>NZ_QVQT02000009.1 GCF_003428625.2 Paracidobacterium acidisoli | reverse complement strand
GAGACTTCCTTACCGGTGATCGTGCCGCCGACCTCCGCATTCTCCGTATTCACCTGCGTCACTTCGCTGCCCGCATTCACGCTGACGGTAGACTGCGTTGAACCAATCGTGAGCTGAATGTTGTAAATAAATGCCTGCCCAACATTCAGCGATATGTCCTCGCTCATCGAAGGACTGAAACCTGAAGCCTGTACTTCAATTTTGTAATGGCCGGCAGGCAGAAACGGGATCGTATAACTTCCTTCGCCATTGGATTTGCTCTCGGACACAGAATGGGAATCCTGATTGATGGCCCGGATATTCGCATTGGGGATCGCCGCGTTCTGCTGGTCCGTAACCTGGCCGGAAAAGCGGGCATTCTGACCGAGAGCCATTGCCGCTCCGCCAAAGACGCAGACGTATACGAAGAGTTGAAACAGATGTTTGCGCATTCTTTGATTAGTCCTGTTGTTCTTTGCGAGGCGCTGTTCGGGTCGGGGGCAATGGCGACAATTGCAGAGTCACTGCGTGTAATTGATGGATCGTTTGAGCCAGCTCCGGGAGGATGTCCTGCGCAGACCTTGAATGTCCGGCGTCGCCGAAAACCAGCTCATCACACAATTTGCTGTTCTGTTTCGTCGCTTCTTCTATGTCGAGAGTTGTTTTCTGAATATCGGATGTATAGGAGTCGGTAAGGCCGGCTTCCGCCAGGGAATGCTCTTCCTCGTCAAGTGCCGCGAGGATACTTGCCTTACGTTCCGCAATCAGTTGATCGAGCGTCGTACGTCCCGCTTCGGTGAGTTGTTGTCGATCGGGAGCATAGCGGTGGATCAGTTCCGCAAGATGCGAACTCTCCCGGTCGACCGCATCGGCGCTGTCTGACAGCCGATTCGCCAGACGGCTCATCTCGTCCCTGGATTCGCCTTTCGTCAGGAGAAACTTCTCCAGAGGAGATACCTTTTCTTCGTCGGACTCCAAAACAGGCCGGGGATTCTGCCCCCCTTCTCCTGCAGGGAAGCCTGACTGGTGCTCCAGTTCCGCAAAGGTGAAAATCGCCGGAATCACATGCGGCACCTCGTTCAGCCGCATCTCCAGCTCTCGCTTACGCGCATCGTCTTCAACAATGCCCTTGACCTGCACTCCGCTGGACCGCCGAATGATCTGTACGCGGTTGTCCGCATCGGCGCGGAGCTGATGCAGGGCCAGCATCGCGCCCAGTTCTGCTTCGTCGACCTGTGCGTCAGTGAGCGGCAGCGCCGCAAGGTGCGCGGTTATCAGAGGATGCACACCAGGACCGTTCACGCCTGAACCGGCTGCTCGCATCGGTTCAAACCAGCCGGGCTCCGCATCGCTCCACGGCATCACAGCGTAATCGAGTTCAGCAATTTCAACATCGCCCGTGTCGCGGAACGAAACAGTACGTGCTACCGGATGAAAGTCATTCGCCCTGACCGTCAGTGATTCCTGCGTCACGCTCGCGTCATCAATCGTGGTCGTCAAGGTCAGAAGATTGTTCCCGGTTTTCCGAACAATATCTCTCACGATTTGTGAGTGCTCACGCCAGTTCTCATACGTGGCGGCCGACAGCGGCTCATCCCAGTTCACACCACCCTTTGCAAGCTTTGCCTCCAGTGCCGCAGTCTGCCGATCGAGGGCGTGCCTTTTGGGTTTACGCCGTCCAGTCGAATCACGGTGAATCGTTCGCTCGATGGATTGCGCCGCCGTCCGAATGCGAACCTTTTGAGAAATGACCCTGGACTCAGTGGAGGGAACCTGTGCCTGTTCCGCTTTTTCGGCATGCTGTAAAAACGCGCTGGCCGGCATAGGAGAGGCACTTCTCATCCACAGGAAGAGGCACACGGCTGTGCCGAGAGCGAAGACAGCGGCACTCGCGAGGAAAGGGTTCATAGTGCGAACGAAAAGCTGATACCAGACCTGCATCCAGGCAAATACTCTGTCGGCTCTGCGGCGAATCCATCTTCCAGGACGAAGCACGATCCCGCGAAGCGGCACGCTGGCAACGGATGCTGTCTCCCGGATTGCGACAGCGCCTTCCGCACGCGCCGAATCCGTCTCCGTCGCGACCCTCTCAGTCATAACCGGATCGCGGTACAGAACGTGAAGAATAGGAACATCCGCAGCAAACGTAAGGGTGACAATAAGAGAGCGGTCGTCGCTCAATGCCACCCTCTCTTCCTGCTCCAGCCCATCCGGAGATGCAGGATCGATAACATCGAGATACGCCAGACAGAAGCCCTGCTCACTGAAGACCTCGATGAATGACGGCTCGTCCTTCCTGCCCAGCTTCAGATGCAGTTCATTCTTTTCGGCCGAAACTTTCTGAGAGGCACGCACCTCGCCGTCCACTGCAATCTGCAGGCTCTCCGGCCGGTGCTCATAAAGCTCGCGCGCCCGGCGCTCGATTTTGCGAAGGGAAGGCCCTTTCGCCGACGGCCGGCGGCGAATCGGCGCGCCCGCATCTTCCGCATCTCCGCCCGCTCCCGGCCCCGATGTACTATCGCGATCCAATCCGTACTCCGGCGACCGCTCCGCCAGCAGCGGCAGGTGGA
The DNA here is from genome assembly GCF_003428625.2 of Paracidobacterium acidisoli. Lineage (GTDB taxonomy): Bacteria > Acidobacteriota > Terriglobia > Terriglobales > Acidobacteriaceae > Paracidobacterium > Paracidobacterium acidisoli. The sequence goes on along the minus strand of NZ_QVQT02000009.1, from coordinate 60,681 downwards.
GAATGGTATTCACCCGATCCAGACATATCCTGCAGCTCACGAGGTGAGCGAGTTCGGACGCAGTAAAAGCCAGGGCCACGCTGTCCGCGGCATAACGCCGCTCCAGAGCAGAAGCGGGAAAGCACGGCCCTTCAGTAGCTGAGAAGATCGCCTCCCTCAGCTCGGAGAAAAGCCTTTGAGTATCCTCGCCTTCGGCTGAAAACGCCACTTCACGCTGCGGCGGCTGCGATATGAACCGAAGCGCGCCGGGCCGCTCCAGAAACAGGCGTGCCTCGCTCCGCGCCACCTGAAGAGATCTGTCCACAGAAGACCGTGGCGCCTGGAGAATCTTCATCAGCTCACTGGCGTAATACCCCAGAAAGAAGCGCAGGATGAGAACACTGGCGGAACGAGCCGCGCTCTTTCGCTGGCAGACGTGGCGGCAGATTTGCCGAAGATGAGCACGGGCAAACAGCATCTCGCGGCGATCGGCAACGGCCAGACCCTGCTCCACCGAGTCGTAGTCCACGATGGACAGATCGTTCAGGGGATCGCGGCCTTCGCGGTGAAGGCGGGAATAATAGAGGTTGCGTATGACTTTGAATAAATAGGAGTCAATCGATTCCATCGCGTCGATGGATCGCGAAATGCGGGTGATGCGGAAGTAGAGGTCATGAACCAGATCCTCGGCCTCTTCCCGATCCTTATGCGTAATCTGCATCGCCCACTCCAGCAGACGCGGGTAGTAAGCGAAGAACACATCTTCGTTGGTCCTCCATCCGGATCTGGAATGAGAAGTCTGCATAGCTTTAGGGCTCTACCTACAGAACCCTCGGAGACAGGCGAATCAAACATGACGCGAGGGTATATTCGCCAACTCTTAACATTCGGCATCGCTGCACCCGTCATGGCAGAGGTACGGAACTGGTTTTAAGACCTGACCGGCCGGAGCCTGAAGCAGAAAGGAGGATCGGTCTGCGTTATGCCCACAAAAGGAGCAGAATCGCAGACGAGTTTGAATCGTATGTCACAAACGCCACAAACCTTTGCAAAGAACGATATTCGGCAGCGGTCCGGGGTCGTTTCCGCCGAATCAGCTCTGACGCTCCCGGCTCACTCGATGAGTGACTTCAGGCCATGACACGCATGGAAACGAAAACCGCCGGAGAGGCTGCAAATGAGTGCATCAGGCTGTTCGCGTTCGATATTTCCAGTCGAGGGGACTACTCACGCGTTCGCGGACCGAATCCGAACAGAGAATCGAGAGAATAGACATTCCTGTTTCTAAAGGCCAGAAGGGCGGTATAAACGGCTGCATAGATAAGTTGCAGCCCCGCGCTCTCCCAATCCTGCCGAAGCGTTGACCCGAAGGTCAAAGCGATTAAAAGGAGTGAGCCGGCAAGCAGCGCGAAACGGGTGCACAGTCCGAGCAGAACCAGCAACCCGAAAACTGCTTCAAGCCACGGAAGAGTCAATCCGAAGGCAAGTACCGCCCATCCGGGCAGGGGCGTCTTTTGAAAGAGGGGAAGCAGAGAATGTGCGAAGGATGCGGTTCCGCTGAGAATTCTGCTCACTCCATGCATGCAGATGTTCGTGCCGATTGTGATACGGAGCAGCAGATAGGCCAGCTCACCGTCATGCTGAAATTCCACAGCGGGTTTTTCCATCAGCTCCCTGCCTCTCAGACATTCGCGCAGCCCGGAACGCCTTTCTGCTGCGCTCGCGATCTGCCTGGGTTTGCTCTGTCTATAGGACGCCGTTCGTCCGATGGTTATAGAAATCGTCGTTTCCCCCGGCGCTGTAAGCGAGGGGAAAGCGCGTCATGGCTGGCAATCAATGCTTGCCTGAGAATACTTCATCGAGCGAAAACCGGCCCGGCCCCAGAAGTACCAGCGCAGCTAAACATGCCAGATAGAGCAAATCACACTCGTAGCCAGGCGGGCCAAAGGTCGCTCCTGCCGGCGTTACTGCCATCAGCTTGATCGAACTAAACCCATATCGCCAGTGCACACTGAACATGGCCACCAGCAGGACAGCCGCCATCGGTACGCTGACCAGCGGAATAAAGCAGCCGAGCAGTACAGCCAGGCCTCCGAGCAATTCCGTCAGGATAGTCAGCCACGCCATCAGATGCGGAGCAGGTACATGCAGGGCGTGCAGGATGGAGGCAAACGCCTCCGGACCTTTGATCAGTTTGGCATAACCATGTTCCATGAAGCCGAAACCTGCGATAAGCCGCAGTGGAACAGGAGCCCAGACGGGAGACTTTTTCGGATCGAACATAACAGCCACTTCACTCCTCCATTCCGGCATCTCGGTTATCTGTCTGACCGATGAAACGGACCAGGGTTAGCCTTTGGCCCAGTCATCCCTCCAGCCAGTTGAACCAGATCTGGCGCGGCGGCCTCAGGTTGCGGAAGTCCATGCACGGCTTCCGCTCAACAAAGCAAAAGCCGTCGAACCGGAGCGGACCGAGCTTTCTGTAACCGGATGCAGCCGTCAGAAACCCGAGCCGGAGAAATTGCCGGAGAGTGTGAAGGGGATGATCGGAGCGGTACATGATGCTGCAGAAAAGAGGAGAAGCGCAGCAGGCTTCCGGTGATTTGCTGCCAAATGCTGCCGGCGCTTCGGAAGGACTGACTGTAAGTGCTTAAGGATATGGTAGGCACGAGCGGATTCGAACCGCTGACCTCTACCGTGTCAAGGTAGCGCTCTAACCAGCTGAGCTACGCGCCTGCGTGAGGGATGCAGCGCTTTTCATCATATCAGGGATTGATGGGATGGATCGAGCCATGCCCTTCGCCCGTTCGACAATTATCAGGCCACTGCCCGACGCCGACTTGCTGAACTGAACCTGCCCGCGGAAGGAGCCTGGGGCGCTCCCAAACCGTTCGGATCGCCCGTTTACCACCCGGCGTCTTTCCGTTGGATTTGCCCCATGGCTGCGTTAGGATAAGGGTTTTGCTCAGCGTTCATGAATGCTATCCGCGCCACGCCGAATCAGCTTACCTTCCTCAGGCTCTGCATCGTCCCCTTTCTGGTCCTGGCCATTCTCGACGGCCACTTCCGCACCGCCTTCGGTCTCTTCATCCTCGCCGGAATCACCGACGGCCTCGACGGCCTGCTCGCCCGCGTGCTCAAACAGCGCACCATTCTGGGACAGTATCTCGACCCCGTCGCCGACAAACTGCTGCTGAGCACGCTCTTTCTCGTCCTGCACCATGAGGCCCTCATCTCCCGCCGCGTCACCGTTCTGGTCTTCGCGCGCGATCTCGGCATCCTCATCGTCGCTGCCATCCTTTACGCAGGCATGGGCATGCGCAACTTCCGGCCCAGCATCATCGGCAAGGCCAACACCCTGGCGCAGATCATCGCCCTGCTGACCGTGCTGCTCAGCCAGTTCTATGGGCCCGAATGGGTTCTCTTCATCCGGCACTGGTCGCTCATGGCGACCGTTGTCTTAACGGTTCTGTCAGGATTTCATTACGCATGGAAGGTGGCCCGTCAGCTTGGATCGCCTGGCGTGGCAGCTACCGGTTAACGTCCTCTATTCTTCATCGTCATCGCCGTCGACGGACTCTTCGATTGCCATGTCGCGGAACTCACCCGCGTCGAACACTTCGCCGCATTCCTGGCACTCGACATATTCCACGTCCTCTTCGCGTGCCACGACGCGTACTTTAGGGTGCTTGCATGGGGTATCCATTGGGGTATTGGCCGTGAGGAATCAGGTTATCTCGGCAAAATTGTATCCAGGCTATTGGTTCTGTCAAACCGGAATGTGATGAGCGGCGAGCTTCCGCTCCACAATGGAATCCGCACACCTCCAACCGGCTGCCGCCCGCCGGCGTGCGTCCGGTAAAGGCTTTCCCGCCTGCCGCAGAAAGGCGGCCTTTCTCCCGGACCGCTCTCCGGTACGCTCCGCAGCGGTATTCTCCATGCCTTCTGCAAATTTTTTTCAGCCGCTTCCAGCAGCCATGAAAACGATCTCATCGATCCCCGCGCCTCCGGCGGCCACTGCGGAGCGTTACGAAAATCTGGTATCGTTTCCAGCGCGGTTCAGGCCAGCTTTTAAAACCACAGCAATTCCCTGCTCCGGAACAGCTGCGCCGGGCAAATCCGCAGCGTGCACCTTAAATGAGGAAAATAATGTTGAAACGAAATTCTCTGCTGATTGCCGTATTTCTGTCCCTCGGCACCATGCCGGTTTTCGCCTCCGGTCCTACTTTTCATCCTGACGTCACCATGAGCGGAACCAGTCTCGACGGCTGGCACACCTTTGGCCAGGCCAGCTGGCATGCCGGCAACGGAGAGATCGTCGGCACCCCGCAGTCCGGCGGAGGCGGCTGGCTCGTCCTCAACGACTCACTCCAGGACATCAATTTCTACACGCAGTTTCGTTGCTCCGCAGGCTGCGCCACCGGCGTGCTCCTGCGCGCGGAAAAGACCTCCGACGGCGGCATGAAGGGCGACTACATCGAGCTCAGCGATCCTGAGCTCGGCGCCTGGGCCGTCACCATCGATGCCCAGGGAAAGATCACCTCGCGTGAGCCGCTGCGCCGTGGCGGCGGACTCGTCCGCGTGGCGCCGCCGCCGTCAGCGAACGAGCGCCCGTTTGAATTCCATCGTCCGCCCATGCCGGCCGACCTGCCCATCCATCCGCCCGACGACAGCCTTCGCCCCGGCGACTGGAACTCCATCGAGATCTTCTTCGATGCCAACATCATCCGCGCCCAGCGCAACACCGGTCGTGAGCATGGCTCCGTCGCCGACGAAGGCTACGGGCCCATCGCCCTCTACATCGGCGGCAGCGGCAGCGTCTCCTTCAAAGGCCTGGCGTATGGCGATATGGGCCTCAAGGTGCGCGTGCCCCACGTCACCTCGCCCGACTTCCGCCGCCAGCGTCTGAGCGACTTCTATTACTCATGGGGAACCGCCGCCGCCGACTTTAACCACGACGGCAAGCTCGACGTCGTCTCCGGTCCTTATATCTATTACGGTCCCGACTACCTCAAGTCCCGCGAGATCTGGCTCGCCCAGGCCACCAACCCCACCACCGAGTTCGCCGGCAACGCCACCATGGAGTTCGCCGCCGACTTCACCGGCGACGGATGGCCCGACGTCCTCACCGTCAACTTCGGAGGCGGTCCCGACGCCTTCCTCTACGTCAACCCCAAAGGCGAGCACCGCCGCTGGGATAAATACCCCGTCATCGATCACGTCTCGAGCGAAATCGCCGTGCTGCGCGATGTCGACGGCGACGGCAAGCCTGAGCTGGTCTACTGCGGCGACGGCTATGTCCGTTACGCCAAGCCCGACCCGAACAACCCCACCGGTCCATGGATCACGCACAACATCTCCGAGAAGGGCTATGCCGTCGCTCACGGCATCGGTGTCGGAGACATCAACGGCGATGGCCGCATGGATGTTGTCAACGCCTACGGCTGGTGGGAGCAGCCCGCGCCCGGCAGCAACCAGACCAGCTGGAAATATCATCCGCAGGCCTTCGCACAGTACACCCGCGGCATCTTCGGCGGCAGCGTCATGGCCATCTATGACGTAAACGGCGACGGCCTCAACGACGTCGTCACCTCGCTCGACGCCCACGGCTGGGGCCTGGCCTGGTTCGAGCAGAAGCGCGACGCCCAGGGCAACATCTCCTTCGTCGAGCACAAGGTCATGGACGATCCCTCCTTCCACAACGCCGGAGGCGTCGTCTTCTCCGAGCTCCACGGCTCAACCTTTGCCGATGTCAACGGTGACGGCCTTACCGACTTCATCGTCGGCAAACGCTACTTCTCCCACCTCGACACCAACATCGATCCCGATCCTCGCGGAGCGCCGGTCCTCTACTGGTATGAGACCGTTCACGACAAGAGCGCGCCGGGAGGAGCAAAGCTGGTGCCCCATCTCATCGACAACCACAGCGGAGTCGGCTCCGACGTCCTCGCCGTGGACCTCAACCACGACGGCGCTATGGATGTCGTAACCTCCACCCGCTTCGGCACCTTCATCTTCTGGGGCAAGCCGCACTCCGGAGAAAAAGGACACACGCAGAAGGCTGCCACGGCGAAAAAGTAAGCACGCCGCCGGCAGAGAATCACCCTCAACCCCCATCCCTGACAGAGACTCTCGCCACCGCCATTCCGCGCGGTGGCAGAGCCTCCGTCAGGCTGAGTTCCCGGCCAAACTCCCCATCACCCAAATGCCGGCCCCTGATTGAACCAGGATGTTTTTGGTCGTATACTTGCTACGAGGCCGAAGAACCCCCTCAAAGCAACCCACCTATGCTGAGGCTGACCAAAAAAGCCGATTATGGTCTGATGGCGCTCAAGTATCTCGCTGAGCACGGGGAAGATATGTCTCTAAGCGCCAAAGACATAGCCGAGGCTTACCACATTCCCCAGCAGCTGCTGGCGAAGATCCTCCAGCGTCTGGCCCGGGTGGGCATTCTGCGCTCGCACGCAGGCATGAACGGGGGCTATTCGCTCGAAAAGAAGCCGCATGAGATTACGGCGTTTGAGGTGATCCGCGCCATTGACGGGCCGCTGTTCATCACCTCCTGCAGAACCAGCACCGGTTCCTGCGACCTGACCGACAGCTGCACCATCAAAGAACCACTGGCGCGCGTCAATGACAGCATTTCAGACCTGCTGAAAAACATCCGGATCTCCGACCTGGTCGAAGCCGGACAGGGCCCGGGCAAAGGAAACAGCGTACCCGACCTGATATCCATACGGATTTAACGCAGCCGCAGCGCAGAGCCGAAAACCTCGGAGAGAGAATCGAATATGAGTGCGACAGTAAATGGCAACGGCAATGGAAACGGAAGTGTCACCGCCCCCGCGGGCGTAAAGCTGCCGATCTATATGGATAATCACGCGACCACGCAGCTCGATCCGCGCGTGCTCGAAGCGATGATGCCCTATCTGACGACCATCTACGGCAATGCCGCCAGCCGCAATCACCAGTTCGGCTGGGTCGCCGAGCAGGCCGTCGAGACCGCGCGCGAACAGATCGCAAAGCTCATCGGAGCCTCCGCGAAGGAGATCATCTTCACCTCCGGCGCGACGGAGTCCGACAACCTCGCCATCAAGGGCGTGGCCGAGATGTACCGCGAGCGCGGCAATCACATCATCACCCAGGTCACCGAGCACAAGGCCATTCTGGATACCTGCAAGCGCCTCGAGAAGGCCGGCTATCGCGTTACCTATCTGCCGGTGAAGGCCGACGGTCTCGTCGATCTCGAGGATCTGAAGCGCGCCATCGACGACAAGACCATCCTGGTCACGATCATGTTCGCGAACAATGAGATCGGCGTCGTTCAGCCCGTCGCCGAGATCGGAAAGATCTGCCGCGAGCGCAACGTGATCTTCCACACCGACGCCGTACAGGCCGTCGGCAAGATCCCCGTCGATGTGAACAAAATGAACATCGACCTCCTCTCGCTCTCCGGCCACAAGCTCTACGGCCCCAAGGGCGTGGGGGCACTCTACGTGCGCCGCCGCAATCCCCGCGTGCAGATCTCCGAGCAGATCAACGGTGGCGGCCATGAGCGCGGCATGCGCTCCGGCACGCTCAACGTCCCCGGCATCGTCGGCCTGGGCAGGGCCTGCGAGATCGCCGGCGAGGAGATGGAAGCCGAATCGAAGCGCCTCATCGCCCTGCGCGACAAGCTGAAGCACAAGCTCGAAGGCAGCCTCGACTACATCCACGTCAACGGCTCCATGGAGCATCGCCTTCCCGGCAGCCTCAACATGAGCTTTGTCTATGTCGAAGGCGAATCTTTACTCATGGGAATCAACGATGTAGCGGTTTCCAGCGGTTCTGCCTGCACCTCCGCGACGCTTGAGCCATCTTATGTACTGAAGGCTCTCGGTCTCGGCGATGACGTGGCCCACAGCTCGATCCGTTTCGGCCTCGGACGCTTCAATTCCGAAGCCGAGGTCGACTACGTGGCCGACAAGGTCATCGATGTGGTGCAGAAGCTGCGTGAGCTTTCACCGCTTTACGAGATGGTGAAGGAAGGCATCGACATTTCGAAGATCGAGTGGCAGGCGCATTGATCGGGGGAGAGACGGTATTTCGTCAGAAAGCAGCATCAGCCGTCGGCGGAAGAGAGACGAAAGCTTTGTATCAGGGCACGGCTTCAGCCGTGCCGCAACGGCATAGAGAAAAAGGGGCTTCAGCCCTGTAAAGTAAGTTTCAAAGAGGAGAAACGAAATGGCATACAGCGACAAGGTCATCGACCACTACAACAATCCGCGCAACGTAGGCCAGCTCGATAAAGCGAGTTCCGAGGTCGGCACCGGCCTCGTCGGCGCGCCGGAGTGCGGTGACGTCATGCGCCTGCAGATTCGTGTCAATCCCGAGACCCAGGTCATCGAGGAAGCGAAGTTCAAGACCTTCGGCTGCGGCTCAGCCATTGCCTCCTCGTCGCTGGCGACCGAGTGGGTCAAGGGCAGAACCGTCGACGAAGCGCTGAAGATTCAGAACACCGACATCGTGAAGGAGCTCTCGCTGCCTCCGGTCAAGATTCACTGCTCCGTGCTGGCCGAGGACGCCATCCGCGCCGCCATCGGCGACTGGAAGAAGAAAAATGGCGTTGCCGAAGGCGCGGAAGTGGCGCAGCCGACAGCGCGATAGGGAGTGCGCGGCGGGAGCCGCTGAGGACAATGCACGACGTGCTGACAATTGGAATCCCTGTGCTGGTTATTCTCGTGGGGATTTTGATGAACCGACAGGATGCGAGCGCGATTCGCTCTGATTTAGGGGGAAGGATCGACATGCTCACAGGGAAAGTGATCGAGCTCACCGACCGTGTCTCTCATCTCGAGGCTCGTATCGGCAAGCAAGAGAACGATTTGGAGTTTGTATGACGACCAGATTGGCCGTGCTGAATACGGAAAGCGCCGCGCCTCAGCCCAAGGGCATTGAGGTGACGGAGCGCGCCGTGAAGCGCATCCGCGTCGCGATGGCGAAGGAAGGCATCTCGCCCGCCGAAGGCGGACTGCGCCTCGGCGTGATGGGCGGCGGCTGCTCCGGTCTGTCCTACAACATCCGCTTCGACACGCAGCCTCGCGAGCGCGACCGTATCTTTACCTTCGACGATGTGCGCGTCTTCGTCGATCCGAAATCGTTCCTCTATCTCAGCGGCATGGTGCTCGACTACGAGGAAACGCTGATGCGGCAGGGCTTCAACTTCATCAATCCCAATTCGAGCAAATCCTGCGGCTGCGGCTCGTCATTCTCTTCCTGACGTCCGCGCCCGCGGGCGGTTTCACCCTGAACGATGCAGACTGCTGAGCACCAATCCGTTTCCACGGCCTGCTGGTCGTGCGGGGCGCCGCTGGCCGGCGCCAGAGCCTTCTGCGACGCCTGCGGCAAGGTCCAGCCGCCTTCGCCCGACGCCGACTACTTCACCGTCTTCGGCCTTCCCCGCCGCCTCGCCATCGACACCGCCGCCCTCGAGCGCGTCTTCTACAGGCTCAGCCGCAAACTGCACCCCGATGTCTACGCCCGCGCCTCGGCAAACGAGCAGCAGTGGAGCCTCGATCAGACCTCGCTGCTCAACGACGCCTGGCGCACGCTGAAGAACCCCGTCAGCCGCACCGAATATCTCCTCAGGGTTGAGGGTGTACAAGTAGAGAGCGAGCGCGCCGAAGACGGCAAAGCGAAGGAGTCCCGCGTTCCCGCCGACCTCCTCGAAGAGGTCTTCGAGCTGAACATGCAGCTTGAAGAGATGCGCATGAACCGCAAAATGGGCGACGACGATCCCGCCCTGCGCGCCGACCTCGAAAAGGCGAAGACGCAGTTCGAAGCGCAGCTCGCCGCCGTCGACGCCGATCTGCAGTCGCTCTGGTCCGCCTGGGACGCGGCCCTCGACAACCACGCTCCCGCGGCCGAGACGAAGCCGGTCAAAGACAGCATGGTCGCCCTGCTCGACCGCCGCCGCTATCTCCGCAACCTCGTCCGCGACGTCAACGACGCGCTGGGCAACTGAGAGGAAAGACAATGCCCCTGGTTCGCATCTCCCTGCGCAACAGAACCACCACCGAGCGCCGCAAGGCCATTGCCACGGCCGTCTACGACGCCATGCGCGCTACCGTCGGCATCCCTGAAGGCGACCGTTTTATCGTGCTCAGCACGCACACCGAAGAAGAGCTGATCGTCGACCCGGGCTTTATGGGCATGCAGCGCAGCGACGACTACGTGCTCGTGCACATCACCCTCAGCAAAGGCCGCACCACCGAGAAAAAGCAGGCGCTCTATGCCGAGCTCGCCCGTCTCCTCGGCGAGCGGGCAAAGATCGCCTCCGACGACGTGATGGTCGTGCTGTCTGAAAACGGATTCGACGACTGGTCCTTCGGTAAAGGCGAAGCGCAGTATGTGCTCAACCCTCCGGCATGGGCGCGGAAGCAGGACTCTCAGTGAGCGAAGCAAAACAGGACCGCATCGTCGGCATCGACCTCGGCACCACCAACTCGCTCGTCGCGTTCATGCAGGGCGATCATCCCGTCGTCATCCCCGGAGAAGACGGCTCGAACCTCGTGCCCTCCGTCGTCGCCATCCCCGAAGCCGGGCAGGAGCAGCGCAGGGTCATCGTCGGCAACCCCGCCCGCGCCTGGCTCGTCAGCACGCCCGGCCGCGTCATCTACTCGGCCAAGCGCCTCATGGGCCGCGGCGTCGAAGATGTGCAGGAGGAGCTGAAGCTCTTCCCCTTCCACCTCGCCTCCGGCATTCAGCCCGGCGAAGTCCTCCGTCTCGATCTGGGTGGCCAGCAGTTCACCCCGCCCGAAATCTCCGCCTACGTCCTGCGCCAGCTTAAAAAGAACGCCGAGCGCTACTTCGGCACACCGGTTACAAAGGCCGTCATCACCGTTCCCGCGTACTTCAACGACGCGCAGCGCCAGGCCACCAAAGACGCCGGACGCATGGCCGGACTCGAAGTCCTGCGCCTCGTCAACGAGCCCACCGCAGCGGCGCTCGCCTACGGCCTCGACCGCGAAAAGGCCGGCATCGTCGCCGTCTACGATCTCGGCGGCGGCACCTTCGATATCTCCATCCTCAAGCTGCACGAGGGCATCTTCGAGGTCATCGCCACCAACGGCGACACGCATCTCGGCGGCGATGACATCGACAATCTCCTCATCGCCATCGCGCTCGACGATATCCGCGGCGAGCTGGGCCCTGATTTTCAAAGTGGAGACCTCACCACCAGCGCCGAGGCCATTCAGGCCATCCGCAAAGCCGTCATCGAAGCCAAGATCGCGCTCTCTGCCTCCGACGCGGCGCGCCTCGACGTAACCCTGCCCGATGGCCGGTCCTACCGCCGCGAGATCACCCGCGAGCAGTTCGAGCAGATTATCCAGCCCATCCTCCAGCGCACCCTCGGCCCCTGCCTGCAGGCCATGAAAGATGCCGGCATCGCTCCCGGGCAGATCGACGAGGCCGTGCTCGTCGGCGGCTCCACGCGCATTCCCGCCGTACGCCGCCTCACCGATCAGGTCTTTCACCTCAGCGCGCGCGGCAAAAAGCCCCACACCGATCTCAACCCCGACGAAGTCGTCGCCCTCGGCGCGGCGGTGCAGGCGCACATTCTCGAAGGCGGCAGCAAAGCCACGGAAGACATGCTGCTGCTCGACGTCACGCCCCTCTCCCTCGGCATCGAGGCCCTCGGCGGAGTCGTGGCGAAGATCATCCAGCGCAACTCCACCATCCCCGCCTCCGCCACCGAGCACTTCACCACCGGCGTCGACGGCCAGACCAGTGTCGCCATCCACGTCGTGCAGGGCGAGCGCGAGCTGGCAAAAGACTGCCGCTCCCTCGCCCGCTTCGACCTCAAAGGCATCCCGCCCATGACCGCCGGTCTGCCGCGCATCGAGGTCCGCTTCCTCATCGACGCCAACGGCATCCTGCATGTCTCGGCGCGCGAGCAGCGCTCCGGCAAAGAGGCCGAGATCGAGGTCAAACCCACCTACGGCCTCACCGACGAGCAGGTGGAATCGATGATCCTCGAGTCCTTCGACTACGCCGAGGCTGACTTCCATCAGCGTCTGCTCATCGAAGCCCGCAACGAGGCCGAAAACATCCTCGATAAAGTCGAAAAGGCCGCGAAGAACCCCGCCTGGCAGCGGCTCACCGAAGACGAGCGCGCGCAGATCGCTCTCCGCGAGCAGGAGCTGCAGAGTGCAAAGCAGGGCGATGACGCAAAGGCCGTCCGCGCCGCCATCGAATCCCTCGACAAGGCCACGCACCGCCTCGCCGAGCTCATGATGGACGCCGCCGTCTCCTCCGCGCTGCACGGAGAAACCATGGCCACCGCCGGTGAGAAACTGGGACAGGGCCCCACCGCGCCGCATCCCTTCGCGCCCGCGGAGATCAACAACGGAAGAGCAACAGGAACCGAAGGAAACGATTCGGCAGAAACGAACGAAAGAACTTCGGCAGACAGGGACGAAAGACAGTCACGATGAGCGACACAAAGCAGCAGGAAATCGATCTCAGCCAACCGCCCGCGCCCAACATGGTGCGCATCACCTTCATGCCCGAAGGGCGCACCGTCGAATTTGAATACGGCTCCATGCCGTACGACCATCACGGCAAGCCGATGTCCTTCCTCGATGTCGCGGAGAACTACGGCATCTTCCTCGATCACGCCTGCGGCGGCTCCTGCGCCTGCACCACCTGCCATCTCTGGATCAAAGAGGGCGCTTCGGGGCTGAGCGAAGCCGACGACGACGAGCTCGACCGCCTCGACATGGCCGCCGATCTTCAGCTCAACTCGCGTCTCGGCTGCCAGGCCGTCATCACCGGCCCCGGGACCTACGTCGTCGAGATCCCCAAATGGAATCGCAACTACGTCTCCGAGGGCAAGCCCCTGTCTCTCGCCGAAGACAAATAGCGTAAAAGTAACGGCAACAGATACAGAAAGCAGAGAGAGAACACATGGCCCGCGAAATCACCTGGAATGATGCCGAGGAGATCGGCATCCTGCTGCAGGAGAAGTTCCCCGACACTGACCCGCTGACCGTCCGCTTCACCGATCTGCACCGTTATGTCACTGAGCTCGAAGGCTTCTCCGACGACGCCGCGAAGTCGAATGAGTCGAAGCTCGAAGCCATTCAGATGGCCTGGTACGAAGAACACAAGGACGCCAACGGATAAAGCCTGCGTCCGGCCGCTCTTTTCGCCGTTCCGCCGCTCCTTTCTGCTGATCGTCACCGTACCTGTTACAAATTATGCCGCCGCTCGCTAAAGGAGGCGCACGCATGACGGAAACGCCGAAGATCGCTCTCGTCACCGGAGCCGGCAGCGGCATCGGCCGCGCGGTCAGCCTTGCTTTGCACGGCGCGGGCTGGCGCGTGGTCCTCGCAGGCCGCCGCGCTGCGGATCTCGAGCAAACCGCCTCTCTCGGCGGCGCATCCTCTCACCCCATGCTGCCGGTTTCCACCGATGTCAGCCGGCCTGAGAGCGTGGAGCATCTCTTCGGCCGCATCCGCGGCGAATACGGCCGCCTCGATCTGCTCTTCAACAATGCCGGCATCAATATTCCGGCGGTGCCTCTCGAAGACGTCACCTTCGAGCTCTGGAACCGCATCGTCGGCGTCAACCTTACCGGAGCCTTTCTCTGCGCGCAGCACGCCGTCCGGCTCATGAAGCAGCAGCAGCCCCGCGGCGGCCGCATCATCAATAACGGCTCCATCTCCGCGCACGCGCCCCGCCCGCACTCGGCTCCGTATACGGCGACCAAGCACGCCATCACCGGCCTTACCAGATCCATCTCGCTAGACGGCCGCGAATACGACATCGCCTGCGGCCAGATCGACATCGGCAACGCCAACACCGGCCTCGCCGATCAGTCGAAGGCTCTGGTTCCCGGCCAGGAGCCGAAAATGGATGTCCAGGACGTCGCCGGCGCGGTGCTCTACATGGCCGGTCTGCCGCTCAGCGCCAACGTCCAGTTCATGACGGTCATGGCCACGAAGATGCCTTTCATCGGCCGCGGCTGATCGTTTTTTCATTCAGCCGCGCCTTCACTCCCACCGGCGCGCCCGGTGCTCTTCCCATCCGAAGGCCCCGCGAAACAGCTCGAACTCCGCCGTCTTTCCCTCTTCGAAGTAAATCGACAGAACATCGAAGCGCACCGGCGTCTCCTCCCGCATCTCTTCTCCGGGCAGCCGCCGCAGATAATGCCTCGCCAGCCTGCGCAGCGTTTTGCGTTTATGCTCATCCACCGCGGACTCCGCCGTGGCCACCTCCCGCGTCGTGCGCGTCTTCACCTCGATAAAGCAGAGCGTCTCACCCTCCCACGCAATCAGGTCCAGGTCGCCCGGAGCGCGTCCCGTGCGCCACCCTCGCGCCACCACGGTGTATCCCATCCGCCGCAGCCGGAAGTATGCAGCTCGCTCGCCGCGCTCGCCCGTATCCAGGTGCGCAGCGCCTCTGCTTCGCCGTCCCGCCGCGGCGTTCACGAACGATTCAAACAGCCGCAGGCGAATGGAGGAGAGCAGTGCCATGGCTGCGATTCTCTCTCCCCCGCCTCGGCGCTGCCAACGCACTTCCGTCACCTGCGTTGCAGCCTCCGCTTCCGTGGCAGCCGCGAAAAAGCCGTCCTCGGCCGGGCCCCCGTCCGGATAACACGGTTGGGGCAGAGCGGCTCCCACGCCTGGAGCTTCCGCCTGGCAGGAAGTGCTATTCAACTCAAACCGGAAATGCGAGATTCTTTGACTGTCAGGAGCGAGCTGAAAAACAACAGGCGCCGCCGAATGATGGAAGTCTGTACCGGCAACCTGACACAGGTTTTTAAAGGATCGGAAGCTCTGGAGTGGGGGACTGCAGCGCTTCTGATAAAGAAAAGCCCGTCCGAATCGGACGGGCTTTTTCTCGTTCCGCAATCGCGGTCTTTGTTTAGGTCGTCGACCGCGACTTGACCGCCAGAAACTCCGGAGCCACGGGATTGCCGTTCGTGTCCGTGAGCTTCGGGTTGATCGTCGTCCCCGTATCGGTCAGGCTCGACGGGCTCACCTCGTGCACCAAACTGTCTCCGCCGGTTCCGACAAAGAAGATCGTGCCGTCCGGGCTGAAGATGCCCGAGATCGGCGCCCCCGCGCTGCCGGAAAGCTGCACGTTGGCCAGCGTTCCCGCCGCGCCTGCCGAGTCCGAGAAGGTATACGCCGGCAGCAGGCCGCTGGCCGACGCCGCTCGATACGTGACGAACGCCACCGACGAATCCGGCGACGCGACCACCGCTGTAATCTCCGACGGAGTCAACCCGGTCAGCGGAACCGCCGGAGCCACCTCGTTGTCGATCGTCAGCGGCAGCGAAACCGTGTTGTTGTTCGTCAGCGGACATCCGCCCGTCGGAACACCCGTGCTGCCGTTCGCGCCGCTGGCCGAAGTCAGCCAGATATCGGACAGGTCCGTCGTCGTCGCGCCCAGAATGTGGTTGCCGTCCGCCGTCGCCGTCACGCGGTTCGTGACCGCGCCCGCGCTGCCCGACTTCGGGTAATAAACCACCGGATCGACCGAGGTATCCGGGCAGAATCCGTACGCGTCCGTCGTATTGCCCGAAAGGAACGCCGCCACGCTCGGCACCGTAAGCGTCAGATCCGGACCGCAGAACGGATCGTACCCCGTTGAGCCCGTTGTATTGTTGTTCAGCGTGCAGCTGTAGCTCGGCTGGCTGGAAATGTTGTACGTGCTCCAGCCCGTGGTGAGGTTGTGCACGTAGAGCGCGTCCGGCCCTACCACATACACATTCTTGCCATCCGGCGAGTACATCGCGCGCGTCGCCACCCCGTTCGTGCTCACGTACGTGCCCGCCGAGGTCGAGTAAAAGTAAATCGCATGGCGAATCTGATCGTTGATGATCAACGACGAGTTATCCGGCGCCGCCGCCAGCACCACGCCAGGAACCGCCGGATTCTCCTTGGCCAGGCTGTTGTTGCTGGTGTTGTAGACCATCAGCTCCCGCCAGCTTCCGAAGTAGATCGAGCTGCCCGTGCCGTCCACCACCATCGAGTTCGGCATATACGGCAGCTTGATCGGAGCGCCGATCGCCCCCGTCGTCAGATCCACCTCGCTGAAGTACTGCGACTGCGACGAGGACATCCACAGCAGGTTGCTGCTGCGTCCGCCCGAAGTCACCTTCAGGTTGTTCGCCGTGATCGGCGTGCCGTTCCCGTAAACGCCCAGCTTCTCGATCGGCGCCGGATTACACGTCCCGGGCTGGCAGATGGCCGTAATCGTCGCCTGGCTCGGAAAGGTCGTCGAAATCACGCCCGCGCTGCTCACGGTCAGGTTCTGCGGCTCCGTCGACTCGTAATCGAGCGCAATTCCGTTGATCGAGACCCCGTTCGTATCCTTCACCGTCGACGTAATCGTCTGCGGAGAGCTCGTCGTCACCGTCGCCGTGGTCGAGTTGTTGATCCTGTTCACGATGCTCGCCGGCGGGCAGGTGTAGAAGTAGCCGGCCGCCGAAGAGGTTGCCGTCGCCGATGCTGTCGCGTTGATCACCGTCGATCCCGGCAGGTTGGCCGTCGCAATGCCGTTCGGGTTCGTCAGCGTCGTCGTCCCCGTCACCGGATTCGTATTGGTGGGATTCTCCGTGTTGTTGATGTTCACCACGCTGGCATTCACCGCGGTGTACTGGATCGTTCCCACATCGCTGATCGGAAGCGCCGCCCCATCCGGCCCGAAGACCTGGGTCGAGCTCAGCAGCGACGACGGCAGCGTCGTCCCCTGCGAAACGCAGCCGCTCGGCTCGATATTCGAATTCAGGGTAATCGCGGTGACAGGGGGGTGCACGTAGACATTCACCGGATTACTGGTCACCGCCGCGCCCGTCGCCGTCAGCTGCGACACCCCGCACGTGCTCGCCGTGCAGCCCGTCGTGGAAAAGCTCGTGACCGAGGCCCCGGAGGGTGGCGTGCAGATCGTGTAATCGGCAATTCCGCCCGGACTGTTCCGGTTCCACGTACCGCCGCATACCAGACCCGTGGGCGAGACATCGGCAAGAAACTTATTGCTGGTGCCGTATGTGTAGCTGCTCACGCTCTCGGTGTCGCCGTTGCAGTTAAAGGCGGACGGAGTCCCCAGCTGCTGAGTCTGTCCCCATGTCAGGGAGATGCCCGTGGCCTGCGGCTGCAGCGACACGTAAACCACCTGACTGGTCGTCACGCCGTAAGCGTGTCCATTCTTGGTGCAGTAGTTGTTCTGATTGTGGCCGCATCCCGCGATGGACATGCCGACCGGAATGGAAAACGCAAATAACACTACAAGGGCAAAAAACCGCTGCATGCAACCTCCCCGTCCGCGCTTCACCCGCCCGGACGGTCCTTACACCCGAAAATCGTGATTGCCCTTCAGGATAACAGGGAACAGGCCGAAGGTCACAGGTCGCAGGGCACAGGCGCCGGCCCCGCAACGCATCGTCCGATCAGAGCTTGTTCAGCATGGCCCACAGCATTTTGCCAACCTCGTGCGCCAGACCTTCTGTTCTCTGGAGATTCGCCTCATCCGCAAAGCCGAGTTCCTTCGCAATCACAAGGTGAGTCTGTACCTCCAGTGTCGATCCGCGGGCGATTCCGAGAAAATATGTGTACTCTTTCGCCGACATTCGCCCATATCCTTCCGCAATATTGCTGGCAATCGACACATCTGCGCGTCGCAACTGCGCCGTCAAACCATACATTTCTTCACGCGGAAAGGCGCCCGTCATCCTGTAGATGGCAACGCTGAGTTCAATCGCGCGCTGCCATACCTTCAAATCGCGAAAAGAAGAATCGCCCATAGCCGGCCATCTTATCCTGGACTTCAGTCGGCGCCCTGCGCCCTGTGCCCTGTGCCCTGCACCCTGCACCCTGCACCCTGTTTACGGCATGTACTCCTCGAACCACGCCAGCGCCCGCTCCAGCACATCCCTCCGGTGATCGGGATTCACGAATCCATGCCCTTCGTTGGGATACACCACCAGCTCCGTCGTATCGCCCAGATCATGCAGAGCGTGCCAGAACTCGAACGACTGCGGCGCCGGACACTCCCCGTCTCGGTCGCCCACCACCTCCAGCGTCGGCGTCTTCACGTTTTTGATAAAGTCGATCGCCGAGCTCTTCGCATACACCGCCGGATCGTCATACACCGACGCTCCGAAGAACGGAATCATCCACTGGTCGATCGAGTTCTCCCCGTAATAGCTCTGCCAGTTCGAAATCCCCGCCCCCGCGACAGCGGCGTGGAAGCGGCGCGTCTGCGTCACCGCAAACATGGTCATAAAGCCGCCGTAGCTCCATCCCGTCAGCCCGATCCGCTTATCGTCCACCGGATACCTCTTCTCGACCGCATCCACCCCGGCCAGAATGTCGCGCAGATCGCCGTAGCCGAAGTCCTTCCGGTTGGCCTGGGTAAACTTTTCGCCCTCTCCGTAGCTGCCTCGCGGATTCGGCATCAGCACAAAATACCCCAGCGCGGAAAACGGCACGCCGCCATACCCCGCGCCCGGCCACCGCGGCAGAACCGCCGAAGACGGCCCCCCGTGCACCATCACGATCATCGGATACGTCTTCGCCGGATCGTAGTTCGCCGGCAGCAGCAGCCAGCCCTGCACATGGAAGCCCTCATTGGTCCACTCCATCGACTCCGCCCGGCCCCACGACGGCTTCAGCCCGTCGTTGTAGTGGGTCACCGCACGCGGCTCTTCCCCCGGCTTCGCCACATACACCTCCGGAGCGGACGCAAACGAGCTGGAGGTAAAAGCGACATAACCATTTGAGGCGAAGGAAAGGCTCAGCTCCAGCCGTCCGTCCCCCGCCGAAGCCGGAACCCGCAGCAGCGCCGGGCTCAGCGTATCGCCCTGGGAGCCGTCCGCCCGAACCGTTCGGTAGACCATCGCACCGCTTACGACCTGAGACGCGCCCAGCTCGCTGTCGCTGATCCAGCGAATCCACGCGTTCGTCACCTTCGTCTCCGGCGTAATGTCCCTGGGCGCGCCGCCCGCAGCCGGAATCACATAAATATCCCCACCCGTCGACCCCTGATCGCTCATCAGCCCGCCGATGAAAGCGATCTGCTTCCCGTCCGGCGACCAGCGCGGCACCGCAATCTGCAGCCCGTGCAGCGATCCCTCCACCGTCGGCGGGTCCAGAATCGCCGCCGGCTGCCCGTCCACGTCCTGGGTATACAGCTTCGCCACCCACCAGTTGTTCTCTCCCGGCGGCGGAGCAGCCACATATGCCAGCCTCCGCGCATCCGGCGACCAGTCGAACTCATACACGTGCAGCCCGGCCGGCGAAACCTGGCGCAGCTCCCCGCTCGCCGCATCCACCACCGCAATCCGCTGCACCTCCAGCCCCTCCACGCCAATCACTCCGGAGGGCGGCTTCATCGCCGCCAGCGCGCCCGAGGGCCGCGTCGCGCCCTCCACGTAAAGCAGGCTCAGCAGCTTCCCGTCCGGCGACCACTCCAGGCTCTTCGCATACCCGTTCAGCTTCGCCAGCAGCCGCGGAGCCGCGCCGCCCGACGCCTCGGCCACATAGATCGCCATCCCCTGCCCGGCCTCGCACGTCGAAAAGAAGGCGATATGCTGCGAATCCGGCGACCACGCGGCATCGTGCTCGCTGCCCACAGCCTCGCCGCACGCCGTGATCCTCCGGCTTTCCGAAGGGTTCGCCACCGGCGCCAGCTCGATCTCCTCGCCGCCCTGCCTCCCACTCACCGTCCAGACAATCTGCTGCCCGTCCGGCGAAATCGCCGTCTCGCGCACCGCGCGCGCCTCGCCCAGCGCCTGGATCAGCGTGCCGATTCTCGGATCATGTACCTGAACCGTCTTCTCCACTGCTGCTTTCGGAGTCGCTTCCGGACCCGATCCGGCGGCGGCAGCAGCGCCCGCTGCGGCAAAGGTAAAAGGAGACCCGAAGAGGGTGAGAGCAAGACCGGATACAAACAGCCCTGCCAGCCTGTGAAAGCACCGGGAGCGGAGGGTTTTCATGGAGGTTGTTATACCCTGTTTCGCATTCCGGACACGACTTTTCTCTTTGCCTTCGCGATCTGCATCTTACTCACCTGCGCCCTGCGCCCTGTACTGCTACCCTCTTCGCATGGCACATGCCCTCGTGCGTGCGGCGCGTCCCGAAGACGATCTTCCGCTCTGCCGCACGCTGATGCGCGAATACGCCGCTTACCTCAATCGCTCCGTCGGCGACGAGCACATCTGCATCGACAGCCTCGAAGCCGAGCTCGAGGGCCTTCCCGGCCCATACGCTGAGCCCGACGGCCTCATCCTGCTCGCCTTTGTCGAGGACCGGCCAGCCGGATGCGTCGCCCTCAAACCTCTGCAGCCCATCCTTACCGGCGAACGGGCCTGCGAGATGAAGCGCCTCTGGGTCCGCCCCGCATTTCAGGGCCAGGGGCTGGGCCGTCTCCTCGCCACAGAGGCCATCCGCCGCGCCCGCTCTGCCGAATACACCGCCATGTACCTCGACACCATGCCCTCCACCATGCAGGCCGCCAGCGCGCTCTACATCGCCCTTGGATTCGTCCCCGTCGAGCGGTATACCCGCAACCCGGTCCTGCGCGAAACCGCCGGCGGGCCCGGAGTGGCTTATCTGCGCCTCGATCTGCTCGCCTCGTAGCGGTCAGGGCCGTCAGGGCTGCCCCTGCCTGTCAATCCCCGGCCTGTCATGACGCGCTCTGACTGACAGACAGTACAGCGCTTACAACACATACCTTCTGGCATGAAATTTCCCCGGCCCGGCTACGATAAAAGCAGACGATCCCATCGGGAAAGAGGGAAAGGACTGGAACAGCTCCCCAAACAAGGAATCTGAACGACAGATTCAGAACGGCAGATTCTGAACAACAGAAGAGCCGGTCCGTTTGAAGTGAGAGAGAGAATAAACCCCCGGTGCCCACCTTCGCCGCCTGTGGTTGGCAGCTAAGGTGGGAGGCCGATCCGTCTGTTCGGCCCGTATAGTCATGTTTTGTATCAGGGCACGGCTTCAGCTGTGCCGAAAAGAATCCGGAAACAAGGGGCTTCAGCCCCTGAGGGTGATTTTTCCCGCAAATCGCTTCGCATACGGCCGCGAATGCGGCAATGATGGCCGTCAGTGAAATACCTCATTTTCAGCGGCTTGCAGGAATACATGGCCACGTATGCGGCAAAGACAGCCGGGTATGCAGCAATGACGGACGGGATGCCGCACAGACGGACGTATCGCAGGTGCTCTGTTTTCACTCACATACACCCATCACGGCCGAGAATCCACCAGCGGCGTATTGAAAACAGGGCATTTAACAGATCGCACTTTTTTTGAAGACGTCAGACGGCCGGAGCGTACCGCTCTCCGGTACGGATCAGAGATCGATCCGGAAGCTGTACCCGTGACGCTCGAAGCCCACCGACTCGTAAAACCGGTGCGCCTCCTCGCGCCGCAGATTGCTTGAGAGCGTCAGTTTATAGCAGCCGGCCGCGCGGCACGCCTCGCGCGCATGCAGCATCATCGCCCGCCCTATGCCCTGCCCCTGGCACTCGGGAGCGACGGCCACGTCCTCCACCACCCCGGACCGCCTGCCCCGCTTGGCCAGGTTGTCCATGATGAGCAGCTCATAGGTACCGGCGATCCTGCCATCAAGCACGGCCACAAAGACCCGGTACGACGGATACCGCCGCAGCAGCGCCAGATGCTTGCGAGCCTCCTCGGGCGTAAAGCGCTCCGCCCCCGGAGCCGCGCTCTCCACGCCGCTCGCCGCATACAGTTCGAGAATCGCCGCAACATCCTCTTCCGAGGCTTCGCGAATCGTCAGGTCACGCATGGCACGCACTCCGTGACCCTATCTTCTCAAAGCCCCGCATGCCGGACCCGGCGGCAGATCCTGTCAGTCAGAAGCAGATCCTGCCGGTCAGAACTGGAAGAACTTCTCGCGCAGCGCATCCTCGTAGGCCTTCTTGGCAGCCTTGGCCCGGCTGCGCGCCTCGTCCTCACGCAGATCGGCCTGCTCCCACAGATCGATCTCCGCCACCGTATGGTTCACTGAGGCCAGCGCCTCTTCCTCGCGAATCGCGGCGATCCACGCCTCAACCGCTGTCCTGTATTCGCTCTGCAGTTCATCAAGATCGGATGTAGTCGTTCCCATCGTGCTTTCCCCCTCAGGAGGACACAGCCTATCCAGGCAATGTGAAGAAGTGATGTACACGAGGAGAAAGAAGACCGCTTACAGCGAGATCAGCACCACCGCCGCCAGCGCCAGCGCCATGCCCGCCGTCTGCGTGCGCGTCGCCCGCTCCCGCAGCAGCCACACCGCCAGCAGAATCGTCCCCGCCGGGTAAAGCGAGGAGAGTACGGCCGCCACATCCAGCCGCCCGTACAGCGCCGAAAGCGTGTAGAGCAGATTCCCCAGCGTATCGAGCGCGCCCGCCAGTATGGCCAGCGGCACAATCCCGCGCCACGGAATCCTCACCGCTCCCGGACGCAGCCGCACGAACACACTGGCCACCAGAGCGCACCCCACGCCCCCGCAGCGGGAGAACGCCATCGCCCACAGCACGCTGCCCGAACCGGCCGTGCGCAGCAGAATCAGCAGCACGCCGAACCCGATCCCCGCCAGCACCGCCAGTCCGATGCCGCGCGGATGGCTCTTACTCCCCGGACTCCAGGAGATCAGCCAGATTGCCGTCATCGCCACGGCGAAGCCCGCCAGGCGCAAAGGCGTCGGCCGTCCATCACGGAAGAAGGATGCGATCACCGGCAGAATCGCCGTCACCACTCCCGCCACCGAGGAAGTCAGCCCCATCGAGCCCACGGAAAGCGCCTCGTAGAGCAGCAGCAGACCGATGCCGCCCGCGCCTCCGCCCACCAGTGCGGAAACCACCGTCAGCCGGTTGGGCATCGCCGGATGCAGCAGCGGCACCAGCGCCAGAATGAACAGCAGGCTGACGCCGTGCGCAATGGCGACGATATAGGCAGGAGAGCTGCGCCGCGTGACAAAGCCGCCGGAGAAGTCCGAAGCACCCCAGACGGCGGCAGCGCTGAGGCCGAGCGTTACGGCCTCAGCAGTCGAGCTCAGGATCACTGGAGGTTGTTGGCAGTCGGGTAATATCCGGCCTTGGAGTTGATATCCAGCCCGGAGACTCCCTCGATACGCACTTCGATTCCGTGGTATTTGCCGCTGATGACCGGCTGATGGCTGATGTAGCCCAGTGTGTACTGCGTGCGCACCGAATCGGCCAGGCGGGCAAAGCTTGCCTGGATGCCGTTTTCGCTGAACTCGGAGTCCACCGATCCGCCTGTCGCCATCGCGTAACGCGGCAGCAGGTTCTCGGGCTGCAGCAGCGGCAGCTTCATCTTGTCCAGATAGCCGATTCCCCAGACCGAGGAATCGCCGACCATGGTGCCGAACACCGAGATGTTGTTGGTAAGCAGATACTGAACGACTTCCTTGTAGGAAGCTTTGCTGCGCACGTTCTTGCCGTCGCTGATCACGTAAATCACACGCCGGCGGCCCTTCGGCTGTGCGGCAAGCTGCTCCGCGGCATAGAGAATAGCGTCATTCAGCGGATGCACCTCCCGCGGCACGAACAGAACGCCGGTATTCCCGCGCTGCGGGGAGAGATTGGGATCGACCTGCTGGCCATTGATCACCGGCCCCTCCGCAAGAGGGCCGCTGACGATCGGAACACCCATCTCGCGGCCCGGCTTTTTGGCCATCTCCAGCGCCGCCGGCAGCCGTGCGCCCTGCGCGCCGGTAAAGTCCGTGATGAGCTCCGGAGAGCTGTTGTACGTAACGACCGCGATGCTGTCGGAGGGCGTAAAGGCCCCGGTTACAGCCGCAAGGCTCTGGTTCACCCGCTGCATGATGTCGGCCGGCAGAGTATCGTCGATCACAAAAGCGACTGAGAGCGGATAAGCATCGGCGCTGAACGTCACGATCCTCTGCCGCTGCCCGTCTTCATAGATACGGAACTGCTGCCAGCGCAATCCCGCCACCAGTTGCCCCTTCTTGTCGCGAACCGTCACCGGAACATCCACGTAATTCACCGGCACGTGGATCACGAGCGTATTTCCCTGCCCCTGCGGGGCCATCTCGGGAGCCTGCTTTTGGAAGTTATCGGGCGGCAGCTGCACCGGTGGAGCGGTCGTCGTCTGCTGCTGGGTCTCGGGTGCGGTACCCCTGCCCGGGGTTACCTGCTTTGTCAGATCCCCCAGCCCGGAAGACTGCTGCGGAGCAGGAGCATCCGGAATTGTCTGCTGCGGCTGTTGCTGCGCCTGCGCCTGAGCGCCCATCATCAAAAGCGCAAGTGCGAATGGCAAGGCACCTTGCATCGACTTCAAACCCCCGAACCACTTACTGCCGGCATCTTTCTCCATCTGTCAGTGAGAGAAGCCGCTGCAAATACATGTTTAGATGCAGCTAACGTCCCAACCGGAACCCCCGCTGCGTACTCCCGAGGATACCAGAATCCACAGCAGCATCTCATTTCAAGCAGCCTCTTATGCGAGACTGACCTTTCCGGAAAGCTTTACGTCTAATTGCATATGTCTTTTCGCTGGCCATGTTTTGCGCTCGTGCTCCCTCTGCTGACAGGTCTCGCCGTCCCTGCAGCATTTGGCCAGCTTCCCCCATCGCCCGATGCGCCCCCGGTCAGCAACTTTCCGAATACCAGCACCGATCAGGAGGCAAATCCCAGCGAAACCCTGAAGGTGAACGTCAACCTGGTGAGCTTATACTTCACTGTCCGCGACAAACATAATGGGCTGGTCGCCAACCTGATCAAGGACGACTGCAACATCTTCGAGGATAAGCAGCCCCAGACCGTTAAGAACTTCACCGCCGAGACAGACCTCCCGCTGACGCTCGGCATCCTGCTTGATACCAGCGGCAGCCAGCAGAATGTCCTGCAGATGGAGCAGCAGGCTGCGGACAATTTCCTGAAACAGGTTCTGCGGAAAAAGGACGAAGCCTTTCTCGTTACCTTCGACGTAAACGTGAATCTTGAGCAGGACTTCACCAACAGCCCCAGCCTCCTGGCCAGAGCGATTGATCATACGGAGATCAATACGGCCGGAGGGAATGGCGCCGCCGGAGTTCCCGGAATCGGTACAGGGCCTGTTCCAGTGCACGGCACCCCCAAGGGAACCCTGCTGTACGATGCTGTTGATCTGGCTTCAAACGACAAACTTCGCTCAGAAACCGGACGCAAAGCACTGATTCTGTTAACTGATGGCGAGGATCAGGGAAGCGAAACAAAGCCCGGCAAGGCAATTGAGGCCGCACAGAAATCGAACGCCATCGTATATGTGCTCCTCATAGCCGACCGCGGCGCCTACTTCAATTACGGCGGCTTCTATACCGGGGATGCGCAGATGCGCAAACTGGCCGAAGATACCGGCGGGCGGGTGATCAACGTAGGAAACAACGGCAAAAAGATGGAAGATGCTTTCGCCCAGATAGAAGAAGAGCTTCGCACTCAGTACCTTGCCAGCTATACGCCGACCAATAAGGCCCTCGACGGCAGCTACCGCAAGGTCGACATCTTCTGTAAAGGCGACGGGCTGAAGGTGCAGTCACGCAAGGGCTACTATGCCGTGGGCAACACCGAGGATGACGCGCAATAGCACCTGCTCCAGACAACGTCTTTCATTTGACCAGTGACAGATGATCCTGAAGAGCTTTCTTTCGATAACCTGAACACGTGGCTTTACTCTCCATTGAAAATCTTGAGATTGCTTTCGGTTCGACCCCTGCGGTCCGTGAGCTTTCTCTGGAAATCGCTCCGGGCGAATCGCTTGGCCTTGTTGGCGAGTCCGGCTCCGGCAAGTCGGTAACGGCACTCGCAGTCCTGGGCCTGCTCGACCCCATCGCACGGCTGCATGGCGTGATTCGGTTCGACGGGCAGAATCTCCTGGACCTTGCTCCGGACCCCATGCGGCGTCTGCGTGGCAGGGAGATCGCCATGATCTTCCAGGAACCTATGACAGCACTCAATCCTGTCATGACCGTCGGCGAGCAGATCGCCGAATCAGTGCGTGTTCATCACCACGAATTATCCCGACGGCAGGTTCGGGAAACTGTACTGGAGGCGATGAACTCCGTCGCACTGCCTGACCCGGTCGCACGGTATGGTGATTATCCGCATCAGTTTTCCGGAGGCCAGCGGCAACGCATTCTGATTGCCATGGCCATCGTCAACCAGCCTCGTCTGCTGATTGCCGACGAACCGACGACTGCCCTTGATGTCACAGTACAGGCGCAGATTCTTGAACTGCTCGCCGATCTGCGCGAACGGTTCGGGCTTGCCATGCTCTTCATCTCCCATGATCTGGCTGTCGTTTCGCAAGTCACGGACCGAGTCGCTGTCATGCGTCATGGCCTGCTGCTGGAAGTCGCTTCGCGGGAGTCATTGTTCCATAATCCACTGCACCCCTATACACGCAGTTTGCTGGGCGCGGTTCCAACCATGCAGACCGAGATCAACAAACCGCTTGCAACCCTCTCTCGCTCGGCCGAAGATTCCTCTATTCCTCTGCGGGAGTGTGAACCGCGGCATTGGGCCCGCATCGGTTCCTGATCACTCGCGTGAATGCATCCGGCAACCCGAATGCGGCAGGAATCAAACCGGGCATGCTTTTCATCCAATGAATCGGGCGATACATTGGGAATCGGCCCCTGCTCATGCGCGCACTCATCCTTTCTGATATTCACGCCAACCTCGAAGCACTGGACGCCGTCATTGCTGCCGCTCCGTCATATGACGTGGTGTGGAATCTTGGCGATGTGGTCGGATACGGCGCCAACCCCAATGAGGTAATTGACCGGGCGCGGGAACTGGGCAAAACCTTCGTGCGCGGCAACCATGACCGTGCCTGCAGCGGGCTTACCGGAATCGAGGATTTCAACCCCATCGCCGGGCGCGCTGCGCGCTGGACGCAGTGCGTCCTGACTGACGAACACACTGGCTGGCTGCGGCAACTTGCTTCGGGCCCGATTATGCCGAACGGCCCCCAGGTGAGCTGCGTACATGGCTCACTTCTGGATGAAGACCAGTACATACTCACCGTTCGTGATGCCTGGCGCCCTTTGCAGGAAGCTCCGACGCGTTTGACGTTCTTCGGTCACACACACGTGCAGGGCGGCTTTGCAACCAATGGAGACGAATGGTTCCGGCTTACGCCGCAGTATGAAACACGCGACGAAGCCGAAGAGTACGAGATTTTGCTGCGGGACGGCGCACGTTATCTGCTCAATCCAGGATCGGCAGGACAGCCGCGCGATGGAGACTGGCGGGCGGCCTTTGCTCTCTACGATGAGGATGCAAAGACCATCACCTTTCACCGTGTTCCCTATAACCTGCGCGAGGCACAGGCCAGGATTCTGCGAGCCGGACTTCCTGACCGGCTCGCCTCAAGGCTTCGCGAAGGACGTTAGACAGCGCGGCACGATTCAAACTAAAGCCGGCAGATCAGCAGTTCCCGCTCATAAATCATCTCCGGCGGCAGATGATCATGGAGTGCAATGAAAAGCTCCTCATGGTCAATCACTTCACGCCGCCAGGCCAGACGATCGACTTTCTGCAGTTCTTCAAACTTCTCGCGCGGAAAGTCCAACCCCTTCCAGTTAATGTCCTCATAATGAGGGGTCCAGCCAATCGGCGACTCTTTCCCCTGCGCCCGTCCATGTACCCGATCCACGATCCACTTCAACACGCGCATGTTCTCGCCGAAGCCCGGCCAGAGAAATTTACCGTTTTCGTCTCTGCGGAACCAGTTCACATGAAAAATCCGGGGCGTGACTGAGAGCGTCCGCTGCATTTTGATCCAGTGGCGGAAGTAGTCGCCCATGTGGTAGCCGCAGAAAGGCAGCATGGCCATGGGATCACGACGCACTTTGCCGGTTGCTCCCGCAGCCGCAGCAGTGGTCTCCGAGCCCATGGTTGCGCCCATATAAACTCCGGCGCTCCAGTTGAAGGCCTGATAGACCAGTGGAATCGTCGAAGATCTGCGACCGCCGAAGATGATAGCCGCGACAGGAACGCCTTCCGGCGATTCCCAATCTGAATCGATCGTTGGGCACTGCGATGCCGGAGCCGTGAATCTGCCATTTGGATGTGCCGCCGGAGCACCGGTCTTTTTACCGATTTCGGGAGTCCACTTCTGCCCGCGCCAGTCCAGACACTCAGCCGGTGGTTCGTCGGTCATCCCCTCCCACCACACTCCGCCTTCCGGCGTGAGCGCGACGTTAGTAAAAATGCTGTTTTTTGCGAGCGTGGCCATCGCATTTGGATTTGTTTTCGCAGATGTACCGGGTGCCACGCCAAAGAAACCTGCTTCAGGATTAATAGCTCGCAGCTGACCGCCTGCATCCGGGCGAATCCATGCGATGTCGTCACCGACTGTCCAGACCTTCCAGCCCTCAAAACCGGCCGGCGGAATCATCATCGCGAAATTGGTTTTACCGCAGGCCGAGGGGAACGCTGCTGCGACGTAGGTCTTTTCGCCCTTTGGGCTCTCCACACCCACGATCAGCATGTGTTCGGCCATCCAGCCTTCGTCCCGGGCTATATTCGAAGCGATACGCAAGGCAAAGCACTTCTTTCCCAACAGTGCATTGCCCCCGTATCCCGAGCCATAACTCCAGATTTCCCGTGTCTCCGGAAAATGCACGATGTACTTCTCGTCATTGCAGGGCCAGGGAACATCCTTCTGGCCCGCTGCAAGCGGCATGCCTACGGAATGCATGCAGGGCACGACGCGCTTCTCATCCTTATCGATTTCGGCAAAAACCTGGCGCCCGATGCGCGCCATGATACGCATATTGACGACCACATATGGCGAGTCAGTGAGCTGCACGCCTATCTGTGACATGGGAGAGCCGATCGGTCCCATGCTGAAGGGAAGCACATACATGGTTCTGCCGCGCATGCAGCCACGGAACAGCTGCTTCAGCCTGCGCCGCATCACAAACGGATCTTCCCAGTTATTTGTCGGCCCGGCATTGTCTTTTGACAATGAACAGATAAACGTTCGCTCCTCGACCCTGGCCACATCACGGGCATCGGAGCGGGCATAAAAGCAGCCTGGCCACAGTTCCTGATTGAGACGGGTAAAAGTACTCGCACTGACCAACTGATCGCAGAGAAAATCGTATTCCGCCTTCGATCCGTCTACCCAATGGATAAAGTCCGGCTGGGTCAGATCTGCCATCTTCTCAACCCAGCGGATAAGGTGCTTATTGCTCGTCGGAACCTGAGTGGATGATTGCTTTTTCAAGAATGCCTCCAGACACCGAATACGAGAGTCTCGCGTACCAAAGACCAGCCAGCACACCAACATGGATTATGCCTGGCTTCCATCACGTAAATCTGTCCGGCAGGAGGGCAGACATATGCACTATTTGCCGAACCAGTATCAATTTTACGCGACGGAGTCCACTTCTCTGTGGCGGTAAACAATGGCATGCAAGTGAAAACGGATTCATAACACGCGATATGCCAGTTGACGAAACCGGGTCAACGAAGCGGCGTGATGATAACGAGGTGACAATTTGTTACACTTCGTGCGCTTTATCCGGCCGGAAACGTCTTACTCTCAAAGCAGCAGACGCTACATGGAAACCATCCTGCTTATCGACGACGATGTTGAACTTTGTGCGATGCTTACGGACTATCTGAACAGGCATGGGTTTCGGGCGATAGCAGTACACCATGGGGAAACGGGGCTGCGTGTAGCAATAGAGAAGTCTGCTTCACTTGTCCTGCTCGATGTAATGCTGCCGGGCATCAATGGCTTTGAGGTCCTCCGACGGCTGCGCGCCGTATCGACGGTCAGTGTGCTTCTGCTCACTGCTCGCGGAGAAGATGATGACCGAATTGTCGGGCTCGAAACAGGAGCCGATGACTATCTCGCAAAACCATTCAATCCGCGCGAGCTGCTGGCTCGCATTCGCGCCATTCTCCGCAGAAGCTCGACTGCGGAAAACTCATCGGCCAAATCGGGGACTTCGGGAAAGCTGCTGCGTGTGGATGGTATAGAACTCGATACCGCGGCACGCAGTGTTTGCTGCGACGGAGCTGATCTGGAACTCACGGATATAGAATTTTCCCTTCTGGAAGCACTGATGCGTTCGCCGGGCGATGTGGTGACACGCGAAGAGCTGGCTGTCTCTGTTCTCGGTCGAAAGTTTCATCCCTTTGATCGCAGTCTGGACATGCATGTAAGCCGCCTGCGCCGCAAGCTCGACGACTCCGGCAGGCCGGGGGATCAGGTGAAGACCATCCGCGGCGTGGGCTATCAGCTTGCAGTTCGCACTATGCAAAAGATCGCCGGAGAATAACCATGCGTGGTCTGTTTCTCAAAATATTCGTCATCTTCTGGATCGCGCAGAGCTTTATCTTTGTTATCTCCACGGCGCTTATTCTGAGTCATCGTTACGTCGGACCGGATGTTTTCTTTGACACTCTGTATCATTCGCTGCGAAATGAGGCTCTCGGAGCCGCTGATGCTTACGATCTCAGCGGCTGTAAATCGCTTCATTTTTACGTTGAAACGCTGCAACAGGATGTTCAGCTCAACGATGCGTCTTTTCAGCCTGTGTGCGGAGCAGACGGAGTCGATGCTGCCACAGCAAGAACAATCTATGCCGTCAATCCGGGGAGGATTACCGGCAAGCAGGTGGGGAATAAGTATGTCTGGAGCGTTCCGGTTACATCCTCCAAAGGCACTCGCTTCTATTTTTTCATCAGCAGACCCCACAGGCCCGACCACATCAGCTGGTATCGCGATCTCCTTCATTTTTCATCTCCGCAGCTTCCTGTCGCTATTGTGGTCTGCGGCATTACCACTTTTATTCTGGTACTCCTGCTTACGCGCCCTATCGCGCGACTCCGCGCCGCCGCCAGCGAACTGGCTCTTGGGAACCTGAAAGCCCGTGTGGCATGGCCGGGGCCGAAGGGCCGCATCTTTCAGGAAGACGAAATTCAGGCGCTGGTCCACGATTTCAACCACATGGCTGAAAGGCTCGAATCGCTTGTGGATGCCCAGCAAATGCTTTTGCGCGATGTATCGCACGAGCTGCGATCCCCGCTGGCGCGGCTCAGCGTAGCTCTGGAGCTGGCAAGAGAAGAAAATCAGCCACGCATGGCAACGCATCTGGAGCGTATCGAACGCGAGGCGGCACGGCTCAATTCACTCATCGGGCAGCTTCTTACACTTTCTTCCATGGAGTCCATGGAAAGCTCGGAAAAGCCAGAGCCTTTTTCTTTAAACGATGTCATCGAGCAGGTCATTCCCGATGCAGAATATGAAGCACGACAGCGTAACTGCGAGATACGGGCTTCGCTCGAATGCGAATGCATGATTCGCGGCAATCCGGAACTGATCTATCGGGCAGTGGAAAATATCGTCCGCAACGCAATCCGTTACACCGAAGCGGGCTGCCCCGTCGACATCAGACTGACTACTGAATCCAATGCGACAGGCGAAATTGCACTCCTGGAAATTCACGATAACGGCCCGGGCATACCCGAGGAACAACTCAAGACCATTTTTCGACCTTTCTACCGAGTCGACCACGCGCGCAGCCGCGATACAGGTGGGTTTGGAGTGGGTCTGGCCATAGCCGATCGTGCAGTGAAGCTCCACCACGGCGAACTCAGAGCTTCCAATCGAGCTGAAGGCGGCGCGATGATTCAGATGCGTCTGCCTGCAGCTTCTGTGCATGCCTGCAATGTTGTGACGAGTCATTTTTAGACATCAGGCGCGGCTATTCTGCGTAGCCACTACTAACCAGCTATCCGTCTGCCCTCTGACGAACAGTGCAGGGGCTGTAACAATTACCGGAATGCAGGCGGCGCGGAGAAGCGTTGCACTCTGCATACAACGCATCTCCGGGATGTTGTCTATCGGCCCTTAATCTCAATTATTTCCGAATCAGGAACGGTCCAGGCTTCGGCTCCCGTATGTGTCAGACTGCGAGAAGCGTCGTCCCAGTGCAGATGCGTAATTTCGGAATTGCCCTTTTCGTAGTCATACGTCACACCGTCGTCCTGGTATAACGTGAAATCGGCATCGCGTCCCGGATAGATCAGCACTTTCGCGATTTTCTGCTTTTGCATCGTGCTCTCGACAGGCCCCCCTATGGGAATAATTGATCCTGCACGGATAAACAGCGGAATCCTGTCTATCGGAGCCTGCACCGTGATCGTCTGACCGCCTTTTACTCGCTCATTTGTCCAGTAGTTGTACCAGTCCGTTCCGGCAGGCAGATAAACCTGCTTCGTGGTCATTCCCTGCGACGTCACCGGAGCTACCAGAAAGGCCGGACCGAACATATATTCATCCCCGATTTCTGCCACCGTGGGATCGTCGGGAAAGTCCATAAACAGGGCCCGCATAAAGGGTGCGCCCGTCTGGTGTGTGAAGTAGCCAAGCGAATAGATGTATGGCATCAACTGGTAGCGCAGCCGCAGATACTTCTCGAGAATCGGCTCAGCCTGCCTGCCATAACTCCAGACCTCGTTGTAGCGGCGGCTACCATGCGTGCGAAAAACGGGCTCAAACGTCGCGTATTCAAACCACCTCGTGTACAGCTCCGGATAGTCGTCATAGCCGCCTACATTGGCGCGCGCGTCCGAGGGATCAAGGAGAGGGGTGTGTTTCGGATGATGCACTGCAGGCAGATATTGCCAGCCCCCGGTGTCGTTGCTCCAATAGGCAAGGCCCGAGGCTGTCACATCCAGACCGGTCGGAATCTGTCGCCGCAGAGTATCCCAGGTCGGAGCGATATCCGATGACCAGACGATGGTGCCGTTGTGCTGAACCCCAAGGTAGCCATCGCGCGAAAGGATCAGCGCACGATCTTTTTCATCACGCCGGAATCCGTCATAGATCGAGGCAGTATGGAAGAGCGGGTACACATTGAAGTAACGTGTTCCGGGTCCGATATGAAAATAGCTGCCGTTGGGAGGGAGATCCGGTTCGGTTTCATCGGCCCAGATGGAGTTGAAACCCTTGCTGATGATATTGTCCCGGATCGTATCCCAGTACCAGCGTGCTGCCGCGGGATTGGTGGTATCAATATCCGATCCTGCACGGTCATAGGGAAGCCCATTTGTCGGAGTGCCATCCTCCAGGTGCTCGAACCAGCCATTTTTCAGCAGCGTGTCGTAATAACGCGAGCCCGGGACGAAGCGCGGCCAGACGCTGATCATTGTTTGAAAGCCCATCTGGTGCAGCTTTTTGTTCATCTCCGCCGGATCGGGCCACAGGCTCGGGACGAAATCCATCTGTCCCATCTTCGTGTAATAAAACCAGTCCACAACGATTACGTCTGCTGGCAAATGCCTTTCCCGGTAACCATCGGCAACCGCCATCACTTCAGCCTGAGAACTGTAGCGCTGCTTGCACTGGATATAACCATAAGCAGCTTTAGGCAACATCGGCGTCGATCCGGTCAGCAGCTTATAGCCTGAATAAATCTCGTCCGTATTTTTTCCGGCAACCACAAAATATGAAACTCGATTGCCAACCTGCGAAGTCCACCGGGTGTGCTCGTTAAAGCCTGGTTCGATGGTGGTTTGTGATGGGTTATCCCACAACAGGCCATAGCCTTTATTGGTAACAAGGAACGGAACACAGAAGGTGGGACCGGCCGGAGCTGTGTAGTTGTTCCAGCAATTGATGGCGTGACCGCGATGATCGAGATAGCCTTCCTGATTTTCGCCCAAGCCGTAATAATGCTCATCATCCGGTGAGGCAAAGGTCGCTCCCACCTGATAGAACGTCTCGTCCGACGGCCGCTCGTCGTGGACGAGTTGAGCATTGCCATCTTTATGATTCAATACCGACTGCGACCAGCCCTCAAGATCGGAAAGAGCCGTCCCGTCCGGGGTGGAAACTTTTACACGCACCCAGGGCGTCGAGCCATTGAAATACTTACTGATGTCTTCCTGAGTCTGCATCGGCTTTTTGCCGGTTGAGTGCGGAATCGGCAGCACCACTACCATCTGAGAAGAACGGTATGTATCGTCGCTGTCCGTATGTTCATAGCTCCACCCCTCTGCGGCGGGTTGAGCGGTAATACCGTATCCGGGAGGGGCAAGCGCCTCATCCTTCTGCATGCTCAGCGTGACGCGAATGATATTGGGCGCATACGGTTCAAGCACCACCGTGGCGTCGCCACGATGAAGAACCACCTGCGATCCGGACTGCTGCGCCTGGCCGCTGACCGGGAGAAGTGAGAAAAAAAGAATGCCGACTGCCAGAGAAAATTTCCGCATCATCTGTTATTCCGCTCCTGCTCACTTCCACTGCTTCCTGTCATGAGCTAAAACATTTTAGCTGCAATGAAAGTATTCTTCAGCGCTACTGCATGCAGGCGGAAAATCATCTCCAGATGGCATCGACTTCAGCTCAGATAGGGCACTTCGGCTCAAATACCGAATCCGTCCCGCGAAGACCGGTTTCGCCATTGTTTGACCCATATGGCAAGGCTCCGTATGATGAAAAGTGGCTGTATCGTTCGGTACAGCCTCTCCTCTGCATATGGCGGCGTAGCTCAGATGGTTAGAGCGTAGGATTCATAACCCTAAGGTCGGTGGTTCGATCCCACCCGCCGCCACCAGACGTCAAAGCGGACAATTCGCACCTTCCTGCTCTGGCTGGAGTATCATGGTCCTATTCATCTTTGTCGGCCGGTCTCCATCATGTCGAAAAGTTTTAAGCACTCAGTCCTTGGCATATCTGTTGCCTTAATCCTCATTGTCTTTCTCGGCGGTTTTGGTCCTGCCGGAGTGAGCGCCACCCAGACCGACGGCGCGTATCGTCAGATGGGTGTCTATGAGGAGGTTCTGCACAAGATCCAGAGCGATTATGTGACTGAGCCGAATGTTCAGAAAGTGACCACCGGCGCACTGCACGGCCTGCTTGAGTCACTCGATACAGATTCCGCTTATCTGACTCCTTCTGAATATGCTTTGTATCTTGCTCATCAGCATGAAGGCGTTTCACAGGTAGGGCTGAATGTTTCCAAGCGCTTCGGATACGCCAGCGTCATTTCTGTTGTCCCCGGCAGTCCGGCGGACCACGAAAGTATTCATGACGGGGACATCATCGAGTCGATCGAGGGGCAATCTACCCGCGAGATTTCCGTGGCGATGTTGCGACTGATGCTTGAAGGTAAGCCCGGCACCAGCGTGACCATCGGCGTGGTACGCCCTCAGAGGCAGGAGCCCGATCAGATTACGCTTACACGCACAGCTGTCCTTCCTCCAGCAATGGATGAAGAGCAATACGAGAACTCAACGATCCTTTATCTGAAGCCGATCGTGCTCACCCATGAGCGGGTTGACGCCATCATTGCCCGGCTGAAAGAGATGCAGAAGGACGGCAATAAGAAGGTCCTGCTTGATCTTCGCGATGTTGCCGGAGGCGATGACCATCAGGCCTTCCGCCTGGCCAATGCTTTTCTGCAATCCGGAACCATTGCGACTCTGCAGGGACAAACCATACCGGAACAGAAATTCACTGCCGATCCTTCGAAATACATTACATCTGCTCCCCTCGTCGTATTGGTCAATCATGGCACAGCTGGTCCGGCTGAGCTGGTAGCCGGCGCTATTCTCGATAACAAGCGCGGCGATCTGGTTGGCGACCGGACGTTTGGTGAAGGCGCAGTGCAGAAGACCATCAATCTGCCGGACGGAGCAGCCCTGCTGCTTACGGTGGCGAATTATGAGTCTCCGTCAGGCAAGAAAATCGAAGATCAGGCGATTGTGCCGAACGTAGTCGTCGCTGAAAGCATCGATGAGATCCTGGCAGAAGAGGGCGAGAGCACTCCGGCTGAAGAGAAGGCTGCCGGACATACTGACGATCAGCTCAACAAGGCTCTTGATATTCTGAAACAGAAGAGCGCCTGAATTTCACACGATCTGAACGAAACACCGGGAAACGCGATTGAATGCACGCGGCCCATGGGCACCGCCTGAAAACTCTCCCACTCCGGTGCGTCCGGCTACTGGTTTTCGACCAGCTTCCGGTCGGCGGAAAGTGGCCGGAAATGTCGCGTTACTGGCCCTCATCTTACTTGCTGGTGCTGTTGGCTCGCTGGGCGGGCTGATGCTGGTTTACTCCGTAAACCTGCCCCAGATCAATGATCTGGAACATTACCAGCCCATGACTACCACAGAACTCTATGATATTCACGGACGCAGCTTCGGCTCTTTTGCCCTCGAACGCAGGGTTGTCGTCGGCTATAGCGGCTTTTCGCCTCTTCTGCGCCAAGCTGTCATCTCGATTGAAGACAAGAATTTTGAAAGTCACTGGGGCATTAATCTTTTTCGTGTTTTCGGTGCAGCCTGGCATGATCTGACGTCGAAGGGCCGTGCACAAGGAGCTTCGACACTGACGATGCAGCTGGCGCGCAATCTCTTCCTTTCCGACGCGCGCACGCTGAGCCGTAAGCTGCAGGAAATATTCCTCTCTCTGCAGATTGAACATGCTTTTACCAAGCAGCAAATCTTTACCCTCTACGGCAACCAGATCTATCTTGGCAGTGGCGTATATGGCTTCGAGGCCGGTGCTGAATATTACTTCTCGAAGCATGCCGATGACCTCACACTGCCCGAAGCTGCTCTGCTAGCAGGCCTGCCTAAAGGCCCC
Source organism: Paracidobacterium acidisoli (assembly GCF_003428625.2). Taxonomy (GTDB): domain Bacteria; phylum Acidobacteriota; class Terriglobia; order Terriglobales; family Acidobacteriaceae; genus Paracidobacterium; species Paracidobacterium acidisoli. The sequence goes on along the minus strand of NZ_QVQT02000009.1, from coordinate 24,055 downwards.
GTAGAATTCTCACCTGTTCTCAACCCCGATCGAGCCCTGCGCCGGCGCAACACAGTAATTAATGCCATGCTCGAAGACGGAGTCATCACCGCCGCGCAGGCTTCGGCCGCGCGCTCTGCACCTCTGGGCCTGCATCCTGAGACACCACCCAACAGCGTTGCGCCATGGTTTATCGAAGAGGTTCGGCGTGAACTCGAACGCAGATTTGGCACGACAGAGGTACATGAAGCCGGCCTTCGCGTTTATACGACGCTCGACCTTGACCTTCAGCACACGGCCAGCCAGGCAGTTCTCGACGGACTGGCCGCCTATGAACATCGACACGGCTGGCGAGGCGGCCTGCTCAACGTCATCGCCGGCGGACTCGACGTCAATACTTTCAAACATCCGGACTGGTCGATGGCCACTTCTCCCGGCACGTATATTCACGCGCTGGTCACTGGAGTGCTGCCCTACCAGGTCACAGCGCGAGTCGGTGAGCACCAGCTCCTGCTCACTCCCGAAGACTGGGCATGGACCGGTTTTCATACCGCAGATCAGTTTCTGCACCCTGGTGATCTCATTTATGTAAGGATCACCGGTCAGGCGGGTAGCCTGTTGCGCGGCACCCTTGAAGAAGATTCCGGTACTCAGGCAGCGTTGCTGGCCATGGACAACACAACCGGAGACGTGCTTGCTCTGGTCGGCGGACGTGATTTCAATCTCTCACAGTTCGACCGCGCCACCCAGGCTGAGCGTCAAACAGGTTCATCGTTCAAAGCCTACGTCTACACAGCAGCCGTTGAACAGGGATTGACCCCTTCAGATACGGTCGAGGACACTCCTGTTTCCTTTGGCTCCTGGACGCCGCATAACTACGATGGCCAGTTCAAGGGGCGCATCTCGCTACTCGAAGCTTTCGCTGATTCACGGAACATCCCCGCCATCAGGCTGGCGGAACATGCCGGTATCCGAAACGTTATCGCGATCGCCCATAAATTTGGCATTACAACCAACATCCCACCATATCTGCCCATAGCCCTCGGATCTGCTGAAGTGACGCTTGAGCAGCAAGTGGCTGCCTATTCGGTTTTCCCCAATGACGGGCTCCGCATCGCACCACATCTCATCCGCCGTGTCACCAGTGCCGAAGGTCTGCCGCTGTTTGAGGATGCTCCTGAAGTTTCCGAAGTTGTCTCTGCGAAAACAGCACGTACGATGATGATTATGCTTCGCGATGTAACGCATTCCGGCACAGGAGCCGCCGCAGCAGCACTCCATCATCCACTGGGCGGCAAAACAGGCACAACCAATGATTTTACGGATGCCTGGTTTATCGGCTTTTCTCCCTCGATTACCTGTGGCGTCTGGACAGGTTATGATGATCGACGCTCTCTGGGAGACCGGGAAACAGGCGCAAAAGCCGCTCTGCCCATCTGGACAGACTTCATGAAAGTCGCCATCGCCGACAAACCGAACGAAAGCTTTCCTGGCGATGCTTCTTCCACAGGGCCTACAGGAACACCGCGTCTTCCCTGAATTATCGATACAAAGAGCACGCCTGAAAGTGAATTCAGGACCATTAGTCCGTCAGCGATGGCGGAGCGGCTGATTCGGTCACACCAAACTCCCGATTCGGCTGGCCCCCCATCGTGAACACGATCGTGCCGCCTTCACGGATATCAGCATGGGAGAACCATGTCTTTTCGTAATTCTTCCCATTAAACAGGATCGACTGAATATATTGCTGCTCCGGTGACTCACGCTTTACCTCAATCACCAGTTTCTTATCATCAGCGAGCTGAATCGTCGCGTGATCGAAAAGCGGCGTGCCAAAAACGTAATTGCCACTCACCGGATCGACAGCATAAAAGCCCAGCGCGCTGATTACATACCAGGCAGACATCTGCCCGCAGTCTTCATTGCCAGCCATCCCGTCCGGATCATTGCGATACATCGTCTCCAGCAGACTGCGCACCCGCGCCTGGGTCTTCCAGGGAGCACCGGCGTAGTTATAGAGATATGCGATGTGATGACTGGGCTCATTGCCGTGTGCATACTGTCCCACAAGCCCTGCAATGTCGGGCGGTGCATCCGGAGGCAGCTTCGAACTCTGGTTAAACAGTGCATCAAGCTTCGTCACGAATGCCTCACGCCCGCCAAAAATGTTGATATACCCCTTTGGATCATGCTGAATCGCAAAGGTGGTCTGCCATGAGTTGGACTCAGTGAAGTCGCGCCACTGCTTCGAGTGCCCCATCTCGATCGGATCGAATGGCTCTGCCCAGTCTCCGCTCTCAAGCCGCGGACGCATAAAACGATCCTCGGCATCAAAAACGTTTCGATAGTTCCGTGATCGTTTAAAGAGCGCCTGCGCCTCTTTCGGCCTGTTCAGCAAACGAGCTACATGCCCGACAGCCCAGTCATCATAGGTGTATTCCAGGGTCTTGCTGACCGATTCATCCACTTTGTCGCACGGAATATAACCAAGACTGCGATAGTAACCCAGTCCGCGGTAATCATCGACCATGGCGCGCTGATTCATTGGCTTCCATGCATCGCTGAGATTCAACCCTGGAAAGCCTTTTATTGCAGCCTCGGCAATGACCGCAGCGGAATGATAACCCGTCATCGTGCCTGTTTCTTTCGCATAAAGCGGCCAGACCGGCATTCCGGCAGGGCTCTCATTTGCCATACGGATCAGACAGTTTACAAGATCCGGAACCCGCTCTGGCAGAAACAACGTGTACATCGGATGGACTGCGCGATAGGTGTCCCACAGCGAATAGGTGCTGTAGTTGTGCATACCCGCAGGAAGCTGATGAATCTGACCGTCCATGCCACGATACTGGCCGTCCACATCATCGAAGAGCGTCGGCGCGACCATCATGTGATACAGCGCGGTGTAGAAGATCGTCTTGTGTGCATTATTGCCGGTTTCGATGCGAATCTTTGCAAGATGCTTTTGCCACGCCGCTTTCGCATCTTCGCTTACCTTGCAAAAATCCCAGCCCGGAATCTCCGCGCGAAGATTTTTCAAAGCGCCGTCAGCGCTGACACCAGAGATTCCCACTTTGACCAGAATCACTTCACCGGCCGTTGCTTTATGATGCAGCACGCATTTCAGCGACTTGCTTTGTGAGGCCTGCCAAGTTTCGCCAAGTGATTTTCCTTCAGAAAATATTTCTGCAGAAGTGAATGGTTTCGAGAACTGCATCGCGAAATATACCTGACGACCATTGGCCCACAGCGATGTGCTTCGACCACCGATAATTGTCGTATCGTTTAACAACTTCAGTTCAGACCAAAGGACCCCGGGATCTTTCTGATCAACATGTGCAAGATCAAGAATGAAATGGGCTGAATCGCTCTCCGGGAATGTATATTTGTGAATTCCAGCGCGCTCCGTCGCGCTCAATTCAGCGTGAATTCCATAATCCTTCAGAAGGACCGAATAGTATCCAGGATGCGCGATCTCATCGTCGTGTGAGAAACGCGAACGATAACCTTCTTCCGGATTTTCACGGCTTCCCGGATCGAGCTTTACTTGTCCTGTGCCGGGCATCAATAAAAAATCGAGCAAATCGCCACAACCGGTACCGCTCAGATGCGTGTGACTGAAACCCATAATCGAGGTATCGGAATAGTGATATCCCGAGCACCAGTCCCATCCATCGTTATACGTGTCAGGACTGAGCTGAACCATGCCAAAAGGCATCGTCGCTCCAGGATAGGTATGCCCATGGCCGCCGGTGCCGATGGCAATATTGACGTGTTGCGTTAAATCGTCAGGTGACTTGCTTACAGGAGCAGACAGTGCAGATGTGCCTGTCGATTCAGCTTTCGCGCGTGAGGGAAGCAGGCTGCTGGCAGAAAGCGCGGAGAGTGTTTCCAGAAAGCGGCGGCGAGTAATCATCCTGCCCCCATCGTACTGCACAGGGTATCTCGATGCCGATACCTTCAGGCCTTCTCCCTTAAGCTGGAAGACGATCAACCCAGCCACTGGATCAGAAAATCTCTGTTTCTGTGGACGTTACCCTTCCAAATACCAGAGGCCTTTGCATAACGGCTTCGGAACCGATATGAATGGCGCTTCGCAGAGTGTGCTCCGCTTCTGCGACATCCGATCGATCTCCCGCGTGCATGACAGCGAGCATTTCACCATGAATGACCCGGTCTCCGGCACGCTTGTTCAGCATGATGCCTGCCGCATAATCAAGCTCATCTTCTTTTGCAGCTCGGCCTGCTCCAAGGTACACTGCGGCACGGCCCACTGCTTCCGTATCAAAGCCGGTTACAAATCCATCCCGGTTGCTTAAAACGAGGATTTTTTTCTTTGGCTGGGGCAGCAGTTCCGGATCATCCATGATTGCAGAGTTGCCTCCCTGCGCTTCAATCATCATGCGAAAACGCTCCAGAGCCCTGCCTGAAATCAAAGCATCTTCTGCTGCTCGCCGAGCCTTTGGACGATCAGGATACATACTGACTGCGAGCATCTCCGCGGCCAGCAATATAGACAGATCACGTAACGCGCCGCCAGTTTTTCCCTTTAGTACTTCCAGAGCTTCCTGTACTTCGAGGCTGTTGCCAACGGCCATTCCTAATGGCTGATCCATATCCGTTACAAGTGCGACTGTTCTCTTTCCGACCGCGCTCCCAATCTCTACCATCACCCTTGCCAGCTCAAAAGCATCCTGCAGATCACGCATGAATGCACCATCACCAGTTTTGACGTCCAGCACAATAGCGTCGGCTCCTGCAGCAATTTTTTTGCTCATCACGCTGGAAGCAATTAAAGGAATCGAATCCACTGTCGCAGTGACATCCCGCAGAGCATACAATGCCTTGTCTGCAGGTACCAGATTGCCAGACTGTCCCGTGACCGCAAGTCCGACACGGTTGACAATCCCTACAAATCTTTCCGGCGAAAGAGCAGCATCAAATCCGGGGATTGATTCCAGCTTATCGACTGTGCCACCTGTATGCCCAAGACCGCGGCCGGACATCTTCGCAACTTTCACCCCACATGCTGCAGCAATTGGAGTCGCAATCAGCGTTGTCGTATCCGCTACACCACCAGTGGAATGTTTATCGACCTTAAAGCCTTCAATCGTACTGAGATCGACCATATCACCGGAGTGCGCCATCGCCATCGTTAACGCTGTCGTTTCCCTGGAAGACATGCCGCGAAAACAGATCGCCATCAGCAGCGCAGCAACCTGGTAATCAGGGATTACTCCCTTTACATAACTATTAACCCACCATGCGATTTCTTCATCACTTAGAGCCAATCCGGCTTTTTTGCGCGCAATTAACTCTGGCATCAGCATCTGTTCGAACTCACCTTTTAGACTTCGGCAGTCATAATATTACTCAGACTACAAAAGGCGTGCTCAGGCACGCCTTTGTCTTCATGCTTTGGTCCGGATTAAGAGACCGTTCGCTGTTTCACCCACTCTTTCCGGTACCATGCCACCGTCCGGCGCAAACCTTCTTCAAAACTCACCTGTGGCTCGTAGCCGAAAGCCTTTCCTGCGGCAGAAATATCCGCAAGCGAATCCTGAATATCTCCCATTCGCGGCGGACCGTAGATTGGCGGACTTTTAAAATCGAGCAATTCTGCCAGAATGCGAAAGGTTTTGTTCAGTGTATGCCGTTCCCCGCAGGCGACGTTGAAAGTTTGCCCAGCCACCTTTTCCGCAGGGGCCTCCAGAGCCAGCAAATTTGCCGATACAGCGTTTTCAATGTAGGTAAAATCGCGCCCCTGCTCTCCATCGCCGAAGATCGTCGGCCTTTCACTATTCATCATCTGCAGAGTGAATTTTGCCATTACTCCGCTGTACGGAGAATCCGGCACCTGACGCGGCCCAAAAATATTGAAGTAGCGCAGACAGACCGTCTCCAGCCCATATACCTGCCAGTAGCTTTTCATATACAGCTCACCGGCCAGCTTCTGCACCGGGTATGGCGCGATTGGCATGGGCACCATGCTCTCAACACGCGGGAAACCAGGCTGATTCCCATAAGCTGAGGACGATGCAGCATATATGATGCGCTTGACTTTAGCGGCTCGCGCTCCTTCAAGCAGATTGAATGTCCCATCAATATTTGCAGTGTGGCTCGTCCGGGGCTCCCTCACGGAGCGAGGTACGCTCGGCAATGCTCCCTGATGCAGGATATAGTCCATGCCCTCGCAGGCTTTCGCGACACCGTCAGCATCGCGCAGGTCACATTCGACAAATTCGAATTTTCCCGCCAGATGTGCCAGATTTTCTCTGCGCCCGGTCTCAAAGTTATCCAGACCGCGAACACATTCTCCACGCCCGATCAGGGTCTCTGTTACCCACGAGCCAATAAATCCCGCACAGCCTGTCACCAGATATTGAGCCATAAACGTCCGTTACCTCAGTTAAGGCTGCTCATTGCGAACTCACGCGCTGCATCGAGCAATCTTTTTACCGATTCCTTCGAGCATGATTCGGAATAAATCCGCATTAACGGCTCAGTCCCCGAAGCGCGCAGAAGAAGCCAGGTCCTGGCGGCATTGGGTTTGCTTTTTGCCTCGGGATTGTCGAGGAAAAACTTAATGCCATCGAGCGTTTCCACTTTTACAACCGGCATACCAGCGAATTCCTTTACGCCGGCTCTGGCTCGAGCAATAGCAGCATTCTTAAGCGCATCGGGAATGTGCAGATCAATTCGACCGTACTGATGTTCACCGTATTCTTTCTGCAGCCATTCCACGAGTTCGCCGAGCGTTTTTTTCTCTTCGGCCATTACATTCGCCAGAAGCAGTGAATTCAGCAAACCATCGCGCTCGGGAAGGTGGCGGCTGATACCGATTCCTCCCGACTCTTCACCGCCTATCAGGATGTCTTTGTCCAGCATCAGATCGCAGACATACTTAAAACCGATGCCATGCTCGTGCAGTGTGCGCCCATAGCGCGCGCAGATACGATCCAGCATGCAGGTGGTATTAAAAGCGCGCGTCACGTCTCCCGGCCACTTCTTTCGCTCCAGCAGCCACTGCAGCAATACCGAATATATTTTGTGCGGATCCACAAAGTTGCCATTTTCATCCACGGCACCGATGCGATCGGCATCACCATCTGTAATCAGGCCGGCCTGGCATTTCTCTGAAATGACAGTCTCCTGCATTGCGCGAATATGCGGCTCTATAGGCTCAGGATTGATGCCCGGAAAAAGCGGATCGTGATTTGCGCGGATCTCGATAAAATCAACACCGATCTCCCGGAAAATTCCGGCCAGTATGCCGCGTCCCGCTCCATACATGCAGTCAATACCGAATTTGTAGCCGGACTTCGCAATCAGATCAAGATCGACAAAGCGCTTGATGGCCTCAATGTAAGCTGGCAGGAAGTCGACTTTCCGGATCGTCGCAGGTGCCGCCACAGGCAGTGACTGCTCGAGCCGGCTCTCGATATCCGCCATAATCGAGGGCTTGCCTGACCCGCCGTACCAGGCTTTATATTTCACGCCATTCCACTGTGCCGGATTATGGCTTGATGTAATCATGATTCCGCCCGCAGCCCCACGTTCTTTCACGCCGAAGGAGAGCGCAGGAGTAGGCGTGATACCAGTGGCCAGATCGACTGGTATTCCTGCTGAAGCGATAACCTCCGCCACAGCGGCGGCAAATGCAGGAGATCCAAAACGCGTGTCATAACCGATGCAAACTCCCTTCGCAGGGTCTTCTTTCGCCAGCACATAGCTGGCAATTGCTGCCGCAGCGGTTCGCACATTATCGAAAGTAAAGTCGTCGGCGATTACTCCACGCCAGCCATCGGTACCAAACTTGATTCTGGTTGCTGAGCCCATGTCATCCTTGATTGTGAAATCGCTTCAGATCAGGTCTTCACGGTGTTTCGCTGCCAATTCCTTTACGACCTTGCCCACGTCCTGCGAATGATGACGTGTGGTGATCAGCAGCGCATCTTCGGTCTCTACCACAACAATATCTTCGACACCGACCAGTGCGACGAACTTCTTCGGGCTGAAGACATAATTTCCGCCTGCGTGATATGCCAGGCCGCCATTGCTTTCTGTTACGTTTTTGCTGGAGTCTGCATTGCCCTGATCGAGATGATGTTCATAAAGCGCGGCCCAGGAGCCCAGATCATTCCAGCCAAAATTTGCCGGCAGGCAGAAGAGGTTTGAGTGGTGCTCACCTTTGGAAGAACGTGGTTCAAGAACCGCGTAGTCCACGCTGATGTTCTCGCACTTTGGATATAACTCCGTAAAGACGCGACGAAAATCAGGCGTTTCCCATGAAGCGGCTATCTTTTCCAGCAGCGGCGCTGTTTCCGGAAGATGCTCGCGTACAGCATTGGCGAGTGTTCTGGCGCTCCAGATAAACATGCCGCTGTTCCAGAAATAATTGCCTGCGGCGATGAATTCTTCTGCACGCTCCTGATTTGGCTTCTCCGTGAAACGCCGGACACGCAGTGCATTTTCGCCGAATGCATCACCAGTCTCAATGTAGCCATAGCCAGTCTCGGCTCTTGTGGGTGCAATACCGAGCACTACCATATTCTCACCAGCGGCAGCCAGTTCAACCGCTTGCCGGATGGTCGAAAGAAAGGCCGATTCATTCGCAATGACGTGATCGGAAGGAAAGATTCCAAGCACGGAGTTCGGCGCAATTCGCTCAAGAAGAAACGCGGCAAGACCGGCGGCTGGCGCTGTGTTGCGCGCAGCAGGCTCACATACAATCTGCTTTTCCGGCACACAATCGAGCTGCCCACAGATGGTTCCAGAAAGCAGATCATTGGTGATTACCCAAACCCGCTCGGGTCCTGCCAATGGAGCCAGCCTGTCCACCGTGCGTTGAATCATTGTACGTTCGCCATCAAGAGCGAGTACCTGCTTGGCGCGAGCGCGACGGCTGCGCGGCCAGAATCGTGTGCCGCTGCCGCCTGCAAGAATGATGGGGCGAAAGTCTGTCTCGGGAGCCATGCTGTCCAGAACTACAGAATAATGTATTGAATGGGTAAAAAACTAAACCGCGGGAGGCCAGATACGAATGATCTCTGCCGGACCATTCGTTTCCATATTCCAGTAAGGAGAATGAACCGGGACAACCACAACCTGAAGCCGGGCCACAGAAAATGACTCGAAGCTATCTCCCGAAATCACAACATCGCCTTCAGAGATGAACAGAATCTGCACATGATCAAACGGCGCTGTCAGAGCAGACGGAATCTTCCCGGTAGTTATCTTCCATTTCTCAATATGGAAATAGTGCTGATCGATCAGCACAGAATGATCACTGGCGATCTGAGAGGCGATCTTACCCGCTCTGGTGGAAAACTGCATTGCTTCGAAAGACTTCTCGAGATGAAGCTCACGGGGGCGGCCATAATCATACATGCGATAGGTCAGATCGCTTGTCTGCTGCGTCTCCAGGATGACAACTCCCGGCCCCATCGCATGCACCGTGCCCGCATCCACAAAAAGCATGTCTCCTTTGTGCACGGGCATCATTTCCAGCATGTTCTCAAGAGTCGCATCATAGATAGATCTGCGAACCTGCTCCGGAGTTACTCCTGATCGAATGCCCAGCGCTACCTCTGCTCCCGGCTGCGCGTCCAGGGCATACCAACATTCCGTTTTGCCGCGCGGTTCGCCATACTTCTGCGCCAGTACATCATCGGGATGTACCTGCACGCTTAACTTTTCTTTTGGAAACAATATCTTAATCAGGAGCGGAAACTCCTGACCCGCGAGGGCCGATCCTAAAATATCAGCCGAGTGCTGCCGTGTTGCATCTGTCAACGACAGGCCAGCAAGCGGGCCCGTAGAGACATTACACATTTCTCCTGTCAGCCAGACTTCCCCGATTGGCTCTCCATCGGTTTTGTATTGATACCAGGGAGAAAGATCGTGAAAACCCCAGACTCGAGTTCGAAAATATGGCGCAAGACGGAAAGGGGGACAAATTGGCATCTTGTCCTTAGTATGCCGCATTTGTCGCTCATCATGAATGCGTTCTTCTGGAAGCCCTGTCAGAGAAAGAAAAGCCCGGCACAGCTGCCGGGCTTTGAGTGACTGGATTGATTTGAGGCTCTTTTCCGATCAGATCTTACTCTGATGCAGCCATTTCTTCGGCTTCGCCCTCCTGGCGCATCATCTCCAGCTCGCGCTCAGCCTCTTCGTAAGCGGTCTGCACTTCCTGCTGCACACGAGCTGCCGCTTCCTCCAGCTCTGGTGAGAGCTGAATGTTGCGGTAGTACTCCATGCCCGTACCTGCCGGAATCAGACGGCCCACGATGACGTTCTCCTTCAGCCCGCGCAGATTGTCGATTGCGCCATTGATTGACGCCTCCGTCAGCACACGCGTGGTCTCCTGGAACGATGCCGCGGAGATAAAGCTGTCTGTCGAAAGCGAAGCTTTCGTGATGCCGAGCAGCAGAGGACGGCCAATTGCCGGACGGCCACCGTTGGCGATCACACGGTCGTTTTCTTCGCGGAAGCGGAACTTGTCCACCTGCTGTTCCAGCAGGAAGGTCGTGTCACCGACTTCCTCGATCTTCACCCAGCGCAGCATCTGACGCACGATGGTCTCGATGTGCTTGTCTGAGATGGCCACACCCTGGAGCCGGTAGACTTCCTGGATTTCGTTCACCAGATAGGCCTGCAGCTCCTTTTCGCCCAGCACGGCCAGAATGTCGTGCGGGTTGAGAGGACCGTCCATCAGCGGTTCACCAGCGCGCAGGCGCTCACCTTCCTGCACGTTGATGTGCACACCGCGCGGCACGGAGTATTCCTTCTCCTCGCCGTTATCAGCGGTGACATAAATACGACGCTGCCCCTTCGAGACTTCGCCAAACCGCACCACGCCGTCGATCTCGGAAATGATAGCGGTCTCGCGCGGCTTACGCGCCTCAAAGAGCTCCTGCACACGAGGCAGACCACCCGTGATGTCCTTGGTACGCGTGGTTTCGCGTGGAATCTTGGCAAGGATATCGCCCGGATGCACTTCATCGCCATCCTGCACCATCAGGTGAGCGCGGCTCGGCATCAGGTACCGTTTATTGGCCTTTGCTCCCTTGATGATGATCGCCGGCTGACGCTTTTCATCAGCAGCCTCACCGACCACAAGACGTGACAGTCCTGTAACCTCGTCTACTTCCTCATGCAGCGTGATGCCTTCCTGCAGATCCTTGAACTGAACCGGACCGCCGATTTCGGTAAGGATGGCGAAGGTATACGGATCCCATTCCACCATGACCTGACCAAGCTGCACCTGGGCGCCGTCTTCCACCTTCAGTCTGGCACCGTAGACAACCTGATAACGCTCCTTCTCGCGGCCGCGATCATCCACTACAGCAATCGAGCCTGAGCGGTTCATGGCAACCAGATCGCCTGCCTTGCTGCGAACCGTGGCAAGGTTGATGAAGCGCACTGTACCGTTGTTTCGGGCGTCGAGACGCGACTGTTCGGAAACGCGCGAAGCCGTGCCGCCGATGTGGAAGGTACGCATCGTAAGCTGCGTTCCGGGCTCGCCGATCGACTGAGCGCCGATCACGCCGACTGCCTCACCCAGCTCCACCATGCGACCGGAACCGAGGTTGCGGCCGTAGCAAAGTACGCAGACGCCGCGGCGAGACTCGCAGGTAAGCACCGAGCGAATCCTGACCTTTTCAATGCCCGCAGCCTGAATGGCCGAAGCAAGGTCTTCGGTGATCTCCTGGTTTACGTCGACGATTACATTGCCTTCGTAGTCCTTGATCTTTTCGAGCGATACGCGGCCGACAATACGATCACGGAGCGGTTCGATAATTTCGCCTGATTCGACGATAGGACCAACGTAGATGCCTTCGACCGTTTTGCAGTCCTTCTCGGTCACAATCACATCCTGCGCCACGTCCACCAGACGGCGGGTCAGATAGCCTGAATCTGCCGTCTTGAGTGCGGTATCCGCAAGGCCCTTACGCGCACCGTGGGTCGAGATGAAGTACTCGAGCACCGTCAGCCCTTCACGGAAGTTCGCCGTGATGGGGGTTTCGATGATTTCGCCCGAGGGCTTCGCCATCAATCCGCGCATGCCGGAGAGCTGGCGAATCTGCTGCTTCGATCCACGAGCGCCGGAGTCGGCCATGATGTAAATCGGGTTCATGGTGCCGGCCTTGTCGGCCTGCTTCATGTTGTCGAACATCTCGTCGGCAACCTTTTCCGTCACCGCCGACCAGATCTGAATGACTTTGTTATTGCGCTCGCCGTTGGTGATCGCACCGTCCAGGTACTGCTGCTGCACCACGATCGCCTGCTTTTCCGCATCGCGCACCGTCGTGTACTTCGAATCGGGGATGACCATGTCATCCAGACCGACCGAAAGACCCGAACGAGTCGCAAACTGGAAGCCCAGCTCCTTGATGCGGTCCAGCATGCGAACCGTCGTCTCAAGACCGAGATTCAGATAGCAATAATTCACCAGCTGCCCGATGCCCTTCTTCTTCAGCAATCCGTTGACATAAGGCATATCCGCAGGGAGTGCATCGTTCAGAATGGCACGGCCCACCGTAGTGGAGATGTACTGACGCTCGTACTGTACCGGCTCTGTGTGCGTGATGTCCTGATCGTCATACGCCGTAGTCATGTCGAGGACAGGACCGGAGTAGCGCAGACGGATCGGGCTCAGCGTCTCAACTTCCTTCGCGTCAAGTGCCATCAGCACTTCTTCAATATTGGCAAAAACGCGGCCTTCCCCCTTCGCACCCTTCTTCGCCTTGGTCAGGTAGTAAAGACCAAGCACCATGTCCTGCGTCGGCACGGTGATCGGCTGGCCCGAGGCCGGCGAGAGGATGTTATGCGAAGCAAGCATCAGCACACTGGCTTCCACCTGCGCTTCAGGCGACAGCGGAATGTGCACCGCCATCTGGTCACCGTCGAAGTCCGCGTTGAACGCGGTGCAGACCAGCGGATGTATCTTGATGGCCTTGCCTTCGACCAGCACCGGCTCGAACGCCTGGATGCCCAGACGATGCAGCGTAGGAGCGCGGTTCAGCAGCACCGGGTGGTCCTTGATGACTTCCTCAAGGATGTCCCACACGATCGGCTCCTGCAGCTCGACCATTTCTTTTGCCTGCTTGATGGTCGTGCAGTGGCCTGTCTGCTCGAGGCGGTGATAAATGAACGGCTTGAAGAGCTCGAGCGCCATCTTCTTGGGCAGACCGCACTGGTGCAGCTTCAGCTCCGGACCTACCACGATGACCGAACGGCCCGAGTAGTCCACGCGTTTGCCCAACAGGTTCTGGCGGAAGCGGCCCTGCTTGCCCTTCAGCGTATCGGAAAGCGACTTCAGCGGGCGGTTATTTGCGCCACGCAGAACGCGGCCGCGGCGGCCGTTGTCAAAGAGCGCATCGACAGCTTCCTGCAGCATGCGCTTCTCGTTGCGAACGATCACCTCAGGCGCATGAAGATCCATGAGCTTCTTGAGGCGGTTGTTGCGGTTGATCACGCGGCGGTACAGATCGTTCAGATCGGAGGTCGCAAAGCGGCCGCCATCGAGCGGCACCAGCGGGCGCAGCTCAGGCGGAATGACCGGGATCACGTCGAGGATCATCCACTGAGGCTTATTACCGGACTTGCGGAAGGCTTCGACAACTTTGAGGCGCTTTGAATACTTAAGGCGCTTCTGCAATGAAGTTTCGGCCTTCATGCGCTCGCGCAGCTCGATCGACAGCTCGTCGACATTGACGCGCTTCAGCAGTTCCTTAATGGCCTCGGCCCCCATCATGGCCTTGAAGCCGGTGGGGCGGTACTGCTGGTCGAGCTCGCGGAACTTCGTCTCGTCCTTGATGATCTCGCGCTCACGAGTGGGCGAGTCGCCAGGATCGACAACGACATAGCTCTCGAAGTACAGCACACTCTCGAGGTCGCGCAGCGAGATGTCGAGCAGGTGGCCGATACGCGACGGCAGCCCCTTAAAGAACCACACATGCGAGCAGGGCGAGGCCAGCTCGATATGACCGAGGCGCTCGCGGCGAACCTTCGATACGGTGACTTCCACACCGCACTTGTCGCAGATCACACCGCGGTGCTTCATGCGCTTGTACTTGCCGCAGAGGCACTCCCAGTCGGTGACCGGACCAAAGATGCGGGCGCAGAAAAGACCATCGCGCTCCGGCTTGAAGGTGCGGTAGTTGATGGTCTCCGGTTTGGTCACTTCACCGTGAGACCAGCTGCGGATTTTTTCCGGGGACGCAAGCTGGATGCGGATTGCGTCGAAATCGGTAATCGGGCTCGTCAGTTCAAATGGACTGGAACGGTACAAGGTGTTCCTCCTCGGCTTTGCCAGCTATTAGCTCTTGGCTATTAGCCTTAGCCTTGTTTCCTGCTATTTCTGCTCGCGGCTCTCATCGAAACAAGAACCGCTTCAAAACCTGGCACCGCTTCCAGCCGCAGCCCTTAGCTAAAAGCCAAGGGCTGACGGCTGAAAGCTGCTCTTAATCGGCTGCCGCAAATACCGGGGCCGGCTGCTTCTTCGCGTCGTGTCCGATCTGCTTGATCAGTTCCACATCGAGGCAGAGCGACTGCAGCTCGCGGATCAGCACGTTGAACGATTCCGGCACACCCGGCTCGATCGCTGCTTCGCCTTTGACGATGGCCTCGTAGATCTTCGTACGGCCATAGACGTCATCGGACTTGGCGGTGAGCAGTTCCTGCAGGATGTAAGCAGCGCCGTATGCTTCCAGCGCCCACACTTCCATCTCACCGAAGCGCTGTCCGCCGAACTGCGCCTTGCCGCCCAGCGGCTGCTGGGTGATCAGCGAGTACGGTCCGATCGAGCGAGCGTGGATCTTGTCATCGACCAGATGCGAGAGCTTGAGCATATAGATGTAGCCCACCGTTGCCGGCTGCTCGAACTGCTCGCCCGTCATGCCGTCGAAGAGGTGCGTCTTGCCCGAGGAGGGCAGACCAGCCGCTGCAAGCAGCGCCTTGATCTCAGTCTCTCTCGCACCGTCAAAGACCGCCGTGCCGAACCAGATGCCGCGCTTCATGCCGAGGCCGACGCGAACCACCTGCTCGTCGTCGAGCTCAAGCAGCTGACGCAGCGTCGCCGTGTTCGCAAAGCGCTCCCTGAACACTTCGCGAATGGCACCCGCCTCCTGGTGCTGCTTCACGATCTCGGCAACCTGCCTGCCCAGCTCGTGCGCCGCCCATCCAAGATGCGTCTCGAGAATCTGACCGACGTTCATACGCGAAGGCACGCCGAGCGGATTGAGAACGATCTCCACCGGAGTTCCATCGGGCAGATACGGCATGTCTTCCTCAGGAAGAATGCGTGCGATCACACCCTTGTTGCCGTGGCGTCCGGCCATCTTGTCACCGACAGAGAGCTTGCGCTTCATGGCGATGTAGACCTTGACCAGCTTGATGACGCCCGGAGAGAGTTCGTCGCCCTTCTGCAGCTTGCCGATCTTCTCGTTGGTGATCTTGCGCAGCACATCGATCTGACGCGAGGTCATTTCCTCGATCTCGTCGATCTGCTCGTTCACCCGCGGATCCTTGTCGTTGTAGCGGATGCGCTTCAGGTTTCTCGTCGAAATCCGCTCGATAGTGTCGCGGTCGAGAATGGCTCCCTTCACTAGCAGACGCTTGTTGGTGCGCTCGTCGTGCAGATCGGCCAGCACTTCTTTGCCGCCCAGAATCCCTTCGAGACGTTTGAGGCGCTCATCGGTCAGGATTCGGATCTCGTCCGCCAGGTTCTTTTCGAGCTTCGCCACCTGTTCGGCTTCGATCAGCTTGGCGCGCTCGTCCTTTTCCTGTCCCTTGCGCGAGAAGATGCGAACGTCGACGACCGTTCCCTCGATACCCGGAGGGCAGGTCAGCGAAGCGTCGCGAACGTCGCCGGCTTTTTCACCAAAGATCGCGCGCAGCAGCTTCTCTTCCGGCGTCAGCTGGGTCTCGCCCTTGGGCGTGACCTTACCGACGAGGATGTCATTGTGCTTGATCTTGGCGCCGATGCGGATCACGCCGCTTTCGTCCAGATCGCGCAGCGCATGCTCGCTCACGTTGGGAATGTCGCGCGTGATCTCTTCCGGCCCCAGCTTCGTGTCGCGCGCCTCGATCTCGAACTCTTCAATGTGCACCGAGGTGTAATAGTCCTCTCGCACCAGCTTTTCCGAGATCAGGATCGCGTCCTCGAAGTTGTAACCGCGCCACGGCATGAAGGCCACCAGCACGTTGCGGCCGAGGCCGAGCTCGCCCTGCTCGGTGCACGGACCGTCCGCGATCACCTGCCCCTTAATCACGCGGTCGCCCTGACGGACAATCGGCTTCTGGTTGATGCAGGTGTTCTGGTTCGACCGCTTGAACTTGATCAGCGTGTAGATATCCGAACCCACCTCACGCGAAAGCTGCGTGGGATGATGCTCGCCTTCCACACGGATGATGATGCGCTCCGAATCGACCGAATCGACGATACCGTTGCGGCGGGCAATGATGACTGCGCCCGAGTCGCGCGCGGTGACGCCTTCCATTCCAGTGCCGACGAACGGCGCTTCCGAAACGAGCAGCGGCACCGACTGCCTCTGCATGTTCGCGCCCATCAGAGCGCGGTTCGCATCGTCATGCTCGAGGAACGGCACCAGCGATGCGGCGACCGAAACGAGCTGCTTCGGGCTGACGTCGACGTAGTCGACCTCCGAGCGGTTGACGAGTACGAAGTTGCCCTGACGCCGCGCGTTCACCAGCTCTTCGACGATGTTCCCGTTCTCGTCGAGCTCGATGTTCGCCTGGGCGATGGTGTAGCGATCCTCTTCCCATGCGGAGAGATAGAACGAATACGGCTCGTACTCGACTGGCCGCTTCTTGTCCTTCTTCAGCTGGGCATTCAGTTTGAGGGCTTCCTGCTTCTCCAGCGGATCGCCGACACGCAGACCGCTCTCACCGGCGTTGGTGATCTGTACGTAATCCTGCACGCGGTGATCGCGCACGCGGCGATACGGCGACTCGATAAAGCCGTACTCGTTGATACGCGCGAAGCACGACAGCGAGCTGATCAGACCAATGTTCGGACCTTCCGGCGTCTCAATCGGGCAGATACGGCCGTAGTGCGTGGGGTGAACGTCGCGGACTTCAAATCCGGCGCGCTCGCGTGACAGACCGCCCGGCCCAAGTGCGGAGAGACGACGCTTGTGCGTGATCTCCGACAGCGGGTTGGTCTGGTCCATGAACTGCGAGAGCTGCGAAGAGCCGAAAAACTCGCGGATCGCCGCCATCACCGGCTTGGCGTTGATCAGGTCGTGCGGCATAGCCGTCGACATCTCCTGATACACGCTCATCTTTTCCTTAATGGCGCGCTCCATACGCACAAGGCCGATGCGGAACTGGTTCTCCATCAGCTCGCCGACTGCGCGCACGCGGCGGTTGCCGAGGTGATCGATGTCATCGACCACGCCGATGTTGCGGCGCAGCTTGAGCAGGTAGCGGATGGTCGCGTAAAAGTCTTCCGGCGTCAGCGTGCGGTGATCGAGCTGGCTGGCGTCCTGGTTCTCGTACAGCTTGATGTTGAACTTCAGACGGCCCACGCGCGAGAAGTCGTACTTGCGCGCGTCGAAGAACATGCCTTCGAAGAGCGCAGTCGCCGTGTCGAGCGTCGGCGGATCGCCCGGACGCAGCTTGCGGTAGATCTCGATCAGCGCCTCTTCCGGCTTGCGGACCGAGTCGCGACGCAGCGTGTTGGTGATAATGTTGCCCACATCGTCGCGTTCGGGAAAGAAGAGCTCAATGGAGGTGACACCGCTTTCGATGATCTTGTGCAGCTTGTCGCTGGTCAGCTCGTGGTTGGCCTCGAGCAGGACCTCGCCCGTGGTGGTGTCGACCACATCGGCAGCCGTCACCGCGCCATCCAGCTCAGCAGACTCAATCTCGACTTCAGAGATCTTCGCGGCGCGCAGCGCCTTCAGGATCGACGGAGTGACCTTGCGGCCGCTGTGCGCGATCTCCTCACCCTTCACGATGACCGCGTGCGCGGGCTTTGCGCCCAGCAGATGCGTGGCCTTCTCGCCAGTCTCATCGAGAGTCCAGAAGAGCTTGCCGTCCTTCACCGCGATCTTATCGACGGTGTAGAAGGTCTTGAGAATCTCTTCGTCCGACTTCAGACCCAGAGCGCGCAGGAAGATCGTGCCGAGGAACTTGCGCTTGCGGTCGATGCGGACATACAGCGTGTTCTTCTGGTCGTACTCGAACTCCACCCACGATCCGCGATAGGGAATGATCTTGCCGAGGAAATAGGTGCGGTTGTTCGCCGTCTCGAAGAAGACGCCAGGCGAGCGGTGCAGCTGCGAAACGATCACGCGCTCGGTACCGTTGACGATGAACGTGCCGTTCTGCGTCATCAGCGGAATATCGCCGAAGAAGACTTCCTGCTCTTTAATGTCGCGAATGGTCTTCGCGCCAGTCTCGGCATCCTTGTCGTAGATAGTCAGCCGGACCGTGACCTTGAGCGGGGCGGAATACGTCATGCCGCGCTCTTCACACTCTGCCTGGTCATATTTCAGCTGCAGACCAACCGGGTCGCCGCACTTGTTGCAAAAGTCGGGGGTGTTCTTGTTGTACGTTCCGCACTTGTGGCAAAGCACATCGCCGGGATGAAACGGATCGGTAATCACCATCGCGCCGCAATGCGAACAGGCGGTACGCAGGTGATGCAGGCCCTTCAGGTGTCCGCACTTGCACTCCCAGTTGCCGATGGAAAAATCGACGAAGTCGAGCTGGGAGATATTGCGGAAATCGGTAATCGGAAATACGGAAACAAAAACGGACTGCAGACCGTTGTCTTCGCGCTCCGAGGGCAGCTTGTCCATCTGCAGAAAACGCTCATAGGAGCGGCGCTGCACTTCAATCAGGTTGGGAATCTTGATCGATGTGGGAATTTTGGAAAAATCGAGACGGCTGCGGATCGCGCGGTTCTCGTTTGACATGCTTCACTCCTCAGGACCCGGAAACGCGAGGTAGAACGAAGAGCGGTCCGCCCGGATCGAACGGTGCTCCCTGTATCGTTTGCAGCGATGCTCACTCCGCTGCCACGCTCATGTTCAGTCCGCCTCGCGCGGGCCAAACACGGCGCTCCACAATTTGTTACGGCAGCACGAACCGGAGTGCGTGGACCGTTTCCTGTTGCGCGGAAGCCTCAGGGGGCGTAATCTTCCGCTTTGCTCAGGGCAACCCGAAGGTGTCAGTCGTTCGTCACACCGGATGCCGCTATGCCCGCAATCACGAAAAGGCGATCGCAGGACGTGTACGGCGGGGAACAGAAAAAAGAGGACCGCGAAAAGCAGAAGCCGGAATCAAAAAATGCCGATAAAACGCAAAAGGCCCGCAGAGACAGCGAGTCTCACGAGCGCCACAACCGAATTGTGCACTGAACTGTAACAGAATGTCCGATTCCCGCCGCTTCCTGACTGCTTTTGCGCCGCCCGCTGCCGATACTTCTCTCATATCTCCGAGTCCGCCGCTGAACCCATTGACATGCCGGCATCACTGCCGGATCGATCCCTTGCCGCCCCTCTGCGCCCCAAACGACTGAACGCCGCGCATCAGCCTCTCATCCGCCCCTGCAGATGAAGATGGCCCTCACGGCTTTTCTGTGTGTGAAAGACAGAGGTCGCGCTCCAGACCGGATTGCCAGAAGAAAACCGAGCGGAACGCACAAAAATTATGATAGCGCGTTCCGCTTTGGCATGCAACTTGCTTTTAGGACAAATCCGATCCGAAGATCGTCCCGCAATTACTTGATTTCGACCGTGGCGACGCCTTCAAACTTCTTCTTGATCGCCTCGGCGTCTTCCTTGCTGATGTTTTCCTTCAGAGGCTTGGGAGCGCCGTCCACCAAATCCTTGGCTTCTTTCAGACCCAGCGAGGTGACTTCGCGCACTGCCTTGATGGTGCCGATCTTGTTCGCGCCGGCATCCTTCAGGATGACAGTGAACTCGGTCTGCTCGACTACTTCCGGAGCTGCCGCCGCACCGCCGCCCGCCACAACTACCGGGGCTGCTGCCGCGGCCGAAACGCCGAGACGCTCTTCAAGTTTCTTCACAAGAGCCGCTGCATCGAGCAGGCTCAGGCCAACGATCTGATCTTCCAACTGCTGCAAATCTGCCATGATGTTCTCCATCTGAAACTAAAATTTATTTTGCCTGCCGGGAAGGATTTCTCCGCCCGGTTGCCGCCCGCCGATCCTGAGGTTTCCGATGTGCCCAGACTGGCACCCCTCATGCCGGGAAAGCGGCGAATTCTATGTTCGAGGGCTTCGCAGTAATTCCACTCTCGCCCTCTCGCTTTGCTCGCGCGATCTCAGCGCTCGCTCCGCGATTCACCCACGCGCGAACTAGGCCGAGGCCTGTTCGCCGCCAAACTTGCTCTTCTCGACCGCCTGGTTGATCACGACCGCCAGATCGCGGCCAGTCGCATTGATCACCGTGGCCAGACGCTGCGCCGGGGAGTTAATGAGGAAGAGCAGCTTTGCAAAGATCTCTTCCCTGCCCGGCATGGTGGCCAGAGCCTTTACCTCCTCGACGTTAATCACCTTGCCGTCGACAATGCCCAGCTTGAAGGTGAACTCCGCGTTGTCCGATACCCAGGTCGAAAGCGCCTTCGCCAGCGCGACCGGATCACCGCTGGTGTAGGCCACCGACGAAACGCCCTTCAGCCCCTGCAGCGCCTCTTCGATTTTGGTGCCCTTCGCCGCGCGCGCCGCCAGCTTGTTCTTCAGAACGCGATAACGCCCGCCCGCCGCACGGACCGTTTTGCGCAGCTCAAAATCCTGTGAGACCGTCAGCTTTGCGAACGTACCGATAATGGCGCTCGTCGAGGTCTCCAGCTCTTTCGCGAGCTGACCGACTTTTTCCGCTTTTTTTTCCCTGCTTAATGCCATAAGAAAGCCTCTGGGTTCTAGCTACTAGCCCTTAGCTGAAAAACCCGTAAAGTCGCTCCGCTTGGCTGGCCAGTGGCTAGAAGCTGGCAGCTGGAAGCTGATTTTTTACGCCTTTGCGGCGGTATCCGCCAGCGAGTTGTCCAGTGCAATGCCTGGGCCCATCGTCGAGCTGAGCGTAATGCCCTTGATGTACTTGCCCTTGGCTGCCGAAGGCTTGGCGCGCACGATGCTGGTAATGACCGTCATCGCGTTCTCGACCAGCTTGTCCGGCGTAAACGAGATCTTGCCCACCGGAACGTGGATCAGAGCCGTCTTGTCGGTGCGGAACTCGATCTTGCCGGCCTTGATTTCTTTAATCGCAGACGCAACATCAGCGGTCACCGTACCCGTCTTAGGGTTCGGCATCAGACCGCGGGGCCCGAGCACCTTGCCCAGACGTCCGACCGAACGCATCATGTCCGGCGTGGCGATCAGCGCATCGAAATCCGTCCAGCTTTCCTTCTGAATCTTCTCGACGAGATCCTCGCCGCCGACGATATCCGCTCCGGCCGCTTCGGCTTCACGCAACTTATCGCCCGAAGTGATCACCGCGACCTTCTTGGTCTTGCCCAGGCCGTGCGGCAGAACGACAGTGCCGCGCACCATCTGATCCGCATGGCGAGGATCGACGCCCAGACGCAGCGTCAGATCAACCGTCTCGTCAAACTTTGCAAACTTTGCTTTTTGCAGAAGCGGAACCGCTTCCTGCAGCGCGTAAGGGCGATTTTCGACCAGCGCGCGCGCCTTCGCGACATTCTTACTGACTTTTCTCGACATTCTTCCTCGTCTCCCACCGCTCGGTCGATGCTGCCTGCCGGCCGTGGTCCTGTTGACATGCGCCCGAAACTCACTGCAGACGCATCTTTAAGTATGCCACAACTTCACGGGGTATTCAAAACCCGCGCTGTCTTACGCGGTGACGTCAATTCCCATGGAGCGCGCCGTGCCCTTAATGCTCTTCACCGCCGCTTCGACCGATGCGGCATTCAGGTCAGGCATCTTCTGCTTCGCGATATCCAGAACCTGCGCTTCGGTAACTGTCCCAACCTTGGTCTTGTTCGGAACGCCCGATCCCTTCGCCAGACCCGCCGCCTTCTTCAGCAGAATGGCTGCCGGAGGCGTCTTGGTGACGAATGTGAAGCTGCGGTCCACGTAAACGGTGATGACGACCGGGATAATCAGGCCGGCCATCTCCTTGTTCTGTGTACGCGCGTTAAACTGCTTGCAGAACTCCATGATATTGACCTGAGCCTGGCCCAGGGCCGGACCTACCGGCGGTGCAGGCGTCGCCTTGCCTGCCTCAATCTGAAGCTTAACCTGCGTCTGTACTTTCTTTGTCGGTGCAGCCATTTCCTTTGAACCTCTTTAACGGCAGCCATTAGCCTTTAGCTACTGGTCCTTAGCCGGATTTCTTTAAGCCCAAACCATGCGGCGCAATCGCAAACCGCTATACAGCCAATGCCCCAGCTGAAAGCCGGGAGCTAACGGCTGTCTTTACTCAATCTTCTCGACCTTGCTGAAATCGAGCTCAACCGGCGTGGAGCGCCCGAAGATCGTCACCATGACCTTTAGCGTCTCGCGGTCTTCGTTCACCTCATCGACCACGCCATTGAAATTGGCAAAGGGCCCCTCCGTGATCCGCACCGATTCATTCTTCTCGAACTTGATCCTGAGCCTGGGCTTATCCTTGGATACATCCGTCCGAAACAGAATCGAACTGACCTCCGCTTCGCTCAATGCTACGGGCTTGTCACCGGTACCCAGAAAGCCGGTCACCCGGGGCGTGTTCTTGATGACATGCCACAGGTCATTGTCGAGATCCATCTCGACCAGCACGTACCCCGGCAGGAAGACTCGCTCCACTGTCCGCTTCTTGCCATTGATAATTTCCGTAACTGGTTCAGTTGGAATCATCACTCGACCAATTTTGTTCTGCAGACCGAAGGCCTGCACACGGCTTTCGAGAGATTCGCGTACCTTGCGCTCAAATCCCGAATACGCATGAATGATGTACCACTTAAAGCGCTCATTTGCAGGAGGCTGGAGCTGCTGCTCTGCTGCGCCCTCCTCGTGAGTCACCTGTTGAATTTCTTCCGCCATGATTCCTCTGTCCTGAGGCTCCGATTTCTCGCCTTTCGCTCGAATCAGATCCCCTCGTGCTGCTCACACCAGTAGCGCCCGCATCGCGAGATCATCACACCCTTTTGCCGGCGCAATATCGCGCGCAGCCAGGATGGTCATCCTACCGGGCCCGCACCTAACGCATGCAACAACATCTGCAGCGCCCGTCCCAGCACCGTATCAATCACATAGAAAAAGCCGGCAAAGGCAAATACTGCCACAATCACGATGATGGTCGTCGACTGCACATCCGCGCGCGTCGGCGTGACCACTTTACGCATTTCACTGCGCACTTCCTTCAGAAAATCACGGCTGCGATTAAAGAACCCCACAATGCGATTCTCGCCGCCGGTTTCATTCGTGATTGCTGTAACTGCCTTGGGCATAACCTTCTTCTCTTCCGTGACGGGCATCCTGCCCCACTTTCGCGGTATCCGTCAGCCTTCCGGAGTATCCGCATCTTCATTTTCGTAAACCTGGCAGGGGCGGAGGGATTCGAACCCCCAAGTTCGGTTTTGGAGACCGACAGTTTAACCGTTGAGCTTACGCCCCTGCATTCCGGGGGATTTTGTCTTCGCGCCTGCGGCTCACCACCCCAGCACTCGGCAAAGTCTTCCGGTCCTGCTCGCGCCTATCCAGCGCTCTCCACTATCACCCGAACGGCACAGCAGTATGCGTCCGCCCGGCCAGTTTCTACTTTGTTTCCTTGTGGTCGGTGTGCTTGCGGCAGCGCTTACAGAACTTCGCGAACTCGAGGCGGCCCGTGGTCGTCTTCTTGTTCTTTGTCGTCGAGTAATTCCGCTCCCTGCACACTCCACACTGCAATGTCACAATTTCGCGCATCTTTTTATCCTAACCGATTTTACTCGGCTTTTCCTTGTGTTTTTCAACCGGAGCGTAACGCGGATCCGAAGACCAGCGCTGCCACCCCTCGTTTACTGAATAATTTCGGTGATGGTGCCGGCGCCTACGGTGCGTCCGCCTTCGCGGATCGCGAACCGAAGACCCTTCTCC
>NZ_QVQT02000008.1:9419-243866 GCF_003428625.2 Paracidobacterium acidisoli | reverse complement strand
GACGGCGGAGGCACAGGAGCCGGAGTGGACGGAATCATCGCCACTGCGGACGGCGGAGGCACAGGAGCCGGAGTGGACGGGATCATCGCCACTGCGGACGGCGGAGGCACAGGGGCCGGAGTGGACGGGATCATCGCCACTGCGGACGGCGGAGGCACAGGGGCCGGAGTGGACGGAATTTTGGCAGAGGCTATGGTAACGAAACCACCAAAGGCAGCAACACACAGTACGGCGCGAAAACTAAGCTTGGACATGAACATTTCTCCTGGGAAGTTGATGCTGATGCATCGTTGTGTGGGACACACACTTCAGAGCTTAATTTGATGGGAGAGGAATATCTACAACTTTTGTGCTATTTTTTAAGTTGAGAAGCCTATGATTACTAATAAGTTAGTAATCACGTGACTGAGATAATCCACCCTCAATCTCACGGCGTCTTACGATCCGATTACCAGCGCGAAAGATGCTCCGGTTACCGGCACAAACCATCCCTTTCAGCTAAGCTGATGGCGTGATCAGGCAGCTCCGCAGCGACTTCAATTCCCGCTTCCGTCCGGAGCTTTACCGCTCCCTGCGGCATAGTCTGGACGCCTGTGTTCGTACCCACGTTGACTTCCGTATCGCGGAGACGCCCTGCTTTATTCCGAAGCCGCTTCTGGACAGAATGGCGGCGATCGGGGCAGAGCTGACTCACTCCCTGGTGAATGATTCCGGATATCTCACCAAAGCCGGGCGAGCCATTCCGGAGCTTTACCGGGCTGCCGATCAGACCCCGCATCCGCACTTTCTCACCGTCGATTTTGGATTGATTCGTGAGAAAAGCGGCGAGCTTTCCCCTCGTCTGGTGGAGATGCAGGCATTTCCCTCGATTTATGGCCTGCAATTCGTTCTCTCAGAGGCCTACCGGTCGATATTTGAGCTGGACCCGTCGCTGGGTTATTTCCTTGGCGGCCATGACGCGGCGAGCTTCTGGAAGATTCTTTCGCGTGTCATTCTGGCCGGGCATGACCCCGAAACCGTGGTTCTGGCGGAGATCGAGCCTGAACAGCAAAAGACATTTCCGGATTTTCTGGTCACCGCGGATCGTCTGGGAATTCGCATTGTCGATGCGGAATTGATTCTTCCTGAGGATCGTCCCGGGAGATTGCCTCGCCTTTGTTACCGCAATGGCCGGTCCCTGGTCCCCATTCGACGTATCTATAACCGGGCGATCGTCGATGAGCTGATGCGAAAGCAGATCCGCTTGCCGTTCGACTATCGCGAATCCTTCGATGTGGAATGGGCCGGTCATCCGAACTGGTACTTTCTCATCAGCAAGTTCTCGATCCCCTTTCTGCAGCATGAAGCGGTCCCTCCGGCGGTTTTCCTCGATGCCTGGTTTCGCGGCGAAGGGCGCGACCGTTTGCCCGAGGACAGAAATCAATGGATTCTTAAGCCGCTCTTCTCCTTTGCCGGCAAAGGCATTCAGTTTGCTCCCAGCCAGGAAGATCTCGCAGCCATTCCGGTCACTCAGCGGCATGAGTATCTGTTGCAGCAGAGAATGAACTTCGAGCCGGTCATCGAGACGCCCTGCGGTCCGACGCAGTGCGAAATCCGCATCCTCTATGTGTGGCCCGATGGAGAGAATCTTCAGCCGCTGGCTGCTCTTACGCGCCTGGGTCGAGGCAAAATGATGGGCGTCGATCACAATCGCGATCAGGAATGGGTGGGGGCGTCGGCTGCGTTTTATCCGAAACAGGCAGGGTAATCAGGCAGTTATCCGATTCCGCAGACCGAACCGGATCTATCCCCTTTCCGGCCTTTTCGCCCTCAGGTAACCCGATTTCGGCGTTAACCCAAATATTTTGTGGTACCAGCGCGAAACTTTCGTAATACAATGACAAAAATCGGATCGGGTTACATTAAAAGCACCCCGTAACGTCCACAGGGAGTATTTATGGGTGCAATTTCACCAGCTGCGCCGCGCACCAAAAGAAAGGTCCACACCGGGGTTCGCTGCGCTGTTCGTTTTCCATTGCATCTCCCGGTCCGGCTGATTGTTGAGGGAATCGTGTACGAGGGGCAGACAGAGAATATGTCAGCCAGCGGAGTACTGCTCAGGCTGAACAAACTTCTGACCTCTGGCCAGAAAGTGGAATTCCTGGTGGAAATTCCGAGTGGTATGTTCGGCTTGCAGCAGACTGCTGCGGTGCACTGCACCGGCCGCGTGATCCGTTCCTACCATGAGGAAACTTATACGTACGCCGCTGCGATCATCGACGAATACAGCTTTCAGTAAAACGGACGATAGTTAGTTCAGCAGACGGCAGATTCGGGTTGACTATGTCAGATGTAAAGCAGGAAAAGATGGACGAAAACGGCTCGAATGGAGCCGTTCAGGAGAACGGGAAAAGCCTTATTCGCGTTCTTCTGGCCGATTCTCAGGCTATTTACCGTGTGGGCATGCGCAAGGTTTTTGCGCTGGAAGACGATATTCGGGTGGTTGCGCAGGTGGATAACCTTTCTCAGATCCACGCAGCGATTCAGCGGCACCCCACGGATGTGCTTCTGCTTGAGGGAAGCCTGATTGCCGGAACAACCAATGCCATTCCTGAAATCGTCAGGATCGCGCCGCAGATCAAGATCATCGTTCAGACTGCCTCCTCCGACGAAGCGCATACTGTCGAGCTTTACCGTCGCGGCGTCCGGGGCATCATTCCCCGCTCTATCTCGCCGGATCTGCTCGTAAAGTGCGTCCGCAAGATTGCCGCCGGTGAAACCTGGATCGACAACCAGTCGGTGAACTGGGTGATCGAAGCGTATCGCTCGCAGGCCAGCGCACTGACCAATCCGCGCTCGCAGCCCCGGCTCTCTCAGAAAGAGCTGGCCATCATTGCCTGCATTACCCAGGGCAAGCGCAATAAGGAAATCGCCTACCAGCTCGGCACAACCGAACAGGTGATCAAGAACTACCTGCGCAAGATCTACGACAAGCTGGGCGTCTCTGACCGTCTGGAACTGGCTCTTTACTGCCTGCACCATCAACTGCACAAACGGGTAGCCGATACGGAAGCGCGCCCCGGTGAGAATGCCCCTGCCACCCAGCCTGTAAAGCTCTAAGCCTGTAAAGCTCTAAGCCTGTAAAGCTCTAAGCCTGTAAAGCTCTAAGCCTGTAAAGCTCTAAGCCTGTAAAGCTCCAGGCCGCAGAATGCCGGACGCCGATCTGTGCGGAGCCGGACGCAGTTTCCGGTTTTGGTAATCTCGTGAGGTGCCAGGACCATTCCGGAAGCTAAGCTCTGCCCAGCGTCACGCATTCATTGCCTGTTTCCTCGGCTGGTCGCTCGACGCCTTCGATTACTTCATTCTTGTCTTCTGCATCTCCGCCGTTTCGGCGGATTTCCACGAGCGTCCTTCGCGTGTGGCCGAAGCGCTGTTTCTGACGCTGGCCTTTCGTCCTGTCGGAGCGTTTCTCTTCGGCGCGCTGGCCGAGCGGTTCGGACGGCGCTCCATCCTGATGCTGAATATCGCCAGCTATTCCGCGCTGGAGATGGCCTGCGCCTTTGCGCCGACCTTCACTTCCCTGCTGGTGCTGCGCGCGCTCTTCGGTATTGCCATGGGCGGCGAGTGGGGCGTGGGCGCGGCGCTGGCGTTTGAAACGCTGCCCAAAGAGAATCGAGGCTTCTTCTCCGGCCTGCTGCAGGAGGGATATGCGGTCGGCTATCTGATGGCGGCGGCGGCTTATGCCGCGCTCTTCCCTTTCTTCTCGCACCTGACCTGGCACGGACACTCGTTCGGATGGCGCGGGCTGTTTCTGGTCGGAGCGGCTCCGGCGCTGGTGGTCTTCTATATCGGGCGGAAGGTGGAGGAGTCGCCCGCGTGGGTGGAAGGCCGGCGCTCCGGAGCGCTGCAGAAGAAGAAGCAGGATCAGGCCGGATGGATGGAAGGCATTCTGCGCTATGCGCCGACCTTTCTCTTTGTCGTGCTGCTGATGACCGCGTTCAACTCGTTCTCGCACGGCACGCAGGACCTCTATCCGACCTTTCTGCAGAAGGATCATCACTTCTCGGTGCGGCTGACGGGCATTATCGCCATCATCTACAACATCGGCGCGCTCTCGGGCGGCATGCTCTTCGGCACTCTTTCGGAGAAGATCGGGCGGAAGCGGGCAATCATTGCCGCGGCGCTGCTCTCGCTGCCGGTGATTCCGCTGTATGCGCTGTCGCATTCGGTCTTCGCGCTTACGGCGGGCGCCTTCCTGATGCAGTTCATGGTGCAGGGAGCGTGGGGCGTGGTGCCGGCTTACCTGAGCGAGCTGTCGCCGGGGCCGGTGCGGGCGACCTTTCCCGGCTTTGCCTATCAGCTCGGCAATCTGATTTCGTCGCGCAACGACGTGCTGCAGGCCAAAGCGGCGGAGCGGTACGGCAGCTACGGAGTGGTGCTGGCGGCGACGGTGCTGATGGTGGCCTGCGTGCTCGCGGTAATGACGTGCCTGGGACGCGAGGCGCGAGGCGCGGACCTGACGACGGTCTAGCTGCCGGGACGAGGACGGGCGGCGAGAATCCTCTCGACCTCCTGCAGATCTTCCTCAGTATCGACGCCGATGGTGTCGAATGGCGTCTCGGTAACGTAGACGCCGATTCCGTTTTCGAGAAAGCGAAGCTGCTCCAGCCGCTCGATCTGCTCGAGACGGCTGGGCGGCAGCGATGTGAAGCGGTCGAGCGCGGCGCGGCGATACGCGTAGATGCCCTGGTGCTTGCGATAGGGAATGTTGCCGTCGCGGTCGCGATCGTACGGGATGGTGGCGCGGGAGAAGTAGAGTGCGCGGCCATCGGAGGCGGTGACGACCTTGACCGCGTTGGGATTGGCGATCTGATCGGGCGCGCAGGGCGTGGCGATGGTCGCCACTTCCACCTCGGGTCGGGCGAAGGGCGAGAGGAGCGCGTCGAGATGCTCGGGGCGCAGCAGCGGCTCGTCTCCCTGAATGTTGACGTAGATCTCCGCCGGAACGGACTGCGCGACGGCATGGACGCGGTCGGTGCCGCTGGGGCAGCCGGGCGAGGTGAGCATGGCCGGAAAGCCGCGGATCTTTGCGAAGGCCATGACCTCGGCGGAGTCGGTGGCGATGATGACCTGGTCGAGACGAGCACAGGCGCGGGCGGCGTGCCAGACCCAGACGAGCATCGGCTCGCCGGCGATCTCGCGAAGAACTTTGCGAGGCAGGCGGGTGGAGGCAAGACGCGCAGGGATGACCGCCACGATGCGGTCAGGGATGGAATCGACGGCTGATTCGATGGACAAGGGCGCTTCCCGGAATCCTTTCGATCTTCAGGCGTCAGTGTAACCGGCGGCGCGGCCGGGATCGAGATTTCAAATTTTGAAGGGGTGGTTCCCGCAACTCGTTTGCTTTCATCGCTTTATCAAGGTATTACTTCGGTTATCCCCGGCTATCTTCGTGATTCTAAAGGATTCTTTGTGTGACGGGATGCGCATGCCCACGCCCGAACATCCGGACGCAGGGCACCTAGTGGAACCATTCCTCAGCGGCTGAAGCCGCGTCCCTGTCCGGACGGGCTTTTCACGCTTCTTCCATTGTAAGAAATCGCCAAAAACTTCATGCCAGATTTCGGAGAGGAGTAAACCGCTGCGAAAGAAGGATCTCCGGACACGCCGCATTGCGGTGAACTCCGGATCTGTGAAGGGGAACCCTCGATGCACAATCATCCTCCGGCAGCGGCTGAAGCCGCGTTCATTTTGACCTCCTGCGGCACGGCTGAAGCCGTGCCCTGATACAAAGCACACCGGCAGACATGGCGCAGCTCCGGACTTACGGCGTGGCTGAAAGTGGGTCAGCTTCCCACCCTTTGCTTCACCACCCCCGCGCGCGAACATCGCGTGCACCGGGGACCCGGTTCGCCAAAAGCGGCTCAGCAAAGGATGAGGCACCCGGAGATTCTCATTTTTTAGCGGGTGCTCCTGTCTGTCCGAGATGATTTTCACCGCGAGGACGCGAAGGGAGCGCAGAGGGCCGCAAAGAGGTCCGGGGCTGAAGCCCCTTTTCCCTGGCGATCTTCTTCCCCCGGCTAAAGCCGGGGGCTTCTACCGGTCTCGCTAACGCGAGACGCAGGGGCTGAAGCCCTGTCTTTTCCGGCCTGTTACGGCACGGCTGAAGCCGTGCCCTGATACAAAGCACACCGGCAGACATGGCGCAGCTCCGGACTTACGGCGCGGCTGAAAGTGGGTCAGCTTCCCACCCTTTGCTTCACCCCCGCGCACGAACATCGCGTGCACCGGGGACCCGGTTCGCCAA
The DNA here is from genome assembly GCF_003428625.2 of Paracidobacterium acidisoli. Lineage (GTDB taxonomy): Bacteria > Acidobacteriota > Terriglobia > Terriglobales > Acidobacteriaceae > Paracidobacterium > Paracidobacterium acidisoli. The sequence continues at coordinate 237,580 of NZ_QVQT02000008.1, read as the reverse complement.
AAGCGGCTCGGCAAAGGATGGGGCACCCGGAGATTCTGTGCCGGGAAGGAGAATCCACATTCCATGTCCGCTCATCACTGCGCGGCCGGTCGCCTTGCCTTTCGCGCATCGGGCCTTTTAGTGTGGAGCATGCCCGGAGAATCCCTCCGCGACGCGAATCTCCAGAGAAACGAGCCGGCAGACCCGACGTATGGCCTCAGAGACAATCAGCAATCCAAATCTTGATTCCACTTTGCGGGAAGACCGTATTTTTCCTCCCCCGGCCGAGTTTGCGGCGAAGGCGCACGTGGGCAGCCTGACGGCTTATGAAGAGCTTTACCGGCGCTCGATCGACGATCCTGAGGCGTTCTGGGCAGAGGCGGCGCAGGAGCTGGAGTGGTTTGCTCCGTGGACCAGAGTGCTGGAGTGGAACCAGCCGTGGGCGAAGTGGTTTGTGGGCGGAAAGATCAATCTGTGCCACAACTGCGTGGACCGGCATGTGCAGAACGGAAAGCGCGACAAGACGGCGATTCTGTGGGAGGGCGAGCCGGGCGAGGTGCGGCGGCTGAGCTTTGCCGAGCTGCACGTCGAGGTGCAGAAGTTTGCGAATGTGCTCAAAGGCCTGGGCATTCAGAAGGGCGACCGCGTGGCCGTGTACATGGGCATGACTCCGGAGCTGGCCATCGCCATTCTGGCCTGCGCGCGGATCGGCGCGGTGCATTCGGTGATCTTCGGCGGCTTTGCGGCGCACGCCATCGTCGACCGCGTGAACGATTCGCAGTGCGTGGCGGTGCTGACCCAGGACACTTCTTACCGGCGCGGTAACGAAGTGAAGCTGAAGGCCACGGTCGACGAGGCGCTGCCGCAGTGTCCGAGCGTGAAGAACGTGGTTGTCTATCAGCGATCAGGTTCGGCGGTGACGATGCAGGAGGGCCGCGATTACTGGTGGCATGAGCTGATGGCCACAGCCGCGGCGGAGTGCCCGGCGGAGCCGCTCGATTCGGAAGACCCGCTGTATATCCTCTATACATCCGGCACGACGGGCAAGCCCAAAGGACTGGTGCATACGACAGGCGGCTATGCGGTGGGCACATACCTGACGAGCAAACTGGTCTTCGACCTGAAGGACGACGATGTGTACTGGTGCTCGGCCGATATCGGATGGGTGACCGGGCACTCGTATGTGGTCTACGGGATTCTGCAGAACGGCGTGACGACGGTGATGTATGAGGGCGCGCCGAATCATCCGGGGCCGGACCGCTTCTGGAAGATCATCGACGACCACAAGGTGACGGTGTTTTACACGGCGCCGACGGCGATTCGCGCCTTCATCAAGTGGGGCAACGAGCATGTGGCGAAGCACAGCCTGGATTCGCTGCGGCTGCTGGGCACGGTGGGCGAGCCGATCAATCCTGAGGCGTGGATGTGGTATCGCGAGGTAATCGGCAAGGGGCGCTGCCCGATTGTGGATACGTGGTGGCAGACGGAGACGGGCGCGATCATGATCTCGCCGCTGCCGGGCGCGATTGCGGCGAAGCCGGGGTCGGCGACGCGGCCGCTGCCGGGCATTCTGCCGGAGGTGGTGACGCGGACGGGCGAGCCGGTTCCGGCGGGGCAGGGCGGTCTGCTGGTGGTTCGCAAACCGTGGCCGTCGATGGCGCGGACGATCTGGGGTGATCCGGAGCGGTATGAGAAGACGTACTGGAGCGATATTCCGGGCTCGTACTTTACCGGCGACGGCGCGCGCATCGATCAGGACGGCTACTTCTGGCTGATGGGGCGCGTGGATGACGTGATCAACGTGAGCGGACACCGGCTGGGCACAATGGAGATCGAGTCGGCGCTGGTGGCGCACGCGCGGGTCGCGGAGGCCGCAGTGGTGGGGCGTCCCGATGAGATGAAGGGCCAGGCGATCTCGGCGTTTGTGACGCTGGAGAGCGGGAATGAGCCCTCGCCCGAGCTGAAGGACGAGCTGCGGGCGTGGGTGGCCAAAGAGATTGGGGCGCTGGCGCGGCCGGACGATATCCGCTTTACGGACCAGTTGCCGAAGACGCGCTCGGGCAAGATCATGCGGCGGCTGCTGCGCGATCTGGCCACGCACGGCGAGATCAAAGGCGATACGACGACGCTCGAAGACTTCAGCGTGATCGCGAAGCTGCGCGAACAGGACGAGTAGGACTCGCCGGGACTGGCCGTCCAGGCGATCGCGGGACTCGCCGTCCAGGCGATCGCGGGACTCGCCGTCCAGGCGATCGCGCCTTCGGCGCATAACATCTGAACGCTGGGTTTGCCCATGTTCGAGATTCCGGACATGGGGCACCCGGCGCTTCGGTCGGGATGACCATTCATTCTCTTACCTGAACTCACGGCAAGCGATTTGAGCGATGCCGATGCAGCTTAATTCGGCAGGCGGCAGCAGTCGCCTTCGGCGGGCGGGCCGTCGTTGCTGGCGTCGAGGGCGACCTTCCAGGTGTCGTCGGGCTGCTTCTTCCAGACGGTCATGTAGCGGCCGGTGGTCTGAATGGTGCCGCCTTCGCGGTCCTTCGAGACGCCCTGGTAGTGTCCCCAGGTAAAACCCATATCTCCGCCGGGCGAGAGGCGCGCGCCTTCCGGCGTCCAGGTGAGCTGATACTGCTGCGGCGTCCAGGTGGCGGCGGCGGCGATGGCGGCGCGTCCCACGACGGGCGGCTTGCCGTTGCTGAGGGTGACGGCATCGTCGGCGAACCATGAGGCGAAGGCCTTGCCGCCGCCTCGGGCCGTGTCGGCGGCGAACTTCGCCTCGAGCTGGTAGAGGAACTGGATTCCCGGAGAGAGAGAGGGATTGGTGAGGGGGTTCTGGTCCTGCGCCTGGGGAGAGCTCACCAGCGGATCGAGCGGCAGCTGCGCGAAGACCACCGGCGAGACCAGGAACAGACAGAAGACGGTCAGGACTGCAGAGCGGCAGATACGCATAAGAACGAAGCCTCGGGAACAGAATAGATCACGCGGTTCGGGAGGCGAAGCGCGGCGAGAGCCGGGGCGGAGGGATGGAGCCGTTGTGAAGATCGGGGGAAAGAAATTCGTTGACATTTAAAAGTCTACATATGTAGATTTATCGGCATGAAACTGCGTCTGTCGCCGCAAACCCTCCTGGTTCTGGATGCGTTTCTGCAGGAGCCGCGGGAGTGGAGTTACGGATATGACATCAGCCGAAGGACGGGGCTGAAGTCGGGGACGCTGTATCCGATCCTGATGCGGATGGCGGAGAGGAAGCTGCTGGAGACGTCGTGGGAGACAGCGGAGGAGGGCCGGCCTCCGCGGCATTTGTACCGGCTGACGGTGGAGGGGATGGGATTTGCGCGGGAGCACCGGCTACCGCGCGCGGCGGGACGGCTGGCGGCGCTGCATGAGGCGGAGGGCTGATGGCGGCGATTCGCAGGGCGGCCCGTCGGCTGCTGCAGGTTGTGGTGCGGTGCTCTCCGGCGGTGTGCCGGGAGTGGGCCGAGGCCATGCTGCGGGAGCTGGACTTCATCGACAGCGACCGCGAGGCGCTGGAGTGGGCGCTGGGAAGCACGGCGGCGATGCTTCGGTGCCTGTGGCGCGAGGGGTGGAAGGGATCTTTGTGGAAAAGGAAGGAGGCGCGTGTGGATCAGATTGGTAAGAAAACGGTGGGAGTGATTTCAGGAGCGGTGCTGGCGGCGGCGCTGCTGGCGGCGGCCTTCGGACTGGTGTGGCTGGGGTATGTGCTCTTCCCCGGGCTCGATCTGGATCGCAAAGAGTGGGTGCATGTGCTGACCATCGTGGTGATTCCGGAGATCATCTTTGCGATCGCGGCGGTGAAGCTGTGGCGGAAGCGGGCTCCGGTGGCGCTGGGCATTCTGCTGATGGGCAGCGTGATGGCGATCCACGTGGTCATTCACTTTGCCACGCGCTGAAAGGCGCTGGACGTGGACCGGCGGGCTCGCGGGCCCGTTTGAAGGGCCACAGAAAAAATCCCTCAGCGGCCGAAGCCGCGACATGCTGGAGCATTCGATGGCACGGCTGAAGCCGTGCCCTTCCCAAAAAGAAACAGACCCATTCCCTTCTGTGCGGCGGGTTGCGGCGCGCAACCCTTTCCGGTTATCGTGAACGGTTCCTGAAAACGGTATCATCGTGCGCCGCGTAAGGCGCGCTCAGGAACGGCCCGGGCAGCTTTCCGTCTTATGGTGCGGCGGAAACGGGGTATAGCCTTCCCCACCTTAGCCGCCAAAGACGGGCGGCGAAGATGGGGCACCCGGGTGCGAGCTCCAGGTGAAATAACGGGGCAGGGGCCAGGCTAAATAATCGGATACAGGGAAGGATCAGCGTACAGCAGATGGATCGCAGAGATTTTCTGAAGGCGGCAGGAGTGGCCACGGCACAGACCCTGGTGGGAGCAAAGACCTATGCCCTGGCAGGAGCGCAGGAGGAGCCGGCACGGCCGGTATCTGCAAACGATCAGATTCACCTGGCACTGATTGGAGCCGGCGGACAGGGGATGTACGACACGGGGACGGCGGTGCAGGTTCCGGGCGTAAAGCTGGTGGCCGTGGCCGATTGTTACGACGGGCGGCTGGCGCGCAGCAAAGAGCAGTGGGGCGATGGCGTCTTCACGACGAAGGATTACCACGAGATTCTGGCGCGCAAAGATGTCGACGCGGTGCTGATTGCCACGCCGGACCACTGGCACAAGCAGGCGGCCGTGGATGCGATGAAGGCCGGCAAGGACGTGTACTGCGAGAAACCGATGATCCATCTGTACTCGGATGGACCGGAGATGATCGAAGCGGCGCGGGCGACGAACCGGATCATCCAGATCGGCAGCCAGCGGGTGAGCTCGATGATCTACGCGAAGGCCAAGGAGCTGCTGGAGTCGGGCGCGATCGGCAAGCTGAACATGATCACGGCGTGGTGGGACCGCAACTCGGCGATCGGCGCGTGGGATTATACGATTCCACCGGATGCGTCGACGGAGACGTGCGACTGGCCGCGGTTTCTGGGAACGGCGCCGAAGATTCCCTTCAGCGCGGAGCAGTTTTTCCAGTGGCGCAAGTGGAAGGCATACGGGAGCGGCGTGGCGGGCGATTTGTTCGTTCACCTCTTCAGCGGAACGCACTTCATCACCGGATCGCACGGGCCGACGCGGGCGATGGCGACGGGCGGGCTGCGCTTCTGGAAGGATGGGCGCAACGTGCCGGATGTGATGCTGGGGCTCTTCGATTATCCGGAGGGCTTTAACCTCAACCTGCGGGTGAACTTCGTCGACGGCGGCTCAGAGGGTGAAGGGTTTATCTTCTCGGGCTCGGAAGGAACGATGGAGATCGGCGGGGGCGGCGTGACGGTGAACCGCGTGCCGCGCGAGACGGAGCCGGGGCTGACGATCGGGACATTTCCGGAGGCGATGCAGAAGCAGATCACGGCGGCGTACCGGGAGAAGTATCCGCTGCAGCATCCGGTGGGTCCGCTGCCGGAGAGGACGGAGCGGTATCAGGCGCCGAAGGATTACAGCGACAGCTACGACCATCTGAAGAACTTCTTCGAATCGGTACGGTCGCGGAAACCGGTGGTCGAAGATGCAGTCTTCGGCTTCCGCGCTGCCGGAGCCGCGCTGCTGAGCAACCTGAGCTACGACCGCGGCAGGGTGATCGAGTGGGACCCGGAGGCGATGAAGATAAAAGCGTAAAGGCAGGGCGCAGGGCGCAGGGCGCAGGGCGCAGGGCGCAGAATTGCGCGATCCATTCACGTCCGAAGATCCGGACGTGGCCTCCATTTTCGCCTGGACAACACAGGAATGCAGATGCAGGGATTCATCGACGGATGAATCCCTGTCTTTTTTTGTGCACTGCCTGCTTTGCGTGCTGCTTTGCCTTCGCGCTACTTCGCAGCAGGTGGGGCGGGAGTGGGGCCGTTGAGCATGTGGAGGGTGTTCATCCACTTCTCTGCCTCCTTCGGCCACGTGGTGACGGGCAGGCCGTTGGGACGAAGGCCGTAGCCGTGGCCGCCGTGCGTGTAGAGGTGCATCTCGGCGGGGGTACCGGCGTTCTTCAGCTGCTGAAAATAGACGAGGCTGTTTTCGACGTGCACCGGATCGTCTTCGGCCTGGACGAGAAAGGTCGGCGGCGTATCGGCGGTGGGATGGATGTCGGGGTTCGGCGCGTAGTTCCGATCGGCAATCGCCAGATAGCCGGGATAGATGACGACGGCGAAGTCAGGCCGGCAGCTCTGCCGATCGGCCGCGTCGACATCGGGATAAAGACGCTTGTCGTAGTGCGTGCTGACGGCGGCGGCGAGGTGCGCTCCGGCGGAGAAGCCGAGGACGCCGACGCGGTGCGGATCGATGCCCCACTCGACGGCATGCTCACGGACCATGCCGACGGCGCGCTGCGCGTCCTGCAGAGCGGCCGATGATTTTGGCCAGGGGCCGCTGTCGGGCACGCGGTATTTGAGCAGAACGCAGGTGACACCGATGGAGTTGAGCCAGTCGCAGACCTCGGTGCCTTCGAGATCGATGGCGAGAATGCGATAGCCGCCGCCGGGAAAGACGACGACCGCAGCGCCGGTGCTGATGCCGGAGGTGGGGCGGTAGAGCGTGATGGTGGGCGTGGAGACGTTGCCGAGGCGGATGATGGGACGACCGGCGACGAGCGGGTCCTTTGCCGTGTTGGTATCGACCTCGGGCCCGGTGGCGGTGGATGCGCCGGGCGCGCCATTCAGCCAGAGCGGCAGCGTGAGATGGCCGGGAGCGGGCTCCCATGCGGGCGTTTGCGCGAAGGCGGCGGAGGCCGCGAAGCAGAGAGACAGAGCGAGAACAGGAAGACGGAATCTTTTCAGCATGCAGGAAACCTTCCGGTTGAAGTCAAAAAGCAGGATGGCCGCCGCGAGCGGCGCGGCACATGAGCAAATACAGCGGGCAGAAAATACCTGCGCCTGCCCGGTGGATGGCGATCGCAGAACAACGATACCAGCCGCAATCGGAAACGGCGCGTCTTTATCGCTTGACAAACCATAACCCGATGGTTATGGTTCTGCATGTGAAGACGGCTCATGCCAGTCACGTGTTCCGGGCTCTTGCCGATCCGACGCGCAGAGCACTCTTCGAGGAGCTGACGCGGCAGGGCGAGCAGACCGTCCACGCGCTGACCCGCTATGCGGGCGTGTCGCAGCCTGCCGTCTCCAAGCACCTGACGGTGCTGAAGCGGGCGAAGCTGGTGCGGCATCGCCGCGAGGGTCGCGAAACGCACTATCGCGCGCAGCCCGATGCGCTGGCGCCGATGGTGGACTGGCTGCGCGTCTACGGCGCCTTCTGGCGCGACCGGTTCGACCAGCTTGAAGCCCTTCTGGAGAGGATGAAATAGTGATGAGCCATGCCGCAGAGAGTCCCGATACCCTTGTGGTCGAAAGGGTATTTGCGCACCCGCCGGAGAAGCTGTGGCGCGCGCTCACGGAGAGTCCGCTGCTCGCGCAGTGGATGATGAGCAATGATTTCGAGCCGGTGGTGGGGCGCAGGTTCCGGTTCCGGACCGAGCCGGTGTCGCACTGGAGCGGCGTGGTGGACTGCGAGGTGCTGGTCGTCGATCCGCAGCGGCGGCTCTCCTACAGCTGGGGCGTGGGCGAGAGCGAAGCCGGTCTGCAGTGGGTGGTGCTGTGGACGCTGACTCCGGCGGAGGGCGGCACGCACGTTCGCATGGAGCAGTCCGGCTTTCGCCCTGAGCAGAAGGCAAATTATCAGGGCGCAAAGTACGGCTGGCAGAAGTTCTTCAGCGGCCTGGAGCGGGTGGCTGAAGGTCTGGAGTGAGCATGAAAACCAAATCCATTGCTTACTGGACGACGACCGTGCTCGTTGCCCTTCCGATCGGCAGCGGCGGTGTCGCGCAGATGGCGCAGTATCACGCCCATCCTCACGGCACGGTGCCTGTGCTCGGGTACCCGCTGTACTTCTTCGCCATCCTTGGCTTCTGGAAGCTGGCTGGGGCCATCGCCATCCTGTGGCCGGGCTTTCCGCGGCTCAAGGAGTGGGCGTATGCCGGCATCTTCTTCGATCTGACGGGCGCGGCCATGTCCTGCGCGGCGGTGGGCGGCTATGGCGCTTACGGCTTTCATGTCATCGCTCCGCTCATCCTTACTGCTCTGACCGTTGCCTCGTGGGCGCTGCGCCCGCAGAGCCGTACCCTCGGCATCCTCTTTCCAGCAACAAACGGAGAAACGAAATGAAGATCAAAGTGACCAGTATTTATGTCGACGACCAGGAGAAGGCTCTGCGCTTTTATACCGAAGTGCTGGGCTTTGTGAAGAAGGCCGACTTCAGCCAGGGGCCGTATCGCTGGCTCACGGTCGCCTCGGCAGAAGAGCCGGACGGCACCGAGCTGCAGCTGGCGCTGAACAACAGCCCCGCGGCGCAGACGTATCAGCAGGCGCTGTTTCAGCAGAACCAGCCCGCGATCATGTTCTTTACCGACGACCTGCAGGCCGACTACGAGCGGATGAAAGAGGGCGGCGCCGCGTTTACCATGCCGCCGACAGACGTGACCGCCTCGAAGATTGCCATGGTAAACGACACCTGCGGCAATCTGGTGCAGCTTACGCAGCTGATGCGCTGGCAGGCCTGAGAAGGGCTGAGGTATTCAGGCGGTTCGCCGGCGGAGTTTCTAAGGCGGCACTGTAGCATGTAGTACTTTCGGCGCTGCCTGCCGGCGTGCCTGGCAGAATAGACGGATTACTCCTGATAGCCTGTTTGCCGGCGCTCATTGATCCCCTGAAAAGTGGCCTGACGATTTGATGTTTGTTAAGACCGGGTGACGATTTTCCGTCGTCCATCATTCCTTAAGTGCCACTAATCCCGAGAAATCATTACAAGAGGGTAATTTTATAAGTGGTTACTAAAATGGCTATGGCACAGACACTCCTCTTCTTATACTTTTAATGCCGGAACTTAATCCGCACACAATTGAGTGCTCTGGGAAGCAGGTCCCATCGTGAACGTGGGCGTGGGGAGCAGCAGGTCTTTGCTGCGTTTGCCGTTTTTTGTCAGTTTTGCTTTGGGATTCGGATTTTCTCTTCTGATCAGCGGTTGCGGAGGCGGCGGCTCCGGCTCGGGCGGTTCCGGTAACGCAGGAGGGGGCGGCGGCACTACCACGTCCACACTGGCCGTTACATCGATCAGCCCGGCAAGTGTTACCGCGGGCGTCAGTGCGCTCACCCTGACCGTCAACGGCTCCGGGTTTGTCTCGAGCAGTGTGGTCCAGGTCGGTGGAACCAGTGAGACCACCACGTATGTCAGCGCATCGCAGCTGACCGCGACCGTCCCAGCCAGCCAGATCACCCAGGGCGCGCAGCTCGCCGTGAGTGTGGCGAACGGAACAGTGAGCAGCTCCGGCACTCCGATCAATCTCGAGGTCGATAATCCGGCTCCAACGATTACGACGATCTCTCCCACCAGTGAAACCACCGGAACCACGTCGGCTGTGGTCGTGGTCACCGGCACAGGGTTTGATCCTGCAACCACGATCAATGTCAACGGGACGCCGAGGGCAACCACATTCAGCAGCGCAACCCAGGCAGGCGTCACGCTCACGTCGGCGGACCTTGCCGCCGCGGGCAGCCTTTCGCTGACCGCCGTAAATCCGACTCCGGGCGGCGGCACCTCTGCGGCCGAGAGCCTGAGCGTTGCCGCGGCGACGCTGCCGGGGCCGAAGATCAGCTCCGTCTCGCCCAACTCAATCTATACCGGTTCACCGGATACGACGATCACGGTCACCGGAACCGGCTTTATCCTGGGCTCCGTGGTTGAATGGAACGGCACGCCACTGAAGACCACGCTGTTCACCAGCTACACCACCTTCCTGGTGGCAACAGTGCCGGCGGCCGACCTTACCGCCGCCGGAAACGCTTCGGTGACGGTCATGACGCCGGGGGCTTCACCGTCCACGTCCAGCGCGGTGAGCGTGGCCATTGCTAATCCACCGGCGCCTGCGCTTACCGGCCTGTATCCGAACGCGGGTCCGATCGGCACGACCAGCCAGATAACTGTGGAAGGGACGAACTTTGTGCCCAGCACCACGGTCTCGGTCAATGGAACGGTCGTGGCGTCGACCTTGAACAATCCGACTTCCATCACGGCGACCATTCCCGCCTCCAGCCTTGCCTTCCCCGGGAATGTCAATGTTACGGTCACCACGCCGGCACCCGGCGGAGGAACCAGCTCGGCACAGCCGTTTACGGTGTATCTCCCCATCACCGCCAACGACATCGTCTTCAACGCAACAGACGGGCTCCTGTATGCGTCGGTGCCTGCGACATCAGCCGGAGTTTCGGGCAATTCGGTAGTGGGCATCGACCCGACGACCGGCAATGTAACGCGGCAGATCCAGGTCGGCAGCAATCCCAATAAGCTGGCGCTATCGTCAGACGGGACGCAGCTCTTTGTCGGCCTCGACGGCGCAGCCAGCGTGGCCCAAGTGAATCTGACACAGGGCAAGGTGGTGAACCAGTTCCAGGTGGGCGTGGAAGGCCTCTACAACCCACCGGCCGCTCTGTTCCTGGTGGCTGTGCCAGGGTTGCCAAATTCCGTGGCGGTGGCAACGGCAGCCGGTATCACCATCTACGATTCCGGGGTGGCCCGTGCCGACGAGTGGACATCGGGAGAGGGGGCGATGAGCTTCGGCTCTTCGGGGTCGACCCTTTACGTGCTCTCAGACAACAACACGGTGGAAGAGCTGACGGTCGGCTCAACCGGCATCACGGCAGCCAGCGCGCTGTCAGGCCTCACTCAGTACGCCAACTGGCTGCAATATGACAAGGGAAACCTGTATCTTTCCACCGGGCAGGTGCTGAATGCCTCGAATGGCACACTCGAGGGTACGTTCTACAGCAGCCTCAGCACGCCCGCAACTGGCCCGGTGGTTTCGGATTCAAGCCTTGGTCGCGCATTTGTCGCAACAGGTTCATTTGGCAATAACAGCAATACGGTGCTGGCATTCGATGAGTCTTCTTTCAACCTGCTCGGAGGCGTTGTAGTGAACGGGGCAGGTGAGAACGGCTATGGAGCTTCTTTTGAGAAGATCGTGCGCTGGGGACAGAACGGACTTGCGCTCAATGCCAGCCCCGGTCCCTTCACCTCGCAGTCTCAGTTGTTCATTTTCCAGTCGCCTCTGGTGAAGGACCTGTCGTCTTCTCCGGCCGACCTCTCCGTCACCCTGAGCGCTCCCGGCACAGCCACTACGGGGAGTTCCGTTTCCTGGGTGGCCACGGTTAAAAACCTGGGGCCGAATGCCTCGGATGGTGCGGTCGTTGGTATTACCCTTGATCCATCGCTGACCATCGGCAGCGTGAAGGCCAGCACGGGCTCGTGCGGCAGTGGCACGACCTTCAGCTGTGATCCGGGGACGCTCGCCAGCGGGGCAAGCGCGACCATTACCGTGAATGCGACACCCACCGAGGCGGGAACTCTCGCGGGCACGGCCTCGGTGACCTCCGTCAGCTACGATCCAACACCGGGCAATGACACATCCGCCACCAGCACCACAGTGACAGGCGGCATCTATGGTGCGGTGCCATCCATCTCCTCCATTTCGCCCAATCTGGTGCAGGCCGGTTCGAGCGATTTCACGCTGACCGTTTCAGGGAATGGATTCAATGCAAATTCAACGGTAAATCTGGGCGTCACCGCACTGACGACCACCTTCGTGAACGCAGCGCAGCTCACCGCAACCGTCACCGCTGCAGAAATTGCAAACTACGGATGGGCGGCGGTTACGGTTTCCAATCCAACCCCCGGCGGAGGCGTTTCGCAGATCACGCCACTGACGATCTATGATCTCGTAAATGTTCCGACGAGCGGATTGCTCTTCGATCCGTATGCGCAGTCACTCTACGCAACCGTTCCGAGCACGGCCATCAGTATCACCGGCAATTCGGTCGTGAAGATCAACCCCGCTACCGGGGCAGTCGGCACGCCGGTCGCGGTGGGCAGCCAGCCAACGGTGATGGCGGAAACCACAGACGGGGATTATCTGTACATCGGTTTAAGCGGATCCAACAGTCTGGCGAAATTCAATTTGCTGAATCAGAGTCTGACCGCCACCATCCCACTCTCATTAACGCAATCTGGATCAACGTCGAATGTTACTGCCACCTCGCTGGTTGCAATGCCTGGCTCTGATACCACCCTGGCTGTTGGCATAACGAATGCCTGGAGCAGCTTTGGCATCTTAGATACCAGCGGCACGACCGGCACCTTCCGTCCAAATCTGTCCGGGATTTACGAGGGCGCCAATCCGGTCTTTGCAGATGCATCCCATTTGTATGCCAGCGGGGGCGAAAGCACAGTATTTTATCGCTACAGCGTGAATGCGAATGGTCTGACCGAGACCGACGGCACGACCCTTCAGGGGATGAGTGGTTTCGGCGGAGGCATCCAGCTGGCGAATGGCCTGGTTTACGGATTGGGCGGGGGAATCATTAATCCATCCACTTCTCCGCCTTCGCAGATAGCGGCTCTTCCGCTGATCGATTTCTATGACTCCGGCTCGACACCGGAAGGTTCCGGCTTTGCAGCTGACCCATCCCTCAGCAAGGAGTTCCTGATGCTGGATAATCTGGCGGGGACCTCTGCCTTTGGGCTGACGCGCTACGATCTCAGCACATATCTGCCTGAAGCCGTGCTGCAGATGCCCGCATCATATTCCTCGATCACCAGCGGCTGGAACATGTTGCGCTGGGGGCAGGATGGGCTGGCTCTGCTGACATCCACCGAGAACTACACGACCAATCAGACGATCACTTCGCTCATCCTGCTGCGCGGGCCCTTTGTGGCTCCGCAGGAACTCGGGACAGACACGGCGGCGAGTCTGACGGCAAGCTCGGCCACAAGCATTGCCCACGGCAGCGGCAATACTATGCTGACTCTTACCGGGACGAACTTTCTTCCCGGTGTGGCCGTGACATGGAACGGAAGCTACCGGACAACGACCATCGTGGATGCAACCCACGTCACGGTGGCGATTCCGGCGAGCGATCTGGCAAACGCCGGCTCGGCATCGCTGATTGCCACAAACCCCGGCGCCCCGGCATCCGGCAAGCTCACCATCACGATCAACTAACTGCGCGTTCCCCCGCCGCGCAGAACGAAACCGGAACCAATGTTTCTCAGGTCGATGGAGCCATCGTCCTGAGGAGCATTCCGTCTCGTTTGCTCCCTGAAAGTTATCTTTTCGGGGAACTTCGGTCATTCACTCCAAACTGATTCCCTGCCGAACGTTGCCGAGGTTGCGGATTCGGCTGCGGGCGACTACATTCAGGTGCGAGATTCGGAGCTGCCCATGAAGAAAACCGTTCCTGCGGAATCCGCCTCTGTGTCTATCGACGCGAAGATCAACGAGCTTGGAGACTGGCGCGGGAAGACGCTCGCGAAGGTGCGCGCGATCATCCACAAGGCAGACCCTGAGATCGTCGAAGAGTGGAAGTGGAGAGGCACGCCCGTCTTCTCCCATGCCGGCATCGTCTGCACGGGAGAGACCTACAAAAACGCCGTGAAGATGACCTTTGCAAAGGGAGCGGCGCTCGAGGACCCCTCCGGTCTGTTCAACTCCAGCCTTGAGGGGAATGTGAGGCGCGCCATCGATTTCCATGAAGGCGACAGGATCGACGAGGCGGCCCTGAAGGATCTGATCCGCGCCGCCGTGGCGCTCAACCTTGCGGGGAAAAGCAGAAACAGGTTGTAACTCCGTCCTGGGTTTACCGGCAGATTTTCAGAATCGAGACCGGAATCGAGAACTGCAGATCTCTCCGCTGCGTGGCCGGTTGCGCGGCTACTTCGGTCGGGATGAAAAGTTTAAGGGTGTGCATGCCGTTTAAGAGTATGCATACCACGTCCGAAAATCCGGACGTGGGGCACCCCAATATCCGGCCTCTGCTCTGAAGGAACGCTCACTTCTTTTCGTTCTGTCCCTTCTCCTGTTCGAGGGCGAGATCGGCGGCGGAGGGTGGAACGAGCGGCGTGGTGATCTGGTCGAGGTAGTCGGTCGCGCCGTCGATGCGCTCGAGCACCGGGTAGCGCTCGCCCCCGTGGTAGTCGATGTCGGCGGTGGAGACGTAGCTGTCGGACTGCAGGATGAGATGGATGGGCGCGGTGGCGGTCTTCGCCTCGCGAATGGCGTTCCGCAGAGCGTCGGCGGAAAAGACCTGATCGTTGACGGCGAGGATTTTTTCGCCGGGAGCGATGCGCGCCTTGTCGGCGGGGCCGTTCCAGAGCACGTCGGAGATTTCACCGTCGGAGCGCAGGCGCAGACCGATGGAGTACCAGCAGTTGATGCTGCCGCCGCGCCGTGAGCCGACGGAGGCCATCAGCTTCTCGGAGGGGTTGGGCTTGTCAGTGTAGACGAGGCGATAACCGCCGCGCTCGATGCCTTCAAGATCGGCGCGAGGGTTGATGTTGTCGACGCGGTCGTGGAGGAACTTCGCCCAGTCGTAGGGCACGACCTGATTGAGATCGGCGACCAGCTCGTCGAAGGTGTAGGGCACGATCATGGGACCGGTGTTGCCGCCTTTGGCGAGGAAGATGTGCAGAAAGTCGGTGAGCGACTTTTTGTCATCCGTCATTTTGCGAATGAGCGTATCGGCGTCGAGCCAGAGCAGCTCGCCTTCCTGGTAATAGTCCTGGCCGCGCTTCCAATTGGCCCATGCGGGGCTGCCTCCGCGCAGGATGCTGGCGGCGACGGCGGTGTCTTCGGTGGAGCGCCACTCGCGGCCCGGCTTGTTATCGAGGTTGGCGGCTGACATGGCGAGCAGGTCGCGGTACTGCGCCTGGGATTTGAGTCCGGAGCGCGCGGCGAGGACGTTGCCGAGGTACTGCGTCATGCCCTCGTAGACCCAGAGCAGAGCGCCCTGCTGCGGCGTGGCGAAGTCGGGCTGATAAAGGCCGACGGGGCGGCGGTATTTGCCGTTCCATGAGTGGGTAAACTCGTGCGCGAGGAGATCGGCCTCGGCGAGCTGATGCGCGGGATCGGCATAGCCCTTTTCGCCGACGCCGTTGTCGGAGGACTGGCCGTGCTCGAGGCCTTCGCCGCCGGCCACGTCAGAGAGCGTGAGCAGGAAGTGGTACTCGTGATAGTGGTGCGAGGCATAGGCGGTGCCGGCCTCGCGGACGAGGCGGGAAATCTCGGAGAGCAGCGCGGGGCGCAGGTTCGAGTCTTCAGGGTAGTCGGAGACGACATCGATGTAGTGCTTCGGAGTGATGTCGGGCGCGAGCGCGAATTCGTGGAAGTACTGGCCGGTGATGATGGGCGAGTCTTCAAGCTGCTCGACATTGGTGGCGGCGAAACGCGTGGTGCTGCCGGAGGCGGGCACAGGCCAGGAGCCTGCGTCGACGGGCGTGAGCGCGGTGCCGACTCCCCAGCCCGCGGGCACGATGAGCGAAGGCTGCACGGGGATATCGCGGACGGGAATGTGCGCGGGGTAGAGCAGCAGCTTCTCCCACTCGAGCACGGCAAGCTTCTGCGAGACGCGCGCGAGGACGATGCAGTCGAGATGCGCGTGGAGACGGGTAACGCCCTGCGGGATGTTGAGGTGGAACTCGTAGAGATCGACGTCGTCGCGGCGCCAGGGAATGGGCTTGCCGTTGATGGTGAAGACGACGCCGGTGATGTCCTCGGCCGGGCCGGTGGGGCGATGGTTGCCGGGAATCCACTGCGGCGTGGTGAGAGTGAGCGGGCCAGGCGATACGGGCAGATCGACCTCGGCGTGGTAGAGCTTACGCGGCGCGTCAGAGAGATCGGCGGTGATGCGGATGGGTTCGTTCGACTGCGCTAGGGCGGGCACCGCGACGGATGCGGCAAGGACAAGGCTGAAAGGCAGTACGGAACGAAAGAGTCGCATAAGGCGTTCCCCCGAGAGGTGAGTTGGTGAGGCCGGGCCGTATAGAATGCGGTGCTGCGCGGAAGTGTGATTTTAGCAAAGAGGCAGGCGCAGGGCACAGAGCGCAGAGCGCAGAGTTGGACGACTGACCCGCATCTGAAGTTCCGGATGTGGTGAAAATCTGGTGTGGGGTATTTGGCTCGATGAGCGGAGGCTGAGGGCTTCGAACTCGGAGGCGGCGAAGAGAATGAGGCCATGCGGGTCTCCGCATGCGGCGTGTGAAGGGTGGGATAATGGAAGAAGGGATATGCCGCTTCGATTCAACAATACGATTGCCGTGGCCATGTCGGGTGGAGTGGACTCCTCGACGGTGGCGGCGATGCTGCGCGATGAGGGCTACGAGCTGGTGGGGCTGACGCTGCAGCTCTGGAACCAGCGGCGGCTTGCCGGTAAGGAAGGCATGCCGGAGCAGGTGCAGGGGCGATGCTGCTCGCTCGATGATGTATACGACGCGCGGCGCGTGGCTGAGGCGCTGGAGATTCCCTACTACGTGGTGAACGAGCAGGAGCGCTTCGAGCAGGATGTGGTGCGGCCGTTCGTGTCGGAGTATCTGGCGGGGCGGACACCGATTCCCTGCTCGCTGTGCAACAACCATCTGAAGTTCGATCAGCTGCTGGTGCGGGCGCGGCAGATTGGCGCGGACCGCATTGCGACGGGACACTACGCGCGCAACGAGTACGATCCGGCGCGGGATCGCTGGATTCTGAAGCGGCCGGCGGATACGAGCAAGGACCAGACGTACTTTCTCTTCGGACTGACGCAGGAGCAGCTGTCGCGGACGCTGTTTCCGCTGGGCGGATATACGAAGCCGCAGGTGCGCGAGATTGCGGCGCAGCATGCGCTGGCGATCGCGGTGAAGCCGGACTCGCAGGAGATCTGCTTCGTGCCGGGCGGCGATTACAAGCAGTTCATCGACGCGTATCTGGAGGAGCAGGGCGAGACGATTCCGGATACGGCGGGCGAGCTGGTGAGCACGTCGGGCGAGGTGATCGGACGGCACACGGGGATTCATAACTTCACGATCGGACAGCGCAAGGGTCTGGGCGTGTCGTCGCCGAATCCGCTGTATGTGATTCAGATCGATCATGACTCGCATCGCGTGACGGTGGGCGCCGATGCGGAAGCGACCACGCGGACGCTGCGCGCGGGGCAGCTGAACTGGATCTCGATTGCAAAGCTCGACGGCGAGATGCGGGTGCGGGCGAAGATTCGCCATCGGCACGAGCCGGCATCAGCGACACTGCGCATGACGGGACCGGATGAGGTGGAAGCGGTCTTCGACGAGCCGCAGCGCGCGGTCACGCCGGGCCAGGCGGCCGTGTTCTTCGACGGCGAGGAAGTGGTTGGCGGGGGATGGATTTTGTAACCGATATTGTTACGGTTTAAGACAAAAACCCCGGAGAGCGCTCTCCGGGGTTTTATTTTTTGCACTTATCTTTCCTGCACGGAGTTGACGAGGTCGCGCAGCGGCTGGAGCACGGTGAAGCGGACCCCGCATTGAAGCCTGCCGGCCTGATCGAGCAGAGCGAGCTGGCGGGCCTTCCACCCCTGCGGCGCAGGCTGACCGGATGACAGGTAAGAGACGGCCTCGCTGCCGAGGGTACCGAGCCGGGCAAGCTGCTCGGCGCGCGGGCGGGTGCGGGCAAGGATGGGCGAGTTGGCCATCATGCGCAGCAGATCGGGCTCGGCAGCGATCCATGCGTCGAAGATGCCGGTGAGCTGCGTCTGTCCGGCTTCGGCGGCGACGGGGTCCTGCAGATAATCGGCGACCAGATGCTCGAAGTCGTGGCGCGAGGGCGGATCGGGCGGAAGAACGAAGGTCAGCGCGCTGAAGGGCGAGAGCGTGGTGCGGTGTTCGGAGGCGATGCCGCTGAAGTCGGGCGGCTGAAGCACGGAGACGAAGGTGCGCAGCGCGTTCATATCGCCGGCTTCTTCGGAGGATGGTCCGGCAAGACGGCGAAGACCGATCTTCTCCTGCGAGAGATGAGTGAGGCCGAAGGATTCGAGACGAATGGATTCGGCGGCGAGGCGGCGGTACATATCGTCGACGTTGTTGACGCCCTGCGGCGACCAGAGACGCTCGGCGATGGCGGCGGTACGGGGCCAGATGCGCGAGTCGACGACATCGCCGTTGACATACTCGGCCCACATGCAGGCTTCGCCGCCGAGGATGCGCGCCTGCTGATCGGCGGTGAGATCGCTCTTTGCGGGGATGGGATCGACGAGGTAGTGATCTTCGGCGGAGTCCATGTGATCGAGATAGTAGCCGGCGGAGAGGATGCCGCTGTAGCCCTGCTTTGCCCCGGCGGCGAGCGAGTCGAAGCCGCGCCAGCTCTGCACGACGATGTCCTTAGGCAGATCGGGAGTAAGGATCTCGTCCCAGCCGACCATGCGCTTGTCGTGCTTCTTCAGAATTTGTAACAGCTTCTGATTGAAATAGTTCTGCAGCGCCGCGGTGTCCTTCAGATTGTGATCGTGCATAAAGGTTTGGATGCGCGGGTTCTGCTTCCACTCGACGCCGTTGTTCTCGTCGCCGCCGATGTGCATGTACGGGTCGGGAAAGATGGCGGCCATCTCTCCGATGAAGGCGTCGATGAATTTATAGGTGCTGTCGCGCGTGGGGTCCATGACGGGATCGAAGACGCCGAAGCGGCGCTCGATGTGGAAGGGACCAGGGCCGCCGGCGAGATCGGGGTAGCCGACCAGCCAGGAGCCGGTGTGGCCCGGCATGTCGAACTCAGGCACGACGCGGATGCCGCGGTCGCGCGCATAAGCGACCAGCTCCCTTGCCTGATCCTGCGTGTAGAAGAGGCCGTCGGAGCCGTCTTCGGTCAGCTTCGGAAAGAGTTTGCTCTCGATGCGGAAGCCCTGATCTTCAGTGAGATGCCAGTGGAAGACGTTCATTTTGACGGCAGCCATGGCGTCGAGGGTGCGCAGCAGAACAGGAAAAGGAATGAAGTGGCGGCCGCAGTCGATCATGAGGCCGCGCCAGCGGAAGCGCGGGGCATCCTGAATGGAGACAGCGGGCAGGATGAACTGCTCGCCATCGGGCTGCACGAGCTGCAGCAGCGTTTCAAGGCCATGCATGGCTCCGATGTCGGTGGCGGCGTGGAGATGGGCGCCGGAGGGCGTGACGTCGAGCGAGTAGGACTCGTTCTCGTCGTCGGACTGAATGGCCTCGCCGGGGCCGTCGACATCAACAGTGAGCGTGGCGGAGGCGCTGTCGGCGGGAAGATTCGCGATGAGCAGGCCGGTGCGCTCTTTGAGCCGGTTGAGGGCACGGGTGACGGCGTGGTCGAGGCGCGCGTCGTGGAAGTGCCCTTCGACGGTGGTGAAGGACGGCGTGATGACGAGTGCGCCCGGCTGTTCGGTGAGATGTGCGGGCTGCGGCATGAGGGTGTTGACGAAGACGGAGGGCGAAGGCTGGGCAGAAGCGGGATTCTGAACAGGAGTCTTTGCGGATGCCATGGCGATGGTCCCGGAGAGGATGGCGATTGCGATGGGAAGTCTCACGTTGGGCTCTCTCTTTGGTCAGCGAGGTTCGGCAACACGGCGCGACGGCACTCCCTGCGCCATAGATGACTATACAGCGGAGAAATCCGGGATGCGGCGAAGGGGCAGACGGGCGCGGCGAAGGCCGCGATGCGGGAGCGATGCGCGAGGTCTGTATACTTTTCCCTTTCATGCCTGCGGAGGCTTTGCTCATGCTTCGTGCTTTTCGCGCGCCGGCCGGATGGATGGTTCCGGCGGCGGTTCTCGCTCTCGCTTCCCTTCTCCCTGTACAAAGCAGTGCGGCACAAAATCATGCACAGCCCGACCAGCCGGCGAAGGCGCTGGCGCGGAGCATTCTGCAGCAGCTGATCGAGATCAACACGACGGATTCGGCGGGCAGCGTGAGCGCCACGTCGAAGGCGATGGAGCAGCGGCTGCTCGACGGAGGATTTGCCAAAGAGGATATCTTCCTGGGCGGCCCGACGGATCGCAAGCAGAACCTGGTGGTGCGCTATCGCGGCACGGGACAGAAGAAGCCGGTTCTGTTTCTCTGCCACGAAGACGTGGTGGAGGCGCGGCGCGAGGACTGGACGACCGACCCCTTCCGGCTCATTGAGAAGGACGGCTACTTTTACGGGCGCGGCACGCAGGACATGAAAGACAACGACGCCATTCTGGTGACGGCCTTTCTGCTGCTGAAGAAGGAAGGCTACCGGCCGGACCGCGATCTGATTCTGGCGCTGACGGCGGATGAGGAGGGCGGCTCGTCGAATGGCGTGGACTGGCTGCTGAAGACGCATCGCAGCCTGATCGGCGATCCGGCATTCGTGATCAATCCGGACGGCGGCGGTGTCGATCTGCAGAACGGGCGGGCGATCTCGGTCGACATGGACGCAACGGAGAAGCTGTATGCGGACTTTCAACTGAGGACGACGAATCCCGGAGGGCACAGCTCGCTGCCGGTGCCGGACAATGCGATCTATCACCTGGCCGATGCGCTTGAACGATTGCAGCATTACACGTTTCCCGCGGAGCTGAATGCGGTGACGCGCGCGTACTTCGAGAAGCTGAGCACGATCGAGCACGGACAGCGGGCGGAGGATATTCGCGCCATTCTGAAGCCGTCGCCCGACGCATTGGCGATTGCGCGGCTGTCGGCGGTGAGTCCGGAGTGGAACTCGATTCTGCACACGACGTGTGTGGCGACGCGGCTGCTGGCCGGCCATGCCAACAACGCGCTGCCGCAGACGGCGCAGGCCAACGTGAACTGCCGTATTCTGCCGGGGCATTCGCGCGAGGAGACGCGCCAGGCGCTGATCCGCATCGTGGCCGATGCAGCGGTGAGCGTGCGCTATGTGGATGACGCGGGCAATGTGCACGACACGGCTCCGGAGTCGAAGGGCTTCCCGCCGCCGCCGCTGACGCCGGAGGTGATTGCACCACTCGAAAAGCTGGCAGCGACGATGTGGCCGGGCGCTCCGGTGATTCCCACGATGGCGACGGGCGCCTCCGACAGCGTGTATACGGAGGCGCTGGGGATGCCGTCGTACGGCATTTCGGGCATTGCGCTGGAGACGAACGATGTGCGCGCGCACGGCAAAGATGAGCGGCTGCCGGTCTCGTCGTATTATCGGGGCCTTCAGTTCTATTACGAATACGTGAAGATGCTGAGCGGCGGCCAGTAGACGAGCGCGGGCGGCGCCTTCTGCCCGCTTTTGCGGCTGTATGATCGAAGGCACCGAAGAGACAAAGGGGAAGACGATCCTGAATACGGCACCGCGAGCTTCTTCGATTGAGGTAGTGGACTCTCACACGGCGGGCGAGCCGACACGCGTGGTGCTGGGCGGCGGTCCGGATGTGGGCCGCGGAGCGCTGCGGGAGCGGCTGCGGCGGCTGGCGGAGCAGCATGACGATTTTCGCTCGGCGGTGGTGAATGAACCGCGCGGCTCGGATGTGATCGTAGGCGCGCTGCTGTGCGAGCCCTTTGACCCGCAGTGCGCGGCCGGAGTGATCTTCTTCAACAATGTCGGCTATCTGGGCATGTGCGGGCACGGCACGATCGGGCTGATGGTGACGCTTGCGCACCTGGGCCGCATTGCGCCGGGCGAGCACCGGATCGAGACGCCGGTGGGGGTGGTGAAGGCGACGCTGCATGACGGCGGCAGAGTCACGGTGGAGAATGTGGCGAGCTACCGCCATCGCGCCGGGGTTGTGGTCGATGTGCCGGGCTACGGCGCGGTGAAGGGCGATATCGCCTGGGGCGGCAACTGGTTTTTTCTGGTGGAGCATCCTCCTGTGACGGTGAGCTTCGCGCAGGTGGATGCGCTGACGGAGTTTTCCTGGATGCTGCGCCGGGCGCTTGAAAGCAACGGCATCACCGGAGCCGAGGGCGCGGTGATCGATCACATCGAGCTGTTTTCGCCATCACCGGCTGCGGGCGTGGACAGCAGAAACTTTGTGCTGTGTCCGGGAAAGGCGTATGACCGCTCGCCGTGCGGCACGGGCACGAGCGCGAAGATGGCCTGTCTGCACGCGGACGGAAAGCTGGCGCCGGGCGCGGTGTGGCGGCAGGAAGGGATTCTGGGCACGGTCTTCGAGGGCACATACGCGCTGCGCGAGGGGCGCGTGATTCCGAGCGTAAGCGGCTCTGCCTGGGTGACGGCGGAGGCGAGGCTGATTCTCGATCCGCTGGACCCGTTCCGGACAGGCATCCGGCAGGCCTGATGCTGCGTATGAGAGCTCTTTCGGCAGAGACAGTTTTTGACGCCGTGATCGCCGGCGCAGGCATTGTGGGCGCGGCCTGCGCTCTCGAATGCGCGCAGCGCGGGCTGCGCGTGGCGGTGGTGGAGAGCCGGGCGATTGCAGGCGGCGCAACCGGCGCGGCGATGGGACATATTGTGGCGCTCGACGACTCCCCGATGCAGCTTGCGCTGACGCGCTGGTCGCAGAGGCTGTGGAGCGAGCTGGCTCCGCGGCTTCCGGAGAGCGCGCAGTACCGGGAGTGCGGCACGATCTGGCTGGCGCGCGATGAGCAGGAGATGGAAGAGGTCCGGCGAAAGAAGCGGACCTTCGATGCTGCAGGCATTCCGGCGGAGGTTCTGGATGGCGATGCGCTGGCCGGGGCGGAGCCGCACCTTGCGCGTCCGCTGGCCGGAGGGCTGATGGCTCCGCTCGATGCGGTGGTACAGGCCGCGAGCGCGACGGAGTGGCTGGTGGCGGAGGCTGCGCGGCTGGGCGCGAAGCTGTATCTGCCGCAGACGGTGACGGAGGCGCGCGAGGGACGCGTGCTGCTGCGGGACGGAACGGCGCTGCGGGCGCGATGGATTGTGCTGGCCGGGGGAACGGATGGGCTGGAGCTGACGCCTGCGCTTCCCATACGGCGGCGCAAAGGACATCTGATCCTGGCCGAGTGCGCGCCGGGGTTTATGCGGCATCAGCTGGTGGAGCTGGGATATCTGAAGAGCGCGCATGCGCTGGAGGGCGATTCGGTCGCCTTCAATGTGCAGCCGCGTCCGCCGGGGCAGATTCTGATCGGCTCGTCGCGGCAGTACGATGCGGCCGGAGACGAAGTGGAGGAGCGCATCGTAACGGAGATGCTGGAGCGGGCGGAGGCATTTCTTCCCGGCGTTCGCGAGCTGCGCGTGGTGCGGATGTGGACGGGCTTTCGCGCCGCGACGGCGGATAAGCTTCCGCTGATTGGCCCGTGGGGCGAGGATGCGACGCTGTTTGTGGCCAATGGGCATGAGGGGCTGGGGATCACGACGTCGTTAGCGACGGCGCGGCTGCTGGTGGACCGGCTGCTGGGCGAGCGCTCGCCCATCGACAGCGATGCGTATCTGCCCTCGCGGTTTGCGGGGCACGGCGGAAGAGCATGAGAATGCAGAAGCGGAGGAAGAGACGATGAAGTGGCACGGCGTTATGCCCGCGATGACGACCTGTTTCGATGAGCGGCTGAAGGTCGATCATGCCTTTATGACCCGGCACGCGCAGTGGATGCTGGAAAACGGATGCACGGGCATCATCTCGCTCGGCTCGCTCGGCGAGGCGGCGACGCTGCGCTTCGAGGAGAAGACGGCGATTCTGAAGAACATGGCTGCGGCCACCGCGGGACGCGCTCCGGTAGTGGCCGCCATCTCCGCGCTTTCGACCGATGAGGCGGTGGAGCTGGCGAAGACCGCAGCAGACGCGGGCTGCGAGGGTCTGATGGTGCTGCCTCCGTATGTTTACAAGGGCGACTGGCGGGAGATGAAGGCGCATGTGACGGCGGTGTTCGCGGCGACGCCGCTCTCCTGCATGCTCTACAACAATCCCGTGGCTTACGGGACGGATTTTCTTCCCGAGCAGATTGCGGAGCTGGCGGCGGAGTACGGCAACTTTGCCGCGGTGAAGGAATCGAGCACCGACGTGCGGCGGGTGACGGCGATTCGCGCGCTGCTGGATAACCGCCTGCAGCTCTTTGTGGGTGTGGACGATGCGATCGTCGAGGGCATCGCGGCGGGGGCGCGGGGATGGGTGGCCGGGCTGGTGAATGCCTTTCCCAGGGAATCGGTCGCGCTGTTCGAGCATGCCGCCGCGGGGCGCGATCGGGAGGCCTTCGAGCTGTACCGCTGGTTTTTGCCGCTGCTGCGCATGGACACGGTGCCGAAGTTCATTCAGATGATCAAGCAGGTGCAGCAGGAAGCTGGCATCGGCAATGCGCGGGTGCGCCTGCCGCGGCTCGAAGTGACGGGAGCGGAGCTGGCGGCGGTGCGCGAGGCTGTGGCGCAGGCGCTGAAGACGCAGCCCGCGGTGCGCAGCCTGGCGTTTGCCACGGCGTAGTCCTTTCCGCGAGACTGGAAGAGAAGCAAAACGAGGAGACGCATGGAACTTTCCGGGCATTCCCTGATTGCGGGCACGCGCGCCAACGGCGCGGGAACCGCATTTCGCGCTGTCAATCCAGCCACCGGCCAGACGATCGAGCCTGACTTCTTTCCGGCAACGGCGAAGGACGTGGATGCGGCGGCGGAGGCGGCACAGGCTGCGCTTGCCACATACGGCCGTCTTTCCGGAGGCGAGCGGGCGAAGTTTCTGCGCACCATCGCCGATGGGCTGGATGCCGCGTCGGCGGAGCTGGTGGCACGGGCACAACTGGAGACGGCGCTGCCGCAGCCACGGCTGCAGGGCGAAGTGGCCCGCACCAGCAATCAGCTCCGGTTGTTTGCGGGGCTGATCGAAGAGGGATCGTGGGTGAATGCGCGCATCGATACGGCGCTGCCGGAGCGCAAGCCGCTGCCCCGCCCCGATCTGCGCTCGATGCTGCGGCCGCTGGGTCCGGTCGCGGTCTTTGGCGCGAGCAATTTTCCGCTGGCCTTTTCGGTCGCGGGCGGAGACACGGCCTCGGCGCTGGCGGGCGGCAATCCGGTGATCGTGAAGGCGCATCCGGCGCATCCGGGAACAAGCGAGCTGGCGGCGCAGGTGATTGCCGAAGCGGCGCGGGCGTGCGGTCTGCCGGGCGGCGTGTTTTCGCTGCTCCTCGACGCGGGCATCGAGGTCGGCAAAGCGCTGGTGCAGCATCCGGAGGTAAAGGCCGCGGGATTTACCGGCTCACACACGGCGGGACGCGCGCTGATGGACCTGGCGGCGCAGCGCCACGAGCCGATTCCCTGCTTTACGGAGATGAGCAGCACCAACCCGGTGTTCATTCTGCCGGGAGCGCTGCGGGAGCGGGGCGCGCAGATCGCGACCGGGCTGCACGGGTCGTTCACGCTGGGCGCAGGACAGTTCTGCACCAAGCCGGGCATGGTCTTTCTGCCGAAGCAGGAGGGGCAGGATGCGTTTCTTGCCGAGCTGCGCAAGCTGACGGCAGGAAGCCAGGCATTCACGCTGCTGACGCCGGGCATTGCGGCCAGCTACCGGCGCGCGCTCGAAAAGCGGCTGGCCGATGCGCGGCTGCAGACGAGCACAGGCACGGAGGCGGCAAACTCCTGCCAGGCGACGGCGGCTCTGCTGGAGACGGAGATCGACACGTTCCTTGCCGATCCGTCGCTCAGCGATGAGATCTTCGGCCCGGATACGCTGATCGTGCATTACGGCGAGCGTGAGGCGATGCTGCGCGCGGCTGCGCAGCTGCAGGGACATCTGACGGCGACGCTGCTGGGCACTCCGGAGGACCTGGCCGCGTATCAGGATCTGATTGCGATTCTGGAACGCAAAGTGGGGCGCATTCTCTTCAACGGATTTCCGACCGGCGTTGAGGTCTCGCATGCGATGGTGCATGGCGGGCCGTATCCGGCAACGTCGGACAGCCGGTTTACCTCGGTCGGCAGCCAGGCGATTCTGCGCTTTGCGCGGCCGGTGTGCTGGCAGGGATTTCCGCAGGCTTCGCTGCCGGCGGAGCTGCAGAATGAGAACCCGCTCGGCATTCTGCGCATGATCGACGGCGATCTGACACGGAGCGCCGTGGCTGTGCCCGTGGCCGGATAACGGGCTTTCAACAGCGAATCACGACTGATTCACAAAAAAACCGCAGACGGAGATCGATGGCCGTCTGCGGTTTTGCTGTTTCTGCGCCGGTCTTCAGAAGAGCAGCTTCGCTCCGAACTGAATCTGCCGCGAGGTGGTCGAGGTGGCGGTGATGACGCCCGCGGTCGGCGAGATGCCGGAGGTCGCCGAAGTGTAGACGACTTCATTCGGCGTGAGGAAGTTGCTGTGATTGAGGACGTTAAAGAACTCGGCGCGGAACTGCAGGCGCAGACGCTCGGTCAGCTCGGTGTTCTTGCGCAGAGAGAGATCGAAGGTGCCGAGGCCGGGGCCGGTGAGCGAATCGCGACCGACATTGCCGTAGGTGTAATCGGTATTCGCTCCGATCTGGGTTTTATCCGGCAGCACGAAGGCCTCGGGGTTGAAGAACTGCGCGACGGTGTGCGGATAGAGGCTGCCGCGGAAGGCCGGATTCCATGAGGGACGGACCGGATTGCGGGTATCGCCATTGCCGACCGGGTTGTAGCCGAGCTGCGGGCTGAAGGGAAAGCCGGACTGCACGGTAAGAATGCCGCTGGCCGACCATCCGCTGACGGCGAGGCGCACGGGCGCGGGACCGCTGTTGAGAAAGCGGTGCTGGCCGCCGACGGGCAGCTCCCAGGTGGCATTGACGGAGGCGCTGTGACGCACGTCGGCCGCCGACGGGCCCCAGTCGCGGAGGGGATCGAGGGGAAACTCGACGTAGGCCGGAGTGTTGCCGCTGACGCTGGTGTTCCATGCGGAGCCGTCGTCGAGGTTCTTCGACCAGGTGTAGTTGCCGCGGAACTGCAGGCCGTGAGCGAGGCTGTGGCGCACATCGACTTCGAGCGCGTTGTAGAGCCCGACGCCGTGCGAGACCCAGGAGGTGGAGTTGGCGAGGCCTGGGTTGGCGTTCGCGCTGGAGGGATAGTAGGGCTGGCCGCCGACGTAGACGGGGACGGGCTCGTTCTCGTCCTCGGAGAGGATCTGATGGTAGCTGTGCCAGCCGACGTAACCGACGGTGAGCGCGGTGGACGGATTGAGCGCCTGCTCGACGCGGAGGTCCCAGGAGAGGATGGTCGGCGTCTGGATATCGGTCTGCACGTTGCTGGGCGAGATGAGGCCGCCGGAGGGCAGGGCTTCTCCGGGCGTGATGTGCAGCGCGCAGACGGAGGTGTTTTTGATGCTGAGCGTGGTGTTGTACGGCGCGGACTGATCGAGGCGGTAATCGAGCGTGTCGAGCAGGCCGTGATAGACGCCGAAGCCGCCGCGTATCGCGGTTTTGCCGTTGCCCAGGAGATCCCAGGCGAAGCCAAGGCGAGGCTCGGGAAGAAACTTCGCGCGGTTGTCGGTGAGCGCGGAGCTGCCGATGCGCGGGCTGCCGGCGAGAATGCCGTCGACGAGCAGGTAGTTCGAAGCGCGGTTGTGCGCTTCATTCCATCCGTTGGTCGATTCGGCGCGCAGGCCGGCGCGCAGCTCGAAGCGGGGCGTGACCTTGAAGGTGTCCTCGATGAAGGCCGCGCCTTCGATGGAGCGCCAGCCTAATTCTGTCGGCGAAGGCACGACGGTGAAGGTGGCGACGGAGCCGGAGAGGAATTTTGCCAGCGTGCTGAAGGATGCCTGGCCGTACTGGTTCTGCGCGAGATTGTCGTTGGACTGAATCTGCTGCAGCCAGCCGCCGGCTTCGATCTGATGGCGGCCGTGCGACCAGTAGATGTGATCGTCGTAGGTAAAGAGATTGCGCGCGGTGGCGTTGTCGCTGCCGACGTTGCTGCCGGCGAGGGTGATCTGCGAGGCGCCGTTCGAGGCGGTGCTGCCGCTGATGACGATGGCGCCGATGGGGCGGCCGTCGACCCATCCGGCGATATCGACCGGAACCGAGCCGGTGAAGAAGTAGCTGGCGCGGGAGAAGCCGAGGCGCGCGGTGTTGAGCAGGCTGGCGGAGAAGACATGCTGCTCCTGCACGCTGGCGACCTGTTCGCGCAGGCTCTCGTTCACGAGGCTGAGCGGGTTGGCGCTGGGCGTATTGGCGGCGCTGTCGTCAACGGTATAGACGGCGAAGAGCAGATCCTTTTGCCCGATGTTGTCGTCGAAGCGCGTGGTGCCGAAGTCTTCGCGGATGCGCTGCATGGGATGGCTGTAGGCCTCGGCGATGCCGCTGGGCTGGCCGCCGCTGAGCAGCTCAGGACCGTTGGCGACGGGCCAGAGCGCGAGCAGTGGCTGCACGGAGGCGACGGCCGCGGCGCGGGAGGTGTTGTCGGGCACGAAGGTTACGTCGCTGAGATCGAGGTTCTGACGGAAGCCTTCGTAGTTACCGAAGAGCAGCAGCTTGTCTTTGCGGAGCGGGCCGCCGAGCGAGCCGCCGAACTGGTTGCGCTGGAATTCGGGAATGGAGTCGACATCGAAGTAGTTGCGGGCGTCGAGCGCGCTGTTGCGGAGGAACTCGTACGCGGCGCCGTGAAGCTGATTGGTGCCGGAGGTGGTGACGATGCTGACCTGCGCGCCTTCGCGCTTGCCGTAGCTGGCTCCGTAAGCGTCGGAGACTACGTTGAATTCGCGGACGGCGTCGACGCCGAGGAGCTGGCCGCTGGTGCCTCCGGGCGTGACATTGATGAGCGAGGCGCCGGTGTACTCGATGCCGTTGAGCAGGAAGAGATTGTCCTGCGGGCGATGGCCGGAGACGGAGAACATGTTGCCGACCGAGGAGTTCGATGTTCCGATGCCGCCGGAGCGCTCGGCGGTGTAATTGACGGTCGCCGGGTTGAGGGTCATCAGACCGTCGTAGCTGCGGCCGTTGAGGGGCAGCTCCTTGACCTGGCGCTCGTCGATGAGGCCGGAGGTCTGCTGCGTGGTGGTGTTGACGGCGGGCGTGGTGGCGCTGACCAGCACCTGCTGCTGCACGGCGCTGACGCCGAGGGTGAAGTTCACCACCAGGTTCTGGCCGATGACGAGCGCAATGCCGCTGCGCTCCTGCGGGGCAAAGCCGTCGCGCGTGACATGAACGGAGTAGTTGCCGACCGGAACCGAGGGCGCGGCGTAGTTGCCATCGGCCCTGGTAACAACATTGCGCGTGTTGCCGGTTTCGAGATTGAGCACGGTGACGCTGGCGCCGGAGATGGCCGCGCCGGCTGTGTCCACCACCGTGCCGCTGATCGAGCCGCCGACGATCTGAGCATGCGCGGCCACGAAGGACACCAGCAGCGCGGGTATTACGGCCATGCTTCGGATAAAGGAAAATGCAACGTTTCGATGCGTATTCACCGGATCTCCTGAAGAGTGCACATGCCGCGTACGGGCGGTGTGCGGTAAACAATGTTTGAGCTTATGGAAGGAAAAAATGAGAAGCAGCGGGAATGGAGCGCTGCGAGGCGACCGCTACGAGCGGCGACAACAGGTACAACAGGCGCGAAGAGAGCGCATCACGGGTGCACCACCCGGTAGGCGCCGAGGATGAGCCCCAGCGTGATGACGGCGATGGCGATTTCGCCGAGAACGCCGACAACCAGCGGACGCCAGCCCTGAGTGAGCAGGTCGCGCAGGTTGGTGCGCAGGCCGACACCGGCAAATGCCGGCAGAAAGGCCCAGCGCGAAAGATTACTGAGACTGGTGATCTGCGCCCTGCTGAAGGCGTGCAGAGTGGCCAGGAGCGAAAGCAGCAGAAAGGCGAGGATGAACTTGGGAAACTTCTGCCACAGGAAGACCACCTTGTTCTGCACTTTGGGCGCCTGCGACTGCGAGGCCCAGTAGATGGCGTATCCGAGAACGACAAAACCGATGAAGGAGCTGCGCGCGGTCTTGGAGAGCACGGCGATGTTGCCGGCGGTGTCGGAGTAAAGCGCGCCGGTAACGACGGATTCAGCGGTGTTATCGACGGCGAGGCCGGCCCACATGCCGTAGGCCTGATCGGTCATGTGCAGAGCGTGGCCGATAAACGGAAAGGTGAAGAGAGCCAGCGCGCCGAGGGCGAGAATGGCGGCGATGGCGCAGGAGGTCTCGCGCTCTTCGGAGTCGATGGCTCCCTGCGCGGCCATGATGGCCGAGACGCCGCAGACCGACGATCCCATGGCCAGCAGCGAGGTGAGCTTGGGCGGCAGGTTGAACCATTTGCCCAGGAAGGTCATGAGCGTAAGCGAAAGCGACAGCTCGATGACAACAAGAATCATGCTGAGGCCGCCGAGGTGCGCGAGGTCGGAGAAGAGGAAGCGCGCGCCCAGCAGAATAATGCCGAGCTTAAGCCAGAGCTCATAGGTGGCGATGCCGCGCTGAAAGACTGCGGGCAGGCGGGTGAGATTGGCGACGAGGAGGCCGAGAATGATGGCCCAGAGGACGTACTCGATATTGGGCAGCGGGAGATGGTACTGCAGACGAAGATGCGCGAACCAGCGCTCCAGCACCTTGCCCAGCAGGCCGATGCCGAAGAGCATGGCGATACCGGGCAACAGACCCAGGGCCTGCCGCGCTGTGTTTTGCTGCGAACCTGCTCGCGGCGGTTCTACGGAGGTGCCGACTGCTGTCATCGTGCGACCGGCACCTGTTTCCGCGATCCGGACCGGTGCCGAAACTTCGTCAAAAAGACTTCCACCAAAACTCTCTTACCAGGGAATCGACTTCACAAAGCCGAAGCGGATCAGTGTCGCCAGCAACACCGCGATGCCGATTGCCCAGGCATCCACATTGACGCGCCGTCCTGTTACCACGCTGCTGCTCATATATTTCTCCCCAAAAGCTAAAAACCCATGTCAGCGCCGGGGCTGACATGGGTTCCTGAACCTTATGCGAATTTAGTTCGCTTTATATCAGGGCTTTGTCAGCACGGCAGACGGCTGTGTTGCAACAGATGCAACAGATAGCCGCGGCTGACCGACAAAGCGTCATACCCAGTACGTTATAGAAAACAGAGGATTGCGTCAAGCGGGACGGCAACCGGTCGGGGGCCTTATGCTCAGGAGAACGATGAGCGAATCGGCCGTACTTCTGATTGACTGTCCGGACCAGAAAGGTCTGGTCGCCTCCGTCTCCGGCACCCTGTACCGCTTCGGCGCCAACATTACGCATGCCGACCAGCACCAGGACCACGATGAGGGCCTGTTCTTTATGCGGGTGGAGTGGCTGCTGGAGGGCTTTGATCTGGAGGGATTCCGCGCCGCCTTCCGCGAAGAGGCGAAGCGCTTTCGCATGCGCTGGCGGCTGCACCGAAGCGCCGACCGGCCGCGGGTCGCGCTCTTCGTCTCGCAGCACCTGCACTGCCTGGCCGACCTGCTGCACCGCAACCAGATGGGCGAGCTGAAGTGTTCGGTGCCGCTGGTGGTGAGCAACCATCGCGACGGCGAATCGCTGGCGCGCTTTTACGGCGTGGAGTTCCGGTATATGCCGGTCGATCCGGAAAACCGTGCGGCGGCGGAAGCGGAACAACTGGCGCTGCTGGAAGAGGCAAAGATCGACCTGGTGGTGCTGGCGCGCTACATGCAGATTCTTTCGCCGGAGTTTGTGGCGCGCTATCCGCTGGGCATCATCAATGTGCATCACTCGTTTCTGCCGGCGTTTGTGGGCGCGCGCCCGTATCACGCGGCCTTTCGGCGAGGCGTAAAGCTGATCGGCGCGACGAGCCACTATGTAACCGAAGCGCTGGACGACGGGCCGATCATCGAGCAGGACGTGGCGCGCATCTCGCACCGCGACCAGGTTCCGGACCTGATCGCGCGCGGACGCGATCTGGAGCGCGTGGTGCTCTCACGGGCTGTGGCATGGCATCTGGACCGCCGCATTCTCTGCTACGGCAACAAGACCGTCATCTTCGACTAAGCCAGCAACAGATGCGGCGCGGACGGCTCAGCGCGCATCTTCGAGAGCGAGCACGGCGTAGCCGGTGGCGGCGTCGTCCATAAAATGCGCGGCGTCGGCGCCCGCATCGCGCTGTTTATTGAGCGACCACGCCGGCCAGAAGCCTTCGCCGCCATTCTGATTGCGGCCCAGCCAGGCAAGGCCGCGCCTTACCTGCGGAGTGCGGCGCAGGCCGTTCTCCTCGAGCGCGAGAACGGTCAGCCCCGTGGCATAGCCGTCGCTGCCGGTTGCCAGAGCGGTGTTGTCGCGGCGCTTCCAGGAGCCGAGACCGGTCAGGCTCCAGCCGCCGTCCGGCTGCTGCTTTGCAGCGATGGACTGCAGCAGCGAAGCGCGCTCCTGAGCTGTGAGCAGACCTGGCAGCCTTGCCGAAGCCCACAGCAGAACGATGCGGTTGACGAGCGGCTGCGCTCCATATTCGCGGCCCAGATAGCCACGCAGCTCCTTCACATGGGTGCGAACCTCGGGCTCGTTCTGATAATCGTCCGGCGCGGTGCCCACGGCCAGAGCGGCGAGAGCGGCGCCGTGATACTCCGACTCATTCGACTCCCACGGCGCGTTGTGGAAGTTCAGCCAGATCCACGCGCCCGCGTTTTCTCCGCTGTGGCGCTGCAAGGCCCAGGCTTCCGCAAAGGCCGAACGGGTGAGATCGGTGAGATAGCCGCGGCGGGCGTCATAGCTGGCGAGGATAAGCGCATTCAGCACGGCCTCGGTTCCACGGGACTCGATCGATTTGGTCGGACCCGATTTGCCGTCCTTGTAGAACGGCTCCACATCGTTCCAGAGCGTGACGCGCTTCGCGATGCCGCTGAACATGATGCGCTCGGGCGCGGCAAGCGCGTCCTCTTCGGACGGCGTCCGCAGCGTCTTCCTGGCGAGCGCGTAGGGCAGCACGGTGTGGCACGAGACGCAGACGGTCGCGTGATCGCGCTGCGCTTTAGGCCAGCTCTGCCACCACAGCTCGCGGCTGTCGAGATAGTGAGCGGCCGCGGCCTGATTCCACGAAGGCGCGGAGGCTGCCTGGATGTGACCGGCGAAGGCGATGCCACCTGCAAGCACACCGATGGCGAAGGCCGGAAAGAGCAAAGCGCGGAACTTCACAGAAACACCTCCGTGGATCGACGAAGATACCTTCTGATATCTGCTGTGACGATGGCCCAAACAATCGTTAAAGCGGGGGAGATTACGACACGCACTTATATGCCGGTAAGTATGAGGAACAGGGCGGACTTATTCTTAATAAGAAACTGCGATAAGAAGATGCGATTTACTCTGCTGCCGGATGATTACCTGCCGATTCTTTCTGACAACGATGGAACGGCTCTGCCTGCGAGACCGGATCAGGCGACCCACCGGCAGAGCTCCGGATCAAACTTCTGCATGACGGAGTTACAGGTATCGATCAGCGCGGTGGTCTTTCCCGAAGGCTTCAGAGAGTGCATCGACGCCAGAATGACGGAGGCGGACTGCGTTTCGCCTGTAATCGGAAGGCACTTTACGGTGCGGCCGTCATACGTATGATCGAGCGCGGGGCGGAGATTGAGAATGGCATATCCCTTACCGGCCGCGACCAGTCCGCGTACCAGCTCGAAGTTACTGACCTCGTGCCGGATATTCGGCTCTTTCTCGGTCTCCCGAAAGACCGCAAGCTGATAGTCGGTGATGGGGGCATAGTTCAGCAGGATCAGCGGCTCGCTCACCAGATCGTCGGCACTGACGGCGCTTTGCGAGGCCAGAGGATGCGAGCCCGGCAGCAGAGCGTAGGAGCGGAGCGATGTAAGACGATGCGTCGCATAGAGCGCGGAATCGCAGCTCGGGTCATACATCAGAGCCGCTTCGATGGTTCCGTCACGCAGCCAGCGGAGCAGCGACTCGGTATCTCCGTCGTGAATCTGCAGATTGATATCGGGGTAGGCGGCGCGAAGCGTCTCGAGGATGCGGGGCAGAAAAAACGGGCTGAGCGTGGGAAAACATCCGAGCGAGATCTTGCCGCGCACCGTGTGATTCAGCTCATTTGCGCGATGATGAAGCTCTTCGGCCTGAATCAGCACATCTCTGGCTGCGGCCACGAGGGACTGGCCCGCAACGGTGAGACTTACGCCCTTTGCATGATGTCTGACAAAGCACTGAATCCCGAAGATCCCTTCAAGATAGGAGACCGCCGCGGAGACCCCGGGCTGAGAAACATATAACGACCGTGCAGCCGCCGATACACTTCCATGCTCTGCAACCGCAACAAGATAGCGGAGTTGCTGAAGGGTATAGTTCATTCCACTTCCTCATAAGAAAGATGTCCTGACTTTTTTAAACTTGTATGTACTTGTAGTGGAAATGGATGTGCCGGAATGGGCTCAGAGTAACATCGGCTTCATAGCCGCGCAAGCACTATTCCGCGTGCCCGGTGCGCCCTTCGAGCAGTGCTGACGCGGCTGAAACGACACCCAGGCACTTCTTCCGAGCCGCGATTTCACTGCATATTCAACAGCTTCCGCAAATTTCTTTGCGACTGACTCTCTCCGTCTCTGCTCCGCAGGCCAGGTAATTTTTATAGCCTGCATAAGAGAATGCGAAGATACATGGCGATGCCGCGAACTACGCGCACGCACAGCAAGCATGGGCTGTTCCTGATGGTTTCGCTTCCGGCCGCCGCCGGGACTGCATAACTAAAACCGATTCAACTCAGCAGATTTATCTATTTTGCAATCTGCGCACGATGCCCTACAGTGCAGGTCATAACAACAACATTCGGACGGCCGGAACTTCACTGCACAGCGCATCGGCCGCTGGTTTCAAAGCACTTCGAAACTCCGCTTCATCTGGTTTTCGGGTTCTGCACCTCCAGTGAAATGAAATACAGGCCGTCCCGCAGCGGGGATACGATTTCCTGTTTCTCAGGCAGGGGTCATCGTCTCTCCGCAGCACGGCCATTAACAGAAAACAGACGACAGAAATTATTTGGAGAGTGAGGCAGATGGCTGGTTCTGCAAAGCGAAAGCACTACTGGATTTCCTGTTCAACACTGTTTCTGGCTGCCACCCTCACTTTTATGCCGTTGTCCGCTGCGGCGCAGGGTGCTTCCGCGAAAACCGATGAGGGCCATGAGGCCGGCATTCCGGTCACGGATCAGCTGGTGCTCACGAAATGCGGCACCTGCCATGAGCCGGATGCAAAGGGCAATATGTCGCGCATCTCGTGGATTCGCACGACCCCGGAGGGCTGGGAGGAGGCGATCAAGCGCATGGTTCGCCTGAACGGTCTTTCTCTTTCGCCGGATGAGGCGCGCCACATTCTTCGCTATCTGAGCGATTCGCATGGGCTGGCGCCGGCCGAGGCGGAGCCCGTCGAATACTACTCCGAGCATCGCATCGTCGATGAAACGATCGCCGATCCTGATGTGCGCCATGCCTGCGCGTCGTGTCATGCACTGGCGCGGCCGCTCTCGTGGCATCGCTCGCAGGACGACTGGAAGTATCTGGTCAACATGCACGTCGCCTTCTTTCCGGCGATTGAGTTTACTTCCTTCCAGCTGCCCGCGCGCCGCGGCGATTCTGAATCTCCCACGCCCGCTGCCGCGCCGGTGAGTCCGCTGGACAAGGCACTTGCGTTTATCCGCAGGAGCGCTCCGCTGAGCACGCCGTCATGGTCGGAGTGGCAGGCCAGCATGAGCGATCCAAAGCTGGCGGGCCGCTGGCTGGTGACGGGCGAAGAGCCGGGCAAAGGCAGGTTCTTCGGAGAGGTGACGATTGCGCCGGGCGCCGAGGCGGACCAGTTCACGACGAAGACGACGATCCATTATGTGGACGGCACCTCGGAGACGCTGAGCGAAGAGGGCTCCTCCATCGTCTACACGGGCTTCCAGTGGAGAGGACGCTCGGCCGTGCAGCAACCGGGCACGGCTGTGGGCAGCCCGAAAACGATACGCGAGGTCATGCTGGTTTCTCCCGATCAGTCGACGATGAAGGGGCGCTGGTTCTGGGGAGTCTATGAAGAGTTCGGCATGGATGTGAAGCTGCGCCGCGCTCAGGAAGGCCCGGTGATTCTGGGGACTGACCTTTCTGCGCTGCGCACGGGCACAACAGGCACGAAGGTGACGATCTACGGCGATCATCTGCCGGACGATCTCAGCGCGGCGAATATCGATCTCGGCACGGGAGTGAAGGTCGCCAGTGTGCTGAATCATTCGGCGAGCTCCATCACGGTGAGCGTGGATGTCGCCGCAGACGCGACGCCTGGAATGCGGACGATCTCCGCGGGCGCGGCCACGGTACAGAATGCCTTCGCCGTCTATCGCCAGGTGGATTTCATCCGCGTGACGCC
Organism: Paracidobacterium acidisoli; assembly: GCF_003428625.2. Lineage (GTDB taxonomy): Bacteria > Acidobacteriota > Terriglobia > Terriglobales > Acidobacteriaceae > Paracidobacterium > Paracidobacterium acidisoli. The sequence goes on along the minus strand of NZ_QVQT02000008.1, from coordinate 201,571 downwards.
GGTGACGCCGATTGCGCATCTCGGCAGCGAATCGCATGAGAAGGGTTATGCCCAGTTCGCGGCGCATGGATACAGCTTTGGTCCCGACGGCAAGCCGGACACCGCCGATGATATCGATCTGGGACCGATGAAGGCCACGTGGAAGCTGGAGGAGTTTATCGCCAGCTACGGCGACGACGATACGCAGTTCGTCGGCTCCGTCGACGCGAATACCGGTCTCTTTACGCCGTCGAGCGATGGCCCCGATCCGAAGCGGCGATCGATGCGGAACAACTACGGCGATATATGGGTGGTAGGCACGGTGACTCCGGAGGGTTCGACGGGGCAGCTCTCGGCGAGAAGCTATCTGATCGTCTCGGTGCCTCAGTATGTGCAGTATGACCAGCCGGAGGTGGGACAGTGACGACCTATTCGACAGGCGATGTACACCGCTTCCACGGCGGCGGCACGGAGTATGTGTATCTTGCGGGCAGCGGGGGCATCGTGGCCCTCGACGCACTCTCCGCGCAGATTCTTTCGCGGCTGGAGCAGGAGACGCTGAGCCGTTCCGCACTGGTATCGCAGATGGAGACGGATGGCTTCGCGGCCATGGACGTGACCGAAGGCATCGATGAGCTGTATCAGCTGCATGCGATTGACGATGGAGGGCCGCGCGCCGTCTCTTCGCAGTCGCTGCCGCAGGAATTTCCGCTGCAGTCGATGGTGCTGAATGTAACCAACCAGTGCAACCTCTCGTGCCACTACTGTTACGAGTTCGGCGAAGACAAGGTAGCCACGCCGGAGGGCAAGAAGAAGTTCATGGACTGGGAGACGGCGAAGACCTCGGTCGATTATTTCTTCGCCGAATCGCGCGGCCGCAAAGCTGTCCATATCACTTTCTTCGGCGGCGAGACGCTGATGAACTTTCCGCTGCTGAAAAAGGTGGTCGAGTATGCCCGGCGCGAAGCGGAGCGCAGGCATGTCTCGATCGACTTCAGCCTGACCACCAATGCCACGCTGCTGACGCCGTCGATCATCGACTTCCTTGCGGAGAACGCCATCGGCGTCACGGTCAGCATCGACGGCGCGAAGGAGTCGCACGATGCCTTCCGCATCTTCAAGAACGGGCGCGGCACCTACGATGTGATCGAGCCGAAGATCAAAGAGCTGCTGGCGAAGCATAAGACCCGGCCCATTGCGGCGCGCGTGACGATGACCTCGCACGCGATGGATGTGCTGGGCACCTATAAACATCTGAAGCATACGCTGGGCTTTTATGAGGTAGGCTTTGCACCGGTGACCACTTCGCCGAATCGTCTGTACTCCATTGCTCCGGCAGGGATGGACAGTGTTCTGGGGCAGTTTCAGGTGCTTGCCGGTGATTACCTGGAGCATGCGAAGCGCGGCGAGCATCACGGCTTTTCAAATGTGAGCGACACGCTGGCGGAGCTGCACCAGGGCGTGAACAAAGCGCTGCCCTGCGGCGCCGGGCTGGGACTGGTGGGCGTGGGACCGTCGGGCGATATCGCTCCCTGCCATCGCTTTGTGGACTCCGATGCTCACAACCTGGGCCACGTGAGCACCGGCATCGACCGCGAAAAGCAGGCCGCTTTTCTCAAGCGCGGCAACATCGACAGCAAGTACGACTGCCACACCTGCTGGGCGCGGCCGCTGTGCGCCGGCGGCTGCCATCATGAGGCCTTTGTCCGTTATGGCGACACGGGCCACGCCAATCTCCACTACTGCGACTGGATTCGGGCATGGACCGACACCTGTCTGCAGATTTACGGAACCATCGCCGCACAGAATCCTGCATTTCTCGACCACTTCTCCGAAAGGAAAGCGTCATGAAGCATCTTCGACCAGTGAACGCCAAGGCTCAGCGCATGACCGAGCAGGCTGAGGCAGAGAACGACATCGTCGCTCTGCAGTCGGGCCGCTCAACCGCGGTCAAGCCCCATGTACCCATGGGCTGTTCCATCGTCTTCTCACCAGGATGGGAGGTCGACTCGGCGGGCGGAACGGCCGGGCTTTGCCAGCCGGTGGAGCGCGACATCTACGACTGCTACGTCACATGCTTCTGGCCTGCGCAGGTTCCGGACCATCTGAACAATGCGCCGGACTGGACCGCCAAATGCGCCGTGGCCACGAAGGACTGGCGCAACCTCGACATCGTATTTCCCTGATTTCAGCGACTGGAGAGACGTATCCATGCGTGGCATTTTATTTTCACTGTGTCTGTGCCTTCCTGCGTTGCCGGCTTCGGCTGCGCCGTCCCCCGCAACGGCGAAGCCGGCGATTCTTTACCTGGCGACGTGGCCGCATAAAATTGATGTGATCGACCTGAACCAGGAGAAGGTCGTCGGTCAGATCAATCTCACCACCGATATCGCGCGCCAGCTGGTTCTCTCGCCCGACCACAAAAAGCTGTACGCTTCCACGCTGGCGGATAACAGCATCGTTACGATCGATCTGGCCACACGCAGGGTGACCGACTCGTTTTCACTCGACGGCGGAAATGAAAAGAATCGCCTCAGCGGGCTGACGATCGATCCGACGGGCAGATATCTGTATGCGGTCGATACGCTGATCACCAAGCAGATCGACCACTTCGATATCGGATCGCCGAAGTTCATCGTGATCGATCTGAGCGCGAAACAGATTACGCGCAGCGTCGATATGCCGAAGGATGATGACGTTCCGGGCTATCGCAGCTCCATGAAGCTGTCTCCGGACGGGAAGTATCTTTACCTCTTCCGCGACGGAATTCAGGTCTTCGACGCGTCCACCTTCAGGCTCGTCAAAAAGATCGATCTGCGGCAGCCGCCGGTTCCCGACATGCTGAACCTGTCGCTGAATCTGGTGGATGATCCGAACGAAGATCCGAATACGGTGACCGGATTCTTCAACTCATCCGATCCCTATGTGCATCGCGAGATCTTCGGCGTTGCGCAGATCGATCTGAAAAATCTGACCTTCGATCTGACCCCGGTGGGACCGGTGACGACGACCAGCATGTCTCCGCTGATGCTGAGCCCCGACCACAAGCTGGGATATACCGCGGTGGTGAACGGCGAGCAGGGGAACCGGATCACCGAGTTCTGGGTGATCGACATGGCCACCCGGCAGGTGATTGCGAAGAAGCAGTTCGTCGGCCGCACCCGCTTCAACTTCGGACTGAGCGCCGACGGCAAAAAGCTGCTGATCTACAACGCCGGCTATCAGGTCGAAGTGTACGACGCAAAAACCCTCGAGATGACCAGCGATATCGACCTTGAAGGCGATACGACTTCCAACCTGATCGTGATGCCCGCAGGCGAATAACCCGCGAGCAGAACGACTCGGCATCGGCCTTTGAGCCGGACATGCTTTCGCAGATGGAAGGCTGTCCGGCTCAGGCGAAATGAGGGCTGATTGGCTACTCTGCATTCTGATCCCGCCCCGTCCCCGGAACCGCCTGCAACGATCCCGCTCGCCCAGTATCGAAGAGTTCTGCACTGGCTTATGCCTTACTGGCGCCTGCTGTGCGCCGTACTGCTGCTGGGGCTGCTTTCCACCGCGCTGAGCCTGGTGCAGCCCTGGTTCTCCCGTGTGCTGATCGACAACGCTCTGCTGCACCACAATATGAAGGCGCTGGAAGAGATTGCGCTGATGATGATTGTGGTGACCGTGTTCAGCACGCTGGTCTCGATCGCCTCCAGCTATCTCTACATTCGCTTCTCGGCTCAGTCGCTCTTCGATATGCGGCTGGAGGTCTACCGGCATCTGCAGCGGCTGTCGCCGCAGTTTTTTGCGCGGCGCAGGCTGGGGGATATCGTCTCGCGCCTGAACAACGATGTGGGCGAGGTGCAGCGCGTCTGCTCGGACACGCTGCTGAGCGTACTCTCGAACATTCTGTTTCTTGCGGGCAGCGTGACGATCATGCTGTGGCTCAACTGGCGACTTTGCCTGGCGAGCCTGGCTCTGCTGCCGGTTGGCGGGCTTGCGCTGCGCCACTTTCAGGCGAGGCTGACCCAGCGCACGCGAACGATGCGGGAGTGCAGCGCCGGCCTGGGCAGCTTTCTCATCGAGAGCCTGATGGGGATTCGCCTGGTAATCGCGTCGGCGAACGAGCACCGCGAAGCGGAGAACTTCGAGCGGCACAATACCAGCTTTATTGAGGCGCTGCTGCGCATGCAGTTTCTCTCTTTTCTTGCGGCGGCGGCTCCGGGCATGGTTCTGACCGTTTCGACGGCGATGGTTTTTCTTTACGGCGGACGGCTGGTGATCGAAAACCAGCTGACGATCGGCAGCCTGGTGGCGTTCATGGCGTACCATCTGCGTCTGCTGTCGCCGGTGCAGAGCCTGATGGGGGTTTATACCAATCTGCTGACAGGGGCCGTCTCGCTGGAGCGCGTCTTCTCGCTGCTCGATATCCGCCCCGAAGTTGTGGAGGTGGCCGATGCGAAACCACTCAGCGGCATTCGGCACGATGTGCGTTTCGATCATGTCTGCTTCGGCTACTCAAAGGACAGGCAGGCACTCAAAGACATTTCATTCCGTATTCCGGCGGGCTCGCTCTGCGTGATGATCGGCGCGAGCGGCGCAGGCAAATCGACGATCGCCGAATTGCTGGTGCGGTTTCATGATCCCGATGAGGGCTCCGTCACGTTTGACGGAGATGACCTGCGCGAGCTGCGGCTTGAGGAGCTGCGCCGGCGCGTGGCGCTGGTGGAGCAGGTTCCCTTCTTCTTTCATGCGAGCATTCGGGACAACATCGCCTATGGACAGCCTGACGCGACCGATGAGGAGATTCGCGCCAGCGCCGCAGCCGCCTGCATCGACGGCTTCATCCAGTCCCTTCCCGACGGATACAGCACGGTCATCGGCGAGCGGGGAGCGACGATCTCCGTGGGAGAGCGTCAGCGCATCGCACTGGCGCGCGCGCTGCTTCGCGATCCCGATCTGCTGATTATGGATGAGCCCACGTCGGCGCTCGATGTACAGTCTGAAGCGGCCGTGGCCCGCGAGCTGGCACGCGCGCTGCGCGGCCGCACTGCCCTGCTGATTACGCATCGCATGGCGCTGGTGGAGATTGCCGATATGGTGATCGTCGTCGATGAAGGACGGATTGTCGAAGCCGGCAATCCGGAGCGGCTGCTCACAGGAGCGCGGAGATCGGCGATGTTCCCGGTCGCAGCGGGAGAGCCCGCATGAGCGGAGCAGTACGGATCGGCATTGTGGACAGCGGTGTCCATGCCGGGCATCCGCATGTGGGCCGCATCGCAGGCGGGATCGCGGTCGAAGATAACGGATTCTCCGGCGATTTTGTCGACCGTCTGGGTCACGGCACAGCGGTTGCAGCGCTGATTCACTTTCTTGCTCCGCAGGCGGAGCTTCTTGCCGTGCGCATCTTCGATCGAAGACTTGCGACCGGCATCGACCGGGTCATTCGCGCCATGGACTGGTGCCTTGAGAACGACGTGCAGATTATCAACCTGAGCCTCGGGACGACGAATCCGGAGCATCGCGCTCCGTTTCTGGCAGCGGCCGATCGGGTAAGGAGCGCAGGCGCGGTGCTGGTGTCGGCGTTCGAGATGAACGGCACACGCATGCTGCCTGGATCGTTGCCGGGAGTGATCGGCGTGGCGGCTGATGCCGATTGTCCGCGTGAAGAGTTCCGCGTGACAGAGCGTGAGGGGAAAAGAGTGTTCTGCGCATCGCCCTTTCCGCGTGAGATTCCCGGCGTGCCGCGCGAGCAGAACCTGCAGGGCGTGAGCTTTGCGGTGGCTCACATCTCGGCACATCTGGCGCGCTGCCGGTCTGAAGACAACGCGGCACTGTATTGCGAAGATCGGCTGGCGCGGCGGCAGAGCGCTTCCGTCTGAAAGCTGCTCTCAGCCTGCGATCCGCTCTGTCAGCAGCTCCAGCTCATCACCGACGAGACGAAAGCGTGAGGGTGCGGCGATCTCTCTGAGCCGTTCCTGCATCAGGAGAATTCCACGCTGCAGCTCTGCTGCCTCTGCTGTCCAGAACGGGCCGGAGCCGCCACCGGTGTAAAAGCTGCGGCAGACCTCAAGATGACGGAGAAATCCCTGCATCAGCCGCGCTCTGTAATGCGCCAGCAGCGCATCGACGGGCAAGCTTTCCACCGCGGCGCGAATGATTGCCGAAGCCAGCAGAGCTTCGCGGGCAGCGTGCCCGGCGCCTTCGCCGCATAACGGATCGAAGGCCATGGCCGCGGCGCCGCATGCGAGCCATCCCGGTCCGCAGAGATCAGGAAGGATCTGCGGAAACGCAGCGAAGCTGCGCGCGGGCTGCGGGGAGGGATCAAGCTGCCGGATCTGTTTTGCGATGAGCTGACTTTGATCGAGGAGCTTCTCCGGAGCATAGCCGGTGCGAATGAGCATGCCCAGTCCGTCGCCCGAGGGGAGCAGAAAGAGCCATCCCTCCGGAACCGATTCGACCCAGCAGCAATCCTGGGGAACGTTTCGTTCGAGAACGACAGACCCGGCAAGCGCGACGCGCGATCCAAACTGCAGAGGAGCAGAAAGCGCAGCCGGATCTGCGGCCGAAAGAATGGTCCACGCAGCGGTATCGGTTTCGCCGGCATGGATCACGGTCCCGGCGGGGACGGTTCGCTTCCAGAGATTGTTCAGCAGCTGCTGTTCTGAGACGACCGCTCCATGGTGAGGCAGCTCGACCGGCAACGATCCCTCACCCCAGAGCACGATTCTGCGGCGAATCTGCGGAGCGTGCGTAAAGAGATCGGGCGCTTCAAAGAACTCAGAGAGCAGATGCTGCGTCTGACGGCTGATGAGGAGCCTCGAGGGTCTGGCTCGGTCTGCGCTTTGCAGCGCAACAGGAAAGCCGCGGCGCAAAAGCAGATGGGCTGCACAGCAGGCTGCCAGCCCATCTCCCAGTACCTTCACCGTATCGGCCATGAGGCTCCCTCAGCCGTAGGATGCTTTACCGGATCAGAAGGAGAACCGGCCCGTCAGCATCACCGCTCTGGGGCCCGCGTTTCCCTGTGTCTGCACACTGGAGATCTGTCCGAAGTTCTGCGTGCCCAGCGTCAGCGATGCGGGAACGGCAAGGTTCTGATGGTTGAACAGGTTCTGCGCCTGCGCGCCGAACTGGAAGTTCATCCGCTCAGTGAATTTGACATCCTTGAAGAGCGAGGCGGAAACGGTATCCGTCCCTGGCCCGACCACGCTGCCGACAGAAGCCGTTCCCTGCCGCGCCAGATTATTTCCCGGCTCGACATAAGCGGCGCTGTTGAGATAATTGCGAGCGCCCTGGCCATGCAGATAGGGTGAAACGCCTGTCACCACATCGGCGCGGGCATTGCCGACCGTCTGCGTGATGCCTGTGCCGGTCGGGTCGCTGCCGGTATTGGCGAGCGGCGTCATAAACGGACCACTCTGGAACATCATGTAGCTTGCGAGCTGCCATCCACCGATGAGGCGATCCAGAAGAGGATTGTCGGTTGCGAGAAATCTCTGCCCTCTGCCGACCGGCAGCTGATAGAGAAAGGATGCGAGAGCGCGATGACGGCTCGTATATTCGACGTTGCCATAGTCGAGTCCTGGATGGAAGCGATCGCTCGGATAGGCTCCGATGCTGCTGGCGTAGCCCGTGGGGTTGCCGCCGTCTTCATCCGAAAGGTCTCTGGTGAAGGTATAGCTTGTCTGAAACTGCAGACCGTGCGACATGCGGTGGTTTGCTTCGACGGTGACCGCGTTGTAGTTGCTCTCCGCGCCATTCACCACAGTAGGAATCTGGCTCAGCTCGGGGAACGGCCGGGTTGGATAGGCCGCCTTGTAACCGATGGTGTTGTACGGAACCTGGTTCAGATCGGCTTCGATATCGAGATCTCTTCCGTGGCTCCCGAGGTAAGAGATGCGCAGGCCGGTGTTGAAGCCGATATCCTGCTCCACCGTAAGGTTCCACTGCTGCACGGTGGGATCTTTGTAGTGGGGCGTGATGGCGTAATCGAACTGCAGCGTGCCCGGCGCCGATGCTCCCAGCTGGAACGGCGACGGAAAGGAGAGTACCGGCTGGCCGGATGCGTTGTAGCCATTGGCGGAGACATAGAGCGCGCTGGAGGATACGGCCCAGCCGCCCACGACGTTTCCACCGAGCGTATTTTCGATGTACTGTCCCCAGCCGCCGCGAAGAACGGTCTTGTCGTTGCCGAAGACGCGCCATGCGAATCCGAAGCGAGGAGCGAAGTCGGTTTTCTGCGTGTACACCAGCGAGGGCGGAACCCCGGCCTGCTGCGCGGTCATGATGGGCAGCGGAGATACTCCGGCCGCAAAGCTGGGAAGTGTAAGGCCCGTCAGAGCCTGCTGATTCGGGACGATGATTGCGCCCTGCACCATCTGTCCGTTCTGAAACGACGAATAATCGGGCAGGAAGTTGGCGCTGTTGGCCTGATGATCTTTCATCATCGGGTGGTACTCATAGCGGAGACCGTAGTTCAGAGTAAGAGACGGCGTTAATTTCCAGGTATCCTGCACGTAGAAGTTGTAGCCATTTCCGTAGCCGTTCATATTGGCATCGAGAACATCGGAAACGGTCGTGGTGTCAGGGTAGCCGAGCAGGAACGCTGCGAACGGCGCGTACTGGTTGATGGTGGAACCCACGGCAGAAGCGCCGTTGAACGAATACTTGCCGAGACGTGAGCTGCCGAATACGTTGCTGGCATAAGCATTCAGATAGCGGTAGTCCACGCCGCCCTTCATCGTATGCGTGCCTTTGCTCCAGGTCAGGTTATCGAGAATCTGAATGGTGCGGCTGCGCGTCAGGCTCGAGCTGGTTCCACCTGTTGCCGTAAATCCGGTCACGACAAAATTCGGAGCAGCGGGAACGGAAGTGCTGAGCAGATCGGGTATTCCGGAGATGCCCAGCTTGCCCACGAGACTGGAGTTGGCGTCGAACGTAGTCGAAGTAATGAACTTGCTCAATCCGGCGCGGAGCTCATTGATCAGATTCGGAGTAAGGATGTAGTTATACGCCGCGGTAAAGCTCGTATCTTTCTCCGGCCTGGCAAAGGAGCCGACCAGCGCGGAGCCGCCGTTCGACCCGCTCGCCGTGGGCGCGACCGATACGGAGCGCTGCTTATAGCTGTATCGCACAAATATCGACTGCTTCGAGGTAATGGTCTGGTCGATGCGCGCGTCTCCCTGATCGGAGCTGATTGGAGTGGGAAAGTTCTCTACATAGTTATTGGAGATGGCATACGCCGGACCGGTGTTCGGCATGGGATAGAGCGCGGCCAGCGCGGCTGCCGCGGTCGGTGAGATGTCTCCGGATGGAATGACATTGCCTGCGAACGGAGTTCCATCCGCATTATGGATCTGAATGGCCGGCTGGCCGGAGGGCGTGACCGCCTGCGCGTAATACGAAAGGTCGCCGCCGCGCATCGCGAGCGAAGGCACGCTCTGCGTGACCGTGGACTGCTGCGGCAGACGCAGCCCTTCATAGCTCAGGAAGTAGAATGTCTTATCCCTGCCGTTGTAGAGCATCGGCACCGTGACCGGTCCGCTGTAGAAGGCTCCGAAGTCGTTCATGACGATCTTCGGCTTGGTGGCGGAAAAAGGATTTTTGGCGTTCAGCCCGGCGGTCTCGTAGTTATCGTAGATACCGCCATGCGCGCGATTGGTGCCGCTTTTCGATACGGTCGTGATATCGCTCACCGAGCCGTACTCGGCATTGTTGCTGTTCTGATTGACCTGAATTTCCTCGATCGAAGCAAAGGACGGGAAGAGCTCCGGCGACGGCGCGCTGCTCTCCACGTTCATGGTGCTGATGCCGTCCACGGTCACCGACAGAAGACTGGGCTTGGAGCCTGCGACGGAGAGATTGCCTGTCGAGTCCGTCTGCACGCCCGCCTGCGAGGTGAGTGTGGCGAAGGGGCTGGTGGAGCCTGAACCACGCGAGCTGATGGCCAGCGGAAGCTCATCGAGCTCGATGCCGGTGCGGGTCTCGCCGAGGTTCGAAGTATCGGTGTTGACCACAGCGGCGGCGGCGTTGACGACGACGGTCTGCGAGACTCCGCCGACAGAGAGGGCCGCATCGACGCGCTGCGTCTCGCGAGCCTGCAGAACGAGGCCGGGGAACTCTCCCTTATCAAAGCCGGAAGCGGTGACCTCGATGGAATAAGAACCGGCGTCCACGTTCAGGAAGCTGTATTCGCCTGTCGCCGTTGTGATGGCTTTGCGCACGGCGGTGGTTCCGGTATTGGTCAGCACGACGCCGGCGCCCGGGATGACACTGCCGCCTGCATCTTTCACGGTTCCGGTGAAGGCTCCGAAGGTGGACTGCGCGAAGCTCTGGCCGGTGAAAAAGAGAGCGAGAGCCAGAAGTGCTGCAAAGAGCCGCAGACGGGAAGAAGATCTGAAGATACAGGAAATGTATAGATTCATGCTGAATACGCCTCTCAGAAGAATGGACTTCAGGACAGCAATGCGAGGAGTTTTCCCCGCCCTGTTTTTCTGTTTCGTGCCGGTTCTTGCGGAAAAGAGTATGGACTTCCCGCAGCCGATATTTCAGCGACCGGAACGGGAGAAGGGTGATGACTGGGTTATTACCGACTTATGGGGCAAACAGTAAACGAGGGCAGGCTGGATTCAAAATACTTATAAGTTATCCAGTGAATTGCTTTTGCTGATATTTGCCGCGGATGCCGCGCAGGATGCGGCTTTCACAGCACTTATCCGTCACAGAGGCTTTGTGAAGAGGCGACCTATAAGTTAGATTTATTCGGCGCAGCAGCGCAAGGCGCATGGTCTGGCTGGCTGCGCAGACTACAGGAAAGTACAAGCAGCGCAAAATGAGATGCGCCGGCCATGACCCTTAACGGGTCATGGCGTAATGCACCTGCTCTTCGATGGCTGAGATTTCGACCGGCTCGCGATGCGCGCGCACCAGCGCCGCGTTGACTTCGTCGAGGCCCGATTTTCTGAACTGCCGCCATGCCTCGATCTTTTCCTGCGCGGCTTTGCTCATCTCCTGATAAATAGCGACAGCCTGTGACGGAGCGGTTCGGTCTCCGCTTTCGACCATGCGCAGAGCAACACCGAGCCCTTCATTCGCGGTGGCGAGTCCGGCCTTCTCTTCGCTCTTTTCGTCCTGATCGTTGTCGCCGCCCTTGATCGCTTCGACCTTTGCCTGGGCGCGCTGGACAGCCTGCACCAAATCCGGATTATTTTCCGCATTTGCCGCGAGCGCTTTTAGCTGGCTCTCCACGCTTTCAAGCTCTGCCATGGCCTGACGACTGGATCGTGTCTTCTCATAAATGGCGGCGGCGAGCGAGTACTGCTGATCGAGCACCTGCGTGGCTGCCTGCGCGCGCGGGTCCATGATGACGTGCAGCGGACGGCTGACCGTTGTGCCGTCGGCGGAGAGCCGCAGCGTGTAGACGCCCGGCGGAACACGCGGCCCCGGCGGCATGCTCGCATTGTCATCATCGTCGTCGTCATCGAGGCCGGTACCAGAGCCTCCGGATTCGAGATCCCAGATAAAGCGATGCTCTCCGGCGTTTGTGGCGAGAACCTCCGGCTTCGGAAACCAGCGCTCGGCGATGGGCAGCAGCGGACGTTTGATGGTCTGTTTGTCTTCGCTTGAAAAGTGGCGCAGCACATGGCCCTGCGCGTCGAGAATCTGCAGGGTGACTTTGGATGCGTCGCCGCGAAGATAGTAGTCCACGATGGCGCCGTTAGGAGGATTGTCCGCCTGCGGCTCTTCCGGCGGCAGCGGCGTGCCGAGGAAGCCATCGTTGTCGACGCGCACCGCAGACGGAGGCGCGTACAGATATGCCGAAGCATTCTGCACGGCCGCGGCCTGACGGAGCGGAGCAATATCGTCCAGCACCCAGAAGGAGCGGCCATGCGTGGCCACGATCAGATCGCTGCCGTTGATATTGAGATCGCGGATGGAGCTGACAGGCAGGTTGAGCTGCAGCGGCTGCCAGTCGCCGCCATCGTTGAAGGAGACATAGACGCCGAGCTCGGTTCCTGCAAAGAGCAGATTGCGCTGTTCGGGATCTTCGCGAACCGCATTCAGAAAACTGTCGGGGGCGATGCCATTTACCGACAGCTTCCAGGTCTTTCCGAAATCGTGCGTGATATACAGATACGGCTTCTGATCGTCGAGACGATGGCGGTCGACGGCGGCGTAGGCCGTGGCCGCATCGAAGCGCGATGCCTCGATCAGCGCGATCTTGCTCCACGCGGAAAGCCCTGGAGGCGTTACATCATGCCAGGTTTTGCCGCCATCGGTGGTGAGATGAATGCGCCCGGTATCGCTGCCGGCCCAGATCTGCGCGGCGCTGAGCGGCGAAGGCGCAATGGTGTACACGACGCCGAAGCCTCTCTGCTCGGCATTCTCTGTCGTCGCGGGGCCGTCTTCGCTGGTCCCAGCTACAGCTCCCGTCAGATCGGGACTGATCTTCTGCCAGTGCAGGCCGCCGTCGGTGGTCTTCATCACATACTGCGTGCCCAGATACAGCGATGTTTTATCGGCGGGCGAAAAGACGAGCACCGGCGTCCATGGATCGCGATAGCGCCGCTTGTTGATGGGCAGATCGAAGCCTCCCAGCGGCCACGGCGTGATGGTCTGGCTGAGCGAGGTGCGGCGATCGAAGCGCTGTACGGTGCCATAGGTGCCCGAGAGATAGATGATGTTTTCGTCCTTCGGATCGATGGCAAGGTATCCGCTCTCGCTGTCGCCGGGAAGGAACCAGTCGCGCGCGTCGAGGTGTCCGTGATCGGAGCGGCTGTGTACGGCGATGGAACCGCTGTCCTGCTGCGCTCCATAAATGGTGTAGGGAAACCGATGATCGGTCGTGACGTGATAGAGCTGCGCGGTGGGCTGGTTGTACCACGTCGTCCATGTGTGCCCGTGATCGAGGCTGATCGTCGCTCCCTGGTCGACGCCGAGCGCAAGATGGCCGGGATTCTTCGGATCGACCCATATCTGGTGATAGTCGTCGCCGCCGGGCGCGCCGCGCACAATCTGGATGGTCTTGCCTCCGTCTTTGGTGCGATACAGCGCAACGTTGGGAATATAGAGAACGTCGGCGTTCGACGGATCGATGGCGAGAGCGCTGAAGTACCAGGCGCGGCTGGTGAGACGCGGGTCGGCGTTCACCAGCGACCAGGTATCGCCTCCATCGTCGGAGCGATAGAGGCCGGAGTGGCCGGGGCAATCGATCGTCACGTAAACGCGACGGCCATCGGCGCCGACGGCGATGCCGGTGCGGCCCCAGTGGCCATCGGGCAATCCATGACCGGCGATCTCCGTCCATGTTGCGCCGCCATCGATGGAACGGTAGAGGCCGTCGCCTGGACCTTCGAGCGGAGCATAGGTGCTCCACGTGGAGCGATGCGCGTTCCATGTGGCGGCAAAGAGAATCTGCGGTTTGTTTGTGGCCATCGCGATGTCGGCGATGCCGGTGTCGGGGCCTTTATCGAGCACACGCTGCCAGTGATCTCCGCCATCAGTGGATTTGTAGACGCCGCGCTCGGCATTCGGCCCATAGGCATGACCCAGCACACCCACATACACGGTGCGCGCATCATTCGGATCGACGAGGATGCGGCTGATCTGGCGCGAGTCTTCAAGACCGATGTGCTTCCACGTCGCACCGCCGTCTTCGCTGCGATACACGCCGTCGCCGGAGGCGAGATCGGAGCGGATGTCGGACTCACCGGTGCCGGCATAGATCACCTTCGGATCGGAAGGCGCGACGGCGAGAGCTCCGATGGAAGCGGCGCGCTCGTGATCGAAGACCGGCTGCCAGACGGTGCCCGCGTCCGTTGTCTTCCATACGCCGCCATCGACTCCGCCGAAATAGAAGGTTCCGTCACCGCCTGGAACACCGCTGACGGCCACGACGCGTCCGGCGCGAAAGGGGCCGACCAGACGCCAGCGCAGCCCGCTGAATAACTGCGGAGGGAGCGACTGCGCAGCGGCCGATGCCGGCGCGAGTGCGCAGAATATGGAGGCGATAAGAAGCGGAAGAACACACAGGCGAAGCAGATGGCGAGGGGCTGGGGTGTCCATTGTTGCTTCGATTGTGGGACGGAAAAGGCCGGATGGGCAAGCCGATTCCGCGGCGGCATAAGTCTTTGCTGGTGATTCGGCAGGAAATCGACGATGCTGAACAGATGATTCGCCTCCTCCGCCTTCGGCAGGCACTCTTTCTCTGTTGCCTCGTACTCATTGCGGCGGAATTCGCTGCTGCGCAGACTCCCGATACGGCGAGCCTGCAGGGCGTGGTCACAGGACCCGATGGCGTGTCGATCGCAGATGTGACGGTGGTGATCGAGGACAGCAATCAGCATGAGGAGCGCGTGGTTCGCACGAGCGCTCAGGGCGCATTTGCCGCAGAGGGACTGCCGGCCGGAGAGCCCCTGGAGCTGCGGGCTGCCTCTGCGGGCTTTGCTCCGGCAGTGCTGAGACAGATCGTGCTCGTTGCCGGAGTCACAGCGCATGTGCAGCTGCACATGCAGATCGGCTCGGTGCAGACGGAGGTGCGCGTGACCGGCGCGGTCGATGCCGTGCGTGCCGATGAGCCGCAGATCGGCGACACGCTGACCACGGAGCAGATGCGCAGCATGCCGCTGCTGAACCGGCGGCTGACGTGGCTGCCGCTGCTGAATGCGGTGAACCGGCCCGCGATCAACCAGGGCGACATCTTCATGAACCAGGATCTCTTCACCGCGAACGGCACGGGGCGGCGGCAAACATGGTTCGAAGTGGATGGGGCCAGCGGCAACGATGCGTGGGGACGGCAGACCATCTTTACCAGCGTGCCCATTGACGCAGTGAGCGAGATGACGATTCTGGACAACGCCTTTGCGGCCGATTACGGCTTTGGCGAGGGCGCTGTCGTGAATATCGTGACGCGCCGCAGCGGCGATCATTATCATGGCGACCTTCTCGGCCTGTGGAGGCCGTCGGAGCCGGAGGCTGCGCTCTCCGGCTTCTCCACGACGAATGCGAGCAGCGGGAACGACATCACGCGCGATACGCTGGCGCAGGGCGCGGGCAGCGTGTCGGGTCCGCTGGCGCGGAACGGATACACTTCGCTTCTGGCCTCGGCGGAATACAGCTGGCAGAATCGCGCCTCTCCTGTGACCTCGCCGCTCGATATGGGCAACTTTATCGGCCACTACCGCGACTGGCTCGGCTTTCTGCGCGCCGATCACAGATTCAGCGAGCGGCACCGCGGCTTTCTGCACCTGGGAGCGGACAGCTTCTTCGATACCAATCCCAACGGCACGGTGGGTGGCAGCACACTGCCGAGCGTTGACCGCATCTTCCGCCGGCGCACGTGGACGGCGGAGCTGGGCGACACGGTTGTGCTGAACGACTCGTTGTCGAACGAAGCGCGAATGCAGTTTCAGCTTGCGTCGCCCATTACGCAGTTCTCGCCGGTGGTGAGCGGTACGCAGTTTGTGGTGCCCATCTCTTCAGGAGGCACCTTCACCTCGGGCACGTCGCAGTCGGCACTGCTGCTGAACCGGCAGCTCGAAGCGGTCGATACGCTCACGCGAACATGGAGCCGCAACGAGCTGCGTTCTGGCTTCGATGTGATCCATGCGCGCAACGGCGGCAACAGCAAGGAGTTCGGCGGCCCGATCTATGACGGCAAGCTGACATACTTTACCTGCACCGGCACAGCTTCGTACTGCGAAAGCTCCACGTATCTCGGCAACATTGCCAACGTGCAGAATTACACGCAGAGCTACGGCAACGCCGATTATGTTGTGGATGACACGCTGGCCGCGGTCTTTGTACAGGACGACGCGCACGTGACTCATGACTTCACGCTGAACCTGGGGCTGCGGTACGAGCTGCAGAGCTTCACCGATTCCCGCGCCGGCTTTGCGCCGCGCGCCGGTTTCGCCTGGAACGTTGCGGGGCGCGGCATGACGACAGTTCGCGGCGGCTTCGGCCTCTATTACTCGCAGGTGGTCGACAACTCCGAGGCTAACTATGCGCTGACCGGACCGACGGGCGTCTTTAACTACACGGCCGCGCCGGGACAGGCAGGCTTTCCATCGAGCGTCGCCGACGTGCCGCTGCCGGCTTTTCCGGCAGGCGCGACTGCGCCGCTGCGCAGTCTTTATCTGCGGCCGGGACAAGCGAAGTATTATGACCAGTTCTTTCCCACGAGCACACTCAATGGCTATCCCGATGCGCTGCGAAATCCCTACAACGAGCAGTGGACGCTGAGTGCGGAGCAGCAGCTGGCGCGGGCGTGGGTGCTGAGCGCCGATTACGTGGGAGCGCACACGCTGAAAATTGTGCGGCCGCTCGATGTCGACGCGCCTTCGTCTTTTGTGCGGAATGCCCCCGGCCGGGTGCGAAGCGCGCAGGCAGCGAACTGCACGCGGCCTTACTGGATTGCCTGGTATGCGCAGAGCGGGACGGCCTGCGATCCGGTGAAGAACGCCGGAGCGACGCCGCCGTACAGCTTGATTCAGAGCGACGTGAATGACGGCGTGGCCTACTACGACGCGCTCGATGTGAATGTGAGCCACCACGCGGCCAATGGCTCCGCGCTGCTGGCCAGCTATACGTGGTCGCATGCGCTGGATACGGTCGATCCCGATGTGCCCGGTCAGAATCCGAACGATCCGCGAATGACCGGAAGGGCCGAGCTGGGCAATGCGATCTTCGATCAGCGGCACCGCTTTGTTCTGAGCGGTGTTTATGCCGCGCCGTTCGGCGTCACCACGGGAGGCATTGCTACGCTGGCGAGCGGCCTGCCTTATAACGTAGTCACCGGCGTGACGAACAGCGGCGATACCGGCGCAACGACAGATCGGCCGGTGATGCACGGCTCGGTGATCGGGCGCAACACCGGCCTGGGCACCGCTGTTTACAGCGTCGATCCTTTTGTGGGCAAACGCATTGCACTGGGCACGGAGCGCGTGCACGCAAACCTGCGCGCCGAGGCCTTCAATGTGCTGAATCATCGCAACGTGGTCGGCTTCAGCGGCACCTGGGGCAATGGCGCCGCTGCTGGCCTGGGCTTCGGAGCTCCGCTGGCCGGTGTGACCAATCAGCTACTCGCGCGCGAGCTGCAGTTCTCCGCGCAGATCGAATTCTGAAGCTCGCATACCGAAAGAGTGCGATTACAATTTGCTGTGCCCGACGCGCCCCCTCCGGCGGCGGCCTGAAAGGGAAAGCAACGATGGAACAACGCTCCGCTTCGCGTCTTCTGATCTTCGCGGCGGCTGCCGCGGCGATGCTTCTGCCGATCTCTGCGTGTCCTGCCTCGGCGCAGACCACGGGCTCGATGCCCGATATGCACTGGCGCATGATCGGGCCGTTTCGCGGAGGCCGCACGCGAGCCGCGGCGGGCGTACCCGATCAGCCGAATGTCTTTTATATCGGACAGGTCGATGGCGGCGTATGGAAGTCGACCGATTACGGGCGCACCTGGAATCCAATCTTCGATCAGCAGGACACGCAGTCGATCGGAGCCATCGCTGTGGCTCCGTCGGACAGCAGCGTTGTGTATGTGGCGAGCGGCGAAGGGCTTCACCGCCCGGATCTCTCTGTCGGCGACGGCATTTACCGCTCGAGTGACGCAGGCAAAACATGGACGCACCTGGGACTGCGCGACGGCGAGCAGATACCGGCGCTGGCCGTCGATCCGCAGAATCCGGACCGTCTGTTTGCCGCAGTGCTCGGTCATCCTTACGGCGCGAATGCGGAGCGCGGCATCTTTCGCTCAGAGGATGGCGGTAAAACATGGAAGAAGGTTCTGTATAAGGACGATCGTACCGGCGGCTCCGATGTGGTGATCGATCCGCAGAACCCGCAGATCGTATACGCATCGCTGTGGGAGGAGACGCTCGGCCCCTGGGAGGATGCGAACAGCTATGCGGGCACGCATGGCGGCCTCTTCAAATCCACCGACGGAGGCGCGACATGGAAACCGCTGACGAGCGGCCTTCCTGACAATCCTGTGCAGATCAATGTCGCGATTGCGGCGAGCCATCCGCAGCGGCTCTACGCAACCGTTGCCACCAAAGCGGAGGGTGGATACGCGAGCGACAAGGGCCTGGGCGTGTACCGGTCAGACGATGCGGGAGCCACCTGGCAACGGATTACCGACGATCCGCGCCCGGCGATGAAGATCGGCGGCGGCGATCTGCCGGTGCCTGTCGTCGATCCGAAGAATCCGGAGATCGTCTACAGCACGAGCATCGTGACCTGCCGCTCGACAGACGGCGGCAAAACCTGGATCAGCCTGCGCGGCGCGCCGGGCGGCGACGATTATCAGAACCTCTGGATCAATCCGCACAATCCGCAGATTCTGCTGCTGGTGAGCGATCAGGGCGCGGTGGTGAGCGTGAACGGCGGCGAGAGCTGGAGCTCCTGGTATGTGGAGCCGACTGCGCAGCTGTATCACGTGGCCGCGACGAACACGTTTCCGTATCAGGTCTGCGCGGGACAGCAGGAGAGCGGCTCGGTCTGCACCTCGACGCGCGGCAACGACGGCGAGATCACCTTCCGCGACTGGCACCCGGTGGGCATTATTGAATACGGCTACGCGGCGCCCGATCCGCTGCATCCGGAGATCGTGTACGGCGCGGGGCGCACCGAGGTTTCGCGCTATGACATGGTGACCGGCCAGGTGCAGAACATTACGCCGCTGCCCATGCACCGGCGTGACTTCCGCGCCGACCGCACAGAGCCGATTCTGTTTTCACCGGTCGATCCGCACACGATGTACTACGCGGCCAACCATCTCTTCAAAACCACCGACTATGGTCACACATGGCAGACGATCAGCCCCGATCTGAGCCGCGAGAAGACCACGCAGCCCGCTTCCCTGCCCGCGCTCTCCACCGAGCAACAGGCACAGCGGCGCGGCGTGATCTACTCCGTTGCCGCATCGTACAAAAATACGCAGACGATCTGGGCCGGAACCGATGACGGCCTTGTATGGATCACGCGCGACGGCGGCGCAAACTGGACCAGCATTACTCCGCCGGGCGTTTCCGACTGGAGCAAGATCGCGCAGATCGATGCCTCGCGCTTCGATGACGACACGGCCTATGTCGCGGTGAGCCGCATGCGGGTCGACGATCTTCGTCCTTATATCTATCGCACGCACGACGGCGGCAAAAGCTGGCAGACGATCGGCGCCGGGCTGCCGGAGGATGCTCCGGTCAACGCGGTTCGCGCCGATCCGGTGCAGCCGGGGCTGCTGTACGCGGCTACTGAGCACGCAGTGTGGGCATCTTTCGACGATGGAGCGCACTGGCAGCCGCTCCAGTACAACCTGCCGCACACGTCGATGCGCGACCTGCTGGTGAAGGACGATGATCTGATTGTGGCCACGCATGGTCGCTCCTTCTGGGTGCTGGACGATGTGAGTCCGCTGCGTGAGCTGGCCGCGGATGCGGGCCGGCAGGCCGCGCTGCTGCTTTCGCCTGCGCCGGCGTGGCGCGTACAACGCGACACCAACACCGATACGCCTCTGCCTGCCGATGAGCCTGCGGGCGAGAATCCTCCGGATGGAGCGATCCTTGATTACGATCTGCCGGGCGATGCGCATGAAGTTGCGCTGGAGATGCTCGACGGCACGGGCCAGGTGCTGCGCCGCTACAGCAGCAGCGATCCCGTCGCTCCTTCGCCGGAAGGGTTGCGCACGAATCTGATTCCGGCTTACTGGCCCGCTGTGCATGGACCGCTGCCGATCACTGCGGGAATGCACCGCGTAGTGTGGGACCTGCACGCGACGGCTCCGACTGCGGTGCATTACGAATATCCGATCGCGGCGGTGCCGCATCGCACGCCGCTGACGCCGGAGGGTCCTCTGGTGCTGCCGGGGACGTATACGATTCGCCTGACGGTCGATGGTCACAGCGAATCAAAGCCGCTGCTGGTGAAGATGGACCCGCGCGTACACACTTCGGTTGTCGATCTGGAAGCGCTGCATACGGAGCAGACCGCGATGGCGGCCTCCCTCGATGCGCTGGCAAAGGCCGATCTCGCGGCGCACTCGGTCAGCGAGCAGATTGCCGCTCCGCAGAATGCTGCACTCTCGACGCAGCTTGCGCCCTTCAGCGACACGCTGAAGACGCTGCTGGATGGAACCGGACCGAAGGCAGCGAAGCGGCTGCCGGGCATCGATGAGGTGACGCAGGAGGCGACGCAGCTTTATGAGGAGCTGCAGCAGGCCGATGCTGCTCCCACAGAGGCGCTGAAGGCGGCCGCTGCGCATGTGGAGATGGAAGGCAAAGAGGTGTTGCCGGGCTGGGAGGAGTTTGAGCAGAAGCAGCTGCCGGCGCTGAATACGGTGCTTCGCAATGCGCACCACACCGCTGTCGATCCTGCGAAGCAGCCGGAGAATATTCCGGAAGAGGGCGACGAGGGCTAAAGCGCGGCACGGCGCTTTTCAAGAAACTGCCGCACGGCGGGATCGGATTCGAGGCCAATGGCGATCTCATAAGCGCGCAGAGACTCGTCGCGCATGCCGGCGCGAGAGAGCAGATCGGCACGAGCGGCCCACCAGGGCTGATACTCGGCGAGGCGTGGATCGGCTGCGGAATCGGGCAGCGCATCGAGTCCGCTCTGCGGCCCTTTCAGCTCGGCGATGGCCAGAGCGCGGTTGATGGCGACGACCGGCGATGCGGTGAGCGACAGCAGCGCATCGTAAAGCTGCACCACCTCGAACCAGTTCGACTGTCCGCTCCGGCAGCGCGCAACATGCGCGGACTGGATGGCGGCCTCAAGCTGATAACGGCCGATTGCCCCGAGGCATCCGGCACGGCGCAGCAGCGCTTCGGCTTCGCCGATCTTTTCTGCGTCCCACAATGCATAGTTCTGTGCGCTGAGTGGAATGTACTCGCCATACTGGTTACGGCGGCCGCGGCGGCGCGCCTCCGCATGCAGCATGAGAGCAAGCAGACCAAGCGCCTCCGGCTCATCAGGCAACATTTCGACAACGAGACGGGCGAGGAAGAGTGACTCGGCGGTGAGATCGCGGCGCGTTGCATCGCTTCCGTCGGCATCGCTCCAGCCCTCGCCGAAGGCGGCGTAGATCGCGTCGAGCACGGTGTCGAGACGCCCCGCGAGCTCTTCGCGCTCAGGAATGCGGAAGGGGACGCCGGCTTCGCGAATCTTGCTCTTCGCGCGCACCAGGCGCTTGCCCATCGCCGCGGGCGAGGTGAGAAAGGCCGAGGCGATGGTGGCCGCATCGAGGCCCAGGATCGCCTGCAGAATCAATGGCGCGCGAATACTCTCTTCGATAGCCGGATGCGCACAGGCAAACATCAGCGCCAGCCGGCGGTCCGGGATCTCCGCGTTCTCCCGCTCGGCGCCGAGAACGTCGGCGATCTGCTGCAGATCGATTTCTTCATCGACGATGCCGCTGCTCTGCCGCTTTCGCACGACATCCATCCACCTGCGGCGCGCCACGGTGAGCAGCCATGCCTCCGGATTTGCGGGACAGCCATGCAGCGGCCAGTCTGCGAGTGCTGCGGCAAAGGCTTCGGAGAGCGCGTCTTCAGCGGCGGCGACGTTATGCGTGCGCGCGGCGAGAAAGGCGACAAGACGGCCATAGCTGCGCCGCGCTACCGCGTCGGCTACACTGCGTGCCTGCTCATCGCCTTCCGCTTTCTGCGGCTGACCGGCCGGCTCTTCGCGGCTGCGGTCATTCTCTGTGCTGCGCTGCTGCACGGATGAACCTCACTCGTGTTCCTGCTCAGATAAGGATGAAGCCTCCGGCAGCATTGCGCAGCACAGAAGGGTCGGCCATGACGAATCAGCCCTGCATGGCCCAGACCGGACGCACTTCCACTGTGCCGTGGCCTGCGCCCGGACAGCGCGAGGCCCACGAGAGCGCCGCATCGAGATCGGGCACATCGATCAGAAAGTATCCGCCGAGCTGTTCCTTCGAATCGGCGAAGGGGCCGTCGAGCACCTGCGATTTGCCGTTCGTGACGCGCACCGTGGTTGCGGTGGCAACCGGCTGCAGACGGTTCGAGCCCTTCAGAGCACCGGCCGTCGTAAGCGCCTGCGTATACGCCATGTAGGCCGCGAAGCCCTGCTCCTGCTGTTCCTTCGTCAGCTTCGGCCAGTCACTCTCGTTCACATAGACCATCAGAAGATATTGCATGCCAGACCATCCTCGTTATGAATTTGCGGCGGGCGCAAAGGCCCGACACCACGATGACGCGCGGGAGATGAAGATTTGGACAACTTCACGCTACATTTTTCAGATTCACCGGTCGAGGCTCTGCAGGCCGGGATGCGAAGATTAAAAAGTATCCTCGCAGACGAGCCGTAAGGCGAGGATTTACCGGTATTTATGCGGACATTCATCGGGATATGAATATGCGCCGCACAATATTTTGCTCACCATTGTCCCCTGCGCGCCATCCAAACTCACAGGGTATACTGAGGAGCGTCGGAGTGTGCCCTCAGTCTCCGCCGGACGACAGGATTCAGTCAGCTTGAAATTCACATGCACAGGACGAGCGCGATACTTCTGGTTTACTCTCGCATTCCTGTGGCTGGGCATCGCTGTATTCGCCTGGGGACTTGAATACAAGCTGTCGCTGTACGATCCGCCGCAGTCGATCACGCGCAAGATGCCGGAAGCCAAGCTCCTGTCCAAAAATGAGCATGCTACGGTAACGGAACACGCGGCGGTCTCTGAGAACGATCTGCGCGCATCGTCGACGGATTTTCACTGGTCGGTCTTCACGGTCTTTCTTGTCTTCCTGCTGCTGGCCGCCGATTATGCGGCTACCTCGCAGGACCGAGCGCCGGAAACGGAGAGTCCGTGGAAGCTGCGTCAAACCGCGGCTTTGAATGCCTTTTTCTTTCGACCTCCTCCCGCACTTTCCTGATTCTCCCTTTCATTACAGATTGAATCCGGCCTGACTTTCATTGCCGGCTGTCTCATGGCGCGTTCTCTGCCGGAGAACCCATTCGCCATGCAGGCACCGTCGGCCTGAAATCCATGAACAGGTGCATTCAGGTTATGCGAAAGCCTATCGCCTTGATTTTCGCCGCGGGACTGGCTCCGGCCATTCTGTGCGGCGTGACTGCCTGCAACTCCGGCGCCTCCGGCTCCCAGGCAAGCGCTGCGGAGATTCCGTCGGCCACGGTCGCTCCGGCGACACGCGGAACGATCACACATACGCTGAACCTGGCGGGACAGTTTCAGCCGTACCAGGTGGTCGACGTACATGCAAAGGTGTCGGGATATATCCGGCACATCTATGTCGATATCGGCGACAAGGTTCGCCAGGGACAGGTGCTTGCGGTTCTGGAGGTGCCGGAGCTGAGCGCGCAGCTGAAGGGCACCGTCGCGGAGCTGGCACGCAGCCGCGATGAGATCACACGCGCCGAACATGAGCTGGCCCGCACCGAGTCGGAACACAGCGCCGTGCATGCGGACTACCGGAGGTTGAAGCAGGCGGCAGCGGCGCAGCCTGGTCTGATCGCGGAGCAGGAGCTGGACGATGCGCAGTCAAAGGATCTCTCCGCGGAGGCACAGGTCGACGCGGCCAAAGCGTCGCTTGCCGCGGCACAGCAGCAGGCCGATGTGGACAGCGCCAATCATGAGCGCGTCGGCGCGCTGATGGGCTATACCCAGGTCACGTCTCCGCTCAACGGCGTCATCATCTGGCGCTATGCCGATACGGGCGCGCTGATTCAGGCCGGGACCGCGTCGGATGTGCAGTCGCTGCCGGTGGTGAAGCTTTCGCAGAGCGATCTGCTGCGTCTGCGTCTTCCGGTTCCTGAAGATGCGGTGCAGTACATCCACGAAGGCGCGGTGGTGCAGGTGCGCGTGGACGCGGTGAATCGCTCGTTTGTGGGCAGGGTAGTTCGCTTCACACGCGATGTGAGTCTCGCCACGCGAACGATGGAGACGGAGATCGATGTGGAGAACAGGGATCTGTCGCTGACTCCGGGCATGTATGCGAACACGAAGATCGAGCTGGAGCGCCGGCAGAACGTTCTCACCGTTCCGGTGATGGCGGTGGTCCGCAACGGCAATCAGGCTTCGGTGCTGGTGGTGGATGCGCGGAACCATGTCGAGCTGCGCACGATTGCGACCGGGCTGCAGGGTTCGAACCTGGTGGAGGTGAAGAGCGGCCTGGCCGAAGGCGATCGCGTGATCACGGGCGGACAGGCGAATTATCAGCCCGGCGAGACGGTGCGGCCGGTGGTGCGGCAGCTGCCGACGTTTGACGTAAACGCGGAGCAGTCCGGAGGCGGGGAGTAATGCCCAGATTCGCGTTACGTTATCCCTACTTCATCATCATGATGTGCCTGGTGATCGCCGTGGTCGGCATTACCAGCATCGCCGGTATGCCGGTCGATCTGTTTCCGACGATCGATATACCCGTGGTCGTCGTGGCCACCTTTTACTCCGGAATGCCGCCGCAGCAGATCGAAGCGGACATTACCGATACCTTCGAGCGCTTCTTTACGCTGGCCAATAACGTCGATCACATCGAGTCGCGCTCGCTGACGGGCGTGAGCCTGGTCAAGATTTACTTCAAGCCGGGCACCGATCCGAATGCGGCGCAGAGCAACATTGCCAACCTGGCAATGGCCGATCTGCGGCGACTGCCACCAGGGACGCTGCCGCCTGTCGTGCTGGGCATGGATGCATCGAGCCAGCCGGTGTGCCTGGTGACGCTGAAGGGCAAGGGGCTGAATGAGACCGAGCTGAAGGACCTGGCGCAGTTCCAGGTGCGCAACCAGATTGCGAATGTTCCAGGCGCCTCGGTGCCGCAGCCGTTCGGCGGGCGCTACCGGCAGATCATGGTGTACGTCGATCCGCTGAAGCTGGAAGCGCACAACATGAGCCTGATGGATGTGGTGCACGCGGTGAACGATTCGAACCTGATTCTGCCCGCGGGCGACGTGCGCATCGGCTCGAAGGATTACAACATTTACGCCAACAGCCAGGTGCCGACGCCGGAACAGATCAACGATCTGCCGCTGAAGTCGGTGGGCAACGCGTCGGTGCTGGTGGGCGATGTGGGGCACGCCGAAGATTCCGGCACGCTGCAGACGAATATCGTACGCATCGACGGGCAGCGGTCGGTCTACATTCCGGTACTGAAGCAGGGCGGCGACAGCAACACCATCACCATCGTGAACGGAATGAAGACCGCCATCCGGCATCTGGTCGATATTCCCGCTTCGTTGAAGACCGCGGTCGTCTTCGATCAGTCGCTCTTCGTGAAGGCAGCGGTCAAAAATCTGCTCAAAGAAGCCGGCATCGGACTGGTGCTGACCGGCATCATGATCCTGGTCTTCCTCGGGAGTCCGCGCGCCACCTTCGCGGTGCTGCTGTCGATTCCGCTCTCGGCACTGTTGTGCATGCTGCTGATGCACGCGAAGGGAGGGTCGATCAACACCATGCTGCTCGGCGGGCTGGCGCTGGCCTTCTCGCGGCTGATCGACGATTCCGTCGTCGTGCTCGAAAACATCTTCCGGTACATGGAGATGGGCGAAGCGCCGTATGCCGCTGCGGAAAAAGGCGGCATGGAAGTGTCGCTGGCCGTTCTGGCGGCGACGTCCACCACTTCCATCGTCTTCTTCCCTGTTACCTTCTTTTCCGGAGTCAGCAAATACATCTTCACCGATCTGGCTTTGGGCGTGGTGCTCTCGATCTTCGCGTCGTACATCTTCGCGATGACGGTCGTGCCGCTCTACTGCGCGAAGTTCATTCGCCTCTCGCATCATGAAGCTCCAGGCGAGGCGAAGCCGCCATCTCTCTTTCGTCGATTCGAGACGAAGTTCAACGAGTCGTTCCAACGGCTGCTGGATTACTACGAGTATCAGGTCATGCGCACGCTGCGGCGACCGGGTGTGACGACGGCGGTGATTATCGGCGGCATGGCGGTGA
This sequence comes from Paracidobacterium acidisoli, assembly GCF_003428625.2. Lineage (GTDB taxonomy): Bacteria > Acidobacteriota > Terriglobia > Terriglobales > Acidobacteriaceae > Paracidobacterium > Paracidobacterium acidisoli. The sequence continues at coordinate 175,698 of NZ_QVQT02000008.1, read as the reverse complement.
TCCTGATCGGCCTGTTCCCCTTTCTCGGCAGATCGTATTTTCCGCGCACCGATCCGGGGCAGTTCGTCATCAACGTGCGGTGTCCGAGCGGCACGCGCATCGAGCTGAGCAACCAGTACATTGCGCAGGTCGAAAAGGAGATTCGCGATACCGTCTCTCCTCACGATCTCGGCATGATCGTGTCGAATATCGGCATTACTCCCGATCTTTCGTCGATTTACACCAGCAACTCGACGATGGACACGGCCTTTGTTCAGGTGAGCCTGAAAGAGGATCACACCATCGGAAGCTATGCCTATATGAACCGGGTGCGGCGCAGGCTGGCGAGGGATATGCCCGAGCTGACGACGTACTTCCAGGCGGGCGGTCTCGTCGATTCCGTGATCAACCAGGGACTTCCGGCTCCGGTCGATATTCAGATCAGCGGCAATGACCTTAACCAGTCCTTCGCGATGGCGCAGCAGATTGCGGCGCAGGTGAGAAAGCTACACGATGTGAGCGATGTGCTGATTCCGCAGAACCTGCGCTATCCGGGCCTCGAGCTGAATATCGACCGCGAGCGCGCCAGCCTGATCGGGCTTTCTCCCAAAGAGGTGGTCGATAACGTGATCACGGCGATGACCTCGAACGGCATGATCGCGCCGAGCTACTGGATCGATCCGAAGACGGGCAACAACTACATGCTGACGGTGCAGTATTCGGACCAGAAGATCGCCGATATGACGATGGACGACTTCCGGCAGATTCCTCTGCGCGCGAGCAACGAGCAGAACTACACGCCGCTGCAGTCGGTCGCCAATATTCAGGAGATCAATACGCCGACGGAGATCGACCACTATCAGATTCGCCGCGTGATCGACATCTACGTCATGCCGTCGACGGAGACGCTGGTGAACATAAACCGCGAGGTAAACAAAATCATCGGCGGCATCACCACGCCGAGGAACGTTCGCATCACGGTTCGGGGCGCGGTGGTGAGCATGAATCAGTCGTTCAACCGGTTTGCGATCGGCCTGCTGCTCTCGATCGCACTGGTTTATCTGATTCTGATGGCGCAGTTCACCTCGTTCGTCGATCCGTTCATCATTCTGATGGCGATTCCACCGGGCCTTGTGGGCGTGGTGGTGATTCTGCTGGCAACGCACAGCACGCTGAACATCATGTCGCTGATGGGCGTGATCATGATGACCGGTATCGTTGTCTCGAACAGCATTCTGATTGTGGAGTTCGCCGGAACCCTGCATGAAAAGGGCAGGCCGCTGCTCGAAGCGGTGGTGCAGTCGTGCAGGATTCGACTGCGCCCGATTCTGATGACCTCGCTCGCCACGCTGCTCGGCATGATTCCGATGGCGCTGGGTATCGAAGCGGGCAGCGAGCAGTATGCGCCGCTGGCGCGCGCCATTATCGGCGGCCTCGCGGTTTCCGTGGTGGTCACCGTATTCCTGGTTCCTGCCGTGTATCTGCTGATTCACGGCAGAGGCAAAACAACCATGGCCGTTGCCGAGGAGAAAGCATAGTGAGCACAGAAACGATGACGAGGCTGCTTTCCGCCGCCTGCCTGTGCCTGCTGGCCTCGGCCGCGGGCGCTGCATCCGCACAGAAGCAGATGACGGTCCCGGCGCTGCCCGATGCTCCACCGGCCCGGCTCATCTCCCGCGCCGATATGCCGCAGGCTGACGCAGCCATGCACGCCGCGCCGGATACGGCAGCGGCTTCCGCACAGGATGCCGGAGCGCTTCCACGGCTGACGCGGACGCAGGCGGAGCAGATGGCCGTGAAGAACAACCCCAGGATAAGCGCGAGCCATCTGCTGGCGCTGGCGCAGCACCAGGTAGTTCGCGAAACCAGAGCCGCGGAGCTGCCGGCCTTTACCGGCAGCATTACGGCGATGGATGCGGAGGACGCCAGCCGCATCTCCGCCGGATCGCTGACGGCCTCGCGCCTCTTCGAGCACGCTGGCGCAGGCGGAGGCTTTACACAGCTGCTGACGGACTTTGGCAGAACGAGAAATCTTGTGGCCTCTTCAAAGCTGCAGGAGAAGGCGCAGAATGCCGGCGCGCTGGCGACGATCGAAGACATTGTGCTGGCGACCGATCAGGCCTTCTACGATGCGCTCGAGGCCCAGGCGCTGCTGCAGGTGGCGCAGCAGAACGTGACCACGCGGCAGACGACCGACGACCAGGTAGGCCAGATGACGAAGAACAAGCTGAAGTCGACGCTCGACCTGAGCTTTGCCGACGTCAATCTGTCGCAGGCGAAGCTGCTGCTGCTGGATGCGCAGAACAATGCCGACTCGACGATGGCGGCGCTCGATGACGTGCTGGGACTGGACAAGCTGGTGAAGTATGAGCTGGTGGAGCAGCATGCGGATGCTCCGGCTCCGCCACCGGACGTGGAGCTGCTGATTCAGACCGGTCTGCAGCAGAGGCCCGATCTGCAGGCGCTGCAGTACAACCAGCAGGCGGCGGTGAAGTACAGCCACGCGGAGCGCGACCAGATGCTCCCGAGCATCAGCGCCGCAGGCACAGCGGGCAGCGTGCCCATCCGTCCGGCTGCGTACTACAACGAAAACTGGTGGGGCGGCATCGGCGTGAATATGACCATCCCACTCTTCAATGGATTTCTCTACTCATCGCAGGCAAAGGAGGCGAGCCTGCGCGCGCAGGCCGAGGGAGAGCAGGGGCGGGCTCTTCGCGACCGCATCGTGCGCGATGTGCGCACCTCGTGGCTTGCCGCCAACACCGCGTTTCAGCGAGTGGCAGTAACGGCCGATCTGCTGCAGGAGGCCAACCTGGCGCTTACCCTGGCGCAGACCCGCTACCGGCTTGGACTAAGCTCGATTGTCGAGCTGAGCCAGGCACAGTATCAGCAGACCGATGCCGCTATTCGCCATACCAACGCCTCGTACCAGTACAGACTGGCTCTGGCGGCGCTGAACTATCAGACCGGAGCCACTCCGTAACAGAGCGACTGCGCAGGTCCACGCTTTAGATTTCTCAGGAGGAGCTGGATTGCACGATATCGGCGAGAGACCGGAACCGAATCTGAAAACCGTTGTGTACGCGACCGATTTCTCGGTAAGCTCGCGGCTGGCCGGGACGTATGCCATGTACCTTGCCGCGTGGTTCTCGGCCAGACTGCTGGCCGCGCATGCCTTCACGCTGTCGGAGCCCGCGATGGAAGCCGAAGCCGAAGGCGCTTCTGCAAGCAGGCAGCGAAAAGACCTGCAGACGTTGCTGTCGGAGCAGGCAGCGGTGCTGACATCGACATCGGTCAAGCCGGTCCCGGTGCTTGTGGAAGGCGACCCGAAGGAAGAGATTCCCAGACTGGCTGAGGAGAACGCGCCTTCGCTGATTGTGCTGGGCACGCATGGCGGCGGACGGGTGGAGCGGAAAATCATCGGATCGGTCGCCGAAGCGATTCTGCGCGCGACGCGCCGGCCGGCTCTGATCGTGGGGCCGAAGGTGCAGACGGCGGTGTTTCCCTTCCGGCGTGTTCTTTATGCCGCCGAAGTCACGCCTGCTTCCATTCATGCGGCAGCCTTTGCCGCTGTCTTCGCGGAGGAGTTCGGCGCTGAAATCAATGTGCTCCACGTCCTTCGTCCGGAAGATGTTCGCCATCCGGAACATCTCTCTGAGCTTATCCAGCGCTGCTATGGACCGCTTCGAGATCTGGAGCCGCAGCGGGCACAGGAGTTCTGCGATGCGCGCGCATTTGTGGAGACGGGAAGCGCGCAGCAACAGATTATGAAACATATCCGCGAGCGTTCCATCGATCTGCTGGTGCTGGGCGCTGCCACCTCTGCGCACTTCAGCCTCGGGATGCATACGTCGGCGGTATTTCAGATGATCGTGGATGCTCCCTGCCCGGTGCTGACCGTTACGCTGCGGACGTAACCGGCCTGTACCGGGCAGAAGCTACCGGCCTGAGATATCGGCGCGATGCGAGCCCTGCTTCATTCTGTTGATGAAGACAAAGGTGCCGTACGGTCCCGACGTTTCGATGTCAGGCAGGCCGTCGCCGTTCATGTCCTTCAGCTCGATGTGCGCGCCGACTCCGGAGAAGTTGTGAATCATCTCCGGCACGAAGCGCGCTCCACCGGGCGCATGCGGATCGCGAACGGTTTTGTAGATATACAGCACGGGCTGGCCCCAGGGATCGGGATCGTGCCAGCTGTCGAGGTGCGAGAACGACCGCTTGCCCGTCACGATATCCGGAATGCCGTCGCCATCCATGTCGGCGAAGCCGATGGCGTGCAGCTCTGTGAAGGTTACGCCCCCGGCATTTTTATCGAGCCAGTTGTTCATGATCCAGTGGCGCACGAAGGTGATGTTTCCGGCCGCATCGCGCTTCTGCTCAAACCATGCCAGGCCGAAGCCGTGCCCCTGCTGCGCCGTCACCACATCGTTCAGTCCGTCTCCGTTGACGTCGTAAACGCCGAGCGTCGAGCCGCCTGGGCCGCCCTGCGAGATGCCGAAATTCGTAAAGGCAAAGGGATGGTACTTCCAGTAGCCCTGGGTTCCGGGCGGCGGCTGCTCCCACCATCCAAAGGGTGAGATGATGTCTTTCCGCCCGTCGCCATTGATGTCGCCCGCGCCCAGACCATGGACGAGAAAGTCGCCCCACGGTCCCTTCGGCGCAATCCTTGTGATGATCCACTTGCCGGTCGGGTCCTTCGGATCGGGCATGGAGTAGCCGAGGCCGTAGTCGGGGCCGCCGTGGAGGATCTCCACTTTGCCGTCGCCGAAGAGGTCCACCAACTCGGTGTCTTCGTTGGCGAGCAGATCGAGAACCTTGTACTTATCCCAGTGGCGCGACTGGCCTTTGGGATTTACGTAGAGCCAGCCGGTGATGTATCCGGCATTGCCGGTGAACTGGATGATGTCGTCCCATCCGTCACCGGTGAAGTCGTGCGCGAAGGCGACGGTGGAAAGCTGCGGATAATCGGCGGTGGGGTTGTAGGCCACGGGCGTGTAGTACTCCTGCGCCTTTGTGAAATCGGGGCCGAAGTAGATCCAGGGTCCGGCGGCAATGTCGGGATGGCCATCGTGATTGAAATCGCCGACGGCCGGCGACCAGGAGTAGAACAGGCCGTCCAGACGGTGCATCTCGAAATCGGACGAGAGATATTCCGCAGGGCGCTCGCGCTTCAGCAGATCCTTCCACGCGACACCGGAAAACTGCGCGGGCTTTGTGCCTCCGGCATAGAGCGCAATCCGACCATAGGTTCCGAGATCGGCCGGAACGATCACATCGGTGAGCGCGCCGGTGCCGTCGACGCCGCCATTCACCGACGGATTGAAGGCATCCTGAAAGAGAAAGATATTCAGCGAATTCCAGGCGCCGGGAAGGTAATCGCCGGTGGGCCGGTTGAGGGGCTGCATATCAGCGGTCTGCGGCGTCATGGCGCGCAGCGAAGGAAGGACGGTGTTGCGAATCTTCTGGAGCGCGTCAATCTCAGGAGGGGTATTTGCATGCGGACTGGACAGACCGCCGAAGCTGGCTCCGGAAGGAAGCTTCACCCGCGAGACGTCGCGGCCCTGGGCATCGACGGTGAGCGCGTAGACGCCGCGGTCGCTGTCGCTCAGCGCGACGTACAGGCCCTTCATTCCGCCGTCGGCCGTCTTCTCCGCACGCAGCAGAACACCGGCTTTGCAGTCTCCGGCGCAGCGGATTCTCGTGTAGAAGCCGATATTCGACAGCGACCGGCCGAGCACGAGCCAGCCGCCCTCCGGCGTCTTCGGCTGCGCGGTCACGACACCATCGCGCGCGGTCCACGCGGCGTGGCCGAGGGGCGTCCAGCCGGTGAGCGACGAGCCGGAGATGCCGCCGTCGGCCGGAAAGGCGGGCAGCTCGGTCTGGCTCCATGCAGCCGGCACATGGAGAGCGGCGAGTACGGCAAGCGAGGCGACCCACTGGATCGATCGGGTGATTTTCATCTTTTCCCGTTCCTTCCTCATTGCGCTATACGAACAATTCTTTGCGCTTTAATCAACGGCGTCCCAAATGTAATGACTGCCGCGGCGGCAAGTCAAGCCGTTCCGGCGGCTGCGAAAAGAGACCGGTGCCGATCCGTCTTTCGCGGTTATGCCGGGGCTTTTCCGCGATGGGCGAGATGCCTCTTGCCAAAGGCCGGGAAATCAGGGAATCTGATGGCACCGGTCTCCCCCTCGGCGTGGTCCCATCGGGCGCTCCAGATGAACACACATTTCAGACGATCTCTTTCCCGCAGCCGCGCTGTCTTTGCAGGCGTTATGGTCTTCGCGACTCTGTGTTCCGGTACCGCGATGGGAGCCGACACTCGTCCACCGGACAGCCTTTGGCGCACGTATTTTGAAGCCGCCATCGATACGATCGAGGCCAGCCAGGATGCCTCCGAGGCGGCGACCAAGCTGAGCCTCGATCAGAATGCCGTCGTGCTGCTGCAGTCGGCGCTGGACGTCGCCAACCGGATCGACCCCGACGGACCGCGGCCGCGCATTACGAACTGGCTCATCTATATCACCTACTATGAGCTGAACCGGGGGGAAGAGGCAGAAAAGCTCATCGCCAACAGCAAAGCAGTCGCGCTGAAACTGTACAAGGCCGACCTGATGCCGGTTGCGAAGAAGCTGGATCAGCTGGGCAATACTTACCTGAACCATGACACAGACACCAAAAACTACAACACGCTCAACGAAAACTTTGCCGCCTATAAGTGCTATCAGGCCGAAGTCGGCATTCTGATGAATACCTATGGAGAGTCGGATGTGCAGCTCGCGACGCCGACGTCCTCGATGGCGATTGCCGAGATGCGGCTCGGGACCGGTTATATGGCAGAGGCCGCCGATCAGCCAAAAGACAAGGAAGCGGATCGCAAGTCAAACGAGAAGAGCGCCGACTTGTATCTGACCGATGCCATCCAGCAATACAAAAACGCTCTGGCCATGTGGGCCGAGAGCAGCCGGCAAAATGAAGTGCTCAGAGTGAACAGTCAGCGGTACATGGTCTCCCGGTTCGAGCTGCCTGCTGCGGCCAGCCGCGATCCTGGCGCCACTGCCGGCGGCGGCGGAATCGAAGGCCCGAACAATATCACGAGCCTGCTGAGCGATACGGAGGTCGATCTCGGCGACCTTTACGTGGCGACAGATCAGAAAGACAAGGCGCAGAAGCAGTATCAGGAGGCCGCCGAGGTCCTGAGCTCCGTGCTGACCACCTACCAGGCCGACTGGCCGAACCATCCCAACATTGCCTTTGCGCAGAACCGGCTGGGGCTGATCTATCTCAAGGAAAATCGTTATCCCGACGCGGAGAAAGAGTTCCGGGTGGCGCTGCAGGCCACGGAACAGAGCGTGGGGAAATCGGCCGCGAACACGAAAACACTCGCGCAGAACCTTGGCTATACCCTGAGACTGGAGCATCGGGAGGCCGAGGCAAAGGTCATTGACGATCAGTACGGCGTGAAATCCAACTAGAGACGCGAACCCTTTTCGACGGAGCTGTTCCGGTGAAACGCACAGGCTGCACCAGGCGCGTACCTGCGCCGCTCAGTGCGCCTGTTGCGGACTGCCCTGCGTCTGCTGCTGATTGCTTTGCGCCTGCTGGCTGCTGCCGAGACGCTCCAGCTCCCTGTTCGCCCACTGCACCATGACCGGATTCTTCGTGGATGCTGCGGTGTTGCGCCAGAAGCGCGCCGCTTCGTCGACGGATGCGCGCTCCGTCAGGAAATCGGTGATGGTTCTGGCGGTGAGCTCGGTCTGGAACTGAACGTCTTTATTTTTCTGATCGGGAAGATCGGCGGCGGCGTGCAGCGCCTGCAGATACTGAGCCAGAGCTTCGTCCTGCCGGTCGAGAAGCGCGAGCGCGTTGCCGGCAGTCAGATAGCCCGCGATCAGATGTATATCCGCCATCTGCTTCCGGTCGGGCATAGCGGCCTCAATCGCCTGGCGGTCTTCATAGTACGCTCCTTCCTCGGGCGCAATGCTCAGCAGCCGATTGATCGTGTCCAGCGCCTCCTCTTCATGGTGAAGGTGATGCTCGATGGTCGCCACATCGGATTGCGCTCCCGGGGCAAACGGGTAGAGTTTCACGCGATCCCGGGCAAGCTTTAACGCTTTCTGAAGACTGGCATCGTCGCCCTTGCTGTACAGATAGCCGACATAACTCTGGAGAACGGTCACGTCGGAGGGGTTGTCTGCAAGCGCCGCCTGGAAGTGGCGTTCCTTCGCCGCGTCATCGGTTTCATTGATGGCCAGAAAGTATTCGGCAGCGGCATTGTGCGGGTCGAGGGTAAGAATCTCGTTGCAGTCTCTCCGCAGTGAGGAAAAATCCTTCGCCGAGTTCTCCACTCTGACTCTCGATACCAGAAGCTGCGCCAGCTTATCGTGCCGAAGCAGAGGCATCGGCTCGGTCTTTTTCTCCTTCGCTATGGCTGCGTCAAGAAGACTTCTCTCCGCAGCGAGCTTCATCACATCGGTGCTGTCGCCATTCACCGATTCCAGCTCCTGGGCCTTCATCTGCAGCATGTTCACATCATCGGGGCTGCCGGCTTCTTCGGTGTGCGACGGTTTCAGACCGCCCAGACGCGCCCGCACCCACTCCCGCAGCCCCCGGTAGCGCGGGTCGTGGTGCTGCGCATCTTCGGACTGAAAGTGCAGATACTGCTCAGTCGACCAGCGGCGGAAGCGGAGATCTCCACCGGAGACGTCGCCGAGGCGCTTCCAGATATCCCCAAAAAATGCGGAGATTCCATAGTCGGGAAAATGCCTTGTCTCCATCCAGGCCCAGTCGAGGACGGCCTCGTAGGCATAATGCGGCTGTCCGAAGGCGGCGGCTTTACGGTCGGCCTCAGCAAGATCGGCCGTATAGCGCGCATCGCCGCTCATGGCGTCGATGGCGGCGAGCTCGTAATAGAGCGCAACCAGAAAGGCCGGTCCAGGCGGCTGGATGAGCTTATGACCGGTCGCCTCCTGGATATCGGGGGAAACCTCGCTCTCGAACCGCGATTCATCTTCGGTGGGGCTGTAATGTTCAATGGCCTTCAGTGTGTTCTGTCTGGCCGCCGAGTAATCGCGCAGCATGGCCTCATCGATGGCCATGTTCTGCAGCACGTCGGGCGAGCGCGGGTCCTGAGCCATATAGCGCTTCAGATCGGCCATTGACTTTTCGGGCTGGTCGACGAGGAGATATTCATAGCCGCGATTTGCGAGCGCCAATGTATCGTCGGGCTGAATCTCCAGTATCCGGCTGAGCTGTTCAATCGATCCCTGGTGATCGCCTGTTTCCGACAGCGCTATCTGTTTCTCCTGGAGGGCCAGGATGCCGTAGAGATTCGAAGACTGACCCACGAGATCATCGGCCAGAACTTCGACGCTCTGCTGATCGCTGATGAGCTTGCCGCGCGAGGCCAGCACCTCCTCGTGCAGCTCCCCTGCGGAAAGCTGCGCGTCCTTCTTCTCCTCTTCGGCGGCAGCCCGCTGGTTATCGGCTTCGACCTCTGCCTGCTCCGCGGCGGTGCGCTGACGATCGGCCTCTGCTTTCTGTACGGCCAGCGCCACCGCTCTCTGCTGCGCCGTCTCGAGCGCCGAATCGGCTCGGTCCTTTTCCTTTTGCAGAGCGGTCTTCTGGCTGGTCAGAATTTTGCCTTCATGAATGGAGACGGCACCCAGGAACGCCGCCACCAGAAAGGCGAGCAGCACGACCGCGGCAAAGACCTGGAGACGGCGCAGCTCCTTTACCCGCCTGCGCTCTTTTTCGAGCGCTTCGGCCTGCTGCGCCTTCGCGCTGTCATCGAGAAAGCGCATGGCCTGCTCGAAGTTGCCGCGGTAGCGCCGGGCCCAGGCGGCGCTGGGCAGTTCACGATCGCGCCACGCGAGCGCAACGCCAAGCTCCGGCTCAGTGAGAAATCCCGCCCTTCCCTGCGCATGGTAGGCAGCCGTTTCGGCGAGGCGCTGCCAGGTCTCGGCAGAGGTCGATTCTTCCTGCACCCACTCCCGAAGACGCTGCCATCCACGAATCAGGCTTTCGTGCGAGATGTCGACCAGCGACTGCTCCTCGAGCGGAACATCGGAGGGCGGCATCAGAAACGAGCGGCCTGGGCGGCGGAAGCACTCGACCGTAGCGAGCACCTCGCCGAGGCTGGCGTGGGTGCGCTCCATGATCTCGATGATGCGCGTGGGACGGCGGACTTCGCGGTTGTCTCCACCCTTCTCGGTCAGCGACTGGAAGAGCCGTTTTGCGATGAGCCGGTGGCGGTCGTCGGGCAGCTCCGCCCAGGCTTCGTCCGCATGCCGCGAAAGCGCCTCGGCCATGCCGCCGATCGCTTCGTAGTGGCGCAGATCGAGCGGCTCGCCCTCCTGATGATCCTGCTCCCAGTAATCCCAGGTGCGCATCAGCGCGTGCTGCATGATGGGCAACTGGTCGGGATTGTCGCCCATATCGTTCAGCAGGCGATTGACCAGACGGGGCGCGATCTCCGCTCCGCCGACCGCGACCGGGCCGCAGATCGCTTCCTTCCGCTGCTCGCGGTTCATGCGCGGAATCAGGTACATCGCATCGTTGACCGCTTCCGCCAGGTTAAGAAAGCGGGCGCAGTCTCCGATGAAGTCCGAGCGCATGGTGATGATGATGTAGATCGGAACCGTAGTCTGGCTGGTCGCTTCAAGCAGCAGCTTGACGAAGGCGGCGGCATCGTTCTCCCGCCGCGCGCTTTCGGCGGCGCCGGCAAAGCGGAAGAGCTCCTCGAACTGGTCGACGATCACCAGAATGTTTTCGCGCGGAGGCAGATGCGCCAGCCGGATGGCATCGATCAGCCCCAGGCCGCTTGACCGGAGCGTGCTTTCGATCAGCGCCGTGTCGAGCGAGTCGTCCGAGCCCTTCTCCGGAGCGAGGACTCCTTTGCATCCCAGCGCGCGCGACAGATTGCCGATGGGATCGTCGCCGGGGCGGAAGATCACATGCCGCCAGCGGGAGCCGACCTGCACCATCATGCCGCCATAGAGGGCGGGCAGCACGCCCGCGCGGATCAGCGACGACTTGCCGCTTCCGGAGACGCCGATGACGGCCAGGAAGCGGTGCATGCGCAGACGCTGCAGCACCTCGTCGCTCTGGCCGTCGCGGCCAAAGAACAACGCTGTCTCGTCAAACTCGAAGTGACGCAGTCCTGGAAACGGATTGGAGCGGGGCGGATTCTGCGACATGTTCCGTTATTCCGGTTTGCGGCGAAGCTGCTCCAGAAAAGGCTGGAGGGCGTCGCCCGAGAATTCGTGAAAATTGCGCACCAGGAGAGCTTCACGCGTCTGTAAGCGGCGCTTTTGGTCCGTCTCCGGCGCCGCGATGTAAATGCAGCGCGACAGCACCGGTTCGACTCGGGCGTCCAGCACTTTGCGGAAGTCGTTGAGCTTGGCGCGAAGCCAGAACTCTCCCGCGGTTCCGTAAAAGATGATCGAGGCATCGCAAAGCCGCAGGTTCTCGACATGGTCTTCGCGTGTCTGCTTTTCGTCGGGTCCGGCGAGAGAGCAGATCACTTCGTATCCCTGATTGAAGAGATAGTCTTCGAGCGGCGCCACCAGCCCCTGCTCAAGATCCTGCTGATCGGCGATGATGTAGATCCGCAGCGGGCCGCGCCGGACCGGCGGCTTCACCACCGGCGGAGTCACCGCTTTCCGCTGAAAGACATCCTCAACCAGCGACTTCAGATCCTCGAGCCGGGTCTTCAGCACATCCGTCTTCTTCTGCGCGTCGGAATCGTTCTCCAGATGATTGATGAGCGCCTGCTGCCGCGCGTCGCCGGTCTTCAGATCCATCGGCATCCACAGCACGCGGCGAAAGCCTTCGATCTCGCAGCGCTCGGCGGCGAGGTCGGCCTGCAGCTCGGTGAGGGACTGCGTCTCGCCCTCCGGGACGATGCCGTAGCGCTCTCCGACCAGGTGGATCGACAGACTGCACTTCGAGAGAGACTCGCGCACCTGATCTCGGAAGTTTGCCCCGTCCTGGGCCAGCGGGCGGTCGGGCAGAACGGCATAGCCGCGATGGATCAGGTCGCGCTTCACCTCTTCGCGGGCCGCGCGCAGGTCGGAGGTCGTCTCGGCGAGATAGATCGTGCCCAGGGGCTCGGCCTGGCGCACGCCGCTGAGGCTGCGGAGAAACTCGGCCAGATCGTAGGCCACCCGGTTCAGCTCGTCGGCGTATTTGTAGCGCCACTTCTCGCCAAACTCCCGGTTGTATTCGTAGGCTGTCTTGCCGTCCAGCTCGTAAAACTCATACCCGGTCACGGCCTGCATCTCGGGCGGCTGAATCCGGCCTTCGACGGGCGTCTTGACCACCTTGAAAAGCCGCTTGAGGACGGGCACCGGCAGCGTGGTATCTTCGTTGGCCGAAGCGAGAAAGGCGTCAAACTCGGCCCGGCACCACTCGGAGTGAAAATACAGCGGGGAGATGACCGAGATCAGAACCGCGGTGCGCGGCAGCTGCGACTTGATTTTGTCGGCAAAGGGGTCGTTGCCTTTAATCTCGTGTTCATCGCGCCAGATCTTGGCCTCCGCACCGAGCCACTGCGCCAGACGGCTGCGCAGATCGCGATGGAAGTGCGTGACCCAGCCCTTTTCGCCCTCGATGACCGGCTCATCGTCCTTCCAGGCGTAGCTGATGAACACATCGTCGTCGAACTGCCGAAGAAAAGCCATGAAATCCCCTGAAGGCCTGTCTTTCGTCACGGGGTCGCACAGGGGGAGAAACACGACCTATGGGAAAGAGAACGACTGCCTGCCGCTGAACAACGTTGCAGAGAGTGCGCGAGCAAAATTACCGGCGCGCAGGATACTCTCTTTGACCGTCAACATATCGTAAAGAGGCTCTCCGCGCCAGCACTAACTCCGCCCCGCGGCCGAGGCCCTGCTTTCGGGCAGAACCGCCCTCGCAGCCGGCGGACTCGCCTTAGAAAACCGGAGCGTTCCGGCTGTCCGGGGAGCGGAAGTAGCGCAGCCAGAAGTCCAGCCGCACCTTTTCGGCGAGAGGCATGGTGCCGGTCTGCACACCGATCTCCATCGTGGCCGGCGAGCCGGCGCTGACCTGCGGCCACTTCGGCAGGCCGGGGCCGTTCGGATTCCCGGTCGCGGCGAAGTTCTTCAGATACGCCGAGGTGGTCTGAGCGATACGGTGGTCTGCGTCCTCCCAGGGGCGGTCGAGGACGCCGAGGTTCCGGAAGAAGTACGGAAGCTCGCCGGAGTGGAAGGCTCCGTACTGCGGATGCTGCGGCCAGGGAATCGCGCGGTCGAAGTAGTAGGTGTAGACCGGACTCTTATGATTTTTCCCGCGGCCCGAGGCCCAGAGGAACATCGAAACGCGGTCGCGGTCGCGCATGCTTTTCTTCGACATCTGCGCGATCTCATCGGACGTGGAGGCCGGATAGAGGCGCTCGAACTCGGAGGCAAAGCTGCCGTAGTACCGGTGCGCCATGCGGTCGTACTCGGCGGCGGAATGGGGCTGCGGAGCAAAGAGCGCGCCGTCGTCGGCCTGGTAGCCGGTGATGACCGGAACATCGCTGTCGGTGCCGCGCGCGCTGAGGGCCTGCATGCTGGCGGGGAGAATCCAGCCGTCCAGATCGGGCGCGAAGTGCAGGCTGCGGTCCTGCTGATCGGGCAGCAGATCAGCCGCAGGAAGGGCGCGGAGCTCCTGCACATTGCGGGCGTGGTGGGCCTCGGCGAAGCGGACGCCGGCCTGCTCGGCGGCAGCGAGATCGGGCATCGGGAAGACAACATTCCCCAGGCCACTGTCGGCCATGCCGCGCTGGAAGAGTCCTTTGGCTTCGGGCGAGGCGATGAGGGCGCCCACGCTGAAGGCTCCTGCGGACTGCCCCCAGATGGTGACACGGTCCGGATCACCGCCGAAGTTCCGGATGTTCTGCCGCACCCAGCGCAGGGCGGCGATCTGATCCATCAGCCCGTAATTGCCCGAGCTGTGATGCCGGGATTCCGCGGTAAGACCGGGATAGGCGAGAAAGCCGAAGGCGGCGAGGCGGTAGTTGATGGTGACGATCACGAGGCCGGTGCTCGCCAGGTTCTCGCCGTCGTATACAGCGATGCCGCCCGAGCCCTCGACCATGCCGCCGCCATGAATATAGACGACCACCGGCAGACCGGCCTTTGCCGAAGCCTGAGGCGTCCACACATTCAGATAGAGGCAGTCCTCGCTCACCTGGTTCTGGACGAGGTACTCCTGCGTCCAGGGCAGGACCTCTTTCCTGGTATGCTGCATGCAGCTCGCGCCGAACTGATCGCCCTTGCGGACACCTTTCCACGATGCCGGCGGCACCGGCGGACGCCAGCGCAGGTTTCCGACCGGCGGGGCGGCGAAGGGAATGCCCTTAAAGGACAGAATGTGCGATTGGGGAGCTTCAACTCCGGAGACAACCCCGGATGCGGTTTTCACAGGATGGTCAGCGGCCGGCGCCGCAAACAACTCAATTGAAGAACATACCATCAGGCATACAGCGGCAAATCCGGCTTTGTAACGCACGGGTCTCCTTCTCCGGTTCCATACATTCTGTCGCGCATGCTCTGCTTCCGCGCTGCAGAGTAATGTAACTGCGGGAGTGACTTACTGTGCAGAGATTTCCGCGCCGGCGCCGTGTTTTTTCCCGCTGCGGTTCTCATCGGAACTTTCAGGCCAGGAAGAGAGCAGCAGGGAGGGCCACGGCCGCGTCTGACGCGGGCTGCCGTGATTGCGATAAAGTAGTTCACAGGGCTTCCCGGGGAGTGGACAGAGGCGTGCATGATCCGGCTCAGAACTGCATGACGATGCCACGGCGGAGCACGAATCCTTCCACGGAACGGAAGAGAGCCCTTCCACGAGACCGAAGCCGGCACCGAATCCAATATTGAGCTGAAATGTCCTACTCTATGAATCCAGGCAAGTCTCCCCGCGTCCGTTTTGCGCCCTCACCCACCGGCTACCTGCATGTGGGCGGAGCGCGTACTGCCCTGTTTAACTGGCTCTTTGCCCGCCGCTTTGGCGGAACCTTCATTCTGCGGATCGAAGACACGGACTTCGAGCGCTCGTCGGAGGCGATGGTCGAGGGCATTCTGGAAGGCATGCGCTGGATCGGCCTGGACTGGGATGAGGGCCCGTTCTTTCAGTCGCGGCGGCTGGATCTGTACACGCAGACGGCGGAGCGGCTGATCGCCGGCGGCCACGCCTACTACTGCTTCTGCACGAAAGAAGAGCTGGAACAGCGCCGCGCCGAAGCCACGGCTGCCGGGCGGCCTCCCATGTATGACCGGCGCTGCCGGAAGATTGCGCGCGAGACCGCGGCGCAGAGAAGGTCGGCGGGCGAGCCGTGCGCGGTGCGCTTTGCGGTGCCCGAAGGAGGCAGCACCGGCTTCGACGATGCGGTCTTCGGGCGCGTGGAGTTCTCCAATGCCGAGATCGAAGATTTTGTGCTGCTGCGCTCGGACGGCATTCCGACCTATCACCTGAGCGTGGTGGCGGACGATCTCGACATGGAGCTGACGCACATCATTCGCGGCGCCGACCATATCTCGAACACGCCGAAGCAGGTGCTGCAGTATGCGGCTCTGGGCGCGGAGATGCCGGTCTTTGCGCATGTTCCGCTGATTCTGGGCCCGGACAAGACGCGGCTCTCGAAGCGCCACGGCGCGACCAGCGTCATCGCCTATAAAGACATGGGCATTGTGCCGGAGGCCTTCCGGAACTTTCTCGCGCTGCTCGGCTGGTCGCCCGGCACGGCACATAAAGACCGCGAGATCTTCTCCTCCGACGAGCTGAAGCAGCTCTTTTCGCTCGACGGGATCTCAAAGTCCAACGCCGTCTTCGACAACGACAAGCTGGCGTGGTTCAACACCGAATATATTCGTGCGTACAGCTCGGATAAGCTGCTGCCGCTGGTCGAAGAGGAGTGGCGCAGAGCCGAGTTCCACCCGGCACGGCCGCACGACGAGATTCTTTCGCTGATCGATCTGCTGAAGCCCCGCGCGCGCAATCTGAAGGACTTTGGCGGACCATTTCGCGCTTACTTCGGCGACGATTTCGAATATGATCCCGCCGCTGTTACAAAATTCCTGAAGGACGCGGCGGTGCGCGCCCTGCTGGTGGAGCTGGCGGAGCGCTATTACACGGCCGCGGAGTTCACCGAGGCTTCGACCGAGCAGGTGCTGCGCGGCTTCGCCGAAGAAAAGGGCGTGAAGGCGGGCGCGCTGATCAACGGCGCGCGCGTGGCGCTGACCGGACAGGCCGTGGCGCCGAGTCTGTTTGCGGTGATGACGGCACTTGGAAGAGAACGCGTGGTGCGGCGGCTGCGCGATACGGGCGGCATTCCGGGAGACGTGTAAGCGGGGCGCGCAGGCTTCGGCCGCTGGGATCAGTGGCCGGAGCGGTTGCGCTTCTTCCAGGCCTTGATGGACTTTTTCTGCGCCTTCGCCAGCTTCTTCTCTTCTTTCCGCTTCTGCTTCATGAACTTTTTCTGCGTCTTGTCCGAGCGCGTCTCATGGTTGCCCGGCGCGGGCGCGGCGTAGGAGACCGCCGGAACAGAAAGCATGGCAAACGCCAGCGAAGCGAGCAGCAGAACCCGGATAACTTTCTTCATCGTCTGACCTGGTCAGCGATAATATCCAGCGCAACCGGCGCCTCGCGGGGGGGATAGCAGGAGTTGGTGTCGCAGGCCTGGTAGCGCAGCGCGCCTTCCAGAAGATGCTCGCCGGGCGTTGCCGTAATATGCGCCGTCACGACGAACTCGCCGGTATAGACGCTGAGCTTGTCCGAAGGGCTGAAGGCCGGGCTGTAGTCGGAGCCCGAGGGGAAATCGACGGAGCTGACCTTCACTCCGGAGGGCTCTGCCACAATGAGCTGCGTCGGAATGAAGCTCTTCTCGCGCGGGGTATGCGAGTTGATGTGCAGGCCGTCTTTCACGCGGAAGTGCATCTCGACGGAGCCCTGCTTCCCTGCCGTGAGCGTGATCTGCTCGGGATAGAGATAGGCCACGGACTGCGGCGGCTGGCCGTTGTTCGCACCGCTCTTTTGCCACGGCAGCTTCTGCATGGCCACCGCACCTGCCGCACAGAGCAGCAGCGCGGCGCCGGACAGAAGAAGCGGAAGCCGTGTCACGAGGCGGCTCCGCTGCCGAGCGCTTTTTTGATGTTGGCTTCGATCTCGTCTTTGCTTGCGAGGCCGAGCGTGGCGGCGACGACCTTGCCGCTGCGATCGATGAAGAAGGTCGTAGGCAGCGCATCGAGGCCGCCCCAGGGCTTCGCAATCGAGTCGGCGTCGATAAGCACCGGATAGTTCATGTGCATCTTCGTTACGAACTCGGAGATCTGCTGTTTGTCTTTCTGGTTCTGCGTCTTGTTGTCCTTGTCGAGGTCGTCGGCGGAGACGCCCAGAATCTCCAGCCCCTGCGCAGAGTACTGATCGTGCAGCTTTTCAAACCACGGAATCTCGATCTTGCAGGGCGCGCACCAGGTGGCCCAGAAGTCGACGACGACGGCCTTGCCCTTGAAGCTGGAGAGCGAGACCTTCTTTCCCTGCAGGTCTTCGAGCGTGAAGTTGGGCGCGGGCTTGTCCTGCAGCGGATCGACCCAGGCGGGCCCCTGATCTGCAGAGGAATCGGCGGCGGGCTGCACCGCGCCTGCGGCCGAAGACGGCGTGCCGTTGTCGGGCACCAGCAGCATCTGCGGGCCCTGCATCTTCGCCTGCTCCTGTTTGCGGTGCCGGTAATTGACAACACCGGCCCAGACCATCGCCGTCAGGGCTGCCACCATCACAAGAATGACAAGAGAGTTCCGTCGCACACGATACCGCCTTCCATCCACCATTTTAGTGGAACTTCGTGGAACAGCACAGAATAAGCCGATGCCGCTCTGATAGCATCGAGTGTTTTGGGGCGTGATTTTGACCGAACACACACCGTCACAACTGGTAAGGATCGAGGCCGAAGCGCTCGAGGCGCTGGCCGCCCGTCTGGATGGGCCGATGGCGGCGGATTTCGAGCGCGCCGTGGAGCGGGTGCTCGCCTGCGGCGAATCGCGCGGGCGCGTGGTGGTGACCGGCATGGGCAAGAGCGGCATCATCGCGCAGAAGATTGCAGCCACGCTCAGCTCCACCGGCAGCCCGGCATTGTTTCTGCATCCGGCCGAGGCGGCGCACGGAGACCTGGGCATGCTGGCGCGGGGCGATGTGGTGATTGCGCTGTCGGCCAGCGGCGAGACGGAGGAGATTCTGCGCCTGATGCCGGTGATCCGGCGGGTGGGCGAAGCGCTGATCAGCTTTGTGTGCAGCATGCAGTCGACGCTGGCCCAGGCGAGCGACGTGGCGCTGGACTGCAGCGTGGAGCAGGAGGCCTGCGGCATCGGCCTGGCTCCCACCGCCTCGACCACGGCCATGCTGGCGCTGGGCGACGCACTGGCAATTGCCGTATCGCTGCGCAGGGGCTTTCGGACCGAGGACTTCGCCGAGCTGCACCCGGGCGGCAAGCTGGGCAAGCGGCTGCTGCGTGTCCACCAGAAGATGCGCACCGGCGATGCGGTGCCGAAGGTGCAGCCGGAGACGGCGATGAAGGACGTGATCTACGAGATGTCGCGCAAAAAGCTGGGCGTGACCACGGTCGAGCGCGAAGGACGGCTGGCGGGGATCATCAGCGACGGCGACCTGCGGCGGCTGCTCGATCTCGACGGGCCGGAGTGTCTGAAGAAGACCGCAGGCGAGGTGATGAACCGCGAGCCGAAGACCATTGCCGCCGACGAGCTGGCCGTGCGGGCGCTGCACTTTATGGAAGAGAAGAAGATTACGTCGCTGGTGGTGGTCGATGCAGAGCGGCGCATCGAAGGGATCGTCCACCTGCACGATCTGTGGGAGACGGAGCTGATCTGAAGGCAGCTAAAGTCCTGTCAGCTAAAAAGCGGTCAGTGAAGAAGCGGCCAGTGAAGAACCGGTCAGCTGAAAAGCGGTTAGCGAAAAATGGACAGGGTAAGACGGTTTGACGGATTTTTGTAACTCCTGAAACATGTCTGCGGGCGGAGTAAGCTGCCCCACCCCGATTTGCCCTTGCGCAGCTGATATTTCAACTACGAGCAAGAGCAAACCTGAGTGGAATCCAGCTATCCGGACTTTAACTGACCGGACTTCCGCTGATCGCTTTTACAGCTGACCGCTTTACCATCTAACGGCTTTACCGGCTGCCTTACGCCAAATGCCCCATCCGTCCGGACTGGTAATCGGTGACGGCCTGCATCAGCTCTTCGCGAGTGTTCATCACAAAGGGGCCGTAGCTGGCGATGGGTTCATCAATCGGCTCTCCGCTCAGCACCAGCAGGATGGTGTCGGCCTTTGCTTCGAGCGCGACCGAATCGCCTTCCGCGCTGAGGGAGGCCTTTTTCGCCTCGCCTTCGAGCGCGGTGCTTCCGTTGATCGTGACATCGCCCTTCAGCAGAACGAGCAGGCTGTTGTGCCCCTCGGGCAGCGCCAGATCGACCTTGTCGCCGGCCTTCAGGCGCACGTCGAAGACGTTGACCGGCGTAAAGGTCTTTGCCGGACCCTTCACTCCGTCCAGCTCTCCGGCGATGACGCGGGCGACGCTCTCTCCGCCCAGCTTCACCACGGGAATCTGCCGACTGGTGATGGCCTGATAGCGCGGCTTCGTCATCTTGTGCTCTTTGGGCAGGTTGACCCAGAGCTGCACGACCTCGAAGACGCCGCCGTTCTTCGTGAACTCACGCTCGTGCTTCTCCTCGTGCACAACGCCGGAGGCGGCCGTCATCCACTGCACGTCGCCGGGGTAGATGGTGCCGGAGTTGCCGGCCGAGTCGCGATGATCGACCGCGCCCTGCCACGAGATGGTGACGGTCTCGAAGCCGCGGTGCGGGTGCTCGTCGACGCCGCGTGCGCGGCTGGAAGGCTCAAAGTAAGCCGGGCCCGCGTAGTCGAGCATCAGGAACGGGCTGAGCTCGGGGGTGACTCCATTGGGCGCGAAGAGGGTGCGCACGGGGAAGCCGTCGCCGACCCAGTGCTTCGAGACCGGCCCGTTGATGGAGAGGATTTTCTTCTGTACAGACATGGTGTTGCTCCTTTGGCATCGCTGCGATGCCGGATGTGGTTGCGGTGCAATGCTGAAAACGGCTGCCGGAAATCTGCCGAAGCGCGGTATCAGTGCGGCGGCGGATCGGTGCTGCGTCCAAGGCGGCGCAGCAGATCGATCAGCTGCACGCGATCTTCGCAGGCAAACGAAGCGACGGCCTGCTCCATCGCCTGCTCGTGGCCGCGGAAGGCGCGGCGGATCAGGGCGCGGCCCGATGACGTAAGCCGAATGACTCGCGCCCGCCGGTCTTCGGCATCTTCGGTGCGCTCGACCAGGCCGCGCTCCGCCAGGCGGTCGATGGCCGCGGTCATCGAGCCGCTGGTCAGCAGCACTCTCGCGCCGATCTCTTTCACCGTCAGCGGCCCTTTGTGCAGCAGCGCTTCGAGCACGGCAAAGTCGCTCACTCCCATGCCCAGCGCCGCGATATTGCGGATCGCGTGCGCTTCGAGGGTGCGGGATGCCTTCCGCAGGATCAGCCAGAGGTGAATACCCCGGGTGTCCGTCGTATTTCCGGATTGGTTTTGAGTTGCCATCGTCAATTTTCTCGATATCAAGATGCTTGATATCAAGAAAAGATTCAGAGCCGGCCGCTCGGGCAGTCTTGGCGGCACCGCTGTTCTCTCCTGGAGGCTTCGGTTTCGAGTATTCCTGCGGCCGTCCGGGAGTGGACGCAGATTCCGGAAAGTGGACGCTCGGAGATCGAAACAGGGAAACGCTCTGGCGAAGATATCTTTTCTTATGTTTTGCTTGCGGCGCGCAGAAGGGTCCGGCGCTTTGGCATGGCGATTGCCACTGGGTACGGCGGAAATCTGCGGGGAGGCTTTGGATGGCGCATTTTGAAAGGATTCGCGATGTAATCTCGGGGCCCTTCAGCCCGGAGGTGATGGAGCAGCGCATGGCGGCCGGCTGGAAGCTGGTCTCGATCGAGTGGCGGCGCGAGCTGCCCGACTCGGAGGCTCCGACGGAGGGCGCTTTCAGCGAGCAGATTCCCTACGGCCTGCGCATCTCCGACGACTGCAGCCGGCTGGAGATCGATCCGAAGGAAAACCAGGCCCTGCTGCTGATGATGGAGCTGCTGGTGCAGGACTTCCCTTTCTCAAATATCGCCAGCGACCTGAACGAGAAGGGCTTCCGCATGCGCGAGGGCCGGCGCTGGAGCCCGGTCGCGGTCTTTCAGATGGTGCCGCGGCTGATCGAAGTGGGGCCGCGCCTCTTCTCGACCGACGAGTGGGAGGCACGGCGGCAGAAGTTTGCGCGGATGATGTGAGGCTACTCCCGGGGCAGCTTCACGTTCGCGTCGTTGAAGATCTGGAACTCGCGAATATGCGCCTCGCCGGTGGTCGAAAGCAGGTTGAGGCGGACCCGCTGCGCCGTGACCGGCGGAAAGATATCGATCTTCTTGTGGCCGATGGCCTGGGCTGAGGCGACCGTCTTCCAGCGGCCGTTTTCAAAGACTTCCACAGCATATTTTTCGATGTGCTGGCCATCGTTGAGCCACTCCATGGCGAGCGAGCGGTCGAAGGTCACAGGTTTCGGGAAGCTGATTTCAAGCGTGGCATGGTGCGAGCCCTGCGGAGCGGACCAGAAGGTATCCGTGTCGCTGTCGAAGGTGGCCTCCTCGCCGGCTGCGGGCCGTCCGTGCTCTTCGGCGACGAGGTTGTGCCCGTAAAGCTGGTGAATCGCATCGCCAAACGCCTTCAGGCGGGCCGCGTCCGCCTGCGGCACCAGCCCGGTGTCGTCCGGCGCAATGCCGAGCATGAGCTGGCCGCCGTGGCCGACGGTTTTGTTGTAGATGTCGACCAGCTCGGAGACGGACTTCAGGCTCGACTCGTCGTGCGGGTGCCAGAACCAGTGCAGTTTGCGCAGCGGCGTGTCGGCCTCGACGGGACGCCAGCGCAGGTACCCGGCACGGTCGATGACGTTCCAGTTCTCGTACGGAATGGTGCCGTCTTCCGAGCCCACCCAGCGCAGGTCGGCGTACTGGAAGAGCGCGACATCGGCAAAGACCATGGCGTTGGGCTGATAGGTACGGAGCTCGGTGACGATTTTGGCGAAGTCGTAGGTGTGCCCGGCGCTGCCGGCTCCGTCGAGCCAGAACTCGGTGAGTGGACCGTAGTGCTGCGCCAGCTCGTCCAGCTCGGCGAGGTAGAACTTGTCGTAGGCCGGCGGATCGTTGTACTTCGGCTCGTGGCGGTCCCAGGGAGAGAGATAGACGCCGAAGCCGAGGCCGTTGGCGCGGGCCGAATCGGAGGCCATGCGCACCAGATCACCTTTGCCGTCGAGCCACGGGCTGGATTTGACGCTGTAGCTGGTCTGCGCCGTCGGCCACAGAGCGAAGCCGTCATGGTGCTTCGCGACCAGGACGACGTATCGCGCGCCACCGGCTTTGACGGCCTTCATCCACTGATCGGTATCGACGTGCGCGGGGTTGAAGACAGACGGGCTGGCGGTGCCGTCGCCCCATTCGCGGTTGAGAAAGGTGTTGGTGCCGAAGTGGAAGATGACGCCGATCTCGAGATCCTGCCAGGCCACCTGCGCCGGGCTGGGCCTGATGTCGGTAAAGCTCTGCGCAGAGAGGGAGAGCGCGGTCAGGCAGACGATGGCAGACAGTATGGCACGCGGCAGCTTCGGCATCCGGATTCCCCGAGTATTCAGAGTAAGTCCTCAGCGTACATGGAATGCGAAGGCCGCAGCGCTGCCGGGCTGACGCCGTAGAGATTTCAGCGCGCCTGCGGTGCGGGACTCGAAGACAGCGAGCGGACTCAGTGAATCTGCACCTGCGCGGCGAGCGGCGCATGCGGCGTGACAATGCCGGGAGGGTCGGGTGCATCCTTCATGTACTGGACGATCAGCGAGATGCGGCGGTTCGAGGGATCGTAGGGGTTGGAGGGGACGCGAAGCTGCTCGTCGGCATAGCCGCGCACCTGAGAGACCTGATCGCCGCGCAGGCCAGAGGCCTGCATCACACGCCGCGCCGCGTTGGCGCGATCGGTCGAGAGCTCCCAGTTGCTGTAGCTGCCGGTGAGCGCATAAGGCCGCGCGTCGGTGTGTCCCTCGATCGAGATCTGATTGGGCAGGCTGCCGAGCTGCTGCGAGATGAGCTGCAGCAGCTCCCGGCCGTTCTGGCTGAGGGTGGCGCTGCCGGTATTGAAGAAGGTGCCGTCCTTCGATTCGAGCAGCTCGATGCGTAGACCTTCCGGGGTGATGGTGATCTGAATGTGATCGGAGAGCGCCTTGAGATTATTGCGCTTGAGAATGGCCGACTCCAGGCGCTCCTTGAGACTGGCGACATTATTGCGGGTGATAGGCAGGCTGTCGTTCGAGCCGGAGCGGTCGGTTCCGGTGAGCGCGGATTTGCCGGAGGGATCGTTGAAGTATCCGGCGACGGCCTGGCGGATGTGGTCGTTGGTGTTCATCAGCCAGAGCACTATGAAGAGTGCCATCAGCGCGGTCACGAAGTCGGCATAGGCGACCTTCCACGCGCCGGACTTATGGTGCGCTTCGCCGTGGCCTTTCTTCCGGACGAAAATGATCTTCGACATAGGCGCTCAGGCGGCTGTCTCCGTCTCTCCCTCGGGGGTTTCGCCGGTGCGCGGACCGCGGCAGGCCGTCTCCACCTCTGTAAACGAAGGGCGGACGTGCATGGGTATCGCGCGGCGGGCGACTTCGATGGCCATGATCGGCGGATTGCCCCGGATAAAGCAGAGCATCAGCACGCGCAGCATATAGAGGTAGGCATTCTCGTCGTCCATCGACTTCGACATGGACGCGCTTACCGGACCGATGAGGCCGTAGCAGAGCAAAATGCCGAGAAAAGTGCCGACCAGCGCCGCGGCCACCTTGTGGCCGATCTGCTCGGGCGGGCCGCCGAGCGCGCCCATAGTGATGACCACGCCCAGCACGGCCGCGACGATGCCGAGACCGGGAAGCGAGTCCGCCAGAGCGCTGAGCGAGTGGACCGGCTCGGTCGCCGAGCGGTGCTGCACCTCCATATCGAGCTCCATCATCTGGTCCATCTCGAAGGGATCGATGCCTCCGGTGACGGCCATGCGCATGGTGTCGCAGACAAAGTCGCGCGCGTGATGATCCTTCAGAAAGGCCGGAGAGGCTCCGAAGACCTGGCTCGTCGCCGGGTCCTCGATATCGGCTTCAATGGCCAGCATGCCGGCGCGGCGCGCCTTGTTCAGCAGCTCATACATCATCTTCAGTGTTTCGAGATAGCGGGCCTGGCTGTACAGCAGGGCGCCGAAGACGCCTCCGGCTCCGGCGGCGATCTTTTTGAGCGTATGGACGCGATTGGCGATC
Organism: Paracidobacterium acidisoli; assembly: GCF_003428625.2. Lineage (GTDB taxonomy): Bacteria > Acidobacteriota > Terriglobia > Terriglobales > Acidobacteriaceae > Paracidobacterium > Paracidobacterium acidisoli. Next base: position 151,331 of record NZ_QVQT02000008.1, on the reverse strand, counting down.
AGCAGCGTTCCCAGCGCCGCGCCGCCGATGATCAGCAGCTCCGACGGCTGCACCAGAACCGCCAGCTTCCCCTTCTCCAGAAGATAGCCGCCGGTTACGGCGCCGAAAACGATCAGTATTCCAACGATGGCAAACATGCGTTCCGGCTCTCCTGTACCCGGTCGGGCTCTGCGAAAGGGCGCACGGCAGCGCTGCCCAGAGACAGCATGGCCTGCACCGCGAGCTCTGACGGATGTATCGGCGGAGCGGGAGTGAACTTCAGGAGAGGAAGACGGAAAGAGGCAGGGCCTGAACCCTGCCTCTTCACGGAACACGGTCAGTGGGGGAGGGCCGGGGCTGAGCCGCTGGCCTGGAATCCGTGCTCATATTCGTGTACGCGCTGTGCGCGAAGACCGGAGCGGTGAAGTTATGATCTCTTCACGTTGATTTTTCCTGTGGGTGGGTCTGACGAAGACCAGCCTGCTGACAGATGAGATAGCCCGGCTGCGGGCAGTGTTGCCCGCTCTCCGGAGCCAATTCCATAAGCCTTTTTCGCAGCGCTTTATGGCCCGGGAAAAACCGCCTCGCTTATTCGCTGATGGGAAGCCGGACGATGAACTCGGTGTTTCCGGGCTCAGAGGTGAACTCGATCTGTCCGTGATAGCTGCCGGCGACGATGCGGTACGTAATGTCGAGGCCGAGGCCGGTGCCCACGCCCGCAGGCTTGGTGGTGAAGAAGGGCTCGAAGATGCGCTCGCGATGCTCGGGGGGAATGCCCGGTCCGGTATCGGAGACGCCGACGCAGACCTGATTGCGCTCGACCCAGGTGCGCACGACGATCTTCCCGCCGTCGGGGGATGCGTCGATGGCATTGTCGAGGAGATTGGTCCAGACCTGACTGAGGCCGGTAGCGGAGGTCGTCAGGCGGGGAAGCTCGGGGGTGAATCGCTTCTCGACGACGATCTGTTTGTGGCGGAATTTGTGACCGAGAAGGATGAGGGTGCTGTGGATGCTGTCCTGCACATCGACCTGGTGTTCCTTGTTCTTGCCGTCCCAGGCGTATTTTTTGACGGCGATGACCAGCTCGGTGACGCGGCTGAGGCTCTCTTCGATGGTGGTAAGAAGGTGGAAGTTCGAGAGCAGCGCGCCAAGCCAGTTCAGAGCGTCGGAGAGCAGCGCGGGAGGGAAGGCATACTGCGCGCACTGGATATCGTCCCTCACCCAGCCGGCGGCCACCAGAATGGGAGCAAGCTTCCAGGCGTTCATGACGCCGATGCTCTCCAGCCATTCGGTCAGCGCCTCTTCGGCATCGGACTGCTCAAGGCTGCCGAGGGCGGCATTCTTCTGCTGATTAAAGGCCGCCTGCTGCAGATCGCGCAGGCAGGACTTCTGCTCCTGCGTAAGCGGCGTATCGGTCAGGCGCAGGCTGATCTCCTGCAGCTGCGTCATGTTCTCGCGAAGCTGGGAGGCGGCGCGTTTGGCGGCGGCGCCGGGGTTGTTCAGCTCGTGCATCAGACCGGCGGCCAGCGTGCCGAGCGAGATCAGCTTCTCTCTCTGCTGCGTCAGCGTCTGATAGGTTTCGATGCGGCGCGCCATATTGGCCAGAACGCCGCCGCGCACGGCCGGGCAGGTGGACATCAGACGCCAGAAGGCATCGGCCTCGATCCGCACCAGCGTGCTGTCCTCGACCACGCTGCAGCTGGCCGGAGCGCACTCGGAGCCGAGCATCAGCGGGACTTCGCCGAAGGATTCACCGGCCTGAAGGACGGCAAGCGGAGTGATCTCGCCCTTGCTGCCGGCCTTGGTCACCTTGACCTGGCCGCCGAGCAGCACCCAGAAAGAGAGACGGGGCTCGCCCTGCTCAAAGAGCAGCGAGCCGGCCGGCGCATGCACCAGCTCCACGTCATCGAGACAGGCCAGATCGGCGGCCTGCGACTGAGAAAATACCGCGGTTTCACGGAGCTGCGAAAGCAATTCCTGAGCAGAAATCGTTTCCGAGGTAACCTGTCCTTCCATCTGCGCTTTATCCATCCATGACGCGCCCGCTAGAAGCGGGCAAGATACTGATGCACAAACTGTACGGCTATGGAACCCTCGCCCACTGCCGAAGCCGCACGCTTGACCGAGCCGTGACGAACATCGCCGGCAACAAAGACCCCTGGTGTACTGGTTTCGAGCAGAAAGGGCTCACGCTCCTCTTTCCAGATGCGCGGAAGCTGCCCTTCGACCCGAAAATCCCGCCCGGCAAGAATAAAGCCATTCGCATCCCGCATGATGCCCTCCGGCAGCCAGTCCGTCTGCGGAGCGGCCCCGATGAAGATAAACAGCCCGGTTGCCGGACGGAGCTCCTCACCCTGCTGCGTGCCGATCCGGATGGCTTCCAGCCTGTTCTCTCCTATGGCTTCCTTCACTTCTGCCCAGGTTTCCACCACGATATTGGATGTGCCGGCAATCTGATCGATTAAATATTTCGACATGCTCGACTCAAGCGAGCCGGAACGCACCAGCATAGTCACTTTTTCAGCGTACCGGGAGAAGTACATCGCCGCCTGGCCGGCGGAATTGGCTCCGCCAACGATATATACCTGCTCTCCGGCGCAGGAGCGCGCCTCGACCAGCGCGGCACCATAATAGACACCTGCTCCGGTCAGCCGCTCGACGCCGGGAGCGGCAAGACGGCGGTAATTGACCCCCGTGGCGATAACGCAGGCATAACAGGAGACATCGCGGTCATCGGCCAGGCGCACCAGCCGGTACTGGTTATCGACGCAGATGCTGGTCGCGCGCTGGGTGAGGAATTCAGCCCCGAAGCGCGAAGCCTGCACGTAGGCGCGGCGGGCAAGGTCGGCTCCGCTGAGCCCGGAGGGAAAGCCGAGATAATTTTCGATGCGCGAGCTGCTGCCTGCCTGGCCGCCGGGCGCTTCCGGCTCGATGACCAGCGTTTTCAACCCCTCGGAGGCGCCGTACACAGCGGCGGCGAGGCCCGCCGGACCAGCGCCGATAATGGCCAGGTCGTAAAAGTCCTTCTGCGCCTGAGTGCGCAGGCCGACGCGGCCGGCCAACTCCGTAATGGTCGGCTGCACGAGCGCGGCGCCGTCGGGAAAGAGGACCGCGGGCAGGTGGCGGTCGTCCACCTTGTACTGCTGCAGAAGCTGCACGGCGGCATCGTCCTTTTCCGGATCGAGCCAGACATACGGAATCTGATTGCGCGAGAGGAAGTCGCGCACCTGATAATCGCGCAGCGACCAGCGCGGACCGACGACGCGCAGACCCTCGAACGGCGGCTTATAGTCGACGCGCCAGTCTTCGAGCAGATCGTCTAGCACCGGATAAAGCTGCTCCTCGGGCGGGTCCCAGGGCTTGGTCAGATAGTAGTGAATGCGGGCGGTGTTGATGGCGCGGATGGCCGCTTCGGTGTCGGCATACGCGGTGAGCAGCGCGCGCTTCGCATCGGGATAAACCCCCTGCGCCCGCTCCAGAAATTCGACGCCCTGCATGCCGGGCATGCGCTGGTCGGAGAGAAAGAGAGCGACCACATCGCCGCGCTCTTTGAGCTGCGCACAGATATCGAGAGCTGCCTGGCCCGAACCGGCGCGCAGAATGCGGTAGCCGGAGCCGTACTGACGGCGCAGATCCTGGATGACCGCTTCCAGAACGCTGGCGTCGTCGTCCACCGCGAGGATGACTGGTTTACCCATCGGTACAGTGAGTGTATGCTCCGTCAGTATTTTTTTGATAACCTTCGGGCGAGGTCGGAGCTATCCTTTGAGCTATCAATAACTTTTTGCTTTGCAGAGAGAAGGTTTCTTCGCTACTCTTGATTCCAATTTACCAAAAAATCAGAAGGAACCTGGTAGTAAGCTGCGATTCCTCAGTATGCGACTTTAGACGCCACACAGTGTCCGGCTGTTCAGAAGAGACACAAGGTCGGGTTCTTACCGGTCGATGAGCTGCACAGGCAGCAGCGATCAGCTGCGCCTGAAACCAAGTCGATCATGCATGTGTAGACTGTCCCGCAAGACCGTCTGCCCGGTATGGGAAAGTCATTTGAGGAAACGAAAGATCGATGAACAAAGTTATCTTAGCCGATAGCCAGGCGATCTTCCGCGCGGGTACCGCCAAAATACTCGCTATGGAGGACGACTTTCGCATTATTGCTCAGTGCGCGGAGGCGGAACGGCTTTTGCCGGCACTGGATGCCTTCCGCTGTGCCACTGTGCTTTTCGCATCCACACTCAAACTTGAACTGCCTGATTTTGTCGAACGTGTGCGCGCCGCCGGCAGCCGCTGTATCGTGATTGCCGAAAATGGTGAATCTCCCCTGCCGTACCTTAGTGCGGGTGTGCAGGGATTTCTGCATCGCGGCGTGAGCGGCCCTGCCCTCATCGACTGCGTGCGCCGCGTGGCCGCAGGAGAGCGGAACGTGCGCGCAGCCGGAATCGGCGCCGTTCAGCCGCCGGACGAGGATCTTGTCGGAGCGCGGGTTCGCGACCGTCTGACTCCGAAGGAGATGAAGATCGTCGCGCTGATCGTTCAGGGATGCAAGAACAAGGAAATCGCGATGCGCCTGGGAACGACCGAACAGGTCATCAAGAATTACCTTCGCAGCATCTATGACAAGACCGGCGTCTCCGACCGGCTGGAGCTGGCGCTGTTCACCATCCATCACCGGATTCTCGCCGAGGCAGCCGCGGCTGTCGGCGAGCTGATGATGCAGGGAACGTAACAGAACCAGTTACTTATTCGGCGGGCGCTGCTGCGGGTCTGGCCTGAAGCAGCGCCTCAAGCACCTGCAATAGCTCTCTCGGGTCGGCAGGTTTTTCAAGATAGAGGTCGGCCAGCGGCTCCGCGGCCTGAAACGCCTCGTCCACATAACCCGACACCACCAGAACCGGAACCGTGGAGCGAGCAAGCTGTCTTGCGGCCTGTACGATGCTGCGTCCGGAGTCCTGCCCGAGACGCCAGTCGGTCACGATCACATCGAAGTCCTGCGTCTGCAGAATCCGCATCGCATCGGCGGCGTTGGTGCAGGCGGTAATGGAGTGGCCGGCCTGTTCAAAGATGAGCCGCTTCAACCGGATAATTTCCGTATCGTCATCCACGCACAGAATTCTGGCCACACAACACTCCTTGCACACTTCCGCAGCCGTGGCTGAGCCCGTTGCTCCATATCACTTACCTGCGAGCAGTTACGGCCACTATATACGAAATAACTCAGCGCAGCTTTTCCGCTACGGACTTAGCCTGGGTAAAGAGATACAGATAGTCCGGACCTCCGGCCTTTGAGTCCGTGCCCGACATATTGAATCCGCCGAAGGGATGCGCGCCCACCATAGCTCCGGTGCACTTCCGGTTGAAATAGAGATTTCCGGCATGATACTTCTGCCGGGCGCAATCCAGCTTGACGCGGTCTTCGGTATAGACGGCTCCGGTAAGTCCGTACTCGGTGTTATTCGCAATTTCAAGAGCATGGTCGAAGTCACGCGCCCGCAGAACAGCAAGCACCGGCCCGAAGATCTCCTCCTGCGCGAGGCGCGCATCGGGAGCAATGTCGGCGATGACCGTCGGCTCGATGAAATATCCGTTCTCCGGAGTGGAGACGGCGTTGCCGCCGCTGATCAGACGGCCCTCCTGCTTCCCGATGGCGATGTATTCGAGGATCGTCTTCATCGCCGCCTCGTTCACGACCGGCCCCATATTCGGGTTCGCGGCGGGATCGCCCACCGTGAGCTTCGCCACGCGCTGCTGAACACGCTCGAGGAAGACGTCGTAGAGCGGCTCTTCGACGATGGCGCGTGAGCAGGCCGAGCACTTCTGCCCGCTGAAGCCGAAGGCCGAGGCGACAACGCCGTCGACGGCCGCGTCAAGATCGGCATCGGAGGAGACGATGATCGAATCCTTGCCGCCCATCTCGAGGATGGTGCGCTTGATCCAGATCTGGCCGGGGCGGGCCTTGGCGGCGCGCTCGTGAATGTCGAGGCCGACATCCTTCGATCCGGTAAAGGCGATGAAGCGCGTCTTCGGATGCTCGACGATGGCGTTGCCGAAGGTGGCGCCGGAGCCGGGGCAGAAGTTGACGACACCGGCCGGCATGCCGCCCTCTTCCAGCACTTCGACGAAGCGCGCGGCGATGGTGGGCGAGTCGCTCGACGGCTTGAGGATGACCGTGTTGCCGCTGACGATCGCCGCCGCTGTCATGCCCGCCATGATGGCAAAGGGGAAGTTCCACGGCGGGATGACCGCGCCGACGCCGAGCGGAAGATAGAGCAGCTCATTGCGCTCGCCGGGATACTGAATCGGCGTGGTCGCTTTCGCAAGGCGCAGCGCCTCTCGCGCGTAGAACTCGAGGAAGTCGATGGTCTCGCCCACATCGGCATCGGCCTCTGCCCAGTTCTTGCCGACCTCATAGGTAAGCCACGCGCAGAATTCGAACTTGCGCTTACGAATGATCGCGCCCGCGTGCAGCAGCAGCGACGCGCGATCTTCGACCGGCGCATACTGCCAGGTCTCGAAGGCCTTCAGCGCCGCCTGCATCGCCAGCTCGGCGTGCTCGGCTCCGGCCTTCTGGTGAATGCCGACGATCTGCGCGGGCCGCGACGGATTGCGCGATTCGATTTTGCCGGCGGTGAGCATCCGCTCGCCACCGATGATCAGCGGATATTCGTATCCGAGCCGATCGCCGATCCGGACGAGCGCCTCTTTCATGTCGTGCTCATTCTCGCGCTGTGAAAAATCGAGGAAGGGCTCATTGCGAAAGGCTCCCTGCGGCGGATGCGGCAGAATGACGGTGGAAAGCTGTGCCAGTGACATAACAGATCAGTGTAGCTCCGCCCGGGAAACGGCGAGAAAGACAGGGGTGGGCGCGGGTTATCCGGCTCAGGCGAGCCGGATTCGATTTGTTTTCAGCGGCTTTCGGGGGCGATTCGATTCCTGTTGCGCAATATTACATATTGCGATATCGTATTCACGGATTGCGATAGAGCTTCCGGCGATGAAACTGGGCGAAAAACTTCGGTATCTGCGCGAGATGGAAGGCAGCCTTCGCGGGCTGGGACGCGCCATGACGCAGCAGGAGCTGCTGCGGGCCATCCGCGAGGAGACCGGCGGCGAGATGAGCCAGAGCTACCTCTCGCAGATCGAGAACGGCGGGCGGCCGCACCTGACCAACACCACGCGGCTGCTGCTGGCGAAGTTCTTCCACGTGCATCCGGGCTATCTGGTCGATGATCCGGAGGGCTACCACCCGGAGCTGCTGAGTGATGCGCGGGCGCTGGCGCCGACCTCCGACGACAAGCTCGATCTGTGGCTGATCGGCGGAGCCGAGCGCTTCCGCCGCGACCCTGAGCTGCGGCGGGCGCTGCTGGCGGTGGCGCGTCACGCGGACTCGCGCAGCTGTCTGCTGCTGCTCGAAGCCGTGCTCGACACACAGGGACTGGCGGAGCGGCTGCTGGAGGTGCTGCGGCCCACTCCGGGAGTGGAACCGGGGAGGAGCGCTCCGAAGGCATCGGGCAGGACGTTGCCGCCTGCCGTGCCGCAGCCGGCGCAAAGGGCCGGGCGCTCGCAGACGGCACGGCGCGGCAAAAGAAAGGAGGCCGGCAAATGACGTGGCAGGCGTTTTATCTGATCTGTTTTGCGCTGGGACTGTCGCTGACGTTTCTGTCGGCGCTGGGAGTTTTCGGGCATCTGCACTTCGGACACTTCCATCTGCACACGCCGCTGGGCAGGGCCGGGCACGGCCATATGCACGTGCCGCACACCCACGGTGGCGCGCAGGCGGCGGGCAAAGTGAGCATCAGCCCGGTGAACGGCTTCACGCTGGCGGCGTTTCTCTGCTGGTTCGGAGGGTGCGGTTATCTGCTGACGCAGTTCGGCAGTTTTGTGATGCCGGTGGTGCTGGGCGTCTCCACACTGACGGGGCTGGCCGGCGCGGCGATTCTCTTCTGGTTTCTGGTGCGGGTGCTGATGCCGCACGAACGCGAGCTGACGGCGGCCGATACGGAGATTCTCGGCATGCTGGGACGCGTCAGCGGCCCGATCCGGGAAGGCGGCACGGGAGAGATTTTGTTTTCGCAGAACGGCAGCCGCCGTTTTGCTCACGCGCGGAGTGAGGAAGGCGTAGCGATTCCGCGCGATACAGAAGTGGTGGTCATGCGCTACGAGCAGGGCATTGCGTACGTGCGGCGCTGGGAAGACATCGCTGACGAAGCGGCGGAGCCCGGCCGCGGCACGGCGCAGAAACGGTAATCGCAGTTTTCCTGATGAAAGGTCAGGATGTTATGACGAACACCATTGTTGTCATTGTCGGACTCGGCCTGCTGGTGCTGATACTTCTGGCGGGCATACTGGCCAGAATGTTCCGCAAAGCCGGACCGAATGAGGCGCTCATCGTCTTCGGCTTTCGCGGACCGCGCGTGATCAAGGGACATGGCACGATCATCTTTCCGATGGTCGAGAACTGCCGCGAGCTGTCGCTCGAGCTGATGTCATTCGACGTGGCTCCGCAGCAGGATCTGTACACGAAGCAGGGCGTGGCGGTCACCGTCGAAGCCGTGGCGCAGATCAAAGTGCGCAGCGATCAGGAGTCGATCCTGACCGCGGCGGAGCAGTTCCTCACCAAAACGCCGCCGCAGCGCGAAGGGCTGATCCGGCTGGTGATGGAAGGCCATTTGCGCGGCATCATCGGCCAGCTCACGGTCGAGCAGATCGTGAAGGAGCCGGAGATGGTGGCCGACCGCATGCGTTCCACCTGCGCGGACGATATGAGCAAGATGGGGCTCGAAGTGGTCTCGTTCACCATCAAGGAGGTTCGCGACAAGAACGAGTACATCACCAACATGGGCCGTCCTGACATTGCCCGCATCAAGAGAGACGCGGACGTGGCCGCGGTCGAGGCCGAGCGCGATACGGCGATTCGCCGCGCGAATGCTCTGCGCGAGTCGGCGGTGGCGAAGGCCGCGGCCGATCAGGAGCGGGTGATCGCCGAAACGCAGTCGCTGGCCAAACAGGCGGAGGCGCAGCGCGACCTCGATATCCAGAAGGCGCAGTTCGCCGAGCAGAGCCGCCGCCAGCAGGCGCAGGCCGATAAGGCCTACGAGCTGCAGACGAATGTGATGCAGCAGCAGGTCGTCGCCGAGCAGGTGAAGGTGATGCAGATCGAGAAAGAGCAGCAGATCAAGGTGCAGGATGCGGAAATTCTGCGCCACGAGAAGGAGCTGATCGCCACGGTGCTGAAGGATGCCGAGATTCAGCGTCAGCGCATCGAAGCCCTGGCCGCGGCGGAAAAAGCGCGTCTGACGATGGAAGCCGAGGGCCGCGCCTCCGCGATCCGCACACAGGGCGAGGCGGAAGCGGCGGTCATCTTCCAGAAGGGCGAGGCCGAGGCGAAGGCCATGAACATCAAGGCCGAGGCATACCAGGAGTGGAGCCAGGCCGCGGTGGTCGACAAGCTGATCTCGAGCCTTCCGGATGTGGTGCGCGCGATGTCGGAGCCGCTGGCGAAGGTGGACAAGGTCACCATCGTCTCGACCGGCAGCGACGGCGCGGCGGGCGCGAGCAAGCTCACCGGCGACATGGCAAAGATCGCGGCGCAGGTGCCGGCGCTCTTTGAAGCGCTCTCGGGAATGGATCTGCGTGAGCTGATGTCGAATGTGAAGAGCATGCGTTCGCGGCCGAACGGAGGTTCTGCGAACGGCAGCTCGACGATCGACGGCAAGTAACTTCAACCCGGGCGGAGGGCCTTTCGGCTCTCCGCCTCAATTTTATTTCCGTTAAGGAGGAAGATTATGGCACTCCTCGAACGTGTGGGAACACTGCTTCGGGCCAACCTCAACGATCTGATCGAAAAGGCCGAGGACCCGGAGAAACTGCTGAAGCAGCTTGTGCTCGATATGGAAAATCAGCTGCTCCAGGTAAAGACACAGGTGGCCATCGCCATTGCCGACGAGCACCTGCTCGACAAAAAGCGCAAAGAGCACGAAGAGGCCGCCGCCGAATGGCAGCGCAAGGCCGAGCTTGCGGTGAAGAAGGCGAATGACGACCTGGCGCGCGCCGCGCTGGAGCGCTCGCTGAGCCACAAACAAATGGCTGCCGGCTTTGCGCAGCAGCTTGAAGATCAGAAGGCCGAGGTGGAGACGCTGAAGAACGCGCTGCGCCGACTGCAGCAGAAGCTCGAAGAGACGCGCTCGCGCTGCGAGATGCTGATTGCGCAGCACCGGCGGGCGCGGGTGGTCGGCAGGGCGGCACAGGCGCGGCAGGCCATCGACAACAAAGACCGCGCAGCCGGGATGCAGCGCATGCGTGTGCGCATCGCCGGCAGCGAGGCGAGCAACGCCGCGCACGAAGAGCTGGCGGATGCGGACACGCTCGAGGATCGCTTTGCCGTGCTGGAGCGCGAAGAACAGATCGAGGCGCTGCTTCGCGATCTGAAAGAACAGCATGGACGCGACGCCGCCGTCTGATCCGGAGTGATCCATCGTATTCGCGCAGCGCTGCGGCACACTCGCCACCGCGCTGCCGCATGCGCAAAATTCTCCGCGAACCTTTTCCGCGCCTCCCCTTTTCCCCAGGCGGCGTGATAGTTTTGAGCTTCCTGTCTACAGGTGGTCATGACGAACGGACATTCTCACTTCAACCTGCGGGACGCTGCGCGGCGCTCTCTGATCGAACATGGATTTCAACCCGATTTTCCGGCAGCGGCTCTCGATGAAACTGAACAACTGAAGAGCCATCCGCCGCAGCCTCCGGCTTCGGCACGCGATCTGCGGCACCTTCTGTGGTCTTCGATCGACAACGACACCTCACGCGATCTCGACCAGATCGAATACGCCGAGCGGCTGCCGAACGGCGATCTGCGCGTGATGGTCGCCGTCGCGGATGTGGATCTTTTCGTGACGAAGGGCTCGGCGCTGGACCGCTACGCGCTCGCGGAGACGGCGACGATCTACACCGGCGTCGAGAACTTTTCCATGCTGCCGGAGGCGCTTTCGACGGGCCTCACTTCCCTGCTGGAGCATGAGACGCGCGCGGCCATGGTCGCCGACTTCACGATCGACGCGCATACGTGCATCGCATCGAGCGAGATTTATCCGGCCATCGTTGTCAACAAGGCGCAGCTTGCCTATCCTTCAGTCGGCGCATGGCTGGCCGGCACCGGCCCGGCTCCGAAGAAGGTCGCCGCCTCGGCCGAGCTGCAGGCTCAGCTTCGCCTGCAGCATGAGATTGCGCAGCGTCTGCGGCTGGAACGATACCGGCACGGCGCGCTGAACATCGAGACCATCGAAACGCAGCCGGTGATGATGCACGACGAGGTCGTGGACGTGGCCGCGGAGCTGAAGAATCCGGCGACGGAGCTGATCGAGGACTTTATGATCGCCGCCAACGGCGTGGTGGCGCGCACGCTGGCCGCGAAGGGATTCTCTTCCATTCGCCGCGTGGTGAAGACACCCAGGCGCTGGGACCGCATCGTGGAGCTGGCAAAGCAGCAGGGCGGCAGCCTTCCGGCAACGCCGGATTCAAAGGCGCTGCACGACTTTCTCTGTGAGCGGAAGAAAGCGGACCCCGACCACTTTACCGATCTGTCGCTGGCGGTGGTGAAGCTGCTCGGTCCCGGTGAGTATGTGCTGGAGCGTCCCGGCGATCCGCCCGAGGGGCACTTCGGCCTTGCCGTGCAGGACTACACGCACTCCACCGCGCCCAACCGCCGCTATGCCGATCTGGTGACGCAGCGCCTTCTGAAGGCGATGCTCCAGGGACGGCCCTCGCCCTACTCCGATGACGAGCTGGCTTCGGTGGCCGCGCAGTGCACCCGGATGGAAGACGCCGACCGCAAGGTGGAGCGCGAGATGCAGAAGCGTATCGCCGCGGTTGCGATGAGCCGGCGCGTCGGCGAAACCTTCAGTGCCATCGTCACCGGAGTGAATCAGCACGGCACCTTTGCCCGCGCTCTGGCTCCACATGTGGAGGGCATGGTGGTTCACGGCCAGCAGGGCGTCGATGTTGGTGACAGAATCAGAGTGAAGCTGGTGCGCACCGATCCCTGGCACGGGTTCATCGATTTCGCGCGCATCTGATTTCGCGTCTTACTCTGCATGCGCCCTCATCTGGCAACCCTGATCGACGATTTCCGCCATAACGGCGGGCAGGCGGCGATCGTCTCGCACCGCGGCAACCGCCGCATCGTCACGACCTGGGCGGAGCTGGCCGCGCTGGCCGACAGCTTTGCCGCAGAGCTGATGCGCCGCGGCATCGGCATAGGCGAGCGGGTTGTGCTGTGGGGGCCGAACGGCGCGGAGTGGATGGGCGCGTTCTTCGGCTGCCTGCAGCGCGGAGTGCTGGCCGTACCGCTCGATGCCGCGGGCAGCCTCGACTTTGCGCAGCGCGTGATCGCCGACACCGAGCCGCGCCTGATCGCCGGCGATGGGATGCTGCTGGCTGCGCTGGGCGGCACGACTCCGCTGCTCGACTTCGATGCCGTTGCGGTGCTGCCGCGGTATGCCGGACCCGATCTTCGCGAGCCTGCGCTGTCGCTCGACACGCCGCTGCAGATCCTCTTCACCTCGGGCACAACGGCAGAGCCGAAGGGCGTGGTGCATACGCACCGCAATGTGCTGGCCAGCCTTGCGCCCATCGAGCGTGAGATGCAGAAGTATCGAAAGTATGAGCGCATCGTGCATCCGCTGCGCTTTCTGCACACGCTGCCGCTCAGCCATGTCTTCGGCCAGTTCATGGGATTGTGGATTCCTCCGCTGCTGGCGGCGGAGGTTCACTTCGAGTCACGGCTGCAGGCGCAGCGGCTGCTGGAGCTGTTGCGGCGCGAGCGCATTTCGGTGCTGGCGGCGGTGCCGCGCGTGCCCGACCTGCTGCGCTCGGCGCTGCTGGCGGAGCATCCGGAGCTGGAAGCGCAGTTGAAGGCCGCGCATGGGGAGAAGATCTGGAAGCGATGGTGGCGCTTTCGCAGCATTCATCGCAGATTCGGTTACAAATTCTGGGCATTCGTGTGCGGCGGCGCTTCCCTGCCGCCGGAGCTCGAAGATTGCTGGACGACGCTGGGCTTTGCGCTGATCCAGGGCTACGGCATGACCGAGACCGCCGCGCTCATCACGCTGAACCATCCCTTTAAGCCGGGCAAAGGCACGATAGGCAAAGTGCTACCGGGCCGTGAAGTGCAGATCACCGACGAAGGCGAAGTTCTGGTACGGGGCGAGATGGTCTCCACCGCGACCTGGCAGCAGGGTGCGATGCGAAGGAACGAATCGCCGTGGCTGGCAACCGGCGATCTGGCGAGCCGCGACGAGGAGGGCCAGCTGCGCTTTCTGGGGCGCAGAAACCAGGTCATCGTGACCTCTTCAGGCATGAACATTCACCCCGAGGACGTCGAGGCCGCACTCAGTGCGCAGCCCGGCGTGCAGGCATCGGCGGTGGTGCCGCTGCTGACCGCAAACGGTACCGAGGCCGCGGCGGTGCTGCTCTTTCGCGGACCGGAAGAAGCTGCGCAGCAGGCGGTGATCGCTGCCAATGCGAAGCTGGCCGAGTATCAGCGCATTCGCCACTGGCGTTTGTGGCCGGAGCTGGACCTGCCGCGCACCTCAACCGGCAAGATTCAGCGGCGGCGCGTGACGGAGTGGATGAACGCGCAGCGCCGCGATGGCTCGGGCTCGGATGCATCCGATCCGCTGATGCGCCTGATTGCTTCCATCACCGGCACGCAGGCCGCAAGCTCCGGCGACGACGCGCGCCTGGCGGAGGATCTGGGGCTGGACAGCCTGGGCCGCGTGCAGCTGCAGGCCGAGCTCGAACAGAGGCTGAACCTTACCCTGAGCGACAGCATGCTCGAGCAGGCCGCTACGCTGGGCGATCTGCGACGGCTGCTCGGCATGGGCGCGCCGGCACCGGAAGCTGCACCGGAAAGACAGACTGCGGTTGTGCAGACTGCGGCAAATCAGGCCGGTGCGATGTCCGCGGAACAGCCTGCAGTGCCGCAGCAGACGGTGCGGAAGGATATCTATCCCCGCTGGCCGTGGTCGTGGCCGGTTCGGATACTGCGCGTCGCCTTTATCGAAGCGGTTCTGCGCCCGCTGGTGTGGCTGCTGGCCGCTCCCGGAATCGAGCGCGACGCCACGCTTTCCGTTAAAGGTCCGGTGCTGCTGATTGCCAACCACGTCAGCACCTATGACGTGCCGCTGATTCTGTATGCCCTGCCTGGCCGCATGCGCCGTCGCGTGGCCGCAGCAATGGCCGCCAATATGCTTGCCGACTGGCGGCAGAGGAAGAACCTGGGCCCGCGCGTGCTGAACGTTCTGGGGCCGCCAGTGTGGCTGCTGGTTACGGCGCTCTTCAATGTCTTTCCGCTGCCGCGCTCGGCGGGCTTTCGCCGCAGCTTCGAGCACGCGGGCGAAGCGCTCGATCACGGCTATCACGTGCTGGTCTTTCCGGAGGGCCACCGCACCGCCGGCGGTCTGCAGGCCTTCCGGCCGGGCATCGGCATTCTGGTCGGCGAATCGAAGACGGCTGTGGTTCCGGTGGCGCTGTGCGGGCTGGGTGAGATAAAGCAGGGGCAACGGCGCTGGTTCCGCTCCGGCAGCCTGACGGTGCGCGTCGGCGAGGCACTGCAGTTTGCGCCAGGCCTGAGCCCGGAGGCGATAACTACCCAGTTACAACAGAAGCTGCAGCAAATGCTTTCCCAAAGCGGAAAGGTGTAGGAAAATGAAAGAAGGACAAGGGCTGAGCCGTTCAAGTTATTACTGATTCGGTACGCTCCTGTTCCATTCTGATTACTCCCCCATTACGCAGGTACAGTACACCATTGCGTGTTCCCTTCTGCCTGGAGATTGTTACAAATAAAGCTAATCTCACAAATCACAGGCTCACGGTGCGATACGCCCTGCACCATGAAGCGAAATGACCTCTTTTTATGCCTCACTTTGATATGGATCAGAGAGATCGTACCTTGCGCCCCCTGCACTCTGCGTGCTGAGCCTTCCGCATCTCTCTGAAAAGACTGCCCTGGAGCTTCCCCGACCTGCATGCCAAACCTCTGTCCCGAGAAAATGCCGAACGCCCGTGCGGCCCGTTGCGTGCCGCGGCGGAGCAGGCGCGGCAGTATGACCCGGGCCATGATGCGGGGCTGCAGCTTTCTTCTGTGGGCCGGGCTGCTCTTTACTTTTTGGCTGTGCGCGCCGAAGATCCTGGCGCAGACCACTCCCGGAAATGCTCCGGGAACCGTCTCCGGTACGGTCCTCGATCCCGAAGGCGCGCTGGTCCGGGCGGCGAAGATCGCACTGATCAGCGCGGATCACCTGTCGCAGGCGACGCAGAGCGACGATTTCGGGGTCTTCCGCTTTCCGGACGTGGCGCCGGGCCGGTATACGATCACGGCCCAGGCGACCGGGTTTTCGCTCTTCGCGCTGAGCGATGTGGACGTGCAGCCGGGCCAGAATGTACGTCTGAATCTCCGGATCAGGATTGAGGTGCAGCAGCAGCAGGTGCAGATCTCCGGCCAGACGCTCGATACCAGCCCCGACCAGAACGCCAGCGCCATGATCCTCCGCAGACCGGAGCTTGACACGCTTCCGGACAATCCGCAGGATCTTCAGCTGCAGCTGCAGGTGATGGCCGGCTCCGATCCGGAGTCGCCGACGCAGTTTTACGTCGATGGATTTACTTCGGGCAAGCTGCCGCCCAAGTCGGCGATCCGCGAGATCCGCATCAACGAAAACCCTTACTCGGCGGAGTACGACAAGGTGGGCTTTTCGCGGGTGGAGATCTTCACGAAGCCGGGCACGGAAAAGCTGCACGGCGACCTGTTCCTGCTGGGCAACGATTCGGCGCTGAACTCGCGCAACCCTTATGTTTCCACGCAGCCCTCGTACAGCTCGGTCTATGCGCTGGGCGATGTCAACGGGCCTCTGTCGAAGTTCGCATCATATTTTCTGAGCGTCGAAAGCCAGCGCTACGAGAGCCAGTCGTTCATCCACGCGGTCACCACTCCGGGAGGCGCGGCTTACGATGCCGCCGTGCCGAGTCCGCAGACAGGGCTCGACCTGACGCCGCGCTTCGACTTCCAGGCCGGCAAAGATCAGACCGTCACCGTGCGCTACGAGATCAACCGCGCCACGCAGGACGATCTGCTGTCCAGCTCGTTTTCCCTGCCCTCGCAGGCCATCAGCACGCGCAACGTGCAGCAGACGCTGCAGATCAGCGATACACAGATGTACGGCGCGCACGTCGTCAACGAAACGCGCTTTCAGTACGTGCGCACGCGCAACCATCAGATTGCGGCCAGCAGCTTGCCCACCATCGTGGTGCAGGGCGCCTTCACCGGAGGCGGCAACAATCTGGGGACGGTGATCGACAAACAGGACCAGTACGAGCTGCAGAACTATGCTTCGGTCGCGGCCGGAGCGCACTTCCTCCGCTTCGGCGGCCGCTGGCGCGCCACACGCGACTCCAACGACTCGAATGCGGACTTCAACGGACAGTACATCTTCTCGTCGCTCGACGATTACGCCGCGGGCAAACCATCGCTCTTCAGCCTGACGACGGGACAGTCGAAGATTGCGATTCTGGCGCAGGATCTCGGCCTTTACGCCGAGGACGAGTGGAAGCTGCACCCGAATATGACGCTGGCCTACGGGTTGCGCTTCGAGACGCAGAACCATATCCACGATCACGCGGATTTTGCGCCGCGGCTGTCGTACTCCTGGGCCATCGGCGCGACGGACAAGAAGGCCGCGAGCACGATTCTGCGCGCCGGAGCCGGGATTTTTTATAACCGCTTTACGCCGGACCTGGTGCTTACGGCGGAGCGCCAGAACGGAATCGTCCAGCAGGAGTATCTGGTCGAGAATCCCTCGTATCCGAATTTCCCGCCGCCGAATGGCTCATCCTCGCCGACGATTTACCGCATCGCTCCGCTCCTGCACGCTCCGTACACGGCCGAGGAGAGCATCGAGATCGATGAGACGCTGCGCAAGATTCTGACGCTCTCCGCCACCTGGCAGTATTCGCGCGGGATCGATCTGCTGCTCACGCGCAACATCAACGCGCCGCTGCCCGGCACCTTTCCGGCCAGCCCGGTGCGTCCGCTGGGAACGAACGAAAATATCTACGAGTACGAATCGGAGGGCGCGTCAAAGCGCAACCGCCTGCTGGTGCGCTTCCACCTCACCACCGGGCCGGTGCTGCTGTACGGCTCGTGGACGCTGGGCTGGAACAAGGCTAACACCGCCGGTCCCGCCAGCTTTCCTTCGAACCAGTACGATCTGCACGCCGACTGGGGACGCGCTTCGAACGATATTCGCGCCCAGGGCTATCTGGGAGGCGTGATCAATCTGCCGTGGAGCCTTCAGGCTACGCCCTTTCTCGTGATGCAGTCGGCGACCCCGTTCAATATCACCATCGGGCAGGACCTGAACGGCGACGCGCAGTTCAACGACCGCCCGGCCTTTGCCACCGATCTGAACCGGCCCAGTGTCTACCGCACGCGCTACGGCAACTTCGACGCCGACCCGCTGCCGGGACAGACGATCGTCCCCATCAACTATGCGAACGGGCCGTCGCAGACCATGCTGAACTTTACCCTGCTGCGGAGTATCGGCTTCGGTCCCGCGGTGCAGGACAGCGCTCCGGCAGCGCCTGCAGCCGCCGGCGGCAAAAAGAAAAAGACGCCGGTGGAGAGGAAGTACAATCTGGCGCTCGGCTTCGAGGCGCAGAACATTCTGAATAACGTGAACCCGGCGCCGCCGGTGGGCGTGCTGGAGTCGCCGCTCTTCGGACAATACACGGCGCTCTCTTCGAGCCTGTTCTCGAGCACCGAGGCTAACCGCATCTTCTATCTGAATCTGCGCCTGAGCTTCTGAGGCTTCCGTCTGCGCCTGAGCTTTCAGAGCGCTGCTTTGGGTAACTTCCTGCGCACGCCACAGCCTGCACAGCTTCTTTCGCCGCAAAGAAAAGCGGGGATGGGAGCTCCATCCCCGCTCTGTTGTTCGTGCTGTTTTTTAGCGGTGTCCGCCGTGACCGGCCGGATGGCCGCCGCCGCCGGGGTGTCCACCACCGGGATGGCCACCGCTCGGGTGTCCGCCGCCAGGATGAGCTTCCGGACGAGCCTGCGGATGCGCGCCGCCGGAGGGCCGGCTGAAGTTCTGCTGCGGCCGGTTATAGTTCTGCGCCGGACGAGTCTGCGCAGGCCGGCTGAAGTTCTGGGCCGGGCGCGCATTGTTCTGGCGGAAGCCGTTGTTTACGTTGCCGCGGTTATACGTGTTGCCACGGTTGTAGGTATTGCCGCGATTGTAGGTGTTGCCGCTGTTGCGGTTGAACGTGTTGGTCCGGTTGATCGTGGTGTGGTTGTACACGTTCACGTTGCGGTTGTAGTTCACGGCGTGCATCGACACGTTGCGGTTGAAGGCGCGCGCCTGCGGGTTGCGGTCAAAGCGGCCGTAGTAGCCGTGGTTGATGACCGTCACGCTGCGCGAGACATACGTGGTGTGGTTGAAGAAGACGGCGTGGTTGCCCCATCCGCAGCCCCAGTGTCCCCAGCCCCAGCCCCAGTGCGACCATGCACCGACGACGATTCCAAGACCAAAGCCGATGCCCAGGCCGACTCCGAAGGCGATGCCGCGCGGCGGCGGCGCAACATAGTAGCCATACCAGGGATGAATGACCGGGCCATACACCGCCCAGGGGTTGTAATAAGGCACGTAGACCACCGCGGGATTGACCGGCGCGATCACGATGTTACCCGGCGCGTAGGTCACGGCGATCTGTGAGCCGGTGCGCAGGTTTCCGGAGCTGTATGCCTGCTGACGCATCGCCTGCACCGCGTTCATCACGTCCTGCGGCTGGTTGTAGTAGGCGTTGCCGAGCTGCGAGGTCCAGTCCATGTTGCGGTCGAGGTTCGAAAGCACGGTGGGAAATGCCGTCAGCGCCTTGACGCTGGGGTCCCACGGCATGCCGTCGGCCATCTGCGCGATCTGATCCGGGCTCATGCCCGCATGCTGCTGGGCGAAGCGGTCGGCGTCAGGAATCTGATTGGGAAAAGTTGTGGCGGCCAGAATCTGCGCCACGAGCGCATCGGGATAGAGCGCGATCGGGGCAACGAGCTGATTGAGCTGATCCGGGCTGAGGGCACTGTACTGCTGCGGCGGCGCTCCACCCTGGTCAATCGGCGCATCCTGATCCGGAGGAGGCGGTGGCGCACTCTGTGCAAACGCCGAAAGGTTACCCATGCCCAGCGGAATCATCAGGTAGACCAGAGAAAGCGCAATAGCGCTGCGGCTGAATCTCAGCGCGGACGCGGCTGCGCGGTGTGTCCACAGCCGTGCGCCGAACTCTCCGGCGCGATTCCAAAAACGGTCCGTTTGTTGCTTCATCATCTTCATTTCTGCCCTCATTCTTTCAGGCCATTCGGAGGATGCGTCCTGTGAGCCGCGTCCGGTTCCGATTCCTGTCCCTTGAGACACGGAGTTGCCCCCAGGAGTTGCGTTCCTCCCGATTCTAATGACAAAGAAGACGTCGTGAGGCCCGGAATATTGATTTGAGGCACGAAGGGGAGGTCTGCCGGATTTACCGGCCGGTATTGAAAACAGACCCGCAAAAAGAGCGCCGGAAGATGAATCGACGCTCATCGAACGGTCATGTGGCAGGCGAGCCTCGCATTGCGATTCAGGGATCGCACATCCGGAATCGCCGCTCAGGGATACTGCTCGATCTGAAAGTTCAGCACCGCCGCGTCGCCGGTCACCGCAGTCACGATGAGCCTCTCCGGCTGCCCGTCGTTCGCAGAAGGAACCAGCGTGACGCTGCCGTCGGCAAGCGATGTGAGCTGCACGGTCTGCTGGCCGAGCACGGGCGCGGCAGGACAGCGTCCATGCTGCGGGCAGGGCTCTGTCCAGGCGTAGGTCGTCTCATAAAAGGTGACGACCGCGCCCGCCATGGGATGGCCGATGGCGTCGGTGACCCGAAGCACGACCGGACTGAGGCTCTGCGCGGCGGAGATGTTCTGAGTGGTTCCACTCAGCGCGGCGAGCGCGGCGGTCTGCGTATGCACCGCCAGCACCATGAACTGGGTACAGGTGGAGGAAGCGGTGAGGCAGGCATCCACGGGCACGACGTCTCCCGCGCCGAGCGGGCCGGCTGCGATCTGCGAGCTCACCAGACCGCCGCTGTTACTGACACCGTTCTGCTCGGTCACCGTGGCGCCGATGCCCATCGGCGTCCAGCTCACGCTCTGGCCGGCCACCGGCGCGCCGTTGTTCAGCACCAGGCCCTGCGGATTCCACGTCGTGGTCGCTCCGATGGCGAGGTAGAGATTCGGCGTCACCGCGCTGATCGACGGAGGAGCCACGCCGGTAAACTCAGCCAGCGTGGTTGCGCCGTTGCTGAGCGAGGCGGTGATCTGCGTCAGCGCCGTCGACGCCGCGCTCACCAGCACCGCCGCCGTGCCGTCTTCTCCCGTCACCACGCTGCAGGAAGCGGCTCCGCAGCCAAGCGCAGCCGCGCCTTCGGTCACCCGAAAGGTTACGGTCACGCCGGATGCGGGGATCTGACCGGTCTCATCGAGCGCCCGCACCGTGAACGGCAGAGGCACGCCCATGTCCACGCTGCCCGAGGGCGCGGTCACCACGGCCAGCAGATCGCCGTTCTCCGCCTCGTAGCTCAGGCCATCCTCGATCGCCGCCATGCCCAGCGTCTGCGGATCTTCCACCTCGACCAGCACATTGCCGGTCGTGCCGCCCGAGGCCGGAGCGATGGCGGTGATCTCCGTGGGCGAGACGCTGGTCACCTCTGCCGGATTTCCGTTCACCGTCACGGTCGAGTTCAGATGGAATCCCATGCCCGCAATCAGGATCGGACCGCCTGAGACGGGCAGCCGCGCCGGGCTTACGGTGTCGGCATAGAGCACGCGTCCCCGGTAGAGGTAATCCGGGCGTCCGTCGCCGCGGGCATCCGCGATGCCGAGCCGCACCTCTCCGTCCGCGGTGGTCGCCACCGGCAGAGTGGTCAGGCCGACCACATCGCCGTTCAGAGGCTGCAGCGTGCCGATTGCGGGAAGCGTGCCCGCGTCGGCCGTGCCGTTCCACATCCCCAGAACCAGGCGCGCCTTGTCCTGGGAGTCCTGCCCGCTCGCGTCGAGCGCCTCGCCCTCGATGGTAAATTCGCGATTGGCGCGCGCTCTCCACGCAAACCATACCGTCTGGCCCGGCGCATCGAGCTGCCCCATCCACTCGCCGCCGGCAGCAAGCTGCGATGGCTCCTCTTCGCTGCTCCCGACACCGCGCGAGGTCGCAGTTGTGTCACCGGCCGAATCGTCAATGACGACATCTTCGGTAACCGACGATCCGGCGGTGAGGCCGTGCAGCGTGATCACCGGCATGGTGCCGGAGGGAGTGACCTGCCCGGTCACGTAGGGGCCGACGGAAAACTCCTCCACATACTCGGGATTGATCGGCTCGAAGGTGAGCTGATAGTCCGACGAGGTCACGCCCGAAGGCAGCGCCACATCACTCAGATCGAAGTACCCCTCGAGCGATGGATCGCTGCTGCCGAAGCGGTCGAGGGCATTGCCCTGCGCATCGTCGGGGCCGTTGACCCGGTTGCCGGCGTTGCCCTGGTAGAGCACGCCGCTTACGGCGGTCACCGTGTAGCGGATATCGGGCTCTCCATTGACCAGCGGCCGCAGAACCACGTTGACGCCCTGCATGCCCTGGCCATTTTTGAAGTGAATTGTTCCGGTCACCGAGATCGTGTTGGGTACAGTGAGCTTCTTGCTGATAAAGCTGCCGATGTTCGCTGAAGTGACCGGATACAGGCGGCTGAGAGCAGCCATATCGTCCGGACGAAGGGTCGTCATGTTCGGCATGCACGCATTACCGCTTTCGTCGCAGAGCCTTTCGACCGGATGCATCACCGGCCAGCCCTGCAGACCCTCCGTCGTGATCTGATCGCCGACGAACATCTCTTCGTTCGTCGAAGACCAGTCGAGACCCGCAAGCCGGCCGAAGGCACGCGCGATCTGATACTGAAGATTCGTCAGCTGCGTACTGGTCATGGCGCACAGTCCGTTGATCAGCATGACGCCATGAGCGAGCGTTCCCGCGGTGGAGAAGTTGTCGACGTAAGTAAAGACACTGTCCTTCTGGCAGTCGGAGGGATCGCTCGCTCCCGGCCCGTAAAGCGCATTGATCACCGAGCCGTCTTCGTCATAGACGACGCCGATCTGACGGCTCGTCGCCGTGGAGCGCAGATCCACCGGCATGGTCACCACCCCCGTCGAGGAGACAGTGACGTTGGTTCCGTTCACATCCTCAGCCAGATTGCCGCCTCCCGCGATGTTGAAGGCGGCCGTCGGCACGTTATTCCACAAACGCGCCGAGGCTACCAGAGCATCGGCCTGCGCCTTGGTCACGGTCGGACTCAGATCCCCCAGGTCAAAAAAACAGATGAGCTTTCCCCCGGGGATGATGATCGGATGCCCCATGACGGAGGGACTGAAGTAGCTGGAACCGGCGACCCAGCGCGGCCCTCCGGCCCGGACCCCGGGAGGCATGAAAAGCAGCAGCATGGCGAGGATGGTTCCGGCAATCGCCGCGAACGGCGTTCCCGGCGGCCTCCGCATCTCTCCTGAAACTTCCGGCGTGCCGGAAGCTTCTGAATCGGAAATGCCGGAGTCTGAAAGACCGGAGCCTGAATCCGCCTGCTTCCACCACGCGCACCGCATCGCCCGCCCCTCTGAACGCGCCGGTCCCGGCTGGGAAGCTTCGGACGCCTCGTTCTCCATTTCGGCGGAGAACAGAGAGGACTTGAGTCAGTTTGTGTCGCGGAACACGGCAGAGCTGGCCCAAAAGCGGAAAGAGCGGGCCACGTTTGCTCGAAAACCATACAGCGGCCCGGCTGCGATGAAGCTTCCGCAGCTTCTGTCGAACGAGACCGTCAGATTTCAGGGAAGAAGTCGAAAAATGCGTCGATACTCTGCCGGAGCTGCGCCTCGATCTGCTCCCGTGTACCCTCCAGCAGATGCATCGTCACCCGCGCTGTATTGCCGTTCTTCAGCTCGATCGGAGCCTCCCCTACGCCGGCAATTTCATCGGCCGGAAGCAGCCGCATTCCGTAAACAAGAGTCAGATTCGCCATACCCAACATCTTATCTCCAGGATTTACGCAACATCTTATCTCCAGAATTATCGAAGAGCTTATTTCAGGGATTTATCGAAGAGCGTATCTCCCGGCCGGCGGAAGATCCGGTCCAGGCGCCTTTGCGGGCCGGAACGGCATGCCGCACAGGTACAATCAGAAAGATCGTTTTCCTATGTCCGACACCATTCGCGATACTGTCATTCTCGGCTCCGGCTGCGCCGGACTCACTGCCGCCATCTACGCCGCCCGCGCCAATCTGAAGCCGCTGGTCATCGAAGGCCATGAGCCGGGCGGTCAGCTCTCCATCACCACGCTGGTCGAGAACTTTCCCGGATGGCCCGAAGGCATCCAGGGACCGGAGCTGATCGAGAACATGCGCAAACAGGCGTCGCGCTTCGGCGCGGAGTTCCGTATGGGACACCTGACGCATGCCGAGCTCGGCAAACATCCCATCACGCTGCATCTCGGCCAGGAGGCGATCCACACACGCACGCTGATCATCGCCAGCGGAGCGTCGGCGCGCTGGCTGGGGCTGCCCTCCGAGCAGGCCCTGATCGGACACGGCGTCAGCTCCTGCGCCACCTGCGACGGCTTCTTCTTCTCCGGCCATGAGATCGCGGTGGTCGGCGGCGGCGACTCGGCCATGGAAGAGGCGCTCTTCCTGACCCGCTTCGCGACCAAGGTCACGCTGATCCACCGGCGCGAGCACTTCCGCGCCTCACGCATCATGCTCGACCGCGCCATCGCTCACCCGAAGATCACCTTCCTCGCCAACACCCTCATCGAAGAGGTGCTGGGCGTCGAGGAGAAGACGGTGAAGGGCGTGCGCGTGCGCAACGCGGTCACTGGCGAAGAGTCGATCCTGCCCGTTACCGGGCTCTTCCTCGGCATCGGCCACGAGCCCAATGCGAAGATGTTCACCGGACAGATCGATCTGGATGAAGACGGCTACGTGCAGACACAGAACCAGGTCTTTACCCGCGTTCCCGGCGTCTTTGCCTGCGGCGACGTGCAGGACCGCCGCTACCGCCAGGCGATCACCGCTGCTGGCTCGGGCTGCATGGCCGCGCTTGAAGTGGAGAAGTATCTCGAAGAGCACGGGAGATAAAGCAGCGAGTCAGCACAAAAGCGCTCAGGGATGAAGCGGTCAGGAGTGAAACGGCCAGCAGTGAGTAAAATCCGGCTGGCCGTTTTATGCCTGACTACTGGCAGCTTTCTCGCTGACCTCGAACCTTTTCCGTTTCTTCCGCGTCTCAATCATTGTACGATGCGTTCGCAACGGAGGAATTCCGGTACATGGGCTCACAGAGCGAACTTCCGCAGCCGTCATTCGAGTCATTCAGAGAACCCTCGCATCAGACCCCCGAAGAGCTTCTGGAAGAACAGCGCAGGCTTCGCCGCCTGCAGATGCTGATGAACATGGTGATGTCGGTCATCGGGCAGGATGTCAGCCTCACGGTCGAGGAGGCCTCGGAGATGATCGCCGGCACACGCAACGCGGCGCTCGCCATGTTTCCCGGCAAGGAGCTCGTCTGGGACCTGATCTACCGCCCGCGCCTGCAGCGGCTGATGCGCGAGCGCTATCGCATTCAATAAAAGATCTGCAGCCAAACCCTCCGGCGCGCCGGCCGGCTGCGGCTATTTGTCTTCAAGCGCGGTGAGCTGAAAGGTGATCGTGCCCCAGAAGAGACGAGCGCGCATCTGCACGGGAATGTGCCGGTCGTCATCCGTATACCAGATCCAGATATTGCCCCGGTTTTTGACCACGCCCGCATCCGCCGTCGGCTGCACGCGGATCGTCTGATACGTGCCGAGCGGCGTGTGCACCTGCTCGCGCCCTTCCATCTTCATGGTTACGGGGATGGTCCGCATGCCGTCGGCGACGGGAACCTGAAAGTTCTGCCCCACGGTCAGCGCCTGCGACGAGGGGTAGAAGATCGCCGAGAGCAGGTCGATCACGCAGGACGGGATGGACGCCTCCTGATGGCGGCTCGTGCCTCTCACCACATTCCTCTCGTTCTGGATCATTTTGTGCTGCTGATAATCGAACTTCAGGTCGGAGTTGACCTGCCTGCGCCCCTCCTGCAGCTGCTTCGAAAAGCCCGAGGAACAGCCCGTCTGGCGATCAAACGAGGACTGGAAGCGGTCGACGACGCGGAAGATGAGGTTGATGGCGCCCAGCGTGTCCGCCGTAGAGGTGACGTGCTCCTCATTGCCCTGCCCCTCGAGGTGCATCACCACCGTTCCGGCGGGAAAGACGCGCCAGTCCACCTGATAGGTGAGCGTCTGCCTCGCGGGAAAGCTGTATCCGGCACGCGGCTGAGGCAGCGAAGGCACCGGCTGCCTCGCCTGATTCTGCGCCGCCTGCGCAGGCGCCTGAGCCTGCTGAATAAGCGCCCTCAGCGATTGCCCCTGCAGCGACTGAGCCTGCAATACGGGCGTCTGCACGCCGGCCAGCAGAAGAATTCCAGGGAAAAGAAACAACAGTCCGCGATGCCAGATCAATCCAACCTCATGATTCGTGCAGATTTCTTTCCTTTTATGGATGCAGAAGAAGCAGCCGCAGCGCAAGGGCGATGTAAATCGCCGCAGCGCCTATCAGCGCATTGTACTCGCGGTGCTTCCAGTACAGGGCGGACGAAAACTCACCCGCCTCCGTCTGTCCGCTCTTTGCGGGCGTGATGCGGGGCAGAAGCCTCGGCACGCGCGTTGCATACGCGTCGAACTCGGGAAAGGCCGAGCGCAGAAACTCCTCTTCGCCACGGATCACCGGGATATAGATCACCGCGAAGAGAATCGCCAGCGCCACGGCGATCCAGATGCTGCGCGCCGCAAGGGCGAAGCCGAAAGCGATCGTCATCGACCCGAGGTACAGCGGATTCCGCGTGTACGCATACGGCCCGGTAACGGTCAGCTCCCGGTTCTTTTTGACGTATCCCGACGCATAGGCCCGCAGCAGAACTCCGGGAACCACGAGAGCCAGGCTCAGCGCCATGAAGAGCGGCGTGGGCCGCGCCAGCCACAGATACAGCCCCGCAAATACAAAGCCCATCGGCACGCGGATGCGCTTCGCGATTCTCTTCCAGCCCGTCGCGGCCATTACGGGGTCTCCTGCAGCAGCTCGAGCGCCGCATCGGCCACAGCTTCGGGCGTAATGGTCAGCAGGCCGGCCTCGGGCTCGACGCGGCGGGTATGATCGCGCACGCTCTCCGGATGACGCAGCACGCGAAAGGCGCAGCCGAACGGGCCGTTGCGGGCGGGATCGGTGGGACCGAAGATGCCCACCACCGGCCTGCCGAGCGCGCAGGCCAGATGCAGCGGACCGGTATCGCCCGCGATGACCAGCGAGGCGCGCCGCGTGACCGCGGTCAGCTCGGCGATGCTCATGGCCAGCGGCTGCACCGGGACCGGGCTCTGATACATTGCGCTGCTCTGTACGATCTCTTCGGCCAGCTTCTCTTCTCCTGAATGGGTTCCGGCGGCGCCAGCATTGATCACCACACCATAGCCCGCCTTCGCCAGAGTACTCGCAACCGCGCCGTAGCGCTCCGCCGGCCAGCGCTTCGCGCCCCACCCCGCGCCGGGGCTGATCAGCACGAATGGCTGCGCGAGCCGCGCTGCGCGCTCGTCGGCATCGGCATCATGCGGCAGATACGGAAGCATCACCGGAAGCCGCTCCCGGAGGATCGCGTTCACCACCTCGAGCGACTGCTCGATCACATGAACGCCGCTGGTGGCCACGCGCTGCTGAAAGAGCCACTTCGCAATGGGCTCGCGCGGCGCCGCCTCGCCGATGACTTTGCCGGTGCGCGCCCAGCGCGCGATCATCGCCGAACGCACCGCCCCCTGCAGATCGACGGCCACGTCATACTGCGCCTCGCGCAGCTCGCGGCGCACACGGCGGATATCGCCAAGCGTAGCCGGACTGAGCGGTGACTTTGCCCAGCGCTTGGCGGGAACGATGTGAACCCGGTCCACCAGCGGCATTGCCGGCGTGCCCGGCCGCGCCTCGCCTGTGCCGAAGAGCTCGCGCCACTGCGGCTCGATCGCCCAGCCGAGAAACCATCCCGGATGCGCCTCACGCAGCGCCGTGACGGCAGGAAGCGAATGAAGGATGTCGCCCATGGCGCCGAGGCGCACGATGAGCACGCGATACTGCTTTTTGACTGGCGGCAAACTGTTATTTTCTCACAGCCTGGCGAAGCAGCAGATCGACCGCCGCGGCCTCGTCGTCGAGATGCACGGTAAGCGGCGCGACGTACAGCGGAGCGGCCGACTCCAGCCGGCTGCGCAGCGCGGCGGGCAGGCGCACGCCGTCCTTTTCCGTGGTGACAAAGGCCTTCGCCCGATGCTGGCGCTGCCATTCGATCAGCTTCGTGATATCGTCGCGGGTCCAGCGGTGATGATCGCGAAACGACAGCGCGGCGCACAGCTCGATGCCGGCCGAGCGCAGCGCGGCGAAGAACTCCTCGGGCCGCGCGATGCCGCAGAAGGCCACCGCCCGCTGTACAGGCGGAGCCTCCAGCCGCCGCTGCATGAACCAGACAGGCTGCGTCAGCCTGCGCCGCCGCAGCTCCGCTTCGAGGCCGCGGTCCTCTTCACGCAGCACCAGGACGGAGGCGCGCTGCAGCGCGCTCAGCGGCTCACGCAGACGCCCGGCCGGCAGCAGAGACTGCGCAAAATCGCTGCGGTGCAGCACGACGATATCCAGATCGCGCCGCAGCTGACGGTGCTGAAAGCCGTCGTCGAGCAGGTGAAGCCCCGGCTCGGCAGCGCCGCGCTCCGCCAGCAGCCCGGCTTCAAAGCGCTTTGCGGCCACGTAGACCGGCACATGCGCAGCACGTGCGATCAGCAGCGGCTCATCGCCGAAGCGCTCCGCGGAGCCGTTCTCATCCACGCGCTCCACCGCGGCCGAGCTGCGCCCATAGCCCCGCGACAGCACATCCACGTCCACTCCGCGGTGGCACAGCAGCTGCGCCAGACGGATCACCAGCGGCGTCTTGCCCGATCCGCCGACGGAGAGATTGCCCACACTCACTACCGGCCAGCGCAGGCGCTTTGCGCGCAGCCAGCCCCGGTCATACGCCGCGCTCTTTGCAGCCGCGGCCGCGGCATACAGCGGCACCAGCGGATACAGCAGGCGGCTCAAGCCCCGGCCTCCGCAGGCTGCGCCTTCAGCACCAGCGCCGTCAGCGCATCGGCGGCCCGCGCCGTTGCGCCCGCCTCGCTCTCGAAGACCTGCCTGGCCCGCGCCCCCAGCGACTGCGCGAAGGATGCATCTTCGAGCAGGCGAGCCAGTGTCTGCCGCAGCTCTTCGGGCCGGGTCACGCAGATCGCGTCGTGCTCCCACAGCTTTGCCACGATGCCGCGGAAGTTCTCGCAGCTCGGACCCATCACCACCGGCACGCCGAACTGCGCGGGCTCGAGCGGATTGTGGCCGCCCGCGCTCACCAGGCTGCCGCCGACAAAGGCCACCGCAGCCAGCGCATAAAGAGACGCAAGCTCACCGATCGAGTCGAGCAGAAAGATGGTGCCCGCAGGAACCGGCCCGGGAGCCTCCATCCATTGCGAGCGGCGCAGCCACGGAATGTCCTGCGCGCTCAGCAGCTGCGCGACCGCTTCGAAGCGCTCCGGATGACGCGGCGCCAGCACCATCACCGTCTCCGTCGGCAGCGCGCCGGAAGAGATTGCATCGAGCAGCATGCGCTCTTCGCCTTCGAGCGTCGATCCGCAGATTAGCAGCTTCGCGCCCGGCGGCAGATGCTCTCGGAGAGCCGCCGTCACCGCCGCGGGCTTCGCGGTACGGATGTCGTACTTGAGATTGCCGCCGAGCTCTGCGCGGGCCGCTCCCAGCGCCCGCAGACGCTCCACATCGAGCTCGCTCTGCGCCAGCACCAGCGACAGTCCGCTCAGCAGAGGACGCCAGAGGAATCGCAGCCGCTGGTAGCGCGGCCACGAGCGATCGGAGATGCGGGCGTTCACCACGACGACAGGCACACCGGCTCTGCGGCACTCGACCAGCATGCGCGGCCAGAACTCCGTCTCCAGCAGCACGAGCATGCGCGGCTGCAGAGCGCGAAGGTACGCGCGTGCGGCGAAGGCGAAATCCAGCGGGAAATAAAAGACGTTCTCTTCGCCGAAGCGCTCGCGGGCCAGCCGCTGACCGGTGCGCGTGGTGGTCGAGACGACGATGCGCCAGCCTGGAAGGCGCTCGCCCAGCTCGGCGATCATGCGGCCGGCGGCCAGCACCTCACCGACCGAGACGGCATGCACCCAGACCACCGGCTCTGCCCGCGGCGCGGCGCGCAGCCGGCGCGGCACGCGGCCCAGTCGCTCCGGCAGACCCTCCCGGTACTTCCCGCTGGTGGCCATGCGAAAGAGCCACCACGGCGACCCGGCCACCAGTACCACCGTCAGTGCCAGGCTGTAGAGAACCCACATCCGCTTACGAATCCTTTTTTGCGCCGGTCTTAAACGAAAGACGCTTTACCCAGGTCTTAACCGAAGATGATACTTGTCAGAACAGTCATGCGCTCACGCTCTCTGTTCGTTATCGCCCTGCTCTGCCTTATGGCAACCGTCCCGCTCCGTGCCGACGACCGGCCCGCGCCGCCTCCGGCAAAGGATGCAATGGCGTGGCCGGCCCTCGACAATCATAAAGACGAACAGGTGGTCATCGCGGCCGAGCCCTTCGACACGGCGGAGAAGTGCAGAATCTTTCGCGTGGATTATCTGAAGTATCACTTCATGCCCATCCGCATCATCGTCACCAACAACAGCGACCGCCCTATCTCGCTGTCGGATGCGCGCATCAATTTCTTCAGCTCGGCGAACGACAAAATCCTCGCCGCGGAGCCCGACGACGTCGACCGCCGCGTCTCGCTCAAAGACAAAAAGGGGCACGATATCCCCATCGGCCCGGTGAGGCTGCACACGAAGGGCAAAAACACCGACAACAAGATCGAGCAGGACTTCGACGAGTTCGAATACTCGGCGCTGGCCGTCGAGCCGCACACCACGCACTCCGGGTTCCTCTTCTACGATATGGACGGCCTCGGCAGCACTCCGCTGCGCGGCGCAAAGCTGGTGCTGCGGGAGCTGCGCGACGCCGACGGCAAAGAGCTCTTCTATTTCGAAATTCCTTTCAATAAATATCTGAACGCGCAGCACTGATCGCGCCGCGGTGACGTCTGTGCCGATTCGCAGAGATGGCCGTCTGCGCAGCGCCGGGCCTGCGCCGCCACTGTTACCCTTGAAGACGAGACCCCTTACGAACAATGAGCGAAACGATTCTGCTTCACTTCTCCGGCCAGGACCGCCACGGCATCACCGCCGAGCTGACCGCGCTGCTGGCCGAATGCAGCGCCTGTATTCTCGACATCGGCCAGGCCGTGGTGCATGAGACCCTGGCGCTGGGCCTGCTGGCCGAGTTCCCCGAGGGAACCTCCTGCGCGGCCTCGCTCGAAAAGCTGAAGGCGCGCTGCGTAACGCTGGGGCTGCAGCTTCGGCACTCTCCCGTGGACGCGGCGGCGCTCGACCGCTGGATCGCGGCACAGGGAAAGGACCGTTACCACATCACCGTTCTGGGCCGCGTCATCAGCGCGCAGCATCTGGCCCGCGTCAGCTCGATCATTGCGGAGCATGACATGAACATCGACCGCATCGAGCGGCTCTCCGGACGCCTTTCGCTCGCCGCGCCCGCGCCGCACACCAATGCCTGCGTCGAGCTGCACATCAGCGGCCAGCTCCGCTCGGAGAGCGGCATGCGCGCCAGCTTTCTGAGCGCCGCGAGCGATCTCTCCATCGATATCGCCTTTCAGCGAGAGAGCATCTTCCGCCGCAACCGCCGCCTCTTCGCCTTCGACATGGACTCGACCCTGATCCAGGGCGAGGTGATCGACGAGCTGGCGAAGCTTGCCGGCGTTGCCGATCAGGTGGTGAAGATCACCGAGTCGGCCATGCGCGGCGAAATCGAGTTCAAAGAGAGCTTCAGCCGCCGCGTCGGCCTGCTGAAAGGGTTGCCGGAAGAGCGCGTTTACGAGCTGCTGGGGAAGATCCCGCTCGTTGACGGCGCCGAGCGCCTGATCCGCACGCTGAAGCTGCTCGGCTACAAGACCGCGATCCTCTCCGGCGGCTTCAACTTCTTCGCGCGCCATCTGCAGCAGCGGCTCGGCATCGACTACATCTTTGCCAATGAGCTGGAGATCGTCGACGGAGCCGTTACCGGCCGTGTCATCGGCACCGTCGTCGACGGGCCGCGCAAGGCCGCGCTGCTGGAAGAGATCGCCGCACGCGAAAAGATCTCGCTCGAACAGGCCGTGGCCGTGGGCGACGGAGCCAATGACCTGCCCATGCTCAGCCTGGCCGGCATGGGCATCGCCTTCCGCGCCAAGCCGGTGGTGCGCCAGCGAGCCGACCATTCGCTCTCGCAGCTCGGGCTCGACAGCCTGCTCTACCTCATCGGCGTGCGCGACCGCGATCTGGATGGCCTCGAGGCCCTATAAGGCGAGTTGACAGTCGACAGTCACCGGCTCTCAGTAAAGACACGCACCTGCTTCAACACTGAGGACTGGCGACTGACCATAGGGAACTGCCCTATGTAAACCGGCTCAGGTCCATGTTCAGTCGATACTCTTCGCCGTGCACCAGCAGCTCGTCCCATGCCACTTCGTGCTTCTGCGCGGCAGCCATGCGGCCCAGCATGGCGCTGCGCGCGCTTTCGACGCCGGCTGCGATCTGGTTGTGGAACCGTCCGGAGACGATGCTCTCGATAAATCCGCGATCCTTGTCGCGGTCGGCATCGGCCAGATTATCGGTGAAGGCCCCGTTCGCCGCGAATGCGCCGGGAGCCTTTGCCTGCGCGCTCTGATCGGAGCCGCCTTCCGCCTGGCCGCTCCACGTCCAGGCATTTTCACCGATGATGCGCAGCGGTCCGGAGTACGGGGCTTCGGCGACGCCTTTCGCTCCGAAGACGCGCACCGACACATCGAACCAGTTGTCCGCGTCGAACTGCGTGGATGAAAAGCTCACCCGCACATCGCCGGCATACGTATAGACCACCTGATAGTTGTCCGAGATGTCCCCGGCATGCGAGAGGACGTTCCGCCCGCATCGCGCCACGGCGCTCAGCGGATGCGCGCCGAGAACCCAGTTGCAGATATCGATGACGTGAATGTCCTGCTCGACGAGAATGTCTCCCGAGAGCACGCGGTCCCACAGCCAGTCGCGCAGCCGCACCTCGTCGGCGCTCATGCCGGTGCGCTCCGGATACGCCGACGGCGGCGCGTTGTAATGCGCGGCGATACAGGCGATCTTTCCCAGAGCGCCCTCGTGGATGCGCCGCACGATCTCGACATACGGCGGAGCGCTGCGGATCTGAAAACCCACATCGACGCTGACTTTGCCGCTGCGCTCCACGCGCTGCGCAATCTCGAGCGCCTGCTTCGTCTGCGCGATATCGACGCCCACCGGCTTCTCGCAGTAGGCGTGCTTTCCGCCGCGCACTATGGCGTCGAGGTGCTGCACGTGGAAGAACGGAGGCGTGGAGATCTGCACCGCGTCCACGTCCTGCGCCGCCGCCAGCTCCTCGAAGGCGCGCCAGCCGCGAAACATCAGCTTCCGATCCACGCCCGCATAGCCGAGCGTGCCGGCAAGCGCATCGAAGTGGGTTTTGCCCAGCTCGAGCTTGTCGGGAAAGATATCGGCCAGCGCCACGATGCGCGCGCTGGTGTTCTTCGCGAACGAGGTCGCGACGGTGGTGCCGCGGTTGCCGCAGCCCAGCAGCGCCAGCCGCACCGCCGAGTTCGCCTCATAGCCGAATGCCGTCTTCGGCTTCAGCAGCAGAAGGCCCGAAGCGGCTGCCGATCCTGAAAGAAACTGCCGTCTGTCCATTTTCGTTTCCCCTGGTCGCGCTTCCCTTTACGACTCGCCGCGCTGCACACGCGCGATGACGTTTTCCAGATACACCTTCTCCTGCTTCACATCGGCGATCAACTGCTCGGGCTGCGCTGTTTCACGCTCAATGGTGATGGCGCCGGTGTAGCCCAGCCGGTGCAGACGGCTGAAGACGGCCATGAAATCCACGCGTCCGGTGCCGATCAGCACCTCTTCGCCCAGCTTCATCGGATCGGTCGGCCAGCGTCCGTCCTTGGCATGCACGCTCCTCACATGCGGCCCCAGAATATCCATCGCATCCACCGGATTGGCCTTGCCGTAAAGAATCAGGTTCGCTGTGTCCATGCCCACGCCGAGATTCGGCAGATTGACATCCCTGATGGTGCGCGACATCGTCGTCGGCGTCTCCTGCCCGGTCTCCATCAGCAGATCCTGCCCGTTGCCCGCGCAGTGCTGCGCCACCTCGTGAATCGCAGCCACGGCCTCGTGATACAGAGGATCGCGCGGATCTTCCGGCAGAAAGCCGCAGTGCGTCTGCACCGCGGGAATGTTGAGCAGCTTTGCGAAGTCCGAGGTCTGCTTCAGCGCGTCCATTCTTGCCGTGCGCGTCGCGCGCGGCACCACGCCGATCGTCGACGGGCCATCGAGAAAATCCCATACCAGCGGACCGGGGCCAACTACCTCCGCCGCCGTCGCCACCAGCTCATACTTCTCGAGCAGGTCTTTCAGCTGTCGCGCCAGCGCGGGCGTGTATTTTCCCAGGTAACCGTCGAGCGAGAAGAAGCAGGTGGTGAAGCCCAGATTCTTCACACGCGCCAGCGTCTCTTCCGGTCCGTTCGACGGCTCGATCACCAGACCCAGGGCCATCGGCTTCACGGCAGCGGGCGCTTCGCCAGCGGCCTGCACGTCTTCAGGAGAGATCCATGTCGATCCACCGAGGGATGATCCGCCCAGTCTGTCGGCTGAAAAGGCGGCGGCCATCACCCCGGTCTGCACCACCGTCTGACTCAGAAACTCCCGTCGATTCATAAGGCTCCTTCACATGGCTGAGTGATCCAGAACGGAAGCCTATCAGAGATACGCGGCGCAGTGCTCCCCTGAAACTGCATCCTTTCAGGGAAGAACTTTTCATTGCGCGGGTCGAGGCGCACAGACCAAAACAACAGGGTGCACAGGGGGCACACCCCGAGACAGGAAAGACGGAAAAGGGATTTACCGGAGCGGTTTCAGATCGCCGAGCATGGTCGGGATCAGCTCCGAGACCGTGGGGTGAATGTGCACCGCGCGCTGCATCGTCGTATACGGCGCGCGCGCGTACATCAGATCGAGGACGCAGTGGATTGCCTCATCGCCGCCGGTACCGAGGATCGACGCGCCCAGGACCTGCTTCGTT
Source organism: Paracidobacterium acidisoli (assembly GCF_003428625.2). Classification (GTDB taxonomy): domain Bacteria; phylum Acidobacteriota; class Terriglobia; order Terriglobales; family Acidobacteriaceae; genus Paracidobacterium; species Paracidobacterium acidisoli. The sequence goes on along the minus strand of NZ_QVQT02000008.1, from coordinate 116,938 downwards.
TCGGCATCGACCAGGATCTTCATAAAGCCCTGCGACTCGCCCTTCTCAAGCGCACGCGCCACTTTGGTCATGGGCCGTGTGCCGATCAGTGCAGGCTTCCCTGTTTTGCGCACCTCGGCTTCGGTCATGCCGGCGCGGCCCAGAGGCGGGTCCATGTACACGGCGTAGGCGGGAAAGCGGTCGCTCACGCGGCGCGGATCATGGTCGAGCAGATTGGCGGCGACGATCTCGAAGTCGTTGTACGAGGTGTGCGTGAATGCGCCCCGGCCGTTGCAGTCACCCATCGCCCAGATGCCGGGCACGCTGGTGCGAAGCTGGTCGTCCACGCTGATGAAGCCGCGCTCGTTCATCTCCACGCCCGCCTTGTCGAGGCCGAGATCGTCGGTATTCGGACGCCGCCCCACCGCGAGCAGCACATGCGAGCCCACGACGGCGGGATCGCCCGTCTCGCAGCTCACACCTGCCGATACATCCTCTCCATGCGGCGCAAAATGGATGCACTCCGCATGCAGCCGGATGTGAATGCCTTCTTTTTCGAGAATCTCCTTCACCGCCGCCGAGACGTCTTCGTCCTCGCGCTGCAGCAGCCGCGGCCCCTTTTCGACGATCGTGACTTCACTGCCGAAGCGGCGAAACATCTGTCCGAACTCGATGCCGACATAGCTGCCGCCGATGACGACCAGATGACGCGGCAGCGTATCCAGATCCATCATGCTGACGTTGGTCAGGTACTTCACCTCATGCACGCCGGGCAGCTCGGGCACGGTGGCGCGCCCGCCCACGTTGAGGAAAATCTGCTCCGCCGACAGCAGCTCCGGCCCGACGCGTACCTCGTGCGCCGATTCAAACCGCGCATGCCCGTCATAGACGGTGCAGTTTTTCATGCCGCGCAGCCAGCCTTCCACGCTGTTGCGCGACCGCGCCACAATGCCGTCCTTGCGCGCCTTCACCGCCTTCATGTCGACGCTGACCGAGCCGCTCAGCGTCACGCCATACTCCGCGGCACGGCGCGCCACCTGCGCGGCGTAGGCGCTGGCGACCATGGCCTTGGTGGGGGTGCATCCGGTGTTTACGCATGTGCCGCCGAAGAGCCTGCGCTCGATCATGGCGACCCGGCGGCCGGCCTGGGTGAGACGGCCTGCAAGCGAGGGACCGGCCTGGCCGGCTCCGATAATGATGGCGTCGAATTTTGTGGTCATGGCAGATGCGACACGATAAGGAAACCGCCAATAATGGCAATCGCGTCTTCAAGCAGTGCGATGGGCAAATCTTTGCCGCCGGTTGCCTTGACCAGCCGCACTCTGCATGCATGGCCGCCCAGCGTGCCCGCCACCGCGCCGATTGCCCCCGCGATCAGCCCGCCGACCAGCATGTGCTGCGAAGCGCCCAGCGCCGCGCCGGAGAGCGCTCCGGTGATGATGCGGACAATAAACGACGGAGGAGCGGTGCGGCTCGGCGTCTTCGGCAGCTTGTCGTTGATCAGCTCGCCGACGGCCAGCACGGTGAAGATCCAGCGCGTGATCGGCGAAGCCAGAAAGTGCAGCGGCGTGCCCTCCAACGGCAGCCAGCTCAGCGCGGCGGCCCAGCACACGACGGCTGGAGCAGTGAGCGCACGGAGCCCGGCGATGACTCCAATCAGAAAAGCGAAGACCAGTAAAGACAACGGCAGCCTCTTTCCCTGCCGGACCAGACCAGCGTCCCGCGTCGCACCATCATACGATGGAATTTCCGAGTGTGGAGAAAAGAACCGGCTAAACGCCCTTCTTCTGCGGCTCCCAGATGTACTTGTGAATCTGCAGGCTCAGCCGGGCGTCGAGCCCGTCGGCCAGCATCCACTCCACCAGCTCGCGCGGGTCGAGCAGGGCGTTCGCGGTGCTTCGCTCGGGCGACGGCGTCTTTGAAAACGCCGGAGAGAACAGCACGCTGCCGGCCTTCGCCGCCAGATCGTGCTCGCGGACAAAGGCCCGCGCAAATTCGTAGTCCGGACGGCCCGCAATCACGAACTTTACCTCATCCCGCTTCGTGAGGTGATCGAGATTCGTCATGCGAAAGCTGCCGCCTTCGCCCGAACCGGGGCACTTTACGTCGACGATCTTGTGAACCGCCTTCGGCACGCGGTCGAGCGGGCGCTCTCCGCTGGTCTCGATCATCAGCTCATAGCCTGCCGCCAGCAGGCGCTCCATCAGCGGAACCAGTTCGCGCTCCTGCAGCATCGGCTCGCCGCCGGTAAACTCGATGAGCTTTACCGGAGCCAGCGCCTCCATCGCAGCGATCACTTCCTCGTCCGTCAGCCGGTGGCCGCCCGTGAAGGTGTACTCCGAGTCGCACCACGAGCAGCGCAGATTGCACCCGGCCAGCCGCACAAAGATGCAGGGCCGCCCGGCAAAGCTCGATTCGCCCTGAACGGATTTGTAGATTTCAATGAAGTGCATAATCACTACCAGCTACTCGATCAGAGAAGCGTTATCCCTGCCTGCCTGGATGCTGCGGCCAGGTTTGCGTCCAGCGTCGCGAGCGGCAGGTTGAGACGCAGGGCCAGCTCAAGATATACGGCGTCATACGCGGTTAACGAATAAGCCTGCATCAGCGGCATTAAAACAGACGAGCTGATATGGGGATAAACCGTATCTGTATGCAGCTCAAGGACGGCAAACATCCGCAAAGCAATTTTGAGATCGATTTCATTCAATCGCTGCTTACGAAAAGAACTTCCGAGGATGTTCGCCATTTCCACGTGCCATAAAGAGGGAACAAAAATGGCGCGCCGTCTCGCAAGCTTCAGAACTTCCAGCGATTCCGGCGACTGCTCGTCCTTAAAGCACCAGCTGAGCGCTGTGGAACTATCGAGTACAAAGCTCAAACTGCATGACCTTCATGAATGAACTCTCTCCAGCCACGTCTTTCCCGCCCGGAAGCCGAGGCTGCAGTCTTCATGTGCTCGATCAGGGCATCGATCGCCTGGGAACGCAAAATCGCTCTCTGTGAATCCTGAGCCAGCTGCTCTTCCATAAGCAGACCAGCGTACCTCGAAACGCTCATGCCGGCAGAGGCCGCGGCTTGTTCCAGCGCATTTTGCAGCTTGTCGCTGAGTTCAATCTGCATGGAAAACCTCCGGCGTCTCAGTATAAATGCGGTTACTCGTAATATGTCGCCGTCGTCGTATCGGTCTCGTAGATCGTGCAGTCCTTGACGCGCACACGCCCCTGCGTCATCTCGTGGAGCTGCTGGTTCGTCTCGTCATAAAAGAAGCGAGCCAGGTTCTCCGCCGAGGGGTTGATCTCCGTGAACGGCGCAAGGTCGTTGAGCATCTGGTGATCGATGCGCTCGATCACCGGACGCATGACCTGCTTCAGATCCTTGAAATCCAGCAGCAGCCCCGCCGCATCCAGCGTTTTGCCGCACAAGGTAATGCGGACCTTATAGTTATGTCCGTGCGGATTCTCGCACTTCCCCTTGTAATTGCGCAGGTAGTGCCCGGAAGAAAATCCGCCTTCGACTGTTACTTCGTACATGCCTGATATCGACTCTCTCGGACCCGTCTCGCAGACGATTCGGCCCTTTTCCCATTGTATCTTCGATGCGGATTCACCGGCTTCGGCGTCAATTTCAGGCCCGCTGCCGGCTGCTTCCAAACCTACGATTCCTGCCCGGTGAGCTTAGCCACCTGCTCCCTCAGCTCAGACACTTCTTCCCGCAGTCTCGCCACCTCATCTTCGAGTCGCATAAGGCGATCGCTCCCGGCCGAAGCCTCTCCGGCATTCATGGCCGAGGGCTGCGCCGCCTCTGCTGCATCGTCGATCTCTCCCGACAACAGGTGCATATAGCGAATCTCTTTCGTTCCCGGCTGGCGCGGGAGCGCCCTGGCCAGCGCCGGCTCGCGCTGCATCAGCCGTTGCAGGGTCGACAGCACGTCGTCGATCTCCGCAAAGCGATGCATCCGCTCGGTTCGCCCGCGCAGCTCGCCCGGCGTCTGCGGCCCGCGCAGCAGCAGCACGCAGATCACCGCCACCTCGCCGCGCGTGAAATTGAAGACCTCCTGCAGGTGATGCTCGTACTTCGTCACCCGGCTGTCGGAGCCGCGCCTGGGGCCAGCCAGCCTGTCGTCTTCCAGCCCATGCAGCGCCTGCAGAACCTCAGCCTCATCCAGATGCATCACCGGCTCGCGATTGTTCTTCTGGTTGCAGGCATTCACCAGCGCATTGAGCGAAAGAGGATAGTACTCAGGAGTCGTGATCTCCTTTTCCACCAGCGCGCCCAGCACCCGGGCCTCGACAGCATGCAGCAGTATGGTCATGGAATCCACTTTACCCGGAAACCGATGGCGGCTCACTCCCGGCTCGATGGTCCGCTCGCAGAGAGAGTCGGTGGCCGCGCCGTTTTTGCAGCGCGCGCAGCCGCCGCTCTTCGATCCGCTGATCCGGACATACGGCAGCTCCCGTTCATGATGCGAAGATGAGTGCGGCCCCAGGCGCAGATCATCTCCAGAACCGGCAGCAGCGTCATCCCGTACTTCGAGATCGAGTACCGGACACAGGGAGGAAGGCTCCTCTCCTGACGACGCACCAGAATTCCATCGCGCACCAGCTCCTGCAGGTGCCGGATCAGCATTCTCTCGGTCATGCCGGGAATGCTGCGGCGAAGCTCGCCGGTGCGCATCGGCCCCTCGGAAAGCCGCCACAGAATCGTGCCCTTCCAGCGCCCATCAATGACGGAGAGCATGGCGTCGATGGGACACTCTGAGAATTCTTTCTTCGAAACCGGCATCGAAAGAGCCTCTCAACTCAGGATGTACTGACATATTTGTCAGTACATCTCTTTGCGTCAGCATACACCCAGCCCGCGTCTCATCGGCAGGAGCAGATTCATGATGCACATTCTCAACATCGCGACCATTGTCAGTATCGGACTGCTGACCGGCACCGAGTTTGCCGTGTCCGCCTTTATCAATCCGGTTTTGTGGCAGATGGAAGACCGGTCTCAGGCCAGAGCTGTCAGCCTGTTTGCAAAGAAGCTCGGCACGGCCATGCCCTTCTGGTATGTGCTCAGCTTCCTGCTGCTCATCGCCGAAGCCGTTCTGCAGCGCCATGCATCCGGATTACCTCTGCTGATCGCAGCCGGCACGATCTGGGCAACGGTCATTCTGCTCACGCTGCTCTTTCTGGTCCCCATCAACAATCGCATGGGCAGACTGCAGGCGGATTCCTTTCCGGAAGAGGCGAAGCGCGAGCACCACAGATGGGACGCGATGCATCGCCTGCGCGTGGCCGCCCTGGGAGCGGCCCTGGTCTGCCTTCTTCTCGCGGCAGGCGTGTGAGCCTCCCCGTCCGACGCCGAAAACGCCTGCTCGCAGAGGGGTGACAGGCCTCGCCGTCTGTTACAGAACCGCGGCGTCGCAGGCCGGACAGCAGCTCAGAGGTGGCCGCGCCGTTTTTGCAGCGCGCGCAGCCGCCGCTCTTCGGTCCGCCGGTCCACCTGCTCGAACATCGCCGTCATTACGCCCATCAGCCCCACCAGCAGGCCCACCAGCGCCAGCAGCAGCGAGGTCGTCTTCCAGAGCGTGCCGTTGCCCGGCAAGCCGGGCTGCGTGCTGCTCGCCATAAACGACATGCCGAAGGAGATCAGGCCGAAGAACAGCAGCGTTCCCGCCAGGATGTAAAGGTTTCGTGCCACTCCTCATACTTTAAAACGGAACGGCCGTTTGCCGCTGCGATTCATTCCATCCGGCAAATTTCTGCCCGTTCAGCCGCGCCGGCTTCCGGCCGGCGGGTCTGCCGGTACAGGCGGCTGCGCAAAGAACGCCTCCACGTCGCGAATCTCCTGCGTGATGCGGTAGGGCGGCAGGCTGTCGAGAAAGACGCGCCCGTAGCGCTGCCGCTGCAGCCGGGGATCGAGCAGCATCAGCACGCCGCGGTCTTCGAGCGAGCGAATGAGCCGCCCAAAGCCCTGCTTCAGCGTGATCACCGCCGACGGCACCTGATATTCGAAGAACGGCGCGCCGCCCGCCTCCTCGATTGCGCGCATGCGCGCCTGCACCACCGGGTCGGAGGGCACGGCAAAGGGCAGCCGGTCGACGATGACGCAGCTCAGCGCCTCGCCCTGCACGTCCACGCCCTGCCAGAAGCTCGACGTGCCCAGCAGCACCGCGTTCGGCGTCGTGCGGAACTCCTCGAGCAGCGCCTTTTTCGGCGCCGTGCCCTGCAGCAGCAGCGGATAGCCCACCTCCATCAGCAGCCGCTCGTAGATGTCGCGCATCTGGGCGTAGCTGGTGAAGAGGCAGAAGGCGCGACCCCGCGTGATATCGAGCACGCGGCGGATGCGTTTGACGGCTTCGTCCTGAAAGTTGGCGTCGCGCGGGTCCGGCATCTCCGGCGGCAGATAGAGCAGCGCCTGCCGGCCGTACTGAAAGTGCGACGGCACCACCAGCTCCCGCGCATCGCGCAGGCCGAGCCTTTTCCGGATGTGCGCAAATCCGCCCTGCACCGTCAGCGTCGCCGACGTGAGCACCACGCTCGGAAAGTTCTCGAAGAGCAGATCCTCGAGCAGGCCGGAGACATCGATCGGTGTCGCCTGCAGATGCGTCGTCATGGTGCGCCCGCCGCGCCGCTCCAGCCAGAAGACGGTGTTCTTGTCCTCGGCCTCCATCAGAAACTTCAGCCGCTCGCGAATGTCGGCGGCCCGCTTCGCCAAGGGTTGCGCCTCTTCCACGCCGCGCACCCGGGCCAGCTCCGTCTCCATGCGGTGCAGCCCGTTCAGCACGCCCAGATACAGGTCGCCCTGCGTCTCCAGAAACTCTTCGCGGTTGGCAAACTGCATGCGGCCTTCGACTGGAGCTCCGCGTCCGGCAGTACCCGGCGCACCGCGCCCGGCAGCGCTCGAAGACTGCGAAGAAACGGGCAGGGCTCCGAAGAACAGCCTTGCGCGCTCACGCGTGGACTGCGCCGCTCCGATAGTCTCCGTCGTCAGCGCCTGCTTTGCCCGCAGCAGCGTCTCGATATCCCGCGCCAGCTCCTCAAAGCGCACATTGCTGAGGCTGATGCCGAAGTAGCTCGACGCCACATCCTCCAGCTCATGCGCCTCGTCAAAGATCACCGCGGCGGCCTCCGGCAGTATGCCCGCATCGGGAGCCGCCTTCGCCTGCTGTTTGATGGCCAGATCGGCGAAGAAGAGGTGATGATTCACGATCACCACATCGCTCTCCATCGCGCGGCGGCGCATTTCGGTGATGAAGCAGCGCTCGTAATCCGGACACGACTGCCCCAGGCAGGCTTCACTGCGCGCGTCGAGCTTGCTCCACAGGGCCGACGTCTCCGGCAGATCGTCGATCTCCACGCGGTCGCCGGTCTCGGTCGTCTTCTCCCACTCGGCGATCTTCTGATACTGCTCGATCTCTTCGAGCCCTGACAGAATCGGCTGGCTGCGCAGCGCAAAGAGCTTGTGGCGGCACAGATAATTGGCGCGGCCCTTCATATAGCAGACGCGCAGCGGCCCCAGCAGCGACTCGAGAAACGGAACGTCCTTATAGAAGAGCTGCTCCTGCAGGTTCTTCGTGCCCGTAGAGATGATCACCCGCTGCCCGGTGCGCGCGCAGGCCCGCAGCGCCGGCAGCAGATAGGCGAGCGTCTTGCCGGTTCCGGTGCCTGCCTCGACGATGAGGTGTTTGCTCTCGTTCAGAGCCCGCTCCACGGCCTGCGCCATCTCCAGCTGCCCCTTGCGAAACTCGTACGGCAGCTCGGAGCGCGACAGCATGCCGCCCGGCGCGAAGAAGTCATGGAGCGACGGGAGCGAGGAGGCGGTCTGGGTTGGAGTGGACACGCTTGGCGTTCTTTGGCTGGTAGTCCTCTTCAGGATATCCGGTGCGCGGTGAAAAAAGAGAAGTACGATGACCTGTATATCGGAAACTTACGGTCGGACGAGTGCAGGCTGCAGACAAGACGAAGGGAAACAAGATGGAATTGCCTGAAACAACAAATGTGTCGAAAGTACCGACGACTGCCTGGCTGGTGCCATCCATAGATGGACTATTTACTTTGCCGCTTTCTTCCGCCTTCCTTTCATCCATTCCCTTAATGCCTCGTCCATGCGCGTCTGCCACCCGCCGCCCGTAGACCGGAAATGTTCCACGATGTCATGCGAAAGGCGGATCGTGATCCGCTCTTTTGTCGGAGCCTTCTGCGGGCCCCGCTGTCCAGGCCGGCGGACGATCGTCGCCGCCTTCCAGTACGCCTCAACCGCCGCCTCGTCGTTCGGGTCGTACGGGCCGTCTTCGGGTTCCCAGGCAATCGGAGCATCCGCGCCGGACTCGCGCTTCACCCGCTCCCAGTCGGTCTGACTCTTAATTTTTGGCCGCCGCATACAATCTCCTTTCTCTTCGCGAGGCTCTGCGAAACGAGATGATCCGAATATCGTTTCCGCGCTCCGTGCAGACCACGCAAAGCAGGCTGCCGTGGACTTCGACCAGCGCCAGATCCATCCTCCGCTGTTCATCAGTCCGAGCCGAAAGCAGCATCAGCTTCTCCGGATGTTCGCAGACAAGGTAAGCATCCGCAAAGTCGAGCCCATGCTTCCTGAGACTGGCTTCCCGCTTTGCCTCGTCCCATTCGTACATTTGATTTAATTGTACATACTGGAAAAGCGGGAGCCGCTCTCAGCCGAGGCCCCATTTGAGCAGATCGCTCAGATCGGCGGGTGAACTCGATTCCGTCCCATGCGGCATGGCGGGAGCGATCAGCACTGCCTGGCCGTGACCTTCGAACCAGGCGAGAAAGACCGACTGATCCGCGCCGGGAAGCCGCTGCTGGTTGATCCAGTTGTAGTATGCGCCCATGTCCGCATCGACCAGCGAGCCGGCGGGATCGAGCCCGGCCTCGCTTTTGTCGTTCGACAGCAGCTCGTTCATCGGCCGCTGCCGCTGCCGCGGAGCAAAGCGCACCAGCAGCGTCAGCGCCTGCGCCCGCCGCAGGGCTTCGCGGGCCGTCCACTGCGCAAAGGTGGTGCTGAAGATCTGCGTTCCGGAGCCTTCGGTGAGCAGCTTTATCTGAAAGCGGTCGAGCACCGGGTCACCGGCCCTGCTCATGCCGAGATCTTCCGGCAGCCAGCGGGCCATATCGGTGCGCAGCTCCTCCGGCCCCATGCCGGGGCGGTGAATCTCGTCCTGCATCTTCCGCAGCAGCGCAGCGCGCACCGGGTCGATCGCCTCATAGGAGACGCTGGTCAGCAGAGGGCTGTGATCGGCCGCATGCCCGCCGTCGACGTACCAGTGGCCGTACGGCACGGGATGCGCTTTCGCCCGGGCAGCGGCGGCGTCCAGCAGGATGTTGAGCCCGTTGTCGGGCTTTACCTGCGAAAAGTACGTGCCGTAAGGGCGCAGGTTGCGGAACAGCGGCTGGTCGTATGAGGCTACGCCCTGTCCGATCACGGCGATCCCCAGACGGCGCACCGGAAGCTTCTCCGGCGGCGCGGCCGCCTGCAGACGGTTTCCGTACGCGGTCGCCGCTTTGCTGAAGGCGTCGAGCTGATGCGTCGACCACAGATATGCGGAGAGCTGTTCCATGAACTGGGCGGGCTGATTGATCCAGTCGAAACGTTCGAGCTTCGACGACAGCGACAGCTGCGTGAAGGGCTGCACCCAGCCGGCGAGCTGCGCCGGTGAGAGCGCGGTGAGGCAGGCCAGCTCCTGATCGATGGCCGCGCGCTCTGCCGGAAACCGGAAGTCGTAGTCGATGGCCTCGCGCAGCAGGCCAGGCAGCATGCTCAGCGGAAGCTGCTGCAGAACAGACAGGTGTGCCGTGATCAGCTTCCTCGCCTGGGGAGGATACCGGTCGAAGGATTCGGCTTTGAGATCGCGTGGCAGCATACGTTACACCAGCTCCGCGATCGGCTTTCCCTGAGAAAGCGAGGCGGAGAATCCCATCATCGCTCCCAGAGTGGGCACCAGATCGATCGACTGCATGGGCCGGTCGTAGATCACGCCTTCGCGCACACCCGCGCCCAGAGCCATCATCCACGTGGTCCGCGAAGCCGCGTCGCCGGTGCGATGGTGCTGAAATCCGTTTCCTCCCGCATCGTCGTCGCCGTCGCGTCCAAAGTCCGGCAGGATAAAGAGCGTCGTGTTGCCGGCATACTCGGGCTCGCTCTGTATCGTCTTCCATAATTCGCTGCAGAGACGGTCTGTGCGCCGGATGCCCTCCACATAAAGCGAATACGCGCCGGCATGGGCCACATCGATATCGTGCATGGTGATCCAGAGCAGGCTCGGCGCCTCAAGCTGCATCAGCCGCCGCACGATGTACATCGAGAGCTCGTCGGGGCTCGAGAGCGTTCGCGCATGCGCCCGGAAGTCGTCGACCGAAAGCTTCAGGATGCGCTCGAGCTGCTGCAGCTCAAATTCACCGCCGGCCAGCGAAGGCGTGTACAGAGGGCTCTCGTAATTATCGCGAAGCAGATGATCGTAATCGGTGCTGCCTCCGGACATGGCCGCGGTCAGCAGGTGCTTCGGCAGAATGACGCGCGCGCCCGTGCCCGGCCCAAAGGATCGGTCGTCGCTCTCACCGATCCGGTTGAACCCGTTGCTGGGCGCAACCACCCACGCGTCGGATGACGGACGGTGCAGATCCCTGCGGAAGTATTCGAAGACCGTGGGATGCTCCGGCGGCACAGCGGCAAAATTGTTGAGCGTCTCATAGACGCCCGTCGCCAGGCTGGCCGTCGCCACATAATGACCGAGAATCCCGTGATTCACCACCTGGGTAAAAAAGCTCGACTGCGGGACGAGCTCATGCAGCATATGCGGAATGTTCTCCTGGCCTGCGGGAGCAAAGGTCTCCTGATCGCGGGCTCCTCCGCCGAAGGTGACGACGATGATCTTCCGCTTCTTTGCCGCGGCCACACCACGAATCAGCGGACTGCCGCTCATCAGCGCGCTTCCCAGCGCCACGCCCGCCGCTCCGCGCAGAAAATCGCGACGGCTGCAGCTGAGCGCATGAGCCACCTCGCGCGGGCTGGCTGCCTCCATGCGAAGGGCCTTTGGAAAATCGTTGCTGCATAATGGCATCGTCAACTGAATCCGCCTTTACCTGTCCGCGCCGCTTTTCCCTGCGGCTTTTTCCGTCTTCCGCATTCCGCTCCTTCAACGGTCACGGATGCGCGGTGGGAGCATCCTTCGCTGAATACACAAACTCCTGAATATCGGCGGCCTCTTTGTCCGTCTCTGCCAGATGTTGCGCCCGCAGGGTCTTATAGAGCTGGAATTCACTCTGCGCCCGGTCTTTCTGCCCGGTACGGGCCCAGGCCTGTCCCAGGCGGTAATGCGCATCCGGAAGATTCTGGTTCAGCTTCAGCGCGCTCTCGTACTCGGGAATGGATTTGTCATATTCATGCTGGTCGAAGTAGAGATTGCCAAGCTGCAGGCGGGCATCGGAAGATGCCGGATCGAGTGCCGCCGACCTTTCAAGCAGAGACTGCACCTCCACGAGATCCGGATTCATACCCCCAGCCCGCTTTTCTCTCCACAGACTCATCGCGTAATCATACTGGGCCAGAGCATTGTGAGGCTGAAGCTCGGCATACCGCCGAAACACCCGGAGAACGTCCCCTGCCTGAGTGGGAGAGTTGTCATACACCTTCGAAAGAAAGAAGTAGCAGCGGGAATCGGACGGGTTCAGATCCGCTGCCGTCACCAGCGCCTTTACCGCTTCGTCGTATCTGCCGCGCCAGTACACAGCCACACCCAGACCGATCCACAGCCGGGGCGACTTCGGATAACGCCGCACAGCCTCCTGAAAGATCTGGATCGCCGGTTCATAGGTCCGGTGCAGAAGCAGCTCTCCTGCCCAGTTAAACAGGTTGTCTTCGCTCGGGTCCATGTGCGCTGCGGTCTCCAGCTCATTCGCCGCGTCGAGAAACTTTCCATCCTTCTCATCGATCTGGCCGAGCAGGGCGTGCAGCTCCGCGGCATTGTTCTGTTGTATGAGGCTTTGAACGAGCTGCCGCGCATCGGCGAGGTGGCCGGTCAGAAAACGGGCCTGCGCCAGATCGTACCCGTTGTCGTATGCCGTGGGACGAAGGTGCTGCGCCTGCTCCAGAAACGGCAGCGCCTCCGCCAGTTTGCCCGACTGAATATAGAACTCTCCGAGATTGTGATTCGCATCGTAATTCGACGGCTCAAGCTCCCGCGCCCTGCGGAACTGCTCGCCGGCCAGCGCAGAATTTCCCGCGCGCAGCAGACTCGCGGCCAGATTGGTCCTCGCCGCCGCCGAATCCGGTTTTAACCGGACAGCGGCCTGGAACTGCGCGACGGCCTTCGCATTCTGCGACTCCGAGGCGTAGACCTGTCCCAGAAGCTCGTGCACCTCGAAGCTGTTCGGCACCACCGGCAGCATCGCTTCGAGCTGCGCCGCCGCCTCGGGAAGATGACCGGCGTTGTACTGCGCAACCGCAGCCTCAAACTGCTGCTCCAGCTTCCGGCTTCGGCTGTCGCTTCTGTTGTTCTGAGCGGTCGCAGCGATTCCTGTGCAGACCAGGAGAGAACACAGCGTCATCAGCCGAAACCGCGGCCTTCGGCTCACCCATGCGCTCCTGTTGTCGCCGCCTGAATAAAACACAGTGGAGAAAAGCAATCGGGAAGACACCCGGCAGGCGTGCCTTCCCGGAGTTGCTTTCATCTTAGCCTGATGACACAGGCTTAGTAATACAGCTTCAGCGCGAACTGAATCTGTCTCGGATCGAACGGAGCATCGCGAGTCGACCCGATTTCGCCGAAGTTGGGGCTGTTGAAGTTGCTGGAGTTCGAAACCGCCGTCACACCGTTGCCGCCAAAGTTCGGCGCATTGAAGTTCGGATGGTTCAGGATGTTGAAGAACTCCGCCCGGAACTGCATCGAGAAGCGTTCGTTGAGGGCGAATGCCTTGAACATCGAGAAGTCAAAGCGACGGAAGCCCGGTCCCATTGTTGTCGATGGTCCCCAGCCCAGAGCCTGAGGGCCCGACAGCGGAATGCAGCCGGGGGGCGTGCCTGGAATCGGAACCGTGTTGCCCGAGGAATCCGTTCCCAGCTCGCAGGGCTGCTGGAAGGCCTTCGGATTACCGAACCAGCTCAGGTTTCCGTTGGAATCCGTGTGCAGTCCAAGTTTTTCGCTCTGTCCCGAGACCCTGACATCGTTGCAGTTTGTTCCCGATGTGGTTCCGGACGGGCAGCTGAGGCTGACCGGCTGACCACCCTGCAGAGTGACGATCCAGTTGACGCTCCATCCCCCGACGACGGCGTTCGCCAGCTTGCCGGAACTCGCCATAAACTGCTTGTCTTTACCGAACGGCAGCTGATAGCCGCCGCTGAAGTGGAAGACATTGCGAATGTCGAAATCAGCCAGACCCCAGTCGAAGTGGGGTCCCAGTCCCGGCACATACGGCGCGCGGAACCCGTTGGTGCTTCCGCCGTTCAGCAGGTCGCCCGCATCGGAAAGCGTCTTCGAGTAGGTGTAGGTGAGCAGGTACGTCAGTCCGTTGCCAAGCTGCTGTTCCAGCTGGGTCTGCAGACCGTTGTAGATGCTGTGCCCAATGGTTCGCTGATAGCTCGCCTGCTGCGAGAAATCAGGGAACGGCACGTACGGCTTGGTGCTGATGCCGGCCGGCAGGATTTGCGATACCCAGTTATTGCCAACCCCAGCCTGCAGGTTGTCGCCATCCGTGAGCACATAAGCGGCCTGTGCAGACAGAGTATGCGTCAGCGAGTACTGGAAGGTGAGGTTCGCGCTCACTGTGCGCGGAGTCTGGTAATTGAACTGAAGCCCCTGCAGACTCAGCCCCTGAGCGTTTACTGCCAGCGGAGTGAAGGCCAGGCAGGCAAGACCTGCCTCGGTGGTCGCTGTTCCGGTCGGCGTTCCGGAGGAATTTACAGCCGATCCGCAACCAGCATAGGGAGAGCCTGCGCTGATCGGCGTGACGCCTGGAATGCCGAGGTTCTGCTGCTGATAGTTAAAGTTGTAAACGAAGGGATAGTTCTCACCGATGTTCGGTCCGTATCCCTGATTTTCAAAGGCGTTGTAGGAGATGCCGACGCCGCCGCGGGTAACGAACCTCGGCGTGACCTGGAATGCCACTCCGAAGCGCGGGGCGAAGTTGGACTTCTGCGTCTGCACAAGTCCGTCCCCGTACTTGTCGGTTTCCACCAGCGTGATGCCATCGTTTGCCAGCAGGTCCAGGAAGCCGTTTCCGTTCAGCGCCGAATTGTTGGCCGTCGAAGACAGATCCCTGTTGTCCTTTCCGGTCTTCGGAAGCAGGAAGATCGGACCGCCATTGGGTGGACCACTCTGGATAAAGTTGGCCTGACCTCCGTTCGTCTCGCTGATCGGAGTGAAATAATCCCAGCGCAGACCAAGATTGAGGGTCAGCCTTGGAGTGACCTTCCAGTCATCCTGGAAATAGAGAGCCAGATATTTCCGGGCATCATAGGTTTTGCTGATGTTGGAGGCCTGTACCTGATCGGGGCCACCGACGAAGTCTGGTCCGCCAACACTTGATGCTATTGGATCGAGCAGGAACTGCGCCGGACCCGTTGTCTTGCTGTTTTGATTCACGACATCGGTGAAGGTGCCGTTGTAGTCGAACGAGCCTCTCGAATACGCAGGCTGCAGCGTCGAGAAGTGTACGTTCTGGAACTCAATACCCATCTTGAAGCTGTGGTTGCCGTAAATCTTCGTGAAGTCGTCTGCTGCCTGCAGAGTTTCGCTGACTTCGTCCGAAGGCAGATACGGGTTGCTGCCGAACTGCGACAGCCCGCTGATCGTCAGCGTGGGAAGACCGCCGTTTTCCGCTACCTGCTGGACTCCCTGAATGCCGAACTGTCCCGGAATGCCGGTTGTGTTGCCGTCCGGTCCGAATCGTGTGGTGTGAAGATGGTTCCAGCCCACCCGTGCAACGTTGATGGTGCTGGGACTAAAGACGTGTGTCCACGCGGCAACCGCCTGATCGGACTTTGCCGTCTGAATGCCCTGCTGGAAGGCGCCGCCGTCTGCGATGCCGCCGAAGGCTCCCGGGATGAACTGCGGGTCGTCGACCCAGCTGAAGCGGACGAAGGCCTGATCCTTATCGGAGGCGTTGAAGTCTTCACGCGTATCGAAGGCGTTGCGATGCTCATAAAGACTGGGGCTCGATGCATAGTTGTTCGTCAGCGTCGATTTGGTCGGCGCAGGCAACAGATTCAGCAGCTTGATCGCATTCGGATCAAGCTGTGCCGTAGGACCGGTGAGCTGGTTCAGACCCGGGCAGCTGGCCGGTGTCGGATGCGTTGGATCAGAGCAGGTGCTCAGGCCATACGGATCGCGCACATAAGCGCCGCCCGCCACCTGACGGGTGGTCGTGGGGTCGAGAATGGTGCCCTGCAGAATGGTGCGTCCCAGAGCATCGATGCTCGGTGAGCTTGTGATGATATCGGTGAAATCCGTGTAGCCGCTGTTGCGCTCCAATGCGGTCGGCACAGTGCTGGTGGTCGCCGTGCCCTGCACGCGCCGCAGACCTTCGTAATCGCCGAAGAAGAAGAGCTTGTTCTTGATGACCGGACCGCCGATCAGAGCACCGAACTGGTTCTGGCGATACTCGCCCTTGCCATTGGTCTCGAAGTAATCGGAAGCATCGAGCTTATCGTTGCGGAAGAACTCCCAGGCAACACCGTGGATGCTGTTGGTTCCCGATTTGATGGTGGCGTTGAGCACCGCGCCCGCGGAGCGTCCGTATTCGGCGCTGAAGTCCGCCGTCTGTACCTTGAATTCCTGAATCGCATCCAGTGGAGGAAGGATGATGAAGTTGGTTCCGTTCAGGAAGTCGACGGCATTGGAGTTGTTGTCGATGCCGTCGAGCAGATAGTTGTTCTGCGCGGGACGAAGACCGTTCGCTGAAAACGCGCCGGAGGCCGCGTTGCCGCGCGTGTCGGCTTCGGGAGTATTCACGCCGGCGCCGAGCTGGGCCAGGAAGGTGAAGTTACGGCCGTTAAGCGGCAGGCTGTTCACTGTCTGCGTACCGACCGTTTGTCCTACCGAAGCATCTTCGGTCTGCAGCACCGGCGGCGCCGTGGTCACTTCCACGGTCTGCGTCGTCGTGCCCGGCTGAAGCTGAATGTTCACCAGCAGATTCTGCGAGACGTGAACCTCAAGGTTCTTCTGCGTCGTCTCGGCAAAACCCGGCGCGGTGACGCTCACCGAGTAGTGGCCGATGCGCACCGGTGAAAACGTATACGCGCCCGCCTGGTTGGTGATCGTTTCAAGGTTCAGACCCTGGTCCGTGTTCAGCAGGGTGACATGCGCATTTGGAACCACCGCGCCTGAAGTATCCTGCACCGTTCCGGTAAGGGACCCCTCGTCCACCTGCCCGAATGCCGGCTGCATTTGCATGACAGTAAAACAGATAGCAGCAAACGCAATCCAGCCCAGAGGCCGTAATTTGCTGAATATATTGCGATCATGGCTCATCCGAAAAACCTCCACTTTCCCCGCACGATGGTCATTTGCGCCTGCGCGCTGACTCGAGTGTGCAATCGGTTACATACAACGGGTAAAACGCTTACATTGATTCCGGAGGAGACTAGAACACAGAGAAATGAACCCTGTCAACCAAAAGGTGGAGACGCTCTGTATGTGACTGATAAAAAAGGACAGTTCAAGCGTTCATTCGCTCGATGCCAACGACCCTTTGGGACGCCTGGCCCGTTGTGCTAGGATGCAGACACTTTGCCCGCTCATCGGAAATGACAGAGATGTCGCTTTACAAAAATAAGGGCCGGGGCCTTTCCCGGCGGGCATTTATCAGAGGGATGGGGTTCGCGCCTCTGCTTCTGCGCGCCGCGCCCTTTCATGGGCTTCCGCTTCTGCCCGGTTTTACTCCGGCGCTGCCAAAAGAAGATGCCGCGCTTCCCTTCTCCGATGTGCATCTGACGCCCCGGTATCCGGCGCGGTCGCCGCTTGAAGACGTTCTTCGCCTGGTCGCTCCCGGCTCGGATGAATATGTAACGGAAAAGTATGCATTTGAGATCGAAGCCATTCTTCGGGAGTGGAGCCGTTCGATCCTCACATCGCCCCGCGACCTCTTCGGCCTGTCGAAGTTTCTCGATCCCCTGATCGAAGCCTCTCCACTCACCGCGTCCGGTGAGACCGCTCTGCGCACAGGCGGCGGAGTCGACGCAGCCCGAAAGCGGTTCGCTCCGGATGCGGTGTCCGGTCAGGCAGAATTTCTGCGCAGCGTTCAGGCGTGGCTCAGCCCGTTTCACCATGTGGAAACCGCCGAGTTCGAGATGGTTCAGATCGAAGAGATCGTGAGCGGCAGAATTGCAGGGAGTCCGCCTGCCGTGCGCGCGGAGATTCGCTACGACCTTGTCGCCACGCGCGGCGATGAACGGCGCGAGGAGCGTGTCGGCTCCTGGCAGACCGAGTGGTCCCGCGATTCGTCAGGCACATGGAAGGCGCGTCTCTGGAAGGCCCGCGAAGAGACGGCCGCGACGGCGCATTCTCCTGTATTCCTCGACGTCACCTCGCAGTGCCTCGGCGGAACGGAATCTTACACGCGCCAGATGCTGCGCGGCGTCGACTACTGGCGAACGGTTCTCGACGGCGCCTGCGGCATCGATGTCTACGGAAACAACGGCATCGCCGTGGGCGACTTCGATCACGACGGCTTCGACGATCTCTACGTCTCGCAGCCGGCCGGGCTGCCCAATCGTCTCTATCGCAATCGCGGCGACGGCACCTTTGAGGACGTCACGGAAAAGGCCGGAGTCGGTGTCCTTGACAGCACGGCCTGCGCGCTCTTTGCCGACTTCAGGAACAAGGGGCTGCAGGATCTTCTGGTGGTCTGCGGCAGCGGCCCTTTGCTCTTTCTCAATCAGGGCGACGGAACCTTTTCACTGAAGCGCGACGCCTTCCGCTTCAAAAAGCAGCCGCAGGGAACCTTCACCCACGCTGCCGTTGCCGACTACGATCACGATGGCCGGCTGGATATTTATTTCTGCCTGTATAACTACTATCTCGGCCTCGACCAGTATCACTATCCGGTGCCTTACTTCGACGCACGGAACGGTCCACCCAACTTTCTTCTGCACAATGAAGGCGACGGCGCCTTCGAAGACAGGACCGATGCGGCAGGGCTCAATGCTGAGAACGACCGCTACAGCTTCGCCTGCGCCTGGGGCGACTTCGATGCGAACGGATGGCCCGATCTCTATGTCGCTAACGATTTCGGCCGCAGCAATCTCTATCGCAACAATGGCGACGGCACCTTCGCCGCTGTTTCAGAAGCCGCTCACGTACAGGATGCGGGCGCGGGCATGAGCGCCGCCTGGTCTGACTGCGACAACGACGGAAAGCAGGACATCTACGCAGCCAACATGTGGTCGTCCGCGGGCCAGCGCGTTGCGGCGCAGACGATCTTTCACCAGCAGGCGCCGGAGGCCATTCGCTCGCTCTACCGCAGACATGCGCGCGGCAATTCGCTCTATCGCAATCAGGGCGACGGAACGTTTCAGAACATTGGCGCCGAGGCCGGCGTGGAGATGGGCCGCTGGTCGTGGTGCTCCGACTTCTGGGACTTCGATCACGACGGCTGGCCCGATCTCTATGTCGCCAATGGCTACATCTCCGGACCCGAGCGCGAGGATCTGGCCAGCTTCTTCTGGCGGCAGGTGGTGGGCCGGTCGCCCGAAGATGCCACCCCGTCGCTGGCGTATGAGCATGGATGGAACGCGCTGAATGAGCTGATCCGCTCCGACCGCTCCTGGAGCGCCTACGAGCGCAACGTGATGTTCGCCAACAACCGCGACGGCACATTCTCCGAAGTCTCGGGCGTCGTCGGCCTCGACTTCCCTGAAGACAGCCGCTCCTTCGCGCTCGCCGATCTCGATCACGACGGCCGACTGGAGGTCATTCTCAAAAATCGCAATGCGCCGCAGCTGCGCATTCTGCGCAATGCGATGAAGGACATCGGCCACTCGATCTCCTTCCGCCTGCGCGGACAAAAGAGCAATCGCGATGCGATCGGAGCGTCGATCACGGTCGAAGTCGGCAGCCTTCGCCAGATGAAATCGCTCGAGGCCGGCTCCGGATTTCTGGCTCAGCACACAAAGGAGCTCTTCTTCGGCGTCGGAAAAGAAGAGGGCACGATTCGCGCGACGATTCAGTGGCCCGGCGGCCTGTCGCAGCACTTCGACCGGCTGCCGGTCAATCACCGCATCGAGATCGAAGAGGGCTCATCAACCTTCGCCGCCGTTCCCTTCTCCGCGCCGCCCGCGGCGTGGAGCGAACCAGGCACGCAGCCTCCAAAGGAGTCGCTGCCGAATGTCGCCGAGACCTGGCTGATCGAGCCGCTGAAGGCTCCGGATTTTTCTCTGCCCGACCTGACGGGCAGCACGCATACGCCTGCGTCGTTTCGCGGCCGCTTCACGCTCCTCAGCTTCTGGACCTCCACGGCACCCGCTTCACGCGAAGGGCTCACACGGCTCGAGCTCCACTCCGCTGACCTTGCAGCAGCGCAGCTGGCTGTCGTGGCGATCAACGTCGACGATGCGCAGCACCTTCCGGCATCGCAGGCCTTCGTACAGCAGGAGCGCTTCTCGTTTCCTGTCCTCTTCGCGACCGAAGAGACTGCCGGAATCTACAACATCATCTATCGCTACCTCTTCGATCGCCGCCGCGACCTTCCCATCCCGACATCGTTCCTGCTCGATAAAGACGGCATGATCGTGAAGGTGTATCAGGGGCCGCTCGATCCGCAGAAGCTGGCGGACGATGTGCGCTCCGCGCCGTCAACGGCTGCCGACCGCATGCGGAAGGCCCTGCCGCTGGGGGGCGTTCTTTGCCAGGACACCTTCCAGCGCAATGACTTTACCTATGGCGTAGCAATGTTCCAGCACGGCTATCTGGAACAGGCGGAGGCATCGTTCCGGCAGGTTATCGCCGCCAAGCCGGACGATGCGGAGGCGTATTACAACCTCGGCACGCTCTATCTGAGACGAAATGACTTTCAGCAGTCGCGACAGTATCTGGAGCAGACGCTGAAGCTGCGCCCCAATTATCCGGAGGCATGGAACAACCTTGGCATGATGGCCGCGCAGCAGAACAACCCGGATGAGGCCATCAAAGATTTTCAGCAGTCTCTGCTTCTGCGGCCCGGTTACGCCATCGCTCTGCTGAACCTGGGCAATGTGTATCGCAGGCAGGGATCGTACGAGCAGGCGAGTGACTATCTGAATCGCGCGCTTGCCCTGCAGCCCGACGACCCGGAAGCGAACTACAGCCTGGGCATGCTCTACGCGCAGCAGAACCAACTCGCGCAGGCGGCAGATGCGCTGCAGAGGGCCATCACGCTGCGTCCTGACTACCCCGAAGCGCTGAACAATCTCGGCGTTCTCTACGTGCATGAGCGGGATTACGCGAAGGCAGAGGAGCAATTCCGCGCCTGCATTCGCCTCGTTCCTACCTACGATCAGTCATGGTTCAACCTTGCGCGCCTTTTCGCCCTTCAGGGAGATAAGCAAAAGGCGCGGCAGGTCATGCTCGATCTGCTGCAGGCCGAGCCGGACAATGCAAATGCAAAAAAGGCACTGCAGATGCTGCAGTAGCCCCGCTCTATAATCATCACGGTCTATGAATTTTCCGCGACGCCGCTTCCTCGGCTCCTCTCTCTTTCTTCTCGGCAGTACGCTGACGGAGATGCTTGCAACACCGCTCTGGAAGTGGGGCGATCCCTCGCTGGCGCAGGCCGCGGTGGCCGGTCCCGCAGCGTCTCCCGTTCAGTTTGTGAATGTGGCGCGCGAGGCCGGGCTGAATGCTCCGAGTGTGTGGGGCGGTGTCGATCACAAGCGATCGATCCTTGAAGCCAAGGGCAGCGGGCTCGCCTTCTTCGACTACGACCACGATGGATGGCTGGATATCTATCTCTCGAACGGGGACCGGCTCGATACGCAGTGGCCCGCGGGCAAGGCGCCGACCTCGCATCTGTATAAGAACAACCGCGACGGCACGTTTACCGACGTCACAGAGAAGTCAGGGCTGGGCGTGACCGGATGGCAGACCGGCGTCTGCGTGGGCGATTACGACAACGATGGATGGGACGATCTCTTCTGCTGTTTCTGGGGTCATAACATCCTCTTCCATAACAACGGCGACGGCACCTTCACCGATGTCACTCACAAGTCCGGCCTCTATAAAGATCAGATCCGCTGGGGCGTAGGCTGCACCTTTCTCGACTATGACCGCGACGGCCATCTGGATCTCTTCGTCTGCAATTACGTCGCGCTCGAGCCGTCGATGATTCCTCCCGCCGGCGCCGCGAATAACTGCCAGTGGAAAGGCGTGCCCGTCATGTGCGGTCCGCGCGGCCTTCCCGGCGGCGTGAACCTTCTCTATCACAACAACGGCAACGGCACCTTTACCGATGTCTCGGAGAAATCAGGCATCCTGAAGCCGGGCCCGCGCTACTCCATCACCGCCGTCTCTTATGACTTCGACAACGATGGATGGCCGGATATCTATGTGGCCGTCGACTCCGAGCCGAGCATTCTCTTCAAAAACAATCACGACGGCACCTTTACCGACGTGGCCATGATGGCCGGCTGCGCCTACAGCAACGAGGGCCACGAGCAGGCCGGGATGGGCGTCGCCGTGGCCGATTACGACTGCGACGGATGGTTCGACATCTTCAAAACCAACTTTGCCGATGACACCAGCGACCTGTACCACGGCAACGGCGATGGAACCTACACCGACGTCGCCTTCTCCGCCGGCGTGGCCAACAATCGCTATGTGGCCTGGGGCTGCGGCTTCATCGATTACGACAACGACGGATGGAAAGACATCCTTCAGGTCAACGGGCACGTGTATCCGGAGATCGACCGCTACCACTTCGGCCAGACGTTTAAAAATCCGCGCCTCGTCTATAAAAATCTTGGCAACGGCCAGTTCAAAGACGTCTCCGCCGAGATGGGGCCCGGCATCAGCGAGCAGTATTCGAGCCGTGGCGCGGCCTTCGGAGACTACGACAATGATGGCGACGTCGACGTTCTGATCCTGAACATGAACGATCTGCCCTCACTGCTTCGCAATGACGGAGGCAATCAACAGAACTGGATCAAGATCAGGCTGCTGGGAACGCAATGCAATCGCACCGCCATCGGAGCGAGAGTGCGCGTGACCACCGGCAAACATATTCAGATGGACGAGGTGCACAGCGGCACCAGCGTGATGTCGCAGAGCGATCTGCGCCTGCACTTCGGCCTCGGAGCGGCCGACACCGTGGATCTGATCGAAGTGAAGTGGCCGACGACCTGGAAGGTCGAGCGCTTCGCTCACGTAAAGGCCAATCAGATCCTCACCATCCGCGAAGGAGACGGCATCATCGCCACTGCCGCAGCGAAGCTGAAGTAAGCAGGCCGCCGCTTACATGCTTCCGGTTCAGTGCGCCTTCGGAGCGGCCGTCTGATTCCGCTGCACGATCTGGAACTGCTTCACCTCGCGCCGCTGCTGTTCGATGGCCGCGGCCTGCTTCTTTTCGAGCTCTTCGTGGAGCTCGAACTCCTTCTTCGCCTTCGCCGCATCGCCGGTTCGATCGTAGGCCACGCCCAGTCGATAGTATGCTTCGACGATCTGCGGATCGGCCTCGACGGCTTTGGAGTAGAAGCCGATGGCCTTCTGCAGATTGCCCTGATCGAACGAGAGCGTTCCAAGCTGCAGCCAGGCGTCGCCGCAGTGCGGATCAAGCGTCACCGCCTTTGTCAGCAGGCTCTCCACCTGCTGCGAGGCCTGCGGGTCGTGCCGCGGCGCGCGGCGCTTCCAGATCGCCATCGCGTAAAAATAACTGGCCAGCGCATTGTTCGGCTGCTCCTCAAGAAAGCGAGCCAGCTTCGGCTCAGCGCAGCTCAGCGGCACAGGCGCGGCGCTTTCAATTTTGTTCAGAAAGGTATAGGGCGCGGGATCTTCCGGATTGAGATCCGATGCGGCGCAGATGCGAACCGCTGCCTGATCGTAGAGGCCGCTCGCGAAGAGCGCCGTGCCCAGCCCGGTCAGCATGCGCGCCGACTTTGGATACGCCTCTGCCCCTTTGCGAAAGACCTCCTGCGCCTGCCATACCGCGCGATGCAGCAGCAGCTCCGAGCCCCACTCAAAATCATTCTGCTCGCTGGGATCAAGGCGTGCCGCATGCTCGAGCTCGTGCACCGCGTTCAGAGGATCGCCCTGCTTCTCATCCAGCTCGCCTGAGAGACGATGCAGATCGGCGCTGTCGTGCATCGCCAGCATTCTTCGCACCTGCTCCTGCGCCTGCGAAAGATCGCCTGCGCCCTCCAGAGCAAGCGCCAGGTCATATCCGTTCTCCTGGTTCGCGGGATCGATGCGAGAGGCAGCATCGAGCAGCGGTATCGCCTCGCGATACCTCGCCGCGCGCAGACAGAACATGCCGAGCCGATGGTTCGCGGCGTAGCTGTGCGGAGCCTTCGCTAACTGCGCGCGCAGGCTCTCTTCCGATACATGCGCCGCACCGGAGCTGCCGGCACTGCTGTCTGCATCTTCCGGCCGCAGCGTCAGCGTTTCGCGGGTCAGCGCTTCGCTGGTGCGCAGACTGATATCGGCGCCATGCCCACCCACCGCGGTCCAGTCCGTCACGCCGGCCACGGCAAAGTTAGGCTGGTCTGCAAACTCCATCGCATCGGCTGAGGATGCAGAAGGATTCGCCGGGCTCGCGGAGGACGAAGAATGGTCGGCGGCAGACGAAGGCTGAAGGATCAGTTGAATCGGCTGCGGCTGATCTCCCGTCGATACAGAAACAGTGACCATGCGGCTGCGGGAGCCCGGCTTTGCCGCACGGAGGGTGTAGCTCCCTGGCCGGAGATGAGCGAATGCAAAAGCGCCGTCGGCGCCGGTCGTCGTCTGCGTGCTGCCGGCAACGTCCTTCTGCGCAAGCGTCACCGCTGCGCCGCCGACAGCGTGATTCGCCACGTCAAGCACCGTGCCGCGCAGCGTTATCTCCGCGGGCCGCTGCGGGCTCTGGTTCTGCGCCATCGCACTCACGGCCGCGAAACCGATGATGAGAATCAGGCTCTGAAAACTTCGGAGGCTTCCTGCCCGGAAGCACCACCGCAATCTGGATAAAACGTTCACGAATAACTCTGTCATGCTTTCCCGGCATTTTAACCGGCGCGGCACACCGCAGTCAGCGCGGCAGACATGGACGCGGCGAAACACCCTCGCATGCGCCGCGATATGCGGAGGCACAGCGCGGCAATTGCGGAGATAGAATCGGAGTTACCGGCGCTTTCTTCAGGAAAGGCCGCCGGTCAAATCCGGGCTATCTGTGCTGAGAGGATATCTTCCATGACCACAGCCGTCGCGTCTCCGGCCACCGGCAGCGAATCCGTATCATCCGCGGCTGCGCTCGCGTTTCTTTATGAGCATCCACGCTGGTTTGCTCCCATCTTCACGGAGCTGGACAAACGGGAAGTTCTCTATCAGAAGATCTATGCGCCCGATCATATCTATGACGTGAGCGGAGACGCACCATCCTTTCGCGTGCTCTTCAATCGCATGAGCCCTTCGGCCGACCGCCGCGGCCACGGCACCGGCATCCTTCACACGCTCGCCTACCTCGAGCATCTGGAGCTGCTCGGCGCGCGAGTCGTTAACGGTGTGAAGGCCTTTCGCTATGAAATCTCGAAGGCTCTGCAGTTATCGCTGCTGCGCTCTCTTGGCATCTCGTATCCACGCTCAAGGGTGATTCACGATCCACGCCACGCGGCAGCGGCGGCGGAAGGTCTTCGTTACCCCGTGGTGGTGAAACCCAACGTCGGCGGCAGCGGAGCCGGCATCGTTCGCTTCGACAGCCCGAACGATCTTGCCGCGGCTGCGGACGAGGGCGCTCTGCAGCTCGGCTTCGATCACATCGCGCTGGTGCAGGAGTTCATCCCCGCGCGCGAGGGCCGCATTACGCGCGTGGAAACGCTGAACGGAAAGTTTCTCTATGCGATCCATGTGCACCTCAGCGGGCAGACCTTCGACCTGTGCCCAGCCGATATCTGTCAGACGGCTCGCGGAGAGGCGCTGCAGAATGCCTGCGTGGTCGAGGCAGCGAAGGCCGGTCTGAAGGTGGAAGGCTATACTCCGCCGCCGGAGGTCATTCATACCATCGAGCGGATCGTCGCCGCTGCGGGCATCGACGTGGGCGGTATCGAATACATCGTCGACGACCGCGACGGGCAGATCTACTACTACGACGTGAACGCTCTTTCGAATTTTGTTGCAGACGCTCCGCGCGTCATCGGCTTCGATCCCTTCGTTCATCTTGCCGACTTCCTCGAAGGAGAGGTTGCCCGTGCCGCAAAGTAATCAGGGAATGCGATTCGGCTACTGGATGCCGGTCTTCGGCGGATGGCTTCGCAATGTGGAAGACGAGGGGATGGAGGCGAGCTGGGCTTATGTCAGCCGTCTGGCGCGCCGCAGCGAGCAGATCGGCTTCGACCTGAGCCTGATCGCCGAGCTGAACCTGAACGACATTAAAGGCGTTCACGCGCCTGGCCTCGATGCCTGGTCAACATCCGCGGCGTTGGCCGCGGTGACAGAAAAGCTGGAGCTGATGATCGCCGTGCGGCCCACCTTTCATACTCCCGCATTGCTGGCCAAACAGGCGGCGAACATCGATCACATCAGCAACGGCAGGCTCGCGCTCAATGTGGTGTCATCCTGGTGGGAGCAGGAGGCGCGCATGTATGGCGTCACCTTCGACCGCCATGACGATCGCTACGCGCGCACCTCAGAGTGGCTCGACGTGGTTGACGGAGTGTGGTCGCAGTCTTCCTTCACTCACACCGGCCGCTACTACACGCTCGAAGGCACCGTGCTCGAACCGAAGCCCGTGCGCAAACCGCGGCCGCCGATCTATGCCGGCGGCGAATCGGAAGCGGCGAAGAACCTGATCGCGCAGAAGTGCGATGCCTACGTGATGCACGGCGATTCGCCGGAGGATATTCGCACCCGGATCGAAGACATGAAGGCGCGGCGCGAGCGCTTCGGTCTGCCTCCCATGCAGTATGGCGTCGCCGGATATGCCATTGTTCGACAGACGGAGCAGGAGGCGCAGCGCGAGGTAGAGCGCATCACCGACGTAAAGCAGAACGCCTCCGGTTACGCGAACTATCAGCAGTGGCTGCAGGGAACGCAGCTCGAGCGGACCGTCTCCATCGAGGAGTATTCGGTCTCCAATCGCGGCCTGCGCTCCGGCCTCGTCGGAACCCCGGCGCAGGTGCAGGATCGGATCGAGCAATTCGAGAAAGCAGGCGTCGATCTGCTTCTGCTGCAGTTCAGCCCGCAGATGGAAGAGATGGAGCGCTTCAGCGAGTCGGTGATTCAGGCGCTGAAGCCGGCATAACGACGGGCTTCTCCATCCTCGTGCAACGTCACACACACGAAAGCGAAGAAGCCCCGCCGTCTCGCTCAGATCATTGCGGCCTTATGGCTGAGGGTTGAGATACTTCTGCAGAAATGCCAGCTCGCGCTGCATGGAATCGAGCCGGTGCGCCGGTATCCGGAACCCGTGGCCCTCGTTGGGATACGTGAAATAGCTGTAGGTTTTCCCGGCCTTTTTCAGCGCAGCGACAAACTCGATCGACTCCTGCGGAGGCACCTGCGGGTCCTCCTCGCCATGCAGGACCAGCAGCGGCGCTTTGATGCGGTCCACATCCGGCAGCACATTCGCGCGGCGGTAAACGGCGGGCTTCTCTTCCGGAGTTCCTCCCATTTTCGTCTCCCACCGTATTCTTGAGTTGCGATTCGTGTACTGAAGATAGAGCGCGCGGTCGACGACGCCGAACATCTCGATGCCCGCGGCGAACAGATCGGGAAGCTTGGTCACCGCATTCGCCACCACGGTTCCTCCGTGGCTGCCGCCGCCAATCGCCACACGCTTCGGATCGGCAAGCCCGCGATCGATGAGCGACTGCACGGCCGCGCCGATATCGTCGATCTCGCCGCCGCCGGAGTCTTCCACATTCAGATTGCGAAATCTTTCGCCGTATCCCGTACCGCCGCGAAAGTTCGGCTCGAAGACCAGAAAGCCTTCCTGCGCCAGAAACAGCGACCACGGCGAAAGGCTCAGCGTGACCTGCCCTTCAGGACCTCCATGCGCCCAGATCACCGTGGGATAGCGCACACCGGCGCGATAGCCCAGCGGGCGGTAAAGGATGCCGGCCAGCGGCAGTCCATCCTTGCCCTTGTAGTGCGCGACCTCCGGAGCGGGCAGGCCGGCCTCTTCATAGATCGACGGCTTCAGCGGCTGCAGCGGACGCGCCGCTTCGCCGCCGCGCACCGGTGCCGCATACGTGACAGGCTCGCGCAGCGATGTGCCGCGTGAAAAATAAATGGTGCCGCTGTCGGGCGACCACTGCGGATCGCTCTCAACCCCGGCAGTGTGCGTCAGCCTCCACGGCGCGGAGCCATCCGTGGGCACAATCCAGATATGCCGCTCTTCCGGCAGATCGCGATTGGAGACGATCGCGATCCATCGGCCATTCGGCGCGTAGACCGGCGTCTCATCCTCTGACTCGCCGCGCGTCAGCTGCTTCGGCTGGCCTCCGGCTGCCGGAATGAGAAAGATCTTGTCCCATCCGGTCTGCTGCAGCACCACGGCCAGGGTTCTGCTGTCCGGCGACCAGGCTGCGGTGTTTACAGCCCATGCGCCACCTGGATCATTCTTCGCAACATACACATCGACGGCATCGCCCTTCGGCTCACCCGATGCCGGATCGAAATCCAGAACCTTCAGCTTGCCGGAGAAGAAGCGGCGCGACCGCTCGGTATAGGAGACGTGCGTTCCATCCGGCGACCACGCAGGATCGGGAGCAAAGCGGTCTGCGGAGACCGCATCGCCATGATCGGGCGCCGTGTTGCCGAGAGCGTCGGCGCCTGAGTAGACCTCAGTGGGCGCCAGCTCATGCTTCGTCTTCCCGTCTTCGCTGACCACGCAAAGCTCATCCCAGCCTTTGCTGCCGGACTCGTAGAGTATCCATCCTCCTTTTGGATTCCACTTCGGAAGATGATCGGTCGCACCGCGCGGATCACCGGGACCGGCGGGATCGTTTGTAAGTCTGAGAGGCGTTCCACCCGATGCCGAGACTGTCCAGATCTGTCCCTCGCTGACGAAGGCGAGGCTGCGGCCGTCCGGCGACCAGCTCACCTCCGACTTCGCGCCCGGCGCTGTGGTGACGGGAACGGCGGGCCCTCCATCCACCGGCAGCAGAGCGATCTGCCCTTTGACAGTAATGGCGAAGTGTCTGCCATCCGGCGCAAGCACACCACGCTGTCCGAATGATGGTTCCGCATACGCCAGATCCTGCAGCGTAAGCGGCCGTCTCTGCTGTGCCGGCGCGGGCACAGCAGTCAGAGCGGCAACCGTCAGGAGCAGCACGATCGATCCGGACTTCAATCGACTCTTTGATTCGGGCTTTCTTATCCGCATCTCTTCTTCCTCCGTATGTATGCCGGTCTCATCAGAACGTGAACTTGCCGAGCAGCACCAGAACGCGGCCCGAAACGATTGCTCCCTGTCCCGTGCCATAGATGCTTGTCGGCGAGCTGACGGTGCTGGTAATCAGTCCCAGACCGGAAGCGACGTTGCCCGTGGGCACGGCGAAGTTCGCGTGGTTGAAAAGGTTGTAGGCCGTGGCTCCGGCCTCGAAGGCCACACGCTCATGAATGGGAATTCTCTTCGTCAGCTGGCTGGCTACGCTGAAGAAGCCCGGACCCCGGAAATCGTTTGGAGGAGTATTGCCGAAATCGGTCTGCTGATTCGGGTTCGCCGCAGTCGCCTGGTACGTCGCAAACTGCGTGCTGCTGAAGCACGGCGTGGTCACAGCAGCTCGCGAGCAGTGCTTCCCTGCCAGGTTCTGCTCGAGCAGATCGGCCAGCACCGGTCCGCCAAAGGTAGTGGAGAGCCCGCCGGGAATCTTGCTGTTGGTGACTGAAAACGGGCGGCCGCTGTAAACATACAGCTTGCTGCCCAGTGTCCATCCGCCGAGCCCCGCCTGCAGCCAGCGATTCTTCTCCCGCGGCGTAACCCACAGAAAATCGGCCGTGAAGTTGTTTCTTGTATCGAAGCCTGTCGGGCCGTATCCGGCTCGCAGGTTATACGGGTTGTAGACGTAGAAGGTCGTCGCTGTTCCGGTGAGCGGTTCCAGCTGCAGCGCGTGGCTCCAGGTGTAGCTGGCCTGCCCCTGAAATCCATAGCTCAGGGCGTGACGCACCAGCGCGGTGAATCCGTCGTAATTCGAATAGCCCGAAGTAAGAATCTGACTGACGGTCGAAAACCTTGGATCGGGAATCGCAGAGGGCAGCGCGCCGAAGCCGTTGGGGTACCGGCTCGGAGTGCCGATATAAGCATTCGCATCCGAGTTGTTCACGGACTCGTCGTATCCATGATTGCCCGAATAGCTCAGGACAAAGACATCGCGGCGGCCCAGCGGCTGCTCCAGCTCGAGGCTCCACTCGAGCACCTTGATCGTGCTGAAGTGGTTCGGATTCACATAAAACGCCGGCGTCGCGAACTTCACGCTGCCGAGCGCAGCCTGCAGCTGGTTCAGATCGTCACCGGCGGTAAAGCCGTTGCGGAAGGCCAGGTCGGACGCGATGGCGACCGACTGAGAGCTGCTGGGGTCGTTGTTCAGCGCCACATCGCCATAGCTCACCGTGGGCGTGAATTTGTTGGGCGCATTGCCAAAGACGCTGGCGGCGATGCTGCCGGGAAAAGTATTCGCAAACAGACCGACACCACCGCGAATCACGATCCCGCCCTCGCCGCGGGGAGACCAGGCAACGCCAAGACGCGGCTCCGTCACAACGCCTTCCAGGCTGGCGAAGTTCTTGTGCAGGCCGGTCTGAATGGTGGTGTTGTATGGAACACCGGCTCCTGCCTGATAGCCGGAGGCCAGGAACTCCGTGTTGAAGCGCGAGTAGCAGTTCTCTTTGCACGAGGGATTTCCCTGCAGCTCAAAGCGCACGCCGTAGGTGATGTTCAGATTTTTGCGGGCGCTCCATTCATCCTGCCCGTAAAAGCCAAGCGAGTTGAGCCGTGTGTGCACAGTAGAAAGCAGCGGAAAGGACTGCGTGAATTTGCTGCCGGTACTGGTGCTGTTCACCGCGCCGGTTGCAAAGTCGGTGAGATCGTTAAACGTGTAGGCTCCGATGATCGAGCCGCTGGAGATGCTCGAGTCCGAGATGCGATTGTTGCGGTCGTTCACGCCCGCCTGAATCGTATGGTGGCCGCGGCTCCATGAGACGTCGTCGATCAGCTCGAACTGCTCGCCGCGCCGTCCGGTGGGCAGCAGCGCATTCACGTTGGCAAACCCGGTGCCCGTTGTATTGTTGGCGCTGCCGTTGGCCCCGCCGTCGTTGAAGGTGATGTTTCCGGGAAAAGCAGTCTGCGCGTCGGGGAAGTTCACCACGCCGAAGACCGCCGAGTACCAGTTGCCGCTGGCGATGAAGTTATTCACCAGCGTCGGCGTAATGGTGTAGGTGTAGTTGACCTGCGGAATGGTCCAGGGCTGATTGCTCTGCTGGTTAAAGGTGGGGCTGATGGGGCTGGTGGCGCTGGCCTGAATGCCCCAGTCGCGGCTCAGGCGAAAGTAGATCTTCTGCCTGTCGCTGATGTTGTAATCCACGCGCCCGGAGACATAAGTCTCCGTGTTGAGGCTCGACGCATTCGTGCCGAAGGCGACCGCGCAGGGCACATCAGAGCCGAAGCGCGGGCCGCTCGATCCGTTCACATACGTGCCGGAAAATGTCTGCACGCCGCAGCCGAGGTGACCGGTGTTGTCCTGCTCAGGACCGTTGCCGTTGGTCACAGGCACCGCGCGGTTCACGCCCGGAGCATTGTTGTAGAGCTTGAAGAGATCCTGATAATACGGCACCGAGTCCGCCGGGATGTGCGCCAGCGTGTACTGCTGAAACTGCGGCGAAGGCAGAGAGACCACGCCCGAAGAGGGCAGCGCGTAGCGCAGTCCTTCCGTATTGGCGAAGAAGGTGAGCTTGTTCTTCAGGATCGGCCCGCCGATCGAAGCCGCATACTGATTGGCCACAGCGCGTCCGCGCGGCGTTCCTTCCAGGTTCTTGAAGTAGTCGTTGGCATTGAAAACGGCGTCGTTATAGTTCTCCGCCAGATTGCCGTGAAACTCATTCGTGCCGGACTTGGTGATGTAATTCACCTGCGCTCCGGCCATGCGGCCGTATTGGGCGCTGAAGGCATTCAGCACCACCGCGGCCTCCTGAATATCATTGGCGCCGAGCGTGTTGTTGCTCGCGCCGGACTTGTTGTTCAGGTTGTACGGCTCGTTGATGTCGGCTCCGTTGACCGTAAAGAGCGCTGAGCTGAAGGGCAGCCCGTTGACGTTGAAGTTCGTATTGCCGCCGCCCACATTCAGCCGCAGGCCCGGCGTCGTAAAGGCGATGTTCGTGATGTCGCCGCCGTTCACCGGCATGTTGGCGACTTCCTTTTCGCTGTACGAGGTCGCCTGATTGGCATTCTCCGTCTCCAGCAGCGTGGAAGAGCTGTTCACGTAAACAGACTGCTGCACCGACTGCACGGCGAGCACCAGATTGATCTGCTGCTCCTGCCCCACCAGCAGGCTGAAGCTCGGAACGCTTGCCGTCTGCCCCGTAGCCTCGGCCGTAATCGAATACTCGCCCGGCTTGAGAAACGGAAAGCGGTACTGGCCGGCGGCGGTCGTCTTCGTCGTGCGGACCGTGCCGGTGTCTGCCTGCCGGATGGTCACCGCTGCATCCGGAACAATTGCGCCGCTCGAGTCCGTCACAGAGCCGACGACGGTGCCGCTGGTAACAGTCTGGCCGAATGAAACAAACGCGAACGAGATCAGGAGAAGAAGAAATAAACTATGCCGGGTTCCCGAAGAACTCATATAAATCTCCTTACAAATGCGAAGCCACCATGAAATGAATGAGGAACGATATGTTCCGATAAACGTCTTTCCTGCTGCGTCGCTCCGCCCCGCTACGACCGCGGAATGGAAGCGAAGAAACTCTCCGGATACCACGCAGGCCGCTCTTTGGCATTGGCCACACGCAGCGCGAGCTGGCCGAGTATGCGATCGAAGAGCACCGCCGCATTTTTATCGACGGGCTGTTCGAGATCGTCCGACGGCTTGTGGTACCGGTTTTTGATCCAGTCGTTGAAGGTCTTTTCTTCCGGCGAATCGGGCACCCACCCGAACTTGAAAGCAAGCGCGGGAATGCCGTGCTTCACAAAACTCGCCTGATCGCTGCGGATAAAGCGGTTCTGGTCGGGCTGTTTGTCGAACTGCACCTCGACATCGTTCAGCTGCGCCACAGCTCGCACATCGTTCCCGAGCGACGACTCTCCCAGCCCCTGCACCTCCAGATAGCGCAGCGGAAAGAGCGGAAGATACATATCCATGTTGAGGTCCGCGACAATCTGCGCACGCGGCACGGTTGGAAACTGCGCAAAGTACTGCGAGCCCAGCTCGCCTTCTTCTTCACCCGTCAGCGCAAGAAAAAGGATCGAGCGCTTCGGCCGCGGCCCGGCTGCAAGCTGCTTCGCCACTTCAATCAGCGACGCGATCCCCGTGGCGTTATCCATCGCGCCGTTGTAGATGTCGTCTCCGTTGACGGGCCGTCCCTTTCCCAGATGATCGAGGTGCGCGCTGAGAACGATGTACTCCTTCTTCAGCCTGCGATCGCTCCCCTCCAGCACTCCCGCAACATTCGGCGCCGTAAACTGGCTGAACTGCTTCACGGCCGTGTGAGCATGGATGGTCACGTTCAGTGAAAATTTCGGGAGCTCTTTACCGGCCTCGGCCTGAGCTTCCAGATCGGAGAGCGTGTGCCCGCTGTGCGCGAACAGCGCATCTGCCGCTGCGATCGGAACCGTCGCGCTGAGCTTGTTGCCGGCAAGAGGATTCAGCTCCGGGCTCGCCAGCCGAATCGTCGGGCGCGGTCCCTCGCCGGGACGCGGCCCCGCGGGAGCGTTCTGCGGCCTCGGCTCCTGAATGGTAATGACGCCGACCGCGCCGGCGGCTCGCAGCTGCTTCCAGCGCTCCGCAGCGGTTCTGAAATAAGCCCGCAGCGGACCATGCACTGAGGGCGGACTGCCGGCCAGCACCACCGCAATCTTTCCCTTTACATCGACGCCGCTCAGGTCGTCGAAGTGCTGCACCGGCACCGCAAAGCCATAGCCCGCAAAGACAGCGGGCGCGTCCACGGTCGTATCCGGACCGGCATACGGAGAGAGAATCGCAGCGCTCCCAACAGGAAGCGAAACCGCCTGGCCTTCATACACGACATCGAGACGCGAGGCCGCGTTATCGATCTGCTGCTCTTCAAATCCCACATCCTGCAGGTAGCCGCTGGCGCCCGCAGGGCTGAGGCCGGCCGCTTTGAACTGCGCCTGAAGATACTCCGCGGCCTTTACGAAATCCGCAGTGCCTGTTCTGCGTCCGGCGAGCGCATCGCTGGCGAGATAACTGACATGCGACCACCACTGCGCGGCTGCGTCGGGGGAATCGACCTGCGCGGGGCATGCAATCACTGCAGCCGTGGCGGAGAGAATCAATAGCAGGAACTTTCTGCTGTTCAACGTCCCGTTTTCCTTTCTTTCATGAGCCGGAATGCCCGAGACCGCTTCCGTGCGGGCAGTGAGAGCCCTGGAAACGGTTCGAATGCCCAGGCAAAGATCACCTCAGGCTTTCGGCGCTCCAGGCACATCCACAGCGTGCACAGCCGGTCTGCTGATCTGAAGCGGCGACATGGCCGCTGCGAGAAAAGGAAAAGAGAACGATCATCTGCTGCGAGCTGACAGCACAGTTGCCTTCCCTGCAGATACAGCTGCGCGGAACGGACTATGAGACAGCCGGTGCAGTACACCAGCCCATGCAGCTCAGCAAAACAACGATACGAGCGGGAACGGTTTCCTTTTCAAAAGGCGAGGAGAAGGGGATGTCAGAGACGACATCGAACGGAAACACACGACAGGCTGAACGTGGCCTGCACCAAATGGATGGAAGTGTGTTTCATAGTTTGAGAGATATCATATCCCCGTATAAAGTCAATAGCTTTTTGCCGGAGCGGCGCTCCGCCCGCCGGAAGATCCGGCATTCTGTTCCGCATAATGCAGACGGCCGGCACGGCCTTTCAGCCGCCATAACGAAGGTCCACATAAGAGGCCCGCACAGAGAGTGCGGATGGAAAAACCGGCGGCAGAGAACGCACTCTGTACGAGAAGCAATCGTCTTTTTTTGCTGTTGTAAAAATAGTACCTGTGAGACATTAAAGTTATCCGCTTTTTCTGATAAGCGATCGGCCCCGCTCTCCACGCTCATGATCGCTGTCGTCGATACACTCGCAGTTCCCGCATCTCACAGCCCTGCAACCAGCCTGCGGCGAAAGCCGCTCAACGCTCTGACCGGCGCGCGTTTTCTCGCTGCCTTTTACGTCGTCCTCTATCATTTCGCCTCGCGGCCTGCCAGCGAGCATCGCCTTCCGGAAGCGCTTATCTGTTTTCTGCAGAACGGCTATATGGGCGTTCCTTTCTTCTTTCTTCTCTCCGGCTTCGTGCTTGCTTATTCTTACTCCGGAGATACAGGCCGGTCGAAAAGTCCGTTCAGCTTCTGGGCGGCCCGCATCGCGCGCGTCTATCCCGTCTATCTGCTTTCGCTGGCGCTGAACTGGCCCTTTCGCAATGACGGACCGTGGCACATCGTGCTGAGCAAAGGCGCTATGGCCGCTACCGCGGCGGCCGTCCAGACCTGGAACCCGCACTATTTCTATCTGGCGCAGGCGTGGAACCCTCCCGCCTGGACGCTCTCCGTCGAAGCCTTCTTTTATCTCTGCTTTCCCTTCGTTTTGCCTTTTTGCACGCGCATGCGCACGCGGCAAAGACTATCGGCGATGGCGGCCCTGGTGCTGGTGATCGTCTTCTGTCACACGGCCCTGCCGGTCGACCATCTGCAGGGTATCTTTCGGAGCATCCTGGTGGCGCTGCCCATTCCCGTCGTCCGTCTGCCTGAATTCCTGCTCGGCATCCTGATCGGTCAGCATTATCTTGAGAAGCAGCCCTCGTCCGTCAGCGGACGCGCACTGCTCTCTCTCGCCGCCACCATCGTCATTCTCTGCACACTCCACGGACACTGGCTGACGCTGTCTGTCCTCCCACTTGCCGTCCTCATCTACGAGCTCGCCGCAGGCGGAGGCCTGATCGGCCGCTGGCTGTCGAACCGCGTGCTCGTCTTCCTTGGCGGCGCCAGCTATGCCGTCTATCTGCTCCAGTTTCCGGTGCGGAACTGGGTGCGCGTCGCGTTTGAGCGATGGAACCCGCGGGGCGCTTCGCTCGGCGCCGTGGTCTCGCCTCTGCTGCTGATCCTGATTGCCTGCGCCGTCTTCGAGTGGTACGAGGAGCCGTCACGCCGCCTGATCCGAGGCTGGCTGACGCCGCGCAAAAGCCAGGCCTGATCCGGCAGAATAGCTTCTCAATGTCACGCGACAGATGAAACGGCGCGGAGATTACGGCTTAAGAGTTTTTTGAAGGGATATGGCGGAGAGGGAGGGATTCGAACCCCCGATACCCGTAAAGGTATGGCTGATTTCGAGTCAGCTGCATTCAACCGGGCTCTGCCACCTCTCCACAATGCGGGAACAACCCGGGCCAGCATATCGATTGTAGCATTGGCGCGGCGCTCCGAATCGCGATCCTCTTCCGGCGCGATCCCGTTTTCAGATCTCCCTTTCATCGTCCTGCCGCAGACACGTCGCGCACGGGATGCCCTCTGCACGCTTATTGCCGCCACACCCGCGCAGCGATCTCTTTATAGCGGGCGACGATCTCCTCTGCCGCGGAGTGCAGCCCATCCCGCAGAATCCACCTGCCGCCCACCGCAACATCGCGGATCGTCCCTCGCTGCAGCGAAAAGACCAGCGACGGCAGCAGATCGTCAGCCGCAGCCCCGGCAATCGACGGATGATCGAGGTCGACCGTGAAGAAGTCCGCAGGATATCCGGGAGCCAGCACGCCGCCGTCGAAACCCAGAGCCGCTGCGCCACCTGCCGTCGCATAGCCGAAGAGCCGCTCCGAAAGATCGCGGCCGCCGATGCCGTCGAGGATGCCCCGCTTCTGCCGCGTCAGGCGAAGGTGATACTCCAGCTCGCGCGCATCTTCCAGCAGATCGATCTGCGCCTGGCTGTCCGACCCCAGCGCGATGCGAATGCCGTGCCCGGCAGCGCGGGCCGCATCGAAGACACCGTCTCCCAGGTTCCGCTCCGTCGCCGGACACGCGCAGACCGTCGTCCGCGCCGCGGCCATCGCCTCCATCTCCTCCTCAGTTATGTGGATCGCGTGCACCAGCGTCCACGCATCCGACAGCAGCCCAAGCTCGGCAAGCAGCCTGACCGGAGTCGCGCCGTACTCCTCGCGGCATGCGGCCAGCTCCGCCGGCTGCTCCGCCGCGTGCATGTGAATGGGCAGAGCGTGCTCTGTGGCCCACAGCGCCATCTGCTCCAGATCCTTCAGCGGCACGGCGCGTATGCTGTGCGGAGCCACTCCCATCCAGGCTCTGCCGGATTTAGCATGCAGCGCGTCTGCCAGGGCCGCGGCGTTTTCCAGATACTCCGCCGCCGATTCGTAAAAGCGCGCCTGGCCCGCATGCGGAGCCAGCCCATACCCGGCGCGCAGATAAGCCACGCGCAGCAGCGCGATGCGCAGTCCCACCGACTCCGCCGCGGCGACGACCTGAAGGCCGAGCCGGTTGGGATCGCTGTACGCCGCTCCGCTCTCGCTGCGATGCAGATAGTGAAACTCGCCCACTGTCGTAATGCCGGCCGTGACCATTTCGAGAAAGGTCATGCGGGCCACGTCATACACATCCTCGTCGCTGACGGCGGCAGCGGCGCGGTACATTGCCTCGCGCCAGCTCCAGAAGTCATCGCCCCCCGTGCTGTGGCGCTCTGAACGCCCGCGGATCAGCCGCTGAAAGCTATGCGAGTGCGCGTTCACACATCCGGGCAGAAGCGCCTTACCGGCTAACCGGGTCGCGGGCCAGGCTGCTGTATCTTCCGCTCTCAGCACCGCTTCGATCCAGCCATCGTCCTTCACCAGCAGGCCGCAGCCGGAGCGGAACGCGCCCTCCGTGAAAACGAGATCGGGATGAAAGAAGTGCGGCATCGTTTTCTGCGCAGAAGACGGGTATTTGCCTCCGCCCTCCCGGCGAACGACTGATTGTAGCGGACAAATCACGGGCAGGTCGCCGCTGCGGCGCGATAGCATGGTCACAGCGCCTTATGCCTGTTGCTTCCATGACCATCGAGCTGCGCATCGAGCACGCGCAGTCGCTCAAGGACCGGCGCCAGGTGGTGCGCAGCCTTAAAGAAAAGCTGGCGCACGGCTTCAATATCTCGGTGGCCGAGCTCGACGAGGCCGTCACCTGGCAGTCGGCCACGCTCGGCGTTGCCGCCATCTCCGGCTCACGCGACTATCTGACCGGCCTGATGCGGCAGGTTGAAGACGCCGCGACGCGCATCGCCAACGATCTTGGGGCTACCATCACCGAGGCCTGGTGGGAGTTTCTGGAAGGCGCTGCTGATTAGCCGGAATCCGCCGATTTTCATCTCAGCACATTTTCTTCGCCGCTCCTCACTTTTGTGATTTTCGCGGCGTCCCGTCTGATATTCTCAATCGTTTAACCATACAAGGATGCTGGAGTATGCCGGAACAGAGGGCTCGGAAGTACCATCAGGACCGCGTGGCGGAGACGCTGAGAGAAGAGATCGGAGCGATGATCGAGGGTGAGCTGTCCGATCCCCGCATCAGCTTCGCCTATATCAGCCAGGTCGTGCTGAATCCCGGAGGCAAATCCGCCGTAATTTATGTTGCGGTAGACGGCGGACCGGAGGAGGAGAACAACACGCTCGAGGGGCTGATGGCCGCCCGCGGATACATCCGGCATGAGCTGCTGGAGCGCATGGGCGTGCGCCACGTGCCCGATCTGACCTTCCATGTCGACCGCTCCGACAAGCTGAAGGCCCGCA
This sequence comes from Paracidobacterium acidisoli, assembly GCF_003428625.2. Lineage (GTDB taxonomy): Bacteria > Acidobacteriota > Terriglobia > Terriglobales > Acidobacteriaceae > Paracidobacterium > Paracidobacterium acidisoli. The sequence continues at coordinate 78,885 of NZ_QVQT02000008.1, read as the reverse complement.
TCGATGAGCTGCTGGGCCGGACGAAAAAGAAGCATGGAACAGGCAGCCGGGAGTAAACGGCCGGATGCCGGGACCGCGGGGAAGCTGCCTGACGGTTTCGCATACCGGAATGGCGTCGAAGAAACGATGCAGACACGTCACAATATTCACGAAGTCGGGGACGCGGTACTGGCGCGGCAGCGCTTTCTTGTATCGGCGCACGCCCGGCCCGATGGAGACGCCATCGGCTCGATGCTGGCCTGCGGCATGATGCTGCAGCAGCTCGGCAAACAGGTGGATCTTGTCTCCTGCGATCCGGTGCCGCTCATCTACTGGGGGCTGCCCTGCGCGCAGACCATACGGCAGACGGGCTGTGTCGAGGGCGACTACGACGCCGTCATTCTGCTGGAGTGCGACGGCATCGAGCGGTCGCGTCTGCATGGCCTCGAGGACCGCTTCCTCATCAATATCGACCATCACGTCAGCGGCCGCGCCTTCGGCGACGTGAACTGGATCGACACCAGGGCGAGCGCCGTAGCCGAGATGGTCTACGAGCTGGCCCGGCTCCTCGGCGTCCCGGTCAATGCCGAGATGGCCACCTGCCTCTACACCGCCGTGCTCACCGATACCGGCTCGTTCTGTTACGACGGCACCGACGCGCATACCTTTGAGCTGGCCCGCGAGCTGGTCCGGCACGGAGCCGATCCCGCCGACATCGCCCGCCATGTTTATTTCTCCAATCCCGCATCCAAGATGCTGCTGCTCGGCGCGGCGCTCTCCAGTCTGCAGCGCGAGGGCCGGCTGGCATGGCTCTGGGTCACCCGCGAAAACATGCTGCGCGCCGGAGCGGCGGAAGAGGACTGCGAGGGAATCGTGAATTATGCCATCGGCATCGCGGGCGTGGATGTAGCCGTATTTCTCCGCGAGCTCAGCGACGGGCAGGTGCGGCTCTCTCTGCGCAGCAAAGGCCCCACCATCAATGTGGCCGGCATTGCCGAGATGTTCGGCGGCGGCGGCCACGAGCACGCCAGCGGCTGCACGCTCGAAGGACCGCTGCCCGAAGCGATGGTGCTTATTCTGGACACGCTGCGCCGGAAAATGCAGATTTCCGCGCACGATGGCGCAGGAACAGCCGGGGGCCGCGCATTCGGCGAGTCGATCTGATAGCCTGATACCGTTTTCCACGTAACTGTCCGGTGGCAGATTGTCTGCCATCGTCCGCACCGCCGGCACATAACCGAAAAGGAACGGTATAACGCGGAACTGTGGCTGAGAAATCAAATCAAGCAGAAAACTCCGCGGCTAAGCGGATCCTTCGCTACAGCCCCTCCAGCCTCTCGACACGTTTTCCGGTCGTGGGCACAGTACTGGAAGCGGGAACACTTTTCGTCCTTACGGCCTTTTTCCTCTTTTATGGACTGGTCCCCATCTTTGGCGGAGACGGCCTCGGCCTGGTGGGCGCCGACGAGCCGCGTTACGCGCAGGTGGCGCGCGAGATGCTGCACCGCCGCGACTTCATCACCCCCATTCTGTGGGGACATCCCTGGCTTGAAAAGCCCGCGCTCTATTACTGGCGCGCCATGTTTTCCTTCCGCGAGTTCGGCGTGCACGACTGGGCGGCGCGTCTGCCCTCCACCAGCTTCGCCTTCACGCTCATCGTCCTGATCTACCTGCATATCCGGCGCTTCCGCAACGGCGGACAGCTCGATGCGGCGCTGATCACCGCCTCCTGCGCCGGCATTCTCAGCTTCGCGCGCGGCGCTTCGACCGACATGCAGCTGGCCGCGCCCTTCTGCATCGGCATGCTGGGCTGGTATGCCTGGTATGAGACGGACAGCAAGTTCTGGCTCTTCGATCTCTATTTCTTTGTCGGCGCCGCCACCCTGGCCAAGGGACCGGTCGCTCCGTTTCTGGCGGTGCTCATCATCGTGGCCTTCGCCGCGCTGCGGCGAGAGTGGTCCATCATCCGGCGCAGCGTGTGGTGGCCGGGGATGGCGCTGTACTTCGCGATGGTGCTGCCGTGGTTCATCGCGGTGCAGAAGCGGAACCCGAACTTCCTCCGCGTCTTCTTCCTCGAACATAATCTGGAGCGCTTCGCCACCAACCGCTTCGAGCATGAGCACGACTTCTGGTTCTACCTCCCGGTCGTGATTCTTGCCCTTACTCCCTGGGCAGTCATCGCCATCACCGCCTTTGCCGACGCCGTCCGCGAGTCGATCAACGAGTGGAAGGCACGGCGCGCGAAGAACCGTTACATGGGCCACATCCGCGCCGGAGACGCCTTCCCCGAATTCCTGGTGCTCTGGGCGCTCATTCCCATCGTCTTCTTTTCCCTCTCGCAGTCCAAGCTGCCCGGCTACATTCTGCCCTCGGTTCCGCCGCTGACCATTCTTACCGGCGATTATCTGAACCGCATCCGCGAGCGCGGGCTGAAGCCCTGGCTGCTGATCACGCATGCCGTGCTCACCGGCCTGCTGACCGCCTTCGTGTTGCTGCTGCCGCTGCATCTCAGAAATCCCGAGCAGCTGCCGCCCGGCTCGGCGCTGATCGCCGGCGGGCTGACCGGATTCGCCGCCGCCGTCTTTATCCTGATCACCGTGGCCCGCTTCGGCGTAAAACGGCTGCGCATCGCCACCATGACCCCTATGATCGTGCTGATTCTGTTCCTCTTCGGCGTGGGTCCGGTCTTTGGCGTCGGCGCGGTTCCGGCCACCAAGCGGACGATCACTCTGATCGACATGACCTTTTCGGCGCGGCCGCTGGCCCGGATTCTGAACCGGATCGACCCGCCCGGCCCCGGCAGCACGGTCGCTGTCTATCGCGTCCGCCGGGATATGGAGTATGGGCTCTCCTTCTACCGCGATCGCAAGGTGATCGACTACGATGAGGATGGCGTGCCGAATGAGCAGCACCTGCTCGTCGTTCGTGAATCCTTTATCGATAAGCTGGCTCCATTACTGAAGGGGCGGACATACGAACCTCTTTTCACGTATCCTGCTCAGAACCTGGTCATTTACGAGGTTGCGGCCAGACAATAAAAGATTATTTTCAGTTCTCAGGGCTCAGAGTGCCGGACGAATCGGACGGCGCAGCCTGAGCCCTGTGCTCTGAGCTCTCTGCTCTGAAATGACTCCGGCGCTCCAACTCGAGATCTTCGATCTTCGCCACTTTTCTGCCGGCAGCCTGCGCCCTTTGCTCGATGCGGAAAGCTGCGTGTGGAGCGAGCGGCTGCACTGGGATTACCGCGCCTCCGCCGATCTGCTGCTGCAGTATCTCGATTCGCGCGTGCTGCCGGGCTTCGTCGCCGTCGAGAACGGCCGTATCTCCGGCTACATTTTCTGCGTGTACGAAGACAACAAGGCCGTCATCGGCGACGTCTTCGCGCTCGACGCGCCCCGCAGCGGCGCCACCGCGGCCGAGATCGAGCAGCAGCTTCTGCGCCATCTGCTGGAGATGCTGCAGAACACCCCCGGCATCGACCGGATCGAGTCGCAGCTTCTGCTGCATCCGCACGGGCTGCACGCCGAAATCTTCCACCATGCCGGCTTTGAGGTGCATCGCCGCATGTTCATGGAGCTTTCGCTCGAGCGCATCGAGCCGCAGACGGCAAGCCGCCTTCTGCTTGCCGGCATGACCATGCGCCCCTGGAAAGACGAGGACTTCGTGCCGACCGGACATCTGATCTCCCAGGCGTACCAGGGCCATCTCGACAGCCACATCAACGATCAGTACCGCTCCACCGCCGGATCGCTGCGCTTTCTCCACAACATCGTGCGCTTTCCCGGCTGCGGCATGTTCGATCCGGAGGGCTCGCGCATTCTTCTCAAAGCCGGGCAACAGGAGCCGGCCGGCGTGCTGCTCTGCTCCCGCGTCCGCGGCGACGTGGGACACGTTACCCAGGTGTGCGTGGCCAAAAGCTACCGCGGCCTCGGCCTGGGAGAGATCATGCTGCGCGACTGCGCCGCGAACCTGAAGAAGCGCGGTTTTCATACGCTCACCCTCACCGTTACGGCATCCAATACGAACGCCGCGGCGCTCTATGAGCGTCTTGGCTTTGTGGAAACCCACACCTTCGACGCCATGGTGTGGGATCATCGCCAGACACGCCCTGGCGGCCTGTAACTTATTGCGCGCAGACATGATCGCGATGCGCGGCGATCCACCGCTTTCCACTCCGGCGCTGGCAGCACAACACGTCTCCGGCGCATCTCTCTCACAGGTGTTTATTTGCCCCTCGGGGCCCGTTTTGGTACCATCCGGTTTTTCGGGGACGACAGCAAAGCGGAAGGAGAAAAGCAATGTCGGAAGAAAAACAGTCCAGTGGGTTTAGCTGGTTTCTTGCCGGGCTCAGCCTCGGCGCTCTGATCGGTGTGCTGTATGCCCCGAAGTCGGGCCGCGAAACCCGGGAAGAGATTCTCTCCGGTGCGCGTGAGGGCACGGAGTATCTGAAGCAGCGCAGCCGTGAAGCGGCCGACCAGGTCAGTACGATCGTCGATCGTGGGCGCGATCAGGTCAACGATTATGTCGACCGCGGCAAGGATTACGTCGAGCGCGGCCGCGCGCAGTGGGATGAGTTTGTCAGCCAGGGGCGGCAGTTTGTCGATGAGCAGGCAGGCAAGGTTTCGGCTGCGGTCGAGGCCGGCCGGGACGCTTACCGCAGCAGCGCCGCTGCGCCTGCACCATCCGATCCGTCGTATCAGTCGTAAATTCCACCTTCCGCCGCGCGCGGCCTGTTTGGGTAAAAGCGAAACGGGCCGCAGAAGCGCCGGAACGGGAGGAGTCGCCTGCAGCGGGAAAGAAAGTCCTGACAGGACTGTGGACCGGCTGCGGTGATGTCATGAATCAGGGGCGGAAATGCAGACGCACGTACCAGAGATTGTTTACATCCTCTTCACCGTTGTAACCGCGATCGGCGTGCTGTTGCAGGCGCTGGTGCTGCTTGGCATCTTTCTTTCGGTAAGGAAATCCTTCCACAAGATGCAGCAGTTCGCGGAAAGAACGGAAGAAAAACTCGGCCCCATTCTCAGCAGCACACAGCATCTGGTGGAAGATCTGTCTCCCAAACTGAGGGTCACCGCCGACAATCTTCTGGAAGCCAGCCATCTGCTCCGCCATCAGGCCAATCACGCCAGCGAAACCGTGGACGAAATTCTGAACCTCACCCAGGCCCAGGCCGAGCGCATGAACGAGATGATGACCGGAACCCTGAACACCGTGGTCGATGCCTCGGCTGCGGTGCAGAGTGCCGTATCCACGCCGCTGCGGCACGTCGCCGGAGCGGTGAATGGTCTGAAGGCATTCTTCGATGTCATGCGCAAAAAGCAGCCCGAGGCGCATGCCGCCGCCGACGGCGATCACTTTGTCTGAGAAGACCACGAAGAAGGTCTGAACCCTCGCTGAAACAACCCTGAGCCGTCCGCGAACATCGGACGTCATTCGTCTGCTCTGCATTCCGAAGCATCTCAGGGAGTGCGGCAGATCGTGCTTGCCGGACATCGGAAACTCTCTTTCATGCGGGCTCTGCGCCGTCTGCAGAATGCCCTGCCCGCATGAAAGCGATACACTGCGCCGATGGCAAACAGGAGAACACGGACTCAGCCTATGGCGGAAGAACTCTCGCAGAGCAAAGACTGCATCCTCCGGACCCTGCACGGCCAGGCGCGCGCTCCCCGGTCGACCTACCGGCTGCAGCTGCATCGCGGCTTCACCTTTGCCGACGCGCAGAGCGTGCTGCCTTATCTGAAGCAGCTCGGCATCGGCGACTGCTACACGTCGCCCATCTTCGAAGCGCGGCCCGGCAGCATGCACGGATACGATGTGACGCGGCACGACCGCCTGAACAGCGAGCTGGGCGGGGATGAGGCCTTCGAAATATTCTCCTCCACTCTGCATGAGCTCGGAATGGGCCTGCTGATCGACATCGTGCCGAACCATATGGGCATCGGCAACGACTCCATCTGGTGGCAGGACGTGCTTCAGAACGGCCGCTCTTCGCAATACGCCGAATACTTCGACATCGACTGGACGCCGCTCAAGGAGGACATGAAGGACAAGCTGCTGCTGCCCATCCTCGGCAGCCAGTACGGCGAAGAGCTGGAGAGCCGGCACATTCAGATTGCCATGGAAAACGGCCAGTTCCGCGTCGATTACTACGACCACCGCATGCCGGTGGCCCCGCGGTCGCTGCCCGTCATCTTTCCCGAAAATGAATATGACGATCTCGGCGTGCCGCAGGACTTTCGGGATCTGCTGCGCGAGCTCGCGCATATTCCTCCACACGCCACGACCGACACCGCTCTCACCGCGCAGCGCCGCGAGCAGCTGGGCGAGCTGAGGCCCAGGCTGCGCGAGATGCTGCTGAGCGACGAGATGCAGCCCATACTGGCGCGGGCCATCGCGAAGATCAATGGCGTCGAAGGCGACACACGCAGCTTCGACCGCCTCCATGAGCTGCTCGAGCAGCAGCCCTACCGGCTCGCGTTCTGGAAGGTATCGGCCGAAGAGATCAATTACCGCCGCTTCTTCGACATCAACGATCTCGCCGGCCTGCGCATGGAGAACCCGGAGGTCTTTGCCGCCACGCACTGCCTGATCCGCAGAATGATGGCGCGCGGACAGGCCACCGGATTCCGCATCGACCATGCCGACGGACTCTTCAATCCGCGCCAGTACCTCATCCGCCTGCAGCTTCTGTATGTGGCCAGCCAGTGCGGCGGCCAATCGCCGCAGGGAGAGCTGTCGCCGAACGGAATCGAAAAAAGCATTCGCGAATCGGTGCGCGGCTACGACTGGAATACCGTGCGCGGGCCGTTCTACGTCGTCGTGGAAAAGATCCTCGAGCCGAAGGAGTCTCTGCCGCAGGGCTGGCCCGTGCTCGGCACCTCGGGCTACGACTTCGTACATTTCAGCAATCAGATCTTCATTCAGTCGCAGAACGAGAAGCGTTTCACCGACTTTTACGCCAAACTTACGGACGGCAAATCCGATCCCGACGACATCATCTATCGCTCCAAGCTGAATATCATGCAGAACTCGCTTTCAAGCGAGGTCTACGTGCTCACCAATCTGCTCAGCCAGCTTGCCGCAACCGAGCGGCGCGCGCGCGATTTCACCGACAACATTCTCGAAGCCGCTATTCGCGAGACCATCGCCTGCTTCCCTGTTTACCGCACGTATGTCGACGACCGCGGCAAATACACGGAACACGATCGCGCGGTGATCGAAAGGGCCGTCGCGCGCGCCAGACAGAAAAACCCCGAAGTGGATGCGACTGCCTTCGACTTCCTCAAAAACACGCTGCTGCTGCACGGCCGCAGCGGAGCGGACATCGATCCGCGCGAGCTCTACTTCACGCTCAAATTTCAGCAGCTCACCGGTCCCGTTATGGCCAAGGGAGTCGAAGACACGTCCTTTTATGTCTACACGCGCTTTGTCTCATCGAATGAGGTGGGCAGCTCGATCAAAGTGTTCGGCATCTCGCCGGAGCGCTTTCACGAATCGAACCGCGCACGGCTCGATTCATTTCCGGATGCCATGCTCGCGACCTCAACCCACGATACAAAGCGCAGCGAAGACGTGCGCAATCGCCTGAATGTTCTCTCCGAGCTTGCGAATCTGTGGCCCTCGTGGGTGCGCCGCTGGCAGCGCATCAATGCGAAGTACAAACGCACGCTCGACGACGGACGCGTTGCTCCCGGCCCAGCCGAGGAATATCTCATCTATCAGACCATCGTGGGCGCGTGGCCCTGGAGCATGAACAGCACGGAGGATCGTAAGCAGTTCCTCGGCCGTCTGCAGGAGTACATGACCAAGGCGCTGAGCGAAGCCAAGGTCAATCTGAGCTGGACCAGCCCCAACCCGCAGTATGTCGAGGCGGTGCACGGATTTCTCCGGGACATTCTGATGCCTGGAAATAACCGGCGCGAGCCGCAGTTCGTGCAGACGCTGCGCGGGCTCATGCCGACTGTGGAGATCTTCGGTGCGGTGAACTCCCTGGCCCAGGTCGTGCTGAAGACCGCATCACCCGGCGTTCCCGACTTCTATCAGGGCTCCGAGATGTGGGATCTCAGCCTCGTCGATCCCGATAACCGACGGCCCGTCGATTACGATCTGCGCCGCAGCGCTCTCACCGAAATGCAGTCCATGGCCGAGCGCGAGGGCCTGCTCGCCGTCTGCCGCGACACGCTTCGCACTCTCTCCGATGGCCGTGTCAAGCTGTGGACGGCTCATCGCGCCCTTTCGCTGCGCAACCGCATGCCCGAGGTCTTTCAGCGCGGAGAATACGTGCCTGCTGTTGCTACAAATGGTCACAAGAACCATGTGATCGCATTTGCCCGCGGCCGCAAAGTCATCGCCGCCGTCCCGCGATTCGCCTGCACCCTGATGAACGGTAAGACGCAGCTTCCTTTACAGGCGGCCTGGGGCGATGCCGCGCTGCTTCTGCCGGATTTCAAACATGCCGTGCTCGAAAACATCTTCACCGACGAGCAGGTACAGGTCAGCGCGGATGGAAGGCTCGCGCTGCGTGTGGTATTCGCCGAATTCCCGGCAGCGCTGTTTACAGTCATTTCCTGACGTCAGCCGCTTTCATTTTCCTGCTCGTTTTAATTTTCCTGTTCCGGATCGAAGCGGTCGCGATCGGTGACCTCGGTCAGCGCAGCCAGCTTCTCTGCCAGAGCCGGAGTCAGTGCGCCCTCCGGCACGCGCCAGCTCCAGTTTCCATCGGAGTGAGACGGCACGTTCATGCGCGACTCGCTTCCCTGCTCCAGAATGTCCTGCACCGGAAAGAGGCAGAGGCTGGCCACCGACGATGCCGCCGCGCGGATCAGCGGCCAGACCACGCCGTCGTGGCCAGCGCCCAGATAGGTTTCCACCGCGCGCTTCTCGGTCTCGGTCGCGCCGTGCTCCCACCAGCCGCGCGTCGTATCGTTGTCATGCGTTCCGGTATAAACGACGGTATTGGGCACATAGCGGTGCGGCAGATAATTGTGCGCGCCGCGTCCTGAAAAGCCGAACTGCAGCACGCGCATGCCCGGCAGATCGAACTGCTCTCGCAGCGCATCGACATCGGCAGTGATCAGGCCCAGATCCTCCGCAATGAACGGCAGCTCGCCCAGCTCGCCGCGCAGATGCTGAAACAGCGCCGCGCCGGGAGCCTGCACCCACTCTCCGTTGATCGCAGTATCGTCTTCAGCGGGAATCGACCAGTACGCCGCGAAACCGCGAAAGTGGTCGAGGCGGATCAGATCATACAGCGCCAGCGCGCGGCGAATGCGCTGCGTCCACCATGGAAAGCCGCTCTGCGCAAGGATCTCCCAGCGATACAGGGGATTTCCCCATCGCTGCCCGGTCGCCGAAAAGTAGTCCGGCGGCACGCCCGCCACTCGCACCGGCGAGAGGTCCTCGCGCAGCTCGAAGATCTCAGGATGCGTCCACACATCGGCGCTGTCGTAGTTTACGAAGATGGCGACATCGCCGACCAGACGAATATCGCGCTCCGCGCAGTATGCACGCAGCGCGCGCCACTGCTCATCGAAGGCAAACTGAATGGCCTGCGCAACCGCCAGCTCTTCGCCATGTTCGCGGCCGATGCGATCCAGCGCATCGCTGTGGCGATAGCGAAGATCTTCCGGCCACTCGTTCCACGATGCCGAGCGGAATCTGCGGCGCAGCACCGAATAATATGCCCAGTCATTCAGCCAGCCTGCATTTTCCGCGCAGTAGCGGCTGAAGCGCGACCACTGCTCCTCGTCGTGATGATGCAGAAAATGACGCGCCGCCTCTTCGAGCAGCGGCAGCTTCTTCTCGAACACCTCGTCATAGGAGACATTTCCCGAACGCCCCGGCAGGTCCGCAAAGCGATCCGCGGAGATCCATCCCCACTCTGCGAGTGTCTCAAGCGAAATCAGCAGCGGATTGCCGGCGAATGCTGAAAGCGCGGCATAGGGAGAATTTCCATAGCCAGTGGGGCTGAGCGGCAGCACCTGCCACAGCCGCTGCTTCGACGCAGCGAGAAAGTCCGCGAACTGCCACGCGGCCGGGCCGAGATCACCGATGCCACCCCAGGAAGGCAGAGAGGAAATATGCAGCAGAAGTCCGGAAGAGCGTTCTAATGGCATAAAAAATCCATGCGATCCTTCTTACTCAGATGCGCGTTGGAGAGTTCGTTCCATAAAAAGGGCCCGCGATTCGAATCTTTCCGGAATCGCGGACCCTGGCTGCCTTCATGCTGACAGATTTTAATGTGTATCAGGAATTACCGAAGGGTGACTGCTGCGCCTTCCGATTGAGCAGGATGCGTCCCGACTTCTGATAGCGCTGCTCGAGGCTCGATACGAAGACCTCATACATCTCGTCGCGGCGCTGATTGAGAATGGCTTCCCGCGTTGTGTTCAGGTTTTTCGCCACATCGTCCGCAGCCGGCTGCTGCTTATCGGTCAGCTTTGCCACCACTCCGGCCTGCCCGGTATTGATCGCACTGCTGATCTGGCCGATATTCAGATCGAAGAGAGCAGGAGCCGCGCTCGCAAGCTGGCCCACATCCGGAACCTGCTGATCGCGTCCCACCAGGTCGCTGGTCTTCACCGTTGCGCCCAGCTCCTTCGCTGCCTTATCCAGATCGTTCTCCGCATGAGCGCGGTCGGCAAGCTCATTCGTCTTGCGCGCCAGCAGCTGCGGAACCTGCTCGTCTTTGAAGTCGTCGAGCACATGCGACTTGTACTCGTCAAAGCCTGGAGCATGCGCCGCCTGCACATCGGCTACCTGGAAGACGGCGAATCCGTCACCGGCCGCGCTGGCCTGCGGCGGAGCGCTCTTCTTTGCCGCAAAAGCCGCGGCGAGCAGCTTCGAGCTGTCCGTCATGCCCGGCAGCGTCGCCCCGTTCTGCACGAAGTCGGTGCTCACGAGCTGCAGATGATGCGCCGAGGCCGTCTGCGCCAGCCCCGACTTCTGTGCCTCCGCGGCAAGCTGCGCCGCATAAGACTGCAGAGCCCGTGTCTTCGTCTCGCTCGCAAGAGCCTGCACGATCGAGTCCTTCATCTCATCCAGCGACTTGACGTGCGCCACCTGCTTCTCTTCCGTCTGGATGATGTGATAGCCGTAGCGCGTATGCACCAGGCCCGAAATCTGTCCGGGCTGCAGCGAGAAGGCCGTCTGATCGAACTCCGGCACCGTCACGCCATGCTTGATCCAGCCCAGCTCGCCGCCCTGATCCTTGCTGCCTGGATCGCCTGAGTATTTCTTCGCCAGCTCGGCAAAGTTTTTGCCGTTGTCCTTGTGCAGCTGATCGAGAATATCCTGCGCCTTCGCTTTGGCATCCGCGTCCGCTTTGGCGCCGGCGCTCGCATCCACGGGAATCAGGATGTGGCGCACCTTCACCGAATCGTCGACGCGATACTCCTGCTGATGCGTGTTGTAGTACTGCTGGATCTCCGCCTGCGAAGGCTGCGGCACGCCGCCCGGAACATCCTTGTCCGTCACGGCGATGTACTCGATCTTCCGCGTCTCCGGAATGGCATGCGCATAGCGAGCCGCGTTCTGCTTGAAGAAGGTCTGCAGCTCGGCGTCGGTCGGATTGATCGTCTTGCGTATATCGTCGGTGCTCAGCACCGCGTACTCAAATTTGATCTTCGTCGCCTGCTTCAGATACGCGTCGCGCACCTCGGCATCGGAGACGGTGACACCGCCCGTGATCAGGTCACGCAGGCGATCGGAGGCGATCTGCTTCCGGATCTCTTCCTCGAACTTATCGCGCGTCAGACCGATCTGGTCGGCCACGAACTGCGTGTACTTGTCGTCGCCGATGTACTGGCCGTTGGGGAAGATGATCTGGCCGAACATGCCGGTGTGCAGAAAGTGGCGAATATCGTCATCGGTCACCACAATGCCCAGATGCTGCGCTTCCGCCAGCTCGATGCGCTGCTGAATCAGCGCCTGGCCGGCGCGCGGCACCATGAACGCGGCATACTGCTCAGGCAGCTGCTGGCGCTGGATCAGCCGGTTGGCCAGCTGCTGCACCTCAGTCATCGTAATTTCGTCTTCTGCCGGGAGAAACCTCCCGATCAATCCGCCGCGGCGAATCGTGGCATAGGTGTCAGCCGACGAAGCCTGATCGTTGAAGATGCCGGGAACCAGGAAGATGACCATCAGAAGGCAGGTGACGGCGATGATGACAATGAAGATTGCCTTCGTGAGGGGGCTGTCTTTCTGCAGGAAGCGAATCATGGATGAGTAACGACCTTTGCTGTCAAAGCGCTCCCGGCCACTTTGAAAATGCGCCCGGGAGGAGAGATATCCTGATGTGGCAGGAACCGTCTTTCAGTATAAACGAGTACGCCTGCTGCAAAGGTCCGATCAGACCGGCCTTCGGCCCGCACATTTTTAAGATTAAGATAAACGCGGCTCAGACCAGCGTGAAGGAGGTAATCTCCGGCGGGCAGAAGAGCCGGAACGGAAGCCCGACCGCGCCGATGCCGCGGTTCACATAAAGCTGCGTCCGCCCCACGCGAAAGAATCCCTCGACATAGTTCTTGCCCAGAGGCGGAAGCTGAAGCGGCGGCAGCAGTGGAATACGGACCTGCCCGCCATGCGTATGCCCGGAGAGCATGAGATCGGCGTTGTACTTTGCCACCTCCGGCAGAATGTCGGGCTCGTGCGCAAGAACGATGACCGGCTCGTTGCCGCTGACAGCAGCTTTGGGGATCGCGACGTCCGGATGCGCCAGTTTTGTGCAGGCCGATCCCAGTCCGGCGAACCAGAGCCGCTGTCCCTGCCGCTCCAGCGGAACCGCCGTATTCATCAGAACGGGAATGGTGTTCGATTCCAGCGCATCGATAACGTACTCGGGACCGACGATGCAGTCGTGGTTTCCCAGCACCGCATAGCGCTGCGGACAGTGAATTTCGCGCAGCAGCGCGGCGCACTCCCATATATGGCGCCGGGCAAAGGAATACGGCAGAGGACCATAGCTGATAAAGTCGCCGGTCAGCACCACCACATCGGGCCGAAGGCGGTTGACGTGCTCCACGATGCGGCGCACAAAAAAGGCCTCGGTGTACTCGGCATAGTGAATGTCGGAGATCTGCACGATGTGCATCCCCCGGAATGCCTCCGGAAGACGGTCGAGGTGTACCGGATGTTCTTCGATGCTGATCTCGTGACGGGAGATCTCACCGGCATACGCACCCATGGCGAGCGCGGAAACACCCGCCAGTTTCAGAAAAGAGCGCCGGGTGAAGTGCTTTTTCTGCGTTGGCGCAGACACATCCATTCATTCATCATATATGTCCGGCCGGGAAGCAGATTCTTCCTGGCAACGCCCGCGTATCTTTTAAAAAACGAAAGGCCGGACGCGTTGTCCGGCCCTCTCTCTGTCTCATTCGCTCTTACCGCGGATAGGAATAGTAGCCGCCGTAGTAGGGATACGGGTAGCCATAAGGACGCGGCCCCGCGTAGTAGGCCGGCCTGCGATGGAGCTGCGGCACATTCGACGCCAGCCGCCGCGCCTCCTGCCAGGAGACCGGCTGCACCGTCACCGGCGTTGCCAGGTGAAAGTCCAGCAGAGCCTCAGCCGGCAGATACAGCCGCGGGCCATTGGTTGCGGCCGAGCCGGCCATACCGGCGGCAGCTCCCACACCGGCGCCAACTGCAGCGCCCGCGCCACGGCCGATGATGCCGCCGATGATTGCGCCGATCGCCGCGCCGCCGACGGTGTTACCCGCGGTATAGCCCGCCTTGTTCGGTCCCTTGCTCGACCAGGTATCCGTCGCCAGCTCATAGTGGTTTGCACCCAGGTTCAGCGCGGTCACCTGCAGCGCAAGCTCGGCATTGCCGCCCAGCTTGCCCGAGCCCGTATTCTTCGCATCCACCACGCTGCCCTGCAGTGTCGCTCCACGCGGAATCGCAAGAACATTGCCCACGTAAACATCGTTGGCCGCCGTCGCCTGGAAGACCGCTCCGTCTTTTATATGAGCCGTATCCAGCGGCTCATCGAGCCGCACCTGCACCAGCGTTCCCACAGGAAGAGTCACCGGTCCGCTGATCGGCTGCTCGGGCGCATTTGAATACCCCTGCGGATTGGGATTGCCATAGTAGCCGGGCTGTGCCGGATACGGCGCGCGCGCAGGCTGATTCGGCTGGTCCGGAGGAGGTGGCGGCGGAGGCTGTCCGGCACTGGCCGGAGCGGGTGGCTGGGTATTCTCGTCCGCCGGAGGAGGCACGCTTCCCTGCTGCGGCTGCGCGGTGTTCTGATCCGCGCCGCCCGCCGCCGTAATGCTGTTCTGAATACCGCTGACTCCGTCCACGCCCGCGGCCAAGGTCTCCGCCTGCTGGCGCTGCTGCTCGGTCTGCACCGTTCCGCTCAGCGTCACCTGTCCGTTCGCCGCGGTGACGGTCACCTGCTGGTTCTGCAGCGACGCATCGTGTGTAATGGCATTGGTGACATCCGCCTGAATATCGGCATCGGTGCGAGTCCCCTGCTGTGCGCCCGCGCCGGAGTTCGCATCCTGCGCAAACCCGGTAACAGCGGCCGGAAACCACAGACAGGCCCCGACGGCCAGCGCGGCAGCTCCCCGTCGAAGACCACGAGAAAGAAATACAGCATTGTGACGGCTATCCATATATGTGCAACCTCTGCGCCTCGTTTCGTTTACCCTCATGCCGTGGATCACGAGGCGCACTCGAAGCGTCATTCTATTGGACACAGGAGCAGCAGAAAAGTTGTAAGCAGAAGGGACAGAAGATACGGGCAGATGCAGCCGGTCAAAAACCCGCCTGCGCCTGCCCGCTCTGAAAAACGCTGCCGGGTTTCGCCCGGCGGCAACCCCTTCGGCTACTGCCCGCGCTGCTGCCGGTAACGATCGATCAGTGTTGTGGTCGAGCTGTCGTGTTTCCCGCTCTCCGAACCCTCCAGCTCGCCGACAATGCGCTTCGCCAGAACCTTGCCCAGCTCCACGCCCCACTGATCGAAGGAGTCGATCTGCCAGATCACGCCCTGGGTAAAGACCGCATGCTCGTACAGCGCAACCAGCCTGCCCAGTGCCTCCGGCGTCAGCTCGTCCAGCAGCAGCGTATTCGACGGCCGGTTGCCCTCGAAGACGCGATGCGGCACCAGCCAGTCCGGCGTGCCTTCCTCCTTCACCTCTTCCGGCGTCTTGCCGAAGGCCAGCGCCTCCGTCTGCGCAAAGACATTCGCCATCAGCAGATCATGATGATTGCCGAGCGGATTCAGCGTCTTCGAAAAGCCGATGAAGTCGCAGGGGATGACGCGCGTGCCCTGGTGAATGAGCTGATAGAACGAGTGCTGACCGTTCGTGCCCGGCTCGCCCCAGTAGATCGGACCGGTGTTGTAGCCGACCCGCTCCCCCGAGAGCGTGACATGCTTGCCGTTGCTCTCCATCGTCAGCTGCTGCAGATACGCCGGGAAGCGCTTCAGATACTGGTCGTACGGCAGCACCGCGACCGTCTGCGCATCGAAAAAGTCGTTGTACCAGAGCGACAGCAGCCCCATCACGACGGGCAGGTTCTTCGCAAACGGAGCCGTGCGGAAGTGCTCGTCCATCTCGTGGAAGCCCGCCAGCATGGCGCGGAAATTCTCCGGCCCCACCGCCAGCATCGTCGACAGCCCGATCGCCGAATCCATCGAGTAGCGGCCGCCCACCCAGTCCCAGAAGCCGAACATGTTCGCCGTATCGATGCCGAACTTCTCGACCTCCTGCGCATTCGTCGAGACCGCGACGAAGTGCTTCGCGACCGCCTTCGGGTCTTTCAGCGTCTCGAGCGACCACGCCCGCGCCGTCTGCGCATTGGTCATCGTCTCGAGCGTGGTAAAGGTCTTCGACGAGATGATGAAGAGCGTCTCCTCCGCGTCCAGGTCCTGCGTCGCCTCGGCAAAATCGGTGCCGTCCACGTTCGAGACAAAGCGGAAGACCATATCGCGGCGGCTGTAGTGACGCAGCGCCTCATAGGCCATCACCGGGCCAAGATCGGAGCCGCCGATACCGATGTTGATGACGTTTTTGATGGTCTTTCCGGTGTGTCCCTTCCATGCGCCGCTGCGGATGCGGTCGGAAAACGCCGCCATGCGGTCGAGGACTTCATGCACCTCAGGAACCACGTTCTCGCCGTCGACGCGAATCACCGCGTCCTTCGGCGCGCGAAGCGCGGTATGCAGCACGGCGCGCTTCTCCGTGATGTTGATCTTCTCGCCGGTGAACATTGCGTCGATGCGCTCGCGCAGACCGCTCTGCTCCGCAAGATCGAGCAGCAGACGCAGCGTCTCGTCGGTGATGCGGTGCTTGGAATAATCGAGGTAGATGCCGGCGGCGTCCAGCACCAGACGCTGGCCGCGGCCAGGATCATCCTGAAAGAGCTGACGAAGGTGAAGGCCGCGGACGTTCTCGGCATGCGTGGCAAGAGCTTTCCAGGCGGGAAGCTCCGCAAGGGGTGTCCGGGTAGCTGCGGGAGATGTGCTCATCGTCGTGCCTCAGTTTCAGATAAGGTTGGGGATCGTTGAGGTTTACATCACTGATTGAAGCGCAGAGCGCGGAGAATCTCAAACCGGCGGCTGAAATTTAATCTCCGGTCGGAATGATCCCGGCGTTTTCCACCATCAGCATGACCGTGCGCTGCGGTGCGCGGGTGTGGTGCAGCGTGTTCTTCGGTACAACAAAGCCCTGTCGCGGAGCCAGCTCCACCACGCGGTCTTCGAGATCGATCAGCAGCTTTCCTTCGACCACGTAGAAGAACTCATCGTCGTTCTCATGCCGGTGCCAGTGGTACTCGCCCTCGATGATCGCGACGCGCACCACCGATCCGTTCACCTGGCACAGCGTCTGATTGAACCATCTGTATTCGCACCCGTCCGAGAGAACCTTCTCATCAATGACTGCCAGCGGCGGGTAGAGAACGTTCAGACGCGTCTCATAAGGATAACCGGCAACGGAATCAGACATGGGATCTCCGTGAAGCTTCCCCTCACATCCTACGCCCGCCTGAAACGCTCAGCACCGAAGGACGGAAAGCGCGAACGGAGCGATCTCCGTCTCCATCATTCATTCGTTCGCCGATCCTTCCGGAGAACGCGCCGAGGCGGAGCGGAGAACGCATCGAGACGGAAAATGCATCAGAAGCCTTTACACATTCGCTGGCAGAAAACATGCGTGCCGCGATGCAGGCGCAGAAGCGGAACATTTCTGAACAGCACCAGCCCGCAGAAAAACTACGGCCGATTTTTAGTATTGCAGTCCGCGGCGGACTCTATGCTACTATGTTGTTCCCACAACTTCCCCCTTGCATTTAGTCATGTGTTGCCGTCCCGCGTTGTAGAACGATAGTAGAGCCGGTACAAATGAATCTATCTGTTCGGGCCCCATTGAAAGAGCCCCATTTACTTTGTGTCTGCCCCGGTTACACCGTGACGCGGACTTTTATGTGCTGGTTTGCATGTCTTGCCCTCGCTGCTGCCGGCGTGGGGATGGTCGCATGCGATTCGCTTCCCGATCCGCCCCCGGATACCGCAATCGCCTCCAGGCTGAAGGCATTCGATCCGCCTGCCGCTGCCGGAACGCCGGCCGGCGATCTCGACATCTATCTGGATGGCTCGCAGTCGATGCAGGGCTTTACCGCCGATAAAGACTCGAACTTCTGCGCGCTGATCAAAGAGATCATGCTGAATGCGGAGACCGCGCGCTTCCGGCTCACGAGCTACAGCTTTTCGACAACGACCAGAACTCTGGACCATCCTCCGCTGGCTCAGCTTGAGAGCGCCGGATTTTATACGGGCTCCGATACTCCGCTGGCAAAACTCCTCGAGACCATCGGGCAGCAGCCGCAGCATACCGCGGTCATCGTAAGCGACCTGGTACAGTCTGAACCGGGCCGCGACAACCAGGCGCTGGTAAGTGCTCTGGCAGCACTGGGTGGATCGCGCGTCATGGACTTACTCGCTTACCGGTCCTCTTTTTCCGGAAGTTACGACCCGGAGAATAAGTACGCGGCGCATGCAGGTCTCGTCAGGCTGAATCAGAGCCAGAAGATACCGGGCCAGGGCAGACCTTTCTATCTGCTGATTCTTGCGCCGAATGCAGCCTCGCTTGCGCGGGTGAAAAAGGACCTGCTGAGGGACGAGCCGGCGTCAAGTCCTTCTGAAGAGTTCGATGCCGCTCAGCCTCCGTTCCGCATTGTCGGCGTGAGCCTGAATCATCGCGCGGCGGCCAGCTCTTCCTGGCAGGAGTATGCGCCACTCGTCTCTGAGCCGGCGAATGGATTCCGCACAACATTTCTCTGGACCGGAAATGACGCGTCACCGGGCATGTCTGCCCTTCCGCTCTCCATACAAATGGAGGCCATTGCGCCTGTCCGGCGGCTGGAATCTCTGGATCTCGAAGGAACGAGCGGCCAGTGGACCGCAGGAGCCTTCTCCGGTGGAGTGGCCACGGGAGCGCCTGCGCTCGACGCCGGCGGGCAGGCTTCGCAGGGACATCCGCTCAACCTGACCGTGAACCTCCCGGCCAAAGACTCCTGGAGGGTTTACCGGATCGAAGTGAATCCGGGAGAAGCCAACCTCGATCTTCCCCCGTGGGTGCGGAACTGGACGACGGACGACGATTCGACGCCTGCTCTGGGCAACCGGACCTATCAGCTGGACTGGCTCGTGCGCGCCATGGTGAATGCTGTCTCTGAGCACAGAAACTGCGGCGACTGGACTCTGGAAATCGGAAGGGGGGCATAAGAGCGGAATATGGGACATCTCTTCGACTGGCTTAAAAGCCCGGGCGGACTCATCGATTATCTGGTCTGGCATCACTTCCAGGAAAATCTCTCCGGCATCGTGCTGCTGACCGTGATCCTGACGCTGGCGGCGATTCTGCTGGCCTATGCCATTGCGGCGCGGTCGCTGCGCATCGAGCTGCCGGGCGACGTCTTCAGAAGCTATACGCCGCTGTACTGGCTGCTGCTGTCGGTGGCAGCCGGTCTGATCGACGCCATCCTGTGCATCTCGCAGTTGTCTTTTCTTGTCAGCCTGGGGACGAAGGTGGATATCGCTCTCGAGGTCTTTTTTATTACTGCGGGAACATCGGCCCTGCTCGCCTACCTGCTGATTCTGTTTGTACAGCCCTTAACGCCGGCCAGGTTTCGATATCGGCCAGCTTCTTTTCTGTATCGGGATTAAACAGGCTGCGCGACAGCAGCGAGGGGAGAGAGGGATGGATACGCTGATCTGTGCCGGAGGGTCCGGCGCGCGAATCCTCGAATCAGTGCTGCATCTTTGCGCCGCCGGGCTTGGTCCGCCGCGTCTGCGCACATTCATCATCGACCCCGACGCGACAAACGGCAGCGTGCAGCGGGCGAAAGATGCGGTCACCGCCTATATCGCCTGCCAGAAGGTCTTTGGCGACGGACCCTTCTTCCGCACTGAAATCGATCTTCTCAAAGGCTCGAACGAGGTGCGTGTGTGGAGTCCGGTCGACCGCGCGCAGAGATTTCAGCAGGTCCTGAATTACGAAGGGCTTTCTCCGGATCAGCGTCAGATCGTCGACCTTCTTTTCACGAAAGAAGAGCTCGAGATGACCATGGACGTCGGCTTCCGCGGTCATCCGGCACTGGGAGCAGCGGCGCTGTCCCTGCTGCCGCTCTTCCGGAATGACACCCGGAATCCGCTGTGGAGCCAGTTTGCGACCGATCTGCAGCACGATGTGACCAACGGCGAAGCCCATGTGGTGATTGCCGGATCCGTCTTTGGAGGAACAGGCGCATCGACCATTCACCCCCTGGTGCGATACCTGCGCTCTCCCGATCTGCTTTCGTCGAACCGTGAAAAGCTGAAGCTCGGCGCCGTGGCCCTGGCTCCTTATTTTCAGTTCAGCGCTGCAGATGCAGCCGCGCAGAACGGCGAGGCGACGGAGGCAGAAAAAGCTGCGCAGTCGGAGCTGTTTCCGCTGGCCAGCCGGTCGGCGGCCGAATATTACGAGCACCTGCGCAGAAACAGCGACTGGGCATTCGACGCGATGTACTGGATCGGGGATGATTCGCCTGTCAAGGTGGAGTACTCCAAAGGCGGGTCGAAGCAGAACAATCCGGCCCATTTCGTCGAGCTGATGGGCGGACTGGCCTGTCTGGAATTCTTTTTCGGCGGCTCGCCGGCTCACGACTGCTGCTATGCCGGTCCCCAGGCCAGTACGGAGCTGCCCGACAGGAACCCGGTCACGTGGCGCGATCTGCCGCTGTCTCACCTGGAGCGCAATCGGGTGCGCGACTCGATTCACTGCTTCCATCTTGCCGGTGCGGCGCACCTCGGCTTTTTTGACAGGCTGCTGGCCGACGAGCGGCTTGAGCATCACTCTTATTTCGTTCCCTGGTACCGCGACCATTTCACGAACGGCTCCGGAAAACTGACCGGCACCGAAGCCCGCACGCGGAACAGCTCGCTCACGGAATACTTCAACACTCACTACTTTCCCTGGTGGGACCAGATTCACACGGCGGACGGCGGACGCGTGCGGCTGCTGAACCGGAGCCTCTGGGATGGAGGCGGCAGCTTGTCGCATGTCCGCCTGAACCAGCTGGGAAGCATTCTTTACCAGGAGAACGGGCGGGCGCCGGTACACGGCATGGACTCCTTCTTCGACTGGACGGTAAAGGTGTCGAAGGGGTCGCCGGCCAATGTCAGTCCGTCAAGCCGGTACCTGTGGATTCTGGGCAAAGCGGCGGAAAAGTTCGTACAGCAGACTCACGGAGACAGCCGCAGCGAATGAGGCAGAGGAAGAAAGAATGGCAGGCAATAACGAAGCAAATACCACGCGTTTCTACCTCAATGCATTAAAGCGGACAGGGAACAGTCTTTCGGCTCCGAAGCGCGGGATATGGAATCCGAATCCGAATTTTCTGGCCAGGTATGTGGAGTCCGTCGACGTAACAGGAGAGCTGACTGCGGACCGCTCCACGCACAGCGTGCCGTCGGTCTTTCAGCGCCCAATCCTCTTTTACCAGGCGCTCAGGGATGCGAGTAATCCGCTGCACCGGGCCATTCGCGCCGAATGGCGCGGCCTTATGGCAACCCTTTGTCTGGCCCGATGGCTCGATCTGCATATCGAGACCGTGCCGTTCAGGGTGCCGCAGATCACCCCGAAAGCGACGAGCACCGTCGGCGCCACGCCACCCGGCGATCTCCACTTCGGCGCCATGCTGCGCAATCAGCTCCCGCTTCGTACGGCGCTCGATACGGAGGGCAGAGAAATTCAGGTTACGGACTGGGAAGACTGGTGGCTTATCCGCTGCGGGGGCGCGGTCGTCGGCGCAACATCGCCCTGGACGCTGCTCTACACATCCTCGCAGCCAAAGGCTCCGGATTCCATTCCCTGGCAGAGACAGGGACGGCTGATCGATCCGATCGCGCACTACGATCCGAGGCGCGAAAGATCATCCTTCGAGCTCTCTCTTCTCTGCAGCTGGGTGCAGGCCCTGCTCGCAGGCAGAGGCGACTGGAAGCTTCCCGACCACCTTGCCGAGCACAATAACCTGATCTACAGCCAGCTTGTTCTGTGGGCGGCGGATCTCGACCGGTACAAAAACGCGGACCTGCGTATCGTTCTGGGCGATAGCCTGTTTCCAGGAGCGCTGTTCTCGAGCATCGTTCGGCCACCCGGACCGGTGGACGGAGAGCAAAGCGAGCTGCTTCTGAACTCCGATAAGCCCGGCCGGCCGGTGCTGGTGCTCTCCACGCAGCTTGACCGGCAGCGGCGCGTGCTGCGCGGCATCTTCAGCGACCGCATCGATTATGAGAACCTGAAAAGCGAGGGCGAGCAGTTCCAGACCAAAAATCTGATCACCCTGAGACACTCCTACATCGTTCCTGAAAAACTCTTCTTTCCGCCCAGGCTGCTTCGCATCGCGAACGTAAAGAAAGCGCTGACGACCGACGCGGGGGATATCTCCATCCCGCTGACCTCCGCTTTTTTTCGCTATTTCAATTATGAAAACCTGGATCGCGTGAAGCTGAGCCGGTCGGGCAGCGGATACACCGCGCAGCTCACCATTCCGGTGAGCGGCGGAGATCCGATCGTGGTGACCCGTAAGTACGAGGAAAAGGATGTGGTGAGCCTGTCCGGCGATTTTCCAGGCTTTGCCCTGTGGCCCGACAGCGAAGATCCGGAATGGATCGAAAACTTCGCCGCTTATACCGCTGCCCAGGGCGTCGATCTCCAGGTGCGCCCGCTGCTGGCCAACGGACAGCTCCTGCCGGATGCCGCCTGGGCCGATCCTCATCAGAAACTGGTCCGCATCTGGACATGTCCTTCCATGCCGGTTGGATTCGCTCTGGAGACGCCCCTGGAGAAAGGCGGACGGCTGGAGGCAGGACTGCTGCTGCGCAAAAAACTGATCCCTCCCCGCCCTCTGGACGCGCGTGAATCCTGGAGCATCGGCGTGGACTTCGGCACATCCAGCACGATGGTCATGGTCGACCGCGGACAGGGGCCGGAGGATATGACCTTCCACGGGCGAGGGATCTTCCTGGCGGGAGGATCGGACGCAGAAACTCAGATTGCCAATAATCTCTACCCCACCACGGAGATCACGCCGCCATTCCGCACTCTGCTTTATCGTTCAGCCGCCACAATCTTTAACCCTCTGGTTCCTCCTTATACGCTGCGCTTTACCACCTCTCCGCAGGACATTCTGCAGACTGTAGCGGACGTAAAGTGGGGGAGTCAGACGCGTGACGGCGGTGCAAGTCCGCTCTTTGCCTATCTGGAAGCTCTTGTGCGCTACATCATGTGGGAGGCGCGCATGGCGGGCGTCCAGACCGTGCATTTTCTGTGGTCCTATCCCCGATCTCTTCCCGCCGGATCTTTCCGCATTATGGAGGATTTCTGGCAGGGCAGGGTCAGGCACAACTACAGCCGCCACGGCATCGTGGTTGGCGATGTACACGGCATATCGGAATCGGAAGCAGCCTGCCGGGCCTTCGCGAACGCCAAAGCCACGGTCGCCTCGAGCGGGTTGAGTATCACCGTCGATATCGGCGGCGGTTCCACCGACATCGCCTTCTGGAGCGCCAACGAGCTCCGCGACCAGGTCTCGTTCAAAGTGGCGGGAAACGACATTCTCGATCCCACGTATCTGAAGGAATCGGCCTTACGCGAGATTCTTCATATCTGCTTCGGCAACCATGAGGAAGAGCCCTACCTGCAGAACATCGCACAGCGTGAGGCCATCTACCTGAACGGCGCGCTGACCGAAGCAAAGAAAAACGGCATCCCGTTCCGGGATAAAGATCCCAATATGCACCCCATCCCCATGCACATCATGGGCAACAATCAGCAATCCGTGCCGTGGATTCATCTGCGCTCGATGATTTACCTCTTCTACACCGGATTGTCTTACTACCTGGGCGTACATGCCCGCTCGCTGAAGGTCGCGGACGCTGACATCAAGGTTTATTTTGGCGGACGCGCTTCGGCCCTGCTGACCTGGATGTCAAGCCGGGCCAGAGCCTTTCTGCCTGCGATGAGACGCTCTCTTCAGATCGGCCTCACACGCACCGCCGATGCCAATACGCAGATTCTGTTTCCCGGACTCGGCGTCGATCCGGACTTCCTGGGACTTGCCGTGGACTATCATCCGGAGTTCCCGCAGCTGAAAACGGAGGTGGCGAAAGGGCTGCTCGTAAAATCCACCGCACTGCGGGATCTTTCAGAAAAGCTGGATGGATCGGTCGCCGGAGAAATAGGCTGGACGACACGGCAGGGTCAGAAAATTGACTGGCAGACGTGGCTGAAGCCAGGAGACTACCAGAACCTGATACCGCCGCCTGATTTCGAGAGCACAACCATCGGACATTATCGGGCCGAGCTGCTCGCCCAGGAGAGCTTTGGCCGGTTTCATCTGAACCTCGATGACGACAGACTGAAAGCTCTGCACGTCGATCGGGGTTATGTGCAGCAGCTGATCAGCGACGCTGCGGACGCCAATGGACATGCATCTCAGCCCCTGTTCGCCTATGAGCTGAAGGCGCTGATGAATGCGTATGCGAATGCAGTCTCTCAAATCGTTGCGGCCCCGGCCGGGACAAACTGAAACGGCGGTCCGCTATGCGATGGCTTCCCGTATTCGCGATCGCCGCTCTGGCACTGGGTTCCACGGCCCAGGCGCAAAGGGCTACCAAACTGACGGTGGCCCCTGACAACAAAGGCCATCAATGGACGCTGTCGGCCACGCTGCGGGGCAATCCACCGCAGGGGAAGGGACAGGCAAAGCTCACCATCGACGGGAACGACTCTTCGCCCACCGGCGATCGCGTGCAGTACACCATCGATAAAAAGCACTTCACCGCCGACATTCTCTTCAAGCAGATACCGAAATATCCAGCGATAACCCGTGCAACGCTTTGTTCTTTTGCGTCGAGCGAACCGATCGGATACCGAATCGATATTCATCTCGGCGCAGACGCAGAAACGGCAGACAATGCCGCGGCGGCCTCACAGCCAGACACCTGCGCTCCGGAGAATGCGGCCGCGTCCGCAGCCGCCCCAATCGAGTCCGCTTCCGGCACGACACCTTCTGGCACGACAACCCCATCCGCTACAACATCGGCTGCACCCGGTTCGGCCGCACCCGGTTCAACTGCATCCGGTTCAGCCGCACCGGCCTCATCCACATCCGCTTCGTCCACACCCGCTCCGGCGGCGATGAACAACGGCGGTGAATCATCCACTCAGTTCGATTGGCTGATCCACACCACCTCTCCTTTATGGGTGACGCTGCTGCTTGTGCTGGCCGTGATCGGGCTCTTTGCCTGGACAGCGATCTCTTCCGACCGCTACCGCAGAGCGCAACGTAACATTCCTTCCGAAGGCTGGGTTGCAGACATCGTCAATCAGCAACTGCGCCTGCAAAGGCAAACGCCCCTGGCCGCTCCGGGAGATACAAAAGCCGACAACGCCCTGCGCCAGGCCGGAGACGCGCTCCATACCTCCCAGGCGCTTCTACCGCGCCTGAAAGAGCTGGAGGAGCAGGCGCCAGCCGTGAAAACCATCGAGGCAAACCTTGGCCTGCTTAAAAATGAGTGGGCACTGGTGTCGGGCCGCCTGCGCGAGTGGAAGCAACGGGAGACGCGTCCGGCACCGCCTCCTCTGCAGACTCGGATACCGCGCGAAGCCGCGGTACTTGTGGCGGTGATCAATCGGTGGATGGAGCAGCAGACCGGAGAAAGAGCGCAGCTGGAGCAGATAGCGGCTCAGGTGGAATTGCTGGTGATGCCCGCGGTTCACGGCGATCTGAATCGCGTCTTTCGCGACCTGACTACATTTGAATACCCATTTGAGTTTGCCGCGGATGGACCATGGCTTCTGGCCGCCATCCCCGGAACCGGCGACTACTGGGCCGCTCCGGTCGATGCGCGCAGCTTCAGCATGGGGTATGCTCCGCAGCTTCTTGACCGGTTGTTCCTGGGCTTTGAAAACGCCCGCACCGGCTTTCAGTTTGAAACGATCTATCGCCCCTGCCGGCTTCGCCCCGTGCCCGGAGGCCCGGAGCTGTACAAGGTCGTCGAGCGTGGACTGATCCGGCTGACAAATACAGCAGCGCCCACAGAGCCGCCGCCCGTTGCGTATGAAGCCTTCCTGCCCAGATCCTCATCCTCCGGCTCGGGAAACGGGTTCTCCGGCACATCCGGCTCTATGCTCGCTGAATGGATCTTCCAGACCTGTAAGCAGCTGGACAGTCATGTGGAACAGCTGGGCAGATTAGAAGAAGACCTGAAAGGGCTGGAGACGGATCAGAAGCAGGTTATCCGGAACGTCGTAAGCCAGCTGCAATCGCAGATGGATCAACAGTTCGCTGCGCTGAGACAGAAGCTTCAGAGTCTTGAGCAGGCTCTGGAAAGCCGGCAGCCCGAGCCAGCGCGCTCTCTGACGGAGTCTGTACCCGTCGAAGCCGCTGCGGTGCGTCCGGTAAGCACCGATCTGCCTGCGGCGATTTCGCACCTGGCCAGTGACGTTTCCTCGCAACAGGCTGTTGCCGGTGAAAGAACCGGAGCACCGCCGGCTGCTTCCACAGTTACTGATGCCGTGACCGCTTCGGCAGAGACTGCTTCTCCGGCTGCACGCATTCTCTCTTCGCCGGTTTCACCAGCAGCTCCGCCGTCAACTTCTCGCACTACCGTGCCCGCGCAAAATCGGGCGCCCTCAGGGGATGAATCTGCCGTTTCCGGAACATCGGGTGAATTCCGAATGCCGGACAAATGGCAGCAGGCTGTCGCGCGCGCCGCTGCCGGCACCAGCAGCGAGCCGGCGGTCAGCGGCATGCCCTCGCCGGAGTTATACGTCATGAGGACACGAAATCTCGCCACGGCGCTGGCTGCGCTGAAATCCCGGCCTGCCGCGGCGGTCGTGCACGTGAAGAAGTACAAAGTGGAGGGCCAGTTTGAAGTTCACGAGGTCAATACCGATACCGACGGCCGCACCTCCTGCGTGAACTGCGGCGAAGGCGTGCCCTGGCAGCTTGCCGTACGTGTGGGAGCGCCGGATGCGGCGCAGATATTTCTTCTCTTTCCCCTCGGCATGCTCGGCAAAGGGCACTATGCTGCAGGTTACTCCGCCATCATCGATGAGGCGCTGCCCTCCTCTTTCTGCATTGCGGGCATCAGTGAACCGGCGATTCTGCGCCGCACCGATGAACCCTCGCGAACCTACAGCGTATTCCGCAGGATGTCCCTCTCTGCTCCGGCGGAGGGCTGACACACGCTCATGACAGGCCTTTCCTGCAGACACTGTCTGGCTGCCCTGCCTCCGGGCGCCGTTCGCTGCAGTGAATGCGGCCGGGCTACAACCGGCTGGCCGCTCTCGCGTCTGGCTCGAGCAGCGGTTGTGCTGCTGCTGCTTTGCATCGCAGCCTGGGCGGTGTGGTGGAGCATACACCGGACAGCAGCGCAGCATCATCCTCGATATGCGCAGGAGATCCAGTCGACAGAGGGAGCCAGCGCATTTGAGCTGCCTGGAGTCTTTACCCTCGATTATCTCGATAAAGGCGAAACCGTCGAGATCGGCATTCTTACCCAGGCCGATCCGGTTCTTTATGTCGACGTGAATCAGAACGGGCTCGCGGATACCGGAGACCGAAGTTATGCCGCCGACGGAGAATCGCCGTGTGTCCGAGGCGCCGGAGCCGGTGAAGAATATGCGCCCTGCAACAATGTGCCGACCCACGCTGTCGTACATTCGCGGCAGTCCGGGAATATGCACCGCGTTACCTGGATCATTCCCAAAGCCGAGCTTCTGAGCACCGGCAACGGAGCAGACATCGCGATCGAGATCTTCCATCCGCTCTCACAGCGTGGCGAAATCTATCCGGATAAACGGCTTTTCCAGCACGTCTTTCATTTGGCCTTCATCGGCTGGCCGGCTTTTGTTCCGTCAGCGGAAGCAATGCCATCTCGTGCACCGGCGTCTCCTGCTGCGCCAGCTTCCGTACCATCTGCCGGAAAACCGCTGCCGCCGGCACCTTCCTCTGCTGCAGCCGGGGGACAGAAGCCGCCATCCATCCCTCCCCTGATCGATACATTCGAGGCGGCTTCGCAAAACATACCCTTCGGCTCCGGAGTCAAGCTCGACTGGTCGGTGAGTCATGCAGAGTCCGTCGACATTGAGCCCGGTGTGGGAATGGTGCCCTCTGCGGGAGAACAAACGATCACTCCCACGCAGACCACGCTCTACACGCTCACCGCGAAAGGAGCCGGTGGAGCCTCCTCGCGCCAACTGACGATCAGTGTGCAGCCGGCGCAGGCCCCTCAGGTCGAAAGCTTTCTGAGCGATGCGGGCACGGTAGCTGCCGGCGGCACGGTACGGCTCAGCTGGTCTGTAACAGGAGACGTGACAAAGATTACGCTGACTCCCGGCTTTGACGGGCTGCCGCCGAAAGGAGAACGCACGGTGACCGTGGGCCAGACAACGGACTACGTTCTCGCCGCTGATGGCCCGGGCGGTCACGTCACGGCAAAGCTGACCGTCCGCGCCGAGATCGCTGCTCCGGCCATTATTCTCCAGGCCAATCCGAACAATCTCCATCCCGGAGACGCGACCACCCTGCAGTGGAGCGTAACGGGAGCGGACCGGATCGCCCTCTATCCTGCAGTGGGAGCCGTGGCAGCGACGGGTTCAATAGTGCTCCGGCCAATCCGCGACATTCGCTACACACTGACCGCACAGGGTCCGGGTGGCACTTCGGTCGCCGATGTGACGGTCTTTGTCACGCATCCGGCGGGCGCAAGCTCAGGACAGATCGTCTGGTCCGGCGTCGTTCATGGCTCTCAGCTCGTGTCGATCGACGGCAACCATGCCGACGTTGGACAGCTGCAGGGCGCACTGCCCGGTCTGCCATGTATCGTTCAGCCTGCCGACGAGAAAAATGTGAGCATCGCTTCGACTCCGGGTCCGCGCAACAACTACACCCGCCTGGTTCTGCGCGTAAAGGGCAAGGGCTTTACAAAGGTGGTCCTGAACTGGTCACTGCAATAACAGGGAGGTTTGCATGATGCGGAGATGGAAGAGGCATCGGCTCCTTGCGGGGCTGATCTGTACGGGCATAGCGCTGATGGCTCCGGCGCAGCAGAACGCCCCGGAACCGCCCGCCGCGCCTGCCCCCGGTTTCGGCATTCATGAGGAGACCTTCGTCGTAAAGCTGCTTTCGCCGTTAAGCACCAGAACGGCACGAGCCGGTGACAGCTTCACCGCATCGGTTCAGACTCCTGCAAAGTATCTGAATGCCATCGTGGAAGGTCATGTTACCAGCCTCCGAAAGCCTGAGAATGGTTTTAAGGCCGGCAAGCCCGAGATACAGATGGCATTCGACTCGATCACCTGGAGCGGCCTTACGGAACCGATCAGCGCGGAGCTGCATGACGTCAGCAATTCGCAGGGCGTGAAAAGTGTCGATGACGAAGGCCACGTGATCGGTCACACCTCCGCAAAGAAACGCCTTGCCGGAGCAGCCGGCGGCGCCGGCATGGGGGCGCTCGTGGGTACTCTGCGTGGCGGCCTGGCGGGTGGAATCATCGGCGCGGTGGCCGGCGGAGTGGCCGGCTATCTCATTACGGCCAAGCTGACCTCAACCGGCGAAAATATCGAATTCAAACCCGGCTCCCTCTTCACGCTTCAGGTCTCAGACGCGAAGCCGAGACGCGCGCGGCCCTGACGCCATTTCCAATCCCCTGTTAAAGCGCGGGTTTCAAGCGCATATTCGCTTTATATTCGCCTATAATGGTCGGCAGTAAAAGCAGACACGGCTGAACCGTGCCTCTGAAGGATTATCCGGTCGCCGAAGATGACGTCTGAATGTGCAACGGACCGTTCCACACTCACCGCTGCGCAGCTGCGCCGCGAGATCAGCACACGCAATATTCTGCGTGCCGGGAAGTTTGGGCATGAGCTCTCGTTCAGCGCGCAGCCGAATGTCATCTACTGCGAGTGGGAGGGGATACACGGCAACTTTCTCGCCTCGTCTTACCGGCGCATCATGGCAAACCCGCTCTGGAAGCAGCGCCTGATGAAGTCTTACACCGCAAGCCGGTATGTGCCGCGAGCCGCGGACCGCAAACGGTATGAGCTGGAGTGCGCCTGCAGCTCCGACGCGCTGCTGATGAACATCTTCTGTTATCCGAAGCTGCTCAGCAGCCAACCGCTGTGCACCCTGCTCGGGGTGGAAGCCGGACTGACACCGGAGTTCGGTGTCCATCCCTCTGTTCCTCTCACTGAGAACCGCATCGATCGCACAGAAATCGATATGCGGCTCGGACACCTTCTTACCGAGGCGAAGCTGACGGAGGGTGATTTTCAGCGCGCTTCCGTGAAGCTTCTGTCGCGCTATCGTGACGTCGAAGAGGTCTTCGATGCGGCGCTGCTGCCCATCCGCAACGGGATGGTTCAATCCTGGCAGCTCATTCGCGGCGTGCTCGCCGCTCACGCCTCATCTGGATCGTTTCTTGTGCTTTGCGACCGGCGGCGCGCCGATCTCATCGACCGCTGGTTTGACGTGATGCGCGCCGTCTCTCACTGCTCGCTGCGCAGCAGACTCGGTATCCTCACCTGGCAGGAGCTC
This sequence comes from Paracidobacterium acidisoli, assembly GCF_003428625.2. Classification (GTDB taxonomy): domain Bacteria; phylum Acidobacteriota; class Terriglobia; order Terriglobales; family Acidobacteriaceae; genus Paracidobacterium; species Paracidobacterium acidisoli. Next base: position 48,819 of record NZ_QVQT02000008.1, on the reverse strand, counting down.
TCCGCTGTCGCGCCCAAAACAGTGCGGCTCTTTCTCGAAGAGAAATACGGCATCTGCTGACGATCCGCCGTTCCGTGAATGCGAAAACCGCAGGCGCGTTATGTGGCGCAGTGCGCGTTCGGGTCCTTGATCACGCTCAGCTGGGGAGAAAGCAGGAAGTTACCCTTCCCGTCCCCGATCATCACGTCAAAGGTGTACCCGTCGTCGTCGCCATAGACGACGGCCAGATCGGGAATACCGTCGCCATTGAAATCCGCAGCCGAGATATGCGGCGTGGTTCCCGGCATCCGCAGCGAAGAGGACCAGCCCTGGCGAAAGGTGCCGTTACCGCTCCCGAGAAGCACCGTTACGCGGCTCGCATGCCAGTCCGAAATCGCAAGATCCGGAATATGGTCGTGATTGAAATCGGCCGTCGTCATCGAGACCACCGAATCCACATGCGCGATCTCACCGGCTAAGGCCAGGCGGCCCGTCCCGTCACCGGTAAACAGCAGCACCGACCCATCGTCATTCCCGACAACCACATCCGGATTGCCGTCGCCGTTGAAGTCGCCGGTAACGATCACTTTGGGGCTTGAACCGGGCTCTGCAATGGTGCTCGCAGCCTGGTAAGCCCCCCCGGACTGCCCCAGCAACACCGTCAGCCAGGCGCTCCCGTTGCGAATCGTCGCTCTCACAATATCTGTGGCGCCATCCCGATTGAAATCCGCCATCGCGGTAAGACCGGCGTGAGCGGAAGGGCCATCATCGTCGTCTGCCCGGCATGAGGAAGGCATGAATGTGGGAAGGAGAATCGCGACAGCGATGGGAACGACAGCGTAAGCGGCAATCCAGCGTCGCAGCAAACAGACCGCTCGAGCCATCCGATCTTTACCTCCCCGGGCCGGATTCACCTGCGCATTCCATCGCGTCAGTCCGAATATGATCAGGCTGCGCTCACCGGAACTCTCAGGTTCACTTATAGTCCAAGATTATTCTCCGAAGACCTTCGACTGCAACCGGCTCAAAACTCAGGTAAAAGCTTCGACCTCCTTCGCAGGGATTGGCACGCAGCATGAACCTGAAGACTGAGATCGATTGGCGGGGTGGTGCGCTCTCCATGTTCAGAATGCACAACCGGCCATGCAGGAGTAAATACACGACGACACATGGCATTTACAGCGAGACCGCAGGAGTGATTCTGCGGCCTCGCCGGATCATCTGCAGGGATGAGACCTGGCAATCACAACTACTGAAGGACCCTGAAGTTATAAGTCGTACTGGATGGCGTTACGGAAGCCGATGTTACATTGCACACCCGCCCGGTCGCCGTACCGGCTACCGATGCATAAGCCGACCACTGCAATCCCGCACCGGGGCTGGCGGCCGGGCTCACACCCACAAACATCGAGGTTGTGAGGCCGGTGATGGCTGCTGTCGGGCCATCCACGCAGGTGTTCGCGGCAATGCCGGTTCCTGAGTTATTCCATGCCGCCGATGTCCCTTTCAGAGGAGCGGTGATCTGCACTCCGTTCACCGTCAGTGTACCGCTCACGGTCAGGTTAGCGGTATTGCTGCCGGTATCACGAACGCTGAAGGCCGATACCCAGGATGTGCCGTTCCAGATATCGAACTCCCAACCCCCTTTGGTTCCGGACGGCGTATAGAAGGGGCCTCCTTCGTCGCACATCCGGTACTGGGCATGACCCTGTGACGGCCCCACGTCGTACCAGCAATCGGCGTTGGCAAACTGGTGCCCATACGGAAAGCTGCCGAATGGCCCGGACCCCAGAAGAGTGGTACTCGATGCCCCGTAAGGCTTATAAAGCTGGTTTTCAAAGAAATAGGAGTTTGAGGCTCCGTTGTAACTGTAGCCGGCGCCGTACGAAGGATTCGAGTAACTGAGAGTAGAGTAGACGCCGTTCGAGTACTTTACCGCGGCGACGAGTGGATATACCCCGCCATTGCTCACCAGGCCGGTGCTCACATTGCTGGTTTCGCCATTCTGTTGAATATTATCGGCGCTCGAAGCCACGACGTTGCATCCCTGGTTGCATTTGATCCAGCCTTCACCCAAAATCTCCGCAGCCGATCCCGTACTAGGAATCAATTCATCATTGATCGACATAAGGCTGGTCGCCCCCTGGCTAAATGCACCCGCAATGCCCACTGGAAAAACCAATACACCATCAGGCAAAGCACCCATAATATCCATACCGCATTGATGAACGCTGGAATTTCCTTCAGAATCATTGCAATAGGTGAAGTAACTCGAATTGCCTGGATTGATTGTCTCAAAGTGATTCGCTTCTGTTGTCAATTCCGGACCGAAAGTATTGGTTATTAACCACTGTAGATAGCTCCCGGAAGTCCAGGCCGGGTAAACTCCGCCGATCCCAAAGCGCTGCTGGACATAAAATGTGTTTCCTGCGAAGCTGCCGATTACTTCTTCGCGCTGATTCTGATTGACTCCTGGAACGATGCTTGGACTGGAACTACTCGGATTGTAGTCCGGCGGGTAGATATAGAATGATCCCGCCGCGTTCTCGAATACCGGGGAATCTTCAACATTCCCCATCCACTGGGAGCCATTTGCCGTTCCGCCTGCGACCGTTGCCGAACAGTTGTCTCCTGCCGTACAGGAATTTGACCCCGGTAATCCCGAAGTGAGCAGCGTATAAGGAACTACTCCGTTTACAACGATGGAAGGACCGAGCCCCGGCTGTCCATTGACTGGAGCATTCTCGCAATAGACGTTCTGGACCGTAACCACCTGCGCATTGAATACTGTTACGCAGGAACTGTTGCGGACAGCTTTGATCGACCCACCGTTGACCTCGACGTTAAACCCTGTAAGGGCCACTCCAGGATGAGTTTCCGGAACAAATGCTGGTTTCCAGGTTGGCGAGGTCAGTGTATTACTGCCAGTGCTCGTGTTGGTAGTCACCACAACAAACGATGTGCTGCTGGTCGTAGTGCAAGTCGTCCCTGAAGCCTGGCTGCATCCATTCAGGACCGCCAGCGCCTGAAACGTCCCATTTAGTCCGGTAATGCTGCTTCCCTCAGCGTTGAACCAGTTGCCCGGATAGACAGGACTTGTGCTGCCATTTCCCAGTATGCACTGCGCCGCCGGAGCGCAACTCACCTGATAATAACCATTCGTTCCGTCTGAAGATGCTGCATTGAGCGTCATCGTGCCGGTCCAGTCCCAGTTGATGCATGCGCCCATATAATTCGTGGCTGAGGTGCCGTTGGCACAATTTGATCCCCACCCATCCGAGGTACCGTTAGTATTGGTTGTTGAGGTTTCCGGATTATCTATATTTAACTTATAGAAGTGTCCTTCATTGCCAGGGCCGAATAATGAATACCGCACGTCTGATATCTGCAGATTATAAGCACGCATCCGTTCCGTTCCGCTAACTGCGTTTAGGCCATATCCGCCTGAGTTGTACAGGTTCACATTTTCGAGTTCGTAACCTGCGCCAATGACCTGCAGCAGCGTACCTGAATGCATCGGGCCGCCTTGCGTTGTAACTCCTATATCCCGCAGACCGCCCTCGCAGCTTGCCAGAGGAAAACCCTCCGTAGCACTCGGGAATACCTGCGTATTCATCACGTCGATGCCATTCGCCGTGTTGGTCGTCTGTTCGATGGTACTCGCATAGGGACCGTCCCCACGGATAACCACGTTGCAGCTTACGATCCATGGCTGGCTGATCTTGTAGGTTCCGCGCGGTACGTAAAGAGTGGTGTAGCTATCGGGTCCGGAGAAGCTGCCCTGATAGGCATAATCGGTCGCGGCCCAGAATGCGCAGGTCGAGTCACTGGCACCCGTAGGGTCTGCAGGAGTGGAGCATGTCTGCAGATTCGCGGTCGCAGTATACATTCCTCCGATTCCTCCGCCGGTCAGCGTAACTACCGGCGTGACATATCCCACACCGTGCACCAGGATAGTCAGTGGCGACTGGACCTGGCTATTGACGCAGGCGGCAGAAGCCACGGCCTTGATCGTCGGACTCCCCGAGCTGTCGGTAACCGTTACGGTCGGCATGCCGGTGCAGGTTGCCGTCCCTGTAATCGTGATCGACGCTATCTGGCCTGTAACATTGCCGAAGTCCGTATGGGTTACATCGACGCGCGGCAGCTTCAGTGCGGTATAACCCGTCGCTGCATTGAATTGCGCATTGGGAGAGGGGCTGATCGCAGACCCCGCGGATGGGTAGTATCCCAGCGGATAGGGCTGCGTGCTGGGGTTAACAGTGCCGGAGCCTTGTGCGTGTGCGAATGGCAGAAATGCAGACAGCAGAACAAGACAGAGAATGCGTCTCACTATAACTCTCCAGTAAAGGCTTGTGTTTACAAGGCGTCCTCGAACCTTGCGGAAGAGACGCAGGAGAATCTTCCAACGCGAAACTTACTCACGGAATATCGCTCTGCCAGAATAGTGAGCACTTCTTTTGGAGGTATTACCCTTGTATCAATTTTCCGCACTAAAGTAACATCGCCGAGATGGATTTCTGCACTTTTTCTGAAACCTGTTAGCCGGCAGGCCGGAATCAAAGATCACTTTTTACAATGCACTGCATTTAATTGCCGGCAAACTTACAGGCAAAAAATCAATCATTTACCGGCAAAGACGAATGGCCATAACTTGTGCGTGCTTCAGATCGAATCGATCCGGCCTTTTTAGCATTGCATTTCAGCCAATGCTAACTCGATTACATCTCCACGAACTCCGTCTTTGCGCTTTCCGGCCTGCTGCGAAAATGCGAAAAGATGCCGTGAAAAATCTAAAGAAGTTCATACAGGCAACGTGATTTCTGCACGTTCCAGTAACAAAGGCTCTCCGGGTTGCGGAGAGCCTTCGTTCACTACTGTTGTCTGCTGTTTATTGCAGCCCTTCGACCGTTACGGTGAGGTTCACCGCATGCGATTCTGTTCCCGTAAGGTTGGTGGACGTTCCCACTCCGGTGAGCGTGACGGTCGACGTGCCGGAGGCTGCATACTGCGAGTGAGCCGTTAAGCTGCCTCCGCCGCAGCCGGTCAAACTGCCGGCCATGCCGCAGAACAGAACAAGAAACACCAGCCCATACAGAACACGTGTATGTTTGCCGAAGCGCCTGCGGTTGAAGGCGATCAGCAGGCCGGTTAATCCTCCCGGAAGCCAGAAAATGGCCGCCTGCAGTAAGCGGCTGTTGCCGCCAGGTACAAGCGCCCCGACAAGCTGAGCGCCTGCGTTGGTGTTGACCGTAAGCGTAATGGTGGCGGGCATTCCTGTTCCGTCGACGCTGAACGCGGAGGGCGTGAAGATACAGCTCATGTTTGCCGGCAGCGTACCGCAGCTCACGGATACGGACCCCTGAAAATAGTTGACTGGAGTCAGGGTCAGCGTCGTCTGTCCGGTCTGGCCGGGCAGAATGGTAAGCACCTGCGGATTGGCGGAGATGGCGAAATCAGGTACGGGGCCCCCGCCGGTAACGGTGAGGGTTCCCGGCGCCAGCGTGAACGTGTAATTCACCGCCCCCAGGATTCCCTGAGCAACGGTAATCGGATAAGTGCCCGCCGGGGAGCCAGGCACAGCGGTGGTTGCAAATAACGGAAAGCCGCCGACGACGGATGAGTTGTCTCCATTCACGAAACCCGTGATCGTAGCAGTGAAGGCCGGGTTCATCACATTGGTGGGGCGGCTCACGTTGTTGGCTGTCACGGTCAGAACGGCAGGCGCAACCGTGATCGTCTGTGCGACCGGCACAGCAGCGGCGTATGCGCCCTGGCCCTGCTGGGTCGCCGTTACCGTCACGGCTCCGGCACCGGTAATGTTCAGGGAGGAGCCGGTCAAAGTTGCCGGGCCGGTAACGGTAAAGCTCACAGGCAGACCCGATGTGGAGCTGGCCTTGAGGCTGACGGGACCGACGCCATACGTCAGCGTCGGCACCGGAGTAAAGGTGATGGTCTGCGCCGTCCCCGCAACCACGGTGATGACGCCGTTGACGAAGTTGAAATTGTAATTCGCCGCCGCGAGCGTTCCCTGGGCCACATAGAGCGTCTGTGGACCCAGCGCCGACGATGGGCCCGCATTCGTGGTAAATGCCGGCGCTCCGCTGACGACCGAAGATGGATCGCCATTCACAAGGCCGGTGATGGTATACGTGAAGTTCCCCGGCGTCGTGCCCTTCGCCATCGTCTGATCGTTGGCGGTCACGGTCAGCATGGCTTTGTTGACGACAAACGACTGGGAGACCGGAGCCGCCGCGGCATAGGTGCCGTTTCCTGGCTGCTCCGCAGTGACGGTAACTACGCCCGCTCCGGTAACAGTCAGTATCGATCCGGCGACCACGGCCGGGCCTGTCACCGTATAAACGGGCTGCAGGCCTGAGGTCGCGGTGGCATTCAATGCGACCGTCGCTGCTCCGTATGTCACATTCGAAAGCGAACCGAAGGTGATGTTCTGGGCCTCGCCTCCGGTGACGGTCACGCTCCCCGGAACATAGGTAAAGCTGTAGTTCTGGGCGGTAAGCTCCTGGGTAGTGAAGGTCACAGGATAAGACCCCGCCGCTGAGCCGGCGGTCACCGTCGTCGCCAGAGCCGCTGTGCCGGAGACGACCGTTTGCGTGTCTCCATTGACGAAGCCGGTGACCTGATACGACAGCGGGTTGGCGGTAAGACAGGCGGCTATCTGGCCCGCCTGGCATGAAAAGCTGTTTGCCGTAACCGTGAGCGGCGCCTGGGCGACGGTAAAGGATTGCGGTATCGACTGCGCCGGAGCATAGGTCTCGTTGCCGAACTGATACGCCGTGACGGTGATCTTCCCGGCTCCATTGATGATCAGCGTGTTGTTCGCGAGCGTTGCCGGGCCCGCGACCGAGAACGTGACCGGCTGTCCGGAAGTCGCTGTCGCGCTGAGAGTAATCGGTTTTGTTCCGTAGGTGAGGTCAGGCAGAGACCCGAAAGTGATCTGGTTGGACTGATTGCCGGTCGGTGCGGTGCCGCTCAGAGAGATCACATTCGATCCGCCGGTGGCGTTGCTGGAGTCGTCGGCGATGTTCAGGCTGCCCGTGACGGCGCCGCCCTCCTGGGGAAAGAAGGCAAGGCCGATCTGGCAGAAGCCGCCGGGAGCGAGCGTCTCCGTGCCCGTGCAGTCGTTTCCGCTGCCGGAAGGCTGCTGGACAAAATCGCTCAAAGAAGAAGGGATCGTAAGCCCGGTAATGTGCAGGGGAGCGCCGGTGGTATTCGTGACCGTGACGGTCTGCGTATATGCGGGGCCGGCGGCCGCGGCCGTATAGTTGAAGGCCGTCGCTGCCCCGGTCACCTCCCGCAGGTATCCGTCGTTGGATTCCTGGATATACAGGTTGCCCTGGGCATCGAACGCGATCAGGTAGGGATAGTACAGGTCCGCGCTGGTGGCCAGACCATTATCTCCACTGTTCCCCTGCTGAAGTATCGTGCCGGCGATGGTGGAGATGTTGCCCTGGGGGTCGATCTTCCGCACCGCCCAGTCCTGCTGATCCGCGATATAGAGATTGCCGCCCGCGTCGCCGACAATGCCGCCGGGAAAATTGAAGAGCGCCTGAGTGGCCGGCCCGCCGTCTCCGCAGTTGCCGGAGTAGCATGCGATGCCGAAGGTTCCGGCGATCGTGTGAATGATTCCGGTTTTTGCGTCGATTTTGCGGACCGCATTCAGGTCGAGCATGTACAGATTTCCGGAGGCATCCATGTACAGGGAAGGTGCAAAGAAGAGCGCAGCGCTGGTCGCAGGGCCGCCGTCTCCGCAGGCCGTGGTAAGAGAGGAGCAGTAGCTTCCCGGTATGCCGGCGACGACAGTCATCACTCCGGTGATTGCGTCCACGCGCACGATATCAGCGTTGTTGTAATCGGAGATATAAAGATCGCCGCCGTTATCCGCATAGAGATAGGTAAGGCTATCTGAAAGCGCGGGAGCGCTGGTGGGCGCGTTCCCGACAGCCGGCGTCGGCGTGGGATTGATGACGGTGATGTTATCCGTCCGGGCATCGATCCTGAATATTCCGTCCGTTGACAGGATATAAAGATTCGATGCCGCATCGGCCGTTACATCGTAGACTCCTCCGATCCCGGCATTGACGGCGGGACCGGGAACATTGCACGGGTTGCTGCTGGAGTTCGTACAACTGGAAAGAGCCACCAGATATGTCGTTCCGGCGATGGGGTTGGAGACACCTGGGATGATTCCCTTGCCGGATGCTATGACATAAAGGCCCGCATTGTTCGAAGAGTTGTAGTAGTAGATGTTTCCGTTGTTATCCGCATTCACTGACCCGGCAAAGATGCCGCCGCCCACGGTAGAGATAATGCCGGGAGTCAGCATCGCCTGCGGCGCGCCCGAAGTGACCTGAACCGACACGCCGGTGGAGAGCGCAGCCGCGAACGCGCTGTTTCCGCTATAGGAGGCGTAGAGCGTGTTCGCGCCCACCGGCAGAGAGCTGACGCTGAAGGCCGCGCTTCCTCCGTTGAGCGTGACTGAGCCCAGAACAGCCGAGCCGTCCTGGAAGGTCACCGTACCGGTGGGAACGGTCGAGCCGGTGTACGCCGCGACCGTCGCGGTCAGCGTGAGCGCGGCGCCCTGGCCGATGGTCGGAGCCGATGCCGTAAGCGTGACCACGGGCACCGGAGTGGCAGAGATGGTCAAAGCGTGAACATACGAGGCGCTGGGCTGGCAGTTGCTGTCTCCTCCGTAAGAGGCGTAGACGGAGGAATAGCTTCCGGCGGCCAGGCTGGAGGTAGTGAGGGTCGCCACTCCGTTGCTGCCGACCTGAGCTGTGCCCAGGGTAGTCGTTCCATTCAGAAAGGTGACGGTGCCGGTGGGTGTCACGGTGCTGCCATACTGGCCCGACACGGTTGCGGTGAAGGTCACCGGCTGATTGACGTTGGCCAGCGTGGTGCTGACGGTGAACGCGGTGCTGGTCGTATCCTGCGTGGCCGTGCCCGTCAGGGTAATGGTGTTTATTCCGCTGGCCGCGTTCGTGGCGTTGCTCGCAATCGCCAGCGTTCCTGTGTTCGTGCCCGCCGTGGGGGCGGTATAGCCGATCTGCACCGTGCAGCTGGTTGCGGGAGCCAGCATGGTGGAACCGCCGCAGTCGGAGCTGCCGGTGGGTACCTGCGCGAAGTCAGGGCTGACGGTCAGGCCGCTGAACTGAAGCGGCTGAGCGCCGTTGTTATAGAGAGTCATCGTCTGGCTGGTGGTAAAGCCTACCGACTCGGTAAAGTTCAGGCTGGTCGCAGAGAGGCTGGACTTGTGCATCGCCACGCCCTGATTGTCGTTTCCATAGAGGTTTCCCGCGGGATCGAGGAACACCCCGGCCATAGACTCGAAAAAGACCTGGCTGGACGGGCAGCCGTCGCCCAGGTTGTCCGTCGTACCCGAACAGAAAACCGGACTGGGGTTGTTGAGCTGCGCTCCGCCCATGGCAAGGTTGATGATGCCGTTGGCATCGATGCGCTGTATGGTTTGCGTGGACTGCTCCGCAAAATAGATATTGCCGGCTGCGTCGATGGTAACGGCCAGAGGAAGGACCGCTGTCTGACTGGCCTGGCTGCCCTCGACGATGACGCTGGATGGATAGCTGCTCGTGCCCGCAACGGTGTAGATGCTTCCAGCCTCCGGGTTGGAAACGCCCGGCAGGTTGCCCCCGGCATAAACCGCCCGAAGACGATGGTCTTCTGTATCGGAGATGTAGAGATTGCCCGAAGGATCGAGATGTACCCCTTGTGGATCACTCAGCAAAGCCTGATTCGCGGGACCGTAATCCCCGCAGTCGTCCGGTCCGTTCGCCCCGGAGTTCGTACAGCCTGAACCTAACTGGCCCACGATGGTGTAGAGATAACCGGCCTGCGGACTTGACGGCAGACCAATGACGTTTCCCTGGCCGGAATAAAGCACTCGAATCGCGTTCGCAGCCGCATCCGCGATATAGACGTTGTTCGAGGTATCCAGAGTGAGAGCCACCGGCTCTTTCAGCTCCGCGCTCAGTCCCGGACCGGCATCGCCTGCGTTGCCGGTGGTTCCGTTTCCCGCGATCGCATAGATCATTCCCACAATGGGGTTGGCCGGGAGATTGGGAATCGTTCCTTTGGCATAGATGACGCGGATTTCGGTATCGTCCTGGTCGGCCACAAAGACATTTCCCCGCGAGTCCACAGAGAGAGCGCCCGGACCGTTGCCGATCCAGGCCAGCGTGGCATAGCATCCGTTGCCGATGGCATTACCGGTCACCGTGCAGCCCGCTCCGACGGTGGGGTCGTTTGTGCCGGTTCCGCCTACTTCATAGATATAGTCCGCCACCGGACTGGCCACGTAATTGGGCTGGCCGGAATTGGAGAGCACCGGAATCGGGTCGTTCCCCGAGGCGATCACATGGATCGTGCCATGGTCCATGAAATAGAGGTTGCCGGAGGAGTCGAACGTGCCGGCCGTCGGACCGTAGGCGTGATACCCGCTCGCCGGGCCGGTGTAGTCCGGCTTGGAAACGATACTGCGGGTGGTGTTCGCCGGAATCACTGCGGTAGCAAAGCCCGGGTCCATGGCAAGCTGCTGCGCGCCGGCCGGAAGCCACGCGAGGGTAAGAACCAGAAGCAGAATCCGGAGATACACAGGAAAACCGGTAATGGAAGCTGTGCGGCGCGTCATAAAACCCCTCATCATCTGGTGTTGCATATTGCGTTTTCCCTCAAATGCGTAGCGAATCGTCGGTTCGCTGTCCGTTTCGCGAAGTGTCATTGCTGATAGAGCAGAAAATCGATGATGGCTGTACCGTCCGGGGTGACAGGATTCGCCACTTCGACGAACAAAACATATTTGCCGCCGGGATTGCCGGCGACGGCTACGCCCGGAAAAGTGCAGGTCGGATTTCCCGAGGCATCGGTTCCGGCATAGGGTGTGCTCACGCAGACCTGCCTGGGATCGGGGATGGTCGCGGTAACCGAGGGATAGATGCCGTTGTGGCTCGGGTCCTGCGTCCCGAGATGGATGGTGAAACTGGTGCCTGGCGTCTGCGAAGGATCACCTGAAGGAAAGACTCCGCCCACCATCTGCCCGTCCGCCGCATTTGTGGCGGAAAAGTACATCGGCTGTGTGAGCTGGCCGGGAACGTTCGTGTCCTGCGGGCTTATCGCGGAAGCATCGTACTCAAACCCCGCGTAGCTGGCCCCGGTCAGCGCGCTGGTGTCGATCGCGCTGCCGGGCTGAACCACGCCGGCGAGCGACGGCGCGCCTGCGCTGTTCATGATGAAGTAGCCGTTGGGGCTGATAGCGACAGTGTCGACGCCCGGAGTTCCATTCGTCGTCGTGGGAATGGTCGTGACATAGCCCTCGGCCGCCTGCGCGCAGCTCCCGTTGCCGAGCGCTGCCGGCTTCTCATCCGTGCCGTCGGTCTGCAGTATGTCGAAGCCGGAGAAGCTCCAGTTATTCTGCGATGTGCTTACGGTGACCCTGCCGTAGCCATTGCCGCCGATCTGAACAAACTGATACGTTGTCGGGCTGCTCATCAGGGGCTGGCAGCCGTTGCTCTCGGCAAAGACAGCAGGAGGTAATTGCTCGGTTATCGGAGGGGCGAACTCGAGTACAGCCGTGTCGCCGGGGACTTCCAGCGCGTAGAGCACCTGCTTCGTATATTGCGGATCGTCCGATACCGTAGTGTTGAAATATTCGAATGTCTTCGGCGTCGTGATGTTGCCGATAAAGTTGACGTAACTCCCTCCTGGATAGCTGACATCGTTGAGATTGAAGTAGTTCGTGCTGTGATCGGTCGTCAGGCCATAGACGCCGCCTAATCCACCACTGGAGGCCTGCGTGCCGACATAGGTATGAGCCTGGCTGGATGTGGGAATCGAGGTGTTCTGCTGAGTCCCGCCGCCGCCGCATCCGGCCACGCCTGCGCAGAACAGAACAACCGCGCATGTCTGCTTCCAGTAGCCCGTCCGTCTCGTTTGCATCTTTGCTTCTCTCCGGATCACCGCGTTCTCTCTCGATCTCTCTCGTTGCATGGGTTTGCCCAGGTGGAATCGAAGGGGTTAAAAGGCCAGCCGCAGACCGAACTGAATGGTTCGCGGACGGTGCGCATCGACCGGATGCAGAAAGGAGTTGCCGGTAAGGCAGCCTTTGTCCGTCGTGCCGTCGCCCGGATCGCCGGCCGAGAACTGGTCGCCCGATCCCTCCGCTCCATAGCAGCTCACGGTGTTGTTTGCCTGGTTGCCCAGCACCGGGTCGTAGATGCGGAACTGCGTATGGTTGAAGACGTTGAAGGCTTCGGCGCGGAACTCCAGGTTCCGGCTCTCGCCCAGCGGAAAGGTCTTGTCCAGCGTCGCGTCGAAGTTCCATCGCTGCGGATTGTTCAGCGAGTTGCGTCCGGCGTTGCCGAAGGTCAGGCCGCGGGGCGCGGCAAAGGCGCCGGGATTCAGCAGCAGTGGTCCGAAGTTCGTCGCCGTTCCCGCGACCTTCGGGTGAGGTCCGTGCGGATCGCCCGCCTTGTCGGGGTAAGAGCCGATGCCGACTCCGTTATAGACCCCCGCATTGTCTTCCACGCCGACGCCGTTGGCGCTGCCGCCATTCAGAACCGTGAATGGAATGCCCGTCTCGAAGAGTGTGAGCCCGGAAAGCTGCCAGTGATCCAGCAGAAGCTTCGACATACGCGACTGCAGAAAGTCGCCGGGTTTGGGATTGATGGCCGCCGTATTCTCGGGGTTCGGATCGCTGGATATTCCGCTGAGAAAGTGCTGCAGCGCGCTGCGCAACGGCATGTCGTAGATGTAGCTGATGTGCAGCAGCTGCCGCTGATCGAAGTTTGAGCTGGCGCGGTTCGACTTCACATCGTAGGAGTTCACGAACGTCGTGTCGGAGCGGTCGGAGGCGTCGTCGATGGAGTGGCTGTAGGTATACGCGACGCCCAGCGTTAACGGGCCGCTGATGTGGCGCAGCGTCGCCTGCAGGGAGTGATAGCTGGCGTTGGCGGTGTTTTCGAGCGAATAGATCTGTCCCATGCCCGGCGCATATTTGCGGAGTGCGCTGGGCGCTACCGTTCCGCCCTCGCCGAAGCCGTAGCAGGCGACCTCGAGATTGACGTAGGCCGGGCTCTGGGGCTGGATGACCGTGCCGTTGGGCAGATTGAAGTTGCGCTGCCCGTCGAATCCGCCGCCCGGATCCAGATAACTCTGGCAGGTACGAGTCAGCATCGGATCATGCGCGCCGAAAGGGTTGATGGTATTGGAGGCCGGAAGCAGCTGATTGAGCTGCCTCTCCAGCGCAAGGTGCGTTCCCTTGCCGCCTACATATCCAAGAGTGCCGAGGGTATGGCCGGAGACCTGCCGCTCCACGCTCAGGCTCCACTGCTGCACATAGGGCCATGTCGCGCGGGTTGGAATGGAAGTGACATTGAGAGGAAAGGCTCCGGTTCCGCGCACACAGTTCACTCCGCAACTGCCGATGGACTCGGACTGTGCAGGATTGAGATCTTCCATGCTCAGCACCATCGGAGCGCTTCCTTCCAGCGATCCGGTATTCGCCTCGTTCGCCGTTCCGTGCTCGAAGAAGATGCCGTAGCCGGCACGGATGGCGGTTTTGCCGTTCCCGTCCGGGTTCCAGGCGAAGCCGATGCGCGGCGCCGGATTCCAGAGATGGCCGCTCATGCAGCCGGACGGCACTCCGCCGGCTCCGCACCGCACGATGCCGTTCAGAATGACGGGATTGACGCTGCCGTCCTGCTCATAGATGGGCACACCGTTCCCGGTGCTCACGTTGACCAGGTATCCCTGCGTGGGATTGACCGTCACAGCCTCGGACGTGGCCGCGCTGTACCGTGAGGCCACCCAGTTATAGGCGTTATGGTTCTTTTCGCCATAGGTGCCGAAGAGACTGACCCGGATGCCGGCATTGACGGTCAGCCGCGAAGTGACCTTCCAGTCGTCCTGAAAGTACGGCTCGACGATCTGATAGCGCTGGTAATACCTGCCCTGTCCGCTGTCCTGCTGGAAGGCCGACGGACCGCCTCCGCTGTTGTCATCCCAGTCCACGAAATCCGCGAATGCATTGCCGGTCGAGAAGGACGAGCTCTGGTTGCTGAAGGTCAGCAGCCCCTGCACGTCGCCGGTCGCCGCTCCAATGGGTCCGTTGATCTGGTTGCGCTGAAAGATAATCCATTGCGCGCCGAACTGCAGAGCATGCCTGCCGAAACCCTTCGAGATGCTGTCGCTGAAGCTGTAAACGGGATTGGTATGCGCCCACGGCATGTAACCCGGATCGGTCGCAAAACCGAAGCCGCCATACGCGGCATTGTTGCCCGCAATCCGAATGCCCGGCAGCTTGCCGCCGAAGCCGTTATTGAAGATATAGCCAAGCCCTGGTGTTCCGGAGAGAGCTGCCGGTCGCGCAAGATACACCGCCGCTCCTGGAATGTCCGCGAAGGTAATGGTCGAATCGGTATAGCTGGCCGTGAAATCGTTGATGAGCGTCGGCGAGAACGTCGAAATCAACCGCGCCACCATGCTCAGTCCGGGGCCGTACACGCGGTTCTGTATGGTGGGAAAACTGTTCTGCACATATCCGTACTGCGGCACCGGCACGGTATTGCTGTATTCATCGTGGATATAACGAAAGCTGGCCTGGGTTTTGTCGCCGATGGCCTGATCGATGCGGAAGAGCTCCTCCCGCCAGTAGGTCGGAAGGGAGACCTCGCTGTTGTAACAGGAGCCGGCGGTCGAATTGCAGCCGCTGATCGCATTGGGGTTGGGAATAATGCCCGTGCCCATGAGCGCGCGATAGACAGGCGCAATATTGGTGCCGCCGATCTGGTTGCCCGGGAACGTGACATGTGTGGCGTTCTGGTCCTGCGCGCTGGGACAATCCGGATAGGCGGCCAGGCTGAAGGCGGTCGAGTATCCGTAATTCACATACGGGCATACATCGCTGAAATCTCCGTTGCGCTCCGCCAGTGAAGGCACGCCCTGCCGGTAGGCATAGGGATCTTTCTCCAGCCGCGTCTCTTCCGAGAAAAAGAAGTGCGTCCTGCCTTTGGCGTCGTAGAGATGCGGAATCGAAAGTGGTCCGCCGATCGTTCCGCCAAAGTCGTTGCGCCGGTACAGCGGCGCGCCGTTGGTCACATCGAAATAACCTTTGGCATTGAACATCTCATTGCGGATGAATTCGTAAAGGTCGCCGTGATATTGATCTGTGCCTGATTTGGTCGTGACGATCGATGTCCCATCGCCCGTGCTGGGATACTGCGCGCCATAGTTGGAGGTCAGAACTTTGATCTCCTGAATGGCGTCGATGCTGGGCGTGACGATCAGCGACGTGTGATCTTTGTTGATGCCGACATTGAGCGTCTCCGAGCCATCCACCTGAAAGCTGTTGTATTCAGTGCGGCCGCCGTTGACGGAGTAGCTTACGCTGCCCGCCATGCCCACCCGCGCCTCGTCCTGGCCCGTCTGGTTGCTCACTCCGGGCGTGAGGGCGAGAAGCTGCGTGTAATTGCGCCCATTCAGCTGGATACCCGATACTTCCTTGCCGGTGATGATGCCGCTCACCTCTGCGTTCTCGGTATCTACCTGCACTGCGGACGAGATGGAGCCGCCTTCGACGGTGACGCTGGACTGCGCGGCTCCCACCGTCAGCTGCACGTTGTAGACAAATGCCTGTCCGGCCGTGATGGCGAGATCGCTGCTCTGGGAGCGGCCGAAGCCTTTGGCGCGGACCGTAATCTGATAGCGGCCGGCCGGCAGATAAGGAGCCGCATAGCTGCCCGTTGAATCGGTTCTGATCTGTCGCGACTGCATCGAATCCAGATTGAGGATTTCAACCTGTGCATTGGGAATCGCAGCTCCCTGCTGGTCGGTCACCTGACCGGTGAATCTCGCTGTCTGTCCGAAGGCAGATACAGCCGTCGCGATCAGGAGACACGCCAGGCCTCGTAGAAATTTCCAGTGCATTGGACCTCGTTTTTCTTATTGCTTCTTGCTGATGAAAGGCCGGTCGCCTGCAGCATTCGGCAGATCGGGGGCAGTCGACAGGGAGCTGGTAATGGAATGCAGCCGTGCAATCGCAGCGAGCAGTTCGGGCACCGTCGCCTCCACCGGGCGGGCCTGGCCGTCTGTCGAGGCCACTTCCCGGCATAACGCGAGATTTTGAGCGGCACTCGAAAGCAGCCCCGCACGGATTGGGGCAGGCTGTTCACCGTCGTCTCCCCCTGGACGCGTGAATCCGATGCCATGCAGCAGACTCTCTTCATGCTCCAGCGCGGCCTCGACGTTTCCGCGATGATTTGCGATCAGAACGGTAAGCGCAGTGCGGGCCTGAGGCGTCAGATCGCTGCCCGCGGAGAAGTGCTCAAGAAGGTCGGCAATCTCCTTGCTTTCGCGATCCGCCGAAGCCGCGGCCAGCACCAGATCCTGCGCGAGCTGAGCTGCCTGCTCACGCGTCTGTCCCTGCGGGACGAGGTATATCTCCAGCGGCGAGAGCTGCCGGACGACAGATGCAGTCCTGATGCTGGTGATGCCGTCTGCTGTGGTCCTGCCCCGCGCCATCTCGTCAAAAGTGAACACCAGCGGAGTTACATGATGCAGGCGCACGAGCTGCGACTCTATCTCCTCTTTGCGCTGTTCGCTTTCGACCAGGCCCCGCACCTGGATACCGTCTCCATTGCGCGTGACCTCGATCTGCTCGCCCTGATCGGCATGGAGCCGATTGAGAACCAGCAACGCGGAAAGCTCCGCCTCGTCCAGCTCCGCCGCCGAAAGCAGGTGCGGCAGATGAGCAGCCAGAGACGGATGAAGGCGTCCGGGAATCGCCGCGCCGCCCACCAGGGGCTCGAACCAGTCCTGATTTACGGCTCCCCATGGAAGCACGTCGTAATTCAGCTCGGCGATCTCGACCGTGCCGCTGTCGCGCAGCACGATCGTCCGGTCCACCGTGTGGAAGTCCGTGTCGCGAATGGTCAGCGTCTCTTTCACAACCGCTGACTTCGAGAGAGGCGTAGTAGTGAGGGTCAGCAGATGCACGCCCGAGCGCGTCACCTCGTCCCGCGTCGTCCCGGAGCCACGCCGCCATGCCGCATAGTCAGAGGCGGAAAGCGGCGCATCCCAATTGATTCCGGCACTTGCCAGTGTGCTCCGCAGCAGCTCGTCTTCGCGTGAAAGCTGTTGCCGGCGCGGACGGCGCACGCCCTGCGCGTCCCGGTAAATCGTCCGTTCGACGGTACGGCGCTGCGTGCGGATAGAGACCTTCTGGTAGATCACTCCGGGAGATTTTCCCGACACGGCGCCTGCTTCTGTCGCCTCTGCGCGGAGCAGCAGCACGTTGGCGGACATGCGGGGAATGCTGCTCCACCAAAGCAGGAACAGAGCAATCGAGACAACTCCCAAAATTGTGGCGGCTGCAAACAGGGGATTCATCCTGGGAACGAGCGAATCGTGAGCATCGACGATCCATGTCCTCACTTTTTGCCATAACGCGCGCCATCCCGACGGACGCGCCGGAGCGGAAGCGGCTGCCGGCCAGGCGGCAATGCTCTCGGGCGCTGCGCTCTCCGGGTCCTGGTACGAGACCTCGATAGCAGGCCAGGTCTCGCCATAGCGAACCGTCGCGGCCACGATTCGCTCACCGCTCATATGCAGTTCGCGCCGCAGCTCCAAAGGCTCGCCGGGTTCGATCTCCGGCACGAAGAACGACAGCAGGCAAACGCCCTGCTCGCTCACGATCTCGATCAAATGCACCTTTTCATCGGCGGCCAGCTTCAGCGCGAAGCGATTGCTCGGCAGCGTCAGATCCTGCTCCGCGCGCTCGATGCCGTCGATGCGGATCAGCAGCTTATGCGGCTCATGGTGCTCGATGGCCTCCACGCGGCGCCGTGCGCGGCGGAGATCAAAAGCCCGCTCCGTGCCCGCTCCGCCTGAGCCGGGTCCGTTTCTGCGTCCGCGGCCATCCACTTCGGCGTCATGCCGTTCCGCGAGCAACGGAAGGCCCAGCAGATCATTCGCCCGATCGAGGCACGTGCGGCACACGGCATAATGTCCCAGCAACTCCGTGGAGACCTCGCCGTATTCGGCGCCTGAGTATATCTGCTGCAGCACTCGCCGCGATGGACAATGCCGCCTGCCGAAGCTCAGCAGATGCTCCCGAAGAGCCTGCAGAAAATCCTTGCGCCGCGCGCTGACCTGAATGCGCTCCATCCATGCAAAGCGCTGCTCGACCGCCGCGGCCTGCGGGGCACTCAGGGCCAGACGCACTTCAGACTGCGCCTCCTGCAGCCACTTCCGGATCGTCGGCTTCGAGTTCCGCGTCAGCGCCGCCAGCTCATCGATGTAATAACCATGTACGAAGCGCAGCAGAAACAAAGCGTGCGCCCGCGATTCATCTTTTTTCGAGAAGGCGAACTCACAGATATGGACCAGCTGCTCGCAGACCAGCGACACCGTGGAAGCAGGAGCCGAGCTGAGGCTTAGCTCCGCCGACTCGTAATCAACGACAGCCAGCTCGCCCAGAGGGTCGCGCATGCCGCGCCGCACATGCGCAAGGTGAAGGTACTTGACCATCGAGAACAGATACGCGTCCAAGTTCTCGATCTGTCTTAAATCGGGCTTCGCTCCGGTGAACTGTACGAACGCATCCTGCAGAAGGTCATCGGCGAGATCGCGGTTGCCGCGCGTCAGCTTGACTGCATGCGCCAGCAGCGTCCGGTAGCGGCTCACGAATGCGTCCTCGTGCGCGGCGTCCCGGCTGACGATCAGCTGTAATGGAGAAAAACCCTTCACTACTGAATACGTGTCCCGCAGAAGCTCTGGAGGAAAACAGATTCGATTAAGAGTCTGTGAATCGTTTTGCCTCTCTCACATGGCCACGTCATGGAAACGGCAGTCTTTTCCCCTCAGCCTCCAGAAGAGACACTTTCTGTTACGGGAGAATGAAAGATTTTTCCCGAAACCGGATGCAGAGCCCGGCTCACGCGGATCATGAGGCTTTCTGTCGAAGAAGTCTGCGATGGGGGATCTGCCCGCCCGGTCGCTTCGACCGGACCTTCCATCTGTGCAGAGCTGCACCGGCTCAAATAATGATCCGAGCCAGTCCGCATCGGCCCTTCCGGCTTATGGTCCTGGCTTGACAGTGCACTTGCCGGCTTCATACCATCCATGCATCATACCCAAGGCTATTTGCATAATCTGCAAAACGGCCCTGACACCGTCGAGAATCCAGGGAGCACCATGATGTTCCGCATGAAAGCCGCAACGATCCTGTCCTGCGCCGCCCTGCTTGCCGTGCCTCTGCTGCACGCCGAGGCCGGTCCTACCTTCATTCCCGATGCGACATTCAGCGGATCGGCACTTGCCGGCTGGCATACTCTCGGCTCCGCCTCGTGGAAGGCGAACGATGGAGAGATTACGGCTAGTGGCGGCGAGGGCTGGCTGGTTCTCGACAAGCCCTATCAGGATTCCGCGCTTTACACCTCCTTCCGCTGCACCGGGCCGTGCAATACCGGCATTCTGATGCGCATGGAGAAGCGTGACGAGGGTTCAACCGGCGTGATGCTCGCCGTCGAAGGCGACTCTCTGGTCTGCTATCGCGTGATGATCGACGCGAATGGAAAAATCACCAGCAAAACCGCGCTCCGCAGGGCCGGCGGGCAGGCCCGCTACGCACCACCGCCGCCGCCGCCCGGAGAGACTCGCCCCGCGCGCGGAGTTCCTCCGCCGCTTCCTCCTCCGCCCCCTGGAGTCACTCTGATGTCGCATCCGCCACGTGGTCTGCAGCCCGGGTGGAATCAGATAGAGGTGCTGCTCGACGCTGAAATCATCCGCGCCTTCCTCGACGACGGCGGCGGCGAAGCAAGTGCAGCCGCTGAAAATATGGATGAGTACGGCCCCATGGCTCTCTATGTCGGCCCTGGCAGCGAAGTCAGCTTCAAAGATGTCGCATGGAAGAATATCGCCATCAAATCGCACCCGGATGAGGTGGTCGGCGCGGGCTTTCGTATGCAGCGCATCAATGAGTTCTTTTATGGATGGTCGGCGGCGGCGGCGGACTTCAACCACGACGGCAAAATCGATATCGTCAGCGGTCCGTTTATCTATTACGGCCCGTCCTTCCGCGACTCAAGCGAAATCTATCCGAACGAGGCCTACAACACTTCGACGCAATACCCGGCGAAGGACTGGATCGAGCGCGCGGCGGACTTTAACGGAGACGGCTGGCCCGATGTGCTGACTTCAGGACGCGGGGTCGGGGCCGATCTGTACATCAATCCCCATGGAGAGATGCGCCGCTGGAAGCATTACCATGTGGTCGATTCGATCTTCGGCGAAGAGACGATCCTTCGCGATATCGACGGCGACGGCAAACCGGAGCTTATCTACACCTCCGGCGACGGCTACATCAGTTATGCCAAACCGGACCCGAAGGACGTCTCCGCAAAGTGGATCATCCATCACATCTCCGAGCGCGGCCCGTGGCCTCCGCATGGCATTGGAGCCGGAGACATCAATCAGGATGGCCGCATCGATATTCTCGACGCCGAAGGATGGTGGGAGCAGCCCGCCGCCGGCGCGGACAGCGGACCGTGGAAGTTTCACCCTGTCCCCTTCGGGCGCTGGGCGCGCACCTCCGCGGGCGGATGCGATATGGCCGTGTATGACGTGAATGGCGATGGTCTGCCCGATGTGGTGACCACGCTTCAGTCCCATGGCTGGGGCCTTGCGTGGTTCGAGCAAAAGCGCGACAAAGCGACGGGAGAGATCAGCTTCGTCAGGCACGATGTGATGGGGATGCACTTCGACAAAAATGCCGGCGGCGTTTCCTTCTCGCAGCCGCATGGAACGGCGATGGCCGACGTGAACGGTGACGGCATTCCGGACTTCATCGTCGGCAAGCGCGTCTTTTCCCATCTCGACGACTTCTACGATCCCGATCCATACGGCCCTGCGGTCCTCTACTGGTATCAGACCGTGCGCGATCCGAAAGCACCAGGCGGAGCCAGGCTCGTGCCACATCTGATCCATAACCGCTCCGGAGCAGGCTCTGACATTCTGGCCACCGATCTCAATGGCGACGGCAGAGTCGACATCGTGGTGGCGACACGCAGCGGCACATATATCTTCTGGAACGAAGCAAAGGGCGCTCCCCGCACAGAAAAAGCCGCGAAGAAGTAAACCGGCTCAGAAGTTCGCGTTGTTCTCGGATTCCGGATGGAGGATGCGTTCCAGATCGCCATCCTCCGCTGTGCCGAGCACCACACCGGCCTGCGAAAGAGTCCTCTGTCAGGATCGGCCGCGCTTATGACTGGATGCCCGGAGACATCAGCCCCCTGGGACATCAGACCCTGGACATCAGACAGGAACAGGCGTCTGTTTACTTTTGGACATTGAGCTCCGCAGCCATGCCCGCGGCGGCATAGAGGTTCAGTCGAGAGTAGACACCGAAGGCCGAACCATTATCGAGAAAACCGCCCCCTGGCCCCTCGGTCTGGGTAAGGATATGATTTGCCTGTTCGGGGCTGAGATTCGGAAATGCGACGGTCAAAAGGGATGCGGCCTCGGGCGCGAGCGCGTTCACGTCTTCCAGTTTGTTTGCATTCTGCGGATAGACGACCGGCAGCTCGTAGGTCTGCGTGGATGCATAGAACGCTTCGTCGGCAGCGGAATTGTTGAACCGGCCTGTGTCTTCGCGAGCGCATTGCGCGACAGGCTTACCGCACGCATCCTGCAGCAGCCGTGTGACCACCTCTCGCGTCGTTATCACCTCGGCGCGGAAATCGTCGATCACCGGAACTCCCGGCTTTTTGAAGTCCTGGCCGACATAATCCTGGTTATTCGACAGAAGTTTGGCCATGTCATAGAGAGCTAACGTTCGCCCCGCCACTACATCCATTGCGTAGTGCGCTCCCATAAGGATGCGATTATTTCCATATTCGGCGCCACGCACAATCATCTGCTGGTACCTGTCCGGCACAAGAACGGCAAGCATCACAGCAGCCGTGTAACCGAAGACGGTGTGCCCGCTTGGATAAGAAGGACTCTTAGTCAGGTCCATCATGATTCCGCGGTTGTAGAGTGTGTTGGTCGAAGAAATATTGAAGTAGTCGACGCCTGCGATTTCCATCGTTTCAGGCAGTGTCTGAAATGGCCTGGAGTTGCCGTAAGGATCGGCGCCGGGTTCTCCTGCCTCGAGATGGTAGGCCTTGCCGTAGATATCGGTCACTCCATCCGCGGCCCTGAGAATGTTCTTCGCCTGCAGCGAGACTCCGACTGTCCCGTCTTTCGTCAGGTTGCCGAAGAAAAATTTGGCGGAGTTCGCGTTCAGGCTCGTCGTCGTATGCGCATAGGCAATGAGGCCGGAGAGCTCCGCCGACAGGTTCGTATAATCGGTGCGGCTGGAATAATGAGCGCGCGCCACATAGGCGCCGCCGAGAGTTGTCCCGAGACCATCTGCAAACCCGGCCAGATTGCCGGTGGTCATAAAGGTATCCTGAAGCGCCAGCTGCTGCTGCTCGGTAAAGGGCAGCAGAGTCGGCTGCGTAATTTTACCGGTGTGGATACCTTCGGTGATGGCGAAGTTAGCGCCGAGCGCGGATTTGCCGTTAGCGTTCGAGTCCAGTAACAACGTCGCTGTGGGTACAAGGCCCTCGAGAGCGGCCATATCTGTCTTTGACTGCGCTTCGACACGGACAACCAGTGTGGCGCACAGTACTGCCGCCGTGAAAAATATCCTGCCCCTCATATCTCCTCCCGTTATCTTCACGAGCGAGCGGCGCGCTGCGTCTGACCGCTGCAGCGCACCACTCAGGAACAGAGACTCAGGAAGCTCAGAAATTCAGCTTGCCCGAGATGCGAAGGACGCGCGAGTCCGCTGCGCTTCCAAAGGTAGAAGTGATGTGGCCGAAGCTGGAAGACGACACGCTGTTGCCCGGCAATCCAAAATTGGGCGTGTTCGTTGCGTTGAAGGCCTCGCCGCGGAGCTCAAATCGCATGCTTTCGGTAATCGGAAAAGATCGTCCGATTCCGAGGTCGAGGTCCGCGTCTCCAGGACCGCGCAGAGAGTTGCGGCTGGCCGTTCCGAAGGTTGGCGTGGTGACGGGAGCAAACGCGCTCGTATCGAACCAGGTCGCGGACTTGCCGATACCGCCGAGTGTCGAAACATCATCTTTGACCTTGTTCGCTACCTGAGTGTTGAACGGCGCGTTCAGTGAGGTTCCGGAAGCCAGTGGCGTAAAGGGCAGGCCCGTGTACTTTGATATGACCGCATTCACCGTCCATCCACCTGCGATCCAGTTGACGAGGCCGGAACCGTTCAGGAACCGTTGCCCTTTTCCAAACGGCAGGGCCGCGGTCGCGCCGAAATCGAAAACCTGGCTGCGGTTGAAGTCGCTCACCGCGCGGTTTCGCTTCTGATAGGCTACGGCGTTAAACAGCGGAGTGCTGTCGTCGTCCGTCGCTTCATCGATCGATTTGCTGTATGTGTAGGCCGCGGTGAGAAGAACGCCGTTTTTGAACGGGTGCTTCAGGTTCAGCTGCAGCGCGTTGTAATTCGCCGTATCGAAGGGAAGAACGATCTGCGTCTCGGCATTTCTTCCGAAGGTGGTGTAGAGCGGCTGGCCTGCTGCGCCGAGACCGGGCGTCTGGCCTGCGTTGGCTTCAAGAAATATGGTCTGATGAATGGTCTGCGTGCCCACGTAGCCGGCCGTAAGGTCGAATCCCGCAGGAAGGGCTCGCTCGATCGTCGTGTTCCACGACTCGACATAGCCTCTCGGGTAGACGCCCGCAGGAAACGTCTTCGTGTAGGCGGCCAGAGGAAGCTGCGCGACTCCATTGTTGATCACCGGAGCGACGGTCGCGAAGCCGGGGATTCCTGCGGTGAAGGTTCCCGCTGCCACATACGCATTGTTCGCATTCACAGTCTGCGCAATGGTGACCGGATATGGATCGCGCATCGCGCGTGTGTAGGGATATGGATCGATGCTGATGCCATAGCCGCCGCGGAAGACGGTCTTTTCATTCAGGCGGTAGGCGAGCCCGAAGCGAGGCGCGAACTCCAGTTTGCTGACCGACAATCCTGCCGCGGAGGGCTGGCCGCCGATCCCGCCCAGAATCACTTCGTTATTCGTAAGGTCGTATCGTTCAATGCCCTGGTTGCCGCGCGTCATCATCGGGTAGTACTCCCAGCGGAGACCGTACGTAAGCGTCAGCCTTCTTGAAGCCTGCCACTGGTCCTGAGCATACAAGCCGTACTGCCACTCGATGCCCGTCATCGGGTTCAGATACTGATAGCTCTTGCCGAGCGAATCCGGCAGTCCGAGAAGGAACTGCGCGAACGCATTCGCCGACGTTGGAGCCGAGCCGCCCTTGAGCGCAGTTACACCGCCGGTGAAGGTGAAGCCGCCGCGAGGTCCGAAGCCGCGCTGCGGCTGATATTCATTCAGGCGATTGTTGAGCATCTGGAGGCCAAAGCGAAGGGCATGTGTCCTCACGATGCGGGTAACGTTGGCGACATACGTGTAGGTATAGTCGTGCTTCACCTCCGGGGTATACGCATCGGCGTTCCCGAAGGGCTCCAGCCCGGTAACGGAAAATTCCGGCAGTCCCTTTTGATTCGGATCAGCACCGTAAGAGCCGTTACCGTCGCTGTTGGTGCCGGGGATTCCGAGGCTCGGTCCGAGATCGGGACCAAAGTCGTTCTCGAACCAGTCGAGATGGTTGTGGCCGATTCCAAAGTTTGCGTCGATGAGCAGCCGGTCAGAGAAGGCGCGCGTGTAGCCGATTCCTCCGACGAGCAGATTCGTCTGGCTGTATCCCGATCCGGAGTTGCTTCCACCGGGGCTGAGTCCCGTACCGCCGCCCACTCCAAGCGTACTCGGACTCTTTACCTGCGCAGACATGGTGCTGAGCTTCACGAAGATATTCGACTTCGGATCAATCTGCCACGTGAGCTTTTCATCGAACGAGTAGCGATCGAGACTATAGGTGCCTGCGACAGAATAGTTATTTGCTGTTCCGGAAAGATTGGCGTGCGGAATAAGGGCCAGCATCCTCATGGCAGCCGGGCTGATCCCGCTCTCGATTGCGTTTCTGCCATCCGTGTTCTCGCTTGCGAAGGTGACGCGCCCCGATCCATCCGGGTTTCCTGTATTCGGATCATAGAGAAGAGGCTGGCCGCTGAAATCACCCGTCCGCTCCGCGTCGGTCGGAAGCGAAGTCAGCTCGGGATAAAGCTGGCGCTGAGAGAGTCCTTCGAATCCGGAAAAGAAGAACAGTTTGTCGTGAAGAATCGGTCCGCCGATATTCGCGCCGAACTGGTTGAGGATGTTTTTGGGAACGGAACTGCCGGCTTCGGCGAAATAGGTTTTGTTATAGAAGTAATTTCGCGCCGCCATGGACGAATCGGTATTGAGCTCCCACAGCTCTCCGTGAAACTGATTGGTTCCGGATTTGGTAAGCACCGTCACTACGGCGCCGCCCGCCAGGCCCTGCTCGGCAGTAAAGTTGTTGGTCACGATGTCGACGGATTGAATGTTCTCTGTGGGAGGGTTATAGAGCGTATGGTGCGGCAGATAAACCTGCTGAATCGCCGCTCCGTCCACCGAAGTTACATTGTCGTTCCGCGAGGCGCCGTTGATGTTCGTCGTCAGCGACCGTGAGGGTGTATCCATCACGGAATTCTGAAAGCGCGATGGTGTGGCCCCGGGTAACAGGCTTAACAGGCTCTGATAATTATCGAAGCCGCTGATGGGGAGGTTGCTGAGCTCTTTGCTGGAGATTTCTCCGTGGATCGAGCCGCTGTCGGTCTGCATCTCAGCCGCCGACGCGCTGACCTGCACCGACTGTGTCACCCCTGCGATGGCCAGCTTTTCGTCAGATCGCACCGTCAGATTGGCTCCCACAACCAGCCCGACAGTTTTCGCATTCGCGAAATTCGCCGCGCTCACATTCACCGTATAGATGCCGGGCGGAAGATCGGGAAAGCTGAAATCGCCGCTGGCGCCTGTCGTTCCCCGGTGTTCGACGCCGGTCTGAACTTCCGTTGCCGTGACTGCGGCGCCGGCAATCGCGCTTCCGTCAGGCCCTGTAACGGAACCGAGAAGGGTTCCATAGAGAACCTGTGCGACCGCGATCTGCACGGTGAATACAAACAAAAGTGCCGCTAATCCAGTGCATATTGACTTCACAACTCGGCGTGCCATGGTCTCTCCTGTCAAAGTTGAAGCGACTGATGCTGTTGCGGGTACGGCGAAAGCCGAATATCAGCTCGCTGGCTGGCTTTTCCCGCAGTATGTACAGCGGTTGTTACGATTTGTTTTCAGTCCTGTTTCTGCCGTATCGAGCGCAGCATGAGGCGGTTTTCAGGGTGGAAGGAGTAGCCTTCGCCCCAGGCCATGATGAGCCAGGGCGTTTTGCATCCTGTTAATCGTTCGTAGCTCTGAACGTAGTCCTCGCGATGGGGGACAGCATGGGCCAGTTCGTTTTCGTGCCCGGGAATGACGAGGGCGGGGTTCACGCTGGTGATGGTTTGCAGCAATCGCGGGTTCCACGCGTTAGGCAACAGAACATCCACGTGGTATTTCCTCGCGAAATCTTTAAAAATCGCATCCTCGGAATGATCATCGGGCGATGAAAACTGATCGCCGAGGTGCATGACCGTGAACCCCTCTGGTGTCGTTACGAGGTAGAGGTCGTTCTCGATCGGCGGACCCTGGTGCCCGGGAAATGTCCTGACCAGGATGGTGCGCTCTGATCGCGTGACGGCGATTTTCTGAATATGCAGTGGATCGCGGTTCGCGTATGTCAGCCGGCCGCTGAAGGATGGATCGTCCGACCAGAGCCCGGGCGGTGCAATCACAGGTTTATTGAGGGCAAGGAATTCCGCGGCCACGCCTTTATTGGCGTGATCCGGGTGCCAGTGACTGATAAACATTGCATCGGACAGCTCCGCGAGCTGCCGGACCAGGTTGTGCGGAATCTGGAAGCTGGTTTCGGGAGCGCCCGGAACCAGATCGAAGCAAAAGGAAACGGTCGCCGTCTTGACGAAGAAGCCGTGGTTATAGAGCTTCCAGATTCGCATTCCGCTGGTCACGCGAGTCGTCCTGATCTCCTCGATCGCGTGCTCGATTCGATGGATGTAGAACTGGCGGACGACCGGATCGTCGGGAGCGGACTGAATGTGCAGAATATCGTCCAGCCTCTGGAGCGCGGCGCGCCGGGCCGGATATTCCGGAATCGCAGGCGGCATGCTGTTAAAGATGAAGTCGCACCAGGCCAGGGAATTTTCGATCCATTCCTCCGGAGCCTCCTTCAGCTCGGGAGGAACCAGGAGCCGCCGGGCGGATGTGACGAAGCCGGGGTGGGAGGCATCATCGGGAATGAAGGACTGCTCATCGAGGATCAGCCGTTCCGCCGTTGTGGATTCACCGGCGGACTCCCTGTGATTCGATTCTCCATCCGGCTGGCTTTGGGTCGCCGGCGGCAGCGCGAGAGAACCGATGACGAAGAATAAAACAAACACTCCCGCAATTCGATGTGCCACAGCGAATGCTCTCGCGGAGACGATCCTCTCGCGCCAGCCAGCCAGTCTTTGATTGCCTGCCATGCGAAGAATATGGTCGATTGGCAGCCGGATGGGCAGGGGCCTAACGGTGATTCACAGGGATTCACCGGCGTCTGTTCGATATAACCCGCCTGTTTCCGGCGTTTCGGTCTGCACAGCCGTTCCTGCGCCAAAAATGATTAACCACGGATTCACGCCCTCCGAGTAGACTGTGCCTGACAGTGTCGGAGATTGTTTCTGTGCCTGTTGCACCCCTTAAAGGAATCCCGGACACACAGCCTGCGGCGTCTCTCGAAGGCAATCCCAGATGGGAGGCTATCCAGTGCGTCCTGCAGACGCCGAGCTTTGCACGCTCGGCAAGGCTCTCCGCTTTTCTCGAATATGTAGGCAGGCGAGCCATACTCGGCCTTCATGACGAAATCACGGAACAGCAGATCGGTATCCACGTTTTCGAGAGAGAGCCTGACTACAATCCCGGCGACGATGGCATCGTTCGCCAGAATGCGCGCCAGCTGCGGCAGCGCCTCGCGCTTTACTACCAGGAAGAAGGACTGCGCGACTCCATCCGGGTAACGATTCCCAGAGGCAGCTACGTGCCGGTCTTTGAATCGACCACCCAGGAGGGTCCTGCAGAAGCGTCGATACAGGATTGGGAAATCTCTTCTCATGCGCCAGAAGCGAATCCTGAGACGCAGCAGACTGCGCCTGAAGCCGGGCTCCTGGAACATATTGATGCAGCGATAGCTCCGAGGCCGCGTCGAAAGTGGCTGATCGCGGCTGCTGTCCTCATGCTTCTGGGGATTTCCGGCTCCGTCGCATACGTTCGCTACGAGCAAAGCGTTACGAACCTGGATCTCCTCTGGTCCTCGCTGTTCCAGCCCCGGCGCACCACATATATTGTTCCCGGTGACGCCGGAATGAAGCTCTTCACCAATGTGGCGCATCGCACTGTGTCGGTCGCAGAGTATGCATCGCGATCCTACCTCGCTACCCCTCCTGGACAAAGCTCACCCGATTCAAGTCCGGCGAGCGATTCGATGGCGCAGCGGCGATACACCACCATGTCCGACGTCAAGCTGATTGTGGCTCTTATGCGCCTGCCCAGGCACTACTCAGACCAGATACAGGTCATCTTTGCGCGGGAGTTCAGTCCGAACGATCTGAAGACGGGAAACGGGATTTTGATTGGCGCTCCGGAAGCGAATCCCTGGGTACAGATCTTCGATTCTCAGGTCGATTTCTCCGTGGCATACGGCCGGAACTACACGATTCTGAACCGGAAACCGAAACACAACGAATCGCAGACCTATTCGACCTTTGACTCCGGCGACACCCGGTATTCCTATGGGATCGTGTCTCTGACGCCCAATCTGGACCAGACAGGACATGTGCTTTTAATCGAAGGTCCTACGATGGATCAGATTGAAGCGGCTGAAGATTTCCTTCTGAATCCGGTCAAAATGGTGGCAGTGCTGAAGCAGGCAAGAGGGACGAATGGAGAGCTGCACTCCTTCGACGCACTTCTTCAAACGACTTCCTACAAGGGCGGCAGCCTTGAGGCGAAGCTGGCCTCGCTGCACCTGCATCCCTGATCCGGACTGAACGCGAGCGTGCGGCTCGTCAGGATCGACCTGGCTCCCGGGCTGGTTACGGTCAAAGGGATGACCGGCTTATCGCTTATAAACAGGAAAGCGGACAGCGACAGGTTTATCGCCGTCCGCTCCTGCCGTCCTGACGAACTTATCAGACGGACAACGCCGGGAGCCCGTATGTCCGGGTAAGCACTTCCCTGCCCTGCTTCTGCAGGTCCTTCAGCTGCTCTGTGAGAGTCTCCGAGATGGTCTTGTACGTGTCGATCAGGGAAGCGTACTGCGCATCTCCGATCTTCTCTTCGACCCACGACTTTGACGCGGCCTTGATCTTGGCGGCGCATGCGTTGATGGCATCCGTCAGGGCGTCGATGAGCGCAATCTTCGCGTGGCTCTCGGCCTCCTGAGTGGAGAATCGAATTTCATAGGCGTAAATGTATTCGAGAATCTTCTCCTTCTGCAGAAAGCCCTGCGAATCATAGGCATCGCAGGCCATGACGGTGAACATGTGGAAGCCGTTGCCGAGCGCCTCCTGTTTGTACTGTGTCTTGAAGGTGATGGAGTTGGAGTTGCCGAAGGCCTCGAGCACTCCGCTCAGAACGACCAGAACGCGCGATGCCAGATAGAGCTCGAGGTTCTCCATCGCGGCCAGCGCCTTGCCGATATCCGGGGTGATGTCGATGTCGATTCCCTCAGGCTTGCTCGTACCGCCGAAGATCGCACCGGCGACGATGTTGATGACCTCCTTCAGTTTCTCCAGAGACCACACCGAAGAGTGCATAAAGTCGATGTTCTCTCCGCCGATGAACTTCTCCGATGTCCAGCCGTTGTGTTCGTAGAAGTTCTCGATCTCTTCCGACAGCTTGTCGAACTGAGGCTTCGCTTTCTCCTGCAGCTTTTTGGTGATCTCCTCGAGATACGCCTGAAACTTTTCGTTCTCTTTCTGAAGCTTGTCGATATCCTTGCTCTTTCCCATAATTCCTCCAGTTGGTGCCGGTGAATAGAAGACGAACGTGCACGAACCCGTGCGTCTCGCGGTCTTCAGAAAAGACCGCGACGTTGCCTCGAGGCGAAGCTCCCGTGGTGATATGGCTCGAGGCCCGGCACGGAGACGAAGGGCATGAAGCGAAGACTGCCGTTCGTGTACCCGCTGAACAACAATCTGCCCGAATATTGATGTGCCCTTCGGCTGCCCACAAGTGGGAACGGGGGTGAGAACTCCGGCATCGCGGGGTGAGCAGCGTTCCTCACGGTCAATACAATTGACATTTAACCCTGTATTCGCGAACGCGCCGGACAGCTCATGTTTAGAATGAATGCGATTATTCAGATGATTGCGAGACGTGCGAATCATGGATCGCGAGCTTGCCCGGAATCAACTCCGAAGAATCCTGTTAAGCGCTGAGTTCGTTCGGGCTCAACGGATGTCGCGCTTTTTGTCTCACGTCGTCGAGAAGAGCCTTCTCAGCGATCTCGATTCTCTGAAGGAACGGCAGATCGGAATCAGCGTCTTCGACCGGCCGGAGGACTGGGACCCCAAGCTCGACAATATTGTTCGCAGCGAAGCCCGGCGGCTGCGCGCAAAGCTGGAAGCCTACGCGGCGGCGAACGACCCTGAGGAGCGGGTTCGCATTACGATCCCCAAGGGCAGCTACATCGCGACGTTCGATGTGAGAAACATTCCCGAGCCTGCCATCGGCCGCGGTCCTCACGATTCGCCCGTGCTGCCTCAGAGAACCTACATCGGCCGGTTTCGCGACGCGAGGCTGTGGGCTCTCGGACTGGCGCTCGCTGTCACCTTCACGGCATGCGTCGGCGTGCTCGCCGCCGCGCACGATTATGCCGTATCGGCCAACGATCGCCACAGGTACGGCGCCACCTGGAGCATAGCGCCGTTTGCCGTCGACTCCGGGCGGCAGTTCAGCCCGGATATTTCTCCCGACGGACGCCTCATCGCATACGTTGCTGTGGATGCTGATAACGGCAGCTCGAATTCCTCCGACATCATTGTTCGCCCGGCCACAGGAGGCTCAGCCACAGACCTTATCCACAATGGACACTACAATCTCCATCCGGCATGGTCCCCATCCGGAGATCGGCTGGCTTATCTGCAGAAGCTCGATACAGAGAGCCGGCTGATCATCAGCGGCCGCGATGGCAGATCGCAGCGCCAGGTGTCGTCGATTCACGATGCGACCTCCGAGTGGACATCCAGCGGCCCCCTCGCCGACTGCCAGAAACTGTCCTGGTCGCGCGATGGCAGATCCATCTATCTGACTTCGCAGGTCGCGGACCTTCCGGATTATGGGATCGTCTCCGTGTCGACCGCAGATGGCCGGCAACATGCCGTGACGATGCCTCCCGGCGTCGACCAGGACTGCTATGCCCGCATCTCGCCCGACGGACGCACACTGGCCTTCGCGCGTTTTATAAGTCACGGCGTGAGCGATATCTACGTCGTCTCGCCGGAAGGCGGGACACCGAAAAGGCTGACCTATGTCAACAGCGAGATCCGGGGTCTGGACTGGTCCGCTGACGGTGAAAGCATCATCTATGCAGTACGCGACCTGAACCGCTCTGAGCTGCGGGTGCTCAATGTATCCACCGGTTCCTTCGGGGTCCTTCCACTCAACTCGGCGTGGGCTTCCGACCCGGTCTTCTCGCCGGCCTCGCAGTCTCTGGCCTTCGTCGAACAGGAAGACAGATGGACGATCTGGCGGGCGCGGCTCGATCATGGCCACATCGAAGATGCAAAGCCATTCCTTACAACGTCGGGGCAGAATCATTCGCCCAGCGTGTCGCCGGATGGAAAGACCGTTGCCTTCGTATCGGATCGGTCCGGCGCGCCGGAGATCTGGTTCGCTTCTCCGGATGGTTCGCAGCTGCGGCAGATGACCCACTTCGGCGGCCCCTGGCTTGGAACCATCCGCTGGTCGCCTGACTCGTCGCGGATCATCTTCGACGCCAGGCCTGGAGGCCACGCCACGATCTTCATGATGGCAGCCGAAGATTCGGCTCCTGCGCCGATCCTTCAGGGTGACTTCGAATGCAGGAGACCCTCCTGGTCGCGGCGGGGAGACTATATCTATTACGATTCCACGAGCCACGGCCGGTCGCAGCTCTGGACCCGATCCCTGCCGGACGCTCAGTCAACCGTCATCGGACCCTCCGGGTCGCAGGACGCGCAGGAGTCGAAGGACGGGAAGGATGTTTTCTTCCTTGTCCAGAACCCCGGCTCTTCCTCCAGTCTCTGGAAATCATCGACCGCGCCTGGCAGCAAGGCATCTCCGTTGTCTATCTCTCCCACGCCTGTGCTGGACTGGACCGTAGCGAACGACACGCTCCTTTATACACAGCAGCACAGGGACTCATTCAATCTCGTCTCTTATGATCCGCGCTCGCGCAGGTCTGTCGTGCTCGGAGTGATGCCCCAGGACCTGTCTCCCGGAACGCCCAGCCTGGCTGCTTCGCCGGACGGCAAGTGGATCTTCTATGCTGTCGTGACCCACGTCCGGAGCGATATCTCCCTCGCCACTGCCCCGCGCTGATCGACCTGCCTTCAGCAGCAACGATTCTCCCGAAGTCCGGAGCCAGACAGTCAGCCAATCAGACCCTTCGCGCAGAGGTGAAGAAGTCTTCTCACCTCCGGCAGACGTTCCGATCCCACGTACCCACCACTTTTGCGATGCACTCCTTCCGGAAAGAATTGTGATCGTAACTTCAACGATCACTTACCGGCGCGCATGCGATATGTAACTGTCCATGACGCCAAAAGAAGGAGTGAAGCATGAATCGGAGAAATTTCGTGCAGGGTCTTGCGCTCGCAGTCGGTGCGGCGCCATCGGTGAATTATGCGTCGGCCCCGGCTGCCGAAGAAGTTGTACAGTCCGGCTCCCCGGCTCAGGCATGGACTCCCGGCACCCTCGATATCCATCACATTTCCACGGGATGCGGGGCAGCGGCTTTCATCCTTTGCCCGGACGGGACGACGATGATGGTCGATACCGGAGCAATCATTCCGCAGCTCGATCCCAGTCGATCCAGATACCTTATTCCAGCAAAGCCAAACGCCTCACTTCGGCCGGGACAGTGGGTTGCGCGTTACGTTCTTCGGGAGCTGCAGGCTGCCGGCCGGCGCGAGATAGACTACTTCGTCCTGACACACTTTCATGCCGATCACATGGGTGAGATAGCGGAGCACGACCTTAACAGCTCGCCGATGTCAAAGTATGGGAAATATCAGCTCGGCGGTCTCACTGACCTGGCTGAAGAGGTGCCCATACGAACCATCATCGATCGCAACTTCCCTCGCTACGACTACCCGCAGCGCCTCGATTCCTTTATGGACCGGAACTATCGCGCCTTCCTCGAGTCGTTCCGCCAGCGGGGTGGGACCGTCGAGCGTTTCGAGCCAGGGCGGGCGGATCAGATTCTCCTGCAGCACGACGCCGCGCGTTACAACTCATTCCACATCCGGAACCTGGCGTCGAACGGCGCCGTCTGGACCGGAAGCGGAACAGCGGTCAAAGAGCAGTTTCCCTCGCTGGCCGGTCTTCCGCAAGAGAGCTTCCCTGACGAGAACAAGTGTTCCCTGGCGCTCCGGCTTGCGTATGGCGCCTTTCGCTACTACACCGGTGGCGATCTTGACCATGACACATACTACGGAACCCGCCCCTGGGCCGACATCGAGACCGCCGTCGCGAAGGCCTGCGGTCCGGTCGATGTAGCTGTGGCCAATCATCATGGATATGTGGACGCATGCGGCCCGGCCTGGGTCCGTGCCCTCAGCGCGAAGCTGTACATCATCAACGCGTGGGACTCGGCCCATCCTGCCATGCCTGGTCTTCACAACATGCTCAGCACCCAGCTCTACGGCACCGGCAGAGCTGTGCTTTCGACCGCCATGAAGCCGGAGAACGCGATCGCCATTCGCAGAATCGCGGAGATGGCGAGCACGAACGGCCACATCCATATTCGCGTCCCCGCGCCGGGCAATACATTTTCCGTGAATATTCTCGACAACACGACAGAGACCCGCAGCGTCATCCGCTCGCTCGGACCATACGTGTGTGGTGAAAAGCCGGCCTGAGCCGGTAAGTGCTTTTTCCACGACGCGGTTGCCGCTACCGGCCATCCTGTGGACAGGGCCGGTCAGGCGGCCGCGCGCGCAATGTCACTCCCCTGACGAGGAGGCAATCTGCGGGGTGACATGAAGAGTCACACGCGGGGGTGAGACTGCGTTTCCACTTCCGGCACGCATGCAATGCCCCTATGGTTTCTCGAGGGCGCCGCAGGTCGCAGCAGAGGAATGCTTCGAATCATGAGGCGAATCTCTCTGGAGGGATCGTATGTTCGGGATACGGAAGTTTCGCTGCTTTGTTTACGCCGTGGCTGTATTTCCATTGTTCTTTACTTCCATTGCGCGACTTGATGGCCAGTGCAGAAACCTGACCATGACCAATCCTCGCGCTCGAGATGGTTCAGACTGGGACCTCGTCAAGCTCCAGAGGGAGATGCAGAGGCCGGTCGATCGCGAGAACCTGATCCTCGTCACGGCGCATCGCGGAGACTGGGACATCTGCCCGGAGAACACCATCGAAGGAGCGATGATGGCGATGGACCAGAAGCTCGAGCTCGTCGAGCTTGACGTCCGCGTCACCACCGATGGCATTCCTTACCTCACGCACGACTGGGATCTGCGCGGCGAGGCCCTCAATGCCAACAGAGATGAGGCCACGGAGAACAACATCTACAAAATTGAGAGTGGTACGCTCGCGGCTGAAAACCGCGTAAAGCCCGACCGCCACGGATACCCCGGCAAGTCGGGTGGCGACGACAGAACCATTCATTTTCAGACCTTTCGCCAGTTTCTCGAAACCTACCTCGACCGCGTGCAGCGTCTCGACCACGGCGTCGTCGACCATGTGGTGCGGCGCGGTGCGGGTATCGTCGTCGATATTAAAGGCGAGGACAGAGTAGTCACCGACCTTGAATATGAACAGTCGCTGCAGTACACCTCTTTGCAGAAGATCCTGCGGGAGGTCCACAGGTTCGAGCAGCAAAAAGGTGTCTCCCTGAAAAATGTGCTCATCTACAAGGTAAATCTCAAGTCGATGAGGCAGATCACAGAGACCCCTGTGCCAAATGCCCACGACCGGAAGCCGCTGACGGCCGACGAGTTTAACGAATTCCTTCGAACGGCGGAGATAGGCTATACTCCCGGCCTGATCTTCATCGTCTATCCCGAAGACTGGGTTAAGAGCGGGCCCAAAGAGACTTACAGTGTCTATCATCCATGGCTCGAGGATTACAGAAAACACTACGAGAAGTTACTCGCCGTAGACTGGCAGACTCGCTACCCGAATATCAATCTTGAAGCGGAATCCCTGGACGACGTCAACAACGACCGCGGAGTCGGCGCCTTCGTCTCCTATAACCCCTTTCCGGAAGGCGGACGGCGCTCCGACGGCACCTGCACCTTCCAGGGTAATCCCGATACCCCTGTTCGGGACCCTAACCTCGGCACCATGTGCCTTCAGCAGGGGCTGAAGACGTATGCCTCGGCCTCGATCGAATTCTTCTTTCCTCCCAGGGACAGTGGTTTGCCGCTCTTAGCCACCAGCCTTACGACAGACATGTACGAAAACGCGGTCAACTACCTCAGGATTATGGGCCGCCGGCACACGGATCCTATTAAGTGGACAGGCGGGGATGAGAAGGGAGCGGATGACAGGCAGGGCGTGCTCGGCCTTCCTCCCGGGGAAAAGATCATCGACTGGAACTACGAGTCGCGCGGGCAGTGCCGTGTGTTCGATACTGTTTCGGAGGTTTGCGCCCACCTTCCGGAAAATGTGCACCTGAATCAGGATGTGGGAGGTTTCGCCGTTGTGACGAATGAACCCTCCTCCACGGCAACGATCATGCGCCTTAACGAAGGCGATATGAAGACCGGCTTTACCGTTGCCATCGAGCTGCCGGAGGGTGTGGCCAACAACGTGACAAACATAAGCACCGTAATCACCGTTCTGAACAGCCATGGGCAGCCGGCATTCAGTGTTCTCAGGGGGCGCGATGGAAGCTGGTACGCAGGGAAGCTGATCGACCGTGTGCTGGATCGGAGCTTCGATACGAAACTCTGGGACCCCGTCAGCCCCTGCAGTTCGCAGAAGCCGTGTGCTGCCGAGATGGTCTATGTGAGCGTGAGTCCTTACGGCGAGGTAAGGATTGACGATTTCGGCATCTACAAACAGAAACTTCACAAGGTATTCGGGAACTGGCAGAGCACGTTGCTCAACTACGGCATCCCCGTGACGGAATATCAGCCGGGCGCCGATCGCGAATATCCCAATCAACCGACGGAGAACCCCAGGTTCATCGAGATCTCCGGTGTGGGCATCGGCAAGCTGGCGTATGACCTTTACGGTGCGGACTCGATCTACAAGAATCCGAACACCACTGCATTTGTTTCGCTTCCCATCAGCCGCTTCGCCGTGTGGAGGGAAGGAATGATCGGGGAAATGCCGGAGAAATCACCAAGCCTCTTCCGCGGGGTGGAGCAGGCGATCCTCCGCGACATGCAGGCCCGATTCAACAAGTACCAATTCGACCCTATGTGGCTGCCCTGCAACAGCGGACAGTATGAGGTCAACCGACAGGGTGAAGGGCTCAACGGGCCAACCACGCAGTACGATCCGACGGATATCGCGACCCCGTGCACTCCGGATGGACGTGCGGTGCCTGTTCCTTCTTTGAAACTGCAGGCCGGATCAGTGACCGCAGACGAAGACCCTGAGTAGCGAGTCTCCGCGAAGAATGGTTTAAACGGTGCAACTCATGGAAGTGCGCAGTAGCTTCAATCGAGCGAGCGTCTCACATGGACGCTCGCTCTTTGCTTTGTAAGTCCAGCACCGCTGCGGGCGGTTGAAGAATGCAGCGGCCTCTTTTCGCGCTCTGGCAATCGCAGTTTCGCAGCTTCTGTTCGGCGGCGCTACGCCGCGGGTGTCGGCCCATATTGCGCACCGGACGGCGCTTGTACTTCTGCTGCACTGCGCGATTGCATTCCTTCCATAAGCCCTCTGATCTCGTGTGTGATTTCAAGGGCCATACGATAAGGAGAATGGAGGGCCTGATGGAACTCAAAGGCGCATCCACCCGTGCGGATTCGCACCATACGGATGATCTCCTGCGAAAGCGGCGTAACCTTCAGGAGTCCTCGTTCCGCTACAGAAAGCCGCACCTCTCCGCGGCCTTCCGGAAGATGGAAAATAACTTCTCGTTCCGTAACGACACAGGCCGGAATCTCACTGCCTCTCTGACGGCACAGATCCCGCAGAGCGCGGCAAAGACCGCGCCAGGCGGGGCCGCGCCGATCTGCCGCCAAATCCGGGCGGATGATCGGCTTCTCTTCCGCCGCCTTCTTTAGCTGCCTGGTCCGCCTCCTTTCGTTTCCGTCTGCCGGATCACGGAGCAGCTTCTGGAACCATGCCGGATCAATCCATTTGCCGGTGGCTTCGATCATGGCAAAGAGACAGTCGCGCGCCTCTTCGTAATTCGAAGCGTTGAATCGCCCGGTCAGGCTTCCATTGATGCTGTGTGCGCTTCCCTCTACCTGGAAGTGCACGCCGTTGCCGTTGCGGTGAGGGCGGATCGCGCATTCGATGCCGATCTCCGCGGGAGTGCGGCGCCTGTCGCGCTTTTTATCTACGTATGCCGCCAGC
The DNA here is from genome assembly GCF_003428625.2 of Paracidobacterium acidisoli. Taxonomy (GTDB): domain Bacteria; phylum Acidobacteriota; class Terriglobia; order Terriglobales; family Acidobacteriaceae; genus Paracidobacterium; species Paracidobacterium acidisoli. The sequence continues at coordinate 10,984 of NZ_QVQT02000008.1, read as the reverse complement.
GCGCCCTGCTGCTCGATCAGTCCGGCCCGCTCGATGAGGATTCGCTCGTACTTCTTCGCCAGTTCGAGAGCGTCGCCGCCGCGGAAAATGCGTCCGGAAATCTGTCGAATTTCAGGGGCGGGATGTTCGGGCAACCCGTCCCGCGTCAGTATGGAATCGGAAGGCATATCCTTCGTCCGCGGTTACGTCTTTTCAGAATGCAGATCTCTGTTTCAGGAAAATGAGCGTTGTGCCGGATAGCCATTGCTCCGGTATAGAGCACGACGCTCTTTGAGGCTGCCCTCTGTGTGCTGCGAGGAAGGCTCTCCGTGGTTGCGGAAAGCCTCACCCGGTTATCGCGGTCTCTCGTTTCATAAAGTCTGCATCTGAATTGAATTGGCCTCAGCTAGAGCACCTGTATGCTGACCGGCACCGTGTTCGTTGTGCCGTCCTGCCCCTTCGCCGTGACGGTGATGGAGTAGGTGCCGGGAGCGGCGTTGGTTGACGAGGCCTTGCCTGAGCTGCTGCCACAGGCCGCCAGTCCTGCAAGTCCGGTCAACAGCACCGCCAGAAGCATCAGTTGCAGCATCCAGTCCTTCTTTGCGAATTGTTTGCGGCGGAACATCAGGAACAGACCCATCACCCCGCCAGGAAGATAGAACATCGCCGCTTCGATTCTCAGCCCGCCCGGCAGATGGCCCGTATGATCCAATCCCGCGACCATCGCGGATCCGGTAGTGGTGGAAATCGTCAGCGTCGTCATCTGCGTCGTGGCAGTGCCATCCGGGCTGACCGTTGCCGGTGTGAAGATGCACTGAACATTTGCCGGCAGCGTGCCGCAGCTCAGCGTCACCAGCCCCTGGTAGTAGTTCTGAGGATTGAGGGTAATGGTGGTCTGGACGAAATCTCCGGACACAACGGTCAACTGCTGCGGTGTAGCCGTCAGCGTGAAAGCCGACGCCGGTCCGCCTGAGGTGACCGTCAGCGTGCCATTCACGAATGCGAAGCTGTAGTTCGCCGCGTTCAGAGCGCCGGCCGTCGGAATGATCGGGTACGTTCCAACCGGAGAGCCCGGCGTTGCGGTTGTTGTTAATTGAGGCGTACCCGAGGTGGCGCTGCCCACAGTATCGCCATTTACAAAGCCGGTGAGCGTGTATGCGAAAGTGGGATTCGGCTCATTGTTCATGCGGGTCGCGTTGCCGGCTGTGATGGTCAGGACCGCAGGCACCACGGTAAAGCTCTGGCTGACGGACGCGGCGGGGCCGTACTGGCCGGCTCCGGGTTGTGTAGCGGTGACCGTTACATTTCCGGCGCCTGTAATCGTCAGCACATTCCCGGCCACGGTTGCCGGTCCGGCAGTCACGAGATACGTGATGCCGAGGCCCGAGCTGGTTTTCGCGTTCAGCGCAAACGGCTGCACACCGTACGTGACATTTGCGATGGGCGCGAAGCTGATCGTCTGCGTCTGGCCGGTGATGATGGTCAGCGTGCCCGCAGCGAAGTTGAGCGTGTAGTTCGATGCAGTGAGCGAGCCGGCGGTGATGTTGATCGGATACGCGCCCGGCGATGAGCTCTGTGTGGCCGTC
>NZ_QVQT02000008.1:2499-9217 GCF_003428625.2 Paracidobacterium acidisoli | reverse complement strand
GTCAGCGGAGCCTGATTAACGGTGATGGTCTGTGAGACGACCGGCGCCGCTGCATAGGTACCGTTGCCATATTGGTTGGCGTTCACCACGATGGAGCCCGCACCGGTGATCGTCAGCATGTTGCTGCTGGTGATGAAGCCGGGACCTGACGCGACGGTGAAGGTTACCGGCAGCTTCGAGCTGGCGGTGGCGCCGAGTGTGATCGGCTTCGCGCCGTAGGTGACGCTGCCGACCGGACCGAAGCTGATGGTCTGGCTTCCCGTTCCGGTAATGTAGAGCGTTCCCGGCACGAAGCTCAGATCATAAGCGGCAGGCGCGGTCAGCGATCCCTGCGCGATGCTGATGGGGTAGTTGCCGATCGGCGAGTTCTGCGTGCCCGCCGTGGTCAGAACGGGAGTGCCGCTGGTCGTATCGCCGTTGACGAGACCGTTGATGGTGTAAGTCAGCGCAGGGATGGCGCTGCCCTGAGGGACAGAGATGTTGTTGGCGGCGATGGTGAGCGTCGGACCGCCGGTTGAGGTGGTCGTCTGGCTCACCGGTTTGGCGGCGGCATACAGCGTCGAATTGCCGTTTTGATCCTCGCCGAACTGATACGCAGTTATCGTGATCGCGCCCGAGCCGGTCACGGTCAGCGTGCCCGCGGTCTGGTTCACAGTTCCTGGGCCGGAGACACGGTAGCTGATGGGCAGGCCCGAGCTGGCCGTGGCATTCAGCGGAATCGTCTGGCCATAGATCACGCTGGCCGGCAGCGCCGGGAAGGTGATGGTCTGGGCCGTGTTTCCACCGATGGCGATTCCTGAACCGCCTGCCGTGATGACGTTATTGCCGCTCACAGCGTTGTCGGCGTTGCTGGCCACGGTGATCGCGGCCGCCTCCGCGCCCTGAATCGTCGGGAACCACTGCACCTCAATATTGCAGGTTTCGCCGGCGGCCAGAGAGATGTTCGACGTGCAGTCGGCGCCACCGCTCGGCTGCTGCGAGAAATCGCTCGGGCTCGGCCCGGGCGTGGGTGAAGTGTTGGCCACGCTGATGCCGGAAAAGTTCAGCGGCTGCGCGCCGATGTTGGTAACAGTAAAAGTCTGCGTATTGTTCGTGCCCTCGTTCTCGCTGCCGAAGTTGATCGCCGTCGTGGTCACCGGCACTTCTCGGATGAGGTTCAAATGGCTGTGCGTTATGTAAAGATTGCCCTGACTGTCCAGATCCATCGCCCCCAGTTCGTCATCCAGCTGGGCATTGGTGGCCAGGCCGCCGTCGCCGCAGGGTCCGGAGGAAGGCGTGCATGATCCGCCGCCGACGATGGTGTTGATCGTGCCCGTCTGTGCGTTCACCACCCGGACACGCTGATTAACCGCATCCAGGATGTAGAGATTGCCGGCATTATCCAGGTCGACTGTTGTGGGGTTATTCAGTTGCGCGCTGGTCGCGGGCCCGCCATCGCCGCTGTAGCTGCCATTGAATCCCCCATAAGCCCCAGGCGAGACATAGCTTCCGGCAACTGTGCTGATGATGCCGGTTTTGGCGTCGACCCGGCGAATCGTCTGGTCGCTGGTGTCGGCGATATACAGGTTGCCTGCCGCATCGAGAGCGACACCGCCCGGGCTGCTGAGCAACGCGAGCGTTGCCGGCTGGCCGTCGCCGCAGGGCGCTGTGCTGCAGATATTGAGGCCATAGCCCAGGTTATTTGTCTGGCCCGCAGTACTCGCCGTGCCGGCTACTGTGGTGATGATGCCGGTCAGCGCATCCACGCGGCGGACAAGGTTGTTTCCGCTATCTGCGAGGTACAGATTACCGGCATTATCGGCAAAGATACCGTCGACACTGATCTGCGCGCTGGTTGCCGGACCGTTGTCGCCGCCATATCCGGGGCCGCTGCCGAGGTTGCCGGCAACGGTCTGGATGATGCCCTGCGGATTGATCCTGCGAACAACCGCGGAATCGCCTCCCCCGTTTCCATGGTCGGTGACATATACATTGCCGTAGACATCCACTGCAATGTTTCCGGGGCCGGAGAACGCAGCCTGGGTCGCCTGAACACCATCTCCGCAGGGAGCGGGACTGCATTTTCCTCCGCCCGCGAAGGTATAGATGTTTCCGGCCTGGGCATTGGGAATACCGGCGATCGTGCCCTTCCCGGAAGCGATCACGCGAATCACACTATTTCCCGAGTCCGCTATATAAACGTTGCCGAAGCTGTCTGCTGCCGCAGACCTCGGATCTCCAAGCGTAGCATTTACGGCCAGACCACCGTCCCCGGCATAGCCAGGATTCGGTAGATCATACTGCCCATTGGTGATCGTCGGGTATACTCCGGCGATCTTCTCGATCACTCCCGGAGTGAATGACAGTTCTCCGCCGCCGTTGACGGTAACGGTTACCGGCACCGAGGTGTTGGCTCCAAAGCCTGTGGTTCCGCTGAAGACAGCGATGAGCGGATTGCCGCCGATAGGCAGCGTCGAGGTGGTAAAGGTCGCCATGCCCGAGCCGTTGACCGCGACCGCAGCTCCCAGAGGATTGTCACCCTCCTGGAAGGTGACGGTACCGGAGGTGACGGGAGACCCGCCCGGCGTCGTCACCGTTGCGGTCAGCGTGATGCTCTGCCCGATGGTTGCGATCGTGGTGGATGCGGCAAGAGAGACGTTTGCTACCGGAGCTGAGACGGATGCGACATTCACCGGTACATACGATGATGTGCTGCCGGTAAAGTTGGTGTCGCCGTTGTACTGTGCGGTGATCTGCAGGTTACCGGCAGGCAGATTGCTGACCTGGACAGTCGCAACTCCATTGGTTAGCGTGCCGGTTCCCACCTGCGTCGAACCGCTGAAGAGAGTTACCGTTCCGGTGGGCGTCAGCGTATCGCCGAACTGCGGTGTCACCGTGGCCGTGAAGGTCGCCGTCTGACTGTTGTTCAGGACTGTCGGCGGCGTGGGAGAGACTGAGATGGTGGTCGCCGTGGTTGCCTGCGCGATCGTCGCGCTGAGCGCAAGTGTGTTGTTGCCTCCGGTGGCGTTCAGCGAATTGCTGGCCACATCCAGCGCGCCGGTGACCTGGCCGGGCGTGGCGCCGTTGAAGGCAATCGCAACCGCGCAGGCTGCTCCCGGCGCGAGGCTGGTGGAGGCCGTGCAGTCATTCGATCCACCGCTGGGCGTCTGCGCGAAGGGGCCGGTGAAGCTGAGAGCGCTGAGCTGGAGCGGCTGCGCTCCGGTGTTGGAGATGAGGTAAGCGCCGTTGCCGGCGATGGGAAGTCCAATCGTCCCGGAGAAGCCCAATGCAGATGTTGCGACAGTCGATTTACGAATCAGGGCGCGGCGAATCGTCGCCTGACGGTTGGCAACATAGATATCTCCGCCAGGATCGACGGCGATCGCCAACAGCGACTGAAGGTTTGCGCTGGTAGCCGGGCAGCCATCGCCGAAGGTATCAGTATGGGCCGCGCAGACGGTCGCTTTCACGAAGGAGAAACCGAAGACAGGAGTGAGAATACCCGAGAGATCGACCTTCTCGACCTGAATCCCGGCCATGAAATATATATTCCCGATCGCGTCGAAGGCCACGCGATTGCCGACGAGTCCGTATGGGATAGCGACGCTCGTAGCCGGCGCTCCCAGAGCGATCGGACTCGGGCCGCTGCCGCTGGCGACAGCATTCAGGCTGCCGCCGCCGGCGACAGTATAGATATCTCCAGGTGTGGGGTTGGTCAATCCGGGAACGCTTCCTGCAACATAAACAACGCGGATACGGCTGTTGCCGGTATCGGTGATATAGACATTGCCCGAGGAATCGAAGGCGAAGCCTCCGGCATTGGAAAAGCCGGCCTGGGCGAAAGGACCTCCATCCCCGCAGGCATCGGATGTATTGGTGTAAGTGCAATCGGCGGTCTGGATTGGATAGATATTGCCGGCAGTGGTATTGGTGATGCCGAACGGATTACCGGGCGAGGTCTGTCCGGAATAAACCACGCCTAACCCGCTGCCATACGCGCCGATGAAGTAGATATTCTCCTGCGCGTCCACTGCGAGGCCTCCGGGAACGTCGCCCCCCGGAATGTCGTTAAAGTAGTTGGTCACTGCCGCAAACGAATAGATGGAGCCGGCGACAGGCGAGGTTGATTGCGCAGTCAGCTGGGGAATGGAGCCGGCGGCATAGACCACACGTATTGCTCCCACGCATTGATTCCCCGCACACTGATCGGAGAGGAAGACGTTGCCCTGGGCATCCACGGCAATGTTTGTCGGCTGCCCCAGGATGGCCTGGGTGGCGGGACAGCCGTCGCCTGAGCCGGAACCGGAGTCGGCCGAGCAGACGTTATTCGCGCCGCCGGCCAGGGTGTAGACATTTCCCGCCTGCACCGCAATCCCGGGCATCGCCGGAATCGGCTTGCTGCTGGCCGCGATGACTCGAACGACGTCCTCCCCTTCGTCAACAATATAAAGATTGCCGGCGGAATCATAGACGATGTCACCGACGGCAGTCATCGCCAGCCCGCTGACCGGCCCCGTGTAGTCAGCGGCTGACGCGCCCAGTTTTCCTGTCGTGTCTCCGGCATAGGTGCTGGCCATGCCGGGCGTGAAGGCCAGGGTCTGCGCACAGGCTTGCGGAGCAGGCGAGAAGACAGCGGCGACAGCCAGCAGCAGAGCTCCCAGGCGGCAGAAGACGGATGCGAAACGATGCGACATAAAGCCTCTCTCAAAAAAAGCCGGTGAAAATTCGTAGTTCATGGGGCCCTCTGCGAAGGCGCTCATTGCTGATACAGGAAGAAATCCATGGCTCCATACGGGGTGACGTGACCACCGGTCCTGGGATCGGGGTAGTTCTGCAGGCTGAGGTCGTTGACAGTGACGAAGATCGCGTACTTGCCGCCGGGATTACCCACCACCGCTTCACCCTTGAAGATGCAGGTCGGGTTGCCGTTCGCATCTGTGCCGCCATACGGCTGTTGAATACAGGCCTTATAGGTATCCGGCACAGTCACGGTGACAGATTTATACAGGCCGTTGTTTGCCGAGTCCTGCGTGCCGAGATCGATGGTGATATTCGCAGCGGGCGTCTGCGTCACGTCGTCATTGGGATACGCACCACCGGTGATTGCTGTACCCGAGCCGGAGGCGCCCGATGCGCCGGTCTGGCCAAAGGCCACCGGCAGCGTTCCGGGAAGGCCCAGCACAATATCATCGATGGCGTCGTACTCGAAGCCCAGATACTTCGCGCCGGCCACTGCGGAGGTCGAAAGCTGGCTCGAAGGCTGCTCCACGCCCACCAGGCCCAGCGGACCGGTCTGAGCCGGCGCAAAATCGAAGAGCGTTGGAGCGCCCTGGTCCTGGTCCACCATGAAGTAACCCGAGGGCGAGGCCTGCAGAGAGTAATTCAGGTTATTGGTCGCAGCACTGGGCGCTATGGTGACCGCGAAGCCCAGCGCCGTCTCGCCGCAGCCTCCCGCAGGCAGAGCGGTGGCATTGAGATTCGTTCCGTCAAAGGCGAACATCTGCAGATTGGTAAAATTCCACGTCACGCCATTTGTCTGGGCAGTTACGCTGCCGTAAGCGACATAAGGCCCGAGAGCAGGACCTCCGCCTCCATCGGTCGAATCCGGGTCCGGCGTGCCCAGCGAGATGAACTGATACGTAGTTGGTTTGGTAAGCGTAAGGCAGTTGCTGGTCTCGACGCCGACCGCCGGCGCGATAGTGTTATTGCCGGGGCGCAGCACCACCGCTTCACCCGGAACTTCAAGCGCATAGCCCGCGTCGCCGGGCGTTGTCGATCCGTTCGCAGTCAGGCTATAGAAGCTGCTGCCGGTAAAGCTGCCCAGCGTGGCGGCAAGCGGTGGAGTATGAGACGGAGAACCGGCAATCACTGCTCCCTCATGTTCAGTGTTCTGGTAGCTGAAGAACTTCGAGCTGTCATCGAGGGCAATCGCCCACCCGCCGCCGTACTGAAAGCTGGTGCTGTTCGGAATCCCGCTGACATCCCACTGCAGGCTCTGTGTGCCGATGTAAGTGGTGTACTGCGCCGACGATGACCCACCGGCCACACCGGGATTATCGGCGGTATTGCTTTTGCTGCCGCCTCCGCCACACCCTGCGCCCGCCAGCCCGGCCACCACCGTCACCAGCAGAAGCGCCAATCGGCTCACACTCACGCTGCGCTTCTCCGTTGTTTGCCCGTATTGCCTGTTCATAACCAGTCTCATTTCTCCGAATCGCTAGAAGGACAGCTTGAGGCCAAGCTGCAGGGTGCGCGGAAGGTGCGCATCGACGGGGTGCAGGAACGAGCTGCCCGTAAGACAGTCCGTTGTGTTGTCTCCAGCCGCCGAATAGCTTGTCTCCGCGGAGTCTGAATAGCAGCTTGCGGTGCGGTTGGCCGTGCTCTGCCCCAGCGTCGGATTGGGATCGTAGATGCGGAACTGCGTGTGATTGAAGACGTTGAAGGCTTCGGCCCGAAACTGCAGCGAGGACTCGTGGAGGAAGTGCAGCCCGAAGTTCTTCTGCAGAGCCGTATCGAAGTTCCAGCGGTGCGGATTGTTCAGTGAGTTGCGTCCCGCGTTTCCGAAGGTCAGGCCCCGTGGTGCGGCAAAGGCTCCAGGGTTATAAAGCAGTGGCCCTTCGCTGCGGCTGTTGTTCCCGGCCGCCGGGATCTGATTACGCGGATTGCCGATAAGGTCCGGGTAAGAACCGGCGCCCACACCATTGTCGACACCGGCGTTATCCAGCACCGAGACGCCATT
>NZ_QVQT02000008.1:0-2489 GCF_003428625.2 Paracidobacterium acidisoli | reverse complement strand
GTGCTGCCGCCGTTGATCACCGTGAAGGGAATGCCGGACTCGAAGAGCGTGATGCCGGAGAACTGCCATCCATCGAAAAGGTTTTTGGCCAGCGCGGAAGTTCCGAAGGTGGATGGAGAACGCGAGGACTTCCAGTCCTTGTCCGGATCTTTGCCCTCCCAGTCGATCAGTCCGCGAATGCCGCGCAAAATGGGCAGCTCATAGATGTAGCTGATGTGCAGCAGATGCCGCTGGTCGTAGTTGGAGCTCGACCGGCTGGAGCGGGCGTTGAACGAATCGACGAAGGTTCCGTCTGAGCGGTCTGAGGAGTTGTCGATTCCGTGGCTGTAGGTGTAGGCGACACTAAGCGTCAGCGGTCCGCTGATTTCACGCGCCGTCGTCTGGAAGGCGTTATATGAGGAGTTCGCGGTATTTTCGAGCGAGTAGATCTCGCCTATGCCGGGCGCATACTCACGAAAAGAGTTGGGATCGACCTCTCCGCCATCACCTTCGCCATAGCAGGCCGTCCGCAGATTGGTCCATCCGGAGGACGTGGGACCGACAATCGTTTTGTTCGGCAGATAGTAGCTGTTCCCGTCAAATCCGGGCACATTTCCCGCTCCTATATTGCCCGCACAAATTTGAGTAAGAAAGGGATCATGAGGACCAAAGGGATTCGATGCCGCGGGTGCGGGAACCAGCTGATTGATCTCCCGCTCCAGAGTGAGGTGCGTGCCCTTGCTGCCGACGTAGGCAAACGTCGTCAGCATATTGTGCGGCAGCTCATGCTGGATGCTCATGCTCCACTGCTGCACGTAGGGCCATACGGCCTTGCCCGGGATAGCCGTAACATTGAGCGGAAACGCTCCCGGCCCGCGCGGACAGCCCGAGCCAACGTTGCCGATGCAGCCCGCGCCGAACGGGCTGAGCTGCGTCATGCTCAGCACCATCGGGGCGCTCGCTTCAAGCGATCCCGTATTGGCCTCATCCGCGGTGCCGTGCTCGAAGAAGATGCCGTAGCCGGCCCGAATCGAGTTCTTGCCATTGCCGAACGGGTCCCAGGCAAAGCCGACACGCGGAGAGAAGTTCCACAGATGGCCCGTCATGCAGCTGTTGGGCACGCCATTCTTACCGCACTGCACGATGCCGTTGATCACACGGGGATCGACGTTGCCATTCTGCAGATAGGTCGGGATCGGCTGTCCGGTGGTGGCGTCGAGCAGCTCTCCGGTAGCGGCGATGCCGAGCCCGTTGGCACTCTGGCCGTCCACTACCACCGACTCGGCCATGGATCTGCTGAATGCGGTGGGCACCCAGTTATAGGCATTGTCTTTTTTCTCATGGTAGGTCCCGAACATGCTCAGTCGCACTCCGGCATTGACTGTTAAGCGGGAATTTACCTTCCAGTCATCCTGAAAATAAGGCTCCGCAATCTGATAGCGCTGGTAGTACCTCGTCTGTGCGCTGTCCTGCTGCACATTCGCGATCGCTCCCATGCCCAGAAAATCGGCGAACGCATTGCCCGAGCTGTACAACGACTGCTCATTGCTGAAGGTCATCAGGCCCTGCACGTCGCCGGTCGCGGCGCCGCTCGGTCCATTGGTCTGGTTGCGCTGAAAGATCACCCACTGCCCGCCGAACTGCAGGTTATGGTTATGGAGAACCTTCGTGAAGTTATCCATGATGCTGTAAACCGGATTGGTGTGCTTCCACGGCGCAGAACCCGGACCAGGCATATAACCTGGATCAACGGAGAAACCTGTGCCGCCGTACTCCGCGTTCGTACCCGCAATCACGATGCCCGGCATCTTGCCGCCGGTCCCGCTGAAGATGTGCCCCAGTCCGCAGATCTGGCCCGGCGCATTGTTTTGATTCGGAGAGCCACTGCCATCGCCATTCGTGTTTACAGGGCAGGTGGCAGCATCCAGAACTCCCGGGCGCTGGAGCTGTACATTCGCAGCCGGAGTATCGGCCAGCGTGATGAGCTGATCGACATAGCTGAAGACGAGCTCATTCAGCAGCGTCGCAGAAAAGGTGTGCGTCAGACGTCCCACCATGCTGAGTCCCGGCCCGTAGAGGCGGTTTTGAATGGTCGGGAAGCTGTTCTGCGTAAAACCATACTGCGGTACCGGCACCGTCGTATCCCACTCATCGTGGATGTAGCGGAAGCTCGCCTGCGTCTTGTCGCTGATATTGTGATCGATACGAAAAAGCTCTTCGCGATAGTATGTGGGCAATGCCGCCTCGGAGAGATAGCAGGAGCCGATCGTCGAACTGCACCCCGTGTATGAGTTCGGGGCCGGGATCGTCTCAGTATTGAGGATGGCGGTAGCGGTCGCTGCCACCGGCACGCTGTAATGGACCTGTCCGGTATCGGATGGGCAATCGGGATATTGCGATTTGCTGATGAATCCGCCAGTCATACCCGACGGACACACATCGCTGAAATCACCGTTCCGTTCTTCGAGCGACGGCACAGCCTGACGGAAGGGATAGGGATCTTTCTCGAT
>NZ_QVQT02000007.1:252850-253714 GCF_003428625.2 Paracidobacterium acidisoli | reverse complement strand
ATCGAGAAAGATCCCTATCCCTTCCGTCAGGCTGTGCCGTCGCTCGAAGAACGGAACGGTGATTTCAGCGATGTGTGTCCAGGTCAGGATTGCCCGAACGTGCCCGGCTTTTCATCCGGTCATGTGCCGGTGGCAGCGACCGCCACTGCGATCCTGAATTCCGGCACCATTCCATTTCCCAATGCCTATACGGGCTGCAACTCAAGCATTGGGTACTGCTATCTGTCTGAAGCGTCGCTGCCTACGTACTATCGCGAAGAACTTTTTCGCATCGACCATAGTTTCAGCGACAAGACGCAGGTGGGCTTTCGCTACATCCACGATGAATGGGACACCACTGTGCCGGTACCGCAGTATGGTTTTACGCAGAACAGCTTCCCGACCATTCAAAACCGCCTCTACGGGCCGGGACTCAGCATGGTGGGACGTCTGACGCACACCTTTTCTGCGACGCTGCTGAATGAGCTCGTCTTCAGCTATGTCGATCAGCTCATCACGCTCGCCGATGTCCCGTCGCCGTTCGTATCTCTTCAGCGCCCCGGGATTCTGGATGCTCCTGCCTGTGCGGTTATCTCCAACGGCACCGCTCCCGGTGGTCCTCAGGGCCAAAATAATGGGCCCGGCCAGAATTGCGGACTGGGGCACATCTTCAGCGGGAACGGCGGCAAGATGCCGGGCATCGTGATTGCGGGCACGAACGCGGAGTACGGCGGTACAGGTTTCTCCATCGATCCGGGTTATATGCCGTGGGAGCACACGAATCCCACTTATAGCCTCATGGATAACTTCACCAAGGTTCTCCATAACCACAATCTGCAGTTCGGCGGGCAGTGGGTCATCTTTCAGCGCAACCAGACCAATGGG
>NZ_QVQT02000007.1:244739-252840 GCF_003428625.2 Paracidobacterium acidisoli | reverse complement strand
ATGACCTTCAGCAATGAGCAGTCGTTGTACAGCTCGGGCAATGCGTTCGCCGATTTTCTGGGCATGGGAGCGATCGCGAACGTACAGCAGGACAGCGCGCAGACGAGGTACTACCAGCGCTATCAGATCGTCGAGCCGTACCTTCAGGATGACTGGAAGGTTAACTCACGGCTGACAGTGAATGCCGGCCTGCGGCTCAATCTCTTTGGGACGTATCACGAGAAGAAGAACAATGCTTATAACTGGGTGCCGAGCGCGTACAACCGGTCTATGGCCGAGTCGGTGGTAGTGGACGGCCAGAGTGCCAACGGGCTCGGCATCGCCGCCACCGGAGAGCTGCTCGACGCCACCACCGGACAGCCGATTCCGACCTATCTGCCGAATGGCAACGTCGATCCGCGTGTGATCAACGGCATCGTGCAGTGCGGTAAGAACGGTGTGCCCAACAGCTGCATGACGGGTCATCTGTGGAACTTCTCTCCGCGTGTCGGCTTTGCCTGGGACCCGTTCGGGAATGGCAAAAATTCGATTCGCGCGGGGTACGGCATCTTCTTCGAGCACGGCACCGCGGACGAGGCCAATACGGGATCGCTTGAAGCGAGCGCCCCGATGGTGCTGAGCATGACGCAGCTCAGCCCGTATGGAGCGGGCTGCATCGGCAATGTCGGTCCGGGCTGCCCGCGCGGGCCGGGAGCGTTTCCGCTCAATGTTACGGCTATCCCGGGCAAAGCCGTATGGCCCTATGTGCAGCAGTGGAGCATGAGCATCCAACATGAGCTGCCGCACAATATGCTGACGACGTTTGCCTACGTCGGCAGCAAGGGCACACACCTTACGCTGGAGCGGGAGATCAATCAGCTGGTTCCCGCACCCGCGGCATCGAACCCCTTTGCTCCGCACCAGCCGCTGATCACGACGGCCTGCGGGCAGTTTAACAGTGGAGAAGACGCCGGGAACGGTCTGGGCTTTGACGGGACCAGCTACCATCTTCCTGGCGGAGTTCTCGTCGGTCCCGCGGCTCCCGGATGGACTAACCTGCGGACGGCCTGCTATGGCGAAGGCAATGGCGGAGAGGTCGACCCGAATTCGTTTCGTGAATACGCGCCCGGCATAGGCGAGATCTATTCGCTCGAAAACACTGCCAACTCTTCGTACAACGCCTTCCAGACAACAGCGCGACAGATCACCGGACCGCTGACGCTCAGCGTCGCCTACACCTACAGTCACGGCATCGACAACTCCTCAGACCGCTCAGACGGAACCTTCGTCGATTCGTTCAACGCCCGCTCCAGCCGGTCGAGCTCCAACTACGACCAGCGGCATCTGCTGCACATCAGCTACATCTATGAGCTGCCCATTTTGCGCGGCATTCGCGGGCTGATCGACTGGGAGGGCAAAGATCCGGACAAGGACTGGAAGTCCTCGCGTTCTCCATCCACCTTCGGAACTTCCGCACTGGCCAAAAATCTTTTCGATGGATGGCAGTTCTCCGGCATCACGCTCTTCGAGTCCGGCATTCCCTTCACGGTGATCAACGGCGGCAGCACGCAGGTTTATTGCTCTGACGTAAATCATTGTTTCGATAATTCCATCGCAGTGCTCGACAACGCCGGTGTCGCGAACGGAGTGGGCGCCGGTTCCTACCCGGACCTTGTCGGCAATCCGCGCCGCAACATCCCGGCAGGCGGCAACAACAGCCGCAGCGAAGGGCCACTGCTTTTGAACCCCGGAGCCTTTGCCGCTCCGCAGGGCCTGACCTTCGGAAACGCGGGACGCAACTCACTGAACAATCCGCACCGCTGGAACTTCGATACGGCTCTGCAGAAGAACTTCGGGCTGCACTTCCTGCATGAGTCCTCGCTGCAGTTCCGCGCCGAAGCCTTCAACGTCTTCAACCATACGCAGTTCCGCATCTACGATCCCAATCCGACGCTGGGGCAGAGCACGGCCAACCGCACCGCGAACTGTTATGGACCGGACAGTTATTCCGCCGGCGATCCAGGCGGAGAGCCGGTCATGGGAGCGGGTCCGGCAGATGCAGGTTGTTTAGCCGGCAGCTCGTTCCTGCATCCGGTCGACGCGCACCTTCCACGCACCCTGCAGCTGGGCCTCAAGCTGTCCTTTTAGCGATTCGGAGAAATGAGACTGGTTATGAACAGGCGATACGGGCAAACAACGGAGAAGCGCAGCGTGAGTGTGAGCCGATTGGCGCTTCTGCTGATGACGATAGCCGGGCTGGCGGGCGTGGGCTGCGGCGGGGGCGGCGGCAAGAGCAGCACTGCCGACAATCCCGGCGTGGCCGGTGGGTCATCGTCGGCGCAGTACGCCACCTACATCGGTACGCAGAGCGTGGACTGGAGCAACGCACGCCTGATTGGCGGCGGCGACTTCCCCTTCCGGTACGGCGGAGCATGGACCATAGCCCTCGATGACAGCTCGAAGTACTTCAGCTATCAGAATCCAGTTCATGAGGGAAGCAGCATCGCCGGCCTTCCAGAAACTCTTCCACCGCTTGCTCCGACACTGGGCAGCTTCACCGGCAGCAGCTTCTTCAGCCTGACTGCGAACGGATCGACGACACCGGGCGGCGCAGGCTATGCGCTCGAAGTTCCCGGCGAGGCGGTGGTGCTGCGCCCCGGCAATGACACCACCGCGCCGGTAGTGGGTGTTGAAACCAGCAACTGCCTCACGCTCACGAAACCGACTACCTATCAGTTCATCTCCTTAGGCGTCTCAGATCCCGACGCTTCGACTCCCTTTGTGGCGTATGGCAGCGTGCAGGCCAGCACCAGCGGCGTCACGTGGAACTTCTCCAGTCTGAAGATGTATGCCTTCGATGGAACGGACCTTCAGCCCACTCCACTGCCTGCGGGAGGCTGCGGCGAGACGGCGCTGGGCTTTGCGGTTTCGATCGCGCCAGGCGCCGCGACGAATAACCTGGAGGTCACGGCACAGGCCACCTCCTCGGGCTACTTCATCATGGACCAGGGCCAGGGTGAGCCGTCGCTCTTCAGCGAGGCGCCGGGCCCGACCGGCCCGCTCGGCCTGGTCGGTGTAGAGCAGCCGTCGAGCCAGCTCTCGACCTCCGCTGTGACCGGCGCGAAGTATCTGGGCTTCGAGTACGACGCCATCGACGACGTGGTGCTGGGTCTACCCGGAACACTGCCGGTGGCCTTTGGCCAGGCCAGCGCATCGGGTACATCCGGATCGGGCACAGCAATCACCGGTGGCGCGTATCCCAGCGACGACGTGACGCAGACCCCCGCCGCGAATATCACCATCGATCTCGGCACGCAGGACTCGGCAAACAATGGCCTGTATAAATCTGTCACCGTGACTGTGCCGGATACCAGCAAGGCCTGCGTTCAACGGTCCTATGGCGGCACAGATGCGAACGGCAACCCGACCTGCATCTTCAAGGGCGAAGCGGTGGTGGGCAATCCCGGCGGCAAGTACGCAATCTTCGTCACCGTCAACGACCTCAGCCTGCAAAGTTATCCCAGTCCCGATAACGGTGGCTCCATCACTCCGTATGCGGCCATGGATTTCTTTCTGTATCAGCAGTGAGCGTGAAGCAGCAACCGTGCTGAAAGAGGTTGATTGAATGAACCGCAATTTTTTAACTGTCGTTTTTGAGAGAGGCTTTATGCAGCACCGTTTCGTCTCCGTCTTCCGCCGTGTCAGCTCTGTGCTTCTGGCCCTTGGGACCATCTTCCTGATTGCGTCGAAGATGCAGGCGCAGGATCTGCAGTTCACGCCCGGAATTGCCGGCACGATTGTAGGAGATGTGACCGGCAGCCTGGGCTACTCCGCCAACAACTACACAGGACCGGCCAGCGCGCTGGTGCTGAGGAACGCATACGGGATCAATCTGGACTCGGCGGGGAATATCTACATCGCATCGAGAGGGATCGTTCGCGTTATAGCCGCCGGCAGCACTCCGATTCCGGCGATGCCCGGAGTGACCGTGCAGGCGGGAAATGCGTACGCGTTTGCCGGCGGAGGGACGGTCTGTTCGAGCAGTACGGACGCACACGGCAACGGCTGCCCGGCCACGCAGGCTACTGTGAGCAATACCGCCGAGGATATGGCCGTCGATGCACACGGCAACGTCTTCATCGCGGATCGAGCCAACGAGGAGATCCGTGTTGTTTATGCGGGCGGTACCATTCCTGGACTGGCTTCACCGCAGCCCGGCTATATCTACTCGCTGGCGGCAGCGGCAGCCTATTTCACGTCAATCCCCGACCAGCCCGTCGACATTGCCGTGGACGCGCAGGAGAACATCTATTTTACGAACGCGTTCAGCTCAGCTCTTTCGGTGATCTACTCCGGCCAGACGGCCGCGGGCAATCCGCTTGGCATCCCCGCCGGCACTCCAGTGGGCGGCGTTTATACGTTCAACAACAGCAACTGTAGCGGGGATCAACCGGTATGCGGCGATGGCGGTTCGTTCGCCCAGGCCCAGCTCGCACAGCCGGTTGGCGTGGCCGTGGACTCCTCCGGCAATCTTTACTTCGGAGATTCAGGAACCGGCCACCTTCGCGTGGTCTACGTTGCAGGGAATATTCCAGGATTATCGAACCTTACGCCCGGCAATGTTTATACGGTTGCCGGTGGCGGAACCTCTCAAACGATCCCCGCGCAGGGTGAGCCGGCCATCAGCGCGAGCGGCGTCAATTCCGGTCAAATTGTTTTCGATGCCGCAGGGAGCCTCTATCTGGCCAACGGCGCCACTGCAACTATCGAAAAGGTGGATGCCTCGGGAACGTTTACAACTGTCTTTGGCGGCTCAGTCAATTGCGCCGCGGCTACGGATGCCGACGGCGATGGGTGCCCGGCCACCAGCGCAACCTTCGTCAACCCATTTGGCGTTGCCGTCGATTCCGGCGGAAATATTTATGCCTCTGACAATCAGACGCACGGCCTGATTCGCAAATCCACTGTGTCGTCTTCGGCCGTGAGCTTTGCCGGGACGGCCGGGCTGCCTGTGGCAAGCCAGATCGGCATCGTCTCCAATGCGGGAGCGCAGCCGCTTCAGCTCAGCGGTCTCAACTTCAGCGGCTCCTTCGCGCAGACGCCCAGCGGGGGATCGAATGACTGCACCGCCTCCACCAGCCTCGCGCCAGGAGCAAGCTGCGTAGTCGCGATTGCTCTCAACAACGCCGCACCCGGCCAGGTCACCGGCGCGCTCAACGTCGCGAGCAATTCCCTGAATGCCACCGGAGGCAACAATACAATTGCGCTCAGCGGAACGATTGCGCAGGCCGCTACCCTGACTGCCCTGACCAGCAATGCACCGTCTCCCCTCATTCTGAATGCCGGTCAGTCTGTGACCTTCACCGTCACGGTAGCGCCGCCGGCAGGGAATTCGCTGATGCCCACCGGCACCGTAACACTTCTCAGCGGATCGACGCAGGTGGGAACAGGCACGCTGGCCAGCGGAGCGGCGACGATGCAGCTCAGCAACCTGCCGGCAGGAAATCTGTTCATCACCGCGCAATACAACGGCGACACGAACTTCACCGGCAGCACGTCGACCGCTGTGCCGGTCAATGTGGCATCCGCGTCGGCCCCGGTAGCGGAGGTGGCGCTCGCCGCATCCCCCACGATCGCAACCACCGGACAGAGCATCATGCTGACCGCGACGGTGACCACGCCGGGCGGATCGCCCGTCACCTCCGGCACAATCACGTTCCAGGAGGGCTCCAATCCCCTTGGAGCCGCAGCCGCAGTGAACGGCTCAGGCGTTGCGGCCCTGACTATCTCGACGCTGCCCATTGGCGGCAATCCGCTCATAGCCGTTTTTAGTGGAACAACCGGCTATGGTGCGAACTTCTCCAACTCCGTGACGGTCACCGTGAACGGCGGCGGGGAGTTCTCATTTACTCCGGGAGTGATCGAGAAGATCGCCGGAGTATACCCCACCATCGCTAACGGTCAGTATGGTCAGCCGGATCGGGGCTACAGCGGAGACAACGTGCCGGCCATCGGTGCGGCGCTCAATTCTCCAGGGGGTGTTGCGGCGGACAGCTTCGGCAACGTCTATATCGCGGACGAGGCGAATAACCGCATTCGCGTGATCGCTTCCGGGAAAGGTACGATCGCCGGAGTTCCCGGTGCTGTGGCCGGAAACATCTACACCTTTGCGGGAGGGGGAACATGCAGCCCTGCTCCATGCGGAGATGGCGGCCAGGCGACGCAGGCCGCGCTCTCCGGGCCTGAGAATCTCGTTCTCGATGCTTTCGGCAACGTATATCTCACCGATGGCTATAACAACGGCACTGAGGCAGTCGTCCGTAAGGTCAATTCGCAGGGCATCATCCAGACGGTCGCGGGAAATGCGAGCCTCGGCATCGGCTACAGCGGCAACGGAGGACCCGCGACCAGCGCACAAATCGGTGCCGGCGGGATCTTTGTCGATAATGCCGGAAACCTGTATATCGCAGAGGGCGGCAGTATTAACTTTGGGCCCCCTAACAATGTCATACAGCGCGTGGATGCTCTGACCGGCGTTATCACCACGGTGGCCGGTACGGTGCAAACCGGCTGCCCCTCCGCGCCATGTGGCGACGGTCAACAGGCAACCAGCGCGTTTCTCAGCAGCCCCTCCAGCGTCGCCGTCGATGCGGCAGGAGACCTGTACATCGCCGACAGCGGCGACTATGTGGTGCGCAAGGTCGCAGCTCAGACCGGCATCATCAGTACTGTTGCCGGAAGTTATACCCAAAGCAGCACAGGCATCGGTGCGGGTGACGGTGGCCCGGCGACAAGCGCGCAATTCGGTCTTATTTCCAGTATTGCGGTGGACAACGCCAATAACCTTTACATTCCTGATTCTGACACCGTAAATGGCGTACCCCATGCGAGTTTGCGCGAAGTAAATGCGCAGACGGGGATCATTACTACGATCGTCGGCGGTGGAACCTGCTCACCGTCACCGTGCGGTGATGGTGGTCTGGCGACGAGTGCGTCGCTGTACAACGCTCCGGGGCTGGGCCTGGACAGCCAGGGCAATCTCTATCTGACAGACGCTTCATTCAGCATTGTGCGGGAAGTGCCGGTGACCACGACGGCGATCAACTTCGGCAGCGAGAACGAGGGCACGAACAATACGCAGACGTTTACTGTTACCAACATCGGCGCGCAGCCGCTGAACTTTTCCGGCATCAGCGTGGCCAACACCTCACCCACGCCCGGGCCGAGCCCCAGCGATTTCTCGCAGCAGCCGAGCGGCGGCGCCGACTGCACGTCGAACATCTCTCTGGCCGCGGGCGGAACCTGCAACATTGAGGTGCAGTGGTTCCCGACGATTCAGGGAGCGGAGACGGCCGCGATCACCGTGGCCAGCAACGCCGACAACGCTGTGAGCGGCAATAACGTCATCACGGCAGGCGGTTCAGGAATCGCCATCGGTGGAAACACGGCCCAGACCATCACCTTCCCGGCGCTGCCGGCCAGCGTGATCTATGGCCAGACGATTCCGCTGAACGCGACGGCCAGCTCGGGCCTGCCCATCAGCTACCGCGTCTCCGGTCCGGGCACTGTGAACCAGACCGCGGGCACGCTGACCATGACCGGATCGGGCGCGATCACTGTAACCGCGTATCAGTTCGGCAACGGGCAGTATGCTGCGGCCACGCCGGTTCCGCAATCGACGGCTTCAACCGGCGGCCCGACGCTCACCATCGCCGCCAACAACATCTCTGTCCCTCAGGGCAGCGCCATTCCTGCGCTGACTTACACCATCAACGGACTGGTGAACGGCGATACGACCAGCGGCACTCCCGTTCTGACCACGGCGGGCACGCAGAACTCGCCGATCGGCAACTACCCCATCAGCATCGCGCAGGGATCGCTGACCGCGCCTGCCGCTTATGATCTGAGCTTCGTGCCGGGAACGCTCTACATTACCGGAACGGGAAGCCAGACCATCACCTTCGGTCCGGTCGGCAGCGTCACCTACGGCGCGAAGCCGATCACGCTCAGCGCCACAGCCAGCTCGAAGCTGCCGGTAACCTTCACCGTCGCATCGGGTCCCGGCTTCATCACCAGCAGCAACACGCTGACGATCACCGGTGCGGGCTCCATCGTGGTGAAT
>NZ_QVQT02000007.1:0-244535 GCF_003428625.2 Paracidobacterium acidisoli | reverse complement strand
ACCGGCTACACCGTCAACGCCGCGCAGTTATTGAACGGCGATACCCAGGCGGTGCTTTCTGGAACTCCATCTGAAAACACAACGGCCACGCAGAGCTCTACGCCGGGCGCGTATCCCATCAACATCACTGCCGGCTCGCTCACTGCATCCAATTACACGCTCAACTTCGCTGCGGGCACGCTGACCATCATCACCGGCCAGACGCAGACGATCAGCTTCGCGCCCATCGCGAACGTCACGTACGGTGTGCAGCCGTTTGCGCTGAACGCGAAAACCAGCTCGGGCCTCGGCATCACGTATCTCGTAACTGCCGGACCGGCAACCGTGGCCGGGAATGTGCTGACGATTACGGGCGCCGGAAATGTAACGGTCACCGCTACACAACCCGGAGCCGGCCAGTACGGCCCCGCCGCGTCCGTCAGCCAGAGCTTTACCGTTAACCCGGCCTTGCTCACGCTGACGGCTAACAATGCCACACGCATGAACAACGAGCCGAATCCCACTTTCACATATACGCTCACCGGCTTTGTAAACGGCGATACGCAGGGCAGCGCCACCTCGGGCCAGCCGAACATTACAACAACCGCGATGCCCGGCTCTCCGGCTGGAACGTACCCGATCATTCCATCGGCCATCATCAACAACAGCAATGGAACGGTTCAGACAGTGCTGAGTGCGGCGAATTACACCTTCATGCCGGTCGATGGCACACTGACGATCACCTCAGGTGGACCGGCCGCAGGCTTCACGCTGACGGCCACTCCGCAGCAGTTCAACATTACGGCGGGACAGTCGTTCCAGACCACCATTGCACTCACCCCGCTCAACTACTATCAAAGCCAGGTAACGCTGAGCTGCGGCACTCTTCCTGCGAATGTCCAGTGCATCTTCACTCCCGCTACCGTCAGTCCGGACGGCACCGCAACGCAGCAGACCACGACCCTGACGGTGATCACCAACAGCGCGACGACGGCGGTTGCAGGACTCAGCCAGGAAGGCGGGATGCGGATGGAAGCAGCGGCCTTCTGTCTCCCCGGCGCGCTGGCCGGTCTGCTGCTCGTATTCCACCGCAGACGGCTGCTGAAGAGTGGATGGCTGCAACAGCTGCTGATTCTGGCAATCCTGTTGACAGGACTTGCGGGACTGGCGGCCTGCGGCAGCAGCTCATCGGGCTCCGCTTCGCAGGTGGTTGCTCCGGGGACTTACACCATCACCGTC
Source organism: Paracidobacterium acidisoli (assembly GCF_003428625.2). Lineage (GTDB taxonomy): Bacteria > Acidobacteriota > Terriglobia > Terriglobales > Acidobacteriaceae > Paracidobacterium > Paracidobacterium acidisoli. The sequence continues at coordinate 243,317 of NZ_QVQT02000007.1, read as the reverse complement.
ACGGCGAAGGGTCAGGACGGCACAACAAATGCTGTGCCTCTCAACCTGATGGTTCATTGATGGAAGCAAGGTCTGAATGCGAATGGATCAGGCAGTGATTGCAGAACTCGGAAACAAGGCTCTCCAGCATGAGGACGGGCCTTGTTCCCCGACTGCGGAGGCGGTTCTGTTTTCGCGGACCGGTAATACGCCTCTCCACCACACACTGACCCGGGATGCCTTGCCTCAACCTCCCTCTGTAGAGATTCGAGAGAAGATTTCCGGCCGTATCTTCCGCGACGGCGACGCCTTCGCGCTGGCGAAGAAGCATGAACGGGTTCTTGTTGAACGTGCCGGGCTTGCGCGACAGGAAGATGCGCTGGCGGCGTACGTCGATAAGAAGCGCGACAAACGCCGCAGCCCTGCCGAAGTCGGGATCGAATGCACGATTCGCCCCCATCAGAAGAGCAGCGGAATTTATTTCCTGGTGGCCGGCAGAGCAGAAAGCCGGAGAGGCACGTTGAGCGGACAGATTGACGCGTCCGATTACAAAGAGGCAAGAGACTGTCTGTTTGCAATGATAGAAGCCGCAGGGAAATGGATTGATCCGCAGTGGTTTGACAGGCTGCTCCATGGTCCTTCGCCGAAGAATGGCAGTAAGTCCGGCAAAAAAAACAGCAGGGAAGAGGCCGAAGCGAAACAGATGGTCCGGCAGGATGCGGACAGGGACAGACGAGGACCAGCGTGGCGAGGTCTCTGTAAGGTTTTGCGGGATATGTGCCGCCAAAAGCGCGCAGCGAATCCGGTCTGCGTCATTGCAGAAAGCGAAATCATCCTGCGCCTTCCGGAAAGGCGCGAAGAAATGCGGCTTATCCTGGAGGATCAGGGGCTTCTGAAAGCCACTCCGATTTCGCGGGAGATCATACGCATGGTGCGAACCCGCAGCAACGGCTGTGCCTTTGCATTTCATGAGGGATTGTATTCGCCTACCCGCATGGCCATCGAACTCATGCACGAGCTGCGAACATTTCCGGGAGAAAATATCTCAGCATGACTGCCAAACGGCGAGTTATGCCACCAATGTGCTGACTCTTCGGCCTGCTGCAGCGATGCGGCTTCCTGTCCTTTGTACATTTCTTCTCCCTGATGTGCCGCGCAGGCAGGCCACGCGCTGCGCGGATGCGCTCTGAAACGGCCTTCCACCTTTGTCGGCTGTGTATAGGACAAATGCCAGGGCTCATCTTTTGAAAAGCAGGGTAATCTGGTGCGGCTGCCCATTTCACCGCGCCGCCACTACAGAGAGACGAAGGACATCGTCTGATGGCCCGCCGCGAGGTGTGCCGGGGGCCGGCGCGAGGCAGGGAATGGGGCAGTGATCCGCTGTTGATGGTTATCCGGGAACGAAGCTGTGAGGAGAAAGTACATAAAAATGGCGAAATGCGGCAGCAAAGGTCAATCCATATGGACGCTGGGACTCGCAATGGCACTGTGCATCGCCGCTCCTCCGTGCCGTTCTCAGGAGCTTTCCAATGGCAGCCTGGCGGTGAGGGTGCAGGACGGAACCTTTCAGGTTGCGACGCGCGCGGCGGCAGGGGTGCCGGTACTGATTGCGCGTTCGGGAGCCGAGATCGATCACACGTGGGTGCGGTCGAGCGACTACCCGCAGCACCACGCTGACGTATCGACATTCGAGGACTCTCTGGGCGCGGGCTCGCAGATCCGCGTTACGTGCAGCGGGCTGCAGGGCAAACCCGATCTTATTTATACGGTCGAGCTTTACGATCAGCGTCCCTATGCCGCCGTTCAGGTCGAAGTCCGGAACCATACAGGGAAAAAGCTGACGGTGCAGGCCCTGCGCAATCTGGAATCGACGGGTCAGACGGTCGTCGGCCTTGACGGGCCGGATTCGGCCGACCGGGTTATGTCAGACAGCTTCAGCGAAAACTGGCCGCTCTGGAGCTCGCCCTGGGAGCTTCCGTTTTACGATCTGGGAGCCGGCCCGCTCCAGATGCATCGCGCCGCAGGAAGCCAGCTGATCTATAACCGCGAGTCCGGAGAGAGCCTGTTTGTGGGCGCACTTTCCGCAGACCGCTTTCTGACGCTGATGCACCTTAAGTATCAGGGCTCGGAAGACAGCGCCAGAATCACCTCTTACACCGTGGATTCTACGGGAACGACGGAGATTCAAAGCAAAAAGGTAAAAGATGCGCCGGAGCTGAGCCTGCCTCTCGCGGATGGCGAGAGCATGGCCTCAGAGCGGATCATGATCGCAGCCGGGACGGATTATCACAGCCAGTTGCTGGCATACGGCGAAGCGATTCGTCTTTTACATCATGCCCGGGTGACCGGCCAGAACATGATGGGATGGTGGAGCTGGACTTCATATGAAATGGCAGTGAACGAGGGCTCGGTGCTGACGAATGCCCAGTGGATGGCAGAGAACCTGAAACAGTTCGGCTACGATCACTTTTTTATCGATGAGGGGTATCAGTACGCGCGCGGCGAATACACCACGCCCAACGCGAGATTTTTTCCCGACGGCATGCGCTCGGTAGGCGCCACGGTCTCTCATCTTGGCCTTACCTTCGGAGTGTGGACGGCTCCGTTTGAGGTGAGCGATCGCGCGTGGGTCTATCTGAATCACAAGGACTGGCTGGTGCACACGGCGGATGGCACGCCGATTCCCGTCGTAAAAGAGGACGGAGACACCATGTATGCCCTGGATACGACGCATCCGGGCGCACAGGAGTACATGCGCAGGACCTATACCACGCTGACCCGCGAATGGGGCGTGCGGTATATCAAGCTCGATTTCATGGACAGAACGGCGATAGAAGGCTACCGCTACCGGCCGGACGTAACAGCGCTGCAGGCTCAGCTGATCGGACTGAAGGTGATCCGCAGGGCCGTGGGCGACGATGTGCTGATCGATAAGGACGGAAGTCCGATGCTGACTCCGGTGGGAATTGTGGACGAAGGGCGCATCTCCCACGACACAGGGCATACCTTCGAAAACACCAAAAGCGTGGCGCTCGGAATTGCAGCGCGCTACTTCATGAATCGCAATTATTTTCTCGATGACCCGGACGCGTTCAACATCGCCGCGCAGGTTCCCGTCACGCCCGATCCGGGGCCCAATGGCCGCAGGCGGCATAACGCAGGGCAGACGCTTGACGAGGCGCAGGATGCCATTGTTCTCTCCGCTGTTTCAGGCGGCATGTACGAGATCGGGGACGATCTTCCTATACTCAGCATGGATAAAGACCGTCTGGACCTGTTGAAAAACCGCGATCTGCTGGATATGGTGAAGATCAGCCGGGCTGCGACTCCGGTGGATCTGCTCTCGTACGATCCCGCGGACGGGCAGCCGAGCATCTTCTTCCTCCGCGAAGATCAGCGCCAGTCCATTCTTGTGGTCTATAACTGGACAGATCGGCCGCGCAGCCATGTGCTCCGGCTCGCGGATTTCGCTCTGCCCGGGGATCATCTGTTCCAGGCATATGATGTGCTGAATCAAAGCGCGGTTGTTGCCGTAAACGAAGGAACCGTGCGGCTGGATGATATGCCAAGGCACTCGGTTCGCGTGATTAAACTGATTGACTCGACTGTGCCGGCCGCTGCTCCCGTGATTACGGCCGATGTTCCCAGGCAGGCCGCTGTGAGTAAGATGGTGCACTTTTCAGCGAAGGCAGAGGAAAAGGGCGTACCGGCACTGGGCTATCGCTGGGACTTCGGAGATGGAACAACGTTTGCCGGTCCGCAGGCGGTCCATGCCTATACGCACGACGGCGATTTTACCGTGCAGCTAACCGCAGATAGACTTGACGGCATCGAGGCGCACCAGAGCTTCATCATCACAGTGACAGGCACTCTGACATCGGGCAGCATACTGCAGAATACCCGTTACACCGAGCCTGCGAATTAGCGGAAGAAGGGCTGCGGTTCACGGAAGCAGGTGTGCCGGCGAGGTGCGGCTGCCCCTCAGCGGTGGGTTGCAGCATCAAGCTCGCCGGAGAGGGTCGACATAAGCTCGCTCGCGGGCATCGCTCTTGTCATGGATACTCCCTGTCCTGCCCACTGAGCAGCGAAAGAAGAATCTCCATTTCGCTTCGCCAGGGCATGCAATGCCTTGCCGGCGAAATAGGGCAGAGGATAATCGGGCATCCTGGGACAGGATGGAGCCTCACCCAGCTCGGTAAACCGGTTCGCAAGTCCACGCGCCGGACGTCCGGAGATCGCCTGGGTCATCACGGTCCGCGCCGAGGCTCCGGCAAGCAAGGCCTCGCGATACGCTGCGTCAGCCGCAGACTCGGGACAGGCGACAAAGGCCGTGCCCAGTTGCGCCGCATCCGCGCCCAGTGAAAGTGCCGCAGCGATCCCGGCTCCATCCATGATGCCGCCCGCGGCGATGACGGGAAGAGAGCTATTGCGGACAAGGATTCTCGTTAAAGCCATCGTGCCAGGACCTTCATCTCTGTTGCCGGGATCGAACATGCCGCGATGGCCCCCGGCCTCGATCCCCTGCGCAACGATTCCGTCCAGTTGTGCCGCGGAGATCTGGTGCGCCTCGTGCAGGTTCGTCGCCGTGGCCAAAAGAACGATCCCTGCCTCTTTCAGCGCCCGAATCTGTTCGGGTGTGGGGAGGCCAAAATGAAAGCTGACGACCGCGGGCCTGAGATCGAGCAGGACCGACAGCATTTCGTTGTCTTCGTGGAAGCTTTTGTAGAGCAGCTGCAGATGGCTGGGTGGCTCTTCGCCGAATGCTTTGAAGCTGGGAGAGAGATAGCGAAGCCACTCCTCTTCGAGCTTTGGATCGCGCCTCGCCGGCGCATGGCAGAAGACATTCACGCCGAATGGGGCACCGGTCAGCCGTCCTGTTTCCGTGATGGTCGCGCCTGCCTGTTCAGGGGACATCGCGGCGATACCCAGCGAGCCAAGTCCTCCCGCATTCGATACTGCTGCGGCAAGCGCCGGAGTGCTGATGCCCGCCATAGGAGCCTGCACGATGGGTAAGCGGATGCCGAGCCGGGATAAGAATGCCGAGCCAGTCATGGATATAACCTCCAGTCATTCAAAAAACAGAAACGCGGGTGAATAGCCTTCAGGAACGCTGCGAAGGCAGGAGCCGCCCCCCTTCTTATTGTAAGAAGCATTCCATTACCGGGCGACAGAGAGGAGAGGAATGTCGAAGGCGCACAAGAGGCGTAGAGTGTGTTCTCTGGCCGGTTTTTGAAGAGCAACAACGTAACAAAGTGAGGTATTCCCATGAATTCCGATCGGAAAGTCGCTGTCATTACCGGAGCTTCCAGAGGCATCGGCTCTGCTTTGGTGGACGCTTTTCGGAGCCGCAATTATCGTGTCGTCGCCACTTCGCGGTCGATCGCGCCGTCCACAGATGCGGACGTGCTCGCCATTGCCGGAGATATCGGCGACCCCGCGACTGGAGCGCGAGTTATTGCGGAAGGCCTGGCCCGGTTCGGCCGTATCGACACGCTGGTCAACAACGCGGGCATCTTCACCGCGAAGCCGTTTACGCAATACACCGCTCAGGACTATCAGCAGATTTTGTCGACCAATCTGAATGGCTTTTTCTACATCACTCAGCACGCGGTCGAAGCGATGGAGAAGCAGGGCGGCGGCCACATCGTGAACATGACGACGAGTCTGGTCGACAACGCGAATTCGCGCGTGCCTTCGGTGCTGGCTTCGCTCACCAAGGGCGGCCTGCAGTCGGCCACCAAAAGCCTTGCCATCGAATATGCAGGTCGTTCCATTCGCGTCAATGCAGTGTCGCCCGGCATCATCAGGACGCCGATGCATGCCGAGGAAAGCTATGAAGCTCTGGCCCGGATGCATCCGATGGGGAGGATGGGCGAGATCTCCGACATTGTGGAAGCGGTGCTCTACCTCGAAAGCGCAGGCTTTGTTACGGGCGAGATTCTTCACGTCGACGGCGGCCAAAGCGCGGGGCATTGAGCGCGCCGGTCAGCGGAAGAGCAGCCCCGGCGGATCGGATTTTCCAGAAGCAGCGGGCCGTTCTGTGCCACCGTCTTTATACAATCCATTTATCGCGGCCTATTAGAATGCAGGTTTGCGCCACCGCCATTCCGGCCGGGCAGAGGCAGAGGTGCGATGCCATGCGGGATGCGATACTTCAGATAAAAGCGAATCACCGTGGATCGAGACTGACGAAATGGAAGCTCCCAGGGAACTAAACGAGATCGTTCTTCCTCAGACGGTAGTGGCTCCGCTCACGCGCGCGGCAATTTTTCTGGTTGTCTGCATTCGCCCCGATCAGGACAGCTATGCGGCTCTCCGCTCATTCTGCGCGGATCTTTCCGGGCTCATACGCGCGGTGGAGTTTCGCGACATCGAGGCAGGTCTTACCTGCATCGCCGGATTCGGATCGGAGGCCTGGGACAGGCTCTTCGGATCGCCGCGCCCTGCTGAGCTTCATCCTTTTCGAGAGATTCGCTCCGGAGGTCGCCATGCGGTTTCCACGCCCGGCGATATTCTCTTCCACATTCGAGCCAAACGAATGGATCTCTGCTTTGAGCTGGCGACCCAGATCATGGACAGCATCGGCGACGTGGTTTCCGTTGCCGATGAGGTTCACGGCTTCCGGTATTTCGAGGACCGTGACGTTATCGGGTTCGTCGACGGCACAGAGAATCCACGAGGAGACGCGGCTCGCGAGGCGGCGATTGTCGACGACGAAGACCCGGCCTTTGCGGGCGGCAGCTATTGCATCGTGCAGAAGTATCTTCACGACATGAAGGGATGGAATGCTCTTTCCATCGAGGCGCAGGAGCGCATTATCGGCCGGAGAAAGCTTTCGGATATCGAGCTCTCTGACGCCGAGAAGCCGTCGTCGGCGCACAGCGCTCTGACGGTGATTGAGGAGAATGGGCAGGAGGTCAAAATTCTGAGAGACAACATGCCCTTCGGCCGTCCGGGGCACGGCGAATTCGGAACATACTTCATCGGCTACAGCCGCACGCCGCGCATTACCGAGGCGATGCTTCAGAACATGTTCGTGGGCCGTCCGCCGGGCAATTACGACCGGCTGCTCGATTTCAGCAACGCAGTCACCGGCACCCTGTTTTTCGTGCCGTCGGCTACGTTTCTCGACAACATCGGCGGAGACGCGCCGGACTCCACGGCGGCGGCCGGCGCATCGCAGATGGCGGATTCACCCGCGAGCTCGTCCGCAGACGACACATCACTCAAAATAGGATCACTTAAAGGAGAGAAAGATGAATAACCTCCATCGGGAGCTGGCACCCATCTCTGATGCTGCGTGGTCGCAGATTGAAGAAGAGACGACGAGGACGCTGAAGCGGTATCTGGCCGGACGACGGGTGGTCGATGTGCCTTCGCCCGGTGGAGTGGCTCTGCCTGGAGTGGCCACCGGCCATCTGCAGCCGATCGCCGCCCCTGCCGAGGGCATGATCGCCAGCCGCCGCGAGGTGAAGCCGCTGGTGGAGCTGCGCGTTCCGTTTGAGCTCTCCCGTCAGGCCATCGACGATGTGGAGCGCGGGTCGGACGACTCCGACTGGCAGCCGGCGAAAGACGCCGCGAAGATGCTTGCCTTTGCCGAAGACCGCGCCATCTTCGATGGATACGGCGATGCGAATATCCAGGGCATTCGGGAGGTCACCAGCAATCCGGTCGATACGCTCCCCGCCGATGTGCGCGATTATCCCGACGCGGTGGCGCATGCATTGAGCCAGCTGCGCCTTGTCGGCGTCAACGGACCGTATTCGGTGCTGCTGGGAGCGAATGAGTACACGGCGCTCGCCGAGACGCGCGATCACGGCTACCCGGTCCTCGAGCACGTCAAACGGATCGTCGATGACAAAATCGTCTGGGCGCCGGCGATCGAAGGCGCCTTCGTCCTGACCACGCGAGGCGGGGACTTCGAGCTCAACATCGGACAGGATGTATCCATCGGCTACCTTAGCCACACCGATTCTGCTGTGCGGCTGTACCTCCAGGAGACATTTGTCTTCCGTGTTCTCACCAGCGAAGCCGCTGTCGCCCTGTCGCCATCGCCGAAGTCATAGCGCGGAGGGCTGTCGCCACGATTGCAGTGAAGCCCGGAAGCATACAAGGGTTGAAGATTGCGTATGCTTCCGAAGTCTGAATACGATGACTACTTTCCGCTGAACTGCTTTTGTGCAAATTCCAGAAAGTATGGCCAGTTCGGCGCCGGCGTATGGCCGTACTGGTGCTGCCGGAAGGCGATTCGTCCTGAGTCGATCAGCGTGCCCATGGGCGGAAACTTTGCCGTTCCCAGTCCTTCATACCCCAGCAGCTTCCAGGCCGGACTCGCTGCCGTTGCCGCGATGAACATTCCCTGCGCGTCCTGCCATGCATCGCCCGGCGCATATTCCGGATCGGTGATCAGCGCTCCTCCACCAATGAATACGGGCCGCGGCGCGATGAGCGCGATGAATTCATGGCTGTCTACCGGCAGCTCATTGGGCGAGTGTCCCACCGCGCCATAGCGGAGGAAATTGCCGGCAAACCAGTGAAACTCCGATACGCCGCAGAGATTTCCTATCGATTCGCCGTAGTTCCGCCGGTAGAGATCGGCTCCGCCTGCACCTGAGGACGAGATATATCCGATCGCAAAGCGCGGGTCGTCGACCATCGCCACCAGTGCAGCTTTGCCGCCACGCGAGTGGCCCATGACGCCTACCTTCGCTCCGTCCACATCGGGATCGGTCTGGAGATAGTCGAGAATCCTGCTGTCTGCCCAGGCCCATGCGCGCAGCACGCCCCAGTCATCCATCTTTCGCGGCTGGCCATGGTTGACCAGGCCGATGATGCCCTTATCCAGTCCGGCGCCATTGTCGGCCTGTACTTCGTTCGAGGCGCGCCCGACAAAGCCCCATCCGGCTTCGAGCAGCAGCTTCGCCGAGTCCGGAGGGTTATCCGGCATGGCGATGCGATGGACAACACCACCCGGCACCGCCGGCCGCGGCGCAAAATGGAAGGGGTGCAGGGTTGCGCCTCCGATAATGACCGGAACCTTCTTCCCGTGTGTGCTCGCCGGAGTGACCACGTCGGCTTTGATATCGACCGTAATGGCCGGATACTCCGAGTTATCGACATGCCCGGTAATGTGCTTGACGATCGCCGGCACTCCGGCAATCGTCTGCTGCTCCACGCTGTCGACCTTCCATGTGACCGACGGGATGTGAGCCGGATATTTGCCGTAGACATCGTCGGCAAACATCGCCTGGATCTCTTTCCGCCGCGCCTCCCACTGGGCCGGCGTAATCACTTTCGTTCCGTCGTTCATGACCAGCAGGGCGGGCAGCTTCGGATATGGGTTCGCTTTCGACTCGTCGTAATTGGCATTGCCGGGCTTGCCGATGTCGTAGGCGGTTACCGAGGGCTGCATCGCTGTAATTCCCAGCACTTTCAGCTCCCGGTCCCGCTCCGCGGCAGAAGCGGCGGTGATGGCGGCGCGCTCCTCAGCCGTGGGCATATGCGGTGTGGTACCGGACGTCTGGGCGGGCGTCGTTGTCTGGGCGGGAACCTCTGTCTGCCGGCACCCGGTGGTGCCCATCGCCGTGGCTGCCAGCGCCACCGGCACAAAAAACATCCTCTTCAGGGGCGAACCCTTCCGCAATAGCATGCGAATGCCTCTCCGTAAGCGCATGGATAGTTTGTGTCCCGAACGAAACCGATATGCGTCCGCCTGGAGGCGCCTTCTCCAGGCGGCACCACCATACCATTTTGAATTCGTATCCAGCAATGGCCATTGCGGAATGTGCATTCCTCCGGATGGCTGCGGCGCCCGGGGCGCTGCGAGCTGCCCTGCCGCAATGCGGAGAAGCCAGGGCTGACCTGAGAATCTGATTTTTCCAGTAAGCCCGGGTTATGCCTCTCTGGTTTTTTGCGGCGGAGCGCCGGGGAAAATCGGGATGAGGGGAGCGCCGTTGCAGGCTTCTGCGGACTCCGAAATTTATCCTCTGTTCATCATTCTGCGGATACCGGCCATGTATATCTATCTCGACCTCGCTGCCTGCAGCGCTGATGCCTTTTTGTGCGGCTCGCGCTCTGCCTGAAAGATTTTCAAAAAAATTGCTTTCAGATAGTTGGGATTTCGACCCGTGGAGCGTTACACCACAGGGTGCTTCGTGCGCTCGCGGGGTTCCTTATCCCCTGAATGGGATTCTGCCATTCTTCCGGGCCACTTCACGGGAATCTGAAAAAAAAATTGCACGGGTGGTTGGGAAAGCCCACCTTTATCCGTTACAGGCTTGGATAGCTTTTTCTTACTTTTTTTGGTCCGCCGGGACAGATGCGGATCTTAGGCGATGTTATGCGCTCCGAGAAAGACAAACGAATAAGATTCGGGCGCCGAAGTGTCAGGAAATTAATCGGGAATGATAGCAGAAATTACGCAGTGTTCTTCGTCGAAAGCCCATAATCAGGCCACTCTCGGAATCCATCGCAGTTCCGACTGCCGACCATCCCCCAGGACTCGGGCAGGGTTGAGATCGCAAGGAGATTTCCGCCCACAAGGAAAGAAGCAGAGGGAATTGTCTGCGCGTGGGTTGGAAGGGGCGGCCGCATTGATCAGCATTGGGAAGATTGCCTGGGCGAAGGATGACAGAGACGACGATCAAAATGCGGCTTCTCAAATGGCGGGATTGTCGTTGAGTGAGAGAAAGGACTCCGTTACTCAGAGGCAAATCCTGGAGTTATACGACGCCTACAATCTGTCTCTTTATTCGTATCTGCGTTCTCTGGGGGTTTCTGCGGACAAGGCTGAAGATGTTATTCAGGAAACCTTTCTGCGTCTCGTCCATCATCTGCGCGACGACAGAGAGCAGGAAAACCTCCGCGCATGGCTTTATCAGGTAGCGCATAACCTGGCGATGGATATTCATCGGGCCAGCAACCGGAGTTTTTCAAATACGGACTGGGGAGAGGCGATCGCCGATGAGCCCGTCGATCCTCACTCCAACCCCGAGTGGCAGTATCTGCAAAAAGAAGAGCTGAAGCGGGTGAAGGCGGCCATTCAGCAACTGACGCCGCAACAGCGGGGCAGCCTGCTGCTGCGCGCGGAGGGGCTGCGTTACCGGGAGATCGCGCTGGTGCTGGGTGTAAGCGAACAGCGGGCGATCCATCTTGTGAAGCGTGGCCTGGAGCGACTGGCGGAGGGCCTGTGAAGTCGTTTATGACCAGGCTTCGCCACCAGATGCGGTCTCATCTTTCGGATAACGATCTTCTCCGGATCATTGACGGGGAGTGCGTGCTGTCCGGAAAAAAGGACGCCGCACTTCATCTGCGGGCGTGCATGAGGTGCCAGGCGCAGCGGGATCGTCTGGAGAATATATCGCAACGCGTGAGCGGCTACCGCGACTCGTGTGTCCGGCTCGATCTTCGCGAGCCTGAAGCGGGCAGGAGGGCCCTGGAAGAAGGACTGAAGAAGCTGTTCCAGGTGGAAGCATCGGTTTCAAAAGAACGATTACAGGAAAGAAAGACACCGAGTAAGAGAAATCTTCCCCGATTGTCGTGGCCGGCTATGAGTCCAACCCTTGCGACTGCAATGATGCTCGCACTCGCGTCGATCGTGTGCGTTTTTGTATGGCTGCAGCAACAGTCGCGGCCAGACATAACCTCCAACACGCTGCTGGTGCGCGCAGAAAGGTGGGATGCCGATCCTTATGAGCCTGTGCCTCCGGCTGTGATCTGCCAGACGGTCAGAATCAAAGCGCAGAAGAGAACGGTGGAGCGCGCCATTTACCGCGATGCGCAGGGACAGAGACATCTTAAAAAGCAGACGCTGCCGCCGGACGATCAGCGGCTGAAGGTCAGGCTGGAGAATGCGGGTGTTTCCTGGGATGCGCCTCTCTCCGCCACCGGTTATCAGCAGTGGCATGACCGGCAGAGAGTCAGACAGGACGAGATTAAACGGTCGGGCAGACATCTGCTGGAGCTGACGACAACGACACCGGAGGGGGAGATCTCCGCGCAGACCTTTACGGTTCGCGATACGGATTTTCACCCCGTGGATCGAACCATTTCCTTCCGGGACAATGAGACGGTTGAAATTGCGGAGCTGAATTATGAGGTTCTGCCCTGGAATCCCGCGACGACAAACCTGTTTGAGCCCCTCGGCGCTGCCGGCACCGGCGAGCTTCGCCGCACGCGTACGAGTCAGATTCTTCATCTTCCTGTTTCTCTCGATGCGACACAGCTGGATGAAGCGGAGCTGAGCGCAAGGCTTGCTCTGAATGAGCTTCATGCGGATACGGGCGAAGAGATTCGCCTGGAGAGAACTCCCTCGGGAATTCGGGTGACGGGAATTGTTGAGACGGAGGATCGGCGCCGGGAGCTGATGGCGCAGCTTGGTCTGCTGTCTCATGTGGAGCCCTCGATCCTCAGCATCGAGCGGCTGAAGCAGAACCTGCGGGATCAGCCTGCAGCCGCGAATGTGCGGATGGACTCCGTCTCGGTCAATCCTTCTCCCCTCGAAACATACTTCGTTGCGCGCGGACGCGATGCGGATGCTCTGCGAGAGCTCTCGCAGGGACTGCTGAACAGCGCGATCACCGCCAGCCAGGAAAGCCGATCGATTGCCGATCTGCTGAATCGCTTCTCTGCGGACGGCGCGATGAACGACGTAGCCAGAGCGACTCTGGCAGAGCTCATCTTTGTGCATCGCGAAAAGCTCATGGCGGCCCTTGACGAGGAAAGAAGACTGCTCGGTGAAGCGGCCGGGAATCCGGATATGGAAAGGCTGCCCGGCGTAACAGGGAGGCGCGCGGATTCGCTGGTGAACGCGGCCAACCGGAATCTTTCTCTCTGTGAGGAGCTCGCGCTGGGCAGCAGCGGCCAGCCGCGGAATGCGGAGCTGATCTTCCCGGAACTGATTGCGTCCATGAACGACCTGGGCGCAGATGCGCGGCAGGCGCAAAACGGCTTTCAAGAGGCCACAGCCAGGAGTGGAAAGAGATAGAGGTTTCTCAGGCGATGCTGCTCATGTTGAAACGGCTGCCGGCTGCTGCTGCCGCCGGCTCCCGAAGATTGTCTGCCCGGTGCGAAGCTCCGTCCTGTGATCGACAGGAGGCGGCAAAGATCGTTCGGTCATTATGGCGATCGCGCGTTTACCGAGCGCAGACGGCGGCAATTCTGCTCGGCGCTGCTCTGCTTGTACAGGTGATCGGCTGCAGCAGCAGCTCTCCCATTAAAGCAGGGGCGATTTCGATCAGCGACCTGAGCGGGAGCGTCTCCGGACAACTGAAGGCATTGTCGGTGGGCATGAAGGCGCAGGTCAGCATGATGCCGGTGAGCGACGCAACCCGCGCGGGCGTCGACTGGACTGCCACATGCGGAGGAAGCCCGGTGAATGGAAGCGTCACCGGCGGAGCCTGCGGCACATTTTCACCCGCGCACACACCCGATGGCGTGCCGGCAGTTTACACAGCTCCATCGACGGTTCCGATCGGCAACAACGTCACCATTACCGCCTCAGTCACCGGCGATCCATCGGCGAGCAGCAGCATCACGCTGCCGGTCAATGTGCCGATCACTATTACATTTATCAGCAACCCGCCGGCATCGCTCGCGACCGGAGCAACTGTGCCGATTCGGGTGCAGCTGACGAACGATACGACAGGGGCCGGGGCGACTTGGTCGGCGGCGTGCGGATCTTCGGGAGCAGGGGCGTGCGGAACTTTCAGTCCGGCTACCGGCACGCAGACAACGTATACGGCTCCCGCCGCGCCGCCCGGCAGCGATGGTGTCGTCACGATCACGGCTACGTCCATTGCCGATGCAACGAAATCGGCCAGCACCAAAATCACGATTACATCCTCGTCCGTGGGCCAGCCGCTGAGCATCAGCGTTACGCCGACGGCTCTCACTGTAGGGGTGAGAAGCGCGGGCAAGACGGAAAACGCGGGCCTGATCGCTGTGGTCAGCGGTGATTCGACCAATGCGGGCGTGGACTGGACGCTGAGGTGCAGTCCGAGCAGCCCGAGCTGCGGCACGATCAGCCCGAGCCACACGGCGAGCGGCGCTGCCGTTGTGTACACCGCGCCGACATCGCTGAATGCGAATCCCGTGACGATTACGGCGACTGCTCACGCCGACGGCATAACCTCGGCCAGCGCTGCCGTGACGATCGCCGGCACTCCCACGATCTCTGTGACGGTGTCGGCCCCTGCCAGCGTGGCCACGCAGGCGACGGCAAAGCTCACCGCGGTGGTGGCGAACGATGCTTCGAACAGCGGCGTAACGTGGGCCGTAAGCTGCCCCGGCGGAGGAGACTGCGGCACGATTACCAATGCAGCGGGGAGCGGCACCAGTTACACGGCAACGTATGCCGCTCCCGCCGCGGCGCCTGCGGGCGGGCTGATCACCATTACGGCAACGCCGAAGGCCACAACTCCGGCAGGGAATCCCGGCCTGGCGACGATCATGATTACGCCGCCGACGATCGCGATTGCCTTTCTGCAGGCGCCGCCTCAGAGCATGAGCGCCGGTGCGGCCGCTCCCGTCAGCGCCGCCGTGAGCAACGATACGACGCCGCCCGGTGGCGTGACCTGGAGTGTGAGCTGCGGCAGCAGCACGGCCGGAGGGTGCGGCTATATCTTTCCTCCGCAGACCGCGAGCGGAGTGAATGCGGTTTATACCGCTCCTCCTGTGCCACCCGGCGGGCCTGTGACGATCACGGCTGCCGCCACATCTTCCTGCACCACGCAAAGCAATGCGACAACATGTACCGTGCAGGTCACGACGCCGGTTACGATTGCCGCCTCCAGCGCACTCTCTGTCGGTTTTGTTCCAACGGCGCCGACGCAGCTTCAGGCGGGCAGCACGGTGAAGCTGATTGCGGCGGTGGCGAACGATGCAACGAATGCCGGTGTGGACTGGCAGGTATGTGCGAACGGCTGCGGTTTCTTTACCGTTACGCCTGCCATTCCGGCGATTCCGGCAACGGCGAAGACGCCGTACGTTCCTCCGGTGCCTGCGGTGACGGCAACGACGGTAAAGGGGTGGTCGAATGGACTGCCGATACCGTATACCGCGCCGGGGACGCCTCCGCCAGCAGGCTCGATGACCATTACGGCTGCTGCGCATGCGGATGGGACGGCTTCAGACGCGGCAAACGTAACTATTACAGATACTAATACCGGTCCGGCATTACAGGGTGTTGTGCGGGCCGGGACACTGCCGGTGACGGGAGCGCAGGTGGCGCTCTATGCGGCGGGAACATCGGGCTATGGCTCCGCTTCCACGCTGGTGTCTGCGCCGGGCCAGAATCCATATGCCGCGACCGATGCAAACGGGATGTTCACGATTCCGGCGGGATACAGCTGCCCGCAGACGTCCAGCCAGATGTATCTGGTGGCGATTGGCGGGCAGGCGGGCGGCAATCCTGAGAATCCGAATCTGGCGATGATGACGGCGCTGGGAACGTGCGCAACGCTGAGCTCGTCGCCGGTGGTGGTGAATGAAGTGACGACGGTTGCCTCGGCCTGGGCGGTGTCATCGTTTGCCGCAAATCCTTTGACGACCGGACAGATCAGCTATCTCAATATCGGATCGAGCAGCGGCAATGTCACGGGGCTGGCGAACGCGTTTGCCACAGTCAACAATCTGGTGAATCTCTCCAGCGGCCAGCCGCTCTTCGATGTTCCCGCCGGGAATGCTTCGGTTCCCTATGTGGAAATCAACACGCTGGCAGATATTTTCAATGCGTGTACGGTGACCGGCGGCGGTGTCGCGGGGGATGGAAGCGTCTGCGGCAATCTGTTCACCTATGCGAACCCTTACAGCGGGATAAACGGAACGGTCTACTCCGGAGTGCCGTCCGACACGCTGCAGGCGGCGTTCGAGATTGCGCAAAATCCGGGTCTGGAAAATGGCGGCAATCTTCCTTTCATTCAGGGCCTCAGTTTGTTCGGTATGGTTTCTTCGGCTGCGCCCTTCCAGCCGGTTCTGACTACGATTCCCAAAGACTTTTCGCTCTCGCTGAACTTCACCGGGGGCGGGGGACTTTCGAGCACAAGCGGTGCGAACTTCTTTGCTGTGGATGCCTCGGGGAATCTCTGGATCACGGATACCAGCACGAACAGCGTAACCGAATGGGATAACCAGGGAGCCGCAATCAGCTCTTCCAGCGGATATACGACGAGCACGCTTGCCGCACCCGGTCCGGTTGTAGTCGATGCCGGCGGCGATACGTGGATATGCGGACAAAACGGGCTGACGAAACTGAATTTCCTGGGGGTGGAGCTGCCGGGAAGCCCCTTCGGCGGCGGCGGGCTGACGAGCAGCGGCTGTCTGAACATGACGATTGACGGAGCCGGCAATTTCTGGGCGATCAACCGCAACAGCGTTGCCAAATTCGACAGTCTGGGCGATCCGCTTTCTCCCGCAACCGGCTACACCGTCCCTGTCTCTCCAACAGATGCAGACACGGTAACGCTGCTGCCGCCTTTAGCCATCGACGCATCGAACAACGTCTGGCTCGGGGCGAATGCGCCTGCCTATTCCGGCGCGCTGTCACTGACGGAGCTGAACAATGCCAGCGGCCTTCCCAGCTTTCTGACGCCGAATTCTCAGTCGGCATCGACTCCTCCGTCCAACTTCGTCACGTCGGGAGGCGGGCCGGATCAGACGCAGATCGCGGCCGACAGCTCGGGAAATATCTGGGCTACGGTAATTCCCGCGAGCAATGAGTCAGGCAGCCTGATAAAGATCCCTCCCTACGGAGGGATCGGCACGACGGATCTGCCTTCCATCGTCCTCAGTTACAGCGGATCGGGAAGGTATCCGCTGGCTAATTCCCAGGGGATTGCTCTCGATGGAGCGGGAACGATCTGGGTTGGCAATGGCGGCAGTACGGAAAGCAGCCTGAATGTGCCTCCCAATGTGACCGGATTCAAGCCCGCCTTTCCATCAGGATATTTCGAGTACGCTTCGCCGAGTCTGAGCAACCGTCCGCTGAGCCTTGCCGCGGACACATCAGGCAACGTGTGGGCTTTGCTCAACAACGGCACGGTTACGGAGTTTGTGGGCATTGCCACACCTGCGGTCACTCCACTCTCTCTGGCCGTAAAGAACAAAAAGCTGGGAGGGACGCCATGAACGCATGGCCCGGAAGCAGCCGCGAAATCAGAACCTCACGCGAAGACGAAAGAATGTACATGCCAATCGACAGGCGTTTTCCGATGCCGGCTCTTGTTCTGCCAGCGATTCTGCTGGTGTTTCTTGCCGGATGCTCGACCAGCTCGATCAAGCCGTCCACCGGACCGATCACCTTCACTACGGTGAACGGTTCTCCGCTTGCTTCTTTTCCCGCTTCGATGGCCGCCGGGTCGACGGCTTACCTGATGGTCAATCTGGGCAACGACGCACAGCTTCTGGGCGCGGACTGGACGGTATCGTGCACCAACGAGCCGCCCGCGGGAACTCCGCTTCCGCCAGGCGAGATTGTGGATCAGTCGTGCGGCACGTTCGCGCCGGTGCATACGCTTGGAGGCCCGGTGCCGAGCTACGCAACGAGCGCAGCCAGCTACGTGACGCTCTATACGGCACCGGCGGTTGTGCCCGCGAACGGGATCGTCACGCTTTACGCCAAAGCGACCGATGATCCATCCCGATATTCAAGCCTCACGCTGACCGTTACCGGACTGCCCATCTCGATTGCTTTTGCTCCAGCGCCTCCTTCGACGCTCGCCGTGAGCGCCACGGCCTCGCTGAAGGCGGTGCTGACGAACGATTATGCATCGGCCGGCGCGAAGTGGACGGTGGCCTGCGGCGCAGCAGGTGCGAATGCGTGCGGATCGTTCAGCGCGGCGCAGACGGCCAGCGGAGTGGCCACGACCTATACGGCGCCGTCAGCGATGCCCGCGGGAAGCGTGGTCACGATCACGGCAACCTCGGTATCGGACACTACGAAGTCGGTGAGCGCGGCAATCACGATTCTGCCGGTGACGGTAACGGTGAATCCGGCAACGCTTTCCGTGGCGGCCAGCGGCACCGGTCTTCTGAGCGCAGCGGTAGTGAATGACGTGAGCAATGCGGGCGTCGACTGGATGCTGAGCTGCGGCAGCTCCACGGCATGCGGATCGATTACCGCCCATACCGCCAGCGGCTCCGCTGCAACGTATACGGCACCTTCTGCAGTGCCCGGCAGTGGAGCGGTGACGGTGACTGCCACCTCGACCGCGGACAAGACCGCATCCGGAAGTGCGCTCGTAACGGTGACCTCGCCCCAGCCTGCGAAGGTGAATGGACGGGTGATGGCCGGAGCGCAGCCGGTGGCCGGAGCTTCCGTTCTGCTCTACGCGACCGGAGAGAGCGGATACGGCTCGGCGTCGATGCTGCTCAACTCCTATGAGGACAGCGCGGCACGCACGGATGACAACGGCTACTTTACTGTCACCGGCGGCGAAGCGTGTCCGAGTTCCGCGAGCGAGCTATATCTGGTGGCGCGCAGCGGCAATGCAGGAGGCGGAGCGAATCCGAATCTCGCTTTTGTTGCGGCGCTCGGCTCCTGCAGCAGCTTTCGATCGACAGCGAATGTCACCGTCGGTGAAGCAACGACGGTCGCCGCCGCCTATGCGCTCTCCGGCTTTATGCAGGATGCGGCGCATATCGGAACCACTCCGGCGAATCAGGCTGGCCTCGAGAATGCATTTGCCACGGTGTGGGATCTGGTGGACCCGGCAACGGGCGAGGCGCGCTCCACCACGCCGGTGGGCCATGGTGCGGCGCCGCGTGCAGAGATCGATACTCTGGCGAACCTGCTGAATGGATGCGCGGTGACGGCCGGTGGAAAAGCGGGAGACGGAAGCGCGTGCGGCGATCTGTTCTCCAATACCGGTGGGACGGCGACGGCGGACACGCTGCAGGCAGCGATGGAGATTGCGCGTCATCCTGCGGAGTCTGCAGGCGCAGTAAATGCTCTCTTCGATCTGGCGAATGGAAACGGACCTTATCAGCCGGCCCTTGCTGCGGCGCCGGTGAACTGGAGTCTCGCTCTGCACTACTCGGGTGAAGGCCCGGTCACGGCGCAAAGTGCTGCTGTCGATGGCAGCGGACGCGTGTGGATTGCTGATGGCGTGGACGGAATGCCTTCTGTGCGTTCCACTTCGGCCGCTTTGCCGGTTCCAGGTGGAGATTCGAACTCACTTGCCGTGGATGGCGCGGGAAATCTTTGGGTCGTGCGGCACGGAGAGAACGCGGTGGATGAATTTGTGGGGATCGCTACGCCTGTTGCGTCTTCTCCCGATATGAATGAGAAGGGCAGCGGCACAGCTTTCAGGCGATGAGCGCCGATGGGCTTCTGTGTACAGAGTGAGAGTGCTC
The DNA here is from genome assembly GCF_003428625.2 of Paracidobacterium acidisoli. Lineage (GTDB taxonomy): Bacteria > Acidobacteriota > Terriglobia > Terriglobales > Acidobacteriaceae > Paracidobacterium > Paracidobacterium acidisoli. The sequence continues at coordinate 223,988 of NZ_QVQT02000007.1, read as the reverse complement.
CCGAAGAGCAGCTCTGAAGGTTTTGGCTGGCGGAAGGTTCAGGAGAGATCAGGAGTGGGGATGACTGAGGGAAGTCTGCCTGGAAAAGTGAGTGAAGGAGAAGGTTGGATGATGACCGCGAAAAGAATGTGTGGCGTGATTCTGCTGTTTGCCATCGTTGTTGCCGCGCACGCCCAGAGTCGCGCGAATCAGGCGGTGACCAAACCGGCAAAGAGCAAGCCCAAAACTCAGGAGCAGATTCTGCTGGAGCAGCTGAACGACAAGTTCAACCGGCTGGACGAGCTGACGAGCCAGTATAAGGATCTGCAGCGGCGCTTCGATACCGTGCAGAAGCAGCTTGCCGCAGACCACGAGGAGCTGGAAGAGACCAGGAAGGCGGCTGCGGATGCCCGCGCTGCCGCTGCGGAGGCGCAGCAAAAGCTGGAGGCGGCGCAGCAGTCCATCGGGCCCAATGGCGGAGCGGTGACGGATCTGCAGAACGAAGTGGCTGCCCTGAAGACCGACTCGACAACGCTTTCCTCAAAGATTGAAGCAACGCAGCAGGAGACGAAAAAGCTGGCCAATCCCGACAGCATCCGCTTTCGCGGAGTGAACCTGACACCGGGCGGTTTTCTGGCGGCGGAAACGGTAGACAGACAGCGCGGCGTCGGCGGCGATGTGAATACTCCGTTTTCGAGTATTCCCTTTGCCGGGCAAACGGCGGGAGTGTTGTCGGAGTTCAATGCGAGCGGGCGCCAGTCGCGCTTCTCTCTGCTGGCCGAAGGCAGGATGCCGTCTTCGACGCTGCGCGGATATTACGAGACGGATTTTCTTTCGGCGGGGAGCACGTCGAACGATAACCAGAGCAACAGCTATACGCTGCGCCAGCGCCAGGCGTGGGCGCAGCTGGCACTGAACAGCGGATGGACGCTGACCGGCGGACAGATGTGGTCTCTCGCCACGGAGTATCAGCATGGACTCGACAATCGCGCGGAAGCTGTTCCGCTGACGATTGACGCGCAATATAACGTCGGCTTTACCTGGGAGCGGCAGTACGGCTTTCGCGTGGTGAAGCAGCTTGGAAGCCGGTTCTGGCTGGGTGGGGCGGTGGAAGAGGCGCAGACGCTCAATATTGGCGGCCATAATCTGCCGACGATCGCTTACCAGCAGGCGGGCACCGGCGGCGGTCTTTATAACCCGACGGCGAATTACAGCTTCAACTACGCGCCGGACCTGATTGCGAAGGCGGCGTACGAAACGAACTGGGGCCACTTTGAAGTCTTCGGAGTAGGGCGGTTCTTCCGGGCGCGCGTCTTTCCGAACGGAGCGGCGCCTCCGGGCGCGACGCAGCCGGTAACGACCTCGGCGCTGGGGGCCTTCACATCGAAGACCGAAGGAGGCGGCGCGGGTGCGAATGCGCGCATCGCTCTTCTCTCCAGAAAGCTCGAGATTGGAGCGCATGTGCTGGCGGGTGATGGCATCGGCCGCTACAGCACCACGCAGATTGCGGATGCGACCGCGCATCCCGATGGCTCGCTCGAACTGCTGACCGGAGGCTCGGCGCTCGGCTCGGCGGAATGGCATGCCACTTCGCGCTTTGAGCTGTATGGCTACTACGGTGGAGAGTATGCGAAGCGCGCCTGGTATAACACCGGCTACTTTGTGATCACGCCCGGGCCGACGCAGGGCCAGCCGATCCTCGGCGGCTATGGCGCTCCGAATAATAACGTGTCGGGCTGCTATCTCGAGGTCCTGCCGGTCTCTTCACCGAATGGAGGAGGCAATGTGCCCGGGAGCGCGGCCAACTGCCAGGCGGATACGCGCAACATCCAGGAGGGAACCTTCGGCTACTGGTATCGCTTCTATCAGGGAGCGCATGGCTCACTGCAGCAGGGCATTCAGTATTCCTATGCCGAGCGGCGCGTGTGGCAGGGCATTGGCGATCCTCTGAATGGCCTCAGCGGCACACCGAAGGCTATCGACAATATGTTCTTCACCTCGTTCCGTTATTACCTGCCGTAGACATGACAGGCTCTGCCAATGCCGTTGTCATTTTCAGGGAAGGCTGGGGGATTTCCGGTGTTTAAGTTTCGCTTGCGTGTTTTATGGCTGCCGGCTGCTTTGCTGATCGTGCTGTTGCACGGTTTGCCGGCCTTTGCGCAGACCGGCCGGATCTCCGGAGCTGTGACGGACCCGGATGGAGGTGCGATTCCCAGCGCGACGGTGCAGGTGATCAGCCAGGACAGCACGATCCGGCGGAATACCACGACCGACGCGGGCGGGGCGTACTCTGTGCCGTTCCTTCCTTCGGGCCAGTACCGGATTCTGATTCAGGCGCAGGGGTTCGGAAGCGCATCGAGCCAGATGATCTCGCTCGCCAATGGACAGGTGTTTGTTTTTAACGCGCAGCTCAAGGTAGCCGCCGCCAAAACGGAGGTCACGGTCTCCGGAGGCGCGACGACGACGAATGTCGAGACGAGCACGGCGACGATCTCGACGACGCTGTCGAGCAACGAGGTAACGGGGCTGGGCCTGAACGGGCGCAACTTTTCGCAGCTCATCACGCTTGCGCCCGGCGTGAGCAACCAGACCGGACAGGACGAGGCGAAGGTTGGCGTTGCCGGGAGCGCGAAGTTCAGCGTGAACGGAGGCCGCGTGGAGTACAACACCTTCGAGATCGACGGAAGCGATGTGCTGAACACCAGCATCAATGCCAGCCGCGGCCAGGGCGAGCCGCTGGTGGTGTATCCGAGCATCGACGCCATTCAGGAGATGTCGGTGCTGACCTCTAATTACAGCGCGCTGTACGGCAAGAGCGCGTCGGGAAGCGTGCTGGTGACCACGCGCTCGGGCACGAATGCGTTCCACGGCGATGTGTACGGCTTTCTGCGCAATGAGATGTTCAATGCGCGGAACTATTTCGACGAGCCGCAGCCGACTCCTCCGGGATATCACGGGAAGTCCATTTATCACACACCGCTCTATCGCAGGCTCGATTTTGGAGCGACGCTGGGCGGGCCGCTCTTCATTCCGCATCTTTACAACACAGATAAAAGCAAGACCTTCTTTTTCTTTTCCGAGGAGATACGCAGAGAAAAGACGCCGGTGGATTACAACCAGGCTGTGCCGACGATGGCGGAGCGGCAGGGTAACTTCAGCGATGTATGTCCTGTGTATGTGCCTGGCGGCACCATAACCTTCAATCCCTCCGCGTATCCGGATTGCCCGCACGCGCCCAATGCGGGAAGCGGCATCCTGCCCAGCCGGACGATCACGCCCAATTACGGGAGCCAGGCGATTCTGAACTTGGGCATTATTCCCGAGCCGAATGCAACGTTCGGCTGTAACACGACCAATCCCACTCCGTTTCCACGGTGCTTTGTCGGCGCGGTATCTCCGCCGACGTACTGGAGAGAAGAGCTGTTCCGCATCGATCACAACCTGACGCCGACGGAGTTGCTCTCCTTTCGTTTTATTCACGATGCGTGGAACACGGTGACGCTGACGCCGCAGTGGGGCATCGTGCAGAACAGCTTTCCCACGGTCGAAAACAAGCTCGACGGGCCCGGTCTGGATATGGTGCTGAACCTGACGCAGAGCCTTCCTCATGCCTTTCTCAACCGTATTGGCTTTGCCTATTCGGTCGAACACATTACGCTGACCCCGCAGCCGGGCCCGGGGCTGACTTCGCTCATCCGGCCTGCGGCTCTGGATGATCCAGGCCAGCTCAATGGCTGGACCCCGATTCCCGACAACCCTTTCTGCGGCACGACGCCGCAGACGGGTGTGAACGCAACCCCTCTCACGGGATGCGCGATGGGCTACATCTTCGACAACGGATTTGGTGGAAACAAGATGCCTGGCCTCGAGTTTCAGGGTACGAACGGGGCATATGGCGGGCATGGGTTTTCCGTCGATACCGGGTATGCTCCGTGGCATCAGGACAATCCGACCTTCACGCTGCGGGATGACGCGAGCAGGGTATTTGGCGACCATTATCTGCAGTTCGGCTTTGCGGGATCTTATGTGCGGCAGGACGAGCTGAGCGCTGTCAGTGGCGCGGACTCAGGCGATCTGCAGGGGCTGCTCGGCTTCAGCAATCAGCAGTCGCTGTTTACCTCGGGGAATGCCTTCGCCGATTTTCTGGCGGGTCCGGGTGTCAATCCTGTCTCTACCGATGGACCAGGACCCAGTTACGCTCAGACCGGGATCAAGAGCTATACCCAGGACAGCGGCCAGCAGTTCTATCACAACCGGGTGAAGGTCGCGGAGCTGTATCTGCAGGACGACTGGCACGTGAACCATCGCTTCACGATCAATGCCGGTCTTCGGGCGAGCTTCTTCGGCCAGTGGTATAACCCGGCCAATACGGCTTACAACTGGCGGCCGGAAAACTTTAATCCTTCGTTCGGTTCTTCTGTTTATATCGATCCAAACCACGGCAATCTGGTCTGGAAGACGGGTGGCCAGGGGGGTGTTCCAGGTATGCCTGTTCCTTCGGGCAGAACCGGCCCCTACAGTCTCAGCAGCCTCGGCCCGGTGATCACCAACGGGCTGACCCAGTGCGGCGTGAATGGAATTCCGGCGAGCTGCATGAAGAATTATCCCTTTCATCCTGCTCCGAGAATGGGATTCTCCTGGGACCCATTCGGCGATGGAAGCATGGCGATTCGCGCCGGATACGGACTCTTCTGGGAGCAGGGCACAGGCTATGAGGCGAATGTGGGATCGCTGATCGGCAGCGCTCCTCTGGTGCTCAGCGAGACGCAGTCGAATATCTCCACGCTGCCAACGCCGAACGGGTCAAACGCAGATAATGTAGGTGCCTATAACGCCATCGGGTACTCCTGCCAGGGAGGCGCAGCGCAGTGCGGAAGCCTGATCAGCCCGGCCGGCGGCGTGGCCTTCCCGCTGAATGTAACCTCGATTCCGACCAAAGCGCTTTACAGCTATACGCAGCAATGGAGCCTGAGCGTTGAGCGGCAGCTGAAAAAGAATGTGGTGGCGCAGATTGCTTACGTCGGCACCAAGGGAACGCATCTGACCTCTGTTGCCGATCTGAACCAGCTGGAGCCGCTTAGTCCCGCTCTGAATCCATTTGCTCCAGGCGAGCCGATCACCTCCGATGTATGCGCCAGCGGCGCCGGCTTTAACTACTTTTCCGTTGCAGGCACGAACCCGATTGTGTCGACTGGTCCGGGGATTCCCAGCTCGCCGGGAATCGGACCGACCTCGCCGGGCTACATCAATATGATTGTGGCCTGCACCGGCAATCCGGGGTTTGTGTCGGGCGGTAATTCAGGAAACGGAGGGAGCGGAAAGCTGCTGGGTATCAGCGCGGATGCGGTTCGGCCTTATCCTGGGTTTTCCAACATCATCTCCATCAGCAACAATGCCGATTCGCAGTACCACGCGCTGCAGGCGACACTGCGTGAGACGACGAACGCGCTGACGATCGGAGTGTCTTATACCTACAGTCACTCTCTCGACGATGCTTCGGATCGCTCGTCGGCAAACTTCGCAAATTCGCTTGATCTGAAATCCAACTGGGCGAGCTCCGATTTCGATGAGAGGCAGATGCTGAATATCAGCTACCTCTACAATCTGCCGCTGTTTCATCTTCTTCAGGGGTTTGCGAATCTGGCGGGTCCGGTCAACGATGCGGGCGCCAGTGCGCAGATCGCGCCGGTCTGGAAGACGTGGCTGGACGGCTGGCAGCTGAGCGGCATCACTCTGTGGCAGACGGGAACACCATTCAGCATTATCAATGGCGGCGGCTCCGATGGAACGGGCGCCGCGGATAATGCCGGAGTGGGAGACAACCTGGGCATCGGGTCTTACGTGGACAGGAGCGGAGATGCACACGGCATTAAACCGGCCGTGGCCAGCAATGGTTCGAATATCGGCCCGCTGCTGTATAACCCGAATGCCTATACGGCGCCACGTGGTCTTACGTTTGGCAACTCAGGGCGGAACTCGCTGAGCAACCCGGCGCGCACCAATTTCAATATGTCGCTGCTCAAGCACTTCAAGTCCTTCCACGAGAAGCTCGACATTGAATTTCGCGCGGAATCCTACAACGTCTTCAACCACACACAATTCCGGATTTACGACCCGGCTCATCCGGGTAACAGCGGCAACAACGTCGCGAACTGCTATGGAGGCATTGCGACCGGCTATTCCGCGGGCGCGTCAGGCTGCCTCGCCGGCAACTCATTCCTGCACCCTGTGGATGCGCACGATCCGCGCATTCTGCAGTTTGGGCTGAAAGGGACCTTCTGAGGCTGATGCGATGAAAACGACACGAAGAGTGAAAGCGAAGAAGGCAGAAATGCTACGCATGCTGGCGCTGTTCAGTCTGATCGCGGGACTGACTGTGGGCTGCGGCACCAAAGGCGGCGCGCCCGCCACCGCCAGCGTCCCTCCGGTTACGCAGAGCACTCTGCGGACGTACTTCGCAGGTGTGGTGTCGGGAGGATATGGCGGACCAGGCAATTTCAGCGACTCGTCCGTTCTGGCTACTTACACCATTGATGACACGGCGAAGACATTTGCTCAGTTCACCTATGCCTTCAGCCATACGCAGGACGGACCGCAGATGAACTACTCCGGCGGCTTTACCACACTGGCGCGCGGACTTCTCAACTTCGGGATTACCTACTCGCACGGAACTTATGGTCTGTCTTACTCAGGGAATACCGGGCCCTTCAGCTACGATCCGCCGAAAGGCGGCAACTATGCGATTGAGCTGGCCGGCCAGGGCGGAGGTCTGGTGCAGCTGCAGGGTATGCCTTTCGTTCCCCTGGTGGCCGCTGCGTCCTGTCCTGATTTTAAGAGCGCTGAGATCTTTCAGTTCGTCACCATCCCTGGATCGTATGGCAGCAACACCGCTCCCAGTGTGGCTATATGGAACCCCGACACGCAAACTGCCTATGGGAAAGTCAGTATCGGAACGGGCGGCTCCACGGTGAAGTTCAGCGGCATTCAGCAATTCCTGAGCAGCGGGACACAGGTCGCCACCTATGCCGACCTGTCTGGTGATCCGCCTGCGATTACTTCGCTCAATGGAGTATGCTCGCCCACGTTTTATGGCAACACCATCAGCGCGCCGAATCCACTGACGATTACCAATCCGGGCGCCAATGAGACGATCTCTCCGGGCGCAATCGTCGGCATCGGTCCGGGCGGCTTTCTGCTCGAGAACAATGGGAGCTTCGCCGGCAACGCGGCAAATAACACGACAGGCAGCAACAAAAACGCGACCTATCAGCCGTTTCTCGGCGCCGGTACCGGGGCGATCGGTCTGCCGCAGCCATCCAGTCCAGTCGACGTAAGCTCTCTCACCGGCGCGCAGTATCTAGGCGTTGTGTACGGAAGCGGCACCAGCGACGCCATCTGGTCGTCATCGATCGCTTCGTTTGGTTTTTCGACTATGCCGTCTGCGTGCCAGTCGCTGCCGCCACAGAACGGCACCATGGTCTACGGCGGAGATTTTCCCGGCAATAATCCCGCGGACCCGGCCGTGCAGGCCAATGGTGGTTACGGCAACTGCGATTTTGCCGTCGATCTCGGGAGCCAGGACTCCTCGAATAACGGTCTGTTTCCGCAGGCGACCGTATGGGTTGGATCGGGCTTTGCGGGAAATACCACCGGCAGGACGTACTCGTTTCCGGCTGTCGCGATTGCGGGCCAGATGAATGAGAAGTTTGCTGTCTTCTTAATCGGAGTGGATAAGACGGGCTCGCCGAATCAGGCATGGGGTCTCTATTTGCTGCAGTCAAACTAAGGATGGGGAAAATTCATGGAATTGTTATCTCCGCGCGGGCTTGTCTCTTATATCTATGAGGCAGCGCCTCGTCATTCCGTAATGTCTGAGTGAGTTATTTCTGCGCGGCGTCTGCCGCTTGTCTCAGACGAAAGCCATCTGAAGAAATCTCCAGGGAAAATTTGCCGGTGGTGGTTGGGAAATCACCCTCCTTTCCGTTCTGTCATTGGACTATTTGTTCCCGTTCGCGCGAGGACTCTGCGTTAAGAGTTTATGCGGCGGAAGGAAGCGTTTTAGCAGCTGGCCGCAATTGGCGAATGCTGCAGGAATGGAATCGAGATACAGGCGGCGGCATGCTTTCCCCGAAGCGTGCGCTCAGCGCAGAGCAGTTTCAGGTGCCATGAAAGGTCAGGGAAGCATGAAAGCAGTTGGGAGTCATGGAGGCGGCGTGTTGCAGGGTCTGTCAAAGAGGATGGACATGCGCGCTGTGTGGTTCGCCGGAGTTCTGGCGGGAGCGTTGACGATTGCAGGCTGCAGCGGCGGATCGATGAAGACGACCACCGCGACGCCGACCTTTACGCCTCCTGGCGGAACCTATGGCTCTTCGCAGACGGTGACGGTCAGCGATACGACTGCGGGCGCGGTGCTCTACTGCACGACAGACGGCAGCGCGCCGAGTTCTTCCTCATCACAGTGCACGCAGCCCATGACCATCTCACAGACGGAGACGCTCAGCGCGCTCGCCGTTGCTCCGGGCGACAGCCCAAGCGCGGTGGCTTCAGCGACCTATACCATCAATCTGCCGAAGACGGCCACGCCGGCCTTCTCGCCCGCGGCCGGAACCTATAACTCCGTGCAGACGGTGACGATCAGCGATACGACGACCGGCGCTGCGATTTACTACACCACGGACGGCAGCACGCCCACCGCGAGCTCGACGCAGTACAGCGCGCCCATCAGCGTTTCCGCATCGGAGACCATCAATGCCATCGCGGTTGCGTCGGGTTATGCGAACAGCGCCGTGGCGACGGCGGCCTACACCATTACCGGGACAACACAGACGACGCCGACCATTTCGTCGCTTTCTCCGGCATCGGCTACGGCTGGCGGCGCGGCCTTCACGCTCACGGTCAACGGCGCGAACTTCCTCTCCGGCGCGATCGTGAACTGGAACGGCACGGCCCTGACGACGACCTATAAGACTGCAGCGCAGTTGACGGCTGCAGTTCCCGCCAGTCTGATCGCGACCGCCGGAGCGGCAACCGTGACGGTATCGGAATCCGGAGTTGTATCCGCCGGAGCGGCATTCACCATCAACGCTCCCACGGCTCCCACGATCACCACTCTCAGCCCGACCTCGGGCGCGGTAGGCGCTTCGGTCACCATCACCGGCACGAACTTCGGCGCGAGTCAGGGATCGAGCACGGTGACCTTCAACAACACGGCGGCTACGGTCACGAGCTGGAGCGCCAGCTCCATTACGACGACGGTTCCCACGGGCGCAACTTCAGGTAACGTGGTTGTTACGGTGAATGGAACAGCCAGCAACGGAGTGGCCTTCACGGTCACCTCCACGGCTCCCTCGATCACCACTCTCAGCCCGACCTCGGGCGCGGTAGGCGCTTCGGTCACCATCACCGGCACGAACTTCGGCGCGAGCCAGGGATCGAGCACGGTGACCTTCAACAACACGGCGGCTACGGTCACGAGCTGGAGCGCCAGCTCCATTACGACGACGGTTCCCACGGGCGCAACTTCAGGCAACGTGGTCGTCACGGTGAACGGAACGGTCAGCAACGGAGTGGCCTTCACGGTCAGCGTTCCGGCTCCCACGATCACCACTCTCAGCCCGACCTCGGGCGCAGCGGGCACTTCGATTACGATCACCGGCACGGGCTTTGGCGCGAGCCAGGGATCGAGCACGGTGGCGTTCGGCGGCACGACGGCGACGGCCACGAGCTGGAGCGACACGTCGATTGTGACAACCGTCCCCACAGGGGCGACCGTAGGCAACGTGAACGTGGTGGTCACGGTGAATGGAACGGCCAGTAACGGAGTGGCGTTCACTGTCGGCGCGTCAGGTCCCCTGCTCACCGGAACTGTCCTGAGCAGTACCACGCCGATCGTCAAAGCCAGCGTGCAGTTGTACGCGGCCGGAACGACGGGCTACGGCGGCTCCGGAACCGGAAATATGGGCCCAACACTGCTTGGCTCGGCTGTCCAGAGCGGCAATGACGGCACGTTCTCGCTGACGCTGCCCGCGACCTGCCCTGCAGCGCCGGGTGATCTGCTGTATCTGGTGGCCACCGGAGGCAGCTTCGGCAGCAGCGGAAGCGCGAATAACGGCATCGCTCTGATGACGGCACTGGGCGCGTGCAGCAACGTCAGCGCGTCCACCACCGTAACCATCAATGAGGTCACCACCGTCGCTTCGGCCTATGCGCTGGCCGGCTTCTCCAGCTTCAGCTCGACGGGCCCGGGCATCGCGATCGGAGCGCCGGCGCCGGCGGCTACATGCGCCACGGGCGGCGTCACGACGGTGGGCGGCTCCTCCTGCAATTACCTCGGCATGGCGAATGCCTTCCGCACGGTGAACAATCTGGTGAATGTCTTCGGCACGACCGATACCTACGGCGTTGCTGCAGGCACGGCGCGGACGATCACGCCGTTCTACAGCGGCTCCGATCCGAGGAACCCCACCGGATGGAGCAGCAACTACGGTGACACCTATCCAAACGGCGCGGTCAACAGCACCAACAATGTTGTGCCGGCAGACAGCCTGAACACCAGCACGGTGCCACAGGCGCGCATCAATGCGCTGGCGGATATCCTCGCCTCGTGTGTGGAGAGCCTCGACGGCAGCGGCTGCGCGACGCTCTTTCCCGCGGCGACCCCGACCGGCGGCACCACGCCCGCGGACACGTTGCAGGCGGCGCTGAACATCGCGCAGAACCCCGGCAGCAACGGTATCAGCGTGGCCGCGCTGCTGGGCCTGGTTCCGGCGACGAACCCGCCCTACGCAACCGTGCTCGACGCCGGCACTCCGCCAACGGACCTGACCCTGGCGCTCACCTTCACCGGTGCGGGTCTGGGCATCGACTACTCTTCTGACGCCTCGGAGGCACTTGGTAATTACGCACTGGTGATTGATGGCGGCGGGAATCTATGGATCTCCGCTTACGCAAGCAGTCCACCCTGGCCTGACACAGGCATGATAGCGGGCTTCGATCCGCTGGGAGAGGCTCTGACACCGCCCACCTCTTTAGTCGGTGGATCGATCTTTGTGGACGAGACCAATCTGGGGAACAGCTCTTACGGCGGGTTTGGGCCAAATTATTATGACCCCAAAGACTCTGGTCTCGCTGGCTTAATGCAACAACCCTTTGCGTTTGCCATCGATCCGTCCGGAAACCTGTGGGAGGGCGAGAATGACTCTAATCATGGCAACGAGCTGGCCATCTCGCCTTCGGCAGTGCCTGTGCCGCCCTCCAGTTGGTTCCCAATTTCTAGTCTGTCTGTTGTCACGGAAGGTCCGGGGGTGCCTGTTTCAAAGGATTATCTGGCTATTGACGGGAATGGTAGTGTCTGGGAGACAGGAAACGGCGCCACGACAATCCAGTTTGTTACATCCGATCCTGTGAATAACGGCCAATACACCGTAACGGGGGCCAATGGCGGCCTTTTCTCTCTGACCTTTGACTCGAATGGAAGCCTGTGGGCTGTTGGCAGCAACAGCACGGGTACCGGTCTCTTCGACACCGTTCCCTCCAGCGGAACTACGCTGGGCGGCTACAACGGCGTCTATACAAACTCGCTGGCCGCGGGTACGGGTGGCAACATGTATGCCTGCAACCTGCCGCAGCTGGCTCCTCCGACCTTTAATCTCCCGACAGGCACCTACTCCAGCCCACAGATGGAGTACATTCAGGGGAACGTTATCATCTACACTACGGACGGCAGCGACCCCAACACGTCTCCAACTGCGAAGCAGTACACGAATCCGATCGTTGTCTCTACCTCGGAGGTGATCAACGCTATCAACCAGGGCCGGAGCGGGAGCAGCTATAGCAGTCCCGTAGCTTCGGTTACGATCACGATCTCCGGGACCCCTGCGCCGCCGAACAGCAACCCGATTCCCAATAACTACCCAGGGTCTTATCTGGTGTTCAATGCCTCGAAGCTGACAGGGCCAACCGCCACTCTGCCGATTCCATCTGGATATTGCGGGGCTTCCCTTACCGTAGACGGAGCAGGGAATCTCTGGTCGATCAACAGCCAATTCGATGCAGGCACAGGAAATTATGTTGATGCACTTGAGGCCGTCAATCCTTCCACCCAGACACTGATCACTCCGGACGCGGGCTATACCGGTTCCAGCAGTGCCGAGAGCGCCGCAACCGGAATGAGCGCCATTATCAGTGGCGCCAACATCAGGAGCGCTCAAAGCCAACCCGGCCTGGTGGTGGATGGCTCGGGCAACCTGTGGTTCATGAATCCTGATGTCAACAGCTCCGGTGGCACCGGTGCGCCCGGCAACAATGCGCTGGTGGAGTTCATCGGAGTTGCTGCGCCTACCGTTACACCAACCTCCATCGCTGTGCAGAATGCAGCTCAGGGAACGAAGCCGTAAAGCGCTTCGATTGTCAGTCGGCCTCTCAGCCGGCAGGAGAGATCTCCTGCCGGCCTTTTTTGTCCGATGAGGCGAGATGGATTTTTGCTGCAGCCGAATGGATTGATTTCTGTCGTATTGACTGTAAGTGCGAAGTTACAAAGAATAAGTTAAGAATTAACTTATTCAGTTATCTTGACAAGTTAGGCGATTTATGCGGCCAGCGGAGATGTTAAACCGCCATGATCTTTCGGTGAATCCGCACAGGCGGCAGTTGTTTTAAGACTCTGCTCCCCGTTTCAACCACAAAAGCGCTCAGAAGGCTCTCTCTTCACCGCGGACAGAGCGCCGTCTGGATACCGGTCCCCGCCTTTGTGGTCTCCAAAGACTGCAGGACAGGATGCCCCCCCAACCTGATGACACGCAGTACCAGGGAGAAATTTCGTGAAACAGCTCGCTAATCGAATCCTCATCCTCCTTGCCGCCGTGCTCTTCGTTGCACTTCCGGCCAGCTCCAACGCGCAACCTTCACCGGATGTCAACGCCATCGGCTCCTCGGGCCTCTTCCTCGAGCTCGGCGAAGCCGCCTTTACCCTTTCGCTGCCGCCGGGCGCAGCAGTAGCCTGCGCCTGGTCGACCAGCACCAGCAGCCTGGTGGTGGCCACCGACACCAGCTCGGGCACCAACACCGACACCGGCAACGCCTGGGTGGTGTGGTTTGCGCCGACCGGAAGCACCTGCAGCAGCAATGTAGTTCCTGTAGCGGTTTATGGTTATCTGCAGACCGACTCAGTTGTCGGCGACCGCTGCCTCTTCAACGGCACCGCTTCCAAGTGCTCGATCAGCTATACGTCGGCGGTGGGAACCGCCGGAGCCAATCTGATCGAGCCTACTGAGTTCGCTCTTCCCGCTATGGTTGCATCAGCTCTCAACGGTGCGCCGAATGTTGCCGGGACGGATATCCGCCCAGAGGACGCCGAGTTTGCGACGGCTCGTGCGCTCACTACGTGCGGCACTCCGATTCCGGCAACGTATGGCTCCGTTACCACCACGCAATATGAAGGTCTTGGCTACACTGCCGGCGATAACATCGAGAGCGAGACCAATCCCGGTACCGGCTTCCATGCTCTCGATTTCACCCTCCCTGCTACCTTCTTTACGCAGCCGGTCGGCGCGGACCCGGTGGTTGTCTTTGTCCACAGCACCGATGCCAGCGGCACGGGCTTCAACAATACCAGCATTACCAATCTGAACCGCTCCACCTTGGCCCTTTATCTGGACGGTTCGATCGGCGAGACGCGGGATGCTCTGACACCAGGAGCTACCGGAACATCAGAACCAACCACGGTCTTCATCCGGGAGCCGCTCTCCGGCACCTACAACACGATGGAGTACAACATTCCTAACTCCCTGGAGCTCCAGACCTCGCAGGATGTGGGTGAGGAGCAGCCTTCCAGCCAGAAGAACTGCAGCGGATCGGCCGTTGGGTCGAATCCCATGAACATCGAGAATACAAACTTCACCAGCTTCCGCAAGCGCGCGATCGGCACCGGCCAGGAGGTCTCGGCGGTCTTTGGAAATAACGATTCGCTGGGCTATGCTTTCTGGGGTGTCACCAATTTTAAAGCGGCAACCTCAACGGATAAGTATCTTACGGTGGATGGCGTCGATCCTCTGCTGACCAGCTATACCACTCTGAATGGCACCATTCCTACCACTGCTACCCAGCTCGCCAACGTAAAATTCCCGCATATCGTGGACGGAACCTACCCAATCTGGTCGCTGCTGCGGCTGGTCTACGTCAACTCCTCGCTCAGCACTGCAACTCTCAACCTGGCGGAGGGCGCCGCATCGTTTACCACGCCAATGCATCCGGATTTCGTCCCCTACTATGTAGCGAGTGCCGGTACGACCGTGAATCTTAAAGTGGAGCGGTCGCACTTTATTCCTCCAGCCGGGACGATCATGCCGGCTACGCCCATCAACGGCGAATGCGCCTCGAACCCGACGGCTCTGACGACCGAGGCAGGCGGCGATGTGGGCGGCGTAGTGATTCCCTGCGCGGTGGATGCAGATTACAAGACGACCACCGGCAGCACCTATATCGACCATCGCAATTAACACGCTTCACTTCTGAAGGCAACGAATTGGGCAGGTCCGCCAAACCAGGTGGGCCTGCCCGGCTGTATTTTTGCTGCTGACCCGGTGATGGCTGTGAAATGGTGTGCCTTTCCGCCTCTCTCACTCTCTCTTCAACGCATTCGGTTTCAGGAGGACCCCCCCTATGTTCTGCAGACTCACCGCATGGATTGCATGTTCATTGCTTGTTGCCACGGCAGCCTGCGCGCAGACGGCGCAGACATCCGATAGCCCCGGAGCTGCAGGCGCGACCGCATCGCCTTTTGTTGCGGGGAATCTTTCCACGACGCCCAAATGGGGTGAGAGCTGGACGGAGCTTTCGCTGCAGAAGAGCGGATTGACGGCGTCGGCATATCATGCCGTGCTCCTGGGAAGATACAAAGAGACGGGATATACGCGCGAGCTTTGGCGGGTGCAGTGGAGGCCGAATGATCCTGTTGATCTGTACGTGGTGCTGCCGGATGGCGTGGTGAAACCTCCGGTCGTTCTTTATCTGTATGACTATTATTTCGATACGGAGCGCTTTCGGAGCGACGTCTGGTGCCGGCAGGCCACGCAGGGAGGATTTGCCGCTGTGGGTTTTGTGTCCGAGCTGTCGGGCGAGCGGCGTCATGCGCCAAGGCCGATGAAGGAATGGTTCGTCAGCAATCTGCAGGAGACTCTGGCGACGACCACGCATGATGTCGAGATGATTCTGAACTATCTGGGAAGCAGAGGCGACATTGATGTGAGCCGAGCCGGTATGTACGGGCAGGGATCGGGCGGAGCGGTTGCCGTGCTTGCGGCCTCGGCCGATCCCCGCATCGTCGCTCTGGACCTGCTCAATCCCTGGGGTGACTGGCCGGACTGGCTGAAGGAGTCGCCTGAGCTTCATGCAGACGAGCGCGCGGATTATCTGAAGCCGCAGTTTCTTCGGGATGTATCGGGCCTCGATCCCGTCTCGTATCTGCCGCACCTGAAGCTGAAGGCTCTGCGCATCCAGCAGATCATGGATGATCCGGAGACGCCTGCCGCGGCCAGAGAGCGGATGGCCGCAGCCGCGCCACAGCGCGAGGATGTTGTGCAGTATAAAGACACCCTCGCTCATCTGAATGCCTGGCGGCAGGATGGTTTGTCGGGCTGGATGCAGAAGCAGCTGAGAGGGACCACGGAGACGGCAAGCAGCGCTCGATAGTCTCGCCACCTCGTCGAAGGGTTTTGGGCCAGGTGGAATACGATTGCGGCCGGAGATGGAAAGGGCGAGGCATCTGCATTTTTGCCTCGCCCTTTGTGGTGAACTACTTTTCGGTCATGACGGTCACGGTTTCTCCGCCAGAGATGTATACCTTCTGCGTGGCAGGATTTGCGACCAGGAAGAATGCAGGAATACCGCCGACAGTCGCCGTGGCGGTGTTCGATTTGCCATCGATCACCGTAACGGTGTTATCGGATGAGTTGGCTACAAATGCGAGGTTCGTGATCGGATCCACGTCCACGCCTTCAGGCGCTTCGCCGACCTGCACCTGCGAGAGGACATTGCCTTTCTTATCGAGAACAGCCGTTGTGGAAAAGCCGAAGAGCGTGTTCGGAACAAAGACGTTGCCGCTAACCCAGTTGACCGCGACATTATAGTCATCTTCGCCTACGGTGACGGTCTGCAGAGTTGCCTGCGTCGCCGGATCGACGATCGCCACTTCACTGCCGCCCAGAGTGACGTAGAGCCGATTGTTGTCCGGGTTGATCGCCAGCCCCCAGGGCTCGCCGGCTATGGTGATCTTTCCGGTAAGCGTGTTGGTGTAGGCGTTGATCACATCCACGACATGATCGCTGCCGTTCGAGACATAAATTTTGCCTCTCAGCGGGTCGGCGGTGATGCCAAGGAGGCCATCACCCGTGGTCGTGGTTACAGGAATGGTCGTGATGACTTTGTTTTTGAATCCGTCGACGACGGTCACTCCGCACGACAGCGGCGAAAAGGTGCAGTTGGTAACGAAAACGCGGTTGGTGAGGATGTCGACAGCGGGAACGTACGAGCCATTCGGGATCGGTATCGTAGCGGTCACCGTATCGCTCTTGCCGTTAATGACGACAAGGGCGTCGGAGGTTCCGGCGCCAAGAGTGACAACGGCATAGATCTGGTTAGTGAGTGGATTTTCGGTAATGCCCTGAACGGGCTCGGTAAAGCTGATCTGGCTTGAAACGGTCTGAGCGGTTGCGGGCAGTGAGACCGCGACAGCCATAGCCGCGACGGCAAGCAGGTTCTTCATTGCAGACAGGCGCATTCGTTCTCTCCTTACATTAAGTAAGCGCGATATGCAGACTCGCCACTGCGAGTGGAGCCGGAGCCTCGCCGGCGAATCCGAGGTTGCCAGGAAGACTGGAATGATAGCTTTCCAGCGGATGACAGGAAGGTGGTACATGGGTGCGTTGCAGCTCGTCCTTCTCTTCCACGCTTCAAAGGCATACGAAGCAGGAAGCAGACAGGCAGGATCGTCTCAGTGCAGCTCCGGATGCTGAGAGCGAGTTTTTTGCCTGACTCTTTTGTTGGTAAAACGAGGACGGTCCGCGAAAACCAACTGGCCAGCGCAACGATTCATTGAAATATAACTATTTGCATGGGACGCACCTGGTGATATCTAAACGGTGCTGCTCAGGATAGTCAGGCGTCTGCATAACGGCCCGCCACGCACGATCAGTGAAGCGCCAGCGACAGGAGAAAGCAGAAGGCCAGTCCGGCAAAAGAGATGATAGTTTCGCAGATCGACCAGGTTTTGATCGTCTCGATGACGCTCATGTTGAAGTACTCCTTGACCAGCCAGAAGCCGCCGTCGTTGACATGAGAGAAGATCAGAGAGCCGGCGCCGGTGGCGATGGCCAGCAGCTCAGGATGAACGGCGCTGTGCACTGCGATGGGCGCGACGATACCGGCGGCGGTGGTCATGGCCACCGTCGCAGAACCGGTGGCGAGGCGCATCAGCGCGGCCAGAAGCCATGCCAGCAGCAGCAGAGGAATGTGACTGTGCAGGGCGACGGCGATGATGGCGTTCGCGACGCCGCTGTCCTGCAGGATGCGTCCAAAGCCTCCACCTGCGCCGACGAGGAGCGTGATCATTGCAGTGGGCGCCAGGCACTCGTTGCTGAAACGCAGGATGGTGTCGGAGGTAAAGCCCCGCATTCTTCCGAGAACGACGAAGCTGAAGAGGACGCCGATCAGCAGGGCCATACTGTCGTCGCCAATCAGATGCAGCCACTGGTTGAGCGTGCTCTTCGGCGCGGAAAAACTGTCTGCCGCGCTGCCTGCCAACATAAGAAATACCGGCAGCAGAATGGTGAGCAGAGTGAGGCCGAATCCAGGGAGGCTCTGCTCGGAGCCGTGGTCGACAAACTCTGCCGCCATGGGATTTTCGTCGGAGAGATGGATGTGCGGCGCAATGAGCTTCGCGTAGAGAGGGCCCGCGATCACTGCCGTGGGAATACCGACGAGCAGCGCGTAAAAGATGGTGCGGCCCACGTCTGCTTTGTAAATGCTCACCGCCATGAGAGCTGCGGGATGTGGCGGGACGAGACCGTGGGTGACGGAAAGGCCGGCCACCATAGGCAGGCCCACCAGAATGAGCGACTTCTTCGTTCGCCGCGCCACCGTGAATGCAATGGGAATGAGCAGCACGAAGCCCACTTCAAAGAAGGCGGGCAGACCGACGATGAGGCCGATGACGACCATGGCCCAGTGGATATTCTTTTCGCCGAAGAGGCGGATGAGGGTGTGCGC
This sequence comes from Paracidobacterium acidisoli, assembly GCF_003428625.2. Lineage (GTDB taxonomy): Bacteria > Acidobacteriota > Terriglobia > Terriglobales > Acidobacteriaceae > Paracidobacterium > Paracidobacterium acidisoli. Next base: position 205,748 of record NZ_QVQT02000007.1, on the reverse strand, counting down.
AATCTGTGCAGCGCCGCCTGATTCGGCCATCATCTTGCCCAGCATCGTTCCCAGCGCCACAACGATGGCAATGTGTCCCAGCGTACCGCCCACGCCCAGCTCGAAGGAATGAACGATGGTCTGAAGGCTCATGCCTGCGACCAGAGCCAGCGACAGGGAGGCGATGAAGAGGGAAAGAAAGGGATTCAGCTTGAAAACGGCGATCAGCACAATGAGGCCGATGATGGAAGCGAGAGCCGAAACAAGCAGAAAAATACTGTGATGATCGATCATAGGCGCACAGCCGTGACGCTCCAGTCAAAAAAAAGAGAATGCGCTTGCAGGTTCAGAGTATCGATCAGTGCGACGGCGCTTTGTAGGCGACGCAATCGATTTCCACTTTGCAGTCGACGACCATGCTTGAAACGACGCAGGCCCGGGCGGGAGGATGCTCGCCAAAGTGCTTTTTAAAGACCGCATTGAAAGAAGAGAAGTCGCGGGGGTCGTCGAGCCAGACACCGCAGCGGACGACATGCTCCGGACCATAACCGGCTTCGCGGAGGATGGAGAGCAGATTCTGAATGGCCTGTTCGGATTGCGCGACGATATTGCCGACTACGACCTCGCCGCTGACCATTGCGACCTGACCGGAAACATACAGCCAGCCGTCGGCCTCGACCGCGCGCGCAAATGGCAGATGCTGGCCGCCTGTGCCTTTACCGCCTTCCGTGCCATACCGCTTGATACTCATGTGTGCTCCTGAAATGGTTTTGTTACTGAACCCATGTGGTTTTGCCGCGAGACAGGAAGCGTCCGTTTCTTTTTCCGGCAGCGCCCTGATCGGTGAAGGAGAGAACTCCATTGACCCAGACGCCGGCGATGCCTTTGGATGGACTGACAGGATCGGAGAATGTAGCCGTGTCGATGATTTTGTCAGGATCGAAGAGCACCAGGTCCGCATAGTATCCCTGGCGGATCAGTCCCCGCTTTGCGAGGCCGAAGCGCTGCGCGGGCATCCCGGTCATTTTGTGGATTGCTTCCGGCAGAGAGAGCAGCTTTTCTTCACGGCTGTAGCGGCCAAGAACACGCGGGAAGGTTCCCCACAGACGGGGATGGGGCCGGGGATCGTTCGGCAGGCCGTCGGAGCCGATCATGGTGGCGGGATGCTGCAGAATGCGGCGCATATCCTCTTCGGAGATGCTGTGATAGATGGCTCCTGCAGGCTGAAGACGCCGTGCCGCTTCAGGCTGCGTCGTGTTCCAGGCGGCGGCAATCTCAGCAAGGGTTTGGCCTGCGGCCTCGGGATGCGGTGTGCTCCAGGTGATGGTGATCTTTACGCGCTCATCGACCTGGCGCAGATCGAGCGTGCTCGAGCCGGCGGCATAGGGATAGCAGTCGCATCCGATGTGTTGTGAGGCGCGCGCCGCGTCGAGGGCTTCGAGCACTTCTCCGCTGCGTCCCCAGTTGGCGATGCCGGCGCATTTGAGATGAGAGACGATAACGGGGATACGGTTCAGGCGTCCAATCTCAAATGCCTCGTGCATGGCATCGAGAATGGTCTCCGTCTCACTGCGCATGTGCGTGGTGTAGACCGCGCCTGCCGATGCCAGCGGCTCAGCGAGGGCCACTACTTCTTCGGTAGAGGCAGCATTCGCAGACAGATAGGCAAGACCGGTGCTGAGGCCGAGAGCGCCACAGGCAAGCGCTTCCTCAAGCTGCCGGCGCATGGCAGCGACCTCCGCTTCCGTTGCAGTGCGGTCGAGCCGGTCCATGTGATTGTTGCGCAGGGCGGTGTGCCCCACCAGCGCGCCGACGTTCACGGCCGGCCTGGCAGCTTCGACGGCTGCCACATACGCGGCGAAGGTAGGGTAACGAAAGGCATCGGTGCCGCCGAGGAGGTTCATGGGATCGGGTGGCTCACCCTGTAGCTGCACGGGTGCGGCGCTGATGCCACAGTTGCCGACGATCACAGTGGTTACGCCCTGCGACAGCTTGGGCAGCATTCCCGGATTGCGGATCACGCTGGTATCGTCATGCGTATGAACGTCGATAAATCCAGGTGCGAGCGTCAGCCCGTGCGCGTCTATGGTTGAGGAAGCATCGTATGACAGAGAGGGGCTGATGTCGCAGACGAGATCGCCGCTGAGAGCGACGTCCATACGTTCGGCGGCAGTGCCGCTGCCGTCGAGCAGATTTGCATTTCGGATGAGGGTATCGCACCTGCGCATGGCTGAGCTCTCTTAGAATATATCGGTCACGCATTATCGACCTGATTCGGGCTCTTATTCCCGGGAGATTATCGGGATCTCAATTTTCAAGGACCGGCAGCATATGTCTGAAAGGATCGAACGGCTGAACAAGGGCATCGGTTTTCTCGATGAGCCTTCTGAACTGGAAAAGATTGCCTCGCATGACTGGAACCTGCTGCGCGAGGACCTCAGTCTGCCGTCGGCGGTCCTCTATCAGGACAAGCTGCGGCACAATCTCGACTGGATGCAGCAGTTCATTACTGCGTATGGACTGAAGCTGGCACCGCATGGCAAGACGACGATGGCGCCGGGGTTGTTCCGCATGCAGATGGACAGCGGAGCGTGGGGTATTACGCTGGCGACCGCGCATCAGACGCTGGCGGCTTACGAGCATGGTGTGCGCCGCGTTCTGATGGCGAATCAGCTTGTCGGCAAAGAGAACATGAGCATCATTGCGCGGCTTCTCGAGGATGCGGGCTTCGAATATTTTTGCCTCGTCGATTCGGCTGAGCTGGTGGATCAGCTCGGCGCATTTTTTTCTGCGCGCGGTCAGCGTCTGCATGTGCTCGTGGAGCTCGGCGTTGCCGGAGGACGCACCGGCGTGCGCGATGAAGAGCAGCTGCAGGCGGTGTTAACCGCATTGTCCTGTTGGAAGGATTCACTTGCGCTGAGCGGCATCGAGATTTACGAAGGCGTGCTCGATGATGAGCCGGCGATTCGCGCTTTTCTGGAGCGGGCGGTTGCGGTGACGAGAAAGCTGGCCGCAGAAGGCCGCTTTCAGCGTGCGCCGGTTCTGCTCTCAGGCGCGGGATCGGCGTGGTACGACGTGGTGGCCGAGGTCTTCGCTTCGGCCGGTTTTGGAGATTCCGTCGAAATTGTGCTGCGTCCTGGCTGTTATCTGACGCATGACATCGGCGTGTATCGCGAGGCCCAGGCAAAGATCCTTCAGCGGAATCTTGTTGCCCGGCAGATGCATTCGGGTCTGGAACCCGCGCTTCAGGTGTGGGCTTATGTGCAGTCGGTGCCGGAAGCAGGAAGAGCAATTGTCGGCATGGGCAAGCGCGATGCCGCATTCGATGCCGGTTTCCCGGTGCCCGCGCTGCACTTCAGGCCCGGAAGCGCGAAGCCGCAGAGGGCTCCCGGGCACTGGACGATCACAAAAATGATGGACCAGCATGCTTACCTGCAGATCACGGAGGAGGACGATCTTCGTGTCGGCGATATGATCGGCTTCGATATTTCGCATCCCTGCCTGACCTTCGACAAATGGCGTGTGCTGCCGGTGCTGGACGCGCAGTATCAGGTGGTCGATGTGATGCAGACCTTCTTTTGAGAAGGCCGTCTGCCACCATCTTGCAGGCGGCCTGTTGTGTGAAAGCCACGACCGATCGTGGCTAATCCCAGGCCAGCGAGCCTCCGCTCTGATATTCAATGACTCTGGTTTCGAAGAAGTTTTTTTCCTTCTTCAGATCCATCGCCTCCGACATCCATGAGAACGGATTGCCGGATGGCGGGAAGACCGGCTCAAGGCCAAGCTGCGAACATCTGCGGTTGGCGATGAAGTGCATGTACTGTTCGCACAGTCCGGCGCTGAGTCCCAGAAACCCGTTGGGCATTGTATCGCGCCCATACGCGGCTTCCAGCTCGGCAGCGCTCCGGAGCATGCTTCGGACCTCCTGTTGAAAGGCATCGCTCCACAGATGCGGATTTTCAATCCTGATCTGGTTGATGACATCGATGCCGAAGTTCAGATGAATCGATTCGTCGCGCAGAATGTACTGATACTGCTCCGCAATGCCGGTCATCTTGTTCCGGCGGCCCAGCGAAAGAATCTGCGCAAAGCCGGTGTAGAACCACATGCCTTCAAAGACGACGTAGAAGGCAATGAGATCGCGCAGAAAGGCGCGGTCCGCGGCCGCAGTGCCGGTCACAAACGTGGGATCGCTGAGGTGCTGCGTGTACTGAATGGCCCAGGCAGCCTTTTCCGTGATCGATGGAACCTCGCGATACATATTGAAGAGCTCTCCCTCGTCGAGGCTCAGGCTCTCCACGATGTACTGGAAGGTGTGGGTGTGAACCGCCTCCTCAAACGCCTGACGAAGAAGATACTGACGGCATTCGGGATTGGTGAGATGGCGATAGATGGCGAGTACGATGTTGTTCGCCACCAGCGACTCCGATGCTGCAAAAAAGCCGAGATTGCGTTTGATCGCGCGGCGCTCATCGGCGGTCAGTCCATCCGTGCTCTTCCACAGAGCAATGTCGGCCTGCATCGAAATCTCGGTCGGCATCCAGTGGTTACTGCAGCCGGAGAGATACTTCTCCCATGCCCATCGGTACTTCAGCGGAAGAAGCTGATTGACGTCGGCGCGGCAGTTGATCATGGCCTTGTCGTCAACGCGCACGCGGGCCGCTCCGCGCGCTATCTTGCCCAGGCCCGTCGTATCCGAAATTTCTTTGACCGGCGGCGGGGTCAGGATCAGTTCAGACGGGCTTTCTTCAATGGTTTCGCTCCAGTCGAGCATCAGTCTCTCCATAATGTATCCGTGACGGTTACTGGCAGGCTTCGCAGGTGGGATCGTCGATCGCGCAGGCTTTGACGGCCACGGGTGAAACAGCATTCAGCTTGCCGTCTGTACGCTGCAACGTGGATTTTTCCACGTGCGTTGCGCTGCGCGAACGCAGGTAGTAGGTTGTCTTCAGCCCGGCATGCCACGCCTCGCGGTAAAGCGCGTCGAGCTTCTTTCCGCTCGGCTGGTCGATGTACAGGTTCAGCGACTGCGCCTGGTCGATCCACTTCTGGCGACGGGCGGCTGCCTGAATCAGCCACGCCGGCTCAATCTCAAACGATGTGGCGTAGAGCTGTCGAAGGCTCTCCGGGACCCGGTCGATCGAGCCGAGAGCACCATCGAAATATTTAAGGTCGCTCACCATGACCTCGTCCCAAAGGTTGTGCTTCTTCAGGTCGTGGACCAGAGCTGCATTGACGACCGTGAAGTCGCCCGACATATTCGACTTCACAAAGAGGTTCTGATAGGTCGGCTCAATTGACTGCGTGACGCCGCAGATATTGGAGATGGTCGCGGTTGGCGCGATGGCCATGGTGTTTGAATTGCGCATGCCGGTCGTTTTAACGCGCTCGCGCAGTCCCGCCCAGTCGAGCTTCGCCGAACGATCCACCGTAAGCGTGTGTTTGCGATTGTTCTGAAGCAGGTCGATGGAGTCGATGGGGAGAATTCCCTGGCTCCAGAGCGAGCCCTCAAATGTGGCATAGCGGCCGCGCTCGGCAGCAAGATCGACGGAAGCTGAGATTGCGTGAAAGCTGACGAGTTCCATGCTCTCGTCGGCGAAACGAACGGCCTCCTGCGATGCGCAGGGGATGCGCAGTGTGTAGAGTGCGTCCTGATACCCCATGATGCCGAGACCGACCGGACGATGACGCAGATTGGAATAGCGCGCCTCCGGCACGGTGTAGAAGTTGATGTCGATCACGTTGTCGAGCATCCGCATGGCGGTGGTCACGGTCTTTTTGAGCCGCGTCTCGTCCATGCCGTTCTCTGTGACGTGATTTGCAAGGTTGATCGAGCCCAGGTTGCAGACGGCGATCTCGCGATGATTCGTGTTCAGCGTGATCTCGGTGCAGAGGTTCGAGGAATGCACGACGCCGGCGTGCTGCTGCGGCGAGCGCAGATTGCAGGGGTCCTTAAAGGTGATCCATGGATGCCCTGTCTCGAAGAGCATGGTGAGCATTCTGCGCCACAGGTCCACGGCGCGGACGGTGCGAGTGATCTTCAGCTCACCACGGCGTGCTTTCTCCTCATACAGCACATACCGCTGCGCAAAGGCATCGCCGCAGAGCTCGTGGAGATCGGGCGTCTCGTCGGGCGAGAAGAGTGTCCATGCGCCGTCTTCCTCCACGCGCTCCATGAAGAGATCGGGAATCCAGCTGGCCGTGTTCATGTCGTGGGTACGGCGGCGATCGTCGCCGGTGTTCTTCCGCAGATCGAGAAACTCTTCGATGTCGATGTGCCACGTTTCCAGATAGCCGCAGACGGCGCCTTTGCGCTTGCCGCCCTGATTGACAGCAATCGCCGTATCGTTAGCGACCTTGAGGAAGGGAACAACGCCCTGCGACTGGCCATTGGTGCCGCGAATGTGCGCTCCCAGGCCGCGCACGCCGCTCCAGTCGTTGCCGAGGCCGCCGGCATACTTCGAGAGCAGAGCATTGTCTTTGATGGCCTTGAAGATTCCGTCGAGGTTGTCGGCGACGGTGGTGAGAAAGCAGGACGAGAGCTGCGGGCGCAGCGTGCCGGAGTTGAAAAGCGTCGGCGTAGAGCACATGAAGTCGAAGGACGAAAGGAGCTCGTAGAATTCGATGGCTCGGGCGTCGCGGTCGATCTCCCGCATGGCCAGGCCCATGGCCACGCGCATGAAGAATGCCTGCGGCAGCTCGAAGCGCACGCCGTCTTTGTGCAGGAAGTACCGGTCGTAGAGCGTCTGCAGGCCAAGGAACTGGAAGTTCCGGTCGCGCTCCGGTTTGAGCGTGGCGGCAAGGCGTGCGAGATCAAAGTTGCTGAGTTCTTTGTCCAGAAGCTCCAGGTCGATGCCACAGCGGATGAACTCGGGGAAGTACTCGTCATACTTCAGATCGCTGTGACTCTGAGACGACGAAACCGCGCCGGGGAGCACGAGCGACAGCGCTTCTTCGCGAAGGATATTCAGCAGCAGCCGCGCACTGACGTACGCGTAATTCGGCTCCTGCTCAACGAGGGACCGCGCGGCCATGGTCTGCGCGAGGCCGAGCTCGTGCAGCAGGATGCCGTCGTAAAGATTCCGTCGAACCTCGGCCATTACGGCATCGGCAGAGACGCCGTCGAGGCCTGCACATGCAGCGGAGACATCCTGCAGCAGGCGCGCTTCATCGAGCGGCTCCGATCGTCCGTCTTTCAGACGAACGTGAAGCCGGGGCTGAGACGGCTCGGATGTCCGGCTTTCGCGTCTGCGGCGCTCCTGCGTCCGCTCTTCACGATAGAGCACATAGGCGCGTGCGACCTTATGTTCGCCGCTGCGCATCAGCGCCAGCTCCACCTGATCCTGAATGTCCTCGATGTGAATGGGGCGGCCCGGCTCCGCGCGGCGGCTCAGGGCTTCAACGATCTGATGCGTCAGAGACTCCACTGCGTCGCGAATGCGGCGGGATGCGGTGGCCTCCGTGCCTTCGACGGCAACGAATGCTTTTGTGATGGCAACAGTGATCTTGCCTGCGTCGAAGGGTGAAAACGAGCCGTTCCGTCGAATGACCTGCAGACCCGATGAGCGCTGCGGAGAAGAGCTGTCGCCGTGGAGGTATCCGGCGGGCGGAACAGAGGGAGCGGTGTCGAAGCTGTGAGTGTGCGTGGCCATAGAAAGAATCTCCTTTGACCTCAGAAAGCGATGCGGGGAAACAGGAGTGTGCTTCGGGAGCGAAGACAGCCCACTGCCACCTCGCCTCCCCTCGGAGGCGTCAGCGAATGTATCCGTGGCAGGTCTTCGGACTCACAGGTTCAAACCTACTTGCCGGACTTCCCAGGCTATGCCCAGTGTCGATTGGCGTTCGTCCCTGTTTACCGCTGCGGGGCAGTTCCGGACTCTCACCGGATTCCCTCTTCGTCTTCCGTTGCCGGAAGAACCTCGGAATAGGGTGACTATATCCTGTGGTTTGCAAATCCGCAAATCCTATTAGTTGTGGATATCCTGCAAATATTGCCTCGTGCTGAGCCCGGATATGGAAATTACCGGCCGGCAGCGCCGGAGCCGTGGCAGCCGCGTTGCGGCAATTACACTTCGTGCATAGCTGCATTCAGGGGGAATCGATGCTCAACCGACGCAACTTCATCAAAACCGGACTCGTTACCGGAGCCGGAGCTCTTCCGCTGTTCCATGAGCAGGGCAGTCTGCATGCCGAATCTATTCCTGATGCCGGAGCTATCGATGACCGGGACGCCGTGATGGCGGCTCTGCCGGCGCGCCTGTCTGCGGAAGATGCCTCCTCGCAGCCGTGGCAGCACCGGGTTCGGCGCGTGGGGCAGACCAACATGACCGAGCACGACCCCGCGGTGATGAACATCGAAGAGTGGGCCGATTACTGGAGCGGGACGAAGGCTGACATTGTCTTCATCAGCGTCACCGGCATTCTTGCGTTCTACCCCTCTAAAGTCAGGTTCCATCGCCATGGAAAGTTTCTGAACGGCCGCGATTTTTTCGGTGAATGCGTGGCCGCCGCGAAGAAGCGCGGCATGCGTGTGGTGGCCCGTATGAGCCCCGACCTGAACTGGGGAGACGCGCTCGAGGCGCACCCGGAGTGGGCGATGCGCCATCAGGACGGCTCGGCGCAGCACAGCACCGAAGATCCGCGGCTCTTTAAGACGTGCATGTTTTCGAGCTACATGGACGATTATGTTCCGGCCATCATGCGCGAGGTGAACTCGCTCTACGATGTGGACTGCTTCTACACGAATGGCTGGCCGCCGTTGGGCAATCTGCCGGATTGCCACTGCGCCATCTGCAGCAGGCTTCCCGCCTCGGGAACACCGGCCTACTGGCGTGTCTTTACCGACCGCGTTCTGGACCTGTGGCACCGGTATGATGCGATCGCCAAAGAGAAGAAGAGCGACAGCTTTTTCTTTGCGAACTCCGGTGGCAACGTGCGCGGCGGTCCGAACCTCGACAGGCTGGGAAAGATCACCGCATGGTTTCAGGCCGATAATCAGGGCCGCACGTATAACGAGCCGGCGGTGTGGGGATGCAGTCTGCAGGGCCGTGTGTGCAATGCGGTGCTCGACGGAAAATTTGCCGCGAACGTTACGGCTGCGTATTCGACGGGCACGCCCGGCTGGCGCAACCTGACCAAGACCGCGGATGAGACGCGCATGTGGTTTAACGAAACGCTCGCGAGCGGCATGGTTCCGTACTATCACTTTGTCGGGGCTGAGGACGGGCTCGGCGAAGACCGCAGATGGCAGAAGACCGGCACGGACTACTTTCAGTGGACGGCGCGTCATGACGCGCATCTGAGAACGCGCCGCTCCATCGCCAACATCGGCGTCGTGATCGGCCAGGCAACGCAGCTTCTCTATCCGGGGCCTGCGCCGGAGCGCACGCGCGATTATATGTATGAGACGACGCAGGGCATCTACGATGCATTGCTGCGCGGGCGATTCGCCTTCGATTTTGTACACGAAGACCGGCTGGACCAGGAGCGGCTGAGCAAATATCGCGCGCTGCTGCTGCCGAATGTCGCGATGCTGAGCGACCGGCAGTGCGAGCAGATCAGTGCTTATGTGCGCGGCGGCGGATCGCTCATGGCCAGCTTTGAGACCAGTCTGTACGACGAGAATCTGAAGCAGCGCACAGAGCCCGGGCTTGCGAACCTGCTCGGAATCAGCCGGGCCGGAGATGCCATCGGCACCAACGGAAATCCGTACTATGCGCGGATTGAGGCGCCGACATCTGCTCATCCGCATCCTCTTCTCAGGGGCTTCAGTAATACCAACTGGCTTCCGGGCGCGAAGAACCGCCTTCCTCTCAAGCCGATCGACAACCCTTTGCTCACCGTGGTGCCGGGATTTGTGCGATATCCGCCGGAGCTGGCGTATCCTCCGGTCTCACATACCGATGAACCGGCGGTGGTTCTGCGCGAGTCCGGAGCGAGCCGCATCGCCTGGTTTCCCGGAGATGTGGAGCGCACGTACTGGGCGACGGGGCATGGCGACCTGCTGCGGCTGCTGCACAACACCATCCGCTGGGTGACGCACGAGGAGCGCGTGGTGCAGGTAAACGGAGATGGCCTGGTGGAGATGTTCTGCTGGGAGACGGCTCCCGGCTATGCGGTTCACCTCCTGAATTACGAGAATCCGAATACGTATCACGGATGGTTACAATCTGTTGCGCCGCTCGGCGCGCAGCATGTAACCATGAAGCTGCCCTCGAGCGTCCGTGTGAAATCGGTGGAGCTTTTGGCCGCGGAGCAGACAGTGCCCTTTCGTCTGGAGGAGCAGACGCTGCGTTTTACGATTCCCTCCGTCGGGGATTACGAAGTTGCAGCCGTCACTGTTCTGTAGCGGCAGAGCGGAGCAGGAGCGCAGTGACAGCGCTCCTGCAAAGGGCGCCCCGATGAGATGTCAATCCGCTCCGATGCGGCCAGGCGACCCGGCTTCGACCAGCTCCCAGCTTCCTTCCTGGACGCTGGCGCTGTCGTCGTAAGAGTGTCCCGTCAGCAGTCCAAGCAGGAACCAGCAGAAGGCGAACATGCCGAGAGCGAAGATCGTGTCGCCGGGCACGCGCATCCAGCGGAGATGGTTCATCAGCGGTGTCTGAAGGAACTCGGAGGAGCGCGCATACCATGTGCCGTACTGCACCGAGGCCCATCCCTGTAACAGCCCGACCGGCAGCATGCTGAGCAGGACCATGAGAGAGAGACCAGTGTTGATGCACCAGAATGCGATCGCCAGCGGCCGGTCTTTCCACGCTCTGCCGGGATGCAGAGCACGGAGGCAGAAGAGCATCAGCCCGAGGCCGAGCATTCCATATACGCCGAACAGCGCCGTATGGCCATGGACAGGTGTCGTGTTCAGTCCCTGCAGATAGTAGAGAGCGACCGGAGGATTGATGAGGAAACCGAATAATCCGGCTCCGATGAAGTTCCAGAATGCAACCGCGACGAAGAATCGAATGGGCCATTTGTACGCGGCGATCCACATGGCTTTGTTGCGCTCGCGTCCGAGCCGGATGTTCTCCCAGGCTTCGAAGCCGATCAGGACAAGAGGCACCACCTCGAGGGCGCTGAAGAGCGCTCCGAGCGCGATGACCGCGGGTCCGGTTCCGGCGAAATAAAGATGGTGAAAGGTTCCGATGATGCCGCCGGACAGAAAGATGATGGTCGAGAAGAGGACTGAGCTGGTGGCAATGTCGGTGCGCAGCAGCCGGAGCCGCGTGAAGAGAAATGCAATGACGACTGTCGCGAAGACTTCAAAAAAACCTTCGACCCAGAGGTGAACGACCCACCAGCGCCAGTATTCCGCGGTTACAAGATTGCTGCGCTGGCCGTACATAAGCCCTGAGGCATAGAAGAGCGGAATGGCGATGCTGCTGAGCAGAAAAAGAGCAAGCAGCGGCCGGCTTTCCGATGGCGTGCTCAGAGCCGGACGCAGCGCGCGCCACATGAGCCAGAGCCAGAAGGTGAGGCCGGCAAACAGCAGGATCTGCCAGAAGCGGCCGAGATCGACATATTCATACCCCTGGCTGCCGAACCAGAACCAGAGATTGCCGAGCTTCTGCTCGATGCCGAGCCATTCGCCGGCGAGCGAGCCGCCAACCACGACGACCAGCGCTCCAAAAAGAAGATTGACGCCGAGCCGCTGTCCCTTCGGCTCGAAGCCGCTCACCGCGGGAGCAACGTAGAGTCCGGTTGCAAGCCACGAGGTGGCAATCCAGAAGATGGCGAGCTGCAGGTGCCAGGTCCGTGAGATGGAGTACGGCAGCCATTTTGCCAGAGGAATTCCGTAGAGCGCGGAGCCTTCGACTCCATAGTGCGCCGTGATAATGCCGCAGGCGATCTGAAGGAGCACCATCAGAGCCGCCACATAGAAATACTTGATGGTTGCTTTTTGTGAGGGCGTGGGATGCAGTCCGAGGAGAGGATCGCTGGCGGGCGGAGCCTCATACACCGGAGCCGGCTCCTTCGAGGCAAAGTACCAGACCATACCCCCGACAGCGGCAAGCAGAAGCACGAAGCTGATGATGCTCCAGACGATTGCGCCGGGTGTCGGCTCGTTGCCAACCAAAGATTCGTGAGGCCAGTTATTGGTGTAGGTCGTGCTTTCTCCGGGCCGGTCCGTCGTTGCGGCCCACGCCGTCCACCAGAAGAACGCGGCCATCTTTCTCTGCTTCGCGGTGTCGGTCAGCGCGCCTGCGGGGATGGCGTACGCATCGCGGCCCTTTGCAAAGATACCGGCGTAATACTGCTCGAGCTTCGAGAACGCTTCCGCACGCAGAGGGGAAATCGTAATGGTTCCGGCCGCGGCATCATACGTGTTCCGGCGCATGGCATCGCGCAGGCGAGCCTGGAGCGCGCCCTGTTGCTCGTCGGAGAGAGCGCTGTACGAGGCGCTGCCCATCTGCTGTGCCCAGTTGTCGAGCGTGAAGATCGATTCGCGATGCAGCCAGTCGGCTGTCCAGTCGGGCGCGACGTAGGCGCCGTGGCCCCAGATGGTGCCGATCTCCTGGCCTCCGATGGACTGCCACACGCCCTGCCCGTCGACGATGTCAGTGCCTGTAAACACGACCGCGCCATCCGGTGTGACGACACGCGCCGGCACAGGCGGAGCGTGGCTGATGAGATGATGGCCGACCGTGCCAAGCACAGCGAACGAGATTCCGATGACCAGACCGAAGGCGATCCAGAGGCGCTTGTAGGATTTCATGCTGCTCCTCCCAGAGATACAAGGTTCGTTTCACGACGGAGATGAGCGGGTGGCCGGCAGAGAGTAACGCCGAGGTTGACAGCGAAGAGGCTGACCGCCGTCAGCTCCATCACTGCTGAGACGGGCAGGATCTTCCAGGCGAACGGCCAGAGATGCGCATAAGCCAGCGGCTCCGAAGCGACGCGCAGCAGGCAGCCGCCGGAGAGAAGCGCGAGCGACCAGAACATCAGGCGTACGCTCCAGAGCACGCGCATGCCGCAGAACGCAGGCAGTACCCGCTGTCCAATGGCAAAGACCATGCCGGCGACGAACCCCACTGTCAGTGCATGTCGGCTCGCTCCCCAGAGCCCGCCTGTGCGGTCAAATGCCGCCGCAGGCAGCGCGAGCAGCGACGAAAGCAGGAGCCATCCATACGCGATGCGAATGAACAGAGGGAAGCTGCGGTGAACGTTCAGCAGCTTCGGCGGATGGATCGAGCGATCCCATACATGGAGCGCACGAATGGAGAGAAGCGCAGCGAAGAGCAGCAGTGCGCCAGCAACCGGAAGCCGGTTGAGGAAGCTCGCAACGATGCCGGCTACGCTCAGCAGATACGTGGCGAAGAGCTGTCTGCTATCCGGCTTTTCGAGGCCTGCAAAGACGGGCAGCCATCGCGCATTGAATCCCCAGATCGTTGGAACCAGGATGCCCCAGACGGCCAGCGTTACGAGCTGCTGGTCGAGAACGTGCGGCAGTGCGGGCGAGTCTCCTGTCAGCGCCAGACGAACCAGCAGTATGCAGTTGATTGCGAGCGTGACCAGGAAGGCGATGGTCGAAGCGATGATGAGCCGCATCCACGGCTCTGGTTTCGGCTCTGGCTTCGGCCCCGGTTGTGCCTGCGGCTGAGGGCGATGATGTCGCACCGAAGCATAGAAGAGGAGAAATGCGGCGAGCTCGAGCATCGCGGCGGATGGCAGGAGCATCCTCCACTTCCATCCCGTCACGCCTGCGAGCCAGCGAAGCGTAATGCCGCAGGTCCAGAGAGCCCAGACGGCCCAGCCTGCGCGCGCCGGGAAGGTCCGGCCGCTGCGCATTCTTGTCAGGGAGTAGAAGCCGATGCCGATGATAAAAGAGCCGACCCAGCCGAAGAGCTGCGCCTGTCCATGAGCCTGCAGCCAGCTTTGCGGCAGGGCCGTGGCAGCATGCGCCTGGGAAATACCGATCAGATTCCATACGCCGAGGAAGGTTCCCGGCAGCAGCATGAAGAAGAGTCCGCTCAGAACGAAGGCCGTAATCAGCCGCTGGCCTGCGCGCTCGTTGCGAATGCGCGCAGAGTCTTCGGCGGCGGACGGCAATCGTTCCGGATAGCTCACCGCTGTTCCCTCGCTATGGCCAGCACGCGCGGAAAGAGAATGTTGTTTTCAAGGTGAATGTGCTGATGGAGGTCGCGCTCCAGCTCATCGAGAGCGCGATAGAGCGCGCGAAAGGTCGTGCAGGCATCCGGCGGCGGCTGGTAGTTGTTCGTCAGCTCCCGAAGGTGCCTGAGCTCGTCACCGGTCTGATCGTGCTCCATCATCATGCGCGTGACCGGCTGATCGACGGTGTCGAAGAACGGCGGCTGCGCCGGTTTCTCTCCCTCCTCCAGGCTGCCGATATACGGGAACAGAATGTTTTCTTCGCAGTAAAAGTGGTGCGTTGTCTCAGCGATGAGCGCGGCGATGGCTTTGTAGACCTCGGGGATTTCGGGATGACGATCGCCGTGGCGGCGCTGGACCTTTTCGGCCACTTCCTGCAGCAGGCGAAGCTGCTCGCGAGTGAACGCATGATGCTTTTCGACGATGTGCTGCGTGAGCTCAGTCAGGCGTGCTGTCTGCCAGTTCGTGTCGGAGGGCTGCGGCTGCTGCCGGGCCAGCATATCCAGAACCGTTGAGACGCCGAGCTGGCGGCGGGAGCATGCCTCGCCGAGCGTGTGTTTTCCTCCACAGCAGTAATCGATCCCGAGCTCCTCCAGTAGTGGAATTGCTCCGGGCCGTTCGAGCACGATCTCGCGCACCGGCGTCTCTGATGTAATGACCATCCCTGCACCTCCTGACAGCTCCAACAGTAGGTCGGGGCGGTGACAAATTCAGTGATGTAAATCACCGCTGTCGTGTCATCGGGCTTTGATTTCTTGCGGGAGAGGAGACGAATCCACGAAGATGGTTCCATGCTGCTCCACCATCGTCTGGAAGTTCTGGCAAGATCGGCGCTGTTTGAGAGCCTGCCCACGGAAGCGCTCTCCGAGCTTGCCGCAGGTGCGGTGGAGCGCAGGCTGGAACAGGGAGAGATTCTGTTTTCGGCAAACGATCCGTCAGACGGCCTCTATATCGTGCTCTCCGGATCGATCCGTGCATTTCGTGTGAACCTCGACGGGCGGGAGCAGACGATTCACATTGAGCAGGCGGGCGGCACACTGGCTGAAGTGGCCGTCTTCGACGGTGGTTCTTATCCCTCCACAACCATTGCGGAAGTGGATGCGGAGGTGCTCTTTCTTGCCAGAGAAGAGGTGCGGCGTTTCATGCTGCTGCATCCCGAAGCCGCGCTCAAGGCGCTGGAGATTCTTGCGAAGAAGCTGCGGATGGTGGCCTCGATGGTCGAGCAGCTGGCGCTGATGGACGTAAGCCAGCGGCTGGCTAAATTTCTGCTCGACGAGGCAAAGCGCGGCGCGCCGAAGCTGAAGGATGGCATGTCCTTTTCTCTGCCGCTGTCTCATGCGCAGATCGCGGCCCGTCTGGGCTCGGTGCGGGAGGTGGTGACGCGCGCGCTGCAGAAACTCACACAGCGTGAAGTGATCGAAATTCGCGGCCATCGCATCGTCGTGCTCAGCGTAAAGAAGCTGCGCGATGGCGCGGATGATCGGATGACTGCGGAGTAAGTCTTACGTTGAAACGCGCATGCGGAGCGGCTTTGACAGGCCACTCCGCATACACCGGTAATCGAAGTGAGACTATCTCTCGCGCACGAGGTTCCAGCGCAGGCCGGCAGCGTAGGTCGGGTGGTAGTACTCGCGCTGCACGACGTATTGCGGACTGCCCTGATAGAACCCGAAGACTTCGTTATTCATGTTCAGGCCGTAGGCGTAGACGGAGAAGCCCCAGGGCAGATGGTATGTTGCCTGCGCGTCGAGCTGGTAGTGAGCGTAGAGATAATTGTCACCGGCCGGCCCCGCCGTTCCGCCCACCTGAGGATTAGGAACGGTCGGCTGAACTCCATTTACTACGATGGGATTGCCGTTAGAGTCGGTGGCGTAAGCAAGATTCTCGTACTGGTATGCATAGATCATCTTGTCGTTGAAGGTCATGCCGACGCGCATCGAAAATCTGCGCGTGTCATAAGTGGGGCTGATGTTCCACGTGTTCGGCGCCTGGCGAAGCAGCGCAGGGCTGTCGGTGCGCAGCGGATCGACGTCATACGCCTTGGAGTTGGTGTAGCTGTAATTGGCGGAGAGGCCGAGGCCGCCGAAGACGCTGGACAGATAAGAGAGCCGCTGCTGAAAGCCGAATTCGATGCCCTGCACATGCGCGCTGCCTGCATTCAGAGGCTGTGTGAGGATGAGCAGCCTGCCCGGATCGTACTGGGAATTGCTGGTGATGGTTTGTTTGGTCACGATTGGGTCTGACAGAGCCTTATAAAAGTATCCGGCCTGAATCAGCCCCAGCGGGTTGAGCTGCCGCTCGTAGAGCACATCATAGTTGTTGGCGTATTCGGCTTTCAGGCTGGGGTTGCCGATGCTCAGTGTGTCCGGAGGGCCTTTGACGATCTGGCTGACGGCAGCGGTCACATCCTGCGGGTCAGGGCGTGCGAGTCCGCGGCCGTAGACGAGTCGCAGATCGGAATCCTTGTCGAGCGCGAAGCGCAGAGAGCCGCTTGGCATCACGTCGAGATAGTCGCCTCCGGCCTTGAAGCTGAGCGCGTTCGTGGTGCCGTCGAAGCTGAGCGTGGCAAGGTGCGTGGCTTCAAAGCGGACACCGGTCACGAGGCGCACCCGGCTGGCAAGCTCGATGGTGTTCATCAGATATCCCGCCGTAACGCGCTCCACAAAATCGTAGTTGTTGTCGTTCAGGCCTGGACCGCCATTCAGAGTAAAGTTTCCAGAGCCCAGCGCATAGGCTTTGAGTGGGCCGAAGTCGACGACGGACGGGTATTTGCCATAGGTGCCGTCATAGTAGTCCGGATCGCTGAAGGTGCTGTTCCACTCCGGGTGCTTTGCCACAGGATCGGAGGCGCCCGACTGATCGGCTGCCAGGTACGCTTCGTTGTAAGTGTCGTCGAACTTGTGGCCGTTGCGGATTTTGGCGCCGAATTCAAAGGTGCCAAAGCGATGCCCGATGTGGTACAGGCGCGAATACGAGGCAGAGCCGGTGAGGTTCAGCTGAGCACTCTGGCCGAAGGTCGGCGGATCGTATTCGATGAATCCGTAATTGTTCTTGTCGAAGGCGTTGTCCTGTCCTGTGCCGAAGCAGCCGGTGCTCCAGCCTGGGCGGTTGACGCTGGTGGCGCGGCTCTGGTCGTTGGCGCAGGGGATATTCGGATCACCGATCCAGGCAAAGTTGGCTCCGCCGCTGCCACTCAGCGAGCGGGAGCGTGAGACCGCTGCAGTCCAGAGAATTGTGTTCGAGGCGAAGACGTGGCTGCCTCTGAGCGAAAGGCTGAAGATCGCCATATTGGGCCGGCGCCAGTCCATGCCGAAGCCCGGTATGTTCGTGGATTTGGGGTCATTGCCGTCATTGAGCGTATAGACCCACTTGTTGCCCCAGTTGCGGAAGGTGGAGAAGAGAAAGCGGGCCGCAATGCTGGAGGCTTCGTTGAGCCGGTAATCCACGCTGCCGGTGCCGCCCCAGCGGGTACGGTTGTAGATATAGTCGCGGAAGTCCTGGCTCATGTAGTGCGGTGTAAGGCTCGATGGCGTCGGAACCGGCTCGATATCGTTGATGCCGCGTCCGTTGTAATCGTATGTGCCGCCGATGAGGACGCCGAGCTTATCGTTGCGAAAGCGCCGTCCGATGGTACCGCCGCCCTGATCGACCGTACGTCCGCCGATGATCGGCGTGTGTCCCACAATGCCATAGAGAGCGATGGTGGGCTCCGAGCTTGCTGTCTTCGTGACGATATTGACTGAGCCGCCGATGCCGTCGGCGTCGATGTTGGCCTGCAGCGTCTTGTTGATCTCAACCGAATCGACGAGGTCGGATGCGATGGTGTCGAGCTTGATCTGGCGCACGCCTGTTTCAGGAGACGGGATGGTCACGCCATCGACCATCGTGTTGCTGAGCCGGGGCTCGGTGCCGCGAATCTGCACGTATTTGCCTTCGCCCTCATCGCGCTCGAGCGTGACGGAGGGCATGCGCCCCAGCGCATCCGCGATGTTGGCGTTGGGCAGCGAGGTGATGACCTCAGACGGCAGCACCTGAAGGATATTCTCGGCTGCAAGCGTGCGGTTGATCGCTTCGGCTTCGCCATGCGGACGCTCCGCGGTTACGAGGACCTGCTCACTCGCGCTGGCGACCTGCAGCACTGCCTGCACGTTGACGGTCTGACCCGCGGCTACCGTGACCGCACTGCTGTATGGTTTGAAGCCGACATAGGAAATGGTGATGGTATATGTGCCGGGAGGAACGTTCACGAGGGTAAAGAGTCCCTCGCGGCTTGAGACAACGGGCTGCAGCTGAGGCTGCACCTCCACCCTGGCGCCGGCCAGAGCGGCGGACTGAACATCTTTTACCTGGCCGGTGATACTTCCATTGCCGGATTGCGCAGATGCGTAAAGAGCTGAGAAGAAGAAGAGATGCAGAAACAGCACGATCAAACGCCGGGTGTGCATGACGCTCCTTGATTTTCTGGAAAGGCGGGCGGGGTTGATGAGTGACGAAAGATATGCGCCCCGAGTTCACCTTAGGAAGCTGTCTTAAACGAGTGTTAACCGTTCCATGAAAGTATTTCGAGATTCGCCCGGTGGGTATGCTTTGAGAATCCTGGTGGTGGAAGACGAACTCCGTTTGGCTGAGCTGCTGCGCCATGGCCTGCGTGAACATGGCTACGCTGTAATGACTGCGTCATACGGCGAAGAGGCTCTGGCGCTGGCCTGCGAGCACGCGTTCGATGTCGTGGTGCTGGATATCATGCTGCCGGGAATCAGCGGATGGAGCGTGATGAGCGAATTGCGCCGGAGGCAGAATACGGCGTCGGTGCTGATGCTGACAGCATGCGACAGTGAGCCGGATGTGATCCATGGACTCGAGTCGGGCGCCGATGATTATCTGACCAAGCCGTTCTCCTTTCAGGAGCTGCTGGCACGGCTGCACTGCCTGGCGCGAGCCAGAAGCAGTCTTACGCAGCCGCTGCTGGTGCTGGATAATCTCGTTCTCGATCTGCTGCAGCATCGGGCCTGGCGCGCCGGACAAAAGCTGGATCTGACGCGGACCGAGTTCGGCCTGCTGAGTTGTCTGCTGCAGCATCAGGGGCGGGTTGTTTCGCGCCTGGAGCTGCTGCAGATGGTGTGGGGCTCTCATCCGCCGGATGGCCGAAGCGCGCTGGATTCCTTCATCAGCCTTCTGCGCAGAAAGATCGATGTTCCCGGAGAGCGTAAGCTCATGCACACGGTCAAGGGAACCGGTTACAGCGTTTACGCAGAGGAGAGGAAAGAGCATGAGGCGGCTCAGGAGTAGCGTATGAGAGCGCTCTCGATCCGTCTTCGCCTTACGCTGCTGTACTTCACCTTCTTTTCAGCGGCGGGGCTGCTGCTGAGTGCGGCGACCTGGCTGCTGCTTGAGCACGGTCTGAATACTCTGATGATGCATGAGCTCGACGAGAGAATGGACGACCTCAGAGCGGTTCTTGCATCGTATGGTCCCAATCCCGATCCGGATATGCTGAGCGCCGAGCTGATGCGCGATTATCGCCTGAAAGATGATGGCAAATGGCTCGAGATTGTCTCCGACGATGGACGCTGGGTCTACTACTCCAGCCGGAGCAAAATCGCGAACCCCATTCCTTCACCACCCAACCAGACAGGCACGTTAATACCCTTTGTGACTGAGCGGAGGCACAGCCTGCGGACGCTGTCTCGCGTGCTGCAGGTTGACGGTCATTGCTACATGGTCTCGATGGCCATCTCCGGCGATATGTCGGTGAAGATTCTCGTCCGGTTCCGGCGCGATCTTTGGCTGATGGTGCCTGTAGTGTTTCTGGCGGCGGCGGGCGTAGGGCATTTCCTGGGGCGTCGAGCGCTCGCTCCGGTACAGGCGATTGTCACGGAGGTGCGGGAGATCAGCGATCGCAACCTCTCGCGCAGGCTCTCCGTCTCGACGGCGCGCGATGAGTTGTCGCAGCTCTCCGAAACTCTGAATCAGATGCTGGCACGCATCGATATCGCCTTCCGCAGCGTTCGCTCGATCACCGCCAATGCATCGCACGAGCTTCGCACGCCGCTTTCCCTGATTCGCACACGAGTGGAGATTGCTCTTTGCTTTCCGCGCACGGCGGAAGAGTACAGCGAGACGCTGCGGGAGATTCAGACGGAGACCGTATGGATGACGGCTCTGATCGAAAAGCTGCTGGCGCTGGCGCGTCTGGATTCGGGAACGGCGCAGCCCGAACTGCAGCCTGTGGATGTATCGGCGCTTCTGTACAGAACGGCGCGGGAGTGGAAGCTGACGGCGGAGCAGCTCCGGCTCGATTTGCAGGTGCAGGAGCCAGTGGCCGCCGTCCACGTGATCGGCAACCAGACGGATCTGGAGCGCCTGCTGCGCATGCTCGTTGATAATGCCTGCCGGTATACGGAGGCAGGCGGTACGGTTCGTCTGGGCGTGGATCGCGATGCCGGTCATGTCTCTCTCTGGGTGCGCGATACAGGAATCGGGATCTCCGAAGAAGAGATGCCCCGCATCTTCGACCGCTTCTATCGCGGCCGCCGCTCACAGGGACTGCAGCGCGGCGGCTCAGGCCTGGGGCTCTCTCTGGCGAGGTGGATCGCTGAGCAGCATAAGGGAACGATCACTGTGAACAGTGTGCCGGGGGAGGGGTCCTGCTTCAGGGTTGCCTTTCCGGAACATACTGCAACGGCCCGGCAGGGGTCCGTTGCATAAGCTTCCGGCGCTCCAAAATCACTGCGCGAGCCGCAGCCGGCGGATGCCTGTGCTGTTCTGAAGCAGAAGCCGGAAATCAGCGATCCTGCTTTTATTCCATCCATGATTTTTCGATTTACTGATTTGCTGCGACTGCGCCTGCATGTCTGATTTGAAATAGCACGCCCTGAAAATCCTTCAGAAAATTTCTGAAAGCTCATCGGAACAACCGCTGTCGGGATCTGTCTTGTCTCGGTCTGCGGCACACCGCGAGGTATATCCGCCAGTTTCAGATACTTATAGGTGAATAAGCTGGATTCATAAGATAAGATAAGAGGCACAACACCTCAGCCTCCAGCGAGTTTCCGATTTGAAATTCCGCTGGTTCCGTGGTGAAAACGTTTGCAGGGTAAAAATGGAGCCTGCTTTTTACGGATCGGCAAAGGCTTATTGAAAATTTCCATTGAATATGTGAATGTTTGCAGATATAGGATTTCTCTCTGCGCATAAATTGCGGCAGGTATCCGGTTGTGATTGTGCCAGGTGAGAGCAGAAGTCAGTAAATGAACGATAAATCGAAAAAGATCAGGCTTGTCGATGTGGCGCGTGAGGCGAATGTCAGCGCGGCCACCGTATCCCGTCTTATTGCCGGCAGTGCCGAGGTGAATCCCCGGACCCGCGAGCGGATCACTGACGCTGCGAAGCGTCTTGGATTCAGTCTGGAGACGGGAAAGAAGTCGCGCATTATCGCCTTTTTGCTGAGCAATCGCGGCGTTCTGCACCCCTTCCATTCGTCGGTGCTCACCGGGGCGGAGACTTACTGCGCGGAGAATGATTACGGGCTGCTGTTTCTTTCTTTGAAGTATTCCATGAGCACTGCGCCGGATGAGCTGGAGCTGCCGGAGATCCTGCTGAACCGGCAGATTGTGGCGGGCGTCATCATGGCCGGCACCAATTCGAAGAGCCTGACCAGCCTGCTCACACAACGCCGCATGCCGTGGGTCGCTCTTGGAAACAACATCGTGGGAGAGATGCAGCAGAAGCAGCCGGGGCTGGTTTACTTCGACGACATGGCGGGCGCCTACGACCTTACCCGCTATCTGCAGTCGCTCGGCCACAGGCATATCGGTTTTATCGGCGACCGCAGACTGCCCTGGTTTGCGCGCCGCCACCAGGCGTACCAGCGCGCCATGCTGGAGGCCGGCCTGGCGGCTCGCTCAAGCGAGCTGAATACCCGCGAAGGCGAGGAGATGGGCTATCTGGCCACGAAGCTGATGCTGCAGGAAACTCCCACGCTCACCGCGATTTTTGCGGGAGACGATGCCCTTGCCGGCGGAGTCTACAAGGCGATTCGCGACAGCGGGATGACGATTCCCGATGACGTAAGCGTGGCGGGCTTCAACGACACGCTGGAGGCGTCTTTCCTGCATCCGCCTTTGACTTCGGTGAGGGTATTTGCCGATGAGCTGGGAAGACAGCTGGCCGAATCCATGCTCAAAACGATCGCCGAGCCCGATCAGCCTCCGCGCTCGCTCATCCTTCCCACGCAGCTGGTCCGCAGGGAGTCCTGCGCCGCACTGATCTCCCCGGAAAAGGTTTAATCCGCCCCTCGCAATCCCCCAGGGCTAAACCCGGAGCGCATGCCCGTGCGCCCATCTATGCCTGAAAAAGAAATATTTCATAATTATTTTGAAATATTTCTTGACAGTGCAAATTTCACAGTGTTTAAGTAAGCCTCGTGATTTTGGAAAATCGTTTTTCCGAAATCAAAAATTACTTCGATATCCAGTCACAGTGAACGACGGTTTGCAGGCCGTCCGGCTGTATCCCTGCCTGCGCTTTTTCTGGCCGATGAGGTGTCGGCCGAGAAGCGCTCTCCGTGTCTCGGATGCGTATTGACCACCTGATGGGAGAAGCATGATTCGTTTTGAGGGCAGTTTGTGGTTTCGCAGAATTTTACCGGGAGTGCTGCTTGTGGCGAGCGTCTGTGCGTCGGCACAGAACACCTCGACGGAACAGGGGCGTAAGGAATATCTCGAAAAGCTGCAGCAGATCCTGCCGCCCGATCCCTACTTCAACACCTGGCTGCAGAAGACGAATGCGCTTCCTCCTGACTTTGAGGCTTTACCCAAACAGAATCAGCTTCCCGATCCGCTCACCTTTCTGGACGGCCGCAGGGTAACAACGGCCGGCGGATGGGCCGCGCGCAGAAATGAGATCGACCAGCTCTCGCAGAAGTACGTGTGGGGCACGATTCCGCCGAAGCCCAAGCTCGATCACGTGGTCGTTCTCGATGAGAAGCATGAGAACGGCTATCTGGTGCGCAATGTGCGCCTCGTCTTTGGTCCCGAAGACAAGGGAAGCATGCGGGCGCGCGTTGTCATTCCGGATGGCAAAGAGCCGATGCCGGTGCTGCTGAACTGCGATCTGCTGGGATGGGCTCCGGAGCTGATTCGCAGAGGCTATATCTCGGCGGGATATGCGGGCAACGACATGATGGACGATGCCGCCGCGCTCGACAAGCTGTATCCCGATTACGATTTTGCGCTGCTGCCACGCCGTGCCTGGGCCGCCAGTCTTGTTCTGGATTATCTGGAAACACTGCCGCAGGTCGATGCGAAGCATATAGCCATCTTCGGCTATTCGCGCAACGGCAAGATGGCGACCATCGCGGCGGCGCTCGATACGCGCTTTGCCGCTGTGATTGCAGGCAGCACTGGCGTTGGCGGCGTGCTGCCGTGGCGCGCGTCGGGAGAAGTTGGCATCGGCGAGGGAATTGAGGCCACGACCCGCCGCTTTCCCACATGGTTTGCGCCGCAGCTGCGATTCTTTACCGGACGCGAGGACCGGCTGCCTGTTGATGGCAACCTGGTCGCGGCGATGATCGCGCCGCGCTCGCTGCTGATGGAATGGGGCAACAACGATCAGGTCTCCAACACCTGGGGCAACGAGCAGACATACTACTCCGCGCTGAAGGTGTATCAGCTTCTCGGGGTTCCCGACCGGATCAGTACCATGCGCGTTCCTGGTTTTCACGGCGCGAATGATGAGGAGGCCTGCCTTGACTGGCTCGACATTCAGTTCGGGCGCTCGAAGGCCACCTGGACGAACAATCTGATCTTCCGCTGGAACTGGGACCAGTGGCGCAGCGATACGAATCAGTCGGTCAGTCTGAGCTCGTTTCCAAAGCACAATGGCGACGATCTGGCGTCGGTGCATACTTCTGCGGAGTGGGAAGCAAAGTCAGCCGAGCTGCATAAGTCGGTTGAGTGGATGCTCGGAACCGAGCCGCCGAAGATGACCGAAGAGGAGATCAACGCAGGACGCTTCCACTTTCGCCCGATGCCGCCAGGAGCTGCGAACCCTGGGCAGGTGACACCCGATCTTCCGGCGTGGGCGATCTCGATGCAGGCTCGCGGCGATAACGAATATGGATGGACTGAGCCGCAAAGAAGCAAAACCGTTTCGCGCAGGCTGACCTTCTCCGACAATCTGCGGGGCGATCTCTACTATCCCGCCGGCACGCCGGATGGAACAAAACTGCCGGTGGTGATATGGCTGCACGGCTACAGCTATCCGCTCGGATATATGTGGGGCTATCACGAGGATACGCACCCGATCCTCGCGCTGGTGCAGGCCGGATACGCGGTCTTCGCCTATGACCAGAGCGGATTTGGAAGCAGGCTCGGCGAAACCGGTCCCTTCTACGGCCGCTATCCGCAGTGGTCGCACATGGGCCGGCTTGTAGAGGACGCGCAGTCGGCGATCGACATGCTTCAGAAAGACAGCATGATCGATCCGCAAAGGGTCTATCTCTACGGTTACTCCCTTGGCGGCACGGTGGCCGTTTATACGGCCGCGCTGGACTCACGCGTCAAAGGCATTGTCTCCGTCGCTGGATTTACTCCAATGCGAACAGACACCGCTGCCACCGGCACAGGAGGCGTGGCCCGCTACAGCAAGATACGCGACTTCATTCCCAGGCTCGGATTTTTTGATGGGCATGAGTCACAGATTCCATACGACTTCAACGATCTGCTGGCGATGATTGCGCCGCGGCCCGCACTGATTGTGCAGCCTCTTCTGGACCGCGATGCAACTCCCGCTGATGTGAAGACCGCAGTCGAGCAGGCGGGAAAGATCTACTCGCTGTATGACGCAGGCGCAAAGCTGGCGCTTCGCGAACCATGGGATATCAATCGGCTCCCCAATAACACACTCAATGAAACCGTGCAGTGGATGTCTCTGAACGAAAAATAGCGAAGCATTTCGATGCAATCCCCATTTTGGAGGTCACCGCAGTAATGAAATACCGGATAACAAAATCATTAGTACTCTTAAGTGCGTTCCTGCTCCTGTTTGCGTGGCATTTCTCCGGCGCCCAGGTAGACCAGGGCACCATCACTGGTGTTGTTCAGGATACGAGCGGAGCCGTGATTCCAAATGCGGCCGTTACCCTGACCAATATCGATACCAACCTCGTGCTGCAGGGCACGACCGACGGCAGCGGCGTGTATGTGTTCTCACCTTTGAAGGTGGGACGCTATAAGGTCAGCGCTTCAGCGCCTGGCTTTTCCACGACGACGCAGGAGAATCTGCAGCTGGACGTGCAGGCCCGGCTGAACATTGTGATCAGCCTTAAACCCGGTGTCGCCACGACGCAGGTTGTGGTCAACACGGCGCCTCCACTGATTCAGTCGGAGCAGGGCTCTGTCGATCAGGTGATCAGCACGCAGGCGATCAACAACACGCCGCTCAACGGACGCAACTGGGTGTACATCGCTCATCTGACGGCCGGTGTGGCTCCATCCGTCAGCAGCCAAAGCAGAGGCGGCGGCTCGGGAGACTTCTTTGCCAACGGGCAGAGAGCGACACAGAACGACTTTATTCTTGATGGCGTCGATAACAACATCAATGTCATCGACTTTATGAACGGCACCAGCTACAGCATTCGCCCTCCCCCGGACGCGCTTGCCGAGTTCAAGCTGGAGACATCGAACTTCAGCGCGGAGTTTGGCCACTCGGCCGGCGCAGTGCTGAACGCCAGCATCAAGTCGGGAACGAATCATATTCACGGAAGCGCATGGGAGTATGTGCGCAACACCATTCTTGATGCCAGAGACTGGACTGCGCTGAGTATCCCCGCGTACCACGAGAATCAGTTCGGAGCTACGCTCGGTCTTCCCATTCTTAAAAACAAGATGTTTTACTTCGGCGATTTCGAAGCGAACCGGATCACCTTTGGAGCGACATCGACTCTGTCAGTGCCCACGGCGCTGATGCGCCAGGGGAACTTCTCAGAGCTGCTCAACACTGGCCTGACAGGTCAGGCCAGTCCGATTCAGCTCTATGAGCCGAACTCCGGCGGGTCAGCGATGCTGCAGTGCAGCGGCCAGAACAACGTGTTCTGCACGAACCAGATCAATGCCACCGCGCAGCATCTTCTGAGCCTGTATCCGATGCCGAATACGAATGGCGGAAAGATCATCAACAACTTTACCGCCACGGAAAACGACCGCAATAACACGTTCCAGTGGGATCAGCGGCTGGACTGGAACCCCACGAGCAAGGATCAGGCCTTCGTCCGGCTCAGCTATTCTCACGTGCAGGCGACTAACCCTGAGGCGCTCGGAAATATTCTGGGAAACAGCTCGGCGCAGACATCGGCATTATCTGAAAACGTGACTGGCAGCGAGACGCATATCTTTACGCCCACCTTTATTAACGAGGTGCGCTTTGGATACGACTACGGTGCATTCTTCAACCTTCAGCTGAACTACAACAACCCCAACATTGCAGGGTCGCTTGGGCTGGGAGGGGTTCCATCGGGAGCCGACTTCCCGGACAACGGCGGTCTTCCTTACGTTACGATGACCGGCCTGACGTACTTTGGAAGCTTTGGATATACACCGTCGGTCGAACACCAGAATACGTATCAGATTCTCGACAACGTGACCAAAATTGTCGGCAATCACTCGATCAAGGCCGGCTTTATCTTCCAGAGCATTCGCATGGCGTTTCTGCAGCCGCCTAACTCCCGAGGAAACTATAACTACACCGGACTGTATACCAGCAATCTGGGCGCGAGTTATACGGGATATGCCGCCGCGGATTTCCTGGCGGATCAGATGTACAGCGGTCAGATATCCAACGAGGCAACCACGAACGATGCGCGGTGGTATCGCTCCGCATATGTCCAGGACGACTGGAAGGCGACCAAGAAGCTGACCCTGAACCTGGGTCTGCGGTATGACTACTATCAGCCGTATAAGGAGAACGCCGGATACCAGGCGAACTTCGTCCCTGAAAATTTCCATCAGATCGGAACAGGGACAGCGGTCTATCAGATTCCGACGAAAGCAAGTAGTGTTCCGCTTTCGCCTACCTTCCTTGCCCTGGCCCAAAAGGACAACGTAGCCATACAGTATATTGGCAATCAATATCTGCTGAATGCGCAGAAGGGGAACTTTGCGCCCCGCTTCGGAGTTGCGTATTCGGTGGACAACAAGACCGTGGTCCGCGCGGGATACGGCATCTTCTATGGAGGTCTGGAGAGCTTCGGCGGCAACAATCTCGGCTCCAGCTTTCCGTTCTCCTTCAGCAG
This sequence comes from Paracidobacterium acidisoli, assembly GCF_003428625.2. Classification (GTDB taxonomy): domain Bacteria; phylum Acidobacteriota; class Terriglobia; order Terriglobales; family Acidobacteriaceae; genus Paracidobacterium; species Paracidobacterium acidisoli. The sequence goes on along the minus strand of NZ_QVQT02000007.1, from coordinate 178,375 downwards.
CACAATCACGGCACCCAGCTGCACCGCATCCGGGGGCTGCCCTTCTGCCGGTTATTATCTGGCTACCGGCTTTACCAGCCTGGTCAGCAGCGGTTTAAGAAACTCCGTGTCTTCGCCTCAGATGCAGAGCATGGACCCTCATTCGCAGACCGCTTACACCATGAACTACAACCTGTCTGTTGAGAGGGCAGTGTCGGGCAATCTCTCGGCGACTATCGCTTACGTGGGAAATGTGTCCCGGCATCTTGAAACCGTCGATAACCCCAACGGTCCGAATGCGCTGGTCAATCCTGCAAACTCGTATCTTCAGGCGCTGCCTTTCCCCGACTTCGGGCAGAGCAACCAGAACCTGTTTGCCGGCGTGAGCAACTACAACGGCCTGCAGACAAAGCTCGAGAAGCGTTACGCATCCGGGCTTTCCTTTCTGACTACTTACACGTATTCGCACGGCCTGGATAACAGCTTCAGTCCGCTTACCAGCGGAGCCGGTACTCCCCGCAACTCCAACCTGATTCCTCTGTCCGATGAATATACAAACTCGCTGTGGGATGTGCGGCACCGCTTCACCTTTAATGGATATTACGAGATCCCTTACGGAGCAGGCCGCGCGCACCCCATCACCAACAGGCTGATCGATGCGTTTGCAGGAGGCTGGTCCACCAGCCTGACATTCACGGCGCAGACGGGCAATCCATTCAGCGTGACACCCGACATCACCACCGCTCCGGCCGGACCTCGCGGGCAGGCACGGACGTTTGTGGTGCGCGATCCCTTCAAACCTGGAGGCTCACCTGATCCCTCGAACCCAGGGGTCAACTGCGCAGCGCATACCCGTACCAAAACAAACTGGTATAACCCATGCGCGATGGCGAATCCATTACCCGGCACGCTGATCAGCCTCAAGCCCGGTCCTGATGGGTCACCGTTCACTCCTCAGGCGGGGTATTCGTATCCGAAGTACACCACAGGACTGGCCGATGCCTATGCCTTTCTCGGCGGCCGGGCCTATCAGGTGTACGGTCCCGGATACGAGAGGATCAATATGTCTCTGTTCAAAAATTTCACCACGTGGCGGGAGCAGTATCTCGAGCTGCGCGGTGATGTCTTCAACATCTTCAACCACCCATCCTGGGGCAATCCAAGCGTCGTTACGGATGCCTCGAATGGAGGAGCCATCACCGCGGCAAAAGTATTTCAGTCCAACACACCAGACGCCCGGTTCATCCAGATATCTGCGAAGTATATTTTCTAAAAAGAGCTTCCACGGGGAGTCTGCCGTCATGGCAGATTCTCCGCGGGAGACGTACAATTCGACGGAACACAGGAAGCAGCGAGACCATCAATGGATGCGATCAGCAGGGTTGCACATGAGCGGGCTATTACCCGGCGCGACTTCCTGCGGTCTGTAGCCATTGCCGGCGCGGGCTCGCAGCTATTCAGTTTTGCGCCTGCACTTGCTCTTCAGCCTCAGCGCGACCGCAAGGTAGTGGTCGTTACCTTCGGAGGAGGAGCCCGCGACAAGGAGACGTTTGCCGCGGAAGGCCAGGAGAATATTCCGCATCTGATCCGCGAGCTGATTCCTCAGGCTACCTTCTTTACTCAGGTGGTGAATCGCGGAATTCTCGGCCATTATGTGGCCAACGCCAGCATCGCGACCGGTGTTTACGAGCGCTTCGATAATTTTGCGCACGTTGCGCCGGAGAATCCGACAGTATTCGAATACTTCCGCAAAGGTCTTCGGCGTCCGGCACAGGACGCATGGGTGATTGCACCCAGCAATGGCTTTAATCGGATTGGTCAGAGCAGTGGAGCGCTCTTTCCCGGCGGTTATGGCGCTGAAGTGGTGCTTCCGAAAGAGCTGCTTGCGTCTGCCGCGCAGCGGGAAGATATGCACCCGGAGAGTCTGGATTTTCTTCTGCAGGATAACTATGAGAATCCATTTCTGGTGTCACCGTCACTGCATGCCGACACGCAACTCGATCGTCTCCAGCAGATTCTCCGCATCTCCGTTAAGGAGATCATTGCGCATGCCGGTACGTTATCCAGCGCGGATGAGTTGTCGGTCTTCGTGATGGAGCAGGTGATGCGTCAGTTTTCACCGAGCCTGCTCTGGATCACGCTGCATGACATGGATGTCGCGCACTCCGGCGCCTACTCCTTATATATAGATGCCATCCAGCGCACGGATCGGCTATGCGCGGAGATATGGCAGAAGATCGAATCGCATCCTGAATACAAAGGCCGCACCACACTTGTGATTCTTCCGGATTTCGGCCGTGACTCCGATTTTGACGGAGCAGGCAATGGATTTCAGCATCATCGCACCGGTGACGCCTTGTCGCGCACGACGTGGATCATGGCGCTTGGCCCCGGCATTCGTGAGAACTTCACGGTTGACAGGCCGGTGGAATCCGTCGATCTGGTTCCGACGATCGGCTCCTGGATGGGATTTGAAACACCTTACGCTAAAGGCCGGCCTGTCACGGAGATTTTGTGATTCGGCCGCAGACACTCACGGTGAAGAGCTTTGCGCACTATCCCCCGCAGGCGCAGGCTTTCATCGCCGATCATCTGGCGGTGCTGCAGCAGATTCCGGTTCCGCTGCTTTCCATCCTGCTCGCTCAGATCATTCACTATGACTCGCGCTTTCCCGCCGAGCAGCAGACGCTTGCCCGTCAGCTTCATTCTCTGAAAGAGATGCTGGCGGCAGAGTTCGCAGCGCTGATGGCTCCGTTTGCTGCTCTGGAGCTTCCGGATGATCTGGCCCGGATGGACTGGGTGCAGAACCCGCGCCGGTTCAACGAGCGCCTCAGCGCTTCACTTTGGTCCACGCATCAGATCGATGCCTATCGCGAGGCGGGGCATAAATATGAGGAGCGCCTTGCGGATGCATTGAATGGCGAGGCTCCGGCCATTCCACGGTTGGCGATTGTCATCGTTGGAAACGGCGCTTCGCAGACAAGCCGTACGCTCTTTCGCGATCTGCGTCCTCATGGCGCTCTGTTCACCGCAGTGCAACCGGCCGGAACATTCGACGCGCTCGTTGCCTGCGTCAACAAACGGGCACAGACTCATCCCGAACGCTATGCCCACTGGTATATCGACGGAGGAACCCCGCGCTCTGACTGCGGCGAAGCCCAGGGGATCACGGTCATGTCGTACAGAGAGCTGGCCGCTTTTGCGTTCAAAGAGCTGAATCTCATGAACCGTTTCGCTGGGAATCCGCAGATGCAGACGCCGGCAGGACCGGAAGAGGTGACGTCGTATATGGCCTCTCTCGGGCCGGCCGACCTTGGCTTTTCGGAAAGGCAGGGTGATCCCGTTCTCCATGAATTTGAGACCAGCATATTTACAGAGGGAGCCGGCACGCAGGTCTTCAGCACAACATTTGTTCAATGGAGTGCGCGCGAAGCTCTGCGGCGGGCGCAGCCTGTGACGCTGCTTGCCAGGTTCTGTCCAAGACAAATGATGGCGCCGATGAGTGTTCTGCTCAAACGAAACCCTTTTACCCAGGCGATGGACCCGCAGGGCTCGCTGATCGACGCGGATATGGGAGCCTGGTATACCTGGATCAACCAGGCGCGTCTGGCAGGGGCCGACCAGGCGCGATTCCTCGTATGGTTTGAAGAGCACGAGCTGGCACTGGCAATCTCTCCTTCTCTGCCGCGTGGAACAGTATCGGCGTCGGCGGTTACTATGCAGCAGGTTTTGCAATGGATGGACTAACTCATATTTTATTTATTTGATAACTTCCTTATGAATATATTGATTCGGACCAGTAAGTGGATGCCGCTCGGCATCCTTGTGTGCAGCCTTGCGCTGCCGGCGCTCGCATCACATGTATCGGCTGACAACGGTGGAAGAGAAGCGAATGGGCAACCCATCGCTGCGCAGGTGCAGCGAGAGACAGACGCACTGGCCTTCACGGTGCCTGGCTTTAAACCGGGAAGGAACAGTGACGGCGATGCAAAATTGTTGCTGCAAGATGTGTCCTTCGACGGTGCGGCGGTTTCAACGGGCAGCCTTCATGTACGCGAGCTGAGTGATGGCGTGCAGGAGATCACCGGAGAGGCCCCGAAGGTGGGTGTCTGGAAGTTCGCGGTCAATGATGCGGCGGATGGGTATTACGCATTAGGTGAACGGTTCAATTCGCTCAATCATGCCCATCAGATTCTGGTGAACAGCTCGCAGGACAATCCTGCTGCGAAGGGTACTGATACATATAAGCCGATTCCGTTTTATATGAGCACTACCGGATATGGTCTCTGGCTCGATACCACGGCAGAAGCGACCTTCGACCTGAATGTAACTTCGCGGGAGGATGTGTGGGTTTCGGTTCCGGGGAAGAAGCTTCGCATCGTTTTCATCGCCGGTCCTGCATTTCCGAAGATACTCGATCGATTTACCGCGCTTGCCGGACGATCGATTCTTCCTCCTTACTGGAGCTTCGCTCCCTGGGTAAGCCGCGATTACTATCCCAGTGACGCAGAAGTAGAAAAAGATATTCAGAAGACGCGCGATCTTGGCCTGCCTGCCAGCGTGGTGCTTATCGATTCTCCGTGGGCGACCGGCTACAACAGCTATATCTTTAACCCAAAGCAATTCAGCGATGTTCCTGAGATGATCCGGAATATTCATGAGAAGGGCTACAAGCTGGTCCTGTGGCACACCTCATGGATCAACAACAGGACCAAAACTCCGGGTGAAGTGGGGTTCGCGGACAAGATCGACGTGGAGTCGTCGAATTATAAAGAGGCCGCTGCCAAAGGCTATTTTGTTAAGGACGCTTCGGGAAAGCCTTATGCCGCTACATGGTGGAAGGGCCAGGGATCGATGATCGATTTCACCAACCCTGAAGCCAAAGCGTGGTGGCAGGCACAGCTGGAGAACGTCGTTGCACAGGGTGCGGATGGGTTCAAGGACGACGACGCGGAAGGAAACTTTCAGGGCAGCGCGAGATTTGCAGATGGCACCGATCCGCGGCTTATGCGGAATAAGTACACCGTGCTGTACAACAATGCCGTGGAAGAAGTGCTTCAAAAGAAACTTCACGGCAACGGCATTCTGCTGATCCGCTCAGCTACTGTGGGAGATCACAACCTGGCATTTCTGTGGGGTGGAGACAACGAAGCCAGCTTCTCCACTGAGAATGGACTTCCCACTGTGGTTACGGCCGGACTTGGCGCAGGGCTCAGCGGCATGCCGCTCTGGCTCGCCGATCTCGGTGGTTATCTGAAGACCGCTTCCACGCCTGATCCGCGGTTGTTCATGCGCTGGACCGAATACAGCGCATTCTCGCCGGTGATGGAGACGATCAGCACGGCTAACCTCGATCCCTGGGATTACGGCGCGGAGGCGCTGGGGAACTACCGCAAATATGCGGTGCTGCATATGAGCCTCTTTCCGTATCTCTATGCCGCCACGCAGGAGGCATCCCGCACGGGCATGCCGATTATGCGCGCTCTCGTGCTCGAATATCAGAATGATCAGCGCGCGCGGGAGGCGAAAGACGAATATCTCTTCGGCCCCGACTTCCTTGTGGCTCCGGTCATCGACGAAAACACGTCGCGCGTGGTGTATCTGCCGCCTGGAGAGTGGGTCAATTACTGGACCGGTGAAGCGCTGCAGGGTGGAAAGATCGTCATTGCCGATGCGCCGCTGGAGACGCTGCCTCTGTATGCGCGGGCATCTGCGATCATTCCGAAGATTCCGGAAGATGTGATGACGCTGGTTCCCGGCGATCAGAGCGGCAACACGTCGATCAAATCGCTCGACGATCGCCGTGTCTATGAGCTGCTGCCCGAGGCTGCTGACTCCGGATCAGTCGGCATCACGGACTTCGAGGGCCGCAATCTTACGCGCAGCGCGCACTCCCTCACCATTCAGGGTAAGCCTGCCGATGTGACAGTACGCTGGCGCTTCGGGAAGGTGCATTCGGTCTCGGTCAACGGATCGGAGATTACGGTACAGAACGGCGCAGATGGCCCGTATGTCGAGTTCAGGCATAAGGATCACACGACCATCGCCTGGAACTAAAAAGAAAGCCGCGCCTTATAAGGGTCGCGGCTTTCCAGCTACAGAGTCAGAAGACATCTTCTGCGGTATCTCTCCGGCATGGAGTTATTCAAACTATGCCGAAGAGATACCGCTTTGTTATTGAGCAGAGGGAAGAAACTGCAGATGATCGGAGAGTCCGAGAGCGCTGTCGGCCTCGTAAACGCGTGAGAGCGCGCTGCGGAAGTCCGCCTGATCGAGTACATCGCCCGCTGCCGTCACCGGATTCGAAATGGTAAGCCGGCGCGGTGCAAGGGCGATCATCAGGTCATCCAGATCGTAGTGAAGCAGCACGCCCGGAATGACAGACTCGGTGACGCCGCGATGTACCGGAACATCGACAACAGACTGATAAGAGATCAGACTGTGGTCGAGGGTGATGGCCGCGATGCGGGAGTCGAGCACGGCGGCATGCAGAAGAACCACTCCCGATGAGCCCTCGGCGAAGGCCGAGATATCATGCGTGTTTGTCTGCGGCTGCGCGGCAAGCCAGTTGACGGCCGCGAGATCATCTTCAGCGCGCATGCCCACAAATGTTTTGCCGATGAGAAAGGCACGCGACGTCATGGGCAGCATGGTGCCCATGGTAGGCCGGTCCTGATCGGTGCTCTTCGGCCAGGGCAGAGGAGTGAGCGCGAGAACCACCGATCCTTTGACCGCAGTCTGTTCGAAGGCGCTGCCCGATCCCGTCCATGTCTCGACCGGACGAATATCGGTCATGAGAAGTGCGGGGTGACGCCCGGCGTTTTCCGGAATGGCAATGCGCACGGGCAGCAGCAGGCCGGTGCGGCTGTGGAACATGCCCGTCTTCAGCACATAGCCGTCATGCTTTTCCGTGGTGGTGAAGTCGATTGCGGGAATGCTTCGATCGGCAGGTTCCATGCCGGTGACCCTGAGGATCTCCCTGCGAAGGCTCGTCTGCAGCTTTGCCAGCTGAGCGTGGCTGGTGACATTTGCCTTTGGAGGTTCGACCATCTTTGCCTTTTCCCGGTTGATCTCATAGATCGTTCTGCCGGGAAGCGCAGTCGTCACCTGTCCGGTCGTGGTGCAGAGCAGCTCCTTTGCCGGCGGCGGATGCAGCGCGGTCATGTCGGGCTGCGCATCGCTGTTAGCAAGATGCTTCATAAAAAACGAAATGATCTGCGGCATCAGCGGGCGTATCGCTCCATGATGACCGGGTCCGGTAAACCACTGAAGGTTGTCTTTGGCGCCGTAAAGGGAGTAAAAGCGGGCAGCTTCGTCGTGTGTAGCGCGCGCACCGGCGAAGGGAAACATATCTTCGGTGGTGCTGATCATGGCATAGGCGCGCGGCGCAGCCAGCTCCACCCAGTCGGCAAAGTCCAGACCGCTTTTGGTGAAGCTGGGAATCACCTGCTCGCCGTCCTGCGGCCCGATGGATTTGAGAAGCTCTTCGGTAGAGGTTAAGTAGCAGGCAACGGCGCCGGCCTTCACGCGCGTATCGAGAGCAATGAAGTATGCGGAGAGCGTTCCGCCGCCGGAGCAGCCGAAGGAGCCGATGTTGTTCATGTCGATGTCGTGCCGCGTGGCAAGATAATCGACGCCGCGCATCGCGTCCCACACCATATAGCGCGAGACGTGATCGCCGGTCAGCGAGATGGGAATCTGCGCCTGCGAGTGTTCATCGGGACCAGCCCAGGATTTGCCGGTAGCAGGATTCATCGCCTGAAGACGCTCTCCCGATCCGAGCGGATCGTAAGCCAGAACCGCGATTCCGTTGCGCGCCAGCACGGAGCCCATGCCGAAGCCGCCGAGCTTGCCGAAGGGGCCGTGTCCGGCGTGAACGACGACCGCCGGGAAGGGCTCGTGGCCGTGATCGGGTATGTAGAGATTGGCGGTGACGTGATAGCCAGGCAGGCTGTCGTAGATGATGCGCTCGATGTGAAAGCCGTCCTGCTGCAACGTGCCGACGACCTGTCCGTTCAGCGGATCGTGATTGTCGGGCAGCCCGCCGATGAGCCGGAGAATGGTCGCGCGAACCGCGGCCTGACGGGCTTCAGCCTGTGCGCGCGTATGAATCTTTGCGACCTCATCGCGGCGCTGATCGAGGAACGGCTGCGTCATGCGATTCAGCACGTCTTCATAAGTCGGCGCGGAAGGTGCAGCGGCCGTCTGCGCGTGACACGCGGCTGCGCCCAGCCACAGGCAGCAGGACAACAGGGCGAGTGGCAGCGGCCACTTCAGCCGGAAAGATGTTTGCGATGCTGCCCTCTTGCCGGGCAGGCTCGGCACTCTATGCATGATTTGTTTGCTCCTGACGGGGCCCGAATGGCGGCTGCATTCCCACATAAAAAATCACCCGCCGCATGGGCGAGTGAATCCTAGCAGATATTCCGTAATGAAACAATTCACTGGCGGAACCATGCGTCCGGCCTGTATAAGGTTGGCTCGGGACAGCATCCTGCCATTCAGGGAAGGTTCATGAATCTCTATCCTCGCCGCCGCCGCTCGCGTTTTGTGTTTACAACCCTGTGTCTGGGCCTGCTGTTCTGGTTCACAAACAACATACATGCGCAGCCGGCGCCTGCCGAAACGCAGGACGCGCTGGCGCAGAATTTTCTTCATCCGCCGGATTCGGCGAAGCCGCGAGTGTGGTGGCACTGGGTGAATGGAAACATCACGCAGCAGGGCATCACAGCCGATCTCGAATGGATGAGCCGGTCAGGGATTGGCGGGATGCAGATGTTCGACGGCGATCTTGGTGTGCCGGTCTTCGTGGACAAGCCGCTGCTGTGGATGACGCCGGACTGGAAGGCTGCATGGAAGCATGCTGCCGCCGAAGCCGATCGTCTGCACCTGGAGATGAGCATGGCGGCTTCCGGTGGATGGAGCGAGAGCGGCGGTCCCTGGGTGAAACCGGGGCAGGCGATGAAGAAGTATGTGTGGAGCGAGACAGAGGTGCACGGTCCGCAGATGTACAGCGGCAGACTGACGGCTCCCCCGCGAAACAATGGAAAATTTCAGGATCTGGTTCCGGTGCCGGACGGCACAATTCCGTCTGTGAGCGGGCTGCCAGGAGCAAGGCCGCAGCCCCCCGCGCCACCATCGCCGGAGCTGCCCGATTTTTATGCGGACACGGCGGTGATTGCGTACAGGGTGCCCGATCAGGAAATCGCGATGACGGATCTGCATCCGAAGGTGACGACGAGTGCCGGCGATCTGGATGCATCGGCGCTGATGGACGGCCACTTCAAAGATATATTTGTTCTTCCGCTGCCGCCGAACCGGAACGAGGGCTGGATCGAATACGCCTTTGCGCAGCGGTTTCGCACCAGTTCGGTTTTGATCGCCGCGGCATCGACACAAAAATTCGGACCGCGCGCGCTGCCGGATGGTGAAGTCCAGGCCAGCGACGATGGGCAGACATGGAGAACGCTGGTCGAGCTTCCTGGTCCGCTGGAATCGCGCTCCGTGAATCTGAGCCTTCGCACTTACACCTATCCGGAGACGGAAGCGAAGTTCTACCGCGTGCTGCTGAAGCCGCCTGCAGGACCGCGGAGGCCGGGGCTTCCGCATGAGATTCGCCTGACTGAGCTTCGGTTCTATTCCACGCCGCGCGTGAACGATTGGGAGGACAAGGCCAGCTTCGGCACGCTCTATGAAGATGCCTCCACGCCTACGCGCGATGTACCGCAGAATGAAGTGATTCGCAAGACGGACGTGGTGGATCTGACATCGAAGATGTCGGCGGACGGAACGCTGCACTGGCAGGTGCCGGAGGGCCGCTGGCGTATTGTGCGCTTCGGTTATTCGCTTGAGGGCGAGGTGAATCATCCGGCCACCCGCGAGGCAACGGGTTTCGAAGTAGATAAGCTAAGCCGCGCCGACGTGACGGACTATCTCAATCACTACATCGACATGATCTCGTCGATGGCCGGGCCATACTTCGGGAAGAGCTTTCGCTACTTTGTGATGGACAGCTGGGAGGCGGGAGAAGAGAACTGGACAGAGGCCATGTTCCGCGAGTTCAGCGAGCGGCGCGGCTACGACATGCGGCCTTATCTGCCGGTGCTCACGGGCCGCATTGTCGGCAGCGCCAAAGAGAGCGATGCGTTTCTTCGCGACTTCCGGCGAACGATCGCAGATATGCTGGCCGATAACTACTACGGGAATGCCGCCGCGATGATGAAGGCGCGAGGCGTCGGCCTTTATGCTGAGGCCATGGGAACCGGCCTGCCCACAACCGGCGACGGTCTGATGAACAAAGGCCAGGTGACGATTCCGATGGGCGAATTCTGGACGCCGCCGCCGGATCATTCCGATAACCACTACAGCGACGTGAAGGAGACGAGCTCGGCTGCGCACATTTACGGCAAACCGCTGGCCGCAACCGAGTCCTTCACGACGGGTCCGTTTGTAACGCCGTGGGGAGAGTCGCCGCTCTATCTGAAGCCGCTGGCCGATGAAAACTTTGCACGCGGCATCAACCGCATCGTCATTCACACGTCGGTGCATCAGCCCTTCACCGATAAGGAGCATCGGCCGGGCCTGACGCTCGGACCGTGGGGCCAAAGCTACACGCGCAATATCACCTGGGCCACGCAGGCAAAGGCCTGGAACACGTATCTGGCGCGCTGCTCCTATCTGCTGCAGCAGGGAAGCTACGCAGCAGACGTGGCCTATTTCTATGGCGATGGCGCGCCGGTCACGGTTCCGTTCTGGAAGCCGATCCGGCCGGCGCTTCCCGCACATTATGGCTACGACTGGGTGAATGATGATGTGCTGCTGCACGGCGCAACCGTAAGAGACGGCAGCCTGCGCCTTGCCAGCGGAATGCAGTATCGCGTGCTGGTAATTCCCGATGACGTGCACAGCATGTCGCTTGCGCTGATCATGAGGATTCACAGCCTGGTCGAAGCGGGCATGGTGCTGCTGAGCCCGCGGCTGGAGCATGCATCAGGCCTTGAAGGCGGACCCGATGCCGACGCGAAATTTCAGAAGATCGCCGATGAGCTGTGGGGATCGGGAACAGAACACGCACTGGGCCGGGGCAGAGTGTACACCGGCATGGAGATCGAGAGCGTTCTTGGCAAAGAGGGTGTTCTGCCTGACTTCAGCTACGATGCTCCGCACAACGTGGGTCCGGAGATTCCGTACGCCATACCGAATGGCGCCAGCCCGGATGATCTAGTGTATCTGCATCGCACAACGAACGACGCGGATATCTACTTCGTCGCGACACAGAAGAAGCATGCCTTCGACGTGAACGTGAGCTTTCGCGTACAGGGCCGCGTGCCGGAGCTTTGGCATCCGGACACTGGCGACCTCGATGCTGCAATGTACAGCGAGCAGGATGGAAGAACCATCGTTCCGATACACATGGACCCGGTGGGCTCTGTCTTCGTGGTCTTCCGCAGAGGCGCAGCGCCGCCCGCGCCGCTTTTCGCAGAGGCGCAGCCGCTGGCTGTGCTGCCTGAAGACTGGAGCGTGAAGTTTCCCATGGCAGACGGATCTCCTGTGCAGACACACGACACGCATCTTGCGTCGTGGACGGAGTCGGCCGATCCGAATGTGCGGTACTTCTCCGGATCAGCAACCTATGCGCAGGATGTGACGGTTCAGCCGGAGTGGATTCGTTCCGGATCGCACATTCTTCTGGACCTGGGCGTGGTGCGGGAGATGGCTGAGGTGTTCGTCAATGGACAGCAGGCCGGAGGCGTCCTGTGGAAGCCTCCCTTCCGCACAGATATTACGGCGGCCCTTCATGCCGGAACGAATCACATCGAAATCCGGGTGACGAATCTCTGGCCGAACCGGATGATCGGGGATCTTCAGCCGGGTGTTGCCCACACGCAAACATTCACCGACTATCGCCCGTTCCGGCCCGATTCGCCGCTCATGCCATCCGGTCTTATCGGGCCGGTGGATCTGCTGAGCGCCCGGACAACGGCTCACTAAAAAAGCTCGCCGCCTTCAACAAAACGTGGGAGCAAACGTGCGTCCCGCAATGTGTTCTTGCATAGAAAGGCCGTGTCTTTTCATGAATTACATGAAACATATCGCGCCAAATCGAGAAACTTCTTGACACTTTTTCAGTGGAGTCGGTATTGTTCCGCTTCGGGAAAAGTTTCCTTTTTGAAACATGGATTTATGGGAGGTTGTACGTGAAAATCCGCACTTATCCAGGACGCCTGATCGCGACTTTTTCGATCGCTGTACTGGCGTTATGCATGGCTCTTCCGGTCCTGGCCCAGACCAGCAACGGCGCGATCTCGGGCACAGTGGCCGACACGGCAGGAGCAGTGATTCCGGCAGCCACGGTGTTGATCACCAACGAGGCGACCGGCGTTGCCACAACGGTGACGACCGACTCTGCGGGGTTCTACTCGCAGGAGGGCCTGGGAACGGGCTCGTATGCCGTAACGGTGACAAAAAGCGGCTTTCAGCAGAGCAGGACAAAGGGCATCCAGATCGATCCCGGCCAGCGGCGCGCCGTGAACGTCACTCTTCCGGTGGGAGAGGTCAGCTCGCAGGTGCTGGTCAGCGCCGATGCGGTGCAGGTGAATACGGAAACGTCAGAGAATGCCGGCACGATCTCAAGCAAGCAGGTCGATAACCTGATGCTGAACGGGCGCAACTTCCAGACGCTGGCTACGACGATTCCTGGTGTAGCGAGCACGACGGGCGCAAACCAGACGCTTGGCAGCAACAGCGATCTTATCGTCAACGGCAGCTCGGTCGAGTACACGACGTACACCATCGACGGTATCTACGACATGAACTCGGGAAGCCTGCAGGGTGTGAACGTGACGCCCATTGTGGACGGCATCAACGAGTTCCGCGTGCTGAAGGATAACTACAGCGCGAAGTACGGGCTTGCCGGCTCCGGCCAGGTGGTGATTGAAACGAAAAGCGGAACGGACGCCTTCCATGGATCGGCGTGGGAGTATCTTCGCAACGACGCAATCGACGCGGATAACTACTTTTCGACGATCAAGACTCCGCTGCGCCAGAACATCTACGGCTATACATTCGGCGGTCCGGTAGTGATTCCGCATGTATACAACGCGGATCGAAAGAAGACCTTCTTCTTCGCGTCGAACCAGTGGTTCAGCATCCGCGCCGGTCAGGTAAACCAGGGAACGTTCTTTTCTCAGGCCTTCCGGAACGGCGACTTCAGTCAGAGCCAGACACTTACCGGCGGCGCCTTCAAACTTGATCCAGGCAGCACGGCATTGCTGGCTTCCGAAGGGAAGACGAACTGCGTTCTCGGTCAGAAGACACTGAATACCGCGTGCTTCGACCCAACGGCGGTCGCCATCATGAACTCCTACATGCCGCTTCCCAACCACATTGTGGGAACCAGCTTCCTGAACTATCTGAACCAGGGAAGCCAGGTGACCAGCGAGTTCGACAGCCAGTATCGCGTGGATCATTACTTCAATCCGAACGAGCTTCTTGTGGTGCGGTACATGTCGTCGCCGACGACAGTCAACTATCCCGATGTTCCGCAGCAGGGCTATGTGGGAAGCAACATTACGGAGACGATTACGACTCCGGCACTCAATATGATGGCGCGGCTCAGCTCCACGCTGACGCCGAATCTCATCAACACGTTTGGCATTGCCGAGACGGAAGATCGTCCCAAATACTCCGCATCGAGCGGAAGCCTGCCATCGGGCGCGGTGATCAACCAGGCGTATCCGGGAGCGGATATGTACAACCGCATTCCGACGATTTCGATCAGCAAGGGCTATACGTCGGTCGGACTGTGGAACATTCCGATTCACGCCTCTGACGGTGAAGGCATTGTCTCCGACGATGTGAGCTGGGTGAGGGGCAGTCATGTTCTCGAAGCGGGCGGCGTCTACATGTTCGGCATCAAACGGCAGAACGTGTTTACCCGGCCCGAGGGCCAGTTCACCTTCACGGGCACGCATACAGGCGATCCGGCGGCCGATTATCTTCTCGGGCTTGATGCGACGTACTCTCAGGACAGCACGGAGCGGAGCGGCGCCTTCCACTATCGGCAGGGAGAAGCCTACGTCGAGGACACATGGAAGACTTCGCCGCGGCTGACGGTGAACCTCGGACTGCGCTGGGTGTACTTCTCAAGCGATACGGCGAGTGGAGACCAGGTGAGCAGCTTTAACCCGGCTCAGTTTGAAACAGCGCAGGCTCCGGTCATCAATCTGAACGGAACACTGGCGACCAATGCGCAGGGTCAGCCGGTCACGAGCTCCGGCAGCACAGCCAATACGCTCAACGGAATCATCTTTGCCGGGCAGAACGGCGTGCCTTCGGGATTCTTCATTCCAAAGAAAGATCTCTTGGGACCTCGCGTCGGCTTCGCCTACGATGTATTCGGCAACGGCAGCACCTCGATCCGCGGCGGATACGGTATTGGCTATACGCGTCTCCCGCTGGAAAATATCTACACATCGTTCGGTCAGAACCCGCCGTTCAATCACACGGCGAACCTGATCAACAGCACGATCACCAATCCCACGGCGGGCTCGGCTGCCGCGCTCTCCGCGCCGACTCTGTCGATCATTCCTTCGAGCTTCCGGCCTTCGCAGATTCAGTCATACAGCCTTACGCTGGAACAGCAGCTCACGCATGCTACGGTTCTGCAGGTCACATACGCCGGCAGCGTAGGCCGTCACCTCGAGCTGCAGACCGGCGGAAACCTGAACTTCCCTCTGCCTGTAGCGGCTCCCACCCTTGCTTCGTGCCCGACGAACGGTACGTCGGCCGAATATAACTTCGATCCCTGCATTAACTCAGGCGCGGTCTCTGCGAACTATACCCGTCCGTATTCGGGCTTCGCGAATATCAACAACATCTACGACGAAGGCGTGTCGAACTACAACGCGCTGCAGATGGGACTTGTACACCGATCGCAGAATCTGCAGGTCAACGCGGCCTACACCTATGAGAAGGCGCTGGCGACTGTAGGCGGCCATACCAATGGCGCAGGCAGCTCGATCGGCGGATCGGTGCAGAATCCGCGCAACTTCCACTCAGAATATGGGCCGCCCGACTATGACTTTACGCATGATCTTTCGGGATCGTGGGTCTACAACATTCCTTACGCGCATACTTCGCACAATCTGCTCAAGCGCTACGCTCTCGCAGACTGGAGCTTCGCGGGGCTGGCTCTGTTCCAGAGTGGATTCGCTCTGTCTCCCACACTCTCCACGTCGACGGCCGGACTGGCGACGCGTCCCAATCAGGTTGCGCCATACCAGCATGTCGGAAAGCTGACGGAGTGGTTCTCCACGGATTCGTTTGCAGCGCCGGCTCCGGGATTCTTCGGCGATGCGGCAAACGGAATCATTCGCGGACCGCACCAGGTCGGCGTGAACACATCGCTGTACAAAAACTTCCCGCTTTATGAGCGCCTTGCGGTGCAGTTCCGCGGCGAAGCATTTAATCTGTTCAACCATCCCAACTTCAGCGCTGTTACGACGGGATACGGCTCGGCAACCTTTGGCACGGTGACAAGCGCGCTCGATCCACGCATCTTCGAATTTGCTCTCAAGCTCATCTATTAGCGACAGATTGAAGTTGTTCCGGTAAGAATGCTGCAACGGGGCGCGGTTCATTCCACGCCCCGTTTTTTTTACGGCCGGGTACTGCCGGCGTGCTGCGGCGGTGACATGGACGCAGCATCGTCACTGTCCGGCAGGGCATAGCATCGCACCCAGTCCACATCGATCCATCCATCGGTCTGTGCATCCGTCTGCGTGTTGTAGTTGAAGAGCGCGGGCCGGGCGGCCTTCCACCAGCTGAAGTAGAACGGATTGGCGGAGCCCACAGACTGGAAGGATCGTCCATCGTCCACGCTGTAAGAGAAGGAGACCTGCTGATCGGCGACGTGCATCCGGAACTGGACATCCGCTTCCTGCAGAGGGACCACGGCCGTCGTTTTGCCGGAAGCATCTTCGTATACGATCTGACGTTTGCCTGCGGTCTGCTCGATACCGATTGAGCTGGCATGGAAGCCGAACATCACGAGGCCGGCACGCTCGCCATCTTTCATGCCCGATGTGTCGATGCGTGTCGTGAGATCGAAGGACTCGTGCTCCATCTGCTGTGTCAGCGTATTGCGCGCGTGAATCAGATCGGGAGCATACGAGGCCTTCAGGCGAAGATAGCCCGGGCGCTCTTTCAGCGACCAGTGAGAGTCATCGGGGTTGTGGTTCCACTCCCACTGCAGACCGAGCGTGGAGCTGCTGAACTCGTCTGAGGTTTGCGGCGTCTCGATGGGCCAGGTTTTGCCGACATCGGGCTTCGGCCAGTCGGCGACGGGCTGGCCGGCGGTGCCGCCGGGGATCGGCGATCCGATGATGGGCCATCCGTCTTTCCACTGCACCGGCTCCAGATAGAGGATGCGGCCGTAGCCTCCGCGCTGTGAGAAGTGAATGAACCAGCTTTGACCGCCCGGAGTGTCGACCAGCCCACCCTGGTGCGGACCATTCACTTTGGTCGTGCCCTGTTCGAGGACCGTCCGCGACTCCCAGGGGCCGTAGATGTTTTTGGCGCGCAGCACGGCCTGCGCTCCGGTTCCGACGCCGCCGAAGGGAGCAAAGATGTAGTAATAGCCGTGGCGTTTGTAGAGCTTCGGGCCTTCGAGCGTCGGCAGAAGCTTGGGGTCGTCGACGATGACCTTGCCGTCGTCGAGCACCTTTGTGCCGTCCTCACTCATGCGATGAAGAATGAGCGGACCGGCGCCGACCCGCGAGTGCACGAGGTAGGCGTTGCCGTCATCGTCCCAGAAGGGGCATGGATCTTCATAGCCCGGCCCGGCGATGACCGCGGCCGGTACCGTCCATGGACCTTTCGGCGAAGGCGCGGAGCTCATGAAGATGCCTTCCTTCGGAGTGGGGAAGTACACGTAGAAGCGGCCTTTGTGATAGCGGATGCTGGGCGCCCAGGCTCCCTGAGCGTAGCGGTTGCCCCCGACCATGCTGTATTTCGGATCGATATCGAGGCGGGGAAAGACATGGCTGACGATGTGCCAGTTCACGAGGTCATGCGACTCGAGGACGGGAATACCCGGCATGAAATGAAAGCTCGAAGCGACCAGATAATAGT
The DNA here is from genome assembly GCF_003428625.2 of Paracidobacterium acidisoli. Lineage (GTDB taxonomy): Bacteria > Acidobacteriota > Terriglobia > Terriglobales > Acidobacteriaceae > Paracidobacterium > Paracidobacterium acidisoli. Next base: position 161,263 of record NZ_QVQT02000007.1, on the reverse strand, counting down.
TTTTTTCAAAACGGATGACATCCGGATCGGAGTAATCGGAAAAGAGGACGGGGTTACGGTAGCGTCCGTTGCCTTCGTCTCCCGATGCGGCATGAAGCACCGGGACGGTTGCGAGCAGGATCAGAAGCAGAGCCGGGAAGACGCAGAGAGAGCGCATGCTCGGGCGGAGCGTGCGAAACGGTGTCATCAGTCGGGCCATTCCTTTCTCAGGGTTAGGGCGTGCAGTATGTATGTTCGGCCAGCGGAGAGTGAAGACTGCTGAGAATCAGACAGCACTCACACAATGCACATGCCGGAGCGGAAAGAGAGGATGCGGCCGCGCTCGGCAGCCGCACCCTCCCGCTCAGAACGTCAGGCGAACGGCGACCTGCAGTTCGCGGTTGTCGCGCGCCGTCGACGAGATCGTGCCGAATGTCGAGCTGGTCACGTTCTGGCTGGGGAGACCGAACTGTGGATGGTTGAACGTGTTGAAGGATTCCAGACGCGTCTCCACGCGCAGACGATCGACGAGAGAAAAATCCTTGAAGAGGGAGAAGTTCATCAGATTGAGCTTCGGCTCACGGAGGAAGTTTCGCTCGGAGTCGCCGAAATCTCCCGGCGCGGGGTTGGCGAATGCGGCCTTATTGAACCATTCCTGGATGTTTTTGTGAAAGCCCTGCGGATAAGGATTGCCGACGAGATTGGCGCGGTTGGAGCGGCCTTCGTTGACGCCGCCGATATCGGTTGCGGAGATGGTGAACGGAAAGCCATTCTGAAGCTGATAAATGCCGTTTGCCTGCCAGCCGCCGATGACGGCATCCGTGAGACGCGAGGCATTGCCGAGGAAGCGCTTGCCGCGTCCCACGGGAAGCGCGGCGACGAAGCTGAGCGCAAAGCGCTGGCCCACATCATAGCTGGCGCGCGCATAGTCGGCTGCTATGTCGTGAGCGTTCTGCACGCCGAAGGCACCGCCGGCATCGCCGCCCACGGCCGCCGAGGTTGATTTGTCATCCATGATTTTGGACCAGGTGTAGACAGCCAGCAGCGTGAGGTTGGTGCTGCGGCGCTCCAGCTTGGCATCCATCGCGTTGTAGTTCGCCCAGCCGGTGAACTGCTCTTCGAGAATCTCCCCGAAGTTCTGATACGGCCGGCGGGCGAGAATGGTTGCCGAGGTCTGCGCAAGAGGATTGCAGTTGTGCGCGGCATTGCACTGCGTTGGCTGGTTGGTGTCGATGCGCTGGAAGAGCCGCGTTCCCTTATTCCCTTCGTAATCGACATCCAGCACGGTCGTGGGCGTAAGCTGCCGCTGAATATCGAGAGACCAGTCCTGAATATAGGGAACCTTATATTTCTGCGGCATGAAGAGATACAGCGAAGACTGCAGCGTGGATTTCTGCACAGGACCGAAGGTCGGCGCGGGGAAGAGATGGTCTGTGCTGATGGGACCCGGTGAGGTGCTCTGTGTGAAGTTGACGGAGTTGGAGTAAGGATAGAAGCTCGTCGATCCCTGGAACTCAGTCAGGCCGACAGTGTCGTAAAAGAGGCCGTATCCGCCGCGCACCACCCATTTATCGCTGTTGTTGACGCGATACGCGAAGCCGAGCCGGGGCGCGAAGGCTCCCCACGGGGCGGGACCGTCACCACGCTTGCCGTTGTAGAGATAAATGCCGTTGCCATACGTGGCAGCGACCTGCGGATTTGCAACGTAGAGAGCGCCGCCTGGAACGTTGTGCGTAAACCACCCGAACTGGTTCTGTCCCTCGTAAGGCGTGGCGTGGAACTCATAGCGGAGGCCCGCGTTGATGGTCAGACTGGGCGTGGCCTTCCAGTCATCCTGAATGTAAGGCGCGTAGTTTCTCAGGTGAAGGTGCACGGAGTCTCCCGTTAAGACGTTCGAGAGAGGTCCGGGGGTAGCTGCTCCGGCCGAGTCCGCATCGCCGAGAAGCATATCGGAGATCTGATTGCCGCTGAACTGGCCGTTGAAGGCCAGGCTGCCGGTCAGATTAGTGTCGTTCTTCGTGTCGAACTGCATCCACTGCATGCCGTAGCCGAAGTTGATGGTGTGTCGGCCGTGACTCCATGAGACAGCGTCGGAGAGATCCTCAAGCGGCTGATTGCCGATCGACGGCGTGTTGATATAGGAGCCGCTGCCCGCGTAAGCAATGCTATCGTTCGGCAGACCCGGATAGGTTGCGAAGCCGATGTTGGGATAGCCGTCGGCGGGTGTGTGAAAGATGTTCGAGATGCCCAGCGCGGAGAGGTCGCCGGAGGTGATGGGATACGGCGTCTGGCGTGCGAGGGCTTCCAGATAGCCGAAGCGGAACTGATTGACGAGGGCAGGAGTAAAGATGTGGGTATAGACCAGCGTGTAATTGCGTGCGAGCTGCGAGAAGTAGCTGTTTGAGACAGGATTGAGTCCGGCGGCGCCGGCGGGAACGGTGGAATAGAGATCGGACGTGGTGGCGCGGAAGAAGATCGAGTCCTTCGGGCCGAAGGTGTGATCGATGCGGTAGTTCTGCTGGTCGAGCGTGGTGGGGGTGGGGAGCGAGCCACCGAAGTTGAAGGCTCCGGTCTGGTTGGGAAGCGGAAAGAAGAAGGCCGGCTTGGCCTGGACGAGCTGGCCGAGGCGGGAGATGCGATCGGCCGGGATTGTGGTGACGCCGTTGGTCGAAGGGAAGGGCATACCGGTGGACGGATCGGTGATGGGGAAGGTGAAGATGCCCTTCAGCTGATCGGCTGTGGGGACGTTGCTCTGCACGGTCGTTTTGGTGCTGATGCGCTGCCCTTCATAGTTCGCGAAGAAGAAGGTCCTGTTCCGCCCGTTGTAGATTTTGGGAATGAAAACGGGACCGCCGAGAGAGTAGCCGAACTGGTTCTGACGCAGAGGCGCGACCGCGACCGGAGGGCGGTTGAAGTAATTGCGCGCGTCGAGGAAGTTGTTCCGCAGGTACTCGAAGACCGAGCCGTGGAAGGTATTGGTGCCGCTCTTTGAGCTGAGCGTGACCTGGTTGACGCTGTAGCCATAGGCCGCCGAGTAGGTTTTGGTCTGGAGCTTGAACTCCTGGATGGCATCGAGCGACAGGTTGAAGGCGGGCGTATTGAACTTCACGTCCATGATGCTGGTGCCGTCGAGGGTGTATCCGTTTGACGAGGTTCTGGCGCCGCCGACGGAGATGGCATTGCCCGACTCGATGCGGTTGGACTGCTCGCCACTGGTCTGCACAGCGCCCGGAGCGAGGAAGATCAGATCGGTGAAGTAGCGGCCGTTCAGCGGCAGCTCGGTGATCTGCTTCTCCGACACGACCTGCCCGACGCTGGCGGAATCGGTATCGAGGGTCAGAGCCGAGGCGGAGACAGAGACGGTCTCCTGGTGGCTGCCCACTTTCAGAGAGGCATCGGCGCGGACGGTCTGGTCGACCTGGAGGACGATTCCGGAAGTGGTCACCGTTTCAAAGCCGGCATCGCTGACGGTCACTTTATAGGTTCCCGGTTTGAGCAGAGGAACGGTAAAGTCTCCGGCCGGTGTGGTGGCAAGGGTCCGGGTTTCGGACGTCTCCTGGTTGGTGACCGTGACCTGTGCCGAGGGAATGGCCGCCCCGGTGGTATCGGTGACGTGACCGACAATACTTCCTGTTGTGTTTTGCGCCAGGAGCGTTCCGGTGCCGGCTACAGCCAGCAGCATCAGACACGCCCACCTCCGGATGTTCAGAAACGTCATGCTCTGTTTTCTCCAATCGTCCGGTTGCGGCTGGGAGGGGGAAGAGAAGAGGCCGTACCGAATCGCGATGGTTATACAGAACGCAGGCGGCTTTGCAGAGACGAGGACGGCTCCTGACCGTCAGATTTCCAGAATTTCCCCGGAAAATGGAAGAGAAATGCGACAGAGAGCCCGCGTACGCCGATCCGGATTCAGTGACTGGAGACGGCGACGATCCGTGGCGGCCCCGGCGTTTCTTCCGTCACGTCGGTCTCGAGAACGATCTGCAGGTTCTTTCTGGTGGTATCGAGCGGCACCGACCGGGCAAGAGACATGAGCTGCGGATCGACCAGAAACTCACCCGCGGCCTGGGTTCCATAGGTATAGAGGCCACCGATGATCACGACGACCTGGCCGGTCTCCGAGTTGGCGATCCGGGAGATCAGGGCATAGTCATGAAGAGGAGTGCTGCTCACCTTGCTGGCCGCCGGCTCATGCCGGTCGATACTCCAGCTCCACTGCCGGCTGTCCGGATGATCGCGATCCCGGATATAGATGACCCGGCGGGCGGCATCCATGGCCAGGCTGAAGCGGAGCGGACGGGTCAGGCGCAGGCTCCATTCATTATTGAAGGCGCCGATCAGCACGACCGGGCCTTCGCGAAGATCGGAGAAGGAGCTGGCGCCCTCCCGGCGAATGAGCACATGTTTGCCCGCGCCGGCCAGCACGCTGGTGACGCGGGCGATGGTTACGGTATCGGCAAAGGGAACGCTCGGCGGGTCCTGCTCGCCCGGTTTGGGAGACGGAGGAATATCCGCTCCTTCGGTGGCGGACATACTGGGAGGGCCTTTGGGGACATCGCCTACGGCGATCAGCACCGGAGCACTGCTGCGGAGAACCGGGTTCCAGAAGCGGGTGCGCGGCGATTCAGGGCGAAGCGCGGCGACTCCCGCAGCCACTGCCACGACGACCGCGGCGGCAATACCCGCATAAAGGAGTTTTCGCGGTAACCGCGCGGAAGCGGCGATGGCGGCAGCAGGTGGAAGTGGCTCGACCACCGACGGCTCATCGAGAGCGCTTCGCGGAGCGGCGGCACGCTCGGATGCTTTTGCACTTTCGCCACCGGGAAGCGTGAACTGCGGTATGTAAGAGCCGGGAAGGAGACCGATCCTTAGCTCGGATCTGTGCTTCTCGTCTCCATAATAGATAGCCAGACGCTTGCGCAGCTCTGTCGCTGCCGTCCGCACGACATGATCGCCGCTGGTGTCGTAAGAGGGGTCGCGGCCAAAGACCTCTATGCCGATGGTGCGCTCTTTCAGAAGCTCCGCTGAACCCTCCAGAGTCTGCTCGACCACATAGCGAAGGAAGGCCACGGACCGCTTGCTCGAACGGAACGCATGATCTTCCACAAGCAGCGCGAGCTGTTCGCGAACCATTCCCTTGTCCGGTTCAACGTTCTCCTCGATTTCCAGTAAAGAACTGATCATGGCCTTCCGGTGGGCGAAATTATAGCAACTGCCCGAAGGAGATGGCGCGTCATCCCCACGGAAACAGATTCACCCGGGCATCGCGGATCACAGATGGTATTTCGACGGCGCAGCGCGATCCCGTTGAAGCGAGGTGGCCAAACCATTGTATTTATGGGGCTTCTTCAAAGGTCTGACCACCGCCGTTGACAATGCTTCAACAGGTTGACTACGATGTTTTCGGTTTCAATTGTGAATTTATTTCCTTGTTGAAGATAAAGAGCAGCACTGCAGGTTTGCAGCACAGATGGAGGCGTGAGTTATGGCAGTACCGTTTAAGAAGTCGGCTCATTCGTTATGGGTCCTGGTGGCGATTGCGCTGATCTGGGCTGGTCTGACCGGCCCGGCCGCGCTGGCCCAGGGTCTGGGACGGATTACGGGAGTCGTTACCGACACAACCGGGGCCGTTGTGCCCAATGCGCACGTGGTCGCGACACGCGTCGGCACCAATGAGCAGACGACGGTGGTCTCCAACAGCGACGGCAGCTATGTGTTTCCCTCGCTGCCTCCGGCCGAGTACACCATTTCGGTCTCGGAAGCCGGCTTCTCCAGCTATCTGCAGAAGGGGGTCGTGCTGCAGGCGGACCAGGCGGCCACAGTAAATATTGCTCTGCAGGTGGGCAGCACGACGCAGACGGTCAATGTCTCCGCGGCGCCGCCACAGGTGGACACGACCACGGGCACGCTGTCACAGGTGGTGACGCAGAAGAGCGTCAACGATCTGCCGCTGGACGGCCGCAATGCGGCCTCGCTGACGGAGCTGGTGGCCGGCGTGGTGGCAGCCCCGGATGCGCAGACCGATCAGGGAACCACCAAGAGCTTCCCGGTGGTGGTGACGATCTCGGCCAACGGAACGCTGGCCAACCAGACGGACTATCTGCTGGACGGCGCGAACAACGTGGACGAGTACACCAATGTGAACGATCCGTTCCCGTTCCCCGATGCGCTGCAGGAGTTCAGCGTTCAGACGAGCAATTACAACGCGCAGTATGGCCAGAATGCCGGCGGCGTGGTGAACATCATCACGCGGAGCGGCACCAACCAGTATCACGGCGATGCTTTCGAATATCTGCGCAACGGCGTCTTCAATGCCGCCAACTACTTCAGCTATGCCAACGGCGTAAAGGTCGTCGATCCGCTGAAGCGGAACCAGTTCGGCGGCACCTTTGGCGGCCCGGTAGCGATTCCGCACCTGTTTTCGGGGCACAAGGCGTTCTTCTTTGTCGGCTATCAGAGAGAGACATACCACGATGTGTCCAGCGCCACGACGGCTTCGACACTGCCTTCGACCTCGGAGCTGGCCGGTAACTTCACCGGCTGCATGCCGAGCTATCCCTGCACCAATGGCACCACCTATATCAACCCCGCCAGCTTCAACGCCTCATCGCTTGCGCTGCTGAAGTATCTGCCTCCCGCCAATGCAAGCGGCTCCTATACGTATCGCAAGCCGACGAATGAGACTTACAACGAAGGCATGGGCCGGTACGATCAGGATCTTGGCAGCAACGATCACGCGACAGCTCGTTATTACTACGACCGCTTTCAGCTGCAGGGTGTGCTTGATCCGTCGAACCTGCTGACCTATTCCGATCAGGCGCTGATCTCGTATAACAATGCGCTGGTGGCGGAGCGGCATACCTTCAACGATCATCTGCTGAACGAATTCACCGCGAACTATCAGCTTGAGGATTCCACCCGCGGACCGGTCGCCAGCAGCGTGGACGTGGGCGATCTGGGCGTGAACATCTGGCAGCCTGCTATCAAACAGATCAACGAGATTCAGGTGAACGGCGGCGCGCCGGCCGGATTTACGGTGGGCGACAATCCGCAGGCGGAGTTCGGCCGAGCCAATTATTCCGTCAACGACGATGTGCACTATGTGATCGGATCGCACAATATCGGCTTCGGCTTCCACGCGGAGATCTCGAAGATCGATATTGAGAACGACTACGAGCAGCCGGGACAGTTTTTCTTCACATCGAACGGCACAGGAAACGGCATCGCCAGCTTTCTGCTCGGCGATCTGACCACGTTCAATCAGGCCTCGGGGCAGTTCTTCAATAACCGCGGCCACTTCTATGGTTTCTACGCGCAGGACAGCTGGAAGATGAATCGCCGCCTGACGCTCGATTACGGCGTGCGCTATGAGCCGTTCTTTCCCTGGCATGAGATTCAGAACCGCATGGGCGGCTTCAGCCCGGCGGCCTTCGATGCGAGCCAGCACTCGGCGGTCTATCCCAATGCGCCGATCGGGCTGCTGTTTGCCGGTGATGCGGGCTTCAATCCCGAGGGTGTGGACACCAACTTCAATCACATCATGCCGCGTGTCGGCTTTGCCTATGACGCCTCCGGTGACGGAAGAACGGCTATCCGCGGCGGCTTCGGCATGTTCTATGAGACGCGCCTCAGCGGCGTATTCAACAACATCTTCTCCAACAACTCTCCTTTTGTAACAGCGGTGGGCATAAATTATCCGAACAATGCGCCCGGCAACTTCTCGAATCCCTACGCGGGCATCACGAATCCGTTTCCGGCTCCGCAGCCGCCGCCGTCCACGGCGCCGATCTCGCCTCAGCCTTATATCTCGTTCGATCCGTACAACGGCTTTCACGTTCCTGTGAATTACAACTGGAACCTGACGCTGGAGCAGCAGCTTACGGGCAATCTTTCCATGCGGCTGGCTTACGTGGGCAGCCACGGCAGTCACGAATGGGAAGATACGGACGTCAATTCGGTCTATATCTCAGGGCCGAAGCAGGGGCAGCGCGTGTATCAGTACACACCGTCGGGTGTGGCCAGCGGACTGACGCAGCAGATGGCCTTTGTGAACACCGGAGGCAACGTATCGTACCACTCGCTGCAGGCGTCGCTGACCAAGCAGCTCAGCCACGGCCTTTCCTTCCTGCTCAACTACACCTGGTCGAAGTCGCTCAGCGATCTGCCCTACAACGCCAGCGCCACAGCCGGGCTGACGGGACAGTCATATGTCTTTCCGACCTACATGCCGAATTACAAGCGGCTCGATTATGGTCCGACCGAGTTCGATCATCGCAACGTGATTTCGCTCTCCTATGAGTGGGCGCTTCCGAAGCTGCAGTCGGGCGCAGCGGCGCTGCGTTATGTGGTGAACAACTGGCAGACCCAGGGCATCTACTCCTTCCGCAGCGGCGATCCGCTGACGGTTCTGTCGGGCTCGAATAACAACTCGGGCAGCTATCAGGATCGCGACCGCGCAGTGTATCTGGGTACGGGAGCCTACGGGGGCAATGCCTGCGGCTCAGGCACCCCATGCAAAAACTGGCTCAACCCGGCGGCCTTTACCACCAACCCGGCGGGCACCTTCGGCAATACGCAGAAGGGCGAATTCATCGGCCCGAATTACAGCGACTGGGATGTGGGCCTGATCCGCACCTTCCCGCTTTACGAGCGGCTGAACCTGCAGTTCCGCGCGGAGTACTTCAATGTGCTGAACCGTACGAACCTTGGCGATCCGAATACAACGGATACGTCCTCGTTCGGCCGGATCACGGGTACTGCGCCGCAGAACTCCGATGTGACCAACGATCCGCGTATCGCGCAGTTCTCTCTCAAGCTGCTGTTCTGAACAGAGTCAAAGTCTCCCCTTACGCCGTGTGGCTGCACACCACACGGCGATTTTTTCTCAAACGCACGTCAACGCAGAGTGGAGATGCAATGCTGACGCGTCGTGATCTTTTGAAAGACGGATTCAAGGCCGCCATGGTCCTTGGTGCGGCCGGATTTGCTGTTCCTTACCTCGTTGCGCAGGATGCTGCGGATTCCGCGAAGCTGCCGCCGGAGACAGAAAAGCTGAGAGGCAGGCACTCGCTTCGTGCGCACGCGCATGCGCACGGCCTTGTTTATGGATCGGCGGTTCGCGTGCATGACCTGCTGACCCTGCCGGAGTATGCGCGCCTGCTCAGCGAGCAGTGCGGCATTGTCGTGCCGTCGTCCGAGCTGAAGTGGGTTGCGCTGCGGCCTTCCCGCGACCGCTATGACTTTACGCAGGGAGATGCGCTGCTTGCCTTTGCCCATCACAACCACATGGAGATGCGCGGGCACACTCTGTGCTGGCATAACTCCGTGCCCGACTGGATCAAAACCGATCAGAACCGGCCTGACACGCGCCAGCTCTTTATCGATCACATCACCACGGTGTGCAGGCACTATGCCGGGCGGCTGCAGTCCTGGGATGTGGTGAACGAAGCGATCCTGCCGTCGGACGGACGCACCGACGGGCTGAGAAAGTCTTTCTGGTTCGAACAGATGGGACCCGGATATATTGATCTCGCGTTTCACACGGCACGCGCGGCCGATCCGAATGTGCTGCTGACCTACAACGATTACGGAGTTGAGTTCGACGATAAGGAAGATGCGGAGCGGCGAAGGCTGATTCTGGAGCTGCTGCGCGGCATGAAGCAGCGCAACGTGCCGCTCGATGCGGTCGGCATACAGAGCCACGTGAAGGCGGGGCAGCCGTATGGGTTCGGCAAGGGACTGGCTGACTATATGGAGAGCATCCGGCAGATGGGGCTGCAGGTCTTTCTCACCGAGCTGGACGTAAATGAAGACGATCTGGCGTACAACGACGTGGAGAAGCGCGATGCGGCGATTGCGAAGATCTACAGCGACTATCTGCAGGTTGCGCTGGCCAGTCCCGCTGTAAAGGCCGTGCTCACCTGGGGCATTACGGATCGCTTTACCTGGCTGAATGATGGACCGACACACCACAGGAAGCAGCCGAATCGTCCGCAGCGATCGCTGCCCTTCGACAGCGATTTCAAACCGAAGCCGGCATACTTTGCCGTTCGTGACAGCTTCGACCACCGGCGCGTCTGAACCGGCTGAGTCTGATTGAGAAAACAGGGCCTGAAAGAGGAGAAAGAATGTTTCGCAGAGATTTTCTTCGCCGCAGCTCATGCGGAATGCTGGTTGCCGGTCTCTCTTCGGATCTTCATGCGCAGTCGCACGCCGGCGGCTCTCGCGACGCGCATCGGGCGGACAGCGTGTTCGATGTAAGAACCTACGGGGCCACGGGCGACGGCAAAACCATTGATACGCCCTCGGTCAACAAAGCGATTGAAGCAGCGGCGGCCGCAGGCGGCGGAACGATATTTTTTCCGGCAGGAACATACGCCTGCTATACGATTCGCCTGAAGAGTCATATCTCTTTGCATCTCGATGCGGGCGCGACCATTCTCGCGGCCGATGTTCCGAAAGAGGGAACGACGACGGGCGGATATGACCCTGCGGGTCCGCCGCAGCCGTGGGAGTCATACCAGGACTTCGGCCACAATCACTGGCCCAACAGTCTGATCTGGGGCGAAGGTCTGGAAGATGTCTCGATCTTCGGCCCCGGTCTGATCCGGGGCAAAGGGCTGAGCCGTGGCGAAGCAAATGAGTTCCCGCGCGCAGAGAGCCCCGGCGTGGGCAACAAAGCCATCGCGCTGAAGAACAGCCGCAACGTGACCCTCCGCGATTTCTCCATCCTGATGGGCGGACACTTCGGCATTCTGCTTACCGGGGTGGACAATGTGCTGATCGACGGACTGAAGATCGATACGAACCGCGACGGCATCGACATAGACTGCTGCCGCAATGTCCGCGTATCGAACTGCGCCGTGAACTCACCCTGGGACGATGCTATCTGCCCCAAGAGCTCCTTCGCGCTGGGCTATGCGCGCGCCACGGAGAACGTCACCATCTCCGATTGCTACGTGACCGGGGGCTACGAGTTCGGCACGATGCTCGACGGCACCTGGAAGCGGCATACGTACTCGGATGTGCGCAAAGCGGTCGGCCGCATCAAGTGTGGTACGGAGTCGAACGGCGGCTTTAAAAACATCACGATCACAAACTGTATCTTCGACACCTGCCGTGGACTCGCGCTGGAGACGGCCGACGGTGCGCTGATCGAAGACATCACGATCTCGAATCTGACGATGCGCAACGTCGTGCACTCGCCGCTGTTTCTGCGGCTGGAGTCGCGGATGCGCGGACCGGCGGGTGTTGCTCCCGGTGTGCTGCGGCGTGTGCTGATCTCGAATATCAGCAGCTCCGGCGCGGTGGCAGAGTATCCCTCGATCATTGCGGGAATCCCCGGCAACCGAATCGAAGACATAAAGATAAGCGACGTCTATCTGCAGCAGATGGGCGGAGGCGGCAGTGAATGGGCGAGCCTTCAGCCACCCACCCTGCCGGCTGGTTATCCGGAGGCGAGCATGTTCGGCACTCTGCCGGCGAGCGGCTTCTTTTTGCGCCATGCGAAGAACCTCGAATTCAGCAACGTCGAGATCGCCACAGTGAAAGCCGATGCGCGGCCCGCGGTCTGGGCCGAAGATGTGGAGGGGCTGGACCTGTTTCGCCTGCGCATTCCAAAAGGCACAGCGGCCTTCGATCTGCGCAATGTCCGCGATTTCCGCAGCTTCGGCAGCGCGGTGCTGAAAGATCGCAGCGCGGAGAGCATCGATCACGAGCAGTGGTAGCAGCGCAGGCTTTCTGAGCCGTGCACGTCAGGAAGCCCGCGCCGTTGCCATCGATGAGACGGCTCGGCGGGCTGCCGGAGCAAGCTGATTCCAGATCTTTTCCGCGGCCTCTTTTTCCTGCTGCTGAATCGACAGCGCCATGCGCTCCACATCGGGAGTTCCGGCGGCCAGAGAAGCTTCCGCCAGCGCCTCGTACATGGCGACCTCCGCATTTTCGGCCGCGTAGGCCATCATCAGGTTCTGGCTGAGGCGCTCCGCACCGTCATGACCGGACTGCGCCACTTTGGGCGTCATCACAAAGAGATGAGCGAGCATATCTTTGAGGACCGATGGGGTGGCCTTGAAGGTCCTCAGCTTGCGGACCAGGATCTCATGCTGCGCATGCGTCTCCTGAGCGTGCTGCGCAAAGAGCTGCTGAACAGCGGCATCATCTGCGTCTTTGGAGAAGGCGCGAAGCTGCTTTTCAAAGCTGATCTCGGCGGCAATGGCTTCTTCGAGATAGTCGCGGATGAGATGCTCGGGCTCCTTGCCGCTGGAAACCTCATCCTCGAAGGATTGTTTTGCGCTGTGACGAAGAAGATTCCAGATTTGTCTGGAGTCGCTGTGCTCTTCCGACTGCAGCGTTTGCGCCAGCGCAGCGGTCTCTTCGTCGCCAGCCTCGGCGGCGGCCACGGCAAGCGACTCGTACATCGCCATTTCAGCCGCTGCGGCGGCAAAGGTGATGATGAGGTTCTGCGTATTCTTCTCCGCATGCCCCTGACCCATCTGAGCGCAGAGCGGAGTAAACGCGAGGGTGTGCGCCAGGGCTGTCTTTGCCGCCGAAGGCGCGCCGCCACGCTTCTTCAGCAGCGCGGTAAGCCGTTCGTGCTGTGTCCTTGTCCGCCCGGCAAGCGAGGCGAACAGAACCTTTGCAGGATGCTGTACGCCTGTGTGAGCAAAGGCATGAAGCGTGCTGTCGAAATTCCGCTCTGCTGCAACAGCGTCTTCCAGATATCGATTGATCCGTTCCTGCACAGTCTCTGCCATGTGCTCCCTCCTGTATTGATTGGATGCGGCCGGGCGGGAGCGCGCGTATGTCACGAGGCTTCTTCTCGTTTTTGTTTCCGGTTTCAGGCGGCCCGAAAGATGTACAGGCGTGCGGAAGCCTGGCGGGCCACGCCGGCCCCGCTCATGACATCCAACTGCACCAGACGATTTGCGCTCGGCCTGAAGGAGTTTTGTCTCTCCAGGCAGACCAGGGGTATGATTCGCGGCGGGTGAGGGATTGACGATGATGAGGATACGAAAAGCGGCAGGGATCGCCGCGGCTGTAGCGGCGGGCACGGGGCTGGCCTGTACCGGGGCAGCCGTGTTCTGTGCGGCGAAGGCCTGTAAAAAGGTGTCGGCGCGAGTGCAGAGACGAGTGCAGGGAAAGGTCGTTGTGATTACCGGAGGCTCGCGCGGGCTGGGCCTGGCTCTGGCTGAAGAGTTTGGACGCCGCGGCGCCCGGCTTGTGCTTGCCGCTCGCGACGGAGAAGAGCTGGAAAGGGCGCGCAGGCTCCTGCTGCAATGGCGCGCGGTGCAGGCGGAGTCCGATGTAATGACATTTCCCTGCGATCTGCGGAAGCCCGAGGACGCAGACGCGCTGGTGCAGCGGGCGACGGCTCATTTCGGGCATATCGATATGCTGGTGAACAATGCCGGCATTATGACCGTGGGTCCGGTGGAGAATCATACCGCGGAGAGCTTCCGCGAGGCGATGGAGGCGAACTTTTTCTCCGGCCTTCACTGCACCCTGGCTGTGCTGCCACAGATGCTGGCGCGGAAGAGCGGCAACATTATCCATATCTCGTCGATCGGGGGAAAGATTGCCTTTCCGCATCTGTTGCCGTACACGGCCAGCAAATTTGCCGTTACCGGATTTTCCGAAGGGCTCCACGCCGAGGTGCGCTCGAAGGGAATTCGAGTGCTGACGGTCTGTCCAGGACTGATGCGCACCGGCTCGCATGGGAACGCACGGTTTACCGGCGATGCTGTGCGCGAGTACCGGTGGTTCAGTCTGGCTGCCGCGCTTCCTGGCGTGTCCGCCTCGGCGCGAGCGGCAGCGCGCAGGATCGTGCATGCGGCGACAGCGGGAAAAAGCGAGATCACGATTACTCCGCAGGCCATGTTCGCTGCGCGCTTCGGCAACTTGATGCCGTCGCTGACGGCTCGCGCGATGCAGCTCGTGAATCTGGCGCTGCCGCAGCCCGTTCCAGGAACATCGGCCGTCTTTCGCGGCGACGAGGTGCGCGAGCTGGAGGTGAGACCGGCGATGCGCTTTGCCCATGCCGCTTCGCGGCGCTATAACCAGACAGATTAAGGATGGTATTTCGTGAGCCTTTCGGTATTCTGAAAGGGTGAAACGAATTATTCTCTACAGTCAGCCAGGGTGCCCGCCCTGTTTTGCCGCAAAGAACTTCCTCAAAGCGCAGCAGGTGGAGTTCGAATACCGCGACGTGGTGGCCGATCCGGCCGCGCTGCGCGAGCTGACGGAGCTGAACAGCCGCTCGACGCCAACGATTGTGGTGGATGGCGAAGTGATGATCGGCTTCGATCCGGAACGGCTGACGTCGATGCTGGCGAAGTAGCGCACAGCAAAGAAGCGAAAACCTGGCAGAAACAAAATAAGATCTGCAGAGACTGCGGACCTATATCAGGCCGGCTCTGCGGAAGTAATGCTGCGCCCATGCAACGTCGCGCAGAATCTGCGCTTTGAGCGCTTCGGGAGACGGGAAGCGCCGCTCTTCGCGGATGCGTGCCAGAAAGCAGAGCTCCAGCGGAGTCTGTTCAGAGAGATCGACCGCCTCAAAGTTGAGCAGATACGACTCGACGGCAAAACTTTCCTCGCCAAAAGTAGGCCGGACGCCCGCATTGGTGACGGCGTTGAAGACGCGTGCAGCTGCGCCGGTTCCGATCTTCATGCGCGTGACGTAGACGCCGTTGGGGGGGAGCAGATCCGCATAGGGCGCGAGGTTGATGGTAGGCACGGTGAGCTTCGAGCCGATGCCGCGGCCATGCGCGGGCGTGGATCGGACAGAAAACGGACGTCCGAGCAGAGCGCGGGCAAGGGCCAGGCGGCCATCGGCGATGATCCGGCGAATCTGGCTTGAAGAGAGATCGATGCCGCGTATGCGCAGCGCTCCATGCGCGACGACGGCAAAGCCAAGCTGCTGCCCCAGCTCTTTCAGCTCCGCCAGGCCGGCGGTGGCGCCGTGGCCGAAGCGGAAGTTGTCGCCTTCGTGGACCTCGGCGGCGTGCAGCGCGTCGCGCAGAATGCCGCGGGCGAAGTCGTCGGCGGACAGACGGGAAAACTCATGGGTGAACGGCAAAACCAGAGCGGCGTCGAGGCCGGTCTCCGCCAGCAGGGCAAGCCGTTGCGCCATGGGCGTGATCAGCTTCGGAGCGTATTCGGGATGAAGGACCGCGACCGGGTGAGGATCGAAGGTGACGGCCAGGGAGACGGCCTGAAGCTCGCGGGCGCGCTCGCGGACGCGCTGAATGATCATCTGGTGGCCGCGGTGCACGCCGTCGAAGTTGCCGATGGCGACAACGGAGCGGTCGAGCGGGGCGGGCAGATCGCCGATGGAGCGATAGACGTTCATAGCGCAAACGGAATGCGGAGGCCATCCCAGGCCAGGCGCACGTGCGGAGGAAGCGTGCGCTCGGTCTCCGCGTGCTCGATCTCATGAGACATGTGGGTGAACCAGGCGCGGCGCGGCTGCACGCGCTCGACCCAGCGCAGCGCCTCCTCGATATTGGCGTGGCTGGGGTGGTACTCCGGACGAAGCGCATCGAGAATCAGGACGTCGAGATCTTCCAGCAGCGGCAGGCTGGAGTCGGGGATGCTGTTCATGTCGGTGAGGTAGGCGGCGGAGCCGAAGCGAAAGCCGGCGACGGGCAGATCGCCGTGCATAATCGGAACGCGGCGAAAATCAGCCCCGTGGATCATAGCCGATTCGTGACCCTCCAGACGGTGCAGCTTCACGCGGGCGCGAGTCGGATATTGGGAATCCGGTGAAAAGGTGTATTCGAAGATGCGCTCAAGGATCTCTGCCGTCGGCTGATCGGCGAAGAGCGGCAGATAACCGGGGCGGTGCGCGAAGCTGAGCGGCCGCAGGTCGTCGAGGCCAAGGATGTGGTCGGCGTGTGAGTGCGTGTAGAAGACCGCGTCAACATGCCGGATGCGCTCGCGCAGCGCCTGCTCGCGGAAGTCCGGACCCGTGTCGATGATGACGGTGCGGTTCTCCCATGCGACGGCAATCGAGGGACGCATGCGGCGGTTGCGCGGGTCCGCAGAGGTGCAGACCGCGCAGGAACAGCCAAGCGTGGGGACACCCATGGAGGTGCCGCTGCCGAGGATGACGATCTCCGCCTGCATGCGTGGGGCCGGGAATCAGCTCCTTCCCGCCGGCGGATGCTGGGCGGATTTGGCGATGGCGTTGGTCATTTCAAGGAACATCATCCGCAGCTCGAAGAGCGCATTCTGCAGCAGGCTCTCTTCGCGGCTGGTGAGGTTGCCTTTGGTCTTTTCCTGCAGAATAGCGAGCATATCAATGCTCTGACGGGCGCCAAGAATGTCGATGCGCGGCTTTTGCCCCTGTTCGGTTCCCGCGCCGAGGGCGAGCATGGCCGAGACATAGATGGACTGAATGACATGCTCGAAGGTAACGGCCGCCGACGGCCCCATGCCGGGGTTGGCCTGGCGCAGCATGTCGTCGATCTGCTGCGAGGACTGCTGATACGCGGCATGCTGCTCGGCGTTTTCCTCGTCGGTATAGCCGGGCAGCCCCTCTTCGGTTTCTGTTTCGGGGGCCTCTGTTTCCGGCTCTTCCTGCTTTACCGGCGCGGCTTTGGCTGCCGGGGTCTCAGACTTTGGCGACGGCATCGTGACGACACGCCCGCCGGTGGATTCAGCCGCGGACGCCGGACGAGTTTCGGAGGCAGCGGATGAAGATGTTTCGCCCGTTTCGTCGGGACGAAGATCGCCCTCGCTGGTGAACTTGCGGCGATCGGTAACGGTAAATGCAGGAGGTTTCTCAGCCATAGTGTTCTTCTTTCAGATGCCGGTAAAAGTGGGCGGTGAAGTCAGAGGCGTTGCAGTACCACCGGGATAAGAGATTTCCTGCCCGCGCTCCACGGCCTCGCTGCGAACGACGCCGAGGGCCAGGATATGGGTAAATCCGGGCAGGGTGATGCGGGTCACGCTGGTCAGCTCGCCGATCGCGGTCTCACCTGCGGTGAGCGGAAGGCTCTGGCCAGGCGCGAGCTGCGGCACGTCGCCGTGGAGCTCGAACTGGCGCAGGCCGCGATGGACAGTGGCGCGGGAGCGAATGCGCTCGACGATCTCCTGCCCCAGATAGCAGCCCTTGCTGAAGTGGAGCACCTGATTCTGGTTCGTCTCCTGAGCGAGGTAGCGGTCGGAGATATCGGTGCCGTAAAGCGGCAGGGCTTCGAGGACGCGGAGCGCCTCCAGCGCGTCGATCCCGGAGGGAACGGCTCCGTCGCCGGTGAGGTCGGTCCAGAGATTGAGGATTTTGTCCGCGGGTGCCTGTATTTCAAAGCGGGGCACACCGGGGCTGTACACCTGGGCAAGCGTGACGGGCACGCCGTGAATCGAGGTGAAGAGAAAGTGCATGGGCTCGGGCACAGTGGCTCCGGCTTTCATGAGAACGGAAGCGGCGTGTGGTCCGGCGATGCCGAGTACGCTCGCGGATGCGTCTAATGACTGCAGCTCCACGTCGTCCATGATGATGAAATGGTCGAGGTGTGCGAGGAGGCGTTCAGACTGGGAGCGGTCGGTTTCGATCAGCAGATGATCGGCGGAGCGGTAAATGACGGCATCGCCAAGGATTCGGCCCTGCGCATTCAGGAAAAACGAGTCATTCATCTGGCCGTCGGCAAGCCCCTGAACGGTATTGGTGACCATGCCGTTCAGCCAGCGCAGGCGGTCGTCGCCGGTCACGCGGAGGAAGGCTCTGCAGCCGAGGTCGAAGAGGCCGGAAGAGGCGAGAAGCGCCTGCAGCTCCGCTTCCTGAGTGGAAAACCCGGAGGGAGAGAGCGATCCGCGGTAAGGCCGCTGTGCCAGCTCAGGGTGACGGCTGGAGAGCTGAGCAGAGAGCGGCGTCGAGAAGAAGGCAGTCTCCGCGAGATGTGGCGTCGTGCTCATGAGGGACCTGAGAAAATTATAGCTGCGGAAGCGAAGTCCCGTTTTTGCATCTGTTTAAAGGAAAAGGAATGAGGCATTTGTTGAGGATGAAAGGGATTTTGCCGGTCATCGTTCTGGGGATGACGGCCGCATGGGGCACGGCATGGGCCGGGAGCGTTCAGCAGCAGGCGCAGGATCAGACGCCGGATACGGCTCAGACGAAGCCCGGCGACGCGAAGCCGCAGGAGAAGACAGAGACCCACATTACTCCTGCCCAGGCAAAGGAGCTCTTCGCCTCGGTCGACACGATCATGCAGTTTGCCTCACAGGACTCGAAGCTGCCGATCAAACATGAGGTGAAGCGAAAGCTGACGACGCGCGCCGCGGTAGAGGGCTATCTTGTCGACAAAATGAAGGACGACAAAGATGCGAAGCGGATGGAGCGGTCCGAGATTGTGCTCAAGAAGTTCGGGCTGCTCGATCAGGACTTCCGTCTCGAGCCGTTTCTGGTGAGCCTGCTGAAGGAGCAGATCGCCGGTTATTACGACAACAAGACGAAGACGGTGAACCTGCTGGACTGGATCGAACCGGAGACGCAGAAGCCGGTGCTGGCGCATGAGCTGACTCACGCCCTGCAGGACCAGCACGTGAATCTGGATAAGTGGGAGGACCAGAGCAGCGAGGATATCTCTCGCAACGCGGCCGAGGACCTGCACCACGTCTCCACCGACGAAGTGGATACGGCGCGCGAGGCCGTGCTGGAGGGCCAGGCGATGGCGGTCTTCCTCGATTACGGCCTGGCGCCTACCGGCAGGCATCTGCAGAGCTCACCGGAGCTGGTGGATAACCTGACGGACAATATGGCCGACGATCCGGATTCGCCCGTGCTTTCGCGGGCTCCGCTGCTGCTGCAGGAGTCGCTGCTCTTTCCCTACCGGGACGGGCTGAAGTTCGAGGCAACGCTGCTGACCGACAAAGGCCAGCAGGGCGCGTTCGCCGCGGTGCTCGATCACCCGCCCGCCACCAGCTACGAGATCATGAATCCGAAGGCCTATGAGCGGGGAACGCCGGTGCCGCTGCTGCACATGCCGGATGTGCATCCCATACTGGACACGCAGTACGACCCTTACGACATCGGCGTGATGGGCGAGCTGGATGTGCAGATTCTGTCGAAGCTGTTCGGCGGCGACCGCACGGCGGCGCTGCTCACACCGGCCTGGGACGGCGGCATCTACTACGCTTCGCAGAAGAAGGATGCGCCGGACAAGGATTCCACCGCGTCGATCGCGCTGATGTACCTCTCGCAGTGGAAGTCGCCGCAAGCCGCGGCCTTGTTTGTGAAGATGTATGCCGATGAGCTGGGCAAGAAATATGCAAACGTGCAGCGCGATCCTGACGCCGAAGAGGCCGAAGGAGAACAGGCGTACAAAACGAGTGAAGGCCCGGTGCTGATGGTGACCAGCGGTCGCGACGTCTTCATCAGCGAAAGCTATGACCTGACCACGGCGCGCAAGCTGCAGCTGCTGATGCTGGGCGCGCAGCAGGGCAGCGCCGGGCAGCAGGTTGCATCGAGCCGGCAGCTTCCCGTCGAGGGACTGACCGGCAGCATGGTTCATTTCCTTGCCGGCTGCGGCATGATGAAGGTCGCGCTGCCGCACTGAGAACAGGAATTTCAAAAGCACTGCTGCACCAGCATTTATACTGGTCTTTCAATCCCACCGGAAGCGGCGCGCCGCGCAGGACGCCGCCGGAGCACGTATTGCAAAAGGCAGAGATTGGCATCATCGGGGGCAGCGGACTGTATTCCATGCCCGGACTGACCCAGGTGCGCGAAGAGCGCGTCACCACGCCATTCGGCGATCCCAGCGACGTATTCGTTCTGGGTGAGCTCGAAGGCCGAAAGGTAGCCTTTCTCGCCCGGCACGGCCGCGGCCATCGCCTGCTTCCCTCGGAGCTGAACTTCCGCGCCAACATTCATGCGATGAAGCAGCTTGGCGTGGAGCGGATTCTCTCCGTCTCCGCCGTCGGCTCGCTGAAGGAAGAGCACAAGCCGACCGACTTCGTGATTCCGGACCAGTTCATTGACCGCACCTTCCACCGCATCTCTACCTTCTTCGGCGAGGGCATCGTGGGCCATGTGGCCTTCGGCGATCCGGTGTGCGCAACGGTGGCGGAGGCCATCGCGCAGGGCTGCAGAGCGGAAGGCGTCATCGGCAAGTCCGGCGGCACCTATGTCTGCATGGAAGGCCCGCAGTTCTCGACCCGAGCGGAGTCGAACCTGTATCGCAGCTGGGGCGCCGACGTGATCGGGATGACCAATCTGCAGGAGGCGAAGCTGGCGCGCGAGGCCGAGATCTGCTACGCGACGATGGCCATGGTCACCGATTACGACTGCTGGCATGAAGGCCATGACGATGTGACCGTCGATCAGATTGTCGCTGTGCTGCACCAGAATGCGGCCAATGCGGCGAAGGTCGTAAAGGCAGCCGTGGCTGCCATGCCGAAGGAGCGTACATGCGCCTGTGCTTCGGCGCTGCAGCACGCCATCCTGACGCAGCGCGATGCGATTCCGGCGGCGACGCGGGAAAAGCTGCAGTTACTGATGGGGAAGTATCTGTAACGATTTTTCAGAAGTAAATTTTTGAAAACAGAGGCGCGAGGAGAGCGAATGTCGATTGTCGTGGTAGGCAGTGTTGCGTTCGATACGGTGGAGACGCCTTCGGGCCGCGTGGAGCGCTGTGTCGCGGGGGCAGCGACATATTTTTCGCTGGCGGCCAGCTACTTTACCCAGGTGCGCGTGATCGGCGTGGTCGGCGAGGATTTTCTCCCCGAGCACGAGGCAATTCTGACCCGGCGCGGTGTGGATACACGCGGACTGGATCACGTTTCCGGCAAGAGCTTCTTCTGGCAGGGCTCGTACATGAAGAACCTCAACGAGGCGCAGACGCTGGCGACGGAGCTGAACGTCTTTCAGAGCTTTACGCCGAAGATTCCCGCCGAGTATCGCGACAGCGAATATCTGTTCCTGGCCAATATCGATCCGGTGCTGCAGGAAGAGGTGCGGCGCAGCATGCCGGACGTGCGCATGGTGTGCGGCGACACAATGAATTACTGGATCACCGGCCATCGCGAGAATCTGGAGCGCGTGCTGAAGGGGCTGGATGCTCTGCTGATCAACGACGGCGAGGCGAAGCTGCTGGCCGGCGACGGCAACCTGATGCGCGCTGCGGCGAAGATTCTGGAGATGGGCCCGAAGAGCCTGGTGGTGAAGCATGGGGAGTACGGCGCGACGGCCTTCTTCAGCGAGCGGTCGTTCCCGGGCCTGGCGAAGAGCGACGCGCACGTGCTGACGGTGCCGTTTCGCGCGCCGGCGCTGCCGCTTTCCGAGGTGGTCGACCCCACGGGCGCGGGCGATTCCTTTGCCGGCGGATTCTTCGGCTATCTGGCGTCGCAGGGCGAGCTGACGCCGGCGGTCTTTAAGCGGGCGATGTTCTATGGCGGCGTGATGGGATCGTTTACCGTGGAGCGCTTTGGAACTGAGCGCCTGCAGCAGCTCGACCGGGATGAAATCGAGAAACGCTTTGCGCTCTTCCGCCAGCTCTCGCACCTTGACTGAAGCAGAGACGGAGCGGCGCGGGCTGCGTCATGAGACGCTGTTCGCGGCGATGCTCGCGACGCTGCTGTCTATGGCGGCGTTCGCGTACTGCTATCCGCGCGGCATGCTGCTGCTCTACGGCGATGCCGTGGCGCACATGCACATTGCGCGCCGGGTCGTCGATTCGCTGAACCCCGGCTTCCGGCAGCTTGGCTCGGTCTGGCTGCCGCTGCCGCATCTGCTGCTCATTCCCTTCGTGGCGCCGATGAGCTGGTGGCAGAGCGGAATGGCGGGTGCGATTCCCTCCATGATGTTCTATGTGCTGAGCGTGGCCGGGCTGTACCGGCTGGCGCGCTTCTGGCTGCCTCCTGCGGGCGGAGTGGTGGCGGCGCTGTTCTTCGGACTGAATCCGGGTCTGCTTTACATGCAGACGACGGCCATGACGGAGCCGTTGTTTCTGTGCGAGGTGATCTGGAGCGCCCTGCTGCTTACCGCGTGCCTGCGCGCTCTGTCATCGGGGAGGCATCGCCACGCCGCGCGGATGCTGATGGGCCTTGGCCTGGTGCTGCTCGCGGCGATCTTCACCCGCTACGACGGATGGGTTCTGACATTTCTTGAGTGGCTGATCGTGCTGCGCGGCGTATGGCGTGCGCGGGCATGGAAGTCGGAAGCGGGCGGGGCCTTTGTGCTGTTTACGGTGGCGATGGCGGCGGCTCCGCTGCTGTGGCTGATCTGGAACGCCAGGCAGTTCGGAGACCCGCTGGACTTTATGCGCGGGCCGTATTCGGCGAAGGCCATCGATGCGCGCACGACGAAGCCGGGCTCGCCGCATTATCCGGGCTGGCACAGCATGCCGGTGGCAGCGCTCTATTTTCTGAAGGCCGCCGAGCTGGGAGCGGTGCCGCTGCGATGGACCAATGTGCTGCTGTGGCTGACGCTGGGCGGAAGCGCGGCGGCTGTCTTTGGATGGCGCAAAAAATGCCTGTTGCCCGCGCTGCTGCTGTGGCTGCCTGTGCCGTTTTACGCCTATTCTGTCGCCTGGGGATCGGTGCCGATCTTTATTCCGCCGTGGTGGCCGCATTCCTGGTACAACACGCGCTACGGCATGGAGATGCTGCCCGGCTTTGCCCTGTTTCTGGGCTTTCTGGTGGTATGGGTAACGCGGCAGATGGAGCGGCGCTGGCCGTCTCTGGCTCCGCTGGCGCTGCTTGCGGCGGTGTGCCTTACGATCGTGGACTGCTCGGCGCTGATGCGCGCGCGGCCGCTGGTGCTGGCCGAAGCGGTGGCGAACTCGCGGACGCGCATTCCCTTTGAGCAGGCCTATGCACGGGCCCTGAACCAGCTTCCGCAGGAGGGCCGGATTCTGGCCTGGACCTCGGACCACGTGGGAGCTTATCAGCGCGCGGGCATTCCACTGAAGCGCACCATCAATGAGACGGATTATTATCAGTGGGCTCCGGCGCTGCGCGACCCGGCCAAAGCGGCCGGCTTTGTGATTGCCGAAGACGGAGACGCGGTCGCGAAGGCGGTGGCCGCGCACCCTGACGGGCTGAGCCTGCTCAACATAGTGTGTTCGACTGGTCAACCCTGCGTGCGCATTTACCGTTCAAATGCGACCGCCGCGGGTGATAGCATCACGCAAAAATGATCCTCGTATTCGATCAGGGCGCACATATGACCAGCTTCAACCAGCTGCAGCAGATGATTCTGACCAGCGACGTGGCCGGAAGGCTGCTGCTGGCGGCGCTGCTGGGAGGCGCAATCGGTATCGACCGGGAGTATCACCACAAGCCCTCGGGCGTGCGGACGAATCTGCTGATCTGTTTCGGCGCGGCGCTGTTCACCTTTCTGTCGACGGTGGTAGCCGGCGATACGAGCCCGAATAAAGCGCAGATCGCATCGAACATCGTGCAGGGCATCGGCTTTCTCGGCGCCGGGCTGATTCTGCACAACCGCGACCGGGTCAGCGGGCTGACCAGCGCGGCGACGGTGTGGGCTGTAGCTTCGATCGGCATGGCGTGCGGCGCGGGGTTGTATGTTCCCGCCATCTTTTCGACGGTGCTGGTGCTGGTGGTGCTGGAAGTGGTGGGCGTACTGGAGACCAAATCGAACCTGAAGTTTTATTCCGTGGTGTATGAGACGCGCGGCCGCGATGCGGAGAAGATGACGCTGGCGATTCTGCGCGCGATGGACAGGGAGAACCGGCAGCTCTCGAGCGTGGACCATGATTCGATCGGGGAGCTGGAGCGCGTCTCGTTTACGGTGGCCACCACGCATCGCGGGCATCGGCGCATGCTTGAGTCGCTGAAGGCTTCGCCCATCATCGATGAAGTTCATATTTTTCGTGATCCGGAGGATGAATGACGCGCTTTGTGAAGGCGCATGCGTGCGGTAACGATTTTCTGGTGGTGGAAGGAAAGTGCGATCCTGAGCTGGCAAAGAAGCTGTGCGCGCGCAATACAGGAGTAGGCGCCGACGGCGTGGAGTTCCTGGAGTGGACGGGCAGTCTGAGCGGGACGATCCGGCTGGCCAACGCCGATGGCTCGATTGCGGAGATCTCCGGCAACGGAACCCGCTGCGTGGCCGCGTGGATGGCGCACCAGGCAAATGCCGCACCGGGCGATGTGGTGACGCTCGAAACCGATGCGGGCGTTCGCGCATGCCGCATGGTGAGCACCGCGGAGAGCCATTACGAGATCGCCGCCGGGATGGGCGTTCCCGTCGTGCATGCGGAAAAAGTGACGCTGGCGGACGGAACCGTTGTCGAGGGAACGGTGGTTTCGATGGGGAATCCGCACTTCGTCATTCTGGTTGAGGGAGAAGAGTTTCAGGCGCACGGAAGAAGCTGGCAGGCGCTGGGGCAGGAGATCTGCTTCCATCTACAGTTTCCGCAGCAGACGAATGTGGAATTTGTGCGCATCCTCGATACAAAAGAGATCGCAATCCGGATCTTCGAGCGCGGCGTGGGACCGACAACCTCCTCCGGCACCGGAACCTGTGCCTGCGCGGCGACGGTGATTGCTCGTTACGGTGGTGCGCCGCATCTGCTGGTGGATGCGCCAGGAGGCAGACAGCACGTGGAGTGGGCGGGCGAGGGCAGAGAGATGACGCTGACCGGTCCGGCTGATCTGATTGCGACGGGCGAGGCTTTTGGTGGGTAAGGTCTCGCTTCTCAGGCCTCCGGCCATACAGTCCGGAGCAAAGATCGCCGTTGTTTCCCCGGCGAGCAGCGCAAAGGCGGAGCGCATTACACGTGGCATCGAGCGGCTGCGCGAGCTGGGCTACGAGGTAGCGGCATCTCCGCACGCGTACGGGAGGCAGGCTCCCTACTTTGCCGGAACGCCTGAGGAGCGGATCGAGGATCTGCACACGGCCTTTCGCGATCCGGAGATTGCGGCGATATTTTGTACGCGTGGCGGTTACGGATCGAATTATCTGCTGGAAGACCTGGACCTCGATCTGATCCGGAGCCATCCGAAGCCATTTTTTGCGTACAGCGACCTGACAACGGTACAGACCTGGCTGCTGGATCAGGCGGGGCTGGTGGCTTTTCATGGGCCGATGGTCGCAGCGGATTTCGCGGTGGAGAACGGCGTCGACCAGAGCAGCTTTGCCGCTGCCTGCAATGGCGGACAGGTGGAAGCCGGGCCGCAGCAGGGGCTTCGTATTCTGAGGCCAGGACGGGCGCGCGGGGTGATGTATGGCGGATGCCTGAGCATCCTGACTGCCGCGCTGGGCACGCATTTTACGCCACAAACGGAGGGAAAGCTGCTCTTTCTCGAAGATGTGGGAACGAAGCCGTATCAGATCGACAGAATGCTGCGGCAGATGGTGCTGGCGGGTAAATTCGACGGCGTGAGCGGCTTTATCTTTGGCGAGATGCTGGACTGCGTTTCGCCGGGAGCGCATCCGGACCTGGTGGAACAGGTGATTCTGCGCGTGCTGGACTGGTTCGATGGACCGATTGCGATTGGGCTGCGATCAGGACATGTCTCAGGCGGGAATGTCACGCTGCCCATGGGCATCGAGGCGGAGCTGATGCTGGAAGATCAGCCGTCCCTGCACTATGCGGAGGCAGCGGTCCGGACTGGATGACGGCGTATTGGATTTGAAGAGCATGGAGAAGACGAAGCACATTCATCTGATCGGCATCTGCGGTACGGCGATGGCTTCGCTCGCCGGGCTGCTGCAGAGCAAAGGGCATCGCGTCACGGGATCGGACCGCGCCGCGTATCCGCCCATGTCCGATTTACTGCGCAGCCTGGGTATTCCGGTTGCGGAGCCTTTTTCCGCGGAGAATCTGCAGCCCTGTCCCGACCTGGTGATCGTGGGCAATGCGATTTCGCGCGGCAATGTGGAGCTCGAAGAGGTACTCGACCGGAGGATTGCGTTTACCTCGCTGGCGCAGGTGATGCACGAGGAGTTCATCCGAGATCACGAGTCGCTGGTGGTGGCGGGAACGCATGGCAAAACCACCACGACCAGCCTGCTGGCCTGGATCTATGAGGTCGCTTCGCGTCGGCAGCCGGAGCTTGCGCCGTCGTTTCTGATCGGCGGAGTAGCGGAGAATTTCGGCACCAGCTTTCAGCTGCGCGAGGGCAGGCCGTTCCTCATTGAAGGCGATGA
This sequence comes from Paracidobacterium acidisoli, assembly GCF_003428625.2. GTDB lineage: Bacteria > Acidobacteriota > Terriglobia > Terriglobales > Acidobacteriaceae > Paracidobacterium > Paracidobacterium acidisoli. The sequence goes on along the minus strand of NZ_QVQT02000007.1, from coordinate 135,171 downwards.
GTATGACACGGCATTCTTCGACAAGGGCCCGAAGTTCATGCATTACTTCCCCGATGCGATGATTCTGACGCATGTGGAGTTCGATCATGCGGATATTTACCGCGATCTCGACGCGGTGAAGACGGCGTTCAGGCGGCTGGTAAATCTGGTGCCGCGGCGGGGACGCGTGGTGGCCTTCGATGGCGCGCCGCATGTATCAGAGTGTGTGGCCAGGTCATTTTGTAACGTCGAGCGTTACGGATTCGCGCCGGAGTCGATGTGGCGCATGACGGAGCTGCGGCATCAGGATGGACAGACGCGATGGAAGGTGCTGCGGAGCGGCGAGGCGTGGGCAGAATTCTCGCTGGGGATGGCCGGAGAGCACAATGCGCTGAATGCGACGGCCGCTGCGGCACTCGCCGCCGGGCAGGGCGTGCCGCTCGATGCCATCGTCGAGGCGCTGGCCACCTTTCGGAGCGTGAAACGGCGTCTGGAAGTGCGTGCGGTGGTGGATGGCGTGACCATCATCGACGACTTTGCGCATCATCCCACGGCGATTCGCGAGACTCTGCGGGCGCTGCGCTCGGCGTATCCGCAGGCGCGGCTCTGGGCGGTGCTCGAGCCGCGCTCGAATACGCTGCGGCGGAATGTTTTTGAGAAAGAGCTGGTGGAGAGCCTGATGCTGGCCGATCGCGTGGTGATGGCCGCGGTCTATCAGAGCGAAAATATTCCGGAAGGAGAAAGGCTGCATCCGGAGCAGATTGTCGAGGCATTGCAGGCGGCGGGCCGTCCGGCGGAGCTGCTTGCCGATGCCGATGCGATCGTGAAGAAAGTGGCTCCGCAGGCTGAGCCCGGCGATGTGATCGCGATTCTCTCCAACGGGGGCTTCGACGGAATCTATCAGAAGCTGCCCAGAGCGCTCGAAGAGCGGACCGCCGGCGTGAGCGGTCCGGCGCGGAGGGGCTGATCGTGTTCGCTTCGCTGAAGCTGCTGCTGGTCTATGTCGTGCTCGCGATTCCCGCAGCGGCGGTGGGCATTCCGATCACACTGGTGAGCGGCGACATTACCATGCTGTACGGCTGGGCGATGTGGATCCTGCACGCCGGGCTGAAGTTTGCCGGGATTCAGATTGTGGCCACCCGGCGCGAGCCTCTCGATCCGGCACAGCGATATATTTATCTCGCGAATCATATCTCGAATCTCGACCCGCCGGTTCTGCTGCCGCTGGTGCCGGGGCGGCTTTCGGTCTTCATCAAGCGCTCGCTGCTCAGAATTCCCGTGATCGGCTACGGGATGAAGCTGGGTGACTTTATCCCTGTAGACCGCGACGGGCGGCTGGAGAGCGCGAAGGAAAGCGTGGAGAAGGCGGTGCGCGTTCTCGAGTCCGGCGTGAATATTCTCTCCTTTGTCGAGGGAACGCGCTCACGCGACGGACGGCTGCAGGCCTTCAAAAAGGGGCCGTTCTATCTGGCGATGGAGACAGGCGCCCCGGTGGTTCCGGTGTCGATCTACGGTACGGAGAGCATGATGCGCAAGGGAAGCGTGAAGATCAGACCGGGTAAGGCGCATGTCGTCTTTCACCCCGCGCTCTGGCCGCAGGACTTCGCGGACCGGGATGCTCTGATGGCTGCGGTGCGTGAGGCGATTGCTTCGGGTCTGCCGGAGTGGATGCGGGCCTGAGACGAGTCTGCGTTCAGGTTTCCTTGTCTTACTTGACGATCGCGTTGTAGCCGTCGGCGAGAAGCCTTGTCCGCATGGCCCGGGCCTCGTCGCGTGAGGCGAAGGGACCAATCTGCACATGGAGCAGCTTGTCCTGCGGCTCGCTGTGCGCGGTCGCGCTGTAGCCTCTGCGCCGCAGCGCGGAGATCAGCACGTCAGCATCTTCCTGATGGCTGACGGCGGCGATCTGCACCATGATGGGCGACGAAGGGCCGGCCGATGAAGGTACGGCAGTGGATGCCACGGCCGGCCGTGGCATAGCCTGGGTCTGCGCCGGCGCGGTGGTGCGGGTCAGCACTGCCGGGGGCGTCGAAGCGGTTTCGGCAGCAGGCGTGGGAGCAGGCTCCGACGGGGTGGCTGCCGATGTGGTCTGTGCCGCCGCATCCGATCCGGTTGGGACGGTCACGCTGGAGCTGTCTCCCGCGGAAGGCGAGGCGGAGGAGTCCGCAGAGGTCTGCGGTAGCGAGGAGCCCTGGTCGGCAGAGGGCTTGGGTGCATGGTTTGCGCTGGCTGTGGTGGCGTCTGTCGAGGGCGTGGCTGCGCTTTGTGCATGAGAGCCGTTGCCGCGGCCCAGAGAATAACCGAGTCCGAAGAAGATACCGCAGATCAGCACAAGTCCGAAGAAGATGCCGAGCAGCGAAGTCATTCCCAGGGTGATTTCTGTGTCGGTTTGCTGTTCTTCCCGATCGAGGGTGCTTTTCATGGCGATGCCTCCGCTGATGCTAACCCGCTACTTCTGCTCCGGTGGCGGAGCCGGCTGCGCGGCTGGCACAATCTTTCCCAGAAGCGAGAGGAGCTCCAGGGGAAGAGGAAAGACAATGGTCGTGTTTTTCTCGACGCCGATATCGATCAGGGTCTGCAGGTACTTGAGCTGTAAGGTGATAGGCTGCTGGGCGAGCAGGTTTGAAGCCTCGACCAGACGCTCGGCGGCGGCGAATTCGCCCTCGGCATTGATAATCTTTGAACGCTTCTCGCGCTCGGCTTCGGCCTGACGGGCCATGGCGCGCAGCATCTGCTCCGGCAGGTCGACCTGCTTGACCTCTACGCTGACCACCTTTACGCCCCAGGGCTCGGTGCGCTGGTCGATGATGCTCTGAATGCGCTGGTTGAGGGCGTCGCGGTGCGAAAGCAGCCCGTCGAGCTCCACCTCGCCCAGCACCGAGCGCAGCGTGGTCTGCGCAAACTGCGAGGTCTGATAGACATAGTTCGAGACCTCGATGACGGCCTTTGCCGGGTCCAGCACGCGCAGCGTGATCACCGCGTTCACCTTGATGGTGACATTGTCGCGGGTGATGACGTCCTGCGGGGGAACTTCCATCACTTCCTGACGCAGCGAGACGCGGACCATCTGATCGAAGGGACGGAAAACAAGAATGATGCCGGGGCCTTTGGGCTGCGGCAGAGCGCGCCCGAGGCGAAAGATCACGCCGCGCTCATATTCGCGCAGGATCTTGATCGAATTGAACAGATAGAGAAGAACAACGAGGACGACGATCAAGACAGGAATGCTGGACATAAAGCCTCACCGGCTGCGATTGTATCTCATTGAAGAGACCGGAAATGAGTTAAACCGTTGAAGAAACGGCATCGGGAATCCGCTCGACCAACAGCGTCAGACCGTTTACGGCGCGGACGCGGACGTGTTCTCCAGGGGCGACAGGCGTAGCGGATTCGGCAAACCAGAGCTCCCCGTGGACGAGGATCTGGCCGCGCGGCGCAAGAGCCTCCTGGGCGATGCCGATGCCGCCGATGAGCGCATCCGGCCCGGTCAGCACTTTATTGTTGCGAGCGCGCACGGCAAGGCGCACGAGGAATGTCGTGATGAAGCCGAAGGCGACGCCGGTGGCGATGGCGGTAGAGACGTGCACGCGCAGCTCCGGAATGGGCGCATCGACCAGCGTGAGGGTACCCAGCACCAGGGCGATGATGCCGACTCCGGCCAGTATGCCATGACTGGGCACTTTTGCTTCCAGAATCATGAGGGCAAAGGCTCCGAGGATGAGCACCATCGAGGTGTAATGCACAGGCAGCAGGTTGAGCGCGAAGAGAGCGAGCAGCAGCAGCAGGGTGCCGAGCGCGCCGGGAATGATGGTGCCGGGCGCATTGAACTCGAGGTAGATCAGCAGGCCGCCGACGACGAGGATCAGAACAGCCAGGTTCGGGTCCATCAGGCGGTCGAGGATCTGCTCGCGCAGAGACGGAGTGACCGGGGTCAGGATCGCATCGCGCGTATGAAGAACCTGCGTGCGCCCGTCGAAGCGGGTGATGGTGCGGCCGTCGATCGCATTGAGCAGAGCATGTTCGTCAGGCGCGATCGTGTCGAGGAGATGAAGCTGCAGGGCCTCGCGCTCGGTGTACGACTTCGAGTTAAGCACGGCATCCTGGGCCGCGTCGACATTGCGCCCGCGGCGCGAGACGAAGGAGCGGAGAAAGGCGGTCGTGTCGTTCTCCAGCTTCTGCTTCATGATGGGGTCGAGCTTTGCGCCTTCGATGACCGGGTGCGACGCGCCCGCGTTGGTTCCGGGAGCCATGGCGGCGATGTCGGCCGCTTCGAGCAGAAAGAAGCCCGCCGAGCCGGCGCGGCTGCCGGAGGGCGCGACGTACACAATGACCGGCACAGGCGAGGCGAGAATCTTTGAGACCATCTCGCGCGTGGAGTCGAGCAGGCCGCCGGGCGTGTTCAGCGTGACGAGCAGCGCATCGGCGCGGGTATCGGCCGCACGCGCAATACCTCGGCTCAGATAATCCTCGCTGATCGGCTGGATGGTGTCGTCGAGATGCAGCACGACAACGCGCGGGGTTGACGCGGCGAGGCCCGATGGACTAAGCAGAGACGCGAAGGCCAGAAAAACAGCCGCGGCCAGGGCGGCCGTCGCCGGCGTTCTGAAGCGAGACAGCCACCTCCGGAGGCAGATCATGGCACCTGCTGTCCACGCGCTTCGAGCGCCTGTTTCATGCCGCGGGCGGCAGGGCTGGCCGGATCGACCTTCAGCGCATCGCTGACCTCGCCGGCGGCGGCGAGTAGCTGATTGCCGGCGAGATCGAGGCGCGCCAGAACCAGATGCGCGTCGGCGTTGGGCGCAAGGTGCAGAGACTTCTGCGCCTCGTCACGCGCGGCAGCCTGATCGCCGCTGCGCTCGCGCACGGCGGCAAGGCCGGCATGCGCGGCGGCCGAGGAGGGGTCGGCGCTCAGAGCCGACTGATATTCGTGCTCGGCCTCAAGCACCAGGCCGCGCTGAAAGAACTGATCGCCGTCTTTGACCAGAGCGGCAGCGCGCTGCGCCGGAGGCATCGAGGCAAGCCGCATCTTCTGCACCTGCTCCATTTCAAAGGCGGCCTGACGGAAGCCGGCTTCGTTATAGGTGCGGCGGATGCGCTCAAGCGGTCCTTCGGTATCGGTGATGGCGTGGCCTGGGTCGGGGTTGGGTTTCACCGCGCCCGGATTCTGCAGTGTGTTCAGGTAAGACTGCGCCTCCGCATCCTGCGGGCGAAGCTTCAGGGTCTGCTGCAGCTCGGCGACGGCCTCCGGAGTCTTCCCGCTGTGCGCGAGAGAGACAGCCAGATTGAAATGATAATCGGGCTCTTTGGGATCGGCGGCAATGGCTTCGCGAAAGAGGGCCGCAGCATCCTTGCCGCGGCGGCTGGCGGCGACGCCCTGGTTATTCACGACCTCAGGCAGCGGGAGCCGCGTGCTGACGAAGGCGAAGGCATCCTCGGCCTTCATGTAATTGCCGGTATAGAAGAAGGCAAGGCCGCGGTAGAAATCCGCTTCGAGAGCGTAGGTGTAGTCCGTGGGCAGGTGGCCGAAGGTGGCGGCCGCCTCATCGTAATCCTGATTGGCGAAGTATCGCCGGCCCAGCGCCAGCCATGCGGGCGGAAAGTTGGGATCGATGCGGATGGACTCGCGCAGATGCCGAATGCCTTCGTCGGGCTGATCTTCCACGACGCCGCGAATGTAATTCTCAAAGGCGCTGACGGGCAGATGTCCGTCGGCGGCGAGAAAGGTCTGCTCGGCGACGGCATAGGTGGGGTCGAACTGACGGGCCACCTCCCAGGCGAGCTTGTTGGCCGTATCGAGCAGATCTTCGAGCTTCGACTGCTCCTGAATATTGTTGCCGAGGTGCAGCGCCGTCACGTCCAGAATGCGGGTCTCGGCGGTGAGCTGGTCGCCGGTAACGGTGTAGTCTCCGAAGACGATGTAATCGGCGTCGAGCATCTGCGCGATGCGGATCGCCGTGGCGTGCGAAGGATGCAGATTGAGCGGCAGGCCGAGATGATCGAAGGCATAGAGGCGGTCGGCGCGGATGATGGGCAGAAAGCCCGCCGAAGCCAGCCGGCGATTGAAGATGTCGGGAAATGCCTCCTCCATCCAGTCAAGGCTCGCCTGGCCGCTGTGATTCTCGAAGGGCAGCACCAGGATCAGACGTCCGTGGGTGGCCGCTTCGCTCTCTGAGCTCGCGGGAGCCTGCGGCACGCTCTCCGATGCCTGCTGTGCCGGCAGAGAAAGAGCGAAGACAATCAGGACAAAAACGGAAAAGAGACGGGATAGAAAGGAAAGCCGCACGACAGAGTGATTATAAGTGGGTGGCAGTTATTCGAGCGGCCACCGGGCTACCTGCGGCCGGTCGAAGTGAAGAACGGCGGCCCACTGCCCCTTGCTGTCCATGCTCCAGACGACCTGCCCGTCGAGCAGACGGGCGATGGTCCGCGGCGGAAGATCGCGGTGAAAATCGAAGAAGCGTGTGTCGAGAGCCTCGTTGCGGCGTCCCAGGCTGAGCAGGAGCCGGGGCGGGTCGTACTTGGTGGAGAAGATAAGGCCGACGGTATACGGCTGGTCGAGCGACGCGGCGCGATGAATCTGCGGCAGCGAGAAATTGTCGATGGCGGTCACGGGCACCGGCCGCGAGACGTAGCCCAGCTCCGGCTTCTGCAGCTCGTCGGTGGCTGGCCACGCGGTCAGCACGGTCGCCCCGGGATAGTGCGCGAGAATCTGCGCAATGGCCTTCTGCTGCAGCCGGATCACGGTTACGTATTCGAGGTTGTCTTCCGGCGCGAAGCGGTAAGGCGGGTTGACGAAGAGGCCGATGATGAATCCTGCTGTGCTGAGGGCAACGAGCGCCGACCAGTCCCGCAGACGGCGGTGAAAGGTATTGACGCAGAGAAGCAGCACCAGAGGATAGAGCGGAAGCAGATAGCGCGTGAGCAGCGCCCCTCCGAGCACGGAGAAGAGAAGCAGGTTGGCGAGGATCACGACATAAAAGATCGCCTGATCTTCGAAGGAGATCCGTCTGCGCTCGGTGCCGTCGTCTTCTGTGGCCGGCGGAAGCAGCATGCAGCCCAGCGTCAGCAGCACCGGCACAAAGAGATTCATGTGCAGGGTCACGTGCATCACGCGATGCGCGAAGGCCAGCAGCACGCGCAGGGGTGTCAGCGTTTGGGTGGCGTTGTAGCGCAGAAATTCAGGGTTCCCGAAGATATAGCCGGTGCGGTGCCAGTGATAGAAGTACCAGAGTGCCAGCGGAATGACCGGCAGGCAGAGCAGCGCGGCGGCGCGCAGAGGCTCTCTCTTCTGCGGTGAGCGCAGCGCCAGCCGGAGCTGCCACAGCGCGAGCGCCAGCGGAGTAACGATGGCCGTCTCCTTGGCCAGCGCCGCAAGGGCAAAGCAGAGCGCTGCCGGCCAGAGCTTTCTCTGCAGCAGAAAGGCCAGCGCCCAAAGTGTCGCGGCGGTGGCGAACATATCCGCATGCGCGAGCGAGCTCTGCGCGAAGAAGACCGGATAGATCGCGGTGAGAGCCACGGTTACCGCGGCAACCGACTGTCTGCCGGTTACGGTGAGCGCCAGCTTCCACACCGCGGTCAGCGCGACGGCGGAGACCAGGCACATGGTTGTGCGCGTGACCAGCGGCGAGAAAGAGAAGAGCTTCCATGCAAGGGCGAGGCACAGGGAGGGAAGCGGCGGATGGGCATTTGAAAGCGTCGAAAAGGGGATCAGCGAGCCGGTCCGGAAGAAGTCCCAGGCTGCCGGAATGTAGTATCCGGCCTCGTCCCAGTAATAAGGAAGGCGCAGCAGCGACAGGTGCGCGACCAGCACCGCAATAAAGATCAGCGGGAAAATCAGCGCCCAAAACAGCCCGGAGGGAATCGGCCGCGAAGATCTTCCGGTGCCGGTCACGCGTCAGTGCACCGGGCCGTGAGGTGCGGGAACAGGCTGCGGCTCAAGCGAGATCGGGCCGAAGGTCTGCTCATACTGCGCCAGGTTCTGTCCCAGCATGTTCCACAGCGCCTTGGCCTGCTGCGGGCTGATATAGACGCCGTGGCCATTTTCAATCGTCACCTGATCGGGCATCTCCTGGCGAATGAGTCCGAAGGCAAAAAAGAAATCCCACATGCTCATGCGAATCTGCACGCTGTTGGCATAGGTTTCCCGGTAATCGGACGATTTGGTGAGATTCAGCTTCGGTTGCGGATGCGAGGCATTCATGGTTTTCACCAGAGTACCGCAGCAGCAGGCCGCGAGGCGCGGCGCCATTCGAATTCGGCGATAAAGCTGTGGAGAGACCGCCGAAGCGCCCTGTCATCTGGTGCGAAAGGGGGGACTTGAACCCCCACGGGTTGCCCCGCCAGATCCTAAGTCTGGTGCGTCTGCCAATTTCGCCACTTTCGCACATGATCCATGGCTGGGATCATTTTATGCCACCGGCGTGCTCGTGCAGAGTATGGATCGAATACGTGCCAGTGAGGCCGCGCCATCGCGGAATCGGCTGCGAACCGGCGCTTCGCTGTGCCCCAGGCGGCGCTTCGCCCTATTTCAAACGGCGCTTCGCTATGATGAAAGGAATTTGGGTGCCGGCGAACGGCGATGGACAGAGGGGAAAAGCGGGTGAAATCGGAACTTCCCGGCGCAGGTCGAATACTTTTCCCGGGGATTGCCCTGTATGCCGCCGGCGTGCTGGCCGGAGGAGTGGCAGGCAGCCTGTCGACTCCACTGGGCCGGGTGGGAATCGCGATCCGCGTGGCCGGGCTGCTGCTGCTGGCCTGGGGCGCCATACGCAGGCGGTCGCTGACGATATGGATCTTCTGGGCGATGCTGGCCGGGATCGAGCTCGGGCTCGATGCGCCGCGTCTCGCAATACAGCTTCGCGTCCTCAGTGACATCTTCCTGCGCCTGATCCGGGTCATCGTCGGCCCGCTGATTCTGGGAACGCTGATCACCGGGATTGCCGGGCACGGCGATCTGCGCGCGGTCGGCCGCCTCGGACTCAAATCCCTGATCTATTTTGAAGTCCTGACGACGATCGCGCTGGCGATCGGTCTCGTCGCGATCGATGTCTCGAAGGTGGGAACGCATCTGCATGCAGGAAGTGCTTCGACTGCTGCTGCGAGCGCGCTTCCCGGCGGAAGCGGGCTGGCTGAAGCGCATCCGGCGCAGGCTCCGCAACAGATTTCCTGGCAGGAGTTCCTGATTCACGTCTTTCCCGAGAGCATCGCGAAATCGATGGCCGACAATCAGATTCTGCAGGTGGCGGTCTTCGCCATCCTCTTCGGTCTGGCGCTGGCGCGGCTCAATGAGGAGCGGCGCGCTCCGATGATGCGGCTGGCGGAATCGCTGACCGAGACGATGTTCGCCTTCACCAATCTGGTGATGTATTTTGCGCCCTTCGGCGTGGGAGCGGCGCTGGCCTATACGGTGGCGCAGTCGGGGCTGGGCGTGATGCTGAGCCTGGGCCGTCTGCTGCTGCTGCTCTATATCGCGCTCATTGCCTTTGCTCTGCTGGCGATGCTGCCGGCCGCGCTGATCGCGCGCATCCCGGTGCGGGAGTTTCTGCGCGCCGTTGCGGAGCCGGCGACGATTGCCTTCGCCACCAGCACGTCGGAGGCAGCACTGCCGCGGTCGATGGAGGTGATGGAGGCCTTCGGCGTTCCGCGCCGCATCGTCGCCTTTGTGATTCCGACCGGATACAGCTTCAACCTCGCGGGCTCGGCGCTTTACCTGTCGCTGGCATCGGTCTTCGTGGCGCAGGCCGCGGGGTTCCGGATGGAACTCCGCACGCAGATCGTGATGCTGGGAACGCTGATGCTGATGAGCAAAGGCCTGGCAGGCGTGCCGCGGGCAGGGCTGGTGGTGCTGATGGCGATGTCTTCGATCTTCGGCTTGCCGGAGGGTCCGATCTTCGTGGTCCTGGGCATCGACGCGCTGATGGACATGGGACGGACGACGGTGAATGTGGTGGGGAATTGTCTGGCTGCGGCAGTCGTAGCCCGGTGGGAGGGTGAGTTCCGCAGCGAAGCTCCGTCAGAGCAGGTGCTGGCCGCTGTCGAAGACTGAGTGCGCGAAGAAAATGTTTCACGGGAAGGGAATGTTCCTGTGAGAGATTCTCTGTCCGCAGGCCATTCCTGCTGCTATACTTAACTTCCAGGAGTATGCGTTAACGCCTGTTTGACGGGCGCAGCAGCCGCTGGTATCCCCTGAAATTGCAGCTGTATTTGAAAGGATGTTTGACTGTGTTGATGATTCGTCTGGCGCGCGTCGGTGCGCGCAAGCAGCCATATTACCGGGTCGTGGTGATCGAGAAGAGCCGCGCGCGTAATGGCCGTTCCGTAGAAGTGGTCGGTACCTATAATCCGCGTACCAACCCGGCTTCCGTCACGCTGAAGCAGGATCGCATCGATTACTGGACCGCGAAGGGTGCTCAGTTGTCCGATCGGGTCGCCATTCTGGTGGCGAAGCAGGGCGCTCCGGTCGCAGCGTAGTTTCTGTACCAGTTCCGTGGGTGTAGTAAGTAGTACGGATCAAAAAAGTTCCCCCTTGACAGATGTTTGCTGTGGTACGGCGTAAAAACTCAGGAAATACGCTGTCTTCCTTTCCTGGGCTTGCGGTACTATTGCGCGACAAGCCCTTGGAGACGGAAGGCGATCTCGCAAAGGGGGGCCATGAAGATGAGTTCGCAAGATAAACCCGACAACATGCAGGAACTGGTAACGGAAATCGCTCGCGCACTGGTGGATGAACCGGGCGCGGTAATCGTTGAGGCTGTGGAGCGCGACGAAAGCACTGTGCTTCGACTGCGGGTAGCGCCTGCTGACGTAGGTAAGGTGATCGGCAAGCAGGGCCGGACTGCGCGTTCGATGCGCACGATTCTCGGCGCCGTCAGCATGAAGCATCATCATCGCTACACGCTCGACATTCTCGAAGAGAACCAGCAGGCAGCCAAGGCAGAATAACGGTCCCCTCCCCCCACATGCCGCCGTCTGATTGGGTGATCGTTGCCAGGCTCCTTCGTACGCACGGACGACGCGGCGAGATCATAGCCGACATTCTCACGGATTTCCCTGAACGCTTCGAAGAGCGGCGCAGGCTGTTTCTCATTCCCCCGGAGAGACTGCACTCCCGCCCGCGCGAGATCGAGCTGGAGAGTCACTGGTTCTTCCGCAGCAAAATCGTCTTTAAATTTAAAGGCATCGAGTCGATCAACGATGCCGAGCCTCTGCGCGGATTTGAGGTCGCTGTCCCGCAGAGCGAACGGGCTCCCCTCGAGGAGGGATCGGTCTACGTCGGCGATCTGATCGGCTGTCATGTGATCGACCTGGGCCGGAACGGCGTGGACATCGGCGAGGTCGTGGACGTGGACAGCGCGTCGTCGAGCACCTCGCTGCTGGTAGTGCGGCGTCCCTCATCGGGTCCCGGAAAAAGGAAGGAGCAGGACGCTCTGATTCCTTTTGCGAAGGCGTGGCTGGAGGCGATCGACGTGGAACAGCAGCGTATCGAGATGCGCCTGCCGGCGGGCCTGCTTGAGATCAACGCGCCGATGACGAAAGAGGAACAGCGCGAGATCGAGACAAGGAACAAAGAATAGAATCTCGTCCAGGTATAGCCTGTCTTTCCCCGTGCTCGTGCCGGCCGGACTCTGCGCTCCTCCGGAGTAATTTTCGCCGGAAATCTTATATGCGTTTTGACATCATCACCATCTTTCCCGACTTTTTTACCGGCATTCTCGGATATGGAGTGGTGCGCCGCGCCATCGCGCAGGAGCGGGTGCAGGTCAGCATGCATGACCTGCGGGAGTTCACATATGACCGGCACCGCACCGTCGACGATCGCCCCTTCGGCGGCGGCGAAGGCATGGTGCTGAAGCCGGAGCCGCTGGCGGAGGCGATCGAGTCGCTGGGCATCGCAGCGAAGCCGGAACGCGACACGACGAAGGAATCGGTGATTCTGCTCTCGGCGCAGGGAGCGCGGTTCACCCAGCCGGTGGCGCGGGAGCTGTCGAAGCTGGAGCGCGTGACCCTGATCTGTGGCCGCTATGAAGGCGTCGATGAGCGGGTGAACGAGTTGTTCTGCGATCGCGAGCTCTCGATCGGAGACTATGTGCTCTCGGGTGGAGAACTGGGTGCGGCGGTCATCGTCGATGCCACGATGCGGCTGCTGCCGGGCGTTCTGGGTAACGAGGCCTCGAGCGCGTACGAGAGCTTTGGAGTGGCGGATGCCGAGTTCGCCGATGATCCGGATGGGCCGCCGCGCTCCACGCACGGAGCAGGCGGTCTGCTCGATTACCCGCACTACACGCGGCCGGCGGAGTTTCGCGGGCTCGCTGTGCCTGAGGTGCTGGCGGGCGGAGACCATGCGGCGATCCGGAAGTGGCGGCGGCAGAAGGCGCTTGAAAAGACGCTGCGCAACCGGCCTGATCTGCTCGAGAAGGCGGAGCTGACCAAAGAAGACAGGAAGTTTCTCCTGAACATGAATCAGTCCAGGTGAGGCGGAATCCTGACATTCCCGTCTACACTGTTTGTATGGCGCATGAGGTTTCTGAACTTCTGAAAAAGGCCTTGGAATTGCCATCCGAAGCACGCGCGGCGCTGGCGGATTCATTACTGGACAGTCTCGATGACACCGTGGATGAATCAGCGGAAGAGGCGTGGGAGAAAGAGATTGCCAGTCGCAGGGCGGAGCTGGACAGCGGCAGGGTAAAGCCGGTTGCATGGGCTGAAGCGCGTCGTCAGATGTCAGCTATTCTCCATGCCAGGTAAGACGCTGGAGTTTCATCCCGCTGCGCTTGAAGAACTAAAGTCTGCACTGTCGTGGTATCGCGAGCGCAGTGTGATTGCAGCAAACAGACTGGCCGCGGAAATTGACCGCTGCATTGCACTGGTAAGTGCATCTCCGCAACGCTGGCCACTCCGAGCTGACGGCACACGCAGATTTATATTGAGCCACTTCCCATTCGCTGTTGTGTACCGCGAAACGGAAACAACGATCCAGATACTGGCTTTTGCGCATAGGTACAGACGCCCGGGATACTGGCGAAATCGCGTCTGAAGTCGTCAAAGGTACAGTTTTTCCTGTAAACTGAGAGTTCGGATTTCATCATCAGGAAGAGTTATGTCTATTCATCCAGTAATGCAGCGGCTTGCCGACAAGCTGAACCGTACCGATCTGCCGGCGTTTGCGCCCGGTGACACGGTGCGTGTCCAGGTCAGGATCAAGGAAGGCGACAAAGAGCGTCTTCAGGCGTTTGAGGGCATCGTGATTGCCCGCAGGAACGGTGCGCAGGGCAGCTTCACTGTCCGCAAAATGAGCTTCGGCCAGGGGGTCGAGCGCATCTTCCCGTTCAATTCCAGAGTGATCGACAAGGTTGAGAAGATTCGCTCCGCGAAGGTTCGCCGCGCGAAGCTCTTCTACCTGCGCGGACTGCGCGGCAAGGCTGCCCGTCTGAAGGAAGTAGAGAAGGCATAGGTCTTTTCCCGCTGCGCCCCGGTGTTCCGCCGGGGCGTTTGTGTGTCTGCCCGAATTTCCACCACCTTCCGCAGCACACTGCGATTTACACTTTGAGGCATGGCGGAGCTTTTCGAACCCATCCCCGAACCTGGGCTCGACGCTGAGATTCTCAGCGGGAACGGCGAGAAAAGTATCTCGGCGGCTGCGCGCAAGCTGCGCATGCTGCGAACCTTGGTCTGCGGCAACAAGTACGAGAAAGCCGCGCGGCTGCAGGGCGCCACCGTCATTGCCGGTGTGGATGAGGTAGGCCGCGGCGCGCTGTTTGGACCGGTGGTGGCGGCGGCGGTCATTCTTCCCATCGACACGCGCATTCGCGGGCTGCGTGACTCGAAGCAGCTTCTGCGCGAAGACCGCGAGCGGCTGGCCGGCGTGGTGAAGAAGAAGGCCATTGCCATCGTCATCGAAGAGATCGATGCGGAGACGATTGACCGCGTCAATATTTATCAGGCGACGCGGCTGGCGATGACCGCGGCGGTGACGAAGCTGTCGCCTGCTCCCGATCATCTCCTGATCGACGCGATGAAGCTCGACCTGACCTGCCCGCAGACCAGCATTATTTATGGCGATTCGCTGAGCATTTCCATCGCGGCGGCGTCGGTCGTCGCCAAGGTCTATCGCGACGGGCGCATGCGTGAGCTGGATCACGAGTATCCGCAGTACGGGCTGGCCTCGCACAAGGGATACAGCACTCCGGAACATCTGGCGGCGCTTGAGAAGCACGGGCCGTGCCCGCTGCACCGGCGCAGCTTTCGTCCCGTTGCCCAGACATCGCTGCCCTGGGACGAGCAGCTTTCCTCCTGAGGAGATGATCGATTGCCTCTGCGTTTGATGTGCGTGACCGCGCACCCCGATGATGAAAGCGGAGCCTTTGGCGGAGCGCTGCTGACGGCGCACCAGCAGGGCGTGGAAACCGGCGTTCTCTGCCTGACCAATGGAGAAGCGGCGCACTTTCGCGGAGAGGTCGCAGCCGGTGAGGATCTGGGAAAGGTGCGGCGCGCCGAGCTTGAGGCTGCGGCGGCCGTGCTGGCCATCGCGCATCATGAGGTGCTGCACTATCCGGATGGAGAGCTGCCGCGGCAGGATTTCTATGAGCTTGCGGGAGCGATCGCGGCGCGAATCCGGCGGTGGCGCCCGCATGTGGTGCTGACCTTCGGCGGGGACGGCAGCGTGAATCTGCACCGCGATCACACGATGGTCTCCGTAACGGCGACGGCGGCGTTTCACTGGGCCGGCCGGCCGGAGTTTTTTCCAGAGCAGCTCGCTGAAGGGCTGGAGACGTATGCTCCGCAGAAGCTGTACTACTCCAGCACGCCGTTTATTTCCGTGCGCGGACGGCCGGAACTCAGTGGATCTTCAACAATGCCGTACTCGCTCACGCTGGAGCTGAATCCGGAGCTGAGCGCGCGCAAGCTGGAGGCTTTCCGCCAGCACAGCTCGCAAAGCGGCGTGCTGGAGCGGGTGGGTGAGCATGTGCGCAACGCCATGGCGCGCGAGCGATTTCTGCTGGTGGCAACACGAGGGATCGTTCCGGTCAGCGAGGATCGTGCGCTGTTTGCGGGAATCACCGGGGACTGACGGAAACGCCTGTTTGGAAGAATTACTCCGGCCGCGCAAAGGCGGGCAGCGCGCGCAGTACCTCTTCGGGCTCGGGGCGAACACGGAAGTCGGCATGCGCCTCGGCATAAAGAATCTTCCCGTCCTGCGCGATGATATAGGTCGCCGGAAGCGGCAGCTTCCAGCTCGATTCACCGTTGATGTACGGAATATTCACCAGAATGCTGCGATAGTAGTTCTGCAGATAGAGCGGAACCGTCCAGACCAGGCCGAACTTGTTCGCGACGAAGCATTCCTTGTCGGTCAGCAGAGGGAAGGGAACCGAATGCTGGCCGGCGGTGAAGTCGTTCTGTCGCTCGAGCTGAGGAGAGATGCCGATGACGAGGGCTCCGCGCTCGCGGATGACCGGATAGAGATCGCGCCAGGCTTCAAGCTCGGTTATGCAGTAAGGGCACCAGCGGCCGCGGAAGAAATTGAGGACCAGCGGACCGAGGGCCAGCAGATCCGAAAGACGGACCTGACGGCCTGAAGCATCGGGAAGCGCGAAATCGGGAGCCTGCTCACCGGCGGGCAGGATGTTCTCTTCGATGCCGGTGGCAAAGAGCTCGGCGATGGAGCGCTCGTTGATCTCCAGCCGCTCCGGCTGCACAAGGGTGCGCGTGTTCTGCGTAATCTGGTCGAGCTGGTTCTGAAGGTGCGGCATTCGTGTCCTGCATGGCGAGGCATGCGAAGCAGCCTCAGTGAGAAGATAGCGATCCTCTCCATCCTCTCATTTTCAGAGGGTCATGGCATGGAATCGCCTCATTCCTCTTTGCCGCACGCTGCTTTCCCGCTCAGGGAGCAGGCTGTACCAGATGATTGCCGGGGCCTCCGGTTGGCTGCAGTGCGGGGATGCGATCGGCGACCGGAGGCAGCGGCGGGAAGGGAGCATGCGGCTCGGTCTGATACCAGTAGGCGACCGAATAGTAGTTATCGGAGCGCACGTTGGCGTGCCCATGCTCGATCGTGGCGCGAATGGATCGGGTGAAGGTGATGGGCGCGTCGAGGTGAAAGCGATAGACGCTGGCGCGCGAGCCTTCATGCTCATCGCCTTCTATATAAGGAGCGCCATAAAGAGGATAAGAGAAGGCGTGGCTGCCGAAGTCCCACGCGCCGAGGAAGTAATCCTCTGAACCGGTGCCGGCGATGGACGGCTTCTTTTCGCCGTCGACAAAAAACATGTCATCGCCCTCGCCCCACCAGTTGTCCTGATTCTGCAGCACCGAAAGAGTGACGCCGACATACTGGCCGCGGCCCTTCGCGTCGAGAAAGACGTAGTTGTCTTCGCCGGTGAGGTTGGTGCGGCTGTTCACCGCCGGGTCGCCGTTGGAGGTCCAGGTGTTGAAGGCTCCGTGATTGGGCTGGGCCTGATGATACTGCGCGTGAAAGTAAAGTGTGTCTGCGGGCAGGGGATGAGGATACGCGCGATAGTCGATGTTCCAGTAGAGCGAGTGGATGGGCTGGCTGCCCTGGTTGGTGATGGTGATGCGCGCGTGATGCTGAAAGGGCATGGGAAAGAAACTGTTCAGAGCCTTTTCAGGCGCGACCGAGAGCATCGCCGACTGCCAGTTGTGATAATCGCCGAGTCCGAGGCCGAAGAAATCACCGACGGGCGTTTCGACGCTGGGGTCTGTCTCGTTATCCCAGTACATGCGCAGCACAATCTTTTTGAGCGACCACTCTTCGGAGTCGGCGATGGTCATCCACACATGCGAGACGATGCCGGGGCCATCAGCATCGAGCAGGGTGATGGTCGCTCCTGGCGCGACCGGACGCGCATCGGCATTGGCTCCGGTGGGGTCTGCGCTGGAGACGCGCTTTACGACGTAATCCTGCGGCTGCGTCAGAGAAGGCCACGCGGCGCTCTCCTGCTGCGCGTGAGCGGAGGCCATAGTCAGTGTCGTCGAGGCAGCGAGAAGAAGCGCGGAAAGGCAGAATGGGGTCAGGCGAATTCGGACAGAGTGCTGGATCATGGACCGTCCTGCAGTGGAGGGTTTTTACGCCCGACCAGCATACGCCTCTCCGCCTGTTACGGGCAGAAAGGCCGGTCTACCGCCCCATGCCCTTCATCCCGCCGAGCATACCCATGGCGCGGCGCTGCATCATGCCGCCCTTGCCCATGCCCTTGAACATCTTGCGCATCTGCGCGTACTGGCGCAGAAGCTGATTCACTTCCTGAACGGTTGTGCCGGAGCCATTGGCAATGCGCTTGCGGCGGCTTCCCGAGATGATCTCGTGATGGTTCCGCTCCTTCTGCGTCATGGAGTTGATGATGGCTTCAACGCGCGTGAACTGCTTCTCGTCCACCTGATCGGCCATCTGCTGCATGCCGGCAAAGGGACCGACCGAGGGCAGCATCTTCATAATGCTCTGGAGCGAGCCGAGTTTTTTGATCTGGCGGAGCTGGTCGCGAAAGTCTTCAAGCGAGAAGCCATCGCCGCTGAGAGCCTTGCGGGCAAACTCTTCCGACTTTTTGCGGTCGAGCTTCTCCTCGGCCCGCTCCATGAGCGACATAATGTCGCCGTGGCCGAGAATGCGGCCGACGATGCGGTCGGGGTGAAAGGGCTCGAAGGCATCCGGCTTTTCGCCCATGCCGATAAACTTCACCGGCTGGCCGGTGACATGGCGTATCGAGAGCGCAGCACCACCGCGGGCGTCGCCATCCATCTTGGTAAGGACGATGCCGGTGAGGGCGAGGCGTCTGTGGAACTCCTCAGCGGAGCGAACGGCATCCTGTCCGGTCATGGCGTCGGCAACGAAGAGGATCTCCTGCGGGCTGAGCAGAGCCTTGAGCTTCGCCATCTCGTCCATCAGATCGGAGTCGATGTGCAGACGTCCGGCGGTATCGACGATCAGCGTGTCGCAGCCGGTGATGACGGCTTCGCGGCGCGCCTCTTTCGCGAGGCGCTCGACGAGCGGCGTGCCTGCGGGCTCACCTTTGGTATCGCCCTGATAGATATTTGCCTTGATGGACTGCGCCACGACGCGAAGCTGCTCACGGGCAGCGGGGCGGTAGACGTCGACCGAGACCAGCATGGGGCGATGACCACCCTTCTGCAGCCATGCGGCGAGCTTGCCGGAGGTCGTCGTTTTACCGGAGCCCTGCAGGCCGGCCATCAGAATGACGGTCGGCGGACGCGAAGCGAACTGAAAGCGCGCCGTGTCTTTGCCGAGCAGGGTGACCAGCTCATCGTGCACGATCTTGATGACCTGCTCGGTCGGCGAGAGGGCGGTCATCACTTCCTGACCGATGGCCTTCTCGCGGATGTGATCGATAAGGTCCTTCACGACGTTCAGGTTGACGTCGGCTTCCAGCAGGGCGACGCGAATTTCGCGCAGCGCTTCCTGGATGTTCTCCTCGGTCATGGTGCCCTGGCCGCGGAGATTCTTGAAGGCGCGCTGCAGTTTCTCGGAAAGATTCTCAAACATAAGGTGGCCCTGTCAGTTTATCAGCGGAGCGAACGGGGAGGCTCCCGGCAGGAAAACGAAAGCTGCGGTGGGCGAAGACGCCCGCCGGGGTATAAGCTGTCCCTTCTGAAAAATTCCCCCTTGAAGGAGTGGCCAGAACCAATGCCTCTGTGGAATGGATGGACCCGGCGCTGCACGATCCTGATCTCCGCGGGCCTTTTTTTAGCGCCTGCAATGATAACGGTTGCACAAACCCCGAATGCGGATGATCTGGTGTGGCAGAAATCCGTTGCGAAGTACGACCATACGCGCGCGGCGATTCTGAACTCGGTGGACAGGCAGGCGGAAGAAGGGCCGTTTCTACTGAACTGGGACTCGCTGAAGAAGTACAAAGTGCCTGACTGGTATCAAGATGCCAAGTTCGGGATTTTCATCCACTGGGGCGTGTATTCGGTGCCGGCGTTTGGGGACGAATGGTATCCGCGCAAAATGTATATCCAGGGCTCGCCGGAATTCAAACATCAGATTGCGACGTATGGGCCGGAGACGAAGTTCGGTTACAAGGATTTCATCCCTATGTTCCATGCCGAACACTTCGATCCGCAGGCATGGGCGGCGCTGTTTAAGGAGTCCGGCGCGAAGTATGTGATTCCGGTTGCGGAGCACCACGATGGATTCCAGATGTATGCCTCAAAGCTGAGCGACTGGAACGCGGCAGCGATGGGACCGAAGCGGGACCTGGTGGGCGAGCTGGCGGATGCGGTTCGTGCAGATGGGCTGCACTTTGGAGCCTCATCGCACCGGGCGGAGCACTACTGGTTTATGGATAGCGGGCGGGCATTTCCCTCCGATGTGCAGGACCCGAAGAATGCATCGCTGTATGGACCCGCGCATGTGGCGCCGCAGGGCAAAGAACCAGGAACCAAAGGCGTGCTGCACCCCGATGCGGCCTATCTGAACGACTGGCTGGCACGCTCCGGTGAGCTGGTGGAAAAGCTGCATCCGGAGCTGATGTATTTCGACTGGTGGGTCGAGCAGCCGGAGTTTCAGCCGTATCTGAGGCGCTTTATGGCCTTCTACTACAACGAAGCAGCAAAACGCGGACAACAGCCGGTGCTCTTTCTGAAGAATGGTGCGACGCCTGAAGGCACGGTGGTGCTGGATATCGAGCGCGGTGGCCTCGATCATGTTGATCCGCTGCACTGGCAGACGGATACGTCGGTCAGCGACAAAAGCTGGGGCTATGTGAAGGGCGATACCTATAAGTCGCCGGAGTCGCTGGTCTGGCAGCTGATCGACATCGTGAGCAAGAACGGAAATCTTCTGCTGAATATCGGGCCAAAATCTGACGGAACGATTCCCGACGAGGCCGTCTCGATTCTGCAACACATGGGCGCATGGCTGAAGATCAACGGAGACGCCATCTACGGGACGCGTCCATGGACCATGTACGGTGAGGGACCGACAAAGACGGTGGCCGGATCGTTCCACGATACGGCGACAAGCCCATACCAGCCGCAGGATATTCGTTTCACGACAAAAAGCGGCGATCTCTACGCGATTGCGCTGGGCTGGCCGACAGATGGAAAGCTGACGGTACACGCCGTGAGCACAGGCGGATTCCGCGTGGGAGAGGTGGCCATGCTGGGCTCGACGGCGAAGATTCGCTGGAGCCAGGATGCAGATGGGCTGCACCTGCAGTTTCCTCAGCAGCACGTCGGCATGTATGCCTACGCATTTCGGCTGACACCGGCAAAGTGATCCACGTTTTCTTGAAAGACAGATAATCCTTTTTCAGAAAATTTTCGAGAAAGGAAGAACGGCTCTTTTCGCGAGAAGAAGAAATCCTGTCTTTTCGTAAAGGCAGAAATCCAGTCCGGCGGGCCGCATCGCTCGCCGGACTCACAGCCCGCTCGTTGGGCTCATAACCCAAAGGTCGCTGGGGTTATAGCGGATTTCGCTGATTGCAGCAGTGTTACAAAGTGGTTTGACCCACCCCGCAGGCCTTGCTACTATAGCAATGCGGGGTGGAGCAGCCCGGTAGCTCGTTGGGCTCATAACCCAAAGGTCGCTGGTTCAAATCCAGCCCCCGCAACCATCCGAATTTGCTATCGATCCCTTTCAGAAGGCCGCTTGTTGAAGGTGTGGCCTGAATAGCACCGCCAGGCTGCTTATCCCCATTAGAGGTGGGTAACTGCCATCTTTTACGCGGACCAGAAAAACAGCACATCTCCGAACACAGGGTCTGCCTCATCTCGCTGATAGGGAGCCCTTACTGCCTCAAGACGGCCTTTCTTTGTCACTTGGTTCGGTAAGCCTTCAAATCCAACCTGAACATCGCCGCTGGTAGCCGCGCTATTAACTATAGATTCCACAGGAAATGACTTATTCCAGCGAATCGTATGGGCATCGCTGCATGCTTCCGACAAATGGAGCGACTGCCGCCGATACTTCGGTTCCGCTTCTTCTCCGCCTCTGCTGGTTGCAGACGATGAAAAAAGGAGTGTTTGGGATATAGCCTTCTTGCGACGCTGCTCTTCGAGACGAAGGCGATAACGGAGCAGACCTGCGGCCGCGATACCGGGGTGGGCAGAGGCAAGGCGGAAAGCTGTCGCCTCGAACGAACTACCGAAAATTTCCATCAGCGTCGAAACCGCAGAGAGGGTGTAGCCGGTCGTGGCTGCCGCCCTCTGAAAATCGCTAAGCGGCATCAACAACTCGGAGGCTCCCAGATCGCAAAGCCTCTCCAGCTCGTTTGCTTCCCTGGATTCGCTGGCACAGATGTTGCGGAAGCGCGCACCGTTGATGCTATTTGGGAAAAAAGTATGGATGATCTCGTGGGCAATAGAAAATGCCACGCGGGCCCGGGGGGCAGTAGGGTTGTAGATAATCGAACGCCCACCCGATACGTTAGGCACAAGGAGAGCGTCTCTCTTATCGCCCTTCCGCTGTTCAATATTCATCGGAACGACTTCGGCAATCCCGCAAATAGAAGCGAGGATGGTCAGCCGTTCTATCGGGTCTTTTGGTATGTCATGAAATTTGTTGAGCGTTTGGAGACGCTTGCGAGCTTGCGTAAGCACAGAGGACCGCGGGTCAACTAGGCTGCCGGTCGCCTTGATGAGGGAGAGAACATCGGGATCTGAATACCTCCTGCCGCCGACCCGTATTGTTTCCATCGTGCTATCGTTGTGCGGTTCGTTGACTCAGCATCTTGATCGCTTCGAGCAAGAATCGCCATCCTTCCATGTCTTTGGGTCTGTTTCCCCTAAAATTCACCTGAGCTAACATTTCTACTTCCGAGTCGGAGAGGTTCATCTCCATCTGCAACTCTTTCAGCCCCGGTGGGAGATCTTCTGTAGGTCGTTTCTTCCGTGAAGAATCGACCTGCCTCGGCGCTGCGTTGTCCAAAAGTTCGTCCAGCGTCACACCCAGCGCATTGGCAATAGCGAACACATATTGAATGTTTGGCTTGCCAGCGGCGCCGTTCTCCAAGTCCGAGATGTATGCCTTGCTTATCCCGCTTTTCTCCGCCAGATCATTCAAAGTCCAACCCTTGCCTTGACGCCGAAATCGGACGTTTTCGCCGAGCCGTTTGAGGTCGATGGCTGATTTTTCCACTATTTAGCAACCCGTCGTAAAAAAGTGTTGACCCAGACTGACTCTTCGTCGGATAATTACAACCAGTCGGATATACCCAACTGTAAAACGCCTTCGGGGGATTTGCAAGAGGATTCGATCTGTGACAATTGGGCCCCGCTTTCTGACTCAAATT
Organism: Paracidobacterium acidisoli; assembly: GCF_003428625.2. GTDB lineage: Bacteria > Acidobacteriota > Terriglobia > Terriglobales > Acidobacteriaceae > Paracidobacterium > Paracidobacterium acidisoli. Next base: position 112,924 of record NZ_QVQT02000007.1, on the reverse strand, counting down.
CACTTCATGGAGCAGTAATGGCCACGCATCGATTGAGCTTTTTCCCCTTGGGTAATGCAGATTGCTGCCGGATCGATCTCGACAACGGCGATCAGATCCTTATTGACTATGCCGCGATGCGGGACCCGGCCTGCAAAGATGACCTGCGCATCGATCTCCCGTCCGAGCTGCGGAAAGACCTCGATTCCTGCAAGCGTGACTCTTACAAGGTGGTCATGTTCACCCATCTTGATGATGACCACATTCGCGGGACCTCGAACTTCTTCTACCTGCGGCATGCGCAGAAATACCAAGGCCAAGTCGACGGAAAAAGCCGCATCAAGATGGACGAGATGTGGGTGCCGGCGGCGGTGATCACAGAAGAAGGTTGCACGGAAGAAGATCGGATCATCCGCCAGGAAGCTCGCTACCGACTTAAGGAGGGCACCGGAATCCGCGTCTTTTCGCGCCCGGAAGAACTCAAGAATTGGCTCGAAGGCGAAGGCCTGTCGGTCGCTGACCGCCGTTCCCTCATCACAGATGCCGGTCAACTCGTTCCTGGCTGGCTGGCCGAGATTCAGGGAGTCGAATTCTTTGTACATTCGCCGTTTGCCTGCCGCACCGATGACGGCAGCTACGTTGAGCGCAACGACGGGTGCCTCGTCCTTCATGCAACCTTCTCCGCCGACGGCACCAAGACCAGGGTGTTCTTCGGCGCGGACATCCGGCAGGAACCGCTCAGCGAGATCGTTCGCATTACGCGCTCGAAGAACCGGGAGGAACGTCTGGAGTCGGATATTGTTAAGATCCCTCACCACTCCAGCTATCTTTCGCTCGGCCCCGACAAGGGCACGACGAAGACGAAGCCCACGGAGGATATCGCGTACTTCTACGAGAAAAAGCTCCTGTGGCGCGCCACGTTGATTTCGACAAGCAAACCAATACCGACCAATGATGATGACCCCCAGCCTCCGCATAGGCAGGCGGCAAATTATTACCGCGAGCAGGCAGACGCCCAGGGCGGTACATACATTGTGACGATGGAGAATCCAAAAGCATCGTCTCCGGAGACACTCGTTATCGAAATTACTGGATCAAAGGCGAAGCAGAAGAAGAGCTACTCGGCTGGCTTGGTATCAGCTGTAAGCCAGCCCGCGCCGAGGGCTGGCAACGGTGACTGACGCTCTTTTTGCAGCTCCCGGCGAGAGCGTGGCTGTGGATACGCTCGTGGGTGCGCACGCACAGGGTCTGGCGCGCCATTTGGTGCGCCAAATTAATCCGTATGCTCGTTTTGTTGAGGCGAGGGTAGCTGTTGAGGGAGCAGATCGAATCGAGACGATTGTTTTTGATGTAGATGTTGAACTGAGCCAGATCACAAAGTTCGACATCCATCCAACGGAACGCATCAGTGTGTCGTTCCCACCGAAGAATGACGCTTGGCCTGAAGTGCTGGCATTGCGTCAAAACTTCCCCGTCGTGCCACACCTGTATCTGCGGCCAGTTGAGTTTCCACGCAGCCTCTGCCTCTATGAGGAAGCGTACTCTGAGGGCCAGCTTCGTTGGACAGCAGTCAGCATCGTAGAGCGCATTCGCACCTGGTTGAGTGAAACAGCGCAGGGAGCCTTACACAAAGACGATCAGCCGCTCGAACCACTGTTTCTAGGCACGCGCGACACGATTGTGTTGCCTGCCGATATCTATGCGAAAACAGCGCTGGGACCGACACAACTGCTCATCGCGCGCGTCGACAGGAAACCGTGGGGGGAGATTTATATCGCACGCTATCTCGCCGGGGGCGTTCAGGGGCAAGGAGCCGCATTTGTGGCCGCTACCTACTTCTGTCCACCCGTCCTACACGGTGTCATGAACTGGACTCCGCAGACTCTTTCCGATCTCCAGTCTGCTTCGATAGCGGCAAGAGGCGACTTGGTGACATCTCTCAGGGATCAGTTAAGCAACTGGCCGAGAGAGAGTTGGCTCTTAGCGTGCCACTTGGCTTTGATCGTCTTTTTCCCGAAGGCACGAGAAGTGGGACATACTGTCGAGGCATTAGAGACGCGAGTGTTTGTGACGAACCCGACTGTTGGGGAAATCGGCGAGATATTGGGTATTTGGCAACTGAACAACGGAGTGCCAGGGCATGTGATCGGTGGAACCATCGACCACGAGAGGCTGGACCATATCACCCTCGTTCCCCTCAACCCCACGTTCGCGTTGGACCGGCAGCGAGCCGCATCGATTAATGGTTCTGCCGTCGATCTCAGAAGAATCTCTGCTGTGGGAATGGGGGCGCTAGGCTCGCAGATCGCCAATCTACTCGCGCGCAGCGGCTATGGCAAGTGGTCCTTGGTCGATAGTGACGTCCTGCTACCTCACAATTTTGCTCGACATGCATTGGTCCATTCCCTGGTCGGCATGTCTAAAGTAGACGCGATGAAAATGCACCTTGACATGATTATTGCCGAGCCAATCGTCGAAGGAGTTGTCTTTGCAGATGTGCTGAATGCTGGAGAGAAGGAAGATGATATTCGTCGTGTTCTTGAGGCGGCCGACGCTATCCTCGACTTCTCGGCGTCGGTGCCGGTAGCCCGAAAGCTGGCCCTGGAGACGTTTGCGCAGGGTCGTCGCGCGTCGGTATTCATGAACCCGTCGGGTTCTTCTTCGATCCTCCTGTGCGAAGACGCTCAGCGGCTCACCAGACTCGACTCCTTGGAGATGCAGTATTACCGGGCAATCCTGTCCCGCACAGAGTTGGGCAATCACTTCGCAGTTGTTCCTAGGTCCATTCGCTACGGAACCTCTTGTCGTGATGTCTCCAACACGTTGCCTGCTCATCGGGTAGCTCTTCACGCTGCGTTGACCTCGGCAGCGATTAAGAAGGCTCTTTCCTCTGACGGCGCGTGCATACGGGTGTGGATAGCCGACGAAGAAGACGCAGTTCAAGCGTTGCAGATTCCGCCAGAAGACATGATCGAGCGCCAGATCGGTGACTGGAAGCTCGTAACGGATCGTGGCTTGCTGAACAAGCTGAAGCTTCTAAGATTGACAGGTCTTCCTGCGGAAACGGGAGGTGTGCTTTTAGGTACATGGGATCTGACCAGCCGTATTGTCTACATCGCAGATACAATCCCAGCGCCGCCGGACTCGAAGAAGCGGGTAACTTCGTTTATCCGAGGCTGTGAGGGGCTGTTGGACAAGGTGGCACATGCAGGAAGGGCCACAAGCGGCATGCTCCAATATGTTGGAGAGTGGCACTCGCATCCGAACGGCTTCGGAACCGGCCCCAGCGGCGATGATCGCAAGGTGTTTGAGTGGATTACTGAAAAGGCCACCGAGGACGGCTACCAGCCAGTCATGGCCATCGTCGGTGAACTCGAAGCGAGATGGTTCGTCGAATCAATTAGCTCTCAACAGAACGTGGATTTGGGTGAGGCCAAATGACTCCGCTCAATCTAATCACGGACGGCTATGAGCGAAAGGCACGCCTCTATCCAGCGTTGTTGCTGATTGCGCCGATCGTCATCACTATCGTCGGAGTGGCCTCAACAAAACTATCTACGCTTGAGTCGTTCGCTACGGTCTTAGCGGGATGTGGCGGCGCGTTCTTGCTGACTCAGCTTGCCCGTGATGCCGGCAAGAAACGTGAGGAGCAATTCTTCGAGGCATGGGGAGGGCTTCCATCGGCCGCAATCTTTCGCCATCGGGACACTCGGATAGATGCAATAACCAAGACGCGCTATCACAAGCAGTTGTCAACACTTGTCAAAGGCACGAAAGCACCTTCTCCTGAAGAAGAAGCCGCCGACCCGGCTATTGCTGACCAAGTGTATAGCGCATGGTCGTCCTATCTCCGAATTCACACTCGCGATACGAAGAAGTACCCGCTGGTCTTCCAAGAGAACATCAGTTACGGCTATCGCCGTAACGTTTGCGGCCTCCGACCATTGGGCATCGTTGTGAGTTCTCTTTCATTCGCAGGCGGCGCTGTATGGCTTTACCACCTGCACTCAATCTCGGAAATAATCACCACAGAATCCATAGGCGCCTTGATATGCGTCTTTGCGATTCTTCTGCTTTGGGCATTTCGGTTCACTCCCGATTGGGTTCGCATCCCCGCAGACGCCTATGCAGAACGCTTGGCTGAGACTGCAGACTCCATCAACGGTGACTCGCCATCTAGCAAAGGGCGGGCTAGGAAAGGAACCGCCTGAATGTTCACCTTCACACTATTCAACGTCGGTCACGGATTCTGCGCGTATGCCACAACGCCGGGTGGATTAGCCCTTCTCTTTGACTGCGGATACGACGATGGACTTCAGTTCTACCCCTCCAGATACTTTTCTGATCGTAAGATCGAGACCATGTACGGTCTTGCACTCAGCCATTTTGACCAGGACCATGTAGCGATTCTCCCTGCCCTTCGCAAGGTCGTCAGTTTCAGTACAGTCGCGCGCAACCGTAGCATCCCGGTCGACTTCATTCGGAGGCAAAAGGAAAGCAATGGAGGAATTACGACTGCAATGGCCAGTGCCCTCGATATGCACGAGCACTGGATACATCCTGTGACGGTGCAACCAAACTATGGAGGAGTGAAGGTTACCTACTTCCACAATCAATATCCAGCGTTCACAGACATGAACAATCTCAGCCTCGTAACATTTCTAGAATATAACGGCTGCGGAATCGTGATTCCTGGGGACTTGGAGCGTGAAGGCTGGCTAGAGCTTATGAAGCAACCAGCTTTCTGCCAATGCTTGAAGGAAACCAACTTCTTCATAGCATCCCATCACGGACGAAACGCTGGATACGCAGAAGAGGTCTTTAGCTACTGCAAGCCGCATATCGTATTGTTGTCCGACAAGAGCATAGTCCATGATTCTCAGGAGCATGACTACTCGAAGCATGCAACAGGGATTGTATGGTCCAACGGGCAGACCAGGCGGGTGTTGACGACAAGATGTGATGGCCACATCAGACTTACCAAAGAGGCTGGGCGTCCGACTTCGGTGGCGATCGGTGTGAAGCTCTAATCTAGGTCACGCTTTGGGTTTTACGGTCATTGCGCGTGTCGGTAAATTTACGTCACTGCGGGGGCTGCAACGCGACTTCGACTTCCCGGCGCGACTGCCTTCGCCGGTGGTCCAAGCGACTACTTCTGCCGGCAGACAGAGCGATTGTTTCCGCCCGCAATACTTGCGCACGGCTCACCTTTTCAACCACATGCGCTCTCTCGTTCCGTGGAGTTTCGGCAGCGCGCAAGAGTTGCCAAAAATTTGTTCCTCAGACTCTGCTGCAGGTATAGCCGAAACTGGCAAGTGTATGGAGCAGCCGCTCTTCGTGGCTGTGGCCCTTCGTTCTGATTACAAGTGTGACGACAGCCGGTCTATGGGCAAACACTCCTGGTTCAAAGGCCAAGAACGACGATAGTCTCTCCTCATCGACATCTGTGATGAGTACCTGGCTCTTTGCGAGCAACTTGATGAGGGTCACAAACGATGGGCCGTGCTGTGGCAGTTCAATCTGCAGCCGGGCTCTGCGTCGCCATATTAGGTGCTCCCAGGCAAGAGTCATGGCTTTGCTTCAACGCCTGCCGATGACCCGAATTTGTGATGGGGTTGCGCGGCTCGACCTCGTTCGAGCCGCGCAAGTCGAACGATCAGGCGTCTGCGAGAGCGAAATAACCGCTGGAACTCCCGCATCTGGTTTTCACCGAAGTTCCGATTTGATCCGCAACCTTGCAGCAGCTGCGCAATCGCCGAACTGCACTCATCAATGGCGCAATCAATCCGTTGAAGCTCCGTTTGTCGCTGTTGCTCTGTCATGATTAGGATTCGTTTAGATACCTACAAACACCACAACAACTAGCGCGGGGCCTCGGATGTTTGGGAATCATTGTTGATTGGCCCAGTGGCCTTTTGGTCGGCATCTCGCAACTCGCGCAAATGCTCCCAGCGTTTGTATTGATCTGGGTCTTCGGGATTGGGATGCTCATATCCCTGGAGCCAAAATCTATACCAATCCAGATTGCGTGTAATGCTAGCAAGCCGTGCTTTAGGATGGTCAGGCTGGTGCTCTTCATCGGGGTAGTAGTACATCTCTACAGGCTTCTTTCGAATGCGCAACCCTCGATAGATTTCATAGCTGAGCACGAGATCGAGCGGAATTTTCTCTGAATTGTCATCATGAACTCCATAGCCCATCTCTTCCATGAGCAGAGGCGTCCGGATTTTATCCAAGTTGTAGGACACTGAATACCGCTCCCAATTCACAAGACTTGCCCCGAAAGGCGGGCCGCCAAACATAGCATCTGCGGCATGAGAATCATCGGGTAGATACAGATACTCTGCAAGGCTATATGAGACATTGTCAGCAACGGTCGCCGCCGCGTAATGTGTTTTGGCATGGGCCAAGTTGAATTCAACGTGAAACCCAGTACGACTGAACCCAATTATGCCGACCTTCGATGGATCGATCAGCCCTTGGCGGGCTAGGTCATCCACCGCGCTGTCCCACATCTTCATTTGGTCAACAGCTTCTGCTACACCTCCTGGATACTGACCATCCAGCTGATGTGGTGTCGTCGGTCCACCCGCCGAAGGCTTAGAAAATGGTGCGAGGTATGCGATTCCTGCAGTGGCAAGGGGCTCGGGAGCGAAGGATGGAGAGTGGCTGAAACCAGAGTCGCAAGCAAACCATCCTTGCTCTCCCTTGGTCTGAATGACAAGGGGATAGCGCTTGCCAGGTGTATAGTCAGGCGGGAGGAAGAGCAACCCACTTGCCGTGTATTTGCCGTCGACACTCCAATCGACTTGTTTAATTTTCGCGAATTCAAGCGAGCGAATTTCAGGATTCAAATCCGTCAATACGTGTAAGCGTTGCTCTCCTGATCTATATCCAAATATATCCTCTGGTCTTGTTACAGCCTCCGCGACAACAAACGTAGTGTGGCCATTCGACGCAACAGCAGAAATTCTATTCAGTTCGCCGCTCGGAATACTTTCACGTCCAGTTTCGCGCCATCCGTTCCGATCAAAGTCGACTCGTGCGATCATATTTCCAGCTACGTGAACGACGAGGTTTCTACCATTGCTTCCAAGGCTTGGAGCCTCATGGTAAAAGCTGATGTGGCGAACAAGTTCGACGGTTGTGTCGCTTTCAAAGTTCACAGCAAACAGATTGGCATTATTTGGACGAGCGAGATTGTCATGCACATCGTCTGCCTGCCATGCGCTTGCAACAGGTGAGTACGCATTGACAAAGAATGTCTTGCTGTCATCGGACCACACAGGGACGCTCGACGTGGAAATGGAGTCGAAGGCTAGTGAAGTCTCCTTCCTTGTAAGGTCATATCGAACAAGAATTTCGAAAAAGGTATTTTGGACGGCATATAGCTTCACTATCGGATCGTCATACCAACTTTTAGGTAGAGCTGGCGTCATGTATTGAAACAACAACTGATTCCCGTCCGGTGAGAGGCTGATTTCGGTGAAATGAGAGTTGACCACCAACTGCGTCTCACGCGCATTGGTGATCGGATTTCGTATCGTGAGAAGTTGGGGTTGTGTCCACGTATCGTCTTGTCCTTGTTTCAGAACATAAAATGAGTGCGTTGGATGCAATACCTCTGTATCCTCATCAAAAGCAATTCGGTAGCCCTCAGCCTCAGCACCGCCAGGCTTCTTTCTCTCGGGTTCTCTGTTCAAGACACTATAAGCGATCGTTGTACCATGCCCACTAATGCTGAACGAGTCTGTGTCGGGGGAAACAAGAACACGGGTAATACTTCCAGAAAGCACGTCGACGATCATGATCTGGCGCTTGCCGTCTAGGTTTGCGAGCGATAGCTATCGCATGTTCATTGCGTAACCACATGACACTGCTAACATCTTGTGCAGTAACGAGTAGTCGCCCCGAGGATTGCTTGTCTAAATCCGTATCACGGACGAAAAGTTCAAATTCGTTCTGATTGGTAGCGAGGTTCGGTACTTTGACAAGATATGCGAGATGTTCGCCATTAGGGCTCGGCCAAAGACCCTGAATATAGCGAACTTCCACGCAATCTTTCGGAAGAATGAGGGCTCGCTGCCCTAGCATGAAGGGGGTTAGTGCAGCGAGCCATGTCAGCATACCTATAAAGGCTGAAATCTGTTTCGTCATTTTGTTCTGTTCCATGTCTGTTACGTTCAGAAGCTCAAGCGCAGAGACGCTTGCAGGGAGCGAGGACCGCCCATTTGATAGATAGGGCTCAATCCTCCAAGGCTTTGAGACAGCGTCGCAGTCGCTTGTCCGAACTGAACATTCGTGCAAGGGCCCTCAGAGTACGAACATGTAGATCCAATAATTCCGAAGTTTGGATGATTCAGTAGATTGAATGCCTCGATACGGAACTGCCCATTCAATCGCTCAAAAATGCTGAAGGAGCGCCTGACTGCCAAATCGGTTTGCACGGCGCCGAAACCGGTGACAAAATTCCGCGGCGCATTCCCTACAACTCCGTCTGCCGGTACAGTGAATGCAAGCGGATTTATGCGTTGTTTGCCATAGATCGTGGTGCCCGAAATATAAACCGGAACATTCGGTACGCGATCCAAACCGCCGAAATATAGTTCTTGGGTAACCGGATCAAACGATGAATTCCCCTCCAAAGTGACCGGGAAACCTGTTCTGGCAGTGAAGCGTCCATCCAACCCCCATCCGGAACTGAGCATGTGTTGCCAGGATTTCCCCTTTAGTCCGCCAATGTCATACGACAACGCGCCCGTAGCATTGTGACGCACATCAAAATCGGAGTTGCCATATTGATAGGGGAAATCAGTGTTGTATGAGCCATAGTCAAGAGAATGAGACCATGTGTACGACGCAAGAGCCTGAAGCCCATGGCTCACTTGGCGTTTGAACTGAACCTGCAAGGCATTGTAGTTGGAGGTCAGCCCATTCGTGTAGACCACAAGTGACGAAAACGAAGGATTGAGTGCGCCTACGCTGAGCTCTGTTTCCTGGAGAAGCTTTCTTCCGTTCGACCCAACGTAGGACATAGTCAGCGACTGGAGATTTCCCAAGGCTTGCTCTAGGCTGACGTTCCATTGATAGGTGTAGGGAACCTGAAGGTTGGCTGGATTTGTGTATACCGTCGAGTACGTTGGTGTCGGTGGGTTAATTGCTGGTGTTACCTCGCTTACAGGCGCAGGAAAAGCCGCGGTGGTCCCGAACTCGGATCCGAAATAGTTTCTGGCACTTAGGCCAACACCCGAATATCCGGCTGATCCGACTTGCTGACCGGTATCGAAAAAGACCCCAGCCCCCGCTCTCAAAACGGTAAGGTGAGCAGGTACGGTGTCCAGGGTGTACGCTACACCAAGGCGAGGAGCAAAGTTGTACCAAGCTGTGCTCCACAAAGGCGTCCCCTGTGGAGCGAGGGTCATGGTTGAAAGATTTGAAAGTCCCTTGACCGTGTATGGCATCAGCCCTTGCCTAACTCCAGGAGCAGGATTAACATCCCAGCGGATACCTCCCGATAACGAAAGGCGCTGACTGATTCGCCACTCGTCTTGTACGAATACAGAAAAGTTCATATAGACCGGATAAAATTTCGCGCTGGATTCACCCAGGCCTATATCGACACTGTTATTCGCTGCTGTTGTTGGACTGTAAAAGTAATAGGCGGCGGAGGGCGATCCTACGTTTGCAAACGGAGCGACGCGCCTCCAGTCAATGCCGACTTTGATTGTGTGTCTTCCTCGTTGTGCGATCAACGTCTGCACGACATTCCACTGTTGCTGCTGGCTCGTTGCGTACAGTTGAATGAGAGTTGGATCATACCCCCCAATGACAAGAGCTACCTGCGATTGCGAATCTGTACTAATGCCTTCTAGGGCGGCCAGATCGACAGGGACAGCGCCGCCGAAGTTGTCATTTGTCTCGTGCGCTGTAACGTTGTTCGAACTGAAATTGAGACGCGTTTCTGTCGTCAGCCAGGGTTTGAGGACGAAGGTATTGCCGAAGGTGTATGTTTTTGTCGCATATTGATAAGTAGACACGACAGACGGGCTGGAATTTGTGGAAGTACCGCGCGTCGACGAGTTTGAAGGGGTATCACTGAACCGAAAGAATAAGTGATCTCTTGATCCAAGGGAGTGGTCGACTCGTATACTCGTCGCATCTTCCTGACTTGGGTTCGACCAACTGCCAACAAAGGCCGCTAATCCTGGCGTCAAATCAGTGCTCATCGTCGGCTTTGGAAACGCGTTTAGAACGTTTTGCATCAAACCGACCGCGGATTGGCGCAATGCGGCATCTGGCACCGGGTTTATTGACGCCGCCACTGGTTCTAATAGACGCAACCCCTCATAAGAAACGAAAAAGAAGCTCTTATTGGTGCCGTTGTAAAGTTTCCCCAAACGAATCGGGCCACCTAGGGTCCCTCCGAAATCATTTTGATGTTCCGCAGTCCTCCTTGTGATTGGGTCGGTGTTGTCATTGAACCAATTGTTTGCATCAAGTGCATCGTTTCGGAAATAGTCGAATAAGGACCCGTGTAGGTCATTTGCTCCCGATCGGGTCACCATTGAAAATTGTCCCCCCGGATTGCGGCCGTATTCAGCTGAGTACGTCGAACTTTCGACTCGGAATTCCTGTAGTGCATCCACCGAGACTAAGGCTTGAGTTGTCCCCAATGCCGTCGATGCCGGCAAGGAGCCGCTCGTCCCGCCGCCGCCTACACCTACAGCAATACCTGCATTCGCGCTTACTCCATCAACGGTGTAATAGTTAGATTCTGTTCGCTGGCCATTGATACTGAATTCGCCGGAGTTGCCGATGCTCGCGGCCTGCTGAGGGGTATTTGTCACTGAGCCGGGCGTAAGCAAAATCAGGCTTTGGAAACTACGTCCATTAAGCGGAGTGTTCTCGACAAACTTTCTGTCAATGACCGTGCTTACCGAAGCGTCTGTGGTGTTAATCGTGAGGCCTCTGCCATCAACTGTGACGGTTTCATTTTTTGAACCGACTTTCATTCGGATGATTACACTCTTGTTATCGCCGACATTGAGGGTAATTCCGGTGAGCTGGGTTGTGTCGAATCCATCGCGCTCGATCTGCAAGGTGTAATGACCTGGCATCACATTTGGCAGAGCGAAATCGCCGGCGTTATTTGTTTGTGAAGTGCTCTCTGTCCCAGTCTGCGTGTTGATCAGCTTGACGTTCGCATGTGGAATGCGCGCATCGGATGTATCCTGCACGATACCAGTGACAGTAGCGGTGGACTGGCCCAGCGCGGGCAACGCGATTGCGAGTAGCAGCACCGGGGAGAAAAGACACTTCAGGTATACGGCATGAATCTGTCGAGACATTGGTCCTCCAAATTGTGTGTTCTTCTAATTGCTATGGTTGGTTAGGGGTCTGCTTATCGGGCCTGCTTTGTTGCCGGCTTATCGATGCTGTTCTCCCTGATGCGTTCAACTGAACAGCGAAACTTGTTAACTCCACTGCTTCCTGCAGTGGGATTGCCTTGCTGGTAGCAGCTACCAAGGAATCGAGGCCAGGTGGTTGTTCCTCTGGCTCTTGGCCGGATGCGAAGATGCTACCGACAGTTCGATTCAAGTCCTGGGTTTTGCCGAGAAGCTGGTTTGCTTGACGGGCAAATTGTGCGGGGTTCTCGATCGCGGGATTAGTTTGGCCAATACTCGGTTGCTGATCGCGGAGGGGAGTTAGCGGAGCTAACTGGTCATGCAGAGCACGCAATTCAACTTCTAACGCCATGGTGTGCTTCGCCACCAGTTCCGTCCACTGTTGCTGTGACGGGAGGCTAACGTAGCCAAGCTCGAAGATCGGGAAAGTGCTGCCGAGACGATTCAGCGCGGAGGCATGTTGCAGTGCGCGTTGCGAGTGCCCCAGCGCATCACGCGAGAACCCGACGACAGCAGCATCTAACGCTGTTCCCGACATGCCTTGCGCTTGGAAGAATCCACGCAGAGCTGCGTCTGCCGGGGCTTTTGTCTGGCCAACATCGTATGTGCTTATCGTGCTACCGATGACCCGAGGACGCTTGAATCCGGGTTTCTGGACATCGGTTGGAGAGAACAGATGTGCTTCGAGAAGCTGATGGTTCTCCAGCAGATTGAGACGTGCGAGTATCTGCTGCTTGCGAGAGTCATCCGGTACAGCTCCGGTGACGCGCACTCGCCCATCGGGAGTTTCTTCGACGTCTATAGGTTCACTTGTGTCGGCGCCGAGGTTATTGAGTTGATACAGCACAGCGATGTGCAGCTCGGCCAACTGCACATCGCTGATAACGCTTTTAGAGAAGAATGGGCGCCGCTCCACTTTAGAGCGTAGTCCCTGATCTTGCGGATCGAAGATTGCATCAGGAACAGATGAAGACGGCCTGCGCTCATAGTCAGCCTGTACGAAACGGACCTCGCCGCCGTTGCGCACTCGCATCACTTCACGAATGGGATGGTAGTGATGGTCGAGGACGAGAGTCGCAGAAATGAGCTGCGGGTGGGAGACTCCCGTTTCGGTAGCTGTTAGCTCATATCCATCTTCAGTAGCACGAATCTGAGCGTTTTCGCCGTTCAATTCGCGGAATGCGCTGGGCGAGACATCCTGTTTCCAGAGATTGTCAGCCAGCATCTCACGGTTTGCACCGGAGGCCTGTGAGTCTTCGGCCACGGGATACTCGCCGCGGTCGCCATTGCGCTGTGACCATTCAGCCGCAATGAGCCGATGCTGCACATCATAGAGACGGCGCATGTACCTCTTGCCGTCGCCATCCTTCCACAGATCGATGGTTCCTTGCTTAAGGATGCTGCCATCGGCGGTTGCTTCCTCAAAGCGGAACACCTGATGCTCGGTCTGTCCCTCCAGACTTGCCGCTTCCGCCTGGATAGACCGATTGAGAATGTCGCGGGCGCTTAGAACAGGCACAGTCTTGTCATTGCGGAGCACGAAATAGCCAGCAACGCAGAATACGCTGGCAATGACCAACGACCAAGCAATCACAGGGGAGGGCGTAATTGGACGGAGGAATTTACGAACGGCTGCGAGCCAGGCCGAGGTGCGGGGCCACGACAGTATGTTTCCGTCACCTGCACGGCTCGGTTCTGGCCGGGGCAGGATTCTTACGAATTCATCCGAATCGTCCTCCTCCATCAGCTCGGGCGCGAGTGCTGGATCGAAGTAGACGACCTCGCTATTCAACCCGAGGCCATCGAATGAGAGGCTCAGATCCAGCCAGCGGTCATCACTAAGGTCTACGCGTTGTGTCTGGCCGTGTGGGCCTTCCGGCGGCAGCTCGCCAATGGAGATCAGCGCGAGACGAATGCCCTGTTCGCTGAACACCTCGACAAAGCTGGCGTTTTCCGGGCGGTCAATCCTGGCCGACAGCACATTCCGTTGCGCCTGCACATCGTGCGACGCAAGAATCTTGCCATCGACAGCAATCGACAGCGTCCTCGGTCGATGTTCGAGAACCTCAGTCCTGTACCGACGAACCGACCGCAGCAGTCTCTCGCGGGACATTCCGGCAGGCTTGCCTGCTTCAGTACCCGCGCCATCGGAAATATCCCCCACCTCGTCGAGCGGTTCACGATCCTTCAGCGTCGGACGCTGCAGGTGACTGTCAACCAGCGCGAGGCAGTGTTCACAGCTAACGATGTGGGACAGGAGTGAGCAGGAGAGCGGCTTTGGACGCTCCGAGGTGTAAAACGCAATCAGCTCCTCTTCAGGTAAACAATCCCCTGTTCGTGCATCGAGAATGCTCTTGCGTAGTTCTTTGAAGAGGTCAATCGAAGACAGCGGAGTCCAACGCAGCGCCGGCACAGGCGGAACTTCGCGGCTGGTGAATTGTAATTTTCGCGGAGCTTCGAGATAGGATCGAACCTCTACTCGGAATGCTCTGAACTTGTTGTAGATTGCGGAGATCGGCACGCAGGCGAGATCGGCAATCTCCTGATGGTGATAGCCGTGAAAGTAGCGGAGGATGAAATAACTGGCGCTCTTGGTCTGAGCTTTGCGCCAAACCGCGTAACAACAAATTCTGCGCAGATCGTTCTGGCGCTGTAACGGGTCCCCCGCATGACGCGGCATCGCGGCAAGCTGAACCGAATCGTATTCGGCAATGCTTACGAGCTGTAAGGCCTCACGAGACGATTGGGCCAGCCCTGAAACGTAAATATTCCGAAGGGATTTGTAGAGGTAGCCGTCCATATCCCGAACGGCGCTCAGGTCTGGTTTCGTAACAGTAAGGTGCAGGCAAAAATCGTGAACGAGATCCTGGGCCTTGTTCTGATCGCCTCGCGTCAGAAGGGTGCCCCATTCTACGAGCTGACCGTAGTAGCGTTCGAGGACCTGCTCAGTCCTGACCGCTGGCGCCGATGCCGGCGCTTGTCGCTGTTGCCTGTTTTGATCCATTTGCCCTTAAAGAGTGGTTTTTGGGAGCCAATCTACCCTCGCACCTTATAAATATTCTGTTACAGTTGCGCCGAAGACCAGGCAATTCGACCTCATCAGAGTGCGGTTCCCGCTCAACCCTCTTATCCCCTTAGACATAGATGAGACAGGCAATGTGTGATGTGGAGTGGCCCCTCAGCCGCCACAATCGGCCTTTCTGCAAGTTTTTTCACTGGGCGAGGGTAGTTTAGGGGTGATTTTTCACTCTTTAACAATCGAGGAAAAGCATGTCGGGCGCCCCCCACGACCGACCAGTGGCTGGCCTGTACCTGCGCTCACGGCCCAGCTATGCGTCGACTCGGAGTAACTATGGACGGCCAGATCGCCGTCCTCGCGGTAGCGGAGAAGGGTTCATTCGGAGCCGCAGGCAAGTATCTCGGCATCGGAAAGTCCGCTGTGCGTAAGCGCGTTCAGAGCGTGGAAGCAGAAATCGGGACGCCGGTGTTTCTGGTCGTGGGTAGACGGATGGTGCTGACTGAAGCCGGAAGTCTCTATCTACTGTCAGCGAAAGAGTCCGTTAGGCAAGCATGGCTCGGACTTGATCGTGTGCAGGCATTTCTTCGTGCGCAGACGAACGACCTTCGCATCGGTTACTCGACCTATCTGAACACGAAGCTGCTTGATATCGTGCGCCACATTCATCCGGACGGTAATGGTTCTTTGTCCGTAACGAGAGAAAGCCTCATGACACATCAGATCGTCGAGGGCATTCTCCAGGGTGATCTCCATGTCGGGTTCGGAATTCTGCCGATTCTCGAACCTGACTTGTCTGCCCGTCTGCTCTTTGAAGAACCATTGATGGCCTGTTTGCCTGTAGGCCATCGCCTCGCAACAAGGTCCTCGATCCGGCCAGAGGATTTAGCGGACGAACCTCTGATTTCAGTCCTGAGGAAGGTGCTTCCGGGCAGGCACGATGACATCGTGGCGCACTTTGAGAGCCTGGGCATTTCGCTCAAGTTCTCATCTGAGGCCTTTTCTTTGAAGGAGGCCCTGTGGCTCGTGACGCAGAACGTCGGCATCGCGCTGATGACCAGATTCTCCGCTATGTCCCACCGTTACGATGTCGTGGTCAGGCCGCTTTCCGACAGGCTGCTCACGGTGAAGAGCGGGATATTCACTCGCCGGGATCACGACCAGAAACTCATAAGTGACTTTGTGGAATTGGCATTGGCTGAAACTGCCGTTCTGCGGACAAACGTGAATTGACCTGGCAGCTCAACTGCCACAACGACCACTCAACCAACTTTTCGGAGAGTTCACTCATGCGCTGGCCCCATCTCGTTTCTATTGCCGGTCTAATCACCCTCGCTGCGTGCAACAGTGCAAAGAAGCCAAGCGACACAAATTTTACTACGGCGATCAATGAATATCTGACCAAGCACGGCGAAGCCTGCACGGTGATCGGCCGGCAGTTTCCCATCGACCTTCCCCGGTCGGAGCAAAACGAACAGTATGGGATCGGACCAAAGCTGGCGGCTCTGGAACAGGCCGGCCTGGTGCAAGCGACCGAGACGACTGCAGTGGTTCACGGGATGCTCGATCCTCTGCGCGGTTCCGGCCCCGCACAACCTGTGAAGAGGTATGAACTAACGGAGTCAGGCAGGAAGTATTTTCACCAAATCCCCGGCACGTTCGGACAGACCGACGGGTTCTGCTATGGGCGGAAGAGCGTCGATGCAATCGTCAAATGGACCGAGCCAGCGAAGGTGGGTGTTTCGTCACAGAGCGAGGTCACATACACTTACAAACTTGTGGACTCTGCTCCGTGGGCACAGAGCCCGGAGGTACAGCAGGCGTTCGCAGACATACGAACAACGGTCAATGGCGTATCCAGGACAACCGAGGTTGCTGGGCTGCAGTTGACTAGCAAGGGTTGGGAAGTTCCGGGGCAATGACTCCCGCAGCATGATCCAAATCACGAGGGACGCGCATCGGCATGTTCTGCCGATGTGCGAATCTCTGTAACGTGACGCCATCCATCCTGGTTCACAACTTGCACGATCATATCTATGGACCGACCACATTCTTCCTCTACATCGTGCAGCGGGACACCGTCTCCTGAGCCGCGCATCGCAAGCTGCGCCAGACGCCGGAGCGCATCCGCTGCGCTGTTGGCATGAATGGTTGTCAACGATCCGCGATGGCCTGTATTCAGAGCATCGAGGAAGACCCGTGCCTCCGGTCCACGAATCTCTCCTATGATGATCCGGCCCGGACTGTGACGGAGAATGGCCCGGAGCAAATCGGAGAAATCAATCTGGCTTTTGTGAGTATCAAGTTGGACCTCGGCAGAGACAACGTGGGGCTTATTGATATGGAGTTCGGCGACATCCTCAATGATCAGGATGCGTTTGTTATCCGGTATGAAGGTAGCGAGCACATTAGCGAGCGTGGTTTTTCCTGATGAGGTGCTTCCAGAGATCAAGACGTTGTCTCCCTGACGGACGTGTTCCGTCAATACTTCGGCCTGGGCTTCGGTGAGCGCCTTCCGTTCGATCAGGTCATGGATCGTGAAGTTGCGCCCGGTATGCTTACGGATAGTCACCATCGGTTCTGGATTGACGACCGGCGGTATAAGGGCCGCCATGCGGCTGCCGTCAGGCAAGCGAAGATTCAGGATGGGGGAATCTGCATCGAGCTTTTTGCCGAAGCGATTGGCGATGACTTCGAGGCCCGTCATCAAGGCTCCGTCGTCAAAGCGAACGCCAGACTGCCGAACAATGTCTCCGTTCTCTTCGATCCAGACCGACCCATCGGGATTGACCATGATTTCGGAGATCGTTGCACTCCTCAGTAGATGTTCTATTGGCTTCAGAAAAGGGATGATGACCTCGAAGCTCATTTAAGTGCCTCCTTCTGTATCGCGCCTGGCTCGAAGTTAATCTGCTCCTGCTCGAACCAACTCATCTGCACGGGCAGGAAGTCCGGCTTGAGATAGCAGTATGTCGGCGGCAACGGGCTGACGCCATCGAAGGCCACGACCACGGATTGCGCATTCTTGAGATCAAAAAATATCTTCTCCTCAAAAAGCGGTTCCTTGTGCTTCTGATACTGCTTAGAGGCGGAGACGGAACCTTTGCTGGAGGATGTCCGTCCCGAGAGCAAGCCGACATTGGCGTTGGTGGAGGACTCGGAGACGATGTAGCTGATGTGGGTGCGGTCCTCTTTCCCGCACAGCTCGGATGCGTACCGAGCTGTCTCCGGGTCTGAGGTCGTGAGGAAGATTTTCGAGCGAAACGCTTGGAGCAGCGTCTTCACACCCTCATTGGGCAATGCTTCCTTAAGGCTCGATACACTCTGCGTAGCGACAATCGGGATGCACTTTGGCTGTCGGGATAAACTTAAAAACCTATCATCCCCGGTCGGGTTGTCGCCGCCGACTGTGGCGAAGTTCTGATATTCATCGCAGATGAAAACGGTAGGCCGGTAGTGCCTATTGGGTTCTGCATCCATCCTTGGGATGCGCAACAGCACGGCCCGCTGGTAGTCCACCTTCATCATGGTGCCAATAGTCTTCGCAAGTGCCGGGTTCAGGGCGACAGGAAAGTTCAGGCCCACGACTGCACCCGACTCGATCAACTCATCGAATGGAGGCAGGACACGACCGTTGGGATCTACGGCACATGGCTTGCCGTCATACAGTTCTTTCGGCGGGCAGAAGACGCGGCGGACTTGCGGGTCTGTCTCGAATAAGGAGAGGAACACGACGATACCCTGGATGATCGAGGTCTTGATCTCGGAACGAAAGAACTTCCAGTGCTCCCAATACCAGTACCGGACACTCTCGAAGCGTTCGCGCTGGTCGGGACGGTAGGGTTTGCGGGTGTAGACACCGAACTCGGCGGAGGTTTGCTGGACCAGCAACTGCTCTAGCTGCTCCGTCCAACCGGCAAGATAGAGGTCGGCGTCCTGTCGCCACTCGAAGCCGAGCGGAGACAGGATGGACTCCTGTCCGTGATATGCGTCCTTAGCGATGCCGATGTAGCTGGCGGTGCTGAAGCGTGAACCAACCTCCGACAGCATCGCCTCCAGCGTGCCCGCGCTGATGACGGTGCGGAAGAGATCGACCATCGTGAGGTATCCATCGCGGATGCGATGAAGCAGGATGACGTGCCGCATGAGGTCGGTATAGGACTGCTGCCAGAACGGCTCGCGGCCCTTGCCCCATATCGAGGTAATGATGGAGGCGATGTTGAACGCCTGCGCGTAAGGATCGAGGGAGTTATTGAGCGGGTTATAGCGAACGTCGCCGTCGAGCGACACTTCGACATAGTCCTGTTCTCGCCCGCACCATTTAAGGATGCGCTGAAGCTGCCGGCAGAGGTCGCCCTTGACCTCAAGGACGATGCCGGAGAGTTTGCGTTCGGGGTCGTCCGCGCGATAGGAGAACAACTGGCGCATTGCCGGCAGAATCAGCCCATAGGTTTTTCCTGAGCCGATAGAGCCGAAGGAGGCGATGCCGGTATAGAGGCCGCGCTCAGGGATCGTGAGCCAGTATGGGAACGGGCCGGGATTCGGGACGAGTTGCCGATGCACCTCACCGAGGATGAGAGATAGCTTCCGGCGTGCGCGCGGATCGAGATAAGTCGGAAGGACGCCAAGCGCCAGCTCTGAATCCTTCCTGTAGAGGTGGATATATGCCAGCGAGAACATGAGCGAGAAGAACAGGAACGGCGTGGTGTAGAGAAACAGGTCGTAGCCGTGCGCCAGCGCGTGGAAGATGGGCGGGCGTTCGTAGGCGATCAGGAGCAGCAAGGGATCGTCGGCGTGGATGGGATAGAGGCTATGGAGAACGATGCCGCAGGCCGTGCTCAATCCGAGCGACAGGATCAAGCGATGCTCGACTAACAGCCGGACGTACTTCTGAAGGCGTGGAGACTCACGCATACGGTATTCCTCCTATGCGTGGGCTGCGGTGCTGGTTGGCGATGGTTCGGGCTTGGCCGGAGATTGCTTGGCGCTGACGGCGGGCCGTGAAGCAGTCGCGGCTGCGCTGGCCTTGTACTTCTGGAAGTCCTCTTCATGGGTGAGCGCGAACCGCAGCAGTTCATTGACGACATAGTTGGTTTCGTTGTTCGACCACTCCGCCATCAGCTCGATGTCATCGGCTACGGTCTGGTCGATGGAAGATTGCAGCTTCGCGCGTCGAATCCTGCTGATGCCGTGCTCCAGTTTAAGTTTGCTCATGGGTATCTCCTGTCGATGAAGTGTGTATCTGATGTGGATCGGCGATGGATGCTGAACTGACCCGGTTTGTATCCAGCGCAGATGCGTGAAATATCCGCGCCGGATATGTGATGTACGTGGGGTGGGAGCGACCAGCGCGGCGGAGCCGACGCGGGAGGTGCGCAGCACCGGGTCGCTCCCACCCCACGCACATACTTTCCCTGACCCCATCTACCCGCGTAACTCGTTGTACTTGCATCGGTAAGCTCCTTTTGTGTGAGTCCACTCGCGTGCCCGCTATCGTGCCCGCAGCCCCTCGTGTACTGGCTGCCTATGTTCCATCGCCGAAGTGGGATAGCCGTACGGCAGAACTACGGTGGAGAACGTCGCACGCATGGACGTCTGAAGAAATCGCTGCCGTATCTTCTCCTCGCTGGTGCTTCCCAGCTTCCACGCCGCGTAGAGAGCCTGGTGTTCGAGCGAGGCGTAGAGGTTCTCTCCCTCCCGCAGAGTCTGCAGATCACTCGAAAGAACGCCACGCCCACCCACCTCGGACTGCTGCCGGACCCCGAGAAACCGGATGAAGTGATCGACACCGAGGGGCGTCATCGGGGTGACGCCGCGCATCCGGTCCGCAGGCAGAAAGCGACCGAAGGCAGCTTTCGCGCGGTCCGAGTTGCTCTCGTTGTCGGCGATGAAGACTAGCTCGAACTCGCCGAGCGCGGCAAACAGCGGATTGTACTGCTTGAGGTATCGCTCGAAGCGAGTAGCGGTGACCTGCCCCTCGTCGAAGAACGTGAAGCGTGGAACGCCAGCGTTCGAGACGAGAATCGGAAACCCATCGGGGAAATACATGAGGCGTCCGGCGTAGCTCCGAGGCAATAACTCGGAGCGGACGCCACACTGCGTGGTAAAGAAATCGACCTTGCCCGCTTCATCCTCCAGAATGTTCGCGCTCAGGCGTGCGAGGACGAAGTCGAGCACCATGAGCCGGGCCTTAATATAGCTATCACCTTTAAGGCGCCGGTTCTGTGAGTCAGGCCTCCCGACCGCTTCATAGACCGGCTTCGAGGCCAGATGATAGATGTGCCTGCCCTGGCCGCACTCGATCACACGGAGATGATGAAACCGGGATGCTTTCTCAAGGAAGCGCGTGGACATCGCTCCGCGATCGCACTGCGCGAACTGGCTGTACTGCCGGCGCAGGAAGTACCCGGAGTGAATGGCGACCAGATACAGGAACGAGGCTTCTCGTTCGAGATAACCGATAGCTTCGAGCGATGAGATTGGGTCGTAGTCCATCGTCATAGGTCCAGAATGTCCTCCATCAATCCGTGGTCGTCTTCGATCTTGGCGGTGAGTGAGGCGCGGTCGGAGGCCGATGCGTAAGCGCGGAAACCTGCCTGCGCCTTGGCGCGCAGGTGACCCGCGTGATACGCAGCCGTCAATACCTCGATGTCCTCGTGGCCGGTACGGGAACCCTGACTAGCGTCCTGCCCCTCTTCGCGCGGGAGGTCGTAGTCGATCCGCGCGTCGGGAATCTGAATCTTTCCATCGACCAAGGGGAGCTCTAACCGCTCGGCCACTTCCTCTTTGATCTCTGCCATGTCGCGCTTCGGGTCTGCTTTGCGCGCCGCGTAGATGGCCTTCTGGACATCTGCTTTCATCTCGAAGTCGAGGCGCACGCGCAGGTTGCTACCGCCTTTGTCCTCGATGCGTTCGGCTTCTTTACGGTAGGCACGGTAAATCTGCGAATCGTGCTCGGCCTCGCGCGGCTTGACCAGGCCGGCGTAGATCCACTGGTCTTTGGGGAGGTCGCCCTGCTTCAGCAGCAGGCGGCGACCGTCTTTGGTGAGCGTGACAACCTCGGCACGTTCGATCGAGCGCCGTTGCCCGTCGCGGCGCAGATTGATGTGCGTGGTTTCGACCAACCCCTTGTCGCGGAGATAACGGAGGTCGTTCTCCAGTGGACGGGCTTTGCCGTTGTAAAGCGTCTCGCGGAGGTCCGCCGTGCGGACGACGCGAAAGCGGCCAGCCTCGCGCAGGAGTTGTTTCTCCTCCGAGCGCAATTCAAGGCCGACGACGTTGCCGGTGGCACGCGCTGGACGGCGCGGGTCCGCCGAGGCAACAGGGCGGCGACGCTCGCGCGGAATATCGCGCGACTGTTCCGCACGCTTGCGAGCCGCCTGGGGCTGCGGCCCGCGAGGGTTCGCAGGGCGTTGCTCCAGAGACTTCAGGCGATGGAGGATGGGGTTGTCCGGCACTCGGCGGGCGATAGTGTGATTGCTGGATGATCCAGAAGTCGAGTCGCTCCCTTCGCGGCGCCGGGGCTGTTCCTGCGGAATATCCAGCCTCATGCACCCTCCTCCTCATCGGCTCGCTCCGCAGGAGCAGACGCAAACTCAATCGAAGCCTGAGCAGAGGCGGATGAAGTGACGCGCTTCTTAGCGCGCTCGCTGACGGAAGAAGGCGGGACGTTTTCGACAGAAACCGGCGATGCCTTCGAGCCTTGGCCGACGACACGACGCACGTAGTAATCGGCCACGCGCGTGAAGCGGTCCATCTCTTTCTCGGCGGCCTCGCGCATCGCGCGGACCTTGGCGACAAGGTCCGGCGTGCGGTCGAGGTATTGATCTTCACTCATCGCTACTGTCCTTCCTCATCCCCGAAGCGCGAGCGTATCTCGTCGGAGAGCTCGTTCTTCCCGGTATGTATCTCCTGGTCGAAGTGCCTGAGCTTGCGGCCTGTGTCGCGCAGGAAGAACTTGCGCTCGATCCAGATGGTGAGGCCGAGAATATTGGCGAAGAGCAGAGCGCAGTAGAGCGCGATGCTCTTGAGGTAGCTGTGGACGATCAGGCTGCGCCACGGAGTGAGGAAGTGCAGCGCGTGCATGAGCCAGAAACCTAGCGCGAGAAAGATGAGTGTGGCGACGAAGGTAGCATTGGCAATCATCGGTGTCCTTTCCGCCGCGATCGGTGCGCGGCATTGTCAGAAGAAAAGCGGAGAGGCGTTAGCCTCTCCGCTAAAGGCGACCGACGTTAGGTGTCGCTGTCGCTGAAATCGACGAGGGCATCGGGGCGGTCCAGTCGCTGGATGTGTATCGCATGGACGGTGTCAGTGGTTTTGCTGACCGTGTGGGACTCGCCCGCGATGACGACCGTGCGAGGCTCGCCTTGATTACGCAGCTCACCTTCAACTTCCAGGTAATCGCCGCGCCGCATCCCGCGAACCATGCCGCAGAAGAACGGGCCGGGGCAGATGATGCGATGCCAGTCGGTGCGTGGATTCCACTGGTTGTTGCCGAGGTCCCACACACCGGAGACAGTTGCCAGCAGCAGGACCGCGAACGAATCTTCTTTGATGTGGTCGGACGAGGGAGCCTCGGCATCTTTGCCGAGGAAGCCACGGAGCTTGACGGTGTTTTCAAAGAGTTGCATAAGTCACCTCCCGAGGGAGGACAACGCGGCCTAAGCCGCGTCATCCTCCCTGACCGGCTCGGCGTCGGGGTTCCCGGCGCGTGAGCTCTTGGGCTGCTCCAGCCGCTTCACGTAGCTGGCGCGTACCTCTTTGTCGCGGAAAGTCACTTTTACCTTGTTCTTGCCCTGCACGATCTCCTTCGGGTATTCGGTGGTGAACTGCTCGCCTTTCACCTCCACGTAGTCGCCCTTCTTCAGGTTCCTCGCGTGTTCGGCGGGCTGGCCGAAGGCGACGATGCGGTGCCATTCGGTGTGGTTCACCCACTCGTTCGTCCGCTTGTCCTTGTAGCCGGACTTAGTAGCGACCGAGAAGACCACGCAGGTGCTCTGGTTCTTGGTTGCGAAGCTCTCGGCGTCCTTGCCGACGAAGCCCTTCACTTTCTGCTCGTTTTCGTAGAGTGCCATTGCTTTTCTCCTGTTTGTATTTGCCCGAAGTTCCCTCGGGACACTCTTGCGCGAAGCGACGCGAGTGTGCCCCGCTCCCAAGGCCGAAGACGTGCTTTTTCGGAAGGTTCGGAAAATCTTTTCTTTCCGCGCTCTTTGCGGAAAGAGCCGAAAAGATTTTCTGAAAGCCGAAACCCGGAGGGCGCACGCAGTGCGAAGCAGAACGGCTAGGCCGCCGGGCGCGGGATAAGCACCGAAGCGAGTGACCGAGGGAAAGCAGGGAAAATACGGGAGAAATGGCGCTCTATGGAAACGGGTTGTTCGGTGAAGGCTCGTTGCCCAAGACGCCGACGCAATCAAGGAAGCAGAAGAATCTGCACTGGCGGTCTTCTCGCTACCAAGTCCGACTGCAAAAGCGGAGAGCGGGTGAACTACAACGATCTCCACCTCCCATCGGCCTCCGCTGCCTGCCATGCGAGGAACCTGTTTCCGGGCGACGAAGTGGAGGGCGAGCTGTGCGCTTCCGATACGGAGGTCGGCGACGGCAAGAATAAAACCGTCTCCCCGCGACAAAGAGGTACGCGCCAGTATCATCTGCTGTGCCCACGAGTTCATGCGTCCTCCTCGACGCCGAGCCGGTCATGGAGGATCGCATCGACCGCTTCGATGCGTTGTCCGATCCACCGCATGACGGGAACAGCCATTGAATTGCCGAGCGACTTGTAACGCGGCCCATCGGATGCGAGCTTGCCGCGGTACTCGGCCAGGGTGTAGTCGTCAGGGAACCCCTGCAGGCGCTCACACTCACGCGGGGTCAGCCGACGCACAGCCATCTGCTGCATGACTCCGTCGAACTGGTTGCCACCGCCGCGCGAGCTGTTCAGGCTTCCGTGTACCGGACGCTCTCGAAACTCACCGCGCTGATTGCTGCTGACGGCGACGGCTACCTGGCCGCCACCATTGGCATGGCTGGCATCGTGTCCCATGCCGCGCAGCGTGGGCGAGATCTCATCGGCGTCCGCGCCGTAATCCTTCGCGGAGAAGGCGACATAGCTGTTGCTGCTGCCGCCGGATGCCGCACGCACACTGGCTGCGTCTGCCGGTTCTGGCATGGCGCCACCAGCGCGTCCGCGCAGATTGAACGCAACCGCCTGGGCACCTCCACTCTCCAGAGTGTGTGCAATATGATCTGAGAATCCGGCTCCATTGCTCTGCGTGTGAGCCGTCATGATGGCGACCGGAACCATCGGCACACCGCGTCCTGTACCGTCCTCACTGGCGTCGAAACCATCGGCTGAGAGCGCGTGCGCGATCAGTGTCTCAGTCTCGTAATCCTGCCTGCCCATGCCACCCGCGTTCAGGCAGTGTGAGACATTTTCAGTGCTGGGAATCAGGCCGCCGTCGATATCGAAGTGCGATCCCGGTCCGCCACCGCCATGAGCGCGTGCGCTAAGGGTGGGGGCAATGTCTTTCCTCGCTTCTCGGCGCGGCGGAGGATACCCCGACAGGCTCGACCGCTCAAGTAATACCGCTGCGGCAGCTCGCCAGTTTCCAGCACATCCGACAACGAAGACGCGGCGCCGTCGCTGGGGTACTCCGAAATACTGAGCGTCAAGAATTCGGTAGGCGATCCCATACCCGAGTTCGACCAGCATCCCGAGGAAGGCTCCAAACGTGCGTCCGTCGTCGATCGACAGGACTCCGGGGACGTTCTCCCACACCAGCCATAAGGGGCGGAGCCTGCCAGCAAGCCGAGCAAATTCGATGGTGAGGTTGCCACGCGGGTCGTCCAATCCTGCTCGCTTACCGGCGATGGAGAAAGACTGGCAAGGTGTGCCTCCTGCCAAAACATCAATTGATCCGACATCGTCTGCTCCTATGCGAGTGAAGTCTCCGGCATTGATGACAGCGCCATCGGCAGGCAGAGCAAAGATGTTGCGAATGGCTGCCGCGCGCTGCTTCGCCTCTTTGCGCGACGAAGCGTCATGCGGACTCGGCATGTGAACGGGCCGCGATGCGCGATAACGCGAGCGCAGAAGCCAGCAGCAGAACGGGTCGATCTCGGCGAACATCGCGGGCTCCCAGCCGAGAGGTTGCCATGCAACCGAGACGGCCTCTATCCCTGAGCACACGGAGAGGTATCTCATTCGCACAACCCATATCTGGACTCGCAGGCCGGCGGCGGCAGGATGCGGAAGAGGTTGCTCTGCCTGCCGCCGTGGTCGGTCTTCGACCAGGCGACCACGTCGTCAATCCAGTTGATGACCATGCCGGGGACGCACGGCGCGAAGAATGTGCGTCCTACCTGTTGTTCCCACGCGCGGACCTTGTCGATCATCTCCGGGAAGCGTGTTGCCCAATTGAGCACATCGTCTTTGCCGGAGTTGATGCACGGAGCACAGCCCACGCGCGTGAACCCGAGCGAGTACAGAGGATTGATCTGCTCTTTGTGCAGGCGGACGTAGTCGAAGCACATCTGCTTCGACCAGTCATAGACGGGGTTGAATAACTCGCAGTCGTAGAAGTCGTCCCACTCAAGCCACTGGCGGTCGGCGCGTGCCAGCGATTCATCGCGGCGCACGCCCGAGAAACGGGCATAATTGCCGTCGGGATACGCCGCGCGTAGCCAGCGGCGTATCGGCTGCAGCTTCAGTTTGTCAGTGCAGAACTGACGCTTGCGCGATGGGAAGATGCCGCGTATCTCGGCCATGCGAACGAACGTCAAAGGCTCGTTGGGATCGAAGCCGCGTTCCGCCGCGGTATCGACATCCATCCACATATCGCGGACGATAGCCTGGATGCGCACGACGGGATGCACATGCTCGGAGTACCAGCCGATGTGCTCGATGGTAAGCGGATGCTCGTTGCCTCCTGCATCCGAGTTCACGAGGATTACGCAGGCAGCGCCGTAGCGGTTCAGCATGAACCGCGCGGCAGCCTGCGAGTCGATGCCGCCTGAAAACCCGCCGATGTAAAGAAGCTGGCTCAAGCCGCGCTCCGTGATGCCGGTCCCGGTTTGTGCTGGCAAAGCACACGAAGGGCGGCGAGGATATGAACCATCGAGGTGTTACGGCCATAGAGCACGATGTCCGCGTAGCGGACGGGTGCAAGATCCCCCGCACGGTCCACGAGCAAGAGCGGCATACGCGGCGCACACTCGAGGATGCTGTGGACCAGGCGACCGGCAAAGTCGCCCTGTTGTGCATGGATGAGCACGCCGCAGGCGGCGAAGCCGCGCACACTCACCCTTAGTGCATCGCCCACTTCGTGGGCCGCGATGACCTCATAGGGGTGCAGGCGCAATGCGAAGGCCGTCGAAGACAACAGTTCGCGGTCGGGGCAATAAACGAGGACAGACTTCTTCGCTCGCATCGTCGTCAGTTCCCGAATGCCTGGTCTTCGTGGATATAGCTGATGACGACGCCGAGCGGATTGGTCAGCAGCATCGCGTTCGGGACTTCATCGCGGAAGCCATAGACGACGTTTGCCGTCCAGCGTTCCTGGCTCTGCTCCTGCTGGTCACCCGGCGAGTAGAAGACCTTTTGAAACTCGATGTGGGCGCGATACGGCGCCTGCCGCGTGTCATCCAGTACCACGGCTTTGATCTCGATGTCTACATTGGCCGCGCTGGGGTCGAGCAGGAAGGTTTCGAGCGTCTTGGCTTTGTTCACCCGCACGAGCGTCGCCGACTGCATTTCGTTCGAGAAGAAATTGAGGGACTCGGCGAAGTCTCGCTGCAGCGTGGCGTGATTGCGCCCGTAGTACAGCTGCGCCCAACGAGCGAGGTAGTATTTGCTGACGCGCTCGACGGGCACATGAGAGAAGTCGGCATAGTTCACGACCTGGCCACGCCCGATGTCGGAAACCGAGATGACGAGCGGCTTCAGCCGCAAGGCAGCGGTCTGTGCTCGATAGAGAAGCGCAAGCGAAGCGAGCGCGACGACGGAGAGCACAAGGAGAGCGACCTTGAGGTAGGTGTTGGTGACGACCGGCTCGGCGTACAGCTCCAGAAACTTGTGGCCGGCATCTGTGGTGGCGAAGGTGGTTTGTTTAGCCATCATTAGTTCCCCAAGAGGTTGACCCAGGTGCCCACGCGACCGCTGAGAATCGACGCCGTCAGCTCCGGTATCTTGACGAGGCCGTAAATGCAGACAGCAAGCGTGACCAGCAGGGCAGGCAGGATGGTGAATGCGTTCGAGATGCTGATGGTCCCGATAACCTGGAACATCGAGGCCAGCACCTTGGCGAAGACATAGATGAAGGCCGAGGCCACGACCTGATAGAAGCTGAAGCCGATGAATGCCTTGAGCCAGCCCCAGAAGAGCCAGTCCATCTTGGGCACGATGAACCACGGAATGAAGATGGGGCCGACGAGCACGCAGACGGCTGCGGCGACATAGCCGTAGGCGATGACGCAGAAGGCCGTCGCCTCCATCGCCGCAAGGATCACGACGATGAGCAGATAGGTCAGATCTTCGAGGATGTTGAAGCTGCCCGGAGGTGCGCCAAGTTGTTGCTCGGCGCCGGTAATGGTGTCGGCAATCTCCTGCGTCTGGCTGGACTCGATCTGGTTGGAAAGATTCAGACCCTCTTTGGTGATGAGGTCCGAGAAGCTATAGCTGGTGCCGGGGATGGGTGTCGAGTAATAGGTCAGCATCCCGAGGCCGAAGGCGATCATGAGGATCAGGTCGGCGAATTTAGCGAAGTGAAAGCCGCCGTGTCCCTGTGAAGCGGACAGGGCGGATTTCACGCCGAACCAGACGATGAGGATCACTGCCAGGCCACGGAAGATGTCGAGTCCCGTGGCCTGGAGTGTGTTGCCCTGCGAGGAGAGCAACTGGGTAATGGCCTGTGAGAGCGCCGAAAAGACGTTCTGTCCCATCAGTTGCTCCCGTTAAGGCTGAGAGAAATGTTGTGGAGCGAGGTGCTCACGCCGCTGTTCAGGTTCTGCATGGTGGTTGGAAAGTTCTGCTGGAAGTACACAGAGTTGTTAAGGGAACGGTTCTGCGTATCGATCTGCTGTTTCTGCGCGAGGAGCTGCTGCTGAATCTCGGCGGAGAGAAGCTGGTTGGTGTCTTGCTGCGAGTGAATCTGCAGCAGCGTGGCGGAGTTGATCTTGGCGAGCAGCGCGTTGGTGCTCTGCTGGCTGGAATCGGTGGAGAAGGTATCGGAGTCAAGGTTCGCCAGCTTCGTGGCGAACGCCTGTTCGTTGGTGCGGATGGTGCCGAGGGTCGAGAGTGTGTTGGTGGTTGTCGTTTGCGCCAGCTCGGAGGTCGCGTACTGGTTGGCGACGGTGGCCTGGGTACGGGAGTCGAGGGATGAGTACGCGCCGGAGGGATAACTCTGCGCCTGCACGAAGGCGCTGCTGTATCCCTGCTGCGCCTGTGGCAGAGCGCCGAAGTTGAGGGCGTTCACGAGCGGTGAGGTGTTGCCATAGACATTGGGCGGTGCGGCAAGGCTCTGCCACTTCGCCCAATCCGCCTTATACCTGGCTTCGAGGTTCTGCGGCATCGTCGCCATCTGGTAGGCGAGGTTGTACATGGTGACGACCTGCGTGCGGGTCTGTTCGGCGGTCGTGTAAATCTGCGCCTCTTTGAGGAGGTGCTGCTGCCAGTTGTTGAGCTCGGTGGCCCACTTCTGGAGCTGCTGCTCCCCCTGCTCGATCTCCTGAACAGCGTGGGCGCTCTGGGTAGGGTCGTAGACGATGCCGCTGCCAAACTGCGCGTGCGCCATCGGCGCGAGCGCGGTGAGGACGGCGAGGATAAGGCCATACTGCTTGATTGACTTCATGGTGAAACCTCCGTGAAAACGGTTAGGAGAGTGAGTTGAAGAGGGCCACGCACATCACATGACGGGTGACATATCGTGGTTCTCGTAGGCGGGCAGAAGCATGTCCTGGGTGATGTAAATCTTGATCCGGTGACCTTCGCGGATGGTGATGGCGGGCGGGATATTAATGAAGCGGTCGAGCACGTTCGCGCTCGACTGCGAGAGGCTCGAAGCAATACCGGCCTTGTATGCCTCGGTGCCGGTTTCGTTGTAGCCCTGGTTGGCGTTGGTCGCCTCGGCAGCGCCGGAGATGATCCCGAGCGCAATCGACGCGCCGAATATCTCGACGTAGTGGTTGTTGATCTTGTCCTTGACGCCGCTCTCACCCGCTTGGTCGAGACCGTGGAACTGGTCGAGGTCAACCGAGTATTTGTCGGGCATGAGCATCCGGTGGAAGGTAAGGGCGAGGCGCTTCTGGCCGAGCCCTGACACCTTCTGCGCGGTGCCAAGGATGAACGTGCCTTCCGGGACCAGAATGTGCTGGCGATCCTGGGAGTAGACAGGATTCGTGACCATCACCTTGACGTCTCCGGCAAACTCGCCATCGAGACGGTCCACCAGGACAGTGTCGATGGTCGTGCCCTCGAAGACGGCATAGGGCTGACCATGCGCGGCGTTCAGATTGACCTCCGGCGCACGCTTATTGGGGGTCGCGGCGGAAGTGGAGGAGGCCTGCGTTGGCAGGGTCGGCGGCAAGCTAGAAGAGCGAGCCGGGGAGTTGTCCGGGCTGTTGGACGATTCCGCCAATGGACGCGAGGCGTTGTCCGCCGGCGTGACAAGATTGGAAGCAAAGCGGGCTTTGAAGGCCATTGCTTTTTCGGCATCCGCGACAGGATCACGGGGTGGTTCCGTAACCTGGGCCGGCACAGGCGGTGGCAACTGCGCAGCAGGAGCCACGACGCCTGGTTGTGCAGGATTACTCAGATTCGTCATGCTTGCCGGTGACGCTGCTGTACCTGTCCGCTGAGTCGTAGCCTGCTGCTGAATCTGACGCTGATCGGCGCTCAGGTCCTGTTCCAGCTCCTGAATCTTTCGCTGGTTCATGTCCGTGGACATGGCGACGGGAGCGGACGCAGCGCCCTTAGCAGCAGGTTTCGCATGGTTCTTCGAGAACATGACGGCCATGAGGATGAGCACGGCGAGTCCGGCAACAACGTAGCCCTGCGCCTGCTTGGGAACGACGCCTTCAGGCCGGACGCGCTTATCGCGTAGGCCAGAAGCGTTCTCCTCTGCCGGGGATGTTGTTTGTGACTCCGTTTCCGGCGCTGCGATGATCTGTTTGTTGTCGGTCATCACGCCCCCTTATTGCGCCTTCCGTTGAAAGTCGAGCTTGCGCTTGCCGATTTCGAGGTAGCCCTTATCGACAACGGTGGGGATGACGTAGGTGCCGTTCTGCAACTGAAAAGTGATGAGGTCTGGCTTGCCATCTTTGAGCTCGTAGATGGAGAACTTTTCGGTGGCCGACGACTTGATGTAGGTGAACTTGTCGTCGTGATAGATGGCGGAGACGTCGAAGGGGCTTTCGTTGTGGAAGGTGTAGTCGAACTGCAGCGCCTTCGTCGGGTACTCGGAGCGGAACTGCTCGACCGCTGTGGCGGCGCGGGTCTGAGCGATCTGCGCCGCGGTGCGAGCGACCTCCACTTCACTGGCGGGGACAAGCTGCCGGACGCCGTTGGCGGCAGCCAGCGAGGACGGGTCGGACGGCTCGATGACGACCTTAAGGTCGGGGTCGCCGGACTCGACATCGTCGAGCACGAACGAATACACCGTACCTTTATCGGTGATGAGGTTGAGATTGGAGTGAATGCCTTCCTTGGCGGGGTGCAGGAAGCAGTAGTTGCCGACCGTGTCGATGATCCAGAAGTCTTTGTCGCCGGTAGCGACTTCGAGAATCTTCTCTGTGCCAGGAAGCTGGATGAGTGTGGTGTAGCGCATCTTGGCGCGCACGGAAACGATGTCGTTGGCGTGGTACTTGACCAGGCGAGCGGTGGTCTGCTGGCCGTGGGCCACGGTAGCGGCGAGGCCGAGCAGCAACGGGACGATGGGTGAAGGGCGCATGGTTCTCCTTATGGGTTGGGGTAATCGTGGGCGAGCCGGATTAAGCCCTGCTCCGGCCCGAAGCGGGCGAAGTAATCCTGTTTGCGGATGTTGTCGCGGGAGTTGTTGGTCGCCATCCAGTAGCCGAGGGCATCGACTTCGAGCACCAGCTTTTTGGTGCCGCGCGGCTGGATCAGCAGAAGCTCCCGCTTCGGCACAAGCGACTCCAGCAACTCAAGCTGGGTATCGTTCAACTGGAAGGTTTCTGTGTAGAGCCTGCGGTCGATGTTGGGGTTCGACAGAAATATCTTGGTCTGGCAGGACTCATTGACAATGTGCAGCATGTCCGAAGCGGCCAGCTCCACCACGGACTGCGTGGCGAGAATCATGGCCGCGTTCTTTTTCCTCCACGTCTTTTCAGCACGAATAATCCAGTCACGGATGATCCGGTTTTTAAGGAAGATCCATCCTTCGTCGATCAGAAATATCTTGAATATCCCGACGTTCTCCGGCCTTTCTATCTCTGCAGAGGCGCGCTGCAGGACGTAGAACAGCAGCGGTTCCAGAATGTCGGGATAATCGGACCAGCCATCGAAGTTGAAGGTCTGGAAGCGCGAAAACGTCAGGGTGTCGTCTACGTTGTCGAAGAGGTAGCCGAACTGTCCGGCCTGGGTCCAACGGTGCAGGCGCTCACCCAGCGGCCCGAGGATGGATGCGAAATTAGTGAGCGTCCGAATCTCGCGGGGCAGTTTATAGATGCGCTCCAGCGCAGCGTAGAGCGCCCTCTCATCGGCGGTGGTCAGCTCATAGCGCCCACCGCCTTCGATGAGCACACGCAGGAAGAGATACAGGAAGTTCAGGTTCTCGTGCGTGGGTTCCAGCGAAAACGGATTGATGCTGAAGCCTGGGTCTTTCAGGCCGACGTTCAGATATGTCCCGCCGAAGGCCCGCGTCAGCGTCTCATAACTACCGCCGAGGTCAAAGACAAAGGTGAGCGGCTCATACTTCTGTGCGGACTGGAGAAGCGTCGATGCGCAGAAGCTCTTACCGGCGCCCGTTGCCCCAAGCATCAGGGTGTGGGCCACATCGCCCGCGTGCAGGTTCAGGAAGTAAGGAGTGCCATGTGTCGATTCGAGGACAGCGAGGTACTCGCGTTCGAGATGCGGGTTCCAGCGGAAGCCGGTATCGACGGTAAAGAGAAACGACAGGTCCGCGTAGTTGGAGTTGAGCGCCCACTGCTTGCGGAGATTGAACTGCTTATTGCCTGGGACGGTGGCGAAGAACGCGTTGAGCAGGTTGTAGCGTTCCTCATACAGCAGGCCATCGTGCTGCGTAAATAGCTTCTGGAACTCGGCGACGGCGTGCTCCACTTTCAGGCGGTCCTCGTCGTAGATCACGACGGAGAGCGTGAACTCACCGAAGTTCTTACCCTCCATGCCCATCGCGGTGAGGGCGTTGCCAAGCTCCGCGACGGCGGCGGCCTTGGAGTCGTCTACAAGGTTGTCCTGATTGCCGGTGTTTTGTTGGTCCTGAAGGTTCGAGACGAAGCTGGTCTTGGAGTTGTGGTGGTGCCGGCGCCGGGATGCAATCTCTTTGCGGGCCTTGGCATTGTCTACCGGATGCCATTCCGTGACGACATGGAAGTTCGCCGGAATGTCGAGCAGGCCATTGAGGATCAGTGGCCGGGTCTCGCCGGGAAGCTCTTTCAGTGTCAGGACGCGGAGATAGTCGTCATCCATGCGGAGGAAACCGCGATGGGCTTCCAACTCCGAACCGCATATCTGCCAGTCCAGATGACGCGCTCCGCAGAGAGGCGCGTCGTTGATCTTGGAGGGGCGGAAGTTCACAAGACGGCGCAGTATGCGAAACGTCTCTTCCGCCCCTGACAGCTCGACCGTCATCAGGTCGTTTAGCTGCCCACTCAAACTGTTGATCTTCTGCTGCAGGCGCAGGCGGTCACGCTCGATCTGTTCGTAAATCAGAGTGCGTTCGTTGTTACCGGAGAACATAGCACGCAAGTCGCGCAGAGACGAGCGCGGCTTTTTCGGTAACTGCGCGAGGGCATGCAGCAGGCCGGTCTTGGCATAGCTGCCATCGACCATCACAACCCAATAAATCTCGATACTGTAGAGCCGGTCCGCCTTCGATTGCAGAAAAGAGCTGCGCTGCTCTACTGCTGCACGCACCAGAGGACTGTCATACTCGGCGTGTGGGATCGCTGGCCGGTTGCGCTTGAACAGGATTTGATAGAGGCGGCATTTGTCGTCGAGGGAACGGAACGCGGCCTCAAGCCGTCTAACTGCGTAGTCTCTGCCGGTATGGTCGATGCTCTCGTAATCAATCCCGCCGATTCGCAGCACGGCGCCGAGGTCGCCCGATTTTGTGAGAAAGCAGTGTTCGTCCCAAAAACCATACAGGTTTACCTGGGCGGCGAACGATCCAGCCTCCTTCCAATCCTTCGTGATGTATTCAACCTTGACCATTGCGCCTCGCAATGCGGAGTTCTGCGGTATCGGGCTTCATCGGGTCGTAGCGTCTGCGGAACTTGCCGGAGTTGAAGAGCACGCGCAGAATCTCCACGTCGTGCTTTGTAGCAATGCGGGCGATAACGACGCCGACGATGAACAGGCCGATTCCGCCGAGCAATGAATGGAGCAGAGAGAAGATGGCGCCCCCGGAGATCAGAGCGACGAAGAACAACCGCCGCTCCGCTCCGAGAACAGTCAACGGACGGTTCATGGCCTTGAATACCGGACTCACTCTCGCGTCCGCTGGCTTAGACATGGATCACCTCCTCTCTAGCTCGGGAAGAGCCAGGCCATGAAGTTAACTGCGCCGATTGCCATACCCACGCCGAAGACGATCCCGGCAATGGTCTTTTTGGACTGGCCTTCGCCGTAGGCGAACATCAGTCCGCCGACAACGATTGCGACCAGCGACAGCCCGGTCGCAATCGTGCCGGTAAACGCGGTTTTGAGGACGTTGACTGCGTTGTCCCACGGATCGCTGCCTTGCTGTGCGTAGAGCGGCACAGCGGATAGCAGAAATAACGGGACTGCATAGCGGGCTAGGGGGCGGCTGCGCGCCCAACGGAAGAAAGAGCGCAGCTTCGACGAACGGGTGCTCTCCACAGGAGTCTCCTTTGGTGGTTTGCCGTCGAGTGGCCACTCTCGGTGCAACGTGCTGGATGTGAAGGTAGGGCGAGGACGGGTGCGATTGAGTGGAATTGTTTTCCACTCGGTGTCCTGTGAGGACACCATCTCCGCCGTCGGCGAGAGCGAAGCTCTAGGCGTTCAGCTTGTGCCGTGTGCTAGACAGAACAAACACGCGTGGACGGCTTCGGGCTCCTGCGTAGCGTGCCGGACAAATATAATGAATGGCTAACTCTCATTTGGAGGTTCGCGGTGGACCCAATCACATTGGCAACAGCCACCTCTGCTCTGACGGTGCTTGGAACCGAGTGCGCCAAAGGGCTGGCATCCGAGGCAGGTAAAGACGTTTGGTCGAAGGCAAAGAGTCTTTTAGGTTGGACGAAGGAGCCTGAGCCAGACCAGCTTCCGCAAGTGATCGCCACAAAACTTCACGGCGATGAAGAACTGTTGTCTCAGGCTTTGAAGCTGCTTGCAGATGCTCCCGCTCGGGACCAGTCCACTCAGATTGCCAGCTCGTTGGTCGGCAACTTGAAGTCGGAGAAAACCATTGTTGCCCAGAAAATCGATGGCGACATAACAATGTAATTTCGGAGATACGAATGGCATCGAAAGACCAACGCCCATTAGTCGGCTCACTCCGTGCTCAAAAAGCGATAGTCACAAATGTCGCTCATATCTACGAATCGCCAGTGTGGATTCCTTCCGAACGGGATCTCGCCGTCGAAATTGTGAAGGAGCTTGAGAACCGCCGCACGCTCTATAACGATTACGAACTTGAGGTGCCACGCTGGGTCGTTGAGTCTGTACGGCAGATGCGAGATGTTTTCCATCAGAAACTACTTGTCTCGCGGGACGAGGGCGCACTGACAAGTCAACTTCGGTCAATGCGTGCAGCCTGCAGAAAGTTTCTTGATACCGTGGGCGACCATGATGGCCCTCATAGAGTCATCATCGAAAATGGGTTTCAGGGTGGACCAGATAGCTGGAAGTTCTTTACAGCACTCGGCGAATTGCGTGCCGCGGTTGGGCTTGCACTTAGCCTGCTTATGGCAGCGTATGACTTGACTTGCGAAGAACAACTGGCGCGAATTTTGCCAGCAGATCCGATAGAGGACCGCAAGGGGATCAAAGGCCAGCAGCGTGGCTAAACGCATTGATGAATTCGCGCGCGCAACTGCGCGGAGATGCTCATTCCCACCATGTCAGGCAAAGAAAGCGCGGGCGCGGTGCGGGTCAAGGCTGCGGGAATCACAACTCAGAAGAGAGGTCGCCTTGAGGCGCGCTGGGCACGCGGGCACACTCACCGCATGGTGGGAATGAGAACCTGAGAGGACCGCATCTTTGCGGCGACCCTCTCTTGTACGCGCTCCAACCGAGCCGACGCTTGATGAAAATACTCTGCATCCAGCTCTACGCCGATGTACCTGCGGCCTGTCAGCAACGCTGCTGCGCATGAGCTTCCGCTGCCTGCAAATGGATCGAGTACCAACTCACCCGACAACGTGAAGCTGCGAACCAGGGGAGCCAATGCTACGACCGGCTTCTGCGTCGGATGCAGCTTGTTGCCGCTGTACGGCATATCCATCACATCTGCCAGCGGTTGCTTCGGCAGCGGTTGACTGCCCTTCGCCAGCAAGTATGCCTGTTCATGCTGATAGCTAAAGAAGCGGCTCTTGGAGCTATATGCCTTGCGGAACACGATGTGTCCGACCGGCTGAAAACCTGCTTCTTTCCATGCCTCGAAGAAAGCATCAACCTTCGTCCAGCCGTAGAACATGACTGCTACGCGGTTCTGCTTCAGCACGCGGTACGCTTCTCGCATCGCCGGTTTAAGCCAATCTGCTTTGGCGTCGTTCTGGATGGTGCGTCCATCGCGGTCGCGGTAGTTCACTAGATACGGCGG
Source organism: Paracidobacterium acidisoli (assembly GCF_003428625.2). GTDB lineage: Bacteria > Acidobacteriota > Terriglobia > Terriglobales > Acidobacteriaceae > Paracidobacterium > Paracidobacterium acidisoli. The sequence goes on along the minus strand of NZ_QVQT02000007.1, from coordinate 76,550 downwards.
ATCGGTGAGGATGAAATCGACGCTGTTTGCGGGCATCTTGCGCATGACCTGGATGCAGTCGCCCTGCGTGATGCTGTTGATGAACTGATGCTGAACTGTAGTTTGTGCTTGCATGACCTTGATCTCCTTTGTGGTCCCGGAGTGATCTCTCAGGACACCCTCCCGCAAGGGCGCGAGAGAAGGCCGCTCCCAAGACCCAGCGCCGCTTTTTCGGAAGGTTCGGAAAATCTTTTCCGTCACCGCGTTCTTTGCGGGTATTGCCGAAAAGATTTTCTGAAAGCCGAAAAAGCAGAGGCGCGCCGTGTCGCCGGGCGCGGCCTGTCTCTCTCTCGCGGTGCCTGAGAGAACATGCAGGGCACAAGGTGATGTACTGCTTTTGCAAGCATGGGACAGTTCAGGTCAGATGCCACAGGTACGCTGGGCACTCATCTGTGAGGGGGGTCAATACTGCATAATGGTAGCATTAAGAGATCGGAAGTAAGGTAGACGCTGTAGGAGGCGCTTACTTGCCGGCAATAATCCGCTGTGCCCGCTCAATGGCGGCGAGGGCGACAAAGCTGCTCAGACTGCGACGTTCCTGCTTCGCAGCCTTTTCCAGCAGCCGACGTTCTTCCTGGGTGTAGTAGGAGAACACTTTCGCTCCAAGCAGGGTCTTGCCGGTGCGCCGGGAAGGAATGTGATCCTTTTTGGCCACCGGCTTTTATGGTACTACCGCACTGCATAACAGAGGTATTATGCGACACATTGTTTGTACGGCTCGGTGGTTCCAGGGGTGGAGCTGCCATGTAGCGGCGTCTGATTCGCCAGTGTCGGGAGTTGGGCGCCGCAATTTCTTCCCACGGAGTCTGTTATGGCAAAGAGCAAGGATCACGAGGTAGTTTCATCATTGGGTCAGCCGCACAGAGCGCTTCTGTTTGAACTCAAGGGCGAGCAGACCGCCGAAGATGGTAATGCAGCGACGGTCACGACTGAGCTATTCGCCGCGCTCAGTCTGGAGGAAATCATTGCCTATGTGCGTCGGCGTCAGCAGAGCACGGAGATTCTGGAGTTGAAGGTTCTCGGCGAGGTGCAGGTGCTGTCCAGCTCAGAACATTTAGCGTAGCGTCCAGTTCGTGGATTAGCTCAGGTGAGGGTGCGTGCTCTTAATCCACGCCTCGACCAGAGTGCTGAACTCCTGAGCGCGTTGGAGAAGTTCAGCCGCTTCGGTGGCCGTGGCAATCTGTACTCCGGTGTAGTCGATCACGTTCCGCTTGCGTCTGCATCCATCGAAAAACAGCACCAGCTTGTCGGCTCGTTTCCCAAGGGCGAAGCCGGCGCACTCGAAACTGAGAGCATGATGCCCAGGAACAGCGGCCACACGGTAGCCCGCGCAGGCCGTTGCCATTCTCGCCACTTGCAAGGCCGCGTTATACGCAGTTGCGAATCGGCGATCCTCTGAAAGCGCCGGAAGAGCTGCGTCAGCCAGATCCCGCTTGACTACAGCCCGGAGTTCATCGAGTTCCTGTTTGCTCGACTGGTGCGCGTGAATCTTCCGCGCGGCGAGCAATGTTTTCCAACTCATCCTCGGTCCCTACCAGCATTATTTTCTTATTTCTCAGGACCGTCCGCAAAAAGTGGTTTTTCTCAGTAACCTTCTTTGCAAACTCGTCGAGAGAGAAAACGGTCGGGTTGACCTGTCGTCCGACCGCTACTTCCACTGCCCGCAACTTCGGACTCAATTCCATCGTGCTTACATTGCCCAGCAGCATCACGTCCACGTCGCTCTCGGCCCCCTCTTCGCCACGGGCGAGCGACCCATAGATAAAGGCAATCTTCAATCCCTTGGTGCGCTTAACCGCGTCTACGAGCATGGGGACGATGCCGCTGGTCTTTTCAACCAGTCCGCGCAGCTCTGGAAAGATCGGAGAGTCTTCATTGGCCTGAACGTAGCTTCTACGGCCATCCACACGCTTCTTGAGGATGCCGACGCGGATGAGCGCATCCACCTCTCGCTGCAGAGACGAGGGGCCGGTTCCGAGCGAAGCCGCCAACTCGCTCAGATACCATTCCTTTTCAGGCCGAAGGAACAAGGTGGTCAAAACCCCTTGCCGGGTCGGACTGATCAGCGCCGCGAGAGTGAAATCCTTACGCATATCGCGTATATTATTACGCATATTGCGTAATACATCAAGCCCGCGTTTGACGCTGCGCTTCTGGGAGTCGACTCTGGTTGCGACAAGGTATAGCTAGTCATTCGTGTTGACTATGACAATAAAAAACTTGTCATTTCGGCAACGGTGGCTTTCAGCGCGCTTCCGGGGGAGGACAGATCGCGCTTGAACTCAAGCGTAAGGTGTCCGTTCAGGACACCGAGTGGAAAGTTATTCCACGTTTTGTGCTCCCCGTGCGCTCTACGCTTCTTCTCGGCAGGAACCGTTTGAGGGGTTGCGTGGAGACTAGGAACACTCAAAAAGAAGATGAAGCGGCGTTGGAGCGCCAGTCCCGTTCAGCGCGGTCGTCGGGCCTTGGGAAGCGACTCGACCCTGCTCTCAAGTCCTGGATGGACAATGTAATTATCCCTGCGCTGGTGCGGGAGTATCTGGCCGAAATCGAGAAGCGGAATCGACTTGCAACCACCGGCAATACAGAGGTAACGTCCGACAAGGACGGTAATGAGCCATGATTCTGCGTTGCGCCGCCTATGCCCGCTACTCCAGCGATCTTCAGAGCCCACTCTCGATCGACGACCAACTCCGCATCTGCCGCGAATACGCGAAGTCTCGCGGGTTCGTCTTTCTGGAGGAACACGTCTACGTCGATGAAGCGGTAAGTGGCGTGGGCGCGGATCGTCCAGGGCTGGGTCGTCTGCTCAATGCGGCTCTGTCCGCTGCCCGTCCCTTCGATGTGATCCTGCTCGACGACAGCAGCCGCCTGGCGCGAAATACGAAGGATGCCCTCACCTTCTTCGAGAAGCTGAACTTTGCCGGCATCCGGCTCATCGCCGTCAGTCAGGGCATCGACTCGGATAATGAGCAGGCGCATGTGCTGGTCACCGTTCACGGCATGGTGGACAGCCTGTATGTGAAGGAGCTTGCCAAGAAAACACATCGTGGGCTGGAGGGGCGCGTACTACGAGGCCACCATACCGGAGGTCGCTGCTTCGGCTATGACACGGTGGCCGTGGACGGAACTACGGCTAAACAACTCGTTATCAATGAAAAAGAGGCGGTTGTGATCCGCCGAATTTTCGATATGTCGGCTAGTGGCCAGTCCCTGAAGACTATCGCAAAGACTCTGAATCACGAGTGTGTTCCTTCGCCACGACCGCGGTCGGGAAATCAGTACGCGACATGGAGTCCGACCTGTATTCGGGAGATGCTTCGCCGCGATCTCTATGTAGGAAAAGTGGTTTGGAACAGTTCGCGGTTCGTGAAGACCCCCGGTACAAACAAGCGGGTACGCCGTGCAAGGCCGGAGAGCGAATGGCGCGTTGTTCCCCACCCCGAACTCCAGATTGTCAGCGATGAGGTCTGGCGGCGGGTTCAGGATCGTCAGAAGCGCCTGATGGCCATGTACAGCGGCGCGAAGAAGGGTCTTTTGCCTCGCTCTATTACCAGTCCATACCTTCTGAGCGGAATTCTGAAATGCGGCTTGTGTGGCGGCAACTTGATCATTGTCACCGGATACACCTCTTATGGTCACTACCCGAGATACGGCTGCTCGCAGCATTTCAATCGTGGGGCTTGCGGCAACTCCGTCACGATCCGGCGTGACTGGCTGGAAAGGCGACTGCTGGAAGAGTTGCAAAATGAGGTTCTAAAGCGTGAGGCCGTCGAGTACGCGCTGGACGAGTTCGACAGTCATTTGAAGAGCGCCTTTTCCAAGCTCACAAATCAGATGGCTCACATGCGTGAGCGCAAGCAGAAACTCGAAGGGGAGTTGCGGCGGTTGACTGCTACCGCTGCGGAGACAGGACCGTCGTCGTTCCTCGTTGCCGCCATCCACGAACGGGAGCAGCAATTACGCGAGATCACCGACCAGCTTCTGGCGGGGGGAGCCGATTCTGTGGATGCACACCTGTCGGAGATTCGGGGCTTCATCACAAAGCGGCTGGGGGACCTTCAACAGTTGATCTCCGGGGAGCCTGCCGAGGCTCGCAAAGAACTGGTGAAGCACGTTTCGGAGATCCGTATGTTTCCGCAGGACGCCGATGGGGACGGAAACGGGAAATCGCACTATGTTGCCGAGGGAACGTGGCATCTGGTCGGCGGGGAGGAGGAAACGGGCAATGTAATGTCGCCGCAAATTTGGAGCGTTGCAGACCCCCGCAACCATTCCAGCATTTAGAATCAATAATTTGCAAGATTTATGCTTGCTCAAGAGAATCAATTGCTTGCATACGCAGGTTCAAATCATCCCCCGCAACCATCACAAATTTTGGCTGCTGATCGCTCAAGGTTGAGCAATTGAGGATAATAGGCTGGTTCTCAGTTAGGTGCAGAAAACTATATGTCCATTTTGACTGGCCAGTTCCGATATTCGTCGGATTGCAATGACAGCCTCAGGTTTTGTGCAGTCGAAAACACCGGTCGCGGCCCAGGATAACCACAAGAGGGTAATCTGGAACGTACCCAGTCCTACATATTGCGGTTTTAGATAGATTAGAAAGGAGCGACTTCTAAGGAGTTCGTAGCGCTGGTAGGTATTTGGGGGAACGGTTGGGAACGATTTTTACCTGTGGAAAAGTGGCGATATCCCGGGCTCGGCAAGACTAAAGTGAAAAAGTCGGGCTGCTGGGCCATCCTCCGGAAGAAAGTAAAGATCGTTTCCCTTAATTGCCATCCCCTCGCTCGTATAGGGCTTACCTCTGTCAGTGCTTCCGCTGTGAAGGCTGCGCACAGGCTTCATCGATGGCCAGGAATACCAATCGACGGCACCGCCGCCTGAGCCGACAAGATCACCGTCAGCGGCGAATTTAATGTCCTGATAGCCATGCCCGGAGCGGTTGTCTATCACACGCACCCGCTTCCCTTCTACGTTCCAGACATAAAGCTGCGCACTATCCCAGTTCCCGCCGACGAGGCTGTCGTCTGTCACCGCCAGGCAGCCAATATGGTCAGGAACCACAATTCTTCGTTTTACTCTCAGCGTATTCTTATCCAGTTCCACCAATACCGCGGAACTGTGAGGCTTATATTCAGCAACCGGAACCCAAATGGAATCCTTATAGATGGAAAATCCGCCGGGATGATAACGCCGGCCATCCGTAAGGTCCACTGTGCGTTCCAGCTTTGCTGTCGTCCGGTTGAACTGATGCAGATATGCCCTTTTGTTTTGGCTATCCACCGAGGTCACCCAGACATGTTCCTGGTCAAGATCGATGCCTTGCACATGGTAGACCGTTCCTTCCAATGAAGTAATGTCCACAAGCCGCGCGCTTTCGATGCCGGCAATCCATGCCGGTTTTGCCGATTCTGCCTGTTGTGAAACCAAAGGCTGCATGGCGGGCACGCAGCACAGGAATGTTAAGAACACCTGTCGAAAAAACCTGCTCTTGGTCATCTGCTCCCTCGTTGGAACGGGTCCGATCAAGGATCTCAGTTCTTCTAAAAGAAGAATGGATGGATTACGGTGGCCTGCCCGGTAATTTGTACCAGCGAGATTGTCAGTGTAGCGCAGCGCATTGTTCATCGTTTGTACAAGTGAGAGTGGTACAGTCTTTTCGCAAATACATTGAGAGATTAAGAACAGGCGGCGGTGCTTCGTTGAATCCCCCATTACCCTTAGAAGAACCCAATCATGGGAGCCAGGATGAGTTTGGGGCGACAGCAAAGAGCATTCATGCGGAGTCATGGAAGCGAATCTTTCACTACGCATACTCCCTGGTGCATGACTGGGCTGAAGCAGAGGACCTGACGCAGGAAACATTCGTCGAATTGTTTCGTGCGGAAGCTACAGGCAAGACAGTGGAATGGGTGGGGGCATGGATGCGAGTTGTGACCAGGCGTCTGGCCTCTCGCAGTTTTCGTGAGCGGCGACCGGATTTGCACACCTCTCTGGATACCGTGACCGATGACGGCAGGCGCACAGTGCTGGATGTTCCGGATAGTCAGCCTTCTCCAGAAGCGCGTGTGATTGACCAGGCCATGGTTCGCCTGAGCGCAAAGGTATTGAGCGAGCTTTCTGAGCGCGAGCGCGAGTGCGTCCTGATGTATTTCCGGGGATATGATTATGCCCGAATTGCCTCGGTGCTCGGAATATCCCGATGGACGGCGCGTAGAGTTACTCTGAGTGTGGTAAAAAAAGTTCGCGCCAGGTTGCAGCCTGCACAGAAACGATGAGAGTTAAACACCTTACAGAAGAAGCGTTGCTGGAACTGGCCGGGCAACGGCTCTCGACGAATGATCGGCAGTTAGCGGAAAAGCATCTGGTGGAGTGCGCTGCCTGCCGCAGGGAGTTCGCGGATTTCCAATTCGTACATTCTGTGATCGGGCACATGGCGGAGATCGGATACCAGGAGGCTTTAGGGGAGCCTGCCCGGGATCTGATAAAGAATCGGAAGGAATTTGCGTTCCCCTGGACGCCCGCGCTTGCCGTGGTCGCGGGTTGCCTCTGTGTCCTGGCCATTCTTCTTTTCTATCCGCGCATGATTCCGGCGGTAAACGCCAGCGAACTCCTCTCGGATGCGATGCAGCATGAGACCGATGGGAGCAAAGCTGCAGGATTCCGAATCCAGGTGAGCGGGCAAATCTGCGCCAGCGGAAGACGAAGCGAGCAACTGGTTTTGCTGGAAACATCCGTGCGCTGCCACAGCGCATTGCAGCACATAAACAAAACACGATGGGCCAGCGGGAACCCGCTTTCAGCGCGAACCTATGCGGCGTGGCGATCGGCGCTGAAGCACCGTACGGACCATGTCATAAAAAATAATGCTTCATGGGAAATCCGGACGATTGCAGAAGAAGATGATACCGTTCGCGAGGCAAGCCTGGAATTGCGAGCCTCCGATTTCCATCCAACGAAATTGACGCTGGATTTCATCGACGACGAAGAAGTTAGTATTTCCGAAGATACTGAGCCTTTGCCGGCGGTATTGCCAGTAGCTGACATTGTCACTAAGGTAGTTCCTCCAAAGCCGCAATATGTGGATAATCCGGGCGACTTATTGGAGGTACAGGCCTGGATGGCATTGCATCAACTAAATGCTGATTCCGGCTGGGAAGCGATCGTTCTGCGGAACGGCCCGGATGTCCGGGTAAAGGCAGTTGTCCCGGACGATAACCGGAAACAGGCAGTGGAAAAAGAGTTTGCGGCATACCCCGGCATCTCATTGGAGATTCATTTCGCCGCGAATCCGGGCGACATCAGCGATCTGTTTCCCGCCAGGATTCACATCACGGGAGAAGCGCCGGCGCTGGCAACAGACTGGCTCAGGCAGCAGTACGAGAATTCGGAAGCCAGAGCCGAGTTCAGCAATCAGGCGCTGCGATTTTCTCAGAAGATTCTTGGACGTGCCTTTATTGTCGACAAGCTGGAAAAGCGGCGTGCTGCCCTGGCGCATTGCTCCTGCGAAAAAGACATGGCCGCGCTTGTTGAAGCAGAAAAACGGAGTTTGGGAGAATTGGAGGCCGGACTCTCTGCAAATATCGAGCCCATGTTCAGCGCGCGTCCAGGCTCTTCTTCGCATGTGCTTACGCTTGCCGAAGCAATGCGCCTGGATGCTTCTTTGCACGAACTTCTGTGGCGCGGCTCAGATTCGGCCGATACAACTTTCGACGCCAGTCTGCAGCAGGTGAACAGCCTTCTGATTCGAAACTGACATAGCTGAGCACAGGCGCTGCTCGACACGTTACAAGTGCGCTTGTCTCTCGTGCCTTGAAAGCAAATCGCTATCACGAGCCGAAATTCTTCGTACTTTAATATCAATCCTGCACCCTCCTCTAGAAAAACTCCACCTTATCAACACGCAAAACATAGCCGGCTTTTCTGTATCGACCACAGGTCTTGCCTGGCGCATGGAAGCGCATTTTTTCAATTTTTTTAGGAGGATGTATGCAGGCGTTTAGCCGGACCTTTGCAGGGTGGCCACGACGAGTCGCGCTTTTCTGTGTGTTAATTTTTTCTCTTTACAGCGTGTCTGCAAGCGCTCAGGAATATCGCGCCAGCGTCACAGGTACTGTTGCAGATCAGACCGGAGCTGCTGTTCCCAGTGCAAAGGTCACGCTCCACAATCAGGCAACGGGTGTCGAAGCAATTGTTAAGTCAGATGCGGGAGGCGATTATGCTCTGAACTATATCGACCCTGGGACGTATGTGCTTTCCGTGGATGCTTCCGGCTTTCAACACTGGGAGATGCGCGATCTGAAGCTTGATACCGCTCAGGAGGTCAAGGTGAACGTGACGCTGAAAGTCAGCGGAACGTCTGCCAACATCACGGTTGTCAGCGGTGAAGATGCAGTGCTGGAAACTGCGAATGCGGACGTATCTCAACTGTTCGACAAAAAAGACATGAGCGAGCTCCCGCTTGCCGATTCAAATCCGGTTATGGTTCTTCGTCTGTTAGGCGGAGGCGTGTGGACAGGAAACCCATATTACAGCCGTGTATTTGACAATGGCGCGATCACCGCATTTCAAATGAATGGAGTTCCCGGAGCAAGCTCGTTTTATCTGAACGGCATACCCGATAACGGCGTCGACAGCACTTTTACAAGCATTAATACTTATACAAGGATGGCATTTGTGCCTCCGACGGAAGCTATTGATCAAGTCAAAGTGCTATCCCAATGGTACAACTCATCTGATGGGAATACAGCAGGCGCAAACGTCAATCTGAATACAAAGAGCGGCACAAATACTCCTCACGGCGCTCTTTATGAGTATTTTGAAAACGAAGCATTGAATGCAAATACCTTTAAAGCAAATCTTCTCGGCCAGCGCCGGTCGGAACAGCGCTCGAATCATTTCGGCGGCACAATTGGCGGTCCCGTCATGATTCCTCATATTTATGACGGCAGGAACAAGACCTTTTTCTTCTTCTTTCTGGATAATGTTCTTGATTACACTCCCTCGCCAGCCAACTTTACAGTTCCGACGCAGAAGATGCGGGGCGGCGACCTGTCAGAGATTTGCACGACGGGTTTTGTCAACGGTATCTGCAGCAACCCCAACCAGCAGATCTACAATCCGTTTTCCGCCACCGCAACGAGCGGAGGTCACGTAATTCGCGCCCCATTCCTGAATAATCAGATTCCTTCCAATCTCATCAATTCAATTGGATCGAAATACATGACTTACTTCCCGTTGCCGAATATTCCCGGAGCTGCGGCAGATGGATCGGTCAACTACTATAGCCCGGATGCTCAGACCGACAACTACCATGCCTGGCTGCTGCGCATAGATCACTACATCGGCACCAACCAGCATCTGGCGGCAGATTACTTCCAGAGCCATCGGGTAAATGGAATCAATAACTGGACTCAGGCGGTTGATGGAATAAATCCATCATCGGCGTCCTATCTAATCGATAACCACGGGTTTGGCATTACGGATACGGTCACGTTATCTCCAACCACTGTTCTGGATGCACGGCTTGGCTTCAATCGCTACGAACAGAGCTATAACTCCGCAGCCATGGGGTTCGATTACACATCTTTAGGATTTCCGAGCTCAGTTGTTCGGCAATTCGGCGCTCCCGCCTACTTTCCGTATTTCACCAGCACAGACTTTTCGGAATTGAATTCAAGATCGATCCTTGACAGACCTGGCAATATATACACCGCGGCAGCCGCCATCACCAAGAGCTTTGGGTCGCATCTTCTTAAGTTCGGCTATGAAGGTACGCTCTACCGCATAAACGCCTATTCGCCAGGGAATAACAATGGCACGTATACCTTCAACGGCAATTTCACAAGCCAGACGGATACCAGCGCAACGGAATTCGGAATGGGAATTGCCAGCCTCCTGACCGGTCTGCCGACAAGCGGCAGCATTGACGTGGATGCCAGCTACGCTGGACAAAGTCTGTATCACGCGGCCTTCGTTCAGGATGAATGGAAGATAATGCCCAGGCTCACGCTCACCGCAGGCTTGCGCTACGAGTATGAGGGAGCACCGACTGAGCGCTATAACCGCAATGCACGCGGATTCGACCTGACCTCCGCGAATCCGATACAGGCGGGCGCGCAGGCTGCCTTTGCAGCGAGTTTTCCGAATGGGTTGAATGTTGGATCTGGACTCCCCGTGAAGTCGAGCCTTTCCGTGCTGGGCGGTTACACCTTTGCAGATAGTCAGCACCGCAGCTTCTTTAATACGGATTACGCGGTCTTTATGCCGCGGGTTGGCCTGGCCTATACCGTGCATGACGGAACCGTCCTGCGCGGTGGTGTCGGTCTGTACAAAATACCCTGGGTGACGACAATGGACAACTATGCCGGCGGCAACCTCGCCGGCTTCAGCCAGACCACAACCATGGTGCCTACCATAAACAATGGCCTGACGTTTGACGCCAATATCAGCAATCCATTTCCAAACGGAGTGATCCAACCAACAGGTTCGAGTCTTGGACTTACCCAGAATCTTGGGCAGGGTGCAACCTTTTTCCCTCTGAATCCGCTGACATCCTATGCAATGCACTGGACGGCAGAAGTCCAGCAGGCATTGCCTGACAAACTGGTTGCCGACGTCGTGTATGTTGGGTCAACAGGGTGGCACATAAGCAACAACAGTAATCTTCCCGGCGCGGTTCCGGAGCAATATCTCTCCACAATGAAGACCCGGGATACCAATCTGATCAGCGAACTGACCGCACAGGTGCCAAATCCATTTCAGGGGCTCCTGGGCTCTACCACCGTCAATTCCACAAGCCTGAATCAGAGCAGCACAACTTCGGTCTATCAACTGTTGGGAGCTATGCCTCAGTTCACTTCCGTAACCGAGACAGTCTTTAACGCATCGTTTAATTATCAGGCTATGGAGGCACGCCTCATACGCCGCTTTGGCAATGGATATTCGTTCAACGTGCTTTATAACTGGTCAAAGGATATCCAGCGCAGTGGATTTAACAACGACTTTCAGGTGCTGCCGGTCCGCTCGCTTTCCCCGTACGACGTTCCCAATCACCTCACGGCGACGTTCGTTGCGGAGCTTCCAATTGGAAGGGGTCGTAAGTGGCTGAATACGCTTCCGGGATGGGCGGATGCTTTCCTCGGCGGATGGCAGGCCACCGGCATGTACCAGGGAGAGAGCGGCACGCCTCTCGATTTCGGCAATGTGTATTTCTCCGGCGATCCCCAAAAGCTGCATTTCAATTACAAGCATTCACTCATTGGAACCGGACAACCGCTGATAGATGTAAGCGGTTTCTATCTTCCCACAGCTCCCGGAGGCGGTTCATGGAGTTCATCGGCAGCCATGCGTGCTGACTCCAGAATTAACCTGCAGTACAACGTTCGCTATATGCCAAACAATATGGGAAACACGCGTTCGCCGATACAGAACGTTATCGACCTGGCTGCGAAGAAAAAATTCCGCGTGTCGGATCGACTCTCGGTTGAGACAAGCGCAAATTTCATCAATGCTTTCAATCATCCGTGGTTTTCAAGTCCCTATACCACACCATCGGCAGCTACGTTTGGAACACTCGATGGCAGCCAGAGAAATACTCCACGCTTTATCCAACTCTTCGCAAAGGTCATTTTCTAAGACAAACACCGTGTAACGAAAAATCTCCTCCGCGCCACAAAATGGTGCGGAGGAGATTTGAGCTTCCTCACTTCTGCTCACCCAACTCCAGACGCTTCAGCTTTGCGTACTCCTGCTCCAGTTTCTTCCACCCCTTCGTCTAATCAACCTGCAGCCCGCCATACTCTTTGCGTCAGCGGAAATACGTCTGCTCCACAATCTCCGCTTTCTTGCAAGCCTGGGCCGTCGTCTTGCCGCTAGCTGCTGCCGCTCCGATCTGGTGAAGCAGATTCACTATGAAAGAGCAATTTCGAGCGTATTTTAACTCCATCGTAGCTGCTGAATCGTCAGATGCTCCCGCGAGGGGAGCGACCACCCAAGAGTCTCAGCGTCGCCCCTGCTGAGGCCCGTTTCAATCCACGCTCCCGCGAGGGGAGCGACGTCGCGCTTGCTGGGCACCTCCCCATGGCTACCGCGGTTTCAATCCACGCTCCCGCGAGGGGAGCGACAACATCCGGTTGCGAACAGCGCAGAGAGCGTCAGGTTTCAATCCACGCTCCCGCGAGGGGAGCGACATTGGCGGTCTGGGAGTTCTCCGTTACCTCGCGCCGTTTCAATCCACGCTCCCGCGAGGGGAGCGACTCCGGCCCAGGGTGCGACGACTTCGACGCCCACGCAGTTTCAATCCACGCTCCCGCGAGGGGAGCGACATTCAGGGACAGCGCACGATGGCCACGGCGTTCACGGTTTCAATCCACGCTCCCGCGAGGGGAGCGACGTTTGCGACTCCCGCATGCCTCCGAAAGGGGCTAGACGTTTCAATCCACGCTCCCGCGAGGGGAGCGACCCTCGACCGGTTGGTCGGATGAGTCAGGCTTCAGTTTCAATCCACGCTCCCGCGAGGGGAGCGACGTGAACTGTGGCTCGAATCACCCCAGAGTCATACTGTTTCAATCCACGCTCCCGCGAGGGGAGCGACGTTGGGTAGTGCGTCACTGCGGCCATCCGACCGCGTTTCAATCCACGCTCCCGCGAGGGGAGCGACGCGCCACGGCTGCTTTCAACGTGGCGCTCGGAACGTTTCAATCCACGCTCCCGCGAGGGGAGCGACACGACGACGCGCTGGCCACACTCGCAAACATGGCCGTTTCAATCCACGCTCCCGCGAGGGGAGCGACGATGTCTGTAAGTGCTCCGCGCCCTCGTTAAACGTGTTTCAATCCACGCTCCCGCGAGGGGAGCGACGGCAACATAATCAGCGATGCTTACGACCCATGCGGTTTCAATCCACGCTCCCGCGAGGGGAGCGACCCATTACCGGACCTCGCTCACGCATTCGCCCAGTGTGTTTCAATCCACGCTCCCGCGAGGGGAGCGACGCCGGCCGCGGCGTAGCCGTAGACGGCGACCATATGTTTCAATCCACGCTCCCGCGAGGGGAGCGACTGCAGCTCCTGCGCTTGCTCACGGTTGAGGTTAGTTTCAATCCACGCTCCCGCGAGGGGAGCGACGTCGGCGTGGCGATGCGCAGCCGGATAAATCTCGGGTTTCAATCCACGCTCCCGCGAGGGGAGCGACAATCAATCCCGTCTATGCGTTCCCACATAGGTTGTTTCAATCCACGCTCCCGCGAGGGGAGCGACGCAACTCAACGTCGCAGTCGAGGTGTCCTCATACTGGTTTCAATCCACGCTCCCGCGAGGGGAGCGACGTGCACTACAGGCTGGACGGCGGCAAGATTCAGACCGTTTCAATCCACGCTCCCGCGAGGGGAGCGACGTTATGCGCCGGCTGCTTCGTCCAGACCCACACCGGTTTCAATCCACGCTCCCGCGAGGGGAGCGACATCGTATCGGCTGTTTCCGCTACGTCGCTGAAGCCGGTTTCAATCCACGCTCCCGCGAGGGGAGCGACGAGAGCGGAAAGGCCCCAGGTTAGGAAAGAGCAGTTTCAATCCACGCTCCCGCGAGGGGAGCGACATGGCGGTGGCGCTAAGAACAAGGGACGCGAAAGTTTCAATCCACGCTCCCGCGAGGGGAGCGACATGGCGGTGGCGCTAAGAACAAGGGACGCGAAAGTTTCAATCCACGCTCCCGCGAGGGGAGCGACGAGCGCGGAACCGCATCCGCCCGCCGCTCCCATCAGGTTTCAATCCACGCTCCCGCGAGGGGAGCGACAACCGTGCTTACAAACACCTGTTCAAAGGTCAACAGTTTCAATCCACGCTCCCGCGAGGGGAGCGACGAAGTCATTGCCTAAGCTGGTTTGGTCTGGATAGTCAGTTTCAATCCACGCTCCCGCGAGGGGAGCGACCGCCATCTGCGGAACAGGCTTGCTGTCTTCGAGCGTGTTTCAATCCACGCTCCCGCGAGGGGAGCGACCCGACTCGAAACCGTACTGCGACGGGTCGAAGAGGTTTCAATCCACGCTCCCGCGAGGGGAGCGACCATCTCCGGGATTCGGCGTATCGAAGTTGATCAGTTTCAATCCACGCTCCCGCGAGGGGAGCGACAGGTATGGACGAAGCTTCCTGTCACTGTGCCGGAAGTGTTTCAATCCACGCTCCCGCGAGGGGAGCGACTTCTCCGGCGCAAATTCTCCGACACGACGAATCATGTTTCAATCCACGCTCCCGCGAGGGGAGCGACATAACCTGAGCTGCATGCTCTTCGTGGCGGATTAGTTTCAATCCACGCTCCCGCGAGGGGAGCGACGATACATCACAGTCCATCGAGCGGCGCATTGTAGGTTTCAATCCACGCTCCCGCGAGGGGAGCGACATTCCGCCGGTCGCCCTATCAGGTCTGCGGACAATTGTTTCAATCCACGCTCCCGCGAGGGGAGCGACAGTACGCAGGATCTCCGGAAAGTCCGAAACCATGCAGTTTCAATCCACGCTCCCGCGAGGGGAGCGACAGTACTCGCCATAGATCGAGGCGCCGAGCAGCTGTTTCAATCCACGCTCCCGCGAGGGGAGCGACTGGGCGAGTCGGCCTCGCTTCCCAGCTACAACTATGTTTCAATCCACGCTCCCGCGAGGGGAGCGACAATCAATCCCGTCTATGCGTTCCCACATAGGTTGTTTCAATCCACGCTCCCGCGAGGGGAGCGACGCAACTCAACGTCGCAGTCGAGGTGTCCTCATACTGGTTTCAATCCACGCTCCCGCGAGGGGAGCGACGTGCACTACAGGCTGGACGGCGGCAAGATTCAGACCGTTTCAATCCACGCTCCCGCGAGGGGAGCGACCGGCGAAGATCTTTCACTCTGCTGATGGCCCATGTGTTTCAATCCACGCTCCCGCGAGGGGAGCGACAGCCGCGCCGGACACTACCCCGGAACCTGTGTTGTTTCAATCCACGCTCCCGCGAGGGGAGCGACGTACTGGTTGCTACCCGTTGTGGCGTAGTCACTGGTTTCAATCCACGCTCCCGCGAGGGGAGCGACGAAGATCGCTCGTTCCCAGGACCCGGCGGTCTATGTTTCAATCCACGCTCCCGCGAGGGGAGCGACGACAGTAGCTCATTCTGTGCTTGCATGGTTTGCCAGTTTCAATCCACGCTCCCGCGAGGGGAGCGACCCCAATAAGTGTTGCCATCGTCTATAACATGCAAGTTTCAATCCACGCTCCCGCGAGGGGAGCGACGTGTCTCGATCTCAACGTGGCTCCACGAGAGGCAGTTTCAATCCACGCTCCCGCGAGGGGAGCGACACCGGACAGATCACCGTAACGGGTACGGTCATTGCGTTTCAATCCACGCTCCCGCGAGGGGAGCGACCGCCGTCTACGCTCCATGTGACCCCAGTATTTGTCGTTTCAATCCACGCTCCCGCGAGGGGAGCGACCGCCGTCTACGCTCCATGTGACCCCAGTATTTGTCGTTTCAATCCACGCTCCCGCGAGGGGAGCGACGTAGTACGTAACTCCCGGAAAGACCAAATCAAGGAGTTTCAATCCACGCTCCCGCGAGGGGAGCGACGTGCAGTGGACGTATACCGGCAACGGTTCAATGACGTTTCAATCCACGCTCCCGCGAGGGGAGCGACTACCAATTCGGATGAGGATTACGAATTTATCGTAGTTTCAATCCACGCTCCCGCGAGGGGAGCGACGGCGCGCAGGAGTCGGCATTGATGGGGGTACTAGGGGTTTCAATCCACGCTCCCGCGAGGGGAGCGACACGCACCTATCCGGAGACTAATCAGCCTGGCGCTCGTTTCAATCCACGCTCCCGCGAGGGGAGCGACATTAGCTGCAGCAGACGCAATCATTGCAGAGTTGTTTCAATCCACGCTCCCGCGAGGGGAGCGACATCGGTGACATCGTGCGATGGACACTAGGTTTAAAGTTTCAATCCACGCTCCCGCGAGGGGAGCGACTGCCTGTGATCGAACATCTGCTTGACAAGGTATCGGTTTCAATCCACGCTCCCGCGAGGGGAGCGACTCGGTTGATATATATAACGCGCGTGCGTGCGCAGTAGTTTCAATCCACGCTCCCGCGAGGGGAGCGACAAAGAGCCGAAAGACATGACGCTGGAGGAGTTGGAAGTTTCAATCCACGCTCCCGCGAGGGGAGCGACCGCGTCAGACCGCTCTCGCCCACGTCGGTACTTCCGTTTCAATCCACGCTCCCGCGAGGGGAGCGACGGTAAAAAGGCAGTTCTTCTGCAGAAACCATCAAAAGGTTTCAATCCACGCTCCCGCGAGGGGAGCGACACTTCCGGGCCAATGACCAACAGCAAGATGATGAGGTTTCAATCCACGCTCCCGCGAGGGGAGCGACGTTGATTTGATATGTGTCGTCACCGCAATAGCTGGTTTCAATCCACGCTCCCGCGAGGGGAGCGACGTGCTTGCAGTCGTGCTGGCAAAGACAACCGCAATGCTGTTTCAATCCACGCTCCCGCGAGGGGAGCGACGAGATGTTGTTGACTGTGTTGAAACCCAATCTAGCGTTTCAATCCACGCTCCCGCGAGGGGAGCGACGGTATGTGATTGTTGACGATTTCTTTTCATCTGGGTTTCAATCCACGCTCCCGCGAGGGGAGCGACGTCGCTTCTTCTGATAACCGCGAATGTGGCCGATGTGTTTCAATCCACGCTCCCGCGAGGGGAGCGACCAGTTGCTGTCTGGAGTACAACCAATTCCGGCATTGTTTCAATCCACGCTCCCGCGAGGGGAGCGACGAACAGTCATTAGTGACCTTATCCGCGCAAGGATAGTTTCAATCCACGCTCCCGCGAGGGGAGCGACCCACAGGTAGCGAAGGCATGGAGCACCAATCACTGTTTCAATCCACGCTCCCGCGAGGGGAGCGACAGAACAGCGTCACGCCTTGCGTAGCGTTGAAATGTTTCAATCCACGCTCCCGCGAGGGGAGCGACCGTTTGCTTTGAATAGCGACGGTAGTAACAGCGGCGTTTCAATCCACGCTCCCGCGAGGGGAGCGACCTCGCTGATACATCGGGAGTTATTCCGGTAAATCAGGTTTCAATCCACGCTCCCGCGAGGGGAGCGACGTAAACTCGATTTCTCCACCATCGCCAGTCGGTGGTTTCAATCCACGCTCCCGCGAGGGGAGCGACCACCGATGCCGTGCGCGGGATGGCCGGTGTCCGTGTTTCAATCCACGCTCCCGCGAGGGGAGCGACAGCGTAAACTCGATTTCTCCACCATCGCCAGTCGGTGTTTCAATCCACGCTCCCGCGAGGGGAGCGACTTTGGAGCCTGACTCACGGCCTGATCACTGGGCTGTTTCAATCCACGCTCCCGCGAGGGGAGCGACGCCGTATTGATCGCAGACAAAGGAAAAGGAGCATTGTTTCAATCCACGCTCCCGCGAGGGGAGCGACGGCGGCAACTTTCAATCATCAGTTCCCGCAACAGTTTCAATCCACGCTCCCGCGAGGGGAGCGACTTCGGTTTTTCCAGTGTTTCCATAGGCTCTCCTGTTTCAATCCACGCTCCCGCGAGGGGAGCGACCTCCTGAGCAATAATTAGAATTGGGGACTGGTGACAGTTTCAATCCACGCTCCCGCGAGGGGAGCGACCTGATCCCTTGCTCTTCAAGTGCATCAGGTGCATGGTTTCAATCCACGCTCCCGCGAGGGGAGCGACGGCTGGCATCGTGACTGTGATCGGCGTGGTTACGGCGTTTCAATCCACGCTCCCGCGAGGGGAGCGACTGCGCAGGATGTTGTCGCAGCAGCTCGCAAGCGTGTTTCAATCCACGCTCCCGCGAGGGGAGCGACAGTAGCTATGGCCACTCGTGAAGTCAATCTCGGGAAGTTTCAATCCACGCTCCCGCGAGGGGAGCGACCGAAGAAGTATGGGTCGGAGGCAAACTCGAATGGTTTCAATCCACGCTCCCGCGAGGGGAGCGACGGAGCGCCTGCTTTACGCCCTCCAGCCCTTCGATTCGTTTCAATCCACGCTCCCGCGAGGGGAGCGACACAGCCAGATGCTTCAGGCCCGTCGACGATAAGTTGTTTCAATCCACGCTCCCGCGAGGGGAGCGACGGAGCGCATACAGCTGCCTCATCGTAAGTTTCCAGTTTCAATCCACGCTCCCGCGAGGGGAGCGACTGCGCTCCTGCACGTTCTCGATAGTTTGCAACTTGTTTCAATCCACGCTCCCGCGAGGGGAGCGACTGAGCTAATCTTTCCGTCTGTGCGTGTGCTCACGTTTCAATCCACGCTCCCGCGAGGGGAGCGACGGCTGCGTCCTTGCCCACAGCCTTAGCAGCGCGTGTGTTTCAATCCACGCTCCCGCGAGGGGAGCGACGGGTACACATCGGCAAGTCATACAAGCGGCTGTTGTTTCAATCCACGCTCCCGCGAGGGGAGCGACATCCGTCTTCCGTAAACCATCCATGAGCGATGCCGTTTCAATCCACGCTCCCGCGAGGGGAGCGACCGCAGACAGGAGAAATCCTTCTGTCCGTTGGATTTATGATGCCATATTTGCGGAAAGGCATGGTCCGGCGCTGACGGGATGGGGGAATCAATGGATGCCACACGATAATCCTCATGGAATCAATTGTCTGGCGGCAGCGCGGAGGTCGCGGGAATCCGCTGCATGCTTCGGGTTCGCGCAGGACCATTGCCGCACTTTGATGATGCAGAGCGATATTTACGCGAGATATTTACCGGTCACAACGAATTACAGAATGAGCGGGCCTTCCGGATCGTATGCAGGTTTTGCGCCGACGTGCTCGACGCGGCGTTTCCATTCGGCTCCCAGAAAATAGAAGCGCAGGCTGTCTTCCTCAGAGTTGGCTTCAGAGAGCAGTCCAGCCCGGAGCACTACCCATTGCGACGGATCGACCAGGCATTCAAAGACCGAATTCTGTACGCGCTGTCCGTAATTTTCGCACAGCCGCGCCACGCGCCGCAGTCTGCGCTTTCCTGCATCGTCGCGCGTCGACACGTCGTAACTGACCAGCACCATCATCGGCGGCTATCTCCAGAAGAATGCGGGATAGGCATCCAGTCCTCCCCGGATGTAACGCGCAAGAAGCAAAGCCTGGACGTAAGGGATCAGGCCGATGGGAATGCGCTCTTTGAGGAAGGGATGTTCGATCTCTTCCTGTTTGCGCGTTTGCCATGCAGCGATGACCTGTTTGCGGGTCGTCTCGTCCATCACGATGCCGCCGCCGTCCTGCTCCTGAAAGCCTGAGGCCTGGATCTGACGGCGGTTGATCAGCGTCAGCACCAGACGGTCGGCAACGGCGGCGCGCAGCTCTTCCATCAGATCGAGCGCCAGGCTGGGGCGTCCGGGGCGGTCGGTGTGGAGGAATCCCACAGCGGGATCGAGGCCGACCGTCTCCAGCGCCGATTCGATGTCGTGGCGGAGCAGAGCATACACAAACGACAGAAGCGCATTAACGCGGTCGAGAGGCGGGCGTCGCGAACGGCCGCCGAAATGAAATGCTTCGCGGTCGCCGCCGATGACATGATCGAAGACGGAAAAGTAGATTTGCCCGGCGAGGCCCTCGTGGCCGCGCGCTAGGTCGACGGAGAGAGCACGCGAGCCTTCCAGTCCAGCCCAGGTGAGGCGGGTTGCGGCTTCGCGCAGAGAGAGCTGCCGCGATTCGTCATCCGTTTCACGGGCGGCGCGCAGCAGTACGACGCGACTGTTGGCGATCTTCGCGGCGACGATGGCGCGTACGACGGCCAAAGCGCCATCGACGCCATCGGCCATTCTGTACTGCTGGCGGCGCAGCAGCACATTGCCGGAGACCGGTCCGGTAACGCGCGCGAGAAAGCGGCCGTATTCGGTGAGGAACGAGATGCCGACGCCGTGCTCGCAGCACAGGCCCAGCACCGGTGGGCTGCAGGAGACCTGTCCCCAACAAACCAGACCCTCGAGCGTGTGCACGGGCACACGCAGTTTCAGATCCGTACCCACTTTGATGGCGACCGTCTCGCCGTCGCGGTGCAGATACGATCCCTGAGTCAGAACGTGCAGCGTGTTGAGCAGTTTCCGCATAATATGCCTGTTGCAGTTACAAATCCTGCTTCAGCGAGCGCAGCTGCTGCGACAGCCAGTGCGCTGCGCCGGTTTGCGTTGCGGTCGCTTCCGGAAGGCATATGTTGATCAGCGAACAGCTGCGGCAGTATGGTCCGGGCTGCGCGGGCGGCGTAATGCGCTCGCGGTAGAGCCGGTGCATGGTTGCGGCGAGCTGCTCGGTGCGCTCACGCAGCTGTGGCGTAAAGGGGATTTCCAGCCGGCGGCGCGGATCGCCGTAGAAGATGGCGCCCGCGGGGATGGAGGCGCCGAGCATCTCTTCGAGGCAGAGCGCCTGGGCGCAGAGCTGAACGGCGTCGCAGTCGTCGGGCTTGCGCTTGCCGCGCTTGTACTCGACGGGATACGGCTCGGGGCGGAACTCGACCACATCGGCGCGGCCGGTGAGTCGCAGTCGCCGGCATTCAAGCCACATGCCGCGTACGGTGCGCACGCTCTCGCGCCGGGTCTGGCCGGGAAGGTCGACACGCTCGTGGAGCAGGCGGCCTTCCGCGGTCAGGCGATTCTCCTCCCATGCCTGCTCCAGATGGATGAGCGCCCACTGCCGGGGACAGAAGGCAAGATGCTGCAATCCGCTGAGCGGCAGCGCGTCCTCCTCGGACTCCGCTACGGCAGGGGCAGCGGTCACAGATATCGCCAGGCAGTGACGCCGGGGATGGGCTGCGTTCCGTCGTCGGGCGCATGGAGATGCGATTCGTATTCGGAAAAATGGCGCGGGGCTCTGACGCTTCCGATTTTGACGGTCTCCAGAACTTTGTGGGCGGGCGCGTTGCCGAGTTTGCTGTCGTGCTCGAAGAGGAAGAGTCCGCGCACGGACATCTCACCGCGCGAGGCGGAGCGGTCGTGATCGAAGAGATGCTCCAGCGCTTCGAGGAGGACGCCGAGGTCGTGTTTTGTGAAGCCGGTGTCGGTGGCGAGGAAGGGTGAGACGAAGCCGTGCATGCGATATAGCCCATAGGGGATGCCGTGCTTGCGACCGATCTGTCCGCTGCCTGCTTTGTCTTCACCATCTTCGCCGGTCACAGCCTGCTGTCCGGCATCGGTGGCGTTGGTGAGCGCGACGCGGGTGATGGTGTGGGCGATGCTCATGACCGGATCGATGGAGCTGGCGAAACCGAACTGCACCGGGCCGCGCACCTGGCCGCAGTTCCACAGTTTGGTTGCGCCCTTTGCTTTTTTGCCGGCGTTAGCTGCGGCATCCGCTTCGCTCTCGGCTTTGCCGGTGGTCATGACTGCGCCGAAGGTGCGGACGTCGTAATAGTTCTGGCACATATAGGTGCGGGCCTTGTCGATGGACTTGCCGTCGGGCTCGATGCCGAGTGCTTTATGCGCGTCGCGCTGTACGTTGGCCAGAATGCCGCGCTCTTTCACGAAGATGTTGTGCGGCGGAGCAAACTCGCGCGTGAGGCCGACGTAGTTCCGGATCTTGCGCTTGATGCACACGTCGGTGACGAGGCCGATGCCGGTTTCGGGATCGACACGCGGGGCGTTGTCCGCGTCGGGGTCGCCATTGGGGTTGCCGTTCTGCACGTCGAAGAGCAGAACGATTTCATAACGCTTGTCGAGAGGCTCGCTGGCAGAAAAATCGGGACGGCTCACTGGATGTTCTCTCCTTCGGAAGTGTCTGTGGTCGGTTCGGTCGCGTCATTTTCTTCCTTTTTGTTGCTGCGGAAGAAGGACTGGCGCTGATGGTAGTAGCCGAGAGCGAAGCGGCCCTGCTCTTCGAGCGTGAGCATGGCGGGGAAGTTGTCGATGCCATCGACGATGCCGGTGATCAGGCTTTGATAGAAGCCGCCTGCCGGGCCGAGTTTGCCGAGGTGGTTCTGCGACAGCCGGACAAGCTGCGGAAACACGGTGCCGGGCCGCGTGGAGGCGGCTCCGAAGTAGCGGTCCACAAGCGTGCGGTTGAGATTGCCGCCCTGGGCGCGGCGCTGCAGCTGCTCATATGTGGAGAGCAGCCGTCCGAGCCGGTAAGGGGCGTCAGTGGATTGAGCGTCAAGGCTCATGAGTGGAACCTCCTTTTGTTGATGGCTGGCGAAGAAGAGCTGGAGCAGTGCGGCGCGCTCCGGGGTGACTTTTTGTTCGGCGCGATTGCGCTGCACTGCCGCGGACAGCACAAGCTGCGGCAGCTTTTCTCCAAAGAGAATGCCGAAGAAGACTTCGCCAGCGAGCCGAGGCGGCAAGCGGTCGAGCTTGCCCTGCAGAACCAGCGAGCGCAGCAGGAAGCCGAGTGGTTTGGGTTCTCCGCGATCGCCTTCCAGGCGAATGGCGTCGAAGTAGCGATTAAGGTTTTTCTCCAGATCGCTGAGCGTTCCCGTGTGCATGCTGCGCAGCATGGCGCGCCCCTGCGCTCCGCTGATGATGAGGCAGAAGAAGCGCTCGTTTGCACTGCTCGAATGCTGCCCGCGATGAGGACTGTTCAACAGATCGCGCACCTTTTGCGGCGAGTACATCAGCTCGCTCAGGAGGCTTGTAAGCTCATCCTGCACATTGGCCCAGTAGACGGCGGTGGTGTCGCCGGTGAGCCGCACGTTCTGCGGCGTGACGGGGTCACCGGTGCGCGCGCTGATATACCGTGAGTTGATGAGGCGGCGCAGGCCCTCGACATATGCGGTCATGCACTCGCGGCAGATGGGGGCGTTGTCGTTTCGTTCGAGGCCGTACTTCTCGAAGGCTGCGCTGTTGAAGGTGACAAGTGAGACGCCCGATGTTACGGCGCCCGCTATCTGCAATGCGTCGTGCTTGTCGACAGACGGGCGGCTCTCTCCGCAAAGGAGGCACTGGCGCGTTATGGCTGCATTTTCCGTTGTGCCGGAAGCGCCGCGCTGCCGCCACCATGTACGAAGCGTCTCGTCATCGTGCAGCATCGCGCCGTCCACGCGAAAGGTCAGCAGATCGTTGCCCGCATAACCTCGCTCCGCAATTTCAGAAGCACATCGTTCGCGCTCCGCATCATTGGCGAGAAACTTCGATACCGCTTTACCGGCCTCGCTCTGCGCGGACTCTGCGGCTTCATTCAGAAGGTCGGCAAACAGTTTGCGGCGTGCTTTCAAATCCTCCATCGATCGCTTATCGTCCGGTTCGGCGCCAAGCACGTACTCGGATTTGTCGACCAGAAAGTCGGGGACGGCTTTTGAAGTACGGCCCATACGACGTGGAATCCCATACATCGACGCCTGGCGCTTCGGCTTTCCTTTTTTGCCTTCGGGCAGAGGCACTTCCTGTTCGGTATCGCGCAGCGACAGATAGCTGCCGTCCTCGTCCAGAACGATGATCCAGCGCACCGGTTTGCTTTCAAAGGCAGGGTCGTCGACCAGGCCTTCGCGGCGGGCGAGCTCGCGCAGTTCGTGGAGAATCACAGCGCCGCTCCTGCCGCTGAGATCTGCCATGCGGGGATGCGCATGACACCCCGCTCCAGGCGGGCAGGGAAGAAGCGCGCCTGGTTCTGTGGGCCGAAGTCGATGTCGTGCAGCATCCAGCCGAGCTCGCGGGTTTCATGCGCGAGCGGCGCGGGCGTGCCGTCCCAGAACTCCACGGTGGCGGGGAACTCGCGGCAGCCGAGATACGGCTGATAGTGCTGCTGCCCGATGTTCATGCGGCGCACGAACATGGCGCGGAATTTTTCGAGCGAATCCTCATCTCCGGCGCGCGGGGTCAGGTGCATGCATGCGGTGACGCCGTAGTCGACCTCGCGCAGGGCGAGCGTGTTGCGCTGGGCGCGGTCCTCATCGGAGAAGAACTCGGGCAGCGGCTCGCCGCCGCGCGAGGCGCGGAGAGCGTTTTGCGTCGAGACGCGCGAGTTCACCTCGTTGCGGCGGAACTCGATCCAGCGCACAGGCCGGAGCAACGCGATGGAGGTAATCTCCCAGCGGATGGCGGGCTTCCACAACACGGCCTCCAGCACGCCGCGCGCTGCCGAGGGAGTCATCAGCTCGTAAGACAGACGTTCTGTTGAAAATTCAGGGCGTGTGAAGCAGGCCATACCGCCGCGGATACGGAGAGAAAATTCCTGAGTTGGCATAGGTCTCAGGAGCAGTGTCGGAGAAACAGCATGCCGTGGCTAGTGGCAAGTTATATACCGATTACTTATGTGATAACATCATTTACTAAGTCCTGGATAGCTTTCAGCCAACGATATATGCCTCCGGCTCAACCCGCTCTCCGCCCTGCCAGCCGAAGCCGAAGCGGAGATCGTAGACGCCGACAACGCTTTGTTTGAGCACCCACGATGTGCCTTCATTTGACGAGCCTTCTTTTTCTGTCCCGATGGCGTCGCGGCCGGACAGCAGCGCTTCCAGCACGCCGAGGCGCTGCAGGCGGGCGATCTCCTGCGGCTGGAGCGAGACGGTATAGCGCTGGAGACGCCGGAAGGCTTCGCGCATCTCTCCGCCATGGCGGGCCTGACGCAGCTCCCGCACGCGGGACCAAGCATCTCCATAGTCGGCGACGACCGGCGTGCCGGAGTCTTCGATCATGCGGAAGCGGGAGGCGACTTCGGGGAAATTGATCTCGCTTTCATACGGCAGTATCTTTTGGGAGTCGTTCCCATCCTGACCGAGACCACTCATCAGTGCTTTCGCATACTTAGGGAAGAGATCAGGATCGCAGAGATCGGGCAGATCCTTGCGGAAGAAGTCGAGAGCTTCTTCGAGACCGCGCTGTAACGACTTAGCGGGCGGCTTCGAAGGCGCGCGAAAGACGATGAAGCGGCCCGGCTGGGGCAGGCGCATTTCGCGGTTGCAGCGGCCGGCAGCCTGGGCCAGCGTTTCGAGGCCAGCGAGAGCGCGGAAGACGACAGGGAAATCGAGATCGACGCCGGCCTCGACCAGCTGTGTTGCGACGAGGCGGCAGGGCTCTCCGTTCTTCAGTCGATCCCGCACGTTTTCCAGGACTTCGGTGCGGTGCTCGGCGCACATGCGGGCGGAGAGATGCAGGCACTCAGGTCCGAGAAGGCGGGCAAGCTCCTCGGCCTCTTTTCTGCGATGGAGGATGGCGAGGACGCGGCTGTGCTCTCCCACGGATTCCGCGAGCTGGTTGAGAGACACAGGCGTTTTGACATCGCCGA
The DNA here is from genome assembly GCF_003428625.2 of Paracidobacterium acidisoli. Taxonomy (GTDB): domain Bacteria; phylum Acidobacteriota; class Terriglobia; order Terriglobales; family Acidobacteriaceae; genus Paracidobacterium; species Paracidobacterium acidisoli. The sequence goes on along the minus strand of NZ_QVQT02000007.1, from coordinate 51,296 downwards.
GCACTTCCATGCGAAAACGGTTGGCGATGACGGGGAAATGCTGCGCGTAATCGGGCACAATCTCGCGGATGGCCTGCTTTGGAGCTGGAGCGCTTTTGGCGCGCATGATGAGCCTGGGCTGCGTGGCTGTCGAGTGAACGACGCTGGTGTTGAAGTGCTCCGTCAACAGATCGAGCGCCGAGTGGATGGGGCGCAGCAGATGCTCGGGGAAGGTCTGCACCTCATCGAGGAAGATGACGCTGCGGCCGATGCGGTGCAGCTTGCGGCAGCGCCTTTTGTCGTTCGCGTAGAGCGTCTCGAAGAGCTGAACGCTGGTGGTCACGATGACCGGCGCGTCCCAGTTTTCGCAGGCCTGGCGGTTGCGGTCGGTCTCGCCGTCGGGATCGATACTGGAGTGATGCTCGACGACGTTCTGCTCGCCGAGAGTCTCGCGAAATACTTTGACTGTCTGCTCCAGAATGGACGTGTAAGGGGCGACGAAGATGACTCGATCAAGGCCATGCGCAGCGGCGTGACGCAGCGCAAAGGCGAGACCACTGAGAGTCTTGCCGCCACCGGTGGGCACGGTCAGCGTGAAGGGACCCGGTGGCAGATTCGCTGCATCGAGGCATTGCCGCAGAACTTCTGCGCGCATCCGGTTCAGAGCGGAGCCGGTATGCGCGAGGGCCTGCCGGGATCTGTCGAGGCATGCTGCTTCCACCGCAGAGGCCAGATCGGGGATGGCGGCATATGCAGTGTCCCGCTTCGCGCCTTTGTCCCATTCCTCCGTATCGAGAGAGTCGGCATCGACGAGCGCGGAGAAGAGGAATCGCGTGGCGAGCGCGAGGTATAGTTTGTCTTCTGCCTGGTTCGGAACCGGCGGAACAGGGGTCTGCATGAGGTCGGCAGGCAGACCGTCCTGAAGCGCGTCGCGGAGCAGAGCCGCGCCGGTATTTTCAATAGCGCTTTCAAGATCGCCGATTGTTTTCAGCCTGCCGTGGTGCGCCTGGACGGCGAGCGCGATGGGCGCGGCATGGAGACCGGCCCGCCTGGCGTGGGCTGCTCCCACGATGGCATGCTGAACCCGTCCGGCAGATGAGGGAGCTTCCGGCTCGTTGGATGCCTCGGAGTTTTGAGCGATGTATCTCTGAAAGCGCAGCTGGTATTTGCCGGCGTCATGCCAGAGTCCGGCGAGCCGCGCATGCGGCTTCCAGGCTTCGGGCGCGAACTCTGCGGCTTTGGCTGCGACGGTTTCCAGATGAAGCCGGAGCTCCTGCCAGGTTTCTTTGCCCGGATCGTTCTGCCGGGAGTGCGCGTAAAAAATCATGGCTTCATCCTGATGATTGACGTTGGTCTCTATAAGTCGGCTTGCACGCTATGCAATTGTTAAACGCAGGCGCCGCCAGGGTCTTGTAAATATTTATATTGCCTAAAGTTAGCCGATTGTCTGTCCGTCGTCCGTACCTACCGCACATGAAGCTATGCTATGTTGCCCCGATGGAACAGGGATCGGCACAACATTTTTCTGCACTCTGAAAATCTGTGACTTAGAGACTGGTTTCCGCCCGTTCCAGGACTAGGAAGTTGACACGACAGTGCAGAATGGGGCGAAAATAAGGCAAATATACCGCTATGTCGTCTGCCCCCACAATCCGGCTCCAGATCGAAGCAGCACGCAGTGCCACGGCCTGCGCGTCAAACTCATCGACGTGCAGAGCAATCTCTCCAGGGCGTAGCGGGTGAGAAGAAGCTGGTAGTCGGTTTTCTCTGCTCGGGAGCGTGTCAGAAGCCGAGCACGCACTGATGCGCCGATATTGCGGATGTCACGCGGCATCTGCTACGACTGCCTCCACATAGGGCCGCATGATTGTCCAGACACGGGCCTTCTTTGCATACTGCCAAAGTTGATCCGGTGTACATTTGCGATGCCGGATGCCTTCACGCAGCCCTTCCATTGCAATATCGACACCGATCTTATTGCGGTACCGGAAGCAATCGACGATGGTGCGCGTGGGGTTTGTAATGAGGACTTCGTGAGATCGGATAGGGTACCGTTCCACCCCCTCCGTCATTGCCCATCCGCTAAACCGAACGAATCGAATTGGAGGATAGTTGATTGTTGATTTCCATGCGGTACGTTCGATGGCCATCCATACTATAGAAGGCATCTGAAGCGTGAGTTCATGGAACTGGAGAGCGGAGATGAGGCAGATGATTCCTTTCGGCACGAGTACAGCAGCTTCGGTAAGCGTATGAGCCGTGTCAATGGAAACGTCAGGAAGTTGGTAGAGGCCGCGTGCGGGTCGGACGATCTGGTTATTCCTGACAAGACGGGCCAGGGTCTCCGGCTCGATATTTTCCGCGATGAAATCTTTGAGGCGCAGCATTCCCCGGGTTTTTAGGAGGTCGAGAGCGCGAGTTCCCTGCGTAGAGGCCATGTGACAAATCCTATGCTTATATCAAATACAGCAGGGGTTTAGTCACAGCATGCGAAGCCATGGAAATGGGCACCTGTCCCGACAGGGATACCCTGTCTATAAGTCCAAAACGCGGATTGGGTCAATGATTCAGCTACTATGCGGCAGGCTGAACAATCTCCAGACGAAACCCTGTCAGCAGCAAATTCGAGGCATTGCAGACCTCGCAATCACACAAATTTGCGGTGAACATTTGAGGAGCAGTTTTTTTGTTCGTTACGATTGCTGAGATTTGTACCGATGCATTCTGCTTCTCAGCGGTGCGTTAGGGTTGCGGTTTGGGGTGAAGCTTTCACGGCGATAACACGGGTTCAAATCCCGTCGGGGACGCCAAATAAAATAAATGATTTAGCAGAATGATAAAGATCAGGTGATTCTCTGCGGTGACGCGGTAGTGACGCAATAATCTGGTCAGAAGGGGCGCGTGCAGTGGGAGCGTATGCAACGGCTCATCGCTGGCTTCCTCCGGCCCATATCTGCCACCCCTATCCTTCGCGCCATCTGCCCGTCACGACCTGATTCCCAGGCAATCTCCACTCTCCCTTCGCAATATAGTGTCCTTTGCCATCGCACACTTGCATGCAGCATTATGCGTTTCTCCGAAACATGCTTAAGCAGTTCCTTCCGGGCAGGCCTCGGTTCCCTCGCCAACAGTGCATTGAGGTTCCCTATACTCTCCGTGATGAAGTTGCGGATGTCCGCCAGATGAGCCTCCACGGAATTGTCTCCCTGGGCCAGAAGCTGATCGGCGATATCGCGCAACTGCTGCAACGCCAACATCAACGTCAATGGAAACCGGCCCGATCCAACGCGCGGCAATGTGAAGCCGTACAGTTCTGTCTTCGACTCCTGGTTTGACGGGCTCGAGGTCAGCTTCGTGGAGCGGCCTGTATCCTGGGGCTTGGTGCGCATCTCGTATACGTGGTCCCAGGCAATCGACGACGTAAGCGAGTTCTTCTTCAGCTTCCGATCAATAACTTCAACTTCCGCGTCGATCGCAGCCGGTCGGACGACGACCAGAGACATCGTATAGTCTTCGGTGCAGGCCTGACCTCATCCACAAAAGCGAATGCAGCAGCCGGGATTCGCTGGATGCTATGTCTCGTATGGAAGGCAGAGAGCGAGCCATACTTCTGCAACTATGGGAGGGTTGCTTCCGCACCCTCCCGTCATTGCCGATACTCTCTCCATCCGCCGCTGGATATCTATGGACGAGCGGCTTCAGATGGAGGGGCGATGAAATGTTGCGGGCGGGGAGGAGCCACATAGCTTACGAGCTCATCCACCGGCCTTTTCCCGGCCCAGGCAATGCCGCGGAGCAGCATCTGCTGAATCTGATAATTTGCGAAATTGGCATAGGTGTGCCCCTGCATCCATACGAATGCCCGCGCGGGCTGACCACCGGGAAGCGTGTGCTCCCAGGTCCAGATCTGGGGCACGACCTTGCCCGCATAGGTAGGGGCAGCTTTGGCAACCACGGGTGTATTCGGGATAGTCACGGTTGCCAGTACGTGGACTTCGGGATTCTTTGCCCAGGTCATCTTATAAAAGGCCTCGTCGACGATTGTGATGTCAGTCATCTCCTCCATGATGGGGCTGGTTTTGTCCACGATGTCGTAGTGGAGAGGCGTGCCCAGAGTAAAGTTCACTTCGCCATGCTTTTTTGCGCCGCCGACCAGCGTCGCAAAGTAAGCCGGATCGGGGCCGCATAAGGAATCGTGAATGCTGACCAGTCCGCCCCCGCGCCGGACAAACGCCTCGAGTGCGGTCTTTTCGGCGTCACTCAGATATGCTGCGTCGCCCTTATAGATCACGATAACGTCGGTGTGCTCCAAGTCATTGCTGTCGGGAGCATGCAGAGATCCATCCACAATGGCGCCGTGTTCTGTGAGGATCTTGCTCCAGTCGGCAAGAAATTGAGGATAATCGTGCTGGCCCTCGAAGTGAGACTTCAGTCCCGCCCACAGATACACATGCATGCCGTTGGGATTCTGTCCCCAGGGGCGGGGCGCGCCTTCGGCGTTCACTGCCTGGGAACAGGCCGCCTGCTGCATCATTCCTGCCAGGAACAGCAGGCACAGAGCGCCTTCCACAAATGGCAGGAACTTCTTTCGGAAGAGATTGCCTTCTGTCCTGTCTGCTGCAGATGCAGCTCCGAGCCTGGCATATCTTCTGCTGCATATCCGTCCGATTGTCACAAAGCACCGCCTCATCTTTGTCAATTTGTCAGGGACCTATGGCGGCTTCGAGCCCATATGGTGTCGTCTGCCAGGGGAGCAAAGTGCAGAGAAGCCGGATCTGTCTCCGGCGTCTTTCTGCGCGGCAATTCCCTGAAGAATCTCCGAAAGGGATGAAGCCTTTTAGAAAAACGAATTCTGTATACTAAATACTTTTATTCTTTGTCAAACGATTCAAGGAATCCATGAGAAGGAACAGCATTATCCTCTGTCAAGACAAGTCAATATGTATACTAAATGCAATAGCGTCCTCATCGCGTGCTGCGTATCCTGACGGCATAAAGCGCGTGGTGGGCCAGCAGAAAGAGAGTGCGATGATCGGAGCCGCCAAAAAGAATGTCGATCGGGCGCTCCGGCACATCGATGCGAGCGATCTGGCTGCCTGACGGGCTGTAGACGAAGACCTGACCATTCGCGATATATACATTGCCCTGTCCATCGACGGCGACGCTCTCACCGCCGCGCCAGGCAAAGGGATGAAGATCGCTGAGCGTGCCGTCGGCGTCGACCCGCGCGCTGTAGGTGATGTCTTCCGACTCGCTGCTGACATAGATGTGCTGTCCCGGTTGGGCGCGGAGGAAGCCGTAGGTGTCCAGGTTGTCGGAGAAGCGCCAGCCGACCGAGTCGGGCGGCCCCTGCTGAAAGACACGTCGTGCAGGCAGAAAGAGGCTGCCATCCGGCGAGACATATTCCCTGGCTGTGGGAGCCGATACATCGCGGGCGAACATCTCCGCCAGCGTCGTGTAGGTAAACGTGCCGAAGTCGAGCTGATTCCTGAATTCGCCGTTGTTCCAGTAATTGCCCGGAAGAAGTGTCATGGTTTCGGAGTGCGGTATTGTCGCCTGCGGCGTGAGCACCGTGATCTGATCCTTCGGCGAGCCGGGATGGAAGGAATAGACAGTTCCCTCCGGACCGTCGGAAGAGAGCACCAGCAGATCGCCCGACCGGTCGAAGGCCAGATTTACCGGGTCCAGCGGATTGTCGCGCTCGACGGTAAGCCCTTCGGATGCCGACCAGCCGTAGATGCGCTGCTGATGGTGGTCGACGAAATAGAGCTTGCCCGCGGCATCCACGGCCGCGCCGGAGATGGAGAAGAAGCCGTCTTCGAGCTTTCGAACCTGCGCGCCCGGCGCAGACACCGCAGAAGTGTCAGATACGGCCGGCGTGGCCGGACCGGCGGGAATGTCGAGCACGGCAAACTGCCGCTCGCGCACCTCCAGATGACGGGTCATATCCTGGATAGCGTTTTCATAGGGAAATTTGCTCACGCGCAGAAACGTACCGCAGCCGTTCTGGTCGCAGGTGGCGAATCCGCTCTCGGCATTGACGAGCACGTTGCGGAAATGAATGTTCGAGGACTGATAAAGGCGGACCGCTGCAGGAAAAGGCGCGCGGGTGCGTGTGACGCGGTAGGCGTGATAGTTGGCGACGGTGATGTTCTTCGACCAGTCGAATTCCATCGACAGCGATTCGGGGCTTTCGCCGGCCTCTTCCTCGGTCTGCGGCGCGTTGATATCCCAGTTCTGCACGTGATCGAACTTGATCTCGTTGCGGACATGGTGCTCGTTGGAAAGCTCATACACATGGCCGGGGGTGGTGGTGTCGGAGACATAGAATCCGGCCTGAGCAAAGGTATCCGGAGTCCAGATATTGGCGAAGCTGCCGCCGCCGCCGTGCGTCACCCAGAGGCTGGGGTACTGGCCGTCCCAGCGCTTGTGCAGATCGGGGTCGGCGGTGTGATCGTTGTTATAAGGATTGAATCCGCTGCCATGCCCGCCCAGCAGCCGCACGTCATCCACCAGCGAGTCTGCGCCGGCCTGCCACAGCACGCCCACCGCGCGGGGATTGATCCCTCCGGTATTGACCCCAAGGCCGAAAAGGATGCTGGAGCCGTTCGCAGGCGAGGAGATGACCGCCTTCGGCGCGCCCACACCCTGATACCCGGGAGTGGAATCGGGAAGGTCGAACTGGGTCAGAGAAGGATGCAGCCCGATAAGCACCGTATCCGGCTTCAGCATGAGCGTATCGTGCACGATGTAATGGCCGGCAGGGAAGTAAAGGACACGATGTGTATCGATAGCCTTCCGGATCGCAGCGGTGTCGTCGGTTTTGTCGTCTCCGGCGACGCCGAGAGTATGGACATTTACCCACTCTTCGCTCGGAGGCAGATTCCGAATCGCCGGCGGCAGCGGCGCGGGCAGGGCATGCAGCGGCACGGAATCATCGAGCATGCCGATTGCGCCGGTTGCATGCTCTCCGGGAACGATGAGCCCGTAATTGAAGTTTCTGACACGATAAATTGTGCCTTTCGCGGTTACTTTTTTCCCGCTCTCGCGAAACTGAGCGAAGGTCGGAGCATCGCGCAGGACGGCGTTTTCGAAGCCGATCTCGGTGAGAGGACTCTTCTCGTTGCTGATGATGACCACGGAGCTGGAAATGTCTTCGAAGCGGCAGTCCTTCACCCACAGCTCATCGGAGTAATGCGGATCGATATCGATGGCCACCGGCACATGATGGAAGGTGTCCCGGATGAGCGTGAGCCCCGCCTCATGCTCGCGAATGGCCGCCTCGCGCTGACCGTTAAAGGTGGAATCGAGAAGCGTAAACTGCCAGGCATCGGAGGGCTTGTCCGTGAGGATGCCGTAGCGCCCGCCGAAGAAGTGCAGGTCTTCGGCCTCGTTGCCGACTTCCATGATGGCTGCCAGACCGGAACCGGTATGGAAATCGATATGGCTGAGCAGAGAATGCTGCGCAACGTGAAAACGGATCGCCACCGCCGCCGGATTGCCGTCACCGATCTCGAAATCGACATTGCTCAGCGCCGAATAGAAGGTGCCGGGATTGGCGTCGGCAATGGCAGGGTTCGGCGGCACGCTGCCGGGCGGAGGAAAGGGAATATGCCGGCCCATGCCAAATGGGCTGTGAGGGCCCGCGCCGGCGAACAGGACCATCACGCCGGGATCGTTCTGAAAGCCCGGCGTGTTGTCCGCCAGCAGGAATACGGGACGGGTCGCGCCATAGCCGAAGACACGCACGCCCGGCCAGATATAAAGGGTGCGCGTCAGCCGATAGCGGCCTGAGGGGATGAACACGATCCCCGCGCGCGTACGGCTCTCGGCCTTGTCGATGGCGGCCTGGATGGCGGCGCTGTCGTCGGCCTTTCCATCGGCGTGCGTGCCGAACTCCTGCGCGGTGAGATAAACCGCTTCGGGATCGTCGAGCCGCGCGGTGATGACGGATGCGGCCAGTGCGGAAGAAGCACAGGCGAGGAGCGTGGCAAACAGCAGAATTTTTCTCATGAGTGGATTTTCGGCAGGCCTCCGTTGCGCCTCATAAAGCGGCGACAGGAAGCCGGCTTCTCCTGAATTTTGAGCTGCCATGGAGTTTTGAACTGCAATATGTCACCTGGAGGGCGCATTCGGAGTAAACAGGCGCAGGCGCAGCCTCCAGGTGGTCGACTGCCCGGGATGCAGGGTCACCATTCCCGTATCCATCCCCTTCCATTCCTTTCCGAAGGGGTCCACGAAGTTGAACTGCTCTTCCACGGCGACAAATTTTCTGCCCTGCGGAGAATAGATCTGCACGGTTTTGATCTCCGGCGACAGCCCGTCCACATCGACGCCGTAGTTTGCCGCCGGATCGATGACCTTCACCTCGACCGCGCCATGGGTTCGCTGAAGGTGAGAGAAGTTATCGTCAAGCGCATGATCGTCGAGAGCTGCGCCTTCCGGCGATCGATAATCATAGATCGTTCCTTTGACGGGTTTGAGCTGCCCGGTCGGGAACTCCTGATGATAATTGTTGACCACCGCCATCATGCTGGCCGGGACGTGGATTCGCGCCTGGCCGCGGTCTCCGCTCGGCAGGGCGAAATAAGGATGCGCGCCGATGGCAATCGGCTCGTCCTCGCTGCCCACGTTGGTTGCCGTGATTGTCTCGTCCACGGCTTCGCCGGTAAGCGCGAAAGTGAAATGAAGATCGGTCTTTGAGAGCCAGTGGCCGCCGAAATCGCCGGCATGGATGACGGCCGTTGCTGTCTGACCATCCGCAGTCGTCTGCGTTTGCACATCCTGCGCCTGGGACTTCAGGATCAGCCCATGCATGACCATCCCCATATTGTCCGGAGGCCCGGCCGGCGCCGGCGTCGCTGCAGTCTCTCTGCGCCGGGGAAATGCCGGCAGCACAATCGTGCGGCCATGCCATTGCGTGGTGAGCGTCGTCCCGTCCGGCGAGGCCTGTCCGAAGATGCGGTTGGGATAGGGAATCAGAAAGGCTTCTCCGAAGCCGACGCTCGCTCCGCCGGTCCTGTCCATGCCTGTGCCGTTGAGGCGGGCTGCGACGGTCTCGACAGAGGGAGAATTCAAAACGGAGATATCACCCCTGCCGGGGATGCTGGCTTTGATCTGAAAGACATTCATCCCCCGCCCGGGCAGGAAGGTGAGCGAGAGAAACTCTGGCCTGGCGCCGTTGCCGGTCGCTTTACGAGTAAGAGTGACCACATTTTCGCCGCCGATTTGTATGGGCCCCTGGGCCGCAGCCGGCAACGGCTTGCCTGCATTTTCCTGGGACGGATGCCTGCACCCGCCGATCAACAACGTACATGCAACCAGTAGCCAGGCCACCTGTTTCATTGTCGTTTCTCCCTTTCCTCTTCTTCGGATTTGTTGTGATCCTGGCCCGGAAGCAGTAAGCATACTGAATGCACTTGATCTTTGCATAGCAGGAAGTATAGCGGCTCCCCAACCCGCTCGGAGCAGGCGCGTCTTCTGCAGAGAGGATCTATGGCTATGCTCAGCTGAAGGAGAAAGATACAGGGTAAGCATAAGAAAATAAACGAGAACATATGCATACCTCACCCATAATCACACGACGAAAACAAATATGCTTGCACAATCCTCAGGTGGTATGTACTATGGCCGCGTCAAAAAATACAGTATACAGATTGGGCGAGCGACAGACAGAAATGAAGAATCAGAAGCAGGCGATCTCAGGAGCAGACGTTCAGAACTTTATGCGATTCAGAAAAGAAAATTCACGGATGACGCGTTTTGGGAGATGGTTTCTGCTGGTCCTCTGCTGTTGCTCGCTCTGCCAGTACTTCTCGCCGTCTGCGTCGGCAGAGCGCGGGTACAAAAGCTTTGAGGTCGCGGTCTACGTTCCGGAGTATGTGGTCGAGCAGATGAAAGATTCGAATTATCTGCAGAGCACATGGAAGATCATCAACGACCAGGTCAAAGTTGACAAAGTCTATCTCGAAACGTACCGGAGCGGGCGAGTTGCCGACGACCAGCTGCTCGATCAGGTGAAGAAGTTTTTCGTCGATCGCGGAGTGGAAGTTGCCGGAGGCATTGGCCTGACGGTGATGGAGTCGAATAACTTTCAGTCCTTTTGCTACACGGACCCCAAAGACCGGGACTTTGTAAAAATGCTCGCGCAGAAGACGGCGCGGCACTTCGACGAGATCATTCTCGACGATTTTTATTTCAACAACACAAAATACGATTCCGACATAGCGGCCAAAGGCAGCAAAAGCTGGGCCGAATTCCGTCTGGGTCTGATGGATCAGGTCTCCCGCGAGCTGATTGTGGACCCTGCAAAAGCGGTGAATTCGAAGGTGAAGGTCATCATCAAGTTTCCCAACTGGTATGAACACTTCCAGGGCAACGGATATGACCTGAAGAATGAACCGGGCATCTTCGACGAAATCTGGACGGGAAACGAGACTCGCGAGGCCGATATGACCCCGCAGCACTTACAGCAGTATCAGAGCTATGAGATATTCCGTTACTTCGAAAATATCTCTCCCGGAAGAAATGGCGGAGGATGGGTCGATACCGGCGGCATCCGCTACGTAGACCGCTACGCCGAACAGCTTTGGGACACGATGCTCGCCAAAGCTCCTTCCATCATGCTTTTCAAGTGGACCGAGCTTCTCAATCCGGCTGTGGCCGGGCAGCGGCAGGCATGGAGCGATATCCACACCAGCTTTGACTATCAGCAGCTCGTCAATGAGTACGAGAAGTCCCATCCGGGGCTGCATTCCACCATGGCCGGCGTCGCCGGATATGCGCTGGGCGGCATTGATCCCGTTATCGGCAGACTCGGTAACCCCATCGGTATCGCAAGTTATAAGCCATACAATTCGTCCGGCGAAGACTTCCTGCAGAATTACTTCGGAATGATGGGCATTCCGATCGAGATGTATCCATCCTTTCCGGCGGATGCCAAAGTCGTGCTGCTTACTCAGGAGGCGGCAGACGATCCGCAGATCGTGAGCAAAATCAAGGCCCGGCTTGAGGCGGGAAAAGACGTATTTATCACTTCAGGGCTGGTCCAGGCGCTTCAGGATAAGGGTCTGGGTGACCTGCTCAGCTTGCGCTACACGTCCCGAAAGGCGATCGTGGATCAGTTTGCCGCGGGGTATGGCGCGCCGGTCGAGGCAGGAAATAAGAACGGCGGGATACTTATTCCTGAAATCGATTTTTTCACGAACGACGCCGTTCCTCTGATCCGGGCAGGTGCCAACGGCAACAGCTTCCCGATACTGCTGTCGGACCACTATTCGAAGGGAGTTATTTACGTCCTCACGATTCCGGATAACTTTAACGATCTTTACTCTTATCCCTCCGGCATAGTTTCCGTCCTCAGAGAAAACCTTCTGAGAGATTTCCCGGTTCGCCTCGATGGACCCGACAAGGTCAGCCTCTTTGCGTATGACAACCACACTTTCGTGGTGGAGTCTTACCTGGATCAACCGGTTGCGGTCACTGTCGCCCTCACGGGGGGCACAACCAAAATTACCAATATGCAGACCGGAGATGTCACTACCGGATCGGCCAGCACGCCGCGTCGCGGGTTCGGCGGCCGAATCATCAATACGGGGCCGGATCGCGTGAATTTTCAGATCACGATACAGCCACACAGCTACGCCGCTTTCAGTGAGACGCCATAGTTACGAAGCATGAATACGAAATGCCGATGTGGCAGGAGCCAATGCAGTATCGGCGAAAAAACTGAATATATCGCAGTGCGATTGAACGAAAGTTCTGGAGGCCGTAATGGGGAGAACAATACGCATTTGTCTGACAGGCTTGTTAGTCGGCATCGGCGTGGCCGGTCTGGCGCAAAATACAAATTCCGGAGACATCCGTGGCACGGTAACCGATCCCTCGGGGGCAGTTATTCCTGGTGTGACGGTTACTGTCCTGGATGTCGATAAGGGCGACACCCACATTTTTGTAACGGACGGTGCCGGCCTCTACGATACGAACTCGATCGTTCCGGACCGTTATCAGCTGACCTTCACAAAGCAGGGCTTTACGACCTATGTGCGTGGCCCCATCACTCTTCAGGTCGGCGCTGTTACGGTAGACGCGCAGTTAAAGGTAGGTGCCGCGACGCAAAAGGTGACGGTCAGTGCCGATTTGCCGCTTCTGCAGACCGAATCCTCCGAACAGTCGACGACGCTCAGCTCTGAGACTATGCAGAAGCTGCCGAACGTCAGCGCAAACTGGACCAACTTTATGGTGCTGCTGCCCGGCGCGTCAGGCGCGAATGGATCGAACGCCGGCGGGACTTCGAATCCCGGAACCGGGGTTTCCATTAATGGCGGAATGCCGTATTACTCGAACTTTCTTGCTGATGGCGCCTCCACAACTCTTCCCCAAAGCTCGAATTTTCAAAACGCCACCTTCGAGACAGTCGCGGAGCTCCAGGTCAATACATCCACCTTTTCAGCGGAATATGGAGTAGGCGGCGCGGCCTTCAACCAGATCAGCAAAGGCGGAACCAATACATGGCATGGCTCGGCGTATGAGTACTTTCAGAACGACGCGATGAACGCCAGGAATTACTTCTCGCCCACTGTGCCGTTCCTTCGCTACAACGAATTTGGTGGCTCCGTGGGCGGCCCGATTCTCAGGAACAGAACCTTCTTCTATTTCAACTACGATAAGGTGCTGAATGAATCGGCTACCTTTGGATACAACACCGTCCCGACGGCGGCCATGATGCAGGGCAACTTTACCGGCATGCCTCCCATCTACGATCCGTCCACGCTGACTCAGAATCCGGATGGAAGCTACAGCCGCAGTCAGTTTCAGGATAATCAGATTCCTCAGGGTGATATTCAGAAGGTTGCTCTGGCGATCCAGCAGTACTTTCAGCCGGCCAACGTGCCAGGAACACCCGCATCGGGATATCCCGGGGAGGTTTCCAACAATCATTATTACAGCTATACGGCGCCGGCCCCCGTATCTCACCTCTTCGGGCGCCTGGACTACGATCTGACTTCAAAAAACAGACTGACCTTCTCCATCACCGAGATAAACGCCGTTACAAGCGGCAAAAGCGCGATCAGTAACTGCCCGGTAGGCTGCACGAACTCCGATGTGGTGAATTACCTTACCCAGATTTCCGATGTCTGGACTATCTCTCCGTCCCTGGTGAATGAATTCCGCTTCGGCTATACCCGTCAGGGAAACTGGTTTGTTCCGCAAACTCTTAATGGAGGATACCCAGGCAAGGTGGGTTTGCAGTATGCGAAGGCGGATCTGTTTCCCGATACATTCATCAGCGGGTCCTGTTGCGGCAACCTGACGGCCGGAACGGCTGCAACTCTTGTCGAAAACGCGGACGATCTATCGGATGTCGTTACGCTGGTGAAGGGGAAGCACGTTCTGCATTTTGGAGGCGAGCTGCTGGCGTATCAGGAAGCGGATACGACCTGGGGAAACGTGCAGGCGGGTGAATTTACCTTTACGGGCGTCTTTACCCAGCAGTCGCCCAAGTCAAGCGGCACTGGAGCAGCCTACGCAGATTTCCTGCTGGGCCAGGAACAGACCTGGAGCGCCAATAACTTTCCTGAAGATGGTCCCCGGGCCAAAAAGCCTGCTCTTTTCATTCAGGACGACTATAAGGTGCGTCCTGATCTGACGCTGAACCTCGGTCTGCGCTATCAGATTCAGGAAGGATGGGGCGAAGCTCACAATCGCCTGGGCTCCTTTGATCCGAGCCTGATGAATGCAGCGACCAGTACGCCGGGGGCCATGTGGTTCGCGCCGGCCAACGGAAGAACCACCCTGCAAAAATCGAAATATGACCTGCTTCTGCCGCGTATCGGCTTTGCCTGGGCCCCGCAGGCAAATCTGACCGTCCGTGGCGGATTCGGTATCTATGCCTATCCATGGGGCTGCGATGTATATTGTGCCGGACTGGGTTTCGGCTCGAACTCTTACGGTTCGATCTCCAGTACAAATGGGCTGACTCCGGTAGCGACCTGGGATGAAGCAGATCCCGGTCTCCCCTATCTGGCAGTTTCCCATTCGTCGACGGCTTATAACGGTCAAACAGTAAACTACAACGTCTACGATCTGCCCGTGCCCACAATGTATCAGTGGTCGTTAAGCGTGCAGCGGCAGATCGGTCCAACCATGATGGTGCAGGGGTCCTATGTTGCGAGTGCAGGCCGGCATCTCTCGTTTCCGGTCGATGTCAACCAGGTACCTGAAAGTAAGTTGAGCGTCAACGATCAGGGCAGCAGGCCATACCCGCAGTTTCAAAGCATCCTGGCCGATCCTTCCAATGCGAATTCGAGTTATAACTCGCTGCAGCTTGTCGCTGAGAAGCGTCTGAGCGCAGGCTTCAGCTTCTCGGTAAATTACACCTGGTCACACATGCTGGACACGCAGGATTCATCCGGGTTTGGCACCACGGGATCGGGAGGTGGCGCATCGCGTGGCGGCCTGCAGATTTACCAGAATGCCTTTGATCCGGCAGCGAATTATGCCTCCTCGAACTTCGATGTGAGAAACATGTTCAAAGGTTATGGTGTTTACCAGCTTCCTTTCGGCAGAGGTCGACGATTCCTGAACGATAATATGTTCCTTGACGAAGCCTTAGGAGGCTGGCAGGCGACCGCAACATTTGTGGCGCAGACCGGCAATCCTTTTACCCCCACAATTTCAGGACCGAATAATTCATACTCGCAGGGACTGAACTCATACTGGCTGCCGAATGTTGTTAGCAGCCCCACGCCGAAGAACCGCTCGATTAAGCAATGGTACGATCCGGCGGCATTTTCGCTTCCGGCAGCAGCCACCTATGGAGATGCCGGCAGAAACAGCCTCAGGGCCCCTGGCTTAAGCGAGCTGAACGGCTCTCTTGGCAAGACATTCGCCATTCCGTTTGAGAGTGTTCACCTTGAAATTCGCGGAGACGCGAACAACGTCCTGAACCATGCCAGCTTCAGCGCGCCGGATACGAACGTCAACGATCCTGGTGCCGGTGTGATCACTTCGACGACAAGCAAGGCACGCATCCTTCAGTTAAGCGCACGATTCTCCTTTTAGCCACCGTGGAATGCACCATCTGAACCTGCAGGGCGACGGCACTCGCTGTCGCCCTTTTTCTATAAACCGCAGTCGTGTCGGAGGGCGGAATCGTGGTGTAGACTACAGCAGCTATTTCCGGCAAAGAAACTGGATGATGTATGGATCTTCGAGCAGCCGTTCCCCTGGTTTTTAGTGGCATCTTTCTTTCGGGAGTTCTTCCTGTACCGGCGCAAAAACCTTCTGATCCTCAGCAGGAGGTTCAGGCGCATATGCGCCTCGCACAGAAATACATTGCGGAAAACAAGCCTGCTCTGGCGATTCCGGAATATCGCGCTGCCGTTGCCCTGGACCCGGAGAACCTGGACGCGCATGCCAACCTGGGTGTGCTTTTCTTTTTCCAGGGTGACTATACGGATGCCAGTCCACAGCTTCGTACCGCTCTGAAGCTGAAACCCGACCTGTGGAAGACGCAGGCGCTGCTGGGCATGTCGGAGAAACGGAGCGGACAGGTGGCTGAGGCCAGAGCCGATCTGGAAAGCGCGTTTCCTAATTTAAAGGACGAGAAGATCTGCGTGGAGAGCGGCATGGAGCTGATCGAGCTGGATTATTCGGCGAACGATCTGAGCAGAGCAGCTTCGGTTGTGGGCGTTCTGCGGGCGCGGGAGCCTGAAAATCCGGTCATTTTATACACGGCCTACCGGATCTACTCCGAGCTGACGAACGAAGCCATGCTGAGTCTGGGGCTGGTCGCGCCGAAATCCGCACAGATGCACATGATTATGGCGCATGAGATGGAGAGACAGAACGACACATCCGGCGCCATTGAGCAATATCGCGAAGCCATGCGGCTGAATGCGCAGCTTCCTGGACTGCACTATGAGCTGGCGGAAGCGCTGAATACGTCCGCCGATCCCGCGCTTCAGTCCGAAGCCGAAGCGGAATACAAGGCAGCTCTGGCCGCAAATCATTTCGATGAAAAGGCGAAGTGCAGGCTTGGAGATATTGCCATGAAGCATAACGAGATAAAGCAGGCTTACGAGGACTACTCCGGAGCGCTTGCGCTGCAGCCTGACGACGCGGAAGCGAATGTTGGCCTGGCCAGAGCACTGACCTTTATGAATGAGAAGCAGAAGGCCATCGCCGCGCTGGAGCATGCCGTGCAGGAGGATCCGACCAATGCTCTTGCTCATTATCGGCTGGGCCTGCTGTACCGCCAGACAGGAAAAACCGCGGAGGCAAATCAGGAGATCGCGAAGTTTAAGCAGTACCAGGCCATTCGGGAGCAGTTAGGCAAGGTATTTATAGAGATGCGCGTTCATACAACACAGAGCCTCAACGAGATGGTGGACGCGAAGGAAGAGTCCGAAACGCAGTCCAGATGATGCGTCCCTGACGAATGCCCGCGCTCAGGGGCGAGCTCTGTTTTTCTGCTCCGATGCCGGGATATTGTCTCGATACACTCTGATCCAGTGTGTCCGCATGGAAGCCCGCACCGTCTCGTTTCCCGTGACCGAGACGATGGCGCTCGTTGGCTGTACAGGCATGTGGCAGTCAATGCAGTTATTTGCGATAGAGCGCCCCATCTTTTTCGACATCCCGCAGCTTTCCACGCGATGACAGGTCAGGCACCGCTGCGAATAGAATGCAGCCGATCGTTCGGTCGCGTGCACATCGTGGCATGTCGAGCAGCTCATCGTGGGCGATGAGCGATAGCAGAGGCTTTTTTCCAGCAACCCCACCTGATTGCCGTGCACATTGGGATGTGTCGGCATATCCACCGCTTCCGGTCTGAGATATCTGTCCAGCGGACGGCCGGGTAAATAGGTAAATGCCGGCGCGCGCTCTTCACGCTGGGCTCCGTTATGGCAGAGCGCGCACAGATCGATCTGCCTGTCTCTCGAAAACTTCGCCGGATTCAGAATATGCTGGTCCGCGGACCGCGCGGAAGCGGCCTTCTGCATCTCGACGTGGTCGGCGCCCGGACCGTGGCAGGTTTCACAGGATATTCCAGGGATCAGGCTTTGTACGTCGTAGCGATTTGTCAGTGGATCGGAGGAAAGCGGACGGATATACGTCGCATGGCATTCCAGACAGCGCGGATAAACGGGGCGGGAGAAGTCAGCCGTTCCGTTTTCGTATCCCGGGCTGTTGATCCACTTGTGAATACCGGTCCAGTAGCTTATCGGCAGCTCGAATAACTGGCTGCCCTGCCAGTACAGATAGGTTTGCCCGCGCACTCCGGACCCTGTAACGATATCGATCCGTTTACTGAAAGTCTGTATCTGCGAAGGGTCGCCAGCCTCAATGGTTTCATACGCGGTTTCGTAAAAGCCATCGCTCTTTGCTTCCATCCGGAAGAGAAGCGGCAGCCCCAGGAATTCATCTGTGGAGCTGATGACCTTCACTTCATTCCGCGGCTCCTCAAACGGCCCCAAAACCGAGATCCGGCTGGCTAACTGCGAGGTCAGGTGGTGAGCGGTATGCAGATAAGAGAGACTTATATCTTTATGGCATCCGGAACAGGCTGCATCGCCCACATACCTGGCGCGATCGGGACTGGACTCACCGGCCGCCTGCGTCTGCCGTGGCGTCGCCGATAACTCCTGTTCCGGCATGCTCAGAGCAGGAGCGGGGCAGGCGCTGCACACCAGCATCAGGGATATAACTACGTTAGCCGCGAGGGCAAGCTGCTGCAAAGCGACGGCCGGCCTGCGGAAGCCGGCGCCATGACCGGCGATGGCATTACTTCCCGCGCGCTGTATAAGTTCTGCTGAAATGGTTGCGACCATTGGTGACGGTGATGCGGCCTCGCGGAGTAATGTCGATGTCGACCGGATAACCCTGATCCGATAACTGATCAAGATTGGCAATGTAATCGGGGTCGCCGTTCAGATCGGGATAACGCACCGAATCATGAACGCGCCAGAAACCCTTCAGGTCGGGATAACTATCCACCGTCCTGATAACTGCCTCATCGCCCCCCTTCATCGGGCCGTTCTGCATCACGGCGACCAGCGGATCAAGCGCGCCTGTGGGAGGACTGCTCGAAAGATTCATGCCGTGACCGGTGACGAAATAAACATCGACTTTGCCGACCCGGTTGACGGGGCACAGCAGCTCCATTTCCTTATTCCAGGTAAGGTCTCCCAGGTCAAGAATGCGCGTTTTGCCAAAGGTGATGAGGGTGCCGACCGAGCGGACATTCTCTTCGCCGCCGTTGCGGTCCATCGGGAGTACATTTGCGCAGAGCGGGTTGGGCTGGCCAGCGCCCGGCAGAGGCTCATGCAGCACATTGCCGTCACTGGTGACGAACTGAAGATGCATCGAGCCGATATCGAGCTTCTGACCCACCTGAGCAGTGATGTGCTCATGGCCCTGATATGCCGCGACCCAGGCGGGATACAGCGTGGCTGTGGCGAAGGCAAGCTGTCGCGGCGTTGCATTCGGCGGAGGCTCTTCGCGGTTGGGGCCATGATCGATGAAGGCTTCGACCGGCAGCTTCGCGAGCAGCGCCTGAAGGCCGCCGAGGTGATCCACATGGTAGTGGGTCATAAGAAGGTAATCGATCTTCTTTATGCCGAGCGAAGCGGCGGCAGCGGCAATACGGTCGGCGCTCGACGGCATGGGAGGCGGCGGCGGGGCATCAGGTTTTCTGCGGGGACCGCCGATGCCGGGCGGCCAGCCCGTGTCAATCAGCAGCGATTTGCCCTCCGGCGTAACAAATAATATGGCGGCGCCGCCTTCGACGTCGACGGCGGCAATTCTGAGATCCCTGGATCGTTTGATTTTTCCGGACTTTGCGGCTGCTCCGGCGGCTGCCAGAGTGAGGGTGAGCAGGATCAGAGTGCCGATGATTCTCCGCTGGGACATTTTTCTCCCGGTTTGCTTCAGATTCTGTTTCCGAAGTGTAATTGTATATTATATACTTCACTCGTTTTCGAGAAGAACGAAGTGCCGCGCATACCTCAATGTGCCGGGAGCTCCTTTCAGCAGAAAGTGGGAATCTCAAAAACCGGCTTTTCGGCTCTCCCAGGTTTTCGGGCCACGCAGTGGATTCAAACTCTCCGATTCCGAAAGGAATATCCGGATGTGTCAACGACTCCTGAGTGCAGTTCTTGCCGGAGGGGTGATTTTTTTTGCGGCAGCTCATGCGTACCCGCAGAACCCGAATGCTCGCCGGAATTTCACCCCGCAGCAGCGCGCTGAGGCCACCCGTGCCTTTCTTGGTCTTGGCACAGCGCCGGACAAGGCAGCCGCGGCCCGTGGAGCGCCTCTGTTTCAGCAAAGCTGTTCCTTTTGTCATGGGCCTCAGGCGCGCGGCGCGGAAGGCCCCAGCCTGATCACCTCGGATGTGGTTCTCGATGACGACCATGGCGAGCATCTGGTGCCGTTTCTGAAGAAGGGCCGCCCGGAAAAGGGCATGCCTTCGTTTGCCGCCGTGCCGGATGACCAGCTCAGGGACATTGCCGAGTTTCTTCATCTGCAGGTCGAGGACGTCGCGAACCGCGGCACTTATCATGTGCTGAACATTCTGGTGGGCGACGCCGCGAAGGGACAGGCATATGCCGCGGCGCACTGCATGTCCTGCCATACCGCTGCGACCTTTGCGCACATCGCGGCCAGGTTCCGTTCCCCCGATCAGCTTCAGCGCGGATGGATCTGGCCGGAGCGGCCGGCAGACGGATCACTGGCCGTCACGGCGACGGTGACGACGCCGGATGGCGGCACGGTCTCCGGGCGGGTCACGCAGGTCAGCGATTTCCGCGTCGAGCTGGTGGACAGCATCGGTCAGTCCCGCATCATCGAGCGGGTTCCTGGGACAACGGTCAGCATGAAGGACCCGCTCGCTCCGCATCAGGACATCGTAATGACTCTCAGGAATGACGATATGCACAACGTCACGGCCTGGCTGGAGACGCTGAAATGAGATCTGTCCCTGCCGTCTGCATGGCCATTGCGGCTGCCGCGCTCGTGAGTCTGGCTGCGGCCGCGCCTGTCGCTTCACCTGATCCGAATACCATCGGCAGACCGCCGGTCACGAGCTGGCCCACGTACAACGGCGATTACACCGGCCAGCGCTACAGCACGCTGACCCGGATCACACCCGCTAATGTGAGCCGGATCGCACAGCAGTGGGTTTATCAGATCACCAGTGTCGGCGCGCAGCGCGGCGCGCCGGTGCCGGTGATCAAATGCACGCCGCTTCTGGTGGGCGGCGTTCTCTACATCACCATTCCGGATCATGTGTGGGCGCTCGATGCGCACACCGGCAGGGAACTGTGGCATTACGAATGGGTGGACCATGGCGGTCACCTGATTGGACAGCGCGGCGTCGCCATCTGGAGAACGACGGTCTATTTCCTCACTCCTGACAACTGGCTGATTGCCCTCAATGCCACGACCGGCAAAGAGCTCTGGCGGAAGAATTATGCCGATGCGCGGAAGCAGTATTTCTCAACGTCGGCGCCCCTGGTGGTGAAGAACCATGTGATTGTCGGGGTCGGCGGCGATGCGATGGACATGCCCGGCTTTCTCGATTCGTTCGATCCGGCGACGGGCCGGCTGCAGTGGACCTGGTGGTCCACGCCGCGCAAAGACGATCCGGCGCTCAAAACGTGGCCCAATGAAGCAGCCTCCGAACATGGCGGAGGCATGACCTGGATGCCGGGCACGTATGATCCCAAACTCAATCTGCTGTTCTGGCCGACGGGCAATACCAATCCGGTCTTTGCCGGACAGGGGCGTCCCGGAGCTAATCTGTGGACCGAATCCATCGTCGCGCTCGATCTCGATACCGGCAGGCTGAAATGGTACTTCCAGGTCTCACCGCACGACACGCATGACTTCGACAACACCACCGCGCCCATTCTGATCGACAAAGTCGTTGACGGAAAGCCGCGCAGACTGGTGTCGCAGGCGGCGCGCAACGGCTTCTTTGTGACGCTGGATCGCGTCACCGGAAAGTACCTGGTCGTTCGGCCTTTTGTTCCGCTCGATTATTCCTCGGGCCTGTCGCCGCAGGGCGAACCTATCCCGATTCCGGATAAAGACCCCACCGTCGGCGGCTCGATCAACATCGTGAACGCCACCAACTGGTTTGCCCCCGCCTACAGTCCCAAAACCGGCTTGTTTTATGTGAACTCGGTGGAAGGGAAGGCTATTTATTACCTGGTGGACGACAGCGACCATCCCTCCGGATATGGCGGCACCGGGGCGGGCATCGGTCACACCCGGCGCATTCTGCAGGCGATCGACCCACTCACCGGGCGCGCGGTCTGGACGCATGAGTATCCGAACCTGAACAATGCGCCGCCCACGACAGGGCCCGCTCTTCTGACCACTGCGAGCAATCTGGTCATCACTGGCGACGACCAGAAGAATTTGATTATCTTCAGCGCCGACAAAGGCCGAATCCTCTGGCACCAGGAGGTCGCGGCGAACGAGTCAGGCGGAATCATCACCTACATGCTGGACGGCAGGCAGTGGATTCTCTTCAGCGCCGGGGACAGCCTCTACGCCTACAGTCTGCCCCGGTGAACGGTCTGCCCCGGCGAAGAAAATTACAGGGCCCGCAGGTCTGAAGCCATGCGAGCAGAGGAGAAAAACGTTTGAAATACCCGGTTCGGATTGTTTTGCTGATGATTTTGTCCGGCGCTCTGCCGCTGACGGCGCAGCAGGCGGACAGGCCGGATGCGCAAACGAATCCGTTTGCGGACTCTGCCGCGGCCGTGGCAGCCGGCAGAGCGCTGTATCAGCAGACGTGCGAGGAGTGTCATGGCGGGGATGCCCAGGGAGGCCGCGGCCCGTCGCTGGCAACCGGCAGCTTCTCTCATGGAAGCGAAGACAGCGATCTCTTCCGGACCATCCGCACCGGCATTCCGGGCACGCAGATGCCCTCCTTTTCCGCTCTGCCTGCGGACAATATATGGAAGATCATCACCTGGCTGCGGAGCCTGAGCGCAGGCAGCGCCAGTGCCGGAGAGACGGTGCCGGGCGACCCTGTGGCCGGAGAAGCGACGTTCTGGGGCAAGGGCGGCTGCGGGCGGTGTCACGAGGTCAACGAGCGCGGCTCCGTTTTGGGACCGGATCTCTCCGCCGTCGGGAAGAACCCGGCGCAGTCTCTGCGATCTGTGATTCTGAATCCGAACGCCCCTGCTTCGCCTGGGCGGCGCCAGCTTCGGCCGGAAGCCGTTCGCGTCACCACCCGAAACGGCGAGGTCATGACGGGGATCAAGCGGGCGGAAGACAACTTCACGCTGATTCTGATGGACCTGAACGGAAAGCTTCGCAGGCTCGACCGAAGCGAGATTGTCGAGGAGCACTCGGAAACGAAATCGCTGATGCCGGACAACTACGGACAGGTGCTCTCCTCCGCCGAAATTCAGAACCTGGTGGCTTATCTGAAGACGCTGAAAGCGCGCGACCTCAGCAAAACGGTGCAGGCGACTCTGCCGCCCGGCCTTACCTTCGAAAGGCTGCGCAACGCCCGGAAGGAGCCGCAGAACTGGCTGACCTACTGGGGCAATTATCAGGGAGATCACTTTTCCTCTCTGGCCCGGATCAATCCCGCCAATGTTGGGCGGCTGCAGGCGCACTGGGCGGTGCAGATGCCGCCCGGTCCGCTTCTCGAAGCGACTCCGCTGGTGGTGGACGGCGTGATGTACACCACCTATACGACCAGCGATGCGGCCGGCGTGTATGCCATCGATGCTCGCAGCGGGCTCGTGATCTGGAAATATGAGCGCCGGCAGAAGGCGATCAATCCCTACCAGTCCAACCCCTTCAATCGCGGCGTTGCGGTGCTGGGCGGCCGTGTATTTTTCGGCACGCTGGATGCCGCCATGGTCGCCCTCGATGCGCGAACGGGCCGCCTGCTCTGGGAGACGCAGGTGGCCGATACCCTGCAGGGTTATTCGATCACCGAGGCCCCGCTGGCGATCAAAAAGGAAGTCATCGTCGGAGTCGCGGGGGGAGAATTCGGGATTCGCGGCTTTCTTGACGCTTACGATGCCGTAACCGGAAGGCGGCTGTGGCGGTTTTACACCGTGCCCAGGCCGGGCGAGCCCGGAAGCGAGACCTGGACCGGGGATAGCTGGAAGCAGGGCGGAGGGCCCACCTGGATGACCGGCAGCTATGATCCGGAGCGGGACGTGCTCTACTGGACGGTGGGCAATCCCGGACCGGATATGAACGCGGACGTCCGCGAAGGCGCCAACCTGTTTACCTGCTCCGTTCTGGCGCTCGATCCGGATACGGGAAAGCTCAGGTGGTATTACCAGTTCACTCCCGGCGATACGCATGACTGGGACGCGAACGAAGATGTGGTGCTCGCGGACCAGACCGTGGCAGGCACGACGCGCCGGCGTCTGCTGCAGGCAGACCGCAACGGGCTGTTTTATGTGCTCGACCGGGATAACGGAAGGTTTGTCTTTGCCAAACCCTATGTCAGGCAGACCTGGAACGGCGGCTTTCACCCGGACGGCACTCCGATTCTGCTGCCGAACTGGAAGGCGACGCCGACCGGCAATATTGTCTCGCCCACCGTCATCGGCGGCGCGGACTGGGCAAACCCCTCCTACGACCGCATTCATTCGAAGCTGTATGTGGTGGTGACGGACAGCGCTCTGGGCTACCGAAGCGTATCCCAGAAATATGAGGCGGGGCGCCAGTATATGGGGGGACGTCCCTTTTTTCTTTCTGGTGAAGAGCATCGAAGCGGAATGAAAGAGATCGACACCCGGACCGGAGCGGCGAAATGGGTGTATTCGACCTTTCGCGGCTCGATGACGGCGGGCGTCCTGGCCACAGGCGGTGGGCTGGTCTTTCTGGCCACGGCCGATGGAAACCTGATTGCGCTCGATGCCGCATCGGGCAGAGCGCTCTGGCACTTCCAGACAGGAGGCACAATCGCCTCCGCACCGGTCAGCTACGCCGTGGATGGAAGGCAGTACGTAGCCATTTCCGCGGGAAATACGCTTTACAGCTTTGCGCTTCCCGACTGACGCTCCGGTAAAGATGTTCTTCCTCTGTGCCTGGCCGCCGGGGCGTTCCGGAGCCGCTCTTTTGAAGGTGTGGAGGGGGAAATGAAGACTCCGGAGCGGCCGTTCCGCCAAAGAACGGCCACACGGCATGGTTCCTGCCACTCTATGGCATCAGGAGAACGGCTCTAATACGTCGCCCGGCCGCCGCTCAGATCGAAGACGGCGGCGGTCGTGAAGGAGTTTTCTTCAGAGACCAGCCAGGCGACCATCCCCGCAATTTCACTGACCTCCGCGAAGCGTCTCCGCGGAATCTTCGCCAGCATGTAATCGATATGCTGCTGGGTTATCTGATCGAAGATCCGTGTGCGCGCTGCGGCGGGCGTAATGCAGTTTACCGCGATGTTGTGCTCCGCCAGCTCTTTTCCCAGTGATTTCGTCAGAGCGATGACGCCAGCCTTGGCTGCGCTGTAGGCCGATGCCTGGGGATTTCCTTCCTTGCCGGCGATCGAGGCCACGTTCACGATGCGTCCATAACCCTGCTTCAGCATAAAAGGCACAACAGCCCGGCAGCAGTGGAAGACTCCGTTCAGATCAACCTGGATCACCTGCTGCCACGCATCGACGGGATACTCCCAGCAGGGAAAGTTCGGGCCGGCGATGCCGGCATTGGCCACGAGAATATCGATCTTTCCGAAGCTACGGGCTGTTTCCTCGGCCGCCAGCAGTACACTGTCCGGCTCCGTTACATTGACGGTTCGGGTTTGGATACGGCCTTCTGCGTTCAGCTGTGCGGCCGTTGTCCCGAGCCGGTCCTGGTCCATATCCCACAGGGAGACGGAGGCGCCGGATGCCAGCAGTCTCTCGGCTATCGCTCTTCCGATTCCTTCCGCTCCGCCGGTAATGACCGCATGGCGGCCTTCCAGATCGATAGTGTTCACTTTTGTCCTCGTCTTAATGAGATTCCCGTGGAATATCTGCGCCGCGGCAGCCAACCAGAAAATCGAAATCCGCTCCCCGGTCTGCCTGCATCACGCGGTCGACGTACAGCCCCTGATAGCCGCCCTTCATCCGTTGTTCCGGCTTTTTCCACGCCGAGCGCCTCGCCGCCAGCTCTTCGTCCGATACGTCGAGATGGAGCTTCCTCGCTTCCACATCCACCTCGATCCAGTCGCCATCGCGAACCAGCGCGAGAGGGCCGCCCACAGCGGCTTCCGGCGTCACATGCAGGATCACCGTGCCATACGCGGTTCCGCTCATGCGCGCGTCCGAGATGCGCACCATATCCCTGATGCCCCGCCGCAGTATGCCAGGAGGCAGGCCCATATTGCCGACCTCGGGCATACCGGGATAACCGCAGGGACCGCAGTTCTTCAGCACAAGAATGGAATTCTCGTCCACGTCGAGCTCCGGATCGGCAATGCGCTGGCGATAATGCTCGATGCTGTCGAATGCTACGGCGCGGCCGCGGTGGCGGAGCAGATGAGGCGACGCGGCGGAGGGCTTGATCACGGCTCCATCGGGCGCGAGGTTGCCGCGCAGCACGGTAATGCCTCCGTGAGCGGCCACCGGATTGTCGACGGGGCGGATGACTTCGCTGTTCCAGTTCGCTGCATGCTGCACATTTTCCCAGATCGTCTTCCCGTTTACGGTGAGAGCGTCGCGATGCAGCAGGCCGTTCTCGCCGAGCAGACGAAGAATGGCCGGAAGTCCCCCCGCATAATAAAAGTCTTCCATCAGGAAGCGTCCGGACGGCATCAGGTCGACGACGGTCGCGACATCGCGGCCCAGAACATCCCAGTCATGCAGCGACAGGTCGACCTCGATTCTTCCCGCAATAGCCAGAGAGTGGAGAACGACATTCGTCGAGCCGCCAATGGCGCCATTCACACGAATGGCATTCTCAAATGCCTGCCGCGTCAGGATTCGGGACATGCGAAGGTCTTCGTGAACCATTTCCACGATGCGGCGGCCGGCCAGATGAGCCAGCGTAAGCCGTCTCGAATCGGGGGCGGGGATAGCCGCATTCTGCGGAAGCCCCAGGCCCAGAGCCTCGACCATGCAGGCCATCGAGGACGCCGTGCCCATCGACATGCAGTGGCCTGCGGAGCGGGACATGCACACCTCGGCCTCCCGGAACTCAGGCAGGCTGAGAATACCTGCTCTCGCGTCCTCGCTGAAGCGCCACACATCTGTGCCCGAGCCGATCATGGTATTCCGGAATTTGCCGTTCAGCATGGGACCGCCCGAGACAACCAGAGTGGGCAGATCGCAGCTCGCGGCTCCCATGATGAGAGAGGGAACGGTCTTGTCGCATCCGCACAGCAGAACCACCCCATCGATCGGATTGGCGCGGATGGATTCCTCCACATCCATGCTCACCAGATTGCGAAAGAGCATGGCGGTCGGCCTGATGTTCGTCTCTCCCAGAGACATAACGGGAAACTCGAGGGGAAACCCTCCCGCCTCCCACACGCCGCGCTTTACCCGCTCCGCAAGCTCGCGGAAGTGCGCGTTGCAGGGAGTCAGCTCCGACCATGTATTGCAGATTCCGATAACCGGCCGTCCGTCGAAAACGTCTTCCGGATAGCCGCGCATCCAGCTCCGATGGATGAAGCCGTCTTTGTCAGCCGAACCGAACCATGCTGCCGAGCGAAGGCTTTTTCCGGTTTTCATGCGCCGCTCCGCAAAGCCGGGGTCCCGTCTGTCCGGAACGATCCGCGGATGGAAAGAGTTTTGTACACGTTTTCCCGATGACGGAATGCCTTGCCTGAAGTCATATCTGTATACTGAATACTATCAGAGAGGAGGAAGAACACAGAATGTTCCTCGGTGAACAGAGTCACATTTCTCCTGTTTCCTCCCGGCAGGCGGCGCGAGGAAAGATCCGGCGCTCTATCGCCTGGTGATTTCGGGGTCTTTCCCGGTGCGGGCGGGCCAGGACTGCGACCGGGCAAGGCTGGAATATCGTTCCGGATCTTTGTAGGCCATCCGCAGATGCATCAGCAGCGCACCCTGAATATCCTGCTCCTCCGAACCGAGCACGACATCGAGCAGCGCGCGGTGATGGTTCAGACGCCAGCGGCGCAGATCATAGCTGATATGCTCCAGGGTCTTGTAGGTAAATAAGGAAGCCACCAGCGAATCCAGGACCTTTGCCAGATAAGCGTTTCCGGAGGCTTCCCAGATCGTCCGGTGAAATTCCAGATCCAGAGCGGCGGCCTCGGATAATGTGCCGTCCCATCCCTCCATTTTGTCGACCAGAGCTGTAAGCGCCGCCGCGGTCTCCGGCGTCATGCGTCGCCGCGCCAGCTTCAGCGCTTCCGTTTCCAGAACCAGGCGCACGCTGTTGATCTTCTGTGTGTCCTCTTCCGACAGCAGGGTTACAAACATGCCCTTCCGCTTCCGGTTGGTCACCAGCCCGCTTTCCTGAAGCTGAAGAAGGGCCTCTCTGACCGGAATACGGCTGATTTTGAATTCACGCGCGATAAGACTTTCATTCAGGCGGTCGCCGGGTTTGTATCGGCCGGAGAGAATCGTCTCGCGCAGCTTCTGGAGCAGATAGATCTTGAGTGTGGAAGGCGTTGCCGGTTCAGCCATGCGGTCTCCGTACGGAATGGGTGGGTTTTGGCTGGAAATGCACAGTCGTTGCGGGCTCCATATTTATTTATGAAAAAATCTCATTTGTCTGGTGATGATACTGCAATTCCGCTGTGGTGAAGCATTGACAGAGTCCCCAAGTGAACTTAGTATACAGTTCAGTTTGTGCTCTCTGTCAGAAAAGCGGGTGCCGTCTTCCTGCCGCTTCCTGAGCGACGAACTTTCCTCGGCACAGGGATGGGGTCCAGCCTTTGGTACAGGGTGCGTGGATGAAGGCAAGCCGAGCCCGATACGGTGTGGTGGCACTCGCGGTTGGACTCGCCGTCCTTTCCTATGTTCAGCGGGTCGCGATCTCTGAGGCAGCAGGACCGATCTCCCGGGACCTGCACCTCAGCCGAGAACAGATGGGGTTGGTCTTCGGGGCGTTCGGGCTTTCGTATGCATTGTTCGAGCTCCCCATGGGGCTGCTAGGAGACCGTCTGGGAGTGCGGCGGGTCCTGGCGCAGATCGTGCTGGCCTGGTCTGCTTTTACCGCCCTCACCGGAGCCGCATGGAATGTCCTCTCTCTGTGGGTGATTCGCTTCCTGTTTGGAGCCGGCGAGGCGGGATGTTTTCCAAACCTTACGCGCATGCTGAGCGTCTGGCTTCCCGAGCGAGAGCGTGTCACGGCCCAGTCGCTGATGTGGGCTGCGACACGCTGGGGCGGCGCTGCGACTCCGCCGCTCGCGCTGGTCGCAATCACGCTGCTGGGCTGGAGATGGGCTTTCGTCTCCTTTGCAGCGCTGGGCCTGATCTGGTGCGCCATTTTCCTCTTCTGGTTCCGCGATGACCCGCTGCAGCACCGGTCCGTGAACGACCTCGAACGGAAGATGCTGGAGACCTCGCGCGCTTTCATTCACGGTGATACGACACAGCATCGCTGGCTGTCTCTGCTGCTGACTCCTCAGATTTTTGTTCTTGTCCTGCAGTACTTCTGCTTCTCCTTCGTGTGGTACTTCTACATTACCTGGCTGCCCACCTATCTGCGGGAGGCGCGCGGCCAGTCGGCCGGAAGGGCAGCCGCCTTTGCCGTTCTGCCGCTTCTCTTCGGCGGTTTTGGATCGCTGCTCACGGGCCTGGTTGCTGCCAGAATTCCGCGGCGAGTCATTGCTTTTTTCGGTTTTCTGGGATCGGCGATTTTGTTGTTCGCCTTCACCCGCATTCACGGGGTAATGCCCGCCATGCTGTGCATGGGGGCGGCAAGTTTCTGCAGCGATCTGACCATGCCGATCTCCTGGGATGCCTGTGTGGAAATCGGCGGCCCGTATACGGCTACGGTCGCCGCCGCCATGAATATGCTGGGAAACCTGGCGGGCTTTGTCGCTCCCGTTCTCGGCGGATTCATCCTGGAGCGAACCGGCGGCGACTGGAACCCTCTGATCTACCTGATGGTGGGCGCCGCCATAATTTCGGCCCTTTCCTGGCTGTATCTCGATCCGGAAAGTGCCGGACGCAGACGCAGAGCCGATCCTGACGGGGAGAAGGCTCGCATCGATGCGGAAGGCGCGTCGCTCTGAATGAGTGGCGCGGATAATAAATGATGATAGCTGTAGATATGAACTTGGATAAATACGGAATGAGGATATGAAAATAGATCTGAATGGCAGAACAGCCGTCATCACCGGCGGAAGCCGTGGTCTCGGCGAGGCGATGGCGAAGGCCCTCGCCAGTGCAGGGGCAGGCATTGCCCTGGTGGCGCGCGATCGGAGCCGTCTGGAGGCTGTGCGCGAGGCGATCGCTGAGCAGGGCGGTACGGCTGCCGTTTTTGTCTGCGATGTGACGAGGGAAGACGAAGTCGCTGTTCTGGCCCGATCGGTCACAGAGCGGTTCGGGCCTCCTCAGATACTGATCAATAATGCCGGAATCAATATCCGCAAGCCGCTCGTCGAATTTTCTCTGGAAGAGTTTCGCAGCGTCCTGGATTCGAGTCTGATCTCGACGTTCCTGATGTGCCGCGCCTTCATTCCCGGCATGACAGGCTCCGGGTACGGCCGCATTCTCAACATGACCTCGATCATGAGCCATGTTTCTCTGGCTGGCCGAACCGCTTATTCTTCAGGCAAAACGGCGCTTCTTGGTCTGACGCGCGCTCTGGCGCTGGAGCTCGCCGGCGAGGGAATTACCGTAAACGGCATCAGCCCCGGCCCGTTCGGAACGGAGATGAATGCGTCCGTCATGAACAACCCCGAAGCGAACGCTCAGTTTCTTGCCAGTCTGCCGGTCGGCCGCTGGGGCAAAGTGGAAGAGATCGGCGACCTTGCCTGCTATCTTTGCTCCGAGTCCGCGGGCTTCATCACCGGGACGGATATTCTGATCGACGGAGGCTGGACCGCTCGGTAAAACTCAACTCGGTTCCGGGAGAGGAAAAACATCTGCGCAGGAAGAGCCGCGGGCGTTCATGTTCCAGACCTGCCGGGGTTTTACTGAACCGGACCTTCCCCGTGGCTGGAAGAATGGCTGAAGCTTGAAAACCGTTCCGGGTCGGTATAACCCACGCGCAGATGAGTCAATATCGCTTCTTCCGGCGATGTCTGGGAATTGCCTTCGATCACATCAAGGAGCGAGCGATGGTGGTTGAGAATCCAGCGCAGCCGCTCATCGCTGATGCCGTCCAGAGCGCGATGGGCAAACAGAATAGGCGACAGGGAATTCAGCGTTTTTTCGAGATAACTGTTGCCGCTGTAATTCCAGACCGCTCTGTGGAATTGCAGGTCCAGTGCTGCTGCTTCCAGTTGAGAACCGGTCTGCCAGTCCTCCATTTTTGTCACCAGGCCGTCCAGTTGCCGAATCATCTCCACTGTGGCCTGGGCCTGACACAGCTTCAGAGCCTCCGCCTCCAGAACAAGACGAACTCCATTGATCTGCTGCGTGTCTGATTCACTCATGCTGTTGACGAACATACCTCTGCGGGGATGATTCATCACCAGTCCCTGCTCCTGCAGCTGCATGAGCGCTTCACGCACAGGAATCCGGCTCACGTTGAAATCACGCGCGAGACTGGTTTCATTCAGTCTGTCACCGGACCGGTATTTCTGCGTGACAATGCCCTCTCGAATTTTTTCCACCAGCTGCGACCGCAAAGCCGCGGAAGACAGCTTTGTATGTGTGCCGGAAGACATAGAAGCATCCTGAAACAGGTCTGTGTTGCTTTGCTGCTTTTTTAACACGTACGTGTTGCCTTTTAAGCCCGAGCTGGAAGCCAGTCTCAGGGTTCTACCAGCGCATTATAACGATGGCAGTAAAAACTTGATACACCGCGAGGACTTCGGTTGTGGGGCCGGTTGAATAGCTTTAGGAAGGACACGGCTTGAGCTGTGCCGTAAGAGGCTTGCTTCTTCGGGTTTCCCGGCTTACCTGTCCGCCCGCCGGCAGCATGAATCGGGGGAAACGTCGGGTCAGCCGATGAACAGCCAATAACGACGAGCTGCATCCATCGCCCCGAGCCATCAGCCTCAGTATCTCCTGTACCACGGTGTCGGTTACTCGAAAAGCGGTTCATTGGACAGTTTCGAGTGCAGAAGAACGAACGGCCTACAAATACCTTCGAGAATTGCCGTCGGGCTCGGAGGGCAGCCCGTGCGGTTCACCAGAAGATCCATGATCTTACTCGGTCGATCAATACCGAGATAGCTCCGTAGCCCTGCAGGAACGATTGCATCGCTTCAGCACCAGCAGGACGCTTGTTGGGATTCTTCTCCGGACATCAGGCCTGCGCCGCAAGAGGTATGGAACAAGCGAATAAGAACCACGCGACAGCAAGTTTGAGAGATTTGGGGCTTCATAAGTCTCCTCTTTCGACGATCGGCTGGCAATTCGCATTTCCATTTGAAACCTGAGGAGGCACAACGTTGTTCCTACGGCAGGAACCAGCGCGCTTTGTAAATCATCGAAGGCAGCACAATTTCCTGGGCCGGATTCATAAAATGGAGTGTGTATGTCCACCACACGCCGGGATCGGCCTGCGTGTAAACTAACTGTCCGGAGCCTGGGTTGATCGACAGGCTCTTGATGTTTTTCATCCCTGCGAAAGTCTGAAACCGCCGGAAGGTCAGCGTCTCCGGATCGACCTCAAAGACCGCCTTGCTGTTGGTTACATACAGCAACGCTGCGTCTCCAGCGATCTGCAGGTCGTGCCCTTCGCCGGGTGGGATCGGGACCCTGCGCTCCACAACCAGGCTCGGATGGGTCGCGTTTCCGCTCACGTGAACCTGCAATAGCTCCTTGCCGCCCAGCGCCCACAACACCTCACGTTTCCGGTCCCACACCACACCGTGCGCGGCGGACAGCGGCAAGGTGGCAACCGGCGCGTCGGGCCGATTGCGATCGAAGAGCACGATCCTGTCCCCATCGTTCGATTCAGCGCTCGACGATGCCACTGCGATCAGCCCGGAGGGAAGAATCTCCGCCGAGTGTGCGTTCTTCACGGTCGCATAGAACAATGTCTTGCCGGTCACATGAGACACCAGCGCGACGGCATCTCCCGACGAGGTAATCAGGACCTCTTTTCCCCCGGAGACCGCCTTGCAGTCGTCCGTCGTAATGAACTTGCGCATCATCGGAACGGGCATCTCTTTGCTCTGCTCCGGCCGCCAGCGCCAAACCTCTTTCAACTGCGGCCTTCCGTCCTGAGTTACAACCTCATCCTCCACAACCTGCGCTCCGCCACAGAGCAGCAGCGTTGAGGCGTGGGCCATCCTGAAGGTAGTGATGATGAACATGCACGCGACGATAGTTCGTATTGATTTCCGCAACGATCTTCTCCCTGCCATTTCCGGGTTAAAGGAATTTCGGGCCATCCTGTGCAATGGCAGGCGTCGTCCGGGACGACGGCCTGCCTGCAGCTTCTAGAACTCGAAACGTGTGCCAATCTGCACGTATCGCGGCTCACTGGGGACGGTACCCTGCCCAAAACCCGCGTCGTCGATGTTGCCGTCAATCGAAGTCCAGCGATGCCGATTCAGAGCATTGAATGCCTGAAGGTATAGCGTCCAGTTGAGCCGTTCGAACAGATGCGTGCTCTTGACGAGAGACAAGTCCTCATCGTAGACGGGAGGATTACGAGCGTCCCCATACGCGGGTGCGG
This sequence comes from Paracidobacterium acidisoli, assembly GCF_003428625.2. Taxonomy (GTDB): domain Bacteria; phylum Acidobacteriota; class Terriglobia; order Terriglobales; family Acidobacteriaceae; genus Paracidobacterium; species Paracidobacterium acidisoli. The sequence goes on along the minus strand of NZ_QVQT02000007.1, from coordinate 18,572 downwards.
CGTTTCCGAATGTAAATGGAGCCGGATCGGTGAACGCTGCCAGGTTCAGAAACCTCTTACCGTTATAGGGTGTGAAAGCATTCGAGGATGTGTGGGTGGATGCGTCGACTCCTGGGACCTTATTGGGCCGCAAGACACGATTGAAGATCTTCAGCGTGTTCTTGGCCAGGATCTGAATTGGGTAGCCGGACTGATAACGCTGGACGGCGGTAAACTTCCATCCGCTTACGAACGGCGAGAGCCGTCCCGCTCCGCCCAGCCAGGGCTTGCCTGCACCGAAGGGCAGTTCATAGACGTAGTGCATCACCAGGGCGTATGGAATATCGATCGGCAAGTAGGAGTACTCAGCGGCGGGGTTGGCTGAATTCTCCAGTACGTTGTCAGGTGCAGCAGCATAGGCGGCGGGACTGCTGATGCCTAGATTCTTCGACCAGGTGAAGTTTGCATTGAAGGTCAACCCATAGCTGTACTGCTTGCGGACGACAGCCTGGAAGGAGTCGTAGGAGTTGTATGCCGGCTTGCCCGCCAGCGAGGTCAGTGTGCCGTATTGCGGATAGGGACGAAGAGCTTGCGCGACGGTCCCGGAGAAGCCGGTATACGGCACCTTAATTCCGGCGGCGGCTGCCTGGGGTGAGGATGCCGACACTGTCAGCAACGAACCGAGCGAGAGATATTGCGGCGCCACCTGATTGATGTTCTCGAAATTTGGGTCGTACAGGCGCGTGCCGTGGTTGCCGACATAGTCGAGTTCTACCAGCCACTGTTTGCCCAGCTGCTGCTGAATTCCCAATTGCCACTCCTGAATGCGTGGCATGACATCGGCGTTGCCGTCGAAGTAATAACCATTTTGCACGGTACTGCCGTTGGGGTTGAGCAACGTCGGTGAGAGCACGGGCTGAAGGCTGGCGACCTGTGGGAAGCCGTTATTTAGAACAAAGGCTGGGTGGAGGCCATTGTCCGGACTGAGAATGTTGGCCTGCGCTGAAAACCCGACGCTGTTGAGCGCGACTGCGGTGCCTACTCCTGTATCTGAATAGTAGATTCCATAGCCGCCACGGACTATAGTGCCGGGGGTAGCTGCAAACGAGAAGCCGAAGCGCGGGCCTGCCGCCGAGAAGTTGTTCGGTTCGAACTGCGTCATGCCGGAAAGACCTGTTCCGGTGCCGGCGAAAATCAGGGCTCCGGGCAGGTTACCGGCGCCGGGATTCGGCGTGGTCAGGCTGATAATGCTGGTGTGGTTCTGAACTTCGGTGGGGAAGGTTTGAAACTCCCACCGCAGGCCGAGATTCAATGTGAGGCGTTTGGTGGCTTTCCAGTCGTCCTGCACGAAGAAGCCGGTGTACTTATAACGCGTTCCGATCTCGTAGGGTGTTCCCGTCGTCGCGCTGTTGACCTGGCCCAGCAGGAAGCTCGCAAACGCGTCGCCGGTCTTCGAGGGGCTGGCCGGATTCTGGGTCTCCAGGTCGGAGATGCTCATAGTGGTGAAGGCAGGATCAGGATTCGTGTCGTTGAACTGGATTTTGCGCAACTCCCCGCCGAAGCGGAGATAGTGACGATCGATTGCCCAGGAAAATACGTCTTTGATCTGATAGTTATTTTCGAAATCAGCGAAGTGTCCGTTGTTGGCGATGTCGGGATAGCTTTGAGTGAATGCGAAGTAAGGAAGTGCGTTGTTGGGTAGCCCGCTCAACCCGAAGTTTCCGTCTGGAGGTGTTTCAGTGTTGGCGAAGCGGTTGAAGCCAAAGAAAAGTGAGTTGAGGCGATTGGCGCCCAGGGTCCATTCATGTCCCACGCGGATGGTGGTTCCCGCCGTGAGCTGATAACTGTCCGATTGCAGTTCGCCGGGTAGACCGGTACCGACCTTATCGCGTGGGATGTGGGTGTGAACAAAGGTCCCGCTGAGATGTTGATTGGGAAAGAGCTGATGGTCAATGCGAAAGGTGAAGGCATCCGGGTCCAGCAAGCGCTCTCCCTTTAAAGCCTGGTAATCGTTCGTGCCCGCTGAGGTCGGAAGATTGGGAGCTGGCAAGAGCTTCACCACGTTCGCCGCAATCGGATCAATTCGGGCAGGATCAATGACGTTCTTCTGACCGTTGTAATCGAACTGCGCCCGCGTATAGCCGGTACCCGCTGCGTTGAGAGCGGTGGTTGAAGGGTCATAGACTGAAAACAGTGCCGACGAGCTGAAGTTACCCTGCTGCTCTGCCAAACTGGGTACGCGAAGGTTTTGAATGCTGTCCGCGCCGGACTTGCGTGAGCCGCCGTAAGAGAAGAAGAAGAAGGATCGGTTGTGCCCGTCGTACAGTTTCGGCACGAAGATCGCTCCGCCGATGGTCGCGCCGAATTCGTTCTGGCGTGTGTAGACAGGCTGCACCGTGCCCCACGGTTCGCCATCGAGATAATTATTGCGGAAGTATTCATAGATGGAGCCGTGATAAAGGTTCTCGCCGCTGCGCACGCTGAAAAGGCCGGCGGCAGGACCAGAGTGGCCGAATTCGGCAGGCAGAAGAGTGGTCGTCACCTTGAACTCGCGGACGGCGTCCACCGGAGGCGCGCTTTCGTTCAGGCTGCCTACGGTGCGCATTTGACCGAACTCGACGCCGTCGAGGTAAAACTCGCTGACCTGCATCTGGCTACCGTTGATTACGAATTGATTGGTAGCGGAAGTATTTTCCAAACCGCTGACGGCGATGTTGCCCTGTACGGAGGGAGCGAGAAAGATGAACGCAGCCGGACTGCGGATGCGGCCCTGCTGCACCAGCGGCAGGTCGTCATACTGTTTACGTGTCACTTCGGTCGCTGCCTCAGGAATATTGGATTGCAACAACGGAGTCTCGGCGCGAACCACAACCGTTTCACTCGATTGCCCTACCTTCAACTGCAGGTCAATTTCCGTCGGTGTGCCGACGAATAGCTCGACTCCCTGACGCTCCCCGCTCTCGAACCCTGAGTGCGACGCGCGGATCGTATAGTAACCGGGGAGAAGACCTGAAACCCTGTAGGTGCCGTCCTTCAACGTCTTTGTCTGATGCTGAAGACCCGTCGCGGTCTCGGTGACCGCCAGCGCTGCCCCTGGAATCGCGGCGCCGGACGGATCGACGACGACCCCATTGAGGGTTGCGTTTTGCGCTCGGCAGATGCCCGTTATACCCAGGGCGAGCATCAGAGAGGTAACCATCATCAAACGCCGAGGGCTCGACGGGCTGGATATGCCGGGCCGACGAGATCGGAGGTATAAGAAAACCTGGAAGACTTGCATGTTGAGACGCTCCTGTGAGTTGGAAATCTGTTTTTTAGTCGTCGCTCAAACAGACTTTGCCCGTCTCATCGCTCGCGCCAAAGTTGGATGGAAAAGGCACATTGCTGCAATTTCGTGCTCGCGGGGTGAAATCCAGGTATCACCTCTTTCGCAGGACCCTCATTAAAAATGACTTACAGGTGGGCATCCCCATCGCTCCAGGAACCGTGAAAATGTCATGAATTGACAGGCAGGGCCGTCGCGGGCCGCGCAACGACTGACCCCGCCTCAAATTCAAAGGGGAAGACGCAGCCGTGTTGTCGTCTGGGAAAGTGGAGACGGACGATTAATGGAGCGTGATCCGACGGTAGATATTGCTCGTCGAATGTTCGCTCACGGTCAGGAGAAGATACCGGCCGTCTGGAGACACATCAAGGGACGCAGCGGTGCGAGGAAAGCGAATGTCCTCGTCTGCGATCTCCCTGGATCGCCCATCCTCAAACACCAATATATGAATATGGCCGTCGGATTGAATCGCGCAGTAATAAATAGAGGACCCGTGGACCGTCCAGGCCAGCACCGGATCTGTTGCCAGATGAATTGCCTTACCGGATGCCCCTGGCATGTTCTCCGGTTCGTAAATTAAGCCATCTGACCGTCCGAGGAGAAGGTTTCGGCGCGGGCCAAACTCCCGAATTGAAAATCCCACTCCGATCCGGCTCACGGCTCCCGATTGGAGGTCTCTCTTCCACACTGCGACCGTCCCATCGCGGTCGGAGTTGAAGTAGAGAGCACCACCATCCTGCGACCAGTAGGGCATCCTCTCTTCAAAGCTGTTCCTTTCGACGAGCTGCGGCCTGGGATCTACGATTGACATCATGTAAATGGCAGACTTCGGCCCAAGCCTTGCATCGAATGCGAGACGGGTCGAGTCGGGCGACCAGGTCAGTCCACCGATCCAGGGACCATGAAAATTGGTCAACCGTTGAGGTTCGGAACACCTCTCCCCACAAAGCCAAATCTCCCAACTGCCGGATCGATCAGAAACAAAGGCGACGTAGCGGCCATCAGGAGAGAAATGGGCACTATGGTTCTGACCCGCGGAAGCGACGAATCGTTCGAGTGGCTTTGCCGCTGGAGGCCCGGCTATCGTCAACCTCTGAATAGTCCATTCCTGATTCAGCGTCACGTATGCAAGCCACGACGCATTTGCGGGCATCTGTGGATCGATGGCATTGGCGGCATCGGTATCGACCTTTTGAAATGCCCCATTGAGCGCGTTTACAGTCCAGAGCTGATAAGGGCCTTCCCGATTGGAAGACACGATCAGCTCGTTCGGGTCTTTCGTCCATGCAAGGCCGTTGATGGAATGGTCTTCATTCGTGACTTGTCTCAAAGCGCGCGTCTTCAAATCAAGTATGAACAACTCAGCATGGCCGTGTGTCGATGCACGGATGAACGCGATCCGCTGCCCGTCCGGGGCCACTTTTGGCAGGAAGTCTTGCTCACTTCCGCCGTCGGTTGTCAATTGCTGCCGCGACCCATCCCCCAGATTGAGGATAAAAAGCCCGCCTGAAGAAGAATGAGGGGGATGGTCCGAAACTACCAGCCTCGTGCCATCGGGGGTCCACGCGGGGCCCAGGTTGCCGATCAATGGGCCGGGATCTCCGGTCCAGTCGCCCAATTGAGTCTCAATGTAGCCGGTGAGCGTTTCGCTGCCGGATGACAGTTCCCGAACCACGACTTCCGTTGTGCTGCCGTGAAGCCGCAGGAAAGCGATCGCTTTCCCATCAGGAGAATACGCTGGGCTCAACTCTGGATCGATTCCTGAAGTAAGCCGATGGGGCGTTCCGCCTTCGATCGCGCGTTGGATGATGTGGAATGTTCCTGTGCCTGCGTCGGACGCATAGGCGATCTCGGTGCCGTCGGGAGAGATTGCCGGATTAAGTTGATGACCGTATTCATCGGTGATCGGCAACGTTTTGAAAGAGGAACCGATATTCGCATTTAACAAGCCGTGCCGATGAATGCGGAACGCCTGTAGCGCAGCGAGACCGATTGCGCCCACAAAAAGCGCAAGCAGCCCGAGCCTCAGGTACGTTCCTGTCGACCTTTCCTGGCGACTCCCGGAAGACGGTTCCTCTACAGCCGCAACTGGACTGGTGTCGCCCTCTGGAAGAATTTCGGCTTCCGGTTCGGGGAAACGAAAAACGGGTGAGTATGATCCGAGCGGGACATCAATATTCACGTCGTCCGGGTCTGCGGCTGGAGAGGAGTAGTATTCCGAGAGCTTCTTCCGGACTCGGCGGGCTTCTGTCCGGACGCTTGTATCGAGCTTCGGGTCCCAATCCTCTGACCGCTGAAAAACGGCTATACCGATAGCCCTCTCCTTGAGAGACTCCCGATTGTTCTCAAGGGCATTCAAGACGACAAATTCCAGGAAGGATGCCGCCCGTCCAGATCGAGAGAATTCTGAACTGGCAAGAACTCTCCTGAGATGGCGGCGTATCGCAATGTGCTGATCGTCGCTGAGCATGATTACACACTGTGGAATTTTAGCGCAGCACGGAAACAATCAGATTAATTCAGGGCAGCGCGATGCCCTCTGGAGGAGCAGAGCGGGCGAACCACTTGCTCTGACGAAACCAGGAGTGGTGTATGGTGGCGTTGAAAAAGGTGGTTGGTTCGGTTTAGCCCTCAGGCCGCGTGTTAAGCAAGCGAGTTCTCGAAGGGAGCTACGAGTAAATTCGAGACGTTGCAGGCCCTTGCACCCACACGAATTTCACGCTCGGCGCCTTGAGCCTGCGCGGCATGCTGGCTGCTGTGACCACTTCTTCCAAAGGATGTCAGAGAATAACTATCCCAAACAGGAGTCTGCGACCAGCGCCGTCAATCACGATGCCTGCGGCGTCAGAAGTATAGGGACGCACTGTTTCGGGTGGAGAGTAGAGACGAGTGAGCGGATAAAGCATATGCCGGCGATGCGATTCAAATCATCCTGGGTGTCGGATCTCAACCAAAAAGTAACCTTGAAATTACGGGTTAGTTATACTGCATGCAAATCAGCATTCGTAACTTCACACGTGCATGATACGGCGTTCTGCCCCCACGATTTTCACCTGGCAGAGCGGGCCGATTATCCTCCGTCTTCTCCATGGCCTACGCGCGCATGAAGCTAAAGCGGGGACTGGCGCATGAAATATCGCCTAACGAGAAGCCCGAAAGGATTGGAAGGATGAATAAGTATGGAAGTTTGGCCTGGCTGGTCCTGGCATTGCTGGCCGGAGGCGCAACGGCCCAGACCGTAACGGGTAGTGGGACCTCGGGAACAGTGCCGGTTTTTACGGGAAGCTCGTCGGTGGGCAATTCTCCTCTTACTGCAACGAGCGGCGGCTATGTCGGGATCCGAACGGCAAACCCTCAAGAGCTTCTCGATCTCACCGGAGCCGGGGCGAATGAAGGGGTCGGCAAAGGGATTCGTCTGGGTAGCTACTGGGAACTGGGAAGCACTGCATATTATGCCGATGCATATTTCGGAATAAATGCGGTCCTTACGACCTCGGATACCCAGAATGGGACGAATGCTTTTTCTCCGATTTACTCGGGGGGCCAGGGAATGGTTATGTCCGAAGAGGGAGGCGGAAGCGGCAATATTGATTTTTATGGCATTAACTGGAATGGAAATTCTACGGGGCAATCATTCCCATCTGCGTTTACCCCAGTGATGGCATTGCATTACAACGGCAGCGTTGGCATCGGCACGACGAACCCTGGCGCGGCTCTCGAAGTCAACGGCAACGTGAAGCTGACCGCCAACAGTGGCGCGTCCATCACTTTTCAGGATGGCACGACGCAGAGCACAGCTTATACCGGTGTAGCCTGCGGCGGCGATTTCGCGGAGTCGGTGAATGTGACCGGCGACCGCCACAGTTATGAACCGGGCGATCTGCTGGTGATCGACCCGAAAAGCCCCGGTAAGTTCCTGCGGGCTGCGCAGCCGTATTCCACGCTCGTTGCCGGAGTCTACTCCACCAGGCCTGGATACGTCGGCAGGCGCCTGAGCGGTGCAAAGAGCCCGGACGAAGTTCCTTTGGCCATGGTGGGCATTGTTCCTGTCAAAGTGACCGCGGAAAATGGTCCGATTCAGACGGGCGACCTGCTGGTCGCGTCCTCGATACCTGGCCGTGCCATGAAAGGCACTGATCGCAGCCGACTTACGGGTGCGGTCGTGGGAAAGGCGCTGGGCGGTCTCGATTCGGGAACAGGGACCATTGAGGTTCTCGTCACCCTGCAGTGAGCCCTGTTATTAACCCTAAGTTACAGCGCGCAGAATTTATCACTTAGGTAACTTTGCCATTCCTGAAAACTCTTCTAAGCTTACTCTGACTTCTCCTTTGCGATTTTAAAAGCCATGAACCAGGCTGCTTATTAACCGGGCTGTTCAGAGATGAACCGCGTCCACATTGTCGTGTGGAACCCGAGTGGGTGCACGTGTCTTCGATGATTGCCAACCAGCGACAGAAAGGAAAGATGTGGGCTCGATGAATAAACGCAGAGGGTTTGTTTTTGGGGGATGGGCCTTGTTAATAGCCATGGGCGCGACAGCCCAGACGGTAACGGGCAGCGGCACCTCGGGAACTGTGCCGGTCTTCACGGGCAGCTCGACGGTGGGCAATTCGCCGATCGCGGTCTCGGGCGGGAGCGTAGGGATCGGAACAACGGCGCCAGCGACACTCCTGCAGGTAGGTAATGGAGGCGGTGGCATGCAGAAGATATCGATTCCCGGAGGTTACAACTTTGAAGGCATTTACTTAGGGCAATATGGCAACGGCGATAACGCTCTGGAGCTTATAAATCATGTTAATCTTTCAAATTCTTATGGAGTCAAAATTGAGGCTAATACAGACTCCAGCGTTGACGGGCTTCAAATCCAGGTAGCATCACCGGCTGCATCATACGTTGCCCTGTCATATTCGACTGCTATGACGATTCTGGCTAATGGTGGCAGCGTTGGCATTGGCACGGTTTCTCCGGGCGCAAAGCTGGAAGTCAACGGTAATGTGAAATTGACGAGTGGCAGCGGCGCTTCGATCACTTTTGCGGACGGCACGACGCAGAGCACGGCCTGGACGGGAGCTGTGTGTGGTGGCGATTATGCCGAATTGGTCGATGTAGCAGGCAATCGTACAAAATATGAGCCTGGAGATGTGCTCGTCATCGATCCCGGCGATCCTGGCAAGTTTCTTAAGTCGGGTCAGCCTTATTCCACTTCAGTGCTGGGTATTTACTCCACGAAGCCAGGGCTTGTCGGCAGAAGGCAGGGAGCTCCCAGGAACACAGACGCTGTGCCGATGGCGATGGTGGGTATTGTTCCGGCAAAGGTAAGTGCAGAGAATGGCCCAATCCGCCCGGGCGACCTTCTGGTAACTGCCGCTCTTCCTGGTTACGCGATGAAGGGCACAGATCGATCACGGATGCTGGGTGCAGTGATTGGCAAGGCTCTGGGTCGCCTGGATAAAGGAACTGGTGTGATTGAGGTGGGCGTTACTCTGCAGTAATGGCGTGCGCCGAATCGCGATGACTGATCGTTAGCGAAAGACTGTCAACGGCTTCAGGAGAAGGAAATCGATGGCGATGTGGAGAACAGTTGCTGGAGTTGGGGTTAGCCTTATGCTCTGCACAACGGGCGTGGCGCAAACGATAACAGGCAGCGGCACCTCGGGAACTGTGCCGGTCTTCACCGGGAACTCGACGGTGAGCAATTCGCCCATCTCAGTATCGGGCAGTAATGTCGGGATCGGAACGACGAACCCTGGTGCAACGCTGGACGTTGAAAACGGATCGATCAACATTGGAGGAATTACGTCTCAATCTCTAACTGCGGCTCTCAGAGCATCCGGGACCGATGGTCATTTTTTCCTAACTTTTCCAAGTCTGGTGAATGAAAATTTCAACAGTATCGTTCAAGCCGGAGATCAGGCCATCATTTTTTCTAATGGCACTTTTAACAGTACGAGCGATGGGTTTGTGATCGCTCCGTGGAATAGTGCTACTTCCGGATTGAGGATCGAGGGCAACGGTAACGTGGGCATCGGCACGACGAATCCAGGCGCGCCCCTCGAAGTCGACGGAAACGTAAAGCTCACAGCCAACAGTGGTGCGTCGATCACGTTTCAAGATGGTACGACGCAGAGCACGGCCTATACCGGCGTGACCTGTGGTGGAGACTACGCCGAGTCTGTGGATGTCTCCGGTGATCGCAAACACTATGGGCCGGGGGACGTGCTGGTCATCGATCCCGGCCATCCCGGCAAATTCCTCAAATCCGCGGAGCCCTATTCAACGTCGGTCACGGGGGTCTATTCGACCAGGCCAGGTACCGTCGGCCGCCGGCAAACCGGACCGAAAAATCCAGACGAGGTGCCCATGGCGATGATCGGTATTGTGCCCACCCGGGTGAGCGCGGAGAACGGCGCGATCCATCCCGGTGATCTGCTGGTCACCGCTTCGACCATCGGCTACGCCATGAAAGGCACAGATCGCAGCCGGATGCTGGGCGCGGTCATCGGCAAGGCTCTCGGCAATCTCGATTCGGGCAAGGGTGTGATCGAGACCGTCGTCACATTGCAATAGGCGGCTTGGTGCAGCCGCAGTGCGGGTAAGGAGAACGGGATGCTGCAGAGATGGCGTTCAATACATAGGCTGTTTTTTTCATTGGTCCTGCTGACGGGGCTGAGTGTGCCTGCGTGGGCTTCGACGACGGCAACCATTACGGTGGGTGGCTCCGAGCAGCAGATCAACGGAGCATGGGATCAGGGCAGCCTCAACCTTGCCTTCAATGGATTTGTGGAAACAATCGGTTATGGAGAATTTTCCAGCCCTGCCTCCATCGCATCAGCCATTGCGGGAAAGTTCTCGAATGATTACGCGGCATCCGGACTATGCGCCCATGCTGTGGGTTCCACGATTACTTTCCAGCTACAGGGAAGTGCCACCTTCGGACAGTTAACCACCAGCCAGCCCACAAGCTCTTTCGAGCTGTTCGGTGCATCTGGCTGGACGGGCGTCGGCTCTTCGAATCTCTTCATCACCGGACTGTCATTGTTTCAGGGGCCTGTACAGATGGGCCTTGTGATCACCGGCACAAACTTCGGCTCGAGTGCGAGCAGCGTCACCCTGAACGGAGTGGAAATGCCTTTGGTTTCGTGGGGGGCGAACTCTATTACCGCGCAGGTTCCCGCCGGAGCCACCAGCGGCAATATTGTCGTAACGGTGAATGGAACAGGCAGCAATGGAATTCCATTCACGGTGACCGGCGCGTTTGGCTGCAATTGATGTTGTTCAGTGTGCTGCCTGCACTTCACGCCACCAAACAACAGAGGAGCAAATGGTCAGGACATTACGGTTCATCTTAAAAGCGGCATTCACAGGCTGCCTGATACTGCCGGTTACATTGCCTGGCATGCTGCATGCCCAGACAGAGCAGAATCAGACCCTGCAATTATTGCAGTCGCAGGGATATATCCAGCCGCAGCCGGTATCCCTGTCTCATTTGTACTGGCATTTCCTGGGGTATCAGCGGCTTAGCCGCGAGTTCGATTCCCGATGATGTCGTTTTCGAAATCTCTACATGGTGGGCGACGATCCATTTGGATGCAATTAGAAAGGCTGAACGTACATGCTCTTCACCAGACGGCACATCATGCCACGCGTGAACTTTCCTGACTCGGCAAATTATCATCGCAAAGCCGGCCTAAGCAGTCGGCTGTTCGTCATCCTTCTGCTAACCCCCTCGCTTGGACTTGTTGTCTCTCCGCGGGTCCATGGCCAGCAACAACGAAATGGCATGTCGGCCGTCACGGCCAGAAAAGCAACACTTCAGGAACTTTACGCAATGTTCTTCATCTACGCTGCGCACGTAGAGAGCCGTTCCAATGCCGATAAAAGGGCAGGTCTTGACCGAACGGATTATCGACTTCATTTGCAGAGGGCCTCGGGGCTGACTGACGACGAATACGCAATTGTGCTTTCTGCAGCGCACAACTATGCCGCAGTTGATGCAGATGTAAAAGCGCAAATAGGGGAAGAGATTGGGGAAGTAGCAGCAAACGAAAAACAGATAAACGCCCTTTTTCAGCAGCGGGACTCCGCCCTTCATGAGGAGATTACTAACCTGCGTCAACTATTGGGCAGCGAGAGGGCGGAAGCATTTGAAGCATATTTACGCAACGACTATATTAAGCAGGGAGCATACCCTCAACCGGCGAAGATGCAAGTATCGTCGCCTCAATCTCCATCTTCTTCTTCCTCTTTTACAACTCCTCTTTCTTCCACACAGCTTAACTCTAAGGCTGCAATCAGGAATATGGCGGCTTCTGGCGCTCCAGTTACAAATAATACGACCACGGATGCTGTAACCGTGACAGGCTCCCAGGAATGCCAGACATACTATACGGCCGAATACGATGGGTACTTTACTGTCTGTGCAGATTCTCAGTTATCATATGTAGGGTCCGGACAGGTAGAACCCTATGCTGCCATGTATGCCACATGGATAAATGTCGCTTTTGACTACCTGGAAATACAAGGAGAATTCTATGTCAACGGAGTTTTTGAAAATAATCTCGGTTGTTATAGTTATTATCCTACTGGAAACTCCTGTGAACACAGTCCAAGCGTGCTATTGAATTCAGGAAATGGAGCTTTATACCAATGGTATGGCGTCACGACCATGGGAGCTTATGATGTTTCATGCAGCGATCCGGATGACTGCTATGAAACCGTTGGCTCGATGCGATCAGATCCTGCGGAAGTGCAGATATTTTTTCCGGATATCGCATCTGTCACTCCTTCCACTCTATCGGGAGGTGAGAGTGGCACGATAATAATCGACGGAGAAGGACTGATCAGTCCATTTCTGAATACCCCGATCGTAACGGTAACAGATCAGGCGCAGGTATTTAGAACCTTCTCTGTGCAGGCTTTTGACTATGCTACCGGTACCATTACTGTCAGCTACTCAGTTGCGAGTTCTGCTCCTGCTGGAACGCAAACGATCACTGTGAATAACGGATTCGGTACGGACACGGCCGAAATCACGATCAATGCCTCTCCACCAGCGGCGGCTATCCTTGATGGCCTGTACGCGGGCAACCAATGCCAGGGAACTTCCATAGCAAATCCGACTGGTGGCGATAATAATCAAAACATTGTAGTTGGGCAGCTCGTTCAATTCACAGCGTGTGTACCGTCCTCGATTGCATCGGCCGTGGAATCGAGCTCATGGAGCGTAAACGATGGTAGCTTTGGGGACCATGCGACCGCCGGCTTCAACCCGGTGCTGTCATCCACTAATTCGTCAGCCCCCTATCAGCCAGTCGTTGAAACGACCACTTGCAACAGTGGCCTGTCTTACTGCGATTACGGAACTAGCCCAAATGCAGCAGGTCTCTATTTTGTCACGCAGGGTTCGTATACGTTCACTTTTACCTATACATTGAGTAATGGTGCTACCTCCGTACCTGCATCAGTGACTTATGTAGTTGGCGGACCGGTTGCAAATGGCTATGCCATATCGACTCCTCCCCAGGGATGGCAGACTGTGTGTGAAGGATCCTACCTGCTTTGTGCCAATACTGCCGAGACCGAAGTCATCGAACCCCGCCTAGGTACTGACTATCTAGACTTTGGTGGGAGCCAATTTTCTAATAACGCAACCGCGCCGACAGGGAATGCTGGCGCTTATCAATTCATCCAGATTTTAAGCCCGCGCCTAGATATCTTTCTCGACTCTAACGGTCAGGCTACTTGTCCGGGAAGTGCCGGACTGGACAACACCTATCCATTCCCTTCGACCGATGGATTCGCCACCGACGAACCAGGTATCCCATTGGCTTCTAGCTGCGCGGGAGGTGACGATCCGAGCCAGGGCGAGGTGAGCGACGCCTTTGGGGCTACGATGTACCTCCTTTGGGACCCATCGTTGAATGCAAGCGGCGTGAGCACGCCAGGCTGCGCAGCGACGGAAACCATCAATGACCAAGGGTTGCCGGGGACACCTAAGCTTAGCACCTGCACCGGTTCCATTCCCACCCCGCTTGCGTCAATTACGTGGGGCTATTGTGGCGGCGCGATCAACACACTAATGACACAGAGCAACGGAACCACATGGATACTTCAATGCAATGTCAATGTGGATAATCCCCTCGTGCCCGTATACAGTGATGCAGAATCCATCAGTACAGGTCCGGCGTGGACTTATGTTCATGTGGATAATTAAAAGAGGCTAAGGAAGGCCTGTCATGCGACATAAAAAGAGTGTATTCCTACTAATAAGTGTGCTTTATATCACGAGCGGCTGGGGCAATGCCAAGACACAAGCCGCACAGGACGGTGTTGTAGCGAGCCCGGCCTTCGGTGTTGCCGTTGCGGTGGCACCTGTCGCAGGTCTGCCCCAAGCGGCATCGAGTTTTAAGATCCGTATCTCTATTACTAACGGTACGCAGCGCATCTTGGTTCATAGTGGTCCCATTCAGATCGATCCGGTACAGATCGAGATACGCGAGGCGGACAGAACCGTGCCACTGGAGACTGATTTTGGCTGCCGACGTCATCGGTCTGGAAAGTGCGGCCCCGACGTTCACGGGAGTGGTTTTGTCACGATGTCCGCATTAGTCGTAATGCCCGGCACGACTAATGCATTTGACTTTGACATCGGCAGGGAATTCAAGCTGGATAGTAGTCACTCTTACTTGATTGACGTGATCGCGAAAGATTTTGTTCTGGTAGAAGCCCCAACGAGCGTTATAGACGCGCCGCCACCATTTCGCGATCAGTACCTGACTCACTATCAAGAGTACAATTATACAAAGTTAGCTCCTATTCGCTCCAATAGCATCACCCTTCAGTAAGCTGGGCTGTTTTTTTCAGCCGCGTCGATTGGATATCCGATGTGAATGTCTGCATCGTCGCTCTGACTTGTAAATGACGTGGTTGCGAATTGAGCGATTCTTTCCATGCCACGATGTATCTGATGTGGGATCCGGCGCTTCCGAGCGACTGCACGCCAGCCAGTTCTGGTGGTCCGAGCACCTGCTCGTCGATCCCAATACCGCTCGGTTCGGTGACCTGGGGATGGAGCGGATGTGCAATCAATACGCTGGCTCCAGAGATCTCCCCACCGCCATCGTCAATCAACTACGTGCTCTGGGCGGAAAGCTGCAGCGCACTTGTTCAGGATGAATTCAATGTAAATTCGTCGTTCCCAACATGGAGTGCCACGGATAATCCCTAGGCGCCAACATTGATTCTGGCAAATCTTGTGGGAGGTATGCGATGTATTCCAGAATGGCCTTACTAATTCTCGCAGTAATCATGACTGGCAAAGTTGCCAACGCTCAAATCTCGCTCTGCGATGAAAATCTTAAGGGTCAACTTTCTTATCAATTGTCAGTTCCCGCCAGTGAAGTGCGGAGCGGCGAGAAGGCCTACGTGATACTAAAGGAAACGAACATTTCGAACGTTACAGTCAACGTTTGGATCGAAAATACCGCCGATCCGGGCGGTCTCGCTTTTCCAATCGAGGTGCGTGACCAAAGCGGTACCCTGCGCCCCGAAGGACACTTCAGCCTTGCGATGAAAGGTCTCCATGACCCGAAATATTTGACGAAGGAGACTCCTTTGAACAGGAGCGGTGGATGCGTACCTCTCAGACCAGGCGAAAGCAGAATTTTCCGAATTGAAGTGGGGCGTCTTTACGATATCAAGGCTCCTGGAGTCTATTCGGTGACCGTAGTCGATCATCGCGCTGGCCGTCAGAGCACAAGACGATCTAACTCAGTATCGCTGACGGTCACGCGGTAGTCAGTCACTGCCCCGACTTCGCCGTCAACCGATTTCCCGTAGTGGATTGGGGCAGATAACGCTGACGGCACGACGATCCAGGCTACGGCCACGGTGTCTCAGACTGCCCCGGCGCAGAGCGTTACGGTGCAGGTCGCTCCGGGTTACACCGGAAGCAGCTTTACCTGCAACTGTCAGGGGCAGCCGCCCGATGGGACGGACACGGCAACCATCCAGCCCATAGCCCCGCCACCGCAGATTATGTTCAACGGCCAGAACATATCAGGAACTACGCAGACGGTTGTGGCCGGGCAGAAGATTGCGCTGTCCGTGCCCACGCCGAGCGGGTACAGCATTCAGAGCCGGTCGTGGGTGTTCTCGAACCAGTCGGCGATCACGGGGAGCTTTGTGAATGGCGCCGGAACGCCCGGAACTCAGCCATCGGCATCCGCCGGTGGATCGGAAGCGGCCGATCCGCCCCTGAACCAGAACGCGCTGACCTTCTACTGGGTTAACCCGAGCGATAACGGAGAAACCGTCACCTATACTTACAACCTCACCAATGGAGCGTCCGCCAGCGCTACAGCCACCTTCAATATCGGCGGGCCGACAGCAAGCACTTTCTTCACTGCAACCCCTGGAACTGTGAACGTATGGCCTGCAAGTACTGCAAACGGCGGACACGCAACAAACCCATGGCTTGAGTTAGGGAATGCCCTGACTGTTAACGGTATGACATTCTCCGTGACTGCGGAGGCGCTTAACAGCATTCCAGGCAGTGGTTCTCATGCTGGCTTCCAATGGATACAGTTGATTAACACTAGGACAAATCAATACCTAACATCCCCTCCGACGCTCAATCGTTCACTAAGTCCCGGCCTTGACAATTGGTACCCTTATGTCGCCGCTCAGGGAATTCCGAACAGTACAAACGACAATCCAGGCATTGAACTGACCGCTCATGATACCCACAACAACCCTATCCCGATAGGAGAGGGGGCAGATAAATTCAGCGCAACGATGTATCTGATGTGGGACCCGGCTTTGCCAAGCGATTGTACTCCGGCCCAGACCATCCAAGGAACCAACCCCGACCCCGTATCGAGCGCCAGCACGTGCACAGGATCCATTCCGGTTCCATTGGCAAAGGTGACATGGGGATATAGCGGCTGTGCCATCAACACTCTGACTACACAAACGAGCACGAGTACAACATGGTTGTTGAATTGCGGCGTGCTTCAGCCTACAACTCCCACCGTCGAGCCGGCAACTGAATTTCCGCAATGGAGCACGACAGATGGCAACGCCCAATGAAGGTAAATCGATGAAGAAAATTCTGCAAGGTACGTTATTACTGCTGCTTTCCGGGCTTTGCGGATTGGGACTCGCTCAAAGTCCTGCACCCGCAACGCCATCTTTTACGCTCACGATCAGCACTGCTAAAAACACCTTCACCACTGGAACTGACATCGATGTGGACATAACACAAAAAAATATATCAGACCACGGCATATATCATGTTGCGATTGCAATGGGTGCAGGAAATATATATGCGCGTAGGTCAATATCTACAATTGTACACGACAGCAAAGGAAGCCCTGTAACAGAAACGCCATTGGGCCATAAGGTGCACGGTACGGAACCACATATCCACCCCAATGGTGGCAGCGTGTTCAGTGCGCGAACTGTTATTCCACCCGGTAAGTCCTATCACTATGTCATACATCTCAGTCAGGAATATGATCTGACTCATCCCGGGAAGTACACAATCCAGGCGAAGGAAAGGGACGCATGGACGCCTCAGTATCCATGGGTAACGTCGAATGTCCTTACTATCACCATAAAACCGTAGATAGAACGTTCCCCTCACGCTCAACAGCGCCAGCGCGGACGGCACGACGATCCAGGCTACGACCACGGTGTCTCTGACTGCCCCGGCGCAGAGTGTTACGGTGCAGGTCGCGCCGGGTTACACCGGAAGCAGCTTTACCTGCAACTGCCAGGGGCAGTCCCCGGATGGCACGGATACAGCAACTATCCAGCCGGTAGCCCCGCCACCGCAGATTATGTTCAACGGCCAGAACATATCAGGAACTACGCAGACGGTTGTGGCCGGGCAGAAGATTGCGCTGTCCGTGCCCACGCCGAGCGGGTACAGCATTCAGAGCCAGTCGTGGGTGTTCTCGAACCAGTCGGCGATTTGAAACATATCTGATGTGGGATCCGGCTCTACCCAGTGGGTGTGCAACGGCCGGAGACTTCCCGGGAACATGTACATCGATTCCGATTCCCCTTGGAATTGTGAACTGGTCGTGGTCTGGAGATGCCATCAATACCCTTTCCACGCAGCAAAACGGCACAACATATTCCGAAGCCTGCGGCTCTGAAAGTGGAGATGCTGCGAGTTTTACAGCGGGCAGTTCCTTCCCGCAGTGGAAGACTATCCTCCCCCCTTTTGTACCCATTCAAAAGGGATATGCCTGTTCGCCTCCGCTGCAATGAAAAGGGAGCATTATGTTACGCATGGTTCATATATTAGCTCGTCGATCAGTTGTGCTCCTATTGGCTCTGTCATTCGCCGTGCCGGGACTCGGTGCTCAGGACTCGAAGCCGTCTTTTACTGCCTCGATCAGTGCGCCAAAAACAACCGTGTCCAGCGGATCTTTAATACGGGTTGACATTACCCTCAGTAATCGGACTCCCACCCTGATACTCGTCGAAGGGCTGCGTACCGGTCCAGGGGGAGCAGGAATTTGTGTATGGGACAGTGACGGCAATGCACTGGAGCCAATCGAAGCAGCAAGGGTAAAGCCGGGGTCAAGGTGGAGCGGGATCGGTTCAGCCATTCCACCCAGCAAGAGCGTCACGGAATCTATAAATGTCGCAAAATGGTTCGATCTGAGCAAGCCGCGAGAATACACTCTTCAGGTGCAGAAGCGCGACCCCATAAGCAAATTGATGGTCGAATCGAATAAATTAACAATTACCATTCTTCCAAAAGGTTAGTGTCGTCTCCCTCCGCGGATGGGATTCCGGGAAGGAACATGGAGAACGGTTCGATTCTTTTCTGGTCAGAAAGAATTCGCATAATCAGGCGTGGAAGTCGTCATTAAAATGCCCTGTCCGCGATCGGAATTTTGATGCCGGAGCATACGTCAAAAAACATTCTGCGGTCTGCCGGTCTGGCTTTTAGCTTGCCGTCTCGATCACGGGCAATGTGACCTAGTCGATCGCGTCGGATTCGGGAACCCAGGCGACGGTGAATTATTCCGTTCCGTCGACTGCCTCGCCCGGAGCGCAGATCTTGACCATGGCCAACAGCTTCGGGACCAACAACGAGGAGACCTTCACACTGGGTTATCCCCCGGCGGTCGTCACCGGCATCAGGCGAGCTGACGGAGGCGGGCGTGGACGGCAACGGGAATGTGGTGTGGGAGCACACGAATGTGTGGGTGAACGGGGAGCTGATCGCCACCTACGATCCGAACGGACT
>NZ_QVQT02000006.1 GCF_003428625.2 Paracidobacterium acidisoli | reverse complement strand
CGGCGCTCGCTTCGTGCTCACCCGCACGCCTGGCTCACTTACAGATATTCGTTCATCATTCGTCCCCAGGTGGGCCAGTCGTGGCTGTTGTAGCTGTCCCAGGTCCAGAGCTGGTGGGGGATGCCTTTTTCGCCCATGATGCGGGCGAGGTCCTGGTTGTCGCCGAGGCAGTGGTCGTCCCAGCCGGAGCAGAGCAGGTAAGTGTTGCGGCGGTAGTGGTCGAAGTACCAGGGATCGCTCAGGCTGCGGAGGTAGTGCGGCGGCGTGTTGAAGTAGACATCGCTGTCGTAATAGCCGCCGAGGAAGCGGGTCATGTCGAAGGCGCCTGACATGGAAAAGAAGCCGGTGAAGCGGTCGGGATGGCGCAGGGCGATGTTGACGGCGTGGTAGCCGCCGAAGCTGCATCCCAGGCTGATGAGCTTCGGGTTCGGGTTCTTCCGGCGGGCGAGCGGGAGGACCTCCTCCATCACATAGCTCTCGTACTGCATGTGGCGGGCGATGCGCCAGCGCGGCAGGACGTTGCGGTTGTACCAGCTTTCCGCATCTACACTATCGAGAGTGAAGAGCTGCACCTCGCCGTTGTCGATTTTGTGGGCGATGGCGGAGATGAGGCCGCGGTCCTCGAACTCATAGAAGCGCCCCTGCGAGGTGGGGAAGACGATGACGGGCACGCCGGCATGGCCAAAGATGAGCAGCTCCATGTCACGGCTGAGGCGTGGCGACCACCATTTGTGATACTCGCGGTTCATGCTCTGTTAATGTAACAGGCATACCTCCGGGCGCATGGAAAGAATTGTGCGGCGGCAGACGACGAGACGGGAAGGACGAGACAAGGGCCTGGCCACACAGATTCCAGCATCTGCTCCCATGCAGCCGCCTCCGGCGGCCGAGGAGAGAGCACGCGAGCGTACGCGGCGCGCCCGCCTGCGCGTGCATACGAAGTTTCACAGCCGGTTTCTGCCGGACGACCGCGATGTGACGGTATATCTGCCGCCCGGGTATGAGGAAGAGACGAACCGGCGGTATCCGGTGCTGGTGATGCACGACGGGCAGAATCTGTTCGATCCGCGCACCTCGTTTGTGCAGGGGCGGACATGGCGCATGGCCGAGACGGCGGACGCGGCGATTGCCGCGGGAGAGATTGAGCCGCTGGTGATTGTGGGGGTGGCCAATACCGGCGAGCGGCGGATGGCGGAGTACACGCCGACGCGCGACTGGAAGATGGGCGGCGGCGAAGCGGCGCAGTACGGCGAGCTGCTGACGGAGGAGCTGCTTCCGTTTCTGCGGACAAACTACCGCCTGATGTATGGGCCCGAGCACACGGGACTGGGCGGATCGTCGCTGGGCGGGCTGGCGACGCTGTATCTGGGGCTGAAGTATCCGGAGCTCTTCGGGCGGCTGGCGGTACACTCGCCGTCGGTGTGGTGGCACCACAAGTCGATTGTGGGGCTGGTGAACGAGATGGCTCCGCTGGTGCCGCTCCGGGCAAGGATCTGGCTGGATGCCGGCGACGCGGAAGCGAAGAAGATGATCGCGGATACCGATCTGCTGTACCGGCGGCTGCTGGCCCACGGCTGGCGCGACGGAGCGGATCTGCACTATGAGCGTGTGGCCGGCGGAACGCACGACGAAGCGGCCTGGGCGCTGCGGGTAATGCCGATGCTGCGGTTTTTGTTCCCCGCATAATTCCGGGTTCCGGCTCTGAGCTTCAGAGTCTGAGCGTGCCGAACTCCGGGACATTCTTCTGAATTCCGAAACAGATGAGCAGTCTGTGAGCGGATTTGCCCTGGCGCGCCGCGGCGGCGAGCGATTGCGGGCCGGTGCGGGAGAGCATTGCTTCCTTCCTGTGCGCGGCGGGAAAATCTTTATAAAACTGTTATACTTGCACCTCAGAGACAACCTGTTTGCCGATGGAAGAGGCCCCATTTCTGCGGGGTCTTTTTTGATTCAGGCGGCAGGGTGCCCTTCCCCGGGCCGGGTTTGCCGGAACAGCCGGGGGGCGGCCGCATCTCTGGTGACTGCATGGGCAAATTACTCGATACGATCCATTCGCCTGCCGATATCAAGCGGTTCACGATCCCGCAGCTTGAGTCCCTCGCACAGGAAATACGGGAACGGCTGATCTTCACACTTTCAAGAACCGGCGGGCACCTGGGGCCGAACCTGGGCGTGGTGGAGCTGACGCTGGCGATGCACTACGTCTTCGACACGCCGCAGGACCGGTTTGTCTTCGACGTGAGTCACCAGGCCTATATTCACAAGCTGCTGACGGGACGCCGCGAAAAGATGGACACGATCCGGCAGCCGGGCGGCCTGAACGGCTTTATGCTGCGCACCGAGAGCGAACACGACAGCTATGGAGCGGGGCATGCGGGCACGGCGCTGTCGGCGGCGCTGGGCATGGCGGTGGCGCGCGACATGGCCGGCGGCAAAGAGCACGTGATTGCGATGGCCGGCGATGCGGCGTTCACGAACGGCATCTCGTTCGAGGCGCTGAACAATCTGGAGCAGACGAAGCGGCTGATCGTGGTGCTGAACGACAACGAGTGGTCGATTGACCGCAATGTCGGCGCGATTGCGAAGTATCTGCACAAGATCGTCACCAACGAGCACGTCTCGCACCTGCACGGCAGCGCGCAGCGGCTGCTGGAAAAGGTGGGCGGCAAGGCGGCGGTGAATGTGGTGCGCCGCGCCGAAGAGGCGGCGAAGGGATTGCTGTGGCCGTCGGTCTTCTTCGAGGAGTTTGGGCTGACCTATTACGGGCCGCTCGATGGACACAATATCGGTCTGCTGATCGAGACCTTCAAATTTCTGAAGCAGCAGGACAAGCCGGTCATTCTGCACGCGATTACGCAGAAGGGACGAGGCTTTCAGCCGGCGCTCGACAAGCAGAAGAAGTTTCACGGGCTGGGGCCGTACGATCCGGAGACGGGCGAAACGAAGCCGGCGGGGCAGAAGACGTACTCCGAGGTCTTTGCCGATACGCTGGTGAAGCTGGCCAACGAAAACGATAAGCTGGTCGCGATTACGGCGGCGATGCCGAACGGGACGGCGCTCGATCTATTCCGGCCGCATCATCCGAAGAAGTATTTCGACGTGGGGATTGCCGAAGAGCATGCGGTGATCTTTGCGGCGGGCATGGCAACGCGCGGCTACAGGCCGTTCTGCGCGATCTACTCGACGTTTCTGCAGAGGGCCTTCGATCCGATCGTGCACGATGTCTGTCTGCAGAATCTTCCGGTGGTCTTCTGCATGGACCGCGGCGGGCTGAGCGGCGACGACGGCGCGACGCATCACGGGCTCTTCGATATCAGCTACCTGCGCGGCATTCCGAACATCGTGCACATGGTGCCGAAGGACGAAGACGAGCTGGCCGATATGCTGTACACGGCGATGCTGCACGAGGGGCCGAGCGCGGTGCGGTATCCGCGTGGAACCGGACCGGGCGCGGCGGTGAAGACGCATCCGAAGGCGCTGCCGATCGGGAAGGCGGAGGTGGTGCGCGAGGGCGACGACTTTGCCATCTTCGGGCTGGGCGCGCTGCTGCCGATGGCCGGAGAGCTGGCCGATGTGCTGGAGCAGCGCGGATATTCGGCGGCGGTGATCAATCCGCGATTCGTGAAGCCGCTGGATAAGGACCTGATTGCGGCGTACGCGAAGCGTGTGACCGCGATCGTGACCTTTGAAGATCACGTGCTGATGGGCGGCTTTGGCAGCGCGATGCTTGAGGCGCTGAGCGAGATGCAGATCGAGACGCCGGTGGTGCGGATCGGCTGGCCGGACCGGTTCATCGAGCACGGCAAGGTCGACGCGCTGCGGGCACGGCACGGCATCAGCGTGGAGGCGGCGCTGGAGAAGCTGGCTCCGTGGCTGCCGACGAAGCGGCGGCTGGCGATCAGTCATTAAAGGCAGGGATCAGCCATCAGGGATCAGCTGTTATCCATTAGCTGTTCGAGCCCGGACGCACAGATTTTCTGGTGGTTGCTTATCTCTAAGAACTGCATGAGCCTATGTCCGAACATCCGGACATGGGGCACCCGATGCTCTGACAGCTAAGGACGAAGGGCTATTGGGGATCGCTCATTCCTGATGGCTGTTCCTGATGGCTGTTCCTGATGGCTAACAGCTAATCCCTGATCCCTAATCCCTGATCCCTGATCCCTGATCTATGTACTGCGGTCTTTCAGTCCGCTGAAGCGCTGCGCGCCGGCCTTCTGGAAGACCTTGCCGGTTCGGGCGAGGATCTCGGCCAGGCGCTTCTGGCGGTAAGCAAACATCTGCTCGATCCGGCGGCGTACGAAGAGGGCGTGAGCGAGGCTGCCGATGGGGCCGAGGGGAAGCTCGTAGGCGATCTGGTCGATGATCAGGGTTCCCCACGCGCCCTGATGGGCATGCTCCTTCACGCGGTGGAAGTGCTGCCAGAAGGCGAAGGGGCCGCGCACCTGCTCATCGCAGAGGTGCTGGTTCCAGACGAACTCGGCGATGCGCGCCTCCCATGTGGTGCGTTTGAGGGAGATGCGGGAGGGCCGAAAGCTGAGCGTGATGGCCGATCCCACGCCGGCGGCCACGTTGTGGAAGCCGCGCATGGCGTCGGCGGTGGCCGGAGCGGGGGGCGGGGCGACGATCTTCACCTCCTCGATGCGCATCTTTTGCCGCGGCGGAGAGAGCAGCGGCAGGTTCTGCGGATTGGCGAAAAAGGCGAAGACGAGAGCGGGCGGCCACGGGACCCAGCTCTCGGTCGACCAGGTATAGCGGTGACGCATCGCTCCTCAACATACAGCAGTCTCGGAACAAAGGCGAGAAAAGCGTGATCCGTGCGGGCTCTGTACGGAATTCGTACAGACCGGAGCGAAAAGAGCATCTGTCGCGGCCACAAACGAGAGGGCCGGAATGAGGAAGCTTCCGGCCCTGTGTCGTTTGCGCTGATGACGGTTACTTACTTAATGGTTCCGTTGAGGCCGTTGGGGAAGAAGACGCCGCCGGAGGAGCCTCCGCCGTAGACGATCTTCAGAACCTGCGCGGTGGTGCGGGCGTAGGTCATGGCGTTGGCGTCGTTGTCGACGATGGTGGCCGCTCCGCCGCTGCCGACACTGACGCCGATGTCGTCGTTGCCGGTGCCGTCGAGCGAGGCGCGGGCGGCGGCGATGGCCTGCGATGCCGATTGCGCTGCGGTACCTGCCTGGAAGATGCGGGTGCGGATGGAAGCGGCGTGATAAGCCTCGACGTTGTGAATGCCGATTGCCTTGTCCAGATAGGTTTTGCTGGAGAGGAGCGTGGCGGCTCCCTGATAGGCGGTGACGCCGACATCCTCGAAGATAAAGGCGCCAAGGAGGAAGTTGGTCTCGCTGGCGAAGGGGTCGAAGGCAGATCCCAGACCGGCGGCCTGGGCAAGGGTATTGAAGCTGGCCATCAGATCGATGTTGGGCTGGGCGACTGCCGAGGAGCCCAGGGCGGACTGGAGGAATTTGACGTGGTTCTGCTCGTCCATCGCGACTTCAGCAGCGAACTGCTGGAGAAGCGGCGTGGTGAAGGGAACCATCGGGCTGGTTTTGACGGAGACCGTTCCTCCGGCGGTGCCGCTGCCGCTTTTGGTGGAAATGCCGGCCTGGTCGAGGGTCATGCCGGTGGTGGCGAGGGTATAGAACTGCCCCTCGAGGAATTCAAGGTTGAGAGCGAAGTTGAGGATATCCGAGTCGGAGACCGTGGACTGCGCGAAGGCGCTGCGGGTAAGGGCGAGGCCGGCCAGGGCTGCTCCGCCGAGCAGGAGAGCGGAGCGGCGGTTTTTGCCCGGGGACGGTTCGATGGGTGTCTGATCCATGTGAGAGTTCTCCATTTCCATTTCTCGTCTAGGTGGTAGTCGCGGTGATGGTGCCGTTGAGGCCGCTGGGAAAGAAGCCACCCTTGCTGACCACTCCTGCCATTGCGCTGAGATAGACAATGTGCAGAACCTGGCTTGCGGTGCGGTCCCAGGAGATGGAACTGGAGTCGCAGGCGACGATGGAGGTGCTGGAGAGTGTGGTCTCCGCTCCGCCGCCGGCGGATGCGCGCAGGGCTGAGATCTGGTTGGCATAAGTAATGTAAGGAGTACCGAGCTGGGTGAGCAGGGTGCGGATGGTGCCGGCGTGATAGGCCTCGGTGCCCAGAATGCCGCCTGCGGCAGCGAGGTCGGAGGAGACGGTGAGCAGAGTGGCCGCACCGTGATAGGCGGTGACGCCCACATCCTCAAAGGTAAAGGCGCCGACGATGAAGCTGTTCTCGTCGGCGAAGGGGTTGAAGGCCGGGCCGATGCCGGCGGCCATGGCCGCCGCATTGAAGCTGTTGGTGAGATCAATATCGGGACGGCCGACGGCGGCGGAGCCGAGGGCCTTCCGCAGGAAGCGAACGTGGGCCAGCTCGTCATTTGCGATCTCGACGGCGTACTGCTGGATGGCGGGCGTTTTGAAGGGCACCATCGCGCCGCCGGTCACGGTGCCGGTGCCGCCGGAGTCGGTGGAAGAGAGGCCTGAGCCGGTGGTGGCGCGCAGGTAGAACTCGGCTTCGAGGTATTCGAGGTTGAGCGCGAAGTTGAGGATGTCCGTATCGGTGATGGTGGCTCCGGTGCCTGTGCCGGGTCCGGAGCCTGTTCCTGTGGACGAGCTGTTATTGCTGTGGCCGCCGCAGCCTGCAGCGACGGTCAGCGCGGCAGCAGCGCCGGCGCCTGTTCCGATTCCGGCAAGAAATCGGCGCCGCGAGAGGCGCTTTCCTGCCAGCCGATTGAGATTTTCCACGTAAGTTCCTCCCTTAGTTGACCTGCGCGATGCTCGTGCCGCATCGATTCGTACGCAGAGAGAACGCGCGGCCTGGCAGGAGCGGATTGCGGTCAGGAATGCTTTGCCGAAAGATGGCTTCGACGGGACGCAAGCGAGATGATCCAACGGTTTTCACGCATGGTGCATCGCCGCGTTTTGGCTGAGGCATGTGGGTAGACGGGACCGGCAGGTGCGAGAATAAAAGCTGCACATGTCAGCATCGGCTCCCACGAAACAGGATCACAGCACGGAACGATCGTCTTCCGTTCACGACAAATGGCTGATCGCGATCGGCGTCTACAAGCTGGTGGAGGCGACGCTGTTTGTTCTGCTGGGCATTGGCGCGGTGAAGCTGCTGCTGCGCCGCGCGGACCTGGTGGACGTGGCGACACACTTCATCAACGTGCTGCGCTTCAACTCGGAAGGGCGGCTGGTCAACCTGATCCTCGAACGGGTGGCGATGATCGATCCGCACCGGCTGCGTCAGATCAGCGCGGTGATCTTCGGCTATGCGGCGCTGCACGCGACTGAAGGCATCGGCCTGGTGCTGCAGAAGGCATGGGCCGAATACGTGACCATCATTCTTACGGCATCGTTTCTGCCGTGGGAGTTCTGGGAGATGCATCGCCACCTGACGTGGATGAAGGCCGGCGTGACCGCAGTGAATGTGCTGGTGGTGGTGTATCTGGTGTTTGTGGTGCAGGCGCGCATTCGCGAGCGCCGGCGCGGAGCGCGTGGATGAATCTGCCGGGAAGAAGGTTGTATCTATCGGCGGGTTTTCGACTTACCTTGAGCCGGGCGATCTGACAAGAGGCAGAAGCTAAAACGGAACCAAACTCGTTAACCACTACTGGTAGTGGTTAACGATCTGAATTCCCGCTATTCCTTGAGGTTTCCACAGCGGCGCTTCCGACCCCCCGGAAATTGCTCATTTTTGCCCCGAAATAAGGTGTTTTTCCCTTTGACACGGTACCAGCCATGCGCCAGGATTGTGGAGTGAAGTGGCCCAAAATGGAGTCTGAGGGCTGATTTCACGGTTTAACCGAAGCAGGCAGGGGTCGATAAAGCCTCACTCTCGACAGCCTGAACCGGATGGACTGGATCTGGCAAGGGGTTTTCGCAAATGTTTCGCGGCAACAACCCGGCGAAGGTGGATGAAAAGGGTCGGCTGAAGATTCCGGCGGAGTTCAGGCACGGATTCGATGAGCGCGGCGACATCCGTTTTTTCATCACGAGCCGGGACGGGAAGCGGGCGGAGATTCACGCGATGCAGGACTGGGAAGCGATTGAGCTGAAGCTGGCCGAGATTCCGGATATGAATCCGGCGAAGAAGAAGCTGATGGACCGGGTGAACTACTTCGGCCACACGTCGGAGATCGACACCCAGGCGCGGGTGCTTATCCCGCAGATTCTGCGGGACAAGGCGAAGCTGACCGGCGATGTGCTGGTGATCGGCAAAGGGAAGTATCTGGAAGTGGCGAATCGCGAGGAGTACGAGCGCGAGATGGAAGAGAACGAACTGACCGTGGACGATGCGCGGGAGCTGGCGAGCCTGAAGCTGTAAGCGGACTGGCTGTTAAGAGTTTTTACCCCCGAGGGGGAGCACATGAGCGAACAAAGTCGGCATGTGCCGGTTCTTTTAAAAGATGCGATCCGATACCTGAATGTGCGGCGAGGCGGCACCTATGCCGATGCCACGCTGGGCTATGCAGGGCATTCGTCGGCGATTGCCAGGGTGCTGGGTCCGGAGGGAAGGCTGATCGCCTTCGACCGCGATCCGGAGACGATGGCGCTGGCGAGGGAGCGGCTGGCGGCTCTGAAAGAGGAGCTGGGGCCGGAGATGCCCGAAGTAGTGCTGCACGATGTGGAGTTTTCGCAGGCGGGCGAGCTGCTGGAACCGGCGAGTCTCGATGGTCTGCTGGCGGACTTCGGCGTGAGCTCGATGCAGTTCGACGACGCGCACAGAGGGTTTAGTTTTCAGGCGGACGGGCCACTGGAGATGCGGATGAATCCGCGCCAGGGGGTGTCTGCCGAACAGGTGGTAAACCAGGCCGGCGAAAAAGAGCTTGCCGATCTGATTTACGAATTCGGAGAGGAAAGGAGGTCGCGGAGAATCGCCAGAGCCATTGTCAGGGCCCGGCCGGTGACGACGACGGCACAACTAGCCAGAATCGTTTCGGCCGCGGCCCCGGCGATGAAATCGGACAGAATGCGTCATGCTCTGCATCCGGCGACCAGGACGTTTCAGGCTCTCCGAATTTATGTCAACGCCGAGCTGGAGGAGATCGAAGCGCTGCTGGAAGCGGCGCCGAGGCTGCTGAAGCCGGAGGGAAGGCTGGTCGCGATCAGCTTCCACTCTCTCGAAGACCGGCGGGTAAAAGATGCGCTGCGCGAAGGAGCGCGGCAGGGAGTTTACGAGGTACTGACGCGGAAGCCGGTGACGGCGGAAGCGGAGGAGACGGATCGCAATCCGCGGGCTCGCAGCGCGAAGCTGAGAGCGGCGGAGAGGAAAAGCAGGGATCAGGGATCAGGAATTAGCGAGTAGGGATTAGAGATCAGGAAACAGAGATCAGGGATTAGCAATTAAGAACGAAGCGACTTTCTAATGGCTAAATGGCTAATGGCTAATCACTGATCGCTGTAGTGAAAAGATCGGGCCGGGGTCGTCCCACCGTTGTACAAGGCGAAAGTAAATGCTCCGCAAGACGACTTCAGCAGTAAACATCCTTCCGATTCAGCGGCCCAGGCCCGGTCACTGGAAGGAAAGCAAGGATTAGAGATCAGGAAACAGGGATCAGCGATTAAGGACAAAGTGACTTTCTAATGGCTGATGGCTAATGGCTGATCGCTAACGGCTAAGCGCTGATCGCAGAAGTTCAGGAGACGAGAGATGGCGACACAGGCAATTGCGGCACAACCCGGAATCGGCGTCAGCCGCCATAATGCAGAGCGGCTGATGGAGCGCAATGCATCGCTGATGGCGGCGCAGCGCCGCGCCCGCCGCGGTCCCACGCCTGAGGTTCTGTTTGCCAAGCGGCTCGACAACACTCGTCTGGTGAAGGCGGAAGACCCGCAGCGGGTGCGCGAGATGCGCAGCTTTGCCTGTGCGATGGCGCTGCTGTTCGGGCTGATCATGTTTTACGGATGGCAGCACTTCAGCGCCATCGAGTACGGCTATCACGTGGAAGCGGAGAAGCAGCAGGTGCAGCAGCTGGAAGAGCAGAACCATCAGCTTCGCCTGACTGAGGCGCAGCTGGGCGATCCGGCGCGCATCGACACGATGGCCAAACAGCTTGGACTGACGGCGCCGCAGCCCGGTCAGGTGGTTCGCCCTGACGGAGCCGAAGGCGTGACCGCCGATCCGAATGCTCCGGTACTGGCAGAAGCGCGGCCGCTGCTTCCTGCCGTTCATTGATTCGTTGTACTGATTCTGTTTCTGCGGGGAGGAAGCCATGGCGGTCATGAAGCCAGTTTCGCTTCCTCCCGGCGACCATCCCTCTTCTCCGCGAAATGCCGCATCCACCGGACTGGTGACGCCGATGCGGCGCATGCGCATTCTGAACATCCTCTGCATTTTCTGCGGGTGGGCGCTGCTGATCTGCTGCCGCCTGACGTTTCTGCAGGTGATTGAGCACCATAAATGGACCGAGCGCGCGGCCAGGCAGCAGGAGCGCACCTTTGAGGTGGCGCCGCGCCGCGGCATTCTCTATGACCGCAATCTGCAGGAGCTGGCGATGACGGTGCTCGCCGATTCGGTCTACGCGGTACCCACAGAAGTTGGCGCGAACCGGCCGGCGGATGCGGCGATTCTGGCGAAGATCGTACATACCGATCCGGACGATCACTTTACGACCGAGCATCAGATTCTGGCGCGGATGATGGCGTCAAAGAACTTTGCCTGGGTGGCGCGCAAGCAGCCGCCCGCTGTGGTGGCCAAGATCAAAGCGCTGAACCTGAAGGGCATCTACTTTCAGAAAGAGTTCAAGCGGTTTTATCCCGATCAGCAGTTGGCGGCGCAGGTACTGGGCTATGTGGGGCTCGACGACGACGGGCTGGGAGGTATTGAGCAGCGCTATGACGAAGAGCTGCACGGCACGCCGGGACGGGTGCTGACGGCGATCGATGCGCGGCGGCATGTGCTGGACAGCGAGGAGCACGAGCCGCTGCCGGGAGAAAACCTGGTGCTGTCGATCGACGCGAATATTCAGTTCATGGCGGAGCGCGCGCTCGACGAAAATATGGAGCGCACGCATGCGGTGAACGGCACGGTAGTGGTGCAGGACCCGCACACCGGGCAGATTCTGGCGCTGGCGATGCGGCCCACCTTCGATCCGAACGACTTCCGGCACACGAATCCGGCGCTGCTGCGGGATCACGCGGTGAGCGATGTGTATGAGCCGGGGTCGACGTTCAAGCTGGTATCGTATTCGGCGGCTCTGGAAGAGCACGTGACGACGCCGGATGCGCAGATCCGCACGCTGGGCGGGCAGATCAACGTGGCCGGGCGTATTGTGCACGACGACCGCGATGCCATTCGCTATGAGGCGGCGCACGGCAATGTGCTGTCGACGACGGAAGCCCTGGAGCAGTCGAGCGATGTGGCCGCGATCGAGCTGGCGCAGCGCATGGGTGTGGATCGGTTCTACAAGTACATCGTGGGATATGGATTCGGCGAGCGGTCGGGGATTGAGCTGCCGGGTGAGACGCGCGGCCTGGTGAAGCCGCCGCGCCGGTGGCAGCCGACGACGATCGGCTCGATTCCGATGGGGCAGGAGATCGGCGTGACTCCGATTCAGCTGATCACGATGGCTTCGACGATCGCCAATGGCGGCATGTATCTGCCGCCGCATGTGCTGCTGGAGAGCACGGACGATCGCAAGGGAAGTCCGAAGCTGAAGCCGGCTACGTTTCGTCCGGAGGCGGAGCTGCCGAATCCGCTGCCGGAGGGCGCGCACCGGGTGATCTCGGAGCTGACGGCGGCGGAGATGCGCCGGATGATGGAAGGCGTGGTGCTGTACGGCACGGGGCGCAGCGCGCAGCTGAACGGATACAGCGCTGCGGGCAAGACGGGCACGGCGCAGAAGATCGATCCGGCGACGCACACCTACTCGAAGACCAAATATGTGGCGTCGTTCGTGGGCTTTGCTCCGGTGAATAATCCGGCGGTGACGATTGCGGTGGTGATGGATTCGCCCGCGTATCAGTTTCATTACGGAACCGCGGCCAGCGCGCCGGTCTTTCAGAAGCTGGCGCAGCAGATTCTCGAATACCTGGGCGTGCCGCACGATGAGGACCTGAAGCCGGCGACGCTGGTGGCAAAAGACCAGAATGCGGCTCCGGAGGCGGAGGATGAGCCGCAGGAGTCACCGGAAGATCTGAACTCGCTGTTTGCCGAGGTGAACCATCTGCCGCAGGACGATCCGCTGCGCGAGCAGGCGGACGGAGAGGGCGATGGACAGAGCGCAGGGATCAGGGCGCAGGGCTCAGGCGGGACAGGTGATGCAGCCGGGCAGGATTTGACGGCGGATGTGATGCCGAAGACGCCTGAGGCGGCTGCGCCTGAAATGGAAAAGACGGGAAGGGAAAAGACAGGAGCAGAGAAGCCGGACGGCGCTGTATCTCCGTCTGTACAGGCGACAGCGCAACAGACGCAGACGGCGGCTCCGGGGATGGCAGTGGTTCCGTCGATGGCAGCGGTGACGGCTCCTGCTGCTGCGCCAAAGGGATCGGTGTCGGTGCCGAATAAGAAGGTCGCGGTTCCGTCGTTTGCGGGCGAATCGGTGCGGCAGGTGGTGGTGCAGGCGGGCTCTTCGGGGCTGGCGGTGCAGGTGCTTGGATGGGGCATTGCGCGGGCGCAGGCTCCGGCTGCGGGCACGATGGTGCCGGCGGGAACGGATGTAGTGGTCCGCTTTACGCAGCAGCCGCCGAATGCGCAGACGAGTCCTGTGGCGGCCCCGGCGGACAAACATGCGGCTGTTGCGCAGCCTGCGGGGCATCCTCCGCAGAGATAACCGCTCCGCACGCCGTACAATCGGCTGGAGCGGACTCTGATGAAATTTTCCGACATTCTGAAGGGCGTGGAGATTCTGCGCCGCACGGGCGGCAGCCCGGAGATCGCAGGCGTGGAGTATGACTCGCGCTGCGTGGGCCGGAGCTCGCTCTTTCTGGCGATGCGCGGCGGCACGACGGATGGGAACCGCTATATCGGCCGGGCAATAGAGCAGGGCGCGGCGGCGATTGTCACGGATTCGGCGGGAGCCTTCGACGACACCGCGAAGAGATTTCCGGAAATTGCCGTTGCGGAGATTGCGGCGGAGACGGGGCGCCAGGCGATGGCAGCGCTGGCGGGAAATTTCTTTGGGCATCCGGAAGCAGAGCTGGCGCTGAGCGGAGTGACGGGCACGAACGGCAAGACGACGACGGCCTTTCTGCTGGACGCGATGCTGAACCATGTGAGCCGGAAGACGGTGCTGGTGGGCACGATTGAGTACCACCTGCCACTCCATCACGCCAACGGCGGGCGCGCCGGGGACCCCGGTGCGCCCGGTCAGGTACGATCTTCGCCGCACACGACGCCGGAGTCGCGCGATCTGCTGGCGCTGTTTCGCGAGGGCGTCGATCTGGGCGCGACCGAGGCGGTGATGGAGGTGTCGTCGCACGCTCTGGCGCAGGGGCGCGTGTACGGCCTGCCGTATGATGTGGCCATCTTCACGAACCTGACGCGGGATCATCTGGACTTTCACGGAACGATGGAAGATTATTTTGCCGCGAAGAGGATGCTGTTCGACGGATCTCTGGGACGCGCGCCGCGCGCGGCGGTGGTGAATGTGGATGATCCGTACGGCGCGGAGCTGGTGATGGCGGCGCGGGGAGCGGGCGCGGAGATTCTGTCGTACGGGCTGGAGTCGGGCGAGTTTCGGGCCGCTGACGTGAAGATGACGGCGTCGGGCATGCGCTTTCGCATGCATACGGTTGCGGGCCCGGTGGACGTGCGGACGCGGCTGACAGGAAAGGTGAACGTCTATAACCTGCTGGCGGCGAGCGCGGCGGCGCATGCGCGCGGGCTGACGCTCGAAGAGATTGCGTCGGGTGCCGAGGCGCTGGCCTGCGTGCCGGGGCGGTTTCAGACGGTGGATGCGGGGCAGCCGTTTACCGTCGTCGTCGATTACGCGCACACCGATGATGCGCTGCGCAATCTGACGGCGCTGGCGCGGGAGTTCGTGAAGGGCACGGGCGGGCGCGTGATTACGCTCTTCGGCTGCGGCGGCGACCGGGACCGCGCGAAGCGTCCGCTGATGGGACGGGCGGCGGGCGAGGGCAGCGACTTTGTGGTGCTGACGTCGGATAATCCGCGCAGTGAGGAGCCGGCGGCGATCATCGCGGATGCGCTGCCGGGGCTGCGGGAGACGGGCGTGGAATTTGTAACAGAGACGGATCGCGGGCGGGGCATTCAGAGGGCGCTGGAGGCGGCGAAGGCGGGCGATATTGTTCTGCTGGCGGGCAAGGGGCACGAGAAGACGCAGACGCTGCGCGAGGGAACGGTTCCGTTTGACGATGCGGAGGTTGCGGCGAGGCTGCTGCGCGCCCATCAGGCTTCAGGAGTAAGAGCATGAGGCTGCTGCTGGAACAGATTGCGCACTGGTGCTCGGGCGAGCTGCGCGGCGGCGATGCGGCCGGTGTGCATGCCACGGGATATTCGATCGACTCGCGCACGGTGGCGCAGGGGGATCTGTTTTTTGCGGTGCGTGGAGAGCGCTTCGACGGCCACGAGTTTGTGCAGGCGGCGCTGGAGCGCGGCGCGTGCGCGGCGGTGGTGGCGCAGGAGAAGTATGCCGCGCTGCCGGAGGGCGTGAAGGATTTTCCGCTGATTACGGTTGCGGGCGCGGAGGGCGCGGATGCTCCGCTGGCCGCGCTGCAGCAGCTTGCGGCGGCGGTGCGCAGGCACTGGGGCAAACGCGTGGTGGGCATTACGGGCAGCGCGGGAAAGACGACGACGAAAGAGGCGGTTGCGGCGGTGCTGGCGGCGCGCTTCGTGGTGCTGAAATCGCAGGGAAATCTGAACAACGGTTTTGGACTGC
The DNA here is from genome assembly GCF_003428625.2 of Paracidobacterium acidisoli. GTDB lineage: Bacteria > Acidobacteriota > Terriglobia > Terriglobales > Acidobacteriaceae > Paracidobacterium > Paracidobacterium acidisoli. The sequence continues at coordinate 481,551 of NZ_QVQT02000006.1, read as the reverse complement.
CGCTGCAGCTGCTGAAGCTGGAGCCGGAGCATGAAGTGGCCGTGATCGAGATGGGCATGTCGGCAGTCGGCGAGATCGCCGCGCTGTGCCGCATCGCCGCGCCCAACTGGGGCGTGGTGACGAATGTGGGCAACGCGCATGCGGAGAACTTTGCCGACGGCATTGCCGGGATTGCGCGCGCGAAGTATGAGCTGGTGGCTTCGCTGCCTTCGGACGGGAGCGCCTTTCTGAACTGCGACGATGCGTATGTCTCGCAGTTTGGGCGCGATCTGCGCAGCAGAGCGGTGTACTTCGGGCGTGGTCCGTGCGCCGATCCGCGCGCGGAGGCGGTGGAGGCTCTGGGAGCGGAGGGGTTGCGGATCAGAGTGCGGGCGGGAGGTCGGCATGCGGAGCTCAATCTGCATCTGCCGGGCGAGCACAACATGAGCAATGCGCTGGCGGCGATTGCGGTGGGCCTCGAAGCGGGGATTCCGCTGGAGACATGCTGTGCGGCGCTCGAGGAGCTGCGGCCGGGAGACAGGCGCGGAGAGGTGCTGCATGTGCGCGGCGCTACAGTGATCAACGACAGTTACAATTCCAACCCCGAGGCGCTGAAGGCGATGATCGCCACGCTGGCCGGGGTTCCGGCGACGCGGCGGATTCTGATTGCGGGCGAGATGCTGGAGCTGGGGCGCGAGGCGGCGGCGCTGCACGCGGCGTGCGGAAGGGCCGCGGCAGCGGCGGGAATCGATATCGTGATCGGCGTGCGCGGAAACGCGAAGTTTATCGTCGAGGCAGCGCGCGAACTCCAAAATGAGTCCCGGACCGAGGCGCTGTTTGTGGAGACGCCGGAAGAGGCGGGTGCATGGATGCGCGAGCATCTGCGCGAGGGCGATGCGGTACTGCTGAAGGCTTCGCGCGGGGTGCGGCTGGAGAAGGCGTTAGAAGCAGGGATCAGGGATTAGCGATTAGTCATTAGCCTTCAGCCATTAGCCATCAGGGATTAGAAAAGATGATGCGAGTATCTGATTTTTCCCGATCGTTGAATTTCTGATCCCTGTTGCCTGATCTGAATTTCTCATCTCTGGTCTTTAACTCCTGATCCCTGATGGCTAATGGCTGAAGGCTAATGACTAATCGCTGTTCCCTGATCGCTGTTTGCTGCATTATGGCCGTTGACAGAACGGGCACAGGCTGAAGATCGGCGGGTTCGCGGCGGCGGGAGCCTGTAAGATAAGCATCGAAACCCTGTCCCGCCGGAGGAAGTTTGCTTTACTGGCTCCTTTATCAGAAGCTCTTTCCCTACTTCAGACCCTTTCGCATCTTCCGGTATCTGACGTTCCGCACGGCGTTCGCGTCGTGGACGGCGCTGCTGATCGCGCTGCTGATCGGTCCGTATGTGATCGAAAAGCTGCGCGAGTTTCAGATTGGCCAGTACATTCGCGAGGAGGGTCCGCAGGCGCATCAGAAGAAAGCCGGCACGCCAACGATGGGCGGGGTGCTGATCTGCATTGCGATTTTGCTGCCGACTTTATTGTGGTCGGATCTTGCGAATCCCTTTGTGTGGCTGGTGATGTTTTCGACGCTGGCCTTCGGCGCGATCGGCTTCGCCGATGACTATATCAAGGTCGTGAAGCGGCGCAATCTGGGGCTGACGGCGCGGGCGAAGATGAGCTTCCAGGTTCTGGCCTCGACGGTGATCGCGGTTGCGCTGGTCCTTCTGCAGACGCGGGGCGATTATTCGACGCAGGTGATTGTGCCATTCATCAAGAGCGTTCGTCCGCATCTTTCGATCGGCGCGCTCAGTCATCTTCCGCACCTGGGGCTGCTGGCGTTTTTCCCCTTCGTGATCTTCGTGGTGCTGGTGATCGTGTTTTCAAGCAACGCGGTGAACCTGACGGACGGCCTGGACGGGCTGGCCATCGGCTGCACGATCATCGCGGCCGGCGCGCTCACGGTGCTGACCTATGTGAGCGGGCATGTGGTCTTTGCCGATTATCTTGAGCTGCAGCGGATGCCGCTGGTGAGCGAGCTGACGGTCTTCTGCGGCGCGATGGTGGGCGCGAGCATCGGTTTTCTCTGGTACAACGCGCATCCGGCCGAAGTGTTTATGGGCGACGTGGGGTCGCTGGCGCTGGGCGGAGCGATCGGCACGGTGGCGGTGGTGATCCGGCAGGAGCTGCTGCTGCCCTTTATCGGCGGCATCTTCGTGCTGGAGGCGGTGTCGGTGATTCTGCAGGTGGGCAGCTACAAGCTGCGCAAAAAGCGCATCTTCCGGATGGCGCCGCTGCATCATCACTTCGAGCTGATGGGCTGGTCGGAGTCGAAGGTGATCGCCCGGTTCTGGATTGCGGCGCTGGTGTTTGCACTCTTTGCACTCACCACGCTGAAGCTGCGCTGAATCGCACACAGAACGTGTGACAATGGCCTCACTCCCGTCCGTAAGGGAGGAGAAATGTATTCCCATGTCCGAAAACACGGACATGGAGCACCCAGGTTTTGCAGCCCGGGGAACCGGTGTGTGTACGCTGCGAAGGGCGCTCCCACAGCAAAACGGTATAGCCTGAAGTCGTTATGGAACTCAAAGGCAAAAAGGTACTGGTCGTCGGACTGGGCAAGTCAGGCCTGGCGGCGGCGCTGTTTCTGCGGCGGCGGGGCGCGCAGGTCACGGTCTCGGATATTCGCAGCGCAGAGGCGCTGGGCAAAGACATTCCGGCGCTGCTGGACGAGGGCATTATGGTCGAGGCCGGCGGGCATGGCCTGCTGACCTTCCGCAGGCAGGACCTGATCGTGGTGAGCCCGGGGGTTCCGATGGATACGCCGGAGCTGGCGCAGGTGCGCGGCTTTGGGTTGCCGGTGATCGGCGAGGTGGAGCTGGCGGCGCGCTTTCTGAAAGGGAAGACGCTGGCGATTACGGGATCGAACGGAAAGACGACGACGACTTCGCTGTGCGGGGAGATCTTCCGGACGGCGGGGCTGCCGGTGCAGGTGGGCGGCAATATCGGCGTGCCGGTGATTGCGCTGGTGGAGGAGTCCAGCGACAACGGATGGTCGGTGCTGGAGGTATCGAGCTTTCAGCTGGAGACGACCTTCGAGTTCCGGCCGCAGATCGCGGTGATTCTGAATATCACGCCGGATCATCTGGACCGGCACGGGACGTTCGAGAACTATGTTGCGGCGAAGGAGCGCATCTTCATGAACCAGATGGCGCCCAGTGAAACAGAGCAGGACGCGCTGGTTCTGAATGCCGACGACGATGCGGCGTCGCGCGCGGCAGCGCGGGCGAAGTCGCGGGTGTACTGGTTCAGCCGGACGTGCGTGGTGCGCCAGGGCTCGTTTGTGCACGAGGGCGCAATTGTCTTCCGGGCATCGGAGCAGGCGGCTCCGGAGTTCATCATGAAGATCGCGGGCATTCCGCTGAAGGGGCAGCACAACGTGGAGAACGTGCTGGCGGCGGTTACGGCGGCGCGGCTGGCGGGCATTGGCGCTGACGCGATCCGCACGGCGGTGGAGAACTTCCGCGCGGTGGAGCATCGACTCGAGTTCGTGGCGAAGATCAACGAGGTCGATTACTACAACGACTCGAAGGCGACCAATGTGGACGCGGCGATGAAGGCGATTGCGGCCTTCGATGGCGGCATTCGCCTGATTCTCGGCGGCAAGGACAAGAATTCGGATTACCGGCAGATGCGCTCGCTGCTGACGGAGCGGGTGAAGGCGGTGTATACGATCGGCGCCGCGGCGGAGAAGATCTATACGCACATCGAGGGGTCGGTTCCGGTGGTGAGCGCGGGAACGCTGGATGCGGCGGTGGCGAAGGCGGCGGAGGCGGCGCTGCCGGGCGAAGTGGTGCTGCTGGCTCCGGCGTGCTCGAGCTTCGATCAGTTTGAAAACTACGAACATCGCGGGCAGGTGTTCAAAGAGCTCGTGCTGGCACGGCGGGGGCTGAACGAATGGCAAAACGCATAGGGGTAGACAAGTGGCTGTACTGCGCCACGCTGATCCTCGTGGTGATCGGCCTGCTGATGGTCTTCAGCGCGTCGGCGGTGATGGCCAAGGAGCACGGATCGCCGTACACCTTTGTGATCCGGCAGGCGATCTGGGCGGCGGTGGGGCTGACGGCGATGACGCTGCTGATGCAGGTCGATTACCGCAAGTACAACCAGCCCAATGTGGTGTTTCCGGCGATCGGGGTCACCATCATGATGCTGCTGGCGGCCTTCGCCATGCGCGACTCGCATAATACGCACCGCTGGATACGCTTCGGCGTGCTGTCGTTTCAGCCGTCGGAGCTGGCCAAGCCCGCGCTGGTGCTGTTTCTTGCCTGGTGGCTGCAGAGCCGCATGCACACGATCGAGGACTGGCGCGGCACGATTCTGCCGGCGGCCATCCCCAGCCTGATCTTTATTGCGCTGATTCTGAAAGAGCCCGACCTGGGAACGGCGATGGTGTGCGCGTGCGTGACGGCGCTGATGCTGTACCTGGCGGGCATGAATATGAAGTACCTGGGCTATGCGGCGCTGGCCGCGGCTCCGGTGCTGTACTTCATGCTCTTCCGCGTGGCGTGGCGGCGGGAGCGGCTGCTGGCGTTCATGAATCCGGAGTCGGACCCGCTGGGCAAGGGCTTCCACATTATTCAGTCGCTGATCGCGGTAGGCACGGGCGGAATCTTCGGCAAGGGATATATGGAGGGTCTGCAGAAGCTCTTCTATCTGCCGGAGCCGCACACGGATTACATCTTTGCGAATATCGCCGAGGAGCTGGGGCTGCTGGGCGCGCTGCTGGTGGTGGGACTGTTCGTGTACCTGGGCTATCGCGGCTTTCGCGCGGCGGTGCTGTCGAAGGACCCGTTTGCGCGCTTTCTGGCCTTCGGTCTGACGGCGACGATTCTGATTCAGGCGTTCTTCAATATCAGCGTGGTGCTGGCGCTGGTGCCGACCAAAGGCATTACGCTGCCGTTTATTTCTTACGGCGGAACTTCGCTGTTCATCATGCTCTCCTGCATCGGCGTGCTGCTGAACATTTCGCGGGAAGTGGATTAAGAGCAGGAGCGGGGATTCATTCCCTGCTGGTTGTATCCTCACTTGATTCCCCCGCCTCATTCCTGCTGCGATTCACAACCGCTGACAGGCTATAGTCAAAACGGCGACTCTCACGACCTTGCTCGGGCGTGGCAAAAACTGAATCATATGCGGGCCGCACCTCGGCGGCGGTGGAAGAGGCACGACCGGATGAGTTCTACCGTCCGGCGCCAACGCCTCGCCCTCGTCCCGGGCGCTTTCCCGTTCAGCCGGAAGATGACGCGGAGGATGAGCCCTTTCTGCGCACACGCCGGCGTGTGCCGGTGCGCAAAGGGATTCTTCCCGGATGGGCCGGAACCCGCTGGGGCATGATCGGTCTGGCGGCGGGGGCGATTGTTCTGCTGGCCGGGATCGTGGCGCTCATTTTTGCTGTGAGGAATTTTCTGGACCACGACCCGCGCTTCCGCATCGACTCCTCGGCCTCGATTCAGACGGCGGGCAACAGCCAGCTCTCCCGCGCCGATCTGCTTTCGGTCTTCGGCTCCGATATCGGGCGGAACATCTTTTTTGTGCCGCTCGGCACCCGCCAGAAAGAGCTTGAAGAGATTCCCTGGGTGGAGCGGGCGACGGTGATGCGCCTGCTGCCCGACCAGCTTCGCGTGGCGGTGACGGAGCGCACGCCGGTGGCGTTCGTTCGTCTGGGAAACAAGATCGATCTGGTGGATGCGAGTGGCGTGGTTCTGGAGATGCCTCCGACGATGGTGGCGGCGAGGCACTACTCCTTCCCGGTGGTGACTGGGATCGACCCGAACGATCCGCTCTCGACGCGCAGCGCGCGGATGCACCTGTATCAGAAGTTCATTACCGATGTGGACTCGAGCGGCGAGAAGGTCTCCGAGCAGCTGAGCGAGGTGGACCTCTCGGACCCGGAGGACGTGCGCGCGGCGGTTCCGGCGAAGGGCATGGACCTGCTGCTGCACTTCGGCGAAGAGGATTTTCTGAACCGCTGGCACAACTATCAGTCGCATATCGCGGAGTGGGAGCAGCAGTATCCGCATCTGGCCTCGATTGACCTGCGCTATGAGCGCGAGGTGGTGCTGAAGATGGCCGGATCGAGCGATGTGGACCCGAACATGGCAGCTCCCCCGGCGCCCGCACCGGCACCGGCTGCGCCCGCGGCAAAGGCGGCAGCGAAGACGGCGGCGCCGAAGGCCGCTGCGGGGAAGAAGCATCCGGCGCATGCGGCAAAGCGTGTGGTCCGGCATCACGCCGCGAGAGGAAAGCGATGAGCCAGAAGCCGGAAAACCTGATCGCGGTGGTCGATGCGGGCAGCTCGAAGACCCGGGTGCTGGTGGCCGAGGTTCATGAAGGAGCTCTGCGTTATCGCGGCCACGGAATTGTGGATGCGGCAGGGGTGCGGCGCGGCGTGATTGCCGATCTGGGTCCGGCGGCGGAGTCGTTCAACAAGGCGGCGACGCTGGCCGAAGAGGTGGCGCAGGGCACGATCGAGAAGTGCGTGGTCGGCATCGGCGGGCCGCATATCCGCGGCGTGAACAGCCGGGGCGGCATCAGCCTGGGGACGCGGCTGCGGGAGATCGGCCGCGAAGATGTGCGGGCGGCGGTCGACCGGGCGCGGTCGATCTCACTGCCCGGGGACCGCGAGGTGATTCATCTGCTGCCGCAGCAGTTCATTCTGGACGAGCAGCCGGGGATTCACGATCCGGTGGGGATGGTGGGGAACCGGCTGGAGGTGAACCTGCACATCACGACGGCGTCGGCGAGCGCGCAGCAGAGCATCATCACCTGCGCGAACAAGGCCGGCCTCGAGGTGACGGAGACGGTCTTTGAGGCCGTGGCCGCGGCGGAGGCGACGCTTTCGGCCGATGAGCGGGAGCTGGGCGTATGCCTGATCGATATCGGCGCGGCGTCGTCGGAGATCATCGTCTTCTTCGAGGGATCGGTGGCGCATACGTCGGTGATTCCGATTGGCGGCGACCACTTTACGAACGATCTGGCGGTGGGGCTGCACGCGACTCCGCCGGAGGCCGAGTGGCTGAAGTGCAATTACGGCCACGCGGTGGTGACCTGTGTTTCGCAGCAGAACGAAGTGGAAGTGATGGGGCTGCCGGGGTATGAGCCGCGCGTGGTGCGGCAGCGGTTTCTGGCCGAGATTCTGGAGCCGCGGGCGCGCGAGCTGTTTCACCTGCTGCGCGACAACCTGCGCCAGGGCGGCGTGCTGGAGGCGCTGGGCGCCGGCTGCGTGCTGACCGGCGGCGGAGCGCGGCTGCCCGGACTGCCGGATACGGCGGAGAGCCTGCTGCGGGTTCCGGCGCGCATTGCGGTGCCGGTGCCGCTTTCACGCATGCCGGCCGAGCTTTCCGCGCCGGAGTGCGCGACGTTAGTGGGAACGTTGCTCTATGCCCACCGCACCAGCGTGATTCGTGCGGCGGAAGACCAGGGACTGCGCGCCAAACTGCGCGCCATTTTTGCAGGAAGCGTTTAAGAGACCGATCCGCGCACGTATCCGGATCATGACAGACGAAGAGCGAGTGACCGAGTCACGAAGGAGCCGAAGCCCGATGCATCATCCCGAAGAAATGCGTATTCAGTACCAGGACGAAATTCCCCGCGGCGCGAAGATCAAGGTCATCGGCGTGGGCGGCGGCGGCGGCAATGCGGTGAACCGCATGATCGCGGCCCGCGTGGAAGGCGTGGAGTTTATCGCGGCGAATACCGACCGGCAGGCGCTGCAGCTTTCGCAGGCTCCGGTGAAGCTGCAGCTGGGCACGAAGCTGACCAGCGGACTGGGCGCGGGCGCGAATCCGGATATCGGACGGCGGGCGGCGCTCGAGGATTCGGAGAAGATCATCGAGGCGCTCGAAGGCGCGGACATGATCTTTGTCACCGCCGGTCTGGGCGGCGGAACGGGAACGGGCGCGGCGCCGGTGATTGCCTCGCTGGCGAGCGAGATGGGCGCTCTGACGGTGGCGGTGGTGACGCGGCCCTTCGGCTTTGAGGGCAAGCGGCGCATGGCGCAGGCCGAGCGCGGCATGCAGGAGCTGCTGGAGAGCGTGGACACGATGATCGTGATCCCGAACGAGAAGCTGCTGGCGGTGGCGCGGGACGCGGGATTCTTCGAGTCGTTCCGGATCGCCGACGACGTGCTGCGGCAGGGCGTGCAGGGCATCTCGGACATTATTACGATCCCCGGCATCATCAACCGCGACTTTGCCGATGTGAAGACCACGATGGCGGGCATGGGCTATGCGGTGATGGGCACGGCGGTGCGCAGCGGCGCGAACCGGGCGGGCGAGGCGGCGGTGGCGGCGATGGCTTCGCCGCTGCTCGAGTCGGGCGCGATCGACGGGGCGCGGGGCATCCTGATCAACATCAGCGGATCGAGCTCGCTGAAGCTGAGCGAGGTGAACGAGGCCTCGACGCTGATTCAGAATGCGGCGCACGAGGACGCGAACATTATCTTCGGAGCGGTGCTGGACGAGTCGATGGGCGACGATGTGAAGATCACGGTGATCGCGACCGGCTTCCGCCAGGGATCGGAGGGGGCGGGATCGCAGGAGCGGCGCAATACCATGCTCAGCTCCGGGCTGCGCGAGATGCGGGAGATGGTGGCGCCGCGGATCGAGAGCCGTCCGGCGACGCCGCGCTTTGCCAGCGAGATCGAGGAAGAGAGCTCGGTGTTCATTCCGGTGACGGCGCGCGAGGTGATCTCGGTCTTCGCCGAACCGGAGACGGCGGTGGCGGTTGCCGAACCTGAGGCCGAAGAGCCGGTAGCCGTGGAGCCGGTGGCCATGACGTCGGAAGCGCCGGCCAGCGGAGCGGCTGCAGAGGAAGTGCACGAGGACGAGAACGGAGAAAACCTGGATATCCCGGCCTTTTTACGGCGGGGAGGTTTATAAAAGAGACATGAGCGCCGCGGGACGCCCTCCGGCGGTTCCCGGCGCGGAGATTTTGTAACAGGATCAAAGGTAGTTTCACCACTCTGCAGAACCAGGCATCTGAACTGGTGTCTGCAGAGTGAGGTAAGAGCCACCAACCCGGTCTGGGATCGTGATTCAGATCGGGAACGGCTTACGGAATTCCGGAGCCGGTACCACAACAAAGACTCCCCCTGGGCCGATTCTGCAGGCATGATGGAGCAGAGCGTGACCGGAATGGTGCCGGGGATGGTTACAGGGTTTTCGAGATGGGAACACCAATGAAGCGTTCTGTCCTTGTTTTCTTCGCGTCCATTCTTACGGTGCTGCTGGCCGTGGCGCTTTCCGTGCCCGCCGCCGCCGCCGATACCACGGCGTCTGCCCGCCATGTGGTGCATCACAGACATGCGCATGTGCAGGAGTCGGTGACGGCCCGCCGCCATCTGACTTCCGTGCGCCACGTCCGCCGTACCGCGCATCTGCGCAGCGCGACGCTGGTCGAGACACGCGGCGTCCACACGGCCCGGCTGCGGCATGCCAGCCTCCGGGTGCGTCATCGTTATTATGAGCGCTTCACGGCCAGCTCCTACGCGGCCGACGATCTGACGGCGGGCGACATCACGACCGGCGAGGACCCGGTGGTCCGCCAGGCGGCGATCGATGCCCTGGGCAACATGAACGGCACGGTGGTCGCGATCGACCCGAGCAATGGACGGATTCTGGCGATGGTGAACCAGAAGCTGGCGCTCTCAAGCGGCGCCGAGCCCTGCTCAACGATCAAGCTCTCCGTGGCCCTGGCCGCTCTCGAAGAGGGCGTCATCACCAAAGACACGCCGGTGAACCTGGGCGGCTCGTACCACCTGAACCTGACCGAGGCGCTGGCGCACTCCAACAATCTTTACTTCGAGACGCTGGGACGCCGTCTGGGCTTTGAGCGGGTGAAGCACTACGCCAATGAGTTCGGCCTTGGCGAGCTGGCCGGCTACAACATTCCCGGCGAGCAGCTTGGCATCTACCCCGATCAGCCGCTGCCGGAGTCCGAAGGCGGCGTAGGCCGCATGTGCTCCTTCGGCGAGAGCGTTTCGATGACGCCGCTGCAGCTGGGCGCGCTGGTCTCGGCCATCGCCAACGGCGGCACGCTCTATTATCTGCAGCATCCCACCACGCCGCAGGAGGTTGCGGACTTTCAGCCGCGCATCAAGCGCACTCTGAATATCGCGCCGATCATTCCTGAGGTTCAGGACGGGATGCAGGCCGCCGTGCAGTACGGAACGGCCCGCTCGCTGCGCGCCAGTTTCCGGCAGTTTCCGGTGATGGGCAAGACGGGGACCTGCTCGGACAACGGTACCCGCTTCGGCTGGTTTGCCTCCTACGCCGATACGCAGTATGGGCGCATCGTGACGGTCTTCTTCCTCGAAGGCGGCCGGCCGACCTTTGGCCCGCGCGCCGCCGAGCTGACCGGATACTTCTACCGCAATCTGTGGGATCACAGCTACTTCGCCGCGAAACAGCCGGTGGACTCCGCGCCGACGGCGAGCACGGGTCTGAATCAGTAGCCAGAGCTTCTTTTCAACGCGAGACGGCCTTCGATTGCGAAGGCCGTTTTTCTTTTGGAGAGGAGGATGGCATCCTAATCGTAATGAACGTTCTTACCGCAGCGGAGATGCGCGCGACCGATCGCGCGACGGCCGAGACGTATGGCGTACCCTCGTTCGATCTGATGCGCCATGCAGGCCATGCCGTGGCGCGCTTTGTGGAGCGCGAGTATGCCGGGGCGCGGAAGATCACGGTTCTGTGCGGACGGGGCAACAACGGCGGCGACGGATGTGTGGCGGCGCGAGCGCTGAAGGAGGCCGGCCGCGAGGTGCGGGTGCTGCTGCTGGGCGATCCGGCGGATCTGAAGGGAGATGCGAAGTCGGCATACGACGAGATGGGCATTGTGCCGGTAGTGGTTGCGGATGGAGCGACGATCGATTCGCCGGTGATTGCGCGGCTGCTCGCTGAAGCGGATTTGATTGTGGACGCGGTTGTGGGTACCGGCTTTCAGCCGCCGCTGCGGGGAACGGCTGCGGTGCTGCGGGACCGGGTGAATGTGCTGCAGATGCCGGTGGCAGCGGTCGATCTGCCTTCGGGATGGGATGCCGACTCGCGGGAGTTTTCGGCGGAGGGAGCCTTCCGGGCGGATGCGGTGGTGACCTTTACCGCGCCGAAGACGGCGCACGTCTGCGGCAACCTGACAGGCAGCGCGTACGGGCCGATTGTGGTGGCGCCGATCGGGTCTCCCGAGGAGGCGATTGCGTCGAGCCTGACGCAGAACGGGGCGCAGGAGCGACCGCGGCTGCGCTGGGCGGGCGCGGCGAAGCGGATCGCGGAGGCTCCCCGGACGGCGGATGCGAATAAAGGCCTGTATGGTCATGCGCTGATCGTGGCCGGAGCGTGGGGCAAGTCGGGTGCGGCGGCGATGGCCTCGCTGGCGGCGCTGCGCACGGGCGCGGGGCTGGTGACGGCGGCGATTCCGGAGTCGATTCTGCCGATGGTGGCCGGTGTTGCGCCGGAGCTGATGACCATTCCGCTGAAGCAGGGCGCGAAGGGCGAGATCGACCGCGCGAATCTGGAGCCGGAGGCTTTTGAGGTGCTGACCAAACGGCGGACGGTGATTGCCGTGGGGCCGGGCATAGGCGAGGAGCCGTCGACGGAGGAGTTCCTGCTGGGACTGATCGAAAAGACCGATGTGCCGCTGGTGATCGATGCGGATGCGCTGAATCTTCTGGCGAAGCATCCGGAAACGATGAAGAAGTTGAGCGGGTCCAGTGGGCGCAGGCGGACCGTGGTGATGACGCCGCATCCGGGCGAGATGGCGCGGCTGGCGGGGATCAGCACGAAAGAGGTGCAGACGAACCGCGAGCCGCTGGCGCGCGAGTTTGCGCAGCGGCATCAGATCACGCTGGTGCTGAAGGGCTGGCGGACGCTGATTGCGCATCCCGGTGGCGAGATGGCCGTGAATACGACGGGGAATCCGGGAATGGCGAAGGGCGGAAGCGGCGATATTCTGACCGGAATTGTCGCGGCGATGCTGGCGCAGCATGCGGATCGCCCGGCTGAGGCCGTCGAGGCCGCGGTGTATCTGCACGGGCTGGCGGCGGATTTTGCGGTGCGCGAGCAGGACGAGCACACGCTGCTGGCCACCGACACCATAGGTCACCTTTTTCGAGCTTTTCACTTCCGCGCGTATGACAGCGCAGGATATGTTTGGATCGAAGGATTACCGGGAAGAGGGGCAGGCAAACGATGACCCAGGCAGCAGAGATGAAGGTCCGCGAGTTCGAAAGCCACAGCAGCCAGGAGACGATTCGCGTCGGTCATCAGATTGCGAAGCTGCTGGCTCCGCCGAAGTTCCTTATCCTGCGCGGCGATCTGGGAGCCGGCAAGACCACGCTGGTGAAGGGCATTGCCGAGGCGCTGCACGCGGCCGAGCCGGACGAGGTGACGAGCCCCACCTTTACGCTGATTCACGAGTATGAGGGGACGTGGGAGGAGCATCCGGCGAAGGACGGCAGGGGCTGGCCAGTGATGCTGTACCACCTCGATCTCTATCGCATTGAGAACGAGCGACAGCTCGACTCGCTGGGGCTGGATGAGCTGAGCGCTGCGGACAGCATCGTGCTGGTGGAGTGGGGCGAGAAGTTTCCCAGCGTCGTGAAGCGCAGCCAGGGCGAGATCGTGATGACCTCGACGGGCGGCGACAGCCGGAAGATCACGCTGGCGCTGAAGGACGAATAGAGCCGTCTGTGCGGCGGCGGCGGCGCAGACGCGGCGATGGAGCATCTCAAAGGCCGCGGGCGCGGTTTACGCTGTCTGATTCACTCAGAGCTTCGAGCCTCCATCGGCGGGAATGCTGGCCCCGGTGATCCAGCGGGCTGCGTCGGACGCGAGAAAGGCGATGACGTCGGCGACGTCGCCGGGCTGGCCGATGCGTTTGAGCGCCTGTATGGAGAGAGCGGTTTCGCGGCCGGCCTCGGTTTTGGTGAAGCTCGACATGTCCGTGTCGATGATGCCCGGAGCCACTGCATTGACACGAATGCCGCGCGGTCCAAGAATGGCCGCCCAGTTCTTCACCAGTGTCTCCAGCGCGCCCTTCGTCGATGCATAGGCAAGGATCGAGGGGTTCTCGAGCGCGGGCGTGCCGGCGATCATACGCGCCACGATGGATGTGACCGCAATGATGCTTGCTCCCTCGCCCAGCAGCGGCACAAGCTGCTGCACCAGAAAGAAAGGCCCGTATACATTGGTGACGAAGAGATGGTCGAGATCGGCGGCGGTGTATGCCTCCAGCCGGGCCGATTTGCTGACGCCCGCATTGAGCACGAGCACATCCAGCCGCCCGCCTGCCAGGGCGCGCACCTTTTCGGCGAGCGTGAATGCGGCTTCCGGCGCGGACAGGTCCGTACCCAGAGCCTCGGCCTCACCGCCATTCGCGCGGATTGCGGAGACGACGGCTTCCGCCGCCTGCGCGGAGCGTCCATAGTGAACGAGCACGCGGGCTCCTGCGGCGGCGAGAGCGAGCGCCGTGGCTCGTCCAATGCCGCGTGAGGCGCCGGTCACCAGCGCCGTCTTATTCTTCAGGTCGAACATGGCTCCTCCTCTTTACAGCTTCTGCCGCGGCTGACCGCTCCTTCACGGGATACGCCGAAGATGTTCTTTGCGGCGCATGATGCGTGAAGGAGCGACCGGTGCGGCGAAGGCTCAGGCGTTGGTTCCGCCGTCGATGGTGAGGTTTGCGCCGGTGATGTACGCCGCCTCCGGGCCGGCGACGAAGGCCACCAGCGCGGCGACCTCATCGACGTGTCCGTAGCGATTGAGAGCGGTGTTGGCGATCTGCGGCGCGGCCCAGTCGCCGGATGCGGGATTGAGGTCGGTGTCGATGGGGCCAGGCTGAATATTGTTGACCGTGATGCCGCGGCGTCCCACCTCGCGCGCAAGCCCCTGGGTGAACATCTTCACTGCGCCCTTGGTGGCGGCGTATGCGGTAAGGCCCGGAGTCATGATGCGCTCGCCGACGCAGGAGCCGATGGAGATGATGCGGCCGCCGTCCGGCATGTGCTTCAGCGCAGCCTGGGTGGCGGCGAAGACCCCGCGCAGATTGACGCCGATCATGCGGTCGAGCTCTTCAAAGGGAGTGTCTTCGAAGGGCTTCGGAATCGCGGTGCCCGCATTGTTCACCAGGATGTCGATGCGGCCGAATGTCTTCACGGTCTGCTCGACGGCGAATTTCACCGCCTCGGCATCGGCGGCGTCGGCCTGCACGGCAAAGGCCTTGCGGCCCGCGCTCTCGACGGCCTTCACGACGGCCGCAGCCGCGGCTGCATCTTTTGCGTAAGTGATGGCGACGTTCGCGCCCTCTGCTGCGAGGCGTTTTGCGATGGCCGCGCCAATGCCGCGGGAAGCGCCGGTAACCAGTGCCACTTTGTCCTTCAGTTTCGACATACGTTCTCCCTGAACCAGTTTCTGAATGTGGCTCGCCGCGCTTCTCCGCGTCTCAGGCTCAAGTCGGCGAGCTAAACATCTGATGTTATGTTGCCCTGCCGGATACAACGTTTTAAGGAGTACGGCATAGTGTGCTGTGGGAGCACCCTGAAGTGAGCTTTGTGTTGTGCCTGCGCTCGCCTCAGGAGCGCGTGCGAAAGACGGTGATCTGCTCGCTGTCCGGAGCGGAGGCGGCCGTCAGCCAGGGCTCCTGCGCAACGGCGGAAGTGCAGGGGCCAAGCGTGCAGACCCTGAAGGCCCGCTTTGTGCCTTCGCTGCGCAGTCTGCCGAGCACGTCGGACAGCATGGAGCCGGTGAAGGGCGTGTACAGATAATAGACGGTGCCGCCGGAGAGGTCGGCCGTGCGCGCATCGCCTTCGATGAAGCGGACACGGCTCAGGCAAAGGATTCGGGCGCATGCCTGCGCGCTGGCCACGTACGAGCCATCCACTTCGATGCCGAGGCTGCTGCAGCCGGAAAGGATGGAAGCGAGCAGGGATACGTGGCCGAGTCCTGATCCGAGATCGACGAGGAGATCGTCTTCGCCGAGAGCGCCTGCGGCGATCAGAGCGAGAATGTGGCGCACGGGCGTGGGCTGGTAGAAGACCATCTCCGAGTCGAGAGAGTGGTCAGCGTGCGCAGGCTCCTGAAGCTCGAGGATTCCGCTTACGATCTCGTCGCGGCGGTCGTAAGAAAGGCCAGGAGCAGGGTTGAGATCCGGCGCAGGACGCTCGGGCGCGCTGCCGGAGTGAATCCAGCGCAGCACGGCGTGAGGCTGCGCGCCATGCTGAATCTCCTGGCGGATGGAGGCGTACAGCGCCGCATTGGCGGCTTCGATGCGCGCGCGGAGCGCGATGGCGCGGGCATGAATCGATGTATTGGACGGCGCGGAGCCGAGGCTTCCGATGAGGAAGTCCAGCTCATCGAGCGCATCGATGCGTCGCGCCAGCTGATCCGGCTCAAAGAGCGATGGGTCGGTTTCGAGAGGAGTGAGCAAGCGGTACAGAGTCCTTCTCTGAGGATACGGGCACGAGGCGACGGATGTTCTCTCCGTGCCGGCTGACATGTGGAGAACGCTGCGCCGGCGATGCGGATTTTGCCGCAAAACAGGCCATTTCGGGACGCCAATTTCCGCCTTTGTATCAGGCCGACTCACTTTCGATACGGGGTCTGGTCAACTGAGCGCGTACGGGTATATGGTGATGAGTCGGACTGCGGCCTGAGCTGTTTCAAGGAGCGCACCGAACACCTGGAGTTAACGCTGTATGGCAACACTGATGCACCCGGAAGTGGTTACGCAGAAAGACTTTCTTCCGCTGAACGGCACCGATTACGTTGAGTTTTACGCAGGCAATGCCCGCCAGGCGGCTTACTTTTATCGTCTTGCCTTTGGTATGAAACTGGTGGCTTACGCCGGTCCGGAGACCGGGGTACGCGACCGCGCCTCGTATGTGCTGCAGCAGGGGAAGATCCGGTTTGTGCTGACCACCTCGCTGCGTGCCGATGGAGAGATTGCCGAGCACGTGCGCGTGCATGGCGATGGTGTGCGCGATGTGGCGCTGTGGGTGGATGACGCGAAGCAGGCGTGGAAGGAGACGACGCGGCGCGGCGCGCGCAGCGTGCGCGAACCGTATGAGCTGCGCGATGCGCAGGGCGTGGTGAAGCTGGCGTCGATTGCCACGTACGGCGATACGATTCACACCTTTGTCGAACGAAGCGGCTACAGCGGCGTATTCATGCCGGGCTTTCGCACGGAGCCGGAGGACAGGGCCGCGCGGCCGACCGGTCTGTTGTACGTCGATCACATGGTGGGCAATGTGGGATGGAACGAGATGAATCGCTGGGTGGATTTTTATGCCGATGCGATGGGCTTCTCGCTCTATCAGCACTTCGACGACAAGGACATCTCGACGGAGTACTCGGCGCTGATGTCGAAGGTGATGGCGAACGGCAACGGGCGCGTGAAGTTCCCCATCAACGAGCCGGCGGAGGGACGCCGCAAGTCGCAGGTGGAGGAGTATCTGGAGTTCTACCACGGGCCGGGCGTGCAGCACATTGCGCTGGCGACCGATGACATTCTCTCGACGGTGTCGAAGCTGCAGGAGCAGGGCGTCGGCTTTCTGAGGGTGCCGCACAGCTACTACAGCGATCTGGAGAAGCGGGTGGGCCGGATCGACGAGCCGATCGAAGAGCTGGAGAAGCTGGGCGTTCTGGTCGACCGCGACGATGAGGGCTACATGCTGCAGATCTTCACGCGGCCGGTCGAGGATCGTCCGACGCTGTTTTACGAGATCATTCAGCGCAAGGGCAGCCGGAGCTTCGGTAAAGGCAACTTCAGAGCCTTGTTTGAAGCGATCGAGCGGGAGCAGGCGGAGCGGGGGAACCTGTAAAGGCAGCGATTGGCCATTAGCTGTCAGCCATCAGCGAGCAGCTTTATGTGGGTTCGGAAGATCGCTGGTTAATCGGCCACCACGGTCTCTCCGGGCAGGATGGGGCGCGTGCGGGGCAGGACTCCGCGCGCCGCCAGCAGAGCCATTCCGGCGAGCACGGCGCAGTAGACGGCGAGCTTCACGATGTCGGTGATGTGATTCTTCGGCAGCGCCTTCCAGAGCAGCAGCAGTACGGTCTGCGCGGCAGTAACGGACCAGACGGTTCCGTAAAAGTAGCGGCGCTCCCAGCCTTCGCCCTGGGTTGAGCGGCGCACGCGCGGTAAAACTCCGAATAATCCGAGCAGCAGAATGACAATGCAGAGCGGCGTGTATCCGTGGGCGTAGATCTGCTTCAGATACCACTTGCCGGAGACGGCGGCGACGGCGAGACCGGCGAGGTTGAGCAGCGCGAAGTTGAGCAGCGCGTTCCAGGCGAAGGTGTAGCAGACTCTGCGGTAGAGCGGGTTGGGACGGTCTTCGGTGAAGCGCAGGATATAAGGCGCGGGCTCGGCTCCGGGAAGTTTGCCGCGCAGGGCTGCGATTCCGGTAAAGAGGAGCACCGCTGCGAGCCAGATGAGGTTTCCGGCGCTGCCGCCGCGCGCGAAGAGATCGAAGGTCAGCGGGCCGGGCGCGAGAAAGAAGACCCAGATCCAGATGGGCCAGTGCGCGGCGCGGTAACGGCGCGTGTTGCGGGTGCGCATCTTTCGCTGATGCGCATATTCAACGCGGAGAGCCATGCAGGCATCATCCGCGCAGAGCGCTGTCGGCGGCAACGGCAATTTCGCGCTCGACGGGCTCGAACTCCACCTCGACCGCGTCGCCGATCACGCGCACACGCACGTCTTTGAGCGAGGGCACGATCCAGTCGGCGGCGGTGAGGCTTTCGAGCGAATGCGAGAAGAGCGTCGCCAGCACTTTGCATCCGGCGGCGTGGCCGGCCTTTGCGCCGGAGGCGGCGTCTTCGATGACGAGGCACTCGGAGGGCGGCACGCCGAGGATTTCAGCTCCGCGCAGGTAGGGCTCGGGATTGGGCTTGCCGTACGTGACCATGTCGGCGGTGACGATGCGTTCGGGCACGGGCACGCCGCCGTGCGCCATGCGGCTGCGCGCGAGGCGTTCGGTAGCGGAGGTGACGACGGTCCAGTACTTCTGCGGGAGAGCGGTGATGATCTCGCGAACGCCGTCGAGAATGTTGACGTCTTCGGCGTCGGCGACCTCGAAGTCTTCGATGATCTTCAGCTCGGCGTCGTCGTCGAGATCGGGGCGCAGGAAGCGGACGCTCTCAATGGCGCGGCGGCCGTGCGCGGTGTGGATGGCGAAGGCGGGGTCGATGCCGCGCATCGCCGCCCATTTGGTCCAGCTGCGCTCGACCGATCCGATGGAGCTGACGAGGACGCCGTCCATGTCAAAGAGAATGCCGCGAAGGGTGATCTTCATCTTCTTCAGGGTAACAGTTTGGCTGCCTGTGATATATCATGGTATATACCAAAGAGCGCCAGGGATGCGGAGGGCATAATGACGATCAGAACAGCCAAACTCTTTCGCAATGGCCGCAGCCAGGCGGTGCGCCTGCCGGCGGAGTTCCGGTTTGAAGGGACGGAGGAGGTCGAGATTCGCCGGGACGAGATCACCGGAGATGTGATTCTCTCGCAGCCGTTACAAAAGGCAGAAACCGGAAAAGAGTTTCTGGAGTTCGTCGCCCGGTTACAGGCCCAGGCTCCGGAGGAGTTTGAAGGTTTTATGGAAGACCGTCCCTGGCACGACCCGCGCAGGCGTGACCCCTTCAAATGAGTCACTATCTGCTGGATACAAACGCATGCAGCTATGTGGTGCGGAACTACTCTTCGCGGCTGAGCCTCAGATTTGCTTCCACAGCTCTTGAGATGATGAAAATCTCCGTGATCTCCGAAGCGGAATTACTCTTCGGACTGGAGCGGCGGCCGGAAGCCCATGTCCTTGCTATCTCCGTTCATGCTCTGCTGCGCAAAATTGCCATTCTCCCCTGGACATCTGCCGCGGCAGAATATTATGCCACTGTGCGAGCAGACCTGGAACGTACCGGACAGCCCATGGACGATATGGACATCATGATAGCCGCACATGTGCTGGCAGAGGATTGTGTGCTGGTGACGAATGATGCGGCGTTTCGACGAATTGAAGGATTGAAAATCGAGGACTGGACAGCAGGCTGAAACCTGCCCCCCGAGTTCCCATCTACAGCTTGGCGAAGAAGTCCTTCATGCGGTCGAGGCCTTCCTCGATGGTGTCCTGTGTGACCGCATACGAGAGGCGGAGGTGTTCGGCGGTGCCGAAGGCCTCGCCGGGCACGGTGACGACGTGCGCTTCGTGCAGCAGGCGCTTTGCCAGCTCCATCGTGTCGTTTGCGCCGGGCCTGCCGAGGTAGGCCGAGATGTTGGGGTAGACGTAAAAGGCTCCGTCGGGCCGCGTGCAGGTGATGCCTGGGATCTCCGCCATACGGGTGAGCATGCGGTCGCGCAGACGAAGATAGCCGGCGCGCATCTCGCAGACGCACTCCTGCGATCCGTTGAGCGCGGCGACGGCGGCCTTCTGTACGAACGACGCCGTGGATGAGGTGGACTGGCTCTGCAACTTGCTCATGGCGGCGATGACGGCTTTGGGGCCGAGCGCGAAGCCGGCGCGCCAGCCGGTCATGGCGTAGGTCTTCGAGAGCGAGCCGAGGACGACGATGTTCTCCTTCGCGTCAGGGAACGAGCCGCCGCTGATCAGCGCGCCGGTGTAGGACAGATAGACGTAGCACTCATCGAGCAGCAGCCAGAGGCCGCGCTCCTGCGCCAGCTTCACGATGCGCTCGAGGTCGGCGGGCGAGACAACGGAGCCGGCGGGGTTCGAGGGCGAGTTGAGAATGATCGCTTTGGTGCGCGGCGTGATGGCGGCTTCGATGGCATCGGCGGTGATGCGGAAGTTCTCTTCTTCGCGGGTTTCGAGCAGGACGGCCTGGCCGCCGGCGTACTGCACGATGTCCTTAAACGAGACCCAGTAGGGGACGGGCAGGATGACCTCGTCGCCGTGATCGATGAGGACCTGCACGGCATTGAAGAGCGCGAGCTTGCCGCCCGTGGTGAAGACCGTTTCGTCGGGTGCGTAGTTCGAGCCGAAGTCGCAGGCGTGGCGGTTGACGATGGCCTGGCGCACTTCAGGAATTCCGGAGACGGTGGTGTAGCGGGTGAAATTCCCGTCGATGGCGGCGATGGCCGCGTCCTTGATATGACGCGGGGTGGGGAAGTGCGGCTCGCCGGCACCGAAATCAGAGAGCTTCGCGCCCTGCGAGCGCAGCCTGGCCGCCTCGGCGGTGACGGCCATGGTGGCGGAGATTTCGATGCGTCCGATGCGCTCGGAGAAGGTTCTGGCGGCGGTCGTCGTCATGTCCTTATTTTTCCAGATTTTGCCGCAGCGTGGAGATGGAATCGCTCCGCGTGCGGGCTGAAAAAAGCATAGCCGCCTGGCTGTAAGGACGGAGTAAAGAGATAATAAAAGCTCCGCGGGCATGATCGGGTCAGGAATGAAAGCCCCCGCATCTCAGATTCTGTCGAAATTCATTCCATCGAAATTTCATCGGGGAACAGAGGTATCGGATGACCCTGCTGCTGATGCAAATGGCGGTCGTGCTGGTGGTCACTCTTGCGTGCGGATGGGTGGCGCGCAGACTGCACCAGGCGCGGGTGATCGGCGAGATCATCGGCGGCATCGTGCTCGGGCCGTCGGTGCTGGGGCGGCTGTCTCCGCATCTGTCGGCGGCGCTGTTTCCTGCCTCCTCGTTCCATGCGATGGATATTTTGTCGACGGTGGGGCTGATTCTGTTCCTGTTCGTGGTGGGAATGGAGCTGGACTACGATCAGCTGATCCGGCAGCGGAAGACGGCGGTGGTGGCGAGCGGCACGAGCATCCTTGTTCCGTTCATCATGGCGGCCGTGCTGGCGCATTCGCTGCGCATCCGCTTTGCGCCGCATGGGATCGGCAGCATGCCCTTCGTGCTCTTTCTGGGCATCTCGATGAGCATTACGGCGTTTCCGGTGCTGGCGCGCATTGTGGAAGAGCGCAGGCTGCAGGGCACCTCGCTGGGCACGACGGCGATTCTGTGCGCGGCGGTGGACGACGTGACGGCGTGGCTGCTGCTGGCTCTGGCGATGGCGCTGCTGGGCGCCGATGGCGGCTCGTCGTCGCTGCCGGTGCGGCTGGCCGCGCTGGGAGGCTACCTGCTGCTGATGCTGGGCGTGGTGCGGCCTCTGGCGTCGTGGGCGGTGCGGCGGAAGAAGAAACGGGAGCTGTCGCTCGAAGTGCTGGGGATTGCCATTGCCGGAACGCTGCTTTCCGCGGCGGCGACGGAGTGGCTCGGCATTCATCCTCTGTTTGGAGCGTTCCTGGCCGGGGTGTGCTTCCCGCGCGTGGAGGGCTGGCAGCAGTCGATTCGCACGCAGCTCGACGCGATCACCTCGGTTCTGCTGCTGCCGCTGTTCTTTGCGATGACCGGCCTGCGCACGCGGCTGGATCTGCTGAACCACATCTCGATGTGGTACTGGGCAGGCATTGTGCTGCTGGGCGCGATCATCGGCAAGATGGGCGGAGCCATTGCCGCCGCGCGATGGACCGGGCAGTCATGGCGAAACGCGATCGCCCTGGGCGCGCTGCTGAATACGCGCGGGCTGGTGGAGCTGATCGTGCTGAACATCGCCTATAACGTGGGCGCGTTTTCTCCCACGCTGTTCACCATGATGGTGGTGATGGCTCTGGTGACGACGATGTGCACCACACCGATTCTCAATCTGCTGAAGATCGACGGGGAGTGGGCCGAAGAGGAACGCGCCGGCCGCACCCAGGCCACGGCTGCCTGAAGGCTGCCGGAATCTCCTGCCGCTGCGGAGAGCGGGACGCGGTTAAGGGTTTGAAGTGCTGGAGGCGGCTTCGTGGCTGCCGTTGTGGTCGGCGACGCGCACCTTGAGCCGGCGAATGACGAAGGGCGGGACCAGGCCTTCGACGGAGCCGCCCAGCTCGAAGACTTCCTTGACGAGGCGGGAGCTGACGAAGGAGTAGCGGGCGTCGGGCATGAGGAAGATGGTCTCGAGCTCGCGGGCCAGGCGGCGGTTCATGTGGGCCATCTGCAGCTCGTACTCGTAGTCGCTGATGGCGCGAATGCCGCGCAGGACGGCCTGCGCCTGCTGCTGGCGGGCGAAGTCGACGAGGAGGCCATCGAAGGTGGCGATGGAGACGTTGTCGAATCCGGTGACGGCCTCGGTGAGCATCTCGACGCGCTCCTCGACGGTGAAGAGCGGATTTTTGGTGGCGTTTTTCAGGATGGCCACGACGACATGGTCGAAGATTTTTGCGCCGCGCGCGATCAGGTCAAGATGCCCGTTCGTGACGGGATCGAAGCTGCCGGGGTAGATCGCTTTTACGGTATTCACGCCTTGGCCATTGTAGAGGAACAGGCAGCGGCAGAAACCGGCCTTGTTCGTCGAAATGATTTTTCTTCCGTTGACCCGGTGTGGTCCAAACCCAAATGGCCGCCTTATGCGGCCATTTGGGTTTGAGGCGATGTACCGCCGCTGTTACTGGCGGCGTGCCGGGCGCACGGCTTCCTGGGCAACGGCGGCGCCGTTGACGGGAACGGCCGGGACTTCGGCGGGAGGAACATTCGCGCCGGTGATGCCGAGCTTCTGGCGGAGCTGCGTGTCGATCCTGGCGAAGGTGTCCTTGTTGTCCTTGAGGAAGGTGCGGACGTTTTCGCGGCCCTGTCCGATGCGCTCGCCGGAGTAGCTGTACCAGGCGCCGGACTTCTCGACGATGTTGTTGTTCACGGCCAGATCGAGCACATCGCCTTCGCGCGAGATGCCTTCGCCGTAGAGGATGTCGAACTCGGCCTCGCGGAAGGGCGCGGCCACCTTGTTCTTGACGATCTTGACCCTGGTGCGGGCGCCGACGACGGTGTCGCCTTCCTTGACGGCGGCGATGCGGCGGATATCGACGCGGACCGAGGAGTAGAACTTGAGGGCGCGGCCGCCGGTGGTCGTCTCCGGGTTGCCGAACATGACGCCGATCTTCTCGCGGATCTGGTTGATGAAGATCAGGCAGGTGCGCGATTTGGAGACCGTTCCGGTGAGCTTGCGCAGCGCCTGCGACATCAAACGGGCCTGCAGGCCGACGTGCGAGTCGCCCATTTCACCGTCGAGCTCGGCCTTGGGAACGAGCGCGGCGACCGAGTCGACGACGAGGACGTCGATGGCTCCGGAGCGGACGAGGGCTTCGGTGATCTCAAGGGCCTGTTCGCCGTAGTCGGGCTGCGAGACGAGGAGGTTATCGACATCGACGCCCAGTTTTTTGGCGTACTGCGGGTCGAGCGCATGCTCGGCGTCGACGAAGGCCGCCATGCCGCCGGCCTTCTGGGCTTCGGCGATGATCTGGAGGGTGATGGTGGTTTTGCCCGACGACTCCGGCCCGAAGATTTCGATGACGCGGCCGCGGGGCACGCCGCCGACGCCGAGCGCGGCGTCAAAGGAGATCGATCCGGTGGAGATGGTCGAGATGGGCACCACCGCCTCTTTGCTGCCGAGGCGCATGATGGAGCCCTTGCCGAACTGCTTCTCAATCTGCGAAAGCGCCAGTTCCACGGCGCGCTGACGGTCATCTGCCACGTTGCTTCTCCAGTCGGTGAACGCGCCTCAAAACGCACACTCCGGAGGTGCTCCGGCGCGTGATTCTGAGTGGTTGGCGCGAGTTTGAGGGAATCTTAGCACGAACTTCAGAGGGGCGAAGAAAAATCAAAAACCATAGTAATGTTTACCCCGCCGGCAAGTCCAGCGCTTTTGCCATTTTGGGCCGGAAAAGGCCGCTCAGGCACTGAGGAAATCCGGTCCGCAATGGGTTTGTGCCGGGGGCGTTCCGGCGTCGAGGTGCGGGGAAATCCCCCAGAAATGATGGAGACATGGCGCGGGTGTAATTCACCCTTATTTCATGAGCGAGCGATGCGATTCGTCATTTCCCGCTGCTAAGGTCCTTTTCCCAGGAGGTAACTATGAAGAAAACAGCTCAGTTACTTATGTTTCTGACTGTCTTTGCTCTGGCGGGCGCCATGGCCCAGGACCGTGATCAGGATCACGACTGGGAGCGCAGCCAGATTCGTCACGTGCTTCTGATCAGCATCGATGGCATGCATGCAGTGGATTACCTGAACTGCACGCAGGGCATTGCGGGAGTGAACAGCGGGCAGCCCTACTGTCCCAGCCTGGCGGCGCTGGGCTCGACGGGCGTGAACTACACGGCGGCCAGCACGTCGAAGCCTTCGGATTCGTTTCCGGGGCTGATGACGATCGTCTCCGGCGCGACGCCGCGGACGATGGGCGTGTATTACGACGTGGCCTATGACCGGTCGCTGGACGCGCCGGCGGTGACGACGGGAAACGGCGTTGCCAGCGGAACGTGTAAAGCGGGCGGTGCGCCGACGGGATCGACGACGGAGTTCGATGAAGGCATCGATATCGATCAGACGAAGCTGAACGGCGGAGCTCCGGGGGCGGGGCTGACGGACGGAGGGATCGCGTCGATCGATGTGCAGCGCCTGGATCGCGACCCGAAGACGGGCTGCGCGCCGGTGTATCCCTGGAACTTTGTGCGGACGAACACGATCTTCGGCGTGATTCATGCGGCGGGCGGCTACACGGCGTGGTCGGACAAGCATCCGTCGTACTCTTCGGTATCCGGTCCGGGCGGCACGTCGCTCGACGACTATTACTCTCCGGAGATCAACTCGACGGTGGTGGCGCTGCCGGGCGTGACGACGCCTTCGGGCATCGCCTGCTCGACGATTCCCGACAGCTCGCAGACCGGCGCGTGGACCGACAGCTTCCAGAACATCCAGTGCTACGACACGCTGAAGGTCAACGCCGTGGTGCGGGAGATCGAAGGCAAAAACCATAACGGCCATGCCGCGCGGGTTCCGACGATCCTCGGCATGAACTTCCAGGCGGTGAGCGTGGGCGAGAAGCTGATCGAGGCCAATGTGGCCACGGGCGGCTACAAGGACGCGCAGGGCACGCCGACGGCATCGCTGCTGAGCGAGATCGAATTCGTGGACGACTCGATCGGCGAGATGGTGCAGGAGCTGAAGGACCGCGGGCTGTACGAGTCGACGCTGGTGGTGATTACGGCCAAGCACGGCCAGTCGCCGATCGACCCGAACCGCTATTTCCCGATTCCGGGACACAGCGGCAACAACGGCACAACGCCGGCGACGCTGATCGCCAGTCTGCTGCCTACCTCCGAGTCGCCGCTGAATCCGACGGGCATTGGAGCGACGGAGGACGACGTTTCGCTGCTGTGGCTGATCAACGGGGCCAACACCCAGGCGGCGGTCGATACGCTCGAAGGGAGCGCGGCGAAGGCGGGCATCGGGCAGATTTACTATGGCCCGTCGCTGGCGCTGAACTACAACACGCCGGGGCTGGCTCCGAATGGAGACCCGCGCACACCGGACATCATCGTGACGCCGAATGTCGGCGTTACCTACACGGGCAGCACGGCGAAGCTCTCCGAGCACGGCGGCTTCTCGCATGACGACACCAACGTGATGCTGCTGCTCTCGAACCCTGCGTTTCGTCCGCACACGGTCTTCTCCGGCGTGGCGACGGCACAGGTGGCTCCGACGATTCTGAAGGCTCTGGGACTCGATCCGCGCACGCTGGACGGGGTGCGGATGGAGGGAACGCCGGTACTGCCGGATGTGAACCTGAACTTCAGCTGGTAAGGAAACCGCCGGTCCGGGTCATGGCGGGATCGTGACCGGGACTGTGTGGCGTAGATCACGGTGCGGATGCTTCGGGTGGAGCGCCCGCACCGTGACTTTTTTTGAACCGCGTCTCTTTTGCGAAATCAGGGGCTCAGACAGCACGAATGACGGGCGGGGCGGAAGAAAGGCTATCGCTTCAGCAGGTCCACCGGCTCGTTTACATCCGAGACGCGGAAGTACTCGGCCAGAACGGGGTGGGCTTTGCGCACGGCCTGGTACATCTCCCAGGCGACGCGGCGGTAGGAGAAGTGGCCCTGGGGCTGGGAGCGCAGCTCGGAGATGTAGAGGGCTTCGGCGAAATCCATTTTGAAGAGGGCGCGGTTGCGGGTGCCGAGCGGGAGCAGGTACTGCGCGGAGGCTGCAGCCTCGGGCGCACTTGCCTGGGAGAGCGTCGCGTAGGCACGCTGCGCGGTCTGCACGGCGGTCTCATAAACAGGCTGCAGTCCGGCCTCGGCGATGCCTTCGGGGACGGCGTAGCCGTGATCGCAGGTGAAGCTCTGCAGGATCTGCACGCAGCGGCGGTGGCGGTGCATGTCGCGGAAGCCGCCGATGTCCATGAGGATGTCGAAGCGGAGGGCCTGGCCGGAGGAGAACTCGCGGAGCAGCTCGTCGTGGCGGCCCCGGCTGCGCGTGCCGAGGGCGAGGATCTCGTTGCGGCGCGGCTCGCTGAGCGCCTCGACGTGGCTGCGGATCTGACGGTACGGATAGTGGCACTGGCCGTAGAGCAGCGTGGTGGCGATGTCGATCTCGAGCGGCGCGCTCCCGGAGGCGGCGCTCTCTTCGATGAGGTCGACGAGCGGAGCGGCCTGGATGCGCTCCTGCTTCATGAGCCCGGAGGCGGCCTGGGCCAGCTCCTGGCGGGTGTGGAGGGCGTAGTCATTGGGCGCGGCGTATTTCACCAGCGTGGGTGCGGTCTTTACCTCGCGCGTGAGCAATGCGGCGGCGCGCTCGCCGAGGGCGGGGTCGAGGGCGGCGATCTCGCGCTGCAGGCTGGCCAGCTCTTCGGCGTGGACATTCCAGGCGGGACCGGCCGCGGCGGCGCGCAACTGCTCGCCGAGCTGGCGGATCTCGGCGAAGGGGCTGGACAGCAGGCGCGAGACCTGGGTCTCGAGGGTGCGGGCGTTGACGATCTGGCCGAGCGAGGTGTTGGTGGCGAGCGGCAGCAGATAGCGGGCGACGTCGAAGGCGCGGGCTTTGAGGGTGCGGTCGAAGGCCTCGGGCTTCATCTCATCGGGCTTTGCCGTCTGCTGCTTCAGCGCGGCGAAGACGCCTTCGGAGACGGAGTGGTACGAGGTGAAGAGATGCTCGATGGTCTCGCGAAAGAGGGTGGCCGAGACGGTATCGGTGCCGAAGCCGGGCATATACCAGCCGCTTTTGCGGAAGTTCTGGTAGCGGGTGGAGCGCTCCTGACCGTCCCAGCGCTGCTCGTCGACGAGCACGATGGCGGCCAGCAGGGAGAGGCGCTCGACGGCGAAGGCGATGTGGGCGAGGTCGGCGATGGAGCGGTGGCCGTACTGGAAGTAGAAGGTGTTGAGGAACTGCTCGGCGCGCTGGCTGCTGATCTCGCGGAGGGAATCCTTCATCGAAAGAGAGGAGCGGGAGTACTTCGCCATGGCGTAGGCGAGGACTTCGGGGTCGGCTCCGTGGACGGCGAAGACTTCGGTCTGATTGCGCGGCTGTTCTTCCGCGGCGGGAGCGGCGGGGACGGATTGCGTTTCGGGCATCGGGAACAGGATACGGTATTGCGCTGCGGATTGCCGGGCCGGTTGAGAGGGAGAGAAGCGATTACCATAGGGATTCAGGCGTGCGAATGAACGATATTCTTTCGACGACCGGACATCGGCCCTGGCCCTTGCCGCGATCTCCCTGGGCGATGACCCAGCGCTGGAACGATCTTCTTTTTGCGCACTGGCCGGTGCCGGCGGCGGAACTGGTGCAC
The DNA here is from genome assembly GCF_003428625.2 of Paracidobacterium acidisoli. Classification (GTDB taxonomy): domain Bacteria; phylum Acidobacteriota; class Terriglobia; order Terriglobales; family Acidobacteriaceae; genus Paracidobacterium; species Paracidobacterium acidisoli. The sequence goes on along the minus strand of NZ_QVQT02000006.1, from coordinate 453,907 downwards.
CTGCTGCCGCCGGAGCTGGTGGTGGATACCTTCGACGGCACCGCCTGGGTCGGCGTGGTGCCGTTCTGGATGGACCAGGTGCGGATGCGCGGCGTGCCGCCGGTGCCGGGCGCGAGCCGCTTTCCCGAGCTGAACCTGCGCACCTATGTGCGGGAGCGGAACTCGAATCGGGCGGGCGTGTACTTTTTCTCGCTTGATGCGGCGAGCCTGCTGGCCGTGGCCTTTGCGCGGACCATTTACCGGCTGCCGTATTACTGGGCCAGGATGCGCATCGAGGAGACGGGCACCGGAACGCGCGCGGGAAACGAGTTTCGCTACACGAGCGAGCGGAAGATGACGCAGCCGCGGGCAGGCTTCCGGGCGACCTACCGCAGTCTGGGACGGCAGCATCCGAAGCGGGCGATCGAGCAGTTTCTGACCGAGCGCTACGCGCTGTACACGGCCGATCCGCGGGGCAAGATCTTTCGCGGCAACATTCACCACCTGCCCTGGACGCTCGAAGAGGCGGAGGCGGATTTCGAGATCAACGAGCTGCCGCTGGCGCACGGCATCCGGCTGCCGGCCGAGGAGCCGCTGCTGCATTACAGCCGCCAGCTGGTGGTGTATGTGTGGTCGCTCGAGAGCCTGCCCGCTCCGGGAGTGCGGACCGCGGGGGCTCCGGTGCCGGCGGCGCCGTAGAGGCAGGGCGCAGGGCGCAGGGCGCAGGGCGCAGGGCGCAGGGCGCAGGGCGCAGGGCGCAGGGCGCAGGGCGCAGGGCGCAGGGCGAGACATCATCTCCTGTCGAGCGTTGCCTGTGAAAACGAAAAATCCTGCACAAAATAAAAGCGCCATCGAGCGAGGAAGCGGTTTTGCTGTTCCTGTGCTCTGATCCCTGAGATCTGCGCCCTGTTAAGGTACCCTGTCAAAATGGCATCACTGGAAGGCAGAACGGCGCTCGTTACCGGAGCGTCGCAGGGAATTGGAAGGGCCTGTGCGATTGCGCTGGCCAGAGCCGGAGCGAAGGTGGCGCTGGCGGCGCGCAACGAGGCGAAGCTGAGCGAAGTGGCGGCGGAGATCGCCGCGGCCGGCGGCACGGCGCAGGCCTTTGCGCTGGACCTGGCGAGCGAGGAGTCGATCAAAGCCGCGGCGAAGGCGGCGGTCGCGCACTTCGGCAGCGTGGAGATTCTGGTCAACAATGCGGGCATCACCAAAGACACGCTGCTGCTGCGCATGAAGCGCGCGGACTGGGACGCGGTGATCACGACAAACCTGACGGGCACCTTTCTGCTGACCCAGGCGCTGATCAGCTCGATGATGAAGGCGCGCTGGGGGCGGATCATCAATATCTCGAGCGTAGTGGGCGAGACCGGCCAGGCGGGCCAGGCGAATTACGCGGCGAGCAAGGCGGGGCTGATCGGCTTCACGAAGTCCGTGGCGCGGGAGCTGGCTTCGCGGGGTATTACCGCCAATGCCGTCGCGCCGGGGTACATCGAGACGGCGATGACGGCGGTGCTCGACGAGAAGCAGCGCGAGGCGATGCTGGGGCGTATTCCGCTGGCGCGTCCGGGAACGGATGAGGATATCGCCGCGGCGGTGCGGTTTCTGGCCTCCGACGAGGCTTCCTACATCACGGGCCATGTGCTGGACGTGAATGGCGGCATGTACATGGGCTGAGGACGGACCGTCCTGACAGGGACTGTGGCCGGCTGAGCGGGACCGGCCGTGGGATGCTGGCCAGCCAGGCAGGGCCGGGGGCGAGCGCGGCCTGCGCCGTCGCGGGAAGCTGTGCTGCTCCGGAAAGGGATGCGGTGCATCCGCGGCCTCTGCTTTTCTCTCATTTTTCAGGATGAACCCGCCGATAACTCCGGCATGACCCTGTCCCAGGCAATGATCGGTGGTGTGGATGGCGGCCGGGGAGCAGAGGCTGAGGAGAGCCGCTCCCGCCTGGTGGCGCGGCAGCCTATTTTCGATGCCAGTCTGAACCTCTACGGCTACGAGATTCTCTATCGCTCCGGGCCGGAGAACCTGTTTCGCGGCGATCCGGACGCAGCGAGCCGCCAGGTGCTCGACACCATGCTGGGCATGGCCTACCGCTCCCCCGTGGAGCAGCCGGTGGCCTTTATCAACTGCACGCGCGAGACGCTGGTCGAGCAGCTGGTGACGCTGCTGCCGGCGCAGAGCACGGTGCTGGAGGTGCTGGAGTCGGTGGTTCCGGACGGAGAGGTGATGGAGGCCTGCCGGGATCTGCGGGATGCCGGCTACCGCCTCGCGCTCGACGACTTTGCGCCGGACGATGCGCGGCTGCCGCTGCTCGAGCTCGCGGATTTTGTGAAGGTGGATTTCCGGGCCTGCGATGCGGCCGCCCGGCGGCGTGTATATGAGCTCGCGAGCCGCAGACGGGTGCGGCTGGTTGCGGAGAAGATCGAGGACGAGCAGGAGCTGCAGCAGGCGCGCCATGAAGGGTGCACCTTTTTTCAGGGATATTTCTTTGCGCGGCCGGCCATGCTCGAGACGAAGCGGATTCCGCAGGACCGGACGCTGTATCTGCGGCTGCTCAGCGAGCTGTGCCATGTTCCGCTGCGCCTGCGGGAGATCGAGCGGGTGGTGATGCAGGAGGCTTCGCTCTGCTACCGGCTACTGCGGATGGTGAATTCGGCACGCTACGGGCAGCGGAATAAAGTGACCTCGGTGCGCAGCGCGATCCTGCTGGCGGGCGAGATGGAGTTCCGCAAGCTGGTGACGATTGCGCTGGCGGGCGAGCCGACGCCGCGGTCGCGGGCGGTGGTGTCGCTGGCGCTGCAGCGGGCCTGCTTCTGCGAGCTGCTGGCGCCGATGACGGGGCAGAACCCCGACGAGCAGTATCTGATCGGCATGCTCTCGCTGATGCCGGCGCTGCTGCGCATTCCGATGGAGCAGCTGGTGGAGGGTCTGCCGCTCGATGAGCCGGCCAGGCAGGCGCTGCTCGGCGCCAACAACGGGCATGCGCTGCCGCTGGCGATTCTCGCCGACTTCGAGCAGGGCCGGTGGCAGGAGTGCGAGCGGCGCTGCACGGAGGCGAATATCGTCTCGGAGGGCATCGAGCCGCTCTATGCGCAGTCGGTCACCAGCGCCGATGCGATGCTCGACGAGCAGCAGCACTGAGCAGAGACACCAGGGATTCACGCTGACGGCGTTTCGTCAGGGCAGCGGCCTGCGCGGCAGGCAAAGCTGCTTGCGCCGCTCCGCATTGAGCTCGGCCCCGGTGAGCACGGCGAGCGACGTGATGTAGAGCCACAGCATCAGGCTGATGACCGCGCCCAGCGATCCGTAGGCGATGTTGTAGTGCGTGAAGTGGTCGAGATAAAACGTGAGACCGACGGAGCCGGGAAACCAGACGCCGATGGCGAGAGCCGCGCCGGGAAGCGTCTCGAAGAAGCTCTGCCGCGTATTGGGTCCGAGAAAATAGACCAGCTCAAGAGCCGCCAGAAAGGTGATGACGGTGATCAGCATGCGCAGCCCCGGCCACAGCCGGCCGAGCGAGCGCGGCAGCGGGAAGATGGCGGCCAGGAAGTGTCCGAAGTGCGGCCCGGCCACCAGAACAAGAAGGCTGATGAGGATGAGGCCGCCGCTGGTGAAGGCCAGCAGCAGAGCCTGCAGGCGGTCGCGCCACCAGGGACGCGAGGCCTCGACGTCGTAGGCGATGTCGAGCGCGGTGATGAGCGAGGTGAAGGCTCCGGTGGAGGACCAGAGATAGCCGAGAATACCGAGTGAGAGGATGCGGGTGTGGCCGGGCGTGAGAAAGCCGGCGACGATCTTCTCGACCATGCTGAAGGAGTCGCGCGGCACGAGCGTCGCCATGAGGTGAAGCAGCTGCTGAAAGAGATGGGGAATGGGCAGGTACGACATCAGCGAGCCCATGACGATGAGCAGCGGGATCAGAGAGAGCAGGGAGAAGAAGGCGAGTCCGGCGGCGTTGTCGAAGGCATGCGTGCGGTAGAGCTCGTTCCAGACCGTGACGGCGAGCTTCCGGCTGGTCGTGCACCGGGTGCGGAATGCGGCGAAGCTTTTGCTGGTTCGCATCCTGCGCTGCGCTCTGGCACGATAAGGAAGCACGGGCACCTGCGTGGAGAAGTTGTGGTCGTGCCTGTACGCCGATGTGAATTTTCCGGTTCCGGATGTGCGCAGCTCCGGGCGGCAGCGAATATGGAGGCACACAACGTGATGAACGAGCCGCAGAAGACCATGAACGAGCTTCAGAAGACACTGATCGGCAATGGAGTGGCCGCTGCGCCGGAGAGGATTCTCGAGGCGCTCGACGAGGCCACGACGCACCGTTGCCTCGCGGGAGCGCCGCACACGATCTACGAAGAGGTGTGGCACCTGGCCTTCTGGCAGGAGATCAGCCTGAAATGGATCGAGGGCGATGCGGTGCCCTTTCCCGGGCATGCGGCCGAGGGCTTTCCGCCTGCGGACGGCGGGGAGCCGTGGGAGACCCTGTGCCACCGTTTTCTTGCGGGCACGGAGCGCGCGGCAGAGCTGGCCGGCGATGCGCAGAAGATGGCGGCGAGGGTGGTGTGCCCGACGCGCCCGGGGATCGATCCGCGGACCTGTCCGGCGCTGGAGCAGATGGAGAGCCTGGCGGCTCACAACACCTATCACCTGGGGCGCATCGTTCTGCTGCGGCAGATCTTCGGCTGCTGGCCTCCGCCGGCGGGCGGAGATACCTGGTAGCGCAGGCCGCCAGGCCGTTTCCGACGCGTGGCGGGAGCCGTAGCGCCCTCAGCAATACCCATGCGGCTATCCTCGGTAACTTCGTGGGACAGGACGGAAGGATTACTCCCGACGGCGTGCCCGCCTTCGAGAGAGCGCCGAAGTCACCAGCCCGCCGGATGAATGGGAAGATCGGTTCCGGCGCCGGGCATGCCTTCGGGAACCCGAATGATACCGGCGGCATCAGGCCTGCCGGTGCGAAGGATGTACAGGAGCGGATGAGCCGCTTTTTGTGCAGGAGCGGAGGCCGTAACCATGTTGTCGGATTGGGAACTGTCCCATTATGGGAGGAAGCGAATCTTATTTGATTCCTCCCATTACCTGAGTTCTATCTTTTGAGTTACCACTGATTTAAGAAAGAACTTGCGCATCGTTTTCTGCACATGTTAACTATGCAGCCAACATTGCGTACAATTCTGCCTTGCAGTGTACAGGGGAAAGTGTGGACGATAGAGAGCGTCTATGAAAATTGGAACGACGATTCGCGGTTATCGATTGCAGAAGGGGTTGTCACAGGGAGACATTGAGAAGCGCACCGGGCTTTTGCGGTGTTACCTGTCGAGGGTAGAGAACGGTCATACGGTTCCATCGCTTGATACGCTGGCGAAGATCGCGCATGCGCTGGATTTACCACTGGCTCAGTTTTTTGCCGAGGATACGCTGGGCAGGGAGCTGAATACACAGAAGCTGAGCGATGATGAGCTCCGCTTCCTGACGCAGATTCGGCGGTACTCCTCGAATCTGAACGACAGCGACCGGAAGCTGCTTCTGGCGATGGTCAGGAAATTTGCCGCTACGGCTGTTCGCTGATCGTTTGATGCAAAAGCAATTATTACCGGACTAAAGAAGCAGTTATCCCCCGGTTTTACAGGTATTGAGGGGCAGGCTCACACCCACAGGGCCTGCCAGACCACTCCCCCGGCCGGTCTGTTCCTTCCTCATCTTCCAGCGACATTCCGGCTTATTCAGAAGCAGCCCTGCCCAGGGGCGTGTTTCGAGGCTTCCACCTGCGTCAGCGGTAGTAAGAATACACGCCGAAGGTCAGCAGAAGGAGCACGAAGCTCATTCCGACGACGGCGAGCGTACGGCGTCGCTCGAAGGTCTGGCGCGGCGCGCCGATGCGGGGGACCAGCGGGAGGCCGAAGGCGAGTCCGCTGAGGAAGCCGCCGAGATGGGCCATATTGTCGACCTGCAGCGCGGTGCTTGCGATCCAGGTGCCTGCGCCGATGACGAAGTTGATGAGCGCGAAGTAGATGACGCTGCGGCGCAGCTTTTTGAGCTCGAACTGCGGGATGGGCAGCAGGGGCGATTTGAGGATGACGATGAGGACTCCGGCGAGTCCGAAGACGGCACCGGAGGCTCCGGCGCTGACGATGCCGCCGGCTCCCGGAAGCTGTGGATGGACGGCGGTGCTGAGCAGGTTGCCGGCCACGCCGGTGAGCACATACGCGGCAACGATGCCGAGCGGCCCCAGCAGCGGCTCGCCGAGCAGGCCGAGGTTCCACAGGCACCACATGTTGCTGAGCAGGTGAATCCAGCCGAAGTGGACGAAGATGGGCGTCAGCAGCCGCCACCACTGGCCGTGGACGACGAGGCCGCCGTTGCCGGCGGTAAGGCCGAAGAGCCAGTCGCCGCGCGTGGGGTCGGTGAGCGAGCCGCCGCTGACCAGCATGGCGAGAAAGACCGCGCAGTTGATGCCGACCAGAGCGTAGGTGGCGGGTGCGGAGGCCCAGTGGCTGCGCCGGGCGCGGGGCTGCGGCGCCTGCTGCTCGGGCGGCGGATACCAGCCGCGGGCCACGGGCGGGTACTCGCCCGGAGGCAGAATCTCCGGCTCGGAGCGAGCTGCCTCGTAGTGGTGACCGTGTTGTCCGCTGCCGTTCCAGTCCGACATCTTCTTTACCTTGTCTTCCTTCCGGATATCCTGTGTTTCTTTCCTCCGGATATCCAGTGTCCTTGTTTTCCAGACATCCAGTATCCTTTTTTCCGGACATCTTTTACCCTATCTTCCCCTCCGGCAGAAGACAAACCGCCGGTGACGGAATGAGCCACGCGCATGACAAGCCGTGATGCGGCCAATACAATTTTCTTTCACACACATCAGACGATTGAGACGGGAGAAACGATTTGAGCGGCAACAAAATTGTGCGCAGAGCACTGCTGAGCGTGACGGACAAGAGCGGGCTGGTCGAGTTTGCGGGGCAGCTGGCGGGCCATGGGGTGGAGCTGGTCTCGACCGGGGGCACGGCGCGGACGCTGCGCGAGGCGGGGCTGGCGGTGCGGGATATCTCCGACCTGACGGGCTTTCCGGAGATGCTGGACGGCCGGGTGAAGACGCTGCATCCGAAGGTGCACGGCGGGATTCTGCATATCCGGGGCAATGCAGAGCACCGGGCGCAGGTGGCCGAACACAGCATCGAGCCGATCGATATGGTCGTGGTGAATCTGTACGCCTTTGAGCAGACGGCGGCGCGGCCGGGGGCGACCTTCGCGGATGTGATCGAGAACATCGACATCGGCGGACCGTCGATGGTGCGGTCGGCGGCGAAGAACTTCGACGATGTGGCGATTGTGACCGCGGCGGGGGATTATCCGGCGCTGGCGGAGGAGATGGCGGCGCATGGCGGAGCGCTGAGCCGCGAGACGCGCTGGCGGCTGGCGAAGCAGGCCTTTGCCACGACGGCGGCCTACGACACGGCCATCGCCAATGCCCTTGAAAAGATCACGAGCGACGAGGCGGAAGCCCCCGTGGTCTTTGCCGGGCCGGCCGAGGCGGAGTTTCCGAAGGCGCTGCGGATCGTCTATCCGCTGGGACAGGCGCTGCGGTACGGGGAGAATCCCCACCAGCGGGCGGCGCTGTATGTGGATGGCAGCGGCGCGGGCATTGCCGGAGCGAAGCAGCTGCAGGGCAAGGAGCTGAGCTACAACAACCTGGTGGATCTGGATGCCTGCTGGGAGCTGGTGCAGGAGTTCGACGAGCCGGGTGTGGCCATCATCAAGCATACGAATCCCTGCGGCGCGGCGACGGGCGCGACGCTGGCAGAGGCCTATGCGAAGGCGCTCGAGGCCGATCCGGTGTCGGCCTTCGGCGGCGTGATCGGCATCAATCGCGAGGTGGACGGCGCGGCGGCGGAAGAGATTGCGAAGCTGTTTGTGGAGGCGATTGCGGCTCCTTCGTTCTCAGCAGAAGCGCTGGCGCGGTTCGGCGCGAAGAAGAACCTGCGCCTGGTGGAGGTGAAGCCGGCGCGGACGGCGCGGGTGATCAAACAGGTCTCGGGCGGGCTGCTGCTGCAGGATGCGGACCGGGGACGCGTGACGCTGGCCGAGCTGAAGGCGGTCACGCAGCGGACGCCGACCGAAGACGAGCTGGCGGCGATGCTGTTTGCCTGGCGCGTGTGCAAGCACGTGAAATCGAACGCGATCGTCTATGCGCGGGGCGGATTGCGCAACGGACAGATGCTGAGCGCGGGCGCGGGGCAGACGAGCCGCGTGGATGCGGCGAAGTTCGGCGCGATGAAGGCGGTGCTGCCGCTCAGGGGCTGCGTGGCGGCGTCGGACGCGTTCTTCCCGTTCCCGGATGGACTGGAAGTCGTGGCCGAGGCAGGCGCGACGGCGGTGATCCAGCCAGGCGGGTCGGTGCGCGACGCGGACGTGATTGCCGCGGCGGACAAGCTGGGGATTGCGATGGTCTTTACGGGCATGCGGCACTTCCGCCACTGAGCTTGCCGGGACTGGCGGACGCGCCTGCGGCGCAGTGCTGGCCGCACGGGCAAAGGCGCCTGCGGTGCAAAAGCTGCGGAGCAGGAACATTTGCGGCAAAGCTATAAGCGTTTGTAAAGCTCGCTTCTGTCAAAGTGCCAGTTGTCTGAATCCCCTGTGCCGGAAAGACTGCGGAGTTCAGCGATACGCTGCTCCGCAGAGATATCACCGGCCAGTTCCTGAAGAGAATCGCAGATCGATGGGTCGAGGTTCCTGCCGACGTTTTCCGCTTTTTGTCCGGTACCGACCATCAGATTGTTCGTTGGTGGAAAGTATGAGTGTATGCCAGCATTTTCCGGCAAGTCGGTATAGTCATCATCGCATCATCATTAGTGATGCTATGATGCTTTCATGAGGACAACCATCACCCTCGATGCCGATGTTGCCGATTTGCTGCGCCGGACGGTTCAGGAACGGAATGTTTCTTTCAAAGAGGCCGTGAATGAAGCGATCCGGACCGGTCTGAAGGAAGTTGCCCATGCCCACCGGCAGCCTTTCCGGCAGAAAACGGTCTCGCTGGGCGCCGAGCAGCACTTTCGATGGGAGAAAGCCCTGAGTACGGCGGCTGCTCTGGAGGACGAAGATCTGGTCCGGAAGATGGCGCTGCGCAAATGATCCTGGTTGATGTCAATCTGCTGATTTACGCGGTCAACGAGGACGCGCCGGAGCACAGGGTCATTCGCGAGTGGCTGGAGAAGACCTTGTCCAGCGGGGAAGAGGTTGGATTTGCCTGGGTGGTGTTGCTGGCCTTTCTTCGCCTCACGACCCGGCAGGGACTTTTTACGAAGCCATTGCCGGTGAAAACCGCGTTTGAGCTGATGGAGAGCTGGCTGGAACAGCCTGCGGCTTCAGTCGTGCATCCGGGGCCAAAACATTTCACGCTGCTGCGGAAGCTGCTGGAGGACTCAGGCACAGGCGGCAATCTGACCACGGATGCCCATCTGGCCGCGATGGCGATCGAGCGTGACGCAGAGCTTTGTTCTCTGGATCGGGATTTTGCGCGCTTTGCCGGACTGAGGTGGAGGAATCCGCTGCTGAAAAAATCGTAGCCTGAGCAAAAGGCCTCTCCGAAGAGAGGCCTTTTGTTTTCCTGCGGAGTGCTGCCTGTTTATTCCGGCAGGCTGGATTCACCGGTGATGGTGAGTTTCTGTGAGACGCCTTCGCCTTCTTCGGGCTGGCTGCCGCCGGCGTAGACCTGGTAGCTGCCTGCGCGGACGGCGCGCTTGCCATCGCTGTCGACCTCGCTGAGCTGGCGCGGCGAGAGATCGAACTTCACGGTGGTGCTGGCGCCGGGCGCGAGATGCACGCGGCGGAAGCCCTCGAGGGAGCGCAGAGGCATGGGGCTGCTCTGCGGCGGGATGAGGTAGAGCTCGGCGACTTCGTCTCCGGCGCTGCCGCCTTTATTGGTGACGGTGACCTCGGCGGTAAGCGCTTTGCCGGCTTCGAGCGAAGTGGTGGAGAGCTTTAGTCCGGAGTAGGCGAACTTCGTATAGCTAAGGCCGTATCCGAAGCCGTAGAGCGGCTCTCCGGTGAAGTAACGGTAGGTGCGGTTCTTCATCGAGTAATCGGTGAAGGGCGGCAGCTGGCTGTCAGATGCGTAGAAGGTGATCGGCAGGCGCCCGGCGGGGTTGTAGCGGCCGGTGAGCACGTCGGCGATGGCCTCGCCTCCGGCTTCGCCGGGGTACCAGGCTTCGATCAGAGCCGCGGCGTGCTCCTTCGACCAGGTCATGGCTACGGCGCTGCCGCTCATGAGCACAACGACGACGGGCTTGCCGGTCTGGGCCAGGGCTTCGAGCAGGTCCTTCTGTTCCTGGGGCAGATCGATGTTGGTGCGGTCGCCGCCGATGAAGCCGTCGAGATCGACCTTCATCTCCTCGCCTTCGAGGTTGGGAGAGAGGCCGACGAAGGCCAGCACCAGGTCGGAGCTCTGCGCCGCCTTTACGGCTTCGGCGCGGAGAACGCCGGCGGGCGGCTGCCACTCGAAGGTGATGCCGGCGCCGAAGAGGCCGTCGTGGTGGGCATACTCGATGCGCAGGGCATGCGGACCGGTGCTGGTGAGATCGAGGACGAAGTCGGTTGCGGGGTGCTCATGCCAGTTATTGGTGTTCTGCGTGGAGTTGGTGTAGACCTGCTTGCCGTCGAGCCAGATGGAGTAGGAGTCGTGCTCCTTGCAGGCATGGCACTGGCCCTGGCGGACGGAGAAGTGGTATTTGCCGGGCGCGGGAGCGGAGATGAATCCGGTCCAGCGAACGCTGAAGTCTTTGTAAAGGAAGTCGGTGTGGTTGCTGCCCTGGAGCGGGCTGGCCGCGTTCCAGTCGAAGTCGACCTGCTTGTCGACGCGGGTCAGAGCGGGCGAGCCGGAGAACTGCGGGTTGGAGAAGTATTCGCCCTTCAGGCCTTCCTGCTTTGAGGACTCGGCGGGGCGAAGCACGGTGCGGGGAACGGGCACGACCATGCCCTGCACATAAGACGAGCCCTGCTGATAGGTGACGGTGGCTTTGCCGCGCAGAGCTTCCTCGATGCCGTCGACGGGCAGAACCGGATTCGAGGGGATGGCGTTGTAGTTGCCTTCGATCGCGGCCAGCGACGCGGCGTTGGGGCCGATCACGGCGACGCGATGGATGGATGGCTTGAGCGGCAGGACGCCGTCGTTCTTCAGCAGCACGATGGATTCTTCGGCCGTCTTCAGCGAGAGCTCGCGGTGCATGGGCGTGTTGTTTTCGGTGAAGGGAATCTGCGCATAATGCACCATCGAGGGCGGATCGAAGAGGCCGAGGCGCATGCGGGCGACGAAGAGACGCTTCAGCGAGACGTCGACCTCGGGCTCGGTGATGAGGCCCTCGCGGACGGCCTGGGGAAGGCCGCTGAATTCGGTGCCGCAGGCGGTGTCGGTTCCGGCCTTTACGGCGGCGGCGCTGGCGTGGGCAACGTCAGGCGAGTAGTGGTGGCCGGTCTTCGAGAAGAAGTCGGTGACGGCGCCGCAGTCGGAGGTGACGAAGCCCTGGAACTTCCACGCGTCGCGCAGATGATCCTTGAGCAGCATGTCGCTGGCGCAGGCCGGCACGCCGTCGATGGCGTTGTAGGCGCACATGATGGAGTCGGTGTGGCCCTCGGTGATGAGCGCGCGGAAGGCCGGGGTGTAGGTGTCCTCGAGATCGTGCGGGGAGACGTTGACGTTGAAGCGGTGACGGTCGGACTCAGGCCCGCTGTGCACGGCGAAGTGTTTGGGCGTGGCGATGGTCAGAAAGTACTTCGGGTCGTTGCCCTGGAGGCCGGTGGCGAAGGCGATGCCCATCCGGCTGGTCAGAAACGGATCTTCGCCGTAGGTCTCCTGCCCGCGGCCCCAGCGCGGATCGCGGAAGATGTTGATGTTGGGCGACCAGATGGTGAGGCCGAAGAAGATGCTGTGAATGTCGTCGCGGATGGCCTGGTTGTACTTCGCGCGCGCCTCGAGAGCGATGATGCCGGCGTCGTCGTGGAGCAGCGGCGCATCCCAGGTGGCGGCCAGGCCGATGGCCTGGGGAAAGAGGGTGGAGTAGCCCGAACGGGCGATGCCGTGGAGGCCTTCGCTCCAGTAGTCATACTCGGGAACGCCGAGGCGGGGAATGCCGGGCGCGTCATTATTCATCTGCGCGGCTTTTTCCTCGAGCGTCATCTGCGAGACGAGCGCGTCGACGCGTTTTTCGATGGGTTGCGAGGGATCGCGCCAGACGGATTCGGACTTCTGCGCGCTGGCGGCTGCGCCGCCGAACAGAAGTGATGCCGTCAACAGGCTGACAGCGCCCTGTCCCAGGCGCTTTCTGAGAGAATGACTGCTGCTCCACCATGGATTCACAGGATCGGCCCCCTGAATGTGTGAGGTTATTAAAGCGATTTAACGCCCGGCCAGAATCTTACACGGAGAGGCCGACGCCTGGCACTATTTCGCTGTGACAGAAAACCTTACACCTGCCGCCGGGGTTTGTGCAGCCGGGACCGGGTTACAATCGTCTTACGATACAGAGGGTGTCTCCATCGCGCCTGACAGGAGCATCCTGAGTGGTTTTTTGTCTTCAGGCAGGAAGGGTCGGGAGAGCACTTCTCCCATCGACATGAGCCGCAGGTTTTACCGTTTCTCCCTCTGCACGATTGCAACATTCGCTCTGGCTGCCAGTGTGTACGGCCAATCCACAAAGCCGGAGAACCGGGATACAGCGACCGCGGCCACCCCGGCCGCGAAGACTGCGGGAGCGGAAACAGCGGCGGACACACGCTCTTCCGGCTATTACCACTACATGCTGGCGCATGAATACGAAGAGATGGCCACCACCTACGGGCGGCCGGAGTATGCGAACCGCGCCATTGAAGAGTACAAGCTGGCGCTCGATGCCGATCCTTCGTCGAAATATCTGAACAGCCATCTGGCGGAGCTTTATTTCCGCACCGGACGCATCAAGGATGCGATCCTGGCGGCGCAGGACCAGATTAAAAAAGATCCGTCGGATCTGGATGCGCACAAGCTGCTGGCGAATATCTATCTGCGGTCGCTCGGCGACGGGCAGCAGGAGCCTTCGGCGCAGATGCTGCAGCTGGCGATCGGCGAATACCTGAAGATCACGCAGCTGGAGCCGAACAATGCCGAAGACCGTTTGCTGCTGGGCAGGCTGTATGCGGCGGCTCACGATTCGGCGAAGGCGGAAGAGCAGTTTCAGGCGGCGCGAAAGATCGATCCGGATTCGGAAGAGACGGTGCTGACGATTGCGCAGCTCAGCCTGGATCAGGGAGACACGAAGCACGCCATCAGCGTGCTGAACTCGCTGCCGGACGACGATCAGACGTCGCGGACGGAGTTTCTGCTGGGGCAGAGCTACGACCAGGAAAAGGACACGAAGAACGCGATCACCGCATACCGCAAGGCGCTGGGACTCGAGCCGGACAATCTGGACGTGGAGCGCAAGCTGGCCGATGCGCTGCTGAGCGACAACCAGTACGATCAGGCGCTGGCGGCTTACAAGGACATTGCAGAGGGCGATCCGGGCGATGCCCGCGCGCTGCTGCACCTGTCGGATATCTACCGGCATCAGGGCAAGTTCGAGCAGGCGCTGGGTGCGATCCGCAAGGCGAAGACGATCGCGCCGGATTCACTCGAGATCGACTATGACGAAGGGCTGCTGAAGGATGCGGTCGGCGACTTCGACGGGGCGGCGCAGGATCTGGAGAAGCTGGCGGAGAGCTCGGATCATCCGAGCGGACAGTATTCGAGCAGCGAGAAGAACAATCGCTATCTCTTCCTGGACCGGCTGGCCAATGTGTACCGGGAGCAGGGAAAGACGGACCTGGCGGTGGCCACGTATCAGAAGATGACCGCGCTGGGCGATGATTACGCCGAGCGGGCGTGGCAGTCGGAAGTGGATGCGCTGCGCGATGCGCATGAGTACGACAAGGCCGCCGATGTGGCGCGCACCGCGGCGGAGAAGCTGCCGAAGGATTCGTCGATTCAGCTTATGCTGGCGATGCAGCTTGCCGATACCGACCATGCCGACGAAGGTCTGGCGCTGGCGAAGGCGCAGCTGAAGAACACTTCCGACAATCGCGATGTGGATCTGGCGCTGGCGCAGATGTACACCCGCCTGCGCCGGTGGAAGGACGGAGAAGAGTCTCTGGATGCGGCCGAGAAGCTTTCGACGAAGCAGGACGATAAGCTGACGGTGTACTTTCTGCGCGGCGCGCTGCTGGAGCGGCAGAAGCGGTACGACGAGGCCGAGGTGCAGTTCCGCAAGGTGCTGGCCATCGATCCGGGCAACACGATGACCCTGAATTATCTGGGGTATATGCTGGCCGATCACGGCACGCGGCTGAACGAGGCGCTGGGCATGATTCAGAAGGCGGTGCAGCTTGATCCGCTGAATTACGCCTATCTCGACTCGCTGGGCTGGGCCTATTACAAGATGGGCCAGTACACGCAGGCGGAGAACAACCTGCGCAGGGCCAGCGAGCGCGACTCGATGGACCCGACCGTGCACGATCATCTGGGCGAAGTGTACGAGAAGACGGGACGGCTGAAGCTGGCGGCGGCGCAGTGGGAGCTTTCGCTGAACGAATATGCCCATACCGTCTCAGCCGATATGGACCCGGGCGATGTGGGCCGGGTGCAGAAGAAGCTGGACAGCGCCCGCGTTCGTCTGGCGAAGGAAGCCGGCAGCACGACGGTGGCTACACGGCCTAACTGACCGGACAGCCGGGAGCAGTTCTCGCACATGATGCAATCTCTGCAGCGGACAGCAGGACAGACGCCGGTGAGAGGCGGCCGCTGACCGATGGCGCACGCCGATCGTCCGCATGGCTCGCCGCTGCCTGCGGCCTGCGCCGTTTCCGATGAAGGCGCGCTGGCCGGGCGGCAGTTCGAGGAAGCTGCTCATCCCTACCGCAGCCCTTTCGAGCGCGACCGCGGACGCATCATTCATGCGCGGGCTTTTCGTCGTCTGGCGGGCAAGACCCAGGTCTTTACGCATCGCTGTTCCGATCACTTCCGTAGCCGCCTGACGCACACGATGGAAGTGGCGCAGATTGCGCGGACGATCGCGCGCACGCTGGGGCTGAACGAAGACCTGACGGAGGCGCTGGCGCTGGTGCATGACATCGGGCATCCGCCCTTCGGGCATGCAGGCGAGCGGGCGCTGGACGAGGTTCTGCGGCGGCATGGCCTGCGCTTCGATCACAATCTGCACGCGCTGCGCATCGTGGATCACTTCGAGCTGCGCTATCTGGCCTTTCGCGGGCTGAATCTGACGCTGGGCGTGCGCGAGGGGATCGTCAAGCATTCGCGGGATTACACGGAGGCCGACCATCCGGAGCTGAAAGGGCTGCTGCTGGACCGGCGTCCGCCGCTCGAAGCGCAGCTGATCGACCTGGCGGATGAGATTGCGTATCTGACGGCGGATCTCGATGACGGGCTGGAGGCGGAGATTCTGGAGCTCAGGGATATCCGGCGGGAGGTGACGCTCTTTGAGCGGTATTATGCGCCGCTCGAAGCGAGTCATCCGGGAGGCACGCCGAAGCTGCTGTTTTACGAGGCGCTGAAGCGCATGCTGAACGCGCTGGCCGGCGACCTGATCTCGGAGACGGCGTGGCGCGTGGAAGAGGGTGGCATCCGCGATCTCGGCGGCATACGGAATGCTGCGCAGCGGCTGGCCGGGTTTTCTCCGGAGATGGAGGATCTGCGGCTCGAAGCCAAGCGGTATCTGTATGAGAATCTCTACCTGAGCGACGATCTGCGGGCGGCTCACAAAGAGGCCGCACAGGCCGTGACGGGGCTCTTCGAGATGTGGATGGCTGATCCGTCGCTGCTGCCGGTGAGCTATCAGAGCCAGATCGCGGACGACGGCGCGCCCCGGGTGATCGGCGATTACATTGCCGGCATGACCGATACGTTCATTCTGACGCTGTATCGCGAGAGCGGAAGTGCGCGCAGCCAGGACGCCGAGTCCGGCGTGGAAGGAAAGCTGCGCAAACCTTAAAACTCCGCGCGCGCGGTATCTGCGAGAATGCGACAGGGCGCGGAATCGCAGGATAACGGTGGTCGGGGAAGACCATTGCGCCGGGAAGGCGCATCCAAGTGTGACAAGTGATGAAAGACAGGTGATCTGCTGAGAATGATGAAGATACGAATGAGGTTCAGCTCGCTTTTGCTGTTGTGTTTCCTTGCTATGCCGCTGGCTTCGCTCAACGCGCAGAGCGCGGATCTGCAGAAGGTCCTGAGTGAAATGGACGGAGCGGCGCAGAAGTTCCGCAGCGCCACCGCGGATTTTTCCGCCGATCAGTACACGGCCGTCGTGCAGTCGCACGAGATGCAGAAGGGAACGACGGCCTTCCGCCGGAACGGCAACGCCGTGGAGATGGCGGTACACATCGTCAGCGATAACGATCAGCCGTCGGAGCGGCAGCTGCTCTATAAGGACGGCGAGCTGGATTACTACCAGGCGAGCATTAAACAGGAGACGATCTTTTCCGCGGGCGCCAACCGGCAGCAGTACGAGAGCTTTCTGACATTGGGTTTCGGCGGAAGCGGCAGGGACCTTACCGCCTCCTGGAATGTGACGCTGCAGGGGATGGAAGCGATTGACGGCGTTCAGACGGCGAAGCTCGATCTGGTCTCGAAGCAGGACAGTGTGCGGAACAACTTCAGCCACATCACGGTGTGGATCGACCCGTCCCGCTCGATTTCGCTGAAGCAGGTCTTCTACGCGCCCTCAGGCGACACGCGCACGGTGACGTACAGCAATATCCGGTACAACACTTCGGTGTCGTCGAGTGTCTTTACGCTGCATGCGGCGCCGGGGACGGTGAAGGTGCGGAAGTAGAGTCCGGCGTGCCTCGCGCGAAGGCGACGGCGGCGAGCACCAGCAGCACGGGAAAGCATTCGAGGGTATAGCGCGGCTCCGGTGCTTCGAGCGTGAGCAGCAGCGCGGAGCGCAGCAGGCAGAAGGCGATCATCGCGCCGCCGAGCCGCGGGTGTTTGCGCAGACCGGCGATGGCCGCGGCGAGGAAGAAGAGATTCAGCGCCGCGTAGGCAGCGCTGAACGCTGTTTCTCCTTTGTGGCGCTGAAACTGCCACCAGCGAAGCTCGATCCAGAGGAACTCGGTGCGTGGCCGCAGCCACATATCGGCGAGGCGTGCGAGCGGCAGCGCGACAAAGCAGCGGAAGGGATGGACGCGGACGCGCTCGGCGGCCAGCGCGGCGAAGCGCGCATCGAGCTGCGGGGTGAGCGTGAGGGTTGCGTTATAGGCGTCCAGAAGGTGTGCGGTCTCGGCGTACTGCTGCGGCGAATCAAAGGCGCGCAAGGGCAGAGCGTGAAGGTCGATCACGTCGTTGCCGGCGTTCCAGTACACGTCCCAGGTGCAGGCGAAGTCGACGCAGACGGTTTTGGTCCAGCGATTGAAGCCGGGGTCGGCGCTCTCGCCGGGATCGACGGCATAGCGGGGCGCGAGCGGCTGGAAGACGTGAAAGGTATGCCGGTTGCGGAGCGTCCAGGGCACGAAGGGCAGCACGGAGAGCAGGCCGCAGAAGAGCGCCGTCTTCAGCATGCGTGCTGTTCCCCACCGGCGGCGGCCGTACCAGATGAGTGCCGGGCAGAGAGTGAGGGCCAGAAGAGCGCCGTCGGGACGGAGCAGCGCGGCGCCGCTCCACGCAAGAGCCTGGAGCAAAAGCCAGCGGCGGCGGGGAAAGGCGAGATATCGCGCGAGGGAGTAGAAGGCGAGCGCGGTGAAGAAGAGCTCGGGCGTTTCGGTGAGAGGGATGGCGGCGTAGTTCGCGGTAAAGGGACAGAGCGCGGCGAGCCAGAGAGCCCACCAGGCGGCTGAAGTATTCCAGACGCGCTTTGCGAATGCGGCGATGAGCAGGCAGGTGGACAGATCCATGACGGCCTGCGTGTACATCACGGCGTGGTAATGCTCGATGCCGAAGAGGCGGAAGCAGAGGACGAGGAAGAGTGGATATCCGGGCAGGCGGATGAGCGTGGGATGAATGCCGGAGCCGCCGGAGAGGCCATAGATGCCGTGGAGCATCCAGTTCTTTGCGATGTCGCCGTAGAGGAGCGGATCGCCCTGTACCTCGGGGTAAGCGTGGATAAACCAGAGGCGCAGCGCGGCGCCGCAGGCCAGCGCGAGCAGTACGAGGCATCCTTTACGAGAGAGCGCGGCGGACATTGAGATGAATGATACAGGCGCGTAACAAGGGCACCACGGTCATGCAGAGAAGAGCGCGGAATGGCGTAGGATTTAAGGAAAGCGGAAATCTGTTTTGGATATTTCCCGTCATCCTGCTTTTTTGATTCGGACGAATCCCGGTAATGATGAAACAGATTTTTTACGATCCGCAGCGCAAACGCTGGAAACGGCTCCGGCGCATTATCGACGTCTCGGCGGCGCTGCTGACGATTGTGCTGGTGGTCTTCTTTTTCAGCGTGATCTCGCGGCAGACGCTGCCTGAGCTGCTGCTGCCCGCGCAGAAACGCAATTACCGGGCGCTGCGGACGGCGCAGCAGAACGATCTGAAGAGAGCGGCGGCGCGGACAGCGCGGCGCAGAACCCACCGCAGAGCCTCGGAGCTGACGCTGAACCAGGACGAAGGGCTGCGCGCGGCGTTCTACGTGAACGATCCGCCCAGCTATTCGGCGCTCAAGGCGCATATTCACCAGATCGATATGCTCTTTCCGGACTGGCTCCATGTGATCTCGACCGATGGAGAGCTGGTATCGGCGACGCCGTTGTTCCCCGTGCATATGTACAGCGTTGTGGACGCGGCGGGCGTGCATGGAGTGGACCCGGACAACAAAGTACGCCACGCGATTGAAGCGGCGAAGGAAGACACGGAAGTCTTTCCCATGCTGAACGACTTCAACGCGATTGCCGGCAAGTGGAATGGCGAGACCATCGGAAAGATGCTGGAGAATCCGGCCGCGCGCGAGCGCCTGCACGTGGAGCTGGATAAGTTTCTCTCGGCCAATCCTGGGTATCACGGCATCTGCCTCGATTTCGAGCAGGTTCCGGATAAGGATGAGAAGCTCTACACCGACTGGATCGCCGAGCTGCATCGCGACCTCCACGCGAAGAACCTGCGCATTTACGTGAACGTGCAGGTGAGCGCCGACGATGCGCTGCTGCACGATATGGCGGCGGGCAGCGATGGCATCATCCTGATGAACTATGACGAGCACGAGGAGGAGAGCGATCCGGGGCCGATTGCGAGCGAGCCCTGGTTTGAGGCGAACCTGGCTCACGTGCTGAAGGTGGTGCCGAAGTCGAAGCTGATCTGCGGCCTCGGCAACTATGGGTTCGACTGGTCGGTGCCGCTGCCGGAGAAGGGAAAGAAGCCCTCAGACAAAGTGCTGGATGTGGAGGACCTGACGGTGCAGGAGGCGTGGCAGCGGGCCTCCGATGCCGGCGCGGATGTTCACCTCGAAGGCGATACGCTGAATCCGCACTTTGCCTACGACGACGAGGACGCGCACGTGCGCCATCAGGTGTGGTTTCTGGATGGCGTGACGGGCCTGAATGAGATGCGCGCCGGGCGGCAGCTTGGGCTGAGAACCTTTGCGCTGTGGCGGCTGGGCGAGGAAGACGGCTCGCTGTGGTCGGTGTGGGATCATCCCGGCGCGAAGGACGCGCCGAATCTGCTGAAGATTGTTCCGCCTGGCCATGACGTGGATGCGGAGGGCGAGGGCGATATTCTGCGCATCACCGAGCTGCCGCAAAGCGGGCGGCGCAGCATCGAGATGGATGCGGATAACGACACCATCACCGATGAGAGCATGGACCAGCTCCCGCACTCCTATACGGTGCAGCAGTACGGGTACCATCCGAACGAAGTGGCGCTGAGCTTTGACGACGGGCCCGATCCGAAGTGGACACCGAAGATCCTCGACATTCTGAAGCAGTACAACGTCAAGGGCGCGTTCATGGTGATCGGCGAGCAGGCGCAGGACAATATCGGCCTGCTGAAGCGCTACGTTCGTGAAGGCCATGAGATCGGCAACCACACCTTCACGCATCCGGACATCAGCGAGGTCTCGCCGCGGCAGCTTGAGCTGGAGCTGAACTGGACGGAGCGGCTGTTTGCGGCGGAGCTGGGCGTGCAGCCGCTTTACTTCCGGCCGCCTTACGATATCGACGAAGAGCCGGAGACGACCGAGGAAGCGGCGCCGGCCTATCGCATTCAGCAGATGGGCTACACCATCATCGGCAACAAGATCGACACCGATGACTGGAACGAGCATCCGCGCAAGACGCCGCAGGAGATCACCGACAGCGTTCTGCAGCAGCTCGCCGACATGAAGACCGCTTCGTGGAAGCGGGGCAGCATCATTCTGATGCACGACGGCGGCGGCGACCGCGCGGCCACGGTGGCCGCGCTGCCCATGCTGATTACCACGCTGCGCAGCCGGGGATATACCTTTGTGCCCGTCTCCGCGCTGATGGGCAAGACCACGGCGGAGGTGATGCCGCCGATTGCGCCGCGCATGCGGTGGCAGGCGCGCATCGACGCGGTGGCCTTCTTCCTCTTCGCCTTCTTCGGGCACTTTGTGGTGGATGTCTTTTTCCTGGGCGACGTGCTGATGAGCGCCCGGCTGATTCTGGTGGGGATCTTTGCGCTGATCGACCGCATCAGAAAGCGCCGCGTTCCTCCGGGAGTCTATGAGCCGCGCGTGGCCGTGATCATTCCGGCCTACAACGAAGAGACGGTGATTGTGCGGACGATCCGCTCGGTGCTGCGATCCGATTACGCGAATATCCGCGTGATTGTTGTCGACGACGGCTCGAAGGACAACACCTGCGAGACGGCGCGCGCGGCGTATCCGAAGGAGATTGCCGAAGGCCGGCTGACGGTGATGACCAAGCCCAACGCGGGCAAGGCCGAGGCGCTGAATTTTGCGCTGCAGCAGCTGGATGAGGAGATATATGTCGGCATCGACGCCGATACGGTGATCGCGCAGGATGCGATCTCGAAGCTGGTCTGCCACTTTGCCGATCCGCGCGTGGGCGCGGTGGCGGGCAATGCGAAGGTGGGCAACCGCGTGAACCTGTGGACGCGCTGGCAGGCGCTCGAGTACATCACGAGCCAGAACTTCGAGCGGCGCGCGCTGGACCTGTTCAACGTGGTGACGGTGGTGCCGGGAGCGATCGGCGCATGGCGCACGGCGCCGGTGATGCGGGGCGGGATGTATCCGGTGAATACGGTCGCCGAGGATGCCGATCTGACGATGAACCTGCTGGAGCAGGAGTACAAGGTGATCTACGAGGACAAGGCTCTGGCGTTCACCGAGGCTCCGGTGAATGCGCGCGGGCTGATGCGGCAGCGCTTCCGCTGGTCCTTCGGCACGCTGCAGGCGGTCTTCAAGCACAAGCACGCCTTCCGCACGAACCGCGCGATGGGACTGTTCGCGCTGCCGAATATCGTGATCTTCCAGATTCTGCTGCCGCTGGTCTCACCGTTTATCGACCTGATGTTCGTTGCCGGGCTGATTCATTACCTGGCGGACCGGCACTTCCATCCGCAGACGGCGAGCGCGGCGAGCTTCGAGAAGCTGCTGACCTACTTCCTCGCGTTTCTGGTCATCGATTTCCTGACGTCGGCGCTGGCCTTCAGCCTGGAGCGGCGTCATCCGGCCAGCAAGGGCGACGGATGGCTGCTCTTCCACATCTGGCTGCAGCGATTCAGCTATCGTCAGCTCTTTTCGATCGTGCTGTTCAAGACGCTGAAGCGGGCCATCGACGGCAGGCCGTTCAACTGGGACAAGCTGGAGCGGACGGCGACGATGTCGCGCGCGACGGAGAAGATCACGGCAGGCGACTGACGGCCCGCGTTTTCTCTGTCAAGTGTCCCGAAGCTGATCCTGCCCGGTAACTGATTGTTTTTACATGCGATCAGCGCCGGTGAAAACTGGCATGCAGTTTTGCGCGGCTCACTAAAATAGAGGGAAAGAAGCAGCCTCACAAAAGGTCCGCCCCTGGCGGGCCTTTTTTATTTTCCGGAGAGGTGAGGCGGCTTCTGATCCGAAAGCATGCAAAGGATAGCTATGAGCAACATTTTCGTGAAGCTGGGAGTGGGCATCGCCGATGTGGGGAAGTGGGTTGCCGATGCGGTGAAGGGCGTGGTCGATCTTGCAACGAAGATCGAGACGATTCTGAAGGCGGAGAAGCCGCTGGAGGCCCCTTTTGTCGCGGGGCTTTCGACGGTGATGGCCGATGTGGAGGCGCTGATTTCAGCATCGGAGAGCGCGGTCAGCGCGGACGGGCTTAACTTTCCCGCCGATTCCAGGGTGTATTCGGAGTTTCTGACGCTGATCAGCGACTTTAAGAAGCTGGCTCCGGTGGTCGAGCAGGCGATTGCGATTCTGAACGGTAAACCAGCCGTTGTCGCAACCACGGCCACGGCATCGGCTGCGGCTCCGGCTCCGGCTCCGGCTGTGGCAAAGAACTGATCGCAGCAACGGGCTCATAACGGCCCTGCGGGGTCGCGTCCGGAGCCGGAATTTCAGACAGGAATCCGGCTCCGGAATCAGGCTTCGGAACCGGGAGCCTGCGCTCTCTTCGATGGCCGCGAGCAGTTCTGTGGCGAATCTGTGCATCCAATGGGAAGAAGTTATCCTGAATGGCTGGAGAGCGCGGAGCTGCTCGAAGAATGGCGCAGAAGATAGAAGATTACGCTGTCATTGGAGATTGCGAGACTGCGGCGCTGGTGGGCCGGAATGGATCGGTCGACTGGCTCTGCTGGCCGGACTTTGCCTCGGACGCATGTTTCGCCGCACTGCTGGGGTCGGAAGAGAACGGCTACTGGAAGATCTCACCGACAGAAGGCGAGTGGACGACGACGCGCAGATACGTCGATCACACGCTGATTCTCGAAACCACCTTCGAGAGCGATCAGGGCGCGGTCAGGCTGATCGATTTTATGCCGATCCGGGGCATCAACTCCGATCTGGTGCGTATCGTCGAAGGCGTGCGCGGGCAGGTGCCGATGCGCATGGAGCTGGCGCTGCGCTTCGATTACGGCCACATTCTGCCCTGGGTGACGCGCATCGAGGACGGAATACGCGCCGTGGCGGGACCGGCGCTGACGGTTCTGCATGGCTCGGTCGAGACCCACGGAGAAGACCTGACGACGGTGGCGGAGTTTACCGTCGGGCCGGGAGACCGGGAGTGGTTCACGCTGACCTACGGGGCCTCGCACAGGCCCGATCCAAAACCAATCGATGTGGAAGAGGCGCTGCGCGATACGGAGCGCTTCTGGAATAAGTGGATCTCGCGAGCCTGGCTGGACGGCGAGTGCTCGGATGCGATTGAGCGCTCGCTGATCACGCTGAAGGCGCTGACCTACCGGCCGACGGGCGGCGTGGTCGCGGCGGTGACGACGTCGCTGCCGGAGTGCCTGGGCGGCAGGCGTAACTGGGATTACCGCTACTGCTGGCTGCGCGACACAACCTTTACGCTGCTGGCGCTGATGAATGCGGGCTTTTACGAAGAGGCGACGGCGTGGCAGGAGTGGCTGCTGCGGGCGCTGGCCGGAAGTCCGGACCAGGTGCAGATTATGTACAGTATCTCGGGCAACCGCCAGTTGCCGGAGTGGGAGGTGAGCTGGCTGCCGGGGTATGAGAGCTCGGCGCCGGTGCGGGTGGGGAATGGCGCCTCGCTGCAGACGCAGCTCGATATTTACGGCGAGGTTCTCGACGCGTTTTTCCACTCGCAGCACGGCATGCGGCGGCGCTGCGCGAAGGATTTTCCGGCGCTGCAGGGACTGGTCGAGCACCTGGCCGATATCTGGCAGCAGCCGGACGAAGGCATCTGGGAGACGCGCGGCGGTCCGCAGCAGTTCACGTATTCGAAGGTGATGGCGTGGGTCGCCTTTGACCGCGCGGTGATGCTGGCGGAGAAGCTGAACCAGGAGAACGCTCCGGTTGAAAAGTGGAAGACGGTGCGGGACGCGATCCATGCGGAGATCTGCGCGAAGGCATTTGACGCGAAAAGCAACAGCTTTATGCGGTCTTATGGTTCGAGCGATCTGGATGCGTCTCTGCTGCTGATGCCGATGGTCGGCTTTCTGCCGTGGAGCGATTCGCGGGTGCGCGGCACGGTAGAGGCTGTCGAGCGCCATCTGACGCGGGATGGCTTTGTGCTGCGCTATGACTCGACGCAGGTGGAGGACGGTCTGCCGCCGGGCGAGGGAGTCTTTCTGGCGTGCAGCTTCTGGATGGTGAGCGCGCTGAAGGGCATTGGACGGGAAGACGATGCGCGCGCGCTGTTCAGGCGCCTGCTCACGCTGCGCAACGACGTGGGCCTGCTGGCCGAAGAGTACGATGTGAATCTGAAGCGGCAGGTGGGCAATTTTCCGCAGGCCTTTTCGCACATTTCCCTGGTGAATGCGGCCTTCGATCTCGAAGGCAGCGAGCGCGTGCAGAAGCGCTCGCATCGCAGCCATGCTCAGGGAGCCGGTGAGCCTGTGCCTTCGACAGCCGATGCCGGGCCGGAGCGCTGAACCACAACGTAACGTAAGGATGCTGCATGCACCGATTTCTGCTTTGGGCGCCAAAGGCGAAGACTGTCGAAGTGAAGGTCGAGGGCGCGAAACATGCGCTGGCTCCGCTGCCGGGGGGCTGGTGGGAAGCCAGCGTGAACGATGCGGGACCAGGCAGCGATTACGCATACTTTCTCGACGAAGAGGATCTGGCGCTGCCCGATCCGCGCTCACCGTGGCAGCCGTATGGCGTGCATGGCGCTTCGCGGATTCCGGATCACGCGGCCTTTCGCTGGACCGATGACGGATGGCAGGCTCCGGCGCTGCAGGATGCGGTGTTTTACGAGCTGCACATCGGCACCTTTACGCCGGAGGGAACCTTCGATGCGGCGCGTGAGCGGCTTGGATATCTGAAAGAGCTGGGCGTCACGCATGTCGAGCTGATGCCGGTGGCCTCGTTTCCGGGAAAGCATGGATGGGGCTACGACGGAGTGGACCTGTTTGCTCCGCATGAGCCGTACGGCGGACCGGAGGCACTGAAGCGGCTGGTGGATGCCTGTCATGCACAAGGGCTGGCCGTTGTGCTGGACGTGGTCTACAACCATCTGGGGCCTTCCGGAAATTACCTCGGCAAATTTGGTCCGTACTTTACGAGCGCGCACCATACGCCGTGGGGAGACGCAGTAAATCTGGAGGATCGCGGCAGCCACGAGGTGCGGCGGTTCTTCTGCGACAACGCGCGGATGTGGCTCGGAGAGTATCACTTCGACGGACTGCGCCTCGATGCGGTGCATGCGTATCTCGACCGGTCGGCGATTCGCTTTATGGAACAGATTGCGAGCGAAGCGCACGCACTGGAAGCGGAGACGGGCAGGCATGGTCTGATGATCGCGGAGAGCGACCTGAACGATCCGCGCATCGTGACGCCGCGCGAGGAGAACGGTTATGGAATGGACGCGCAGTGGAGCGACGACTTTCATCACGCGCTGGTGACGGTGCTGACCGGCGATCGCAGCGGCTACTATGCGGATTTCGGATCGATGGCCGATCTGGCGAAGTCGCTGAAAGAGGTCTTTGTTTACGACGGACGGTTCTCTCCGTATCGCGACCGGATGCATGGCCGCGCAGTGCCGGGGCTTCCGGGCTGGCGCTTTCTGGGATACGCGCAGAATCACGATCAGGTGGGGAATCGCGCAAAGGGCGAGCGGCTGATACATCTGACCAGCGCGGGGCGGGCGAAGATTGCGGCGGCGCTGGTGCTGGCTTCGCCGTTTGTGCCGATGCTTTTTCAGGGCGAGGAGTGGGGCGCGTCCTCGCCCTTTCAGTACTTCACCGATCACGAGGACCGCGAGCTGGGGCGGCTCGTCTCCGAAGGGCGCAAAAAGGAATTTGCCGCATTCGGGTGGAGCCCGGAGGAGATCCCCGATCCGCAGGATGAGGCGACCTTCGAGCGGTCGAAGCTGCAGTGGGCAGAGCGGGAGCGGCCGCCGCATGCGGAGCTGCTGCAGTGGCACCGCGATCTGATCGCCTTTCGCCGCTCGATGCCGGAGCTTCGCAACGGCAATCTGAGCGAGGTGCAGGTGCGCTTTGACGAAGAGGCGAAGTGGCTGGTGCTGCAGCATGGACGAGTGCATGTGGCGTTTACGCTGAACCCGGCGGGCAGTGAGATTGCGGTGCCGCAGCATGCGCATCTGGCGCTGCAGTCTGACGCTGCAGTCACGCTCGATCAGGGAAGGCTTCGTCTGCCGCAGGATTCGGTTGCGATTGCGGTCGAGCGCGCATAAAGCCTCTGCACGCGTGTACGGTCGGGTACGCGCAGGCGCTTTCCTGTTGCTCCGCGCACAGCCGCTCATCGTACATTGGTAGAAACGCGCGATGGATACGATGGCATTTTCCGGATGGATCTTTCTCAGCTCGCTGCTGGCTGGCCTGCTGGGAGCGCTGACGGGACTTGGCGGCGGCGTGGTCATTGTGCCGGTGCTCACCATTCTCTTTCACATCGATATTCGCTACGCCATCGGAGCCTCGCTGGTCTCGGTGATCGCCACTTCGTCGGGCGCGGCCGCTGCCTATGTGCGCGAAGGCTTCTCGAATATCCGCATCGGCATGTTTCTCGAGATCGCAACCACGCTGGGAGCGCTGCTGGGCGCATGGCTGACGGCGAAGGTGACGACGCATACGATCGGCATCCTCTTCGGCGTGGTGCTGCTCTACTCCGCATACAGCTCGCTCAGGGCAAGGCACGATCATCTGGACGCAAAGCCGGACGCGCTGGCTCTGAAGCTGAAGCTGAGCGGTTGTTTTCCGGGCGAGAATGGTCCGGAGAAGTATCTGGCGCATCGCGTGCCCGCGGGATTCGGACTGATGTTTGCGGCGGGAACGCTGTCGGGGCTGCTGGGGATCGGATCGGGCGCGGTGAAGGTGCTGGCCATGGATCAGGCGATGCGATTGCCGTTCAAGGTGTCGACAACGACCAGCAACTTCATGATCGGCGTGACGGCGGCGGCGAGCGCCGGAATTTATCTCAGCCGCGGTTACATTTCTCCGGGGCTGGCGATGCCCGTGATGCTGGGAGTGCTGGCGGGCTCGCTCGCGGGGTCGCATCTGCTGGTGAAAGCGAGGGTGCACACGCTGCGCGTGGTGTTTGCAGTGGTGATCGTCGCTCTGGGCGTGGAGATGATCTACAACAGCATGGCGGGGAAGCTGTGAAGGCCTGGGACGATCTGCGGATCGAGATCTACGTGGCGCGCATGCTGCGTACCGGCGTATTTCTGGCGGCGATTGTGGTGCTGGCCGGCGGCGTTCTCTATGTGGCGCAGTCGCACGGCCCGCGAAATGACTATACGCACTTTCACGGCGAGCCCCAGGCGCTGCGGAGTCCTTCCGGTATTGCTCACAGGGCCTGGGCGCTCGACGCGCGTGGACTGATTCAGCTTGGACTGCTGATTCTGATTGCGACGCCGGTGGCGCGCGTGGGGATGTGCGTCGCCGGCTTCTGGTTTGAGAAGGATCACCTGTATGTGATCGTCAGCGCTATCGTGCTCGCCATTCTGCTGTACAGCCTGTTCTTCGATCACTGAAAGGGCCTGCAGGCCCCTCTTCAGAAGTTGAAGGAGGCCTGCAGAGCGAGGTAGCGGTTTGAGCCGGCACTCGGAGCGAAGAATCCGGATGCCAGTGACTGCGACTGGTTGAAGAATGGTGAACCCAAAACCCCGTTGGGCGTTCCGAGGTTGGTGTGGTTGAAGATGTTGGTCGAGAAGGCGGAGAGCGTCAGGTTGTACTTGTGAGGCGTGACCGCATCGAGACGCCCCGGTCCGCCGCGGCTGCCGCTGAATCCGCCGCCCAGTCCTGAAGGCCCGCCACGCCGGCCACCGCCGCCACCGCCTGGTCCCCGGCCACCTTCGACGCGCGGCCCGATACCGATGACCTTGCTGAGCCGCATATTGACGCTGATGTTAGCCGGTCCGGTGCCGAGGCCGAAGGGAATGATCTTCTCATTTGTGCCGTAAGGCGCCTTATCGAAGCAGCCGTAAGGTGTCTGAACGACATTGGAGTCGGTCTCGTCGCAGTTTGCCGCCCAGGTGGGACGGGCATTGAACTGATTGTTGCCGGTCAGATCGGTTCCGGTGGTGATGTTGAACGGCGTGCCGGAGTTGGCGACCATGAAGGGCGATGCTGAGATCTGCCACGGCAGCGTGAAGTTTCCAAAGAGCAGGAAACGGTTGTGGATGTCGAAGGAGGTGCGTCCGAAGTCGAGTCCGGGATCGCTGGACACGGACGGCACATACGTGACGCCGCTGGTATCGCCTTTGGCGTTGCTGTACGTGTAGTTGCTGAAGAGGCTGAAGCGGCGATAGCGCGCGGTCAGCGACAGAATCACCTGGTGCTCGCGGTAGAAGCCGCCCGACTGATACTGAAGATTGTTCTCAAGCGGTTCGGTGACGGGAGCGCCGGGATAGGTGCCGTCGGTGGGGAAGAGGCTTTCGGCGCTGATGTTGTTGGTCAGGTACTGATGCGTGCCCTGGCTGTAGACATAGGTGATGTTGCCGGTGATCGACTTCGCGATCTGACGATCGATGCCGATGGCCGCCTCCATGTCATTCGCGGCGCGGAAGTGCGGATCGATCGAGTAGACGGTCGGCGCTTTGGTTCCGGCAGTGGTCTGAATGATCTGCGGCTCGTTGATGCCGTTCTGGTGAATGGCCTGCACGACATAGGGAGTTCCTGCCGCCGAGCCGAAGCTGTTGGGCACCGTGAAGCGCTGATAGAACCAGCCATAACCGGCGCGCAGCACGGTCTTCGCGGGCTTTTTATCGGCGGCGCGGCCGAGAGCGTAGGCGACGGCAAAGCGCGGCGCCCAGTCGCTCTTGTCGTGGATACGGTTCTGCGATTCCCAGCGCAGGCCGTAGCTGAAGGTCAGACGCGGGCTGACCTTCCAGTCGTCCTGATAGAAGAGCGCCGCGTCGAAGAGAATGGCGCTGGCATTGGGATTGTTGATCACCGTGTGGCTGTACTGCTGAGGGGTATTGTTCGCGTAATCCAGAAGAGACGCGTAAGTATAAGAGCCGTTGCTGCCGCCGTTGGTGAAGTTCAGATCGTCGTAGGAGCGAAGCCGCGCGCCGAAGTTGAGCGAGTGGCTGCCCAGCGCTCCGGAGAAGTAATCCTGCAGCTCGAAGTCGTTCTGCTGATCCTTAACCGTCTGCGAGTTATTGCCGCCGAAGTTGACGATGCCCTGAATGGAGACCGACGGAAGCGTCGAGACAGGCGATTCCTGACTGTGAATGTGCCGGTACTGGAAGCGGATGTCGTCGACCAGGTTTTTGCTGAGCACCAGGCTGTCGGAGATCTGAAGCTGATGCTCCATGTTGGTGGAGTCGGTGGCCTGCGAGGGCAGCGTCAGCACGCCGACTCCGCCATTGGAGGTGACGGCGCGGTAAAACTCATACCGGACGGTGAGCGTGTTGGCCTGGCCGAGCTGGATATCGACTCGCGGGTTGATGTCGAGGCGCGATGAGGAGTTGCCGAAGGCTTCGTTGAGTGACGCCGCGGTCGCCGCTGTGCCGTCTGTGTTGACAGTAACCGTCGTGGGATCGATGGCGTCGATAATGTTCTGGTTGAGCGTGCTGCGTGCGAAGGCGCTGAAGAAGAACGACGAGGTCTTTGTGATCGGGCCACCGAGATCGGCGTGCGAGTCCCAGGAGTAGTAGCCGGGCTCGGAGGTATTGTGCAGGATCGGGTCCTGGCTGTTGAAGGCGGAGTAGTTGCCGCGCGCCTCGATCTGCCCGTGCATCTTGTCGGTTCCCGGCTTGGTAAGAATCTCGATGCGCCCGTAGCCCAGGCGGTCGAATTCGGCCGAGAAGGGATTCTGGTTGATGCGAATTTCGCGGATGGAAGATTTGGGCGGCATCTGGCCGCCGGTGAATCCGTCGATATAGATCTCGCCGCCATTCGGACCGGCAGCGGGACCGGCGAGCGCCTGCAGCTCATTCTGCAGCTCGTCGGGATCGTCGGAGAGAGCATCGAGATCCTTGCCCTTGATGACGATGGCGCTGGCATTGCTGTCCGGACTGGTATCGACCTGCGTGGCCTCGGCCTCGACCTGCACCTTCTGCTCCTGCATCTCGATGGCGAGCGCGGCGTTCAGATCTTTGGACTGGCCTGCGGCGATGGTGACACTGGCGGCGTGAAAGGGCGCAAAGCCGCTTGCGGTGACATCGACGTTGTAAGTGCCGGGCGCGATGCCGCGCACCTCATAGGCGCCCCCGCCATTGGAGGTCG
This sequence comes from Paracidobacterium acidisoli, assembly GCF_003428625.2. Classification (GTDB taxonomy): domain Bacteria; phylum Acidobacteriota; class Terriglobia; order Terriglobales; family Acidobacteriaceae; genus Paracidobacterium; species Paracidobacterium acidisoli. The sequence goes on along the minus strand of NZ_QVQT02000006.1, from coordinate 423,657 downwards.
CAGTGCCGGCAACCTTGCCCGCAGCGGAGGTCACAGTGACCGAAGCATTGGGAATGACGGCGCCGCTGGGATCGGCAACCTGTCCGCGAAGGCGTCCGGTTCCGTTCTGCGCGAGAAGAGACGCAGCGCAGAGAAACGGGAGCGCCACAAAGAGACACAACGAGCGTATGAAGACTTTTTTGTTCACAATTCCCCACAAAATCGATAAGAGCCGCGTTCGGTCTGTTCGTACCCGCGGACGTGCTGACGTACTACGGAGTGCCTTCTTCGCCGCCTGCAGAGCCGCCCCCGAGGTTCCACGAGGCGGAGAACATGTTCTGGCTGGCGCTTGCTGAGGCCTCAAGCATGGGTTCCACCCCGGCCAGCAGTGTGACAGCCGTTGCCGAATCGGGTGTTCCTTGGGTGGCGACGATCATGATGGCGTCGCCTTTATGTAAATCGGAGAGCTGAACGACCGGGGCACGCTGAATGACCCTGGCCAGATCGCCTCCTGCTGCGCGGCCCTGTCCATTCGGACCACCGGCAGCATGCTGTGCGGGTGCCGCGCCCGAGGGTGCTTCGGCGGGCGAGGCGCCTCCACTGCGGAGACGCGCTGCAATCATCTGCGCCATCGTGGGCTCAAGGCGATGCAGTTGTGAATCCGCGGTGGTGTGGATGACGACCTGCTTTTTCGTGCGCAGGTCCTTCACGGTCAGTGAACTGGAGGCCGCGTCCATCGAGACGATGGTGCCCGCGATGTTGCGGAACGAGCCGGAGACGATCTCTTCAGCCGTGACTTCGCCTCCATCCGCGCTGTGATCGCCGCGTGCGGTGACCTGATCTCCGGCGTGAATCTGATCGAGCGTGGAGGGCTTCGCATCGGTGAAGCGAATCGAGTCGGGAGCATAGCGGAGGATCGTCGTCGCAGGAGCCACCTTCACGGTGATGACTCGCGAGCCGGACATGAGCGTGATGCTGCCCGCCGTCGAGTCCACCGATTTGACGAGACCGCCGACGCCGCGGCGCTGCCAGTCGGCGCGCTCGGCCTGCTGCTTCTGCGCGATGTCGGACTGCTTCATCGCGATGACGGCCGTGGCCGCAGCCGGAGAGCTGTCGGACGAAGGCGTGAACATAACCAGCACGCGATCGCCGACGGCAAGATCGGTGAGCGCAATCTTCGCGGCGCCGGCCAGCGTCTTCTGGCCAGGCTCGGTGCGCAGCAGGCGGGTGCTGTCGCTCACGGTCACGGATGTGGATGCCCCGTTGCCTGTATTCAGCGTGAGCGTGTTGCCGCTGATGGATGCAACCGTGCCGATGACGTGACTGGATGTTCCTGTGGCGGCCTGGGCTGCGGCGGGCGCGGGAGATTTTGCGAATGCCGGAGCAGCGCAGAACGGAGCGGCGAGAATCGCCAGGAGCAAAGCCGCTGAAGGGAAAAGATGCATACGTATGGCTGCAGTCATACAGGGTGCCTTTGTGTCCTCGGAAAAGTGTCGCGAAAACATATTGTCTTTAACCTCACAGACGCGCGCAGAGGGTGAAAGTTTCAGAGGAAAGTGCTTCAAACTGCGTTAGTTACACTTTGTTACAAAGCTCGCGTCTCTTTTCATTCCATCATGCCCGCAGCGAAAGATGACGGGCGGTTCATCAACTGGCGCGATATCATCACCAATGGCACGACAGACGGAAACGCTTACACTGCGAGTGTCCGAAGATGAACACTGCAGCGCACAAAGTGCAGGGGCCTTTTCAAAGATATGGCAATAGCAAACACCGGCAGTAACACAGCCACGGTTTCCGCAGGATCAGGCGGCAGCTATCGAAGCGCATTCGCGATGGTGACCACACTGTTTTTCGTGTGGGGCTTTCTTACTTCGCTGAATGACATTCTGATTCCGCACCTGAAGGCGATCTTCGATCTGGACTATACGAAGGTCATGCTGGTGCAGTTCGCCTTCTTTTCATCGTATGCCATATTCGGCATTCCCTCGGGCAAGGTGGTGGAGTGGATCGGCTACCAGCGGACGATGGTAGTGGGGCTGCTGACGATGGGAGCGGGCGCCATCCTGTTCATTCCGGCGGCGAATACGCCGTCGTTTCCGCTGTTCCTGGCCGCGCTGATCATCCTGGCCGCGGGCATTACCGCGCTGCAGGTGGCCGCGAATCCTTATGTGACGGTGCTGGGTCCGCCGCAGACGGCATCGAGCCGTCTGAATCTGACGCAGGCGTTCAACTCTCTGGGTACGACGATCGGGCCTCCGCTGGGAGGCTGGCTGATCCTGAAGGGCGCGGAGAAGACGCTCGAGAATACGACCGGCATGTCCACGGCGGCGCTGCATGCCTACCGGATTCAGCAGGCGGCCACGGTGAAGGTTCCGTATCTCGCGATCACTCTGGCGCTGGTGGTGCTGGCGCTGGCGATTGCGTTCTACAAATTTCCGCGGCTGGATACGACGAAGGATTACCGGCCGGCGCAGACGGGCGAAAAGGGTCACAGCATGTGGCGCTATCCGCATGTGGTGCTGGGCGCGGTGGCGATCTTTCTGTATGTGGGCGCCGAGGTCTCGATCGGCAGCTTCCTGATCAACTACTTCAATCAGTCGTACATTGCCGGGCTGAGCGCGCTGGCGGCGGCGAATCTGGTGCCGTTCTACTGGGGCGGTGCAATGGTCGGGCGCTTTATCGGATCGGGTGTGCTGCAGAAGGTGAAGACCGGCCCGCTGCTGACGCTGTGCGCAGGCGTGGCCACGGTGCTGGTGCTGATCTCGATGCTGACCTTCGGGCACATTGCGGTCTGGAGCATTCTGCTGGTGGGCCTCTTCAACTCCATCATGTTCCCGAGCATTTTCACGCTGGGCATTGCGGAGATGGGGCCGCTGACGGGCGAAGCCTCGGGACTGCTGGTGACGGCCATCGTGGGCGGGGCGATCATTCCCGAGCTGCAGGGCATTCTGGCCGACCGCATCGGCATTCATCATGCGTTCGTTATTCCGGTGCTGTGCTATCTCTTCATCGCGTATTACGGATGGAAGGGCAGCAAAGTCATTCTGCCGTCATAAAAAAGAATCACCGCAGAGACACGCTTTGCGGTGATTCGCCGTATCGCCTTTCACCCGCGCGCGGTTAAGCTGTTGGGCGATGGCTTCTTCGCTGCAACTTTCAGGACGTCCGCTCTCCATTGAAGAGATCGCCGCTGTGGTCGGCGGGCGCTGCACCGTCACCATCGCAACGGAGGCAATGACTGCGGTGCGTGCATCGCGCGCCGTGGTGGATCATCTGCTGGCCAGCCGGGAGACCGCCTACGGCATCAACACCGGCTTCGGCAAACTCTCCGACGTACATATTCCTCCGGATCAACTGGAGGAGCTGCAGCACAATCTGGTGCGAAGCCACGCGTGCGGCATAGGCCAGCCGCTGCCGGAGGATGAGGTGCGCGCCATGCTGCTGCTGCGTGCCAATGTTCTGGCGAAGGGGCTGAGCGGCGTGCGCCCGCTGCTGATCGAGACGCTGGCGGCGATGATGAACGCCGGCGTGCATCCGGTGGTTCCGGCGCGTGGGTCGGTGGGCGCGAGCGGCGATCTGGCTCCGCTGGCGCATCTGGCGCTGGTGGTGATCGGCGAGGGCGAGGCCTTCTTCCGCGCCGAGCGCATGGCGGGGGAGCGGGCGCTGCGGCTGGCGGGCATCGAGCCGCTGGTGCTGCAGGCCAAAGAAGGACTGGCGCTGCTGAACGGCACGCAGGCGATGACGGCGGTGGGCGGCCTGGCGGTGGCGCGTGCGCTGCGTGTGGTGGAGCTCTTCGATCTGGCCGGAGCCATGTCGCTCGAAGCGCTGCGCGGCACGCCGACTCCCTTCGATGCGCGGATTCATGCTGCGCGTCCGCATGCGGGACAGATGGCTGCGGCGAAGCATCTGCGCGCCCTGCTGGAAGACAGCGAGATTCGCGAGTCGCACCGGCACAACGATCCGCGTGTGCAGGATGCGTACTGTCTGCGCTGCATGCCGCAGGTGCACGGCGCGGCGCGGGGAGCGCTGGCGCATGTCCGCGAGGTGATCGAGGTGGAGAGCGGCGCGGCGACGGACAATCCGCTGATCTTTGTGGGGAACGGGGCGGAGGACGGCGCGAAGAACGGCGACGGGGAGATTCTCTCCGGCGGCAACTTTCATGGAGCGCCGCTGGCCCTCGCGCTCGATTACGCCGCGATCGCGCTGACCGACATGATGAGCATCAGCGAGCGGCGGATCGACCGGCTGGTGAATCCGGATATCAACGAGGGGCTGCCGCCGTTTCTGTCGCGGACGCCTGGAGTCTCTTCGGGGCTGATGCTGGCGCACGTCGCCTCGGCGGCGCTGCTGAACGAGGCGAAGGTGCTGGCGCATCCGGCGAGCGTGGACAGCGTGCCGACCTCGGGCGGAAAAGAGGATCATGTGTCGATGGGCATGACCTCGGCGCTGAAGCTGCGGCAGGTGGTGGAGAACGCCGGGCATGTGCTCGCGATTGAGATGATGGCGGCGGCGCAGGGGCTGGAGTACAGGCTGCCGCTGCGTCCTGCGAAAGAGGTGGGCCTGGCGGTCGGGCTGCTGCGCGAGCAGGTCGCGCCGCTTGGCGAAGATCGTGTGCTGTCGCCGGAGATCGAAGGGCTGGCGGCGAAGATTCGCGCGGGAGGCTTCGATCGCTGGCGCGGCTGAGAGCCGCCGGTGAAGCTGCGCGAGAGGAGGATGCGATGCTGCAGACGGAAGCGCCTGTGATTCGTGCTCCGCGGGGAAGCGTGCTGAGCTGCCGTGGCTGGCAGCAGGAAGCGGCTCTGCGGATGCTGATGAACAACCTCGATCCCGAGGTCGCGGAGCGGCCGGAAGAGCTGGTCGTTTACGGTGGGACCGGAAAGGCGGCGCGCAACTGGGAGGCCTTCCACGCCATCGTTCGCGCGCTGCGCTCGCTCGCCGATGACGAGACGCTGCTCATTCAGTCGGGCAGGCCGGTGGGGATTCTGCGCACGCATGAAGCGGCGCCGCGTGTGCTGCTGGCGAATGCGAACCTGGTGGGACGATGGTCGGACTGGGAGCACTTTCACGAGCTGGAGCGCAAAGGGCTGATGATGTACGGCCAGATGACGGCCGGCTCATGGATCTACATCGGCAGCCAGGGCATCGTGCAGGGCACGTACGAGACCTTTGCGGAGGCGGGGCGAAGACACTTCGGCGGATCGCTTGCGGGAAGGTTGATCGTCTCCGGCGGCATGGGCGGAATGGGCGGCGCGCAGCCGCTGGCTGCGACGATGAACGGTGCGTGCTTTCTCGGCATCGACGTGGATGCGGAGCGGATCAGGAAGCGGCTGGCGAGCGGATACTGCGATCACATCGCGTTCACGCTCGATGAGGCGCTGAAGATTCTCGAAGCGGCGCGCGCAGGCGGTGCGGCGATTTCCGTGGGACTGGTGGCGAATGCGGCCGATGCGCTGCCGGAGCTGATTCGCCGCAACATCGTGCCCGATGTGCTGACCGACCAGACCAGCGCGCACGATCCGCTGAACGGCTATGTGCCGAATGGAATGAGCCTGGCGGAGGCGCTGTGTCTGCGTGAGGAACATCCCGATGAGTACACGCGGCGCTCGATGGCGGCGATGGGCCGGCACGTGGAGGCGATGCTCGCGCTGCAGCAGCGCGGCGCGGTGACCTTCGATTACGGCAACAATCTGCGCACGCAGGCGAAGATCGCAGGTGTGGCACGTGCGTATGACATTCCCGGCTTTGTGCCGGAGTACATTCGTCCGCTCTTCTGCGAGGGTAAAGGGCCGTTCCGCTGGGTCGCGCTGTCGGGCGATCCGGAGGATATTTACCGCACGGACCGGCTCGCGCTCGAGCTCTTTCCGGAAGATGCGGGCCTGCGCCGCTGGATCGGGCTGGCGCAGAAGCGAATTCACTTTCAGGGTCTGCCGGCGCGCATCTGCTGGCTCGGCTATGGGCAGCGCGCGAAGTTCGGCATGGCGATGAATGAGCTGGTGCGGCGCGGCGAGATCAGCGCGCCGGTGGTGATCGGGCGCGATCATCTCGATGCCGGCTCGGTGGCGTCGCCCTATCGCGAGACGGAGGCGATGCCGGATGGATCGGACGCCGTAGCCGACTGGCCGCTGCTGAATGCGCTGGTGAATACGGCGGCGGGCGCGTCGTGGGTGAGTATTCACAACGGCGGCGGCGTGGGCATCGGCTACTCGCAGCATGCGGGCATGGTGGTGGTGGCCGATGGAACGGACTTGGCTGCGCAGCGGCTGGAGCGAGTGCTGACGACCGATCCCGGCACAGGCGTGCTGCGCCATGTGGACGCGGGCTGCGCCGAGGCAATTGCCTTCGCCGAAGCGAACGGCATTCGCATTCCGATGCGCGAGGCCGGGAAGTGAGCGTGCGATTGCCCGAAGACCGTAAAGAGCGTGCCGGAGGCGTCACGCATCGCCACAAGGGCGATCTGCTGGTGATGAATGCTGCGCAGGTGGTGACGCTGGCCGGACCGGCGCGGGCGCGAACCGGCGGCGAGATGCGCGAGCTGGGCATCGTTGGCGGCGGCGCGATGCTGGTGCGCGACGGTCGGATCGCCGCGGTGGGTATGCTCGCGGAGATGGAGCCGCAGACGGAGCATCCGGAGATCGTCGATGCGGGAGGACGCATCGTAACGCCAGGATTTGTGGATGCGCATACGCATCTGGTCTTTGCCGGGAACCGCGCCGATGAGTTTGAGAAGCGCTGCGCGGGCATGACCTACCGGCAGATTGCCGCGGAGGGCGGAGGGATCTGCTCCACGGTGCGCCGCACGCGTGCGGCCTCGGAGGCGGAGCTTGCGGCGAGCGCCGAGCGGTATGCGCGATGGTTTCTGGCTGGCGGCACGACGACGGTCGAGGCGAAGTCGGGCTACGGGCTTACGGTCGAGGATGAGCTGAAGATTCTGCGCGTGATTCGCCGCGTCGGTGAGACAACGCCGCTGCGCTGCGTGCCGACCTTTCTCGGCGCGCACGAAATTCCGGAAGAGTATGCGGGACAGGCCGACGAGTACGTGCGGCTGGTGATCGAAGAGATGCTGCCGCGTGTCGCGGAAGAAAAACTCGCGGAGTACTGCGACATCTTTTGCGAGACGGGAGTCTTTACGCTCGGGCAGGCGCGGCGCGTGCTCACGGCGGCGAAGCGGCATGCCCTGGGTTTGAGAATGCATGCCGATCAGTTCACCGCCTTTGGCGCGTCCGATCTGGCTGCGGAGCTGGGCGCGGCGACCTGCGATCATCTGGAGCAGTCCGGAGAGCAGTCGATCGAGGCGCTGAAGCGCGCGGGCGTGCAGCCGGTGCTGCTGCCGGCCTCGGTGTACGCCATCGGATCGCAGAAGTATCCGGCGGCGCGGGCGATGATCGAAGCCGGGCTGGCTGTGGTGCTGGCGACGGACTTCAACCCAGGTTCTTCGCCTACTCCGTCGATGCGCATAGTGATGTCGCTGGCCTGCACGCAGATGAAGATGACGCCGGCGGAGGCACTGACGGCGGCCACCATCAATGCGGCGCACAGCCTGGGGCGCGGCCACGAGATCGGCTCGCTCGAAGCGGGCAAGACGGCGGACTTTGCGATTCACGAGGCGGAAGATTATCGCGAGCTGCCGTACTTCTTCGGCGCGGGCGGCTGCGCGGTCTTCGCTGCCGGCGTGCGCGTGGCCGAAAGTTGACTTTGCGGGCGGCGCTCTGTTCTCATGCCAGCATTCGTCATGCGTTCGGTCCTGTTCATCTCCGCCATTCGCGCCATCATGATTGATGTGCGAATTATTACGCCCATGATTGGGATACCCAGCAGAGCGGGGCGGCCAGAGCAGCGAAGTTAAGCAGTAGAGACATCGCAGAAAGCAGCCACCACCGCCGGGAGCGGAAGGTGGCTTTTCTTTTGCACGAGAGGAAGTTCCATGAGCGTCACACTCGAATCGATCCAGGCCGCGCGGCAGCGTATCCGCGACGTAATCTACTGCTCTCCTGCGCCGCATTCGGCTGCGCTTTCGCAGATGACCGGCCAGCAGGTGTTTCTCAAGCTGGATAACCTGCAGCGCACCGGAGCCTTTAAGGAGCGGGGCGCGCTGAACAGGATTCTTACGCTGACGGATGTGGAGCGGAAGCGGGGCGTGATCGCGGCGAGCGCGGGCAACCATGCCCAGGCGGTGGCCTATCATGCGACCGAGCGCGGCATTCGGGCGCGGATCGTGATGCCCCTGATGACGCCGCTGGTGAAGGTCTCTTCGACGGCAAACTACGGCGCCGACGTGGTGCTGCACGGCGCCAACTACGACGAAGCGTATGCGGAAGCGCTGCGCCAGGGCGAGGCCGACGGGCTGACCTTTCTGCATCCCTTCGATGACGACGATGTGATCTCAGGGCAGGGATCGATCGGCCTCGAGCTGCTGGAGCAGATTCCGAAGCTGGAAGCGGTGGTGGTTCCCATCGGCGGCGGCGGACTGATCGGCGGCGTGGCCTGCGCGATCAAGGAGTCCGATCCGAAGATTCGCGTAGTAGGCGTGCAGACCGAGCGGCTGCCTTCGATGGTGCGCGCGCGCGAGGCCGGAAAGCCGGTGATGATTCCCGCCGAGGCGACGATCGCCGACGGCATTGCCGTGCGCCGCGCGGGCGAGCGCACGCTGCCGCTGGTGTGCCGCTATGTGGATGAGCTGGTGACGGTCGACGAGGAGGAGATTGCCAACGCCATCATGATTCTGCTGGAGCGCGAGAAGACGCTGGCCGAGGGCGCTGGCGCGGCTGCTCTGGCTGCGCTGCTGCAGAAGAAGACTTCATTGACCGGACAGCGGACGGCGGTGCTGGTCTGCGGCGGCAACATCGACGTGAGCCTGCTGGCCCGTATCATCGAGCGCGGCCTGGTCAAGGATGGACGGCGGACCCGCCTGCGGGTACACCTGACCGACCGTCCCGGCGCGCTGCACCAGCTGACGAAGATCATCGCCGAAGCGCGAGCGAATATCGTGCAGACCTCGCACGACCGCGCCTATTACGGCGTCAACCTGGGCGATACGGTCATCGACTTTACCCTCGAGACGCGCGGCGCGGAGCATATTACCGAGATTCGCAATGAGCTGGCGGCGCAGGGATACCGCCATGAGCGCATCGATTGAGAGCCGATCCTCCGGAGCGCCGACTCCACCAAAAGTATGAGACCGGGCCACGACTTCTGGCGGATTTGTCGCAAAACGGCAGTTCGCAGTTGAGCATCCTCTTTTCGTTGCAGTAGAGTACCGACTGCGGAGGCTTTTCAGAGCGCCTGCGCTCTCTAAGGCTTCCGGGCAAAAAAAGAATGCGGCTCTCAAAAACAAGGTTACGGATCGTTCTTTTCAGCCTGCTGGCCATTGCTGGAGCAGGGCTTTGTCTTCGCAGCGTGTATGCGGGCTCGGGGCCCGATCTGGACCGAAAAGATTACACGGCTCACGTGCTGCAGAACTACGATCTGCCCTTCGGCAAAGAGCAGATGTTTTTACCCAGCAATGCGCAGACCTCGACCGGTGAATTTATCCCGGCCAGCGCCTTTCCCACGGCGCAGTACTGCGGCCACTGCCACAAGGAGACTTACCATGAGTGGCGCGAGTCGCTGCACGCCAACTCCTTCCGTGAGCCGTTTTACAAAAAGAACGTCGAGCTGCTGAACACCACGCAGGGCATCGCCTTCTCCCGCCACTGCGAGGGCTGCCATGACCCGGTGGCGCTGCTTTCCGGCGCTCTGACCTCGAAGCCCTTCATCAAAGACCGTCACTTCGATAATGACGGCGTCACCTGCTCGGTCTGTCACTCGATCCAGAAGCTGGAGCCGTCATACGGCGTGGCTTCTTACGTGATGGGCGTGCCGGCGGTCATCGTCGATGCGAACGGCAAGCCGATTCCGGGCGAGGTGCCGTACAGTGAGATTCTGGCGCACACCGACCGCCATGTGGCCGCGGTGATGAAGGACTTTTACCGCACGCCGGAGTATTGCGGAGCCTGTCATAAGGCCAATCTTCCCGGCACGCTGAACAACTATAAGTGGCTGCGCGCGATCGGCCTGTACGACGAGTGGCAGGCCTCGTCCTTCTCGCACCGCTCGCCGCTGCCCTTCTATTCGAAGCCCTTCACCAAATGCCAGGACTGCCACATGCCGGAAGAGAAGGCGACGCTGAGCGACTACGCTGTAAAGGATGGCAAGATCGCCTCGCATCGCTGGGTGGCCGGCAACACCGCGGTGCCCTACTACTTTAAGTACAAAGATCAGGTGCAGCGGACCGAGGAGTTTCTCCAGAAGGACCGGCTGAATGTCGATCTGTTTGCGATTCGCCGCACTGCGGGCGGTCCGTGGATCGCTCCCTTGGGCGCGACGGCCTTCGATCTGAAGCCGAACGACAATGTCGAGACGGCGGTGGTGATTCAGAACAAGGGAATCGGCCACACACTGATCCCCGAGCAGCGCGACATCTTCGAAGCCTGGGTGGAGTTTACGGTGAAGGATGCGCGCGGCCGTGTGATCGCTGAGAGCGGCGCGGTGCAGCCGGACGGAACGCTCGATCCCGAGGCGCACAGCTTCGTGACCCGCATGCTGGATGACAAGGGCCGGCTGCTGATCAAACACGAGGTGTGGTTGCGTCACACGAATGCGAGCGACACCACCATCGCCTCCGGCCGTTCGTCGGTGGTGCGGTATCAGTTCCATATTCCCGCCGGCGCGACGGGGCCGCTCACGGTTACGGCGAAGGTGAACTACCGGCACTTCAACGAGCCCTTCACGGACTTTATCCTGGGCAAAAAGCATCCGGCGTATCCGGTGACGGAGATGGCGTCGCGGACGCGGACGTTCGTGATCGGTCATAATCCCGCAGAAGCCCATGCGGAGCAGGACAATCCCGACTGGATGCGCTGGAACAACTTCGGCATCGGTCTGCTCGACGCGCAGCAGTACGCCGAGGCGGTGGACGCCTTCACGCATGTTGCGGAGATGCGTCCGGATTACGCCGATGCGCGCACCAATCTCGGCCTGGCCTATTACCAGTGGGAGAAGTACGAGCCCGCCGACAGAGAGATTGCGAAGGCGCTGGAGATGAGCCCCGGCAACCCGCGCGCTCTGTACTACCAGGCGCTGGTCTATCGCAATGAAGGGAAGCTCTCGGCCGCGATCACCGATCTGGAAAAGGTGGCGGACGAGTTCCCGCAGTCGCCCGATGCGCACCGCGAGCTGGGCTTCAGCTACTACCAGCTCCACAAATACGAGCTGGCCGAGAAGCAGTATCAGATACTGCAGGGCATCGATCCCGATGCTCTGCCGGCGCACTATATCCTGGCGATCGTCTACCGCAGGCTGGGCAAAAAAGATCTGGCCGCGCAGGAAGCGGCACGCTTTGCCGATGAGAAGGACGATCCGATGGCGAGCACGAACACGCTCGAGTATCTGGAGAAGAATCCGGAGTTCTCAGAAGAGAGCGTTCCGTGGCATCTGCATTCCACGCAGACTGCCGAGCCTGGTCCTGCAGTCGCAAGAGGGAAATAAGAACAGGGCAGCCCAGCCTGAAGTTCAGGGCATCGAGCCCGGGCTGCGTGGCTTCCGCTTCAGCCTGTGGCCGGAGGCGTTCAGCGCTTTCCCGGTTTTACCGGCGCAGGTCCGGTCGACCGGCGAACCACGAGCAGCGGCTGAATCCGGTACTCGCCGCCCTTCCCGGCGTTCACGTTGATGTCGTAGAGCGAGCGGAAGGCGACCTTCGCCACATCGTTGCGCGAGAGCTTCACCGTGGTCAGCGAAGGCTGCGTGAACGAGCTGATCTCGATGTCGTCGAAGCCGGCCAGCGAGATATCTTCCGGAACCCGCAGTCCGCGTTCGTGGATGGCGCCGAGGGCGCCGATGGCCGTCATGTCGTTCGATGCCAGCACCGCCGTGGGGCGAATGCGCTTGCTCAGCAGCCGGGCCATGGCGTCGTGTCCGCCGTCGACGCGGTGGTTGCCCTCTTCGATCATGGAAGGATCGAGGCGAACGCCCTTCTGCTTCAGGCTGCTGACGAAGGCCTTGCGGCGAATGCGCGCGGAGGCCAGCGACATGGGACCGCTGATGAATCCGACCGACGTGTGGCCGAAACCGATCAGGTGCTCGACCGCCGCGTTCACTCCCGCCGCATAGTCGATGACGATATTGCTGATCAGCTTCTGCGGCTTGCCGGTGTCGAGAAAGACCAGAGGAATGCCGCGGCTGTTGAATTCGTCGATGAACTTTTCGTCCATCTCCGAGGTCATGATGGCGACGCCGTCGACCTTTCGCTGCAGCATACGGCTGACGCAGATCTCCATGCGGGCCGGGTCGTAGTTGGTGTTGGCCACCAGCACTTCCTGCCCGTGCTGCACGGCGATGTCTTCAAAGCTCTTGACCAGCTCGGGGAAGAACGGATTGGTAATGTCGGAGATGATGAGCCCATACAGGCTGCTTTTGCCGGAGCCGAGGGCGCGCGCGTTGGTGTTGGGGTAGAAGCGGAGCTGCTCGATCGCGCGGCGCACCCGCTCGGCCGTTTCCGGAGTGACTTTGCTCGAGCCGTTGATGGTGCGCGATACGGTTGCCGTGGAGACTTTGGCCAGCTGTGCAACTTCCCTGATATTCATGCGTTTCCGTCAGATCCTTCTGCGTTGCGGGCGGTCGTCCTCGCGCGGGAACAGGTTCCCGGGAGGCGCTGTGAGCCACGCAGCGAAGTCGGGAATGCGGTGGACCGAGGCTCCGCGGCTGCGGTTTGTATAGTATTTGGCTGCGCAGGCGTTTTCAACCCGCATTTCATTTTCTGCACAGCCGTGTGCATAAAGCGCAAAGGCATGCCGGCAAAGCAGTGGAGCCGTCGAAAAGGCGGGCAGCAGCGCCGGTGATTCTGCTATCCTTGCGCCGAATCCCTCGGACAGGAGTGCCACGGTTGTTATTTCGACGTTTCGCAGCAGTATGGCTTGCCGCTTTTTCTCTGACACTATTCTCGGCGGCTCAGACGCCGCAGGCTCCTCAGGCTCCGGACCAGCAGCCGATGGGCGGCAGCAGCACCGGAGGGGTGCACACCGCGATTCATGACGCGGAGAATCGCCCGATTACGGCAGGCGGATTCGTCGATTCGGGCCCGGTGATCTTTAAGGATGTGAGCCAGCAGGCCGGGCTGACGAGCTGGACGCACACGATGGGCACGCCGCAGAAGCAGTTCATTATCGAGACGAACGGCTCCGGCGTGGGCCTGATCGACTACGACAACGATGGCTGGCTCGACATTTATATCGTCAACGGCTCGACCTACGACGCTCTGAGCGGAAAGACGACTCCGCCGCATGCCGCGCTCTTTCACAACAATCATGACGGCACATTTACCGATGTGGCCGCAAAGGCCGGCGTGACCAACGACCGCTGGGGCTTCGGCGTGGCCATTGGAGATTACGACAACGACGGCTGGCCCGACATTTATGTCAGCAACTTCGGAAAGAACCGTCTCTACCACAACAACCACGACGGCACCTTTACCGACGTGGCCGAAAAGGCCGGAGTCACGCTGGGCAACTGGTCGACGGGTGCGTCGTTTGGCGATTATGATGGCGACGGACGGCTCGACCTCTTCGTTCCGGGATACATTCACTACGATGTGGATCACCCGCCGGTGCCGGGCACGAGGGCCGTGGCCTTTGCCGGATGCCAGTTCCGCGGCGTGCCGACCATGTGCGGTCCGCGCGGACTGCCGGGCGAGCATGATCACCTCTTCCATAACAACGGAGACGGAACCTTTACGGATGTAAGCGTGAAGGCGGGCGTCAGCGATCCGAACGGCTACTACGGCTTCACCTCCGTCTTCGCCGATCTGAACAACGACGGCAAGGTCGATCTGGTGGTGGCCGACGATTCATCGCCCAACTATCTCTATCTGAACAAGGGCAACGGCACCTTTGAGGACGACAGCTACGCGTCGGGGTTTGCGCTGAACCAGGACGGACGCGAGATTGCCGCGATGGGTCTGGGCGTCGGCGATTATCAGAACAACGGGCGTCTCGATCTGGTGACGACGGACTTTTCCGACGATTACAAGGTTCTGTATCACAACGACGGCGACGCCAACTTTACCGACGTCAGCTATCACGCGGGCATTGCGCAGGTGAGCATTCCTTTCCTTGGCTGGGGCGTGGGCTTTCTGGACTACGACAACGACGGCTGGAAAGACATTATGATGATCAACGGCCACGTGTATCCGCAGGTGGACCAGCATGACTGGGGCACCACCTTCGCAGAGCGGCCGCTGCTGTTCCACAACATTCAGGGGCAGAAGTTCGAGTATGTTCCGGCAGTAAAGGGCACCGCGCTGGCCGACGTGATTCCCGGACGCGGCGCGGCCTTTGGCGATCTCTTCAACGACGGCAAGATCGATGTGGTCGTGAATGTGATGGATCATCACCCGGTCCTCTTTCGCAACGTAAGCGACGACCATCATCACTGGGTGGAGCTGAAGCTGGAAGGCGGTCCGAAGGGGCCGCGGGACGCGGTGGGAGCGGCCGTGTATCTTACCGCGAATGGAATGCGCCAGCGCGACGATGTTCTCAGCGGCGGCAGCTACATGTCGTCGAACGACCAGCGTGTGCACTTCGGCCTGGGAACTGCGACCACCGTGGACAGCGTGGAGATTCACTGGCCGGGCGGCGCGGTGGAGAAGGTGAAGCTTCCGGCGGTGGATCGCATTTACACCGTCGAGCAGGGTAAGGGCATCACCGGAGCGCTCTGCACCGCGTGCGGGCAGAACGCAAAGGTTGCCGCGGCGAAATAACCGGCGCGGCTGTCGTCGCCGGGGGCATGCGGCAGGGCAGATACAGAGGCGAAATTTCGGGGCGCCGTCATTGCAGTGCGGCTACACTGGTGCAGACCTTCCGTTGCCAGGAGCCCTTCATTCATGCTCTGTTCGCGCGTTGCTGCCCCACTTGTTCTGCTTGCGGGCGCTGTTCTTTCCATCGCGGCGTGCTGCGCGCAGCAGGCAACTGCCGATCCGGTCCATGTGGACAAGGCTACGCTGCGCAGCTATGCCGGCCGGTATCGCTCGCAGGATGAGCCGGACATCATCCTCTCGTTTTTCGAGGACGGAGATCACCTCTACGTTGAATCGGCCCGCTCCCCACGCTTCGATCTGACGGCGCAGTCCTCCGATACCTTCACCGCGGGCGGCGGCTCGGTGCATTACCGCTTTGAAAAAGATGCCGCAGGCAAAGTGACCGGCGTCCGGCGCATCGCGGACGAGCAGGAGTCGTTCGATCCAAGGATCGACGGCCGTCCTGAGCCGAACCACTTCCGCCCCTACGACCGGGAAGAGGTGATGATCCCGATGCGCGACGGGGTCAGGCTGCACGCCATCATTCTTCGCCCAAAAGACACGCAGGCGCCACTGCCGTTTCTGATGCAGAGAACCCCGTACGGAGTGGACTGGGCGGCCTCGGACAGCATCAACGCGGAAAATACGGAGCTGGCGCAGAGCGGCTATATCTTTGTGATGGAAGATATCCGCGGCCGCTATGGATCGCAGGGCACGTTCGTAATGATGCGCCCGATTGTGGATCATCACGATCCGCATGCGGTGGATGAAAGCACCGACACGTATGACACGGTGGCGTGGCTTCTCAAACACGTTTCCCGCAACAATGGACGCGTCGGGGTGCTGGGCATCTCGTATCCGGGGTTTCTGGCCGCGGAGGCGGGTATCGATCCTCATCCCGCGGTGAAGGCCATTTCGCCGCAGGCTCCCATGACCGATGTGTGGATCGGCGACGACTTCTTTCATAACGGAGCCTTTCGCCAGAGTTACGGCTACGACTATGTGCTGGGCATGGAGAGCAGTAAGCAGGCAACCTTCGGCTGGCTGAACGAAGACGCCTACGACTATTTTCTGCATGCCGGATCGTTTGCCCAGGCGGGAAAGATCTCCGGCTCCTCTGATCTGCCGACGTGGAAGGCCTTCCTCGATCATCCGTCGTACGACGAGTTCTGGCGATCGCGCGCGGTGCAGTATCACCTCAATTCCGTGACGGTGCCGACGCTCGAAGTGGGTGGCTGGTGGGATCAGGAAGATATGTGGGGGCCGCAGGAGCAGTATGCTGTGCTTGAGCCTCACAACCAGCCCGGCGATCCGATGCATCGCGTCTTTCTCGCGCTCGGGCCCTGGCGTCACGGCGGCTGGTCGCAGACCACGCGGCATCTCGGCGCGCTGGACTTTGGCGCTCCGGTGGGCGATGAGTATCGTGCGCAGATCGAGGCGCCCTTCTTCGCGTATTACCTGAAGGATCAGCCGGGATTCGATGTGAAGAATACGGCCGCCTTTCAGACGGGCAGCGACCGCTGGATGCGCTACGACCAGTGGCCTCCAAAGAACGTGAAGGAGCGCGATCTTTATCTGCAGGCCGATGGCTCTCTCGGCTTCAGCATGCCGGCCGATACAAAGGCTTTTGTCGCGTATACCTCCGATCCGGCAGATCCGGTGCCTTATCGCAGGCGCCCCATCGAGGCGACGTATGCGCCGGCCGGCTCAGGCTGGTACACGTGGCTGGTGCAGGATCAGCGGTTTCTCAACGGCCGGAAGGATGTCGCCTCATGGACGACGGCGCCGCTCGATCACGATCTGACCATTACGGGCGATGTGGTGGCCGATCTGACGGCGTCGACCTCGGGCACGGACAGCGACTGGGTGGTGAAGCTGATCGACGAGTACCCGGACGACCCTTCCCTGGGAAAGATGTCCGGCTACGAGCTGATGATCGTCGACGAGATCTTTCGCGGCCGATACCGCGAAGGCTATGCGCATCCAGAAGCCATTCCGGCGAACCAGCCGGAGGAGTACACATTCAGCCTGCACGGCGCGGACCACGTTTTTCTGAAAGGCCACCGCGTTATGGTGCAGGTGCAGAGCAGTTGGTTCCCGCTCTACGACCGCAACCCGCAGACCTTCGTGCCGAACATCATGGAAGCGCAGCCCGCGGATTTTAAGCCCGCCGGGCAGCGCATCTACGCCGGCTCGCACATCGAGCTGCCGGTCGCTCCGCAGCCGTGAGGCGGATGCCTGGGGGCTGATGAGTCTGGTTCCTCCGCGCTGTTTTCAATCAGCCGTATTGCGGATAATCAGAGTGTGAGTGTGCCCGGCAATGCCGAGATTCTGCGCGAGTATCTGGCGTACCTGCGCATCGAAAAGGGGCTGCGCCCGCTGAGCATCGAGGCGTACGAGCGCGACCTGCTGCAGTTTGCCGAGTTTCTGGAGCTGGAGAATACGGTCTTTCTCCACGCGCGGCAGCAGCACGTCTCGGGCTTTCTGGAGCATCTGGGAAAGCATGGCGTCGAGTCGCGGTCGGCAGCGCGCAAGCTGTCGTGTCTGCGCGGCTTATATCGCTGGCTATTGCTGGACAAGAAGATCGACAGAGATCCGACGCTGAATCTCGATTCGCCGTCGGCGTGGAAGGTGCTGCCGAAGTCGCTGGCGCAGAGCGAAGTGAAGTCGATGCTGGAGCAGGCCGGTATGGCCGCCGATCATCCCGAGGCGGATGCGATTGCGCTGCGCGACCGCGCCATTCTGGAGCTGCTGTACGCGGGCGGCCTGCGCGTCTCGGAGCTGACCGGGCTGCACGTTGCCGATCTCTCGCTCGATGCCGGACGGGTGCTGGTGCGGGGCAAGGGCGACAAGGAGCGCATTGTTCCTCTGGGCCGCGCCGCGGTCGAGGCGCTGGAGACCTATCTGAAGCAGGGACGCCCGGCTCTGGCAAAGTCATCAAGCCTTGCCGTGACGCTCTTTCTTTCCGTGCGCGGCGAGCCGCTGACGCGGCAGTGGATCTGGCAGCTGGTGAAGCAGAGCGACCGGCACGCAAGCCCGCATATGCTGCGGCACAGCTGCGCCACGCACATGGTAGAGGGCGGAGCCGATCTGCGCACCGTGCAGACGCTGCTGGGCCACGCCGACATCGCGACGACGCAGGTGTATACGCATCTCGCGCTGGGGCGGCTGAAGGCCGTGCACCGCGAGCATCATCCCCGGGCAAAGCGAAGCCCGCAGGAGCCGTGATGGCCAGCGGGAGTCGTAATGAAAGAGATGAAATGCCGCGCGGCCATCGAATGCAGTTCGAGTTCGCGTCTCTCCTTCTGAGGCTGTCGCTGGGCGCCGGGTTTCTTTCCGCCGTGGCCGACCGTTTTGGAATCTGGGGACCGCTGGGAACTTCATCGGTCGCGTGGGGAAACTTTCACAACTTCGTGGCCTATACAGCCACGCTCAATCCCTGGAGTCCGGCCGCGATGGTTCCCGCGCTCGCGTGGATCGCGACGTTTGCAGAAACGGTTCTGGGTGTTCTGCTGGTGACCGGTCTCATGCTTCGTGCCGCGGCATTGCTCAGCGGCCTGCTGACGCTGGCCTTCGGCCTGTCGATGACGGCGGTGCTCGGCATCCACGATCCGCTCAACTATGGCGTTTTCGTTTACGTCGCGGGGTCCTGGCTCCTGGCGGCCTGCGCGGCATATGACCGGTGGACCCTTGATGCCGTGATTGCGAGGCGAAAGCGCCATGTCTGAAGCGATAAAGCCGGAGATCGTGCGGCTCACCGAACGCTTTCTTGCCGCGCTGGCGCATGAGCGCGGCGCTTCTGCGCACACGCTGCGGGCCTACGAGCGCGAGCTGCACGGCTTTGCCGCGTTTCTCATTGCCGCGCATGGAGCAGATTTTTCTGTACGGAAGATCGAGCACCCGCACATTCGCGCGTATCTGAGCGAGCTGTATCAGCGCGGGCTCTCCAAAGCCTCGGTGGCGCGTGCGCTGGCGTCCATTCGCTCGTGGTTCAAATGGCTGGCGCGGCAGGGCGAGGTGGAGCAGAGCCCGGCGGCTCTTGTCGCCACGCCGAAGCTGCCGAAGCATCTGCCGCGCGTGCCCACGATCGAGGAGATGAATCGCGCCGTCGATGGAACCGCCGATACCGAAGCCACGGCGTGGCCGGAGCGCGACCGCGTGATCTTCGAGCTGCTGTACGGATGCGGCATCCGCAATGCGGAGCTGGTCGGGTTGGACCTGAAGGACATTCACTGGGCGAACGAGGCGATCCTGGTGCGCGGCAAAGGGCGGAAGGAGCGCTATGTTCCGCTGGGCGATGCGGCGGCGCAGGCTCTGCGCGCGTACCTGCCCCTGCGGGAAGCGAAGCTGGCGGCGGGGAAAGCGGCTGCGGCAACACATCGATCGAGCGAAGCGCTGCTGCTGAATGCGCGGCTGAAGGGCTCAAAGAACGGATCGCAGCTGCGGCTGACGACGCGCAGCGTGGGCCGCATCGTAAAGCGCATTGCGCTGGCCCACGGGCTGCCGTCGGAGGTGCATCCGCATACGCTGCGGCACGCCTTCGGCACGCACATGCTGGAGGAGGGCGCGGACCTGCGCGCCATTCAGGAGCTGCTGGGGCACGAGCGGCTCTCGACGACGCAGCGTTATACGCAGCTCACCGTCGGCCAGGTGGCCGAGGTCTACGACCGCACCCACCCCCGCGCGAAGTAGCTCTCGACGGCATCTGCGCAGGACTTCTGCCCTGTAGTGGTGCGGCAGAAGCAAAGATCTAAACAGGCAACAAAATGGTTGCATATCGAAAGTCGGTTGGCCTAATATGCAACACAGAGGTTGCGTAACGATGGAGCATCGCATTGAGAAGCGGATTGAGCTGAAGGCGCCGGTGTCGCGGGTATGGAAGGCGCTGACGGATCACGAGCAGTTTGGCGAGTGGTTTCGCGTAAAGCTGGAGGGCCCGTTCGTTGCGGGGCAAACGGCGGGCGGCTACATTACCTGGCCGGGTTATGAGCACATGCGAATGGAGGTGGTGGTGCAGAAGATCGAGCCCGAGCACTACTTTTCGTATACGTGGCACCCGTACGCGGTGGATGCGAAGAAGGATTATTCGCAGGAGACGCCGACGCTGGTCGAGTTCCATCTGAAGAAGACGGAAGAGGGAACGCTGCTGACGGTGACCGAGTCGGGCTTTGAGAAGATTCCGGCGGAGCGGCGGCTGGAGGCCTTCCGGATGAACGACGGCGGGTGGGCGCAGCAGATGGAGAATATTCGGGAATATGTCGCAAAGAGGCCGTAAGACCGCGGCGGAGAGGGGCGGTAAACCCGCATCGGTCCGCATACTGACCAAAAACGGGCCGGTCTTTCGACAGGCTCAGGGCAGGTTTCGGGCTGCCCGGCGGCCGGTGCCAAACGCTTCCGCCGCGCCTGTGTTTGCGGCGCTGGGAGACGAGACGCGGCTGGCGCTGCTGGCAACGCTGAGCCGCGGGCAGCGCTGCTCGATCTCGCAGCTTACGGAAGGCTCGCGGCTGACGCGGCAGGCGGTGACGAAGCATCTGCGCGTGCTGGAGAGTGTGCGGATGGTGCGCTGCGTGCGCCAGGGGCGCGAGAGCCTCTTTGAATTTGCCCCGCAGCCGGTGCGGGAGATGCGCGAGTATCTCGACTTCGTTTCGGCGCAGTGGGACGAGGCACTGGGCCGGCTGAAGGCATTTGTGGAAGGGTAGGACGGTCTGTGGCAAATTATTCTGGAGCATGACTGAAACTCCTGCCACATCCGTCAGAGCCCGCTCCCGAAAGAAGAATCGTCTTCTTCTCGCGGCCCGATGGTTTGGGATCGGCGCAGGGGCTCTCTGGCTGCTGGCTTCGCTGATGCTGGTGGCTCTCCGGTGGGTCGATCCGCCCACAACAGCGGTCCACATGCAGCGCCGCGTGCAGGCCTGGGTTCAACACCGGCCTTATCATGAGCGGTACAAATTCATTCCGCTCGGCCAGATCTCGCTTAACCTTCAGCACGCCGTCATTGCGGCGGAGGACGCGCGCTTCTACCAGCACCACGGGTTCGACTGGCACCAGATCGAGCTTGCAGCCGGAGAGGATATGGAGGGCGGACGGATTCGCGGCGGCTCGACGATTACGCAGCAACTGGTGAAGAACCTGTTCTTCGGAACGGGCCGCTCGATCCTTCGCAAGGGCGCGGAGTTCACACTGGTGCCGGTGGCCGAGCTGGTTCTCGGCAAGCGGCGCATTCTGGAGCTTTACCTCAATGTCGTGGAATGGGGTCCGGGGATTTACGGCGCGGAGCCCGCATCGCATGCCTGGTATCGAACCGATGCGCGGAACATCGACCGGGAGAAGGCGTCACGGCTCGCCGCTATTCTGCCGGCTCCGCTGAAGCGGCGGCCCGAGCGCATGAATCGCTACAGCGCGATCATTCTTGAGCGGATGCGCCAGATGGGCTGGTAAAAAAGAGAGAATTTCATCGTGTTGCCTGCCGGGCCGGGCGAAAAGCCGCCCTTCCTCCGGACCATTTACACTATAAAGTGAGGAAATTCTGCTTTGATCGGTAGCACACTTACAAAGATTTTCGGGACCAGCAACGAGCGGGTGGTCAAACGTCTTCTGCCCGAGGTTCAGACCATTGGCGCGCTCGATCCGGAGACGCGGCAGCTCTCCGATGACGAGCTGCGCGCCAAAACCACGGAGTTTCGCGCGCGCATTGCAAAGGCCCTCGAGGGCATCGAGGACGCTGAGGATCGCGACAAGGCCGAGAAGCAGGCTCTGGACGAGATTCTTCCCGAAGCCTTCGCCGTGGTGCGCGAGGCCGGGCGGCGTGTGCTGAATATGCGGCACTTCGACGTGCAGCTCATCGGCGGCATGGTGCTGCACCAGGGCAAGATCGCTGAAATGAAGACCGGCGAAGGCAAGACGCTGGTGGCGACGCTGCCCTGCTACCTGAATGCGCTGGCCGGCCGCGGTGTGCACGTGGTGACCGTCAACGATTATCTGGCCAAGCGCGACGCCGAGTGGATGGGCAAGATTTACGAGTTC
This sequence comes from Paracidobacterium acidisoli, assembly GCF_003428625.2. Lineage (GTDB taxonomy): Bacteria > Acidobacteriota > Terriglobia > Terriglobales > Acidobacteriaceae > Paracidobacterium > Paracidobacterium acidisoli. The sequence continues at coordinate 401,828 of NZ_QVQT02000006.1, read as the reverse complement.
CTCGGGCTGAGCGTCGGCGTGATCGTGCATGATCTCGACGACAGTCAGCGCCGCCAGGCGTACGGGGCCGATATCACCTACGGCACCAACAACGAGTTCGGCTTCGATTATCTGCGCGACAACATGAAGTTCGAGCTCTCGGACTGCGTGCAGCGCGGGCACTACTTCTCGATCGTGGACGAGGTGGACTCGATCCTGATCGACGAGGCGCGGACGCCGCTGATTATCTCCGGCCCGACCGACCAGACCACCGATAAATATGCGCGGGTGGACCGCATCATTCCGTCGCTCGAGCTGGGCGAGGAGATCGAGCACGGCGAGACGAAGACCCTGACCGGCGATTACGTGGTGGACGAGAAGCACAAGACCATCAGCGTGACCGACGAGGGATGGGAAAAGATCGAGGGCCTGCTGGGCATCGGCAATATTGCCGATCCGGAGAACTGGGACCTGAAGCACCACGTCGAGGTGGCCATCAAGGCGCACTCGCTCTACAAGCGCGATGTGCAGTATGTGGTGAAGGACGGCGAGGTCATCATCGTCGACGAGTTTACCGGGCGACTGATGCCGGGACGGCGCTGGTCCGATGGCCTGCACCAGGCGGTCGAGGCCAAGGAGCGCGTGAATATCCGCCGCGAAGACCAGACGCTGGCGACGATCACCTTCCAGAACTACTTCCGCCTCTATAAAAAACTGGCCGGCATGACGGGCACGGCCGAGACCGAGGCCGCGGAGTTCGGCGACATCTACAAGCTCGACATCGTCGTGATTCCGACCAACCGGAAGCTGCTGCGCATCGAGAACCCCGACGTGGTCTTCCGCACGTCGAAGGAAAAGTACTTTGCCGTGGCCGACGAGATCGCGGTGCTGCATGAGAAGCAGCAGCCGGTGCTGGTGGGCACCACCTCGATCGAAAAATCGGAGCTGCTGTCGCAGATTCTGGCGCGCAAAGGCGTGCGGCACGTGGTGCTGAACGCGAAGTATCACGAGCGCGAGGCCGAGATTGTGGCGCAGGCGGGCCGTCTGGGCATGGTGACCATCGCCACCAACATGGCCGGCCGCGGTACCGACATTCTGCTCGGCGGCAATGCGGAGTTCATGGCGCGGCAGGAGCTGATGAAGAAGGGCCTGGCCCGCTCGATCAGTCCGGCCGAGGGCGCCATCAATCCCATGGCCGCTCCGGGCATGCTGCGCTTCTACTACCTGGGGCAGGAGTTCGAGACCTCGCAGGAAGACTGGGAGCGCGTGTACGGCGCCTATGCGCAGGACGTGTCGCGCGAGCACGACGCGGTGATCGCGGCCGGCGGCCTGCACATCATCGGCACCGAGCGGCACGAATCGCGGCGCGTGGATAACCAGCTTCGCGGCCGCGCGGGACGCCAGGGCGATCCGGGAGCTTCGCGCTTCTATCTGTCGCTCGAAGACGACCTGATGCGCATCTTCGCAAAGGAGTGGGTTTCGACGCTGTTGCAGAGGATGGGCATGGAAGAGGGCGTGCCGATCGAGTCGAAGATGATCTCGAACCGCATCGAAGGCGCGCAGAAGGCGGTCGAGGCGCAGAACTTCGAGGCCCGCAAGCACCTGCTCGAATACGACGACGTGATGAACAAGCAGCGCGAGGCGGTGTACGGGCTGCGCCATCAGCTTCTGGAAGGGGTCGACCAGAAGGAGCTGATCGTCGAGGATTATGTTCCGAATGTCCTGAGCGAGCTGCTCGATGAGTTCACGCCCGAGAAGCAGCATCCCGACCAGTGGGATATGAACGGACTGAATGGGAAGCTGATCGCGCACTTCGGCTTCGACGTGAAGGCTGAAGAGGTCGACACCTCACAGATGACGCGCCATGAGCTGGGCCAGACGCTCTTCGAGCGGCTGAAGGAGAAGTACGAGGCCAAGGAGCAGTTCATCGGCGGCCAGGCCATGCGCTTCCACGAGCGCATGATCATGCTGAGCGTGCTCGACGGCCTGTGGAAGGACCATCTGCTCAATATGGATCACCTGAAGGAGGGGATCGGGCTGCGCGGCTACGGGCAGCAGGACCCGCTGGTGGTCTATAAGAAGGAGTCCTTCGAGATCTTCGAGGAAATGATGGAGCGCTTCCAGGAAGATACGGTGCGCTACCTCTTCCTCATGCAGATCGTTGGACCGGATGGACAGCCGGTGGTGGTGCCGTCGCGTCCGCGCCAGGCGATTCCGGCCGCTCCCGCGGTGGCTTCGGCCGATCCGGTCGCGGTGAACGGGCATCATGCGCCGGCGGCGGTGACGGAGCGCCCGGCGATTCCGATTCCGACGCGCCAGCCTTCGACAACGATCGATGCGCTGGAGCGCGAGTTCGAGCGGAAAAAGAAGCAGGAGCTGCAGCATGCGCGCATGGCCGGCAGCGCAGCGCAGGAGAGCACGGCTGCGGCGCAGCGGCGCACGGGCGAGAAGGTGGGACGCAACGATCCCTGCCCCTGCGGCTCAGGCAAAAAGTACAAGAAGTGCCACGGCATCAACGAGGCATAATCGCGGCAAAGAGCAGGGAACTGAGGCAAAAGAGAAAGGGCAGAGCGGGTTGGCTCTGCCCTTTTCTGTTCCTGCGCGCAAAAAGGATCAATCGCCGTAGGCCGGAACCGGCTGCGGACCCGGATGCACGGAGAGGCCGGGACGCAGGATGGCGCGGCTTTCCTCGATGCGGAATTTGCCGATGTGCTGCTGCAGCCGCTGCGCGCCCGATTCGACAGAATGGACGATGGTGTTCATCGCGGGGATGGCCGCCGCGCTCTCTTCGCCCAGCCGGTTGATGACGTCGACGTTTTCGCTCGACTGGCGGGCCGCTTCGGCCTGCTGTGTGGCCGCCGTGGCAATCTGCGCGATCATCGAGTCCACCTGATCGGAGGCCTGGATGATGCGGGCCAGCGATTCGCCGGCGCGGCGCGTGGTTTCGACGCCCTCGCTGACGGTCGCGGTGCCGGTCTCCATCGCCTGCACGGCGCCGCGGGTGTGGCCCTGAATGCCCTGAATCATCTGAGCGATCTCGCTGGTGGCGTTACGCGTCGACTCGGCCAGACGCCGGACCTCTCCGGCGACGACGGCGAAGCCGCGTCCCTGCTCACCGGCGCGGGCCGCCTCGATGGCCGCGTTGAGGGCCAGCAGGTTGGTCTTCTGCGCGATCTCCTCGATGACGTTGACGATGCGAATGATCTGTTCGGACTCGCGGCCGAGGCGCTGCACGGTGTCGGCGGTGTTGCGGACCGAGTCGGCGATCGACTGCATGCTGACCAGCATCTGATCGACGATCGAGCCGCCTTCGCGCGCGGTGGCCGCGGCCTGGCGGGCATTGGCGGCCGAGTTCTGCGCGTGGCGCGAGACCTCGGCGATGCTGATCGACATCTCCTGCATGGCGGCGGCGGCCTGCTGCGTCTGCAGGCTCTGCTCCTTGGTGCGCCGCGAGGAGTCGGCGGCGGAGCGGGTCAGCTCCAGCGCGTCCTGGTTGACCGTGGCGGCGATCTCGCCCATGGTGCCGATCATCTCGCGCAGGTTCTGCTGCATCTGGTTCACGGAGCGCGCCAGGCCGGTGACCTCGTCGTTCGAGTCCAGGCTGAGCGCCTCGCTCATCAGATCGCCCTCGGCGATCGACTGCGCGCGGTCGGCGACCATGACGATGGAGCGCACGATGCGGCGGATGGTCACCTCGGAGAGCAGCAGGCCGAGCAGGCCGCCGGCAAAGGTGGCCAGCCACATGTAAATGGCCTCCAGATGGCTGAGATGCACCGTCTCCTCGAGGCTGTGGCCGGAGGCTGCGACCTGCTGGTCGAGCACGGTCGTCATCAGGCTGGAGAGCCGGTCGTAGTGCTGCGCCGTTTCGCCCTGCAGCAGGTCGAAGGCCTTGCCGGTCGAGTCGCTGCCCTGGCCGAAGGCCATCTGCGCGACCGTCTTCTGCTTCTCCTCGTAGATGTGATACTCGCTGAGCATCGCGTCGAGCCTGGTCATGTCGACGTTGCGCGCGAGCGAGGAGCGGGCGGATTCGATAGCCTGCACCGAGGTCAGACCCTCCTGCTGCGCCCGGTCGAACTGCCCGCGGTAACGGGCCGCCATCGCCGGGTCCACGCCGAAGAGCAGATACGATTTGAGCGCGGTCGACGATTCGACGGCATGCAGGCGCAGATCACGCATCGCCAGCATGGCCGGAAGCTGGCGCGTCGACAGATCGACCGAGAGCTCGCTGGCCTGGCGGATCTTCCAGTACGCGGCCAGCGACCCCATCAGGACAAAAAGCATCAGCACAGCGGTGCTGATGCGCAGTTTATGCGCAAGGCGCAGATTTACCATAGCCGTCATCCTCATTAGCTTTGTGGCGAACGATATTGCAGGGTTAATTGCCGACTTCGAAGTTCACGTCGATGACTTCCGTCGTGGCCCCGTCGGCAGGCGCGAACTTCCACTTGCGGACCGCATCCTCGGCGGCAGTGGTCAGAAGCTTGTTTCCGTCCGTGGCCCTCGCATTCGTGACCGAGCCATCCGGCGCGACGGTTGCGGAGACCCGCACCATGCCGCCGATATGCATGCGCCGGGCGAGCTCCGGATAGACCGGGGGAACGCGGCGCTGCACGTGGCGGTCATCGGCGTGCAGCGGAAGAGTGCAGAGCAGCAGAACGGCCACAGCCAGCAGCAGGCCTGGCCTGCGTCCCCTGGCCGGCCGCTTCACGGGAGCAGAGTTCGAGCGGGCAAAGTTATGCATGGGTATACCTCGGCAGAGCAGAGAGTCGCTTCATGAGGTATGTATCGGTAGGGAGAACCTCAGACATTAGTAACGCGGAGGGCGAGTTACTAATGTGTTGCTTCACGGACAGGGATTCCGGCGGAGACGGCGCGGCAAGGCAGGGGAGCCCATCCCTGCCGCGTGGTCTGTCTGTCGGCCGCCGGAGATCGCGCTGCCGGAGATCAGGCGAAGCGAAGGTGTACGGAGCCGCAGGTGGAAAAGCGCACCTCGACCGTGGAGCCGGCGGCGGCGTGCGTTTTGCCCGACCAGCTTCCGGTGGTGACCCACTGTCCGGCGAGAAGACCGCCGGTGCGGGCCGAGCCCTGGTTGGCCAGGTACTCGACGAGACGGAGCAGATCGGTGCCCGCACTGTTCGAGGCGGTGCCTTCAAAGCGCACCATATCGTCGACGGTAACGGTGACCGATTCGCGGGAGAGATCGACCGTGGTCCAGTCCGGAATAGCTTCACCGAAGGCGAAGCCGCCGTTGATCTGCAGATCGCCGAGGAAGGAAAAGCGCTCGACCGTATCCGGATCGTCGTAGCCCGATTCGAGCAGCTCGATGACGGGATGGGCGCTGGCGATGGCGGCGACGATCTCCTCGCGGGAGTACGGCTGGACGCGCGGCGGCAGGTCCTGCCCGAGCAGGAAGGCGATCTCGGCCTCGATGCCGCGCAGGCGGCGGAGGGGTTCGGCAATCACGGAGCCGGAGCTTGCGAATCCGCCCCAGAGCGGCATGGGGCAGTAGAGCGGCGTGGCCTCCGGTGAGAGCGCGCCGATCTTCCAGCCGCCGATGGGGCCGAGGGCTTCGGCCATCAGATCCTGCAGGGCGTAGGCCTCTTCGAGAGAGTGCGGGCGCACGGCCTCGGGAAGCTCGCGGATGGGGCGCACGTCGCGGCGCGCGCGAAGAAGCGGCTCGGTGGCCTGGCGCAGACGGTCAAGGTCGGGTGTGGAGAGGTGGTTCGGATTTTTTGATGTGAAGCCGATCATAGCGTTACTCCCGTGCGGAAATGGAGAGGATGTCGAGGCACGCCAAATGGAGTGTCGTCCGGGGGCTGTATGCCGTTTGCGGGTGGAAACCCTCCCGGTTGCGGCCTGTTCGTACTGTAACCGGCAGACCGGTAACGGAGTCCAGCCAGCGAGTGGCGACTGAGAATTCTGATTCGAATCCGGAAAGAGATTCCTTCTTCTGAGAGTACGCCAGGCCGGCGTACAGGGGCCGATACCGCACCATGCCCGGTTGGACGCAGATTGCGCCGGACCGGCCTTACTCCGAAGGGCCGCGGATAGACGAGGCGCGGCCTGCGCCGCTCCGGCGATGCAGGCGGAGATCAGTAGCGCTTGATCTTTGCCTCGGGCGCCGCGCCGGAGCGGCCGCCGAGCAGCCAGTCGACGGTGGTGCTTACGTCTTCATTGCGGGCTTCGCCCATGATGCGGGTAACGATCTTTCCCTGGTCGTCGATCACGATGGTGGCGGGCACGATGTTGCCGAGGCCGAAGCGGTCGAGCGTATCGGCGTCGGCGCCGGACCAGACATCGAGATTCACATTCAGCTTATGAATCAGCGGCTCGATTTTAGAGCGGTCTTTGGGCGCGTCGATGGAGACAGCGACAAAGTGAACATTCTTTCCGGCATATTTCTGCGCCATCGCGGAGAGGCGCGGCAGCTCTTCCTGGCAGGGACCGCACCACGTGGCCCAGAAGTTGAGCACGACGATCTGCCCCTTCAGCGACGAGAGCTTCTGCGTCTGCCCGCTGAGATCCTTCAGAGACAGGTTCGGGGTCTTTCCGGCGAATGCGGCGGAAGGAAGAAGCGCGAGCAGAGAAACGATCAGGATGCGGCGAAGAGGATTCATGGTCGTTCCGTATGTGTAACTTCTGCTGGTGTGAATCTTGTTTGAGAAGCTGCTGCGCGGCGGCATGCTTCTGTCGCCGATGCCCATGTCCGGATCTCCGGACATGGGGGTACCCGCGTGCTGTTCAGAAGCGGTGCGTGAAGCTGGCCAGCCAGACATACTGCGCGAAGGCCGCGTCGCCATGAGCATGGTACACCTCATCGGGATAGCTCACCGTGCGGTCGCGGTGAACGGCCTTGAAGACGCTGGCAGAAAAGATATTTGAGCCGCGAGCGTATTCGGCGCCGGGACCGGCGGAGACGGCAAAGCCGGGGCGGCGGAAGCCGTCGTTGCTGTTGGGAAAGAGGTTTTTCGCGGGAACGCCTTCGTCGCGCGGACCGAAGGTGATGGTGAGGCCGCGGACCTGGTCGATGGGAATGGAGACGCCGGCCTCAAGCAGATACTGATCGGAGGGGCGACGTAGTTGTCGAGCGGCGTGGTGGTGCTGGAGCTGCGCTGCACGCCGTTGGTGTCGCCCTGCGAGGCGATGTAATCGCCGTCGGTGTAGAAGATAAGGTGGCTGCCGACGGCGCGGAATCCCTGCCACTGCACATCCATGCCCCAGCCGCCATTGCCGGGCTGAATGGAGTAGTCGACCGGAGCGGTGGTGGTTGTGGTGACGCCGGCGCTGCTGGTGCTGCTGGTCGTGTTCAGCACATCGTCGTTGCCGGTGGGCATCATGATGCCGATACCCGCCTGGAAATTGCCCCGGAAGTTCTTCTTCGGATTCAGGAGCCAGACATTCGCGGCGAGAATGGTGTCGCCGATGCCCGAGGCCTGGTACTCAATCGGAGAGCTCTGCGACTTCCGCGAAGCGAAGAGGAAGGGCGCATTGAGCTCGAAGCTGATGCGCGGCGTCCACTGGTAGATCAGGTCCGCGGTGACGATGTTGATCCGGTTCTCGACCTGCGTGTGCTGCTGCGCGCGGTACTCCTGATATGCGTCGCCGACGTAGTGCTGATACGAGAACTGGTGGCGCTCCCCGATGGTGACCTGAACGTGTCCGGGCTGCAGATAACCGCCCTGGCTGGTGGGCAGGCCGTTCTGGTCGATGCCCGGCAGCACCTGCTCCGGCGAGCGGGCCACGATGCAGCCCTGCGCATGCAGATGAAGAGGAAAAAGCAGCGCCGCAGCCAGAGCCGCAAAGAGCCCCGGCAGAAGCCGCATCCTGTTTTTATGTTGTGCTGAGGTTGGTTTGAAGGCGGAGGTGCGAGCGAAATCAGAATTCAATGAGCAGGCCTCGTCAAAAAGATGAAATGAGCAGTCTCCGTGCGGATGTTTTGTTCAGGCGGAGCAGACCGCGGCAAACGCGCCGCGAAGATTCCGCCAAAGTGCCCGCATGGGTTACAGCAGACTGCGCGGACCATTATCGAGGCCGGTCACAGCATATGTCGTGATGCGACAGATGGGTTTTTCTCTCCGCCAAAAGGTGGAGTCACAGTGCCGGCAGGCGGTTCTTTGCTGAAGTTCTGCGGAGAAAGTGCGGTCAGGGGCGCGGACCGGGGCAGCCGAGCGGCTTGGACATGCGGATGAAGTGGCAGGGCATGCTGACCAGCGCCTTCATCGCCTCGGGGATGGGCTCGGTGCCCGAGACGGTGTAGCCGTACTTTTCATACAGAGGAGGCAGCTCGGTGCGCAGATGCACGACGCGCAGATCCATAAAGTGCGCGCCCATCTCGCGGGCGAACTCCTCTGCGGCGGAGATGAGGCGGCGTCCTAAACCGGAGCGCTGACGCGAGGGATCGACGGAGAGCAGGCCAAGATAGGCGCGCCGGCCGCCGATCTCCACATAGACGCAGGCCGCGAGAGCGCCGTTTTCTTCGGCGACCATAAATCGGCCGGTGCGAAAGAGAGCCTGTGCGGACTGTGCATCGAGCCGGTCACCGATCTTGAAAAAGCTCTCGACGCGGAAGGCCTGGTTGATAAGCTCTCTCAGCGCTTCCACGTCCCGTTCTTCAGCAAAACGAATTTCCATCCGGGTGTCCTGTTCTGCGTCTCCGCCGGGAGTGAAATCGGGCAGAGAAAAAGGCCGAAGGCAGCGCCTCCGGCCTGAATCCGTATCGATCGGGAATCAGTGTCCGACCGGAGTCTTGCTGAGGGCCGCCTCTTTTTCCGCATCGGCCTTGAGCGCCGTCTGCTCGAGCTGCGACGCCGCAGGCAGGTAGGTCAGCGCCTGCTGGATCATCGGGTCCCAGTCGGCGCGAACCTCGATGCCGTTGGTCTGACCAAAGACGATGGTGAAGAGCTCGGCCTTGATGTTGGTCCTGATCCAGTCCAGAGAGCTGTTGATGTCCTGATCGCTGTAAGCGACGTTCTGCGAGCCGAGAAACTGTTTGAAGTCGCTCATCACCGCATCGTCCACCTGAAAATCCTTCGTCACGGTGTGATTGACCAGATAGTGCGGAGCGAAGTGAGTGAAGGCATAGTGGGCCAGCAGCAGGTCTTCGAAGTGGTTCGACTTTGGTGCCTCGGCCTTGTAGTCGGGCGTGATGCCGCCGCCGCCGTAGACCGTGCGTCCTGAATCGGTGAGCCGGACTTCGCGATCCTTCAGGTCGGTCGGATGATCGTGATTGTAGTAGTAGTCGTAGAGCGAAACGCCGTTGTAGTTGCGCTGGATGAGCCGTCCGCTGGGCGTGTAGTAGTGATAGGTGGTCAGCGCCAGTCCGGTATTGTCGGAGAGCTGATACACGGTCTGCACAAGACCCTTGCCGAAGGTGGTCTCGCCGACGATCAGGGCGCGGTCATGATCCTGCAGCGCGCCGGAGACGATCTCCGCCGCCGAGGCCGTGCCGCGATTGACCAGCACCACGATGGGGAAGTTCTCGCCGCCGTTGCCGTGGGTGGCGCGGTAGACCTGTTCCGGGTAAGCGCGGCCGCGCTGCGAGACGATGATCTGATCGCGCTTCAGCAGCCGGTCGCAGACGCTGACGGCTTCGGTCAGCAGGCCGCCGGGGTTGTTGCGCAGATCGAGCACCAGACCCTTGAGATCGCCGAAGCTGGCGACGGCGTCATCGAACTCGCGGCCGGTCGTCTCCTGAAACTGCGTGATGTGAATGTAGCCGACGCCGGGCCGGATCTCGTATTTCAGGTCGATGCTGGGGTGCGGAATCTCATCGCGGATGAGATCGAAGGTGAGCGGCGAGGCTGCTCCCTCGCGGGTGACCGTGACCTGGACGTGTGTGCCCTTGGGGCCTTTGAGCATGTTGGCGACGGCATCGGAGCCCAGATTGGCGGTCGGCTTGCCGTCGACGGCGATGATGATGTCGCCGGGGTGAATCTTCGCCCGGTAGGACGGGGTGTTTTCAAAGGGGTAGACGACGACGATCTTGCCGTTCTGCGGCTGGATGACCATGCCCACGCCGTAGTACTTGCCGTGCTGGTCCTCGCGCATGCGGGCATAGGCTTTGGGATCGTAGAAGTTCGAGTGCGGATCGAGGGTGCGCAGCATGCCGGGGATGGCGCCGTCGTAGATCACCTTGTCAGGCATGTCGCCGGTCAGAGGCTCGGCATAATTCTGCGCAATAACGTCGTACACATTGCTGAAGGATTTGAGACTGTCGCGAAAGCTGGACTCATCGGTGCTGGACTGCGCTCCGACCTGCTGGCTGACGAGCATGCCGCCCAGGCAGCAGGCAGAGAAGAAGACGATGAGCGAGAAAAACGTGCGTCGGGTACGCGTAGACATTCTGAAAAAAATCCTTCAGGGAGTTCCCGGGCCAGGCGAAGAATACGGGAAATCTCCAGCCTGAAGTATAGCACCGGGTATTCCGGCCGCAGCCTCGCCAGGCGGCGGCGCGAGCCGCGTTGGCAATTCGACGCGGCGGGTGTTTAGAATGGCAGCAGCGCCGGTACAGGCCAGTTGCGGTATGCCGGTTTTTCCGGAGCCGGGGACGGCTTCGGCGGCGCCTTTTGGGATGTCTATCAACATGATGCTTCGACCTTCGCTGTATTCGTCGCCCCGGCCTGCCAGTCTGCTCCTCCGGGGTTCGCGGCTCACCGCACTGCTCGCCGGAGTGACCCTCGCCGTCCTCCCTGTATGGGGGCAGAGTTCCCGCTCCTCGAATGCGGCGGCGCAGCAGCAGTCCCCGTATCACGGCGCCGTGGTCGAAGACATCATTGCGCGGATCAACGACCAGATCATCAGCCGGTCGGATTACGACCGCGCCCAGCAGGACCTTCAGTCGGAGGCGCGGCAGCAGGGATGGTCGCCGCAGCAGCTGATGGAGCAGCAGCGCGATCTGCTGCGCGGGTTGGTCGACAAGCAGCTTCTGCTCTCGCGGGGCAAGCAGCTCAACGTCGATCCCGATGCCGAGCTGGTGCGCCGTCTCGACGAGATCCGCAAACAGAACCACCTCGACAGCATGGAGGCGCTGCAGAAGGCCGCCGAGTCGCAGGGCGTCTCGTTTGAGGACTTCAAGGAGCAGATTCGCGAAAACATCATCACCTCCGACGTGATCGGCCAGGAGGTCAGCCGCCACATTCAGATCAGTCCGAACGAGATTCAGGACTACTACAACGCGCATCAGAAGGAGTTCGAGAAGCCGGAGCAGGTGCATCTGAGCGAGATTCTGATTCCGACGGCCAATCCGGACGACTCCACGCAGGTGGCCGATGCGCAGAAGAAGGCCGACGATGTGGAAGCGAAGCTGAAGGCGGGCGGCGATTTCGCAACGCTGGCCAAATCGAGCTCGGGCGGACCGACGGCGGCGCAGGGCGGCGATCTCGGCGACTTCAAGCGCGGCCAGCTGGCCAAAGTGCTGGAAGACCAGACCTTCGATCTGAAGGAGAACCAGTTCACCGGACCCATTCGGACGCGCCAGGGCTTCGTCATCCTGAAGGTGATGCAGCATACCGAGGGCGGTCTCTCTCCGGAGAAGGATGTCGAGAATCAGATCGAGGAGCAGATCGGCTACTCGAAGATGCAGCCGGCGCTGCGCGCCTATCTGACGAAGCTGCGCGACGACGCCTATATCGATATCAAGCCCGGCTATGTGGACTCCGGCGCGAGCCCGGATGAGCAGAAGCCGGTGTACAGCGCCTATGTTCCGCCGAGCAAGAAGAAGAAGCGCGAGCAGCGGACGCGCTACCGTCAGGTGACCCATCGCCGTGGCCGGATGAGCCAGACGACGGAGACGGCGAACGCGAACACAAAGGCTCCGGCGCCTCCGAGCGGCGTGCCGACCCTCGACAAGGTGAATGCGGCGCAGAACAGCGGGACGAAGCAGCAGGCCAGCGCGCAGGCATACACGCAGAAGCCGGGCAAGAAGGAAAAGATCCGCTTCGGCCAGGCGCCGCGTGAGACGCTGCCTCCGGCGCAGACGGCGGTGGAAGATGCCGGCGCCGGAAACGCTCCGGCCGGAAACGCGCCGAATCAGAACGCCGAGAATCAGAACACCGAGGTCGCGTCCGGCAATGTGCCCGCCGGCATGCAGATAACGAACCCGGACGGCTCCGTTCTGGAAGAGCACTCTGCTGCGCCGAAGAAGAAGTCTCGCTTTGAAGATCGCGCCCGTCTGCCGAAGGACAAGAGCGAAAAGGCGAAGATCAACCCGTTTGCTCCGCTGCCGGTAACCACTGAGGAAGAGGCCGACCGCAGCGAGCAGTCCACGCCGCTCGGGCTGCAGGGCGACACGCTGCACAAAAAGAAGCCGAACCCGGCGAAGAGCGGTCCCAAGCGCCGCATGACGGACGAGGACAGGAAGAAGACGGTGGCAGCGGGTACGGACAGCACGACTCAGACGCCTGCGGCTCCTTCAGCGCCCGCAGCGCCTGCTCCGGCCGCTCCCCAGCAGTAACGGAAAGACCCGATCCGGCATGAAGCATCCGATGATCGCCGACCTGGCCCGGTACGACGGCCAGGAGATTACCGGCTTCTTCGTCGCCGGATCGAAGCAGGTGCGCAATCGCAGAGATGGCGCGCCATATCTGGCTCTCAGCCTGTGCGATGCCACCGGGCAGCTTGAGGCGCGGCTGTGGGAGGCCGACGGTGTGGCCGACTTTGCCGCAGGCGATGTCGTCAAGATTCAGGCCCAGGTCGGCCGCTATCAGGACAAGCTGCAGATGGTGGTGAAGAAGCTGCGTCCGGCGCGTCCGGAGGAGTACGACCTCGGCGATTTCGTTCCGAAGACGGGGCGCGATGTCGAGGAGCTTTGGGCGGAGCTGAACAGCTTCGTCGCGAGCTTTGCAGACCCCGACCTGCAGGCGCTTCTGCGCGCCTTTCTCGACGATGAGGAGATCGCCGGGGCTCTGCGCGAGGCTCCCGCGGCCAAGAGCATGCACCATGCCTGGATCGGCGGGCTGCTGGAGCATGTGGTCTCGCTGCTCGGCATCTGCCGGATCACGGCGCAGCATTATCCGGAAGTGAATCGCGATCTGCTGCTGACCGGCGCGTTTCTGCACGACATCGGCAAGCTGCGCGAGCTGCGCTGGGGAACCAGCTTCGACTACACGATCGAAGGGCAGCTCCTCGGGCACATCACCATCGGTATCGGGCTGATCGAGAAGAAGATTGCCGCGCTGCCGGACTTTCCCGAGGCGAAGCGCATTCTCGTGGAGCACCTGGTGCTCAGCCATCATGGGCGCTACGAGTACGGATCGCCGAAGCTGCCCATGATCCCTGAGGCGATTCTGCTGCACTATCTGGACGACATGGATGCCAAGATGCAGACGGTGCGCAGCGAGCTGACCCGCAACGAGGCGGCCGGCCGGCCGGCCGGGCAGGTGACCGACTGGGTGCGCGCTCTCGATCGTCCGCTGCTCGATTCGAAGCGCTATCTGGCGGCGAATATGCCGGTTCCCGATGAGGTCGGGTATGCTGGCGGGGAGCCGGTGAAGACGGCTTCGGAGAGCGACAATGTCTTACCTTTTGAAGACTGAGCCCAGCGTCTATTCGATGGATGACCTGACGCGCGACGGCGAAACGGTATGGGATGGCGTCACCGCGCCGGCCGCGGTGAAGTTTCTGCGCGGCATGAAGCCGGGCGACAAGCTGGTGATCTATCACACGGGCGACGAGAAGACGGCGAGAGGCCTGGCCAAGGTCGTCTCGGTCGATGCGAGCGATCCGAAGGTGCCGGTGGTGCGCATCAAAGCCGGCAGGCCGGTAAAGACGCCGCACACGCTGGCGGAGATCAAAGCGAACAGCCTCTTTGCCGGCTCGCCGCTGGTCAATCAGGCGCGCCTGTCGGTGGTTCCGCTGACGGACGCGCAGTATGCCTGGCTTGCTGAGTAAGGGCTCTATCTGAAAGCCTGGCTACGTGGTGAGAACGGCGTTTATCGGGAATCAACCGCGTCGCAGCCAACGGCAGGTCAAAGTGTGTTTGGCCTGAAAGTTCAGGCGATTTTTGGTATTGGTCACAATGCTCGGCTATCGATTTTCATCGATTGACACCGGTTCTAATGCCCAAACAATCTGGTTTTCCTGGAACACTGGCTTACCGCTGCGCCAAGGAGATCAACATGACGGTGCAGGAACAAATCGAGCAGTACATTGCCGCTCAACCGGAACCAAAGCAAAGCGAAATGCGAGAGCTGCATGACATGATGCTGGCATTGATGCCGGCTTGTCAGTTGTGGTTCCTCGATGGAAAAGACGAGAAAGGAAAAATCGTCTCCAACCCAAACATTGGATACGGATCTCGAAGCATTCAATATGCCAGCGGAAAAACCAGGGAGTTCTACCAAACAGGCATGAGTGCCAACACAACGGGTATTTCCGTCTACATCCTTGGAATCGAAGACAGGAAGTACCTTGCGCAGACATTCGGGCCGGATCTCGGCAAAGCAAGCGTGACGGGGTATTGCATCAGGTTCAGGACCCTGGCAGACATAAAAGTGGATGTTCTCAAAGCAGCAATACAGTGTGGGATTGAGCAGACAGGTATCTCACATTGATTCAACCTGAATAAACAAACAGCCATCCTGGCAATAGATAAACGTTTGCCACTTTCAGTACGGGCCGCCAATGCAGACTCGACGGCAACGAGGTTCGGATCAGTACCGATATGTCGGCTTATGGGAAGCAGTTTGTTTTTCCTGCAGATTCTCCCCGGATCGCGGGCAGTTCGGAAAGCTGGCGATTCGACCCGAGGGTTCGGACTGATCTCCTGCCGCGTTGTCTGGCCGCTACGCTCACACTCCTGTAATCAACTACAATCGAAGCTGAAAGATCATGCTTCGTTTCTCTACAGCAGGTGAGTCGCATGGCGAGAGTCTGATTGCTCTCGTCTCGGGGATGCCCGCGGGCGTTCCGGTGGATCAAACCTTTATCAACCGCGAGCTTTGGCGCCGCCAGCAGGGGTACGGGCGCGGCGGGCGCATGCGCATCGAAACCGATACGGCGCATATTCTGAGCGGCGTGCGGCATGGCAAAACCATCGGCTCGCCCATCGCCATGGAGATTGCCAACCGCGACTGGAAGAACTGGACGGACATTCTGCCGGTCGAGACGGGCGACCCGTCGAAGCACAAGGCGGTGGCCTCTCCGCGGCCCGGTCATGCCGATCTGGCGGGCGCGCTGAAGTACGATTTTCCCGACGCGCGGTATGTGCTGGAGCGGGCCTCGGCGCGTGAGTCGACGGCGCGCGTGGCGGCCGGCGCGATTGCGAAATCGCTGCTGCTCGAGCTGGGCATCGACGTGGCCAGCCACGTCATCCGCGTGGGCCATGCCGAGCTGCAGCGCGATGTGACGTGGGAAGAGATCGCGGCGCTGCGGGCAAAAGAGGAAGTGCTGCTGGGCTGCGTGGACGAAGAGGCCGAGGCGCGCATGAAGGCCGAAGTGGATCAGGTGCTGCGTACCGGAGACACGGTCGGCGGCGTCTTTGAAGTGGTGGTGCACGGCGCGCCGGCGGGCATCGGCACCTGCGCCAACTGGGACGAGCGGCTGGACGGCATTCTGGCCCAGGCGGTGATGTCATTGCAGGCGGTCAAGGCGGTCGAGATCGGGCGCGGCGTGACGGCGGCGATCTCCTTCGGTTCAGAGGTGCATGACGCCATCGGCTACGCAGAGAAGGCGGAGAACGGCGCGCACACGCGCTTTACGCGCGAGCACAACAATGCCGGAGGCGTGGAAGGCGGCATCTCCAATGGAGAGGACGTGGTCGTGCGCGGCCATATCAAGCCCATCTCCACGCTGCGCAGGCCGCTGCAGTCGGTGCGCTTCGACACGCGCGAGACCACGAAGGCGGCGTACGAGCGCAGCGACGTCTGTGTGGTGCCCGCGGCGGGCGTGGCGGCGGAGGCGATGGTGGCTCTGGCCTTTGCGCGCCAGTTGATGGAGAAGTTCGGCGGAGATTCGCTGCGCGAGCTGAAACGTAACTATGATGGTTACGTGGAGCAGATTCGCGCATACTAGATTTTTTTCAGGGGTGTGGCTCGATTCGATGATTCGAGAGATTGTTAAATTTCCTGATCCGGTGCTGCAGACGCCGGCTGAACCGGTGACTGAGTTCGATGAAGCGCTGCGCACCCTGGTCGACGACATGTTCGAGTCGATGTATGAGGCGAAGGGCATCGGCCTGGCGGCGCCGCAGATCGGCATCGCGAAGCGGCTGACGGTGATCGATCTCAGCTTTAAAGAGAAGCCCGGGGACAAAATCGTCCTCATCAATCCGGAGATCATCCGCAAAGAAGGCAAGCAGTACGAGGAGGAAGGCTGCCTGAGCCTGCCGGAGATTCGCGAGAAGGTCTCGCGCGCCGCGAAGGTGAAGGTGCGCGCTCAGGACGTGAAGGGCGAGTGGTTCGAGATCGATGGCGAAGAGCTGCTGGCACGCGCCTTTCAGCATGAGATCGACCATCTGGACGGCGTGCTCTTCATCTACCGCATCAGCGGGCTGAAGCGCGACCTGGTGCTGCGCCGGATTCGCAAGATGCAGAAGGCCGGCGAATGGTAGAGCGCAATGGCGGAATCGGATAACCGACGCATGAAGCTGGTCTTTTGCGGCACGCCTTCGTTCGCCGTGCCCACGCTGAAGTCCGTAGTGCGCGCCGGTCACGAGGTTGCGCTGGTGGTCACGCAGCCGGACCGTCCGGTGGGCCGCGGGCAGCAGCTTGCCGCTCCCGCCGTAAAGGTGACCGCGCTCGATGCGGGACTACCGGTGGTGCAGCCGGAAAAGATCAAAAAGAATGAGGAGTTCCGTGCGCAGCTTGAGACGATCGCGCCCGATGCGATCCTCGTCGTCGCCTATGGCCGCATCATTCCGAAGTGGATGCTCGATCTGCCGCGTTACGGCAACCTGAATCTGCATGGGTCGCTGCTGCCGAAGTATCGCGGAGCCGCGCCGATCCAGTGGGCCATCGCGAACGGCGAGCCGGTGACGGGAGCGACGACGATGCACCTCGACGAGGGGCTCGATACCGGCGATATTCTGCTGCAGCGCGGCATGAGCATCGCTCCGTCCATGACGTCGGAAGATATCTTTCCGCTGCTGTCCGAGATGGGCGCGGACCTGATGCTGGAGACGCTGGCCGGACTAAGCGCGGGGACGATCGAGCGGCGTCCGCAGGACCATGCTCTGGCCACGCCCGCGCCGATTCTGACGCGCGACGACGGGCGCATCGACTTCTCGCAGCCCGCGATGACCATCTACAACCGCTGGCGCGGCTTTCAGCCCTGGCCGGGCGCATGGACCACGCTGCAGGGCAAAAAGCTGACCGTGCATCGCATGCTTCCGACCGAGGTCTCGGGGGCATCTGCCGGTCCGGGCGGGTTGCATCAGAACGGCGACCGCCTGTTTGCCGCCTGCGAGGGAAAGACCTGGGTGGAGCTGGTGGAGATTCAGCTCGAAGGCAAAAAGCGCATGGCTGCGGCCGATTTTCTGCGCGGACGCGCGCTCGAGAGCGGCACGAAGCTCGGCGAATCATGACCGGGATGGGCAAAACGGGCAGGATCTCTCCGGCGCGGGCCGTTTCGTATCAGATATTGATACAAATTGAGGAACGCGGCGCGCACAGCGACGAGCTGCTGCGCTCGCCCGAGGTCGATGCGCTCTCTGCGCAGGACCGCAATCTGACGACAACGCTGGTGCTGGGCACGCTGCGCTGGCAGAGCGCGCTCGATATGCGGATACAGCCCCTGCTGCAGCGTCCCGAGACGGAGCTGAGCGCGCAGGCCGCGGCGGCGCTGCGCCTCGGCGCCTATCAGCTTTTGTACCTCGATCGCATTCCGCCGCATGCCGCCATCAGCGAAAGCGTCGAGCTGGTCAAGCAGTCTCCCGAGCGCTTTGCCGCGGGCATGGTGAATGCCGTGCTGCGAAAGATCAGCCAGCAGCCGCGCGCTCAGACGGCCGCGCACACGGCGTCGGCGCGGCAGACCGCTGATGACTTTGCGCATCCGCAATGGATGGTCGAGCGCTGGGCGCGGTTTTACGGCATGGAGGCGGCGCAGGCCGTCTGCGCCTTCGATCAGCAGCCCGCGCCGGTGGCGATCCGTCTGCTGGACGAACGGGCCGAGGCCGAGCTGTCCGCTGCAGGCATCGAGCTGACGCCGGGCGAGTTTCTGCATGCGGCGCGGCGCGTGGTAAAGGGCGATGTCTCGCGCACGGAGGTCTTTCGCGCGGGGCGCGTGCGGATTCAGGATGAGGGATCGCAGCTGGTGGCCGAGCTGGCCGCCGCGGCGCAGCCGGGAGCGCAGCGCATTCTCGATGCCTGTGCCGCTCCAGGCGGCAAGACGGCGATTCTCGCGGAGCGCAACGGCATGGCCGAGATTACGGCGCTCGACATCAGCAAACGCAGGCTCGATGCGATGCGGCACTTTCTGCGGCCAGTCGATCCGGCGGGACGGATTCGCTTCGAGCTCGCCGACGCGGTGAAGATCGCAGCGCGGGCGAAGTACGATCTGATCCTTTGCGATGTGCCCTGCAGCGGAACGGGCACGATTGCGCGGAATCCGGAGATTCGCTTCCGCGTGGACCCGTCGGAGCTGGCGCGTCAGCAGGCGAAGCAGACGGCGATTCTGACGGCGGCGCTGCAGGCGCTCGCGCCGGGAGGGCGGCTGCTCTACTCCACCTGCTCGCTCGAGCCGGAGGAGAATGAGCGGGTGGCAGAGCGGGCGACTGGCGCGGGCTCCGCTTATCGGGCCGTGCCTGTCGAGACGCCTCTCGGCACACTATCGGCCGATGGAACACTGACGGCTGAGGGAGCGAAGCGAGCTTCCAGTGCGATGGCGAACGGCTGCCTGCGCACCATTCCCGGAGTGCATCCCTGTGATGGTTTCTTCGCTGCCGTGTTTGAGCGAAAAGAGTGAAGGGGCTCTAGCGGGCAACTGTTAAAGCAACAGGTGTGGAAGCATCGACGCGCTCGCCGGCGGCGGGGCTTTGCGCAAGGATCGCGCCCGGCGGATAAGATGGCGCGGGTGGCAGCGGCGAAGCGGTGCTGCCCACCGGAAGCACGGCGACCGGGGCATCTTTGACCGGCGCAAGCTGCAGCCCGGCATGGGTGATGGCGAAGGCCGCCGCGGTAAACATCTGGCCGGTCAGGTCGGGCATCACGAAGCTGCCGGCCGATGCATCGCCGGGCTCGGCGACCAGCAGGCTGACCTCCGGGCTTTCGACGCCCGAGGCTTTGGCCTGCGGGCTCTGCGCGATGATGGTACCGGGCTGCGCGCCTGCCCACGGAAGCTGCGCGACGACGCCGGGCTGCAGTCCCACGCGGCGAATCTCGATGGTGCCCAGGCGCTCCTGCTGCCCGGTCACGTCGGGAATGGCGACCCTCTGCGGACCCAGGCTCTCGATGATGCGCACATGCCAGCCGCTGCGCACCAGGGTGCCGGGCGCGGGCGACTGGTTCATGATGTGGCCTGCGGGCGTCTCCGTCGAATAGAAGTGATTTTCAACGTTGAGGTTCAGATCGAGATCCACGCCGCGCCGTACGGCCTGAGCGATGGTCATGCCCCGGAAGTCGGGGATGGAGACCTCCGCTCCGTGAATGGCGAAGTGCATGGTGATGACGGCTGACGTCATGGCGACGACCACCAGCAGCAGCACGATCAGCACGAAGCGGAGGAAGGAGATCAAGCGGAGGCCGCTCCCTCGTCGAGCTCGATCGAATACGTGATGTCAGCGGCTTTCTCAAGCATCTTCGATACCGAGCAGTATTTGTTTTTGGAGAGCGACACCGCATCTTCCGCGGCCTTTTGTGTGACGTTGCCGCGAATGCGATAAGTGAGATGGATCTTCGTGAAGACGCGCGGAGGCGCAGGCGACTGCTCGGCCGTGGCGCTGACGGTGAGGCCGGTGATCGGCTCGCGCTTCTTCTGAAGAATGCTGACCACATCGACCGAGGTGCAGCCGCAGAGCGCCGTCAGCACGGCTTCCATGGGGCTGAGGCCGGTGGTGTGCGCAGGCGTGCTGTCGAAGCGGATGGTATGCCCGCTCTGGGTGTGTCCGTCGTAAAGCGTGCCCTGTTCCGCGCCGGTTTCCGGTTTCCATTCTGTGCTGGCAATCATCGAATCTCCCTCAGCGATGGTGATTATCGGTGGCTGGCTCGGGATGAATCAGCATGCGGTTCACCTCAGGACATTCCTGTTTGAAGCGGTCTTCGAGCAGCGTGATCACCTCGTGGACGCGCTGCATCTCCATCTCATCGGGCAGCGTGCAGTGGCACGACACCTGAATGTGGTCGCCCACCCGGCCGATCACGATGTCGTGAATGTCGATGATCTCCGGAAAGTGCACGGCGGCGGCGCGCAGGTGCCGCTCGATGCGGCGGTCGTGCTCCACCTTCACGCGGTTCTCGATGGTGGCGGGCTCGCTTTCAATATGTGTAAGTACGGAGCTGACCTGGGGAAGCTCGGTGCGGATCTCTTCCTCGATGCTGCGCACGAAGTCGTGAGCCGAGCGCAGCGGCATGTTCTCCGGCACCTCGATGTGCTGCTCGACGTGCAGCCCGTCGTCGAAGGACTGGATGCTCACATCGTGCATCACCACGTTGTTGCGCGAGGCGACGGCGCGCACCTTGTCGAAGATGCTCTCGGCGATGGTGGAGCGCGGAACGGTGTGGATGACGACGTCGGCGCCGGGAAGCACGCGCTGCACGGCCTCAGTGGCGTCGCGCACCAGCTCTTCGGTGCGCTGAAAGGTGAGCTGGCGCGAGAGAGACAGCGTGAGATCGGCGAAGTACGAGCTGCCGGAGCGGCGCACGCGCGCCTGATCGATGGCCAGCACGCCGTCGGTGTGCCGTACCGCATCGAGCACCTGATGGCGCACCTCGGCGGGAATGTAATCGGTGAGGGCGCGAACGGTGCGCCAGGCGAGCCTCCAGCTGAAGACGAGAATCATCAGCGAGACGGCGATGGCGGCGACCGAATCCGTGTAGCGCAGCCAGCCGATGTGGAGCAGAGAGCCGGTCCACGAGGCCAGCAGGCCGACAAAGACGGCGACGCTGCTCCAGATATCGGAGGCGAAGTGCATCGCATCGGCTTCGAGCGCTTCGCTCTTATAGCGGTTGGCGACCGCGCGCAGATGGCGCGAGCGCCAGTAGTCCACCGTGATGGAGAGCATCAGCACCAGCAGCGGCCAGACGGAGTAGCGGATCGCGACCGAGTGGAAGAAGATGCGGTCGACGGCCTCGCCGGAGATCCATACCGCCGATGCGGCCATGAGGAAGGTCTCGACGAAGGCCGAGACGTTTTCGACCTTGGCGTGGCCGTAGGGATGGTTCTCATCGGCGGGCCTGTCGGAGACGCGCACCGAGAGCAGAGTGAGCGCCGCGCCGACCAGGTCGAGCGCCGAGTGAGCTCCGTCCGACAGCATGCCGAGACTGCCGGTCAACAGCCCGGTAAAGAGCTTGAGGGCGGTCATCACGCAGGCCGCGGCAACGGAGACCAGCGCAGCCGAGCGCTTTTCCGCGCTGGCGGCAGGGCTTATGGTCGCGGAGGCATTCTGCATACGGTCTTCCACCGAATCTTCAGCGTATCCTGAAATCAAAAAACGCGGCCGGAGAGCTCTTCCGCCGAAGGTTTGATTCCGCGGTACAGCCCGGCGATGCCCAGGCTGTAAGGCGTCCATGAGACCTGGGTAAAGCCCGTGCTGCGCATCAGATCGAGCATCTGCGGCGGCGGCGGAAAATTCGCCACCGACGACGGCAGATAGGCATACGGGCCGGCGACGCCGGAGAGCCGGGAGCCGATGGCCGGAAGCACCCGGCGGAAATAAAACGCGTACAGACGGCCGAGGAGGCCGCCAGGCTCGCTGAAGTCGAGGATGCCGACCTCACCCCCCGGAGCCAGAACCCGGAAGAACTCTTCGAGACCGGCGCGGTAGCTGGACAAATTGCGGAAGCCGAAGGCCGTGGTGATCAGGTGGAGCGAGCTGCCGGCGAGCGGCAGGTGCAGCGCGTCGGCTTCGACGAAAAAAACGTTCTCCTGCGCCAGCTTCCGCGCGCCGCGCACCAGCATGGCATGCGAGAAGTCCGCGGCCATCACCGGCTGCGCAGCGGCGGGACGGCGCCGCAGCAGTGCCCGCGTCATATCGCCGGTGCCGCAGCAGATATCGAGAACCCGCGCCTCGGGCCGCGCCAGAATATGCCGGAAGCGGCGCGCCGTGCGCCACCACCACAGCCGGTCCACATTGCAGGAGAGAACATGGTTCAGCAGATCGTAGCGCGGCGCGATGCTGTCGAACATCTCGCGCACGGCGCGCGCGGAGCTTTGCTCGCTGTCGGCTCCGGAGGGCCGTGAGCCTGCCGCTGCGGCGCGGGCGATGTTCTGCGGCGCGGAGCTCATCGGCCGCGAGCCTCGGTCTTCTGCTCGGACTGGCGGGCAGCGGCCAGTGTCCACTCGACGGCGTCGCGCATCTCGGCATCCGTCACATTTTCCACGACCACCGCATCGCCGATGCCCTGCGGCAGCACGAAGCGGCGCTTTCCGGCGCGGTTCTTCTTGTCGCGTCCCGCCGCTCCCAGCAGCAGTCCGGCGCTGCTGCGGAAGGGCCGCAGCGGTCCATAGGCGTGAATGGTCTGCGTGATGCGGTCCGCCTCCTGCGCGGTGACGGTGCCGCGGCCGAGCGCGATCTGCAGGGCGGCCAGCATGCCCCAGGCGATGGCCTCGCCGTGCAGCAGCCTGCGGTATCCGGTGGCGGCCTCGATGGCGTGGCCGATGGTGTGTCCAAAGTTGAGGATCATGCGCAGGCCCGACTCGCGCTCGTCGATGCCGACCACTTCGGCCTTCATGCGCACCGACGCGCCGATCACATATTTCAGCGCATCCATATCGCGCTGCAGCACGGCCTCGGCATTGCGCTCGAGAAAACGGAAGAGCTTCGCGTCGCGAATGATGCCGGCCTTGATGCTCTCAAAGAGGCCGGCGCGCAGCTCGCGGGCCGGGAGCGTCTGCAGCGTGGCCACGTCGGCAAAGACGGCGCGGGGATGATGAAAACTGCCGATCAGATTTTTGCCCGCGCTGAGATTGGTGCCCGTCTTGCCGCCGACCGAAGAGTCAACCTGGGCCAGCAGCGTGGTGGGCATCTGAATGTAGTCGATGCCGCGCATGTAAATGGCGGAGAGAAATCCGCCGACATCGCCGATGATGCCTCCGCCGAAGGCGATCAGCACGGAGGAGCGGTCCGCGCCCGCCGCGGCCAGCTCGCCGGCCAGGCGCTCCACCTCCGCGAGGCGCTTGTAGCGCTCGCCCGGCGGCAGAAAGAGGATCGAGGGATGCTGCTCTTTGGGCAGGCCGGAGAGCAGGGCCTCTCCCCAGAGCGCCCAGATCTCGGGCGAGGTGAGAATAAAGAGCCGGGGCAGCGCATCGCCGCTCAGTTTGCGGAGATGGCGCGAAAGCTGCGGCAGAAAATCGCTGCCGACATACACCGGATAATCGGCCGATTCTGTTTTAACGTGTATCGTTCGCACGATCTCTTCATCGTATCGCAGATGGGCTGAACCCTTCGCCGCCTGGGCATACTCTAAAAGGTCTGAACGCTGTTACGTGATAGCCTGGAACGTTATGGCCGGTGTGGAAGAGACGGATTTTATAGTGGTGGGCGCGGGCATTGCAGGGCTGCGCGCCGCGATCGGACTGTCAGCCGCGGGACGCGTGCTGGTGGTCACGAAAGAAGCTCTGGACGAGTCGAACACGCATTACGCGCAGGGCGGCATTGCGGTGGCGATGGGCGGCGACGAAGATGTGGCCCTGCACCTCGAAGACACCATGAACGCGGGCGACGGCCTTGTGAACCGCGAAGCCGCGCGCGTGCTGGTAGAGGAGGGTCCGCGCCGCGTGGACGAGCTGCTGGCATGGGGCACGGGCTTTGACCGCGAGGCCGGCGAGCTGATGCGCACACGCGAAGGAGCGCACAGCCGCAACCGCATTCTGCACGCCAACGGCGACGCGACCGGCGCCGAGATCGGTCACTCGCTGCTGCGGCGCGCCCGCTCCGAAGAGCGGATTACGCTGCGAGAATGGACGCCGACGGTCGACCTGCTCGCCGGGGACGGCGAAGTGAGCGGCGTGACGCTGCTGCGTCCGGACGGCTCGCAGTATGCGGTGTGCGCCCGGGCCGTGCTGCTGGCCAGCGGCGGCGCAGGCCAGGTGTACAGTGACACGACCAACCCCGCTGTGGCCACCGGAGACGGCATCGCGATGGCGTACCGCGCCGGCGCCGAGATCTCCGACATGGAGTTCTATCAGTTCCATCCCACCGCGCTGAGCCTGCCCGGCGTGGCGCGGTTCCTGATCTCCGAAGCGCTGCGCGGCGAGGGCGCGTACCTTATCAACGACCGCGGCGAGCGCTTCATGGAGCGTTATCATCCGCTGCTGGAGCTGGCTCCGCGCGATGTGGTGGCGCGGGCCATCACCCGTGAGGGCATGGGACCGGACGGCGAGCAGCGGCCCGTGTATCTCGACATGCGGCACGTCACCGGTATCGATCCGGTAAAGCGCTTTCCCGGGATTTCGCGC
Organism: Paracidobacterium acidisoli; assembly: GCF_003428625.2. Taxonomy (GTDB): domain Bacteria; phylum Acidobacteriota; class Terriglobia; order Terriglobales; family Acidobacteriaceae; genus Paracidobacterium; species Paracidobacterium acidisoli. Next base: position 377,303 of record NZ_QVQT02000006.1, on the reverse strand, counting down.
TTCCTGGCGCAGCATGGGCTGGAGCTGCGGCGCGACCGGATTCCGGTACGTCCGGCGGCGCATTACCTGATGGGCGGCGTGCGCAGCGACATGAATGGCGGCACCTCGCTGCGGCGGCTTTACGCGGCCGGCGAAGTAGCCTGCACCGGAGTACACGGAGCGAACCGCCTGGCGAGCAACTCGCTGCTCGAGGGGCTGGTCTTCGGCGCGCGCGCGGCAGAGGCCATGCAGGCGGAGGCGGCCATCGCTGCGGGCGTCGCAGTCGAAATACGCGAAGACACGCTGCCGAAAACAGATGTCACCGCACTGCGGCAGAGGCTGCAGAGGACGATGTGGGAGAAGGCCGGCCTGCTGCGCGAGGGCGATGGTCTGCGCGAGGCGATGCGCGAGCTGGAGACGCTCTCGGGCGATGCTCCAAAGGACGCCGGCCGGCCGGCGCTGGAGCTGCGCAATCTGCAGCGGGTAGGCGAGCTGATCGTGCGCTCAGCGCTGGCGCGTGAAGAAAGCCGCGGCGCGCACTACCGCAATGATTTTCCGAAGCGCGACGACCTTCGGTTTGCCCGGCATTCGGTGACGAAGGCAGGGCAGGGAACCGGGTTCAGAGCTTAGCCGCGGCTTTGCGATCGGGAATCACGCGGCTGGCAATGGCGAAGACGGCCAGCGTGACGAGAATGATGCCGAGCGAGATCGCAACCGGCACATCGATCCACTGGTGCAGCAGCATCTTCAGCGAAACGAAGGCGAGAATCACCGCGAGGCCGTAGTGCAGCAGCCGCAGCCGGTCGAGCAGGCCGGCCAGCACAAAGTACAGCGAGCGAAGCCCCAGAATCGCGAAGATATTCGACGTGTAGACGACGAAGGGATTGCGCGAGATGGCCAGCACCGCCGGAACGGAATCGAGCGCGAAGATCAGGTCGGTGGCTTCGACGGCCAGAATGACAAAGAGGAGAGCGGGGAAGACCAGCCGGATGGTCGGATTATCGGGGCCTCCCGTTTCAATAAAGCCGCCGATGCGCGAGCGCCGCAGCCAGCGAACGAGGCCCGAGGCCTCCGCCTTGTCGGCCTTGTGACGAAGCAGGCGGACGGCGGCGACGAGCAGAAAAGCGCCGAAGAGATATTCGATCCACGCGAAGCGGTTGAGCAGCGTAACGCCGACGGCGATGAAGAGCGCGCGCATGACGATCGCGCCCAGCACGCCCCACAGCAGAACGCGGCGCTGCTCCTCGATGCCGAGGCGCAGCGAGCGGAACATGAGCAGAAAGACGAAGAGGTTATCGACGCTGAGCGAGCCCTCGATCAGGTAGCCGGAGAAGAATTCGAGCCCCTGCTGCCGTCCGTCGGCGTGCGAGAGAAAGATGGCGAATCCAAAGGCCAGCGCCGCCAGAAAGATGGTCCATGCCCAGGCGGTGCCGAGCGCAACCGCCTGCTTGCCGCGCTGCAGGATGCCCAGGTCCACGGCCAGCAGAACCACAACCAGCACATGGAAGAATACCCACCACGTCGTGGTTGCGCCGGCGTGCATCATCGCTGGTTGAGCAGGCTGATCGATTCGAGGAAGGCGTCGCCGGAGATGGTGAGGCTCTCCGCGCTCAGCTTATCCATCGTGTCCTCGACCGTGTGATGGAAGCTGTTCTCGTAGCCGTAGTCGATGTCGATGATGTCGGCGCAGGGCACGCCGCGGTGCACGAACGGCATGTGATCGTCGTCCACCTGATTGTCGCGCGCGAAGAAGTACGACTGATAGCCATACTTCGAGGCGGCATTACGCACCAGGTCTTCGAGCCATCCGGTCGAATTCTGATCGCGGTCGATGTCGAGATCCTTATCGCCCAGCATGTCGGCGAGGATCAGGGCCTTCACGCGCTTCAGCGTGCCGTCGCCCTGCCACTTCTCCGCCAGATGGCGGCTGCCGTAGAGCGCGTCGCTGTCGGACCACTGCGGCTGAATGGACTCTTCCCCGTCGAAAAAGACCAGCCACACGCTGTAGCCCTGCGGCGGATGGGCGCGGAGCCAGTCGGCCATGGCCAGCAGCAGCCCGGTGGTCGAGCCGCCGTCGTTTGCGCCGACAAAGTTGACGTTGCGCAGCCAGTAGTTGGTTTCGTAGTGCGTGGCGAATACGATGACGCCGTCTTTTTTGCCGGGAAAGCGCACGATGAAGTTGTGCATCTGCATGCTGCCTGCGGGCGTTTTGGCAGTGAAGGTGTCCTCTTCGAGCGCGTCGTGCCGGAAGTGATCCTTCAGAAAGGCTTCTGCTTTGGCGTGGCCGGGGCTGCCGATCCAGCGGGGGCCGATGGCGACGAACTGGCGCGTGTATTCAAGGGCGCGTCTGCCGTCGAGCTGCGGCAGATTCTGCACGGGGGCCGCTGACGCCGCGCCCACGGCCAGCAGGCAAAGCGCCGCGGCTGCGCCGCAGAGGATCTGCCGCATCCGCTTCAGGACGCGGCCTCCTTTTCGGCGCGCTTCTTTCGTTGCGCGGGATGAACCATGTAGGAGACGGCGATGCTGATGAGATAGAGCGACAGCATCGGCAGCGCGAAGACGCACATCGTCAGCACATCCGGCGTCGGCGTGATGACGGCCGCGATGATGAAGATGATCAGGATGGCGTAGCGGATGTTCTTCCATAAAAAGCGCGGGCTGACGATGCCGAATATGGAGAGGAACATGATGAGGATGGGCAGCTCGAAGGTGATGCCGAGGCCCAGGATCACGGTCAGAAAGAGGTCGGTGTACTCGTTGATCTCGATCAGCGGACGGAAGTCCTTGTCGAAGGTCAGCAGGAAGTCGAGCGAGCCGGGATAGACCCAGCGGTAGCCGAAGTACGCTCCGGCCAGGAACAGGCCGATGGTGGCCGCCATGAAGGGGACGACGTACCGCTTCTCGTTCTGATAAAGGCCGGGCGAGATGAACAGCCACACCTGATAGAGAACGAAGGGCGCGGCGAGAATGCAGCCGCCCATGAAGCTGATCTTGAGGTAGAGGTTAAAGGGATCGATGGGGTTGTGATAGACCAGCTGCGTCGGCATGTGATGCCTGCTCAGCGCCAGCGTGATCGGCTCCTGCATAAAGGCGTAAATCTTCTCGTGGAAGAACCACGCCACCAGAAAGCCACCAACGATAAAGAGGATCGAGCGCACGATGCGCCGACGCAGCTCCTCGAGATGCTCGAGGAGGCTCATGCCCGGCAGTTCCGCGCGCTCCGTGACCGCCGTTCGGGCGCGATCGACAAAATCAGCCATGATGAAGAGAGGTGCTCTCGTGCTCCTGTTCAGAAGTATGGGAAGAGGCTCCGTTCAGAGCGGCCGGTGCGGGAGCAGCATCGGCCTGCGGTGTTTCGGAGGATTCGAGGTGGCCCGCAGCCGGGGCATCGGAAGGCTCGGCCGGCATCGCGGTGGACGGCTCGGGAAAAGGCTCGGTCTCAGCCGCGGCCATGTAGGGAGACGACGCGCTCACTGTGGTTCCGCTACTGGGAGGCATGATCGTCAGCGTGTCCGATGACGGGGTTTCCGCAGCCGTTTCTGCAGTCTCGGAAGAGGCGCCGGAGGCCAGCTCGCCGGCCGGGGTCTCAGTCTCGGTCTGGCTGCTCTGTGTCTGGCTGTTTTCGGCCAGCTGCAGGCGGGCTTCGCGTTTCTTCTGCTCTTCCTGGCGGTCGAGGTTCCGCAGCTCCTCATCGATCTGCATTTTGAATTCGTTGCTGGCGCGGCGGAACTCCGCCAGCAGTTTGCCGATCTGCTTTGCGATTTCCGGCATGCGTTTGGGGCCGAAGAGTACCAGGGCCAGCAGAAAGATGAATATGGAATCGCCAAGATGCATGAAAGACCATGATACCCGCCAGCATCGGGGGCCACAAATGAGGGGCTCCCGGCGCCGGCAAAGCCCGGAAATCGATAGAGTTGAACCTCACGGCAGCCACGGGGGAACTCTGTTGTGCGGCCGCCGTTTTGTGTACGATATGAGTTACAGAAACAGATGGGCCCGCCCGGTGAGATTCACCGAATTTGCAACGGATTTTCACGAGGCGCGTCTAAAAGGTGTGGTTGCAACATCCCCGTCGACTGGGTGGCATAAGCCACAGCGAGCCGACTGCAGCCGGAATTGCTTTCAACATCCCCGTCCATCGAGAACGGTCTTCCCGTTGGGCTGAAGGCGGAGCATACATTGAACGTACTTGAGGAAGTTGTCCCACAGGCAGAGACGTGTTCTCTGGAGAATTATCTGGTCCTCCCCGACCACACGATGGATGACCGCATTGCGGCCGCCCGCGAAAAGCTGGGCGCGAGCACCGTATTGCTGGGCCATCACTACCAGCGCGATGAAGTGATTCGCTTTGCGGACTTCACCGGCGACTCTTACAAGCTCTCCCAGGCGGCAGCGGCCAGCGAGGCCGACTACATTCTCTTTTGCGGCGTGCACTTCATGGCCGAGAGCGCCGATGTGCTGGGGCGTCCCGACACGGCGGAAAGGCCGGGGCAGCGTGTGATTCTGCCCGACCTGAATGCGGGCTGCTCGATGGCCGATATGGCCGAGATCGGCCAGGTGGAAGACTGCTGGGAGACGCTGCTCGGAGCCGGCCTCAAGGAAAGCGAGCTGCTGCCGCTGACCTACATGAACTCCACGGCGGCCATCAAGGCATTCTGCGGCGAGCGCGGCGGACTGGTCTGCACCTCGTCGAATGCGCGCACGGCCTTCGAGTGGGCCTTTGCGCGCGCGGAAAAGATCCTCTTTCTGCCCGACCAGCACCTCGGCCGCAACACCGGCTGGGCGATGGGCATCCCGATGCAGGAGATGGTGGTCTACGATCCCTGGCAGATCGGCGGCGGCGTTTCGCCGGAGCGTCTGAGGGCGGCAAAGGTCATTCTGTGGAAGGGCCACTGCTCGGTGCATCAGCGCTTTCTGCCGGAGCACGTGGACAAGGTGCGCGCGAAGTATCCGGAGATGCAGGTGATCGTGCATCCGGAGTGCCGCTGGGAGGTCTGCCGGAAGGCCGACGCGATGGGCTCGACGGAACGGCTGATCCGGCTCGTCGCCGACGCGCCCGAGGGGTCGAGCTTCGCCATCGGAACCGAGATTCACCTGGTCAACCGGCTGGCGAGGGAGTTTGCGCCGAAGGGCAAAAAGATCATCACCCTCGACGACACCGGCTGCCTGTGCACGACGATGTACCGCATCAGCCCGCAGCATCTGGCATGGGCGCTCGAAAACCTGGTGGAGGGTCATGTGGTGAACCGCATTCAGGTGCGGGACGACGTGAAGCACTGGGCGCGCGTGGCTCTGGACCGCATGCTCGAGATTCCTGCATAAATATGCTCAGGATTCCTGCATAAGGATCGGCAAAGCGGGCGCGCTCCCTTGAAAAGCCACGAGAGCGTGCCTGCGGAAAAAGCCGCGCAAAGGTCTTCAGGAAAGACCGCGTTAAGGCCTGCGGGAAAAGCCGCGTAAAATAAGACCATGAAGACCTTCACCCTCGATGAGGCGCAGGCGCTTTTACCTGTGCTCGAATCGCTTCTGAAGCGCGCCATCGAGGCTAAACAGGCGGCCGAGTCTCTGCAGGAAGAGCTGCAGGAGCTGAGCCGCCGCATCTTTCTCTCCGGCGGCATGCGCGTCAATGTAGCCGACGTGCGGCGCCGGAAGGCCGCGCTCGACGGTCTGGTGCAGCGCGCCAAAGACGCAGTATCGGAGATCGACGCGATCGGCGTGCAGGTCAAGGATCTGGAAACCGGACTGCTCGATTTTCCCGCGCGGCTCGACGGGGAAGTCGTGCTGCTGTGCTGGAAGATGGGCGAGGAGCGCATCACGCACTGGCATACGCTCGAAGCAGGCTTCCGCGGCCGTCAGCCGATCGGCGACCGCTTCGGACGCGTCAGACCGGACAAGCCGAACTGAAGATTTCCCCGCAAAAAACAAGCCCTCCGGCGCGCAAAGCGAAGGCTCTTCTTCAGTTTTGACAAACGATAATTATTATCGTTTAATAGAAATTGATGAACGCGGCCGAGATCAGAGAGTTTCGCGATGCCTGCTCCGCTGCCGGGATTGCGGTGACGCATCAGCGGCAGGTGGTGTGGCAGGCGCTGCGCAGTATGCACGGCCATCCCAGTCCGGAAGAGATCTACGAGCGGGTCAGGCCGCGTATTCCGGCGATCTCGCTGGCGACGGTGTACAAGAACATTCATCTGTTTATTGAGAGCGGCATGTTTCGCGAGGTGAGCCTGCATCACGGCTCCATGCGCGTCGAGACGAACCCCGAGCCGCATCATCATCTGGTCTGCCGCGTCTGCAAGTCCATTCGCGACATCGACGCAGAAACACTGGGAGTCGCCGGAAAACCACGGCGGCTGCCGGACGGCTTCCTCGCCGAGCGGTACGCCATCGACATTCTGGGGCTGTGCGCGAAGTGCCAGAAAAGCATGTAGCCCTTTTTGCTGCGGTTCCTGCCTGCTTTCAGATTGTTTTTCCTGGCCGGTTTCAGGACTGACAGCGAGTTGTTTTCACAAAAATACGTGCCTTCTCTTTCCAACCCCTTTTTCCCCGAACCCATACGATTTTTCCGAAAATCCAATCCTTACAGGAGTCATTCATGCTGACCGTCGGCGAAAAGTTTCCCGCATTTTCCATTACCGCAACCGTAAGCACCGATAAGAACAACGCCTTCGAGACCATCACGGATGAAAGCTATCCGGACAAGTGGAAGGTGTACTTCTTCTGGCCCAAGGACTTCACCTTCGTCTGTCCGACGGAGATTGCGGCCTTCGGCAAGCTGAACGGCGAGTTCCAGGACCGCGATACGCAGGTGCTCGGCGGCAGCACGGATTCCGAGTTTGTGCATCTTGCGTGGCGCAATAACCACGAGGATCTGAAGGATCTGCCCTTCCCCATGCTCTCCGACATCCGCCGCGATCTGTGCGAGCAGCTCGGCATTCTCGATGTGAGCGCCGGTGTGGCGCAGCGCGCGACCTTCATCGTCGATCCGCAGAACATCATCCGCTTCGTCTACGTCACCGATCTGTCGGTGGGCCGCAACCCGCAGGAGGTTCTGCGTGTGCTCGACGCTCTGCAGACCGACGAGCTCTGCCCCTGCAACTGGCAGAAGGGCGAAGCCACGCTGACTGCATAACGGAGTGGTCAGCCGGCAAAGAAGCGGTCAGGCACAAAGATGGTCAGGGGCAAAGCGGTCAGCGGTTGTGACCGGATAAGCTGGCCGTCTTATCCCTGGTCGTTTCATCCCTGTCTGCTGACCGCTTTCCGCTGACGGCTTAAAGAAAGGATCTCTATGTCTATCGATACCCTGATCGACGCTCTGCCGAATTACGCGAAGGACCTGAAGCTGAACTACTCCACGCTGGTGCGCAACAACACCGAGCTGACGCCGCAGCAGCTGTGGGGCACGGTGGTCGCCTCGGCCATGGCCACGCGCAATGCCGGGCTGACCGAAGCCGCTCTCGAAGAGGGAGCAAAGCATCTCTCGCCGCAGGCGCTTGAGGCGGCGAAGTCGGCCGCGGCGGTGATGGGGATGAACAATATCTACTACCGTTTTCTGCACCTCGCCTCGAACGAGAAGTATGCGACGCTGCCCGCCCGTCTGCGCATGAACGTCATTCGCACGCACGGCGTCGAGCCGGTGGACTTCGAGCTGTGGTCGCTGGCGGTCTCGGCCATCAACGGCTGCGGCCGGTGCGTCGACGCGCACGAGAAGGTGGTGCGCGAAAAGGGCGCGGCCGAAGAGCTGGTGCTGGCGGTGGTGCGGGTGGCTTCCGTCGTGCATGCCCTCGGTCCGGTGCTCGAGGCGGAGCGCGTTCCGCAGCAGGATGTGGTCGCGGTGTAACTCCGGCGATGCGGCCAGTGAAAAAGCCCACCATGCGCGGGCTTTTTGTCTCTGCGAGAAATATTTTTTCGGAAGAATCAGTGATGACCGGGCGGCTGCGGCTTTGGCTGGCCGCCGGGGTTCCAGGCGGGCTTCCAACTGGTATCGGCCAGCCACTCAACCGGCTTCACCATCGACTCGATGACTGTCGTCATATACGGGAAATCGATCCGGCTCAGCTCGTCGCTCGGCTGATGGTAGTCCTTGTGCAGGTTGAAGCTCGAAATGGTCTGCGCCACAATGCCGCGCAGCGCCAGCGCGTAGTTATCCGAGCGCTGAAAGAAGTGCTCTGCCGGGTGCGGATCGGCGGCCAGGTGCGCCCCGTGACGGATCAGCTCCGGCCCGAGGTTGCTGCGCTCGAAGCCGGTCAGCCAGAAGCTGCCCGCGGGAACGGCGGGATCGGGCCTGCCGATCATCTCGAACTCCAGATTGGCGGCGATATGATCGAGCGGCACCGGCGGGTGTTCGAGAAAATACCGGTTTCCCATGCCGCCGATCTCTTCCGATCCGAAGAGCACGAAGAGGATGGTCCGCTTCGGCCGCGGACCCCGGCTGAGCGCCCGCGCCAGCTCGATCACCGCCGTGGTGCCCGAGGCATCGTCGTCGGCGCCGTTATAGATCGAGTCGCCGCTGACGGCCGGCCCTACTCCCAGGTGGTCCAGATGAGCCGTGAGCAGAATGGCCTCGTCCGTCGTCCTGTCGTTAGTCTGTTTTTGTGAGCCAGGAAGCGAATCAGAAAGCGAGCCAGGAAGAATGCCGACCACGTTCCAGGTTTCCGTGCGTGGCACGGCCTCAAAGGCCTGCAGGCGCTGCTGCATCCGCGGCGGGAGCCTGCTGATGTCGACGGGAGCCTTCTGCACGAAGCTTCCGTTGTCGCCGCCCGGCTCGAGGCCGAAGCTGGCAAAGAGCGAAGCCGCATACAATGCGGCAAGGTGCTCATCGCGCGTGGCGCTGCCCCGGCCGCGCAATGTGTCAGAGGCAAGAAACTGCATGTCGGCCTGGACGCAGGGCCTGCAAAAGACAATCTGCTGCGCCATGCCGCGGCAACAAAAATAAACGAGCAGGGTTATGGCCGGAGTGACGGAACGAATGGATAAGCGCATGGTTGTGCGCAGTATACAGGCAGTAAGAAGCGTACGATTCTGGTTCAGCCTTCCCCTCGCGGGGCTGCTGATGCTCTGTGGCTGCGGACAGTTTTTCCCTCCGCTCACCTCGGGAAGCGGTAGTGGAAGCGGCAGCGGCGGCGCCACCGGCGACTATCTGTACGTTGCCAACTCCAACAGCAGCCTGAACACAGTGGCGGGCTTCTCCATCGCCAGCGGCAAGCTGGCCGGGACAAACAGCTCGCCGTATGCCATCGCCGTCACGCCGACCACGATCGCCATCACTCCGAACAACAAGTATCTCTACGTGGCCGATGCCATTGCCGGCGCCATCTACGGCTACACCATCAACAGCGACGGATCGCTTTCGGTCATCAACAACGGAAACAACGGGCTGGTGGCCACGCAGGTCTATCCGCTGGCCATGCGGGTGGACACGTCCGGAAACTGGCTGGTCATCGCCGATGTCAGTTCGGACACCGCCGTCTTTAGTGTCAACAGCAGCAGCGGGGCGCTCACCTTCGTCTCCGGCACGCAGGTCGCGCTGACGCCCGGCTCGGCCGGACGCATCGCCTTCAATCCCGCCGACAATCTGGCCTTCGTGGCGATGGGTACGGGAGGAGTCAATGTGCTCAACTTCAACTCCTCGACCGGCGCCATCAGCGCCAACCAGAAACTGGCATCCGGACAGGCCGGAGGTACCTCGCTTTCCGACACCAGTCTGGCAGTAAGCCCAGGCGGCAATTTTCTATTCGTAACGGAGACCACTACGGGGGTCAAGGTGCTGTCGATTGCATCGAATGGTGCGCTGACGTCCATTGCCGGCTCGCCCTATTCAACCGGTTCGTCCGGACCAAACGATGTGCTGGTGGATTCGACTGGCTCTTATGTATACGTCGCTAACCGGCCGGACGCGACCATCAGCGCCTTCAGCCTGAACAGCACGACCGGCGCGCTGACGCCGATCGCCGGATCGCCGTTCTCGACCGGGAGCGAGCCGTCGTCGCTGGCCGAGGACAACACCCACACCTACATTGCCGTCGCCTGCGCGGGAGGCAGCTCCGACTTTGAGGTTTACGCGATCGACACCACAACGCCGGGTGCGCTCGACGCCTTTGGGAACTCGACGACCGGCACCGATCCCACCGGGGCCTTCCAGGTGGTGGCGACCAACTGAAACATCCGCGATCCGCGCACAGGATGCGCCTTCCGCTGCACGTCTCCGCGTGCGGAAGGTGACCGCCTGGATGCGTCATCGATGCGTAACCAAAGAGAGGCGAAAATTCTGCGTCAAAGCATGCGATGCTGGTCTCTAAGAACGTGGAGCATACTGCTTTTCCCCTGACCGCCGTGCCGATGATGCCGCCTTCCAGAATCCTTCGTTTTTTCTTCCGGATATCCGCCATTGTTCTTGTCCTTGCCGTGGCCGGCTGTGGGCGATTCCGCCCGAAGCCCGCGGCAGAGTACGTCTACGTCTCCGTGAAAGGGACCTTTCTGCGCGACCGTGTGGCCGCGGTCACCAACCGGGTCGCCGAGGTGACGAACGGGCAGCGTCTGCAGGTGCTGGAGCACGGCCGCCGCTTTCTGAAGGTGAAGACGGATAAGGGAGAGACCGGCTGGATCGAGGAGCACGCGATCATCGATCAGAAGGTCTATGACGTCTTCTCCGCGCTGCAGGCGGCGCACGCGCACGATCCGGTGATTGCGACAGGCGTGCTGCGCGACGACTCGTACCTGCACGAGGAGCCGGGCCGCAAGACCGAGCATTTTTACCTGCTTCCGGAAAACGACAAGCTGCAGCTGCTGGTGCGGGCCTCGGTTCCGAAGCCGGCTCCTCCGCAGGCTCCTGTGCCGGTGGCGCCTGTACCCTCGCCCAAAGAGAAGCCGGCTTCCGCGCTGAAGGGTGCGAAGGGCGCAGCCCATGCCGCTGCTGATGCTCCGGCTAAGCCGCCTGGGCCGGTGCTCGAGGATTACTGGCTGATACGCGATCAGCAGGGCTTTGTCGGATGGGTGCGCAGCCGCGCGCTCGATGTCGACGTACCCGACGCCATTGCCGGGCTTGCCGAAGGGCAGAGGATTGTCGGCGCCTATGTTCTGAAGAAGGTCGCCGATCCGAACTCGGATTTTCCTGACAAAATGGCGCCGGAGTATATCGCCGTGCTGGCGCCCTACAAGGACGGCCTGCCGTACGACTTCGATCAGGCGCGTGTCTTTACCTGGAATGTGAAAAAGCACCGCTACGAAACGGCCTACCGTGAGCGGAATATGGAAGGCTTTCTGCCGGTTACGGTCGGGGCCGATCCGTCCGACGCTCAGGTTCCGGTCTTTTCCTGGAAGGTGGCCGCGGACAATGCGGCGGCGATCGATCCGCAGACGGGCATTGCCCATCCGGCGCAGACCACGGTCGAATCCTTCCGCATGGAAGGCGTAGTCGTCCGCCGGACAGGCCCTGGCGTCGCGCCGCCTTCAAAGAAGGCTCCCGCGCAGGCCGGGGAGCGTCCAAAGGCTCCGTCCAGGCGGCCTGCCCGCGCGCGAAGGGCCACCCGTCCCCGCCACCGGCGGCGTCACGCCAAATAAGTTTGTAAATTTTCAGCATAAAAGAGGCGTGGTTTTTTAGTACTCGCGTGCGACGCTGTAACCGGATTCAGCATCAAAGGGCGTATCCACCGGGATCAGGTGTTTTCCGCCCGTGCTGGCTGTTTTGACAGAGTTTCATGGCGGAGAGAGATGAGGATTCCCGCACGGGTGGTGTAACGTTTGAGCGTCTCGTTGCACAACCTGTGCGTAGCAAGTATTTTGTTAGCACGCATTTCTGTGAAGGGCATGAATTTTCGCCCTTACACAGGTTTTCCTGGCATGTAGTTACTTAACCTATTTCACTTTTTGAGCTCAGGAGATCGGCACATGGAAAACAAGCCGGCACAGAATATTCAGGATACTTTCCTGAATACCGTTCGTAAAGACAAGACACCCATTACGATTTACCTGGTAAGCGGTGTCAAGCTTACCGGAAAGATTCGCTCCTTCGACAAGTACTCGGTATTGCTCGAGAACAACAGTCAGGAGCAGCTGATCTTCAAACATGCGATCTCCACGGTCGTCAGCACTCGTGCAGTCATTCATGGAGAACATCGTCCCGCCACGCATACCGGGGCACCTTCTCATCCGGGAGCGGCTCCTCCGGCCTCGCCCGCGCAGGAATCTTCCGGCTCCTGAGATGCCGCAGGGCAATGCAGGAGAGGTGTGCACAATCGATGAGCGGTGAACTGTTCCGGGTGGTTCCGATTTGAACGTCAGGGGAGCTTCTGAGGAACGGGCACTGCTCGTCTCCGTAGATTTTGGAGCGCAGCGAAAGGCTTTGCCACGCATGGCGCTTCTCGCCCGCGATGCAGCTCTGGCTGTCTTCGAGGATGGGGAGCAGGACCGGGGCGCGGTGTCGCGTCCGGAGCCCTCTGCCTTCTCGGAGGAATCGTCGATCGAGGAGTTTCGCGAGCTGGTCGTCAGCGCCGGTGCAAGGGTCGTCGGCGAGCTGGAGCAGCACCGCGCAAAGCCCGATCCGGCAACGCTGCTGGGCAGCGGCAAGGTCACGGAGCTGGCCGGAATGGCCGCGTCCGCGCAGGCCGGCGTCATTCTCTTCGATCACGACCTCACGCCCACGCAGCTCCGCAACCTCGAGCGCGCGCTGCCGTGCCGGGTTGTCGACCGCACACAATTAATTCTCGATATTTTTGCGCGGCATGCGCGCACCCGCGAAGGCCAGCTGCAGGTGGAGCTGGCGCAGCTCGAATACATGATGCCCCGCCTGACCGGCCGGGGCAGCGAGATGTCGCAGCTCGGCGGCGGCATCGGCACGCGAGGCCCGGGCGAAACGCAGCTCGAAACCGACCGGCGGCGCATTCAGCGGCGCGTGCTGCAGCTCAAACAGGACCTGGAGGCGGTGCGCCGCACGCGCAGCCAGCAGCGGCAGCGGCGCGAGTCGGTGCCGGTTCCCGCAGTGGCGCTGGTGGGCTACACCAACGCCGGCAAGAGCACTCTTTTCAATACCATCACCCGCGCCGGAGTCCTCGAATCGTCGCGCATGTTCGCTACGCTCGACCCCAAGCTCAAGGCCATCCAGCTGCCCAGCCGGCGCAAGGTGCTGCTGTCGGATACGGTGGGATTTATCCGCGATCTGCCGCATACGCTGGTCACCTCCTTCCGCGCCACGCTCGAAGAGGTGCAGAAGGCCGAGGTGTTGCTGCACGTCCGCGACTGCTCGAGCCCGGTGCAGGACGAGCAGAAGGCCGAGGTGGAAAAGGTGCTGGGCGAGCTGGGCGTGCTCGACAAGCCCCGCATCGAGGTGCTGAACAAGATCGACCGGCTCACGGAAGAGGAGCGTGCGACGCTGCAGCAGAACGCGCATCGCGGCATTGCCGTCTCCGCCCGCCTTAACTGGGGCGTCGATACGCTGCTCGCCGGGGTGGACGCCGCCCTGACCCAGGACCCGATCGTGGAGCAGCGCTTTCAGATTCCGCAGTCGGAGGGCGAGGCGCTGGCCGCGCTCGGCGCGGGCGCGGTGATCCGCGACCGGCAGTATGCGGGCAATCTGGTGACGCTCACCGTCGCCGGGCCGGAGTCGCTGCTGGGCCGGTATCGAAGGTTCCGGAAGGCGTAGATAATTACTCTCCGCGAGCGGGTTTGCGCACAAATCAGTCATTTTTCGCAGAAACACAAAACGGGCCGAATGAAGGGAAGCGGTGGTAGGTTCCGGTCATTCGGCCCGTTGGACCCTGAAACGGGTCACAGGTGATATTCTCAGTGTACGCCGGTGAAAGGGCGAGTCAAGAAATCTTTGCGTACCCTTTCCGGGCCCCCCTCAGTAAACACCCGTGAAGTGTGCCCGGGTTGACACTCTGATTTTCACTTTGGTAGAACGATCCAAAAGTTTCAGACCTTTCTGAATTGCATCCCGACAGTCTGTATACCGGTTAAGAACTATGGATGACCTGCTGCGCCAACTCGGTGATCTTTTGCTCGGTGCCGTACCGACCATCATTATTTTCGTTTTTCTCGTACTGGCATACCGCTGGATCGTCTATCGGCCGCTGCTGCGCACGCTCGCGGCACGCCGGGAGCACACAGTCGGCGCGGTAGAGAAGGCGCACGCCGCCATTGCCGCAGCCGACGCCCGCACCCAGGAGTATGAAGCGAAGCTGCGCGCCGCGCGCGCCGAGATCTTCCGCCGCCGGGAGCAGCGTGTGCAGCAGTGGAATGCCGAGCGGGAAAGCGCCCTGGCCTCGGCCCGTTCCGCGGCGCAGGAGCGGGTGCGGCAGGCGCACGGCGCGATCGAGGCCCAGGCGGCCGGAGCGCGCGAGGAGATCGAGGCGACGGCCGATCAGCTTGCGGCTCAGGTGCTGGCTGCCGTTCTGCCCTCCCAGGCCGTGGTTGCGGAAGGTGCTCATTGAAACGCATCTTCCGGACAGTTTTCTTTTCTCTGATCGCTCTGGCCTTTACCTCGGCCGGTCTGCACGCGCAGAATGGGGCTCCGGCTCCGGCTTCAGCTCCGGCCGGGCAGAAGCCCGCGCACGCCGCGCAGGGGCCGCACATGGAAGACCAGGTGAGCCACGGCGAGTGGGAGGAGTTCCGACACTCGGCCGCCGTGCAGGCCATCGCCCGCTACGGCCATGTGGATACCGAGACCGCGGCGAAGATCTTCGAGGACTTCAACTCCGGCGTGATGATCCTGGCCATTCTGGCCTTTCTGCTGAAGGTGCTGCCGAAGGCCTTCCGGAAGCGCTCGGAAACGCTGCAGAAAGAGCTGACCGACGCGCGCACGGCAGGCGATGAGGCAAACCGCCGCCTGAGCGCGGTAGAGGCCCGCCTGGCAAAGCTGGACGATGAGATTGAAGCGATCCGCCAGCAGACGGAGATCGAGGCCGGGGAAGACGAAAAGCGCATTCATGCGCTGCTTGAAACCGAGCGGGAGCGCATCGTGCAGTCCGCCGGGCATGAGATTGAGCTGGCGCAGGAGGCGGCGCAGCGCGAGCTGAAGCGCTTTGCCGCGAATCTGGCCATTGACCGCGCCACGCAGCGCATCCGGCTTACGCCGGAGGCCGACCAGGCGCTGCTCGACGGAATCGGCGAGGATCTGGCCACGCACTTTTCAGGCCGGAATATGGGAGGGCGGAACTGATGTCCGCATTTGCCGCCCGTTACGCGCGGGCCTTTGCCGACGTAATCTTCGAGGCGCGCCTCGACGCCGAGGCGACGCGGCGTCAGCTTGGCGATTTCACCGCCGCATGGCGGGAGAGCGCCGACCTGCGCGAGGTCTTTCTCGATCCGTCGTTTCCCGCCGACCAGAAGGTCGCAATTCTCGACAAGCTCAACGCCCGCCTGGGTATGGCGGTGCAGGTACGGAATTTTATTGCTGTGCTGATCCAGCATGACCGGATGGCCGATTACGGTGAGATCGTTCGCGCATTTGAATACGAGCTCAACCGCCGTCTGGGCATCTCAGAGGTAGAAGTCACCACGGCCCGGCCTCTGGATGCGGCCGGGCGGCAACGGCTGGAAGCACAGATAGCCGAACTTACCCGCACGCGGGTGCAGGCGACCTTCAGCGAGGACGATTCGCTTCTGGGCGGCGTCATCGTGCGTGTCGGCAGCACCGTCTATGATGGCTCGATACGTGGAAGGCTCAGTCGGCTTCGCGAAGAGCTGGTGGCGGATCAGTCCGCCTGAACAGAAAAAGAATTCAGCCCGTAAGGGAACAGGGAAGCATGGCGCAGATTAAGGCAGACGAGATTACAGCGCTCCTGAAGGAGCAGATTGCAAACTACGACGCGAAGGTGCGGGTCGACGAGGTCGGAACCGTGATCTCGCTCGGCGACGGCATCGCCCGCCTGCACGGCCTCGACAAGGTCATGGCCGGCGAGCTGGTCGAGTTCCCGCACGGCATCGCGGGGCTGGCGATGAGCCTCGAAGAGGATCAGGTCGGCTCTGTGCTCCTCGGCGATTACACCGAGATCCGCGAAGGCGACCAGGTGCGCCGCACCGGAAAAATTCTGAGCGTGCCCGTGGGCGAGGCTCTGATCGGCCGCGTCGTCAACTCGCTGGGCCAGCCCATCGACGACAAGGGACCGATCCACACCACCGAGACGCTGCCCGTCGAGCGGCTGGCGCCGGGCGTCATCGACCGTCAGCCGGTGCGTGAGCCCATGATGACCGGGCTCAAGGCCATCGACTCGATGATCCCGATCGGCCGCGGCCAGCGCGAGCTGATCATCGGCGACCGCCAGACCGGCAAGACCGCCGTCGCGCTCGACACCATCATCAACAGCGCAAAGAACAACCTGATCTGCATCTACTGCGCGATCGGGCAGAAGCGCTCTTCGATCGCCCAGGTGGTGCAGACGCTGACCGAGTACGGCGCGATGGACTACACCATCGTCGTCGCCGCCTCGGCGTCGGAGCCGGCGCCGATGCTCTATCTGGCTCCCTACGCCGCCTGCGCCATGGGCGAGTATTTCCGCGACAGCGGCCGCCATGCGCTGGTGATCTACGACGATCTCTCCAAGCACGCCACGGCCTACCGCGAGATCTCGCTGCTGCTGCGCCGTCCGCCGGGCCGCGAAGCGTATCCGGGCGACGTCTTCTATCTCCACTCGCGTCTGCTCGAGCGCGCCTCGAAGCTGAACGACGAGAAGGGCGCGGGCTCGCTGACCGCTCTGCCCATCATCGAAACCCAGGCCGGCGACGTCTCCGCCTACATTCCGACCAACGTCATCTCCATCACCGACGGGCAGATCTTCCTTGAGACGGATCTGTTCAACTCCGGTGTGCGTCCGGCGGTGAACGTGGGCCTTTCGGTCTCGCGCGTCGGCTTTTCGGCGGCGATCAAGGCCATCAAGCAGGTGGGATCGACGCTGAAGCTCGACCTCGCCCAGTACCGCGAGCTGGCCGCCTTCTCGCAGTTCGGCAGCGATCTCGACAAGGTGACGCAGAACCAGCTCAACCGCGGCCAGCGCCTCACCGAGCTGCTGAAGCAGCCGCAGTTCCAGCCGCTGACGGCGGAAAAGCAGGTCATCATCCTCTTTGCCGGAACCCAGGGGTACCTCGACGACCTGAAGGTCGCCGACATTCGTGCCTTTGAGGACGGCCTTTATTCGTATCTCGACTCCGGCCAGACGCAGCTTCTGAACGATATCGCCACGAAGAAGGCCCTCGACGACGATCTGAAGAAGCGCGTCCACGCGGCGCTCAAAGAGTACAAGGCAAACTTCCTCGCCGAGCATCAGCAGGCGCAGACGCAGCCGGACAAGTCGAAGGAAAAGCAGCAGAAGCCGTCTGAAAAGGCACAGTCCAAGCAGCCCGGAGAGCAGGAGCAGTCCAAAGAAAAGCAGCAGCCGGCGGGAGCGGCGAAGTAAGACGACGTCATGGCGAATGTCCTCGATCTGCGGCGGCGTATCCGCAGCGTAAAGAATACCCGGCAGATTACCCGCGCCATGAAGATGGTCTCGGCGGCGAAGCTGCGCCGCGCCCAGGAGCGCGCCATTACCTCCCGCCCCTATGCGGCGATGCTGGCCAGCGTGCTCGAATCGCTCAAGCGGCGCATTGAGATCGTCGACCCCGATACCGGCGAGGTCCGTCATCCGCTGCTCAAGACCCGTGAGGAGAAACGGATTCTGCTCGTCGTCGTCTCCGGCGACAAGGGATTTGCGGGCGGCTTCAATACCAACATTATCAAGGCCACGACGCACTTTCTCGGATCGAACGACGGGAAGGAGATCGACGTCGAAGCCATCGGGCGCAAGGGGCGCGACCTCTTCCGCCGCCGCTATCCGGCTGCGCGCTTTCAGGAGATCGAGAGCCACGACGGGCACGCGCCGCGTCCGGAGCGCCAGCGCTCGTCGCAGATCGAAGTCATCGGCGACCATCCCGGACTGCTCGAAAAGCTCAGCTTCGATGCGGCCCGCGAGCTGGGCGAAGAGATCGTCGACCGCTATGTGCATGAGGAGATCGACGCGGTCTACATCGTCTACAACGAGTTCAAATCGGTGATTCAGCAGCGGGTGGTGGTGGAGCGCATCCTGCCCATCATTGAATTCGGCCGCCACGAGATCACCGAGTCGCAGGAGATGAGCGCCGAGGAGCGCGCCCGCGCCGCGGAGGCCGCGCTGACCGCGGGCGTGAGCCTGCAGCCGGGTGAGGCCGAGGCCGATATCCAGGAGTTCGAGGACGAGGCGAAGAAGTTCGGCACCGCCGAGGTCGATTACATCTACGAGCAGAAGCCGCGCGAAATCTTCGACGCCATTCTGCCCCGCTATGTGACCTCGCAGATCTATCACGCGCTGCTCGAATCGGTCGCGGCGGAGCATGCGGCGCGTATGACCGCGATGGATTCGGCGACCAACAATGCCGGGGAGATCATCGACTCGCTCACGCTGACCATGAACCGCGTGCGCCAGGCGGCCATTACCCGGGAGATTATCGAGATCGTCAGCGGCGCTGCGGCGCTGTAAGAAGCAGTTACAACGGGTTGCTGAACTCCCGGCAGCAAAAAGCGAGCAGCTGGCGCTGGCAGGAGACGGAGCAGGCAGGAAGAGATCAGGAAAGTTTTATGGCAGAGAACATCGGCAAAGTCATTCAGATTTCCGGCCCGGCGGTCGACGTGCAGTTTGAAGAGGCGAAGATGCCTCCCATTTACCAGGCGCTGCGTGTGGTCAGCGATGGTTTCACGGTTCCCGTACCCATCAGCGTCATCCTTGAGGTGCAGCAGCATATCGGCGAAGGCCGGGTGCGCTGCGTGGCCATGGAAGCGACCGAGGGCATGGTGCGCGGCATGAAGGCCATCGACACCGGCGGCCCGATCACCGTGCCGGTGGGCCGCGAGACGCTGGGCCGCGTGCTCAACGTGATCGGCGAGCCGGTCGATGAGCTGGGTCCGGTGCAGGCGAAGCTGCGCATGCCCATTCACCGCCAGGCTCCGGCCTTCGATGAGCAGTCGACCTCCGAGGAGATGTTCGAGACCGGCGTGAAGGTCATCGACCTGATTCAGCCCTTCCTCAAAGGCGGCAAGATCGGCCTCTTCGGCGGCGCCGGCGTCGGCAAGACCGTCGTCATTCAGGAGCTGATCAACAACGTCGCCTCCAAGCACGGCGGCTTCTCCGTCTTCGCCGGAGTCGGCGAGCGGACCCGCGAGGGCAACGACCTCTGGCTCGAATTCCAGGAAGCGGGCGTGATCGACATTCACGATTACACGAAGTCGAAGGCCGCGCTCATCTACGGCCAGATGACCGAGCCGCCCGGCGCGCGTCTGCGCGTGGCGCTGTCGGCCCTGACCGTCGCCGAGCACTTCCGCGACGAAGAGGGCGCGGACACGCTGCTCTTCATCGACAACATCTTCCGCTTTACCCAGGCGGGCTCCGAGGTTTCGACGCTGCTGGGACGCATGCCTTCGGCCGTCGGCTATCAGCCGAACCTCGCCACCGAAATGGGCGAGCTGCAGGAGCGCATCACCTCGACGAAGAAGGGCTCGGTCACCTCGGTGCAGGCCGTCTACGTGCCCGCCGACGATCTTACCGATCCGGCTCCGGCGACGACCTTCGCTCACCTCGATGCGACCACGGTGCTCTCGCGTCCGCTGTCGGAGCTGGGCATCTATCCCGCCGTCGATCCGCTCGCGTCGAGCTCGCGCATTCTTTCGCCGCGCGTCGTCGGGCAGGAGCACTACGACGTGGCCCAGGGCGTGAAGCGCATTCTGCAGCGGTACAAGGACCTGCAGGACATCATCGCCATCCTTGGCATCGACGAGCTCTCGGAAGAGGACAAGGTGACCGTCTCCCGCGCGCGCAAGGTGCAGAAGTTCCTCTCGCAGCCCTTCCATGTCGCCGAGCAGTTCACCGGCATTCCGGGCAAATACTGCAAGATCGCCGACACCGTGCGCAGCTTTAAGGAAGTCATCGAAGGCAAACACGATGATGTTCCCGAGCAGGCGTTCTACCTCAAGGGCACCATCGAGGATGTGCTGGAAGCGGCAGAGAAGCTGAAGGCAACGGCATAAGAGAGAGGGTAATCAGTTGCCAGTCCCCGGTGAACCGCAGAAGCTGAATGGAACTGACAACTGGGGACTGTTAACCGGGGACTGATTACTGAGAACAGACTATGGCGGATACAGATCAATTACGTGTACGGCTGGTGAGCCCCGACCGCATCCTCGTCGATCAGACGGCGACGGCGGTCGAGGTGCCGTCGAGCTCCGGCTACATTGAAGTGCTCTTCGGGCATGCTCCGCTGCTGGCCGCCATCGGCGCCGGCGAAGTGCGCCTGCATGGCGGCGAAAGCGACGGCCAGCGGTACTTCGTCGCCCGCGGCTTTGTGGAGGTTCTTCCGGAGCGCGTAACCATCCTGGCCGAGGTTGCCGAAAAGCCGGAAGAGATCGACTCGGGCGAGGCGCAGAAAGAGCTGCAGCACGGGCAGGAGCTCTGGAACGATGCGGGCGAAGAGGCCGAAAAGTACGATCAGGCGAATCAGGTGATTGCCGAAGCCGAATCGAAGCTGGCCAGCTCCGGCCGTTCCGCCGCCGGAAGCCATTCGTAACCACCGGGCTTCCGGTTCGGGTCTTCCGCGCTGAGCCGAACGTGTATCGTGAACAGGTGCTTCGTATCCCCCGTATGAGCCAGCCATTCAGCACACAGATTCAAAGCGCCGCGCTCTCCAGCGTCGGCCGCATCCGCACCGGAAATGAAGACTCCTTCGGCGAGTGCGCCGAGGCCGGCGTATTTGTCGTCTGCGACGGAATGGGCGGAGCCGCCGCCGGAGAGATCGCCAGCCGCATGACGGTCGATTCCGTGATCGGCACGCTCTGCCGCGGTGAAGAGGCGGGCTCCGTGCCGGAGCGGCTGGCCGAGGCCGTCGAAGAGGCGAATGCGCTCGTCCATCAGCGGGGAGCAGCCGACCGGTCGCTCTCCGGCATGGGCACCACGCTGGTGGTGCTGCAGCTTGTTCCCGGCCACGCCTATGTGGCCCACGTGGGCGACAGCCGCATCTACCTCTTCCGCAGCCGGACGCTGGTGCGCTGCACGCAGGACCACTCTCTGGTGGACGAGCAGGTGCGCATGGGGCATCTGACGCCGCAGGAGGCCGAGCAGTCTCCTTACCGCAATATCATCACCCGCGCCATCGGCACCCAGCCCTCGGTCGCGCCCGACATCAGCGAAGCCGTGACCGAAGCCGGCGATGTCTTCCTGCTCTGCTCCGACGGGCTGATCCGCGAGGTATCCGACCCGGCGATCGAGAGCGTGCTGCGTGAGACCCCCGATCTGGACGCAGCCTGCCGCCGTCTGATCGACGCCGCCAACGAGGCCGGTGGCCACGACAACATCACCTGCCTGCTGGTGCGCGTCCCCGAATAGGCCCTCCGTTTCGCTCCGCCGCGAGCCTCCTGATACACTCACCTGTTTTGTTCCGGAGAAGAATCGCATGAGCGATATCACAACGGTCGGCGTCGTCGGCGCCGGCACCATGGGCAACGGCATCGCCCAGGTCTTTGCGCGCAGCGGCTTTCCCGTGCGGCTTTGCGAGGTCGAGCAGCGCTTTCTCGACCGCGGCATGGAGACGATCCGCAAAAACCTCGGCCGCGAAGCCGCCAAAGGCAAACTTACCGAGGCCGGGGCCGCGGCGGCTCTGGCATGCATCGAGGGCACGCTCGACCGCTCCTCGCTCGCCGGCTGCGATCTGGTGGTCGAAGCGGCGACCGAGCGCTTCGAGATCAAAAAGCAGATCTTTCAGGAGCTCGACGACCTGCTTCGCCCCGAGGTCATCCTCGCCTCGAATACCTCGTCCATCTCCATCACAAAGCTGGCGGCGCAGACCGGCCGCCCCGCCCGCGTGATCGGCATGCACTTCTTCAACCCGGTGCCGGTGATGAAGCTGGTGGAGGTGATCCGCGGCCTCCAGACCTCGCAGGAGACCTTCGAGACGGTCAAATCGCTCTCCGAGCGGCTGGGCAAGACGCCGGTTGAGGTGCAGGACGCTCCCGGCTTCGTCTCCAACCGCGTGCTGATGCCGCTGCTGAACGAGGCCATGTTTGCCGTGATGGAGGGCGTCGCGACCCCCGAGGCCATCGACGAGATCTTTAAGCTGGGCATGGCGCATCCGATGGGTCCGCTGACGCTGGCCGATTTCATCGGGCTCGATGTCTGCCTCGACATCATGCGCGTGCTGCACGAGGGACTCGGCGATCCGAAGTACCGTCCCTGTCCGCTGCTGGTCCGCATGGTCGATGCCGGCTGGCTCGGCAAAAAGAGCGGACGCGGCTTCTACCGGTACGAATAGCGGCTCTGCTTTCCCGCTCCCGTACCCTGGCGGGTTCCCGCCCCTGTCTTCCACACCGTTCCGGCGTATGCTCACAGGATATGGTGCGGATGACAGTGCTGGCCAGTGGATCCAGGGGGAACAGCACAGTTGTCTCCAGCTCGAAGACACGTGTCCTGGTCGATGCCGGGCTCTCGTGCCGCGAGCTGATGAAGCGCATGTGGGCCGCCGGAGAAGATCCGGAGACGCTCGACGCCATCGTGATTACGCACGAGCACCAGGACCACGTGCAGGGGCTGGCAGTAACCGCCCGCAAACTGGGTATCCCGGTCTACTTTACCGAGCCCACACACCGCGCCTGGATGCGCTGGATGACGCCGCGCCGCCGCATCACCTATGCGGAGTGGCTGGCACAGCGCCAGGCCGCCGCACAGCAGAATTCTGATCTGAGAATTCCCGATTCGGGAATTTCTGGCCCCGGAAATCCCGACTCGGGAGAAGATCTTGAGCCGGAGGCTGCGGCCGCCATCACGGCCATCGCAGCCGCGGAAGAAGAAGGCGTGGATGATGCGGTGGAGAATCCTGCTCTGGCCGCGGCGGAGACTGCGGACGTGGAGGAAAAGCGCGATCCCTGCGCGCTTCCGGCGGTCGAATACTTCCAGTCCGGGCGCGGCTTCTCGATCGGCGACATTTCGATTACTCCTTTTACGATTCCTCATGATGCTGTTGATCCCGTTGGGTTTGTATTTGAGGCGAATGGGGTGCGCATAGGTTTTGCCACCGATCTCGGATACATGGCATCCAACGTAGTGATGCACCTCCGCAGATGCGATGTCCTGATGCTGGAATCGAATCATGACCTGGAGATGTTGCGCGACGGCCCGTATCCGTGGCCGGTAAAGCAGCGGGTGCTGTCACGCGTCGGGCATCTTTCCAACGATGCGGCTGCGGAGTTTCTGGAAAAGAGTTACGACGGCGGAGCCGCATATGTGGTACTGGCTCATCTGTCTGAAAGCAACAATCTGCCGGAACTGGCAAGAGTGGCCGCGGAGCGGGCACTGCGTTGCCGGATGAGCCTGCTGGCGAACCAGCTTCTGCTGGCCTCGCAGGATGCGCCCATGGAGTCCATCCGGCTTTAACCCGTGGCTTTTGTTACGCTCTGGTTTATACTGAAGCTGGAATTCCCTGAGTTTTCAGGTTTCACCTCCAGGTCCGGTCCAGGGCTGAGGCGAAGAACTACGGGTGGCATGGGACGTTAGGGGATCGCATCATGAGTTTGTGCACCGATCAGGTTGTTGGAGACATACTTTCAGGCTGGCGTTATGACATTTCCGGGATTTCCCCCGAAATGCGTACAGATTACGAGGAGCATCTCGAAACCTGCACCCACTGCCGCGCGCGGCAGCGTCTTCATCGCGCCATCGATGTCGCTCTGATCGGTTTTACCACCCTGTCGGTACTGGCCTTCATTCTGGCTCTGGCGGTCATTCACCGCTTCCAGCCTCTGCACAGCTGGGAAATCACCATGCACCTGTCGCATGCCTCAGTGGTGCTGACCATGCAGGCGATTGCGATTGCCGGACTTCTGCTCTCTCTGCTGGCCTGGCTGCTGGTCGCCGTGGCGACTCCCGCGCCGATCTATATCACCGGCATGGCGCTTGAACAGGCCCGGGTGCTGCAGAACCGCATTCCCGATGAGCTGAAGATGCGCCGCACCGGTACGTAGCCGTACCGGGCACATAGCAGGACGGGCAAGCAGGCCGAAGCGGGTTCTGTCGCGCAGACCGTCCATACTCTCTTCTCTTCCGTACTCTCTTTCAGATAAATCTTTCGGATAAATCCTTTTCCTGCAGGCCGATCAGCTTCCCTGCGCTGGCTCCGGTGGCGTCTCTTCCTTTGGCGCCGCCGTGTCGAGCTTTCCGGTCAGGTCCGTGACCTTCGCCACATGATGCCGTGAGCACCAGTGTTCGAGCCCGTGCGCAATCCGCTCCACCGCCCGCGGATCGGCGTAGCTGGCCGTGCCTACCTGCACCGCCGTCGCTCCCGCCAGCAGAAACTCAACCGCATCCTCGGGCGTTGTGATGCCGCCCATGCCGAGGACGGGGATGGTGACCGCGCGCGCGGCCTCCCAGACCATGCGCACGGCGACCGGCCGGATCGCCGGGCCGGAGAGTCCTCCGGTGATGTTGCGGATGCGCGGACGGCGCGTCTCGATATCGATCGAGAGCGAGACGAAGGTATTCACCAGCGAGACGGCGTCGGCTCCGGCATTTTCCGCGCAGCGCGCCATCACCGCGATCGAGGTCACATTCGGCGACAGCTTTACGATCAGAGGCCGCGTGGCCACCTGTTTACACCGCCATACCAGATCGTTGAGCAGATCGGGGTCCGAGCCGAAGACCATGCCGCCGTGCTGCGTGTTCGGGCAGGAGGCGTTCAGCTCATAGGCGGCGATGCCCTCCGCCGCATTCAGCCGCTCGATCACCGCCAGGTAGTCCTTCTCCGTGTAGCCGAAGACGTTGGCAATGACCGCGCAGTGGTTGTAGCGCCGCAGAGCGGGCAGCTTCTTCTCGATGAAGGCATCGACGCCGATATTCTGCAGCCCGATGGCGTTGATCATGCCTGCCGAGGTCTCAATCAGCCGGGGAGCGCGGTTACCGGCCATCGGCTCGCGCGAAAGCCCCTTGGTGACGAAGCCGCCGATGCGGTCGAGCGAGACGATCTCCTCGAACTCGATTCCGTATCCAAAGGTGCCGCTTGCCGCAAGCACCGGATTGACTAGATCGATTCCGGCGACCTGCACCCGCATATCCGGTTTCACTGTTGCGTCCCGCCGGTCTTTGCCGCGGTGCCGGCGGCTTTATGGGAGCGCTCGGCGCGCGCGTGCGGACGCACCGCCGGTGGTTTGGGGTACGTGACCTCCGATTCGGGTTTGAGCGCCTGCGTCAGAATCTGTCCCACGGAAGCCGAAGGCTGATTGATGCCAAGCAGCGAAGCGAAGGTTGCCGCGAGGTCCACCGGCTGCACGCGGCCGTGGTACGTTGCCGGAGCGAAGGGCGCGCCATAGAACGCCAGCGGCACGTGCCGGTCGTAGGCATACGGCGTGTAGTGGTTCGTGCCTTTGCTTCCCGGCGTGCCCGCCATCTGGAAGGCCTCCGGCGTCACCATGACGTACCAGCCGCCGTTGGGCGAGTAGCTGTGCGCCAGGATCTCGCCGAAGGGTGTCGGCGGAAGCTGCCCCTGCGCGAGCTGCTCGCGGGTATAGCTGCGGAAGAGCGCAGGGCGAGGCGGCAGCTTCGTCTGCGCGGCGCCGGCGGTCGGCTCCTCGGGAACCAGCGCGTTGAAGGCCCCCGGCAGGGCATCCTCGACCGCCTGCTCGGCCTCCTGCTCGTTGATGCCGGCGCGCTCGAAGGAGGGCTGGTTGAGCGAAAGGTAGGGCAGGCTCTGGTCCGGCAGCAGATACTCCACTTTTTCTCCCGGAGAGAACTTGGTGTTGACGGCGTCGTTCAGCCCCGCCAGCAGCTTCTTCATGTCGATGGTCGCGGCGTTCAGCCCCATCTGCGCGGCAACCGCGGGCACCGGAGCCACGCCGTGATCGGCGGTGAGCGCGATCCACACATTGCCCAGGCCGCCGTCGACGTTCTTGTCCAGCCAGGTAAAGAAATCGTCCAGATCGGCATCGACCGCATCGATCATCGCCCGCTGCTCGGGCGCGTCGGGGCCGACCTGGTGGCCAAGGATATCGGTGGACGAGATGCTCAGCGTCAGCATGTCCGTCGTGTCGTGATGGCCGAGCTGTGTCGACTCGATCAGCGCTTTGGCAAAGCTCAGCTCATAGCTGACGGCGGCGGGCGTCGCTCCGACATCGTGGTAGAAGTTCTTCGTGCCCGAGGCATTGGCTGCCTGCTCGGCCTCGGCGATATCGTGGCCGTTGTCGAAATCCTGCACCCACTGCGGAAGCTGCTGCATGTAGAAGGTCGAGGTAATAAAGCGCCCCGAGGCCTGATCGATCCAGAAGGCTCCGTTGGCCGTGGCGCCGGCAGGAAGAATCGCCGCGCGATCCTTCAGCGAGACGCCGTAGACCAGCGACTGCCCCTGTGTGGCGAGGCGCAGCTCGTCGCCCACCGTCGAGGCCATCTCATTGCGCGGCGAAACGCCGGGGGTGGTCTTTTCGCCCTGCGGCAGGCCGACCAGCGCATAGCGTTCGTCCTCGACCGAGGTGACGGGGTGGTCCTTGCTGCGGTTCAGGTCCCACCACTGATTGCTGTTGATGCCGTGCCCGTCGGAGTAGGCTCCGGTGCCGATGGTGCTGTGGCCGGGAGCCGTCTCCGTGTTGGCGTATTCGTAGTAGCAGTCGGGGAAGTACGCTCCGTGCGCGAGAAAGAGATTGAAGCCGTGGGCCTTGAAGTCGGCGCGCCAGCGGTCGAGATAATCGCCGCGGAACTGATCGAGCACCAGAATGATCGCCAGCTTCGGATGTCCGTTATAGGCGCTCGGCGGCGGAACGGGGATGGCCGCGGCGGCCTTCGATCGCGCGGTCGCGGCATGCCGGACCTGCGGCGCGGGCTGAGCGACTGCAGGCTGGAGCGAGAGGATACAACAGGCCAGCAGCGGGAGAAGGAGGCGCTTCGGCATTCGCATAGACGCTTTCAGTATCGCAGGGATATCGGTGAGGAGTCGAAGGAGAGGCGAGCCGGACGCCCTTCTTCTTCTCCTCCGTGGATGGATGCAGATTCGGGGCGGAAACGATTCCCGAATCCGTATACTGCGGTATGCTTCCGCACCGGAATTTTCAGAATAGTTCTGGCTATGGTTACAGATCAGTTCCCGCACCCGTTTCCAGACTGATTTCCAGCCCGATGCTGCTTAGGGTCGCCCTGGTATGGCTGGCGCTGGCCGTTCCCGCCGCCGCGGCGCGCACCTGCGCAAGCCTCGCCTCTCTGCAGCTTCCCGATACGGCCATCACGCTGGCCGCCGATGTGCCTGCGGGCGGATTTACCGAAGCGCCGGGGCCGCGGGCTCCGTTTGCAGCGCTCCCCGCCTTTTGCCGCGTGACGGCGACACTGCGTCCCACCGCCGACTCCGATATTCGCATCGAGATCTGGCTGCCGGAAGCAAAGGGATGGAACGGCAAACTGGAAGGAGCCGGCAACGGCGGCTGGGCGGGCTCGATCAACTATGACGATATGGCGGCATCGCTCGCTCGCGGCTATGCGGCGAGCTCGACCGACACGGGGCATACCGGAGGCCGGGCCAGCTTCGCCGTCGGCCATCCGGAAAAGCTGATCGACTTCGGCTACCGCTCCATTCATCTCATGACGATGACGGCGAAGGCGGTCATCGCCGCGTTTTACGGCAGCGCGCCGAAGCTGTCTTACTTTGCCGGATGCTCCTCCGGCGGTCGGCAGGCGCTGATGGAAGCGCAGCGCTTTCCGGACGACTACGACGGCATCATCGCCGGCGCGCCGACCAATAACTGGACCAGGCTGATGTTCGGACGCATCTGGGTCGCGCAGTCCACGTTGTCCGATCCGGCGAGCTACATCCCGCCCTCGCAGTACCCGATGATCCACCAGGCCGTGCTCGCCGCCTGCGACAAGCTCGACGGCGTGAAAGACGGCGTGCTCGAAGATCCTCGCCGGTGCCGCTTCGATCCGTCTGTGCTCGCGTGCAAAGGAGCAGCAAACGCATCGTGCCTGACGAAGGCCCAGGTCGAGGCCGTGGACCGCATTTACTCTCCCGCAAAGAATCCCCGCACCGGCGAAGAGGTCTTTCCGCAGATGGAGCGCGGCAGCGAGCTGGTATGGAGCACGCTCGCCGGAGGGCCGGAGCCGATCCGTCTCGCCGACGACTACTTCCGCTATGTGGTCTTCAACCAGCCGCAGTGGGACTTCAGAACCCTCAACTTCGACGGCGACGTGACGAAGGCCCTCGATCGCGACGGCGGCGTGCTCACCGCGAACAATCCCGACCTGCGTCCCTTCTTCGCACATGGAGGCAGGCTGATCCAGTATCACGGCTGGACCGACCAGCAGGTGATGCCGCGCAACAGCATCCACTACTACGAAAGCGTCGCCGCAAGGGTCGGCCAGGCAGAGGCCGCGGAGGACTACCGTCTCTTCATGGTGCCGGGCATGAACCACTGCGGCGGCGGAGACGGCACCAGCCACTTCGATATGCTGACCGCGCTTGAGCAGTGGAGAGAGCAGGGAAGAGCGCCCGAGTCGGTTCCCGCCTCGCACACGACGGACGGCAGGGTCGACCGCACGCGGCCTCTCTGCCCGTATCCCCAGGTCGCCCGTTACCGCGGCACCGGAAGCACGGACGAGGCGGCAAACTTCTCCTGCGCTTTGCCGTAATGCGGGCTCTCTCCGTGCCGGATGTCCGGGAGACGGGAAGAGCCTGTAATCTGGTAAATATGCTCGATCTCGCATTCGTCCGCGCCGGCCTGGAACAGGTGGAACAGAAGCTCCGCGACCGGGGACAGGACCCCGCCGCGCTGCTGGGTGATTTTCGGAGCCTCGATCAGAACCGCCGCGAGCGCATCACCGAAGCCGAACAGCTCAAAGCGCAGCGCAACAAGCTCAGCGAAGAGGTTGCGCGGCTGAAGAAGTCCGGCCAGGACGCCACCGCCGTGATGGAAGAGACGCGGACGCTGAAGGCGCGTATGGAAGCGCTCGAGGCCGCGGCGTCCGAGGCCGAAGAGCAGCTCCGCGCCATCCTCATGCGCATCCCCAATCTGCCGCAGGAGAGCGTCCCCGTCGGCGCTTCGGAGCATGACAACGCCGAGGTAAAGCGCTGGGGCGAGGTGCCGCAGTTCTCCTTCACGCCAAAGTCGCACTGGGATCTCGGCGAGCAGCTCGGCATTCTCGACTTCGAGCGCGCGGCAAAGATCTCCGGCGCGCGCTTCTCCGTGTACTGGGGCGACGGTGCCAGGCTGGAGCGGGCGCTGATCGGCTTCATGCTCGACATCCACACCCGCGAGCACGGCTATACCGAGGTGCTGCCGCCGTTCATGGTGAACAGCAAATCGCTCTTCGGCACCGGCCAGCTTCCCAAGTTTGCCGAAGATCTCTTCCGCTGCGTCGACGAGCAGGGATACGAGCCGGGCGTCTACCGCGACAGCGACCACTGGCTCATTCCCACCGCCGAAGTGCCGGTGACGAACCTTTACCGCGACGAGACGCTGGACGAGGCGCAGCTCACCACGTCGCTCGTGGCCTATACGCCCTGCTTCCGCTCCGAGGCCGGCTCTTACGGCAAGGATGTGCGCGGCATCATTCGCCAGCACCAGTTTCAGAAGGTGGAGCTGGTGAAGTTCACCCGGCCCGAAGACAGCGAGGCCGAGCACGAGAAGCTGACCGCGCATGCCGAGGCGATTCTGGAGCGGCTGAAGCTCCCCTACCGGCGCATGCTGCTCTGCACCGGCGATATGGGCTTCAGCTCGGCGAAGACCTACGATCTGGAGGTCTGGCTGCCCGGCCAGAGCCTGTATCGCGAGATCTCTTCCTGCTCCAACTTCGAGGCCTTTCAGGCGCGCCGCGCGAATATCCGCTACCGTCCGCGCAGCCAGTCGAAGAGTGCTCTGCTGCACACGCTCAACGGCAGCGGCCTGGCCGTGGGGCGCACCTGGGTCGCCATCGTCGAGAACTATCAGCAGACCGACGGAACAGTGCGCATTCCCGATGCGCTGGTACCCTATATGGGTGGCCAGACGGTCATTGAACCACGCATGGAGCCGCGCATGAAACAGCCGGCCACCGGAGCAGGGGCGAAGTAACGTGAGTGTCGGACGAACGCTGAAGAGCTATCTCTTCTGGACATACGAGCGGGGCAGCTTTCACTACGACGTGATGGTGACGCTGATCCTCGCCTTCCTCTTTGTGACGCCGCATCTGTGGGATTACGGCGACCGCCCCGTCCCGCCACGGTCATCGAGCGAGATCGGCGTGCAGGTCACCGCGAAGGGCTTCATCTATGAGATTCCGGCTGCGCGGGTGCATGCGGATTCGTCCACGCCTCTTCAGAGTGCCCTCCAGCAGCAGATCATGCCGGTCTCGGGACCGGTCGCCATCGACCGCTGGGAGCCGGTAAAGGACGCGCACGGTCATCTGACCACGTGGCGCGTCTGGGCACACCGGTAAACGAATCCTTTCCCGTCGCTCCCGGACGTTCATCTTCCGGGCGGAACAGGCCTGATGGCCTCACGGCCGGCAGAGGTGAGACTGCCGCAGCGATAGACGCTGTCCGAATCCGGCTGCTTCGACCAGGGATCGGAGTTCCACGAGAAGAGATCGATGCCCGTCAGGCGGCGCTGCGCGGCGAGCGCCGTGAAGTCGCCATACATCTCCTTCACCAGAAGCGTCCGTGCCGCGTCATTCAGCGGGCACGAGAGATTCGGATTCGGAAAGCCCCATTCGGAGACCCAGCAGGGTTTGCCGCCCGGAGTGCCGGGGGCGCGGCATTCGGCGAAATCGACCGTATTCAGGCGAGCCGTGCGTCTGGCCGCGGCTGCGGGGTCTCCGGGGTGATCGCCGGAGGGATACGAGTGGATTCCATAGGCATCGACGAGTGAATCGAGCCCGTTGGCGCGAAGAAAAGCGATGGTCGCAGGCAGGCTGACCATATCTTCCTTTTTGTTGTTATAGAGTTTGCCCCCGTCCGGGGCCGCGACCAGCCCGGCCAGAATGATGGGCGTGTTGCGGTTCAGACGGGAGTGATCGCGCACTTCCTTCAGAACGGCGAGGATCTTCAGATACTGAAGAAAGCCTTTGGCGATCTGCTTTCCTTCCGGGTCATGAGAGAGATCGGAGAGGCTGAGGATTTTGCCCTCGCCGGGCAATGGAAACTCGGAGTTGAATGCGGCCCAGTTGATCTCGTTGCCCAGCTCAGCCCCGGCCAGCGTGATGCCGTTGGCGTCCAGCAGATCGAACATGGACTGGAATGCGGCTTTGGAGAGGGCGGGATCTGCGGAAGACAAAGGAGGACCGCCCCACATCAGTGGAAAAAGAGCCGGGCGGTAGGGTACCGACGGAGCGTTGGGCGGGTACGCGGCACTGAGGCCGAGCTGGATATGAATGCCGAGCGCGGCGGCTCGCCTGGCATAGTCGATGCCCTTCGCGTCGGCTGTGATGCCGCAGCGGATGACGTGGACACCGGCGGCATGAAGTTGCGCCAGGACGGCATTCTGGTCGGCAACGCCGGCTCGCATGGGATTGACCACGTTCACGCCGACGACGACGCTCTGCGCACGAGCCGGGGAGGACAGCGCCAACACAGGAACCGTCAGAATTGCGAAGATCAGGGCAGCGCCATATCGCATCACACCAGGCATGAGCTCTCTCCCGGGAACAGGCTGGATCACACAGGTGCAAACCCTGGCCTTTCTCCGCAGGTGTCGGTCGAAGTGCGAAAACCCGGTAAAAAAGCTGTCGAGCCCGGCTTCACAGCCCCGTGGTCTCGATCGCCGGTGATGCGGGGCCGCGAATCCGGTTCACCCACTATCGAAGCGCGGTGCCTGTTTGACACCTCTGCCGGGCCGGTGTCATGCTCGGGAGTTTTGCCGGGGGTGTACTCGGGATGACTCCGATGCCTTCTCCATTAACCGTGGCCGAGCCGTACCTGATTCAGCAGGACTGGCAGGCCTATACGCCGGAGCAGCATGCTGTCTGGGCCGAGCTGGTGAGCCGCCGCATGCCGCAGCTCCATGAGCACGCCTGCGAGGAATATCTCGACGGCTTTCAGCAGATCGGGCTGCGCGAGGACTCGATTCCTGACCTCGCCGAGGTTAACCGCCGCCTTGGCCCGCGCACCGGCTGGAACGCGACCCCGGTCAGCGGCTTTCTGCCGCCCGACGCTTTCTTCGAAATGCTGGGCGCGAGAAAGTTTCCCACCACCACCTGGCTGCGCAGCCGCGATTCGCTCGAATACACGCCGGAGCCGGATATCTTTCACGACGTCTTCGGCCACGTGCCCATGCACGCCCATCCCGTCTTCGCCGATTTTTTGCAGCACTACGGCCGCGTCTGCTTCGGCCTGATGCACGATAAGGAAAAGCTCGAGAAGATGGGCCGGCTCTTCTGGTTTACGGTCGAGTTCGGCGTCATCCGCCAGAAGGGAAAGATCAGGCTCTACGGCAGCGGGCTGATCTCCTCGCATGGCGAATCGAGCCATCTGATCAACAGCTTTAAAAACGGGGGAGCGAAGAGCGGCGCCGGCCCGGAGATTCGCGACTTTAACCTCGATCAGGTGATGCATCAGCAGTTTCTGGTCTCGGAGATGCAGAAGGTGCTCTACGCCGTGGAGTCCTTCGATCAGATTTACGAGGCGGCGCAGGAGGCCGAGCGGCGGCTGGCCGACTGATCGCTCCGGCCCTGAAAAGTTCCCGTTTGTGCAAAAAAAAACCTCTTCTTCTCTGTCTCTTAGAGAAAATTTGCAGTTTTCTTACACGCCGTGTTGCACAATGCAGTTTTGGGGAAAATATTTTGCCGCGTATCCATTTCCATCTGCAACTTGCGGAGCTGAAGGACAAGCTGCTTGCTATGGCGGCGCTGTCGCAGCAGGCCGTTGAATCGGCTGTCGATGCTTATCTGCTGCGCGATGCGGGAATCTGCCAGTATGTCCGCGAGAACGAGACGGCCATCAATTCCGCGCACCGGGAAGTGGACGAAATGGCCTACGATCTGCTGGCCAAAGAGCAGCCCATGGCCATCGATCTGCGCTTTATCCTCGCCGTCATCAAGATCAACGGCGATCTGGAGCGCATCGGCGATCAGGCGATGAGCATCGCCGTGCGCACGCTGGAGCTGATGAAGTCGAGCCGCGCGGAGCTGCCCGTGGACATCGCCGGCATGAAGGATTTTGCCGGCCGGATGATCCGTGCCGCGCTGCAGGCGCTGCTGGAAGGCGATGCCCATGTGGCCGAGTCCGTGCTGGAGATGGATGACGAAATCGATCGCATGAACCGCGTCGCGAAGAATGACCTGACTGTGGTCATTCAGGAGCGTCCTACCTGCGCCGAAGAGGCTCTGCAGGCCATTCTGGTGGCGCGCGGCCTCGAAAGAATCGCCGACCACGCAACCAATATCGCCACCGACGTGATCTTCTGGATACGCGGCGCCGATGTACGCCACCAGCTCAGCCTGGCCATCGACTGAAGCCGTCCCGCAGGTCTCGGAGTTGTGCGCGTCCCGCGGACGGTTGTGGCAATTTCAGTGTTTTCGATGGGCCGGTACAACGTGCCGTCGAAACGCGATGACGCTTTTCTCAGCCCTGAGCCCTGAGCCCTGTTCTTCCGTACACTGGAAGATATGGCAGGAATGGTTCTCGACGGCAAGGCATACGCGAAGGAGCTTGAAGGCGAACTTCAGGCGCGGGTCGAACAGCTTCAGAAAAAGACAGGCGGGGAGCCGCCGATTCTGGCCACGATCCTCGTGGGCAGCGATCCGGCCTCGGCGACCTATGTTCGCATGAAGGGCAATGCCTGCCGCCGCGTCGGCATGGAGTCGCAGAGCGTCGCGCTGCCGGAAGAGACCACCACCGAAGAGCTGCTGGCAACGATCGACGAGCTGAACGCCAGCCCGCGCGTGCGCGGCATTCTGCTGCAGCATCCGGTGCCGAAGCAGATCGAGGAGCGTGAATGCTTCGACCGCATCGCCATCGAGAAGGATGTGGACGGCGTGACCAGCCACGGCTTCGGCCGCATGGCCATGGGCGAGGCGGCTTATGGATCGGCCACGCCGGCCGGCATCATGCGTCTGCTGAAGCGCTACGGCATTGATCCGTCAGGGAAGGAAGCCGTCGTCGTGGGCCGCAGCCCGATCCTCGGCAAGCCCATGGCCATGATGCTGCTGGGCGCAAACGCGACGGTCACCATCTGCCACTCGCGCACGAAAAATCTGGCTGAGATCGTGCAGCGCGCGGAGATCGTCGTCGGCGCGGTCGGCAGGCCGGAGTTCATCAAAGGCAGCTGGATTCGCGATGGCGCCGTCGTCGTCGACGCGGGCTACCATCCCGGAGGCGTGGGCGATATCGAGCTGAGCGCGGTCATCGATCGCTGCTCGGCCTGGACGCCGGTGCCCGGCGGTGTGGGACCGATGACCATCGCCACGCTGATCGCGCAGACCGTCGAGGCCGCCGAGAAGGCCGCAGGCATCGCCTGAGTCCGCTCAGGCGAAGAGGCCGCCGGCCAGGGTGCCGAGCCATACCGCGGCGAAGCCGATAATGATGCTCATCCCCAGATAAAGCAGAGCGGTCGACGGCTGCCCGTGCTGAAAGGCGCGCAGCGTCTCATACTCGAAGGTCGAGAATGTCGTGTACGCGCCGACAAAGCCGATGGGGATGGCCAGCCGCCATTCCTGCGGCAGGCGCAGGTGCGTGTCGAGCACCGTCAGCGCGAGGCCGATGATGAAGCAGCCGCTCATGTTGATGAAGAACGTGCCGTACGGAAAGCGCGTGCCCAGCCACTCGAAGATCCACAACCCGACCAGATAGCGGGCGATCGAGCCCATGGCTCCGCCCAGTCCAACCCAGAAAAGCTTCATCATCCGCCTGCTCCCTTCGGCGCGCAGCGCACGCCGGCCGTGACCGCATCGCGGCCGCAATCGCTTCAGAATTTTGGGTGAGCTTCCGGCGCAAAACACGACTCCGCGACGAAATACTCGTCAGGAGTCATTGGCTGCCGGCAAGGGACAGCGGTTAACCAGCCATAGCTGGCCAGGCGAACTCCTCCACCTGTCTTTTCAGAATGAGCGCAGCGGCGGGAGCCCGTCAAGGGCGGCAAAGCCTGGAGGGTCCAGGAGTGAAATCCGCGTCGGCGCGCACCGGTCTGTCCGATCCATCGGAGTGTGCAGAATCGTGACGAGAACGGATATGTGCAACCGTCGCCGTTGCATATTTTCGACAGGAATTGCGGTTCGGCGCTTACCTTGCGCATCCCTTTGAGTCCAAAGACGAAACCTGATCCGGGGCCGAAGATTACAGGTTTGTCATCCCACCGCAGGGATTGGACAGAACACCTCGATAGGCTCAAAGTAGAGGACCTTGTCGTGACGAGCACCGGCGCACCGGCGGAGATGACTGAGACAGAGGCGCAGAGCGCCTATACGCAGCACGTGAACCCTCAATGGGTGCGTCTGCTGAACCTGCTTGAGATGAATGCGGAATACGTGCGCTGCCGGGGCGAAAAGCTGGAGACGGCTGATGGCCGTACCATCCTCGATTTCCTCTCCGGATACTGTGTCTACAATGCCGGGCACAATCATCCGCACATCGTTGAGGCGTTGTATGCCGAGCTTGGACGCTGCGGTCCTTCCATGCTGCAGAGTCATGTGGCGGCTTCGGCGGGCGAGCTGGCGGAGCAGCTTTGCCGACGCGCGGGAGGCCGCCTGAACAAGGCGTATTTCTGCAGCTCGGGCAGCGAGGGTGTGGAGACGGCCATCAAGTTCTCGCGCGCCTTTACGGGGCGCAGCGGTCTGCTGGCAGCCCGTGGGGCCTTCCACGGGCTAAGCTGCGGCGCGCTGGCGCTGATGGACAATGGTTTCTGGTCGGAGGGCTTCGGCCCGCTCATTCCTGGCGTGGAGTTCGTCCCCTTCGGCGATCTCGCTGCGCTGGAGCGCCGGCTGGCTGCAAAGAAGCATGCAGCGCTCATTCTTGAGCCGATCCAGGGGGAGGGCGGTATCCTCGTGCCGGGCCGGGAATATCTCGAAGGAGCGCAGCAGCTCTGCCGCCGCTGCGGCACACTGCTGGTCATAGACGAAGTGCAGACCGGTCTCTGGCGTACCGGACGCTTTCTCGCCGGCCATCATTACGGGCTTGACCCGGATATGGTCATCCTCGCCAAAGCGCTCAGCGGCGGGCTGGTGCCGGTGGGCGCGGTGCTCATGACCGACGATATATACGACAGCGTTTACGGCTCGCTGCGCCGCGCCATCGTGCATACTTCGACGTACAGCGAAAGCGGGCTGGCGATGCGCGCCGGGCTGGCCACGCTGGAAGTACTGGAGCAGGAGCGGATGGGAGAGCGTGCGCTGGCTTTCGGCGAAGTCTTCCGGCAGCGCCTGCGCGAGGTATGCTCTAAATACGAAATGGTGGCCGAGGTCCGCGGCATGGGCTTCTTTACCGGCATCGCATTCAAAGCGCCGAAGTCACTCGGGCTGCGCCTTTCGTATGAGGCTTTTCATCGCATCCACCCCGCCATGTTCGGCCAGATGCTGGTGATGCGCATGTATTGCGATCATGGCGTCCTGACACAGATTTGCGGCAACGATTTTTCAGTGCTCAAGGCCGCGCCGCCGCTGAACGCCGAAGAGGAAAGCCTGGACCATTTTGTTCGAGCTATCGACAATGTGCTCGATCTCGTCCATTCATCCAGACGCTTCTGGCGGGATGCGCTGCACCTGGCAACGCGCGCGATAAAGATTTAAGGGAAGAAAGGCAGGGCCTCATGCGGTTGCTGGTGGTCGAAGACGACAAAACGATTCGTGAATTTCTGGTAAGGGCACTCGGCGAAGCGGGATTTCGCGTGGATGCGTCAGGGGAAGCAGCCGATGCGGAGAAGCTGTCGCTGGAGGGTGTGCACGACGCCATCGTCGTCGATCTCACTCTGCCCGACATGGATGGTCTGGAGCTGATTCAGCGCATGCGGGCGCAGGGCGTAGCCGCGCCGGTGCTGATTCTCTCCGCCCGCCGCTCGGTGGACGAGCGTGTGCTGGGCCTCGAGCGCGGCGGCGACGATTATCTGACCAAGCCCTTTGCCGTGGCCGAGCTGCTGGCGCGGCTGCGCGCTCTGCTGCGGAGAAGCACCGCCGGCCAGCCGGAGGCGGTCCGGCTGCGTGTCGCCGACCTTGAGCTCGATCTGATCCGTCGCGAGGCGAAACGCGGCGGCGTGGAGCTGCAGCTTACGCAGCAGGAGTTCGGCCTGCTCGAGTACCTGTGCCGGAATGCGGGACGCGTGGTGACGCGCGCCATGGTGCTCGATCATGTATGGAAGATGCGGATCGATACATCCACGAATATCGTGGATGTGCACATTCATCGTCTGCGCAACAAGGTGGACCGGAATGCCGAGCGGCCTCTGATCCGCACCATGCGCGGAGTGGGTTATGTTCTCAAGGATTAGCCGATCCTTCTACCGCACCGCGGCATGGAGGCTGGCGCTGGGCAGCACGCTGGTCTTTGCCGCCGGCTGCGCGCTGATTTTCTGGGCCATGTACGTGCTGGTCGCCGGAACGGTGCGCGAGCGCAGCGACTCCTGGCTGGTGGGGGAGAGCGAGACGCTGAAGCAGGTGGCGCTGACCACGCCCCGCGATGCGTTGTATGACCGCATCGTCGAAGAGGTCGCCGAGCTGGCGACGCAGGAGATGGCCTACGACAGCCGGGGAAATCGCACCTCGGGCAGCACCGTCTTCTTTGCCGAGTATGACGCCTCTGACAATCTGCTGGTCTGGGTCGGGCCGAAGGACAATCAGCAGTTCCTCGCGGCGATACAGAAGATGAACCCGCGCAACGCCGCACCGGCCTCGCTCGAGATTCACGGCTGGCGCTCGCCCTTTCGCGTGGTCATGGTGCCGATGAGCGGCGGCGACGGGCACGTCTGGCTCGGTCTTCAGGACGCGAACGCCGCGGAGATGCTCAACCGTCTGCTGATCCGCTTTATCCTGGGCTGGGTCTTCATGGTGGGCCTCGGCTTTCTGATCACGCTGCTGGGGCTGCGCAGGATGCTGAAGCGGGTGGACGCGATCACGGGAACGGCGGCGAGCATTCGCACCCACGATCTGAGCACGCGCGTTCCGGTCGGCATGCAGCAGGATGAGATCGCGAGGCTGGCGCGCACCTTCAACAACATGCTCGAACGCATCTCGGCGTCGGTGAATCAGCTGCGCACGCTTACCGATTCGGTGGCGCACGATCTGAAGAGTCCGATCACCTCGGTGCGCGGAAGCCTCGAGATTGCG
Organism: Paracidobacterium acidisoli; assembly: GCF_003428625.2. GTDB lineage: Bacteria > Acidobacteriota > Terriglobia > Terriglobales > Acidobacteriaceae > Paracidobacterium > Paracidobacterium acidisoli. The sequence continues at coordinate 339,096 of NZ_QVQT02000006.1, read as the reverse complement.
CTGTCGCTCGAAGACGAAGAGTTCTCGCGCGATCTGGTGGCGAAAGCCATCGAGAGTCTCGATCATCTGTCGGGAGTGATCACCACCTCGCTCGATCTGGCGGAAGCGGAGGGCGGCGCGCTGCATCTGCACGTCGAGAAGGTGGACCTCGCGGAACTGGCGGGTCGCGTGGCGGAGTTATATGCTCCGGCCTTTGCCGAGAAGCGCCAGAAGCTCAGGATAGAGGTCGATCGTCCTCTTCCCGCAGCCGTCGATGTACAGCTCTTTACCCGCCTGCTGACCAATCTCATGGAGAATGAGCTTCGCTACGCGGGCGAAGGCGCGCATGTCACCTTTTCCGTGACGTCGACGGATGGCATGGCACGAGTGCGTGTGACCGATGACGGGCCGGGATTTGCCGCCGATCTGCTGCCGCGCATCTTTCAGCGTTTCGCGAAGGGAAGCAGATCGGAAGGACACGGCCTTGGGCTGGCCTTTGTCAATGCCGTCGCCGGCGCGCACGGAGGAAGAGCTCTCGCGCAGAATCGCTCGGCCGATGCCGCCGAGCACGGAGCCTGCATCACGATTGAAATGCCGCTCACACCAGGCGCAGCGGCTGCGGACGGCATTGTATTCAGCAGCGAAGAGTCAGAAAATCCGGCATCGTCCGGGGGCAATGTCAGAGAGTTGTCAGTATGAAGTAATAGTCATTGCGCCGACGATCCACATTCACTCAGGCATCTTATGCTTGCACTCAGGTATCTTCTCTGAGCATAAAGGGCAGAGGAGGAACCAGACTGCTTATGCATATTGTCAGCACTTCCACCGAATATCCGCCGCACTACTTCACACAGAGAGAAGTGCTGAACGCGCTGCTGAAGCACTGGGGCGCGGAGCTCGACAATGCTGCTGTGCTCGAGCGGCTGCATCTTCGCACCGGCGTCGATGGACGCTACTTCTCACGGCCTCTTGAAGAGTACGAGGCGCTTGATACCTGGGGAAAAACCAACAATGTCTGGATTGAAGTGGCGGAGGAGCTGGGCGAGCGCGCCCTGCACTGCGTGCTTCGCCAGTGCGGTCTCGCTCCGCACCAGATCGATGCGCTGTTCTTTGTCTCTGTCACCGGCGTAGCCAGTCCGTCGATCGACGCGCGGCTGGTGAACCGCATGAAGCTCTCGCCGCATATTAAGCGCAACCCGATCTTCGGACTGGGCTGCGTTGCCGGCGCGGCGGGACTGGCGCGGGTTGCCGATTATCTTCGCGCCTGGCCGGATCATGTCGCCGTGCTGCTCTCGGTCGAGCTCTGCTCGCTCACCTGGCGGCGCGACGATCTCTCGGTTGCGAACCTCATCTCATCGGGGCTCTTTGGAGACGGCGCCGGCGCCGTTCTCGTCGCGGGCGACAAAGTCGATCTTCCCGCAAAGGGCCCGCGCATCGTTGCCAGCCATCAGGTCTTTTATCCGGACACGGAGGACGTGATGGGCTGGGATATCTCCGAAAAAGGATTCCGCATCGTTCTCTCGCCCGATGTGCCGAAGGTGGTGCGCGAAAATCTGGGCCGCGATGTCGACGCGTTTCTCGCCACGCAGGGGCTGACGCGCAGCGATATCGGCTCATGGATCATGCACACCGGAGGGCCGAGGGTGCTGGAGGCATCGGCCGAAGCACTGGGCATTGAAAGAAGCGCGCTGGAGGTCTCCTGGGAGGCGCTGCGGCGTGTGGGCAATCTCTCGTCGGCATCTGTGCTGGTGGTGCTGGATGAAGTCATCAGGCGGCAGCGTCCGAAGCCGGGAACGCGCAGCATTCTGGCTGCGATGGGGCCTGGCTTCTGCGCTGAGATGCTGTTGCTGGAGTGGCAGGAGTAAGTTGAAGCAGAGCTGCGATGTGCTGATTGTGGGCGGTGGCCCTGCCGGTCTGGCAGCGGCGATCGCCCTGCGGCTGCGCGGCGCGGATGTGCTGGTCGCCGATGCACTGCAGCCTCCCATCGACAAGGCTTGCGGCGAAGGACTGATGCCGGACTCGCTCGATGCTCTGAGCCGGCTCGGTGTCGATCTGCCTCCCGATGCCGGAGCGCCCTTTCGGGGCATACGATTCGTCGATGAACGCTCGTTCGTCTCCGCTGAGTTCGGCGGCGGCAGGGCAGGACTCGGCATTCGCCGCCTCACTCTGCACTCGCTGCTGGTGCGGCGCGCTGAGGAGGCGGGTGTCCGCACCGCATGGGGCAGCCCCGTGGTGGTGCAGAACGGCCTTCCCATTCGCGTCGGCGGCGAGCGCTGCCGCTATCAGTGGCTGGTGGGAGCCGATGGCCACGCCTCGCGGGTGCGCTCCTGGGCCGGTCTTGAGGATCGCACGTTAAAGCATCGCCGCTTCGGCTTTCGCATGCACTACCGTGTCCGGCCGTGGAGCCCGTATGTCGAGATTCACTGGAGTGATCTCGGCCAGGCGTATGTGACGCCGCTGAGCGAGCAGGAGGTCTGCGTCGCTGTCGTCTCGCGCTTTCCCGAGCGTGCCCGTGTCCGCGAGTTCGTGAACAGCAATCCGCTTCTGCGCGCAAGACTCTACGGAGCCGAAGCCACCACACGCGAGCGCGGCGCGATCACCACCAGCAGCCGCCTGCGCCGCGTGGTGAGCGGCAATGTCGCGCTGGTCGGCGATGCGTCGGGATCGGTGGACGCCATTACCGGCGAGGGGCTGGCGGTAGCCTTCCGGCAGGCGGCGCTGCTCACGGAATCCATTGCCGCGGGCGATCTCGCGCGTTACGCCTCACAGCATGCCGGCACTCTGCGCGTGCCGCAGACCATCGCCGCGGCGATGCTGCTGATGGATCAGCGGCCCTCTCTGCGCAGGCGGGTGCTGCGGGTATTCGCCGAGCGTCCTGCGCTCTTTCAAAAGCTGCTGACCGTGCATCTCAGAGAAGAACCGCTGCCGAAGCTCCTCCTCCGCTATGGACCGGAGCTCGGCGCGCGGCTGTTGCTGGCCGGTCAGTTCTGACCCGGAAACGGAAACCGTCGAAACGGAGACCCAAAACGGAGACACAGATGCGCCCCATTTGCCTTCGCTTCAGATTTGCCTCGATGTGTGCCCTTGCTCTGCTGGCCTGCTTCGTGCCGGCCGCCGTCGCTCAGTCCACATCGCAGGTCACCGTGCATCTCGATCCGTCGCAGACGCAGATTCACTGGACGCTGCAGGGCAATATGCACACCGTCCACGGAACCTTTCAGCTCAAGGGCGGGTTGATCACCTTCGATCCGGCCTCAGGCGTCGCCGAGGGAGAGGTCCTTGTCGATGCAGCCAGCGGCCAGAGCGGCGAGGGCGCGCGCGACCGCCGTATGCAGAGCGACGTGCTCGAAAGCCCGCGTTATCCGCAGATCATCTTCCATCCGCAGAAGGTTTCAGGAACGGTGAAGCCGGGCGATGCGCAAAACGTAACCGTGGACGGCACATTTACGCTCCACGGAAAGGATCACCCGCTCACGCTTGCGCTGAAGGTCGAGGCCGATGCCGGCGGACACGTGACGGCATCGACGCACTTCGTCATCCCTTACGTTGCCTGGGGCATGAAAAATCCGAGTAATTTTCTGTTCCGCGTGGATAAGGAAGTGGCGATCGATGTGGAAGCGAAGGGAACTGTGGAAGGTCTGAAGCCGTAAGCTGCCGCCTGGGAGAGAGCCTCCTGGCGGTGGTGCCGCCCCTGCTGCCGGAAGGCGATTCAGACCATCGCGAATCGCCCTTCCGGAGGTCGGAGCGGAGAGAGCAGAGCTGCCGGAAGCTAGTTCAGATGCTGAATGGCATCCCAGACATATATGCCCAGAATCCCGGCGGTCATCACGCAGGTGGCTCCAATGGAGACACGCACAAAGGGCTGAATTTTATCGATCCGTTTCAGGATAGCGGCCTGTGCTGATTTCTGGTGATCCTCGGCCGGATCGAGGAAGAGCTGATCTTCTTCGTAGCGGGTGAGCGTTCCACGATATGCGAGAAGGATCAGCAGGATGCTTAAAACAACGGCCCACACGATCCATAAAACGGGCATATAGCTAACCATATAGCGCCTCAGGATTCGGAATTGAGCCGGCTCTGATACCGAGCGGGTCCGGAGTGATTGCCCCAGGCTCGGGGGGTAGGAGGTGCCGTTCGAGAAGCATATTAGTCCCATTCAAAGCGGCTGAACAGCGGGATTTTTGATGCCGCGCATCTTCTCTGGCAACTCCTGCGGGCAGAATGGATTCCATCTGCATGTATCAGGATCGGAAACAGGAGAGTACGCGATGATTCCCGGAAAGCGAACGAAGCTGATAACCCAGTGTCTGGTGGCGGCGGTGCTGTGCTTTGCCGTCGTATGGATCTCGGCGTGCAACGATCATCACCCCTCTGACCAGCAGTTGCAGCAGCAGGCGGCTCACGCAACCGAGCAGGCGAAAAAGGACGCACAGAATGCGGCAGCCAATGCCCGGGTCGCCGCGGCCGAGGCGGAGCGCAGGCTGGACGATATTGCCTCGGGCTTAAAGCAGGGGCTGCACAACGGCAAAGATGCCCAGGGGCATATCGACATCAACTCCGCCAGTCTGGATGAGCTCGAAACGCTGCCCGGCATGACGGAGGCGCGGGCGCACCGCGTGATCGCCCACCGGCCCTATGACGCGACGCACGATCTGGTCGGCAAGGGCATCGTAACCGAGGCCGAATACGACCGGATTTCAGGGAGGATTGTGGCCGACTGAGGCGTACTTCGCGCGTTTTTGATCCGTCTTCCCTGCATCGGAATGCATTTTGTCTCATCTAAAAGAGGCAAGCGTGTATCCTTCCTGCATCAGGCATTCCGGGGTACACTGGAAGAAGCATCTCTTCGAGGAGAATTGATTCATGGCCACCATTGCTGCAGCCACACCGGAAATCGTTCAGCCTAAGGTGAATCCAATCCATCTCACCGATACCGCGGTCAGCAAAGTACGCGAGATTATGGCGACCCAGGACCCGCTGCCGGCAGGGCTTCGCATCGGCGTGGTGGGTGGCGGCTGCTCCGGCTTTCAGTATTCGATGTCCTTCGAGAATCAGTCGGGCATGATGGACAAAGTCTTCAGCTTCGACAGCCTGAAGGTCTTCGTCGATGCGACCTCGCTGATGTATCTGAACGGCTGCGTCGTCGATTACGTCGAGACCCTCGAAGCGGCGGGCTTCAAGTTCGAGAACCCGAACACCAAGAGCACCTGCGGCTGCGGCTCCTCCTTCAGCGTGTAACGCGCGTTTTTTCAGCGAATCGGCCTCCGGTGCCCGCGGCTTCGGAGGCCATCGTGTTTGCAGGCTTAGATTTTCAGCCCCGTTTTCAATTCCCGTTTTCAGACTCAGAGATGCGCGAGTCCATTTCGGCGGAACGATGCATCAGCTCCGGATGTCAGTTTTGGGTGTCAGTTCTGGCTGGAGGGCGGATTCGACGTGCCGGAATTTCCCGAGCTTCCCGAATTTCCCGAGGACGAGCCGCTGCCGGAAGAAGAGCTTCCTGATAAGCCTCCGACATTGCTCGGGCCGTTGCCGAATCCATTCGAGTTGCCAAAGCCATTGGAGCTGCCCGACGAGCCGAAGGGCGTGGTTCCCGAGCCTGTGCCGAAGCCGGTTCCGGTGCCGGCTGAGTTGTTGATGTTCCCGGCTCCGCCCAGCAGGCTGGCGGCGGCGCGCATCTGATCCTCGACCGGATCGTAGATAAACTCCCACTGGTTATAGTGCTTCTGCTTTTTGTACTCGATCAGCGAGGCTTTGGTGCTGGGGCTGACGACGCCGACAAACGGTCCCACGCCAAATCCCGATCCCGAATCGGAGCTGCTGCCGAAGCCGCTCCCCGATGTTCCCGTGGAGCCGCCGGGCGACGAGCCCGTCGAGGAAGAGAACGGACTGTTCGACGAGCCGGAGCCGAACGAGCTTCCCGAAGAGCCGGACCCAAACGAAGAACCCGATCCGAAGGAACTCCCGGACCCGAAGGAAGAGCCGGACCCGAAGGAAGAGCCCGATCCAAACGAGCTTCCCGACCCGAAGGCGCTTCCATTCGTTCCGGACTGCGTGCCCGAGCTGCCCGTACCGGAGGTGCTGCCATCCGTACCGTTTCCCGTGCCATCCCCCGTGCCGTTTCCAGAGGTGCTGCCGTCGGTCGAGACTGGAACGACGGCGTAAATATTGCTGCTCGACACGCCGATGCCCGCTGCGCCCACCCCGCCGATCGACAGCGGCTTTCCGAAGAAGCCGAGAGGGTGCAGATGCGCCTGTCCCATCATCACGAGCTTCCAGTCGTCCTTGCCGGTGATGGGGTCGGTATAGCGCCTGCGCAGAAAACGAATCTGGTTGGTGTTCACCAGTTGATCGACGGACGTGGGGTAAGCGCCGAATTTCTTGTAATAGAGCTGGATGGCGCGCTTGTACTGCTCGCCCCGGTGGATCAGCTCTTCTTCCCGGTCGCGCTGAATGGACTTTGCGATCTGCGGAATCGCGATGGTGAGACCGATCATCAGCAGCGCGACGAGAAAGAGCACGGCCAGAAGGACGAAGCCCGACTCCGGGTGCGTTTCGCGATGATCGGACTGTGAGGCAAACGGCATAAAAACGGCTCGGGGACCGCCTCAGCTCTGCACAAGCGGAAGCGTCTGTGTGTTGTTGTAGAGCAGGTCGGTGACCTCGATGGACATCGGATTGATCTTCAGCACGCGGTAATGATGATCGACCACATCGCCCTCAGCGGCGATGAAGATATCGTCTCCGTGAATCAGAAATGCTTTGCGGTGTCCGCCTTCGGCCTCGTAACCGAAGAAGCGCAGCGCGATAGGCGGCGGCGGAGGCGGTCCCATCTGCGCAACGGCCGCCGGGGCTGCATTGCCATTCGGACGCACCGGGCCGCGCACGGCCTCGATGACTGCCGGGACGGAGTTCATCGAGAAGATGTTGCGGCCGTTGCCGGAATACTCCAGCGCTTCCGCTCCCGCCATCACCTCGGGATGCAGCGTGGGATCGAGGCTGGTAAGGCTCACCGGCACCTTCAGGGCATTGCCTCCAGGCTCTGCAGCCGTCGTAGCCGCCGCCGGAGCGGATGAAGCGGATGCGGGAGCAGCGGCAGGCGCCGCCGCCGGTGCCGAGGCCGCAGGAGCAGGGCTGCTGCCGCCGAAGAACTGAGTTGCCTCGTAGATGGCCACAATCACCAGCACAGCCAGAAGCACGCCCAGGATCGCGACCTTTTTCTTGTTCTCGAAGCCGGATTTCAGCGCCATCAGCGGCTCTCCTTGTCTGCAACCGGCTGTACGGCGGCTCCGGTCTGCGCGGCCCCGGTCTTCGAAGTCGTGGTCTTCGCAGTCGCGGTGTCGCTCAGCGGAGCAGGCGGCAGATCGGTGGCGTTCGAGCGCAGCCAGGTATTGACGCGCAGGCGCAGATTCACCAGCCCGGCCTGCTGTCCGCTGAAGGCGAGACCGCTCACGGTAAAGAAGACATGGTTCTTGTCGCGCTCCAGATCGTTGATAAAGTGCATCAGCTGCGTGTACTGGCCGCTGAGGGCGGCGTCGATGCGCACCTCGGTGAGAGCGTCGATGGCCGGGGTGGGCGTGTACTCCGCGTGCGAGAGGCGCACCTGATCCTTCACCGCCAGCGTGCCCAGCTCCTCGACCACCGTCGAGTAGTTGGGGGCGATGCGGCGCTCATAGAAGCGGTCCGCGTCGCGGCGGGACAGGTCCACCTTCTGCGGCAGGCCCTGAATATGCGACATCTGCGCCTGCAGCTGACCGTAGTGAAGCTGCTCCTGCACGAAGGCCTCGGACTGGTCGGAGCGGATGGCGTTCCACGCGAAGACGAACTTCACGCCGACGATGATATCGAGCAGCAGAATCACGGCGAGGCCGGCAATATGCAGATTGAGCAGCGTCAGCAGCGAGCGCAGGCGGTTCATGGATGCCTCCTGGCTGCCGTGCCCGGCCGGTTTGCCGGGCGGCTTCCGGAAGGCCCGGCAGGAGCGGGCGCCGGCGTGAGCGACAGCCCGGACTTCTTCTCCGTTTGTGCCGGCGCATCCTGCGGCGCCGTCTGGTCTTTCTGATCCGCGTCTTCATCGCCGGTGATCGGCAGCGGGCGGTAGTCGGCGAGGATGTCAAAGCTGACATCGCTGTTCGCGCTGATGTTCTGTACGGCGTTCTGGATTCCCTGTGCGGCGGTCATCGATTCCGCCGCCAGACGAGGCGAGGCGAAGTGCTTCGACTTTTCGAGGTTGCGCACCAGATCGACGGCGCGGTCGCGTCCGCCGCTGACGCGCATGCGGATAGTGACGTGGCCGTTGGGCGCGACGATCGGCTCGATGCTCTGCACCTGCACGCCGGCCGGGAGCACGGTCTCCAGATCGGTCATCGTCGCCGTCCACGAAAAGGCCTTGTGGCGGAAGAGATCGTTGAGGAAGTTGGCCTGGGTCAGGATGGAGGCATTCTGCGGCTGGCGCATCAGCGCCTGGTAGCTCTGCTCCTGCTGCTCCAGATGCTGCACGTGGCTGTGAACGGCCTCCACGCGGGCCGTGGCCTCGCGCGCCTGGCTCTGCTCGCTGTGCAGCAGAAACCACAGCGCCCCGCCGAAGAGCGCCAGGATGAGCATCCAGAGGCGCAGACGGCTGTAGACGGGCCGCAGCTCGATGTAGGGACGGGTGGCGAGATTGACGGCGATACGCATCAGCTGGCAAGCGCTCCTGTCACGCCGGCAACGATTCCTTTGGGCAGGGCTCCGGTTACGCCGGTCGACGGCGCGGGAGCGAGGTCGCGGATGCGCGGCATGCGCTCCTCGAAGATGCTGCCGAAGGCGCGGGCAAACTCCGCCGCTCCTCCGGGGCCGGAGTAATAAACGGTCGTGGGCGGCGTATGCAGCGTGTCCTCGAAGTAGGCGATGGCCACCGAGACGATCTCCGCCATTTCGCGGAAGGCGCTCTCGTCGGCGGGCAGCTCCTGCATGCGGTGCAGCAGCAGCTCGTTGCCGCGGGTGATGGCAGTGGTGACGAAGAGGCCGTTGCAGTGCAGCACCAGGCACGCTTCCTCGTCGGCGGGCAGCGCGGCCAGCGAGGCCAGCGTGCTTGAGAGCACGACGCCGGGCTCGAAGCGCGCGGCGCGCACCACGGACTCGTACTCGGCGAGGATCGGCGCGGGCATGGCGACGACCATCACGCGAAGCTGCTCCTCGGTGCGGGCCATGATCTGATAACTGATCGCTGCCTGCTCGGCCTCAAAGGGCAGCAGCTTGCGCAGGCGGAAGCGGAGGATCGGAAGCGCCTCCTGCGCTTTGGCCGGCAGCGTGTCGAAGTCGAGCAGCAGCACGCGCACCGCCGCGTCGGGCACGACGATGGTCAGGTTCCGCTCCCGCGCTCCGGCATCGGCAAGCGCCCGCTCCAGCGCCGAGGAGACCGCGGCCGGGTCGGTCAGGTTGGCAGACTTCCAGCCAGGCTGCACCGTGCCGCGCTCGAGCGGCGCAAACGAGAACGCCTCCGGAATACTCGGCGCGCCGCGCGCGACCACCACGCCTTCGGGCGCGATCTCGCAGGCCAGATGCGGCCGCAGCTGCGGGTTGGGTCGAAACGGGTTGAAGTCGATCGCCACTATCGGAATGCCTCGATGAAGGTCACCTTGTTGATCTCTTTAAGAGTCGTCAGCCCGCGGCGCACGCGGTCCAGCGCCGATTCGCGCAGGAACTGCATGCCTTCCTGCTGCGCCAGACGGCGGACCTCGGAGCTGGGCTTCTTTTCCAGAATGATTTCACGAATCGGATCGGTCAGGTCCAGCAATTCGTGAATGGCGGTACGGCCGCGGTAGCCGGTGCCGCCGCACTCGATGCAGCCGGCGCCCTCGCGAAAGCGGAAGCCGCGCCACTCCGCCGGATCGAGCCCGCTCGACGCCAGCGTCTCCTCGTCGTACTCCACCTCATGCGCGCAGTAATCGCAGATGGTGCGCACCAGCCGCTGGGCGAGAATGCAGTTGAGCGCGGAGACGAAGTTGTAGGCCTCGACGCCCATGTTCAGGAAGCGGCCCAGCACGTCGACCACGTTGTTGGCGTGCACGGTGGTGAAGACGAGGTGGCCGGTGAGCGCGGAATTGATCGCGATCTGCGCCGTCTCCTGGTCGCGGATCTCGCCGACCAGGATCTTGTCCGGGTCATGGCGCAGAATCGAGCGCAGACCGCGGGCGAAGGTCAGCCCCTTCTTTTCGTTCACCGGAATCTGCGTGATGCCGCGGATCTGATACTCGACCGGGTCTTCGATGGTGATGATCTTGTCTTCCTCGCTCTTGATCTCGTTGAGCGCGGCGTAGAGCGTCGTCGTCTTGCCGGAGCCGGTCGGACCGGTGACCAGCACCATGCCGTACGGCTCGCGAATGTAGCGGCGGAAGCGCTTCAGATCCTCCTCGGCGAAGCCCACCACGTCGAGGGTGAGCTTGCGGAACTTCTCGCTCATCGACTCCTTGTCGAGCACGCGGAGCACGGCGTTTTCGCCATGCACCGTCGGCATGATCGAGACGCGGAAGTCGATCAGGCGGCCCTTGTAGCGCACCCGGAAGCGGCCGTCCTGGGGCACGCGGCGCTCGGCGATGTCGAGCTCGCTCATGATCTTGATGCGCGACAGGATGGTCGAGTGGTGCTCGCGGGCGATCGGCGCCATCGCCGCCTGCAGCACGCCGTCGATGCGGTACTTGACCAGCACCGAGTCGTCGAAGGTCTCGACGTGCACGTCGGAGGCGCGGCGCTCGAGCGCGGTGAAGATCGTCGTGTCGACCAGGCGGATGATCGGGCTGATGTCCTCTTCCGAGGTCAGCTTCTCGATCGAGATCGTCTCGTCGGAGCTGTCCTCGGAGGAGAGCACATCGAAGGTCATGCCCTCGGAGGCCTCATCGAGCACGCGCTGCGACTGCTCGGTCTTCTTCAGCAGATCGGTGATCTGCGAGAGCGTGGCCACGCGCGTCGCAATGCGCTGGCCGAGCAGGCTCGAAATCTCGTCGAGCACCATCAGCCGGCTCGGGTCGCTGACCGCGATCAGCAGCCGGTCGCCCTGCTGCTCCAGCGGCACGAAGTTGTAGCGGAACATCATGTCCACCGGCACGCTGCGCAGCACATCGTGCTGAATGCGGAAGTTCTTCAGATCGACGAACTCGCAGCGGTACCGCTTCGCCAGCGTCTGCGCGAGAGCCGTCTCGTCCTGTTCGGTGGGAAGCGTAAGTATGGGCGCCTGTGCCATCTGTGAATCCTTGTAAAGCAAAAAACCGTAAAGCAAAAAAACGGTAAAGCAAAAAACGAAAGCGAAAAACCAACCCGGTGACCGGCCGCTGCCGGAAAATCCCTGCCCGAGGCGCGCTATCTCCCCAGGCTGCTGGCGTTGGCCAGCGAAACGATGGGCAGATAGAGAGCGATAAGAATAATGACGACGACCACGCCCATCACGATCAGAATGGCCGGCTCGATCAGGGCCATCGCCGCGCTCAGGGCCGTCTGTACATCCTCCTCGAAGAACTCGGCGACGGAGTTAAGCATCTGCGGCAGCGCTCCGGTCGACTCGCCCACCTCGATCATCTCGACGGAAAGCTCGGGGAAGACCTTCGTCGATTCGAGGCTCTTCGCCAGCCCCTTGCCTTCGCGCACGCTGGTCACCGCTCCGAAGACGGCCTTGCTGATGCGCTTGCTGGCGATCGAGCGCGCCGCCGTCTCGAGCGACGGCACCAGCGGAATACCGCCGGTCAGCAGCGTCGAGAGCGTGCGCGCAAAGAGCGCCACCTGATACTTCAGCCAGATTTTGCCCAGCACCGGCAGGCTGATGCGCACGCCGTCGATGCGGTCGGCCCCGGACTCCGTATGGCTCCAGCGCCAGATGCCGTAGATCACAAGGGCCAGCGCCGGAATGATGTAAACGATGTAATGCTGCGTGCCTTTGCCGAGCGCCAGCAGCGCCAGCGTGATCGAAGGCAGCTTGGCGTCGACCTGGTCGTAGAGCTTGGCGAACTGCGGCACCACGAAGGTGATCAGAAAGATGAAGAGCCCGAAGACCAGGGTGATCAGCAGCGCCGGATAGATCAGCGACGCGGTCAGCTTCTTGCGGAAGGTCAGCGTCATGCGCTGAAAGGCCAGATAGCGGCCCAGCACCTCTTCGAGGTTGCCGCTGCGCTCCCCGGCCAGCAGCGTGGTGGTGTACATCAGCGGAAATCCGCCCTGGGCGTCGAAGGCCGAAGAGATCGACTCGCCGGTGCGGACGCGGGCGGCGACATTCTGCAGCTGGCCGGCAAAGCCGGGGTTCTTCTGGCTCTTCGCCAGCATTTCGAGCGAGCCCAGAATGGGCAGGCCGGCGCGGACGAGGGTCAGAAACTGCTGGTTGAAGATGAGGAAGGTCTCGAGCTTCGTCTTGCGGCTGCCGCCGGTCAGGCCGCGCGGCTTGACGGAGTAGACATGGTAACCGGCCTGGGAGAAGCGCTGGCGCACCTCCTCGGCCGAGGAGGCGGACTGTACCTGCTCCCGCACGTGGCCCCGCTCATCCGCCAGCCTGATGACAAATTCCGCCATGATCCTTCACCCCGCCGGACATGCTCGCCGGGAGCCCGAACAAACCCGCCGGCCGGAAATCCGGCTCCGGCAAAGAAATGCGTCCCTTTTTCAAGGGTACCAGTTCGCGCCATGTACAGGACGCAGGGGGAGGGGAATTCGCTCGGGCCGGAAAGAGGGAAGTACCGATTGGGGAAGGCTGTCCCGAAGTGATGCATCTGCAGGAGATGCGCCCGCCATGCCGAGCCAGCTCCCGCTGCCTGAACGATCCCGGTCTACTCCGGACGAAGCCTTTCAGCCTCTGCCGGGCGAAAGGCTTTCGCGGCCGGAGAGCTTACGGGTGCTTCAGCGTCTCCGGGTCGAGGCGGGCGATGCGGCCATGCGGTCCGACGATCCACGGCAGGCTGATCGCATTCCAGCCGCCCCCCTCCGGAGTCGAGTCGAGCGGCTGCCAGGTCCTGCCGTCGTCATGGCTGATATCTGAGCCGTTCGGTCCCGCCGCGATCCAGGCTCTGGCCTCCGCATCCCAGGCGACCGACGAGCGGTAACCGTGCGGAGGTTTGACTGCGGCCGTCCAGTGCGCGCCGCCGTCGGCGGTCCAGGCGGCGGTTCCGGCCGTTTCATCCGGCTTCTGGTAGTCGCCGCCTGCCGCTATGCCGTGCTGCGCGTCGCGAAAGGCAATAGAAAAGAGGCCGGAGGTCGCATTCCCGCTCGCCAGCGGCACCTCCGCGCTCTGCCAGTCCGTCCAGGGAATGCCGCAGGAGTGAGAAAACGGATCGATCGCGCCGCCGCAGAGCCCGGCGGGCACAATCCATGGCTCGTACTTCCGGCGCAGCACCCGGTCATGGCTGGTGCCGAGCCACAGCCATCCATCCTGCGCAGCCATCGAGCTGTTGCTGGCGGCGAAAAAGGCTTCCTTATCCAGCGGCTGCAGGTTCTTTCCCGGCTCTCCGGACTCGGGATCGACCACCGGAGCCCAGATTTTGCCTCCGTCCGCCGTCACCCGAATCCGGAAGGTGAAATAGCCGCCTTCGACCGGATTGATCCCCGGGCTCCCATGCGCCGGGTCGCCAAGCACGATCCCATGCTCCCGATCGACGAACAGCAGCGCGTCGTAAAACCCGTCTTTTTCCGGATTCGTAAAGAGCAGCGTCCAGTGCGAGCAGCCATCGGTCGTCTTATAGAGCCGCGACTGGCCGCCGGGGCCGCTCGACATCACGACCGCCGTGTTCCCGTCCCACGCTTTGATCCCGCGGAAGTCCAGCTTCTCTGCGCCGGGAGGCACGGCGCAGGCCTGCCACATGTACCCGGCATCCTCCGTCCGCAGCACGGTGCCGTTCGTCCCGCTCGCCCATGCCACTCCGCCGCCCACCGCGTCCACCCCGCGCAGATCGGCCGTGGTCCAGCTTTGCTGCGCATCCCAGGGAGACGCCGACGCAGGAGCAGCCGCCTGCTGCGCAGTGAGAAGGCATGGTCCGGAGAGCAGCGCGAGTGCGGAGACGATCGGCAAAAGGCAGGACTTCATGCGAAAAGCATATCGCGAAGGAGAAGTTGCCAGTTCTCAGTCTTCAGTGATCAGTCCCCCAGCTCCCAGCTCTCCAGTCTCGAGTACTCTCTCCCGTCTCCGGTTCCAGGCACTGTGGACTGAAGACTGAGCACTGTTCTCTGTGCCCTGCGCCCTGTACTCTGCGCCCTGCCCTCACCTCTTCTTTTTCCTCAGCTGATCCAGATCGATCTTCGCAATGCGCCCGCCGGGACCCACCACCCAGGGCAGCCCGAGCGCCGTCCAGTTATCGCTGCCGATCGATGTCCAGCTGCGCCCGTCGTCGTAGCTGATATCGGCGCCGTTCGGTCCGACCGCGATATATGCCTGGATCTCATCGTTCCACTGCACCGCCGAGCGGTAGCCGTGCGGAGGATTCTTCGACGCCGTCCAGTGCTGGCCGCCGTCGTCGGTCCAGGCCGCCGTCTGCGCCGGCACTTCGGGATGCGCAAAGTCGCCGCCGACGGCAACGCCGCGGCTGGCGTCGCGAAAGTCGAGCGACGCGATGCCCTGGGAGGCAGTCGTTCCGGCGATGGGCACACGCACGCGGCGCCAGGTGCCGAGCACTCTGGTTTGAGCGGCCAGCGTGGTCGACAGCACATCGGCCTCGCCCGGTCCGCTGGTGCCGAAGCGAATGCCCCAGTCCGGATCGGCGGCCAGAGCCGAATTGCTGGCCGGAATCACGCCCTGGCGCGAGATCAGCTCCGTCTCGGCTTCGAGCGTCCATGACTCGCCGCCGTCTTTCGTGTCGAGCAGCACAAACTGGCCTCCGACCGGATCGCCCACCAGATATCCGTACTCGTTGTCGATGAAGCGCATCACGTCCCAGTAGCCGCCGCTGGCCGGGTTGACGTACAGCAGACGCCAGTGTGCGCAGCCGTCCACGGATTTATAAAGGCGCGAGAGATTTCCCTTGCCGCTCGACATGGCCAGGATGGTCGTGCCGTCGAAGGCCTGAATGGCGCGGAAGTCGAGACCCTGCCCGTCGGAGGGCGCCGGGCAGGCCTGCCACGTCTTGCCGTCATCCTCGGTGTGCAGAATGGTGCCGTTGGCGCCGCTGACCCAGGCCAGTCCGCCGCTGAGGGCGCGAATGGCGTGCAGGTTCACGCTGGTGCCGCTCGATTCGAACGTCCAGAGAGCGGGTCTGGCTTCGGGTGCGGAGCGTTGTGCGGAGGAAAAAGAGGCGAGCGCGAGAACTGCGGACAGAAGAAACAGCGGTCGATTCACGGAAAACATCATAGAACAGGACTCAGGGCACAGAGCACAGGGCTCAGAAAATCAAAAGCGTCATCTGGATGAGATGGAGCTTCTGCTTTGGTTTTGATTCGCAAAAACTCACAAATATCGCGCAGGCATTCACGCCCTGCGCCCTGTGCTCTGCGCCCTGTTTCTCTACATCGGCTGCATGCCGGTTACCACGTGCACTCCGGGCGGCGGCGTGAAGAGGAACTGGGAATCTGTCACCGGAACATTCGGATGCTCATCGGCGAAGGTGAAGGTGTTGAGCACGCCGTCGGTCTCTTCGATCTTCATCGCCTGAATCGTGCCGTCGGCGGTCACCGTAAGGCTGAGCGAGGAGACGCGCTGCTCCATGCCTTTGGGAACGCCCGAGAGCACGTACGTGCCGTCCTCGCCGGACGTCATCAGCAGATGGCCCAGCTCTTTTTCGAGCTCCGTATGGCCCAGCAGAAAGCGCAGCGGCGAGTGCAGGTCGTCCAGGTCTTTGGCCGGGATGCGCTGCGCCTCCGCGCTGCCCGGCGCATAGAAATAGCCGTCGTGGCCGTCCAGCACGAAGAGCTTTCCCGCAGGCTCCGAATATGTCCACCGCATCTTGCCTGAGAGCCGCAGCGCGCCTGCCTTTTTGAGCAGCAGCACGCCCGACTCCCGCCGGTGCATGCCCATGCCTTCATAGGTCTGCGTAAAGTGTGCTTCGAGTGAGTGCAGCGAGTTGTAATGATGATCGACGCGCGAGGCCAGAGCTGCGGCGGCCGGCTGCTGGCTCCACGCAGGGAAGGCCGAAGTCAGCAGCAATATCGCGGCGAACAGCGCCTTCCGCTGCGCCCGCATCGCTGTGAAAGCGGTGCGGACGGCAGAGGAGAAGAAGGAATGTCCGGCCGGCTCCGGTCTCTGTGGAAGCTCCGGCATCTACTGAATGGGAACCGTGCAGTTGGTTCCGCCCGAGGGGTCCGACTTGATCTCTCCGGCCATATCCATGCAGAAGCCGCGATGGCCCGTCTTGCCGACGGCCTGAGGCACGGCGGTGACCTCGAAGCCGGTGAACATATCCTGGTTGTTGACCGTCGTCTTGGTGCAGTTCACCAGGTTGAAGGTGTATCCCGACTTCTGGCCGCCGGTGAGGTCGGTCTGCAGCAGCTCGGCCTTCTGCGGGCTCGGAGCGCCCGAAGACGAATCGCCGCCGAGGGTCTGCAGCGAGCAGGCGAAGCCGTTGGCGGGATAATTGGTCTGGTACTGCAGCTCGGCCTGGTAGACGGCGCGCAGCGACTGAATCGCTGAAGTCTCGTCCGCCTGGCTGCGCAGGTTGAGCATATTGGGAATGGCGATCAGCATCAGGATCAGCATGATCGAGATCACGATCAGCAGCTCCATCAGCGTAAAACCGCCTTCACGGCGTGCGTAACCGGCCTCTCCGCAAAGGAGATCAGCATGGCGCCGGCGGCGCAGCAACAGGGCAAAAACAGAATTCGGCTTCATGGTCTGCACAGACTTTCCCGGCGAAACTCCGCCAAACAAAATCCTAAAGGATACTGACGCAGAGCGAAAGGGAATCGCTCATCGCCACAAATTCGTGAGACGCCTGCGCCGTCGAATGGTTATCGTTCATCGCGCCGCCTCGGCTGTAATCGAGGACGCAGGCACCTCGAGCACGCCCACCCGGTCGCCGATCCGGTCGTGAATGCCGACGCGCAGCGAATACTCGCCTTTGGCCGGAACCGCGATCTGCTGCTGGTAGCGCATACCCTCCTTCAGAAACTGCTGCACCGCCTCCGGTTTGGCGAAGACATTCACCGCATTCGACTGCCCGGTCATGAGCCGTCCGTCGCGGTCGTACACCAGAGCGACAAAATCGAGCGCCACCCGCCGCGCGCCGTCCGGTCCCTCCGGCATCGTGATATCGCCGGGGTTGGCGGCATAGGCGATGGTCACCAGACGCCACGGCGGCTTCGCCCCAGGCAGCACGGTATTTCCCGCTGCCGGTTGATCGCTCAGCGCCGGACTGGCCGCCAGGATCGCCTTGAACAGAATCTCACCCGGAGCCGGCGCGCCCCACTGCATGGCGGCGCGCATGGCATCGAAGTGCCCGGCATTGCCGGGTGCGGGCGAATGCTGCAGCGAGCGCTCCGCATCCCGCTGCGCATCGGCGGTATCGGCGTAATAGCCGTTGCGGTAAGTGAGCGTGTAGTGGCCGGAGGCGACGCGCACCGCGATTTTGCGATAGCTGCCGTCTTCCTTTTTATCGGCCGGGCTGTAGACCAGCGTGTAGTAGCTCGATCCGTTCTGCAGAATGCTGCCGATCGCCTGAGGAATGCCGTTGCCGTCGAGGTATGCCTTCCCTCCGGTCGCCGCGGCCATCTGCCGCATCGTCGTGTGAGCGTCGATGGTCTGCGTGGCGAACTGATCGAGATCGTTGTCGACCGCGACGCCTCCGTTGATGGCATATTTTCCCGCCGAGGGATCGGAGATCGGAGTATTGGCGAGCCCCGCCGCATCCACCGGATAGACGGCCACCTGGGCGCGGGCCAGCAGATTCATCGTCTCGCGAAAGCTGCTCTGCAGCGGACCGGTGTGGGTAAGATCGTTCAGCGGAAGCGAGCCCGAGAGCCAGATCAGATTTTTGCGTCCTGGCATCCCGGAAAGATAATGCGCCATCTGGTTCAGCGCGCCCAGCGTGTACATAACGCGAAGCTGATCCTGGCGATTTGTCTGCCGGGCGTCTATCTCGCGCGCTCCGGCAATGGCCTGCGAGCTGGCGGAGGGCGACACAGGCATCTGGGCCAGATCGTCGGCCAGGCCGCTCATCGAGCCGATCGGGTCGGCCAGGATGGGCGACGGCGTAGCCGCGTTCATGCCGCTCATCGCAGCCCGCAGCAGCAGCGGATCGGTGGTAAATCCCTGCACCAGGCTGAGGCGGGTGGTGAGACGAAAGATGGCCAGGCGAGAGCCCGGCCGCATGCCCGCGAAAAAGCTCAGGAGCTGCTGCCGTACATGGGCCTGCCTGTCCGCGGGCGTATTCAGGGTGTCGACCAGCAGAACGTTGAGCGGCGCATCCTCCGGCACGGGCGTGAAGTTCGTGTACACATGGGGCGGAAGCGGCGGTATCGCCGCCGGCTGGCCGGGCGCGGCCTCGGCCGGCGCGGCATGCTCGTCGAAGTTACGGATCGTCTGCTGCCTGCCGTTTTCAAGAACGGAAAAATCCGCCTGCTTCAGGCCGTGGACGGGCACACCGTGCCCATCGGAGACGGAGACATCCACCACCACAATCTGTGTGCCGGTGCGGATCGTCGGAATCGCCGGGCTCTGCGCGAAGGCCGCTGCGGACGCCGCGAACAGGACAGAAGGCAGAGCGAGACAAAGCAGTAATCCGGAGCGCCGCTGCATAGTTCTCCCAGTGTCGCGAAGGAAAGTATCCGTGAAGGAAAGTATCTGCGAAGGGAAGTATAGAGAATGCGCCGTCTCTCCGTCGCCTGTTTCTGTCTTCATTTCCGCCGGACGTATAGTGCCGATGCTGTAATGCCGGCACAGACGCGCCGCGGCGGAGAAAGGACCGGATGCCTGCGTTTATTTTCGGACTACGGGGTTTTCTGCACGAAGAGGCAGGCAAAATACTGCCGGTAATGAATGGCCAGAATCAGCCAGAGCGCGGACGTCACCAGAGCGACGGAGATGCCCGGGCGATACAGCAGCAGATGAAAGCTCAGAATATTCACCACAATAGGGGCCAGCAGCGCTATGCCGAGCGGCACATAGCGGTTCACCAGCAGAAGCGCGCCGCCGGCAATCTGGAAGGCCGAAACCACCATCGCGTAATGCGACTGCATGAAGGCATGCAGAAAGTCGCTGACCATGCCGCCGGGCATCGGCGGAGACGGAATGAAATTCAGAAAGCCGTTCAGGCCGAAGATCAGAAAGATCAGGCCAACCAGAATGCGTGCAATGAGCGCGGCAATTTTCATGCAGGTCCCTTTCAGCAGATGAGAATGCCCGAAGAGCGAGGCAGACCGGAGGGTTCTCCGTCCGCCTCGCCCGCCAGCTTACCGCAGGATCAGGCGCGCTGCGCAGAAAGATGCGCGTCCAGGCGTCCCAGGCTCTGGCTCCAGCCGGCCGCCATGCCCTTCAGATACTGCGGAGCCTCCGCCGTTCTGCTGAGCACGCGCGCCCTGAGGGTCAGCTCCGTTTTGCCGCCCGCATCGGCCAGCGTCACGGTGTGGAGCACCTCGAAGATCGGTCTGCCCTCGGCGTCGAGCGGAGCCGTGGTGAAGACGATGCGCTCGTGCGGCACCAGCTCGCGGTACAGCCCGGTCATCGGATAGACCATGCCGTCCGGCCCCCGCATCGTAATCTGCATAGCGCCGTTGGGCCTGGCATCGACCTCGCAGCGCGGATTGCTGAAGCCATCCGGCCCCCACCACTGCGCCATGTGCTTCGGCTCGGTCCACGCCTCGAAGACCAGCTCGCGCGGCGCGTCGAAGGTGCGGGTCAGCACCAGATCGTACTCGTGCGGCGCCATCGTCTCCAGCTCCTGCGCCAGGCGGGAGAGTGTCTGGTTGCCGCCCTCGATCGCGTTGTACTCCCGCACCACGTGCGCGCGGACGGCCGCATCCGGAAAGACCATGCGCATGGTCAGCCGCGTCGCGCCCTGCTCTGCGTCCTCGAAGGTCACCGTCGTCACGTGCGACACCGGTTCGCCTTCATCGCCGGGGTGGGTGAAGACAATGCGCTCCGGGTCGACAATCTCGTCGAAGACGATCTTGTTCACATAGTCGCGGCCATCCGGGCCATGCATGATGAAGCGCCACACGCCGCCGGGGCGGATATCGATCTCGTGAACGGTATTCGTAAAGCCTCTCGGCCCCCACCAGCGAAGCAGATGCTCCGGTTTGGTCCAGGCGCTGAAGACAAGTTTGCGCGGAGCGTCAAAGACGCGCGTAAGAACGATCTCGCGATCCATGCTAAGACTGGCGGCGGGGTTGGCTGCGCTGACTGCGGGCATGCTTCTTCTCCTTTTGGGGCCGGACGTCTCCGGCCGGGGGCTGTTCCCGCTCCGGGCCCGCACTCTGCGGCCCGGAGGCAGGGGATTCACTGTGTTTCTGCCCGAGGCCCATTTCCTTCTGCAGCTCGAACAGGTAATCGTCAAGGCGGTCGAGGCGCTCGCTCCAGTGGCGGCGATAGCTCTCGACCCAGTCGGCCACCTCGCGGAGCGGGGCAGCCTCAAGCCGCCGCGGCCTCCACTGCGCCTCGCGGCTGCGGGAGATGAGCCCGGCCCGCTCCAGAACGCGCAGATGCTTCGATACCGCAGGCATGCTCATCCGGAAGGGCTCGGCCAGCTCGGTGACGGAGGCCTCGCCCAGCGCCAGACGCGCCAGAATGGCGCGGCGGGTGGGATCGGCCAGTGCGGCAAAGGTGGTGCTGAGGGGATCGGTTTCCATCGTTAAAAACCATCTGGTTAAATAACCAATGAGTTAAATAAAACTCCATATCTCACTCCTTGTCAAGACAAAATCAAAGTTTTCCTGATCGGCGCTCTCCCGGCAGAGAAGAAAGACAGCCAGGCACTCCAGGCGCAGAAAAAGCGCAATTTTTTTGTAATGAGCGAGAAAAGCTGCGCAGGCAGTTGAATGAGGACTAAACTTGTCGTATATTCAGTTTGAAAGATGACAGCCGGTTCATATTCGGCATCACCGTGATTCGGTTACAGCGAAATTGCAGGCAGGTCCCCGCGAAGACTCCTGGCAGAGATAAGCGCGAGGACCCGATGACCACGGCCTGACGGCAGCGGGCTTCCTTCACTATAGGGCCGCGCCTCAGTGCTTTCAACCCATGGTTTGAGCCGGGGCGGCTGGCTGTGCGCCTCCGTCCGGCTCCGTAAGCGCAGTACGGGGAGAGGGACGTGAGCAGAAAGTCTGAGAAGCGCGCAGTACAGAAGAAGACACGCAGAAACAGATTGAGCGGGCACAGAGCCTGGCTGGCGATGGGCACCATCGCGGCCTGGACGGCCGTCGGTGGCGGCAAAGCGGTGCTGGCCCAGACCGCTCCGCAGAGCGGCAAAAGCGGAGGCAGCCAGGCGCAGCTTCCGGTGCGGCGCTTCGACATTGCGGCAGGACCGCTCGATCAGGCGCTGAAGCAGTTCGGCAACGAGTGCGGCGTGACCGTCTCCTATACCCTCCCCCAGGAGACGGTCCCCGGCTTCCGCTCGCAGGGCGTCACCGGCCTTTACACCGAGCAGCAGGCGCTGAAGCAGCTTCTCTCCGGCACCGGTCTCGACTTCTCCATCGACAACTCCGGCTCCGTCACCATCGGCCTGCGCAGCACGCAGTCCGTGCAGGTGAACGCGGTTGCCGGAGACAGCATCGCCCTCAGCAAGTTCACCGGCCCGCTGCTCGATACGCCGCAGGCGGTCAATACCATCTCCAAAGACATTCTGGCCGACCAGGGCGTCAGCACCTTCCGCGACGCGCTGCGCAACTCGCCCGGCATCAGCCTCGCCGCCGGCGAGGGCGCGCTGCAGGGCGACAACCTCACCATCCGCGGCTTCTCCGCGCAGGACGACATCTTCCTCGACGGCGTGCGCGACTTCGGCAGCTACTATCGCGATCCCTTCAACTACGAGCAGATCGACGTGCTCGAAGGGCCGGCCGGCGTCGAGTTCGGACGCGGTTCGACCGGCGGCGTCATCAATCAGGAGAGCAAGGTCGCGCAGCTTCGGCCCTTCATGGTCTTCGACGCGGGGCTGGGCACCGATCTCACCCGCCGCTTTACCGGAGATATCAACGAGCCGCTGCCGCACATCGCCGACGGCGCAGCCTTCCGTCTGAATTTCATGGGCAACGACTCGAATGTGGCGCAGCGCGACGTGACCACCAACCGTCGCTACGGCGTCGCGCCCACCTTTGCTGTCGGTCTCAACACGCCGACGCGGCTGATCGCCAGCGCCCTGCATCAGCAGGAAGACGATATCCCCGACTACGGCATTCCCTGGTACTTCGGACATGTCGCTCCCGTTGCGCGCCAAAACTATTACGGCTTTAAGCACGACAACTATCTGCGCACCAACGTCGACATCGGCACCATTCGCCTTGAGCACGACGTGGATGGCCACGGCCTGCTGCGCAACGTCGCCCGCTATGCCCACTACGAGCGCAAATGGCAGATCACCGAGCCGCAGGTAAACAACGCGAGCTCCGGAACCATCACGCCGCAGACGCCGCTCGATCAGGTGATGGTCAACCGCAATCAGCTTCAGGGCATCAGCGATGAAGCCGAGCTCTGGGACCAGGCCGACTTCACGTATACCGGCAAGCTGCTCGGTATTCGCCAGACCGCGGTCATCGGCGCCGAGGGCGGACGCGAAAGCTCCGATCCCACGCGCGGGCGCTACGTCAATCCGGTCACCATGCTGAACACCGTGCCGGCGGCCAGCCTGCTTCATCCCGACGAGGATCAGTCCTTTTCCGGAACGCTCTACCCCAACACGCAGAACCACACCGCGGCCTTCAGCGCCGCAACCTATCTGCTCGACACCTTCGACTTCGGCCCGCAGTGGCAGCTCAGCGGCGGCATCCGCCTCGACCACTTCGACGCCAACGTGGATACCATCACCTGGGTCTATCCGAAGACCGGCGCGCCGGTCGGCGCTCCCTCGTATAACAATTTTGAGCAGGATCTGAACAAGGGCACCTGGCGCGCGGCGCTGGTCTACAAGCCGAAGCCGAACGGCAGCGTCTACTTCGATTACGGCACCTCCTTCGATCCCTCCGCCGAGTCGCTCTCGCTCACCGCCGCGACCTTTGCCGTGCCTCCGGAACAGAACGAAACCTACGAGCTGGGCAGCAAGTGGGACGTGAACAACGGCAAGGTCACCGTGCGCGGCGCGCTCTTCCGCACCAACCGCCAGAACGTACTCGAGCCCAGTCCGACCGACTCGTCCATCGACGTGCTTGCCGGCAGCCAGCGCGTGGATGGAGCCGAGGGCGTGATCCAGGGCCACGTCACCGACCGCTGGGAGCTGCTGACCAGCTACACCTTCCTGCACAGCGAGACGCTGAACTCGCCGGTCACGCTCAAGAACTATCCCGCGGCCATCGGTCTGCCATTGCAGAACGTGCCGGAAAATATGTTCAATCTGTGGACCGAGTACCGTCTGCCGCGCGGATTCGAGGTCGGCGCGGGCGGCAACTTCGTGGGCAAACGCGACGCCAACAGCACCACGCTGACTTCGCTCTCTTCGCTTGAAACGGCGCCGCAGTACTGGACCTTCAATGCGATGGCGAAGTACGACATCAACGACCGCATCGCGCTGCAGGCCAACGTCAACAACCTGACCGACCGCTTCTATCTTGATCAGCTGCACCCGGCCCACGTGGTTCCCGGCGCGGGAGCCTCGGCCGACTTCGGCCTGAAATTCAAATTCTAGGAACTGCGCGTCCGGCGATACGCGCTTCGCGCAGTCAGACAAATGTGTTTCAGGTCGCTTGAATCGGTAGAAGCCCCGGGCTTTAGCCCGGTGAATACCACGGGAGAAGAATCGGGGCTTTTAGCCCCGGGCCTTTCTCCAGTCAGCATATAAAACACTCCACGGACAACGCTTCGCATAGCCGTGTTTAAGGAACAACGATGCTCTTAACGATCCCTGATGTATTGACGCGCGAGCAGATCACCGCCGCGCGCCAGAAGCTCGAATCTGCCGAATGGGTGGATGGCCGCGTCACCGCCGGACATCAGTCCGCGATGGCCAAGAACAACGCTCAGATCCCCGAGGGCCATCCCGTCGCGGTGGAGCTGGGCGAGCAGATTCTGCAGGTGCTCGGCCAGAACCCTCTCTTCGTCTCCGCCGCGCTGCCGATGAAGGTCTTCCCGCCGCTCTTCAACCGCTACAGCGGCGGCCAGTCCTTCGGCACCCATGTGGACAACGCCATCCGCCATCTCAAGGGCACTTCGCATCGCGTGCGCAGCGATCTCTCGGCAACGCTCTTCTTCTGCGAGCCGGACGAATACGAAGGCGGCGAGCTGGTCATCGAGGACACTTACGGCATCCACTCCGCAAAGCTGCCCGCCGGCCACATGGTGCTCTACCCCTCGTCGAGCCTGCACCATGTCCGTCCCGTCACGCGCGGAGCCCGCACCTGCTCCTTCTTCTGGATACAGAGCATGGTGCGCGCCGACAGCTCGCGCACGCTGCTCTTCGATCTCGACTCCGTCATTCAGCGGATCAGCGCCGAGACCCCGGGCTCGCCGAACGCCGTGAAGCTGACGGGCATTTATCACAACCTGCTGCGTCACTGGGCGGAAGTGTAAAGGCGGCATGCGGGCAAGACGGCTGCTCTCCTGGATGCATCTGATCACCGGCTGCGCCGTGGGCATGCTTCACCGGGTTTCTGCTGGCGGGCAGAAGGTTTCTCAACAGCCGCCGCATCCGCGCCTGAAAGAGCGTGTATGCAGATCAGGCCTCGTGAGGTATCGACGAGGCCTGAAAGTGAAGAGCTAAACGGTTTTCAGAGGAAGGACTACGCCATCTTCAGGTCGGCGGTCTCTTCGGTGAGGCAGCTCCGGAAGTATTCGAGGCTGAGCCGCAGACCGGTTTCGAGATCGACCTTCGGCTCCCATCCAAAGAGAGTCTTCGCCTTCGTGATGTCCGGCTGGCGCTGCATCGGATCGTCCTCCGGCAGCGGATGGTAGACGATGCGGCTCGCCGAGCCGGTCACCTTCAGCACCGCCTTCGCGCATTCCAGGATCGTCCACTCATGCGGGTTGCCCACATTCACCGGCAGATGCTCATCCGTGCCCGAGAGGCCGAGGATGCCCGCAACCTCATCGGAGACATAGCAAAAGCTGCGCGTCTGTCCGCCGTCGCCGTAGACGGTCAGATCTTCGCCGCGCAGCGCCTGCATGACGAAGTTCGAGATCACGCGGCCGTCGTTCTTCTGTAACCGTGGCCCGTACGTATTGAAGATGCGCACCAGGTGCGTGTCCACGCCGTAGTAGCGGTAGTAGGCCATGATCAGCGCCTCGGAGAAGCGCTTGGCCTCGTCGTATACCGAGCGCGGCCCGATCGGGTTGACGTGGCCCCAGTAGTCTTCCGTCTGCGGATGCACATCGGGATCGCCATAGCACTCCGAGGTGGAGGCGTGCAGAAACTTCGCGCCGTACTTCTTCGCCACTTCAAGCGCGTTCTTCGTGCCGTCGGAGCCGACTGCGAGAGTCTCCGGCCCGAGCCGCGAGTAATCGACGGGGCTGGCCGGCGAGGCAAAGTTGAAGACGTAGCCGACACGGCCGAAATCAAAGGGCGTGCAGATATCGTGCTCGGCAAACTCGAAGCGCGATTCGTGCTTCAGATGGCTCAGATTGGCCAGCGAGCCGGTGCAGAGATTGTCGACGCCGAGGACGGAGTGTCCCTCCGCGAGCAGGGCGTCGGTAAGATGAGATCCGAGGAAACCGGCTGCTCCGGTAACGAGAATGCGCATCATCTGGATATGTCTCAATCGCTCCGAAAGAGGCTTTACAGATCGCGGCAGTGAATGCCGCATCCCGCGAAAGAAGGCTCTGCCGCGGAGGGAGTGCGGTGATTACCTTGATACTAGAGGATTGAGTGAAGGAAGGCAACGGCGCAGAGGCCGCGCGCATGTGCCGTTGTTCATCAGAATGCGCAAAGGGCTGTATTACCATCGGAGCAGTGAAACCCACCGTCATCATTCTCACGTTTAACTGTGCCGATACGCTGCCGGCAACGCTGGCGCAGGCGCGCAGAGTGTCCGGCGAAATCCACTGCGTGGATTCCTTCAGCACCGACGGCACGCTGAAGATCGCCGAAGCGGCCGGAGCGAAGATCCATCAGCATGCCTTTGAGAATTACGGCGCGCAGCGAAACTGGGCCATTGATTCGCTGCCCATTGCCGGCGCTTGGCAGCTTCATCTCGATGCCGATGAATGGATGAACGATGAGCTGGTGGAGGCGATTCTCGCCCTGCCCGACGATCCGCCGCAGAGCGGCTTCTTCCTGGCGCGCTATCTGCGCTTCCTCGGCCGCGTGCTGCGCCACGGATCGCTGTCGCCCACCTGGCACATGCGGCTCTTCCGCACCGGCGTGGGGCGCTGCGAAGACCGCAAATACGATCAGCACTTCTACGTGAAGCAGGGGACGACGGCGCAGCTCGGCGGCTCTATGGTCGACGACATTCAGATGTCGCTCTCCGACTGGACCGCGCGGCACAACCGCTGGTCCGACGGCGAGGTGGCCGAGACCCTCAGCAGCAAGACCGTGAACGAAGTGCGCGTCGAAGGCAATCTCTCCGGCAATCCGGTGGAGAAGAAGCGCTACTGGCGCGAAAAATACGGCGACCTGCCGCTCTTCGTGCGCCCCTTCGCGCTCTTCTTCTATCAGTACTTCTTCCGTCTCGGCATCCTCGACGGCATGGAAGGATTCATCTTCTGGGTGCTGCAGTCCTTCTGGTTCCGCTTCCTCATCGACGCCAAGCTGTACGAGGCGAAGCAGCGGGAGGCAGCGCTGCCGTCATGACCGCCGACCGGGCAGCCGCAGCTTTATCGCAGCCCGCCGGTGTGTCCGCTTCCATCCCTCGCTCCTGGCACTCTTTTCTCGGTGATCTCGCCCGCGAGGCCGGCTTCGTGCTCGCCGGCATCGCCGCTGCTCCCGAGCCCGGCTCTTCGGAAGACCTCCAAGAGCGCCGCCGTTACGAGGAGTGGATCGACGCGGGCAGCGCCGGAGAAATGGAGTACCTGAAGCGGCGCGACGAAACCGGCCGTCTGGTGCGCTCCTCCGTGCGTGTGGTCTTTCCCTGGGTCCGGTCGGTGATCGTCTGCGCGGCGAATTACAACTCCGGGCAGCCGCATTCGATCGACAATCCGCCGCCGGGAGCGGGCTGGATCGCCCGCTACGCGCAGACCGGGTCGGACGGCAGGCCCGCTGACTATCACAAGGTTCTGCTGAAGCGTCTGGAAGCGCTGCGCACTCTGCTCGAGCGCGAGGCCGGACCCTTCGAGTCGCGCTGTTATATCGACACCGGGCCGCTCGTCGAGCGCGTCTACGCCCGCTACGCCGGCATCGGCTGGACCGGAAAGAATACCTGCACGCTGCACGAAAAGCTGGGCTCGTGGCTCTTCCTCGGCGTCATCCTCACCTCGCTCGACGTGCCGCAGCAGCATCTGTCGATCCCGGCCGCGGATCGCTGCGGAAGCTGCACGCGCTGCATCGACGCCTGTCCCACCCAGGCCCTGACTGCGCCGCGCCAGATGGACGCCAGCCGCTGCATCGCCTATCTGACCATCGAAAAGCGCGGAGAGATTCCCGAAGAGCTGCGCTCCGGCATCGGGCGGCAGGTCTTCGGCTGCGATATCTGTCAGGATGTCTGTCCCTGGAACCGCCGGGCTCCGGTGAGCGCCGATCCGGAGTTCACCCCGCGCGAGGCGCTGGTGAATCCCGCCCTCGACTGGCTGGCAGAGATGGATGAGGCCGGCTTCGGCCGCTGGTTTTACGGCTCACCGGTCAAGCGCGCAAAATTCGCCGGCTTCCGGCGCAATATCGCGATCGCGATGGGGAACAGCGGAAGCAGGCAGTATCTTCCGGTGCTGCGCGGCTGGCTTGAGGACGGCGACCCGGTTCTGGCCGATGCGGCCCGCTGGGCCATCCACACACTCGATACGACCGAAGCCGGTTCCTGACGAATGCGGCGCAGAGAGAGACGGCCTCCCGCTCAGGGGAGGCCGCTCAGAAGCGATGTTCCTGCAGGGATCAGGCGCTGCGCTCTACATTGGCCGCGTTCAGGCCCTTGGGGCCCTGCTGGCACTCAAATTCGACTGATTCACCCTCGTTCAGTGTCTTGTATCCGGCGTCCTGGATCGCGGAGAAGTGTACGAAAACATCCTCCCCGGTCGAACGCTGGATAAACCCATAACCCTTGGCTCCATTGAACCACTTCACAACGCCACGTTCCTTCACGGCAGACTCCTTTGTTCAGACAACCCCGGTTGGCCTTCAAAAGCACCCTGAAGACACCAAAAGCCGCCTCGCCAGCCGCGCCGCGGCCGCTTTGGCAGCTCATGTGAACCCAGGTCACCTCTGAAGACAAAAAACCAAAACATCAAAAACGGCCTTCCACATCTTTGCTGTGTCCTTTTGGTACACAGCAGTGCTCAAGTTATGCCCGGAAAATTTAGTCAAAGCAAGTAAAAAATAGCGGACAAAGGCAAATTTTCCTGTTAGTTACCGAAGTACAGTGTCCCTGAGAGTTCAGAGTTTGCATGGAATTCCATGGAATTCATGAATTCGCCGCAACGGGCATATCTGAAATTCCCGTTTCATTTAGCGCCTCCCCCCGGGCAAGCCGCAGAGGGCAACATCCGGCGCCCTGGCCGGATGCCGTAGCATAAGAGCTGGAGTCCCCGTTTTCATGTCCATCGCAGAGCCCGCCCCGAAAAAGGGGCCCGTCCTGCTTCATCCCCGGCCCCCGGCGCTCCCGGCCGGCGAGTGGCCGCTGGTGGTCTCGCTTGCCCGGTATCTCAGCCAGAGCGAGGTGCACACCTACGCCTTCAGCGTGGCGGCAAACGCCATCCTCTCCCTCTTTCCCTTCATCGTGATGATGTTCACGGTGGCGCAGCGCATCTTTCACTCCACCGCCATGACCGACGTGATCGGCGACATGCTGCGCTATTTTCTGCCCTCGAATCAGGATTTCGTCGTCCGCAACATGAGCCTGCTGGTCCATCCCAGGGGCGGGGTCGAAGTCACCTCGGTGGTCATGCTGCTCATCTCGTCGTCGGGCGTCTTTCTTCCTTTGGAGGTCGCGCTCAACCGCGTCTGGGGTGTGGACCGGCACCGCTCCTACCTGATGAACCAGCTCATCTCGCTCGGTCTGGCGCTGGCCGTCGGCATTCTGGCGCTGTTTTCGATCGCGCTTACCGCCGCGCAGACGCGTGTGCTCTCCATCCTCTTCTTCGGACACACGCAGAATATGGTCTTCGGCTTCTTCGAGCATGTATTTCTGCGCATCTCCGCGGCCTTTCTGAGCGTTTCGCTCTTCTTCGTCATTTACTGGATACTGCCCAACCGCCGTCTGCCGGTGCGCGCCGTTGTGCCCGCCGCCATCACCGTCGGTCTGCTGTGGGAGATCGCCAAAATCGTCTACGTCGCCGTGCTGCCGTGGCTCGATCTGCGCTCGGTCTACGGCCCCTTCGCCGTCTCGGTCGGGCTGATGATCTGGGCCTTCCTGACCGGGCTGCTGATGCTGGCCGGAGCGCACTACTCCGCCACACGGTATACGCTGCGCCTGGCGCACCAGGCGGATATCGAGACGGCGGCGGAAAAGCCGGAGGCAAAGAAGGAATAACCCCGGGTACGCCGCCGCGCCGTTTTCGGTGGCCCGGCAGAATCGCGTAAACTCATCCAAAAGATGGGATGGGTCAGGGATTTCGAAGTCAGGGTCTTTCGGGTAGTGCGGCGCGAGCCTCCGCGGGGCATGATTCACCGCTCGGCCTTCTGGCTGCTCCTCTCTTATATCGCTCTGCGTCTGCTCGCGATGATCCCCGGCGTGGCCGGCGAGACCTTTCGCGGCCTCAGCATCGTCGCCCTGGTCCTTCTGATCGTCTTCTGCGTGCCGCTGATATGGCGGTTCGTCTTCGGGCGTCTCCTGTGGAAGGTGCGCAACCGCCTGATCGTGACCTATGTGCTGATGGGGTTGACGCCGGTGGTGCTGTTTGTGACCATGGCGCTGATCTCGCTCTACATCTTCTCCGGCCAGTTCGCCATCTTTGCCGCGACCGCCGAGGTGAACGACGAGCTGGCGCACCTCAGCTCCGACAACCACGACTATGTGCTGCATCTGGCGCATGTCTTCGCCGCCGAGCCGCACCTGCACGCCGTCACGCTGCCCGAGGCGGCCCAGGCCGTCGATGAAAATCCGGGCTTTGAGATCGCCGCCTTTCAGGACGGTCAGCCCGTCACCCTCGATCCGGCCGCGGTGAACGCGCACGACATGCGCGCGGTGCCGGACTGGGTCAGCAGCGGCTTTCGCAATGTGGTGCTCGACAATGGCCGGCTCTATCTGCGCGCGGTGAACTCGCAGACCGTCAACGGCCACACCACCACGGTCATCAGCAGCCTTCCGCTGGCGAAGGAGAATGTCAGCCGCATCGCGCAGGGGCTGGGCCAGGTCGCCATCATCCCCGGTGTGGATTTCGATGAGGAAGACCAGCCGGAGCCGCGCCGCAACGGCAAAATCCGCCTGGAGATGAACCCCGTCGGCAAGGGTGAAAACGGCGTGACCGTCAACGGCCGCGAGCTGGAGTCGGCGGTCAGAAGAACGGCCATCGTCGGCGGCACGCTTCCGCCCCGGGAGCATTTTTACGACATTCCGGTTACGTTTTACGCTCCGCTGATGACCGAGGACTGGGTGACGGGCAAGCAGCACCAGACCTATACCCACGTCAGCTCGCGCCCCTCTCTGCTGTATCTGCGGCTCTTCAACACCTCGCTGCGCGTCGCGGTCTTCGTGCGCGAGGCGCTGATCGCCATCGCCGTCGTCTTCGGCCTGCTGGAGCTGCTGGCCTTTCTGGCCGCGATGCGGCTGAACCGCACCATCACCCGCTCCATTCACGACCTGTATCACGGCACGCTCTCGATCGACAGCGGCGATTTCGGCTACCGCATTCAGGTCAAGCGCAACGACCAGCTGGCCGCGCTCAGCCAGTCGTTCAACAGCATGGCCATCTCCCTCGAACGGCTTCTCGAGGAGCAGCGCGAGAAGGAGCGCATGCAGAATGAGCTCGCCATCGCGCAGGAGGTGCAGGCGAATCTCTTTCCCCGCGGCCACATTGCCCTGCCCATGCTCGAGCTGCACGGCATCTGTGTCCCGGCGCGCACCGTCAGCGGTGATTACTACGACTTCCTGCTCTTCGGCGAAAGCGGGCTGGGCCTCGCCCTCGGCGACATCAGCGGCAAGGGCATCTCGGCGGCGCTGCTGATGGCCACGCTGCACTCGGCGGTGCGCGCCTACCGCTTCGCCGGCGAAGAGCTGATTCTCGACGGCACCGCAGCCATGGCCATTCCATCGCAGCAGCAGCAGGGCGAGGAAGAGCTCGAATGCGGCGAGTTCTTCGAGGAGCCGGCAAAGATTCTCGGCCTGCTCAACCGGCATCTCTACCGCAGCACCCAGCCGGAAAAGTACGCCACGCTCTTTCTGGGGCACTACGACGGACTGCGGCGGCGGCTGATCTACTCGACCGGCGGCCAGCTTCCGCCCCTTCTGCTGCGCGCCGACGACAGCGTGACGCGCCTCGACAGCGGCGGCACCGTGGTGGGGCTGATTGACAACGTGAGCTACGAGCAGGGAACCGTGCAGCTCGCCACCGGCGACATTCTGGTGGCCTACAGCGACGGCGTGACCGAGCCGGAGAACGACTTCGGCGAGTTCGGCGAGGAGCGGCTGATGGAGGTCATCCGCCAGCACCGGCACATGCCGCTCGAGACCATCTCCGAGCAGGTGATGCAGTCGCTGCGCAGCTGGATCGGCGACCAGGAGCAGCCCGACGATATCACCCTGGTGCTGGCGCGGCAGCGGTAGACCAGCGCTTGACATCACGATGTTTCGTAGCGCAGCATCATGATGTGCGTACGACTTTATCCATCGATGATGACGTGGCCGCTCTGCTCCATCGGGAGATCCGGAAGTCCGGTCTGACTCTGAAGGGCGCGGTGAATCACTTTCTTCGTCTGGGCCTGGTGGCGGCGAAGCAGCCCTCGGGAAAGCCGTTCGTGGTGCGGCCTCGTGCCCTCGGTCTGCCGGCGGGGCTCAGCTACGACAATGTCGGAGAGCTGCTGGAGAAGACAGAGAGCCTCGGCAAAGAGCCCGGACAAAAATCCGGACGCAGCATACGGATCAGGTAAAGAGAGCAGCCGAACCGTGATCGTCCTCGACGCCAATCTGCTGCTGTATGCCTACGACGCAGCCTCGCCGCATCATGCCGCCGCGCGCGCATGGCTGGAAAAAACCTTCTCCGGTGAAGACCCTGTCGGTCTGCCGTGGCAGACCATCGGCGCCTTTCTGCGCATTGTGACCAATACCCGGCTGCCGGGAAACCGGTGGACGCCGGAGGAGGCCATTGCCATCGTGGACGAATGGCTTCAGCAGCCGAACGTCCGTGTGCTCGCAGCCGGAGACAGTCACTGGAGTTTGCTGCGTCTTGCTGTCACGGAAGGGCAGGCGCACGGCGCCCTCATCACCGATGCGCAGCTTGCGGCCCTCGCCGTGGAGTACGGCGGCACTTTGTACACCACAGACCGCGATTTTGCGCGATTTCCCGGACTGCGCTGGACCAATCCTCTGAGCCGGGCCTGAATCTCTCTTCCGGCCGCATCGGTCCGCCGGCTCGCTTTACTGCACGCGAAATGCCTTCACCGCGATGTCGTTCGGATGCCGTCCCACCGGCAGCATGGTAAAGAGCGAGCCCTGATGAATGGTTCCATCGGGCGCGTAGCTGATGGTGCGGATCACCGAGACGTCGCCCGAGCGGGTATCGACGGCGAGCAGCACGAAGCCGTTGCTGGCCAGCGCCAGATGATCCGGACCATCGCCGACATTGATGGTGTTCACCAGCTGGCCGTCGTCGATCGAGTAGGCGCCGACCGTGTTGGCGCTGAAATTGCTGATCCAGAGCGTCGAATTGTCTGCGCTCACCACGCCGCCGGAGGGGCGCGTGGCCACGTTATACGCTCCGCCCACCTCGTTCGCTCCCGTGGCAATCTCGGAGATGGTGTCGCTGCCGAAATTCGAGACGAAGATCTCGCCGCCGTCGGGCTTGAGCGCCAGATGCACCGGCGTCTGCCCCACATCAAGAAAATCCAGCAGACGATCCCGGTGCTCGCTCTCGTAGGGACTCGCCGGCCGGGCCAGGCCGATGACCATCACCTGATGCCCGCCCGAGCAGGCGACGAAGGTCTTCGACGAGTCGGGCAGAATCACGGCGTCGGTGGCCTGCGGGCAGCCGGTGAAGACGCTGCGCACCCGGAACGCATGCGGATCGACGATGGAGACGCTGCCGCTGGCGCGATTGGTGACCACCAGGCTGTCGCCGTCCGGTGAGATGCGGGCCAGCCCCGGAGCCTCGCCCACGCCGATCGTGGCGATGACGCGCCGCGCCGCCAGATCGATCACGGAGACATTGTTCGATCCCGCATTGGCCACGTAGCCGCGCTCGCCCTTTGCATCCACATCGATGAAATACGGCTGGCGATGCACCGGAATCGTCGCCGCGAGGCGGTTGTTCTCCGCATCGATGACACTGACGGTGCCGCTGCCGGAGTTGACCGCATAAATCTCGTTGCGCGTGGGGCTGGCCGTAATGCCCGTTGGGCTGGAGCCGACCGCGATCACGCGATCCTGGCGCATATTCACCAGATCGAGCACGCTGACCGTATCGCTGCCGCCGTTGGTGATGTAGGCGAACTCGCGAAAATTGGCCGGATATTTGGGGAAATGCTGGCGTCTGCACCCGGCCAGCAGCAGCGGCAGCAGAAGGCACAGGGCAGAGACAGCCCGCACTCCTGCAGGCAGCTTCACGAACGGCGCTCGGCCGGGCTGCGCACCCGGCTTCGAGGGCGTATGCACCGGATCAGCGAGCAGGGCCGGAGGCTCCGGCCGCTTCAGTGGTATGGATGCCGCGCGGCACGCTGCGCCGCAGCACGGCGGCAATCTGCGAGCACTCATCCATCAGCTGTGCGAACTGTTCGGGGTAGATCGACTGTGCGCCATCCGAGAGCGCCTTGTCCGGCTGGTTGTGTACCTCGACGATCAGTCCGTCGGCGCCCACCGCGACTGCGGCGCGAGCCAGAGGCAGCACCTTGTTGCGCTTGCCGGTGCCGTGGCTGGGGTCGACCAGGATGGGCAGATGGCTCAGGCGCTGCACCGCGGGCACAATGCTCAGGTCAAGGGTGTTGCGGGTGTGGTCGGTAAAGGTGCGAATGCCGCGCTCGCAGAGAATGACCTCGTAGTTGCCCTCGCTCATGATGTATTCGGCGGCCATCAGAAACTCTTCCAGCGTGGCCGACATGCCGCGCTTCAGCAGCACCGGCTTGCGTTTGCGCCCCGCGGCCCGCAGCAGCGAGAAGTTCTGCATGTTGCGCGCGCCGATCTGAATCACATCGGCATATTCGGCGACCAGCTCCAGCGCCTCGTGATCGATGGCTTCCGTTACGATGCGAAGTCCAAAGCGCTCGCGAATCTCCGACATGATCCGCAGCGCCTCTTCGCCCAGCCCCTGAAAGGCGTAGGGTGAGGTGCGCGGCTTGTACGCTCCGCCGCGGAAGAACTGTGCCCCTGCGCGCGCCACCTCTTCGGCGACGGCAAAGGCCTGCTCCCGTGTCTCAATCGAGCAGGGCCCGGCAATGACCGCAAGGTTGTGCCCGCCGATCGTCGCATCCGTGCCGGCAAAGCGGATGATCGTATCCTCTTCCTTCACATCGCGGCTGACCAGCTTGTAAGGCTTCGAAACAGGAATCACCTCGGCCACGCCCGAGAGCTCTTCGAGATTGCCGCGGTCGATCTCGCCCTGGTTGCCGGTGATGCCGATGGCGGTGCGCTGCGCGCCGGGCAGCGGATGCGCCCGGAAACCGAGTTGCTCAATTTGAGCGCAGACGGCCCGAATCTCTTCCGGAGTCGCCTGCGCCTTCATGACGACGAGCATGGTGGGAACCTCTTGCCGCTGCCTTCACCCGGTGCAGGTCACCAGGCGCCGGCTAAAGCGGTAAACACCCAGTGTAATAAGGGAGCCGCGGCCAGGCAATGCGAAGCACTCTTTGCCGGAAGCGGCCTGAGAGCAGGCCCCAAAAAACAAAGGCTGCGAGAACAGGTCGCAGCCTCTGTGGTTGGCAGATGGATGGGAAACGGGTTGGGAAGTTCCGGAATCTTCCGTCCAGCGGAATCGTCCGCCTGACACTGTCTATCCTGCCCTGGCTCTGCAGCG
Organism: Paracidobacterium acidisoli; assembly: GCF_003428625.2. Taxonomy (GTDB): domain Bacteria; phylum Acidobacteriota; class Terriglobia; order Terriglobales; family Acidobacteriaceae; genus Paracidobacterium; species Paracidobacterium acidisoli. Next base: position 303,863 of record NZ_QVQT02000006.1, on the reverse strand, counting down.
CGTGAAATCCCACCTCGGCTTCACCGGTTCACACAGAGGTGGGATGTCCGGCGGAAACTCTCTTCGAAATTTTCTGATGAGCCGCAACTTCGCCTGGAGGCCGGTGTTTCGATGAGAGTGAGAAGTCCCTGGCGGGCTTCTCTTGTTACACAGCAACCCCTCCTCGGACAACGAGGCCGCTGCAGCTATCGGCCTCGTTGCTTTTTTTTGCGCGGCACGGCATCGCATTCTCATTTCGCTTCAGTCGATGCGCGTGGCCGTCAGCTCCGCCTGTCCGCCTCCGGCTTCCGTCGGTGTCCTTTCGAAGCAGCAGCCATCGCGATTGTCCTGTGAGCCTCTTCCTGCTGCAGCAACGCTGCATGCCCCTGTCTGCGCCCGTTCAGCAGTCCTGGTTCGACCGCAAAGGCGGCAGCGGAAAGAGAAGTGTTCGGAAAATTCACAGGCTGGGAAGCAGCCGCCATTCACATTCGGTCCGCGATCCGCTGCTATGATGGTGAATTGGCGTAACGCCCAAATTTCATCACAGGATACGCATGAAAACCGGCATCATCGGCCTGCCCCAGGTCGGCAAGACATCTCTGTTCCGCATTCTCACGAAGGCGAAGGTGGAAGATCGCGGGTACTCGAACCCGCGCGAGGCACACATCGGCGTGGCAAAGGTTCCCGATGAGCGGCTCGACAAACTCGCCGCGCTCTACGACCCGAAGCGCACCCTCTACGCCACCGTCGAGTACGCCGACGTGGCCGCCATCGGGCAGGAGGCGCTCAAAGAGACGGCCTTTCTCGCCAATCTGCGCAACGTCGACGCGCTGATCCACGTGCTGCGCGCCTTTGAGGACGATGCGATCCCGCATGTGGGCGAGATCGATCCGCTGCGCGACGTGAAGAATGTCGAGTTCGATCTGATCATCTCCGACCTCACCCAGGTTGAGAAGCGTCTCGAGCGCCTCGAAAAAGATCTGAAGAAGATGCGCACCGCCGACCTTGAAAAGGAAGATGCTCTGCTGAAGCGCTGCAAGGCATCGCTCGAAGCGGAAAAGCCGCTGCGCGAGCTGGAGATGTCGGCCGAGGAGAAGAAGCTGATCCGCGGCTTCATGTTCCTGTCGCAGAAGCCCGTGCTCTATGCGCTGAATATCTCCGAGAGCACCACGCTCGGCGACGACCTCGAAGCGGCGGTGGCAAAGTACAAGCTCACCGAAGCGGCGGCGCGTCTCAATGCGGGAGCCACCGCCTTCTGCGGCAAAGTGGAGGCCGAGCTGGCCGAGATGGAAGACGCCGAGGCCGCGGAGTTCCTCTCTTCTTATGGACTGAACGAGAGCGGTCTGGTGCGTCTCATCCGCAAAAGCTACGAGCTGCTGGGCCTCATCAGCTTCTTTACCGTGGGCGAGGACGAGTGCCGCGCCTGGACCGTTCCCGCCAGCTCGCGCGCGCAGGAGGCAGCCGGCGCCATCCACTCCGACCTTGAAAAGCACTTCATCCGTGCCGAAACCATCCACTGGGATACGCTGCTCGCGGCCGGATCGGAGGCCGTCGCGCGCTCGCAGGGCACTCTGCGCCTCGAAGGCAAAGACTATCTGGTGCAGGACGGCGACGTCATGCACATCCGGCACAGCGGCTGATGCTTCTCACCGTCATTCTCGGGGCTATCGCAGGGTCCGCCGATATCTTCGGCGGCCTGCTCATGGTCCGCCGCAACTGGGAGAAGCGTTACCTGCGCTACTTCATCGCGCTGGGCGCGGGCTTCATGATGGCCGTGGCGCTGCTCGACATGCTGCCTGAAAGCATGGCCTTCTCGCCGCGCTGGACGCCGCTGCTGGTGCTCGCCGGCTACTGTTCCATCCATCTGCTCGAGCACACCATCACGCCGCACTTCCACTTCGGCGAAGAGACGCACCATCACGAGTTCGCCCACGCCCACACCGGCTACTCGGTGCTCTTCGGCCTCGCCGTGCACTCCGTCTTCGACGGCGTGGCCATCGGCTCCGGCTTTGTGCTGTCGACCTGGCTGGGCTGGCTGATCTTCATCGCCATCTTTCTGCATAAGATTCCCGAAGGCTTCACCGCGGCTTCGGTGATGGTCGCCTCAGGCAGAACGCGCCGCACCGCCGTGATATCGGCCATCGTGCTGGCTGCGGCCACCGTCGCCGGAGCGCTGGTGATCAGCCTGCTGCCCACCTGGGTGCATGGCGGACTGCCGCTGGCCGCAGGCGTGGCGCTCTATGTGGCGGCAACCGATCTGCTGCCCGAGGTGAACCGCGAGCCGGGCATCCGCATGGCGCTGGTCTTCTTCGCCGGCGTGGGAATCTTTCTGGTGCTCAGGCTTCTGGCGCCGGTTTAGAACAGAGAGGGATGTTGCATCGACTCTTCAAAGCGGAAGATTCCGGCTTTAAGATAGTCCTCCACAGCTTCTCCGGCAATCCAACGGCGGTCCAGTTTTTCGGCCACCGCACCTGCCGTAAGCGAGCCTGCAAATGGATCAACGACCAAGTCGCCAGCATCAGTCAATAACTTGATGAAAAATTTGGGTAAGAGAGCAGGGAAGCGAGCCGGGTGAATCTTGATTCCTTCTTCTTTGCAGCGCTTCGTGTAAAAATCATTGGCAGCATTGTTTCCCATCTTCATCATGTTCTCGGCGACGTCGAACTCTGCCTCCGCGACATTAGGTGGGATAGAGCCTCCGGCATGAATTTTGTCGAATGAATTCCGAATCACGTGCCCGGAGGGTCTCACAGCTCCGCGTACACCATTTCGATTTAAGCGAAGCATGTCCTCGCTGTACTCCTTGAGAACATTAAGATTCGAGGCTTTGGGATGGGGGGATTTTGAGAACCACCAAACATATTCAACGGAGTCACGGACGCGGACGCGGCGCACTGTTACCCATTCAGCAGGAACCGGCATCTTTGCAGGGTTGTACCAGAAGCATTCCTGAGCAAGATGGAAGCCGATCTCTTCAACCAGCGCAATGAGCAGTTTAAAGTGGTAAATAGAACGTGTGGGCATGCCCTGGTTGTAGCTGCCGCCAATATTCAGGACAAAACTTCCATCGTCGGCCAGGACGCGCTGAATCTCTTTTGCAAAGGGTAGGAACCATTCAATATAGCGATCCTTGCGTTCGTTGCCGTATGCTTTTCTGAAGTGCAGTGCATAAGGCGGTGAAGTTACAACAAGGTTGACGCTCCCAGCTGGAAGTGTCTGGAGCATCTCAAGAGAATCGCCCCAGAAGGCGGCTCCGAGTCGGGATGTAAAGTATGCGTTCTTCCCGACTAAATGGGCCGGATGATCCGAAGGAAGATCGTCGGGGAAGTTTTTTTTAGCTGATAGCAGGGTCTCTTGGCTGTCGACGGCTTGAGGTTTAGGCGACATGCTTATTGTCATAGTACGACCTCGCTATGTAGAAAGATAGCCGAATAGGTTTACGTTGTCAACCAATTTTAAGAATGGAAGCGAATGGGTTTCACAAGCGGAAGCTGCGCGGATGCGCGGGGTTTCGCGGCAGGCCATCTCCCGACTTATTAAGAAAGGACGGCTCCAGGTACTCAGGATTGGCGGCAAAGTTTTGCTGAGCCGCGCCGAAATTGAGAATTTTGTCCCTGAGCAGCCAGGGCGACCCACAAATGAGCGAATCGCTCGAAACAATCAGAAAGCTCATTGATAAGTGTTCCACAGACCAACGCAAATCCCTGAAGCTTTATTTGAGAAACCTTCTTCCTCATCCTCTTGAACGTGAGTGGGGCATAGACGCGGATACTATTTTGAGCGCAATCAGCAGGTCTTCCGACCTTACCAGGCGAGGTGTGCGCGGCATCATTGCGGAAGCGGTTTTTGTGAATGATGTGATTCCAGGCATTGTGGAATCGGGATGGCAGCACATCAAAATCGAAGGAGATCATCCTTACGATGTGCTGCTACGGAAAGGCGCACTATCGGTGCGTATTCAGATAAAGCTACAACGCCTGGAAAAGGGCGTACCGAAGCTCTACTATCCCAGACATTACAAAGTGGGTTCGCTCCATGTGGTAGAGGTTCAGAAAACCCGCACTGGAGAAAGAGCGACCACGACAACTCTTCCAGGAACAGACACGAAGATTGTGACTACTGAGCCTGTCACAGTAAAGACCAGACCCTACAGCTTCGGTGATTTCGATATTCTGGCCGTCAACATGCACCCATCTTCGGGTGACTGGAAGAATTTTCGGTATACTCTGTCTTCTTGGTTATTACCCAGAAGAGATCCTGATCCTGCACTGATCGAGATATTTCAACCAGTTTCCGTTCTCCCCGACGAAGTCTGGACGGATAATCTTGCCGTGTGTCTTAAATGGTTTGAGGCTGGAAAGAAGAACAGAATTCTTGCGGAAGTACTCCACCAAAAGAAGGCGAAGAAGGACTTTTTGTAGCCGCATTCGAACATTTTGACTTATTTTCCCGATTCCTTCTGCCGCTCCTTCCACAGCCGGTACATGGCCCACGCTGCCAGCGTGCAGTTGTCCTGGATCGTCCCGTTGACGAGCATCTCTTCAAACTCCGCGACAGTCGCGGTGTGCAGCTCCAGGTCGTGCTCCTCCGGGTCGGGATCGGTGCCGGCATGCGTCAGCCCGGTGGCCAGCCACACGTGCTGCTTCTGGTTCGTGAAGCCGTAGGCGATCCACGTCTCGCCGAGGTGAATCATCGACGAGGCCACCAGGCCCGTCTCCTCGCGCAGCTCGCCCCGCGCCAGCTCTTCAGGGTCAACGTCTGACGTCTCCCATCCGCCCTGCGGCAGCTCGAGGCAGCGCTGCTGGATCGTGTAGCGGAACTGCTCGATCAGGTAGATCGTCTCGCCTTCAATCGGAATGACGATGGCCGAGACATCCTTTTCGACCACACCGTAGATGCCCGGCGTGCCGTTGCTGCGCTCGATCTGGTCTTCGCGCAGCTTCATCCACGGATTGCGGTAGATCTCGCGGCTGCTGAGGGTGCGGATGCTCATGCAGCCCATTGTGCCAGATGAGGAAGAAAATCAGGACAAAAGAGAAGGATGGCGCGCCGCAGCAAAAGTAATGCCGGTGCGCGCGCGGGGCGGGTTGTGGATGATAGAGTGAACTCGCGGTACATCGCTTTACTCCGGGCTTTACTTCGGGCTTTGCCCGCGGCTTTGCCTGGGGTTTTATTCAGGCAAATTCACGGGGGAAATCAGAGATGTTTCTGGGACTGGATATCGGTACAGGCGGGACGCGGGCCGTCCTGGTCAGCGCAGACGGTCAGGTCGTCGCGTCCGCGTCGAGCGAGCACGCGCCGTTTCGCAGTCCTTATCCGGGATGGGCCGAGCAGGACCCCGAAGACTGGTGGCGCGCCGCGCAGGAGGCCATCCGCGGCGCTCTGGCGCTGGTGCCCGGCGCGAAGGTCGAGGCCGTCGGCCTCACCGGCCAGATGCACGGCGCCGTGCTGCTCGACAAAAACGGCGATGTGCTGCGTCCGTCGCTCATCTGGTGCGATCAGCGCACCGGCCCCCAGTGCGACTGGCTGCATGCGCAGATCGGCCGCGAGCGGCTCATCGAGCTGACCGCGAACCCGGCCCTGCCCAACTTCACCCTGACGAAAATCCTCTGGGTACGCGAGCACGAGCCGGAGATCTTTGCCCGCATCGCGCACATCCTCTGCCCCAAGGACTACGTCCGCTACCGGCTCACCGGCACCTATGCCATCGACGTGCAGGAGGCCTCCGGCACGCTGCTGCTCGACGTCGCCCACCGGCGCTGGTCGTCCGAGGTGGCGCGGATATCGGGCGTTCCCGAAAGCTGGCTGCCCGAGCTCTTCGAGTCCCCCGAAGTCTGCGCAAAGATCAGCGGCGAAGCCGCCTCGCTGACCGGCGTTGCTGCCGGAACACCGGTCGTTGCGGGCGCCGGAGACCAGGGCGCGGGCGCCGTCGGCATGGGCATTCTGGAGCCGGGCTCGGTTTCGGCCACCATCGGCACCTCGGGCGTCGTCTTCGCGGCCACTGCCGCTCCCACACGCGACCGCCTGGGCCGTCTGCACACCTTCTGCCACGCCGTTCCCGGCCGCTGGCATGTGATGGGCGTTACCCAGGCCGCGGGGCTTTCGCTGCGCTGGCTGCGCGAGACTTTCATGCCCGGCTCGACCTATGACGACATGACGGCCGCCGCGGCGAAGATCGCTCCCGGCAGCGACGGTCTGCTGTGGACGCCTTATCTGCTCGGCGAGCGGACGCCGCACCTCGACTCCGAGGCGACGGCGGCCTTTGTCGGCATCACCGCCGGCCATACGTCGGCGCATTTTGTGCGCGCCGTGCTCGAAGGCGTCGCTTACTCGCTGAAAGATACCTTTACGCTCTTCGCCGAGCTGGGCATTCCGGTCAAAGGAGTGCGTCTGGGCGGCGGCGGCGCGCGCGGCAGGCTGTGGCGTGAGATTCAGGCCGCGATTTACGGATACCCCTGTGATGTCCTGGTGGCCGAAGAGGGCGGAGCCTTCGGCGCGGCGCTGCTGGCCGGCGTGGGCGCAAAGGCGTGGCCCGATCTTGAAGCCGCCTGTGCCGCCGGAATCACCGTCGCGGAGCAGATTGTGCCTGACCCGGCGGCGATTCAGCGCTATGCTGTGGGGTATGAGGCGTACCGGAAGGTATATCCGGCGCTTAAGGGCATAAAGGGTTAGCCTGCTCCCTTTGGCCGCGGTGCGGAGATGCTTCTGCAGATCGGCAAAGTCGTTTCCTTCATGCTGAGCCTTCTCTCTCTGCATGCGCTCATGCTGAACGCATTTTTTATCCCCGGCACCAGCCTGCAGGAGCGGCTGACGCAGTCGCTCGGCTCGCTCGCCCTGGCCGGATGCATGTGTTTCGCCAGCGGCCTGCTCTTCTGCATGCCCGTCTCACCTCACACGAAGGGTGAGGCCGCGCACCAGGTGAATCTCCCTCACCTGATGGAGACGCTGCCGGTGCGGCTCTTCTTCTGGGCCATCGGCCTCATGGTTGTGCTTCTGCTGCTCTCCTGGTATCTCGAGGCGTATTACGTGCCGCTGATGTGGCGCAACCAGCCGCACTGACGCGGGCGCTGCTTCAGCCGCCCAGATTCACCAGCTCCACGCCTTCAATCGGACGCCCCAGGAAGCGGCTGCCGAGTGCGCGAAACTTGCTCACCGAGTCGGTGGCGAAAAAGCGGCTGGCAGGCTTCACCGCCGAAGCCGTGTCCTTCGGCGCACACAAAGCCTCAGCCACCTGTGCCGCCGTTACCTCCGCCGAATCGATCACGTGGAGAGAGGCCGGTACCGAGCGCTCGATCAGCGGGCGCAGCAGCGGATAGTGCGTGCAGCCCAGCACCAGCGTGTCCGGCATCAGGCCCGCGTCATGGGTCTGCTGCATCAGCTCCGACAGATAAATGCTGAGTACCTCGCGCGTCACCGGATGGTCGATCCAGCCCTCCTCGACCAGCGGGACCAGTAGCGGACAGGCCTTTTCGAGCGCCCGCAGACCGCGCTCGCGGCAGGCCGCGGCATAGGCATGGCTTTCGACCGTCGCGGCGGTGGCCACCACCAGCACGTCGCCGGTGCGCGAGCTCGCCTGGGCCGCGTTGGCTCCGGTTTCGACCACGCCCAGCACAGGCACCGAAACCGAGGCGCGAATCTCATCGAGCGCCAGCGCGCTGGCCGTGTTGCAGGCGATCACCAGATATTCCGCGCCCTGCTCCTCCACCAGAAACTTCGCGCTCGACACGGCGTAACGGGCCACGGTCGCCTGCGATTTGGCTCCGTACGGCAGGCGTGCCGTGTCGCCCAGGTAGGTGTAGCTGGCGGAGGGAATGCGTTCGAGCAGCGAGCGCAGAACCGTGAGGCCGCCGAAGCCGGAGTCGAAGACTCCGATCGAAGGCGCGGAGGGCTGAGCGCCGGATTCTGTCGTTTCAGAGTGTGGTGTCGAATCAAAGCCTGCAGCGGTCATCGAGTGGGTTCCGGACTGGTCTCCGAGGCCAGATAGGTGCGTGTCAGGTCGGCATGTCCCGCCAGCGTGTCGCGCTGCTGTCCATCGACAAGGAAGCGGACCTCGGTAATAGATGGCAGATTGGTGTGCAGCGTCGCAAGAATCGAGAGCAGCGTCAGCGTCTCCGGCTCGATGCCCGAGGGCTGCGCCTCGGCAAAGGCGGAGGTGAGATTGACGACGGCCAGCTCTCCCGCCGGCGCCGAGGCGTCTTTGCTCTGCGGAACCGGCATCAGGAAGACATCCTGCACGCCCGAGGTCACGGCGACCGGATGCGTCGAGCTCTTTGCCGCGAAGGCATCCATCAGCCGCTCGATCAGCACCCGCGCGCGGGCGCTTTCATCCTGCGGCAGCGACAGGCTGCGATGGACCTCGGTCAGCGAGTCGTCGAGATCGTTGGGAACCAGCAGCGTTACACTCACCGCCGGTGTCTCGTCCGGCTCGATCAGCGCCGGAGCCGTGTCGTCCACCGCCTGCAGCCGGTCGTGCGCGCGCTCGCGCAGCCGGATCAGCACCGCGGCCATCACCACGCAGGCCAGCAGCATCAGGCCGATCAGAATGCGCTGCGCCTTTGAAACCAGAGCCGACATCAGGGCTGCTGCCTCCAGTCGCTGCGCCATTGTTCGAGCGCGGCCGTGATCGCATCGATGACCGACTTCTGATAGCTGGCGTCGGAGATGGGCTCGGCTTTGGTGGTGTTGCCCGCCGCCAGCGGAGCCACTTCGAGCGCAACCGCAGGACAGGTGAGGTTGTCGATGGGCGCCACCGATGCGCGTCCCAGCGTGACCGGAATCTGCGCATGCGCCAGCGCCGAATCGATATCGGAGGAAAGCTTCAGGCTCTGCGTCACGTAAGCCGCCTGCGCCGTCTGCCAGGGCGCGAAGCGCGCATACGGCGCCGGAGCCAGCGAAGAGGTGAACAGATGCACGCCGCTTCCCGTGGCCGTGGCATGAATCAGCAGACAGGCCGCGGCCTGCGCGTGATTCGCAGCCCCGGCGCGCGCCGGGGGTGCAATCAGCACATCGGATTCGCGCGTCGTCACCACTCCGATGCCGTGCGCATTGAGCGTGGAGCGCAGCCGCACCGAGAGCGCGAGCGTCAGATCCTTCTCGACCACCTTATCGGAGATGCGCGCCCCGGTATCGCCGCCGCCATGCGCCGCATCGAGCACCACCAGATAGCGCGGCTCCACATGCGCCGGCGCTGCCTGCGCAGGCACAGGCGGAGCACCCGCCGGCTGAGGCAGCGTGAGCGGAGCAGGCGGCTGTGCAGGCACCGGCGGCTGCTGGTTCTGCGCGAAGACCGGGAATGACAATACCGGGAGAGACAACGGCAGCAGCAGAGCCGGCAGAGCGGCGCAGGCGGACCTAATCCAGTGCATACACCGCCAGACCGCTGAGCAGCTTGGGAAAAAAGTCGGTGGACTTCTGCGGCAGCACCTCGCCGGCAAAGGCAATCTCGCGAAGCTGATCGAGCGTGACCGGGTTCATCAGGAAGGCCGCATCGGCCTCGCCGTTCACCACCTGATCGGCCGCCTCCGCCGCATCGCGCAGATAACGAAGGTGCGCCTGCTCGCGAATCTTCTCCTGCGTAATGCCCAGCAGCCTTTCAAAGATCAGCGCGTGCAGCTGCACCACGTCGAGACGCCGCTGCCTTGGAGAGATGCCGTCAAGCGCCGCCGCGACCGCCTCCGGCTTCGCCGTCAGCAGAAACCGCCCGGCGCGTGTCACGGTGAGGAATGCGGTCCGGTCGCGCAGTCGGCCGAGGCGCTCCATCGCCGCGTCGAGGTTGTCGCCGGCAATCGGCTCGACCTCGAAGAAGGCTGCGGCCTTTTCCAGAAACGCCGAAGGAAGAAAATCGCTGAGGCCGAAGAGCACCCGATGGGCCGACAGAATCACCAGGCCGTCGGAGTCCATGTTGATGAAGGTCATCATCGCGGCCGACTCCGGCGACTGCGGCTCGTGCAGCCGTCCCGGCGCGTGCTCCGTCGGACTCTCGTCACCCTCCGCCTCGGGTGGCGGCACAGGCAGCGCCGCTCGTTCGCGGGCGTAGGCCAGAGCCGTCTCGTAGCGGTGGTGCCCGTCGGCAATGATCAGCTTCCGGTCGGTAAGCGCGGTAGTCAGCAGATTGATCGTCGCCGGGTCGGAGACCTTCCAGACGCGGTGCAGCACGCCGTATTCATCCGTCACTTCCATATCAGGCATCGCCGGGCTGCTGAAGAGCAGGCGCTCGGCGGTCAGTCCGGGGTCGGAATACAGCATGAAGATCTGCCCGAAGTTGGCCCGTGTGGCGCGCAGCAGACTCAGCCGGTCGGCCTTCGGGCCGGAGTGTGTCTGCTCATGGCGAAAGACGATCTGCCGGTCGTAGTCGCACAGCTCGCCGAGCGCGATGAAGCCCCGGCGCTCGAGGACTGTCTCTGTGCCGGGAGCCGTAAAGCGCTGCGAGTAAGCGAAGATGCAGGGCGCGCTCTCCTGCGCCAGAATGCCGCTCTTCCGCCACGCCGCGAAATCGCGTGCGGCATCGGCGTAGAGGCTGTCCTGCCGGTCGAAAAGCTCCGGCTGGCGCAGCACGATTCGCACCATGTTGTACGGGCTGCGCTGGTAGTAAGCCTGCTGCATGGCGGGAGTGATCCTGTCGTAGGGCTGGGTGACCACGTCCTGCAGCGAAACGATGGAAGGGTTGTAACGCAGTGCGCGGAAGGGGTAGATGCGGGCCATGCGGGTAGTCGGGCTCCAGCGCGCCGGGAGAAAATGCCGGCACTTTGCTCTTGAACAGTCGAAATGCCGTTATACCTGACCGATTGTAACGCAGGGAAGCGATGGAGTTACGCTCCCCCAAAGCCACTGCCGGAATGCAGCGCGGCCGAAATCGTCCGTCATTTTATGACGAAGACGGTGAAAACCCTTTGTGCTGCATCAAAGAATAAAGAACTGTTGCTCAACTATATTGCCGAAGCTCCTTCGTTCGTGGCAGCATTCCTGTTAAGGACCGGTGAGAGCATGGCGTCCCTGGTCGGGCGCAAATTCGTCTCCAGATTTCCTCCAGGGCTCCGTAGTCATGGCTTCCAGGCGCGTCTGTGCCGGGTCGCCTGGCTGCTGGCCATCGCCGTACTGGTTTTGCAGCTCCAGGCGCATGCGCAGGAAGATCCGCTGAACCGGGTCCACGTCAACACACCGCCCCCTGCGCATCCTGCCGACCCCGCAGTTCCCGACGCAAAAGACGTTATGGCTGCCGGATCGCTGCATACCGGCATGCGTATCCGCGTGGATACGAACCTGGTGCTGGTGCCGCTCACCGTTACCGATCCGCTGGACCGGCTGGTGACCGGCCTCGAAAAAGAGAACTTCTTCATCTACGAAAACAATCGCGGCGAAGCGATCAAGACCTTTTCCAGTGAAGACACGCCCGTCTCCATCGGCATCATCTTCGATCTCAGCGGCAGCATGAGCAACAAGGTTGTCCGGGCCCGCGACTCGATCCTGCAGTTTCTGAAGACGGCCAACCCCCAGGATCAGTTTTTCGTGATCGGATTCAACGACCGCCCCGAGCTGATCGAGGACTTCACCTCATCGGTCGACGAGATCGAGGCGCGCCTCGCGACCGTGCATCCGGGCAACCGCACCGCTCTGCTCGACGCCATCTACTTCGGTCTCGACAAAATGAAGCAGGCGAAGTACGACCGCCGCGCCCTGCTCATCGTCTCCGACGGCGGAGACAACCGCAGCCGGTACACCGAAGGCGAGGTCCGGTCCGCCGTGCGCGAGGCCGACACGCAGATCTATTCCATCGGCATCTTCGATCCCTACGCCGCCACCATCGAGGAGCGCAACGGGCCGATGCTGCTCTCCGACATCAGCAACGAGACCGGCGGACGGCTCTTTCGCGTCGACGATGTCTCCGAAATGGGCGATATCGCCACCCGCATCAGCGCCGAGCTGCGCAATGAATATGTGATCGGATATAAGACAGACGATTCAAAACGGGACGGAAAGTGGCGTAAATTGAAAGTGAAGCTGGTGCCGCCGCAAGGGCTGCCTCAGCTGACAGTTCATGCACGTGCCGGATACTATGCCCCGCTGCAGTAACCGACGGATACCTGTTTTCCTTTCGTTCTTCGTCTGTATGCTCACGCCGGCGCTCCTGGCCGCGCAGACGCCGGGGGCTGCGCATCCTGCGGCAGCACCGCCCGCCTCTTCCGCACAGAGCGCACAGACTCAGACGGCTCCCTCGCAGCCGAAGGAAACACCCGCGCCCGAGGCGCAGCAGCCGCTCAACGTCGACCGCGACCCGGTTCTCGGCCCCGACCGTGGAGACAACGAGACCATCAGCCCCGGAAATACCGAATCCGCTCAGCCGGAGAAGCCGCAGGAGATCGTGAAGCAGCAGGGCACCTATACCCTGCGCCGGGACGTCGAAGAGGTGGTGCTCAACTGCACCGTCGTCGACAAGGACGGCCACCTGGTCAACGACCTGACGAAGGACGACTTCCACGTCTGGGAAGACAACACCCCGCAGGTGATGCTCTCCTTCCAGCACCAGGATATTCCCGTTTCGATGGGCATTCTGGTCGATAACTCGGGCTCGATGCGCGACAAGCGCGCCGCGGTCAACACCGCCGCTCTCGACCTGGTCCGGGCCTCTAACCCGGACGATGAGGCCTTCATCGTCAACTTCTCCGACGAAGCCTTCATCGACCAGGATTTCACCTCGAACATCAACAAGCTCCGCGAGGGGCTGTCGCACATCGACTCCAAGGGCGGAACCGCTCTGTACGATGCCGTGATCGCCTCAGCCGACGAGCTGGCGAAGCATGCGAAGCGCCCCAAACAGGTGCTGCTCATCATCACCGACGGCGAAGACAACGCCTCGGTGCTGACGCTCGAGCAGACCATCCGCCGTATTCAGAATCTGCAGGGCCCGGTCGTCTACTCCATCGGCCTGCTCTTCGGCGAAGACAGCGGCGGCCGCACCTCGCACCGCGCCCGGCGGGCGCTCGAGATGCTCTCGACCGAGACCGGAGGCATCGCCTACTTTCCCCATTCGCTCTCTGAAGTCGATTCCATCACCGCCGAGGTCGCGCGCGACATCCGCAACCAGTACACCATCGGCTACCGCTCGACCAAACCGCCCAGCCTCGGCGGATACCGCGTGGTCCGCGTCGATGCAAAGGCCGCGAATCACGGAAAGCTGACCATCCGTACCCGCACCGGATACTTCCCGAAGCCCGACGCTGCGGGAGCCGCCGCAAAGACGCCGCCCGTCCAGCACCCCTGATTGAAAACCCGGATCGGAAAACGCAGAGCAGGACGCTCAGGCGTAGATATTCGACGAGGCCAGAATCACGCGGTTCCGTCCCTTGTGCTTGGCTTCATAGAGCGCGCGGTCGGCGGCGCGCAGCAGCATCTCCATCGAATCGGCGTGATAGGGATAGAGCGCGATGCCGATCGAGATGGTGATCTGGCGCAGCGCCTGCCCGCGGTAGCGCAGCGTCGTATCGCCCACCAGCCGCCGCAGCACCTCGGCCCGCTCGTGCACCGTGTCGACAGAGGCTTCCGGCAGGATGATGACAAACTCCTCGCCTCCGTAGCGGCATACGGTATCGTCGCTGCGCACGAACTTGTGCATCGTCTCGGCCACCTCGCGCAGCACCATGTCGCCTGCCTCATGGCCGAAGGTGTCGTTGAACTGCTTGAAGTGGTCGACGTCGAGCATCATGATCGCGGTCGACTTCTGGTGACGGTCGGCGCGGCGCAGCTCGCGTTCGAGCGCGATCTCCATGAACCGGCGGTTGAACATCCCGGTCAGGCCGTCGCGGATCGACTGGTTCTCCAGCCGGCTGCGAAGGTTCAGGCTGGCGATGGAGATCGATGCCAGCTCCACCAGCTCCTGCAGCGGTGTGATGTGCGCCTCCACCATGGCGGCGACGCCCGGCGTCCGGCATTCGACGTACACCACGCCAAGCGTGTCTCCGTGCGCCGCCAGGGGAAGGCAGAGATAGATCTCAGGGCTATCTCCGGTAAAGTGTCCGCAATGCACCTCTGAGGCCGGAGGCTTCCGCCAGCGCGCGCGCCCCGAGCGCAGCCCGCAGCAGGAGTCGAGCGAAAATCCGTCCAGCAGATTCTGCGGCGTCTGCCATATCGCGGCCAGCTCCACCATCTGGCGCGAGTTGTTGATGATGCATACCGCTCCGGAGGTGGCCGGCAGCAGGCGCTCCAGATACCGCGCCGCGCACTCCTGCGCCTGGAGGGACGACTGGCACAGCGCCAGCTCGTCACGCGCCTCCGTCAGCAGCGTGGACTCCCGCGCCTTGCGCTCCAGCGCCTCGACCGTCAGCGCCAGCCGCGCATTCGTCTCCTGCATCTGCTCCTCCGACCGTTTGCGGTAGAGGGCATCGCGCAGCAGAAAGCCGAAGAGCACCAGAACGGTGATCAGCGATACGGCGACCATCAGAATGCGCGCCGCAATACTCGAGATGTTGCGCTTCTGCGAATTCCGGGTGCGCTGCGCGAAAAGGTCGTTCTCCTCCTGCCGCATCACTGAGACCGTGCGCCGGCTGAGGACCAGCTCCTCTTCGAGCCTGCCGGCCGAGCCCGACGCCGAGGCGGCGACCGCGCGCTGCAGATCGTTGTAGGTGGCAAGCAGATCGTGCACATGCCGTGTCTGCGAAGGGTTATCGTCCACAAGCTCCTGCAGGTGCAGCAGGGTGCCGTTGAGGCTCGCCGCCGTGTCCTCTGCCATGCGAAGCTGATCGCTGTCGCGCGTCAGCAGGTAGAGATGCGCGTGCTCGTTGATCTGCTCCAGCTGCAGCGTGATCGTCTGCAGGTTGTAGAGAACCTCCTGCGAGTGCTGCACCGAATCGCGGGCGGCAAGAAGATTCTCGGTATTCCGGAAGACCACATACCCCGTCAGAGACAGAAACACGACGACCGCCAGCGCGGTCATCCCCAGAATGGTGATGGCTCGGCTTCTGCGGCGCAGCGGGTTGGAGCTTCGTATGAACAATCTGGCAGAGAACTGACCGTGTACTGACCCGGCGAACAGGGCTCAGGGGTACAGAGATTAAAACGGCGGGCTGAGGATGAGTTTACCCTCAAATTTTCCGGAAAAACATTGAAAACAGAGGAGGCCCGCCTTTTATTGGCCGCCGTCTGCCCGCCCCGGACAGGCCTCTGCGCCGCCCTCCCGGAAGGCCCCCGGATCTGATTCCGGATCTGATTCCGGACCCGGTTCCGGCCGCCCCGGAGAGAGCTTCCCGGCGCTTCATGACCGGTCCGGCCGCGATCCGGAGCCCCCGGGGGCAGCGGGAAGCACTCCGATCCTGATAATCTGAGAGCTTCGTGATGACGACGCGGACTTTTTCTGAATCCGGCCTGCGGGTAGCGGAAGATATCACAGAGCTTATTGGCCGGACGCCCATGCTGCGCCTCAGCCGTCTCTGTACCCCGCAGATGGCTGCTGTCTATGCCAAGCTTGAATTTCTGAACCCCGGCGGCAGCGTGAAAGACCGCGCCGCTCTCGGTATGATCCTCGATGCCGAAGGGCGGGGGCTGCTCCATCCTGGCTCGACCATCGTCGAGGCGACGGCGGGCAACACCGGGGTCGGCCTGGCGCTGGTCGGCGTCAACCGCGGCTACCGCGTGGTGCTCTTCGTGCCCGAGGGCTTCGCCGAAGAAAAGTGCATGCTCATGCGGGGCTTTGGAGCCGAAGTCCACCGCACCCCCGAAGCCGAGGGAATGAGCGGAGCCATCCGCGCCGCCCTGGCCCTCGCCAAAGGTGATCCCAATATCTTTCCGGCCATGCAGTTCGAAAATCCGGCCAACCCGCATTTTCACCACGACACGACCGCCCGCGAGCTGTGGGAGCAGATGGAAGGGCGCATCGACGCCTTTGTCGCCGGCGTCGGCACCGGCGGCACCTTCTCCGGCATCGCCCGTTATCTCAGGGAGCAGAACCCCGCCGTCCTGGCCGTCGCCGTCGAGACCCAGGGATCGATCCTGCAGGGCGGGGAACCGGGCCACCACAAGGTGGAAGGCATCGGCGTCTCCTTCATCCCCAAGACCTTCGACCGCGATGTCGCCGACGAAATCGTCGCCGTGACAGATACAGATGCCTTCGCCATGGTCAGGCGTCTCGCCGCCGAAGAGGGCGTGCTCGCCGGGTCCAGCGCCGGAGCTATGGTGTATGCCGCGCTGGAAGTCGCGCGCCGCCTCGGCCCCGGCCGCCGCGTCGCCACCATCGTGCCCGACTCCGCCGAGCGCTATCTGTCCAAAAAGATCTTCGAACAGGACTGATCGTCGAAATTGCATTTTCCGAATCATGGATCGTTCTTTCTAAATTGCTGATAGGAGTTTTGGGTAGAAGCACCGGGCTTTAGCCCGGTGAAACAGGAACGGAACGGAAGGGCTTTAGCCCCGGCTGTTATCAACAGAACAAACGGATCGGAGTCGCACATGACACACGCAAAACACGGCTTCGCCACGCGCGCCATTCACGACGGACAATCCCCCGACCCGCTCACCGGCGCCGTCAACGTCCCCATCTATCTCTCATCCACCTACGCGCAGGAGGAGATCGGCAAGAACAAGGGCTATGAATACGCCCGCGTCTCCAACCCCACCCGCGACGCGCTCGAAACCAGCCTCGCCTCGCTTGAAGGCGGCACATCGGCGCATGTCTTCGCCAGTGGCATGGCCGCCATCACCGCGCTGGTCACCATGTTGCGCTCGGGCGATCACGTCATCTGCGGTGAGAACGTCTACGGCGGAACGCCGCGCCTCTTCAATCAGATCGTCACCCGCTACGGCATCGAGTTCAGTTACGTCGACACCTCCGATCCCGAGGCCGTGCGCCGCGCCATCCGCCCGGCCACGAAGCTCGTTCACATCGAGACACCGACCAATCCGCTCATGACCCTCACCGATGTTCGCGCCGTCGCCGATATCTGCCACGAGCGCGGCGTCGAGCTGAGCGTCGACAACACCTTCATGTCGCCGTACTTTCAGCGTCCCATCGAGATGGGCGCCGATCTGGTGATGCACTCGACCACCAAGTTCCTCAACGGCCACAGCGACGGCCTCGGCGGCGTGCTCATCGGCACAAAGCCGCAGCACAAAGAGACCTTCGCCTTCGTGCAGAAGTGCACCGGCGGCATCCTCTCGCCCTTCGAGTGCTGGATGATCCTCCGCGGCGTAAAGACCCTGGCCGTGCGCATGAAGCAGCACGACGAGAACGGACGCAGTGTCGCGCAGTATCTCTCCGGGCACAAAAAAGTCGGCAAAGTCTTCTATCCCGGTCTCGCCGAACACCCGCAGCACGCGCTGGCGAAGCGGCAGATGACGGGCTTCGGCTCGATGATCTCTTTCGAAACGGGCTCTCTCGAAAACGCCAACAACATGTTGAAGAGCGTGAGGGTCTGCACCCTGGGCGAATCGCTCGGCGGCGTCGAGACGCTCATCTCGCATCCCGCCACCATGACGCATGCCGCCGTCGGCGCGGCGGAACGCGCGCGCCTGGGCATCACCGACGGCCTGGTCCGCATCTCAGTGGGAATCGAGGATGCAGGCGATATTCTTGACGATCTCGAGCAGGCGCTGAAAGCCGTCTGAACCCGCGGTCTGCCCCCGCCGTTCGCCTGGCCCGAAGGGATTAGTGCAAAAAAGAGCAGCCGTGTAATCCGGCATAAAAGCAACCGCTGCTGTATCGTATTCGCAGATATCAAAGCTGCGAACGTCATGCTGCGCCTGTTATGACAGGCGCCGATTCCGGCAGCGGTTATGGCTCGTGTGTTTCTCTCTGCAGTACTCACTCTGACCTTGCAGGTTACCGGAGGCGCTTCACGATGCGCTTGACAGGGAAGTTTGTCGCTTTGCCCTGCTGTGTCCTGCTCTGTGCTCTTGCCGCCTGCGGCACCAGCCGCAGACTGTCTGGCGGCTCTGCCGGTACGGCTGATTTTCAGCTCACGCTTTCACGCAGCACGGTGAACGTTACCGCCGGAGGCGCGGCCCAGAGCCTTTCTGTAACGGCTACGGTTGCGAATGGCTTTACCGGCATGGTGAACATCACCGTGAACGATCTGCCGAGCGGCGTCACCGTCAGCCCGTCCTCGCTCACGCTGTCTCCGAATCAACCGCAGACCGTAACCATCGCCGCAAAGGCGGATGCTCCCGCGGCGCAGACCATGGTCACGGTAACGGGAAGCGCCGGCGCCGTCAGCCGCACGGCAACGGTCGCGCTCGCCGTGGCCTCCGCCACGCCCGGTTTCTCCCTGACCCTTTCGCCCAACACGCTCGGCCTCACCGCCGGAGGCCCCTCGCAGACCGTCTCGCTCACCGCGAATGCGCTCAACGGCTTCACCGGAACCGTGAGCGTGGGGCTGAGCAACGCGCTGCCCGACGGAGTGACCGCGACACCCTCGTCCTTCAATCTGCAGCCGGGCACGCCGCAGGTCATCACGCTTACGGCTGCATCGAACGCCGCGACCGGCCCGGCGAACGTGACCTTTACCGGAGTCTCAGGAAGCAGCGCCGGCGCCACCACCTCACTGGCTCTCACGGTCGAATCCTCCGCGCCAGCGCCCGATTTCTCGCTCACCATCTCGCCCGTGTCTCTGTCGCTGACGCAGGGAGCCGCGGGAAAAAATATCTCCGTCACCGCGAACGCTCTGCACGGTTTCACTGGTACCGTCACCGCCAGCTTCAGCGGCCTGCCGGGCGGTGTCACCGCAAGTCCATCGACGCTCACTCTCAAGCCCGGAGCCGCGCAGAACGTGACGCTCACCGCTTCCTCGGCCGCGAAAACAGGTACGGTCATCGTGACGCTCAGCGGCACATCCGGCAGCCTCACCCACGCCGCCACTCTTTCGCTCACCATCGCCGCATCAGCTCCTGCGCCCGATTATTCCTTATCGGTGTCTCCCTCCAGCCTCTCCGTGACTGCGGGCGCAACCGGAAAGAGCATCAGCATCACCGCAAACGCGCTCAATGGATTCACGAATGCCGTCAGCGTCTCGCTCAGCGGTCTGCCGAGCGGAGTCACCGCAAGCCCATCGACGTTCACGCTCACGCCCGGCATCGCGCAGAGCGTGACCTTCACGGCCTCGTCCTCTGCAAAGTCGGGTTCCGCGACCATCACCGTGACCACCACATCCGGCAGCATCACCCACACCGCCACGCTGGCGCTCACCATTGCGGCAGCTGCATCCACGCCGGATTATTCTGTGTCGGTCTCTCCTGCTAGCCTTTCCATCACCGCCGGAGCAACCGGCAGGAGCGTCAGCATCGCTGCCAATGCGCTCAATGGATTCGCCGGCACTGTCAGCGTCTCTCTCAGCGGCATGCCGGGAGGCGTCATCGCCAATCCATCGACATTCACGCTGAAGCCGGGTGCTGCGCAAAGTGTGTCATTCAATGCCTCTTCTTACGCGAAGGCCACTTCGGCAACCATCACCGTGACCGCCACATCCGGCAGCATCACCCACGCCGCCACTCTTTCGCTCACCATCGCCGCATCAGCTCCTGCGCCCGATTATTCATTGTCCGTCTCTCCTGCCAGCCTCTCCATCACCGCAGGAGCAACCGGCAGGAGTGTCAGCATCACCGCGAACGCGCTCAATGGATTCACGAATGCCGTCAGTGTTTCCCTCAGCGGTCTCCCGAGCGGAGTCACTGCGAACCCATCGACGTTCACGCTCACGCCCGGCATCGCGCAGAGCGTAACCTTCACAGCCTCGTCCTCTGCGAAGTCCGGCTCCGCAACGATCACCGTGACCACTACATCCAGCGGCATCACACACACGGCTACGCTCCCGTTGACTATTGCTGCCGCGTCGCCCACGCCTGATTATTCTGTATCAGTCTCTCCATCGAGTCTTTCCCTTACCGCCGGAGCAACCGGCAGAAGCGTCAGCATCGCTGCCAATGCGCTCAATGGATTTGCCGGCACTGTCAGCGTCTCTCTCAGCGGCATGCCGGGAGGCGTCATCGCCAATCCATCGACATTCACGCTGAAACCGGGTATCGCGCAAAGCGTGGCATTCAACGCTTCTTCTTATGCGAAGACAACCTCGTCTACCATCACCGTGACCACCACATCCGGTACTCTGACGCACACCGCGACGCTGGCGCTGACGGTGGCCGCAGCAGGAGCCGCTGCGCCGGATTATTCATTGTCCGTCTCTCCTGCCAGCCTCTCCCTCACCGCCGGCGCAACCGGAAAGAGCACCAGCATCACCGCGAATGCGCTCAACGGCTTCACGAACGCCGTCAGTGTTTCCCTCAGCGGTCTGCCGAGCGGTGTCACCGCGAATCCGTCTACCTTCACCCTTACGCCCGGAGTCGCGCAAAATGTAACGCTGACGGCATCTTCTGCAGCAAAGGCCGGCTCGGCGACGATCACCATTACCACTACATCCGGCGGCCTCACGCACACAGCAGCGCTGACGCTGACGGTGGCCGCAGCCGGAGTCGCTGCGCCGGATTATTCGCTGTCCGTCTCTCCTGTCAGTCTCTCCATCACCGCAGGAGCCGCGGGCGGCACTGTCGGCGTGACCGCGAACGCGCTCAACGGATTCGCAAACGCCGTCAGCGTTTCCCTCAGCGGCCTGCCCGGCGGCGTCACGGCCAGTCCCTCAGCGCTCACGCTCACACCGGGAGTGAAGCAAAGCGTCACCCTTACCGCCTCATCGAGCGCGGCAAATGCAACATCGACAGTTACATTTTCCGGAACCTCCGGGAGCCTGAGCCACTCCGCGACACTTTCCCTGGCCGTGAGCTCCGCAACGCAGCCCGCCGGAAGCGTGGATGTCACGACCTATCACTACGACAATGCCCGCGACGGCCTGAATAGCGCCGAGACCACGCTCACTCTCTCCAGTGTGAACTCGACGAACTTCGGCAAGCTGGGCTTCTACTCCACGCAGGGAGTGGTGGACGCAGCGCCGCTCTATCTCTCCGCGATGAAGATCGGAGGCGCAACGCACAACGTGCTCTATGTCGCCACCGAGCGCGATCTGGTCTACGCCTTTGACGCCGACACCGGCGCGCAGCTCTGGATGAAATCGATGCTCGGCGCAGGCGAGTCGACCAGCGACGATCACAACTGCCCGCAGATCGCTCCCGAGATCGGCATTACCTCCACGCCCGTTATCGATCGCAGTTACGGCAGCAATGGCGCCATCTTCGTCGTCGCCATGTCCGAGGATGCCGGCGGCAATTACCATCAGCGTCTGCACGCACTCGATCTCACCACCGGCTCCGACCTGAGCGGCAGTCCATCTGAGATTCAGGCAAGCTACCCCGGCACGGGAATCTATTCGAGCGGCGGCTCGCAGATCTTCGAGCCTGGGCAGTATGCCGAGCGCGTCGGCCTGCTGCTCATGAACCATACCCTCTACATGGGTTGGACCTCGCACTGCGATCAGGACCCCTACACCGGCTGGCTCATGGCCTACAGCGAGCAGTCGCTGCAGCAGAGCGCCGTGCTGAATCTTACGCCCAACAGCGGCGGCACCAGCGGCTATGGAGCAGGCGAGGGCGCCATCTGGATGAGCGGCGCGGGCCTGGCCGGCGATACGAGCGGCAATGTCTATTTCCTCGATGCCAACGGCGGCTTCGATACCACGCTCAATGCGAATGGATTCCCATCCTCCGGCGACTACGGCAACGCCTTCATGAAGGTCTCGACCGCGGGCGGCAAGCTCACCGTCGCCGACTACTTCAACACCTCGAATACCGTGAATCAGTCCGACTTCGATGAGGATCTCGGCTCAGGCGGCACGCTGCTGCTGCCCGATATGAAGGATGCGAGCGGGACGGTGCATCATCTCGCCGTGGGCGCAGGCAAAGACGCGAGCATCTACGTCGTCGACCGGGACAACATGGGCAAGTTCAATCCGAACAGTAACGCCATCTATCAATACCTGTCCGGAGCGCTCGGCGGCGGCGTCTGGGGCATGCCCGCATACTTCAACAACACGATCTACTACGGCGGAAAGGGCGACGTGATGCGCGCATTCACCATCACCAATGCGAAGCTCGAGACCTCGCCGTCCAGCCAGTCGTCCGCGTCCTTCGCCTTCCCCGGAACCACTCCCAGCGTCAGCGCCAACGGCACGCAGAACGGCATCGTGTGGGCCGTCGAAGCCAGCTCGGGCGGCGCCGCCGTGCTGCATGCCTACGATGCAGCCAGCCTGGGGCACGAGCTTTACAACAGCACGCAGGCCGGCAGCCGCGACAGCTTCCAGGACGCCAAGTTCATCACGCCGGTCGTCGCCAACGGCAAGGTCTTCGTGGGCACTCCAACCGGCGTGGCCGTCTTTGGACTGCTTCACTGATCTGCCGCGGACAGCCTCGAGTATCCTCGGGAAAAAGAAAAGCCTGCAGCCTCTGAGAAGAGACTGCAGGCCTGATGCAGCAATGCCTACTGGTGCGGACGCTGCTCCGGAGCGGCCGGCTGCGGCAGGCTGGCCAGCACCTCGGGCGTCTCCTCGCGCGGCTCCGGCAGAGGAGATTCGAGCGCCAGCTTCAGCACCTCGTCCATCGAGTCGACGAAGTTCATCTTCATCGCGCTCTTCAGGTTCTCCGGCAGGTCGGCCATGTCCTTGCGATTGTCGTTCGGCAGAATCGCTTCAAAGATGCCCGCGCGATGCGCCGCCAGCAATTTCTCTTTCAGCCCGCCGATAGGCAGCACCTTGCCCCTCAGCGTGATCTCGCCCGTCATCGCCACGTCACGGCGAACCGGAATCCTGGCCAGAGCGCTGGCCAGCGCCGTCGCCAGCGTAATGCCGGCCGAAGGACCATCCTTCGGAATCGCTCCCTCGGGCACATGAATGTGAATGTCGAGGTTGCGGTAGAAGTCGCGCGGCAAACCCAGATGGTGGGCGCGGCTGCGAATCCAGGAGAGCGCGGCCTGCGCGGACTCCTGCATCACATCGCCCAGCTGGCCGGTCAGCGTCAGCTTGCCCTTGCCGTCCAGAATCTGCACTTCCGTCTGCAGAATGCTTCCGCCGACTTCGGTCCACGCCAGCCCGTTTACCAGGCCGATCTCGTTCTTCTCGTGTACCGCCGAGTCGCGGAACTTCGGCACGCCGAGAAAGTCAGCGATGTTCTCGCCGGTAATGCTCTCTTTGTGCTTCGCGCCGTTCTTCACCACGCGCCGCGCCACCTTGCGGCAGACGTTGCCGATCTCGCGCTCCAGATTGCGGACGCCGGCCTCGCGCGTGTAGCTGCGGATAATCTCCGTCAGCGCATCGTCGGTGAAGGTGACGTTCTTTTCGCTGAGCCCGGTGCCCTCGCGCTGCTTTTTCAGCAGATACTGTTTGGCAATTTCGAGTTTTTCCAGCTCCGTATAGCCGTGCAGGCGCAGAATCTCCATGCGGTCCTGCAGCGGACCGGGAATGGTGTGCAGCACGTTGGCCGTGGCCACAAACAGCACCTGTGACAGGTCATACTCCACGTCGAGGTAGTGATCCTGGAAGCTGGTGTTCTGCTCCGGATCGAGCACTTCGAGCAGCGCCGAGGCCGGATCGCCGCGGAAATCCGACGCCATCTTGTCGACCTCATCCAGCATGAAGACCGGGTTCTTCGTCCCTGCCTTCTTCATCGACTGAATGATCTGCCCCGGCAGCGCGCCGATATAAGTGCGGCGGTGGCCGCGAATCTCCGCCTCATCACGCACGCCGCCCAGCGACATGCGCACAAATTTTCTGCCCGTCGCCTTGGCGATCGACATGCCGAGCGATGTCTTGCCCACGCCCGGAGGTCCGACAAAGCACAGGATCGACCCCTTCGGATTCTTCACCAGCTGCCGCACGGCCAGAAATTCGAGGATGCGCTCCTTGATCTTCTCCAGTCCGTAGTGATCCGCGTTGAGCACCTTCTCGGCGTGATCGATGCTGCGCGTCTCCTTGGATTTCTTCTTCCACGGCACCGCCAGCAGCCAGTCGAGATAATTGCGCGAGACCGTCGACTCCGCCGACATCGGCGGCATGGCCTCGAGCTTCTTCAGCTCCTGGATCGCCTTGTCGAAGACATCCTTCGGCATGCCGGCCGTCTCGATCTTCTTCTTCAGATCGTCGAACTCGCTCTTCTCGCCGCGGCCCAGCTCTTTCTGAATCGCCTTGATCTTCTCGTTGAGGTAATACTCTTTCTGGGCCCGCTCCATCTGCCGCTTCACGCGCGACTGGATGCTGCGGTCCATGTTGAGTTTTTCGATCTCGACATCGAGAACATCGGCGATCTTCGCCAGCCGCTCGACGGGATCGAACACATCGAGCAGGTCCTGCTTCTCCGGAATCTCCAGTTGCAGATTGGCGGCAATGGTGTCGGCCAGCTTCGAGGGCTCGTCGGTGCGGATCGCGGCCACGACGGTTTCGACATTCAGCGACTGCTGCAGCTTCACATACTGCTCAAAGAGGGAAGTGACGCGCTGCACCAGCTGCTCGACCTGCGGATTCATCTCCAGCACGGCCTTCGTGGTCTTCACCGTTGCGACAAAGAAGCCGTCCGAATCGGTCAGCTCCACGGCGCGGCCGCGCTCCATGCCTTCCACCAGCACCTTGATGTTGCCGTCCGGCATCTTCACGCTCTGCACGATGTTGCCGATCGTGCCGACGGGATAGATATCGTCCGGGCGCGGATCATCCACACGCGCATCGTGCTGGGTGGCGAGAAAGATCCGGCGGTCGCCGTTCAGCGCCTCTTCCAGCGCGCGCACGCTCGATTCCCGCCCGACGACAAACGGCGTCATCATGTGCGGAAAGATGACCATATCCCGTATGGGCATCATGGGCAGCTTGCGCTGATCGTTTTTGTCGCGGCTCTCTTTCGATTGGGTCACGTCATCCCTTTCGCCCGATGGAGGCATGTCTGTTAGATGAAATGTAAATCATTCAGACTCACGACGGCGCGCCGTTTCCGAATCGATTGTGATCTCTTCGACAGACGTTCTCTCTTGACAACTCCCGCGTTTCCGGAGAACGCTGCGTCAGCGGCGCGGCAAAAAAGGCCGCTGCGGCGCCGGAAGGGAGCCGGAAAATGGCCGCAGAGATGCGGAAGAATGCGGGATTCGAGAGGGGAAAAGCGATCGCGGAGCCGCGCAGAGTGCGGACGCGATCGCGGCTCAGCCGGCCTTGTCGAGCATGGTGATGGAGAGATCGCGCTTCTGCACCATCTCCGCTGTGATCTCCAGCTCGCGGATCTTTTTGTTGCTCGGCAGGTGATACATCAGGTCGAGCATCAGCTCTTCCAGGATCATGCGCAGACCGCGCGCGCCCACCTTGCGCAGCAGCGCTTCCTGCGCCACGGCCTTCGTGGCCTCTTCGTCGAAGTTCAGCCGGACGCCTTCATACTCGAAGAGCCGCTGATACTGCTTCAGGATCGCGTTACGCGGCTTGGTCAGAATCTCGACCAGCGCCACCTCGTCCAGCTCATCGAGAATGCCGATGACAGGGAGGCGTCCGACAAATTCAGGAATGAGGCCGAATTTGATCAGGTCCTGCGGCTCCGCCTGGCGCAGCAGCTCGGCATCGCGCTGCAGCCGCACACCCGCCGCCGCATCCTGCTGTTCCTTGTCTGCGATGGCTTTGAAGCCCAGCGCCTTCTTACCCACGCGGCGTCCGATCACCCGCTCGAGACCGACAAAGGCTCCGCCGCAGATAAACAGAATGTTGGTCGTATCGACCGGCGTGAACTCCTGGTGCGGATGCTTGCGCCCGCCCTGCGGCGGAACATTGGCCACCGTACCTTCGAGAATCTTGAGCAGCGCCTGCTGCACGCCTTCGCCCGAGACGTCGCGCGTGATCGAGGGGTTTTCGTCCTTGCGGCCGATCTTGTCGATCTCATCGATATAGATGATGCCCGTCTGCGCGCGCGCCACATCGCCGTCGGCGGCCTGCAGCAGCTTCAGAATGATGTTTTCGACATCCTCGCCCACGTAGCCGGCCTCGGTCAGCGTGGTCGCATCGACGATCGCAAAGGGCACGTCGAGCATCTTGGCCAGGGTGTGCGCCATCAGCGTCTTGCCGCTGCCCGTCGGGCCGACCAGCAGAATATTCGACTTCGACAGCTCCACGTCGTTGCCGCGCGTCCGGTTCATCTGGATGCGCTTGTAGTGGTTGTAGACCGCGACCGCCAGCTTCTTCTTGGTCTGTTCCTGGCCGATCACATACTCGTCCAGAAACGCCTTCACCTCGAGCGGCTTGGGCAGGTGCGCCGGCGCCGCGCCGGGCTGCGCATCGCTGCGGTCGTCCTCAAGGATCGAATTGCACACCGCAACGCACTCGTCGCAGATGTATGCGCGCGGATAATCGCTTGGAGAGGAAATGAGCTTGGCGACCGCGTCCTGCGACTTATGGCAGAAGGAACAGCGGAGAGAGTCGTCCGATCCCGTGCGCGTTTTCATGCTGCGTGGTGCTCCTTCGTACGTCCGTGCGCTGCCGGCTCACCGGTTTCAGGTGCGCGGGCGGTCGATGATTTCGTCAATAATGCCGTACTCTTTCGACTGAGGCGCGTTCATGATGAAGTCGCGCTCCACATCCCGTTCAATGCGCTCCAGCGGCTGGCCGGTATGCTTCGACATCAGGGTATTGGTGATCTCGCGGATGCGCAGAATCTCGCGCGCGTGAATGTCGATATCCGTCGCCTGGCCGCTCAGCCCGCCCATCGACGGCTGATGGATCAGAATGCGCGAATTCGGCAGAGCGAAACGCTTGCCTTTGGTGCCCGCCATCAGCAGGAACGCACCCATGCTCGCCGCCTGGCCGATGCAGAAGGTGACAACATCGTTTTTGATGTACTGAACCGTATCGTAGATAGCAAGACCGGCAGTAATCGATCCGCCAGGGGAGTTGATATAGAGCTGAATATCCTTCTCCGGATCTTCCCCGGAGAGAAACAGTAACTGTGCAATGACCAGATTGGCGATCTGGTCATCAATGGGCGTTCCCAGGAAAATGATGTTATCGCGGAGCAGACGCGAGTAAATGTCGTAAGCCCGCTCGCCGCGGCTCGTCTGCTCGATGACCATGGGTACCAGTGCCATGTTTCCCCTTATTCCCACTCCCCGAAACGCGCAGGCTTCGGTGCTGCGTATCGATACATTTCCGGCGAAGCGCACACACTTCGCCGGTTCAGACAGTCCACCTCAGGCCAGTCTTTCGACCAGCAGATTACCGGTTTTCTCTCTCCGTAATTGTGCACGAATTCTAGCCAGATTGCCTTCGCTGGTCAAACGCTCGCGCAGGCTTTCCAGCGGTTCGCGTGTTTGCAGAGAGATAATCTGCAGCTCTCGCTCCAGTTCCTCGTCAGATACCTGCATATTCTCCGCATCGGCAATCCGGTCCAGAATCGTGAGCCCTCTGACTTCGGAGAGCGCCGAATCGCGCTGCGCCTCGCGCAGCCGCGCGAAGTCCAGCTTGCGCATGTCCTCGGCGCGCATGCCCTGCGATGCCAGCGCCCGCAGTCCGCGGTCCAGCCGCGCGTCGATCTGGTTCTGCACCAGCGACTCGGGCACGGGGAAGTGGAAGCGTCCGACCAGAGCCTCCAGCAGCCGCTCGCGGGTCTCGGCTTCCACCCGGCGCTTCTTGTCGTTTGCCATATGCTCCCGCAGCTTCTGCCGGAAGTCCTCGATGCCCTCGTACTCGCCGCCCAGCTCTTTGGCGAACTCGTCATTCAGCTCGGGCTGAATCTTCTTTTTGATGCCCTTCACTTCCACGTCGTAGGCGACCGTTTTGCCGGCCAGGTTTCTCTCGCCGAAGTCGGCAGGATATGCGACCTCGAACTTCAGCTCCTGTCCCGGCTTCGCTCCGCGCAGCCCCTCGTTGAAGGCCGGAAGCGTATTCGCTCCGCCCACTTCGATCACCGCATCGTCGCTTTCGATCGGACGGGCCTGCTCCGCCGTCTGCTCTTCGGGCGTCTCCGTCCGGATCTCGCCCTTAAAGCCGATCTGCGCCCAGTCGCCATCGGCGAGGGCGCGGTCTTCGGCGACCGGCTCCATCGTCGAGCGGGCATCGCGGATGCGCTCCAGCTCCGCCTCGAACTCCGCCTCGGACAGCTCCGCCGAAGGCTTCTCGACCTTCACGTCCTGGTAGCCGTCAACGGAGAACTCCGGCTGAATCTCAAAGGCCGCTTTGAACTTCAGCGGCTCGCCCTCTTCAAGGTGCAGATCCGTCACCTGCGGCTGCGAGGCCGGCGTGACCTTCTGCTGCTCGATCGCGGCGCGGAAGTGCCCCGGCACCACGGTCTCCACCACTTCCTGGCGGATGCCGTCGGCGAACCGTTTGCGGATCAGCGACTCCGGCACCTTCCCGATGCGGAAGCCCGGAATGCGCGCCTGCTTCTGATAGCGCTTCACGACGGTGCGGAAGGCCTTCGAGACCTCGTCCGCCGGTACCTCGATCTCGACCTCGCGGGTGCATTCGGGGTTCAGCGTGGGAGCGGGCTGCGCATGGTCGTGATCATGATGATGATGGTCGTGATCGTGGCCCTCATGGCTGTGCCCCGCGTGTTCTGTACCGGTGGCAGCGTCCGTCTCCGGCGTGAGGGTTTCCTGTGCAGCGGTCTCTGCAGGATTGGTTTCCAGTGAACTCAAAGCTGTGTGCCTTCCCATGCCGTCTTCCCGCCGCTCCCACCCTGGTCAGGTGCAGCCGGCGCTGTCCGATGGAATTCACTCCTTGCCCGGCCCCGAGACTCTGGTGGAAGCAGGCGGCGTGAAGACGGTGAAATATGTTCGTCCGAAGCGCTCCGAAGTCTCCAGCATGCGCCTCATTGCCCTGAAAACATGCGGGGTTCGCGCGCGAAGCACGCGCCAAAGGAACGCACCGGACGGTCCTCTTCTATCGTACGGAGTACCGGGCATTCAGGCAAACCGGGCTGAAAATCAGTACTGGGTTAGTTTGAAATTGCGTTATATCGGCAGTTTGAAATTGATTTGTATCAGGGCACGGCTTCAGCCGTGCCGGAGCTGGCGAAAAATAAGCCGGGCTTCAGCCCCTGAGGGAGAATATTTCGTCAGGTGCCGGGTGCCCCATGTTCCGCTTCGGGACACGGGATTCGTGTGTCTTTACCGCGTCCAGGACTCGTCCGCCACGCAGAAGGCCGAGTGATACCGTGCGCCGGAGGCCATCAGCTTTTCGACGGCTTCAACCGTCTGAATCCCGCCCCGCGCTCCGGCCGCCATGCAGTTCAGCGCCGCCGCGGCGCAGGCAAACTCCAGCGTCCGCTCGAGCGGCCACGCCTGCAGCAGGCCGTAAATAAATCCGGCATGGAAGATATCGCCCGCCCCCGTCGTATCCGCCACCGGAACATGGAAGGCGGGCACGTAGTGCATCTGCCGTCCGTCCCAGGCCAGAACCCCGTCGTGTCCCAGCGTCGCCGCCGTCAGCGTGTTGCCGTAGCGGCGCTGCATGCCACGCAGAGCCGTCTCCAGATCGTTCTCCTGCATCAGGCGGCAGGGAAAGTCGCGGCTCACGATCAGGTAGTCGATCTTCGTCAGCAGCTCGTCCACGCCCGGATACAGCTCATCGAGATCGGCGATCACCGGAATGCCCGCCTCGCGCGCCCATCCCGCCGCAAGCGCCGCCGCCGCGGTGTCGAATCCGTCGATATGCAGCGCGCGCGCCCGCTGAATCCATGCCCGGTCCAGCTCGTCCGGCTGCAGCGTCAGCCGCTCGTCGCGCTGGCACAGCACCGACCGCTCGCCCTCGCCGTCCACCAGAATGATCGACTGCGGACTGGCCGCGCCCTCCACGGTAATCAGCTGCGCATCCACGCCGGCGCGGGCAAAGGCCTCACGATGCAGAGCCGCCGCGCTGTCGTCGCCCAGCTTGCCCACATAGCGGGTGCGCATGCCCCAGTGCTGGCAGGCGACCACCGTGGTCGCCGTCTGCCCGCCCGGATGCACGCTGGCCGCGTGATACTCCACCTTCGAGCCGGGAGCCGGATGATGCGGCAGCGGAATTACCGTATCCGTGGCATTCAGCCCTACGCCGACAAGATCCACCATCGCCGGCTCGTCCGCGGCAGGGAAGCCGTTCGAAGCCGGGGCGTCTTTCTGTTCTGCCGTGTGCTCTTCCGCCGCGTGGCGCGTCAGCGCCGTGGCGCGCTCGGCCTGCGCCAGCAGCGCCTGCGCTTCTTTCAGGAAGACCTGGCCGGCGTGGGTCAGCCGGACCGAGTCGCCCTCGTGTACAAACAGCCGCACACCGAGCGTCTCTTCCAGCTCCCGCATCCTGCGGGCCAGCACGGGTTGTGTCAGGTGGAGCAGTCGGGCAGCGCCCGGGAAACTGCGTTGTTCTGCCACGGCTGTGAATGATGCCAGTTGTTTCAGCTCCAACCTTTGTCCTCGCCGCTCCGGGCTTCAGCCGCTGCGCAGGGGCCTCAGCTGCCGCTCGGAGGATTGTAAGTTGCGGCCGGCGGGGGAAGCGCGATCGGCTCCTCCGGCATGACCACCCAGAAGATGATATAGGCCAGCAGGCCCGATCCGCCCCCGAAGACCGCCAGCAGCACGGTAATCACCCGCACCCACACCACATCCCAGGCATAGCTGTTGGCCAGTCCCTGGCACACTCCGGCAATCATGCGCCCCGGCCTCGGACGCATCAGCCTGGATGCCCCCGTGTACAGTGGCGGAGGTGCATAGTACATCTGCGCTCCGCAGGCCGAGCAGAAGCGCGCGTCGTCGTTCAGCGCCTTACCGCAGTTTCTGCAATAGATCGCCATCGTGATTCTCCCTTGTGCGTCCGCCTGCGCGTTCATGCCGCTTCGGGAACGCTTTCTGCAGAGAAATACGAGGAACCGTCCCGCCGGGTTCCCTTCAGCATGCCATACCGGCGTCAGCGTCCGGTATAGGCGGTATGGATATACTTCTTCGCCTGGTCGCCCTGCACCGTGTCGCTGCCCGCGTTCAGCACCGCCTCATACTGCTGCACGGCCCGGGGATGATCCATCATCAGATCGTAGGTCTTGCCCGCCTCCAGCAGGCAGCGGCGCTTCAGCTCCGGGCTGGTCGAGGGCTCGGCCGCCGCGCTGCGATACGCCTCGACCGCGTCCATGTACATCCTCTGGCCGCGCAGGCTGTCGCCCAGCCCGAAGTACGCCAGCTCCTTGTGCGCATTATCGAAATAGCCCGGCCTCTGCGCCTGGCCGATCACCTTGCGATACGTCGTGATGGCCTTCAGCCCGTCGCCGGCATCCTTCTCCAGGTTCGCCTCTTCCAGACAGAAAAGAAAATCGCGCGGATACTCCTCCGCCAGCGAATGCGCCAGCGCGACCGCCGCCGGATACTTCGCCTCGCGCCGCAGGAAGAGCATCATCGTGGTCTTCGCCTCCACCTGCGTGATCACGCCGTGCGCCGCCGCGTCCTCGAGCAGCGCCATCCCTTCCGTCTTCGATCCGTGAATGCCGGCAAAGCCGATCAGCAGCTTGAAGGCGAAGGGCAGCGCGCCCACCACGTACTGATACACCCCGACCACCAGCTTGGCGTCCTCGTAGCGCGGATCAAGCTGCAGCACCTTCATGTGGTCGCTGCGCGCACCCAGCGCCAGATGCAGACCGCTGCCGAAGGCGCGCTCCACCATCGCCATGTACGCCGCTTCGAGGCTCCGCGCCCATCCCCGCGCAAACAGCGCATTCACGTCATTGGGATTGGTCTTCAGCTGTGCGTTCGCCTGGTTCACCGCCTGGTCGCTCAGCGCTTTGATCCGGTCGCGCACCTTCGGGTCTTCGACCACCGTATGCTTCCCGGTCAGAAACCCATCGTTGGCATAGAACGTCGTGTCCAGCAGGTCCAGCCGGTTCAGCTCGCGAAAGAGCGTCGCATCGAGCAGATACGCGGTCGCCAGCGGATCGTCAGGATGCTCCCGCTGGATGCGCTCGAAGCGCGCAATCGCCCCGTCGTAGTCCAGGTTGTAGAAGTGGCGAAACGCCTCCTGCACCTCCGGCTGGCGGTTCAGGGGATCGGTATCGACGGTCTCCGCCCTGGCGGATCGTCCGGCAAAGGCCGGCAAAAAGAGCAGAAATATCGCCGCTAAAAGAGCCGGTCCGGAGCGTGGAGAGAGTAAGCGCATGGATTCTGGATAGTTAGACGGAAGATAGCAGCTTTTTTCCGCACCGGGAACCTTCCCGGCCGTGCCTGTCTATCGTCCGCCAGGGGGGCTGCCGGGCGCCGTTCGGCCCAGGATTGTGACGTCGAAATGAAGTGTCGGTCATGCCGCTCCGCCGGCCGCTGAATCCCGGTGACTCTTCCCGCCCGCTCCTGTCTCATCGAGAGAGATCCACAGGGAGAATGAATGCTGAGCTGTTTTTCCCGGCTGCTTCTGCTGGCCGGAGTATGGTCCGCTCTGCCCGTGGCGGCCCAGGTTGCCGTCATACCCTCCGGTGTGCCCCTCCGGATTCAGATCGATCACCGCTACCGCGTAAAGACCGGCGTCCGGATGGAAGGCCATCTGATCGCGCCCGTTTATCTGCGCGATCATCAGGTGCTCGCCGTCAACACGCCCGTCTCCGGAACCATCCTTGCCCGCGATCCGGTGCGGGGCAGCGCGCGTACCCGCGCTCTGCTCGACGGCGACTTCACCCCGCTCGTCACCCCGCGCGTCGCCTTCGACACCCTCACCCTTCCCGACGGCACAGCCCTGCCCATGAAAACCGCGGCGGTCGAGCGCGACAGCTCCGTGATCCGCATGAGCAGCGGCGGCAAACGTCCCTCTCTGCGCCGGCAGGCCACCGCGCAGATCGAGGAGCGGAAGAGGGAAGTCCTCGACACCCTTCGCAAGCCGAACTTCGGAGACCGCGCCCGCCGCTGGGTCTACTCTCAGCTTCCCTGGCACCCGCAGATGATCTGGACCGGCACCGAATACGACGCCGATCTCACCGCGCCGCTCTCCCTCCCTCAGCCGCACCCACCTGCGCCGCTGCCGGTCCTCGATCTGCAGGGACGCCCGCCCATCGGCGTGATTCAGGCCCGCCTCGTCAGCGGTCTCGACTCCGCGACCACGCAAAAGGGCGCTCCCGTCGAGGCCGTGCTCACCAGCCCTCTGCTGACTCCGGACAAGTCGAAGCTCATCCTGCCCGAAGGCACGAAGCTCGACGGCACCGTGCTGCAGACGCGCCCCGCCCGCTGGCTCGCCCGCAACGGAAGGCTCCGCTTCAGCTTCCGTAAGGTGGAGCTGCCCGGAGCAGCCGGCCCCGCATCGCAGGAGATCCACGGTCAGCTCTCCGCCGCCGAAGCCGCTCCCGGCCAGCATGTGCAGATCGACGCCGAGGGCAGCGCCAAAAGCACCGGGGGACGCGACCAGCTCATCGCGCCTCTCGCTCTCGGCCTGCTCGCCGCCACCACCTTTGGAGACGACGCCGGCCACGTCGGCAACAGCGCCGTCACCAGCAACGGCTTCGGCCTCGCCGCCAGAATCGTCGCCATGAGCGCCGCCAGTCCGGCTGTGTCGCGCGGCTTCGCCTTTTTCGCGCTCTCGAAATCCATCTGGTATCGGTGGATCGCCAAAGGCCATGAGCTGACCTTTCCCAAAGACACCCGTCTCGAGATCACCCTCAACGAGCGCTGAAAGAGGAAAGAGAGGAGAAAGGGCTACGCTGTCGCCGAAGCCGTCTGCTTCAGTTGTCCGCAGGCCGCGTAGATATCCCGCCCGCGCGGGCGCCGAATAAAAGCCGGAATGCCCCTGTCGATCAGCCGCTGCTGAAAGGCGCTCACGTCCGCGGCCTCGGGCATGTGGTAAGGAATACCCGGACCGGGGTTCCAGACGATCAGGTTCACCTTCAGCGGCAGGTTGATCCGCCGCAGCAGCTTCACCACCTCATCGGCATGCGCGATCCGGTCGTTGATTCCGCCCAGCAGCACATACTCGAAGGTCACGCGCTCTCGTGGCCGCAGCGGAAGCTGCCGCACCGCATCGAGCACCGCCGCGATATCCCATTTGCGCGTGATCGGCATGACCGACTCGCGCACCTGATCGTTCGACGCATTCAGCGAGATGGCCAGCTTCGGCCGCACCGGCTCCGCGGCAAAGCGCAGAATGCCCGGCACAACGCCCGAGGTCGAGACCGTCATGCGCGACTCCGCGATGCCCACCTCTTCGACCAGCAGCCGCGCCGCCGCCATAAACGCGTCGTAGTTCAGAAAGGGCTCGCCCATGCCCATAAACACAAGGTTGATGCGGTCGCGCCCCGGCTCAGCGTCATGGCGCTTCAGCACCGCCGCGACCTGCCCGGCAATCTCGCCGGCCGTCAGGTTGCGCTGGATGCCGAGCTTTGCCGTCAGACAAAACCGGCAGTTGACGGCGCAGCCGATCTGGCTCGACACGCAGATCGTGGCGCGCTTTCTGCCCGCAGGCTGGTCTTTGCCCGCTGAGCCCTGCGCCCTGCGCTCTGAGCCCTGCTCTTCGTCGCCCGCCTCCGAGCCGTCGCCGGCCTCGCCGTCGTCGCCCTCCGGCATCCACACCGTCTCGACCGTCTGCCCGCCTGCGACCGCGAGCAGATACCGCTCCGTCCCGTCCACCGACTGAAAGGCCTGCGCAATCCGCGGCAGACCCACCTCGAAACCGGCCGCGCGCACCCTTTCCCGCAGCGTCTTCGGCCAGGGAGTAATCTCGTCCAGCGTCTCCACCCGCTGCCGGTAAAGCGCCTCCCCGAGCTGGCGCGCCCGCCACGTCGGTGCGGAAAACTCCGCCATCGCTTCTTCAAGTTGTTGATTGGAAAGGCCGAAAAGCGGCCTTGCAGCGACTGGATCGGCGGGCAGGGCTGGAGCG
Organism: Paracidobacterium acidisoli; assembly: GCF_003428625.2. Classification (GTDB taxonomy): domain Bacteria; phylum Acidobacteriota; class Terriglobia; order Terriglobales; family Acidobacteriaceae; genus Paracidobacterium; species Paracidobacterium acidisoli. The sequence goes on along the minus strand of NZ_QVQT02000006.1, from coordinate 269,151 downwards.
TCTAAAATAAGGAAAGGTTGTTCCCAGCCTGGACTCATCCGTATTGAGCATAGCGCAACCGGCCCCAGAAGCCTTTGCTGTGCACCCCGCCCCCGGATTGTTCCCGGAATCAAAATCGCAGGACCGGCTTTTTGAACAGCAGGCCCCCGAAAGAAAGTCAGGTTCGTCTAATGACTACCGAAGATATGGATCCGAATCGCAATATCCGCCGCACCGTACTGTCGAATGGCCTGACGCTGCTGACCGAAAAGATGGAGCACGTGCGTTCCGTCGCCATGGGCGTGTGGGTCCGCAACGGATCGCGCCACGAGCTGCCGGAGGTGAACGGCATCTCCCATTTCATTGAGCATATGGTCTTCAAGGGCACCAAATCGCGCTCCGCGCAGCGCATCGCCCGCGAAGTCGACGCCATCGGCGGCAATCTCGACGCCTTCACCGGCAAGGAGACCGTCTGCTTCAACATGAAGGTGCTCGACGAGCACGTGCCGACGGCCCTGGACGTCCTCTCCGATCTGGTCCTCAATCCCGTCTTCGCCGACGACGAGATCACCCGCGAGCGCGGCGTGATCCTCGAAGAGATCAAGATGGACGAGGACAATCCCGACTATCTGGTGCACGAGATCTTCACCCAGAACTTCTGGAAGGACCATCCGCTCGGCAAGCCCATCCTCGGCACCCGCGAGACCGTCCGCAAATTCGAGCGCGAAACCCTGATCGGTTTTTACGAGCAGCGCTTCCTCGGCGGAAACATGGTCTTCACCGCGGCCGGTAACCTCGAGCACGACAGCTTTGTGGAGCATGTGGTGCGGCGCTTCGAAGGCCTCCCCGCCGGCGAGTCGAAGTACTCCGGCCCTCCGCCCACTACCGCCGCGCGCATCAATCTGCGCAACAAGAAGAGCCTCGAGCAGGTGCAGTTGTGTCTCGGCGTGCCCGCGCCGCCGATCGGCGACGAATCGCGCTACGTCACGCTTCTGCTCAATACCATCCTCGGCGGCGGCATGAGCTCGCGCCTCTTTCAGACGGTCCGCGAAGAGCGCGGCCTCGCCTATGCGATCTACAGCGATCTCAATCCCTACCGCGACACCGGCTCCCTCTGCGTCTATGCCGGCACCTCGTCCGACAAGGCCGTGCAGGTCGTCGAGCTGGTCATGGCCGAGTTCCGCCGCCTGAAGACCGAGCCCCTCGCCGCCGACGAGCTGCGCCGCGCCAAGGATCAGCTCAAGGGCAATCTTCTGCTCTCGCTCGAAAGCTCCATGTCGCGCATGTCGAACCTAGCCCGCCAGCAGATGTACTTCGACTACTTCTTCGGCCTGCAGGAGATTCTCGACAAGGTGGAGCGGGTCACCGTAGAGCAGGTCATGCAGATGGCCAATGCGCTCTTCCGGCCTGACCTGGTTGCGGTGACGCTGCTCGGAAGGCTCGACGGGCTGAAGCTCACCCGCGGCCACCTCGTCTGCTGATCCTCTATTTGGCCGCCGTCTTCCGCTTTCGCGTGACCGTCCGTTTACCGTTCGAGATGGAAACGCCCGGCGGATAGCTGGTCGACTGCCGCACCGTCAGCCTGGTCGTCACCGGATAGCGGCTGGGCAGCGCCGGCTGGTCCGGCTTTTCGATATGGCTGCGCAGCGCCTCAAACGCGGCGCGCGCCAGGTCGGTGCGCGACATGCGCACCGTGGTCAGCGGCGGATGGACGAACTCGGCCAGATGGATGTCGTCGAAGCCGATGATCGAAAGATCTTCCGGAACGTTCATCCCCTTGTGCGACAGCACGCGCAGCGCGCCGATGGCCGTCATATCGTTCGAGCACATCACGGCGGTGGGATGTTCCTTCGCGGCCAGCAGCCGCTCCATGGCGCGCATGCCGCCCTCGAGCGTGTGATCGCCCTCCACCAGCCATGCGTCGAGCGGCTTCAGACCGATCTCCGCGCAGCAGTCCAGAAAGGCCGCCTTGCGCAGCTGGCACGACCGCTGCTGCAACGGGCCGCTGATGAAGCCCAGATGGCGATGGCCCAGCGCCGCCAGGTGCTGCACGCCTTCGCGAATCCCGTGCCGGTAATTCACCACCAGCGCGCTCACCAGCGGACTCGGCGGACCGGAATCGACGAAGACCATCGGAATATTGCGCGAGGCAAACTCCTCGAGCAGCGGTTCTTCGATGCCGAAGGTCATCACCGCCACGCCGTCCACGTTGCGCTCCAGCATGCGCCGGATGCAGGTATCCATGCGCTCGAGGTCGTAGCTGGTCGAGCCGATCAGAATCTCGTAGCCGTTCTTCACCGCAATCTCCTCGAAGCCCTGAATCAGCTCCGGGAAGAACGGGTTCGTGATCTCCGAGATCAGCAGTCCCATCAGGTGGCTGCGGCCGGAGACCAGAGCGCGCGCCTGCGTGTTGGGAAAATAATTCAGCTCTTCGATCGCCTTCCAGACGCGCTTCGCCAGCTCCTGGTCGACAGTCGGCACACGGTTAATAGTGCGTGAAACGGTGGCAATGGAGACGCGCGCATGATGCGCCACATCGCGGATATCGAGGCGCTTGCGGCCTGCAACGGGTTGTCTTGGCTTACGTTTGACGGCAGACATGGGCTTTCGGCTTGACTTGGCAAGTGTAAAACGCATAGCTTCAAAAAGCCAGTAAACGTTTGCCCGAAAGAATACGGTTAAACCGATTTAGTACAATTGCCTCATTTGCGGCGAAAGGCCAGGCCACAGCATGCTGGAATCTCTGCGCGAGCAGGTGCTCGAAGCGAATCTCGAAATCGTTCGCCGCGGGCTCGTTCTTTATACCTTTGGAAATGCAAGCGGCATCGACCGCGAACAGGGACTGGTGGCCATCAAGCCGAGCGGCGTGCCGTATGAATCCATGAAGCCGTCGGACATGGTGCTCACCGATCTCGACGGAAAGATCGTCGAAGGCTCGCTTCGCCCCTCCTCCGATCTCGCCACGCATCTCTTCCTCTATCGCGAGTTTCCCACCATCGGCGGCGTGGTCCACACGCACTCCGAGTTCGCCACCGCCTGGGCTCAGGCCGGGCGCAGCATTCCTTCCTTCGGAACCACGCACGCCGACTACTTCTATGGGCCGGTTCCGGTCACCGATGAGCTGAACGCGGAGGAGATCGGCGGCGACTATGTTCTGAACACCGGCGTCGCCATCGCGCGCCGCTTTCGCGAGCAGAATCTTGATCCGGACGCCGTTCCGGCCGTTCTCGTTGCCGGACACGCCCCGTTCGCGTGGGGCAAAACGCCGGCCGCGGCTGCTTATCACGCCGTAGTGCTCGAGGCGGTGGCCCGGATGGCCTTCTATACGGTTACTCTGAATGCTGAGGGAGCGGGTATCTCGCAGGCGCTGCAGGACCGCCATTATTTTCGCAAGCACGGCGCAAAAGCGACGTACGGGCAGTAAAGATATACGAAGTCCGGACAAATAAAGATATAAGAAGTACGGACAAATAAAGATATAAGAAGTACGGACAAATAAAGATATACGAAGTAAAGACAGATAAAGATATACGGATGTACAGGCAGAAATCAGAATGAACGGCAGATAGAGGCATCTCTCTGCGATACGCGCCGGCTCCATCGGCATATTTTCGGTTTATGAATTTGAAGCACGACTTTCAGGCGGATTGAGGCAGGACCAGGCATGCACTTTGCAATCACAAACCCGGCAGCGCTCTGCGCGATGCTGTCGTCGTCGCTGGTAAAGCTCAGCGGAGTCGATATAGCCGTGATCGCGGTCTATTTCGCGATCGTGATCTTCATCGGCTTTTATCTGAAGGGCTCCTCGAACACCAGCGAGGAATTTTTCATGGCGGGACGCGAGATGACGGCGTGGATCGCCGGTCTCAGCTTCGTCTCGGCAAACCTTGGGTCGCTTGAGCTGATGGGATGGGCGGGCTCGGCCTACCAGTACGGCATTCTCGCCACGCACTGGTACTGGATCGGCGCCATCCCCGCCATGCTCTTCCTCGGCATCGTGATGATGCCGTTCTATTACATCTCGAAGGTCAACTCGGTTCCCGGATATCTGCACCTGCGCTTCGGCGACGGCACCCGCGCCATCTCGGCCATCAGCTTCGCCTTCATGACCGTGCTGATGAGCGGCATCAATATGTATGCGATGGCCATCGTGATGAAGGTGGTCCTCGGCTGGAACCTCAACTTCAGCATCTGGATCTCTTCGATCACCGTCGCCATCTACGTCGCCCTCGGCGGACTGCGCTCGGCCATTTACAACGAGGTCCTGCAGTTCCTGCTCATCTGGCTCGGCGCGCTGCTCGTGCCGATCATGGGCATCATCGAGGTCGGCGGCTGGAGCAACCTGAAGGCGCAGATCGCCGTCCGCCTCGGCAGCACCGACTACACCCACCTGTGGAGCACCACCGGGCACTTCCGTGATAACCCCATGGGCATTCACTGGACCGGCCTCGTCTTCGGGCTCGGCCTCGTGACCAGCTTCGGCTACTGGACCACCGACTTTCTCGTCGTCCAGCGCGTGCTCTCCGCGAACAACCTGCGCTCGGCGCGCATGGCTCCCATCATCGGCGCGGCCTTCAAGATGATGGTGCCGTTCATCGTCATCCTGCCCGGCCTCATCGCTCTCTCCGCGCTGCCCTTTCATCTGGTCGGCGAAGCTCAGGCCGTCGCCTCCGGCCAGCACAGCTACAACGAGGTGCTGCCGCTGATGCTGGTGCGCTACTGCGGACCGGGCCTGCTCGGCCTCGGCGTCACCGCGCTGATCGCCGGCTTCATGTCCGGCATGGCCGGCAACGTCAGCGCCTTCGCCACCGTCTGGACCTACGATATCTACGGCGCCTTTCTGAATAAGAAGGCGAGCGACCGGCATTATGTCTCGATGGGCCGCTGGTGCACCTTTATCGGCGTGCTCATCTCCGTGGGCACGGCCTATCTGGTGCAGCACGCGGCCAGCATCATGGACTACGTGCAGGGTCTCTTCAGCTTCTTCATCGCGCCGCTCTTCGGCACTGTGATCCTTGGCATGCTGTGGAAGCGGGCCACCAAAGCGGGCGGCTTCTGGGGTCTGCTCGCCGGTACCGGCACGGCCATCGGGCTGTGGTCGTGGGTGCGCCACGATCCTTCGGCGCTGCGCTATGTGGCGCTCTCGCCCGACGCGAAAGCTCTGGCTGAAGACATGTACCGCGCTCTGTGGTCCTGGCTGGCCTGCGTAATTGTCACCGTGGTCGTGAGCCTGATGACCAAACCCCGGCCCGAGGCCGAGCTCGAGGGGCTCGTCTACGGAGCCACCAAAATTCCCGAGGAGCGCGACGATCACTGGTATCAGAAGCCCATCGTATGGGCGGCCCTGATTGCCGTCGTCTTCATCGCGCTCAATATCATCTTCTGGTAAGGCGGAGCAGACAATCATGCGTGAACCCATTTCGATCTGGTTTTTTTCCGGCGTTCTCTTCCTGATCTATGGCGCGATTATCACCGTCACCGGATTATGGGAGCTCTCCCATCCTCTGGTTCATCCGCCGGTGCTCTACAACCAGTTCCATCCCGCCATCTGGTGGGGCGCTCTGATGGGCGTGGGAGGACTGATCTACACCATTCGTTTCTGGCCCCGCGTACGTTAAGAGCGAAGGCCGTTTCTCCGCGCACCGAAGTTACAGACAGGATCAGGAGCTGAAACCGGACTTATGAAGAAGCAACTTACTTTCGGACTTATCGTTGGCAATCGCGGCTTTTTCCCCGACCACCTCGCAAAAGAGGGGCGCGAGGAGATGCTGGGCGTTCTGGAAAAAGCGGGGATCAAAGTGATCGCTCTCACCCCCGAGCAGTCGAAGTACGGCGCCGTCGAAACCCATGAAGAGGCCCGCCGCTGCGGCGAGCTCTTCCGCAAACACCGCGACGAGATCGACGGCATCCTCGTCACGCTGCCCAACTTCGGCGACGAGCGCGGCATCGCCGACGCCATCCGTCTCTCGACGCTGAAGGTGCCCGTTCTCATCCAGGCCACGCCCGACCGCAAAGACATCATGAAGATCTCGCATCGCCGCGACAGCTTCTGCGGCAAGATGTCGGCCTGTAACAACCTCATGCAGTACGGCATTCCGTATTCGCTGACGAAGTCGCATACCGTCCAGCCCGACTCCGACGAGTTCCGCAGGGATCTCGAATGGTTCTCCGCCGTCTGCCGCGTCGTCGACGGCTTCAGCAACCTGCGCATCGGCGCCATCGGCGCGCGCCCCGCGGCCTTCAACACGGTGCGCTACAGCGAGCGCCTGCTCGAGCGCTCCGGCATCTCGGTCGAGACGCTCGACCTCTCCGAGGTCATGGGCCGCGTCGCCCGCCTGAAGGACAACGACGACGCCACCCAGGCCAAGCTCGCCGCCATCAACTCCTACGTCGCCACGAAGGGCATTCCCCAGGAAGCGCTGATGAAGATGGCGAAGCTCGGCGCGGTTATCGATACCTGGATGCAGCAGACGCACTGCACCGTCAGCGCCATCCAGTGCTGGACCTCGATGGAGGAGTACTTCGGCGTCGTGCCCTGCACGGTCATGAGCATGATGAGCGAGAACCTCTTCTCGAGCGCCTGCGAGACCGACGTGGCCGGCACGCTCAGCATGTACGCCCTCGCTCTCGCATCCGAGACGCCGAGCGCCCTGCTCGACTGGAACAACAACTACGGCGACGATCCGGATAAAGCCGTCTGCTTCCACTGCTCCAACCTGCCGAAGCACTTCTTCGCCGATGTCGTCATGGACTTCCAGGAGATCATCGCCGGCACGGTCGGCAAGGAAAACACCTTCGGCACCTGCGTGGGCCGCGTAAAGGCCGGCGCGATGAGCTATGTCCGCTTCTCGACCGACGACTATCACGGAAAGATTCGTGGTTATATCGGCGAAGGCGAATTCACGAACGATCCGCTCGAGACCTTCGGGGGCGCCGGTGTGGTGAAGATTCCGAATCTGCAGAAGCTGCTGCACTACATCTGCGAGACCGGCTTCGAGCACCACGTCGCGGCCAACTTCTCGAAGGTGGCCAGCCCCGTTTACGAGGCCGCCGTTCGCTACCTCGGCTGGGAGATGCATCTCCACGCGTAACGCAGCACGCAGGGCTCAGAGCGCAGGGTACAGGAAAAAGCAAAAGCGTCACCATTACGGTGACGCTTTTTTGCTTTTGCATGCAGGTGATGGAAAAAGGGCAATCAACATGGAGCAGTCATCTGTAAAGATGCACATCTCATCCTGAATTCTGATGGCTAATCCCTAATCCCTAATCCCTGATCCCTGCCTTCAATGACTCGCCTTTTCCTTCAGCCCCGGTCCCAGAGCCAGCTCGATCAGCGTGCGCTGTTCCATCTCGTGCGCTTTGGCCGAGCCGGTTGCGGGGCTGGCGGCAGCCGAGCGCTTGATGCTGAGCACCTGCCGGTCGCGGAAGAGGCGGCGCAGGCGTGGCATCACGAAGGAGAGCGCGCCCATATTCTCCGGCTCTTCCTGCACCCATACCAGCTCCGTCGCGCCCGGATGAGCCTCAATCGCGGCCTTCAGCTCCGCCTCGGGCCACGGATAAAGCTGTTCGAGGAAGAGGATGCCCGTCGTGCCGTCGCCGCGCTTCTGCCGCTCCACGCGCAGATCGTGCCCGATCTTGCCCGTGCACAGCAGCAGCCGCTCCGCATTCTGAATCCCTGTCTCCGGCAGCACATTGCGGAAGCGCGGCTGCGCAAAGTCGGCAATCGGAGAGACCGCGTCCGGATGGCGCAGCATGCTCTTCGGCGTGAAGACCACCAGCGGCTTCCGCCACGGGCGCAGCGCCTGCCGCCGCAGCAGATGGAAATACTGCGCCGCCGTCGAAGGCTGGCAGATCTGAATATTGTCGCGCGCCGCGAGCTGCAGGTAGCGCTCGATGCGGGCGCTCGAATGCTCCGGTCCCTGGCCTTCGTAGCCGTGCGGCAGCAGCAGCACCAGCCCGCTCAGCAGTCCCCACTTGTCTTCACCGGCTGAGATGAACTGATCGATCACGATCTGCGCGCCGTTGGCGAAGTCGCCGAACTGCGCCTCCCACAGCACCAGAGTCTCGGGATAATCGCGGCTGTACCCGTATTCGAAGCCCATCACGCCGGCTTCGGAGAGTATCGAGTTATAGACCGAAAACGTCGCCTGGTTCTCGTTCAGATGGTTCAGTGGAATCCACGGACGCTCATTCTCAATGTCGATCAGCACGCTGTGCCGCTGGTTGAAGGTGCCGCGCTGGCTGTCCTGCCCGCTCAGGCGTACCGGCGTGCCCGCAGTGACGAGCGACGCAAAGGCCACCGCCTCGGCCATGCCGTAGTCGAACGGACGTTTGCCGTGGCCCATCTCGGCGCGCTGCTCCAGCAGCTTTTTGATCTTGGGATGAATGTGGAATCCCTCGGGAAACGACGCAAGCCCCTGCGCCAGCCGGTCGACCGCTTCCTTGTCCAGCCCCGTCTCCACTTCATACTCCGCGCGGTACGGGCCGCCCGGATACGCCTTCCAGTACTCGGGAAGCTGCGCCAGATGCGCCTTCTTTTGCATCGTGGTCGCCGTCTTCTGCGCCTCGGAGAACTCGGCCTGCAGCTCCTTCACCCGCGCCGACACATCCAGTCCCGTCTGCTTCGCGTAAATCTCATACAGCGCCGGATGGTCCTTGATGCGCGCATAGCGCAGCGGCTGCGTAATCGTTGGATCGTCGACTTCGCTGTGGCCGTGGCGGCGGTAGCCGATCAGATCGACCACCACATCGGTGTGGAACTTGTACCGGTACTCGGCGGCCAGCGCGGCAATGCGAACCACCGCCGCCGGGTCCTCCGCGTTCACGTGGAAGATCGGCACCGGCAGCCGCTTCGCCAGGTCCGACGAATAGCGCGACGAGTTCGACTCGTCCGGCTCTGCCGTGAAGCCGATCAGATTGTTCACGATGATGTGAATGCCGCCGCCCACGCTGAAGCCGTCAATGCCGCCCAGGTTCATCGTCTCCGCCCAGATGCCCTGGCCGGCGAAGGCTGCGTCGCCGTGAATGATAACCGGCAGCACGCGGTCCATGCCGTCTGCGCCGTAGCGGTCCTGCCGCGCCTTCGCGCGTCCCATCGCCACCGGATCGACCGCCTCCAGATGGCTGGGGTTCGACACCAGGTGCAGCGAGATTCTTCCGCCGTTGCGCGTCGGATAATCGCCCGTCGCGCCGACATGGTACTTCACGTCGCCGCCGCCCAGAATGCTGCGCGGGTCCACATCTTCAAAGCGCGAAAAGATATCCGCCGCCGATTTGCCGAAGGTGTTCACCATCACGCTTAGACGTCCGCGATGGCTCATGCCCATCACGCAGCGGTCGGCCGTCAGCTCCGCCGAGCGGTTCAGCAGCTCGTCGAGAAAGGGAATCAGCACCGTCACGCCTTCGAGCGAAAAGCGCTTCGTTCCCAGATAGCGCGACTGAATCACCTGTTCGAAAATATCGGCCCGCGTCAGCAGGTCCAGAATATGGGCCGAGTCCACCTTCGCCGGCTCGGATTCGAGGTGTTCCTGAATCCATTCGCGCCGCTCGCGGGCGGGAATGTGCATGAATTCTGCGCCGATCGTGCCGCAGTAGCAGCGCCGGGCATCGCCGGCATCGGCGCCGGAGAGATCGAGTTCAGGAACCGGTGCGGGCAGCAGGTACTGGCCCAGCGGATCGAGCTGCGCCTGCAGATGGCCCCAGCGCCGGAAGGCATCAAAAATAAGTTCGCGTGAGGAGGGCGTAGCAGCAGATCGTTCTGACATGGGTTCCGAAGTGGTCGAGTCCAGTCTGGTCGAAGTCATAAAAATAATGGATGTCCGTATGAAGGCTGGGGGATGAAGTATGGTCCGGTCGTTTGCCGGGTATCAGACAGCAGCGGCTGTCTTCCATTCTACGCCTCGTGCGCAGGCTTCGCGGAGCCGCGCAGCAGCACCAGCGCAAGCAGCGCGGAGAAAAACAGCAGAATCGCCGTCACCCACAGCGCAGCGCGAAAGCTGTGCGTCAGGTCGCTCACCCGTCCCATCAGATACGGACCGCAGAAGCCGCCGAGCGCGCCGATGGAATTGATCAGCGCAATGCCGCCCGCCGCCGCCGTTCCCCGCAGCCTGTTCGCGGGCAGCGCCCAGAAGGGTCCAAAGCAGCCCCAGATGCCCGCCGCCGCCAGAATCAGCGCCAGCGCCGACGGCAGGGGAGAGGTCAGCACCGCGCTGAGAGCAAAGCCGACAGCCGCAACCGCAAGGCTCGCCGCCAGATGCCGCCGCCGCTCGCCCGAGCGGTCGGAGCTGCGCGCCATCAGCAGCATCGCCGCCATCGCGAAGACGTAAGGAATGGCGCTGAGCGCAATCGCCCGCTCATCGGAGACGTGCGCCAGGCGCTTCAGCATCACCGGCAGCCACAGGCTCAGGCCGTACAGACCGACCGAGATCGCGAAGTAGAAGAACGACAGCAGCCAGACGATCCCGCTCGAAAAGGCGTGACGCAGATGGTGCCCGTCATGCGCGTTTCCGGTCTCATGCGAAGCGACCGCCGCCGTCAGCCACGCCCGCTCCTCTTCTGCCAGCCAGCGCGCATCGCGCGGGTGATCGACCAGAACGAACAGCACCAGAATGCCGAAGACGATCGAAGGCAGCCCCTCGCCCAGAAAGAGCCACTTCCATCCGGCAATCCCCGCCACTCCGTGCAGCGACAGCAGCACGGTCGAAAACGGAGCGCCCACAATGCCCGCCACCGTGGTGGCCGCCATGAACCATGCCACCGCCCGCGCGCGGTGCAGCGGAGGAAACCACCACGTCAGGTACAGCACGATGCCGGGAAAGAATCCCGCCTCGGCCGCGCCCAGAAAAAACCGCACCAGATAAAAGCCCATCGGCGTGTGCACCAGCGACATGCACGACGAGAGCACGCCCCAGAACATCATGATCAGGGCGATCCACCGCCGCGGCCCAAGGCGCAGCAGCACCAGGTTCGCCGGAATCTCGAAGAGCGCATAGCCAAGGAAGAAGAGTCCCGCGCCCGCTCCGTACACCGTATCGCTGAAGTGCAGGTCGCGGCGGATCGACAGCGCGGCGTAGCCGATGTTGACACGGTCGAGATAGGCGAAGACGTAAAGAAGAAAGAGGAAGGGAACCAGCCGGAAGAAGACGCGGCGGAGAATATTTTCTCCATAGGTGCTGGCCGCGTCTGCTTCGGCGAGTTGTTCGTCAGCGAATGGGGGCATCGACTACGGAGTGATCTTCAGCATCACCACGCCGTGGCGCGGCACCACTACAGTGTAACTGCCGTCCGATGCCGTCACGTCCTTATGCGCCCACAGATCGCGCAGCTTCGCATTTTCCTCAAAGCCGACCTCGCTCAGATGCAGCGTCATCGGCAGCGGCGACTCGGCGCGGTTGAACAGAGCCACGGCCTTTGCGCCGCCGCTGAGCGGCTTCGCCCAGATCTCGTTCGGACCCACCGCCGAAACCCGGTCGCCCTGTTTGCCCATCGCATCCTGGTCGACGGCGATCACTTCTTTGTTCAGCAGAATGCTCAGCGTCTCCGGCGTCATTTTGCTCAGGTCGTTGCCGGCCAGCAGCGGAGCCGCAAGGATCGCCCACAGGCTCATGTGCTGGCGGTATTCGTCCGCGGTCATGCCGCCGTTGCCCACTTCGAGCATGTCAGGATCGTTCCAGTGCCCCGGCGCCGCGTACTTCGAAAGCCCGGCCTGCGCGAAGCCGATCTCTTCCATCCGGCTGTAGTGGTCTGAGATATCGCCCGTCGTGCGCCACAGGTTGCCGCCCACGTCCGTGCCCCACTCCCACACCTTGTTCCATCCGTACTGGCACAGGCTGTAGACAATGGGACGCCCGGTGGCCTCGATCGCGCGGTTCATCTTCTGATAGGCAGCCTTCTCCATATCGAAGGCCTTCTGCGGATCGCCGTTCGACTCCTGCTGCATGATTTTGCGAAAGCTGCACAGGTCGTACTTCAGGTAATCCATGCCCCACGCGGCGTAGGTCTTCGCGTCCTGCTCCTCGTGTCCGTAGCTGCCCTCGTATCCGGCGCAGGTCTTCGGCCCCGGCGAGGAGTAGATGCCGATCTTCAGCCCCTTCGCATGCACATAATCGGCAAGCGCCTTCATATCGGGAAACTTGCTGTTGGCATGGATCACGCCCTGGGCGTCGCGCTGCCCCTGCCAGGTGTCGTCGATGTTCACGTAGATGTATCCGGCATCCCGCATGCCGCTCGAGACGATGGCGTCGGCGGCCGCGCGCACATCGGCGTCCGTGACCTTTCCGGCAAAGTGGTTCCAGCTGTTCCACCCCATCGGCGGAGTCGCCGCGGCGGTCTGGGCCGAAAGCACCGGAGCGGTGGCGGCGCAAATGGAAGCGATTACATAGAAGGCAAGTTTTCTTTTGAACATGGCTACAGGACACGTTCCTTTCGCAAAGCAGGTTCGGTTAACGGATCGCAGTGTACAGGAAACCATCATGATCTGGCAGTGCCCGCCGGAGCAAGCGCCTGGCTGGCCGCGCGCAGCCCCGACCGCAGCGCGCCGTGCACCGTGCCCCAGTGGCCCGTCGTATCGGTGTGCTCGCCGGCGAAGAACAGCGTCTCTTCGACCGGCTGCGCCAGGTCATCGGAGGCGTGCAGCGCTCCCTTCGGCGCATAGCTGTATGCGCCCCGGCTGTACGGGTCTGACTGCCAGTCGTGCGCGAACGAAGCCACCAGCAGCGGCCGCAGCGTCTCCGGATGCCGTCCGAAGATCCTCGCCAGCGCATTGAGCGCGAGGTCCTGAAAGAGGTCCATTTCTGCGGGAATACCCAGCGCCCGCGGCCCTCCCACCCACGCCGTCAGCACCGGATCGGTGCGCGGCGAGGTCGTCCACCACACCCCCGGCGTCAGGTCGCGCGTAAAGAAGAAGCTCACATCCGGAAAGCGATCGCGCCAGAAGGCCTCGCGAAACAGCAGCGAGATGCGTACCGCCGTGCCCATCGCCATTCTGCGAAAGGCCGCGCCCGCCACCGGCGGATCGGGCGCAATCAGCGCGCGATGCGACTGCAGCACGCCCAGCGGCAGCGCCACCACGCATCGCGGCGCCTCGAAGACTGTCGTATGCACAGGATGGCGGTTCCACGAATAATCCGGCGTCCCGCTCTCAGGCGACGGCCGTGTCGTCACGCGCACCGAGCCGGGCTGCCACTCCACCCGCTGCACCGCATTCTGCAGATGCAGCTCGCCTCCGGCCGCAACAAAGCGCTCACACAGAAACTCCGCCAGCCGCTGATAGCCCTCCTGCACACGAAAGGCTCTCCCGCCCTCGATCGCCTCCTCGGCCTGCTGCTGCTTCACCAGAGCTGCCGTGCCGATTACGCCCGCGTCGGCCGCGTTGAAGCCTTCCACATAGCCCGTCAGCCACGCCGCCGCCTGGCCCGGCGCATGCTGCGCTGCGATCCACTCCGCAAAGGTCTCGTCCGGTTCGCCCGTCATCTGCTCCAGCAGAGAAAAGCCCCGGCCGTCTTCGCAGTCAGCGGACGCGCCGTTTTCAAAGCATGCGTGCTCGCCCTCGCGCTCAAAGAGCGTCAGCCCCGCTTCGTGGATCAGCGCATGCAGCTCCGGCGGCACGCCGTGAACGAACTCCGCGCCCAGCTCGAAGGGCAGATCGCACGCCGGATGCCGTACCGAATGCACGCGGCCTCCCACGCGGTCGCGGGCTTCGAGCAGCGCCACATGTGCGCCGGATTCGGCCAGCGCGCGGGCCGCGGACAGACCGGCGATACCGGCTCCGAGAACGAGGATGTCGGGAGTGAGCGAGCGGGGCATGCCTCCATTGTCGCCGGAGCGGCCACATCCTGCACTCCGTCACGCTCTGCGAATCCCGTCTGCGCAACGGCAAAACCCGAATGATAGATTGGAACCTGTCCGCATGCCGGCTGAAAAAGGCGGATGAAATGTCTCCTTTTGCCGGCCCATCGCTTCAGTCAGCACATACAAGGAGAGCAGGCAGAGTGAGCAGGGAATCGGAAGAACAGCCGTTGGCGGTCCAGACCGTCTCGCGAAGAAATTTTCTCGGCGCAGGTTCCGTCGCCGTGGCAACCGCGGCCTTTGCCGGACTCGCCGCGCACGCGCAGCAGAGCGGAACCGCCAAAGCCGAGCACGACCACTCCTCCAGCAATCCCGGACAGGAAAACCGTCCGCTGCTCGATGAGAACCCCGCCTCGAACATGCCGCCTCCCACCGACCACGGCGACATCGGCGCCATCTGGTACTCCTTCGACCTCGCGCACAAGCGCGTGCAGGAGGGCGGCTGGACGCACGAGGTCACGCAGCGCCAGCTTCCGCTCTCAAAGGACATCGCCGGCGTAAACATGCGCCTCACCGCCGGCAGCTATCGCGAGCTGCACTGGCACACCGCCGACGAGTGGGCCTTCATGCTCTACGGCAGCGCCCGCATCACCGTCCTCAGTCCCGACGGAACCATCTTCATCGACGATGTGAGCAAAGGCGATCTCTGGTTCTTCCCCGCCGGCTTCCCGCACTCCATCCAGGGCCTCGGCCCCGACGGCTGCGAGTTCCTGCTCGTCTTCGACGAAGGCGCATTCGCTGAGGACAACACCTTCCTGCTCTCCGAATGGGTCGCCCACACGCCGCCCGATGTGCTGATGAAGAACTTCAACCTGCCGCAGAGCGAGATCGCAAAGCTGCCGAAGGACGAGCTCTACATCTTCCCCTCCGATGTGCCCGGCTCGCTTGCACAGGCCCGCGCCGCTGCCGGAGGAGCCTCCGTCGCTTCGCCCGTCTCCTACACCTTCAAAATGGGGGCGATGGCCCCCACCAAAAAGACGGCAGGCGGCGAGGTCCGCGTCGTCGACTCGCATAATTTTCCCGTCTCGAAGAGCATCGCCGCCGGCCTGGTCACGCTGAAGCCCGGCGGGCTGCGCGAGCTGCACTGGCATCCCAACGCGTCGGAGTGGCAGTTTTATCTCTCCGGCAAAGGCCGCATGACCGTCTTCATGCCGCCCGGCCGCGCGCGCACCATGGACTTCAACGCCAACGATGTCGGCTTCGTCCCCGCCGTCGCCGGTCATTACATCGAGAACACCGGCGATACCGATCTCGTCTTTCTCGAGATGTTCAAAGCCGATACCTTCGCCGACTTCTCGCTCAACAACTGGCTGCGCCGTCTCCCGCCGCAGATGGTCACCGCTCATCTGAACCTCGATGAAGCCGCCATCCGCAGGATTCCATCGGAGAAGCAGGAAGTGATCGCGGGATAACAGGAGCCCTCAGCGTGCCGGGTCTGTCATCGGCAGATCCGGTGCTGCCGGGCAGAAGGCTATTTGAATGTTTGGGAAGGGCACGGCTTCAGCCGTGCCGTAAAGCCGCTCTCAAAAAGCCTGCGTGTCTCTGAATACGCTCTCGACTGACCCTTTGCCGGAGCTTCAGATGTCGCCCGCGTCCGGCTGCAGCGCCGTGACCTGAATGCGTCCCGCGCAGACCGTCAGCGGACGGCTGATGGTGAAGGTCTTTGTCGTACCGGGCGCGGTCACTTCAATCTGCGAGACCGCGGGACACTCCGGCCCGAACTGCCAGATCACCTGAAAGGCCGCGACCGAGTGCGGCATCAGCACCACCTCCGGCGCAGCAACCGCCGGAGTGGACACCGCAGCGGTCTTCGTCATGCCCTTCATCGCGTCCGCGGGCGTCATCTCCGCCGTCATCGCCGAGGTGGAAACCTTATCGATGGCAATGCTGCCGATCCTGTCGCCGCCTTCGTTCAGCAGCGCAATCTCCGGATAGCCGCCCAGCCGGCATGCCGCTGCGCCGCGATTCATGAAGGCCAGCTTCACCGAGCGGTAAGCGCCGTTCACGTTCGCCGCAATCTCAGAGACGGACAGCACCTCATCGCCGCATGCTGCGGCGTTGGCCGCGTCATCGGCCGTCGGCCGCGCCACCAGCTGCGGAGCCGACGCGGGCATGGTGTAAGGAGCATTGCGATTGGGGTGCAGCGGAGCATCGTCCGGCGCCAGCGCCGCGGGCTTCAGGTTCGCCGCCGTCATGCGGTGCGAGCCTGCGCAGCCGGCCAGAGCGATCGCCAGCGCGCCCGCCGCCAGATACGCACACAAACGGCGCAGACTGCGTGGGAGGAAACGCCGGGGGATTCGCATAATCTGGCCTCGGAAGCTCTGCAAACATGGGATGAGATACCGCCGAATCGGGTTGCATATCTCCGGCAAAAGGTTGCCTGCCGGGCTGCAATCCCCTCGTATCTCTTTCGATTACAGTATTAAGTATATATGTCGAAACCGCCGGGGAAGCTGCAGGGAAGGGTAGCGCTGGTGACGGGCGCGGCCCGGCGCATCGGGCGCAGCCTCGCTCTCGCGCTTGCCGAAGAAGGCGCGGACATCGCCATCACCTACCGTGAATCCGAGGCGCAGGCCCGGAAAACCGTCGAAGAGATCCGCGCGCTGGGCGTTAGCGCGGAGGGCTTTCACGCCGACGTGCGCGATCCCGAAAAGATTCGTTCCGCAGTCGCCGCCGCAGCAGGGCATTTCGGCCGCCTCGATCTGCTGGTGAACAACGCCGGCCGCTTCGAGACCGCATCGCTCGATGCCATCAGCGTCGAGCAATGGGACGCCATGTTTGAGACCAACACCCGCGGCCCCTTTCTCGTGGCCCAGGCCGCGCACCCCTGGCTCAAAGCCGTGCGCGGACGCATCATCAACATCGGCTCGCTCGGCGGACTGCATCCCTGGCCCACGCACGCGCACTACTGCGCCTCGAAGGCCGCGCTGCACATGCTCACGCAGACCATGTCCCGCGCCTTTGCGCCCGAGATCAGCGTCAACTGCGTCGCGCCCGGCATGATCGTCAACGGCGAGGTCACCGAAGACTACAAACACTTCGCCGACAAAACGCCGATGAAGCGCAACGGCACTCCGCAGGATGTCGCCGAGGCCGTGCTCTTCTTTGCCACCGGACCGCACTTCATCACCGGACAGATTATGAGCGTCGACGGCGGCCTCGGTCTCTGACGCCCGGAGCAGTCTTCCTTTTCATCTCGACCTTCGCGGCAGATGCTACTCCGTGCGCAGAGCCGTCAGAGGGTCGATCCCCGCGGCCCTGCGCGCAGGAATCGCGCTGGCAACCGCCGACACGGCAGCAACGCCCAGCGCCGCGAGAAGATAGCTCGCTGTGTCATACGGCTTGATGCCGTAGAGAGCAGAGGTCAGAGCTCTGCCGAGCAGCATTGCCAGGGGAATGCCGATCACCACGCCGGCGCCGGTCAGAATCAGACTTTCGCGCAGCACCATCCAGACCACCTGTCCGCGCCGTGCTCCGACCGCCATCCGCACGCCGATCTCGATGGTGCGATTGCTGACGCGATAGGCCAGCACTCCGAAGAGCCCGGTCGCCACGAGCACCACGGCAAGGATGCCGAAGAATCCGGCGAGCCGTGCGAAGAGCATCTGCTGCGAGATGGTGGTCTCGAACTGCGCGAGCTGCGTCATCGGATCGATCAGCGGCAGGTTGGGATTGATCTCCTGCAGCGCTTTGCGAGCCGCGGGCAGAACAGCGAGCGGGGCTCCGTGTACGCGCAGCTCGACGTTCATTCCGCCGGTGATCGGAATCTGGGCGTACATGTACCACGCCATGGGAATCGGCTCTTCGTCGATGCTGCGGTATTTGTGATCCTTCACCACGCCGACAATCGTCATTTTGTATGCGCCGTTGTCGGGCCCGATGACGTGTCCCAGCGGATTCTGATGGGGAAAGAAGCGCTGCGCGAACTGTTCGTTGATGATGCCGACGTGAGGCGATGCCGCAGTGTCTGAATCGTTGAAGTCGCGGCCGGCCAGCACCGGCACTCCCAGCGTCCGGAAGAACTCCGGCCCGGCCACATTGCTGCGTACCGTTCCCGGCGAGCCATCGATCATGCTGGTCATCTTTCCGTCCACCATCATGGCGCTGTTATCCGACCACCACGCTCCAAGCCGCTCTTCCATAATGGTTACGGATGCGACGCCGGGCAGCGCGCGCAGCTTGTCCATCAGCTCGCGATAAAACGCGATCCCCTCCGGAACCGAGTGGACGTTCTGCGGCTTCACGCCGAACACCACCAGCCCTTCAGCACGCATGCCCAGAGGAGTATGTTCAAGGTTCCGCAGCGTGCGAATCAGAAGTCCCGCGCCCACCAGCAGCACCACGCACAGGGCCATCTGCAGCGTTACGATCAGCCTGGCCGTCTTCGACTTTGAAGCGTCCGTATTCGCCGTGACCGCGGAGGTCTTCAGCGCCAGGCCCGGTCCGGCCGCCAGTGCAATCCGCAATGGCGCCAGGCCGAGCAGCAGCGCCGTCAGCACCAGCACGCTCAGCGTAAAGAAGAGAACCGTGTTGTCCGGCGCAAGGCTCGACTCAATCCGTGCCCATGCCGCCAGCGCTCTGGTCGCCGCGGCGGCAAAGAGCCAGGCCAGCCCGCCGCCCAGCGTCACCAGCAGCAGACTTTCCGTCAGCAGTTGCCGAAAGAGCTCTCCGCGGCCTGCGCCCAGTGCCAGGCGCACGGAAAACTCCCGTTGCCGCGTTGTGTTGCGGGCCATCAGCAGCATGGCCACATTGCTCAGCGCAATCAGCAGCACCAGCCCCACCATGGCCATCAGCATGCGCAGCGGTTTGCCGTACATGTCGTCATAGCCGGGGAAGTTTTTCGCGTCCTCAAGGCTCAGCGTGGGGCGCGTCTCACCGGCCTGCGGATTGCCCAGTCCGATATACGCAGCCGTCTGAAACGTGGATTGCAGCCTGGCGACCGCCTGCGCTCTGCTCACGCCGGGAGCCAGCCGTCCCAGCAGCCGCAGGCACCACCAGGTATCGTTGTCGCGATAGGTTTTGCCGTTCTCCGGAGGATTGCCCCAGGCATTCAGCTCCGGGCGGCTGGTCAGTGGAATCCAGAAGTCGGTGGAAGCACCCGGCTCCACGCCTTCGAAGCCCTCGGACGCAATGCCGACAACCGTGTGAGGAACTCCGTTTACGTAAAGAGTTTTCCCCAGCACGTCCGGGCTCCGGGAGAAGCGCTGTGTCCAGTAGCTGTAGCTGATTACAGCCACCTGTGCGTGGTTCGCCTCGTCCTGTTCGGTAAAACCGCGTCCGCGCGTCAGCTTTACGCCCAGCCCGGAGAAGAACGTGCCGCTCACCATATCGCCTTCGGCTTCTTCGGGATCGGTTCCGTAACGCACCGCGACCTTGTTGCCGGAAAGAGGTGCGAATGCGATCACCGCGGACAAAGCGCTGTGCTGGCGGCGCAGCGCGTCGTACACCGGATACGAGAACGTTTCATGAGAGTCGATCGTCCCGGTCATGCGAGGCGCATTCGAGGTCTGCAGGTAGACAACGTGCGCCGGATCGGAGACAGGCAGCGACCGCAGCAGCACGGCATTCATCACGCTGAAGACGGCCGTGTTCGCTCCAATGCCCAGCGCCAGCGTCAGGACGCAGACCAGAGTAAACCCCGGCGCCTTCCTCAGCTGGCGAATCGCATACTGCAGATCTCTCGCGGAAACGGGGAACATTCCAGACATGACGGCCCTCCCCATCAAAATGAAAAGTCAGACAGGAGAAGAGCAAATCATGGGCCAAAGGCCGGAAGTATCTTTTTATGCCAGGTGGCTGAAATTTAAGAGACTTTACAGGACGATCCGGACACTTCGCGCGAAAAAACCGGACACCGGCGTTCAGATCCGGACACGAAGACACGGAGGGACGCGATGATACGGAGACAGAGATCGGAAGCATTCCCGTGAGGACAGCACGGCGTTCTCGGCCTCTGACGCCTCGCGCCGCCCGGCGGACAGAGGCCGTCGCCTCTGCCCGTCCGGTCCGCTTCCTGCTCTTCTGCGATACCGCGTCACTCCTCGCTGTTCAGCAGCCAGATCAGCAGAGACGCCGTGTTGTCATCGACCGCGGCGAACGTCACCACGTCCTCCGTGCTGCGCACCGCCAGCCCGAAGGCCCCTCCCTGCGCCGGATCGACCGAGAGCTGCTTCACGAACGTTCCGCCTTTGGTGAACTCCACAATCTCGCTCGGCTGATTGGGATCGCTGTTGATGCCGTCGCTGTTGGCCACCAGCAGGTGCCCGTTCGGAGCCTCGGCCATCGCCAGCGCGCCGTGCAGGTGAGTATTGTCCTGGTAAACCAGTCGTCCCATGCCCGCATCCGTCATGCGGTCCGCCGCATTATTGATCGCAAACACCGCGTTGTCGCCCGTCGACGCCACATAGAGCACACCGCTGTGCTCGTCATACACCAGCCCCGTCGGCGACACGACGAACGTTACCGGATCGCCTCTGTGCATGTAGCCCGAGGCAATCGTCTTCGAGCGCAGCAGCGTCAGCCCGCTCGCCCGCACCGCGAAATCGAGACGCGCGATGCTCCCCGTCAGCGTGTTTGCGATAAACGCGATGGCCCGGTCTCCGTGATCCACCAGCGCCATATCCCACGGACCCTGAATCTCCGGCCCCGCGAAGCTCTGGATCCACTGCCCGCGATTGTTGATCACCAGCAGCGAGCCCGCCGTGGCCGTGGCAAAGGTGCCGTCCTTGCTGGGAAAGTTGCCGACCACGATCAGCCCCGCCCGCAGAGCGCCCAGTGCCGTGCTCAGTCCCAGCGGCGTTGTTCCCTGAAAAAACAGAGACTGCGCGCCCGACTGCGGTATGCGCACAATCGTGGTGCCGGTACCCTGCAGATTCGCTGCGTTGTTGAAATTCGAAACCAGGATATCGCCTCGCCGCAGCGGGCCCGATCCGCTCTGGAAATCGCGCGGAATGAAGACGACTCCGTAGGGATTCACATCTCCGTTGCCGGGAACGGTGGAGACGCTGCGTATCGGGCTGGGAAGAAACGCATCGTCGGCATCGTTGTCGTGACGCTGGGCAAAGCCCGCCGTCACCGTCAGAAGAAACAGACCCGCAAGCAGCAGTCCCGAAATCACACCGGATCTGCGCATGCGGGAGTGATCGGCCTGGAGGCCTGCTGCCATCCAGACGCGGCGGAAGGAGAGAGTATTCGTAGGTTGCATAACATCCGTCCTTTCCCTGTGTTCTGGAAAGTGCGCGTCGTTTCCGGAGGATGTCAAGCAGAGCGCAAAGGAGTGACAGGCTGGTGACAGAATCTCGTCAAACCGCGTCTATCCGGTTGAAAACCGGATCGGGAACAGGTCACTGTTGTTTTGCTATTTGGTGAACAGCCTGTTAAGAAAGCCGGGCCTGCGCTTCTGCGCCGGGTCCGGCTCGTTGTCGAAAATACCTTCCGGATCGGGCTGCGCGGGCCACTCCGCGTTGTTGAACGCGGCGCGCGGATTCCCGATGCAGAGCCGGTCGGCGGTCGCCTGGCCGTAGCGCTTCGCCACCGTCTCCCACGCCTCACGCATCTGCGGAGGACGGCCCTTCACGTTGTGCGCATCGGTGGCCAGAAAGTGGACCCAGTTCTTTTCGAGGCACTCAAAGGCAAAGCTCTGCGCCGTTCTGCCGAAGCGTCCGTTGAGCGACGAAGCCGTAATCTGCACCAGGCATCCGTCGCGCAGCCATCCCGCCAGCCGCTCCGGGTGGCGCTGAATGATCGGATTGCGCTCCGGGTGCGTGATGATCGAGCGCAGGCCCTTGACCGAAAGCTCGTAGAACGAATCCCCGATGCTGGCCGGAATCATCAGCTCGGCAAACTCCACCAGCAGATACTGCCCGCCGTTGATGCTGTACTTCGCCGGATGGCGCAGCGCGTCTTCGATGTTGTCCCACGACAGGTGGAAGTCACACCCCAGCCCCAGCGTCACCTTGTCGCCGATCCGCTCCCGTATCGCCGCCAGCCTCTGCTGGTTCGCCTCCGGATCGAAGCGGAAGTGCTCGTTCGAATGCGGTGTGCAGACGATATGCGTGATGCCGTCCGCCGCCGCCGCATCGACCATCGCGACCGACGTTTCAAGATCGGGCGCGCCGTCGTCGAGTCCGAACAGCAGGTGATGATGAATATCGATCATGAGCGCGCCGCCAGGGCTCCCGTCAGTGACTGGAAGATCCGGAACCCATCGGCGGAGCCAAGCAGCGCCTCGCTCGAGCGGTCGGGATGCGGCATCATGCCCAGCACATTGCGTCCCTCATTCAGGATGCCCGCAATGTTGTCGAGCGATCCGTTGGGGTTCGCCTCGCGCGTAATCTCTCCCTCGGGCGTCGCATAGCGGAAGGCGATGCGCTCGTCGCGGCGCAGCGTGGCCAGCGTCGATTCGTCGCAGAAGTAGTTGCCTTCCATGTGGCCGATGGGAACCTTCAGCGTCTCTCCCGGCGTCAGCAGGTTCGTAAAGGGAGAATCTGCGGTCTCAGTGCGCAGCCACACCTGTTTGCAGATGTACTTCAGCCCCGCGTTGCGCATCAGCGCGCCCGGCAGCAGCCCCGCCTCGCACAGAATCTGAAATCCGTTGCAGATGCCCAGCACCAGTCCGCCGTCCGCGGCAAACTTCTTCACCGACTGCATCACCGGCGAAAAGCGGGCAATGGCTCCGGTGCGCAGATAGTCGCCATAGGCAAAGCCGCCGGGAACCAGGATGGCGTCGCAGTTTTCAAGGCTCGGCGAATCGTGCCAGAGAAAGGTGACTGGCTGATGGGCCAGCTCGGCAATAACGTGGTACGTATCGTGGTCGCAGTTTGAGCCGGGAAAGACGAGGACGCCAAATTTCATAGCTGCTTTTACGATAGCAGTTCGCTCCCTCGGCAAGCGGGTGAAATCTCAGGCCATCATCCGCCCGTCCGTCCGCCGTCCATGCATAAATCCATCCATCATCCGCCCGCCGCCGTCTAATCAGACAGCGAAGGTCCATGCCCTCAAAGATCATTCCCTCGAAGCCTGTTTTCTGGTCCGATCTCAAAGCGCACAGCCGCACCGCCGGACGCGCCCTCTTCGCCTGGTCGAAGGCGGTCCTCATCGAAGGGCTCTGCGTCGCCGTCCTCTGGCTCGCCGGACTGCTTCTGCTCGGGGTGCCCTTCGCGCCGCTGTGGGCCGTCATCGGCGGCCTCATGACGCTGATCCCCGCCTGGGGCGGCGTCATCGCCGTCATCTTTCCCGTGCTTGCCGTCGCCTTCAGCGGTCACGACGAGTACCGCCTCGGCCTCGTGCTCGGCCTCTACGCCGTCATCGTCATCGTCGATCAGCTCGTGCTGCAGCCCTGGCTCTTCCACCGCATCACGCGCGTGCCCTTCTGGGTCTCGCTGCTCGCGCCCATCCTGCTCGGCATCCTCATCCCGTTCTGGGGAGTTCTCCTTGCGCCGCCGCTGCTGGCCATCGTCTACGCCTTCCGAAGGCCGAAAAAGACCCCCGCGCCGAAGGGCAGCGTCGTTCTCTGACAAACATTTCGGACAGCGCCAGCCGCCATACGCAGCGTATCTTCCGCCTGCAGTAGCCTGAGTGAGATAAGGCGCATTCCGGATGGAATGCTTTAGGGTTTTCCGCGGCTGTCGTAGCACGGAAAATCACTCACACTCTGGCTTTAATCCGGCCCCCGCTGCTTCCTGATCTGCCGCTTCCAGGCCGGCTGCTTCCGGATCTATTTCTGGAAGACCTGCATCATCATCCTGGCTTCGACCGTATTGAGCTGCTGCAGCGTCGCCTCCATCGTGGGACGATCGTCGAGCGAGGCGCCCATCATCAGCTCCTTCAGCCGGAAGGCCGTGTGGCGAATCAGAATCTCGGCATTCTTCAGCTTTCTGGCATTGTTCACCAGGCCGGTCTGGAGCTTCGCAGCATAGCTTCTCGCCGACTCCAGAGAGGCCGAAGCCTGGGCTCCCTGGCCCTGCTGAAGCTGGATCGTGGCGATCTCCGTCATCGAGTGCACCAGCTCCGCATAGAGGTAGCACTGCTCGCGTGGAGACGCCTCGGCTGCGCGCACTTCCAGTGCGGCAAGCTGTTGCGCATCGGGGATTTTTTCATCCAGATTGCCCGCCGAGGCAAACGGGACGGGGAGAAGGGCGATAACAGCAATCACTGCGACGAACCGCATATTGCACCTCCTGAGGTGCAGCGGTGCCTGAAGCGCCGTTACTTTTTACCAAGAGCAATCAGCCGGTGACGAGCCTGCCACTCCTGGTCTGGAAATTTATCCTGAGCTGCAGCGAGGAACCGGTGGTAATAATCCGCTGCTGCCTCGGTTTGATGCAGATTATCGTACGCCGTAGCGTAAAGAAACAAGGTTACGGGCGTATCAGCCACATATTTTGATCGTGTGGAAAGAGCCTGCAGCTCCAGCGGGTACTGCGCCGTCTTCGAGGCCGCGAAGGCGATTCCCCCCAGGGCATCGGCATCGTCCGGTTTCGCCGCCACGGCCTTCTGAAAGGCCGCAATCGCCCCGGCATAGTGCTCCTGCCGGATCAGGATCTGCCCGCGCGCGTCCAGAAACTCCGGATCGCGCGGCGCCGCGCTCAGCAGCTGTTGATACAGCGCATCGGCCTTGTCCAGAGCGCCCGTCTGCATATACGCATCGGCCAGCATGCCGCCGACCGACTGGTTTCCCGGAGCCAGCCCGTGCAGCTTCTCCAGCACCGACACCGCCTCCGCCTCCTTGCCTTCCCCTGCCAGAATCGTCGCCATCTGCGCATTCAGCGCCGGATCGTCCGGGTCCCGCTTCAGTGCTGAAGAGACCAGCGGCTCCGCATCGGCATACTTTTTCTGCGCAATCAGCAGATGGGCCAGCCCGGCAATGGCCTGGGACGAATCCGGCTGCTCCTGCAGCACCCGCTGGTACGCCTGCTGCGCCGTGTCCGGGTCGCCGGCCGCTTCGGCAATCTCAGCCGTCAGCAGCGTATCGTCCGGAGTCTCCGGGCTCAGCTTCAGCGCGTCCAGCAGAGCGTTCTTCGCCCCCTCCGGATCGTTGTTCCGCAGCAGGCGAGCCAGAGCGCGGTCGGCCTGCGCCTTCGCGTCGGGATTCGGCGGATTCGGCTCGAGCTTTGCCGCGGCCTCCAGCTGCTCGCGCGCGCCGTCATCGCCCTTCGCCGCCAGAATCAGCCCCAGCGCCAGGCGCGACTCAAACTGTTTTGGATCGGCGGCAATCGCCTTCCGGTACCAGGTCGCGGCCACGTCGGTGTGCCCCTGCGCGTCCTCCGCATAGCCGCGGTCAAAGAGCGCCCGCGCATCATCGGGATGCGCCGAAAGCCAGATATCCAGCGTGGCTGCCGCCTTCGCATAATCCCTCGCCGCCAGCGATGACTCGGCCTCGGCCAGCGGACCCGCCGCCGGACTCTGCGCGTTGTCTTCCACCTGCGTGCCCGGCGGCAGCGAGGCTGCCTGCGCGGCCGCGAATGAAGAAGAGCCCGCCGCCAGAGCGGCCACAAAAGCAAATGCAAAGATTCTCTGGCGCATGAGAAAAATGAACGGCTCCTGTACTTAAAAAAATTAACGGTACTTAAAAAATTAATGGCTTCCCGTAGCTACGGATTCAGCGGTAGCGGATTCAGTGGTTGCGGTTTCCTGCGCCGCGGTCTCGGCCGCCGCTTCCCGCTGCCGTTCACGCGGAGCCAGCGCCTTCGCCAGCCAGTAGCCGGTATGGGAGAGCTCATTCTGCGTGATCTGCTCCGGCGTGCCCGTGGCCACCACCTGTCCGCCGCGCGATCCGCCTTCCGGCCCCAGATCGATCACCCAGTCGGCCGACTTGATGATGTCGAGGTTGTGCTCGATCACCACCAGCGAGGCGCCGCCGTCGATCAGCTTGCGAAAGGCCACCAGCAGCTTGCTCACATCGTCGAAGTGCAGTCCGGTCGTCGGCTCGTCGAGAATATACAGCACCCGGCTCGCCTTCTTTCCATCGCTGTTCGCGGAAGACGTTCCCGACCGCACCGTCGCCAGGTGCGCCGCCAGCTTTACGCGCTGCGCCTCGCCGCCGGAGAGCGTCGTGGCCGACTGCCCCAGCCGCACATACCCCAGTCCGATCTCGTCCAGCACCGCCAGCTTCTCTGCAATCTTCGGCACGCCGGCAAAGAAGCGCAGCGCCTCCTTTACGGTCATCTGCAGCACTTCGTGGATATTCTTTCCCTTGTAGCGCACCTCGAGCACGCTCGATTTGTAACGAGTACCGTTACACTCTTCGCAGGGCAGCTCCACATCGGCCAGAAACTGCATCTCCACCGTCACCGTGCCGTCGCCCTCGCACACATCGCACCGTCCGCCGGGCACGTTGAAGGAGAAGTGTCCGGCCGAGTAGCTGCGCCGCTGCGCTTCGGGCTGTGAGGCAAACAGCTCGCGGATCGCGTCGAAGGCCTTGATATAGGTCACCGGATTCGAGCGCGGCGTGCGCCCGATCGGCGTCTGATCGACCAGCACGATATCGTTGAGCCGGTCCGCGCCTCTGATCTCGCGATACAGATTCGCCGGATCGCCGCCCTCCGTCTTTCCAAGCTGGTGCGCGATGACCTTATAGAGCACCTCGTGCACCAGCGTCGATTTCCCCGAGCCCGATACGCCGGTGATGCACACCAGCATGCCCAGCGGAATATCCACGTCGATGCCCTTCAGGTTGTGCGCCCGCGCGCCGCGCAGCCGCAGCCATTCTTTGCCTGAAAGTGGTCCCGGCTGGCGTCTCCGCGCCGGCACCGGAATCGTCAGATGCCCGCTCAGATAGCGGCCCGTGATCGACTCCGGATTCCGCTCCACCTCTTCCACCGTTCCCCCCGCCAGCACCCGTCCGCCGAACTCGCCCGCGCCCGGCCCCAGATCCAGAAGATAATCCGCGGCGCGAATCACATCCGGATCATGCTCCACCACCAGGATCGTGTTGCCCAGATCGCGCAGATTATCCAGAATGCGGATCAGCTTGGCCGTATCGCGCGTGTGCAGGCCGATCGAGGGTTCATCGAGCACATACAGAGCGCCCACCAGCTGCGAGCCGAGCGACGTGGCCAGCTGAATCCGCTGCGCCTCTCCGCCCGAAAGCGTCGAAGCCAGCCGGTCGAGCGTCAGGTAATCGAGGCCCACCGCATCCAGAAAGTGCAGCCGCTGCCGAATCTCGCCGAGAATGCTGCCCGCAATCTCCTCCTGCATCGGCGTCAGCGCAAGAGAAGAGAAGAACTCGTTCGCCGCGCCGATGGTCAGCGCCGCCGCCTCGCAGATATTCTTTCCGACGCTGTCTTTGCCGATGCGCACGGCTCGCGCCTCGGCGCGCAGCCGCTGGCCTTTGCACTCCGGGCAGAGCGCATAGCCGCGGTATTTGCTCAGCATCACGCGAACGTGCAGCTTGTATTTCTTCCGCTCCAGAAAGGCGAAGAAGCCGCGGATGCCGGGGAACGAGCCGTGCCCGTCCAGCACAAAGCTCTGCTGCTCCTCCGTCATGTCGTACCACGGCACATCGGTTGGAACGCCGTGCAGCTTCGCGGCCCGCTTCAGCTCCGTGAAGTACGGGCGGTACTTGGGCCGGTTCCACGGATCGACCGCGCCGTCGTCGAGCGTCTTCGATTTATCCGGCAGAATCAGGTTCAGATCGAAGTCGATCGTGTTGCCGAAGCCCTGGCAGCGCGGGCACGCGCCCGCCGGATTGTTGAACGAGAAGAGGCTCGGCTCCGGCTCGCGATAGATGCGGTGGCAGTTCTTGCACTCGAACGCCGCCGAAAACCGCAGCCGCTCGCGCTCCTGTCCGTCCGCATCCCGCGGCACAATCTCGAACAGCACCTCGCCCGACTCGCGATAGCCGATCTCCGCCGCGTCGACAACGCGCGCCCGGCTCTCCGCCGAGACCGCAATGCGGTCCACCAGCACAAAGACCGGCAGCGAGAAGTCGATCTCCAGCAGCGACTCCGGCGTCGAAAACTCGTAGATGCTGCCGTTCTGGTACAGGCGGTTGAAGCCGCGCGTGCGCAGATCCGTCAGCCGCTCCTTCAGCGCATCGGTCAGCGGGGAAGAAGGCGCAGCCGCAGCGGCTTTGCGCCCCCGTTTCGCAGGCTTTTCCGGCTCCGGCGCAACCGGAGTGGTCTGCGGCTTCTGTACCGGAAACAGCGCATGCAGCCGCGTCCCTTCGCCCAGCGCCAGAACCGCCTCCGCAATCTCGTCTACCGTATCGCGGCGCACGATGCCGTCGCAGACCGTGCAGTGTACCGTTCCGCACCGCGCCCACAGCAGGCGCATATAGTCGTAGATCTCCGTCGCCGTCGCCACCGTCGAGCGCGGGTTGCGCGTCGAGTTCTTCTGCTTGATCGCAATCGCCGGAGCCAGGCCGTCGATCAGGTCCACATCCGGCTTCTCGATCCGCTCCAGAAACTGCCGCGCATAGGCCGAGAGCGATTCGACATAGCGCCGCTGGCCCTCCGCATAGATCGTGTCGAAGGCCAGCGACGATTTGCCCGATCCGGAGACCCCGGAGACCACCGTCAGCCTGCCGTGCGGAATCGCGCAGTCGATATTTTTCAGGTTGTGGGTCCGCGCTCCGCGGATGATGATCTGATCGGTCAAAATGGATGCCCTGATTGCCGGGTGCGCCATCCCTGCACTCTGCATGCAGATAACGGCAAAATACCCCAACAGTAATTATAGGCTGCGGAAAATCGGCTCGGCGGGCAGGCAGGTCCGCTATGATGCGAGGGAACGGCCATGACGGAAAACCTCCTCGAAACGATTCGCGCAACGGTCCAGGACATCCTGGCCCCGGAGATTCGCACGCATTCGGTGCGGCTGGATGCGATCGAGCACCGGATCGAGGACACGAAAGAAACCCTCCGTGCTGAGATCCGCGCCGTCGATGCGAAGCTTTCCGGGGATATCCGCGCTGTCGATGCGAAGGTCGAAGATACGAAGGAGACCCTCCGTGCTGAGATTCGCGCTGTCGATGCGAAGGTCGAGGACACGAAGGAGACCCTCCGCGCGGAAATCCGTGCCGTCGATGCGAGGCTTTCCGGAGAGATACGCGCCGTCGATGCCGGGCTTTCCGGGAATATCCGTGCGGTCGATGCGAAGGTCGAGGACACGAAGGAAACCCTTCGGGCGGAGATTCGTGCTCTGGGTACCCGAATCGAAGGCCTGGAAAATCTGATTCGCAGTTTTATGCAGCAGGTTTCTGTGGAGATCTCGCTCCGCGAGCGCCTGGCGGCTGTGGAAGCCCGTCTTCCAAAGCAGTAACCGCCTCCAAACCTTTCCGGGAATTAATTTAAGCGTCATTTGGACCCTTCGAGCCGCAACAGTTTATTAACAGACCGCTGCTACGGTTATCCCCGCGCTGGGCCAGGCCTGGCCGGCGCGAGGAGACACAAGAAAAAATGAATTCCAAAGTTCCTGAAAATCAAGGTCTTCGGCGCATTGTCGCCGGAGGTGGCATTGCTTTTTCTGTCATTGCGCTGGCTGGTGGTCTGATCGCGCATGCCCAGAACGGCCGCTCCGATCGCGGCGAGGCATTCTTTCCCGGCAACCTGGTGGTCAGCCGGAGCGTTTACGACAACCGCGCATCGAACGTGAAGCTGGGCGAGGTTCTTCCTCCGAACTGCGCCAGCACCCAGGGCGGCTGCTCCGCCTCCACCGGCGCCATCAGCAACGGAACCTATCCGTACGTCTTCAACAACGACACCTACGATGGCAGCTTCGGCATTACCTCGCGCATTTATCTGGATCAGATCACCCCGTCCGGCTGGCTCATCGACTCGCTTGAGGTGCCCAACAGCCTCGATCGCGGCGTAAAGGCGGACAGCGATCAGCTCGTGACCAGCTTCAGCTCCAAATCCGAGATTGCCCTTCACCTCTCGACCGACGGCAGATACCTCACCTTCATGGGCTACGTCGCGCCCGTGAATACTCTTGACGTCTCGAACTCCAACACCCCCGGAGCCGTCGATCTCACCAATCCCGTCGGTGAAAACTACTACCGCGCCGTGGCCACCGTCGACCGCCAGGGCCGCTTCCACTTCACCGAGACCAACGCCTACAGCGGCAACAACGGGCGCGCCGCCATTCTGAACAATGACAACGGCGCGGGCATCTTCTACACCGCCGGCAACGCCGGTAACGGCAACAACCCGCAGCCCGACGGCATCATCCTCGGCGCCGGCACGCAGTTCATCGAGGCGCTGAAGGCCCCCGAAGCGGAGCAGGACCCCGGCACGCCCTCGCCGCTCGGCAGCTTCTCCGTCACCGAGCTCGGCGCCAAGGCCGACAAAATCGGCAAGGACGACAACTACCGCGGCATCGCCGTCTTCAACAACGTCGTGTACTTCACCAAGGGCAGCGGAAGCAACGGCGTGAACACCGTCTACTTCCTCGACACCACCGGCAAAGCCTGCCCCAAAGGCGTCGGTCTGCCGTCTCCTTCCGCGGCGCTGCCTGACGCGGCCCTCAGCTATAACCTGGGCACTCTGCAGAGCACCGGCCTGTCCAGCAACATGTGCATCCTCGCCGGCTTCCCCTCCATTCCCAACAAGAGCCAGACCACGATCACGGCCTTCCCCTTCGGCCTCTGGTTTGCCGACGCCAACACCCTCTATGTTGCCGATGAGGGCGACGGCTACACCGGCGGCACCGATCTCTACACGCACGCCGCAAAGCAGACCACCGCCGGGCTCGAAAAGTGGGTCTTCAACCCCACCACCAGCACCTGGACCCTGGCCTACACGCTCACGAACGGCCTCGATCTCGGCACGCCCTACACCGTTCACGGCTATCCCACCGGAATAAACTCTGCCACCACTCTTCCCTGGTCGCCTGCCACCGATGGCCTGCGCAACATCACCGGTAAAGTCAATCCCGACGGCACCGTGACCATCTGGGCCATCACCTCCACCGTCAGCGGCGGCGGAGACACCGGCGCCGACCCCAACCGCCTGGTCGTCATCACCGACCGCCTCGCCAGCACCAGCTCGACCGTTGCCGCAAAGGAGCGCTTCTTCACGCTTCGCTCCGCCGGCTTCGCCGAGGTGCTGCGCGGCGTCTCCTTCACTCCCGGAACGGGCGTGGCCGATCGCCACGATCACGATCACGACCGCTGGTAAAAAACACCCGGCAGTCAGCGGGCGGTGGCTGGAAAAACCAGCCGCCGCCCTTTTTATTTCCTTAAGAGAATCTTAAAAAGATAGCCCGCTCAGGCCTTTTTTGCCTGCGTGGAGCATGCGGAAGAGGCCGCGGAGGGAGCCGAAAAAGATGAAAATCCTGTAAAGACGGCCTCAGTCGATCTTCTTCTTCACAGGCATCAGCGCGTCGAGCAGCAGCAGAATGCCTCCCGTCACAATCGCCGAATCGGCAACGTTGAAGTCCGGCCAGTGATAGCTCCACGCGCCCCAGCGCAGGTGAACCTCCAGGAAGTCCGTGACCGTCAGATAGCGCAGCCGGTCCCACACATTCCCGATCGCCCCGCCCAGAATCAGCGCCAGCGCCAGCGACGCCACCGAAAGCCGCCGTCCGATGCGCAGCAGCACCACCAGCACCACAACCGCCGCAAAGATCGAAAACCCCGTCAGCAGCCAGTGTGTCCGCTCCGGATGCGCCGTCTCCGTAAACAGGCTGAAGGCCGCGCCCGGATTCTCCACATGCGTAATGCGGAAGTAGCGCGGAATGACCGTGATCGCGCTGCCTTCCTCGATGTGGCGGCCCACCCAGATCTTCGACCACCGGTCCAGCGCCACAATCAGCGCCGAAAGCAGCAGCAGCCAGCCGCGGCGATTGCTCCCGGCGCCGCTCACGCCGCGTCTCCGTCGTGGCCCATCTGCCGCAGCGCCCGCGCGCAGCGTCCGCACACCTGCGGCCACGCGCCAAAGGCCTGCACCCGGTCGGGGCCGTCGTCTGCGTAGTAGTTCCAGCAGCGCTCGCACTTCGAGCCGTCAGCGGGAGCGGTCGCGGCATGCAGCGCTCCATCCGCCGCCGCCGCAATCTCCACGCCCGAGACGTTGAACAGCTCCTTCAGCGACGACGCATACTTCGTTGCGAGAGCATACTGCTCCGCTCCCGCTTCGATGCGCACCTTCGCTTCGAGCGCCTTGCCGATGCGCTTTTCTTTGCGCGCCTCTTCGAGAGCCTTCAACGCTTCATCGCGCACGATGAAGAGTTTCTGCCACTCTCCCAGCAGCGCCGGATCGGCCGGCGCAATCTCATCCGCCATCGGAAACAGCGCCGCATGCACGCTCGCTTCGCGCCCTTCCACCTTCGGCAGATACTGCCACACCTCATCCGCCGTAAAGCTCATCATCGGAGCTACCAGCCGCACCAGCGTCTCGGTGATCTTCCAGATGACCGTCTGCGCCGACCGCCGCTCATGGCTTACCGGAGCAAAGGTGTACATGCGGTCCTTCAGCACGTCGAGATACACCGCGCTCAGATCGGTCACGCAGAACTCGGTCAGCGCGTGATAAATGCGGTGGAACTCGAAGGCCTCGTACCATCCGCCCTTTCCGTCCGCGCCGCTGACCTTCTCCACCAGCTCGCGCGTGCGGCCCAGCATGTACCGGTCCAGCGGCAGCAGCTCGTCGTACGCGACCGCATCCCGCGCCGGATCGAACCCGTGCAGATTCCCGAGCAGGAAGCGGAAGGTGTTCCGCAGCTTGCGGTAGTTATCCGCGACGCGCTGCATCAGGTTCTCGCTCGCGCGCACATCTTCGCGAAAGTCGACGCTCGCCGTCCACAGCCGCACCACTTCGGCCCCGAAGCGCTTCGCCACATCCACCGGGTCCACGCCGTTGCCCAGCGACTTCGAGAACGCGCGCCCCTGCTCGTCGAGCGTCCACCCCACCGTCGTGACATGTTTATAAGGAGCCTGATTGCGCACCGCGACCGCGCACAGCAGCGACGAGTGGAACCATCCGCGATGCTGGTCGGCTCCTTCAATATAGAGATCGGCAGGGAAGCGCTGCTCCGGATTGCCGGCCAGCACTGCATTCCAGCTCATCCCCGAGTCGAACCAGACATCGAGAATGTCCGTCTCCTTGCGGAACTCCGTTCCTCCGCAGCCCGGGCACTTCGTTCCCGCCGGAAGAATCTGCTCCGCGCTCTGCGTATGCCAGGCTTCGATGCCTTCGGTCTCGAACAGTCTCACCACCGAGCGGTTGATCGCCGGATCGTTCAGCGTCGCATTACAGCCGCTGCAGAAGAAGACCGCAATCGGCACGCCCCAGATCCTCTGCCGCGAGATGCACCAGTCCGGACGCGTGGCGATCATATTCGAGATGCGCTCCTCGCCCCACGCCGGGTCCCACGTCACTTTTTTGATCTCGTCGAGCGCCCGCTGCCGGAAGGTCGTTTCCGAGCCGTCGGCATTCCTCATCGGCGTTTCGAGCCCGATGAACCACTGCTCCGTCGCGCGGAAGATCACCGGGTTATGGCAGCGCCAGCAGTGCGGATAACTGTGATAGATATCGTTCCGCCCCAGCAGCGCGCCCCGCGCCGTCAGCAGAGCGATGATTGGCTCGTTGGCGGCAAAGACCGTCAGGCCGTCGTACTCCGGCAGCCCATCGCGCAGAATGCCCGCGTTGTCGACCTTACAGGTCTGATCGAGCCCGTAGCGCGCGCCCGTGTAAAAGTCGTCTGCGCCGTGCGCCGGAGCCGTATGGACCGCGCCCGTGCCCGCATCGGCGGTCACGTAATCCGCCAGCACGCCCAGCACGCTGCGATCCAGAAACGGATGCTGAAAGGTCACACGCTCCAGCTTCGCGCCTTTGAAACGCGCAACTTCGACCGCGCCGTCGAGCCTGCACGCCTCGCGCACCTGCGCCGCCAGCGCTTCGGCAACGATATAGACCTGTCCGTCCTTCTCCAGCGCCACGTACTCGAAATCCGGATGAAATGCCACCGCCAGCGATGCGGGCAGCGTCCACGGGGTGGTCGTCCAGATAATCGTTGCGACCTTCTTCCCGGCCAGCGCCGTGTCAATCGCCGCCGGATCGCTGGTCAGCGCGTAGCGCACATAGACGCTCGGGCTGGTGTGCATCTCGTATTCGATCTCCGCGTCGGCCAGCGCCGTGCAGTCGTGGATGCACCAGTACACCGGCCGGAGGCCGCGATAGACAAAGCCCTTTTCGTAAAAGTCGTAAAAGGTCTCGAGCGTCTTTGCCTCATACGCCTTCGACATCGTGAGATAAGGCTTCTCCCAGTAGCCGAAGACGCCCAGGCGGATCAGCTGGCTGCGCTGCAGGTCGATGAACTTCTGCGCATACTCCCGGCAGGCGCGCAGCACCGACGTCGCCGGCATCGACAGTTTTTTGCGCCCGAGCTGCTCATCCACCTTGATCTCAATCGGCAGGCCGTGGCAGTCCCATCCCGGAATGAGCGGCGCGTCATAGCCGGCCATCGTCTTCGATTTGAGAATGAAGTCCTTAATACATTTCTGTAACGCGTGGCCCAGGTGGATCGGCCCGTTCGCATAAGGAGGGCCATAGTGCAGAATGTACTTTTCCGCGCCCCGCCGCGCCTCCCGAATCTGGTCATACAGATGCGTCGTGGCCCACTCCTCCAGCCGCGCCGGTTCGTTCTGCGGCAGGTTGGCCTTCATGGGGAATTCGGTCTGGGGCAGCGTGAGCGTCGCCTTCAGGGGCGTTTTCTCCGGCGCAGAGGCTTCCTGCGCGCCGGAGCGGGGTGCAGCGGACATCGTATCTCCGAAAAACAAAAGGATCAGGACTCGGTTTTATTGCAACGGCCGGAAACCTTTATTGTATCCGCCGTGCCGTAAACCGGGCCTCGCGTGTAAGGGGCGTGTCACCAAAAGCTCTCCATCCTGTAAATAATGATGTGACTTCGTCTGCGGGAATCCGTCTATCGGGAGAGGAATGGGCAACGGCCCGATTTTCGCTTATCATAGGCCGTCCCCCTCCGGATTTCGTGCTGCCGCGTTTTTGCTGTTGGCATCACAAATACGGATGGTCCTTGCTGTCCGCGACAACCGGGGCAGCGGTCATGGATAATGGGGAAAACCGGAAGTTCCGCTTCCGGGGAAGTACTATGGGCAATCAGCTTTTGACACCTCCGGAACTGGAACCAGAAACAAAACGGACCGCGGACGTGAAGGCCGACCCTCTGCAGGAAGCGGACGGTTCCATGTGGGCATCGCTGCTCTCGAATCTGCGCGATGCTTTTTCCTCCTCGAAGCAGCCCCCGCTCGAATTAAGCTCTCAGCCAGTCGCAGTCGCCGATACCTTCGCAGAGGAACCGGTCTGGAAGACCCTCTGGACCAACGTTCAGGATGCCTTTTTCCCGAAGAAGCTTCCGCCCCTTGAGCTGACCTCGCAGCCCGTCGCCGTCGCCGATCCCATGGCGGTGAAGCGCAGCCCGGTCTCCAGCTCCATCTCCTTCGTCGTGCACGCGGTCATCATCGGGCTCATCCTCCTCTTTGCTCTCGAAACCTGGCGTACCCGCCCGATCGTGAAAAAAGAGGTCGCGACCGATGTGGACCTCAAGCCGTACATCCCGCCCACGCTCCACATGAACCAGTCGATGGGCGGCGGCGGTGGCGGCGGCAACCACGAGATCGTCGAAGCCTCGAAGGGCAAGCTGCCCAAAATGTCGAAGACGCAGATAGCGCCTCCGCAGCTTCTCCGCATCGACCACCCCAAGCTCGCCGTCGAGCCGACCGTGGTCATGCCGCAGGCCATCAAGCTGCCTGACACCAACATGCCGAACATTGGAATTCCGCAGTCTCCGCAGGTGGCTTTGGCCTCGCAGGGCGGCGGCAGCGGCTCCGGCTTTGGTTCGGGCCGCGGCGGCGGTATCGGCTCAGGCAACGGAAACGGCGTCGGTCCCGGCACCGGCGGCGGCTACGGCGGCGGAGTCATGCGCCTCGGCGGCGGCGTCTCCAATCCGCAGGTCATCTATGCGCCCGATCCGGAGTTCTCCGACGAAGCGCGCCGCGCCAAGTATCAGGGCATCTGTCTGGTCGGACTCATTGTCGACGCACACGGCAATCCGCAGAATGTGCGCGTCATCCGTCCGCTCGGCATGGGCCTCGACGAAAAGGCCGAAGAGGCCGTCCGCCAGTACAAATTCAAGCCGGCCATGTATCAGGGACACGCCGTCGCCGTCGAAATTCAGGTCGAAGTCAACTTCCACATCTACTGAGTGAGGCCCGGTGAGCGCGTCCGTCTCACCAGGCCTGTTTCTGATTTGTCTCGCGAAGCGACTGTTGGCGGCTACGCCTCACTCGCTTCGTGGAGTCAGTCTCTAGCGGCGTCCTCCGCCATGACCGGCATGACCGCCTCCCTGGAACCCGCCGCTGTGCTCCCCGCGTCCGTCATGACCGGCCGTGCCGGCATGACCGCGTCCGTCGCGGGCCTCGTTCGCGTGGAAGCCATTGAATGGTCGCTGGCCGCGCTGCGGCAGCGGTCCGGCATATCCGTGGTGGGGGTCCCAGCGGTTGTCGACATGGCCGTAAAAGCCGTGAGGACCATGAAACCACGGGCCTGCTCCAATGAAGAGCCCGTTGATGAACCAGTCCTGTCCATAGTAGCCATAGGGAGCGCAGTCATACGGTGGGTAATCGAAGTAACCGTAAGGGCATACCGGTGCCGGCCCGATGTTGATCGAGATTTGAGCCGGGGCTTTCAGATTGGTTGTGAAGAGGATTCCAGCAGCAAGGGCGAGTGAACCGAAAAACCTGGAATAACGCATCTTTTCACCTCTGCATGAGGCTAACAGAATGGGTGTTTCCAGAAATCGATCAGATTCCGGCCGGAGCAGGCCGCATTTCACTACCGGTTGTGCGTGGAAGGGATCTATGGTGCGCCCAGAAGGATTCGAACCTCCGACCTACTGATTCGTAGTCAGTCGCTCTATCCAACTGAGCTATGGGCGCACAAAAGAAATGACCGCGAACTTCTGTAAAGATATCAGGATGCGCGCCGCAGAGCAAACCCGAATTACGGCCCACATCCTCTCCGTTTAACACGAGCTTTGCCCCCGCCGCACCGCTTCAAAACATCATCATCGGTCACTCCCGCGGGATGAGTTCCGGCAGCGGGCGTGTTAGCTTTCTATCGACATGTCTTCAACCCGAAGCCTGACGCGCGGCTCCGCTCGCATCCTCTACGGCTGCGCGATCTTTCTGGCGGCCTTTCTTCTGTTTGCCGTCGAGCCCATGGCCGCAAAGCAACTGCTGCCGGCCCTTGGAGGCTCCTCCGCCGTATGGCTCACCTGCCTGGTCTTCTTTCAGGTGGCGCTGCTGCTCGGCTATCTCTACGCGCACTGGCTGGGATGCGCCCGCCGCCTGCCGCTTACCCGCGCGCTGCACCTGCCGCTGCTGCTGGTCGCCGCCGCCATCTCGCTCATCGGCTTTCAGCCCGACCTCGCCAGCGCCTCCGTTCATCCATTCCTCGCCATCTTTCACACGCTCATCCTCACCATCGGGCTGCCCTTTCTTCTGCTCGCCTCGACCAGTCCGCTGCTGCAGCTCTGGCAGGCGCGGGAAGAGGGAAGCGGCGTGCCCTGGAAGCTCTTCGCGCTCTCGAATGCCGGATCGCTTCTCGCTCTCGTCCTGTATCCCTCCGTCATCGAGCCGTACATCTCGCTCAGTCTGCAGCGGCGCATCTGGGCCATCGGCTTCGTCGTCTATGCCGTCTTCTCTGCCGCGCTCGCCTGCCGCACCCACGCTTCCGCTCTCTCCGAGCCTGCCGCGCCATCTGCATCTGTTCCATCGTTCGAGACTCCGCCGCGCAGCACCCTGCGCGCGCGTCTGCTGTGGTTTCTGCTGCCCGCCGGAGCCTCCATGCAGCTCTGCGCTGTCACCGGACACCTCAGCCAGAACGTCGCCGCCATTCCGCTCCTCTGGGTACTGCCTCTCGGCGTCTATCTGCTTACCTTCATCCTCGCCTTCGAGACGCCGCACCTCTACCGCCGCTGGATCGCGCTGCGTCTGCTTGCCGTCATGCTCGCCGGCCTCGGGCTCATGTTCTCGAAGACCGGCGTCACCTGGCCGATCCTGATGATCATCGGCTTCTTCCTGCTTGAGCTCTTCATCGCCTGTCTCTTCTGCCACGCCGAAACTTGGGCGCTTCGTCCCGCCGATCCCTCCGAGTCGACGCTCTTCTATCTGCTCATCGCCGCCGGCGGAGCCGCAGGCACCATCTTCATCGGCATCCTCTGCCCGCTCCTCTTCGCCGCAAACTACGATGTCGTGCTCTCCTTCCTCGCCACCGCCGCTCTGGCGCTCGCCGTCGCCTGGCAAAGTGGATGGGGGCAGCGGCTGCTCTGGGGCACGGGAACGGCGCTGATGTTCGCGCTCGTCATCATGCTGCACATCGTCTACGGGCGCAGCACTCTGGTTCAGGTGCGCAACTTCTACGGCTCGCTCCGCGTCCGCGAATCGCACTGGCCGCCCCAGGCGCACACCATGCGAACGCTGCTGAACGGAACCATCGAGCACGGCACGCAGTGGTTCGCATCCGACATGCGCCGCATTCCGACCACCTATTACGCCTTCGACTCCGGCGTGGGTCTCGCGCTGCGCTTCTGCTGTGAAGGCCGTGCGCGCACCATCGGCGTCATCGGCCTCGGCGCCGGAACGCTCGCCGCCTATGGCGATGCGGGCGACCGCATGCAGTTCTACGAGATCAACCCCGCCGTGCTGCCCATCGCCCGAAACCTCTTCGCCTACATCCGCGAATCGCCCGCGCAGATCTCCATCATTCCGGGCGACGCCCGCATCTCTCTCGCCTCCGAGCCGCCGCAGCACTTCGATGTGCTGGCCATCGACGCCTTCTCCGGCGACGCGATTCCGCTGCATCTGCTCACCGTGCAGGCCATGCAGGTCTATCGCCGCCATCTGGCGCCGGGCGGCATCCTGGCCTTCCATGTTTCGAACCGCTATCTCGATCTGCCGCCTGAGGTCGAAAAACTCGCCGAAGCCTCCGGCATGCAGGCCCGCGTCATCGACACCCACACCGACGACGCCCGCGGCGAGTACCGCGCCACCTGGGTGCTGGTCACGAACAACACCGCCTTTCTCGCCCGCCCGCAGATCGCCGACGTCGCCTTTCTCATCCCCGATAAGCCCGGCCTCCGCGCCTGGACCGACGACGCATCGAGCCTTCTGCCCATCTTTCAGTGGCACCTGCCCACAACGCAGTAAGCGCTCCCGTTTTTAACGGCGAGCCCGCGCGTCCTCGTGTATGCTGAGCCGCGATCAGGAGGAGACATCATGAGCATCGCCGAAACCCTGTTGCCCGAATTCGACGAGGAGTATGCCTGTACCCGCAAATTTCTCGCCCTCGTGCCCGACGACAAACTCACCTGGAAGCCGCACGAAAAATCCATGGAGCTGGGACGCCTCGCCTGGCACGTCTCGGATTTTCCGGAGTGGTGCTCCAGCACCATCACCAAAGATAAGCTCGACCTCAGCGACACCGACGCGGCCGACTCTGCCGGCGGATGGCAGGGGAAACAGCGCGCCGACATGCTGTCGCGCTTCGATGCAAATCTGCCCCAGGCGCGCGCCGCACTGGCCTCAGCCAGCGACGACGCCATGAACGCGCACTGGAAGATGATCTGGAACGGGCAGGCCATCATCGACGACCCCAGAACCGCGGTCTATCGCAGGTGGGTCATCAGCCACATGGTGCATCACCGCGCGCAGCTTGGCGTGTATCTGCGCCTCCTCGGCGTGCCCATCCCCGGCGCCTACGGCCCCTCCGCCGACCAGAGCTGAAGCGGAAAAGGAAACGGGCGGCACCTGGCCGCCCGCATGTCCTTACAGCTTTTCAGCCCTGAATCAGCCGACGAAATCCACCTTTGCCGAGTGAGGAATGATGCCGCGCTCGTGGCCCATCGTGAGCAGTTTGCGAATTGCCTCGCGTCCGTCCTCGCCGTAGCTCAGCGTGCGCTCGTTCACATACATGCCCACAAATTTGTCGGCGAGGCTCGTGTCCAGATCGCGCGCAAACTGCATCGCGTATGCCAGCGCCTCTTCGCGATGGTCGAGCCCGTGCTGAATGCTGTCGCGCAGTGCCTGGGTCACGGTCAGCATCGCCTTCTCGCCCAGCGAGCGGCGAATCGCGTTGCCGCCCAGCGGCAGCGGCAGCTTCGTCTGCTCGCGCCACCACTGTCCCAGATCGAGAACGCGGTGCAGCCCGTTGTGCGAATAGGTGAGCTGGCCTTCGTGAATGATCAGCCCCGCCTGGAAGTTGCCCGCCACCACCTGAGGAATGATCTGGTCGAAGGGCACCACGGCCGTCTCGATCTCCGGCGCAAACAGCTTCAGCGTCAGATACGCCGTCGTCAGCGTGCCGGGCACGGCGATGCGGATCTTTTTGATCTCGTCCAGATCGTAAGGCCGCGGCGCGACGATCATCGGACCGTATCCCTCACCCACCGAGCCGCCGCACGCCATCAGCGCATAGTTATCCTGCAGGTATGGATAGGCGTGAAACGAGATCGCCGTCACATCGTAGAAGGCCTCGTGAATCGCCTTCTGGTTCAGCGTCTCAATGTCGCACAGCGTATGGACGAACTTATAGCCGTTGACGCGCACCTTGTTGGTCGCAAGACCGTAAAACATAAATGCGTCATCGGAGTCCGGGCTGTGCGCAACCGAAATTTCGCGCACGCCGCTGGTGGTCGGTGTTTCGGCCTGAGCCGGAGTCGAGGCAGTCACTGCTGGGTTAGTTCCTTTCAACGGCGTTCCTCTCTGATTGTCCTGCAAAGCGCTGCGGATATTCCTTCGGGGGCAAAGAAATCCCGTAAATCCTGCAGGCAGAGGAAACGCAAAACAGGTGGATGTTAGTTGGCGCGGTATCTGCGCTGACGAAAGCGCCAGATTCCGGCTCCCGCCGCTCCGGCCGCGAGCGTTTTGAGCAGATCTCCCGGCAGAAACGGTAATACTCCGATCGAAAACGCGGCGCGCGCATGCAGGTGCGTCAGCATGGCAAGCCACGTGGCGCCCGCTGCGAGCGTGAAGAGGCTTCCGGCCGCTGCCGAAAGCGAAGCGGCGATCATGCCGTGCCGGCGGGTCGCCCGGAAGAGCCATCCGGTCAGCGCCGCGGCCGGCGGATACGAAAGCAGGTAGCCGCCCGTCGGTCCCATAATCTGCAGCACTCCGCCCGGACCATGCGGGCTGAAGACCGGAAGTCCCGCCAGCCCTTCGAACAGGTAGAGCGCCAGGGTGGTCAGCGCCGCGGGAGGCCCGAAGGCCAGCCCGATCAGCAGCACGGCAAAGGTCTGCAGCGTCAGCGGCACCGGGCTGATGGGAATCGGCACGGCGATATGGGCGCAGACGCCGACGAAGGCGCTGCCCAGAAGAACCGCCGCCAGTTTGCGCAGTGCGATATTTTGTCTGAGCGAAAGACCCTGGGATGTGGCAGAAGAAGAAGCAAAATTCATGGATCATCTCCACGTCGGGATCAGTTCTTTGCCGGTCCCGCCGTTTCGTCCGAATGTTCGGCGCTGCGTCGCACACTCATCATCTGATGCCGGCGGATATGGCGCGTGACGGATACGACCGCCCAGAGCAGCGCCACGGTGCACAACACAAAAACCGCGTACAAAACTCGCATACGAGCAGTGTCAGAATAACAAACAGCGCCTCCGGGGCACAGCCCGCTGTGTCAGATTCCGGGACGCAGGCAGCCCGCCAGCCAGTCCAGATACTCCCGGCTGCCCGATTCGACCCGCAGAATCAGCAGCTCCGGCACCTCATACGAGTGCAGCCGCTTCAGCGCCGCTTCCAGATTCTCCAGATGCCGCGCCGAAGTCTTGATCAGCAGCAGCACCTCCTCCGCCGATTCGATCTTCTCCTGCCAGCGGTAAATCGAGGTCAGCCCTGGCGCCAGGTTCACGCACGCCGCCAGCCGCTCCTCGACCAGGGTATGGGCTATGCGCTCCGCCTCTTCCCGTGACCCGGCGGTCGAGAGAACGATGCGGACATCGGCGGCGGCAACAGTCATGGCGCACCCATCATGACACGACCGGCGTACGGCCTGACAATCACGTCACGATCGGCGCATACGGCGGCAGAGTAGTGGCAGCCGCCGCCGGTGTCATGATATGTCTTGCAGGGTCACGGCCCGATGCCGGCGACCGCTGTCCCGCAACATTTACATTTGCCGCTTCCGTCCGGCGGTTGAACGCCCCGCGAAGCATCCAAACCGGCAGAACATTTCGAGAGGGAAAAGCATGCCCGCAGAGATCAAATTCGGCACTTCCGGCTGGCGCGCCATCGTCGCCGAGGAGTTCACGCTGGCGAACATTCGCCGCGCCGTTACCGGAATCGCAAAGTATGTGGCCTCGCAGCCAGGACCGAAGACCGTGCTCGTCGGCCGCGATCCCCGCTTTCTCGGCGAAGCCTTCGTCGCCGAAGCCGCCCGCGTTCTTGAGGCCAACGGCGTCACGCCGCTCATCATCCCCGAGGCCGCTCCCACGCCGGCCATCGCGTATGCCGTGCGCCGTCTGAAGACCGGCGGCTCCATCAACTTCACCGCCTCGCACAATCCGCCCGAATACAACGGCATCAAGTACTCCACCCCCGACGGCGCGCCCGCCCTGCCCGAAGCCACAAAGCAGATCGAGGCCGATATCATCGCCCTCGGCAGCACGCCCGTTCCCGTGCCTGAGTCGCAGACGAAGTTCCAGGAAGTCGACGTGAAACCCGATTACCTGAAGCGCCTCGGCGAGCTGGTCGACTTTCCCGCCATCAAAAAAGCGAATCTGAAGGTGGTCTTCGATCCCTTCTGGGGCGCGGCCCGCGGCTACAGCAGCGACATCCTGCGCGAGCATGGCGTTCAGGTTGAAACCGTGCACGACTACCGTGATGTCCTCTTCGGCGGCCACGCGCCCGAGCCCGATGACCATCTCCTCTCCGGCTGCAGGGCGAAGATGAAGGAGACCGGCGCGGCTCTCGGCATCGCGACCGACGGCGACGCCGACCGCTTCGGCATCGTCGACGCCGACGGCTCTTTCATTCAGCCCAACTACATCATCGCCCTGCTCTTCGATTACCTGGTCCAGACCCGCGGCTGGCGCAACGGCGTCGCCAAGTCGGTCGCCACCACCAACCTCATCAACGCGCTCGCGGAACACTACGGCATCCCGCTCTACGAAACCCCGGTTGGCTTCAAGTACATCGGCGAGCTCATCATCGACGACAAAATCGCCATCGGCGGCGAAGAGAGCGCCGGACTCACCATTCGCGGCCACGTTCCCGAGAAGGACGGCGTCATCGCCGGCCTGCTCATCGCCGAGATGGTCGCCGTTCGCGGCA
Organism: Paracidobacterium acidisoli; assembly: GCF_003428625.2. Classification (GTDB taxonomy): domain Bacteria; phylum Acidobacteriota; class Terriglobia; order Terriglobales; family Acidobacteriaceae; genus Paracidobacterium; species Paracidobacterium acidisoli. The sequence continues at coordinate 226,040 of NZ_QVQT02000006.1, read as the reverse complement.
AAAGCCTCGGAGCCCAGCTCAAAGAATTATTTGCCGGAGTTGGTTCCTTTTACCCCAATCGTGAGAACTTCCGCTTGACGCCCGAGGTGAAAGCCAAATTCACTGAAAAGGTGAAGACCGATCCGGTGGACCTCGGCGGCCGCAGGGTGACGCAGATCGTTCGTACCGACGGTCTCAAGCTCATCCTCGCAGACGGCTCCTGGGTCTGCTACCGGCTGAGCGGCACCGAGCCGGTGGTGCGGGTCTATGCCGAAGCGCGGCAGGAGAGCGATCTCGCGCCGCTCAGCGAGGCGGCAAAGAACTGGGTGCTCGAATAACGGATCTTCGCTGCGGCGCATCTCAGCCACAGCAGGGAAGTGACGCGGACCGGCCGAAGCCATGCTGACGCTCCGGCCGGACGCAGCCGATAGAAGGAAAGACGCAGTTCATAAGGAAAGCAGTTCATAGGAAAAGAAAGAGCAGTCGAAAAGGAAAGAGCAGTCGAAGCGAGAAGACCTTGAACCCACCGGCCCCACACATCGCCATGCCCCGCCGCACTGCCGGCTGGCTCTACCGCATGCGCCGCCGCATCGCCACCGGCATTGCCATCGTTGCGGCCGTCTTCTTCGGCTACCACGCGGTCTTCGGTGAGAACGGTGTCAACGTCTACGAGCAGAAGCGCGCGGAAGACCGCAGCCTGCAGAAGCAGATCGTCGATCTGAAGCAGGAGAACGACCACCTGCACCAGCACGTGCAGCAGTTGAAGAGCGATCCCGACGCCATCGAGCACGAAGCGCGCGAGCGCCTGCACTACGCCCGCCCCGGCGAGGTCATCTGGACACTGAACGACAGACCCTCGGACACCGCCGCCCCGGCAAACCCAGCCGCCCCCGCCAAAAAATAAGCGATCACTTCAGGGCAACCGCCCCCGCACGCTTCTTTCTTTGTACAGGCAACCTTCGCCGCTATACTCTGTGAGGGAAACCCTTTGCATTCATGACAGCTCCTCTGCGCTTCATCTGGAACGCGACGCGCGGCCATCGCCTGCGGCCATGGCGCAGCGAGTATGTGAAGTGGCGCATCGAGACCTACTCCGGCATGAAGGCCGAAGAGATGACGCGCGGCGATGTCCTGCGGTTTTTCTGGCGGGAAAAGATGAGCCTGCTCCGCTTTCTCCGCTGGACCGGCGAGATCGACTCCCTGCGCGTCCACGCTCCCGGCCGAAAAAGATAGAAGGAAAGCAGGGCAGAAACAGGCAGCAAGAGAAGGAGAGGCAACATGCAGACGCGGCGTGAATTTCTGATGCTCTCAGCGGCCACCGCCGCCCTTGCCGCCGCTCCCGCGGCATTCGGCCTCCAGCGGCGTCCGCAGCCTCCGTCCTCCGGCTCCGAAGAGTACACCGGCTCGCATGCGCTGCGCGCTCACGCCGAGGCGCGCGGCCTGCTTGTCGGCTGTGCCGTCGTGCCGGAGAAGCTCAGCAGCGAGCCCGCCTACGCGAATGTCGTCGCCTCGCAGTGCAATCTCCTCGTTCCCGAAAACGCCATGAAGTGGAAGGCGCTGCGCCCCGCTCCCGACAAATTCGACTTCCGCGGCGGCGATGCTATCCTCGCCTTTGCTCAGGCGCACCGGCAGCGCGTCCGCGGACACAATCTCTGCTGGCATGAGGCGCTGCCCGACTGGTTTGCGGCCACCGTCAACAAGTCCAACGCCCGCGAGATCCTCGAGCGCCACATTCAGACCGTCGCCGGACACTACTCCGGCAAGCTCCACTCGTGGGATGTCGTGAACGAGGCCATCGACCCCGCCAGCACGCGCCCCGACAGCCTGCGCAGCTCGCCCTGGCTCGACTTCATCGGCCCCGGCTACATTGAGATCGCCTTCCGCGCCGCCCGCAAAGCCGACCCGTCCGCTCTGCTCACCTACAACGACTACTCCATCGAGTTCGACTCGCCCGAGCAGGTCAAAAAGCGCGACGCCGTCCTGCGCCTCGTAAAGCACCTCCGCAGCCGCAACGTGCCCATCGACGCCATCGGCGTGCAGAGCCACCTCGACGCCGCAGCCGGTCTCCCCGGCAACGGCCTGCGCGACTTCGTCCGCGAGCTGCACCGCATGGGCCTGCAGGTCTTCGTCACCGAGCTCGACATCAACGACAAAAAACTTCCCGCTGACATCGCGGCGCGTGACGCCTCCGTGGCCCGCATCTATCGCGACTACCTCACCATGATGCTCGCCGAGCCCAACGTGACCGCTCTGCTCACCTGGGGCATCACCGACCGCTACACCTGGCTCGACGCTCCGAAGTACGGCCGCGCCGACGCCCTTCCCGAGCGCCCGCTGCCCTTCGACCCCAATTACCGCCCCGCGCCCGCCTTCTTCGCCGAGCGCGACGCCATCGACTCCCGTCCCGTGGCCGCCCCGCAACCCGCGCCGCAACCGGGCCGGGAATGAAACCACGGCCGGGGACGAAACCACGGATGCTGAAGACTAAATCGGCGCGCTCTGCGTCTCAGAAAACAGAGGACCGCGTGGCCGTTTCGCAAAACCATTCCCGGAATCATCTCCAGACCTGTCTCCACACCCGTCTCCGGACGCGTCTCTTCCGCCTGCTCGCGCTCGGCAGCCTCTTCGCCGCCGCATCCTTTGCCCTCGCGCAGGAGCCATTCCCCGGCGAGCCCGCCCAGCCTCCGGCCCAAAGCCAGTCCCAGTCCCAGCCGGAAGGTCAGCCGCCCGGGCCCCCGCAACACGCTCCGCTGTCCGTCCCTGACTCCGCCTACCAGGCGCCCACCATTCGCGTCACCACCAACGTCGTGCTCGTTCCCACGCTCGTCGAAAAATCCGACGGCGAAGTCATCTACGGCCTGCAGTCCAAAGACTTCACCCTGCTCGACAACGGCGTGCCGCAGAAGGTGCGCGTCGACGACGACATGGACACGCAGCCCGTCTCGCTCGTCATCTGCGTCGAGCGCGGACGCGACGCTGCCCTCGAATTCAGCAAGATCAGCCACCTCGGCTCGCTGCTCCAGCTCTTCACCGGCCAGGGACACGGCGAAGTCGCCCTCGTCGCCTTCGACTCGCAACCCGAATACCTCGATCAGTTCTCGCAGGACACCACCTACATCGAAGAGGATCTCGCCCGTCTGCCTCCCGGCGATGGCGGCGCCGCTATCATGGACGCCGTCGGCTTCTCCGAGCATCTGCTCGAAAGCCGTCCGCCCGATCACCGCCGCGTGCTGCTGCTCATCAGCGAATCGCGCGACCACGGCAGCCACAAGGTCACCATCCCGCAGCTCGTGCAGCGCATCGGCGTCAGCAACACGCTCGTGCTCAGCCTCGTCTTCTCGCCCTCCAAAGCCGAGCTCATCGACTGGGCGCGCGGCAACACCGGCGGCGGGTCGGAGCTCAACATCCTCGCCCCGCTCATGATGACCATGAACGCCATGCGCCGCAACACGCCGAGGACGCTCGCCGAGATGAGCGGCGGCGAATATGCGCCCTTCACCAAAGACAAAGGCTTTCAGGATCGCGTTGCCGAAGAGGCCAGCCACGCCCGCAACCGCTACATCCTCAGCTTCCATCCCTCCGATCTCACGCCCGGCCTCCACTCCATTCAGGTAAAGCTGACCGAGGACTACGGAGCGCACATCGTGGCCCGTGCCAGCTACTGGGCCGTCAACGCCGACAGCCAGACGCCCGCGCCGTCCCCCGTTCCTGCTCCGGAAACTCCGCCTGGGAACAACTGACGCGGCCGCATGCCGCTCCGTCTCTGCCGCATTCTGCAAGCAGTCCGAACACCATCCAACCCCCAACTTCTTCGGAGATACCGTCATGAGTGAAACTGTGAAGCTGAAGGCCGGCGACGGCCATGAGTTTGATGCCTATGTAGCACGCCCCGCCGGAGAGCCCATCGCCGGTCTCGTCGTCGTGCAGGAGATCTTCGGCGTCAACAGCCACATCCGTTCCGTCGCCGACAGCTATGCGAAGGACGGCTTCCTCGCCGTCGCTCCCGCGCTCTTTGACCGCTATGAGCGCGGCGTCGATCTTGGCTATCAGGGCCCCGACATGGAGAAGGCAAGAACGTTCCTGCCCCACCTCAATATGGATTTCGCCGTCAGCGACGTCGCCGTCGCCCTCGACTATGCCCGCGGCGAAAGCGGAAAGAAGACCGGCATCATCGGCTACTGCTTCGGAGGAACCGTCGCATGGCTCGCCGCGACACGCCTCCATCCCGACGCCGCCGTCGGCTACTACGGCGGGGGCATCGGCCGCTTCGCCTCCGAGCACTCCACGGCTCCCGTTCAGCTCCACTTCGGCAAACTCGATCAGCACATCCCGAAGGAAGAGGTGGACAAGGTGCAGGCCGCCAACCCCTCCGTCGAGGTCTTCTGGTATGACGCCGGCCACGCCTTCAACGCCGATCCCCGCCCCAGCTACGACGCGGCCTCGGCAAAGCTGGCCCGGGAGCGCTCGCTCGCCTTTCTCAAAGAGCACCTGACCACGTAAGCGAAGGCCCGGCAGCGCATGCGTCCGGAGCCGATACCGAGCCATTCTCCGGAAGCGACGATTGCGCAGGGCATCGCTCTGCGGCGCTGTTTTTCCTGCCTCTGGTCCGGAAGAAAAATCGCGGAGGGAAGTCCGTGCAGCGGGAAATCCTGGAATGGGAAATCCCGTATCGAGAAATCCAGGGCACGAAATCCGGCGCTTTTCGCACCTCCATCCACCCTGCGGCATCGAAAATAAAGGAGAGCATGACAGACGAGTCGCAGGGACAGCCTCCCGCCGCCAAATCCCGGGCACCGCGCGATTTTTCCCACGCATGGCGTGCGCTCCGCCATCGAAACTTCCGGTTATTCTTCGGCGGCCAGAGCATCTCGCTCATCGGCACCTGGATGACGCGCATCGCCACCGCGTGGCTCGTCTACCGGCTCACAAAATCGGCTCTGCTGCTCGGCTTCGTCAGCTTCGCCGGTCAGATTCCGACCTTTATCCTCGCGCCCTTTGCCGGTGTCCTCGTCGACCGCGCCGACCGCCGCGCCGTTCTTGTCTGGACGCAGACCCTGGCCATGGTGCAGTCCCTGGCCCTCGCCGTGCTCACGCTGATGCACCGCATCAACATCACGGAGATCCTCGTCCTCAGCATCTTTCAGGGGATGATCAACGCCTTCGACATGCCCGGCCGCCAGGCCTTCATGGTGCAGATGGTCGAGGACCGCAACGACCTCTCCAACGCCATCGCCATCAACTCCTCGATGGTCAACATCGCCCGCCTCATCGGCCCGTCGCTCGCCGGGCTCATCATCGCCGCCAGCAGCGAAGGCTGGTGCTTCCTCATCGACGGCATCAGCTACATCGCCGTCATCATTTCGCTGCTGCTCATGCGCGTAAAGATCGCCGAAGTCCGCCGCGCGGCCACCTCCATGCTGGTGCAGATGCGCGAAGGCTGGGACTACGTCTCCACCTTTACGCCCGTCCGCACCATCCTGCTGCTCTTTGCCGTGGTCAGTCTCATGGGCATGCCCTACATGGTGCTCATGCCGGTCTTCGCCGCGCAGGTGCTGCACGGCGGCCCGCACACTCTCGGCTTCCTTATGGGCGCGGCCGGCGTGGGAGCCGTCGTCTCCGCCCTCTCGCTCGTCGTCCGCAAATCCGTCCGCGGCCTCACCAAAATGATCCCCATCGCCGCCGCCGTCTTCGGAGCCAGCCTCGTTCTCTTCGGCCTCTCGTCCGTTCAGTGGCTCTCCATGACGCTCATGCTCTTCACCGGCTTCGGCATGATGCAGGGCCTCACCGCCAGCAACACCATCATTCAGACGCTCGTGCCCGAGGACAAGCGCGGCCGCGTCATGAGCTACTACACCGCGGCCTTCGTCGGCATGGCGCCCTTCGGCAGCCTGCTCGCCGGCTCGCTCGCGCACTGGATCGGCGCGCCCCGCACCGTCATGTTCACCGGCTCCTGCTGCATCCTCGGCGCTCTCTGGTTCTGGAGCCGCCTGCCCGCCATCCGCAAAGAGATGCGGCCCGTCTACGAACAGCTCGGCATCATCCCGCCCCGCCCCGTCCGCCTCGTCGAAGAGCAGGCAGGGAACTGAAGAGCCCTTTCGCCGCCATGTATGATCCTTCCGTGAGCTCCGCCCGACTCAGCGTGGAACGCGACTACCCGCTGATCTGGGCGCGCCGCCGCGCCCGCCGCACTGCGGCTCTGAAGCTCCTCATCGTCGCCGTTCTCCTGCTTCTCACCGGTACCTTCGCCGAGCTGCGCCATCAGATGTGGGCAGCGCTCGCCATCGGCTTTGCCTTCCCCATGCTCTTCATGGCGAACCTGGTCTGGGTCTGGAGCCTCTTCTTCCGCTGCCCGCGCTGCGGTCATCCCTTCGGGGCCGGAAAGCGCCGCGCCGGCCGCTCAGCTCTCGCCGGACTGGGTCCGGTCTCCGGTAACCCCTTCACAAAACAGTGCCTGAGCTGCGGTCTCGCGCTCCGTGCTGAAGAGTAATGCGGAAGAGTAATCCGGAGCGCCTGCCACGCAGCTTTTCACTGGCCGCAAAAAGCTACCCATGTTACTCTTGATGCAGACACTTAGGAAGTGTATTTGACTGAGATTCATCAAGGAGTAGCGCACACCCGTGCTGGCACCTGCAAAAAAAATCGACATCATCTCCCGCTTTCGCACGCATGACACCGATACCGGCAGTCCTGAAGTGCAGATCGCGGTTCTCAGCGAGCGCATCGGCGAGCTGACCGAGCATTTCAAGACGCATGCGAAGGATCACTCCTCACGCCGCGGTCTTCTGAAGCTGGTCAGCAAGCGCCGCCGTCTGCTCGATTACCTCAAGACCAACGACACCGACCGCTATCGGGACGTGATCGGCAAGCTGGGTATCCGTAAGTAATATCAGCAGGCACTTTGTCTCCGACGCGCACGCGACGAGCAACGGAAACAGCATGGACCTTCCCGGCGGAAGGGCAAACGGCCGCCGCTGGTTCCGTGCAGAGGCATTTTCTGCCCCTTATGCGGAGAGTCGCGCCATGAGTCGCGCGCTCCCGCACCTCCTCATCGTTTTCCGTCCCGCCTCGTGCGTCCATCTCTCTGACCTCCGGCACTTCCGGCGAGCGAACTCGCCCCGCCGGAGCGTCTCCCCAACCGAAATGAGGAATCTATGAAACAGGAAGTGTTCGTCGAACTTGCCGGTGGCAGGCGACTGAGCTTTGAAACCGGGCGCATGGCCAAGCAGGCCTCCGGCGCCGCCCTTGTCACCCAGGGGGATTCCGTTGTGCTGGCAACCGCTGTCGCCTCACCCGATCCGAAGGAAGGCATCGACTTCTTCCCCCTCACCGTCGATTACCGCGAGTACGCCTACGCCGGCGGACGCATCCCCGGCGGCTTCATCAAGCGCGAAGGCCGTCCCAGCGAGCGTGAGATTCTCACCAGCCGCCAGATCGACCGCCCTATCCGCCCGCTCTTTCCCGAAGGCTTCCGCAATGAGACCCAGGTCATCGCCCTGGTCTTCTCCGCCGACAGGGAAAACGATCCCGACGTGATCGGCATCAACGCCGCCAGCGCCGCGCTCGCTCTGTCCGACATTCCCTTCGCCGGTCCCGTCGGAGCCGTTCGCATCGGCCGCGTTGGCGAAGAGTTCGTCGTCAATCCCACCTACACCGAGCGCCGCGAGAGCAGCATCAACATCATGGTCGTCGGCACCCGCGACGGCATCGTGATGGTCGAAAGCGGATCGACCGAGGTCAGCGAAGAGATCGTTCTCGGAGCCATCGAGTTCGGCCACGAGCAGATCAGGAAGATCGTCGCCGTGATCGACGAGCTGGTCGTGAAGGCCGGCAAACAGAAGCGCGCCGTCAACGCCCCCGAGTTCGACACCGGCTACTACGAGTCCATCAAAGCGCAGATCGGCGCGCGCCTCAGCGACGCTCTCGACACGAAGACTCATCCCAAGACCGAGAGCTACGCCCTCGTCAAACAGATCAGGGACGAGCTGGCCGCCAGCCTGAAGCAGCTGCCCGAGGCCGAACAGCCCGCCGCGAAGAAGAAGCTCGCCACATACTACGAGACCCTCCGCGAGCGCATCTTCCGCGAGCAGGTCACGAAGGACCGCGTCCGCCCCGACCGCCGCGCCTTCGACGAGATTCGCCCCATCAGCATCGAAACCGGCGTTCTGCCCCGCACCCACGGCTCCGCGCTCTTCACCCGCGGCGAAACCCAGGCTCTGGTCACCGCCACGCTCGGCACCAACGATGACTCTCAGCGTCTCGAGAGCTTCGAAGGTGAGCAGAAGAAGCGCTTCATGCTGCACTATAACTTCCCGCCCTTCTCGGTCGGCGAAGTCGGCCGCATGACCGGCGTCGGCCGTCGCGAAGTGGGCCACGGAGCTCTCGCCGAGCGCGCCATCAGCGCCGTTCTTCCCTCTGAAGCCGAGTCGCCCTACGCGCTGCGTATCGTCTCCGACATCCTCGAGTCCAACGGCTCCTCGTCCATGGCCTCGGTCTGCGGCGCCAGCCTCGCGCTCATGGATGCCGGCATTCCCCTGAAGGCGGCTGTGGCCGGTGTGGCCATGGGCCTCGTCAAGGAAGACGAGAGCTACGCCATCCTGACCGACATCGCCGGAGCCGAAGACCACTACGGCGATATGGACTTCAAGGTGGCCGGCACGCGCAACGGCATCACCGCGCTGCAGATGGACATCAAGATCACCGGCATCACCTTCCAGATCATGCGCGAAGCCCTCGAACAGGCGCGCCGCGGCCGGCTCTTCCTGCTCGACAAGATGGACGCGGCCCTCATCGGACCCCGCACCGAAAAGTCGAGGTACGCTCCGCAGATCCGCACCCTGCAGATTCCCACCGACAAGATCCGCGACCTCATCGGGCCCGGCGGCAAGACCATCCGCGGCATCATCGAGGCCACGCAGGTCAAGATCGATGTGGACGACACCGGCCGCGTCAATGTGGCGTCGAGCGACGAGGAAGGCCTGAAGAAGGCGCTCGCCATGATCAACGACCTCACCGCTGTCCCTGAAATCGGCAAGACCTACCTTGGCAAGGTGGTTCGCCTGGCCGAGTTCGGCGCCTTCATCGAGCTCTTCCCCGGCACCGACGGTCTGCTGCACATCAGCGAAATCGCCGAGCACCGCGTCCGCGAAGTCAAGGACGAGCTGCGTGAAGGCGATCAGGTCATGGTCAAGGTCCTTGGCATCGAGGGCAACCGCATCAAGCTCTCGCGCAAGGCCCTCATCCGCGAACAGCGCCAGAAGCTGGGTCTTGAACAGCCCGCGGCCGAAGGTTCGCAGGAAGCGCCTGTGGGCGATGTCGCTGCCTCATCCGAGGAGCGTCCGCGCCGCCAGCCGCGCCCTGAGCCGGTCGAGCGCCAGCCTTCTTCCAACGCCAGCACCATCACCATCGAAGGCGGCGACGACTTCGAAGACGGCGAAGAGGGTGATGAGGAGGGCGAGGAGATCAACTTCAACCGTGCCGACGGAGTGCCGGCCGCTGCCGGGAACGGCGAGCGCCGTCCCGCTGGTGGTTCCGGAGGCGGTCCTGGACGTGGACGCCGTCGCCGCCGCGGCCGTGGTCCTGGCACCGGTAGTGGTGGTGGACGTGGCCCGGCCGGCGGTGGAAGCCGCGGACCGCAGTAAGCACAGGTCACAGAGCGCAGATCACAGCGCTCAGAAACAGCAAAGCGCCGCCCATCCGGGTGGCGCTTCTGCTTTGTACCGGTTCACACAAAAATCGCACACATTGTGCAACTCCTGCCATGCTGTGCAGTTCCAATTCTGCGCCCTGCGCCCTGCGCCCTGCGCCCTGCGCCCTGCGCCCTGCGCCCTGCGCCCTGTCTCTATATCCCGACGCTCATCCTCGTTCTCGGATCGAGGAAGTCGCGCAGCGCATCGCCGATAAAGTTGAAGGCCAGCACGCACAGCATCACGGCAATCGCCGGAAAGATCACCAGATGCGGCGCGTCGAACAGGTGCGGCCGCGCGTCGTTCAGCATCGAGCCCCAGCTCGCTGCCGGCGGCGGAACACCCAGTCCCAGAAAACTGAGTGTCGCCTCGGCCAGCACCGCTCCCGCCATGCCGATCGCCGACTGAACGATCAGAGGCTGCAGAATATTCGGCAGAATGTGCCGCAGAAAGAGCCGCAGATCGCTTGCGCCCAGCGCCCGCGCGGCCTCCACAAACTCACGCTCCCGCGCCGCCAGCACCTGCGCCCGCACCAGCCGCGCGTAGCCCACCCAGCCCCCGATCGACAGGGCCAGAATCAGGTTCAGCAGCCCCGGCCCCACGAAGGCCACAAAGGCAATGGCCAGCAGAATCCCCGGCAGGGAAAGGAACGCATTCATCACGAAGATGTTGAGAAACGTGTCCAGCGCGCCGCCGTAAAAGCCCGCCAGCCCGCCCAGAACCAGCCCCAGAGCCAGCGACAGCCCCACCACGGAAACCGCCACCGTCAGCGAAATTCTCGCTCCATAAATCGCCCGCGAAAGAATATCCCGCCCCAGCTCGTCCGTCCCGAACCAGTGCGCGTGGCTCGGCGCAGCCAGCCGGTCGTTCAGATGGATCGCCGCCGGACTGGCCGGCGCGAGGAAGGGCGCAAACAGCGCCAGCACCAGGAAAAGAATCAGCAGCGCGACCCCGACAGCGCCGAGCGGCTGCCTCAGCAGCGCCGTCCGCAGCCCCGCCCGATCCTGCGAAGGATTCATAAGTGGTCCGGTCAAAGTATTATTCCGGGGTTCAATGAACGATGCATCATGAAGTCAGCTGAAACACTCATAATAAAGGGACAAGCATCTGTTTCATCTGATTTGCCGTCTAAGCAGACATTAACCTGAATTGGCTGCGGAAAAAATGGGCTCTCTGAAGTAACGAAAACGAGTCACTGCTATAGTCACTGCTACAAGGCAGGCCACCATGAGCTTGACAGTCCAGGGTAATCGCCTCGACAATATTTTCAGGGACATCACCTTCGCATATCGTTCAGTCCCTGCTCACCTTCTGAGCCCACATCGACGAAACGAACCGCTGTTTTCGACAAAGCAAAAGACAATTACTCTGGTACTTGGTTTGCGGTAACGCAGGATTGAGCACAACTCTCTCTGGAGGAGCATTCAAGGCATGAATCTGAAGGGCGAAAAGGTCGTTGTCTGCGGCGCCGGTGGTTTTATTGGCGGTCACCTGGTAAAAAATCTGCTGGATGATGGTGTCGAGGTGGTGCGGGCAGTCGATGTCAAGCCTGTCGAGGAGTGGTATCAGTCTTCTGAAGGCGTCGAAAACCTGGCCCTCGACCTCAAGGATAAGGATAGCTGCCTCAAGGCAGCCGACGGCGTCACCGCCGTCTTCCAGCTCGCTGCCGACATGGGCGGCATGGGCTTTATCGAGAACAACAAAGCGCTCTGCATGCTCAGCGTGCTCACCAATACCCACATGCTCATGGCCGCCCGCGACAAGGGCGTCGGCCGCTTCTTCTATTCTTCCTCGGCCTGTGTCTACAACGGCGACAAGCAGAAGACCCCCGATGTCGTGGCCCTGAAGGAAGAGGATGCCTATCCGGCCCTCCCCGAAGACGGCTACGGATGGGAAAAGCTCTTCAGCGAGCGCATGTGCCGCCACTTTGAAGAGGATTTCGGCCTCCAGTGCCGCGTGGCCCGCTATCACAACGTCTATGGTCCGCTGGGCACCTGGACCGGCGGCCGCGAAAAGGCTCCCGCCGCCGTCTGCCGTAAGGTCATCGAGGCGAAGCACTCCGGCAATCACACCATCGAGATCTGGGGCGACGGCAAACAGACCCGCAGCTTCATGTACATCGACGACTGCACCCAGGGCAGCCGCATGATTATGGAGAGCGATATTCATGAGCCGATTAACCTCGGCTCCAGCGAGCTTGTTACCATCAATCAGCTGGTCGATATCGCCGAAGAGATCGCCGGCATCCGCCTGAAGCGCACCTATAAGCTCGACGCGCCGAAGGGCGTCAACGGCCGCAACAGCGACAACACGCTCATTCAGAAGTATCTTGGCTGGGAACCATCCATCCGGTTGAAGGACGGCCTGGCAAAGACCTACGAGTGGATTGAAAGTCAGATCCTTTCCTCAACCCGCAGTTTCGCAGGCGTTGTTTAGGAGCTGATCGCGCGAATGAAATCGCATCGGGGATACAGGCAGATCCTGGGAATCCGTTTCTACGCAGGAGACATCCATGGCGCGCTCGAGCGTATGCGCCACGGCGGTCTCCTCGTCGTTCCGGCCGCTCCCGCGCTCAAAGATCTCGCGACAAACCCTTCCTATCGTGAGGCGCTCATCCATGCCGATGTCGCCATCACCGACTCGGCCTTCATGGTCATGATCTGGAATCTTCTGGAGCGCGATTCGATCCGCCGGCTCTCCGGCCTTGAATACCTCCGCGGCCTGCTGCAGATGGACGAGGTGCGCAAGCCCTGCGAGACCCTCTGGATCATGGCCGGTCCCGCCAACGCAAAGCGCAATCTGGAGTGGCTGGAAGAGCAGGGAATCCTCGTTCCCGAGGATTACGTCTATATGGCTCCGATGTACGGCGGCGAAATTCAGGATGAGGCACTGCTCGCCCGTCTCCGCGAGCTGCGCCCGAAGCACATCATCATCACCGTCGGCGGCGGAACGCAGGAGCGTCTCGGCCTTTATCTCAAGCGCAGCCTCGAATACACTCCCTCGATCCACTGCATCGGAGCGGCCATCGCCTTCCTCAGCGGCGATCAGGTCCGCATTCCCGCCTGGGCCGACAAGCTTTACCTGGGCTGGCTCTTTCGCTGCTTCTCCGCGCCGGGCCGCTATGTGCCCCGCTACTGGGAGGCGCGCAAGCTGTTGCCTCTGATGGTGCGTCATCGCAGTCAGCTTCCCGGCCATAACGACCGCGAAGTTGCCTGAACAATTTTCACCCTCCCCCGGATGAAACGAGGCCATTTCGAGAGAAATGGCCTTTGTCTTTAAGCAGGAAAGGTGCCCCACACCAGCTGCTTCTGCCTGTGTGGGAAACATACCTTCCCTTTGTCATCCCGAGCGAAGCCGAGAGATCTGCTTTTTGCTTTGTATCAGGGCACGGCTTCAGCCGTGCCGAAAAGATCTCCGAAAAGAAGGGGCTTCAGCCCCTGTGTAAGATAGCCACGGAACACATCTCGTCTCGCGTCAGCCAGACCCGGTAGAAGCGCCGTGCTTTAAGCCCGGCGGGTAAAGATGTGAGAAACCGGGGGCTTCAGCCCCGGCTCTTTTTACGCGTTCGGATCTTTCTGGCCGCGCATGCTCTTGTAGGCGTCCACCAGAATCGGCGGCGTTACCGCCTTCAGCGCGCTCTTCAGGCCCGATTCCTTCACCACCACTGCCTCGGGCTCCTTCGCTTCGCCCTCTTTGGTGCGGAAGAGCGTCGAGTGCGAATCGCTGCGTTCTTCATCCGGCCGTCCGTTCGAGTAGTAATACGTGGCCATCGACTTCCGCGAGCGATCCGGCGGGCAGCTCAGCGGTGTCGGATGCCCATGGAACGAGAAGTCCGTCGTGCTGAAGATCGCGCAGCGGTTGAACAGCGGCAGAATCTTCTTCTCCGCGCCCTTCATCTCGCGATCCCACAGCTCGAAGTGGCCGCCATACGACTCATCCCAGTCCTTGTTCATATAGATCAGCATGTTCAGCCGGCGATCCAGCTTCAGCTTCTGGTGCAGGTTAAAGTCCGCATGCACCTCGAGGTGGCCGCCGCGTTCGATCTGGTGCAGTCCGCCTCCCACGAAGTAAGGATCGGGGATCACGCCCTGAATGCCGGTCAGCACTTCCAGAAACTGCAGCATCGGACGACTGTTCAGAAAATACAGTACGTCGCGGATCGAATCCGGCAGCTTCTCCGCGATATCGAAGGCCAGCTTCTTCTCGTTCTGATTCGAAAACTCATTCCACTTCAGCTGTTTGGGCTGCGGAAAGTCACGAAGCACGGCCTCTGCCGTCTCCTGGGGCAGGAAGTCGTCGAAATAGATATGAGGAAAGGGCTTATTGGCCTTGTACTCCGCCGCCTTTTCCCTGGCCAGACGCTCCAGCTTCGTTAAATATTCTTCACTGAATAAGACACTCATCGACTTTGTCTCCCGCGTTTCCGCCAGCAACCGTGCAGCATGGGTTCAATTGAGCGCAGTGTACCATCCGGAGAAACCGCAAAAAATACCACCGATGAGGGGCCTTCGAGGTTACCCGTGTGGAAGCCCGCGATCACTCCAACGGGTTACTGAAGCCGTGAAGGCAGGGCCGCCTTATTCCGGAACGCTTACACACTCACCCGCCTGCCTCCAGCAGGACGATCTGCGCTTCGATGCGGCCTTCGCGAATCTCGATCCTGCCCACCGAAAGCGGCAGCGAGAACCGCCGCGGTCCCGCGCTTCCCGGATTGAAGTACAGCACACCCGCATGACGGCCCGCTCCCTCTTCGACGGCCGGCTTATGCGAGTGCCCGCTCACCACCACGCCCACGCTGGCAGCCACCGGATCGAGGTCAAGCTCATTGCGGTCATGAATCAGATAGAAGCCGATGCCGCCCAGCTCGATCAGCTCCGTCTCCGCCAGCGCCGCGCATGCTCCCGTGCGATCGACATTGCCTCGGATCGCCGTCACCGGCGCCAGCTCGCTGAGCCGCTCCAGAATCGCCGCATCGCCAACGTCGCCCGCATGCAGAATCTGATCGGAGCCGCGCAGCGCCTCGACCGCCTCCGGACGCAGCAGCCCATGTGTATCGGAGATCACGCCAATCCGCATCTCTCCAGAGTAGAGCATTCTTCGTCGCGGCACACCGGGAGTCCGGGTGCCCCACCTTCGCGAATCGGGGTCCCCGGCGAACAACGTGCGCCGGGGTGGGAGCTAAGGTGGGAAGCGAAAGATAGGAGGCATCATCGCTTCGTATCAGGGCACGGCTTCAGCCGTGCCGAAAAGATCTCTCAAAGAAGGGGCTTCAGCCCCTGTGCGACTCAGCCACGGAATACTTCTCGTCTCGCGCCAGCGAGACCCGGTAGAAGCGCCGGGCTTTAGCCCGGCGAATAAAGATGTGAGAAAGAGGGGCTTCAGCCCCGGCTCTGCCAAAACGCGAACGAGAAGCGTAAAACCTCCCTGAAGCAAAGCTACTCCGGAAATAAATCAAAAATAGTTCTCACTAAGAGTTGCTTTTTCGAGACTACCTGTGGCAAAGTAACTTCTGCACAGGAGAAACGCCCGATGAACTACAAAACGCATAACTCGATGCGCAGGCTGGAACAGGGAAGCTATCCCTGCGTCGGCCGCCGGGCCTGGTTTCTCTCCCATCGCTAAGCTTACGGCGAATCCTGCGCAATCGCACGCATAACCTGTTTTCACTGAGTGGCGAAGAAGGCAGTTCCTTCGATTGACACGCAAACGTACTGTCTTCGCTTGTTCCCTCAGTGATACATGACCTGAGAAAGCATGGCCGCATGCTCGTGCATATCTGCGCGCAGATACGGCCGTCACCGGTGGCGAAAGAGAAGAGTTACTTCTTCTGCTGAAATACCAGCAGGGCCAAGAAGACCCTGCCGGAGCAGATACATCGCGGGACGAGGGCGCAGCCCTGAATCACAACGTACCGCGATGTCCATGGCTCCGAACTCTTTTCGTCTATTCCCCGGTGCTTTCTTTCGTCATGCGTGCTCGAAACAATCTCGGCCGGTGGTGAAGAGAACGGATACTTCGCCTGTTAAGCGGGTGGATGCAGGTTCGATTCCTGTCGCGGACGTAAGTTCGTGTAGCTCAATGGCAGAGCACCTCAAAGACCGTTTTCGCTCGTTCCCCGGTCACTAACTTCCCGGCACTTCCGGGTAGAAGAGGATGTTATGGGCAACTTATACGTGAAAGGTGGAACGCCGAAAGGTTCGGTATCGCTGTGCGGCACCTGCCTCTCCGCTCAGATCATCACCGGATACCGCGAGTCGGAGATGCTGGTGATCTGTACCGACGTGCATCCGAACATCGCGCTCCCGTTTAAGGTGTACGAATGTTCGGCCTATGGCGATAAGAACCGCCCTGACTGGGATCAGATGGAGAAGTTGGCTATTGATGTCCGGCCTTCCGCATCCCTCAAACCGGTCGGCTTCAAGGTCCGCACCAGCGTAACCACGGCGGACAAAACAGAAACCGAGGTTTCGGCGGAAGACGAAGAGTAGTCCGCCGGACCCCCAGGCAATATTGGCGAAGAAGAGAAGTTTTCCGGTAGAAGCACCGGGCTTCAGCCCGGTGACTGCAGCCCGAAACACAAAGGGCTTCAGCCCCGGTCTTCTCACAGAACGCCGCAACCCCAACCCTCGCCGGTGGCGCAGGCTGCGGATACTTCAACGGCAGAGCGCCGCTTAAAACGCGGAGGTGCAGGTTCGATCCCTGCCGCGAGCGAAAGCCCGCGTAGCTCGGCAACACATCCGCAGCCGCTTATTCCCCGGCGATAACGAAAATAGGCCGAACCTGGCCAAACAAAAGTAAGCGGCACTTAGCCGAAGAAAAAGCCGGGCTAAGTCGCGAAAGGAGAAACACTATGGCGCGTTTGAATATTCTGAAGCTGGGCCATCCGGCACCGGCGCGAAATCTCTTCCGTACGCATGAAGGCGCGCCGGCCGTCACGCTTACGCCGGAGCAGATGCTGCGCCGCAGCATCCTCACCTGCATGCTCTGGGAGAGCCAGTTCTACGAGGATGGCGTCGAGATCGCCGGCCGCATCGGCGGCCTTGTTCCAGCCGTCGAGCCGGCCCGTGTCGCCGCGCTTGCCATCGAGGCCCGCGAGCAGATGAAGCTGCGCCATGCGCCGCTGCTGCTCGTGCGCGAGATGGCGCGCCACGCCACGCACCGCGGTCTCGTGGCTGAGACGCTCGCCCGCGTCATCCAGCGTGCCGACGAGCTCTCCGAGTTCGTCGCCCTCTACTGGGCCGGCGGCCGCGCGCCGCTCTCCGGCCAGGTGAAGAAGGGGCTCGCCGCGGCCTTCCCCCGCTTCGGCGAGTACGCTCTGGCCAAGTACGACCGTGCCGGAGCCGTGCGTCTGCGCGACGTCCTCTTCCTCTGCCACGCGCGTCCTCGCGATGCCGAGCAGGCCGAGGTGTGGAAGCGCCTCATCGACGGTAAGCTGGCCACGCCCGATACCTGGGAGGTCGCGCTCTCCACCGGCGGCGACCGCCTCGCCACCTGGGAGCGCCTGCTCACCGAGCGCAGGCTGGGCGCGCTCGCTCTGCTCCGCAACCTTCGCAACATGAAGGAGGCGGGCGTCGGCGAGGATCTGGTGCTCGCCGCGCTCAGCGCGATGAACACCGGCTGGGTGCTCCCGTTCCGCTTCCTGGCCGCCGCGCGTTACGCGCCGCAGTGGGAAGAGGCTCTGGAGCGGGCGATGTTCCGCTCGGTCAGCACGGAGAAGCCGGGCGCGCACGCGAAGCTCGCCGGCCGCACCGCGCTGCTGGTCGACGTCTCCGGCAGCATGGTCGCGCCGCTCTCGCAGCGGTCGGAGATGTACCGCACCGACGCCGCATACGGCCTCGCCATCCTGCTGCGCGAGATCGCGGAGGAGATCAGCATCTTTACCTTCTCCGACGAGCTGAAGCAGGTGCCTGCGCGTCGCGGCTTCGCTCTGCGCGATGCGCTCGAGACGAGCCAGGAGCACAGCGGCACCAACCTCGGTCTGGCGCTGAGCCGGCTCGACGAGACGTGCGGCAAAAACCGGGAGCCGTACGACCGCATCATCGTCATCACCGATGAGCAGTCGCACGACCGCGTGCCCGCTCCTCGCGGAACCGGCTACATCATCAACGTGGCCAGCTATCGCAACGGTGTCGGCTATGGCGCGTGGACCCACATCGATGGCTGGAGCGAGGCCGTCATCGAATACATCCGCGAGCTGGAGAGCGCCGGCTCGCACTAACCTCAGCCCGGCCGGGAACGATCGAAAAACAGCGATCGAAAAAGATCGAAGGCAGCGATCAAACCGATCGTTCGATCCGAACCGGCCGGCTTTTCTTTACTCCATCGCCAGCAGACCGCGCTCAGCCGATCCGGCTGGCAATGATCTGCGTATTCGCCGCGTTCGACTCGATGCTCGTCGACTGCAGCAGAATCTCGAACGGCTTCAGTCCGCCCTCCGGCAGCGATGCCGCGTGCAGCACCGTCTCCAGCGCGTCTTTTCTCAGCAGCATCTCCGCCGCCGCCTGCGTCCCTGCCACGTCCAGCCCTTCCACCAGCAGAATGTGCCCGTTGCCGCTCAGGTTAGGAATGTAGGCGATCACCGCATACGTCTGGTGTACCGGCTCGTTCCAGTGGCTCACGTACTCCGCCGCCTCGCCCGGCCGGGGTTTGGTGTTGATCACCCACGCCTGCTGCATCTCGTTGCGGTAATCGATCTTAAAGTTCATGTTCTTCTGCGCCACGCCGGCCCAGGGGTCGCTCCCCAGCGATCCGATCAGCACCACGTTCCCGCGCTTCAGGTCGTCCAGCCGCAGATCGCGCGGAAAGCGCAGAAAGAGCCGCCGCGGATCGATCTCCGAAAGCCGCGACAGCGCCGACACGATCTCCAGGTCCACAAAGCTCGTGTACTCCTGCGTGCGCAGATCGTTCGAGCTGTGTTCGTCCATCGCCGGCAGCGGCTGCGTCAGAAAATCTCCATTCAGATAATCCGCCAGCGAGATCTGCCGGTGCGAAAGGTCTTCAATCATGTTGAAGCCGCAGTCGGCCGGAACAATAAACGTGCTCAGCGGCGAGTGGAACATCGCCGACCACAAAAGCTGCGAAGGCTCCGGCGGCAGGTGCGTCTCCGGATACCGCGCCCGCACCACCATCGTTGCCCATACCAGGATCGCCGAGTACGCCAGCAGCACGCCCCCGCCGAGCGCCCACTTCCGCCAGCCCCCGCTCCGGACCGCCTCCGCCGCATCCTCCTGGCTCTCCGTTACCGCTAACGGGCCGGAAACGACCTTCGGCTGCCGCGGCTCGCGCCCGGCAAAGGCCGGAACATACCCTCCCAGCGGAATCTCCACCCGAAAGGACTCTTCAAGCCCGTCGGCGGCAAAGTACTCCGCCAGCCGTTTTCGCAGCTGCCGGGCATAGTTGCGGACAATATTGTCTTCGACCGTGCGGTAGCCGTGCGGCCGGTCGAAGACCGTCACGCCGATCTGGTATTCGCTGATTTCTTCCTGGCGCCCCTGCAGCATTTCCGTGCACACAAACAGCAGAAACTTTGACAGCAGCGGCGCTCGCGCAAACTGGCGGCTGGCGACGATCCGCTGAACAAGCTGCCATCGGGGATCGTCATGAAGGCTGTATCCGGCCGGCTCTATGGCAGGAAAAGAGACCGGTGCGCTTTTCATCGTCAGGCTCCCTTCTCGATTCGCAAGCCATCTCACCCAGGCGGTGAAGTGTCCTGCCGGCGGTTTCCTGGCACTTCCAGGCTATCTGTTTTTGGTAAATATGCGATGAATGCCGCCCGCATTCCGCCTTCAAAAGACCGTGTTCACTGAGAATTTATGACATCGGTAAGCATTTAATTATAAATGGCTTAACCTCTGTTTACCCAGGGGTATACACGGGATTTCCCGAGGGGTAAACCCTTTTCCTCGAAAGTGTGCGGTCCTAGCTTGATCCTGGCGAAATCCCCCACAAATATTTCGCAGGAGTGCCAGTGTGAACACCTTATCGACCGCAGTTCAAAAAATCTTCCTGTCGCTGCAGACTACCCAGGCAGCGATGCGCATGCGGTGTCGTCCCCGAAGCATCGCCGCACTCTCCGGACTGATCTTCCTGGCCGCCGGTCTTCAGGCCCAGGTCAATACAGGAAACCTGAGCGGTCTGGTCGTGGACCCCACAGGAGCCATTGTCAGCGGTGCCGGCGTAACCGTTACCGCTCCCGCCACCGGATACACCCGCGCCGTCCACAGCGAAGGCGACGGCAACTATCTCATCCCCGACCTCCCCATCGGCCGTTATAACGTCGCCGTCACCGCCGCCGGCTTCTCTACTCTGAACCAGGAGGTCTCCATCGGCGTCGGTATGCGTATGCGCCTCGACTTCCACCTCCAGGTCGGCGCCGCCACCCAGACCGTCAACGTCGAAGCGAAGAACGTGAGCCTCTCCCAGGACGACGCCTCCATCGGCACCCTGGTCACCAGCGACACCATCAGCGGCACGCCGCTCTTCCTCCGCAACTGGGACGACCTGCTCCGCACCGTCCCCGGCGTCCAGATCAACCGCTACACCAATCAGGCAGGCGCTACTTCTTCCGGACGCACCGGCAGCTTCAACGTGAACGGCGTTCACTCCCTGCAGAACGACTTCATCCTCGACGGCATCGACAACAACACCTTCTCCGAGAATGTGCAGGAGCTCAGCACCGAGTCCGCGCACCCCTCCGTCGACGTCATCTCCCAGTTCAACGTCATCACCAACCCCTACTCGGCCGAATACGGCCGCAGCCCCGGTGCCGTCGTCTCCGTTAACACACGCAGCGGCTCCAACAAGCTGCACGGTACCGTGTATGAGTACGTGCGCAACCAGTACTTCGACTCCTTCGACTACTTCACCAAGCGCACCCAGACCAAAAAGGCCGAAGACAATCAGAACCAGTTCGGAGCCAGCCTCGGCGGCCCCATCCAGCGCGATCACCTCTTCTTCTTCTTCAATTACGAGGGCACCCGCATCAAGCAGGGTCTGTCGCGCATCTCCACCGTGCCGCTCGATAACGAGCGCATCGGCGACTTCAGCGCCGCCGCTGCCTCGCAGGCCGGAGTCGGTCCCTATCCGACCATCTACAACCTCTCCACCTGCCCTGAGCCCATCAACATCAAGACCTGCACGCCGGCGCCGCTGGTCAACAACAGCTTTCAGTCCGATCCGAACGCCCACATCGACACAGCGGTGGCTAAGCTGATCGCGCTCTTCCCGGAGCCGAACTACAAGCCCGGCTCGTCGACCTTCCCCGACAACAATAACTACTCCCGCACCGGCGGATCGACCGACTTCAACGACAGCTACGACGCGCGTATCGACTGGGCGCCGTCCTCCTCCGACACCGTCTTCGTGCGCTACAACTACTTCAACCGCACCCGCAGCATCCCCGGCTATCTCGGCGGCCTCGCCGACGGCACCTCCACCTCCGCCTGGGGCAACCAGATCCTCAAGGGCAACAGCGTGGTTCTCGGCTGGACGCGCATCCTCAGTCCGCGCATGGTCAACGACTTCCGTCTGGGCTGGGTGCGCGACTACTCCTTCGCCTCGCAGCAGCCCTTCAGCCTCAGCCAGCTTGCCGGCAGCTTCCTGCCCGGCGTGCCCGACAACCCATCCATCGGCGGCGGCGTGCCGCTCACCACCTTCTCCAACCACTCCAACGCCTTCGTCGGATCGCCCGACTTCCTGCCCAAGCAGCAGGTTCCCATGCTCTGGCAGTACAACGACACGCTCTCCTGGGAGCTGGGCCGCCACAACCTCAAGGCCGGCGTCACCCTCTTCCTGCCCATGCGCAACCTCTTCCAGGATGAGCCCGGCATGCGTGGCGATCTGACCTTTACCGGCGTCTTCTCCGGCCTCGGCTCCGCCACCCAGGGCGGCACCACCAACGCCCGCGACTACGCCGACGGTCTCTTCGGCGCCACCCAGTCCGACCAGCTCACCAACGTCTTCTTCGTCGATCAGCGCCTCTGGATGGCCTCAGGCTTCATCGAAGACGACTGGAAGGTCACGCCGCGCCTCACCCTCAACCTCGGTCTGCGCTATGACTTCGCCGCGCCGGCCGTGGACGGCAAAAACCGCATGGCCAACTTCAATCCCGCCGGTTCGGGCTCTCTGGTCTTCGCCAAATCCGGCTCGCTCGGCGACCGCGCTCTGGTCGATCCCAACACCACCGACTTCGGCCCCCGCATCGGCATCTCCTACTCGCTCGACAGCAACACCGTGCTGCGCGCCGGCTACGGCGTCTACTACACCGTCTTCGAGCGCATCGGCAGCGAAGACGAGCTGGCTCTCAACCCGCCCAACCTCATCAACAAGACGCAGGCCAGCAACACTCAGTCGGTTATCGTGCCTGAGATCGGTTTCCCCTCCAACTACCTCGATCCCTCCACCATCAACCTGAACAGCCTGCAGGCCTTCCACATCCGCTCCATCAACCCCGTCGCGCACGCTCCGATGGTGCAGCAGTGGAGCGGCGGCATCCAGCGCCAGATCGGCAACAACTGGCTGGCTGAGGTCGACTACGTCGGCACTAAATCCACGCACCTCGACGTGATCTACGACTACAACCAGCCCATCATCCAGGGAAACCAGAACACCGGCGTCATTCCCTATCCCAACTTCGGCCAGGTCGAATACACCACCCCCATCGGCTTCGGCAACTACAACGGTCTGCAGGCCAGCCTGCGCCACGCCATGCACAACGGCCTCAGCTTCGGCGCGGCTTATACCTGGTCGCGCAGCCTCGACAACACGCCCGAAGAGCTCGAGAACAACTCCGGCGATGCGCCGAACGGCCGCAACTACGCCGCCTGGTACGGTCCCAGCGACTTCAACGTGCCGCAGCGTCTCTCGGCCAACTACGTGTACGATCTCCCCTTCGGACACGGCAAACAGATGCTGAACTCCGGGCCGCTCTCCTGGATCTTCGGCAACTGGCGCACCTCCGGTGTCTACACCTTCTACAGCGGCCATCCCTTCACCGCGAGCTGGGGCAGCGAGAGCAGCCTGCTCGATCCCTACGGCTATGCCACCGCCGTTCCGAACGTCGTCGGCAAAGTGCATTACCTCGGCAGCACCAACTGCTGGTTCTACACCGCCGCCAACAGCGCGTGTAAAGCTTCGAGCGGAAGCTATGTCAACCCCTTCGTCGATGCCGGTAAGAACGTCATCGGCAACGGCTCGCGTAACAGCCTGCGCGGACCCCAGACCCAGGCCTTCGATGCCGCTCTTATCCGCAACATTCCCATCCACGAGAGCTGGAGCGCCGAGGCCCGCTGGGAGGTCTTCAACGTAGCCAACCACGCCCTCTTCGGCCAGCCCGGCGGCAACATCAGCAGCGGCAGCGCCGCGCAGATCACTACGCTCTCCGGTGATCCCCGCGTCATGCAGTTCGCTGTCCGCCTCAACTGGTAAAAGTTGTGCCTCCCTCTTAACCCGGGAGCACCTCGCGTGCCTCCCGGGTCTTTTTTTTGAGAGATTCTCTGTATGAAGCTTTCTGCGCGCCTCTCCTCCGCACGTCTGCTGCCCATCGCGCTCTTCGCACTCTCTCTCGCCGCATCCGCGCAGACCCCTCCGGCACAAAACGATCCCGCCCCTCCCGACCTCGTCCTCAGCGGAAAGGTCACCGGCACACAGAACCACACCTACATCGAAGTTCCGTTTGAGGTGCCCGCCGGCATCCACCGCATCAGCGTCGATTTCAGCTACACCGGCCACGAGGCCCGCACCACGCTCGATCTCGGCATTGAAGATCCCTATCGCTTCCGCGGTGAAAGCGGCGGCAACAAGAGCCACTTCACTCTCAGCGAGACCGACGCCACGCCGTCCTATCTGCCCGGCCCCATTCTCGCTGGCCGCTGGCATCTGCTGCTCGCCGTGCCCAACATTCGCGCCGCCTCCGTCGCCACCTTTCGCGCCGAGATCCGCTTCAACTCGCACCTTGAAGACAGCAGCTTCACCCTCGCGCCGCTGGAGCAGGGAAGCCGCTGGTATCGCGGCGACCTGCACATGCACACCGCGCACAGCGACGGAAGCTGCGCCGGCCAGAGCGGCCGGCGTGTGCCCTGCCCGCTCTTCTTCACCGCGCAGACCGCGGCCTCGCGCGGCCTCGACTTCATCGCCATCTCCGACCACAACGTCGAATCGCAGTACAACGAGATGCGCGAGCTGCAGCCCTGGTTCGACCGGCTGCTCTTCATCCCCGCCCGCGAGATGACCACCTTCTGGGGACACTTCAACATCTACGGCACCACTCAGCCCATCGACTATCGCGTCGCCGCGCACAATGGTCGCGATTACAACGCCATCCTGCGCGAAGTGGCCGCCAAAGGCGCCATCGCCTCCATCAATCACGCCGAAGCGCCCGGCGGAGAGGTCTGCATGGGCTGCCGCTGGGAGCCGCCCATGCCCGTCGACATGAGCCTCTTCACCGGCGTCGAAGTCATCAACGGCGGCAGCATGCTCTTTTCGAGCGACGCCTTCTGGGAGCAGCAGCTTCGCGACGGCCACCGCCTCACCGCCGTCGGCGGCAGCGACAGTCACAACGCGCTCGCACCCGCGCAGCCGCCCAACTCCATCGGCTTTCCCACCACCGTCGTCGAGGCCCGTGAGCTCTCCGTCGCCGCCATCCTCGACGGCATCCGTCACGGCCGCGTCTTCATTGACCTCACCGGCTCACGCGACAAACGCATCGACATCGACGCTGAGGCCGGAGCCGCGCACGCCCGCATGGGCGAAGACCTCGTCCTCAAAAACGGAGAAGCCGTGCATCTCTCCGTACACGTCGCCGCCTGCGCGCACGATGCGCTGCACCTCTTTGTCGACGGCAAAGAGACCGCCGCGCTTCCCGCCATCTCCATCGATCAGCCCGATCAGACCCTCAGCGCCACATGGACCGCAGCCGGCAGCGGCCGCCACTGGATTCGCGCCGAAGTCCACGACAGCAGCGGCAGGCTGCTGCTCTTCAGCAACCCCGTCTACATCAATTTTCCGTGATGAGGAGCAAGCCGCTCACTCTCTGACAGGGAAACGAAAATACCCTCCCCTTGTCATCCCAAACACCTTCCCCTTGTCATCCCGAGCGAAGTCGAGGGATCTGCTTTCTTCTTCCCCAGGCAACATCCCTGGGTGCCCCATCCTTCACGAAGTGAAGGGTGGGAGACCGGTCTTTCTGTCAGTGCCGTCATTGTTTTGTATCAGGGCACGGCTTCAGCCGTGCCGTAAAAGCCGGAAAAAGAGAGGGCTTCAGCCCCTGAAGAGAAACTGCCACAGTGGTAGAAACTACTACAGTCGTAGAAACTACTCCAATCTTCGGTAGTGTCTCAGTTGCAATTGCTTTGTATCAGGGCACGGCTTCAGCCGTGCCGGAACTCGGGAAAAATAAGCCGGGCTTTAGCCCCTGATGTGCTCCTCTTTCAAACTGAGACACTTCTCAATCTTCACTGCCTGCTCACGTTCACGTAGTACAGATCGGTCGCCACTTCGAACGTGTCTTTGTTCAGGTCCGTCTTCATCGTCTGCCACGTGGTCGTGGGATGAACAATCTCCCAGTGCTCCTTCGTGCCCACGCGCACCGGCATGGCGAAATCCGCCTCATCGACCTTCCATCGATAAGCCACCGTGCCCGCCGCCTCGTCGAACTTCAGCTCCAGCGTGGGAATATCCGGATGCCGCAGATACTGGTTGAAGATCGGCGTCAGATTCATCCCCGTGTGCTGGTTAAAGTACGCCACCACGTCTTCGGTCATGATGTTCTGATATTTGAAGTGCTGATAGAAGTCGTGAATCAGCCGGAACCAGCGTGGATCGTTGTCCACCACGCTGCGCAGCGTATTCAGCATCAGCGCGCCCTTGAAGTACTGATCCTCGGGAGGCGTCGCATTCACGCCGCGCTCCTGAATGATCGGCCGCTGATTTTTGATCTTCGGCTTCAGCCCGTCTAGATAGCGGATCGCGTCGTCGTGCCCCCACCGGTACTCGACATACAGCCCCTCCAGATACGTCGTCCATCCCTCGTGGACCCACATATCCGAGCGGTCCTGCGCCGTAATGCTGTTGCCGAACCATTCATGCCCGCTCTCGTGAATGATGATGAAGTCGAACTTCAGGCTGATGCCGGTCCCCGTCCAGTCGCGCCCCAGGTATCCGTTCCGGAACTGGTTGCCGTACGCCACCGCGCTCTGGTGCTCCATGCCCGAGTACGGCACCTCCACCAGCTTGTATCCGTCCTTCGCAAACGGATACGGCCCGAAGTAATGCGTGTAGGCCGCAAGCATTCCCGGCGCCTGCGCGAACTGCTTCTTCGCCTTCTCCAGATCCTCCGGCAGCACATAGTAATCGAGCGGCAGCTTGCCGAAATGATCGGAGAAGTGAACGTAGTTGCCGATATTCAGCGCCACGTCGTAGTTGTTGATCGGATAGTGTACGAACCAGTCCCACCGCGTGTATCCATCGCCCAGGTCCGTGCTGCCCAGGAACTTTCCGTTCGATACATCCACCAGCCCCTTCGGCACCTCGACGCTGATCTCCATCTCGCGCACTTCATCGCGCCACTGGTCCTTGTTCGGCCACCAGATGCTCGCGCCGTCGTCTTCGCACGAGGTCGTGATCCACGGATGCCCCGACGCATCCTTCTCGAAGGTGATCCCTCCGAACCTTCCCTTCGACAGCGGATGCCCCGAGTAATAAAAATCGATCGAGTACACATGCCCGGCGCGCAGCGTCTGCGGAAAATCCACGAAGACCGCGCCCGCGTCGCGCTCGTACTTCAGTTCCGTCTGTCCCAGCAGAATTTTGTCGATCTGCAGCTCCGGATACAGATCGAGCTGAATCCTCGTTCCGTCCTTCAGCATGCGGAAGCGAATCGTATTTCTGCCGCTGAGAAACTTCTTCTCCGGATCGACGCGCACGCTGAGGTGATAGAACAGCAGGTCGTTGTTCGCTCTGTATGGCCCGTACGCGCCGCGCAGAATATCCGCGTGCGTCGGCGCTGCCGCCGCCGGCGGAGCGCTCTGCGCATAGAGCGTCGCCGTTGCGCACGCAGCGAGAACAGCAGCACAGGCCAGAGAGGAAAGCGAGGTCAGCGAGAAGAAGAGGGAAGTGCGCCGTCCGCGCCTGCCGCCAGCAGAAAAGAACATGGTTTCAGCCTATCCCAACCCTCCGAGCTTACACCCGCCGCTTCACAGCGGAGGCGTAAAGCGCCCATCCACGGCCGTCCATCCGCCATCCACCAGCGTCAGCGTTCCGGTCACGAACGAGGCCGCATCCGAGGCCAGATACACCACCGCTCCGGCAATCTCGTGCGGCTGCGCCCACCGTCCCAGTGCGCTCTTCTTCGCGTAGGCGTCATACCATTCGCGGTTCGCCGAGATCGGTGCCGTCAGCGGAGTGTCCACCACTCCTGGGCCAATCGCATTCACCCGCACTCCCTGCGGACCCAGCTCCGCGGCCAGCGTGCGGCACATCTGCAGCACGCCCGCCTTGGTCGCGGCATACACGCCCTGGCCTGGCTCCACCGTCAGCGCGCGAATGCTGGCCATCGCGATGATGCTGCCTCGGCCGCGCTTCGCCATAGTGCGCCCCGCCGCCGTCATCAGCCGGAAGGTCCCCTTCAGGTTCAGCGCGATCACGCGATCGAATTCGTCCTCGGTCATCTGCAGCAGCGGCTTCCGCACGTTGATCGCCGGCGTGCTCACCAGAACGTCCAGATCCGACAGCGCCGCCATCGTCTGCAGTACCGCATCGCCATCGCGAATATCGAGCGCCAGCGCCGAGCCGTGTCCGCCCGTTTCGCTCAGGCTCTTCGCCACGCGCTCTGCCGCGTCCGCATTCATATCGGCGCAGATCACCTCCGCGCCGTGCGCGCTCATGCCCCGCGCCGCCGCTTCGCCAATGCCGCTTCCCGCGCCCACCACCAGAGCTTTTCTTCCCGACAGATCGAACAGCTTCCTGTAATCGAACAACGCCCTCACTCCATTCCGCAGAGAACTTCCCTTCGTTCTCTCCAGGTCCGTCACCGCATCACGGCTTTACGCTCAGCCTCGCGGAAACCGACAGGCGCTGCTCGTCCCTCACCGGCTCGAAGACCGCTTCGCCGAATCGCAGCGCGCTCATCAGCAGGCTCGCGCTGCGCTGCATCGCATTGGTAATGTGCTCGGTCGCCCGCAGCCGCGCCATCTCCGGATCGCGCGCGCGGATCGCGGCAGCCAGTCCCACGTGTTCCTTCACCAGCGCGGGACCGTAGGAATCGAAGGGCAGGCCAAGGTAGAAGAAGCGCATCAGGCGCACGTGTACATTGCTCACCACGTCGTAAAGCTGCTGGTTGCGCGTCGCCCGCGCAATCAGGCAGTGCAGCTGATAGTTCTGCCGGATGAACTGGCGATAGCTCTGCCGGTCTCCGACCTGGTACTCGTACTCGGCCAGCAGGTCCATCTCGTCCAGCTCTGCGCTCGTTGCCCGCTCCGCGGCAAAGGCCGCCGCGGAAGGCTCGAAGATCATCTGCAGCTCTTCGAGGTTGTGAAACTCCGTGACCGACAGCGGTGCGATCGCGTAGCCGCGAAAGGGAATGATGCGAATCAGTCCGTCGTTCTCCAGCCGCCGGCACACTTCACGCACCGGCGTGCGGCTTGCGTGGTAGCGGCGTCCCAGCTCGGCTTCTGAAAACGCGGCCCCCGGCGAAAGCTCACACTCGACTATGTCCTGACGAACCTTCTGATAAAGACGCTCGACAATCGTTTGCATGCGGACTCTGGTGTATCAGCGGCATCCGGCTGTGTCAAGAACGCTGCACATCGGTATACCGAGTGTTGACAGTCTCTGCCCTCAGGTGTACTGTGTCGCTCAATCCATATACGAATGCTCTGCAGTGCCCGTATTTCGCGGCTTTCTGCAGAGTTTCTTCGTTCTGTGTGTTCGCATTTTGCAGCGTGCCGGCGGCATCGTCGCGGCCCTGATTTGGCGCAGTCCGCGTTCCCCGGTTACAACTGCAACAGGGGCCTGTAACAAAAGCGGTCCTCGATAAAAAATTCGGAGAACACCGATGCGAATCAGGTACCTCCCTGCTGTGCTGCTTGTTTCTTTTTGTATGACGGGGGCAGTCAATACCGCTCTGGCGCAATACACCACAGGAACCATCGCCGGAACCGTGACCGATTCCACCGGCGCCGTTCTGCCCGGTGTCGCCGTCACGCTTCGCAGCGAAGAGAGCGGTCAGGCGCGCTCTCTCACCACAGGACAGGCCGGCGAGTATGTCTTTCCCGCTCTGCCGCCCGGCCGCTACGATCTCACCCTCATCGCCACCGGCTTCGAGCAGACAAAGGCCGTCGTCACCGCCGTCAGCAGCGAAACCGTTTCGCAGAGCTTCGCCCTCAGACCAGGCGCGCAGACCACCACCATCGAGGTCGATGCAGCCGCATCGAACCTCAGCATCACCAGCCCCGAGCTGCAGACCAGCCGCTCCTCCGTCGAGCTCAGCCAGCTTCCTGCCTCCACGCGCAGCCCATCCGATCTCGCCACCCTCGAGCCCGGCGTCACCCCCGTCTATCTTCGCGGAGGCGGCGCGCTCGTCGCCGTCAGCGGCGCGCAGACCGGCCTCATCTCCGCCTACGGCAGCCGCGCCCGCGCCACCGCCGCATCGCTCGACTACACCGACATCACCGACTGGGAGTTCGGCGGCATCGCGCTCGGCACGCAGCCCAACGTCGACATGATCTCCGAGTTCAACACCATCACCGGTCCCTTTGAAGCCGAGTACGGCGTCGAAGCCGCCAACATCGTCGAAGTCACAAAGAGCGGCACCAACCATCTGCACGGCACCGCCTACGACTACGTCGAGAACGACTATTTCAACGCCCGCAGCTACTTCGACACCACCGGCAAGCCCACTCCGCTCAAACAGAACAACTACGGCCTCAATGCCGGCGGACCGCTGTGGCGCAATCGCACCTTCCTCTTCGGTGGCTTTCAGAAGATCAGCACCCGCGGCGCCGGTTCCACCTTCACCTTTCCCGTTCCCACCGCCGCTGCGCTCGCCGGAGCCACCGACACTCTTGCTCTGCAGCTCTTTCAGAAGAACGTGCCGCTGCCGTCGAATGCTCCCGCCGCTGCCGCCGGCGCCAACATCACCGAGACCATGAGCTCGCCGAACGACAGCTACTTTTATCTGCTGCGCGGTGATCATCACTTCTCCGGCAATCACTCGCTCTCCATCCGCTATCTCTTCAACAAGGGAACCGCCGTGCTGCCCTACGCCGGAACCGTCAACTTCCTGCCCGGCTTCGGCGCCGACTTCGACACCGGCGCGCACAGCGTCAACATCTCGGACACGTATCTCTACGGCAGCAACAGAGTGAACGAGCTGCGCATCGCCTACGGCCGCTCCTCGGCGCAGTTCAACGCGCAGGACACCACCGGCATTCCCCGCATCGACTTTCTCAATGCCTACTACAGCTTCGGCGAGGCGCAGTTCTTTCCCCAGGGCCGTCTCTTCAACACGTATCAGGTCAGCGATACCTTCAGCTGGATTCACGGCCGCCACGCGCTCAAATTCGGCGCCGACATCCGCTACATTCAGGACAACTCCAGCAGCACCACCAGCGGCGGCATTCGCGGCACCTTTGCCTTCGACTCCATCGAGAGCTACCTCGCCGGGCAGCCCGTCTCCTGGTCGCGCGTCTTCGGCGCAACCTACGAGGGCTACCGCATGGGAGTGCCCGGCTTCTTCGCGCAGGATGAGTGGAAGGCCCTGCCCGGCCTCACGATCAACTATGGTCTGCGCTATGAGGTGCAGGGCGCTCTGAATGAGGTTCACGGCCTCATCTCCGAGCTCGATACCGCACTCCAGGGCGTCACCGTAGGCGCCGCCGGAACCGGTCCGCTCGGAGCCTTCCGCTCCGGCAATCCCGGCATCGCCGCCAACTACGGCAACGTCTCGCCGCGCATCGGCTTCGCGTGGAGCCCCGGCAATCACAGGCTGCTCGTACGCGGCGGCTACGGCGTTTACTTCGACACGCATAACTTCGCTCTGCTCGCCAACACGCGCTTCGGCCCGCCGCTCAACTACACCGTCTCGCTCGCGCAGTTCACCGGAGGCAACAGCTTCGACAACATCGTCAACGGCACCGCGCCCATCGTCTCCGATACCAGCGCGCAGATCGGCTCCTTCGGCTCGCTGGCCAACTTCGGCAGCATCGTCTCCGTCACAAAGCACCTGCCCAATCCCTACACGCAGAACTACATGCTCGGCGTGCAGTATCAGCTCGCCCGCCGCACCGCGCTCAGTGCCGACTATCTCGGCAGCGTCAGCCGCAAACTCACCGATCTCGGCCCCATCAACTCTGTCGCCGCGCCTCCGCCCGCTCCAAAATCTCTCGCTGAAGAGGCCGCCTGCATCGGCACCACCACCAGTCCCGGTCCATGCGCCGCTACCGTCGCGCAGGAATACGGCCCAGGTAACAACCGCATCGACCCGCGCTTCGATCAGGTCGATCAGCTCGCCGCCGACGGTGGCTCCAACTTCAACGGTCTCGTCCTTCAGTGGAAGCAGAACGCCGTCTACGGTCTGCAGGCGCAGGCCTCGTATACATGGTCGCGATCGCTCGACGACGACTCCGACTACAACCTCGCGCAGATCAGCAACGAAGAGAGCTTCCCGCAGGGGCAGGCAGCCGCGCTGCACAAGCTCGAGTACGGCCCCTCTGATTTCGACATCACCAACCGCTTCCTCCTCACCACCGTCTGGCAGCTACCCTGGTATAAAAATCAGCTCGGCCTCATCGGCCATCTCCTCGGCGGCTGGACCCTCTCCACCATCAACTCCTGGCAGTCCGGAGCCCCCGCAACCCTCTACTCCGGCTCACGCCTCGGCCCGCCCGATCCCTCCACCGGAAAACAGATCGCCATCTCCGACGTGAACCTCGACGGCAATCTCGTTCAGACCACCGGCAGCGACAACACCCGCGCCACGCTCAACCCCGGCGGAAAGGGCTTTAAATTCGGCAGCCCCTCCACCATCCCCGCTCCGCAGGATCGCGGTGTGGGAGGGCTGCCCGCAGACACCAATTCCAGCGGCTTCAGATATGTGCAGACGCTGGTGGGCAACATCGGCACCATCGGCCGCAATACCTTTCGCATGAATATGCTTCCCACCATCGACTGGTCGCTCGCCAAAGACACGCGCTTTCTCGAAAGCGGCCTCCTCGGCTCCGGCCCGTGGAGCTTCGAGCTCCGCGCCGACGCCTTCAACGTCTTCAACATTCCGTTTCTCACCGCCACCGGATACGAGACCTGGAACAATCTCGCCAACGCATCCTTTGGCCTCTACAACACCGCAGGCAGCTCGCGCTGGCTGCAGCTCACAGCTAAGATCAGTTTCTGATCCGCGCCGGTATCTTTTTGCCCGTATCTTTTTCGGAGCCGCGCTCTTTCGCCGCTCCTGGGCTGCTCTCTAATTCATCTCCGGGGGAGAAGGACCATGCACCATCGGTCGATCGATACACCGCAGGCAGCCGTGCTCAGGCAGATCGAAGAGATCAGCGATGAGATGATCTCCTTTCTGCGCGAGCTCGTGCACATTCCCACCGTCAATCCTCCCGGCGAAAACTATGCCGCCGGCGCCGAGCTCATCGGCAGCAAGCTGCGGCAGTTCGGATACGAGACCCATTTCATCGCCGCCGAAGGCAGCAGCGAGCACAGCGAGCGCTATCCCCGCATCAACGTCTTCGGACGCATGCCGGGCTCGCGCCCGCGCCCCTGCCTTCACTTCAACGGACACTTCGACGTCGTTCCCGTCGGTGCCGGCTGGACCCGCGATCCCTTCGGTGCGGAGATCGCCGATGGAAAGCTCTACGGCCGCGGAGCCTCCGATCAGAAGGCCGGCATCGCCGCCTCCATCTTCGCCGTCGAAGCCATTCGCCGCGCCGGAGTCCGCCTGCAGGGCTCTGTCGAGCAAAGCGGCACCGTCGACGAAGAGAGCGGAGGCTTCGCCGGTGTCGCGTATCTCGCCAGGCACGGCTGGATCGGCCAGGATAAAACCGACTTCGTCATCATCACCGAGCCCACTAACGTCGACCGCGTCTGTCTCGGCCATCGCGGCGTCTACTGGTTCAAAGTCGTCACCCACGGACGCATCGCGCACGGCAGCATGCCGCACTTCGGCATCAGCGCCATCGATCACCTCGCCGAATTTCTGCACCAGGTCAACAGCCGCCTCAGGCCGTCGCTCGCCACGCGCAAAACCTCCATGCCCGTCGAGCCCCCTGGCTCGCGTTATGCCAGCATCAACGTCAACGCGCTCTTCGGCGGCCAGCCGGAAGAAGGCCCGCAGACGCCCTGCGTCGCCGACCGCTCCGGAGCAATCTTCGATCGCCGCTTCCTCGCCGAAGAAGACTTCGAGCAGGTGCGCGGCGAGGTGCGCGCGCTGCTCGAAACCCTTCGCGAAAAAAATCCCGAATTTCGCTACGATCTCGAAGACCTTATGATCGTGCATCCCGTGCAGACCGACCCCGCCTGCGAGCTGGTCGCCGCCATCTCCGCCGGCGCCGAAGAGGTCCTCGGCTATCGCCCCGCTCTCACCGCCAGCCCCGGAACCTACGACCAGAAGCACGTCGTCCGCATCGGCAACGTGCATCAGTGCATCGCCTACGGTCCCGGCATCCTCGATCAGGCGCATCTGCCCGACGAGTATGTGCGCATCGAAGACGTCGTCACCTCCGCCAGAATCATGGCGCTCACCGCCCTCCGCCTTCTGGGAACGGAATAATGCGCACGAAGAAGATTCAGGTGCTTCCCCTCTGCATGTTTTCCGCTGATGTGGAACTGCGTCCTGCACCCTGTGCCCTGTGCCCTGCACCCTGCGCTCTGAGCCCTCGCCCCGCAGAATGCGGAGTGCGCGCATGAACCTCTACCTCACCGCGCTGATCGTCTACTCCGTATTTCTGATGGCCCTCGGCCTCTTCATCAGCCGCCGCGTCAAAACCTCGTCCGACTTCCTCGTTGCCGGCCGCTCCTTCGGCCCCGGCATGCTCTTCGCCACATTCCTCGCCGCCAATATCGGAGCCGGTTCCACCGTCAACGCCACCGGCCTCGGCTTCCGCTATGGACTCTCCGCCTGGTGGTGGGTCGGTGCCGCGGGCATCGGTGGATTCTTCCTCGCGCAGCTCCTCGGCCCGCGCCTCTGGCTCATCGCCAAAGAGCACAACCTCAGCACTATGGGCGATTACCTTGAGTTCCGCTATAACAAGGCCGTCAAAGCCGTCATCGCCATCCTGCTCTGGGTCGGAACCCTCGCGCTTCTCGCCGCGCAGCTCATCGCCATCTCTACCATCCTCAACGTCTCCGTCGGAACTCCGAAGTGGCTCGGCTGCCTCATCGGCGGCATCGTCGCCATCGTCTACTGCACCGCCGGCGGACTCGTCTCATCGGCCTTCGTCAATATCTTCGAGCTCATCGTCACCCTCTCCGGCCTCGTCCTCGCCGTGCCCTTTGCGCTCCACGCCCTCGGCGGCTGGACCCACGTTACCTCCGCCGTCGCTGCGCAGCCCGGCCGGCGCTTCATGCTCAGCATCACCGGCGTCGGACTGAGACAGATCCTCGGCTACATCGCCATCCTCACGCCGTCCTTCATCATCTCGCCTGGCCTCGTTCAAAAGCTCTACGGTGCAAAAGATGTAAAGACCGTGCGCATCGGCATCACCGTCAATGCGGTCGCGCAGCTCCTCTTCGCCTTTGTGCCCGCCATCCTCGGCATCTGCGTCTTCGTTGCCGCGCCGCATCTGGCCTCGTCCGATCTCGCTCTTCCCGCCGCCATGAAGATGCTTCTCCCCGCCTGGCTCGGCATGTGGGCCATGGCCTCCATCTTCTCCGCCGAGCTCAGCGCCACCGGAGCCATCCTCTTCATGCTCTCCACTTCGCTCGCCATCGATCTCTACAAAACATTTCTCAATCCGAACGTCACCGAGCGTCGCCTGCTCACCGCCAATCGTCTTGCATCCGTCTTTGCCGGTCTCGCCGGAATCCTCTTCGCCATACAACTGCCCAACATCCTTGCCGCCGTGCAGATCTTCTACGGCCTGCTCTCCGTCTCGCTCTTTGTTCCCGTCATCGCCGGACTCTATTCGCGCCGCGTGCTCTCCTCCGCCGCGCTCAGCAGCATCGCCGCCGCGCTCGTGGCCACTCTGGCCTCCATGCGGCTCACGAACGGACAGGGCTGGTGGATACTCTCCCCTCCGGCCATCGGAATCCTTACCTCCGCCATCGTCATGCTCGCCTTTCGCATCCTGCATCCCGCGCCAGCCGCGCTCAGCAACACAACCTCCGTGGAGACCGCAAAATGAAGCGTCGTGATTTCAGCCGCACCCTCCTCAGCCTTCCGCTCGCCGCCGCCGCATTTCCCGCACTCGGCCTGGCCGAAGCTCCTTTTGATACCGATACGGTTACAAATCCTTACGGCGGCTCCATCACCGATGTCCCCGGCATCCAGGTCGGCCATCACACCCTCACCGAGCGCCCCACCGGCTGCACCGTCATCCTCTGCGGAGAAGGCGCCACCGCAGGCGTCGACGTGCGCGGCTCCGCTCCCGGAACCCGCGAGACCGATCTCCTCAATCCCATCAATGCCGTCGACAAGGTCAACGCCATCGTCCTCTCCGGAGGCAGCGCCTACGGCCTCGACGTCGCCACCGGCGTCATGCGCTGGCTCGAGGAGCACAAGCTCGGTTATCCCATCGGACCGCTCGGCGTCGTCCCCATCGTGCCCTCCGCCATCCTCATGGATCTCGGCGTCGGCGACTTCCACATCCGTCCCAATGCAGACTCCGGCTACCAGGCCTGCGTTGCTGCCAACTCTTCCCAGGTGCCGGAAGGCAACGTCGGTGCGGGTGCCGGAGCCACCGTCGGCAAAATGTTCGGCATGAAGTTCGCGATGAAGTCCGGCCTCGGCACCGCCGGCGTAAAGGTCGGCGACACCGGCATCGTCGTCGGAGCCATCGTCGCCGTCAACGCCGTCGGCGACGTCTATCACCCCGATACGCACCGCATCCTCGCCGGAGCCCGCTCCGAAGACGGCAAAGGCTTCCGCAACGCCATGCAGCAGATACTCGAAGGCTATCGCGTCGTCCGCTCCGTCGGAGCCAACACCACCATCGGCGCCATCGCCACCAATGCGCCCTTCACCAAAACGCAGATGACCAAGATCGCGCAGATGGCCCACGACGGCTATGCCCGCGCCATCAATCCCGTGCACACCATGTTCGACGGAGACACCATCTTCGCGCTTTCCACCGGCGTCGCAAAGGTCGAAGCCGA
Source organism: Paracidobacterium acidisoli (assembly GCF_003428625.2). Taxonomy (GTDB): domain Bacteria; phylum Acidobacteriota; class Terriglobia; order Terriglobales; family Acidobacteriaceae; genus Paracidobacterium; species Paracidobacterium acidisoli. Next base: position 190,068 of record NZ_QVQT02000006.1, on the reverse strand, counting down.
TGAAAGCGCCATCGGAGCCATCGGCGCGGTCGTCATGTCGCGCGCCATCGCCCGCGCCGTCATGCAGGCCACCGGCATTCCTTCGCTCGGTCTGCCTGCATGGCGCGATTATGCGCAGCACGTCTGATGGGCGCGGCACGTCGGATCGCGTTCAATATGAATTAACGCGTAAGCGTCGCGCTACGGCTTCCAGATGCCAAGCTGCTGCCGCAGCGCGACAATCTCACCCGTGTGGTAGCTGGTGTGGTCGCCGGCCAGCAGCACTTCGCGCAGTATGGTCTGTCCATCGCCCCAGGGAATCGCCGCATACAGATTCGTCTGCGGATTGCGGATCAGCTTCTCGAACTCCGCCAGGTCCGCTTTGAGCGCGCGGATCGAGGCGTGCCATTCCTCCGCGCCCGCCGGTCCGTCCTCCGCCGGCCAGTAGTCGTCCGGCCACTTCAGCGCGACGTACTTCGGGTTCACGGAAAAATCCAGCAGATCGTGCAGCGCAATGCGGATATGCTCCAGTTGCTGCCATGCGCTGTGCGCCGCGCCCTCCGGCTTCGTGCCGTAATGGTGCGCGGGGAAGTGATCGAGAGCGGTATTCAGGTCTGCGTGCGCACTGCCGCCGCGCATAAATTCGATCAGCGTGTCACGCACCACAGTATTTTCGGCAGGCATAAGACCCTCCTGCTTCGATCGGATGCGATCGAGCGGAGATTTGACTCCCGAATTCGATTAATTTGCTTCCACAGCCACCGGCTCGCGGCGATCGCTGAACACGTTGCCCATCCGCCGGATCTGCGCGCCCACGCCGCGCAGCTTTTCTTCGATATGCTCGTAGCCGCGATCCATATGGTACACGCGATCCAGAATCGACTCGCCATCGGCCACCAGCGCCGCCAGCACCAGCGAGGCCGAAGCCCGCAGGTCCGAGCACATCACCGCCGTCGCCGACAGCGGCGTTTTGCCGCGCACCGTCGCCGAGCGGCCATCCACGCGGATGTTCGCGCCCATCCGCACCAGCTCCTGCACGTGCATGAAGCGGTTCTCGAAGATATTCTCGGTCACTACCGAAGCGCCTTCGGCCTGCGTGGCCAGCGCCATGTACTGCGCCTGCATATCGGTCGGAAAGCCCGGATACTCTTCCGTCGAAATATCCACCGCCTTCAGACGGCCTTCGCTGCGCACGCGAATCTGGTCCTTACCCAGAACGTCGATGCGCGCCCCGGCCTCCTGCAGTCTGCCGATCACCGCTCCCAGATGCGACGGATTGCAGCTCGCCACGCACAGGTCGCCGCCCGTGATCGCGCCCGCCACCAGAAACGTTCCCGCCTCGATGCGGTCGGGATTGATCCTGTGCCGCGCGCCGTGCAGCTTCTCCACGCCCTGCACGCGAATCGTCGATGTGCCCGCGCCCTCGATCTTCGCGCCCATCGCCGTCAGCAGCGCCGCCAGATCGGTCACCTCTGGCTCGCGCGCGCAGTTTTCAAGAATCGTCTCACCCTCGGCCAGCACCGCCGCCATCAGAAGGTCCTCGGTGCCGGTCACGGTGATCTTGTCGAAATGGATCGCCGCGCCCTTCAGCCGCTCGGCGCGGGCTTCGATGTACCCATGCTCGTAGGTGATGGTGGCGCCCATCGTCTCGAGGCCCTTGATGTGCAGATCGATCGGCCGCCCGCCGATCGCGCATCCGCCCGGCATCGCCACGCGCGCCAGCCCCGTCCGCGCAACAAGAGGTCCGAGCACCAGCGACGACGCGCGCATTGTCTTCACGATCTCGTACTTCGCCACAGGGTCTGAGAGCACGCGGCAGCTGATCGTCGTGCGATGCTGCGCCCGCCCATAGCCCAGTTCGACCTCCGCGCCCATCGAGACCAGCAGCTTCCGCTCCGTCTCAATATCCTGCACCTGCGGAATATTCTCGAGAACCACCTCGTCCTCAGTCAGAATGGCTGCCGCCATGCAGGGAAGCGCCGAATTCTTCGCGCCGCTCACGCGAATCGTGCCGATCAGCGGATTGCCGCCTCGAATAACGAATTTATCCATATACGATTTCCGGCAGAACCATCCGGCCGAGGCCGTAACCACCCTGCGGAAGTGCTCCTTTAAAGCAGTAGTGTAAATCCGCAGACTGTGGGGAAGCGGGTGCCTGCGAAGGTACGCTTACTCCTCCGCAGGCGCGGAGTGGTCTTCAAACCATGCCGTGAGTTGATCTTCCGTCACCTGCCCCGCGGCAAGGTCGTAGATCACGAAATAGGCCTCTTCCTGCGTGGCCGTCATGGCCAGACCGTTCATCGCCAGAAAAGTGAACGATGTGACCATCGCAGTCCGCTTGTTGCCGTCAACGAACGGATGGTTCTTCGCGATTCCGAACGCCAGAGACGCGGCCAGCCGGTGCAGAGAAGGAGCCTCGCTCGCATAAGCCGCAACATTCTGCGGCCGCGCCAGAGCGGATTCCAGCAATCCCTCATCGCGTATCCCGTCCGACCCTCCGTGAACCGAGAGCTGTCTGCGATGAATCGCCAGTGCTTCTTCCTTTGTGATCCAGAAAATGTCCATAAAGAATCGGCCTACTCAGCAAGACGGCGAAGCGTATCGCGATACTGCCGCATGACCTTATCCGCAGCCTGCATCGTCTTCATGAATTTCTCGTCATACGGAGTGAGCTGCACCCCATCCGGAGTATCCGTTACACAAAGGATGTCGCCTTTTTCAATCTGCAGCTTTTCCAGAATTTCCTTCGGCAGCACGATCCCCACAGAGTTCCCGACCGTCGTTACCTTCACCGTAGTTGCCATAAAACACCTCCAGGAGTGGTCGCCGTAAAGCGCACCTGAATTATAACCATGATTATAACAAAGCCGCGCCAAATCCCGCCAAAACAGTAAAGGCGCAGCCGAAGCCGCGCCTCATAAAGAGAAGGAAAGAAAGCTCAGATCTCGGCAGCGGTGTCTTCAATCGCCAGGCGCACATTGCCGCCCGAGCGGGCCAGCCGCCGTACCGCTTCCGGCTTGTCCACGCCGGCCTTCAGCATCACCAGAGCCACCGGCACGCTGCGCCCTGCCGACTTGATCACCTGCACCGCCTCGTCGCGGCTTATGCTGCAGGCGCGCATCAGAATGCCGATACCGCGCTCGATCAGCTTCGAGTTCTGCATGTGTACGTTCACCATCAGGTTCTCGTACACATAGCCCAGACGCGTCATCGCGCCCGTCGTGATCATGTTGGTGATCATCTTCTGAGCGCTCGCCGCCTTCATGCGCGTCGAGCCTGAGATGACCTCCGGGCCGACCTCGGCCACAATGGCAATATCGGCGGCTCCGGCCAGCGGCGTGTTCGGGTTGCAGGTAATGCAGGCCGTCTTCGCGCCGCGCGCGCGGGCGTATGCCACCGCGGCCACCACGTAGGGAGTGCGTCCGCTGGCGGAAAGCCCGATCACCACATCCTTGCGCGTAGGCCGGCGGCGCGCGATGTCCCGCTGCCCCAGCTCTTCTGAATCCTCATTGACCTCGACCGGTGAAGCCAGGGCCTTCGGTCCGCCTGCCATCAGGTACTGCACCGTCTGCGGCGCGTTCGAGAAATAGGGAGGGCACTCACACGCATCGAGCGCGGCAATCCGTCCGCTCGATCCCGCGCCGACATAGATCAGCCGTCCACCGTCGCGCAGGCTGTGCGCCACCGCGTCGATCACCAAAGCGATCTCGGGCAGCGATTTCTTCACCGCCGCGGCGACCTTCTGATCTTCATGATTAATGATGCGGGCAATCTCAAGAGCAGATTTGGTATCGAAACCCTGAGAAGCTTCGTTCATGCTCTCAGTAAGCAGATCGTGAAGACTGGTTGTTGGTCTTGCGGGCCCGTCTGCAGATACTTCGGCCTGAGGGGTCAGTGTGGTTGCCATCTTTGTTTTGTTCCCCGGAACGAACACCATATTCTAACGCGTTGTGGCGGCATATGCATGTGAATTCTGAGGAGGTAGAAATGATTTGCAGATGCGCGCTTTGAGCAAAAGGTTTACCGCGTCAGTGCTTCGATCACCGCGTCGTGAAAGGCCGGACGAACTCTCTGAATCTCTTTGCTCGCGCGGTCCGGCCAGGTGCGATTCGTCAGCAGCACCACCGCCGCTCCGCGCTCCGGATCGATCCACAGCGATGTTCCCGCATAGCCCAGATGCCCGATCGAGCGCGCGCTGAAATACCGTCCTGAAGAAGAAGGAGCCGTCGGCGTGTCCCATCCCAGCGCCCGGCTCGTGCCCTCCGGCTCCGTCTGCCGCGTTGCAAAGAGCCGCACCGTCTCTGCGCGAAAAAGCGGCTGCCCTCGTCCCGAGCGTCCCTCGGCCAGCACGCATCCGGCAAAGCACAGCACGTCGAGCGCGTGCGCAAACACGCCCGCATGTCCGGCCGCTCCGCCCAGCGCCGCGCAGTTCTCATCCTGCACCTCGCCCTGAATCACGCGCTGCCGCCACACCGCATCGTCTTCGGTCGGCGGAATAAACGGCCGCCACTCTTCCGGCGGACAAAAGCGCATGCTGTCCAGACCCAGCGGCTCAAAGATCGCCCGCGTGCAGAAGCGCGCCAGCAGATCGCCCGACAAAATCTCGATCGCCTTGCCCAGCAGAAGAAACCCCAGGTCCGAGTACTCCATCCGCTCGCCAGGCTGCGCCTCGAGCGGCATCCGCAGGCAGGCGCGCAGCATCCCCTCCGGTGTCGCATGCTTCTCGAACAGCCGCGCATATCCCGGCAGGCCCGACGAGTGCGCCAGCAGCATCCGCAGCGTCACGCGCTCCTTGCCGCTGCCCGGCTCCATGCCGATCACAAAGCCCGGCAGAATATCACCCAGCCGCGCATCGAGGTGCAGAATGCCGCGGTCATACAGCAGCATCGCCGCCGCCGTCGTTGCCACCACTTTGGTCACGCTCGCCAGGTCGAAGACCGTTCCCGGTGCCACCTGCGGCGAGTTCTCCGTGTAGGTAAAGCGTCCGGCAGCATCCAGCGCAACAATCTCGCCGTTGTGCCACACGCCCCACGACGCGCCAGGAAAGGCCCGCCGTGCAATGGCCTCTTCGATCACCGCGCGCGCCGCCGCAAAACGCTCTCGTCCGGCAGCAGCCGATTCCGGAACAGCGACCACCGGTGGCGGCATGGGCCTATTCCTCCCGTCAGGCAGGGAACTGGTCCGCGCGCCTGAGTCCTGTTAGTGTGACCACCGTTATCTGAATTGTCAAAGAAGGGAGCAGCCGCCGTGGTTCGGTCTGCATTGTTATGTTGGAAGAACCAGAGTGCCCCACCTTCGCGAACCGGGTCCCCGGCGAACAAAGTTCGCTGGGGTCGAGAAGCTAAGGTGGGAAGGCGGGTGCCCCATAGCCTGTCCTGAGCGGAGCCGAAGGGTCCGTCTTTTCGGACATGGGAGTGGAAACCTGTCATCCGAATTCCACTTATGTCATCCCTTTCCCCTTGTCATCCCGGCACTCCTTTGTCATCCCGAGCGAAGCCGAGGGATCTGCGTTTGCTTCTCATGAATTGGGTGTTCGCAGAATCCGGGTGCCCCACCTTCGCGAACCGGGGTCCCCGGCGCACGTGGTGTTCGTGCGCTGGGGTGGAGAAGCTAAGGTGGGAAGCGTCATCGTTTTGTATCAGGGCACGGCTTCAGCCGTGCCGAACAAATCTCAAAAAGTAAAGGGCTTCAGCCCCTGTGCGACTCAGCCACAGAATACTTCTCGTCTCGCGTCAGCGAGACCCGGTAGAAGCACCGGGCTTTTAGCCCGGTGAAAGAGGCAAAAGAAAAGGGGCTTCAGCCCCGGCTCCGCCAAAATCACCAGGGTGCCCCATGTCCGGACTTTCGGACAGGGGAAGGAAAAGCTCTGCGTTTCACCCCTTCACGCAAGGAAGGCCGAAGCAGAAAGAAAGTATCGGCGCAACTGATATCCTGAACCCGGAAGAGGCGCTTACCGCTCCGCAGAGCTAACGCGATCCTCCCCGCTTCGTCTATTCAGCAAGCCTCCCCCAGCCCATCGATCATGCCGGTTTCGAAGGACGGTTGCAGATGAACAGAGAACTCAGCTCATTCCGGTTGCGCATCGCCGCGCCAGGCCTCGTACTCGGGCTCGTCATCGCGGGCGGCATGGTCACCGGCGCCGATGCCCAGCAGTCCTCTGCGCCGCAGACGGCTCCCGCGCAGACCCCCGCAGCGGCCGATGCGCCGGCTGCCGCAATCGAGGTGCCCGCCGGAACGAAGGTCCTGCTCGCTCTGCACAGCGGCATCGACACGAAGTCGGCGCAGCCCGGTGACAGTGTCTACCTCGCCTCCACCTTTCCTGTCGTCGTCGACAACCGCGTCGCCATCCCCGCCGGCGTCTACGTGCAGGGCGTGATCGACAAGGTGGTGCGCCCCGGCCGCGTTCACGGACGCGCCGAGGTGCAGATGCATTTCACCACCATCATCTTTCCCAATGGATCGGTCGTCTCCATCCCCGGCGTCATCAACGCGCTCCCCGGCTCGACCGACGCCAGAGTGAAGAACGACGAGGGAGCCGTCGAAAAATCCAGCGGCGCGCACATCGATCCCGGCGCCGTCGCCACCGGAGCCGCTACCGGAGCCGGTGTCGGCACCCTCGCCGGAGCCGCCGCCGATCATCCCTTCTCCGGCCTCGGCTATGGAGCCCTCGCCGGTGCCGCGGGCGGCGCTCTCTACTCGCTCTTTACGCACAACAACGACCTCACCCTCGAACAGGGCCAGACCGTCGAAATGGTTCTGCAGCGCCCGCTGAAGCTCGATGCGGCCAACCTCGCCGGCATCACCGGCCCCGGTCCCGTCCCGTCTCCGGAGAGCGATCTGCAGCGTCCGATGGCCAGGCCCGCGCGCTCGCACATGCTGTGCCCCCTGGGTACTTTGGGCTGCGTGTAACACCTTCGAGTCATTACTGTTATCTCCGCAAAAAGGTACCGTCGGGGCTGTTGACGGCGCCGGGCATCTGAGAGAATGAAGCTCGTGCAGCAATGCATAAACTGAAGCAAGCAGAGCCGGACAGTTGTGTCCACCGCAGGCCCCGGTTCAGCGCAGATGCGCAGTCCGCTCTATTCAGTCATAGCAGCCCCGCCTCCCCCGCCGTGGCTATGAGGAGCTCCCCATGCAGTTACAGGCAGGTTTGTTGATCGCCGGTTCACTTTTGATCGGCAGCTCGTTGATTCCCTGCGCACAGGCCCAGACCCCCAACAGTGCCCCCTCGGCAGCTACCGCTGCGGAGAATTCGGCCTCAGCGCCCGCACAGTCCTCCGACATCATCGAGGTTCCCGAAGGAACCAAAATGTTGCTTTCCCTTCAGACGGCGATCGATACCCGCACGGCAAAAGCCGGTGATCCCGTCTATCTGCAGTCCACTTTCCCGGTCATGGTCAACGGTCGTCTGGCCATTCCTCCGGGTGCCTTCGTTCAGGGTGTTGTGAATAAGGTTGTGAGACCCGGCCGCGTCCACGGACGCGCTGCCGTGAGCCTCTATTTCACCAGCATCATCTTTCAGAACGGCTCGCAGGTCTTTATCCCCGGCAACGTCGATCGCGTCCCCGGCTCCGGCGGCCCCATGGTCAAAGGGTCGGAAGGCACAATCGAACAGTCCGGCGGAAGAGGCAATGATGCCGCCAATATCGGCAAAACCACCGTGGGCGGTGCTTCCATCGGCGCGCTTGCCGGAGCCGCATCGGGCGGCAATCTCGCCGCCGGTACCGGATACGGTGCCGCAGCCGGAGCAGCCGCCGGCCTCGTCTATACGATGTTCACCCGGGGCAAGGACATTGTTCTTCCCCAGGGACAGTCGATAGAGATGGTCCTGCAGCGTCCGCTTAGCGTCAGGGTCTCCGACGTCGTTGCGCCGAGCGATCCCCGGCGGATGACTCCGGTTGCCATGCCTCTGCCACCGCAGTCGCAGCCGCTGCCTAAGCCGGAATAAGCGGCTCCCGTACGGCAAATGGCCCGGCTCCCGCAGCCGGGCCGAAGTTTTGTCCGCATCCCCGATAGTGGGTCTGTCTGAATGGCACGGGCTTTCTGCGTGAAGAATATCGGCTTCACAGTGAATGGCATGGGCTTCAGGCAGCGTCTGACGAACCGGTTGGGGCAAAGTTTTGTATCAGGGCACGACTTCAGTCGTGCCATACGCTGCCGAAAATATCTCCGGGCTTCAGCCCCTGAGGGATGATTTTCTGCATCCCCTTACAGCCGCCATAAAAGGGAAGCGATCCGGATACAATATATTCAGGTAACAGTTCAGAGATGCCGTATCGCAGCATGCACCAGGAGATCCTCGTTCAGGGATGAGCTCTCCGTCCGATCCTCTTTCGCCCCGCCCCGTCGAATCCACCGCACGGCACATTCGCCTCTGGCTGCGCGATGTCATCGTCTCCATTGCCGTCTCGTTCCTGATCATCACTTTTCTCTATCAGCCGGTGCGCGTCGAAGGCACCAGCATGCTGCCCGAGCTGCGCGATCACGACCGCCTCTTCATCAACAAATTCGTCTATCACTTTGAAAGCGTCTCCCGCGGCGACGTCGTCGTCTTCCACTATCCGCGCGATCCGCAGAAGAGCTACATCAAGCGCATCATCGCTCTGCCCGGCGACACCATCCGCATCGACGACGGCCACGTCTACGTCAACGACATCCGTCTCAGCGAGCCTTACGTGCCAAAGCCCTTCCGCGACACCCGTTCCATGGGCGAGATGACCATCCCCGCCAGGCAATACTTCGTCATGGGCGATCACCGCTCCATCTCGAGCGACAGCCGCGACTTCGGCCCCGTCGAGCGCAGCCTCATCTACGGCAAGGCCGAGTTCATCTACTGGCCCGCCGACAACATGGGCGTCATCCGCTAAATAACCTTATCAGTCCGCAAACCAGGTGCCCCATGTCCGGCTTTTCGGACAAGGGAATAAAAACTCCTTCCTTGTCACCCGAATCTTCCCATGTCATCCCGAGCCCTTACTGTTGTCATCCCGAGCGAAGTCGAGGGATCTGCATTTGCTTTTTATGAGGTGAGTATTCGCAGAATCCGGGTGCCTCACCTTCGCGCAGCTAAGGTGGGAATGCCCGGTGCCTCACCTTCGCGACCGGGCTCCCCTGCGCACGTGGTGTTCGTGCGCAGGAGTGGAAAAGCTAAGGTGGGAATCAAAAGCTCCTTGTCATCCCGACCGAAGTGAGCGCCGTCAGGCGATCACGAAGCCGAGGGATCTGCATTTCCTGATTTCAGAATCCGCCTCTTTTTCTCCCCTTCTATGAAACCGCTTCCATTCCCTCCTCTGCGCGGTGTATACAAACAGAGAAATGATGCCAGGCTCTCGTCGTTCGTTCCTGAAGATGAGCGCAGCCGCTTCTGTGGCTGCCGCTCTGCCCGGCTCCGCAGCTTCTCTGCCGGACACCCCAACCCCCCGCAAGGGTCGCATCCATCAGTCCGCCTGCCGCTGGTGCTATAAAGACACGCCGCTCGACCAGCTCTGCCAGTGGGGCGTGCAGATCGGCCTCAAAGGCATTGACCTGCTCGAGATCAATGAGTTCGACGTGCCCCGCCGTTACGGCCTCGTCTGCTCCATGGGCTACGCCGGCGGCGGAACCATCCCCGACGCGCTCAACCGCCTCGAGCACCACGCGGACATCGAGGCCGCCTTCCGCAAAAACATTCCCATCGCCGCCAAAGCGGGAGTGCCCAACGTCATCACCTTTTCCGGCACCCGCCGCGGCATGTCCGACGAGGAAGGCGCAAAGAACACCATCATCGGCCTCAACCGCGTGAAGAAGATCGCCGAAGACAACGGGGTCACCATCTGCCTCGAGCTGCTCAACAGCAAGGTCAACCATCCCGACTACATGGCCGACCATACCGCGTGGGGTGTCGGCGTCATGCAGGAGGTCAACTCCCCCAACGTGAAGCTGCTCTACGACATCTACCACATGCAGATCATGGAGGGGGACCTGATCGACACCATCCGTAAGAACATCGCCTGGCTCGGCCACTTCCACACCGGCGGCGTTCCCGGCCGTCACGAGCTCGACGATACGCAGGAGATCCAGTGGCCGCCCGTCATGCGCGCCATCGCCGACGCCGGCTTCACCGGCTACGTCGCGCACGAGTTCCTGCCCACGCGCGATCCGCTCACCAGCCTGCGCCAGGCCGTCGACCTTTGCGACATATAGGTCTCTGCGACGTGTAGCCCTCTGCGGCGTGCAGATCGGTGCAACCCATATAGCCCTCTGCACCTCATCGCTGTATCCACACTCTCTGTTCCCGCGTTCGCGCGCGGGAGCAGGGGTGTACAACTATGAAACTTTTGTTTTGCTTCTGCGTTCTTCTTCTGCAGCAGGGCGGCTCTTTCGTCTTACAGTGATAAGAAGAGGGAGCCGGCCTTGCAGCACAGCACCAGAGCGCGGAAACACGGGGCGCGGAACGAGATGTCAGCGCAGCAACAGGGATCAGCAGGGAACCGCGAAGCGCATCGCACAACGCATCGCCCGGCATATCGCGGATACCGCCTCATCGCCGCAGCCGTCTTTGCTTCCATGCTGGCAGCGCTCCTGCTGCTCCCGGCCTCGGCCTTCGGACAGCCGCAAACCGCGTCTTCCTCCACGCGAAAGCACACCGCCGCGCATCACGCGCACACTGCCGCGGCCAGACACGCCGCATCGTCAAAGACCGCTTCCGCAAAAAGCGCATCGGCCAGAAAGTCGAAGACCGCCTCCGCGCATCGCGGCACCGCGCATCGTGCCGAAGTCTCAACGCGCACCCGCCGCAGCCGCGCCCGCCGTCACCATCTCACCGCGAAGGAGCTGGCGAAGAGCCATCGCCTCCAGAGCGCCTTCGTCGCCTCCTCGCAGCTTCGTCCCATGGCGCAGCAGCTCGCGCAGATGCGCACCCCTGCGGCCTATCACGGCGTCTCCGCCTGGGCGCACGCGCATACCGGAGAAGCCGCCGCCGCGGCGTACCTCGCCCTCGGCCACGCCTATCTGCTCGACAAAAACTTCCCCGAAGCCATCGCCGCTTTCCACTCCGCCGATGCCGCCGGCCACTCCCTCGACGACTACGCCGACTACCTCACCGCGCAGGCCTATCTGCAGAGCAACCAGTCCGCCGGCGCCGAGGCCGTCCTCTCCGGCTTCGACAGCAAACATCCCGACAGCATCTTCGTAAACAGCGTGCCCGTGCTCGAAGCCAACCTCTTCCTGCAGGAAGGCGATCCGCAGTCCGCGCTCAAAGTGCTCAACGCGCACCGCTCCGATCCTCTCGCCGGACACGCCGACTACCAGCTCGCGCTCGCCAAAGCCCAGCTCATGGCCGGCAACGCCGCGCAGGCCGGGCAGGGCTTCCGCCACGTCTGGCTCGACTATCCGCTCAGCCTCGAAGCTGGCGTCGCGCACACCCAGCTCGCCTCTTCCGGCATCCTTGCCACGCTTCCCGTCACCGAGCGCCGCCGCCACGCCGACGCGCTCTACGCCGCGCATCGCTACAGCGACGCGGGCGACGAATACCGCGCCCTCGCCAACGACTCCTCGCTCTCCTCCGCCGACCGCAACACGCTGCTCGTCGCCGCCGCCTCCTGCGACTGGAAGCTCAATCGCCTCAAAAAGAGCGAGCTCGACAACCTCCCCGACAGCAATGATGAGGCCGGCGCGCGCCGCCTCTACCTGCTCATGGAGCTGGCCCGCGACAAAGACGACGGCGACACCCAGCGCTCCCTCGTCACGCAGATGGAGACGCGCTTCCCCCAGAGCCCCTGGCTCGCCGAAGCCCTCTACTCCAGCGGCAACATGTATCTGCTGCGCAAGGACTATCCCAGCGCCATCGGATACTACGGCGAGCTGGCCAAACGCTTCCCGCGCTCCTGCGAGCCCACGCCCTCAGCCGACTGCTCCAACTACTCGCCCAGCAGCCACTGGCGCGCCGGCTGGCTCAACTACCGCATCGGGCAATACTCTGAGGCCGCCCGCCTCTTCGACGAGCAGATCCGCTACTACGCCGGCGGCAAAGAGATCCCTTCCGCGCTCTACTGGCGCGCCCGCATCTATCAGGATCAGGAGCACAACCCGGCCCTCGCCGCCGAGTACTACCGCACCGTCATCCGGCTCTATCCCCACTACTACTACGCCACCATCGCGCAGGACCGCCTCCGCGAGCTCGGCCAGGTAACGCCCGAGCCCGTCGCCGCGCTCGACGCCCTCCAGCCCGACTCCATTCCTGAGCTCACCGACGATGTGCCCAACGACGATCCGCACGTCGTCAAGGCCCGCCTGCTCGCCAACGCCGGACTCAACGAATACATCGCGCCCGAGATCCAGGCGGCCGACGGCAGCCATGAATGGGGAGCCTTCGCCGAGGCCGAAATCTACGCCTCCTACGGCGAATCCTGGCGCGCCATGCGTCTGCTCAAGCGCGCCATCCCGTTCTATACCTCAGCGCCCATCGAGGCCATTCCCGTCGCCTACTGGCGCATCCTCTTCCCGCAGTCCTACTGGTCCGACATTCGCGCCCAGGCGGAGAAGAACGGTCTCGATCCTTATATGGTGGCCTCGCTCATTCGTCAGGAGACCGAGTTCAACCCCGGTGCCGTCTCCGGCAAAAGCGCCTACGGCCTCATGCAGCTTCTGCCCTCCGTCGGCCGCTCCATGGCCAAAGAGGAGGGCATCCATCACTTCCGCACCACCGATCTCCTTGACCCGGAGACCAACATCCGCCTCGGCACCCTCTATCTCCGCCAGACCCTCGACAAATTCGGCGGCCATCCCGAATACGCCTTCGCTGCCTACAACGCCGGCGACAACCGCGTCGAGGACTGGCAAACCATCGGCACCTACCACGGCATGGACGAGTTCGTGGAATCCATCCCCTTCACCGAAACCCGCGAGTACGTCCAGGCCATCCTCCGCAACGAGGAGATCTACCGCGAGCTAGACAAGATGACATCCCAGCAGGCCTCCCTCACGCGATAGGTCGTACCGCCGCGCACAGGCTGCCAAACCCCCGGCAGATATTTTTTAGGTTGAAATTTTATTAGCCTAACTTCTTGCATTCGTCGCAGCGGTCTTTGCCCCCGGTGCCCTCTTGCCGATGCCACGACTTAATTTCTTTGCCGTATTTGCAGTCATCGTGATCGTGATATACGTTCCGATGGGTTGGTGGATACTCCATAGACGAGGTGTTATACGCAGGCACTTTAGACACTAATATCTCCTTTCTTAAACTTTAATAGCGTAGGTCCGGATGATATTATCGTCAACCTGTTTTTATTGAATCTATGCTGCTGTTCTATAAAAACAGAATATACGCTGTATACATCTTTTCTAGTTAGATCGAGATATATCAAAATATGTCGGGTGCGTTCCGATGATCCAAATCATAGCTAACTCAAAAACAATCAATATTATTCGGTGAATTGTCTTTAACGGCTTATATGCTGAAATCGAAGACTTTCCGGGTGCCCCATGTCCGTTCGTTCGGACATGGGACATGAAAGATTTTGGGTATGAGCAGGAAACCCCCTTTTCCCTTGTCATCCCGACCGGAGTAGCTGCCGTTAGGCAGCTACGCAGCGGAGGATCTGCATTCCTTCGATACCAATCGCGAGCCATCAAGTCCCCGAGCACTGCGCCGCGCGGAAACTGACTCATCTTCATTGGTTTGCGTGGGAAGGGCACGGCTTCAGCCGTGCCGGAACGGCGAAAAATAAGCCGGGGCTTCAGCCCTGAGGGAAGGATTTTCCGCAAACGGCTGCGCTCTCATTGTAGCCTATAGGCTACAATGTAATCCTGTGATCGAAATTCGGGAGACTGACAGGTTCTCTGTCTGGTTGCGGGGGCTTCGCGACGCTCAGGCCAGAGCGAGAATCGCAGCGCGAATCCGGCGGCTGGCGTTCGGAAATCCCGGCGATGTGAAGCCGGTTGGTGACGGTGTCAGCGAGCTGCGTATTCACTACGGGCCGGGATACCGGGTGTACTTCATCCAGCGGGGAACGGTGTTGATAGTCCTGCTTTGTGGTGGAGACAAGAGCACACAGGACAAAGACATTGAGGCAGCGAAACGGCTGGCGAAGGAGACGGAATGAGTGAAGCAAAGACAAAACCGTTCGATCCGGCAGAGTACCTTGACGACAGCGAGTCCATTGCCGCGTACATGAGTGATGCGCTGGAGAGCGAAGACCCTGCCTTTGTGGCGGATGCGCTTGGAGTCGTGGCGCGGGCGCGCGGCATGAGTGAGGTTGCGCGGGAAGCCGGAGTATCGCGGGAAAGCCTCTATCGCTCTCTGAGCACAGACGGCAACCCGGAGTTTGCTACAGTCCTGCGAGTCATACGGGCTTTAGGGCTGCAGCTCTCCGTGACTCCCGTACGGCGGGGAAAAATTGCCTGAATCGGATTGCCGGCTGATTGCAGACTGAGGCAGGCGATGACGTGCGGGATTTTTAAAACCTTTATTGAACATCTGCGAGCAGGAAAACCCATCCCTTTGTCATCCCGACCGGAGTAGCTGCCGTCAGGCGGCTACGCAACCGGGGTCCCTACGGACAGGTCTTCGTCCGTGGGGTGGAGAGCGAAGGGATCTGCATTTCGTCGATCCCAGTTGTGAGCTGTCAATCTTCAGAACCCTGCGCCGCGCAGAAACTGACTCGCCTTCAGCCACTTCCCGCTTCAGAAAAGCTGGCATGAAATTTCCCATGCTCCACTAATCTGAAAAGAGGAGCGGATCGCACCGAAGTGCCGCTTTGCATGGGAAGAGCACGGCTTCAGCCGCCGAGGGATGGTCTTCTGCCCCCTCTCTTTAAAATCAGCAGTTTACGAAGGGATAACCGAGGTAACTCATGGATAAACCATTGAAATAAGACAGTTTACGGACACCCCTCCCAATAAAAACACACATCATTGCAGAACCTCTGCGTCTCTCTGTGCGAACCCTCGCTTCGCGGCATTCGGACCCCGGACGGGAATGAGCGAAAATGGAAGACGATGGATTTCGTCGATCTCAAAGCGCAGTACCACCTTCTGAAGCACCGCATCGATGCCCGCATCCAGGCCGTTCTCGACCATGGCCGCTTCATCCTCGGCCCTGAAGTCGCCGAGCTCGAGGAGAAGCTCGCCGCCCGCATCGGCGCGAAGTACGCCATCGCCTGCGCCAGCGGCACCGACGCGCTGCTCCTCGCCATGATGGCCCTCGGCATCGGCCCCGGCGATGAGGTCGTGACCTCGCCCTTCACCTTCTTCGCCACCGGCGAAATGATCTCGCTTCTCGGCGCCGTCCCCGTCTTCGCCGACATCGATCCGGTCACCTGGAACATCGAGCCCTCGGCCATCGAGGCCGTCATCACGCCGCGCACCCGCGCCATCATGCCCGTCAGCCTCTACGGCCAGTGCCCGGACATGGACGCCGTCAACGCCATCGCCGAACGCCATCGCCTCGCCGTCATCGAAGACGCCGCGCAGAGCTTCGGCGGGCTGTATAAAGGACGCCACTCCGGCAGCCTCAGCACCATCGGCTGCACCAGCTTCTTTCCCTCCAAGCCCCTCGGCTGCTACGGCGACGGCGGAGCCTGCTTCACCAGCGACGACACCCTCGCCACCGCCCTCCGCCAGCTCCACAATCATGGGCAGGACCGCCGCTACCACCACACCCGCATCGGCATCAACGGCCGCCTCGACACGCTCCAGGCCGCCATCCTGCTCGCGAAGCTCGAAGCCTTCGACGACGAGCTGATCGCTCGCTCTGAAGCCGCCGACCGCTACTCCACTCTTTTGCAGGACGTCCTGCAGCCCCCGCGTCTTCTGCCCGGATACACCAGCGCCTGGGCGCAGTACACGATTGAAGTCGATCACCGCGACGCCGTTCAGGATTCGATGCAAAAGGCCGGCATCCCTACCGCCGTGCACTATCCCGTGCCGCTGCACCTGCAGCCTGTTTATGCATCGCTCGGTCTGAAGCAGGGAAGCTTCCCGCACGCCGAGCGCGCCGGCGAGCGCGTGCTCAGCCTGCCCATGCACCCCTACCTCACGCCGCAGGCCATCGAAGAGGTCGTGGCCGCGCTCAGGCAGGCGCTCGCATCATAGCTGTCGTGATCGGGAGTGTTCTCTAACCAGGCGTCGTCAGGCGGTTGCTCGAGATCGGACGCACCTTCCACGCGCTCGCCGTCACGCCCGGCCCTTCGATCCGCGCCGTCAGCTCTGCGGCGCCGCTACCCGCGCCGTAAAACCGCGCGGTATAACCGGTGCGCTCGCCCAGAATCATCTCGGCAACCGAAGCGTCGAGAAACAGATGCAGCCGCGGCGTCTCATCCTGGCTGAGCGCAATCTCTCTGCCATTGGCAGAGAACGCATGCCGGTCGGGCAGCCAGGAGATCTTCAGCACCTCTGTGCCATTTGCCACTGTCGTCAGCACAAAATCGAACCCCGCCGCCGCCGCTCCGCTGCACTCCATCTCGCCATTCGCCTCCGGAAAGCGGATGCTGACCGCGCCGGGAGATTCGACCGTCGGCAGCGCCTCGCCGCGCAGCTCGTTCAGCGCGGGCAGCATCTTCATGCGCAGCGTTCCATCCGCATCGAGATGCAGGACCCGCGGAAGGCTCATCACCCCCGCCCATCCTGCCGCGCTGTATTCCGCCTCCGGACGCCTCTCCGGAATCCATCCCCACAGAATCCGCTGCCCCGTCTCGCCCAGCTGCGTCTTCGGCGCATAGTACGCGCCCACATCCAGTTCCCCCGTCTTTGCGGAATGAAAGAGCATCGTACTGGTATCGAGCCTTCCGCTCTGCCAGAAGACCTTTCCCGCCGTCGACCAGATCAGTACATGGCCGCCATCCAGCGCAAAGAACTCCGGGCACTCCCACATCTCGCCCGACGCCACCGGATTCGCCGCTTCCTTCCGGTCAGCTTGTGCAGCCACGTCCAGTGCTTCAGATCGCGCGAGCGGTAGAGCAGCACGCAGCCGCCCTGCTTCACCATCCCCGAGCCGACCGTCATGTAATACCAGCCGTCCTGCTTCCATATCGAAGGATCGCGAAATCCCGTGACGTTCATCCCCGCAGGAGGCGCGGCAATCACCGGCTCCGGCAGCTTGGTCCAGTGAATCAGCTCCGGATCGTCGGAGTACGCCAGGCACTGCGACTCGCGAATCGTCGAGTGCTCATCGTGCAGCGTCGCCTTCTCCGGAGTGCTCTGCACCGTGCCGGTGTAAATGGCGTACACGCGGCGATCCACGGCAAAGCATGAGCCGGTGAAGACGCCGTACGCATCCGGGCCGCCCGGCGTCGGCGTCATCGCCACCGGCAGATGCGTCCAGTGCATCATGTCCGGACTCACCGCATGCGCCCAGCTCATATCGCCCCACACCGCCGCGTGCGGATTGTACTGGCAGAACATGTGGTAGCGCCTGTTAAACCATATCGGCCCGTTGGGATCGTTCATCCAGTTCGCCGCGGGCATCAGATGAAACTGCGGCCGCATCGGATCGGCGGCCAGCTTCGCTTCAGAAGCCGTTTCTCCCTGCGGCGGCATCGAATGACCGAGCACCGCCGCAGCCGTCACCGACGTGGCCAGCGAGAGAAAGACCCTTCGCGTCGTCAAAAAGTTCAAATCCATTTCCTCGGCTGCGGCTGCAACCCTATACCGGCGCAGGCCTGTTCACAAGCTGTTTTTCCTCGTCTCATGCCCGATTCACAATGAACCATCGCGAACAACACATTTCCATAACAACGGATTGACACACCGCTCTCCGCCAGCAAAAATGAGCTCAAACATTTCCGAAGCGAAATGTTTTGAGACGCCGCCCGCAATGACTGAATCTGGATTCAGCTCGAGCGAGGTAACTGCGCTGACCGGCATCACCGCACGTCAGCTGCAGTGGTGGGACGAGCGCCGCATCGTCGTTCCCGCGCGAAAGGGCCGCCTGCGCGTTTATTCCGCGGAGGATCTCATCGACATCCTGGTTATTGAAGAGCTGCGCCGCCGCCGCATCTCGCTCCAGCAGGTGCGCCGCGTGCTGCGCTTCCTCGCAAAGGAGATTCACGCCCGCTTCGCCGATCTCGTGCAGGACGGGCGCGATCACCATCTCCTGCTCGATGGCCGCCGCATCTATCTCCGTTCGGAATCCGATCAGGTCGTCGACCTGATGCGCAGCGTAAAACAGCCGATGTTGCTGGTATGCCTCACCGATGCAGTGAGACGGCTGCGCATTGATCTGAGCGATATTCTGGCGCGCCGTGGCGAACGAAAGCCCGCCGCCTTCAGCCACCGTTCCGAGAGGAGGTCCGCAAAACCGCCGGCCACAGCCTGATATCTGCCAGGCTCAAAAGCTTTCCGGCGCTCAGAGAACATTGCAGTCGTTGGTCCTGCCCATCCCCGGAGGGCCGGACTTTATCCGCAGCGTACGTGACACATAAGGAGATTGGCATGCAGGAAGAACTTCAGTTGCTTGAGGCGTGGATACCGGAGCAAATGGAACCAGGAACGCTTTTTGTCCTCGAGAATGCCGGAACGATGGGCGATGCCCGCAATCCTTATGTCGCTGTGCTGGCCTGCCCCAGCTGCGGAGCGCTCGGACTGATCACGCGCGCGCAGTACATCGGCCAGCAGTCGATGATTTGCGGCGGCGATACCTGCTCAGCCGAATACTATTTGCACGACGACGATATCGAATACCGCCAGCCGCACTGATCCGGTTCCGTGAGCTGAATACGGATTGCGCCCATTGCGCACTCATTGTCCATGCGGCGCCGGTGTGTCATAACACAGCACGGGCAGTGCAGTGTGCGGATGCTCGTGGATGGTTATCGTGGACACGAAAGGCCTGCAGCTCCTGTCAGGGGTTGCAGGCCTTACTGCTGACGGGCGGGCTTTCGGTCCCGCAGGCGATGCCATAAGATAGATCTGACCCTCTGAACAGAAGACAGATCGTCTGCAGAGCCGGGCAGACGATTGCAGGAACAGAGCAGGGTTTCCGCCCGCCCGGATGGCGAAATCGGCAGACGCAGCGGACTTAAAATCCGCGGGCCCGAAAGGGCTGTGGGGGTTCAAGTCCCCCTCCGGGCACCAATGGCAATCGATGACTCGCCTGGTCAACAGCTCTCGCGCAGGGTCGCCCGCACAAATCCAGGGTGTGACCCTTGATCGCTGCAGCTCACTGGACTGGCAGGGTCAGGCATTGCTGCGACGCTCTGCAGCCATAAGCCACGGCCATTTTGATTCCTGCCTGGGACCAGATGCGGGAGCTATCTCTTTGAGCGGAAGATATCGATGTGGACAGCGCCAGCCGCGCATACGACAACTCATGCGATCCGCTATGGAAGAAAACAGAGACCTCGAAGATAAAACCTGATGAATCCAGCCGTACAGCCCTGATGATCGCCTGGCAGCGAGCTGCGCATCAGGTGCTCGATCACGGCTTAATTCTCCATGTTTGCCATGAAGATTCTGCGTGAAGACGAAAAGAACGTGCTTCAGTTTTGTGCCATCGAAGACATCAGTTTCCAGGAGATCACATCCAGGTTCGGCCACGCCGTTCAGGGACTCGCATCCGGACACGCCGCCCTTCATCTTGTCCACGCCAGGCACTAATGGAACGCAGCGGCTGTATTGCATTCAACCTGCGCTTCTGGGCTGTTCGTTTCTACAGAGAGCTTTCCGAGGGCGTGAATGGCGCAGGGCAATCCTCTTTGTCCAGACCCATAATCCGTCCCAGTCGTTTGCGAAGAGGACGTGTCACCCACAAGTCAGGCACCTTGCGGTAATACTTGCTCAAAGCATTCTCCACGATAGACGACGCCTCGGGAGAGCTGTGAATCTCCGGCAGCATCGCCTCCAGATCGTTCAGTCGGTGATTTAACGCAAACAGAAGCAATCCGGCTTTGATGATGCCCGGAATATATCCCACGATCGGAATCAGGGAAGCGGTACTCAGCGCGACCCCATCCCATCGCCTCTGCTTTATATCGTAGGTAATGGCCGCGACCGCGCCGGCCTCGCCTGCAAATCCCGGCATCAGCGACGCTATCCCCAGCATCGTTCTGATCAAAAGCGGGTCGAGTGCTTCAACCTGGATTTTCAGAGATTCAGGGAGCGCGTCACCGCTACCGAGTCTGAAATATTCGGGTGGCATGCTCTTTAGCTTAGGGTACATTTGTGGTTTTTACTACCGCCGTGACGAGAGCAGAATGCACATAGTCACGAGCGCAGAGCGCAGAATGGAGCGGCCATCGGTCTGGTCGCGACCGGCGAAGTATTAAGGAGGACCCAGGCATGAAAAAGCGCATTTCAATCAGCATGGCTTTCCTGATGATGGCCACAGTCTCCTTGTCCCTGGCC
This sequence comes from Paracidobacterium acidisoli, assembly GCF_003428625.2. Classification (GTDB taxonomy): domain Bacteria; phylum Acidobacteriota; class Terriglobia; order Terriglobales; family Acidobacteriaceae; genus Paracidobacterium; species Paracidobacterium acidisoli. The sequence continues at coordinate 169,770 of NZ_QVQT02000006.1, read as the reverse complement.
CACGCACGCCGAAAGCAGGCGGCCTCGGGCAGTGACCGCGCCGCACTGACTGGAGCCTGGCGGCTGGTATCGCTCGAACAGCCTGCCGCGGATGGAATCCTTCACCGCGTGAACTGTTCCGGGCTGCTCGTCTACACGAGTGACGGCCATATGTCCGTGCAGGTGATGGATGCCGATCCGGCCGCGGGCGCCTCCTCATACTCTCGGGGCGGCTATGAGGCGAGCTTCGGCACCTTCGACCTCGACCAGAACGGGCACACATTCACCTTCCATGTTGAGGGCGCTCTCGTTCGCACACTGGTCGGCCAGGATCTGTTGCGCGCGTATGAGCTGAACGGCAGACAGCTCACGGTGAAATCGACTAATCCCGGCGAGCACTGGCGGGTCGTCTGGGAGCGTGACTGATTCCGAAACCGCAGCGCCGTGACTGAGACCGCGCTGTGCCGCGACATATCGAGCCGCCGGCTGAACAGCCGATGATTGCCGTCCTCACCGCGACACGCATTCCAGTGCGCGCTTACCCGCGCCACGGTCGATATCCCACTCCTCCCATACATCGAATTTCTGCGCCCGATAAAGCCGCCTTTATCGGGCTCCTGTGCGCTGCGGCATCGCTTGCGCATGAAGGAGAAGCATCGCCTCTCGTCCAGGGCATTTGCCATAGAAGGGCGCACGGCATTAGCCACATGACAACCATTTGAAAAGGTAATGGAATGGGAAACCAAATGATTGTGCAGGCTTTATGGCATACGAACATCCTGAAGCCGTGAATACCAGGGGGAATGATTCCATGAAGTTATTTTTGAGAGGCCTCACCGCTCTGACCTTATGTACGCTCGTCGTTTTCGGCACAGGCATCGCCAGAGCCGACATTACCGGAACCATCTCCGGAATCGTGACTGACCCGAGCGGCGCGGTCATTCCGGGAGCGACCGTCGTGGCCACGGCCGCGTCCACGAACGTACAGCACACCACCGTCACCGATGGCCGCGGCTTCTATGCGTTTCCCACGCTTTCGGTCGACCACTATACGATTTCGCTGACCCAGTCGGGATATGACAAATTCGAGCTGCAGGACGTCATCATCAACGCGAACTCCGCCGTCCGCGTCGACATCACTCTCAAGCTCGGACAGGTGACGAACACCGTATCGGTCAAAGACAATGCGGTGCACGTCGAGACCGAGAGCACCCAGATGGGTCAGGTCATCGACGGCCCCAAGATCACGGCCATGCCGCTCAATGGCCGGTCATTTATCGATCTCCTCGCCCTGCAGCCCGGTGTGTCGCCTTATCAGGGCAACGACACCTCCTCCGGCGTCGGCGCATCGACGCTCTCCGGCGATCAGACAAACGGCACGCAGTCGGTCAACGGTGGCCGCGTCGAAGCGAACGGCTTCATGGTGAACGGCGCAGACGCGGAAGAGGGTGTCCATAACGGCGCAGCGATGATCCCGAACGCCGATTCCATCGCGCAGTTCCGCATCATCACCAACAACTTCAACGCCGAGTACGGAAACTTCAGCGGCGGTCAGATCAACGTCGTCACAAAGTCCGGCACCAACCAGTTCCACGGAGAGGCATTCGACTTTCTGCGCAACACCGACCTCGACGCGGCGAATTACTTTTCCGCGCGTGGCGTATACATTCAGAACCAGTTCGGCGGCACCTTTGGCGGGCCAGTTCTGAAAAATAAGCTCTTCTTTTTTGCAGACTACCAGGGCACGCGCCAGATCATCGGTGCCACGCAGAACTTTCCCGTACCATCGTTTGACGAGCGTAACGGCAATCTGAACAACCCCACGGACATAGGAGCTTTATCCGCCTCAGACCCGGCGAACGGAGGACAGGGCGTCGTCGGTTCCTACTGGGCCGGCGTGCTCAGCCAGAAACTGGGATACACCGTCACCGCAGGCGAGCCTTATTACACGACGGGATGCACGACTTCTTCGCAGTGCGTCTTTCCAAACGCTCAGATTCCTCAGAGCGCATGGTCGTCCGTCGCCGTAAATACTCTGAAATACATTCCTGTGTCGAACACATCCTCGCCGAACGGCCCTCTTTATGAAACGTCCGCATTCAACGGACGCCTGAAGGATGACAAGGGTGGATTTCGCATGGATGCGACCACACCCTACGGCGCGCTCTTCGGCTATTACTTCATCGACAAATTCAAGACGATCAATCCGTACGATCAGGGAATCAATATTCCCGGGTTTGACGATCAGAACACCGGCCAGACGCAGATGTACAACTTCGGCCTCACCACAACCATCGGTCCGAATCTTGTGAACGATATCCGGCTGGTCTATCTCCGGGACGTCAACTTTACCGGTGTGCCGGTGCAGGGCACGGGAGTATCTCTAAGCTCATTAGGCTTCAACACTCCCTGGAACCCAACCGGCGGCATCAGCAACATCACATCGCAGCTTGCCGGTGTGCCCTCGTTCTTCTTCAACAATTACCAGTTCGGGCTCGCGCAGGACACGCTGCGGCAGTACAACAATACGGTGCAGCTGATCGACAATGTCATCAAGGTGGCGGGAACCCACACGATCCAGTTCGGCATCGACGTGCATTATGACCAGATCAACGAGCGGAATTTCGACGACCCTAACGGAGCCTTCGGATTCAACGGCTCTGAAACGGGCCTCGACTTCGCCGACTATCTGATCGGCGCGACGAACAATTTCACGCAGGCAAGCCAGCAGCTTCTCGACTCGCGCGCCGGCTATTATGGCGGCTACGTGCAGGACTCCTGGCGGGCTTCGCGCCAGCTTACCGTCAATTATGGACTGCGCTACGAGGTCATGACACCCTGGTATGACACGCAGAACAAGCTGGAGACGGTCGTGGCCGGCGAGCAGTCGAAAGCATTTCCCGGAGCTCCCACCGGGCTGGTCGTGCCCGGCGATCCCGGCATTCCGCGCACGCTTTCTCCGATCAAATACACCAACTTCGCTCCGCGCATTGGATTTGCGTATTCGCCTGACCTGGCCAGCGGGTTCCTGAGCAAAATCTTCGGTACCAGCGGCAAGAGCAGCATTCGCGCCGGATACGGCATCTTCTACAGCGCCATTCAGAACGCGACCGGATTCGTGGAAGTGGGCGACGCGCCTTACGGCCTGTACTACTCCTCTCCGGTTCCTCCGCTGCTCGACTCGCCCTTTATCGATCGCGCAACCGGCAACAACGAGGGAATCAAATTCCCCTTCACCTTCCCGGCGACCAATGTCTCTCCCAAAAATCCCGATACGACCTTCAACTGGGTGCAGGCTACGCCGATCTCCGGTGCGGACTACTTCTATTCCCATAACGTGATTCCCTACGTGCAGGAGTTCAATCTCTCGCTGCAGCGGCAGCTTGGAAGCGCGACTGTCCTGTCCGTAAGCTATGTGGGCAACGTCGGCCGTCACCTGCTTACCTTTGAAGAGTCGAACCCAGCGAACCCCGCTCTCTGCCTGCAGCTGAATGCAGCGGCCGTCGCCCCCAATACGCTGACATGCGGCCCCAACCAGGAAGACAGTGTCTTCACGCTGGCGAACGGGACGACAGTAAACGGAACGCGCCCGACCTTCGGCATCAACTTCGGCAGCAATCCGTATATGAAGACGGCCGTCAGCTCCAGCTTCAACTCTCTGCAGATCAGCGTCGAGCACAATGAGAAATACGCAAATTTCCTCATCGGTTATACGCTGGAGAAATCCATCGACAATGGTTCGACGGCGTTCGATGCAACCAATCCCTACAATCCCGCGCTCAGCCGTGCCCTGTCGGTCTTCAACGTGCCGCAGGACCTGGTGGCCAGCTACACCGTGCAGCTGCCATTCAACAACCTCACCGGCAAAGGAGCTCTCTCCACTCGGGTCGCCGGAGGGTGGTCCATCTCCGGTGTGTCGACCTTCGCCAGCGGCCAGCCGGTGCAGTTGGCTGAGTCCGATGACAACTCGCTTACCGGAACCTTCAATGACACGATCGACGAGCCCAGCTATGCCAATAACGGCAGCAAACTGTTCGTGAATCGCAACCCGCGCAGCCAGCAGCCATATTTCAACCCGAATTACTTTGTGCCCGAACCACTCGGTCAGGTAGGTAACGCGATGCGGCGGTACTTCTCCGGCCCTGGAATTCTGAACTCCGATATGGCTCTCGAGAAAGAGACGAAGATCATGGAAAATCAGAGCCTGAATTTCCGTGCCGAAGCCTTCAACGTCTTCAACCACGCGCAGTTTAATAACCCCAATGGCCAGGTCGACAACACAGGAGCAAATGGTTTTGGCTATACGCTCTCAACCAGAGATCCCCGCATCATGCAGGTCGCTCTGAAGTACGTCTTCTAAGCGAAACAGGTACGGATGTGTCCGGCGCACCTCTGGCTGTCATCTCCAGTCAGGCGTGCGCCACAGCAGAAAGAGGAGGTCACTCGTCGAAATGACGGTGCCACAAATTAAAAGACTGATCGTTGCCGCGGCGTCTGTTCTTCTGGGCGCGATGGCGTGGAGCAGTGCAGGCGCGCAGCAGGCGCAGCAAAAGTTCGAGCTGCAGGCCCTGTCTCCGGGCTTCTGGAAACTTATTGGCCACGATGCGCAGCTCACCAAAGTCGCATCCGGTTTTGGATTTACAGAGGGTCCCGTCTGGGACAAAGCAGGATACTTGTATGTCAGCGATGAGACGCTGAACAAAATCTTTAAGGTCAATGTGCGGACCGGCGAAAAGCAGGAGATCATTGCGCTCGGCGATCCGGACGGAAATACCTACGACAAAAATCTGAGGATTCTCGACTGCGCCAGTGTTCTGCGCGCGATCATTCGTCTGTCGCCGGACGGCCACCAGTACACGGTCATTGCCGACCGTTATCAGGGCAAGCGCTTCAATTCGCCGAACGACGTAGTGCTTGGCCCTGACGGAGCAATCTACTTCACCGATCCCACCTCCGATCTGCCTCCGGGCCAGAAGCAGGAGATCCCCTTCCAGGGCATCTATCGCATCTCGAAGGACGGACAGGTCAGGCTGCTCACCAAAGAGCTTCCTCAACCAAACGGACTCGCCTTCTCTCCCGACGGAAAGAAGCTGTACATCGACGACGACGAGGATCGAAACATTCATGTGTACGACGTTCATCCCGACGGCTCGCTGAGCAACGGCCGCGTCTTTGGCTCTGAAGCGGGCCCTCCGAAGTCCGGCGATCCCGATGGAATGCGCGTCGACAAAGAGGGAAATCTCTATGTCGTGGGACCACGCGGCATCTGGGTATGGAGTCCCTCCGGCAGGCACCTCGGCACGATCGTCGTTCCCGAGCAGCCGGCGAATCTTACCTGGGGCGACGCGAGTGATTCGACGCTCTACATCACGGCGGGAACTTCGGTCTACAAAATTCCAACGCACGCGCGCGGCTTCATCCCGTACTTATGACTTTGCGCGCGATTTGCAGGACAATGACGGATAACTTCAGGAAGTGAATCGGAGAAACGATGAAAAAGCTGGTGAGTTGTATGGCCTGCCTGCTGTTGGCGGCGGTCGTGGGTGCAGCAGGCACGGCGGCGGCGCAGGATACCTCCCGTCAGATCATCCGGCCGGCGGGTGTTACGGGAAACTTCCCCTACAGCCCCGGAATTCTTGTCGATGGAACGCTCTATGTCGCCGGGCAGGGCAGTGCGAACGCGCAGGATGTTCGCCCATCCGATTTCCCCGCCCAGGTCAAACAGTCTCTCGATAACGTGCGCGGCGTTCTTCAGGCCGCCGGCATGGATTTCAGCAACGTCGTCTGGATGAATGTCTACGTATCAAGCGCGGACAACATCGACGCAATGAATGACGTCTACTGGAATGAGATCGGTGCCAACCCTCCGGCGCGGTCAGTCATGGTCGTCGGCTCGCTCGTCGGCAGCGATACGGTCGAGATCAACTGCATCGCCGTCAAAGACAAGGCCCATCGCAAAGCCATCTGGCCGCAGGGCTGGCCGAAGGGCGAGCACAAAGATCCGCCGGCCATCCAGGCGAATGATGTGCTGTATCTCTCCGCTCAGAACGGCGCAGACCCGGTGACGGGCAAGCTCGCCGATTCATTCTCCGGCGAAACCCGCCAGGCTCTGGACAACGTGGCTGCGATCCTGCGCGCCGCGCACATGAGCATGAAGAATGTTCTGTGGGTCAACCCGTATATGAGCGTCGGCGGCCAGTATGACGTCATGGGCAGCGTCTACAAAACATACTTCGAGTTCGGCAACACGCCAGGGCGCGGAACCATCCAGATCGTCGCCCTTCCCGGCGGAAGCCACATCGTCTTTACCTGCATCGCGGGTGCAGACCTCGCCAAGCGCAAAGCGATCCGCCCGCGCAATATGCCTCCCAGCGCTACGGCAAGCCCCGGCATCCTTTACGGCAACACGCTGTATCTCTCCGCCAAGGATGGCTTCATTCCCGGCCAGGGCATGGTGACGCAGGACTTTGACCTGCAGTTGCGGCAATCGATGCGCAACCTGCTCGATGGCCTCGAAGAGGCCGACATGGATTTCTCGAACGTCGTGTTCACCACGGTTTACCTCCGCCAGATACAGGACTTCGACAAAATGAATAACTTGTACAAAACCTTTTTCAAAGGAAGTTATCCGACGCGGACCACCATGCAGCAGAACACGGACACCGATGTGGAAGCCGCGGAGCAGATTTCCTTTATCGCAGTCAAGACTGCCAATCACTAACCACGGGGAGAAGACGACGTGATGGAACGAAGGACATTTATCAAGTGGGCGACAGCCCTTCCACTGCTTGCGCAGGTGGAGTTTCAGCGGGCGATCGGCACAGGCTGGGCGCAGACCGCGAAGGTTTCGACCGACAATATCTATACGCGGATCGGTATCAAGCCGGTGATCAACGGCCGTGGCACCTGGACCTATCTCAGCGCGACGCTTGAGCTGCCCGAAGTGAAGGCCGCGCAGGAAGCCGCCTCTCAGCACTTCGTGAATATCTTTGATCTGCAGCACGCGGTCGGCCGGCGTCTGGCCGAGCTCACCGGTGCCCAGTCCGGCATGATCACGTCGGGCGCTGCCGGAGCGATGGCTTCGGCGACAGCCGGCTGCATCGCCGGTACAGACCCCGAAAGAGTCTGGCAGCTGCCCGATACCACCGGCCTGAAGCATGAAGTGGTCATGATGGGCGGACGAAGCCCCTTTGACAGCGCCATCCGTCTGGCCGGCGGCAAGCTGGTCATCGCAAAGTCTGTCGACGAGCTTGCGAACGCGATCACCGATAACACCGCGATGGTCTACACCACCTCCGATCCCGACACGCTGGTCAAAGAGATCGCGGTGACCAAACGCGCGAACGTGCCTATCTTTATGGACGCGGCCGATGGAGTACCGCCCATCGACAAGCTCCAGCTCTTTGCAAAGATGGGGTGCGACCTCTTCACCGTAAGCGGCGGCAAGGGCCTGTGCGGTCCGCAGAGCAGCGGTGTTCTGCTCGGGCGCAAAGACCTGATCGAAGCCGCGCTGGCCAATTCAAATCCATGGGAGGGCGCGGTGTGCCGGCCCATGAAGGTGGGCAAAGAAGAGATCATGGGCTGCCTCGCTGCGGTCGAAGCCTGGTACCACAAAGACCTGTCCGCGCTCGATAAGGAATGGAACGGACGTGTGGAGCGCATTCAGAAGCTGATCCAGACCATGCAGGGAGTCACAACCTCGATCGACACGCCGCCAGGAGGCAACAGCTATCCCACGCTGACCGTGAGCTGGGATCAGGATGCCTGGGGATACACTATCGCGGACTGTGCCCGTGAGCTGCTCGACGGCACGCCGAGCATCGCGGTCCTCACCAACGACAATCCCAGCGACGTTCTCGGCCGCGCTCCCGACCGTCGCAAGGTCAAAAACATTAAGAACAACAATCTGCAGATCATTTCCATGACGCTCAAGCCAGGCGAAGAGATCATCGTCGGAAGGCGTCTGCGCCAGTTATTGTCGGAAGCGAAGTCCAAAAAGGCTTAGCGTATAACGATTCCGGAGCTATAACTGGATAACATCCGTACCTATGTGCAGCCGTTCAGGAGACAGAACGTGAAAGCCCTGTATTGCGCCGGAATTCTGATGTCCATCGGAATTCTGGCGTCCGGATTGAGCGCGCAGGAACCGCAGGCGGCAGCAGCCTCTCAGCCATGCACGATCCGCGCGACGACCTTCGACGGATTCCCGGCTCAGGAGATGTCGAACCAGTGGGTACGGCTGGACTTCGTGCCGCAGTTAGGTGGCCGGCTTATGCAGGTCACCTTCGACGGCCATGCCTATCTCTTCGTAAACCCGAAATACGCAGGCAAATACATTTCGCCCGAGCAGGCCGCCGGGCGATGGATCAACTACGGCGGCGACAAGATATGGCCGCTGCCCGAAGGCAATGACGACGAGCAGCACTGGACCGGAGCGTCGACGCCGCTCGATGACGGTGTCTATGCCTTCTCCGTCCTCTCGCAGGGCGATCGCTGCACTGTTCGCCTCGACGGCCCGCCCGATCCGCCGACCGGGCTGCAGTACTCGCGCGAGATCAGCATCGGAAGCGATTCGCCCGAGATCGATTTCCATGCCATCACGAAGAACAGCACCGGTCACAGCATCGACTGGTCCGTGCAGTCCGTCTCGCAGTACGATCTTTCGGATGCGAATGCTCCCGATGGCTGGAACCATAACTTCTGGGCGCTTACCCAGGTAGCTTCCGACTCGCCCTACTTACTCGGATACCACGTGCGCGACGGCCTCGCCAACGATCCTTCTTATGCCGTCGACGATGGCATGTTCCGCCTGCACTGGCGTTATATCGAAGGTGAGGTATGGGTCGACTCCGGACCGCAGTGGGTCGCTCTCGTCAACGGCGTCAATAACTACACCATGGTCGAGAAGGGCACGCACATTCGCAATGCGGAGTATCCCGGCAAAGCGACGGTGATCTTCTACAAGAACGGCCCGACGGTGGAGTTCAACGCTCAGGAGATGCCCTTTGTTACGCCGCCCGGTCGTGAGAAAACACCTTATTACATGGAGGCGGAGCTGAACAGTCCGATGGCGCAGCTCGAGGCCGGTCAGACCTACACGATGGACACGCGATGGTTTCCATGTCGCATGGGGCCTGAGCTCAAAGAGGTCACCGACTCCGGTGTGATCGGAACCGCGCTTACCGCAGTGCGTAACGGCACCGAAGTCAATCTGAGCGGACACTTCGGCGTCTTCTTTCCCGGAACGCTCGAAGCCTATCTGTACGATCGAGGCGGCACCGAGAGAGGCCGCGTGCCCGTGCAGACAGTCAGCCCGAAAGAACTGATCGATCTGCACCACGCGATACCGGCGCCCGCGAATATCGCCCGCATCACGATTCACCTGATAGACAGCCATCAGGCCGACCGCGGCGCTCTGGGGGAAGCGCTCGTTTCCACTCCGGCGGGTGAGCGTTGATCCGGTTCGTAAAAGGCGTTCTCTGCCTGTGCTGTGCGGCGCTCGGTCTCACTGCGGCTGCCGCTGGCCAGAACACGGCGACGACCATCAAAACAACCGAGGATATTGCCTCTGCATTCAAAAAAGGCGAGTGGCCGACCTACAACGGCGACTACACCGGAAAGCGGTACAGCGGCCTCACGCAGATCACGCCCGACAATGTAAAGCAGCTTCGCGCCGTCTGGGTCTTCCACAGCAGAAACGCAGGCACGCTCGAGGTCACTCCGGTCGTGGTCAACGGAGTGATGTACGTCACCGCATCGAATGACGCCTACGCGCTCAATGCCGAAGACGGGCAGATCCTGTGGCACTACTCGCGGCCGGTAAGCGACGGCCTCATCGATGACGCAGCGGGCCACATCAATCGCGGCGTTGCCGTCTGGGGCGATCGCCTGTACATGGAAACCGACAATGCGCATCTGCTCTGCCTCGATGCGCGATCCGGCCATCTGATCTGGGATATCGCATACACCGACGGAAACAAAAACTACGGCGCGACCAGTGCGCCGCTGATGGTGAAGGGCAAAGTCATCGTCGGAACCTCCGGCGGTGACGACGGAGTCAGGGGATTCATCGCCGCTTTCGATGCGCAGACCGGCGCCGAGGTCTGGAGGCGGTGGACCATTCCCGCTCCCGGCGAATTCGGCTCATCGAGCTGGCCGGGCAATCTCTATCTGCACGGCGGCGGCGCTTCATGGATGCCGGGAACCTTCGATCCGGAGCTGAACACGCTCTACTGGGGCACCGGCAACGCAGCGCCCGACTATGACGGAACCGGCCGCCCCGGCGACGATCTCTATACAGCATGCGTGCTTGGGCTCGATCCCGACACCGGCGCCATAAAGTGGTACTTTCAATTCACGCCGCACGATCTCTACGACTTCGATGGAGTCGAAACGCCGGTTCTCGTTGACAGAATCTACGACGGTCAGCCGCGAAAGCTGCTGATGGAAGCGAATCGCAACGGCTTTTTCTATATTCTCGATCGCACCAACGGAAAGTTTCTGTCGGCAACGCGCTTCGCCGAAAAACTGAACTGGGCGAAGGGAATCGATCCGCAGGGCCGCCCGATCTACACCGATGTAAAGCCGACTGCAGAAGGGACGCTCGTGTGCCCTGGAGAAGTGGGAGCCTCCAACTGGTATTCGCCCGCCTACAATCCCGGAACGCAGCTCTTCTACTTCCTTGCTCTCGATGAGTGCTCGGTAAACTCTTCAAAGCCCCAGGAGTTTGAAGAGGGCAAGGAGTTCTATGCCACTGGCGGCCGCCGCGATCCGAATGCAAAGGGCAAAAAGCGGCTTATGGCCTTTGACGCTTCCACGCATTCGTTCGCATGGATCTATCCACAGGTGGGCAATGCCCAGTCGTGGGGCGGAGTCATGACGACCGCCGCAGGCCTGGTCTTCTTCGCCGACGACGCCAACAGCTTCGAAGCCGTGGACGCCAGAACAGGGAAGAGCCTGTGGCACTTCAACACCGGGCAGCCTCAGCATGCCTCCCCGATGAGTTATGCGGTCAACGGTAAGCAATATGTCGCGATCGCCGCCGGCGACGATCTCTTCACCTTTGCTCTGCCATAACAGCATCGACGAGCACACAGCGTACAGACCAGGCAGGTACGGTATGCACATACTGGTTCATGAAGACAGAAAGTCCCTCGGCAAGGCCGCCGCGGCGCAGGCGGCAGCCGCCATCCGGCGCAGTATCAGAGAGCGCGGCAGGGCGCGCATCATCGCGGCCAGCGCGGCCTCTCAGTTCGAATTCCTCGAAGCGCTGACGGCCACGCCCGGCATCAACTGGTCGCGCGTGGAGCTCTTCCATCTCGACGAATACATCGGGCTGCCGATGACCCATCCCGCCAGCTTCTGCGGATTCCTGCAGGACCGCCTCATTGCGAAGACAGGCATCACGGCCTTCCATCTGCTCGATGGCGAGCAGGACCCGGCCGAGGTCATCCGCCGCGCCGGCGAAGCCATCTCCTCCGCGCCCATCGACGTAGCCTTTGTCGGCATCGGAGAAAACGGGCATCTCGCCTTCAACGATCCGCCTGCCGATTTTGCCACCGAAGAGCCATACATCGTTGTGGAGCTGGACGAGATGTGCCGCCGCCAGCAGGTCGAGGAGGGCTGGTTTCCCTCGCTTGATATGGTCCCCTGGCGCGCCGTCTCCATGTCCGTGCAGCAGGTATTGAAGGCGAAGGAGATTCTCGCCATCGTGCCCGGCCCGCGCAAAGCCGCCGCGATCGAGGCGTGCTTCGATCATCCGGTAAGCCCGGCCGCGCCCGCGTCAATTCTGCGCGCGCACGCAAATGCCGCGATTTATCTGGATGTGCAGTCTTCCTCGCTGCTGAAGAAAGAGACGCTGCGCGCGCTTGCCCGTCCGGTGTAAGGCTCGTTCCGGCCGGCTCTTCGCGTTAGGACAATTGCTCTAACACCGAATAGGGCGCTGCGCCGTTTTCATGCGAGAGACCTCGTTCTATGCTTTTGGGCAGGCATTCCTGATGTACTCGCCCGCGGGAGCCGACAGGTAGAATCAGCCATTGTTTACACGGATACATCTGGGTGTTTTCTGCTCTCTTACGCTCCTGGCGGGCGCTTTATCCGCGCAGACCACTAAAGACGGTGCGGGCGCGCTCCTCTTCAGTCAGAACTGCTCCGCCTGTCACGGCAGTGACGGCCGCGGTGGAGAGCATGCCCCGAATATTGCCACCCGTCACGATATCGTTGCCGCCTCCGATGCGCAGTTGAAGGGCATCGTGAGCCACGGAATTGCCGAAGCAGGCATGCCGTCCTTCGCGCATCTCGGAAACGAAAAGGTCGGCCAGCTCGTCGCTTACCTGCGCGTCCTGCAGGGTGTGGGAGACACGGCGCACGTTGAGCTTCCTGGTGATCCGGCAGCCGGAGAAGCGCTCTTCGCCGGCAAAGCTTCCTGTGCAAGCTGCCACATGATGCGAGGCAGGGGCGGATTTCTCGGCGATGACCTGAGCGATTACGCGCGCGGCCGTGCAGTCGATGCCGTTCGCACCGCCATTGTCAGCCCCGACAACGGCCCCGAGAGCCGTGGACATCTGACAAGCATTGCTCTCAGCGATGGAACGAAATATGAAGGACTGCTGCGTGCGGAAAACAATTTTCATGTTGTGCTGCAGACCAGAGACGGAGCCTTCCACAGCATTCCACGCGAATGCATCGCCACGCTGAACACCGGCAGGCAGACGCTGATGCCGCAAGACTACGGAAAGACGCTCACGCCAAAAGAGCTGAATGATCTGGTGAGTTATCTGATCAAGTCCGCATCGCTGATGGGCCCCGCTCCCGCCGGCACGCACTCCGACAGCGATGACGACGACGATCAGTAAGGAAGCCGTAACCTCACCGGCTCCCTCAGCAATTCCTGTTATCCCTTCCGCGCCTCGCTGAAGATCTCAGCCAGCCGGTCCGCAATCAGCTTGTCTTCTCCTTCCTTCAGCTGCCAGAGAGGGAATCCAAAATCGTTCGGGCCGCTTTCCGGATCGTCATCGGAGTACTTCTTCGTGTGAGGCTTCGGTGCGGGCTTCGGCTCCGATGCGCCTTCAGGATCGCGGCCGCGCAAACCGCTCGCGCCGGCGCTGCGTGCTCCAATCGCCAGAGGCCGCGTTTCGGCCAGCTTCTGCATCACATCCGCCCCGGTCAATCCAAGCCGCGGAGCAATTCGCCATGAGTAATACGGAGTCACGTTGCCAAGCGCCTGCGGATTGTACTGCCTCGGAAGCGCCGTCACGCCGAACTTCGTCACCGCATCGGTAATCACCCGCGCGCGCGCATCGTACATACGCGTGTCTTCGTCCAGGTCCTGATTCACGAAAAGCTCCAGCGCCTTCAGCAGGCCGAAGATCGTCTCTTTGCCGACCTTACAGCAGCGTCCGACGCGATCTTCCTGCGGACTCATATTCAGCAGCGCATAGCGAATCAGCTCTTCTCTGCCGATCAGCACGCCGGAGGCCTGCGGCCCGCGAATATCTTTGCCGCCGCTGAAGGCCACCAGGTCGAAGCCCAGTCCCGGATACTCCCACAGCCGCTCCTTCGGCGGAACATCCGCGGCAGCATCGTTGAAGGTGTAAAGGTTGTGCGCCTTCGCAATGGCAACCGTCTCCGGACCGCTCACCTGTCCCTGGTCCGACAGAATATTCGTGAAGTGAATCGCCACTGTTTTCGGATTGATCGCCGCAATCATCTCCTCGCGCGTCTCCACCTCCACCAGCGTCGCGCCTGTCTGGCGAATCTGGTGGTCGAAGGCATAGCGATGGCTCTTCTGGATGATCACCTCGGTCCTCGGAAATCCGCTCACATCCGGAATGGTGCGCAGACGCGGATTCAGATCCTCGGTCATCATCCCGGCGTAGCCCACCGTCAGCGCCGCAGCCGCTCCTCCTGTCACCAGGCCCGTATAGCCCGTGGGAGACCTGCAGATCTTCGCGATAAATTTCCCCGCCGCGATCTCCAGCTCGTCAATCGACACGCAGTGCTGGTTCCCCTGGCGAATCAGCTCCATCACTTCAGGGCGCATCACCGATCCACCGATCACCGTCAGCGTCCCGTTGATGTTGACCAGCGGCGTAATGCCAAGCTCGGCGTAGATGTCGCCGGTCGATCCCAGGCCGCTCTCGATCGGCACAATCGGATCGCCATCTACCGGGCGTTTCCGTTTCGGGCTCAGCATCGACGCGGCCTTCAGGTGATCCGGCGCCAGCAGACCGCCCGTGATTGTGCTCAGTGCGCCAAGAAAGGAACGGCGGCTCCATCTCGAAGGGAACGGCATCTTTTCACTCCTTCTGATAAACGGCTGAAGTGGAATCAGTCTTCATGAGACGTGGCCGGCCCCACCACCAGGGCGCTCCCCACAATCTCGATCAGTGAATCGCCCGGTATCCATTCCAGCGCCATGCAGGCGCGTGACGGAGCCTTACCGGGACTGAAATAGGTCCGATAGATTTTGTTCAGCGCATCGTACTGCGCCTTGTGCGCGTCGAAGCGCGCCTTCCCCGTGGGCATCGGAATCGAATCGGAGAGCGGCAGGCACAGAAAGACCTCGAGGTGAAGAATGCTGTCCATCGTGCAGCCGCGGCCCTCCAGAGTTCTTTTCAGCGCCTCCATCGTACGCGTCACGTGCTTCTCGAAGGGATCGTTTACCGTGACGTGGTCGCTGTCCGGGAAGTCGTCATTGGCGCCTGTTCCGGAGAAGTAAAAGATGCCGTCATGCACATGATTGGATATGCGCTTCTCGCCCGAGGCCGGCGTGGCGGAAGAAGCGGGCTGCTGCGCAAAAAGCTTTGGCGCTCCGGCAAGAGCGGCGGCAGCCGCGGCTCTGCCAAAAAACTTTCGTCGGGTGCTGGTCTCCATCAGGTCTCTCCCTCACGCTCTCGCCGGAATAAAAGCCGTCTCCGGACCCGGATTGCGCAATGCGGAAAGCATAAGACGAAGCGGCACGTCCATATACGGACAAATGCCCCATGACAGGCCAGGCTAAATGGCCTTAAAGATTACTCCAGATGGATCAAGCCACGCTGCAGGGCATAGATCGTCGCCTGCGTGCGGTCTCTCGCGCCCATCTTGTCGAGCAGGGAACTGACGTGGATTCGGACCGTCTTCTCCGCGATGCCCAGCTCTTCGGCGATCTCGCGATTGCTGTAGCCCCGGGTAATGCAGCTCAGCACCTCGGTCTCTCGCGGAGTCAGCTCCAGAGCGGGTGTCCGCTCGGCAAGCCGGTCCAGAGCCATGTTCGGAAAATAGCGCAGACCGCGATGCACGCTCTCGATCGCGTTGATCAGCTCTTCGCCGCTCGCATCTTTCGTCAGATAAGCCATTGCGCCCCTTCGCACCGCGCGATAAATATCCTCGCTGCCGGAGTAATTCGAAAGCACGACAATGTGAGCCGAGCGAAACTCTTCTTTGATCTTCACGATCAGATCGAAGCCGCTGATCAGCGGAAGCCGCAGGTCCAGCACCACCACGTCCGGAAGCAGCGAGCGGTACATCGCCAGTCCGGCCTCGCCGTCGCAGGCCTCGCCCACAATCTGTATCTGCGAATGCGCCGAGAGCACGGAGTGCAGCGCCATGCGCGCAAGAAAATGATCTTCGATCAGAAGCACACGGATTGGTTTCATATTCCGATCCATCGTATGACGTTTTGCCCCTGATGCACGAGTTGTTCCGTCGCGTTGAAGGGCACCTCCACCGCCACTTCCGTTCCCGAGTCGGCCAGGGAATGAATACGGAAGACGCCGCCGATCTTTCTCACCCGCTCCTGCATCACGGCAATACCGAAGTGTCCGTAGCGCGATGAGGCGCGGAACGAGGGCTGAAATCCGCTGCCGTCGTCGCGGATCGAGAGAAAGAGCGCATCGCTCGCATACTTCAGATGCACCAGAATGCGCGAGGCGCTGGCGTGGCGCATGGCATTGTTTACCGCCTCCTGGCTGATGCAGACCAGATGATGCACGCAGCCCGGCGCCAGCGGAATCTCCTCGCCCTCCACTTCGAGTGTCGTCTGCGTCCTGCCCTGAACGTGATTGGCCGCCAGCGACCGCGTCAGCGCCTGCGAAAGAACGCTGGTCACCTCGTCGGTCTCCCGCAGGTCCCAGATAATGCGCCGCGCCTCCGCCTGGCAGTGCGAGACCATGCTGCGCGCCAGCTCGCACGACTCAGCCGCCGGCGTCGACTCGAGCCCGCTGTCGCGGAAGAGCTTCGCCGTTGCCTCCAGCTGCCATGAGATCGCCGCAAAGCCGGCCATGAGCGTGTCGTGACACTCGCGCGAGATGCGGTTCCGCTCCTCGACCACAATGCCGATCCTGCCCTTCATCAGCAGCATGCGGCGGCGAAAGATCTGCACCGGCAGCGTGATGCCGAGGAAGAGCAGCGCGAGATAGAAGTACCACGTCTGATAGAACGGCAGCCGCGATTCGAGCGTCTGCGCCGATCCGGCTGCCTGCTGCTGCTGCGAAGCCTGCGCAGCGCCCTTCGCCGTCGAGCTCTGTGCGGCAGCCGAAGCGCCGTCGGCCTTCTCGGCATGTGCCGCTGTTTGAAGTCCCACGCTCACCGTGAGCGCGAGCAGTAGGACAGGCAGGCCAAAAGAGAAACGGAAGCCGCACCGCCGCGGATCTTGTGCCCCGGCAGAAAGAAGCGCCTTGTCCATTGCGGTTAACTCTGAGCCGGCCTGCAGCATACGATCCACATCATTCGGCAGGAACGGGGATAGGGCTCTCCGGACGAACCGTGAGCCAGCACAGTGCGCTGAAGATGGCCAGCACCGCGGCGATGGCAAACGAAGTCGTCCAGCCGTAGCGCTGCGCGATCCACGGCGTCAGCGAAGCCGTCACCGCCCCGCCGATCTGTCCGCCCATGTTGATGATGCTCGAGAACACGCCCGTGCTTGGTCCGGCAATGTCCACCGACACAGACCAGTAAGAGCTCTGCGAGAGATACAGCGCCCCCGCTCCGCCCGCCAGAGTCACCGCCGCCAGCGAGGAGTTATGCACCTGGGAGCCGAAGAGGAGGAAAAGCGCAGTCAGTACCAGCGCCACCGCGGCCAGCCAGCAGCGTCCCACGCGCAGACCATAGCGTTCCGTGAGCTTATCGCTGAGCACGCCGCCCGCCAGGCAGCATACCGTCATCGACAGAAACGGCAGCATGGAGTAATACGCGCTCGCCTTCAGGTCGAACTGGCGCACCTGCGCCATGTAAAGAAAAAACCAGCTGAAGAAGATCCACGCAATGTAGCCGAAGCTGAAGTATCCGGCAATCAGCGCGGGCAGATCCTTGCGGTGCAGAATCGCCCTCCACGAGATCACCGGCGTAGACGACTCCGAAGGCGTGCTCGGCAGATACGAAAGCCCCTCATGAATCTCGCGCAGCTCCAGCTTCGACACCGCGGGGTGCTCCTCCGGAGTATCCCGCGCGGTCTGCCACCACACCGCGCAAACCGCAATACCCACCACCGAGCTGAACCAGAACGCGACCCTCCAGCCATACGAAACGACCAGCCAGGTAAGAATCGGCGGCGTAAGGCCGCTGCCCGCGCCGACCCCGGCGAGAATCAGTCCGTTGGTAATGCCGCGCTCTCTGAGCGGCACCCATCGCGCCACAAACTGGTTGGCTGCCGGATAAATCACCGACTCGCCCGCGCCCAGCACCACCCGGATCGAGACCAGAAGCAGAATCGCCTGGCTGATGCCCACCGGCAGCAGCGCCGTCAGAACCGTCGCCGCGCACCACGACAGAACGCCGAAGGTGAGCACTCTGCGCGGCCCGAAGTGAGCGGCCAGCCATCCGGCCGGCACCTGAAACGCCGCATAACCGATCAGAAACGCGCTGAAGATCCAGCCCAGCTCCTGGTTGCCGATCCCGTATTCCTTGCTGATCTGCAGGCCGGTAATGGAGATATTGGTGCGGTCCAGGAAGGCCACGCCGCTCAGAATAAAGAGCCAGAAGGCCAGAAAATACCGCACGTGAGTCCGCGTCTCGGGAAAAGCCGAGTCCGCCTCCAGCCGCATTCCGAAACCGCGCAGGGGAAGCGCAGAAGAGCCCTGGCGGGCGCCAAAATCCTTTTCCGAGGGGCCGTTGATGGAGAGCGGGTGCTGCGCGCCTCCGGTATCCCGGAGCATGTCATTTTCAAAAACTCGGCGCAAGCGTGGACTCCTGGATTTCTCCGGCGTTATTTCTGCAATCGACAGCCTGGGCCATAAACAGAAAGATGAAAAGCGTGCAAATACGCGTGTAGGGTATCAGGTTCTGTTCGCTGTCCGGTAGTGGTTTTTGACGGCCGTACGGTACTGCGGGACGATCCGTAAACGTGCTGCGAGCACGCTCGCGTGCCCGCAGCGCCTGGCGAATAGACCTACGCCGCAGTAGGACGAAAGCCCGGTGACAGAGCCTCGCGCGTCGTGTGAAATCGTATTCTCAGGCGCCGGATCTCCGGTTTCCGGCTGGCCGCGCCAGCATGCATCCGTGATTTGCATCGCCGTGCGATGCGAGTATAGCGTTACTCCCTGTGTGATCTCCTCAATAGGTGATATATGCCAGCTAAGCGTTTCTCCCGCTTGTTTCGCACCGCTCCCGCCTTCGGATTTGTGCTTGCTGCCGGTCTGTTCCTGGGGTTGTCGCATATCGTCCATGCCGACACTCCGCTGACGGCCGCCGATTACTCGGCCAATCCCGCCGCCATGATCGACGCCTATCGGCATGTCGAAGTCGCCTCCGTCTCCGACGCGATGGAGCAGCTGCTGCACGAAAAGCGATACATGTCGCACCACATGCAGTCCATCTTTCCCGCAAAGTTTGCCGGCCCGGCTCTGACCGTAAAGCTGGTCAAAGAGGAAAATCACGATCCGCATGCGCTCGACGGCATGCTCAGGGCCATCGACTCCGGCGCGCCCGGCTCCGTTTTCGTCATGACCGTCGAGGATGGCGCGGATATCGCCGGCATGGGCGGCCTCATGGGTACCGCCATGATGTCGCGCGACTTCAACGGTGCAGTCATCGATGGCGGCGTGCGCGACCTGCCTCAGCTTAAAAAGATCGGCTTTCCCGTCTACGCTCTCGGTCCGGTGCCCTCAACGTCCGTGGGCCATTACCGCTTCGCCTTCATGAATCAGACAATGATCTGCGATGGAGTATCGGTCTCGCCCGGAGACATCGTTGCCGCCGATCAGGACGGCGTCGTCGTGGTGCCGCGTCAGCAGGCCGCCGAGATTCTTGTGCTCGCGCAGAAGCTCGATAACAGCGAGCACTCCATGTATTCATTCATCGAAAAATATCATTCCATCGAAGAAGCGGTGAAACAGTTCGGAAGGCTTTGAAACAGTTCGAAAGGCTTTAATCGCTGCAGTAGGCTATTTGGCCTACTTTAACCCTGAGCACACAGCCGATGACAGGCACCTCACATGCACTCGACAATTGTGCCTGTGAGCGTGCCTTACATCCGGAACAGCGCCTTGTCTCTGCACCATGAACCATCGGAATATCTTCAGCCGGTATTTCGAGGCCCCCGAATAAACCGCCCGGCAAAGTCTGAGCGCCAGGTTTCGGCATCTCTCTCTGGAGCGTCGCATGCAGGGAGGTAACGGTCTTCTTATGGGCAGGCTGCGCGTGCGGTATCTTCTGGGCTTCTGGCTCTTCGTCCTCAGCGGAGTGGCCTTCCTCGACAGGACTAACATCTCCATTGCCGGCCTGCAGATCAGCCACCAGTACGGTCTTACCAACCAGAGTCTGGGCTGGATCTTCAGCGCCTTCCTCATCGGCTACGCCGGCCTGCAGATTCCCGCCGGCTGGCTGTCCTCCCGCACCGGCCCGCGTAAAGTGCTCACCATCGGCGTGCTGCTCTGGGGAGTCACGACCGCCATCACCGCGCTGCTTCCATCGCACATACAGCACGCCGTTCTCTTTCTCATCGCGCTTCGTCTGCTCCTCGGAGCCAGTGAATCGGTGGTCTATCCCGCCGCCAATCAATTCGTCGCCCGGTGGGTACCGCTCAGAGAGCGCGGCGTCATCAACGGACTCATCTTCGCCGGTGTCGGCGCAGGCAGCGGCCTCACGCCGCCTCTGCTCAACTGGCTCATCATGAACTACACCTGGCGCGCAGCCTTCTGGTTCAGCGCCATTCTCGGATTCATCGCCGCTCTCATCTGGTGGAAGATCGCGCGTGACGCTCCCGAGGAGCACCCATCCATCACCGCTGCTGAACTGGTCGAGATTCAGGAAGGCGTGGGCATGCAGGCCGCGGCCTTTGAGAAGCCTGTGATCTCCTGGCGCGCCATGCTGCACAGACGGGACCTCCTCGCGCTCATCGCCGGGTACTTCAGCTTCGGTTACATTGCGTGGATCTTCTTCAGCTGGTTCTTCCTTTACATGGCGCAGGTGCGCGGCTTCGATCTCAAATCGAGCGCCGACTTCGCCATGCTGCCATTCCTCTCCATGACGGTCTGCTGCCTCATTGGTGGCGTCATGAGCGACAGCATCACCCGGCGCTGGGGTCTGCGCGCCGGCCGCTGCGGACTGGCCTCCGTCGCATCGGCGGCCACGGCTCTTTTTCTGATTCTGGGATCGCAGGTGCACAGCCCCAGACTCGCCGGCGTCATTCTCGCCGGCGGAGCCGGAGCCCTCTACATCTCGCAAAGCTCCTTCTGGTCCGTATCGGTCGATATCGCCGGCAACAACTCCGGCGTCTTCTCCAGCATGATCAATATGGGCGCTCAGATCGGCGGCGCGGTCACAGCTTCGCTCACACCGTGGATCGCGCAGCGCTACGGCTGGACCACATCGTTCGCCATCGCCGCGGCGCTGGCCATCTTCAGCGCGGTCTGCTGGATGACGGTACATCCGGAGCGCCCTCTGGTGATCGAGCCGCAGCGGCTCGACCGGTCGGAGTCGGCTATACGCGCCGCTGCATTCAGCGAGCAGGCCAAAGGCAATATGTAACGCACGCTCTGCGCATCGCTTCCGATACGCGGCGCAGAGCCTCGAAAGGACGGCTTCCGATGATCTTCAAACGTCCCCGCACACTCATCGTTCTGTCGCTCGCTGCATCCTGCGCATCTCTCTTCCACGCTGAAGACCGGCAGATCGATCCCACCTGGCTCTATCGCGGCGTCTCCTCCGTCGCCGCAAAGCCATCGGATATCACCTCGCCCACATGCCACTACAAGCCGCTCTTCGGCGCGGGCGACAAAGACACGTCGGTCGTTGTGGGCGTCGCGCGTTATGGCGAAGTCACCGTCGATCCCGGTGGCGCATGCGCCTCCGTGCAGTATCCGCAGGAAGATCAGGTCTACGTGGTGCTCAGCGGAACCGGAAGCGCACAGTACGGCAATCAGGACGTGCCGCTGAAGACCGAAGACTATCTCTACATCCCATCGGCTGTTTCGCACACTCTGAAGAACCCATCGGCAAAGCCTCTCGTCGCCGTCATCATGGGCTTTCGCACCAAAGGCTTTGAGCCGGTCGCGCCGCCGAAGGGTCCGCTGAAGGCCAACATCGAAGATGTGCCCACCGCTCTCGTGCAGGGCCATCCCGACTCAACCCGTTACCGCCTGCTCATGGGAGACGTTGACAGCAAGCGCGACCGCATCGCCGCCGGACGGGTGCTCACCAGTCTCTTTCTGATGGAAATCGCTCCCGGCGGCACCAACTTTCCGCATCACCACGAGCGCGAAGAGGAGATTTACCTTGTGCTCAGCGGCCACGGAACCATGGTGGCCGGCGGAGGCATGGACGGAACTGCCGGAAGGCATCCCGCCAAACCGGGCGATGCATATTTCTTCCGCCTCAATGCAACGGTGGGCTACTACAGTGCGCCAAACGTCCCCTCCCGCATCCTCTGCGTTCGTTCGTGGTACCCAGGCCTGGTAAAAAAGGGAATGGAACACTAGATCCGAAAACCGCGACGGCAGCTTCGGAGATATCGCGCAGACTGAGCTGCGAGCTCTGTCTGCGCGGACCTGCTTCTGTATCGTTGTCTATATTTATAGATACATTTATGGATACCTGCCGCTCTTCCCGATCGTCCTGAGCATCGGAGCGCACGAATCACCCGCAGATGCCGATAAGAGGCTCACAGTTTTTGGGAAAAGAGCTCAGGCCGCCTGGCCGGGACCTGCTGTATCTTCAATCTCCTGGCTTAGCTTTCGATTGACGCGAGCTGCATCGATCCAGAACGGTGCCCGGACGCATTCCACCTCCAGCAGCTCCGCTTCAGGATCGTACTTCCACTGAATCCTTGCTCCGTCCTTCACCGCTTCGCCCGCCGGTCCGGGAACAGGAATACCGTTTCTCTTTGCTTTTTTCTGAAGACGCGCAAAGATCGCGCGCGTAATACCACGAAATTTAAGTCTCGAACCGGACAACATCCGGCAACTCCTCTCGAAGTGCTGTGTTACGCGACGGGCTCTCCGAAAAAGAGGAAACGGGGTCGCTGTTATTGAGTCTGCGAGTCCCCTGTGAAATAGACGTTGGAAAATCAAAAAATGTTCGGACGCTCCTGATGAAAACAGAGCGCAGTCAAACCTCCGGCCTCCTGCAACAGGAAACCGCCTCGCTCCTCACCGGAGCACCGCCTCATCATACCCAAATATGAGCTGTCTCTGCACGCGCCGCTCCGCTTACCGGTCCTCTTCTCGCTGCCCGATCGCTCCGCTTTCCGAATAAAGCTCTTGCCGTCTGCCATATCCGTGAAAGGTATCCACCTGTTAGACCATTTTTATTTTCTTAACGTTATTTATTTGCAATCAGATATCTCCGCGTTAGAAAGCGTCGTTAACGTTGCCATTGCACGCCATCATCAATTAGCGTGATCTGCGTTTGTCAATTCTCTGCAGCCGAGCCATCACAGCCATCCTCCATGGTCAAAAGCATGATCAAACGCCGCACTCCGTATCGCTCTCATTCAGCCATCGCCGCGCGTCTCCGCTCTTTCTTCTCGCACGCGGATAAAACTCGAGAGCAGCTCGATGCGCGAACGCTGCCTGTGGTGCGAGTCGCCGGACTTTGCCTCTTCCTCTTTGCCCTGCTTCTCTCTCTTTCGCTGCCGCCAATGAACGCGCAAAGCGCCGCGCCCGCGCCGTCTCTTTCGAGCGCCCTCTACCGCCAGGCCGGTGCTCCCATCGAAGACCGTATCAGCGACCTCCTGCGGCGTATGACCCTCGAAGAGAAAGTCCGCCAGCTCGACATGTACTCTGGCGCGACCTCGATCATGAGCCGCCATACCGATGACACGCATGCCGCCGCCGATGCGCTCTTCCTGCCGGAAAAAGCCGAAGCGCTGTGGGGCGATCTCGGCGTTGGCTCCGTGCACGATCTCAACCCGGCGCCCGAGCAGGCCAACGCCATCCAGAGGTGGGTCATCGCGCACAACCGCCTCGGCATTCCCGCTTTGTTCATTGAAGAAGGTCTGCACGGCTTCGACACCGGAACCGTCTTTCCCGCGCCCATCGGCCTCGCGGCGACATGGAACCCGCAGATCGCGCAGCAGACCGGCGCCGCCATCGCGGCCGAGGCCCGCGCCACAGGAGTCGATATGATCCTCGCTCCCGTGCTCGATCTCGCCCGCGATCCGCGCTGGGGCCGCGTCGAAGAAGACTTCGGAGAAGACCCATATCTCACCGGCCGGATGGGTCTCGCGTATGTCCGCGGCGCACAGGGCGGCAGCCTCAGCACAGACCATACCGTCGTCGCCGAGCCCAAGCACTTCGTCGCGCACGGCTCGCCCGAAGGCGGCACTAATACTTCGCCGGTGCACATCGGCGAGCGCGAGCTGCGCATGGTCATGCTCCGCTCCTTCGAGCCCGCCATCACCGAAGGTCACGCTATGGGCGTCATGGCCGCCTACCACGAGATCGACGGCATCCCCATGACCGCCGATCCCTTTCTGCTGAAGACCGTTCTTCGCAATGAGTGGGCCTTTCAGGGCTTCGTGCTCTCCGATCTCGGCGCCATCAAGCGTCTTTACACCGTGCATCACGTCGCCGGCAGTCTCGCAGACGCTGCCTGCATGGCCATCCGCTCCGGTGTCGACATGCAGTTCTACGATCTCGATCACGCCCCGTTTCAGAAGGCGCTCATCGACTGCGTGCACAACGGCACACTCTCTCAAACAGACCTCGATCGCGCCGTTCGCTCCGTCCTGCGCGTCAAGTTCTCCCTTGGCCTCTTCGACCATCCCTTCGTGGACACGAATCTGAACGTCAAAGAGCATCGCGCGCCCGCGCATCTCGCCGTCTCTCTGCATTCGGCCCTCGAATCCATGACGCTGCTGAAAAATGACAATCATCTTCTGCCTCTTGCAAAGACAACGCAGCGCATCGCCGTCATCGGTCCCAACGGAAACATCGCGCGCTACGGAGACTACGAGAAAGAAGCGAATGGCGAGCACATCAGTATCCTTCAGGGCATTCAGAATCTGCTTCCGCACGCAACCGTAACCTTCGATGAAGGCACAAGCATTCCGCAGGCCGTCGCAAAGGCCAAAGATGCGGATGTGGTCGTCATGGCGCTCGGCGAAAAGCTGGGCATCTCCGGTGAAGGCTTCGATCGCTCCAGCCTCGATCTGCCCGGCAATCAGCAGGAGCTGCTCGAAGCCGTCACAGCCGCCGGCAGGCCCGTCGTGCTTGTGCTTCAGAATGGACGCCCACTGACCATCCGCTGGGCGAAGGAGCACGTTCCCGCCATCCTCGAAGCATGGTATCCCGGAGAGTTCGGCGGTAAAGCCATCGCGGAAACGCTCTTCGGCGACAACAATCCCGCCGGCCGCCTCACCATTACCTTTCCGCAGACCATCGGCCAGCTGCCCGACTACTACAACTCCGATCCATCACGCATGTATGGATACACGGACAGCAACGGCAGGCCGCTCTTTCCCTTTGGCTTCGGCCTCAGCTACACCACCTTCCGTTATGACCACCTCATCGTGCAGCCTCCCGCTCCCGGAAGCGGTGCAGACATTCAGGCCACCGTCGAGGTGACAAATACCGGCGATCGCCCCGGCGATGAGGTCGCACAGCTTTACATGCGCGAAGATGTCGGCAGCGTCGAAACACCTCGCCGCTCGCTCGAAGGCTTCTCGCGCATCCATCTGAACCCGCAGGAGACCCAAACCGTCACCTTCCACATTCCGCAAAAGCAGCTCGCCGTCTGGAACGCGGAAGGGAAGTGGGCCGTCGAGCCGGGTAGCTACACGCTCTGGGCCGGCGGATCATCCCAGGCAACGCTCACCGCGCAGCTTCATCTGCGGCCGTAACCGCAGAGACGGCGATTCCGGATCGACCCCGCCGGGCCTGTTCGCAGGCCGCCTGGCTCTTCGGTTGCGTATCCCTGCGCATCTTCGGATGTGCTTTCTGCGGTCGTCATCGACGGACCATCCTCCCCGTCTCCATCGCGAGTGGGCGAAGACCGCGCACACTCTTCGCGCCTGCAATCGGAGCGAAAGACCCTCCCGGTTAACGGAGGTCTCTACCGTTACATTCCCGCCATCTGTAAAAACCTATTTTTATCAGCAATATACGGCATCGTTAGAACTCCTTCTTAACGTAGCCAGCCCCATAAGTCGCGAAATAGCTTGATCCACGGTTTTAAGGAACCGTTCATCGTCTGCTCTAAAAGACGTTTTAAATCACGCTGTTTTTACTTAAGGAGGCATGCATTATGGCGCGAAGTACTCATAACTTTACGGCATGGATGGAGATACTCACAAAGAAGCCGTGCAGGTTACTTCTCACAGGGGTAGTAACCTTTTTCTTTATCCTGTTTTTCTCGGTTATCTCCCTCGCCCAGTCGGGAACCGGCCTCGGCACCATCTCAGGAACGGTAACCGACTCCTCCGGCGCGGTCATTCCCGGAGCCAAAATCATCGTCGCAAATATGGCGACCGGTGTTCCCTATAACAGCCTGACCAACGGCACCGGATATTTTGAGGTCAACGCCCTTATCCCCGGCCGGTACAGCGTCCGGGTCGAAAAGCATGGCTTCCGGGACCTGCTGCGCGAGGGCATCACCCTCGAAACAGCCGCGCACGTGAACGTGCCCCTGCAGTTGATTACCGGCGGCAGCGTTCAGACCGTCGTCGTCCGTTCCGACGCCAGCCTTCTCAACACCGAGAGCGGTTCCAGCGGCCAGGTGCTCACCACCAAACAGGTCGAAGCCATCCCCGTCTCCGGCAACAACCCCACCTGGCTCGCGCTCATCGCTCCCGGCGTTCAGGGCACGACCGGCCAGGCCGCCTCGACCGATGACACGCTTGCCTGGACCGGCCTCACCCAGGACTTCGGAGCCTTCGGCAATATCGGCGACAACGAGTTCAGCCTCGACGGCGCTCCCAACGAAACCAACTCGCGCCAGTCCGGTCTCAACCCGACCATCGACGAGCTGGGAGAAACCAAATTCGACGTCACCGGTTACGACGCATCCGTCGGCCACACCATGGGCGTCTCGGTTACGCAGACCTCGAAATACGGCACCAACAAACTTCACGGCACAGTCCGCTACACCTATACGCCCAAGCGCTGGGCCGCCATGAATCACTTCCAGGGACTGAACTACCGCTATCAGCAGTCTCTTGCCAACTGCGTCAACGGAGCCAGCACCAGCCCTCAGTGCTATGGCATCGAAAATCAGTATGGATGGCCCGGAACCCACATGAACAACGGCGCCGCCGCCATCGGCGGACCAGTCTACATCCCCGGCGTCTTCGACGGACACAACAAGCTCTTCTTCTTTGCCTCCGTTCTCGACGACACCTTCGCCGGCGCGGGATCGCAGTCAGCCACCGTCCCAACCCTGCAGGAGAGAACCGGCGACTTCAGCGATCTGCCTCAGCAGACCACGAACATTCCCGCTGCCTTCACCTCCGCGTGCCCTGCGGGAACGCCCTACTTCGGCCAGTATCAGATCTACGATCCTTATTCCGTCACCCTCGACTCGCAGGGCATTCCCCGCCGCGCGCCCTTCTGCGGCAACGTCATCTCCGGCAGCCGGCTCACCAACAGCGCGATGGTGAAGCTCTACAACAGCCTCATGCCTGTGCCCACGCAGAACAATCCCACCGGCAGCAACTATGCTTACACCCAGATCACGCCGCAGACTTATCGCGACTTCACCTTCCGTGTGGACTACAAATTCACGCCCAAAGACAATCTCTTCGTGCGCTACACGCGCGCAGACTACACCAAGGGACAGAACGACTGGACCGTCGGCGATGTCGGTCAGCAGCAGGGGCCGCGCTGGATCGACGTGCCCGCCATCGGGTGGGACCACATCTTCAGCGACCACACCAACCTTGCGCTGACCTTCGGTGGAACCAACTACAGAACGCACTGCTGCTACTACCCCGGCTACGACACCTACAAGCCCAGCGATCTCGGCCTGCCCACGTACGCCGATCAGTACGCGCAGTCCGTCAATCCGGCGCTCGTTGAGCTGCCCGTTCTGCAGATCAGCAATTACGAGAACAGCGTGCCGGGAGCGCCGAATACCTCACTCGGTGAAACCGACAGCGTCCCCTCCACCTATCGCTCCTTTGCCATTCGCGGCAACATCACGCATGTGCAGGGGCACCACACCATCCAGGCCGGTGCCGAGT
Organism: Paracidobacterium acidisoli; assembly: GCF_003428625.2. Taxonomy (GTDB): domain Bacteria; phylum Acidobacteriota; class Terriglobia; order Terriglobales; family Acidobacteriaceae; genus Paracidobacterium; species Paracidobacterium acidisoli. Next base: position 142,196 of record NZ_QVQT02000006.1, on the reverse strand, counting down.
ACCGCTGGCAGAACGCATCTTTCGGCGTAGGCGGCAATGCCTCCGGAACCTACAGCTTCGATAACACCTACACCCAGGAAAACAACGGCTCCGACAATGCGTTCCAGCAGAACAACACCGGGTTAAGTTACGCCGCATTTCTCATGGGCGTGGACACCACCGCAGCGGCCGCCAGAAACAGCTCCGCGTCGCTGCAGTCGCCCTACTACGCGTTCTATGCAGGAGACACATGGCGCGTTACCCCGAAGCTGACCATCATTCCCGGTCTTCGTTATGAGTTTGAATACGGCGTCGTCGAAAAGCACAATCAGCTCATCGTCGGCTGGAACTCTAATGCCGATCTCTCCGCCATCTCCGGTCCCGCTGGCAGTGCCTATCAGGGCTCTCTTGCTTCAGCCACGCCCGCTCAGCGCGCCGTGCTTCCATCCTCGCTGGCGATCGCAGGCGGTCCGGAGTATGCGGGTGTCGATGGCGCGCCGCGCAGCGTGTGGAAGAACAACTACCGTTTCCTCCCGCGTCTTGCCATCGCCTATCAGGTCACACCGCGTCTGGTCGTTCGTGGAGGATACGGCCTCTTCTACGACACACTCAACGCTCTGAACGCCTCGATCGATCAGGATGGCTTCAGCGCATCCACCAGCGTGAACACATCCACCACCTACGGAACCAACTTCACCGCCGGCACTCCTCCGCTCACCGATCCGTTTCCCTCCGGCACCGGTGGCTCACGCTTCAACGCGCCCATCGGCAGCGCCGCCGGAGCTCTCTACTATCTCGGCGACAGTCCGACCGTCTTCGATCACAATCTGGTCCCTGCGCGCCAGCAGCGGGGCACTATCGGAGTGCAGTACCAGTTCAGCGGCTCCATGATGCTCGATATCTCGTACAACATCGCGCACACTACGAATCTGCAGGCGACCAAAAACTCTGCGTACACACCGGCATCCTTCTATGCCGGCGGCCTGCAGCCCAACACCACGCCCATCGCGCTGCTCTCCGGCAAGGTTCCCAATCCCTTCTACATCTCCAACTTCAGCGGAGTGCAGTCCACCAACCCCGCCGTCTACAACATGATGTCGCTGAACAGCTACTTCACGCAGCAGCAGATCCCCGTCTCCGACCTCGTGCGTGCCTATCCGCAGATGAGCGGCCTGTCGCTCAACCAGTCGCTCGGAGAATCCCACTTCCAGGAAGTGCTCATCACCCTCACCCGCCGCTACAGCCGCGGACTCACCGTCATGGGCTCTCTGCAGCTCAATGACCAGCACGATCGCGATTACTTCGCGAATGCATTCGACGCCGGCCCCAGCTGGGAGCCCAGCAACTACAGCGAGCCCGTCCGCTTCACCGCGGAGGGTGTCTATGACCTTCCCTTTGGCCGGGGCAGACACTGGGCGAATGCAGGCTGGGAGTCCAGAGCATTCGGAGGCTTCCAGCTCAGCGCAAGCTGGGAGGCGCAGCCAGGCCAGCTCGTCAACTTCAGCAATACCTTCTACGTCGGCAACATCAAATCGAACAGCATCAAGATCAAACATCCCGTCTACTACAACCAGCAGGCATCGGGCGGCTCTAACTACGTTCAGTGGCTCAACCCCGGAACCGTCACCGCCAGCGCCGTCACCACGACAAACAGCGATGGATCTGTAACCACCACATGCACATATAGCGGAAACGGATTCGTCACCAATCCGGCCTGTCAGCCTCAGACCGAAAACCTGCGCGTCTTTCCGACCCGCGTCAACGGCGTGCGCCAGATGGGCATGAACGGCGCCGACGCCAACGTGCAGAGAACCTTCCCCGTCCATGAAGGCATCTCGCTTGAAACCACATTTAACGTCTACAACCTCTTCAACCACCAGGTGCTTGGCAGCGTGAACTCCAGTCCGTCCGATCCGAACTTCGGACGGGTCTTCTCCGACGGATGGCCAAACTCCTCCGGCCGCTGGCTCGCCCTTCAGGGCCGCCTGCGCTTCTGATGTTTGTTCCACCTCCCTTAAAGTGTGGAGCTCGTTCAGCTCCACACTTCTTTTTCTCGCGCTTCCATTCAGCCCACATCCACAGCGGACCGAAAAGCCGCCACAGAATTTCTGCGTAACAGGGAATTGCACATGAAACGGCGTAACTTCCTCAAAGCCTCTCTGGCCGCCGGTGCGGCCGCATCGATGCCTCGGTTTGTCGCCGACGCGCTCTCCGGCGTCTCTTCGCCGCATCCATCGCCATCAGCCTCCATCGAATCCTCCACTCTTCCCTGGCAGCGCGAAATCTCTCTGCGCGAAGCCGCCGGATCGGTTGTGCTGCAGAACCGGCTCGACCCTGCAAATCCGCTGCCTGATTCCGGCGAGTACTTCGGCGGCCCGTCCATGAGCATCAACAACCTCAAAATGCGCACCACCATCTGGGGTCCGGCTTATCGCGTCACTATCAGCCTGAATAAAAACAACGTGTGGGATCGCCGCCTCAATGTTCGTGCGCTCGAATCGCCAACGCTCCAGGAGATCACCGCAGGAGCCTTCTCGCCGGCGAATGCCGATTACATCGGACGCAGCGCCCAGTCGCAGCGCCCCAGAGATCTCGGTTATCTGCTTCCCAAAGGCGGCACATACGACCCCTATCGCCAGCCCATCGAATATCCCTTCCCCTGCATGAAGCCCGTCGGACAGATCATTCTCGGCATTGACGCGCTCGAAGGAGCAGACGCCCCGCAGGTCACGCAGAGCTGCGCAAATGGCCTCGTGAAGCTGCACATCGAAAAAGGCGCGGCCTCTGCCGGCATCGAATACATCCTCGGTATGACGAGCAACACCTACGCTGTTCGCGGCACATGCAGCGGCATCGATCAGCCTGTCTCGCTCCGTCTCTATCGCCATCGCGACACCGCTCACATGGCCTACATGAGCGCCGACGGAAAGACGTACACAAAGCCGGAGGCCGCGCCCGACAAAGCCTTCAACGGCCCCATCGATCCTCCCTCCAGCGGAAAATCAGGCCGTTATTTCTGGATTCATCAGCGTCTCCCCGCCGAGAAGACCTTTCCGCAGGGCTTTGAATATGTGCTGATGGGCGTGCTTCTCTCGCCGCAACACGCCACGCTCGACGCCGTTCAGGATCAGACCGGTCTCGGCACGCCGCCTCCGAACGCGGAAATCGCCGCAGCCCCCGGCGCCGCGGCAACGGCCACATTCATACCGGGAGCCGGCGGCAAATTCGAAGCGCTCGTCACCATCGTCACCAGCATGGACGGCCCTCATCTCCTCACACTCGCGCAAAAGCGTCTCGAAGAGGCGCAGGCAAAGGGCTTCGACGGCATCGTCCAGGAAAACACCGATTGGTGGAATCGCTTCTACGACCAGCGCGAGAACGGACGCATATTTCACGGAACCACCGGCTCCGCCTGCTCTGACAACGTAAAGGCCATCTATCGCAGCTACACCGACAGCCACGGCGGCGGCACCAAAACCGACATGCGCCAGTTCGAGTGCAGCGCCTCCTACGCCTTTCCTGAAAGAGATATTCAGCTCTGGACCAGCGCTCCCTGCTACAACGAGATCTTCTACACCGGCCGCTTTGTCCAAAACTGGGGCGACAGCGAAGACATGTGGAAGCAGATCATCTGGCACTGGACCGCCGCGGCCGAAGAAAATGCCCGCCATATCTTCAACCTTCCCGGCATGTATCTCGTGCATGGTTATCTGCCGCCGATAAAAGCCGACAAATACATCCACACCACCATCACCCTCGAATTCTGCATGGACACGATGGCGCAGATCGTCAAGCCTTCCTGGGACGAGTGGGATTACGGCGGCGACATCCGTGTCCTTCGCGACGAGTGCTATCCGATCATGCGCAGGATGGCGCTGTTCTATGCCGCGTACGCTCATAAAGGCGACGACGGCCGCTACCACATCGTCCCCTGCATGGAAGCGGAGAAGTGGGGCTTCTATCCGAAGTTCTCCCATAACAAAGACATCATCAGCTCTCTCTGCATGTTTCGCTGGGGCCTCTCTCGCGCAGCCGACGCAGCGGAGCTGCTCGGCGTCGATGAAGATCTGCGCCGGCACTGGCGTGAGATCGCCGAACGCATCGCGCCTTATCCCGTCTGGCAGGGAACCGGCGGTCCCGAGTTCACCGATATCGAGGGCATCGAGCCCATCTATCTCCACGACGATCACTTCGGCGAAGCCGCCTTCTATCCCACGCTGCTGGCCGATGAAGTCAACCTCGACTCGCCGCAGGAGCAAAGAGAAAGCATGCTTCGCTCCATCCAGTCGATGCGCGAAGCCAGCACCAGTGCTCCCACTTCACTTCTTCTGGGTGTCGAGCAGGAAGGGAGAAACAGTCACAGACAAAAGAGCGAGGAAGCGGAGATGCTGCTCAACAGCCGCAGCGGAAGGGTGCATCTCTTTCCGGTGGTCGGCCCCGAAGAAGAAGTGGCCTTTCGCAACTTTCAGGCGCGCGGAGGCTTTCTCGTCTCAGCCTGCAGAGATGCCGGCGGTGTCTCTCACGTTGAGATTCACTCCCGCAGAAACATTCCATGCCGGTTGATGAATCCCTGGCCCGGCAAACAGGTGACGGTTCGCGATAAAGAAACCGCTGCGCCTGTACCGGCCAAACTCGATACAGCCAACGGAGAGTGCCTGGTCTTTTCCACGCATCCGGGCCGTACCTATCTCGTCCATATATGAGGACCGACAAAGCTCGGCGCTGCGCCTGGTTTCACTTTGAAGCGACACGCGGCCAGCAGCCTCCTCTTATTGGCGCATCGTCATCCGAAGGGCTCATCCGCAACATCCGGTGAGCTCTTCAGCATTTGGGCTCCCGCTTTTTATCGCAGATCTCTGCGAGCCTCTTCGTCCTTTCCGTCTCGCAATATGCACTGGTGCATACGGCGAAAAATCAAGATACACTTTTAGGCCGTGCCGGCGCAGGCCTCATCTGCGCGATCGCAAACCGGGAGCAGCCAATGACCCGAAGCCAGCAACCCGCTCTGACACTCTTTGCCATTGGCCTGATCGGCCTCGGTATCCTCGCCTTCATCTATGGAGACTTCGCTCTGGTCTGGCAGCCCGTCGCCGCCTGGGTGCCCGGCCGCACCGCGCTGGCCTATGCCTCAGGCGTGGTCATGCTGCTCGGCGGTATAGGCCTGCTCTTTGAGGCGACCGCAGCAATATCCGTGCGCATTCTCTTTCTTTATCTCATCCTTTGGACGCTGCTCAAGGTGCCCGTTCTCTTCGTGACGCCGCAGATTGAAGACGTCTGGCTCGGCGTGGGGGAGCTCACCGTGCTCCTCTCCGGAGGATGGATTCTCTTCGCGCGTCTCGCCAGGCTGCGCGAAGGATCTCTCCTCTCCTTTGCCGCCGGCGAAAGCGGAGTGCGCATCGCGCGCATCGTATTCGCACTCTCACTTATCCCCATCGGTCTTTCGCACCTTATCTACACACAGCAGACCGCGGATTATGTGCCTGCATGGTTCCACTTCCGCGTGGGCTTCGCTCGCCTCACCGGTATCGGACAAATGGCCTGCGGTCTCGGCGTCCTCTTCTCGATTCTGCCGCGCATCGCCGCATGTACCGAAGCCGTCATGCTGAGCCTCTTCACCCTCCTCGTCTGGCTGCCTGCGATTCTTGCCGCGCCCGGAACGCGTCTTCCGTGGACTGCGTTTTTTATCTCGTGGATTATTACCGCCGCCGCATGGGTAGTCGCCGGCAACATCGGCGTAAAGCATCCCGCTGGCCCCGGCGCATAACCTCCGCTGATAACATCGGCCCCGCTGATCGGTTAATTCAAAATAACTAATCTATTTGGGTAGAGTGCTAAACTGCATTGCACCGAAACCTCTTCTGTTGACATCGGCCAGTCGCGGGAATAGCATCACGAGCGACTTCCGGCGCAGCGCGCTTCAAACGCCGCTCCCCCTGATACCATCTGAGCGCGCAAACCCCAGGGGAGAAACACTATGTCCCGAATCGCAGCGTATCTCTATGGAATCCTCGTCTATCTGATCTTCTTCGTCACCTTTCTCTACGCCATCGGCTTCGTCGGCAACTTCTTCGTTCCCAAATCGATCGACTCCGGCACCGCCGCATTCTCTATCGCCGCGCTGGTCATCGATGCTCTTCTGCTGTCGCTCTTCGCCGTGCAGCACAGCGTCATGGCGCGTCCCTGGTTCAAAAAAGCGTGGACCCGACTGATCCCCTCCGTCATCGAGCGCAGCACCTACGTGCTCTTCGCAAGCCTCTGCCTCGACATCCTCTACTGGCTGTGGCGGCCCATGACCGGAACCATCTGGAGTGTCCAAAGCTCTGCCGGCCAGATCGTTCTCCTCGCGCTCTTCTGCATCGGCTGGCTCCTCGTGCTCGCCAGCACACTGCTCATCAGCCACACCGATCTCTTCGGTCTTCGCCAGGTCGGTTTGTACATGCACAACCGGCCCTATGAACCCATCGGCTTCAAAGCTCCCGCGTTCTACAAAAAGGTTCGTCACCCTATCTATGCAGGATTTCTCATCGCCTTCTGGGCCACGCCCCACATGACCCAGGGCCACCTTCTCTTTGCCGTCGCCACCACTGGCTACATCCTCATCGCCATTCAGTTTGAAGAGCGCGATCTCGTCACGTACTTTGGAGACGCCTACCGGCAGTATCGCCAAAGCACGCCCATGCTCGTGCCCTTCTCGAAGCGCGCAAAATAAGCAGCAATCAATAGCCGCCGTGACAGATCAAAGTACGCCCGGCCCGGCGCCCCTGACAGAACAATGCAAAAAGAAAAAGGGCACGCCTGAGCAGGCGCGCCCTCTTTTATCACTGCCGTCTACTTTGAGTTAGGCTGAAACAGCTCAAGCCGCACATGCCAGGTTACGGACTGCCCAGGCTTCAGTGTGACCATCCCCGTATCCATGCCGTGCCACTCCTTGCCGAAGGGATCGGCAAAGTTGAACTGCTCTTCGATCGCCGCAAACTGCTTCGTCGGAGGCGCATACACCTGCACCGTCCTGATCTCCGGAGAAAGCCCCTGTACCCGCACGCCATAGTTGCTCGCCGGATCGCTCAGCTCCACATTCACCGCTCCGTCCGTCCTCTGCAGCTTCGACCAGTTATCGTCCAGGTAGACATCGTTCAGCGCCTTGCCGTCCTGCGCCGTAAAATCCCACTTCGTGCCCTTTACCGGAATCAGCTTGCCCGTCGGAAAGACATCGCCGTAGTTATTCACCACCGCCAGCTGTTCTGCCGGAACATGAATCCTGGCCTGCTTCCGGTCGTTGCTCGGAATCGCGAAGTACGGATGCCAGCCGATCGCAATCGGCTCATCTTCCGTGCCCACATTCTTTGCCGTGATCATCGCATCCACTGCCTTGCCGCTCAGTGCGATGGAGAAGCTCAGGTCCGTCTTCGAGAGCCAGTGGCCGCCAAAGTCGCCCGCGTGAATCGTGCTTGTCACCGTCTGCCCATCGGTCGTGTTCTGCGTCTGCACATCTTCGGCTTGCGACGCCAGAATCAGACCGTGCATGGCATGCTTGTCCTTCGTCGGGTCCTCGCTGTTGTACCAGTTCGCCGGCAGCGTCAGCGTCTTGCCGTGCCATTCGGTCGTTACCGTCGACTGATCGGCAGAGAGCTTGCCGATAATGCGGTTCGGGTAGGGAACCAGGAAGGCTCCGCCGAATGAGAAGCTGGCGTTACCGTTCTGATCGTCCGGACCGCCATTCAGCTTCGCCGCCGCGTCTTCCAGTGAAGGCGACGCCAGCACCGGTATCTCGCCCTTGCCCGGAACATTTGCCGTAATCTGAAACACATTCATGCCCCGCCCCGGCAGAACCGTCACCGAAGTAAACTCCGGAGAAGCGCCGTTGCTGGTTGCCGGGCGCGTCAGCTTCACCACATCCATTCCACCAATCTGCGGAGTGGCCGGCTGAGTCGCGGCAGAGGATTCGGACGGAGCGGGCGCCGGCTTCCGGCATCCCGCCACAAACAACGCCGCAACGGCGGTGAGAATCAGTAAGAGACGGTACGACCCTGCAGGCATGCGCAGAAACCTCGTTGAGGATTTTCCCCAGGATTCCGCAGCGGCCGCAGCATCCTGTTTCGCGGTCGCGCTGGCAAACGTTTCCTGAAGCGCACCCATTCTACAGCCTGTCCGCACCTCCGCGATCCTGTTTAATAGATAAGCCGCCGCGATCGCGCCTCCGTCAGGAACGTCCCGAGCCGCCACTCCATCCGTCTGTCCTGGGTCCATTTGTGGGGAAGGGCACGGCTTCAGCCGCTGAGGGGTGATTTGCCTTCTCTGCGTCCTTCAGACTGATCATGCCCGTCCATCGGCAGAGCCTGACGAAATCTCCCGATAAAATAGATGCAGTGGCCCCTGCAAAGCACATCGTTCCCGTGTCTGATCTCTTTCGTGTGAATGAGCAGATCGTCGCCTGCAACCTCTGCACGCGCCTCAGGGAACACTGCACCACCGTCGCCGCCGTCCGCCGCCGCGCATATCGCGAGCAGGAGTACTGGGGCAAGCCCGTACCCTCCTTCGGCGATCCGGAGGCCCGCATCATGATCGTCGGCCTCGCGCCCGGCGCGCACGGCTCCAACCGCACCGGACGCCCCTTTACCGGCGACGGCTCAGGGGACTTCCTGTATCCGGTGCTGCACCGCGCCGGCCTCGCCTCGCAACCCGGCGCCGTCAGCCGCGACGACGGCATGCAGCTTCACGACACCTGGATCACCTCCGTCGTTCGCTGCGCGCCTCCCGGCAATCGCCCTCTGCCCGACGAGATCGCCCGCTGCGCGCCCTTCCTCGATGCCGAGATCGCCGCATGCCACCGTCTGCGCGTCTTCGTCTGCCTCGGAAAGATCGGCTTCGATGGCGTCGTCGCGCACCTGCTGCGCACCGGACAGATCCCGCGCCGCGGCCCTCTCGTCTTCGGTCACGGCGTCGAATACGCCATCCCCGGCGGACGCTGGCTCCTCGCCAGCTACCACCCCTCGCTGCAGAACACCAACACCGGCAGGCTCACCGCTCCCATGATGCTCGAGGTCTTTCGCCGCGCCCGCCAGCTTGCCCAGGGCAAATGAGCCGCTGAATATTCCCGCCGCCATACATCTGCTGCCGCGCACCCGCGCATCCGAAGGGGAAAAGCAGTTCAGCCTTTTGAGGAGGTGCAGAATGCTTGTCGATGTTTTGATTGTGATTCTGATCCTGATGTTGATTGGAGCATTCCCGTCATGGCCTCACAGCCGGGGCTGGGGCTATTATCCAAGCGGCGGAATCGGTCTGATCCTGCTCATCGTGATTATCCTGCTGCTCCTGCGCGTTATCTGATCGCCGCGCAGACACGGGCGCTGCCGAGGCTATCCTTCCAGAATCTCTTTCAGCTTCGCCATTTCGATCTCCATCTCTTTCATGGCCTGATCGAACTGCGGGTCGTTCATCACCGGAGGCTGAAAGAGCGTGAACATCACCGTCGAGCCGTCATTGTTAGGAACCACGCGGCAGTATGCATCCCACGTTGCCTGCGGGTCCTTCCAGGTATGGTCGAGGATGCCGAATTCCTCTACGCCCTTCACCCTGATCTGTCCTTCGCCGAATTTGGTAACGGCCTTAAACCACCCATCCGTGCCCGGACTCACCGAGCGCAGGTTCACCACCGCATATTGGGGCCAGTTCATCGGATCGGCAAGAAAGCCAAACACCTTCTCAGGCGCGGCCTGAATGTCTGCATGTTTGATCGCGGATCGGGCTATCTTCTTCATCTTCGTCTCCTTTATCTGGAACCTGGAAAATACTGCACGTGCTCGTCGCCATCGCGGCCGAAGTAGCGAACCTTTTTTCCATTCAGATACACCATGTAGTACGCACAGCCTGCCGCAGCCGTGCTCTCTCTTACAAAATCGGCGAACGACCATTCTCCGGACTGGACTTTCCTGTTGATGGCATCGAGCTTCTCTGCTGAGAAGGCAGGCGCAACTCTGTCGTGAACCAGAGGTACGCTCGTGACCAGCGACTCGCCGTTGCTTCTGTAGTACCGGAATTCATTTCTGAGGAAGTCCACATGATACGACTCCACTTCGTTCCTGCTTAGCGTCGCCAGAACTTCCGGAAACGTGATTTTTCCGGCCAGAGCCTTATCGATCAGCTCGTGAACCGTCGCTTCGTTAATAGGTTTCTCCTATTCCACAGGCATTTGCTTCAGTTGATGCAGCGCTGCCGTTTTCTTCAGCAGCGTAGTCAGCGTTCTGCGCTCGGAGCCGGAGAGCACGCCGAAAAACGCTTCGTCGTTTTCGTCCGCGAGCCTGGCCAGCTGCGGAACGAGGGCCACTCCGGCCCTCGTCAGCTCGATGTCCTGATAGCGGCGGTCACTGGCCGATTCGCTGCGTGTTACCAGCCCCTTCGCCAGCAGCCTGCTGATCAGTTTCGAGACCGCGCCTCGCGTAAGGCCGGTCAGCTCCGCGACAGCGCTGGGCGAGGTCGTCTCGTCCCCTCCATACATCTCCCGCAGAACAACCCATTCGGCCACCGTCACGCCGCTAGCCTCCAGCTTTCGGGCAAAGGCATGCGAGACGTGGTTGGAAACCAGCCGCATCCAGAACCCGATGTGCGCGGTGAGCTGGCTCGCGTTTAGCTTCGCATTCTTCCTGGTCGCCATATGCCCCTCACTCAAACCCAACAATAGATTCCTAGGAAACTATTGTCAAGGAAAGAATTCTGCAAATGAAAGTCTCAAAACAAAGCAATGACGATTCCTCTTTTTCCAATTCCCAGACGGGAATATCCCGAATCTCCCGAACCGGTGCCGCGCTGTTAACGGTCTCGCCAGGAGCAGACGGTCCACGAGTTATAGTCCCGGCACGTCGCTCCGTTCCTTTCGTCTCATCTCTGGCGCCAGACGCCCTCCGGCAGCGCAAACTATGCATTGTCCGGCGCGGCTGCCGATGCTACGATAGGACCACTCCAGCCCCGCATAAACAAACAGACGATACAGATGTTCGTGCAAAAGACGGTCATGCGTCGTTCGTCACACAATTCCGGCCTGTACCTTTGGACACAGAGGCAGGGCGCATGAGCCAGTCCGCGCCGCCCCGGATACCGTCTCTGTCCGGGGACGAATACAAGGCAATGCTGCGTATGGCCGAGTCGCTTCACCGGCGCTGTCCAAGCTGGACCCTCTCGCCGACTGCACTGGTTCATGAAGTCCTGATCAAGGTGCATGCATGGCCCGGTCTGCCCCCGAGCAGCGATCCGCATTTCATGGCGCTGGCGGCGCGCGCCATGCGTCAGGTGCTGGTGGACGCGGCGCGAAAGAAGCTTGAGGTGAAGAAGGGCGGCCGTCTCAAATTCGTGCCGCTCACGGAACGCGCGCAGCGAACCACCCTCAGCCCGGTCGAGTTTCTGGACCTGAACCAGGCCATGGACGAGCTGGCAAAGATGAACGCACGCCACGGCTTCGTCGTCACCTACACCTCCTGGTTCGGATACACGATCGAGGAGGTCGCGGAGATGCTGAAGGTTTCGACCAAAACGGTGCAGCGTGACCTGCGGGCGGCGAATGCCTGGCTGGCAAGCCGGGTAAGCGGGACCCCGGAGAAGTGATGCATGGACGGACAGCTCTGGCTGAATGTGGTGGACATCTTTCATGCGGCGGTTGAGCGCCCCGAGGAAGAGCGTGCGGAGTTCGTGATCGCTGCCTGCGACGGCAGTGAAGAGATCAGAACCCAGGTGCTCGCCATGCTGGACGAGGACCGGCGCGGCGTTTCCTGGCTCCGCGACGGAGTCGCCGCCGCCGTGGATCGGGCATTTGAAGACATGCGGCACTCTCTGCCCTTCGTGCCTCCGGAGAGAATCGGGCTGTACGAGCGCCAGGAGTTTCTGGGCCGCGGCGGCATGGGCGCCGTCTGGAAGGCTCTGCGCATCGATACCGGCCAGCCGATGGCGATCAAGTTCCTGCTCCCCCGCGACCGGCTATCGGAGATGTGGCGCAGACGCTTCGCCGACGAGATCAGCACGCTCGCCCGCCTTCGTCATCCATACATCGTCAGCTTCCACGATGCGGGTGTTCTCGATGACGAAACGCCGTTCTTCGTGATGGATTACGTCGAGGAATATGTCCGGGGCATGCGATTCACCGCATACAGCAGGCTGCCCGGCCGGTCCATCGACGAGCGGCTGCGCCTCTTTCGCTCGGTCTGCGAAGCCGTGCTCTATGCGCACCTGCAGGGAGTCATCCACCGCGACCTCAAGCCTTCCAATATTCTCATCGCGAAGGACGGAACACCCCGCATCGTCGACTTCGGCATCGCGCGGCGGCTGCAGGATGCCGGCGAAGCTGCGGACGCAACCAGCCCCAGTCTGCGCGTCATGTCGCTCGACTACGCTGCGCCCGAGTGGAAGTATGAGGGCCAGGTGGGCGTCTGTACCGACGTGTACTCGCTCGGCGTCATCCTCTATGAGGTGCTCGCCGGCCGGCATCCCTTCCGGCAGCAAACGCAGCCGCAGGGCTTCACTCCCGGGGAAAAGAGTGACCGGCTTCCTGAAAAACCTTCCGCAATCGTTCTTCGGGAGCGGTCGGCAGACTCGCAGCCCGGCCTTTCCCGCTGGGCATGGCGCGATCTGGACAAACTCTGCCTGACGGCCATGCACCCGGATGTGCGGCAGAGGTACGCCTCCGTCGAATCGCTGATTCGCGATATCGACCATTATCTGAACAGCGAGCCGCTCGATGCTCAGCCCCGGATGCTGCGTTATCGCATGGGAAAGTTCGTTCGGCGGCGGCGCCGTGCGGTACTTGCCTCTGCGGCAACGCTGCTGCTGGTCCTCTCGATGGCGGCCCTCTTCACTTGGCGGCTTGCCAGGGAACGAAATGTTGCCGTGGCTGAAGCGGCACGCGTGCTGTACATCCAGAATTTCATGAACAATCTGCTTCAGGGCGGAGATCAGGATGCCGGTCCGGAAGCGAACCTGCCCGTCACCGCCATGCTCGATCGAGGCATGCAGCAGGCAGCCGCGCTCCGGGGTGAGCCGCTCATCCAGTCCGACATCTATCAGACCCTGGGCACGATCTCGCAGAAGCTCGGCCGGCTCAGCCAGGCCGAATCTCTCCTGCAAAAAGCGCTCAGCGATCGGGAATCGTTGAAGGACCAGGACCCTGCGGGCATTGCGGCCACGCAGATCGCCCTTGGGCTCGTCTATGCGGACGAGGAGAAAACTCAGGCTGCTGAGCAGCTCGTGCGCCGCTCGCTCGACGAGCTGCGGAGCCGCGCCCCTGGCGATGCATCCCTGCAGGGTGAGGCAGAGCTCGCTCTGGGAACCGTGATGGTCACTGCCGGCGAACAAAGCCAGGCGCTCGGCGAGCTCGCCCAGGCCGTGAAAACCATCGAAGCGGCGGATGGACCGCAGTCTCCGGTGCTGGCGCGCGCTCTCGGCAAACTGGCCGACGCGCAAATCTACGCCGGCGACTACGATGCGGCCGATGCCTTCAATCGAAGAGCGCTCGCAATCGACCGCGCCGTTTACGGCGAGACCTATCCGCATGTCGCCGAAGACCTCGGAAACCTCGCGCAGACACAGGAGACTCGTGGTTACTATGCCCAGGCCGAGCAGCTCGAGCGGGAGGCGCTGGCGATCATGGAGAAATGGTACGGGCCCGATCATCCGGAGACGGCGCGCAAGCTGACCACGCTGGCAAGCACCCTTATCTACGAGAAGAAGAACGACGAGGCGGACAATCTCCTCCGGCGTGCCCTCGCCATTCAGCAACGCGTTTACGGACCGCAGCATCCGCACGTCGCCTATGTTCTTAATTCAATGGGAGCGGTTGCGCTGGGCGAGAAGAAGTTTTCGGAGGCGGAGAAAGACAATCTCAGAGTTGCGGAAATCTATCGTCAGTCCTACGGCGACGGAGATTATCGGGTAGGTGTGGCGCTGGGCAATCTGGCCAGCGTCTATCAGGCCGAAAAGCGTTATCCGGAGTGTGAGCGTATGCTCCTCGACGTGGTGGACCGCTTTACGCGCGCGCTTGGAGCCGGCAACATCCAGACCGGGATGGCCCAGGTGCGGCTCGGCCGAACACTCCTTTACGAAAAAAAATACACAGCAGCGGCAAAGTATTCACTCGCCGGCTACGAAAGTCTCAGTAAACAGATGAACCCCGGTTCGGGATGGGTTCAGGGTGCGCGCCACGATCTGGTCATCGACTATGCGGAGCTGCGCGAGCCGGACAGGGAAAAGCAGTTCGAAGCCGTATCGGCCGCCCCGCATATCCAGGCCGCCCGATAGCGCAGCGCTTTGCGGTATCGGTTCGATCACCGGCGACAGCGTAGCCGCGCATGGGATCTTCAGCGCGCATTTCCCCTCCTGAAATGTACCCCGAATCCGATACGAAGGATTCGGGGTAGCTCTCAAAACGGTTCAGTCGCAGCTGACCGACGGCTCACTGCACGGTTAGCGGAATGGATGCGGACGACGTGATGGTTCCGCTCGTTGCCGTCACCGTCACGCTGTAGCTTCCGGTCGTTGTGCCGGGGTTCGAAGGCGGATTCTTCCCGCCGCCGCCGCTGCTGACGCTGCCTCCGCCGCATCCCATGCACATTCCGGCAAGGGCAATGCACAGAATGGCAATCAGGCTCAGACCACGCCACCTGCGGCGCGGCACTCCGAAGATCAGCACGGCGGCCAGTGCGCCACCGCCCCACGGCAGCAGAGGATCACCGAGACGTGCGGAAGCTGCCGTCGTCGAAACCGTCAGCGTCGCGCTCACCGCGGAGCCCGGGGAAACCTGCGCTTCGTCCGGACTCAGGCTGCATGTCGGCGCAGCCGCAGCTGTTCCCGTGCCCTTGTAGGTGACAGCGCAGCTCAGATTTACTGTTCCCGAAAAGCCTCCGGCAGACGAAAACTGAATCGTATCGGTCGCCGATCCGCCCGCGGCGCTTACCGTCAGCGAACTGGACGAGGGTGACTCTGTGACCGTGGTGCCGGTTCCGGTCAGTGGCACAATCTGCGGCGATCCGCCGGCGTTGTCCGTGATGGTCAGGCTTCCCGTGCGTGTTCCGCCGGCAGTCGGAGTAAACGTCACCGCAATCGTGCAGTTCGCTCCGGCAGCCACACTCGATTTGCAGGTATTGGTCTCGGCGAAATCACCCGACGCGGCAATAGATGCAATGCTCAGCGCCGTCGAACCGGTATTGGTGAGCGTCACACTCTGTGCGGCGCTCGTTGAGCCGGTATTCTGCGCGGAGAAGCTGAGGCTGGTCGGCGCAAGCAGGATGCCAGGCGTTCCCGCGTTTACCGTGAGCGTTACGCTTGCCGTCGCCGAGGTATAGTCCGTGGTATCGTTCGGCGTAAACGTGACGGAGAGGGTTTGCTGGCCGGCATTCAGAACCGCGCCGCTCGCGGGGTTGTAGACAAAGCTCCCCGGCACCGATGCTGTCGCGTCCAGCTGCGCGCTTGAAAGCGGAGTGCCCTGCATGATCGGCGCCGGTGTGGCCCAGGTAATCGTGGGAGTCGCCTGGCCAACCACCAGAATGGCTTCTCCGGTCCCGGCGGAAGGAAGCGTATTGTTCGGCGGTGGAGTGGCCGAATAATACGCGTAGAAGGTGTGATTGCCCGCGGTCAATGGTGAAGTCGTGGTGATGAATCCGCCTCCGGTAACATTCGGGGCAGCGTTGCATACAACTCCATTGGTCGTGCAGTCCAGACCATCCTCAGTGATCCACCACCGGGCCTGACCATCCTGAATGGGAATGGTCTGGCTCGTGGTCGCAGTAAGGGTAACGGTCTGGTTGTAGACCACGCCGCTCGACGGGCTTACTGAAAGGAAAAAGGTCGGAAGATTGATGATGTAGCTCGCGCTGGCCACGGCGCTCGTCGTATAGCCGCTGGCCGTTGCAATGGCTTTAATCGTCTCGCTGCTCGCGACCGTGATCGCCCCGGTATATCGGGTGGAGGAAGTCGTCGGTGTCGATCCATCCGTGGTGTAGTAAATCGTCGCGCCGCTGGTCGCGTCGCTGATCGTCACCATCTGCGTGGAGGAGTAGTTGCCTCCCGCGGGAGAAAAGGTCGGTGTGGCTGCGGCTGCAGCGGACGCCGCAGGCGTATATTCCCAAAGATCGTTGAGAAGATAGCTGGAAAAACCTTCATCGAAGGCTCCTCCAAAGAGCCAGAGATGGCCGTCATTGTCGGTCCAGCTCATCCCCGCCTCACGAGCGGTGGGGATGTTTCCCGCGGCAGGCGTGCCCAGTGTGCCGTAAGTGCCCGGTGCGCCCAGCAGGGTACTGCTGCCGCCCATCCACGCCCATTGATTCGTGGCAGTGTTGAGCTCCCACAGATCATTGAGATAGCCGACGCCTCCTTCGGAATTGGCTCCGTACCCGGCAAAGAGCCAGAGATGGCCGTTGCTGTCGGTCCAGCTCATTCCCGAACTGCGGCCGCCGGGGGTGTTTCCGGCAGCCGCCGTGCCCGGAGTGCCGTAGACGCCTGACTGGCCCAGAAGGTTGTCGCCGGAGCTCGTCGGTACGGTGCTGCTGCCGCCCTCCCAGGTCCATTGATTTGTGGCAGGATCGAACTCCCAAAGATCGTTGAGATAACCAAAATAGGGAATATTGTCAATCTCCACGGCGCCTTCCCCTTCTCCCCCAAAGAGCCAGAGATGGCCATTGCTGTCGCTCCAGCTCATCGCATACTCACGGCCTCCGGGGATATTTCCAGTGGCAGGCGTGCCGAGGGTGCCGTAGATGCCTGCGTGACCCAACCCATAAGTGCTCAGGGTGCTGCTGCCGCCCTCCCAGGTCCATTGATTCGTGGCAGGATCGAACTCCCAAAGATCGTTGAGATAACCGTTTGTATCGGTGGAATCAAAACCCTGCCCCCCAAAGAGCCAGAGATGGCCGTTGTTGTCGGTCCAGCTCACTGCTCCGAAGCGGCCGCCGGGAATGTTTCCTGCGGCCGTCGTGCCCAGGGTGCCGTAAACACCGGCCTGGCCGCCCTGCGTGCCGACGGTGTTGCTGCCGCCCATCCAGGTCCATTCGCTCGTGGCAGGATCGAACTCCCAAAGATCGTTGAGAGCCCCGCTGTTGTTCAGGGAATCGTAACCCTCTCCTCCAAAGAGCCAGAGATGGCCACCGCTGTCGGTCCAGGTGACTGCCGCTTCGCGAGCTCCAGGAGTGTTCGCTGCGGCGGGCGTGCCCAGGGTGCCGTACACGTCGAGATGACCCCATGTGCTGCCGCCGCTTATCCATGTCCATTTGGATGTGGCAGGATCGAACTCCCAAAGATCGTTGAGATCACCGGTCTGACCATAAGTATCAAAACCGTTCCCCCCAAAGAGCCACAGATGACCACTGCTGTCGGTCCAGGTCATCGCCCCGTAACGGCTTCCGGGGACGTTTCCGGCCGCGGGCGTGCCCAGCGTGCCGTACACGCCGGACTGGCCATAGCTGCTGCTGCCGCCCATCCAGGCCCACTCTCCGGTTTGCCCTTCGGCCGTCGGGCAGAAGAATCCAATAGCCAGCATTGCGAGCGTCAACAACGCAGGAAACAAAGCAAGACGAGAAATCGCGCGCATCCTGAATCTCCGTGTATGAAGTTGTCCCGGGGCTGTCTCCGGCGCGCTGCGGCCATATAAAGCGGCTGCCGCTGTCTGGGGGGAAAGCTGCCGCGCCTGCGCTGGTGGCATACACCTCGCGCCTGTTCGCCCACACTCTTAAATACGAAAGTGAGGTCTGAAAGCGGACATCGTCCCGCAGCCGGATTCGTGGTGTCCGGGCCGGCGCGCCATCACCGCAGATGCGGACCGCTTTGGCTCACGCGCTCACACTTGATTTTTGAAATGACGGGCCTGGAAGCTCGCGCCCGTAATGGGGGGATCGAGCTTCCAAAGAGAGAATTTTCTTCCCTGGCTATTCCATGAAACATGGCGGAGCGCGCCCACGTGTCCGATTCGTTGACGCGCTCGAAAGGTAAAAACATATTTGGTTTGCGGGTAATCAACTGGAATCCAGCCTGAAGTCTGCTACTCGGAAACTCCGAAACTGTACATCTTCCCCGTCGACACAGTGTTCATTGAAACAGCGGTTCCCGGCGCAAGAAAACCGTACTCGCCTTTTTTCAGGCCGGCTATCGTTGCCTTGTAGGTGTCGTGGCCAATCTTTTGGAAGTTCAGGGCGAGGGCCTGACTGTCGACTCCCGCCGATGCACCGGTTACGCCGACTTTTGCGTCTGTGAACTCGCGGACATCCTTCTTCGGTGTGAGTGCGATCAGTTGATACTCTGTGGGTGCCGTACCGTCCGGACAACGCAGCACCAGCGCCACGGGCAAAGTCAGTTGAGCCGAGCTCTTGTCGCCGGGTACGGTGCCTTGAAGTTTGGCCTTCTTGAAACCATAAGAAAAGGCCATACCCAGCGTTCCGGCGGTTTTGAAGTTCACAACTTCAACCGGTAACGGCGTCAGCTGATCCCTGACCTGCGTGTAGACGCCGATGTCGTCGGGAAGACCGTTGTTCGCGGAAGCGTTCGAAGAAGCCGGGGGCCTGGGCGCTGCAGCCGCCAGGGCCGCATCGATGACCTTTTCGCTGAGCCCCGATTGCTTCAGAGCCACTAACCCCTGAACGGACGTATCCAGGGAAACACCGTTGGCGCTTATTGCGTTGATGATGGTCTGATCGTTGAACCCGGCTGTCTTCATCTGGGTCAAATCCGCGGCTGTCAATGGCTTCGGGGTTTGCGCCATCAACCTGTGCGAGCCTGTACCGCAGTACAGAAGCAAACCGAAGATGAAGGTCAGGAATGTTGTGCGAGCAAGCCTTTTCAAGTTGTCCTCCTCACCCTCCCCGGCAGCAGCCGGCGCGGCCTGTTCGTCAGCGCGCTTGTGCACCATAGTGGAGAGTCCTTAACTTGTATAACGAGAAAGCCCGCGATAACCGGACATCGGATGGAAATGGCAGCCCTGGAAAGGTCCATCCACGGGCACTGGGACCACCGAGCGGGAGACCGCAACCGAACCGGTGGCAAATCGAGCACACGCATGCGCAGAGCCTGCATTCCGGCGTATTGATTTTTGCTTGACCGCTGTATCGCGCGCCAGCACACTTGATGTTGCTGGAGAACCGGAACGATGTGGTCTCGCTGGGCATTTCTGTTTGCTTCTCTCATCTTCTTCGCGGCGCCTGTTGCCGCTGTGGCGCAATCCTCGCCGTCTCACTCACTGCTCGCCGTGTGCGAGGGCGATGGCTGTTTGCTGTGGGAGTTTCACGGCGGCCACGCTACCGGCACCTTCCCTGATGGAGCCATCGCCAGCCTGACGATCGAACAGTTTCCTCAGTCGGAGTCGGGAGCGGTCACCATCCGCCGCGCCGATACTTCAGGAGTGGGAAAAGGGATTACCGGCACTTATACGGGTACGCGCAAGGGCTCGATCATCGAAGGCAAGCTGTCATGGACATGGCCCGGCCATCCTGACGGGAACGCTGACTGGATTGCCGTCATGCTTACCGACACAGTGCACACAGCGCCTGCAGCGGCGCACCCATTCATCCCGATTCCTTCCTCTCTCAGCGTTTGCGAAGACGGGCACGGTTGCAGCATGTGGACCTTCAACGGCAAAACGGGCGCCATTCCCGGTCTCGCAAATCTTTCCGTCGAGCGCTTCGACAATACGGTTGTTGCTGTCCGGCGGCAGGAAGTCGCCGGAACACTGAAGGGACTCGAAGCTCTTTACGTGGGTCTGCGCAGAGGGAATAAAGTGGATGGCGTAGCTACGTGGAAGTGGTCCGGGCAGCCGCCGGTCGGGATTCTTGGGTGGCACGCAACGCTGCCTTCTCCAGCCGCTCCTTCGGAAGTGGCCGCGGCTCAACCGGCGCCTGCGGCTTCGTCAGAGCTTCCTCCGGGTCTGCCCATTGAAAAGCTCGTCGATGTCGTCAAGCCTGACGAGGTGCTCAGGGACCAGCCACCTCCGCCTGCTCAGTGGCAGCCGAAGAAAACTGTGGCAGCCTTCGATCTGAACGGGACCTGGGAAGCTCAGGGATTGCCAGCCGGACAAAGCGAAACGATCTCTGTCTTTCAGTTGAGGGATCATCTCGTTGCCACGACGATTAAAACGACAGTGCGCGATGAGCAATATTTTTCACCTGGGACAATCAGGTTTCGGGCAACGGTCACCGGCCCTGATTCTGCGTCAGGACAGTTCGAAGACGAGGATATGGGTGCATACACGATTATCGATGCCTTCGATACGGTTATTAAGCCCACAGGTCCGGATGATTTTCAGACCAGCCAGAGCCTTATGGGCAATCATGTAAATGATTTTCACTATCACCGCATCTCGGCGAACCGGGTCGAGGATATTCCCTGCGAAACCTCGAATCCTCATCACATCTTCCGGGATGAGGCGCTCCAGCGAGGAGACATCTATCTTCTCGAAAATGATCCCCTCACCGCCAACTGCTGGTTTTATTCCGCAGCGGCCGAAGGCAACAGCGATGCCCGCGCGGAATACGGAAGATCTCTTCACGACGGGCGTGGCCTTCCGGTCAATTTGCCGCTCGGCATCCGCTGGATACAGCGGGCCGCGATGGACGGCAGTGTGCGTGCCAGTGGTTATATGTCGATCCTCTTCACCGGGGGCGGTCTCCCTCCCAGCAAACAACGGCACAACTACTGGCTGGCCCGCTATCTTGGCACCAACCCGATGGTGATCCACGACAACCATCACAACTCAAAGTGGACGTGGATGGACGACACTGTTCTGCCCTGCAGTCCTTCGAACCCAAAACATGTGAATGGCGGGGACGCACTGAAGATGGGCAGGGTGGCCTATGAGGCCCAGTCCTTCCAGATCGCGCACTGCTGGTTAAGAATCAGCGCGGAACAGGGAGATATGACAGCCTGGACCTACCTGGGAATTATGAGCGCCTTCGGGATGGGTGTTGAAACAAATGAGAAAAATGCCTTCGGGTATATGTATCATGCAGCGCGAGAGAAAAATGTGTACGCCATGGTGTATCTCGCCAACTTTTACCGCATCGGCATTGGAGTCGGGGCAAGTGACGCAAATGCGCAAATCATCATGAACGCCGCGACCGACCGTCCCGGAGGCGAGGACGCATTCATGCGTGTCGAGGGAACCTTTGTATCTCCGTCGAAGGCCCTTTTTGTCGGGATGAATCTGCTGGAAGCAACTGTGGTGGACGAATTGCAGTGCCCGGCATCACCCGCGCACTTCGAATATCACGGCAACCTGCGGGTCTGGGTTCCTGCTTCGAAGCCTGCCGGCTGCACATCCCCGGAATCGGACAGGATCATGAGCCGTATCAAAATCGATGGTCCGAATCAGTTTTCTACTCCGGAGGAGCTTTACCCGGAAAATCCATTTCACGATTTCTAGAGTATTTTTGGTCCCGGCACAAAGACGCCTGGTGTAAAGACAGCCAGGCCCGCTCAGAGCGATGGCGCTATGCAGGGTGTTGACAAATGGGTGGGATTTGACAACCATAGGTCACCGCGTTCACGGAGTAGAAGCATGAGCGAACCTGAGACGCTTGCTGAAGCTGCTCTTCTTATTACCTGCCTGCGCGGACAGCCCTTCACCATTCCGTCCAATATCGACTGGCATACGTTGCAGGCTTTGGCCGCTGAAAACGGCGTGCTTCTTCCTGTCTGCCGGTCGCTTTCCGAAGCAGGCGCTGCCATTCCCGATTTCTTCGCGTCTGCGGCGCGCGAATGCGGCGTAGCTGCGGAGATATTTTCGGCGGAGCTGGAAAGCCTGCTGAAGGAGTTTGCCGCGCAGGGCATCGACGCACTTCCCTTAAAAGGGCCGGTGCTGGCGGAGTCGCTGTATGGCGATGCGGCGATGCGGCAGTGCAACGATCTGGACCTGCTGGTACGCGGCGGCGATTATCCTCGCGCCGAAGCTCTGTTGCTGCGCCTGGGCTTTGCTGCTTCTTCTGAGATCGACGACTATCACCGCAGGTTTGTCCGCAACGGCGTTCCGGTGGAGCTGCACTTCGGCATCGCACCGTCCCGGTATTTTCCTTTCGACCTGGACGGGGTCTGGAGACGCTCGGCCGAAGGCACGTTCCGGGGCAGCCCCATGCGTGTGATGTCCGACGATGATCTTGTTTTGTTCCTGTGCCTCCACGGGCTGAAGCATGGCTTTTCACGGCTCATCTGGATTCTGGACGTTGCGCGGGCGCTGAACAGAATACGGACTGGCGATTACAAGGCGCTGATACAGCGGGCGCGCCGGGAAGGTCAGGAGGCATGGTTGCTGATCGGCTGCGAAGTGGTGCGCGAAATGTTGCCGCGGCAGTTGCCGCCCGGGATGGATGCGGCGATTGCGGAATCTCCCCGGATGGCCGAAAGGGCACGGCGCGTGGTTGCGCAAATGTTTGCAGAAGACCCAAAGGTGATCAACGAGATTCGGGCGTTCTATCTGCAGACAGAGCGGAGCGCGCGCAGAAGATGGCGCCGCCGGCTGAGCTATCTCGCGCCTACTCCGATGGACGATCAATGGATGGAGCGCTATCGGATCAGCAGAAATCTTGTGCCTGTTTTGCGTCCGCTCCGGGTGCTGCAGAAGTATGGTATCTCCCGGGTGTGGAGAACTTTGTTTCCGCCCGCAGCTTGAAGCTGCCGTTCGTCGTGACAACACAAGGTCCGTCGCAGGGCCGCCGGCATTTTTGTGATACCGGCGGCCGCTTCTTCGGGATCAGGGACGGCTGTGAATGGCCTGTGCCTTCGATACGAACATCAGCAGAGGAGCCGCGACCAGGGCATATTTGCCGTAGCGCAAAATCAGCTCGCGCCGGTTCGATGCCTCCGGCTCATTCGCAGAGTCCGCCTGAGGGGAGATGGTTGTATCCTGGTTCTCCTGGGAGCGTATATCTTCCTTGTTTTCGTTTTCCTTCATGATTCCGAATGACTCTCCTTTTCTTTGGTGCCGCTGATAGAGCATGTGTTCTCTGCTATGGAGCTGTGACATTGGGAGAGGTGCTTGACCCGTATTTGCTGCTGCCGTCGGGTGTATAGGTGGCGTGGAGCGTATCTCCGGGGGTGAGCGCGAGACCGCTGTAGGGCACGGAGATCTGCGTTCCGCCCAGCAGCACGCCGGTATTGTTGCTGAAGCAGTTGGCTACTACCAGATCAGGAGTTCCGTCACGATCGATATCGCCGACAGCGGCGGAATAGGGATTGTTCCCCACCTGGAATGGAGACAGCGCCGTATAGCTTCCGCCGGAGCTCCCCAGCACCAGGCTGACCGTGCCGTCTGTATAGTTCGCAACGGCCAGGTCGGGAATACTGTCTCCGTTGAAATCGGCGAATCTTACTTCGTCCGGTCCGCGGCCGACAGAAACCACCTTCGCCGTGCCGAATGTGCCGTCGTTATTGCTCGGCAGCACGCTTACTGTGTTGCCGAGGTAGTTTGCCACTGCGAGTAACAGATTTGTTCCGGTACCGTTGATCGCCAGGGCCTGCGGACCAGCTCCAGTGGTAATGTGGCTGGCTGCAAACGTTCCGTTTTTGTTGTTCAGGAGGATGGTAACCGTGCCGTCACCGTAGTTTGCTACGGCCAGGTCGGAATAGCCGTCGCTGTTGAAGTCGCCGGAGCGAATCGCTTCGGGATCGCGTCCGACCGCGATGGGCGCGCCCAGCGGCGTCAGAGCGCCGCTGCCGTTGCCGAGAAGGATACTGATGTTGTTATTCCCCGTGTTCGCAGCCGCTACGTCCAGGTTGCCGTCGTGGTTAAAGTCTCCCGTAGTCAGCGAAGTGGGAGTACTGGCCGCCGTGCCGACGGTGTAGAGGGTCGGGGGCTGAAAGGTTCCGTTGCCGTTGCCCAGCAGCACGGCAATCTGATTGACATTGAAGCTGCCGACGACCAGGTCCATCGTGCCGTTTCCGCGCAGGCTTACGGCATGCACCTCAGCCGGACCAAATCCTGCCGAGATCAGAATGGAGGTCGCCGCTCCAAAGGTTCCGTTGCCGTTGCCCAGCTGCACGTTGATGGAATCCGTACCGAATACCGATGTAATCAGGTCCGGATTTCCATCTCCATTCACGTCTGCCAGGTCCGTCCAGACAGGAAGACTGTTCGCGCCGGTGCTGGTGGTCACCTGGGGCAGCAGAGACGGCGCCGCCGAGGCTGTATTGAGCGTCACCGGCGCGGCAACGGGACTGCCTGATGTCACGTCGGTGAAGGACAGCTGACCGCTTGGAGCTGTGAAGCCGAAGCCGAACACGTCGATCGTGGCCGTCGTTGGCGTCAGCGATGCGATTCTCGTCTGCGACGGACCGAAGACCGTGAATGGCACCGAGGTTGACGCAGTGGCGTAGTTTCCATCGCCGCTGTAGGTAATGGCCAGGGAGTGGCTTCCCGCGCTCAGCGTCGTTGGAATCGGAATGGTTGCAGCGCCGCCGGCCAGAGATACGACGTTACTGCTTCCACCGTCGAATGCGTAGCTCAGCGAGCCCGTCGGTACCGCTCCTGTGCCCACTCCGGCGACGCTGACCGCAACGCTTCCTCCCTGTCCCAGGAGGGGATTCGTGGGCGTGACCGTGGACCCAATGGTTACGGTTCCGGCCAAAACATTCAGCGGAGTGCTGGTGCTGCTGGCGGCGAAGTTGGTGGTGCCCAGGAATTTGACCGCAAGACTATGCCCGCCGGGAGACAGCAGGTTAAATGGTCCAAAGATCTGATAGTCGTTATTCCCGATCAGAATCAGCCCAAAGGAGCTTCCGCCGATGTTGCTGGCGCCATCCACCGTGACCTGGAAGTTGGCCGCCGTAATCCCCGTGGCATTGCTCGGTGTCAGCTGAACGGTAAAGCCGGAAGGCTGGCCATACAGGAATGTCGTGCTGGGAATCGCCGTGATCGACAGCGATGTGGCCGTCGCGCCCTGCGCAGTGAAGTTGATGTTGTCGGTCTGATTGTCGAAGGTGACCGTCACCATTCCACTGCCGGTAGTGGACGGCGTAAGAACCGCGGTGCCCACGCCGGAGGTATTGAATGTTCCGGTGGTGAGCGCCGGGTCGGCCGTCACTCCGGTTACGTTGAAGGTATAGGGATAGTTGGTCGCCACTGCGGGGAAGGCCCCGGCAATCGTATTGTTATTGGAATCGGTATTCAGGCCGACGGTAAGATTCATGCTGCCGCCCGGCGGGATGGTCATGATATCCGAAGTGAAGGTCAGCTTCGCGTAAGGTGCGGTCGTCAGACTACCTGCCCCGTTCTCGAGAACAGCCTGATCGCATCCGTCGCTCGCCGTCGCCGGGCCGGAGTTGCATCCCCACCAGTTTTCGGTAGCGATGGCCTCGCCCGCTCCTTCGCCGGATACTCCATTCGCCAGTCCGCTTCCACCGCCGGTCGCGGTATTGCCGACGATACGGCTCAGGCTGACATTCAGGATGTTTCCCTCCGCCTGAGTTTCGATACCCAGCGCGATCGCGCCGCCGGTCCCGGAGGCGGAGTTGGTCAGGAAATTCGAGCTGGTGATGGTGGTTTGCGATCCATCGCCGGCAGGGTTGCTCCAGATGCCGCCGCCGGAGCCTCCGGTCGAATTGCTGCTGAAGAGCGATCCGCTGATAAGAACCCCTGTAAAGGTCGCGATGCCGCCGCCATTGTCATTGGCCGCCGTGTTGGAGCTGATCGTGACGCCGGACAGCGTGGATTGAGGCGTGGCGGGTGGTGGCTGACGGCCCTCAAGATACAATCCGCCGCCTGACCCGTCGGCATCTCCATCGCCTGGATTGATGCTTATCTGTGCCTTGTTGCCGGTGATGGTCGTATTGGTGATGGAGACTGCGGCAGGTGGGAAGGCAGTCTGTATGCCGCCGCCCAGCTCCGGTGTGGAGTTATTTGCGATGCTGCCTCCACTGATCGTGAGCGTTCCGGTGCCCCCGCCGGCGGAGTTTTGTGCCCAGATGCCGCCGCCAGGTCCCCACAGCACAGTGTTGTTCTCAACCACGGTGTTGGTCAGCGTCAGATTGCCGGTGCCGTCGGCATCCCAGTTCAGCCCTCCGCCAACGAAGTTCGCCAGGCCATTGTTATTGATGTTGTTTGTATTTTTGCCGTTCTCGATAGTCAGATTTTCAAGGGTGGTATCGAAGACGTAGCTGTTGCCGCTGGGGTTTTCCGATCCAAACATGCCCGGGTTGATGGTGAAGACCGTGTCGTTGTTGCCGCCGCTGATAATCGTGCCGCCGCCGGTCGTCGTGCCGATGATGGTCACCGGTCCCAGGATCTCCAGGTGCGTCACCGCATTGGTATTTGCATCGGTCGTTCCCTTCTGCCAGGTAAGGGTATAGGTTCCCGCCGGGACCATAATCGTGTCCGACTTGCCCGCGCTGATGTTGTCGGACGCATCGTTGTTCGCAAACGTGACTGCATCCCGCAGCGTGCAAACCTCGCTCGAACCCGATGTGCAGCGTGTGCCGTCATCGGGATCAGTCGTCGTTCCGGTGTTGTCTGCCGGTGTATTCACATAGAAGGTGTTTCCCGTGCTGGGCACGGTGAAATCCGGCGATATGTTATCGGCGCTGAGTAATACCAGACCATGGCTCGTGGCCGGCGTCACCTGCGAGGACACGGCGGCGACCACATTGTCGGATGCGATGTTGTCGGAAGTCACACGGCTGGTTTCTGCAGCGACGGAGCTCTGCGAAGAAACCGCGGCGTGGCTGATAAGGGTGCGCTGCTGCTGCGAGGAGTTGACGACGACAAGATCGTCGCCACCGCTGCCCGATATCCGCGAGCGCAGCAGGATAGGGGGCTTGCCATCCGTGCTGGACGCGGCTGCCCCGGTGTTCGTTTCAACCTCCACCCAGGGTTCATTTCCGTTGTTGCCGGCCTGCTGGGCCAGCGACTCGGAATTGCCGCGGCGGCGTGTTTGCGCAATCTGCTGCGGCGTGTAGGGCCGGGGATCGAAGCCGCTGTGCGCCAGAATCACCACATCGCCGCTGGTGGTCAGCACCGCCAGCTGCAGCTGCGCATGGCGATCGAAAAGAAACTCTCCCGTTGTTACCGATTCAGCGCCGCTGACCGGCACCGTAGTCAGCGAGCCGCGTCCCGAAAGTGCGGTTTTGCCATGCAGGATCATCACCTTTCCACCCGCAACGACCGCGATATCGGGAATGAGATCGGCGTCGAGATTGGCGGCCGTCATCGCAGTCGCCGCGCCAGGCAGAGGATACGCGGCACGCGCGGTCAGCGCGGTTCCGCTGTACGTCAGAACCGACAGCCGGGCTCCGTTATTCGACTGAGTGCCGGCGATAATCGCTTCGCCCGACAACGGCGAACCGGGACGATAAGAGGCCAGTGCCGTGATGCCTCCCGCAACGGATGCGCTCACCGGAGCGCGGAAGTTTCCTTTGCCGTCGCCGAACATCACGTTCAGCGTGGTGCTGCCCTTCGTTGCGTACACCACGTCCAGATGCCCATCGCCGTTTACGTCCGCAGCGATCATCAGGTCAGGCTCTGCGGCAACGGAAACCGGTTTCGAGCTCTGCAGATAGGGGTCTGAATACTGGTGTCGTCCCGCGGCCTCCCAGCTCGCCTGCGTCTGCGGAGCGCGCGCGTCGAGGTTCCCCTTCAGCAGCAGGATGGAGCCGCCCTTCGTCAGGCCGTAGCCGACGGCAAGGTCCTGGACGCCGTCTTCGTCAAAGTCGCCCGAAACCATCGCAAGAGGACGAGGCTGTTCGCCAGCGAGCTGAACATGCAGGGGACGGGTCTGTAACTGTTGAGGCGAAGCGAGGACGTTCTGCTGTCCATACGCTGTATCCATGCACAGCGCAATGCCTGCCAGAACGGAGAGCAGAACCACAGGGACGTGAGCGAAGAACGAACGGCGATTCGTGGGGGACGAAAACATTTTTACCTCCAACTCCCTTACCGGTATAACTGCCGGAGAGTAACGACTTAGCCTCAACGAGAAAAAGGCAGGACGGGAACAGAGCAGATTCAGGAAGAGCCGATCAGGACATCGGTGCATGGAGAAAGCGTGAAAAGACTGCCTCGTACCGCATCGCTCCGGCTTCCGGTCCGGTCGGCACCAGAAAGAGCTCGTACTCCGGCGTGTGCGGATGTGTGAGCGTATACAGGCCCTGTTTAAGCCAGGGAGAGGCCGCTCCTGTAAAGATCAGAGAAAACTGTTCGAGATGTGCATTGGAGTGATCGGCAATCTCTGCCAGCTCCAGTTCGTAGTCCGCCGCCTGCGCAACGCGAAAGTGCAGGTGGAGATGCGGAGCAAAATCACCGGGAGTGAGATCTTCCGACATGCGGGTCCTTTCAGTGCGCGGGTGGCCGCCACTGGAGCTGTGCGTACATATCGTCGGCGCCTGACTGCACGAATCCCAGACGCTGATAGAGCCGGATGGCCGGATTGCTCTTCAGTGCCTGCAGGCGCAGAGCGCGGCCGCGTGCCTCGCACTCCTCAAGAAGCCTGCGCAGCAGGCTTGTACCGATGCCGTGATTTCTGTATTCGCCGAGCAGCGCGATATCGATCAGTTGCTCCTCTGCATCATCCCGGCTGACCACCATGTACCCCACGGCCGCATTTTCATGACAGATGATGTAATCGGCCGCGTTCGGATAAGCTGCGCGATACCACTGACGCCGCGCATGGAACTGCATCTCGAGAAACAGCTTCTGCTGCTCCGGCGGCCATCCCCACGCATCCACTTCCTGCCGGCGCGTATCCCAGTAAACAAGGGCGAGAAACGGCAGATCCTCCGCAGTCGCGTCGCGTAATGTGATCTGTTCCTTCATCGATGTCTTTACGAACGTGGCGGAAAGATTCCCTGCAGAGCGATGATGAAATTCAGAGTCAGATAAGGCGGCAGGTTGTTGTGGGGCTGGCTGCTTCCCGTCATCGCAACCGCCAGCGGGTTCATCAGGGCCGCATTTGGCTGCGACGCGGGCGCGTAGGCCGGTTCCTTTCCTCGTCCGCCGCCGCCGAAAACGATCGTGGGGCCCGGAGTGCCGGTGGTGCTGGCCGAAGCGCACATCGCCGTGTGCGGATGGGCGGGGATCTCCGATATCGTCAGCGTGACCGATGGCTCTCCGCCGGTCTCACCCATGGTTCGCGGAGTCAGACCCGCGCCATTGCCCTGATTCATGGGCGCGTTGCCCTGCAGGTTCGGCAGTCCGAATGTGCTTCTGCCGTCGCCGCCAAACTGTGTCCCCAGCAGCGAAAACAGCGCGGTGTTCTGAGCGATGGCTATAAGCTGTCCATTGCACAGTGCCCAGCCGATGGGCGCGAAATTGAACGGCACGATTCGAATTTCCCCTACAAATGGGTCAGCCATGCGTCAGGTCCTTTCCTCTCAGTTACGCGATGGTTAGCTGCGTGACGGGTAAATTCCCTGCAGCGCGATGATGAAGGTCAGCGTCAGGCAGGGAGGCATGTTGTTATGGGGCTGGCTGCCGCCGGTCTGGCTGAGAGCCGCCGGACTCAGCGTCGTGTTTCGCGCCGTGCTGTAAGGGTTATGCGAGGAGGAGGCCCAGGTATTCGCTTCCGCGGACGGCGAAGTGGCATTACTCGATACGCCTTGCGCAGAATGGTTGTGAGCGGGCATCTCCGGCTGAATGAGCGTGTGGTTGACCTCGCCTCCGGCTTGTCCCAGCGTGAATCCATTCCCCGCATGAACCGGCATCATGGCCTGCAGGTTCGGAAGCTGAAAGGTCCTTATGCCGTCTCCGCCGTAGGTCGTCCCCAGCAGCGAAAACAGCGCCTGATTCTGGTCGATGGGAAGAGTCTGTCCGTTGCAGAATGCCCAGCCCTTCGGAGGAAAGTTAAAACTCACGGCTCTGATTTCAGAGAGAAACTGTGTCGACATAGAGATCCTCTGCGTTTGGGATTCAGCTCTGGCTCGGATAAACGCCGAACAGGGAGATGATGAAATTCACCACAAGAAAAGGCGGCATATTATCGTGCGGCAGGCTGCCGCCCGTCGGAAGAATCGCGCTTGGAGCCATCGCATGCGCTGCTGCTTCCGTGGAATACTCATCCAGATTGGAGGCCGCCCACATCCCGTTTCCGGGAGACGGCTGCGAGCCCGCTGCCGAATTCGCATTCAGGGCATGCGTGTGCGCAGGAATCTGGCTGGTGATGAGCGTGACGCTTTCCGAACCCGAGATCTGCCCCAGCACCATTGTGTTGCCGGCGGACGTTCCCTGATGAAAAGGAATCCGGCCCTGCAGATTGGGAAGACTGAAGGTATTGATTCCGTCTCCGCCGTACGTTGTGCCGATCAGGTTAAAGAGCGCGCTGTATTCCGAGATAGGTAGTGTCTGGCCGTTGCAGAAAGCCCAGCCGACGGGTGCAAAATTAAACCCTGCCATGCGTATTTCGCCAATGTAAGGGGTACCCATTTCAAAGCCTCCGGTTATATACAGCAGTTTGGGCGCAGGGCATCGATGTCGCTAAGCCGTAGCGCAGGTCTGCAGGTCGAAGGAAAGAAGAGGATCAGCTATGCATGCGGTCTGGATGCTTTGCCGCTTGGAAGAATTTTTCCTGCAACACGGTAAACGAAATAAGCAAAATGAGAAAGTTAATTCTTTAAATAAAGTCGCATAACTTAAGTAACATTCAATACAAGACTGTCTACCCGCGCTATTTGCATCATGGTTAATAGTTCCGGACTGAAAATTTACTCTCAGCCGGAGACCGGCAGACCGTCTTTTTTTGATCCCGGCACTCAAGGCAGGACATGGACAGAAAACTACATCGCCTCGACAGCACATACCCGGGCCAATGCCTCTATCTTGTGGATGGCGGAGGGGTCGTCTTTTCAGAAACGCAGAACCGCTTTGTCGGCCTCGATGCCGCCGGGGTGGCCGCGTATCGTGCCTTCAATGCAGGGGTTGGCGTTCACGAGCTGAGAGCCTCTCACGATGGAAGCCGCTTCTCCTCGCCGCCCGCGGCATCGGAAGATGGACTGGAAACCATCCACGCGCTCTCTCAGGGAATCTTTCCTGGCGAAGACACATCTCCGGAGTGGCCGGCACTGCATGATCCTTTGTCCGCCAATCTCGAGATCCACGGCATTCCCGTCTTTCTCGAATATCCCGCCGGGCCGTTCCAGAATCTTTGCCTTGATTATTTTCGTAACTGTTCGGTAACCACTCGGCCTGCTCAATGCCATTTGCAGGCACAGCAGAAAGGAAATCGCTGGGCCATCCATATAAATGGCGGCGAATTTCTGTCCGGCCTTCAGGGTAAGCAGATTGGATTAGGCCTTCTGCATGCCGCGCGGGCCCTGCTCTATGCCGAAGCGCAATACGATATCGCCTTTCACGCAGCGATGGTGGCCGGTCAGGGCAGGGGAGTGATGCTCTGTGCGCCGCGCGAGTCCGGCAAAAGTACTCTGACGGCGCACCTGGTGGCCCGGGGCTTCGATCTGCTGGCCGACGAGCCCACGCTGCTGCATCTGGATACAGCTTCCGTATCTCCACTTCACTTTCCTGTCAGCCTGAAAGAAGGAAGCTGGAATGTGCTCGCTCATGAGTGGCCGCAACTGGCCGCCGCACCTGTCCATCTGCGCTCCGACGGAATGAAAATACGCCTGCTGCATCCGCCTCGCCTCGCCGCTCAGCCGCAACGGCTCACGCATATCGTGTTTCCGGAATACAACCCATCGTCTGCCGGATATGCAGAGCGTCTCTCCCCGCTCCGCTCACTCAGCTCTCTCAATGAAGGCGGTATGCTGCCTGCCCGCCGGCTGAAGCGGGATACCTTCGAAGCCTTTCTGAGACTCATCATGGATACCCCGTCATACGCGATGCAGTACGCATCTCTGGAAAGAGCAGAACAGATCATCGACGATCTGCCACATACTGCACGCGACTGACAGGCCTCCGGACTGGCAGGGAGAGACGGACTTCAAACCTTCTTCATACCGCTGCCGCGAGCCGGTCGAGGCAGCATTTCACCCTCTAAGTCGTGCTCAGCTCTTTCGACGATCTCCATAAGTTGCTCTTTAGTGCCTGTATGCAACTCAGGCCAATGGAATTGATTTCAATTACGGTAAGGAGCAGGCGCAAACGCCGGAAACCTGTTTCACTTTGAACGCATCTGGAGCGGGAGACCGGGATCGAACCGGCGACATTCAGCTTGGGAAGCTGACGTTCTGCCACTGAACTACTCCCGCTCGACAGGCGGCTATCGAACAGCCGCTTCGTACTATCCATTTTGCCATGCCTGCACGCAGAGCAGAAGAGGCGCCCCCGATTTCCTCCATCGCGTCAGCCTTCCGCCGTCTCATTCGGCGCGAAGCGCCTCCACCGGGTCCACCGCCGTCGTGCGCCGCGAAGGAATGTAGCTCGCAAGCGCCGCCGCCGCGCTCAGGGCGAGGCACGCGCAGCCATAGGTGATCGGATCGATCGGGCTCACATGAAAGAGCAGCGACGACAGCAGCCGCGTTACCGCCAGCGCCACCAGTATTCCGCACACAATGCCGGCCGCCGTCAGCACCAGCCCCTGCTGCACGAACATGCCGATGATCCGGTTCCGCTGCGCGCCGAGCGCAATCCTGATCCCGATCTCGCGCCTCCGCTGCGACGCCGAGTAGGCAATCACTCCGTAAAGTCCCACAATGCCCAGCAGCAGAGCCATGCCCGCCGCCACGCCCAGCATCGCCAGCGTGAACGACGTGCGCGCCATCGACTTCGTGTAGTAGTAGTCCAGAGGATGCACATCGGCCAGCGGCAGATTGGCATCCACCGACCACACCGCCTGGCGCACCTGGTTCATCAGCCCCTGCGATCCGGCCAGCGGACCGCGAATGGCCAGCATCACATAGCGGCGTACCTGGACATCGTTGCTCTCAAAGTGATTCATCATGATCGGCCAGTACGCAATCGTTGGCGCGTCCTTGCTCATCCCTTCGTCATGCACGTCGCCGGCTACGCCGATTACCTCGCGCCAGTCGTCCTTCGTGCTCACCCGAATCCGTCTGCCCAGCGCCTTCTGCGCGCTTCCCCAGTACTCGCGCGCAAAGTTTTCTGACACGATGGCAACCGGCAGCTTGTCGTAGGTGTCTGTCCAGGTAAAATCCCGCCCCGCCACCAGCGGAATGCCGAGCGTGCGAAACATCCCCGGCGAATAAAACTTGAACAGCCGCAGCGCGGGCATCGAGCCATCCGTGTAGTTCCGGTCCTGCGCGTACACCGGGTCATGCCACGCTCCTCCATCCATCGGAACGGAGTTCGCCAGCGCTGCCGAGGTCACCGAGGGAATCGCGGCCAGCTTGTCGAGAATCGCCGACTGCGTCCTCACCACCTTCACCGGGTCCGGTATTTCCGCCTCCGGAATATCGATGTGAAGCGTCAGAATCGGCGCCGTCGTGTCGTATCCCGGAGCGACGTGCGTCAGCGCGCGGAAGGTCCGTATCATCAGCCCCGAGCAGATCAGCAGCACAAAGGCCAGACTCACCTGCACCACCACCAGAATGTTCCGCGTGCGATGCCGTTCGCGTCCCTGGCTCAGCGTGCGTCCGCCTTCACGCATCCCCGTTCCCGGCCGCGCGCTCGCATAACGCAGCGCCGGAATGCATCCGAACAGCAGGCTGCACAGCAGGGCCACCCCGGCCGTAAAGGCCAGCCCCGGCAGATCGATCCCGATATCGTGCACCCGCGGCAGGCCCTCCGGAGCCATCGCGATCAGCAGGCGCAGCGCGCCCCAGGCAAGCGTCAGCCCCAGCGCGCTTCCCGCCAGCCCGATCACAAAGCTCTCCAGCAGAAATTCACCGGCAATCCGCGCCCGGCTCGCGCCCAGCGCCGAGCACACCGCCAGCTCCTGGTGCCGGCCCTCCGCCCGCACCAGCAGCAGATTCGCCACATTCGCGCACGCAATCAGCAGCACCACGCCGATGCTGCCCATCAGAATCCACAGCAGGCTGCCCACGTCGCCCACCACATCCTGCCGCAGCGGCCGCACGTTCGCCTGCATGTTGAGCTGTTTGAACAGCGTCAGGCTAAAGCCCGGAGGCGGCGGAAAGCTCCCCCATACCGTCGGAATCATCCGCGCCACGTCGCGGTTTGCGGCCTCCTGAGTCACGCTGGGCCGCAGCCGCGCCATCCCCTCGTAGCTGAACTCTCCCAGCGTCGTCTTGTTGCGGTCGAGCTGCAGCGGCAGAAACAGCTCCGGCTGCTCCCAGTCCAGAAACCGGAAGCTCTGCGGCATCACGCCGATAATCTGCCGCAGCTTGCCGTCCACCTTCAGGTTCTGCCCCAGCACCGAGCGGCTTCCGCCAAACCGCCTCTGCCAGTATCCATAACTAAGGAGGATCGTATTCGGGCTGCCCGGCGCATCGTCCGCGTGGCTGAACCACCGCCCCAGCATCGGAGGCACCCCCAGCACCGGCAGCAGGCCGTCCGTCACGTCAAGAGCCCGCACCTGCTCCGGGCTCGTCTGCCCCGTCACGCTGACCGAGTCTCCCTGGTACAGTCCGATATCTGTAAAGGAGTGGTTCTGCTCCCGGTAGATAAAGTAGTTCGACGGAGCCATGTTCAGGTTGTCCAGGTGCAGCGCCGGAGCCTTGTGCCACAGGCCCACCAGCTTCTCGGCATGCGGGTAGGGAAGCGGCTTCAGCAGCACGCCTTCCACCACGCTGAAGACTGCGATATTCGCGCCCACGCCGATAGCCACCGTCAGCAGCGTGACGAGCGTGAACATCGGAGCGTGCAGAAGCCTGCGCACCACCTGCCGGAGCTGATTGCTGAATAACTCCACCACAGTCTCTCCCCTTATCCGCGAAATCTGCCCGCGCCGGGGCCTTTGCTCCAGTACGCAGAGCCGGAGGCCGCGGTTCCGGCTTTTCCGGGGCAGCGGTAACCCGCTGGCAACCATCTCTGAATCTTTCGCATCTACCTCGCAGCTTCTTCCCTGTTTCTCTTTCGCCCGCACCGGCCGCGCCGGTTCCGGCTGGTGTGCCCGTACTGTCTGGTATCTTCAGGAGCCCGATCCGATGTCCACGACGTTGCCGCCCTCCGTCAGCGAGAAGAGTGTGCGCAAAAACCGCTCTCGAAATGGTGTCGAACAATCCGAGTCAGAAACCCTGGCCGTCATCCTCCAGGGTCTGCAGACCATGAAGGACGGAGACTTCAGCGCCCGCCTCCCCGTCTCCTGGATCGGCCTGCCCGGCAAAATCGCCGACCACTTCAACGAGATCATCTCCGCCAACGAACAAATGGCCTCAGAGCTGAAGCGCGTCGGCCAGACCGTCGGCAAAGAGGGCAAGACCCGCGAGCGCATGCGCATGCAGAAAGGCCGCGGCGCCTGGGACGAGATGGAGGTCTCCGTCAACACCCTCGTCGAAGACCTGCTGCGCCCCACCAGCGAGGTCACCCGCGCCATCGCCGCCGTCGCCCAGGGCAATCTCACGCAGACCGTCCGCCTCGATGTCGACGGACGCCCCCTCGAAGGCGAGTTCCTCCGCGCCGCCAACATCGTCAATACCATGATTCACCAGCTCGGCGTCTTCACCGCCGAGGTCACCCGCGTCGCCCGCGAGGTCGGCACCGACGGCAAGCTCGGCGGCCAGGCCGTCGTCCCCGGCGTCGCCGGAACCTGGAAGGATCTCACCGACTCCGTCAACTCCATGGCCAGCAATCTCACCGGCCAGGTCCGCAACATTGCCGAAGTCGCCACCGCCGTCGCCAGCGGCGACCTGTCGCGCAAAATCACCGTCGACGTGCGCGGCGAGATCCTGCAGCTCAAGGAAGCCATCAACACCATGGTTGACCAGCTGCGCTCCTTCGCCTCCGAGGTCACCCGCGTTGCCCGCGAGGTCGGCACCGACGGCAAGCTCGGCGGCCAGGCCGTCGTCCCCGGTGTCGCCGGAACCTGGAAGGATCTCACCGACTCGGTCAACGCCATGGCCGGCAACCTCACCGCGCAGGTCCGCAACATCGCCGAAGTCACCACCGCCGTCGCCCGCGGCGATCTGTCGCGCAAGATCACTGTCGATGTGAAGGGCGAAATCCTCGAGCTCAAAGACACCATCAACACGATGGTCGATCAGCTCAACGGCTTCGCCGGCGAAGTCACCCGCGTCGCCCGTGAGGTCGGCACCGAAGGCAAGCTCGGCGGCCAGGCCAGCGTCCCCGGAGTCGCCGGAACCTGGAAGGACCTTACCGACAACGTCAACTTCATGGCCGGCAACCTCACCGGTCAGGTCCGCAACATCGCCGAAGTGGCTACCGCCATCGCCCGCGGCGATCTCTCCCGCAAAATCACCGTCGATGTCCGCGGCGAGATCCTGCAGCTCAAGGAAACGCTGAACACGATGGTCGATCAGCTCAACCGCTTCGCCGGCGAAGTCACCCGCGTCGCCCGCGAAGTCGGCACCGAAGGCCGTCTCGGCGGTCAGGCCAACGTCCCCGGCGTCGCCGGAACCTGGAAAGACCTCACCGACTCCGTCAACTCCATGGCCGGCAACCTTACCGCGCAGGTCCGCAACATCGCCGAGGTCACCACCGCCGTCGCCCGCGGCGACCTGTCGCGCAAGATCGCCGTCGACGTGAAGGGAGAAATCCTTGAGCTGAAGAACACCATCAACACGATGGTCGATCAGCTCAATGCCTTCGCCGGTGAGGTCACCCGCGTAGCCCGTGAGGTCGGCACCGACGGCAAGCTTGGCGGCCAGGCGCTTGTCTCCGGAGTTGCCGGCACCTGGAAGGACCTCACCGACTCCGTCAACTTCATGGCCGGCAACCTCACCGCGCAGGTCCGCAACATCGCCGAAGTCGCCACCGCCGTCGCCCGCGGTAACCTGTCGCGCAAGATCACCGTCGATGTGAAGGGCGAAATCCTCGAGCTCAAAGACACCATCAACACCATGGTCGATCAGCTCAACGCCTTCGCTGCCGAGGTCACGCGTGTCGCCCGCGAGGTCGGCACCGACGGCAAGCTCGGCGGCCAGGCGCAGGTGCCCGGCGTTGCCGGAACCTGGAAGGACCTCACCGACAACGTCAACGTCATGGCCACCAACCTCACCGAGCAGGTGCGCAACATCGCCGAGGTCACCACCGCCGTTGCTCGCGGAGACCTGTCGCGCAAGATCGCCGTCGACGTGAAGGGCGAAATCCTCGAGCTGAAGAACACCATCAACACCATGGTCGATCAGCTCAATGCCTTCGCCGCCGAAGTCACCCGCGTTGCCCGCGAGGTCGGCACCGACGGCAAGCTCGGCGGTCAGGCACAGGTTCCCGGCGTTGCCGGAACCTGGAAGGACCTCACCGACAACGTCAACGTCATGGCCACCAACCTCACCGAGCAGGTGCGCGGCATCGTCAAGGTGGTCACCGCCGTTGCCAACGGCGATCTCACGCAAAAGCTCACCGTGAACGCGAAGGGCGAAGTCGCCGCGCTGGCCGAGACCATCAACAACATGACCGACACCCTCGCCACCTTCGCCGATCAGGTCACCACCGTCGCGCGTGAAGTCGGCGTCGAAGGCCGCCTCGGCGGTCAGGCCAATGTGCCCGGAGCCTCCGGAACCTGGAAGGATCTCACCGGCAACGTGAACCTCCTCGCCGACAACCTCACCAATCAGGTGCGCGCCATTGCCGAGGTCGCGACCGCCGTCACCAAAGGCGATCTCACCCGCTCCATTCAGGTGGAAACCCGTGGCGAAGTCGCCGAGCTGAAGGACAACATCAACACGATGATTGACAACCTCCGGCTCACCACCGACCGCAACACCGAGCAGGACTGGCTCAAGACCAACCTCGCCCGCTTCACCGCCATGCTGCAGGGCCAGCGTGACCTCGGCACCGTCGGCCGTCTTCTGCTCTCCGAGCTTGCCCCGCTCGTCGGCGCGCAGCAGGGCGTTATCTATCAGATGGAAAGCGACGGCTCGCGCAAGCTGGTTCTGCTCTCTGCCTTCGCCAACATCACCGAAGGCTATCCGCAGGAGATTCGCCTCGGCGAAGGCCTCATCGGCCAGTGCGCAGCGGAGAAAAAACGCATGCTCATCACTGAGCTTCCGCTGCAGACCGTTCCCATCCGCTCCGGCCTCTTCGAATCCGTTCCGCGCAACGTCATCGTGCTGCCCGTCCTCTTTGAGGACCGCGTCAAGGCCGTCATCGAGCTCGCCACGCTCCATGCCTTCACCGCCTCGCACCTCGCCTTTCTCGAGCAGCTCACCGCCAGCATCGGCATCGTGCTCAATTCCATTGAGGCCACCATGCAGACCGAGGGCCTGCTCAAGCAGTCGCAGCAGCTTGCCACCGAGCTGCAGACGCAGCAGAAGGAGCTGCAGCAGACCAACGAGCAGCTCGCGCAGAAAGCGCAGCAGCTCGCCGAGCAGAACTCCGAGGTCGAGCGCAAAAATCAGGAGATTGAGCAGGCCCGCCGCGCTCTCGAAGCCAAGGCCCGCGAGCTCGCGCTCACCTCGAAGTACAAATCCGAGTTCCTGGCCAACATGTCCCATGAGCTGCGCACGCCGCTCAACAGCATCCTCGTGCTTGGTCAGCAGCTTGCGGAAAATCACGATCACAACCTCACGCCCCGTCAGGTCGAGTTCGCCCGCACCATCCACGGCGCCGGTACCGACCTACTCAACCTCATCGGTGACATCCTCGATCTCTCCAAGATCGAATCCGGAACCGTCTCCGTTGAGGCCGAAGAGGTCTTCTTCGGCAGCCTGCTCGACACCATGTCGCGCCCCTTCCGCCACGAAGCCGAAAACCGCAGGCTCTTCTTCGAGGTCAAAAGCGACCCGCGTCTCAGCCGCAGCCTCGTCACCGACTCGAAGCGTCTGCAGCAGGTGCTCAAAAATCTGCTCTCCAACGCCTTCAAATTTACTGAGCAGGGCAGCGTGCGCCTCAGCGTGGCCGTCGCCGCCTCCGGCTGGAGCTCCGATCACCCCATCCTCAGCGGTGCCGGCTCCGTCATCGCCTTCGAGGTCTCTGACACCGGCATTGGCATTCCCGCGGAGAAGCAGCGCATCATCTTCGAAGCCTTCCAGCAGGCCGACGCCGGCACCAGCCGCAAGTACGGCGGCACCGGACTCGGTCTCGCCATCAGCCGCGAGCTCGCCAGCCTTCTCGGCGGAGAGATCCAGCTCCACAGCACGCCCGGACAGGGCAGCTCCTTCACCCTCTACCTTCCGCAGACCTACGTCGGGCCGGTCGTGCCCAACCTGCCGCGCCAGGAAAAGAGCGCTTACTCCGTCATCCCCGCTCTGCTCGGCAGCTCCGGAGTGGCCGAGCAGGCGGCGCACGCGGAAGACGACCGCGACCATCTTCAGCCCGGCGACGCCGTGCTCCTCATCGTGGAAGACGATCCGCACTACGCCCGCATGCTCTGCGATCTCTCCCGTGACAAGGGATTCAAAGTGCTCATCGCATCCACCGGCAGCGAGGCGCTGGAGCTCGCCCGCGAATACCACCCCGCCGCCATCTCGCTCGACGTCTTCCTTCCCGACATGCTCGGCTGGACCGTCCTCAACCATCTCAAGCAGGATCTAAAGACCCGCCACATTCCCGTCCAGATGCTTACCCTCGACGATGACCGCCATCACGGCCTCTCGCGCGGCGCCTTCGCCTTCGTCACCAAGCCCACCACCTCCGACGAGCTCGAAAGCGCGCTCACCCGCATCCGCGATTACACCCTTCGAAGCCGCCGCCGCCTGCTCGTCGTCGAAGACAATCGTGTCGAGCAGATGGCCATCCGTGAGCTGCTCTGGCATGAAGACATCGATATCGACCTCGTCGGCTCCGGAGCCGAAGCGTTGCGTGCCCTCGAAAGCGGAACCTGCGACTGCGTCGTGCTCGATCTTCGCCTTCCCGATATGAGCGGATTCGACGTTCTCGAAGAGCTGCGCCGGAAGGCCGATCTGCGCGATATCCCCGTCGTCGTCTTCACCGGCAGGGAACTGACCCACGAAGAGGATGCGCGTCTGCACACCCTCGCCCGCAGCGTCGTCGTCAAGGATGTCGAATCTCCCGAGCGTCTGCTCGATGAGACCGCGCTCTTTCTGCATCGCGTCGTGGCCGACCTTCCGCCCGGCAAGCAGCGCATGCTCGACCGCCTGCACGACTCCGACGAGGCCCTCGTCGGCCGCAAGGTGCTGGTCGTCGATGACGACGTGCGCAACATCTTCGCGCTCAGCAGCGTGCTCGAGCGGCGCGGCATGACCGTGCTGGCCGCCGGCACCGGACGCGAAGCCATCGAAACCATCGACTCCACTCCCGACCTCGCCATCGTCCTCATGGACATCATGATGCCGGAGATGGATGGCTATGAAACCATGCAGAGAATCCGGCAGAATGCTTCGCTGCGCCGCCTGCCCATCATCGCCCTCACCGCGAAGGCAATGAAGGGCGATCGCGAAAAGTGCCTTGAAGCGGGCGCTTCCGAATATCTGGCCAAACCGGTAAACACGGAGCAGTTGCTCTCCGCTCTCCGCATGTGGCTGCACCGGTAAAGGAACCGCGCGTAATGACGGTGAATGAGAAGGTCAACATCCTCATGGTCGACGATCAGCCTGGCAAGCTGCTCACCTACGAGGCCATCCTCGCCGAGCTGGGCGAGAACCTCATCAAGGCCGCCTCTGCTCGCGAAGCCCTCGAGGTCCTGCTCCGCACCGACATCGCCGTCGTGCTGATGGATGTCAGCATGCCCGATCTCGACGGCTTCGAGCTCGCCGGGCTCATCCGCCAGCACCCCCGCTTTCAGAAGACCGCCATCATCTTCATCTCCGGCGTGCATCTCTCCACCGAGGACACCATCAACGGCTACCGCCGCGGCGCCGTCGACTACATCTCCGTCCCCGTCATCCCCGAGGTCCTTCGCGCCAGGATCGGAGTCTTCGTCGAGCTGCACCGCAAAACGCGCATGCTCGAGCGCCTCAACAACGACCTGGAGCGCCGCGTCGAAGAGCGCACCGAAGAGCTGCGGCAAAGCGAGGATCAGTTCCGCACTCTGGCCAACAGCATCCCGCAGCTTGCATGGATGGCGCAGGCCGACGGCACGGCCTTCTGGTACAGCCAGCGCTGGTGCGACTTCAGCGGCGTCTCCATGCCGGTTCTGCTGGCCACCGGCTGGGCCTTCCTGTGTCATCCCGATCACGCGGACCGCGTCGCCGGCGGATTAGGCAGCGCCGTGGTCGCCGCCCAGCCGTGGGAAGACACCTTCCCACTACGCTCGCGCGATGGAGAATACCGCTGGTTTCTCTGCCGCGCCGTTCCCATCGTCGACTCGCAGGGCAAGGTGGCGCGCTGGTTCGGCACCGCAACCGACGTCACGGCGCAGATCGCCGCCGAGGAGCACATTCACCTTCTCAATCGCCAGCTTGAGCTGCGTGTCGCCGAGCTCGAGACCATCATGCGGGTGCTGCCCGTCGGTGTCGCCATCTCCGCCGATGCGTCGTCCGCCAATGCCACCATGAATCCTGCCTTCCGCGCCATCTTCGGCACCAATGGCATCCGCCATCTCAATGGCTCCGGTCCTGCAGACGGGGTGGAGAAATCCCTCACCGAACATGCCCACCTGCCATTCCTCTTTATGAACGACGTCATCCATGCCGGCCGGCCGGTCATGGATGCGGAGATGCAGCTTCAGGGCTCCGACGGCCTGGAAAAATATGTCCTCGCCAGCGCCAGTCCCGTCATCGAGCCCTCCGGCAATGTCCGCGGCGCCGTCGGCGTCTTTTTCGACGTCAGCCATCGCAAGCGCCTCGAAAATACGCTGCGCGAGCGCGCCGAGCTTTTGGAGCTGGCCTCTGAAGGCATCATGGTGCGCGATATGCAGGGCGTCATTCGCTACTGGAACTCCGGTGCCGAGTCCTGTTATGGATGGCGGCGCGAAGACGTCCACGGCCAGGACGTGCATGCGCTTCTGCAGACTGTCTTTCCCGTCTCCCGCGATGAGCTGAACAGCATCCTCCTCCGCGAGGGCTCATGGCGCGGCAAGCTCTCGCAGCGCACCAGCAGCGGACACGAGGTCGTGGTCGACAGCCACATGGTGCTCGACCGCGAGACCGGCTCCATCCTCGAAATCAACCGCGACATCACGCGTGAGCTGCGCGCCGAAGAGGCGCTGCGCCAGGCCGAGAAGCTCGCCGCCATGGGCCGCATGGCCGGCATCATCGCCCACGAGATCAACAACCCGCTCGAGGCCATCACCAACGCCTTTTATCTGCTGCGCAACCACCCCTCCCTCGACGACCAGGCGAAGTATTACGCCGATATGGCCGAGCAGGAGCTGCAGCGCGCCTCGCACATCACCCGGCAGACGCTGAGCTTCTACCGCGAATCGAAGCAGCCCGTCCCCGTGTCTCTGCCCGAGGTCATCGAGAGCGTCCTCGAGCTGCAGCAGCGCGGCCTGCAGTCCAGCGGAATCGATCTGCAGAAGCAGTACCGCTCCGGCGGCGTCATCTACGCGCATCCCGTCGAGCTCCGCCAGGTCTTCCTCAACCTCATCGGCAACGCGGTCCAGGCCATGCCCGGCGGAGGCACCCTGCGCATTCGCATCTCCGAAGCCACCGACGGCCTCACCGGCCGCCGCGGAATCTTCCTCTCCGTCATCGACACCGGTGTCGGCATCGATCCCGAAAATGCGGAAAAGCTCTTCCAGCCCTTCTTCAGCACCAAATCCACCAAGGGCACCGGCCTCGGCCTCTGGATCAGCAAGGGAATCGTTCAGAAATACGAAGGCCGCATCGCCTTTCGCAGCCAGTACTACAAAGGCCGTCAGGCCACCTGCTTCCGCGTCTTTCTACCCGCCGAAACCACCCACTCCTCCGCAAAATCCGGCGGCAAGCCGGCAGCCGACTCCGTCGCGGTCAAAGTCTCATAGCGCCCGCCGCATGGTGCGGCTCCCGCGTATCAGGTGTAGTGCGTCGCAAAGGACGCGGGATATAGGGCCGATATATCGATCCGGTGAGGAACGGTATGCCCTGCGTGGTTAAGGCAGGCGGCGGGCCAGATGCAGCAGCGTGAGATTGTGTTTGCGGATACGTCCTGCGGGTCTTGCCTCGATCAGGCGGCGCATCTCGTCGAACAGCCACTCGCGCTTTGCCGGCTCCATCAATCGGTGATCTGAAGCGGTGCGCATCAGGGCGACGTGTTCGTCCGCGGTGAACTCCTCCGTCCAGAGCCGCCGGATGACGCGCACATCGTGGAAGAGACCGGTCTGCTCAATCTCTGCGCGCGCATCAGGAATCGATTCGGGTGGCGTCGGAGGCCACGGCAGTCTGCCCGCGCCGATCGCTTCATAGCCATCCTGTATCTGCTCGAAAAATGGATCGTAGCCCGGAGGAAAAACATGCTCGCTCATCGAGAAGGCAAGAACTGCGTCGGCCTTCAGAGCTGCGGCGGCCCGCTGATAG
Source organism: Paracidobacterium acidisoli (assembly GCF_003428625.2). GTDB lineage: Bacteria > Acidobacteriota > Terriglobia > Terriglobales > Acidobacteriaceae > Paracidobacterium > Paracidobacterium acidisoli. The sequence goes on along the minus strand of NZ_QVQT02000006.1, from coordinate 98,897 downwards.
CGCACCGCGGGATCGATCCAGTGCCACGCTGTGATGGCAAGCACAAGATCGAAGGCTTCGGCAGCTGCCCAGTCTTCAAAACGCGCATGGGCGATCCGGACCTTCGGAAAGGCTGCCAGATGCTTCCGTGCAAGGCCTGCAAGGTTTCCGCCCATCTCCAGCGCGACGACATCGCATCCGCGCCTGGCCAGGGGCAGAGTCGATTTGCCTGTGCCGCAGCCGATCTCGAGGATGCGTGTGCCGGCGGGGTCAAGCCCCGAGGAAGAAAAGAGCGTGTCGTAGAGCCAGCCGGGCGGCTCGCGCCGTCCCTCGTCATAGAGTTCGGCGATCTCGTCGAAAGTGCGCGAACGTTGCATGCGCTGTTCACTGGAAATCTGCATTTTTTCACCGTATCACCGCAGCGTGGACAATGCGGTGTGATGCATCCTGAGAAACAGCGATCGTCTTCGCCATATACGCTCTGCGCCATCCTCCCGTCATGCAATGATCTACACTTTGAGAAGTCGATGCCCATGAGGAAATATCAGATCGCACTCGTGCCCGGAGACGGAATCGGCAAAGAAGTCATCCCCGCCGGCCGTCAGTTGCTCGAAGCACTCACCGGAGCCGAGCCCGAGCTCGTCTTCGAATTCACCGGCTTCGACTGGGGAGGCGACTACTATCGCCTTCACGGAAAAATGATGCCCGATGACGGCGTCGAAGAGCTGCGGAAGTATGACGCCATCCTCTTCGGCTCCGCAGGCGACCCCGCCATCCCCGACCACATCACCCTCTGGGGCCTGCGCCTCAGAATCTGCCAGGGCCTCGATCAGTACGCGAACATCCGCCCTGCGCGCATTCTTCCCGGCATCGACGCACCGCTGAAGCGGGCCACGCCGCAGAACCTCGACTGGGTCATCGTGCGCGAAAACACTGAGGGCGAATACTCCGGCGTCGGTGGCCGCGTGCATCAGACGCATCCCATCGAGGCCGCGATGGATGTCTCCATCATGACCCGCGCCGGTGTCGAGCGCATTCTCCGCTTCGCCTTCCGCCTCGCCGCCTCGCGTCCCCGCCGGCTGCTCACCGTCGTCACCAAGAGCAACGCGCAGCGCCACGCCATGGTCATGTGGGACGAGATCGCCGCCGAAGTGGCAAAAGAATTTCCCTCCGTCACCTGGGATAAGGAACTCGTCGACGCCGCGACCGCCCGCATGGTCAACCGGCCCGCATCGCTTGATACCATCGTCGCCAGCAATCTCCACGCAGACATCCTCAGCGATCTCGCCGCCGCCCTCGCCGGCAGCCTCGGCATCGCGCCCACCGGCAACATCGATCCGGAGCGGCGATACCCCTCGATGTTCGAGCCCATTCACGGCTCGGCTTTCGACATCATGGGCAAAGGCATCGCCAACCCCGTCGGAACCTTCTGGTCCATCGTGCTCCTCCTGCAGCATCTCGGAGAAGACGCCGCCGCGGCGCGCGTCATGCGTGCCGTCGAGCACATCGCCGCAACACCCGCACTCCACACCCGCGATCTCGGCGGCACCGCCACCACCGCCCAGGTCACGGAAGCCGCCTGCACGCATCTGAAGGCAGCCGCGGCCGCTGCCGCCGCGGTATAAAACCGCACACTGTCCTGCATTCTCCTTTCCGCATGTCGCGGCACGGCCCATCCGTGAAAGAATCGGTTGCGTATCGCGTCCCCGATCGCGAGTAAACCGAATTTCCCGGGCCTGATACGTCAGGCTCGAGCCATAAGTTCGAACCATAAGTAAGAAGTAGTAAGAAGTGAAGTAAGGAGAAGCTGTGAAAGCTCTTGTCCTCGAAGAGAAGCGGAAGCTGAGTCTGCGCGAGATTGATATCGTGCAGCAGATGGGCCCCTCCGATGTCCGCATCCGCATCGCGCGTGTCGGCATCTGCGGCAGCGACGTGCACTATTACACGCACGGAAAGATCGGCCCCTTCATTGTCAGTGAGCCGATGGTCCTTGGCCACGAAGCCGCCGGCACCATCATCGAAGTCGGCGCCGAGGTCACGCATCTCAGGGTCGGCGACCGCGTCTGCATGGAGCCCGGCATTCCCGACATGAGCTCCAAAGCCAGCCGCGCCGGCCACTACAATCTCGATCCCTCCGTTCGCTTCTGGGCCACGCCTCCCATCCACGGCTGCCTCACGCCCCAGGTCATTCACCCCGCCGCCTTCACCTTTAAGCTGCCCGATCATGTCAGCTTCACCGAAGGCGCGATGGTCGAGCCCTTCGCCGTCGGCATGCAGGCCGCGACCAAAGCCCGCCTCCAGCCCGGAGACACCGCCGTTGTCGTGGGCAGCGGCCCCATCGGCATCATGGTCGCGCTGGCCGCGCTCGCCGGCGGAGCCGCGCGCGTCATCGTCGCCGATCTCGCCGCCGAAAAGCTTGCCATCGCCGCGCAATATGACGGCATCATCCCCGTCAATATTCGGGAGACCCCGCTCGTCGAAAAAGTCGCCGAGCTCACCGGCGGCTGGGGAGCCGAAGCCGTCTTCGAGGCCAGCGGAAGCCCGAAGGCATTCAGCAATATCATGGAGTTCGTCGCGCCCGCCGGCGTTCTCATCCTCGTCGGCATGCCCATCGAGCCCGTCTCCTTTGATGTGGTCCGCGCGCAGAGCAAAGAGATCCGCATCGAGACCGTCTTCCGCTACGCCAACATGTATGAGAAGGCCATCGCCCTCATCGCCTCCGGCAAAGTGAACCTGCACCCGCTGCTCTCCCACACCTTTCCGTTTGAAGAGAGCATCCCAGCCTTCGAGCGCGCCGCCGAGGGCCGCCCCGCCGACATCAAACTGCAGATCGAGCTGGAAGCGCGATAGATCCGATGTCCACTCCGGCCAAAACGCGCGCCTTCCTGGGAATGCCTGTCATCCTGCTCGGCGGTTATCTCGCCATCGTCTTCTGCATGACCGGCGACGGCATCGAGCAGGCATTTCTCTCGAAATATCTCGTTACCATCGGCTTCTCCGGCCGCGACGCCTCGCTGGTCTTCACCGTATACGGAGGCATGGCCGCGCTCGCCAGCTGGGTCTCCGGCGTGCTCGCCGATGTCATCTCGCCCAAAAAGGTCATGCTCTTCGGCATCGCCTGGTGGCTCATCTTCCACGCTCTTTTCCTTCACTATGGACTCGCGCAGCACAGCCTCTCCCGTACGCTGATCTTTTATGGCCTGCGCGGCCTCGCCTATCCGCTCTTCTTCTATGCCTTCTTCGTCTGGGTGGTCGAGGCGACGCCCGGCAACCGCCTCGCCTCCGCCATCGGCTGGGTCTGGGCCATGTTCACCATCGGCTACGGCATCGTCGGCTCCTATCTGCCCAGCTTCACCATCGGCCGCATCGGCTTCATGGGCACGCTCTGGATGTCCATGATCTGGATCTTCATCGGCGGCCTCATCGTTCTCTTCGCCACCCGCGAGCCGGCCCAGGCCGTCGTCTCGCGCGGCGCCGCTGAGAAGCTGCGCGAGATGAGCAAGGGCCTCACACTCATCTTTCAGAACCGCAACATCGCCCTCGCGCTCATCATCCGCATCATCTGCAACCTCTCGCTCTTCGGCTTTCCCGTCATCATGCCGCTCTACTACACCTCGCGTGAGATCGGCTTCACCACCACGCAGTGGCTGCAGATATGGGGAACCTTCTTTCTCATCCAGCCCTTCACCAACGTCATGTGGGGTGTCATCGGCGACCGCATCGGCTGGATGCGCCAGATGCGCTGGGTCGGCTTCGTCGGCTGCGGAGCCGCCTCGCTCGGTTTCTACTTTTTCCCCGCCTGGTTTCCGCACAACTTCTTCATCGCCTTTCTCGCTGCCATCTTCTTCGCGCTCACCATCACGTCCTTCGTGCCCATGGGCGCCATCTTCCCCATGATCGAGCCCAACCATAAAGGCGCGGCCATCTCCGTCCAGAACCTCGGCGGCGGCCTCAGCAACTTCTTCGGTCCCGCCATCGCCACGCTGCTCCTGCCCGCTTATGGATTCAAAGGCATCGTCATCGTCTACGGAGCGCTCTACTTTATCGCCGCAGTCATGACTCTCTGGATCAAAGTCGACCAGCCCCGCCACACCAGCCTGCCCGAATACGTGGCCATGTCGAAGGGTGGCTCCGCCGCCCATTAGGCAGCGTCTGACGCGGGCCCGTTCCGGCAAAGTTTTGTATCAGGGCACGGCTTCAGCCGTGCCGAAGGGCAATAAAAAGAGGCGGGCTTTAGCCCCTGTGCCTTCCTCAGCCGGAAGCGATTTGATCAGACACTGCGCCGGGCTACCCATGTCCGTCCGTTCGGACATGGGATCGATCACTCCCAATCTTTGCCATCCCTCCGCAGCGTTACCGCCTGAGGCGATCATTCCCAATCCCTGTCATCCCGACCGAAGTTACCGCCATCAGGCGGTAACGCAGTGGAGGGATCTGCAGTTTCTTTCCGAGAAATCCGGGTGCATGTCGCGGGGTGCCCCACCTGCGCCTGACCCGGATGATGCCCTTTCCGCAACAGCCATAACGCAGCCGTAGTGTGTCCGGACTCCCTTCCACCACCCCCAAAACCCGAATCCGGCACCAAAAATCCACAAAGACCACTCACCCAAACTACGGACTGCACCCGCATCCCGGAAAATCATGAGTTTTTCCGCAAACTGTGAACCGTGCCGTAAAAGGTTCAGATCGAGTGCGGCTTCAGCCGCGGAGGGATGGTTTGTTTTCGCTGCATTGCAAACTGGCCCACTGCCGATATTTCGTTTCTGGCGCGTTTCCGCACGCTTTGCAGATTTTCCAGTGATTGCAATAGCGACGTGCGGGCAGTACTGACCTTCTAACTAACTATCTGTTTATCTATGAGCCATTCAGCGCAGAAGCGTAAAGAGGATATAAAAGACAGCATGCGGGACTCAGAGGAAAGCCTCGAGAGCCAGACCGGCATGGCCACGCGCGGAATCGGGTTTCCGGTGGTCGGCATCGGGGCTTCCGCCGGTGGGCTGGAAGCATTTACGTCCATGCTGTCGGCTCTTTCTCCCAGCCTCGGCATGGCCTTCGTCTTCGTCCCGCACCTCGATCCCACGCGGGAGAGCGCCTTTACGCAGATTCTGGCGCGCAGCACACATATGCCGGTGGTGGAGGCGACGGACGGCGCCCGGATCGAGCAGAATCATATCTATATCATTCCGCCGAACCGGGATCTCAGGATTGAGAATTTCAGGCTGTTCGTAAGCCCGCGCGAAGAGCCCCGGTCCGTAAACATGACGATCGATATTTTCTTTCGCTCGCTGGCGTTCGATCAGGGCAGCAACGCCATCGGCGTGGTTCTCTCCGGAACCGCCTCTGACGGAACGCTGGGGCTGACAGCGATCAAGGGAGAGGGAGGCATCACCTTTGCGCAGGATACCGGATCGGCCAACTACGATGGCATGCCGGCCAGCGCGATTGCGGCCGATTGTGTCGACTTCGTGTTATCTCCCGAGGGCATTGCGGCCGAGCTGGCTCGCATCCGCCAGCACCCGTACGTCACCGGCCCTGTTCTGGAGCCGGTCGAGAACGAAGGCAAAAGCCCCGATGTTTATATGGGGCAGGTCTTCCGGCTTTTACGGCGCGCCACCAAAGTAGACTTCTCCGAATATAAGCCGCCCACGATCGGCCGCCGCATCCAGCGCAGAATGGCGCTTCACAAAATGGTGAAGCTGCATGACTACGTGGGCCTGCTGCATCGCGACCGGGCTGAAGTGAATGCCCTGTATCACGATCTGCTGATCAACGTTACGAGCTTCTTCCGGAATCCGGAGGCGTTCGAAATTCTGAAACAGATCGTTTATCCGGCCATTCTGAAAAGCCACGTGTCTCCGGTTTCACCCATCCGCATCTGGGTGCCGGGATGTTCACGGGCGAAGAGAGCTATTCTCATGCCATCTCTCTCATGGAGTTCCTCGGAGAAGAGCGCATGGAAATGCCGATTCAGATTTTCGGCACCGATCTGAGCGAGGCGGCCATTCCCCGGCTGAAGCTCAAAATCGACGTGTCGAATCTGGAGCAGATGATGCCGGACGTGATCCAGCAGGTGCATTCAAAGCAGCAGCTGGTGCAGGATCACGACGGCCACTGGTGCAGTCTTCGCATCACGCCTTATCGAACTCTGGATAACCGGATCGACGGCGTCGTGCTGAGTGTGCTCGACAGGAGTACGTTCGACGAGGTATTCGGCAGCGAGATCTCCGGAGAAAAAACAAATTCCTCCGCAAAGCGCGGCCCAAAGACCAAATCGAAAAAAGCATAACTGCGGGCCGGAAGTATAAGGGACTTTATTAGTTGCACACCGGAAAATACAAAAGTGCAATGCATGCCGTTGGCGCTATATGGCGCTTGTGGAAAAGCAGGTGCCGGATTAGCGTCTGAGCAGGCCCGAGTCCCTTTTATGCCAACCATTCTTGTTGCCTGCCCTGATGAACCCTGGCCACGACACGCAGATGGCTGCTCCAGAAGTCCGGCTATGACGTAGTCTGTGCCCAGGATCTTAATGCCACGTTTTCTCTGACATTGAGTATCCATCCTGATCTGATCCTGTTCTGTTACCTCTTTACGGCCGAGGAGCATAGGGCATTCGATGCCGAAATCCGCGTATGCCAGCCTTATTTGCCGGTGCTCTATCTCGATCGCAATCGAATATCTTCTGCGCGATTCATCCGGGATTGTGACGATATGTTCACACGCGGAGCAGCCTGATCCGGCCTGCCGAGTCGGCTGGATGGTGTCAGTGGCACCCGTTGATGCTCGATCCTGAAATAAGCGCATGCGATTGCCGCAGCGTGAGCGGAGCCGGCCTCTCGTCCGCGATCGCTGACGAGAAGCCGGCCCATTCCGGCAAATGCTTATGCCTTCGGTCCCTGCATCAGGGCAAAGGCGCATCCCTGGTCATCCACGGCCTGCATCACACGCGAGCCGCCCGGCACATCCATCGGCGGCAGCGTGATCGTGCCGCCCGCATCGGTCACGCGCTTTTGCGCGCCGTCGATGTCGTCCACCGTGAAGTAGAAGATCCAGCGTGGCTGAGTGCCTTCCGGTATTCCCGGACGGCTGATGCTCATCATGCCGCCGGTATACCTCGGCGTGTTGGTCCGGAACGTCTGGTAGACGCCCATCGCACCCATATCATGGGCGTAGTCCTTCTCCCATCCGTAGTGCTTTGCATAGTATGCGAATGCCTTTTCCGCATCGTCCGTCAGCAGCTCGTGCCATCCCACGTTGCCCACGTCCATCTGTCCCAGCCGCGGCGGTACATAGCTGCCGCCCGGCTCGAAGAGCAGATGTTTCACCTTCTGCGGATCAAGCACCACGGCAAAGCGTCCCACACCGGGAATCTCCTGCGCGGGCTTGATGATCGTCCCTCCGTCCGCCACCACGGACTTCAGTTCTTCATCCAGCTTCGCCGTGTGAATGTGCCCCACCCACTCCGGCGGCATACCGGGCGCGCCTGCGGCGGCCCACGTCATCATGCCGCCCACATCCTTGCTGTCCCTGCCAAAGATCGTGTACTTCATGTCGGGCATCCCGGCATCATGCACATCCCAGCCCACCACTTTGCCGTAGAACGCCGCTGCTTTGTCGACGTCGTTCGTCATCAGCTCATACCAGACAAATCCATCCGCCATCCTGCACCTTCCGTTTCGCGGCGTGCGCCGCACAAGTGAACACCGTCCACATACGTTACTCTGTTAAAGTGGATACTGTCCACATTGACTCATTCACGCCGGACTTTCTTTACACGAGGATGAAAAAAGCAGATCCAGCCAGGCCTCGCGGCACCTTCCGTCATGGGGACCTGCGAAATGCGCTTATTCGTGCCGGTCTTTCCATGGCGCGCGCGGGCGGCCCTGATGCGGTCGTCCTGCGCGAAGCCACCCGCCAGGCCGGTGTGGCGCCCAACGCCGCCTATCGGCACTTCACCAGTCAGGCCGCTCTGCTGGATGCCGTTCGCTCTGCCTGCATCTCCCGCCTTGCCGCCGCCATTGAACAGGAGATGGCGCGCCACAAGCCGGGCCGGAACCCCAGACTCTACGCCCGCCGCAGCCTTTGCGCGGTCGGCATGGGATACCTCGGCTTTGCCCTGCGCGAACCGGGCATGTTCCGCACGGCCTTCTCCGTGCCACCGGCCATTGAGACCCCCAATCAGGCCAACACCGCTTCGATGGGCCTGAACCCTTACCAGCTTCTCTCTCTCGCTCTGGACCGTATGCAGCAGGCCGGTCTGCTGCGCGAGAAGGACCGCGAGGGCGCCGAGTTTCTCGCCTGGTCTTCGGTGCACGGCCTTGCCCTGCTGGCGCTCGAAGGTCCACTCCTCTCCATGCCCCGTGCAACCGTCCTTGCGCTGGGGCAGCGCCTCGTCAACATGGTGGAGCGCGGCCTCAGTTGATCACGAAGGAGGAGATCTTCTGGCAGGCGGCTTATCCTCTTTAACCAATGCAGGGCCGCATGGTGCTTGCTCCTGCTGCAGCAGATGTATCAGTCCCGGTTTATTCTGTATAAAAATTTAAAGTTAATAACTAAGTAATTAAGCTATACTCACATCGCTGTTCAGGGCATAAGGTCGAAGAAGTTCGGAACCACCCCGCTGGGCTCTCCGGTCACATTACAAAGTAATGGAACCGCAACAGTGGCGACCGCGTCGCTGATTCCTGGATTGCACGCGATCACCGCCCGATACTCCGGAGATGGCAACTATGCGGCGGTCACAACCTCTGTCCTCGGTTTCACCGTGACGCAGAGTTCTGTACCTCTTACCGCAGCCACCACTGCTGCGGTTATGCCGGGAGTTCCTCCCACGCTGACTGCTCAACTGGGCGCAGCCGGGGAACAGCCTGTACCCACAGGGAAAGTCACTCTCTCGGTCCTCGAAAATAATGTTCCATCTCCCGTCAGCTCGCAGACCTTCACGCTAAGCGGCAATCCGCCATTTCAGCTCAGCGCCACAGTGAATACTGCCGCTCATCCTCTGGTGCCCGGGAAGTATTCCGCCTTCTGGTCTTATTCAGGAGATGCCGTCTCGGCGCCGGCTACTTCCAGTGCTGTCCTTTCCATTAGGGCGCGAACTCTCTGACGCTCACTTACAGCGGACCCTCCACGGTGACTGCTGGTGTTGCGCCCGTCACCTTCAGCGGTACTCTTTCTGAGTCTTATTCGTCGTATGCCTCTCCGCCAACGGGCACCGTAAGCCTCCTTCAAAACGGCAGCGTCATCGCGACCACTCCGCTCAGTGGTACACCGCCATGCAGCTTTCAGTTCACGGTAAACAGTTCGGCCAAACCGCTGCAGGCAGGAGCAGGCAGCTTCACCCTCAGTTATGCGGGTGAAGCTGCATGGCTCCCGAGTACTTCCAATGCCGTCAGCATCACGGTCGATCCTGTACTTGCGATTGCCCTCAGCTCGAATCTGGTCCCTGGCAGCACCACCGTGCTTTCGGAGCCACTGTTTCAGTAACCGGGACATTAGCCAGCATCGGAAACGGTCCGGCGCCAACCGGAACGCTGCAGTTCTACGACGGCTCCACGCCCATCGGTGCGCCCGTTCCGTTGCAGCAGGGCGCAGGTACCTATACTTCAGCGGCTTTTGCGGTCGGCTCGCACTCCATTACCGCCGTCTACTCCGGCGACTCCAATTACCCTTCCGTCACCTCGACGCCCACCACCTTCACCGTGATTGCGCAGGGCACCGACACGCTTTCGCTGACGTACACCGGCGCGACGACTGTAACCATGGGAATCCCGATCAGTATCCCAGGAAAGATTCAGTACTCTCCGATTCTCGGTCCCGCACCCTCCGGAGCCGTTTCACTGCTCGAAGACGGAGCTGCGATCGGCTCGGTCACCCTGAATGGTTCATCCACCTTCTCTTTCAGTGTGAACAGCCTCACATCTCCTCTCACTCCTGGGACACATGTGTTTACGCTGAGCTATCCGGGAGATGCGCACTGGTCTTCTTCATCAGCATCGAGCGGAACCAGCATTCTGATTCAGCACGCGACATCCAATCTTATTCTGGTGTTACCCACCGCTCCCGTCTCGGCTGAGGTTGGCTCACCGATCAAAATAGTGGGTGCGCTGAGCGAGCTCGGCAGTAATCCGGCTCCCAATCCAACCGGCGATGTACAGCTTCTTGACGGAACGATAGTCATCGCAAGCGTGCCTCTGTCCGGATTCACGCCGGGGACAACCAGCGTCACGGTGAATTTTTCCGTGAATACCCCGGCGGCTCCTTTGTCCGACGGCATGCATCAGCTCAGCCTCAACTATCCTGGCGACTCGATCTGGATTGGTCATCCTTCCGGTTCGCTGGCTGTAACCATCACCGGCAATGTTCCAAAGTTCACGCTGACCTCGAACGTTGGTGCGTTTCCCAACGCTGTGCATGGAACGCCGGTCACCTTCACCGCGACAGCCGGTGCTGTCAACGGTCTGGCTACACCAACGGGCACCGTCCAGTTCTATATTGATGGCGCCGCGGCCGGCAGCCCTGTTCCCATGTCCGGCGGAGTCGCAACCTGCACGCCCAGCGGCCTCAGTGTTGGATCGCACACCGCCACCGCTGCTTATTCCGGTAATTCCACCTACGGCTCAGTGACCACTAACGGAACCGTCGCCATCGTCACGCAGGGCTCCGACGCTCTCGTTCTGACCGCGCCATCCGCACAAACCGTGGATGCCGGAATGCCCTTCACGCTCACCGGCACGCTGAATGTCACCTCGTTCGGTCCCGCGCCCACCGGCACCGTCACTCTGCTGGATAACGGCACCGCGCTGGCCACCACCACACTGAGCGGCAACCCGCCCTTCGCGCTCAGCTTCCCGGTCAACACGGCTTCGGCCCCGCTTGCCGGCGGAAGCAACTCCTTTACTCTCCAGTACGCCGGCGGTTCGCAATGGACAGCAGCCACCGCTGCGGCGCAGAGCGTCACTGTGAACGACTTCAGCGTGGCGCCTGCTCAGACCGCGCTGACGGTTGCTCCGGGCTCCTCCGCCACAGAAACGCTGAACGTGAAATACCTCGGCAGCCTCGCCGCAACGACGACCTTCACTTGCTCCGGCCTGCCGAACGAGGCGAGCTGCAGCTTCAATCCGGCCTCCGTCACCGGCAGCGGTTCTACCACGCTCACCATCACCACCACCGGCGCGACAAAGTCTGAGCTGCGCTGGCTCACTGGCGGCGGAGCCACGACCCTGGCCTGCCTGCTCTTCTTCGGCCTGCCGCTTCGCAGCAGAAAATGGCTCCTGTTGCCCTGCGCTTTGCTTGCACTCTTTATCGGTGGCCTCACCGGGTGCGGCGGAGGCGGCAACATGAGCGGCGGCGGAGGCGGCACCGGCAATTCCGGCACACCGGCCGGAAACTACACCGTGACGGTCAGCGCTGTCACCAGCGGCACCACGTCCATCACCCACACCACCACCTTCACCCTTACTGTTCAGTAAGGGCATTCACCGGTCCGGCCTGCCGGACCGGCGCAGCACAGTAAGGTGAGGAAAGCGCCGGCTGAGACTGGCCGCGGAGATCCCTGACGGGTAATCCGCGGCTTCTCCTGGTCGTGTCACGGCGCGCAGGGAAAGCAGTGCTGCTCAATGATGACGTGCCGAACCAGCTCTGCGTTTACGGCTGCGCCTCTTCCGGAGGAAGGTCGAAGCGAACCAGCTCTGAGCGGAAGCCTTTGGTGCGAATCGCTCCATACACAATGCCCACGGTCATCCAGACAGATCCCAGAATAAGAGCGGGCTTGCTCAGGTGTATCCAGATAAATCCGCAGATCACGAAACCGAGAATCGGCACCAGCCAGAACCCCGGCGACCGTCTCTTCTCCCGTCCCACGTAGTGCATGAAGGCCGCAGCATTCACTCCCATGAACGCAATGAACGCGCCGAAGTTGAGAGCCTCCGCGCCAATCTCGTATGCGCCTCCGCCCAGCCTGCCCGAGAAGAACTCCAGAACCGCGGCTCCCACAAGCGCAAAGGCTCCCACCGCGAAGATGTTGTTTCGCGGAATATGGCGTTTGGGGTCGATCGCGCCGAAGAAGGAAGCGGGCAGGGCATTGCCGCGTCCCATGCCGTACAGCAGGCGGCCCGCCGCCAGCTGCGATCCCATGCCGGAACCCATATTCGCAATCAGCAGCGTGAAGTTGATGATCTGGAAGAGCACCCGTCCGCCCACCTGCCGCGAGATGATCGCGAACGCAGACTCGACATGCTCCGACGAGAACGGAGCCGAGCCCCAGACAAGCTGTGCCGCATAGACCTCGACGCCCGAGAGCACTCCTGTGATCAGGCAGACCAGCACCGTGGCCAGAAGAATATTGCGGCGCGGATTCCTCACCTCTTCCGACAGCGTCGATACCGCGTCAAAGCCGATATAGGTGAGCACGGCTACAGAAGTACCCGCAAAGATGCCCGCCGGGTGAAAGGTCTGCGGCTCATAAAAAGGACGCGTGTAGAAACCGGGATCATGATGCGTATGCCACAGCCAGCGCGCCACCACTCCCAGGAAGAGAAGCACAACCAGCACCATCCCCGCGCACAGGGCCTCGTTCATCTGGGCCGACGTCTGAATGCCGCGCAGGTTGGTCCACGTGAAGAACGCCGCGAAGACCAGAATCCAGACGTAATACGACGGTCCCGGCAGAATATTCATGGCGGCCTTGGCGCAAAAGGCCGTGCAGATCAGCGGATTCAGCAGGTAATCCATCACCATGCCCCAGCCCACGATGTAGCCGGCGGCCGAATGAATCTCCTGTCCTACATAGGTGTACGCCGAGCCGGCGCTGGGATAGACGCGCGCCATCCGGCCATAGCTGATCGCCGTAAACAGCATCGCGACCATCGCGAGCAGAATCGTGGTGACCACATGGCCGTGGGCCTTGTTGCTGATCACGCCGTAGATCCCCATGGGGGCGGTCGGCTGAATGATCACCATGCCGATGATGATCAGGTTCCACAGCCCGAGAGTCCGGCTGAGCCGGGCTCCGCCGGCGGCCGGAGTTGCGGAAACCTGGTTTTCCTGTGTCATGAATGCGACCCCCAAAAGACCTTGATTTAAGGACGAATCAGCAGGACCCGTGTGCGAACATCAGCGGCAGCCGCACGGCTCTGCCTGCACCTTCGCAGCGGCATTGCCCGGCAGTGAAGTCCGATCACGGGTATGTATCCTTTTGTTTCGATTTGTGTCGATGCGTAACTATAACCTTGCCCCTGCAAATTTACAACACAGATTGCGACGGGCAGGGAACAGCTTCCACACCAGACTTAAGGCCATCGCCAATGGCCCCATCCGGCCGGCCGTGCGGCCGAAAAACGGAGCCGAAGAAAGAGAGAGCCACCGCTGTCTGTACCCGGCATTACACCACGGGGGCAGAAAAGCAGTGGCTCTCTATGCTTCGCAGCGCTAGTAGATGCCGACGTTCTGCACGACGCGGCTGATCGCGCCGTTGGGGCTCGGATGGTCCGGCTTCAGCCCGGCCTCGATCGATCCGAAGAGTCCAAGCAACTGTCCGAAGATCACATCCAGCACCGGCCGGTACAGGTCCGGAACCGCATACCTGCGATCCGGTGAGAGCACGTAATCCGCCTCGGCCTGCAGGTTTTCCGGTTCTGCCGCGACGGCGACACAGGTGCGCACCAGCTCCTTGCTGCGGATCTCGCGCAGCAGGTCGATCTCATACTGCCTGCGCTGTGCTTCGCTCGACACCAGGCTCACGAACAGCGTGTCATGATCGAGCGCCGCCATCGGCCCGTGACGCAGAGCCAGGGTCGGCTGCGTGATCGTCTGAATCCTGCCCGCGCTCAGCTCCAGAAGCTTCAGCGCGCATTCCATGGCCGTGCCCGCCAGCACGCCGGAACCGACAAAGCACGCCTTCCTGAAGCCATTCTGCGTCAGCTCCGCGGCCAGCGTCGCGGCGCGGGGCAGCAGCTCTTCGGCCGCGCTGACCAGGCTCTGCAGAATCGTCTCGTATTCGTCGATACTCCAGGCATGCGCAAGAATCTGGCCGGCCAGCACCATGTTGGTGAAGGAGCTGGTCATTGCGAGTCCGCGATCGTTCGTCGCATCGTCCAGCACAATCGAAAAGCAGTTCTCGCGGTCCTGGATCGTCCGTCCCATGCGCCCGTTGGCATTGCACGAAATCAGAATGTGCGAGATGTTCGGGCACTCGGCCAGCGTCCGCTCCAGAACCGCGACGCCCTCCGGACTGTCGCCCGAGCGCGAGAAGGAAAGCCACAGATAGCGCTTGTCCGCGAGCACATATTCAGACAGATCGGTCAGCAGATCGGTGCTGGCAACCGGAACCACCTCGCACTGCCACTTCGTGCGCAGCAGATGATGCAGCGAGCGCCCGATGTAATCCGAAGTGCCGGCGCCGACCAGATACACGGTCGGCCTCTGCGTCGGAGCGCCTTTTACTCCCACCGCGGTGAGAAAGTCACACAAAGCGGTCCGGCGGTCGCGCAGGCGCTGGAACGTCGTGATCCATGTCTGGGGCTGCTGGGCGATCTCGTGGGGGGTGTGTTCCAGTCCCCGTGCTGTTTTTTCGTCAGCGGTTAGGTTGAGCAACGCGGATAGAGGATCCACCTGTCGGTCTCCTGCCGGGCAATTTCCCGGTCTGATTATTTTTGCGCGACAGGCTCCGAAATAAAACGGAACATATCAGTGCAAATCGAAATTCTACTATAACCAAACCGTTTTACAGGCAGCTTTTCCCGAAAGCATGCCGCCGCGTACCTCCTGCAGGTACGCGGCCTGTAAACAAAACAGAAGCTGATGGTTATGAGCTTTGCGAAAGGGAATCCGGCGAAGCCTTCGGCGAGCGGATAAGCAGGAAAACGAAGATCGTGGCGAGGATGGGCAGCAGCGCCGCCGCAAAAAATGCCGGACGGTAGGAGAAGCGATCGACCGTCGCTCCCACCGCGAAGGTGAAGGCCGCTCCGGCCAGTCCCGCGGCAAGCCCGCTCAACCCCGTCACCGAGCCCACCACATTGTGCGGAAAGAGATCGGTGGTAAAGGTCAGCCCCATCGTCGACCAGCTTGCATAACCCCAGAGCGCAACGCAGATCAGTGCCAGCGCGAGCGTGGAGCTGTGTACCGCCGCCGCCGGAATGCCCGCGCAGATCGGAATGCAGCTCACGGCGCAGACCCACTTGCGCACGCGGATGGTGGGATAGCCGCGCCGGATAAAGTATCCGGAGATCAGGCCGCCGGTGAAATTGCCGAGATCGGCTGCGACAAACGGAATCCACGCGAAGAGCGCAATCCGCTTCAGCGTGAAGCCGCGCGCATCGCTCAGATACTGCGGCAGCCAGAAGACATAAAACCACCAGATCGGGTCCGTCAGCCCGCGGCCCAGCACGATGCCCCAGACATTCCCATTTCTGATCAGCCGGAGCCACGACCGCAGACCACTTTCTGTCGCAGCGGTCTCGGCAGCCCGTCCGTCGCGAATCAGCGCCGTTTCTTCCGTTGAGACGCGCGGATGCTTCTCCAGCGGGTGATACACGCGCCACCAGGCGATCAGCCACAAAAAGCCGATCCCTCCGGTAAAGACAAATGCCCAGTGCCATCCGAAGGCGAGAGCGATCCACGGCACGCACAGCGCCGCCAGAGCCCCTCCCACACTCGATCCGCTGTCGAAGATCGCGACGGCGAGCCCGCGCTCCTTCGGCGGAAACCACTCCGCCACGGCCTTGCTGGCTCCCGGCCAGTTAAAGCCTTCTCCAATGCCCAGCAGAAAGCGGAACGCGACAAAGCCCGTCACCGAGTGCGCCAGCGACATCAGAATGTTGATGAGCGACCACCACGCGGCAGCGAGCGCCAGGCCCAGCCGCGTTCCCACCGCGTCCAGAAACATGCCGCCCAGCAGCCATGCCAGCGCATAGGAGACCTGAAACGCGCCCAGAATCTTTCCGATGTCTTCGTGGCTGAAGTGAAACTGCGTCGCGATCATCGGCGACAGCACCGCGAAGGACTGGCGGCTGACGTAGTTGATCGCGGTCGAGCAGAAAAGCGTCCAGACAATCCACCAGCGCACCCGCGAGGGGGTGCCCTGCCGGGCGTCCGGATTCGAGAGCGTGTCCGTATTCATCCCGGCTGGCTGCATGGGCTCCTTGTCTTAACGCGACAGTGGCAGGCTCTCCAGCTCAGCCGCCGATTCGCGATCCAGATAGATCGTCGCATCCGGATGCTGGCGCAGAATCGTCGCCGGGCATGCCGTTGAGATCGCCTCTTCCACCGTGCGCCGCATCACCGCCGCCTTGCGCGGTCCCGGCACCGAGACGATCAGCCGCGGCACGCGCATCAGCGCAGGAATTGTCACCGTGATCGCCTGGCTCGGCACCTCTGCAGGACCGCTGAACCATCCTTCGGCCACCTGCTGCTCCCTGCACTCCGCGTCCAGGTTCACGATCTTCACGTCGAGAGGGTCTCCGAAGTTCGCCTCGGCGGGATCGTTGAACGCCAGGTGTCCGTTCTCGCCGATGCCCAGAAGGCAGAGCTGCGGCTGAGCGGCCTCGAGCCGCTGGGCATACTGTCTGCAGATCGCTTCCGGATCGGGAGCGTCTCCCTGAATCTCGAAGAAGCTTCCCAGCGTTACGCGCTGCGTCAGCCGTTCGCGCAGATACCGCCGGAACGAGGCGCGATGGTTCTCGCTGATGCCGACGTATTCATCCAGGTGGAATCCCTCGATCTCTTTCCACGGAACATCCGCTCTCGCGATCAGCGCATCCAGCATCGCCAGCTGCGAAGCTCCGGTCGCGAAGATGACCGCGAGGCGCTCGTTCTGCTGCTTCAGTTCCTGGATCGCCTGCGCCGTCGCCTCTGCCGCAGCCCTGCCGGCGCTTGCCGTATCGTGATGGATCTCGATCTTCATCCTGTCCACCGTGATGTGCTTCACTTCTTCATTTGGCATCTTCATTCATCTCTGATTGTTTGGCTGAAATGCTGTTGCGCCCGGAGCATGCTCTCCGAATATTTCCTGAATATTTCCCGGATATAGAGCATGCCTCTTCGTGGGACGAGACCGCAGACCTGCGCGGTGGCTTGCTGCGTCCGCTCAGCCCTGGGCAACTGAACCCAACCTACGATCCCCGCCGGAAACTGTCAAGAAAACTTTCTTAAAACAGTGAAAATTATCCAGGATGCGGCCACGAAACACCATGCATCGCGTCCCCGCCGGGAGCGGATAAAAATCTCCGGCGCTCTTCGCAGTGGCATGCGAGCAGCGATCGTGGCTGCTTTGCGCGGTGTAACCGCATCGGCTCGGAGTTTTCCGTTGCCGCTATTAAATCGATATAGCTGAGAAAACTTTCTTATCACCGTGAAAATTATGTTGACGAGCGCGATTTTACGAGTGACACTCCTTCTTATTCTTCGCGGCAATGCGAAAAGCGCAGCGCGATTTACGAAGAATGCAAACTCTGAAAAATCCACGAGAGGGGTCGTCTCAGTGACAAGAAGACCATTCCTGCTGACTGCTGTTCTGCTCTGTGCGGTGATCGGGTGCCGCGACCACCGCCAGCCGCAACAGGCGTCCTCTGCCACTCCGCCGTCGCAGTCCGATGAGCCGACCGGCGCCTCCTTCACCGATGCCGAGCTCGCGCAGTTCAAAGCCCTGCGTCCCATCGACACGCACACGCATATCTACCAGAGCGCGCCGCAGATGCTGGCCATGCTCGACCGGCTGAATCTCCACATCCTCGACATCCTCGTTACCGAGACGCCCGATCAGAAGGCTCTCGACACGGAACGGAGCGACGCCTGGGCCTTTGTCGCCGCCAGCAACGGACACGCCAGCCTCTGCGATACCTTCAATCCGTTTGTGTATAACGAGCCGGGCTTTGCCAGAAAGGTCAGCGCCGATCTCAACAACGGCTTCGATCGCGGCGCGATTGCCGTGAAAATCTGGAAGAACATCGGCGAGCAGGTGAAGGATTCGAAGGGAAGGTATCTGCTGCCGGACGATCCCGTCTTTGAGCCGATCTACCAGGACATCGCCGCGCATCACAAGACGCTCATCGCGCACGTCGCCGACCCCGACTCCATCTGGGAGGCGCCGAACCCGCAGTCGCCGGATTACTCCTATTACATGGAGCATCCCGAGTGGTACATGTACAACAAGCCCGGCATCCCCTCGAAGGCCACTATCCTTCTTGCGCGCGATCGTCTGCTTGAGAAAAATCCGAAGCTCCGCGTCGTGGGCGCGCACCTCGGCAGCATGGAGAGGAACCTCGATCAGATCGGTCAGCATCTCGACCGCTATCCCAACTTCGCCGTCGATCTCGCGGCCCGCATGCCGTACTTTGTCATGCAGCCCAGAGATACGATGATCGCGTTCATCACCAAATATCAGGACCGCATCATCTACGCGACCGACGACGAGCTGCCTGCGAACGCCGACGCGGCGAAAGAGGTGCCGCACCTTGAGCGCGGCTACGCGGTCGACTGGCGCTATCTGGCGACGACGGACAACATCGAGTATCGCGGTAAGCAGGTGCAGGGGCTCGGTCTGCCGCTGCCGATTCTGCGCAAGCTCTACCACGACAATGCCGTGCAGTGGTTCCCTGGAATCGACGCCGGGCAGCAGCAGTAGCAGGCCGTGTTGTATGGCTCATCTGCACGCCGGTAACGGCGTGCAATCTTCAACTCTCGAACGGAAACGGAGCGAGCTGTGACAGATCAGGAATCCGGCGGAACCAGTCGCAGAACTTTTATGAAGCAGGCCGGCGGTGCCATGCTGGTAGCGGGCATGAGCGCGCGGTCCTACGCCCGAATCGTCGGCGCGAATGATCGCATCCGCCTCGGGCAGCTCGGCTGCGGCTCGCGCAGTCATGGGCACATCCACATGGTGAAGGTCGCCTCGCAGACCACTCCGGTGGAGACCATCGCCATCTGCGATCTCTGGAGCCTCGCGCGCGATCGTCGCGCTGCGCAGGTGAAGGAGGCTTTCAATCTCGATCCGAAGCAGTACAAATATTCCGAAGAAATGCTGAGCCGGAATGATATCGACGGCGTCATGATTGCGACCGGCGACTTCCAGCACGCAAAGCTCTGCGCCGAGGTCGTCCGCGCCGGCAAGGATTGCTACGTCGAGAAGCCCTTCGCCAACGTTCTGTCCGAGGCGAAAGAGACGCGCGATCTGGTAAAGGCTTCAAAGCAGGTCGTGCAGATGGGTACGCAGCATCGCAGCGAGCCCTACAACCTCGCCGTCCGCGACGTGATCCGCTCCGGACGCATCGGGCAAATCGTGCATATCGAGCAGGAGTGGAACGTCAACGAAGAGCGCTGGCGCTTCGTCGACATGGATACAGGCAACTCGCCGGAGATGGAACAGGACCGTAACCTGCAGTGGAAGCAGTGGCTCCTCGACCGGCAGTCGAAGCTGCGCGAAGAGGACACCGACTGGAAGCGCTGGCTTCTCGGCAAGCCCGACCGGCCCTTCGATCCTCACGTCTATCTCGAGTTTCGCCTATATAAGGATTACTCCTCCGGCATCTTCGATCAGTGGATGAGCCACGGCAGCGACCTCGTCCATCTCTGGGCCGATGAGCTCTATCCGGAGAGCGTGATGGCCACAGGCGGCGTCTATGCCTGGAAAGATGGCCGTCAGAACGCCGACACCTGCGTCGCCGCTGTGACTTATCCCAAAGGCTTTCTGTATACGTACAAAACCATCTTCGGCAACAGCTTTCGCAGCTTCTCCAGAATCCAGGGCCGTGACGGAACCATTGCGAACTACGGCGGCGAAGGCGCATCGCTGTTTACGGTGAGCAGCGAAGGCGGAAGAGACGAATACGGTGGCTCGGTCAAACGGTCCGGCCTGCCGATCACCGCGCCGCCGAACGATCAGGAAGAGATCATTCACGTGGAAGGAGCCCGTCCGCCGGATACGCGCGGGCCGGATGATGACAGCATCGTCCATCTGACCAACTGGCTCGATGCCATGCGGCAGCGCAAAGAGCCCAATGCAAATGTCGATCACGGCTTCGCGCACTCGCTCGTCTGCATCATGGCAGCGCAGTCCTACTGGGGCGGCAAACGTCTCTACTGGAATCCGCAGACCGAGGAGATTGTCGACGCTCCCGTGGCTGGTCAGGCTTAGAGGTTTGAAGAATGTACAACAGCGGCAGCCCGCGACCTTTTCCCGTTTGCATCGGCCGCGGGTTCGCTGCAATGCTTTCCTGTAACGAGTAATCATGGTCAAAAAGTCCACTGAGAACGCCGCCGCTAAAACCGCTCCCCGAAAGAGCAAAGTCGGGCTCCGCGAGATCGCGGCTGCAGCCAACGTCAGCATCGCAACCGTCTCGCGTGTTCTGAGCGGAAACAACCGCGTCGACCGCGAGATACAAAAGACGGTCTGGGCGCATGCGGAAAGACTCGGCGTCGACCCCGGTCAGCGGAACCAGAACAAGACGCTCGCCTTTCTGCTCAGCAACCGCGCCATGCTGCACGCCTTTCACTCGCGCATTCTCGGCGGCGCCGAGGCGCAGTGCGCGGCCAGCGGCTGGGATGTCCTCTATCTTTCGTTTCATTACCCGCTGCAGGCCTCGTGGACAGAGCTGCATCTGCCGAAGGTCATCCAGCGCCACGATCTGGTCCGCGCCGTCATTCTTGCCGGCACAAACTCCGTCGAGCTGCTCAAGCTGCTCGACCACCGGAACATCCCCGCCGTCGTCCTGGGCAACAACGCCATCGGCAGCCAGCCGGAGCTGATGAAGCACGACGTGGTCTTTGTCGACGACACGCAGGGAGGCTTCGAGGCCACGCAATACCTTCTCCAGCTTGGCCACCGCCACATCTGGTTTGTCGGCACCACCCGGCTTCCGTGGTTTGCCCGCTGCTTTCAGGGCTACCGGAACGCCATGCAGTCCGCCGGCCTTGAGCCCTGCCAGAGCAGCACCGAATCGGCCGACGACGCGGAAAGCGGATATCTCGCGACCAAGTCGCTGCTGGCGCGCAATGAGCCGGTAACGGCAATTCTTGCCGGCAATGATTTCACGGCGCACGGAGTCTACAAGGCGCTGAGGGAAAAAGGCCTCCGCGTTCCTCAGGACGTAAGCGTGATCGGCTGCGACGATACCGTCAGCACGCTGCTTACGCCGGCTCTGAGCACGACGCGCGAATTTCCCGAACAGATCGGCAAACGGCTGGTCGACCTCGCCCTCAACCGGATCACGAAGCCCGGTCAGGGCCCCCAGTCCATAACGATTCCGACGGAATTCATCCCGCGGGAGTCGTGTGCTCCGGCTGAGCCGCCGGTTCGCGCTGCTTCGAGGGTCGGCGCGGTCCGCCAGTCTGTTCGATAAACCATCCACCCGCCGAAAAGCGGGTGATGCGGCCCCGTTCGTTTCTGATGCGATACCGTGGCTCCTGCTGGGGAGCCGTTTGATAGCGGAGTGTATTTAGGAGTATGTTTTAGTTTCGCAATTGATCGACAAGGAAAGAAAAGGGAAGCGCGCTTTCTGCACTATGGGGAGCGGCTGCCGCAGATCTCTGTCGACTCGCACCTCACCACAGGAAGACAAACCGGCCAGCCGGCGTCTGGACAAAATACAGGAGGATATGGATGAGCGGCACAGACGGAATCGATCGCAGAGCATTCCTGAAGGGAACCGGAGGCCTGCTGGTGGCTGCCGGCATGGACGCGCGCTCCTATGCGCGGATTCTCGGAGCCAATGACCGGATTCGTCTGGGGCAGCTCGGCTGCGGCGACCGTAGCGAAGGACACGTGCACATGGTCCAGCTTGCATCGAAGCAGCTTCCGGTCGAGACCGTCGCCGTCTGCGATCTGTGGAGCATGGCGCGAGACCGCCGCGCCGCTCAGGTGAAGAAGGCCTTCGGCACCGATCCGAAAGCGTACAAGTACTCCGAAGACATGCTGGCGCGCAAGGACATCGACGGCGTGATGATCGCCACCGGCGACTTCCAGCATGCAAAGCTCTGTACCGAAGTCGTTCGCGCCGGCAAAGACTGCTACGTGGAGAAGCCCTTCGCCAATGTGCTCTCCGAAGCAAAAGAGGCGCGCGACACGGTGAAGGCCTCGAAGCAGATCGTGCAGATGGGCACCCAGCACCGCAGCCAGCCCTATCCGCTTGCCGTGAAGGAGATCATCCGCTCCGGCAAAATCGGCAAAGTCGTCCACATCGAGCAGGAGTGGAACGTCAACGAAGAGCGCTGGCGCTTCGTTCCCTACGACACAGGCATCTCGCGCGAAATGCTGAAGGACGAGGCGATGGAGTGGAAGAGCTGGCTCTACGGCCGCAAATCGCAGCTCCGCGAAGAGGACACCGACTGGAAGCGCTGGCTCCTCGGCAGGCCCGACCGGCCCTTCGATCCGCACGTCTATCTTGAGTTCCGTCTCTACAAGGAATTCTCCTCCGGCATCTTCGATCAGTGGCTGAGCCACGGCAGCGATCTCGTCCACCTCTGGACCGACGAAACGCACCCCGTCAGCATGACCGCCAACGGCGGCATCTTTGTCTGGAACGACGGACGCGAAAACGCCGACACCTGCGTGGCCGCGGCGACCTATCCCGGCGGCTTTCTCTACACCTACAAGACCACCTTCGGGAACAGCTACCGCAGCTTCTCGCGCATCTGCGGCCGAGAGGGAACCATCGAGAACTACGGCGGAGAAGGAGCATCGCTCTTCGTCACCACGAAGGAAGGCGGCCGCGATGAATTCGATCCCTGGGAGTCAGGCCCCGTCTACAAACAGGCGCCGCTGCTCTCCGGTCCTGCGGCAGACGGTGCCACGACCGTGCAGGTTCCCGGAGCGCCCGCACCCTCATCTCTCGGGCCGGACGACGATGATGTGGTCCACCTCGTGAACTGGCTCGAATGCATGCGCGATCGCAGACAGCCGAACGCCACGGTCGATCATGGCTTTTCGCATTCCATCGTGTGCATCATGGCGACCCAGTCCTACTGGAGCGGGAAGCGTGTTTACTGGGACGCTGCGCGCGAAGAGATCGTCGATCAGTTATGAAATGCTCCTGATCGAAATCCCATGGGACACCAGCTTCGCTGGCGCTGTTCCCATAATTGCTTTGACAGGCCCATAAACAGAATGTTTTAGCAGCATAAGCTGGCCAGTTTTCGCTTGACAGGAAAACAATAAGATCATAAACATTCAAATACGATAGAAATCAAAACTATTGTTTACGAACGGTTCAGTCACCGTCAGGTTCTTGGTCATTCAGAGGCAAAGGAGCGCAAATGAAACAGTCAAAAAAATACGCGGCTGCAGCATTCCGGACTTTCTTTGGCATGGAGGTCGGAGGAAGATTCATCCTCTCTGCACTGCTGCTGACACTTCTGTGTACGGCGACGGCATTCGCCCAGTTCACAACGGCGCGCTTCAACGGCATCGTCACCGATAACACCGGTTCGGCGGTGCTGGGTGCGAGCGTCACCGTCGAACAGGTCGACACAGGTTATAAGCAGAGCGTGAAGACGGGAGCCTCCGGCGATTATCTTTTCCCGAGCCTTCCGGTCGGTCAGTACCAGCTCACGGTTGAGATGAACGGCTTCACGACCTACGTGCAGAAGGGAATCACCCTCACCGTCGGTCAGTCCGCCAGCCAGAACGTCTCCCTGCAGGTGGGCGCGGTCAGCCAGCAGGTCACCGTGCAGGCCAGCGCCAATCAGGTCACCACCGACGACGCCGCCATCACGCAGCTCGTCGACTCAAAGAGCATGCAGAGCCTGCCCATGAACGGACGTCAGGCCCAGCAGCTGGTCTTCCTGGTTCCTGGCGCTGTTAACGTCTCGAACCAGAACTGCGGCAACGACTGCGAAGGCGGCGTTCTTCCCGGTGAGCAGTACGCCAAGGTCAACGGCGGCGGAGCAAACGGAGTCTACTACCTGCTCGATGGCGTGGACTATAACGACAGCTACATCAACACCAATCTCCCGTTCCCCAGTCCCGATGCGCTGCAGGAGTTCAACGTCCAGACGGACAACATGAGCGCTGCCTATGGAAACGCAACCGGCGGCGTCGCCAATGTGGTCACCAAATCCGGCACAGATCAGATCCACGGCGACGTCTTCGAATATCTGCGCAACTATGCCATGGATGCGAAGAACTATTTCGCGACTTCACCCGATCCTCTCAAGCAGAATCAGTTCGGCGGCACCATCGGCGGTCCGGTTCTGAAGGGCAGGCTTTTCTACTTCGGCTCTTATCAGGGTACCCGTCAGAACACGGCAACCAACGGTGAGATCTCACAGGTTCCCACCCAGGCCGAGCGCAACGGTGATTTCAGCGATCTTCTGCCTACGCAGCTCATCAACCCCAATAAGAATTCTCCCTGGCAGTTCGACAGCAACAACGTCATCGACCCCAGAGCCTTCGACCCCACGGCGCTGTTTATTCTCAAAGAGATTCCGCTGCCCAATGATCCTTCCGGCGGTGTTCATCAGCTCCTTTACAACGCGGCTCCTTCCATTCAGAACACGAATGAGTACCTTGCCAAGGTCGACTACATCCTCGGCAAGCACCACATCAGCGGTCACTACTTCCAGCTGCACTATGACGTTCCCATCATGCTGCCGCCGGCAAGCAACATCCTCGAGGGTACGCCTGAATCCCCGCAGAGCCTGGGCCTCAAGAACGTCAGCGTTGTCGATATTTACAGCATCTCCTCGAACATTCTGCTGAACAGCTACTTTGGATGGACAAGCCAGACCGGTCTCACGCAGTCCGCTGCGCCCTTCACCATTGCGCAGGCGGGCTCGATGATTGCCCAGCCTACCAACTTCAAGCCCACGCTCAACGTGCAGGTTGGAGGCGGAAACGACTTTACGGTCGGCGATCAAACTTCGACCGGAAGCTGGAACCGCGGCGACGTATCCGATCGGGAGATCCTCACTCTCATCCGCGGAACGAACGAGATTCAGGTCGGTGGCGAATACCGCCGTATCTTCGCGCCGATGGGCAATACGTATCAGGCGGACGGAAACTTCGACTTTGACAATAACCTCAGCAACAATAATCTCTCTGATTTCATGCTGGGAGCCGTATCGAGCTTTACTCAGGCCGGCGGTCTCTACCTCGACTTCACCGGAAACGAGTGGAGCTTCTTCGGCCAGGATAACTGGCACGCTACTCCGCGCCTGACTCTCAGCTTCGGCCTTCGCTGGGATCCATTCGTTCCTTACACCGACAGCGAAGGGCGCGTCGCCTGCTTCGTTCCCGGAGCGAAATCCACACGCTTCCCCAATGCTCCTGTCGGTCTGATCTTTGGTGGCAGCAATCATGATCCAGGCTGTCCGGCAGCCTCGATCTATAACAGCCTTGGCAACGTCGGCCCGCGCTTCGGCTTTGCCTACCAGCTCACGCAGGATGGCAAAACCAGCGTCCGCGGTGGCGCAGGCTACTACTACCAGTCGCCCAACGTCGTCGCCTTTGAGGATGTGGTCGGCGTTCCGCCCTTCGCTCCGATCGTCAACATCCAGTCCACCAGCCTCACTGATCCCTACGGTTATGCCCATGTGGCGAATCCATTCCCAGGCTCCTTCGGGCCGTCCAACCCTGGGCCGAGTGCAACTTTCCCGCAGAACATCTCCTTTACGCAGATCTTTGACCGGAACTTCCGTCTTCCGCAGATACTGAGCTACAACCTCACACTCGAGCGGGGCATCGGCAGCTCATGGCTCATTCGCGCGCAGTATGTGGGCAATCGTGCCAGCCACCTCGGCGGCACCGGTGATCAGGAAGCGGGTCTGCTCCAGCTCAATCCGGCACGCTATACATTTGAGTACGGCCCGCCTACCGAAGACAACACGCAACAGCGACGTGTTAATCCGTTGTATGGATTCGTTAACTCCATCAACTCCGGGGTGAACAGCAATTACAACTCCGGCCAGATTGAAGCCATCAAGCGCATCGGTTACGGCCTCTCCTTCCGGACCAACTTCACCTGGTCGCATGCTCTCAATGATTACGGCCCGAATGGAGAGCCCGGGGGACTTGCCACCAACACCTGCGCCTGCGGCCGTTACTTCGACTACGGTCCGGATGCCGGCGATGTGAGCAAGGTATTCCGCTTCTCCGGCGATTATGCCTTTCCGCATGCGCCCATCAAAGGCATCGGCAGCCAGGTCATCAATGGCTGGAATCTCAGCACCATCACCAGCTGGCAGAGCGGTTTCCCCTTTACCATCTTCTCCGGGAGCGACAACTCCCTGTCGGCCATCGGAGCTGATCGCGCAGACCTGACCGTGCCCAGCATCAGCCATGCCGTGCTCAGCACTGGAAGATCACATGCTGCGCTGGTCAATGAATGGTTCGATACCAATGCCTTCACACAGAATGCAGTCGATACCTATGGCGACATCGGCAAGAACTCCATGCGCGGTCCGCGGTATTTCGATACCGATCTGACCCTCATGAAGCTCGGAAACATTACCGAACGGGTGAACTACGAGTTCCGTGCCGAGTTCTATAACATCTTCAACAACGTCAACTTCGAGAATCCTGATAACGGACAGCAGGATGGCACCTTCGGTCAGATCAGCTCCGCTCAGTCTCCCCGAATCCTGCAGATGGCTCTGAAACTGAAGTTCTGATACGTCTCTCGATGGCGCAGATACCTGGAAAGACCGCATCCCTCGGATCGCTCCTCCAGGTATCTCGCCAGAGAGAAGAGATTTCTGGTTGAATCGCTGGCGTCCCTGAAATCCCTCCGGGAAAATCAGGGCATGAAAGAGATTTGCAGCATGCATTGCAGCCGGCACCGTTTTCGGGAGATCGCACTCCTCTCCCTCCTCTTCGCGGCAACAGCCGCCTCCGCCTTCGCACAGATCAGCCGCCCTTTCGTCGATCGCGATCTCGCGCAGCCCGAGCCGCAGGTCACCAGGTCTGAATATCAGTTCCAGCACTTCCTGCTGAACCGCATTCCTCCGCTTCCTTCTCCGGCCTCATCCGGGCAATGGACATCCCAGGAAGCGCAGCTGCGGAAACACATCCTCGACGACGTGATCTTCCACGGATGGCCCGCCGCCTGGGTCAGCTCCGCGCCGAAATTCGAAGAAACGGGAGTCATCGAGACCGATCACGGTTACCGCATTCACAAGCTGCGGTACGAGATCGTCCCAGGCTTTACCTCGACGGCTCTTCTCTACGAGCCGCTGAAGATCACCGGCAAGGTACCGGCCATTCTCAATCTTCTCGGCCATGAGCCGGACGCCATCAGCGTCGAATACGAGCAGAAGCGCTGCATCAACTTCGCGAAGCGCGGCATCATCGCCCTCGATATGGGATGGGTGGGCTTTGGCGAGCTCGCGCAGCCCGAGAATGCGCACGACTACGCATCGCTCCTGAATCTTGCCGGCGCCGACGCCGCAGGCTTCTTTTATCTCTCCATGCGGCGCGGCCTCGATTATCTCGCCGGCCTGCAGAATGTCGACGCCGACCGCCTCGGCGTCACCGGACTCTCCGGCGGCGGCTGGCAGACCGTCGTTCTCAGCGCTCTCGATCCGCGCGTCGCCGTCTCCGTCGAAGTCGCCGGCATCGGTTCGCGTGAGTCGAACATGACGCATCCGAGCGACACCGACGAAATCGAAGAGGACGCGCCGGATCTCATGCAGGCGGCCGATTATCCGGAGCTGATCGCCATGCGCGCGCCCCGTCCCTCGCTGCTCATACACAACGCGACCGACAGCTGCTGCTTCCGCGCTCCCATGGTCGAGCCGTATATATATACGGCGGTCCGGCCGTTCTTCCAGCTCTTTGGAGCAACCAGTGATTTTGCCTGGCACACGAACCACGACCCCGGCACGCATAACTATCAGCTTGATAACCGGCAGCAGGCCTACCATTTCTTCACGGAGCAGTTCGAGCTTCCGGTAGCAGACGAAGAGATCTACAGCGACGACGAGATTCGCACGCCGCAGGCGCTCGCCGTCGGCCTTCCGCAGGACAATCTGACTCTCGTCAGCCTGGGCCGTGAGCTGGCCAGCCAGATTCACCGTGAGCCCATCCCCGCTAATCCTGCTTCAGACAAAACATGGGCGGAGGCACAGCGGAAGAAGCTCGCATCCGTCGTCCGCTACGAGCCGGTCACCGTGCAGAACGCGCTGCGCGAGACCAATGGAAAAGCCTTCGATTTCAAAACGCTCACGTACCGCTTCGACTTCTCCAACGGCCTCAGTGCCAGCGGCCTCTGGTTCCGCGAAGAAGCGGCACCGGAGAACGCTCCGGCCACCATTGTCCTCGATGATCGTGGCCGTGCCGACGCCGGCGCCATCGTTGCCCGGCACGTCGATCGCGGCGAACAGGTTCTCGCGCTCGATCTTCTCTTCCAGAGCCCCGATCTGACGCACTCCACAGCCTGGGCGCTGCTCGCCGACAGCAGCGGCGCTCGTCCTCTTGGGCTCGAAGCGGCTCAGCTCATCGCCGCCGCCAAATGGCTGCACGCTGCTACCGGCAGGCCTGTGGAAGTGCAGACCAGCGGCATGCGCAGCCAGGTTGTGGCGCAGATCGCCGCGGCGCTCGCGCCCTCTGAATTCTCGACCGTCGTCAGCCGGAATGCTATCCGCAGCCTTGGATATCTCTTCGATGCGCCGGTCCCGTTCCGTTCGGCGCCGGAACTGTTTTGCCTCGACCTTTATCGCTACTTCGATATCGACGTTCTGACCGCGCTGGCGTCTCCTGACACCGTCTCGGTTCTCAACGTGATTTCCAAATAAGCATCATCTGCCATCTGCATTCAGGAATGGAAGTTTATGGAGGAACGTGTGAAGACGAATTTCGTCAGGATGAGCCGTACGTCATCCGGTTTGAAGTGGGGCCGAATTCTGCTGCTGTGTGCCGGCGTTGCTGCAGCGCCGCTGGCGCAGTCCTATGGCCAGGACCACTCTTTGACCATCAAAGTCAGTCAGACCGACGGTAAGTACTCGCTGGAGCTTCCCGGCTCCCGCACCGACGTGCTGCACGCCGGCATCGCCGCCGAGGTCGATGGCCGCTGGCTCCGCGCCAGCGATTATCCCCGTCACGAAGTCAGCCAGTCGCAGAGCGAAGGTTATCTGGGCGAGGCAACTGACTGGCAGATCACCTACACCGGCCTGAACGGACAGCCCGATCTCGTCTGTCATCTGCGCGTCTACAGCTCGCGGCCCTTCGCCGACATTCAGGTCACCGTGCGCAACACGACCTCCAAAGTCGTCCATGTCGAAGGCATCCGCTCCGTCGACGCAACAGAAGGTGCGATCCTCGATCTTGGTGGTCCGGCCGCTGACGACCGCGTCCTCTCCGACAGCTGGAGCGAAGACCGCCCCGGCATGACGATCCACGATCTCGCCGACGCGAAGAACCAGATGCATCGCGGCGTGGGCAGCCAGATCATCTATAACCTGCACAGCCACGAGAGCCTCTTCTTCGGCGCGCTCACCTCCGACCGCTTCATCACCGTCTATCGTCTGCACCTCGCCGATACCACGCCCACCGCGCCGCGGCTCGCAAATTACGAAGTCGACTCCACCGGCACCACGGAGATGGAGCTCGAGAACTCCCTCGAAGACTCACCGACGCAGGATCAGATTCAGCTCAACCTTCCCGTCGAAGTGGGTGGGGAATTAGCCGCCGAGCGCATCCTCTTCAGCCTTTCCAAAGACTATTACCAGCAGCTCGACACCTACGGTTCGTTGATCAAGCGCATCCACCACGCGCGCACCACGGCCCCGCCGCTCATGGGCTGGTGGAGCTGGACCGCCTATTATTTCGGACTCAACGAAGGCGCCGCCATCACCAACGCCGAATGGGAAGCCGAACACCTGAAATCACTCGGCTATAACATCTTCCACATCGACGAAGGCTACCAGTATGCCCGCGGCGAATACACCACCGCCAATGCGCCGCTCTTCCCGAACGGTCTCGCCCCGGTCTTCTACAAAGCGCACGGTCTGGGACTGATCCCCGCCATCTGGACAGCGCCCTTCGAAGTCACCGAGCGCTCCTGGGTCTATGAGAACCATCCCGACTGGCTGGTGAAGAACGCAGCCGGCCAGCCCATCCATGCCGGAACGGTGGAGGGCCACAAGGACCAGATCTACGTCCTCGACACCACCAATCCCGACGCCGCCAAATACCTGCACGACACCTACGTCACGCTGACAAAGGTCTGGGGTCTTCGCTACATCAAGATGGACTTCATGGACGACAGCGCTGTCGAAGGCTACTACTACAAGCCGAATACCACCGCGCTCGAAGCCGAGCGCATCGGCCTCGGCATCATTCGTGACGCCGTCGGCAATGGCGTCTGGCTCGACAAGGACGGCAGCCCCATGCTCAACCCGGTGGGCTACGTCGACTACGGCCGCATCTCGCAGGACACGGGCCACACCTTCGGAGCCAGCAAGGAAGCTGCCACCGGAATCGCCGCCCGCTACTTCATGAACCGGAATTACTTCGTCGCCGATCCCGATGCCTTCACCGTCTCGACGCAGACCATCGCCGACCAGGCCTGGCATGAAAGCACCACTCCTGCCACGCTCGATGAAGCCGAAGTCTCCATCTCGCTCGCTGCCGTCTCCGGCGGCATGTTCGAGATCGGCGACAACCTGCCTTCACTGAGCAGAGACCCCCAGCGCCTTGCCCTTATCGAGAATCAGGACCTGATCGACATGATCCGCCTGGGCAAAGCATCCCACCCGCTCGATCTGATGAATTACTCGGCCGAGGATAAGCAGCCGAGCCTCTTCCTCCTCAAAGAGAACAGCCGGCAGAGCATCCTCACCGTCTTCGACTGGACGGAAGGGCCGCGCGATCACTCGATCGACCTCGCCTCGATCGGTCTCCCGGCGGGCAGCTACACCGCCGCCAACGTGCTCGACAGCAAAGACACGATCGAGCTGCAGGGCAACACCCTCAACCTTCACCAGCCTGCCCATTCGGTGCGCGTCATCAAGCTCATCAATACGCAGGTGCAGCCCACTCCGCCCGACGTGACCGTGCAGCAGCCGTCAACAGGCGACGCGGGTGCGGACCTCACCTTCTCCGCGAAGGCCGGTGAGACCGATCCGGTTCTCACGTATCACTGGGACTTCGGCGATGGCGTCTCGGTCGAAGGTGCGGAGGTCACGCACGCCTACACCGAGCCCGGCGATTACGATGTGCATCTCTCAGCCAAAGGCCTGGACGGTCTGACGGCGGAGAAGCAGTTCCACGTGCAGGTCACCGGCCACATTCCGACCGCTTTCGAGCCGGAGAAAAACCGCCGCCTGCAGTCTTCCAACTAAAAAGCCGGCAAAGAAAACCAGTAAAATAAAGACAAACAGAACGACAGGCCCGCATCTTCGGATGCGGGCTTTTTTATACCCGCCTTCGCGCCGGAAGCTGCGCCATAGAGCCTGCGAACCGGCGGTTCAGCGAAAGCGCCTCCTGACAATTCAGTGACAAGTGCAGGTTTGCCCCCTGTTACATTTGCATCGATATGACCGAGCAGGACCTTGGTGAAAAGCATCAGGCGGGGAGCCGGATAAAGTATGTACTGCTGGTCATCGTTCCACTGTATTTGTATCTGAGCTTGTTTTCGCTGTCCGCTCTTCCGTTTTACCAGGATGGCGATCAGACATTTTTCTGGGAATACGCCATGCGTATGCTGTATGGCGAGGTCGTCTATCGCGATTTTTTCCAGTTCACTCCGCCGGGCACGGACCTTATCTTTCTCGCGGTCTTCCGAATATTCGGCCTGCATGCGTGGGTCTTCGGCTTCGTCGTGATTCTGATCGGAGCGCTGCTCTGCTGGATATGCCTCAGCATCTCCCGGCAAATCATGGATGCGCCATCGGCCCTGCTGGCCATGTCTCTGTTTCTCGTATTCGTCTTCGGCAAAACACTCGGGGCCACGCATCACTGGTTCAGCCTGTTCGCGGCGCTCTGCGCGGTCAGAGTTCTCATGCGAGCGCGAACCAGTGCCGGAGCTGCCTTTGCCGGCGTGCTCCTCGCCATTGCCTCATTCTTTACGCAGACCACCGGAGCCGTCGTACTGATCGCAGTTCTGCTCTTTCTGGCCTGGGACGAATCTTCTCTTCCGTCGAAGTGGCCGGCAGTATTGAAACTGCAGTCCCTGTTGCTGTTCACCTTCTGCGTGACGCTTTTCATTCTGAATGCCTGGTTTATCTGGAAGGCCGGGTGGAGGCAGATCTGGTATTGTCAGGTCACCTTTCCCGCGCACTATGTGGAATACGGACGTCATATGCTCTTTCCCGGTCTGCACCGGCAGGACGGCGGAGGAGTATCCCTGAGAAATGTCCTCGATCTTGCCAGGCGTCTGCTGCTTTATCTGCTGCCTTTCGTCGTATATCCCCTCATCGGATGGCAGGCTTTGCGCCGCAGACAGGACCAGGCAGGTGGTGTCCGGAGAAGCGTCATTTTATGTGCGTTCGCGGGAGCGGCGCTTTGGCTGGAGATGATAACCCGATCGAACTGGGTAAGAATCTCCGTCATCGCCATGCCGGCAATCATTCTGCTGGTTTGGGCAGGTACCCGCAAAGCGGGAATACGGCGCTGTCTGCTCGGAACTGGATGGGTACTCGTTCTTGCGTGTGCAATCGCTCATATCTGGTCGCGGCAGCACCAGAATCTTTGTGTCACGCAACTACCCATAGGCAAGGTTCTGCTTCCGCCGCCCGAGCATGAAAAGCTTTCTCTTCTGGCGCAGGATACAAAGCCGGGAGAGTATTTTTTCCAGGCAATGTGGCTGAATGTATACCCGGCCTTAATGCTGCGAAGTCCGGCATTTGTCGATGAGCTGTGGGCGAGCGAAACAACCCGTCCTGAGTATGCCGAACGGACCCTGCAGCAGCTTCAGCAACGCCAGGTAACGTATATTCTCTGGTCGCCGCGATTGAACTCTCCAATGAACCCTGCCCGTCCCTGGGAGTATCACCTGAATGCCATTCATGCCTGGCTTCGGAGCCACTACAGGCTGATCCATATCTTTTCCGACCAGGATGAGCTCTGGCAGAAAAACTGACGCAGCCGAAGTGCATCCAGCCCCCTCCGCCGCCGAGCTGCCCGCCTGCACCACGCCGCGATATACAGCGCATACAACGCCCTGCCTGCTGTCCGCATAAGCCGGGCAGATGCAGCTCATAAGCGAAGCTGATGCAGATGCGCTGTGCCGTCCTCGCATGCAGATATACGCAGCGAAAAACCTGCAGGCCGGTCAGGACGTGTGCGCGAGATGCGCGGATACCCACACTCAGCATTCTGCAGCAGCAGCCACTCTCGCACAGGACCGCACATTATACCCTATGAAATTCCATACTGCAAATCAACGTTTCTCCGGATAAGCGGAGAATCGTCGAAGTAGTAAGTGGAAAAACATTGAAGATAAACCACTTATAAAGTGGAACTCAGCTTGCATCTAACTCGCGCCAGATTGAAACCCTCTTGCACGAAAGCGCTTGATCGACCGATGCGCCTTCATTCCCCGGAAGCGCGAATGCCGGGTCCATTAGTGCCCGGTTACGGCTTTGTCATAAATGCCATAAGGCCGAAAGTCAGCGATCAGGAAGACCCTTTGCAAGCGGCATTCTGGAGGGATGGGCTATGTATCTTCGGAGATGGGTTTATTTCACGCTGTGCCTTGCGCTGGTAACTGTCTTATCGGCTGCGGCACAGCAGGGCACATCGGTTACCGGCGGCCTCAACGGCGTTGTAATCGATAGTTCGGGGGCGGTCGTCTCGGGCGCGACTATCATTCTTGCCGGACCCCAGGGAACAAGAACTCTCACCACCGACGCGGAAGGACGTTACAGCGCAGCGGGACTCACGCCCGGCTTATACAACGTGACGGCAGAGAAGGAAGGCTTCAAGAAGGTTCAGTCCAGCCACAATGAAGTCGTGGTCGGCATCTCGTCGCTGCTGAACCTCACACTGCCGGTCGGCGACGTCGCGCAGACGGTCGAAGTCAATGCCGCCGCGGTCAGCATCGATACGCAGTCCACCGCCATCAGCGCTAATCTGACGGATACTTTCTACAACAGCATCCCGATGGCCCGCAATGTAACGTCGATCTTCTACGTGGCTCCCGGCGTCGCCGGAGGCCAGGTGGCGGGATCGGCCAATCAGAATGGGCCGGGCTCTGCCAATCCCTCCATCGGCGGCGCCTCCGGGCTCGAGAACCTGTATGTCGTGGACGGCGTCACCATTACCGATCAGGCCTTCGGCAGCATCGGCACGTATAACCGCTATCATGGTTCGCTCGGCACCGGCATCAATCTCACCTTCATCAAGGAAGTCGATGTGCGCACCGCGGACTTCCCGCCCCAGTACGGCAAAGCGACCGGCGGCATCGTGCAGATCGTGACCAAGTCCGGTTCGAATAATTATCACGGAGCTGTCGGAGCCTACTTCGGACCCGGCTCTTGGTATGCCAACCGCAATCAGTTCTATCAGTACGGCTATCTGCAGACCACGCCCAGCCAGACCCTCAGCTCGCCGCAGTACGACGTCAGCGCTGAGTTTGGCGGTTATATTCCGGGCCTGCGCGACAAGCTCTTCTTCTTCGGCGCCTTCGATCCGACCATCCTGCAGAACATCGATGCGGCCGCGCCCAATGCGCCCTCCGCTGTCGTCTCCCACGGGCCGTATGCCTACAGCACCACCACGCTAAGCTGGGCAGGCAAGCTCTCCTACAATCTGAGCCCGCAGACCACTATGGAAGCATCGAGTTTCGGTGATCCTTCGAGACACAATGATGTGCCGAACAGCCTGTCCTCCGCAACGCCGGTCGCAGCCACCAGCTCTTATCAGTTCGGCTCGCGCGATTCCGTCTTCCGCATCAATTCGGTCATTACGCCAAGCTGGCTGGCAAATGCCTCCTTCACGTATAACTACAACCACTTCAATGAAACCCCTCTGCAGAACACATACGGCATCACCGATCAGTCTCTGGTGCCGCAGGGCGGATCGACCGTAACCCTCGGCTTTGGCGCCTTCGAGCCCTCGAAGAACGACACCTACAGTCTGTCGTTCAATACATCGAAGATCTTTCACTTCTTCGGTCAGCACACACTGCTGCTCGGCTACTCCTACGATCACACCAACTTCCTCGATTCGCCGTCGCGCTCCGGACCACTCTTTGCCATCCCCTCGGCGAATGCGGCCAGCGATTCTCTGGCCGCGCTCTACAGCAACATCCCCGCGCACGCCATCGGCTCGCTCACCAATGCCACCTTCACGCTCGCGGCGGCCAACACCACCAACTTCACCGACCCCACCTGCACCTACTGCGCTACGTATCATGGCGAGCAGGTCTATGCCTCTATCTCCCGCGGCACCTATGTCGGACTGAACGTTCAGGCCTTCGGCCGCTATCATGCCGCCTATCTTGAAGACAGCTATCAGATGAACCGCTTCATCAACCTCGATGTCGGCGTCCGCTGGGAAGAGGAGCGGGTCGGCGGCGATCTTCTGAACTATGCCTTTACCGGAAGCTGGTCGCCGCGTCTGGGCATCAACCTCGACCCGCTGGGAGATCGCAAGGGCAAGATCTTCTTCAACTATGGCCGCAACTACTGGGCCATGCCGCTCGATGCCGCCATCCGTCAGCTCGGCAATGAGCAGGACGACACCAGCTTCTACTTCGCTCCCGAGATCGGCGCCGACGGCTCCGTCACCATCGTTCCCGACAGCGCGCACACCCTCAACGGACTGCCCAAGCAGACCAACGCCGACGGCTCCGTCACCAACTTCGGCGCTCCCAGCTTTGCCTCATCCACCGGTGAAGGCATTCTCCCCGGCACCAAAGGCGAGTATGAGGACGAGTACGTGCTCGGTCTCGAAAGGGAACTCGGGCACAGCATCGTCGCCAAGGCTCGTTATACCGATCGCCGCCTCGGCCGCGTGATTGAAGACATCGGCTCGCAGTCGCCGGAGGCATCGACCATCTCCGGCAACTACACCGGCGGCATCTACAATCCAGGACCGGGCACCGATATCGCCGTAAACGAGGACGAGGTTACTTATACGCCGGCGCAGTACGCCACGGCTCAGGCAGCGTCGAAGATAAGTGGCCAGTATGTGGCTCCGGTACCGGGCTGCACCGCGACTAACGATACCTCCGGTCCCAAAGCCGTCGGCGGACTCTTCATCAATGGTGCCGACGCGCCCGTGGGCGGCGCCTGCTTCCTGAACCTCGCGACCATGGATGCAGGGCCGGGCGACGGCAAACCAGATGGCTTTGTCCGGCCGGTTCGCCGCTATCAGGCGATGGAGCTCGAGCTCGACAAGCGCTTCACCAATCACTGGCTCGCCGTCGTCAACTATCGCTTTGCGAAGCTCTACGGCAACTATGAGGGAGCCTATCGCAACGACAATGGCCAGTCCGATCCCGGCATCAGCTCGCTCTTCGACTTCACCGCTGGCAAGCTCGGCCTGCTCGGCGATCAGTTCACGCCCGGCTATCTGAGCACCGATCGCCGCAACGTCGGCAATCTCTTCCTCAGCTACACCATCGGGCAGGACACGCGTTTCTTTAACGCGGCGAACCGTCTGAACCTCGGTCTTGGGCTGACCGGTGAGTCCGGCGTGCCGCTCAGCTTACTCGCCGATCACCCCATTTACCTGAACCAGGGAGAAGTGCCGCTCGGTGGCCGTGGCGCGGCCGGCCGCACACCTTCCGCGGTGCAGCTCAATCTGCACAGCGAGTATCCGGTCACCATGCACGACCGCTACACGCTGCGCTTTGCTGTGGACGCCTTCAACGTCACCAACAGCCAGTTCATGACCGGCAAGGTGCAGTACACCGAGCAGCCCGGCACCGGTGTCGGCGTGGCGCCCATTTCCAACACGGACTATGGAAGGCCGACATCCTTCCAGGGACCGTTCTACGCTCGCGGCTCTATCCGCTTCGAGTTCTGAAGACAGAAGGGGAAGGGCCCGCCGCCTTTCCCCTTCATTGCCGCAGGAGTGTGCCGTTTCTATGTGGTTGCGCCGTGTTCTTTGTCTGTTCCTTCTTCTGCCTCTGCTCCCCGCGGCCCACGCGGCCGATCGCGCCAAAGACCTCTCGCCCCACTACCGCAAATGGATCGAGGAAGATGTTGCCTACATCATCCCGAGCGAAGAGCGGAAGCAGTTTCTCAGCCTGCGCAGCGATGCCGAGCGCGATCACTTCATTCACGCCTTCTGGGAGGAGCGCAATCCCGATCCCGGCTCCGGAGTAAACGCCTACGAGACCGAGCACTATGAGCGCCTGGCCTATGCCAACGAGTACTTCGGCAGCAGGGAAGCAGAAGACGGATGGCGCACCGATCGCGGACGCATCTACATCACACTGGGTGCGCCGAAGCAGAAGGCCGATTACGAGCTGGGGCAGAACGTTCGCCCCATGCAGATATGGTTCTACCAGAGCCTGACGTCGGCGCTGCCCACTCACTTTTACGTCGTCTTCTTCAAACCAGGCCCGGCGGAAGACTGGAAGCTCTACTCGCCGGTCATCGACGGTCCCACGAAACTGGTCACGACGCTGCGCGGCATGAACGACCCGCAGCAGTGCCTCGATATCGTTCGCCACTCACTCGGCGATGAAGTCGCCCGCACCGTGGTTTCGCTGCTGCCCACCGCCATCGTCGATCTCAGCCATTTCACCCCCGATCTCGAATCCGACGCGCTGCTCGGCAACATCGAGGGGCTCGCTGACAATCCCGTCACCCTTCGCCTTCTCGACGAGCGCCGCACCGCGAACGTCACCTCGACCATCTTCTACGGCGGCGACGAGCCCGATCTTCAGACCACTATCGCGCGCGAACAGGGCAGCGGCATGACCGTCAGCTATCTCTTTCGTCTGCCCAAACCCGATCCCTCGCTGGTGGGAAGCCTTCCCGGTGGCAAATTCGGATATCACGTAACACTCCACACGCAGGTGCAGACCGCCTCCGGCGCTCCCGTCTACGACGATCAGCAGGTGCTCACCGAAGATCTCGCTCCGGCGCAGATTCGCAGCGCGCAGTCGAAGATCTTCGGAGCCGAGGGGCGTCTTCCTCTGGCGCAGGGCAGCTACCGCGTTCTCGTAACGCTGACCAATGACCTGAACCACACCGGCTACCGCCAGCAGGCAACGGTGACGATCCCATCGCCCGATCAGGCCTCCTGGGGCATCAGCGGCCTCGTGGCCTTCTCTTCGCAGCCTCCCGTCCGCAACGCGCAGGCCGTGCTCCCCTTCAGCATGGAAGGCATTCGCTTCGCCCCCCTCGGTGTAAAGAGCGCCTGGCTGCATCAGGGAGAGACCCTGCGCCTCGCCTTTCAGCTCTGGAACAAGCCGCTCGACGCCGCGAGTCAGGCTACTCTCAAGGTCCGTCTCCACTATGCCTGGGGCGCCGTCGGCTCCGGCGAGCCGCAGCAGGAGTCCGAAGAAGTGGACGGAAGCGAATTCAGCGCCTCCGGCAATCTGCTCACGGGTCATACGTTTTCGACCGCCGCCCTGGCTCCCGGCACCTATCGCCTGGTGGTCACCGCAACGAACGAGGCCACGAATCAGAGCGCGTACGCGGCCATGATCTTTCATGTGACCGACAGCGCCATCCCCACCGAGATGTGGACCGTATACGATGCGCCGGCCCCGGGAAAGCAGGAGGACGCGCGCGACGACTATCAGCGCGGCCTCAGCGCGGCAGCTTCAGGAGAGATCCCCGCTGCCATCCACTGGCTCCGCAGCGCTCTCGAAGCCGCTCCCGGCGATCCGCACATCCTCGCGCATCTGGTGCAGTGCTACGCCTCCGCCGGGCAGGACTCGCAGATCGCCGTGCTCTCGCAGCAATACACGCCGACCCGCGACGTCGACCTGCACACTGCGGTGCTGATGGCCCTGGCCGACGCAAAACAGGGCGATGCGAAGCACGCCGAGCAGATCCTTGAATTTGAGATGCAGTTCCAGCCGCCATCCCACGAGCTCTATCAGGCTCTCGCCGAAACCTATCAGCAGCTCGGTGAGACCTCCAAAGCCCGGGAGCTGCGCGACCGCATAGCCAGACTCTAAGCATCTTCCGGCTTCGTGCGCTCACCCCACGCTGACAATTGCCGCTGAACCGTCATAAAAGAAAAGGCCCCGGCAATTCCTGCCGGAGCCTTCCGTAGAGTGAAGCCGTATTTATGCGTGATGCGTTTTGCGCGGGTGCAGCACGTGGTTGACGTTGCGAATGGTGCGGTAAAGACCGGCCTTGGTTCCGTCCCGCATCGGTCTGTGTCCGGGCTCTGAAGGATGCAGGCCGATCTTCCGCAGCCTGGCATTCATCCGGAAGACATCCGCCGACTGGTCCGCGACGCGCTTGTAGTTAATGCTGAGCGACACCGAGACATTCTGGCCGTTCTGCACCCAGTGCGGAAAGATGATCGGATTGCAGACGCCGACGCCCGGAGAGAGCTCGAATCGCCACGCCCGCTCCTGAAGCTGCTCACGATAGGTCGCCGCCTTGATATCGCCCGACCAGAAGCGCTCCAGCTCGACCGCCGGCAGCACCTCGCGATCGTTTCCGTCGAAGATGAAGACCGACTTCGATCCGTGCATCTGCATCAGCAGGTTCGCTTCCGAGTCGATATGGTAGGGTGTGATCCGCCCCGGTGACGTAATCAGGATCGTCATCAGCGCATCGCGATAGCTCCGGCGCATGTCGATGCCCGAAAGCTGCGACAGCTCATCGGTGCAGGCGTCGAGAACGCAGCGGTACTCCGGCTCCTCGTGCACGCGCTTCAGCATCACCAGAGAATGCGTGTCGGCGATCTCTTCGAGATTTTCGACGAGGGACTTCTTCGACGGGCGGTCGCTCCATCCGTTGCCGGGCGCCGTGTGGTCTTCTTCCACGTACGATCGGTTGGAACGGGGAGCCACCCGCCTGGCAAGATCGATCAGAGCCGGAAGCGAGAACAGCTCTGACGCATAAAGAGCATGCGAAAACTCAAACGGAACACGGTCCCATCCGACGCGGAAAAGCGCTCTGGATGCAGGATTCGGGCAAAGAACCGTAATCGGAGCAGTATCCATTCAGAACTCCCCGCTGGCCATAAATTCGGGACCAGCGCCGAGGAATCGTCCGCACGGCAAAGTGCGGTGGCGGTGAACCACCCTGCTGCGATTGGGGAGTGTCGACCGCCAAAAGGGCCCTCGACGGTTAGTTACCTGAAAAGACACGGCTGAATGAACGGTAAGAAGATGGATGTTCAGTCAGTCTCTGGAGGCAGAAATACTTCTGCAGGCCTGCGTGCCGTCTTGCGCGTTAAATCAGTGCCTGCCAAACTGCAATAATTTCTTCCCTTTCAGCCCGGCTTCGACGAATGTCTTTTTTGTACCGTCGATCAGCGCCGACCGGCCCGGAGGGGTAGGCTGAAAACCCATCCTGCGAAGATAATAGTTTGCCTGGTACACGTACTTCCTGTTTGTATCTTTGTACTGATAACTGATGCTGAACGAGATAGAGATGTTATCTCCGTTCTTCAGCCAGTGCGGGGAGTTTACCGGAATATGTACGCCGGTGCCGGGCTTCATTTCAAAGACGAAGGCCCGGTCCTGGTACTCCGGCTTATAAATGCCGGCATTGTTGTCTTTGGACCAGAACGTCTCCAGCTCATGCTCGGGCATAACGTCCCGATCATTGCGGTCAAATACATTGATCGTTTTTTTGCCGCGAACCTGCATAAGAAAGTTGCATTCGCGGTCGATGTGATACGAGGTGACGCGGTTGGGCGATGTCACGAAGATCATCGCCTCCTGGCTCTTCTGGTCCTCATCGATCTTTCTGCCGCTCAGCCGCTTTACCTCGTCCAGGCACTGGTCCAGCAGCATGTTGTAATCCGGATCGAGGCTCACGCGGCGAAAGATCATCCAGGCGCCGGCGTTGCCGATGTTGTCGAAGGCCTCTTCCATCGTTACCTTGCGCTCGGGAATCGAGTCCCACCGCTGGTCGACGCGAATCTCGCCGGCGTCGTAGTACACACCCTTCCGCGTCTCCGGATTCTCCATCAGCCTGCGAAGCCGTGAGAGCTGGAACAGGGGGTGGCTCTCGTTGAAGCAGTGAGAGAAGGCAAACGGCAGTTCGTCGAAATTCTCCTGGAAACCAGGATTGGCAGCTTCGAATATGGACTCGGTCGATGGACTTTCAACAGCGGCAGAAAAAGACATGAAAGAGGCTCCTTCAGGAAAACGGCTCTTGCCCCGATTTTGGTCGTTACTCTAATCCAGCCAAAACCGCTGGACAAGAATAACTTTTTGGCACAATGGTAATGACGGGTAACACAATGCCCATGCGGTAAAGGCCTTCGGCACCCGTTAACTCAGGTGAAGATACTACACCGGTCCCGCACTGTCTCTGCCTGATTAGTGCAATGGCGCCTCTGACCGTTTCGATTCGGCTTACGATTACCAAATAAATCAAGTGCCATTACCAAAGAGGAATGGTGCGGAAGGGCCCGGCAGATTAGCCTCAGTTCATGGTGAGCGCCGGCAGACAGTAACGCGGGTGCTCTCGTCATGACTTATTCCTGCCGCAGGGCGGAAATGGCCTGTGACAGGGGATAAGTCAAAAACAAGTAATTGTCACCCCTGTAAAAGGGTGATTCCCTGGTTGTACTGTTCGTTCTTTCTCCGCCTTTTTTCTCGTTGACTCCTCCACATGTGAGTCAAGTTGGCGAAGCCATACGCAGCTGCAGAAAGCCGGCACACTGCACATGCTCTCCGGTGTTCCGGTTTCCTGGATGTTCCGCCGCCTGCAGAGACCAGACCGATCTGATTCGGTATAACGCTGAGATCGTTCTGAAAGTTCATCCGGCATCCGCAAAAAAGCAGTTCATCACGAAACGCTTTCCCCCCGAAGTTCACGATTTTCCATACTTCGTCCTCCGCTGCAGCGGCCATTCCGCGCGCGGGCGATGGGTTGAAATCCTTCCCTTTATTGCTG
Source organism: Paracidobacterium acidisoli (assembly GCF_003428625.2). Taxonomy (GTDB): domain Bacteria; phylum Acidobacteriota; class Terriglobia; order Terriglobales; family Acidobacteriaceae; genus Paracidobacterium; species Paracidobacterium acidisoli. The sequence continues at coordinate 56,999 of NZ_QVQT02000006.1, read as the reverse complement.
TTCATCATTGAGCCGCCCGGGCCATCCGGTCCGATAACGAAGAGCGGGGCAGAACCAGGCAGAGATCTTTCAAAGAAAGAATCTGCGCATTTCATTCCGGTCCAACAGGGACATTTTGGAGTGACCAGAGATGGCTACAATCAGCCTTGATAGTGTTGCCAGGCACAAAACCTTCCCCGGCAAATCTGTTTCCACCGGCGGCATCCGCCGCCGCACCGCAACCCGTGCAGGATTCAACGCCCGTCTCATGATGGGCTGCGACGTTGCCGGCATTCTGATTTCACTGGCGCTGGCTCTGCGCTTCGGCCTCGAACGCTGGATGGTTCCCGGTACGAGCCTGAAGCATCTGATCCAGTCGCAGACGCCCATTCACATTCAGCTCTCCTACCTCGCGCTGTTTCTCGCCGCGCTTCTCGCTGTGGCGCACCATCACGGCCTCTACGGAAGCTCGCTGACCTACAGCACTCTGAACGAGCAGCGCAAAGCCGTACAGTCCTGCCTTACCGCCGGCCTGCTGCTTTGCGGAGCCATTTACATGATGCACGGCGTGCTCATCTCGCGTGCCGTCGTGGCGTGGCTCATCGGACTGACGACCATCTTCTTCTCCATCTCCAGACTTTACTGGCGCCGCACGGCCTTCCGCCGCTACGAGCGCGGTCTGGACACGCACAACGTGCTCATCCTCGGTACCAGCACCATGAGCACGGCGATGTACAAGCAGATCGTCGGCAACGGTCATCTCGGACGGACCTTCAAGGGCTTCATCGAGATGCCCGGTACCTGCTCCGCTCCTCAGGCCCATCCCGGACAGGTGCTCGGCACCTTCGATCAGCTCCGCTATCTCACCCGCCTGCATTTCATCGACGAAGTCATCATCACGGAAAGCTGCAGCACCGCGACCGTTCTCAGCCTGGTGGATCTCGCCCGCGAGCTCGGTATCGAAGTGCTGGTCGTGCCTGGCTTCTACGACGGCCTCACGCCGGAAGCCTCCATCGAATACCTCGGCGACTTCCCGGTGGTCTCCATTCATCACCGCGACGAGAAGGCGATTGCGTACTTTCTCAAGCGGGCCTCGGATGTCGTTCTGGCCACGATCATCATGCTGCTGCTCTCTCCGATCCTGCTGCTGATCGCTCTGGCCGTGCGCTTCGACTCTGAAGGATCGGTCTTCTACGTCTCCGAGCGCATCGGACGCAAAGGCCGTTACTTCCCCTGCCTCAAATTCCGGACCATGGTGGCCAACGCCGAACAGCTCAAGGCCGCTCTCGCTGCAAAGAACGAGCGCACCGGAATTCTCTTCAAAATGAAGGATGATCCCCGCATAACCCGCGTGGGCCGCATTCTTCGCAAATACAGCCTCGACGAGCTGCCGCAGCTGTTCAACGTGCTGCGCGGTGAGATGAGTCTGGTAGGCCCCCGGCCGCCGCTGGCCAGCGAAGTCGAGAAATACGAGCTGGAACACTACCGCCGTCTGGAAGTGATGCCCGGGCTTACCGGCCTGTGGCAGGTGCGTGCGCGTCAGGATCCATCCTTCGAGCGGTACGTGGCGCTCGATCTTGCCTACGTGGAAAACTGGAGCCTCTGGCTGGACCTGAAAATTCTGGTCCGGACCGCTGAGGTGGTCTTCCGCGGAACCGGGTCATAGGTGAATCGGGGCTTCCCGGCGCAAGGCTGCTGAGAAGCCCCCTGTTTTCCCGCCGTCCTTCCCGACACATTTTCCCAGGTAAATCGGAGCTCCTTCGGGCTCCTCCGGCGCGAGCTGTCTCCGTACCGCGCCCGCCGTGTTCCGAAGATCAGCCGCGTGCTCGTTACCGGCAGCGGCAAAGCCGCCAAAGCGGCCAGTCAGACTCGCAGACGCAAACGAAGCAGGTTTTCAGCCATGTGCGATACACAAACCGGGATCGGTAACTCGGCTCATTTGACCCCGTCTCATTTTCCGTCGATCAGCCGCACGGAACCGCTCAGCTCTTCCGTGTGCCGGGGCATCGCCTCCTGCCCCGGATGCTCGCGGAAGCCTCTCTCCGGCTCCTCCAGCAGCAGCGGTCTGGTCTCGATCTCCGGACCCTCCACGTTGACCTCGACCTTTGCCGCCGCGGACTCCCACGTGCTCATGCCGCCCATCACCAGCAGCAGAGGCAGAATCATCGAGCTGTTCAGCAGATTGTCCACCGCCGACATCAGAATGGCCGCCGCCAGTGCATGGCGCAGATTCAGGGCCTCGATATCGGAGCGGGCCAGCGGAAACCAGACCACGCGAATCACCGGCGCAAACTGAAGCGCTTCCAGCGCCACCAGCCCGAACATCCCGTACATTCCGAACGAGAGCAGCCACAGCCCCCACGGGCGCAGCACGCTCCGCCGCCACCAGTCCCACTCTCCATAACCCAGCAGCGGCTTTTCGAGCGCGATGCCCACATGCCGCTCGTCCTCGACCAGCCGCCAGCCCAGCGATCCGCGGCCGATCCGCTTCAGAAAGTGCGCCACCGAATGGGCCGCCGGGTTCCTCCGCACCAGCGTCTGTACGGAGACCACGTTCGACAGTCGCAGTCCGGCAAAGAGCAGCACCCCGGTCACCAGAAACACCGCCATCGCGCGGGGAAAGGTGCGGTGGCTGACGAAGACAAAGGGCAGCAGCACCAGCAGCAGCACAATGCTCGCGCCCGACTGGCAGCACAGCGTCACCACGAACAGGCTCAGCGCCACGACGGCAATGGGCATGCCCAGAACGTGCGTCATGATCTTCTTGGCCCACAGCCATATCGCGATCAGCGCCGCCGTCGCCATCCAGATGCCGAGCTGATTGCCGGTTTCGAGAAAGCCGATCGGCCGGTAGCCGAAGTAGCGCTGTGCTCCGGTCCAGCGGTACGGCTCATAACCGTAAAGGTGGGCGTAGAGCTGCGGCCCCTTCCAGATTTCGAAGATGCAGATGGGAATATAAAAGAGCGCGGCGATTACAAAGGCCTGCGCGGCCAGCCGCAGCGATTCGGTATCGGAGAAGTAAAGACGCCCCAGCATATAAGGAACGCCCCACGCCAGCATCTGATATAGCTCGTACTTCAGCCCGCTCGAAAACGGCACGCCCGGATTGGCAATCGCCGACAGCAGCGGCACCACGCACCAGATCACCATCGGGAAGTCCCAGTAAGTGAGCCGGAATTCGCGGATATCGTGCCGGTGAGAGAGCAGAAATCCCGTCAGCCCGCCCAGCCCGATGACGCTGGCCTTGGTAACGAAGTAATTTGTCGCAAGGCTGGTGCCCAGAATCCAGTAAGGAAAGGAATTGGTCGACGGCTCATAGGCCGCTGCGGGCAGTATCGCCCATCCGCCCACGAACACCAGCAGCGTCGCCGTGCGCACAGGGAACCGGTAATAGAGCAGAACGCTGACCGGTATCCAGGCCAGCAGAATGCACAGGGGGAGGACATTCATGAGGACGAATTCCAGCTTAGACCGACGTTACGATATATGGAAATAACCGTCCGATACCAGCGGAATCTGCGGACAGGTATCGAGCTGATCCACGATCAGCCCTGCGCGGCAATGCGGAGAGAGAAATCTCAGGTGAACACACGGCACTTCACACGTTCAGGGGAGCAGGTCCCCACGCCTTTCCTGTGATGCAGACTCGTGTGGCTGGTCTGATGGCGTCCGGCGTCGCATTGGTTGCCTGCATCGCCGCCCGCGCCCGTTCCGGAAGTACTGTCCCTGTCCCTAGCGTCCATACCGGAGGCCCCGCCCGTCTCGCCGGGGCTCTCGGCCTTCTCGAGCTCGCGCAGCTCCTCGACCTGGCCTTCAACACGCGCTGGATACTGCACCGCTGGTTCCAGGCGCAATTCATCGCCCTCCATCTGTACGACCAGCGCCGCATCGTGCAGACCGTGCTGCTGATCCTGCTGGCTCTCGTGCTCATGCTGCTCCTTGGCCGCGTCTTCCGAAGACTGCGGGGCCGCGCCTGGGCCGCTGTCGCCACAGCCGGCGGCTGTCTCTCCTTCAGCTTCTGGTGCGTGGAGGTCATCTCCCTCCATCAGATCGACCGCATTCTGTACACTGCGCGCGACGGTCTGCTCACCATCGGCTGGCTCTGGATCTTCGCCGCGCTGCTCATCTCCATCGGCATTATGATGGACGCCTTTACCTCTCCGGCGCGAGGCTGAAGCATCTTCCGGATCATTCGGGAAATACCTGTTTAAAGGTTCTTCAGAAAAAACGCCGTCATGCGCTCGTAAAGAATGCGCTTTGCCTGGGGATCGTCGATCGTGTGCCCGCGGTCCGGAAAGAGCAGCACATCGGCATATTTGCCCGCGTCCAGCAGCCGGTTGAGCAGCGTGTCGGTGTTCTCTATGTGGACGTATTCGTCCGCCGTGCCCTGCGCCACCAGCAAAGGACTCTTCAGATTGGCCACGTCCTCCAGCGGCGTCGAGGCATTCCACCCGTCGGCATAGGTCACCACATCGCCCAGATAGCGTTCCCCGAAGATCGCGTCATAGTAATGCCAGTCGATCACCGGAGCTCCCGCAAACCCCGCTTTGTACAGCAGCGGCTTGTGCAGCATCGCGTGCAGCACCAGAAAGCCCCCGTAGCCCCATCCGCAGACGCCGATCCGCGACGCATCGACGTAGGGAAGCGATGCCAGAAAGCGCACCCCGTCCCGCTGGTCCGACATCTCCGCCGCGGAGAAGCGGTAGTGCAGCGGCTCCTCGAAGAGATGGCTCTGGCCGCGGGTGCCGTGATGGTCGAGGGCAAAGACCAGGTAGCCGCGCTGCGCCATCGAGCGCAGCCACAGCATCGTGTCGCCGCCCCACACATCGCGGGCCACCTGTTCGCCCGGCCCTCCGGCCATCGGCGGACCGCCCGGAAAATAAACCAGCACCGGATACCGCTCTCCGGCATGAAACGCCGGAGGACGAATCATCAGTGCCCGCAGCGACTCATCCGGATGCAGCTTCACCGTCGTCAGCTCCACCGGCGGCAGGGCAAAGGACGCCAGCAGCGGCGCTGCGCTCGGCGTCACCGTCGCCACTCGCTGTCCATCGGCGCGCACCAGATCCTGGCGCGGCGGCGTGTTGCGGTCCGACCACGTATCCAGAAAGCTCTGCTCGTTCGGAGAAAAGAAGGGCCGGTGTGTTCCCGGCTCCTGGGTCACCTGCGTCAGGCCGCTGCCGTCGAGCCGTACGCTGTAAACCTGCCGCTCCAGAGGACTGCGCTGCGTCGAGGTAAAGTAAGCCAGCCCGGCCTTCTCATCCACGGCATCCAGATGCGTAACCTCCCACGGGCCCTGCGTCAGCTGCGCAAGCTGCTTCCCGCTGGTGTCATAGAGATAGAGATGGCGATAACCCGCCCGCTCGCTCGAAATCACAAAGCGGCGCGAATCGCTCAGAAAGTGCAGATCGTCCGAGAGATTGATCCAGTAAGCGTCGCGATCGGTCACGGCAACATACGATCTTCCCGTCGCCGCATCGACAATCAGATACTCCAGCACCTTCTGCGTCCGGCTGAGCCGCTCGATCGCCAGTTCCTTCGAGTCCGGCAGCCACTCGACGCGAGGCAGATACACATTCTCCGCCGGGTCCAGCTCCATCCGTCGGGCCGTCCCGCCGCTCACCGCCCGGACGAAGACACGGACCCCGGGGATAGCTCCGCCAGGCTTCGGATACGCGATGCTCCGCATCTCGCCATTCGACTCGCGGATCTCATAGCGGGCGACGGCATGGTCGTCGGTCTCCAGCCACGCAATCTGCTTCGAGTCCGGAGACCACCAGAATGCGGCGCGCACGCCGAGTTCGCTGCGATAAGGCCAGTCCGGCTCGCCCTCGCGCAGCGTCTCCTGTCCGCGCGGTGTAAAGAGATGCGCCGCTCCACCCGCCACCGCAACCAGCCACACGCTGTGGTCGCGGACAAAGGCCACCGTCTTTCCGTCCGGTGAGAGCGCGGCATCGCTGAGAGTCGCGCTCCCGGAGATCAGCATGTGCGCCGAAGCGCTCCGCAGGTCGTACCAGGCAAGGGAAGCGGAGGCGATCAGTAAAACGCCGTGGCCATCCGGGGCCCAGGCAAAGTCCGTCAGCCGTGTCGGCGGAATCCCGTCGTCGTCATCCTCGTCATCGGGCGCAACCGGCACATGCGGGCCCGGCTCCAGCGCATCGCGAACCGCCTGTGAGGAAAGCAGCACCGAAGGCTTTCCGTCGCCTGCCTCCACCACGCGAATCTCCGGCTGGGCATGCGGATCTCTGCGGGCGTGCGGACCGGCCTCCGGGCTGTGCAGAAAGGCAAGGTGGCTTCCGTCGGCGCTCCAGTGAGGCTCCTGCATGGGATCGCCGTTCAGGCCGGGCAGGGAAGCCAGACGCTCCGGCGTCAGCAAAGGGGAAGCCGAATTCGTCTGTGCCGCACAGAAAAATCGACCCGGCAGAAGCAGCAAAGACAGCGCGAGCCCGGAACGGCATACGCGCACAGCGAACCGCAATCGATCCATCCTGTGAAGGTCTCCTGTCATGAATGTGCCGTGAGCCTGTGCTTCAGCGCAACCCTGGATCGCACAACCGCGGAGGCCTGCCGGCACAAAAGAGACGTTGCGAAACGGATCTTTCACCGTATTTTTCCCAAATCTGCAACGAAGGTGTTCTGAAATGCGACAGAGAGTAACTCTTCTCTCGTTACCAGTGGCAAACAACGCAGAAAATTGTTCCCCGCGTAACGAAAAACAATTAGAAAATATAGTGGTTGCGGGTTTTTTCCCCGTCCTGCAATCCCTCCCCTCTGGCAGTTCGTTCCCGGGAGGCTCGTCCCTGGGCGCTGCCTTCTTTCGGTCCCCCTGATGTCGTTCGTCAGACGGTCTCGCACTGTCTGCCGGGCAGGACCGGCTATGTGTGCCACAGAGCCGGTTACGGTGCGGATGAAAGAGCGTTGGTGCCGTTCAGGCACACATGCAGACTCACGCTGAGCAGTACAGAAGAATGAGGACACGACAAAAATGACTGGATATATGGCTGGTGTACGAAGCAGTTTTGCAGGACTTTTCCTTCGGATCGCGATGTTTCTGGTTTTACCTGCGGTTACGGTTGCGGGATTTGCCCAGACCAGCGTCACCACGTGGCATAACGACATCGGACGCACAGGGCAGAATCTCAACGAGACGATCCTGACGCCGTCAAACGTCAATCCCACGCAGTTCGGCCTGCTCTTTTCGCAGCCGGTCGACGGTCAGATCTACGCTCAGCCTCTCTATCTGCCCAACCTCACCATCAACGGCGCGACGCATAACGTCGTCTTCGTCGCCACCGAGAACGATTCGGTCTACGCCTTCGACGCCGACAGCAACGGCGGAAGCACCTCCGGTCTGCTCTGGCAGGCCTCCATGCTGGCCGCCGCCCACGGCGCCGCAGCCGGAGCCACCACCATTCCGTACACGACGGTCAGCGGTGATATTCAGCCGCAGTACGGCATCACCGGCACTCCCGTCATCGATCCCACGACCAATACTCTCTACGTCGTCAGCAAGTCGATGGAGAACGGCTCTGCCGTGCAGCGTCTGCACGCTCTCGATGTCACGACCGGCCTCGAGAAGTTCGGCGGTCCGGTGGTTCTGACGGCCACCGTCACCGGCACCGGCAGCGGCAGCTCCGGAAGCAGCCTGACCTTTTCCACGCTCTGGGAGAACCAGCGTCCCGGCCTGCTGCTGCTGAACGGCATCGTCTACATCGGCTTTGCGGCCCACGGCGACAACGGCCCGTGGCATGGGTGGGTACTCTCCTATAACGCCGCTACGCTGCAGCAGACCGGCGCCTACTGCGTCTCGCCCAACGGCCTCGGCGGCGGCTTCTGGATGTCCGGCGCTGGCCTCGCCGCCGATATTCCCGACTCCAGCCATCCCTTCGGGCGGATGTTCATCGCGACCGGCAACGGCGATTACACCGCGGCCAAGCCCTATACCAATGCCATGGATTACGGCGACAGCGTCCTGAATCTCGATCTGACCAACGGCGTGCCCACCGTGCAGGATGAGTTCACGCCCTCCGATCAGGCCGATCTCGATGCGGGAGATGGCGACGTGGCCTCGGGCGGCGTCATGCTGGTCCCCACACAGACCACCGGAAGTTATCCTCACCTCCTCGTGCAGACCGGCAAGATCGGCGACCTCTATCTCATCAACCGCGACAGCATGGGCGGCTACAACACCACCGATCAGGTGGTCCAGTCCACGCAGTACGCCGTCGGCAACCTCGGCGTCTGGAGCACGCCCGCTTATTGGAACGGCACGGTCTATTACTGGGGACGCTTCGACAACCTCAAGGCATTTCCGCTGGTCAACGGCCAGCTCACTACCTATCCCATCGTGGAGTCGACCGAGCAGTACGGCTTCCCCGGAGCCACGCCCTCCATCTCCGCCAACGGCAACACCAACGGCATCGTCTGGTCCATCGACTCCGAAGCGTATTCATCGAGCGGTCCCGCCATCCTCCAGGCCCATCTCGCCACCAACGTCGCGACCACGCTCTATTCGAGCGCCACGAACGCAACGCGCGATAATCCCGGCGTGGCGATCAAGTTTGCCGTTCCCACTATCGTCAACGGAAAGGTCTACGTAGGCACCGCCAGCCAGCTCAGCATCTACGGGCTTCTGAACTCGCTGCCGCAGGCGGCGACTCCCGTGATCAGCCCCGCCTCTGAGGGCTTTACCAGCACCGTCCAGGTCACGATCACCGACTCGACGCCCGGCGCAGCCATCTACTACACCACCGACGGCTCCACCCCCACCACATCCTCGACGGTCTACGGCGGCGCCATCACCGTCTCTTCGACCGAGACCATCACCGCCATAGCCAGCGCCGCCAATTACCTGCAGAGCGCGACCACATCGGCGACCTACACCAACAACAGCCAGGCCGCCACGCCGGTCATCTCGCCCAAATCCGGCAGCTTCACCTCCCCGCAGACGGTTACCATCACCGACGCCACCAGCGGCGCGGCCATCTACTACACCACCGACGGCTCCACCCCCACCTCATCCTCGACGCTCTACAGCGCGCCCTTCACGGTCAGCCAGTCTGAAACGATCAACGCCATCGCAGCGGCTTCGGGCGTCACCAACAGCGCGGTTGCCACGGTGTCGTACAACATCGCCTCCGGCTCCACCGCCATCGACTTCAGCCAGGGCTTCGCCTCGTCGGCCGGCCTCATGGTCTTCAACGGCAGCACCGATCTTGACGATTCGCGCCTGCAGCTCACCAATGGCGGCGAGGTCGAGGCCAGCAGCGCCTGGTACTATCAGCCGGTCAACGTCCAGTCCTTCAGCACCAGCTTCACCTTCCAGCTCTCCAATCCGGCCGCCGACGGCATGACCTTCGCCATTCAGAACGCCGGACTTACCGCTCTCGGCGGCAACGGCGGTTATCTCGGCTACGGCGGCATCGCCAACAGCCTTGCCGTGAAGTTTGATCTCTACAGCAACAACGGCGAAGGCCCAGACTCCACCGGCCTCTATCTGAACGGCGCCATTCCGGAGACCCCCGCGATCGATCTCAGCTCCACCGGCATCGACCTCCACAGCGGCGATGCCATGCTGGTGCAGCTTGGCTACGACGGCACCACGCTCTCCATGACCATCACCGATATGGTGACCGAGGCCACCTGGTCGACCAGCTGGACCGTCAACATCCCGGCCACCGTCGGCGGCAACACGGCGTATGTCGGCTTCACCGGCGGCACCGGCGGCCTCAGCTCCAGCCAGAAGATCCTGACCTGGACCTACTCCAACCCCACCGGCACGACGCCCGCGGCAGCCACTCCCACCTTTACGCCCACCGGCGGCAGCTTCACCGCGGCGCAGAGCGTCACCATCGCTGATTCCACCACCGGAGCCAGCATTTACTACACGACCGACGGCTCCACTCCCACCACGTCGTCCACGCTCTACAGCGCGCCCATCACCGTCGGCACGACAGAGACGCTGAAGGCCATCGCCGTCGCTGCCGGCTACACCAGCAGCGCCGTAGCCACCGGAACCTTCACCATCACCATCACTCCGGTCGCCGCCACGCCCGTCTTTACACCGAAGGGCGGAACGTACACCGCGGCACAGAGCGTCACCATCTCCGACACCACTGCCGGAGCCAGCCTCTACTACACGACCGACGGCTCCACGCCCACCACGGCCTCCACGCTCTACAGCACTCCCATCACTGTCAGCACCAACGAGACGGTGAAGGCCATCGCCGTCGCCGGCGGTTACACCGCCAGCGCCGTGGGAAGCGCGGTGTACACCATCACCGTCGCAGGACCCGCGGCCACGCCGACCTTCACGCCCGCAGGCGGCGCCTACTCCTCCGCGCAGTCGGTGACCATCTCCGACGCGACCGCCGGAGCGGCCATCTACTACACCACCAACGGCGCAGCTCCGACCACGTCCTCCACGCTCTACAGTGGTCCCATCACCGTCAGCGCCACGGAGACGCTGAACGCCATCGCCGTCGCCAGCGGCTACACCACCAGCGCCGTGGGAACCGCGGCCTATACCATCACCAGCGGCTCCACGGTCTATCTCAACTATCCTTCGATGGGCTTCACCACCTCGGGACTGGCTCTGAACAACGGCGCTTCCGTCACCGGCGGAGCGCTTGTCATCACCGACGGCAATCCGGTCGAAAACCGATCTGCCTGGTTCACCACGGCCGTGCCGGTCCAGACCTTCGTGACCGACTTCACCTTCCAGCAGACCAATGCCTCGGCCGACGGCATGACCTTCGCCATCCAGGGGCAGAGCCCGTATGTCACCGGCGGCAACGGCGGCTATCTCGGCTACGGCGGCATCGGCAACAGCATCGCCGTAAAGTTCGATCTCTACAGCAATAACGGTGAGGGGTCCGATTCCACGGGCTTCTACACCAACGGCGCCGTGCCCGAAACCCCGGCGATCGACCTCAGCTCGACCGGTATCAACTTCCACAGCAGCGACATCTTCCACGCGCATCTGGTCTATGACGGAACCACGCTGACCATGACGCTCACCGACACCGTCACCAATGCGTCCGTCACCGAGTCAACCACAGTCAACATTCCCTCGCTGGTAGGCGGCAACACCGCGTATGTCGGCTTCACCGGCGGCACCGGTGGTCTGACGGCCACGCAGGAAGTGCTCTCCTGGTCGTACGCCGTTTCCCCCAGCCAGACCCAGACCGCCGCGACGCCCACCTTCTCGCCGGCCCCGGCAACCTACACCTCGGCGCAGTCGGTGACCCTCTCTGACACAACAACCGGAGCGGCGATCTACTACACCACCAACGGCGCAACTCCGACCACGTCCTCCACGCTCTACAGCGCTCCCATCACGGTCAGCTCTACGGAGACACTGAACGCCATCGCCGTCGCCAGCGGCTACACCAACAGCGCGACAGCGACCGGTGCCTACACCATCACTCAGATCGCCGCGACGCCCACCTTCTCACCGGTCCCGGCAACCTACACCTCGGCGCAGTCGGTGACCCTCTCCGACACAACAACCGGAGCGGCCATCTACTACACCACCAACGGCACAACCCCGACGACGTCCTCCACGCTCTACAGCGCTCCCATCGCCGTCAGCACGACCGAGACGCTGAAGGCCATCGCCGTCGCCAGCGGCTATACCAACAGCGCGACAGCGACCGGAGCCTACACCATCACTCAGACCGCCGCGACGCCCACCTTCTCACCTGCGCCGGGAAGCTACAACGCGGCGCAGTCGGTGACGATCTCCGACACCACAACCGGAGCGGCGATCTACTACACCACCAACGGCACAACTCCGACCACATCCTCCACGCTCTACAGCGCTCCCATCGCCGTCAGCGCCACAGAGACGCTCAAGGCCATCGCCGTCGCCAGCGGCTACACCAACAGCACAGTAGCCACCGGAGCGTATACGATCTCCACCGTAGCGGCGACCCCTGTAGCCACTCCGGCGGCGGGCAACGCCTACATCACGCCCACCAGCGTTACGCTGACCGATGCCACCCCCGGGGCCAGCATCTACTACACGACCAATTCGACCAACCCGACCACCTCATCCACCCTGTACACCGGTCCGTTTACCGTCAATCCCAATACCGGAGTGCGAGCCATCGCCATCGCCAGCGGCTATACCAACAGCGCCGTTCTGATTGCCGACTATAACGGCCCCACGGTGGCGACCCCCGTTGCCAGTCCCACTCCCGGCAGTACCTATACCGGAACCGTCACGGTCACGCTCACCGACACCACGCCGGGAACGACCATCTATTACACGACCAATTCCAGTACACCCACCACGTCATCCACGGTATATACGGGACCGTTCAACGTAGTCCCCAATGCCGGAGTGCGCGCCATCGGTGTCGCATCCGGCTATGCCACCAGCGCCATCCTGTTCGCGAACTACACCAGCTCAGGCGCTCCCACCGCCGCCACGCCCACCTTCTCGCCGGCCGCCGGCAGCTATACCTCGGCGCAGTCGGTGACGATCTCCGACACCACCGCCGGAGCGGCCATCTACTACACCACCAATGGCGCAACTCCGACGACGTCCTCCACGCTCTACAGCGCTCCCATCACCGTCAGCGCAACGGAGACGCTCAAGGCCATCGCCGTCGCCAGTAACTATCTCAACAGCGCCGTGGCAACGGCGGCCTACACCATCACCGGCGGCACAACAGCGGCCACCACCTATGTGAACTATCCGGCTGCCGGATTTACCGCCGCCAACCTCTCGCTGAATGACGGCCCCACCGTCACCGGCGGCTCTCTCGTGCTCACCGATGGCGGAGAAGGCGAAGCGCGTAGCGCCTGGTTTGCAACCCTCGTGCCGGTACAAAGCTTCACCACCGACTTCACCTTTCAGCAGACCAATGCCTCGGCCGACGGCATGACCTTCGCCATCCAGAACCAGAACGTCTGGGCTCTGGGCGGCAACGGTGGCTCCCTCGGTTATCAGGGAATCCCCGACAGCGTGGCCGTGAAGTTCGACCTCTACAGCAACTCCGGCGAGGGCTCCGATTCAACCGGCTTCTACACCAACGGAGCATCCCCGACTCTGCCGTCCACCGACCTCAGCTCCACCGCCATCAACTTCCACAGCGGCGACGTCTTCCACGCGCATCTGGTCTATGACGGAACCACACTGACCATGACGCTCACCGACACCGTGACCAACGCGTCCGTCACCGAGCAGACCACCATCAACATCCCCTCCATCGTCGGTGGAAACACTGCCTGGGTCGGCTTTACCGGAGGAACCGGCGGTCTTACCGCCACGCAGACCGTCCTTTCCTGGTCTTACTCTCACTGACAGGACGCACTGCGGCGAATTTTTACATTTTGGGGATCAGCCCGCAGAGGGTGAGCCGCCGCATCGGCTCGCTCGCGGGGCAAAGCGGCAGCAGACATAAAAGCGGCCGTCATAGAGAAAGAATAACTATTCTGCAATCACCCATAAGTGTCTTGCAATTACCCACTTTTCCGTGGAGCATAGTGACAAAGTGTGGCTCGGGGCGGCGCCAGGTCTGGAAGACGTTCCGGTAAAAAACTCAGGATGAGGACCGGAGAAATGGGGCAAGGCGCTACGAAGGAATCAAAACCATTGCTGTCGGTGAATGCAGCCGGCAAGCGCAAACTGCGCGTGCAGAAGGTGCTTCCGGAGCTTTGGGCGCTCCTGCGTCCGCACCACAAGCTGATCTATCTCGGCATCTTTCTGCTCCTGGTCGACAAGCTCTCCGGCCTCGTTCTGCCTCTGTCGACGAAGGTCCTCATCGACAACGTCATCGGTAAGCACAACGGTTACCTTCTCGCTCCGCTGATCGGCGCGCTGCTGCTGGCCACCATCCTTCAGGCCATCTGCTCCTTTGTCCTCTCCCAGGCGCTCTCCAAAGCGGCGTGGAGCCTCATCACCGATCTCCGCATTCAGGTCCAGGAACACATCGGCAAACTGCCCGTCGCGTTTTACGATGCCAACCGCACCGGCGCTCTTGTCTCGCGCATCATGACCGACGTCGAAGGCCTCCGCAACCTCATGGGCGCGGGCATGGTGGAGTTCTGCGGCGGCATTCTGACCGCGGTGATGGCCTTTGGTGTGCTCATGTGGATCAGCGCCAAGCTGACCCTGCTCATCTTCGTCATCATGGCTGTTTTCATCCTGACCCTGCGTAAGGTCTTCGGCGCCATCCGCCCCATCTACCACGAGCGCCGCATCATCTACGCTGAAATCACCGGCCGCCTTACCGAATCGCTCGGCGGCGTTCGCGTCGTCAAGTCCTATCACGCGGAAGACCGCGAAGCCGGCGTCTTCGCCGCAGGCGCGCGCCGTCTTCTTGCCAACCTGATGAAGGCGATTACAGCCATCTCCTTCATGAGCATGTCGACCAGCCTCGTCATCGGCATCGTCGGCTCTCTGGTCATGTTCGTCGGCGCACGCGAGATCCTCGGCCACAAGATCACCCTGGGCAGCTACGTTACCTACACCGTCTTCCTCGCCTACCTGCTCGCCCCGGCCTTCCAGCTCAGCTCCATCGGCACACAGCTCACCGAGGCCATCGCCGGTCTCGACCGCACCTACGAGGTTCTCGCCGAAGACCAGGAAGACAGCGATCCGCGCCGCACCGTAAAGCTGCCGAAAAAGCCGAACGGCGAGGTCGTCTTCGACAACGTCGACTTCGCCTACGAGACGGACAAGCCCGTTCTGAACGGAATCTCCTTCGTGGCCAATCCCGGAACCGTGACCGCGCTCGTCGGCCCCTCCGGCTCCGGCAAATCCACCATCATCAATCTCATCAGCGCCTTCCATATCTCCGAGCAGGGAAAGATCACCGTCGACGGCGTGGACATCAACACCGTCGATCTCGGCAGCTACCGTATCCACCTCGGCGTGGTGCTGCAGGAGTCGTTCCTCTTCGACGGAACCATCCGCGAGAACATCGCCTTCTCACGCCCCGCCGCCACCGAGGAAGAGATCATGGAAGCCGCGCGCATCGCCCGCGTGGACGAGTTCGCCTACCGCTTTCCCGACGGCTTCAACACCATCATCGGCGAGCGCGGCGTCAAGCTCTCCGGCGGCCAGCGCCAGCGCATCTCCATCGCCCGCGCCATTCTGGCCGACCCCGGCATCCTCATCCTCGACGAAGCCACCTCCAGCCTCGACTCTGAATCGGAAGCCTTCATTCAGGAAGGTCTCTCCTGGCTGATGAAGGGCCGCACCACCTTCGTCATCGCCCACCGCCTCTCCACCATCCGCAAGGCCGATCAGATCCTCTTCCTCGAAACCGGCCGTATCATGGAGCGCGGCACCCACGCCGAGCTGATCGAGGCCAAAGGCCGCTATTACGATCTCTACACGAAGCAGTACGCGCTGGAGAGCAATCTCTTCCTCGCGCCCGGCGAAGGCGAAGCCTCCGAGCCGGAAGAGACCGCCGTGGCCGGAAAGACAGGGGACATCAGCTTCCGGCAGGCTCTGCGCGGTCTGCGCTGAAGCAGAGAAGCGAAAGGTTTTCACCGCGGAGGAAGGGTCTTCGCAAACTCGCTCACGATCTTCTTCTGAAGAGATCGCGGAAGATTCGGAGAATGCCCTAACCCTGTTTGCGCCGGAAATACATTCCCCGGAAGTGGGGAACGAAGTTTTTGTAGTGCAGCGGAATGTACACCGAGCGCGGCAGCTTCCACTGATCGATCAGCGTATAGCCCGCCTTTGACATTCCTTCGATAAACTCCGCGCTGTTCATGATCCTGTACGGGATGAACGAGTGCAGGCTGCTCTGCACCGTGTAATAGGCTTCTCCCTCATACATCGGCACGCGGTTCACCAGAACATGTTCGGGCGGCTCCGGCAGCCCGCTCAGGATCGTCCAGAGGTCGTTCTCCACATACTGCAGCGTGCCGTTCGTCAGAAATACCGTCGCGCCGCTCGCCTGCGAGCGATCCGAGGTAAAGAACAGATTTTCGGCGCCGCGTTCAGCGGCCATCTTCGGCCCCTCGGCGATGAACGACTCCACGTCGCATACCGTCCAGCGCAGGCCCTCCGGGAAGGGAATCAGTCCCTGATAGGTGTAGTAGCACTGCCCCAGCCCGCCGCCGAAGTCGAAAATCGTGGCATCGGGCTCCAGTGCCTGCGACATCCACAGCAGCACCGGATAATCGTTCTGATTGAAGGCCAGCTGGGTTCTCTGGAAGAACTCAGGCACATCGTCGTGAAAGCCGTATTGGCCGTTACGCGGCATCGCGGCTTCGGCTTCCTGATAGCTGCCGTAAACGCCCCTGTACCGCGGGCCCTTCCGGTGGTCGTAGAAATATTGCCACGTCAGCAGATCACGGGCGACCGCCGTACTGTTCTTCATCAACCGAGAAAGTTTGCCCATCAGGCCTGATCAGATGCCGCTTTAGCTGGGGATGTCTCCGGTGGCCCGGAGATTAGCCCGAGAATACAGGAGAAGCACTGTGACTTAAAAGAGAAAACCATTCCTGAAAGATGAAAACAATCGGTAAATATGAAAGATGAAACAACCAGTAAACACCAGAAGCCAGGCCCGCTATGGACATTCCCTGCGAAACGCATGACTATTTCTCTGTGCTCAGGCGTGTACCGGTTTGCATCGTTCTCTGTTGCGGAATTTTCATCTGTCTGCCGCATGCCATGCGGGCTTACGCTGCCGAATCTCTCCGCCCGCCTCTGATTCCGCAGCCGCGCGAGTTCGAGCCACGCAGCGATATTTCCCTCGCCAGCGGCGCATCGATCCTGGTCCCCGGCCGCGATGCAGACGACCGCTTCGCCGCCGCCGATCTCGCCCAGACCCTGCGCGAGCGCGGCATCCGTATCAGCGAAAGGGCGGCCGCCGCGCACATCTACCTGCTGCGCGACACGCAGATCGCCGCAAAGCGCCTCCTTCACGAAGAAGACCTCTCGCTCGGCACCGCCGCCCAGCCCGAAGGCTATGTCGTGCTCACTGCGCATCACACGGTTTACATCATCGGCCACACCGCCGAAGGTGTCTTCTACGGAGCGCAGACGCTGAAGCAGCTCATCGCGCAGGGCAGCGGCGGCGATCCGGTCGTCAAAGGATGCAGAATCCGCGACTGGCCTGCCATGCGCTATCGCGGCGTCGACGACGATCTCTCCCGCGGCCCCATCCCCACGCTCGATTTTCAGAAGCAGCAGATCCGCACCTTCGCCGCCTACAAAATCAACGTCTATTCGCCGTACTTTGAAAACACCATGCAGTATGCGTCGAACCCGCTGCCGGGCCTGCCCGGCGGCTCCATCTCTGCAGCCGACGCCAGGGCGCTCGTCGCATACGCCCGCCCGTATCACATCACCATCATTCCGGAGCAGGAGGCCTTCGGTCATCTGCACCACGTCCTCACCTGGCAGCAGTACGCTGCCCTCGGCGAAATGCCCGCCGGATCGGTCCTCGCGCCCGGCCAGCCCGGCTCTCTCGAGCTCATCACGCAGTGGTTCAGCGAGCTGGCCTCCATCTATCCCGCGCCCTTTCTGCACATCGGCGCCGACGAGACCTTCCAGCTCGGCCAGGGGCAGACATCCTCCGAGGTCAAGCAGCGCGGCCTCGGCGCCGTCTACATCGACTTCCTCACGCAGATCCACCAGGCGCTCGCTCCGCTTCACCGCCGCCTGCTCTTCTGGGGCGACATCGCCATGAACGACCCCGCGCTGGTGCCGAAGCTCCCACATGACATGATCGCCGTCGCATGGGAGTACAACCCGCAGCCCAAAGGCTTCCACCGCTGGCTCGATCCCTACACCAAAGCCGGCCTCGAAACCTGGGTCGCCCCCGGCGTCAATAACTGGAACCGCCTCTGGCCCAATTACGATGACGGCCTGCGCAACATCCAGGGCTTCATCGCCGACGGTCAGAAGGCCGGTTCCACCGGCGCGCTCAACACCGTCTGGAACGACGACGGCGAAGGCCTCTTTCTCGAGGACTGGTACGGCATCCTCTTCGGAGCCGCCGCCTCCTGGCAGCCCGGCATAACCGATATCACCCGCTTCCAGCAGGATTACGGCGCCGTCTTTCACGGCGACACCACCGGAAAGATCGACGAGGCGCAGCGTGCTCTGATCGCCGCGCACGATCTGCTCCGCCAGGCCGGTCTTGAAGACGCCCGCGACGCCTGGTTCTGGCTCGATCCCTGGGATAACAACGGAAGCGGAAACGCAGATACCAACGGAAGCGGACACAGCAACGGCAGCGGCGAAGGCCAGCGCGTCGCCGCAAAGATCCGTCCCGTCTCCGCGCAGCTTCGCCTCGACGCCGAGCGTGCTCTCACCCTCGTCGCCCAGGCCCGCGCCGCTTCGCCTTCTTTGCGCGAGCAGGACGCGCTCGACGCTATCGATCTCGGCGCGCGCCGCATTGACTTTCTCGCTTTCAAATTTCAGACCGCCGACCAGATCGCCGCAGGCTATCGCGCCGTCTACAACGAGCAGCACGATCCCGAAGGACGAAAGCATATTTCCCGCGACCTCAATGACCTCGCCGGAAACAACGGCCTCTGCGAAGACCTTCGCGACGGTTTCAGTTATCTGCGTCTGCGCTACAGCGATCTCTGGCTGAAGGAAAACCGCCCCTACTGGCTTGAGAACGTCACCGCCCGCTACGACCAGGCCATCCAGCTCTGGATGCGGCGCGGACAAATGATCGCCGCCGCGCATCAGCAGTGGTCGCAGCAGCACACACTGCCCACTCCGGAAGAGATCGGCATACCCTCCGAGCCGAACGGAAACGGGAGCCCGAAGGAATCCACTTACTGAGCCGATGCATATCCTCCCCGCCTCCGGCAACCATCTGCGCGCGATCGATCTGCTGCTGGTGGGCGTATATCTTGCCGGCATCACGCTCTTCGGTCTGCGCTTTCGCAAAGGCGGAGAGCGCTCGCTCCGCTCCTACTTTCTCGCCGACCGCAACGTTCCCTGGTGGGCCATCGCGCTCTCCATCGTCGCAGCGGAGACCAGCACCCTCACCATCATCAGCGTGCCCGGCCTCGCCTTCACCGGTGACTTCGGCTTCCTGCAGCTCGCGATGGGTTATCTGCTCGGCCGCGTCGTCATCTGCATTCTCTTTCTGCCGCGCTACTTTCGCGGCGACCTCCTCACCGCCTATCAGCTCATCGGCCAGCGCTTTGGCCCGCGCCTGCAGCGCCTCACCGCTCTGCTCTTTCTCGTCATGCGCGCCGCTGCCGAAGGCGTGCGCGTCTTCGCCGTAGCCATCGTCGTCGGCGTCGTACTAGGAACCGGCGACATCGCCTCCATCGCCATCCTCTCCGTGCTCACTCTGCTTTATACGTTTGAAGGAGGCATGGCCGCCGTCATCTGGACCGACGTCGTGCAGATGATCCTCTACGTCCTCGGATCGCTCATCGCCCTCTGGACCGTCTGCAGCAAAATTCCCGGCGGCTGGAGCGCGCTCATCGCCGGCGCCTCCGCCGCGCACAAGCTCACCGTCCTGCACTTCTCCTGGTCCATCGTCCAGACGTACACCTTCCAGGCCGGCATCATCGGCGGCTGCTTCCTTACTATGGCCAGCCACGGCACCGACCAGCTCATGGTGCAGCGCCTGCTCGCCGCGAAAAACCTGCGCCAGTCGCAGCTTGCGCTGCTATCGAGCGGCCTCGTCGTCTTCTTCCAGTTCACGCTCTTCCTGCTCATCGGCGCGGGACTCTTCGTCTACTACCAGCGCCTCGGCGCTGCGTCCGCGCTCAGTCCCTCACTCAGTGCCGACCGGCTCTTTCCCGCCTTCATCGTTCACGACATGCCTGCCGGCATCGCCGGTCTCATGATCGCCGCCGTTCTCGCCGCCGCGATGTCCAACCTCAGTGCCGCGCTCAACTCGCTCTCCTCCACCACCGTGGTCGATTTCTACGCGCCGCGCCATCCCGAAGCAGACGACCGCCGGAAGACCCATCTCTCGCGCATCATGACCGTCGTATGGGCTGTCGTGCTCTTTGTGCTGGCCATGCTCTCGCGCCGCGGCGGACACGTCGTCGAAATCGGCCTCTCCATCGCGTCTGTATTATGGGGAGCCATGCTCGGCGTCTTCCTGCTGGGCACGCTCAGCCGCCGCGCCGCGGAAACCGGTACCATCCTCGGCATGGCCGCGGGCGTCGCCGTCAATCTGCTGCTCTGGCTGCAGCCCGCCGCCATCCGTGTGCCGGTGTTTGGCCACGCGCTCCTGCTGCCCAAAATCGCATGGACATGGTTCGTGATGATCGGCGCGCTCACCACCGTGCTCATCGGATACATCGGCAGCGTCCTGCTGCCGCAGCCTCCCGCAATTCGTAACTGTGAAGGAGACAGATAACCGTGCTCCCGTTCCGCGCTCCGCTCGCACTGTGTCTCTCGCTGCTCTTCGCCTCTGTCTCCGCCGCTCAGTCAAAGCCTTCTTTCGCAGATCCATCCTCGCCGGGCTTTGCCTCCATCGACCGCATCGTGCAGGACGCCGTCGACCATCACGAGCTGCCCGGAGCGGTCGTGCTCGTCGGCCACGACGGCAAAGTCGTCTTCCGCCGCGCCTATGGATCGCGCTCGCTCGAACCCACGCATGAAGTCATGACCGCCGACACCATCTTCGACATGGCGTCGCTCACCAAGTGCCTCGCCACCGCGGTGGCCGTCATGCAGCTTTACCAGCAGGGCCGCATCGGCCTCAACGACTCGGTCGCAAAGTACCTGCCCGAGTTCGCTGCGAACGGCAAAGGCGGCATCACCATTCGCGAGCTGCTCACGCACTACTCCGGCCTTCCGCCCGATCTCTCGCTCGCCGATCCGTGGGAAGGGAAGTTGGAGGCCTACCGCCGCACCTTCGCCATCGCTCCCGCGCGTGCGCCCGGCGTGCAGTTCGTCTACAGCGATCTCAACTTCATCACCCTCGGCGCGCTCGTCGAAAAGCTCTCCGGCATGCCGCTCGACGCCTACACGCAGCGCTTCGTCTTTACTCCTCTCGGTCTCGCGCACACGCGCTTTCTGCCGCCTTTGTCGTGGGTCCCGAAGATCGCGCCCACCCAGTACGACGAGCACCACGTGATGCTGCGCGGCCTCGTGCACGATCCCACCTCGCGCCGCATGGGCGGAGTCGCCGGCCACGCCGGCCTCTTCAGCACCGCCGACGATGTCTCCCTCTACGCGCAGAATCTCCTCGACCGTCTCGCCGGCCGCCCCAGCCACTTTCCGCTCTCGCAGCTGGTGCTTGAAAAAATGGTCACGCCCGAGCAGCCCGCCACCGGCACGGCGCTGCGCGGCTTTGGATGGGACATCGAATCGCCCTACTCCAGCAATCGCGGAACCATCTTCCCTGTCGGCTCCTTCGGCCACACCGGCTTTACCGGAACCTCGCTCTGGATGGACCCCGTCAGTGACACGTACGTCGTCATCCTCGCCAACGCCGTTCACCCCAACAGACCGAAGAGCATCACCGCGCTGCGTAGCCGCGTCGCCGACGCCGCGGCCCTCGCCCTTCACATCCATCCCGATGGAGGTGCGCTCGCTGCGAAGATCACCGGCTACAACGAATCCCTCAGCGGCATGCGACGCTGGCAGGCGCGCAACGGCGAGGTCAAAACCGGCATCGACGTCCTCGAAGCCGATCACTTCCGCGAGCTCGCCGGTCTCGCCCGTCAGCACGGCGGCACGCTGCGCCTCGGCCTGCTCACCAATCAGACCGGCGTCGATGCCGCAGGCCGCAGAACCATCGACGTGCTGGCACATGACGCCGCCGCCGCCGTTCCCGGCCTGCAGCTCAAAATGCTCTTCAGCCCCGAGCACGGCATCGCCGGCGCCTTCGACAAACCGGGCATATCCGACTCCACCGACGCGCAGACGAGCCTGCCCATCATCAGCCTCTACGGCACAACTGACGCGCAGCGCCGTCCCTCGCTCGACACACTCCGCCAGCTCGACGCCGTCGTCATCGACCTGCAGGACGCCGGCGTCCGCTTCTACACCTACGAAACCGTTGTCGGATATTTCCTTGAAGCCGCCGCGCTGTTAAACAGAGAAAAGACCGGTCCGCGCATCATCATCCTCGACCGTCCCGACCCCATCAACGGCGCATTCGTGCAGGGGCCCGTCTCCGATGCCGGCATCCGGAGCTACACCAACTACACGCAGCTTCCCGTGCGCCACGGCATGACCCTCGGCGAGCTCGCGCGCCTCTTCAATGAGCAGCTCCACGCGCCGCTGACTGTCGTCGCCATGCAGGGCTGGCAGCGTGGCGACTGGTTCGACTCCACTTCGCTCGCCTGGGTCGATCCCTCGCCCAACCTTCGCGACCTCGAAGAGGCCACGCTCTACCCCGCGCTCGGACTCATCGAGACCACCAACATCTCCGTCGGCCGCGGCACCGGCACGCCCTTCGAGCTCTTCGGCGCGCCCTGGATCAAGCAGGCAAATGGAGCCGATGCCCGCGCCCTCGCAGCCTATCTCAACCATCGTTTTCTCCCCGGCGTGCGCTTC
Organism: Paracidobacterium acidisoli; assembly: GCF_003428625.2. Taxonomy (GTDB): domain Bacteria; phylum Acidobacteriota; class Terriglobia; order Terriglobales; family Acidobacteriaceae; genus Paracidobacterium; species Paracidobacterium acidisoli. Next base: position 34,552 of record NZ_QVQT02000006.1, on the reverse strand, counting down.
CTTCCCGTCGCTTTCACACCGCAGAAGCCGTATCCCTTTGCCGGCGAGATATGCCACGGCGTGCGCGTCCTCGTCACGCATCGCAATGTGCTCGACGCGCCCGAGCTGGGCATCGAGATCGCATCGGCGCTGCATAAGCTCTATCCGGAGAGATTCGATCTCGCCCGCATGAACACGCTGCTGGTGAACCGCGCCACGCTCCAGGCCATCACCCGGGGAGACGATCCCCATAAGATCGCCGATGACTGGGCTCCGGCCCTCGAAGGTTTTATGAAGCAGAGACAGGCGGCGCTGCTGTATTAGCGGACGGCGCGGGCCTGCATCGCTACGAGGAAGCCGTGCCCGATGCGCGGCGCTTCTTCTTCGCCTTCGTTTGCGACGAGGCGGCCTCGTTCATCTGCGCCTTCTCGGCCATCTTCAGATGGCGCTCCATCACGTTGCGCGCCTCCACCGCATCCCGCGTGCGGATGGCGCGGTAAATCTCGCGATGCATATCGGCGGACTCTTTCAGCGAGGTGGTCCGCTCGACCGTCTTGCGGCGGTCTCCGTACAGCGACGACGTAATCGTTTCCATCAGCACGGCAAGTATGGGATTACCCGCGGCCTGCGCAATCGTTCGATGAAAGCGCACGTCGTGGATCAGGTATTCCGCCGGGTCCTGGACGGTCGCGTACATCTCCGTGACCTCCTCCGACAGCGCCATCAGATGCTCTTCGCGGCCTCGTTCCGCGGCCAGCGCCGCCAGGCTGCCTTCGAGCAGCCGCCGCGCCTCGAACATCTGCCATAGCTGAAAGCCGTGCAGCGCGCCCAGCAGACTCAGCGACGATCGCCCGATCTCCGGCGGCCCATCGGCCACAAAGGTGCCCACGCCGTGCCGCACGTTCATCACGCCCATCGCCGCCAGATAGCCGATGCCGGTACGAAGGCTGGCGCGGCTGATCTTCAGCATCTGCGCAAACTCGCGCTCCGGCGGAATGCGATCGCCGGGCTTCAGTGAGCCCTTTTCGATCAGCGTGCGGACATGGTTGACCACCTGCATCGTGAGGTGGTTGTCGCCTTTGGTCAGGGTCTTGCCTGGCATGATTCTCCGGATCGCCGGCGCACCGGCGGCAATAATTCTGCTCTGCGCAGCTTAGCACCACGAATTGAGCTCAGAAGCACATTATTCCGTGCAGACTGAATTCGTCGAGGGCCTGGAACAGTGTATGCTGGTGGTCGGACCTCTTGCTTTTTAAGCCGTTGCATGGCTTCATGAGGCCAAATCAGAGAGTGTGAGCGGTTATCGTGAATCTGATACAGGAAGACAGGCTTTTCCCCGCAGATCCCACCACGCGCAGCATTGCAAAACGCCTCTACGCCTCCATTCGCGACCTGCCCATTATCAGCCCCCACGGCCATACGCAGGCCTCCTGGTTTGTCGGCAACGAGCCGTTTCCTGACCCGGCAACGCTCCTCGTGCAGCCCGATCACTATATCTACCGCATGCTCTACAGCCAGGGCGTCCCGCTCGAAGACCTCGAGATCGGCGCCGCGGAGCTTAAAAATCCCCGCCGTGTCTGGAGCATCTTCGCCGATCACTACTACCTCTTCCGCGGCACGCCCACGCGCATCTGGCTCGACTATTGCTTTCAGCAGCTCTTCGGCCTTACCGTGCCGCTCTCCGGCAAAACCGCCGACCTGTACTTCGACACCATCGCGGAAAAGCTGCACACTCCCGAATTCCTCCCCCGCGCTCTCTACGAGCGCTTCCGGCTCGACGTGCTCGCCACCACCGACTCGCCGCTCGATTCCCTCAGCGATCACCAGGCCATCCGCGACTCCGGCTGGAAGGCGCGTATTCTGCCTACGTTCCGCCCCGACTCTGTCGTCGATCCCGACTTCTCCGGCTTCCGCCAGAACGTCACCCGCTTCGGCGAGCTCACCGGCGAAGACACCGCCTCCTGGAAGGGTTATCTGAGCGCGCTGCGGCAGACGCGCAGACGCTTCCAGCAGCTCGGCTGCACCGCCACCGATCATGGCCATCTCACAGCCCGCACTGCCGATCTGAGCGAGCAGGAAGCCTCGCAGCTCTTCTCCCAGGTGCTCGCCGGCAAAGCCGGCCCGCATCAGCACGAGCTCTTCCGCGCGCAGATGCTCACTGAAATGGCGCGCATGTCCGTCGAAGACGGCCTCGTCATGCAGATCCACCCCGGCTCCTTCCGCAACCACAACCGCCAGCTGTATGAGCGCTTCGGGCGCGACGTGGGCGCAGACATCCCCATGCCCACAACGTATGTTGAGGCGCTGCAGCCGCTGCTCAGCCGCTTCGGCAACGAGCGCGGACTCACCATCATTCTCTTCACGCTCGACGAGACCACCTACAGCAGGGAGCTGGCTCCGATGGCCGGACACTATCCCTGCCTGCTGCTCGGCCCGCCGTGGTGGTTCCACGACAGCCCCGAAGGCATGCTGCGCTTCCGCGAAAGTACCACGGAGACGGCCGGCTTCTACAATACCGCCGGATTCAACGACGACACGCGCGCCTTCCTCTCCATCCCGGCCCGGCACGATGTTGCCCGCCGCGTCGACTGCGCGTATCTTGCAAAGCTGGTCGCCGAGCATCGCCTCGAAGAAGATGAAGCCTTTCAGGTGGCGCAGGACCTCACATCGAACCTCGTTCGCAAAGCCTACAGGCTGTAAGAGAGCGGTCGAAATTTATGACGATGACCGGAATGCCGGCGAGCGAAAATCCCGACCCACTTCCCGGCTCACTTTCGGAGATGGAGACAGAGCCGGCAGCGGGTCCGCGCCTGGGCAACGTGCGCTGGACGATCTGCGCCATGCTCTTCGTCGCCACGTCCATCAACTACATGGATCGCCAGGTGATCGCGATCCTCAAGCCGACCCTGCAGCACAGCATCGGCATGAGCGAGATCGCCTATGGCTACATCGTCGATGCCTTTCAGATCGCCTACGCCGTCGGTCTGCTCGCCGCCGGACGCTTCGTCGACAAGGTCGGCACCCGCATCGGCTACGCCATCGTCATGGCCATCTGGAGCCTCTCGGCCATGGGGCACGCGCTCGCCGCTTCGGCCTTTGAGTTCGGCATCGCCCGCTTCTGCCTCGGTCTCGGAGAATCCGGCAACTTTCCCGCCGCCATCAAGACCGTCGCCGAATGGTTTCCGCAAAAGGAGCGCTCCCTCGCCACCGGCATCTTCAACTCCGGAACCAACGTCGGCGCCATCCTCGCTCCGCTGATCGTGCCCTGGATCACGCTTCGTTTCGGATGGCACGCGGCCTTTCTGTGTACCGGCATCTTCAGCATGCTCTGGATTCTGTGGTGGTTCCGTTACTACCGCAGACCCGCCGATCACCCCACGCTTACCGGCGTCGAGCTGCGCTACATCTATCAGGAAGCCGCCGCGCAGATGGGGCCGAACGTCCCCTGGATCAAGCTGCTCGGATACCGCCAGACCTGGGCATTCGCCTTCGGCAAATTCTTCACCGATCCCATCTGGTGGTTTTATCTCTTCTGGCTGCCTTCGTATTTCAGCTCGAAGTTTCATCTCGACCTGTCCCATCTGGGTCTGCCGCTCATCGTCATCTACAACATGTCCGCGGTCGGCAGCATCGGCGGAGGCTGGCTGCCGCTGCCCTTCCGCAAGCTGGGGCTCTCCGGCAATAACGCGCGGCTGGCCGCGATGTTCCTCTGCGCCTGCCTCGTGCTTCCGGTCTTTTTTCTCTCCGGCATAAGCTCCGAGTGGGCCGCCATCGGCGTGCTCAGCATCGCCACCGGCGCGCATCAGGGATGGTCCGCCAACCTCTTCACCACCGTGTCGGATATGTTCCCGCGCAGCGCCGTCGGCGCCGTCGTCGGTATCGGCGGCATGTTCGGCTCCGCCGGAGGCGCGCTGCTGGCCTTCTTCGCCGGCCACGTTCTGCAAAGAACGCACAGCTACCAGGTTTTGTTCATCATCGCAGCAAGCGCGTATCTGCTGGCGTTTCTGCTTATGTGGGCCTTCGCGCCCGGACTGAAAAAAGCCGAGTTCGCTGCATGAATCGGCAGCCAGTCCGCGCCGCATGCATGCTCGCTCGCACCAGAGAACTATAGAGAAGGAGAAAACACAGTGAGTGGATTGAAACTCGGAAAATTTTCGATCGGCGTCGGTGATCGTTTCGCGCATCAGGCAAAGGCACAGCTCCAGGCCTGCGTCCTCGCGGAGAAAGACGGCGCCGAGGTCATCCCCGTCTGGAACAAATCCAACCGCGAGCACCTCATCATCGGCTCCGATCCCTCGTCCACGCGTGCCGCCGCCGATGCCGCCGTTGCCGACCTGCACTGGGAGAAGCCGTATTTCTGCGACGCCGACCACATCAACATCAACACCGTCGACCGCTTTCTCGCGCCCTGCGACTTCTACACCATCGACGTGGCCGACTACATCGGCAAGCCCGCCGAGCAGTCCTCGATCGACGCCTTCGTAAAGAACAACGCCGGACTCGCCGGATCGGTCCGCCTCGAAGGTGTCGACGAGAGCTTTGAGATCACCACCGATCTGCTTGAGAAGACCGCCGCAAAGTTCCTCTTCGCCGTGCAGGAGGCGGGCAAGGTCTATCGCAAAATCGAAACCGCGAAAGGGAAGGGCAACTTCATCCCCGAAGTCTCGATGGACGAGACCGACTACGCGCAGTCTCCCGTCGAGCTGCTCATCATCCTCGCCGCCATCGCGCAGGAAGGCATTCCGGTGCAGACCATCGCGCCGAAGTTCAGCGGCCGCTTCAACAAAGGCGTCGATTACGTCGGCGATGTCGCGCAGTTCGAGCGCGAGATGGCCCTCGATGTCGCCGCCATCGCTTACGCCGTGAAGCATTACGGCCTGCCCGATAATCTCAAGCTCAGCGTTCACTCCGGCAGCGACAAGTTCTCCATCTACCCCGCCATCTACCGCACGACGAAGAAATACGGCGCCGGCGTCCACCTCAAAACCGCAGGCACCACCTGGCTCGAAGAGATCATCGGCCTGGCCGAAGCCGGCGGCGACGGCCTCGCGCTCGCGAAGGAGATCTACGCCGAGGCTTATGCCCACCGCGAAGAGCTCTGCGTGCCCTACGCCACCGTCATCGACATCGACCCGCAGAAACTGCCCACCCCGCAGGAGGTCGCCGCCTGGTCCTCGCAGCAGCTCACCGCCGCCCTGCGCCATGATCCGCACTCGCCCGCCTACAACAGCAGCCTTCGCCAGCTGTTGCACGTCGGCTTCAAGATCGCCGCGAAGATGGGCCGCCGCTACCTCGACCTGCTCGAAGCGCATGAAGAAGTTGTTGCGAAGAACGTGACGGAGAACCTTTATGATCGCCATATCGCGCCGGTTTTCCTCGGCAGGCCCTCGCCCGCCGACAAGCCAGGCGCCGTTCTTCATCACGCGGAGGCCAAATGAGCGGGTATTCACTCAGTCTGGAAGGTAAAACAGCAGTCATCATCGGCGGAACCTCCGGCATCGGCCGCGCTCTCAGCATCGGCCTCGCCGAAGCCGGAGCTGACGTCGTCGCCTCGGCCCGCCGCAAAGAGAACGTCGAGGAGACGGCCTCCGAGATCGAAGCCCGCGGCCGCAAAACCCTCCGCGTCCCCTCCGATCTCCAGGACCGCGCCTCGATCGAAAACCTCCTTGCCGCCGCGCTCGACGCCTTCGGCAAGGTCGACATCCTCATCAATTGCGCCGGCCGCATCAGGCGCGCGCCCACGCTCACCTTTCCTGAAGAGGAGTGGAACGATATCCTGGCCACCAACCTCACCGGCACGCTGCGTGCCTGCCAGATCTTCGGCAAACACATGCTCGACCGCGGATACGGCCGCATCATCAACATCGCCTCGCTGACCACCTTCGTCGCCCTCAACGAGGTCGCGGCCTATGGAGCCAGCAAAGCCGGCGTGGCCGCGCTCACGCGCTCGCTGGCCATCGAGTGGTCGAAGAAAGGTGTGATGGTCAACGCCATCGCCCCCGGCGTCTTCCGCACCGCGCTCAATGCCGAGCTGCTCGACAACACACCGCGCGGTAAAGAGCTGCTGATGCGCACTCCGATGGGCCGCTTCGGCAAAACCGAAGAGCTGATCGGCGCAGCTGTCTTCTTCGCCTCCGATGCCGCATCCTTCATCACCGGCCAGGTGCTTGCCGTCGATGGCGGCTTCCTCGCCAGTGGCGTCAATCAGTAGCGTCTGCTATCCGCCCATGTCCCGGCGCTGATTTCAGCCGCGGGGCATGGGCATTCTCTTTCACTCTTCCGGAACCAGCCGCAGCGGCCCCAAAATCCCCGACGGCAGCGGCTGCAGATGATCCATATCCTGCGGCGTGAACCGCTCGCCGTAGCGCAGATTCAGCAGCCGGTAATCCGGCGCGGCTCGCCCCGCCATCTCATTGATCGCTGTGTTGGCGACAACAATCTTCAGCTCGTTCGCGCCCTGATGCAGCAGCGGCCGGATATCCACCGCATACGGCGGATGCCACACTGTCCCCGCCTCTTTGCCGTTCACATACACCACCGCCGCCTCACGCACCGGCCCCTCCAGCCATGCCCGCGAGCCGGCATAATGCGACGCCGTTCGCTCGACCGGCGTTCCTTCGCCGAAATCCAGCAGCACCACGCGCGCCTTCAGCAGCGCCGCCGCCGCATCCACCGTGCGCACATACGTTGCTGTGCCGGAGTAGCACTTTGTCGCATCCTCATCCGCCCACGAGTGCAGCGTCTGCATCTCTTCCGTCAAGCCGCTCCGGTCGAAGGTCACCTTCCAGCCATGACGGATGTCGATGCCGTGGCTCATATCGGCGGCCTGCAGTGCCTGCACATTCTCTGACTCCGCACGCGTCCGCTCGCCGCTCCATCGCTCGTTCGTGAACATGATGACGCGCGATTCGTACGGCCTCAGCGCCAGCTTCAGCGTGTGCCCGTCGCCCGCGCCGGACGCCTCGCCCGTAAACGCATCCAGCCACTCCGCGTGTGCCTTGTCCGTCCGGAACGTCGCCTCTGCCGTGTGCGGCTCATTATCGGTGTTCGCCACAAAATAGAGATCCGCATCCGGCAGTCTGCGATGGATGAACCCAATCTGCGGCACCGTCTCACGCAGCGCGACATCCGGCTTCAGCGCGGTATCAAGCGCCTCCGGCAGCGTCTTCGCATCGGGCACCAGCCTGCTGTTCTTTGCACCAGGCTGAAACAGCTCTTCAGAGATCTGCGCCACCGCCGCCGAATCCTGCTTCGCCTCCATCAGCCCCGGAGCCTTCGACGGCGCATGCCCCACCGCAACCACCGTGCCGCCGTTGCGCACATACGCTTCAATGCGGCGATACGTCTCCAGCGGCAGGTGCTCTAGCGCCGGCATCACCAGAATCGGATAATGAATCCCCTCGCGATCGATCGCCGCCGAATCGATGAAATCGAAGTTGTACCCCGAATCCAGAATCGCCGGAATCAGATCCGGCCCCAGCAGCTTCGGCATCTCGTCCGTGATCGACACATGCCCCGGCCGGAACCGCGCCTGCGCATCCTCCTCCGGCAGCAGCACGGCCACATCGTTCGCCGGCTTTCCCTGGCGCAGCAGCCAGCTCATGCGCTGCAGATAGCGCGTCACCTCCGGCATCACGATCCACCACGGGTTGTGCTCATTGAAGACCGCAGCCGCGTAAAACGACCACCCCGGCTCGCCGGCTGAGGGCGGGGAATACGGCCACCCGTGGCCCACAAGCTGGTTGCTCCCCTGCAGAAAAAACGCGTCCGCCTCCGCCTTCATATCCAGCGGCGTTGCGTGAAAGGCCGGCGAGTGCAGCCACGTCCATGTCTCCGTTGAAGTGATCGGACGCCCGTACACATGGCTCGCCGACGTCGCCCATCGCGTATACGAGAACGAGTGCCACTGCGATCCCTCGCCCTCCGGCAGATCCACCAGCGCGTTGCTCGAAAGCGTCACCGCCGGCGTTCCATAACTCTGCGAGCGGAACTCCGTATGATGCTCCCGCGCCCACGCATTGATCGGAGCCAGATAGTGCTCGTCGATCAGCTCCGCCAGCGTGCGCCCCCAGTCATAGCGCACATCTTCCGCCTTCGGTCCCGTGCCCACCGCCAGCAGCGGCAGGTACGGAGTCAGATCGTAACCGCGACGGTGACGAAATTCCTCCAGCATGTCCGGCGTCCAGTCCGATCCGTACACTTCGAGGCTGTCGCTGAAGACAGAGCTCGGCGGATGATCGCCGAAGGCCCGCAGCAGCGGCTCCGCTACCGTGTGCAGATGATCCTCAACCGCCTCCTCGCTGAAGTGGTTGAGAACAAATCCCTCCGCGCCCACCGCGGCCCGCTTCACCTGCTGCCCGGTGCGGCTCGAAACGAAGAAGAGCGCAATATGAGCCCCATCCATTTTTGTCGGAAGCCGCAGCCGCCCATCCTCAATCGTCGAAATCTGCTCCGTGTGCGCGGCATCGTAGTGCTCCGGCGTGCCCGCCGCCAGAAACGCCGCGAGCAGCTTCTCTCCGTTGCGAATCGAAGGCGCCGCCACGGACTGCATCCCCGGCGCTACAACTTCCGCCACCACGTGCAGCATGCCCGCCGCGTGCGTCACCGGAACATAGCTGCCGCCGTACGGCCATCCGCTGCCCAGCGTCAGGCTCACGCGCATTCCCAGCCTGCGCGCTGTGTCGTTCGCGTAGCGCACTCTGTCGAGAAATTCCGGCGAAAGATAAGTAAGGTTGCGGAATCCCTTCGCCGGATCGTCCAGCTCCATCGGATACACCGGCTGAATCTCCACGCCGCCGATGCCGCCCGCATTCATTGTTTCCAGCTCGCGCGCCAGTTCCGGAGCTTCTACCGCCGGACCGAACCACCACCAGCGCATCATCACCCGCGCATCGTCAGGAGGATGCGCAAATCCCTCGCGAAGCTGCTGCATCTCCGTGGACTGCGCAATCGCGCCACCTGTTCCCAGGGCGAGGGCGCTCAGCAGAAAAAAGACCGCACCAAAACTCCGGCATCGCATCAGAACCGCTCCTGTCGCGAGGGATACGTTTCAGAATCGTAACAATTTCCGTTACGTTTCGCCTTCTGTCAGCATCTTTGCCCAGCGCGCAATATCGCTTCTCGTCACGCCGTCTGTGCTCTGCTCCAGCCGCGCACACTGCACTGCAAGGTTCCCGATCGTCGAGCTCTCCACCGAGCACCGCGCGACCGCAAGCCCCGTAGCCTCTGCCGTCAGCGCATTCAGAAATTCGTTGCGACCGCCTCCGCCCACCACGCAGATCTGCCCGAAGCTGCGCCCCGTCAGCCGCTCCAGATCCTCGATCAGCGACCGGTACCGTCTCGCCAGGCTGTAAAACACCAGGCTCGCAAAGTAAGGAGCAGCATGGCATCCCGTCGGCAGTTGCGGCAAACCAAGCCCCGCCCGCTGTTCATTGATGCGCGCCGGCATATCTCCAGGCTGAAAAAACGCCGGATCGTCCAGATCGAGCAGACGGTCCGGAGCAGGCAGCTCGCGTGCCGCCGCGACCAGCTCCGTCAGCCCCCATGCTTTGTCTCCGCCGCGATCCTGCTCCCATGCATTCATGCACTGCCGCAGCAGCCACATGCCGGCAATGCCGCGATGAAAGAGCACGTCGCCGCCTGCGGCGCCCAGATTGGTAAAGGCCCGCTCGAAGGTCTCCGCGGTGCGCAGCGTCTGCGGCAGCAGCGTCCCCACCAGCGACCACGTCCCTGAGCTGATGTACACCCAGTCGTCGCTCTCCTGCGGAATCCCCGCAATCGCCGACGCCGTATCGTGGCATGCCGGCGCAATCAGCAGCGTATCTGCAAATGCCGGCAGGCGGCTCAGCTCGCCGCGCACTCTGCCCACCACCGATCCCGGAGCCACCAGCTCCGGCGCGGCCTCGCGGTCCAGCCCCAGCGCCGCAAACAGCTCATCTGACCACTGCCGCGTCTCCGCGTCGATCAGCGCCGTGTGCGTCGCATTGGTGTACTCGGCCACGCGCCCCGCGCCCAGCCAGTGCAGAATGTACTCCGGCAGATTCACCCACTGCGCCCGCGCGCGCCGTGCATCGGCCTTGTCCGCATACAGCTGATACACCGTATTGATCGCCTGCACCTGCACGCCCGTCTTCGCATACAGCAGCTCCGGCGGCACAATCGCGTGTACCGCTTCAAGCGCCGCCGTGTTGCGCGGGTCGCGATAACAGTAGGGCTGATCCACCGGCCGTCCCGCCGCGTCCAGACGCACATAATCGACGGCCCACCCCGTCACGCCAATCGAACTCACGCCCTCCGGCGCAAGCTCGGCGCATCGGCGCAGGCCCGTCTCCAGCTCTTCGCAGATGCTGGCCAGGTTCCAGCGAATGCCGTCGTGCTGCCACGGACCATTCGCAAAGCGATGGACCATCTGCAGCGCCGGCCTGTCCTCCGGCCACCGCAGCAGGGAAACGCGGCAGCTCTCCGCCCCAAGATCGATGGCTATCTGCGCAGCTCGCGGCATCACCGCAGAAACGCCTCGGGCAATCCTCCATCCACAGGGATCAGATGTCCGGACGTGCAGCGTGCATGGGGCCCGGCAAGGAAGAGAATCGCCTGCGCGCAGTCGTTCGGATCGATCGGCTGATGCGTCAGCGTGCGCTTCGCATAGAACGTTGCCAGCAGATTGCGCAGCTCGTCGTCCGTCGATGCCGCATCGAACGCGATGTTGTATTTCGTCAGCGACGACATCACGCGATCGCGCGGAAACATCGTCGATCCCTTCACCACCGTCGCCGGGCTGATGCCGTTCACCCGTACCTTCGGGCTCAGGCCCACCGCCAGCTCGCGCACCAGGTGGCTCAGCGCCGCCTTGCTCACATCGTAGACTTCGCTGCCGCGCTTCGGCACCACTGCATTGGCCGAGCTCGTCAGCACAATGCTGGCATCGATATTCTGCGCCGCAAAGATCTTCGCCGCCTCGTCGGCCAGAAGATAATTCGCCGTCACGTTCAGGTCGAGCGTCGTCGCCCACATCGCATCGCCGATCACGCCATCCGGCGACGAAGGAAAGATCGCCGCCGTGTTGATCAGAATGTCCAGTCCGCCAAACTGCGCCACTGTGGCCCGGATCGCCGAAAAGACAGTGTCACGGTTACGAATATCCACCGCCGTTGCGCCCGTCGCCTCTTTGCCCGCCAGAGCGGCCGCTTCCTTCGCCGTTTTTTCCGATCCCGCCAGGTCGCGGTCGGCAATCATCACATGCGCGCCGCGCTCGGCCGCCAGCAGCGCCACGGCGCGGCCGATCCCGCTCGCACCGCCCACGATCAGCGCAATCTGCCGGCTCAGCTCTTTTTCCGCGGGCTGTCTGCGGATCTTCGCCTCTTCCAGCGCCCAGTACTCGATCCGGAAGGCCTCTGACACCGGCAGCGCCACGTAGTTCGCATGCACTTTGAAGGCTTCGCACGGAGCCGCCGGCCCGGCCTGCGGCACATCGGCAGCGGCCTTGCCGTCCCCGAGCGCCGTCGCGCCCTCCATCACATGAATCGCATTCGTGTAGAACTCGCCCACAATCCGCGACTCCGTCCGGCTCCTGCCGAACGAGAACATCCCCACTCCGGCCACCAGCACCACCGTCGGATTCGCGTCGCGCATCGCCGGCGAATCCGGCTCCGCATGCGCCTTGTAGTATGCGGTGTACTCGGCGCCGTAGGTCTTCAGCGCCGCCTCGATCTTCGTCCGGATCGCAGCCGCATCATCCGCGGCCTCCGCCGGCACAAACAGTGGACGAATCTTCGTGCGGATAAAGTGGTCCGGGCAGCTCGTGCCCAGATGCGCCAGCGCCGCCGCGTCCTTCGAGTTTACGAACTTCAGCACCTCGGGCAGATCGCAGAAGCTGCCGATCAGCCGCTTCTGCTGCGACACGCGACCGCGCACAAACGGCAGCAGATCCAGCGCCAGCTCCTTCCGGTCCGCCCGCGCCTCCTGTACCGCGCCGCCGAAGATGGCCGCGCCCTTCCGCTCCATGTGCTCCTGCACGAACTGGCCCAGGTGGTCGATCATCGTGATCGTGTTCAGATAACACAGCCGCTGCGTGTCGCCCCACGTAAACAGCCCGTGCCCGCCCAGCACCACGCCGTCGCAGCCCGGATTCTCCGCAACGATACGGCGCAGCATCAGGCCCAGCTCAAAGCCCGGACGCTGCCACGGCAGCCACACCAGGCTGTGGCCGTACTCGCGGTTAAACTCATCCATCTTCGATTTGCCGTTCGCCGCCGCCGCCAGTGCAATCGCCCAGTCCGGGTGCAGGTGATCGACATGCGGGAAGGGAAGAAAGCCGTGCAGCGGCGTATCGATCGAGGCCGCCACCGGGTTCTGCCCGAAGGTGCACAGCGGATACAGCTCCACCATCGCGTCTTCAAGCGATACGCCCTGGTACTTGCCCTCGAGCGCCAGCAGCTTGTTCATGTAGAGCGTGGCAAAGCCTCTGCGCTGAATGCTGCCCAGGTCGCCGCCGCTGCCCTTTACCCACAGCACCTCCGCCGGCTCGCCGGTCAGCGGATCGGGCTGCGCAATCTTCGAGCTGGTGTTGCCGCCGCCGAAGTTGGTAATGCGCAGATCGGCGCCCAACAGGTTCGAGCGGTAGCGCAGCAGCTCCGGCTCATCGAGGCCGGAGGCGATTTTTTCATCCCACAGATCATCCAGATAGCAAAGCGCGGAAAGTGTTTTCATAGACGGGTCTTCTCGCCAGAAATCATGTCACATTCCACACCAATAGAGCAAATGTTTCTATAGGAAAATAATGGCGCTGCCGAAACCGGCTTCTTTTACTCCGTTTTGGCCGTCACCCCTGCTCCGCTTTGGCCATCGCCGCGCCCGTCACCAGCTTGTGCTCCACGTAGTTGTACGGAGGAACCGTCTGGCCGCGAAGAATCGACAGCCCCAGCTGGATCAGGTACGGACCATAGCTCGGCGCCTCGTGCGATACCGAGCCCACCCACGGGCTGTCCGGCCGCTGCATCTCTTCGAGCGCCTCCGGAATGCAGTCCTGTCCGGCAATGGCGACATGCCTCTCGCGCTTCAGCTCGCGCACCGCCTCCAGCGCGCCCAGCGCGCTCGTATCCGTGGCCGCGGCAATCAGAATGTGCCGGTCCTTCGGGTGCCGGTTCAGAAACTCCGCAATCAGCTTCGAGCTCTTGTCGCGCATCCCGCGTCCATCCATGCGCACGAAGGTCTCGATCGGCTGGTTCGGCAGCTTATTGCGAATCCCCTGGAAGCTTCCCGTGATGCGGCTCTGCACCAGCGGCCCCGCCTCTTCGATGTCGAGTCCCAGAATCCACTCCGCCTTGCCGCGCCAGCGCTCCTGCGCATAGCGGGCCAGCAGCTCTCCCGCCTCCACGCCCACTCGGTAGTTGTCCACGCCGAAGTAGGTCGCGTGCGGATGCGGAATATCGATCGCAATCAGCGGAATGCCCGCAGCCGCGATCTTGTCCGCAATAATCGGCGCCACCTGCTGATCGATCTGGAACTCGATCGCCAGGTCCACGCGATTGCGCACAAACTCCTCCGCCGTACGAATCGCCGTCGCTGCGTCGTAGTGGTTGTCCAGCACCAGCAGGTCCACGCCCGCCTGGCTCGCCGCCGCGCGCAGGCTCGCCGTCACTTCTTCTGAGAAGGGCATCTCCGCGCTCTGTTTGCCGAAGCCGAAGCGCACCTTCCGCGGCCGCGTCACCAGCCGGTACAATCCGTCCTGCGACTGCGCCAGATAGCCGCGGTGAACAAACGTTTTCAGAATGCGGTAGACAGTCGTCTTCGAGATGCGCGTGCGCTGGAAGATCGCCTCCAGCGCCATCGGCTGCTCTTCTTTCTGCAGAAGCTCGAGGATATCGAGCGCCTTCGACAGGATAGGAATGAGATACAGGCGCCGTGTGGAAGATTTGGGCAAAGGTTTACCTCACCGGAAAAACTCAGCGCTGACCATATCACAATCATTTCGCTATTGGAACGTGGTTTCTGCAATGGATCGCAGAAACCGCCGCTCACGCGTAGCTCACAACCGCCTTCGCATTTCGCTCGCGCCGCTCTGCGCGGATCTTTTCAAGGTAGCCGCTCGTCCGCAGCGCATCGAGCGGATCTTCCGCAATCCCGTGGCTCCGCCGCCACTCCCGGATCGCTGGCCGCACGTCGAACCAGAAGGCCTCGCGCAGGCACTCTTCCGCCTCCACCAGCCGCGCCTCATCCTGCAGCCCGCCCAGCCGCTCGCGGTCCACAATCGCCGCTTTGGCAAAGATCTCCTGCGCGTTGCACACCGTCTGCACCATCGCTTCCATCTTGCCCTTCAGGTTGTGGCTCTGGTCGATCATGAACGGTATCTGCTGCACATCCGCGGCGTTCGAGAAAATCTCATGGAAGATGCGGAAGATCTGGTAAGGATCGATCGAGCCCAGCGTCAGATCGTCATCCGCATACTTGCGGTCGTTGAAGTGGAAGCCGCCCAGCAGCTCTTCATGCAGCAGCCACGTCACGATCTGTTCGATATTCTGCCCCTGATAGTGATGCCCCGTATCCACCAGCACCGTGGCCTTCGGGCCCGTCCGCCGCGCCAGCACCAGCGCCATGCCCCAGTCGGCGATATCGGTGTGATAAAAGGCCGGCTCGAAGGGCTTGTACTCGATCAGCATCCGCTGCCGCTCGCCGAGCGCCGCATGCACCGCGGCAAAGACCTCCAGCATCCAGTCGATCCGTCGCCGGATGCTCTGCGAGCCCGGATAATTCGAGCCATCGGAGACCCACAGCGAAACATCCCGCATCCCGAGCGCCTTCGCAATCTCCACCGACTCCAGCAGATGATCCGTCGCAATCGCCCGCACCGCCTTGTCCGGATTGCAGATCGAGCCGTACTTGTACTCCTGCCGCTCGAAGAGGTTGGGATTGATCGCGCCCGCGCGAATCCCGTACTTCGCCGCCAGCGACCGGATCTGCTGCGCGTCCTTCACTCCATTCGGCAGGTCCCACTCCACGTGCAGCGCCAGCGACGGGCTGGCTCCGGTCAGCGCGTGTACCTCCGCCGCATCGGCAAACTTCTCTTCGATACTGGTCGCCGCTTCCGCCTGCTGAAATTTCCCAAACCGTGTCCCGGTGTTGGCAAAGCCCCAGGACGGCAGCTCGATCTGAAAGGAATCAAGGGCATGATGGATACGTTCTTCAAATCGGCTCATTCGGGAATCTCCTCGCGCCAGGATAATAGCAGAAACAAACTATCTATTGAAACTTCACAGTTCCCCCGTGAATTTCCGCCTGTCTCTTCCGGTAGAGCATTATTTACCATCCAACCCATTCTGTGCGAGAAAGAAAATGGAAATCTGCACCAGCCCTTCAGCAGGGTAAACACCCCTTGTTTTTCCATCCATTAGCAAAGAAAGTTCCCAATTGGTACACGCATCCGCTACGATGATCCCGACTCACGATTACACGCGCACAGGAGAACGCTGAATGGGGCCAAATCCATTTCTGGGAATCGTCTACCACTGGATCGGCGGACTCTCCTCAGCAAGCTGCTACCTGCCCTTTCGCAAAATCCGCCGCTGGTCGTGGGAGGTCTACTGGCTTCTTCAGGGCGTCTTCAGCTGGATCATCGCGCCCACCGTGCTCGCCCTCATCTTCGTGCCCGCGTCCTATGCCATCCTGCACCACGCGCCCGCGTCCAGCATCGGCTATGCCTATATGTGGGGATTTCTCTGGGGCATCGGCGGCCTCACCTTCGGCCTTTCGGTCCGTTATCTCGGCATCGCTCTGGGATACGCCATCGCCCTCGGCCTCTGCACCGCCTTCGGCACGCTGCTGCCGCCCATCTTTGAAGGCCAGTTCGCCGCCATCGCCGGGTCCACATCAGGCCGCATCATTCTCCTCGGCATCGGCGTCTGCCTGCTCGGCATCGTCCTCAGCGGAGCCGCCGGCCTCTCCAAAGAGCGCGAAATGCCCGACGAGGAAAAGAAGAAGACCATCGAGGAGTTCAGCTTCGTCAAAGGCATCCTCGTCGCCACCTTTGCCGGCATCATGAGCGCCTGCTTCGCCTACGGCCTCGCCGCCGGCAAGCCCATCGCCGCGCTCTCCGCGCAGTGGCTCCTCGCCCACCACCACGCCGACCTCTTCCAGAACCTGCCCGTGCTCATCATCGTCCTCTGGGGCGGATTCACCAGCAACTTCATCTGGTGTGCCTGGCTGCTCTTCCGCAACCGCACCTGGGGCCAGTACGTGGAAGGCCGCCGCCATGGAGCCACGCCCTGGGTCAACCTGCTCATGTCCGCCGCCGCCGGCATCATGTGGTACTTCCAGTTCTTCTTCTACAGCATGGGCCAGACGAAGATGGGCAAGTACGACTTCTCGAGCTGGACCCTCCACATGGCCAGCATCATCATCTTCTCCACGCTCTGGGGAATCCTGCTGCACGAGTGGCGCGGCACCAGCCTCAAAACCCGCTGGCTGGTCACCGCCGGACTCGCTCTGCTCGTCGGATCAACCCTGGTCGTCGGCTACGGCAACTACCTCAAGGCCAATGAATTGCCGACAGCCACCGCGCAGGCAATACTGCGGCAATAATTGGAGCCCACTATAGTCTGCCCTCCATTGTCAATGGGCGTGATTTTCGGTGGTGTTCTAAGCTGAAGCAATAATCCAAAATGAGGTATACGCCTTGGCCAAAGTGAAAAAGGGCTCAAGTGAAGACCCCTCAATAAAGACACGTATTCAGAGTCGGTGGGCTCGGTTCATCAGTTATCTAAAACACAAAATGAATGAGAAGTTCGCCAAAACGGAACAGGAATCATCCGCTGACAAATCGGCACGTATTACCGCTAACGCAACAAAAATGGATGGCGATCTTCACTCTCATTTTGGTGATTACCAGTCTGGTGACGACTTGCATCTTGAGAAATCAACTTAGGGAGATGCACGAGGGGGGAACTGACACACGCAACCTAGCCGTTGCTGCACTTTTAAATTCTCGCGCTTGGGTTGTGATAAAGGAAACTGGATTTAGATATACACCAGATGCACCCAGAGTAACTGGGAGGATAATCATTACGAACACCGGTCCTTCTCCAGCATTTAATATCCATATCTGGAGATGCGGACAGGTCAGAGTTGACGTACCCTCCATTGGTGCTTTCCCGCCTAATATCCCAGGCTGCTTAGTGGAAGATGTCGGGACCATCGGTAGAGATGCGACTATGACATTCGACACAACCAACCACTCTCAAGCCGTACCAAAGAACAGTCTTGATCCATCCAATCACAGTTCAGGACCTCACTATTACGTCTGGGGTGATATCACTTACGATATCTACCCCAAAGATAAGAGGCATTTCATGAGCTTTTGTCTGTTGAACGCGAGCGATCAATTAGCTCCATGCAATAGGGGGAATGACGCAGACTGACAGCGTTATGATCGGGGAAAATTAGGGCCCTGCCAGACTTTCAGATTGTAGGCATGGGTCGATAGCGAGATAAGTTCACCCCACCAGCACCACGTCCAGAAAGCGCGGCCCGTGCACGCCGCGCACGCGCATCATCTCGATATCCGCCGTCGCCGAAGGCCCGGAGATAAACGTAATCGGAGCGGTTGCAAATCCCGCCAGCCGATCCATCGCCTCCGGCACCGTCTCTACCACCTGCTCCGTGCGCACCACGCACAGGTGCCGGTCCGGCAGCAGCGTAAATCGCCGCGCTCCCTCGCCCGGCCCATGCGTCAGCACAATCGATCCCGTGAAGGCGATCCCCGCAAAGCAGCTCGTGATGATGCCGTCGCAGCGGTCCAGATCCTCGACGTTCGCCTTCTCCTCGCGCCGGAAGGCAAAGCTCTCAGCCGGCCCCCCTGCCGCGCCCGATTTTGGCGTGATCGGGTCAGGCAGCATCTCTACCGGAAAGCCGTCCGCCACAATCACCGACCGCTGCCCGTGCTCCTGCAGAATCGCGCCGATCGCGACCGCCACTCGCGCCGCATCCGTCCGCACCACGTTGGCGTCGTACTCGTGCAGCCGCTCGATAAACATCGCCAGCCGCGCATCTGCATCCAGCGAGCCCGCGCGGCGATACTCCCGCGGGAGCACTTCGCGCTCCGCCTCCCGCGCCGCCGCATCGGCAGACGATCCGCCGATCGCCGAGCGAATCCGCTTCAGAACCGCTTCGCGCGTCCCGCTCATGCCTGCTTCTCCTGTTTTTTCTGGCGCTGCTTCCACCACGCGCGGAACGGCTGATCGGGAATCGCCTTCATATCGCGCACCGCCGTCCAGTTGCCCATCATGCCCGGCAGGTGCCGCACCCATCCATGCGATACGACGGGCCATTGCCCCACCCGCGCCAGCCGCTGCGCCGCCTCAAAGCGATGACGGCTGCCGAAGACCGTGGCCATCGCCTTCATCCCCAGCGCCTCCGGATCGAGCGCGCTCTTCTGCTCGCGCACCACACGCCCGCGCAGATGAATCAGCACCTCCGGAATGTTGATCTTCACCGGACACACTTCATAGCACGCTCCGCACAGCGACGACGCGTAGGGAAGCGACTGCGCGTGCTCCATATTCAGCACCTGCGGCGTAAAGATCGCTCCAATCGGCCCCGCATAGCTCGACCCGTACGCGTGCCCGCCCGTCTGTCGGTACACCGGACACGTATTCAGGCACGCCGCGCAGCGAATGCAGTGCAGCGTCTGCCTCGATTCCTTATCCGCCAGGATGCTCGTGCGTCCGTTGTCCAGCAGCACCACATGAAAGTGCTTCGGCCCGTCGTCCTCGTGCGTGCCCGTCCAGATCGAGTTGTACGGATTCATCCGCTCGCCCGTCGCCGACCGCGGCAGCAGCTGCAGAAAGACCTCCAGATCCTCGAACGACGGAATCACCTTCTCGATCCCCGCCATCGAGATCAGCACCTCCGGCATCGTCAGGCACATCCGTCCATTGCCCTCCGATTCCACAATGCACACGCCGCCCGTCTCCGCGATCAGGAAATTCGCGCCGCTTACGCCGATCTTCACGCGCAGAAACTTCTCGCGCAGAAACCGCCGCGCCGCCGCCGTCAGATCCTCCGGCCGGTTGCCCAGCTCCTTCAGCCCCATCTCGCGCAGAAAGATCTCGCGAATCTGCGCGCGGTTCTTGTGCAGCGCCGGGACGACGATATGCGATGGCTTATCGTGCCCCAGCTGAATAATCAGCTCCGCCAGGTCCGTCTCATACGGATGAACGCCCGCCTGCTCCAGCGCCTCGTTCAGCCGCGTCTCGTCCGAAGTCATCGTCTTGATCTTGATGACTTCCTTGCCGCCATACTGTTGCACCAGCCCCAGCACAATGCGGTTCGCCTCGTCCGCGTCCGAGGCCCAGTGCACCACGCCGCCCGCCGCCGTAAAGCGCTCCTCGAACTGCGTCAGGTACGTGTCCAGATGCTTCAGCGTGTGCCGCTTGATCGCGCTCGCCGCCGTCCGTAGCTCCTGCCAGTCCGTCTGCTCCGCCACCACCAGCCCGCGCTTGCGCTGGATCGTATCCGTCGCATGACGCACGTTCTTTCTCAGTTGCGCATCGTCCAGCAGCGGCAGCGCCGCTTTCTGAAACGGCAGGGCCCGCGCCGACTCGCCCACCCGCACCGTCATGCTTCGCCCTCCGCTTCGGTCGAGGCCAGAATCTGCGCCAGATGCACCGTCTTCACGCCCGCCCTCGCCCGGTGCAGCCCGCCGAAGATGTGCATCAGGCATGAGTTATCCACCGCCGTGCACACCTCGGCCGTCGTGTTCTCCACGTCCTTCATCTTCTCCGCCAGCATTGCCGCCGACACGTCGCCGTTCTTCACCGCGAACGTGCCGCCGAAGCCGCAGCAGCGGTCGATATTCGGCAGCTCCACCAGATCGATGCCGCGCACCTTCCGCAGCAGCCGCAGCGGAATATCCCCAAGCTGCAGCCCGCGCAGCGAGTGGCAGCTCGCGTGGTAGGTCACGCGATGCGCGTAGTACGCGCCCACATCTTCCAGGCCCAGCTTCTTCACCAGCAGCTCGCTCAGCTCATAGATGCGCGGCAGCAGCTCTTCCACTGCCCGCACCAGCTCCGCGTCGCCGCTCTCCTCCGCCATCAGCGGATAGTGGTCGCGAATCATAGCCACACACGACGAAGAGGGAATGCAGATCGTCTCCGCCTCCCGGAACGTCTCCACAAACCGCTTCATCAGTGGAACGGCCTCGCGCTGATAGCCGGTGTTGTAGTGCATCTGCCCGCAGCAGGTCTGGTCGAGAGGAAAGACCACCTCATGCCCCAGCCGCTCCAGCAGCCGCACCACCGCCTGGCCCGTCTCCGGAAACAGCGTGTCGTTGTAGCAGGTAATAAAAAGCGTAATGCGCACTCGGCCCTCGCTCCGTCTTCTGACAAAAAAGTCCGCTCCTCCACCATGCCACAACTGCCTCGCCTGCCGCATCGGGAGGACCGATTTTCCGTCGAAACTTCAACTGGTCCGACCACTTCGTGTACCTTGTTACATGCCGGACGAAGCGGCACAAAGGAGAAGAGCAGGGAAGCGCCGAAGATGCCGCGCCGCCCGCGCCAGCCAGCATGAAGACCCCCGCGATGAAAAACGATGCCCGCACAAGCGACACCCGCAGGAACGACACTCGCAGAGACTTCCTTCGCTTTGCCGGAGCCGGCGTCACCGGCGCGGCTCTCGCCTCCGCGCCTGCCTTCGCCGCCTCCGCGCCGCACGCTCCCGCCGCCGCAGCATCATCCGGCTTCTCCGTCAATGCCTTCGGAGCCGTGGGCGACGGCAAAACCATCGACACGCCCGCCATCAATCGCGCCATCGAAGCCGCTGCCGCAAAGGGCGGGACCGTCTTCTTTCCCGCCGGAACCTACGCCTGCTACTCCATCCGCCTCAAAAGCAACGTCGCGCTCTTCCTCGATCAGGGAGCCGTCATCCTCGCCGCCGAAGGCGCGCAATACGATGCGGCCGAGCCCAACACCGCATGGGACGCCTACCAGGACTACGGCCACAATCACTGGCACAACAGCCTGATCTGGGGCGAAGACCTCGAAAATATCTCCATCACCGGTCCCGGCCTCATCTACGGCAAAGGCCTCAGCCGCGGCCACCACGAAGACACCGATCTGCCCGGCACCACCAGCCCCGGCGTCGGCAACAAGGCCATCTCGCTCAAAAACTGCCGCAACGTCATCCTGCGCGACTTCTCCATCCTGCAGGGCGGCTGGTTCGGCATCCTCGCCACCGCGGTCGACAACCTCACCATCGACAATCTCAAAATCGACACCAACCGCGACGGCATGGACATCGACTGCTGCCGCAACGTGCGCGTCTCCAATTGCTCGGTCAACAGTCCCTGGGACGACGGCATCTGCCTCAAAAGCTCCTACGGCCTCGGCTACGCCCGCGCCACGGAAAACGTCACCATCACCAGCTGCTACGTCTCCGGCTACTGGCAGCTCGGCAGCCTGCTCGACGGCTCCTGGAAGAAATTCCCCGACGACGCGCGCGTCCCGCGCACCGGCCGCATCAAGTTCGGCACCGAATCCAATGGCGGATTCATCAACATCACCGTCTCCAACTGCGTCTTTGAAGGCTGCCAGGGCCTCGCGCTCGAATCCGAAGACGGCGCGCTGCTCGAAGACGTCGCCGTCAGCAACATCACCATGCGCAACATCGTCAGCGCGCCCATCTTCCTGCGCCTCGGCTCGCGCCTCCGCGGCCCAAAAGAGAGCACGAAGGTTGGCACCATGCGCCGCGTCTCTATCAGCAACATCGTCTGCTGGAACACCGCCTCGAAGCTCTCTTCCATCCTCAGCGGCATCCCCGGCTCGCAGATCGAAGACGTCTCCATCAGCGATGTCCTCATCGTCGCGCAGGGCGGAGCCGCCGCAGACCAGGCCGCCATCCATCCGCCGGAAAACGAGACGAAGTATCCCGAGCCGAATATGTTCGGCCCCATGCCCGCGTCAGGCTTCTACATTCGTCATCTGAAGGGGCTGTCTCTCAGCAATATCCGGATCAAAACCCTTGCCGACGATGCCCGCCCCGCATTCGTGCTTGAAGATGTGCAGGATGCCGAGCTCTTCCGCATCCAGGCCAGGCCTGCTGGCGGAGCGCCCATCGTAAGGCTCTCTCAGGTCGAGAACTTCGCCATCCGCTTCAGCGACCCCATCCCCGACACGAAGCTTCCACACGCCGATTCGGCCACACTGCCGCAATCGTAACTAGAGAAGTTACATATCTCCGGCTTGATTACGATCTGTTCCGAATCACTGGCCGCGAGCCTCTCCACGGGGCTCGCACAGCTTTCTGTCTTCTAATCCCTGACGGCGAATAGCTGATCCCTGATCCCTGCCTTCTCCTACCCGCCCGAAATCAAAATTCGCAGATCGCGCAGATTGTTGCCCGTCGGCCCCGTCACCACCGCATCGCCCAGCGCGGTAAACAGCGTGCAGGCGTCGAAGCGCTCCAGCGTCTCCTGCGGATCGAAGTGGTAGGCCCGCGCCCGCGCCACCGTCGTCGTGTCCGCAATCGCGCCCGCTGCCGGACTGTTTCCGTCCATCCCGTCCGATCCCGCGCTCAGCACCGCCAGCGGCTGGCCTTCGTACTGCGCCAGATCCATCGCCGCCGCCAGCGCAAACTGCTGGTTGCGCCCGCCGCATCCCGGATGCGCGCCCAGCCTCACCGTCACCTCGCCGCTCGACAGCAGACACAGCCGCGGCGTCTCGCTCCGCAGCTCATGAAAGCGCTTCAGCAGATACGCCGCCGCATCCGCATAATCCCAGTCGTCGCAGCTGTTGTCGATCACCACGCGAAAGCCCAGCGCCTGCGCCCGGTCGCGCGCCGCGTTCACAAAGTCATGGTTCGAGAGCAGGGCATCCATGTGCATGTGCTCGAAGGCCTGCGGGGACTGCGGCTCGCCCGCCCTGCCGGCGATCACGCCTTCGAAATACCGGCGCACATTCGGCGGAAACTTCTCCATCAGGTGAAAGCGCTCCAGAATCTCCGCGCACTCCGCAGGAGTCGAATGGTCCGGCAGCGTCGGCGACGAGGCCACCGCAGCCAGGTCCTTCAGCGGCACATCGGCCAGCAGCAGCGTCAGCTTCTCCGCCTCCGGAGCCGCCATCGCCAGCCGTCCGCCCTTCACTGCCGAGAAGTACTTCCTCACCGTGTTGATCTCGGTGATCGACGCCCCGCTGGCAATCAGCGTCTCGTGAAAGGCGATCGTGTCGTCGAGCGAAATATGCTTGTCCAGCGGCAGCTCGAACATCGCCGATCCGCCCCCGCTCACCAGGAAGAAGACGAACGTGTCTTTTCTGGTCCGCTGCAGCAGCCGCAGCGCCGCCCGCGCCGCGCGAAACGAATCCTCGTTCGGCAGCGGATGCCCTCCGGCAAAAAAGCGGATTCTCCAGTTGCGCTTCTTCGGCAGCTCCGGCGCGCAGCACACCCCGCGGATATTCCGCTTCTCCGGCAGCCGCTCCAGCAGCGCCTCCAGCATCGTCAGTCCCGCCTTGCCGAATGAGATCACGAAGATCTTTTTGTACTGATCGAGAGGGAAGGAGGCCGCCTTCAGCAGCGGCGAAGGGCACAGAACAAGAGTTCTGTCGTCGAAGTGAAGATGACGGTCGAATGCCCGGGGAACATCGCAGGCCTTCAGCGCTTCACGAAAGATATCGGTTGCCGTCTGGTGCAGCTCGTCAAAGGTCATCATGAACGTATCAGTGGGGAAAACTCTTTTTCGGTCCACGCCGTCATGGCCGCGCGCACCTCATCCAGCTTACCTGCAAAAAAATGATCCGCATCGGCCACCCACACCAGCTCCTTCGGCTCGGGCGCCAGATCGACCGCGGCTTCCACCTTTTCCATGGGCCCGTACTGGTCGCGCGTCCCGCTGACGAACAGCTTCGGCTGCGCGCAGCTTCGAAGAAACTCGTAGTGGTAGTCGCGTCCTTCCGCATGCACCGGTACGCCCAGCCCAACCAGGCCGCGTACCCGCGCATCGCCGCAGCATACATGCAGCCCCACATTCGCGCCGAATGAAAATCCCGCAAACAGCAGCGGCCGTCTGAACTCCCGCTCCAGCCAGTCCAGCGCCGCCCGCACGTCGTCGCGCTCGCCGCGGCCGTGGTCGTGCTCGCCCTCGCTCAGCCCCGTGCCGCGAAAGTTAAAGCGCAGCACCGGCAGCCCCAGCCCCTGAAAGGCCTTCATCGCGTGATACACCACTTTGTTATGCATGGTGCCCCCGCCCATCGGGTGGGGATGGCAGACCAGGGCGGCAAAATTTGCGTCCGGCGAGCCGGAGTTCAGCAATGCTTCCAGCCTTCCCGCCGGTCCGCGCAGATCGTCCACCGTGCGCAGCACAGCAGAAGCAGTGGAAATCGTCATCGCCATCCATTGTAAGCAATGAAAATTCATCCGGTTTTTACACCGTCGAATCTCCCGCTCTGCCGAAAGCCTTCCGTTCCTGAAAAACCTCCTGCCGCTTTTTCCTCTGCAAATCAAAGCGGGCCGCTTCCTCCCTGTATCCTGAAGCACAGATGACTCTCGATCCGGTCCAGTTCACCCGCGCCCTCGTCGACATCGAATCCATCACCTATAACGAAGGTGCGGCCGCGTCGTATCTCGCCGAATTCCTGCTCAAACGCCACTGGTCCGTCGAAAAAATGCCGGTCGAGCAGCATGCCGAGAGCGGCTCCGCCAGCGAGCGCTTCAATGTCTTCGCCTCTGTCTCCGGAAAAACGCCCGAAATCGTCTTCTCCACCCACATCGACACCGTTCCGCCATTCATCCCTTCGAGCGAAGACGACGAGTTCATCTACGGCCGCGGCGCCTGCGACGCCAAAGGCATCATCGCCGCGCAGCTCGCTGCCGCCGAGCGCCTGCACGACCTCGGCATTCCCGCCGGCCTGCTCTTCGTCGTCGGCGAGGAGCGCGACTCCGCCGGAGCCCGGGTCGCCAATCAGAATCCGCGCGGCAGCCGCTTCCTCATCAACGGCGAGCCCACCGACAATCGCATCGCTCTTGCCTCGAAGGGCGCGCTCCGCGCCATCGTGCGCGCCGCCGGAAAGATGGCGCACTCCGCCTACCCTGAGCTCGGCGACAGCGCCACGCACAAGCTCGTCGAGGCGCTGCACCGCATCCTCGCTCTGCCTCTGCCCGCCACGCACGACGTCGGCCCCAGCACCCTCAATATCGGCACCATCTCCGGCGGCCACGCTCCCAACGTCATCGCCGACTCCGCCGAGGCCCAGATCCTCATCCGCCTCGTCGGCCCGTCCGAAGAGACGCGCAGCTCCATCGAAGACGCCGTCGAAGGTCTCGCCACCGTCGAGTGGCCCCTCGAAATCCCCTTCATGCGCATGCGCCACTTCGAAGGCCTGCCCAGCATGATCGCCGCCTTCACCACCGACATTCCCTGGCTCTCCGGCTGGGGAGAACCGCTCTTGCTCGGTCCCGGCTCCATCCATGTCGCGCATACGCCGCACGAAAGGCTCTCCAAACGCGAGCTTTTTGAAGCCATCGATCTCTACGTCGAGGTCGCAAAGCGCCTCGTGAACGGCGGCTGAGGCCGCAAACGCGTAAAACGCCAGGAAAGCATAACGATGTCCTCTTTCAACGCCCTCGAACACGCCGCATCCTCTTATCTGCGCTCGGCCATGCATCAGCCCATCCGGTGGCACGAGTGGGGCGAAGCGGCCTTCGCCGCCGCCGCGAAGGAAGACAAGCCCATCCTGCTCGATATCGGAGCCGTCTGGTGCCACTGGTGCCACGTCATGGACCGCGAGTCCTACGAGAACCCCGCGCTCGCCGAGGTCATCAACCGGCACTTCATCGCCGTCAAGGTCGATCGCGATGAGCGTCCTGACGTCGATGCCCGCTATCAGGCCGCCGTGCAGGCCATGAGCGGTCAGGGCGGCTGGCCGCTCACCGCCATCCTCACGCCCGACGGCCGCCCCTTCTTTGGCGGAACCTACTTTCCTGCCGACGACCGCTACGGCCGCCCCGGCTTCCAGCGCGTCCTGCTCACCCTCTCCGACGTCTGGAAGACCCGCCGCGACGAAGCCCTCGAATCCGCGGCCAGCGTCTTCGCCGCCATCGAGCACAGCGAGACCTTCTCCGGCCGCTCTGCATCGCTCTCCCTCGGCATCATCGACAAGCTCGTGCAGAGCTCCATCAGCCAGTTCGACCCGCGCCACGGCGGCTTCGGCTCGCAGCCTAAATTCCCGCACCCCGCCGCCGTCGATCTCCTCATCGACACCGCCGCCCGCACCGGCAACGAGCCGGCAAAGGAGACCGTCACCGTCACGCTGAAGAAGATGTCCGAGGGCGGCATCTACGATCATCTCGCCGGAGGCTTCCACCGCTACTCCGTCGACGAGCGCTGGGTCGTGCCGCACTTCGAAAAAATGCTGTACGACAACGCCGGCCTGCTCGCCAACTACGTCCACGCCTTCCAGACCTTCGTCGATCCCGCCTTCGCGCAGACCGCGAACGACATCATGCGCTGGATGAACGAGTGGCTCACCGACCGCGAGCAGGGCGGCTTCTACGCTTCGCAGGATGCCGACGCCTCGCTCGACGACGACGGCGATTACTTCACCTGGACCCGCGCCGAGGCCTCTGCCGCGCTCACTCCCGAAGAGCTCGCCATCGCCGGCCCGTACTACGACATCGGCGAGATCGGCGACATGCACCACAATCCGCAAAAGAATGTGCTGCACATCCGCCATTCGCTCGAAGAGATCGCGCAGCGCGCCTCGCGCAGCATCGAAGAAGCCGGACAGCTTCTGCTCTCCGCGCGGGAAAAGCTCTACGCCTCGCGCCTCGCGCGTCCCACGCCCTTCATCGACAAAACCCTCTACACTGCATGGAACGCGATGGCCATCTCCGCCTACTTTGACGCCGGCCGCGTGCTCGATGCCGAAGCTCCCCGCGCCTTCGCCCTCAAATCCCTCGACCGCATCCTGCGCGATGCGTGGGAGCCGCAGACCGGCCTCGCGCACGTCGTCGCGTATCCGGAGAGCGAAGCCGCCCGCACCCGCGTCTCCGGCGTCCTCGAAGACTATGCCTTCCTCATCCACGCCTGCATCGATGCGTGGGAGGCCACCGGCGAGCTGCGCTGGTATCAGCACGCGCAGCAGCTCGCGGACACCATGATCGCCCGCTTTTACGACGCGACCGGCGGCGGTTTCTTCGACACCGAACAGAACAGTGAGCCGAAGCTCGGCGCCCTCTCCGCACGCCGCAAGCCCATGCAGGACTCGCCCACGCCCGCCGGCAACCCCGTCGCCGCCGCGGCCCTGCTGCGCCTCGAAGCCCTGAGCGGCCTCGCCGGTCTCCGCGAGAAGGCAGAAGACACCCTCGAGACCTTTGCTGGCGTCATCGAGCAC
Organism: Paracidobacterium acidisoli; assembly: GCF_003428625.2. Classification (GTDB taxonomy): domain Bacteria; phylum Acidobacteriota; class Terriglobia; order Terriglobales; family Acidobacteriaceae; genus Paracidobacterium; species Paracidobacterium acidisoli. The sequence goes on along the minus strand of NZ_QVQT02000006.1, from coordinate 7,199 downwards.
TTCGGCCTCTATGCCGGCAGCTACGGCCTCGCCCTCGACCGTCTTCTGCTGCCCTCCGTGCAGGTCGTCGTCGTGGGAGAAGGCGACCCGGCCCGCCGTTTCTCTACCGTCGCCACCGCCCGCTACGCCGTCAACAAAACCGTCATCCAGCTCCGGCCTTCCCAGGTCAGCGCAGACGCTCTGCCGCCCGTGCTGGCTGAAACGCTGCCTGGCCTGCCGCAGCTTCACGGCGGAACGGCCTTCGCCATGGTCTGCCGGGGCACCTCCTGCCTGCCGCCCACCAGCGACATCGAGCAGCTTCTGCTGCAGATCAGCGAAGCGGGTTGAACGCAGGGGAAGCCGGCTGAGCTCGGCCGCGCAGAAAAGGCCGTCGTCAGTAAGCCGGTTTGAATGTTTCTGGAGAAGGGCACGGCTTTAGCCGTGCCGCAGGAAGCCAGCAATGCATGCGGCTTCAGCCGGGGGCCGTGTCCCTCTGTCCGGACACAGGATTTGCAGAATCCCCGGGGTGATGAAAACCTTCAACCCTTGTCATCCCGACCTGCGCAGCCGTCGTCGGGCGGCTGCGCAGGATCTGCATTTCTTATCCCTGAAGAATTGCCGGACACCACATGTCACCATGATTGCGACGTTTCATCTCGTGCCCGGTTATGGACGAATTTCTTCGCCTTTGCAAAAATTGAGACCGCTATGAATCAAAAAACAATCGCTCGTCAAATCGGATGGAGGGTCTGCCTGTGCCTGGCCGCTCTCTTCCTCGCCGGATACGCAGCCTCTGCGCGCGCTGCGGACAATCCCGACTGGACCACCCCCATCGCGCCCTTCCGCATTGCGAACAATCTCTACTACGTCGGCAGCAAAGACCTCGCCTCCTACCTCATCGTCACGCCGCAGGGCGACATCCTCATCAACTCCAGCCTCACAAGCTCTCCCGCGCTCATCCGCAAAAGCGTCGAACAGCTCGGCTTCCACTTCCGCGACATTAAGATCCTGCTCATCAGCCACGCACACTCCGACCACGACGCCGGCAGCGCCGAGATCCTCCACCTCACCGGTGCGAAATACATGGTCATGGACGGCGACGTGCCCGTCGTCGAAAGCGGCGGCGCGAAAGATTTCGCTTACCCCAACGATCACTATCCCGCCGCAAAGGTCGACCGCGTCCTGCACGATGGCGATGAAGTGCGCCTCGGCGGTACGGTCCTCGTCGCGCATAAAACCCCCGGCCACACCCGCGGCTGCACCACCTGGACGATGAAGACCCGCGCCGCCGGACCGGGAAGCAGCGGGAAGCTGCTCAACGTAGTGATCGTCGGCAGCTGGAACGTCAATCCCGGATACCGCCTCGTCAATCGCCCTGGCCATCCTGCGTCCTACCCCGGCATCGTCGGCGACTACGAAAGGACCTTTACCCTGCTCAAAAGCCTGCCCTGCGATATCTTCCTCGGCGCGCACGGAGCCTACTTCGACATGCTCCCCAAGCTTGAGAAAGACAAAGCCGGAGCCGGCGAATCCGTCTGGATCGATCCCGACGGCTACCGCTCCGCCGTCATCGAGCGCGAGCAGGCCTTCCACGCCGAGCTGAAACGCCAGCAGGACGCGCACTGATATTTCCCGCGAATCCCTGCAGAGAAGCCCTTCGAAAAATCCTCGCTAAACAGAAAAGCCCTCGCTTCGGCGAGGGCTTTTCTGCGCTGCCTGAGCCTGCCCTGAGCGAGATGCAGGCGAGTCGAACGGGCGTGGGTCGCTTGTCATGCAGCGTGCTGTCCACCCGGGCACACGAAACCGCTGCAAAAGAAAGGGGGCCTCGCCGAAGCGAAGCCCCTTTGGCGCCGTCAGGCGCGTATGCCTGGACGGCCAGTCCTGCGCCGCAAGGCGCGTGTCGCGAAACGCGCAGTTTAGTACATGCCGTCCATGCCGCCGCCGTGGCCGCCGGGAGCGGGGGCCGCCTTGGGCTCGGGAATCTCCGAGACCATGGCTTCGGTGGTCAGCATCAGGCCCGCGATCGACGCTGCATTCTGCAGCGCGGTGCGCGTGACCTTGGTCGGATCGATGACGCCGGCCTTCACCAGGTCCTCAAAGACGCCCGTTCCGGCGTTGTAGCCGAAGTTGGTGTCCTTGCTCTCGTGAATCTTGCCGACTACCACAGCGCCCTCTTCGCCGGCATTGCCGACGATCTGACGCAGCGGCTCCTCGATCGCGCGGCGGATGATCTGTGCACCGATCTTCTCGTCGCCTTCGAGGGTCTTGATCAGGGCATCGACTTCCGACGAAGCGCGAACCAGGGCCACGCCGCCGCCCGGGACGATACCTTCCTCGACAGCCGCGCGGGTCGCGTGCATGGCGTCCTCGACACGAGCCTTCTTTTCCTTCATCTCGGTCTCGGTCGCCGCGCCCACCTTGATCACCGCAACGCCGCCGACCAGCTTGGCCAGCCGCTCCTGCAGCTTCTCGCGGTCATAGTCGGAGGTCGTGCGCTCCACCTGGCTGCGAATCTCCTTCACGCGTCCGGCAATGGCAGAGGACTCGCCCTTGCCTTCGACGATCGTCGTGTTGTCCTTGTCGACAGTCACACGCTTCGCGCGGCCCAGGTCTTCCAGCTTGATGTTCTCGAGCTTCAGGCCCAGGTCTTCGGTGATCGCCTTGCCGCCCGTCAGGATCGCGATGTCGCCCAGCATGGCCTTGCGGCGGTCGCCGAAGCCAGGAGCCTTCACCGCGGCCACATTCAGCGTGCCGCGCAGCTTGTTCACCACCAGGGTCGCCAGCGCCTCGCCGTCCACGTCCTCGGCGATGATCGTCAGCGGCTTGCCGTTGCGGGCAACCTGCTCCAGCAGCGGAAGCAGATCCTTCATCGTGCTGATCTTCTTCTCGTAGATCAGGATGTAGGGATCTTCCTGCACCGCTTCCATGCGGTCCGGATCGGTCACGAAGTAGGGGCTCAGGTAGCCGCGGTCAAACTGCATGCCCTCGACAACCTCAAGCTGTGTCTCCAGAGTCTTCGACTCCTCGACCGTGATCACGCCGTCCTTGCCGACCTTCTTCATCGCCTCGGCAATGATCACGCCGATCGTCGAATCGGAGTTCGCCGAGATCGTGCCCACCTGAGCGATCATGTCGCCCGAGACCGGCTTCGAGAACTTCGACAGCGCTCCACCGACCACCACGCCGTCTTCGCCGCGCTTGCCCACGATGGCCTCAACGGCCTTCTCGATGCCGCGCTTCAGCGCCATCGGGTTCGCGCCGGCCGCGACCGTCTTCACACCCTCGCGGTAGATGGCCTGCGCCAGAACCGTCGCCGTCGTGGTGCCGTCGCCGGCTACGTCCGAGGTCTTCGACGCCACTTCGCGCACCATCTGCGCGCCCATGTTTTCGAGCGAATCCTTCAGCTCGATTTCCTTCGCGACGGTCACGCCGTCCTTGGTGATCGTCGGCGAGCCGAACTTCTTCTCGATGACGACGTTGCGGCCCTTGGGACCGAGTGTCACCTTCACCGCGTCAGCCAGAGTATTCACGCCGCGCAGAATAGCCTGACGCGAATCTTCTCCATGCAGAATCTGCTTTGCCATTTCTTTTCTCCTGAAACGTCTACGTCTGTTTCGTGAAAACTACAAAAGATTTGTCATCCCCACCGGAGCGCGTAGCGCGAAGCGGAGGGATCTGCTTTTCGGATCACCGGGTGCCCCACCTTCGCGAACCGGGGTCCCCGGCGAACAAAGTTCGCTGGGGTGGAGAAGCTAAGGTGGGCGTGGCCAGGACTACTTCTTGAGAATGCCGAGGACTTCTTCCTCACGCATGATCAGGAACTCTTCGCCATCGATCTTGATCTCGGTGCCTGAGTACTTGCCGAAGAGCACGCGGTCGCCCGCCTTCACGTCGAGAGGGAAGACCTTGCCTTCGTCGTTCGACTTGCCCTTGCCCACGGAGATCACTTCGCCTTCCTGCGGCTTCTCTTTGGCCGAGTCCGGAATGATGATGCCGCCGCGAATCGTCTCGCCCTCTTCCACACGGCGGACGAGGATGCGATCATGCAGCGGAGTAAACGTAGTCGTCGCTGTTGCAGTTGCCATTGCGTTGCTTCTCCTTCGGAGTTGCCGGATCGCGCGCCTGCGCACCCGGAATTGTGAATTGCGAGGGGCAGCCTCGCCGAAAATCAGGGTCAGTCTGGGATAAAACGTCACGGCCTGCCGGGCTTTGCCGATCATCCCGCACGCGAAACACGGCCAGGTCGAGAGAGGCGTTACGTGCTGTATGCCAGGCGCGCACGGCCCGTTAGCACTTTAACCCTCCGATTGCTAACGATACTGATTTCCCCAAAATACTGTCAAGGCCGATGACGATGAAAAATGAGTGAAAGTCGCTCAGATATTTGTTATAAAGTACGGCTCACCGGTTTCGGCTGGTTTGCGATCTCGTTTCCTTCTGTCTCTGCATTACGGAAGTAGTCGAAGAAACAGCGGGATACGTCATAATGTAAGGCGAAGCAGAGCGCCTGGAAGGGTTTTGTCTGCTGACTCTTCGGGCCCGTCAGTGTACTTCGAATGCAACAGAAACGGCGATGATCTCTCCTGGTGTTTCCCGCAATCCCGAATCGCATGACTTTCCTTCCTTTTCCCGCCTTGCGGGTATCGCCCTGCTGCTCATCGTTCTCTTTGCCGTCGCCTCTCTGCTCAATGCCCGCAGCTGGAGCGCCGGCGGCGTCACCATCTTCTGGCCTTCCAACGGACTCCTCCTCGGCGTTCTCCTCTGCTCCTCGCGCCGCCAGTGGCCTGTCTGGCTGATCCTCGCCGCGCTCATCGATTTTTCCGCCAACATCCTCCTCGGCGACAGAGCGCTGATGGCCGGCTGGCTTACGAGCTGCAACATGCTCGAGGTTCTCCTCGCCGCTCTGCCTCTTTATCCCATCATCGCGCCCCGCCCCGATCTCACCCAGCGCCGTCAGCTCATCAGCCTTCTGCTCTATGGAATGTTTCTCGCTCCGGCAGTGGCCTCGCTGCTCGCCTCGCCTGCCGTCGAGCACAGCTTCTATTTCTCCGGACTGATGCTGCATCGCTTTCAGATCTGGTTTACCGCCGACGCTCTCGGCATCACCATCGTCACCCCGCTCTACCTCGCCTTCACGCAGAGCCGCCCCTTTCAGTCGCGCCGCTGGAACGAGATCATCAGCCTCTTCGCGCTTCTGCTTCTGGTCACCATCCTCGTCTTCTGGCAGGTCCGCTTTCCGCTCTTCTTTCTGGTGCTGCCGTTTCTGCTCCTGCTCGGCCTGCGTCTCGGCCTCGCCGGCTCCGCGCTCGGGCTGCTGCTCGTGGCCGTCGTCGGCGGTCTCTTCACCACCATGAATCGCGGTCCGGCCGCGCTCATCTCCGGCGGCACGCTCTCCGGACGCATCCTCCTCCTCCAGTGCTTCCTCGCCGTCTCCATGCTCGTGCTGTATATCCCCGAAGTCGTCATTGCCGAGAGAAAACGTTTGCAGCAAAACCTCCAGGCCAGCGAAGCGCGCTTCCGTCTGCTTGCCGAGGCCTCGCGCGATGTCATCGTCCTCACTGATCTCGAAGGCCACCGCGACTACGTCTCCCCCTCCGTGACCGAAGTCCTCGGCTGGATGCCGGAGGACGTGATCGGCGGCAGCTATCACCAGCTCGTTCATCCCGACGACGTCGCCAGCCTCTCCCGGCTTCTGAAGGACTGCGAGGAAGGGAAGCCGGCCCGCGCCCTCCCCTACCGCTGCCGCAACAGCCAGGGAGAGTACCACTGGGTTGAAACCAACCCCCGTCTCTATCGCGATCCCGCCACCGGAAGCCCCGCCGGCTTCGTCAACATCGTCCGCGACATCTCCGACCGCCGCGCCGCCGAAGAAGAGCTGAACAAGGCCTTCCGCATGGTCGAAAGCCTCGCGACCGTCGACGGCCTCACCGGCCTTGCCAACCGCCGCCGCTTCGACGAAACCCTTGAGCGGGAGTGGTCGCGCGCCCAGCGCGAGCAGAGCACCCTCTCTCTGCTCATGATCGACGTCGACCACTTCAAGCGCTACAACGACGCCTACGGCCATCTCGCCGGCGACGACTGCCTCCGCCGCATCGCCCAGTCCATCGCTCTCTTTGCCGGACGCTCCGCCGACCTGGCCGCCCGCTACGGTGGCGAGGAGTTCGCCATCATCCTGCCCGGCACCGCCGCCTCCGGCTCGCTCGAAGTCGCCCAGCGCATCCTCGCCGATGTGGAGCAGTGCCGCATTCCGCACAGCAATAACGCAGCCTGGGACGTCGTCACCATCAGCATCGGCTCGGCCACCTTCTCGCCCATCGACGGCGACAGCTGCAGCCAGCTCGTGCGCATCGCCGACGAAGCCCTCTACCGCGCCAAACATGCCGGACGCAACCGCGTCGAAGCCGAGGACAGCCTCTCTGTCCGCAGGCTCACCGGCGACTCCGGAGGCGAGTCCGTTGATTCTTGAGACCGCCATCCTCAACGTGATTCTCGGAGCCGAAGCGGAGTTCGAAGCGGCAATGACCGCAGCCCGGCCTCTGGTCGCCGCCACGCCCGGCTTCCTTTGGATTGAAGTGCGCCCCTGCATCGAGACTCCGGGCCGCTATCTGCTGCTCGTCGCGTGGCAGAGCCTCGAAGACCACACCATCGGCTTCCGCCAGTCGGACCGGTACGAACCGTGGCGCCAGGCCCTCCACCATTTCTACGAGCCATTCCCCCTGGTCGAGCACTACGGCGACTCGCTCTTCGCGCCATCGAAACCCGGTAGAAGCCCCCGGCTTTAGCCGGGGGATAAAACTGCCGGATGAAGAGGGGCTTCAGCCCCGGCATTTTTCGTTCCCATCGGAACACGAATCCCGGGGTGCCCCAGGTCCGTTTTTCGGACATGGGACCGGCCGCCTGAATCCCCGCCCCTGTTATCCCCGACATCTTTTCCTTGTCATCCCGACCGAAGCGGAACGCAGTGAAGCGCAGTGGAGGGATCTGCATTTCCTCCTTCTGCGAAAAATCCCGGGGTGCCCCACCTTCGCGAACCGGGGTCCCCGGCGAACAAAGTTCGCTGGGGTGGAGAAGCTAAGGTGGGAAGCCTCATCGCTTTGTATCAGGGCACGGCTTCAGCCGTGCCGAAAAGAGATCCGAAAGAAAGGGGCTTCAGCCCCGGATCAGGCTACCCCCCGTCCGTCTTTTGGACATGGGACTGTAAACTCTTTCCCTTTTCACCC
>NZ_QVQT02000005.1 GCF_003428625.2 Paracidobacterium acidisoli | reverse complement strand
GTCGTCTTCCCGTGATCAATATGACCGATCGTCCCCACATTCACATGCGGCTTACTACGGTCAAACTTCTCCTTCGCCATCGCTTACTCTCCCTGTTGCAAAATTGGTCGGCAAATCTATCAAATGACTGCCTGTAAACCTGTCGCGCCTCAGTAGTACGCGTATACCTTCAAAAACTTTGCACGCAGCTCAGGAGCCACCTGCTCTACCCGCCGCAGATACTGTTCTCGCACCTGGCCACGATCCGCATCGCTCAGCGCTGCGTATTTCGCAGGCATTTCCGCACCCAGAAACCCATTCTCAAGGATTGCCTCAAATTGCCGAACCCGCAGCTTTGCTCGTGTCACCTTCCGAAGAAAATTCGTTACACGCGAAGCGGTAAAGGTATCGGCAAGAGCCCGCCGTACTTCGGCAAAGGTCTTCTCGTCCTGTATCGGAAGCACTGCCTGCTCAAACGTCATTTTCTCCGCCGGCGGCCGTCTTCAACTGGCCGCGCATCCCTCAATTTCATCGTGGAGCGGGAGACGGGAATCGAACCCGCGACCAACAGCTTGGAAGGCTGTGACTCTACCACTGAGTTACTCCCGCATTACCCAGCAGGTCAGCCCGCTTTTGGCGACAGCAGGCCAGCCTGCTCACTGCCCCGCTGAAAAAACTGGAGCTGATGACCGGGATTGAACCGGTGACCTCTCCCTTACCAAGGGAGTGCTCTACCAACTGAGCTACATCAGCCTGTACAGCAACTACAAACCCTGTTCTTCCGCCCGCTCCGCTTCATCGTACTGCGAACGCCCCCGCGTCAGCAGCACCCGAAGCGCGAACCCACCCAGCAGCACCATCACCAGGATGCGAAACTTCCCCGCATCCATTGTGCTCCAGGCCAAACCCGCCAGAATCGCCAAGCCGGCGAGCGCGATCCACTTGCGCTTTCCGCCCTTGACCTGCATCTCCGGCACCTCACTACATCCACCCAAAAACAATCGTTGGTGCACAGGGGAGGATTCGAACCTCCGTAGCTCCAAGGAGCGGCAGATTTACAGTCTGCTGCCATTAACCACTCGGCCACCTGTGCATCCCGTTCCGGAGATCGGCGAAAACCGCCATTCTCCGGGAAAAGCCATCGAAACACCCGCGTCAGGACACCTGCCAGCATGCCGGATCAAAAATCCGGTAAAAAAACATGCGCTGGTCAGGAAATTCGCTGCGGAGGGTGACCGACTTCCCCTGCTACAACCCGTTCCTTACTGGAAAGTCTGGAGCTGGCGAAGGGACTTGAACCCCCGACCGTCTGATTACAAATCAGATGCTCTACCAGCTGAGCTACGCCAGCTCGAAACCACTTATCCCTGTCGATTCAGAACACACGAAAGCATCAAAAACCGGAGGGCATACGAAAGGAAGATTAGCACACGCTGAGGCGCTCCGCAATGCGCTGCCGACCCCTTTCGGAGCCGGCAGATGCGTACCGAAGAGCTCTTCCGGAGCAATACCACCTACCTTCCACGCTGACCAGCAGAAGGGTCTCCGGATCGGCTGCACAGAATCAGAATTCGTATCGCAGACTGAACTGCAGTTCGCGATCCGATGCATAGGTATTTCCCTTCTGGGTGACCTGTCCAAATGTGCCGCTGGTGGGATTATCCATACCAGAATCATTGGATGGCGTATCAAAGTTTGGATGGTTCGTAAAGTTGAACGCCTCCGCCTTGAAGGCCAGTACATGATTGTCGTGCCCCGGAATGACATGGAAGCTCTTCAGCATCGCAATATTCCAGCTCTGAAATCCCGGGGAATAGATCTCATTGCGAGTACCACGCGGCGCCAGTGTACCGGGAGCCGGTGGCGCAAACGCCGTCGGATCAAACCAATAGCCGTTTCCGTGACCCACGAAGTTTTTGAAGACCGTTGGCTTCTTCGTCATCACCCACAACTGTTCGCCGGCCGCCGGGCCGACTCCTGCAAAGTCATCTCCGGTGCCCACCGAAAATGGTTCTCCTGACTGCGCCTGTGTTGTGCCCGAGATCTCCCAGTTGCCGAACGCACCGCGCTCGAACCGGTTGCTCAGATGCGAGCCATAAGGGATATCCCATACATAATTCACCACCAGCACATTGCGGATGTCGAAATCGCTGGGACCATAGTTCGGAGAGGCGTCATACATGTTCGGCAGCTCATAGCCGGTGCTTGATCCGAAATCCATGCTCTTCGACCATGTGTATGCCACACCAAAGAGAAGGTTTTTCGTCATGCGGCGTTTCAGATCGATCTGCATAGCGTGATAGATCGAACTGCCGCGGTTTGAGTCCTCAAGGATGGCCGAAAACCCACGATATGGGCGCAGTGCATCGGGCGCTTTCACCCCGGGATTCGCCTGTACTGTACCGGGACGAAGCTGGTTTACGTTCTCCAGCTGCGACAGGTGCAGCCCTCTGCGGCCCACATATTGAATAGTGAAAGTGGCAAAGTCCGGAATTTCCTGCTCCACAGCCACATTCCACGCCCAGGCATTCGGGTCGGGAAAAATGTATGCCTGCGATGAAAGAGACAATGGCAGCGAGTTCAATCCTGCCGCTCCTGGATTATCAACACTGCCCGCCGTGACCGTTGAGCTCGGCTGAAAAGGAGCATTGCCGCCGAGCTGCACCTGATCACTGATGCCAAGACGCTGAACAAACCGTCCACCGCCGATACGGAAGACCGTCAGGGGAGCTACCTGCCAGGTGAAGCCTACGCGTGGCTGAATATTCGTCCACGTCGTTTTTGAGTAGCCGCGTCCGAATCCACGGAAGAGCCGGTTGTACTGACCACCAATAATAGAGTCCGGAACATGCCCCTTCGCCGCACTGGGAAAATGGCTGCCAGGAATCACGACACCATTCAGCGGATCCCCTCCGGAAAGCGCGCCGGTATTGGGGTCTACATTTGGCGCAAGAGCAGGGTCCCATGAGGACTGGGAAAAGACCGACTGATTACCCCACGGTGCGTAATACGGCTGCATCACGCTGTAACGCACACCAAACTCCACGACGGCCTTCGAAGTGGCCTGCCAGGAATCCTGCACGAAACCTTCCCACATGTTGCCGCGGAACAACGTATAGGATTTCTGACCGATCTCCCCATAGGTATCGAATAGTCCCAGTGCCGCATTGCCTACCGCGGCATTCGATGTCGGATGACCGGTGCGCGTGTCGGTAAAGATAAACTGACCGTTTTGATTATTCGTCGATCCCGGTGTCGTGCTGCTTACGCTGATCTGGTCAAAGTTGTTTTCGCCCGAATACTGCCATAGCACTCCTGCCTTCAGTGTGTGGGTACCGATCACTTTGGTGAAATTGTCCATCAGGTTGAAGATCGGACCACCCGAGTGCGACGGATAAGGACCGCCGTCCAGCGTTGTGAAATTGGCGATCTCGATCGTCGGAATCTTGTCCTGAATCAGCTTCTGGCTGGCCGGATAAATGTACGGGTAGTTAATACCGTAATTTGTGCGGTTGTACCGTCCACTCGTCAGGTCGTCGGTGATAGTCACATGATCTGCAGAAGCAGAGAAGGTGGCTTCATTTACCGTAGTAGGGTTAATCGTCCACGTGTAATGCAGCACCGCCACCTGATTCGGCCAGTTCCATATCTGTGGCGTGCGGTCAAAGTTCCCCGCGAAGGGGTTATCCTGGTAATAGTTGTAGTTGAGCAGAGAGAAGCGCAGGTGGTGCGCGTCGGCGGGAATGTAGTCGATCACCAGAGTGTCCTTCCGCTGGTTCTGCGGATAGGCAGCCTCTTCCTGCCAGTTAAAGCCGGAATTATTAGCATTCGGCGCCGGATAGGCATTCAACAGCGCCAGACCATTCGGACTGAGACCGTTCGTGATGTTGTTGTTCGGATAGTCCTGCCCGGTGTTCGGATCCACCAGCTGCACTGGATTCTTGTAAAAAATATTCGGCGCAAGCAACTCGCTGAAGTTGCCCTGACGCATCAGCGTCGTAGGCACAATTCCGGTCTTCGTGGGTGACTGCCGGTAGCGGATATACTCCTGACCTGCGAGGAAGAAGAGTTTCTGGCGCGACGTGTTGAAATGATGTGGAATCGTCACCGGTCCATTCAGGTTCCAGCCAAACTGGTTATATCGGAATGCCGGAGGATGGTCTGCGATCGAGGGCTGATTCGAGTCATTCCCTGCCCAGGTGTTCGCATTGAAAAACGAATTGCGCAGATATTCATATACGGTTCCGTGATACGTGCCTGTCCCGCTCTTGGGCACCATACGAATCTGGCCACCGGAGGTTCCACCGTATTCTGCCGGATACCCCGTGGTCAGAATCTGTACCTGGGAAGTCGAATCCACATCGGCTACACCGACTTGTGTGCCGTCAGCCCGCGTCCGCACCATCGGCGCTCCATCCAGCGTCAGGACACTTTCATTCGAGCGCGCTCCATTGATCGTCGGGCCACTGAAATCCGGGGAGAAATTGAATGCGGAGATGGATGCGTTACGTGTCACACCAGGTTCCAGTTGAGACAAGTACAGCGGGTTACGTCCATTCAGCTGAATCGTTTTGACCTGATCACTCGTTACCAGCTGTCCCGCCGCCGCGGACTCTGTCTGCAGAACATTGGCATCCGCCTCTACCGTTACGGTGCTGCTTGTGCTTCCGGTCTTCAGCGATGCATCGACTCTGCTACCGATATTCGGATCGAGCCGATTGCCGCTTAATACTGCGGTCTGAAATCCCGATGCTTCCACGCGGATGGTGTAAACACCAGTCGGCAGGTTTGTAACGGTGTAATACCCACTGCCATTGGTCAGGGCTGTGCGGTCAGCTCCGGTCGCATCGTTATGGGCTGTCACCTTCGCTTTCGGGATCACTGCTCCGCTTGGATCCGTAACCGTGCCGGATACCGCAGAGGTATCCGCCTGACCAAATGCATAGGGCGAAAGAAAGGGAAAAATGAATGCCAGCAACAACGCCAGCATCAATGTTTGTAAGGAAGATAAACGACTGGCCTTCAAATAAGTGAACATTTAGCCTCCGGGGATTGAGGCGGAATCGATACCATATTCATTAATCAATTGATGGTATCGTTTCCACAGCCAGCTTTGTACCTGTTTCATGTATTGGTTGTCAATTAATTATCTTGTATTTATTTTGTAGTTAATGGAATTTCCTTATTAATAATATTCTGGGCGTCCTGTAAAAACCCTGCGGGCAGGGCTAAAGCTCCGCCTCCTGTCTCAAATGAGAAGATAAAAGACAGCCCGTATGCACCGTCGCACCAGAATCACCATCGCCGTTGTCATCGTTGTTCTGCTGCTGCTTGCAGGAGCTATTTACCTTCGCAGGATCGCGCCACCTGAGGCTGCCCGTCTTCTGCCTGAATCCGAAGGCATTGTTTATCTGAACCTTCGCCCTCTGCGGGCGCGCACCCACTTCGAACAGCATCCGGTGGCCCACAGCCCTGACTATCAGCGCTTCATTGATGCCACGGGCATAGTTTTTGAGCGTGATATTGATGAAGCGGCTTTTGCGCTTCACCGCATGCCCAACCCTAAAGGCCCGAATGGAGCCGTCGCTTTTTCTGAGGTCTTTGTTGGCCACTTCGATGGCCGCCGCCTCATGAAGTGGCTTTCCTCAGCAGCTGCTTCTCAGGAAACCTATGCCGGCCACACAATTTACAGCATTCCGAGCGATAGCCGGACCGTGCGGGTTGCTGTAATTGGTTACGACATCGTTGCCGCCAGCAATGCACCAACAGCTGAACAGATCCATTCCATGCTGGATCGATATCGCACCGCTGCACTACCCTTTTCCGGCTCCTCACTTCTCGCCGAGCATTATTCCGATGTACCGCTGCTTTCTTTTGCGTGGGGTATAGGCCAGATCGCTCTGCCTCTCAGCGACAATGGCGGCGTGAGTGTGCTTGGTATGCGGCTTCCTCTTGCCGCAGATTCCACCTTTATCGCATCGCTGAGCTGGGTGGGCAGAATCCATTTGCGGATTGAAGATATCGCTCCGAGCGATGCTGCCGCTGCCGGCGCTGCACAGGCTCTGCAGGCTATTCTTTCGTTCGTTCGTGCTGCTGACAGCACGGCAACAGGCAGCCTCGGAGATCCTGACGTACGCGCAATGCTTGCAAGTGCCCAGATTGTGCATCGGAAGAATCGCGCCGTTCTTACTGCTACCCTTCCTGCGGATCTCATCGGGAAGCTGATCAGCAATCCGCAGCAACCGGACCTGCCAACTGCACAGGACACAACCACAAAGTAGACAGTGCTGTTTTCAACCCCGGTAAGCGCTGGCAGATACAGCACCATTGCTGCATCCGCAATACAATGAAGGCTCTCGGATCTTCGGAGGAAATGTGCAGCGGAAAAGATCTCTGTGCAGAACCGGAACACTGTTCTGCCTTACGGCTCTTGTAAGCTTTAGCGCCCCCATCTACGCAGGCAGTCAGATGGCCACAGATAATGGTCAAGCCGGCCAAAATGCTTTTACCGATTACACTAAAGAGCATCCTGGAGCCAGCCATCTACTCACTCCGGCAGATCTCCCGCCGCCCTATGCTACGCCGGGAGTGGACAACACACCGCATATGGTGTCGCGTCCTGCCGATGCCTGGCCTCAGGCGCCAAACGGCTTTCACGTCAAACTCTATGCGAGCGGGCTTGACCGTCCTCGTATTATCCGGACTGCACCCAACGGCGACCTCTTCGTTTCCTTCAGTTACAGCAATAAGATTATGGTTTTTCGCGGTGCAGATAAGGACGGCAAACCGAAAGAAATCTCTGTTTTCTCTGACAGCGGGCTGACTCAGCCGTTCGGTATCGCATTTTATCCGGCAGGACCGAATCCGCACTGGGTTTATGTTGGCAATACAGATTCCGTTATGCGCTTCCCCTATCAGAGCGGCGATCTGAAGGCCCGCGGACCAGGCGAAAAGCTCACTGATCTGCCGACCGGCGGCGGTCACTGGACACGCGACATTGCTTTCTCAACAGACGGGACAAAGATGTTTGTTTCCGTGGGCTCACGCTCGAACGATGATGACGTCGATACTCATCCTCAGGAGCTTCATCGTGCGGATGTTCTTGAATTCACCCCTGAGGGGAAATTCATAAAAGTTTATGCTTCAGGTATTCGCAACTGTGTCGGCGAGACTATAAACCCTGCAACCGGCCAGCTTTGGTGTTCTACCAACGAGCGCGATGATCTCGGCGATCACCTTGTTCCTGACTACATCACCCATCTTCAGGAAGATGGCTTTTATGGGTGGCCCTGGTATTACATGGGCTCTCATGGTGGCGTCCAGGATCCGCGCCAGAAAGGAAAACACCCTGAACTTCAGAGCAAAGTTCTCACTCCCGATGTGCTGTTAGAACCTCACTTCGCTTCGCTCGAAATGACCTTCTATGAGGGCTCACAATTTCCCGCTGCATACAAGGGCGATGCCTTCGCTGCCGAGCATGGATCATGGAATGCGGCCCACCTCGCTGGTTATGAAATTATCCGTGTCCCAATGCACAATGGCCATGCTTCCGGAGGATACGAAGACTTCCTCACCGGTTTCGTGACCTCATCCGGGGGCGTCTGGGGACGGCCCGTGGGGGTCACTGTTGCTTCCGACGGCTCACTCTTCGTTACAGATGATGGATCCGGCTCTATATGGCATGTCATCTACGACGGGAAATGATGATCTACGCATGCAACGAAGAACGATTTTAGCCTGATTCGTTCGAGGGATTGACAAAGCGAGCAGCGCAAAGCATAGTCAGCACAAGCCCTTTCTCTTTCCCTGCATGGCACATTTCAGCAATTTTAAATACGAATTTATTCGCACTCCTCTCGAACAGCCGCTCATGCGCCTGCGCGAAGCAGCCGGTTATTTCCATCGCAGAAAACACCCTGAACTGCGCGAAGTTTTTCTGGAAGGCGACCGCATCGAGGCACTCTGGAAGCGCATCCTTCGAAGGGACAGCAATTGCATCGATGCCGGCTGCCACTATGGTTCGATGCTTAGCCGCTTCTGCGGCCTTGCCCCAGAGGGAAAGCATCTGGCGGTAGAAGCAATACCGAATAAAATTGCTTTCCTGCGCCGCAAATTCCCCGAAGTGGATGTGCGGCATTTAGCGCTCTCCGACACTCCCGGCACTGCCAGCTTTTACATCGATCTTGAAAAGACAGGCTTTAGCGGGCTTGCCCAACATACGACCGGTAACTTTGAAAAAATTGAAGTCACCTGCGAGCGCCTCGATCGGGTTGCTTCTCAGGACCGGCACTTCGATGTACTCAAGGTCGATGTGGAAGGAGCGGAACTTCCACTTTTTCGGGGAGCAATTGAGTTTCTGAAGCGCGATCAACCCATCGTTCTGTTTGAATGCGGGCCTTCAGGCCCTCCAGCCTTCGGCTATACCGCCGGCGATCTGCACGATTTCTTTGTCGCTCAGAATTACTCTGTTTTCTTTCTGAAAGATGCTCTTGAAGGTGGCTCACCAGTCAGTCGAGATGCCTTTGAAGCTGCTCTGATTTTCCCGTTCAAAGCGCTCAACTGGGTAGCCGTCCCTGATACTCGCATCCGTGAGGTTATAAAAAAGGGAGCAGTTTAGCGAAAGCGAGATAAACCTGTAGTCAATTTCCCTGTGATCCGCTGGAATCACCGGACTGCGCCAGCTGCGTCATCGTCTCTCGCAGGTACTTATGAGGATTCACGGGGGTATTGTGAATCCGTACCTCATAGTGAAGATGAGGACCTGTGCTGCGCCCGCTCATCCCGATATAGCCGATCACCTGCCCGGTTTTCACCTGCTGCCCATCGGTAACTGCGAAGCCGGAGAGGTGCCCATATACCGTATCGATTCCATTTCCGTGATCGATTACGATCTCGCGTCCATACCCATTGCCGAACCCGGCCATCATGACTGTGCCATCCGCTGTTGCTCGCACAGGATCGCCAAAAGAACCGGAAATATCGACTCCCGAATGGAAAGCGCCCTCGCCATTGAATGGATCTTCGCGCTCTCCAAAGGAGCTCGTAATCTTTCCTACTACCGGCCATAATGAAGGCGCATCGGCAATATCCAGCCATCCGCTGTCACGTCCAACCGCGCCTACACTCAATTCCAGCGCATGAGTGATGCGGCCGGACAGCGCGGTGGTGCGAAGAGAACTCAGCTGATCGAGTGACTGGGTATAAGCATCCTGGCTGAACCCATCGGTACTGCCTGGCACTACTGCCGAGGAAGCATTCACGGCTGACTTTGACAACCGGCTTTGCCGCAGTCCGTACAGCGCCGTTACTTCACTTGCCAATGATCCCAGCGATGCTGCCTGCACTTCTTTTTCACGCGCAACCTGCTGCATCTGCAGGTAATCCTTGCGAAGCGCCTCACGCTGTGAGCGGACCTGGTTAAAGCTCGCCGTCTTCAGCAGCATGCGCGTGTATGATCCGGCCATTCCGGTCAGCGTAAACGCACCTACAATCGCTGCCGCAACAAAAACGTACGCATAGTGCATCGGGACGGGAATCTTGCGGAGCCGTCCATCTTCTTCCCGAGCAACAAAAATAATGTAGTAACGTTTTCGCAATACTGTCTCGCTGCCTGATTACCCAGGATATGTAGTTTTTTCGCCTGCAGGCCTCTACTAACTCTCCGGAGGCATCCAAAGTAATTTATGGTTTTCGGCGACCTTTCAGGAGCCTAACAGGTTGACGATAAAGGGTCAACGAATCTTCATCCGCCATTTTCGAACTACAGCTGCCTCGTATTCTTCAGAAAATGTATTTTTTGCTCCATAAATTGGGCAGAGACATCCATATTCCATCGCATAATGGCTTTGCAGAGGTATTCTGGGTGCTCGCATGCCGCGCAATCCGAGAACATCGCCTGCGCCTCACTCGGTCCCGTTCGGCGAACGGGCACTGATCTCAGCTATTCGCGCCCGCGCCGGCAGTGGCTTTCGTGGAGTGCCACTGGGTATCGGCGACGATTGCGCGATATTGCGCCCAGCTCCAGGCTCTGAAATTGTCGTCACTACCGATCTCTCCCTTGAACAGGTCCATTTCCGCCGCGACTGGCATACACCTGAGTCCGCCGGACACCGGTGCCTGGCGCGTGGCCTCAGCGACCTCGCAGCAATGGGGGCGCGTCCGATGGCAGCTTTCCTCTCCCTCTCTATTCCCAGTGACTTGATTTCTCCTGAAGATACCTCCCGAACAGCCGGACGACGGAAGCCAGCCAAACGCGACGTCAGCTGGACCGATCGTTTCCTCGACGGTTTACTTCAACTGGCAGCAAAGTACAAAGTACCTCTGGCCGGTGGAGATACGGCGCAGTCTCCGCAGTTCGATGAACAAGGCCGCAGGCAATCCGGACTGGCTGCCGCGGATATTGTGCTGATTGGTCAGGTGCGCCGCGGGCAGGCCCTGCTCCGCTCAGGAGCGCGGCCTGGACAGGTTATTTATGTCACGGGCTCTCTGGGAGGCTCGGCTGCAGAGCTGCTGGCGCTAGGTCGCGATCCCAGCCAGTTTGCAACCCTAACCAAGGGCATGAACTACGGTCACCCACACCTGTTTCCGGAACCTCGTCTTCGTGCCGGCGAAGCTCTTGCAGCCAGAAAATGGGCGCGTGCGGCAATCGACCTCAGCGATGGCCTTTCGACCGATCTT
This sequence comes from Paracidobacterium acidisoli, assembly GCF_003428625.2. Classification (GTDB taxonomy): domain Bacteria; phylum Acidobacteriota; class Terriglobia; order Terriglobales; family Acidobacteriaceae; genus Paracidobacterium; species Paracidobacterium acidisoli. The sequence continues at coordinate 504,651 of NZ_QVQT02000005.1, read as the reverse complement.
CTCCACATCTGCGAAGCGTCGGATGTTGCGGCGGAAATTGACGAGGCTGCGCTTCCCATTCATCCGCTTGCCAGGCAGGCAGAACATGATGGATGGATTCCCTCCGCACTTGGGCTGGCCCTGCATGGTGGTGAGGACTATGAGCTTCTGTTTACGGCGAATCGCAGCGTTCGCATTCCTCGCAGCATTGCCGGCGTCAGCATTCATCCCATTGGTCTGATTCAAAGCCGCCGCCAGCGCCATCCAATGATGGTGATGAATACTCCGGCTGGCAAGCATATTCCGGTTGAAGCCGGCGGGTGGGAACATTTCACGCGGTAAAAGGCAACATGTCCTGATGCCTGGCCGGTATATCACTCCGTCATTCCTAGGGTGTCGGTTGGGCGCGTCTCATCAGGCAGGCTTGATACGATCAAGGCAGTCATGCCCGAGAAGAATCGTGTCCGCTTCGCACCATCGCCCACCGGGCTGCTTCATGTCGGCAACGCCCGGACAGCGCTCTATAACTGGCTGTTTGCTCGTCACACCGAAGGTGATTTCCTCCTCCGTATCGAAGACACGGACCTCGATCGCAGCGAAGCCCGGCATGAAACTCAGCTAATTGCCGATCTGGAATGGCTGGGCCTCAGCTGGGACGAGGGCCCCGGCGTTGAGGGCCCTCATGCACCCTATCGCCAGTCCGAACGCCTTGGTATTTACCGTGAGCATACAGACCGTTTGCTGGCAGAAGGTAAAGCCTACCGGTGCTTCTGCACTGCCGAAGAGCTGGAGACCGAGCGCCAGCGCGCTGCGGCCGAGCATCGTCCTCAGGTGTACTCCGGCAGATGCCGTGCGGTCTCTGCAACAGACTCCGCCGCTCGTGCTGCGTCTGGAGAGCCCTTCGCTGTTCGTCTGCGAATACCGGATCATCCTCTCCGCTTTCATGACATTGTGCGCGGCGAAGTTGAATTTCCAAACGAGACGGTCAGCGATCCGATTCTTGTGCGCTCTTCCGGCGTACCAGTCTACAACTATGTTGTAACGGTCGATGATGCGCTCATGGAGATCTCCCATGTCATTCGCGGCGATGATCACATCTCCAACACACCTAAGCAGGTAGCTGTTTACGAGGCTTTCGGCTGGCCTGTGCCGCAGTTCGCGCACCTCTCGACCATTCTTGGCAGCGACCGTGAGCGATTGTCGAAGCGCCATGGCGCGACCTCCATTGCCAGTTTTCGCGATATGGGTATTTTGCCTGAAGCCCTTGTGAACTATCTCGCGCTGCTGGGATGGGGCGCTGAAGACGGCAGGTCGGAGACCTTCACTCTCGATGAGCTAACGAAGGTCTTCAAAATTGAGCGTGTCACCGCATCGCCTGCCATCTTCGACTTCGATAAGCTTCACTGGCTCAACCGGCACTATCTGAAACTGGCCGATCCGGAGCGTATTGCCGATCTTACATGGCCGTATTTCGAAAAAGCGGGGCTGCTGCCTCCCCCTGGCTCCGTCTCTTCTGGAACCAGAACATGGTTCAGCAAACTCACAGCGCTTTTTGTACCGTCACTGGACCGTCTCGATCAGATCTCCGGCAAAGCCGACTTCCTCTTTCACTTCAACGCTGTTGCAGCACGTACCAGCGAAGAGAATGTTCCGCTTCTCATTACGGAAACCGCGCAGAAGGTTCTCGATGCCTTTGCTGCTCGTGTACGCAACATGGCAGATCCAGTCACCTCCGAGCAATTCAAACGATGGATGAACGAGATCAAAGCCGAGACGGGAGCCAGGGGCAAAGAGCTTTTCCATCCCGTGCGTATTGCGCTCACCGGAGCCCACTCCGGCCCTGAATTCGATAAGTTGATCCCTCTGATCGAAGAGGGTAGCCGGCTGCCACTGCCTGTCCATATCTCAAGCGTCCGTGAACGGGTGGATGCATTTCTTCAGATATGAACCCAATGATCCAGTTCGCCTTTCCTCATGTCTGGACCGCCGAAATTCTGTCCCGCCGTCCCCTCATTCTGCCGCCGCGTCACTTTGTTTATCCGCGCGAAGCAGAGGAGGTCGAGCGTGGTGCGCTCGATGTGATGATTTGCCCGGCAGAAGATGAGCCTTTCCTTGCTACGTGCGCTCTGGGCTTCACCGATCCGTCAGCATCCGCCGGTTTGTGGAGCTGTCCTGATCCGCATCAGATATGCGCTGTCTCCGGAGGCTATGCCTATCTGATCGATACGACGAATCCACAGCACTTCACCCATTTGCCACTACGTCCGGTTCTTGAAGTTCGCGCACTGACCGAGCAGAATCTCCTGCTCTTCGCAGGTCATCACACACTTCTCGCCTGGAGCACAGATGGAGAGGCCTGGCAGACGAGGCGCCTTTCGTGGGAAGGCCTCACCATTACGGGAATCGTCGGCAATGAGTTGCATGGACTGGGCTGGGACCTGATGACCGACTGCGAGATTCCATTTATTGTCGACCTCAAAACAGGCGATCATTCCGGCGGCGTCAACCCTGCTTCCACACGGTAGAAGCTCAACGCCGCATCGCCCTGCTTCAGCACCCGATAGCGGACAATCTGCCCATATCGTTCATTGAGCTCGCGACGTTTCTCGTGTTCTGCAACCATGACTGCATCGGGGGCGAGTAGCTCGGAGCATTCTTCGCCGAGCAGACCCAGCGTAAGAGCGTATTCTTCTGCGTCGGCATATGGAGGGTCGAGCACCACCACATTCAGCCGCTTTCCGGCCGCGAGCATGCGTCGCAGAGCTATTGCCACGCTGCGTGCTTCGATCGCATATCCGCCGCGAATTCCCAGAGCGGAAAGATTGGATCGAATCGCTTTTAGCGCCGGTTCTGCCTTTTCGACGAAGATCACGTTGCGCGCGCCGCGGCTTAATGCCTCGATACCGATGGCACCAGACCCGGCGTACAGATCGGCCACCACTGCGCCTTCAAGAAACGGCGCCAGTACGTTAAATAATGTCTCGCGCAGACGATCACTCGTGGGCCGCGTCTTTATACCTCGCGGAGCCTCAAGCGCCCGTGATCGGAACTCTCCCGCAATTACCCGCATCGCGTTTTATCCTAACAACCGCGAATCCCGCCAACCCTCTACAATAAAAGCTGGAAAGGCACACTTACGATGCGCGCATGGTCATTCCCATTAGGACGATGGTTTGGAGTGCACCTCCGCATCCATTCATTTTTTCTTCTGCTGCTGGTTTTCTGTGTTCTCTCGTCCAACCTGGCCAGTCTTTCTGCCTGGCGGGGCGTCATGCTGTGGGTTGTGCTCCTTATGGTCGTCATGGTGCGCGAGATTGCACGGTTAATCGTCGCCGCCTGGCATGGGCTCGAGATTCGCAGCATTCTTCTGCTTCCTATTGGAGGACTTTTCTCCTGGGCTAGTCCCGACAGCGCCGAGCGTTCCGCCACTGGCTCACCGCTCATTGCTCTCGCTGTTACTGGCCCTCTCGCCAGCCTTCTTTTCGCGGGACTCGTCGCGGGTCTCATCACAGGAGCTACTTCGCAGGTTCCATTGCTTGCGCGTCCGCTGGTGACCCCCATGCATCTGATGCGTTCCACTGTCTGGCTCAGTCTTGCGATCAGTCTTGTTCACTTTCTACCCGCTTATCCGCTTGATGCCGGGCGCCTTCTTCACGCATATTTCACCCGCACGCGCGACGCCGCACAAGCGACCCGCGCCGCCTCAGGTATCGGACAGATGATTGGTCTCGCTGCCGTTGTCGCAGGGCTGGGCCTGCTCGCTCTGCCCAACTCGCATTTCAGCGCGGATCTCACTCCAGGTCTTATCCTTGGAGGCTTTTTCATCTTCATTGGGGCTCAGCTTGAAGATCAGGGTGTCCTTTTTCAATCTGTCGTTGAAACCGTCCGCATGAAAGATGTCATGCTTACTGACTTCGATACGCTTTCCCCCTCCGACACCCTTACAGATGCTCTCTATCGCGTTATCCACAGCCTGCAGGAGGACTTTCCTGTCGTTCGAGGACCGAATCTCGTAGGTGTTGTATCCAAGCAAAGCATTGTTCAGGCTCTGCGCAGCGAAGGCAACGGTTATATCCAGGGCATCATGGCCCGTGGCTTCCAGGTTGCCGGACCTGATGATTCCCTGGGCCTTATGATTCGACGCATCGGCGCTGGCCGGATGTCGCTGGTTCCTGTCGCCGAAGAAGGACGCATCGTTGGAATCGTTACCTGGCAAAACCTGAGCAGCGCGATGGGCCTGCTCGCCGAACACCGCCGTCTCCAGCGTGAGAGCTGATATAGCGAATGTCTTCCGACGAAACACTACCACCACTCGCACCTGGACTCTATCTCGTCGCGACACCCATCGGCAATCTTGAAGACATCACTCTCAGAGCCCTGCGTGTCCTCCGCTCCGCAGATCGGATCGCCTGCGAGGATACCCGCCAGACGCAGAAGCTGCTGAACCATTACGGCATTACTACACCTACCCTCAGCAGTCATGAGCACAATGAATCCGCCCGCATGCCGAAGCTGCTGGCCATGCTGCATGAGGGTAAAAGGATCGCAGTTGTTTCAGACGCGGGTACCCCGGGAATCTCCGATCCCGGCATGATACTTGCTGCTGCTGCTGTTGCGGCCGGAATCCCCGTCTATCCTGTTCCGGGGGCCAGTGCTGTCATCAGCGCTCTGGTAGCTTCTGGCCTTAATACAGAAAGTTTCTTCTTCGCCGGATTTCTGCCATCAAAGGCAGGTGAACGCCGCGCGATCCTGAAAAAAACAGTCACTGCTTTCGTAGAACCGATGACTGTCATTTTTTACGAGACGCCACACCGAATTCTAGAAACACTTGCTGATGTTGAATCCATACAGGGACCGAACTGCCACGTCGTTCTTGCCCGCGAACTAACCAAGCTCCACGAGGAATTTTTGCGCGGGACAGTACAGGAAGTACGTAAGGCTCTCTCTGAGAGAGACCGAGTTCGGGGAGAGATGGTCCTGCTCCTCGATGCTCAGCTTCAGGCAGAGATACCCCCATCCGTCACAACCAGCCTGAAAGAGCGAATCTCCGAACTGGAAAAATCAGAGAGTCTGAGTGAAATGGATGCTCTTAAACGGATTGCCCGCGAACGGGGAATTTCGAAGAGTGAAGTGTACCGGGAGCTTCAGCGTGAGCGCAGTGGAAAATAGACACGGTCTGACAGCGTGAGCTCTCACCAACTGAACTCCGGTACTTTACGCTCCGGATCAAACGCCAGTTTCGTGATTCGCAATGCAACTGGGCTCATCGGCCCGTCAAAATCGTCCCCGGCATCATGGCGTTTTCTGATCTTTATCTGGTTAAAGGGTTGAAACAGGAGCGGCGCTCCCGACTTTGCCTGAAACCCGGTATTGTAAATACCGTGATGAACCGCCTGTTCTGTGTTGTCCCACTTACCTTCTGCACTACTCTGATCGCTGCTGCGCAGACCTCGGCCACGACTCCAAAGAGCTACGACTGCTATCGCGCTACTTCACCTGTTCACATCGATGGCAAACTCGATGATCCTGTCTGGAAAGCTGCTCCGTGGACTACCGATTTCGTCGACATTAAAGGTTCGACAAAACCGCTCCCGCGATTTCGCACTCGTGCCAAAATCCTCTGGGATGATCAGTATCTTTATATTGCCGCGGAGCTCGAAGAACCCGATGTCAAAGCCACACTTACGCAGCATGACTCTGTCATTTTCCACGACAATGATTTTGAAGTCTTTCTGAAGCCCATCCCTGGTACGCAGGGCTATTTCGAATTCGAGATCAATGCGCTCAACACCAGCTGGGATCTCTATCTCAACAAGCCTTACGACAAGGGCGGCGAGGCTGATAACAGCTGGAACATTCCGGGGCTCAAAACCGCTGTGGGCATTGAAGGCACGCTCAACAACTCCACGGATAAAGACCGTAGCTGGACCGTTGAAATCGCATTTCCGTGGAAAGCCTACACGTCGCGCCAGCCCGTCGTTTCGCCGAAACCCGGCAGCGTGATGCGTATCAACTTCAGCCGCGTCGAATGGAAGCCCGGAAACCCGAAAGAGGATAACTGGGTCTGGTCCCCACAGGGCGTCATTAACATGCATGTGCCGGGAAAATGGGGCTATCTGCGCTTTAAAGGAGCTCCCTGAAATCAACCTCGGCTGCGGTGATTTCTGTTCATGCTCCAGGCACAGCGATTCCTGATCGCCGCACCCAGCTCCCGTTCTGCTTTTCCAGATAGACCCAGGTTCCTGCCTGGCAGAGCGACGCGCACCAGTTGTTCATATATACCAGCGCAGAGGTGTGCTTTGGATTGAAATACACTTCGCTGAAGAACGTTACCCCTGGGTATGCAGCCCATTTTGTCTGAATTGCCATATCAGCCGTTGTCGAGCTCTTTGCCTGGCGTAGTTCGCTCACTTCCGGCGGATAGAGCAGAGTAAACGAATGGTTTACCCGAATTGGCTCGTTTGTAAGCTGCACACGAATGTACTTATTCACCTGATAGTCGTGAACCGTCTCTCGCCACGCCCGGAGGCTCTCCGGAGGGGCCTTTAGCTGCGCTTCCGGTTCAATCCGCGGATTCATGTCTTCATAATTAATGGTAATTTTTGCAATCGCCCAGCGCTGCGTCTGCTGTGCCGACATTTGCGCAAAGGGCTCCCCCGGCAGCAGCATTGAGTAAATCTGGTAAGAGTCCTGTGCACGATCAGAAGGCATTGGAATGGCGTCTTCCGTCTGCGCCACTAATGCAGAACAGGCCGCCATACCAGCCAGCACGAGCATTGCTGTAACGGCACACAAGCGATGAAACCGCATTCACTCCTCCGCTGGACGTTAGACGCGAAAAGCCCGCACAGCGTTCACTACCCCTGGATCAGCTCCCACGCCTTCAGAGGCCGTTTAGCCAATGGCAGATCCCGGCCTTTCACACGGTCGTACATATATTCATCGCTTACCGTACCGAGCGACTCATTGTACAGACTATCCAGCCCCTCTGCTTCCCGCAGTTCCTCCGAAAAACGGTGCAGCGCCCTAAGGTGATCTGCAGTCGCCGGCAATTCCACACGGCTGGTCTTAAAGAATTTCTGGAAGCCGCGGTCCAGCAGATGAGCAATCTCACCACCGATGGCCACGCCCGGCCGTGTAATCAGCACTGCACCCGGACCGTTCTGCGGTCGACCGAGCACGGCGGCGCAGCCATGCTTCGACACCTGCACCTGATTTGCGACGCCCGGCACTTCACGGACATCAAACTGAAGGCTGCGAAGCCCGCTCAACACCTCATCGAACGTACGCTGTCTTATTTTTTTTGGCATGGCAATGATTTGTGACTTTCTCCGGCGAAACGCTACACTGGGAACAACGGCCCAGGCGCTGTCACCGATGTTTTTACTCTCGCATAACAGGGCTCAGGCTGCAATTTTGCGGTAAACAGACCAATGGCGACTCTTACTCAATCTTCTGCGGGCCTTTTAGGCCTCTCGATGCTCGATCGCATCGGCAATACGCCGCTGGTACGTCTTGATCGCGTCGTTTCTCATCTTCCAGGTATTCAGATTCTTGGCAAAGCAGAGTGGGTAAATCCCGGTGGTTCCGTGAAAGACCGCGCCGCCTCTGCCATTGTTCTAGACGCGCAGCAGCGCGGTCTGCTTACGCCGGGCAAACACCTGCTTGATGCTACCAGCGGAAATACGGGTATTGCTTATTCCATGCTGGGTGCAGCAATGGGCTTTCCGGTCACACTCTGCATGCCGGCCAATGTTTCACCCGAACGGAAAAAAATCACGTCAGCCTATGGTGCCCATGTCATCTGGACCGATCCCGCGGATGGCTCTGACGGAGCTATCCGCAAGGCTCGCGAACTGGCCCGCACCGAGGCTGAAAAGTACTTTTATGCTGACCAGTACGGCAACCAGGCTAACTGGCAGGCGCACTATCGCACCACCGCAAATGAAATATGGCAGCAGACCGCCGGTCGAGTGACTCATTTCATTGCCGGCCTCGGCACCAGTGGCACTTTCGTGGGCACGACTCGACGACTGAAAGAGCTTAATCCGGCCATTCAATGCATTTCCATGCAGCCGGATTCACCGTTTAATGGCCTTGAGGGATTGAAGCATATGGCGACGGCTATTGTGCCACCGATTTACGATCCGGCGCTTGCCGACCGCAATCTTGAAATGGAAACCGAAGCGGCTTATTCGATGGCAAAGCGCCTTGCGCGTACCGAGGGCCTGCTTGTCGGCATCTCTGCTGCCGGAGCCGTGGCGGCTTGCCTGCGCATCGCCGAGGAGCTGGCTGCCAGAGGAGAGGAAGCGGTGATTGTTACAATTTTATGCGATGCAGCGGATAAGTATCTGAGCGAAAGATTCTGGGAAGACTAACGCTGGACGAAGCGGCAAAAGAACTCTGAATCGAGCAGAAAAAAATTAAGCGGAAGGAGTGACGGATGTTGAAACTGAGCCAGCAGTTATATGACGCTATTCGGCAACACGGAGAGGAGACCTATCCTCATGAGTGTTGCGGCGTCCTGCTCGGCCGTTCAACAGACTCTCTCCAGGAAGTTGAGGCCGCCATTCGTGCCGGGAATACACGCACTGACTCAGCCCATAACCGTTATCAAATTGCTCCTCAGGAGCTGGTACGGATTCAGCGCATGGGCCGCGAGCGCGGACTGGATATAGTAGGTTTCTACCATTCTCATCCGGACCATCCGGCGCAATGGTCAAAGACCGATTTTGCCGAAGCCCACTGGCTCAGCTGCTCCTATGTCATTACAGCAGTCGAAAAAGGCGTGGCCCAGAAAACAAACTCTTTCTTCCTTGCGGGTAGTACCGAAGAAGACAAATCCTTTCAGGACGAAGAAATCACGGTCTCTCGGTTTGCAGCTGAACGATGTTGACGGTGCGCTTCCGTGCCGAACGTCAGGCGTATGCCTGAAACTTCAACTCGTTTTCAGCATCTGAAGAGGACCTGTCATGTCTGTGCAGATTCACATTCCGACTCCACTCCGCGTTTATTCCGGCAAGCAGAACACTGTCAACGTTCATGCATCTACTGTTGGTGAGGCGCTCGATGCACTCGTCTCCGAGCATCCCGAACTGAAGAAGCATCTTTATTCCGAAGAAGGCAAGCTGCGCTCCTTTGTCAATGTTTATCTGAACGATGAAGATATTCGCTATCTGCCGGAAAAGGATGCGACTAAAATCGGTGACTCCGATGCGCTTTCCATTATCCCTTCCATTGCAGGAGGGTGCCTTTTTTACAGTTGAGCCATCGGGAGCAAGATTAAAGAATCTGTATTTTTCACAAATGCATTTCACATGTTCCGAAGAGTAGCCTGAAACGGCTGATACGATTTCGCCATTCAAGAGTCCGGGCAAAAGCAATATGCCTCAGCCTGGTTAACAAAACCAGCAATAACGCGCTTCATTGCCGCATTCATCAGAGAGAATCATGGCCACGACACTGGAAGAACCCGCAAGCCTCCCCAGCTTAAGCAACGACGAAATTGCTCGCTATTCGCGGCATCTTATTTTGCCTGAGGTCGGCATGGAGGGCCAGCAGAAGATCAAGGCGGCCAAAGTCCTCTGCGTGGGCACGGGAGGACTTGGCGCACCACTCGCGTTCTACCTGGCCGCAGCCGGCATCGGCACGCTTGGCCTGGTTGATTTTGATGTTGTCGACGAGAGCAACCTGCAGCGTCAGATCATTCACAGCACGAAGGATGTCGGCCGTCCCAAGATCGATTCGGCAGCGGAGAAGCTTGAGGCGCTCAATCCGCACATGAAGATTGTGAAACACGAGACGATGCTCACCAGCGCCAACGCGCTCGAAATCATCTCTCAGTACGACATCGTCGCCGACGGAACCGACAATTTTCCAACGCGCTACCTGGTGAATGATGCCTGCGTGCTGACCGGCAAGCCGAACGCTTATGGCTCTATCTTCCGCTTTGAAGGGCAAGCCAGCGTCTTTGCCACAGAGGAAGGTCCCTGCTATCGCTGCCTCTACCCCGAACCCCCGCCGCCGGGCCTGGTCCCCTCCTGCGCAGAGGGCGGAGTTCTGGGAATTCTTCCAGGACTCGTCGGCGTCATTCAGGCGACTGAAGTCATTAAGCTCATCCTCGGTAAAGGCGAGCCTCTCGCGGGTCGCTTGCTGCTGGTCAACGCGCTCGACATGAAGTTCCGCGAACTGAAGCTCCGCAAAAATCCCGATTGCCCGGTATGCGGCAAGAACCCGACCGTGACGAAGCTGATTGATTATCAGCAGTTCTGCGGGATTACGCCCGAGCCGAAGGAAGCTACTGCCGTGCAGAACGGTATCCCACAGATGAGCGCCAAAGAGCTGAACCAGCGTCTCAATGCCGGCGAGGATCTTTTTATCCTCGATGTTCGCGAGCCGCACGAGTATCAGATCGCACAAATCGGGGGCCATCTTATCCCGCTTGGCGACCTTCCAAACCGCCTCGGTGAACTCGACAGCAGTCGCGAAATCGTCATCCACTGCAAGTCCGGAGGCCGCAGCCAGCGCGCTGCGGAATTCCTGGCGAAGACTGGCTTCAAAAAGCTGCACAATCTCGCGGGCGGTATCACTGCCTGGTCCACAGATGTAGATCCCACAGTTCCCAAATACTAATTTCTACAATCTTCATCGGGACACCCCTCAACTGCCTGTAGCGGGTAGTTGAGGGGGTTGCTAAAGGCTTTGCCTTACAGCTTAATGTCATAATGTTCCCGATGAAACTCCTCGATCTCCGCTCCTCTTTGTGCTTCTTCGCCGCAGCCGCAATCTGCCTGCCTACGGTGCTTGCTCAGACACTTCCCCTGCCTCCGATGGTTCGTCAGGCTACCCCGCAAAAAGTTGTCCAGGAGCATCTCGCGGCATTCAGCTCCTGTGACTGGAAGCGGCTTATGCAGCAATTTCCCGAGAATGTAGAATTTTTTGCTCCTCAGGGGGTGACCGTGCGTGGCCGCAAAGCTCTGGGTGAAATGTTCGCCAAGGTCGTTAAACCACCCTCTGAGGGTGGTACGTGCGGCCTGAAGATCACTCCTGAGCACATATTTGTTGTCGGCAATGTCATTAACGTGCAGTGGCGAGCCGATGCTCCATTTCTTGCCGAGCCCTACCGCGGCGCCGACGCTTATGAGACCAAAGATGGACTGATGGCCGCTCAGGTCACCACTTTTGACGCCACCCAGCTAAAAATGAAGCACTGACGCTTCACCAACTTTCCTTTACAGGGGAGTATCGGTACTGATCCCTGATACTTCCCTTGCGCTTATTTCACGCTGCGCCTTTGAAGCCCTTTGCCGCTTTCACCCTTCCGTGCGTATACTCCCCAGTGGCCGAACGCCGATGTCGTTGAGGGGGCTCTGTTCGGATGGACTTGGTTCTTCTGCGTATTGTTTTCATCTTTGTCTTTGCTGCCGCCGGTTACTTTCTTCAGCCATTTGGATTGAATGGCTGGGTTTCCGCGCTTTCCGGAGGAGCTACAGCGGCTCTGGTGATTTTTTTTGAGCTGCGTGTCCGGGCACTTAGCCTCAAACGGCTCATTGGAGCTATTACCGGTAGTCTGCTCGGTATTATCGGTGCCTTCTTTTTTTCCCTGGTGCTGCACAACAGCCTTCCGCGCGGCCATGCTCAAAGCCTGCTCGAAATCTCCGTTCTGCTGCTCATGACCTATACAGGACTCGTCGTTGGAGCCAGCAAAGGCGATCTGCTTAACCTTGCCGCCCTCGGCGATCTCTTCGGCAACGAGCGTATTGCCAGGCGCAGCGTGAAGCTTCTTGATACCAGTTCCATCATTGACGGCCGCATCGCCGATATGGCCGAGACAGGCTTTCTCGAGGGCGTTCTCGTCGTTCCTGAATTTGTCCTTCGCGAACTGCAGATGGTTGCTGACTCCTCTGATTCCTCGCGGCGCCAGCGCGGGCGTCGAGGGCTCGACGTTCTGCAGCGTATGCAGGCTAACACTCTTATCACTATCCAGATTGTTGAAGATGACTACCCAAAGATCCGCGAAGTCGATCTCAAGCTCATCGAACTGGCCAAAAATCTCGAGGCGCGCATTATCACCAACGATTTCAACCTCAACAAGGTGGCGCATCTGCACCAGGTTTCAGTGCTTAATATCAACGACCTTGCCAATGCGCTGAAGCCTGTGGTGCTTCCTGGTGAGAAAATGAATATTCTGGTTCTCAAGGAAGGTAAAGAATATAACCAGGGCGTTGGTTATCTCGATGATGGAACCATGGTGGTTGTCGATCATGCCCGCCGTATGATCGGCCGAACGATTGACATCGTCGTCACCTCGGTTCTGCAGACCGCTTCCGGGAAAATGATCTTCGGGCGTATAGAAGAAGTGGCTCGCCCAGAACCGATTCGCACGGTTGAGATGTCGAATTCCTGATCTGGTATCAGGTATTACTGAATTCTTACATCTACTGTCAGATGAATGATTTACGCTCAGTCAGATCATAGGTGGAGTGTTCCATTCATGTCTGCAGCCGCTGAAAATGCTACAGCCGTCGTTCAGATCCGGATCGAGTCTCAGGCTGAGGCCGATTCCCAGGCAGTAACCCAGACTCGCTCCGCCCGGCTCAACCTCATCTTTGCTGTTACGCTGATCATTTTTCATATTGGAGCAGTCGCGGCTCTTTTCTTCTTTCGCTGGTCGGCGCTGGCTGTCTTTGTTGTACTGTGGGTTCTCGCACAAAATGTGGGCATCGGCATGACTTATCACCGACTGCTCACACATCGTGGCTATACCACGCCTAAATGGCTGGAATATACGATGGCCGTCTGCGCCACCCTCGCCCTGCAGGGCGGGCCCATTTACTGGGTCGCCGTGCATCGCCTGCACCATCAGCTCACCGACAGACCCGGCGATCCGCATTCGCCCCGAGATGGAAAATGGTGGTCACACATGGGCTGGATACTCCATGGCTCTCTCCGCAACCGGAATGGCCTGCTCACTCGCTATGTACCTGATCTTGCCCGGGACCCTTTCTACATCTGGCTTAGCCGCTGGCACTGGATACCTGTTTCCCTCCTTGGCTTCGCACTTTTTCTTATCGGCGGATGGCCCTGGCTTCTCTGGGGTATATTTCTGCGCGTCACCCTCGGTCTGCATGCTACCTGGCTGGTGAATTCGGCGACACATATGTGGGGCTCGCGCCGCTTCGATACCCGTGACGATTCGCGCAATAATCTCTGGATTGCCCTGCTCACCGGCGGCGAGGGCTGGCACAATAACCATCATGCTCATCCTGTCTCCGCTGCTCATGGGATGGCCTGGTATGAGCTTGATTTCAACTACTGGGGCATCCGAATCCTCGGCCTTCTTGGCCTGGCGAAGCGCATCAAGGTGCAGAGCTCCGATCATAGCCCTGCGCGTATTCTCCATGGATAAGCAGAAAATAGCTTAGTGCACCTAAAGCCTGCCCTTTTCGGCCACTCCCCTGTCTCAATTCGGCGCATCCAAAAACAAGGCTGGACGGGTTACACTTTCTTTTCGGACTGCCTTCCGGAGAAAAGCCATGCGCGATAAAGTTCTTTCCGTGCTTCTGGGTATTTTTCTTGTCTGCTTTGCGCAAACGTTTGCGCAAACTACCTCAGAGCACCTTTCCATCGACGCTCATGCCGCCGCAACACCTTTTCCCCACTTCTGGGAGCAGATGTTTGGCTCTGGCCGGGCCAACCTTGTACTCCGCAGCCATTACACCGATGACATCCGTCTGGTGAAGAAGGCCGCCGATTTCCGGTACGTCCGCTTTCACGGCATTTTCGATGACGACAACGGCGTTTACGACGAGGACGCGCAGGGCAATCCGGTCTACAACTGGTCCTATGTCGATCAGATCTATGACAGCCTGCTGGCGAGCGGCGTCCGTCCATATGTAGAGCTCAGCTTCATGCCGAAAAAGCTCGCATCGAACCCCGCGCCGCAAGCCTTCTGGTATCACCCCAACCCGTCGCCTCCAGCCAACTACGGCAAATGGGATGCTCTGATCACCGCCTTTGCGAAACACCTCATTGACCGCTACGGCATTGGCGAAGTCTCGCAGTGGTACTTTGAGGTCTGGAACGAACCCAATCTCGATTTCTGGATGGGCAAGCCTGCTCAGTCCACATACTTCGAGCTTTACGACCACACTGCCCTCGCTCTTAAGGCTGTAAGCCCGCTTCTTCGCGTTGGCGGGCCGGCGACAGCACAGGCTGTATGGGTTGGCGACATGATCGCCCATGCCACCGAAAATCACGTCCCGCTCGACTTCGTCTCGACCCATGTCTATGGAAATGATTCCTCGCAGGATGTCTTCCACGACAGCCGCTCCATCGAGCCACACGAGATGGTCTGTGCCGCGGTTGAAAAGGTGCATAACGAGATCAAGACATCCGCGCGTCCCGATATCCCACTCATCTGGAGCGAGTTCAATGCGACCTATATGAATCAGCAGGAGATCACCGACTCCATTTACATGGGGCCCTGGCTTGCCGAGACCATCAGCCGGTGTGACGGTCTCGTGCAGATCATGTCTTACTGGAGCTTTTCCGATGTCTTCGAGGAACAGGGTATCGTCAAAACGCCATTCTATGGCGGTTACGGTATTGTCGCCGAAGACGATATACCCAAGCCGGCCTACAACGCTTTTGCCGCTCTGCACGAGCTGGGCGATGAGCGCCTTCCCGCGCCGAAGAACGAAGCTCTCGTTACCCGCCGCGCAGACGGAACCCTGGTCATCGCTGCATGGAATCTTGTCGAACCTGGCGCGACCGCGGGAAACAGAATGCTCGTTCTCGACCTGAAAGGGATCGCAGCGGATGCTCGCGCTACGATTCATCGCGTTGATGCCGAGCATGGAGACACGCTCGACGCATGGAAAAATATGGGTAGCCCGGCCTGGCCTTCACGCGCACAGATTATTGAGCTGCGTAAGGATGCGAATCCCGGAGTACCAGAGGTCCAGCCGATTCACGATGGCCGGCTTACCATCGCGCTTCCGCCCATGGGGCTGGCTGTCATCGAAATCCACTGAGTCCGCGGCAATAGTGCGGACTTAGTGACCGGTTGGCTGCGCTACGGCCCACTGTTTGAGTTGCTCCGGTGAAGCGATCTGCCCCGAGATGATCTGCTCCAGCATATTGTGCATGTCGAGAAGTGGCAGCGCACGATTCACAGGAGTCGGAGTGATTTCTCCCGGAAAACGCACAATAAGCACCGGACGCATATCGAAAACAAAGCCCCGGCTGCGGGCTACGGTTTCATCTTCGTTTGTCCAACCAATCTGATGGCGCCACAGCGGAATGCGCCAGCTGTGGTCGGACGAAATCACCAGCGTCGTCTGCTGCGCGGAATGTGTCTGATCGATGATCTGTCGCAGCTCCGCGAGCGTCCGGTCTGCAAGAGCGAGATTGTCGACGTAGCCTCCGCCGGGTCCAATCCGGCCGGTTTGGCGGTTGTAGATTCCCGGCGGATGCGGCAGCGGCAGATGCACCAGAACAAAGTCCAGCTTCTCGTTGGCAATCGCCGAGCGCGACTGGCTCAGGATGTCCGCAAACTCTTCCTCCGGCGACGGCGTCCTGAAAGGATGGTGCGTCAGCCGGCCCCACTCGGCGCGCACCGGCGCCGTCACGTTCTCAAACGTCGACTGATCGGCCACGAAGTGATCCTTAAACGGCAGCAGCTGCGACCAGCAAAAATCCAGCGCCCCTGTCATCAGGCGGCAATAGGGGTTGAAGGTCCCGACGATCCCCGTCGTCCAGCCCTGTCGCTGCGCGTCCGCAAAGACGGTCTGATTTCCATCGAAGATTTGCCAATGGCCGCCGGAGACAGAGCGGTAATGCAGCCATCCCTGCGGAGAGGCGCGGATTTCGACGATCGACCTTCCGAGAAACAGCGAAGGCACGATTTGCTCGGTATAAAAACCGGCCGGCTGCAGGTCTGAAAAGACTACGCTCTGTCCACGAAGCCGATCGAAATTGGGCAGGTTGAGTCCGGGCCAGCGGTGCACGAAGGCCTGGTCGTAAGACATCTCGTCAAAGAGCAGCCAGACCACACGCCGATGCGGCGCAGCGAACTCCGGCAGTGGCTTCGAGAAGCTCGCCGTCTCCGGCCCGCCGTGCGTCATGCTCAGGACAATGAGCTCCGGCAGCATCCAGAAAATGCAAATGCCCAGCAGCAGCAGCAGCACGCGCAGGCCGCGCACCGAGGCCGCATACGCATTGCGCGCGAATATCCAGAGTAACAAGCCGACGATCGCGACCGGCAGCCAGAATTTAATCGGGACAATGGCAAGGCGCAGGATCACCTCCGCCGCCATCAGCCCGCCGACGACACGCGCCACCAGCAGCGTTGCGAAGATCAGCCACAGCAGCGTGCGTCCTTTCGCATCGATGCGATCCAGCAGCCACACCAGCGCCGTTCCCAGCAAACACGCCAGCACCAGATCGATGACGGTTGCCCGCACCACCGTCGTCACCGGCAGCAGGCGATGGTAGAGATAAATATGTGTGGGGGAAATCTGGTTCCAGCAAATGCCGAGCGAGAACACGATACCCGTGCCTGCGCCTTCGAGCCACAGCCTGCTTTTTATAGCTGTCACCGAGCCCGCAGCAAAAAGAGAGCGCGCCCATTGGCAAGCTCTTTGCGCAGCATGCAGGAAAAGTAAGGATCGATTGCCTGAACGAATGCATTCTCGTCCAGATGCGCATAGAGCGCATCACGTCCGCGCACCAGCTCTTCAAATCTGGGATCAGTGGCAGGAACCCATTCGACGATCGTCCACGCCGTGGTGAGCTCTCGCAGCAGGCCTGCAACCTCTCCAAGTGGAATCTGTTCTGCAAGAAGAAGGTGATGGATGAAGCCGAGCACCATCACGCAGTCAAAACGGCCCTGTGCGCGATGGAGCAACGATAGGTTTTCCGCGTTGCGCCAGCCGGTTGCCGGTGTGGGACGCGCCGGATCGGCTATAAGCGGAAGGATATCCAGCTTGCGGCTGCGTGCCTCGCGCCAATTATGCTCCGTTGCCTCTGCGTCAGTATCCCATCCAATCACAGTAGCGCCCTGCTCTGCTGCGATACGGGAATACACACCGGTATTCGCTCCCAGATCGAGCACCTTTTTCGGATGCGCCAGAGAAAGGGCCTCGCGAATAAACTGCTGCTTCTGTTCGTGATCGGTTTCGCTGTAATGGCCGGCAGAATTCGGATAACTGCTCCAGCGCGATTCACGGCTCTCCGGCGTCAGTTTTTTCAGCCTGCTGCGCAGAACATGCAGGTTTCGTCGCAGGACAGCAGCAGCAACCTCCGGAGCCTGGCGCAGTTTTGATCCTGCAGTTGCCTTTCCGGTATTGCGTCGCTCAAGCAGATAGGGCAGTGTCACCAGAGAGCGCAATGGCTGACCCCAGCGCCGCATTCGCGACAGCCATGGATACAGATCGGAAGGCTCATAGCCGTCGCGCTTCTGCAGAGAAGCGGCTAATGGCCATCCCAGATATCGATATGCAGCCAGCGGCAGCAGAAAAGTCCGCACAAACTGCCCATAAGCCAGCCACAAGGGGCTTTCCGGGTCGCGCTTTTCGATGGAGAGAACATCTACAAATACCGGTCGCGCACCGTCAAAAAGTACATTCAATGGAGTTGCATCTTTCAGAATCAGACCCTGATCCAGCAGCGCTTCGCACAGGTCCAGCGTCAACTCTGCTGCCGCCATCCACGCGCCCGGCGTCCACTCCCACGGATAAGATGGAAAGAAAATCCGAGGATGTTCCAGAAAGAGATCGCCGCGGTCCGCCCGATCGGCAATTTCCGTCGATATCAGCCGACCATCCGCAACCCACTTACGGGCCAGATCCGACTGCAGAAAGCGAATGGTCTCAGAAGCATGCCCGGGCTTTACATGGCGGAGAACTCGATCCCCTTCAATCCGAAGAGAGCCTGCCGGATCGCGAAAAGTCTCAAGAAGAGCGGGCGCCGTCGCCATCATTTACCTGCTTCAGACGTTGCATTCGCATCAGCAGATATGGTGTCGGACTCCGGTGGCTTCAGTCGGAGGAGCTTACGGATCTTTGCGCGAAGCATAAAAACTGCTCCGGCCAGCATTGAACCACCAACCTGAAAAAAGAGCAGTCCGGAGCCTGGATCGATATATCCGTACGCAGGTCTGGCTACTGCCGCCAGCAGCATAAAGAACTGCATCGCACCGAGTGCGATAAGGAGGGAGTATCTGAAAAATTTTCTGGTTCTGCCTGCCTGAAAACTCACAACACTCCAGACGAACGCTGGCGGAAAAAGTTGCAGCCGTGTCACTTTGGATATATGTTCCGGTCCTGCGAGTGTGGCACGATGTGCGATTCGCATCAGCTGAGCCTGTACATCACTAAGATTACTAAATCATAAACAGCAGCCAGTGCTTACAGCGCGCTTCATCACTATTCCGGAGAGAGAGCATTTCTCCATCTGTTCCCCCTTGCCTGGATATGTAGCCACAATTTTGAACACACTTTTATTCCGGAAGTTGTGTCATGCGCAGATATCAGTGGAATACAGCAGGATCAAAACGCTTTAAAATGGAATAGTTCAATCTGAAAGACTATGAGCACCAATCTCCAGACCTCTCTGACTGACACATTGAGCGCTGCAGCGCGCGAAGCCGGACTTACCGTTCTCTCCGCCGAAGCCGGAGCTGATCTAAGCCAGCGCCCAACCGCCCGGTTCCGTCTCGGATTAAGCGCTGATGCACCAGCTGTGCACACTTTGCAGCTCGAGCTGAGCGATACCTTTGATTTCCATAAGCCCGGTTTGCTTCCGGAGATGATCAGCCATCTGCGTCATGCCGCATTGCGGCTGCGCAATCCACGGCCTGATGCTTATGTCACTCTCGCCGGCCTGCCTATCAGTCTCGGTGATTTCCACTGGCCATTTCATCGCTCTTCCTCGGGAGCCGATACGTATATCGTTCACGGTACTGCGCGTCTCGAAGATGGTCAGGGCTCGCCGCTTCATACACTCATCTCGGCCAGCATGACCGTGACCTTCGCTGAGATTGTCCCCGCACCTGAACAGCCGTACGCGGAGAGCTTCATCTATAATGCCATCCGCAAAACCTTCGATCAGGGCCAGCTTGAGCTGTTGAAGAGCGGTAATCGGCAGCCGGTTCCGGTTACCACGCGCTACTATAGCCGCTGGCAGAAGAAATTCTTCTTCACCGATACGACGGATCAGAGCCGCATTGACTTCCTCGCTCTCAAGGCATACTGGCTCTCCGGCGTTCTCGGTGGAAACCGGCCGGTCTGGATTGCGGACCCGCGCGACGCGCAGTATCTCAACACTACTTCAGAAGAACTGACCCGCATGGCAGCTGATCTCTCCGGAAGAGGCCTCATCACTCTCTCCGGCGATTTTGCATCCGCCACGCCGCAACTTCTTACCCGTTCCGATGAGTACAGAGCAAAACTCACGGAAGCGCTTGCTTTTATAAAGCCGACATTCAATGAGGAAATGCGCGCCGGCCACACCAATATGTAGCCTGCATCCCTCTCTGCGCTGTCTCCATATCTGACAGGGAGGGCTTTCCGATCAATCTTTACGCGTCACTGAGTCATTCTGACTCGTTGACGTGGAATTCAGATCGATTGCGCCTCATACCCATGCACTTACGAGGTGGCCCATAGTCCCTCGTATCCGCAATCCGTCTTTTCGCTCTGCAAAATATCGTTCGTTGATCGCCACGGAGTTCAGATCTTCTATGGCGCTGAATCCCGCTGTCCGCAATGACAATTCCATATCTTCCGGCGTAAGAAACAGCCGGAATGGTTCCCCTGCGGCTGCCACTCGCGCCGCCAGGGCATCGAATGTGGACTGCTCCGTTGCGCCCAGACTTTCCCGCGGCATAGCATAATCGAAGGCCACACCACTGCCCTGCGGTAATCCCGCTATGCAGGCCAGCGTCGCCATCGCTGCAGCTTCTGTCAGATATGGGATCACGCCCAGCCATGAAAAGAAAGCCGGCTTGTCTGCGCAAAACCCGGCTGCAGCCAAACCTTCCGCCAGCGTCTCACGCTCGAAGTCAACTGGAGCAAATCGCACAGAATGTGAAATCTGAAATCCTGCGGCATCGATCATGCATCGCTTCCATGCCTGGGTGGCCGGGTGATCCACCTCAAATACCATCAGATCTTCATGAGGATTACGACAGGCAAAGGTATCCAGCCCTGCCCCCAGCACTACATATTGCCGTGCGCCACGCAGCATGGCCGTTGCCAGTTCATCCTCCGCAAAGCGGCTGCGCACAGCCATAAATGCGCGCATTCCCCGCACCCATGGAGTGTTCCGTTCCGCTTCTGTCTCACTCAGAACCCTGGCAGCGTCCTCTTCACCAAGAACGCGCAGCGCCAGCGGATCATGAAACACCAGCGGTTCGTCATACAACTGATGGGCGGCACGCCGCATTGCCACTCGCAGCGCTGTTCTGCTGGCTCGACCTTGCTGCATGCCCTCATCTTACTTACTGCCTGAAGGTATGGCAGCACCGGAATCATCTCAGGCCCTTCACACTATCCTTCCGCACTGCTAAAAGCTTTTCAGGAACGACGAAAAACCCTGGTAAACAGAGAACCAGCGGGCAGGGCCATTGCAGGCCGAATCAGGGTCGAATCAGAACTGTGGGGCCGGGGCTGACGCCGAACCCGCAGCAGGCTGAGTGGTCTGCTTTTGCTGGTAATTACCTTGCGGCTGAGGCGCTCCTGAAGGCTGTGCAATACTCTGGGGCGGCTGACTGGGACTCGGTGATTGCGCCTGGCCGGAGGGTGGCTGGACGGTTTCCGGCTTCGCTGTTTCCCCCTTCGACGAGCCATTGCCGTTTGTCTGTGCACCAGTGGGAGATGGCGACTCGGCCTCCGAATTTCCTGATATCGCCTGATCGCCGTTATAAGCCGGGCGAGGCGGAGCATGTTTTTCCGCATGCACCGGTGGCTTTGGAGGCTCCTGCGCCGCCAGAGTTACCTGATTCACAATCGACGGATCATCCCGCAGCTTCACATAAAGCTGTCCGCCCACCGGATGCGGTACCGGTAACACATATCCCGGAAAACCTTCAGGAACTTCGACAGGATGGTCAAATTTCGCATCGCTCGCCACTGCGTCCACCAGAAACAGGTTCGAGCCGCTCAGCCTGCACGCCTGATCAGGCTCAGACGGGCATTTCAGATCGCGCAGTACAGGCAGCCGAACCAGCGTCGCCAAAGGCTGCCAGTCCCCCGTCGCTCCGCCTGTTACTACACGAAACTGCAGCGGCCCGAATGCAGACGGCCCAAAGAGTTTTGCCGGATCCAGTGTTGCCAGCGCGACCTTTGCATCTTCCAGCGTCAGACCACCGTTTTCAAGACTCAGAGTCGTCGTGAAAGTTCCATCTGCTGTCGCCACTTCCAGCTTTTCTCCACGCGCAAACGCGGG
The DNA here is from genome assembly GCF_003428625.2 of Paracidobacterium acidisoli. Lineage (GTDB taxonomy): Bacteria > Acidobacteriota > Terriglobia > Terriglobales > Acidobacteriaceae > Paracidobacterium > Paracidobacterium acidisoli. The sequence continues at coordinate 483,222 of NZ_QVQT02000005.1, read as the reverse complement.
CGGAGATTGTGCACGCACCGAAAACGTCAGTTTGGCGTCCTGCGGTAGTTCCTCCTGATCAGCGAGTTGGATGTTACTACCCGCGTTGGCCGCCGAAGGTTGAACGCTTTTACCGATCAATGCCACGCTTGGCCGGGGCTCATCAATCGTCGCAGCAAGATCGAGTGTTCGGCCATCTTTCAGTGTCACCTTGGCCGTAACAGAGTCGCCCTGCTTCAGAGCGGCCGCAGCCTTGCCGTCTTTCGCCGTCATCCGCAGCTCATCACCTGCACTCGCTGATGTGAATTTTCCAGGCGTAAACTCAATTCCCTTCAGCGATAATCCTGCCACTTCATCCAGGCGACTGCCCTTCAGCAAACCAGAGACATCACCCGCATGCAGCGTGAAATTATCGAGATGCCCCGCCTCCGAGAAAGCATGCAACGGCACATTTTCAGCCTGTCCCACACCAAACTGCTGCACCATTAACGTCAATGCTCCAGGATGCGCTTCCTTAAGCGGCAGCGTCACCTCAAGTTCATTCGGCTTTGTTGTCTTCCAGCTGGCCTTCAATTCTTTGCCTGATGGATCTTTCAGCAGAATGCTGTCCACACAGCCTGCATTTTCGGCCTGCAAATGCACGACCTGTTCTCTGCCTACAATTAACGAGCCCTCATCTGCAGAGGACAGTTCCCATTTCTGTGGATGTGAACTCTCGAGCTGGAAAGCCGGTCCATCATATTTCTCGAATCCCCAGAACCCATGTACTGACGCGTTCACACTGTCACCGAACTTCGCGGAACTCAATCCCTTTGTATCTACCACGAAGCCACCTTTTTCCGGGTCGGCCTTTGCGGGAATATCGATTACCTTGGCGTCTTTGCCTGTCAGGTGCAGCGTTACATCATGCGCATACCCCGTCGAGAAGACGAGCGGCGCCCCCTCTACCGGCAATATCAATGAAGTTTTCTCAGCGCAATAGACCTCTTTCGGATCCACCGGATGCAATGGCGGCGGTTGCGGCGATTCCACCGCAGGCAGTGCTACCACCAGTACCGACTTTGGATTGTGAAAGGACGGTGGAGTATTCAGCATCAGAAAAAGCTGGTCACCATGCTGCGTGGCCAGTGCGGGTATGTACTGATATTGCGCCGTGTGAAAGCTATCCAGAATCCGCGCGATATCCATAGCGGATGCAATATATGGACTGTAATATCCGTAATTTGCCTGCGGCGTATAGCTCAGCTGCATCCCCAGATCGCCGGCCGGCCCGGATGTCAGCGCCTCCACAATCGATGTACTGTGGCCATCGTTCAGAATCAGCGAATCCTGATCCTGCATGAGACAGGGAGCCTGCTGCTCCGTTTCCTTATCGAAGCATTTGGGGTCCAGCTTTATCGCCAGGCTTCGCGCCAGCAACTCCGAAGTATCTTTCAGCTTTTCCGGATCGCTGGAGTTCACCGCGCGCACAGCGGATAAATAGGTATCCAGCCGCGCACGATCGAGCGATGCCTGATTCAGGTCCTGAGACGCCCGCACAAATGCACCGGGACGCCCCCGGACAGCATTGATCAGCGTTTTGAAATCTCCACCTGTCTCCGGAGCCAAAAAAACCAGCACCTGCTGCGCACCTGTCGGTACGGTGATGTTCAGCCCCTCCGCATCCTTCCGATTCCATGTCTCCGAACGGTAAAACCAATCCTCCGGAGGAGGATTCGTCGATCCCCGCAGAAAGGCGGCCACCATCAGATAGCGTACCGATTGCCCATCCGGCAGATCCGCCTTGATCCATAACCGGTCTCCGGCTTCAAGATTCGGCACTTCCCCGATGGGCAGCGTCTTCCCTGCCCGGCTTACCTTTACGTCCAGCTTCGGACCAGCCAAATCAAATTGTGCTGAATCGGCATGCGCCAGGGCGGTGGCAACAAGGCACAGACTGAAAACTGCGCGCAGAGGACGAAGTCGTAAGGCCATATCAGTATTCTAATTTTCCTGGCGTGATGGAGTGCACTTTGGGAGCCATATGCATGTTTTGGGATGAGGCTCGTCTCGCCGGTGATGCCGTGAATAACGAGAACGATGAACTTTAAAGCAATTTCCATAAAAATAGACCCTCTCCATCGACAAAGGTCGTGAAGATCAGACCGTTTCAGGTACAAAAACAGGCTTGCACTGCGGGGAGTATTCCATGCAACCTGCTCAAAATAAGACAATTAAGGCAAATACATCTCAATATAAATTTAAGAAGGACCATTCGGGCTCAGTAATGAAAAAGAACTTTCTTTTCAGCCGTCGCTTTTTCCGACAATTGAACGACAAAACGGATGAAGTATGGTTTTCTTTAAAGAAGAATTTTGATCGCTGGACAGGATCGAAATCGTTCCGCAATCAGATATGCCCGCATAGCGTAATATCTTCCAAGACGCTGTTACAGGAGTAAACCCATGAAGCGCCTTCTCGTCAGCCTGGCATTGGGTCTGGTGACCATAGCAGGTTATGCCCAGTGGTCTAATCCAGCAGACGACATCCCGGCGTATCATCCGCAGCCTCCGACCAGCAGACAGGAGCTTCCGCACATCCTCTCAGGCAGGCAGCTCACGGGACCTTATTTCCACTACAAGTGGCAGACCATTGTTTATAAGGAAGCAGCTCAGGTACCGGGCGTTCTTTATCAATTGCCCTGTTACTGCCGCTGCGACCGCGCTCTAGGTCACAAAAGTCTGCACAGCTGCTTTGAGGGAACCCACGGAGCCATTTGCTCTACCTGCGCGAAAGAGGGTGCTTACGCTTATAAAATGACGAAGCTTGGCAAAAGCCCAAAGCAGATCCGCGAAGGTATCGAACATCAGGATTATGAAAGCATCGATCTTGATGCCCTGAGTGGAATGTAATCGCAGACTTTTGATCCCGGGAGTTTCAGTCCACGATGTACAGATGCCATGTCCTTTTGCTGCTATTGCGAAACGTTGAATTGCTTTAGGAGTAGAATGGAGATAGTACGGCAAACATCCATCCTCATGCCCGACAGGTCTGGGGGCGTCACGGTTTCGACGGGATCGTCTGCGGGAAAGAGGCATGCCGGGGTCTGGGCACCCGTAATCGCCTGGAAAACAATAATTGCGAACAATCAACTCGCATACGCAGCTTAATTAATTAAGTTGCCGTCTTCCGCGGCTTCGCCTGTGGGCTTCGAGAGGACGTCGCACAGCAGGCTGGTTCTCCCGGCTGGACCGGGTCGAGAGAATGAAATTCACGGTCTGGCAATGCGCGCATCTTGTCCGTTCTGAGCGCGCTGCGCGACATCTTCGGAACGTGACTGAGCATGGAGTCTCTTTTTTGACTGCGATTTCGGACGCGGGTTCGACTCCCGCCGCCTCCACCATACTAACGTTCATAAATTAAATAATTTAACTCTCTTAAGTTGCTTCGTTCTTTGTACAGTTTTTGCCAGAGACGCGCGAGGCGAGAAGAAGAGACCGCCACAAAGCCGATCATGCACCCTTTTAAGATAATCGGCTTATAGTAGCTCGTGCGTTCCGCACTATTACGGTGCCCAACGGTCAAAATCCCTGCCGACAACCATAATCGAGCGCTTCTCGCGATTCTGTTCGGTCTGCAGGCAGGACCGCCGACAGCTTGCAAGGCAGACGCGGGAAGGTTTGCAACGATCAGAATCACTCAGCAGGGCTAACGCTATGCTGTGGTAGTCGAACCCGAAATGTCGCTCCACGTCCCAGGTCACTTTGGACCGTAATCTCACCGCTATAAAGCTCAACGATCCACTTGGCAATGGCGAGACCGAGACCAGCGCCTGGATTGTCGTCTGCGCGAGATGTATCAACTCGATAGAACCGGTCAAAGATACGTGACCCAGCCTCCTGAGGTATTCCGATCCCCGTGTCCGATACCTGCAAATGGAAGCCGTCTGCAATTTCACAATCAATACGAATTGCTCCACCTGGAAGGGTGTACTTCACTGCGTTGTCAAGCAGTATCAGGGCCAGGCGACGGAGATGAGAGACATCGATAGAAAGGATCAAAGGATGGTCAGCAGCCGCAAATCCCATGACCAGACTCAGGTTCTTTGCTCTGGCCAATGGCTCGATGCGGTCACAAACGGCTTCCAGATGGGGGCGCGCGTCTACATCGGATACTTCCGGTAAGATCTGACCTACATCTGCGCGCGCCAGCAACAGAAGATTCTCAAGTAGCTCTCCCGCTCTTCTCGCTTCTTCCATTATTTCCAGGAAGCCGTCGCGGCTGATCTCATCCAAGTCGACATTTTGCGAATGGAATTGGGCTGTAGCGCGAATATATGCGATTGGGTTACGAAGTTCGTGGGATGCATCGGCTGTGAACTGTGTGACCCTGCGCATAGCCACCTCGAGCCTGGAAAGCAGCTCATTCCAGGCGTGGGCGAGCAGCTGCAATTCGTCCTTGACCTGGGGCACTGGCAACCTGCGTGAGAGATCTTGTGCCGTGATGCTCTGGGCTTCCGAGATCAGGAGGGCAACAGGTTTCAATGCTCTACGGCTCAGGCTGTATCCACCAAGGCTTGAAACAGCCAGCAACACCGGAATCATCTCGAACAGCCAGAATGTGAAACTGCGCAGTAGAGTCTGGTCCTCGAGTAGCGAACTACTGACGACGAGATAGCTGGGTTTTCCTTCGTAATTCACGGGGCGGCAAAGTCTGCGATACATCCCATTGCCAACGGTAGGATTGTCAATCGAGGGAGCCGGGCAAATCAGAGTACCAAGAGAGTCTCTAAGAAGATTCGGATCGAGCGGAAAGAGACGCCTTCCGTCTATACCTACAATTTGAATGAGCTGGCCCTCTGGAAGGATGCCCACTAGCTCATCCAACTCGGGCAGGGCCATATCAGACCGCCTGGGTGGAAGCGCTCCCAGGAGTGATTCTACCCGCGAGGCTCGCTCTTCGAGAGTGCGGTCTTTCCATGCAGTGAGCGAACCCGTCAGGATGAACCACATGACAACCCCGAAGATCGCCAGGCCACAAAAGAGAATGCAGGAATACCACGCAGCAAGCCGAAGGCTAATAGAAAAGCCCCGCATTAAGCGACACCGGATCTTAAGAGGTAGCCGACGCCCCGTACTGTCTGCAGCGATACAGCTTCACCGGACAGTTGTATCTTGCTTCGAAGCGATGCAATGAAGACATAGAGATTGTGTTCATTCATCTCTCCGCCGAGTCCCCAACCTGCTTCGACAAGGATCTCCTTGCTAACGATCCGTCCTGCGTTCTGCATGAGAGTTTCCATCAAAGCGAATTCGGTGCGAGTAAGGGCAATCATTTCGCCGCTGCACTCGATGCTGTGAAGGTCGCTCCGCAAAACCAGATTGCCTACATGGAGCAAGCCTGGATGTATGGGCGCCTTTCGCCGCGTCAGCGCGCGGAGGCGGGCAAGCAACACTTTCAAGTCGAAAGGTTTTGTCAGGTAGTCGTCTGCTCCCAGGTCGAGCCCGTGCACGATGTCTCCGTTGGTGTCGCGGGCGGTAAGAAAGATAGTAGGCGTATCGACCGCGCTTTCCCTGAGACGCTGCAGGACAGAAAAACCGTCCAGCCCGGGCAACATTACATCCAAGACTATCGCGTCCAGATGATGCTCGTATGCAAGCTTGAGAGCTGTCTCACCATCGTGGGCCACCACCGTCAGATAGCCCTCGCGTTCCATCGCACGCCGCAGAAGAGAAGCCATCCGCACTTTGTCATCGACGATCATGATACGCATGACGAGAGCGTAGGCGTACATCGCCGTGCGCGTCGTTAATGTTTGGTTACGACTTCAGAAAATGAGGTTGTCTTGAGGTACGTAGCCTAGAGTCCTGGTTATTGCAGTGATTCACAACGCCGACGGCGAATCTTCCACAGAAAGCTCGTCGCCTGCCGTGTTGAATAGTCAGGCAGCGACCTTCATGTAATAGATCATCGGTCTGTTCGCGCGGGCCGCAATTCGAGAGAACAACAACATTCGACGAGGTGACCCTATGAAGCCACGCAGCCTTTATTTCGCGCTGATCCTCCTGGGAGCGATTCTTTCCGCTCTTCCGCTGCCAGCCCAGGTTGACCGCGCCAATTTGAAGGGCACAGTGACGGACCCAAACGGGGCCGTTGTTCCTCGGGCGACCGTGACTGTACATTTTCCACAGACTGGTTTTACCCGCACCGTAGAGTCCAGCAGTGAGGGCGAGTACGTGTTATCAGGCTTGCCTTTGGGTGAGTGTACGCTGACCGTGAGTGCGACCGGACTCGAGCAGAAGCAAGTGGACAACGCCACGCTCACCGTCGGCGAAACGAGGACGCTGGATGTTGCGCTCGGCGTAGTCAGGGCCGCTGAAACAGTAATAGTGAACGCTTCGGACGTGGCCCTCGACAGAGACTACGCCAGTACAGGCGGAGTCATTGGGGAGGAGCAAGTGCAGAATCTTCCCATTAACGGCAGGAACTGGGCAGGGCTCATGGTCCTCGTTCCTGGAGCCATCAATACCGGCAGCGGAAACCAGACCAGCATCCGATTTGCCGGACACGGCCTCGACGACAACAAAATCCTCTTCGATGGAGTGGACGCAACGGGCATTTTGCGGCAGTCGGAAAAATCCGATCTTCGCATTCAGATTTCATCGGAATCGATCGCAGAGTTTCGCGTGAATTCGGCCCTTTATTCGGCAGAGTTCGGAGGGGTTGGGGGAGGCCAGGGAGACATTGTATCGAAGTCCGGTTCCAACCAGTGGCATGGCAGTCTCTACGAATTCCTGCGGAACGATGCATTGAACGCGCGCGCTCTCTTCTCGACATCACAACTTCCTCTGCGGCTCAACCAATTCGGCGCCAGCCTTGGGGGGCCGATCGTTCAAGACCATACCTTCTTTTTCCTGAACTACGAAGGTTTACGCCAGATGGTCGCGCAACCGTTGACAGGACTTGTGCCGAGCTCTTCCTTTATCCAACAAACTCTGCAGGTCGAACCGCAGCTTCAACCGCTTCTGCAAGCCTATCCCGCGGGGACAGCGCCCACGAGCAATCTCAATGTGAACAACTGGACGGGAAGCGGCCGTCAGGTTCAGAACGAAGACTTCGGCCTGGCTCGCATCGACCAGCAATTCAGCAGCAAGACTTCAGCCTTCCTTCGCATCAACTTCGACCAGGGCCGGCTGCAGGCGCCACTCGGGGACAGCAGCGGGTATTTGCGCGATACGGTGAATACGCTGGACGCCCCTAAAAACGGGTTGATTTCCGTGCAGCACATCTTCGGATCTTCCCTGCTGAATGAAACCAGGTTTTCAGTCAACCGCACACCCTTTGTCACACAGAACAACAGCATATTTCCAAACGAGCTTCAGGTATCCGGGTTCACGACTTTGCAGGATAACCTGGAACAAACACAAAGCTCGACAGCGTATTCATTCGGAGATACGGTCAACCGCTCGTTCGGCAGGCACAGCATCACAACCGGCGCGGGCTTGAGGCGCGTCGAGATCAATCTCGGCAATTCCGCCACGACGGTGTTCTCTTACAGCAGCATTGCGAAGTTCTCCGTAAATTCGATGAACTCCGCCAGCGTGGCGGCTGCTGTACCCACACAGGGCGTGCGTAAGACTGAGTACTACGGCTTCATTCAGGACCAGTACAAGTTTCGCCCCAACGTGACTCTGAGCCTGGGTCTCCGTTATGACTACTACGGGGTGTTTTCAGAGGTAGAGGGGCGTGACAAGCCGTTCGACCCATACACTTGCGGTGGCTCGTGTCCTCTCGGCAGCGCCTTTTACAATTCCGATCCCCTCGATATCGGCCCTCGCCTGGCAGTCACCTGGGCACCAGCCTTTCTGCATGACAAGACCGTGTTGCGTGGAGGCTACGGTCTTTACTACGGGGAGGGACAGCTCGGCGATCTTACAGGTCCATTGAACAATCTGACCACAAGCCTTGCTCTTTCAAGCACCCAATTTCCTACCTTGAGCTATCCCATTGATACATTCATCCCTCTCGGCGCCTCCACCGCGAACGCGCCGCATGGTCTTGCCCGCGATCGGCGCAATGAACAGTTCGATCAGTGGGGAGTCTCCGTGCAGCAACAGCTGCCACTCCAGATGCTTGCCGACATTGGCTACATCGGTAATCATGGGGCGCACATCACTTCGAGAACCTATGTCAACGTAATCAATCCCGCCACAGGCACGCGACCATTAGCAGGGTTTGGCCAGGTGGACTACAAGAAGATGGGCAACAACAGCAACTTCAGCGGATTGTCGGCCACTCTGAACAGGCGGTTCGCTTCAGGCTGGCTGCTTGGAGCAAATTATCTGTGGTCCCACTCAACGAATGACGGTTCAACCGGCGGCGGTGAGCAGGATTACCCGCAGAATGTGGCTTGCCGCATTTGTGAGTACGGCAGCAGCGACCAGGACATCCGATCCTCCTTTACCTCGAGCGCCGTCTACCAGTTGCCCTTCGGCCATGGCCAAAAATACTTCACCCATGGTGCAGGCGGTCGTATCCTGGGCGGTTGGCAGTTGAGTGGTCTGGCGACGGCGCGGACTGGCCTGCCGCTTAACGTGACGGTCTCTCGCAGCGCTTCGTCGATGCTGGATGGGAACTCAACTTCGGCGCAACGTCCCGACCGAGTGGCGGGTGTCTCCCTCACTCCTCCGGAAGGCAAGTCTCCACTGCATTGGATCAATCCCGCGGCTTTCGCGACACCGGCGAAGGACACCTGGGGAGACGCGAGCCGAAATCCTGGCCGCGGGCCGGGAACCTGGCAGCTGGATACCTCTCTCGAAAAGGAACTGCTGGGTATCGAGAAGTTCTCGCTGAAATTTCGAGCAGACGGCTTCAACATATTCAATCGCGCACAGTATGGCTTGCCGGTCACCAATTGGTCCGCTACCAACTTTGGTGTAATCACGACGCAGTTGAACGCTGGAGCTACGGGTACTGCCACCCAGCGTGTCTTCCAGATGAGTCTCCGGCTCAGTTATTGAAGCTTAGGTATTCATCGGGAGAATATTCCAAGCGTGGCCGTTTGTTAAAGAACGGCCACACATCACGGATGCGCCGGCCGGCACACAATTGTCATGAAAATGACACACGACACATAAAAGGAATGCCGTATGTTTTCACTCTCGCGCCGTAGCTTCGTCCAATTCGCCCTTGCAACCGGATTGGCTTCACAACTCCCCCTCCACGGCGAGGAAGCGCAAGTGTTACTCCCGGTCAACAACTGTGGACGTTGGGGATTCATCAACGCAAAGGGAACTATGGCTGTGGCAAGCCGTTATGAAGCTGTCTTCACATTCGCCAGCAGCCTGGCCGCCGTCAGAATGAAAGGGCTTTGGGGATACATCGATTATTCCGGAGGTTTCGTTCTCCCACCGAAGTACGATGAGGCGCGCAATTTTCATTTTGGTATCAGTCCGGTAAGGATGGGGCGCGAGTGGGGCTTTATCAGGCCCGACGGAGAGTATGCATTTACGGAACGGTTTGAGCTCGCCCGGAGTTTTCAGGACGAGCGCGCACGGGTACGGATAAATGGCAAATGGGGTTACATTGGCACTGCCGGCAAGTTCACCATCGAGCCAAAATACGATGGCGCAGGCGGCTACAGCGATGGCCTGGCGCCAGTGGCATTGAATGGGAAATGGGGTTATATCGACAAGAGAGGGCAAACGGTCATTCCCTTCCAATATACCGCTGCTGGAAGCTTTAGCGAAGGGCTCGCCGCGGTACAGATTGAGGATAAGTGGGGATTCCTGCGCAGGGACGGTTCGGTTGCGATAAGGTCGGAGTGGGAAAAAACCGCTGAATTCAGTGAGGGTGTCTGTCCGGTTCGAAAGAACAAGCTGTGGGGGTGTATCAATCCTTCTGGATCTTTGGTACTGGAGCCGTCTTATTCTGAATTGGACTCCTTTATCGATGGCTTCGCGCCAGCCAAGCAAGGGGATCAATCTCTCTACATCGATCATCGCAATCACGTACTCTGGAGGCAGACGATGCAGTGCCCAGCCGGAAGTCCAACCGGCGACTACATCAAACCTTCCTAAAGATGAAAGTTCCCGTACCAACGCGCCGCGACTTTGTTCGTCTTTCTGCTCTGCTTCTGGCCTCTGGTGCGACGAGACTCAGTGGGGCAAGGACGAAGGTCCATTTGTATCCAGTAGAACAATGCGGGAAATGGGGATATATCGACCGCAAGGGTACGATTGTCATACAGCCCAAATTTGACGATGCCTGGGCTTTCTCTGAAGATCTTGCCGCAGTCGAGGTGGGCGGCCATTGGGGATACATTGACAGATCGGGCGTGGAGACGATCCGGCCCCGGTTTGATGAGGCTCGCAATTTCCGCTATGGGCTTTCCCCTGTCAGGATAGGTAATCTCTGGGGCTTCATTCGACCGGATGCGGGCCTGGGCATACCGTTGCAGTTCGACTATGCACGAAGCTTCCAGGACGAACGCGCTCGCGTTCGACTCAAAGGAAAGTGGGGATTCATCGAGACAAATGGAGCCTTCGCAATTCAACCATTATATGACAACGCTAATGGCTATAACGAAGGATTGGCTCCCGTAGAAATCAACGGGAAGTGGGGCTACATTGACAAGGCTGGAGATTTCGCAATTCCCGTCCAATATCCCATAGCAGGGATCTTCAGTGATGGACTGGCGGCTGTGAAGACAGGCAAATACTGGGGCTTCATCACAAGAGATGGCGTACTTTCCATAGAAAGCAGATTTGAAGAAGTGGGAGAATTCTCCGAAGGCGTTTGTCCCGTTCGCCTCAATGGCAAGTGGGGTTATATCGACAAATCGGGAATACTCATGATCCGTCCTCATTACGATCAGGCGGATCACTTCGCAGATAGTTTGGCGCCTGTCACGATCGGGAAAGCAAACAAGTACATCGACCATAAAGATGATGTTGTCTGGGTGAGCGAACAGCACTGTGCCTAGAGCACTTATTTGTTCCGCGATTGGGCCTACAGAAGCTACCCCTTAATATCGGCTGATTCTTTAAGCAGGTCAAAGCGATTCTGCATTCTCCCGCCGCCTCCACCAATGACTTTGTTACCAACCGCTGTTTTATTTGACAAACAGATGTATAGAAGCTTGTTCTTTTGAAAGAACAGACTGAATAGCTTTCAGGCCTCATCTCTATCTTTCTAATTCCTGCTGTCATGAAGTTTTGCGAAGAAACTCCCCCTGTTGGTTAATCAGGTTCAGTGTGCAGGGAGATGGGTGAGATTCGAACGCGCCTGCGGATCATCCGGTGCAAGCTGCAACGCGCGCAAAAAATCAGACCGTGCAGCAATGGATCTTCCGGTGCGTGCCTCAAGTACACCGAGATTGTTCCAGCCATCAACATCATCGGGTCGCAAGTGAAGCGCTATATTCTGCTCCTTGATTGCCTGTTGCAGCTGGCCTGCTTCTGATAACACCTGCGACAGCAGCGCATGAAGATCTGCATTCGAAGGCGCAAACGCAGCAGCCACACGCAACTGCGTTAATGCATCTTCCAGTCGATTGCTTTGCGCATAAGCCAGCGCCAGATGTTCACGCGCATCAAGATCGTCAGGGTGCTGCTTCACCGCGTCCGAAAGCAGGACTGCTGCTTCCATCGGCTTTCCTGATTCGATAGCCATTTCTCCCAGCTGATATAGCGCAGTAAACTCCTGCGGATTCAGAGCCAGCGCATGCCGAAACTGATCCCGAGCAGAATCGAGATGACCTTCGCCGGCCAGAGCTACACCTAGTCCGCTATACGCGGTTGCATCTTCGGGACAATCATGAATGTCCTCGAGAAACTGGCGCTCAGCATCGGCCAACTGAACACTTTTCAGTTCAAGTGTTCCCAGATTAAATCTGGCATCACAGGCCTTTGGGTCAGCAGCAACAGCCTGCCGGTAAACTTTCATTGCCTCTTCACGATTACCGTCATTTTCAAGTGCAGTCCCGAGACCATTCAGAGTTCGCACAGAGTCTGGCTCTATAACCAGCAATCTGCGATATGCCGAGGTCGCCTGGCCATACTCTCTCAATGCAACAAGAGCTGAGGCCAGATTATAAAGAGCCACTATATCTGCAGGTTCCTTTTGCAGACGGTGCTTCATCCAGGCCTCTTCCAATAGAAGACGAGGATCAGTTCCTGGAGAGGCATTCGCGGGAAGGACCTGAATCCATAAATGAGCCATTTCATCAACAGAACGGTTTCCTGCTCTCACCCGCACTGGCGGGGAGTTGGGATTATGAACGTTCTCGGCGGAATTGTCATAGAGATAGCGCATGTGGAGTACTGTCGCCTTTGGCAGAAAAACAGGCTTGCGGTACCGATATACCGACTGTCGATCGATATCCCAGTCAGAGATCCGAATAAGCCATTTCTTTCGGCCATCAGGCAGTACTGCCCATCCCTCAAGTTTTTTCCCAAGATAGTGCGCATGTGGATAAATGCCGAGCACATTAACATCCACAGGCAAAGTCAAATCATCCTGAACAATAAAATCGCGCTTCCCAGCCGGAATATCCAGGTCATGATCGTCCTCAAGCTGCAACAGCATCGGCTTTTTTGAAGCTGATTCTTTCGAGAAATATAAGCCTATGCTGGCTACGATCGTCTCCGGTTTCCCGCTGGGCTTCAGATGCATATTGAGAATGAGATCATTTCCTGGATCGAGCCGCCAGGGCATTTCCGGCTCTTCAATAAGAGCTGGAGTATCCGGCTTCCAGAACAGGAAATGACCTTCGGGATCAAACGTATTTCCCGCATCCATTGTGATATCCATGCCTGGAATGCCGTCTTCCCAGTGAGGATGTTCATGCCTGAATGAAGCAGTACGATCGATGAGTACATTCGCATGATGCACGACCTGCGGTACTCCAGGGCGAATTTCCATTGCCCGAATGAAATGCGTTTGCCGCAATGGATAAGAGAAGATGAAGTTGCGAAAGATATCTGCTCCCGAAGCATTCAGGACGAATGGCCGCTCCATTGACAGAATCAAATCGGGCTTCCCAAGCACCCAGTCTGAAACATAGCGAGGTGGCGCCGGAGCCTCCTGGAGAGATCCCGGAGACATACCAGACCGCACCCATTTTTGTATCAGCATCACATCACTATCGCTAAGTCGGCGATTCTCTACGAAATCGCCATAACCCGGCTCTGGAAGCCATGGGGGCATATAACGAGACCGAGTTACCGCAGCTATCTGTAGACCATGGCGAAGAGCATCCTGATATTGAAGCAGGCTGAATGGTCCGGCTCCGCCTGGATGATGGCACGAAGTGCAGTTTTTATAGAAGATGGGAGCAATTTGACGGCTCCAGGTCACCGACGTTTCCGCTGTGTCATTTGCCTGAGTCGCGACCGGCATAATGGCCGGTACGCTGCAAATCAGCACCACGAATATGCATCGAAAAGCTTTCATTTCCATTAACGAGGTACGATGGAACACCCGATTGGTGGACCGTTCGGCTGGGGTATCTGTTCGTGGCCCAGGGCGGCTTGAATGGCTCGCTCCAGATCATGTTGCAATGCATGAGGACGTTCCTTATCCAGCGCCAGATATCGATCATCAATGCGTCCGAGATATACCTCGCGCATTCCTGCTCCGTCAGGAACAAATACCGCTGCTTCCGGCGTGATTGTTGCACGAGCCATGTGGGTTAGCTGCTGATGAATATCCAATACCGCGTCGCCCGGAATGCCGAATTGCTTCTGATGCTGCCGGACCACGTTCATTGTGTCCTGGGGATTGGGATAGACCCACCAGAAACGTACGCTGGCCGTACCGAGTTCCCGATTCAGACGCTTGATTTCCGGAATATATCGATTTGCGATGGGGCAATCTGATGCAACGAAAAGCAACACAACTGCATGCGTGCCCGCAGACATGAGATTGTTTATGGGGCGACCATTAAGGTCTACGCCGAACTGATTGACGGCGATCGCAGGAGATCCTGAGCAGTACAGTGAAACAAAGATGATCCATGCTGCTCGCTTCCACACAGATCTTTTCATACTCAGATACTGCAATGAGCAGTACTTTTCTGATCTCGAGTCGATCTCCGACTGTGGTTTGCGGAAGCTCTGAAGCATAATTTTCCCGCCACAGCATAGTACCCCGGCATGCCTTCGACTTGTTAACAAATCTTATAAGGGATGCCATTCCTCAAAATATCTGCCGCACCTTGCAAAAATGGCCGTTTGCGTGGACCAAGGACGCTCACAATCAATTTTCATGGTTTTTGAAGTATCTGTGAGGACGGGCAGCAGTGCATCAGCGAAATCCTGTGGAAAGTCGGGAGGCTGATCTTACGTGCCTGAAAGGGCATCTTTGAGCAGCAGAAAATACGAATCACGCTTTGAATCAATGCGCACGAACGATGAGGGTTGGAAATGAAAATGCGGAGCGATGGTCCATCGCCCCGCATTTTCCGATCTTTTACTTACTAAGCTTCGGCTTTCTCTTCGCCTTTAACGGTAACCTTGATATGCGCCGTCACTTCGCGATGAAGTTTAACCGGAATGTGGAACTCTCCCACCGATTTCAACGGTTCATCGAGTTGCACCTTCCGGCGATCGATATTGAATCCCTTTTCTTCAAGCTGATGAGCAATATCGGACGAGGTAACTGAGCCAAAAAGATGCTCATTCTCGCCTACCCGCCGTTCAAACACAAGTGCAACATCATTAAGCAGAGTGAGAAGCTGTTCCGCTTCCCCCTTCTCCTTTGCCGACCTGCGAACAGCAGACTCTTTCATCTGCTCGACAACTGATTTATTCGCTGCTGTGGCTTCCAGAGCAAGTTTTTTTGGCAATAAATAATTGCGACCGTACCCATCGGCGACCTTCACCACGTCGCCGCGATGACCGAGATTTGATACGTCTTCTTTCAGAATGACTTCCATTTGCATCTCCGAAAAATCGAGGAAGAACGATGAGCTCTGAGGCAATCGAGAAACCCTGAGCTCTTTCTCCCGGTTATGCGTGGTTCTTTTCGCCCAGCGTTTAGTAACGTGCTGCGAAAGGAAGCAGAGCGATATTACGTGCCTGCTTGATCGCTTTCGTGAGCCTGCGCTGATGTGTCGTGCAGACACCAGTCAGTCGACGAGGTACGATCTTGCCACGCTCAGCGACGAACTGCTGAAGCAGACGCACATCACGGTAAGGAATCGCGTCGATCTTCTCGGTGCAGAACTTACAAACCTTCTTCCGACGGAAGAATTTGCGGCCGCCCTGCCCTCCAGCGTTGCCGGGGCCACCAGCGCGCGGTCCACCATGCCCACCTGTACGAGGTCCAGCACCTGAAGAGGAAGCTCCACCCTCGGGAGCACGTTGTATCGTTGTTTCATCAGCCATGTGATTCCTGTCCTTTTTCGCAACAATCTGATTGCGAAGATATATTTTCATGTCCGGCTGCACGCCGGAGATTCCTGCAATGTTTTAAGCACTGGCCGGAGTTACTTCGGCGACCGGGGAGCTCTCCACCGCGTCTACTACCGGAGCTGCCGGAGCAATTGCGCTGAGCTTCCTGCGCGTCGCGCGAATTGCCTTGATCTTGCCAATGCGTTTTTCTTCCTCGTCCATACGCACGGTAATAAACTTGATCACCGGCTCTGAAACGCGAAGACGGCGTTCAACTTCATGAACGAGTGCGCCATCGGCATCGATCGTGAGCAGCACATAATTGCCATCACTGAACTTGCGAACCAGATATGCGAGCTTGCGGCGTCCCAGCTTTTCGGTAGAGCGGACCACTCCGCCACCATTTACCACTGTCTGCTCCAGGCCCGCGATCAGCTTGTCAAGCTCCTCATCCTCGATGTCGGGACGGACGATAAACATTACTTCGTAGAAACGTTCCATTTTGCTTCTCTTTTCGTAGCCGCCACAACTGCTGTCTGCAGTTCTGGTCAGTCTGAATTTTCTGCCCTGTAACTTGCCCTTTACTACTCCACCTGACCATTCTGGTCACGGCGGTTGAATTCATTCATGGCAACACTCACACCCTGCTCCACAACAAGCCGCACTGCCTGCACGGTTCGATCAAGAACCGAGTCCAGCGCTGCCAGATCCCGTTTACTCATCGGCGTCAGAAGATAATCTTTCCCGCGTCGGAAAGCATCTTCCCGTACTCCTTCTTCCGGCCCCACGCCAATCCGGATACGAGGCCAGTCACCACCACCAAGAACAGATGAAACAGACCTCGCTCCGTTATGACCCGCCGGACTGCCGCGCTGCTTCACGCGCAATGCCCCAAGCGGTAAATCCAGTTCGTCGTACATCACCAGCAGATTTCTTGAGGAATCCACATCGAATTCGTCGACGAGGGCACCAACAGAAACTCCGCTAAGGTTCATAAAAGTCTCCGGCTTCGCCAGAATGACCTCACGGCCCGCCATTCGCACCTTTCCGGTAAGAGCGCGGCAGCGGCGGTTCGCTACTGCCACGCTGTACTCACCGGCAATGCGATCGATCGCAAGAAAGCCAGCATTATGGGGGGTGAACTGGTATTCAATTCCCGGATTACCAAGCCCCACCACCAGAAACACATCCCGGCTGCTCTCTTCGATCCCGGCGTGCACTTACTTTTTGCCGCCTTTATCAGCAGGCGCTTCAGCCGTTTCCTGCTTACCCTTCTTCACTACCTCGGGCTCAGCAGGAGCTGCTGCCGCCTCGGCAGCTGGTGCCGCTTCTTCCTTAACAGCAATAACGTGCGCCACCGTGCTGTTCTCATCGCTGACAAATTTCAAACTTCCGGTATGGGGTAAATCTGCAACGCGCAGCACATCACCGAATGCAAGATTCGAAACATCCACATCGATGTGGCTGGGGATGTCGCCGGGCAGGCACTCAATCTCGACCTCACGAAGCACTTGATCGAGAATGCCTCCCTGCGTCTTGACGCCTACCGGCGTTCCGGTGAGCTGGATCGGCACTTCCACCCGAATTGCCTTATCGAGGGCAATACGCTTCAGGTCGATATGCATGAGTGTGCCCTTAATCGGCTCGTACTGCCAGTCAACAATCATTGCCTTTGTTTTGGCTGGAGAGCCAGCAATTTCCAGGTCAAAAATCGAGTTGTGACCTGACTCTGAATGCAAAATGCGCTGAATCTGCTTTGGGTCGACGGCTATCGCCACTGAAGGCTCTGCAGCTCCATATACAACCGCCGGTATTTTGCCAGCGACCCGTACGCGGCGGGCTGCGTTCTTGTTAAATTTGCCTTCGCGAGGGGTGGCCGTTACAACTTCCTGTGCAATCATTTGTCTTTTCCTTCGGGCACGGCATAGCAGAGACAGGTACTTTACCAATCCTCCTGTTCCTGTTTCCCGCTCCCTTTTCTGAACCAGTGGTTCCGTTATTTGCGGCTTGCACCGCAGTTTTGAGATTCCCGGTCTTACCCGAGCCTAAACAAAATTTATCAACGTCAACGTACTACTTCCGCATCAGTTGAACAGGGAGCTGACACTGGTTTCCATATGAATACTCTCAATGGTCGCTGCCAGCAAACCTGATACGGAACGAACTTTAATCTTCCCTGTCTTCTCTGCTTCCTCGGCCAGAGGAATCGAGTCAGTCACGACCAACTCCTCCAATCTGGAATTGGCAATGCGTTCAACTGCCGGACCGGACAAAACCGGATGAGAAGCACATGCAAATACTTTTGTTGCACCCTGTTCGAGCAGTGCATCGACTGTCTTAACCAGAGTGCCGGCAGTATCCACAATGTCATCAATGATGAGGCAGGTGCGGCCCTTAACATCACCGATGACGTGCATCACTTCAGTTACATTAATGTCGGTGCGGCGCTTGTCCACGATAGCCAGCGGGGCTCCCATTTTGGTTGCGAAGAAACGTGCCCGCTCTACTCCTCCTGCATCCGGCGAAACGACGGTGAGATTTGGAAGATTCAATTCCCGGAAATAACTCACCATGACGGGACTTGCAAACATATGATCCACGGGAATATTAAAAAAACCCTGAATCTGTGCCGCATGCAGGTCCATAAACAAAGCGCGATTAGCCCCGGCCGTGGTTAACAGGTCGGCAACGAGCTTGGAGGAAATCGCCACACGTGGACGATCCTTGCGATCCTGCCGAGCATAACCGTAGTAGGGCACGACAACCGTGATTCTGCCGGCCGAAGCTCGCTTGAGCGCATCGATCATAATGAGCAACTCCACCAGATGCTGGTCGACCGGATTGCAGGTAGGCTGCACGACAAAAACATCTGCTCCGCGAACATTTTCGAGCAGCTGGAAATACACCTCTCCATCCGCAAAACGCTGCATTCGGGTCTCACCCAGCGGCACACCAATGTGCTTACAGATTTCAAGAGCCAAAGCGCGGTTTGCGCTGCCGGAAAATATTCTGAAATGCTTGTCTTCGGCCAATCCCCGGGAACGCCTGCGCTCCGCTGCCTGCCTTGGACGGCTGCCATTACTGTCCGCCACCGGTATGTGAGTTGTGCTCGCCAGCTCTGCTGATACCTCTTCCGCCGATTCATTCTTCACAAGATCCTCCCAGGCTGGTTTTCCTGGTTGCCCTGCATCTTCGTTATCCGGCGATAACAATCGCCGGTATTTTCCTGCCTGCGCCTGTCGGATATGTTTATCCGGCCCACAAATGCAATTTCAGCCTTTTGGCTGGGCGACCAGGATTCGAACCTGGACAAAGTGCTCCAAAGGCACTTGACCTACCGTTAGTCGATCGCCCAGTAATTGACCTTCCACTCCAAACGATTACCCAGAGAAGCTTCTCAGCTTTCTGTAATCATGGTGCGCCAGTAGCGATCACGGGGTAAAGTCTTTGCCCGTAACGATCGAACTCCTAATTCTGCCAGCCGGACTTCCGCAGCTTCTGCAGCTTCCGAAGTTTCGTAAAGCCCAAACAGGGCCGATCCGGAACCAGAAAGTGCAGCATAATGAGCCGCATGCTCCGGGTGGAGAGAATACGCAAGAACGCGCCTGATTTCGCCGAGAAAGGGATACTTAGGAAAGACAACTTCTTCGAAGTCGTTTTCAATCCCGGTTCGGACAAGCGCGGAAAGCGGATTCTTCCCTCCATCAAAAATACTCGATGGAGATCCCGTATCCCCGGCCAGGTCTTCCTCCAAAGAGAAGACACCGGAGGAGTGTGACTCACCAAGTGTTACCGTGAGAGTCTGACTCAACGTATCCAGTTTAGAGGACCCGCTCGATGTGGTCAATGAAGGATTATCTGCGGCCGTAGCCGCGGTGGAACCGGGATGAAGCCGGTCCCAGTTGCGAAAAGCTTCAGGAGTGGAGACGCCGATTTCCGGCAAAGCCAGAACGCATTCCATGACCGGAAAATCGGTCAGGGGAGAGACAATCTCTCCTCTACCCATCCCGAGAACAGAGCCGCCCACCAGAAAGAGCGGAACGTCCGAGCCGACACCTGCAGCAATATCTCTCTTTTTCGCTCCCGGCAGAGGAGGGATACCGTGTGCCGCCAGCTCACGCTCGAGGCCAATAAGCGCGGCAACTGCATTCGCAGAACCGGCGCCAAGCCCTCCCTGTACCGGGAGCCGTTTTTCTATATGAATGTGTACCTTAGCCGAAATATTCCACTCTTTCAGCGCAAGAGCGGCAATTTTCCAGGCTGTATTGCGCGCATCGGTGGGAACACGTTCATCGCTGGAGGTGAGAGCGATATGGGTTGCGTCGGCGGGAACAGCTTCCACCCTGACCCGATCATGGGCGTCAATTGTCTGGTAGAGCGTTGCCAGTTGATGAAAACCATCACTGCGGGTGGGACCTATGGCAAGACCAAGATTGATCTTGGAGAATGAGCGAAGAACAATAGACATGGCAGGTTAACAGTCTGTCTTCGACTTTATACGATTTGCTTTCACCGTTCAGAAAGACTCGGCTACTGCGGAACCGCCGATCCTCAGAATGCGTATTCCTGATCTGCGGAATCAATCCGCAGCGGATAACCGCCGGTCAGAACAAATCGAAACTGTCCAGGCGGGAACCGGATAAACTAATCCTCCGAGGATCAGGCGTCTCACCGTATGGAATTCAAAGAAGCGGTCAGGCTCGCGCTTCAGTCTTTGTGGGCCAACAAGCTGCGTACGGTACTCACGCTGATTGGCGTTGTGATCGGCGTCGCGTCTGTCATCGCCGTCATCACTCTGGTCAATGGTGCGAATCGTTTTGTGGCCACCAAGATTTCAGGATACGGATCAGACACATTGACTGTGACGAAGATGCCTTCCGTCATTTTCAGTGGGGAAGACTACCTGAAATATCAGAAACGCAAAGATATTACCTTCGAGGACTATCAATACCTCGAGCAAACCTGCACGCGCTGCATTCTTATTGGGGCACAGATATCGAGTACGGGCAAAGTCGTATCCGGCAAGCAGTCGAGCACGAACACATCGATTAACGGCTGGACATCGAACATGCCGGAGATGACCAACCTCAATGTGGTGCAGGGCCGGTCGCTTACTCCGTCCGATGATGATCATGGCACCCATGTCGCAGTTATCGGGTACGACATTGTGGACAATCTGCTGCCCAACACCGACCCTGTAGGCAAAGAGATCCGGGTTGACGGCGAGATTTATACCGTCGTTGGTGTCGGAGAGCGGATGGGCAAGACGCTTGGACAAAGCCAGGACAATTATGTGGACATCCCTCTCTCCACATACATGCACACCCATGGCGAACATCAGAGCGTCGACATCTACGCGAAAGCAGGTACCGCTTCAGGGGCTCTGGACAATGCCATCGATGAAGTTCGCGCTCTGATGCGCGCCCGGCGTCACGATATGCCTGGCGCCGATGACAGCTTTGCTATTTCGACCAATGACACTTTCGTTAGCCTCTGGAAACAGCTGACCACGACATTCGCCACGGTTGTGGTGGGAATTGCTTCGATCTCTCTGGTGGTTGGCGGTGTTGTGATCATGAACATCATGCTGGTCTCGGTTACTGAGCGCACGAGAGAGATTGGCGTACGCAAGGCGCTCGGTGCGCGGCGTAACGATGTGATGCTTCAGTTTCTGATCGAATCAGCCACGATGTCTCTGGTTGGCGGCCTGATTGGAGTGGCCGGTGGCGCAGGCGTGGCCGAGGCCGTTACGTATGCGATTGGCTGGCCCTCTTCTGTTCAGCTTTGGTCCGTGCTGCTGGGGCTCTTCGTAGCCGGCGGAGTCGGTATTTTCTTCGGAGTCTATCCCGCACGCAAGGCCGCCATGCTCGATCCGATTGTGGCCCTGCGCTCGGAGATGTAGGAGCAGATTATGAGTATCAGCGATTCGCGTGAGTCGGTCAGGATGGCCTTCGAAACGCTGCGCAGCAATAAACTACGCTCCGGACTTACGATTCTTGGTGTTGTCATTGGCGTTGCTACCGTCATCACCATTTCGTCTCTGATTAACGGCGTCAATAATCGAGTCGAGGCTCTGGCCCGCTCTTTTGGCACGAATGTTTTCTGGTGCTTTCGCTTTCCCGTCATTGGCGTGCGTCCGACGACTGAAATGCTGGCTCGAAAGCAACTCACTTTCGATGATGCGGAGGCCATGCGCACCCTTCCGCATGTCGTCGCCGTCAATCCTGCGCTTCAATATGCCAATTACGATCTGAATCTCGGCAATGTGGCGGTGAAATACAAGGGGCGCAAGATTCAGCACACGATTCTTGAAGGCGATTCGCCGACGGTCAACATTACCAATGATTTTGATCTGATTGCCGGGCGCATGTTCAATGAAGCGGATGACTTCCGACGGTCAAATGTCACGGTTCTGGGCTACGACGCGGCAAAGCAACTCTTTGACAACGAAAACCCTATCAACAAGGAAGTCGAGATCGATGGTGACATCTTCACGGTAATTGGCGTTCTCGATAAGCAGAAGCAGCTTTTTGGCGGAGGGAAGAACCCTCAGGACAATAAAGCGATCTTTCCGCTCAGCACTTTTCGAAAGATTCATCCCGAGCAAAAAGATGTCTGGATCACTGTCAAATACGATGATCCAAAGAATGCTTCCATCGTTGAAGAGGAATTACGGACGCTTCTTCGTGAGCGCCGCCGCGTGCGCGTCGAGAAGGATGATGATTTTGCGATCTTCAGCCCGGATTCCATTACCCGCCTCTGGGGGCAAATCACCGCCGGACTTGTGATCTTTATGTTCGCGGTCTCCAGTGTGGGCCTGATGGTGGGGGGGGTCGGGGTGATGAATATCATGCTGGTCTCGGTCACGGAGCGAACGCGCGAGATCGGGGTGCGGAAGGCTATTGGAGCGACCAGGAGAAAGGTGCTGGTTCAGTTCACGGTGGAAGCTATCGCGCTCTGCGCCCTGGGTGGGGTAATCGGCGTTATTCTGGGGGCGCTGCTGACGCTGGCGATTCGCTACGGTATCGATTTCCCTGCTTCTATGTCTGCTTTCTGGACGGTGATTGCCTTCATCGTTTCCTGTGGAATTGGTCTGGTTTTCGGGATCTATCCGGCGTGGAAGGCTGCAAATCTCGATCCCATCGAGGCATTGCGCTACGAATAGGCCGCGCACGGGAGATACGCGCCTCCTGTAAGGCTTTTCAAGGCATGAAATCAGTACACTGATGGCGGATGTACTTCTTCGCCACTGCAGTAGAAACCGTTACTCTCCTGTTCACACTGGCAGGTCTGGGATATTTCCTGACTGCATTGTGGGCATCCCGCGCCTTTCTGCGCCGCAGCAGCCAGACGGTACCGGATTTTGCTCCGGGCGTGAGCATTCTGAAGCCGGTAAAGGGGCTCGATCCGGAGATGTATGAGGCCTTTGCCAGCCACTGCCGCCAGCAATACGCGGGAGAATATGAGATTCTCTTCGGCGTCTCCAGCCTCGACGATCCGGCCATGCCGGCTGTGCGCAGGCTGGAGGCCGAGTTTCCGGAGCACAGCATTCGCCTGATCGTTTGCCCGGAGGTGCTGGGCGCGAACGGAAAGGTGAGCAATCTGACGCAGATGCTGCCTCACGCCCGCCACGACTATGTGGTCATCAATGACAGCGACATCCGCGTGGGTCCGAGCTATCTGACGCGCATCCTTGCGACTTTCGGAGCAGCCAGCGGCCGCGAGCCGGTGGGCATGGTGACTGCACCGTACCGCGGACGCGCACATGGAACGCTCGGCTCAAAGATCGAGGCGCTCGGCATTTCCACCGATTTCATGCCGGGGGTCTTTACTGCCCTGCTGCTGGACGGCGAGATCCGCTTCGGACTGGGATCGACGCTGGCCTGCTCCCGCGCAGCGCTCGAAGCTGCCGGAGGGCTGGCGCCGCTGGCCGATTATCTGGCGGACGACTACCAGTTGGGACGGCGCATTGCCGAGGCAGGATTCTCTGTACAACTGAGCGATGAGGTCGTGGAGACGTCTGTTCCGGCGTACCGCTTCCGGCAGTTTCTGGACCATCAGCTGCGCTGGGCGCGCGGGGTGCGCGATTCGCGCCGCTGGGGTTATGCCGGACTGGCGTTCAGTTACGGGCTGGCGTGGGCGCTTCTGAATCTGATCGCATCTGGAGCGAACCTGCCCTCGATTGCTCTTCTTTGCCTGGCGCTGCCGACACGGGTGTTGGTGGCGCTCAGTGTGGGGACTGGCCTGCTGAACGACCGGCAGGTATTACGAGACCTGTGGCTGCTGCCGGTACGCGACCTGCTGGCGCTGGGCATCTGGGCATGGAGTTTTGCCGCGCACACGGTCGTCTGGCGGGGCGAGGTGTTTGAGCTGCGGAACGGAAAACTGAACCGGCTAAGGGAGAAGACGACAGCGGAGCAGCCGGCAGTCTGACTGGCCCGGCATGGCGCTCACTGCAATTCCGCTTATCCCCCCGCCGCGCAGCCGTCTGAGCGGCTGCTTCGGCGGAATGACCATTCACCTGCTTAGTGGCTGGGCGGAACGTATTCCTTCGGGAGCGAGGCTCCTTCGCCGAAGAAGTACTGCGTCATCTGTTCGACGAGAAACTCCTGCGCCTGGGGAGTCCAGGGCTGCAGGCGATATTCGTTCAGCAGCATCTTCTGATGCTCCAGCCACTCCTGCCAGGCTTTCTTCGAGACGCTGTTGTAGATTTTGTGGCCAAAGTCGCTGTCGAAGGGCGGCTCGTCGAGGCCTTCGAGCTCCTGCTTGTAGCGGGCGCAAAACACCATGTGGGGCATAATCGATCTCTCTTCTTCTACTATTGTTATAGCAATTTCCGGAATTCCACGCAGTGTATGACAGAGGCTGCATTTGCTCTAGAATACTGGTCAGGACGATGAATACCTTCCGGCTTTCTCCTCCTCTCAAGCGCTTTCGCCGCGGGCACCCTGACCGCGGCCGCATCGCCGCCTCGCTCGCCGCATAGACGAGCGCCCCTCCGCAGCATTAGCCTGCATCTGTATGCGCTCCGCCGCCATGAATCCGATACGGCGTGAGCGATGAGCTGTGTCCGTTTAGCCTGGAAAAGGAAGGAACACCCATGTCTGACACTGGGAACAGTTTTGGCAGCCGGTCTGAGCTGAAATCCGGCAGCAAATCGTATGAGATCTTTCGCCTGAGCGCGCTCGAAAAGAATGGCGTAAGCCTGTCGCGGCTGCCCTTCAGCCTGCGCATTCTGCTCGAAAACCTGCTGCGTTATGAGGATGGCAGCAGCGTCACGGCGGACGACATCGAGTTCCTTGCAAAGTGGGACCCGAAGGCCGAGCCCTCCCGCGAAATCGCCTACATGCCGGCCCGCGTGCTGATGCAGGACTTCACGGGCGTCCCGGCGATCGTTGACCTCGCTGCCATGCGCGACGCCATGAAGCAGCTCGGCGGCGATCCGCAGAAGATCAACCCGCTGCAACCCGCAGAACTGGTTATTGACCACTCCGTGCAGGTGGACGAGTACGGAACCAACAATGCCTACTCGCTGAACGCGATGCTCGAGTTCCAGCGCAATCGCGAGCGCTACGCCTTCCTCAAGTGGGGACAGGACGCCTTCCGCAACTTCTCCGCCGTGCCTCCCGGCATGGGCATCTGCCATCAGGTCAACCTCGAATACCTGGCGCGCGTGGTCTTCACCACCGAAGTCAATGGCAAGCTCCGTGCATACCCCGATACGCTGGTCGGCACCGACTCCCACACCACCATGATCAACGGCCTCGGCGTCCTCGGATGGGGCGTCGGCGGCATCGAAGCCGAAGCCGCCATGCTTGGCCAGCCTGTCTCCATGCTGGTGCCGCAGGTGGTCGGGTTTAAGCTCACCGGCAGGCTGCGCGAAGGCGCGACCGCAACCGATCTGGTTCTCACCGTCACCGAAGCGCTGCGCAAGCTCGGCGTCGTCGGCAAGTTCGTCGAGTTCTACGGCCCCGGCATCAGCGAGCTGCCCCTCGCCGACCGCGCCACCATCGGCAACATGGCGCCCGAGTACGGCGCAACCTGCGGCATCTTCCCCGTCGATGCGGAGACGCTGCGTTACCTGCGCCTCAGCGGCCGCAGCGAAGAGCAGATCGCGCTCGTCGAGGCGTATTACAAAGAGCAGGGCATGTTCCACAGCGCAAGCTCGCCCGAAGCCGAATACACCCAGACCCTCTCGCTCGACCTGGCGACGGTCGAGCCCAGCGTCGCCGGTCCCAAGCGCCCGCAGGACCGCGTGCTGCTCAAGGAAGCGGGAGCAAGCTTCAGGAAGCAGCTTCCGAATCTGCTTGGACCGAACGCCAGCTCGAACGGCGTGCGCCAGGTGGTTCGGTGGGAGGGTGAAGGCGGACATCCGTCTGATAATCCCGAAGCCGCGCAGGGCGTGCATGAAACAGGGCCGACCACGTCGATCAAAGAACGCTTCCACGTCGATGTGGACAAGTATCTCGACCACGGCTCGATCGTGATCGCCGCCATTACGAGCTGCACCAACACCTCGAACCCGTCGGTGATGGTCGCAGCCGGCATTCTGGCGAAGAAGGCCGTCGAGAAGGGCCTGGCGGTGCCGCCGTGGGTCAAGACATCGCTCGCGCCGGGCTCGCGTGTCGTCACCGACTACTACGAAAAGGCCGGGCTGCTGACCTACCTCGACAAGCTGCGCTTCAACGTCGTCGGTTACGGCTGCACCACCTGCATCGGCAACTCCGGACCGCTGCCGAGCGACGTTTCGAAATCCATCGACGATCACGGTCTGGTCGCCGTGTCGGTGCTGAGCGGCAATCGCAACTTCGAAGGCCGCATCAACTCCGACGTTCGCGCCAACTACCTCATGTCGCCGCCGCTGGTCGTCGCCTACGCCCTCGCCGGACGCATCGATCACAACTTCGACAGCGAGCCGCTCGGCAGGGACAAGAGCGGCCAGCCCGTTTACCTCAAGGACATCTGGCCGTCGCAGAAGGAAGTCTCCGACACCATCGCTTCGTCGATCGACTCCGGCATCTTCACGAAGGAGTATGCGACCGTCACGAAGGGCGATGAGAACTGGCAGCATCTGCAGTTCCCCACCGGCGATGTCTACCAGTGGGAAGGCGACTCCACCTACATCCGCAAGGCTCCGTACTTCGACGGCATGCCTGCAAAACCCGTTCCGGTCGCGGATATCACCGGTGCGCGCGTGCTCGCCGTCCTCGGCGACTCCGTAACCACCGATCACATCTCGCCCGCAGGCTCGATCAAGCAGAACGGCCCTGCCGGCAAGTATCTCGTCGAGCACGGCGTCAAGCCTGCCGACTTCAACTCCTACGGCTCGCGCCGCGGCAACCACGAAGTCATGGTCCGCGGAACCTTCGCCAACGTTCGTCTGCGCAACAAGCTGGCTCCGGGCACCGAAGGCGGCGTGACGCGGCTGCTGCCCGAGGGCGAGCAGATGAGCATCTTCGACGCATCGGTGAAGTACGCCGAGCGCAATGTGCCTCTGGTCATTCTCGCCGGCAAGGAGTACGGCTCCGGCTCATCGCGCGACTGGGCAGCCAAGGGACCGAAGCTGCTGGGCATTCGCGTCGCCATCGCCGAAAGCTTCGAGCGCATCCACCGCTCGAACCTGGTCGGCATGGGCATCCTCCCGCTGCAGTTCGCCGAAGGACAGACCGTCGAATCGCTTGGGCTGACGGGCGAAGAGGTCTTCGACTTCACCGGCCTGAAGGTGCTGCTCGATTCGAAGTTCTCCGGCGGCCGCACGCTCAAGGTGAAGGCAACTTCACCCGACGGCAAGGTGAAGGAGTTCGAGGCAAAGGTCCGCATCGATACGCCGCAGGAGATCCTTTACTACGAGAACGGCGGCATTCTGCAGTACGTGCTGCGCGGATTGGCGAACCAGCGGTAAGACCGCAATTCACTCGTTCAACCGAAGGCTCCGGAGCGATCTGAGATTGGTTCCGGAGCCTTTTGCCTTTGCGCAGAAGGCTTCAAAAAAACAGGCCGATTTTCCGGAAGTGCTTTGTTTTCAGCGGACCTCATCGGAAGCGTAAACGATATCCCCGGTATCTGACGGACGGCAAAGCACTTCGCTCACGGCTGCCATGCGGCAAATGCGGCTGCCGATGCCGCATACCCGGCCGTGAAGAGACGCAGATGACAGAAAACAGGGCACCAGGCAGAAGGCCGCCGATGCGAGGTTCACGGCTGTCTTTGCGGGATTCGCAGCCGTCTTTGCCGCAAGGCCGTCCGTCTGCGGAGGCTGGGGTTTGCTCTGGTTTTTCTGTCATACTCCGCACCCTTTCGCAAAAGAAAAAACCTGCCGGAGAGGCAGGTTTTTTTGATTCTCTATCTCGATTTTAGCGATGGGATGAAAACTTCATGCCAGATTTTTTCTCCGGCAAGACCTGCATCGTGAGCAGGACACGGAGAGCCGACAGGCAAGCCGGCTTGACAGGGTTCTCTGCCGGGTCCGAATCAGAGCAGGAGCGCGGGGCCGGAGAGCGGCCTGACCGAGGTCAGATCCCCATTCCGTATTCGGTCGGGAATTCGTCACCGGCGTGGGAGTAGAAGTCTGACGGAGTGCGGCGTTTGAACTTATAGCGCGCGCGCAGCTCGCGGCCGATGTAAAGACTGAGGGCCGTCACACCGAGGGCGACGGAGGCCCATCCAACCGCACGCAGAACGACGGAGGATTCGTCTTCGGAGATGTTGAGAGACACAGGCAGAGCACTCACTGCAGCCTTCCTTTTGAAGCCGAAAAGTCTGCACTTTTTTCGACGCTTCATGGGTCCATGATAGCGCAGCTCATAAGAGACTGTGCAGAGGGTTTATCGGCGAAGTTTTGCTGTGAGTGAATTGGGCGTGCAGATTTTTGGAGGATACGGGATGACAAGCGTGAGCCGGGGCTGAAGCCCCTTTCCTTCTCGTGCCCTGAAGCCCCCGGCTAAAGCCGGGGGCTTCTACGGGTCTCGCTGACGCGAGACGAGAAGTGTTCCGTGGCTATGTCGCACAGGGGCTGAAGCCCTTTGGTTTTTGAGGCTGGTTCGGCACGGCTGAAGCCGTGCCCTGATACAAAGCGGTGAGGCTTCCCATCTTTCGCCTCGTTTCCCACCTTAGCTTCCTGCCCCAGCGAACTTTGTTCGCCGGGGACCCCGGTTCTCCACCCCAGCGCACGAACACCGCGTGCGCCGGGGACCCCGGTTCGCGAAGGTGGGGCGCCCGGATTCTTCAATGGGAAGAGAATGCAGATCCCTCCGCTGCGCGCTTCGCGCTTCGCTCGGGATGACAAGGGGAGGGTGTCGGGATGACATGGAAAGAATATTCATTCCCATGTCCGAAAATCCGGACATGGGACACCCGGGTGATTTTGTGTTTTGGCGGAGCCGGGGCTGAAGCCCCTTTTCCTTTGGTCCTTTATTCACCGGGCTGAAGCCCGGTGCTTCTACCGGTCTCGCTGGCGCGAGACGAGAACTGTTCCGTGGCTATGTCGCACAGGGGCTGAAGCCCTTTGGTTTTTGAGGCTGGTTCGGCACGGCTGAAGCCGTGCCCTGATACAAAGCGGTGAGGCTTCCCGCTTTTCGCTTCCCACCTTAGCTGCGCGAAGATGGGGCACCCGGGAGTCAGAAGAAAAACGCAGAAGCGCGGATCAGGCGATGGATTCGATCTGCTGGAGGAGGACGATTTTGCGCTCGGGAGGCAGGAAGCTGGCTTCGATGGAGTTGGCGGCGAGCTCGCGGAGGTGTTCCTGCGTGAACTCGAATTGCTCTTCGGCGAGGAGGTATTCGCTTTCGAGGTCGCTGCCGAACAGGACAGGGTCGTCGGAGTTGAGGGTGACCATGAGGCCGGCGTCGAAGTAGCGGCGCAGGGGGTGGTCCTCGATGTGGAGGCAGCAGCCGGTGCGGAGGTTGGAGGTGACGCAGATTTCAAGCGGCACCTGGCGGTGGGCGAGGATCTCGATGAGCTCGGGGTCGTGGATGGCGGAGAGAGCGTGGCCGATGCGCTCGGCTCCGATGTTGAGCGCGCCCCAGATGCCTTCGGGGCCGACGGTTTCTCCGGCATGGGCGGTGAGATGGAGACCGGCGTCGCGGGCTTCGGCGTAGAGGTCGCGAAAGGGCTCGGCTCCGGTGCGGCGCTCGTCGCCGCCGATGCCGATGCCGGCGATGGAGGGGTGGCTGCGCTGCATCTCGGCGGCTTTGCGGAAGACTTTGGCGGCCTCTTCGGGGCCGAAGTGGCGGACGGCGTCGAAGATCCAGGAGAGGGTTATGCCGAAGTCATGCTCGGCCTGGAGGCGGGCGCGCTCCATGCCGGCGAAGAGGGGCTCGAACTCGATGCGGCGCCAGTAGTAGACGACGCCGACGGAGACGTAGGCTTCGGCGTGGACGACGCCCTGCTGCGCGAGGCGGCGGAGCATGCGATACGTGATGAGCTCGTAGTCTTCGGGGGTGCGGAGACGCTCGGTGACGGCCTTGAAGGCCATCATGAAGCCGGAGAAGTCGGTGTAGCGACAGAGGGCCTGCGCCTGGTCGAGGGTGAGGGAGCCGGCGTCGTGGCGGAGACTGAGCTCGACGAGGGTTTCGGGAGAGACGGCGCCTTCGAGGTGCAGATGCAGCTCGGCTTTGGGGAGACGGCGGATGAAGTCGAGCTGAGCGGTGCGATCCATAAGGGCTGCTTTCTCAGGGTAGCAGGGGCGCGAGGTCTGCCTGCACCAGGGGCGGCCGGGGACTGCGCATTAGAATGCTGGGATGGAGAGCGGACCAGGAGTAGACGAGTTCCGGCGCGGGCTGCTTGCCTGGTACGGAGAGAACGCGCGCGATCTTCCGTGGCGGCGCACGGCGGACCCGTGGGCGATCTGGGTATCGGAGATCATGCTGCAGCAGACTCGGGTGGCCGCGGTGCTGGAGTACTACACGCGGTTTATGGAGCGGTTTCCGAATGCGGCCGCGCTGGCGGAGGCCGATGAGGCCGAGGTGCTGGCGCACTGGAGCGGGCTGGGTTATTACCGGCGGGCACGGATGCTGCACCAGGCGGCGAAGCAGATTATGGCGCACGGCGGGCAGATTCCGCGCACTGTGACCGGGCTGCGGGAGCTGCCGGGGGTGGGCGAGTATACGGCGGCAGCCATTGCCAGCATCGCCTTCGGAGAGGCCGCGGCGGTGGTGGACGGCAATGTGGAGCGGGTGCTGATCCGCTACATGGGGCAGAGCGAAGAGGAAGAGAGCCGCGCGCTGAAGACGAGGATTCAGGAAGAGGCGGCGCGGCTGCTCGATCCGGAGCGGCCGGCGGATTTCAATCAGGCGATGATGGAGCTGGGGGCAACTATGTGTCTGCCGCGGGGACCGCTGTGCCTGGGGTGTCCGGTGCAGGAGGGGTGCGCGACACGCGGGGAGCATGTGACGGCTCCGGCGAAGAAGATGCGGAGCCGGGAGATGGCATACGGGCTGTTCCGGAGGAAGGCGTGGCCGAAGACGGAGGTGCTGCTGGAGCAGCGTCCGGCGGATGCGTCGCTGATGGCAGGGATGTGGGAGCTGCCGGAGATCGAGGCGAAGACAGCGCAGGAGGATGCTCCGGCGCTGACGGTGCGGCACTCGATCACCAACACGAATTACTATGTCTCGGTCTTTGTGCTGAACGCGCAGCAGAGCCGGGAGCTGGCCGGGACGGAGAATACGCGGGAGTGGATTGCGGCGCGGATGCTGATGGAGATGCCGCTGACCGGGCTGTCGCGGAAGATTCTGAAGCGGCTGAAGGTGATGCCGGGGTATGACGGCCCGGGCCCGCTGCATGCGCTTGAGGAATCGACGGACAGGATTGTGCTGTAACGCGGCTTTTGTCTGCGGCCGCGGCGAGAGGAGAAAGATGGTTCGTATTGCTGCCGGATCTGCTGCCGGTCTGATGATGGTGCTGTTTGCATGCCTGCCGGCGGCGGCACAGAGGAGTGCTGCGCCTCCAGCCTTTGTGCCGGCGATTGCGGGCGTGCCGCGAGGCGCGGAAGTGGCCGCGGCGTCGATCGATCCGGAGAAGATTCGGGCGCACGTGAAATTCCTGGCCAGCGATCTGCTGGAGGGACGCGGACCGGGGACACGCGGCGGCGAGCTGGCGGCCGCATACATCGCCACGCAGTTTGCGCTGGACGGGCTGAAGCCGGCGGGCGATGACGGGACGTATTTCCAGAAGGTCTCGCTGTATGCGGTGCACACGAATGAGGATCAGACGCACTTTTCGTTTGTGCCGGAGAAGGTCGGTGCTCCGATCGATCTGCGTTATGGCGCCGATTATGTGACGAAGGACGAGACGGGCCAGGAGTCGGCGGATATCGACGCGCCGATTGTGTTTGCGGGCTATGGGATCGATGCGCCGGAGTATCACTGGAACGACTTTGCGGGCGTGGACGTGAAGGGCAAGGTGCTGCTGGTGATCGTGAACGAGCCGCTGTCGGACGATCCGGCGTTCTTCAAGGGAAAGACGATGACCTACTACGGCCGCTGGACCTACAAATACGAGGAAGCGGCGCGGCTGGGCGCGGTGGGGGTGCTGGTTATTCATCGCACCGATCTGGCGAGCTATCCCTGGTCTGTGGTCGAGAATTCGCAGTCGGTGGAGAAGTCGTATCTGGCGGACGATGCGACGGCGACTTTGCGGGCGGCGAGCTGGATTCAGCTCGATGTGGCGCGAAAGCTGCTGGCAACGGCGGGGCTGGATGTGGACAAAGAGATCGAAGCGGCAGGAAAGCGCGGCTTTCACGCGGTGGAGCTGCCGGTGCGGCTGAAGGCGCACGTTTCGAGCCGGGTGCGGCGGTATGTGTCGGACAACGTGATCGCGGAGCTGCCGGGGACGGAGAGCACGCCGGAGCACGACCAGGCGGTGATCTATTCGGCGCACTACGATCACCTGGGGATCGATCCGAGTCTTAAGGGCGACCAGATCTACAACGGCGCGGCGGACAACGGGACGGGCTGCGGGATTCTGCTGGAGCTGGCGCGGGCGTGGTCGCAGTCGACGGCGAAGCCTGCGCACAGCATCTTCTTCGCGTCGGTGACGGCGGAGGAGCAGGGGCTGCTGGGATCGCAGTACCTGGGCGAGCATCCTCCGGTTCCGGCGGGACAGATTGCGCTCGACCTGAACTACGACATGCTGAATCCGATTGGCATACCGATGGCGGTGGATGTGAGCGGCGCGGAGCGGACGACGTTTTATCCGGTGGTGGAGGCTACGGCGAAGGCGTTCGACCTGACGATTCAGCCGGATCAGTTTCCGGGAGCAGGACACTACTACCGCTCGGACCACTTCAGCTTTGCGCGGGTGGGGATTCCTTCGTTCTCGATCGATCAGGGGACGCTGTTTGAGGGGCACGACGCGGCGTGGGGCGTGGCGCAGGCGGAGGATTTTGTGGATCACTATTATCATCAGCCGTCGGATGAGTACCGGGCGTCGATGGATTTTCGCGGCGATGCGAAGATGGCGCGGTTCGGATTTCTGCTGGGGTGGCAGGCTTCGTCTTCACCGCAGACGGTGGGCTGGCAGCCGGGAGATGAGTTTGCGGCGGCAAGGAAGAAGAGCGAGCCGTAATTGACTTGCGCAGAGGGCGTCACTAGCCTTTGCTTATGGATGTGCATCTGAATCCGGAGCTGCAGACAAAGATCGAGCAGCGGGCCGCTGAAACCAGCCGCACCCCGGAGGAGATCATCGAAGAAGCGATATCTGGCTACTTCGAGAAACTGGCCCATGTGCGAGAAAAATTAGGCCGCCGCTATAACGAGATCAAAAGCGGCAAAGTAAAGTTGCTGGACGGTGAAGCATGCTTCGAAGCGCTCCGTCGACGTGAAAGAGAATTACTGAAATAGTCTCAAAGCCAGCTCAATAATAGTCGGCGCAGCTGAGGTAATAGCCGCAGGAGCGGCAGATGAGCTTGCAGCGGTGTCCGTCGAGGCGCGAGGAGCAGTTGGGGCACCAGACGGAGTGGTGTTCGGAGGGCTCGGCGAGGATGGGAGGGACCGGTGACGGCTCCTTTGCGCTGAGATGGTCGGTTTCAGACTGCATTTTGCAAGCCTACCGCCGTTTTGAGGCGGTGAGAAGGGCCTTTGCCTGGGTTTGATCCCTGTGAAACAACACCGGCCCGCGGTTCGCAGTATGATGAGGTGGGTCAACGGACGCATCATACCCGTACAGAGGCCGGAGCCGACTGTCGCAATCCGGCAAAACACAGAACCTCATCAGAAGAAAAGGAGGGCTTATGGAGCGCAATGCCAGCGCTGTGTGGAATGGTGGCCTGAAGGATGGCAAGGGCGTTATCTCAACAGCAAGCGGAGTTCTGAAAGAGACGCAGTATTCCTTCAGCACACGGTTTGAAAACGGGATTGGCACGAACCCCGAGGAGCTGATTGCGGCGGCGCACGCCGGATGCTTCACGATGGCGCTGAGCGCGCAGCTTGGCAATGCCAACCTGACGCCGGAGTCTCTGGAGACCACGGCTGTGGTGAAGTTCGAGAAGACGGACGCGGGGTTCACGATTACGTCGATCCATCTGACGACGCGCGCGAAGGTTCCGGGCGCGACCGAGTCGGCCTTTGAGACGGCGGCGCAGAATGCGAAGAGCGGCTGCCCGATCTCGCGGCTCTTCCATGGCAATACGGAGATCGTTCTGGACGCAAAACTGGTCTGAGAACAGACGGGCGGGAGCAGAATGCCGCGGTGCGCCGCGGCGTTTCTGTTTGCGGCGTCGGGCGCGGTGCAGGTAGTCTGGGCCGTAGTCCGGGCCGGCGCAACGATCTGATACTTGATCCGACTTTTTTCCCGACGATTGATCCGATATTTCTATGGAACCAGTTACTCATTTTCTGACCGGGGCCTGTCTGGGCCGCTCGGGCTTTAATCGGAAGACTGCCTATGCCACGCTGGCGATGACGCTGGCCGCGGAGGCGCCGGACCTGGATGTTCTGTGGGGCTTTCACGGGCCGGTGGCGGGCTTCGAGCACCATCGCGGCATTACGCACACGCTGGTGTTTGCGCCGGTGATTGCGCTGGTGACGACGGGATTTGTGTGGCTGGTCCACCGCTGGCGGAAAAAACCTCCGGCGATTGCGCCGCGCTGGTTTCTGATCTGGCTGTTTGCGCTGATCGCGGACCTGAGCCATCTGCTGCTGGACTTTACGAACAATTACGGTATTCGACCGTTCTTTCCCTTCGACGCACACTGGCATGCGTGGAGCATCGTCTTCATCTTCGACCCTGAAATCTTTCTGGCGCTGCTGCTGGCGCTGGTGATGCCGTGGATCTTCGGGCTGACGGATCGCGAGATCGGAGCGAGGAAGAAGCCGTTTCGCGGACGGGGCTGGGCGATTGCCGCGCTGAGCTTTGTGGTGATCTGGTGGGGCATTCGGAATGCCGAGCATGCGCACGCGATGGAGATGGTGAGGAACGGCGATCTGACGAGTGAGCCGGTGCTGCGCGTGGCGGCGGAGCCGCACATGGCCGATCCGTTTGCGTGGCATGCCCTGATGGAGACGCAGGACTACTACCAGACGGCAGAGGTGGGAACGCTGCACAACCGGGTTCAGACGGACGCGTATTCGAACCGGATTTATAAGCCTCCGGTGACGGCGGCGGTGGCGGCGGCGAAGCAGTCGTATCTGGGGCGCGTGTATCTGGACTGGTCGTCGTGGCCGCTGACGCAGGACATGGGAGACGAGATGGCGCCGGGAGTAACGGAAGATCCGCAGCCGGGCTGGCACACGGTGGAGTTCCGCGATCTGCGGTTTGCGGATGGAGGGGTTCGTTCATCGGACACGGAAAAAGCAGATCGCAGAGCGCCGCTCAGCGCATGGACGTACGTGGGCGCGGGGAATGAGATCGAAGGCATGTTCATGAGCGGGCGGGAGCAGAAGTAAGGCAGGATCAGGGATCAGAAAGGCGTAAATGCCGTGAGCTGTGTCCGGGACGCCCTGATATCCTGAACCGGAGGTATCTATGTCCGCATATCTGCTGGTTGTTCTGGCCGTACTGAGCCGCGTGATTCCGCATGAATGGCTGAACTTCACCGCGGTGGGCGGCTCCCTGTTGTTTTTCGGGGCGCGGCGGCCGCTGCGGCAGGCGATGTGGCCGGTGCTGGCGCTGATGGCGACCGATTACTACCTGACGGTGTATGCGTATAACTACCCCTTCCACACGAGCAGCTATCTGGTGACGTGGGTGTGGTATGCGGCGGTGGTGGTGCTGGGGCATATTCTGCTGGCGAAGAAGGTCTCGGCAGGACGCGTGGCGGGCGCGGTGGCGCTCTCCTCGACCTCGTTTTTTGTGGTGAGCAACTACGCGGTGTGGATCGGATCGGTGGCGACGATGTATCCGCACACGCTGGCCGGTCTGGCGGCGTGCTACACGGCGGCGATGCCGTTTTATCGCAACGATCTGCTGTCGACCGCGCTGGTGGCAGGGCTGGCCTTCGGGCTTCCGGCGATGGCGAGGAAGATGTCGGCGGGGCATGAGGCACAAAGCAAGCTCTCCGTCTGAATCTTCGAACTTCGTGAATCACCCAATGCCATCTCTTCGGAGATGGCATTTTGCATCTGAATCGGGAATTTGCTTCCGGACGCGAGATGGAATTTTGATAGTGTCTCAGTTTGCAAAGGAGTGCTTCAGGGGCTGAAGCCCGGGCATATTTTTCAGCCACTTACGGCACGACTGAAGTCATGCCCTGATACAAAACAGAGTTTTTCCGCAGGCTGTGAAGCCGTGCCCCGATACAAAGCCAATGCAAAGCTGACGCTGGTGACGTGCAATACACGCCACTTTGCCGCGGCCGGCGTTCCACTTCTCAATCCCTGGAGCGCCTGAGCCCCGCGGAAGCCGACAGAGCAGGATGGCGTCTGCTCACCAGAGGGGCGGCGGCTCCTGCAGTGGGGTGAGCGGCGGCAGGGGTACGGGAAGACGGACGCCGACGAGGTCTTCTTCAGAGGGCGGGTCGAGGCGGCTGCCGAGCTCGGGATAGTGTGAGCCGAAGAAATATACGGCGTAGGACTCCTTGAAGACGGCGACTGAACCGTAGATGGAGACCATGGCAAGGAGATAAAGGACCAGGAAGAGCAGTCCGGCGGCGATGCAGTAAGCGACGAAGACGGATTGTCCGGCGAGCCCTGTGTGCCAGAGGGCGTGCCAGAGCAGGAAGCCGAGGCCGCCGCCGCCGAGGCCGAAGAGCACGAGAACGATCATGGCGGCCATGATGAGCACCCAGGAGAGTCCCAGAGCGATGACGAAGCGCAACAGAAGATAGAGCAGGACGGAGCCGGGGCGGTCGCCGAAGAGGCGGAAGAAACGGGCAAAGGCGGACTCGAGCGGAGCGTCGTCGATGGCCATGGGCGGCAGGAGGAAGTCCTGCATGATGGCGTCGGCAATGGACCAGAGGAGCGCCAGGGCGAAGAGGATGAAGACCAGGGGCAGCATGTGCCCGAAGATGACGAAGGGATTGGCGCTGATATCTTCCGGCGTCATGCCGTGGAGCGAGGCGATCATGTGGATGATGATCGGGCCAGCCGTGACGGCGGCTGCGAGCAGGAAGACGAGCGAGACGAGAAGGATGAGGCCGAAGAAACGCCAGGACTGACGGCCGTACTTCGACCATCCCTCGCCGACTTTGCCGTGGCGGTAGACGACGAGGTCAAAGAGAGTGAAGCGCAGGCGGCAGTAGAGATAGCTGATCACGACCCAGATGACGAGTCCGATGAGGGCGATGACGATGAACGCGCTGATGGCGAAGACGGAGGCGGAGGCGCCGGATGTGCCGGCGAAGCTGGAGGCGGCTCCCCACGTGGGCCGGCGGTGCGGCAGACGGCCGGCGACGGCGAACTGCACGGCCTGCAGCGGATAGCTGACGATGACGGAGAAGAAGCTGGGCTGGGTGAGGGCGGCGACCAGAGCGATTTTGACGAAGAA
The DNA here is from genome assembly GCF_003428625.2 of Paracidobacterium acidisoli. Taxonomy (GTDB): domain Bacteria; phylum Acidobacteriota; class Terriglobia; order Terriglobales; family Acidobacteriaceae; genus Paracidobacterium; species Paracidobacterium acidisoli. Next base: position 445,951 of record NZ_QVQT02000005.1, on the reverse strand, counting down.
CCAGAAACGGAAGGGCTTTCCGAGGACGGAGAGAGTGCGCGCGAAGGCGGGTTGAAGAGCGTCGAGCGGTGACAGAGGCTTCATGGCGTGCGGCAATCCCTCAACGGAATTCGAACTGCGACGAGAGTACGGTATCGAAGAGCGGGGCGCAAAGCAATTCGCGGGCGAGGCGGGGCTGAGGAGCACGGCGGTTTCTATAATCGGAAGAGATTCTATGACTGCGATGCCGATCCGTATTCGTCCCGCCGCGGCGGAGGATGTTCCGCTGATGCTCGATCTGATTCATGCGCTGGCTGTATATGAGCGCGAGCCCGACTCGGTCGAGATGACTGAGGCGCAACTGATGCAGGACGGGTTTGGCGCAGAGCCTTGCTTCAAGTGCCTGATCGCGGAGTACGAAGGTGTTGCGGCGGGGTTTGCGCTGTTCTTTCCGATTTATTCGACGTGGCAGGGCGGAAGTCTGTACCTGGAAGATCTGTTTGTGAAGACGGAGTTTCGCGGGCGCGGGATTGGAAAGGCGCTGCTCGCACGGGTGGCGCGGGTTGCGGTCGAGCGGAAGTGCGCGCGGCTGCAGTGGGCGGTGCTCGAGTGGAACCAGCCGGCGATCGATTTTTATCACAGCATCGGCGCGAAGATGCTGAGCGAGTGGCGGGGTATGCGAGTGACAGGCGCGGATATTGCAGCGCTGGCTGGAATGGGTGAGACGGTGGACGAAGCGGTAGACGGGACAAACGCGGGATGAGCGGACGGATTCGGGTGATTGGCGGCGGACTGGCGGGACCGGAGGCGGCTCTGGTGGCGGCGCGGATGGGTGTCGAGGTGGATCTGTACGAGATGCGGCCGGTGCGTTCGACGCCGGCGCATGAGACGGCGGATTTCGGCGAGCTGGTGTGCTCGAACTCGCTGAAGTCGGAGAGCGAGAACACGGCTCCGTGGCTGCTGAAGCAGGAGATGCGGCGGGCGGCATCGCCGCTGCTGGAGTGCGCGGATGCGAGCGCGGTTCCGGCAGGGCATGCGCTGGCGGTGGATCGCGTGGAGTTTTCGCGGCGGATCGGAGAGCGGATCGAGCAGGAGCCGCGGATTACGGTACACCGCGAGGAAGTGACGCACCTCGATGAGGCGGACGGCATTACGGTGATTGCGAGCGGGCCGCTGACGTCGTCGGCGCTGTCGGCGGAGATTGGACGGCTGACGGGCAGCGGGCACCTGGCGTTTTACGACTCGATCAGCCCGATTGTCGAGGCGGACTCGATCGATAAGGAGCGGGTGTACTTTGCGGCGCGCTGGGACAAGGGCACAGCGGACTACATCAATTGCCCCTTCACGAAGGAAGAGTATGACCGCTTCTACGACGCGCTGGTGACGGCGGAGACGGTGCAGGAGAAGGAGTGGGAGAAGCTGGACTACTTCGAGGGCTGCCTGCCGATTGAGGAGCTGGCGCGGAGGGGGCGCGATACGCTGCGCTTCGGCTGCATGAAGCCGGTGGGGCTGCGCGATCCGCGGACGGGAAAGACGCCGCATGCTGTGGTGCAGCTGCGCTGCGAGAATCTGCGGGCGGACTCGTATAACCTAGTCGGCTTTCAGAATCACCTGAAGTATGGCGAGCAGGCGCGGATTCTGCGGATGATTCCGGGGCTGGAGCAGGCGAAGTTTCTGCGCTACGGACAGATCCACCGCAACACGTACATCAACGCGCCGCAGGTGCTGGCGGAGCGGCTGTATCTGCGGGAGTATCCGGGCATCTTCTTTGCGGGGCAGATCTCGGGCGTGGAGGGGTACACGGAATCGATCGCGACGGGGATGCTGGCGGGGGTATATGCCGCGCGCGCGGCGCAGGGGCAGGACGTGATGCCGGTTCCCCGCGAGACAGGGCTGGGATCGCTGGTGAACTATATTACGAAGACCGAGGCGAAGCACTTTCAGCCGGCGAATATCACCTTCGATCTGCTGGTTCCGCTGGACGAGGAGACGCGGAAGCGCATTCGCGACAAGAAAGAGCGCCACCGGATGCAGTGCGAGCGGGCGCTCGAGGCGTTCGATGGATGGTGGGCTGGCCAGAGCGGGCGATGAGCGGGTTTCCGGATGGATGCCGGGGCCCCTGGGGTTTCGGACTATCCGGGATTTCGACTATCCGGGATTTCGGGTCACCCGGGAGGAAACGCAGATCCCTCAGCTTCGCTCGGAATGACATGGGGCAGGGGATATGTCGATCCACACACAAAAAGGCTTGTGCGGACTATCCTCTCGGGCAGTGGGATCTGACCGAGCGGAAGCTCCTTCTGTAAAGCCAGAAGGCAGCGATGTATACTATTTCTTACCTGAGGTAAGAAATATGCGCTCTCATGCAGTGGTCAGCTCCAAAGGACAGATCGTCATCCCTTCTGTTTTGCGAAAGAAGTACCGGCTGAAAGAGGGCACGTCTGTAACCTTTCATGAAGAAAATGGGCGTCTGGTCATCGAGCCGCATCATGTCGACTCTCTTCTGGCACTGCATGGCTCACTGAAGGACTATCCCCTGGAAGAGACTCTTCAGAAAGAACGCGAAGCGGAGCGTCTTCTGGAAGAACGGAAATTTAAACACCTGTGAGATCGCCGAAAGCGGCAGCCAGGGAGTATGTCCTCGACGCGAATGCTGTCATCCGGCAATTCGCGGGCGATGAGGCGGGCGGTAGCCTGAAGGTACAGGAGCTGATACGGCAGACACAGATGGGGAGTACACATCTGTTTATGTCCGTAATCAACCTCGGAGAGGTTTATTACACACTCCTGAAGACAGCCGGAGAATCCACCGCAGCCACCTATATCGGCACACTTCGTAATTTCGTGTACATGGTTCCCGCTGATGCGGATCAGGCGCTCGAAGCGGCTGGGCTGAAACACCGCTACAAACTGGGCTATGCAGACAGCTACGCGGCGGCTCTTGCCATCGGCCGGAAGGCCACCCTGGTGTCTGCCGATCCTGCCTTTGAAAAGCTGGGCACACATCTGAAATGGATGCGTCTCCCCGGCCATCGGCCCTGATCTTTGCCCTGGGGCATGCTATTCCGGGCTTCGCGATACGATAGAGAAAGATGTCCACTCCCCGCACGCGCGCCGTCGTCTGTCTCTCCGGAGGCATGGACTCCTGCGTATGCGCGGCGCTGGCGGCGCGGGATTACGACGCGTACGCGGTCCACTTCAGCTATGGGCAGCGCACCGAAGAGCGCGAGCTGAGGGCGGCGCTGGACGTGGCCAAAGCGCTGCAGCTCGAGGACTTTCTGCACCTGCGGATCGGCCTGTTCCGCACCATCGGCGGCTCGGCGCTGACGGATACGAAGATCGAGGTGCCGAAGGCGTCGGCGGAGGCCGCGATCGGCTCAGAGATTCCAGTCACTTACGTGCCTTTCCGCAATGCGCACTTTCTTTCCGCGGCGGTGAGCTGGGCGGAGGTGCTGGAGGCGAAGAAGATCTTTATCGGCGCGGTAGAGCAGGACAGCTCCGGTTATCCGGACTGCCGGCCGGCATATTACGAGGCCTTTCAGCAGCTGATTCGCACGGGAACGCGGAATGGAGACATCGAAGTCGAGACTCCGCTCATCCATATGCGCAAGAGCGGGATCGTGGCTCTGGGCCTTGAATTGCGGGCTCCGCTCCATTTAACGTGGTCGTGCTATTCCGGCACGCGGGAGGCGTGCGGCGAGTGCGAGAGCTGCGTGCTGCGGCTGCGCGCATTTGCCCAGGCGGGAGCGGAAGATCCGATTCCGTATGCGGTACGAAACCTTCAGGATTTCCGGCGGCAGCTGGAGCCGTCCGGGGGATGACTCAACTACAGGGAAAGGAACCGCGACAGAACGAAAGACGCGCGGAGTTCCGGGAGAGAATGATGATGCGAAAGACAAGATTCCGGCTGGCCATTGCACTGGCGGCCCTTCTTTCAGCCGCGCTGCCGATGACGGCGCAGGAACAGACGGCGAAGATTCATGGCCATGTGCAGGACCCGACGGGCGTTCCGCTGGCCAACGGCACGGTGTCGCTGTCGCAGGATGGCGGCAAGACCGCGAAGTACTCCTTCAAGACGGACGCGAACGGCAATTATACGGGCGACGGCGTTGCCGCGGGCACGTATGCGGTGATCTACCGGAATCCGGACACGCCGCAGGATAAGGTCGTCGATGAATTTCCGGATGTGAAGGTCGCTGCGGGCGCCGATGTGCAGCAGGACTTCGATATGTCGCGGCCGGAGTACCTGAAGAACCTGTCGCCGGAGCAGCAGAAGCAGATCGAGGAATTCAAGAAGAAGAACTCGGCGATCATGAAGGAAAACTCGGTTATCAAGAACCTGAACGCGGACCTGAAGCAGGCGCGCGACGATAACCAGGCGAAGAACTTCCAGGCCTCCGAGGCGCTGATGCAGAAGGACACGCAGGCGAAGCCGGATGCGGCGGTGCTGTGGGTGGAGCTGGGCGTGGCGCAGAAGGGTCTGAAGAAGTATGACGACGCGGTGACCTCGCTGCAGAAGGCGATCGATCTGGATCAGGCGACGAAGAAGCCGAATCCGCAGCTGGAAGGCAGCGCGGGCGACAGTCTGGGCGAGTCGCTGGCGCGGATCGGGAAGACTCCTGAGGCGCAGGCCGCTTACGATGCCGCGGCGAAGATCAATCCGACGGACGCGGGTCTGTATTACCAGAACGAGACCATCGTCTTCAGCCAGCTCGGCAAGCCGGATCTGACGGCGGCGGCGGCGGACAAGGCGATTGCCGCCGATCCAAACCGGCCGATTCCCTACTACCTGAAGGGACAGGCACTGGTGAACCAGGCGACGGTCGATCCGAAGACCCAGAAGGTGACGGCTCCGCCGGAGTGCATCGCGGCTTACCAGAAGTATCTGGAGGTCGCTCCGAATGGTCAGTTCGCTCCGGAGGTACAGCAGATTCTTGCCAGCTTCGGCGAAAAGCAGCAAACGAGCTACAAGGCCGGCAGGAAGCACTGATCCTGTTCTACTGACTGGGCTCGCAACAGGGGCTGAACGAGAGCGCCGTCCACGGACGGCGCTTTTGTTTTCTGCGAGAATCGACGCTGTGCAAAGTGGCTCTCGATCGATTGTGCTGAGTTATGCCGAGGCGGTTTCGGTTGTAGCCGAAGAGGCGCGCAGGGTGAAGGACGGCGAGGCTCTGCGCAGCGAACGCGTGGCGCTGCGCGATGCGGCGGGACGTGTTCTGGCGCGAGCGATAGACGCGGACCGGGATCAGCCGCCGTTTCCCCGCTCGACGCGCGACGGATTTGCCTGCCGCGCTGCCGATCTGACGAAGCCGGGGATAAGGCTCCGGGTGATGGGGCTGGTGCGCGCCGGTGAGATGTGGATGGGCTCGCGTTTGGATGCGGGTGAGGCGGCAGAGATCATGACGGGCGCGCCGGTACCGGCGGGAGCCGACTGCGTGGTGATGGTCGAGCATGTGATCGCGGAAGGCGGGACGATTCAGGTGATGCCGGGGCGAGAGCCGGCGAGCGGAGAGAATATCGTTCCGGAGGGAGCGGAGGCCCGTGCGGGCGCTGTGGTGGTGCCTGCCGGAGTGCGGATGGGACCGGCGCAGATTGCCGCTGCGGCTGCATGCGGCGTAACGCAGCCGGAGGTGTTTGCGAGGCCGCGCGTGGCGATTCTGGCGACCGGCGATGAGCTGGTGGAGGCGGAGGAGCAGCCGCAGGCGTGGCAGATTCGCAACTCGAACAGCTGGTCGCTGGCGGCGCAGGTTATGACGCGGGGCGGTGAGCCGGTGGGGCTCCACCCCAGCGCACCAACACCATGTGCGCCGGGGACCCCGGTGCTGCCGATTGTGCCGGATGATCCGGAGGCAACACGGCGAGCGATTGAAAGCGCGATGGGATGCGAGCTGATTCTGCTGACGGGCGGCGTCTCGATGGGGCGGTTCGACTTTGTGGAGCAGGCGCTGCTGGCGCTGGATGCGGAGTTCCTTTTTACCGGAGTGAAGATTCAGCCGGGCAGGCCGGTTGTCTTTGGAAGGCTGCCTGGAGCGAAGGGTAAGCAGTATTTCTTTGGACTGCCGGGGAATCCGCTGTCGACGATGGTGACCTTTGCCCTGTTCGCCGCGCCGATGCTGGCGGCGCTGTCGGGAGAGAACCGGCACGAGCCGGCATTCGGGATGGCGCGGCTGGCGGAAGAGATTGTCGTGAAGCCGGGACTGACGCGGTTTCTTCCCGCACGCCGGGAAGGCAGTGTCGACGGCACGGTGGTGCGGCGGATGGCATGGCAGGGCTCGGGCGACCTGGCAAGCGCGGCGGCGGCGGACTGCTTTGTGGCGGTGCGCGAGGACGCGGAGCGGATGCAGGCGGGTGAGCCGGTGACAACACTGCTGATATAGTCTGACTCCATGAGCAGGCTTTCGCATTACGACGACGCAGGCGAAGCGAAGATGGTGGACGTGAGCGGCAAGGCGGCGACACGGCGGGAGGCGCGGGCCTCGGCGTTTGTCGCGCTCTCGGCAGAGGTTCTGGCGGCGCTGCCGCAGAATCCGAAGGGGAATCCGCTGGAAGTGGCGCGGATTGCGGGCATTCAGGCGGCGAAGCGAACCTGGGAGCTGATTCCGATGTGCCATCCGCTGCCGCTGAGCTTTGTGGATGTGCATCTGGAGACGACCGGCAAGGGCGTAAAGATCGAGAGCACAGCGGCGACGACGGCGCAGACGGGCGTGGAGATGGAAGCGCTGACGGCGGCCTCGATCGCGGCGCTGACGATCTATGACATGTGCAAGGCGCTGGATAAGGGGATCGTGATCCGGGAGATTGCGCTGGAGAGCAAGACGGGCGGCAAGAGCGGGGAGTTTAGAAGACAGGGATCAGGGATTAGAGATTAGGGAATAGGTCGTATCGACATATAGGGGAAAGCAGGCGGAGGAAACGAATGGATTCGCGGTCAGACTTCAGGCTGGGAGGGAAGAAATGCAGGTCCCTCCGCTGCGCAGCCGCCTGACGGCGTCTGCTTCGGTCGGGATGACAATTCAAATTTGTTCTCTGAATCCACAGCTTAGTGGCTCGGGTATATGTTAATACGGCCTGGAGATCAGGCGTTATGCGCGTGCGGGGCTTCTCAGCTCTTTCGGTTCGCGCCAGCCGATCAGAGCGATCACGAGAATGACGAGCAGCAGGGCGGCGACCAGAGCAACGCAGGCCGGCCATTTTCCAAAGGACCAGATGTAGCCGGGGATGACTCCGCCGGCGGTGCCGCCGATGTAGTAGCAGGTGATGTAAAGTCCGGCGGCCGAGGCGCGCGAGCCTTCGGGCGCGGCGATGCGCAGGAAGCTGGCCGCGGTGGACTGGGCGATGAAGACGCCGGTACAGACCAGGCCGAGTCCCGCAAAGATAACAATCCACAGGTGATGAGAAAGGGTGAAGAGCGAGCCGGCAAGGCAGAGCGCGATGGCGCTGGCGATGCCGAAGCGCATGCCGATGCGGGTGACGAGATAGCCTCCCAGGGGCGTGACGAGCAGGCCGACGAGGTAGATGGCGAAGAGCCAGCTGAGATCTCCGGTGGAAAGGCCGAAGGGAGGAGCGGCGAGATAGAACGTGATGTAGGTGAAGATGCCGACCAGGGCGAAGAGCATGCCGAAGCCGACGGCGAAGGTGGCCAGCAGGCGGGGATTACGGAAGTGGCCGACCATGGGCCGGAGCTGCGCGACGAATCCGCCGGGATGACCGTGGAGGGGGCGGGTTTCGCTGGGCAGCCAGCGGGCGATGACGAGGGCACCGGTGAGGGTGAGTCCGCCGAGCAGGAGGAAGGCCCAGTGCCAGTTGAAGCGCTCGGCGGTGAGCCCGGCGCTCAGACGGCCGATGAAGCCGCCAAGGGCGGTTCCGCTGACGTAAATACTCATGATGAGCGCGATGGTCTCTTTGGGCCACTCTTCACCGATGTAGGTGATGGTGATGCCGAAGATGCCGGGGAGGATGAGGCCCTGGAGAAAGCGCCAGAAGATGAGGGTGTGCAGGCCGGGAGAGGTGGCGGCGAGCACGGTGGGCACGGCCAGCACCAGGGTGGAGACGACGATGACGCGCTTGCGGCTGAGCCTTTCGGCGAGGGCTCCAAAGATGGCGGCCGAGAGGGCGACACCCAGGGTGGAAGCGCTTACGGTTAAGCCGACTGCGGCCCGGGAGGCATGGAAGATATTCGAGAGCAGCGGCAGCATGGGCTGCGTGACGTAAAGATTGAGGAAAGCGAAGACTCCACAGAGACATACGGCCACGATGGCGCGGAGGGGGCCGAGGCCCACCATGCGAATGGCAGGCAGCTCCGGCTCCAGAGTTTCGAGCGCGGGATTGGCCCCGGCGATGGGTATTTTGGGAAATTCCGGAGTTGTGGACGCCACCTTTTCAAACTAAACCCTGCCGGACGAGTCGCCGCATCTTCACATTTCCGGCAACGCATGAGCCGGGCCAGCCAGGGTATAAACAAAGCAGGCATGGCCGACTCTTCCAGTAGCAGCGCCGCCGGCGCTGCGTTCCTCTCCCGCGATTTTCGCTTCTATCAGCTTGCCCGGGTTCTTGTGATCATCGGCGCCGAAGCACAGGCGCTGGCGGTGGCCTGGCAGGTGTACGAGATGACCCACAAGGCCATCAACCTGGGGTATACCGGCCTTGCGCTGTTTCTGCCCGGGCTGATCTTCATTCTTCCGTCGGGCCATGTGGCGGATCGCTTCGACCGGCGGATGGTGATCCTGGTGTGCTACTCGCTGCAGGTGCTGTGCACGCTGGCGCTGTTTCTGTTTGCGTGGACGGGGCTGCGCAATGTGTGGCCGATTTACGGAGTCCTGCTGCTGGTGGGCACGGGCCGGTCGTTCAGCGGGCCGGCCAGCTCGGCGCTGATTCCGCACCTGGTGCCGAAGGAGCACTTCGTCAACGCGGTGACGTGGGGCGCAACGATGTTCCAGATCGCGAACATCAGCGGTCCGGCGCTGGGCGGCATCTTGTTCACGCTGCCGCTGAGGAGCCGGCTGCACGGCTCAAGCTTGGTGTATGCGTTCACGCTGGTGACGCTGGTATGCTTCCTGGCGCTGATCGGCTCGCTGCATGTGCGGCCGGGGCGGATGGAACATCGGGCGATCTCGAAGGACGTGATCCTGGCGGGGATTCACTATGTAAAGCAGACACCGATTCTGCTGGGGTCGATCTCTCTCGATCTGTTTGCCGTGCTGCTGGGCGGCGCGACGGCGCTGATGCCGATTTTTGCGCAGGACATTCTGCATGCGGGGCCGCGCGGTCTGGGCATGCTGCGGGCGGCTCCGGCGATTGGGGCGCTGAGCGTTTCGATGTTCCTGACCTGGAAGCCGATACGGCGCGGGGCGGGCGCGAGGATGCTGATCTGCGTGGCGCTGTTCGGGCTGACGACGGTGATCTTCGGTCTCTCGAAAAACATTGCGCTGTCGCTGGTGACGCTGTTTGTGGTGGGCGCCTCAGACATGGTGAGCGTGGTGATCCGGTCTTCGATGCTGCAGCTGGCGACGCCGCCGGAGATGCGCGGGCGGGTAAGCGCGGTGAACTCGCTGTTTCTGGGCGCGTCGAACGAGTTTGGAGAGTTTGAGAGCGGCCTGACGGCGCAGTGGTGGGGCGCGGTGCGGGCGGTGGTGATTGGCGGGATCGGCTCGATGATGGTGACAGGGCTGTGGGCGGCGCTCTTCCCTGCCCTGCGCAACGCCGATGAGCTGACGGCCGAGGCTCTGCTGAATGTGGAGTATCAGCAGAGCTCCCAGGAAGTGCGGCAGGGGCCCTGACCCGGCTGCTTCAGCAGGGAAAGTGTCTCATCGTTCCATTCATTCCTTATTTCATTCGTTCCGAAGCCATTCATTCCGAAGCCAGGAGCCGGGACGGCTGATACAGCGCCTGCAGCGTGCCGAGGGGCAGGTAGAGGTCAGGGCAGTCTGTATCCGTGGATAACTGCGGGGTCATGAATCTGCCTGCTTCTGCTTCTTCACCGGCGCCGGTACCGCAGTTATGAGGCGGGAAGGACGTCAGGCCCGCAGGGTAAGGCCCGTGGTTGCGGGTTTGCCGGGGAAGATTCTGCGGCGGAACCAGCCCCGGAAGCCGGGGACGGGAAGAATGGCGGGCGCCGGGGTGACGGCAGCCTGGCGGGTGATCTCCATCATGCCCTTCACCTGGGCGCGGAGCTGTTCCACCTCAAGAGCGCACTGACGGAGATAAGCCGACACGGAGAGGCCGGCCTCGGCAGCGTACTCCTTCATGCGCTCGCGTTCTTCGACGGCGAGACGCACGGAGACGACGGAGGGGCGCGCCGAGACGGGGATCATCATGGCAACGGAGGGCGGCTCGACTGAGGCCGGCAGGGCTACGCTGCGGGCGAGCGCCTGGCGGAAGTCGGACGGGGGGAGGGCCCGCGGGGGACAAGGGGAGGGCCTGGAGGAGCGCGGAGACGGGGAGGGCCTGGAAACGGCCGGGGGAACGGTTGGGGGAATGACCTGAGCACTGGCCTGGGTTGTGACCGGCGCGGTGATCTTCGCAGCGGGCTTTACAGATGATTTCGCAGTGGGGGACGGGATTGGGGTTTTGGCCGCAGACGGCTCCGGAGCGATGGCTTTTGCCGCGGCAGGCGATGAGGCTGCCTCCGGCGCGGGCGAATGATGGCGGCGCGCAGACTGCAACGCTTCCTCATAAGTGAGATCGCGCAGGCCGGGGCTGTTTCGTTTTGAGGCTTTGCGCCGGGCTGCGGGCGCGGCGACCGGAGCGGCGGCATGCTCGCGCGACTGGCGGTGGGTCTCCGCCCATTCCTGAAAGCGCCCCAGAACGGCGTGAATGTCTTCGACCGGAGGCCGGATGCCGGAGTGCGGACTCGCCTGTGGCTGCATGGAAGCTCCTCTCACAAAGCGAGCATAGGGTGAGGCGGAGGCTTCCGGAGAAACGCGCCGCGGAAATTTCACGGCGCGCGTTCCGATTCGGGACAGTGCAAAGGCGAATGCCGTTCTGGAACGGATTCGTGCTTTATCGTCTCAGCCGGTGTTGCGCAGACCGGCGGAGATGCCGTTAATCGTTCCGGAGATGGCGCGATTGACCTCTTCGGTGTCTTCGCCGGCGCGCTTGCGGCGGAGCAGGTCGACCTGGATGAGGCTCATGGGGTCGACGTAAGGATTGCGCAGGCGGATGGAGCGGGCGAGCACCTGGTTGGTCTGGAGCAGCTCGCTCTGACCGGTGACGGCGAGGACGGCGGAGAGGGTGCGCTCGAACTCGGCTTTGAGCTTTGCGAAGACGCGCTCGCGGAGGGCGGCGTCGGGCACCAGCGAGGCATAGAGCGAGGCGATGCCGAGGTCGGCTTTGGCAAGGGCCATTTCGACGTTGCGGATGAGGTCGATGAAGAGGGGGAATTCCTCCATCATCTCGCGCAGCAGAGCGGCACCGCCGGGCTTTTCCGCATATTCGCCGAGCGCGTGGCCGACGCCGAACCAGGCGGGGACGAGGAGGCGGCTCTGCGTCCAGCCGAAGACCCAGGGGATGGCGCGCAGATTGGCGAGGCTCATTTTGCCCTTGCGGCGCGAGGGGCGCGAGCCGATGCGGGCGTGCTCGAGCTCGCTGACGGGGGTGGCGGTCTCGAAGAATTCGAGCACTTCGGGATCGTCGAGGATGTGATGGCGATAGAAGTGGAAGGAGGTCTCGGAGAGCTCGTCGAAGGCGGCCTCCCACGCGGGGCGCATGACGCCGGAGCGATGGCCGTCAGGGTCGAGGGCATCGGGACGGGCGAGCGCGTCGAGCGAGGCGGCGATCATCAGCTCGAGATTGCGCTCGGCGAGGACGACGTCGGAGTACTTCCAGTTGAGGACTTCACCCTGCTCGGTGATGCGGATCTGGCCGTCGAAGGCACCGACGGGCTGCGCGTAGATGGAGCGGTGGGTAGGTCCGCCGCCGCGGCCGACGGTGCCGCCGCGGCCGTGAAAGAGACGGAGCTGCACGCCGCATTCGTGCGCAACCTCGTGGAGAGCGCGATGGGCGCGGAAGATCTCCCAGGTGCTGGCGAGCATGCCTCCGTCCTTGTTGGAGTCGGAGTAGCCGAGCATGACCTCCTGCGTGTTGTCCCAGGAGGCGAGCAGCTTTTGGTAATCGGGCGAGGTCCAGAGACGGCGGCAGACTTCGGGGGCATTGCGCAGGTCCTCGATGGATTCGAAGAGCGGCACGGGCATGATGCCGGGGTCGCGGCCATTGCCGGCGACCTCGACCCCGCCGAGACGGGCGAGCCAGACGACGGCGAGGATGTCTTCGACGGTGGCGGCACCGCTGATGACGTACTGGCGGATGGCCTCGGGACTGCAGCCGGCCTTGACTTCGGCGATGGCGCGGAAGGCTTCGAGGACGTCGCGGGATTCAGGGCTGAGGCCGGAGGGAACGGCGATGGGCTGCTGCTCGCGCCAGGCAGAGGCCTCTTCGAGGGCCTTTTGGTGCTGGCGGGCGTGCTGGCGGATATCGAGGGTGTGCAGATGCAGACCGAAGGTGCGAACGAGCAGGAGCAGCGGGTCGATCTGCGTTTCGGCGACGCGGATGCCGCCATGCGCGGCGAGGCTGCGGCGCACGATGCCGAGGTCTTCGAGCAGCTCCTGCGCGGAGCAGTAGGCGGGCAGCGAGACGAGCGCGGTCTCGAGCAGGTCGTGATCGGAGGGAGTGATGCCGGCGGTGCGCAGGAGGCGCGAGCGCACGCAGAAGAGATAGCGGCGGTAGATTTCGAACTCGAAGCGCTGCCCGAAGATCTGCGCGGCGTCGGTGCCGAGGTCGGCGAGGAAGCTGCCGAGGCGGGTGCGGAGCTCTTCGCTCACTGGCAGCTGCTGCGCGGAGGTGGTGAGCAGATCGATGGTCTCGAGCAGGCGCGCGTCGTAGTAACGGAGCAGGCGGGAGCGCGCGGCGCGGATGGCTTCGCGGGTGACCTCGGTGGTGACGTAAGGGTTGCCGTCGCGATCGCCGCCGATCCACGAGCCGAAGGAGAGCAGCAGCGGGAGCTCGGCTGCGTCGATGTGGAGATCGTACTCAGCAGCGAGGGCGGCAGAGACCTCCTGATAAAGGCCGGGCAGCGTCTCGAAGATGGAGACGTCGTAGTAGTCGAGGCCCATGCGGATTTCGTCGGAGACGGTGGGCCGGCGGCTGCGCACCTCGTCGGTCTGCCAGAGGGCGGTGATTTCGGCGGTGAGCGCGTCCTCGAGCGAGGTCAGCTCCTCGTCGGGGATGGGGATGCGGTCGAGCTGCTCGAGGAAATCGCCCATGCGGCGGCGCTTGAGAAGCACGGAGCGGCGGGCGATCTCCGTGGGGTGGGCGGTAAAGACGGGGATGACGCGGATGCGGCGCAGCCAGGCGAGAGCCTCCTCGGCCGTGATGCCCACGCGGCGCATGGCGCGCAGAGTGCCGCGGAACGAACCGCGCTGGATATCGTCTCCGCGCTGCCCATCTTCGCTGATCTGCAGCGAGAGGCGGCGGCGCTTGCGGTGATTGGTCTCGGCCAGGTTGATGAGCTCGAAGTAAAAGGCAAAGGCGCGGCTGAGGCGGTAGGCCTGATCGACGCCGAGGGTATTCACGCCGAGGACGGCGGCCTGCATGAGGTCTTCGGCTTCCTTCGCGGAGCCTTCGGAGTGCGCCTCGCGGCGGCGAATGGCAGCGAGACGGAGCTCTTCGACCTTGTTGAAGAGCTCGACACCGGCCTGCTCGCGCAGGACCTCGCCCAACAGCATACCGAGCGACCGCACATCGCGGCGCAACGGCACTTCCTTCAGATCGCCGGAGCGTGCCTCGAGCTCCGCCAGACGATCTGCCCAGCTTTCCGGTTTCCAGAGTGGTGGCATCACTTCTGATTATGCTTGAGTGTCAGCCACAGATGCGAACGCCACTGACCGCGGAGGCTTATACCGCCGATGACTCTTCGAGCTGGAGGGCGAGCTCTTCCCATTCGCCGCTGAGGGCAGAGTGCTGTGAGCGCAGAGCGTCGAGCTGCTGCGTGAGGCGCTGGGTCTCTTCGGCGGAGACGTAGACGCCGAGGGAGTGCTCGGCCGCGGCGATGGAGGACTCGACGCGGGGGATTTCGGCCTCGACAAAGCCAAGGCGGTCCTGCATCTGCTTCAGCCTGATCGGATTGACCTTCTTTGCGGGCTTGTCTTCCTTTGCAGGCTCGGGCTTCGGCGGCTCGGGCAGCGAGACGGCGGCGCTGCCGGCGGACGCGGAGGCGCTGGCCAGGGCTTCGGCTCCGCCCTGTTTGCGCCAGAGGTAGTCCTCGTAGTTGCCGGGGTAGACGTGGACGTGTCCGCCTTCGGCCTCGAAGACGCGGGTGGCGAGGCCGTCGATGAAATACCGGTCGTGAGAGACGAAGATGACGGTGCCGGTGAATTTGTTGATGGCGTCGAGGAGCACGTCTTTGGCGCGCAGGTCGAGGTGGTTGGTGGGCTCGTCGAGGAGCAGGAAGTTGGCGGGGCTGACGAGAATGCGGGCAAGTGCGTAACGGTTGCGCTCGCCGCCGGAGAGGACGCCGAGGCGCTTGAAGACATCGTCGCCGGAGAAGAGAAAACAGCCGAGGAGGCTGCGCAGATCGGTCTCGGTCACTTTGGGCGCGGTGCGGCTGATGTCGTCGAGCATGCGCGCGCCGGGGTCGAGGACTTTGTACTGATCCTGCGCAAAGTATTCGGCGAGGACGTTGTGGCCGAGCTTCAGGATGCCGCTGGTGGGCGTGTCCTGCCCGGAGAGCAGACGGATGAGGGTCGACTTCCCTGCTCCGTTGGCGCCGACGAGGGCGATGCGGTCGCCGCGGTCGATGGTGAAGCTGACGTCGCTGAGGACCTGCTTTTCGCCGTAGCTTTTGTAGAGGCCGGAGACTTCGACGACGGTGCGGCCGGAGGGCGGCGGCTGCGGGAAGGTGAAGTGAATGGCCTGCTCTTCGAGAGGGATCTCGATGCGCTCGATCTTTTCGAGCTCCTTGATGCGGCTCTGCACCTGCTTTGCCTTGGTGGCCTGGTAGCGGAAGCGGGAGATGAAGGCTTCGAGGTGCTCGATGTGCTCGCGCTGATTGCGATATGCCGATTCAAGCTGCGCGCGGCGCTCGGCCTTCTGCTGGAGGTATTTTTCGTAGTTGCCGTGGTAGACGTGCAGGCCCTTGTTCCATATCTCGATGATCTTATCCACCGTGACGTCGAGGAACCAGCGGTCGTGCGAGATGAGGATGTATCCGCCGGGATAGGTTTTGAGGTAGTCCTCGAGCCAGTTGCGCGATTCGAGATCGAGATGGTTGGTGGGCTCGTCGAGCAGGAGCAGGTCGGGGCTTTCGAGGAGGAGTTTGGCGAGCGAGATGCGCATCTGCCATCCGCCGCTGAATTCTTCTGTGCGGCGCTGCCAGTCCTCTTTGGAGAAGCCGAGGCCGGTGAGGACACTGCCGACCTGGGCGTCGAGGGCATAAACGTTGTGCGCGTGGAGGCGCGAGTCGATGTGCGCCCAGCGGTCGGCGGCGGCGGCGTATTCGGCGCTTTCGGGATCGAGTGTGGCCAGCGACTCGGAGAGGGGCTCCATTTCGCGCTCCATCGAACGAAGCTCGTCGAAGACGGTGAGGCACTCCTCGAAGACGGTGCGGCCGTGGAGGGCGAGGCCGTCCTGCGGCAGGTAGCCGATGCTCATGCCGCGGGTGCGCTGCACGCCACCGTAGTCGAGGCCGTCGAAGCCGGCGAGGATTTTGAGCAGGGTGGATTTGCCGGTGCCGTTCGCGCCGACCAGAGCGGTGCGCTCGTCGGCGGTGATGAGCCAGTTGGCATTTTCAAAGAGGAGTTTGTGGCCGAATCGTTTGCCGGCGCCGGCAAGCTGGAGCATATGTCTATTTTAGCTGGTGGTGCGGTCAGCGGTGAGACGGTCAGCCGGTGGAGCGGCCAGTGATGGAGCGGCCAGTGGTGGAGCGGCCAGTGGTGAGACGGTCAGTGGTGAGACGGTCAGCGGTCAGCAGTGAGGAGAGCAGTGTACTTTGCTGACCGCTTTCTTGCTGACCGGATCTCAGCCACCCGCTTTTGGGCTGCCTGCCTTTGGCGCTTTTCCGGATTTTTTCAGGGTCTCCCAGTCCTTTTCCGTCTGGTCGGCGTAGGCTTCGGCGAATTTCACCATCGACCCGCCCAGCTTGTTGCCGGTGCCGATATAACCGGCCAGCATGCAGGCGTCTCCGGAGCGGGAGTGGCCGCGGGCGAGCAGCTCGCCGCACATCTGCGCGTATTCGATGAGGCCGTCGCCGGCGAGGTCTTCGACCTCGATGCCGGCCTTGTGATCGTTGAGCTGGCGGACGAGGTACTGGCGGTTGGCGATGGTCGTCCAGCCGAGAAAAGAGTCGGAGAGGAACTGCATGGCGCGCTGCCCTTCAGCTACGCGCTGTCCCTGATGGGAGGCGAGGCCGGCGGCATCGAGCCAGGGCGCGTAGGCGGAGCCGGGCTCCTCCTTGATCTGGAGGAAGAGCGGATCGCCGGGACCATTGCCCTCGAAGTAGATGAGGTAGTCGCGGGTGCCGACCGATCCGGTGCCGACGACCTTGAAGGCCACGTCGACGGGCCGGTACTGGGAGAGAAAGTGCCGCCTCTCGGGCAGAAGGCTTTCGCGGTAGGCGGCGAGCGAGGCGAGCACGGGGCGGGCCTGCGCGGGCGTGAGCCGGGTGAGCAGCGGAGGATTGTCCTTAAAGATGCGCGAGCCGTCTTTACCGGGGATGGTGAGCTGATCGAGCGAATGGACCGGGGTGCTGCGCTCGGCCTTGAGCAGCGCCTTCGAGACGGGCGAGATGCGCTGCAGGCGATGGACCTGGTAGCGGGCGACGTCGATGACCGGCATGCGGGCAAGCGTGTTGACGAGCCTGCGGTAGCTGTCGATGAAGGTCAGGACCGCGTCTTCGCGTATGCCTCCCTTGCAACTGACGGCGCGGCCGGCGAGGACGAGGCTGGTGGCGAGGCGCTTGAGATCCCACTCGAAGGGGCCGCGGATGGTCTCGTCGAAGTCGTTGATGTCGAAGACGAGGCGGCCGTCGGGCGCGGCGTAGGCGCCGAGATTGCGGACATGCGCGTCGCCGCAGATCTGGTTGACGATGCCGGTGTGCGGCAGCAAAGCGAGATCGGCGGCCATGATGGGCACTGCGCCACGGAAGAATCCGAAGGGCGAGTCAGCCATGAGCTGGTACTTGACGGGGATGAGCGCGGGGACGCGGCCACGCATGGAATCCGCGAGGAGCTTCATGGGATCGTACTTACGCTGGCTCGGGTCCCAGTGGCCGTGGTTCTGACGGCTGACCTGTTTGCGCCGCGCCTGGCCGAGCGCGCGCCGTTCCTGCGGTGTAGGTAAGTGAGGCATACTTCCAGGCACGATACAACTGCGGCGAACCGCCGTCAATCACGGTCAGACGGCACGAATCGCCTGGGTTATCCCGGCGAGAACTTCGGACGGAAGGGCGGGCATGGCTCCGGAGTGCGAAGCGATCCAGGCACCCCAGCGGTTGCCGGCTTCATTGAGCACGGGAAGCGGCGCGGCTTCGAGATAGTAGTGCGCGAGGGCGGCGGTGAAGGCGTCGCCGGCGCCGATGGCGTCTTTGAGATCGGCAGGCACGCCGGGATGGCGGTGGTGGGATTCGTGGGAGACGAGCAGGCTGCCGCGGGCGCCGAGCGTGATGCAGACGAGGCGAAGCGGAAAGCGGTCGAAGAGAAGACGCGCTGCCTTGCAGAGGTCGGCTTCGTCATCGGCAACCGGAAACGAGCCGAGGCCGGCGAGAAAGAGGATGCGGGGCAGCTCGGATTCATTGAGCTTGAGGATGGTGGCGGCCGCAAGCGACGCGTGGATGACTCCGGTGCTGAAGAAGGGCGGGCGAAGATTGACGTCGAAGATGCGGACGCACTCCGGGCGCGTAGAGGCGAGGAAGGACTGGATGGTGGCGCGGGCGACAGCGGAGCGCTGCGCCAGGCTGCCGAAGCAGACGGCGTCGGTCTGCTGCGCGAGGGACTGCCATTCGGGAGTGAAGGCGAGCTGGTCCCAGGCGACGGGCTCGTGGATGGTGTATTCGGGCTCGCCGTGGAGGAGAGAGACGGAGACGGTTCCGGTGGGAAAGGCGGTATCGGACTGAAGGAAGGACGTGTCGATGGGCAGGGGGTGCAGCGCGACGAGCGCCTGGCGGCCGCGCTTGTCGTCTCCGAGGCGGCTGGCGACGATGCCGCGATCGCCAAGCCGGGAGGCCATGACGGCGAAGTTTGCGGGAGCGCCGCCGAGGCGGTCTCCGGAGGGAAGAAGGTCCCAGAGAAGCTCTCCTAGACCGGTAACGATTTTTCTGCGATCGCTCATGTGTCCCCGATTTCTGCCGGATGCAGAGCCAGCCTATTCACCGTAACTCGCCGGAACGCAGGAGGTGTAGTGGGAGGGGAAGCATCCCATGTCCGAAAATCCGGACAGGGGGCACCCAGGGATTCTTTTATCCCACCCGGCGAACCCTCCCTCGGGGTTTTGAGGCTTTTGTCATGAGGCTAACGATCACCCCAGCGAACACTGTTCGCCGGGGGCTTCTACCGGGTCTCGCTGGTGCGAGACGAAAAACAACTGCAGATCCCTCGGCTTCGCTCGGGATGACAAGGGGAAAGAGTTTTTCATTCCCACCTTAGCTTCCCGCCCCAGCGCACGAACACCACGTGCGCCGGGGACCCCGGTTCCTCACCCCAGCGCACGAACACCGCGTGCGCCGGGGACCCCGGTCGCGAAGGTGGGGCACCCCGAATCCTGCGAACACCCCATTCATTCCCCGGCTGGGAGGGCGCATACTCAGGGGTACGTCTGCCTGAACCAACGCGGAGGCGGCAAAGCGCCTCTAAGAGTTTAAGTTCCTCTTTGCCTTTGGACCTGAGCTCCGCTTTGCCCCTCGGGGCGTGGAAAGTTTATACGTGACCGATCAGAACAGCACGACGACAAGCGATTCTTCGCGAAACGATTCTCCCCGGCGGCATGGAAGCCGCATGCGTCGGGTTCTCTACTGGGTGGGCGGCATTGTGCTGCTGGCGCTGATTGCAGTGCTGATTGTGGCGGAGATCCTGCTGCACCGGGCCGAACCGATTCTGAAGGCTCATGTGGTCGATGCGCTTTCGCAGCGGTTCGACAGCCGGGTGGAGCTCGAACGGTTCGACGTTTCGGTGCTGCGGGGCTTCGAGGTGACCGGGGGTGGACTGAAACTGTATCCGAACCAGCTGGATATGCAGCAGCCGCTGTTTGCGGTGGAGAAGTTCTCGTTCCACGTGCACTGGCGGGGGCTGCTGGAGAATCCGCTGCACATTGCCCGCGTGCAGCTGGAGGGGCTGGCGATTCAGATGCCGCCAAAGAACCAGCGGAAGAATGTGCCGCACCCGGAGGGAAACGGGAGCGGGAAGCACGTTTCGATCTTTGTGGATGAGATTCAGGTGAATAAGGCGTCGCTGGTGATGAGGCCGGGGAAGCCGGGCAAGATTCCTCTGGAGTTCGACATCTCAAGCCTGACGCTGGACTCGATTGGCGCGGGCCAGCCGATGAAGTTTCATGCCATTCTGGTGAACCCGAAGCCGGTGGGCGATATCAATACGACCGGCTATTTCGGCCCGTTTTCCGCCGATAGTCCGGGCGATACGCCGGTTCGCGGAAGCTACGAGTTTCGCAATGCCGACCTGAGCACGCTGAAGGGCATCGGCGGCATTCTGTCGTCGGACGGGAAGTATGAGGGCACGCTGAACCATATCGCCGTGGACGGCGAGACGAAGACGCCGGATTTCCGCATCGATATTGCGAACCATCCCATGCCGCTGAACACGACGTTTCATGCGGTTGTGGACGGCACGAACGGCGATACGCATCTGCAGCCGGTGGACGCGTGGCTGGGACACTCGCACATTCTGGCGAAGGGCGACGTGGTGCGCGTGCCGGGAAAGCAGGGGCATGACATTCTGCTGGACGTTACGGTGACGCCGGGGACGATTCAGGACATGCTGCAGCTTGCGGTGAAGACGGTGCCTCCGGTGATGACGGGCGCGCTGACGATGCACACGAAGCTGAGGATTCCGCCGGGCGACCTTGCGGTGCCGGACAAGCTGCAGCTGAATGGGTCGTTCCGGATCGAGCAGGTGCACTTTACGAACGATAAGGTGCAGGAAAAGGTGGATGAGCTGAGCCTGCGCGGCCAGGGCCGGGCGAAAGAGGCAGAGCGCGAGGGAAAAGCGGACAAGGACGATGATCCGGACAACAATGTCGCAGCCAACGTTGCGTCGGATATGAGCGGGGATTTTATGCTCGACAGCGCGCGGCTGATGATTACCAACCTGAACTACGATGTGCCGGGAGCGCAGATTGCGCTGGACGGCATTTACTCGCTGGATGGAGCGCAGTTCGATTTTCACGGCAAGGCGCGGCTGCAGGCGAAGGTCTCGCAGCTGGTGACGGGATGGAAATCTCTGCTGCTGAAGCCGGTCGATCCGTTCTTCTCGAAACACGGCGCGGGAACCGAGGTACCGATCAAGGTGACGGGGACGAAGTCGGAGCCGCACTTTGGCCTGGATTTTGGGCATAATGCGAATCCGGGAACAGAAAAGAGCCACTGAGGGCGCGGGGAAACATTACTAAGACGATTTTCTGCGCGCGGCAGCGGCTTTTTTGATTTGCGCGGCCTGCCGGCCTCCTCCTGATGACTGCCGTTTGTGGTAGCTTTCTGAGCGTTGGATGGAAGGCGTCCTGCCTCCACACTGCGGCCGGCGTCCTTCTTCTTTTCTTCCGGAGGGCCATGATATGAGGCAGCAGGGATGGCGATCGAAACGCACGCTGGCAACAGTTGCGCTGAGCGCACTGCTGGCGATTTCCGCATTCGCGCAGGTTTCCGCATTCGCACAGCAGACTTCCACAGCAGGCCAGAATACGGGCGGCCACCCGTGGTGGAAGGGCGCGGTGCTGTACGAGGTATATCCGCGCAGCTTTCAGGATTCGAATGGCGACGGGATCGGCGATCTGAACGGCATCGCTTCGCGGCTGGGCTATCTGCAGTCGCTGGGAGTGGACGCGATCTGGCTTTCGCCGATCTATCCTTCGCCGCAGGTCGACTTCGGGTACGACATCTCGAATTACGAGGCGATCGATCCGCAGTACGGCACGATGGCAGATTTCGATCACCTGATGGCGGAAGCGAAGAAGCACAATATCCGCGTGATTATGGACATGGTGCTGAACCATACTTCGGATAAGCATCCGTGGTTTATCGAGTCGCGCAGCTCGAAGGAGAATCCGAAGCGCGACTGGTATATGTGGCATGATCCGGGGCCGAACGGCGGGCCGCCGAATAACTGGCAGTCGGACTTCGGGCACTCGGCGTGGGAGCTCGACAGGAAGACAGGCCAGTACTACTACCACAAGTTTTATATTCAGCAGCCGGACCTGAACTGGAACAATCCTGAGGTTCGCAAAGCGATGTACGACGTGGTGCGCTTCTGGGTGGACCGCGGCGTCGCCGGCTTCCGGCTGGATGCGATCACGACGCTGTTTGAAGATCCGAAGCTGACGAATGAGAAGGAGATTCCCGGCAAGGACGGCAAGCCGATGATCAACGCGTACGGCGACGTGACGCTGGCGGAGACGGAGACGAACAATCTGCCGGAGGTGCACGACGTGCTGCGCGAGCTGCGGAAGGTGACGGACAGCTACCAGGGACGGCAGGTTGTGCTGATCGGCGAGACCTATCTGTCGAGCATTGCCGATCTGCGGAAGATGTACGGGCTGCACAACGACGAGCTGCAGCTGCCGATGGATATGCAGGTGGGCTTCATCAATCGCCTGGACGTGAGCCTGTTTCGCAGACGCATCAACGAGGCAGAGACGGAGCTGAACGGCAACGAGCCGCTGTTCGTCTTCGATAACCACGACAATGCGCGATGGGACCGCTATGGCGACGGGGTGCACAACAAGGACATTGGACGGATGCTGGCGGCGATTCTGTTCGCCTCGCGCGATACGGCGCTGATGTATTACGGGGATGAGATCGGCATGGTGACCACGCCTCCGAAGACGAAAGCGGAGGTTCGCGATCCGGTAGGCATTACCGGCTGGCCGAAGAACAAGGGACGCGACGGCGAGCGCACGCCGATGCAGTGGACGGCGGGGCCGAATGCGGGCTTTTCGGGCGCGGGCGGGAAGACGTGGCTGCCGATTCCGCCAAGCTACAGGACCATCAATGTGGCGGCGGAGTCGGATGAAAGCGACTCGATACTGCACTGGTATGAAGAGCTGATCGCGCTGAAGAAATCGAATACAGCTTTGCGCGAGGGCGACGAGACGATGCTGAACACCACGGACGCACATGTACTCTCGTGGCTGCGCAGGGCTCCGGGTGGCGAGGCGGTGGTGGTGGCGTGCAACTTTACGGCACAGCCGCAGACGATCGGCTTCGATCTGAAGGCGCACGGGGTTGCGGGCGAAGGCGTGAAGACGCTTCTGAAGACGCCGGGAGGGGCTGATCCGGTATCGCTGAACTCGGTCACGCTGCCACCCTTCGGGGTTTACATCGGTCAGGTAGAGTAGAGGAGGATGCGCCGGTTTTTGCGGCGGCGCAGCGGAGTTTCTGCAGGAGACCGGCGCGAATCACGGCCCGGGTTCCAGAGGGGCAGTGCATGGATCAGAGCGGCCGGTACAGCCCGCAGAGTGCGCCGGCAACCGAGGACGGGTTCGATCTGGCGGCTGCCGATGCGGCGCTGGCGGGCACGCCCTTCGCAGGGAAGCTGCGGTACTTTCCGACGATCCATTCGACCAATACTTACGCGATGCAGCAGGCGGACGCAGGCGCTCCGGAGGGGATGGTGTACCTCGCCGATGAGCAGACGGCGGGACGCGGGCGCGGAGCGCATGCGTGGTCTTCTCCGCCGGGATCGGGATTGTACGTCAGCGTTCTGCTGCGTCCGCGCATGGCTCCGGCCGATGCGCTGTGGCTCTCGCTGGCCGCGGGGCTTGCGGTGCGGGCGGCGGTCGAAGAGGTGACTTCGCTCCGGGCCGATCTGCGATGGCCGAACGATCTGCTGCTGGGACGGCGGAAGTTCTGCGGGATTCTGACCGAATTGAATGCCGAGGTCACGCGCGTGCGGCATGCGGTTGTGGGGATTGGAATCAACGTGCATCAGGAGCAGTTTCCGGAGGAGCTGCGCACGCTGGCGACGTCGCTTTGTATCGAAACAGGACGCAACTGGGCGCGGCAGGATTTGCTCCTTGCTTTGTTACAATCGCTGCAGCGCGAAGTCAGCGCGCTGACCTCCGCCACGAACCATGCAGAGAGCATTCTCCGCCGGCTGGAGGGGGCTTCGAGCTGGATTCGCGGCAGGCGCGTGCGCGTGGAAGAGGGCGAGGGTTTTTCCGGGATAACGGAAGGGCTCGACGCGCGAGGTTTTCTTGTAGTGCGCACCGCAGAAGGGCTGCGAACGGTTTATTCCGGCGGCGTGCGCGAAGATCATTCTGCAACGGTCCGGTGATGCCATGCTGCTCGCGCTCAATGTAAACAATACCAACACGCTTATTGCGCTTTACACGCTGGCGGATGGCCACGCGACAGAGCTGCGCGCGACGTGGCGCATCAGCACGCGGCATGCGCAGACGGCCGATGAATACGGAATTCTGATCCGCAACCTGCTGCAGACGGAAGGCGTGAAGGACGGCACGATCAGCAGCATCGTGATCGCGTCGGTGGTTCCGCCGATTGACTGGATACTGCGGCAGTTCTGCGAGCGGTACTTCAACCAGAAGCCACTGTTCATCGAGCCGGGAGTCAAGACGGGGCTGCCGATTCTTACCGATAATCCGAGCGAGGCGGGCGCGGACCGCATTGCCAACTGCGTGGGCGCGTATGAGAAGTACGGCGGGCCGTGCATTGTGGTCGATTTCGGGACGGCAACCAACTTCGACGTGATCTCGCGCCGGGGAGAGTTTCTTGGCGGAGCGATCGCGCCGGGGCTCAATATCAGCGCCGAGGCGCTGTTTGCACGGGCGGCGCGGCTGCCGCGGATCGAGATTCGCAAGCCGGCCAAGGTGATCGGCACGAACACGATCGATAATCTGCAGATCGGATTGTTTTACGGGCATATCGGTCTGGTGGACAGCATTCTGGAACGCATGATCGCCGAGCTGGGCGAGGATACGAAGTGCGTGGCGACCGGAGGGCTGGCGCATATTGTTGCGCACGAGTCGAAGTACATCACGCAGGTCAATGAGACGCTGACGCTCGAAGGCCTGCGCATTATCTATGAACGGAATCGCACGGCCAAAGCCCGGGCGCATGCGACCTGAAGAGATCCGGCCTGGCAGCAGGGCGGCGAGGCGGCAGGAACCTGGAAAACTACTTCAATTACTTCACTGAGATCGAGCAGCGCTTTCAGCAGCGGCGCGGCTCGCTGCTGCTGCTTTCGACCCTGGACTGGGCGCTGATCGAAACATGGAGAGAGGCCGGCGTGCCGCTGGAGGCGGTGCTGCGCGGGATCGATTCGGCCTTTGACCGGCACGAGGCGCGGAAGCAGCGCACGGGCGGCCGCGGCACGCGCCAGGTGAACGGGCTGGCGTGGTGCGCGCAGGAAGTAATGACGGCGGTGGAAGAGATGAAGGAGGCTTCAGTCGGTCTGGCGAAGGCTTCTTCGAGCGATTCGGCGCCGGGTTTTGAGCAGGAGCGCATTGCGCGGCACCTTGCGGGATGCGCTGTGGAGCTTCGCGCGGCGAAACTTGCGGAGCTGGCCATGCAGACAGTGCAGGAGATGGCGGGACGGCTGGAGGAGCTGGCGGCACAGACGCGCGGCGCAGCGGCGGCGAATCTGGAAGAGCTGGAGCGCAACCTGACGGTGCTGGAAGAAAAACTGCTCACGGTGCTGGTGGCGACGACTCCGGAGAAAGAGCTGCTGCGGCTGCGCGAACAGAGCGAGCGCGAGCTGGCGCCGTACCGGCGAAAGATGCAGGCGGTACAGATTCGCCAGATCGAGCAGCAGTTTCTTCACAAGCGGCTGCTGGAGCAGCACAGCCTGCCGCGTCTCAGCCTTTTTTATATGAGCCAGGGATGAAGCTGCGGATAGAGAAGGCGATTTACGGCGGCGCGGGACTGGCGCGGGCGGAAGGCAAGGCGGTCTTTGTGCCGTTTGCGCTTCCGAGCGAAGAGGTGGAAGCGCACATTACGAAGCGCGGCCAGGGATATGACGAGGCGGCGCTCGATGCGGTACTGGAACCTTCGCCGGAGCGCACAGCGGCGGCCTGTCCTTATTTCAGTGCATGCGGCGGCTGCCATTACCAGCATGCGGTGTACGAGGAGCAGCTTCGCATCAAGACGGCGATTCTGCACGAGACGCTGGAGCGGGCTCGTGTTGCCGGTATTCCTGAAATCAGGACGGCCTTCGGCGAGCCGCTCGGATATCGCAACCGCGTGCGGCTGCATGTGCAGCGGGAGCCTTTCGCGCTTTGCTATAAACGGGCGGGATCGCATGCGAACCTGCCGGTCGAGCGGTGTCCGATTGCCGCTGCTGCAGTGCAGCGAGCGATGGAGGCGGTGAGGAGCATCGGCGCGGAAGCGGGCATGGCGGCGTGGGCTGAGGAAGTGGAGCTTTTCACCAATGAGGACGAGAGCGGACTGCTGGTCACGCTCTGGACCTCGCTCGCGGAGCGCGAGGCTGCCGAGCGGCTGCGAACGCTGTGGGGCGTGTTGCGCGCAGAGCTTCCAAAGCTGGCGGGGATGTGCGCGTACTCGGCCGATCGCGGGAAACAGA
Organism: Paracidobacterium acidisoli; assembly: GCF_003428625.2. Lineage (GTDB taxonomy): Bacteria > Acidobacteriota > Terriglobia > Terriglobales > Acidobacteriaceae > Paracidobacterium > Paracidobacterium acidisoli. Next base: position 420,224 of record NZ_QVQT02000005.1, on the reverse strand, counting down.
CGGGACGGCGGCTGGCGGCGGAGGGTGAGACCTGGCTCCGTTATCGCGCGGCAGGCCATGAGTACCGCGTGAGCGCGGGGGCGTTCTTTCAGGTGAACCGCTTTCTCGTGGATCGCTTTGTCGAGCTGGCGACAGGCGGGCGCTCCGGTGCGAAGGCGTGGGATCTATATGCGGGCGTGGGGCTTTTTACGGTGCCGCTGGCGGAGACCTTCGAAGAGGTGACGGCGGTAGAGGCGGCTGCGGCGTCGGTTACAGACCTGCGGCACAATCTGCACGCGGCAGCGCCGGAGCGGAAGGCTGCGCGCATCGTCGCATCGGATACGGAGGCCTTTCTTCGCGGCGCGGTCAGGCGCGGAGAGAAGACACCCGATCTGGTGGTCGCCGATCCGCCGCGCGCCGGGCTGGGAAAAGACGTAACAGCACTGCTGGGACAGCTGAAACCAGCGCACATTACTTACGTTTCGTGCGATCCGGCCACGCTCTCTCGCGATCTGCGCGCGTTGGTAGAATCCGGCTATCACCTCAGAGAGATGCATCTGGTGGATATGTTTCCGCACACATTCCACATCGAGTCCGTGACGCAGTTGACGCTGGTGTCACGCGGGTGATGGATACCCACTTTAGCCCGCCTGACACGCGGTGTCCAGCGGAATTGCAGGCATGATGGACACCGCGTGGACACCATGGTCACCGGCGCCTCAGCGCTGGACACCCGTCCGGTGTGACATCAGCCGTGCGGCGATGGCCTTCAGTTCCGGATGATCGAGCCGCGCCAGCAGCTCCGCTTCCTTTGCCGTCCACTCCGACGCGTTCAGCCGCAGCCATGGGTGCTGGTACCGCGCCTCCGGCTCCAGCCAGCACCAGACCAGCATCAGCCACAGACTGAGCGCGTCCGGCCCGCCCGCCGAAGGCTGCGCCACGCGTAACTGCTGCCGCAGCCGGTCGATTTCATCGGTCAGCATCAGCCCGAAGAGCGCCCGGCTTTGCTCGTCCATGCCGTCCCGCTCCACCGGCACCGGATGGCTGTGACCTCCGGCCCGCACCCACGCGGTGAAGGCGCTCAGGGGCTCCTGACGCTGGTGGCGCAGCAGCGTGGCCGTGGCCGGTGCCGGTGCTCCCGGACGCAGCTCCGGCCGACGCTCCCGCTCCCGTGCGATCAGTGATCGCACGGGGGGAGGGGGTGGGGGTGGTATGGGGTGGGTACGGCGTTTGCCTGCCATGCTTTTTCCTCCATGCCCCGATAGCGGAGCGGGTTTCGCGCCTCCCGCAGCCGGTCAGGGCCGAAGAGCGAAGCGTGCCTTGACGGGCGAGGACAGGCGCACACAATGGCCATGCCACGGGGCATGGACGGCCTTTGGTGCGGTCCGTGCGGCGCTCAGGGCAGGCGGCCACGCCCGTCGCGCTGCGCGTGGGAGCACGGGCAGCCGAGCGCAGCGAGGCCGGAGCCCGCGCGGACCCGCGCGGCTGTAGCGTGGGGCTGGCCGCCTGCCCGCGCCGCCATGTGTGCTTTGCCCGTGGGGGCAGCATACTTTCCTTTTGGACAGGATTGCCGGTTGCTGTGACCCGCGCGGGCCGATGGTCCACGTGAGGGCACGCCTGCTGATCCGCGCGGAACCGCACGCTGCCGGACGGAGCTGAGGGGTACGGGCGCAGCCCGTGAGATGGCCCGGCCGCATGAGAGCCGCCGCAGCGCGTGAGCGCGAAGGCGGATGCGGCCGTGCCTGACGGCGAGGCCGATGTGGCCGAGCCCACCGCAGCACGGCGGGTAACAGCGCCGCGGTTGCGCTGGCGGCCGACGTGCCTCACTGCTGATCCGGGCACGAACCCACGCTGCGACTCCGCGCCTGCCCGCTTTACTGCACCCGGCCGCTGCAGCGTCGGCGTGCCGGTGGCAGCTCGCCTGCCTCATAGGCCGCATGCAGCTCGCTGAAACGCTCCTCTGCTATGCGCAGATCGGCGCGGGTCTGTGTGTAGCTCTGCGAGACGAGGATGGCCGCCGCCTGTGCGCTGTAGCCGATGCCATGCACCAGCAGCAGGATGGTGTGGGTTGGGTCGGGCAGGCGGCGCAGCAGTGCGGCGATGTCCATGCGCCAGATCAGCTCCGCATCCCTGTCCCACTGCTTCCTGATGCCGCTGCGGGTCAGCCGCCACGCCGCAATGGTGGTTCGGCCGGGATTACAGGCATGCTCCGCATAGCGGCGCAGCACATTGCGCAGATATGGCTCCATGTTGGCCTCCGAAACGATACAGGCGCGGCCGGAGGGCCGCGCCTGTTGGTTGTGCCCGTGTGAGCGTATCACGCCTCAGATGGCCGCGCTCATGGCTCGTCGCTTCGCCGCCTTCAGCACCGAGACCTGATCGCGCAGCAGACGCGCCCGCCAGTACAGCTCCAGCGTGAGCGCGTCGAACTGCTCGGGGCTGCCGACGCCTTCGATTGCCTCGACCAGCGCGACGATGCTGTCAGAGATGGCCTGCAGGTCGGCCTGCATCACGCGCCAGCCTTTCTCAGCACGCTGAGCGCGGTCTGTGCCGTGTACATGAGCGAGCGGCTCTCTTCGGGTTTGATCCAGCCGCGCTGCTGGCCCACCGCCACGCAGGCAATGAACGCCTGCACGGCCGTGCGGCTGCTGAGCAGCGGCAGCGTGCAGCGCCACGCTGCCGCGGCCACGTTATCGGCCTCGCTCTCGCTGCACTTCGACTCGATGGCTTCCGCGCGGGCCTCGGCGTGTGCCTTCTCGCAATAATGCACGTAGCTTTCGATGGATGCTGACTGCTCGGCTTCGTGCGCTGTTGCCCAGATTTCCGGCACCCAGTGTTTTACAGGGGTTTTTGCAGCTTCTACTGTGTGCTTCATGCCTGATGGGCCTTTCTGCCTTTTGCGGCTTCTTCGATCAGCTCGCGGTCCACGTGGCCGTAGTCGTGATCGAGGTAATAGAGTGTCGAGTCGAGTGACGTATGTCCGAGCAGGTGCTGCACAACGCGCAGGTCTTTGGTGATGTCCATGACTTTGACGGCTGTGCTGCGCCGCAGATCATGCGGCGTTTTGCCCCGGATGCCGAGCCGCCCGCACAGCCGCGCGAACTGCCTGATGAGCGCATGCTGTGTGATCGACCGCCCGTAGAGATGCTGCACGTACGGCCGGGTCCTGTCGGCGTCTGCGGGCACCAGCTCGAATAGCCTGACGAGCTGCCGCGTCACCGGCATGTGCATGGTGCGACCGCCCTTCGTGACGTATCGCAGCTCCTGACTTATGGGGTCATAGTGCTCCGGCGCGATTCGAGCGGCGGTGCCGGACCGCAGCGCCAGATCGCCGCACAACAGGATGAAGCACTGCAGGAATGGCGCCGCGGTCAGCAGCATTGCCTGCCGCTCTTCGTCGGAGATGAGTACGTTGCGTGGCCGCGGCTTGGCCACGACCGGCACCGCCTCTGTGAGCCGCGTGTTGGGTCGCATGAGCCGCAGGAGCGAGCGCAGCGCTCCCATGGCCGAATACTTTGCCGCTGCTGTTTCGCGCTTCGCGAGCAGCGATGTCGCCATCGCCACCACGTCCAGCGCGGTCAGCTCTCTGATCTTTTTTTCGCTGTGCAGCGCGTTGAGGATGACCGCTGCACGCCGCTTGTGACTGTGCGTCCGCTGCTCTTTGATGTAAGCGCTCGTCCACGCAGCGACTGTGCCGAGCGCTTCCCTTTTTTTGACGCAGCTTGCTCCTTCGCCTCGTGACGCCGTGCCTGTTTCGCGCTCGGAAATGACTTCCGCCTGCGCCTGCCGCTGGTGTCCCGCCAGTCGGCGAAGTATCTGCCGTTCTTTTCGAACATGGTGTCTCCTTTTTGTTTTCAGCCTTTGGACACCAAAGTCATTTGCGAGCCCTGTTTATGCGGGTTACGCTGCCATCTACAGCGTTTCCGCACACATTCCACATCGAGTCCGTGACGCAGTTGACGCTGCGCTGACGGTCTTTGTGCGGTCGCTGAGTGACGGCCGCCATGTCCACCGCAACCATCTCCGCGCCCCCTGCCGCTGCTCTCCGATCACGGGCGGCTGCGCACAGACGAACGGCACAGGGCGTGCCGGCAGCACTGCAGTTTGCCGCGGCTCCGGCGCTTTTTGCGGCGTGCTGGTTTGCGGGCGGCGATCTGACCGCGGGATGGCTGTGGTTCGTCCCGGGGCTGGTCTTTGCGGCGCTTGTGCTGTCGATCGCGATGGCGGTGTGGACGGCGTGGCGCGCTCCGCGCATGGGGACGGTTGCGCTGGCTGCGATGTTTCTGCTGCTCGGCCTTTTCTGCGCGGAGATGCAGCCGCGGCCTGCGGAACAGACGCCGCTGGCGCGGCTGGCGGACAATTCGCCGAGGCTGGTCCGGGGGCGCGTGATTCGCTACGGGCCGGTGCGCAGCGTGGAATCGTCGTCGCCGTTTTCGACGAAGCTGCGGCCGGAGCACAGCCAGCAGATCGATGTGCGGGTTTCCTTCGTAAGCGGCGCGGGCGGCGATGCACTGCCGCGTCCGGAGACAGCGCGGATCACATTGTTTGCACCGGCGGAGGCACCGTTTCCGCAGATTCACTGCGGCGACGGACTGAGCGGGACGTTCGCGCTGCATACGGAGGAGCGGTTTCTCGATCCGGGAGTGTGGGACGCGGGCGCGTGGCTGCGCAGGCAGGGCGTTGCGGCGCTGGCAAGCGCGAATGCGGCGAAGGCCTCTGTGGTTGCTGCGCATCGGCCGGCGACGGAAGAGCTTTCGTGCAGGCTGCATGCGCTGCAGGAGGCGGCGAGCACGCGGATTCTGCAGTTTGCCAGTGCGCCGGACACCCCTTCGGGGCGCATCGCAGAACATCTGCCCGCGCTGCTGCGGCTCTCGCAGGAAGATGCCGTGATGCTGACGGCGATGCTGACGGGAGACCGCACGTTTCTGGCGCATCGGGTGCGGGTGGGCTTTGAGAGGACGGGATCGTTTCATCTGCTGGTCGTCTCGGGCATGCATCTGGCGATCTTTTCGAGCCTGGTCTTCTGGATGGCGCGGCGGTTGCGGCTGCAGCGGGTTGCGGCCACGCTGGCGACGATCGGGCTGTCGTTTGGCTATGCGTTTTTTAGCGGTTTTGGGCAGCCGGTGGAGCGGGCCTTCTGGATGGTGGCGCTGTATCTGACGGGGCGGCTGCTGTGGCGCGAGCGGCAGCCGCTGAACGCCATAGGATTTGCGGCGCTGGCGATGCTGGCGGCGAATCCGGCGGCGCTTTTCGATGCCGGCTTTCAGATGACGCTGCTTTCGGTGATCGCCGTCGCAGGTATTGCCGTGCCGATGGCGGAGCGGAGTTTCGGGCCGTATCTGCGGGCGACGAAGGATCTGTGGCTGCTGCCGCTCGATCCGGCGCTGCCTGCAAAGATTGCGCAGTTTCGCGTGAGCCTGCGGATGCTGGCACAGGGGCTGCAGATGTTTACGGGAAGGCGCGTGGCGCGGCTCTGCTTTCCTGGGATGGTGCGGCTGGCGCTGCTGTGCCTGGAGGTGCTGGTGACTTCGGCGGCGATCGAGCTGATGATGGCGCTGCCGATGGCGGTTTACTTCCACCGCATCACGATTGCGGCGCTGCCGGTGAATTTGCTGATCGTTCCATTGCTGGGGCTGCTGCTGCCGTCGGCACTGATCACATTTTTTCTGCTGCTGGCGGCGCCTTCGCTGGCCGCTGTGCCGGGGGCGTTCACGGCGCTGCTGCTGCACGGGGTTACGGGGATCGTTCACTTCTTCGGCAGTAGCCGGGCAGGCGATCTTCGCATTCCGGCGCCGTCAGGACCTGCGGTGGTGCTGGCGATTCTGCTGATGGCGCTGGCCATTGCGGCGGTGCGGAGGCACCGCTTCGGCATTCCCGCGGCGCTGGTACTGCTGGGCGCGAGCGTAGCGGCGACGGTGCTTCCGCAGCCGCAGCAGCATCGGGCGGGCACGCTGGAGGTGACGGCGATCGATGTGGGGCAGGGCGACTCGCTGCTGGTGGTGACGCCGGACGGGAAGACGCTGCTGGTCGATGCGGGAGGGCTGGTGGGCGAGTCGCCGGATGCGAATTTCGATATCGGCGAGGATGTGGTTTCGCCGGTGTTGTGGTCGCGCGGGATTCGGAGGCTGGATGCTGTGGCGATTACGCATGCGCACGCGGATCATATTGGCGGGATGGCCGCGGTGCTGGCGAATTTCCGTCCGCGCGAGCTGTGGATCGGGATCAATCCCCGATCTGCGATGTATGACCGCGTGATGGCGGAGGCGAGTTTGCTGAGGGTGACGGTGAGGCGGCACACGGCAGGCGAGGAGTTTCGCTTCGGCGAGGATACGGCGGTGCGGGTGCTGGCTCCGGCGGCGGATTACCGGCCTGCGGCGTCGCCGGGCAATAACGACTCGATGGTGCTGCAGCTTCGTTACGGCAAGACCTCCGCCCTGCTGGAGGGCGATGCAGAAGCGCCGAGCGAGGAGCGCATGCTGGCCGAGGGCGGCCTGCACTCCGATGTGCTGAAGGTCGGGCACCATGGCAGCCGCACGTCGACGACACCTGCATTCCTGGCCGCAGTTCGACCGGAATGGGCAGCGATCTCGGTGGGGCGGCGGAATTTCTACGGGCATCCGCGGCACGTGGTGCTGGAGGAGCTGCAGCAGGCTCAGGTGAAGACCTTTCGCACCGACATGCTGGGGCTGACGACGTTTTATCTGGACGGGACGCGGGTGACGGCGAGCCTGCCTTCCCGGCAGTGAGTGTCATATCCGTGCGTATTGCAACAGAGAAGGCTTCCCTCATAATGGGTCTGCAAAAGCAGACCATGGAGAACATGTTTGTCCACAGACCGTAAATTAGCCTGGGCCGCACTTATTCTGGGCGTCGCCGGCCTTATCCCTCTGATTCACGAATCCGCTCGAACTGCGACTGCTGTGGCGCTGGTGATACTCATCGCTGTGATTGCACTCGGATTTATAGAATGGAAGATGAACCGGACCGTTCTCACGACCACCTGCCTCGCCAAAAAAGTGATCCTGAAAGATTCTTCGGGCAGAGCCGCCGTGCTTCGGCGCACCCAGACTGTCAGGGTCAATTTCGGCTCCGTCGATCAGCTCTGGTTTCGCAATATGGTAGCCGACGGTCAACTTGGCCCTGTGAGGATCGATGGTTGCGCGCCATCGCAGATCACGTCCATGGGCTGCCTGCAAAGCTATGCCATCCATCTGAAGCCCGCCCTGAATCGTGGCGATGAAAGAACCATCACACTTGAATGTGAGGTGTACGACTCATTCCTGGACGATCACGAAGGTCTGCTGCACGAAGTGGCGCTCGACACGAGAAAAGTGGAACTGGAAGTGGAATTGCCGGAAAATCGCCCTTGCCGGAACGCTTCACTAATGCTGGAAGCGGGTGGAGAACCCGCCAGAACGCTGGAAAAACCTCTCATTTACAACGGAGGACGCTGTATCCGATCGGTTATTAAAAACCCTAAAACCGGATTTACCTATCACCTGCACTGGGATTGGTAATTACTACTGACCGCCGATTTTCCTCATTTGTCTGCCCTTTCTCTGTGATCATCTCTCCAATGGAGATGACCCGCAAACCTATCTGTCTCCAAGTATATCGGACGCGTCAAGTCGCGCATCAGTTTTAGAGACTTTAGAGACATTCCGCCCTGCTTTAATCGATACTGACGAAAAGCTGAAACACTGGCGGGCGCTCACTCCACAGTGACCGATTTTGCGAGATTGCGGGGCTGATCGACGTCGCAGCCACGGCGCACGGCGATGTGATAAGCGAGAAGCTGCAGCGGGATAACGTCGAGGATAGGCAGCAGCAGCTCGGGCGCGGCGGGGATGCAGAGCACGTGGTCGACGAGCTGGCGGATGGCGGTATCGCCCTCGATGGCGACGGCGATGACTTTGCCGGAACGCGCGGTGACCTCCTGAATATTGGAGAGGGTCTTCTCGTAGCGGAGGACGGAGTCGCGGTTGTGCTCATCCTTTGTGGCGAGGACGATGACGGGAAGCGTCTCGTCGATGAGGGCGTTGGGGCCGTGCTTCATCTCGCCGGCGGGATAGCCCTCGGCGTGGATGTAGGAGATCTCCTTGAGCTTGAGCGCGCCTTCGAGCGCGATGGGATAGTGAATGCCGCGGCCGAGGAAGAGCGCGTCGCGGGCGCCGGAGTAGCGCCTGGCGAGCGCTTCGCACTCGCTGTCGCAGGTGTGCAGAATCTCGCGCACCTTACCGGGCAGCAGACTGAGGGCTTCGACCAAGGTGCGGCTTTCGTCCTCGCTGACGGAGCCGCGCACCTGGGCCAGATGCAGCGCGAAGAGAAAGAGCGCGACGAGCTGAGAGGTGAAGGCCTTGGTGGAGGCGACGCCGATCTCGGGCCCGGCATGGGTGTAGATGGTGCCGTGGGCTTCGCGGGCGATCATGGCGCCGACGACGTTGCAGATGGCAACGGTCTTTGAGCCTTTGGCGATCATTTCGCGCTGCGCGGCGAGGGTGTCGGCGGTTTCGCCGGACTGGGTGATGAGCAGGCCGAGCGTGTTGCGTCCGGCGATGGGATCGCGATAACGGAACTCGCTGGCGTAGTCGACTTCGACGGGGATGCGCGCGAGGCGCTCGATCATGAATTTGCCGGCGGTGGCGGCGTGCCAGCTGGTTCCGCAGGCGGCGATGTTGATCTTTTCGATGTCGCGGAATTCCTCGTCGGAGATCTCCATTTCGGCGAGAAAGACGCGGCCGGTGTCGAGCGAGATGCGGCCGAGGGTGGTGTCTCGGATGGCGCGGGGCTGCTCGAAGATCTCCTTGAGCATGAAGTGCTTGTAGCCCCCTTTTTCCGCCTGGATGGGGTCCCACTGAATGCGCTGCAGGGGCCGCTCGATGAGATGGCCATCGAAATCGGTCAGCGTGACACCGGAGGGGGTGAGGATGGCCATGTCGCCGTCGGCGAGGAAGTACAGATTGCGCGTATAATGCAGGATGCCGGGCACGTCGGAGGCGACGAAGTTTTCACCCTCGCCGACACCGACGACGGCGGGCGGTCCGTTCCGGGCGGCGACGATTTTGTTCGGCTCGCCGGCGGAGATGACGCTGATGGCGAAGGCTCCGGTAAGCCGGCGGACGGCGCGGCGGACGGCGTCTTCGAGGGAGAGCGTTTTACCGGATTCAGCGGCGGATTTGAGCTGCTGCTCGATCAGGTGCGCGATGACTTCGGTATCGGTCTCGGTGACGAACTGGTGGCCTTCGGAGGCGAGCTCGTGCCGGAGCGCCAGATAGTTTTCAACGATGCCGTTGTGTACGACGACGATGCGGCCGGAGCAGTCGCGATGAGGATGGGCATTCTCTTCGGTGGGGCGGCCATGCGTGGCCCAGCGGGTGTGGCCGACGCCCCAGGAACCCTCGATGGGGCGCTCGCGGATGACATCCTCAAGGTTTTTCAGCTTGCCGGGGGCGCGCCGCAGCTCCAGCCCGTGGCCATTGCCGACGGCGATGCCCGCCGAATCGTATCCGCGGTACTCGAGCCGTCTGAGGCCCTCGATGATGATGGGAACCACTTCTTTGCGGTTCCCTACGTAGCCAACAATGCCGCACATAGAAACAGGGTACAGAAACAGGGCGCAGAACAGAACACAGGGCGCAGCGCTCAGGGCACAGGAAAAAATTCTGTAAAACGGGAAATGCGTCCATCAGGGGCTGAAGCCCGGAATTCTTTTCGACCTTTGCGGCACGGCTGAAGCCGTGCCCTGATACAAAACAGATTTTCAGTATTCGATATAAAGCAGAATTCCAGTGCCTTCCGAAGATTGCTCCATACAGGAGCAGTGTCCCGGCAATTCCGGCCAGGCCTGAAGGCGGGAGCCGAAGCTATTCGAGCTCGAAGGTGTATTCCTCGATCACCGGATTGGTGAGCACCTCGCGGGCGATGCGGTCGACTTCGGCGCGGGCAGAGGCGGCGTCGAGGGTGTCGTCGAGACGCAGTTCAAAGTACTTTCCCTGACGCACGTCTTCGATGCCTTGATACTGCATCTTCTTCAATGCATTATGGATAGCCTGTCCCTGCGGGTCGAGGACGGTTTTTTTCAGCGTAACATAGACATGAGCCTTCATCGTGCCCGATTATAAACGGTATCCCCCGCGGGCCCTTCCCGGTGCAAGCGGCACATCCTTCTGAGAATGGAATTTTATGGTCAATTATCTCGAACTGCCGATCGGTGAAAAGATGCCGGAAGTCATCAACGCCGTGATTGAAATTCCGTTTGAAGGCATTAATAAGTACGAGTACGACAAGCAGCTTCACGTTTTCCGGCTGGACCGGAATCTCTATTCGCCGGTTCACTATCCGGGAGATTACGGCTTTATTCCTTCGACACTAAGCGACGACGGAGACCCTCTCGACGTGCTGGTGCTGGTGGATGCTCCCAGTTTTCCGGGGTGCGTGATGCAGGTGCGCCCGATCGGAGTGCTGGAGATGCTGGACCAGGGCGTGCTGGACGAAAAGATTCTGGCGGTCGGCCGCAAAAATCCGCGCTACACCGATGTGTGGAATTATTCGGAGATCTATCCGCACATGCTGAAGGAGATTACCCACTTCTTCTCCATTTACAAGGACCTTGAAGGGAAGCGGGTGGAGATTCATGGCTGGCACGATGCGGCCTATGCCCGCGACCGCGTGCAGTATGCAGCGAAGAATTTCCACGATCACAAGGAAAAGAAGCACCTGATCGAGGCCAGCACCACAAAGTAAACCGCGGGCTGGCCATAAAGGACGGCAGGAGTATTCCTTTTCGGCCAGCCTGTTTTGAAACCCGGCCATCCGGTACCGGATGGAAATGCCGCACAATCTGTTCTTTTCAAGAAGATGCGTTCTGCGCGGAGTGGCTGCGTCTGCACCCCTTCTGACCGCGCCTGTCGCGCGGTTATGGGACGTGGTGAATGATGTGGTGCGTCACGCCTTCAGCGGCGACCAGCACGAGGGTGAGGATGGCGAGCGCGATCTGGAAGGCTTCTGAGCGCAGCTGCTTTGGTGAAGCCGGGCGGACACGCCACTGCGCAGCCGGGCGCTTGCGCAGAGTGCGGATGCGCCACAGGACATAGAGATTGATGACGGAGCCGGCGACGGCAATCGTCATCATGGGAATGCGGAAGATGTCGGCATGAAAGCCGCGAGCGGGCCGGTGCAGACCGGCGGCGGCGGCGAGCGCGGTGAGTCCGATGAGAACACGGATGCCGCTGACGGCCATGACCATCGTGCAGGCGCTTTGCAGAAGAATCAGGATGAAGCTGGAAAATCCGATGGCCCAGGAACGGGCACCGGCTTCAGGAACAGCACCGGCATCGTTCGCCGTGATCTCAGCAGTGTTGCTTTCAGGGAGAGACATACTTTCCTTCTTTTTACATCAGGGGATACGACGCTTCCATTGCATCCGGATTCACAGCGCGCGCGGCGGTTTCATGGTGTGAAAGTGTTTCTTTCCGCTCGCCCTTCGGCTGAGGGTGTAACCATTTGACGTTTCGCGGATCATATAGAGAGTGAGGTACGTCACGATGCATCGCTGCCTGCGTCTCTTTGCGCTTTCTCTTCTGACCGTGGCTCTGGCCGGATGTACGGCTCAGGCTGCGTCGGGTGCTCCGGTTCCTCCGCCGAAGATGGACGCAACGCCTGCGGCGGGCGCGCAGCAGACGGCAGTGTTTGCCGGCGGCTGCTTCTGGGGGACGCAGTCGGTCTTCGAGCGGGTGCGCGGCGTGGTGGATACGGCGGCGGGCTATGCGGGCGGCTCGGCCTCGACGGCGACCTACAATCAGGTGACAACGGAGACGACAGGACACGCGGAGTCGGTGAAGGTGGTCTACGATCCCTCGCAGATTACGTATGGACAGCTGCTGCGTATTTTCTTCTCGGTGGCGCACGATCCGACGCAGCTGAACCGGCAGGGACCGGATGTGGGGCCTTCGTACCGGTCGGTGATCTTTTATGCCAATGACGAGCAGAAGCGCATCGCGACCGATTACATTGCGCAACTGGATGCGGCGAAGGTGTTTTCAAAGCCGATCGTGACGCAGGTGACGCCGCTCAAAGGTTTTTATCGCGCCGAAGAGTATCACCAGGATTATGCGCTGAGGAATCCGGACAATCCTTATATTCAGATCTGCGACAGGCCGAAGGTGGAAACTCTGAAGAAAGAGTTCCCTGACCTGTTCGTTCGCTATACGGGCAAAAAATAGGCGGCGGCAGCTCCGGGGCTGAAGCCCCTTTTCCCACTCGCTTCTTCACCGGGCTAAAGCCCGGTGCTTCCACCGATCTCGCTCCGCGAGATCTTTCCGCACAGGCGAAAGAGCCTGACGCATCATCAGCTCCGATTACACGGCAAAAAACAGGCGGCGGCGAGAAGGCTTTCTGCTGCAGGCTGCGGTTATTCCGTCGCGTAGAGAGGCTCGGAGACGGCTTCGCGCTGCAGCCGGTCGGCGAGCGAGGCGATGGTGCGCGACATGCGCAGCAGGGCCTGTTCGCGCTCGGTGAGCAGAGCCTGCGTGCCGGTATGAGGCGCGTCAAAGGCGGACAGGAGACTGGGAAAGGCAATAGCTTCCGGCGGCCGCTGGTTGAGCTGATGCTCAATCCTGTCGGCTATCTTCCGAAAGGACTGCGCGCACTGATCGCGGAAGGCGTCCTCGATCTGCGCGTAGGCGCCGGCCTGCTGATCGGGAGTTCCGTAGACGCGGAACTGAATGAGCGGCGCTTCGAGCAGATAGAAGGTGCGGAGAGCGGCCTGCCAGCGGCGGATGCGGTCGCGCGCGGCCATGTGCCCCGCGCGGCCGGGTCCGGTTTCAAAGGGAACAGCGTCGGCCTGGGCGTTGACCTCACCAAAATTGTTGTAGATCTGGTCTCTCATCCTGCGGATACGGACGATGGTGGCGGAGTCGGCTCCCCAGGGTGAAGAGACGATGAGGTCGGCCATGAGCCGGAGGTTGCGCACGAAGACGCGAACCATTTCGTCGGCGGCGGGACGCGGATAGAAGCGCTCGAAGACGAGCCACATCATGGACACGCCGAGCAGGACGCCGATGGCGCGGTCGCGGGCTACGGTGAGCGAGGTTTGAATGCTGAACTCGCTCAGATTGATGAGGTAAAAGGCCAGAGCGATCTGCAGGCCGGCATAAGAGAGACGCGAGCTGGAAGAGGCGATCCATGCCGCGAAGGCGGTGACGGCGGCGAAGAGCACGGTGAAGCCGGTGATGGAGTCGATGTTGGGAAGGACGAACATCTGCGAGCCGAGTCCAAAGACAAAGCCGCCGAGCGCGGCGCCGGCAACACGGAGAACCTGCTTCTGACGCGATGCGCCGACGTTGGAGAGGCTGGTGAGCACGCAGGTGGTGACAGAGGTGGAGATGCCGGGCCATGCGAGCGAGACGTAGAGCACGTAGCAGATCATGGCGGCGAGGGTTCCGCTGAGCACGAAGCGGAGATGCTCGGGATTGGTGAAGGCGTCCTCGACGAAGATGCGGCTGGAAGACGACGGGCCTTCGGGAATGGCGAAGCGCGGGTCCATTGCGTTCTGACTGATGAAGATGGACGGCATGAGCGAAATCATCGTCTCGACTTCGGAGAGAAGCGGCGTGGCCGCATCCATTTCCATGATGGGCTCCTGCGGATGCGGCACTTCGCTCTTCAGCAGGCAGTGACGCACCTCGGCGATATGCTCTGCGAGACGGGCGGCTCTCTGCTGCAGAGAGGGAGTGAAGTCGATGCTGATGCTCGAAAGCGCGGCGGCAAAGTCGATGGAGCGGCCGGTGAGGGCGACGAGAGTGCTCATGCGGGCGCGGTGCAGAGGCTCATCGCCGGCGAGGGCGATGCGGCGGCGCTGGGCTCCCATGCCGACGACGGCATACTGCGCGAGCATGTGCGCGGTCTCGGACGATGCGGGCCGGCCGGCGGCGAAGCCGGTCATCAGGTTTTCGATCTGCAGAAGACGGAGGTCGATGCCGCTGGTGACTTCATCGCGGCCATAGATGGCGTGAAAGACGACCTCGACGGCGAGCGTGACCAGCGCGCCGATGAGCGCGGCGGCGACCTGCCAGAGCGTGAGCTCGACGTTTCGCTCGGCGGGACCGGGCAGATACCAGATAGAGAGGATGTTGGTCGCGACGAGGCTGAGGCCGACGGCCACTGCGTAGTTGGTCAGCGTTCTGAGAAGAAAGAAGACCATGAAGAGGCTGGCCGCTTCCCAGAGGAAATGGGTGATGGGAATCGAGGCGAAAAAGCGCGCCCCGATGGGGATGAAGAGTCCTCCGATCAGAAACGCGAGGACGAGATAGGCTGCGGATTTGGCGGTGGAGAGAAGGCTTTCGCGGGAGAGGATGAAGGCGCAGAGCGCGCCGACGGCTCCTCCGGGAATGCGGAAGGTGACGATGAGAACGGCGCTGAGGGTTGCGGCGATGACCATGCGCGCGACGACGGCGCCGCGGCCCGGATAAGGCGCGAGCTCTTTTCGCAAAAAATCGGGGAACCATTCGGTGAACCGCTCTGCGTGGTGAAACAGTACCGAGGGAGTGGCCATGGCTACTTCCGCGGCAGCAGCGAGGATTCGCCGCGGATGACGACCACGGCGGATTCGCCGAGGCGGAAGAGCTCCGTGGGCGGCGACTGAATACGCACACGCACCGGGAAGCGCGACGCGAGATGGACCCAGTTGAGGGTGCGCTGCACATCGGGCAGATTGGCGGGCGAGAGATGGCCGATGAGGTCGGCGTCCGGCGTTACGCCGAAGCCGACGCTGTCGACGACGCCGTGGAAGCGGATGCTGGGCTTCGACATGACGTATACGTCGGCCTTCATGCCGGGGCGGATGTGCTGGAGCTGCGTTTCACGGAAGTTTGCGATGACCCACCAGACGCGGGTGTCGATCAGCGTGAAGATGTGCTGGCCGGCGGTGGCGTAGGCTCCCTGCGAGATGGTGAGGTTGGTGACGCGGGCATTGAAGGGAGCGTCGACTTTGCAGTTGTCGTAGTTGTACTGGGCGTTGTCGATAGCGGCCTGTTTTCCCTGGATCTGGCCGACCAGCGGCTCGAGCGTGGTGACGTTATGCGTGGCCTGCTGCACCTGCTGGTGGCTCTGCACCAGCGTGGCCTGGCCCTGCTTATACTGCGCTTCGGCGGCGGCGAGTCCGGCCTGGGCGAGGGCGAGCTGCGAGCGGGCCTGATGCAGCGCGTCGGAGCGTGAGATTGCAAGCGTGCGCGCCTGGTCGACCTGATCGACGGTAACGAATTGTTTGGCCAGAAGCGGCTCGATGCGGTGGAGATTGTTGGTGGCATAGGAGAGCTCGGCTTCGGCGCGCTCGACGGCGGCACCGGCATTGGCGACATCGGCCTTTGCCTGCTCGACGGCGGCGGAGGCGCGGGCAAGGCTGGCCTCGGCGCTGAGGGCTCCGGCCTTTGCCACGTCGACTCCGCTGACCTTGCCGGCGATGATGCGGCGCTCGTCGCCGATCTGGCCTTCGAGGGCCTGCTGATCGGATTTTGCGTGGGCAAGCGCGTAGGCGTAGGGACGGTCGTCGATCTCAAAGAGCGGATCTCCCTCACGGACGAGCTGATTGTCGGTGACGTAGAGATGGGTGATGGGGCCACTGACCAGAGGCGCCATACCGATGTAGTTTGCGAAGATCTCGGCATCGTCGGTGCGCGGATCGGTGGTGACCTGATGGATGACGAGCAGGCCGGTCACAGCGGCGCACAGGATGATCAGGCTGCTGATCGCGCGGCGGCGAAGGCTCTCCGGTGACGGGTTGAGTGCCATAGTTCTCCCGTTAGCTAAAGAAGATCAGCCAGAGTGTGAATGCAAAGAATGCAGCGAGGCATGGATACGTAACAATCGTCCATGCAATTTCTTTTTCGAGCTTATAGTGCGCCAGGATGCCGTTCACGATGGCGGCAAGCACGATGCCGGCGATCATGCAGATCAGCCAGGCGGGGAAAAACGATCCCAGTATGTTGAAGGTGGGAGAGTGGCCGCAGCCGGCAAGCGCTGCCAGAGCCGCGAGAGCACCGAAGGACGCGGTCGATCTTCGCAGGAGCTTCATCCATCCTCGTTTCTTTCCTGATCTGAAACTCTGCCTCATGGTCCAGCCTTCGGCGGCTGCACCTGAATGAGATCGCCGGTGCGGAAGGCAAGGCCGGCGACCTGAAGGAGAAGCTGCGAGCGCGCGGCGATGTCTTCGGAGCGGGCCTGGGCGAGCGTCTTCTGCGCAGAGACGACGTCGAGCAGATTACGGACACCATAGCCGTAGGACTCACGAGCCGCCTCATAGGACTGCTCGGAGGCGGTGAGCAGCGCGGCTGCGGCCTGCTGCTGCCGCAGAGCTGTCTTCATATTGGTGTAGGCGGTCCAGACCTCGTCGGCGATCTGATCGCGCAGCGCCTCGACGCCGGCCTGCGCCTCTTTCTTTCCCGCTTCGGCCTCGGCGATCTGGTGCTCGCGGCGGAGGCCGTCGAAGAGGGTCCATTTGAGCTGCATGCCGACGCTCCAGACCTCACCCTGCGCGTAGCTGCCGGGATAGAGATCCTGCTGGCCGTAGGCACGGGCAAGACCGCCGTCACCAGCGAAGCTGAGGGTGGGGAAATAGGTGGACCGGGCCTCCTTGATAGAAGCGCTGGCGGCGCGTATGCGCGTGAGCTGCTGCATCAGATCGGGGCGCTGGGCAAAGGCGCGGTCGATGTCCTGATCGACGGAGCCGGCCATGTCCGAAGGTGTGGCGAGATCGTGGATGTCCTGCACCTGAAAGGTGGTTGCGGGGGGGAGCCCCATCACGGTGGCGAGATCGCCGCGGGCGATATCCTCGGCGCCGACGGCGGCCTGCAGATCGTAGTCGGCCTGAGCGCGGGCGGCGGTTGCCTCGAGGAGGTCGGGCTTTGTGGCGAGTCCGTTACTGAGGCGGTTCTGCGCATCCTCCTCGACGGTCTGCGCGTTCTTCAGGCTGACTTCGGCGGCTTCGCGCTGGCCCTTCGCGTTGAGCAGGCGGTAATAGGCGGAAGCGACCTGAAAGATGATTTTGCGATGCGTGTCGTTGAAGGCGAAGTCGGAGGCCAGAAGATTGGCCTTTGCGAGGTCGATGGCGCCGCTGCGGCCTCCGAAGTCGAGAACGAGGTATTCAACGTGGAGCGTGGGCTGAAAGAGTCCCTCGGTCTGGCGGTGGAAGTACTCGCCGATGAGGGCGGCGGTCCGTACGGTGGCCGCCAGCGCTACGGCGGCCATAGTGGGAAAGAGCGCGCTGCGCGCGATTCCCAGAGAAGCGGCCCGGGCCTTTGCCTGGGCCCAGGCAACGCGCGTCTCCGGATTGTGCTGCTCGGCGAGATCGATCAGCTCGGGGAGGGTCCAGATCTTATGTGGGTCGATGTCGTACTTTGCTTCGGGGATCGATGCGGCTTCATGGCTGAGATCCTGCGCGGCGCTGGAGTGCCAGATCTGGGCGGGTGAAGCGGGAGCGCTCTGCGCATGGCCACAGGCGCCGCCCATGCCCATCAGAAGAGCCGCTGCTGCCAGAGCTGCGGAGATCTTAGCCATTGAAATACCGTATTATGCCCGCTGCAGGAAAGAGGAGGTGTGGAGTGACTGCGTGCTCTGGTCGAGTGTACAAAGGCCACTGGCTGACCGCAATGGGAGGCGTGCCGCTCTCCGCTTCGTTTATGGCTGGAATTCACAGAGAGAACAGAGCGACTGAACAGGTTGCGGGAAAAAGAGAGAGTATGAGGCGAAGGCAGCCAAAAAAGCCACAGGGGCTAAAGCCCGACTGGTTCTGAAGTTTGCGGCACGACTGAAGTCGTGCCCTGATACAAAGCAGAGCTTTTCCCGGCAGGGACGATCCGCATCGGATGATTCCCGCCTACTGAAGTCGTGCCCTGATACAAAGCAGAGCTTTTCCGCAACCTGGGAGGCCATGCTCGGATACAAAGCGATGCGGACCAGTCCATTACTCGCGAGCGGGGATGGGGATGTGAGGAGCAAAAAAAGGGCCCCTCGGGTGAGGGGCCAATCTGCCTTGGTTCTCTCGTTGTGTGAGAGCTTGCTGCGACCTTCGTTGTTATTGTTGTGGTGGAACCGCTGGCTGCGACGCAGCACCCTGAGGGGAGGGCTGCGCGGATAACTGCTGCGTCGCACCAATCGGCGAACCGCCATTTGAAGATGACGAGTTCAAGGCCGCTAAACTGTTCTGCATCAGGGTGACGTGCACGGCGCTGCCGCTGCGCGTATTCCCATCGCTGTCCTGCATCGGAGTATTGCCCATCGCTACTTCATGAATGCGATAGACCGGAACCTGGTGTTCGGCGAGGTAACGAACGACTGCCTCAGCCATGTGCTGCGAGCTCTGAATGCCTACCTGGCCGCGTGCGTGCGAATAACCGGCGACCTCGAGGATGTAACCCTTCTGCCCCTGCACCTGCTGCGCCATCTGATCCAGAGCTTCCTTCGCTTTGGCATTCAGGGCCGTCTGGCCGGGATGGAAACGAAGCTCCATGTCGGTGACCTGGTGATACTGGTCGAGCGTGGATACGGTCTGATCGAGCTGCTGGGTTTTGGTACTGGCCGTCTCAGCCGTCTGATTCGCCTGGGTTGCCGTCTGTCCGGCAGCTACCGCAGTCTGATTTGCCTGGTCGGCGGTGGACTGGGCGGCGTGAATCCCGTTCTGCGCGCGCTGATCCACATCCTTAATATCGTGGGCGTTCTTCGCCTGAAGCTCATCGAGCTCATTGAGGCGGTCCTTCACCGGGTCCAGCTGGCGATGTACCCACTTCTTGCGGGCGAAGGGGTTCACATGACCCCAGAAGCCTTCGTTGGACTTCGTCTGCAGAGGAGGTTGTCCGGTTCCTGTTTCCGCCGTTCCGGCCTGCTGGCTGGGGGTGCCATTGGCCACTGCTCCGGTCTGCACCTGACTGGAGGACTGACTGGACTGCGCGACTGCCGGTAAGCCCAGGCTGGCCGCAACGAACAGGGCCATAACAGCGCCGGGCTTCAAGAGAGACTTCGATTTGAAATTCAGAGTTCTCATATTTATTTGCATTCCTTCGTATGGCTCGTGATCCATATTGCTGACTTCGTTGACCGCGGACACACTCCGGAAGCTGCGCAGCATCCCGTCTTGCCCAGTGAAAGAGCATCTGGCCTGCCAAACTTGGCGGCCACTCGCCATGAAAGCGTAAACGCCCTGAAATGAATTGTTTGGTCGGTCAGCGCCGGAGATTTCCACCGCTGAGGAAGCTCACCGGCCTGAGGGTAAGGAAGCACTTTTCGGAGGGAAGCAGGAAAAATTTGCAGTGCCGAAAGGAACCGGGTAAATCCTGCATAGCTGCGGCCCGGGGAAGGTACCGGAAAAACGGGGCTGCCGGATTAACGGGAGGTAACGGAAATGACACGAATCTCAGGCACCTGCTGGTTCCAGTCCTGCGAGACGTGATCGAAGATGAGACGGAAGTCGCGGGTGTCTCCGGGGTGGATGGGCGCGGCGCTGACGGGCTCGGTATCGACGTAGGGCTCGCGGGTGCGGATGAGACTGAGAGACATGGTCTCTTTCTGCGTGAGCTGATTTGTGAAGTCGCGGAAGGCGACCTGAATGGTGACGCCGGAGAGGGTTTTGTTGCCGTTATTGGCGATCTGACCATCAATATAGGTGGTCTGGCCCCCGACGCGCGTATCTGCCTGACTCATCTGGAGATGGCTGAGGGACAGACTGGCGGCGTAGGGGTCGGGCGGGGCCAGGCCAGCTCCGCCGGGATTGGCTGGCTGGGCGCGATGGCCGAGCAGAATGAGCGCGCCGGCCACGATGAGGACGACTACGCCGGCGAGTATCCAGGGCAGCCGCGACGGCCGTTCCGGGGAGGCATGGTTGCCGCTCAAAAAAGAGGGTTCCGGCTGCTGGGGTTCGTTCGCCATGACGCCGATTTTATAACGAGACCGGTGCGGGCTGAGACGGAGGCTTTCGACGGCGGCAACAGGACGAAGCGACGGCTTTGGTACGGATGATTACTTAAGAATCACCATTTCGGAAAACTTTTTGTTGGAGTCTGCGCTGTTTCTGCCGACAATACGTCCAGAGGAATATCGAGATTCCCTTTCCGGAATCCGGAGAGGGATTTCAGACGTTCCATCAGCAGCGGATGAGACCGGCGGGCGGCCTGAAACGAATCATCCGGGAATTTCCAGCAGGGGGGCAGAGATGAGTTTCCTGAAAACTGTCACACGCGAACCATCCGTCCGCACGCGGTTCAGCAGCGATCCGTCTCAATACGTCTACCAGGCGGCGACGGTGGTCGCGGTGCTTCTGCTGCTGCTCAGCGCGGTCTGAGAACCGGACCGGAACTATCCTTTATCGATGGAGTGCCTGTTTCCGGATTTATACCCTGCATTTCCAAAGTTAAACAGAGGCTGAAGCCCGTGTAGTTTGAGGCTGTCAGGGCACGGCTGAAGCGGCGCCCTGATCCAAAGTGAAACTCTTATCCCGTCTTAGCCGCCAAAAACGGGCGGCGAAGATGGGGTACCCGGCAGTCTCCGTTAAAGTGCAGTCCCTGTTAAAGTGCAGTCTCTGTTATTGTTCTTTCGCAGCTTCATTGACGATATCGGAGAACCATGATGAGACTCCTCTCCGCCGCTTTGCTCTCAGCGCTGGTTGCCCTGGCGCCGGCCGGCGCAGCCGCTTTGCAGGCCACTCAGGCTTCCGGAACGACACAGGCGGAAGCGCCACAGAAGGACACGAGCTACATCGACGCCGACGGCACGGCGCATATTACCCGCGTCATTCCTGTTCCGAAGACGATCAGTCCGGAGGCGCAGAGGCGGCTGGGGCGCCAGGTGTCCGATGCGGCGGTTCCGGAGACGCTGGCCGAACGCCGGGCAAAGACGGACGCGTATCAGGTGAAAAACGCCGAGGCATGGAAAAAGCTCTGCCCGGTGAACGTGGAAGAGAGCACGATGGCCGGGGTTCCGGTGCATGTGGTGACGCCGCTGACGACGCCGGAGGGGAACCGCGACCGCGTTCTGCTGAACCTGCATGGCGGCGGCTTCAATTCCGACTCGGGCTCGCTGAACGAGTCGATCCCGATTGCGTACCTGACCCGCACGAAGGTGGTGGCTGCACTGTACCGGCTGGCGCCGGAGCATCCCTTTCCGGCGGCGGTGGACGATTCGGTCGCCATCTATAAGGAACTGCTGAAGACGTACAAGCCGGAACATATTGCGATTTACGGGACCTCGGCGGGAGCGATTCTGACGGCGGAGGTGGCGGTGAAGCTGAAGGAGCTGCACCTGCCGATGCCGGCCGCGCTGGGCGTCTTCTCGGGGATGGGCGATTTTTCGCGCGACGGCGATTCGTGGGCGATGTATGCGCTGGGCGGCCTTTCGGGGCATCTGGATGCGCCGAAGCCGGGGTCGCATGACACGCAGTATGTCGGCAGCACCGATGCGCGCGATCCGGTTCTGTCGCCGGTCTTTGCCGATCTGCACGGCCTGCCTCCTTCGCTGTTTATCACCAGCGGCCGCGATATTCTGCTGAGCGGGACGACGATTCTGCACCGGGCGTTTCTGCGGGCGGGAGACGATGCGCGGCTGGTGGTCTTCGAGGGGCTGACGCATGCGTTCTGGTATGACCCGACGCTGCCGGAGACGAATGAAGCCAACGGGATCATGGCAGGATTCTTCGAAAAACAACTCGGCGAAGCGGCCGGCGGGAATTAAGCTCGAACTGATTTATGCAGATTGCTGACCTGCTGTTTGGACGTCCGCTGGCGACGTCAGAGGAACGCGCTGAGTGTATCGGACCTGCCGCGGGCATTCCGATCTTCGGCCTCGATGCACTGAGCTCCGCGGCCTACGGGCCGGAAGCGGCGCTGACCCTGCTGATTCCGCTTGGCCTGATGGGCGTGCGGGAGATTGTGCCGATCACCGCGGCGATTCTGATTCTGCTGGTGATTCTCTATTTCTCATACAGCCAGACGATCGAGGCGTATCCGCACGGCGGCGGCTCGTTCACGGTGGCGAGCGAGAACCTGGGCGACGGAGCAGGACTGCTGGCCGCGGCGGCACTGATGATCGACTACGTGCTGACGGCGGCGGTGGGCATATCCGCCGGAGTGGGCGCTCTGATCTCCGCGGTGCCGTCGCTGCAGCCTCACACACTGGCGATCTGTCTGGGGATACTGGTGCTGCTGACGCTGGTGAACCTGCGGGGCGTGCACGATACGGGGCTGGTCTTCCTGATTCCCACCTATCTGTTTATCGGCACGATGATTGTGGTGATCGGGCTGGGCTTCTTCCACGTGGTGGTCACGGGCGGGCATCCGGCGCCGGTGGATGCGCCGCCGAAGCTGCCTCCTGCCACCGAAGCACTGACGCTGTGGCTGCTGCTGAAGGTCTTTTCGAGCGGCTGCACGGCAATGACGGGCGTGGAAGCGGTGAGCAACGGCGTGATGGCGTTTCGCGAGCCGACGACGAAGAATGCGAAGCGGTCGCTCACCATCATTATTGCCCTGCTACTGGTGCTGCTTGCGGGCATTGCCGGGCTGTGCCGGTTCTACGGCATCGGCGCGACGGACCCGACGGGAACGGGCTACCAGAGCGTGCTTTCGCAGCTTACGGCGGCGGTGGCCGGGCGCGGATGGTTCTATTACGTCACCATCGGGTCGATTCTGCTGGTGCTGGCGCTTTCCGCGAACACGGCGTTTGCGGATTTTCCGCGGCTGACGCGGGCGATCGCTCTTAAAAACTATCTGCCGCACGTGTTTATTCTGCGCGGACGCAGGCTGCTGTATTCGCACGGCATCATCGCCCTGGTGGGCTTTACCGCGACACTGCTGATTCTCTTCGGCGGCGTTACGGACAGGCTGATTCCGCTGTATGCGATCGGGGCGTTCCTGGCCTTTACGCTGTCGCAGGCGGGCATGGTGATGCACTGGAGGCGCAACAAGGGCAAAGGATCGACGGCGCGCATGTGCATCAACGGACTGGGCGCGGTCGCCACGGGGATCACGCTGCTGGTGGTGCTGGTGGCGAAGTTTGTCGCCGGAGCGTGGGTGACGGCGCTGCTGATTCCCTGTCTGATCCTGGTCATGATGGCGGTGCACAAGCACTACCGGAAGGTCGCGGCGGAGACGGCGAGCCATGAGCCGCTCCGGGTCGACAATCTGCGGCCGCCGCTGGTGATTATTCCGCTGGACCGGTGGAGCAGGATCACCGAAAAGGGGCTGCGCTTCGCGCTGATGATGTCGCAGGAGGTGATCGCCGTGCACGTCGACAGCACAGAGGCGGGCGAGACGGGGCGAAGCATCTGCGACGACTGGAATACCGAGGTGCTGGAGCCGATCCGGAAGGCGAAGCTGACCGAGCCGAAGCTGGTGACGCTGAAATCGCCGTACCGGTTTGTTCTTCAGCCGCTGATGGAGTTTGTGCTGCAGGCGGAAAAGCAGGACGAGAGCCGCCAGATTGCGGTTCTGGTGCCGGAGCTGGTGGTAAAGCACTGGTGGGAGAACCTGTTGCATAACCAGCGCGCCAATGTACTGAAGCTGATGCTGCTGCTGCGCGGCAGCCGGCGGATCGTTGTGATCAATATTCCGTGGTACCTGGATCGGGGATAAGAGGGTGCGAAGAAAACCGGAGGCCCCTCGGCTTCGTACTTCCGCTGAGCACCCCGCTTCTATGCGACAATAAATAACAAAGCGGGGATGGCTTTTCGCCGGCGGCTGGGCCGCGGCGGGGAACCGGCTCCGGGAGAAACCACATGCTGGATAATCTTTTTACACCAACTCATCTGCTGATCATCTTCGCTATTGCTCTTCTGATTTTTGGACCGAGCAAGCTGCCCGGACTGGGCAAAGGCCTGGGTGAAGCGTTCCGCGGCTTCAAGGATGGCATCAAGGGTGAGGGTGACAGCGCTGCGAAGCAGGACAACAACGCGACGCGCACCACGGATGCGACCACCGCGCAGACGAAGTAACGCAGTTTCAGGCGGGGAGTGCAACGGCTCCAACCCGGCATCTTTCTGCTGAGGTGTATCAGTGCCTGCAAATCCTGAAAGCCGCGTCATGACGACGCGGCTTTTGTACGTGTGGAAGAAACAACATCGCTGACGGCAGGATTGTGGAAGCGGGTCAATCGTAGAAAAATGCCTTTCCCTGGGCCAGCTTTTCAAAGGTCGCGTAGGCCATCCAGATATATCCGGAATCGCCCCACTGCGTCCCTTCGCTGTTCTGTATCCGGTACGCACCCATCGTGTCGTCATAACCGATGATCATCATGCAGTGGCCGACGTCTTTGCCGGTCTTTCCGCTTTTGGCAACCTTGCCGTTCCCAACATAAGGAACCGGTTCTCCACGGTAGCTTGTCCAATCGGTATACAGGCGTGTGCCATAGGCCAGCGGCCGATTTGCCGAAAGAGTCCGCTTGATTGACTCAGCGTCCGACGTCTGGACGACGGTCGTGCTCCCCAGCTTGAAAGCCAGATCCATTGCCGGAGGCTTCGACGGATCATGGTAGAGATTCACCAGCTCCTGGCAGTTCGCATAATAGGGCGCACTGACCAGGTTTGGTGTACCGGTCCGGGAAAGTATCCCGAAATACGGAGTCAACGCCGAGCCTTTGCAGGGGGGCGCGGAGATGCCGGTCACTTCCATGTAGATGAAAGCCGGACTCGCCTGACGATCCTGGGTAGCTGGATCATATCCGCCCGCCCTGGCAGCCGCTGAAGTGGCCAGGCCATAAACAGACGCCCAGGCCGCGCAACTTCCCGGCGCTCCCGGATCCTGAACCGTGCCCTGCATCCCTACAGGCGGCAGCATAGTCGCGGGAATAACGTAACTATCGGGCAAAGCCCCGCCGCCGTGTATCTGAATGTGTTGCGCGCCTTCGTCGCCAGTAGGATCGTAGCCATAATCTGAGACGGGCAAGAGCTCTTCTGCCATAGACAGCCTCCATAGAATCTGGGCCGGAATCGATGCGCCTCCCGGCCACGGGTCACTATACACGCCTTTCCCTGGCGGAAAATTATTCCCAAACCCGCGAATCTCAAACTGAGACGCTGCCAAAATCAAACAGATCTGTGTTTCTCTGACGGAGTTTTTTTGACGGCCCTGTCCTTTTCAACCCTGGCGGAAATACTGCGTGCGCAGCAGGACCGCGGCATCGCGCGGATCGACTGTCTGTACCTGATCCTGCGCGTTGAAGGTGTAGGGCTTTCCGGTAACAGGGCCGCGGACCACGATGCCGGCCTGTCCGGTGTAGCGGAGCTGCCGAGGCGCACTGCCGGATGGCCAGGAGGCCGAAGCGGCAGGATTGGCGGCCGCCGCGGGTGTTGCAACCGCAACGGAACGGGAGTAACTCAGATTGGCTCTTGCCTTACCGCAGCATCCCATGGCTGGAGTCTTCCTTTTCATTTTCTGAGAGACGTTCGATGATGACGGGCTGCGCCTCCGGTTCAGAGTGCATGCGCTCGAGCAGAAATGCGCCGCCGGAGAGGGCGAGCCAACAGAAGAAGAGATCGGGCAGCCGGCGAACAACGAAGAAGCTGACCGGCGCGGCGATCCAGAGACTGATACAGCCGAAGCAGTCCATGAGCCGGCCCAGAAACGACATGCCCAGCCAGCGGCGGAGGCGGGCGAAGACCTCCCACGGGCCGTCTTCGGCCGCGAGCAGATGCGAAATGCGCCAGACTGCGAGGACGGCCAGCACAAGCCGCGCCCAAAAGCCCAGCACCGGAGCGGATTGCAGATTCTGAAAGACGATCATGGCTCTGCGCTAAAAAAACCGGGAAGCGGGGAGAAACGAGCCGCTTCCCGGGCTGAGCACTACTGAGGCTTTGTCTGCGGGCACGGAACGGTCAGCGCGAAGGCGATGGACTGCGAGCTGTCGTATCCGTATCCAAGGCGGCTCCATCCGTCAGTGCCGCGGAACTGGCAGTACAGGTTGACGCCAAAGGCGGCCTGCGGGCAGCTGCCGATGAGGGTGGCGACGGTGTTGTTGAAGTCGACGGGCGATCCGGGCGAGCCTGCGCTGGTGTTGCCTGCGAGCGAGGCTACGGTACCGGTGGTGCCGCGCACGACGTAGAGGTTCCAGTCGAGGAAGTTGCCGGGCTGCCAGGCGACGTATTCGATATCCACATTGTCTCCAGGGCCGTTGTAGTGCAGGATGCCGCACGGGTCGGAGGCGGTGGAATCGACGGGTGTGGAAACGGCGGGGAGCTGCGCCTGCGTCGGACGGTTATCGACGTAGAGGCTGATGATCATGCTGTTTCCGCTGACGAGGCTGAGGGTTGAGGCATCGACGGTGTTGATGGTGCCGTCCGGCTCGACGCTGGAGGGGACGTAGTATTTGATTCCCGCGGCGTTGATGTCGACCTCATTTCCGGCGGCGTCGAAGAGGTCGAGCTTGAGCTGGTAGAGCCCGTAGGTCGGCGGGGTTGAGCCGGTGGGCAGAGATGCGGTGGGAAACTGCGCGTTGGCGAGGTCGTTGGCCGGGTTGGGATAGGCCCAGTCGCCGACCGGAGGCAGAGCCGGCGGAATGGCGAAGAGATTGGGCTTTGGAGCGGAGGGCTGCGGTCCGACGAGGTAAGACTTCGTGACCAGTTGTCCGCCGACAAATTCGTTGTAGTGGCGGTAGATATCGCCCGCCAACACGATCCACTGCGACTGGGTGGTATCCCAATACGAGATCTGATAGTAGCTGGCGAGGCCGTTTTCGAGCAGGGAGCTGTCGAACTCGACGCGCGGAAGGAGCGTGGCTCCGAAGGGCGAGTCTTCTCCGACGACGACGGCACCGGCGGCAAGGCCGAGCGGCGTGGACGGAAGCAGCGGGCTGGCTCCATAGATCGAGCTGAGGTCGACGCCTCCGATGGCGCGGAAGAGGACATAGTTTTCACCCGCGTTGACCGGGGCGCAGGGCGAGCAGCAGGGAGCAAAGATGCTGTCGGTGTAGAGCGTAACCTCTGTGCCGCACTGATAGCCCCAGTGGGTGTAGCAGGCTACCGGTGTTGGGGCGTAGAGAAAAAGAGAGAATCCGTAGAAGCTGAGGCTCGCGGTGAAATAGAGATTCGGGCTCGATCCCAGGCAGCCGGGGAAGATAAGCTCCTGGAAGTGCCCGCAGCGGTCGGTGGTAGTGGTCGCGATCAGCGTTTTGGTGACGAAGCGAGGAATGAGCTCACAGAGCCAGGAGCGCACGATGGAGATATTGGAGAGGAGCGCCTGACGGAAGGATTCGGCATCGCTGGTCTGAGCGAGAATCTGCAGGCTGGCGTACTCGGGAGAAGAGGGCGCGGGCGACGCGATGGTGGGTACGGGCTTTGCCAGCTGAAGGCTCGCCGAAAGAGCAGCGACATTGGTAAACGGCGCGGGATCGGGCGGATTCGGATTGACCGGACCGATGGGCGTGAGAACGATCTGACGCAGCTTTTCGATGACGGAGATGGGGAGCTTCGGGATGATGATCTCGATCGGCTCCACTTCCCAGATCTGGACTTCGGCGCCGCAGACGGGCATGTCAACGGGCAGGCCGCCGGTGATGACGCTCTTGAGAAGGGTACCCTGCACGAGACAGCGACGAATCCAGCAGCGCTGAATCTCGGAAGGGATTTCGAAGATGACGGGAGGAACTTTCGCGTCGGCTGTGATGCGGACGAACTGCTCGCTGGCTCCGCGGCGCGTCAGCTCGGAGAGAGAGGGCGACTGATCGCCTTCGACTTCGGGGCCGACGACGATGCGGACTTCCCGCGCGGCGCCTGCCGCGGGAACGTTAAGCACTGTCGCGCCCTCGCCGCTGACGGCGGCACGGGTAAGGAAACGACCGCTGCTGGTGAAGGCATAGGCGACGGCCTGCGGAGACTTCTCGCCGCAGGTGGAGGCCTGGAGTGTGACGCTGACCTGTATGGAAACAGCAGGATTGCTGGCAGCCATGAAATTGTCCTCGTACTTTCACTGCGGCGGGGCCGCGGGCAGGTATTGCGAAACCGGCGATGGAAGGAAGGAGGAACTTGCCGGTTCCGAGGGGATGGTGTGGAAGGGACGGCGGGCCGTTTCAGCGATTGCGAAATAAACCTGTCTGTAACCAGAGGACGCGGGCGGGGATTTGCGGAGAGGCGAACGGGATTTGTCCGGCCGGGCAGCCGCGGGGGGCCATGCTCGTGTAAACTCAGTAAGGCAGACCTCAGCTGTTGTCGGGACGTGGCTCAGCCTGGTAGAGCACTCGCTTGGGGTGCGAGGGGTCGGCAGTTCAAATCTGCCCGTCCCGACCATTGCATGAAGCAGACGCGCGCACTGCGCGTCGCATGCTCTCCGCAGTGCTTCCCTGCATCGCCCGGCTTTCGCTGCCAACCATTCAAATCAGACAGAAACTTTTCCCGGAGAAGCCAGGAAACTGCCGGTCCAAAGCGCGCATCGGCTTTTCCTGTTCGACGCGGAAACACCGAATTCCCTTTCCGGCGCCACGTACCTTTTCGGGCACCATGGTTTCGCACACCATGCTTTTCCGCGGTTTTCCTCTGTACGGGAGGCGCTATACTTCGCCAAGGACTATCCGATTTTTTACGGCTTTTCAGAGGTACACGATGTCTACGTTAGCTCTCCAGGATGCACAGCTGCCCATTGCCGCCGATGATTTCAACGAGCTTGAACAGCGCGTTCTGCGCGCAGTGGAGCTGCTGAAGGCCGAGCGGCAGGCACGCGCAGCGGCAGAACAGAACTCAGCGACGCTGCAGCTGCTGCTGGACGAGCAGTCGACCGAGCTTTCGCGCACACAGGATCAGGTTCGCACGCTGGAGAAGGAGCGCGACGTTGTGCGCCAGCGCGTGGAACGGCTGCTGACGCAGCTGGACGAAATCACTGCATAAAGGGAGCGTCTGCCGATGTCCGATCCTCAGACGAATACGACGGTGCAGGCTGTGACCGTCGATATCTACGACCAGACCTATCACCTGCGCGGCCAGGACCCGGAGTACATTCGCCGGCTGGCGGATATGGTGGATGCGAAGATGCGCATGGTGGCTTCGCAGGGAAAGACGGTCGACTCGCTGCGCGTTGCGGTGCTGGCGGCGCTGAACATTGCCGATGAGCTTTCGTCGCTGCGCGAGAGCTACGACGAGCTGACGGGCAGGAACAGAGAGAGCGGCAGCTCGTTGCGCACGCGCGCGCATTCGCTCGCAGGATTGCTGGACGAAGTGCTGAGCGAAGAACGCCGCATCGGCTGACACTGCTGTTGGGCGCTCTGTACCGATGCGCCCGACTTGCAATCCTTACAGGCTCCCGATAGCATCCACTCAGAGACCGGCCTGCAAAGCAGGTGTGGTGGTTAACGCTGGTTGAACCTACATTCATTGAACAGGGAGCCCGACTCGAAAAATCGGCTCGGTGTGCAGTGTCCGCCAGTTCGGAATGCCTAAAGAGCTGCGGAGGGTTCCCACCGTCTTAGGACGGGTTCACCGGCGCATCACCTCACGGCCCCGCGGGTCGGTTTTCTGCCTCTACGGGTTTTGTTTCCTCGACTCTTCCAGATCGGTCACGTCGGTATTCCCACATACGGCGTCTTCTCCGCTGCCGCGCTGCTGACTGCGCTGGCGCTGGCGATGCACTTTGGGCGTCGGCTGGGACTGCGCGCAGACAAAATCTGGAATGCGGGACTTGTCGCGATTCTGACGGCACTGATCGGAGAGCGGCTGCTGCTGGTGCTGGCGCACCTCTCCATCTTTCGCGCACATCCTTTCTGGATTCTTGGCCTGACGACGGTACGCAGCGAATGGATCGTGATGGGCAGCGTTGTTCTCGGACTGGCTGCGGCGGTGCTCTACACACAGGCGGAAGGGCTTTCGCTGCTGCGGGCGGCCGATGCGGCGGCTCCGGCACTGGCGGCGGGTATTGCTCTGGAACGGATCGGCGCGCTCTGTGCCGGCATTGATTACGGCACGCCGACGACCCTGCCGTGGGGAGTGACGTACCACAGCCTTATCGCGGCGATCTGGTACAGGGTGCCGCTCGGGGTGAAGGTGCATCCGGTGCAGATGTATGAGGCGGCCGCCTCCGTGCTGATCTTTGCGCTTCTGCTGTGGTGGCTGCCGCGACGCACGCAGGATGGCGAGCTGGCCGGAGGATGGCTGCTGCTTTACGGGGCGGCGAGTTTCTTTCTTGGTCTGTGGAATGGCACTCCGCGCACGAATACGCTCTTTCACGGCACGGTCACCATTGCACAGGCGATAGCGCTGGTGGCGGTGCTGGCAGGCGGGCTGCTGTGGCTGCGCAGACCGGCGGAAAAAGCGTAACAGCGGAATGAGCTATTTTGCCGCTGCCTCGGCGATGGCGGCGATCACGGCGATGTTGGCGATCAGGGCTTCGGGCAGATTGTGGCGCACGAGAAGATAGTGCGGATCGTTCCACGATATTGTGGTCTTCCCTGCCGCATCTTCCGCAACGAGCAGCTTGAGAGGGAGATCGATGGCGACAGTGGGCGCGGCGAGCATCAGCGGTGTGCCACCGCGGGGATTGCCGAAGATGAGCAGCTTTGTGGGCGGCATGTGCAGGCCGGCCTGTTCGGCCTCGCCGCTGTGATCGATACGCGCAAAGAGCTTTACGTTTTTTTCGCGCAGGATCGCTTCGATCTTTGCCATCGTTTCATCGACGGAATGGCTGCTTTCTATACTGAGAATTCCCTGATCCGAAGACGTCATCTCTCTTTTCCTCGCACAAGACATTATGCACCTGCGATATTTACAGCTAGCGAATGACCGTCCCATCCAGCATGGACAGAACTTAAACAGGTTCGGAGGAAATATACTGCTCCCCATGAAAAGATATTCGAAGGCTGCCCGTTTTCTGCTCGCCGCTCTGCTTGCAGTCTCTCTGATGCCGTTTACCCGGGCGTTTGCCCGGAGCGCGCCGCAGGAAGCCACTGCCGGGACTCCGCGTGCGATTTATCTGTGGCCGAATGGCGCGCCGGGCGCACTGGGCGACACCGAAGTGGACAAGCCGCGGATGTATGTCTTTCTGCCGGCGAAGCGGTCGACGAGCGCGGCGATTCTGGTGATTCCGGGCGGAGGATACGCGCATGTCGCGATCGGGCACGAGGGCTTCCAGATTGCGCAGTGGCTGAATGCTCAGGGCATGGCGGCCTTTGTGCTGGATTACCGCGTGGCTCCTTATCATTACCCGGTGGAGATCAACGACGGGCGGCGGGCGATGCGGCTGATTCGGGCTCACGCTGCCGAGTATGGCGTCGACCCGAACCGGCTGGGCGTGTGGGGATTTTCAGCAGGGGGGCATCTGGCTTCGTCGCTGGGGACGCACTGCGAAGAGAAAAACGTAACTGCCACAGATACAACTGACGCGGAGAGCTGCAAGCCGAACTTCATGGTGCTGTCGTATC
The DNA here is from genome assembly GCF_003428625.2 of Paracidobacterium acidisoli. Taxonomy (GTDB): domain Bacteria; phylum Acidobacteriota; class Terriglobia; order Terriglobales; family Acidobacteriaceae; genus Paracidobacterium; species Paracidobacterium acidisoli. The sequence goes on along the minus strand of NZ_QVQT02000005.1, from coordinate 388,880 downwards.
CGGTGATCAGCATGGAGCTGCCGGAGGCGCATGCGGGATCGCGGATGAATCTGCTGGGGCCGGATGTCGATCCGAAGCTGGAGCACGAATATTCGAACCAGTTTGCGGTGACGGCGCAGACACCGCCGACGTTTCTGTTTGCGACGACCAAAGATCCGACGGTTCCGGTAGAAAACAGCCTCGATTTTTACCGAGCGCTGGAGCGGGCGGGCGTGCCGTCGGAGCTGCACATCTACGACTATTCGAATCACGGGTGCGGGCTGTGCGGCTCGATCATTCCGCTCTCGACATGGCCGCTGCTGCTGCGCAACTGGCTGATGGGGCAGGCGATGCTGCCTCCCGATGCTGCGCCGATGCCGCAGCCGCAGCCGAATTTCCCTTCATGGGTTCCGGGGCTGCATGGACCGGGTGAAGTGACACCGAAGTGATGCAGCCTTAATGCAGGATTATTTGTAGCTATGACGATGACATATTCCGTTCCACCGGAGGCGGCAGGGCAGCGGCTGGATGCGTGGCTGGCTTCGCAGATCGAAGGCGTGAGCCGCGCCCGCATTCAGCTGCTGCTTTCCGAGCAGAAGGTTCTGGTGGATGGAGCCGAAGCGAAGCCTTCGCAGAAGCTGCGCGGTGGAGAGCAGGTGGAGGTGCTGGGGAAGCCTTCGCTGCCGCCGCTGAAAGCATTTGCGGAGGATATTCCGCTCAAAATCGTATACGAAGATGACGACCTTTCAGTCATCAACAAACCGGCAGGGATGATGGTGCATGCGGGCTCGGGCGCGACGGATGATGCGCGGAATCACGGGACGCTGGTGAATGCCCTGCTGAGCCACTATCGCTCACTCTCCACCACCGGAGGCGAACTGCGTCCGGGCATTGTCCATCGCCTGGACAAGCAGACAAGCGGGCTGATTATTGTGGCGCGCAACGATGCGGCGCACCTGAAGCTGGCGGAGATGTTTTCGCAGCGGCGGATGAAGAAGACTTACGTAGCGCTGGTTCACGGCAATGTGAAGCAGGACCGCGGCACAATCAATGCGCCGATTGCGCGCGATCTGCTGCGGCGTACGCGGATGACGACGAAGCGTGAGGCGGACGCGCGCTCCGCCGTTTCGCATTACACGGTGCTGCGGCGCATTGCGTCGCGATTTGGAGCGTTCACGCTGGTTTCGGTGCGGATCGAGACGGGGCGCACGCACCAGATCCGCGTGCATATGTCTTCAATCGGGCATCCGGTAGTGGGAGACACCCTTTATGGAGCGCCGGCGCGGATTGTGCCTCCGAAGACGAAGAAATCTGCCACGGAGGAAGAGACGACTTCGCTCGACCGCAATTTTCTTCATGCGGCAGAACTGGAGTTTGCGCATCCGCGCACGGGGAAAGTTCTGCAACTGAAGACGGAGCTTCCGGAGGAGCTGGAGCAGTTTCTGGAGAGCCTTGAAGCCCGCGCGGCGACTGCATAGGCCGGCGGCGGGCATGAGCGCTCAGTCGCCGGGATTCGGAAGCGGCTCCGGCCTTGCCCAGATGGTTTTCGAGAAGCGATAGAAGATGGGTCCGGAGCAGGCGATGATGGCTCCGAATAACAGGGCGGGCATGTGCGCCATGCGCTCGTTGCGAGAGCACCAGACGGCATAGAGAATGAGTCCGGTGGGGACGGCGCCGATGAGACAGGCGGTCGCGAGATTTCCTGCGCGGAAGGGACGCTCAAGACGCGGCTCGCGAATGCGCAGCACGATGAGCGCGACGAACTCGAGGATGAGGCTGGCGCCGTAAAGCATCAGGTCCATGGAGATGAGCCGCTCGAAGCTGAACTGCAGCGCGAGCGCCCAGGCGATTCCGCAGGCCAGCACGGCGACCCAGGGCACGCCGCGGCGGTTGCGCAGCGCAAGCACCGACGGGAGCATACCGTCTTCAGCGAGGGTCATGGGAAGGCGCGCGTAGGACATCATGAGCGCATTGAACATGCCGAATGCGGTGAGAGTTCCTCCGATGACGATGGCGGTGCCGAGCCATGGGCCGGCGAGAGAGCGCGCGGCGTCGGTCCACGAGCCGGTGGTGAACTGATCGATGGGGAAGGCAACCCAAGCCATGGCAAACAACGGCACAACATAGGTGACGGCAACGACGATGGTGCTCATGACCATGGCACGCGGGTAGTTCCGCTGCGGGTCCTCGACCTCCTGCGCGACCGTGGATGCGTTGTCCCATCCCATGTAATTCCATAAGCCCACGAGGATGGCTGTGGCGAGGCCGGTCTCTTCGCTCCCGTGCATGGACCACATGCCCTGGACGGGCACATGTCTGCCATGCAGAAAGGCCGCTCCGACGAGGACGGCGAAGGGAGTGAGCAGCAGAAAGAAGAGCCCGAGTGAGCCGTTTCCGACGGCGGGTGCTCCGCGCAGGTTCCACAGACAACAGCCGACGATGACAGCGAGCTCCCACAAAGTGCCGCGCGATCCGGCGGTCCATCCTGGAAAGAGCCTGCCGAGGTAGAGCACAAAGAGCGTGGGATAGATGGCCATATCGAAGATGCTGGCGGTGAGAGAGAGCCACGCTTCCTGATATCCCCAGAATGGGCCGAGCGCCCGGCGCACCCAGACATAGAAGCCGCCTTCGGCAGGGATGGCGCTGGCGAGCTCGCCGATCATGAGCGCGGTGGGAAGGCTCCAGAGAAACGGCAGAGTGACGAGGATGATGAGGGCTTTAGCGTAGCCGGCGCCGCCGAGGATGTCTTCGATGCCGTAAGGGCCGCCGGACACCATAAAGTATGTCGCTGCTACCAGAGGCAGCAGACGCATGCGACGGGCGAATTTGCGGGATCTGAGTACCTGAGTGACTCCTGCGGAGAAGCTGCGAAAGACTGATCGCAATGTAACGAAGAATACAAGGAAAACGAAGGCAAAAGTGAGGGGTTTATCGGGAAATCCGATTCTTTTTGCGGAGGAGATTTCAGGCGCGGCTGACGGCGAGGAGATTCTGCCAGCCGGTTTTGCTCATCTTCAACCGCTGGCCATTGAGCAGCACGACCGATCCTTCGCTGCGGCCTTCGCGAAATATCTCACGAACCTGATCGACATTGACGATGGTGGAGCGGTGAATGCGCACGAACTTCTTCGGGTCGAGGGTACAGGCGAGCTGTCGGATAGTTTCCCGCAGCATGAGGCTTCTTGCTCCAACGTGCAGGCAGGAGTAGTAGTCGGCGGCTTCGATCCATTCGATCTCGCTGACGCTGATGAAGGATTCCTTCGCGCCGTTGGGCACGAGAAGGCGACGGGGATACTCCTTTGGAGCGTCACTGCTTTTCTCAAGGCCTGCGAGCACGGAGCGCAAACGCTCCTGCGTGAGCAGCGCGTTGCGGGAGGCGATCTGTTCCCTGACGCGAAGCAATGCCGACTGCAGGCGCTCGGGCTCAACCGGCTTGGTGAGGTAGTCGAGCGCATGCACCTCGAAGGCCTGCACGGCATATTGATTGTGCGCGGTGACGAAGACAGTGACCGGCATATTTGCCGCACCAATCTGCTCGAAGACGTCGAAGCCGTCCCTGCCTGGCATCTGGATATCGAGGAACAACAGGTCGATGCGGGATTCCCGCAGAGCGGCGACGACCTCCCTGCCGTTACGGCACTCGCCGGCGAGCTCGATCTCTTCGCTGCCGGCGAGAAGAAACCGCAGCCGCTCGCGAGCCAGAGGCTCATCATCGGCGATGAGGGTCTTCAGCTTCATCTTCCGCCGTGTTCGTAGGGAATGGTGATAGCGACCTCGAAGCCGCCGGCGTCGAGCGGCCGGGCATGCATCACGAATTCGTCCTGATAAAAGTGCATGAGGCGCTCGCGGGTGTTTTTGAGTCCGATGCCGTGCCCATTCTGCTGAGGCGTGCTGACTCCGGGGCCGGTGTCGCGGACCCGCAGATGCAGACGGTGACCGTCGCAGCGAGCGGTTGCCTCGACTACACCGGCTGCTTCGCAGTGCGCTATGCCGTGGCGAATCGCATTCTCGACGATGGGCTGAAGCAGAAAGCAGGGCACGAGACCATCGAGGGCGCCGGGATCGACCCTGATCTCGATGCGCAGGCGATCGGCAAAGCGGATCTGCTCGATGGCCAGATAGTTCTCGACGATTTCGAGCTCCTGCGAGAGTGGAACTTTTTCAGGGGTGGTTCGTTTGAGCGTGCTCTTCAGGATTGCGTTCAGGTGGCCGAGCATCTCTGAAGCTTCACTCTGCCTGCCGAACTCGACGAGCGTGGTGATTGCATTCAGCGTGTTGAAGAGGAAGTGCGGCTCGAGCTGCATCTGCAGGGTGCGCAGATGGGCGGCGGAGAGCTGCTTCTGCAGCTCCAGCGACTTGATCGCATCGCGCTGCGCGCGAATCTGATATTCGATCATGCCGGTGATGCCGAGGACGAAGCCGTAGATCAGGATCTCAATGCCGAAGCGGTTGATGTTTAACAGGCCGGTCCAGACCGATAGTGCAGACGCATGGCCACGCCACTCGGGCGTGATAAAGCCGAGGCTTCCGAGAAGAAGCAGATGCGCCACTCCGAGCGCGGAGCCCGTCAGGATATGGAAGGTCACGCCTTTGGGGGAAAAGCTCGACAGAACAGGAAAGCGGCGGCCAAGTTTCCAGATGATGCTGGCGATCATGGCCCACCATCCCCAAAGCACGGCCCCATACAGAAGAGAAGGAAAATGCAGAATGGACCGGCACTCTTCCGCGGTTGCGAGCGCAAGGACGGCGGCCACGGAAAGGATGATCACATATCCGCCGAAGCGGAAGCCGTGATGCGGAGAAGGAGCCGCCGCACCTCTTCCGAATGAGGGCAACGTTTGCGCATACGATGGAACAGCCGTAAGAGTGTCCATATCTGTCCTTCCCGAAATCAGGGACTGTCTACAGAGATGTTGCCGGCCTGAAAGCGCAGCCACCCGGGATTCAACGAGTATCCCTCATTAAACACTTTCGGGAAGTATCGTACATCCGCTGTGCCCCGGAATATCGTGCAGGTCTTTCTGCAGACCACATGCTTTCTCCATAGCATGGCTCTTTCCGCATGCATCTTCCACAGCTTTGCAGGGAGCGGCGTGAATTCTGCAGGGAAGGCGATTTCGCCTTCTGGAGATTGCGGCAGCCTGGGCTCGTCCTGTCTGCTCGGGTATTGCCGGCGCTTTCTTTTCGCAATCTCCAGTGTTCCCTGCAATTTTGAGCTGTTCGGCTGCATAACTGTGTTTCGGCGGAGGAGGATGTGGCTTCCTGATACAGGAGTTGTCTGTGAAGCCACTGAAAAGCAGCAACAAACCGATTCTTCCGGAAGCGCTGGTTGCTTTGGGGGTGCTGGCGTGCCTGTCGCTGACGTCCTGCTCGCGTGTTGTTGTCGATGCGAACTCCACGCCTCCGGAAGGGGTTCCGGTTCGCGCGGCGCTGGCGGTCACAAAGGATGTTCCGCTGGAGATTACGGCGGTGGGCAACGTCGAGGCGATGAAGAGCGTGGAGGTAAAGCCGCGCACGACGGGGCAGATTCAGCGTGTTGCGTTTCAGGAAGGACAGAACGTCACCAAAGGGCAACTGCTGTTCGTGATCGATCCGGATGCACTCGAGCGGCAGGCCGCGGAAGAGCAGGCACAACTGGAGCGCGACATAGCGGTGGAGCAGCAGACCCGCGCGATCGTTGCCCGCGACGCGGCTTCGCAGAAGCAGAGCCGGTCGGAAGCGGAGATTGCACAGAAGCTGGGAGCGCTGGGTGTTTTGTCGGGGCAGCGCGTGAATCAGATGCTAACGACGAGCGATACGACACAGGCTGCGCTCCGCTCCGATGAGGCAGCGGCCGCAGCGGCGACGGATACGACGAAGGCGGACAGGGCGCGGCTTAGCCAGACACAGCTGCAGCTGAGCTTCACACAGGTGACGGCTCCGATCAGCGGGCGAGCCGGAGCTGTAATGGTGACTGCAGGCAACGTGGCAAGAGAGAACGATACGACGCTTGTGACTCTGCTGCAACTGGCTCCCGTCTATGTGGCATTCAGCATTCCGGAGCAGGAGCTGGCTGAGGTGCAGAAGCTGAATGCGCATGATCCTCTGAAGGTGGAAGCGGGCAGCGGCGAGGGAGCCACGCAGGAGGGCTCTCTCGCATTCATCAACAATGCTGTGGATGCCACGACCGGAACGATTCAGCTCAGGGCGGTGTTTCCCAACACGAATGAAGCGCTGTGGCCGGGGGAGTTTGTTCACATCCGGCTGCGACTGGCGGTGGAGAACGGAAAGGTTGTGGTGCCGGAGTCTTCGATTCAGAACGGGCTGGATGGGAAGTATACCTGGGTGGTTCGATCGGGCATTGCGACTGTGACGCCGGTGACGATATCGCGGACCTATCAACCGGAAGGCAGCGCAGAGGAGGCGGTTGTCAGCAGCGGGATTCGCGCGGGAGAGATGGTGGTGACGGAGGGACAACTGAGGCTGACACCCGGCGCCAGAGTCTCACTGCTGAATACTCCTCGCGGAGCCTCGCCACATGCTTCGGCAGCAGATGATCCATCCGGCGAATGAGCGCTGTTCGCTGCAGACAGGCGAGGTGTTATGCGCTTTACGGATTTCTTCATTCGTCACAAAACCACCACAACGCTGCTGATGGGCGCGATTGCCGGCTTTGGAGCGCTCAGCTATGCGTTTCTGCCGGTGAGCAACCTGCCTGAGGTGGAGTATCCGACGATTCGCGTGTCGGCTGCGCTGCCGGGAGCGAATCCGGACACGATGGCAACAACGGTGGCAACTCCGCTGGAGAGCGAGTTTTCGACGATTCCCGGCATCGAGAATATGACGTCATCGAGCGAGGCGGGAGAGACCCACATCACGCTTCACTTCAACCTGGATCGCAGTGTGGACGCGGCGGCGCAGGATGTGCAGGCGGCGATCTCGCGCACGGCGGGCGCGCTGCCGCAGAATATGCCATCACCGCCTTCGTATTCGAAGGTGAATCCGGCAGACGATCCGATTCTGTGGCTGGAGATGTCGTCGAAGACGATGGCGCTCGATGACTTTGCGAGATACGCCAATCAGGTATTTGCGAAGCGGCTCTCGATGGTGAGCGGCGTTTCGCAGGTGGAGGTGTATGGGCCGGAGCAGCCTGCGATTCGCGTCGAGGTTGATCCTGACCGGCTGGCTTCGTATGGCGTGGACCTTGAAGAAGTGCGAAGCGCGCTGAGCACGAACAGCGCCAACCTGCCGGCAGGCGCACTGTACGGCAGCAACAAGGATTACTCCCTGCAGACGGACAGCCAGCTTGCCACGGCAGCGGCCTATTCGCAGCTTATCGTGACGTACAGAGACGGATCTCCGCTGCGGCTGAACCAGATTGCCCATGTCATCAACAGCTCTGACAACGACAAGCGAGCCTTCTGGATTAACGGCAGGCGGAGCATCATTCTCGCGGTGCGCAAGCAGCCGGGAACAAATACGGTCGAGGTCGCGGAGAGCCTCAAGGCCGTGATTCGATCGCTGCGCGACTCTATGCCCCCGGGTGTGACCTTCGGGAATGTTTCAGACAATGCCGATATTGTGCGCGATTCGATTGCGGAGGTGAATCACACGCTGATTCTGACCATTGCTCTGGTCGTGCTGGTGATTTATCTGTTTCTTGGCTCGATATCCGCCACGCTGATTGCGGCTGCGACGATTCCGGTCTCTCTGCTGGGATCGTTCATCGTGATGCGGCTGCTTCATTACTCCGTGGACATGTTTTCGATGATGGCGATCACGCTCTCGGTCGGCTTTATTGTGGACGATGCGATTGTGATGATCGAAAACATTGTGCGACATCGCGAGATGGGCAAGACGGGGATGCAGGCCGCGGTGGATGGAGCGAGCGAGATCGGCTTCACGATTGTTTCGATGACGGTTTCACTCGTGGCCGTCTTTCTGCCCATTATTTTTCTGAATGGCGTGCTGGGGCGCCTGCTTCGCGAGTTCGCAGTGACGATTTCCGTTTCCATACTGCTTTCGGCGGTCGCGGCACTCACACTAACCCCTATGCTGTGCAGCCGTTTTCCGGGTTCGCGGCAGCAAACGCCCAACTGGCTGCAGAAGCATTCGGAAAAGGTCTACGGCCTGCTGGAAACGGCCTATCAGCGCTCGCTTGCATGGGTTCTGCGCCATCAGCGAGCGACGATCGCCGCCAGCCTTGCGATGACGGCGATGACGGCGTTTCTTTTTGTCGTCATGCCGAAGAGCTTTATGCCGGAGGTGAATGTTCCCAACTTCTCGGGAACGCTGGAGGCTTCGCAGGATAACTCGTTTGACCGGATGATTGCGTATGGGAACGAGGTCAACAGAATTCTTGCGCGGATTCCATGGATGGAAAGTAATTTGTCCGGAGTGGTCTCGCAGAATTCAGGATGGTTCTGGGTCAATCTCAAAAACGACCGGCACCGCCCGAACGTGAAGATCCTTCTTGCCGCGCTGCAGAAGCAGCTGGATGCGATTCCGGGGCTGAATGTTTATCTGAAGCAGGGGGATTATGTGACCCTGGGTGAAGACGAGGGACGGTCACAATATTCGGTAGCGCTGGAGGCACCGGATGCGGAGGAACTGTACCGATGGGCTCCCAGGCTGAAGGCAAAGCTGCAGTCTCTGCCGGAGCTGGTCAACGTTTCGAGCGATCTGCAGATGAGCGCGCCGCGCGTTAATGTCGACATTCGGCGGGATCTGGCGATGTCACTCCACATCGATCCGGAGAAGATTGCCAATACTCTTTACGATGCCTATGGAAACCGGCAGGCGGCGGCGATCACCGTTGCTTCGGAGCGGTACTACGTAATTATGGAGGTGGCAAAGCAGTATCAGCGCGATCCGGAATCGCTGGGGAGCCTTTATATTCGGTCGGACACGGGCCGCCTTGTGCCGCTCTCTGCCGTGACGACACTGAGTCAGACGGTCGCTCCGCTGACGGTGAATCATGTGGGGCAGTTTCCGGCGGTGACGTTTCAGTTCGATCTGAAGCCGGGCGTCTCACTGGATGCGGCCACCGCGATTGTCCGGCGGGCGGCGGAAGAGACCGGCATGCCGGCGACGATGACCTTCACCTTTCAGGGGATGGCGGCGCAGTTTCAGAGCGCGCGCAGGGGGCTTGGGCTTCTGCTGGTTATCGCGGTGCTGGTGATTTATCTGGTGCTGGGCATGCTTTACGAGAGCTTTCTTCACCCGATTACGATTCTTTCAGGCCTGCCCCCGGCCGCGATTGGGGCACTGCTCACGCTGCTGCTGTTCGGGCAGGACCTTAACCTTTATTCGTTTCTCGGCATTATTCTGCTGATCGGCATCGTGAAGAAGAATGCGATCATGATCGTCGACTTTGCGCTCGATGCGGAGCGAACGGGGCGGATGGCTCCGGAAGAGGCTGTTTACCAGGGATGTCTTCAGCGCTTTCGTCCGATCATGATGACGACTATGGCGGCGCTGCTCGGGGCGCTTCCCATTGCGCTTGGCAGCGGCATGGGCGGCGAGGTGCGCCGGCCGCTCGGCATTGCGGTGGCCGGGGGACTGCTTGTGTCGCAGTCGCTGACGCTTTACCTGACACCGGTCGTTTATCTGTGGCTGCAGTGTCTGCCCTGGAGGCGAAGAGATAAAGGGATGGATACAAGGCAATCCCTGGATCAGGTGTGGGATGTGACGATCTCCGGGTAGCGATAACGGCTGCAGCGCCGTCGCTGGATGTAGTGAACTGGATTCAGGGGCTGCCGGGTCCATGCTAAACTGTTGCAACAGCGCCGTGGAGAGATGGCCGAGTGGCTGAAGGCGGCGGTTTGCTAAACCGTTATAGGGTCAAAAGCTCTATCGGGGGTTCGAATCCCCCTCTCTCCGCCAGATCATTCTTCGCCGCTGATTGACAGCATTTCCTGCTTAAAACCTCTGCATCCGGTCGCCGTTCGGCGAGGCTCATTCTCGTAGTTTGCTTATTTACTGATTGCGTATTGAGCGGCTGTACCAACTCCACTGATGCAGCAGACTTTAAATCGTTCTATTTCCACAAAGACAGAGCGAGCAGCGGTCTGGCTGGGCGGCGGTCATTCCATGCTGATTATTATCGGGGGCTCGAACTTCGACCCGGTCCGGGATTATTCGGCAACAGGTCGAAGTCGAGCACTGAAGACTGTGGAGTTTACTGGTGGGATTCCGCCAGATCGAAACGATCGAGGTTCATCACCTTGTTCCAGACCGCGACGAAATCATGAACAAACTTTCCGTGTGCGTCCGAACTTCCGTAGACCTCAGACAGTGCCCGGAGCTGGGCATTGGAGCCGAAGATAAGATCAGCACGCGTCGCCGCCCACTTCACTTCCCCTGTGCCGCGATCTCGCCCTTCGAACACGTCCTGAGACTCTGAAGCCGCCTTCCAGACCGTGCCCATGTCGAGCAGGCTGATGAAAAAGTCGTTGGTCAGTGCCTCGGGCCGTTTGGTGAACATGCCATATCCGGTTTGCCCGACGTTGGTGTTGAGCACACGCATGCCGCCAACGAGCACGGTCAGCTCCGGCGCGGTGAGCGTGAGCAACTGTGCCTTATCCAGCAGCGTGATCTCAGCAGGCGCATGGCTGCCGTTTGTGTAAGAGCGGAACCCGTCTGCGGCCGGTTCAAGCACCGCGAAGGATTCCACATCGGTCTGCTCGGCGGAAGCATCCATACGACCAGGAGTGAAGGGAACGGTTATGCTGATACCCGCATTCCTCGCGGCCTGTTCGACACCTGCGCCACCGGCCAGAACGATCAGATCCGCAAGCGAGATCTTCCTGCCGCCGGACTGCGATTGGTTGAAGTCGCTCTGAATCTTCTCAAGCGTCTTCAGCACCTTCTCCAGCTGTTCAGGCTGATTGACCTTCCAGTCTTTCTGCGGAGCAAGGCGGATGCGCGCGCCGTTGGCGCCGCCACGCTTGTCGGAACCACGATAGGTGGACGCCGATGCCCATGCGGTGGAGACCAGCTGCGAGACCGTTAGCCCGGAAGCGAGGATCTTCTTTTTGAGGGACTCAACATCCTGTTCGTCGATGAGTACATGATTGACTTCAGGAATCGGGTCCTGCCAGATGAGCTCTTCCTTCGGAACCTCAGGGCCGAGATAGCGTGCCCGAGGGCCCATGTCACGGTGCGTCAGCTTGAACCATGCGCGAGCAAAAGCATCCGCAAACGCATCCGGATTTTCGAAGAAACGTCTCGAGATCTTCTCGTACGCCGGATCGAGGCGCAGAGCGATATCGGTGGTCAGCATGGCCGGCGCTTTCCGCTTTGACGGATCATGAGCGTCCGGCACCGTGCCTGCGCCCGCGTCACCCTTCGGTTTCCACTGGTGCGCGCCACCCGGACTCTTCGTCAGCTCCCATTCATAGCCGAAGAGGTTCCAGAAGAAGTTGTTGCTCCATTTTGTCGGCGTGCTGGTCCACGTTACTTCGAGGCCGCTGGTGATGGCGTCACCCGCGATGCCGGTGGCGTAAGCGCTCGACCAGCCCAGGCCCTGCTCCTCGATCGGAGAACCTTCGGGCTCTCGTCCCAAATGCGCTCCAGGACCGGCTCCGTGCGTCTTGCCGAAGGTGTGACCGCCCGCGATCAACGCGACAGTCTCTTCATCGTTCATCGCCATGCGGCCGAAGGTCTCGCGGATATCTCTGGCGGCGGCGACCGGATCAGGAATGCCTTCCGGGCCCTCCGGATTGACATAAATCAGACCCATGGTTGTAGCGCCGAATGGATTTGCGAGATCGCGTTCCCCGGAATAACGCTTGTCCGTTCCCATCCAGGTTGCCTCAAGCCCCCAGTTGACATCCATATCCGGCTCCCAGACGTCCGCGCGTCCGCCGGCGAAGCCGAAGGTTTTGAAGCCCATGGATTCCAGAGCAACATTTCCGGCAAGGATCATCAGATCGGCCCACGAGATTTTCTTTCCATACTTCTGTTTGAGCGGCCACAGAAGACGCCGCGCGCGGTCGAGGTTGACGTTATCGGGCCAGCTGTTGAGGGGAGCAAAACGCTGCTGGCCCCTGCCGCCGCCGCCTCGGCCATCGCCAATGCGATAAGTGCCTGCGCTGTGCCATGCCATGCGAATAAACAACGGACCGTAATGGCCGAAATCCGCCGGCCACCAGTCCTGTGAATTTGTCATCAGCGCGGTGAGATCCTTCTTCAGCGCTTCGTAGTCAAGGCTTTTGAACTCCTCGGCGTAGTTGAAACCTTCGCCCATGGGATCGGACTTCGATGAATGCTGGTGCAGCAGGTTCAGGTTCAACTGGTTCGGCCACCAGTCACTGTTTGTTCTGGCCTCGCCGCTGCTGTGATGGAACGGGCATTTTGCTTCGGTTGCCATGTGTGTTTCTCCTTCTGGTTGGCTTGGTTCAGCTGATGGGGTTCGCGTGAAACCCAAAGGATCGATCTCAACGAACTGAATGTAGCATTATGATGATGGATAGTTCCAATATGTACATCGCATCTCAGGTATAGGTATTACCTATGGAGTTTCACCAGTTACGATATGTCTGCGCCGTCGCGGAGACGGGCAGCTTCAGCCGCGCTGCCGAGCGCTGCCGGATCGCTCAGCCCTCACTCTCCCAGCAGGTACTAAAGCTCGAGGAAGATCTTGGAGTAAAGCTCTTCGACCGGCTGGGACGCAGCATCCGCATTACCGAGGCCGGCCGCGCCTTTCTGCCCCATGCCCGCTCGATTCTGGAGCGAATGGAAGCGGCACGATCGAGCGTGTCCGACAGAAACGCGGACGCTCGCGGCAGCGTAGCCGCAGGTGTTATTCCAACCATTGCGCCCTATCTGATGCCGCGCTGTACGGCGGCCTTCTCAAAGAGATATCCCGAGGCGAAGCTGCGAATCGTCGAAGAAACGACTCCCATTCTCATCGAAAGCCTGCGGGACCTGTCGATCGATCTCGCGATTCTTGCCCTGCCTCTACGCCACAAGGACCTGGAGCTGTTTCCGGTCCGAACTGAGCCGCTTTTCGCCGCACTGCCGAAAGACCATCCAGGCTGCGCCGCAGAATCACTTGCCCTCAGAAATCTCCGCGGAGAACCCTTTGTTATGTTGCGCGACGGCCACTGTTTCCGCGACCTGAGCCTCGCAACCTGCACCCGAGCCCGCATCACGCCGAACATTGCCTTCGAAAGTGACCAGTTCAGCAGTGTTCTTGGCATGGTTGCCGCCGGCGTCGGCATCTCGATTGTTCCGGAAATGGCTATAGATCGGAATGCCGGCTGCGGCTTTGTGCGCCTCAGCGATACTCGCGCGATTCGCACCATCGTCGCCGCCGTTCTGCGTGGGCGCAGCTTTAACCGCGTTCAGCAGGATTTTCTGTCGGCGATCTCGAATGGAGTACAAAGACGTGATCCATCGGGTGCGGCTCGCCGCCTGAAAATGGTTACTGCGAGCCGTTCGACTTCGGGGCTGAAGAAGGGCTCCTGACTGAAGAGACCCTTTTGACCGTCGAAGGCTGAGGCCTGTCTATCTGCAGGCCATAACACCTGCACGGCCGCTGTCAGCAGCTAAGATGGACTTCAGCTGCCGGGGGTGTGCGTGGATGTAACTGAACGAAATGTAACGCGCGAGCGGCGCAGAGCTGCCGCCGCCAGCCTGATTGGAACCACCATTGAGTGGTACGAGTACTACATTTACGGCGCAACCGCAGCGCTGGTTTTTCCGCAGCTCTTCTTCCCTGTTCACAATCGCTTCGTCTCTACGATGCTGTCGTTCGCGTCGTTTGCCGTGGCGTTTGCGGTAAGGCCGATCGGGGCTGTGGTGTTTGGACACTTTGGCGACCGGCTGGGGCGCAAAACGACGATGGTCGTCACGCTGGTGATGACCGGCATTGCAACGTTTCTGGTAGGCGTGTTGCCGACCTACGCCCGCATCGGAATATGGGCGCCGGTTCTGCTGGTGGCGTTTCGTCTGGTACAGGGCTTTGCGGTAGGCGGCGAGTGGAGCGGCTCTGCACTGATGGCGCTGGAGTGGGGCGACCAGAAAAAGCGGGGCGCCGCGGGCTTGTGGTCGCAGCTCGGCACTTCCGTGGGACTGATTCTGTCGATCCTCGCTGTTATGCTGTCCAGCTACTCGACCGGCAGTAACTTTCTCAGATGGGGATGGCGCATCCCCTTTCTGCTCTCCGGCTTCCTGATCGTGATTGGGCTGGTTGTTCGATTCTCAGTGGAAGAGACGCCGTCGTTTGCAAGGAAAGTACGGTCGGGCGAGATAGAGACGCATCCGTTTCGCTTTGTGATGACGCACTATCTGCGTGAGACGGTGCTGGTGGCGCTTTTGCGCATGTCAGAAAATATGCCGTACTACATCTTTACGGCTTACATTCTGGACTATGCCACGGAGACCGCGCATCTTACCCGCACGTTCGTATTGATGGCGACACTTGCGGCTGCCGTGGTGGATCTGGTTCTTCTGCCGGTGTTTTCCATACTGAGCGACCATGTTGGGCGGCGCAGGATGTACTATGCCGGGTGTGCTGTTCTGATCGCCATGGCATTTCCTTACTTCCGGCTTCTGAACTCCGGCAACAGGACACTTATCTTCCTTGCTATTTCTTTCTCGCTGCTGTCGCATGCGATGCAGTACGGCGTGGAAAGCTCGCTCATCTCGGAGCAGTTTCCTGTGGGGGTGCGGTACACGGGCGCAGGAGTGGGGTATCAGCTTTCATCCATAGTGGCAGGCGGCCCCGCTCCGCTGATTGCTTCGTATCTGCTGGCTACGTTCGGCAGCGGTTATGCCATTGCGGCGTATCTGGTATTTGGCGGCATCGTCTCCATCGTGGCGCTGCACTTTATGGAAGATCGCAGCGCACATGAGATGTGATTTTGTTCCTCTTCAATAATTGAAAGGTGAACTGTGAAAAAGATTGCTCTGGTTGGCTGTGGACTGGTTGGCGGGTCGTGGAGCCTGGTGTTTGCCCGCGCAGGCTTTTCTGTGACGCTGTATGATCCGTCGCCTGCATCGATCGACATTGCGCTGCAGTTTGTGAAAAAGTCCTCGGCAGCGCTGGCCGAGATGGACCTGCTGCGAGGCCAGAAGCCGGAAGATATTGCCGCGCGGCTGAAGACGGCGGGCAGTCTGGAAGAGGCGGTGCATGATGCGGATTATGTACAGGAGAGCTCGCCGGAGCGCCTGCCCATCAAGCAGGCTCTTTATAAAGAGATGGCGCCACTGATTAAGCCGGATGCCATGATCGGCAGTTCTACCTCGGGTTTGCCTCCATCGTCGTTCACGGAAGATGTTCCTAACCGGGAACGGTGCATGGTAGTGCATCCGTTGAATCCGCCGCATCTGATTCCGCTGGTCGAACTTGTGCCCGCACCGTGGACGCTGCCATCGATAGTGGACACGGCTGAGGCGTTGATGCGGCAGCTGGGACAGGTGCCGATACGGCTTAACCGTGAGGTCACCGGCTTTATCGTGAACCGGCTGCAGGGTGCGATCCTGAATGAAGCCTTTCGTCTGGTTGAAGATGGCGTCTGCTCTGCCGCGGACATTGATGCCGCTATGACAGAAGGGCTTGGCCTGCGATGGTTCTTTATCGGACCGTTTGAAAACATCGACCTGAATGCGCAGGGCGGCCTGGCGGACTACTGCGCCAAACTTGCGCCGATGAACTATGCGATTGCCAAAGAGCAGGTCGATCCGAGAAAGTGGACAGACGTATTGCTGGCAGACGTGCATGACCAGATGCGGCAGAGGACGCCGATGGAACAACTGGATAAGCGGAAGGCATGGCGCGATCGCTGTCTGGCTTTATTTATAAGAATGAAGAGCAACATCCTGAAAGAGAATTCCTGAGAGTGCCGACAGCCAGACGCTCAGGATTAACGAGCGTTGCGGCGTGGGCTATGGGTCACGGTACTCGCGACGCCTGAGCTCGCGGAGCGCCTGTTCGTGACCCTGGAGAGCGGCCTGACGTATCCAGTGGCGGGACTGGGTGTAGTCATGCTCGACGCCCTGGCCGATGGCATAAAGATGACCGAGCTGGAACTGGGCTTCGGCGTTGCCCTGATCGGCGGCTTTACGATACCACGCGGCGGCCTGCGCATAGCTGCGCGGAACGCCCTGACCAAAACAGTAAAGGTCAGCCAGCTTCTGCTGGGCTTCAGCAAAGTTCCGGGTGGCGGCCAGGCGATACCAGTGAGCCGCTTCGGTATTGTTTTGCGCGACTCCTTCGCCTTTGCGATACATGAGACCCAGGTTGTACTGCGCCCAGGCGAGGTTACTGTAAGCGGCGCGCTGGCACCATGCAAAAGCCTCGGAAAAGTTGCTCGCGATGTAACAGCGATAGCTGAGGTTGGCCTGCGCGTAAGCGTGACCCTGCTCGGCTGCCTTTCGCTCCCAGTGAGCGGTCTGCGTCTCGTCCTGCGGCAGGCCCTGACCCGCGTCGTACATCGTGCTGAGAAGGTATTGCGATTCGGCGTGGCCCTGCTCGGCAGCGAGCCGGAAGCCGGATGCAGCTGCGGTGAAGTTACGCGCGTTGTAGTCGATGACGGCCTGACGATAGTGGGGATTAGAGGCTGCGTTAGCGGCGTCACGCCGGCCACGGGCGATGATGCCGGAGCGCGTGGAATGGAGCGACAGCGCGGCGCCGGTCGCGATGTGCTGCAGGCCGGTTTTGGCTTTATCTTCCATGAGCGCCGATCTGGCGGTCGATGAGCTCGAAGCGGCGACGGGCGTCGGCGATCTGCTCGCGGAGACTGGTGGCGAGCTCGGTGAGGAGATCGCGGTGTTCGCGCGCGGCGCTTTCGGCGTCGAGGTGTAGCTGGGCGATTTCGCTGGCGAGCAGCGTGTGCTGCTCCGCATCAAGGACGGCGATATCGCGCTCGGCGTGCCGGATCTGGCGCGTGATGCGGAGAAGCTCGGCGGCAGCGCCTTCGCCGGCGATGGAGGCGTTGATTTCGCGATGGTCATCAAGGAGCCGCTGGAGGGTTTCGATGTCGCCGCGGCTGTAGGCCTGATTCGCTCGAGCCATCAGCAGGGTGAAGTGCTTCTGCTCGGCCTCATCGCGCGCGAAGTCGGGGTGGATACGTCTGGCGACGTCGCGAAAAAGGGTTTTGAGGCTGGGCGGCGGGTCGAATTCTTCGGCCTCGCGGGCAGCGGCGAATGCGGCATCATGAGTCTCCTGGGCGCGCTGGCGAGCTTCTTCGGCGCGGCTGCGAGCTGAGTCGGAGTCGTAAAGATCGACTTCGCGCTCGGCAATGCGTGCTTCGATATCGTCGAGCTCGGCATAGAGGATGCCGACCTGGCGGAGATAGCGGCCTTCGAAGGTTCTGAGCTGCGCACGGATCTGGGCGAGCTCAGATGCGCGCTCGGCAAGCCTGGTGCGGATGGCGGCCAGCTGCTCGCGCTTATCGGGGAGGGCGGCATCGTCCGGGGTTTGCTGAAGGATGATTTCGGCTGGCATGCGGCTTTCCGTCGGTAGAACTTTCAGTTTAATAGAACGGATCTCCGCTTTTTCGCAGATGGATGCGGCTTCTGCGGGAGGCAGTTCGGACCTGCGCTCGTTATTGATGCTGCGAGATATTTCTGAAATTGATATCCGGACAGAACCGGGAAGTGGATTGAGGCAGAAAAAGTGTAAGCCGGAGCGAAAACATGGCATTTTGCATTGTTCTCGTACATAATCCCATTCGCGCAGATATCGTTGCGTGATTCACCACGAGTACTGGCGGAATTTATGCGCAGTTACCGCGCCTATGGCAGAGTGCGGCAGGAAGAATAGTTCTGTATGCGTGAGGCTATGCTTAGTTCCGATCTACAATGCAATGTATGGATACTGCGAATCTGATTCCTGAACTGAACAAGGAAATTGCCCGGCTGCGGGAAGCACGGAATCTGCTGGCTGGAACATCGTCGCCCAAAGGCGCGAAGGCATCGAAGAAACGTACCCTCAGCGCGGAAGCACGAGCCAGAATTGCCGCCGCCCAGAAAAAGAGATGGGCCAAGGCCAGAAAGAACGCGGCGTAAATCCATATCGTCACAGATATAACCAGCATGGGCCACCTCTCATAGCAGCATGAGGCGCGGTGAGATCCGGGAGGGGCTCTGCGAATAACAGAGACCCTCCGCACCCTGAACATGATCCTTCTGCTTCTCGGGGTGTGATCAGGCTACAGTCACGGAAGCATCGGTAACTCCGTAGTTTCGCCCGTAGGATAAGTCTCTAACCCCACCAGGTTTCTCCCGGCATCAGGTGAGCTTTAGCGACATCGGGATTGATTTCTATGCCGAGGCCAGGCTTGTCCTGAATGGTGAAATAGCCGTCCTGCCAGAAAGGCCCGTCGCGCATGACGAGATCGGGCCACCAGTCGATCCAGTTCGCGAGCTCATGGATGCGAAAGCCACGCATGGCGGCTGCCGCGTGCGCTGAAGCGGTGGTGCCCACAGGACTGGCGGGATTATGCGCCGCAGTGAAGATGTAATAAGCGTCGGCAAAGTCAGAGATGCGTTTGGATTCGAGCAGCCCGCCGGACTTGGGAATATCGATGTGAACGCCGGCGCAGGCCTGCGCTTCGATCAGGCGGCGGAATCCCTGAAATCCATAGAGATTTTCGCCGGTGCAGATGGGCGTGGAGGTGGAGCGCGCAAGTATCGCCATAGGCTCGGGATTCTCTGGCGGCAGAGGGTCTTCCATCCACATCAGATTCAGGTGCTCGAGCGCTTTGCCCAGCGCGATGGCGTCATGAAGGTCATAGGCCCAGTGAAAGTCGATGGCGAAGGGTATGTCGGGACCGAGAGAGTCGCGAACTGTATCCATGGCGGTCACGATTTCGCGAATATCTTTTGCCGTGAGATTGCGGGTGAACCGATCGTGGCCGGGCTCTTTAAACTGAGGATCAAGCGCGGGAGGAATCCCGTTCCCCTGAAATTTAAATGCCGTCCAGCCCCACTTTTCCGCTCGGGCTTCTGCAACCTGGTCGCGCCAGGCGACGGGATCGGCGATATTGCCGTGCGGAAGCTGCAGCGTTCGATAGAAGCGCACACGATCGCGAAAGCGGCCACCAAGCAGGTTGCAGACGGGGGTTCCCAGAATCTTTCCGGCCAGATCCCACAGAGCGATCTCAACGCCGCTGGCGGCTGAGACGGTCTGACCGCCGATGGCGCCCGCGCCGGCGCTTCTCATCAGCATCCAGGTGTAGAGTTTGTCGACATTGAGTGGGTCTTCGCCAATGATGGCAGGCTTCAGCTCGCGGAGGATGAGGTCTTTTATGCCCGGACCCCAGTATGCTTCTCCGATGCCATACAGGCCGGAGTCTGTTTCCACCTTCACGAGGTTCCAGTCCCACGTTCCACGGACGATCATGCACTTCACGTCGGTGATGCGGACTTTATTGCGCAGGGCAGCGGCCGCGAGCCGGCAGGGTTCAGCGAAGGCGACGGAACCGGCTGCAACCATTTTGAGGAATGCTCTTCGATCGCTGATCATGGGCTCTCTCTTAAGCTTTGCGTTCGGATGATTACAGATTTTGATAACTGCCGCGAAGCGCGGCGGCGAAGGAGTGAGGCTGTACGATGACGGCAGTCCTTTTATCTCCGCACTGAGACGGCTGTCAACCAGATGGCTTTCCCGGCGGGGCGCGCCGCCTTTCGCCGGTGACTTCCATGATGAAAAGCACTGCCCAAAATGATTGAGTATGATGGAGCCTGCCGCGAAAGGCCGGGCCTGTACCGGTGGCTGAGAGAGCTGCACGCGATGGCACCGTCGTTCTGTACCGAACAGGCTTTCTGACCATAATTTTGTTTTTTCAGCGAAGACGCTTATGCGTCCTGAAAGGGATGGATTCGATTTCCATGGCTACGAACAAAAAAGTGCGCTGGGGTGTTCTCAGCACTGCCGCGATCGGCGTTAAGAAGGTGATTCCCGCAATGCAACTGGGCCAGCTCAGCAGCGTAACCGCCATAGCATCGCGCGATCTGACGAAGGCCAGAGAAGCCGCGGGGCCGCTCGGGATTGCGACAGCATACGGCTCGTATGAGGAGCTTCTTGCCGACCCGGATGTCGATGCGATTTACAATCCCCTTCCCAATCAGCTCCATGTGCCGTGGACGATCAAAGCCGCGGAGGCCGGCAAGCACGTGCTGTGCGAGAAGCCGGTCAGCCTTACGGTGGCTGAAGCGGAGACGCTGCTTGCCGTCCGCGCACGCACGGGAGTGAAGATCGGCGAAGCCTTTATGGTGCGCACGGCGCCGCAGTGGGTGAGGCTGCGAGAGCTGCTTCGCGAGGGAAGAATTGGCGAGCTGCGCTCGATCATGGGGGCCTTCAGCTACTTCAACATCGATCCGGCGAATATTCGGAATCAGATGGAAACCGGCGGCGGCGCGATGATGGATATCGGATGCTATCTGGTTCAGGCTTCGCGCTTTGCCTTTGAGCAGGAGCCGACGCGTGTGGTCTCTCTGATCGATCGCGATCCGCAGATGAAGACGGACCGGCTGACCTCGGCGATTCTCGACTTCCCTCATGGGCAGGCGATCTTTACCTGCAGCACGCAGATTGTTCCTTACCAGCGCGTGCAGTTTCTGGGAACGAAAGGACGCATCGAGATTGAAATTCCATTTAATGCGCCCATCGATCGGCCTACGCGCCTCTTCCTCGATTTGGGAGGTGATCTTTTCGGCGCGGGGATCACGACGGAGACCTTTCCGACATGCGACCAGTACACAGTGCAGGGCGACGCGTTTTCGAGAGCCATTCTGGACAATACGGAAGTGCCGGTTCCGGTGGAAGACGCGATCAAAAACATGGCTGTTATCGAGGCGATCTTTCAGTCGGCAGTATCCGGAGGATGGGCAGAACCGAAGCGATAAATAACATGCCCGCAGCTCCAGATATGAGGCTGTCTATCATGCCCCCGGCCTTGCATTTCCGGATGATTGCGTGAATGATGGTTTCCCGGAAGCCATATTATGCGACCGGGAGCATTGAAAACTCATGGGCATTTCTCGCAGGCAGTTTCTTCAGGCGACAGCCTCGGCTGCTGCATTTTCGGCTGTGGACGGTGCGATGCCTTTATTCGCTGAACCGGCACTGCAGACATGCCCGTTTCGCCTGTCCGTGATCAACGATGAAATCTCTCAGGACTTTGAGCACAGCTGCTCGGTCGCTGCGCATGACTTTGGTCTGAGCTGGATTGAGCTGCGCGGGATGTGGAACAAGAACATCACCGATCTGAGCGCGAAGGAAGTCGACGAGAGCCGGAAGATTCTGGAGAAGTACAGGCTTCGCGTGACCGATATTGCCAGTCCGCTCTTCAAGGTGGACTGGCCGGGCGCGCCGCTTTCCTCAAAGGGCGAGCGCCGCGATCAGTTTCACGCGGATGCGGATTTTAAGGCACAGGACGGAGTGCTTGAGCGCTCGATAGAACTGGCGAAGGCCTTCGGCACGCGGCGTATTCGCTGCTTCGATTTCTGGCGGCTCGATGATCAGAAGCCGTATCGCGCGGCGATGAACCAGAAGCTGCGGGAGGCGGCAGCGCGCTGCGAAAAAGACGGCATGATTCTGCTGCTGGAAAACGAGATGTCGTGCAACACGGCGACGGGCGCCGAGGCCGCGGAGACGCTGGCGGCGGTGACGAACAGCAACTTCATGCTGAACTGGGATCCGGGCAATGCCGCCGCGGCCGGAGAAACTCCTTATCCGAACGGGTACAAGCTGCTTCCCAAAGACCGGATCGGCCACTGCCACTGCAAAGATGTCGTGCGGAAGCCGGGAGGCGGATATGAGTGGGCTCCCGTAGGCGGCGGCATCATTGACTGGCGCGGACAGTTTCGCGCGCTGGCGAAGCAGGGATACAAAGAGGCGGTCAGCCTGGAGACGCACTGGCGCGGCGCGGGCACTCCGGAGGCTTCGACGCGCATCAGCATTAAGGGGCTGAAGCAGGACCTCGAAAGCGACGGTCTGGGCTGCTGAGTTTCCGGCAGCGCCGGATGGGCCATTTCCATACAAAAGAACAGACGACGGAGAGAAAAGTGGTTACTCGACGCGAATTTCTGGACACACTTGCCGTGGGCGCCGCAGGGCTTGCTATAAACGCGACGGCCAAAAGTTATGCACAGATTCCGGGAGCGAATGAGCGCCTTCACTTCGCGGTGATCGGGCTGAACGGCCGGGCCTATGCACATTTGTCCTCCCTGAAGGCCAACAGCGACGCGGTCCGCATTACGCATGTCTGCGATGTGGAAAGCAACATTCTGGAAAAATTTGCCGGCGGCGTGCAAAAGGAAATGGGTTATTCGGCAGCGACGGAGAAGGATTTCCGGAAGGTGCTGGCGAGCAAAGATGTGGACGCGATCACGATTGCCACGCCGGACCACTGGCACACGCCGATGGCCATTGCGGGACTGCAGGCGGGCAAGCATGTGTACGTGGAAAAGCCGTGCAGCCATAATCCGGCAGAGGGCGCGCTGCTGATCGAAGCGCAGAAGAAGTACAACAAGCTGGTGCAGATGGGCACGCAGCAGCGCTCGTCGGCGCACACGATCGAGATCGTAAATAAGATTCACGACGGGCTGATTGGCCGGGCGTATTACGCCAAATGCTGGTACAGCAATACGAGAAAGTCGATCGGGACGGGTAAGCCGGCGCCGGTGCCGGCGACTCTGGACTGGGACCTCTGGCAGGGGCCTGCACCACGGCGGCCTTACAAAGACAACGTGCAGCCGTATAACTGGCACTGGTTCCGCATCTGGGGCACGGGTGAGGCGCTGAACAACGGGACGCACGAGGTCGATGTGTGCCGGTGGGCGCTCGGCGTCGATTATCCGAACCGGGTGAGCTCGTCGGGCGGCCGGTACCAGTTCAAAGACGACTGGCAGTTCTATGACACGCTGGTGACGAACTTCGAGTACGACGACAAGATGCTTTCCTGGGAGGGTAAAAGCTGCCAGGGGATGAAGCTCTACAATCGCGATCGCGGCTCGACGATTATGGGGACGACCGGTACGGTGCTGGTGGATCGCGACGGTTACGAGGTCTACGATCTGGGCGGAAAGAAGACCAGCGAGTACCGAACCGGCAAGGCGACCTCATCCGCCGATCTGGTCGGGCGCGATTCCATGACCGATGCGCACTTTGCCAACTTTATCGCCGGAATCCGCACGGGCGAGAAGCTGCATGCTCCGATTGAGGTAGGCAATGTTGCGGTGACGATGCTGCAGCTCTCCAATATTGCGTGGGAGGTCCATCGGGAGCTGAAGCTGAATCCTCAGGATGGGCGCATCCTGGAGGATGCGGAAGCGATGAAGATGTGGGGACGAGAGTACGAGAAGGGCTGGGCACCGCATATTTAGGCGGCGTGATCCATATCCTGAAAAGCAGGAGCGATTTGTCATGATGAAGGACACATTTTCGCGGCGCGGCTTTCTTCGGACCGGAGCGGCGGCAGCGGCCCTAACGGCGGTACCGTTGTCGTCATCCGCTTTTCGGGCGACTTCGGCAAAGGGAGCGAAGGAGCCGATTCGTCTGGGGCTGGCCAGCTATACGTTCCGCAACTTCAGCCGGGCGCAGATGATCGGCTTTATGAAAGAGCTCAGCATCAGCGATCTGAATGCGAAGGATGCCAAAGATCATCTTCCGATGGACCCGCAGGGAGAGAGCCAGGCGCTGGCTGACTACGCCGCTGCGGGTATTAAGCTGCATGCTGCCGGGGCCATCTACTTCAGTAAAGATGATGACGACGATATTCGGAGCAAGTTCGAGTACTGCAAACGGGCCGGCATACCGGTGATTGTCGCGGGCGATCCGGCGCCAAATGTGCTGCCGCGCATTGAGAAGTTTGTGAAGGAGTATGACATCCGGCTTGCGATTCATAATCATGGCCCGGAGGATAAGATATGGCATTCTCCGCTCGATGTGCTGAAGGCGGTGGGTCATATGGATGCGCGGATGGGCTGCTGCATCGACGTGGGCCATACGGTTCGCGCAGGGACAGATGTGGTGCAGGCCATTCACGCAGCAGGACCACGGCTGTTCAATATGCACATGAAAGACCTTACCGACTTTCATGAAAAGGACAGCCAGGTGGCAGTGGGAGACGGAAAGATGCCGGTGCGCGAAATCTTCGAGGCGCTGCAGGAGATTCGTTATCCGGGATATGTCGACCTCGAATACGAGGTGCATGGCGACGATCCCATGCCGGGCGTGACCAAGAGCTACGCGTATATGCGCGGGGTTCTGGCGGGCATGAAGTAAAAAGGGCCTGCTTTTCAGGCAGGCCCTCAGCGGTGCATCGGATTGAATGCGTCAGTGGCTGCTGCTCTGATCGCCTGAAGGCAGAGCGAAGACATAGTAGCCCTGTACTTCCGCCTTGCCGGAGGAGTTTGCCGATGCTCCGGCATCCGGCCCGGGGGCCTGCTCACTGTTCTGGCGAGAGCCGGCGTCCGATCCTGCCAGCACGGCGCCCGGTCTTGCGCAGACCACCAGATATTCACGGCCATCGACTTCATAGACAGCGGGGATTCCTTCGGGCGCTGCGGGCATTTCCTTTTCCCAAAGGACCTTTCCAGTGTCTTTGTCGTAGGCGCGAATCATGGAGTCGGACTTGGTGCCGGCGAAGATGAGACCACCGGCGGTGACAGCTACACCTCCGCGCGGCCAGTAACTGCCGGTGTCGGTGATTCCCTTTGCGGCGAGTCTGGAGACCTCTCCCAGAGGCACCTGCCATGCGATGGTGCCCTTGTTGAGGTCATAGGCGGTGAGGGTGGACCACGGCGGGCGGACGGCGGGCAGGCCGTCGGTTGAGTCCATGTAGCCGTAGCCGGTCCAGTAGCGTACGGGCGCTCCACCTTCCGACTGCGGCGGCGATTTGAGGCGCGCGAGAACGCCGGGAGGCACCTGAGCGCTGGAGGGATCGGTGAGGTAGGTGATCAGGGAATCAACGTCTCCGGGGGTGAGGTCGGTGAATGCAGGCATGGGTGACAGTCCGTTGGTGACGGCGCTTCGGATGCGGTCGACACCGATGCGGGGCACGATGTTTATCAGAGAGGGGATGCTCGGCGGCTGGCCCTGAAGCTCGGACATGTGGCACATACGGCAGTTCTGCAGATAGAGGATGCGGCCCTGGATTGCGGGCGATCCGGAGAGCGGACGGCGCGGCGCTTTGGGCTCGAGTTTGAGCATGGATGGCGCGTTCTTCGACTGAATGTAGACAAATCCTGCAGCGGGGTCTGCGGCGCTGGCGCCCCAGTTGGCGCCACCGCCGTTGCCGGGCATCTCGATGGTATTGGTGAGGCCAGGCGGCGTAAACAGGCCAAGATTTCGTGCGTCTGCAACCTCTTTGCGAATCTTCTCGCGCTCGGCGGGGTCCGCAATATACGGATCGATGTCGTTCGGAGTGAACGATTGCCGCGCAAAGGGCGGCGGTGCGGTGGGAAAGGGCTGCGTGGGCGAGGCATGTTCTCCGGGAACATCAGAAGGAGGAACGGGGCGCTCGACGATGGGCCAGATCGGCTTGCCGGTGACGCGATCGAGCACATAGAGGAAGCCATTCTTGCCGGCCTGCGCCACGACATCGACTTTCTTTCCGTTGTGGCGAATGGTCAGCAGCTTGGGCGAGCTGGCGAAGTCATAGTCCCACAGGTCGTGATGCACGGCCTGGAAGTGCCAGAGATATTTTCCGGCGCGCGCGTCGAGAGCAAGGAGGCAGTCGGAGAAGAGATCGGCTCCAGCGCGGTCGGCTCCGTAAAAGTCATACGTGGGCGAGCCCAGTGGAAAGTAGGCGATGCCGCGCTTTTCGTCGATGGTGATGCCGGCCCAGGTATTGGTTCCACCGATGTACTTCCAGGCGTCTTTGGGCCAGGTGCCATAGCCGAATTCTCCGGGATGAGGAACGGTGTGAAAGGTCCAGACCAGCTTGCCGGTGCGCACGTCGTAGGCGCGAAGATCGCCGGGAGGCGATCCGTACTCTTCTCCGGTGGCAGAGCCCATGATGATCAGATTTTCAAAGACGCGTCCGGGGGTTCCGGACTGAATCTGGTGGATGGAGTTGGGATCGCGTCCGAGGCCCACACGAAGATCGACGCTGCCATGATCGCCGAAGGAGTCGATGGCCTTTCCGGTTGACGCGTCGATGGCGTGCAGCAGATAGCCGGTTCCGAAGAAGAGGCGGCGGTCGGAGCCGTCCTTACTTTGCCAGTAGCTGATGCCGCGATGGGTGATGAATCGCGGATTGTCGTTGTCGTGGACCCATATTTCTTTTCCGGTTGCGGCGTCGAGAGCGACGATCGCGTTGTTCTTCCCGATCACGTACATGGTGTTGCCGACGACGACGGGATTGAATCCAAAGAGAAGACCGTTATTGCCGGCGGGGTAGAACCAGGCCTGCTGCAGATGTGTGACATTCGATTTGTCGATCTGCTTCAGCGCGGAATACTGAGAGGAGTCGAGACTGCCCTCATATTCCGTCCATGTTTTGTGATCGTGGGATTCGGCGGCGGATACACGGCCAAAGCTGAAATAACCCGCCATCGCAGCAGCCAGCGCTCCTCCGGCGGCTGCGACTGCCACACGTCTAAACACATTCCTCATCGATACTGCCCGATCCTTTCGTGAAAGCCACGCGTGGCTCTGCTCATCGCCGCCTGGGTGTATTGTGCGATTTTTTGTCCGGAGATGACTGCGAGGCTGAGATCGCCTTGTACGGCGCGTCTCAGCCTCGAGGTTGCTGTTATGTGCGATGGATTACGCGACGATCAGAAGACGACTCTGGCGTGCATCGTAATCTGACGCGGATCAAAGGTTGTGACACCGAGCGTTCCATAGGTACTGCTGGTGCCGAGGCCCGGAATGAGACCCCCACCGGGATTGTTGACCAGGTTCGGGCTTCCGAGGCTTCCGGTGTAGCTTCCGTTGAATTCCGCATGGTTGAGCAGGTTGGAGGCTTCCGCCGAAACCTGCAGGCTGATGCGCTCGGTGACCGGAAAGCTTCTTCTGAGGCTGAAGTCAACGTTGAAGCGTCCGGGGCCACGAAGACCGCCGCTGGTCTGAGCGGCATCACCGTTCCAGTAAAGATTGGGATGGATGCTTCCGTCCGGAGTGGTCAGCGTTTCTCCGGTAAAGGCGCAGGCGTTGTATTTGAGGAAAGTGTATTTCTGCGGCGTGACCGTCTTGCCGCAGGGCAGCGTGACCGTGGTCGATCCGTTGTACCAGTGCTGCAGGCCCTTTGGAACCTGCAGGGGCTGGCCAGGGACGCGATCGACGCGCGAGGTGATGGAACCAGCATTCGACATGCTGATCACGAAGGGCATTCCATCCTGCGCGGTGACGACGGAGCCGAGGCTCCAGTCACCGAGCACCTGGCGCGCGACTGCATTGCTGAGGGTGAAATGACCCTTCGAGCCGAAGGGCGACTCATAGACGAGGGTGGCAACGAAGCGATGCGGGAGATCGGCCAGTCCATAGTTCTGGTTGAGCCGGTTATCGACCAGATCGGGAGTGCCGGTGTTGCCACCGTAGTTCACGCCCTGACCGTCTTCAATGCCGGTGGTGGTGAAGTCGAGTTCCTTGCCCCAGGTGTAGTTGAGATCGAGGTGGAGCCCGGAGGAGAAGGCGTGGTTGAGGCGAACCTGCAGCGAGTTGTAGCGGGCAAATCCCGTCGATCCGTTGAGACCCGCGCCGTAAAGATGCGGATAAGGCAGCAGCGGAATGAACTGCTCAATGGTTCTGGCGGCCAGACTGCCCTGAAAGGGAGTGAGTGGACCCGTTGCCGGCTGATAGGGGTTGGCTACCTGCACAGAGGACGGATCGGTGGCGCCGTTGCTGGCGATGTACTGGTTCTTCCACCCGGCGAGCGTGGCCGCGGGAAGGCTCTGAAGGTCTTCAAAGGGGAGATTGCGGGTGGTGAGGTGATCGGACCAGGAGCCGCTCCAGCCGAGCGAAAACAGCCACTGCGAGCGTCCGCCGAAGGCCTGCTCGATGAAGACATTGCCCTGTTTGGCGATCTGGTTTTTCAGGTGCCGGTCAAAGAGGGCCTCGCCCGTTCCGTAGATCTGAGGAGCGGAGGCGTTCGACCCGGTGGCCACGACAAGAGGAGAAGGATCGGTAAACTGCGTTACCGGAACTCCATGCGGGTTGGAGCCGTAAGGCAGCGCCTGATTGCCGGGAGCAAACGGAGCTTCGCCGTAATCGTTCGGACTGGAGAAGTATCCGGTGTTACTGGGCAGATAGGTGATGCCAAAGCCGGCGCGCACGACGGTGCCGGGACGGACCTGCCAGGCTGCGCCGAGACGCGGCTGGAAGTCATGATATTCGGTATCCCAGAGATTACGGCTGTAGCCCATGGTTCCCGGAAAATCGATCGCACCCATAGTGCCGAATGCGTTCTTCTTCGTGAAGTCGATGCCGCTCATGCGGTTGTAGCGCTCGGTGACACCGGGCTGGACGTCCCAGCGCAATCCGAGATTGAGCGTGAGGCCGGGGCGGACCTGCCAGTCATTCTGCGAATAGATACCAAAGTATTTGGCGGCATAAGCCGGTTTGAGGTTGGCACCGGGACGGACAAACCAGACACCCTCACCCACCAGCATGGTCGCGCCGCTCATACCACTCTCCAGAGGAGAGGTATTTCCAGGCGCAACTTTGCCCTCTGCGGTTGCATATTCGAATGTGTAGTTGCCGCCAGGATCGCCAGCGCAGCATCCGCCGATATTGGCCGAGCCCTCTTCGAAATCCGTGTAGTTTGCCAGGATGACGCGGTATTCGGCGCCTTCCTTGAAGGTCCAGTTGCCGTGCACCTTGGTGACGCTGCCGTTGATGGCGTGGCTGATCTGATGTTCCTGCTTATTGGCAAACTGGCCGCCTGAAAGCGCCGCCCAGTTGCTGCCGCCGGTCGAGCCGCCGAAGCCATTGGGATTGACGACAGGCGCGGCGCCGGGCTCCGCAAAGAGAGACTGCGTTGCAGAGGGGATACCGAACTTATCGTACTGCGTGAATCCGGAGTGGTTGCCGGCAAAGTTGATGGTGTCTGTCCGGGTTGCGCCGTAACGAACGTCGACGAAGAGAGTGGGGCTCAGAACGATGGTGTCACCGATCTGCGCATAGGGATTGCGATCTTTCGTCGTAGCCGGGTCATTGTTAAAGCCGGCTGTGCCAAAGGCGTTCGGCTGAAGAATGGTGCCGAAGTCAAATCCGCCGCTGCCGTAGATGGAGTGAATGCCGCGCTTGTAATCGATGCGATTGTTGAGTGTCTGGCGACGCACAGTATTTACAACGGTCGAGGTGAAGTTATTGGTGTTGTATACGTCGTCCGGTGTGCGGTTGGGCGTGGGATAGAAGCTGTACATGTAGACCGCTTCAGGATTGGGATTGGGGATGATGGCGTTGGGAAATGGCGCACGCTGATAGAGATCCGGACCGAGCTGCGTGACGGAGAAGGGATTAAAGATCTGCGCAGGCTGGGCCGCGCCGTTGGCGTCCTGCTGAAATGTATTGCTGAAGTTGCCGACCCGTTCGAGCGCGGTGGGAACGGTCTCAAGATAGGTCTGCCCCTGGTTGAAGCGCAGCAGGTGGTAGCTGGAAGAGAAGAAGATGGAGTTCCTCTTAATAGGGCCGGTGACCGCTCCGCCGAAATCGTTCACCTTGAAGGCCTTCCTGGAGATGTTCTGATCGTTGTTCCCCCAGGTATTGGCATTCAGGGCTTCGTTGCGGATCATGTACGAGGCCTGACCGTGAAACTCATTCGTACCGGATTTGGTGGTGATGGACATGACGGCCTGGCCGCGTCCGTACTGTGCATCGAAGTCGTTGCTGATGACGCGAACTTCCTGAATGCCTTCTTCGTTGGGGATGATCGACGCTTCGTTGAAGCCGTCGCCCATGATGGGAAGACCGTCGAGCTGAATGTCGTTTTCAAAAGCACGGCCACCGTTCACGCCGATGGCGGAAAACTGGGCGCGGCCGGCGACACCGATGCCGAAGGAGTTCAGCGTCTGGCTGGTCGAAGCTTCATTACGGGGCTGCACGCCGTTCTGCAGCGTGGCGTAGTAGAGCGGGTTCTCAGTGACGTTCGGGATGGAGTCAATGACCAGAGAATCGACTCCGGCGGAGACGGTGCTGCTGTCGGTCTGGAGCTGTTCGGCGAGAGCGTGGACCTCAACTTTCGTGGAGGCGGCTCCAATCTGGAGGACGGCATCGACGCGAGCCGTCTGTGAAGGGTTCAGCTGCAGGCCGGTCTCTGAAAACGTGACGAAGCCCGAATGGGTGATGGACACCGAATAGGTGCCCGTCTCGAGGTATGGAACCGTATACGAGCCGGAAGAGGTGGTTTTGGTGGTGTAGGTGGCGTTCGTGCCCGTGTCGGTTACGGTGACGCCGGCATCAACGACGATCGCCCCGCTGGGGTCGGTGACCGATCCGGTGATCGTTCCTGAGCGTATCTGCGCCTGGACAAAGGGAGCCGTAAGGAGCAGACAGAGGATGACAAAGCCTGTGTGCGCTTCACGAAGGAGTGTGGCAATTTTTCGAACCATAATTGGCCTCCTGGGCTGCCGGAGTTTATTCCGGCTCGACCCAATTTGTTGCGTATTGTGCAATTTCTCTTGCACTTTGTAATGTCCGCAAAAAACAGGCAATGAGCTGCACAGACGAACGGAATACAGCGCATTGCTGGTACGGATTGCGGCTGGCGGGAATACCCGGTGAGCTGAGAGAGAGCGCCTGTCTGCGCGCCGACCGCTTTCGGAATTTCACAACCGCAAAACACCATAATTTGCGGTTTGAACGGCGAACAAGGTTAGAGAGGCGCTGTAACGCTCCTACATCTTTCCTGTAATCAGCTACTTAAAGGAGGGGGCGTTGCGTAACGGTAGGTACCCCTGTTAGCCGTAGCGAGGATGAGGTTTCCGTAAAAACGGATAAGGGGATCGCCGCACCGGTATGGATCTGGAGCGGGGGGAAGAGACCGGGGGCTTTTTCCGGGCTGAAGTCTTATGGCCGGTGACGGCCGGCGGACGGAGAACTGCGCATTCCGTCGCGGCCCGATGCCTGGGTAAAGAGGGCCAGATTTACGGCGCCGGCGATGGCCTGAAGGCCGGCGTCGTTGGGATGCAGATGATCGCCGTGATCGTAGGCGGGAAGAAAGCGGGTGGGGTGAGCGGGATCGTGCGTGGCGGCGTCCTGATCGATGACCGCGTCGCAGCCACTCGCCTCACTGCGAAGAAAATCGTTGACGCGCTCGCGGGCCGCTTCGCCGGCGGGAGTCCAGTAGTTTGCACCCTCATACGGAGTGAGGGTGGAGCAGAAAAACTGAATATGGCTCTGATGCGCCAGCGCAATAAGCTGCCCGATGCCGGCGATGAGCTGCGCGGCCGAGGGCTGCGGCTTTGTGGAACCGAGGTCGTTGATGGGGGCGTCGGCGAAGATGACCCAGCGGACTCCGGGCAGCTCCAGCACATCGCGGCGAAAGCGATGCCTGGCGCTGGCTCCTGCGCCGTCGGCGAGCAGGCGGTTTCCACTGATGCCCTCGTTGAGCACGCCGATGCCGAATCCGGCTTCCACCAGCTTTTGCGCGAGGACATTTGGCCAGCGGCGATTGGCGCCGGGCGTGGAGAAATAGCCTTCGGTGATGGAGGCTCCGAGGGTCACGACGGCGCCGTGGAGCCCGGCTCCCTGCACGTCAAGACCGGTGAGGAACCAGGTGCTTTCTGTTGTCTTCGCATCCGACAGGTCTTTGCTGCTGCTGACGTCTCCGGAGGCAAGGTAGCTGGTCTGATGGGCAGCGCCATGGAATGTGGCCCGGCCTGAAGGTCTCGGCAGACAGAAGCTGATGGCGATATCGCTGAGAGCCGGAACCTGGAAGGCGACGGGATCGCTGACGGCTTCTTTGCCGGGAGCAATGACGATGAAACGGCTGCCGCGGAAGAGGACGGCGCGGTCGGTATCCGGAAGAATGGAAGAGCCGTCGCCGAGCCGGGCGATGTGCACATCTTCCACACGCAGAGGGCGCGTGCCGAAGAGGTTCGAGATGTGTATGCGCGCGGACGAACCACCAACGCTGGTGCAGATCACCTGGCGGAGGGTCTGCCGGGTGAAGCTGGAGGCTGCGTCGTCGCGAACGGGAGCGGTGGCCCAGGTTCCGACCCACGATGCAGCGCCGGTTTGGGCCGCGGCCGGCATGGCAGTGACGGCCAGCAGCAGAGCTGCCATCCAGAAGCTGCGGAACCGGTCATGCGGATGATGGCTCATGAGCTCGCTCCTGCAGGTGGATACATGCTTCATTCACCGCTGCCGGGAAAGAGGCCAATCTGCACGGGGCCGAGACGCTTTGCAGCCGTGGCGGGAGTGCCGGTGACGGGCGCGAAGGGCTGCGCCGATGATGGCGCGTCCTGCGGCGCGAGCAGATAACGGGTACCGGCGACGGCATGAAAGGTGAGTACCGGTCCGGAATCTGCCGTAATCGCCTTTGCTCCGGTGGAGGAGATGACATCGACCTTCCGGCCGGGCCAGGGGTTGCGTACTTTAAGCTGCTCTGTCGTTCCAGCCTCGATGACGGCGGTGGTCACAACGCCCTTCGTTACCTGAACATCGACCTTTGTCTTTCCGCGCACATATACGCTGCCGTCGAAGTCCCATCCGGAGGGGATGGCGGGCGCGATGCGGATCAGACCGTCGTAGTCCTGCACGAGGGCTTCCTGCAGAGCGTCTGCGACGACGCCGGATTCCTCGACATAGAACTCGCCAAAGTGGCCGCCCCAGTTGGCGAGGCCGTTGGCGAACTCCTGGTAATGCTCGGTGAGACTCACCAGAGTGGCCTGCACCTCGCTGCCCAGATCGAGGCGGGCGGCCTGCATGGGATCGCAGCTCCAGTCGGCCTGAGCCACAAAGGGGCGATGCTCATAGGTACGGCGAGCGAGCGCGAAGTCAGGCGAGGCATCGCCGATTAGTCCATAGGGCCACACGGGCTCAAGGCCGATGTTCTCAATATTGTGCTTTTCAGCGGCGGGCTGATACGAAGCCGCGATCACATCCTGGCCAGAGGCATCGGCCGTAGGCGGAAGCAGTGTCAGAGGACCGGATTCCTGCGTGCGTGGAAATGCAGGGATCTTTGACAGCGCTGCCTGCAGCTGGCGGATGAGATCGGGATCTTTGCCGAGCAGCTTTGCCGCTTCGATGGTCTCGGGGTAGAGCGTTTTGATCCCGGCGAGATCGGTGGTGGGGTCGATCACGTCCCATTGCGTTTCGTGCGCGTTGGAGGGACTGGTGTGGAGCAGGCCATCCGTTCCCGGCTTCTGATAAGCAAGGAGAAAGCGCGCGGAGGCGGCCATGACCGGATAGTTTTCGGCGAGGAATTTGCGGTCGCCGGTGGCGAGATACTGCTGCCAGATCCAGAAAGAGACTTCGGCTCCGGTGGAGATGGTTCGCGCGTTGTAGTAAGGCCTGTAGCCTGCATCGCAGTCGCGGCCCATGGTAGCCGGAGTCCAGCTCGATTCGTATTCAATGCCGGGACCGTTGAAGCGCATCGTCTCCGGAACACAGATGCCGGGCAGGTTGTGCATATTCTGCCGGGTCCAGTCTTCGATGCCGGGAAGGCTTTCGCGATAGAGATTGAAGTACGGAGCGTTGACGTCGGTAAGGCCGGCTCCGAGATTCGCGGCAACCTGCATGCGGAGGTTCCAGTGCCAGAAGGCGGAGGAGTCCCAGTGATGGACATCGCGCGCCGAGGAGAGCATGTCGGCAACGCCCGCCTGGGTGCCGGGATACTCGGAACCTTTTTCGGCGACGGCGGCAAAGAGATAGATGTGCCGGAGGTTTTCCATGTACTCACCGGAGCCGTCGGCAGAGCTGATACGGATGAGGGCGGCGTGGTCCCAGAAGCCGTGCCACCACTCGCGATGCGCGATGGCCGACGTATCCGCGAGCGCGGGATGAATCAGAGATGCCGCGCTCTCCCGTCCGTCGTAATGCGGCGACGCAACGATGACACGGAAGTGGCCATCGGCGTAAGGCTTAACGCTTACGGTAATGGTGAGAGGATCGGTAACAGCAGCAGATACATTTTGTCCAAGAGCGGTTACGGCGGCCAGGGAGCCGAAGGGACGGCCTGACGAGCCGGGGTTCTTATTGTCGATCCACGACTGTGCGAGCAGGCCGGTCTGGCCTTCGATCGATGCCTTTGGAGTGCGAGGCGCCCACAGCTTCAGCTGAACGGTCTGCGGCGTTTTGGGATCGGCTCCGGTGACGTCGACGATCAGTGTGTCGGTATGCGGCTGCACGAAGACCGTCGCCTTCATTCCATTGCCGCTCTCCTTGAACTCTCCGTTATAAAGGTCGAGCCGTCCGCTGTAGTCCTTTGCCTGCGTGACAGCGGAGAGGCCGGGAATGACGACCTGCCCTGGAGAATCGCGATCAGGCAGCGTATCAGCGCGGTTGAGCTGCACGGTCAGACCGTCGGCGGACCAGACGGCGGCACCCAGAGTGCCGTTGCCCAGAGGCATGGCCTGTGCCGGTTTGAGGTTGGGCTGTCCAAGAACAATATCGGAGCGGCCGACGACGCCGGCGGTATCGACATGGAAGCGGCCATCGTGCCAGGCGGTGGAGGGAGACTGCGCGCGGGCGTTTTCGCGACCCGCGCCAAGGAGAAGAACCAGCAGGACAGGCAGGATGACTCTGATACGGGGGCTGTTCAAACCACATCTCCACGAGCCCCGCACGGGACAGACGGGGCGAAGAATCTGTTCCATGTGTATGCTATCTCGTTCTACTGCCCGGCTGAGGCGGCGACCGGCGTCATCGAGGGCGGAGCGTCCTGCGGCGCGCTGCCCCACTGCTCATTCGGCGTGCCGCCCATCTGCAGCACGAGTGTTCCGCCATTCTCGATGTCGGACTGGCTGAACCACGCTTTGTTCAGAGACTTTCCGTTCAGAGTCGCCGACTGAATGTATTTGTTCTGCGCCGAGACGTGATTTGCAAGGATCGTGAAGTCCTTTCCATTGCCCATGCGGATCGTGCTCTTCTCGAAGATCGGGCTGCCGATTTCATAGACCGGGCTGCCGGGGCAGACGGGATAGAAGCCGAGCGCGCTGAGGACATACCACGATGAAGTAGCTCCGCCGTCGTCGTCACCTGGAATGCCGAGCGGAGTGTCGGTGTACCAGAGATCCATCAGCTGGCGCACGCGGCGCTGCGTCTTCCAGGGCTGTCCGGAGAAATCGTACAGATAAGGAATGTGAAAGCTGGGCTCGTTGCCCTGAGCATAGAGGCCAACCAGTCCTGTTGCATCGGGAAACTGATCGAGAAAGTGCCATTTCGAGGTGCCGTACTGCTCGACGAAGAGCTGATCAAGCTTTGCGTTGAAGGCATCGCGTCCACCCATGAGATGAATGAGGCCGGCAACGTCATGCTGCACGCCGAAGGTGTAGATCCAGGAATCGACTTCGGTGAAGTAATCTCTGGCTCCCTGACCGCCGCCAAGTTTGGGATCGAAATGGGCGACCCATTTGCCGTCGGCGCTTTTGGGGGCCATGAAATCGATCTCGGGGTTGAAGAGATTTTCGTAATTGTGCGCGAGCTTCGTGAAATAGAGGTAGTCGGCCTGATTGCCGAGCGCTTTGGCGAGCTGCGCGACACACCAGTCATCGTAGCTGTTCTCAATGGTGACGGAGACGGACTGGCGACGCTCTTCTGTCACCTCCAGCACAGTTTCTTCTTCGTCCCAGGCCAGAGCGGGGAAAAATCCTTTATCGAAATACACATGATCGAGAGAGGTGAGCGGGCCGCGCCTCCAGGGAAGCATGGTCGCGTCGGTGGCGTTCTTTCGCATCGCAGCGTAGGCTTCGCGAACGTCGAAGTCGCGGTATCCCTTCTCGTATGTATCGAGGATGAACTGAGCGGCATGATGGCCGATCATAACGGCCTGCTCACCGGCAATAGACGGGAAAGACGGCAGCCAGCCGCTTTGTTCGTACATGCGCAGATAGGAGCGGATCATGTCCTGCTGCTGGCGGGCGTTGAGCAGAAGCTGGAGCGGGTGAAGGGAGCGGAAGGTATCCCAGAGGCCGTCGTCGATGTAGAAGTCATGACCGTCGGCCTGATGGACGGCGTGGTCATAGGCGCTGTAGTAGCGGCCATCTTCGGTGATGTCGGTCATGCGGCCGAGGGAGCGGTAGAGCGCGGTGTAAAAGATGGTCCGCTGCTGCTCCGTGCCACCGGTTGTATCGACAGCTCCGAGCGCCTGATTCCAGGCGGCACGAGCGTCCGCCTTTACGCGATCGAAGTTCCACTGCGGGATCTCGCGCTCAAGGTTGCGACGGGCCTGATCGGCGCTGATGTACGACAGGCCGACGCGCACCTGGATCTGGTCGCCAGCGGTTGCGGGGAAATCCGTCACGAAGCCGATGCGATTGCCGGTCTGCGCTGCCTGATGCGAGAGCGCGCCGCTGCTCCATGTCTGGTACTCGCCGAAGGGGCGTGAGAACTCCGCATAAAAATACTCGCGCGTTTCACCGCTGGTATCGGTGGCCTTTGTGATGGGCGAGACGATGCGCTGGCTTCCCTCGATCGCGGCGTCACCCACAACCTTC
Organism: Paracidobacterium acidisoli; assembly: GCF_003428625.2. Taxonomy (GTDB): domain Bacteria; phylum Acidobacteriota; class Terriglobia; order Terriglobales; family Acidobacteriaceae; genus Paracidobacterium; species Paracidobacterium acidisoli. Next base: position 352,361 of record NZ_QVQT02000005.1, on the reverse strand, counting down.
AGCTCCGAGCCTTCTTTGAGGCCAAGCACGAGATGGGCATGCGGGCTGGCGGGCAGAGTGAAGCGATAGAATACCGACTGCTTCCCTGCAGTGAGCTCCGCTTTGATTTTCCAGGTGAGCAGATCGGTTGCGTAGTAATACGGCGTGGCGGTTTCAAAGTCGTGGTCGAAGTCTGAGGCGTAGTCCTTCAGATGCGTAGTCGCCGTGCCGGTGGAGGCCATCAGCACGGCGGGGCCGGCGGGAAAGCCATATATTTTGTCAGCAAGATAGCGATCGGTGATGCCGGGCGTGGTGACGGGCGCGATGCGAGCCATGCCGTGCGGATACTGCACGTAAGGAATGGTCGCGGTGAGCAGCTGCCCGATGCCGCCAATGTTGGGGGAGACGTAATCGACCGGATCCTTATGCGTCTGCGCGGTGATCCATGCAGAGGTACTGAAGAAAATCAGGCAGAGCAGTACGGGTAAACGCTTCATCATCCAAATCATCCTGTAGCCTTCTGCCGGATTCTTTTCAGCAGAGATTCCATAAGGATCGGCAGCCGGATTTCTTTACTGCAGATCAGATTGTTGTGGCCGCGAAATATAACGAGGCGGGTGGTTTCACCGCTTCGGGGTGAAAAAGACCTCCCATACCATGCCTGCTTTTCGCATTTTTTCCTTAAAGCGCTTTTACGCTAAAAGACCGCAAAGAAGATTGCAACGTTAGATGTGCTTCTAACGTTTCTCCATATCGCAGAAAAACATGGCGTTAAGGAAGCTCCCGGTTCGCTAACGGTAGATACCGTCTGCAAATTACCGCGGTCTGGCTCGGTTCCGCGCGTGGAATGAAATGCGGAATGAAATATGGCTGCTGATCGCAACGCCTGATATCTGCGAAGCAGATGCAGGCTGCGGGGCGGCTGACAACCGGCGGTGCTTCCAGAATGCTAGAATGGCGACGCCGACCCCTGTATGCATCCTGCCAGCCCAACCGATCTCCGAACCGCCGAAATTGCAAAGATCGTGGAAACTGAAGAGGACATTGCCGCGTTCAAGCGTCATCTTCAGGAAGTGATCGAGGGCGCAGCCTTTAAAGGAAGCCATCGCAGCCGGCAGTTTCTGGAATACATTGTCGAGCAATCGCTGGCCGGTCATTTCGAATCCCTGAAAGAGCGAGTGATCGGAGTGGAGCTTTTCGGGAGACCGACCACCTACGATACCAGCGATGATGCCATCGTTCGCGTAACGGCCAGCGATGTGCGGAAGCGCCTGCTGCAGCATTACGGGCAGCAGGGAGGTGTTTCCGAGTTCCGCATCGCCCTGCCGCTTGGCTCCTATATTCCGGAGATCACTCGCGAGGCGCGGGCGGAAGCGAATCATGCCACCGCAGCGGCTGCGGTTCCGGCAGCGGCGCATGCTGACGCAATTCCCTCTCCGCAGGAGGCGGTCTCATCGGTTCCGACGGCAGAACCGGCACATTCGCAGAGCACGAAAAAGGGATGGCTGTATTTTTTGTGCGGTGCAGTGGTGCTGAATCTGGCGATATGGGCGATGGTGTGGAACCATTTCTCGCATGCCACGCCGCCGTCGGCTTCCGTGCTGCCGTGGTCGGTGTTTTTCCATTCACCGCGGCCGACACAGCTGATCACGAGCGATCCGAATATTGCGGAGATGCAGGGGCTCACTCACTCGCGGATTTCGGTTTCGGATTATGCGAACCGGAATTACATTCCCGATCCGGACAAGCTGACGCCCGAGGTGCTTCAGTTCGCCAGGGTTTATCTGCGCGGCGATAAGGCGGCAGCGGTGGATACGCCGATTGCCGTCAACATTGCGGAGCTGGCAGAGACGAATGCCAGAAAGATATCGGTGCATGCGGCGCGGAGCGTAAGACTGTCGGACCTTGAGACGGACGACAACTTCATTCTGCTGGGCAGCCCGCGCTCCGATCCCTGGTCGGCGCTGTTCAACGATGAGCTGGACTTCCGCTTTGTCTTCGATCAGGCATCGGAACAGGAAGTGATTCACAATACCCATCCGCGGCCTCATGAGTCCGTGGACTATGTGCCGACTGCGCTGGGATGGGCGACGGGCGAATCGTACGCCATTATTGCTCTGGTTCAAAACCCGGATCAGAATGGCCAGGTTCTGCTTCTGGCGGGAGCGAACGGAGAAGGGACCGAGGCGGCCGGAAGGCTTGTCACCGATCTGCCGCGGCTTTCGACCATCCTGCAGAAGTGCGGGATTTCATCCTCAGGCCCTCTGCAGCATTTCGAACTACTCCTGCATCTCCATACGATGGCGGGCTCGCCAAGCAATATCGATGTCGCCGCGTGCCATATTCTGGCGGGAAATTCCTCGAAATAGCCGCTGCGGCAACCCGACAGCGATGCCGGATACGACCTCCAGGACCGGAAAAGCCGAAAAACCAGTCTAGAATCAGAGAAGTACCTTTTTACAGCCAGGCGCTGAGATTCGCGGCCTGAGCCGCTCAAGGAAAGCCGGCGAAGCACCGTGAAACCCCGAAAACATAATGTGAAACGTCCCCGCCCTGCTCAAAGCGCTTCGAAGGTGCATTTCCCCGAGCCATCGGTGCAGGGTTCGTCGAAGGGGCCGGTCTTTGCCATCGTCGGACGGCCGAATGTAGGCAAGTCCACGCTCTTCAACCGTCTTACGGGATCGCGGCGCTCGATTGTCGGCGACGAACCGGGCATTACACGCGACCGCATCTACGGAGAGGTTCGATGGAACGGGCATACGGCCCGGCTGGTGGATACGGGCGGGATTGTTCCGGACGATGAGGCGCTGATTCCGTCGGAGATTTTCCGGCAGGCACGCGTCGCGCTGGAAGAAGCCAATGCCATCGTCATGGTTGTCGATGGACGAACGGAGCTTGCCGCTCCGGATATCGATCTTGCCCGGCTGCTGCTGAAAACCGGCAAGCCTCTTTTTCTGGCGGTGAATAAAATCGATACGGTGGCGCTGGACGCCACGGCAGAGAACTTTCGGCGGATCGGGATTCATAACCTTGTTCCGATCTCGGCCGAACACGGACACAATATCGGCGATCTGCTGGATGAGGTGTTCGCGGTGCTTCCCTTCGGGAACGAAGAGGCTGAAGAAGAAGACACGGAGCCAGAAGAACCGGCGCAGGAGGAAGAGGCTGCTGCGGAAAAGCCGGCGGTGCATCGCACGCATGGCGAGTTTGAGCAGCATGAGACCCGGGTGGCGATTATCGGCCGTCCGAATGTAGGTAAATCCACGCTGCTGAATACGCTTACGGGGACGACGCGGGCAATTGTGTCGCCGATTGCGGGAACAACACGGGATGCGGTCGATGAGGTGATCGAGTACCAGGGCCGGCACCTGCGCATTGTCGATACGGCCGGAATCCGGCGCAAGGGCAAAACCAACCTGATGGCGGAGAAGCTGTCGGTGGTGATGGCGCGGCGGCATCTGGAGGCATCGGATGTGGCGCTGCTGGTGATCGATGCCACGGAAGGCGTGACGGCCTCGGATGCGACGATCGGCGGCTATGCGCATGAGAGCGGACGGTCGGTCGTGATCGTCGTCAACAAGTGGGATCTGGTGACCACGGGGCGAACCGACGGCAAACCGCCCGCCGACCGCGAAATCTTCGAGGAGCAGCTTCGCCACTCGCTGAAGTATCTGGACTATGCGCCGGTGATTTTTATTTCAGCGACGGAAGGGCGCAATATTCACCGGGTTCTGGATGCTGTAGTGCGCGTTGCCGCAGAACGCCGCAAGCGTGTTACGACCGGGCAGATGAACCGCTTTCTGGAGCGCGTCGACTTTCAGCGTGCCGGTGTGCCGCTGGCGAAGAAGATGCGCATCTTTTATATGACGCAGGCGGCTGTCGCACCGCCGACCTTCGTTCTGTTCACCAACCGGCAGGTGAAGCTGCACTTCTCTTTCGAGCGGTTCCTTGAAAACCAGGTGCGGGAGGCCTTCGGCTTTGAAGGATCGCCGATCTGGTTCAAAGTGCGGGCGCGGGAAAAGCAGGGCAGCGCAAAGTAACTGCCCCTGCTGCGATGCTTCCGGCGTGTCGTTTTTGAAAAGTGTGGAGAAGGCAGAGCATCCCTCTGCGGCTAAAGCCGTTCCCTGATGGCTTACTGAATGTGGTAAATGCGTATGGTCTTACCGGCTATGGCTACGGGCTTGTATGCGGCGAGCCATCCATAGGCCTCGGGCTGCGTGCGATAACGCGCTTCGCTGATGGCGATCCATCCCGTGACCGGTTTGCCTTCAGGCAACGGCTGCCACGGAGGCAGGCTGAACTGGTTCAGATCGAGTGAGCCATTGTAGGTGATCCATGCCTGATCGGCGTGGAGATCGCGCAGCTTCGTGCTGAGACGGCTGAGATCCTGTCCCCAGTCATAGTCGCTGCCCAGGTGAATCTCTGTTGCCCAGGGAGCAGAGATTTCGTTGTACCAGGGCAGGAAATCCGGCGTGGCAATGAGAGTGGCCGTCACGTTCCAGGCTACAAGCGCGCATAATGCGCCGATCTTTACGGGCTTTGCGATTCCGCTCCGGGCGATGAGCCACCGCGCGGCAAAGGCGCTCAGCATGGCAAGGAACGCATACACGACCAGGATGTGCCTGATCCCAAGGTGTACGTGAGAGGCTGTGGCGATCAGCATGGGGATGAAGAATCCGGCGAGGGGCACGATGACGAAGAGGTCGCCGCCGGAGAGCAATGCTCGCAGCGCCAGGCAGAGGCCGGCGAGTCCCAGAATGAGCAGGGGGATCGGCGTCTTCACCATGAGCATGAAGAAGAAGAACCAGGTATATCCCCGCGTATAGTTGTGGCCGAAGAGGTAGTCGCGTGGAGGATGTTTGGCCAGCGTGCGGGCGTCGCGGATTCCCTGGAGAAACTGGCTGGCCGGCATGTGATTCAGCAGAGCCATGATCGCCGGACGGAGCGGACCGGTCTTCGCAGCCAGGCGAGCCGCATGCCGCTGACCCGCGGCAGAGGATATGACCGGAGATGTCTGAAACCGATACGCGGCCCAGATGGTGATCAGCATCACGGCAAAGGTAAAGACGACGGCTGTGAAGCGCGGCAGAGGATGACGCGCCTCAGCAGGAGCTTTCCGCTCAGCGAACCAGAGATAACCGGCCAGGACCAGCACCATCAGAAAGAGGAACGGCAGACCGGACATCTTCGAAGCGCAGGCCAGGCCAATGGCGAAGCCTGCCCAGGCGTAATTGCGCCATCCGGAATGCAGAAGAGCGATCCAGATACGGTCGACGGCCAGCAGAAAAGCCGCCAGAAACGGTACGTCTGTGGTGGCGAGGCTGGCATTGGCGAGAATCGGTGGACAGAAGATGAAGAGCACGGCAGCGAGCGCGGCCGGCCACTCGCCGAGCCAGCGCCTGGTCATGCTCCAGACGAGAAAGACGGCGAGGAGATACCACGGCAGAATGCCAAGACGGGCCAGTGTGGCCGTTCGCCAGTAATGACCGCTTTGACTGAGAACAAGATTGCCGGCATCCCAGGGGCGATGGATATTGACTGCCTCTGCTCCGAAGAGCCAAGGACCGAGGGCTGCGGAGACACGTCCTGCTGGTGGATCGACCGGATCGATCATGCGGTGCGGAGGTGTCAGCCAGGCGATGCCGTTGCCGATGTGAGCCGGCTCATCCCAGGTGGGACTGAGATCGCGATAGACTACGCCGATCATTACGAGCGAGATCAGCAGCGCAAGAAGAACTGTGCCACGCGGCAGAAGGCAGGATGTCTTCACGGAAAGACGATTGAGTTCGGAGGCAGGCTGAGAGAGAGCTTGTGTACCCAGGGCTTGCGGAACTGGCATGATGATCTGATCCGTCAGGTTCCGGTCTTCGGACTGAACCCGAGTCCGGCTGCTGCCGAACGAAGAATGCTGGTTTTTGTCACCGGGGGAGTGGATTGGAGCGAGGACAACTGACTAAGGGGGGCTGGCTGGAGTGTAGCATTGCCGCCTGGCAAGACAGCAGGAAAAAAGGTCGTGGGACAGTTTGCAATGCAGGGAAAACAAACCATCCCTCAGAGCCGCTGAAGCCGCACTCCATTTGAGCCTTTTACGGCACCCTTCAACTTCTCTCAGAGCGGGCTCTGAAGCCGTGCCCTTCCCAAAATCATTCAAACCGACCGACTACCAGGAAAACTTGCCGCTCATTTCGGATATCGTCCCAAAAAACAAAGGCACGGCTTTCGCCGTACCTGCCATGACAACTTACCTGTAACAAGAAATGTGCCAGATACCCTTCGGGCTGCTGCTTCCCCGCTTTTACGCTGCCGGGCCCGCGGCACCGCTGTCTGCCGGTGCTTCCGCAGATGTCTTTTCTCCGGGGTTTACAAGGTCGCGCAATTCCTTGCTCGGCTTGAAATAAGGAACCCGCTTTGCCGGAACATCCACCTTCTCACCGGTTTTCGGATTGCGTCCCACCCGTGGTTTGCGCTGCCTGATACGAAAACTGCCGAATCCACGAATCTCAATCTTGTCGCCGGATTTCAGCGCGCCAATGACGGAATCAAATATGGTGTCCACAATCACCTCACCGTCGCGCCGCGTCAGGTCGCCGAGTTGGGTAACTTCCTCCACCAGATCTGCTTTGGTCATGTTAAGTTTTGCCCCCAGTTCAGGTTAGCATTGTACAAAACGGCCAAAGCGAAATCATCGGCAACAGATGGAGGGCTCCGCGCAGACGTGAGACCCGCACAGCGCCTGAACTGCCGCCATCCCTGAAAATCGCCTTAACCCCTGATAATGATTGTAGATGCAGGAACGCGCCGGATGCGCTACCGCCATAGAAAATAAAAGCCCGGATTCTTTTCGAGCAACTGGCTCGGATTGGGGAAGAGGTCGTCGGCGTTGTTTGTCAGAATATCCAGCAGCGACCGGTGTCTGACCATGGGCCGGACGACGGACGGCTCGCCGGTGATACCGACACTCTTCGCGGTGTCGAGCAGCGCATCGCGGAAGCCTCCCTCCTTATCGATGAGATGAAGCGGCATGGCCTGCTGGCCGGTCCAGACCTGGCCGGTTGCAAGCGCTTTGATCTGATCCACACTGAGGTGACGGCCATTGGCGACATCGCCGACAAACTGACCATACATATTGTTGACGAGACCCTGAAAATACACCTGTTCTTCGGGTGTCATGTCACGGGACGGATCGCCTGCATCCTTCAGCGCACCGGCGTGGATGACTTCGGGCCGCAGCTTTGCCCATTTCAGCAGATCGCCATAGTTGGTCCATTCCATGATCACGCCGATGGAGCCGACCAGACTGGCATCGTTGGCATAGATTTTGTTGGTTCCGGAGGCGACGTAATAGGCTCCGCTGGCGCCCACGCTCTCAATCGAAGCAATGATGGGCTTTCTCTTCTCACTGCGAATCCGCACGACCTCGTGGTAGATCTCCTGTGAAGGGGCCGCGGCACCGCCAGGGGAGTCGATGTGCAGGATAATCGCCTTGACGGAACTGTCGTCGTCGAACTTCCGAAGCTGATCGATGGTGCTGTCCGCGTTCATGATGACGCCGTCGACGTCGACCACGGCGATACTGCTGCCGACTCCGGAAAAGGCAGAGGAGGAATTACCGCTGACGGAACGTACGGCAACATATCCCAATACCGACACAACAACTATAAAAGCGACAAATATTCCGCCGCCCAGCAGCAGCCAGAACCAGAATGACCGGCGCTTCTCTTCACTCATAGCGGCGAGTTTAGCACCGTTTGCAGCCCCTGTCCGAACTCTCTGAACCCGGTTTTCAGCCCGCTCGGTGAGCGGAACAGGCTCTGGACAGTCACCCGGCTGCAGCCTGATCATAAAGGGTTTAAGATACGAACGTGGCAGATTACGGAGTCCCCTCGTGAACCCTGAATACAGCATCGTTATACCGGCATATAACGAGACAGCTCGTATCGGATACGCTCTCGAGGAAGTTCTCCGCGTCATCCGGATACGACGGTGGCCCGCAGAAGTGATCGTGGTCGATGACGGTTCGACTGACGATACTGCTTCCATTGTGGAGCGCTTTGCCGCTGATCATCCTGAGGTTCACCTGCTGCAGAACCCTGGCAACCGAGGCAAAGGCTACAGCGTGCGCAATGGAATTCTGCATGCATCGGGCGAGATCGTGATGTTCACAGACGCCGATCTGTCCGCTCCGATCGAGGAAGCCGAGCGCCTGTTTGCAGCCATCCGCGAAGGGGTCGATGTCGCCATCGGCTCGCGCTGGCTGGATCGCGGAAGGCAGACGGCGCATCAGCCGCTCTATCGCCGCTTCTTTGGCCGGTGTTTCAACAGAGTTACGCGCATGATTATGCGCCTGCCCTTTGCGGATACGCAGTGCGGCTTTAAAGCATTTCAGCGCAGCGCGGCTCAGACGATCTTCCGGCTGCAGCAGATCGAGCGCTGGGGCTTCGATCCGGAGATTCTGTTCATCGCGCTCAAGCGGGGCTACTCGGTCAGAGAGATTGCCGTCACCTGGGGCCATGACGAACGCTCGCGCATCAGTTACCTGCGTGACGGCCTTCAGATGCTTCAGGAGCTGGTTTATATCCGCTGGAATGCGCTCACGGGCGTTTACAGGCGCCCGGTCCGTGAGTTTATGCCGGATATTCCGAAGTTACCTGCCGTCCGCAACTAACTATTTTCAGGAAAGCCAGGCATTTCTTCTAAAGCCACTTTCGCGGCGAAAAACAAAGGCGTCCGGAAACCGGACGCCTTTGCTGCTGGACTTTCGGCTGAAATCAGCTTGCAATCGCGGTCTTGATGGGCCCGTTTGTAAACCGGAGGGCCGGTCTCGGAACCAGGCGGATTCCATCCGCACTCTGGGTCAGCATCATGACCTGAGAGCAGGGACCGCAAAGCCAGAAATGCTCCAGGCGGCGCGTGCGTTTCTCTTCCACAGGGGCAGGTTCCGCAATTTCAAAGGCGAACACCCGGCCTTCACGCAGGTAATGGAGCGGCTTCGCGCATTTAGGATTAGCACAATTATTGACCATGGGGAGTCTCCCGCATTCGCCGTGTTCGGCGCCGTGCGCTACTACAGGGTTCACATTCCTGATGGATTACGGGGCGAAGCCCATAAAGTGCAGAAGGCCTAACAACCTTCCCCGCCCAAATACGTATTTCTTCTTCCCGGAGTTCAGATGCTTTACTGCGCATCTGTGGTTTTCCGCATACAGGGGGACTCTGTGCTCTTACGAACGGAAATGCATCAGGAAACGGAGCACTGTGCGCTTATTCTCGCTCAGTTTGGCAATTTTTCCATAAAATTCGATAAAAATCCTATTTTTTTACAGTGTGCGAGAATGAGCAGTTCTATCTCCTACCGGTTATGCCCTGGCTGCGCTCAACGTTCATCTCTCTTTCCCGCAATGGCACCCTCCGTCACCTTTCGGAAAGCTCAGCCCTGGGCCGGCGCATGTCTTCCCGGTTTGTTGCCGGCCTTACCCTGGACGATGCTCTGCGCGCGGCCCAGGCGGTGAACTCCCAGGGGATGGCGGTGACGCTCGACAGCCTGGGTGAGAATGTCGGCTCGCCGGAGGAGGCACATCGCTCAGCCGCTATTTATCATCGGCTTCTCGATATCATCCGGCAGCATCATCTGCATGCCAACGTGAGCGTGAAGCTGACACAGATGGGCATGGATCTGGGTCATGAGCTGGCGAAAGAGATTGTGTCCGGCCTTGTGGAGCATGCCGCAGCCAGCGACAGCTTTGTCCGGGTGGATATGGAAGGCTCCGCATACACTCAGGCCACCATCGATCTTGTCCGACGACTGCATGCGGCTCCTGAAAACAAGGGCCGCGTCGGTGTTGTGATTCAGGCGTATCTTCGCCGCAGCGCTCAGGACATTGCAGACCTGACGAGCGAGGGCATTCGCATCCGCCTCTGCAAAGGGGCTTACAAAGAGCCACCCGCGGTTGCCTTTCCTGACAAGAAAGATGTGGACGCGAACTTCGTGAAGCTGATGCATACGATGCTTCGCAGCGGGATTTATCACGGCATCGCCACACACGACGAAGCGATGGTTGCTGCAACCAAACAATATGTGCAGGAGCAGGGCATCGCATCCGACAGTTTCGAATTCCAGATGCTGTACGGAATTCGCCGCGACCTGCAGCGCTCGCTTGTCGCGAGCGGGTACAGGGTTCGCGTGTATGTTCCTTTCGGAACGGAGTGGTATCCATACTTTATGCGGCGGCTGGCCGAGCGACCTGCCAACATGCTCTTCCTGGCGAAGAACATGCTGAAGAAATAATTGTCGGCACCTTACAAAAGAAAATGCCGCGGCGGTTGCCGGAGGATAAACATGCCATTTGACATGCGTGTTCACTGCTGCCGCGCAACGATGCAACGCCTGTCATGCAGTGTCTGTAACACGGGCCCAGGGCCAGGCTGGTAGTCTGAAATCTTTGAGCGCAGTGAGGAGACAGACGAATGAGCTACGTACCCGAGACAACGCGGTATGACGAGGCACAGTTCCGGCGGTGCGGCCGGTCCGGCATTGTATTGCCGCCGGTATCGCTGGGATTGTGGCAGAACTTCGGCGGCAGCGATGTGTTCGAGACCGGACGAGCGATGGTCCGGCGCGCCTTTGACCGGGGTGTGACGCACTTCGACCTGGCGAACAATTACGGCCCTCCGTATGGGTCGGCGGAGGAGAACTTTGGGGAGATTCTGCGAAAGGATTTTCGCCCGCTGCGGAATGAGCTGCTGATTTCATCGAAGGCGGGATGGGATATGTGGCCAGGACCGTATGGCATTGGCGGCTCGCGCAAATATCTGCTGGCCTCGCTCGACGACAGCCTGCGGCGCATGGGGCTGGAATATGTCGACATTTTCTACTCGCACCGGCCGAGCATGGAGGTGCCGCTCGAAGAGACCATGGGCGCGCTGGCGCAGGCGGTGAGACAGGGCAAGGCGCTGTATGCCGGCATCTCTTCGTACAGCCCGGAGCGCACGCGGGAGGCGGCGCGGATTCTGAAGAGCGAAGGCGTGCCGCTGCTGATTCATCAGCCGTCGTACTCGATGCTGAATCGCTGGATCGAAACGGGACTGCTGGAGACTCTGGACGAACTGGGAGTGGGCTGCATTGCTTTTTCTCCTTTGGCGCAGGGACTGCTGACGAACAAGTACCTGAAAGGCGTGCCGGAGAGCTCACGCGCGGGCGTGGAAGGCTCCTTTCCCCGGGAGTTTCTGAACGAGGAGAATCTGGGCCGGGTGCGCGCGCTTCATGAAATTGCGCGGGGACGCGGGCAGACTCTGGCTCAGATGGCGATTGCATGGGTGCTGCGCGACCGGCGCGTGACCTCGGCACTGATCGGAGCCCGGAATGTGGAACAGCTCGACAACTCACTCGATGCGGTGCAAAAGCTGGCGTTCACGGAGGCGGAGCTGAAGGAGATTGACCGCTATGCGCAGGAGAGCGACATCGATCTGTGGAAAGGCGCCCGCGAAGGAACGGAGTAACGGAAAAACGGGCTTAGGCAGGAGTGAGCGGATGCCTTAAGCGCCCGCTGTGATCAGAAAGAGTCTCAGGGGCGCCCGAAATAAGGCTGAGGAACCGCCTGGGGACGCGGCTGATAGGGCTCGATCGAGAGCAGGTTTCCCAGGACGGTGCGCTCCTGCGGCGAGAACTGGCCGGCGAAACGCGGAGAATTCAGCACCTGCTGGCGCTGCTCCGGGGGCATGCGGCGGAGATCGTTGAAGGCCCGCCCCATGAGCTGACGCCGTCCGGGTGCCATCTGACTGAAGGCCTGGGACGCGCCACGCACCTCCTGCCGGCGCTGGGGCGAGAGCTGCTCGAAGGCCTCCTGCCGGCCGAGGATGCGCTCACGCTGCTGCGGGCTCTTCTCTTCGAGGGTATGCATGCGATCGATCAGCCGCTGCTGCTGGGCCTGAGGAAGGCGGCTGAAGCCAGGCTCGCGCCGCAGAGCATCTTCCCGCTGGCGCGACGTCATATTCTGGTGATTGTTCAGCCACTCCGGGAGATGCTGCTGACCGGGGCGGCCTGCGCTGGGACGATACGCGTCGAAATGTCTTTGACTGTTACCGGGCGAGCCGGGCCGCTCTCCACCGAATGGCTGCTGGCGCTGCGCCTGAGGAGCCGGCCGCGCGGGCTGGACAGCGGGACGCGATGGCTGGAAGTGCGGTGCGGGCGCGGGCGCCGGATGTGCTCCGCGCTGCGCCTCTGCCGCCAGGGGAAGGGCCAGAAGAACCATCAGCACTCCGGACAAGCTTCTGCTCATCCACCGCGCAAGGCGGCTCATCGTTCTGTGCCCTTTTTCTTCCAGCATGTCTTATATTCCCGAGAAAACCGCGCCTTTTGACAGGCCATCCGTTCTCTCTGATCGTTTGGCCCAATTCCTGCATTTTCAGTCCTTCGCCCGAGTCCTTACAGACTGTTCGGAGAGGCCTGACTGTTATCGCTGTCGTCCTGCTGATCGAGCTGATTCATCTGCTGAAAGACCTGAGCATTCTCATCCAGCGACTGCAGATCTCTGACGGTTGCCGAGGCCGCTGCCGGCGCCGGATGACTGGAGCTCACAAAGCCGGCGTAGGTTCCGCCTCCGATAGCGAGCAGCAATACCAGAGCAGCCGCTGCCAGCGGACGCAGATGCCGCGTATTGCCGTACATCAGCCGCGTGCGCAGACGCTCGAAGAATCCGGCAGGCTCCGCCTGCTGTGCCTCGCGGAGCAGAGCGCCCATGCGAGCGTCGAAGAAGGGACCGGGCTCGGGCGCTTCCCATGTATCCAGCATCGCCATGGTGGCCTTCAGCTCCGCCAGCTCCCTTCCGCACTCTGCGCAGCCGGCCACATGGGCGCGTACCTCGACCGGCACCGCCTCCGGCTCAAGGAGCAGATTCGCAAGGTTCGATTTCACATTTCGGCAGATCATAGTGTTTCCCCAGTTATTTCTCCACAACGAAGTCCTTCAGCTTTTCCCGCAGGGTCTGATAGGCCCGGAAGAGGAGCGACTTGGTGGCTGATTCACTCAGCTTCAGCACCTCTCCGATCTCCCTGTAATCCAGCCCCTGATATTTGTGCATCAGTACCGCGGTGCGCTGCCGCTCCGGCAAAGCCATGACATGCTGCCGGATGGCCCGCATCCGCTCATCCCGCACAATCTCGTACTCAACGGTCGGCCGGCTGTCCGCTACATCCGGCGTGGTGCCCGTCTCCGGGTCCGGCTGATCCAGATATACATTTTGCGCCGCGCGCTCATGTTTTGTGTCGCGCGCGTGGTTGACCCCTAAATTTGTTGCGATGCGATACAGCCAGGTCGTAAAGCGGGCCTCTGCCCGGTAGGTCTGCCGCGAACGGTAGACCCGCAGGAAGACCTCCTGCGCCAGCTCCTCGGCAACGGCCTGATTATGGACCATGCGGAACATAAAGTGAATGATCGGCTTACGATACTTTTCGATGAGGATATTAAATCCGGCATCGTCGCCGTCCCGCACGCGGAGCATAATCTCCGCATCGGTCATGGTGCTCCAGTCCGCAACCCCGGAACGGGCGGCTGCCTTTTCCCGAGCACCCTTCAAAAGTGACTGATCCAGAGCTACGGTCGCCATATCCCTGTGAACCCGACCGGGTTCATCAGGTTGCGGTTCTACGGCCTCTTCTCCATCTTCCCGGGCGGTGTTTTCCCAGTCTTCCGGAGGCGGATCGTCGAAATCGCCATCGCCGGGTGTTTCGGGGCGCATAGAGTCGTCCGAAAATGGCGAATCTTCACGGGGGGCCATACCTGCTCTCAAGATTCTACGAGGAAACCGTGACGGAACGGAACGGTTTCGCGGGTTTGGCGGCGGCTTTCGACGATGATATTCTGTTGAGAGTCAAACCCCACCCCGATCCCCGCTTTTTCGGGCGCATAACTCAGCGGTAGAGTGCCACCTTCACACGGTGGAAGTCGTAGGTTCGAATCCTGCTGTGCCCACCATATTTTTCAACGACTTAGGCCCGGTCTCGCGATCGGGCTTTGTTGCGTTTTGCTGCAAATCGCGGGAGCCGTGTTTTTTGCTCTGCTTCGATGTCGTTTGCTTCTGCAATATCTCTCAGAACCCGCCAAGCATGATTTCGAGTCCACCGACGAATCCCCGCGGAGGCATACGCACGTTCACGATTTCTTCGTATCCCGTATTCGCGAGATTGGTCATCTGAAGATAGGGCCGCACCCGGCCCAGCTGACGCGCGACCGAGACGTCCCAGACGGCATAGGGACTCTTCTCGAAGCGCTGAACGACCCCAAGGCGCGTATCCAGCACCACCTGTCGTGAGAGCTGCTGCATCCAGTCCATACGGCCGTTGTTAACGGGGTAATTGAAGACGTACTCGGACTGCAGGCCGTGCAGGGCGCTTTGAGCTCCAACAAGATTGGTCCAGCCTGCGGCGAGACGCTCAGTTGAGCTGAGCTGCCATGTGACGGATGCCTCAACACCGGTGAACCGCACACCAGGCAGATTGCTGGCCTGCCACGGGTCGGCAACAGAGGCGCGCGTGTAGTCGATGGTGTCGTGCTGCCGCGCATAGAAAGCGGTAATGGTCGCGGCCACCCGAGCTGCCGGAAACCAGCTGGCACCGGCGTCGAAGTTCCAGGCCGATTCCGGCCTGAGATTTGGATTCCCGAGGGTTGACGGATCGCTGTAGTAAAGATCGAGGAATGTGGGAATGCGAAATCCGTGACCGACGGAGGCGTGAAGCGTGGTGCTTCTGGAAAGCCACCGCGTAGCGGAGATCATTGGACTGAACACGGAGCGGCCACCGCTGAAAATCTCTTCGCGTGCCCCCAGTGAGATTGAGCCGCGCGACGATTCCAGCCACTCAGCTGCCGCATAGCCTGCTCCCCGGTTTCTGCCGTGTTGTCCGAGGTTGGTACTGACGATTTGATCGGTATCTTCTTCGAGGCCGGTCGAGAGTGTCAGATTCCTGACAAGTGTGCGCTGATCGCGAATCGCTCCTTCAAATCCGTCATCGATGTGTTGGTTTTTATATCCCTCGGGCTGGTCCCGCTCCAGCAGATAGATGTCGGAATGCCTGCGGTATGCCGCTGCGAGCTGCGTGCTGGAGTTGAGTTGCTGGGTTAGGGCGGCAAACCACCCTTTGGTTCTTTCCCACGACTCATAGGGTCCGTAAAACTGATTGGCACCGTAGGCTCGGTCATCTCCAGCGAAGAGCAAGTCGCTATGACCAAGCAGGGAGGCAAAGCGGAATTCATTGCTGGCGTTTTCGGTTCGATAATCACGGTCGGTCATGAAACCTGTCGAGAGCTCGCGATCTCCAGCGAGTACATCGCTCCACTTCTTTCTCGTGATGGAGCCAATCGCAGCCTGCTCGTTTTCGCCGAAGCTGCCGGCTCCCGTCCTGAGACGAATATCTGTATCCGCAGGCTTAACGGTGCTGAGGTCGACGACACCGCCGATGGCATCGGAGCCGTATAACGTTGAACCGTCGCCATGCAGCACATCAAGGCGCTCGATGGCTAAGAGAGGGATCGGCAGATCCATGTTGAAATGAGCCGTTTCGGAGTCGTCCATGCGGAGGCCATCGACCAGCACGAGCGTCTGTTCAAAGGATGCGCCTCGCACGGATATATCAGCCATGATTCCACCGCCACCGCGCTGCTGGATGTCCACAGATGAATCGGTGCGCAGGTAGTCTTCAATCTGATGAAACGCGAGGGGGGCGCGCTGCGTATCCAGACTCACCACCGCCCGAGCGGAATCCTGTTCGGAGACAGGGACGGGGCTGCCGAGAACAACAACGGTTGTGTTGACGGACGGCAATGTGGGCTTTTGTTGCGCGCCAGCGGAAGCTGCCAGAAAAACGATGACAAAGAGAAGTCGCGGGTGCATCAGGCGCTCACCTCGGCAAGGAGACATGCGTCGTCGTCCTCTGCAACGTTGGCCGTCGTTAGAAGCTTGTCTCCAATAAAGATTGATCTCGCTCCGGCAAAGAATGCGAGCAGCTGCGCTTCACGATTGAGGAAATGACGACCGGCGGAAAGGCGCACCCGCGACTGCGGCATGAGAATGCACGCTACGGCGATGACTCGTATCAGATCCGTGCTCTTCACGGGATCAGCAGACGCAAGGGGCGTTCCTTCAATCGGAACTAAAAGATTGATCGGGACCGATTCCGGTTGCGGTTGCATCGAAGCGAGCTCAGCGAGAAGACGGCAGCGATCAAGCTCGCTTTCCCCCAGCCCGAGAATGCCTCCGCAACAAACGGCGATCCCAGCTTTGCGCACCGCTGCAATGGTGCGGAGGCGATCGTCATACGTTCGAGTCGTGATGATCTGCCCATAGAACTCGCGGCTTGTGTCCAGGTTGTGGTTGTATGCATCGAGACCTGCTTCCTTCAGGCTGTCGGCCTGCTCCTGATTCAGCATCCCGAGCGTTGCGCACGCTTCAAGACCGATTGCCCTGACTTCCCGAACCATGTTCAGCACTCGCTCGAAGGGCTCACCATTTGGGGGGCTTCTCCATGCGGCCCCCATGCAGAAGCGAGTTGCTCCACGCTCCTTCGCGCGTAGCGCCGCCGCTCGCACTTCCTCAAGCGCGAGGAGAGATTGACGCGGCACATTGGCATCGTGGTGAGCCGATTGTGAGCAATAGCCGCAGTCCTCCGGGCAGCCGCCGGTTTTAATGGAGAGCAGCACGCACCGCTGAATATCTGCGGAGTGATGGAACTGCCGATGTACCTGGTGGGCCTGATCGATCAAGTCGAAGAGCGGGAGATGGTAGAGCTCGAGAGCGCGTTCAAGAAGCGGAGTCACAGATACCTCTCCCAGAGCTTGTGGCTCGGGGAAAGAACTTTCAAGCATGGTTTTGTATTATCGTAGATAATTTATTGTTTCAATCAAATGTCTATGCGAATTGAAACCTTTCTGAAACAGAGCCCAATGTTTTGCGTTGGCCTTGCAGCCCGCCGTTTCGATGCGCTTACGGCGCGGATACTCGATGCGGATGGCTTGAACTTTCTTGAGGCGTTGATCCTTGCAACACTTTTTTTTGAATCGCCGGCGGTCGTCAAACCCTCTCAACTTGCTGAAACGTTCGGGACCACGAGGGGGAATGTAAGCCACTGCATCTCTTCGCTGGAGGCAAAAGGTCTGGTTCAGCGAAAAATCGATCCGGAGGATGCAAGGGCATACCATCTCGCGCTCAGGCCGCCGGGGAGGAAGACGGCGATCCGAGTAATAGGCGCCTTAGACAAAGTTCAGCGAGAGTTTGAAAACGAAGTGGGCAGGGACACGCTGCAGTCGGCGCTCCTGGTAATCCGATCTTTGGGAGATGCTGCGCTCAACCGAGTGATCGGTGAAGAAAACTGAATTAAGATCATAAGATGAGAGCCAGTCTGGCCGTTTACAGGTGGCCTGCCCGCATTGTCGACATCTTCACAGGGATACGCGTGCAGGCAGCGAGACCGGAAGAGGCTCGTTGTCGAAGTCGAGCAGCGGAAGCGCCAGGGTCGCCAGTGCGTAGGCGATGCTGATGCCCAGCAGACCTTTGTCATGTGCCCCCTGCGCGCTGCGCGCGAGTTCCAGAACGCCGTAGCCGTTGACGACGGCGGCGGCGGTGTAAGGATGCGCGAGGATTCCGCTGAGCAGCCTTCGAAGCAGGCGCGGCGATGAGGACAGTGTGGCTCCTGCCTCGCGTAATTCCTTCTGGAGTCCGATGATCGCTACGGCAGGGATGTAACCAAGAGGCGTGCGCACCCGGTACCAGTCTATGGAGTGAGCGTGGATGCCGCTTGCCGACAGAAGAATGCTTCCAAGGATAACGCCGGCAGCATTGAGACGCGGCGCCGCCACTGGATGACGCGGCTTCTGACGCAGCGCGTAGTCGGATGCGATCCACAGGAGTCCCACCACTGTTTCCAGATTTGGATGGAAGCCATGACGGATCAGGAGTCCGACATTGCCGGCAATAAGGCTGCCGGCCACGATGGTAGGCCCGGAGGCGATTGCCGCTCTCCGCATGGTTCGAAAGATCAAGTTGGCTCCCTCAAAGCCATGATCGCTCAAGACCGGAAGACTACCAACTTTCCCGAGTTGTATTGCACGGGCAGCAGGAAGAGCTCTCTATTTCCCTGCGGCAGACGGCCGCTATAGAACAAAAAACAGGCCAAAGTGCATCTGCACATCTTTGGCCTGCTGAGGATTTTTGGATACGGGAGTCAGGCTTTTCTGAATTGCCGAATGGCGTCGCCGGCGCCTTTGAGATCGGCGAGCTTCATCTCGGAGTACTTGCGAGAGAGCAGCACGCCGTCTGCGCCTCCGTGCAGAGCTGCCAATACGGCATCGTGAACGCCCTGCGGCGTGCAGGTGCTGTGACCTTTGGCGGTCGGAATATCGATGTCGATGCCAGGCCAGAGGCGAGTGTTTGTGCCTTTGAGTCCTTCGTGCGCGCGCTTCGCTTCGCGGTAAACATAGTCGGAAGAGAGACCCGTTAAAGGAATTTCAGCGAGGCCCTTTTCCTGATAGTTCAGGACGCGGTAGTGGAACTGAAGGAGTTCTTCCTCCGGCACATCGCCGTAGATGGTGCTGTGGACGTTATCGATGTACTCGGCCATGCGCTCGCCGCCGCAGTTGTTATACATGACGATTTTCAGGAAGTCAGAGTGAGGAGCGATTGCCTGAAGATCCTGCTCAGCGCGATAAATCGGATTAAATGAGTTGTTATGCCAGATATGCCAGCCTATCTGAAGGGATGGCCGGACTTCTTTTACTTTTGCATAAATGGCGGCATAGGTGTCGCGCAGACTCTGGGTCCATAACATCTCCCATGCAAGAAGCTCCGGATAGTAGAGCATGAAACGCCAGAGCGTGACGAAATGGCCATCGGTGGGGCGCTGCCCTTTTCGGCTTGCGTCGACGTACTTCACCAGCTCCATAAAGCCTTTGTGGGCGCGTTCGGGATCGATGCCGCGCTCCTTCGCCTTTGCACGGCAGTACTGGCAGAAGCAGGTTGCACGCAGCGGCGAGCTGGCCTCGTCGTGGGTTGCTTCAATCACATTAGCGAAGGCTCCCTGACGCTCCGAGCCCCACATGATTCCATCGACGTCATAGGAATGACCCCAGTTTTCAACCATGCCCAGCAGCCAGTTATGGTAGTTGGGATTGTTGAAGCAAAGCGTCTGAGCGTTCGCGCCGGAGAGCTCTTTCTCCTGGAACTGGTCGATGTTGGGGATGTCTCGGCGGAACACATCTTCAAACCAGCAGATAGTTTTCATGCCGCGCTTCTTCGCCGCGGGGATTACTTCCTTCAAAACGTCATAGTTTCCGAAGTCAGGAGCGCGGAAGTCGCTCACCTTCAGAGGAGAGTTGGCGAAGTACTTTGGATTGAGGTCAGTGAAGCAGCCACCATGGAAGGTAGCGGTGTCGTACTGCTGCTTGCCATGGTCAGGCAGAGGCTGGCCGGGCACCTGACGGCCGGCGATACCGCGGCCGTAAGTGAACGTAGCGACGAAGAGCGTGTTGACGGCGCCATCCTGCTGGAAGATGTCAAGACATTTCTCGACACCTTCATCCACGAACGATACGGCTCCCACCTGAATTCCGACCATTGGATCAGGCGTTGTTGCTGCGGCCACCGCTCGCGCCGCCGGCATCAGTCCTAACGCTGCGGCGCCCGCACCCTGCATAAATTCCCTGCGATCCATCTCGACATTTTCCTTTCGGTTGTTGAAGCGCTGTCACTGTTATTCCGTACCGGCAGGGGTTTTGCTTTTTATCCTGTCAGCGTCATCTCATAGTTCAGGTCTGAGCCTTAGAAGTAGAACTTTCCGGCAACCTGGAAGATACGGTTGGCATTGAGCGTACCGGTGACTTTTCCGGCAGACGAAGATCCGATCGTAGCGTTTGGAGTTGAAAATGTCGGATGGTTTGCGACATTGAAGCTCTCAAACCGAAACTCAAGCTTGCGGTCCTGAGATTCACCAAGCCCGAAGGTTTTCTTCAGCGTCGCATCCACATCCACAAGTCCATCGGCACGCAGAATGTCGCGTCCTGAATCGCCATAGGTGTACTGGGCAGGAATTGTAAACGCGGAAGTATCGAACCAGCGAGTGCGCGTGGGATGAGAGAGCTTTCCGCTGCCAATTCTGTTAGGCCACTCTCCGGAGATGCCGGTGTTTGCCACATCGCTTGAAAGCGTGGGAGTGAAGGGCTGGCCGGTGTGATCGGTCAGCACTCCGGCAAACTCCCAGCCACTAACAATGGCATTCATGACCCGGCCGGAGTCGCCCAGCAGGAAGTGACCTTTTCCGAGGGGCAACTGATAGACGGAGCTGACGGTCAGGTTGCTGGCGATGTCGTAGCTGCAGGGTCCGTAGTTGCGGTGCAGCAGCTCGAGCGAAGGCGGCGAGCTTTCCACCGATCCGTTATCGAGGCATTTGCTCCACGCATAGGAGACAAGCGCATAGACGCCGGAGCTCAACCGCTTTTCAAATGTGGCCTGCAGTGCGTTGTAGTTCGCGATACCCATAGTTGTGCCGATGGACGCGACTCCCCACTGCGGGAAGGGTCTGCGGCTTTGAATGTTGCCAGGACCGGGCTCCGGAACGTTCTCCGGCGTATCGATCAACTGATTGTGGCTTGTCCTGTTGCCCGTATAGGCGATGGTCATCGACGCTTCTTTGAATAACTGTCTTTGTACCGCGAGACTGTACTGATACATCATGGTGTGGTTCATCTCGGCGGATGCGGAAGAGATTGCCGGTTGTACACAGCTGAGCAGCATGGGGCCTACACCGCCGGGCCAGCTTGAACCTGTGCAGGGCTGTCCAGGATTCGGGTTCGGAGCAACTAGGGATGATCCGACAAACTGGAAGGGATTCGACCAGAAGAATTCGCCTGTCGCCGGTGAATTGACGAAGACGGGAGCCGGAACGGGATTGTTGAGAGACTGCTGGCTGGTGATGGGCGGAACCTTGGCCCACTGAAGAGCCATATTGGTGTCGAGGAAGACCGGATACATTCCGAATGCGCCGCGAATGACGGTCTTTTCATCGTTCATTGGCCGGAAGGCAAAGCCGAGGCGTGGAACATATAAACCTGGGCCGGTCTTTCTAATGGATTCGGGCAGATGCAGCGGACCTGTTCCATCGAACCGATCGGTGAAGAGTGGAATGAGCTGCGAGGTTACCGGCTGCGCTGTTGGATCGAGCAGGTGTCCCGACTTGTCTGTAGGGATGATGATCTTTCCGTTCGAGTTGGGATTAAAACCTGTCCTTGTCGACGGCTCGAATGCGGATGTCTGCGAGTTGATGCCCCGGTAGAAGGGGTTGTATTCCCAGCGGAAACCAAGGTTCAATGTCAGCCGACTGTTGACGCGATAATTGTCCTGAAAAAATGCGGCCCACTGAATGGCGCGATTTCCAAATAGCGTTAACGGATAGGCGCGCCCCACAGTGGCGGGCAATCCCAGCAGGTAGTCTGCGAAGGCATCTCCGGTGAATTGGGTCGAGAATCCGAACTGGCCTTCCTGGTATTGCCCGTTGTAAAAGCTATGCCGCTGCACCCACATCTGACCGCCAAAGCGGATATCATTTTTCCCGCTCGTGTAGCTGAGCGTGTCGCCATACTGCCAGGTACGGATTCGATTTGATTTGGGGAAGTTGCCGGTCCCGGAACCATTGAAAGACGAGTAACCGGATAACGAGATGTAAGGGAAGCTGGGGCTTAGTTCCGTTTCCTGAAAACCGGCGATTCCGGCTTCCTGTGTATAGTTCGTTCCTCCGAGGATGGGACCGAAGACGAAGTAGTCGCGGTAGTAACTTGCCGTCGCTTCGTTCAGCCAGCGGCTCCCGAAGGTATGTGTTTCATTGAAGGCAAAGTTCTGAGCTCTGCTGGTGAGGTCCTGCGTCTTGAGCGCGGGAAACTGGTTGGGATCTGTCTCGTGATTGTCGGCGATGGAATAGCGCGCAAGAAGGTGATCGGAGCCGGTCAATACAGCGTCGACCTTTATGTCGCCCTTTGTGATGTTCAGCACCTGATTGGCATTGAATGTCGCCTGGCTGGTGGTCGGCATGAACGGCAGGAAGAATTGCGCCTGGCTGGATATCATGTCGTGCGGAATCATGTTGCCGGCGAAGGGCGTTCCCGTGAATGGATTCCTGATGGTCTTCGTGCTTCCGCTGAAGTCGCCGGTGCGCTCAGCATCCGTGGGAACGATATCGGAGAAGGTGATGCCCTGCAGCTGACGGGATTCCTCAAGATCGAGGAAGTAGAAGAGCTTGTTTTTGCGGATAGGCCCGCCGAGCGTGCCGCCGAACTGATTGCGCTTCAGAACATTCTTTGACGTTGTGGCGAAGTAGTTGTGCGCGTCGATGATGTCGTTGCGGAGAAATTCGTAAACCGTGCCATGCAGGCTGTTCGTGCCGCTTTTCATGGTCACGCTGACTACGTCAGGCGACTGACCGTACTCCGCCGGCATGTTTGCTGAAAAGACTTTGAACTCGGAGAGAGCATCCACATTCGGCTGAATATTCGTGCCGCCCTGTTCGTACTCCGTAATGTCGGAGCCGTCCATTCGCCAGCCATTCCAGATCGAGCCGGTGCCATTGATCTGGACATTGACGACAGAGGCGCGAAGCGAGCTTCCACCAGTCGCCGTTCCCTGGCCGCCGGGCGTGTAGCTGGCCCCGGGGACCAGTGCGATCAACTGCCAGAAGTTGCGGCCGTTGAGTGGCGTGCTTTCAATCGATTGCTGCTGTACGACCTGACCGATCGATGAATCTTCGGTGCTGATCAGCGGCGCTTCTTCTGTTACGGTGACCTGCTCAGTGGCAGCGCCGACAGCAAGCTTCAGATCGACCTCGGCCAACTGATTTACCTGCAGCACGATCGATGGAATAAGAAGCTTTTTAAAGCCCGGCGCCTCGGCGCTCAATCGATATCTGCCAATAGGCAAATTCGAGATGATGTACTGACCATCTGAGGAGCTCTGAGCTTTGTGGTCCTGGCCCGTGTCAATTTGTGTGGCTACGACGGATGCGTTTGGAATCACCGCTCCCTGAGGATCGAGAACGGTGCCCGACAACGTGGCATTGGTTGTTTGTCCAAATGCCGCGATGGCAAACGGAGCAAACAGCCCTAACGCAATAAGCGCGAGCTTCTTCATTACACAGTCCCCCACAATTCGGATATAGAAACTGCAATAGCGGCGCTGATGAACGGTGAGGTGAACCCATACACGCGCAAATGCCAGCGCCTGAAAATTTCCGATTTTTCTAAAGGTTCTTAATGGATAGAAAACGTAATGAAAGCAAAGTAAAGATCGACAGCAACTCTGTCAATGGAATATCTGCAAATTTCTTTTCAAATGGGAAATTTTTCAGAAACCGGACCGGTTGCCGACTTATGGATGGGCCCTTTCTGAGCAATAATGAAAAGGCTTTCACAGCGAATCATACCTCCGGTACCGGAATTTATCCGGACCAGAGGGCGCCTCGCATTGGCCAGAATCAGGCGAACCTAATACCTTTTGAATCTTTTCGTTGCAAGGCGGGAATGCGGCGAGATCGGGAAAACGAAATAAAACGCTCCCTCCCCTTTTTCTTACGCTCGCGGGGACCGTATGAAGCCACGTTTTTATGCGGCCGCAGGAGGCGGCGCCGTATATATAGCCGGGATAACTTCGGAAAATCTGCGAGGGATATTTCTCTATGTCCAGCCCTGCTATGTTCCGCTCTGCAGACTGCGGGATCTGTGCGTCTCAGTAAAGGGATGCGGGTACGGCTATGCGTTTTCGAACGCCGGCTATTGCATCCCCGTATACCAGTGCACGGCATTGTCGTGATAGATCTTCCGCAGAATGCTTTCCGGCAAAGCGAGTCCCTGCGACTGAATGCCGCGGAACGAGAACTGCGCGTCGGTTGCGAGAAAGCGCCAATCGCGCGCGTAGGTGTTTTCTGCTCCGCGCACGAACTTTGAAACGTCGTTATCCGGATACAAAGTATCGTCGGTGCCGTAGATGAGGCGGTCCTGATACTTCGTAAAAAATGCAATGGCTTTGGCTCGCGGCAGCCTCATGATGTAGGGCATGCGTGCGGTCATATCGACGGCGAAGTTGGGATACTTATCGAGATCAGCGGCAATTCTGTCGAAATCCCCTTCCATGCTGCCTAAATGAGCGCCAACCACTTTCAGATGAGGATTATCGCGCAGTACATGATCACGGGCTTCAAGGATCTGTTCCTTCGAAGGCGATCCCGGAATCTTATACATGTACCACTCGGGATGCTCGATGAAATACTGCTGATCGGGCGCATTGGAGTTGGGCGGCTGCCACGCTGTATCCGGATCAGCGATGTGCATGATCAGCGTCTTGTGCTTTGCGGTGATTTCACGATAGATCGGAGCAAGTGCCGGATCGTCGGGGAGAATGTATTTGCCCTGCCTGTCCTTAATCTCCATGCCGATGTTCTTCCACACCTTTGCCGCGACGGCTCCTTCTTCAAAGGCGCGATCCAGGCCGGCGATTGCATTCTTCGCGAAGCCGAGGTCGTTAAAGCGATAGGCATCGAAGGTGGTGCAGGCAAATACGCGGCCATCACTTCTGTGCACCAGATCGAATACATCATGACTCTCTTTGGTCAGGCCCTTCCGCTCAGGATTGGCGTTGTCTGAGACCACCATGATGTCCAGAGTGTGCATGTGAAGCTTCGCAAGCAGCGCCACGTACTCAGGCGCGTACTCATATATATGGGTATGGCTGTCGATGGGGCGGAGTGCAGCAAAGGTCTTCAGATCGGTTTCACTAAAGCCCCGGGCGCTCTGATTCTGCTGCGCATGCAGAAGCGTGGATTGTGGCGAGCCGATTGTGAGCAATGCGGCGAATGCCATACCGCAGGTGAACCATCTTCCAGCCATACATCCTCCTGTAATCCATCGCTGACGGCACACGGAACAGCGCACACAGATTTTTTGAAAATTATATGCACCGAAGGGTTACATGCAAGACAGGGCCGGTAAGGAAATGTACCGGCCCTGTCTGGAGCATGCTTAAAACATGTACTTCAGTGCGAACTGCAGAATGCGAGGATCATTTGCCGAGGTGATGGTTCCGGCGCTCTTCGATGAAATCGTCGCGTTCGGATTATTGAAGTTGACACGGTTAAGCAGGTTAAAGGCCTCAGCCCGGAACTGCAGGCGCTCCCCCTCCATCTTATGGAACGGGAGGGCAAATGCCTTATTGAGGGAGAAGTCCAGATCCTCGTATCCAGGACCGGTCAGAAAGTCGCGCGGAGTATCGCCGTAAGTGCCCAGCGCATTCGGCGCGAAGGCAGCCTTGTTGAAGAAAGCGGCAGCGAGCTGCGCATGAGAACGCGACGTGGACAGGGTGGGATTGCCGACCAGATCGGCACGGTCTTTGCCGATGCCGCTCGTCGAATTGTCTACACCTGAGAGCACGGTGTAGGGCTCGCCGGTACGCAGCGTGAGGATTCCGTTCGCTTCCCAGCCGGAGAGTGCGGCATTGGCCGGCGCGAACTGAAAGTGAGTATGGGGCATTTGCCACACAGCCGAGGTCTTGAACTGATTGCGCACGTCGTAGCTGCAGCGTCCGTAGTCTGCAGACCGGACGGGCGTGGCATACACGTCTGAGTTAAAGCCTCCGGGATCAGCAGTCGTCATACACCGGGACCAGCGGTATCCGGCGAGGAAGGTAAATCCGTGCCCGATCTGGCGCTGCACGGCTGCAACCATTGCGTTGTAGTTGGAGGTGCCGATGTCTTCGTTCAGTGACAGGCCCTGGTAAAACTGCCCCATTGGACGACGCACATTGTAATTGGAGACGTTCTGCTTCTGAGTCAGGGCCGGGTTATAGACTGCGGCGTTGCCTTCAATTGCGCCGAGGAGATGATAGGCCGTCGATCCCTGATAGCTGAGGCGAAAGACGGTGCTGAGAGGCAACTGCTGCTCCAGCGTGAGGTTCCACTGCTGAATTGTGGGGGGCTTCATATCCGGAACGAATGGTCCGGCAGCCAGAGGGACCTGGAATGGCGTGGACTGCGGCGTCGGCTTGGTGATCGGGAAGGGGTCCACCTGCCCTTCGTATGGGTTTTCGGTGCTGGCCGGATTGGTGATGGTGACGTTGACGTTAAACGGGCTGTAGTTCAGGTTGATCATGTTCGCGGTCATCTGGTCCTGATAGAGGCCATAGCCGCCGCGCAGGCTCGTTTTATTGTTGCCGAACATATCCCACGCAAAACCTATGCGCGGATTGAAGAGGTGATAGTTGGTGTCGATCACACGGCTGGGTACACCAGGGTCGCCGGCAAGCAGAAGGCCCGGAGGCAGAGTGGGATAGAGTGTGGAGCGCGTGCCGTTCGCATACGCTTTCGCGCTGAAGATGCCTTCCTGGTGATATGCGGAGTCGAATACGGGAACGAAGGGGTTCCAGCGAACTCCAAGGGTGAGAACCAGGCGGTTGTTGACCTGCCAGGTATCCACAAAATAGGCCGCCGGCAACATGCGGGTCGGCACTTCATAGAACGACGCCTGCTGAATGAACTGAGTCGGAGCACCAAGCAGGAAGTCCAGCGCATTATCGCCCGAACGTGAATTGCTGAAGGTGTATGCGCCGTCGCCCTCGTAATCCTGCGCCTTAACGACTTTGCTCCACAGCGTATCGCCTCCGAATTCGAAGGTGTGCCTTCCATGGACCCAGGTCCACATGTTGGAGAAGCCGCCTTCCGTCGATGGGATTCGATAGACGCCGGTCCAGGAGACGCTGAAGTAGTTTGAGATTCCGAGACTCATTGCGGTATAGCCCGGAGTGACGAGGCTTGGGATCTGGACGCCCAGCTGTGACCATCCGGGAAAACCCGGAGAGGAGAGCGCCTTGTTGCTGCGGCGGCTCATGGAACCGACCACTGTGGTCGTGAGCTTCGGCGTGAAGGTGTAGGTGGAGTTGAGCACAGCAAACTGGCTGAGCCAGCTCGATACCGGACCGGAGCCAGCGGAGGTGCCCGCGCTCAGAATGTTGCCAGGCGTGGAAGGATCGGGCTGATTGAGCTGGTCATACAGGTAACTCGCATACAGATGCAGCTTGTCGGTCGGGTTGACATCGACGCGAGTGACGAACTGGTTGTTGTTCTGTATCAGACGAGTGGTATAGAAGACGAGACCACTTCCGGGCGCACCGACCGGGAGGAGAGCAAGGATCTGCGATGCTGCCGAATCAAAAGTAGAAGGCGAAATCTGATTTCCCGCATACTTAGCTCCGGTAAACGGGTTGGACAGCTGCTTGCTGCTCGAGGAGAAGTCTCCGTTGCGCTGCGCCTGCGTGAGAACCGTGGTCGAGTTGATGGGATTCTGACGCACGGTGGTGCGCTGGAAAGAGAAGAAGGCGAATGCGCGATCCTTACGGATCGGCCCACCGATGGTTCCACCGAACTGGTTACGCTTCAGGCCATCCTGTGTGGCCTGAAAGTAGTTGCGGCCATTGAGCGCGCTGTTCCGGAGGAATTCGAACGCGGTGCCATGTATCTGGTTACCGCCGCCGCGCGTGACCACGTTCATCACACCACCACCGAGCCCGGCGAACTTCGCGCTGAAGGTGCTTGTGTCGAGGCTGAATTCCTGAATAGCGTCGGGGTTTGGGAAGACGTTCGCAATCTGCGTCAGCACATCCTCGTTCAGAGCGCCGTCGAGATAGAAGGCGGTCGAATCGCCGCGGCCACCGCTGATGCCGACATACGCGTTGCTGAGGTCCGGCCGCGATGCGCCCTGGTTATACGGTCCAGGCGAGGTTGGGCCCGAGTCGGGCGCCAGCTGCGCAAGCTGCAGCACATCGCGTCCATTCAGCGGCAGCTCTTTGGTCATGGTGTTGTCGATCACCGTGGAGACGGTGGGCGACTGCAGATCGACTGACGCGGCCGCAGCCTGCACCGTGACGTTTTCAGTGATGGCGCCAACCTGAAGCATCACATCCACCGTCGCCCGATCACCGACCCTGACGATCAGATTTTCCTGGGTACTGGTCTGGAAGCCGGCCATGGAGACGGTCAGCCGGTAGGTATCCGGCGTCAGGTTCGTCAGAACATAGGCTCCCTGGCTGTCCGAGGTCGCCTTGTAGGTAAGACCGGTTGCGGTATCGACCACAACAACGGAGGCGCCCGGTATCGCCGACTTTGAATTATCGGTAATCTGCCCGGTGATTGTGGCCGATGTGAGCTGAGCGTGGAGCGGCAGATTCGCTGCAAAAAGCAAAAGAGCCGCGAGAGCCATTCGGAACGGACGCATGAAACCTCCAGGGAAACTAAGTTGGGTGATTAAGAGCCCTGCATGACTTTTTTGCTGCGGGTCTTTGTTTCGTTTTACTTTGTGTTTGATTTTTTATTGTCTTTTATTACCCATGTCAAGCTATTTCGTATTTTTTCGTTTCTACTCCGTTCAAGCCGGGACTATCAGCGCAGGCGAAGGTCCGATCCATTATTCCTATCGTTAATGCGGGAGATAAACGAGACAGGAGAGGCTCGGTCAGATCCGGCGATGGAGCTTCAGCAATGCCGAAACTCTATTTCGCTTGCTTTCGCTGCCCGTCTCTCATAGTGAAACGATTGAGTACGCTCCCCGACGCAGGTTCTTTTATGAGCGTTTGCTCTCGACGGGTCATTAGCCTTTGCGAGCAGCGGCGGCAGGGCTGCCGACGAATGCGCACGCTTCTTCGGCGTGCGGCTGAAGCGTCTTTGCAGGCTGCGCCCAACTCGATGCTGAAGAGCCAGCCCGCGACCTGCACAAATGGCGGCCGGGGCGGGAAGCGTGTGAGCTATGCCACGATGACTTCGATCCCGGCGCTTCGAAGAGCTTCGAGATCAGCAGGCGAAATGCCCTTGTCTGTAATGACGGTATGGACAGCCGAGGGCGGCACGATCAGCGCCAGGCTGCGGCGGCTGAATTTGGTGGAGTCGCATACGGCGACTACCTTTCGCGAGACACGCACCATGGCCCGGTTCACGCGCGACTCGAGCACGTTTGGTGTGGTGATTCCGATCTCCGGATCGAAGCCGTCGACGCCGAGAAAAAGAATGTCGGCATGAATATCGCGCAGTGTGTCTTCGGCGGGCGGCCCCACCAGGGAGTAGGAGTTGCGCCGCAGCATGCCGCCGGTCAGCATCACTTCGAACGTAGTGTTGGTGAGCTCGCTCGCGATGTTCACAGCATTCGTAATTACGGTGAGATTCGAGAAGCTGCGCAGGGCCCGGGCAATCATCGTTGTGGTGCTGCCCGAGTCGAGGATGATGCAGGCTCCCTCGCTCACGAGTTTTACGGCAGCTTCAGCAATACGGTGCTTCTCCTGCAGCCTCTGCTGCTCTTTTTCGGTAAGCGTCGGATCGAGGAGTGCTCCGCTGCGCGGCGCGAGTGCTCCGCCATGTGTGCGCTGCAGCAGACCCCGCTCTTCGAGATATGCCAGATCCTTGCGGATGGTGATGCGCGAAATTCCCAGAGCGTCCGAAAGCTCAGATACCAGTACACGGCCGTCACGATTGATCGTGGTAAGCACATGCTGACGGCGCTCCTCGATCAGCATTGAGTTCTGGTCCACATTCCGTTTCTTCGGCTTTCCAGTCACATCGACTCCCACGACAACCAGCGATCGTTTCAATTCCTTGCGAAACTAAAATACCACGCCTTCGATTCCCTGCAAGACGAGCAGAGACCGGCCGAGTATGCGGCAGAAACGGCCATTTCAGTCTTTTCGCCCTCAAACAGAGTTCTTGACAATCTTTTTAGCCACTGTATAAATGCTAACCATTAGTAAGAAATCGAAATAACAGGAAAACCTCGATAATCTTCTCCGCTACCTACCGGAAAAGACGATCGAGCCCACGAGAAAGGCAGACGATGCACGGTTTACGCACCTCGCTTACTTCTTTCATTTTGTCCGCCGCCGCGCTCACCCTGCCGCTGAACGGCCAGACCGGGCACCTGCAGATCAAAGCCAACCAGGCAGACGGACGCTACAGCATTTCTGCGGAGGAGATTGCACATCCCATTCTGGAGGCCGGTGCAGCCGCAGAGGTGAACGGAGCATGGCTGAAGGCATCGGATTATCCGAAGCACACGCTCGCGAAAAGCACTTCGACCGGCGAACTTGGGCCGGCGGAGGAGTGGACTCTCACCTATACCGGCAAATCAGACGCTCCCGATCTGCAGATTCGACTTCGCTCTTATCAGAACCAGCCGTTTGGAGATGTACAGGTAAGCGTCGTCAACACGACCGGAAAACAAATAGTGGTCCAGGCGATTCGCGCTATCGATGCGGGAGCTGACTCGCTTAACCTTGGCGGCTCACACGCAGAGGAGCGTGTGCTTTCCGACAGCTTCAGCGAAGATCGCCCGGCGATGAAGATTCATGACTTCAGCGATCCGGTTCATGGCATGCATCGCGGCGTGGGAAGTCAGATCGTCTACAACCTCGAAAACCATCGCAGCTGGTTCGTAGGGACTCTCACATCGGACAAGTTCCTCACCGTTCTTCGCATGCATGTTTCTCCGGACAATCCGCAGAAACTGGCCTCGTATGAAGTGGAAGACACGGGCACAACCGAACTGCTGAATGAAAACTCGCTGCGGCGGTCACCGCCGGAAGATCACGTCATGCTCAGCCTTCCCGTAGAGCCGGGGGCAACACTCGACTCTGAACGGCTTCTCTTCGGACTCGGCAATGATCCGGTAAAGCAGCTCGAAACTTATGGCCACCTGATCCGCGATCTGCATCATGCCCGGGTTTCAGCTCCTGTGGCGCTTGGCTGGTGGAGCTGGACGGCATATTACTTCGGACTGAATGAAGGCGCGGCCCTTACCAATGCAGAGTGGCTCGCGGATAATCTCAAATCGTACGGCTACACGTTCTTTCACATCGACGAGGGATACCAGTATGCCCGCGGCGAATACACCACGCCGGACGCCGATCTGTTCCCGCACGGGCTGGCTTCCGTCGAAAGGAAGATCACGAATCTCGGGCTGACACCTGGAATCTGGACAGCGCCGTTCGAGGTATCCGAACGTTCATGGGTGTATACCCATCACCCGGACTGGCTTGTGAAGAATGCGCAGGGGAACCCGATTCACATTGGCTCGGTTTCTCAGCAGAAGGATCTAATTTTCGAACTGGATACAACGAACCCGGGTGCGCAGGAATATCTTCACCAAACCTATCGCACGCTGACCCGCGACTGGAATCTTCGCTACATCAAGATGGACTTTATGGAAGACAGCGCGGTGGAAGGGTACTATTACCGCCCTCATACCACGGCGCTCGAAGCGCAACGCATCGGTCTGCAGACGATCCGCGATGCCGTCGGCGACTCTGTGCTGCTGGACAAAGACGGTTCCGAGATGCTGAACCCTGTAGGCATTCTGGACATGGGCCGCATTTCGCAGGACACGGGCCACTCCTTTTCATCCAGTAAAGACGCGGCCACGGGCATTGCTGCGCGGTTCTATATGAATCGCAATTATTTCGTAGCAGATCCGGATGCGTTCACCGTCTCCACTCAGGTTATCGAAGATCACGCATGGCATGGCGGCACGAAGCCTTTGTCTTCGGACGAGGCCATGGTCTCTATGACTCTGTCGGCAGTTTCAGGCGGTCTGTTTGAGATCGGCGATGACCTGCCAACGCTGGGCAAATCGCCCGATCGCCTTGCCTGGCTGAAGAACCGCGATCTGCTCGATATGGTGGAGCTGGGCCGCGCGTCAAAACCGGTGGACCTGATGACGTATGCGAAGGAAGATCTTCAGCCAAGCATCTTTCTTCTCAAAGAGAGCAACCGCCAGAGCATGCTCGCTGTCTTCAACTGGACCGAAGGATCTCGCACGCACGATCTTTCTCTCTCCCAGACTGGACTGAATGGCAATGCAGCGTATGACGTGACAGAAATCCTGGCGTCGTCGCCCACAACGACGAAGGCGCAGGGTACGCTGCACATCGAACAGCCGCCTCATTCGGTCCGCCTGCTGAAGCTGGTTGATACCTCTGCACCGGAACAGAAACCTGTCGCAGAGATCGTTGCTACTTCCAGCGGCACGGCCGGCGTCGGTATCGACTTCAACGCGCCTGAGGCCAGCGAGGACAATCCGGTTCTGCATTATCGCTGGAACTTTGGCGATGGGACGAGTGCAGAGGGTCAGCACCTGACCCACACCTATACGCGAGCGGGTGAATATCAGGTGACGCTCACGGCGGTGGGACTCGGTGAAGTCTCTGCCGAGGCACACGCTGCCATCTCGATCACCGGCTCGATGCCCACCCGCTTCCATCCGGACACGCAGCGGAGGCTTGCACCGGAAGCACAATAATCGATACTTTCAACCAGCAGATCGGCGTGTCTTGTGAGGCTACATGCTCCTTGTGACACGCCGATCTTTTTTATTGCCAGGTTCAGAGATACAGCACGTGATCATGCAGGATGCAGAGGCAACCAGAATCGGAAGCGCGAACCTTCTCCTGGAGTGCTTGTGAGTTCGATGCCTCCGCCGTGTGCTTCCAGAATTGCTTTGACGATGGCGAGTCCCATGCCCGTACCGTTTACGAGGGGCTGGTGCTTTCTGCCGCGAAAGAATTTATCGAAGACAAAGGGCTGCTCCTCTGGATCGATGCCATGGCCTTTGTCGATGACCGAAACGAGGAGGCGCGATGGATCGCGCTCCGCCTGCAATATAATCGGCGAACCTGGAGCAGAATATTTCGCAGCATTTTCCAGCAGATGTCTCAGGACTCGATAGATCAACTCGCGATCCATCGGCACCGCAGGCACATTCTCTGAAACATGAACCTTGACAGGGTGACCACGGAGCACAGGCGCCATCTCCTCCGCAGCCATCTCGACGAGATCCTTTACGTCCTGCATCTTCGGGTTGATCTTGTGCGTTTCTGCATCGAGCTGGGCCATCTCCATGGCCTGACCAATCAGCCGATCGAGCCTCATGCTTTCTTCGTCGACGACTGCAACAAGCTCGAGGCGCTCGGGTTCCGGTAAATCAGTCTGGCTAAGCAATGTTGTGGCCGCGGCACGAATTCCTGTCAGCGGGGTGCGGAGATCGTGAGTGACGGAATCGAGCAGCGCGCTGCGCAGACGCTCGCTCTCACGAGAGGCCTCAAGGCGGCTGGTTCGTTCGAGGGCCGTCGCGCGCTCCATCGCGATGGAAACAAGGCTACCGATGGCTTCATACATTTCAGATGAAAACCCGCCATCGGTTACAGCAAGTATGCCGAGCGAGTGATACATGCCGAGCAGCAGAGGAATGAGATGAATTCCGTTTGTCTGAGAAACTGCCGCTTCGCTCTTTTCCGCGACCAGCTTAAGGTCAACGAGGGGGATTAACTCGTTGTGCGGATCGGAATAGAATACTGTATCTTCGCCTCTAACATACAAAGCAGCAGCACGAAGGCCAAATATGGAAGCGGCGACTGACGGGATACTGCGAATGAGACCGGGGAGGTCTCCCTGAAGCAGAATCTGCTGGCTGAACTTATACAGAAGCTCTATGTCGCGCCGCCGCACCTCTGACATTTCAGACTGATGATGCTCTTTTGCAGCGAGATGGCTGACCAATGCACTTGTGCATAAAAATGCAGTGAGGGTGATCCAGTTCTGCGGATCAGCAATGGTAAGTGTACCTACCGGCGGCAGGAAAAACAGGTTATAGAGCAACGTGCAAAGCAGGGACAGATATACCGAATAGGCGAGACGCCATCGCGATGCCGTAATCAGGATCAGTACAAGGAAACTGAGCGCCACGGTCGTCTGGTTGACGGGAATCAGCTTCTTGAATATCGCGACCAGAAGGCAGGATGCCGCTGTCAGGATGAGATAGCGAGTGAGAGCCTGCCAGACGCGTGCTGTATGCTTCTCCATGACAGGGGATGATACTACCCGGGGCACCACCATGACGGAACGAATTCTGGTAATCGACGACGAAACGCAGATCACGCGAGTGCTGCGAGCCGCGCTTTCCGCTCAGCGATATGACGTAAGAACAGCCAATGAACCGGAGGAAGCGCTGCGTCTCTTCGAGGAGTGGCATCCGGATCTGGTTGTCACCGATCTGATGATGCCCGGCATGACGGGAGTCGACATTTGCCGTGCTATACGAAAGAAAAACCGGACCCCGATTCTGGTTCTTTCCGTGCGCGATCAGGAGCAGTCGAAGGTAGAGGCACTGGACGCCGGAGCCGATGATTACGTCACAAAACCCTTTGGCATTCAGGAGTTTCTTGCCCGCGTGCGCGCGCATCTTCGCCGCGCACCGGATCGTCCTGCCGATGCTCCGATTGAGACTGGCGATTTCCGCGTGGATCCATCGGCCCATACTGTGACTGTTTCCGGTCATTCCGTGCACCTGACGCCGAAGGAGTTCGATCTGCTTCTGCTTTTTGTTCGCAATGCCGGCCGCGTGCTCACGCATCGCACGATGCTCACAGCAGTGTGGGGCGCGAACTCGGCGCAACAGCCTGAATATCTTCGCGTTTTTGTAGGACAGCTTCGCCGAAAACTTCAGGGCGATGCACAGAAGGAATATATCCAGACTGAGCCCTGGGTAGGATATCGATTTCTGCCTGACGGCACTCCTGAATAGTGCCGTCTTTATGACTTCTTTATGCCTCGCTTACGGACAACTTAGCACTCGGGGGTTCTACTGAAGAGGCAGCTAAGGACGTCTTATGGAGCTTCCCTGTCTCTCCGCCGGTAGGTTTCGGCACACATTTCTCTTCCTCCCCCCATCCTGTCCCACACGAATCCTGGCGCATGCTCATGCAAATCATGGCGTACCCATGCAGCGTCGCATAACTGCGCCCGCTCCCGCTGACGCTGAACACCGGCTGCAACTTCGGCGTGGCGATACAGTGCTCAACAAGTATTCCGGTGAGGAGGCCTTATGTGGGACCTGCTGACAGTTGCTTTCACCATTTTGTTTTTTCTGGTCGCGCTGCTTTACGTGAGCGCGTGCGCAAAGCTGAGGTAATGCCATGGCTCTGACAACATTCGTGATTCTGGTGATTACGGTCTTACTGCTCGCTTATCTGGTAGCGGCGCTTCTGTATCCGGAGAAATTCTGACATGACCCTGAACGGATGGCTCCAGTTCCTGATTTATTTTGTGGTACTCCTTCTGGCGATGCGCCCGCTTGGCATCTACATGGCGCGGGTCTTTGCGGGAGAAATCCATTTTCTTCGTCCCGTCGAGAATCTTGTTTACCGCGTCTCGGGTATCGACAGCAGCGAAGAGATGAATTGGCGGGATTATGCCGGGGCGATGCTTCTCTTCAGCTTTGTCTCCATGCTGCTTACTTACTTCATCGAGCGGCTTCAGCACTTCCTTCCCTGGAATCCGCAACACCTGCCGGGCGTGGAAGCTGTTCTTGCGTGGAACACGGCTGCATCGTTCACGAGCAACACGAACTGGCAGTCGTATGTGCCAGAGACGACCATGAGCTATTTCACGCAGATGGTCGGCCTCGCGTATCACAACTTCTTCAGCGCAGCCGTCGGCATTGCAGTTGCGATCGCACTGGTTCGCGGCATTGCCCGCCGCGAATCGAAGACGATCGGCAACTTCTGGGTCGATACCACGCGCGCGTGCCTGTACGTACTGCTTCCAATCTGCATCGCCAGCGCGCTTGTTCTGGTCAGCCAGGGAGTGGTGCAGAACCTTCACGGATACACGGTCGCTCATACTCTTGAACACCAGACACAGACAATCGCTCAGGGGCCCGTCGCTTCTCAGGAAGCGATCAAGATGCTCGGCACCAACGGTGGCGGTTTCTTTAATGCCAACAGCGCGCATCCTTTCGAAAACCCAACGGCCTTCAGCAATTTTCTGGAGATGTTTTTAATTTTTCTTATCGGCGCTGCACTCACTGTAACGCTGGGGCGCATGACTGGATCGCCCGGGCACGGCTGGGCGGTTTTTGCCTGTATGGCGCTGCTGTTTATCGCCGGATTTACCGTCGCGTACTGGGCGGAGGCTCACCCAAACCCCGCACTGCATGGTGTCGATCAGCATGTCAGCGCGCTTCAGTCCGGCGGCAATATGGAGGGCAAAGAGACGCGGTTCGGCATCTCTCAATCTGCTCTTTTCGCCACCATCACGACCGATGCCAGCTGCGGCGCAGTAAATGCCGCGCACGATTCCTTCATGCCGCTTGGAGGCATGATTCCACTGATCAACATCATGCTTGGCGAGATTGTTATCGGCGGTGTGGGCTCGGGCCTTTACGGCATGCTGATCTTCGTCATCCTGTCGGTCTTTATTGCCGGGCTCATGGTAGGGCGTACACCGGAATATCTGGGCAAGAAGATCGAAGCGTACGACGTGAAGATGTCGATGCTGTACGTTCTCATCTTCCCTCTGGTGATTCTCACCTTCGCCGCCATCTCTCTGCTTTCTCCGTCGATGGGGCTGAGCTCCCTTGCCAATCAGGGTCCTCACGGTCTGAGTGAAATTCTGTATGCCTTCACATCAGCAGCAGGCAACAACGGTTCGGCTTTTGCAGGGCTTAACGCCAATACGCACTGGTACAACATCAGCCTCGGATTCACGATGCTGGCCGGCCGGTTCCTCATGATGATCCCCATGCTTGCTCTCGCGGGAAACCTTGCCATGAAGAAGAGCGTGCCACCTTCTCCTGGAACCTTTCCTGTGAATACGGCTTTGTTCACAGTCCTGCTGACCGGCGTGATTCTGATCGTCGGCGCACTGACCTTCTTCCCGGCGCTCAGCCTTGGCCCCATTCTGGAGCACCTGCTGCTGCAGCACGGAATTTTGTTTTCCTGAGGCACGGAGAAACATCTATGACAGACAGGCAGACATTCTGGAATCCAGTTATCCTCCGGCACGCGGTGATCGACTCCTTTCGCAAGCTCGACCCGCGCCTCATGATGAAGAACCCCGTCATGTTCGTCGTTGAGGTCGGCAGTGTCATCACTACTGTATTGCTCGCTGAAGAGCTGCTGCGCCATCAGCCGATCAGCTTCGATCTTCAGATCACTCTCTGGCTGTGGTTCACGGTGCTGTTTGCCAATTTCGCCGAGGCTATTGCGGAGGGACGTGGAAAAGCACAGGCCGATACGCTGCGCAAGGCGCGCGGCGAGACTATCGCATGGCGTATTCGTCCTGACGGCTCTATCGAACCCGTATCGAGCTCTCAGCTTCGCGCCGGGGACATGATTCGCGTAGAGGCCGGCCAGTTTATTCCAGGCGATGGTGAAGTGGTGGAAGGCGTCGCCTCGGTGGATGAATCGGCGGTCACAGGCGAGTCCGCTCCGGTGATTCGTGAGGCTGGCGGCGATCGCTCCGCTGTTACGGGAGGAACACGCGTTCTTTCTGACTGGATCAGAGTGCGCATCACTTCCAATCCCGGCGAGACTTTTCTCGATCGCATGATCGCGCTGGTGGAAGGAGCGCAACGCCAGAAAACTCCAAATGAGATCGCACTGAGCATTCTGCTCTCCGGACTGACGATTGTCTTTCTGCTCGCCGTTGCGACACTGCAGCCATTCGCGATTTACTCTCATGCACCGCAGACCATTTTTGTGCTGGTTTCGCTGCTTGTGTGTCTTATTCCCACAACGATCGGGGCTCTGCTTTCTGCTATCGGTATTGCGGGCATGGACCGGCTGGTGCAATACAACGTGCTGGCCATGTCCGGCCGCGCAGTGGAAGCAGCCGGTGACATCAGCACACTGCTGCTGGATAAAACAGGAACGATTACTCTGGGGAACCGCCAGGCTACGGAGTTTTTTCCGGCACCTGGGATAAGCGCAGAGCGGCTCGCTGACGCGGCGCAGCTTGCTTCTCTTTCCGATGAGACACCAGAGGGACGGTCGATCGTTGTTCTCGCCAAAGAGAAATACAATCTGCGGGGACGGGACGTCTCGGGCATGCGCTGCGAGTTTGTGCCCTTTACGGCACAGACCCGCATGTCGGGTGTCGATTTGCCTGGCACCAGGATTCGCAAAGGCTCGGCCGATGCGATTACACGATTTCTTGAGCAGCAGGGCTCAAATCTTCCCCGGCCCGTTCTCGATCGTGTGGAAGAGATTGCCCGGCTCGGCGGTACTCCGCTGGTGGTATCGGAAAACAGCACCACCCTCGGCGTGGTTTATCTAAAAGATATTGTGAAGGGTGGACTTCGCGATCGTCTGGCGCGCCTGCGCGCGATGGGCATACGCAGCATCATGATCACGGGCGACAACCCGCTTACCGCAGCCGTGATTGCCCGCGAAGCCGGAGTGGATGATTTTCTTGCAGAAGCGAAACCAAAAGACAAGATGGACCTGATCAAGCGGGAACAGGCGAAAGGCAAGCTTGTTGCCATGACCGGAGATGGGACGAATGACGCTCCTGCCCTGGCCCAGGCAGATGTGGGCGTCGCCATGAATACCGGGACTCAGGCGGCGAGAGAGGCCGGGAATATGGTCGATCTCGACTCCAACCCGACCAAGCTCATTGAAATCGTAGAGATTGGCAAACAGCTTCTGATGACGCGCGGCGCGCTCACCACCTTCTCGATTGCCAACGATGTCGCAAAATATTTCGCGATTATTCCGGCCATGTTTGCGGGAGCTTTTCCGGTCCTGAATGCGCTGAACATCATGCATCTGGCCAGGCCGCATTCCGCCATTCTTTCCGCTGTGATCTTCAATGCGCTGGTTATTATTGCGCTTATTCCGCTGGCGCTTAAGGGCGTGAAATATAAACCTATGTCGGCGCAGGCGCTGCTGCGGCGGAATCTTATTGTCTATGGCGTCGGCGGCATCGTCGTGCCGTTTATCGGAATCAAGCTCATCGATCTGGTTCTGACTGGTCTTCATCTGGCCTGAGCTCAACTGGAGGAGACATTATGCGCACGCTCAATACCGCAATTCGCTACACGATCTTCACCACGATTCTGCTCGGCGTGGGCTATCCATTGCTGATCACGGTCATCGCACAACTCACGATGCGTTCCAAAGCGAACGGTCAGCTCATTGTGCGCGACGG
This sequence comes from Paracidobacterium acidisoli, assembly GCF_003428625.2. Lineage (GTDB taxonomy): Bacteria > Acidobacteriota > Terriglobia > Terriglobales > Acidobacteriaceae > Paracidobacterium > Paracidobacterium acidisoli. The sequence goes on along the minus strand of NZ_QVQT02000005.1, from coordinate 313,355 downwards.
CCAGGTGATTGGCTCGGAGATTATCGGCCAGAGTTTTACTTCTGCACGATACTTTCACAGCCGTCCTTCGGCCGCGGGCAATGGATATGATGCCACTTCATCCAGCGGGTCGAACTACGGACCAACCAATCAAAAGCTCATCGATCGTATTTCCGGCGATGTAGCCGCTTATCAGAAAGCGAACCCCGGAAAGCCTGTTCCAATCAACCTGGTAACGGCGTCCGGCTCGGGGCTCGACCCTGATATCTCTCCTGCAGCGGCTTATTATCAGGTGCCCCAGATTGCTGCGGCTCGTCACTTACCGGAAGCGCAGGTGCGCGATCTTGTGCAGTCCCATATCGAGGGACGGCAGTTTGGAATTCTCGGCGAACCGCGGGTCAATGTTCTTGAACTGAATCTCGCACTCGATGCAGAGAAGGGCTCCAACTAGAGCCTCTGTCTTTTCCGGAGTGCGCTTACGCAGAAATAGCTCAGACACTGAGCAGAAGATTCAGGGGCTCATTCCGCTGCTGTTCATCGCAGAGGGGATGAGCCCAATTGCATTTATAAAATTGCACGGCATATTCGTGCGCAGGAATTCAGGAAGCATTTTATTGCTCAGGATGCCGAGTCATGCGCTCCATTCTTCCCGTGTACATGGTGTCGAATTCTGCGCGAGACATCTTCAGCTTTTCGGGATGGGCATAGACCCACTGTTTGAAGCCGGCGAATTTTTGTGCATTCCATCCGCCCTCAAACTGAGCGCCATTCTTTCCCTCTTTATTGAGCTCGAAGTTATAGGCATCCATCAGGTTGGTGAATTCCGCGGAGCTGATGGCGTCCTCAGCCAGAATAGCGGGAACGAAGATTACTCCCTGAGCATTCGCGATCACCAGATCTCCGGGCAGAACAACGGCGCGGCCAATGCGGACGGGGCAGTTGATACAGGTGAGCTCTTCCTGCGCCCAGGCTGAAGGATCGTAGCCTTTATAGAATCCATTGAAGCTGGGGATTTCACGGTTTTCTGCCTCATCACGGATGCCGCCGTAAAAGACAAATCCATTGTGCGTATGCGCGGCGATGCCGTTTCCGAGGTTGGAGCCGATGAGGGTGCCATCAACGACCTTGCCATAGCCGTCGGCGACGTAGATGTCGCCCTGCACCAGCTCCTGAATCGGCCAGCTGTTGTTATTGCTCCATGTAATGCGGCCTTCCGCTTTGCCTTCAGCGGCCTCCGCTTTGGCGATATCGGGACGGGAGGGCATGTACTGTGCGGTCAGAGCACGCCCGGCGGTCGGCTTGTCTGCATGCAATGCGTGCCAGTCGCTCTCGAACTGATTTTGATAACCATGACCGCGGAGGAAGTCCCATATGTCCTCAATGGAAACATCGAGGGCGCGAGTAAGCAGATCATCCGGGACTTTGGGGCGTCCATCCGGAAAGCGGTCCCCTTTCCAGTCCGCGGTATAGAACATAATCTGCTCTTTTGTTTGTCTGACCTGAGCGTGGACATGCATTCCGAGAAAGGTCGAGGCGATAACTGCGGCAACTATCATTCTTTTCATAACTCTTGAACGATCGGCTCCGATCCAGGATGACGCGCGGGGCCATTATACACAGCGCCTTATCACGCACGGCAGAGCGGAGAGATACAACGTGCGCGAGTTTGCCTTCCTTTTTCATTGATGACGATGCGCTGTGGGGCGGGGTTGATTGCATGTTTCTGCAAGCATCATCCGCTTTCCAGACAGCCTGATGGGAATATCAACCCTGAACTTTCGGACTCGAAATAAAATTGCTGAATTTGAACTATGCGTGTTCGCCACAAGCGGTCATTAGACGAAACGATACTTTGTGTGGAAGAATCCGAAGCCGCAGAGTATCTGCATGCGGAAGTGACCCGAAGCCGGGAATGAAAGCCGAATGGCGTAACAAGCAGCCTGATAACTTCAACGATCACAACTGATCTCGGGAGCGATTCATTATGAAATCCGGGTTTTCACGGAGAAGTCTCTTTAAGGGGATGGCGGCGACAGCGTTAGCGCCTGTGCTTTCACCTGTTCTCGCCGCGGCGCAGGCGGAGAAAAAGCCCTGGTGGCTAGGTGACGGCATGCCTCAGGAAAGTAGCGGCACTCCGAAGATTGCGAGCGCCATCAGCCTTGGCGATGGCGTCACCGATAAGGAAATACGCGGCCTTGTACAGATCGGCGTCTATCACGCGCTCTCCGGCGGCCCGAAGATACCGTGGGAAGTAAATGAACTGCAGCCCATTGTCGACAAGCTCAAAGCCAATGGGGTGCAGCTTGGCAATCTGATGATTGCCGGCTTCACCAATACGCTTTACGGGCGTCCGGGCAGAGATGAAGAGATTGAAAAGGTGAAGCATTCGATCGAGACGGCTGGCAAAGTCGGCGTTCCGGTCGTCGAGTATAACTTCTATGCACATCGCGCCATGGAAGGCTATTTTGGAGAGACCGGCAGAGGCGGTGCCGGATTAACGGGATCAGATTATGACCGCATGAAAAACCTTCCACCGCTGCCTGAGGAAGGCGCTCATACGCTTTCCGAAATGTGGGCTAATATCACTTACTTTCTGAAAGCTGTCATTCCAGCCGCTGAAAAGTCCAATGTGCGACTTGCTCTGCATCCGAATGATCCGCCCTATCCGTTAAGCCGCGGATCGCAGCAGATTATGGGAACTGTCGCGGGATGGAAACATCTGATCACGATTGTGGACAGCCCTTCGAACGGGATCACCTTTGATTGCGGTGTTACACGAGAGATGGGCGAAGATCCGGTGACGGTGTGCCAGTATTTCGGCAGCCGAGATCGAATCAACCACGTGCACTATCGCAATCCACATGTGATGAAGCCGTACGTAAAGTATGACGAGGGTTTCATCGATGAGGGAGACGTGAACATGCTGGCGGTGATGCGCGAACTCGTGAAGCTGAAGTACACGAGGGAGGTGTATCCGGAACATCCACGCGCCATTGACTACGATCGTGAGCGGGGACCCATACCCGGCTATCCCGGCGGCGGCGGTTATGCAGGTAATCTCTATGACATTGCCTACGCAAAAGCCATGCTGCAGGCGGCTCTGCTGCTGGAGAGACATTAGCCACAGTATTTGCGAGACAGCCGTTGGGGCCAGCAGTGGAATCGCACCAACGGCTTTTTCTCTTTTGCTTTCGGAGAAGTTACAACGGTACGATCTGCTGGCAAGGTGGGGGTGCGAGAACTTCTTCTACACGAGTTATCTCCGCTAGCCGGAGGATGATTTTGCTTCGCGCATGTGGCGCATGTTGTATCCGATATCTTTGCGAATGCCCTTTACGCAGTCCATCAGCTTCTCCACAACAAAGGGAAGTTTTCGCCCGGTGACGCGGAAGACGGGTCCCGAGATGCTGATGGCGGCGACGGGATTGCCGGCGGCGTCCGATATGGCCACGGCTACACAGCGAACACCCTCTTCTCTTTCCTCGTCATCGACGGCGTATCCGCGCCGTCTGGTTCGCGCGATTTCCTGCATGAGCGCTTCACGAGTGATCAGAGTCTTTTTGGTCATCTTTTCGAGCCGCAGCCGTTTGACTATCTCCGCCGCGTTTTCCAGTGGCATTGAGGCCAGTATTGCCTTTCCTACCGCTGTGCAGTGTATGGGGCTGCTCGACCCGACACGCGAGATCATGCGGACGCTGCGTTTGGGCTCCAGCTTATCGATGTAGACCATGTGCATGTTCTCAAGGACGCAAAGATGCGCCGTCTCTTCGACCTCCTCCACCAGCATGCGAATATGGCGCTGCGCGCACTCGCGAAGATCGTACTGTTCGATTGCACGATTCCCGTAATCGAAGAGGCGCAGCCCGAGGCGAAATTTTCCTGAGACGGTACGGTCCACCATCCGATGCCGTTCGAGCACCATCAGAAAACGATGAGCGGTACTTTTATGGAGACCGAGGCTGTCGGCGACCTCTCCCAGCCCGACAGGTGCGGGGCTGTCGCCGAGAAGATCGAGAATTGCAAAGGCGCGATCGAGAGCCTGCAACTTATAAGGCGCGTAAAGAGGCTGCTCATGCATTGCCACACCCGCCGTGTCATCTGACCGGATTTCCATGACTCAGTTCCCTGCGGAACTCAAAGCGCCTACCAGGGTACAGGGAGTGACACTCTTTGACAAGATAAAGCTGATGAAAGACTTCCCATATATTGCGTGGCTGTCCCATTGTCTGAGACGGAGGTTGACAGCCCGTTTTTAGCAGGCTTATAAATGCTGCCGCCGTTCCGTGGCCTGATATCTCAGCCATGAAAGGTTTCGGACGGGGATATTTTCGAGCCATATCTCTGAATGACACGGACTGTTATCGGGAAAGAACTTAATTTCAACTGCCGTATTCCGGGAACCGTCAGGTTCTGCAAACGAGTACACGAGCCTGGCCGGCCTCTCGCAGAAGCAGAAACGGTCAGAGACGTGCCGCGGCGAAGAATTTCGTCGCTGACTGAATGTCTCATGTGACGGGAAAGACTTAACCAAACGCTGAAATGCTACGGAGGAAGTTCAGATCATGCCCAGTTCAGATGATTTCGTATTCAATCGCCGCGGTATTTTAAAAGGCTCAGCGGCCATGCTTGCAGGGGCCATGCTGAGCGGCACTGCCGAGGCGTCCTCGGCACCCTTCATCCAGAACGTGAATGCGAATTCAGGCCCGTCGAAGCTGAAGATTACCGACCTTCGTTATGCAGTCGTGGAGAAGCCGGGGCCCAGTCCGTGCGTGATCATCCGCATGGATACCAATCAGGGTGTATATGGCCTGGGAGAGGTCAGAGATGTTGCCGGACCGAACTACGCGATGGTGCTGAAGAGCCGACTGCTCGGGGAGAATCCGCTGAACATCAGCTATCTCTTTCAGAAGATCCAGCAGTTTGGCGGGGGAGCGCGCCAGGCGGGTGGAGTTTGTGCTGTCGAGATGGCGCTCTGGGATATTGCCGGCAAAGTTTATAACGTCCCGGTCTATCAGATGCTGGGCGGTAAGTGGCGGGATAAGGTTCGCGTGTATGCAGATACCACCGAATCGATGGACCCGAAGGAGTATGGGCAGCGCGCCAAAGAGCGCGCGCAGGGCATGGGGCTAACCTGGATCAAGATGGATCTGGGAATCAATGTGCTGGAGGGCATTCCCAATGCCGTGACACAACCCGCCGGACTGAGCAGATGGGAGCGAAACTCACTACCGCATCCGTTCGTGGCGACCGAGGTGACAGACAAGGGAATTGACAGGCTCTGCGAATACGTGGCCGCGGTGCGCGACGCGATCGGCATGGAGATTCCGCTCTCGATGGACCACCTTGGCCACATCGGGGTCAATTCGGTTATCCGGCTGGGCAAGGCATATGAAAAATTCAACCTTGCATGGATGGAAGATGTGATTCCCTGGTATTACACCGACATGCTTAAACACATCACCGATTCGATGCCGACGCCAACGATCACCGGTGAAGATATCTACAACATTGAAGACTTTGAAAAACTCTGTGCGAATCATGCCGTGAGCAAGATTCACCCTGACCTCGCCACGTCGGGCGGAATCAAGCAAACGCACCTGATCGGGGATATGGCCTTCAAATACGGCGTTCCCATGGCCATGCATTTTGCCGGTACACCCGTCAGCTGTATGGCAAACGTTCATTGTGCGGCGGCCACACAAAACTTCCTGGCGCTGGAGAACCATTCGCTGGATGTTCCATGGTGGCAGGATCTGGTGGAAGGCATCGAGAAATCGATCATAAACAAGGGCTTCATTACTGTTCCGGAAGGTCCTGGGCTGGGAGTTACGCTGAACGAAGATGTTGTAAGAAAACACCTGAGAGCGGGCACCGGCTACTTCGAACCGACGACACAGTGGGACAGCGTGCAGTCCTGGGATGATGCACTGTTCAGTTAACCAAAGCCTCTCAGGCTCTGTCGATCGGCGCAGATATTTTTCCAACAGGAACTCTCGTTGAGTTCCGTGGAGCTGCGCCGATCAACAGAAATTCTCGCTTTTCACAGGTTTCCTGCATGATTCGGGCTCGCGTCTTCCTGGATAATGGTATGGCTTACCGGATACTGCAGATTGCGATTGACACTCGCGCGACTATGCCTCTAGCGTGACTTCCGACGGAACACTGCGTATACAGCGACTTCCATGCTTCCTCATGAAGAGGGTACGCTCCATACCTGAACTCTCTGCCCGTTCTTATTTCTGCCAGAAGCAGGACCGGGAGACGTTCTTCGCGCAGCCGTCGTAAATCTCCTGGAGGAACGAGTCATGAACGACCGCAACCCTGAGCAGCCAGTGACAGAATCGGCCGATCCTGTTTTCCAGCCGGATCGACGGGAGTTTGTAAAGCTGGCTCTCGGCGGCGCGATTGCAACTGCACTGCTGCCGGCAGCGCAGACAGCAGTGGCGATTCGATATAAGAATGCACCGGGTATCAAATTGTGCGCGCAGGCCTCCGCCAAGCCAACGGATGATGAGCTGCTCTTCCTGAAGCAAATGGGCGCTGAATATGTCAGCGTCGGGTCGACTCCGGACCTGCGGACGGCGGATGGGTTCAGGCAGATTCAGAAGCGTTATGCAGATGCAGGCATCACCGTATGGAATATTGGCAACACGAGCGTGCATAACATGCCTGAGGTTACGCTCAACCTTCCGGGACGCGATGAAAAGATTGAAGAGTACAAACAGTATCTGCGCAACCTTGGAGCGGCCGGCATTCGCTACACCACGTATGCGCATATGGGCAACGGCATCTGGAGCAGCGGAAGAGCGGAGATCCGCGGGGCCAATGCGCGCGAGTTCGATATGGCAAGCCCCAACAAGGTCGGCGTCTGGGATGGGAAGAAGTTTTACGAACCGCTTTCTCACGGCCGTGTGTTTTCACAGGAAGAGATATGGGATAACTACACCTATTTCATTCGACAGGTGACCCCGGTGGCCGAAGAGAATGGCGTGCGGATCGGGATTCATCCCGATGATCCGCCGGTACCAGTTCTGGCTGGAGTACCGCGGTGCATTTTTGCAAATTTTGAAGGATATAAACGCGCGATGGAGATTGCGAACAGCCCGAATGTCGGCATCTGTCTGTGCTGCGGGTGCTGGAATGAAGGCGGACCGAAGCTGATGCACAAAGATCCGGCAGAGATGATTCGGTACTTTGGCGCTGAAAAGATATGGAAGCTGCACTTCCGCAACGTGAGCGCTCCGCTGCCGCACTTTGTTGAAACCTTCATGGATAACGGGTATTACGATATGTACAAAATCATGAAGGCAGCGCGCGAAGTGAACTTTGACGGGATTATTATTCTGGATCATACGCCGTCGGTTGTCGGCGGGCATTATCCGGAACAGGCTTACGGCTTCGCATATATGAAAGCTCTGCTGAATCGCGCCAACGCAGAAGCGCTGGCATAGCCGTGGATACACTGATATCTGCCGATGCGTATCTTTCATAGCGCTTCGAGACAGGCCCAAACTGAATGTGTCACGATACCCGGAAGGATGGAGTATAGATACATGCGAAGAGTATTGCCGGCGATAGCCATCCTCTCCGGATTTGTTCTGAGCATCGCCAGTTGTCCTGCTGCCACATCGGAAACATCTCATGAAGCCAGGGCTTCGCGGCCATCCACCGAAGACTGGCAGGTCTATGACGGTAACCCGGAACAAAATCATTATTCCTCATTGACGCAGATCAACAGGAGCAACGTAAATAAGCTCGTGGTCGCGTGGAAGTATGACACGGGGCAGCGCGGCGGTCTCGAGACAAACCCGATCATTGTTGACGGCGTAATGTGGGCACGAACACCGAACCAGGGTGTGATTGCACTGAATGCCGCAACCGGAAAGCTGATCTGGCAATTCGATTCCGGTGTGATGGCAAGAGGACCGGTGCGGGGTGTCGCCTACTGGACCGATGGCCGCGAAAGCCGCATCTTTGCCGGTGTCCGGAATTATCTCTACGCACTCGATGCGAAGACCGGAAAGGCGATTTCAACCTTCGGGGAAAATGGAAGAATCGATCTGCGCAAAGGGCTGGGACGCGATTATGAGCAGCAGTCCATTGCTCTGACTTCTCCAGGCACCATATATAAAGACCTGATCATTGTGGGCGGTGAGGCTCCTGAGACGCATCCTGCGCCTCCGGGAGATATTCGAGCCTTTGATGTGCGCACCGGCGCTTTGCACTGGACGTTTCATACCATTCCTCATCCGGGCGAGTTTGGATACGGCACCTGGCCGAAGGATGCATGGAAAGATGCAGGCGCCGCGAATAACTGGACCGGAATGACGGTCGACACAAAGCGCGGCATTGTTTATGTGCCTACCGGATCGGCCGTATTTGATTTTTATGGCGGGGATCGAATTGGTGACGATCTTTTCGCCGATTCACTCGTGGCCCTGGATGCGGAGACGGGCAAACGTATCTGGCACTTTCAGGGCGTGCATCATGACCTGTGGGATCGCGACTTTCCGGCTCCTCCTGTGCTTCTGACGGTGATGCGCGATGGGAAGCCTGTGGATGCGATTGCGCAGACCACCAAGTCCGGCTATGTTTTTCTGCTAGACCGCACGAATGGAAGATCGCTCTTTCCTCTTCAGGAAGAGCATTATCCTTCGAGCAGTGTGCCAGGAGAAAAGACGTCGCCTACGCAATCACTCCCTACCCTTCCGGCACCGTACACCCAGCAGAGCGTGACGGCCGATACGCTGACCAATCGAACGCCCGAAGCGCATGCATGGGCCGAAAAGCAGTTCAGCACCTTCATCGGAGGAGGGCAGTTTGTTCCTCCGAGTGTGGACAAGCTGACCGTTGATATGCCGGGATTCGCAGGCGGCGGAGAGTGGGGCGGACCTGCTGTCGATCCAAACACCGGTGTTCTCTACGTGAATGCGAACGATACGGCGTGGCTGGTTGGGCTTACTGTTCCGCCGCCGCCGGGGAGTCCGGGAGAACGGATCTATCAGAATCAGTGCGCGATCTGTCATGGAATTAATCGTGCAGGCTCGCCGCCGGCGATACCGGCTTTGCGCGGCATTGAAGGGATTCTTACCGATCAGGAGATCGCTGACACGATTCGCCAGGGCAAAGGGCGAATGCCTCCCTTCAACAGCCTGGGAGATACAGAAATTCAGTCGCTGGTTCGCTATTTAACGAGGGAGCCTCAGCAGCAACAGCAGCCCAGAACGCAGAAGGCGGCGGCGGCGTCCTCTTCTTCTGAGCCTGTCGCGGCGGAAGCAGGCGATGAAAGCGCAAAGAATGATATGCCTTATAAGACGATCGGGTTTCGCCGCTTTCTCGATCCCGATGGCTATCCGGCAACCGCGCCCCCCTGGGGCACTCTCAGTGCCATCGACATGAATACGGGAAAGTATCTCTGGAAGATTCCATTCGGAGAGTATCCAGAGCTGGCTGCAAAGGGAATGGCGGACACCGGGTCTGATAATTATGGAGGCCCGGTTGTAACTGCGAGCGGTCTGCTCTTCATTGGCGCAAGCGTTTTCGATCAGAAATTTCATGTCTATGACGCCAAGACAGGAAAGCTGCTTTGGGAGACGGAACTGCCTTATTCAGGCCTGGCGACTCCGTCCACCTATATGGTCAACGGAAAGCAGTACATCGTGATTGCCGCGGGCGGTGGCCAGTCGAGCAGAAAGCCTTCCGGGGGCGTCTATATTGCTTTCTCGCTGCCATGACAAATAAGATCACGAGCGTGAAAGCCTTTCCTGGTAAAGCGCATTTTTCAGAACGTTCGGACAGGAAGACGATGACTTCCCGGCTCTGCCGCCGGATCGTTACGTGGGCTGCGTGTTTTACACTCGCAGCTTTTTACTTTGCAGGGAACGACGCCACTGCTGAAACAACGGCGAGTCCCTCGGCGGGCGCATCACCCTGCGAAAGCGCTATTCACAGCTCATTTCCAAAAGCTGTGATTACAAATGGACAGGTTCAGGCAGTGATTTATCTCCCTGATCCTCAGAATGGTTATTACCGTGCCTCTCGCTTCGACTGGTCCGGGGTGGTTCCGTGCCTTACCTATAAGGGACACACCTATTTCGGAGTCTGGTTCCAGCACTACGATCCGATGATTGCGGATTCGATTACGGGCCCGGTCGAAGAATTTCGATCTGTGGATGGAGGCATGCATTATGCGGACGCAAAGCCTGGAGAGCTGTTTGTAAAGATCGGCGTCGGCACATTGCGAAAGATGAGCGATAAGCCCTATCAGTTCATGACCCACTATCCACTTGTCGATGGGGGCAGGTGGAAGGTGAAGGTAAAGCGGAATGAAGTGATTTTTACCCAGACGCTGCGCTCGCCGCTGGGGATTGCCTACGTGTATGAAAAGATTCTGAAGCTGGACAAAGACAAGCCGATCCTTACGCTTGAACACCATTTGAAAAACACAGGCTCAGTCGCTATCGACACAGAGGTCTATGATCACGACTTCTTCATGCTCGATAACGCACCGACCGGGCCGGGCATGGTCATTCATTTCAACTTTCCGCCAAAGAACGATCGCCCACTCGATCCAGGCGCGGAGGTCGTGGGGAAAGACATCGTATACCGGCAGGAGCTTCAGACGAAGCAGACTGTTACGAGCTATCTCACCGGGTTCTCGGACAGCTCATCCGATTATGACTTTACGCTGGAGAATACGAGCAGCGGTGCTGGAGTGGAGCAGTCCGGCGATCGACCATTGTCCCGCTTCAATCTGTGGTCGATTCGCCCCACAATCTGTCCGGAGGCTTATGTCCATCTGAATATTCTTCCCGGAGATACGCAGAGCTGGAATATTCATTACCATTTCTTTACCAAATAAACAGACGATGGGATGCATGGCTGTGCTACGCAGATGGAGTGCGCAGAATGATTTCATCTCTGTCTGCGCCACTTCTTCGAATCGATCGTGCAGATCGCGGGCTTGTCATTTGTAGTAATTCATCTGCCATCATTCCCTTTCACCGGAGGTGGCGGCGTGCGGGAAATTGATATGCTCGTCTCGTCATAATCCGCCTTTTTGATCCGGCAGAATTGTTTTTGGATGCGAATGGCAGGCGTCCTTTTCAAGCGCGCATTTCTCGTTTACGCCCAAATAAAGAGTTTTATCCACTACATTCTCATATAGTGGTATGGCTTTCCAGATACTGCTGATTTGCCCTTGACACTCCCCTCGCAGAGCGACTAGTTTTCTTCCCGTCTGTATGAAGCTGCTGCTGACTTTCATCAATGCAGCTGGCCATTAGCTGAGTTAGCCACTTGTTAAGGGAGGTCATATGCTCTGGAGACCAACAGGGTTTTCCGGAAGGTTCCGCATGCTGCGGAAACCTTTACTGAACAGGCTTTATTCAAATCATCCGGTTGCCGATGCAGACGTGAACTGCCTGTGTGACAGGCGAAGGTCAGATAAAACAAGTCATCGCATTTTTGGTTTCCCCTTCCATCTGGCTATGCTTGCCGGCCTGATGATGTGCTTCGCCTCTGTTCCGCTCCACGCTCAGACTGGATCGATCACGGGTACTGTGACCGATCCCACCGGCGCCGCCATAGCGGACGCTCAGGTGAGTGTGACGGATCAGGCTACGGGTGTTCTGGTTCGCCAGGCCGAGTCCGATGGCAGCGGTACCTTCCGCGCACTGAACCTGCCCCCTGCAACGTACAGCATCAGCATCACGGCCCAGGACATGGAAAAGCTGGATCGCCGTGGAATTGTTCTGGACCAGGAGCAGACACTCGGTCTTGGCCAGATCAAGATGACCATCGGGCAGGCGAGTGCCACCGTAACGGTCACGGCGCAGACTCCGCTGATTGAAACAGCCAGCTCGAACAATTCGGCTGTGGTTTCGTCGCGGCAGGTTACGGAACAACCGCTGAACGGACGCGACTTCGAATCGCTCATGACGACATTGCCGGGCGTCGTCACCAATAACAGCTCTCAATTCCGCCTGGTCTTCAATCAGACCGACGATTTCTATGTCAACGGAATGCGCGGTACGGCCAATAACTTTTTTCTGGATGGTGTGATCAATACCGACGTGGGTGCCAATGACGGCGAATACACCAACCTCAGCATTGATGCGGTCGGCGAGTTTAAAACCCTCACCGGCAACTTCAACGCCGAATACGGCCGCAGCCCTGGTGTGATGATTCTGGTGAATACCAAGTCAGGCGGCAGCCGTTTTCACGGCGGCGCCTGGGAGTTCGACCGCAATACCGATTTCGACGCGAACGACTGGTTCAGGGCGCATCAGGATCAGCCGACAGGGACGCTGCACTTTAACCAGTTCGGCGGGAACGTCGGCGGATTCATTCCTATTCCCAAAATCTCTCCCCGCGACAACAAGAAAGCCTTCTTCTTCTTTAACTACGAGGGCACGCGTGCGAGCCGTCCTAATGGCAGCACCTATTACGACATGCCTAACCCGGTCATGCTTGGGATCAATACGCCCAACGGCCAGGCAGACTTCTCGCCGCTCTACAGAACAGGCAATGAGTGCGTGACAGAAGGCACAGGCACATGCCAGGCATACATCACGGACACCAACGGGAACACCGTGCGGAACGGCTCCGTTTTTGTTCCGGGGACGATTCAGTACAATTCCTACGGTGAAGTACAGACCGGCACTGTTTACCAGGGCAATATTGTTCCGGCCTCGCAGTTCAGCAGCCAGTATGCGGCGATGATCAAGTACATCAATCCTGGCTATCGCGGCAACTACAACTGGGGGTTTGAGCCAAACGGATATAACGACGAGTTGCGTATTCCGTTTCAGGACACCTATGTCTTTCACAAAAATCAGTACGTCGCTCGTGTCGACTATACCTTCAGTCCGAAGGCCAACGCATTTTTCCGCTACGTGGATGACCGGCAACAGGAGAGCGATGGTTACGGCATCTTTTCGGGCAACAGCTTCCCTGTGCTTCCGCAGTTCCGCAAAAAACCTGGGAAGAGCTATGCGTGGAGTCTTGTGAATGTCATCTCTCCGACGCTGACGAACGAGGTCACAGTGGGATGGCTGCATCTGACACAGGTTGTCGACATTGTGCCGGGCACATCACCGTCAACGTATGACAAGACCGCTCTGGGCTTCACCTATCAGGATCTTTACGCGTCGACGAATACGCATAATCTGGCCCCGAATCTCAATTCCGGCGATGGGTATGTGAACATCAGCCCGTTTCCTTCGGGATGGACATCGACGGGCAACACAGTCGTGGCGACGGATGACGTGACCAATGTCTGGGGAAACCACGTGATCAAGTTCGGGCTCTTCGCCGATCTGAATGAGAACGGCCAGGAAGGAAGCTGGCAGGAGGCACCGGCCTTCAACTTCGGCGCCAGCAACCAGAATGCGAATAACAGCAACTCGGGTATCGCCAACATGGTTCTGGGGAATTACACGACGGTCAATCAGACGAACCTGTTCGCCTTCGGACACTTCCACTTCTTCCAGTATGAAGGCTACGCTCAGGACACATGGAAGGCGACGCCCAAACTCACTCTCGACTATGGGGTTCGTTACGAGTTCATCGGGCCGACTTATACAACGTCTCCGTACCACATGTATTACTTCGAGCCGAATTCCTATAACCCGGCGGATGCGGTGACGATCAACACAGCCCCCAACATACCGGGACAGGCGCCGACTCAGGGATCGATTGTTCCTGGATCGGGGAATCCTTATAACGGCATGATCCGGGAAGGCTCCAATGGCCTGCCTAAGGGTGGTTTGAACTATCGCTGGAACAACATTGGGCCTCGTGTGGGCTTTGCCTACGATGTGTTCGGCGATGGGAAAACGGCTCTGCGCGGCGGCTTTGGCGTCTTCTACGAACGCTATGAGCAAAACGTCTTTAACTTCGGAGGCGTCAGCAATCCACCTCTGGTGTATACGCCTACTATCTACGGCGGCAATATCGGCACATTGTCTCCGTCGCTGGTAAACGGTGCGCCTCTGACCCCGGCATCGGGCGTGCTGTCGTCGGACAGAAACGGCCAGATTCCGACCACATACGGTTACAATCTTGGCATACAGCGCGAGCTGCCTTATCAGATTGGCGTGAATATCAACTATATCGGGAATGTCAGCCGGCACCAGATGTACGATCAGGAGCTGGAGCAACTGCCACTCGGGCTGACAACGAGCACCCCGATTCTTTCGACGGTCAACAATGTGACGCAGGCGATTCTGCCTTATAAGGGCTACAGCTCGATCCACTACAACAAATTCGGCGCCAGCAGCAGCTACAACGGTCTGCAGGTTACGGCTACTCGCAGATTCAGCAGCAGGTTTACGATGACAGCGGACTACACCTGGTCCAAGGCAATCGATCTTGACGACGTCGATTACGATGCCGATGTCTTTCCTGATTACACGCAACTACACAAGTTCTACTCGGCGGCCGGTTTTGATCGCCGGAACGTCTTCAACTTCCAGTACGTATATAACTTTTCTGACTTCCGGGGGCAGAACAAATTTGTACAGTTGACGGCCGGTGGATGGGAATTCTCAGGCACTACGCAGTTCTGGGGCGGAACCCCCTGCCTGAGCACATCCAGTCCGACGAACGACTCCTGCGATCTGAAGTCTACGGGCAATCTGGGCAACGGCGGATTCGGTCATATTCGTCCGGATTACATCGGCGGCGCTCCCACGCTGGTCAGTCACACTCACAATGTGCCCAAAGGCTCAAATCCGATGTGGTTCAACCCTGCGGTCTTTGCGCAGCCAGCTAATGGCAGCTTCGGAAACTACCATCGCAATACGATGTATGGTCCGGGCGTCAATAACTGGAATATGTCGCTCTTCAAAAACCTGAATGTAACCGAAGGCGTGCGGTTCCAGCTGCGGTTTGAGTTCTACAACGTCTTCAATCACACACAGTGGGCGACGGTCAATAACAGCCTGTCCGCACCAAATCCAGGCACTCCGTTCTCCGGTGCCAATGCCGGGAACGCGGGTCAGATCAATGCTGCACGCGACCCTCGCGAGATTCAGCTTGGAGGAAAATTCTACTTCTGATCTCTCTTCATCTTCAGACCGGGTTCTTCACAGAGCCCGGTCTTTTTCTTTGGCGCAGATATGATTTTTTCCTGACGACGGAGAGCGCTCTCCTGCATACGGGGGAGTGATCTAAACTGGACGACAAAAGTTTGTTATGCGAGTTCGCTCAGCCGCCATCACCGCGCTGTTTCTTCTTTTGAGTTTCGCTGCCGCAGAGCCATGCTTTGGCGCGGGCACCGAGACAGCGAAGCAAAATTTTGACGCGGCAATGCAGGCGTTGAATGCCGGCGATTATCCGGCAGCGGAGGCAGGGCTTCGCAAAGTGCTTCAGCTTGATCCGCACAATATCAGCGCATTTGCCAATCTCGGCGTTCTTTATTCGCGAACGCATCGTTATGCGAAAGCGATCGATGCCTACGAGCATGCGCTGCGCATTGATCCTCATCAGAGAGCGATCGAGCTGGATCTGGGCCTGGCTTATCTGAAGCAGGATGATTACGATCAGGCGCTGCCCTACTTTCGCGAGCTGCACCATCAGAACCCCTCGGACCCGCAGGCAACGATGCTTCTGGCTACCTGCCTCACCTTCAGCGGGGACGCTGACGAGGGCATCCGTCTTCTGGAGCCGCTTGAGCAGGAAGATCATCCCGATCCGGCGGCCCTCTATCTTCTCGGCGTCTCCTATTCACGCGCGGGACAGGCACAGCAGGCAAAGGAGCTCTTCGCAAAGATTTTCTCGAATGCCGTCAGTCCGGCTCAGTCTAATTTTCTGCTGGGAAAGGCCTACTACGACGCGACACGCTTTCGCGATGCAGAAGGATCTTTCCAGTCAGTTCTGCAGACAGACCCAACCTTTCCTGGTGCGCATCGCGAACTGGGGAAGGTGGATATCAGTCTTCAGCAGTACGGAGCTGCAGAGAAGGAGCTGCATGAGGCAATCGATGCCGATGCACAGGATGGAAGCGCCTGTTATTACCTGGGAGCGCTGCTGATTCAGACGAATCGCTATCAGGAGGGCATCCCTTACCTCAAAAAGGCTCAGGAGATGACGCCTGATTCCTGGGCGATTCCCTTCTATCTGGGAAAGGCGGAGTTCCAGCTGCACGATACATCTACCGCGATCAGGCTGCTTCGCCAGGCGGCAGAGATGAATCCGGATGAGTCGGAAGTCTTTTATCTGCTGTCCAGAGCACTGCGGACAGAAGGCAAGACACAGGAATCGGAGACGGCGATGCATCGCGTTATCGAACTGCATACAACAGCACTGGAAGCAGAGCGACGAGCCCTGAAGGATGCAGGGGTGGTCGATGCGCGTTAGCCGGCTCCTTTCCAGGTCCGCTTAGTGCTGCTGAGCCGGATCAGAATGAAGAAAAGGACGGAGAAAGTCATACAATCGAAGAATCTTTGGATCGAGATTCACCTGTCTTAGATCCGCTGCGCTGCGCAGAGCCTGCAGCTTTTCGCGGGCATTGATAAGGTCGCCTGCGATCCAGAAGGCTCGCGCCTGCTGAAATGCCAGATCCCGCATCTGTTCTTCACGTATTTTTCCGGGAAGATTCGACAGCGTTAATTTCTCTTCTGCCAGAGCCGCAAGGCTCAACATACGGGCCGTCTGACGTGTCTCTGCGAAGGTGTCAAACAGGATGCTGAGCGCTTCGCACCAGCCACGTCCGTTATTGCATTCCACAAAACGATTTGCTGCATCGACGGCGAGATCGATCGCTTTGGTGTAATGGCTCCCCGCAAGTGCGATGCGCGCTGCCGTCATCGTGGAATATGCCAGCTCGAGACGCATTCCGTGAAATGACTGGACGGCCATCGCGCGATGAAGAAGCTGCGAAGCCTCTTCAAGCCGTTCCGGTGTCTGCGCGAGCAGATCGGCCCAATCGCGCAGTATGGATGACAGGGCAAAATACCACCGCGAATCGCGTCTTGTATCCGGGTCCTGCCCGGATGCCTCTATGTCTGCAAGCGCAAGACGGAAGAGCAGCTCAGCCGTATCCGGCTGTCCGGTAGCCTGCATCATCCAGGCAAGCTCATGTTTTGACCGGCCTGTCTCACGCAGAGACGATTCGCCTTCCGGCACATTCATTGCCAGCCGATAGAAGTCTTCCGGACGCGTGGGACGCTCCCCCCGGGCCCATTCACCAAACGATGAAAGCAGGCTTTCGCTCAGCGGAACTACCGGATTACGGCTTAGATAATTGCCCATCAGCAGCAGCCGTTCCTGCCTGCTTTGAATGCGCGCAAGATACGACAGCGCCTGCTCCGGGTGCTCGCCTCGCACGCAGGCGTAGTATGCCGCGTATAACTGCTCATCGCCGCAGTCCTGCGATAATCCGCCGCAAAGGGTCAGCGCCTCTTCCAGACGATTTTCGTCCACGAGCTCCATCAGGCCTGGCTGATTCGGCTTCAGCCCATACAGCAGGAGGAAGGTCAGCTGCGCTCCCGGCTCAACCGTTTTCAGGAACTCCAGATGACGCGGCTCGGCACCGGTCCATACGATGAGGGGCGAACCGAAGCGGGCGATCTGCGCGAAAAACCATGTCAGCCTGTCGACAGGATCGGCGTTGGGCGCAGCTTCGGCGGCCAGTCCCAGTTCGCGCAGCGTGGCGTCATCGGGCATGACGTCCATACCTTCGTCTATGCGGATCACATTCCCGCGCCATGCCTGGAATGCGGTCACCGGCAGCTTCGCGTATGCGATCGAGGATGCGTCGATTACGTTCTTCGTTCCGGGCTGCAGCCGGCTCACCTGTGCTGCGACGTCTTTCCAGAAACCGGCGGCTGCGGTGCCTTCCGGAATTGTGTCTTCGACCCATGCCTGTGCCGGGACTCTCGGGCCATTCAGCGGCAGTGCGCTCAGGTCGAGAGATCTGCGGAGGCAGACGGTCATCGAGGCCCAGTTGGCGAAGCCAAACTCCGTTGCCATTTTCGCGGTACGGATGCGGACAAGAGCCGACTCAGGATCGCGGCTTGCAGCGGGGCCGAAGACATCGCCATAGAATGCCTCTGAAATCGACCCGGCATCTTCGTTGTGCAGCTCGGCGAGAAAGGACAAGACCAGCTCCGCACCGCTTCGATGCAGTGCGAGCGCCGGCGATTCTCCCCATGAATCGGCTGCGCCCGAATAGCAGCTCCACAAGAGAGCTATCTTCGCCTTTGCGAACTCGGCTCCAAGCGCTGCAGCCGACACATCACCGATTGTGCCGCGAACGGCATTGCCATGCTCTTCTAGATGCAGAATATCGATCTGATCGACGGCGCGGCCTGCGTCAAAGGCATTGGTTGCATCGATCTGAACGATCTCGGGCGTGCGCTTCAGGGAATCGAGCGCCGCCGCGGTTCGCTGGTTTGTATCCGCGCCGAGCACCTTCAGCAACTGCAGACGGCTTCCCATCGATACGGGTAACTCGTCGAAATCCTGCCATGACTGCACGACAGACAGATCGCCCGCGGCGAGCGGATGACCCGACTCGTCGTACATCGCGGCCCAGGGCAGCAGATGCAGCTCCGGACGGGTGGTCTGTATCACGAGCCGGCGCGGCACACCTGCGCGATCGAGGAACTCGCGGAGGGCCGGGCTTATCTGCGCCAGCGCCTGATAGAGCGAGCGGGCCAGGGCGCGAATTGCCGTCGCACCGCGATAGCCCGTCTTTACATCGCGGTTCACATTGCAGTCGCGGAGCTGGCGTATGAACTCGCGCCACTGCTCATCGTTGATCGGAGACCGGAAGGTCTGCGCCGGATGCGTTCTTCCCTCAATGAGCAGAATGACGGAGAATGCGCGCTCGCAGGTCAGCGGCAGGCTGCTTTCCATTGCGCCGCTCGGGAGCTCAAACTGAACAATCGCAGTCTTCCGGTAAAACGGCATGCAGACACGCTACCATATACAGCGATGCAGACTCAGGATCAAACGGCGACTCCGCAGGGTCACTCATGAATACGCCCCCGATGGATACGCTTCCCATTCCACTGCTGGTTCATGCACAGACCGGGACGCCGGCGCAGGCGCTCTCGCATGAGAGCATTCCTTCGGTGGGCAGGGATCTTCCCGGAGCCGACCAGCGCAGCCGCGATTCCAGCCATCTGGCTGCGGATTCCAGCGTTGGCGACCCCGATGATCTGAGCCAGACAGGCTGGTGCATCCTCTTCGCCTCGGATGCCGATCCAGCGATCAAGGCGCAGCTTCAGCCGCTTATCGATCTTCGACGCAGCCAGGTCGGCGACGACAACCTTTTCAAAGTCTTTGAGGGCAATACCGGCGTTCAGCCAGGACAGACTGCGGATAACTGGGCGGAGTACCGGGGGGTATCGCTCACTGCGCAGGTCGATCCCTTCGCCGGTGTTCCCTATTACGTGCTTCTGATAGGGCATCCCGATCGCATCCCTTTCGACTTCCAGAATCTGCTCAAGATGCAGTGGGCGGTCGGGCGGCTGGCCTTCGACGATATCGAGGATTACGGGCGCTATGCAAAAGCGGTCGTTCAGTACGAGGCACCGGCCTTTCAGCCTGTGCAACGTAAGAATGCGGCCGTGTGGATTACGCGCAATGAGGGCGACGTGGCCACGGCCATGCTCTCGGGCGCGCTCTGCCCGAATTTTCTGGATGTGCACAGGCCGCTGGGTTCGGGAGCTGCACGGTTCACGCTCGATGCGTTTACCGGTTCAAGCGCCAAACAGGCTACCAAACAGCAGCTGATCGATATCCTGCGCGGAGATATTCCGGGCGGGCCGCCAGCGGTCTTCTTTACCGGCTCGCACGGTGCGGAGTATCCGATCGCTGATCCGGCCCTGCAGCGGCGAATGCAGGGCTCACTTTTTACCCAGGAGTGGGTTCGCGGAACGCCGGCGGGAGCGGATAATCTCTTCTCTGCCGAGGATATTCCGGCGGACGCGCGGCTGCAGGGAACCATGGCCTTCCTGTTTGCCTGTTACAGCGGCGGCTGCCCCGCGGACAATAACTATTACTTTCAGCCCGATGGCTCGAAGATTCCAGTTGCACCTGCGCCGCTGGTAGCGGCTTTACCTCAGGCGCTTCTGAGTCACGGAGCGCTTGCTGTGATTGCCCATATCGACATGGCTTTCCCTTATGCGTTTCAGGATGTCACCGGCACGCCGCAGGTGCAGGCTATCCGCGACCCGCTGACGTATCTGATGCTGGGCCGCCGCGCCGGTTATGCCGCTGACTGTCTGAGCGATCGCTGGAGCCACCTCTGTTCGCAGCTGATTGAAGCTGAAAACCGCACTGCGTCCAGCGATCCAAAGGCACCACAGCCGCTGAGTGCCGCTGCTCACAGCGCTCTTACCATTGCACGCGACGATGCCCGCAACTACATTGTGCTCGGCGACCCGGCAGCGAGGCTGCGGATCGCCGATCTGAAGTGAACGCCAGTGGCGCTGATCAATCCGTAACGGTGCTTAAGAGCCACTTTTTGAAGTAATGTCTCTTGTCCCGGTACTGGGACCGCCGAAATTGATATCCGGTGGTACTGGTACCGCCTCCACTGGTGGCGCAGGAGCATTTATCCCGAACCAAAGCTGCCTGGATTCCTCGACCTGAAAATTTGGTGGTGCGAAAGAGGCATCCGTTCCGAAAAAGAGGCTGTATGCACCCGGCTGAGAAGAAGTGAATGTAAACGCGACTTGAGCGGAGGGACCGACTGGAACCGGGCCCCTGGGTGAAGGAGAAAGAACGGCGGCTGCACCGGGTGAGAAGAAGAGAAAGGCCTGACCGCTGCCGATTGAGAAAGTTACTATATCGCCGTCCGTCACAGTAACCGAAGGCTGACTGCCAAGCAATGTGCCTTCGCTGTTTGAGATTGTAATTTCAGTGTTTGCCATTGGTAATTGACCTCGGTTCACTTTGTTTTGCTGTCTGCATGGTGATCATTTTTGGGGTTTTCGCCATAACGAGTGCTGCCTGGAAGGCCGGGTCGCTGCGGAGGGACGCAAGCTCCGGACTGCGCTGGAATTCGTTCAGATCATAGCCCCGGGTTACGCTTTCCGCTATCAGTGGAATGGCTTTCTCGCGCTGCCCGAGAATCTCATACGTCTCCCCGGCGCGATAGGTAATTGCTGGATCGTCATTGGAAAATGCCAGGCTCTGGCGGACAAAAATGCTGCTTTGCGTCTTGTTGCCGATGGAGGCATAGTAATTTGCAAGCTCTCCAAGAAGACGAGCATCTTCCGGAGTTTTTTTGCGCTCGGCCTCGGCGATCTCTATCGCTTTACGATATGCCTGGCCAGTCTTGTCCTTTCCTGCGCCACTCCATAGATATGCGCTTCCGAGATTTCCCCATGTCTCATAGCTGTTCGGGTTGAGATCGATTGCCTTCCGGTACATCGCGACAGCATCGCTGAACCGGCCCTCGAGCTCGGCTAAGGTTCCAAGTGTCTGATACGTGTCAAAGTAGGGATCGAGCGCAAGAGACTTCTCGAGATTCGCTTTTGCTTCCGGCAGCTTGTCCAGCTGCATATCGACAACCCCGAGATCAAAATATGCAGTCGCATTATCGGGAGCGAGGCTGATGGCGCTCTGAAGCTGACGAACCGCTTCCTGCAGATTGCCTGCACCAAACTGGTACGAGCCCAGCCGAAGAGGCCATCGTGAGTCATCCGGAGCGAGGTCGATTGCTTTCTGCAGGGCGGTGAAGGAGTCGTTTAGCCGTCCGTTAGCCTTATAGATTTCCGCCAGAGAGCCGTAGGCCTCGGCGTTGTGCGGGTCGAGGCTGATAGCTTTCTCTATCTGCTGCATTGCGAGAGACGTGTGCCCTTCCATCGCGGCGATTCTGGCCTGCGTTACGTAGGGCGAGGCAAGATTTGGATCAAGCTGGAGAGCCTTGTCGATATGTTCTGTCGCTTGATCGAGGAGCTTTGGATCCCGGCTGTTCCTGAACTGGCCGAAATACGCGCTTCCCAGACCGGCCTCGGCCAGGGCAAAGGAAGGATCTTTCTGAAGCACCTGCTGAAAGCCCGTCACAGCAGCGGCGAGATTGGCACCCTTGTAGGAGTGCTGCAGCAAGTCCTGCGCTTTGAGAAATTCGTCTGAGACGTTTGCAGGCACTACGGATGCGGTCTGGTTGCCGGCTAGATGAAGCCATCGCCGCAGAGATTCGCTTCGCATACCGGCGAGTGCCGCAACCGCGAGAATAATGGCCGCCACGCCAGCGGCCGGAAACAACATTTTTCTGCGCGGCGCTGGTCCGGCCTTTGGACCAGATGCATTGTCGGATACAGAGGCACCGAGCGACTCAGTAAGTGCTGCCGCCAGATGCCCGGCACTGCCGAACCGCTTCGCCGGATCAACTTCCATGGCCATGTTCACGGCTTTCAGGAATGGTTCCGGAATATCGGGCCTGACATCAAGCAGCGGCTTTCTTTTGCCGATTGCGTCCGCGGCCTCCGCGGGCGTTATCCCGCTCAGCCTTGCGGGGTATTCGCCTGTTACCAGGTGATAGAGAAGCACGCCCATGGCGTAGATATCGCTGGCTACGGTTGCGGGATGACCTGTGAAGAGCTCGGGAGCCATATAGTTCGGCGTTCCGGCAATGCCTGTCAGGCGCTGCGGCAGAGCACTGAGTCCGAAGTCCATCAGAAGGATGCGTCCGCCTTCTTCGCGCATCACGTTTTCCGTCTTGATATCCCGGTGCAGAATGCCGGTGCGATGCACTGCGCTCAGGGCCTTTGCCACGTCCAGCCCGATCAGCGCTGCCTCACGGTAACCGAAGGGCCCCTGGGCTTCCAGCAGCACGGAGAGCGTCTTTCCATGCACGAAATCAGTCCAGAAGCCGACTCTCCCGTCGTGCCGGTCGATGCCGTAGACGTGCACGATATTCGCATGCTGGACAGCGGCCAGTGCTCGCGCCTCGCGCAATATGGCGCTGTATTCCGCTTCACCATTTACCGAACCGGGCAGCAGGAGCTTCAGGGCCACTTCGCGCTCCAGATGGGGGTCCCAGGCACGGTAGACCTCGCCGAACCCGCCGTGTCCGACGCGCGCCAGCAGGCGAAAATCTCCCCATGTATCGCGGCCTGGAGGCAGGCCGGCGGGCGCGGTTACGGGGCCGTCAAAGGAACGCGTTGGATCGTCGTGCATACGGGCTGCGACCGTGAAGAACAAGATCCATGGGATAACCGGAGGGGAGTTGAATCCTCAGGTGCAGGGGCCTTTGGGGGTGTGCGGGCACCACAGGATCACGAGTCATCGAAACTGGATTATAGTCCGTACTGAGCGGCGTAAGACGCAGAATTGCCTTCTCCTGGTGATACTATCCGGTTAAGTTCGGGGGAAGGAGCTGGCCAGTATGCATCCTGTTCAAAAGGCTAATGCCCGGCTCGTTCTTTCTGTCGACGGAAGCCGGAGCACGGTTTCAATCGATGCCCTCCCGTTTACGATTGGGCGAGGTGTGGGCCGCGATCTCATCCTTCATCATCCTCAGATCTCACGCGAGCATGCCCGCATCGAGCGCGATGCCGATGGCTACCTGCTGCGCGACATGGGCAGCCGCCACGGCACCTTCGTGAATGGAATTGCGGTCACCATAACGCGCCTTCGCTCGGGCGACTTCATTACGCTGGGAACCAGCCATGACACACTGCGTTTTGAGGAAGGCGAGGAAGAAAGCACGGCGCGCACCCTGCTCAGCCAGCTTTCGCAGAGCGGCGCGAGCACCGGAGACCAGAATGATCTTGAAAAGCTTTCCCTTTTTCTGAAGGCAGCGCAAAGCCTGAACACCTATGGCGCTGTGCATGACGTGCTCCGCAGCATGCTTGAATACACGCTTCGCCTGACTGGAGCAGAGCGCGGCTTTGTCTTTCTTGGAGATAGTGCCGACAGTCTCCGCCTCGAGTGCGGGCAGGACCGCGAGGGCACAGACATTCCGGGGCATCCAGCCATCTCTTATTCGATTGTGCGCGATGCGGTTTCTTCCCAGCTTGAATTCATTCTTTCCGATCTGACGGGAAAGATTGTCGAGGGGCGCGACAGCATCATTCTGAATGCGATTCGCAGTGTTGTCGCGATCCCTCTGCATGGTCAGAACTCAGGGCGGCTTCTCGGCGTGCTTTATCTCGACAGCCATTCAGGCAGCGGCGATTTCACACGAACGGGCAATGACATTCTGCATGCCATTGCACATCAGGCGGCAACGCTGGTTGAAAATCTGCGCATGCTGGAAACAGAACGCGAGGCTGCCCTGCTGCGCAGGGAACTCGATATTGCCGCTGCCATTCAGCGGCAGATCATTCCCCAGGCGCTGCCTGAATTCTCGTTTGCGCATCTTTCAGCCCGGACTGTTCCGTGTACCAGCGTCGGCGGGGATTTCTATGACGTGATCACCACCGCGGATGGCTTTGTCGCCGTGATCGCGGATGTCTGCGGCAAGGGAGTGCCGGCGGCGCTTCTTGCCTCCATGGTGCAGGGGATGTTTCATGCTCAGGTCGGCATGCAGGCGACGACAGACTTCTCGCTGGTGGACATGGTGCAGTCCATCAATACTTTTGTCTGCTCCCGAACTCCTGGGGAAAAATATCTGACGCTGGTTGCGCTTCGCTATATCCATTCGGGTTCGGGAGAAGCGCAGATCGAGCTGATCAATGGCGGACATATCTGCCCATTCGTTGTCCGCGCAAACGGAGTCGTTGAAATCGTCCGGGAGGGAGATCTTCCCGTTGGACTGATGGATTTCGCACACTTCCATTCCGTGCCCGTAAATCTTGAGGTCGGGGACCGTATGATTTTGCTCAGCGACGGCATTACGGAAGCGGAAAACTGCGACGGCGCGCAGTTTGGTCCGGCACAGCTTGAAGATTACCTGCACGAACAGAACGCCGTTGCCGCACTGTTCGCAGCACTTGACACGTTCTGCCAGGGAACCGGACAACAGGATGATCAGACGATTCTGACTATTCAGCGAACGGCGTAAGAGCGGAAAGGGCACCGTCCATATCTATATATATGGACGAAGGCAGGCAGCTCTTTTGCGGAGGAGGCAGGGTGTGCGACCCTGCCTTCATTTTCCGGGGAAGGGCCGCGGCGTAATATCGGCGTTTTCGAGACCAAGCGCCCATTTAATGGCGCCGATATACATTTCCTGTACGCGATGGTCGTCGAGAGATTCCTCCAGATGGCCGATGGTTGAGTACCAGACTCTGCCTTTTCCGTAATTTCTGGCCCACACGATGGGGAAGTCACCATCGGTGCGGAGCGCGGCCAGCCTCTCAAAGTTGGCTCTGTATTTCTCGAGGCTTACTGGCCGGTTGAAATCCCCTTCAGGGCGCAACTGGGAAAAGACCTGGGGAAATTTCGTAGCGTCCATTCGCATAATGACGTGATCCACGTCACGCGAATAGTTTGGCCCGACGATCGTGAACTGATCTTTGAAGTTGAATTCGCGAGGGAATCCCTGGACGCCGGGGAAAGATGGATCTTCCAGAATGATCGGCATCGAGGCGGTTGGAAATTCGCCGATGAGATTGCCACCGATCATCTGCGCGTATTCCGGCCACAGAAGAAGATGGCCGCCGTTTCCTGCATGGCCTGCGATGAAGCCCTTGCCGTCGTCATGCACGAAGGAGAGCAGATCTGCTTTCTGCTGATCGGTAATGTTCCACGGACCTTCTCCCATATAGAAGACCGCGTCAAAATTATTGAGGTTTCTCACATTGAAGCCGGGGATGGGCTGCTTTGTGAGCAAACGCATATCAGTCCGAATGATCGTCACCCAGGCTCCTGATTCGCGGCCAAGGCGTTCTACAGTTGCCAGCGTGTGCGAAGCGGCATCGTGGTGATATCCCGGAGAGGAGTACCATTCCTCAGGATCTGCGATAGCGAGAATCTTTTTCTTTCCCGGCCATGGATCATCCGGGGGACGAGAGGCCGCGTTGTCGTGTGCCAACAGATCAGGCGCAGGTTTCTGCTGACCATACAGAGCTGTCCCGCCAATCGCGGTAGCAGAAGCAGCCGCTATCGCTCCTTTAAAAAAATTCCGCCGATCCATCCCTACGCTCCTTCCCGATATTTGCCCGAGCCGGATATCAGCTTCTTCCCTGCCCGTGTGGATGCCGTCTGCATCGTTTGGTCGTTTGTTCTTTCAGACGACTCGAAATCCTCTGTTCCCTCAGCGGTGTTTCGCCGATGCGCTCTGCCCTGCCCCTGCCGGTGGCTCCGGCAGAGCAAATGCGAAAAATGTGTCGTTGGCGGCCACCAGAACATACTGGCGCCCGTCAAGCATGTAAGTGATGGGGGCGTTTGTGACATATTGACCGAGACCGACGTGCCACAGAGTTTTGCCCGTGGAGGGGTCCAGAGCCATGAAATTTCCGGTCGAGTCGCCGGTAAAGAGAAGGTTGCCGGCTGTGGTGATGAGCCCAGCGATCAGCACAGCGCTTTGATCGCCCAGTTCGTGCGACCAGACGACCTTTCCCGTCTTATAGTCGATGGCCACGGTGACATACTGCGGCGGAAAGCGGAAGCGGCCATAGCCCGCAGTCGTGAAGTAAGCCCATGTCCGCGCGGCGTTCGCATAGAGAAGACCAAGCTTAGGATCGTAACTTGGCGCCCACCAGTTTGTCGCACCGATGGGATAGGGCGAGACCAGAGCACCGGGAGGATTGGCATCCTTCGTGTAGTCCGGAATCGGACGTCCCTGAGCATCGATTCCTTTGGCCCAGTTGGTCTGGGGCATGAATTTCGTCGTCAGGAGATGTTCACCGGTGACACGGTCGAGCAGAAAGAAGTATCCGTTTCTGGATATCTGAGCGACAAGCTTGCGGGGTTTCCCGTTGAACTCGGCGTCGAAAAGGATCGGCATCTGCGCCGCATCGTAATCGTGCGTATCATGCGGGGTAACCTGATAGGCCCAGACCAGCTTCCCAGTATCGGGGTTCAGCGCTACGATCGATGCGGTGTAGAGACTGTCTCCGTCGGGTGTGGGATGCGGAGGGCGGTCCATAGGGACGCCATTGCCGGTTCCCAGGTAGTAGAGGTTCAGCTCAGAATCATAGGTACCATTCAACCAGGGAAATCCACCACCCTTCATCATGGTCGCGTTATCGCTCCACGTCTGGGAGCCGGGAGCGCCGGGATCGGGATCAACCCACCAGCGCCACTGCAGTGCTCCCGTAGCAGGGTCTCTCGACTCCAGAAAGGCGCGGATGTCGTCGTTGTTTCCAGGCCCCACGAGGACGTGGTTTCCAATGATGAGAGGGGCTGAAGCGGAGAAGAAGTCCTGCTTGACGTCAGCGATCTGTACTCTCCAGCGCTCCGTGCCGTCTTTTGCATTGAGCGAGACCAGATAGTCATCCGGGGTCATGAAGTAGAGCCAGCTGCCGTAGATTCCAAGGCCGCGGTTGGCGACATGGATCGCATTGTTGTTTGGCCACGCATAGTGCCATATCTCGCGCCCGGAGCGGGCATCAATGGCCCACACATTGTCTGTGATCGTGAAGTAAAGCACTCCGTCGACGAGGAGCGGGCTGGCTTTGATACGACGGCCTTCGTTCGCCTGCTGGGCAAAAGACTGTGCGCCAAAGTCGAAATGGCTTGCCCACGCCAGAGCAAGCGAATTGACGTTGGAAGAGTTGATCTGATCGAGCTTGCTGAAGCGCTGGCCGGAATACTCTCCGTTGTATGTCGGCCATGAATCGGCAGGGGGATGAAGCAGGGTCGCCGAATCCACGTTTTGCGCGGGCAGGGTCGGGGGGAACAGGGCAAAGATCAGCGACGAGAACAGAAGCAGACGTTTCATTTCAGTGTCACCAGATATGCCAGCAGGTTATGAATCTCTGTATCGGTATAGTGCGGAAGCATTTCCTTGTGAGCCGCGAGCGGATCGGTCACATCCACGGACTTCACGGAGGATCGTACCCATGAGTGATACGTGCCGGATGAATCGATCAGAGCGACGGTAAATTCGTCCATGAACTTCAGCGTTCCGGATACCGCCTCTCCCGAGGGGAGGGTGACACGAACCTGCTCCGGCTTTGCCTGCGGCGTAAGAAACGCAGTTGTCAGGGCGAGGGGCTGCAGCTTTGTACCGATGCCGGCTAAATCTCCGGTGGGAGAGTGACAGGTGCTGCACTTTCCTGGTCCATTGAAGTACGCGCGGCCCGCATCTGCATTGCCTACCAGCAGTGCGGCCTCCGGGAGACGTTTGCCCCGAACTTCTGTAAGGCGCTGATGAAGGAAGGCAGCGATATCCGATACCTGAGCGGGGGCCAGGGAGGCGAACGATGGCATGCCAAGCGTTGGACGGCCCGTTTTGAGAAATGGCCCCAGAACATCGCCGCCTTTATCCTGAAACACCAGCGGGCTTCTCAGAAGATTCGGCGCCTGTTCCGTGCCTGTCGCCTGCGCGCCATGGCAAAAGGAACAATTCGCACCGAAGATTCCCTTGCCTCTTGCAGCCGCGGCGGGATCGACTGCCGGCGCCTGCGCCCTTACTGCTGTGACTGTCGATACCAGGAGAACCATAGCTACTCCAGTGGCTCTGAGCAAAACGACAATCTTCGATGGAAGGTTCATAAGCGTATTGCCTATCCCTCAGTTACACATCTGAATTATTTGTTGGCACAGCACACTGAACTGCGGCGGCTACCTTACCGATTCTCGCTTCAGTTCCGGTATGAACTAGTTTCAATGGTCTTAAACTGTACGCGACGTTATACCTGCACTTTCCGGACTGTCAAGCAGTTTCCCCTCCGAAGAACAAAGAACGGAAGCCGCGCAATCGCAACTGAGTTTACTCAATGCCAATGCTGTGTTGCGTACAAGAGGGCATGGATTCTGTCGCTGCTGCAATGCCGCATTCTGAACTATTATTCGAGCGCGGAATTGGACAGCTCCGTTTATTTGTTGTCATAGTCTCGTTTAATCTGTCAGCCGCCGGGAGTATCTGACATTTTCCGTATCCGGAAGCATCCACTCACTGAGGACATATGAAGAGAGGCTTTGTTTTACTTGCCGCGATCTGCCTGATGGCAACCGCGCGGGCAGCTACAGTCAGGGTGACTATCACCGGCCATGTAAAGGGGATTCACGTCCATGAGGGACCGGTGTTCGGATATTACTCGAGAGACCGCATTCCGGATGGCACACCGTTCACACTGGTTTATCTGTTCGATGACAGCAGAGGCGAAACTACAGTTCAACTGGGGACCGCAGGCGATATTGTTCGTTCCGGCCAGCATGGGCAGAGATCTGCTTCCCCTGGTATGAACGCGGTTCTTCAGGTTGGCGGTGCTATCTGGGATTTCGGCGAGTCTGCTGATTCCGAAGTGGATCTCAATACTGCATCGAGCGCAATGAGATACTTCGTCCGCTTTTCCACGGCCAATTCCGATAACTGGATTTCTTCCGATATCCGTCCGTCGAAGGCTGCTGCCTGGGTGGCAACCGGCGACTGGCGGCAGAGCTTCCGTGCAGAGGCCCTTCCATCAAAAGTGAGCCAGTTCTCTCTGGATAATGGCACCGTCTCAGCAACAGGCAGCCTGATTCCAACTCAGATCACGGTGAACGGCCTCAACCTGCAGGGCCAGATACTGAGCTATAAAACGATTTCCGGCGGGCCGAACGCGAGCTCCTGGGTGAGACAGTGGCATCTTTCAAAGCCCTCTCCTCGTGGAGGCTGCGTAATCGAGAGCATTACGCGAACTGTGGTGGGGACCATACCTCCGAATCAAACACCGATCACCCCGCTTCACGCAACCTATTGGGTAGCATGGCATGTTGCACCCGGAGCAATCACAACAAGCCCTGCAAATGATGCATTTTTGAGCACTTATCCCGCCGGAAGTATAGGCACGATGAGTATTTCCGCAACTGCGCGCTTTTATGAAGGCGCCGCCGTTCCGCGGTCTTTCACGATGCACGCGTCCTCTTCTTCTGGTGGAGAGCTGACCTCGACGGCTCCATCGATCCCGGTTGAAGGTCAGGCCACATTCCCTGTGAAGGTGGTCGCTGCGATTACTTTCTGACGCAGACAGAGGGCACAGCGGCAGAACGTAAGCCCAACATCGCAGGCTGGATCCCCATTTTCCGAATCATAAAAGCGGCTCAGGAAATGATTATTCTTCGGCGTCCAAAAACCACCTTGACACGAAAAGAAATCCGGGTATACCGTCAGCTTCAGTTTATACGTCACTTGGTATTTTGTTCATATGGGAACTTAACCGGATTCCTGCTTTAGCAAAGTTACCAGTGGCCTACAGGATAGTTATTGCTGCTATATATGAGTGATAACTTTCCGCTTCACGGAGTGAATGCGGGTAAAGACCTGCTGAACAGCTTTTTTGATCGGTTATCGCGCCAGGAGCAAAAGGATGAAACTTCAGTTTTACCTCTTCACTGTCCTGCTTGGAATCGTTTTGGCCGTGCATTTAGCCATGAATGGGAAGGTAGGAAGCGTCATCAATAATGCACGTGTCGGGAATGCAGTTTTCTGGTGCATCGGCGCATGTGCTGCAGTTCTGATCGGCCTGACAGGATGGCAGAGCGGCGTTCTGAGCGGCTTTAAGCAGGTGCACCCTTTGCTTTTGACGGCTGGAGCACTGGGCGCATGCCTTGTATTCGCCATTGCCTGGATGCTTCCTCATGTGGGAGCTCGCGGAGTTTTCATCACGCTTATCGCAGGCCAGGTTCTGGGCGGAATGGCTCTTTCTCATTTCGGATGGCTCGATTCTCCGATCCAAAAAGTCGGGCCGCTGAACATTATTGGCGCGATTGTTATGGTGGGGGGTGTTTACCTTTCCACATACAGCAGATAGCTTTCGGCTCTCTGCTTTTTCTACCGCAGACGTATATCACTTCCGTGCATTTGGAGATCGCGTGTGAAAAGGGTTCGGCTCGGGCAATCAAATGTAACAGTGAGCTCTCTCGCGCTGGGAACAGATCTGATTGGAAGCAAGATCGATCGCGATCAATCCTTTGCTCTCTTTGATTTTTATCGGGAGCGGGGCGGTAATTTCCTGGATACTGCGAACTTCTATGCGAGCTGGTATCCCGGATGTAAAGGTGGAGAAAGCGAGACGACGATTGGCCAATGGATGAAAGAGCGCCGTAATCGTGACGAGGTGGTCGTATCTACCAAGCTGGCCTTCGATTACCCCGGCTCTCCTGGCGGTTTACGAGCCACTGAAATCCAGCGCGAATGCGAGATGAGCCTGAAGCGGCTGCAGACTGACAGAGTGGATCTGTATCAGGCCCATCGAGACGATCGTGACACTCCTCTGGAAGAAACGATGGAGGCCTTTGATCGCCTGATTCAGGCCGGGAAGGTTCGCGCGCTGGGCGCCAGTAATCTTGCCCTCTGGCGTATTGCAGAAGCGAATCTGACGGCCGGCATGCACGGCTGGACGCCCTATTCGGTAGTTGAGCAAAGGTATACCTATCTGCGCCCACGCCACGGTGCGGACTTTGGGCCCCAGATTTTTATCGACGATGACCTCAAGGACTATGCCACGCATCATGAAATCACACTTGTCGGATATTCGATTCTTCTTCAGGGAGCTTATACGCGCGCCGATCGCGAAATTCCGGCTCAGTTCGCGGGGCCTGATTCAGTCGAGCGACTGGAAGTACTTCGGGCAGTATCGAATGAAGCCGGCTGTGACCCCACTCAGACGATCATTGCGTGGATGCGACAGAGCAAACCATCCGTACTGCCCATCATCGCCGGCAGCAGGACGGAACAACTCCAGGAAAACATTGCGGCACTTGAGGTAACTCTCACCGAGGATCAGATGCAACGCCTGGATACAGCCGGAAATCCTTCTATCAGAAAGGCGTGGATACAACCGACCTGAGCTTTGTACATCCCCGATCCAGGCACAGGAAGTGCTTCGCTCAGTAGATGCTCAGTATAGTAACGACTTCATAAATAACACCGACAAATGAGTTCAAAACCATGATTTCTGTCTGCCACTTTATGACGGATTCTGAGCAGTTCCCATGCAAGCGGTTCCAGTATGAACAAGTATTTGCCCTGTCTGCGAAGCATATTGCTAACATGCTGAATCGGACTTATAGTAGCTAAGTCATGGACTGGAAAATAGTTCTATCAGGAACTTAACGGATAGCTCTTCTGAAACTGCATGGACTTCACCGCATGGATCAATCTTCATTCGGACCGAAAGGTAAAGCGGTGCAACCGCGGGAGAGCTTATGCGGATCGGAATGCCGTTTCCATACCGGCAAATGAATACGGAAGGCTGTCAGCAACCGAATGGAGAAGGCATTAGAAGGATCAACGAATGAAGGCTCTTGTTAAATACGCAAGTGGCGATGGAAATGTCGATATCCGCGACGTTGACGAACCCAAATGCAGCGATTCGCAGGTAAAGCTTGAGATCGCATATTGCGGGTTATGCGGCACGGATATTCATGTACTTCACGATACCTTCCGCAACTATCCGCCAGTCATTCTTGGTCATGAATTCTCGGGAACCGTTGTTGAGGTAGGCAGGAATGTAAATGGTGCCGTCACGCCGGGTGAGCGCGTGGCAGGCCTGGGCGCGACCGCTGTTACCTGCGGTGAGTGCCACTACTGCCGATCGGGCTATTTTATTTTCTGCTCTAACCGCAGAGGCATGGGACACGGCGTGAATGGCGCATTTGCCCGTTATGTTGTTATGCGCCCCGATCAACTGTACCGGATTCCTGACAATTTCACTCTGGAAGAGGCGGCGATGAGTGAACCGTTTGCTGCTGCTGTTCAGGCAGTGACGGAAATTTCCGATGTCAGAATCGGCGACACGGCACTCATTTCGGGCCCTGGACCTATCGGGCTTCTATGTCTGAAGTTATTAGCAGCCGAAGGCGTCAAGACAATTGTTGCCGGAGCCGCCGGCGACGGTGAGCGTCTGGATGCCGCCCTTCGCTTTGGCGCAGCAGCGGTTGTGAATGTAGGGGAACAAAAGCTGAGTGATGCCGTTCAGGAACTAACCAAAGGAGAAGGCATCGATGTCGCCTTCGAGTGCGCGGGTCATCCTGATTCCGTTCGCGGCTGCCTCGAATCGCTTCGCCCGATGGGGCGCTATATGCAGGTCGCGATCTGCGGACAGGATATTCAGTTTCCGATCGATCAGATTTTCTATAAGCAGCTCAAACTGAACGGCTCCGTCTGCTATACGGCGCGGACGTGGGAACGGATGATGAAGATCTACGCGGAAGGGCGAATCAGGCTGAACGATCTGATTTCAGACAAGCTCCCTATCTCCGAATGGCGAAAAGCATTTGAGCTCTGCAGAGACAGGAAAGCGCTTAAGGTCCTGATGTATCCGGAAGGATAGCCAGAAGCAACGTGCTTTCTCTATGAGGCTGTTTGTCCGAGCACGAATCATGAATACAGACAGCCGAATCGTACACAATTTCCCTGATGTGTCAGGACTTTTTTTTGCATAAGCAGGAGATGATGCCCATGGATCATGCTGTTGTTCTGGATGTACATATGGAAGCAGTTCCAGGCCGTGAACTGGAGCTTGAGAAAGCCCTGCTGGCACTGGTTGCTCCAACACGCGAAGAACCGGGCTGTCTGACGTATCTGCTCCATCGCAATCAGGAACATTCCGGCAGGTTTCTGTTTTATGAAAAATTCAGGGACCAGGCTGCGCTGGAAGCACATCTGGCAACATCTCACTTTCAGAAGTTTGCAGCGCTCAGAGCTGCAGGAAATGATCCTGTTGCCGTCGTTACAGTGACAAAATGGAATGTTGTCGAGTAGCAACTGCCCCTGATAAGTCTTTGCGCTATTGGATCAGACAGATTGGCGGCGTCGATTTATTCAGACTTCGGAGCTGCATGCCGGAGAGATGTACGCTATGAAGACCGGAGGGACTGCAAATGTCATCGAGTGAGAACTATACCCCTCCGAATGAGATGCCCCCTGCATCTATTCACAGAGTTCTGACTGGACAAAAGGCGCTGGTGACCGGCGGGAGTAAGGGGCTGGGCAAGGATATTGCGATCGGCCTGGCCAAAGCTGGTGCAGACGTTCTGGTGAACTACAACAGCGATGAAGAAGGTGCTCGTCTTACAGTTGCTGAAATTCACGCACTGGGCGCCAAAGCGATTGCGTTCCGAGCGGATGTGTCCAAAGAAGACGAAGTCCTGGCGATGTTCAGCGCTATGATGGAGACCTTCGGCCGCCTGGACATCTGCATTCCCAACTCGGCCTTACAACTCAACGCTCACGTGGATGAAATGACGCTGGCACAGTGGGAGCGGGTTATCGGTGTGAACCTTACCGGGGTATTTCTCTGCTGCCGCGAAGCAGTACGAATATTCAAGCGACAGGGTATTGATCGCTCCATCTCTTATGCGTGCGGAAAGCTGCTTCTGGTCAGCTCCGTACATGACATCATTCCATGGGCAGGTCACTCAAACTATGCGGCAGCCAAAGGCGGACTGATGCTGTTTATGAAGAGCCTGGCACAGGAGGTTGCGCATCTGCGGATTCGGGTAAACGCCATATCCCCCGGGGCAATAAGAACCCCAATGAACGTGGAGAAGCTCACCTCGCCTGAAGTATTCGAGAGTGCACTTTTAAAGCTTATTCCAAGCAAAAGAATTGGCGAGCCCGAGGATGTGAGCAGAGCCGTTGTCTGGCTTGTTTCTGATGAATCGGATTATGTTCATGGCACGACCTTATATATTGATGGCGGCATGACGCTGTACCCCGGATTTATCGATGCAGGCTGATATTCTTTCTGCATTGGCGCATATAAGGCGCGGAGAAAGGTAATTCAATGTCGGTAATGGAACGGCTGAACAGGATGCGTCTGGCTATGGAAGCCCAGGGGCTGGATGCTCTTGTAGTAAGCCTTCCCGAGAACGTTCTCCTTCTCAGCGGATTTTGGCCGATGATTGGAGCTTCTGTTCTGGTCTTCCCTTTGCATGGTGCTCCTGTCTGCATTCTTCCGGAGTGCTATGAGGGAGATGCGAAGCAACTCTTTGAAACTGTCCAGACGCTGCGATACCCATACGGCATACTGGAGGCGCCGGAATGTCTGTCTGCAGTGAAGAGTCTCCTGCAGGAAGCCTCCTCTGGTTTGTCATGGAAGCGAATCGGCTACGAAGGAAGCTTCCACACCACGGCACCGTCCTGGAACTGTGCTGAGTTTCTCCTTCTTCCGGTGAATACCCCTGCCTTCCTTCAGAGCGTATTTCCTGACAGCGAGCTGATCGACGCGTCGCGCCTTCTTCAGTCAGAGCGTGCACTGAAGACTTCCTTTGAAGCAGACAAACTTCGGCGAGCCAGCGAGATCTCCTCATTTGGCCTTAGGGCTTTTGA
Organism: Paracidobacterium acidisoli; assembly: GCF_003428625.2. GTDB lineage: Bacteria > Acidobacteriota > Terriglobia > Terriglobales > Acidobacteriaceae > Paracidobacterium > Paracidobacterium acidisoli. The sequence goes on along the minus strand of NZ_QVQT02000005.1, from coordinate 278,044 downwards.
GGAGCTCGTGGAGGTTGGTATCTCCGGCGTGGAACTCGCAGCTGCAGTAGAACATGCAGTGATGGTCCAGGGTTCCGGCTTTGACGACGCTGTTCGGGTCAGAGCCTTTGCTCAGGTTGCCACCGGCGCGAAGGAGTCTGCCAGTGGCTACCGACCAAATGAAATTTCAACTACGCGCAGGCTGGAAGACGGCGAGATTGCATTGCTGGAACTAGGCGTTGTTGCGGATGGATACTGGGCTGACAGAACGCGCGTTCGTGTTGCGGGCAGGCCAACTCCGGAACAGAGGAAGATATTTGATATCGTTCGCGAGGCTCAGGAAGCTGCTATCTCTGCCATTCGACCGGGTGTAACGGGAGCTGACGTTGACGAGGCCGCACGCAAAGTCATTCGCAATGCCGGTTATGAATCGCTGTTCCCACATGTGACCGGGCATGGATTAGGCTTTCGTTACCACGAGTCTATCTATCTTCTCTCTCCATCGTCAGAAGAGGTTCTGGAAGAGGGCGCACTGGTTACGGTAGAACCGGGAATCTATTCGGAATCCGTTGGCGGCTTTCGCATTGAAGATGATGTGCTCGTTACGAAAACGGGCTCTGAAATACTCGGCGTTTACCCTAAAACGCTCTGCTGATCGTTGCCCGGATGCAACAGGAAAAAAATCTGCACAGCTAATGCGTGCAGCACTGATGAAGAAGGCTTCAGTAGTGCTGCAGGTCTAGCAATACGACCGCATTCTCTGTGCAACTCAGAGCAGAGAGTCGGGATTCGGGAGAATGATGTCTCTGACCCGGGAAGCCAGCTCGTGGGTCGCTTCCAGAAACTGGCGAAGTGTTCTTACTGTTGGCCCAAAGGCATCAAACTCATCGACAGGCAACAGCTTCTCATCATATGCTCGCCGGAAATCGACAAACTTATCCAATAGTTCGTTAACAATATGAGCATCGACCGGCTTGTCGATTCGCTTCTGAACGTCGATGTCACTCGCATTCAAGCGTACCTGCCACTTGTACGGAGGAGAAATGACCACATCTCCGCCGATCAGCTCGCTCCAGTGCATATGATTGCGAAATGCGGCCGAGAGAAGCCTGATGCGATATCCACGCTCGCGATATAACTGCCAGGCCCTTTTGAATGCAGCTACGCCGGCCCATTCAAGATAGCCGGGATCGAGGATAATGCCTTTTTTCTCGGCCGTTACCTTGAGCCAGTCATCGAGCCTGCCTACCATGATTGTGCAGACTGATCCCATCTGCGAGATATCTTTTCCCTCACTCTCCCGCCTTTTCAAACCGCGCTCCACAGCTTCGGCTACAGCAATGCTTTGAGCGACGGTGAAGCTGACGGTCGCGTTGATGCTGATGCCGTGATATGTGACTTCCTCTATTGCTTCAATGCCGGCAGCGGTTGCCGGAATTTTTACGATCATGTTTGGCGCGAGAGCATGAAAGCGCAGTGCCTGCTCCAACAGAGCTTTTGCATTTCGATAATTGTGAGGATCGGTCTGGATAGACAGTCTGCCATTCTTTCCCTTGTGGGCCTCGAATACAGGCAGAAGCATTTTCGCTCTGGTTGCAGATATCTCCTCCACCAGCTTCCAGCCAATCTCATCCTCGGTTGCATGAGGCATTTCTATTGCGAGATCGCGAATGCGCTGATTCCAGACCTGTGACTCTTTTTTCAGTACATCCAGAACGATCACCGGATTACATGTAGCTCCCACTCCGCCGTGTTCCATGGAATAGGCCAGCTCGGATTCTGCCGCAGAATCATTCCACAGGCATGTAGGCGTAGTGTGGGTCATCTCATAGAGAGGGCTTTTATACGCGACGCTCGTTTGTACATCCTGGCTCATTGTCTTTTCTCCCTTTAAACGGTGGCCGGTTTTGATCGACTGAGGAATATTGAGTTTTAAAACTTCCGCGACCATTTCTTCGGCCATCGCTCGATGACTACCTTCTTGTCCGTATAGAACTCGACGGCATCACGGCCCTGGCCGTGCAGGACACCCAGGAAGCTGTCGCGCCATCCGCTGAATGGAAAGTAGGCCATCGGAGCAGCGACGCCAATATTTACGCCGACGTTTCCAGTGGGCGCCTCATATCGGAATCTGCGGGCATGGTTGCCGCTGGTGGTAAAGATAGAAGCCGCGTTGCCAAACCTGCTCTGCGAGAGAATCGCCAGCGCCTCATCAAAGTTCGACGCCTGCTGAATCGAAAGCACAGGACCAAATATCTCTGTATCTCTTAATTCATCGTCGGAACCAATATCCGTCAGTACTGTAGGCCGGAGAAACGCGCCGGCATGATCGGCGACACCGTTGCGTCCATCGAGAATTGCTTTTGCTCCATGATGCAGCCCACCATCGATCAGCTTCTCTATTCGACTTTTGCTCGCAGGAGATATGACCGGTCCCATCTGGACTCCTTCATCGAGACCGTTACCAACACGAAGGCCTGAAGCAAGATCAACGAGGCGGTCGGTGAAGGTTTTTGACGTTTCGCCTACAGTGATCGCAACCGATACTGCGAGACAGCGCTGACCGGCGCACCCGAAGGCGCTGTCACTTACGATCTTTGCCGTCATATCGAGATCGGCATCAGGCATGACCACAACATGGTTTTTCGCCCCGCCCTGGCACTGTACACGCTTGCCCTGCGCAGATCCCTCTGCATATACATAACGCGCAACCGGAGTGGAACCGACAAAGCTGATGGCCCGCACGTCAGGATGATGCAACAGGCCGTCCACTGTTTCTTTGCCGCCGGTCAGCATTCCGACTACACCTTCAGGAATGCCCGTTTCGTGAAGCAGCTCGATCAGCAGATGCGCAGTAAGCGGAACCCGCTCTGAAGGCTTGAGGATAAATGCATTGCCGCATGCCAGAGCATATGGCATGAACCAGAGCGGAATCATCGAGGGAAAATTGAAAGGCGTAATCGCGGCCGTGACACCAATCGGCTGACGAATCATGATTTCGTCGATGCCGGAGGCGATGTCCTCCAGGTTATAACCCTGCATGAGCGTGGGAATGCCGCAGGCTACTTCGACATTTTCGATTCCACGCTGCAGCTCGGCACGAGCCTCAGCAAGGGTCTTACCATTTTCCTGTGTCGTGAGCCTGGCAATCCCGTCAGAGTTCTTTATCAAGAGATCTCTGAATTTGAAGAGGTACTGAATTCGATCCTGAGGCGGAGTGCGGCGCCATCCTGGAAATGCCTTTGAAGCAGCAGCGACAGCGAGTCGGACATCCTCTTCGCCGGCCAGCGGATAGCTGGAAAGTATCTCGGCCGTAGCGGGATTAAAGACCTCGAAGTGTCTGTCCAGTTGTCCGGCATGCCACTTACCAGCAATAAAGTTCAGGTCGTGCAACTCACATACCCCCATTTTGTCTCCCTGCGATTTAGACGGCGAGTGCGACCTGCGTCCGACAGCCACGGGGTGTATCTTCGTGCCCAGAGCACACAATCGCGTCATTGCTGAGTAAAGAGAATCAGTGCATAAGTTCCAATTAGAACTCTTTTCTGATTCGTTAATTCTGTCGGAGACTATAGCCAGGCATGCATCAATTGGCAAGGCTTCATTGAACTTTGTGAGGCGTTCTGCCTCAGATGGACATGCATTCAGAGTATTTACCGGCGGTATCCATTGCCTTCGAATTTCCGGACAGAACTCTTTTCAACATTGAGCTGATTGTGTAGTATTTGGTCTCGCGAAAGATATTGCACCTATGACAGCTATAAAGAATAAGCCGGATGCGATGAACCAGGATAACTCCAGAAGAGTGGATAAGTACTGGATTCCCATTGTTGCGAGAACAATCGATCTTCTCGATTGTTTCGGAGCTGCCACCAAACCGCTGACGCTTGAAGAAGTGGTAAAGTCAACGGGGATTCCCCATACAACCGCCTATCGGATTCTGCACACACTGGTGCTGAGGGATTACCTCAATCGATCCGGGCGCCAGTATCGTCTTAACCAGCTACGGCGCAGACTCAAGTTTGGCTTTGCAAATCTCTCCAAACATGTTTCGCTCGCCGTTGAAATCGAAGAGAGCCTGAAAGCAGCTACTTCGGCTGCCGGGATTGATCTTGTGGTTTGGGATAACGATCGAAGCGCCGATAAGGCAATTCAGAATGCGCGCGAAATGGCCGTAAGTAAGGTCGACCTGGCGATCGAATTTCAGCTGTTCGAGAACGTGGCTCCTGTCATCTCCGATATCTTTTCGAGATCAGAGATTCCGCTCATCTCTCTCGTCAATCCGCATCATGGAACTGTGTACTTCGGCGTGAATAACTACCGCGCTGGATTTGCGGCCGGAACCGCTCTGGCTGATTTTGCGCTGAGGCACTGGAAGTCCCAGATTGACGCCCTTTTGCTGCTTGAGTCTCCGCGCGCAGGAAGAACCATTCAGAGCAGACTGGTCGGGGCCATACAAGGCATTCAGGAGAGGCTAGGACCGCTGCCGGAAAAGGATGTACATCATCTTGACGGAGGCGGTGACAGGGCTACTTCGAAAAGTGCAGTAGCAGGCTTTATGAAATCAAAAGGTAAAAAGAGAATTCTGATTGTAGGAATTAACGACGAAAGCGCGATTGGAGCGATCGAAGCGGCCGATCAGGCACGGTATGGCACAGAGCTTGCCGTTGTGGGGCATGGCGGGAGCATGGAGATTCTCGATATCGCTGCAGACCCTGACAGCCCATGCATCGGGACTGTCTGTTTTCATCCGGAACGCTATGGTCCCGATCTGCTGAACTTTGCTCTGCCTATCGTACGAGGAAGATCTGCTCCGGTCGTTCACTATGTGCCGCACGAATTTATGGGGAAAGAAGCGCTTATTCGCCGCGGTCATGCTCCGGCAACGGCTCGCTCCACTTAGGAGTGAGCCTGTTCTGCCAGGATTTACCAGTCGCCGCCAGCTACATCGACCCATGCACGCTTTGCGGCGCTCTCAAGGACGGCGTTCAGGACGTACAACTGACGGATACCGTCGACAAAGGTAGGAAATTCGGCCTGTTGCTCACTATCGGCAACTTTCTTGTAGAACTGCCGAAGTATCTGTTTGAAGGTATCGTCGTAGCCTTCGCTGTGACCACCCGGCAGGTCCGCATACTGACTCGCTCCCGCTCTCATCAAAGACGGATCTTTGATATAGAGCTCATTCGCCGAGTTTCGATTGCCCACCCACAGCTCGTCCGGTCGCTCCGCATTCCATGCGGCGGATGCTTTTGTGCCATAAAGTTCTATCGAAAGAAAATTTTTGCGCCCGGCTGAAACCTGACTTGCCGTCATCGATCCTCTGACACCTTCGCCCATATGGAACATCATGGAGCAGAAATCTTCCGTTTTCACAGGGACCTCATCGTAATCAGAAGGCTGCAGTTTCTTTCCGGCGAATGTCTCAATAGAATGCTTCGGCCTTTTACGGGCTTTACGAAATGTCTCCAGCTCGGCGCAGACGGAAGTGATTTTCAGCCCCGTGAGATATTCGGCCAGATCGCACCAGTGTGTTCCGATATCGGCGAAGGCACGGGAGGGTCCGGATTCGATGCGCCAGTTCCAGTCGGTGTCATAGAGAAGCCAATCCTGCGAATACGTTCCCTGCACGATCTGAATCTCGCCGAATTCACCGGCTTCACGCATGTGAAGCATGTTCTGTATCTGCGGATAGAAGCGAATGTTGTACAGGGTGCAGTTGGCGAGATTGCGCGCTTTGGCAAGATCGACCATTTCCTGCGCTTCAGAAATTGTGGATGCCAGCGGCTTTTCGCATACGACGTGCTTACCGGCCTGCAACGCAGACTTTGTCATTTCGAAGTGAAGTGCATTCGGAGCGCAGACGTGCACTGCTTCGATCTCCGGATCGTTCAGAATCGTTGTATAGTCGCCTGTCGCGCTTTCAATGCCAAGGGTATCTGCAAATTTTCTCGCCTGATCGGCTGTTCTGGCTGCGATGGCCGCAACCTCGACATTGCCCAGACGTCGAACTGCCTCCGTGTGAACACGTCCCATAAAGCCAGTTCCAAAGATAGCGGTCCTGATTTTTTTCATTGATCTCTCCAACGAATCTTCCGCACAGTGTTTCTTCTTCTTTACTGCAACTCAGCGATACACCCTGATCCAGTGACTACGCATCTTCGGCTGTATTGCGCGACCGACGGTTTCTGACACAACAGCATCTGTCTGCTCAACAGGCATGTGGCAATCAACGCAATTCTCCGCGATTTTCACTCCCCCGGTTTTGAACATGCCGCAGCTCGATGCGAGGTGACAGGTAAGGCAGCGGCTAGAATAAGAAGCCGCTTCTTTTTCCGGCGCATGGATATCGTGGCAGGTCGAACAACTCATGCCGGGGGAAGACAAATAGCAGCGACTCTTTTTGAGCAAGCCGACCTGGTTTCCATGGACACTCGGCTTCTCTGCTATCTCCCCGGAGTTTGGCTGCAGATATTTATCGAGAGACTGACCGGCAACGAACGAAAACGCCGGAGCGAGTTCTTCGCCGCGCAATCCGTTATGACAAAGGGCACAAAGGTCGACCTGCCGGTCTCGCGGGAACTTTGCCGGATTCAGAATGCCGACGCCGGCTGCCGGTGCGGCACTTGGCTTTGCTGCCGATTCCAGCGCGATGTGAGCTTTGCCCGGACCGTGACATTTTTCGCAGGTAATGCCGACGACCAGACTTGCCTTGTCGTAACGATTGCTTAACGGATTAGCGGATAACTGGTGGATATAGGTGCTATGGCATTCAAGACAACGCGGCACCACCGCTCTGGAGAAATCCATCGAGCCATCTTTGTAGCCAGGACTGTTGATCCATTGATGGCCGTCTGTCCAGTAGCTCACCGGCAGCTCATACAGTTCGTCTCCCTGCCAGGACAGGTAGCTCTGACCTCGAACTCCGGACCCGACCACGATATCCATACGAGCTGTTTTCGTTTGATATTGGCCGGGCCAGCCTGCTACCGCAGTTTGATACGCGCCGTCGTTGCGAGCTTCCATTTTGAAGAACAGACCTGGATTCTCAGAGGTGGTTTCCGGCCTTACGATCATCAGCACATTTGATTCGTTCCGAAGTGAGCCCGCGATCGAATTGCTGCCAGCAATCGCAGAGGTGCTGTAGTGGGCCGTATGCGAGTATGAAGCCACCTGATCCTTGTGACACCCGGCACATGCTGCATCCCCTGCATAGCCATCGCGCCAGGCGGCATCTACCGGTGCCTTCTTCTCCGCATGGAGCGCCTTTCCGACGGCTATATCAGGTGCCCACTGGAGAGAGCCCAGAATAATAACGGCTATCGCCATTCCCGCTCGATGCATGTGCCGCATATTTTTCAGCAACTGCATCTTACTTTTCATATACGACGACTGAACAGTCTATCTTTCACAAGATCGATGCTTTGTTATTTTCCAGAAGATCCCAGCTTGTGAAAGGCATATTCATATCGCCAGGTAAATGACTGCCCTGGATTGACCGATATCTCGATGAACGGCTCGACCGCCATAACGGGGCGAATCGACCACATGGCCACATTCTTCAGCGGTCTGTCACCGGTGATAGTGAGTCCAACACCGAGGCGAGCATTGTCGATGCGCACATCATAGTCTTTCGCATCGTCTCCAAATCCATGGATTGTCGTAAAAACGCGATCTTCTCCGGTGAGTTTTTTCAGATAAACGATCTGATTTCCCCGCAATTCCGCCAGGCCTGCTTCAGGCGGGTGAACCGGACTGATCTGAAAAGGGAATGTAATGGTAAAGTCCGGCCCTGGCGGCTGTTTATCGAGTACCAGAAAATTATGGTCGTAGACATCGGTCTTAATCGACCGCTTCCCGGTGTTCGTTAGTCTGTGATCGATCACAATTCCCGACTTGTCCTGCAGAACCGTTATCGTCTTCTCGTAGCTGTACGAATATCCGCTGGATGGGTCCTGAATATCCTGGCCGAACTCGATCGAGTTCCCTTTTTTTCGCGTTTGCCAGTGTCCATTGTCTACGACCTCGTACAGGCGGAATGAATCGTACTTCGCATCGTCAGGCCTGCGAAGAACACCCACGCCAATTTTGACGAATGTTCCGCCCGGCTTTGCTTCATCGTAGCCCAGTGGGGTTGTAAATTCTTCAACGGGTCCGGTTGCCGCGGTGCAGGGACCGGCCACAATATCCGATCCGTCGTAGCTGAAGTCATGCACTGTGGCGTCGCCGCGAGTAAACCATTGATCAAACCAGGTGTGCCCCAGTGTGTCCAGTTCTCCAATAACACCCGACCAGTCGAACCGGGTTCCGCGATAAAAGCCTTTAGCCGCATCCGGAAGGTACACTTTTATCCTGGTCGTTCCGCTCGAAAGCTCTTCCTGTGGCGCAACATTTCTCACCTGCGCCGATGCGCCAAAGACAGCCAGTGACGACATTAACGTATAAGCAGCCGGCTTGATAAACAACATAGTTCCAGATGTCCTCTCGCTTCGCTCTTTCGTGAGCCACTTTACAGATGCACTTCCGACTTACTATCGATCAATACGGTCTCCGGCGTGTCCCGGTAGTTTGCTACTGCCGCGGCTGACAGACGGAGCTTCGATGGCTCAATCAGACTTATCATGACCACGGTATCCGACATAACACTTCTCTTCGAGCTTGCCAAATTTCCAGTTAGAATCTTCAGTTCTAGTTCCGAAATGAACTAATTTCTAATTCGACTGGAATAGTACTATACTGTGCCGTCGGCTCCTGTCAAAGGGTTTCCATACGCTGCTCCTGATTGATAAGTGAGGCCGCAACCGCAGGAAATACATGTGCATTACCTGTTATCAGGCTTCATGAATTAAGAAGGAGGCGGAATGTCCCTGAGGAATACCGTTATTGGATGCTGTCTTACTCTTTGCCTGCTCGGATCGAGTGCGGCCATCGCCCAAACTACATCGCCATCGCAAAGAACAGCCGATCAAAAGATCAGAGTTCTGATACTGACAGGAAACTCAGACTGGTCTCATCCCTGGCAGGGAACGGCACCCTTTCTGCAGGGCATTCTCAACAATACCGGACGCTTTGATGTGAAGCTCGAAGAGGAAGTACGCGGGATCACCGCAGAAACTCTATCTCACTACGACGTACTGGTTGACTATTACTATGGTCCGCGGTGGGGCGACGGCACCGAAAAAGCAGTCGAAGACTTTATCCGCTCCGGTAAGGGCATGGTTGCGATACACGGCGTGCTCTATGGTCCGTTTTTTGGACAGGCTGGCGGAACTCCAACAGAACCCCGCAGACTGGAAGGAGAGCCATGGCAGGCTTTCACGGATATGGTCGGCATGACCTGGGACATCAATAATATTGGTCACGCAAAGCGTCACGTTTTTGTGGTTCAGTGGGTCGACCGCGACAGCCCTGTCGACAAGGGGCTTCCTCCGACCTTTGTGGCGAATGATGAGCTTTATCACAAGATAGACCTCAAACCGACTGCCCATGTGCTGGCGTCAGCCTTTGACGACCCGAACAATCCAGGCGGCACAGGCAAGACCGAACCAGCCGTGTGGACGGTTAACTATGGCCAGGGGCGAGTAATGGTCACTGTACTGGGCCATGATCTGCTGGCGATGACTCAGCCTGGCTTCATGGATCTGCTGGCGCGCGGAACTGAATGGGCGGCTACCGGCAGTGTTGCACCGGGAGCATCCTCACTGGCTCCTTCCACCAGCCTTCAGGCTCCAGGGGCGAAACACTAGGAAGGTGAAGCATGCGGCGCGAGAGCCTTTACTTTTGCGCCGTTCCATTCTCCTCGATGCGAGATCCGGTTTAGCTTTTCACTGCGGTGGGAGCGTGCTTAGCCGTGATTTTTCTTCTTTGATCGCTTCTTCCTGCTGTGTCTGAGCAAGTTCGTGAGCTCTCACGCCCATGGCCTGCGCCTTCTGCCTATCGCCAAGGCGGGCATAGACGCGGCTCAGCTGAAAATATGCTTCCGCGTGAGTTGGATCAATTCGTATAGCGCTTTCGAACTCTTCCTGCGCTTTCTTTAGCTGTTCCTGCTGGAGGAAAATGACCCCCAGCTGGTAATGCGGCTCAACTATCTGCGGATTGAGTTGTGCCGCGCGCACCAGTGCGTCGATTGCCTGCGCTTGCTTTCCTACTCTCGCAGAAACAAGCCCGAACACATATTCGAGCGCGAAGTCAGGGGGAACTTTTCCGCGTCCGTCAGTCAGCACTACCAGTGCTTCCTGGTCTTTTCCATCCTTCATATACGCCTGCGCCAGAGCCACGTAACCGAGCGCAATTTCCGGATGCCTTTGGATGGCCACCTGATAATCAGCTGCAGCTTTGTCGTGATTGCCTCGCATCATCTCAATCGCACCCAGGCGAATTGTCAGTGGGTAGGGATCGGAAAGCTGCGCGATGCCGCGCTGCGTCCACTCGGCTGCTTCATCGTAACGGTTGAGGTCCATCAACAGATGCGTGCAGTCCAGATAGCGGTCGGGACTGTGAGGCTCGACGACAATAGCGTCTTCAAGAGCCTTCAGAGCAAGTGCAGAATTTCCGGCCGACTCTGCGGCCGACGCTACCATGGAAAGGACATTCACATCTTTTGTATGTTCTGCTTCCAGAGATGCGAGGATATGAATTGCTTCCTCTGTCTGATTTGCTTTTGAAAGGCTAATTGCGAGGTTATACCGGCTCTCCCATGATTCGGGGTGAGCTTTCAGGACGGAGCGGAAGCGCTGGGCTGAATCCAGATACATGCCTTTGTCACTGAATGCTTTCGCAAGATCGTATTCCTGCTCAATCGAAAACCCCGAACCGTTTTCCAGCAGATCAATCAACTGCTTTGCCTGATCGGGCACGCCGGAACGCAAACATGCCTTAGCTGCCGAAGCGGCTGCCTGAGGATCGTTTTTCAGGAATGGCTCTGCTGCCAGGAGGTGCGAGACAACGCCGCGATCCTGCTCGGTCGAGAGATAGACAAGAACAAAATAGTAGTGAATCGCCGGATCATTGCGATCGAGGGCCAGAGCTGATTTCAACTGCTGCTCGGCCGGCAGGTATTGCCCGGCACGCAGGTAGTTGAATGCGAGATTTTTATGTGGATCTGCAAGTTTTGGGTTCAGCCGGGATGCCGCTTCGTATGCCTTATTCGCGTTCTCAATATGGCCCAACTGGGTTTCGGTGATGCCGATGAGGTTCTCAAGGGATGCATTGTTCGGCTGCGCGCGCTTTGCCGCCTGGAATGCGTGCAACGCATCCTCATAATCTCCCTGACGAAATAACTGAACGCCTTGCTGCACCGGATCGGCCTGAGCAAACGATGGCGAAGCTGAGCAGAGCAGCACGGAAATGAGCAGGAAATAACCGGCCTGACGGGTGAACACGATCATTGCAGCTGCTTCTGAAAGGTTGTCATCTCTGTTTTGGCATGAGACAGATTTTCAAGCTTGATCTTTCGGCTTATTTCAAATTGCTCGCCGGCTTCCTTGTTTTTCCCAAGGGCCCGGTAAACCAGGCCGAGCTGGTAACGCGCCGCGCCATCAGGATCATGCTGTACGGCGAGCAGTAACTCCGCTGTGGCCCTCGTATACTCTTTCTGCGTGTAGTAGGCCTTTCCAAGCTGCTGATGGGCCGACCACAGATCATTCTCCTGCTGAACTGCATGCTCGAGGTAAGGGATTGCCTTCGCGGGGTCAAGCCGATTCAGATAAATCGCGCCAACCTCAGCATTCGCTTCCGGATTATCCTGATCCATGCCAAGAGCTGTCTGTAACTCTGTAAGGGCATCGTCTTCACGATGCAGCTTCACGAACAGATTCCCGATAGAAAAATGTATACCTGGCAGATTCGGAGCCATCGATTCGGCGAGCTTGTATTCACTCAGTGCCTTGTTGTCATTCTGGGACTCCTCATATATATCGCCCAAGGCCTGATGGGCCGGATAAGAATCGGGAGCCAGTTCCAATAACTTCTGAAGTGCAGAGAAGGAGAGAGCCTGATCGATTTTGGCCGAGAGATATACTGCCTGCAAATCGACAGGGTGCGTACTCAGCCATGACCGCACGGAGACATCAGCAGCGTTCAGGTTCTGCTGGTCGAACTGTATAAGGGCTCGCTGATAAGTCGTCGATGGATTAGAGTGCGGCGCACTTTGCTGGAATTGCTTCCAAGCCGCGAGCGATGCATCTGTCTGCCCCAGACGCAGATCAACAACTGCAATGGCGAGACTTCGCGCAGGTGCTGGCGGTGCAGCTTCTAGTTGAGAAAGAGCGCTGCGAAGCGACGACTGCGCGTCTTTCGCAAGCTCGTCCGATTTGCCGGCAACGGGATCAGGCGGCAAACCGACTGCGTGTGCGGCCTCCTCCGGCGCAGCTTTAATCGCTGATTCAAACTGAGTCAGCGCATCTCCGGGCTTATTCTCCAACAGCGCAATTTCGGCTAGCCTCGCCATCGCTGCCCCGGAACGGGGGTTTGTCTGCAGCTCCAGATGATATTCATGACTGGCCAGATCAAGCTCCTGATTCTGCAATGCTATTTCACCCAGACCGAAATGCGCGCCATGCCACTGAGTATCCAGCTCCAGCGCACGATAATAGTGCGCCTTTGCGTTCGACCACGCATGCTGGTCCTTATATATGTCTCCATAGATCTGATGCTGCAGGGGACTACCTTTCGCCGTCATAAATATGCGATCTATTTTTTGATCGGCGGCTCTGCGACAGAGCCTTGAAAGGTCCAGCAAAAGCGCAGGGTCCGAGGGGAAGAGCAGACTGGCTTTCTGCAATTCCGCCAATGCGGCGTCATGCTGGCCGCTGTCGCTGAGCGCCTCACTGAGCCACGTATGCGCTTGTTCATTTTTGGGCTCTGAACGTATCGCCGCTCTGAGATGAAGGACGGCAGACGCCGGCTGATGCATGCGGAGATCATCTATTCCCAGATAGAGGCTGACTCCCGGCAATCCAGGCTTCAACTTCTCAGCTTTGGCAAGAGCCTGCGCCGAGTCTGCATACTTTCCCTGCGCGTTGTAAACGAGCCCAAGGCTCGCGTATGCTTCCGCGGCGTTTGGCAGGAGCTGGACGACCTTCAGATACTCACTGGCAGCTTCATCCAACTGGCCTGCATTTTGCGCACGCTGTGCAGCAGCAAAGTGACGCAATGCTTCATCGTCGGAATCACGAGCCAGCGCGAAGGGAAGAAAAACCAGAAAGAGACAGGCAAGGGTAACTATCCCTTTGAAGCCCCTTCGGCAGCGGCCAAGAACCAGCATGACTATAAACAGCAAAGCAGAGCCCGATGATTCATTCGTCGAGCTCCCTTTAGCATGGCTACACTATACAGCACTTTCCTGAGAGTACGGAAAGCTATATGGGCAAATGAGCCGAACAGCTTTTGCTGTCTTGCTACAAATCCGGGAACGGTTTCTGTTGATGCCAGAGCAGCGCCATCTGTTCGTTGCACTACCAAAAGATGACGCCGCATCCCAGCACGTTTGTAAGCCAGTTAAAAGGTTATTCGGAAGTTTGCCTGCAGGGTTCTGCTCGATGGAACCGAGGTGGAGATATTGTTATTTACCTCCGCATTCGGTCCGGTACCGCAGGTAAATTCTCCGAATCCAGGATCTCCGACAGTGTTATCGAGGCATCCATAAGAGTGACGGTTAAAGATATTGAAGGCATCGAATCTGAAGTTCAGCCCAACGCGTTCCGTGAAGAGTGGGAACCTCTTTCCGATCTGAAGATCTTCGTCTTTGTGTGCAAAGTTTCGAGCCCCTCCCAGGAGTCTTGGCGCATTTCCAAAGGTATAGTTCGGCGACTGGGTAAATGCCGCCGGATTGACCTTTCGACTCTGACCAAAGACATACTTACCGCCACGGAAGCCTGATACATCGGCACCAGCGACCATGTTCGGTCTGTTCTGAGCTCCCGTCGCCTGACCGGCGAAGATGCCCGAAGTCCAGTTACTTTCCGTGACAGAGAGTGGGAAGCCAGTGGAGTAGGCTACCAGTCCTCCAATCGTCCATCCTCCTACTGCCAGATCGACTGCCTTGTTGGTGCTGCCGAGAACCTTTTTACCTTTTCCAACCGGTAATTCATAGGTATAGGCTATCTTGGCATTCTGCGGCTGATCGAACTCACTGTAAGACTTCACATCTTTTGGATTCGCCGGGTTATAGAGACCAGCCGGAGAGCCTCCATTCCACGCTTCCTGCGGAGCATAATCCGCGTCTGCATCGGTGAGGTTCTTTGACCAGGTATAGTTTGCCAGGACAGTCAGCCCGGCACCGTAGCGCTTGGTGAGCTGTACCTGCAAAGCGTTGTATGTGTAATTTCCCCAGGGGTTCGCGCTGAATGATGTGTCCAGGTCCTCCGTCTGATACTGCGGGAAGGGACGCAGTGCCTGAGCGACGGTTGCCGCAGAACCGAAATCGTTGAGGAAGTTCGTATAGGGGATGGGAACCACCGGCATACCGGCGCATTCCGGGCTGGTGGTCTGATTCGTAACCAGCACCGAAAGGCAATTTCCATAGGAGAGCGCAGAGACAGGACCTACGTTCGGGTCTTTCAGCAGGGCCTGCAGATGAGATCCGTGGTTGCCGACATACGCCGCATCCAGCAGCCATTGTCCAGGAAGCTGACGCTGTATATCCAGTGTCCAGTTCTGGACCGCGCCGGCTCTGGCAAGTCTTCCCGGAAGCATTACCGGACCACCCGTTGCGGCACCACCACCACCATTCAGGCCATTCAGGGCAGTCGGCGAGATAACCGGTGGAGGAACGCCTGGATAACTCGTTACCTGGCTGGGTATCACGGCAGGCGTCTGCTGATTTACATTTGCAGGCCACTTATACCCGGGAGCGAAGAACCCTGCGCTGTCCGTGTTCGCAAAGTTAGATACTTTCAGCGCGGTGTAGTAGATTCCATACGCAGCGCGGACGACAGTATTATTGTTCAACTGATATACCGCTCCGAGGCGAGGTCCCCATGAACCCCAGTATTGATTCATCGGACTGCACCTGCCATCACGACCTGTGCCCTTACCCTGGAATTCCATAGCACCGGGAAGGTTATCCGCGCCCGGGTTCGGCAGTGTCGGATTTACCTGCGAGGTTCTGCACTGAGATTCCTGTACCGGTTCCGGAATTTCATATCTCAAACCGTAATTCACCGTCAGCTTGCGAGTTGCCTTCCAGTCATCCTGGCCATAGAAGTCCCAATACCGGGCTCGCATACCTGCAGACTGTGGTCCGCCAACTGTTCCTGTCGTCGCCGCACCGAGAAAGAATGAGGCTACACCCGATCCGGAATTTGGATCGATCGGATTCCCCGAAGCATTATTTCCAGCAGAGGTGAGTGTGTTCTCGAAGCTGAAATCGGCGGCCGCATTACTGCCGTAGTACACATTGAATTCCTGTCTACGATGTCCAATGCCAAACTGAAACGTGTGATTACCATGAATCCAAGAAAGAGATTCATCCATCTCATAGCTGTTATCTACAAAGCTGCCATTATCACCAGGAGGAGTGCTGATGTTTCCGCCATGGGGGTCATACTGAATCCCCATGTTGGGGATCAGAATATCGACGAAATCTCCGTGCCATCCAAGTTTGTCTTCCCACTGACCGATCCCGTTCGGTCCGTCTTCCGTACGATCCCGGCGCGTAAAGCCAAAGTTCAGATGATTCAGAAGATTCGGCGTGATTGTCCAGTCTTCTGCCAAACGCACATAGTGCGTCATGGTGCTGCCGAAGTTATTTGTGAAAAGAGGGCCGATGGAATAGTTATCCACTACCGGCATATCTGCCTGAGCGAAGCTTCCATACAGCTTGTTCCTCTGGCCGATATTCTGATCAATGCGGATAGAATACAGGTCGTTGTTCACCGGAGCTGAAAGCGAATAATTCAGGTTCAACCATGGCCGTGTCGTTATCTGAGGAGTTGGCAGCAGAGCCATGTAGTTTTTAGCGAGCGGATCCAGCCGATCCGTCGGAATCTGATTGTTTACGAATGGCTGGCAGGTCTTTCCAAGATTCGCTCCCGAGCACGTTGTGTAGTCATAGAGCTGTCTTCCTGGATAAACCACTCCATTCACCGACTGCGTGGGCAGCAGTGCGGAAAAGTCTCCATTCTGCCACATGGCGGGCGTCGGATAGGACTGCGTGTTATGCGAGACGGAGATGTAACGGAAACCTTCATACGAGAAGAACCAGAATGTCTTACCTCTGCCGTCATACAGTTTTGGAATAAAGACCGGGCCGCCGCCAAAACCGCCGAAGTCGTTCTGAGTATCCGTGGGCTTGGCATTTCCCAGATGATTGTTCTGCCAGCTGTTCGCGTCGAATACCTTGTTCTTCAACAGATCATAGACACCGCCATGGAACTGATCCCCGCCCGATCTGGTAGCAACGTTGACAAACCCACCGCCCGTGCGACCATACTCCGCAGGGAAGGTACTGGTCTGCACTTTGAACTCGTTGACTGCCTCGACACTGATCCCAAAGTTCCATTGATAGTTCGGCGAGGCGAGAGAGACCGATGCGCCATCCAGGAGAACATCCGCGCTGCCGCTTCCACCGCCGTTTAGTTTGAAGCTGGCCTGCGACTGCGGATTGCCGGAGGCATCTCCCTCAAAGCCCGGCGTCAGCGTCATGAACTGCAGGGGGCTGCGAACCAGGCCACTGAAACTCAGAGGCAGCTGCTGAATCAGCTTCGGAGAAACAGTAGTACCAACGTCGGAGCTTTCCGTCTGAATCTGCTGCACGTTTCCATTCACTACGACCTGCTGCGTCGCCTGGCCGATCTGCATCGAGACATTGGCTGTCGTAGTATTGCCAACCGAGATGCCTACGCCTTGCTGGATCTGCTGGCTGAAGCCCGTAGCGGCGACTTTCAGCGTATAGGTGCCTACGGCGACCTGAGGGAACACATATCGTCCATCACTGTTCGATATCGATGAATAGTTGGTGCCCATTTCGGCGTTCGTCAGGGTAACGGTGGCGTTGGGGATTACGGCACCGCCAGGATCTGTTACCGTTCCGGTCAGAGAACCTCCTCCGGCCTGGGCCCAAACTCCTGTTGCAGATGCCAATAATATGATTAGCGCCGGCAACACGCAGTACAGAAATGTATATTTTCTGAATTTATAGCTGTTGGCCACTGATAGTCTCCTTGAAATATCACCGTGGTTCTATCTTCACGAGTCTGACAAATGAAGCAATCCATAGTTCTCTGAACTCAACACCGATTTGTCTGCTTCCTGCCTGCCCGATCATTCCGGATTGAGGGGTGGTATCCGGGCTCGGAGCGAATCCACAATCTTTGTTCTCGCAACTGCGCTCAGGAGTTGCCAGGAGGTTGACTGGAACTCAGCTTTTTTAATGAGCTGGCCCACGGTATATCTCCTTAGTCCTGCAATTCGTTATAGTTCCATAGCGAACTGCCTACCAATCGCTCAATTGCAGCTAAGTTCTTAGCTTTGGGCTGCAAGAGGTGTCAAGGAGTTTTTTGAAAGGAAGTTCCGTAATGAATGCACGGCCGATTAAGACCTCTGCAGTGACACATTGAACTATCCATCAATAACCAGACGTGTCCGGTCAGTGAAGATAGTTAAATCGCTTTTATTAGGGATTTCTCTTCAGGAAGGTATTTCAATAGACCAAAATGCGGCAGGAGACGCATGGTGTGTCGGCGTCTCCCGCGAGTAAACATTCTGTGCCAATATTTGTTCGGTATACAGGCCAAATCGCCAGGTGTTCGATGCACCTTAGGGCGATGCAGACTATGCGCCTTACAACGATTCCGTCAGAGGACTTTCTGATAGAGGCGGTACTTTTCGCTGCGGATGGATGCAAAGGATGTAAATCGAACTTTTCCGGTGCTGCTTTCGACCTGCCAGTCGGAAGATCCGGAAGACGTCTGCGCCGCATGCATCAACTGGCTCCGATCGAACTGTCCGAAGGATTCGCCTATTGCGAAGAGCGCCAGAGGACCATGGGTAAGAGCCAGGGTATTCGGATGCTGAGGGTCCACGGCTTCGAGACGCATTGGCATATCGAACTCAATCTCCACCCGATCTCTGCTTTTCCACGTACGCCGAACTAAAAAGAATGCTCCAGGGCTTATATCCTGATCCACTTTTCTTCCATTTATGGATACTTGTGTGCCGGACCCGGCCCATGCGGGGATGCGCAAAGCTATCTCGAACTCTTCCGGCTGATCAAGCTGAAGATCCAGGCTCGACTGCGCCAGCAGAGGATAATTCGTTCTCTGCGTCAGCGAGCAAAGTGTTCCGTTCTGCCGCCATGTCACTTTCGAAGGGACATATAAATTGACGTACACGCCCCGTGCGCTTCGAAAATACGAGCTGATTCCGTAGTCGGCTGTAATCTGCGGGAATGTTCCCGAGCAGCACGGCCATTTGTCCTGGTGATAGAACTTTGAAGCTGAATCGTTATAGTCCGAGTAGTAGAAACTGCTTCCATCTTCCAGTAATGGCTTCGCCCCGAGGATTGTGTTGTAGAGCACTCTTTCCATGCTGTCTCCGTAGCGGCTGTCTCCGGAGACGCTGAGCAGGTAGCGTGCGATCTTAAAATGTCCGTAAGCGCCACATGGAGTTTCAAAGCTCGCATGTGTTTTTTCAAGGCTTTCGCCAATTTCACCACTCCCAGGAGCACGGAAGGTTTCATCCGGCCCCCATCCTCCGGTAGCGAAGCTCTGCGTTGTTCTGACGAAATCGAAGCCGTTGCGCGCTGCGCGCAGGTGGGCATCGCTGCCACTTACCAGATAGCACTGAAACGCGGAGCACAACGCATTGAGATGACTGTAAGCATGCTGCCCGGGAAGAACGTTCTCCCCTTCGGCCAGAGGATCGAAATAGTCCTTGTCCTGCAAAAAGCGCTCTGCGAGATGCCTGTATCGAGGGCCTGCACCGCGCTGCCAGGCAAGATAAAAGTTTTCAGGCAGCGTATAGGTTTCGTCCCAGGTAAAAGCGATGTTTTTGTGGGGGCGCGCCTCCTGCTCGGCACGAGTAAGCGCCTTCTCCGGCAAGAAAGGAAGCACCGCATCGGTGGCGTGATTCAGCACGGCAAGCGCTTCAGGATCAGCAGCAAACTGATGTGCATCGATCAGACCACAGTTCGTTTTATCGAATGTGTACGCCGGCAACGGATAGTCCATATAGAACTTCTTCGATACCGTTGCCGCGAAGCCCCGCACGAGCCGCTGAACCTTCTGCTGTGTGGGCTTTGACCCTGTAACAGCAGAGGCACGCGCCAACCCGGACAGATATTGCCCGAACGAGTGGCCTGCAATGTAACCGGTCATATTGCGCGGCGGATCGAATTCGGCCGAGAAGCTGTACCAGCCGCCCATATCTTCTCCAGGCGCAGGCAAACCTGCTTTCTGGCGAAAGGGTTTCAACAGGCGGTCATCGTCGAGGGAGAGAAAGAATGCATGATTGGCTCGAAACTGTTCGAGCATTGGACCATCGAGCAACTGAACATCCGCATAGCCAAACTGAGAAAGCCGCGGCGTTACCGCATTTCCGGCAAGGGCATTCGCACTGCGAGCGGACCGCAGCAGGACAGCACCTCCCGCTGCGGCCGCGCTCGTCTTCAGAAAACTTCTCCGTGATATTTTCTGCATATTCTCTCCAAAGCAGGACAGGCAAGCGTGAAAACGAATTCGACTATGCGCGTGAATACGGTATCCAGACCTGCATATTTGACGGCTCCCGATTTGCCCATGCGTAATACGGAATGAGACGGAGCGGCATGCTCTGTCCTCCGGAGCCTGCGGTCTGCGCAGCTTGATAAAGTGCAGCGGAAGCGGCCTGCTCGTTGACCACCCCTGCGTGCGTCAACTCAACAACGCCATCCAGAAGGTCGGCGTTGTACTGCGCCGTCGTTTCTCCTGACAGGCGTGCGGCGAATAACGCGAAGTTGTCCGGCTTTGCGTCGGCCTGGTCGAGCTGCTCCATACAGAAGACCACCGGCCCGCGCTGTACTGCGATCCGGCCTGTGTCTTCGGCGACGGCCGGATTGGCCCGTACGAGCTTCGGCTGCATATCGAGATTAAGCTCGATATTTTCTTCTCCGCTCCAGCGGCGCCGAATGGCCAGATATCGTCCGGGGGCAATATTTCCCATTTGCCTACCCCCCACACTCACCGATGACGCTCGGGACCAGGAGGGAATGCGCAGGAATATGGTGAACTCTTCCGGCTGGCCAGGCATTACGCGCAGATTGACGCGGCCTTCCCAGGGATATTTTGTGGTCTGCGTGATGCGAATCGCATTCCCGCTCTCCAGGCGCCAGTTCAGCTCAGAATTGTCATAGAGATGAATGTAGATCCCTTCTGATGAGGTGCTGTAAAAATATCCCGGCAGCGATGCCAGGGTGCGCTCCAGATTCGGGGGGCAGCAGGTGGTGTCGTACCACGGATTGCGGATACGATCGCCAGTCGAGGGGTCGAAGGCCAGCGGATTGCGATAACAATACAGCCTGCCATTCAGCGACATACCGGAATTGATTCCGTTATAGAGCGCGCGCTCCATCACATCTGCATGCCTTGCGTCGGCAGTTGCCGAGAGCATGCGGTAATTCCACATCATGTTTCCGATTGCCGCGCAGCTTTCTCCATAAGCCCGCGCGTTCGGAAGCTCGTAGGCATCGCCGAAGGCTTCTCCTTCGCTGCGCGCACCGACTCCCCCGGTGATGTAGAGCTGATGCTCGATCAGGTCTTCCCACAGATGCGTCAGCGTATTGAGATAAGACGCATCTCCGGTTTCGAGGTAGTAATCTGTCGCGCCGCAACACGCATACATGGCACGCACAGCATGTCCTTCGAGCTTTGTGCGCGACGTGAAAGGAATGCCGCAGAACATATACACGATCTGCCGCTCTTTCAGCGGAATGCGCGTGTCGCCGTGCAGGATATATCCTGCGAGCTCAAGATACTTATGATTCCCGGTGGTGCGATACAGCTCGATCAGCGACATCTCGATTTCAGGATGCCCTGCCACGATCGGCTTCTGATTGGGGCCGGGGCCGTAGTTTGGCAGAAGAAAGCCGTCGACAAACTTTATGCCTGCATCGAGCAGCGTAGGATCGCCGGTGGCCCGATAGTACGCAATGGAACCCTGGATGAGATGACCGATGTTGTACAGCTCATGCCCGGTGGTCTGCGTATCCGGAAGCATGCGTAGTTTCGACCGATCCTGCACATAATAGGTGTTCAGATAGCCGCCCGGCTCCTGCGCGGCCACGATTTCATGAATGACTGTGTCGGCTTTTTCCCGAAGCGCCGGCAGATTTTGGGTCTGCAGGGCAAATCCAACGGCTTCGGTCCACTTATACATGTCGGAATCGGAGTAGACGGGACCCTTTTGCGGCGCATCCGATCTGCCTTCAAGCCGGAGAAAATTATCCATGCGGCCGTGGGCGATCAGCTCGTCATACATGCTTGGGATACTGTCCTGCACATTCGTCTGCCGTCTTTTCGACCAGAATCCTTCCTGGATGGTGACGGCGGCCACCGGCACGCCTTTGAGTTTTGCATACGGCGAATGAGAAAGATCGATGACGCCTTTGTCTTTCCACGGATACTGCGGATCTGCGTTGCCCGCCTGGGCCATTGAAGAGTACAGAGCGCCGGCATGTGCGGTAGTGAACAGTGATGCCGCGGCTGTGCCTGCTGCGGCCGATAGAAACGTTCTGCGGCTCATTGTCTCTGTTTTTTTCATTACGGGCTCCCCGTTTCGGCGGCTGTCGGTCGAGCGTTTTCCTAGGCGAAGGCTGTCCGGGGAAAACGCTTACTCATACAAATACTGAACCAGCGTACCATCGGAATGCAACTCCTGAATGGCAGCTGTTCGCGCTAAAGATTTTTGGCCTTTCCCGGGCATACGGCCGTTCCTTATTCCGCCAAAACGGTGGCACTGCTGTACCCCATGCTCGGAGAAGGAGTTCATCTCCTGGACCGACGATATAGTCAGGCGTAACAGGTCCCCTGTCCGGCGGAGCAAAGGTCGACGGAGCATTCAGGAATAGGCTGCTGCCAAATGCCGGGAACAACTTTTCAGTTGCCCTGCAACAAATCACCGGAACTCTGTGATTTTTACGAAGCGTGCCTCCAAATTTTTGGCGCCCCACTCCGTAGGCAACCGATGGCGACGACGATTCGGCCTCACTTATCGCATTGCTCTCACAGGGCATTTTTTCATCCACCTGAACGCATCTGTTTCCGTGCATCACGAGTGATTTATATCCCGGCAAACCCTCTTAAATTGCAGACCCGAATACGTGACAAAGGAATGACATCACGCAGGCAAGCAGCAGACAGGCATTTCCTACACTCGCCTCATTGACAGTTGCCACGGCTGTTCACGCAGCTGTGAGTCCGAATCAAAGAGGTGGCCGTTGAGTCACGAAGAGCAAAACGCAACCACTGGAAAGATGGGAACGAGATGAGAGTCTGGATACTTGCAGGCTTATTGCTGTTGTGCGCTCTCCAGCTCCATGCACAGGACGCCGATACCGATACGACTCATGCCGGCTATGCGCCGGTCCTGAGCGGAGATGTCGATTACATCTACAACGTGAATGGCGGCATTCCCACGCTCCTGCCGCAGATCAATCCGCTTTTACTGCTTCCGCTGGGAAGCCATCTCCTCGTGGAAAGCCGTACGGAATTTACCGGCTTCTTTGAGCGCCGTAACGGAACTTCAGGAGATTACACCGGAGAGATATTCAAAACCGTTGACTATGCGCAGCTCGACTGGCTGGCGAATACGCATGCGACTGTTGTGGCCGGCAAGTACATTCTTCCCTTCGGGCTGGTATCGGAGCGTCTTGAGCCGGTATGGATACGTAACTTTCAGGATCTTCCTATTGACTATTCGATTGGCACACGCACCAGCGGAGCAGGCGAAGGCGGCATGCTGCGCGGTGTTATTGCGCAGACCAACAGTGCCAGCGTGCAGTACTCCGCATATTACTCGGCTCACAGCGGCGTGAATCAGCTTCAAGCATCGCGAACGCTTGGTGAGGACGTGAGTGTCTATTTTCCCAATCGGCATATTGAGCTGGGCACCTCTTATCAGCGATTTCGCGAGGGACACCACAGCAATAATGAAACCGCTTATCTCTCATGGCAGCCGCTACAGGCGCCATTCGATCTGAAGGCACAATACGACCGCTCCTTTACGGGGCAGGGATTCTGGATTGATGGAGCGTACATGCTTTCTCAGGTTCCTGTGGCGAATGCCTTTATGAAAAATGTTCAGCTCGCGATGCGCGTCCAGGACTTCCATCCGCTTCATGGAGGCGGCTCCGGAGTACCGAACATCGAGACACAACGGGTGGATTTTGGAGTGAATTACTACCTCAAGAGCAACTGGAGAATTATCTCGAGTTATGGGCGGCAATTCACTTCAAAACAGGATGCCAATATCTGGAACACGGGCTTTACCTATCGCTTTACATGGCCGCTTTGGCCGGAAAAGAAAGTGAGATGAAAACGATGCTTCGTCGTTACCCAACAATCTTCTTACTGGCCGGCATCGTTCTTCTTGCCGCGAGCGGCACAGTACCGTTTACCGCACGCGCGCAGACAGGCAGTGCAGGGACCAAAACATCACAGAGTACGCAGAAGACTGAACAGCCACGCGGGGAGCGCGTTTTTATGAACAACTGCTCGCGCTGCCATAAACCTCCGATGACGATTCCTCCGCAGATCACGGGCACCATTGTGATGCACATGCGCACACGGGCAAGATTGTCCAGCAAAGATCAGCAGGACCTTTTGCGTTACCTCGCTCCATAATTCTTCTTCTGGATGCTCTTCGCCAGAGGTTCCGATGTGTCCTTCAGCCCCTGACTATGAGGATTTTTAGATGAAACATCTTTTCTGGATGTTCCTGCTGTTACCTATGCTGACTTTGTCCGGAACCAGCGCTGCGGCTCAGGCGGCAGCCCCTGATGCAGGCACGCACCGCATCGAGATTCATGCTAAACGGTTTTCATTTACACCCGCCGAGATCACGGTGGTGAAGGGCGAACCGGTGACCCTGGCGCTGACGTCAGAAGATGTCACGCACAGCCTGTTCGTGCCGGGACTCCATATCAACCAGACGATCACAAAGGGCCATGTTGCGGAGGTTACGTTTACGCCTGAGGCTGCCGGTGATTTTCCGGGGCGCTGCGGGCGGTTTTGCGGCTCCGGACATGGCTCGATGACGTTTGTGATTCACGTAACAGATAAGTGACATGCAAAGACGAATTGCAGTTATGGCACTGGGAGGCGCAGCGCTCCTCTGGAGTTGCGGATGCAGCGTGAAGCCTCCTGGCGATCTGGAGACCCGGACGGTGCAGTGGACAAAGCATCACGTCACGGTCGGCGACAGAGATGTTCATAACCCTGTACCGGATACCAGTATGAACGTCGATGCCGGCAAGCAGGTCTTTGGCTATTACTGCGTTGTATGTCACGGGCGGGACGGGCAGAACACGGGAGTTCCATTTGCCGCAAGTCTTTCTCCTCCCATTCCGTCACTGGCATCGCGTGAGGTGCAGAGCTACTCCGATGGGCAACTGAAGTGGATCATCGAGCATGGCATTGCCCCCTCCGGCATGCCTGCGGCCAAAGGGACGCTGAGTGATGACGAGATGTGGCAGGCAGTGGACTATATTCGCCACCTTCCTCCCGCAGGGAGTCTGGGGGAGCCGCAGGTTTACAGCGGCAATACAGATAACGAGAGCGGAAGATGACGACGAAGCGATACCCTCGTTCCGAATCTTCATGCGGCACTGACAAAATAGTGACAAACAAGTGACGCTGCATTGCCAGCTCTCCTGCGGCATTCAACGAAGATATCGATAAAGCTGAACCGCCACACGATCTGCCGGGAATGGAAGCAGAGCCTGTGGATTCAGTCTTCACCAGGAGGGGTGGTGGATTTCGATGCCCAGAATGGGTGGAACTGTTATCGCAAACTGCGGAAGTATCCTCGCGTCTCAGGTATCGGACGCTTCCTTCGCCGGACCGATCTCGACGAATTATCACAAATCCTCAATGCTCTTCCCGGGCAGATGAGCCTGGCCGGTTCCGCCCCCCGTCGTACTCGAGGAGATGGCACAATACGGGCGGTATCTCGCTGTACAGAGCTGTATTGCCGGAAATTACAGGCATGTGGCCGGTAAATGGACGTGGCGATGTTCCGTATGAACGCCGCGTTGCTCTCGACGTAGAATACGTAAGCAACTGGTCTCTCACACGGGATATTCGGGTGCTGACAAAGACCCTTCATATCGTGTGGGACAGAAGCGGAGCATGTTGATAGACCCTAATCCTGAGACGAAATCAAAAATCGCCTGTACAGGCTGAAGCGGGATATCTGCCAACAGAATACGGAAGCATCGACGACGATCTTTCGATCTGATCATGCTTGTGTAAAGCTGGGAATTGCTTTCAGTTGTTTGCGCCTAACAGGTCGGCGCGGTGACGATTATGAACATGCCATTGAGGAGAACACCGTGTCTTCTGATCGCGATACCCTCCCTTTGTGCATTTTTGACAATACTTTCGCTTGCTCTGCCGCTTCAGGCACAGCAGGTTTCATCAGCACCTGAAAATGATTCACCACCGGTTTCGGCAGGAGCAGCTAACCCGGCGGCCTCATCGCAGCCACAGCTTACAGACATTCTGCACGCGCTCGATGAAATGAAGCGGGAGCTTCATGATTCGCATCAGCAGGTGGAAGAGCTGAAGAAACAGGTAACCGAGCTGCAAAGCGAAGTAGGAGCAGCTCAGCAGCGCGCGACTGGGGCAGATGCTCTGAAGGCTGATGTCGATCAGCTGCGGGAGGATCAGGCGGTCGTTCATTCTCAGCTCAGGACCTTCGATCAGACCAAGGTGACGACTGAGTCAAAATACCCTCTCAGCATCACGGGGATGCTTCTTTTTAATTCGTTTGTGGTCGATGGCAGTGTGGACAATCCGACCCTCCCACTGATCGCACTCCCCCAGAACAACGATTACACGCACCATTCGCTGGGCGCCAGTGTCCGGCAAACCGAGATCGGGCTGCATGCAACCGGACCTCGAGTGTGGAATGCTCGTACATCCGCAGATGTGATGACAGATTTTTTCGACCAGCCAGGCTACACGTCCACTGTCACGACGACGGCTCCTCAGAGCAATCTCCACCTGCGGACCGCCGATGTGACTCTCGACTGGACAAATACTCAGGTCTCCGCGGGATATGAGACACCGATGATCTCGCTGCTCTCGCCCACGTCGTTTGCCACCGTCGGTGAGCCTTCGCTGGCGTGGTCAGGCAATCTGTGGACATGGCTTCCGCAGGTGACGGTAGAACAAAAGATTCCCATGTCCGGCACGTCACGAGCGGTGCTGGGTTTTGGCCTTCTCGATCCCACTACGGATGACATCACCAGCGAGCAATCCTACGGCATCACGAGAAGAAGTCTGCAGCCCGGCTATGAGGCCAGGGCCTCTTATCAGTGGGGAGACTCGCAGCGTCCATGGCAGATAGGATTCAACGGCTACTTCACTCGTCAGCTCTATTATGGTGACGACTCTCTGAACTTCTGGGCCGGAACGGCAGACTGGCGCATTCCCCTCTCCCGGATTGCAGAGCTATCCGGAGAATTTTACCGGGGCAGCGGAATCGGTGATCTTGGCGGAGGAGCGTTCAAGAACATCGTCATCGGTTATGAAGGAAAATATGCTCATGCCCTTGATGCGACTGGCGGCTGGACACAGCTTAAAGCGCGGTTCAACCCGGTGACAGAAGCCAATGTTTTCTGGGGTGAGGACGATGCGGACGCCGGTGAGTTGCGGGACGGCAATCCGATGTCGGTCACCTCAGCATATTTCTATCTGACAAGGAATCGCGGTGTGGGCGCCAACCTTATTTTTCGCCCGAAAAGCTACCTTGTATTTTCGGGCGAATACCGAAACCTTCGCTCCTGGTATATTTACGGCCCAGCGCAATCGGCCGGCGACATGACGCTGACGATGGGCTACCTCTTCTGACGAGTGATGATGAGACTTCTGCGTCCTCTTTTAATCTGCGTTGCCGGAAGCATCCTGCTGACCACTGCGGCCTATGCTGACGGCACGGAGATTACTGCGCAGATAAAGGTAAAGATGTTGGGGGCCGATCGCAGCAGCCGGCACCACTCCAATGCAGATGTAGTTCTTTGGCTCACGCCTGCAGACCCGGGCGAATCCAGTGTGGTTCCACGCGATATCGGGAAAACCCATTATCAGCTTGCGCAAAAAAATAAGCAGTTTATCCCACACCTCCTCGTCATACCGACCGGCGGCGTGGTTGATTTTCCAAATGAGGATCCCTTCTTCCACAATGTGTTTTCGCTCTTCAACGGCAGGCGATTCGATCTTGGATTGTATGAAAGCGGAACGACCCGCAGCGTTCATTTCGACCGCTCAGGGGTGTCGTATATCTTCTGTAACATTCATCCCGAAATGAGCGCCATCATCATTACCGTACCGACGCGCTGGTTTGCCGTGTCCTCTGCGACGGGGGCGGTAACCATTCCGGATGTTGCGCCCGGAACCTATGATCTGCACGTGTGGGCGATGGGCAGCTCAGATGCGAGCCTCGCCGCACTCGGACGCCGCATCTCTGTCTCCGGCCGCACACGGGAGCTGGGCACGATTTCCGTTGAAGCGTCGATTCCGGGACCACACAAAAATAAATTTGGCGAAGACTACGACGTCTCACAGCCCTCATCGTACTGACAGAGAGGCGGCTGTCTCGGGCTGCCTTCGACGCAAAGAGTCCCGCTTATCTGTATACCTTTAGCGTGGCCAAAGCATTCATTCCGCGACCGCGGGAACAATCGGTGGCGTAAAGTATGGTGTTTTCACCTTCCCATGAAGGCGTATATGCGTCGCAGTCTCCTGATGTGAGCTGCTTTTCCAGGAAGGTCTGGGCAGCAGCGGCTGGATTTATCACGATAAGCTGCCAATGCTCTCCAATTCTCTTCCTTGCTACTATCCGTCCGCCTTCGGGATCAGGGGAAGGTGAATCCAGATCGGATTGCTCCTCAATCAACGGATGCGCGGCATGACCTGGAACAATGGCATAAATGCGCTCTCGACCGCCGGCCAATGCACTGAATATCCACTCATCTCCGGAAGCTGATACGACCGTACGCACATCCATGCCGGCAGAGGTGAGCTTCACCGGGTCAACGCTCCCTGTTTTTTCACAGCTTACAGCGTCGAAAAGCCAGAGGCTGCCATGTCCGTGATCCTCACGCAGGAAGGCTACCTTGCGGCCATCGCGCGACAAAGCCGGAGATTCCGCATTCTCGATCTCACAGGTCACGCCAGACGGGCCCATACGCACAACACGAGAGATCGATGAGCCAGCCTCCTCTATCCAGACTTCTTTCCCTGATACATCCGTGGTGAAACTCAATTGATCTTCGACTGGCTGCCTTTCCCCGGTTCCGCCGGGCAACTGCTTCCCGGAAAGCATAATGTGATACCCACTGCGAAGCATCGCGACATACATGAGCCCCCGATCTGTTTGTATTGGTGCGCTTCTCACATATGCCGAATCAGAGAGCGCGATGCGCGATGCTACATCCTGTCGAAAATGCCGGAGATGGCTCAGAGGGATGATGGCTCCTGCAAGCCATAATCCCAGAACAAATGTCGCGGTCCTGACCGGAACAAAGGGATATTTCTTCCCGGTCGGCTCCGGGATATCTTCAGACAATAGAAAAATGCAATAGCAACAAATCAGACCGACTCCGGCCCAGAGCTTTACGTAATGCAACGGCGTGAATATGTTCACCACATTGTGTGCCGTGCGAATCGTGGTGAGATTGCATGCAGCAAGATACAGGAGGAAGAATACAACCGCAGCCCTCTTCTTTCCGATCGCTAACAATGCCGCAAGCGTGATCACCGCGGGCAAAATCAATACGACGTAGTGATAGGTCGCCGGAGCGGACGAGAGAAACAGCAACAGAGTGGTAAACGAGGCCCATTCCAGCGCCTCGCGCGCATCAGTATTAAATGCCGGCCGGAAGAGTGACAGCAGCACACCAGCCAGAATGGCCTGCCAAAGCGGATAAAGCATCGCATAAAGCAGTGGCGACTGCAGAAAGGGGTGGGGGTTGAGTTCTGGCTCGAAAAGAAACAACCGATGGAACATCGCTGTCGCGGAGGTTACCGTCGGCAGGAAGGGATCTGTACTTTCTCCGCGAAGTGAGCGTGGCAACTGCTCTGTAAGATATGCATGCATAGCGGACTGTCCTGCCACAACATATGAAAGAGCAATACAGGCCGCGGCACAGAGAATCGTTGCTGTAAGAGCTTTCCACCTTCTCTTTAAAAGGAAGTACAAACAGAAAAACAGCGGATATATTTTTAACGCACCGGCGATGGCCATGCAGCATCCGCTGGCAACCTGCTTCCCCCGCATATGAAAGATATAGCCCGCTGCCAGCAAAGCCAGAATTACCAGGTGCATCTGGCCATAGAGCAAATCATTTCTCAACGGAACAAGTGCGCATAATGCGATAAACCATGCTCTGCGCGAGCCCATGCCGCTGATTTTCCCGAGTGCGCATACAGAAAGTACAAGCAGCACAATGTTGCATGCTACCCAAAGATACTTTGCATGCATGGGACTCAGCTCTGCGAAAGGCAGCAATGGAAAAGCGGAGAACGGAGTAAGGCCGACATATCCGGTCAGCTGATGGGTGATTCCAAAATGATCTGTGGCCCGCTGAAACCATACCCAGTCATAAATGCGATCCAGCAGATAGTGCTCGCGAATGAGTCTGGCAACCACATAATAATTGGGGAAATCCGTATTAATGCTGCGAAATCCTGCGATTACGCCTTTCCACAGCAGGATAATGACCGATACCGCGATGATCGAATTTTCGAGGGCAGGCCCGAATTGGGCAACACTTGCGAAACGGGATGTGGCGCGTATCTCCTCTGAGGAAGATGCCATCGCTACACTCCGCCTGCAAATCTGTCCGGTATCTGCTGCCGCCTGCGCTCTGCTGTCTGCCGCTGAAGCTGCGCCATCAGATATTGATAGTTGGAATGGAAGTGATACCAGGCACGATCTGCCTTATAAAGAAGGTCTTCCATACGAAAAGACAGGCTTTCCTTCGTCGCTGGATCGGCATCTTCGCTCAGTAAAGGAGTTTTGTGTCGCGGGAACAGCCTTTGCAGCAGATATTGATGCCAGATGCTGCGGTCATGAAAGAACTGCCCCTGAACGAGCAAAGCGAGCTTATTCCCAGGAGGATCGGTGAAAGCCCATGATTCGAGGTGCCGGCCAAGCCAACGAGTGCTTTCCGCAGACAGCGATCTCCGGCAAAATTCAGCAAGTAACTGAGGAGGCTCAACATCGAATATGCGGCGCGCTATCTCGATAATCAGTGCGCAGGCTGAAGACAGGTTTTGATTGCTTTCCATCAGCACGGATATCTCTTCCCATCGATCTTTTTCCGCCTGCCATTTACGCAGCAGCATCGAAACTTCGTATACAGAGAGCAGGCGTACCCAGGAAGAGGCCAAATGACGAAAGATGTGCAGCACAAGATAAACGAACTGATATGAAGGACTGAGGCATTGAAGGCTCACACCCGATACTTCGTGAGGCACTGTATGATTCAGGAAGTTTTCGGGAGGCGTGAGGTTGACTGCCCCGGGCTCGGGCTCCCACACCTGAGTATGCAATTCGATGGAGATTGTCTCAGGCATCTGGTAGAGCCATGCATTCACCCCAAGATGCTTTTTTCGCGGCCGCGAGAAACGCAACTCGCCGGACGATCGAGCTTCGAGCAATGGATAACCGGCCGTCTCCATAGCCGAAACAGCGCGCTTTACGTCGCCGGGATCTATGAGAAAGTCCAGATCTACCTGATGGCGCTCGCGAATGTGGTGGAAACATTCAGGTATCAGGGTAAAACCCTTGACGCAGCAATAACGCACTTCAGCTGCATTCAGTGCGGATAGAGTCTCCCTGAAAATGCAGAGTATGCTCTCCATTCGCTTTTCGTTATCTGCGAGGCGCAGCAACAGCGCATCTGCCACTTCAGGAGGGATGGGTATCTCGCTATTACCCTTTTCGAGACAGGAAGCCAATGGAAGCGCAAGGCCGCTCCGATCGAGCCACCGAAGATTTCTTTGCCACTCTGCCTGCTTCAGTCCCGCCAACAGATCCGGCCGCCTGATTCCCAGAAAGGTTGTCACCGCTTTGCGAAATGTCGTTGCAGCATTCATCTCTGCCAGGTTCCCTGTTCTTCTTCCAAAAGAATTGGTTTGAGGTGATTGAGAATGAGAGACAGGTATTGAACTGCGTTCTCTGCTGTTTCTTCATCAGATTCAGCACCGTACACAAAACCTGCTCCATTGCCCGTTTCCGAATCAAAGGCAAACCACTGGCTCGGGCCCATATCCAGATACACCGTGCCTCTGTCACGCACCACGCGGCAATTCAGCCTGCTTCTCGGAACAATATCCGGGATCTCCGCAACAATCTCCCATTGCATGTCGACACGATCAGACGGAGCTATCCGCATGTCAGAATCGGCTGACGCCGCGGCACGAAGTACTGCGACAGAGTTTGTTCGGATGGCGATGCGCCTTCCCTCCCATAAAAAGCAGGCGTTCAGCGCCAGCACTTTGCGGCGATGCATCATGTCACCCGATGCGGGTGTTCCATTATGACCGGTGCTCATGTCTTATCCATGGGCCGCACACTGCATCCAGCTCTTCAGCTACTACATCCGGGTTTTCGTCAAAATGGAGACGAAAGCAAGCTGCGCCCTTCAGATGATGGATGAGATCGATCTGCCGCTCATAGCAGGCAGCAAGACTTCCTTCCAGGGGCTCAATCTCTGCGATCAGGTGTTGCGCAGCCTCATCAAAATCAATCTCCGATATATCGCAGCCGGTCCTCCCAGTACGCTCCAGGAGAATGATGCAGGTGACCGCGCAGCTGCGAACACGCTGGAGACCGAAGCAGTCGACCGGCGACACCTCAAAGGCAAGTTCGCCATTCAGTGAAATGCCTGTGCGATAGCTCCTGAGTTCAGGGAAGAAGCGATCAGCATCGGGCAAGAGCTTTACCGGCATTGGGAATCCCGATGCTCGGATCACACCCTCCTCCAGCGCCAGACACGTCCAGTCATCTGACAAAAACGTGTAACCACGCCTACCGAGAGCAACGGCCAGAGTTGACTTTCCAGTCCCCGACGGTGCGGCCAGTAAAAGGCCGCCCGTATCCCGAGCAAGGCATGCTGCGTGCACCGGGGCAACATCGACGGCGGCGGCAAGAATGCCAAATAGTGTTGGAAATATGTGCCTTCGCCAGCGCTCGCGGTCGTTGGCGACCGCAGCCGAGAAACTGCCGAAGACTCTGCGCGCTCGCAGATTGAACCACAGCGTGTCGTCCGGGGTAAATTGGGCGACAGCGAATTCTCCTCTTCCCCTAAACCACGGAAAGCCATCGCCAGCCGTGGACTCTCCTTCCGTAATCATGAGGGTGATCTCAGCCGCTGGTCCTGCAGAGTGATCCGTCGCCATGTCATATGCAGGGAAGAAGTCGCTTACATAGCCTGCGATTTTGGGAGCGTTCGTCCGCAGCAAAATCTGCCTGCCCGCGAACAGGAGCCCCTGCGCACAGACGACAAATTCCCGCTCTTCCATGTGACTGTTCTGCATGTTCCACCGTGTACTCAAATCAAAGCCTAGCGCTGAAATAAAGCGCGTAAGTCTCTGATCTGCCTCAAATGACAAAGGAGTGACAAAGGCCTGACACCGCAGCCAGTACGACAGTGGGAAAACAGAAATCGCAGGAGGTTGTTTGATGGCTGCGGAAATCGACAGAGAACGGACGGATGTTCTCTTTACTCATTCTTATCACTTGTATTACGACCGCAAGCAGGTACAGCGTCAGCAACCGTATCCTCCGCTTGGGACGCTCTACGCGGCCGGGCTGGCCAGGGAAGCGGGATACTCGGTTGCGTTGTTCGACACCATGATTGACGATCCTGAGCACGGCTTTGAAGAAGCGCTAACCCGCTATCGTCCGCGTCTGGTGATCATTTGCGAGGACAGCTTCAACTTCCTCTCGAAAATGTGCCTCTCGCGCATGCGCGATGTCAGCTTCAACATGCAAAGGCAGGCCTCCGCGGCTGGTATTCCTTCTGTCGTACATGGCTCCGATTCGTCCGACCACCTGCAGGCGTACCTCAGCCACGGCTTTCTTGCTGTTTTGCTTGGAGAATGCGAAATCACCATCCTCGAACTGCTCCAGGCTGTACTTCGGGATGGCCTGACGAGCGACTGGAATATTACCGGGCTCGCTTACCTGAGCAAGCCGGATGGTCAGATCATCTCAACAGGCCCGCGCAGATCGTCCATGGAGCTTGACCAGTATCCTTTGCCAGCAAGAGACCTGGCTTCCATCCATCGCTACTCCTCGATCTGGCGCGAACATCACGGCCGTGCCTCCACCAATCTGGTAGCCAGCCGTGGCTGCCCGTTTCACTGCAACTGGTGCGCCAAGCCCATCTACGGAAACAGATTTGTATTGCGCTCGGCGGATTCGGTGGCCGCTGAGATGCAGATTCTTAAATACGACTACTCGGTTGAGCACCTGTGGTTTGCCGATGATATCTTCGCGCTGAACCGGCACTGGGTACAGGACTTTGCGGATGCGGTAGAGCGGAGAGATGCCGCACTGCCCTTCAAAATTCAAAGCCGCGCCGATCTTATGACTTCAGAAACTGTACTTGCCCTGAAAAGAGCCGGCTGCGAAGAGGTGTGGATGGGAGCCGAGTCAGGATCGCAGGCGATCCTGAATGCAATGGACAAGGGGTTATCAGTTGACTCCATTCGCGAAGCACGGGCACGGCTCAAAGAAGCGGGCATCCGCGCTGCATTTTTCCTGCAATTCGGCTATCCCGGTGAAACCCTGGCAGAGATCGAAGAGACGATTGCTCTTGTGCGGACGACTCAGCCTGATGACATCGGAGTATCCGTTTCCTATCCTCTTCCTGGCACAGTTTTTTATCAGCGGGTGCGCGAACAACTCGGAGCCAAGCGCAACTGGGTCGACAGCGATGATCTCACTGTGATGTTCCGCGCTGCCTATACCGACGAGTTCTACCGCTCTCTGCGCAATGCGCTGCACCATGAAGTGGAACAGTATGCGCGTCCCGCGGACAGGCAGGACCGCAGCCGCTCGGCTTATTTATGGAGCGAGGTCTACCGTCTCGAAAGACGCTGCAGAAATGCTGTGCCCACGCAGCTCCCGGTGCTGCAATCCGGCATGGGAGAAGAGCCCATTCTGTATGGAATCGGTATCTGCGAATAGGAGCCCAACGATGGAACTGCTGCTTACCCACGGTTATTTTCTCTATGAAGATCCCAAGGAACTTCAGATTATGAAACCCTACCCGCCGCTGGGGCTTCTCTATATCTGCTCGCACCTCAGAGCGAAGGGCTTTTCCGTGGAAGTATTCGACAGCACATTCCAGACCTTCGCCGCACTTCGTGAGCGCCTCCATACAGGACCGCCTTCGGTGCTCGGCATTTATGCAAATCTCATGACGCGGCCGAAGATCGTAAGCATTCTTGGTGACGCAAAACAGGCTGGCTGGAAGACGATCGTCGGCGGCCCCGAGCCAGGAGCCTACATCGAGGAATACCTGGACGCGGGTGCGGATGTGGTTGTGATTGGCGAAGGAGAGCTTACGCTTCAGGAACT
Organism: Paracidobacterium acidisoli; assembly: GCF_003428625.2. Taxonomy (GTDB): domain Bacteria; phylum Acidobacteriota; class Terriglobia; order Terriglobales; family Acidobacteriaceae; genus Paracidobacterium; species Paracidobacterium acidisoli. Next base: position 243,274 of record NZ_QVQT02000005.1, on the reverse strand, counting down.
GCTCACAACATGGCGAGACAACCGCGAAGCCGAACTTGATGCTGTCTCCGGCATTGCATTTCGAAAGGACGGCGTTACGCATCGTACGGCTTCACGTACCCAGATCACGGATCTTGATGCGCAGCCCTGGCCTGCCAGAGAAGCCATCGACATGGATCGCTATGTCGAAACGTGGCGCACACATCATGGCAAAGGTTCTATCTCCATCATTACCGCGCGCGGTTGCCCGTTTCGCTGTGAGTGGTGCAGTCATGCCGTCTTTGGTCAGACTCATCGCCGCCGCAAACCGGAACTTGTTGCAGATGAGCTGGAATGGCTGATTGAGCGCTATAAGCCTGACATGCTGTGGATTGCAGATGATGTTTTTACGATCAATCATGACTGGCTTACCCGCTGGGCGGCCGAGCTGCGGCGAAGAAGGATACATATTCCCTTTGAATGCATCTCCCGCTCCGATCGGTTGAATGAGAAAGTCATTGCCATACTCGCCGAACTGGGTTGTTTTCGTTTGTGGGTCGGCTCTGAAAGCGGCTCGCAGAAGATTCTTGATTCCATGCAGCGGGGAGTCAGCGTGCAGGCCGTTCGTCAGGCAGTAACCCTGTGCCGCCAATACGGAATTCAAACCGGCATGTTTCTTATGTGGGGCTATGAAGGCGAGGAGCTGGAGGATATTGAAGCAACTATCGATCATGTGCGGTCTTCAAATCCCGATATTTTCCTGACGACAGTCTCTTATCCCATCAAGGGGACTCCTTACTACAATAAAGTCGCTTCGCGATTGATTCAGATCAAGCCATGGGATCAGACTTCAGACCGGGAGTTTGAACTCACAGGCCGCCGCCCAAGGGAGTTCTATCGTATAGCCGATGAGCTTTTGCGTTATGAGGTGGAGCTGGCGAAGCTTCGCGCCACGAAAGAGGAAACCACTCTCGATACGATAGCAGCCCCGCGGATTGCTGAACTTACTGCCCTTGTAGGTGAAAGGCGCCGCTCGCTTTATACCTATCCGTCGACAGGAGATACAGGCGTATGCGCATAGCTGAGCCTATACCTGAGACGTACTCCTCATCAGCGGTATTTGACACTGTCGCTGAGACATACGATCAGATATTCACCCACACCTGCATCGGAAATGCGCAGCGATTTCTTGTTCATGATGCGATAGCTCATTCCTTCCATGCAGGCGAGCACATCCTTGAGCTCAATTGCGGAACCGGTGAAGATGCTCTTCATCTCGCATCGCAGGGAATTTCCGTTACAGCATGTGATACGTCGGAACGAATGCTCGATATAGCCAGACAAAAACTTGCCGGCTGTGACGCTTCGGCGCCCGTGACCTTCACCGTGCTGGCAAACGAAGATCTTGAGACACTCCATCTCTTTGGTCATTTCGACGGCGCGTTGTCTAATTTTGGCGGTCTCAACTGCAGTTCTGATTTACCCTCTGTGGCAAGGAAGCTTGCTGCTTTCATCCGTCCAGGTGGTAACTTTTTTCTCTGCATGCTCGGCCGTACGTGCCTGTGGGAGATGGTGTGGTATTACGCACATGGCCAAAGAGAAAAAGCCCTCCGTCGCCATAAATCCGGAGGAACGAGAGCCCATGTGGGCAATCTTTCCGTTCAGGTCTTTTTTCCCACGGTGGATGAGATCAGGACTGCTTTTGCGCCGTCGTTTCGTCTCAGGGAATGGCGCGGCATTGGAGTAACGGTTCCTCCATCCTGGCTGGAACCCTTTTTCTGCAAATATCCGGCGCTGATTGCGGTTCTGACTCAAATCGACCGCTGGGTTGGCAGGTTCCCCCTCCTTCGCAATGCCGGAGATCACACACTTTTTCATTTTGTGAGGGAGGGGCTATGACCACCGCAGTTGCGGCGATTGCCGTCGGCCATCCGCAGATTCAAGGCGATATGTTGTGGCTGCGCTGTCCCGACTGCGCAGGCAATGCCGGCTCGATCTCCCATCACGACGACGACGAATCTTTCACCTGGATTCGCTGCGTCTGCTGTGGTGTCGAGATCCACAAGAAGCGCGGCGTATGGAGGATGCTGGCAGCGTCTGGACGGAAGAATATCGAATCGTTTGTACGCGATTATGAAGAGATTCGCCGCCGTGAGGGCCGCGGATCTGCGCATCCTGCATTTTATCTGGCTCTTCCCTTCGCTGATCTGACCGGACGCTTTTCCGGTCAATGGCTAATTCGCGGGCGCAGCTATCGTTTTCTCGAACGCAGTATTCTTCCACGGCTTCAGGTTCGTTATGGACAAGGGCTTCGGGTTCTTGATATCGGAGCCGGCAATGGATGGCTGAGTTACCGGCTTGCGCTGGCGGGCTGCCGTCCGGTTGCGGTCGATCTCTGCAGCAATGCATTCGATGGCCTCGAAGCTGCCCGCCATTATGCACCGGTACTCGCGGAGTTCTTTCCACGTATAGAGGCCAACATGGACCAGCTCCCGTTCGAAGATGCGCAGTTCCACGTCGCTATCTTTAATGCTTCCTTTCACTATTCAACCGACTACGATCGTACTCTTCGCGAAGTAATACGCTGCCTTCGGCCGGGAGGAACAGTCCTGATTATTGACTCTCCGACCTATCGACTTGCAGCAAGCGGTGAGCGTATGCGCGCGGAACGACATGAGCAGTTTCAGGCGCATTTTGGTATGCGCAGTGATGCTTTGGCGACACAGGATTTTCTCACTCCCGACATGCTCAATGGTCTTTCCGCTACTGGCATTGATTGGACAACTCATCGCGCGTGGTACGGCATACGCTGGTGGCTTCGCCCCTGGATCGCGAAGATGAAACGCCGCAGAGAGCCGTCTCAGTTTTATCTGTACGAAGGGCAGGTGAGGGCGTAATGATTCTTCTCTATTACCCCAAATTGACGAAGCCGAAGAATCGACGGCTTCCTCTCTCCATCATGGCCCTTGCGGCCGTGCTTGAAGGGCGAGAGAGATACGAGATTGTCGATGGAAATCTCGATTCTGATCCTGATGCAACGCTCGCGCGCCTGATCGAAACAAATCGAATCGAGCTGCTGGGTGTCAGTGTCATGCCCGGGCCTCAAATGGTATCCGCGATGAACAGCTGTAAAACGATTCGCGAGCGTTACCCTCATGTACCTATCGTCTGGGGCGGGTATTTCCCTTCTGTTTATCGGGACGCCACGCTGAATGCGAACTATGTAGATTACGCTGTGCGGGGCCAGGGCGAACAAACCCTCCTTGAACTGATCGAAGTTGTGCGCGGCCAGCGCGACTCTTCCGACGTCGCCGGTCTCTCCTGGAAAGACGGCTTTGGAAAACGCATGCACAACCCGGAACGGTCCATGCAAAGCCCGGATGATTTTCCGTGGAGCCCGTTTCACCGGCTGCGTATTGAAAGCTATTTGCGCCCTTCTTTTTTCGGAAAACGTACTGGCGCCCATCAGGCCAGCCTCGGCTGCCCTTTTCAGTGCACTTTCTGTGCGGTGCATGAAGCCTTCGGCAGCAAGCAGAAGATGGAATCTCCGGCACGAACCGAGGCGATTCTCCGCCATCTCGTAGAAGCCTACGGAATGGACGGCGTTCAATTCTACGACATGAATTTTTTTGTGAATGAGAGCCATACGCGAGAGCTGATGGAACGCCTTGCGCCTCTCGGGCTTCAGTGGTGGTGCGAGGGCCGCATCGACACCATCTGCCGTTACTCTCAGCAGACACTCGAGCTGATCCGCAAAGCAGGATGCACCATGATCTTTTTCGGCGCTGAATCGGGATCGAACAGCGTACTGCAGGAGATGAAAAAAGGGATCACAACCGAACAGACCCTGGAGGTCGCGCGCCGTCTGCGGCAGGTCGGGATCATTCCCGAGTTCTCCTTTGTCGTCGGCAATCCAAAAGATCCTGAAGGCGACACGCAGGCCACGATTTCCTTCATTCGTACGATCAAGCGTATCAACCCCACGTCAGAGATCATCGTGCAGCACTACACTCCCGTTCCACAACGCGGCAAGATGTATGGGGGCATTGATGGCCTGGTGAATTTTCCATCCACCCCGGATGAGTGGGCCACACCACGCTGGTATAACTTTACCGTTCGAGTCAATCCTTCTATGCCGTGGCTCAAGCCGCAGACCAAACAACTCATCGACAATTTTGAAACTGTCGTCTCCACGCGCTGGCCTACTGTCCAGGACATTCAGGCACGCAAGTGGAGCCGCGCTTTGCTCCGCACACTTGCCTCTTGGCGATATTCCCTTCGCATTTATGCAGCGCCGGAAGAGCTGCGCTGGGCTCAGAACTGGATCCGGCTACGGAAACCGAAGGAAGAAAGCATATGACCTCTCCTCGCGCAGAGAGCCCGACCCGACTCACGGCAGAGCATGCTTATCGCTTGTGGGCCCCCTGGTACGACTCTGCAGCGAATCCACTACTCACGCTCGAAGAACGTTGCCTGACACCGGTTCTTGAGAGATTTGCGAAGGGTCATATTGTGGATCTGGGATGTGGCACGGGCCGCTGGCTGCGCAGGCTGGAACAGATGGAGCCAGCGTCGCTGACGGGTGTAGATGCCTCAGCGGCCATGCTCGCGGAGGCGCATAAGAAGTCTCTGCGCTCCACCACGCTGCTTCACTCCGACTGCACCGCGACACCTTTGTTCAAAAACTCTGCGGACCTTCTTTTGTCATCGTTCGTATTGTCATACCTCTCAGATCTGGAGCGGTTTGCCCGGGAGGCCAGAAGAATTGTGCGCTGTGGCGGCTGGCTTGTCTTGTCTGACGTGCATCCCAATGCCGCTTCCTATGGATGGCGCCGTAGCTTCAGAACGCCCGAGGGTCTTTTCGAAATGGAGACCTACAGCTATGACTTCGCCGAGCTGTTTCATGTCATGGCCTGCTCAGGCTTTCGGCTGGAGGAGATGAACGAGCCTTGCTTCGGCGCAGAAGAAGAGGAGATATTTCGTCTTGCCGGCAAGCCGGATATCTTTCTTCAATTCAGATTGGTTCCGGCCATTTACTGGGCGCGCTTCGCAGCAGATTCGGACCGCAACACATGAATGCGACGACCGGCTCAGTCTCGACACAGTTGACAGAGGCAACCAGTCGAGCTGTGACACTGAAGAACGCCCGCATCGCACACTCGGCCATAACTGCGACTCACGGCACGCTCTCGTTTCTCGGACCCAGGATCGAAACGCTTTCTTCGCATCATCCCATGAGCAGCCATATTGCCGGCGATCACCAGATAGTGGCTGATCTGTCTGGCTTCCTCCTGATGCCGGGCCTTATTAATGCGCATGATCATCTGGATTTTTCGCTCTTTCCCCGGCTCGGGGAAGGCCCCTGGCGCAACTGGCGAGAATGGGCTGCGACGATTCATCATCCTGACAAATCGCCGGTGAAGGAGCATCTTTGCGTTCCTCGCGAAATACGCTTCTGGTGGGGGGCTGTACGCAATCTTCTTTGTGGTGTTACGACTCTCGTGCAACATGACCGCTGCCTGCCGTGCGTATTTGAATCTGCCTTCCCCGTGCATATTCCGAACGACTATGGATGGGCTCACTCGCTGGCCGATCCCCGGCAGGTGATCGATCGTTTTCGAGAGACATCGGATCATGCCCCATTCATTCTTCATCTCGCCGAGGGGATCGATGCTGCTGCCGAGGCAGAGTTTGACGAGCTTGCATCGCTGCTGCCACTGGATGATCGAATCGTCTTCGTCCATGGCACGGGGCTTACAGCAGCACAATGGAAACGGGCGGAACAAGTTGGAATGGGCTTGATCTGGTGTCCGGTATCGAATCTGTTCAATCTGGGGCGAACGCTCTCACTCGACCACATTCAGTGCCATTCGAGTGTCGCGCTTGGTACAGATTCTCCTCTCACGGCGGAAGGGGACCTGCTGGATCATATCCGATTCATTGCACGAGAATTGCAGGCGCAACCGGCTCTTTTGTATGAGCTCGTGACGACGCGTGCGGCCCATCTTCTTCGACTCAAACGAGGTGAGGGCAGCCTGCGATCCGGACATGTGGCCAGCTTTATCGCAGTTCGGGATCGTAACAGGAGCCCGGCGGAAACGCTGACACAAATCTCATGGGAGGACATTGAACTCGTCATTGAGAGCGGACGGATCGTGCTGTCATCTATGGAGATGGCAGCGCGTTTCCCTGCAGAGCTTCTGGAGGGGCTGGAGTCGATTCGGATCAACAATATTGAACGTCTGATACGAGCTCCGGTGCAGATGATGCTTCGGGAGACATTTAAGGGTTTGGGGTTTTGGCCTGACTTGTCCGGACGAAAGCTCGGGCCGAGCCTGGGACCGCATACCAATCCGTGCAGGTTGCTGCAGCCTTCTGACATGCCGATGCCATGGTGTACAGCCCAACAGGAAAAGGATCAAAATATCGAAGCAGAACCTGCTGAGATCGCAGGTTTGCCAGAAGATTGTCACGGAAATGTCACTTCGCTTGTTTTTTGAACCACTTCGGCACCAGGCGGGAGAAAATAAAGTGAAAAGGCAATTCTGCCGATCGTTGGCATCGCCTGAAGGAAACCGCCATGGTGCTCGTAATCGAAGACGATCCGGGAATTCAGAAAGTGCTTCACCGCCTGTTTCTGGCGGAGGGGTTTCAGGTCAAGTCCGCGCAGGATGGGAAGGAAGCTCAGGAGGCCATAAAAGGGACGGCTCCTGAGATCGTGATTCTCGACCTTATGCTGCCTGGAACATCGGGACGCGACTTGTGCAAGAGCCTGAAACAGGCCTTTCCCAATGTGCCGGTCATTGTTCTCAGTGCTATATCCGATGTCACAGACAAGGTTCTTCTCCTCGAGCTTGGCGCGGATGATTATGTGACGAAGCCATTCAGCCCGCGTGAGCTGCTGGCGCGAGTACAAGCCGCTATTCGCCGCATCAATAAGCCTCAACCGGTCAAATCTTATTCTTTCGGCACAGTGAATGTTGACTTTCTGAAGATGGAAGCAACCCGCAGTGGAGAGCCGGTTGCTTTGACGGCGCACGAATTCAAACTTCTGCGCTTCATGCTGGAAAATCCTGAACGGGTTCTGTCGCGCGAGGAACTGCTCAATCACGTCTGGGGTTACAACTGTTATCCTTCCACGCGCACTGTGGACAACCAGATTCTTAAGCTCAGACAAAAGCTGGAGTCCGATCCTTCGAATCCGAGACACATTCGGACAATGCACGGCATGGGCTATAAGTTCGTCGCACAGACATAAATTCGTTACTTATACGGCCAGAGAGAGAGCACCTTACCATGCGAATGCGGACGATTTTACTGCTCTCTCTGTTGTCACTCGCGTGCGGGCTCACTGTGATGAGTCTCATCGTGATTCACAGCAGTCTGCAGACACAGATACGCAGTAATCTGGCTGCCGACCTTGCTCACTCCACAGCAACGTTCGGCAATATTCAGCATCAGCGACAGCAGATGCTCGACCGCGAGGTTGCGCTGCTGGCCGATCTGCCAAGCCTGAAGGCACTGATGACGACCAACGACCTGAATACCATCAGCGATGGCGGGGTCGAATTCTGGAAGGTAAGCGGCAGCGATCTGTTTGCTCTGGCAACCAGCGCAGAACAGGTCGAGGCTGTTTATGCAAATACAGCGCTGCCTGACCGGCAGGACATGAACCTGCAGCTTAAGCGCGTGCTCGATTCCCCGTCAGGCCAGCATTATCTCTTCAGCAATCACCGTCTCTATCAGATATCGTTTCAACCGCTTTACTTTGGTCCGGAGAGCACGGGAGTTCCACTGGGCTACGTGATTGCCGGCTATGCCATCGATGACCATGTGATTCGAGAGGTACGTGAGGCAGCGGCCGCCGACGTTGTATTTCTTGCAGCGAACGAAATTATTTCGGGGACACTCAACAGCGAGCACGACAAGGATTTGCTCAGGCAGCAAAACCTGATCGCTCCACACTCTTCCACCGGTGATCTGCGGATTGGGAAGGAACATTACCTTACGGCTTCTATGCCGATTCCGACCTTCTCCGATGTTCCAGTGCGGCTTCTGGTACTGAAGTCTTACGATCAGGCCAGCAGCTTTGCCATGCGTCTGAATCGACTGCTGGTGGGGATAGGCCTGCTGGTGCTTCTTGTGGGGACGGTGCTCGCTCTTTATATCTCGGGGACCATCACCCGGCCGCTCGATGCGCTGCTGGCAGGCGCACGAGCCCTGGGTTCCGGTAATTTTGATTATCAGTTCACGCGCAGAGGAGTGAGGGAGCTCAACGAGCTGGGTACAGCCTTCGACCATATGCGGAATCAGCTGCGGCGGTCGCAGCAGGAGCTGGTGGAATCTGCGCGGCTTGCTATTATCGGCCGCATGGCCAGCTCCATTTCGCATGATCTGCGCCATTATCTTTCCGCCATTTACGCCAATGCCGAATTTCTGAGCCATTCGTCCATTCCGGAGGAGGAGCGTGACGAACTGCTTGCTGAAGTTTCGCTCGCCGTTCAGGGGATGACAGATGTTCTGGAGTCATTACTGGTCTTCAGCCGTACCGGCAGATCTCTGAATCCCACTTATGAATCTCTGAGCTTCCTTATTGAGCGCGCAGCAGCTCTTATCCGCATGCATCCCGACGCTCATTCGGTGACCATTGTCATGGAGCAGCTACCTCATATTGAGACGTGGCTCGACGCACGGATGATCGAACGCGCCGTGTGCAATTTGCTCATCAATGCAGTACAGGCGGCGCGCAATGGCGCTTTGCCTGCCATTGTTCGCGTTGAGCTCGCAGATTCTCCGGATCTTATAGAGCTTCGCATTACAGACAGCGGCACTGGCGTGCCCGAAGCCATTCGCGACACGCTTTTCGATCCCTTCGTTACCAATGGAAAACGTCGCGGCATTGGTCTTGGCCTGACGATCGCGCACCGCATTGTTCAGGAGCATGGCGGGACTGTGCAACTGGAAGAATCACGGCCCGGCCGCACGGTTTTTGTGTTGTCGCTGTCCAGGAGCAGCCTTGATTCGCTGCGCCCTGCCGAACAGACAGAACCTTCACTCTGGAAGGAAGAACACCCGACCAATATCGTTCCCAGGTGATCTTCGTCATTCGTCACCGCATTCGACAAAACCCTTACAATGCTTTGACCGCGAGCCGACAACATGCCCTGCGATCGCCATTACTGTAATGGCATCAGCCATCGGGCATCTTGCGCCGGGGTGGAATATGCAGGTGTGGGGTCCGTGTGCGCGTTGCGGTGGTGCATCACTGGTTTGTATCGCAGGGAAGCGGAGAAAAGGTCGCTGAAGCCCTTGCGCGCATGTATCCGGATGCAGATCTGTTTTCTCTGATCGTTGATCCAAAATATCTGCCAGCCGATCTGCACAAGCGCACCCTGCATACCTCAGCTCTGAATAAGCTGCCCTTTGCACGACGCTTTCACCGTCATCTGCTCCCTTTCTACCCGATCGCTGTGGAACAGCTTGACCTTCGTGAATATGATCTGATTCTCACTTCAGACAGTGGACCGATGAAAGGGGCCATCATCGGGCCATCTGCCGTGCACATCTGTTATTGTCATGCCCCAATGCGCTACCTGTGGGATCAGTATCATGTATATCGCAGCGAGATGAGACTTATCCCAAGGCTTGCATTCAGCGCATCGGCGCACTATGTCCGCTGCTGGGATCAACTGGCGGCGCAGCGTGTGACTCATTTCGCCTCCAACTCCCGCTACGTCGCCTCGCGAATCCGGCGTTACTACGGAAGAGAGAGCACTGTCATCTATCCTCCAGTTGATACTGCATCCAGTTATCTGGCGAAAGATCATCATGGCGCTTATCTTACGGTTGGGCGACTGGTGCCCTGCAAGCGGATCGACCTGCTGATCGAAGCGTGCAATCGTCTCGGCAGGCCTCTGAGGATCATCGGCACCGGACCGGAAGAATCGCGATTACGTGCTCTTGCCGGCCGCACGATTGAGTTTCTGGGAAATGTGGACCACGCAACCCTCTGGAATGAGTATGCGCGCTGCCGCGCATTTCTCTTTGCGGCAGATGAGGATTTCGGTATGGCTGTTGTGGAGGCTCAGGCCTGTGGGCGGCCCATTATTGCTTTTGGGAGAGGAGGCGCTCTCGAAAGTGTCGTGAGTCTCGACAAGGCAGCAACTCGGCTGCAGTGCACAGGAGTCTTCTTCCATGAAACGACAGCCATGGCTGCCGCCAATGCGATTCTTCATTTTGAAGCCAATGAACATCGCTTTGACCCAGGCATTATTCGCGCATGGACCGAGAGGTTCAGCACTGAGGTGTTCTGCCGAAATTTCCGAAGCCTGGTGGATCACGCGCTTCAGTGCCCAGCAGCTACCCGCGAGTTCCAGAAGACTTTGTGATTACAGACCCACACTCGCTGGAATCTCTGGCCCCGCTGGTCAGATTGCATTGGCGATTGAGCAGATCTACAGCCGGAATCTTTACGGCAACAGGTTATCGCCGCAGGATTGAGGCTGTGAAGGCATGGCGGCTGACAGCTAGGAATAATTTCCCTATTGGACAATGCGCTGCTTTTTGTGTAGCGTGCGAGTTGTGAACAGGCGAAGCTTTATCAGGCAGAGTTTGGCTTCTGCGGTGGTTGCGACTGCAGCGAGATCCGGTGCATCTTCCTTATCAACCAAGGTTTCTTCCACGGCTCCGGTTTTCACAACGAACCATTCCGGCTGGCAGGCAGCGTATGACAAGGCGCTGGAGATTCTGCGAAATAACGTTCAGATTCTTCCGCGATTTGATCGGCCTGTGCTGATTGAAGGCTCACAATATGCAGGGATATGGCAGGAATGTGGACCGCTCGAGGCGCTGGTCTACAGAAAATTTCGCAGCGATGTAGCGCGGAACAGCCACATGGTTTTCTTTGCACTGCAGCGGCCGGACGGTCAGCTTCCGGCAAACAACAAACGCTCTGAAACGAGCTTTGGGCAGATCCAGATGGTGGTGCCGATTGCCGCTACCGCATGGGAACTGGCTCAGGCGACCGGAGACCACGAGTTGCTGGAAACTACATACAGAGCCTGCTCGCGCTGGGATGGCTGGCTGATGCGTTACCGCAATACCCGTGGAACCGGACTGATCGAAGGCTTCTGCACCTACGACACGGGAATGGACAACTGCCCGCGCTGGGCAGGCATTCCTCCTCAGTGCCCGGACAAAGATGCGAAGAAATGCACGCAGCTTTCAACGCTTCCGCGCCTTTGTCCCGACCTTTCGGCCACAGTATACGGAGCGCGGGTGGCTTTGGCCGACATGGCGAAGGCGCTGGGCAAGCCTTCTGAAGCTGACAGCTGGACAGAGCAGGCAGAGTATATCCGCAAACTGATTCTCACGAAGCTTTATGTGCCCGAAGACGCGGCCTTCTATGATCTGGATGCGCAGAATCACTTTGTCAAGGTACGTACGTGCATTGTGACTCGCATGTGTGGTGAACACGTGGTGGATCAGAAACTTTTCGATTCCCTGTGGGAGCGCCAGATTCACAACCCGAAGGCATTCTGGGCGCCGTTTCCTTTGCCCTCCGTTGCTCTCGACGATCCGACCTTCGTTCGCCCCATTCCACACAACTCCTGGGGCGGAGCAGCACAGGCACTGACCGCGCTGCGGGCTGGCCGGTGGTTCGACCACTATGACCGATCGGCAGAGTTTAGCTATCTGATGGATCAATGGTGCACGGCTATTCTGCGCGATATGACGTTTCGACAACAGATCGACCCGCTTAGCGGTGCGTTTACTGCAGGCGATCTGCCGAATTATTCGCCTGCCGCTCTGGTCATGCTGGATTTTACGTGGAGGCTTGCAGGCCTGCACGAAGGGCAGCAGGCATTGCAATGGAATGTGCGTCCCGGCCACCCGGCAGCCCATCAGGCAAAGTTCAGCCTGCTCACAGATGCGGGCTATGAGGCCGAGATGCGCTATGACGCGACCGGGGCAGCACTGTATTTCCGTGGCGCGCTCCTTGGCCGCATCGAAGGCGGTACGGCACGTTTATCGACAGATAAGCGTGGAAAGGCGATGCGCCTGACCGGCATCAGCGATAAGGCACAATCCATCACCTTTCAGGGAGCAGGCCGCGCTCCACGGCATCTGGCACTTCAGCCGAATCAGCACATCGTGCTTTGAAGCGTAAAAACGAAGAGAGCCGCTCACAGGCGGCTCTCAACTCTAATCAATATCTGACAGGGAACGAGGCCGGATCAGAAAGTTGTATTCAGCCTTAGCCCAAAGCTGCGAGCCGGACCAATGGCATTGCCAGAGAAGAGGCCTCCGAAGTCAATCACATTGAGCCGATTGTTCAGGTTGTCACCATCGGCCTGAAAGTGCATCTTCACTTTCTCGCCTGAATAAACATCGACCCCGAGAGACGCATTTACGGATAGTAATGGACGAATGCGACCCCGATCGAAATTAATACGGCTGATCACCTCTGGTCCATACTCTGCAAGAGCCTCTCCTGGATCTCCGTCAAACTCAAACGGCAGGCCGGAGCCGTAGTCGGCGCCGCCGGCGAACCAGGCGCGCTTTATCACCTGATACTGGAAGCGTGTTCTCAGGGTGTTGCGCTGGTCCTGTGAGTCGGGGAAATGGCCATTCAACTGCGTAAGAGCCGCATCAGCGTCATCGCCAAGGAAAAGACCGCCGGTCACGGGATACCAGACATTTCCTACCATGTACGAATAGCTGACGAATCCGTTCAGCTTGCCCAGCTGAACCAGCGTGAGCTTACTTTCGGCTCCATAGATCACAGATTTATCGAAGGCAATCGGATAACTGACGCCTGTGTTCAGCAGCTGATCGTCATCGGCATAGTTCCTGACGTCACGGCGGTAGAGGTTCACGTCGAGCCGCATCCGATGATAGAAAGCTTCCGTCAGACCACCTTCATAGTAGTTACCCTTTGATGGCTGCACAGGAAGACGGAGAAAGTCATCACTGAGCGCATCGATCTTTGTGGAGCTGGAAATCAGGATGTTCTCAAAGGACGGCGTCTGGAAGATACGATCAAACGATGCGTGCAGCACCATATTGAGCGAGGGCACATAACGGCTGATGGAAAGCCGCGGGCTGACAGCATTCTGGTTGAGCAGAAGCTGATAGTGGTCCCAGCGCAGACCGGCGCTCACGGTCCACTTGCCCAGATGGATGAGGTCTTCGATAAATGCGGACTGCTCCAGATCGGGACGCTGCGCCGCGAAGGTCAGGCTTTGGGGTGTGTCGTCGTCGAAGAAATCCGGGGCAGTGATGTTGTAAGTAAAAAATTCATGCAGAAAGATCGAATCCGATTCAATGCCCGCCTTGAATTCCTGATGGCCATGATGCAGTGAATACGTTCCTTTGAAATAGCCCTCGCGAAAATCATTCTTCTGGGTGGCATCAATCGGCGTCGGATTCTGGTTGGAATACAGATCATTCGCGTTATCGCGCACCATGCCAGACAAGGCGATCAGGCTGTCGGGCGATATGATGTGCTGATAATGAACGATGCCCATCGTCTCAAAGTTGTCGCCGTTCTGAATCTGTCCAGCCTGTTCCTGCAGCAGCTCATTTGGAATGAGAAAACGCGAGAGCTCATGTCTCACACTGAAGCTCAGACGGTCGTTCGGGGTAAGATCACGCTCATAGCCTGCGGAAAAATCTCCGACGGTGCCTGTATTCGTGAAATTCTGGGGAACAACCGGATTCAGATAATGGCTGGTCATGCCGCCGGAGGCTGAGCCGTTGACAGTATTTTTGCCCCATACATACTGAAGCCGTCCATAGCCGGATGCGCTGTCGTAGCTTCCGCCAGAGAGCACAACCTCGCCATGCAGTCCGGGATCGGTTTGCCGCCGGGTGTCGAGCTCAACAACGCCGCCCATCTTGCGTCCATACTCCGCCGGATAGCCCGCGGTATAAATGCTCATCGAATCCAGATCGTCGGCTTCGATTTCAGGGCCAAAGCTGGGAGAACGATTATCGGTGAGGGGAATGCCATCCACAACAAACTGTGTCTGATACTCAGAACCGCGCGGGTGCAGAACAGCGTTGCCCTCGTAAAGCCATCCGGGCTGCGAATTCACCAGATCCTGTACCGACCGGCCCGGCAATGAGGGCACACGCTCCTGAATCTGCTTCGATCCGATTTCCATTACAGATGAGGGGCTATCGGGATCGATCAGCGTCTCGGCCCCCGTCACCTTTACCTGAGTGACCACGGAGGCAAGGCTGAGCTGAATATTCTCATCAAGGGGCAGCGCGGAGCTTATTTCCACTACTTTAGAAAACGGCGTGAAACCTGACTGGCTGATCGTCAGCTGATATGCACCGTACGGCAGAAGCGGAACCCTCAGTACACCCGATGAGTTCGCAGTGAACGATTTGTCATAGCCGTTACCGCTGCTGCTCAGCTCCACCGAAGCTTTTATTGCTGCGCCGGATGGATCTGTAATTTTGAGATGCACTTCACCATAGTTCACCTGGCCCCATGCAGAGCCGCACGCAGAAATAACAACCAGCACAACGAAAACCAAAACCCGCTTCATTCGATACCTGTTCTCAATGGAATCAGTGCCGCATATGCGGCGATGTGGCGTCACTCCTATATTCTTTTCATCGTGGATTTGTTCAGCTTTTATTTTGGCGCTGCTTTCGGTCCTGTACAGAGCGCAAAAAAACAGCCTGAACAGATTCCGCAGCCGGGGAATATCATTAATGACGGCCCAGGAGAACCGTTGAACGAACTTCCGATCCAGATTTGGCTCTCTTCCGTGGTTGCGGAGACAGAACGCACCGATACATCTTCGCCTCCGGAAGAGGAAGTGATCGCCATGTTCGATGCTTATCGAAATCGGCTCTTCCGGTATGTAGTTTCGTTCGGACTGACGACGCAGGACAGCGAGGATGTCATACAGGAGGTTTTTCTTCTGCTTTTTCGCCATCTTCAGATGGACAGATCGCGTCACAATCTTCGCGGCTGGATCTTTCGTGTCGGGCATAATCTGGCGCTGAAAAGACGCATCAACAATCGGCGGCCGGAAAACATGACGTCAAACGATGAGTTAACGCTTATAGCCTATCCTGATCCGGACCCCGATCCGGAGCAGCGTGTGGCTTTCCGGCAAAGACAGAATCACCTGCTGGCCATTGTGCATGCCATGCCTGAACAGGATGAGCGCTGTCTGCGACTGCGTGCGGAAGGCTTGAAGTATCGGGAGATCGCTGAAGTACTGGGTATTTCGCTGGGCTCCGTCTCGATTGCGCTGACACGTGCGATGGCACGCCTCAGACGTGCGGATATGGGGTAATTGCAAATGATCCGTAAGAATCACCTGACCGATGAAGAACTGCTGCTGTTTGTGGACGGAGAGCTCGACTCGTGGCGGGTTAACCAGGTGAGGCAGCATCTGCAATCATGCCCGGAGTGTCAAACGCGAAGAAACAGTATAAAGGCTTCCATTGCGGAATGGATCGAGCTGCATCACATGGAACTCAGTGCGCAGATTCCTTCGGCTGAGAGGCCACGCAGGCTGCTCAGAGCTCGACTTGTCGAGGAGCTCGCCGAACAAACGCCCAAAAGCCGGCTGCTGCCATGGAGCCCTGGCTTCTCTTCCCTGAAAATTGCGGGTGCAATGGCTGTATTCGCAGCCATCACCGTGGTTGCCGGCGCAGCATGGCGGCATCACCCTAAAGGATCAGACGTTGCGGCTACTCCGCATGCTGTTCGGGATGTATCACTGCCGGACCAGAAACTTACGCCTGGGAATTATCAATCTGTTCGCCTGCGGGATGTGTGTGAAGCCAGACCGTATGAGCAGGCGCGCGTCACTTCTGCATCGCTGCAGCAGCAGATTCTCCGCGAATATGGAATGCCCGGTACAGCTGTATCTCAATACGAGATTGATTTCCTCGTCATTCCTGAGCTCGGAGGCACCTCAGACATTCACAATTTATGGCCGGAGCCATATTCTTCGACAGAATGGAATGCGCATGTAAAGGATGCGCTCGAAGAGCGACTGCATCAGCTTGTATGCGAACGGAAGCTGGATCTTGCAACGGCGCAGCACGACATTGCGACTAACTGGATCTCCGCGTATAAAAAGTACTTCCATACGAACGTACCTGTTCCGGCTGATTCGCGCTCGTAGGGCTGCCTGCCGCTTATCACGAAAACCCGATGCTGATGATTCAGCGAGTGGGCCATGCGAAACCGAATAAGTTTGCGCTCATTGCTATGCAGTTATATCGTGCTGTCTATCTATTGATAGAGGAGCGTTATTCGTGTTGGTTATGGCTCCCATGCTGATGCCGGGAGCCATAACTTTCAATGCAGATTGGCAGGATATGCGCCTGTCTGAGGTAATTCGAGTAAGGCAACATTTTCAGAATGGATATCGGAGGTTTTTCCACCCTCTGTCGTTCCGTGTTTGATCCACTCTTCCGGGAACGCCATATATTTAATCGTTTCGCGGCGGAAGGTATACGCCACCTGAATCATGCCGTCTTTCGACTGAGTGACCGAGGGATAGGAATACTCCGGATCTTCGAGAGGCAACAAAGACGGCTGCGTTTCCTGATTTTCGAGATCCCGAATCCACGGCCATGTTTTGCCGCCATCGATGGACAGGGCAACTGACAGAATCCTTCGTGCTGCCGTCTGTGCTTTGCCGCGCTCAAGGGTTGCCTGGGCATTGTTAAAGACCATGACCAGGTGACCGTCAGCAAGTCTCACAGCCTGAATGGATGCGTTATTGTTCGGCAGCTTTGCAGCAACCGGAGCGCTCCACTGGCAGCCATCTGCCGATTCACTCTGATAGATCCAGTCGGCATACCGGCTGCGGAAGAATGCGATGAGTCTGTCTTCAGAGAGCCTGATGATATTCATCTGCACCTCTCCGCCGGAGTCGGGGATCTCACACTCCTTCCAGGTCTTTCCGCTGTCCTTCGATATCTCCACGTAGGACACATCGTTCTGAGCATTCGATGTGATGCTTCCACCCGCGGAATGATAGACCGGGAAAAGCCACTGCCCGTGGAAGATGACAAGCGGCTGCCGCAGATACATGCCGGGATTGGGGAAAGTTGTCTGCGGGGTGCTCCATGTATGCCCCTGGTCGGCAGATATCAAGGCCCAGACCAGATCATTTTTCTGGCTGTGCCCGGCTAACTGCGTTGTGTGAAAGAGCCAGATGCGACCGTCGGGAGCAAGAAAAGCTACCGGATTCTGATTGGCCCAGCCCGGATGGTTCGACACAATGACAGGCCTGGTCCATTGCTTTGATCCATGATCGAGCCGCGACATTACGATCGACTCGCCATCTCCGCGCTCATAGATGCCCGCATACCAGAAGCAGAGCAGATCACCGTTTGGCAGAGCCAGCAGATTCGCGGCGTGATTGCTGTTTACGATGAGCGGCATGTACGCCTCCTGCGCTCCTTTCAGGCGCGACGGCCTGACGATGCCATCTGCAAGCTGATAGACCGTTTTCGGCAGATCGGTGGCAAAGCAGGAAGCCGCTGCCAGTGAACACAGGATCGCGAGGCGCAGAATTTTTTTCGACATGGGTACCCTTTATGCTGAGATATTGTCCTGCGGTTTTCCGGTGAGCGGCATGATATGCACACACCGCTCACCGGTGTTTCGACCATTCAATATGTGAACTTGCCACCGATCTGCACGGTACGGGCCGTTGCCGATGTCAATTGCCCGAAGCTGCCTGATGTCGTATCCGTTTCGAGACCACCGAGGTTTGTATGGTTCAGCGCATTGAAGCTGTCCATGTGCAACTCGAACTGAGCGTGCTCAGTAAAGCGAAAGCTCTTCGAGAGAGTCGCATCGAGGTTGATTTCTCCGGGACCGTAGATGGAGTCCTTACTCAGATAGCCTCCGCGAATCTGCGCGCCGCTGTTTTCCTCTATGGCGGGATTCACAAAGGCCAAAGGATTCAGATACTGCAACTGGCCAAGATTGTAGTGGCCCACATATGGATTGACGCCAGGCACCGGATCGGGGCGATCGCTGGGATAAGACGAATTGCCGTCGCCAATATTGTTGGGGTTGCCATCGGTGGCGGTGAAGACTCCCGACAGGCGCCAGCCTCCGAGGAAATATCCTGCTGGTCGTGAGGTCAGACCAAACCATTGCTGGAGAGGAAGGGTCCACACACCATTGAGGACAAAATGATTGCGAATGTCATACGGGGTGGGGCCGTAATCCGCTTTGATGTTGTTGTTGTCCTGCGGAGAAGACTCTTTCAGCAGGCCGGCATATTCAAACGCCATCGATTTTGACCAGACATACGCCGCGCCGAAGGTGATTCCCTGCGACAGTCTTTTTGTCAGCTGAACCTGCAGACCGTTGTAGTTGCTGGTGTCTCCAGCATAGTAATAATTGAATTGCGAAAACTGGGGAAACGGGGCGGTGCCGGAAATGCGATCCGGAAGGTTTTCCACGTCGGTAATATTCTCATGGAGACCACGGTTTCCGACGTAGGCGATGTCGAGGACACTGTCCCAGGGAAACGCCTGGCTGATACCAAGCGTGTACTGCATGCTATAGGGGTTAGGGTAGCTCTGTTTAATGGCGGAGTCGGCAAAGTCAGAAGAGAAGACACCCTGCGTCTGAAGGTTCTGCAGAATTGTTGTATAGTCGGCCCGCGGAACCGGGTATTGAAGACCTGCGGCAAGTGCCTGTTCACGATTCAGCGTGATGCGAAACGGGGTCTGCGCATTGGTCTGTACTTCATTGATCGCTTCCCCATAAATCTCGTGCGGATTTGTGTAGACGCCAAAACCGCCGCGGACAACTGCTCTGTAACCGGAGGGCCCAAAACCCCAGCTGAAACCGAGGCGCGGCTGGATGTTGAAGTGGTTGGCATTGTAGATGCTGTCAGCCGGAAGATACGGTCCGAACCCTGGACCCAGCTGCGGAGCGGCAGGATTAATACCGCGATTGAACAGACGCCCTGAATCCTCTTTAGGAACTGTGAAGTAATCGTATCTTATGCCCGCATTAATCGTGAGGTTGGGCAGGATGCGATAGTCGTCCTGAATGTAACCACCGAACTGATACTCGTAGATATTGAACGGCGCCAGGTCGAAGGTAATGCGAATTTTACTGGGAATATTGCTTTGAAAATCGGACAGGCTTGAGTAAGAAACATCCGTTGTGTTCAGGTCCGTACGGCCTGCATTCCACTTCTGAATAATACCGCCCGTCTGAATCGTATGGTGCCCGTGAGTCCAGGCGATACTTTCTTCTCCGGTCCAGATATCGCCAGCCTTGAGGAAGAGCTCCGATCCGCCCGTGCTGAAACCGGAGAAGGAGACTCCTTCAAAATCCTGAGCGATGCCGACATCGTCCCGGCTGGAGCGGAGACGATTGTAACCAAACCTGGCATTTGAGACCCATTGGCCCTGCGAGTGAATCCAGCTCGCGTTGTAGGCATCGCCGTGGTCCTGGTAGATTCGCGGGTTGATCACAATGATGTTCGGATCGTTATAGTAAGGGCGGCCTCTTGTGTATCGCACTGTGTACTGGTTGTTTCCACTCTGGTTGTAATCAAGCCGAACGATGCCATTGCTGTCGTTCTGGACAGTCGAACCTGTTTTGTGAAGATTGACAGTGTATGCCTGGGGCTGATCGGCGGGCTGTGGCACTGCGGGATAGGCTGCGAATTCGGATGCGAATACCGACGGGCTGATGCTGATCAGGTACGGCGTAGGAACGTCGTCTGATACGTCTGTAAAGGCGTTGTATCTGACCCCTTCGTAGCTGGTGAAGAAAAACATTTTGTTTGGCAGAATTGGTCCGGAGATGGCACCGCCAAACTGATTAAACGTCGTGCGCGGACGACTTGTCTCAAACTGGTTGCGCGCGTCGTAGAGATTTTCTTCGTTGATTTCATACACATCACCGTGAAATGCATTCGTGCCGCCTTTGGTGATGATGTTGATGTTCCCGGCCATGGTTCCGCTCACCGATGCCGGTGCGATGCCTCGCACCATACTCACTTCCTGGATGGCATCGTTGTTGACGGTATTGATGATGTTTGGCGCCTCTGAAAAACCGAAGGCCGGATGTTCCATATCCTGAGCGGCATTGGTTCCATCGACTGTCAGGTTATAGCCCGTTCCGGGAAGGCCATTGATGTCGATGCCGGAACCATCCTCCGACCCGGCGCTGCCCGCATCGGATTGCGCTATGCCCGGAGTTGTCTGCAGAAGGCTGGTCCAATCCTGATGCGAGACCGGCAGTTCGTTCAACTGCGTACTGGATATCTGAGTGCGCAGATCGGAGGTGCCGACGGATATCAGCGGCGCCTCACTGGATACGGAAACCGATTGCGTTACGGACTGGACATGCAGAGAGAAATTGATCTGAATGCCCTGAGCGGCGGCGATCTCGATTCTGCCACGCTGCTGCGGCGTAAAACCTGGATCTTCAATACGGATGGTATAGATGCCGACGGGGATGAAGTCGAGAACGTATTGACCGGTTGAATTGGTAACGACTGTCTTTACCAGGCCGGTCAGAGAATTGGTGAGTGTAATCTGAGCACCTGTGACAACAGCTCTGCCCGGATCCGTGACTGTGCCTGTGATGGTACCGGTCGTGCTCTGCGCAAGACAGGACAGAGTGGCGAGTAATGCTCCGATAAGGAGCGCTGGCTTCCGCAAAAATCTGTTGCGCATTGATCCGTCCGCCTTTCACTGCGAAGTTCGGTTGACGAGCCACCTTCACACCGGCGGCTTATGGGAATCCTGAGTGGGACAGGCGAGTGTCGCAACGTTCAGCAGGTTAAGCGAGGAGCGTGCCTGCGTTAAATGCCCGGATGGAGTGCAATCCCTGCAGAGGGACACGTATCATGCATCTGCTTTTGATCTCTTCGTAACATCTTCCAGATGGTTTTACTTCAGTTCGGCAAAAGCGGCCGGTACAGGGCACTCTTTCGCGCGCGAGTAAATGCGGGCAGAAGTATGAACGGGGTATATCTCATTCAATTCTTCTCCAGTTCACTCAAACAGTCGTCCAGGATCTGAACAGCATCGTCCAGATGTTGCTTCTCGATTGTCAGCGGTGGAGTCAGGACAAGAATGCAGCCCATAGTCACTTTGAAGCTGAGGCCACGAGTGAGTGCGGCATACATCATCTGCTCCGCCTCAGCATTTGCCGGCGAGCCGTCCGGTGTTCTGAGAACCAGAGCAATCAGGAGCCCGATGCCTCGGACCTCATAAATAAGACTATGCTTCTGCTGTAGTTGCCGGAGCTGATCGAGGAAGCGAGCGCCGAGAATACGAGCACGCTCCACCAGGCCTTCTTCTTCTATAACTTCAAGTGTGGCCAGAGCAGCTGCACAGGCTACAGGATTTTTTTCATGCGTGAAGTGGCCGAGGGCCCGATCCTGACCGATATCGAGATCTTCGCGCGCGAGCAGCGCAGCAACAGGCATACAACCGCCGCCCAGTCCCTTGCCGATTACCAGCATGTCAGGAACGATATCGTATTGCTCGCACGTGAACATGGAACCGGTGCGGCCCAATGCATGGGGAATTTCGTCCAGAATTAAAAAGGCACCGTAGCGATCGCAGGCGGAGCGAAGCTTTACCCAATAATCTCGCGGCGGTATGGTACCCGTGCTGCGAACGGTTTCGGCAATGACCGCAGCTACATCACCTTCTTTGCGCAGAATATATTCGACATAATCTGCACACTGCAGATTACATTGCGTGCCGCATCGAAACGGACATTCAAGAGGCTCAGGCGGAGGCACATGCTCGGCGCCGGGCAGCAGCGGCCCGATGGCGTTGCGAAAGAGCGCTTCCCCACCAAGGGATATGGCATCGAGCGTCGCGCCGTGAAATGAGTCCCACATAGAGATGGTTTTAAAGCGACCGGTCGCCATACGCGCCAGCCCTACAGCCATCGAGATGGCTTCCGCGCCTCCAGGCGCGAAAAGACATTTGTTCAGCTTTCCTGGAGCAATTCCGGCCAGTTTCTTCGCCAGCGCTACCGCGTATCGATTTGTATAGCGGCGTGTACAGAAAGGAAGATGGTTCAGGGCTTCCTGTATCGCCTCCTTTACTCGCGGATGGCCGAATCCTACCTGATGAACGTTGTTGCCGTGGAAGTCCAGATAGCGACGGCCCTGCACATCGATGAGGAAGCTGCCTTCACAGGCACTGAGTGCATTGAGGCATGGAGAGGACAGAGACTGATGGAGAAAATAGCGGGCGTCTTCAGCCAGCAGCTCCTGCGTCTCCTCATCGAGATGCTCACGCTGCCATGCTTCGCGTGCCACAGAACTATTCACATCTCCCTCTGACTGCGGCACGCTGGCTTCATCTCCTGTTTTTTTCATCGCGCTCTCCCTTCCCTGCGTCACGATAAGGCAGACTGGCAAACGGCATTATTTTGAGAATCTGCCAGGCACCGATCGGCCGGCCTCAGATTCCAGATGGGCAACAAAATGGCTCCGGCTATGACGGCTGCCGCAGCAAGAACCATAAAGAGCGCGTCCCACCCATATTGCCTGCTGATAAATACAACAATGTAGGGTGATAAGAGCGCACCCATATGCCCGACGCCGTCGATCAGCCCTGAAGCTGTGGCCGCCGCTCGTACTTCGCCTATATCCTGAGCGGCAGCGCCGGAAAGAAGGGTGTCGGGACCATAGGAAAGGATCCCGGCGAGCGCAATCCCTGTCGCGGCTCCGACGAGCCCCCATCGCGAAAGCGCAGGCTGCAGAAACAGAATGATTCCCAGACCTGCGAGCATGACTGCGGACACAGGTGCGCGCCGCGACTGATTGAAGTGATCGGAAATATACCCGGCGAGCACTGCGCCAACGATGCCGACCAGCTCATAAAGAGATGACACGTAACCAGAAGTCTCAAGGCTGTATTTCAGGTGCGATACCAGGTAGAGCGGCAGCCAGAACATCAGAGCGTATCGACACATCTCCAGAAAGAAATAAGAGAGGCCGATCATCCACAGTGAGGGGGTACGCAACAGAGCATACAGATCGCTCCATTCAGGGCGATCCACGCGTTTGGGGACTGGCTGCAGACTGCGATCTGCTTCGGCGGGATTCGCCTGCTGTGGCATGTCCTGAACGAAACGAAAGAAAAGCGCGGTAATTACCAGCAGGATCAATGCCGGGAAGAGAAAACCGCGTCTCCAGCCGGGATCAGGCAGCAGGCTCTTCTGTGTGATCGCCCATGTTGCAAATGCCGTCGCAAGGAAGCCGCCAAACACATAATTTGTGCCCCACCAGGCCATGATGACGCCGCGGTTTTCGCCGCGAAACCAACCGGCCATGATCTTCACCAGTCCCGACCAGCCGGTTGCCTGGCCTATTCCGTTGAGGCATGCGAAGATCAGCAACCATGTCATCGATCCATGCGCGCTCATCAGCAGATTGCTGATGATTACGAGCACAAGCCCGCTACCAACGATTTTTTTTGCTCCCGCATAGTCCGAGAGAAATCCGAAGACGAACTGCCCTATGGCATACAACAGGCTATAACCGAAAACTATATTCGCCAGCTCCAGAGTGCCTGAGCCGGATACTCCATGAAGCGCGGGCAACACGATGCTGAGATTCTTACGACAGAGATAGTAGCCTGCGTAGGTTATCCACGTAACTACGAACACCCTGCTTTGGCGGGCAGTAAAGCTCATCAGACCCCGACTCTCGCCCTTGTCGGGCTCTGGTGCATGCAACAGGAACAGAACATTGCGGGCTTTCTGCGGCGGCCCGTTCCGGCTGCATTGCTCTTCAGGCTCGCAGCAAAGATGGAGCAGCGAAACGTTCGGCAGGTTAAGTACGACTGCGTTACCGTTCACCCGGGCAGGGATAAGCGAAGGCAACGCGAAGGCGCGATGAAAGCCAGATCACAAATCGGCGAATTGTTCCTGTTCGCTACTCTTTAATCTCGATGCGCTACTATCGCGGTCTCAGACGATCGCGATGCAGACCAAAGAGGAAATCCCGCATCCGGAGCTTCACCGGTATGCAGCTGAGCTGCGAGAGCTGGTTGAAGCCATCTGCGCGAGCTCCTCTTTCAGGACCAGTCCCAAAAGCTGTGAGTTTCTGCGTCACATCGCGGAAAATACGCTCGGTGGAAATATTGAGGCACTGAAGGAACGCCTCATCGGCATGACCCTGCTGGGCCGCAACGCCACGTACGATACCGGAGCGGATGCGGGTGTGCGCGTTCGCGCGAATGACGTACGCAAGCGGCTGACCGTTTATGCAAGAGCGGAGAATGCAAATAGTGCGTTCTCAATCGAGATTCCACCAGGAACTTATGTCCCGCGGTTTTTCCATACGGTGGAGGCATCGGAAGAACAAGCGCCTGCGGAAATATCAGCTGGCGATCTGACAGAGAATCATAATGAGGCGCCACGCCTGTCTCTTTACCGGCTTGCGATGCCTACCCTTGCTGCTCTCTTTCTGTGCACGATCTGCATACGCTGGCAGATGACGGAAGAGCATCCCTTTACTACTTTCTGGCAGGACGTGTTTCAAAGCCATCGTGTCGTCTTATACCTGCCGCCACAGGAAGACCGGGGAGGGAGGGTGTTTGTCGATATGCAGGAACTCAATGCCGCTGCGCCCCTCTTCAATCTGGCCGGGCAATTTCATAAGCAATTTACTGTGGTCAGTGTGCCGGACCGAACTACATCTTCGGGAGATGTTCTCCTCTCTCTTGGCTCTGCAGATGGCGACGGTTCCGGATCTGCTGTAACTTCGGGTGCGTTCGTGCCCGCTGCACAGACCGGCAATCCACGGTTTATCGTCAAAGATACGGCGACAGGACGAGCGGTTGTGGATCGAAGCCCCTCTCAGGACCGGCTACGGCTGTCCGGCCGCATCGCTCTTCTAACGATCATCAATGGCGCATGGCGCTCGATCCGCATCGACGGCACAGACGAAGCTGCGATTGGCTCGGCGATTCGGATGCTGTGCGAACGCGACGCCTTCCCTGAAGCAATTGTCGACAGCTTTCAGAAGGGCACGATTACTCAGGTTGTCATCCCGATGGCGTCTCAATCGGAAGCGAGAGTCTTCCATGAGCCGTTGCCCGGAGTGCCGACAACAACCAGCAGTCGAATGCAATGAAGATACGGGACAGAACGCTCGCAGCCTGGCGCGGCCGAATTTTTCTGGCCGCATGGATGCTCTATGCCGGCTACTACATCTGCCGAAAGGATGCAGGGACCGCTGCCGACGGCGGCGTTTCTCATCTCGCTCTGGTACTTGCCTGTTTCGGCGCAACATACGCTCTGGGACAACTGATTGGCGGAACACTGGCGGATCGATTTGGCGCCCGGCGTACCGCGCTGACCGGCGCCGTTATATCGATTGGCTGCACTGCGCTGCTGGCATGGTGCTCGCATCCGGTTCTCGGGCTGGCACTGCAGCTTGGTAATGGCTTCGGCCAGGGCTTCGGATGGCCCTCGCTGCTCAAGCTCATAGGAAGCTGGTTTCGACGCAGTGAACGAGACCGGGTACTTGGCTGGTGGAGCACCAGCTATATTCTCGGAGGCCTGCTGGCAACTTCACTGACCGCATGGCTCCTTGTTCACACCGGCTTTACTGCGCACAGCGGAATCCATCTCGTTTACCTGGTGTCATCCTGCGCTCTGCTGGGGGCGACGCTTTTCTTCGCCCATGAGACGGTTGAATCACCGCATCCTGTTTATGAGAGCACACCTTCTGCGGAATTCGCCACACAGGCTGAGGGCAGTCCCTGGATTCGCGTACTGAAAAATCGCCACATCCGCGTCATCTCCGGAATGTATTTCTTTCTTAAGATGACCCGATACACACTGCTTTTCTGGCTACCCCTGTATCTGACTTCGGGCCTGGGATATGCCACGTATCGCGCGGATCATACTGCGTCCTGTTTCGAACTGTGTGGCTTTCTGGGTCCGGTTGCCGTTGGCTATGCTTCAGAGCGGTGGTTCGGGAACCGGCGCTTTACGCTGGCCACCGGCATGCTCTTTCTTCTCGCTTTTGTTTGTCTGCTGCACCCCGTGCTGGCAGACAGCGGCTGGTTTGGCCTGATTGTTTCTATTTCGCTGATGGGCATTCTGATTCACGGTGCCGATATGCTCATGTCCGGGATGGCGGTGCTCGATGCGGTTCCGGGCGAGCTTCACGGGCGTGCTGTCGGCTTTGTGAATGCCATCGGCTCGATCGGACAGATACTCTCGCCACTGCTGGTTACTCTCTTTGTTTCCCGCCTGGGGTGGACCAGGCTCTTTGATCTCTTTGTCTTCTTTGCGCTGGTCTCGGGCGCTATCTGCGCGTCAGCCATTCGGCCCCAAACGTACGATAAACAGCAATCTAACCGTTCAGTCCTTGAAACCTCGAATCTGCCCTTATAGTCTGCGGGGGTGACGGAGAGAAGCACGGATACGGCGATTGTCGGAGCGGGTATTCTCGGACTCGCTCATGCGTATATCGCGGCGAAATCCGGCAAGAAAGTCACCGTCTTTGAAAGACATCCCGCTGCGAGCGGGGCATCGATCGCTAACTTTGGCCTTCTCTGGCCGATCGGTCAGACTGCCGGCCGTATGTTCGATCTTGCGATGAAGAGCCGGTATCAATGGCTCGAAATTCTGCAGGCAGCCAGGATTCCCTATAAGGATACCGGCTCACTACACGTTGCCTGCCGAAAAGAAGAAGCGGCGGTCGGGCAGGAGTTTGCGGAACTGGGTCCAACGCTGGGATACCAGTGTGCGTGGCTCAGTCGCGATGAGACGCTGGCTCGCTCGCCTGCGGTGCAGCCTGCTGCGGTTGTCGGGGCGCTCTGGAGCGGCACGGAAATTATGGTTGATCCGCGCGAAGTGCTGCGCAAAATTCCTGAATTCCTCGCGGAGCAATATGGAGTGCAGTTCCACTGGAACTGCCCCGTTCATTCGGTTGAGCGTTCCAGAATCGTGACATCGCGCAGGACATGGCAGGCAGAACGTGTCATTGTCTGCAACGGCACTGATTTTGAAACGCTCTTTCCGGATTTCTTCGCGCAAAGCGGACTCGTGCGCTGCAGACTCCAGATGATGCGAACGGGACCGCAGCCACAGAACTGGAATCTCGGGCCGGCCATCGCCGGAGGTCTTACCTTTCGCTTCTATCCATCTTTCCGCATCTGCCGCTCCCTTGACGCGTTGCGCGCGTACATCGCGCAGCAGATGCCGGAATATGATCGCTTCGGTATCCATACCATGGTGTCGCAGGCATCTTCAGGAGGGCTGACCTTCGGCGATTCTCACGAATATGGACTGGCGCCCACACCATTTAACCGCGACTGCATTGATGCGATGATTCTTCGCCATCTCGAAACTTTTTTGCAGGTTCCGGATCGTTCCATCGCAGAGCGCTGGTACGGCGTTTATGCAAAACACCCGGAAGAGCCCTGGGTTCGCTATCAACCAGAGGATGGAGTAGACGTCATCACCGGACTCGGTGGAGCCGGTATGACTCTGAGCTTTGGTGTCGCACTCGAAACGCTGGAAGCACTTTGCTGAGAAAGGCAACCGATGAGGCAATACCGCACCATTCGCGCCATTATGCTTGACTGGGCCGGGACAACCGTCGATCACGGGTCGATTGCGCCCGTGCTCGCTCTTCAGGAGCTTTTTGCACGACACGGCATCACGCTCAGGAGTGAAGATGCGCGTCGCGATATGGGCCTGCTCAAACGAGATCACATCAACGCCATTCTTGCCCTTCCGATTGTTACTTCGCAGTGGTTTGCAAATCACGGTCATGAGCCATCGGGCGAGGATGTTTCGATGCTCTTCGACGAGTTTGGTCCGCTGCAGATGGATATCATCACGCAACATTCGCAGCTCATCTCCGGGGTAAAAGAGACTGTCTCGGAATGGCAACGGCGCGGAATCCGGATCGGCACAACCACGGGATATACCCGCCAGATGCTGACTCCCGTGCTCGCGCAGGCGGCAAAGAACGGATATCGTCCGGATGCCGTCGTGTGCCCGGATGAGGTGCCGGCGGGGCGGCCGGCGCCCTGGATGCTTATGCGAAATGCCGAACTGCTGAATGTTTATCCGCCGTCTGCCTGCGTGAAGATCGGCGACACTGTCAGCGACATCGAAGAGGGACAGAATGCAGGTATGTGGACCATCGGACTGACACGCACTGGAAACATGGTCGGGCTGAACGCCGCCGACTGGGAACAATTGCCGCAGGACGAAAAGAGCAGGCGCCTCAGGGAAGCGGAAGATACACTGCGTCAGGCGGGCGCGCATTTTGTTGCGGAAGATCTGGCCGCGTGTGAAGAGATATTACGCAGGATCGAAGGTCTTCCTGCCGGGGAACTCTGAACCATCCGTTAGCTTTTCTTCGTAATGCTTCGCCCCATCAGTGGATCGCTGAAACTCTCCCGGCCTGTCTCGATGTGTCCTGCATAGCGCTGCTCGAAATGCGGAACTCCCTCGGCGCGAATCCGCAAATCATACCAGCCGAAACTGCCGGTGAGATCTATCGCGATACGTGTGCCAGCATGGTCCCTGCCAGCTGAAGACAGTTTCACCATATGCGGCTTGCCGCCATAGGCTGCATCTTCCACCACCACAGTGACTGCATGCAGCGTGTCATGATTTATCAGCTGCAGTTCGGCGTTCACGGCGGTGGCGTCATCCAGATGCGCGGAACGAAGTCTGATCTCCACCTGAGGATCGCCTGCAGTGCCGAGAAACTCACGATAAAAGCCGTTCGGAGCATATACGCACAGGTGATAATGCTCCGACGCAAAATCTTCGAGTCTCCACTCATCTGCAATGCGGTCGCCGGCTGAAACGGCATAGTCCCATGCGCGGCCGTCGCTGTATTCCGCAGAGTGAGCACCACTGGCTCGTATTCTTCCGGGCGTATACACGCGAAAGGGTGCACCAACTGCATGCTCCCCAAACTTTTCGCGGCCGGCGGCAAAATGAATTGAAAATGATTTTCTGTCAGAGGAGAGCATGCCGTCCGCTTCGAGCTCATACGGAAGCGGACACGCCGGCTGCACGCCGCTTTCCTGCTGCGGGAACCATGATGGCTCAGTGGAACAGCTTCGCACCTGCGCGATTTCCGCGGGATTCAGCTTTTTATAATCATCAGGAATTGCCCGGAACTGCGCCTGGTGGATTGTGCTGAGAAAGGCATCGCGCTCGAACGGCTGGGGCAGAACGGTCTTTTCCCCGTGAAACGGTCGAAAAGCTGTTGTGAGATCACCGCAGATCGTGCGGCGCCATGCGCTGATGTTTGTCTCACTAACCGGATGCCCGGTCTTTTGGCTCAGAAACGTCTCCAGAAATTGCAGGATGGAGGTGTGATCGAAGAGCTGTGAACAGACATACCCGCCGCGGCTCCATGGCGAGGCGATCACCAGCGGCACACGAAATCCTAAACCGATCGGCCCAGGACGGCCTTTCCAGTCCGGCTCTGCCTGCCGAATCTTCGCTTCCTGCTCCCCAGATACGTGTTCCACCGAGGTATCGAGACCAGACGAAGCTTTGCCGGTTTCGGGGCGTTCGGCCTGAGGCGGAACGAATGGCGGAACATGATCGAAGTAGCCATCGTTTTCGTCGTAGCAGAGAATGAAGATCGTCTTTTTCCAGATCTCCGGGTTTTGCGTGAGGATGTTCAGCGTCTCGGAAAGATACCAGGCACCGTACCACGCTGACGAGGGATGATCGGAGAATCGTTCCGGCGCGACGAGCCATGAAACCATCGGCAGCTTTCCGCTGCGAACATCTTCACGGAACTGATAAAGGACATCGCCTTTGGGGATCTGCATCTCCCGCTCTGTGCTGCCGTCGCGATAATGCAGCGTAGTCAATTCGCGATAATCCGAATTGCCCTCGTTCGTCGTAAATGCCTTGCGATGGAGATTCTGCTCGTGCGCAGGCAACGCTGCAAAAGCGGCTTCGGTCCATGTTTCAAGAGTGTGGCGGATGCTCTCCAGCCTGCCCTTTAAAGCAGCAATTTGTTTTTCTGTTGTCTCCGGACGAGGTGGTGTCTGTGCATTTAACCGATCGAGCTCGGCCGCAAGCGATCGCTCTGTTTCGGCAAGATAGCGTCTGTGTGTGCGGGAAAAGCGTACGCGATACTGTGTGAAATATTCGAGCGTATTGTCGTCATAATTCGACAGCCACGCATCTGCCTCACCCTTCAGCCCGGAAGGCAGGCTGATCTCATTCTGATAAATACGCCAGGAGATGCCCTGCTGTTCGAGCCGTTCCGGAAAGGTGGTCCAGTTAAGCTCGAGGTCATACCCCATGTCCTCGTTGCGCACATGCGCCCAGGAGTGAATGGACGGCTCTGAACGAACCGTGCCCGTCCAGAGATGAAGCCGGTTCGGCTCGGTGGCTGTGAGCGAGGAACAGAAATTCTGATCGCAGATGGTGAATGCGTCTGCCAGTGCGTAATAAAACGGAAGATCCTCGCGGCTGTAAAAGCCCAGAGTCAGCGGCAGATGGGAATATGCCGGATCGGAGCTGGCTTTGGCGCTTAACCAGCGATCGTGACAGCCTTCATTACGCGCCTCGGCCTGGTTGACCCAGCTGTGCGGCAGCGATCCCATCCATGTAGCTTTTGTGTTTTTGATATCGAGGCGAAACGGCGCATAGGTTTCTCCCGCTGCAGTGCTCTGAAGCCAGACCGGATTACCATTTGGCAACGTCATGGCACGCGGGTCGTTAAAGCCACGAACGCCGCGCAAAGTGCCGAACATGTGATCGAACGATCGATTCTCCTGCATGAGAATTACGATGTGCTCGGCATCGAGATATGTGCTTCCCGGCGCCGGATCAATGGCATATGCCCGCTGGATCGAGGGAGGCAGAACTTCGGCCAGACTGCCTCCAGCAGCCAGCAAAGCCATCATTTTCAGAAAGTCACGCCGCGAATCCATACAGATAGTTATAGAGGGAGCCTATTTCCGTTTGGCAAATTCCTACCCGGTGAGAGGTCGCTGGATTCGATATAGATCGCGGTGCTTTTCCCGTTGTCTATGAGGTCGGCTCAGTGGCCTGGCATGCTTTCAGGGGTGGGAAACAAGGCGTGGGTTGGGCGGCTTTTCATTGCGCGATTGAGCCCTGGGCCTACTAATGCCTCAGAAACAAAACCCGCGTAACTTATTGATTCTATGAATGGTCGGGGAGAGAGGATTTGAACCTCCGACCCCCTGGTCCCGAACCAGGTGCTCTACCAGGCTGAGCCACTCCCCGATGTTGTTGGCTGGTACCCGCGTCTGGACAGGCTGCCTGGAAGCCGTCCGCACCCCACGAGCTATGCTTGAGTGTATCAGAAGAACGTCCGCATCGCCGAGCTCTGCCGGACTGCAATTCCGGAGCGAGCGGGGATAGCGTTGGGGAATTTTGTGCCTCCTGAAGATCAGACAGGTTTTCAGCATATTCGCGTTCTCGATGGCGGCATGGCTACCGAGCTCGAACGCCGCGGCTGCAATATCTCCGGCCCGCTCTGGTCGGCCCACGTGCTCGACACCTCGCCGGAAATCATCGCCGCCGTCCACCTCGATTACCTTCGCGCCGGAGCCGACTGCATCTCGACCACCAGCTATCAGATCTCGGCAAAGGGCTACGCTGAGCTGGGCCGTCCATCGACCGATGCCGACCGAGCCTTGCGCCAGTCTGTGGAACTGGCGATGCTGGCCTGCGAGCGCTATGCGGCTGAAAATCCACGCCCGATCCGGGTCTCAGCGTCACTGGGACCCTATGGGGCCTCCCTGCACAACGGATCCGAATACCATGGGCGCTATGCTATTGGTTTTGAGGAGCTTATCGCCTTTCATGGCGAGCGCCTGGCGGTGTTTGCCGATACTGCCGCCGACCTGATCGCGTTTGAAACCATCCCCTCGCTGGAAGAAGCGCGGGCCATTCTTACGGCACTGCGCGAGTTCCCTGCCCTGGAGGCATGGATCTCCTTTACCTGCCGCGACCGCTTTCATGTGGCACACGGCGAGCCCTTTCGGGAATGCGCTGCTCTGCTCGACCATTCACCCCAGGCCATTGCAGTGGGGGTAAACTGCACGCCGCCTCGGCTGATAACTTCACTGATTGAAGAGGCCGAGAACGGTAGGTCCAGGCCTGTCATCGTTTATCCAAATTCAGGGGAGATCTGGGATGCGACCACGCGGAGCTGGCGGGGCGAGTCCGATCCGGTTCACTTTGGCCGGATGGCCCGGGAATGGTATGCAGCCGGGGCTAAGGCCATCGGCGGATGCTGCCGCACCGGGCCCGCACATATCGCCGCGGTGCGGGAGGCATGGACGGCGAGCGGCGCTGGCTGATCGGCCGCCCCAAAGAGGGAAAAATCCGGAGCGACGTCTCTCCGCCACCCATGCGACAATAATGTTTCACCACCATGAAACCAGAAACTTCCCTGGCTCCCCGGCCTGCCAGCATCACTCCCGAGCTTCTGGCTCAGCACAGCATCACTCCCGAGCTTCTGGCTCAGCACAGCATCACACCTGAGGAATATGCCCGCATTGAAGCGGCACTGGGACGCACACCCAGCCTCACGGAGCTGGGCATTTATTCCGTCATGTGGAGCGAGCACTGCTCCTATAAATCATCGCGCGTACACCTGAAGCGGTTGCCCACGGAGAGTCCCCGCGTTGTCCAGGGTCCGGGCGAAAACGCCGGCATCATCGACGTCGGCGACGGCTGGGCCTGCGCCTTCAAGATCGAGTCGCACAACCACCCCTCCTATATAGAACCGTTCCAGGGAGCGGCCACTGGTGTCGGCGGCATCCTGCGCGACATCTTCACCATGGGCGCGCGTCCTCTCGCCGTTATGGACTCGCTCCGCTTCGGGCCGATCGATAAAGACTCCGAAATCTCCAGCGAAGTCCTCCATAAGAACCACTCCATCGTCGAAGGCGTCGTTCACGGCATCGCCGCCTACGGCAACTGTTTCGGCGTCCCTAACCTCGGCGGTGAAACAAAGTTCGAGCCCTGCTACTCGGGCAATCCGCTGGTGAACGCCTTCGCGCTGGGGCTTGTCCGCCGCGATGAGATTTTCTATGCCAAAGCGACCGGCATTGGTAATCCCGTGATTTATGTGGGAGCCAAGACCGGCCGCGATGGTATTCATGGCGCGACCATGGCCAGCGAAGAATTTAAGGAAGGCTCCGAGCAGAAACGCCCCAACGTCCAGGTTGGCGACCCCTTCATGGAGAAGCTTCTTCTCGAAGCCTGCATCGAAGCCATGCGCACCGGAGCCATCGTCGGTATTCAGGACATGGGCGCTGCTGGACTCACCTCTTCCAGCTGCGAGATGGGCGCGCGCGGTGGCGTTGGTCTGGAGATGAATCTCGACCAGATTCCACAGCGCGAAACCGGTATGACCGCGTACGAGATGATGCTCAGCGAATCGCAGGAGCGCATGCTCCTCGTCGCCGAGAAAGGCCGCGAGCAGGAAATCTTCGATGTCTTTACTAAATGGGGTCTCGATGCCACTATTGTCGGCACCGTCATCGCCGAGCCACGCCTGCGCATTCTGCACCGTGGCGAGCTCGAAGCCGACATCCCCAATCAGTCCCTCACCGACGACGCTCCGCGCTATCACCGCCCTATCGGGACCTGGAAAGCTCCTGTCCCGCTTGACCCGCCCGCTGAAGTCCTCGAAGTGCTGAAGCAGCCCCGCGACTACACCGCCGACCTTAAGAAGCTGTTGGCCTCCTCGAACATCAGCAGTAAGCGCTGGGTCTACGAACAATACGATTCGATGGTGCAGACCAATACCGCACAGGGCCCCGGCGGCGAAGCCGGAGTGATGCGCATCAAGGGCTCGGGAACTCCCGGACACGAGCGCGGCCTCGCCATGGCTCTCGACGGCAACAGCCGCTGGTGCTACCTCGACCCGAAACAGGGCGCAAAACTCGCCGTCGCCGAAGCCGCCCGCAAAGTCGCCTGTACCGGAGCCACCCCCGTCGCCGCCACCAACTGCCTCAACTTCGGCAACCCGGAGAAGCCGGAGATCATGGCGCAGCTTTCTTCCGCCATCGACGGCCTCGCCGAAGCCTGCACCGCATTAGGCACGCCGATTACCGGCGGCAACGTGTCGCTCTATAACGAAACGAAAGGTGAAGGGATTTATCCAACCCCCGTGATCGGCATCGTGGGTGTCATCGATGATGTAACCAAAACCGTATCTGCAAACTTTCAGCAAGCAGACGACCACATCCTGTTAATCCGGCCAAATTTCCTCCGATACGCGAATGAGCAGCAACGGCTTTCTGCATTTGGCTCTTCAGAATATGCGAAAGTCGTGCTGAATAAGCTCTGGGGCACAGTACCCATGCTTGATCTCGGTGACGAGGCGGCGCTACAGAAAGTTCTGATCCGACTTGCCGCTGAAGAGCTTCTGCATTCCGCCTGCGATATTTCTGATGGCGGATTGGCTGTTACGCTGGCAGAAGCTGGCTTCGTACATGGTATAGGCGTACATGTTGCCAGCTTCCAACCAGATTATGCAGATGTTTTCGATGCTTGTTTCTCCGAAACATCAAGCTCCATAGTCATAACCTGTGACACTGAATCACGGAAGAAAATCGAAAAAATCATCGATGAGTATGACGAACTCTATTGCGACCCTATCGGGACAACGACGTCGGATCGATTTGAGCTTATCTTCGACAACAAGATAGTGATTCACTCAACCATCGCCGACCTCAAACAACCCTGGTCCACCGCTCTCAAATCCTCCCTGCACGATCAGACTGCAAACGAGGTGCTGGCGTGACCCATTTGCTCTTCGAAGGCATCCCCGGCGAAGTAACGCAGACTATCGGCAATGAAGACATATCTCGCTATGAGCGCAGCACCGAAGATGGTGATCCCAAATTAAGAGAGGAATGCGGTGTAGTCGCTGTTCACGGCCACCCCGACGCATCGCGCCAGGCCTATCTCGCTCTCTACGCGCTCCAGCATCGCGGACAGGAATCGGCCGGCATTGCCACCGCTGACGGTACGCATCTTTCGAATATCAAGGGCATGGGCCTCGTCGCCGAGATCTTCACCGACGACGTGCTCGCCAAGCTCAAAGGCGACATGGCCATCGGCCACACGCGCTACTCGACGACCGGCGACTCTGCCCTGCTCAACGCCCAGCCCATCCGCGTCGAGTCCACCAAAGGCCTTATCGCCATCGCGCACAACGGCAACCTGGTCAACCTTGGCAATCTGCGCACGCAGCTCGAGCGCAAAGGCGCCTTCTTCCAGACCACCAGCGACTCCGAGATCATCGTTCAGCTCATCGCGCACTCCCAGGCCACCACGCTGGTCGATGCCATCGCCGACTCGCTCAGTCAGGTCGACGGCGCGTTTTCCATCGTCATGATGACGCGTGACCGCATTTTCGCTGCCCGCGATCCGCGCGGTTTCCGCCCGCTGTCGATGGGCCGCATTCCCGGCACCGACGGCAATCCCGACACCATCGTCTTCGCCTCCGAGACCTGTGCTTTCGATCTGCTCCGCGCCAAATTCGAGCGCGACGTCGCTCCCGGTGAGCTCGTCATGGTCACAAAGGACGGTGTCACCTCGCGCCAGTTTTCCAGCGGCATTCCACAGTCGAGCTGCATCTTCGAGCAGGTCTACTTCGCTCGTCCCGACAGCAAAATCTTCAACCGGTGGGTGCAGGAGAGCCGCGAACAGATGGGACGCCAGCTCGCCCGCGAGTCGCACGTGCCATCCGATTTAGTCGTCCCGGTACCCGACTCCGGCGTCACCGCCGCCATCGGATATGCAGCCGAAAGCGGCGTGCCGTTTCGCTTCGGCTTGATCCGTAATCA
Source organism: Paracidobacterium acidisoli (assembly GCF_003428625.2). Lineage (GTDB taxonomy): Bacteria > Acidobacteriota > Terriglobia > Terriglobales > Acidobacteriaceae > Paracidobacterium > Paracidobacterium acidisoli. The sequence continues at coordinate 207,463 of NZ_QVQT02000005.1, read as the reverse complement.
TTATGTAGGCCGCACCTTCATCGAACCGGAACAGAAGGTCCGCGACTTCGGCGTCAAGCTCAAACTCAACCCGGTTCGCAATCTGCTCGAAGGCCGACGCATCGTCCTCATTGACGACTCGATCATACGTGGCACTACCAGCCGCAAGATCGTGCGCATGGTGCGTGCAGCTGGAGCGAAGGAAGTCCATCTCCGCATCAGCTGCCCACCAACGATCTCGCCCTGCTTCTATGGCGTCGATACGCCGCGCAAATCCGAGCTGATCGCAGCTAACAACTCCATCGAAGAGATTCGCCAGTTCATTGAAGCCGATTCTCTCGCTTATTTGTCACTGGACGGGTTACAGAAAGCCTGTGACGGCGGCGAAGGCAATCACTACTGTATTGCATGCTATACAGGTGAATATCCAACACAGTGGGTGGATGTTGAAGACATTCTTCCAGCTGCTGTCGCGCGCTGAAGAGTTCGTAACTCTTTCCGTACGGCACAACTCTTCATTTGCGCACTGCTTCCCATAATGCAGGGAGAAACCGCTTATGGCGACAAAGAAAGCATCAGCAAAGAAGAGTACGGCCGGAAAGAAGAGCGCGACGAAGAAGAAATCTTCCACAAAAAAGTACAGCCCGAAGGCGGGGAAATCCGTCGAGCGCGAAATGCACGCCATGAAGAAGGGCACGCTGAAAAGTGGACGCAGCGGAAAGAAAGTCACGAGCCGCAAACAGGCGATCGCTATTGGGCTTTCCGAAGCTCGCCGCTCCGGCGCAAAGGTTCCAAAGAAAAAAAGCTCCTGATCCGGTTAGCACTCGCAAGGCCTGCTCGCGGACTGCCAAAACGGCAGTATGATCGAGATTCTCATTGCTGAGGTTTGGCAGAGGGCAAGTTTTGCGAAGAAGAAGTTGAGGCGGGCGTTGTGGAGCTCGCTGGAGCTTTCTTCGTTGTTGTATGCCGTCTTGGGTGATGAGTTGCCGCTGATGTTGCTCCATCGTCGACGACAATCGTCTTCTCGGGTTTTCGTTCAGACACGGCCTCGGCATGAGCAATTGCGGTCCGCAGCTGAACCAGCTGCGCCTGCTGATTTTTCGCATGGTTTACGATCGAGTCGCCGAGACCTGACCGTGCCTGTTTGAGCCCGTCCAACGCCGACTGTAACGCCGTCGCCTGATCCTGCGCCCCCATCAGATTCGCATTTTCGGTTACCCGCAGCAAGACGTCGTACAGCGCATCGACATTACGATACACGGCGAATGCCTCTGGAACCGATCCCGGAGCCGCATCGGCCTGACTGATCAATGCCGGCAGGGTAGCGTTCAGATCGTTCTGAATCGAAGATACATCTCCCTGTACTGCTTCTTTCACTTCGGCAGAAGCCTTCCAGCGCCGAGTGTCTAGCACTCCAAGTGCTTTACTCGTTTGTGCGGTCGCTGGTTGCAATATCGATGCCACGCTCCGGCCTGGTGCGCTAGCCGAAGAGGAAGGGGTTCCCTGTGCCCACATCACACCACCCGAGAGTACGACCCCGACGGCGATAAAAACTACTTTTTGAAAAGACATATCTGCAGGACGATGCGATTAGACCCCTGACAGGTTGCCAGCACTCTTTCTTTCTCGAAGCACTGCAGTAAAAAACTGCCTAAAAATGGAAATTCAGCTGCACAAGTATTTATGACTTGCCATTCCCGAGAGGATGGAGCATTTTCTAACCCACGTCATTGACGAACTGTCATTACTCGACGAAAATAAGAAGTGTTCAGCCCTTGTGGGCCTGTGGCGCAGCTGGGAGCGCGCTTCCATGGCATGGAAGAGGTCATCGGTTCGATCCCGATCAGGTCCACCAATAAACCTCCTACAATGAGTCTGTTGCAGATATTGCTTTGAGATGTTTTCTGTCTCCGAGGGTGCGGAAGGGTACTGAAATTTTTCCTATTTCCAGCGTCAGCATCATTCAATGATTTTTTAGGCCGACTTCACGCTTTTTGCTGATCAACCGCGCGGGCGTGTAAATGTCGAGGGTGATGCGGCAACTGGAATGCTGCATCCATTCCTGGCGATCCTGATGCCGGCGCCAAGTCGATTGCTAATTTGTCGGTAACGGATGTTGAAAGCTTTGCCGGCCGGTTTGCTTTCAGTACGGGCCTACGCTATTTGAGGACTTCGCCCGCATGTTCTCAGGTACCAGATCTGCCCCCGAAAACTTCTTCATCGGCAAAATCTTTCGCTTTCAAGCTTTTGCCAAATACTAACTATCGAAATGGCACAGTTTTCGCTGGGCCCATCACCCGGCGAAAACTAACATTCCACATAGTACAGTTTCTCTGGGCCGTCACTATCACTGCGGCTTGGCACGCTTCACATTGTTCCAGAAGATGAACGTGCCAAGCCGAGTTGCGGTCACGATGTCGATTCTTCCGTCGTGGTTCAAGTCAACGGCCAGGATATCGGAGCCCGAACCGGAACGATTGTCGATCAGATGTGGAGCAAATCGCGCACCGCCGGGCGCTTTGGGGTCACGAACCGTCTCATACCAATACAAAACAGGCGACCCATACGGATCGGGGTCGGCATAGTCATCAAGGTGTGTGAAATACCGCTTCCCAACAACAAAATCCGGAATGCCATCACCATTGATGTCCGCGGTCACATCGCCGTGAGCTTCAGAAAACGCTATGTTTCCTGCGTTTTTCGTCCAGCGGGAGTCCATAATCATATGCCGTATGAAAGAGATGTTCCCCTGGGCATCGCGCTTCTGCTCAAACCACGCCATTCCCCATCCATGCGCGTCGAGCACGGTGACGATGTCGTTCAACCCATCACCATTTACGTCGTACACAGCCATACCGCTGCCACCAACTCCTGTGCCAAACCGGCCGAACACCTCCGGATGATATTTCCACTGTGCTTCGCTATTGCCCGGCGCCGGATGTTCCCACCATCCGTAGGCATTCATGATGTCTGGCAACCCATCGCCGTTGATATCCCCCACACCGATACCATGCGCTGTATCAAATCCGCGCTCCGAGATGTTATGTACGGTCCATGGGCCGGTCGGATTGGCAGGGTCGGGCTCGGCATAACGGACATAGCCATCCGCTGCATAGACAAGAGCCGGCTTCCCTTTACCGTCAATGTCCCGCAACAGAGCGACTTCCGAATCGAATTTGTCGAGGACGCGATATACATCCCAGCGACGGCTTTCTCCTTTTGGGTTCACATACAGGTAGCAGCCCATATCTGCGTCGATGAATTTGCAGGCCAGCACATCGGGCCATCCGTCTCCAGTAAAGTCGGCAGCAAACTCCATCCACGATTTCGTTGCCCATCCCGTCGACGGATTGACAGTTTCACCGAGATAGATCTCTTCTGATTTTGTGTAATCGGGACCGAGATAGATGTAGGGACCGGAGACGATATCAGGGATTCCATCGTGATTGAAATCAGCGGACGCGGCGCCCCAGGAATAGTAGAAGTCACTGATGGTCTGCTTCCTGAAAGCAGGAGAGGTATCCTCTGCGGCGCGATAGTGGAAATGAATGTCCTTGTAAGCGATGTCTTTGAACTCGACTTTGCCGCTGCCGCCCACATAGAAGGCGATCGGCCCATATCCTTCCGAAGAGTCGGAGACCCCACCGGTAGAACGGCCGTTGTTCTGATCGACGCGAAGAATATTCGCGTCGAAGATCATCTCCACATCATTCCATTCATCCGGATAGAGACTGGAGTCCGGCTTTGTGTAGGGATAATCGACACCCGGTGCCTGCGCATAGGGGCTAAAGCGTCCCGGGTTGTACGCAGGGGCCGCTCGATGAGTGGGATTTGGAGATGCGGGCGGAGCCACCCTCATCTTGCCTCCGCCGGAGCGCAATGGTGTGCGATCGGTAATCCTGCCCTGCGCATCAACGGTGACGTCGAAGTACATCACTGCCTTCCCCTCGCTAAGCGAGGCGTAGACGCCTTTCATTCCCCCGTCCGGGGTCTTTTCGATACGGAAGAGAATTCCCGTGACGCACCCACCGGTGCATTGGAATCTGGTAAACAGCTCGACATCCTGAAAAGAGCGATTCATCGCCAGCCACCCGCCTGCTCCGGAAGATCCAGGCGTTCCGGTGAGATTGCCACTTGTCATCTGCCATTCAGCGTCTCCCAAAGTACGCCATCCAGACAGGCTCGATCCCGTCAGCGTGGTGTCCGGTTCGAATGAAGGGCCTGGCAGGAACGTCTGACGCGCAGCAAACATAGGGACAACACAAAAAAACATAACCGCGGCCCCCAGGCGGGCATACCAACTGGACATAACGCCTCTTTTCCGGTTGTTGAATCTTCTTGTCACAAGTTCAGTTTTCAAGTGACGCCACATAGCTGACATCTGCGTCGTCGGCATCCGACGTTGCCATCGCTTCTTCGGCTAGTTCGGGAGAGCAAACACCATATACCCTTGTTTCGTACCAGGATTTGTCTGGGCCCCGTTTGGTCCCAGGCCGAGTTTTAGAGGTGACGACGCCGGAACCACCAGATACTCGCGCCCATTCACTTCGTACATGGCTGGAATTCCTTCTGTGCCGGTGGTCAGATCTGTAGTCCAGAGAACCTTGCCCGTCTCTGCATCGAAAGCACGGACCTTGCCGTCTTTGCAGTTTACGAACAGCAGACCGGTCGAGGTGACGATGATGCCGCGCCGCTCACCACCTTCTTCAACACCGGAATCCTTTGCGCCTTCCCTGGCGGCTACCTGATCATCACCAAGAGGCTCCTTCCACTTGATTGTGCCGGAGTTCAGGTCATACGCCACAATTGAAGACCACGGTGGACTAACCACATAAGGAAAATCCAGGCCATAGTCCGAATACATGCGAGGAGGAGCCGTCACTCCTTTTGGATATGGAGGGCCTGCAAAGTTACCGCCGTACTTCTGCGCCTCCGCATTTGGATTGCCCGCAGTGGACAACCCGCCTGGCGCTCCCCCCGATGCCACTACCGGTCCGTCCAGTGATATCGCGGCTGCGGATGCGCCGGGACGCTGCGGGTGCTGATTGTCCGGATTCACCAACCAGGAGTACAGCGCCTCAGCATTCGACGAGCTCAGTCCCGAAAATGCCGGCATCTCGCCTTTGCCCGACTTCAGGATCTGCTCGAAGTCATCCAGATTCAGCTTTAAAAACAGATCCGTCAACGCAGGCGCCACAGCGGAACCTTGCCGGTTTGTACCGTGGCACGACTGGCAGTTTTCCGTAAAGATCTGTTTTCCTGTTGCACTGGCACCGTACTGTCCTCCGGCGCGCGGCAGCGAGCGCTCCGCTACTTTTGGAATAAATGAAGGCCAATCCTGGGTCAGCACATAGACCAGACCCTTGTCGGGATTTGCGGCCGTCGTGCCCCAGTTTGATCCTCCGCGCGCCCCCGGCATTTCCACTGTCTCCTTCGTGGCTGAAGGCGGCGTAAATAGTCCCTGATTATTGTCGCCGGCAACTCTCTTCTTCCATATCGCCCGCTCTTCGGGCGTCATCAAATAAGGATCAATGTCGTTGGCGGTAAGTGTCTGCCGTGCGAAGGGCGGAGGCGCGGTTGGGAACGGCTGCGTAGGCCATGAATGTTCTCCAGGCACGTCGCTCTGCGGGACCAGACGCTCCTCGATCGGCCATACAGGCTTGCCGGTGTAACGATCGAACACATACAGGAAACCATCCTTACCTGCCTGTGCGACTGCCTGAATCTCTTTCCCGTTGTGCCTGATTGAGATCAGCTGCGGTGCCGAAGTCAGATCGTAGTCCCACAGATCATGGTGAATATCCTGGAAATACCAGATCAACGTGCCGGTGCGAGCATTGATGGCCAGCAGGCAATCTCCATAGAGATTTTTGCCTGTGCGGTCAGCGCCGTACATGTCATAGGTAGGTGAGCCGGTCGGGAAGTACAGGATGCCACTCTTCTCATCCAGAGTAATCTCGCCCCACGTATTTGTTCCCCCGATGTACTTCCAGGCATCTTTGGGCCATGTTTCATATCCAGGCTCGCCGGGATGAGGGATCGTGTGAAATACCCACGCCATTTTGCCAGTGATCACGTTGTAGGCGCGTAAGTCGCCGGGCGGCGACATGTAGCTCTCCCCCGTTGCGGAGCCCATAATGATCAGGTTTTCAAACACACGGCCAGGCGTGTTGCTCCTGATACGGGTTACGGTCTCAGGGGCGCGGCTCAGGCCTTCGCGTAAATCCACAAGTCCACGATCACCGAAGGTCAGAATTGACTTGCCGGTCCGCGCATCAATCTCTTCGATATAGTGATTGATCTGGAAGATCAGCCTCTGATCCTTGTGATCTTTACTTTCCCAGAAGCTGATACCTCGTGTGCCAATCCCAGGCAGGTGCGCGTGAATCCAGATCTCCCTGCCTGTCGTCGCATCCAGTGCAACCAGTGAATTGCCGCGTGCCAGAACATACATTACATTGCCGACGACAATGGGATTGAACAAATAAGGTTCCGCATCCCGCGTCGGATACTCCCACGCCACCGTCAGCTTATTCACGTTCGCCTTCGTGATCTGATTCAGATCCACGAATTTCGAATTATCGGGTCCTCCCCCGTACTCTTTCCACGTCCTGTGATCGTTCTGGCCAGCCGCTGTGGAAATGCTCGCCGCAATCATTGCGACGCAGCTTACAAGCCTGAGCATGAGAGAGATTCGATGAAATCTACGGTTCAGGACTGGCGCCTTCATAGATGGACTATTTCTCATAAAAAATCAGGAGACGGCCCTGAGTGCTTCAAATGGCTTGAAGAATCTCGCTTCATGCAGCGTTCCGTGCGGCTCCAAGATGCAGAAGCATCTTTATTGGGAAGGTCTTGTCTTTACAGTTCACCGGGTTTCAACACATTTGTTATTCCGCTCCCTGATGTCGGGCGGTCGCTTGTGATCGTTCCAGATTCTGCGTCTGTATGCGGCTGTCTCCGCAGCCCCGGCCTGCATCGTATTGAAGCGGATGCAGACCGGATTTACGAAGGCTATATGGAGGCTTCGCTCCCTAGTAGTACAGCTTCAGTGCCAGCTGCACGATACGGCTTGGATTCCTCACCGAAGTGATGGAAGCGAAGGTATTGGGGCTTGTGTAATTGAGGCTTCCAGGATTACTGAATTGCGGATGGTTCATTAGGTTATACGCCTCCGCGCGGAACTGGAGGTATGTCGACTCACCTTTAATTGCAAAGTCTTTGGACACAGACGAGTCGATGTTGAAGAAGCCGGGACCACGGCTCTGCATCTGCTTCGGACCCAGCGGAGCAAAGCCCTGATCATAATTCGCGCTGCCGTCGTAGACCGGGGGAGTCGTGAAGGCCGAAGCATTCAGCCAGTGCTTTACGGACTTTGCATTGGCATACTGATCGCCTGTGATGTCTGCATCTGCAGTGAAACCACCCGACGTCGCCACAGCGCTGGGAACGGTAAACGGCTGGCCGCTCTGGTAGCTGAAGATATAGTCCAGGTTCCATCCGCCGATCACTTCATTCGCAGCATGATTCGCGGAGGAGAAGAACTCTCTTCCATGTCCGAAAGGAAGATCGTACGATCCCGATGCATGGAACACATGCCTTGCATCGTCGACGCACGTTGTGTAATCGCCTTTGGTCCCAAATCCGGCCAGGAACTGCGCTCTGTATGGGAGCCCCTCGGAGATGTCGGCCTGATCTGACATACAGTGGCTATAGGTGTAGTTCGCCGTAATATTTAAGCCGGTACTTACCTGCCGGTTATACACCGCCTGCATTGAGTTATACGAGGAGACCCCCGTCGTCACCAGCCAGGCGCCCTTCAGCCCAAGATCAGGGAATGGTGAGTACGAATACTGATTAGCCGTCGGCGCAATGAACGTGCTGGGCTGGTTGTATGTTCCTCGGCTGTCCAGGTGCTTGCCGACGTCGCCCACATACGCTATCTGCACTGCATCCCGGCGGCTCAGCTGCTTCTCCACGGTGAGGTTGTAGCTTTCAACATACGGAGTTTGGTATTTGTCGTTGATCCCCATGCCTGCAACCTGGAGCCCTTCGATCGTTGCATTGGCCGGAGACGAAATGTTGATTTCCTGGAAGGCATTCTCAAGACTGGGCACTCCGCCATCCGTGTACGTGATGGGCACGGTGCTGCTGCCCGCCAGCGACTGAACGCTGAACACGAATGGGTAATTATTCCCCAGCACATATGGCGCAGCGCCGATGTTACCCAGTGAACCGTACGTGATGCCATACCCACCGCGAACAACAAAGCTCGGATCGATCTGGTAGGCAAAGCCGAGACGCGGAGCAAAATTCAGGCTCTGCATCTGCATCAATCCGCGATCCGAAGTGCATTTGAGGGAAATAGAGTCCTTCGTCAGCAACTGGACAAAGTTGTTGGGCAAGCTGCTGCAGGTCGATTTCGGCACATAGAGGATGCCGCCCGGACCATTACCAGCGCCACTGCCGACGAGGTTCGTTTGATGATCATTCATTTCCTTGGTCGCGCCGTATTTGTCCCAGCGCAGACCCAGATTCAGAGTTAGCTTAGGCGTGATCTTCCAGTCGTCCTGAAAGAATGCCGCGTTGTACCACCTCTGACTATTGATAAAGTTCGCGGTGGAAAGTACGACCTGCTGGGGGCCGCCCTCGTAATAGCCAAGGCCCGGGGCATACGATCCTGAAGGCGACAGCAGCATATCCGCCATTGCCGTATAACCAGTGGTCTTCGTCGTAATATCCGAGAACTGACCGGTGTATTTAAGCTGTCCCGAACCGGCGGTCGGCTGCCGCAGGTGGGCCAGGATGTCAGTCAACTGATATCCAATATTGAACGTATGGTTTCCGTGGATCTTCGTCACGACTTCGTCGATTTCCCAGTTGGGAGTAGAGTGAGTGACCGGGTTGTAGCCGCTCACGCCAAGTGAAACCAGGTTGGTCATGGTGATGTTTGGCAGACCGCCGAGACCTGGGCCACCTGTAATTCCCTGAATTCCGAACTGCGCCGGAATGCCTGTCTGGTTACCGAAGGGCGGAACGTTGGAATCCTGAGCGTTCTGGCCGCCGACGCGGAATACGTTCGTCATCGTTGGACTGAAGATGTGTGTATAGCTACCCGCCAGGGCCCAGTGCGGACTCCAGTCAGTGCCGGCTCCGTAGTTGGCGCCCTGCGCGAATCCCGACAGAATTCCGGGTTGATTCTCCAGCGCGTCATACACATCCCACACGCCCCAGATGATGTTTTTGTCGTTGAGGTTTGAATCGATACGCAGGTCGTACTGATTGATGGTGAGGTTGTAGTTCCGGGCTCCCACCCAATCGTTGAGGAAGGCGCCCGATTTCGTCGGCGCTGGATAGAGGCTCAGCAGTTTGACCGCATTCGGGTCGATGCGGCCGGACGGAATCTGGTCCAGCATTGCAGTCGGAACGGTGGTGTAATTGGTTACGCCAATGACACTCCCGGTATAAAACGGATCGCGAACCGTGCCCACGGCCGTGCCCACGGCGGCCCCGCCGCAGGATGGACCGGGCAGACCGGTAACTGAATCGGGTACACCGCAGTAGACGTTACGTGTTGTCGCCGGATCCATGATCGTACCGGTGGAAAATACGCGCCCCAGGGAATCCGTGTTCGAACCGCTGTTGAACTGAATGAGGTCCGACATATTCTGAAAGCCGCTGTTGACCATGCCTGCAGTCGGCACTGTTTCCGTATAGGGTCTCGGAGCGGAGGTATTGGAACGCTCAGCATCGAAGAACCAAAATGTATTCTTCAGACCATGCTTACGAAACGGCAGTCTGACCGGTCCCCCGATCGAGCCGCCAAATTGATTCTCATGATAGGGAGATCGAGGTTGGTTGCTGTTGTTCAGGAACCAATCATTCGCATTCAAATTCGTGTTCCGAAGGTACTCCCACAGGTCGCCTCTGTAAGTGTCCGTGCCGGATTTGATCACGGCATCCAGTACCGATCCGGTTGAATGGCCGAACTGCGCACTGTAATTTCCTTCTTCCAGCTTGAATTCCTGCAGCGCATCCGGTGCCGGAATGATCGAGGTAGCGCCTTCTGACGTAATAGTGCCGAAGCCGCCATAGAACTCCATGTTGTCGTCGATACCGTTCAGACGCATGTCATTCTGCACGGAGTTCACACCGTTCGAGGAAAACGCCTCGGAGGTCGTTCCGGCCTGGCCATTCACAGATGTTGTGCCGGGAGCGATATGAGCCAGTGTGGTCCAGTCGCGTCCGACCAGAGGCAGATTATTAACCAGTCGCTCGTCCACTTCCTGCCCGACGGAGGCATCCTGCGCCTGCAGCAGCGGCGCTGTTTCGGTGACCGTTACCTGGGTGGTGACATTGCCAATATCCAGGTGATAGTTCTGCGTAACTGTCTCCTGAACATGCACGACAATGCCGTTTGTAACCGCCGCTGAGAAACCATTAGCCTCTACATGCAGCGAATACGTTCCAGGATCAACCTGCTCGAACGCATAGTTTCCGGTCGAGGTCGAGACAGTATGCTGCGAAATACCCGTCCCCGAATTTGTCAATGTAACAGCCGCCCCCTGGATCACCGCCCCCGATGTGTCGGTGACCGTTCCGGTAACGTGGCCGACGGTCAACTGGGCGTATGCGATCAGCGGCAGCAGCGAGCCGATTATGAATATCGTCGCTAAGTGTCGCAGCATTCTGCGCGACCACATCCGTTGCGACGACGCTGTTTCTGGGCTTACCATTTCCTGCCTCCACAAACGAGTTAAAAATGCGAACGTTTTCATTGGTTACCTTACCTGTGAACTCTTCTGAATCCTGCTTCGCGCCCCGGTCAACAAGACCTCTTCGCACCTCATCCGCCGGTTACCCGGTCCTGGTGCAATAGCGAAAATCAAAAAATCATCTCTGCCTGGCCCATGAGCCACCGACTCCCGTTTTGAAGTGCCCGGAGAATGGACCAGCGCTCATCCATGCGCGTTCAAGCAGGAGAGCGATCTCTCCTGCCTTCTCAACTCATGAGAAGCTGTCACGTAGGTGCGCAATGTAAAACAAGCGTTGCGTATTGCACATTTCACGAACGGATGGCATCGTACCAAGACCATTGAAATTTAGTCAATATATTTTTGGGAATCCTTTGGCTGAAGCATTATCCTAATGAGGATGGCGAATATTTTTCCCGTCGGCAGAAGATCTGAGAGGTTGAAGCGGGCAGAGGCTGGAGCGCCCGTCGAGAGCCGAACGGAGCGATGGTGCCAGAATAAACGTTTTACCACTGGAAGACTACGTATGTCGATCGAAGGACCTGACGATACGGTTTGACAAGGATGCTATGATTTACCCGATGTTGGAGTAGCAACGCAGGATGTTTCGATCCATATCGATCGATCATGCCGGGAGAATGACGCCTATCTGAACGAAATTGAAAAGATTTCGAACAGCTCGTGACTTATGCAGACAAAGGACAATCCCCGCGCTCCATACATTCAGAGCCTTGATCGCGGTTTGGAAATTCTTCAGCTCGTGGGCCGCTCGAAGCGATCTATATCCATTGCGGAACTGGCGGACCTGCTTGGCATCGATCGCAGCAGCGCATTCCGATTTGCCGTCACGCTGCGCCGTCGCGGTTTCCTGTCCTGTCAGCCGGGGAAAAAGGATTTTTTACTGGGGCCCTCGATGTGGGCTCTGGCGCGGGAATATGACTGGAGTAAGCTCCTCGTCGATATTGCCCATCCCGATCTGAGCCTGCTGGCGACCCAAATCAATGAGACAGCACATCTCGCGGTTCGGGAGGGCAAGAGCGTGTTGTTTATCGACTCAGCGCATGCCAGTCGCGTAATTGCCGCAGTCGGCAGGACGGGCGAACTCCATCCGCTCCACTGTACAGCTCACGGTAAAGCGATATTAGCTGACGCTGACGAAGGCGAACTCCGCGCACTGCTCGGATTGAGTCCGCTACGGAAATATACGAAAAACACCATCACAACGATCGGGGCCCTCGCGGAAAACTGTGCCGCCATCCAGGAAATGGGCTATGCGATAGATGACTCGGAACATGCCGAGGATCTCCGCTGTATTGCGGCGCCGATCCGCTTTAACAACCATGTCATCGGCTCAATTGGCATATCGGCTCCAGTCTCGCGCCTGCCTGACAGCCTCTATTCGGAGTATGGGGAAAAAGTTTGCGTGATTGCCAACAAAATCGGCGGTCTGCTTCGCAACTCCGAATGAAATAGCCAGGAAACCTGATTCCTGTCATCGTCGATATCACTCTGGCAGACAGGCCACCCAATCGGCCACCATTGCGAGAGCTGTTGCGCCTCATCGACCGGCTGAAAGCAGACGGGGGTAGTTGTGATTGAAAACTGCCGGGACCGCGAGCACGGCTGACCGGCATTGCCCTCAAAGCCTAATGCGCTCTGGCTATCTCCTCGCGTTGCGAGGCTCTAACCGTAGGCCAGACGATACAAAAGAGCATTCTTGACTTAGCTCTTCGAAGCCTGATAGTCTGCGCACTCTTACAGTGCGCAACAAAAATTGCGCACTGCGCAACATTTCGATAATTTCTCGAGCACATGCATCTTCAGGCAGGCACACGTAAGACCCTGAAACGAGTGTCAGTTCTTCAGCCGGACGCGCAGAGCGGGTCAATTACCGTGGCGCACTGGAAACAGAAGTTGTATCAGGTCGGCATGCGTCTGATCCAATTTGCCGTCAGGAGTTCGTCATTTGGTGACCAGTAAGAATGAGGTCAGGATGCACAGACCATACGCCGACTACCACAACAACAAGCAACAGTAGAGGAATATCCATGTCGTTTCGAGCACTGCAAGTCGCAGCCATCCTTGGGGTCAGCGCCTTCCTGGCATTAGCGAGCGGACCTTCAGGATTGGCACAGAATACTCCTCGTACTCCCACGGGAACTTTCAGCCTGGTTTCCGTGCCCAGCGGGATGGAGCTTCTTGCTCCTGATGGAAAGGTGGTTCTGGAATACGTGACGGTGCGGCCCGATAATATCGGACTAACAGCACCGAGTGCCGCGTACTTCGATCCCGTCAATACACCTTCCGGTGAGCGCGTAACCAATGTCGCGCCCAATGATCATCCCCATCATCGCGGGATCTTTTTTGGATTCATGAATTCGGAGTTTCATGTTCCCAGCGATTATCGTAATGCGGCACCAGACCACGCGGTGAAAGGTTTTACCGTCGAACGCGGCGATTTCTGGGCATGGGGAGCCTACGCGCCGCGCGAAGGACGCATCATCCAAAACCGCAGTGTGAAGCTGATCGAAGCAGACGCGGATCACGCTCAGGTTGAGATTCATAACGACTGGCTGATTGATAACCACAAGATGCTCGATGAGACCGATGAGGCAATCGTAAGCGAGCACGATGGCATGTATGTTCTGGATCTCTATTACCGGCTTGCGCCGCTTTACGATTACGAGATTCTTCAGAGTGCGTTCGGAGGCTTTGACTTCCAGGCGCAGAAATATGGGGAATCCTACTTTTCAACCGCTGCAGGAAAAGTAACGCTTCCGGACCCGCACTATTCGTATCCGCTCACAGATTGGCCGTCGGAGCCGTGGTACGACTACACGATCAAGCTGGCATCCGATGGCAAAACCGTTGGAGCTGCGGTGATTGATCACCCTCTGAACCCGCCGTCGCTATGGCACAACGCGCGCTACCTCTGGATGGTCTCTCCGTGCATCACTGCGCTTGGACCCTTGACGATTACTCCGAATGCGGCGCTGACACTCCGCTACAGGGTCGTGGTACACGACGGCCCTCCACAGACCGATGCCATTCAAAAACTCGCGGAGGAGTGGCGTGGAAAGAATGAAGATCCGTTCGTTCACCCTACCAAAACTTACAACGATATGCTTCCGCCGCACACCACTTATTACAATACCGTTCTTTCCCAACTTCCTTAATCACTCTGACAGGAACAAATGCGAGGGGCATAAATGGACACTCAAATCAAAGGAAAAACTGCATGTGTTACTGCCGGGGCTCATGGGATCGGTGAAGCGATCGCCGATCTGCTGACAGAAGAAGGAGCCCATGTATTTGTGGCCGATCTGGATGGCGCTGCGCTTCGTGAGACGGCCTCACGGCGAGCCGGAGTGATTGAAGCAGACCTTGCAACTGCCGAAGGGGTGAATGATCTGGTTTCAGAGGTGCGGAAAACCTTCGGCGGCCCTCCCGATATCCTGGTCAACAATCTTGGTGTCGGAGATGCAGCTTCGTTTGAAGAAATTTCTGATGAGCGGTGGGCAGACAGCCTTGCCGTCAACCTGATGGGTACGATCCGCATCTGCCGTGCCCTGCTGCCGGAGATGGCTAAACGAGGTTCGGGCTCGGTGGTAAATATTGGTTCCGACCTGGCCAAACAGCCGGAACCTACCATGATGGACTATGGAGTCTGCAAGGCGGGCCTGCTTTATCTGACGAAAGCTCTGGCCCGGCAGTATATTTCGCAAGTCCGTGTAAATGTGGTTCTCCCAGGACCTATCTGGTCGCGGATGTGGACTCGACCGGGTGGAATTGTGGATCAGCTGGTAGCCCAATATAACGTCGATAGAGAGGAAGCATTGGAGCGATTCCTGAAAGAACGATACATGCCTATGGGAATCGGGCAACCTCAGGATGTAGCCCAGGCCGTGGTATTTTTGGCTTCGCCGCTCGCGAAGTTCATCACCGGGGCCAGCCTTGACATCGGGGGCACCCTGCGCAGCCTTATTTGATGGATAGACCCTCTTTCCACGCATTTAGCGGGGCTGCCTGATCTCAGGCAGCCGCCGCGATTCGCAGTGGTTCCAGACGCCAGAAAACCGGACAGTTCGCAGACGAGTCAGGAATGTCCCTGTTCAGGTTTCACGTAACCGACCATCAGGTATTCTGTAGCCAGAATGAGACAGGTTCATCATGGATCCTGATATTTCTGAGGCTCAGATCAGCACACTCGTAGATGCCTTCTATACGAAGGTCCGGCATGACCCCGAGATTGGCCCTATCTTTAATGCCGTCGTTGATGACTGGCCTTATCATCTCGCCGTACTGAAAGATTTCTGGTCCTCCATATTGCTCGCCACCGGCCGATACAAGGGCAATCCCATGATGCGACATCTCCAACTCGGACTGGACCCACAACACTTTGAGCGCTGGCTCTCTCTTTTCGCCGAGACCGCCTGCGAGACCTTTCCACCAGAGGGTGCTGCACTCGTTGTCGAAAAATCCCGCCGGATTGCTCAAAACCTTCAGAGCGTCACTGCCAGCACAAGGGTATGAACGACAGGCGTATGCGTTACAGAAAATTGGCCGGCAAGATGTGGCGCCCAGCAGTTAATCGGCGCTCTTCATCTGCAATCAGGTAAATTGCAGCGACAGCAGGTTCTGAGCCGGCAGACCGAATGCATTCGCGACACGATTACAAAAGCCCATCATGGCGGCAACGTGCACGGCCTCGGCAATTTGCTCTTCCTGCCAGCCGAGGCTGCGCATGTGCGCCACGTCCTCCGGCGTTGTTTTGAATGATTCGCGCTCCACTTTGCCGAGATAAAGGAGCAGCTCTCGCTCAGCCTCAGAAAGTCCAGTGAGAATGCCTGCGGCGAGGTCATCCACCGTTTGTCTCGATGCTCCATGCACCATTAGGAAAAAGCCGTGGCTGTCGAAACAGTAGGGGCAGGCATTGAGCTGCGAAACATACGTCGCAATCAGCTCTTTCTGCCGCCTGGTCAGAGCACCCTCACAGAAGAGCAGCGACGAAGAAATGTCGACCATCTGGCGGACGAATGCCGGATTGATGCCGAAACATTTCAAAATCCCTGGAACGTCCTGCCGTCCCGTCTGATCGCGGAAGTATTGATAAGCAGCCGCAGTTTCTCCCGTCGCTTCATCTTCCTCGATCAGGCGGATTTTTGTTTCTGTCTGAGCTGGCCTTTCAGCCTTCAGCCTGGAAAGCAATTCGTATTCGGGACGGCTCATGGGCTCACCTGTTCGTTCAAAAACTGAGCTTCATCGCCACCTGAAACGCTCTTGGCCCTCCCGAGCCGAAAACGCCACCCGCAGTGGATACCGGCCGGCCAAAGCTGGATGAGTAGCCGGGGTTGTTCGTGTCGGGTGAAAGGGTGTTGGCGAAACCGGAGTAGTTGAGATTGCTGACTCCAAGAATATTGGTCACGTTGAAGATGTTGAAGGACTCTCCTATGAGATCAACATGGAGGCGGTCAAAAAAGGCAAAGGTGCGGTCGAGGCGGAAGTCGAGCGAGTTAAAGCTGTCGTTGAAATTGGCGCGGCTGCTGATCTGAGGAAGGATCACATAGCTGCTGGTGCTGGCTTCGTACACACCTCCTGCTGCGTTGGTACGGGCGATGAACGCATTCAGCTCCTGGGCAGTGTGAAACTCGCGTCCCCCTGCATTGCGCTGGATCGTCGGCACACGCTCGCTGCCGTCGGGCAAAAGAATATCCATAGGCACGCCGGAGGCGATGGTCCAGATGGGGGCGAAGCGGAGCCTGAGCGGGAGATAGGCTACACCCGACATCACCAGGCGATGCCTCTGATCATTCGGCGGAGGACCGTATTCGAGCTGCAGATTATTCGGATCGATCGGCGAATATTCAAACGGTATCTGGTCGTCATTGGCGTAGTTGTAGGATTTGGCCAGCGTGTAGGCTGCGTCGAACTCGCCGTAATGCGAGATATGATCGCGTACGGTGACCCATAGCGCGTCGTATTTTGTGTTGACCGCGGATTCGAGGTCAGTCACTTCGTCCGGCCCCTGCGTCAGAGGGTTGTAGACCGAGCCGACCGGCCGACCAATAATAAAGCGCGTTCCGAGATTGTGAATTCCGTCTACCTTGACGAGAAGGTCGTTGCCTATTTGCTTTCCGACCCCCAGGTTGAACTGCTGCACCATCGGATTGCGCAGGCGATTGTTAATGATGTCGATGCCCGTCGCGCCTGCGCCTGTAAATGGAAATCCGCTGAAGGGGCTGGAGAGCAGCTCCGGCGTGCCTGGTCTGAAGGTGCCGTCCGGGTTCAGATAAACAGGGTTGCCATTCTGATCCGTTACGGCATTGCCTGCGGTAACATTCAGCGCGAGCGCGCGGCCATCCAGACCTTTTTCCAGCGACATGATCTCGAGCACGACGCGGTCATAGTAGACGCCGTATCCGCCATGAACGCTGAGGTGCGGATTGAATGTGTAATTCCAGCCAATGCGTGGACCCCAGTTGCCATAATCGCGATGCCGCGTGCCCTGGTAGAACGAATCCACGATCGGGTTTCGGTTCGCATACCAACTGAGATTATTCAGATTGGTGTCCATTTCCCAGCGCAGGCCGAGGTTCAGGGTCAGGTTCGGCACGACCTTCCAGTCGTCCTGCGCAAAGCCGGCCATGTGGTAACTGCCGTTGTCAGGCAGCACAAGCGGCCGGTCAGGGGTGGAACTCCGCAGTGCGACGGCGAAGAGCAGATCATTGTCGTCTACCTTGCCATCTCCGTTGCGGTCAAAATCGGGAAAATCCTCAACTGCCTGAATATTGCCCTGCTGAAATACTCCCAGATAGAAGTATGCGTCGATCCACTGCAGCTCGCCGCCGAAGCTCAACGTATGATTACGGCGCGCCCATGTCACCGTGTCATCGCCCTGCAGACGGAACTGCTGCGTCTTCTGCGGAACACGATAGGTCGCGCCGTCATCGAGATCAGGGAAGGTGATCTGCGGCGCATTCGAAGTGGGATAAATCGCATTGGCGAAGTTGTTGTCCGCGAAGCTGGCGCGGTTGATAAGCGATGGCGTAAATATGTGAACCCAGTCTGCAACAAGGCCCTGCAGATGGTTCCCGGATGTCTGCCGGTAGGCCGCGGTGCCCAGCGAGCGGTCCAGCTCGCTCTGACTCAGGTCGTCTTCCAGCTCAAGCGACTGGCGGAAACCGATGCGGTCGCGCGGAGTCACCTGCCAGTCAAGCTTCTCCGTTGTCAGGTAATCGTGCAGGGGCGCTGTGGCGAATGTTTCGTTGATTGTTTTGTTCGTGGTATCGCGCACACCTGTCAGATCCGCGCCAAGCTGTTGCCTGTCTTCCATCGCAACGAACCACCAGGCCTTATCACGATGGAAAGGTCCGCCGATCTCGCCGGCATACTGTTGACGGTGAAACGGCGGCACACTGCCGACACTGGGATCGTAGGTTGCTGGCAGCGCCTGCAGCACGCGGTCACGCTCATACATGGACACGCCGCCGTGCAGGTTGTTGGTTCCCTGCCGCGTAACCACGTTAATCACGGACGAGCCTGAGCGGCCCAGCTCCGCAGAAAAACGGTTGGTTGCAATCTGAAACTCCTGCACCGCGTCTTCGGGTATATTCACGAGCGAGCCGCCAACCACATCATCATTGTTGTCCGCGCCATCGATGGTTACACTGCCACCGCGCCCAACCTGTCCGGCAGAAGAGATGAGAAAGGTGTTCTCCTTGGTGGGGTCGAAGTTCGGCGCGGGAGCATTGCCGGGAACGAGGAGCGCGAGTTCAAGATAGTTGCGTCCGTTCAAGGGCAGCGTCTCGATCTGGCGCGCGTTGATCACTCCTCCAACAACGGAAGTTGTGGTGTCGACGCCCTGCTGCGTGTCTCCCCTGACCGTGACCTGGGTATGGCTGCTGCCGGGCTGCAGCCTGATCGGCAGGTTCCTGTCCTCGCCAACGAGGAGAACGATCTCCTGCTGAAAAGCCGCAAATCCCGAAACCGATGCGACGGACAAACTGTAACGAGCCGCCGGAAGAGTGCTGAAGAAAAAGTTCCCATCACGCTGGGTAGTAAAGGTGCGGACTGTACCCTGTGCGAGGTTCGTAAGTGTCACGGCCGCTCCCCCCACAGTGCTGCCAGCAGGATCTGCAACCGTGCCGCCAATACTCGCGACAGCAAGCTGTTGTGCATCGAGGACAAACGGGAAAACAGCAAGAAGCGAGCACAGCGCTACAAATGCAGCTCTGCGAAAAACAGATTTGTGCAAGACTTCCTCCGTCGAACCAGCCTCAAACAATGACAACTTTGTCCGGCTCTTTTCGCGATAGGGGGATTGAACTAGCGGCACATTACTCAACCCAGGCAGAGAGTGTCTTGGACCCAGAGAATGGACTCTGTCTCCACCCAAAGGTGGATATACGGCCTTTTGGCGCCTGGCGTAAGATGCGTTCCTGAATGGAACAACGCAGGCAAATCGGGCTGGCTGCGGCGATAGCCGTCGTTACGGGAGAGTCGATTGCGCTGGGAATTTTTCTTACTCCAGCGGCCATGGCCAAATCGCTCGGCTCGCCCGCGCTGCTCGCTGCAGTGTGGTGCGGCATGGCAGTGATGGCTTTCAGCGGAGCGCTCTGCTATGCGGAACTGGCGATCCGGTACCCGAGGGCGGGAGGCGAGTATGTGTATCTGCGCGAGGGCTACGGCCCGCGCATCGCTTTTCTCTACGGCTGGATGTCCGCCGCGGTAGTCGACCCTGGAATTGCCGCCGCGCTCGCGGTGGGTGCTCTGCCCTACGTCGAGACATTGATCCACCTTCCACCGAGGCTGGCCACGTTTCTTCCAGCGCTCGCTCTGCTGGCGATCTGCGCGGTGAACTACGCCGGGACCCGGCTGAGCAGCGGAGTCATGGCCACTGCCAATCTGCTGAAGATCGCTGTGCTGGTGGCGCTGGTGGCATGGGCTTGGCTTTCGGGTCATGCCTCTTCTGCAAATCTGTTACCGCTTACGGTGCGGCGTACCGGGTCCGATCCTCTTTTTGCTGCTATTGCCGGAGCCATTGTCAGCGCATTCTTCAGCTTTGGCGGCTGGTGGGAGGCCGGAAAACTTGCAGGTGAAATACGCAATCCGAAACGCAACCTGCCTCTTGCTTTTACCTTCGGAGTCCTGCTGGTCACGGTCGTCTACCTGCTTGTCAGCGCAGCCTTCCTCTCCGTTGTGCCGGTGGAGCACATCACTTCCAACACCGCCTTCGTCGCACAGTTCGGGGAAGCACTCTTTGGACATGCAGGGGGAAGAGTCCTGTCTGTGTGTGTGCTGCTTTCCGTACTTGGCGGGCTGCTGGCGCTGACCATGGCCGCTCCGCGCGTTTACTACGCAATGGCGCGCGATGGCGAATTTTTCTCCGTGTTCGGCAGACTGCATCCTCTCTTTGGAACGCCCGCAAACGCAATTCTGCTGCAGACATGCATGGCGCTGCTGATTCTTCTCTTCGGCGCCTTCGACCGCATCCTGGCCTACATTATTTTTTCCGCCGTATGTTTTCTCGCGCTGTCGGTTTCCACGCTGTTCCGGCTGAAGGAGCCGGTACGGCGGTGGTGGTACCCCGCGGCGCCGATCGTATTTCTCTTCTGCGCTGTTGTCATCGCGCTTCTGATTCTGCTGCACAGCCCGGTTCCCGCACTGGTGGGCGTCACGGTTGTACTCGCGGGCGGAATGCTGCTGCGGCGCTTCAGTGGAACGACAGCACAAACCGCTCCCGCAACCCAATCCTCTTTACCGTGATAAGGAGTTCTTATGCCGCACATCGCTTTGCCTGAGGGGCTGCCCGGAATACGCGGCGCCATGGCGTTCCGTCCCGAAACAGCGAAGCCGCTGAATGAGCTTGTCGAAGTGCTGCTGCACAACCCCGGCACACTCTCCGAAGGCGAGCGCGAGCTGATCGCTACCTATGTCTCCTATCTCAATGATTGCCACTATTGCCAGTCGATCCACGGTGCCATTGCCGCCGCCCATCTGAACGGCGACGAGGAACTGGTACGGCGGGTGAAAGCTGACTTCCAGCACGCGGCCATCCCGGATAAGTTAAAGGCGCTGCTGGTTATTGTAGCCAAAGTGCAGAAGGGCGGCAGGAGCGTGACCACCGAAGATGTGGCAGCGGCGCGCAGGCTGGGGGCAACCGACCATGAAATTCACGACACAGTGCTCATCGCCGCAGCCTTCTGCATGTACAACCGCTATGTCGACGGGCTGGATACCATACAACCTCACGACGAGGCTATGTACCGCGAGCGCGGCAAAGCGGTGGCCCGCGAAGGCTATGTCGCCATCAGCAAAACCTATTTGCCTGCGGAACCTGTCGCTCGTTAAAGCCAGGAGAAGAAAATATGCCTCACATCGCCCTGCCCGAAGGACTTCCCGGCATCAGCGCCGGCTTTGCCTTCCGTCCTGAGACAGCCAGGCCCATGCGCGAGCTCGCGCATATTCTGTTGCACCAGCCCAACAGCCTTACACCCGGCGAGCGCGAACTGATTGCTACCTATGTCTCGTCAGAGAATGATTGCTACTTCTGCCAGACGAGCCACGGAGCGGCGGCCGCGTGCCATCTTGGCAACGCAGAGACGGTGAAGCAGGTAAAGACCGATTTTCTGAACGCTCCCATATCTCCAAAGTTAAAGGCGCTGCTGGCCATTGCAGCCAAAGTGCAGAAAGGCGGCAGGAGTGTGACCGCCGAAGATGTGGCAGCGGCGCGCAGGCAGGGCGCAACCGACCATGAAATTCACGACACGGTGCTCATCGCCGCAGCCTTCTGCATGTACAACCGCTATGTCGACGGACTGGACACATGGCAGCCGCGCGACGAGTCCATGTATGCCGAGATGGGACGTCACCTCGCGGAGTCCGGCTACCTGAAGCCCTCGCGCTAACACGTAAGCGGAGATTCGTGTGAGGAATCCGAAACACCATTCCGCTGACAGCGAAGAAAGCCTGCGCTACACAGGCTGGCGTATCGTCATCGTGTGCCAGCTTGGAGTGATGGTGGGCTTTGCCACGACCTTCATCTATAGCTTCAGCCTGATGATGAAGTCGTGGCAGCATGACTTCGGGTGGAACCGCGAGCAGATCTCGCAGGGCTTCAGCCTGGCGGCAATCACCGTCGCCATCTGCTCTCCGCTCATGGGCAAGCTGCTTGACCGATTCGAGCCGCGCAGTCTCATCGCACCCTGCATGGCGGTATTCGGCCTGGGGATGGCTTCCCTCGCCTTTCTTACTCCTAGCCTCACTCGTTACTACGCTACGGCTGTTGTGATTGGTGTTGCCGGAACCGGTACTTACCAGCTTGGCTATGCGCGCATAGTGGCAAGCTGGTTTGAGCACAGACTGGGCATTGCGCTGTCATTTGTGGTCGCAGGCTCGGGGCTGGGTTCGCTTTTCTTTCCGCCGCTCGTCGAACACCTGATCTCCGTTTACGGATGGCGGAACACTTATCTGTTGCTCGCATGTCTGCCGCTCTTTCTCGGCGCCCCGCTTACCTGGTTCTTCGCGCCGTCGTCGCAGGCAAAACATCGCGCTGCCAATAAGGCACAGCAGGCGGGCGAGCAGGCTCCCGGACTCGGCTGGAAGCAAGGACTGGCGTCACGCAGCTTCTGGCTGATCGCGCTGGGCATCTGCTGTATGTCGCTTGCGGAAAACGGCGCGCTTGCGCACCTGGTTCCTATGCTCAACGATCGCGGCATCTCAGCGAGAGATGCAGCATTTATCGTTTCTATTCTTGGCGGATCAAGTCTGGCCGGACGTCTGTTGCTCGGCTGGATGCTGGACTATCTCGAAGGCGCGCGCATCGCCACCGGCGCGCTGCTCCTTGCGGGCAGCGGCATTTATCTTCTTGGACATGCTCGTTCATTTCGCGCGGCAGCTATTGCCGCACTCATTGCCGGGCTGGGAATGGGCTGCGAGTTCGACCTGATTCCCTACATGCTCAAGCGCTACTTCGGCATGCGCTCGTTCTCCACCATATACGGTCTTACCTACAGCGTGTATGCCGTTGCCGGAGGCACAGCTCCGCTTTTGCTCGGGTATATCTACGATGTTACGGGTTCGTACACAAGGATACTTTCGATCTTTTCCGTAATCACGGCGGTCGTGGCCTTTGCGATGCTGCTGCTGCCCGCCTATCGTTTCGCCGCGCCGCCGGCAACGTTTTCTGAATCTCTTTCACTCGAGACGGAGGCCGCCGTTGAAAGCAATTGAGCAGGAACCCATGTATCTTCGTGAGGTCGAGGCAAACCCACAGCCCAGCCCCTATGCCAGCCTGATCGACGCAACCAAAGCGGCAGGGCGCGAGTACTGGCAGATATGGCATCTGTTTGCCTTTCGGCCTGAAGTCACTTCGCCCCTAGCAAGTTTTACGGAGGGCGTTATGCGCGCTCCTTCATCCGTCAGCCTGGGCCTGCGTGAACTGATTGCGGCGTACACCTCATGGATCAATGAGTGCCAATTTTGCTGGCGATCGCATGCCGCTGTGGCTGCAGAGCTGCTGGGCAGCGAAGAGCTGGTCCGCGCTGTTCTCAATGATCCTGAGTCCTCGCCACTGCCGGAGAACGAAAAGGCGCTTCTGCGCTTTGCTGCGAAGATCACAACGGATCTGCCGGAGATGAATCAGAGCGACGTAGATACACTGCACGCCCAGGGATGGACCGATGAAGCCATATATTTCACGATCCTCGTCGTCTCACTCTTCAACTTCTACAATCGGTGGGTCACCACCTCGGGCGTGCATCCTGTTTCCGAGGAGGCGCACCGCTCACACGGCAAGCGCCTTGCCCTCAGCGGCTATGAGCCAAAGCACAGGCTCCAGGGCATGCAAAACACTTTGTCCTGATACTGATGCCGTGGCGAAAATGCCCGCCTGCGGGCATGATCATTGGCGAACACAGATCGGCGTCCAAAAGACCGGGCGCCACAAAAGCCGTCTGTACCGAAGCGAATACAGTTCACCGGGAAATCAAAAAACCCTTGACCGCTGGCTTGACATCGCTCTGATCTGTGATAAGTCTAATACTCATGACACACTTGTCTCAGCCTTCCCACTTACAACCCACTCGCGGTTGTCAGTGTGTCATCGTTCGATGTCGCCGTTGACTTTAACTTAGTCAGAAAATCGGAATGCTCGATCCAGGCGCAGTCATTCAGGACCGCTTCTGTTAACCCGCTGTCTCTGAACCGAAAATTGCACACCCCGACTTTCTGTTCATACTGACAAGAGAGAGCTGCTTCAACGCCGCATCGGCTGCACATGGGTATGCTTTCCGCGTGCAATTCTGCCACGCTCCATGTGTGCTGGGTTCGCAGCTGAGCAGCTTCGCGCCTTTCTGTCTCTATTTCAATGGTTGTCACTTACCGAACGCGCTGCGCGGAGCTTGTTCTGCGCGTTACAGGACAGGTGTACATGAAGAAGTTCCCGCTCTTTTTTGCATTGGCCATGAATCTGGCGCTGGCGGCGTTCGCCGCTCCTGTTACGTCTCCGGAGGAAGCCTTCGGTTTTAAACCGGGAACGGATCGCCAACTGGCGGACTGGACGCAGCTGACGGCATATTTTCAGAAACTGGCCTCTCAATCCGATCGTGTCCGTTATACGGAAGTCGGCAAAACAACGGAAGGCCGTCCTTTTATTGCGGTAACTATCTCTGCCCCTGAGAATCTTGCGCACCTCGCGCATTACCTCGATATTCAAAGAAAGCTCGCCGACCCGCGAACGACCACTCCAGATGAAGCGAAGCAGCTGATCGATGAAGGAAAGACGGTTCTTGTCGTAACCTGCAACATTCATTCGACTGAGATCGCCAGCTCGCAAAGCGCCTCGGAGTTTTCCTGGCTGCTGGCGACCGGCAATACACCGGAGATTCGCTCCATACTTCACAACGACATCATTGTGCTGGTGCCATCGTTAAATCCGGATGGGCAGCAGCTCGTTGTGGACTGGTACAAGAAATATCTGGGAACGCCGTATGAAGGCGTCAGCCCGGTTGTGCTTTGGCATCACTATGTCGGACATGACGACAACCGGGACTGGGCAACCTTCACCCAGGTGGAAACGCGCCTCGCAGTCAAGCTGATCAACAAATGGCATCCGCAGATTCTTTACGACCTGCATCAGCAGGGTGCAGATTCGGCTCGCATTTATCTGCCACCTTTCGTCGATCCCTTCGATCCAAATATCGATCCTCTTCTGATCTCATCCATGAACGCCCTTGGCACAAATACGGCGCTTGAGATCGCAGAAACGGGCAAGACGGGAGTGCTGTCTTATGGCGTGTATGATTTCTGGTCTCCGCTTCGAGACTACATCTCGTATCACAACGGATTACGCATCCTTACCGAATCGGCCAGCGCGAATATTGCTTCACCCATCAGCGTTCCCTTCGACAAACTGAGCAAGGGTATCGGTTATGACGCGAAGGTCGCCACCTGGAACTTTCCGAATCCCTGGAAGGGCGGAACCTGGCGCCTGGGCGATATCGTGGATTACCAGATCGATGCCTTCTTCTCGATTACGAACAATGCCGCGATCTATCGTGAGCGTTATCTGAAGAACTTCTACCAGGTGGGACTTAACGCGGTAAATCGGAAGACCGGGCCATACGCCTTCATCGTGCCCGCGGAGCAGCAGGACCAGGCTGCAACAGCAAGGCTCATCAATACTCTGCGTACCGGCGATGTCGAGGTGGAGAAAGCCGATGCGGACTTTGACGCGGACGGACAACACTATGCGCGCAGCAGCTACATCATTCGTCTTGCACAGCCATATGGTGCTTTTGCCAAAACGCTGCTGGAGATCCAGCACTATCCGAAGATGCCCGAGTATCCGGGCGGGCCTCTGCAGCGCCCCTACGTCTGCAGCGCCCCTACGATGGTCGATTCGCCATCCCGAGTGGTCTCCCGATGGAAAGTCGCTCGCGGTTATTCTTCAGGACTCCAGATGGAACAAGATTTACCTGATCTCCGCGAATGGCGGCGAGCCCCGCGCGGTCACTACAGGCGAATCGGAGGATGAAGATCCGGTCTTCTCGAAGGACGGACGATATTTCGCTTTCGTCTCCAACCGGGAGCATCCGGAGGAGCGGCATATCTGGATCGTCTCTCCGGATGGCAGACACCTGCACCCACTTGCCTCCGTATCTTCAGGAGTGGAAGGAGAGCCGATCTGGTCGCCGGATGGACGCCAGCTTTACCTTCTGCACGATTCGTCTTTTGAATCATCCAGCCTCGCCGTCGCCCCTGTCGAAGGCGGAACAGCTCATCTGCTTCTCCGCACGCAACCGGCCAACTTCGCCGATACTGGGCTTCCGCAACCTGGGGTCGTTCACTACAAGAGCCCAGACGGTCTGGAGATAGCGGCCATTCTGTATAAGCCGCTGAACTATATAGCGGGAAAGAAATATCCCTCGGTACTTTGGATCCATGGCGGTCCCGAAGGCCAGGACACACTGGGATGGGATCCATGGGCGCTATACCTGGCTCAGCACGGATACGTCGTGCTGACTCCCAACTATCGCGGCAGCATCGGGTATGGCGAGAAGTTCCGCAATCTCAACGTGGAAGACAGTGGAGGAGGCGAGGTCGAAGATGTCGCGCAGGGCGCGCAATACCTGATCTCGCAGGGCCTGGCCGATCCTGAACGAATTGGCATAGGCGGAGGCAGTCACGGAGGAACGATGGTGGCTTATGAAGTCACCAAGAAGCCGGATATCTGGCATGCGGCTATCGAGCTCTATGGCGTAGTCGATCGAGACTCCTATATAAGGAGGACGAATCGGCCCGCAGCAATTCGCTGGATTGCCAAGATGGGAGGCACACCAGACCAGAAACCGGAGGTCTATCGCAGGGCCAACATTCTTCGGGATGTGCCGAAGATTGCTGCGCCCTTACTCATCATGCAGGGACAAAACGATCCGCAGGTTCCTCCCTACGAATCACAGCAGTTTGTCGAGGCGCTGCAGAAGGCTAAAAAGCCTTATCTGTACTTCACTTTTCCAAATGAGCTGCATGGATTTTCAGAGCGGGAGCATCACCTTGAAACATGGCGCAGAGAAGTCGCGTTCCTCAACTACTACCTGAAGCCGGAATATGGCCTCAGCATCACCTCGATACAGGATATCGTTCTGGACGAATCGAGTGTGAAATAACAACTCCGTCCGGAAGCCGAGGGGAGGGCATCTCCATGTTGTTCTCCCTTTCGGTCCACGCTTGTGCTGGTCATCGAACTATCGGCGGCCAGCATCGCTAAAGCAGTGCGGACCCAGACATCGAGGGAAACCCGCATGGCATCCCCGTATTTCGGAGCGCAATCGCCAGCATGCGATGAACTCTGCTTTATCTCAATACTTCTCTCTTCATATTTTAGATGAATCCAGGCAGAGAGAAGCTCTATCTGCGGGCTTCCAGATAAAGAAGCAGAGAACGTGGCTTAATGCTATGCAGATTCACGAGCTTTTGTTCAGGATCTTCTGTCCACCCAGTCCGCAGAGTGTTTCTCAAAGGCAATCCGTACAAGTTGGCTACGCGTTCGCACGCCAGCCTTTTGAAACAGATCCTGAATAATGGCCTTGACGGAGGTTTCGGAAGTCTGCATCTTCAGAGCGATTTCCTTATTCGTAAGCCCATCCAGGATGCCGCTCAGCACCTCGCGCTGACGGCTTGTCAGCGAAGGAGATTGTGGCTGTGAATCGCGTGCTTCGCCGGACGCCACAAGCAGGGATTGGATCGCTCCACTGTCCAGCCACATTTCTCCGCCTGCAACCCTGCGGATTGCTTCTATCAGCTGCCCAGGACCGCTGTGCTTGAAAATGATTCCAGCTACGCCGGCCTGAAGGGCGTTGCGCGTGACACTGTCGCCCATGCCAGCCGTAACCATCACAACTTTCACCTTCTTTCCGCAAGAAGAAAGCCTGCCAAGCAGGTCGGTTCCCGCCTCCTGTCCCAGATCGTAATCGAGCAGGATTACGTCCACTCTGGTGTTGCCGAGCCGTTGAAGCGCTTCCGTAATCGTCGCGCAATGGCCAGCTACCTGAAAATTCGGCTCGCTTTCAAGCAGACGCACGAGACTCTCACGAAACAGCGCGTGATCGTCAACCAACAAGATGGAAACAGGTTCTTTCACAGTGTCTTTTCAAGTGAGTTCACAGCAGGTAATTCAACAGCGAAACAGGCGCCATTGGGTACAGTTTTATAACGTAATTCACCGCCGAAGGAACGCGTAAAGGCGCGAGAAAGATAAAGACCAAGCCCTGTTGATTGCGCACCCTGCTGGAAGGGTCGAAATAATTGTTCCGGATGAGGCACTCCGCCGCCATTATCTATGAATTCTACAAGCACATGGCGACCTTCTATTCTGGCGCTTACAGATAGCAACTTCTCTTTCTTTGGCGCCATTGCCCGAATACTGTTCGTCACAAGATTGAGAAAGACCTGCATTACAGAGGACCTGTCTGCCCATACCAACGGAAGATTTGGTTCAATATTCCATGAACTCTCGATGCCCTCTTCACGCAGGGATGGTGAGATGACAATCCGAAAATCATCGAGTATGGAAGTGAGATCGATTTCTGCCCCCTGGTCTGAGGACTGCCGAAGGTCTACATCTGCGATCCGCTCCAGTGCGAGAACGAGGTTTCCAAGGGCCTCGAAATCCTTATTCTGTGCCAACAGGCCACTGCGCGAAAGGTTCTGATGAACGGCGGCGATGGCTCCGCACACATTGCGTATTTCATGCGACACGGCTCCGACAGCGATGCGTGATCCAGCCAGCACCTGATGCAGGCTGGATTCTTCATGGGTGCGAAACTCTTCCGACGTATCGAGGATCATCGCCGCAAGCCTCGAACCAGCATTTGTGCGATACGTAGAAAAGCAGATATCAGCCAAAAACACTTCGCCGTCCTCGCGCTGGCCGCGCGACTGCATCACTGCACGAAAAAGCTGGCTACCTGAATCACGCCGGGAAATATTCAGGAGTGAAGGAAAATATTGATGGATGGAGCGGTCGGGTAGCATTCCCGATGCAAGTGCCAGCATACGATGTGCTGCTTCGTTCGCCATCAGGACACGGCCATCTGAATTAGCTGTGATGATGGCAGCTGGACTGCTCTCAATCAACACTCTCAGTTGTTCTTCCGCGTCGCGCCGCGAATCTCTCTCCCGCTCAATTTCGTGAAGGTGCTTCACCGCAATTTGACGGTTCCGGTTTACCTCGCTGACAAAAAGCCCGACACAGAAAAAGGCCGCGAAGTACAGGACATCGCGCGGTATACCGGTTTTAAGCGTCCAGACAAAGGCATCGAATGCCTCTGCGAGATAGGTACACAGGGCTGCGAAAGCTGCAATTTGCCAGGGCTTCAGAACTCTTCCGATCAGCAACATCGGCAATAAGTAGAGAAATCCGAGAGGCAGTTCGTCGACTGCACGCCAGTCGAGGCACGCAATGACAGCGATCAGAATCCCTGCCTGGAGAACAACAGATTTACGGCTGCGCTGGAACAGCGATGAAAGCATGATCATCTGCCACAATTCCGGTGAGGCGCACAGAATATATTGCTGAATTCATCATGCGCTTTGAATGACGGCTTCGGAAGCACATCTGACCAAAAGATAGCCATGCGCAGCCGAAAGATAGGGTGGGCATTAGGAGCCTGGAAAGCTAAGCTACGACTTATCAGAACTTCCCGACCTATTCAGAACATTACCTATCGCACCTCTGAGGACATGCCTAAAGCTGTCCACAAACCGATATTCGCACAGCAGATTTCCATGAATCCCAGAAGACGGTCATTGCTTCGTCGCATCTTTTTTTGTCTTGTCACATGTTTAGCCGCGCTGCTTTGGAGCCAGCCCCTGCTCGCACAAAACGACTATACGTGGGATCAGATCAAGGCACGATTTGAGGCCGCAAACCCCACGTTAAAAGCGGATGCGATCAACGTGCAGGAGGTAAAGGCTGAAGAGATTACGGCTAATCTGCGCCCGAATCCACAATTCGCGTTCTCGCAGGACGGAACACAAATCGCTCCCCATAACGGAACCTGGACGCCACTCAGCGGTACTTATGTTGTTCCCACACTGAGCTATCTGCATGAGCGCGACCACAAGCGCGAATTGCGCCTTCAGAGCGCGCAGGAAGGTACGCAGATCGCGTCTTCGCAGCATGAAGATCTGGAACGCAACCTTCTCTTCAATCTACGGCTGGCATTCATACAAACTCTGCAGGCGAAGGCCATCGTGGATCTTGCCCATCAGGAGCTCGATTACTACGACAAGATTATCGACATCAGCCGCACGCGCTTTGCGAGTGGCGATCTGGCGCAGATCGACCTAGACAGAATTGAACTGCAGCGCGTGCAGTATGAATCAGATCTGCAGGCGGCTGAAGTCAACCTGCGTACGGCGAAGATTCAGCTTCTGGAGCTGCTGAATGACAAGACGCCTGTGGGTCAGTTTGATGTGCAGGGGAGTTTCGGCTTCTCTGACCAGCTAGACCCGCTGGGAGCATTTCATCAGATCGCTTTGGACAATCGGCCAGATCTGAAGGCTGCTCTGGAATCCATTCAGCAGGCGAACACAAACCATAAGCTTGCGATTGCCAATGGCTCGACAGATCCGACTTTCAGCGGCTGGTATACGTGGAACTCCTCAAATAACAACCCGAACGCTACGCAGACACTGGGGGCGAGCATCAGTATTCCTCTGCGTATATTCGACCGCAATCAGGGAGAGAAACAGCGTACGTTGCTCGATATTGATCGCAATCAGCAATTAGCAGACGCAACACAAACACAGGTCTTCAGCGATGTCGATTCGGCATATGCGCAGGTAAACAGCAATCTGATTTTGCTGCGGCCCTATAAGAACAAGTATCTGGCGCAGGCGTTGCGCGTCCGGGACACAGTTACATATGCATGGCAGCACGGCGGAGCCTCACTGATGGATTTTCTGAACGCGCAAAGCAACTACCGAGGAATACAGACGACCTATCTGCAATTGATTGGCTCGTATCTGATGGCCGCGGATCAACTGAATCTTGCTGTGGGACATGAGGTAATCCAATGATGAGCCATAGCATCGTGAGATCGGGTTGCTGTTTTGCTGTGTGTCTTTCTCTCGTGGCATGCGGCAAAAAATTCGCTCCTGCGGATGGTGCGCCTCCACAGGAGCAGATCATCGAGAACAGCAACAACGGGGTAATTAACGTTGACAATCCGAAGCAATACCCGCTGATTGCCGCAGAACAGATGGACGCTCAGGACAAACTGAGCGTGACCGGCACGGTGAATCCTGACGTTTCTCGTGAAGTCCCCGTCATCTCGCTGGCGAGCGGGCGCGTGGTTGATATTCGAGCACGTCTGGATGACAACGTAAAAAAGGGTGAACTGCTTTTGCGAGTGCAGAGCCCGGACGTCACGAACGCCTACGATACTTATCTGAAGGCTGTAAATGATGAACTGCTGGCCAATAAAGCCTACGTTCGTGCCAAAGACTTATATGCTCACGGCGCTGTTTCACTCGGCATACTCGAGCAGGCCGAGGACACGGAAAGCGATGCCAAAGCCGATCTGAATGCGTCCGAGGAACAGCTGGAAACGCTCGGCATCAACAGAAATCATCCGTCGAGCATCGTCAATGTTTATGCACCTATCTCCGGTGTCATTATCGCGCAGAACGTCACGAATGCAGCGGCAGCAGGAGTAACCTATGCCGGCTCTCCGAATGCATTCACGATTGCTGATCTGTCGGCCGTCTGGATACTTTGCGATGTCTATGAAAACGATCTGTCGAAGATTCAGCTGGGACAGACGGCGCAGATCGGGCTAAGTGCTTATCCTGGCCGGGTGCTGGCCGGTCGCATCAGCGATATTGGCCCGGTACTCGATCCAATTCTCCGTACGGCTAAAGTCCGTATCGAGGTTTCGAATGCAGGAGGGCTTCTCCGTCTGGGAATGTTTGTGACGGCGACCCTGGAGAGCAGGAAAAAGCAAGTCCACGCGGTTATACCTGCCGCTGCGATCCTTCATTTGCACGATCGCGAATGGGTATTTACTCCCGCGGGGGAAAAGCAGTTTAAGCGTGTGGAAGTGAATGTCGGCGATACGCTGCCGGGAGAAAAGCAAGAGATTCTCTCGGGGATCGAGCCCGGCCAGAAGGTAGTGGCCAGTGCTCTGCAACTGGAAGCCACTGCGGAGGCGCAATGATCCGCAGGATCGTTGATTTTTCACTTCAGAATCGCTTTCTGGCCCTGGCACTTGGAATCCTGTTGTTCATCTGGGGGATTGTTTCCTTTGAGCGCCTGCCCGTCGAGGCCTATCCGGACGTTGCCAATAATTACGTCGACGTCATCGCGCAATGGCCCGGAATTTCTGCCGAGCAGATCGAGCAGCAGGTCACTATCCCCATTGAAGTAGCAGTGAACGGTATTCCGGGGATTGCTCATGTCCGCTCATGGTCTCTCTTCGGACTTTCTACTGTGGAGATGGTCTTCGGCGAAGACACCACAAATTTCGAGAACCGTGAACGCGTGCTGGAGCGGCTTTCGCAGGTTACTTTGCCGGCAGGCGTGGTTCCACAGATGGGGACGGACTGGAGTCCGGTTGGCCAGATTTATTTTTATACCCTGCAAAGCACCAATCCTCAATACGACGTGATGGAGCTGAAGTCGCTTGAAGACTGGGTGGTGGATAAGAATCTGAAGTCGGTTCCAGGTGTAGTTGATACGAATGACTTCGGCGGTCCCACGCGCGAATATCAGGTACGCGTCGATCCTGACAAGCTGATCTCTTATGGACTGAGCATTGCTCAGGTGGAGCAGCAGCTCACAAATAACAACGCCAACGGAGGAGGCAGCTTCATTGAGGCAGGACTGCAGCAGATCAATATCCGCGAAGTGGGTCTGGTTCGGAATATTCAGGACATCGAAAACACGGTTGTCGCCAGCAAAAACGGAACAGCGATCCGCGTAAAAGATATTGCCATCGTCACCCAGGGGGCGAAGATTCGCCTCGGACAATTTGGCCAGGCATACCACCGTGAAGACGGAAAAGTTGTTGACAACAACGATGTAGTTTCAGGGATTGCTCTTCTGCAAAAGGGCGCGGACGCTGATCCGGTACTGGATGGAATTCATAAGAAAGTCCAGGAACTGAACGACCACATTCTTCCACAGGGCGTGAAGCTGGTTCCTTTTATCGACCGCAGCGATCTGATGCATTTCACCACGCATACGGTACTGCATAACCTGACTGAAGGCATCGTCCTCGTCGTTATTATTCTTTTTCTTTTTCTGGGCAATGTACGCGGGGCCCTCATTGTCGCACTCACCATTCCGTTTTCTCTGCTGTTTGCGGCTATTTGCCTGGACTTGAGACATATTCCGGCCAACCTGCTTTCACTGGGTGCGCTCGACTTCGGCATGGTGGTCGATGGCGCGGTCGTGATGGTGGAAAACATCGTCCGCCATCTTGCACGGAAGGAAGAGAACGGAAGAAAGCCGATCGAACGGATTTCTGAAGCGGCGCATGAAGTTCAGAGACCTGTCTTTTATGCCATAGCGATCATCATTTCGGCCTATCTGCCGATTTTTACGCTGCAGTCGGTGGAAGGACGGCTGTTTAAGCCCATGGCGTGGACAGTCGCGTTTGCGCTGCTGGGCGCTCTGATCTTCTCCATGGTGCTGGCCCCGGTTCTGTCCAGCTTCCTGTTCAGCAAGGGCGCCAAAGAATGGCACAACCCCATCATGACGTTTCTTACGGCACGGTACCGGAAGAGCGTCACGTGGGCCATTCATCATCGCGCCATAACAGTCGGAATTGCAGCAGCCGCGCTCTGTGTCTCTGTCTATCTTGCGTTCGGCGGACTTATCGGCTCTGAGTTCCTGCCGCATCTGGATGAAGGCGCATTGTGGGTACGCGGCATCCTGCTGCAAAGTGCGGGACCCGGCGAGGGTATCCTCGTGGCCAATGAAGCGCGAGTTGTGCTCTGTTCGTTTCCCGAGGTAACGCAATGCACCAGTCAGACGGGGCGACCGGACGACGGAACAGATCACACCGGGTTCTTCGACACAGAATATTTCGTTGACCTGAAGCCAAAGGAAGAATGGCGCCCCATGTTTCATGGACGCAAGGAAGAACTTATCGCCTCCATGAATGCAGTTCTTGAAAAGAAGTTCCCGGGCGTAATCTGGGGCTTTTCTCAGCCCATTGAAGACAACATGGAAGAGGCTGTCAGCGGCGTCAAAGGCGAGCTGGCCACCAAGATCTACGGCGATGATTTGCACGTGCTCGAACATGAAGCCGAACAGGCGGCAGCTATTATGAGCCACGTTAAAGGTATTACCGACCTTGGCGTGCTTCAGGTAACAGGTCAGCCTGATCTGAATTTCACTGTGGATCGTAAAGCTGCGGCGCGCTGGGGCATTAATGTGGCCGACGTGCAGGACGCCATCCAGACCGCGGTTGGAGGCACCGCCTTTACTCAGGTCCTGCGTGGCGAGGCCCGCTATGACCTCGTGATGCGTTACCTTCCCCAGTATCGCGACACGCGGGAAGCCATTCAGAATATTCGGCTCTTATCGCCTTCCGGCGAGCGGGTATCGCTTGGCCAGCTATGCACGGTACGAGAGGCGGATGAGGGCTCGGAAATCTATCGCGAAAATAACCAGCGGTATGTCGCCATTAAGTACAGTGTTCGCGGGCGCGATCTCGGGGGCGCGGTAGAAGAGGCTATCGGCAAGGTCAACCGCCAGATGAAGCTTCCCAGAGGTTATTACATTACCTGGGAAGGCGAATACCAGAGCGAGAAACGCGCAGCGGCGCGGCTGCTCCTGATTGTTCCTCTGACGGTTTTGCTGATCTTCATCATTCTGTATTCGATGTACAAGTCATTCAAGTGGGCGATGCTGATCCTTGCCAGCGTTGCCATGGCTCCCCTGGGGGGACTGCTGGCCCTGATGACAACAGGCACGCATTTCAGCGTTTCATCGGGCGTGGGCTTTCTCGCGCTTTTCGGAGTGTGCGTACAGACGGGTGTCATCATGCTCGAATACATCAATCAGCTTCGTGCAGATGGTCACTCGGTTGAGCACTCTGCTGTCGAGGGCGCTGTTCTGCGGCTGCGTCCCATTATGATGACGATGCTTGTCGCCACTTTTGGCCTGCTGCCGGCAGCCATGTCTCATGGAATCGGCTCCGATTCGCAGCGGCCCTTCGCCATCGTTATTGTCGGTGGATTGATCGCCGCTCTCATTATGAGCATTTTCCTGTTACCCACGCTTTACGTCTGGGCGGCTCGGGAGCAGGATGTGCTGCCACCACGATCAGAGGAGTTCGAGAACTAGCCTCAACAATGAGGCTGGTTCCCCCTCGTGCGGAAGCTGGGTGGACTGGCAATATGACAAGGCGCCACAAGCACTCGCATCTGAAGACCTCCAGAGGTTTTGCGGCGCTGATCTCCTGGATTGGCATTAGCCTCGTCCTGACATTTCTGTTTTTCACCTTCGCCATTGTTTTATTTCAAGCCATCGATACCCTGCGAAGGTAGATCGTTCCCACATGGAGCGATGGCCGCTTCAGATCTGCCGGGGAACCTTTGACAAGCGGCTGCGCAGGCAGGAGTTGTTGCTTATTTCCCCCTGATTCTGAGGCCTGCGGATGGTGGAGCGGCCACTTCGCCGATCCCAGTCATGGAATTTTCATCTTCCCGAAACCTGACAACGATAGTCTGCACGTCATTCATCATGAATGTATTACTCATCGAAGATGACAGGCGTATTGCCGAACTGGTGGAGCGTGGCTTGAGAGAAGATGGTCACTGTGTCTCCGTTTCGCATAACGGGACTGAGGGCGCAGCGATGATGCTGGAGGGCGAATATGACGCCGCCCTACTGGACATCCTTCTTCCTGGCATGGATGGCTTTGCCGTTCTGGAAAAAGTACGCTCACAGCGTTGCCGTACCCCAATACTGGTGCTCACAGCGATTGATGCCGTACCGAAGGTGCTTGAGGCATTCGATCTGGGCGCGGACGATTACCTGGTCAAACCCTTTCTGCTGGAGATTCTGCTGGCACGCGTGGGAGCCATCGTGCGGCGTGTACAGCCGACTGTGCCCGCTGTACTTCAGGCTGGCGGCGTGACACTCGATCGTAGCCGGCGCCTTGCCATTCGAAACGGGAAACAGATTCCGCTTACCCGTAAACAGATGGAGCTGCTGGAAGTGCTGATGCGACGGGGTGGTCTTGTGACATCGCGGGAAGAACTGATCGAGGCCGGATGGGGCAGCGCCACCGAAACAAGAGAAAACACGCTTGATGTTTATATCCACAGCCTGAGAAACAAGCTGGAGGAGAAATCAGAGAATCGACCCCTGATTCGCACGATTCACGGCATCGGATATACCTTTGTGGTCGATTGAAATGCGCGCGCTGCCGATCCGGGTCAAACTCACACTGTGGTATCTGCTGGTGACCTTCGCAGGGGCACTCCTCTTCAGCGTCATCTCTTATGGCGTGCTGGAATACGCCTTGCTGCAGGAGAAAAAGACACATCTGCTGGGGCGCGAAGAACGGCTGATACGACTGCTCCAGGACAATGAGGAGCAGCACCTTCAGGCTTCGCTGAATGAGCAGTTAAGCAACTACGCACTGGTTACCCACGAAGGAAACCTGTTTTTGCTGCGCAGACTGGACGGTAGTTTACTGTTTCCCTCTGACCCGAAGAGTGCAGACTGGATCGTATCGGCTCCGGTTGATTGCGAAAAGCGAATCTTTCAGATGCTTCAGCTTGTGGATGGCCCTGCGCTGGCGATGTGCCATGCGGTTGCGCTCGATGGCATCCCTGCGAACCTGTACGTGGGCAGCTCGCTGGATGTGGAATTCAACATACTGCGAACCTATCGCAATGCGCTGTTGTTTCTTCTGCCGGTCATACTCATTCTCTCGTCACTCAGCGGCTACTTTCTGAGTCACCGGGCCATGGAGCCCGTGGATCGTATGACCAGAGCGGCAGTAGAGATTGGTATCGGGAATCTTTCCGCTCGTCTGCCTGTACCCGCAGCCAGGGATGAAGTGCAGCAACTGGCTGAGGCGTGGAACCAGCTGCTGGGCAGACTGGAGGCCGCAGTTTCACGGTTGAGCCAGTTTTCCGCAGATGTTTCTCACGATCTCCGCACTTCTATTACGGTGATGCTGGCAACGGCGCAGCTTTCTTTGCACAGACACCGCACGGAGCGGGAGTACCGCAATGATCTGGACCGCATTGTGACGGAGTGCCGTACGGCTTCGACCCTGCTCGATGCGTTGCTGTCACTGGCCAGGAGCGGCAACTTCATGCAGGAAGTCTCCTTTCAACGCATTGACCTCTGCGACCTGGTGGTAAGCGGATGCCGACGCGTGGAAGATCTGGCAGAATCGAGCGGCATCCTGCTGGACTGGCATCTTCCAGATGAGCCCGTTTTGATTGAGGGAGACAGACAGCTGATGCAGCGGCTGCTGGGCATTCTGCTCGATAATGCCATCAAATACACACCGGAGCATGGCGAGATCCACGCGGAGGTACTTGCCAGCGTTCACGATGTGGTCGTTATCGTGCGCGATACAGGCATCGGCATGTCACGCGATGTTCGTGAACAGATATTCGATCGCTTCTACCAGGCTGATCTTCGCGAAAGAAAGGCGCAGGCCGGATGCGGCCTGGGCCTCTCTATTGCACGCTGGATTGCCGATGTGCATCGAGCCGAGCTCACAGTAGAGAGCGCACCACTGGAAGGCTCTGTATTCAGCATTCGGTTTCCATTGATATCAGAAGAGCGGCAGACGCGGCCTCTCGAGTATGCGATGTAATTTCAGCAGACGGCAGGGCCCGGCACGGTTGCACTGTCAGGGCAACGGATTTGGCTCGTGGATGACCTTTTGCACCTGCAGATGTCCGGCCGAATCGTAGCGAAGAAGGATCACCCAGTCGAAGACAGAGTCAGGCCAGACGCTACCGGGGAGCAAGGCGGAAGGGTCTGCTCCGAATGCTTTGAGCAACGCAGGAATTTTACCGTGCCGCCAGGCAATCAGGACGTGATCACCATGAGGTTCCGTTGAGAGCGCATGAACCAATGCAGCGGGTTCATTTGTGGGGAATTGCGTGTTCAGCGGAATGCCGATCGCGCGGCTGAGTGGCTCGAGCGTAAGCCGAGGGCGCACACTGTTTGAGGAATCGGCTCCGGCGTAGAGAGCATCGATCTGAATCGCCGCTCCGTCTGCCCGAAACGGGTTGAAATACTGCGCATATTTCTTCGCACGAGCAAAGCCCTCCGGCGTGAGGCTGGGCCCCGAGGCGGGCTTTTCGGCGTGACGAACGATCAAAATAGTTGTGTTTGCAAGCCGGCTCTCCCGATCCTGCGCATGCAATACTGTCACGGAACAGAGAAGCGCGGCGGCAACCAGAAGAACGGTAAAGCGAAGCCGGATGTGGCGAGGATTTCTGAGAAATCTCATACGGGACTCAGGGTGTCACATGCACCGCATAGCGGCAAGTTTGCAGCCGATATATTTCGCTATAGCGGTATTTCGCTGAAAACCTGACATTCCGACCGCAAAAATCCTGAAGCGTATCTTAAGAAAATCTGAAGTCCACTCAGAAGATGCGGCAATACTTCGGATAGCGCAGATACGTCAGGGGCAGAGTGATTCGGCCCGCGAATCTCTCCTGACAGTGACGCAAATTCTTCAAATCATACGAATTCTGCCGGCAAGATCGGCCCGGTACGATTCACGGTCGGATGTGACAGTGCCCCAGGGCGTCTTTCACATAGTTCCCGCTTCCTTCATGTAACGGAATATTCACGCTGCGACGTTAGGTTTGCGAAAGTTGCCGTACTTTGAAGAACCATTTGGAGGAAGAGTGAAGACGCTTTTAAGGCGCAGCCTTGCTGCGTTGATTTTAGGCACCACCGTGCTGGCCAGTGGAGCCTTGTCGAATACATCATTTGCTCAGGAATCTGCGGGGGCATCCATCACCGGCACCGTAACGGATCTTTACGGGAATGCCATACAAAAAGCCTCGGTTGCTGTCAAAAACGAATCCACAGAACAGGTACAGCAATTCACCACGGATAATCAGGGCCATTTTGTGGCGGCCGGCCTGGCTGCCGGAAGCTACGACGTAACGATCAGCTCCACAGGTTTCGCGACCACAACGAAAACAAACGTCGCGGTCGC
Organism: Paracidobacterium acidisoli; assembly: GCF_003428625.2. GTDB lineage: Bacteria > Acidobacteriota > Terriglobia > Terriglobales > Acidobacteriaceae > Paracidobacterium > Paracidobacterium acidisoli. The sequence goes on along the minus strand of NZ_QVQT02000005.1, from coordinate 168,504 downwards.
TGCCGGCCAGCTGCAGAGTCTTTCTGTACAGCTCAAGGTCGGATTGCTGTCACAGAATGTGGAAGTGGAAGCTCAGGCAGTGAATTCTATCGCTGCGCAGCATGCACTTTCGCAGGGCTCGCTTGATACGGAAGCACCGAAATCGGAGATCAGCAGCCGGTTCATCCAGGAATTTACTCCGCCGACTTCCGATTACTCCGAGATCATTCAGATCGCGCCCGGCACATTCAGCTACAACTCCAATGGCATCGGTCTTGGACAGGGAACGACTTACTTTCGCGGGTTCCCGGATGGCGATTACGACATCACGTGGGACGGCATTCCGTTTGACGATACAAATACGCCGACCCATCATTCCTGGGCTTTCTTTCCGGGACTCTGGACCGGCGGTGTGGATTTCGATCGCAGCCCTGGAACCGCTTCGACCATCGGCCCCAGCACCTTTGGCGGTTCCATCAATCTTCTTTCGAAGGACGTACCTGGTGAACAATCAGTTCAGCCTTCTGTCTCGTATGGATCATTCAATACGCTTTTAATCGATGGGCAGTACAATTCGGGCTTCTTCGGTCCGAGCAAAAGGATCGGGCTTACGCTCGATGTGCACCGGATGACTTCGGATGGATTTGAGACCCTGAATGATCAGACCCGCAATGCGGGCGATATCAAGGTGCTTTACAAGCTTTCTGATCGCACCACGATCACCGGCTACAGCGGCGTCATCCGGCTGAGCACGAATACACCGAACAATCCCCCGCTCCGCGCCCAGGTTGCAGCATACGGCTGGAATTATCTGCTGCAGAACAACGACTCAACCAGCGCGTTCTACCAGAAGTACAACACGTATAACCTGCCTACGGATTTCGAGTATGTCGGTGTGAATTCCGACCTGGGCCACGGCTGGCTGCTGGATGTGAAGCCGTACACCTACAGCTATTACAACGCGCAGTATTACGCTAACGACAATCCCAATGATTCGACGGGACTGGCGAACGGTCCGAACAGCTCCACTAACTGGATATTCGAAGGACCGGCGGGCAGTAATACTGGCTGCAATAACCAGGTGAAGAAGAAGACATACATGGCGCTTCCGTGCGCGGTGGACAAGCTGAACAGCTACCGCAAATACGGCGAGACATCGACGATCAGCCAGGTTTCAAAGTATGGCGTCTTCCGCACAGGGATGTGGTACGAGTGGGCCACGACAAACCGCTATCAATTTCCGTCTGATCCGATCACGCACATCGATCAGGCATTGCCGAATTTCCACGAGCACTTCTATACGAACTCCTATAACCCCTACGCGGAATATGAGTGGCACGCCACGAAGAAGCTCACGATTACTGCCGGCGATAAGTATGCCTACTACAACATGAACCTGACACAGTATGCAGACGACGGCAAGATCGTGGGAAGTCTGCAGGGCAGAGCATCGGTTAACTCCTCCGGCGGTTTTGGCAGCAATCTGCCATCCGCAGAAGCTAACTATAAACTGACGAATAACTGGTCGGCTTATGGGCAGTTCGGCAAAGGATCGGAGATTCCGCCGAGCAGCACCTTCGATGTTGCGGGTGGCGGCCAGGAAGTGGGCACGCTCCCCAAACCAACGGAAACAACGACCTACCAGGGCGGGACGGTAGTGAAGCTGAACCGTATGACGCTTGACGCAGACTATTTCCGCGTCAAGTTTCAGAACAATTACGTTTCCAATGCGGTCGCCAATCCGAATAATCCAGCTTACGACCTGAACGAGTACTACCTCGGGCCGGACTCGATCACCGAAGGGTTTGAGGCAGAGGCCAATGCGTTTCTGGGATATGGCTTCAACGTTTATGCGAACGGCACGGCAGGGAAGGCAACGTATACCGGCACGGACGTGCCCTCAGGTCTGTATGTGGCTGACGCTCCCACCTATACGCAGTCACTCGCCGTCACGTATGAGGATCACGGGCTGGATCTGGGAGTGATCGAAAAACGCGTCGGCGATCACTACAACGATAACGGAAGTTATCACAACCAGGTATATGACGCACCGTTTAACAACGTGAATCTGTTCCTGAACTATACCCTTCACAATCACTCGATCTTCAATCAGTCGAAAATCAGCTTCAGCGTAAACAATTTGTTCAACGATGAGAGCATTCTGGACGTGGCATCAAGCAATGGCCCGGCTAAGGTGAATGGCTCAGCCTACATTGCCACGACGGCCGCCTCACCACTGGATCAACTTAGCCTGACAGCGGGGCGCAGCTTCATGTTCTCGCTTCGTGTCGGCATCTTCCCAAACCACAACTAATAACCGAGCCGCACCTTCCCAAAGCCGGTGGAGGAACACTTCCACCGGCTTTGCATTTGGGGGCAGCATCAGACCTTCGAAGCCACCTGTTCTGAAAAGGGCAGCTTCCGCAGGGAGGCTTTGGGGCCGGGCAGGCTATCAGGCTTCCATCAGTTTGCCCCGGAACAGTCTTCCCCAGCCTTCCAGATCCTGCAGCATGGTTGTTCCAACGATGGCTGCTTCCGCACCCAGATCCTGAGAGACGAGCGGGCGGCTGATATTCAGACGGGCGACCCTGATTCGGGAGTGCTCCAGCTCAGAGATCATGTAGCGCGATTGTTCGGCCAGCAACTGGAGTTCCGCATAACTGCGGATGGCCAGACAGGCCGCGGAGATTCCCGGCAATATGATGGCCATGACGGCGAGGGCCAGAACCATATAGGGAAGCCCATTGATGGCTTCGCTGCCGACCTTCAGAATGACACACAGGAGCACAATTCCGAAGGCCAGGCCGCCTAACCCTTCAAACCTCTCCGCCGCATTGAGGGACATCTTTTCCCGATCGCGATGATAAGTGATCTGCTCGTCGATCAGATGCTGCAGCATGGCGCGCGCCGTCTCATTGTCCATCTTGGAGGCCTGAGGTAATGGCGCCGAACGCTGCATGGCCGCAAACAGCCAGGAGACCCAGGAAAGCCGCTGCGTGTCTGCCAGGTGCTGCACGTGCCCGATGGACAACGACCAGCCGAGCGATGCCAGAGTCTCCTGTTTGCGGAATAACTCCGCCAGCAGCCGATACTCTATGGATCGCTCATGCCATTCATATCGAAGCGATGCCCAGACAACGAGCACGATGAAGATCAGTGTGGCCAATTCGCATACCGCCAGGACACGCGACCACTCCTCTTTTACCCGGAGCAAACTCAACGCGAGTGCTCCGATGATGACGGACAGGGTGGTGAGAGAAATCACCCAGACGTAACTTGATCGATATCGCGCCGCATACTGGCTGGCCCGGCTGTCTGCAGTCTGATAGTGGCGAAACCAATACCGGGCGATCGGCTCGACCGGTTCGTGGACCTGAGGATACCGGGGTTTGCAGCCGGATGCCCACGCCATGAGCTTCGAATATGTCTTCCAGATCGGATTACTCGGTTTCGGCTCTTCGGAGAAGTAAACGGAGGCTGGCGAGACATTCTTCTCGCGATGAACAGATGCGAGACGCCCGATCCAGTTGTTATGGTGCCGGCGTACCCGGGGGGGAGCTGGAATCAGCCGCGCCAAATGTGTATGCAGTTTCTGTTCAGGGGACTCACTGACAGGCAATGGGTCGCGCAGATCCTGAATATCGGACAGCCAGATGGGATCCGCCTCGCGCTCAGCATGAATCCACCAGATGGGGACGCCGGAGACTGCGGCATAGTGGACGATGTCGGCCGTACCTCCCCGGCCATTACCGTGTGAGCCGTCCCAGACTGCGATCAGAAGGTCGCAATGTCTGACAACAAAACGGCCAACCGCTTCATACGCATACGCTGAAACGTCCTCTCCGGAGGGCTCAGCGTTGCGCCTGCTGTCGATCGTCATCTGAGCAGACGACTGCGCGAGCAGATGGCGAAACTCTTCGAGATCCTGATGCGCGGCGAGAGGAACTTCTTCCGGATGATCTTTGTCGGAGCCGGTAAAGTCCTTCTCGTATTCCGCCTGCGCAAAGGGCATAGGCACGGAAAGGTCGTAATGCAGATCAAGAGCAGCCTGCGCTGCGAGCCGGTCTGCTCCGCGGGCGAGGGGAGAGAACATGTGCAGCTCCGGGGCCAGTTTCCCCTCCTTAGAGGGTGCGTAGGACTCGGTCACGGCCTTTTTGACGGCGAGATGCTCCATCTGTTCTTTGGCGAGAGCAAGTACGTGACTGAGCTGGTGCTTAATGCGGTTCAGCTGATCGGCACGAAGTTTCCGGGCACCCGTAATCCCGATACGCAGGGCAAGAACAGGGCGTGCTGGCCGGCTGTCCTGTTTTTCGGCCATGGTGGACGCGCTCCTCTGAAGCTGGTCACGACAGCAGGAATGTTGGGGGACCTCTGATGAGAAACCTTACATGGCACTGCCCGTTCCTACAAGCAGCAGCATCTGTTTACAGAGGCTGGATCATCGAGGGTGAGACGATGCTGTTCCGGACCTGGTCTGTGGCGGAGGGAGAGGGATTCGAACCCCCGTTACCCTTTCGGGTAAAGCGGTTTTCAAGACCGCCTGTTTCAACCACTCACACATCCCTCCGCGGTGTCGGATCACTTTAAACCACTGAAAGATCAGGCTGAAGGATATCCGATGCGGATTTCGAACCGTCAATGCCGGCGAAATACAGGATTCAATGGTGCCGAAGAAGGGACTCGAACCCCCACACCCTTGCGAGTACATGGACCTGAACCATGCGCGTCTGCCAATTCCGCCACTTCGGCACAGTAGTCTCCAGCACGGGTCGTCTGGACGGCAGTCATTCACAGTGTTACAAAGAGCTCGCGGCGTGTCAAACCAGATCGCAGTTCCACTGCTTTGCATCTGAATCGTTGATGCTCCCACTCCATTTCCCTGCCCTTTCAGTCCGAAAGGCTCTCGCGAGGCAACGTATCTGATGGCTGACAGCTCTGAAACGAAATCGATTCCGCAGGTGCATGCAGAGGAGATCCGCCGCCTGATTCATGACCTGGGCAATGCGCTCGAAATCGTCCTGCAGACCAGCTTTCTGCTCGGAACGGTCGAGATGGACGAGAGCGCGAAACAGTGGAGAGGCATGCTCGATCAGGGTGTGCGCCAGGCCGCACAGGTCAACAGCCAGCTGCGCGATTACCTCCTCAGCCACACGCAGAGCTGACGTGTCTTCACTCAGTCCAGCTCGCGGAGACGGCGATCGACGGCGAGTTTTGCCGCGGTGAGGCGCAGGACTTCTTCCGCGTTGCCTGACTTTTCGGCGGCATCGAGGGCGGCGCGAAGAGAGCGCTGCTCCTGCTGGAGCGAAGCGCAGCGAAGGTTATGGACGGCGGATTCGACCTCTGCCGGGGACGGCTCGGTGTCGTGAACGGAGACGAAGAGGCTGGCGAGGATCTGGCGCTGCCCAGGGGTGGTCACGGCTTCGAGCGGATCGGAGCCGGCCGGGCGGGCGCGAAGCAGACCCAGGATCTCATGCACATCGCTGCGCATTCTGGCGAAGTCGGATTCGTGCTGACGGTATCCGGCTTCGGCGGCGCGGTGCGTCTCGCTGACGTGAGGCGCGGCGAAGGCCTGGAGCAGAATCTGCTCGGCGCGGGTAAGCGGATAGCTGCCGGCTGAGCCGAGCGAGTCACGGCGCTTACTGGCCGCCTGCCGGAGCTCTTCGCGGACCAGAGCTGAGTCGATGCCGAGGGACTGCGCGGCGTCGGAGGCAAACTCGTCGCGGGCGATGCGGCTGGGCAGGCGGCGGATGTGCGGGAGCAGGTAGTTGAGCGCGGCGATCTTCGCATCGGGCGTGCGCGGCGGATGAAGATGGCGGGCCCGCTCGATGAGGTAGTCCTGATGGCGGCGGGCGCTGCGCAGGGCGGCGATGTAGTCTTTGACGCCGCGCTCGCGGATGTAGCGGTCGGGATCAAGGCCGCCTTCGAGAGTGACGATTTTGACCTCAAAGCCTTCTTCAGTGAGCAGGGCGATGGACTTTTCGGCGGCATTCGCTCCTGCGGTGTCGGGATCGAAGTTGACGATGACGCGGGTGGTGTATCGGCTGAGGAGGCGGACCTGCGCCTCAGTGAAGGCGGTACCGCTGGTGGCGAGGATGTTGGTGATTCCGGCGAGGTAAGCGGAGATGCAGTCCATCTGGCCTTCGACGAGGACTGCGAAGTTGTTGTCGCGGATAGGCTGGCGGGCCTTGTCGAGATTGAAGAGGACGTGGCCCTTGGTGTACAGCGGGGTTTCGGGCGAGTTGAGATACTTGGGGCCGGCCTTGTCGCCGGATTCAAGAGCGCGGGCGGTGAAGGCGATGACCTTTCCGGATTCGGCGGCGATGGGAAAGGTAACGCGCCTGCGGAAGCGGGCGTAGAGCGGGCCGGGCTTGCCGCCTTCCTGCTCTTTGAAGGAGAAGAGGCCGGAGGCGCGGAGGGTGTCCATGTCGGCGAGGGATTGCAGGCGCTCACGCAGGGCGTGGAAGGAGTCGGACGCGTAGCCGATGCGGAAGCGGGCGATTCCCTGGTCATTCAGCCCCCGCCCGGTCAGATATTCGCGGGCGGTCGCGCCTTCGGGCGAGCGGAGCTGCTCCTCGAACCACTGGGTTGCGACCTCATGCAGCTCGATGAGCTTGCCGCGCTGGCGGTGCTCGGCGGCCTCTTCGGGTGAGGAGAAGTCGCGCTTCGGAAGCGGGATGCCGCACTTCTGCGCGATGATGCGGACGGACTCGGGAAAGCTGACGTTCTCGATCTTCTGAATGAAGGTGAAGACGTCTCCGGACTGGCCGCAGCCGAAGCAGTGGAAGAACTGACGGGTGGCGTGGACGGAGAAAGACGCGGTCTTTTCGCCGTGAAAGGGGCAGAGGCCGCTGTAGTTCTGGGCTCCGGCCTTCTTCAGACGGACGTATTCGCCGATGATTTTGACGATGTCGGCCTGCTGCTTGACGGTCTGGGCGAAGTCGGACATTTCCGATGGCGTGACGGACAGTTACAGGGTACAGGGCGGCGGGACGGGCTGCGAGCCGGTCCTTCCGCGGTACTTCTCCGTTCGCCTTGCAGCGGCATTTTCTTTTTGACCCCATGCCTCCGGTAAGTCATTTAATTTCATGGATATACGATGGGATTACCAAGGTTATCCCAGGCTATCTTCATGATTTATCAGGGTTTCGTTTTTTGGAAGGGCGGATTCGCTTATGGCGTGACCTCAGCTTCCATTGTAAGGAAATGAGGGAAAGATCATGCCAGATTTTTCTGTCTGTAAACGGTTTTGATTTGTTGGGTTTATGCGGGATTTTAGGGCCGGGTGGGTTGACAGGTGGATTGGCACGAGTGAGATGGTCCGGTGCTTCTACCGGATCTCGCTGGCGCGAGACGAGATGTGTTCCGTGGCTATGTCGCACAGGGGCTGAAGCCCTTTGGTTTCTGAAACTGGTTCGGCACGGCTGAAGCCGTGCCCTGATACAAAGCGATGACGCCTCCCACCTTAGCGCACGGACACCACGTGCGCCGGGGACCCTGGTTCGCGAAGGTGGGGCACCCTGGTTCTTCTGAGGGAAGAGAAAATGCAGATCCCTCGACTTCGCTCGGGATGACAAAGGGGAAGAGTTTCCAGTCCCATGTCCGGAAAGACGGACATGGGGTACCCGGCTTCTACCGGTCTCGCTGGCGCGAGACGAGATGTGTTCTGTGGCTATGTCGCACAGGGGCTGAAGCCCTTTGGTTTTTGAGCTGGTTCGGCACGGCTGAAGCCGTGCCCTGATACAAAGCGATGACGCCTCCCACCTTAGCTGCGCGAAGGTGGGGCACCCGGGATTCTGCAAGCCCTTTCTCTCCCGCTTTTCTCACACAGGCCAGGAAGACTTGTGCGGGCCAGATGTCATCCGCGTCATCTACGGGAAATGTGGCGGGCGGGATGAAACAATTTCGGTTTTTCCACATCTAAGTATTTGAGGATCTGCGAGAAAACTCAGGGCTGCGGGAGGGAGAGCAAAATGTGTATGTGCTCTCAAAGTACGCCGGAACTGCCTCCCCGGCATGATATTCTGGAAGTCTTTGGTGGACGTGCGCCCTTGCCCCGCGACTAAGCTTCGCACCGGGATTTTGCCCACTGGCTTCGACCGCACCGCGTCTCATCCAGACAAACAGATCCGAACATCGATTGCGGGAGACCAATCCGCTTGGCCATTGAAGACAAATACGAAGAAGATATCCAGAAACTGATCGACGTAGGCAAGGAAAAGGGCTATCTGACCTACAACGAGGTCAATGAGCTCATTCCTGGCGACATGAATTCCCCGGACGATCTGGACGATCTGATCACCACGATCGGCACCCAGGGAATTGACCTGCTGGAAGGCGGCCCGAAGCTCGGCGGCGACCGCGATGAGTTTGAAGGCGAAGAGGGCGAGGATGTCGAGCTCGACCTGACACCGGGCACGCTGGAAAAGACGAACGACCCCGTCCGCATGTATCTGCGCGAGATGGGCACGGTACCGCTGCTGACGCGCGAAGGCGAAGTAGAGATCGCCAAGCGCATCGAGCGCGGACAGATGCGCGTGATGAAGGCGGTTTCGCGCTCGCCGATCGTGATTCGCGAAGTGACGGCGCTGGGTGAAGACCTGAAGCGCGGCGTACGCAACATCAAGGAAGTGGTGATCTTCGACGAAGAGGAGATCACGGAAGAGATTCTGCAGGCGCGGGTACGGCAGACGGTGAGCCGCATCGATGCGCTGGTGAAGCACCAGAAGAAGGCGCAGGCGCTGGACGAAAAGCTGGCGACGATCAATCCCAAGGCGAAGGCGAAGGAGCATCGCAGGACGCGCTGGGGCATTGCCCGGGAGAAGATCTACGTTACGCGCATTGTGCGCGAGCTGCGCTACACGAACCAGGAGCGCAAGCGGCTGCTGGACAAGGTCAACAAGACTGTCGACGCCATGCGCATGCTGGAGCGGCAGATTCGCTCGCTGGACCAGAAGTTCGAGCAGTCGAAGAGCGAGGAGCTGAAGAAGGAGTACCGGCGCCAGCAAAAGAACTGCCGGACCGACCTTGAGAAGCTGGAGCAGGAAGCCGGGCTGTCGATTGCCGAGCTGAAGCGCACGCAGCGCGAGATCATCCAGGGCGACATGGATGCCGAGCAGGCGAAGCGCGAGCTGATTGAAGCCAACCTGCGGCTGGTGGTCTCGATTGCGAAGAAGTATACGAACCGCGGACTGCAGTTTCTCGACCTGATTCAGGAGGGCAATATCGGCCTGATGAAGGCGGTGGACAAATTTGAGTACCGCCGCGGTTACAAATTCTCGACGTATGCGACGTGGTGGATTCGACAGGCGATTACGCGCGCCATTGCCGATCAGGCGAGAACGATCCGCATTCCGGTGCACATGATCGAGACGATCAACAAGCTGATCCGCACGTCGCGGCAGCTGGTGCAGGAGCTGGGCCGCGAACCTACCTCGGAAGAGATCGCGCGGCGGATGGATATTCCTGTAGCCAAGGTGCGCAAGGTGCTGAAGATTGCACAGGAGCCGATATCGCTCGAAACGCCGATCGGCGAAGAGGAAGATTCGCACCTGGGCGACTTTATCGAAGACCGCCAGGCAGTTTCGCCGTCCGATGCCGTGATCAGCGTGAACCTGAAGGAGTACACGTCCCAGGTGCTGCGCACGCTGACGCCGCGTGAAGAGCGCGTGATCAAGATGCGCTTCGGACTCGAAGACGGCTCGGAGCACACGCTGGAAGAGGTGGGACAGAGCTTCCAGGTGACGCGTGAGCGCATCCGGCAGATCGAGGCGAAGGCGCTGCGCAAGCTACGGCATCCGTCGCGGTCGCGCAAGCTGAAGGCGTTTGTGGATAATGTTCAGGAATAACAGGCAACTGCAGAAGAAGCATTTCGGGGCCACCAGACGGTGGCCCTTTTACTTTTTCTGCGCCCGTTCGAGGGGCGTGGGGAGGGCCTGACTTATTCGTGGACCGGCGCGCCGCCCAGCAGCGCCGCCGCCGACATATTGGCCGGACCGGACCACTCGGGCACATTGAAGGAGCTGCCGGAGTGCGCTGCGGCAGTGCTGACGAGTCCGTGGTGGTTGATGAGCGCGCAGCGCACCTCTTCGAGGGCGTTGTGCCGCTCGGCCTCGGATTGTCTTTCGAAATAGAGTGCGAAACTCTGGCCGCAGATGGGGCATTCAATGTCGGCATGGAACTGAGTGGGCATGCAAAGAACCTGCATAAAAGCTTTGTCCCCTTTGAGGGAGTGAGATGCAGGAACCATAGAGGACGGCTGCAAGGGGTGGATATGACGCTGAGGGTACATCGGCCTGCAACTTTCGGGTCGCCGGGTGCGGCCTGGAACGCGGCTTTCGGCTCCGCGAAGCATCCGGATTCTGCGATCCCCATGTTCGAACAGACGGATATGGGACACTCTCTTTCAATTTCTCGCTTTCATTCGCCGGGGCTGAAGCCCCTTTTTTCTCATATCTTTATTCCCCCGGCTAAAGCCGGGGGCTTCTACCGGGTCTCGCTGGCGCGAGACGTTCCCACCTTAGCTTCTCCACCCCAGCGCAGGAACACCGCGTGCGCCGGGGACCCCGGTTCGCGAAGGTGGGGCACCCTGACTTTTCAGGGGGAAGAGAAATGCAGATCCCTCGACTTCGCTCGGGATGACAAAGGGGGAGGGTGTCGGGATGACAGGGCGGGGATGGAATATTCGGAAACCGTCCCTCAGCGGCTGAAGCCGTGCCCTTCCCACCTTAGCTGCGCGAAGGTGGGGCACCCTGACTCTTCGGAGGGAAAAGAAATGCATATCCCTCGACTTCGCTCGGGATGACAAGGAAAGGGTTTCAGTCCCATGTCCGAAAAGACGGGCATGGGGCACCCCGGCGGCCGGCAATTTCGGTCTGTTACAGGCAGGTCATTCAAAATTCATGCCGTGCGGAGATTTCCTGGAAGTTTTCCCTGGGGGAGAACCGCTGCCCACTACAATGAACAGCATCGGTATGAGGCATTTTCCCTGGCTGTTGCTGCTGGTCTCGACGATTGCCGGAGCGCAAACGCTCACCTTTAACGACGCCTCGGTTCTGCAGGCTCACCCCAAACGCATTGGACACAATGTCGGATCGCTGTCGTATTACGACAACAGCCAGGTCTTCAAAAACCTGCTGGGGACGGGGAATCCGGGCTTCGAGCCGTTCTCGATCCGGCAGATCTGGCCGTCGGGAGACGAGGGGACGCGCACGACCTTTGTTTCGCCGGACTCGTATGACCCGGTGGCGGAGGATTACTGGAAGGGCGCGGAGTTTTCGATTGTCCAGTCGCAGAGGCATGGGGCGGAGCTGGGGTGCTCGGGCACGATTGCCGGGAATTCGCGGAGCGACTTCCGGAAGGGCCAGGGGGTGACGTTCACGTTTGCCGCTCCGTGCGCGGCGGCGACGGCGGCGGGCGATGTGATGATCGTGTCGAAGGTGACGGACCCGACACCGGAGGCGGTGTGGGAGGGCGACCGGAGCGCGGGCAGCAACGGGCTGGCGGCGGTGCAGATTCCGAGGGGCGGAAAGCTGACGTCGCTGACGACGGGGCTGTGCGCCGCGTGCGGGACGCAGTCGCTGGTGATGGATGCGACGGCGCCGGGGTCTTCTTCGGGCTTTACGCTCTACTACGACAATCTGCAGATCGCGAATACGACGCCGGATATTTATGTGCTGCACCGGGGGACGTACCAGCTGTCTTTTGAAGCGAAGATTACCGCGGGGAGTCCGCAGCTGCGGACGTCGCTCGAGAGGCTGAGCACGAGCTCGAACCGGCTGCGGTGCGCGCCGTTTGCTCCGAAGCTGACCGGGCAGTGGGCCGAATACACGGAGAACTGCGAGGCGGCCGAGGTGGGCATTGCAACGGGCGATGCGAACTGCGTGGCCGGCGGCAAAACGACGGACTGCACGGCTCCGGGACCGGGGATGTTTACGGTTGCGGTGACCGGGGGCGCGGTGGCCTTCGACAATCTGAGCTTCCGGAAGATCTCGGGGCAGAATCCGCGGAATCCGTCGGTGTTTCGCGATGAGGTGGTGGATACGCTGGTCCGGTCGGGGTCGCAGGTGCTGCGCTTCTGGGGCAGCCAGAATGGCGAGACGGCATGGAACTGGACGCAGCCGGATCAGGCGATGGGACGGGCGTACTCGGGCACAGGCTTTTATAACGAGGGCATGGGCGAAGGCATCAGCCTGAACGATTTTCTGGTGCTGTGCGAGACGGTACAGAAGATCTCAGGCAAGCCGGTGGTGCCGTATATCGAGCTGCCGGTGACGCTGGAAGGGGACGATCCGGTGAACCTGACGGAGTTCCTGGATGCTCCGGCGGTGACGAAGTACGGCGCGAGGCGAGCGGCGCTGGGACAGACGCAGCCGTGGACCTCGGTCTTCAGCGAGATCGATCTTTCGTTCTGCAACGAGTGCTGGAACTTTGCCTTTGCCGGGCAGAATCTGCCGTGGCGGAAGAACGCGACATACTACGGAGATTATTCGGAGAGGGCGCACGCGATCTTTCAGCCGATCCGGACACGGGACCCGTATTTTCCTCCGGATGTGATCAGGCTGGGCATCGGGTTTCAGACGGCGACGACGTTCCAGGCCGATCTGGCGATTGAGAATGTGTGCGGACCGAAGAAAGACGGATGCCCGGATTATGCGGAGATCAATGCGTATACGTCGCTCGGGATGAGTCCGCCGTCGATGGATGCGGCGTGGGCTTCGGCGCTGGTGGAGCCGTACAACAACATCTATAACCCGCGGTCGCAGACAAAGGTATATCAGTCGCTGAAGGACTATCAGAATCTGCATGCCTGCGGGCCGAAGGGGACGTCGCGCTGCGAAGTGGCGGTGTATGAGGAGAACAACTCCACGATGCAGTCGTGCGGGACGAAGTGCACGCCGCCGGCGCGCAATCTGACCCAGGACGAAGAGGACGAGCTGACATCAGGAGCCGGACAGGGCATCGTGGCCGCGCTGGAGGGGCTGCTGAACGAGCGTGCAGGCATTCTGAGCCAGGCGTTCTTCACGCTGACCGGGGTGTACAACGGCACGTCGAATCCGCCGGATCTGTATGCCAAGCTGTGGGGCGACGTGGTGGACATGGGCGGGGCGACGGAGAATGTGCGTCCGCAGTTTCTGGGAGTGGAGCTGGTGAATCACGCCATCGAAGGCGAGATGACGGACTGCGATTTCACGTCGGGGCTGCCGACGTACGATTATCCGGGCGATCCGGCGGACAACGATCAGCCGGCGATGGATCATGTTCCGTGGCTGTATGCGTTCTGCTTCAGGAGCGGCGCAGAGCGCAGCTTTGTGCTGATCAATACGAATCCGCTGACGAGCTATACGGTCGGTTTTGCGGGGACGGCGGCGCCGCAGGGGACGGTGAAGGTGATGCAGTATGCGCCGGGCGCGCTGAATCTGATGAACGACTCGCGCACGGGCTCGACGACGTACCTTACAGCGGCGACGGTGGCGCTTACGAACAGCACGCTGTCGAGTCCAGCGTCGGTGACGGTGCCTCCTCATTCGGTGACGGCGTATTCGTTCCGCGCACCCTGAACCGAATCATGAGTCTGTTTTCAGGCCGGGGCTGAAGCCCCTTTTTTCTTTGATGCTTTATTCACCGGGTCTCGCTGGCGCGAGACGGGAGGTGTTCCGTGGCTATGTCGCACAGGGGCTGAAGCCCTTTGATTTTTGAGATTGGTTCGGCACGGCTGAAGCCGTGCCCTGATACAAAGCGATAACGCCTCCCACCTTAGCTTCTCCACCCCAGCGCACGAACACTACATGCGCCGGGGGCCCCGGTTCGCGAAGGTGGGGCACCCTGACTCTTCTGAGGGAAGAGAAAATGCAGATCCCTCGACTTCGCTCGGGATGACAAAGGGGAAGGGTGTCGGGATGACAAGGAAAGGGTTTTCAGTCCCATGTCCGAAAAGACGGACATAGGGCACCCTGATTCAATACTCCCTTCCCACCGAGGCTGCGCGAAGGTGGGGGCACGCCGGGGGCACCCCTGGATGCCGCCGGTTACGGACCGGTATCCTGCTGAGCCGATATAATTCCCACCGGCGAACGAAAGGCTGAGAAAAGAGCCGGTATTTCGCCCGAATGTAAACGTTACGACGTGGATTGGGCCATTTGATCGCGGATCGCAGAACATACAGCCGTTACACCTTCCGGCAAACAACACAGCGTGGCAGACGAGGTTCGGGGCTGATGCTCTGCCTGCTCGCCGCATGCCTTCTTCTGACTCTTCCCCTATCGGCGCAGTCGACGGCGATTCCCGTGTGGCAGGGCGTGGTGCGCCAGGTATCGGGCCAGCCGGTGGCCGGGGCCACGGTCGAGCTTGCCCTGCAGGACAACCGGCGCGCAACCACGACGAAGGCGGACGGCAGCTTTTCTTTTGTGAACATTCAGCCAGGGCGCTACCTGCTGACGGTGCGGGCGCGGGGCAGAGCGGCGAGTGTGCCGCTGCCGATTGATCTTTCAAGCGCGCAGGGAGTGGCCGCGCTGACGCTTACGGATGAGAATGTCCTTTCGATTCCGGGTAAGCCGCCGCCGAGCGACTCAGGCACGAAGCCGGCTGCGACCGGAGGCGAGCAGCTTTCGAGCCAGTCAGTGAGCGAGCTGCCGCTGAACAAGCGCGACATCAGCCAGCTGCTGCTGCTGGCGGCGGGCACGATGACGGACAGCAACGGCGCGACGAACTTCACGCAGCAGTTTGCCATCAACGGGCAGCGCGGCGTGGAGGCGGCCTTCGCGATGGACGGCGCGGATATCAGCGATCCGGAGATGGGCGGCGCGACCTTCACCAACTTCAATGTGGATGCGGTGCAGGAGATTCAGTCGAGCTCGGGGTGGATGCCGGCGGAGATCGGACGCGGCGCTTCAGGGTTTACGAACATCATCACGCGCTCGGGCAGCAGCGGCTTTCATGGATCGGTCTTCGAGTTTGTGCGCAACTCGGCCTTCGATGCGCGCAACTACTTCGATCATCCCTCGATCGCGGAGCCGGGGCGGATTCCGCCCTTCCGCCGCAACGAGTTCGGATTTACGAATGGCGGACCGGTGGTGCTGCCGCACCTTTATGACGGACGCGGAAAGACCTTTTACTTCGGGCAGTACCAGGGCTTTCGCCAGGTACTGGGCACGACGCAGGTGCTGCCGATGCCGACCGCTTCAGAACGCGCGGGGTTCGATACGGTGACGTATGCGGATGGCAGCACGGATACGCTGACGGTTCCGGTGAATCCGCAGATTGCCGCGGTCCTGGCGCGGTATCCGATGCCGAATAATCCGATGGGCACGTATCAGGCGCGGACGTATGCGGCTCCGTCGAAGGTGGCCACGGACGCCGATCAGTTCTCGATCCGGCTGGATCAGAAGCTGGGCGAGAAGGGACAGTTCTTCGCGCGCTTCAACTTCGACAACCTGACGGGGCCGACGACGAATCCGGACCAGACGACGATCGATCCGAGCTTCGGCGTGCAGTATGTGGACCGGCAGCGCAATGTGGTCTTTACGTACACGAGGACGGTTTCGCCGCGCTTTCTGTGGGAGTCGTCGCTGAGCATCACGCGCACGACGCCGTCGTTCCCTACTCCCAACCGGACGGACCCGGCGCTGAAGTTTAACGACGGGCTGTATGAGGCGTTCAATTCGGCGGCGGGGTCGGTGATGTCGTCGTTTGGAAATCTGTTTCAGGCGCGGCAGAACTTTACCTGGACGACGAAGCGGCACGCGCTGAAAGCAGGCGCGGAGGTTCGCCTGAACCGCGACACGACGTATTTCGGCATCAGCCCGAACGGGGAGTACGACTTTGGCGGAGGCACGGTGTATTCGCCGATCTTTATTCCCTCGATGAGCGGAACGCATGACGTGCAGCCGGGCGATCCGCTGCCGGATACGCTGAGCAGCCTGCTGATCGGCTATCCCTACTCGTACACGGTCGCGGTGGCGCCGCCGTATTTTTCGAACGGAGCGCATATCGGACCGGCGGCGATCAACCGCAACAACTTCACGGTGTATGCGCAGGATACGTGGAAGCTGTCGGAGCGATTCGTGCTGGACTACGGGCTGCGCTACGAGGTGTACTCGCCGATTTCAGAGCGGGCGCATCGCACGTCGAGCTTTCTGGATGTTCATCCGCCGGCGGGCGTGAGCCAGCAGTATCTGATCAATCCGCAGCCGGGATACCGGTTCGGATGGAATGGATGGGGGCCGCGCGTGCAGCTGGACTGGCGCGCGACGAGCAGGCTGCACATACATGCCGGCGGAGGAATCACGGTGATTCCGCCGAATATCTGGCAGGATAATTTTCTTACCGGCTCGACGCCGTTTGCGGTGTATCCGCGTGTCAACACGGCGAAGAACGGGCCGATCCGCTATGGCTTTCAGATCACGCCGGCGCAGCTGCCGCGCGTGTACACGCCGGCGGGGCAGGATATTTTCGCGAGCAGCGACACGAAGAAGGTTCCGGCCAACACGGTGATGGATGTGGACCGCTACCAGAAGGACATGGCGGCGCTGTCGCCCGATCATCAGCTCTCACTGCTGAACATCAGCGCGGTGGACCGGCACTTCGGCAACGGCTTTCTGCAGACGTGGACGCTGGGCGCGGAGCGGCGCTTCGGCGGGCTGACGGCGGATGCGGCGTATGTGGGCACGGCGTCGTACCGGCTGCCGCGCATCTCGTATCCGAACGGGTATCCGGGCGCAGAGCCGGCATTTGCTCCGTACACGCAGTTCGACGCGTCGGGCGCGGTAAGCGGCGGATTCGGCTTTGAACAGGTCATCACCGACAACTCGCACTCGTCGTACCACGCGCTGCAGACATCGCTGTCGGGCACGGCGGGACATGGCGGACCGGGGATTCAGGCGAGCTATACGTGGTCGAAGTCGCTGGACGACACGAGCACGGTGACGGGCGGCACGGGCTCGACGGGCGCGGTGACGATTCCGTCGCCGCAGAATCCATTCGATACGCACCCGGAGAAGGGGCCGTCGACGTTCGATACGGCGCATGCCTTTACGCTGAGCCTGGCGCAGGACCTGCACGCGGAGAGCCTGGGCTTTCTGCATCCGGTGAGCCGGAAGGTGACGGCGGGGTGGGAGATGCTGAGCATCTCGACGATCACGAGCGGCGCGCCGTTCACGGTGTACTCGGGTATTCAGCAGACGGGCGTGGGCACATACGGCGCGGACCGGCCGGACCAGATTGCCAAACCGCATCTGTCGACGACGCACAGCGCGACCCGGCCGCGCGAAGACTACTTCGGAGAAGGGACGAACAACGCTTCCTTCTTTCATATTCCGACCGGGATCGCGGGCGGGACCGGGCCGAACTCGGGACGCTTTGGAACGCTGGGGCGGAATACGTTTCGCGGACCGGCGTATTACGACTTCGACTTTGCGTTCATCAAAGACACGCCGTTCGGCCACAGGAGAAGCGGCGCGGAGCTGATGGACCTGCAGTTCCGCTCGGAGCTGTTCAACCTGTTCAATATCGTGAACATGGGTCTGCCGGCCAATACGATCAAGGGATCGGGCTTTGGAGAGATCAGCAAAACGGCGGGGACTTCGCGCCAGATTCAGTTTTCGCTCAAGCTGATCTATTAAAACTGATCCGCTTCCAAAACCGGATGGGGGCTCGTACACTGAGGCGGGCAGCCACGAGGAAAGCCGCTGCCGGAAAGCGATTATGGAAGCGAACGAAGCACAGGAACTGCAGGAAGAACACGAACACGCCGCACACGACCCAAGCCTTAGGCCGGTGAGTTTTACGATGAGCGTACTGGCCGTGGTGGTGGCCATCACCACGGTGCTGGGGCACCGCACGCACACCGAAGCGGTGCTGATGCAGGCCCGGGCGAGCGACCAGTGGAATTTTTATCAGGCGCAGAAGATTCGCCAGTACGACACGCAGCTGACCGCCGATCTGCTGACGGCGCTGCCGATTCGCGACCAGAACGCGGCGAATCAGGTCAGCAGCAATTACAAAAGCCACCTCGACAAGTGGAATGAGAATCTGGCGGAGGACCAGAAAAAGGCGCGCGAGTACGAAGACGAGGTGCGCAAGGCGGAACGCAGGGCCACCAAATTCGATCTGGGCGAGGCGCTGCTGGAGATTGGGCTGGTGGTTACGTCGATCACGCTGCTGACCCGGCAGCGCTCGTACTGGCTTCTGGGCATGCTGTTCGGGGGCGCGGGCATTGTGATTGCGGCGTGGGGGCTGCTGCTTCGATAACAGATGGTTAAAAGCGTCCTCTTCAGGCTGGGTTAAGGTTCGGCTCCTAGCCTGATCGCGGGAGGATGTGGAAGATGATCAGGAAAGCAGCGTCCGGGGTGTTGATCGCCGGGCTTGGACTGGCGGTTATGTTTTCATCCACGGCCTGGGCACAGAAGGCCGACGCGTATCAGATAAAGCAGACCTGGAAGCTCGGCGGCGAGGGCGGATGGGATTATCTGCTGGTCGATTCGCAGGCGCATCTGCTGTACATCGCGCGCAACAACCGGGTGATGGTGGTGGATCTGGTCGCGGGCAAAGAGAAAGCTGAGATCACGGGGCTGGGCGGAACGCACGGCGTGGCGCTGAATCCGGATGGAAAAACCGGATACATCAGCGACGGCGCAGCGGGAATGATCCGCGTCTTCGACCGCTCCACCTTTCAGGTAACGGCTTCAGTGCAGGCGGGCACCAATCCTGATTCGATTCTGTACGAGCCGACGACGCGGAGCGTGTATGCCTTCAACGGACGCAGCAAAAATGCGACGGTGATGGATACGGCGACGAATCGCGTGGTGGCGACGATTCCGCTGCCGGGCAAGCCGGAGTTTTCGCAGGCGGACGGACAGGGACATGTGTTCGTGAATATCGAGGACACGAGCCAGCTGGTGCGCATCGACGCGGCGAATCATAAGGTGTTGAATGTGTGGCCGCTGGCTCCGTGCGAGTCGCCTTCGGGGCTTGCGATCGATGCCGCGCATCACCGCCTCTTCTCAGTCTGCGACAACAAGACGATGGCGATCGTGGATTCGGATACGGGCAAACTGGTGGCCACGCAGCCGATCGGCGATGGTCCGGATGCGGACCGCTTCGACACGAAGGACCAGCTTGCCTTCAGCTCGAATGGCGAGGGGAGTCTGACGGTGGTGAAGGAAGACTCGCCGGACAAGTTCCATGTGGTGCAGACGCTGCCGACCAAGCGGGGCGCGCGCACGATGGCGATCGATTCGCGCACGGGAACGATTTATCTGGTGACGGCGGAGTTCGGACCCAAGCCCGCAGCGACGGCGGAGCATCCGCGCCCGCGGCCTGCGATTCTGGCGGACAGCTTCGAGGTTCTGGTGGTGGAGCGATAAAACGCCGCTCGAAACAGGCGCGACGGAGACGCCGCGCCTGAGCGACACTGATCAATATGCGGGTTCTTCTGGTCGAGGATGAGACGCGGCTGTCGGAAAATATCGCGTCGGCTCTGCGCGATGGTCCGGGCTTTGCCGTGGACTGCGCAGAGGACGGAGAGACGGGCGCACTGCTGGCCGAAGATCCGTGCTACGACCTGATCATCCTGGACCTGATGCTGCCGAAGATGGACGGCAAGAGTGTTCTGAAGCGGCTGAGAACGCGGGGAGCCAGCACGCCGGTGCTGATTCTGACGGCGCAGAGCGAGACCGGGTCGATCATCGACCTGCTCAACACGGGCGCAGACGATTACCTGAGCAAGCCCTTCGACCTGGGCGAGTTGATCGCGCGCGCGAAGGCGCTGATCCGGCGCGGCAAGGGCGCTCCGCACCCGACGCTGAAGGTGGCCGATCTGGAGGTAAACACGCTGGAGCAGACGGTGGAGCGGGCGGGACGGCGGATCGAGCTTTCTCCGATGGAGTACCGCATTCTCGAATATCTGATTCATCGGCCGCGGGTGGTGGTTTCGAAGCGCGAGCTGCTGGAGCATCTGTACGACTACAACTGGGAGCACCACTCGAACGTGATCGAGGCGCATGTCTCGAACCTGCGCAGGAAGCTGGACGCGGAGGCGCAGCAGCCGTGCATCGAAACGCTGCGGGGGCGCGGCTACCGGCTGGTGATTCAGCGGGAGATCGCGGGATGAAGCGGTATTCGATTGTGCGGCGGCTGATTGTCACCGTTCTGCTGACCGAACTGCTCGCGGCGCTATGCGTGACAGGAATCGCTCTGATCTACGAGCGGCATTCGCACTTCCGCGCCTTCGATGTGATGCTGCACGGGCGGGCCGATTCGCTGCTGGGAGCGGTGCAGGATGCGGAGGACACGGGCGACAACGTGATGCTCGACGGGACGGAGATTTCCCTTCCCCGGGAGGACGTCTACGAAGTGCGCGATGCGAGCGGGCGCGTGCTGGGGCGGTCGGCGAACTGGAGCGGCGCGTCGCAGACGGAGCTGCAGGCTTCAGACGGCTCGTACTTCAAAATGCAGGTGAAGGACAGGCATTACCGCGGACTGGTGCTGCACGGGCTGCGCATTGTCGATCCGGGAGACAAGGGCGGCGGGATTCCGCGGCACGTAGTGATTGTTTACGGCGCTCCCACGAAGCACGTGTGGAGAGCGGTGCGGGATGCGGTGGAGTTTTATGCGCTGGCGAGCGTTCTGCTGATGGCGATTACGGGCGTGCTGATGGCGTGGCTGCTGAGCCGGGCGCTGGCTCCGGTGCGTGAGCTGGCGGCGGAGGCGGCGGGCATCTCGGTGCACGCGTGGCAGTTCAATCCGCCGGAGGAGGTGCGGCGGATTCGCGAGCTGGCTCCGCTGGAGCAGGCGCTGCGCAGCGTGCTGGAGCGGCTGGAGCGCGCCTTCGAGCAGCAGAGACGGTTTGTAAGCGATGCGGCGCATGAGCTGAAGACGGCAGTGGCGGTAACGAAATCGTCTCTGCAGCTGCTGCACATGAAGAAGCGCACGGCGGAGGAGTATGAAGCGGGGCTCGAGCGCTGCCATGCGGACTGCGCGCGCATGGAAGAGATTGTGCTGAAGATGCTGA
The DNA here is from genome assembly GCF_003428625.2 of Paracidobacterium acidisoli. GTDB lineage: Bacteria > Acidobacteriota > Terriglobia > Terriglobales > Acidobacteriaceae > Paracidobacterium > Paracidobacterium acidisoli. The sequence continues at coordinate 147,521 of NZ_QVQT02000005.1, read as the reverse complement.
CGCTGGCGCGGGTGGAAAGCGCGGCGGCGGGAACGACGGCGATCGAGACTGCGTCGGATGCGGCGGCCTGTACGCGCAGGACCGCGGAACAGTTTGCCTCGATGGCCGAGCTGCGTAATGTGAAGGTGCAGGTGACGGCTTCGGGACCGCTTTCCGTACGGCTTTCCGAGGACGATTTTGGGCTGATCGTCTCAAACCTGCTGCTGAATGCGCTGCAGCACAGCCCGCAGCAGGCCGCGGTGCAGATTACGGTGGAGGCTGCCGAGGGCGGCGTGCAGCTGCGCGTGGTGGACCAGGGAGACGGCATCAACACGGAGGCGCTGCCGCATGTCTTCGAGAGGTTTTATCGCGACGACCCTTCGCGCAACCGCAATACGGGCGGCACGGGGCTGGGACTGGCGATCTGCAGGGCGATTGTGGTGAAGGCAGGCGGCACGATCCGGATCGAGAGCGAGCGCGGCGGCGGCGCAGCCGCAACGGTATGGCTGCCCGGCGTGGGGGACGGCCGGGGCTAAAGCCCGTCTTTCTTCGTCTGTTTATTCACCGGGCTAAAGCCCGGTGCTTCTACCGGGTCTCGCTGGCGCGAGACAAAGCGGAAACCTGGGTTGAGGTTCTACACTCCCACACTTCGCTTCGCGAAGAATGGGGCACTTAAATCGTCGGGATGTTCTACGCATTACCTTCATATTTTTTTAAGGTTCCACACCTTCATCTTTTTTTAAGGCTCCACTGAAAGACTGTACGGGAATCATCGGCCGGAAAATTCGGAGAGAGACGTGTGCACCTGCTCCTTCCGGTGTGGGCGCACGGAGTGAGCGATTGACTGGACAACGGCATCATCGAAGCGCTCTTTTCCCGGTCGCGGGAGTGGGCATCTCTTTGCTGGCAGCGTTGTGCCTTGCTGTGCCGGCTACGGCGCAGGAGGCGGGAGCGGCGGGAACACTGCCGAGCGCTCCGGCTGCGGGCAGTGCTGTTGCCACGGAGGCACAGGCTCCCGCTCAGGCTCCGGCGGTGATCACGCTGGATGAGGCGATTCGCCGCGCGGAGACGGCGGACCCCACATACGCGGGCGCGGTTGCGGCGAATCAGGTGTCGGCGGCGGACAGGACGATTGCGCGGTCGGCCTTTTTGCCCAGCGTGCGCTACTTCAATCAGTATTTGTTCACGCAGTCGGCACATTTGCCGGCGAAGGACCAGGCGGCGCTGGCGCAGAGCGGAGTGACTCCGGCACCGGCGTATATCGCCAACAACAGCGTGCACGAGTACATGAGCCAGGCGCAGGTGACGGAGACGGTGGGGCTGGGCGTGTTTGCGCAGTACAAACGCGCGGGCGCGGCGGCGATTCAGGCGTCGGCGGAGCAGGAGGCGGCACGGCGGGCGCTGGTGGTGCATGTGGTGAATCTCTACTTCTCGCTGCTGGCCGCAGACCGCAAGGAGGCTGTGGCGCAGCGCGCGACGGATGAGGCATCGCACTTTCACGATCTGACGGAGCGGCTGGAAACGGCGGGTGAAGTGGCGCACGCCGATGTGGTGAAAGCCGAGCTTCAACTGGAAGAGAAGCAGCGCGCGCTGAGCGACGCCACGCTGGCCGCCAGTAGGGCGCGGCTGGATCTGGGCGTGCTGTTATTTCCCGATCCCAGGACCGGCTATCAGCTTGCGGAGACGGAGGCGAAGCTGCCTGCAGTGCCGGAGCGAGCGGATGTACAGGCGGCCGCGGAGAAGAACAATCCGGACCTGCGCAGCGCGCTGGCTGCGGCCGATGCGGCGAACCTGGATGTGAAGGCGGCGTGGGCCGCGTATCTGCCGGACCTGACGCTGAACTACAACTACGGCATCGACGCAGAGCAGTTTGCGGTGAACGGCCGCGACGGCGTGCACAACCTGGCGTACTCCACGTCGGTGACGCTGGATATTCCGGTGTGGGACTGGTTTGCGACGCAGGCGCACGTGCGGCAGGCGAAGGCGATGCGCGACGTGGCGCGAACGCAGCTGACCAATACGCAGCGGGCGCTGATTGCGGAGCTGGACGAGTTCTATGACGAAGCGCGCGCGGCGAGCGTGCAGCTGAGCTCGCTCGACCAGAGCACCGGTGGGGCGCGCAAAAGCCTGGAGCTGACCAACCTGCGTTACAAGGCGGGCGAGGCGACGGTGCTGGAAGTGGTGGATGCGCAGAACACGCTGGCGACGGCGGAGGCGGCGCAGGCAGATGGAATGGTTCGCTATCGCGCGGCGCTGGCAAGCCTGCTGACGCTGACCGGAGTGCTTGCTCAATGAGGCAGAACGTGGATAAAAAGGCCGACTGGATGAACCGGATCGATACCCCAGCTGCATTGCGGAGAGAGCCGCGCTGCAGACGATACGCACCTGTGGCCGTGGCGGCAGCGCTGCTGCTGGCAGCGGGATGCAGCAGCAAAGAGGCGGCGCCTCCGACGGTGGTGAGCGTGCAGGCCGCGACGGCGACGGAGCAGCCGGTTACGGAGCAGATTACCGGAGACGCGGTGCTGGCTCCGCTGGCGCAGGCGGCGATTGTGCCGAAGGTGACGGCGCCGGTGGCGAAGTACTTTATCCAGCGCGGCAGCAGAGTGAAGGCGGGCGAACTGCTGGCGACGCTCGAAAACAAGGACCTGACGGCGGCTGCGATGGACGCGGGCGGCGCGTATGCCGAGGCGCAGGCGAGTTATCAGTCGGCGGTGAAGGCGACGATTCCGGAGAGCACGCAGAAGGCGGAGCTGGACGAGGAGCAGGCGAAGACGGCGCTGGATCTGCAGCAGAAGATTTATGACGCGCGCAAATCGCTGTTCGCTCAGGGAGCGATTCCGGAGCGCGATGTGCAGACGGCGCACGCAGCGCTGGTGCAGGCGCAGAGCGCATACGACATTGCGCAGAAGCACCTCGCGTCGGAGCGGGCGGTGAATCGCGCGGCGGCGATGGAGAGCGCCAAAGGGCAACTGGAGTCCGCCGAGGGCAAATACAAGGGCGCGCAGGCGATGGTGAACTACACGGAGATTCGCAGCCCCATCAGCGGCGTGGTGACGGAGCGGCCGCTGTTTCCGGGCGAGACGGCGGCGGCGGGAACTCCGCTGCTGACGGTGATGGACACCTCGGCGCTGATTGCGAAGACGCATCTGCCGCAGTCGGAGGTGCAGCAGATGAAGGTGGGATCGGATGCGAGCGTCGCGGTGCCGGGGATGGATGAGCCGGCGAAGGGCACGGTATCGCTGATCAGCCCGGCGCTCGATCCGGGCAGCACGACGGTCGAGGTATGGGTGCGCGTGCCGAATGCGAAGGGCGAGCTGCGGGCGGGCACGCCGGTGCATGTTTCGATTGCGGGCAGGAGCTTTCCGCATGCGCTGGTGGTGCCGGCGGGAGCGGTTGTGACGGCCAGCAGCGGCAAGACGATGGTGCTGGTGGTTGACGCAGGGAGCGTGGCGCATCAGCGCGTGGTGCAGACCGGCATCACGTCGGGCAGCGGCGACGATGCGGTGGTCCAGATTGTGAGCGGTCTGAAGGCGGGCGAGCAGGTGGTGTCAGTGGGCGCGTATGCGCTGGACGACGGCACGAAGGTGAAGGTGGTGACGGCGGCCGAGGCCGATCAGGATGCCGACAAGCCGAGCGCTGCGAAATCCGGAGGAGATGACTGATGCCCCGGGAGCGGCGCGGCCAGGCAGGACTTCAGCAACTGAAGGAAAGAATACAGGCGGGCCTTCGCGGCGACAGCAGCTTCTGGCTGGCGCGGAATACGCGGCCGGTTCTGTTCTTTGTGATTGTCGCGGTGGTGGCCGGCGTGTATCTGGCGACGCAGGTGCCGATTGCGGTCTTTCCGGAGACGAACTTTCCCCGCGTGGTGGTCGGCATCGACAACGGCGTGATGCCGGTGGAGCAGATGGAGGTGACGATCACGCGGCCGGTGGAGGACGCGGTGAACGCGGTGCCGGAGCTCGAAACGGTGCGCTCGATCACCAGCCGCGGATCGGCGGAGGTGAGCCTGTTCTTCAACTGGAACGTGGATATGTTCCAGACGCTGCAGTATGTGAATGCCGCGATCTCACGCGTGGAGCAGACACTGCCGGCGACGACGCACATCACCGTCAACCGGCTGACCTTCGCGACGTTTCCGATTCTCGGATACAGCCTGACCTCGGATACGGTGGCGCAGGACCGGCTGTGGGAGATTGCGACATACGATCTGAAGCCGCCGCTGAACCGGCTTCCCGGCGTGAGCACGGTGACGGTGCAGGGCGGCAAGGTGCCGGAGTTCCACGTGATCCCGAATCCGGCGAAGCTGCAGGAGGCGGGGGTCACGGTCACCGATATTCTGAACGCGGTGCAGCTGACCAATCTGATCGATTCGCCGGGGCTGTATGAGAGCCAGCACGAGCTGATTCTGGGGCTGGTGGGCGGACAGGTTCACAACGCAGCCGAGCTGGCGCAGGTGGTGATCAAAACCACGGCGGCCGGGGTTCCGATTCGCATTGGCGACGTGGCCGAGGTGCAGCCGGCCGATATGCCGGTGTACACGATTGTCACGGCGAATGGAAAGCCGGCGGTGCTGCTGAATGTGACGCGGCAGCTTTCGAGCAACACGGTCACGGTAGCGGACGAAGTGGCGTCGGAGATCGCGCAGCTGAAGCACGTGCTGCCTCCGGGCGTGCAGGTCGAGCCATATTACGACCAGTCGCACCTGGTGCGCGAGAGCATCAACAGCGTTCGCGATGCGATTCTGATCGGCCTGATCCTGGCCTCGATCATTCTGGTGGTGTTTCTGCGCGACTGGGGATCGTCGATTGTCGCGGGGCTGGTGATTCCTGTCACAGTGCTGGTTACATTTATCTTTCTGTACGCGACGGGGCAGAGCTTTAACCTGATGACGCTGGGCGGGCTGGCGGCGGCCGTGGGCCTGGTGATCGACGACGCGATCGTGGTGGTGGAGAACGTCGTACTGCACCGCGATGCGGGCGAGCCGCGCTTCGAAGCGGTGCGCAAGGCACTGAAGGAGATTACGGCTCCGCTGATCGGGTCGACGATTACGCCGATCGTGGTGTTTCTTCCGCTGATCTTCGTGACGGGCGTGACGGGGAGCTTCTTCCGCGCGCTGGCGATTACGATGACGGTCTCGCTGCTGACGTCGCTGCTGCTGGCGCTGACGTGGACGCCGAGCCTGAGCCTGATGCTGCTGCGCAACGACAACCGCGCGAAAGACGATGCCGCGAAGCCGGTGGAGACGGAAGAGGAAGAGCTGAGAAAGCTGATGCTGCATGAGACCGAAGGCAGCACGGGACTGATGCGGCGCGTGATCGACTGGCACGGCAGGCTGCTGCAGCAGGCGCTGCGGCGTCCGCTGTGGCTGGTGGCGGGCTGCGTGATTCTGGTGGCGGGCACTTACTTTGTATTTCAGTCGCTGGGGACGGATCTGCTGCCGGAGATGGATGAGGGCGGGTTCGTGCTGGACTACATCATGCCGGCGGGCAGCTCGCTGACGGAGACGGACCGCGTGCTGCGCCACGTGGAGCAGATTCTGAAGAACACGCCGGAGGTGGAGAGCATCTCGCGGCGCACCGGTCTGCAGATGGGGCTGGCGGCGGTGACGGAAGCCAACACGGGCGACATCACGGTGAAGCTGAAGGACAAGCGCGACCGGGCCATCGACGATGTGATCAGCGACGTGCGCGCGCAGATCACCTCGTCGGAGCCTGAGCTGGACGTGGAGTTCACGCAGGTGCTGCAGGACATGATCGGCGACCTGTCGAATGCGCCGGAGCCGGTGCAGATCAAGATCTTCTCGAACAACCAGGCGCTGCTCAACCAGCTTGGGCCCGAGGTGGCGGACGCGATCCACAAACAGGCGGGCGTCGTGGACGTGCTAAACGGGATCGAGAACACGATCAGCGGCCCGGCGACTTCGTTCCAGGTGGACCCCGCGGTAGCGGCGCGGCTGGGGTTTACGCCGGAAGAGGTTTCGACAGACGCGACGGCCATTCTGGATGGCGTGCCGGCGGCCAATCCGATCATCAGCAATGACCGGCCGTATACGGTGCGCGTCCGGTTTGGGGACGCGTACCGCAGCTCGCTCAGCGCAATCGAGAATACGGTGCTGAACAGCTCGAGCGGGCACACTTCAACGCTGGGCGCGCTGGCGACGGTGCAGCAGCTGCCGCCGCAGAACGAGATCCGGCGCGAAAACCTGCAGCAGATGATCGTGGTGACGGGTCGGCTGGAGGGCTCGGACCTTGGCTCGGCGATGAAGCGGGTGAAGGCCGCGGTGGATGGGCTGCATCTGCCTCCAACGGTGCGCGTGACGTACGGCGGCACCTACCAGGAGCAGCAGACATCGTTCCATCAGCTGCTGATTGTGCTTTTGCTGGCGCTGGTGCTGGTCTTCGGAGTGCTGCTGGCGGAGTTCCGCAACTTTGCCGCGCCGGTGGCGATTCTGACCTCGTCGGTGCTGTCGACCTTCGGAGTGGCCGTGGCGCTGCTGATCACGCAGACCTCGTTCAACGTGGCCTCGTTCATGGGGCTGATTATGGTGATCGGGATCGTGGCCAAGAACGGCATTCTGCTGCTCGATGCGGAGCACAAGTTCCGCAGCCTGGGCATGAATGGGCACGAAGCGATGCTGGAGGCGGCGAAGCGGCGACTGCGGCCGATTCTGATGACGGCGCTGGCCGCGGTGACGGGCATGCTGCCACTGGCCTTTGCGCTGGGCGCGGGGTCGCAGATGCTGCAGCCGCTGGCGATTGCGGTGACCGGCGGACTGCTGATCTCGATGCTGCTGTCGCTGGTGGTGACGCCGGCGGTCTTCTACTTCCTGACGCGGAGCGAGTATCAGAGCACGGCTGCGGCAATGGAATAGACGGACTGCATCAGGAACGCATCGTAACCTGCAGGATCACAGCGGGAGGTTTCGATGACGAAGACGCGGACATCGCACAGCACTGGAAAAGGCAGCACAGGCAGAAGCCATACGAGCGGAAAGCGCTGGGTCAGTAAGGTAAAGACGGACTCGACGCATCCGCCGGAGGGGCTTTTCACGAAGAGCGCGCCGGTGATTGCGCGCACGCTGGCCTCGAAGAAGGTTTCTCCCAGGGGACCTGGATCGGGGATGCGGATGCTGACCTACTTCATCAACCGAGCGGGCAAGGGGCTGAGCGCCACACGCAGAAGAGAGCTGGAACGGGCGAAGGAGCTGCTTTCGGAGCGCATTCAGGCGCAGAAAAAAGCGGCGTAGAAATCTTTCCCCCAGGCATTTCTCTTCCCGTTCTGTTCGCCCCGGAATGGGGCTGCACGCCAGAAACGTGTTGCAAACAGCGGCCTTTCGCGTAAGGATCACTGGCAGCGTTCCGCGCCGGATGAAGAACCTCTGTCAAAACGGGACATGGGACACCCGACGAGACAGGGGCTGAAGCCCATCCGATTAAGGCTGTTTCGGCACGGCTGAAGCCGTGCCCTGATACGAAGCGTGGGCACATCTCTCCACCTTAGCTTTGCCAGGGTGGGTCTGCCCGGGTGAGTATCCGATCAGGGAACAATCGCAGGCGTGGCAGCTTTCCGCCGTGAGGTGGAATCCTAATTACCTGCAGTACGCGAGGTTGCACGTGGCACATCCAACGTGGTCAGGTCAGCTACAGATTTCTCTGGTCTCCTTCGGCGTGAAGCTTTTTCCGGCTACCAGCGCAGCCAGCCAGATTTCCTTTCACGAGATCGATCGTGAGACGGGCGAGCGGGTGCGCCGCCAGAGCGTGGTCGAGAACAACCGCCCGATCGATCGCAGCCAGATCGTGAAGGGGTACGAATACCACAAGGGAAAGTACCTCATTATCGATCCGGAGGAGATTGACGCACTGCGTCTGCCGACGAAGCGCGCTCTCGAGATCTCACAGTTTGTCGCGGCTGCGGAGATCGATCCGTCGTTCTTCGACCGGCCTTACTTTGTGGTTCCGGAAGACGATGAGCAGACGCAGGCGTATCAGGTGATTCGCGAGGCGCTGCAGGCGTCGGGCAAGGCGGGGCTGGGCGAAGTCTCCTTCGACCGGCGCGAGCACCTGGTGGCGATCGTTCCGCAGATGGGCAAACATGCGCGCGGCCTGATGGCCTATACGCTGCGCTATGCCGGCGAGCTGCGCAAGCCGGATGAGTATTTTTCGTCGATCGGCGCGGCGACGGTGGATGCGGATCAGCTGGCTTTGGCGAAGGAGCTGATTCGGCGCAGAACGCACGTGTTCGATGCGAGCGACTTTAAGGACGACTATGAAACGGCTCTTCAGAAAATGCTGGACGCGAAGCTGAAGAACGAGCCGCTGGCACGCGAGGAAGAGGAAGCGAGGCCGGAGAAGGTCGTGAACCTGATGGAGGCGCTGCGCAGAAGCATCGGCGAGAAGAACGGCAAGGCACCTGCGAAGCGTGCTGCTGCGTCTGCACGCAAGGGACGCGCGATCCCCGCGAAGAAGGGTCCGGTACCGGTGAGGCCTGCGGCGGCCAGCCATCGCAGAAGCGCTTAAGGGCAGGTGGTGATGGTGCGACGTGCCTCGCAGCAAAAGCCCGGCTCAGGGAGTATCCGGAAGAATCTGGCGCGGTACCGCGAAAAGCGCGACTTCAACAAAACAGCGGAGCCGCGGGGCGGGCCGTCTGCGGCCGCGAAGCCGGAAGCACGCGGCCACACACTTGCCTTTGTGATTCAGAAGCACGATGCCACGCGGCTTCACTACGACTTTCGGCTGGAGTGGGATGGGGTGCTGAAGAGCTGGGCGGTCGCCAAAGGCCCCAGCTACTTTCCCGGAGACAAGCGCCTGGCGGTACAGGTGGAGGATCATCCACTGGAGTATGGCGGCTTTGAAGGCATTATTCCCAAAGGGGAGTATGGCGGCGGCACCGTGATGCTGTGGGACAGAGGGAGCTGGGAGCCGCTGGGCGATGCGAGCGAAGGGCTGGCCAAAGGAAATCTGAAGTTCACGCTTCACGGAAAAAAGCTGCATGGGAAGTGGGCGCTGATCCGGATGGGCGGACGCGCGGCCAGCGAGGCCAAACCGAACTGGCTGCTGATTAAAGAGCATGACCAGTATGAACAAGCGGAGAAGGACCCGAGCATTCTTGAGGATGCACCGGACAGCGTGACGACAGGTCGCGATCTGAAGGCCATTGCCGCGCAGGAAGACCGCGTGTGGCACAGCCGCGAAGCCAACGGAGAAGCGGCGAAGGGCTCCGGCAGGGGTAAAGCACGGACAAAGACAAACGCTGCGAAACGGCGAAGGAAGGGTGAGCCGATTGCCACGAAGGCGCTCGCCCGGCTGCCTCGCGAGACGATGCCGGCGTTTGTGCAGCCGCAGCTTGCGTCGCTGACGGCCGCTGCTCCGGAGGGCGATGGATGGCTGCATGAGCTGAAGCTGGATGGGTATCGCATGCAGGCACATATTCGCCGCGCTAAAGCAGGGCCTGAGGTGAAGCTGCTGACGCGCAAGGGACTGGACTGGACGCACCGGATGGCGGATATTGCCGCGGAGCTGAAGGAGCTTCCGGTCGAGGCGGCGATTCTGGATGGCGAGGTGGTGGCGCTTACGCCGTCGGGCGCGAGCAGCTTTCAGCTGCTGCAGCAGGCCTTTCACGAAGAACGGCGGCAGCCGCTGTACTACTTTGTCTTCGATCTGCTGCATCTGAACGGTCACTCACTGCGTGGAGAGCCGCTGACGGCGCGTAAGGCGATGCTGGCGCAGCTGCTGGGCGAGAGCAACGGCGAAGACGACGAGTGGTTTGTGCGCCTGAGCGAGCATCTGGAAGAAGATGGCGGCAGGGTCTTTGCGCATGCGTGCCGGCTGGGGCTGGAGGGGATTGTCTCGAAGCGGGCCGATGCGCCATATAGCTCCGCGCGCGGCGGAAGCTGGCTGAAGATCAAATGCGGGATGCGGCAGGAGTTCGTGATCGGAGGGTTTACGCTTCCGAGCGATGGAGGCCGCGGCATTGGCGCGCTGCTGCTGGGTTATTACGAGGGAAAGAAGCTGATCTATGCGGGACGCACCGGGACCGGCTTTACGCAGGCGGCGCGGCGTGCAATGCGCGAGCGGCTGGAGAAGCTGCGGCGCAGCGGCCCGGCATTCGATGCGGTTCCGGCGGAGGCGGCACGCGGGGTGAGGTGGGTGACTCCCGGCGTGGTGACGGAGGTTGCGTTCGCGACGTGGACGGCGGATCACCTGGTGCGGCAGGCCTCGTTCAAGGGCGTGCGCGACGACAAGCCCGCAGCCGATGTGGTGCGGGAGACCGAAGAGCCTGTGCCGAAGACGCCGCAGAAAGCGAAGAGCGCAGCGAAGCATTCTTCTGCGCCGGTGAAGCAGAAGGCGGTTGCCGGGAAGCGCGCGCCGGCGCAGACGCATGCGTACGAGATTCGTCTTACGCATCCGGATAAAGAGCTCGATGCGGAATCGCACCTGACCAAGCAGGAGCTGGCGGACTATTACCTGGCCATCGCGCAGTACATGCTGCCCTACATTGCGGGGCGGCCGCTGAGCCTGGTTCGTTGTCCGGATGGAAGCGGCCATCCCTGCTTCTTTCAGAAGCATGTGACGGCGGGCATGCCGGATGGGATTGAGGGAACGAAGATTGCCGAACGTGGCGGCGGCAAGGCCGAGGAGTACATCACGCTGTCGACGCCGGAGGCGCTGGCGGGGCTGGCGCAGATGGGTGTGATGGAGATTCATCCGTGGGGATCGCGGAACGATGCGGTGGAGAAGCCGGACCATCTGATCTTCGATCTCGATCCGGGGGAAGGGATCACGTGGCGGGTGCTGGCGTCGGCCGCGGAGGAAGTGCGCGCAAAGCTGAAGCGGTACGGACTGACGAGCTTTGTGAAGCTGACCGGAGGCAAGGGGCTGCACGTGGTGGCTCCGCTGACGCCGAAGGAGAAGTGGCCGGCGGTGAAGGAGTTTGCGCGCAGGATCGCGCTGGAGATCGAGGCAGCGCATCCGGAGCTGTATCTGACGAAGATGACGCGCGCGGCGCGCAGGGGGCGGATCTTTCTGGACTATCTGCGCAACGACCGGGGCTCGACGGCGGTGGCTCCCTATTCGCCGCGGGCGCGGAGCGGCGCTCCGGCAGCGATGCCGCTGGCGTGGAAGGAGCTTTCCGAGGGAAAGATGCCGGTCTTTCGCGTACACGACTTCAAAGAGTGGTCGAGCCGGCTGCGGCGCGATCCCTGGAAGGCGATGGCGGCTGTGCGGCAGTCGCTGCCTGAGCCGGGCTGAGAAATAGCGATAGTCCGCCTGGGAAATGATTCCTCAGGGGCTGAAGCCCGGATGTATTTCGGCGGCATACGGCACGACTGAAGTCGTGCCCTGATACAAAACTTTGCCGGAACCGATTCCTCAGACACGGCCCGGAGCCCATACCCTTCCACCCGATCCATTCACCAAAATCGACTGACGGAGCAGAGGCCAGCCATCCGCGGCGAGTGGTGACTTAATCCAAGGGATACATGACGGCGGAGATTCACTGGCCGGCGATCGCGCTGCGTCTTCTGCTCACGGTGATTGCGGGCGGGATACTGGGCGCGGAGCGGAGCAAGACGGGGCATCCGGCGGGGCTGCGCACGACGCTGCTGGTCACGCTGGCGGCGTCGGTGGCGATGATTCAGGTGAATCTGCTGATGCCGACGAACGGGAAACCGCATGACTCCTACGCGGTGATGGACCTGATGCGGCTGCCTCTCGGCATTCTGACCGGGGTGGGGTTTATCGGGGCGGGCGCGATTGTCCGCAAGAATGAGATTGTGCTGGGCATTACGACCGCCGCAACGCTGTGGTTTGCGACCGTTGTGGGGCTGTGCCTGGGCGGAGGCCAGCTCGTGCTGGGCTCGGCGGCGACGCTGACCGGATTTCTGGTGCTGCAGGGGCTGCGCGGCGTCGAAAACCGGATTGAGCGGTATGAGCGGGCGACGTTGTGCGTGATGGCCGGAGAGGACTGGCTGACGGTCGAGGAGCTGCGCGACCGGCTGGTGGCGGCTAAGTTTCATGTCCGCTCCCTTTCGGTCAGCCACTTTGTAGACGAACACCGGAAGAGTATCTCCTGCGAGCTGCGCTGGCCGTCGACGCGGGGCGCGGCGGATATTCCTCCCATCCTGGCGGAGCTGGAGAGTCTTCCGGGGCTGATCGAGCTGGAGTGGAAGGGGATGGGAAGCAGCCCGAACTGAGCGGAGGGATTCGTCCTACACTGGAGGAGCGAGGGTTTGCGGTATGTCTGACCGTCTCTATTACGCTGATTCGTTTCTGAAGAGTTTCGAGGCGGCTGTCACCGATATTCGCGAGGTTTCCCGCACCGCGGGCCGCTCGGTGTGGCAGGTTGCGCTGGACCGCACGGCCTTTTATCCCACGAGCGGAGGGCAGCCCTTCGACACGGGCGTGCTGCGGGCGGTGTCGCGAACAGGAGCGGTGCTGGAAGCTCCGATCGAGTCCGTGGAAGAAGACGAGCACGGAGAGGTGTGGCACACCACGGAGAAGCCTCTGCTGGCGGGAAGCAAAGTGGAAGGCGAGATTGTCTGGAGCCGAAGGCTCGACCACATGCAGCAGCATACGGGGCAGCATCTGTTGTCGGCGATCTTTGCGCGCGAGCTGCATCTTTCCACAGTCTCGTTTCACCTGGGCGAGACGGCTTCGACGATCGATCTTGCCGGGACGGCTCCGGCACACCACAGCCTGGAGCGCGTGGAGCGCATCGTGAACGAGATCATTGCGGAAGACAGGCCGGTCCGCATGCAGGTGGTACCGCGGGAGAAGGCGGAGGCGCTGCTCGCGGAGGGGCAACTGCGCAAGCTGCCGGAGCGCGAAGGCGAGATCCGGCTGATTGAGATCGAGGAGTGCGATCTGAATGCGTGCGGGGGCACGCATGTCCGCTCTACGGGACAGATCGGCGGGCTGCTGGTGCGCGGGACAGAGAAAGTGGCGCGCGGCGTCCGCGTGGAATTTGTCTGCGGCCTGCGCGCGGTGGCGGCGGCGCGGCACGATGCAGAGCTGCTGGAGCGCGCTGCGGCTCTGATCTCGGGCAAGGCGGACGATCTGCCTGCGGCGCTGGAACGGCTGAAGAGCGAGACGAAGGCATCGGCGAAGCAGCATCTGCGGCTTAGCGAGGAACTGGCGGGGTATCATGCGACGCGGCTGGCGGTAGAGGTTCCGATCGAGGATCAGCTGCGGCTGGTGAGCCGGGTGTATGCGGACCGCGACCGCGAGTATCTTCGTCTGCTGGCCTCGCGGCTGACGGCGTCGGTTCCGCAGACGGTGGCGCTGCTGTTCGGTATGGAGAGCGATCCTGGATCGGTGGTGCTGGCGCACAGCCATGATATGGAGTTTCACTGCGGACAACTGCTGCGAGAGGCGCTTGCCTCCTTCGGGATGCGCGGCGGAGGCGCCGCGGACCTGGCGCAGGGCGAAATTGCGGTGGATCGTATTCAGGATCTGCGCACGGCGCTGACGGCCGCGATTCGCGACCGCGTTCCATCGGTGACGCGCCGGTGAAGCTCTTTGGCGGGAGTCTCTCTGCCGGGTGCCCCATGTCCAAAACACGGACATGGGGCACCCGGATTCAGTACTGCCTTCCCACCTTAGCTTCTCCACCCCAGCGAACTTTGTTCGCCGGGGACCCCGGTTCGCGAAGGTGGGGCACCCGGGATTCGTGCCGGGGGAGCCGGGGCATGTTTGCAGCATCGATGGCACGATGGACCTTTGGCGAAATGGAAAGAGACTGCTAGAATAGACAAAGTTTTTCCGGCCAGTGTGGGGCTATAGCTCAGCTGGGAGAGCGCCTCGTTCGCAACGAGGAGGTCAACGGTTCGATCCCGTTTAGCTCCACCAAAAGCACTCCTTCTTTCTCTGGCTTCCCGGTCTTCCCTGTTCCTGTCCTGGGGTTTCGTAATCACACATTAACTTCTGCTGTGGAAAGCGCTTTCTGCGGCGCAGGCGCGCGATCCTTCCTGCTGCAGTGAGGCGGAAGCCCGGCAATTCTGCGTGTAAGTGATTGAAAGATAAGCAGACTGGGGCGGAAAGACCCGAGTTTCAAAGATAAGAAAGCTCCAGGATTACTTCGGACAGGAAGATTGCGGCAAAAGAATTCCACAAAATTTTCCACAGGCAGAAGGGTTGCTCGGCGTACAGCAGAACATCCAGAGAAAATGGCCCGGAAAAGAAAAGAGGCTCCTGACGGAGCCTCTTTTTCGTGGAAAAAACGCCGGATCAATGGCTGGCGGTGGTATGCGCACCGGTCGCGCCCGTGTGGGCTGCCGGAGTGTGCTGCGGCGTCGGCGCGGAGGGCACGCTGGCGGGAGCCGGAACACCTGACTTGGCATTGTAGGCCGTGATCACAGCCTGCGTAATGTCGGATGTGGGGCTGGCCCAGAGAACACCGCTCTGCTGCGTACCGGCGTCAATGAGGAGGCCAAAGCCATTCTGCTGCGCATAGGTGGTCGCGACCTCACCGACCTTCTGTGCAAGCTGATTGAAGGTATCGCCCATCTCGGACTGATAATCATTCTTGGTGTCTTCGACCAGACGCTGGAGATCCTTTTCCTTCTCGTCGATCGACTTCAGCTGGGAGGCGCGCTCCTGATCGCTGAGCTTGTCGCCGGCGGTCTGCAGCTGCTTCTTGAGGTTTTCAACCTCAAGATTCTGTTGATTGATTGCCTGCTGTTTGGGCTGATACTTCTTCTGCAGCTCGGAGAAGTTGCGCTGGCCTTCGTTGGTGCGCATCACCGCTGCCTGAAATTCAATCACCGCAATTTTGGTAGTGCCGGAGGGGCTGGCTGCGGCAGCGGCCGGCGCAGGATCCGCAGGGGCCTGAGCCAGGGCACTCATGCCGACGAATCCGGACACGAGTACACAAACGAGTGACAACGAACGCTTCATGGAAATGACAAACTCCTTAAATTCCTGGGTAAGATCGCCCGCATCCTGCTTAGAAGCGAACTATCGCTTCCTGGTATCGACCTCTTCCGTACTTCACAGGAGCTGCTCCCGGTTTTCAGCGGGAAGCGCAGGAGAGACACGGACAGTAGACATGCTCAGAAGCTGACAAAATTATAGGTTGGGTCAGAGGGGGCGTCAATGAACATCCCGGTAAGATTCGGGGCAGAGCGGACCCTGCCCCGGAAGGATCAGAAGGTGGTGCTGACCGCGAGACGGAAGGTCTTGCGGGGCTCGCGAAGCTGATAAAGGCCGTTGTAAAACTGCTCCGCTCGCGCATAGGAGTAGTCGCCGGCGCCGCCTGAGGGGAACATGGCGCGGGTAATGAGATCCTGGCGCGTGAAATTCTCTTCGAGACGAAGCGGGTTGAAGGCGTAGTAGAGGCGGAAGGGCGCGTTGATGATCGGCATCATCACGTCCAGCTCTCCACCGGCCGACATACGCGGGACGAAGTTGGTTCCGGAGATGGGGTCGATGTTGGGACTGAACTTAATCGGGAAGCCCCCCTGGCAGGCGCCGTTCACGTAGTTCGGGCAGCCGTAGAGCGGCGAGGTAAGGGCGTCGAGTCCCTGGGGGCTTTGCCGGAGCTGGTTCCTGTCGAGTGCCATGTCGAGGCCGAAGTCATCGAAGATGTTGAAGGCCACGGTCCGGGCGTAGATCGGAATGCGGTATTCAAAGTTGGAGGTGAAGTTGGCGTCACCACCGATGGAAGCGATGCCGTAGACGGGCAGCGGCACCTCAATCGGTCCAAGGTTCGGATTGTTGGGATCGCGTGGAACGGTGCTGCCGTCGGGATTGGTGAGAGCGAACTGGACGCGCGTGGGAACGAAGCCGTACGGGGTTCCGGAGCGGACATCGAAGCCGCGAAGATCGGACTCGCCGCCCTGATAGAGACGATCGAAGGGAGGCGCGACGTCGCCGCTGATACCGCGGATATATGCCGCCTGCAGACGATATCCGAAGGTGTTGCGGCCTTCAGGGTTAAACCACAGACCCTTGATGGGACGGAACTGACGGAACTCGATGACGGGGCGAATGTAGCGAACGTTGCCCCAGAGTCCGGAGATCTGGAATGCGGCCGAGAGCTCCTGGCCGGTGTGCGGCATGTAGGTGCTGTCCAGCTTATTGATCGAAAGGCTGAACGATGCCGAACTGTTGACGATGCCCTGGAGGGCGTTCTGGCCCTGGATGCCGCTGCGGAAGGCCAGCGTCTGGAAGAGATTGGCCGACGCGGCGCTGAAGGTGCGAATCGACGAATCGTTGAACGAGTAGGTGACACCGAAGCGCGGGAAGCCGAATTTGCTGAAGTGCTTGAGCGGGTAGCTTCCGGAGATGGTGAAACCGGTGCTCGACTGATTGTAGTTCTGCAGCAGAGACGTGGTAGCCGCGCTGAGGTTGGCGGCGCTGCCGGTGACCTGGTAGTTCTTCGAGGCGTTGTAGTCGGACTTGCTGTCGAAGACCGAGAAGCCGAGGTTCAGCGGCTTGTTGCGCACATACGGCTCGTTGAAGCTGAAGACGAGATTGCGCGCCAGATCGCCAACGCTGGCCTGGACGGTGAGGGTTTCACCGAGTCCGAGGAAGTTGTTGGTCTGATAGTTGAGGCCGAGGAACGATCCGGAGAGGCCGCTGACGCCGCCGTTGAGGCCGATGGAGTTCTTGCCCTTTTCGTGCACCTTGAGGAGCAGATCGACAGTGCCGTTTTCGGCGTTCTGATGGGTCTCGGAGTCCTGATCGACCTTGAGCGGATCGAAGTAATCGAGCTGATTGAGGCGCATCAGGCTCAGCTCCCAGAGATGGCTGTTGTAGATCTGGCCTTCCTGGAGGAGCAGCTCGCGGCGGATGACGAAGTCGCGGGTGACGGTGTTGCCCTGGAACTCGATGCGGGAGACGTAGAAGGGCTTGCCTTCGTCGATGTCGACGTTGAAGGTAACGGTGTGCTTCGCGTCGTCGAAGGTCGGGTTGGGGATGCCGGTGAAGTTGATGTAGCCGAGCTGGCCGTAGGCCTTTCGCAGGTTGTCGAGGCCCTTGCCGAAGGCGGTTGCGTTGAACCAGTCTCCGTCCTTCATGGCGAACTGCGCGCGGAGCGCTTTGGCGTTGGTGACGGCCTTGTTTCCGCTGAAGGTAATACCGGCCAGACGGTAGCGCTGACCCTCATCGATATTCATTTTGATATCGATGTCCTTGCCCTTGCGGGGACGGAAGGTGATCCATGAGAGACCGCCTTCGTTGCGGATATGCGTCTGCGGCTCACCGACCGGGCCGCCGCGGAGATAGCCGCGGTCGCGATAGGCCTGGCGCACGCGCTCGGAATCCTCTTCGAGCTTGCTGGCGTCGTAGGTCTTGGCGAAGAGATTTTCCAGGAAGATGGAGTGCGGGATGCCGACGGGCCGCAGATTCTTCATCGACTCGCGCAGAATGCGGGAGCTGACGTGGTCATTGCCGACGAACTGAATTTTGCCGACCTTGACCTTGGGACCTTCCTTGATGAGGAAGTTGACCTGAACAGATGCGGGCGGAATGGTCTTGATGTCGGTCTTAATGGTAGCGAACTGGTGGCCGTGCTCGGCGAGCAGCTCACGCAGCACGGTGACGGCGGCGGCGATACGCGTGGGGTCGTACTGGCTTTCGACCGAAAGGCCGGTCTTCTCCTTCTTGTACCGGTCGAGGACATCGGACAGGGTGACGGAGTTGAGGCCCTTGTAGTTGATCTCGCGGATGGTGGGTTTTTCGCGGACGTAGATATCGAGGACCGCGCCCTGCGGCGAGTCTTCCTTCTCGATGCGAACATCCTCAAAGTAGCCGGTGTTCCAGAGCGAGTTGAAGTCGCGCTCGACGGTCAGCGGATCGTAAGGCTCGCCGACGCGGCTGAAGATGCGCGCGAGAACGGTTTCCTTGGGGATGCGGCGGTTGCCGATGACGCGAATCTGACTGATGGTCTGCTGCTGCGCCCATGCGGAGGCAGCGGTCAGGGACAACAGAATGAGAACGAATAACTTCATCATGCGGCAGGACGGCACTCCGGCACGCATGAGCCCCCGGGACTGACGACGCAAAGAATTGCTCTGATGGCTCCGGGAGTCTGCGCTCCAACGATCGACGGGAAAAATAGGCACACCCTCACTGCTGAAAATCTGGCCGGATTCTCGGAAAAGGCGATTATATGTGACGGAAGGGGCAGACCCCAACCCCGGTGTTTCATACTGCGTGCTGTTCATCATCCGGCTACTGCCACACTCCCGAGTCGAGGCTTTCAGCTTTCCAGTTCGGCGCGGATGACAAACCTGCCACCATTCCACGAGATAACCAGCAGGTTGGGCTTGCAGCACACCTGACAGTCTTCGACATACGATTGCCGTTTTCCGGCAGACTCGTCGACCACAGTTTCATTCCACTCTCCACAGCCAGCGCACTGAAAGCCCGCCTCGGATGGCATAGCCCCCTCAGTCCACAGGAGAAACCCGCTCTCAGTCTATCGGAACAGAAGCATTTTGGCTTCCCGGCGGATGGGTTTCGCGCTATGTTTGCGGATCGTCTTTGCGGAGCTCGATCAGAACCGAATAAAAAACGAGGCTTCGGTTGATACCGGCGGGCTGCCGGGCGGCAAGCAGACTGATGTTGCGGCCGCGGACAGAGAGCCTGCTCCTGTTGAGCCGGGCGACGACGACACGGGGGCGCGGACGCTTTGCAGAAGAATCCGCTTGACCGCGGCTTGCGCGGCTGGTACGTTCGCGGCTCATCCGGCTGCTGACCTGGCTCTCCGATCCGGCTTCCCCTCTTCTTTCTCCCCAGTGCTGTTCGACCGCATGCCAAGGAGATACCTCATGAGCTGGCCTTTTACACGCAGGTCTGTCCCTCTGTACCCATGGGACACGGCCTATGTTGAACATATGATCGCGGAGCTGGATGCGCTGGATGTGCCGGCTACCGATCCGGCGATGGTCCGGGCGAAGGCGATCATCGATACCTTCCGGACAAGCCCGGAGCAGCTGAACCGGGGCAGCCTGCTGGAGCTGGAACAGACGCTGCTGTCGCTGCAGCCGACGGAGACACTGCTGCAGCGGGCGCCGGTGCTGCGGCTGCGGTACCGCGAAGTGGTGGGAGAGCGGCAGTACGGGGTCTATCAGCCAGCCGATCTGAACAAGTGCAACGGGTCGGACACGGCGATTCGCAAATCGCTGCTGGGAGATCTGAAGACGCTGGCGAGCGGCATTCACTGGCGGTACGTTCTGGGGCCGCAGCTGGATTCGGTACAGACCCACCTGACCATTCGCGTGGTCCGATGGGTGCTCACCTATACGGTTCTGTGGGCACTGGCTCTGCTGATCACCGGCCGCTGGCTGCACATCCCGTTTATCGCGGTTCTGGCGACTGTGCTCTATGCAGGCATTCTGGGAGGGTATGTGAGCTCCCTGCGGCGGATGCAGTCGATCAACAGCGAGGACGCGGATTCACTGATGGTAATCCAGGCGGTGCAGAACAGCAGCTACTTTCTGTGGCTGTCTCCGCTGATCGGCGCACTGTTCGCCGTGGTGCTGCTGCTGATTTTTATCGCCAATCTGGTCGGCGGCACGGTTTTTCCGTCCTTTCATGCGATCCCACCGGACAGCAAGATCGCTTACCCGGAAAACTGGCCGTTCCTTTTCCGGCTGCTTCCGATGGCCAGTCTGGATTACGCCAAGCTGTTTCTGTGGAGCTTCATCGCGGGCTTTGCAGAGCGATTTGTACCGGATATGCTCGACCGGATTATCCAGAGAGGACAGGAGACTAAAGACGCTGCGGGAGGGATTCCACCGGTACAGAAGCTTCCGCCGGCACCGCCATCGCAGCCTGCGGCGGCTGGGGCTGAGCCGGCTCCGGAATCTGCGGCGCCAGCCCCGGGTCAGGGTCTCGCGGCTGTTCCGGTTGCGGCGCAGAACCAGCCGGCAGATCCGGCGGCGGTTCCCCCTGCGCCAGCGGAGGAGGCCAACGCTCCGGATGCTGCCGATGCGGGCAAGGGAAATTCGTGAGGCCCGGGGCTGAAGCCCCTTTTTTATTTCGCTGCTCTTTTCCCCGGGCTGAAGCCCGGGGCTTCTACCGGATCTCGCTGCGCGAGATGGGATATATTCCGTGACTATGCTTGCGCAGGGGCTGAAGCCCTTCGGTTTTTGAGGCTGGTTCGGCACGGCTAAAGCCGTGCCCTGATACGAAGCGATGACACTTCCCATCTTTCGCCCAGCAGGAAATGCAGGTCCTTCGCTTCGCGCCTGCCCCATCCCGTTTGGGACGAAGAGAAGGAAACCAACGCTCCGGATGCTGCCGGTGCGAGCAAAGGAAATTCGTGAAGCCCGGGGCTGAAGCCCCTTTTATTTCGCTGCTCTTTCCCCCGGGCTGAAGCCCGGGGCTTCTACCGGATCTCGCTGCGCGAGATGACCCTCCCACCTTAGCTTCTCCACCCCAGCGCACGAACACCACGTGCGTTGGGGACCCCGGCGAACAAAGTTATGCCGGTGCCCCATGCCCGTCTGTCCGGACAAGGGAATGAACTAGTTCCTTGTCACCCGAATCTTCCGTGCCATCCCCGACTTCCTTCCTTGTCGCCAATCAGGGTGTGCGTTCCCACCCTTCCTTGCATGAAGAGTGGGAGCACCTGTGTGGTGGGCGCCTGTGCGGCGACCCATAAAGCCGGAAGGCTTCTTCCGATCAGAAGGCTTCTTCGCCGAGGGCGAAGCCGAGTTCGCGGGATTCGCTCCAGGCCATCCTGAGGCTGCCGGAGACGGGGCGGCTGCCCATGAGGCGGACCGCCTGAATGGCGCGCTGCAGATACCAGGGAGCGGAGCCGTCGCCGGGCCACATTGCGCAGAGCGGGCGGGGGACGCCGTTGGCATCGGGGTGGTAGACACGCTCGTCCCAGGTGCGGGAGCCCTGCGGAAACTCCGGATAATCGCGGATGGCGTCGAGGGTGGACTCGAGGATGCGGTGCTTCCAGGGCTGCGCGTATTGCGGCATGAAGAGGACGTGGCTGCGGCCCTCGTAGCGGACCTCATGCACGAACTCGGTGAAGCTGGACGCGTTCGAGAGATTGATGTTGGCGTTGGGCTCGAGACCGTGGCGGTCGCCGCCGGAGATGAGGAGCTTGTTCCACCGGCGGGCGAGGTGCTTGACGGCGCGATTCTCTTCCCAGTGGCGGAGGCCGTTGAGCTCGAAGGCGTGCATGAACTCGTGGTTCATGTGGAGGAACTCGTCGACGCGCTGGGCGGCCCTTTCGGCTCCGATGAGATAGAGATCCCAGAGCGGGTGATTGAAGACGACGAGCACGTTGGGCAGGGCGTGCAGAGCAGAGAGGATTTCCGTGAGCCGTTTTGACTTTTCAGCGGCCGTGCCGGGCTCGGCGGTGTACTGCTCGAAGATTTTCATCCACTCGGCGCCGGTGTCGCTGGGCAGATTGTGAATGCCGAGGTGAAAGGCCTGATCGCCGCCAAAGGGAGCGCTCCACTCAACCGATACGGGGATGTGGCGGGCCGAGGCGACGGTGCGCAGAAGCATGGGCGCGGCGATGGTGTCGTGATCGGTGATGGAAACGAGAGGCTGGAGGCCGAGCTTTTCGATCTGGCGGCTCTCGAGATCGAAGGCCAGACGCGGCGTGAGGGGCGGTGTCCACCAGGCCGAGGCGTAATTGACGGTCACACCATAGCGCTCGCGGGCGCGGCGCTCGCCGAAGCTGAGCAGCGGACGCATGAGCGGATAGGTGTTGCCGAGGTTCGCCAGGAAGTCGAGGGTTTCTTTCGACTGATTGGTGTGACTGTGGAGCGAAACAGCGGTGGAACAGCCACGAGCAGCGTCGGCGTCCTTCCAGAGATACGAGATGCGGCGGAGTTCGGCCATTTGGTTCCTCCCGTAGATCCTGCCTGCGCTGAGTATCGGATTGCACCGTGAACGAGGCATTACGGGCAGGCAAAAGGAGGGTCAAATGTGGGGGTTACCTGTTCAGGTAAGGGGCGGGCAGCGATGAGACGGTCAGCGGAAAAACGGTCAGCGATAAGACGGTCAGCGATAAGACGGTCAGCGATAAGACGGTCAGCGGAAGATTTGGCCGGCTCATGGATGGGGCGAAATTGAAGTTCTCTTTTCGAGCCGAAATATCTGACCTGCGAAAAAGGCCCGAGGCTGAAGCCCCTTTTCGTTTCCGGCGTGATTTCCCCGGGCTGAAGCCCGGGGCTTCTACCGGATCTCCCTGCGCGAGATGACCCTCCCACCTTAGCTTCTCCACCCCAGCGCACGAACACCACGTGCGTTGGGGACCCCGGTTCGCGAAGGTGGGGCACCCGAGATTCTGCAGAGGGAAGAGAAAGCAGATCCCTCCGCTGCATTGCCGCCGATGGCCGGACTTTAACTAACCGGTTCTTAGCAGCCCGGACTTTAGTTGACCGCTTCTTAGCTGACCGCTTCTTAGCTGACCGCTTTTTAGCTCCGTGTGTGGGCGATGTCGGGTACGTCGGCTTCGGGGCGGGCGGCTTCGGGCTCCAGATGGTTGCGGATGAGGCCGTCGCGGAGGAGCTCGAAGGCCTGCTCGGGGGTGTCGGCGAACTGGAAGAGATCGCGGTCGCGCGGGGAGACGGCGCCCTTTTCGACGAGGACGTCGAGATTGAGCACCTCCTTCCAGTAAGACGAGCCGTAGACGACGACGGTGATTTTTTTGGCCAGCTTCTGCGTCTGGGCGAGGGTGAGGATCTCGAACATCTCGTCGAGGGTGCCGAAGCCGCCGGGAAAGACGACGAGCGCTTTGGCGAGATAGGCGAACCAGTACTTGCGCATGAAGAAGTAGTGGAACTCGAAGTTGAGCGCGGGGGTGATGTACTGGTTGGGCATCTGCTCGAAGGGCAGACGGATGTTGAGGCCGATGGATTTGCCGCCGGCTTCCCAGGCGCCTCGATTGGCTGCTTCCATGATGCCGGGGCCTCCGCCGGAGGTGACGACGAAGCGATGACGGCGGGAGCGGAGGGTCTTTGTCCACTCGGTGAGAAGTCCGGCGAGACGGCGGGCGTCCTCGTAATAGCGGGCCATTTCGACGGCGGCCTCGGCGCGACGGCGGCGGAGGGCGCTGGTCTCTCCCTGATCGAGATCGGGACGGCGCGCGGGCTGCTCTTCTTCGGGAGCGGGCTGGCGGGAGCCGGTGTTTTCGAGGAGCTCGAGGTCGCGCCTGGCCTCGTCGAGATCGTGGCTGGCCTCGGCGATAGCGCGGAAGCGGGCGGAGCCGAAGAAGACGACGGTGTCCTGGATGCGCTCGCGGCGAAAGCGGGCGAGGGGCTCGGAGTACTCGGAGAGAATGCGGATGATGCGGCCGTCGGGGCTGTTGAGGAAGGCAGGGTTTTCGTAGGCGAGTGGAGCGGAGGCCAGCGGCTCAGGGGTTTTCCGGGACATGATCGGTGCGGCTCTCCTGGTCCGCGGGGTGACGGGATGGCACAGAGCGATGCTGCCTGTCCTTTGAAGAGGATACCTCTCCGGAGCGGAGGGACGGACGGCTCAGGGTTCCTTGTGGAAGACGGCGTCGGTGATGGCGATCCAGATATTCAGAAGGCCGAGGCCGGAGATGAAGCCGCGGAAGGGTCCGCTGACGGTGAAGCGGGCGACGGGAGCGAAGTAGATAAAGAAGCGATTGTCGGCCCAGAAGTGCGTCCAGGGCAGAACGACAAGAATAAGACCGATATAGAGGCGAACGAGCACACGCAGGATCAGCTCCGAACGCCGGAGCCAGGAGGGCTCCTGCCGGTGAGACTTGTTCGCAGCCGATGCCTGTGAGGTGTTCGGCGAAAGAAGATTCGGCTGAGGCGACATGCAATACACACCCGAGGCGCCTGGGGCGCGGTCAGGCTCTTAACCAAACACTAACACAGCGCGGGCCCGCAGCAGAGGCGCGAGAGCGGGAGAGCGAAAGAGAGGCGCGCCGGAAAGCGACGCCTCTCTGTCTTCCGGTTCGAGGCGGCGTCAGGATGCGGGCGGGGCGGGGATGTTTCCGGCGGTGAAGGTCCAGACGGTGTAGGCGAAGTCATGCGCCTGTTTGAGCGGATAGGCGGTCTTTCCGCTGCCGGGGGTGATGAACGGAGTAAGCGCGGCGACGGCGGAGCTGGGGCCGTTGAAGACGGAGAGAATTCCGTCGGTCGACTCGTAGGTGGTGTTGTTGGCGGGGATGAAAAGAGGATTGATGGAGCGGCCGAGGGCCCGATGCTCGCACTCCACGCCCATGATGGTGGCCGAGACCTGGGCGAAGTAGGCCAGCTGGCCGGGCGTGAACTGCTGGCCGCCGAAGGTGAGGGTTTTACCCTGCGCGGCGAGGGTGCTGAATTCAAGGATGGCGGCGAGATAGGCGCCGATGAAGGCCTGCTCCAGCGCGACGAGGGTGTTGACGAAGGTGTCGAGATCGGAAAATGCAGCGCTGTCGAAATAGAACGTCTGGAAGGGGTCGGTGGAGTTGGAGTTGCTGCCCAGCAGCTGACGGAAGAGCAGAGCATGCTGGAACTCTTCGTAGAGTGCTGCGCGAAGGTAGCCGACATCGTCGGCTTGTCCGGTGGGCGCGATGTTTTTCGCGCTGCCGCCGGGACCGGCGAGGTTGGCGTTCTGGATGACCGGGCCGGTGAGCACGTTGTAGTAGAAAACGTTGGCGAGATCTTCGGCGACGAGCGCGGCGGTGAAGATCTCCTGCGGCGTGTCGATGACGCTGGTGCCCTGGGCGCGCAGAAGCTGCGTGCCTCCGGCGAGTGCGGCGGCGGCAAAGGCTGCGGCTCCGCCGGCATTCTTCAGAAAGGCGCGGCGAGCGACAGACGTACGGGTTTTTTCCACGATGGTGGCTTCCTGCATATAGACCTCACAAAGTGAAACATCCTGATGGGGGCGCGCGAAGTCGAGCGGGCGGGGCAATGCACTTCGCAGAGACGAAGTTTTCATTGCAGTGGGTACGGCGGCTGGATGGGTTCGGATTGCAGGTGCAGGAAGTTGAGATAAAGAAATGACAATTGCCGGGTGGGGGAGAGAGGAGGTTTGGCCCGGACTAAAAGAGGATGCGGCGCAGGTCAGCACAGGCGCTGACCTGCAGACGGGGCGCGTCTCATCGAGAAAAGACTCGCCCCGGCGCGGACACGGAATTAGCTGGAGACCGGCGCGTAGCGTTTGGGCCGGCGGTTGGCCTGCAGGACCTTTTTGCGCAGACGGAGAGATTTGGGCGTGACCTCGACCATTTCGTCCTCGGCGATGAACTCGATGGCCTGCTCGAGGTTCATGGCGCGGGGCGGGGTGAGGCGAACGGACTCATCCGATGAGGACGCGCGCATGTTGGTGAGCTTCTTTTCGCGGACGACGTTGACGTCGAGGTCATTGTCGCGGGAGTGCTCGCCGATGACCATGCCTTCATAGACTTCCACGCCAGGCGGGACGAAGAGCACGCCGCGGTCTTCGAGGCCTTCGAGTGCATAGGCGGTGGTGGTTCCGGTGCGATCGGCGATGAGGGCGCCGGTGGGGCGCTGCGGGATCTCACCCTGATACGGCATGTAGCCATCGAAGATCGAATTCATGACGATGGTGCCGCGGGTCTCGGTGAGCAGCTCGCTGCGCAGACCGATGAGGCCGCGCGAAGGAACGCGGAATTCGAGGCGGACGCGGCCGTGGCCGTGCATCTTGACCATCTCGCCCTTGCGGGGCCCGAGGCGCTCAATCACCGTGCCGACGAAGTTGTCGGGGATGTCGATGGTGAGGTGCTCGACTGGCTCCATCGTCTTGCCCTCGATGGTGCGGGTGACGATCTCGGGGCGGCCGACCATGAGCTCGAAGTCTTCGCGGCGCATCATCTCGATCAGAATGGCGAGCTGGAGCTCACCGCGGCCGAGAACCTTGAAGCTGTCGGGGCTGCCGGTCTCTTCGACGCGGATGGAGACGTTGGTGAGGAGCTCCTTGTCGAGGCGCTCGCGAAGGTTGCGCGAGGTGACGTACTTGCCTTCGCGTCCGGCCATGGGCGAGTTGTTGACCGAAAACTGCATGGCAATGGTCGGCTCGTCGATGACGATGGGCGGCATGGGCGCGGGGGTTTCGATGGAGGTGATGGTCTCGCCGATGGTGATGCCGGTGACTCCGGCGACGGCGACGATATCGCCCAGCTCGGTCTCGGTAATGTCGGTGCGCTTGAGGCCGCTGAAGCTGAAGAGCTTGGTGATGCGGGTCTTTTCAAGCGAGCCGTCGAGCTTGGAGATGTAGACTTCGTCGCCGGTTTTGAGGGTTCCGTTGAAGACCTTCGCGATGCCGAGGCGGCCGAGGTAGTCGGAGTAGTCGAGATTGGTGACCTGGACCTGGAGCGGAGCGGCTGCGTCCCCCTTCGCGGTGGGGATGGTGGTGAGGATCTGCTCGAAAAGGGGCTGAAGGTCGGTGCCAGAGATGGCGATGTCGGTGGTCGCGGTTCCCTGCTTGCCGTTGGTGTAGAGGACGGGAAAGTCGATCTGGTCTTCGCTGGCGTCGAGGTCGATGAAGAGGTCGTAGACCTCGTTCAGAACCTCTTGCGGACGCGCGTCGGGGCGGTCGATCTTGTTGATGGTCAGGATGACGGGCAGGCCGGCTTCGAGGGCCTTGGAGAGCACGTAGCGAGTCTGCGGCAGCGGACCTTCGGAGGCATCGACGAGGAGCATGACGCCGTCGACCATCTTGAGGGCGCGCTCGACCTCACCGCCGAAGTCGGCGTGGCCGGGGGTGTCGACGATGTTGATCTTCTCGTTTTTGAAAAAGATGGCGGTGTTCTTGGCGAGGATGGTGATGCCGCGCTCGCGCTCGAGGTCGTTGGAGTCCATGACGCGGTCGGCGACGGCTTCATTGGCGCGGAAGGTTCCGGCCTGGCGGAGCATGGCATCAACGAGGGTGGTCTTGCCGTGGTCGACGTGGGCGATGATGGCGATATTGCGAATGGTGCTCACAGGGATTTCCTAAGCTCTTTCTGTTGCCGGAGCGCGGTGCGACCGCGGCTCGCCGGGTTTCGGGCAGTGCTTTCCGGAGGGCGATGGCATCCAGCCACCCGACGGAAAAAGCAGCTACCGGGCGTGGTCTTCGTCGATGGCGGCGAAGAGCGCCGCAAGATCAAGGTGAACAGGGCTGCCGGAGACGACGAAGTGCGATGTTTCGATCCAGTCCCGGGAAGAACAGTCGAAGCCTTTGCGCGTGGCGGGGTCGATGACCCAGATGTGCTTCACGCCCATGTGGCGATAGTCATCGAGGCGCTGGGCGTATCGCGGCCTGCGGTCCTCGGGGGAGAGAATTTCGATCACGGCGACAGGAGGCGTCTGAATGATCTGCTCGCGCGGCGCCTGCCGGGAGACCAGACAGATATCGGCGATGCGGAAGCGCGTTGAGGAGACCTGGACGCGGATCTCAGGGTAGACGTGAATTCCCCACTCGCGCGCATGTTGGCTAAACCACTGCATAAGTGCGCCCTGCATGGCTGCGTGATCTAACTCGCCCAGGTTTCTCTCCTCGATGATGCCGTCCACGTAGTCGCAGTCCGGGCGATAGCTCGTATGGAGATACTCGCTGACGGAGATCGGGAGTGGGGTGGCGGTGGCCATAGCTCTGATGGTTGCTTCGATTCAGAAAAAACGGGGCGAAGCTGCCTGTTTCCAGTTTAACAGCGGCGGTGCGGCAGGCAACGCTATTTCGCGGAGGAGCGTCCCCGCAAGAGGACGATGCGCGGCGGAAATGAGGCTTTGTATGCAGAGACAGATACAGCGGTGGATTTTGCCATGCGCTGCGGCGGCGATGACGGCTTTTCTGGCAGCTCCGGCGATGAGCGCCCAGAATACGGCCGCGGGCGATACGGCGCAGCAGCCGGCGGCACGGACGATCCAGATGGTTCCGGCAAAAGCAGAGCTCGATAAAACACTCGATGCAAAGAAGGCGAAGCAGGGCGACGCGGTGACGGCGAAGCTGCAGCAGGATGTGCAGATTCCGGACGCGCAGACGCTGCCGAAGAGTACGGAGCTGGTGGGGCACGTGGATCAGGTCACGGCGTCGGAGCATAAAGGCGATTCGACGATTGTGGTGACGTTCGATCATGCGCGCCTGAAGGATGGGCAGCAGCTCCCGATCAAGGCGACGGTGACGGCGATTGTTCAGCCGGTGAACCCGATGCAGCAGCCGAATGCGGGCGAAGGCGGCGGCGCACCGATGCCGAGCGCGTCTTCTCCGGGCGGCGTGGGAGTACCGGGCGGAGCGGGCATGCCGTCGGGATCATCCGGAGCGGCGTCTGCTTCCGCTTCGCAGCCGCAGATGAGCGGAGCGGGCATGCCTTCCGGTGAAGAGGCCGGGCAACAGCAGCAGCAGACGCCGCAGAACGGCGTGCCGGGAGTAACACTGAAGAGCGATATTCACGACGCGAATTCGGCGACGTTCCTCTCACACGGCAAAAATGTGCATCTGCCGGATGGAACGGAGATGGAAGTCGCGCTGGCGGTGATTCCTGCAGGCGTGAAGATGCGGTAAAGGCAGGGATCAGGGATTAGCCATTAGAAGAGAGGCAGTGCGGTGCATTGAATTCTCTGTTTCCTGTTCTCTCATCGCTACCTCCTGATGGCTAATCGCTGCGCTCGCTGCTCCTGCGTTATTCGTACTTGAGGGATTCGACGGGATCGAGCTGGGCGGCGCGGTTGGCCGGCAGCGTTCCAAAGATGATGCCGACCATCGTCGAGGTGACGAGGGCAATGACGGCGGACCATCCGGAGACAGGAACGCGATAGCTGGTGAAGAACCGGACAGAGAAAGGCACGGCGAGGCCGATGATCGTGCCGATGAGACCTCCGGCGAGCGAGATAAAGACAGCCTCGATGAGGAACTGAAGCTTGATTTCGCGCGCGGTGGCTCCGAGGGCCTTGCGAATGCCGATTTCGCGGATGCGCGAGCGCACGGTGGCCAGCATGATGTTCATGATGCCAACGCCGCCGACGGCGAGCGTGACGGCTGAGACCAGCATAAGCACGATGGTGAGCGCGTTGGCGATAAGGCTGGCGGTGGTGAGGAGCGCGGTGAGAGTCTGCGCGGTGTAGACGGAATTCTGCTGGTGGCGGCCGTGCACGACATTTACGATCTGCTTTGAGGCGGCCTCGACATCTCTTGCGTCGCGGATGGAAAAGAAGATCTGCTTCACGTTGTCGGTGCCGGTGAAGTAGCGCGCAACGGAATAGGGAACAAGGATGGTCTGGTCGGCGATTTCGGACTGGCCGAAGGTGTCCGTGCGCTCGCGGAAGGTTCCGATGATGGTGAAGGGGATGCCGCTGAGCTGAAAGGTTCCGTTGATAGCCGCCGAGGTGCTGCCGAACATGGCGCGCGCGAAGGGCTCGGTGACGACGGCGACCTTGGTGTGCGTGGTCTCGTCTTCGTCGTCGAAGAAGCGGCCGGAGAGCACGATAAGGTTGCGCACCTGGCGATATTGCGGGCTGACGCCGAGGACGAGCACATCCTTGACGAGGCCGCTGCCGAAGCTGATGCGGTCGTGCATCTCGAGCATAGGCGACGAGGCGGCAACGGCGGGAACCTGCTCGTCGACGGCACGCTCGTCATCGCGCGTCAGAAGATCGTTCTGGAAATTGGTGTTGACGTTGCCCGCTCCGCCGCCGGAGTACTCGAGCTCCACCATATTGGTGCCGATGCCTTCGATGGCATTGAGAATGTACTGTTTTCCGGTAAGGCCGATGGTGACGACGAAGATGACCGAGGCCGAGCCGATGACCATGCCGAGCGCCGTCAGCATGAAGCGCACTTTGCTGGCGCGGAAGCTGTCGATGGCCAGCCGGACGATCTCGCTGAAGAGCATGGTGCGGCGAGCGCTGGCAAGAGTGAGCTCAAACGAGCGCCGGGGATGTGACTGTGCCGGAACCATTCCCTTTCAAGGATGCCATGAGCGGCACCGGGGGTTCACCTTTCGTGTGCAATTGCCGGCGAGCGGCGGAAGCGGAGCAGCTGGCGCAGAAGACTGAGCTTCGCGTTCGTCTCCGGGTCCTGCCTCATATGCGCCAGGCCAGCCTGGGCCAGGGCAAAGGAACAGGCAAAGAAGAAGCCGATGAATGTCGTGACGACGGTGATGAGAGCACGCTGGGGAAACGAGCGGCGGTCGGGAACGATGGCCGGGTCGACCACCTGAATCACAGCACCCTCTTTTGCTTCGTCGAGTCTGGCGAGCTCATACTGACGGGCAAGGATCTCGAAGATGGTCTCGTAGTATTTGACGTCCCGCAGGCGGCGAACATATTCAAGGCCGGTCTGCGCCATCATACCCTTGGGAGCGATCAGGGCTCCACTGGTTTCATCCTGGTTGCCGGTAAGTTTGGCGAGCTGGGCACGCAGTCCGTCGAGCTCCTTCTGCATCTCGACCACGTTCGCATTTTCGCTTGTGGCATAGGTCTGCATGGCCTGGAGCTGAACTTCCTTCGCGGTGACCTGCGCGCGCAGACTGGCCGCGGTCTCGATCAGGGCGCGTGCCTGACTGTCGAGCTGGATCATGCCGGTCTTCTGCTCGGTCTCCTTCAACGCCTCTTCGGCGTCGGCAAGCCTGTCCTTCGACTGCTGGAGCTGCTGCTCGAAGAAGAGGCGGCGCTGTCCGGCCTCGGTGATGGCGAGCGTCTGAGAGAGTGTGCGGAACTGATCGACGTAACCGTTGGCCAGCTCAGCGGCGCGCTTCGGGTCCCAGTCCTCGACGGAGATGTGAATCAGGCCGTCTTTGCCGTTTCCGTCGAGGGTGACGTGCTTTTCAAAGCTTTTGCGCGCAAGCGAGAGATATTTGCTGTGATACTCCTGCATGAGGTTGTAGCGGTGGACCATGGCGTTTTCCACCGTCTGGCTTTTGAGCATGGCGATGAACATCTCATTCGGATTTTTGAGTCCGAGGCTTCCCCCTGCGAGAGCTGCGATGCCGCCCAGATTTCCCAGCTGCGAAGTCATCATGGAAGACAAAGAGGATGACTTTGCATCCGGAGGCAGGATCGTCGTCTCCGCCGTATAGCGCTTGGGCAGCACCAGAGAGATGATGATTGCCCCGATGGCGAAGATGACAGTGATCAGGAAGATGAGTTTACGACGCTCGGCAAGGACCAGCAGGATGTCGAGCAGGGAGATCTCCTGCTGCTCGGGGTGCGACACGGTCGAGGATTCCGGCCCGGCGGTCATGGGCTTTGCGGTACCGGTCTCCTGTTCGAAGGCTGTCGACTTATTCATGGTGCTTCCAGTTCCTGTCCTGCCGGGTGGGGCAACTGCCGATACGCATTATGGCGCCCCTCACATTCTTATTTGACGATCCGATCACGATGAAGAGCAGCAACCCGGCTTCGATCTGACCTCTTTAGCCATTATTGACCTGACATCTTTAGGCCATTATTGATCTGACATCTTTAGCCATTATTGATGAATCACGCTGATGGCGGCGGCTCCGAGAGCGAACTGCGAGAAGACCTGCGACCAGTCGAGGAAGCCGCGCAGAGCGGATGGCTTGATGGTCTTTTCAGGCATCACGATGGTGTCTCCCGGATTGAGCGGCACATCTTCAAAGGTATTTCCCCAGAGGCCATTCTCATCTTTGCGGCTGACGACCGAACCATCGGCACGGATGATGAACGCGTGTTTGGTATCCGCGTCGCGATCGGGGCCACCGGCCAGGCGCAGATATTGTCCGGTGCGCCGGCCATCATGGTAAAGGAAGGAATTCTGGTCGTAGACGGCGCCGACCACGTTCACGGTTGCCGGAACGGGCGGCACGATAAAGTGATCGCCATTTTCGAGAGGGATGTCGGGCAGGCTGCTGATGCCGGTGCTGGCCGATTCGAGCTCCAGCACGACACGGCCCGTGGCCCGCATCTGCCGCAGACGGCTGATGAGCTCGTGCTCGCTGTTCTGGGCCGCGGCGCCGCTGGCGATGTCCTGCGACGTGGATACGGGAGAGGCAGCGAGGGCGAGGCTTCCGCGCTGAATTTCCAGCTCAAGGTTCTGCACATATTCATCGATGCGGTGCTGCTGCACGACGCGCGTGGATTCACGCGTGAATTCGGAGCCATAAAGATACGCGCCCGGGGTAAGGCCGCCGGCGCGGCTGACGAGCTGGCGCAGGGTTTCACCGGGATGCACGCTGTAAATGCCGGAGTGCACGAACTCGCCTTCGAGACGCACATACTTCGTCTGCTGCACGAGCGGCACATGGATATCGGCCTGAGAGAAGATGGTCACGACATCGCCGGGCTGGAGCTCCAGGTTCTGCGACTCGTCGTGATCCAGGATCAGCCTGCCGAGGTCGAAGGGGATCAGAGAGCTGGTGAGGGTCTTCGGGTCCATTCTCTCGATCACGGCGTAATCCCAGTCGATGTCGGGCGAGTTGAGGCGCACATCATTTTTGGGGGTCTGCGTCTGGCCCTGTCCCTGCGGGTTCTGCAAATTGGATTCCTGGGAGGCGAGCGAAGAGTTGCTGCCCATCCGATTGTATTGCCCGTTTCGGGAATCGTTCGGCGAGAGGGACTGATCCGGGTTTTGATCCTGATACTGGCCCTGATACTGGTCCTGGGGGTACTGCTGATCGTACGGATTCTCATCCGGATTTACGTTGTTGTAATAATCGCCGGAGTCAGGGTCGTTGTAATTCGGCGGCAGATACTGTCCGTTGCTTTCCTGATATTGCTGATTCTGCTGCGAGCCGGCAACGGTGGAACGAGAATACGGATTCCGGTTGTAGTTCCGGTTTGCGGAGGGGGGACGGGGATTACGCGGCAGATCCCAGGGGCTGGAGGGCTGCCGGAGATTGGGAAACCGGTCGAGGGGCTGGAACTCAGGAGCGGGCAGACCGAGCTGCGTCCGCTTCCACCAGTAGTCTCTTGTAATGAGCGAATCGCGATCCGGGATGAGATCGCTCAGGTGCATGCCGGCATGCCAGCCGAAGCGTCCTGGATTGGCGGTGTTGCCGCGCAGGGTGATGGTTTTGCTGTACATCGGAACCATGGAGTAGACGCGGAGGATGTCTCCGCTGGCGAGGGGAGTGGCCAGGCCCGCGGCATCGAATGCCATCTCCATGGCTTTACGGCTCTGATGGTCCTGAATCCGCTCGATCGAGATGCGCGATTCAGCGGCGATGGCGGAGACGCCGCCGGCGTCCTTCAGAGCCTGGTCGATGGATTCATCTCCGCGCAGCTCATAAATACCAGGGCTTCGTACGCTGCCCATGATGGCGACTTCAGGCCCGACGGGGGGAATGTAGATGACGTCTCCGGAGAGCAGGCCGACGTCCTTCGATTTGTCTCCATGCACCAGGAGGTCATAGAGGTCAAAATCGGTAATCATGGCGCCGTTGCGGCGGAGCTGGATGTGCCGCATCGAACCTTCGATGGCGACGCCTCCGCTGGCGAAGAGGGCATCGGCCAGAGTGCTGAGTGAGCTTACCGTATAGACACCGGGGCGGCGGGCCTCTCCGGTTACATAGACCTGGACGGCGCGGATCTGACCGAGATCGGCGGTGAGATCGAAGTTGCGATAGATTCTTCCGATGGCGGCGCGAAGATGCGGATCGAGCTGGGAAAATGGCAGGCCGGCCACATGAATTCCGCCTACCTGAGGGATATAGATTTCTCCCGCGCGGTCGACAAAGAGATTAGCTCTGAAATTCACCTGTCCCCAGACGCGTATCCGTATTTCGTCCTGGGGCCCGATGACGTAGTCGGGAGGAACAGGGGTCTGCTCAAGAGGAGCAAAGGTGGACGGCACGTTACGAAAGAGACTCTCTCCGAAGACCGGCAGTACCTGTCCGGTCGTGGACGCTACAAATTTCTGGAATTCTGAGAGGGGTTGCGGAGGAAGCTGCTGAGGAAACTGTGAATATCGATTGCGGAAGCGGTTTGCCGGATTACCGTTGTCCTGGTACGTCGTCTCAGGAGGTAGCTGGCCGAGAGATGACGCTCCATTGGGAGTGACCTGCTGACCGGCCTGATTGGGAAGGATAGGCGACGAATACTGATTCTGTTGTCCGCAGGATGGATCCGCGGCCGAGCAGTTTGCATCGCTGCTCTGCTGGGAATCCCAGGCGCTTTGGGGGTACAGGCTCCATGGTGTTAGCAGCACCACGGTGAACAAAATCAGGAACCACAGTCTCTTCATTGAAAGGAATCTCGTTAATGCTCGTTTGCGTCTATCCAGCACAGGCGCAGCCCGCTCCAGGGTTTTTCTCCGCAGATGCCCGGAGGGTACCCCAAATGTCAAGGGGACTTTTTATAGCTTATGCGGTATTTGGAAATTCAGCAGAAAGAACTTCTGCATCCAAGCTAATACATTACACTGGAGGAACATAACGAATCATCACCTGGATATTCCTGAATGAGTTAACCGCGAGAAAGGTTGACCGGATGGAGTATAGTTTGTGATTCGAAGAGAACTGCAGAAGCAGTCGTAAGATATTTATTAACTGCTCCAGACCTGTTTCTTCCGGGGACGAAGCTGCACTGCCTGGTCGTCAAACTTTTTGGAAATCAGGACTTTTCGCAATGAGCGCAGTATCGTTTGGGCATCAACCCTCTCCGCACCCCACGAGCAGGCGAGTCCCCCCCCTCCTGATCGATGACGTTCAAAATAACGAGCTTCTGCAATCCGGGACTGATTTCGTGCTCTCAACCAATCTGAACGCAGTGACTTATGACGACACGCCATCTGCATTGAACCTGAGTCCGTGGGTCACTTCAGGACCGCGCCGCTTTCTGGATTGTGCGGTTGCTCTCTTCGCTCTGGCGCTGCTTGCTCCGGCGCTGCTGCTGGTTGCGCTTGCGGTGTATCTGAGCTCTGCCGAGCCGGTGCTGTTCCGGCAGCGGCGCATGGGGCGCAACGGCCAGGAGTTTACGCTCTACAAATTCCGCTCGATGAGAACGGGAGAGGCTCCGGGCTCGAATATCACGGTCAGCGGCGATGCACGGATCACGCCCGTAGGCGCCTTTCTGCGCCGCTTCAAGCTGGATGAGCTGCCGCAGTTCTGGAATGTTCTGAAGGGCGATATGAGCCTGGTGGGGCCACGACCAAAACTGCCGCAGCATGAGGCGCTGTGCATTCCGTCGCGGCCTGGAATCACGGGGCCGGCGACGCTGGCGTTCCGGCACGAAGAGGAGATTCTGCGCGGCGTGCCTGAATATGAGCTGGAGTCGTTTTACGAGAATTTCATCAAGCCGAGTAAAGCCCGCATCGATCTTGAATACATGCAGAATGCATCTCTGCGCAGCGATCTGAAGCTGATGTGGCAGACGGTGGCCTCCTGTGTCGGTTCTTCCGCGGAGTACGAGAACGAGCAGTCTGTGTGGGTCACGGCTCCGGGCGATATGCGCCGGGAGATTGTCTTCGATCCGGAAGATCAGGAGATCTGAGATATTTTTCGGAAAGATGACGGCAAGATTAAGATTGGCCGTCTGCCGATATTCTCTCCAATCGGATTACTTTGTATCTTCGACGACTCGGCGTGGCGCAGAAGTTATAGACCATCTTAGAAACGGAAGCAGTATCCATCTTTTCCGCAGCCATCTTCTGCGAGGTTTTAGGCATCTTACGGAACGTAGTTTGTGGAAGGAGGCGATATGCTTTCATCCGTCCTGCGGTCTGCCAACTCTCATCTGATCCGGTATCTGGCTGCGGCTCTGTTGCGGGAGCTCGCTGAAGAAGAAGCCGGGCCAGCATTCTCTGTCCGGTTTTGGGACGGAAGCTGCACTGAACCGCGACACCCGCCTCCATTCACACTGGTTCTGCACGATCCCTCGGCACTGCGGGTGCTTTTCGACGCACCGGATGAGCTGACTCTCGGCGAGTGCTTCATGCGTGGGCACATCGACGTGGAGGGCGATCTGCAGGCGGCGTTTGCTCTTGCCGAACGGCTGATGACCTACCAGCCGAGCGCGACGCAGCAGGCGATTCTTCACAGACTGGCCGCGTGTCTGCCCGAAGAGAACACGGAGATGCAGGGGCACCTGGGCGAGGGCGATGGAGCTCTGCATTCGAGGGAGCGGGACCGGGCCGCGATTGCTTATCACTACGATGTCTCGAATGAGTTTTACCGGTTGTGGCTCGACCGCTCGATGCTCTACTCGGCCGGATATTTTGAGAGGACCGATGACACGCTGGAAGCCGCTCAGCTTCATAAACTGGACTACCTGTGCAGAAAGCTGCGCCTGCAGCCGGGAGAGAAGCTGCTGGATATCGGCTGCGGATGGGGCGGGCTGATTCTGCATGCGGCCTCGCACTACGGGGTCGAAGCGTGCGGCGTGACGGTGAGCGTTCGTCAGGCGGAGCTGGCTCAGGAGCGCATTGAGGCGGCGGGGATGAGCAGCCGGTGCGCGGTGCGCATCTGCGATTACCGGGACCTTGAGGGCGCGGAGAGGTATGACAAGATCTGCAGCATCGGCATGTTCGAGCACGTCGGCGAGCCGATGCTGGGATCGTATTTCGAGCAGGCATGGCGGATGCTGCGGCCGGGAGGCGTGTTTCTGAACAGCGGCATCGCGGCGTCGGCCACATACAGGAGACCGGGCGCGTCGTTTATCGACGAGTATGTGTTTCCGGATGGCGACCTGGTTCCTCTTTACAGCGCGCTGCAGCAGGCGGAGAGATGCGGCTTTGAGGTGCGCGACGTGGAGGAGCTTCGCGAGCACTATGCGCTGACCCTGGATCGCTGGGTGGAGGCGCTGGAGCGTCACAGCGACGAAGCGAAGCGGCATACCGGCGATATGACATACCGCATCTGGCGGCTGTATATGGCGGCGGCGGCGCGGGCCTTCCGGCAGGGGCGCATTCACCTGTATCACACGCTGCTCAGCAAGCCGGAAGCGGGGGAGTGCCATCTGCCGCTGACACGCACGGACTGGTACGAGGATACGGTTCAGGCACGCGCTGCGTAAGAACGCCGCTGACGAGACGGCTTACAGCTTCTGGGAGCGCTGCACGTCGCGCACGCCGGGAACGCGGCGGAGGCCCTGCACGAGACGGGCAAGATGGCGCACGTCTTCGGCTTCGACGACGAATTCAACGAGGGCCTCTCCGTTTTCGGTGGGATTGGAATCGACGGAGCGGATGTTGGTGTTGTCGTCGCTGATGACGGCAGTCATTTCCTTTAGCATGCCGGTGCGGTCGTCACAGTGGATGGTCAGCCGCACAGGATAGGTGAGGCGCCTGCTGCCTGAGGTCTCTTCGGCGGGGCGAGCCCATTCGACCGAGATGCGGCGATCGGACTCATAGAGGAGATTCTGCACGTTGGGACAGCTGCGCGCATGTACGGCGACGCCTTTGCCGCGCGTGACGTAGCCGATGATCTCTTCGCCGCGAATGGGATTGCAACATCGCGCGCGATAGACGAGCAGCTCGTTCTGTCCTTCCACCTGAAGCGAGTCGGCGCTGCCGCTGCTGATCGAGACGCGACGCACGGCATCGGAGACGCCGGGAGTGACGGCGGGCGTTTCGGCCTCCTGCTGAGGGTGCATGAGACCGGGCGCGAGGCGGTTGAGCACCTGGCGCGCCGAGTATTTTCCAAAGCCGACGGCGGCCAGCAGATCGTTGGGCGTGGCCACGCTGTATTCGGCGGCGATGCGCGCGAAATCGGACTCCTCGAACTTCGAGAGCGGCACTTTGTATTTGCGTGCTTCGCGCTCGAGGAGCTTGCGGCCGAGCTCGATGGCGCGCTCGCGCTGATGCTCGTTGAGCCAGTGCTTGATCTTGTTGCGGGCGCGTGAGCTTTTGACGAAGGTGAGCCAGTCGCGGCTGGGCGTGTGGCCGTTCTGGGTGACGACTTCGACGATGTCTCCGTTGCGGAGCTTCGTGCGCAGCGGCATGATGCGGCCGTTTACCTTCGCGCCGACGCAGGTGTTGCCGACTTCAGTGTGGATGGAGTAGGCGAAGTCGAGCGGGCTGGCGTCTTTGGGCAGGACGACGACCTTGCCCTTCGGGGTGAAGGTGTAGACCTCTTCGGGGTAGAGATCGATCTTGAGCGTGGAGAGGAACTCGTTGGGATCGGTCATCTCCCGTTGCCACTCGACGAGCTGGCGGACCCAGGCGAGGCGCTGCTCATCGCGAGCACTGATGGGCGAGCCGGTGGCTTTGTACTTCCAGTGCGCGGCGATGCCCTCTTCGGCGATGCGGTGCATCTCCTCGGTACGAATCTGCACCTCGAACTGGTGGCCGCCTTCGCCCATGACGGTGGTGTGGAGCGACTGATAGAGATTGGGGCGCGGCATGGCGATGAAGTCCTTGATACGGCCGGGGACGGGGCGCCAGATGCTGTGGATGAGGCCGAAGACGGCGTAGCAGTCCTGCACGCTGTTGGTGATGACGCGAAGGGCGAGCAGATCGTAGACCTGATCGACGGAGATGCGGGCCTTGATCTGCTTCTGGTGAATGCTGTAAAGGCGTTTGATACGCCACTCGACGCGGGCTTTGATGTTGTTCTCGCGGAGGCGCTCCTGGAGCAGGTCTTCGACGCCGGCGAGGAACTGCTCGCCTTCGACGCGGCGGGCTTCGACGGCGTCACGAAGCTGCTGCCAGGCGAAGGGATCGACGTAGCGGAAGGAGAGGTCTTCGAGCTCGCCGCGGACTTTGCCCATGCCGAGACGGTGGGCGAGCGGGGCGTAGATGTCGAGGGTTTCGCGGGCGATGGCCTGCTGGCGCTCGGGGCGGAGATGCTCGAGCGTGCGCATGTTGTGGAGGCGGTCGGCGAGCTTGATGAGCACCACGCGGACGTCGCTGACCATGGCGAGAAGCATCTTGCGGACGTTCTCAGCCTGGCGGTCTTCGCGGTTGGCGAACTGGATTTTGTCGATTTTGGTGACGCCCTCAACGATGTGGGCGACCTGCTCGCCAAAGCGGCGGGTGATGTCTTCGGTGGTGACCGGGGTGTCTTCGACGGCGTCATGGAGCAGGCCGGCGGCGATGGCGGTCGAGTCCAGCTTCATCTCTGCAAGAACAAGAGCAACCTCAAGAGGATGAAGGACGTAAGGTTCGCCGGAGGCGCGAAGCTGGCCTTTGTGGTGCTCGAGGCAGAACTCCCATGCCTGGCGGATGAGGGCGGGATCGTCGCTGGGACGGTTGGCGCGCACAAGGCTGAGCAGCCTGCCGAACTTCTCGGCAAACAGATCGGGGGTCTGCCCGGCCGCCGGAGCGGCGGTTTGCACGGTCGCCATAACTTATTATAGGCGTGATCGAAAAAAGAAGTGTGAATCGGGGGAGCCGGGCAGTTTTTTGAAGAAGGATTTCGGGTGGAATAGAAAAAGGCAGATCCCTCCGCTGCGTCGCGGCTTACGGCAGCGACTTCGGTCGGGATGACAGGATGAAAGAGTTTTCATTCCCATGTCCGAACAGACGGACATGGGCACCCGGCCAGCGAGATCTCCTTCAGAAGAAATCCGGCGGCCTGTGCGAAGATTTTCATTAGTCCCATGCCTGCTCATACACCACGGAAAACACGCCAGTCATCCTCATTTCCCGCCGAAGAACCGGTGCCATCTGCGGGGGAACGCGAAGCCTCGGCAAGCGAATCAGAACAGGAGGGGCCGGTGGCGGTTATTTCGCGGAGGGCTGCGGACCGGCTGCGGGCGGGGCACGTGTGGGTGTATCGCTCAGACGTGGAAGAACTGGCCGGGGTGGATGGCGAAGATGCTCCAGCGCTGCTGCCGGTAACGGACCGCCGCGGGATGCTGCTGGGCACGGCGCTGTACAGCGGGGCTTCAGAGATTGCGCTGCGGTTGATCTCGCAGGAGGCGATCGGCGAGGATGCGTGGCTGGCGCTGCTGCGGGAGCGGCTGAAGGCGGCGATTGCACTGCGGCTGCCGATGCTTTCCGCAGAGACCGATGCGTGCCGGCTGGTCTTCAGCGAGGCGGACGCGCTGCCGGGCGTGATTGCGGACAAATACGGCGACCTGGTGATTCTGCAGCTGCTGTCGAAAGCACTGGACAACGATGCGGTGCGCCTGGTGACGGCGGAGACACTGCGCGAGGCGGTGCATCCGCGAACCATTGTGGAGCGGCCGGATGCGCGGATTCGCGAGCTGGAAGAGCTGAGCGCTCCTGCGGCGGCGCCGCTGTATGCACGGGATATCGAAGAGCCGCTGACGAAGACGGTCTTTCACCTGAACGGGCTGAAGTTTCATTACGACGCGAACTCCGGGCAGAAGACGGGCGCGTTTCTGGATCAGCGGGAGAACTACGCGGCAGCGGCGCGGTACGCGCATGGCGAGGCGCTGGACGTGTGCACGTATCAGGGAGGGTTTGCGCTGCATCTGGCGAAGACCTGCCGGCGCGTGACGGGCATCGATGTATCGCATGCGGCGCTGGAGGTGGCGGAGCAGAACCTGGCGGCGAACCGTGAGCAGCTGAAGGACTCGGAGGTGGACTGGATTGAGGCCAACGCCTTCGATCTGCTGCGCGAGTGGAGCGATGCGGGCGCGGCATACGACACGATCGTGCTCGATCCTCCGGCGTTCGCGAAGTCGAAGCGGGCGGTGGACAGCGCGCTGCGCGGCTATAAGGAGTTGAACCTGCGGGCGCTGAAGATGCTGCGGCCGGGCGGGGTGCTGGTGACGTGCTCGTGCTCGCATCATGTCTCTCCGGCGGAGTTTACGGAAGTGGTGCGGGCGGCGGCGGGCGATGCGCGGCGCAGAGTGCGGCTGATCGAGCGTCGCGGTGCGGCGGCGGACCATCCGGTGATATTGACGATTCCGGAGACGGAGTATCTGAAGTGCCTGGTGTGTGAGGTGAGCTGAGAAGCGGGCAGCTGGTGAGACGGGCAGCTGAAAAGCGGTCAGCGAAAGAACGGACAGCTAAGGTCCGGTTAGCGGAAAGACGGTCAGCGAAAAAGCAGCCAACTGACAAAACGGGTAGCAAGATAAGCCAATTCCAGGACCGGTTTCACCACAAAAACAGGGATCGTGCGGCATTCGTCCTGGCATTTGCTGATCGCCTTTTGCTGACCGCTTCACCAGCTATCCGCTTTTTAGCTAACCGGTTCTTTGCTGGCCGGAGTTTCGCTATCCTTAAACCAATGACTACTTTTCTTCCTGTGGATGAGCAGATGGATCTGCTCGAGAAAGGCGCGGCGGAGATCATTCGTGTCCCCGAGCTGCGCGAGCGTCTCGAAAAATCGCGCCAGACGGGCGTGCCGCTGCGCGTGAAGGCGGGCTTCGATCCGACGGCTCCCGACCTGCACCTTGGGCATACGGTGCTGATGCGCAAGCT
The DNA here is from genome assembly GCF_003428625.2 of Paracidobacterium acidisoli. Classification (GTDB taxonomy): domain Bacteria; phylum Acidobacteriota; class Terriglobia; order Terriglobales; family Acidobacteriaceae; genus Paracidobacterium; species Paracidobacterium acidisoli. The sequence continues at coordinate 106,386 of NZ_QVQT02000005.1, read as the reverse complement.
GAAGCACTTTCAGGATCTCGGCCATCAGGTGATCTTTCTGGTGGGCGACTACACTTCGCTGATCGGCGACCCGACGGGGCGCTCGGCTACACGCAAGCCGCTGACGCGCGAGCAGATTGACGAGAACGCGAAGACGTATACCGATCAGGTCTTCCGGATTCTCGACCGCGAGAAGACCGAGGTTCGCTTCAACTCGGAGTGGCTGGGAAAGCTGAGCTTCGAAGACATCATCCGTCTCGCCGCGAAGTTTACCGTTTCACAGATGCTGGAGCGCGCGGAGTTTCATGCGCGCTTCGAGAATGAGCAGCCCATCTCGCTGCACGAATTTATGTATCCGCTGGCGCAGGGTTATGATTCGGTCGCTTTGCGCTCCGATGTGGAGCTGGGCGGCACGGACCAGAAGTTTAACCTGCTGGCCGGGCGCGAGCTGCAGCGCGACTTCGGGCAGCCGCCGCAGATTGTGCTGATGACGCCGATTATCGAGGGCCTCGACGGCGTGCAGAAGATGTCGAAGTCGCTCAATAATGCGATCGGGATTCACGAGCCGCCGCAGGAGATGTACGGCAAGCTGATGTCGATCTCGGATGAGCTGATGTGGCGCTACTGGATCTATCTGACCGACCTGCGGCAGAGCGAGATCGACCAGATGCAGACGGACGTGGCGAGCGGCGCGCTGCATCCAATGGAGGCGAAGAAGCGGCTGGCACGGACGATTGTCGCCGGCTTTCATTCGGAAGAAGTGGCGCGGGCGGCGGACGAGAACTGGGCGCGGCAGTTTCAGCAGAAGAGCGATGACGTCGAGGGACTTGAAGAGATACGGCTGGACGCTGACGAACTTGGCATGGACGCGGAGAAACGTATTCGCGTGGCGCGCCTGCTGACGGCGACTGGACTGGCCGCGTCTTCGTCGGAGGCCGACCGCAAGGTGAAGGAAGGCGCGGTGCGCATTGACGGCGAGATCGTGAAGCAGACGCACGTGGTGGTGTCCGCTCCGGCGAAAGTGACGCTGCGCGTGGGCAGGCGGGCCAAGGTTGCGGTGATCGGGTAATCCAGCCTGTGTAAGAATGTGTTTATGGCGAACACAAAGAGCACAACCTTCAGCATCCGCCTGAAGCCGGAGATCAGAAAACGCCTTGCGAAACTCGCGAAGGCCTCCGGGCGCAGCTCGAATTTCCTGATCTCCGATGCCGTGGAGTCGTATGTCGCCGATCAGGAAAAGCTCATGGCTGAGATTGAACTGGCAGACAGTCAGGTGAAGTCCGGCCATTACATTCGCCATGAGGATATGAAAGCGTGGCTCCTCTCATGGGGCACTGCGCAGGAGTTGTCTCCCCCTCGCTGCGTCTGCGGCAAAGACCATGATGATGAGATTGGGTGACACGGCTTCTCCAGCCGATGAAAATCTCAATGCATATTCCCGACCCTGGCCTCCGAAGAGGTACTTCTCTATGGGGTTCTTATGGCTGAGATTGTTTGGTCTTCGAGCGCTTTGGCTCGGCTGCAGGAAATTCGTGCCTTCGTGGCTATGGACAAGCCCGATGCGACAGAGCGGCTGGCAATGCGGATTGTGGCTATGGTGGAAGTCCTGCGCCAACATCCGCATGCAGGACGAGCGGGAGCCGTTCCGGGGATACGGGAACTGATCGTGGGAGGCACGCCCTACATCATTCTGTATCGAGTGGAAGATCAGAAGGTCACGATCAATACGATCTGGCACGCTGCACAACAGCGTCGATCCTGAACTTCAAATCATCATCGCAGCTCTTCGATTCGGCCGGTGCCGAAGCCGCCGCAGCGAATCCATGAGAGCCGGATGACCGCCAGCTTTCGCGACCGGATAAAATTGAAGACCTCTTCCGGGTTGAGCATCGCGGGGTTGAGCATTGCGGGCCCATTGTGTCATACGGGCGGATCGGACGGGAACCGGCCGGCCGGAATCTGCGTACCGGGGTGAAGGAGACTTTCGTCCCTATGCTCTTTGAAGACATTCGCTACGCACTGCGCCAGTTTGCCAGGGCTCCAGGGTTTACGGTCACCGCGATTCTGACTCTGGCGCTGGGCATTGGCGCGACCACGGCGATTTTTACGCTGGTGAACGCGGTGCTGCTGAAGTCGCTGCCGGTGACGAAGCCGGAAGACCTGGTGCGGGTGGGCGACACCGAAAACTGCTGCATCAACGGCGGCATGCAGGACGACTGGTCGCTGTTTTCGTACGAGCAGTACAAGGAGTTCCGCGACAACACGCCGGGGTTTTCGATGCTGGCTGCCTTTCAGGCCGGCATCAACCAGATGGCGGTACGACGGCAGGGCAGCAATCATCCGGCGGAGGCGATGCTGGGTGAATTTGTTTCGGGCAACGCCTTTGAGAGCTTCGGGTTGAGCGCTTACGAGGGCCGGCTGCTGCGCAATGCGGACGACAGCAAGGGCGCGCCGCCGGTGGCGGTGATGAGCTACCGCATCTGGCAGCAGAAGTTCGGCAGCGATCCTTCGATTGTGGGCGCGAGCTTTCTGGTGAACGGAGAGCCGGTGACCATTGTGGGCATTACACCGCCGGGGTTTTACGGAGAGCGGCTGGCGAGCAATCCGGCGTCGCTGTGGTTTCCGCTGAACAGCGAACCGCTGCTGATGAGCACACGCAGCGTGCTGGAGCGGCCGGAGCTGGACTGGCTGAACGTGATTGGACGGGTGAAGACCGGGACCAGCCGCAAAGAGATGGAAGCGCGGATGCAGGTGGAGCTGCGGCAGTTTCTGGACAGCCCGCTGGCGAAGGTCGATGCGCGGGCGAAGATTCTGATTCCGAAGCAGACGCTGCACCTGGCGCCGGGCGGGTCGGGCGTGCAGCGGATGCAGGACGAGTATAAAAACGGGCTGCACCTGCTGATGTGGATCTCGGCCTTTGTGCTGCTGATTGCCTGCGCCAACCTGGCGAACCTGATGCTGGTGCGGGCGACGACGCGGAAGCAGCAGACCTCAGTGCGGGCCGCGCTGGGCGCGCCGCGCGGCATGCTGGTGCGGCAGGCGCTGACGGAGAGCGTGGTGCTGGCGGTGCTGGGAGGCATCGCAGGACTGATGGTGGCTTACGGCGGAGCGCGGCTGATTCTGCATCTGGCGGAGGGCAAGAATTATGTCCCGATCGATGCGACGCCTTCGCCGGAGGTGCTGGCGTTTGCCTTTGCAGTATCGCTGATCACGGGCGTGCTCTTCGGGGTGGCTCCGGCATGGATGACGGCGCATGCCGATCCGATCGAGGCGTTGCGCGGTGCCAACCGCTCGACGAAACACAGCGGCCTTTGGACGCAGAAGGCGCTGGTGGTGATCCAGGCAGCGGTCTCCCTGGTGCTGCTGTGCGCGGCGGGGCTGCTGATCCAGAGCCTGCGCAATATGCAGCATCAGCACTTCGGCTTCGACACGGCCAACCGGTACATTGTGCATATCGACCCGCTGACGGCCGGTTACAAGCCCGAGCAGCTGGAAGCCTTTTACCGCCAGCTGCACGATACGCTGATCGAGATTCCCGGCATGAAGAGCGCGGCGTTTTCGCTCTACAGCCCGATGGAAGGCGACAACTGGGGCGAGGGTGTGTTTATCGAAGGCAAGCCGCTGCCGGCGCCGGGAAGCCATGACGGCGGCGCCTCGTGGCTGCGCGCCAGCGCGGGCTATTTCGATACGATCGGCACGAAGATGCTTGCCGGGCGAGGCATCACGGAGCAGGATACGGCTTCCACGCGCGCGGTTGCGGTGATCAACCAGGCGTTTGCGAAGCATTTTTTCAAAGACGAAAATCCGATCGGGAAACACTTCGGAGATATCGACCCGAAGTATGCGGGCAGCTATGAAATCGTCGGAGTCACCGAGGACACCAACTACTGGAGCGCGACCGGGTACTGGGGATCGAAGGACGGGAAACATCCCATGTTCTTTCTGCCGGCGACACAGTGGATGAAGTACACCGAGCCGGGAGCGGTTCAGTTTGAAGATGTCTCACACTATCTGACGGCCATTGAGCTGCAGACGGCGGGGCCGCTGCCGGGCTTTGAGGCACAGGTGCGGCACACGCTGGCGCAGATCAATCCTAACCTTACGGTCATTGACTTTCAGACCTTCGGCGAACAGGTTGAGGGGCAGTTCAGCCAGCAGGAGATGATCGTCAAGCTCACTTCCCTCTTCGGATTCCTGGCGCTCATTCTCGCCTCCATCGGTCTCTACGGAGTCACCTCGTACGCGGTCGCGCAGCGCACGGGAGAGATCGGCATTCGCATGGCGCTCGGCGCGGATCGCGTGAACGTGCTGCAGCTTGTGCTGAGGAGCGCGTTTCTGCAGGTGGCGATCGGACTCGCCATCGGAATTCCGACGACGATCCTCGCCGGACATTTCATGTCGAGTCTGCTTTACGGCATCAAAATATGGGACCCGTCGATTCTCGCCATCACGGCTCTCGTTCTGGCCGCTGCAGCCTTTGTGGCCGCGGTGGTACCGGCACGGCGGGCTGCGAGCATTGAACCGATGCGCGCGCTGCGGACGGATTAGTCTGCGTCCTTTTTACGGCACCCTTCGACTTCGCTCAGGGCAGGCTCTGAAGCTGTACCCTTCCCGAAGATCCTTCCGATCAACCGGCTCGTGAAGCGTCTGACACGCTCTTTCTGTCTTATCCTTCTCGTGCACGTCGAGGAGGTTATTCACAGATCATGAGCTCCCCGCTCTTTTCCAGCCGCAGAGATGTTCTTCGCGGCCTTGGCCTGGCCGCATGCGGCGCCGGCGTTTCACTTGCCGCGCCCGGAGAGGCTTTTTCTCAGACAGCTTCGAGCTTCATCCGCATTCTTCGGCAGCCGGATCTGGTCACTGCGATTTCGGAGACGGAAGAGCGTCTTCGGATGGAGCGGGCGGGCGCTGCGTGGCGGAGCGGCGATGTCACGGTCACCTGCGATGAGAGCGCGAAGGATCTGACAGTGAGCGTCTCGGCTGCGGCCTCGGCGCTCAGGCATGTGCATCTGCGCTGGAAGGCCGCGCTGCGCCATGATCTGAGAGTGCTGGGCGACGCGTGGGAGCGAAGCTATGGCGAGCTGGGATGGCGGGAGATGGTTCCCGAGCGGCCGATGCCGTGGTACTTTCTCAGCTTCGACGGACGGAGCACGCACGGTTACGGAGTGAAGACGGGCGGAGGCGCGCTGGCTTTCTGGCAGTGCGATGGGGAGGGCATCTCGCTGTGGCTGGATGTGCGGAACGGCGGGAGCGGCGTGGCGCTGAACGGACGCACGGTGCAGGCTGCATCGGTGGTAACGCGCGAAGGCCATGCGGAGGAGTCTTCATTCGAGGCGGCGAGAGCGTTTTGCCGGGTGATGTCGCCGGAGCCGCGGCGGATGGCGCAGGCAGTGTACGGGAGCAATGACTGGTACTACGCGTACGGCAACAGCTCGGCGGAGGATATTCTGCGCAGCGCGCGTCTGATGGCGGAGCTGGCTCCGGCGAGCGGGCCGCGGCCGTTCGCGATTGCCGATGACGGCTGGCAGAATCACGAGCGGTTTCCGGATATGGCGGCGCTGGCTTCGTCGATTCGCAGCGCGGGCGCACGGGCGGGGTTGTGGGTTCGTCCGCTGCGGGCGGTGGGAGAGGCGAACGCGAATCTTTTGCTGCCGGCGGCGCGCTTCGGACGGGAGAACAATCCTGCGACGGCGGCTCCGGCTTACGATCCGACGATTGCGGAGGCACGCGAGAAGGCGCTGGATGCGGTGCGCGAGGCGGTGCGCTGGAAGTATGAGCTGGTGAAGCATGACTTCACCACGTGGGAGCTGCTGGGACAGTGGGGCAACGAGATGGGCGCTTCGCCCACGCTGCCGGGATGGAGCTTCCATGACCGCACGCAAACCAATGCCGAGATCATTCGGGGGCTGTATCGCGCGATTCGGGAAGCGGCCGGCGAGGAGACGATTCTGACCGGGTGCAATGTCGTGGGGCATCTGAGCGCGGGGCTCTTCGAGATGCAGCGCACCGGCGACGATGTGAGCGGAAAGCTGTGGGAGCGCACGCGGCGCATGGGCGTGAATACTCTGGCCTTCCGGCTGCCGCAGCATGGCAGCTTTTTCATGCTGGATGCGGACTGCGTTCCGATCACGGGCGCGATTCCCTGGACGCTTACGCGGCAGTGGCTGGAGGCCGTCGCGGCAAGCGGCACGGCGCTGCTGGTATCGGCCGCAGCCGATGCCACGGGCGCGGAACAGAAGCAGGCGATACGCGATGCCTTCCGGCTGGCTGCGGAGAACGCGAACGCCACTCCGCAGGACTGGCTGCTTACGCATACTCCCGAGACCTGGGCAGAAGGCACGGGACGGAAGAGGCAGTATGCGTGGCTCGAAGACGGCGGCGCCGATCCGTTCCGCGTCTAGATTTCGTGTTCGGGTCGAAGTGAAGAGCAGCGCTGATGTCAGGACAAGGGGGAGTTGCGGCTCGAAACAGAACTGCAGATCCCTCCGCTTCACTCCGTTCCGCTCCGGTCGGGATGACAATTTATTTGCTGTCCGATGGGATCGAGCCCCAGGCGATTCTTTCTTATCTCTGTTGTGTCCGCTGTATCTCAGCAGCCGTAGCTGCGCGTTTCCCCGGTCTGTTCCCACGGGTAAGTCTGAAGGGAACGAAATGTCCTCTGAAAGAAAGCATCGTCGACAACGTAGCTTTCTCCATCTTCACCACGCACGATCCAGTCGCCGCGCTTCACATTGACAAAGCCCATATCCGTTGCGATGGTGCCGGGCTCGGTGCACTGTGTTGCATCGACGAGTAACGGTCTGCAGGTTCGAAACGCGCTCATGATTCCTCCGCCAGCGATTGAGCTGACAGTTCTTATTCCAGCGGAAGGGCCGTAAAGAAAGAGCAGAGGCAATATAAAGGCTTTGTTAAGATGCGCGGCCGGCGAGGTAAAGGTGTTCTGCGCGGGTCGTGCCACGGAAGAGTCTCTGAAATACTTGACGTTATGGAGGACGCATGGAGCGAAATGCGAAGCCGGGAGTGGAGCGGAGAAAGATACACGCGCGGAAGAGCATGCGGCGAGGCCGAATGGCTCTCTGCAGAGCATGCGCGGCGGTTGCGGCTCTTGCGATCGGCACGCTGACGGCCGGGCACTTCGCGTTTTCGCAGCAGAAGAATACGGCGACGGTGGACCTTGCGGCGCGAAGCCAGGAGATTCTTGCGCACCTGAGCGCGGTTCTTCGCTTTTACCGGTCGACGACGGCGCCGGTTCAGAAGATCGGCGAGCCGAATGATGTGGTGTATCGCGACCAGGCGGTGGAGCTATCCACGCAGGCGGCGGGGTTTGCGCTGCAGTCGGCCAAAGCGGAAGCGGCACTGATGGCGGCCTATAAAAAGCATGAAGGCATATCGCAGGCACAGACCGGGCCCGAAGAGCAGCAGAGGCTGCAGAACGCGCAGAGCAGGATTGAAGCGCACCTGAGCGACCTGAAAACGCAGGAGGAGCAGCTGGACCGGAAGATTGCCGCGGCGCGTCCCCGCGACCTGAGCGGGCTGCAGACGCAGCGCAAACAGGTGGAGGGCTCGATCGATCTGGCGAAGGCGATGCAGGATGCAATCGGCAGGATTGTGAGCATGTCGGATACGGAGGGGTCGAAGGGGCTTGCGGCGGATATCGACAGCATGCAGCGCTCGGTTCCGGAGCTGGGCAGCAAAGCGGCACCGGTGGCGCCGCAGCTTGCTCCGCTTGGCTCGGCGCGCTCCTCGGGCATTACGAGCCAGACGATGGCGCTGTTCGATCTGCTCGGATCGGAGCACACGATCGATTCTCTGATCCACGACAATGACCGGCTGCACCAGCAGGCGCTGGAGCTGCGCCAGCCGATCTCGAAGATTCTGCATAACCTGATCGCGCAGAGCGGGCTGCTTTCGCAGCCGGGCACAGAGGCCTCTGCAGTGGCTGCGCCGCAGACGGCAGGGCCTGCAGCCGCACCGGCAGCTTCCACGGCCACATCAGGAACTGCGGCTGCATCTGGAAATGCGGCTGTGCCGGGAGCTTCCGCTCCTTCTGACGGAACGCAGAATTTTCAGTCGATCACGACGGCCTTTCGCGCGCTGTCTTCGGCGAGCGTGCCGCTCAGCCAGGAGATTATCGTTCTGGAGCAGAGCGAGGCGAACCTGCAGGCATGGAAAGCCGCAGTGGATCGCGAGTACAAAAGCATCTTCGATGCGCTGCTGCTGCGGCTGCTGGTGATTGCGATTGCGCTGGCGGTGATCTTCGGCGCGGGCGAGATATGGACGCGGGCCACGAACAAGTACGTCCGCGACCTGCGCCGGCGGCGCCAGATTCTGTTTCTGCGACGAGCGGTTGTGGGGCTGCTGTCGGCGATCGTGCTGCTGTTCGGGTTCGTAACGCAGTTCAATTCGCTGGCAACCTTTGCAGGCTTTCTTACGGCGGGCATCGCCGTAGGGCTGCAGACGATTCTGCTGTCGGTTGCGGCCTACTTCTTCATCATCGGACGGTATGGAATCAAAGTGGGCGACCGGATCACGATCGCTGCGGTGACCGGGGATGTGATCGATGTGGGGCTGGTTCGCTTTTACCTGATGGAGCTGGCCGGGAATGGTCCGGAGCTGAATCCGACGGGACGGGTCGCGGTCTTTTCAAATGCTGTGCTGTTCCAGGCCGGCTCGCCGCTGTACAAGCAGATTCCGGGGACGGAGCATGCGTGGCATGAGCTGATTGTGAAGCTGGCGGAGAAGGCGGATTACCGGCAGGCGACCGACGCGATTCTGAAGACGGTTCAGACGGTGTACGAGGGGTATCGCACGGGCATCGAGAAGCAGCACCGGGATGTGGAGCTGTGGATTCACACCTCGGTGGCCGCGCCGGCGATTGAATCGCGTCTGCAGTTCGAGAGCGATGGACTTCAGATGTGGGTCCGCTTTCCGGTGCAGATCAGCCATGCCGCGGAGACGGATGAGCATCTGACGAAGGCGCTGATCGATCTCTTCGCCGGGAATGCGCAGGTTCGGGAGGCGGTGCTGTCGATGCCGGTGATCCGGCCGGCGGTGAAGGGGTAATTTCGGGCGTTTTCGAACGGATGAAATCGAGGCCGCGGAGAAAAATCCGGGGCGAAGAAGAAACGAAAACCGGACTACAATGGCTTCATGCTGCCGCCGTCCTCTGCCGTTGCCGACGCCGTTCCGGAATCACTGCGATGGGCGCACCCTGTGGTGCAGGAGTGGTTCGTGCGGCGCTTCGGCACGCCGACGGAGCCGCAGGAGCAGGGCTGGCCGAGCATTCTTGACGGCAGACCGACGCTGATCTCGGCCCCGACGGGCTCGGGCAAGACGCTGGCGGCGTTTCTGATCTGCATTGACCGGCTGATTCGCAAAGCCATCGAGGGACGGCTGGCGCCGGGCACGGAGGTGGTGTACGTCTCGCCGCTGAAGGCGCTGTCGAACGACGTGCAGAAGAACCTGGAGGCGCCGCTCAGAGAGATTCAGGAGCTGGCGCTGGAGCGCGGCTATCTGTGCCCGCAGATTCGCACCGCGGTGCGCACGGGCGACACCTCGCAGGCGGAGCGGCGCGCGATGCTGAAGCAGCCGCCGCACATTCTGGTGACGACGCCGGAGTCGCTTTACATTCTGCTGACGGCGGAGAAGAGCCGCGAGCATCTGCGCCGCGTACAGACGGTAATCGTGGACGAGATTCATGCGATGGCCGATGACAAGCGCGGAGCGCATCTGACGCTGACGCTGGAGCGGCTGGATGCGCTGGTATGCGGCGAGAACCGCCTTACGCCGGCGGCGAGTCTGCCGGCACACCCTACGGCGCCGCTGCGCATCGGGCTGTCGGCCACGCAGAATCCGATTGAGCTGGTGGCGCAGTTTCTGGGCGGGGAGCGCGGGGATGCTGTGCGCGTGGTGCAGGCGGGACAGCGGCGCAGCCTCGACCTGGCGATTGAAGTGCCGGCCGATGAGCTGGGCGCGGTGGCGACGATGTCGATCTGGGAGAACGTGTATGCGCGGCTGAGCGAGCTGGTGGAGCAGCACCGGTCGACGCTGGTGTTTGTGAACACGCGGCGCATGGTGGAGCGGCTGGCGTTCCATCTGGGAGAGCGGCTGGGACAGGAGAATGTGGCGGCGCATCACGGCAGCCTGTCGCGCGGTCTGCGGCTGGAGGCGGAGCGGCGGCTGAAGTCGGGCGAGATTCGCGTGCTGGTGGCGACGGCATCGCTGGAGCTGGGCATCGACATTGGCACGGTGGACCTCGTATGCCAGATCAACTCGCCGCGCGCGATCGCTGTCGCGATGCAGCGGGTGGGACGCGCAGGACACTGGCGGGGCGCGATTCCCAAAGGACGGTTTTTTGCGACGACACGCGACGACCTGATGGAGCAGGCCGCGTGTATTCACGCGATGCGCAGCGGGGTTCTGGACCGGCTGGAGATTCCGCCGAGGCCCTTCGATGTGCTGATGCAGCAGATTGTGGCTGCGTGCGGCGCGGAGCCGTGGGAGGAGCGGGCGCTGTTCGATATCTTTCGGCGGGCGCATCCGTACCGCGAGCTGACATGGGAGGAGTTCGACGAAGCGCTCTGCCTGCTGACGGAAGGGATCGAGTCGAGCCGGGGGCGCTATGGATCGTACCTGCTGCGCGACCGCGTGCATGGGCGTATTCAGGCGAGACGCGGGGCGCGCTCGATTGCGGTACAGAATGGGGGCGCGATTCCGGATACGGCGCTCTTTCCGGTGATTATGGAGCCGGAGGGGGTACAGATTGCGACGCTCGACGAGCACTTCGCGGTGGATTCGTCTCCGGGCGATGTGATTCAGCTTGGCAATACGAGCTGGCGGATTCAGCGCATTGAAAGCGCGGGGCGCGTGCTGGTGGAAGATGCGCACGGGCAGCCGCCGACGCTGCCGTTCTGGTTTGGTGAGGCGCCGCAGAGGACGCGGGAGCTGTCGGAGTTTGTCTCCGAGTTGCGCCTTGAAATCGAGCGGCGGACGCAGAATGTTCTGCCTGGATACATCAGCCAAAGCGCAGAGGAAGTGGCGGAGACGGCTGCGTTTCTTAAAGAGCGGTGCAGCGTCGATGATTCCGGCGCGGAGCAGCTGATCGGCTATGTGGCGGCGGGGCGCGCGGTGCTGGGCGCGGTGCCTTCTGTAACAACGATTGTTGCAGAACGCTTCTTCGACGAAGGCGGGGGCATGCAGCTGATTCTGCATGCGCCCTTCGGAGGACGGATCAACAAGGCCTGGGGGCTGGCGCTGCGCAAGCGCTTTTGCCGCGGCTTTAACTTCGAGCTGCAGGCGGCAGCGACCGACAACGGTCTGAACATCTCGCTGGCCGAGCAGCACAGCTTTCCACTGAGCGATGTCTTTCATTTTCTTACGACACAGACGGTGACGGAGCTGCTGGAGCAGGCGTCGCTGGCCTCGCCGATCTTCAAGACGCGCTGGCGGTGGGATGCCTCGCGCAGCCTGCAGCTGCTGCGCTTTCAGAAGGGGAAGAAGGTTCCGCCGCAGGTGCAGCGGACGCGGTCAGAGGATCTGCTGGCGAGCGTCTTTCCGCAGGCGGCGGCGTGCTTCGAGAATATTGAAGGCGATATTCAGATTCCCGATCATCCGCTGGTGCGCGAGGTGATGAAAGACGTGCTGGGCGAGGCGATGGATCTGGAGGGGCTGAAAGGCGTGCTCGATGCGATGCACAGCGGGCGCATCCGGTGCGTGGCGGTCGACACGACGACGCCCTCGGTCTTTGCGCACGAGCTGCTGAATGCCAATCCTTATGCGTTTCTCGACGATGCGGGCCTAGAGGAGCGGCGCGCGCGCGCGGTGAATCTGCGCGGCGTGGTTCCGGACAATCTGCTGGGCGAGGCGGGACGGCTTTCTCCGGAGGCGATCGCGGAGGTGCGCGAGGCGATCTGGCCGGACATTCGCGACGAGCACGAGCTGCACGATCTGCTCTGCTCGCTGACGATTGTGCCTGCGGCGATTGCTGCCGATGCGCGGGCACGCCACTGGGAGATGCTGTTTGCGCGGCTGGAGCGGCAGCAGCGCGCCACGACAGCGCACGTGAATACGCTGCCCTGCCTGGTGGCGGCGGAGCGGACGGCCTGGCTGCGGACGCTGTGGCCGGATGCGGTCTTTGCGCAGGAGCTGCCGGCGACTTCGGGCGAGGTTCCGGGAGCGGACGAGATTCTGAAGAGGGCGATTCAGGGGTGGATGCATCTGCTGGGTCCGGTGACCTCAGCCTCGCTCGCAGGGCTGCTGGGAATAAAGGCGGCGGAGGCGTGGAAGCAGATGCTGCTGCTGGAGATGTCGGGCACGATTCTGCGCGGCAGCTTCGAGCGCGCTCCGTCGGCCGGGACGGTGCCCGATGAAGAGATTGAATGGTGCGAGCGGCGGATTCTGCAGCGCATTCACAAGCGGACGCTGGGGGCGCTGCGCAAACAGATCGAGCCGGTGACGCCGTCGGTGTACATGCGCTTTCTGCTGGACTGGCAGCATCTGGGGCCACAGCGGCAGCTTACGGGCGAGCAGGGACTGCTGGAGGCGCTGCGCGGGCTGGAGGGCTTTGAGGCTCCGGCGATCGAGTGGGAGAAGTCGATTCTGCCGCAGCGCGTGGCCGGATACGATCCGCGCTGGCTGGATGCACTGTGCCTGACGGGCGTAGCGGGATGGGGGAGGCTGTCGCCGCATCCGGCATTTGCTTCGATCGAAGGCGGAGGGCCGCGGCGGGTGATTCCGACGGGCATGGCGCCAATCACGTTCTTTCTGCGCGAAGAGGCGCTGTGGATGGATTTGTGCCTGGAAGAGCGACAAACTCCGGAGGCCAATCTGAATGCGTGCCTGAGCGAGCTGGCGAACCGCGTGCGCTCGTGCCTGGCGGAGCGGGGCGCGATGTTCGCTTCAGACCTGGCGCGGATGCTTTCGGCATCGGGCGAGGAGACGAGCCGGGCGCTGTGGGAGCTGGTGGCGGCGGGGCTGGTGACCGCCGATGGGTTCGACAGCCTGCGGATGCTGATCGATCCGCGGCGCAAACAGGCCTTTACGCCGCCGCCGCGGGGGCGCACTGCGCCGAGGCCGTCGGCGGGGGCGCGGCATGCCGCGGGGCGCTGGAGCCTGCTCTGCGATCCACAGGCGGCGAGCGGCGAAGAGACGAAGGGGCAGATGGCGATGCGGCGCGAGGCGCAGATGGAGTCTGCGTGCCAGATGCTGCTGCGGCGGTATGGCGTGGTCTTTCGCGATGTGCTGGCGCAGGAGACGGCGGCTCCGCGCTGGCGCGACCTGCTCGGTATTCTGCGCCGGCTGGAGGCGCGGGGCGTGGTGCGCGGGGGGCGGTTCGTCTCAGGGTTCGGCGGCGAGCAGTTTGCGCTGCCGGAGGCAGTGGAGGCGCTGCGGGCGGGGCGCAGCCGGTCGCTCGCGGATATGCCTCCCATTACGCTGGCCGCAGCCGATCCGATGAACCTGATGGGGTCGATTCTTCCAGGAGAGCGGCCATTATGCATTGCCGGAAACACGGTCACGCTTCCCCTGGCAGAACATGTCACGGTGACGGATACGATTTCCCATCCGGTGCAGCCTGCGCTGCTGTCCCAGGAGTCTTCGCTTGCCTGAAACGATGCCGGAGGGCGGCGGAGATTCGGCGGAGCGGCCGCTCGTGGAAGGCGAGGACTACTACATGGATGGGCCGTACCTCGTGTTTACGGAGGGGTATCATCGCAGGCGCGGCTACTGCTGCGGCTCAGGATGCCGGCATTGCCCGTGGCGGGAGAGCGATGAAGCACGAGTGACGGATTGAGCGCTTTTTTGCGGGCTTTAAAAAAATGCAGATCCCTCCGCTGCGCTTCTCCACCCCATCGCACGAATAACACGTGCGCCGGGGCTAAAGCCTCTTTCGTTTTGGGGGCTGATTCCCACCGGGCTGAAGCCCGGTGCTTCTACCGGTCTCGCTGGCGCGAGACAGAGCGGACAGGCAGTATCTGATGAATCGAGATGGAATGAATGCAATGGTTTCCGGGGATTTGCAGGGGCTGAAGCCCGGACGTATTTTCGGCCGCTTACGGCACGACTGAAGTCGTGCCCTGATACAAAACTTCACCTGAACCGATTCGTCAGACACTACCTGAAGATATGTGACAGCTTACGGCACCCTTCGATTTTCGCTCAGGACAGGCTTTGAAGTCGTGGCCTGATACAGGACTTTGCCGAAACCGATTCGTCAGACATGGAACCGGTTCGTCGGACATGGACTAAAGTCTGATGCCGGATCGCTTTCTCTAATACAACTCGGCGGTGATGCGCATGGAAAGATCGACGGCCATGGCGGAGTGTGTGAGCGCTCCGACCGAGATGTAGTCGACACTGGCGAGGGCATATTTGCGGATGTTCTCGATGGTGATGCCGCCGGAAGCTTCGATGGGAATGGAGAGGCCGCGGTCGCGCACGATGCCGACGGCTTTCTTTACTTCGGCGGGGGTCATGTTATCGAGAAGGAGGGATTCGGCCCCGCCATCGAGGGCGAGATTCAGCTCCTCAAACGAGCGGACCTCGATATCGATGGTCTGGCCGGGCTGGCGCTCGGCATGGGCCTTATCGAGAACCTTCTCGATGCCGCCGCCGAGCGAGATGTGATTGTTCTTGATGAGAATGCCGTCGGAGAGGTCGAGACGATGGTTTTCTCCGCCGCCGCAGCGGACGGCGTACTTGTCGAGGATGCGAAGGCCGGGGATGGTCTTGCGGGTGTCGAGAATGCGCGCCTGCGTTCCGCCGATGGCGTCGACGTACTGCCGGGTGAGCGTGGCAATGCCGCTCATGCGCTGCATGAGGTTGAGAATGACGCGCTCGCAGGCGAGAATGACACGGGCATTGTGACGAATGACGGCCACAGCCTGGCCTTTGCGGACGCGCACGCCATCGAACATCTCGGGATGGCTGACGACTTCGTAACGGCCACTGTTACGTTTGTCGAGACGGGCGAATATTTCGAGGAAGCGCGGCACGCAGCCGAGGCCGGCGATGACGCAGTCCTGTTTGGCGAGGATGGTGGCGGAGGCGCGCAGGCCGGGATCGATGGTGATGGCCGTGGTGACGTCGCTGGTTGCCTTGTCCTCAAGGAGCGCCTGCTCCAGAATGCCTTCGATCCGCCTGCTCTTCCAGTCCATGTCACCCTTCAGTGTTGCCTATTTCGTATGATTCAGTTCTTCGAGCGCCCGGCGCGTTTTTTCGAGCAGCAGGCGCGTTTCGGCTTCCTGTTTTCTGAGGCCGTCGACGACATGCGCGGGAGCCTTTGCCAGGAAGGCTTCGTTGTTTAACTGCCGCTCGGCGGAGGCGAGGCCCTTTTCGTACTTTGCCAGATCTTTGCCGAGGCGCTCGCGCTCGGCGGCGGCGTCGATCTGCTTTTCGTAAATGACCTGCACGTCAAAGTGCGTGGTGGTGCGGGCGCCGGAGCCTTCCGGCATCTTTGCGACGAACTCGACCGCCGATACACGCGCCATGCGCTCGATGATGGCCTGGTTCGCGGTGAAGAGCGCTTCGAACGATGCCGCGGTCCTGACCCGCACGGGGACCTGCGCCTTCTCTTCGACGCCGAGATCTTTGCGACCGGCGCGCACGGAGACGATGAGGTCCTGCAGCGCGGCCATGCCGGACTCCACTTCGGCGTCGATGCTGGCGGGCTGCGGCTGTGGATACCTGGACAGGGCGATGGATTTTGCCGGAGGCTCGTCCTGATACAGAGCGTGCCAGAGCTCTT
The DNA here is from genome assembly GCF_003428625.2 of Paracidobacterium acidisoli. Classification (GTDB taxonomy): domain Bacteria; phylum Acidobacteriota; class Terriglobia; order Terriglobales; family Acidobacteriaceae; genus Paracidobacterium; species Paracidobacterium acidisoli. The sequence continues at coordinate 90,665 of NZ_QVQT02000005.1, read as the reverse complement.
CGGTGAGGAAGGGCATGAAGGGTGAGAGCAGACGCAGCGACGACTCAAAGACGCGCAGCAGCGTGGTCAGCGCTTCTTTTGCGGCGCCTTTGTCCGCGGAGTCACTGAAGTCCAGGCGCAGCTTGACGATCTCGAGGTACCAGTCGCAGAAGCTGCCCCAGAAGAACTGATAGACGTAGCTGGCGGCTTCGTCGAAACGGTAGCTTTCAAGCGCGGCATTGATCTCCGCGGCGACACGGTGAAGCGCGGAGACGATCCAGCGGGCTTCGAGAGGCGCTTCGGAAGCAGCGGCGGGCATGACGCCGAGGGCGGAAGGCTCCACTTCGATGCCGGCTTCCCTTGCCTTCTCGACGTTCATGAAGATGAAGCGGGCGGCGTTCCAGATTTTGTTGGCGAAGGCGCGGTAGCCTTCGGTGCGAGCCTCGCTGAAGGCGATGTCGGTGCCGGGCGATGCCATGGAGGCAAGCGTGAAGCGGACGGCATCGGTGCCGTACTTCTGCACGATCTCGATGGGATCGATGACGTTGCCTTTGGTCTTGGACATCTTCTGGCGGTCGGCATCGCGCACGAGAGCGTGGATGTAGACCTCGCGGAAGGGCACGGCGTCTTTGAGGGTTCGTTCGGAGCCGTCGGGCATGGGCACGTCGAGCATGAAGTGGCAGCCGAGCATGATCATACGCGCCACCCAGAAGAAGAGGATGTCGAAGCCGGTGACGAGCAGCTGCGTGGGATAGAAGACATCCAGATCGCGGGTGTGCTCGGGCCATCCGAAGGCGGTGAAGGGCAGCAGGCCGGAGGAGAACCAGGTGTCGAGCACGTCGGTTTCCTGCACGATCTGCGCGCTGCCGCAGTGGGCGCACTGCGCCGGGGTGTCGCGGGCGACGGTGATCTGTCCGCAGGTGCCGCAGTGCCAGGCAGGGATGCGATGGCCCCACCAGAGCTGGCGCGAGATGCACCAGTCGTGGATGTTGCGCATCCACTCGAAGTACGTCTTCGCATACTGCTCGGGGGTGAAGCGGATGTATCCCTGCTCGACGGCGGCGATGGCTTTGTCGGCGAGGGGCTGGATTTTCACGAACCACTGCTTCGACAGGCGCGGCTCGACGACGGTCTTGCAGCGATCGCAGCGGCCGACGGCGTGGGTGTGATCTTTTATGGCACCGAGCAGGCCCTGCGCTTCGAGATCCTCGAGTATCCGCTTGCGGGCCTCGTAGCGGTCGAGACCGGCGTAGACGCCGGCGGCAGCGTTCATGTGCGCGGTCTCGTCCATGACGTCGATGGCCTCAAGGCCGTGGCGCTGGCCGATGGCGAAGTCGTTCGGATCGTGCGCGGGCGTGACTTTGACCGCGCCGGTGCCGAAGTCGGCGCTGACCCATGCGTCGGTGATCACCGGGATTTCGCGGCCGACGAGCGGCAGGCGGAGGCGCTTGCCATGCAGATGCCGATAGCGCTCGTCATCGGGATTGACGGCGACGGCGGTGTCTCCGAGCATGGTCTCGGGACGGGTGGTGGCGACGGTGAGAAACTGGACGGGCTCGTCTCCGGATTCGGGGATGACGGGGTAACGGATCTCCCACAGTTTGCCCTGCTGTTCCTCGTGCACAACTTCGAGATCGCTGATGGCGGTCTGGCAGCGCGGGCACCAGTTGACGATGTAGGTTGCGCGGTAGATCAGCCCCTGCTCGTGGAGGCGGACGAAGACCTCCTTCACCGCGACGGAGAGCTGGTCGCTCATGGTGAAGTATTCGCGCGACCAGTCGACGCTGGCGCCGAGGCGCTTCATCTGGCTGAGGATGGCGCCGCCGTAGTGCTGCTTCCACTGCCAGACACGCTCGACGAAGGCTTCGCGGCCCATCTGCTGGCGCGTCTTTCCCTCGGTGGCGAGCTGCCGCTCGACCATGAGCTGGGTGGCGATGCCGGCGTGATCGGTTCCGGGAAGCCAGAGCGTACGGTCGCCGCACATGCGCCGCCAGCGGATGAGGATGTCCGTTTCGGCGTGCTCGAACATGTGGCCCATGTGCAGATTGCCGGTGACGTTCGGCGGCGGCAGCAGAACGGTGAAGGCGGGCGCATCCGATGTGTTCCGGGGGGTGGGCTGGTCAAAGAGATGCTCGCGCACCCAGTATTCGGCCCACCGATCTTCAATCGAGGCCGGGTCGTAAGTCCTGGGCAGCTCGCGCTGTGCCGGATTTTCCGTTATCTGCTGTGACATTTCGGTCTGAGACGTAACCTTTTACGATATAACGTTTTGTCCGCGGAGGTAAGCGGGCGTGAGCGAGCGGCACAGAAGAAAGGCCGCCCGAAGGCGGCCTCGACTGCTGGTGAGAGCGGCACCGGATCAGAAGGGGTTCAGCTTATCCAGACCCTTCTTTTTCTTGTGCTTGCTCGAGGACTCTTCCTTCGAGTTGTACGGCACCTTTTTCTTCTTGCCGGAGGAGTTCGCTCCGGTATTGACCTGTGCGTTCTGAACGCCGGGGTTCTTCACGTCGTTGATCTGCGCTGGGGCTTCGGACGGCTTGTCAACGGGCGGCAGAGCCTTCTCGACGGGCGGACCAACCGGCCTGATGACCGGCTCGGATGCGGCCGATGTGGCCGGAGGGGGAGCCGCACTGTTTCCTGCGCCGCCGGGAGCCGCTTCGCCGCCGCTGGGAACCTCGACGGTGACGGTGCTGCCGACTGAGCCGGAGGCATCGGGCACGCTCTCAAAAGTCGGCTTCGGACCGGGCTGATCGGTACGCGGAGGCGCGGTGCCATTGGCAATGGCGGCGCTCGAATCGGAGCTGACACCGGAGGCCGGCTGACCGGGAAGGGGCTGGCCCTTCATCGCCGCCATGAAGACAGCCTGGGTCTGCTTCGTCACCTCGGGAGCGTAGGTCTGAGCCGGATCGGTAAGGGTCGGCTCGCCGACGCGCGCGGCCTGAATGGTGGAGGGTCCGTGACGGACGAGCAGCATCGCACGGTCCTTCAGCTTCACGTTGACGCGGCTTCCCTCTTCGGCTTCGCTTTCGGCCAGCTGTGCCGGAGTGGGATCTGGAACGTTGCGGCCCATGGCGATGAGGCGATCCTTGGCATCCTCCACATGGGGAGCCATGGGATAGCGGGTAACGACCCGCGACCAGGAGTCTGCCGCGCGGTTGTTGTAGTACTTCACCAGCTCGGTCTTCGCTTTGGGATCGAGGTTCAGACGCGAGGCTGCCTGGGCTTCGGTGGCATAGGCATCGCCGATGGTGATCAGCGCTTCGTCGCTGTGGCTGAAGAGAGGATAGGAATCGGAAACGGTCTGGAGACGCGCGATGGAGGCGGCCCAGTTTTCACGCGTGGCATAGTACTCGCCGATCTCAAACTGCCGCTGCGCCAGAACCTCCTGCACTTCGCGGAGGCGCTGCTGGGCGCGGGGAACCAGGGTCGAGTCGGGGAACTGCTCGATCATCGTCCGGTATTCCTGCTCGGCGTGGACGGCGTTCTGCGGATCGCGATCGGGCTTCTCCATCTGCTGGTAATAGATGTCGCCGACCTTCATCTGCGCTTCGGCGGCTTCCGGCGAATTGGGGAAGAAAGTGATGAAATCCTTGTACTCGGATTCGGCCTGCTGCAGAGCGGCGGAGCCGCCTTCCCTGTACCAGGTGTCGCCGATGGCGAGCTTGGCGCGCATGGCGTATTCCGTATCCGGATAAGTATTGAGAAGGGTCTGGAGATCGAGGCGCGCGACGTCGAACCTGCCCTTCTTCAGAGCCTTCATGGCCTTGTCGAAGAGCTCCTTGTCAGGCTGCTTCGAGTTGACCGACGCCAGCGGATTCGCGCTCAGATCATAGGCCTTCTTTTTCTTTTTGCTCGCAAGGGCGGGCGATGCCGCCAGCAGAGCGCACAGAGACAACACCGATATCCGGGAAACCAACCGATTCATAACACCTCAAAAAGCGGCAGAGACTTCCCTGGCGGTTTTCTGCCGGCACAGGACGGTCTGCCGGCCATCCCTGCCCGATTTTTCCATCGTACGCGAGCCGGAGCGCGCTTTGCACGCTCAATCCCTTTTTCGTACTTATACGGCTACTTCGGCGGCCTGCCGGGCGGCCTCGAGGAGGGATCGCGCATCGTGCTCAGCCCTGCCTGCGCCGAAGACGGCGTTGCCGGCGACAAGCAGCTCGGCTCCCGCTTCGACGACCATGGCGATGGTTTCGTGCGCGACACCACCATCCACTTCAATGCGGAAGGAGAGACCCATTTGCTGCCGCAGCTCTTTCAGGCGCCGTATCTTATTGAGCGAATATGGGATAAATTCCTGGCCGCCAAAGCCCGGGTTGACGCTCATAACCAGCACATGGTGCACCATGCCGAGGACGGGGATGAGCAGATCGACGGGCGTGGCCGGATTGATGACCACGGCCGGCTGCATGCCGTGCTGCGCGATGAGCTGGAGGGTGCGGTGCAGATGGCGGCAGGCCTCATAGTGCACGCTGATCCAGTTTGCGCCCGCCTCGGCGAAGGCGGGAATGAACTCGTCGGGATTTTCGATCATCAGGTGGCAGTCGAGGGGGAGCCTGGTATGCTTCCGCAGAGACTTCACCACGGGTGGTCCGAGGGTGATGTTGGGCACGAAATGCCCGTCCATCACATCGACATGGATGACGGTTCCACCGCCGCGCTCCGCTGCCGCGACCTCGTCGGCGAGGCGGGCGAAATCGGCGGAAAGGATGGATGGAAGCAACTCGACCACGATGGGGAAAGTGTATCAGTTTGAGGCCGGGGAGATTTGGGGGGGCGCGGCGGGGCCGGGTCCGGCTGCAGCCTCGACGCCCTGCCGGAAGACACGTGAGATGGCGCGGATGAGCAGCTTGCGGGGAAGCTCTCCGTCAGGCATGGCGAAGATGACTTCGCCGGTGCGCTTTGCCTGGGGACGGTGGTACCAGCGGCTGAAGAGGCAGAGATGATCGGCGAGATGGCGTCCGGAGGGCTTTGCGGGGCGGTTCCAGCCGAGCTCGGAGAGCGCGTGATCGAGGCGGCGGTCGAGATCGTCGTGCGAGACGGGCTGGGTGACGGGTGCGCTCTCCAGAGGCACGGCGGTCATGGCGACGGGATGCGCGAAGAGAGAGCTGGAGCCGGACTGCTCGTTGGGATGACGCATGCCCTGGACGGAGTAGAAGGCCGGCCCGGAGAGCTCGCCCTGGCGAAGGAGAAAGACGGCAACATGATCGGGCATGGCAGACGGCTGCAGGAGGATGCCGGTGAGACGTGAGAGCGGCCGGATGACCGGCGAAGTGGAAGAGAGGATGGTCTCGACCTTTGCGAGACGGGCGTGCGCTTCGGCGGCCTGCTCGAAGTTCAGCGCTTCAGAGGCCTGCTCGCGGGCGGCGGTGAGGATCTGCACGAGGCTTTCTCCGCGAGTGGCGAAGAAGGCGTGCACAGTTTTGGCTTCCTCGGCATAGCGCTCGTCGGAGCAGCCCTTGAAGCAGGGCGCGAGGCACTTCTTCATCTCGGAGTAGACGCAGCCGGGGAAGGCCGGATCGGGGTGAAGATCGTCGGTGCAGCGGCGCAGCAGGAAGAGGTTGAGCACGTCTTCCATACACTTTTCGGCCGCGGCGCGCGATGGAAAGGGTCCGAAGAGATCGGCTGCCGCCGATTTTGTCACTCGATTGGTTACATATACGCGGGGATATGCGTTCTCCATGGTCATGCGCAGGAAGAAGGGCGGCCGCAGATGCAGACGCTTTCGGGCGCGCTCGCCGAAGGCGGAGGAGACGGCGCCGTAGAGCAGGAAGAGAGATTCGAAATCCGAACCGGTGACGGCGAAGGCGATGCGGGCGACGCGGCCGGCAAGCCGAAGACGCTTCGACTGCTCAGGCCGGGGATCGAGAAGACGCCTGAGACGGCGGCGCAGACCGGGGGTACGGCTGATGAAGGGCTCGGCGTGCTCGTCTGCTCCATAAAGCGCAAAGACACCTGCCGCGGCAGGGATCTGTGACCAGTCGAAGGAGCCGGCATCGAACGGTACCGAGTTCGGAAGCATGACCGCAGGTTACAGGCTGACGGGGCAGGCTCACCAGAGCCTCCTGCGCACGGACGCGCGATGCGCGATTTTTGCGCCGCTCAGCCGGCGGGGAGGATTCGTACCGTGGCGTGGAAGAGGTGGTATTTGCGATAGAGGTGCAGCTCGCCGAAGTAGACGCCCTGCTGCTGCCAGATGACCTCGACCTGACTGGGCAGCCATAACCGCTCCGGCACATCGGAGAGATGCACTTCAGAGAAGCGAAGATCGGAGGTGATGCGCTGGAGCTGAAGATCGGCCAGCGGCGCGAGGAGATCGGCGCGCAAACGGACGATGCGGTAGGTGGCGGCGTCAATCCAGGCGATGCCCTGATAGAGGAGCGGATAGGTCGCGCCGGGGAGCATGATTTCACCGGGCGACTTCACCCGGTCGGGAAGCTGCGCGAAGGCCACGACGTACGTGTGGCGGCCTTCCATCTTTTCTTCGCCGAGACAACGGAAGCGCGACTGAGAGAGATTCTGCGGAAGAAAGAGGAGCCAGAGGTATCCGAAGCCGATGCCGTGGAGGTCCATCTTCGCATTCTTCGGGTCTTTGAGATCGGTTCTCGACTCCTCAAGCCTGGGATCGCCCGCGGGCGAATGCCGCACCAGAATCAGATAATCGAAGTCTCCGCGCGAGGTCCAGGCAAGCAGGCTGGTCTGGAGGTTCTGCTCAAGCTCCCGTTCATCGGTCAGTCCGTGGGTGGTGTATTGCGGGGCAGGAGCGGCGCGGTTGATTCCAACGGTTTTGGCACCGACACCGGCGATGGAGCCGCTGTTCTGATCGTTCTGCGTGACCTGCGGGTTGAGGTAGGTCTGCGACACGCTCTCGTGCGCGGAGAGGTCGGGCACTTTGGGCAGCTCCGCCTCGAGGCCGGCGGCGGTGCGATCGAGGATGGACTGGAGATCGGGAGGGTTGGTATTTTCCTTCAGGTCGTCGAGCGCCGGCACGGCCCGCCGGAGCGCGGGCAGGGACTCATCCATGTACGGAGTGGCGTGGGCGTAAATCTCCGCAGCCTGCTTCGCCGATTGTCCATACGCGCAGGGGAGACAGAGAGCTGAGGCGGCGATAAGGCCAGCGGTCCCGAGCAACAGGTCGGCGATTCTCTGCGGCAGTCTCATACGCGCGCCATTATAGGCTGCGCACGGGAGACGGAACAGCGGGAAAGATTTTCCGGCTATGGGCCGATTTGAGCGCGTAAAAGCAAACTGCCCCTCAGCGGCCATATTCAGTCCGGTGCTTATGCGAGGTCCGCTCGCGCGAGGTGATCTGTCCTCTGTCAGAACAGACGAACATGGGACACTCGAACTCATTCTGGACGCAGGGGCTGAAGCCCGCCGGGTTTTCAGCCCTTTGCGGCACGGCTGAAGCCGTGCCCTGATACAAAACAATTTCCACCTGATCCCACTGCCGGTACTGGATGACTGAAGCCGTGTCTTTCTCGATCTATTCCCGGGAGTCCGTTCTGAGCGCTCTATCCAGTACCGGTTTTATGCTCCGGCGATGGTCATTCCGTCGACGCGCAGGGTGGGCGACGAGGTGGCGGAACGGAAGTCGAGATCGCTGCCGATGGCGGTGATGCTGCGGAGCATCTGCTTCAGATTGCCGGCAATGGTGATCTCATGCACCGGATAGGTGAGCTCGCCGTTCTCGATCCAGAGGCCGGCGGCGCCGCGCGAGTAGTCGCCGGTGACGAGATTGACGCCCTGGCCCATGAGACGGGTGACGTAGAGACCGGACGGGATGCCGCGCAGTATCTCCTGCGGAGATTGAGAGCCGGCCTCAAGCCAGAGATTGCCGGAGCCCACGAAGGGATTGCCGGCGAGGCCGCGGCCGGCGCTGCCGGTGCTCTTCATGCCCAGCTTGCGGCCGGTGTAGGTGTTGAGGATGTAATTCTTCAGCACGCCGCGCTCGACGACGACGGTGCGGCGCGAGGGCAGGCCCTCCGCATCGAAGGGCGTGGTGCCGAAGCCGCCGGCGATGGTTCCATCGTCGATGATGGTGACGGTCTCGGCGGCTACCTGCTCGCCGAGCAGACCGGCAAAGAAGGATGCGCCGCGCCAGATGGCGTCGCCGCTGGCGGCGTCGAAGACCGAACCAACGAGGCTGCGGGCGATCTCAGGCGCAAAGACGACGGGCACCTGCTGCGTGGGCACACGGCGGGCGTCGAGCATGCGCAGAGTGCGCCGCGCCGCCTCTTCGCCGACGGATTCGGGCGAGGCCAGATTTTTGAGCGAGCGGGCCTGCGAGTACCAGTAGTCGCGCTGCATTTCGCCGCCGGCGCTCTGCGCGATGGGGCTGGTGGAGACGGAGCAGAAAGAGGAGCGGTATTCGCTGCTGAAGCCGCGCGAGTTGGCAAAGGCCTTGCGGCCGGTGGCCGCATCGAAGCTGCCTCCGTCGCTGTTGACGAGGCGTGTGTCGGCGGCGAGAGCGGCGGCCTCGGCGCGGCGGGCCCAGGCGATGCGCTCTTCAGTGGGCAGCGAGTAGACGTCTTCGTGGTACAGCGCGAGATCGCCTTCGAGCTGGCCGAATTCACTCGCGTCGGCGAGGCCGGCGAAGGGATCTTCCGAGGTGACACGGGCCAGCGCCACGGCTCCGCGAACGAGATGCTCGATGCCTTCGGGAGTGAAGTCGCTCGACGAGGTGCTGGCGACGCGATAACCGTTGCCGGAGGCGATGAGGACGCGCAGTCCGACGGCGCGCGAGCCGGATTCCTTGAGGGTCTCGACCTCGCCCATACGGACGGTGGTCGAGAATTCATCGCCTTCGCGGACGGTGACCTCAGCGTCGGAGGCTCCGAGCTGCAGGGCGCGGGCGACGATGCCGGAGGCGAGGGTGCGGAGATCGGTGGTAAGAGTGGAGTTCATAGATCCTTAGTCCGTGTTCGTGCTATTCGCAGTTCGTGCTGCGTGCCGGCATGGCTCAACTATGCTCGTAATTCATACTCTAAGGCTCTACACCCTCGCGGCGGCGCACGTCATCGACTACGGGCAGTCCCGCCAGCAGCAACAGGACCATCGCGAGCGGCACAGCAAACAGAAACCCTATATGCCTGAAGCCCAGAGTCCCCATAACTCCGCCTGCCAGGAACAACCCGATCAGCGAAGACAGCAGGAACACTGTATCAATTTCCCGGGCAGTCTCCACATCCGTGTTCCGCCACCTGGACGACACAATTCTGCCCAGCGCAATGCCAATATCCGTGACCATACCTGTCAGGTGGGTTGTACGTATCACAGCGTCCGAGAGTTTCGTGATGATCGCATTCTGCAGTCCCATTGCGAAGCACAAGACCATCACCGTCACCATCACAGCCTGATCGCCGGCAAAGTTCCTTCCCCTGCAACCAAACCAAAGCAACAGCGCCGCCTCGGCAATCAGTGGAAGAGCATACTCGCATTCCAGCTCCCGCCTGCGCGCCCAGCGGACGAAGAGGGTGGTGAAAAATGATCCCAGGAAAAACGACAACACGGATACTCCGCCAATCAATAACAACCAGCGGCGGCCCAGCGCCAGATCAGAAGACAGCGACGAAATCACTCCCGACATGTGCGAGCTGTAATGCCCGATGGCAAAAAAGCCTCCGGCATCGGTCGCTCCAGCAACAAAGGCCAGATAAAAGGCCAAGTGACGGTTGGCCTTTTCCGAGCGTTCCCGGCCTGTCAACCTGCGAAGATAGAACAACGGCATATTTTTATCGCGCGCTATCCACGCCGCGTCCTGATCCGGATAAAACAAAAGGCCGAACTACATAAGAATTCTCGATCACAGGAGGCCGTCCGTCTTCAAAAAGCCACCACTCATCGGCCGGTGCCGCCGACGGTCATGCGGTCGAGCTTGATGGTGGGCATGCCGACGCCGACGGGGACGCTCTGACCGTCTTTGCCGCAGGTGCCGATGCCTTCGTCGAGCGCGAGATCGTTGCCGACCATCGAGACATATTTGAGCGCCTCGGGGCCATTGCCGATCAGCGTCGCGTCACGGACGGGAGCGGTGACTTTGCCGTCTTCGATCAAGTAGGCTTCGCTGGCGGAGAAGACGAATTTGCCGCTGGTGATGTCGACCTGGCCTCCGCCGAAGTTGACGGCGTAGAGGCCGCGCTTCACGCTGCGGAGGATGTCCTCGGGCGCATCATCGCCGGAGAGCATATAGGTGTTGGTCATGCGGGGCATGGGGATCTGCTGATAGCTCTCGCGGCGTCCGTTGCCGGTGTGCGGCATGTTCATGAGACGGGCGGAGAGCTTGTCGCTGAGATAGCCCCTGAGGATGCCGTTTTCGATCAACACGGTCTCCTGCGTGGCGGAGCCTTCGTCATCGACGTTGAGTGAGCCGCGACGATTGGCCAGCGTGCCGTTGTCGACCACGGTGACTTTGGGGCTGGCGACGGGGCGGCCGATGAGGCCGGCAAAGGCCGAGGTCTTTTTACGGTTGAAGTCGGCTTCGAGGCCATGACCGACGGCCTCGTGCAGGAGGACGCCGGGCCAGCCGGGGCCGAGCACGACTTCCATTTCGCCGGCGGGCGCGGCGATGGCTCCAAGCTGGAGGATCGCCTGGCGGGCGGCTTCGTATGCGAAGTGCTCGGGGGATTTTTCGCCCTGGAAGAAAGAGATTTCGACGCGGCCACCGCCGCCGGCTGAGCCGCGGGCGGTGCGGTCGGCGTCCTTTGCCAGGATGAAGACATTGAAGCGCGCCATAGGCTGCGTGTCGCTGGCGAAGGTGCCGTCGGAGGCGGCGATGAGGATGCGGCGCAGCTCTTCACCGTAGCCGGCGCGGACCTGGGTGATGCGCGGATCATAGGCGCGGGCGGTGCGGTCGGCGCGCTGCACGAGATCGAGCATAGGGGCGAGATCGGTGTCGAGCTCGGCGGCGGGCGCGGGGTAGAGACTGGGGGTTTTGGTCTCAGTAAAGCCGGCGACGGTCTGCTTTGCCGGGCCGCTGGCGATGAGGGCCGCGGTGCGCGCCGCGCGCAGGAGCCGGTCGGCGGAGAGATCGTCGGTATATGCGTAACCGGTTCGCTCGCCGCTGACGACGCGGACGCCGCAGCCGGCGCTGACGCCCTGGCTGGCGGATTTAACGAGCGATTCGTCGAGACCGACGGAGGTAGCGGCTACCGACTCAAAGTAGAGGTCGGCGTAATCGCCGCCGGCGGAGAGCGCTTCGCCGAGGCAGCGCTCGAGCATCCGCTCGGTGATGCCAAACTTGTCAAAGAAATACCGCTTATGGTCCACACCCGATTGTGACATGAATCCTCTGCGGGATTAGATGATCCGGCGTGGCGGAACGATCCGGAAGGGGCTTTGGGAGCGGGCTTTGCGCGGTTCCGGATGGGTTTGCGAAGGCGCGAAGAATACCGCCGGTTATGCGCTATTCCTCATCTGATTCTCATCCAATTTCCACACAACAAATGATAGATTCCTGTGTCAGGATAGGCATTATGAAAAAGCTTCTGTTGTTCTCACTGGTACTGCTGTTCTCGGCTTCGGCGTTTGCCGCGCCGGTCCATCACCATCATCGCCACCACAGACACCATCGCCACGCATAACACTGCAGGGCAGGATAGCCCTGCCCCGCGGCATGCCCTTGTCGCCGGTCATGGGATTTGTGTAACTTGCTGGACATGAGCACGCAGCCTCCAGCCAGTGAGATGAATCCGGACCCGCGTTATCCAATTGGAAAATTCAACCGCTCGACGGCGGATATCACCAACCATCCTGCTGCGATTGCCACGCTGGCGGCGCTGCCGGAGAATCTTCGCTCGGCGGTGGAGGGGCTGACGCCTGCGCAGCTCGAAACGCCTTACCGCGAGGGCGGCTGGATGGTGCGCCAGCTGGTGCATCATGTGGCGGACAGCCACATGAACGCTTATGTCCGAATGCGGATGGCGCTGACCGAGGACTGGCCGGCGATCAGGCCCTATGACGAAAAGCTGTGGGCGGCGCTGCCGGATTCGCTGACGGCGCCGGTCGAGATTTCACTGGAGCTGCTGGATGCGCTGCACCGGCGCTGGGTGCTGCTGCTGCAGCAGCTGACGGAAGAACAGTGGCAGCGGGGCTATGTGCATCCCACCAATGGACGGCAGACAATGGCCGAGGCGGCGGCGGTGTATGCGTGGCACTCGCGTCACCACGTGGCGCACATTACGGCGTTACGAAAGCGTATGAACTGGTAGCGGTTCCGCTTGTTTCCTGCTTGCTCCGGGCCGCGAGGCCGGGAATGATGAGTGCAGGAAATCCATCTGCAATGAGTGAAGACCTGCGAACAGGGGCTGAAGCCCATCGTTCTTTGGGGACGTTTGCGGCACGGCTGAAGCCGTGCCCTGATACAAAACAGGATTCGAATACAAAGCAGGATTCGACGGCTGAAAGGCAGGATGTGACGGCGGTTGAGCTGGGCCGCGCGCTGGAGGCATTTTTCGCCGATTTTCCGCGGGCGGCGGTGCTCGAAGAGGGGCGCGTGCTCTTCGATATGCGCATCAGTCACTGGTCGCTGGCGAGCGAGCATGGACGGTGCATGCTGCATCTTTGGTCGGAAGAGCGGAACCTGGTTCGATCGGTGACGAAGGTGAATCAGCGGCGCGACACGCTGCACCTGGAGACGCGGCGATTCGGACAGACGAAGCCACAGGGGCTGACGCTGGTGCGCGATCCGGACCGAAGGACGCCGACGGCGCGGGATACGACGCGGAAGCGTTATCTGCGGACACTGGAGCGCGTGCTGCCCAATGCCTTTCCGGGATGGAAGGCCGAGGGGATGCGGACGGCGATGGACCTGGAGCACAGCTTTGGTCCGGCATATGCGCGGGGGCTGCTGGTGCGCGGCAACAGTGCATGGGCGGTGATTGGCGTGAACGCGGAAGAGAGCCCGGCGACGATCGACGGCGCGCTGACGCTGGGGATTCTGTGGCTGGCGTACTGCCGCGAGCATGGAGACGGACGGCGGCTGGTAGAGGGGCTGAAGGTGATCGTGCCGGAGGGATGCTCGGAGACGACGGCGGCACGAATGGTGTGGATGGATCCGGCGATTGCGAAGTGGGAGCTGCATGAGCTGGACGAGCGGGCGGATCTGATTTCTTCAGTCGAGGCGCGGGACCAGGGAAATCTGAGCGTGCGGCTGATGCATGCCTTCGACCCAGGACGCGCTCTGGAGCGGATGCGGGCGGGGATCGACCGGCTGACGGCACTTTTGCCGGTATGGATGCGGGAGTGGACGGAGGTTCGCGCGCACTCGGCCACAGAGGTGGGCTTTCTGCTGCATGGGCTGGAGTATGCGCGGGTGCGGCACGCGGCTATGCCGGGGTCGTTCGCTATGCGCGACGAGATTACGTTTGGAGCGGGGGCGCATGAGACGCCGCTGGATGAGTCGACGGAGGGGATGTTTCGCGATCTGATGGAGCGGCTTGGCGAGAGCCGGAAGGCGTCGGGCTCGGTGCGCGATCCGCTCTTTCGCATGCAGGCGGAGCGGTGGCTGGAGTCGGAGCTGCGACGCGATTTAGCGGAGATTGAACCGGGGCTGCGGGGGGATGTGGTCTATTCGCAGGTTCCGGCGTTTGCGGGACGGGACCGGGCGATGCTGGATCTTTTAACGGTCACGCGGCAGGGGCGGCTGGCGGTGCTTGAATTGAAAGCCGATGAGGACCTGCACCTGCCCTTGCAGGCGCTGGATTACTGGGCGAGGGTACGGCAGCTGCAGCGGACGGGAGAGTTCAGAAAGCTGGGATATTTTGCGGGGGTGGAGCTGGCGGATGCGGCTCCGGTGCTGTATCTGGTGGCTCCGGCGCTGAGGGTGCATCCGGCGAACGAGATTGTGCTGAAGCATTTTTCGCCGGAGGTGCCGTGGGAGCTGATTGCGCTCGATGAGCAGTGGCGGAAGCGGCGGAGGGTGATCTTCAGGAAGCGTGCAACCAGTAGCAGAGAGTCAGCCGTGCCGTGACCAGAATGTGGCCGGCGTTACGATGGGATACCTGTCTGCGAGAACCAACAGGTCCTTATCGCCGGTAATGAGGTAATCTGCCCTGGCTGCCTGTAATGTTCCAAGTATCTGTTGGTCCGCCGGATCACGCAGAGCTGCCTCCTGCGAAGCATCCGGTTCGACGATGTCTGCCAGGAAGATGAGGGTGTCGAGCAGATCGCGGATTTCCGCCGGAGTCAACTGGATTCGGGAAAGGCGCGGCAGGACTCTGGCAGTTTCGTCCAGAATGTAGCGGGAGAGGACAACATCGAGCGCCCTCTGATGCCAGAGTGCGACGATGCGGCCAGGAATGTCTGCCGGATATGCCAGACCGGAGACCAAAACATTGGTGTCGAGCACGACGCGAAAAACCGGCATCAGCGGGCGCGTTCAGCAGCTACCAGGGAATCAATTTCCGCCAGGCCCTGCTCTTCAGGTACTCCGGCGTATGCCTGGGCAATCCGGCTGCTCAGAGCATCGAAGCGGTCACGCATACGGCGAATGCGCGTGAAGAGCTCCGCATCCACCAGAGCCGCGACGGGCTTGCCATCCTTGCTGATGACGATGCTGTCATTGCGGTATTGAACCTGATTGAGCATCTCCCCAAGCTTCTGGCGGAACTGAACTGCACTGACTTCGGCGATCATCCCTCTTTACCTCCTTTTGGCTCGATCAATACGATCATTATGACCATATTGACCATAAAGATCAAGCACTCACGGGACTGTGCTCATCCGTAAAGATCGATTCAGGGCCGACAGGAAGCTCAGCAATGGGACGCGAGGCGAAGAAGTTTTCGACGGCGTCGAGGATGGCGGGGCCGGTCTTTGCTTCGTAGATGGACTTGCGCAGGCCGCTGCCGCCGGGGACGCCGTGGGTGAACCAGGAGGCGAACTGCTTCATTTTTCCGGCGGCTTCGCGGCGTTGAGCTTCGGCTTTGCCGGGGTCGGCTTCCGTGGACTGCTCGGCTAACAGCATCTCGAAGTAGGTGCGGATCATGCGGTAGCGGTCCATGTCCGTCGGCTGGTCGTAGCGGCCGGTGGCGGTGTACTGCGCGATCTGGCGGAAGATCCAGGGATTGGATGGCGCGGCACGGCCGATCATGACGGCGTCGCAGCCGGTGCGGGCGACCATGGCGCAGGCGTCCTCGGGGGTGCGGATGTCGCCGTTGCCGATGACGGGGATGCGGACGGCGTCTTTCACTTCGGCGATGTGCTCCCAGCGGGCCTGGCCGGTGTATCCCTGCTCGCGGGTGCGGGCGTGGAGGGCGACGGCGCTGAGGCCGCTCTCCTCGGCCAGCTTTGCCAGCGGGACGCAGATGATGTGGTTGTCGTTCCAGCCGAGGCGGAACTTGACCGTAAACGGGATGGTGACGGCGGCACGAACGGCTTTGAAGATCTCGGCGATGAGGGGCAGGTCGCGGAGCAGGCCGCTGCCTCCATTGCAGGAGACGACGCGCCTGGCGGGGCAGCCGAGGTTGAGGTCGACCATGTCGAAGCCGGTGTCCTCGACGATGCGGGCGGCGTCGGCGAGCGTGGCGGGATTTGAGCCGAAGAGCTGCGCGGAGATGGGGTGCTCGTCATCGTAGAAGGTGAGATAGCGCTTGCGCTTCGACTCGCGCATGCGGGCGAGGCCGTCGGCGGAGGTGAACTCGGTCATGATGAGGCCGCAGCCGGACTGCTGATTGCTGATCGTGGCTTCAATGGATGAGGACTGATCGGACTGAGCGCTAAACACGCTGGCGTTGCGGATGAAGCGGCGGAAGACGGTGTCGGTGACTCCGGCCATAGGGGCGAGGACAGTGGCGGGGGCGACGGGGACATTGCCGATGCGGAAGGACGCAGGGACGCGCGTGCCCTCGGGCATCGCGTATTCAACCGGATTGTCCCAGGACTTTTTCATCGCTGTCTGGCCGGGGCTAAAGCCCCTTATTTTCCGGCTTGTGATTCACCGGACTAAAGATCACCCCGGCGAACCCTGTTCGCCGAGGACCCGATAGCCCGTGCTTCTACCCGATACGGACGGCATCGCACCCTCCGATTCAACACCATTCCCAGCACAGGAAAGCCTCCGCCGCGGCGGAGGCTTTTGGCTTTTACGCCGCAGCTGCGGTTACTTCGCCGCGGGCGTTCCGACCTTGGCGTACTTGCGACGGAAGCGCTCGACGCGGCCCGCGGTATCGATCATCTTCTGCTTGCCGGTGAAGAACGGATGGCAGTTGGAGCAGATTTCCGCGTGAATGTCGTTCTTGCTGGTCGAACGGGTGGCGAAGTTGTTGCCGCACGCACAGACGACCCGGATTTCGTGATAGTTCGGATGAATTCCCTGTTTGGGCATGACTGGATAGAACCTTTCCTGCAATCCAGCTATTTTAGCGTGGTTTTCGCGGAGGTGCAATCGGGCTGAACTGCTGGTCGTGGGTCAGCTTGAGATGTGAGGATACAAACCATTTCTCAGCGGCTGAAGCCGCTCACTGCTGTATTGCCTATGGCGCGGCTGAAGCCGTGCCCTTCCCCTTAAACACCACCTGGCCTTTGGGAGGTACGCTCCTGGCCGGCCTCGCAAAGGCCACAGTGAGAATATTTTACTGCTTCGGGCTGTTGTTGCCTCCGCTGTCCGGAGTCCCCTTAAGATGAGACCGTGATCTTCTCATTCGGAAGCGCTTCCCTGGCCCGCCGTCTGGCCGCTGTTCTCTTTCTCGCTCTGGTGCCCGCGCTGCCGGCTCTCTGCCAGCAGCAGGCGGCGGATGCCACGCCCGGCATCATTCCGAAGGACCGGCTGAAGGAGACATGGTGGGCGGAGCGGCACCAGGCGGTGCTGGAGGCGGTGCAGGCGCATCCGGACACGCAGCTTCTGATGATCGGCGACTCGATCACGAACAACTACGACAAGTCGAAGCTGCCGGATGAGAACTTTCAGCCAACGTGGCAGCAGTTTTATGCGCCGCGGAAGGCGCTGAACCTGGGCTTCAGCGGCGATACAACGGCCAATGTTTTGTGGCGGCTGGATCACGGCGAGGTAGAGGGGCTTCATCCCAAAGCCGCGGTTCTGCTGATCGGCACCAACAATACCGGCGTCGGGAATGAGACGGCGGAGCAGACGGAAGCGGGGATCGATGCGGTGATCGGGGATCTGGAAGACCGGCTGCCGGAGACGCGGATTCTGCTGCTGGGGATTCTGCCGAGCGAACTCTCGGCGTCAAAGACGGAGCGGGATACGGCGGTGAACCGGTATCTGGCGACCTGCTACGGGGACAATCCCCGGGTCACGTATCTCGATATCGGATCGATCTACTTCAAAAACGGCGCGCTGAATACACCGATCTTTTATGATCCGCGGCTGCCGTGGCATCCAAAGGCGCTGCACCCGGATACAGAGGGCCAGCACATGATGGCGGAAGCGATTGAGCCGACGTTGGCGAAGCTGATGGGGGATGCGCCACGGATGCCGCTGACGGCGATGAGCGATATCAACACGGCTGTCATTCCTGTTCCACGACTCGAACAGGATTCGTATGACTGGTATGGGCGGCATCATGCGGAGCTGGCACAGCAGAAGGGGATGGACCCGCAGGTGGTGCTGATCGGGGATTCGATCACGCACTTCTGGGGAGGGCTTCCGAACGCCAACCATGTGAATGGCCCGACGGCCTGGCAGAAGGCCTTCGGCGGCATGAGCGTGCTGAATCTGGGCTTTGGCTGGGATCGGACGCAGAATGTGCTGTGGCGGCTTCGGCAGGGCGAGTTCGAGGGGCTGCATCCGAAGTGGGTGGTGGTCAATATCGGCACCAACAATCTGACCGGGACTTCGAATGCGCGGGCCAGCACGCCGGAGGAGATTGTGGAGGGGGTCGCCGCGATCTGCAGCGAGGTTCACGAGCGCTCGCCGGAGAGTCATATTCTACTGATGGGCATTTTCCCGCGCGGGCCGCGGGCGGACAGCCCGCTGCGCGCCTCCATTGAGGAGACGAACCGGCTGCTGGCGCAGCGCTTTGCGGTAGACTCGACGGTCACGTGGCTGGATATCGACGCGAAGTTTCTTGCGCCCGACGGCACGCTTCCCGCAGCGCTGATGCTGCCGGATTTCACGCATCCGAGCGATGCGGGGTATCAGATCTGGGCCGATGCGCTGATTCAGGCGGGAGTGAAGCCGTAGATCGAGGCGCTCAACGACACTGCTGTTTATCCGAGCCGGGCAGCGGGGGAAGCAGGAACTGTTCTGCGAGGCGGTCGAGCAGAGCATCCGTCTGGTCGCAGAGGCCGGTGTGGACGGGCGAGGGCTGGATGATGGTGCTGCGCGGGGCGGTGAGCCAGTGGAAGCGCTCGCGCTGCGAGAGGGCGGCGACGGGACCGGCGGCGGGATCTCCGGCACAGATACGGGCGACGGCTTCGAGGTGCTGGCGGACGAGGTCGATGTCGATCTCGGGCCAGAGGGCCTGGAGGCGCGCCTCGTCGAGGTGGATGCGGGCGGCGAGGTAGCGCTTTTCGAGGCAGAAGACGATGATGCCCGCGTTGATGAACTCCTGCCGCTCGACGCGGGGGACGACGCGGATGACGGCGTAATCAAATGAGGCGGGCGTGGGCACGAATCGCCTCCTGTTCAAAGATGGATGAGGCCGCGAGACGGCGGGTGAAGAAGTCGAGGTAGGCGGCTCGTTTGTCGGCAGCGCTGAGATCGCTGCCGGCGGCTTCGAGCCATTCGTCGGGGACCTGGTGGATGATTTCCGACAGCACCTGCGAGGTGAGCCGGTCGTGCGCGATGGCGGATGCTGCTTCGATCTGCGAGGCCCAGGGAAGCAGGACGTGATCTTTGATCTCCGCGAAGGGCGACTCGACCTTCTGCGGCATGGTGGGCCAGTTGTGATGGAAGAAGAGGGCTGCGCCGTGGTCGATGCAATAGAGCTTACGGTGCCAGACGAGCAGGTTGGCGTTGCGCGGGGTGCGATCTACGTTCTGCGTGAAGGCGTCGAACCAAACGGCGAGGGAGGCTTCGGCGGGCGAGGCGGCGTCGCGGGCCGCAGGGTCGAACATGGTGGAGCCGGGCAGGTAGTCGAGGGCGAGGTTGAGGCCGGCGCTGGCTTTGAGCAGGTGGCGGATCTCGGCGTCGGGCTCGTTGCGGCTGAGGGTGACGTCGATGTGGATGAAGACCAGCTCGGGAACGCTGAGGCCGAGGGCGCGGCCGATTTCACCGGCGATGAGCTCGGCGACGAGGGCGAGCGTGCCCTGGCCGGCTCCGCGAAATTTGACGACGTAGAGGCCGAGGTCGTCGGCCTCGACGATGGCGGGGAGCGATCCGCCTTCGCGCAGGGGAAGGACGTAGCGGGTCGCGTTGACGGTGCGCAGCATGGCGTTTTCAGTGTAGCGGGGCGGCTGGACTATGCCGAGTTTTTGCGGAGGCTGGCGTTGGTCCCGGCTTCGATGTGGAAGGCGGCGAGCTTCTCGCGGATGGCTTCTTCGGTGCGGACTTCGCACTCCCAGAGAGTGAGGACGCGCCATCCCTGAGCTTCGAGGGCGGCGGCGTGGGCCTGATCGCGGGTGACGTTGCCCGTGCGCTTGGCGGCCCAGAAGTCAGAGCGGGTGGCGGGGACGACCGATCCGTATTTGCAACTGTGACAGTGCCAGAAGCAGCCGTGGACGAAGATGACGGTGCGGTGTTTGGCGAGGACGATGTCGGGCTTGCCGGGCAGGTCTTTGCGATGGAGGCGGAAGCGGAAGCCCATTCCATGCAGGACGGAGCGGACGCGGACTTCGGGTTTGGTGTTGCGTCCACGGATGGCCGACATATTGCGGCTGCGCTGCTCGCGGGTGTGGACGTCGGTCATGCTTTTTGGGATGCCGGGGCCGGAGCTCCGCTTCTATTTTGCTCTTATTCACCGGGTTTCAGCTTTGCTGAACAGGGGCTAATGCCCGGATGTATCTTCAGCCATTTTCGGCACGACTGAAGTCGTGCCCTGATACGAAACAGAATTTTCAACCTTTGGATATTGAGACTTCTATCCAAGGGTTCGGTCTCAGAAAAGGCCCGGGGCTGAAGCCCCTTTCTCTCTGGCCCTGTGTTCACCGGGCTAAAGCCCGGTGCTTCTACCAAACGATCACCCCATCGAACCTTGTTCGCCGGGAACTCCGATAGTCCGGTGCTTCCATCGGGTCTCGCCTGCGCGAGATGAACGGGAAAATGCAGATCCCTCCGCTGCGTGAGCGCCATTCAGCGCTCACTTCGGCCGGGATGACAATTCATTTTTTCAGGAAATTTCTCTACAGGCTGCGACTGTCTATGTTGATGCGGTATCGACGATGTGCGGGT
Organism: Paracidobacterium acidisoli; assembly: GCF_003428625.2. GTDB lineage: Bacteria > Acidobacteriota > Terriglobia > Terriglobales > Acidobacteriaceae > Paracidobacterium > Paracidobacterium acidisoli. The sequence goes on along the minus strand of NZ_QVQT02000005.1, from coordinate 70,393 downwards.
GCATGTGGCGGGCAACGGCGGCGATGACCGGGACGACGACGCTGTTGCCGAACTGCTTGTAGGCCTGGGTGTCGGAAACCGGGATACGGAAGCTGTCGGGGTAGCCCATGAGGCGGGCGCACTCGCGGGGAGTGAGACGGCGTGGGTTCTCTCCGGCGCCGCGCGAAATGAGGATCTCCGAGCCGTCTTTGTAGTAGCGGGCGGAGAGCGTGCGGGCTGTACCTGTTTTATCGACGAGGCCGAAACCAAAGCCGTTGCCGGCGGCGTGGTGTTTGGCGGCGTAGGACTGGAGGTAGCTCCAGAGCTTGTTCGAGAGGGTGTATTTCGGGTCGACTTTGGCGCGGGGGCCATGCGTGAAAGGCGCTTCGGCGGGCTCGGTTGCGTCTTCGGGGTGAAGGACCGCGGCCAACCGGGTGTTTGCTGAGGGCAGAGACAGGTCGTCGAGCGAAAAATCTGTTTCGTCGCGAAAGCCGGCGATGAGGATGCGCTCGCGGTGCTGGGGGACAAAGCGGGCGGCGTCGATGACGCGGCAGGAGATGCGGTAACCGAGCTCCTCTTCGAGTGTCTGGCGGATGACGCGGAAGGTGTTGCCGCGGTCGTGGCTGACGAGGTTCTTTACGTTTTCGAGCAGGAAGGCTTTGGGGCGTTTGGCGGCGAGAATGCGGGCGACGTCGAAGAAGAGCGTGCCCTGGGTGTTGCAGGCGAAGCCGTGAGGGCGGCCGAGGGCGTTTTTCTTGCTGACTCCGGCGATGGAGAAGGGCTGGCAGGGAAAGCCGGCGAGCAGGACATCGTGATCGGGGATCTCTTCTTCGCTCTGTTCGCGGATGTCGCCGATGAGCGGGTGGCCGTTGCCGTGATTGGCGAGGTAGGTCTTTTGCGCGAAGGGGTTCCACTCGCTGGTGAAGATGCAGCGGCCTCCGATGGATTCAAAGCCGAGGCGCAGGCCTCCAATGCCGGCGAAGAGATCGATGAAGGTGAAGCCGCGGGAGGTGTTGCGCATACGTTGCACAGGGGCTAAAGCCCGGATGTATCTTCAGCCATTTTCGGCACGACTGAAGTCGTGCCCTGATACGAAACAGAAATTTTCAACCTTTGAATATTGAGACTTCTATCCAAAAGGTTCGGCCTCAGAAAAGGCCGGGGCTGAAGCCCCTTCTTCTCTGGCCCTTTGTTCACCGGGCTAAAGATCACCCCAGCGAACCTTGTTCGCCGGGGACCCCGATAGCCCGGTGCTTCCACCTGAAAATCTTATTGCGCAGAGGATTTTTTCGCTGATTTCTTTGCGGCTTTCTTCGCAGCCTTCTTTGCCGGAGCCTTCTTTAGAGGGGCCTTTTTCACGGGAGCTTTTTTTGCCGCGGTCTTTTTGGCGGCGGATTTTTTAGCCGGCGCTTTGGAGGCGGCCTTCTTTGCCGGAGATTTTTTGCGGGCGGCCAGAGTTCTTTCGGTCAGCGCGGCCCGGAGCCCGGCCTGATCGACGGACTTCGCCGATTTACGGAGGCGCTCGATGTCGTAGTAGGCGCGGCGATCGGCGAGAAAGATGTGCGCGACAAAATCGACGTAGTCGAGCAGGACCCATTCGCCCTGGCGGCGGCCTTCGACCGAATTGGCATAGACGCCGAATTCGCGCTTGAGCCGGAACTCGATCTCATCGGCGATGGCCACGGCCTGACGGTCGCTGGTGGCGCTGGCGATGAGGAAGAAGTCGGTAAAGCCGGAGTCGGAGGGATCGAGCTCGAGGATGCGGATGTCTTCGCCCTTTTTATCTTCAGCGGCCGCGGCGGCGGCGAGGACCATTTTGCGCGTTTCGGTTGAGGCCATTCGGTAAGGTGGATGCTCCTGCTTTTATGGTAGCGGAAGAATGACAATTCGCCATCAGCTTTTAGCTATTAGCCATTAGGGATCAGGGATTAGCCATCAGGGATCAGCAATCAGGGATCGACTCAGCCTGCAGGCAGAGCTCAGGCCGGAGAGAGGAAATGCAGATCCCTCCGCTCCCACCCCACAGACGAAGACGTGTCTGAGGAGACCCCGGCTGCGTCTCTGCCTAACGGCAGCGACTTCGGCCGGGGTGACAAAGGCTTGTTGGGACGACAGGGGTTGAAGGGATGCGTTCCCGCGTCCGGGAATCCGGACGCGGGGCACCCGGGCTGTCAGCTATCAGCTTTTAGCCATTCGTCATTACTAATCGGGGTTTTGATAGAGGCTGTGGGCGTGGATGTAATCGAGGACGGCGGGGGCGAGGACGGTCTGGCGGGGGTGATCGCCGTCGCCGCCGATGGCGGCCCGGATTTCGGTCGCGGAGACGTCTTCCGCAAGATCGGGAAGCAGATAGAGGTGGGTGCGGCGTCCGGTACCGCGGCTGAGGGAGAGGACGAGGCTGTTATCTCGCCGGTTGCCGGAGGGACCGGCCTCGCCGGAGTCGGCGACGCCGACGGAGATGGCCTCGGGCAGGGCGGCGGCGATGCGGGAGAGGTCGAAGCCGGGGCGCGCGCCGACGATGAAGTCGCACGCGGAGAGAAGCTCGGCGGAGCGGCGCCATTTGGCGATGGTGAGGAAGGAATCGGCGCCCATGAGGCAGTAGAGATGGTCCTGCGGGGAGAGGGTGCGCCGGAGAGCGGAGAGGGTGTCGATGGTGTAGTTGGGCTGGCCGTCGAGGCGGGGCGCGTCGATGAGGGAGAGCTCGAGCTGCGGGTCGCCGGCGATGGCCAGACGCACCATGGCGGCGCGGTCGTCGAAGCCGGCGGAGGCGTTGTCACGCTTGAGCGGCTGAAGGCCGACCGGGGCCAGGAGGACGCGGTCGAGAGGAAGGCGCGCGAGTGCAAGGCGCGCCAGAGCGAGATGACCGCAGTGTGGCGGGTCAAAGGTGCCGCCGAAGAGGGCAATATTCATGCTGCATTGATCCTAAGGCAGGACGCGGAGGCCAGAGAGGAGAGTTCCGGGGAGAACACCTGCCGGTAAGGCCTGCTTTACGGCTTCGATGCAGGTGCCGGAGGCAGGACGGCACAGGTAAGCTGGAGATCAGCATGCAGCGGACGGCGTATATCGGCATGGGATCGAATATGGCCTCGGCGGCGGGCGATCCGGCGCAGACCGTGGCGGCGGCGGCAGACGCGCTGCGCGGGCTGGGCGAGGTGACGGCGCGATCGAGTCTGTACAGGACGGAGCCGGTGGGCGAGGTGCAGCAGCCGGCCTTTATCAATGCAGTGGCCGAGCTGCGGACGGAGCTGGAGCCGGAGAGGCTGCTCGAGGAGCTTCTGCAGATCGAGCGGCGATTCGGACGGGAGCGCAGCAGGAGTGTTCTCAGGGGCCCGCGCACGCTGGATCTGGATCTGCTGATGATGGAGGACGTGGCGATGGCGTCGGAGACTCTGACGCTGCCGCATCCGTCGATAGAGGTGAGGCGCTTTGTGCTGGCTCCCCTGGCGGAGATTGCACCGGAGCTGCGGCACGCGCCGACCGGGAAGACGATCACAGAGCTGCTGGCGGAGCTTCCTGACACGGGCCAGAATGCACGAAAGAGCGTGACGATCCTGCGGGAGCCGGATGGAAGTTAATGGACCAGTTTGAGTATGGAAAAACCATCCCCCGGCGGCCGAAGCCGCACAGATTCTGCGGTTTGCGTCACGGCTGAAGCCATGACGCTGCAAAGCGAGATGAAACCGACCCCTTGCCCGGAAATCACATGGCAGGACAAGTTGACGTTACGGTAAAAAGAATTATGCGAACGAGATTCCTGACAGCACTTCCATTGGCCTTTCTGTGCGCCCTTACGGCTTCCCTTCCGGCGCACGCCTGGCAGACGCCGGCGGCGGAACAGATCGAGGGCCACGTTGTGGATGCGAAGGGGGCTCCGATTGCCGATGCGCAGGTGCTGGATACGGGCGGCAGGGCGCTGGCGACGACGGCGGCCGATGGGGGATTCGAGGTGCCGGCCGCGACGCGGGTGATCAATGTAGAGGCATCGCATTTTGCTCCGGCGACGGTGACGATTGTGACGGGAACGCCGCTGCGCGTGGTGCTGGAGCGTCCGCTGGAGACGGTGGTGGTGACGGCCTACCGGTCGCCGCTGGCGACGGGAGACAGCCCGGCGAGCACGCGGGTGCTGGATACGGAGAAGCTGCAGCAGGCGGCGGCGATTTCACTGGACGGAAAGCTGCGCGAGACGCCGGGATTCGAGCTCTTCCGGCGGTCGAGCTCGCTGGTGGCGAACCCGACGACGGAGGGCGTGTCGCTGCGCGGGCTGGGATCGACGGCGGTGAGCCGGTCGCTGGTGGTCTTCGACGATGTTCCGGTGAACGATCCGTATGGCGGGTGGATTCACTGGGAGGAGCTGCCGGAGCTGGGCATCCAGTCGGTGGAGCTGGTGCGGGGCGGCGCATCGGACCTGTACGGGTCGAGCGCGATCGGCGGCGTGATCAGCATTGAGCCGGCGAGGCCGCAGACGGCAAGCCTGCATGTTCTTTCGAGCTACGGCGGGCTGGAGACGACAGACGATTCGGTGCTGGGCAGCGCGGTGCATGGTCGCTGGTCGGGCATGGCGAGCGCGGGAGCGATCGCAACGGATGGATACACGCTGATCGCGCCGAACCTGCGCGGACCGGTGGACGTGAACTCGAATGTGCACGAGCACAACGGGCTGGCGGAGATCGACCGGAAGTTCGGCGAGAACGACCGCTTTTTTGTGCGCGGCAATGTGCTGGATGAGACGCGGCACAACGGGACTCCGCTGACGGGAAACGGAACGCGGCTGTGGCGGTATGCGACGGGCGCGGACTGGAACAACCTGGTGGTGCGGCTGTATGGCGACGATGAGCACTACTGGCAGACATTTTCAAGCGTGGCGACGGGGCGCGTCTCGGAAAAGCTGACGCGCTATGCGGAAGACCCGGCGGACGAGCTGGGAGCGGCGCTGCACTGGCACCAGCCGGTGGGCACGCATGTGCTGATTCTGGCGGGCGCGGATACGCATGACGTAAGGGCATCCGACAACGAGCTTCTGTTCAGCGGCGCGGGCGGCACGCTGAGCACGACGGCACGGCAGCGGCAGACGGGCGTCTATGGAGAAGCGCTGCTGACGCCGGAGAAGTGGACGATCAGCGCCTCGGGGCGCGTGGATCACTTCTCGAACTTCGATGCGTATCAGTATTCGAGCTCGGCTGCGACGGTGACGGAGCCGGCCTTCAGCGAAACGGTCTTCGATCCGCGCGTGGGCGTGACGCGGCGTCTGACACAATGGCTGGCGCTGAATGCTTCGGGGTTCCGGGCGTATCGCGCGCCGACGGAGAACGAGCTGTACCGCACGGGACAGGTGGGGCAGCAGACGACGCTGCCGAACTCGAACCTGCGCTCGGAGCGGGCAACGGGATGGGAGACGGGCTTTCAGACGGACATGCGGAAGCTGGGATCGAGCGTGCGGGTCAGCTACTTCTGGACGCGCGTGAACCGTCCGGTTACGGCCCTGACGCTGAGCACTACGCCCACGGCGACGACGCTGAAACGCGAGAATCTGGGACGGATCGAGAGCCGCGGCGTGTCACTGGATTATGCTGCGCAGCCGGCGCGATGGATCGCGATCGAGGGCGGCTATCAGTATGCGGATGCGACGGTGACGCAGTATGCGCAGGAGCCGCAGCTGGTGGGCAACTGGATTCCGCAGGTGGCGCGCAATATGGCGACGGCCCAGGTGCGGCTGACGCATCCGCGGCTGGGGCTGCTGAGTCTTCAGGAGCGCGCCAGCGGGCACCAGTTCGACGACGACGCGAACCAGTATGTGCTGCACGGATATTTCAGCACGGATGCGTATGCGTCTCATGACTTTGGAGAGCATGTAACGCTCTTCGCCTCGGGAGAGAACCTGTTCGACCGGGCGGTTCAGGTGGGGAAGACTCCGGTGCTGACGCTGGGAACGCCGCGGGTGGCGCGGTTCGGGCTGCGGCTGAACTTCGGCGGCGAATAGCGGGCTGGCCGTCCAGGCGGACGCGGCTTTGCCGGAAAACCCGTGCGTGAAAGACCACGCTCCTCTTCATTTGCCGGTTCTGCTACGCGGTGATGCCGGAGCGCATGAGCAGCCTGCGGCGCCGGAAGATGACGATGAGCCGGACGAAGAGAGCGAGCGATCCGCCGATCACGGTACAGATGGCGCGGCGCTCGGCGATGACCGGTCCCGGCACGCTGTTGAGCGAGAGCAGAAAGACGATGTAGCCGGTGATGAAGAGCGTAAAGAGCGCGTAGTTCACGTTCAGCGTTCCATACGAGAGCCAGGCGAAGAGCACGGTGAGCACAGCCAGCTCGGCGGGAGCGGCGCTGATGTGCGCGAGGCAGAAGCTGAGCAGTATGGCTCCGGCAAGGGTGCCGAGGACGCGGGCGACGGCGCGGCTGGCGGTGTCGGCGACGCTGGGCTTGAGCACGAGCAGCGCGGTCATGGGAATCCAGTAGCCGCTGGAGAAGTGGAGGCGGTGGTAGATCTCGGTACTGAGGCCGAGGGTGACGGCGAGGCGCAACGAATAAGGAATGGCCGAGTGGACGAAGCTGCCTTCGCGCACGGTTTGCGCGGCGTTGCGCAGGGCGGCGCGGAAGGCGAGCTCCTCATCGCGTACGTACCGGGCGATCTGCATGAGGTTGGTGCGGAGCTGCCGAAAGAGGCGCAGAAGAAGGCTGGAGATGAGAAGCTGGATCACTCCGCCGGCGAAGATGAGGAGAGCGCGCGCTGCGGCGGCTTCGAACGAAGCGGGAAAGGCGGAGGCCACCAGAAAAGTGACGACGCACTGCTGGCCGACCCAGCTGTAGCCGGCCTCGCGCGTGGTGAGCATGCCGTATCCAAAGCCCCAGAGCGCGGTGACGAAGACCAGAAGCAGATTTCCATGACCGATGAAGACGCCGAGGAAGGCCGCGAAGGTCATTCCGAGGGTTACGAAGATCATGGGCAGCAGGCGTGAGTCGTCGATGCTCTGCTTGGCGCCGAAGCCCGCGGTCATGGCTCCGCCGGCGGCGATCATGCCGGCCGAAGGGTGATGGATGAGAATGCCCACGGTGAGACAGAGGGCGATGGGCAGCACGAAGATCAGATCGGCGCGGAAGGATCGCCTGTCCCAGTGAAAGATATAGCTGTCGGTCAGATACGGCGGAGGGGATGGAGCCGCTGACGGCGAAGGGACAGGCGTGGATGACATCAGAGCCAGTGTAGAAGGAGGATGATCCCTTTGCCTGCCCGGGCAAAGGGATCGGGAGCGTCCGGCAGTTCCTTAATCGGCAATTTCTTAATCAGCGATTCGTTAATCGGCAATTCCGGGATTGGGGGGATCGATGCCGAGAGCCGTCGCCAGAGCGATCAGGTGATCCTGCTCCTGCACGAGGATGTTGCGGAGACTTTCGGCGATTCCGAACTCGTTCAACTCGTCGGCCTGGCGAACGCGGCGGCGGTACTGGCGGATGGTCTCCCTCTCGTTGTCGAGGTCGAAGCGAAGCATCTCTTCCGCTTTTTCAGAGGTTTTGACGGGCTTCGGCGCGACGGAGGGCATGCCGCCAAGGTAATCGACATGGTTTGCAACCTGCAGAGCATGACTGAGCTCTTCGGCGGCGTGGACGGCGAGCTCGTCCGCGATGTTCATATATGCGGCGCCCTTGATGACCTGCGAGTAGTTTACGTAGGCGATGATGGCCTGATACTCCCGCGAAAGGTCTTCGTTCAGACCCTCGATCAGCGTTTCACGCGTGACTTTGCTCTGTTCCGTCTTCTCTGATTTCTCTGTTTTCGTCATGGATTCTCCGGCGACGGGGTTTGGTGTTCCGCGAGCCCCTGCATTTTTTAGGATGCAGATCGTGGCGGCGCGTTCGCCGGGAATTGAAAAGGGAAAGGGAGTGCCTGACCGGAGGCAGACCCTCCCGCAGCGGCTGAAGCCGTATCTGATGAGAGGGAATGCATTTCATGGCTTCGAGGAGTACGCAGGGGCTGAAGCCCGGAGATATTTCGCAGCTTACGGCACGACTGAAGTCGTGCCCTGATACAAAACTTTTCCGGAACCGCTTCGTCAGACACCGGCTGAAGCCACGATATATTGCAGCATCAATGGCACAACTGAAGCCGTGCCCTTTTCCAAAGGCCAGACGGACTCATTGCCGGACTTTGCCGGGCTTCTTTACCCATTTTTGCCGGACTTCGTTTATTTTTGCCGAACTTCGTTTACCCATTTTTCCGAACTTCTTTTACTGCTTTTGCGATATCTTCTTCAGCCAGATATTGCGCACGGAGACCTTGCTGGGCGTGCTTTCGAGCTCGATGCCGACGAGGCCGGGCTGGTTGTTCGAGGATTTCGGGTCGTCGTCGATGAGGACGGCCATGAGCTGTCCGTTGAGGATGTGGAGCATGGTGCCGCCGCGGGCGATGATGTGGTACTGGTTCCAGCCGTTGACGCGGACGTAGCCGCCGAGGGGCGTGCGGTCGGCGATGTTGCCGACGAGGCGCGGGGACTTGCCGGCTTCGGATTCGACGACCTCGCCGCGCCAGGCGACGATGCCGAGAGGGGTGTTCTCGGAGTAGAACTGGCCGGTCCATTCGGCGTTGCGGGGCGCGACGGGGTACCAGAAATCGGCCTGGGGACCGGTCATCATCCAGTCAAGGTTGGGCGCAGGCTGGCCGGGGCGGAGGCGAATCCACGGAAGGCCGGTCTGACTGCGGTACTGGATGCCGCTGCCGCCGCCGTTTTCAACTTTGATCTCGAGCTTCAGATCGAAGTCTTTGCCGCGGTAGCCATGGTAGGAGATGTAGGTGTTGGTGACGGGGTGGTCTTTCGTGGATTCGCCGACGATGGCGCCGTCTTCGACGCGCCAGTACGAGGGATCACCGTCCCAGCCTTTGAGATCGACGCCGTCGAAGATCTGCTCGTAGCCGGAGTGGTTATCGAAGTCGAGCGGATCGGGCTCACGAAAGCGCGAGGGGGGCTGCGGGGGTTTTGCGGACGAGGCGGAATCGGCCGTGCTGTTTTGCGCGGGGAGGGGGAGTGCAGCAAGTGACAGGGCAATGACGACGGCGAAGAGCGCACTCTTTTTCATAGGTCTCCGGTGGCGGTGAATGCGTGATGGATGAACGGACGGGCAGGCGGCGATCTGCGGTCCAGTGCGGCAAGGCTTATTTTTTCACCTTTGCCTCGACTTTTTTCTTCGTTCCGGCAGTGGAGGCAGATAACCCGAGCGGCAAAGCATGGCGGCGGCGCAATTTACAGAGAATTGAACGCCGCTTCGGCGAGCGGCCTTTCGCGCGATGGCAGAGCGGGAGTATGGTGTGTGGCGGCGCCGTTGCGGCCTGTCCTCAGTGAAGAAGCCCCGAGGGAGAATGCAGGCCGTCCGCCAGGAGATTTGCTATGGCAACGATCGCACTCGATCCCCGGCTCGATCGGAAGGTCTCGCAGTTTATTCAGCAGGATCATCGGATGTTTATCGATGGCAGGTTCGTGAAGGCGGCATCCGACAAGACGTTTCCCGTGTACAACCCGGCGACGGGCGAGGTGATGGCCCAGGTTCCGGAGGCCGAGGCGGTGGATGTGGACCGGGCAGTGCGCGCGGCCCGGCGCGCCTTCGACGACGGTCCCTGGCCGAAGATGACGCCGTCGCAGCGCGGCAGGATGATCTGGAAGCTGGCGGATCTGCTGGAAGAACGTCTGGAGGAGTTTGCCGAGCTGGAGTCGATGGACAACGGCAAGCCGCTGGCGATTGCGCGCGTGGCAGACGTGCCGCTGGCAGTGGATCTGTTCCGCTATATGGCGGGATGGACGACGAAGATCATGGGACAGACCTTCCCGATCTCGATGCCCGGCGAGTATCTGACGTACACGATGCGTGAGCCGGTGGGCGTGGTGGGGCAGATTATTCCGTGGAACTTTCCGCTGCTGATGGCGGCCTGGAAGCTGGGTCCGGCGCTGGCGGCGGGCAACACGGTTGTGCTGAAGCTGGCGGAGCAGACGCCGCTGAGCGGGCTGAAGCTGGCGGAGCTGATTCACGAAGCGGGCTTTCCGGAAGGGGTAGTGAATGTGCTGACCGGCTACGGCGAAGGCGCAGGGGCTCCGCTGGCGGCGCACGAGATGGTGGACAAGATTGCCTTCACCGGATCGACGGAGGTAGGACGGCTGATCGTTAAAGCGGCGGCAGGCAACCTGAAGAAGGTCACGCTGGAGCTGGGCGGAAAGAGTCCGGCGATTGTGTTTCCGGATGCGGACCTGTCGAAGGCGATTCCGGGGACGGCATCGGCAATCTTCTTCAATCATGGGCAGTGCTGCTGCGCGGGGTCGCGGCTGTTTGCGCATGAGAGCGTCTTCGATGAGGTGGTCGAGGGGGTTTCGGGGATTGCGTCGAAGATCCGCGTGGGCAACGGGCTCGATCCGCAGACGGATATGGGACCGCTGGTGTCGGAGGAGCAGTTCCACAAGGTGACGGGGTACATCGACTCGGGGCTGCAGGAGGGCGCGAAGGCCAGGTCGGGCGGGAAGAAGGCGGCGGATCGGGGTTATTTTGTGCAGCCGACGGTGCTGACGGATACGAATCCGGAGATGAAGGTGGTGCGGGAGGAGATCTTCGGGCCGGTGGTGTGCGCGGTTTCCTTCAGCGATGCCGATATCGAACGCATAGCGCGCGAGGCCAACGACACGGAGTATGGGCTGGCGGCAAGCGTGTGGACGAAGGACATCTCAACCGCGAACAGGATGGCCAAGCGCATCCGCTCGGGCACGGTCTGGATCAACTGCCACAACGTCTTCGACGCGGCGCTGCCCTTCGGCGGATACAAACAGTCGGGCTGGGGCCGCGAGATGGGAGCCGAGGTACTGAACAACTACACGGAAGTGAAGGCAGTGACGACGGCGCTGTGATAAGGCAGGGATCAGAGATCAGGAAACAGGGATTAACGATTAACGAAGGCGCCTGCATAGACGGGCGCCTTTGTTTTTTCGAGTGGCTGTCTGGCAGCTTTAGCTGAAGTCGAGCTCCATCTGGTCGACATAGCACCAGCCCCAGGATTCGCCGGGCTCGATGGAGCGCATGATGGGATGCGAGGTGGAGTGGAAGTGCTTCGTCGCGTGCCGGTTCTTCGACGAGTCGCAGCAGCCGACGTGGCCGCACTCGAGGCACAGGCGCAGATGCACCCACGTGTCGTGCATCTTCAGGCATTCTTCGCAGCCGCGGGTGTGCGGCGTGACGTGATGGACTTGGCTGAGGTGAGAGCAGGTCTGCATGACGGCCTCCGGCAACTGCCTTAGGGATGAGGCGCTGCGCCCGGGAGCTGCTCCCGAGACGATGCGCCGCATCGGTCCCCTTATTTATACGTATTGCAGCGGCCGGAAGGAAGGATCAGGAGAGCTTTGCCGCAAGAATGTCGGCTTTCTCGATCTGAATGGTGTTGGAGAACAGCTCGGGAGCCTTCTTCATGAGGGCGGCGGCAATCTGACCAGAAAGATGCGCCTGGCGGGCGGGCTCATCGGCGAATGCGTCGAAGATGGCGAAGGTGGACGGGCCGAGACGCAGCGCGAACCAGACGACGGTTCCCTGCTCCGCCTGTGCCAGAGGCAGCGCTCCGCTCAGAAAGGCGGCAGCTTCCTCTTCTTTTCCTGGTTTTGCTTCGAGACGAACGGAGAGTGCGAGATGGACCATGGCGATGCTCCCTGAATTGGCGGTGGATGCAAGCTTTCCAGTTGGATGCCCTGCGGGCCGGATATGTTACAGACTGTTTGCGCGCTTTCAGTGGGCCATCCGGCCTGTTTGCAGCGGTTTTCGCTCTGTAACGATTTTCTTCCGGGGCGCACTAACAGGGCATGAGAGAAACGATGCGCAAAACGCGGATGCCTGGCTATTGCCAGAATGACTTCCACCCCGTGCTGACCAGCAGCGCCAGAGGCCGGCGCCGCTCGCGCGTTGCCGCGCAGAAGCCAAACATTCTGGAAGAGATCGGCTCGGTCGCCGCGGTGCTGCATGGAGCCGGGTTGCTGAGAGATGCCGAGGTCATGCAGCAGTTTCAGGTGTTTGCGGAGCTGCTGCTGACCAGCGCAGCCCATCTGAGCAGAAAACCCGGCATCCGCGCCTGAGCCGCTTTCCTGTATCCCGACAATACGATGCCGGAGATTCCGGAATGATGGGACTGCCGCTCGTGCCTGCGCGATGGCATGCTGAAGAGAGAACGGAGGCCGAGGCGGATGGCGCAGATCAGGATCGAGGAAGAGCTGCACGCGCTGGAAGAGCAGCTGCTCGATCCAGTGCTGCGGAGAGATGCAACCTTTGTGAGCCACGTTCTGGCGGAGGGGTTCCGCGAGTTCGGGAGCTCGGGACGGACCTTCGATAAGGCATCGATGCTTGCACACCTGCAGCAGGATGCGCTGCGGCTGCGCGTAACAATCGAAGAGTTTCGCGCGGAGAGGGTGTCAGACGAGGCGGTGCTGGTGACGTATCTGGCGGTGCGCGATCCGGAGACGGATGAGGGCAGCCCGACTCGATCGTGGCGCAGCTCTCTGTGGCTGCAGCGCGAGGGGCGCTGGCAGATGCTCTTTCACCAGGGGACGCGCATGGCGCATCCGGAGAGGGTCAGCCGCTGACGGCGGGCAACTCAAGCTGCTCGGAGGCGTGCTCATCGACCCAGGGCTGGAAGCAGGCGCGGCAGCGGGCTTCGTAGAGTCCGGCTGCTCCGACGAGCACCAGCGACTGATTGCTGCCGAGGCGCTGCGTATGGATGGCGGGAGAGCCGCAGCAGACACAGACGGCGGACAGCTTGATGACTTCGTCGGCGATGGCGAGCAGATCGGGGACGGGCGGAAAGGGCTCACCGGTGAAGGTGGTGTCGAGACCGGCGAGGATGATCCGCTTGCCGAGATGAACGAGCTCACTCGAAAAGCTGACGAGAGCGGAGTCGAAGAACTGCGCTTCGTCGATGCCGATGACTTCCACCTCGTCGATGCGGGGCATGAGGACGGACCTGAGCTCGGCAACGTTGGCGACGGTAATGGCGTCGAGCGTCTGCGCGCTGTGCGAGGCGATGGCGGTGCGATGATAGCGAACGTCGAAGTCGGGCTTGAAGCAGGCGACGCGGCGCTTTGCGATGCGCGCGCGTTTGAGGCGGCGGATGAGCTCCTCGGATTTGCCGGAGAACATAGGACCGGTGATGACTTCAATGCGACCGGGGTGTGAAGTGACGGATGCTTCCATAGCGACTTTCAGCAGTGTAGAGCCTATGGGTGTGGATGAATGGACTGTGGCCTCGCAAAAAAGAGAGGAGCCCGAAGGCTCCTCTGTGGAGACTCAGTGCATCAGAAGCTGAACCGCCCCTGAAAGTCGATGGATCGCGAACCGAGCGCTTTCTGCGCTTCGCCGAAGTTCGGAGAGCCGACATTGTTGACGATGCCGGCGCCGATGATGTCTTCTCCGCCTCCTACCAGGTTCAGCAGGTTAAAGGCGTTGAGCATGTTGGCCTTGATCTCGAACTTCGCATTTTCACCGAGCACCGGCATCTTCGGCAGTCCGAAAGCCTTGGCAAAGGTGAAATCGATATCGCGGTAACCCGGACCGGGGAAGACGTTACGACCGATTCCCGGAGGAGGGATGACATCCGCGGTCTGCCCGGGATTGTCGGTGATGTCCGCGGAATAGTTCGGCATCAGGAAGTAGTTGTTGATGAACTGATCGTTGTTCGTGCCGGTATTGGCAGCGCCCGGGTTTGAAAAGTTAGTGCCGGTCTGAAAGGCCTTGTTGCTGGTGTTGTGGCCGCCTCCTCCGAGATAGTAGGGACGCAGGTTCTGGTACCCATACTGGCAGGTGCTGCAGTAAAACTGGTGCGGCGCCTGATAGACCGGGTTCCATCCATAACCAGTGTGAAGGGTCATGATGCCGCTGAGCGTCCATCCGCCTGCCATCTTCTCCGCCCATGCGTGGCCGCTGTGAAAGAGCACGGGCTGCCAGACGCCGAAGAGCTTGAAGGATTTGTTGATGTCAAAGGCAGACCGGCCGACGGCGAAGGCCGGATTGTACAGATAGGGATCGCGGTAATAGGGGCCTGAATTCGTATCCATGCTGTGAGCCCAGGTAAACTGTGCATCCACGGAGAAGGTGTGGGAGAACTGATGCTTGAGACCGGCAAGCATCATGTTGTTATTCGATTTACCGCTGCTGCCGAAAGTGTTGACGCTGTTGACGAGCGGATTCTGCGGAGCTCCGGTAAGCTGCCCAAGCGCGGTGGCGTCGTAGTTGTACAGAAGGTGACGGCTGGTGCTGCCGGTATAGCCGAGAGTGGCGACCCAGGCGTGTCCCAGATCCCACTCGATGTCGAGCGAATAGTGGTGCGTATATTCGGTGGGCATGCGGCCGGGCAGAGCGCTCAGGTTTGCATTGCCCGCCGTCGGGAGTCCGGCGGAGTTAAACGTGGTGATGGTGTGCGGGTTCGGCGGATATCCGAAGATATTGGTGGAGCTGCTGGAGACCTGGTAAAGAATATTCGGGTTGATGTTCGCAGGACTGGTGCTGGAGCCGGGTACGGAGCTGTATCCCGGAGGGTTGTTGTCGTTCGCGTTGGCCGTTGCGATCTGCTCCTGGTTGTAGTTCAGGCCATACCCGCCGCGCACCACCATTTTGTCGTGAAAGGCAGCCGGGCTCCAGTTGAAGCCGAACTGCGGTCCGAAGTTCAGCTTCTGCGCCTTCCATGCTCCGATGCCGGGCCGAATGGTGATTCCGGTTAAAAGGCTGGTACCACCGCCGAAGGCAAGAACGCCCATGTTGTTGTCTTTGTCGGTGAGCGGACCGAAGTAAGAGTAGCGAAGCCCGGCGCTGAGCGTGAGGTTGGGGCGCGCCTTCCAGTCGTCCTGGAAGAAGATGCCGTACATATTCTCGCGATTGTCGTTGCGATAGCCGCCGGGAAGGCCGGTGGTGGCCTGGAAGTTGCAGCACTCGGCCTCCGGAGCGTCGTTCATAAAATCCCAGAGGTTATAGAAGGTGAAGCTCGGCGCACTGATGGGATCGACCAGGTAGTTAAGCCGGGTGTAGTCGAAGCCGAACTTCATGGTCTGCGTATTCAGAACCTTTGTAGCTACGTCCTTGTAGCCGTAGGTCCACTGATCCAGGTGGTTCGGCGACTGCACGCCGATTTTGCCGAGATTGGCGCTGCCGATCTGCATGACCGTATCCTGGGGCAGACCGAAGGGCGCCTGGGGATTGCTGGCGAGCTCGTTGTAGCGCCATCCGGCGGCATTGGCGCGGGCTTCATTCAGAAATGTCGGCGTGAAGGTGTGATTCCAGATCACGGAAAAGGCGTCGTTGATTTGATCGTGATGGTAGAGCTGGTATCCAAGACCGCCGTTGGATGTGGTGGTGGCGGCGGGAACCCAGTAAATCGCAAAGCTGGCGTGGTCCCTGCCGGTGACGTCGGCGTCGAGACGACCGTTGTACTGCTTGAAGTCGCTGCTTGTCGGATTCTGAATGCTGTACTCCGCGATATCGGGGACGTTGGAGAGCCCATTGCCGACGCCGGGATCGCTGTTATTCACGTACGAGAGATCCTGTTTGCCCAGACCATTCGTGAGCGGTGAGCCGATGTTCAGACCCTGGCCGGCAATGGTTCGGCAGTTCGTGCCTTCCGTCAGTCCGGCATCTTTGCAGGTGGTAGCGGCGATCACCGTCCCGAGAGGAGAGGCCGCGGGAAAGTTGAGGTAGGTGGAGGCAATGCTGTTTGCGGGAGCGAGACTTGTCAGCGCCGAGGTGGGAAACCATGCGGTGGTGGGCACGGGAACGTTCTGGCTTTGGCCTTCATAACTGAAGAAGGCAAAGAGCCGGTTTTTCCAGATGGGTCCGCCGATGCTGCCGCCCCACTGGTTGTACCGGTCTGAGTCCCGGAGCAGGCCGCGCGCCTCGGGGGTGAGCCTTGTTCCGTCCGGACCGACGGCAGTGGCGGACTGCGGACCGTTCCAGCGCTGGTAAGCGTTCAGACCCGGGCGGGTGATCTGAGCGAACAGGCTGCCGTGAAAATTGTTGGTTCCGCTCTTCGATGTGATCTCGGTGAGAGCGCCGGAGAAACGGCCATTTTCCGCGTCGTAGGCATTCGTGACGATCTGAATATTGGCGACCGAATCCTCACTGGGAGTGATGACCGTCGATCCGCCCCAGACGGCGCTTACGGTGCTGATGCCGTCGACGGTATAGCCGTTGGTGTCGTACTGGCCGCCGTTGGCGCTGGCGGATGCACCGTTTTCCGAGGCGAAGATGCTGCTTGAATGTCCTAAATTGCCGCCGCCGCCGGAAGAGGCGTTTGTCTGTGTGCCCGGGGCCTGAAATCCACCGCCGCCGGCCTGCTGCGAGCCGTCGGCCAGAACACCGGGAGCCAGACGGATGAGGCTGGTTGGGTCGCGCTCATAGACGGGCATGTGCTGGACTTCGGTATCGGAGATGGTACGGCCGTTGTTGGCCGTCTCGGTGTCGAGGGCGGGCGCTGTCGAGGCATCGACGGTCACGGTCTGGGTGCTGGTGCCGACGTCGAGGGTGACGTTGACGGAGTTTGCCTGCTCCGGAATGAGCTGCAGCTTGTCGAGAACCCGCTTCTGGAAGCCATCTTTGGTGACCGTAAGGGTAAAGACATCGGCCGGCAGAGCGTTGAAGTTGTAGACGCCGCTGGCATCGCTGGTGCGCACCTGGGTTTCATTGGTTCCTGTATCGACGAGGGTCAGGGTTGCGCCGGGGACGACCGCGCCTGTGCTGTCGGTCACGACTCCCTGAATGGATGTACGGTACTGCGCGTGGGCGAGGGCCGGGATCAGGCAGATAGCCGACAGCAGAGCCAGCGTGTGAAAGAGTGCTTTCGTCCGAAAGCCGGTTGTGAATCGCATGTTGCCTCCAGAAAACCTGTAACTGCCGTGCCGGGGTGGACGCGTGATCTGTGATCCGGCTGTGCCGCCGAATTCACGCCTGCGCCGTCACTCCCGGAAGAGCGGAGCCGACCGTGTACCGTTTCCCCGCTTGCGCAATCGATTGTGCAGTGTCCGCATAAAAAGCCCCTTCGCAAAGAAAAGCCTTCAGAGTGGAATCGGAGAGCGGGAAGCCGGCATGGCCGGCTGGAAGAGATGCAGGAAAGCGGAAGAGATCAGCTCAGACACGCGCTGCAATATGCCGTATATGCGGGGGAATATACAGAACACAGTTTCAGCACCTTCATGATTACCGGATGCTGCCCTTTCATGCCGGGTTGCTGGACGGGAAGTAATTGCGGGGTGGCTGTCCCTGAGGGAAGGTCTCTGCGGGAGCCGGCGGCGAGGAAGGATCAGGAACCGCAAAGAGTTCAGGCCGCAAAGAGATCAGGGCCGCAAAGAGCGGGTGATCGGGTAAGCTGCCTGTAGATTCTCAACCCAGACCAGACGCACTCCGGCGAAGCAAGAGCGCCGGCGGCGGCGCTGGCCGGGATGTGACGGAAGGCCGATGAGACGACAGACTGCGAACCCGCCGGTCAGCCTGAAAGAGCTGGCGCAGCATCTGCGCCTTTCCCCGACCACGGTCTCCCGGGTCGTGAACCAGACTCCGGCAGCGGAGCGGATTCCGGAGGCGACGCAGAAGCGCATTCTGGCGGCGGCTGCGCTGATGAACTACCGGCCGAACGCCTATGCGCGGGGGCTGCGCCACAGACGCAGCTTTACGGTCGGCGTGATGGTTCCGGAGATCAGCGAAGGCTATGCGGCGGCGGTGCTGAGCGGTATTGAAGACACGCTGCTGCAGGAGGAGTTCTTTTATTTCGTGGTGAGCCACCGGCACCGGGCGGAGCTGCTGGAGGGGTATCCAAGGCTGCTGCTGGCACGGGCGGTGGAGGGCATTATCGCGGTCGATACGCCGATACGCGAGACGCTGACGGTGCCGGTGGTGGCGGTCTCAGGGCATGGAAAGCATAAGGGGATGGTGACGATCGAACTGGACCATCTGAGCGCAGCACGATACGCGCTTGGACACCTGGCGGAGCTGGGGCATCGACGAATCGCCTTTATCAAAGGCCAGAGCTTCAGCTCGGATACGAGTGCGCGGTGGGGCGCGATTCGGAAGGTCTGCACGGAGACCGGCCTGAAGCAGGACCCGGAGCTGGTGGTGCAGATGCAGGGCGCAGCGTCGGGCAGCGAGCCGGGGTATCTGGCGGCGCGGGCGCTGCTGGAGCGGAAGAGGCCGTTTACGGCGATCTTCGCGTTCAACGATATGTCGGCGCTGGGCGCGATCACGGCGCTGCATGAGGCGGGTCTGCATGTGCCGCGGGATGTGTCCGTGGTGGGGTTCGACGATATTCCGCTGGCGGCGGCGGTTCATCCGGGACTGACCACGGTGCGGCAGCCGCTCAAAGAAATGGGACGGATTGCAGCGGCTACGCTTCTGAGCGCGATTCGGGGGGCGAACGGGCAGACTTTGCCGGCTTCGATCCGTGTGGAACCGGAGCTCGTGATCCGGAGATCGACGAGCCGGCTGCATACAGACCGGCCGGGAAGGCAGGCACGGTGATTACGGCCGATCGGGAATGGCGGCGATGCAGGACCTCTTTGGGAACCCGCTCCACTTCCGGATCTGCACGCGGATAGTTACGAATTACTATCATTCCCGGTACACTCAAGAGACCCACTTTGTTCTTCGAGGCTCGCGCGCAATGCCGGTTCAGGCGTTCATGGATGGTGTGGATGACAGGCAGCGAGACGATCTCGAATCCACGCTCACCGGATGGTGGAAGGAGCTGTTCCGGGCGGTGAAGATCGGTCCCGACGAGGACTTCTTCATGCTCGGGGGCGGTCCGGTCCTGGCGGAGACGATCCGCGCCAAAGTGCGGGGAAAATACCGGGTCGATATTCCCGCTGAAGACTTCTACGACGCCCGGACCATCGCCAAGATGGCGGATTATATCCAGATTCGCCAGGCGTCGGCGGAGAGCTGGTGCATTGTGCCGATCCGGACGGGCGGGAACCGGCGGCCGCTGTTTCTGATCCACGGGATTGGCGGCAATGTGCTGGGGTTTTTCAGCCTGGTGAAGCATCTGCCTGCGGATCAGCCGGTGTATGGCGTGCAGGCGCAGTCACTGCAGCCGGGGGCGAAGATCCACGTATCGCTGGAGGATATGGCGGCGCATTACGTCCGCGAGATTCGCCGGCTGCAGCCGCATGGACCGTATGCGTTTCTGGGGCTCTCTTTCGGCGGGCTGGTGGCGTATGAGATGGCCAGGCAGCTGCTTGCGGCGGGCGAGACGGTGGGGCTGCTGGGCATGCTCGATACCTGGCAGCCGAGCTATATGAAGCGGCTGCCGAATCCCGGATCGCTGCCGGTGCGGGTTTACCAGCGGCTGCGGCTGGTGTGGCTGGGAATGCGCAGGCTGAATCTGCCGCACAAGATGATTTATCTCCGCAACCGGCTGCGGAACCGGGCGCTGCGCGTGTTTTACCGCTACCTGGCAGCGCGGGGCGGCGGAAAGATCTCGGAGTCAATGAAAAGCGTGCGCGATATCAACTGGATTGCGGGCATCCAGTACCCGGTGCTTCCCTATGCGGGGCAGGTGACGCTCTTCCGGGCGACGGGCGAGAATGACTGGAGGCTGCCTCAGGACCTGGGATGGGGCGCGGTGGCCGCCGGAGGGGTGGATCTTCATCCGCTGCCGGGCGATCATGGACAGGTGCTGGCCGAGCCGAATGTGAGCCTGCTGGCGGAGCAGCTGGATGCCTGCCTGCAGCGGATAAGCTCCGATGTAAGAATGATATAAAGCCGATGGGCGAGGGCCGGAAGATTTCCTGGGAAGGCGGCCTGCGGAATCCGGCAGGCACAAAAGAGGCTATCCGCCCGGTATAAAAGTTGTATTGACCCTAAAAGGCAATGTGGCTAGCCTTCGAGTTATAGAGTCGTACTTCCGATATCGACCCAAGACCGCGTTATTAAGGATTTATTTTGGTTGGGAAGAAGCCCACGTCTTCTCTGCTTTGGCCGCAACGAGTCCCTGATGCCGGAATGCGTCTGTTCTGCTTTCCGTACGCCGGGGGTGCGCCTGCTTCTTTCTTTTCCTGGGCAGAATTGCTGGGACCGGAGATCGAGGTGGTTTGCGTGCAGCCGCCAGGGCGGGGAGCAAGATTTATCGAGCCCGGCTATACCGGACTGGATGCCATGGCCGATGAGGCCACGCAGGCGCTGTCTGCCTGGCGCGACCGGCCTTTCGCATTCTACGGTCACAGTCTGGGCGCGTGGGTTGCCTTTGAGGTGATGCGCAGACTGCGCATGGATGGACGCCGCCAGCCTGCACACTTTTTTGCCGGAGCGTCGCGGCCGCCTCATCTGGGACCGCTGACACCGGCGATCCGGAACATGACGGACGAGGGGTTTCTGGAGGCGATTCAGAACCGGTATGCGGGAATACCCGCGGAGGTTCGGGCCGAGCCGGAGCTGCTGCAGATGTTTCTGCCGGTGCTGCGCGCGGACTTTACCGCGTACGAGACGTACCTTTGCAGCGAGGCCGCGCCGCTGCAGACGCCCATGACGGTGCTGACCGGAGCTGAAGACAGGCTGGTGACACCGGAGATTACGCGGCAGTGGGAAAGGCATGCCGGAGGCGGATTTGCGATGCAGATTCTGCCCGGAGACCACTTCTTCCTGAACACGAGCCGCGATGCATTGCTGGAAGTGATTCGGGACCGGCTTTTTGGAGACGGGGCGATTGCCGCAGGCACGCCCGACAGAATACGCAGGGACGCGCACGTGGCGACTGCAGACCATGCAGGGTAGCTGGAATGTCAGATGCTGATCAGCTTTACGAGCGTGACCACGAACCGATAGCCATTGTCGGCATGGGATGCCGCTTTCCGGAAGCGGGCAGCGTACAGGAACTGTGGCAGCTGCTGACGGAAGGCCGCGACGCGATCGGCGTTTATCCCGGCCACCGCTTTCCGGAGATCGACTCGGTATATGAGGAGTTCGAACGCACGGGCGGGCGAATCACGACCAGCCGGGGCGGATTTCTGCGCGACCTGGACCGGTTCGATGCACGCTTTTTCGAGATATCGCCGCGGGAAGCCACCTATATGGACCCGCAGCAGCGCCTGCTGCTGGAGACGGCATGGGATGCGCTGGAGGATGCGGGACAGACACGGGAGTCGTACCGCGGATCGCGCACGGGAGTTTTTGTCGGGCTGTGGTCGAGCGAATTCGAGTCGTGCCTGTATGCTTCGGGCTCGGATCTCGATTTCTATGTGACCACGGGCGGAGGACGCGCTCCGGCGGCGGGCAGGCTCTCATACACGTTTGGCCTGGAAGGCCCGAGCCTGGCGGTGGATACGGCCTGCTCGTCGTCACTGGTGGCGGTGCATCTGGCGTGCCGCAGCCTGCGGGCGGGCGAGTGCGAGATGGCGCTGGCGGGCGGCGCCAACATTATTCTTTCGGCGACGATCACGGAGCTCTTTACGCCGGCGGGGATGCTGTCGCGCGATGGATGGTGCAAGTTCGGCGATGCCTCGGCGGATGGCTTTGTACGCAGCGAGGGCGTGGGCGTTGTGGTGCTGAAGCGGCTGCGCGATGCCCAGGCCGCGGGTGATCCGATCTACGCGGTGATTCGCGGCACGGCGGTCAACAGCGATGGACGCACCAACGGGCTGATGATGACGCCGAGCGTGGCCGGACAGGGACAGATGCTGCGCCAGGCATGGAAGGATGCGGGCATCGATCCGAAGCACCTGCGCTATATCGAGGCGCACGGAACAGGGACCCGGGTGGGCGATCCGACGGAGCTGGAGGCGCTGGGCGAGGCACTGGC
The DNA here is from genome assembly GCF_003428625.2 of Paracidobacterium acidisoli. GTDB lineage: Bacteria > Acidobacteriota > Terriglobia > Terriglobales > Acidobacteriaceae > Paracidobacterium > Paracidobacterium acidisoli. The sequence continues at coordinate 48,642 of NZ_QVQT02000005.1, read as the reverse complement.
TTCAGCGGGTGTGGAGAGGCCATGCGGCGTCGGCTCGCTCAAGAGCAATATCGGACATACGGAATCGGCCGCAGGCATTGGTGGACTGATCAAGACGGCGCTGGCGCTGCGGCACAGACTGGTACCGCGCAGCCTGCACTGCGAGACGCCGAATCCGAAGATTGACTGGGATACGCTGCCGCTGCGGGTGCTGACGGAGCCGCTTGACCTGAGCGGGACAGAAGGTCCGATTCTTGCCGGAGTGAGCTCATTCGGCCTGACGGGAACGAATGCGCACGCGGTGCTGGAAGCGTGGAGCGGTACAGAAGACGAAGTGCCGGAGCGGCACGACGACGAGAACAGGCCATACCTGCTGACGGCTTCGGCACATACTCCGGAGGCGCTGGATGCGGTACTGCAGGCGGACCTTGCGTATCTGCGCGTCGAAGGCCGGGACGCGGCACTGCGGGACATCTGCTTTACGGCTGCCCAACGGCGCACGCATCACGAATATCGCGCTGCGATCACCGGCAGCGACAGGCAGGCAGTAGAAGCGGGCATCGAAGCGGCGCTGCGGCACGAAAATGCCGCCGAGGTGGTAAAGGGCGCGGCGAGCAAAGGCAGACGGCGCATCGTTTTTGTCGCGCCAGGGCAGGGCTCGCAGTGGGCGGGCATGGCGCGGGAGCTGTACGAGCGCGAGCCGGCGTTTCGAGCGGCGCTTGAAGCGCTGGATACGCCTATTGCCGCAGAGACCGGATGGTCGCTGATCGAGCGTTTGCTCGGAGCTGAGACCACAACCCATCTTGAGGAAATTGATTTTGTGCAGCCTGCGCTGTTCTCGATCAGCGTGGCGCTGGCGGCGCTGTGGCGCTCATGGGGTGTGACGCCCGATGCGGTGGTGGGGCACAGCATGGGCGAGGTGGCTGCGGCCCACATTGCCGGGATTCTCAGCCTGAACGATGCCGCTGCGGTGATCTGCCGTCGCAGCCGCCTGATGCGAAGCATTCGCGGGTCGGGCGCGATGGCGACGGTCGAGCTTTCCGTCAGTGAGGCGGAACCGCTGCTGCGCACGACGAACGGACTTGTCTCCGTGGCGGCCAGCAACAGCCCGCGCACAACGATTCTTTCCGGCGATGCAGCGACGATCGATATGCTGCTGGCCGAGCTGGAGCGGTGTGAGGTGTTTGCGCGGCGCGTCAACGTCGATGTGGCTTCGCACAGCTCCCAGGTCGATCCGATTCTCGGCGCACTGCGAGAACAACTGCATGACGTAGCTCCGCAGCCTGCGGCGACGCCGATGTTTTCCACGGTGACGGCGCAGTTTGTGTCCGGCGAAGAGATGACGGCCGATTACTGGGTACGGAATCTGCGGCAGCCGGTACTGTTTGCGAAGGCCGTTGAGACGCTTGCCAATGAAGGGCATGACATTTTTGTCGAGCTGAGTCCGCATCCGATTCTGCTGCCTGCCAGTGCGGCCACGCTGCAGGCATCGCATCCGGAGGCGGTCATCGTACCCTGCCTGCGACGCGGACAGCAGGAGCAGACTGCGATGCTGACGGCTTTGGGAACCTTATATACAGCGGGCTGCGCCATGGACTGGAATCGGTTTTATGGCGCGGGCGGCCAGTGTGTGCGGCTGCCGAATTATCCCTTTCAGCGTGAACGCTACTGGCCGGACCTGGTATCGACAGATCGCAGACGGACGCAGCAGAAGATGCGCAGCCTGTATGGTCCGATGCTGAAGCAGCGATTCGAATCGCCGGCCGATCCGGATGTAGTGGCATGGCAGGCCGAAGTGGATCTGACGACGCATCCCTGGCTGGGCGATCATCGCGTGCTGGGGTCGGCGCTTCTGCCTACTTCGGCGCATCTTGAGCTGGCGATGGAGGCGATGCGCGCGGAGCGTCCGGGTGAGGATTTCGCGCTGAGCGATATCTCGCTGACTGCGGCGGCGTATTTGTCCGAGAGCGAAGCGCAGGAGTTTCAATTGGTGCTGCGGCGCGAAGGCGGTGACGGCTATCGCTTCGAGATTCGCAGCAGGAGCGGCGAGCCGCAGGCGAATCATGGCTGGACGCTGCACTCGGAGGGGCGGCTGCGAAAGACAGAGAACGCGGAGGCTCCGGCGGCGATCGATCCTGCAGCGTTTTTGCGAGAGGCCGCTGTGCACGGCAGCGCGGAAGAGCATTACCGGCAGATGGCGCGGCGCGGGCTGGAGTATGGGCCTGCGTTCCGGCTGCTTGCGGAGAGCTGGAAACGCGGTGATGCGGTGCTGTGCCGTGTGCGCGCGAATGGCTCTTCAGGATATGTGCTGCATCCGGCGATGCTGGACTCCTGCTTTCAGTCGATGCTGCATCTGAATCCGCTGAACGGGCACGCCGCGGCCGGCGATACATGGCTGCCGGTTGCGGTGGAGAGCATGCGCGTCTTTGGCGCGGCTCCGGCAGAGGGCGATGTCTTTGTCCACGGAAGGCTGGCGGAGTATGACGAGCGGCGCAAGGTCTTTGCCGTCGATCTGCGCCTGTTGCGCGGGGATGGCTCGGTGATTGCGGCGATTGACGGACTGGCGGCGCAGCGCGTTACGCAGAGAGCGAAGAATGAGTTTTCCGATTCGCTCTTTGAGCTGACGTGGCAGGAAGTAACGGAAGAAAGCAAAGTCCAGGATAATCGTAATAGTCACTGTATCCTTTTTACGGACGACGGAGGCTCGGGCCAGACGCTGGCGAAACGGCTGGCTGCCGCGGGAGTGCGCTGCACGCTGATACACAAAGGCGAGGCATATCGGGCACCGCAGCATCACAGCGGGAACGGAAATGGCGCAGGCGCTTCAATCGCAGAGGCGGCCGCGACCACAACGGCCGCGGACGCGGAGCGTGTGCTTCGGGAAGCTGCGCTGCTTTTTGGCGCGCCTGCAGCGGTCATTCACCTGTGGGGGCTGGACTCCGCGAAGGAAGACGAAGCGGACCTGGCATCGGTTCTGAAGGCACAGGCGATGGGGAGTTATCATCTGCCGGCGGTGGTGCAGGCGATTCATAAGGCGGGATGGGAGAATCCTCCGCGCATGTGGGCCGTGACGCAGGGCGCGGTGAGCGTGGAGGCTGTGAAGGATGCGGCGCCGGGCCTTGCAGCGGCACCTGCATGGGGAATCGGCAGGGTGATTGCGTGGGAGCATCCGGAGCTGCGGACGGTACTGGCGGATCTGAGCGCATCGCCGTCTGCGGGTGAAATCGATGCGCTGGCGCGCGCGATTCTCTCCGATGAGCGGGAAGCGCAGCTGGCGCTGCGCGGGAAGAAGAAGTATGCGGCACGTTTCGGCCGCTGCGCGGCTGCGGTGACTGAGCAGAGCGTATCGCTGCGGCAGGAGCAGGAGTACCGCATCGAGACCGAGCAGACGGGAACGCTCGATCACCTTGCGCTGCGGGCAGTGAAGAGACAGAAGCCTGGACGAGGAGAGGTCGCGATTGAGGTCGCAGCGGCGGCGGTGAATCTGCTGGATGTGACGCGGGCGCTGGGAACGTGTCCGGGCGTCGATCCGCGCGATCCGGTGGCTCTGGGAACGGAGTGCGCAGGCCGGATTATCGAGATCGGCGAAGGGGTAACGGCATTTCAGCCGGGCGATGAAGTCATTGCCATTACGCCGTACACGGCGACGGTCGGCATGCTCGCATCGCAGGTGGTTGTGCCGGAGCGGGTGGTGGCACGCAAGCCAAAGAGCTTCAGCTTTGAAGAGGCGGCAGCGGCACCGGTGGCTTTTCTGACTGCATGGCATGCGCTGGTGGAGCTGGCGCGGCTGCGCGCCGGCGAGTGGGTGCTGATTCACGCTGCTACCGGAGGAACAGGGCTGGCATGTGTGGAGATTGCACAGAAGCTGGGAGCGCGGATCATTGCGACGGCCAGCTCACCGGAGAAGCATGCGTGGCTGCACAGCATCGGCGTTGAGCATGTGCTGCCGTCGAGATCGCTGGAGTTTGCCGATGGCGTGATGGAGATTACGGGTGGGCGCGGCGTGGATGTGGTGCTTAACTCGCTGACAGGCGAGTTTCTCTCACGCAGTCTCGATGTGCTGGCTCCTTATGGACGTTTTGTGGAGATCGGCAAGCGCGATCTTTACGACGACCGACGGATCGGCATGAAGGTCTTCCGCAGAAACATCTCGTACCATACGGTCGATCTTGCCGCTGCGGTGGAAGAGCGTCCCAATTATATGGAGACGATGCTGCGGACGGTGATCGGTCATCTGGATGCGGGCGAGTGGAAGCCGCTGCCGGTGCAGTGCTTCAGCGCGGCGGAGCCGGATCTTCCCTTTCGCTTTCTGGCGCAGGCGAAACAGATCGGCAAGGTCGTGGTGCAGATGACGCGCGACGTGAAGGTGCTGCCGGAGCGGGCGCGGTCTCTTTTCGCGGCGGACGCGACATACCTGATTACAGGCGGCATGGGTGGCGTGGGGTCGGTGGTGGCGGAGTGGATGGCGCGGAACGGAGCGCGGCATATTGTGCTGGCTTCGCGCCGGGCGTCTTCTGCAGAGACACAGGCGATTATCGAGCGCATTGAAAGACACGGCGCGAAGGTGGTGCATGACCGGACCGATGTGCTCGATGCAGATGCCGTTGCGAAGCTGATAGAGCGCATTCGCGAAGAGATGCCGCCGCTGCGCGGCATTCTGCACGCGGCGGTGGTGATTGACGATGGGCTGATTATGGACCTGACCGCAGAGCGCTTCGATGCGGTGATGGGACCGAAGGTGACGGGTACGTGGAATCTGCACGAGGCGACACGGGATGAAGCGCTGGAGTTTTTTGTGCTCTTCTCGTCGATTGCCGCGGTTCTGCCGCAGGCCGGTCACGGCAGCTATGCAGCGGCCAATGCGTTTATGGACGCGTTCGCGCATCGTCTGCGCGCACAGGGCACACCGGCGATCTCCATTAACTGGGGCGGCTGGAAAGATACGGGGCTGATTCAGGAGGCAGGCACGGCGCGAAGCCTGGAAGGATATGAGCTGCAGGGCATGATGGCGTTTTCTCCCGAGGAGGCGCTGGAGGCTCTGCGCGAGGCGCTTGCGATCAGGCCGGTGCAGGCGGTTGCGATGAACTTCGATCCGGAGATCTTTGCGCGCTTTCACTCCGGCAATGGAATTCCTCCGGCCTTTGCCGGTATGGTCGACAGCTTTGTGCGAAGAGAAGACACAGTTCAGACAGGCCGGGCTTCGATTGTGGATGTGCTGGCTGCGGCGGAGACGGCTGCGGAACAACGGGAGATACTCGAGGATCATCTGCAGCAGGAGCTGGGCCGCGTGCTGCGGCTGGCACCGGAGCGCATCGAGCGCGAACGGCCGCTGGGGACGCTGGGCGTGGATTCGCTGATGGCGCTGGAGTTTGTGCGGCGCGTGAATGCAGGGCTGGGGCTGCGGCTGCCGGCGACAACGGTCTTTAACTATCCAACGGTAAAGCAGCTGGCCGATCAGGTTCTGCAGCGCCTGGGCCTGGACAACAGCAGAGGTCTGAAGACGCATGCTGACGCGATGGCGGATGCATCGCAGACGATGCCGGAAAATGCTGCACTGCGCTCGGTTGCCGCGCTTTCGGAGGATGAGGCACTGGCGCTGCTGATGCATCCGGAGAAGGCGATGAGCGGAGGGTCGCATGGCTGAATCCAGACCGACTCTGTCGGCGGTCCGGCTTGCGCTCGCCGTGAGACAGGCGCGGCAGAATCCGGATGCGGATCTGCCGGGCTCCGAACCACTCGCCATTGTGGGCATGGCCTGCCGTTTCCCCGGCCATGTCAACTCACCTGACGACTTCCGGAAGCTGCTGGATGCGGGCGTGGATGCGATCCGTGAGATTCCCGCAGGACGGTGGAGTGATACAGACAGGCTGGCGAAGCGCACGCGTTATGGCGGCTGGCGCGACGATGCGGATCAGTTCGATGCGGCCTTCTTCGACATTTCTCCGGTCGAGGCGCGGGAGATGGACCCGCAGCAGCGCTTCCTGCTGGAGGTGACGTGGGAGGCGCTGGCCGATGCCGGAATTCCTCCGATTGCGCTTTCGGGCAGCAGGGCGGGCGTCTTTGTCGCGCTCTGCAATCAGGATTATCTGCGCAGCCAGCTCGAGCATGCGAAGCGGACCGGCGCAAGAACCGGACCGGGCGCGGCGCAGAGTATGGCCGCGGGCAGGATCGCTTTTCTGCTGAATGCGCATGGGCCTTGCCTGGTGGTCGATACGGCGTGCTCGTCGTCGCTGACTGCAGTGCACCTTGCCTGCCAGAGCCTGCGGCTGCGCGAGTGCAGTGTGGCGATTGCGGGCGCGAGCAATCTGAAGATCTCGCCCGAAGAAGCGAGCGCATCGGCGGAGTGGGGCATGCTGGCTGCGGATGGAAGATGCAAGGTATTTGACAGCCGCGCCGATGGGTTTGTGCCGGGCGAGGGCTGCGGCGTGGTGATACTGAAGCGGCTGGCGGACGCGCTGGCGGCTGAGGACCGTATCCACGCGGTGATTCGCGGCACGGCGGTGAATCAGGACGGCCGGTCGACTTTGCTGACCGCTCCGAGCGGACCGGCACAGGAGGCGGTGATGCGCGCGGCGCTCGAAAACGGAGCGGTGCGTGCGTCGGATGTGACGTATGTGGAGACGCATGGAACGGGCACATCCCTTGGCGATCCGATTGAGGTGGGCGCGCTGTGCTCCGTATATGGAGAGGCCGCAGGAGCTGCGCCCTGCATGCTGGGCGCGGTGAAGACGAATATCGGACATCTGGAAGCTGCGGCGGGAATGGCCGGACTGATGAAGGTCGCGCTGAGTCTGCAGCAGGAGCGCATTCCGCGCAACCTGCATTTTGAGCGGCTGAATCCGGAGATTTCTCTGGAGGGAACGCGGCTGGTTCCGGCGAGCGAGGGCGCATGGTGGCCGCGCGGCGAGCGTCCGCGCTTTGCCGGGCTGAGCTCATTCGGAATGAGCGGGTCGAATGCGCACGTGATTCTCGAAGAGGCTCCGGCACTGGCAGTGACGAAAGACGCGATGGCTTCTGCGGATCAGGATTTTCTTCTGCTGCTGTCGGCACGCAGCGAAAAGGCTCTGCGGCAGATGGCGGCGGCATTCGATGACTCCTCTGCATGGACAGAGGCCTCTGCCGAGGAGATTTGCCGGACGGCGGCGCTGCGCCGCAGCCATTACGAATGGCGGCTTGCGGTCACAGGGAAAACAAAAGAAGAGCTTCGCAGCGGACTGAAGGATTATTTCGCCGGGCGCAGCGGCGGCCACGCGCAGTGGGGACATGTGGGATACGCGCAGCCTGCGGGCACTGCGCTGGCCTCGTCGATGGAGATTGCCGCTTCCGCAGCCGATGCGGGAACGCGCTACGTGAGCGGCAGAAGCTGCGACTGGACAAAGGTATTGCCGGCGAAGGGACGCGTGGTCTCTTTACCGCGCTATGCCTGGCAGCATGAGCGGTTCTGGTTTGAAGAAGCCGCGGAGGGCGCGACCGCAGTGAAAGATCACGCGGCGCGAGGGCAGGACTCGGCACAGGCATCTTTCGATGCCCGAGCCTGGGAGACGGCTCTCTTATCGCTGCGGGCAGCGTCGGGAGAAGAGCGGCAAAGGCTGATTCGTGAGTTTATTCAGCGTGAGTCGGCGGCGGTGCTGGGACTGCAGCCTGGCGTGGTACCGCCCCTCGATGTGCCGCTGACCGACCTGGGGCTCGATTCGCTGATGGCGATCACGCTGCAGAACCGGCTGCGCGCGGTGCTGGGACAGGAGATTCCGCTGCGGCTGGTGATCGAGCAGGCGACCGTGCTGGCTTTGGCCGATGCGCTCGATACGATCCTGTGGACGATGCAGGAGACGATGGCGCCGGAAGGCGGCGGCCTGCAGCAGGAAGAGATTCGCCTATGAGGTCGACTCTCGAGTTCCTGAGTGAGCTGCGCGTGGCAGGCGTGATGCTTTCGCTCGAAGGCGAGTCGCTGAAGTGCAGCGCGCCGAAGGGCGTGCTGACGGCAGAGCTGTGCGAGGAGCTGACCGGCAGGAAGCAGGAGATTCTCAGCTTTCTGCGCATCTCGCGTGAAGCGGCGCGCTCGGGCAGCGCGGGGATTCCGCGCGTGGATCGCACCCGGGCGCTGCCACTTTCGTTTTCGCAGCAGCGGCTGTGGTTTCTGCATCAGCTTGACGCGGAAAACCCCGCCTATAACATGGCGGCGGCGCTGCAGCTTACCGGACCGCTCCACGAGGCGGTACTCGAAGACAGCCTGTCGGGCATTGTGCGGCGGCACGAGGCGCTGCGCACCTGCTTCGCGCAGAAGGACGGCGTTCCTTATGCGGTGATCGACGATGGCCCGGCATGGCGAATGGAACGGATCGATCTGCGGCATATTCCATTTGAGCTGCAGGAAGAGGAGATGCTGGAGGCTGCTACGCGGATCGGAAAACGCCCCTTCGATCTGAAGACCGGGCCACTGTTTCGCGCGGCGCTGCTGACGCTGGCGCCGGAGTCGCATGTGCTGGTGCTGGTGATGCATCACATCATCTCCGATGGGTGGTCGATGGGCGTCTTCGTGCAGGAGTTTACCGAGCTGTATCGCGCGGGCATGGAGCAGCGCGAGGCGGCGCTGCCGCCGCTGCCGGTGCAGTATGCCGATTATGCGGAGTGGCATCGGAGGTGGCTCGAAGGCGGCGAGGTGGAGCGGCAGCTTGTTTACTGGAAGGCGCAGCTCGCGGGCTCGCCTGCGGTGGTGCAGTTCCCTGCCGATCATCCCCGGCCGCGGCACGAGACATCGGATGGGCATCGCGTGCGCATGGTGCTGCCCGCAGAGAGGATGGCGGAGCTGGAGCGGTTCGGCCAGCGCGAGGGCGTGACGCTGTTCATGGTGATGCTCGCGGCCTTCAAGACATTGCTGTACCGCTATACCGGGCAGACCGATGTTGTGGTGGGATCGCCGTCGGCGAACCGCAGCCGCAGCGAGTTTCACGGCCTGATCGGCTTCTTCGTCAATAACCTGGTTCTGCGCACCGGATTTGAAGGCAATCCATCGTTCCGGGATTTGCTGGGCAGGGTCCGCGAGATGACGCTGCAGGCGTATGACCACCAGGAAGTGCCCTTCGAGCGTCTGGTCCAGGCGCTGCGTCCGGAGCGCGATCTGAATCATGCTCCGCTGTTTCAGACGATGTTCAGCTTCCAGAATTTTCCGCTTGAGGATCTGGAGCTGAGCGGGCTGACGATCCGGCTGATCGAAATGGATTTCGGCACGGCCCGCTATGATCTGACGGTCGAGGCATGGCCGCGGCACGGCGAGCTGCACATCGATTTCGAGTACAACACGCATCTGTATGATCGCGAAACCATGGAACAGCTGCAGCGACACTTCCGCTCGGTGCTGAGCGCGGTGGTTGCCGATCCATTGCAGACGGTCAATGAGATTCCGCTTCTTTCGACGGAGGAGCGGCGGCAGCTTCTGGAAGAGTGGAACGGCACCCTCGAACCCGAAGATGAGGCACTCTGCTTTCATCAGCACTTCGAGCGGCAGGCGCAGAGAACACCGGATTGCATGGCGGTGGTGGCAGGAACGGAAGCGCTGACCTATGCCGAGCTGAATGAGCGGGCCAATCGAGTAGCGCAGGGCCTGCGCGCCGCGGGAGCAGGACCGGAATCGCTTGTGGCGCTTTATGCCGAACGATCGGCGCATCTGCTGGCCGGCCTGCTGGGCATCCTCAAGTCGGGCGCGGCGTATCTGCCGCTCGATCCTGTTTATCCAAAGCAGCGCATTGCACAGATTCTGGAAGACGCGAAACCGCGCGTGGTTCTGACGCAGAACAGCCTCGGCGCGCAGCTTCCCGAGCATGACGGCCGCGTGCTCACTCTCGAAGAGATCTTTGCTCCGGCAGAGAGCGGCGCTTTGCCCAACCTCGAGAGCGGGGTGACTGCGAATGATCCCGCATACGTAATTTTCACTTCGGGCTCGACCGGAAGGCCCAAGGGCGTGCAGATTCCGCACTCTGCGCTGATGAATTTTCTGAAGAGCATGCGCCGCGAGCCTGGGTTTACGGAGCACGATGTACTGCTGGCGGTCACGACCATCTCATTCGACATTGCCGGGCTTGAGCTGTATCTGCCGCTGCTTGCGGGCGGACAGGTTCACATTGCTCTGGAACCGGGCAACGCAGAACGGCTGATGGCGGATATGCGGCACAGCGCTGCAACGGTGATGCAGGCGACTCCGGCGACGTGGCAACTGCTTCTGGCTGCGGGATGGGAGGGCGACCGCAGACTGAAGGTGCTGTGTGGCGGCGAGGCACTCGAAGCAGGACTGGCGCAGAAGCTGATCGAGCGGGTGCGGAGCGTATGGAATATGTACGGCCCGACGGAGACGACGATCTGGTCTTCCGTGCTCGAACTGCGGGAGATTCACGACGGCAGAGTTCCGCTTGGGCCGCCGATTCGAAACACGTCGTTCTTTGTACTGGATGCGCGGCGTGAGCCGGTGCCGGCCGGGGTAGCCGGAGAGCTGCTGATCGGGGGCGAAGGGCTGGCACATGGATATCTGCATCGGCCTGAGCTGACGGCGGAGAAGTTTGTGCCGCATCCTTTCAGCGATGTGCCTGGAGCACGGCTGTACCGCACGGGCGACCTGGTGCGCAGACGGCGCGATGGAACGCTGGAGTTTTCAGGAAGGCTCGATCATCAGGTGAAGCTGCGCGGTTATCGCATTGAGCCGGGCGAGATAGAAGCCGCTCTGCGCCGGCAGCCGGGGATCGGGGACGCGGTCGTTCTGCTGCGCGATGCGGATGGAGACCGGCAGCTTGTTGCGTATCTGGCGGCCGGGCAGAAGCCGCAGCGGCCCTCTGTTGCCGCGCTGCGAGCCGCTTTGCGGCAGGAGCTGCCTGAGTATATGGTTCCGGCCAAATTTGTTTTCCTGAGCGAATTTCCGAGGACTCCAAACGGGAAGCTCGATCGCGCCGCGCTGCCGGCGCCGGAAGAGAGCGGGCAAACAGCGGAGCGGGCGATTCTTCCTCCGCGAACAGCGATGCAGAGATCGATTGCTCGGGTGTTCTGCGAGCTGCTGAAGATCGATCGGGTGAGCATCGATGACAATCTTTTCGACCTGGGCGCGCACTCACTGCTGATTGTGCAGGCACATGAGCGGCTGAAGCGTGAGATCGATCCGGAGCTTTCGCTGGTGAGCTTCTTTCAGTATCCGACGATTGGCGCGCTGGCGGGATTTCTTGAACGGCAACAGAAGACAACGACCGTATCCGGCGGGATGGCTTGAAACAGATGGGAGATGCAGTACAGGGCTTTGAAGCGATGAGACCAGACTCTCTGCAGCGGCGCGATACGGCGGTGGCGATCATCGGCATGGCATGCCGTTTTCCGGGCGCGCGGAATGTCGCGCAGTACTGGCGCAATCTCTGCGAGGGGGTTGAGTCGCTTCATCTTTCGACCGATGAGGAGCTGCGGGCCGCGGGCGTGGATGCGTCGATGCCGGACCATCCGGATTACGTTCGCAGCGGCGGCGTGGTGGAGGATGCTGAGTCCTTCGATGCACCCTTCTTCGGCTTCGGCGCGCGTGAGGCGGAGATCATCGATCCGCAGCAGCGCGTCTTTCTCGAATGCGCCTGGGAGGCGCTTGAGGATGCCGGATACGATCCGGAGAAGTATGCCGGGGCTGTCGGCATGTTTGCCGGCGCGGGCATGAACACGTATGCACCGGTCAATCTGCTGTCGAACCCGGAGACGGTTGGGACGGTCGGGCTGTATCAGCTGATGCTCGGCAACGATAAGGACTTTCTGGCGACGCGGGCCGCCTACAAGATGAACCTGAAGGGTCCGGCAGTGAGCGTGCAGACGGCATGCTCCACCTCGCTGGTGGCTGTGCAGATGGCCTTCGAGAGCCTGCTGCGCGGCGAGTGCGATATGGCGATGGCGGGAGGGGTTTCGATCGCCTTTCCGCAGAAAAGCGGTTATCTGTTTATGCCGGGCATGATTCTTTCGCCCGATGGACACTGCCGCGCCTTCGACGCGAAGGCAGCGGGCACGGTGCCGGGGCGCGGCGCGGGCATTGTGGTGCTGAAGCGCCTGGAAGATGCGCTGGCCGATCGCGACCATATCTATGCGGTGATTCGGGGCGCCGCCATCAATAATGACGGCTCAGCGAAGGTGGGATATTCGGCACCGAGCGTGGAGGGCCAGAGCATCGCCATTCGCCGGTCGATGGAGATGGCCGGATTTGAACCGGCATCCATGGGATACATCGAGGCCCACGGCACGGGAACGGAGGTCGGCGATCCGATAGAGGTTGCGGCGCTGCAGCAGGCCTTCGGAAATACAGGAAGCAGAAGGCAGTTCTGCGCCATCGGCTCGGTGAAGACGAATATCGGACATCTGGATACGGCGGCCGGCGTGGCGGGACTGATAAAAGCCGCACTCACGGTGCGTCATCGAACGATTCCGCCCACTCTGCACTTTACCGCGCCGAATCCACTCATTCCGTTTGCGCAGAGCCCGTTTCGCGTGAACACCTCTCTGCATCGCTATGAGGCAGAGACGCCCTTTCGCGCGGGTGTGAGCTCCTTTGGTATCGGCGGGACGAACGCGCATGTCTCGCTCGAGGAGTGGCAGCAGCCGGACGAGCCGCGATTGCAGCGGCCGCAGCTTCTGGTGTGGTCGGCACGCAGCGAGGCCGCGCTGGAGAGCGCCACGCAGAGGCTGGCGGAACATCTGGAAGCAAATCCGGATTTGTGTCCTGCAGATGTGGCTTTTACTCTGCAGTCGGGCCGCCGGGCTTTTCGCTATCGGCGCACGTTGACGGCACACGATGCAGAGGATGCGATCCGCGCACTGCAGGAGACAGGCAGCCCGCGCGCGCGAACGAGCGTTGTGGAGCAGGCGCAGCCGGATATCGTGTTCCTCTTTCCCGGGCAGGGATCGCAGTATGTGCAGATGGGCGCGGGGCTTTATCGCAATGTGCCCCTGTTCGCCGAGCATGTCGATCACTGCTGCGAAATTCTCGCGCCGCTTCTGCATCTGGACCTGCGCAGCATTCTTTATCCCGGCGCGGAACGGGAAGAGGAGGCGGCAGCGCTGCTGAACGAGACATGGGTGACGCAGCCTGCGTTGTTCACTGTGGAATATGCCGCTGCCCGCATGTGGCAGGCGTGCGGGATAGAGCCGGCGGCCATGCTGGGGCACAGCGTCGGCGAATATGTCGCGGCGTGTCTGGCCGGCGTGATGCGGGTTGAAGACGCTCTGCGCCTGATTGCCGTGCGCGGGAAGCTGATCCAGTCGATGCTGGCCGGAGCGATGCTCGCGGTCTCTCTGCCGGAAGAGCAGACACGTCCCTTGCTGAGTGATGGCCTTTGCGTTGCGGCGGTGAATGCGCACAACCAGACGGTTGCGTCAGGACCGGCGGAGGAGATTGAAGCGCTGGAAGCGTTGCTGAAGGGGCGCCATGTCCCCTGCCGCAGACTGCGCACGTCGCATGCATTTCACTCGGCCATGCTGGACCCCGCGGTTGACGCGCTTACGGCGGAGGCGGCCGGCGTGGTGCTGCACGCTCCGCGGATACCGTATCTTTCAAACGTTACCGGCACATGGGTTACGGATGAAGAGGCGACCAGCCCCGCGTACTGGGGACGGCATATGCGCAGCGCCGTACGCTTTGCGGATGGGCTGGACACGCTGAGGCAGCAGGGCGACGCTGTGATGCTGGAAGCGGGACCGGGCGAATCCCTGCTTTCATTGCAGCGGCAGCATTTCGGCAAAGACGCGCCGAAGCATCTGATCTCCACGATGCGCCACCCGTCTGCGCGCGAAGAGGATTACGAGCACTGGCTGGATGCCGCGGGGCGGCTGTGGCTGGCCGGCGCGGAGATGGAGTGGAGCGCACTGCATGCAGGCGAAGCGCCGTGCCGTGTGTCTCTCCCGACCTATCCCTTCGAGCGGCAGAGATACTGGATTGAAGCGCGGACTGCCGGTCATGAAGCGGCTGCGACGACCGGGGCACTAAGCACAGACAGCAAACAGAAGCTTTCCTCATGGTTCTATACGCCTTCGTGGAAGCGCAGCCTGACGGCTGTGCCTGCGGAGCGGGAAGAGCAGGATACTGAGCAGGTATGGCTGGTGCTGGCAGACGATACTCTTCCGGCGCTGCGGATGCTGCGGGAGCGCCTGGCACAGAAGGCTCGCGTGATTCAGGTGCGCAGCGGGAAGAAACTTCTGCGGGAGTCGGCGGAGCGCTACACGATCGATCTCTCAAAGCGCGAGGACTATGCAGCGCTGATACAGCATTTGCTCGACGACGGCCTCTGGCCGGAACAGATCCTTCATGGCTGGGCGGCGGAAGGGGACTCCGATGACGGTGGAAAGAGCTGCTGGGATCGAGGGCTGTACAGCGCGATGTACCTGGCACAGGCTATTGCCGATGTCAGCTCCACACGCGATGCTGCGATCCATGTGGTCACTGTGCGAGGGCAGCATGTTTTTGGAGAGCGCACGATCGATGCCGCCGCGGCGGCGCTGGCAACCTTCTGCAAGGTCATTCCGCTGGAGAATGCCAACGTTGCCTGCAAGGTCATCGACATCGATCCCGACACCGTGGACGCGGCTATGCTGGCGGGACAGCTTGAACGCGAAGTGCAGACAGAACCCGATGGCGAAGTGATCGCGCTGCGGCACCGGACGCGCTGGGTCGAAGAGTATGAGCCACTGGCGACGAATGCGCCCGCGGGCAATGCCCTGAGAATACGTAACGGTGGTGTTTACGTAATTACCGGAGGCCTGGGCGGTGTGGGGCTGGTTCTGGCGGAGCACCTGGCATGCACGGCACAGGCCCGCGTTGTGCTGACGACACGCTCGGAGCTTCCTGCTGAGGCGCGGTGGGAGGAGATTGCGGCGGCTCCGGAGACGGCAGAGGCGCTCAGGACACGAATTCGCGCGCTGCAGCGGATACGCGCCGCAGGGGGTGAGGTTCATCTGCTACGAGCGGAGGTGAACGATCGGCAGAGCATGGCGGCGGCGCTGGATTCTGTGCGGTCCACGCTGGGACCGATCCGCGGCGTGCTTCACGCTGCGGGGCTCGGCGCGAGCAGCATGATGCAGAGCCGGTCGCGGGATGAGGTCGAGAAGGTGCTTGCGCCGAAGACAGAAGGCTGCGCATGGATTCCCGATCTTACTGCCGGGCAGGAGACGGATTTCATTCTGCTGTTTTCCTCGATCAGCGCCGTTGTGCCCGGAGTTGGGTTGTCGGATTATGGAGCGGCAAATTCGTTTCTGGATGCCTTTGCCGCGGCGCATGACCGTGAAGACGGAACGCGCGTTCTTTCGGTGAACTGGGACCGGTGGAGCGAGACGGGAATGGCCGCCGATGCGAGTTATCGCTTCGCTTCCGAAATACGACGGGAGGCGATGGGCGAAGGCATTACGAATCGCGAGGCAGTGGAGGTCTTTGACCGAGTGCTGGCCTGCCCGCAGACCCGCATCATTGTTTCCACACGCGATCTGTACCGGCAACTGGCGAAGTCGGCCGGCGTGCATGCGTTGCTTCGGGAAGTGCTGACGAATACATCCGCGGGCGCTGCGGTAAACTTCCACCCGCGCCCGGCGCTGAGCCAGGAGTTCACGGAGCCGACGGAAGAGACGGAGCGCGCTGTCGCCATCATCTGGCAGAATCTGCTGGGCGTGGACCGGGTGGGCTCGCATGACAACTTCTTCGAGCTCGGAGGGCATTCGCTGCTGGGCATCCAGGTAATGGCCCGCATCCGCGAACGATTTGGGGTCGACCTGCCGCTGCGCACTGTCTTTGAGGCTCCGACTCCGGCGGAGTTCGCTCAGCTGATCCGTACTATTCCATGGGCCTCGGGTATGGCCGCGGCCGGCGGCGGAGAGCGCGAAGAGATCGAGATTTAAACGAGTATGCAGTTGATCTGTACCCAACACGATTTACCGAACGGAAGCTGCTTCTGAATACGGCCTACGATCTGACGGACCTGCAGTTTCTGGAACTGCTGCGGCAGCGCAACGTCGAGCTGCGCAGCAGCGACGGACGGCTGCGCGTCTCTGCCCCGCCAGGCGTGCTCGACGCTGAGCTGCAGGCGGAGCTGGTGCGCCGCAAGGGATGGCTGCTCGATCATCTGAAGCGCAATGCGACCGCTCGGCCGCTGCCTCCGCTGGAACCGCGCAGGCCCGATCAGCCGGTTCCGCTTACCTTCGCACAGGAAAACATCTGGCTGGTCGATCGTTTTCATCCGGGCAATGTTGCGTACAACATGCCGGAGGCCTTTCTGATTGAAGACGAGGTCGATCCGGCGATCTTTCAGACGGCCGTGGATGGGCTGGTGGCCCGGCATGAATCTCTGCGCACCTCAGTACGGACGGTACATGGTGAGGCAATGCAGAGTATTGCGGCGTGGCTGAGCACACCGTCCGGTTTTACGGACCTTTCTGATCTTCACGGTGAAGAGCAGGACAGGCAGCTGCATGAGGCTCTGCGCGAGGCTGTGCGGCAGCCGTTTTTCCTCGATCATCCGCCGCTGATTCGCTTTCACCTCTTCCGGCTGGCGAGGAAGCGGCATGTGGCTTTCGTCAATGTGCACCATATTGTCGCCGATCAGTGGTCGATGGGGATTCTGCGCAGCGAGCTGATCCGGTTCTATGCGGCTGCGGTGAATCATTCGGTACCGGAGCTGGCTCCGTTGCCGATTCAGTATGGCGATTACGCAGTGTGGGAGCGGCAGGCGCCTGGCAACAGGATCGAGGAGCAGATCCGCTACTGGAAGGACAGGCTGCGGGATGCGCCGGTGCATCTTGAGCTGCCCTTCAGCCGCAGGCATCTGCCGATGCTCTCCTTCGCGGGGGCGACACATCCGTTTACCGTCTCAGCCGATACGCTGCGGGCACTGCGCAGCCTGGCGCGGGCGGAGAACGCCTCGCTGTACATGACGCTGCTGACGACCTTTGCGGTGCTGCTGTACCGATATACGGGCAAAGAGGATTTCTGTATCGGCTCTCCGGTGACGGGGCGCAGCCGCACGGAGACGGAGCCGCTGATCGGCATGTTCGTGAATACTCTGGTGCTGCGCTGCGACCTGCAGGGGCGGCCCGGCTTTCGCGAGCTGCTGCGGCGTATTCGGGAGACCGCACTGGGAGCGTATGCAAACAAAGATGTACCGTTTCAGCGGCTGGTAACGGAGCTGCGCCATGAACGTGAAGCGGGCACATCGCCGCTGTTTCAGATCATGTTTGCGCTCGATTCCTTTATGCAGCCGGGAACGGCCGCTTTTGTGCAGGTGGATACCGATCCGGGCATTGCGAAGTTTGACCTGACGCTGCAGCTTACGGAGCTGCCTGACAGCGTGAGCGGATGGTTCGAGTATCGAACCGATCTTTTCGACGCGGCCGATATTCAAAACTTTGCCGCGTGCTTTTCCGTGATGCTGGATGCGATTGCGCGTGATCCCGAGACGTCGATCGCGGATGTTCCCCTGCTTTCCGCTGAGGAGCGGCACCGCATTCTGGTGGAGTGGAATGACACGGCGATGGATTTCGAGAAGGGGCAGACGCTTCACTCTCTCTTTGAAGAGCAGGCGGAGCGCACGCCGGATGCGACCGCTGCTCGATGGGAGTCGCAGCGCGTGTCTTACCGCGAGCTGGAGGCCCATGCAAACCGCATTGCGAAGACCCTGATCGATGGCGGAGTGCGCAGAGAAGACCCAATCGGTATCTGCATGAAGCGCTCGCCTGCCATGATTGCAGCCATGCTGGGCGTGCTGAAGGCCGGCGGCGCGTATCTACCGCTGGACCCGGCGTATCCGGCGCAGCGGCTTTCCGCCATGGTCGAAGACAGCGGCTGCCGCATTGTTGTTACGGACGCGAGCGGCGCTCCGGAATGGCTTGCGTTGACGGCAGGAGTGGCGAACTGTGAGGCGGATGGCGAGGCGGTAGCGGCTGCATCCGATGCGCGGCCGGAGATTGCGGTGAACGGTGGATCGCTCGCGTATGTGATGTACACCTCGGGGTCGACGGGCAGACCCAAGGGGGTGGCGATTGAACATCACAGCGTCGTATCGCTCCTGCACTGGGGCGGCGAGGCATTTTCGCGGGAGCTGCTGAGCGGCGTGCTGGCTTCGACCTCGATCTGCTTCGATCTTTCGGTCTTTGAGATCTTTTTGCCGCTGTCTCAGGGCGGCATGGTCATCCTTGCGGACGATCTGCTGCAGCTTCCGGAGCTGGCGGCGCGGGAAGAGGTAACGCTCGTCAATACGGTTCCGAGCGCTGCAGCGGCACTGCTGAGAAGCCATGCGCTTCCGCCTTCGGTGCGATGCGTGAATCTTGCGGGTGAGCCGCTGACCGCTGAACTTGTGCAACAACTGTATGCGAAGAGCGGCGTGCGCGATGTCTGCGATCTTTACGGGCCGACCGAGACCACGGTGTATTCCACGTTTGCGCGCAGAAGACCCGATGCGGCGCCGACGATCGGACGTCCGCTGGCCAACACGCGCATTTATCTGCTGGACGAGAATCTGCAACCTGTGCCGACGGGCGTGCCGGGGCAGATTTATATCGCGGGCGAGGGTGTGGCGCGCGGCTATCTGAAGCGTCCCGATCTGACGGCGGAGCGGTTTGTGCCTCTTAACCTTCTCTCTGAACCTGAGCGCGCGTATGCGACAGGCGATATGGCGAAGTATCGCGCAAACGGCGATATCGAATACCTGGGACGCATGGATCAGCAGATCAAGCTGCGCGGCTACCGGATCGAGCTGGGCGAGATTGAAGCGGTGCTGCGGCAGCATCCGGCGATCGAAGATGCAGCCGTTCTTCTGCAGAAGAATGCGGCGCAGGGAGATTTTCTTGTGGCCTGCGTAGTGAAACGCGCAGGGATCGAGATCGATACGGCAGAGCTGGCGGCACACCAGCAACGGCTGCTTCCGTCGTGGATGACCGCCGGACAGATTGCAGTCATTGACCGCATCCCGGTTACACAGAATGGAAAGATCAATCGCGGGGCGCTGGCCGCGTCGATACAGATTCCACGAGATGAAATGCGCGGCCCGCAACCGCCGCGCGATCGGCTGGAGCGCGAGCTTGTGAACCTGTGGGAGTATTGCTTCGACCGCCGGCCGATCGGCATCGACGATAACTTCTTCGATCTCGGTGGACACTCTTTGCTGGCGTTTCGTCTGTTCTCGGAGATACAGGAGAGGATGGGAAATACTTTTCTGCTCTCCGTGCTCTTTGAATCGCCGACGATTCGACAGCTTGCGCGGAAGGTGCACGAAGAGAGATGGGCTCAGCCGGCGTCATCGCTCACGGGAATTCGCGAGGGCGGCAGCAGGCTGCCTCTTTATTTCGTGCATCGATTGACTGCGGATATAGACGGATACCGAAGACTGGGCGAGCATCTGGATGCGGAGCGGCCGCTGTATGCGCTGCAGTACAGCACTATGCCGGCACAGCGAGGAAAGGCCGCTGACCCGCCAGCCATGCTGGCGGATCAGCTGCAGAGCTTTCAGCCGAAGGGGCCTTATCTGCTGGGCGGCGCCTCGGCAGACGCGGCGATGCTGCTGGCGGTGAGCGCGGAGCTGGCCAACCGGCAGCAGACGGTGGAGCGGCTGGTGCTGATCGAAGATGCGACACATCATGGCAGCGCGCCGGCGTCTTCGCAGGAAGAGAGAGCAGGAATCTTTTCCAAGCTGCGCACGCGCCTGACGGGTACGGGCAGGGCCAGCCAGGGAGCGGACCGCATCGGCGGAGTTCTGGTGTTCGAGATGGAGAACTCCACGGCACGCACGAAGGCTGCGCAGATTCCGGAATGGGTTCCGGCCGATTCCAGAAGAATCGAGATACACCGCATTGCGGGCCGCCCCGCGGGGCTGCTGGCAGAGCCCTCCGTGACGGAGATTGCCGAGATCCTCAATCGCCATCTGCGCGAAACCGACTGAGACTGTGTCACGCAATAAAAGAACAGGCTCCTGCAGGGGAATCTTTCTGCAGAAGCCTGTCTGAGTGCTGCGCTGATTTTTTAGTGCTGTATCTGGTAGTCGGCTGCTTTGGTCTTCTGTGAGACCTGAGACGGAGTGGGCAGCTGCGAGCTGTCCCATCCTCCACCCAGCGCCTGAACGAGCTGAACGGAACCGACCATGCGCTGCACCTGAATCAGCGCCAGGCTCTGCTGATCGGACAAATATGTGTTTTGCGCGGTGAGCACGTCGATGTACGGGTCGACGCCGGTCTGATAGCGGCTCGTCTCCAGATTGAGGAACTGCTGCGCAGAGCTTACCGCCTGCTGCTGCTGCTGGATCTGCTGCGAGTAGATGCGAACCGATGACAGAGAGTCTTCGACCTGCTGGAAGGCGGTGAGCACGGTCTGACGATAGGTAGCTACGTCAGCGTTATAGATGGCGACGTACTGGTGCAGCTGTGCGCGGTACAGCCAGCCGTTGAAGAGCGTTTCGGAGACGGACGGGCCGATGGACCAGAAGCGGCTGGGCCAGTCGAACCAGTGTGTAAACGTAGAGGCCTCGAATCCGCCGGTCGCCGACAGCGTGAGGGACGGGAAGAAGGCTCCATAGCCGATTCCGATGGTGGCGTTCTCTTCCGCGAGGGTTCTTTCCGCGGCGGCGATGTCCGGACGGCGCTGGAGCAGCTGCGATGGCATGCCGGTTGGAATCGGAGGGGGAACGTACATCATGGGGCGGACGGGGATGGAGAAGTCCGAGGCAACTTTGCCGAGCAGCACAGCGATCGCATGTTCGTACTGCGCTCTTGCAATGCCAAGGTTGGTGGCCTGCGCGCGAGCACTGTCGAGGGTGGCCTGGGCTTCCACGACCGAGATGTAGTTATCGACGCCCGTGTCGTAGAGCGATTTGGTCAGATCGAGAGCCTTCTGATCGGCAGCGACGGTGTCGTCGAGGATCTTCTGCAGAGCGTCCTGTCCGCGTATCTCGAAGAAGTACTGGGCGAGGCTTGCTTCTTCGGTGAGCTTCTCGTTTTCAAGATCTGCAGCGCTGACCTGAGCGCCGTACTGCGCTTCGCGGACTTCATTGCGAATCTTGCCCCAGAGATCGGGCTCCCAGGAGACATCTATGGGAAAGGTGAGCAGATTGCTTTGGCGGCCTATGTTGGCCTGGGAGGAGTTTGTCAGGTTGCTGGACGATCTCGAACGGTTCCATCCCGGACTGGTGGTCACGGTGGGCCAGTACTGAGAACGCGCCTCGGCAATGAGCGCCCGGGCCTGCATGAAGTTCTGGAAGTAGACCTTAATATTCTGGTTGTCGATCTGAAGCTGCTCTTCGAGCGTGTTCAGCTCGGGCTCGTTGTAGATCTCCCACCATTTGCCACGGAGCATGGCATCCTGCGGGCTGGCTACCTTCCAGTCGCCGGTGTCCTGAAATTTGACGGGCAGCTCCTTATAGCTTGCGGCAGTTACAGGAGGCGGCGCGGGCGCAGTGTATTTCGGTCCCACGCGGCAGCCGGCGACGGCCGCGAGCAGGGCGGCAGAGCACGCTGCGAGCGCGGCGGTTCGGGTTACGGTGTTGAACATGGAGATCGTCATACGTATTCTTTCCGTTTTACGATGTGGCCTCCTCGGCTTCGGCAGGCCAGGTGTCATGGCTTCTGCCGCGCATGCGCAGGCGGAGGCGGTCGAGCGTGAGATAGACCACAGGCGTGGTGTAGAGCGTAAGCAACTGGCTGAGAAGTAATCCGCCCACAATGGTGATGCCGAGGGGGCGGCGCAGCTCGGACCCTGTACCGGTACCAAAGGCGAGCGGAAGAGCTCCGAAGATCGCGGCCATGGTGGTCATGAGAATGGGGCGGAAGCGCAGCATGCAGGCCTGGAAGATTGCGTCGGATGTGCTGAGGCCCTGCTGCCGCTCGGCGGCCAGCGCAAAATCGATCATCATGATGGCATTCTTCTTCACGATGCCTATGAGCAGGACGATTCCGATGATCGAGATGACGTTGAGATCGATGTGGAAGAACATGAGAGCCAGCATGGCTCCGACGCTGGCGGAGGGAAGCGTGGAGATGATGGTGAGCGGGTGGATCAGGCTCTCATACAAAACGCCGAGAACGATGTAGACGGCCAGCAGCGCGGTGGTGACAAGAATGGGCTCACTGGCGAGGGATTGCTGATAGGCCTGCAGCGTGCCGGCGAAGAAGCCGTGGATCGTGGATGGCGTTCCGAGATCCTGCTGCATCTTTTCGATGAGCAGAGTGGCGTCGCTGAGAGAGACATTGTTCGCCAGGTTGAAGGAGACCGTGACGGAGGGGAAGAGTCCGGTATGGTTCACTTCGAGCGGCGTGGTTCCGACCTGCGACGTGGTCATGGCAGAGAGCGGAGCCATGGCGCTGCTGCCGGCCCGGCCGGAGTTGGACCCGGTGCTGAGATAGATGTTCTTCAGGCCTTCGGGAGACTGCCAGTATTTCGGGGCCACCTCAAGCACGACGTAGTACTGATTGAGAGGCGTGTAGATGACCGATACTTCCGACTGCCCGAAGGCGCTGTACAGAGCGGTGTCGAGCGACTGCGCGGTCTGTCCCAGACGCGCCGCAGCCATGCGGTCATAGGTCATCCGCTCTTCGAGGCCGCCGTTCTGCTGATCCATATTGACATCCTGCAGGCCGGGCAGCTTGCTCATGTGCGCCATCAGGATGGGGCCCCAGTGAGCGAGATCGGGAATGTTGTCGGACTGAATGGTGTACTGATAGAGCGCGTTACTGGAGCGGCCGCCGATGCGGAGATCCTGCGCGGCCTGCAGGAAGGCGGAGGCCACCGGAAGACGATTGAGCTTTGGACGCAGCCGGTTGATGATCTGCGCGGCGCTGGCCTTGCGCTCGCCTTTACCGCTGCCGAGCGGCTTGAGCGCGACGAAGATAAAACCGCCGTTCGTCGATCCGCGGCCACCGGTGTAGGCATTGACATGCTCGACGGCGGGGTCGGCTTTGATGATCTTGACGAGCTGCAGGATGGAGTAGTTCATGAAGGGGAAGGACGCATCCTGCGGTCCCTGCACGCCACCGACGAGCACCCCGGTATCCTGCTGCGGGAAGAAGCCTTTGGGAATCCGGACAATGACGACGACGTTGAGCGCGATGGTCAGGCCGAGAATGATGAGAGTGAGTACCGGGTTATCAAGGACCCACAGGAGAGAGTGGCGGTAAACCCAGAGGATTCCGTCAAAAAAACTCTCGCTGGCGCGGTAGAAAATATTGTGCTTCTTCTCTCGCTCATGCGTTTTGAAGAGCCGCGCGCACATGGTGGGCGTGGTGGTGAGCGACACCACCATGGAGACGAGGATCGCGGTGGAAAGCGTCATCGCGAACTCGCGGAAGAGGCGGCCGACGATGCCGCCCATCATCAGGATCGGAATAAAGACGGCGATCAGCGACATGCTGATGGAGAAAACGGTAAAGCCGATCTCTTCCGCACCTTTGAAGGCGGCGGCAAAGGGCTCCATGCCATCCTCGACGTGGCGCGAGATATTCTCCATGACCACGATGGCGTCGTCGACGACGAATCCTGTGGCGATGGTGAGCGCCATGAGCGAGAGATTGTCGAGGCTGTAGCCGAGCAGATACATCACCGCGAAGGTGCCGATCAGCGATACAGGAACGGCGACGGCGGGAATGAGCGTGGCGCGGGGGCTGCGCAGGAAGATAAAGACGACCATCACGACGAGGGCGATCGATGCCAGCAGCGTGCGCTCCACCTCATGCACGGAGGCGCGGATGGTGGTGGTGCGATCGAGCACGATGGTGGACTGGATGCCCTGCGGCAGGACGGCATTCAGGAACGGAAGCTGGCCGCGAACCCGATCGATCGTCTGGATGATATTGGCGCCGGGCTGGCGGAAGATGATCACGAAAACCGACCGGCTGCCATCCATGTAGCCCGCGTTGCGGACGTCCTGCGTGGAGTCGATGACATCGGCCACATCGGAGAGGTGAATGGCGGTTCCGTTGTGGGTGCCGACGATCAGAGGCTTGTAGTCATCGGCGTGCGAGATCTGATCGTTGGTGATGATATCGGCGGTGAGCACGCCGTTTGAGATCTGGCCGCGCGGCTCGTGGGAGTTCTGCAGACTGAGCGCGGAGCGGATGCTGCTGAGAGTGAGGCCGTAGCTTTCGAGTTTGGTGGGGTTCGCTTCGACGCGAACGGCCGGAGTGGCGCCGCCGCCGACGTAGACCTGTCCGACACCGTCGATCTGCGAAAGCTTCTGCTCGAGGATGGTCGAGGCCAGGTCATAGACCTTGGTGACGTCGTATTTATTCGACGTGAGACCGATGATCATGATCGGCGAGTCGGCGGGATTGACCTTGCGATAGCTCGGATTGGAGGGCAGGTTTGCGGGCAGATAGGTACGCGCCGCATTGATGGCCGCCTGCACATCGCGCGCCGCTCCGTCGATGTTGCGGCTGAGATCGAACTGCATGGTGACGTTGGTATTGCCGAGCGAGCTCGAAGAGGTCATCTCGGTGATGCCGGCGATATGGCCGAGCTGACGCTCGAGCGGCGTGGCAACGGCGGAGGCCATGATCTGCGCGCTGGCGCCGGGCAGACTCGCATTGACGCTGATGGTGGGGAAATCCACCTGGGGCAGCGGCGATACAGGGAGCACCGCAAAGGCGATGGCGCCGGCAATGGCCACCGCGACGGTGAGCAGCGTGGTGGCTACCGGCCGGCGGATAAATGGGGCGGAGAGGTTCACGGCTGCTCCGTTGCGGGCATTGCCGTGCTGCCGCCGTGACTTTCGTTCTTCGCTTTACGGGAGAAGCGCTGCGCGATCCGGTCAAAGAAGATATAGATGACCGGCGTGGTGTACAAGGTGAGGATCTGGCTGAGGAGCAGGCCGCCGACCATGGAAATGCCGAGGGGGCGCCGCAGCTCGGAGCCGAGTCCGGTACCGAAGGCCAGCGGAATTCCGCCGAGCAGCGCGGCCATGGTGGTCATCATGATGGGGCGGAAGCGCAGCAGGCTGGCTTCATAGATGGCATCGGTCGAACTGAGACCGCGTTCGCGCTCCGCCTCAAGCGCGAAGTCGACGATCATGATGC
The DNA here is from genome assembly GCF_003428625.2 of Paracidobacterium acidisoli. GTDB lineage: Bacteria > Acidobacteriota > Terriglobia > Terriglobales > Acidobacteriaceae > Paracidobacterium > Paracidobacterium acidisoli. The sequence goes on along the minus strand of NZ_QVQT02000005.1, from coordinate 23,634 downwards.
CGTTTTTCTTCACAATACCGATGAGAAGAATGATGCCGATGATAGCGACGACGCTGAGATCCTGCCCGAAGAGCATGAGCGAGAGCAGCGCTCCCACACCGGCGGAAGGCAGCGTGGAAAGAATGGTGATGGGGTGAATGAAGCTCTCGTAGAGCACGCCCAGCACGATGTAAACAGTCACCAGAGCGGCAAGGATCAGCAGCGCTTCATTCGAGAGCGAATTGCGGAACGAAGCCGCGGTTCCCTGGAAGTCCGCCTGCAGGCTGGGCGGGAAGTTCATCTGCTTTACAACTTTTTCGATCTCGGAGATGGCTGTTCCGAGCGCCGCATGGGGACCGAGATTGAAGGAAACGGTCACTGACGGGAACTGGCCCTGGTGATTGATCGAGAGCGACTCGGTGGTGGTGGACAGGTGCGTAAAGGCACTGAGCGGAATGGCCTGTCCCGCTGAAGAGCCTGGGGCGGTGCTGGAGCTGCCGGTGGCGGTGAGGGTTTTGGCCGGAGCGACGAGAATGCCGCCGGAGGGCGTGTAAAGCACCGAGGTGGTGGTCGCACTGGAGCCGGCCGATGCGGATGCAGAGGTGGAGAAGGAGCTGACCGCTCCGGCGCCGCTGGCTCCGGACGACGCATTGGCCCGCAGGTAAAGGTCTCCGAGGTTTTCCGGATTCTGCTGCCACTTCGGCTGCGCTTCGAGCACTACGTGGTATTGATTGAGCTGCGTGTACAGCGTGTTGATCTGCCGCTGGCCATAAGCATCGTACAGCGTGTTGTCGATGGTCGAAGGCGCGATCCCCAGACGCGACGCGGTGACGCGATCGATCATGAGCGAAAGCGCGCGGGCGCCGGTCTGCTGATCGGTGGCCACGTCTTCGAGATCCGGCAGCTTCTTCAGGCGGGCGACAAACCGGTTGGTCCAGTCGTTCAGCTCCTGGCTGTCGGGCGATTCGAGCGTGAACTGATACTGCGTGCGGCTTACGCGGTCATCGACGGTGATGTTCTGCACCGGCTGCATGTAGAGGTGGATTCCCTGCACCTTTTCAAGCGATCGCTGCAGGCGGCGGATGACGTCGGAGGCGCTGAGATCGCGCTGCTCGAGCGGCTTGAGATTGATCGACATGCGGCCGCTGTTGAGCGTGGTGTTGGTGCCGTCGGCACCGATGAAGGAGGACAGGCTTAAAACGGCCGGGTCCTGAAGAATGATATTCGCCGCTTCCTGCTGTTTCTGCTTCATCGCATCGAAGGAGATGGACTGCGGCGCCTGCGAGATGGCCTGGATCACGCCGGTGTCCTGCACCGGGAAGAAGCCTTTGGGGATGATGATGTAGAGAATGACGGTGAGAACCAGAGTGGCGAGCGCGATGATCAGCGTCAGCCCCTGGAAGCGGAGCACGACCTTCAGCGTGCGTCCGTAAAACTCGATCATGCTGTTGAAGACGTGCTCCGAGGCACGATAGAAGCGCGTGTTCTGCTCTTCCGGATTGTGGCGCAGGATGCGGGCGCACATCATCGGCGTCAGGGTCAGCGAGACGACGGCGGAGATGATGATGGTGACGGCCAGCGTGACGGCAAACTCGCGGAAGAGGCGGCCGACCACGTCGCCCATGAAGAGCAGCGGGATCAGCACGGCGATCAGCGAGATGGTCAGCGACAGAATGGTGAAGCCGATCTGCTCGGCGCCTTTGAGAGCGGCCTGCAGCGGCGGATCGCCTTCCTCCAGATAGCGAGCGATGTTCTCGATCATCACGATGGCGTCGTCGACGACGAAGCCGGTCGAGATGGTGAGCGCCATGAGCGAGAGGTTGTCGAGGCTGTAGCCGAGCAGGTACATCACACCGAAGGTGCCGACCAGCGAGAGCGGCACGGCGATGCTGGGAATGATGGTGGCGTAAACGCTGCGCAGAAAGAGGAAGATGACCAGAACCACCAGGCCGATGGTGAGCATCAGCTCAAACTCAACGTCGTTGACCGATGCCTGGATGCTGGTGGTCATGTCGGTGAGCGTCGTGATTTTGATGCCGGCCGGAAGGTTGGCCTCAAGCTGAGGCATGAGGTTCCGGATGCTTTTGACGACGCTGATGGTATTGGCGCCGGGCTGGCGCTGGATGTTGAGAATGATGGCAGGCGTCTTGTTCATCCAGGCGGCCTGCTTTGTGTTCTCGACACTGTTGACGATGGTGGCGACGTCTTTCACGAAGACGGGAGCGCCGTTGCGATAGGCGATGACGACGTTTTTGTATCCGTCGGCCTCAGATATCTGATCGTTCGCGTCGATCTGATAGTCCTGGCGCGGGCCGTCGAAGTTTCCCTTGGCGGCATTGACGCTGGCCGAGGTCAGGGCGGTGCGGACATCCTCCATATTGATGCCGTAGGAGGAGATGGCCACGGGGTTGACCTGGATGCGGACGGCCGGCTTCTGGCCGCCGCTGATGCTGACGAGGCCTACTCCGGCCAGCTGCGAAATCTTCGGAGCTAGGCGGGTGTCGATGAGGTCTTCCACCTCGGGCAGCGCCATCGTATTCGAGGTAATGCCCAGGGTAAGAATCGGCGCGTCGGCAGGATTGCTCTTGCTGTAGATCGGCGGCGTCGGCAGATCGGAGGGGAGGAAGCTGGAGCCGGCGTTAATGGCCGCCTGCACCTCTTCTTCCGCAACATCAATATTGAGCGTGAGGCTGAACTGCAGGACGATGACCGAAACGCCGCCTGAGCTGGTCGAGGTCATCTGGCTGAGGCCCTGCATTTCGCCGAACTGGCGCTCGAGCGGAGCCGTGACCGTGCTGGCCATGACATCCGGGCTGGCTCCCGGATAAAACGTGAGCACCTGGATGGTGGGATAGTCCACCTCAGGCAGCGCCGATACCGGAAGCTGCGTGAAGGCGACAATACCCGCCAGCAAAATCGCCGCCATCAGCAGCGAGGTGGCGACCGGCCGCAGAATAAATGGGCGAGACGGACTCACGGGGCGTTGCTCTCAGGCGACGTGGACGGAATGACGACCTTCGAGATCGTGATCTTCGATCCGCTCTGCAGCTTTTCAAAGCTGCTGTCCGCTACCACATCCCCAGGCTTGATGCCCTCCACAACACTATTCCCGCCGTCGGTGACACCGGTTTTTACAGGCTGCATTTTTACCGCGCCGTTCTGGATGAGGTACACAAAGGCCTCGTCGCCATTGTGCTGCACGGCAGAGGACGGTATCAGCGTCTGATTCTGAAGCGTCTGCACCAGCAGACGGGTGTTGACGAACTGATTGGGGAAGAGCTCGCCTGTCCGGTTGTCAAACTGCGCGCGCAGGCGGACCGTTCCAGTGGTGGTGTCGATCTGATTGTCGATGGTGATGAGACGGCCATCCTCGATCTTCTTCGACTGGCTGCGATCCCATGCCTCGACGGTGAGCGCCTTGCCGTGGTGCATCTGATCCAGCACCTGATTCAGGCCGTCTTCGGCGAGGGTGAAGACGACGGTGATGGGCTGCTCCTGGGTCACGACGACCAGCGTCGTACCACCGTTGGCGGTCACCAGATTCCCCGGATCGACGAGGCGAAGACCGACCCGTCCGGTGATGGGCGAGGTGATGTGGCAATAGCCGACCTGCACCTCATCGTAGTGAACGGTGCCCTCGTCGTTCTTTACCGTGCCCTGAGTCTGGAGGACGAGCTTCTCCTGGTCCTCATACTGCTGGCGCGGGATGGCGTTATGCGCCCAGGCGGTCTTGTAACGATCGAGATCCATCTCCGCCTCGGCGAGGAGGTTCTGATCCCGCTGCAGCGCGCCCTGAGCCTCTTCGAGCTGGGCATCATACTGCCGCGAGTCGATATCGATCAGCGGATCGCCCTTGCGGACTCTCTGGCCTTCACGGTAGTGAACGGCGGTGATGACACCGGTGACCTGAGCGGTGATCGAGTCCGTGAAGACCGGCGTCACGGTGCCGATTGCGGACTGATAGACACCAATGCTTCCCGATTTTGCCGTGGCGGTGGTGACAGGCACCGGGCCGCTCATGCCGAAACGACGGCCGCCCCGACCTGATCCGGGCGCTTTGGCCTGTCCCTGGTCGGAATGGCGCAGGATGACGTACGCAAACAACGCGCACAGCAGCAGAATGACAATCCAGACCCAGCGGTGGCGCTTACGTGGCGATGCGGTGGCACCGGGCGCGGGCAGCTGATGGTCCAGCGGAACGTGCGAGGCAGGCTTTTGCTCCGGATTCTTTTCTTCTTGCATCTGATGCTGTTGGTCCTTGGCGCAGGCAGTCGGGAATTCGAGGGTTGTACATCCCGGCATTCCAGCCCGCCAGGCGCAAAACCGTTGAACGGCTCAGGAACAATGCAGAGCCAGTTTTATTTTACGAGCGGACAGGGCATTGCCGCACTGGTCTGAGTGTACTTTTGTTGACGCCCGAGGGTCCGATTTTGTTGCACGGCAATGCCGGCCGGAACGGCGGAAAGGGGCAGTGTTTTGTAACAATTTGTAACGGCAAATGAACAAAAACGGCTTCAGGCCGGAAGTATCAGAAAAACTGATACATTGCCGCGGCAATGCCGATGCAGAAACTGACCATTTTCACGCGTTAAATTTCTTCCGGACATTTGCGGCAATACGGCGCAGGTCGGGCAATACGGAGCCGAGCGCAGCGGGGGAGGCCGCGCGACGGCCAAGCGAGAAATAGAGATTGCTGTAATGGACAAAGAGCTCATCGCAGACGGCGGCCGCGGCCGGATCGGGCGTAATGGTCCTGTAACGCAGGCACATGGCCTGCTGGGCTTCCTCGATCGAAGGGAATGCTTTGGCGGCGAGCAGAGCCATGATGCCGGAGCCGAGGCTGGTGGGCACTCCATCGGGCACCAGCACCGGCTTGTTCAGCACGTTGGCGTAGACCTGATTGAGGATCGCATTTCGCTGGGGAACTCCGCCGGCGTTGATGACGCGATCCACGGGTACTCCATGCTCTGCCATACGCTCGAGGATGATGCGGGTGTGGAAGGCGGTCCCTTCGATGGCGGCAAAGAGCTCGTCCTGCGCGGTGTGGATGAGATTCCAGCCGAGGGTGACTCCGCCGAGCTCGGGATTGACCAGGACGGTGCGGTCGCCGTTATCCCAGCTGAGGCGGAGCAGGCCGGTCTGTCCGGCGCGATACCGTTCCAGGCCTTCGGAGAGAGCGGCGACGGTGCTGCCGGCGCGGCGGGCGATGGCGTCGAAGATATCGCCGGTCGCGGATAATCCGGCTTCAATGCCGGTCCAGGCGGGATGCACGCTGCCGGGGACGACGCCGCAGACACCGGGGACCAGCTGCGCCTGCCGCGACATGGCGATGATGCAGGTTGAAGTGCCGACGACATTGACGACATCGCCTTCGCGGATGCCGGAGCCGATGGCGTCCCAGTGCGCGTCGAAGGCTCCGACAGGGATGGGGATGCCGGCGCGAATTCCCATTTCATTCGCCCATTGTTCAGAGAGGTATCCGGCGATGTGGTCGGAGGTCCGGTAGTCGCCCTGCAGCTTTTCGCGCACACCGGCGAAGAGCGGATCGACCTGGACGAGGAATTCCTCCGCGGGGAGACCACCCCATTTCGGATTCCACATCCATTTATGGCCCATGGCGCAGACACTGCGTTTGGCCAGACGCGGATCGGTTACCCCGGTGAGGGTCGCCGCGACCATGTCGCAGTGCTCGAAGGCGCTGGCAAAGCGCTCCCGCTTTTCGGGGTTGTGGCGCAGCCAGTGCAGAAGCTTGGCGAAGCCCCACTCGTGAGAGTAAACGCCACCGCACCACTCAATGGCCTCGAGACCGAGGGTGTGGGCGAGGATGGTGATCTCGTTCGCCTCGGCGTGGGCGCGATGATCGCACCAGAGGTAGTAATCGTCGAGGGGCTGGAGGGAGGCATCGACGGGGACCACGCTGGAGCCGGTGGTGTCGAGGGCGATGGCGGCGAGCTGATTGCCGTCGAAGCCGGTCTCTCTGAGGACGGCGCGCATGGCGGAGACCAGAGCGCTCATCTGATCGGCGTGAGACTGGGTGGCGAAGTCGGGGTCATCGCGGCGGCGCTTCAGCGGGTATTCAGCCGAAGCGGTTCCCAGGCGACCGCGCTCGCTGTCGAGCAGGGTCACGCGGACACTGAGGGTTCCAAAATCGACACCGGCGACGACGGTCATTTGTTCTCTTTCCTCTGTCTCGTTCGTGGGGAGAGCTGCGGACGGCGGGTGGAGGACTGTCCGCTGAGAAAACCTTTTCTCATCCTCTACCATCATTACAGAAAAGTCCCTGCCATTGTCCAGCTTTCGTCCGGCTTTGCGGCTGCGGCGGCAGGGAATGCGGCGCTTCTGGCGGAATCGCGTCAATACAACATAAACTCGGGACAGACGCATCAGAAAGCCACAGATTCGCCCTTTCCGTTCGCATTGCGGAAGTGCTGCCACCTGCGTAAAACGCTTCATACGAGACTCATGACCAAGAAAGCGCAACAGGGTTCCGGGAACGCCTGGGGAGACCGTATCCGTGCACTGAGGAATGTTCCTCCGGTGCTGCATATTCTCTGGGAGTCCGGTCCCGCAGTGGTGACGTGGGGCATCATTCTGCGGGTTATTTTCGCGGCTCTGCCGTGGGGGATTGCGCGGGTCGCCGCCTGGATCGTGCAGGGCGTCGAGCAGGTGATACGGCACGAGGGACTGCGGCCGCATTTCTGGTGGATCGTAGGCGCCGAGGTCGCGCTGGCGGTGCTGACGGCGGCGGTGGGGCGGCTGATCGACTACTGCGACGCGCTGCTCTCGGACCGCTATACCCATCACGTGAGCATTGAAGTGATGCGGCAGGCGGCGCAGCTGGACCTGACCACCTACGAAGATCCGGCTTACTATGACCGGCTGGAGCGGGCGCGGGTTCAGGCGACGGACCGGCTGGCGATGATTCAGCAGATGGGGCGGCTGTTCCAGCAGGCTCTGACTACCCTGATCTTCACCGGCACGCTGCTCTATTACTCGCCGTGGCTGGTACTGCTGCTGTGCGTGGGCGTGCTGCCGTCATTCGTGGGTGAGACGCACTTTGCTTTTCTGGGCTATGCGAAGAACTTCCGGCAGACACCGGCAAAGCGGCAGATGGATTATCTGCGCCAGGTGGGAGGCAGCAAGGAAGCAGCCAAGGAGCTGAAACTCTTCAACCTGAGCGGCTATCTTACCGACCGGTTTTCGGCGCTGTCGGAGCAGATCTACCTGGAAAACGTCGATCTTTCGAAGCGCAAGCTCTTCTGGGGCGGGCTGCTCTCGATGCTGGGCATCCTCGGCTATTACGGCTCATACGCCTTTGTGATCTGGCGGGCGGTTCATGGGCTGTATTCGATCGGCACCTTCGTCTTCATCACGACCGCCATTCAGCAGGCGAGCTCGAACCTGCAGCAGGTCTTCTCGACGGCCTCGGGCATTGCCGATCAGGCGCTGTTCCTTACCGACCTGATCGCCTTCTTCGAGATGAAGCCGATGGTGCAGTCGAAGCCGGATGCGCTGCCGGCGCCGCGTCCGGTGCAGCGGGGCTTCGAGTTTCGCAATGTCTCCTTCGTTTATCCGGGGACCGAGCGGCGCGTGCTGAAGAACTTTAACTTCACGCTGAGCCCGGGAGAGCGGATTGCGCTGATCGGAGAAAACGGACAGGGCAAGACGACGATCGTGAAGCTGATTACGCGGCTGTACGATCCGACGGAGGGGCAGATTCTGCTCGATGGCGTGGATCTGCGTGAATACGACCTGGACGATCTGCACAAAGAGATCGGCGTGATCTTTCAGGATTTCATGCGCTACGAGATGACGGCGCGGGAGAATATCGCCGTTGGACGGATCGAGATTCCGCACACGGAAGAAGAGATTGAGCATGCGGCGCAGAAGAGCCTGGCAGAGGGCGTGGTGAAGAAGCTTTCGCAGGGGTATGACCAGATGCTGGGGCGGCGCTTCGAGGGCGGGGTGGATCTCTCGGGCGGCGAGTGGCAGAAGATGGCGCTGGCGCGCGCTTATCTGCGCGATGCGCAGCTTCTGGTTCTCGACGAGCCCACGGCAGCGCTCGATGCAAAGAGCGAGCTGGAGGTTTTTGAGCGTTTTGCCGAATTGACGGCCGGGAAGATGGCGCTGCTGATTTCGCATCGTTTTTCGACGGTTCGCATGGCAGACCGCATCGTAGTGCTTGAAGGCGGCCGGCTGGTGGAAGAAGGCTCGCACCAGCAACTGATCGCGCTGGGAGGACGCTATGCCCGGATGTTCGAGATGCAGGCCGCAAGTTATCGCTGATGGAGACTCATGCCGGAACAGATAACGAACGCTGATCAGCAACGGCTCGCGAAGGCGGGGATCTCCATTGACCGGCTGCGGTCGGAGGCGCGGACGGCGGCGCAGGGGCACCATGTGGTGCACAGACCGCAGACAAAAACACAGAGCTACGGCATGCGGGTGGAAGCGGCACGGGCGTCGCTCGAGAGGCTGCTCGCCGATCTCGATACGCTGACCGCGGAAAGTGTCGCCGGTCCCGATCCGCTGCTTGAGATTCGCGAGAATCCGCGGCTGCTGCGGACGGCTGCCGTGGAGGTGAAGTCCGTAATACGCAAGGTTCGGCATCTGCCGGTGGAGATGCATCCGGATGGAGCGGACGAGCCTCGCGCGGCAGCGGTGGCGGCGGGCTATCTCTCTGCGAGCGGGCTGGCATGGGACCCGGCGGCGCTGCACATCTACATCAATGAAGAGCAGCAGACCGATCCTCTGTTTCTGGAAGAGCTGTGGGTGCTGCCGGTGATGCTGCGGCTGGTTCTGCTGGAGCGCATTCTGGCGGGAGCCGAAGAGCGGCGGCATGCGGGCAGCTTCAGAGATGACGAATCGGCGAAGCAGTTGACGGCGGCGATCAAAAGCCTGAGAGAGACGGGCTATGCGGACTGGCCTTCGATCCTGGAGCCGATGGTGGCCTTCGATGCGGCGCTGCAGAAAGACCCCGCGGGGGCTTATCCGCGCATGGATTTCGACAGCCGCGAGGTCTGCCGCAAGCGAGTGGCGGAGATTGCGCGGCATGCGGACTCCTCGGAGTCTGAAGTGGCCGCGGCGGCGCTGGAACTGGCGGCGGAAGCGGCGCAGAGGCCGGCAGAGGATATTCGCCTGCACGAGCGGCGCGCGCATGTGGGTTATTACCTGTTCGATCAGGGCTTTGAACAACTGCGGCTGCAGATCGGCTGGCGGCCGCGCTTTATCGATCGTCTGCGTATGACGATCCACCGCCATGCGGACGATTTTTATATCGGCGGCATCGAGATCATGACGGTGATTCTGATCGCGGCGATTCTGCTGCCGCTGATTCCGAACTACTCCGTCATTGGCGGCCTGACGTTTGCGTTTCTGCTGCTGCTGCTGCCGGCGACGCAGGGCGCAGTCGATCTGCTGAACAACACGACGACCGCACTGTTTCGCGCGCATCCGCTGCTGAAGCTCGATTACAGCAAAGGCATTCCGGAGGAGTGCGCCACGCTGGTGGTGGTGCCGACCCTGCTGATGCATGAAAAACAGGTGCGGGAGCTGGTTCTGGACCTGGAGATACGCTTTCTGGCCAATCAGGACCCGAACCTGCACTTCGCGCTGCTGACGGATCTGCCCGATTCGGTGTCGAAGCCGGGCGAGAAGGACTCGGACCCGCTGGTGATTCTGGCGGTGCGTCTGATCAACGAGCTGAACGAGCAGTACAGATCGCATGGAAAGCACGGAGCGATTCTGCTTCTGCACCGGCACCGCATCTTCAACGCGCGGCAGGGCGTGTGGATGGGCTGGGAGCGCAAACGCGGAAAGCTGCTGGACCTGAACAAACTGCTTGCCGGGCAGTTTGACGCGTTTCCGGTGAAGGCCGGAAACATGGAGATTCTGCAGAAGGTGAAGTACATCATCACTCTCGATTCCGACACGCAGCTTCCGCGCGGCACGGCGCACGGCATGATCGGGACGATGGCTCATCCGCTGAACCGGGCCATTATCGATCCGCAGAGCCGGATCGTTTCGCAGGGGTACGGGATTCTGCAGCCGCGCGTCGGGGTGAGCGTGCATTCGGCTTCGCGCTCGCGGCTGGCTTCGCTTTATTCGGGGCAGACCGGCTTCGATCTGTATACGCGCGCCGTCTCTGACGCATACCAGGACCTGTACGGCGAAGGCAGCTTTACGGGCAAGGGCATTTACGAGGCCGCGACGCTGCATGCGGTGCTCGATCGCCGCTTTCCGCGCAACTCGCTGCTGAGCCACGACCTGATCGAAGGCGCATACGCCCGCGCAGGACTGGTGACGGATATCGAAGTGATCGACGATTACCCGTCGCACTACAGCGCATGGAGCCGGCGCAAGCATCGCTGGGTGCGCGGCGACTGGCAGATTGCGCAGTGGCTGTTCTCGCGCGTTCCGGACGAGTCGGGCCGCTGGGTGCGCAACCCGATCTCCACGATCTCGCGGTGGAAGATCTTCGATAACCTGCGGCGCTCGCTGGTGGAGCCGCTCACGCTGATTCTGCTGGTGGCCGGGTGGCTGGGGCTGCCGGGCGGCGCGCTTTACTGGACGCTGGTCACGCTGTTTCTGCTTTTTGTGCCGACGCTGCTGCAGCTTGCCTTCGGCGTGGGCCGCGCGATGTTTATCGAGCAGCAGGGCGCGGTGCGCGAGGCGCTGCTGGGATTCTGGCAGTCGCTCTTCATCACGCTGCTGAACCTGGCATTTCTGCCGCACCAGACGATGCTTTCGATCGACGCCATCATTCGCTCGCTGGTGCGCCGCTTTATTACCGGCCAGCGGCTGCTGGAGTGGGAGACGGCGGCGGAGGCCGAATCGTCGAAGGGGCTGCGAACACCGGTCGACCGCTATCTTGCGCTCACGGCGCTTTTCTCGCTGGCGCTGGCGATCGTGGTTGCTTTCTTCAGACCGATCTCACTTCTGGTGGCTGCGCCGATTTTGCTGCTGTGGGGCTTTGAGAGCGGCGTGACGGAATGGCTGAATTCGCCGCCCCGTGAAGAAAAGCAGGCCATACGCACGGAGGATGAGGGCTTTCTGCGCGAACATGCGCTGCGCATCTGGCGCTTCTTTCACGAGTTCGGCGGAGCGCGGCACAATTATCTGATTCCGGATAATGTCGAGGAAGAGGGGCTGTTCGAGGCCGCGCGCGTATCGCCGACCAACTTCGGACTGCTGCTGAATGCACGCCAGGCAGCGGTAGAGCTTGGATTCCTGACGATTCCGGAGTTCACGGATCTGATGCTGGCCAGCTATGCCACGGTGGAGAAGCTGCCGCGGTATCGCGGACACCTTTACAACTGGTACAACACGCATACGCTGGAGCCGCTGCAGCCAATCACGGTTTCCTCGGTGGACAGCGGGAATCTGGCAGCTTCGTATTACACGGTGCGCACGGGAGCGCGCTCGCTGCTGCAGCGTCCGCTGATCGATGCGCGATTATTTGCAGGCATTCGCACGCAGTGGCTGCTGCTGCGCGGGCTGAAGACAGCTCCCGCAGAGATAAAGAGCCTTGCGCTTCCGGGGGAGCATGCAGAGGCCACGGAGTGGATGGCATGGATTGCACGGGCGGCGGAGCTTCCCTTCATTGCCGATGCCGCTGCATATACCGGGCCGTCGGCCGATGAGGCGATCTGGTGGATGGATGAGCTGCGCAACCGGCTGCTCGCCATTTCAGCCATTGTGAGGGACTATTTGCCGTGGCTGCATTCCGATTACGCCTTCCTGCTCACCAATGCTTATGCGGGACTGCAGAATAAAGGCGGATTCCCGGTGCTGGAGGAGAGCGCAGACTTTTCGGCGGCGCTGGAGCAGCGTCTTGCGATGCTGTGGGCGATGCTGAGTGCGAGCGAGGCCAACGGAAACAGTCATCAGGCCTTTCTGGTGGAGAAGCTTCGCTCGGAGCTGCCGGCGGCACGGGCCCGGATGACAGAGCTGGCAGACAGAGTGCGCACCGTTTCTGCCGAGGCGCTGCGGCTGGCCGAAGAGATGGATTTTGCCTTCCTTGCGGACGAGGGGCGTCAACTGCTCTCGATCGGCTATGAGCTGGCGACCAGCAAGGTTCACTGGGCCTGCTACGACATGCTGGCCTCGGAGGCGCGTATTGCCACCTACATTGCCGTGGCGCGCGGCGAGCTGCCGCAGCAGGGCTGGTTCCGCATGTCGCGCACGCATACCCAGGCTTATGGGCGGCCGGTGCTGCTTTCATGGACGGGCACGATGTTCGAGTATCTGATGCCGTCGGTATGGATGCACAGCTATCCGGAGACGCTGATCTCGAAGTCTCTGGTCAATGCCGTGGAGATTCAGCGCGCCTTCGGCCGCGAGCACGGTATTCCATGGGGTATTTCGGAGTCGGGCTACGCGAAGAAAGACGATGCGGGCCATTATCACTACCAGGCGTTCGGCATTCCGCAGATTGCGCTGAAGTGGGATGCGGAGGCCGGTCCGCTCATCTCGCCGTATTCGACTTATCTTGCGCTGGGCGTGGCTCCGGTGGCGGCGGTCCACAATCTGCGGCGGATGGAAGCGTCGAAGTGGAAGGGCATATACGGACTTTATGAGGCGGCGGATTATTCAGAGTCGCTGAAGCATCCGTCGCTTGTACGGGAGTGGATGGCGCACCATCTGGGGATGTCGCTGCTCGCTCTGCTGAACCTGCTGGACGATGCGGCCGTGCAGCGCTGGTTCCATGCCAATCCGCAGATGCAGGCCGTGGAGCTGCTGCTGCACGAAAAGCCGCTTCGCGCAGCACAGCTCAGGGCGGAGTTCAAACAGCTTACCCCAACTAAGAAGCGGCCGGGGCAGGCGCTGAAGAAGGCGAGCTGAGGCCGGCAAAGGCGCTGCTGTGCGCGTCATAAATGGCCAGCACCTTGCCGGCGCGGCCGGGATCGGTAGACCAGGTCTGCGACACTTCGTTGATGAACTGCTCGCCGGTGGTGGCAGCGAGCGCCGCCTGATAGTGCGGATAGGTGCCGCTCAGACGCTGCAGCAGCGCCATGCGCGCTCCGAAGCACGATGCCAGGTCGGGAAAGCTTACCCAGTTGGCCTGCACCGTTACCCATGCTCCGTTGAGAAACTCGCGTGTGGGCAGAGTAAGCGTTCCGGTGCCATCGACCGGAGGGTGAGACTGCTTTTGTCCGAAGAGGTTGTTCGCTTGCTGACTGAGCTGGGAGTTTCCCCAGCCAGACTCGAGAGCGGCTTCACAGGCGGCGTATTCCGGGAAAATATGACCGGCAGCCTGCGCCGCTGTGGCTGACTTCAGAAGAAAATCGTCCTGCGGTGAACTCATGTTCCTCTCCGTGCGATGAAAGCCTGTTGATCAAAATTTGTATGGGGGACCGCTGAAACCATTCAGTCTATACGCTGCCGCGATGATTCGGCTTTCTGATTCAGTTTTCGGTAGTGTCCTAATTTGTTTAGGCTATATGAGGCACCATGACAAGCTCGTGCCCACTCGAATTGACGACTGCAGGCGCCGCTGCTCTGTGGCTCATCATCATTCTGCTTCTGCACTTCATCAAACCTGAGCTTGATCCCCGTACTCGCATGATCAGCGAGTACGCCCGTGGGCCTAACGGTTGGATCATGCAATTCGCCTTCTTTTGCATGGCTCTAAGCTGTGGCGTGTTGGCGGCAGCCATATGGGCGCTTCCACTGTCGGTTGGTCCAGCATTGCTTATCATTTGTAGCGTTGGCTTTGCTGGGGCGGGAGTTTTCGTTACCGACCCCGTATCGTTGGCCCAAAAAGCACAGACTCGAAGTGGCGCGTTGCATGTACTGTTCGCCTTCGTCGTTATCGTGGTTTTTCCGATCATGGCTACGATCGTCGACATTGGCACAGCCGGTAAAGTCGCGTCGGTCCCGGCTCGTTATTGGTTGCCCGCGCTCTCAGCCCTACCGTGGAGTGGATTCCTCATCTTTATAGGTGCGACTCTAATTTCAGGCCGGAGACCGCGAACGCCATTGGGCCATTTTGAGCGCTTTTTGGTTCTAGCCTACTCTTTGTGGCTGGTAGCGATAGCCCTTATGTTGGCATGGACCTGATATTTTGCCTCTGGCGAAATTAGGACACTATCCAGTTTTCCGATTGAATCATCTTTTTACGCCATCGGCCATGGCCTGGGGATTAAATTCGGCCCGGATGATGCGGTCATGGCAAGCGTCTGGTCCACCTGACAGCGCTGCTTGAGAAGCTGCTCACGCAGGCTGACGATTCAATCCCAGGCTGCCGGGCAACGGCTCAGAGCACTCACACCACGTTCCGATGGAATGCAGATCCTGTCCCACAGATCGTTTCGGCTGGTTCCTGCTCTTTGGCTGATTGCTATTTAATGGAATCAGAGTGCGCGGCCAGCTCACCGGGCATGCCCACAGAGGGCACCAGCATATCTTCCTTGCGCATGACGAGACTGGTGGCATTCATGCTGGCCAGCTCAAAGCCATGTCCATGCGTGATGGCGTCGGTCGGGCAGGCTTCCACACAGTATCCGCAGAAAATACAGCGGTTGTAGTCGATGTTGTAGACTTTCGCGTACCGCTCGGAGCTGGAGATGCGCTTTTCGCCTGTATTTTCATCAGCTTCGATGTAAATGCAGTTCGACGGGCAAGCGGCTGCGCAGAGAAAGCAGGCAACACACTTTTCGAGTCCGTTTTCATCGCGCTGCAGCACGTGGGCGCCGCGGAAGCGCTCCTGCAGCACGGCACCGCGCGCGGGGCCGGGACCATCGGGGTAGTTCTCCACCTCCGTGGGCTGGAACATCTCACGAAAAGTGATGCTCATGCCTTTACTAATGGCGGCAATATTACGCACGATGGACATAGGGACAGTATACAGGCCGATTCCGGCCAGGAACGAGATGCGCAGGCTTCCCTGCCGGAAAGCAGACTGATGGAAAAACGAAATCCTGTGCTGAGACGCAAGTGCGCGGCTGCCGTCGCCGGACTGGCGGCGATCCTTCTTCTTCCCGGGCTGCTGTATGGGCAGGGCGGGTCTTATCCCAAACCGCTGACGGCTTATACGGCCTGCAATTTTCCGGATGGGCTGCAGGTGGTCCGGTTCGATCCGCTGCCGCAGGATGTGCAGTCGCGTCCGGTGGAGACGGCGAAGGGCTCCGGAGAGATCGACATGGACGGAGGCGTGCGGGTGCTGTTTTCGTATCCGTTTACGGATTTCTTCGCCAATGTGAAGGCAGAGCTGCTGCCTGCGGCGAAGTATCCGGAGCTGAAGCGGGAGCTGATCGATAACCTGTCCTATGTCGCCAGCCGGTCTCCGGGAACGGCGGCGAACCAGGCGCTGCCTTCCGCACTGCACGGCTTTGAAGTACATGGAACCGACCGGGGCAAGCTGGAAGGCAACGTCCTCGGCATGTATCTGCTCTTCGACGATCTGTCGCATATTGCCACTACGGTTTATTTTCTGAACCAGAGCTCATGGCAGCGAAAGTTTCAGACGTATGGGGAGTATGAGCAGCTGCGGAATCATTTTCTGGAAAGCTACACGGGCTGTGTTCGTCAGAATCAGGCGCTGCACCGCTAAACCGATTCCCACTCAGCAGGGAAACGGATTCCTGCTCAGCAAAGGACTGGCTCATGATGCGGATACGAATTTCTCACCGTACCCTGGCTCTGCAGGTGCTGCTGGCTGCTTCTGTCTGCCTGGCGCAGGCACCTGCCGGATCGCCGGCGGATTCGAACTCCGGCGCGCTGAAGATACAGACGCCGGAGAAGAGCGAGACGCTGCTGCCGGCGGCTCTCAAAGCGCTGCCTCACATCACGGTCACGGTTCACAATCCGCATGCCGACGCGGACGAGACATTCTCCGGGGTGCCGCTGATGGATCTGCTGGCGAGGGAGGGCGTTCCGCACGGCCATGATATGCGCGGAAAGGCGCTCTCGGAGTATGTGGTCGCGACAGGCTCCGACGGCTATAAGGCAGTCGTGTCGCTGGCGGAGGCCGACCCGGAGTTTCATCCAGGCGATGTTCTGGTGGCCGATGCGATGGACGGCAAGCCGCTCGATGCGAAAACCGGGCCGTTCCGGCTGGTGGTAACGGCGGATAAGCGTCCGGCGCGGTCGGTGCGAAACCTGGTGTCGATCGAAGTGCGCTCGGCGATGTGATCGAAGGCCGCGATCGTGTCATGCATGCACGAGAGAGTATGTTGCAGCTCAAAAGCAGAACTGCAGATCCCTCCACTCCGCGATGCTTCGGTCGGGATGACAATTCGTTTTGGATCAAGACCGCGATGCGGCTACCGTCAGAGATTTTTTAGTGGCGCTGCTGCAGCAGAGACTCGGCGGAGACGTTGCGAATGGAGGCGTCCAGCAGCTCGATCATATGAAAGGCCGGCATGGCACTGGCGCCGCGACGCTGCAGACCGCTCATCAGCTGCAGGAGACATCCGGGATTGGCGGAGACGACGGCTTCGGCTTTGGCCGCGAGCAGATTTTCGACTTTGCGATCGCCGAGCTGGCTGGCCGGCTCGGGATGAAGCAGGTTATAGATTCCTGCTGAGCCGCAGCAGAGATTTGCCTCTTCGAGCTCGGCGACCTGCAGCTGCGGAATGGCGGCGAGCAGCGCGCGCGGCGGCTCGTACACGCCCTGGGCATGGCGGAGATGGCAGGCGTCATGATAGGCCACGCGGAGTGGCAGCGGATGACGCGGCGACTGAGGGGGCAGCTCGCTCAGGATTTCAGAAATGTCGCGGCATTTTGCGCTGAAGGCGGCGGCGCGTGAGGCCCAGGCGGGATCGTCGCGCAGCAGATAGCCATACTCCTTCATGGTCGATCCGCATCCGGCGGCGTTGATGACGATGATGTCGACGGAGGCGGCTTCAAAAGCTGCAATCATGCGACGCGCGAGGCCGGCGGCGTCTTCCTCAAGCCCGGAGTGCAGCATGAGAGCACCACAGCACTCCTGCTGCTGCGGGATGATGACTTCACAGCCTTCGGCAGCGAGCACCCGCGCGGTGGCCTGATTCACATGCTGGAAGAAGACCTGCTGCACACAGCCGGCGAGCATGCCGACGCGCAGACGCGGTTTTGCGGGCGTGATTTTTGCGGGCAGACGCTGAAAGAGCTTTGACGGAACGGCCGGGAGCAGGGATTCCATGGCCGCCATGCGGCGAGGCAGCATTTTCAGCAGGCCGGAGGCGCGGACGAGCCGCTGCAGGCCGGTACGCTGATACACGAGGAGCGGCAGTGCAAGGAGGCGCAGACGGCCGGCATGCGGGAAGACGGCGTAGAGCAGTTTACGGAAGGAAGCGTCTTCCGCAGAGCGCGGAAGATTACGCTCGATCTGTCCCCGCGTGTCTTCGATGAGCTTGTTGTACTGCACGCCGGAGGGGCAGGCGGTCATGCAGGCCATGCAGCCGAGGCAGTGGTCGATGTGCTCGCGAAAGCGCTCATTCAGGGGGCTCTCGCCGCGAGAGATTTTGTTCATCATGTAGATGCGGCCGCGAGGCGAGTCCATCTCTTCGCCCCAGAGCACGTAGGTGGGGCAGGCGGGAAGGCAGAAGCCGCAGTGGACGCAGTCTTCGAGCAGCTCTTTTTCCGGCGGGTGATGCGTGTCGAAGCCGGAGGTCTTCGCCGCTTCCAGTTGAACCAGTTCAGTCATTCAGATGCCCCCCAGGAAGCGGCCAGGATTGAGAAGCGCACCAGGATCGAAGCGGCGCCTGATTTCACGCATCAGCTCTGTGCCCTGCGGAAGCCGGCCCCAACGGTCGATCTGCGCCTCCGGCAAGGCGGAGAGCAGCGTCAGCGATCCACCTGAGGATTCGAGCTGCCGGCGCAAAGCGATCAGGCCGGGAAAGCATGCGACCGAGGGCACGCTGCCGGTCATGATGCCGGTAGCCTGGATTACGGCAGTGCCGCCGAGAGCAAGAACAGCGGCCGATGCGCGGGATATCTCATCGGGCAGCATGGTCGCTTTGAAGGCGGCGGCATGCTCCATCACCTTCTCGCGAGCCGACCAGACCTCAGGCAATGCCGGCTGCGCGGAGAGGCCCTGCTTCCCTGCCAGGGCGATGAGCGATTCGGTCTGCGGCATGAGCACTTCGGGAATGGCAGCAAGCCGGATATCGAGAGCAAAGGCTTCTCCGGAGGCGCGCAACTGCATGCTCTGCGTGCTGAAGTGGGAGTCGAGAAGCTGCAGCAGCAGATTGCCCAGCGGCTCAGCCGATGGCGAGACGACGGTGAGTGTGGCAGTGTTTCCGGGAATCGCATGCAGGCGAAAGGTCACTTCGGTGACGATGCCGAGGGTTCCGAAGGCTCCGCACATGAGCTTATGCAGATCGTAACCAGCCACATTTTTAACGACCTTGCCGCCACTGCGCGCCACGGTGCCGTCGGCGAGGACGATGGTCATTCCGAGAACGATGTCGCGCAGGCCGCCGTAGCGAAGGCGCAGAGCTCCGGAGTCGTTTGCGGCGATGATGCCGCCGACGGTGGCGCGATCGGGCCAGAGCGGATCGAGCGCAACGAACTGACCGTGCCGGGCAAGCGCGGACTGGAGTGCCGACCAAGCGCATCCCGCGCCGACGGTGCAGGTCATGTCCTGCCAGATGTGCTCGCGCAGTGCGGAGAAGCGATGCGTCTGCAGGATGAGGCTGGTGCGCCCGTCATTGAGCCAGGCCGTTTTTGTGCCCGCGCCGCGCGGCTCAACAGCCAGCCCGGCCTGACCGGCAAGGCGAAGCACAGAAGCCACCTGATCGGTATCGGCCGGAGCGACGGTGATGACACCGCGCGAAGACGCTGTGTGTTCCGCACCGCAGAGGGCGGTTATCGCGCCGGTGATGTTTTCCGTGACTGCTGATTGCATGGGCATTGAGATCGAAGTGAGTGCTGCGACGAGCTAGAAGAACTCCGCCACGCCGGCCTTTTCGAGGGGGTGGGGCGTGTAGGGTCCGGTTTTTTCGCCGCACAGGCGCGGACGGGGAAAGAGCTTATCGGGATTCGCGATGTTCTGCGGATCGAATGCGCAGCGCACGCGCTGCATGGTGTCGAGATCGGGCTCGGAGAACATATAGCCCATCGCCTCCTGTTTTTCTTTGCCGACTCCGTGCTCGCCGGTGATGGAGCCGCCGAGGTCGACGCAGAGCCGCAGGATGCGCAGAGAGAGATCGACGGCGATGTGCTCCTGACCGGGGATGGATGCGTCGTACAGGACGATGGGATGAAGATTGCCGTCGCCGGCGTGGAAGACATTGGAGACGCGCAGATCCACGGTCTGCGCCATGCGCCCTATCTCTTCGAGCACTTCAGGCAGGCGGGTGCGGGGAATGACGCCATCCTGCACGATGTAGTTCGGCGCCAGACGTCCTGCGGCAGCGAAGGCGGCCTTGCGGCCCTTCCAGATCAGCATGCGCTCGTGCTCACTCTGGGCGAGGCGAACCTCCCAGGCGCCGTTCGCGCGGCAGAGATCGTGTACCTGCTGTGTCTGAAGCTCGGCTTCGATGGACGGGCCGTCGAGCTCGACCAGCAGCAGAGCCTCGCACTGCGGGTAGTTCGGGTGGACTGCGGCTTCGGCGGAGACGATGGAGAGCCGGTCCATGATCTCCATGGCCGAGGGCAGGATGGATGCAGCGATGATGTCGGAGACGGTCTGCCCGGCCGCGGTAATGCTGTCAAAGGCGGCGAGTAGCACCTTCACCACCTCGGGCTTCTTCACGATGCGAAGCGTTACCGCAGTGGCGACGCCGAGCGTTCCCTCGGAGCCTACAAAGACGGCGGTGAGATCGTAGCCCGGCGCGTCGAGGCTGGGAGCGCCGATGTGCATCAGATCTCCGGTGGGCGTGACGATCTCGAGGCCCAGAACGTGGGTGGTGGTGAACCCATATTTGAGGCAGTGCGCGCCACCGGAGTTCTCGGCGACGTTGCCGCCGATGGTGCAGACGCTCTGCGATGAGGGATCGGGCGCGTAGAAGTATCCGTACGGCGAGACATGCCGCGTGACATGGCTGTTGATGACGCCGGGCTGCACGGTGATGCGCTGATTCGGGAGATCGAGCGACAGAATGCTCGTCATGCGCGCGAAGCTGATGACGATGCCTTCGGCTGCGGGAAGCGCTCCGCCGGAGAGGCCGGTGCCTGCGCCGCGCGCGACGAAGGGAATGGTGTGAAGCGAGCAGAGGCGCACGATCTTCTGCACCTGACCGGCGGTGCGCGGCAGCACGACGGCTGAAGGCACGGTGCGGATCGCGGTGAGCCCGTCGCACTCGTACGTCTGCAACTGGCTGCGCTCGACGATCAGACCATCTGTGCCGACGATGGTTTCGAATTCGGCTATCACACTGGCAGGAAGCATGGGGAACCGTTATGCGGCGGAGGGTTATGCGGATGCCCGTGATGGAGTCCGCTGCTTCCATCACGGGAACAAGGATATGTCAGCGCGCAGAGGCCGTCACTGCCGCCTCCGCCGACATGACTCTGTCGTATGCGGGGACGGTGAGGAACTCGGTGAACTTCGGAGCACGGATCAGATCCCGCATCAGCGAAGCGGCCTGCTCGTATGCCTGATACCGTTTGGCATCCACGGCCTCTTTGGCACGCGCCAGCTCGGCCTGCATGTAGCTGTCGCAGAGCTCGGCGGTGACGGGACGGCCGTCCTGCAGGACTGCTCCATGATGGACCCACTGCCAGAGCTGCGCGCGGCTGATCTCTGCGGTGGCCGCATCTTCCATCAGATTGAAGAGCGGAACGCATCCGATACCGCGCAGCCACGCTTCGATGTAGCCAAGCCCGACGGCGACGTTCTGCACCAGCCCGGCCTCGGTGATGGTTCCGGGAGGCACCTGAAGGAGATCCTGCGGGGTGGGGTTGAAGTCCGGAAGCTGCTTGTCGATCTGGTTCGGGTTCGGCATCAGACGGTCGAAGACTTCCATAGCCACCGGAACCAGACCGGGATGAGCCACCCAGGTTCCATCGTGACCGTCGGTCGCTTCGCGCTCCTTGTCGGCGCGCACACCGGCGATGGCCCGCTCATTGGCAGTTGCGTCGTTCCTGATGGGAATGAGCGCGCTCATGCCGCCCATGGCGCTGACGCGGCGGCGGTGACAGGTTTTGATGGCCAGCTTCGAATAGCTGCGCATGAAGTGGGTGGTCATGGTGACCTGCGCACGGTCGGGCAGCAGGATGGAGCGATCGGCGGCGCGCTTCTTGATGTAGGAGAAGATGTAGTCCCAGCGGCCGCAGTTCAGACCTGCGGAGTGGTCTTTCAGCTCCCACAGAATCTCATCCATTTCAAATGTGGCCAGAATGGTTTCGATGAGCACGGTCGCGCGAATGGAGCCGGCGGCGAGGCCGAGATCGCGCTCCGCTTCAACGAAGATGTCGTTCCACAGACGCGCTTCGAGATGGCTCTCCATCTTGGGCAGATAGAAATATGGGCCGGAGCCACGCGCGAGCAGCTCTTTCGCGTTATGGAAGGCGTAAAGCGCGAAGTCGAAGATGGAGCCGCTCATCGGCTCGCCATCGACAAACATATGGCGCTCTTCGAGGTGCCATCCGCGTGCACGCACGAAGAGGACGGCGGGCTTTTCTCCCAGCTCGTAGTGCTTGCCGGTAGATGGATCGTCGAAGGTGATGGTGCGCCGAACGGCGTCGCGAAGGTTGAGCTGTCCTTCGACAACATTGGCCCAGATGGGGGTCGTGGAGTCCTCGAAGTCGGCCATGAAGACCTTTGCGCCGGAGTTCAGGGCATTGATCACCATTTTGCGGTCGACAGGACCGGTGATCTCGACGCGCCGGTCGAGCAGATCCGCGGGCAGCGGAGCGACCGTCCATTCACGGTCGCGGATTTCTTTGGTTTCGGGCAGGAAGTTGGGCAATTCGCCCGCATCGAGGCGCTGCTGACGGTCTGCGCGGCGCTGGAGCAGCTCCTTCCGGCGGCCATTGAATGCCCGCTGCAGCTTTACGGCAAAGGCCGTTGCTTCCGGCGTGAGAATCTCCGCATACCGCGCTGAGACAGGAGCGCGAAATTCAACATTATCAACCTGACTGGTCATAAGCTCGTCATTCCCCTTCCGATACTTCAGGCGCGACGCCGCAGGACGGACGCAGAGCCTTTCCATGCTGTGGAATGAGGTTCCCCTCGAACCGGAAACGTTTCCATTCCTGTGGCGGCCAGCTGCCCGCTCAGTTCCTCTGATGCGTTCTCTTTTGGAGCAGCGAAGGATGCAATGCTGTGAACACCTACGGAGAGCATGGTATTTGACCGTTTTAAAAAGGGTCAAGCCAGGGCGGATCTATGGACGATGCAATATTCCGGTTTCGCGCGTCTGTCGCAACCCGCAAAGGGACTTACCGGGTGACTGGCGCTCCGCAGCTTACCCGGGGCACGTACCAGGTGGGAAGCACGGCGATGGAAGCGGCCTGTTCGGGCTGCGAGATGGCATCGAGCAGAAAGCGCGCGGCGGTCTGGCCCATCAGATCGGTGTCGCGCATGACGGTGGAGATGGGAGGATCGAAGAGGCGGCCGAGCGGCACGTCATCGCAGACGACCAGAGAGAGATCGCGGCCGAGCCGGAGATTGCGCGAGCGAATCGTCTCCAGAGCACCGACCAGAAGCTGATTGCCTCCGAGGATTACAGCGGTCGGTGGATTGGGAGCACTGAGCCAGCGCTTCATGGTGGCTGCGCCGTGCTCTGCGGAGAGCGGGCCGGCGTCGACCAGGAATTTCGGCTTCATCTTTCTTTCCCGATAGGCATCGGTGACGGCGCGAATGCGCTCTCTTGAAGGCCGCACATCGAGACCGACGATGACTCCGAGGGACCGGTGGCCGAGCTCGAGGAGATGGCGGGCGGCCTGTCCGACGCCGGTGTAGTGATCGGAGTAGACGTACCGCGCTTCAATCGAGTCCGGCAGGCTGCGATCGATGACAACGAGCGGGATGCCGGAGGCGCCGAGCGCTGCCAGCATGGCCGGATCATCTTCGACTGCGGGCAGCAGGATGAGTCCATCGACGCGGCGCTGCTGCAGAAGACGGATGCGCCTGGCATCGACGGCGGGCTCGCCGCCGGAGTTGGTCAGCAGAAGGGAGTATCCCGCGGCGCTGAGCACGGCCTCGGCTCCGTGAATGATGGAAGAGACGAGGGGGTTTGCAATGTCGGAGACAACGAAGCCGACCGACTGCGTCTTTTGACGACGCAGCGCCTGGGCCAGCATGTTGGGAGAGTAGCCGACGATTTCAGCGGCCCTGAGGACACGGGCACGCATCTGATCGCTGACTCCGGCTGCGCCGGAAAATACACGGGAGACCGAACCGATTCCAACCCCGGCACGTTTGGCGACCTGCCTGATCCCAGTCTGGTCGGGGATTTTCTTCTCTTTCGTCTGCGGCCTCTGCAATGCCATCGCCATCTTTCGGAAGAACCGGGCCCTGAGGAGCGCCTCTGCTCCAACATCCTACACGCAGGGGTGGCCGATGCAGGCCCTTGACCATAAAAAGGAGAAAAGCCTAGATTAGAAACGTTTCCAGTCAAAAAACAGACAGCCCGCGGATGAGCCGGGCACACAGGAGCAGATGATGTCTTTGCAGACTTTGAAGATTACCCGGATAGAGGTGTTGATGTTGCGGGTTCCGCTTCGTCAGGTGTATCGGGGCAGCTACTATCAGATGACGCACCGGGCGACGATTCTGACGCG
>NZ_QVQT02000004.1 GCF_003428625.2 Paracidobacterium acidisoli | reverse complement strand
CACCCTGCCCGACCGACCAGGCCTCGGATGGGAGCTCGATCAGGACTTCATCCAAAAATACCAAGTCAAATATGAACGGTGAGAAGGAGATGCCGCCCGTTACGCGCGGGATGATACGCACCACTCTGCTGAGCGCCATTATCGGCACGGCGGTGGAGTGGTACGACTTCTATCTTTACGCGACGGCGGCCGCGGTCATCTTCAACAAGCTGTTCTTTCCGTCATACTCGCATCTGATCGGAACGCTGCTGGCGTATGCGACCTTTGCCGTGGGATTTTTTGCGCGGCCGGTGGGCGGCGTTGTCTTCGGCCGCTTCGGCGACCGCATCGGGCGCAAGCGCGTACTGGTGATTACGCTGCTGCTGATGGGCGGATCGACGACGGCCATTGGCCTGCTGCCGACCAGCATGCAGATCGGAATATGGGCGCCAATACTGCTGGTAGTATTGCGCGCCATTCAGGGCTTTGGCTCGGGCGCCGAGTATGCCGGAGCGGTGCTGATGACGATTGAATATGCTCCTGCAAACAGGCGCGGCCTTTACGGCGCGGTGCCGTATGTGGGAGTTGCAGCGGGTCTGCTGCTTTCGCTTGTCAGCTTCTCGTGGGCCTCGGCACTGCCGCAGCAGGAGTTTGTCGCGTGGGGATGGCGTATTCCGTTTCTGCTGAGCGCGCTGGTGGTGGCGCTGGGGATGCTGCTGCGATCGACGCTGCGCGAAACACCGGTCTTTGAGCACCTCAGAGCGCTGGGGCACACGTCGCGCGCGCCGCTGCGGGATCTTTTTGCCGTGGCGCGGCGGGAGATCTTCTGCGCATGGGGAGCGCGTCTGGGCGACAACTCGCTCGCGTATATCTATGAGTCCTTCATCATCGTGTATGCGACCCAGCAGCTCGATATACCACGGCCGCGCATACTTTCCGCGCTGATGGTCAGCGCGGCGCTGCAGTTTCTGACCGTGCCGCTGTTCGGATGGCTCTCGGACAGGGTGGGGCGGAAGCCGGTCTATTTTGGAGGCGCAGTGCTCTCCGGGCTCTTCGTCTTTCCTTTTTTCGCGATGCTGCGGACGCGCAATACCTTCATGCTGTACGCGGCGCTCTTTGTCGTCTCCTCGGTGGCGAAGATCATGATGACTTCAGCGCAGAGTCCGTGGTTCGCGGAGATGTTTCCGGCGAGCGTGCGCTATACGGGATTTTCGGTTGCGCGCGAGGTGACCTCGCCGCTCTCGGGCGGCATAGCCCCGATCATCGCCACGGCATTACTGGCTGCGGGCGGCGGATCGCCACATCTGGTGGCGTGGTACGTCGTGGCGCTGGCCTGCATTACGGCGATCTCGGTTGCCTGCGGACCGGAGACTCGCGGGCGCAGTCTGGATACAGAGACCGCAGCGATTCAGACTGCAGTCTCTGCGCGGGAATCATGAGCGCCTTCAACTCGCGGCACACATTCAGCTGCGCTTGAAGATGGCATAGTAAGGCTGGTTCGAGAGCGTGTCGTCGAAGGCGGGGTAGAACCACGCGGACGATGCGGAGCGAAGCTCGAAGTAATACTGCAGCGGGTAGGGGGAATCTGTGTATTCTCCGGGAACAGCGGCGCGGTAACTGCCGCTCCGGCGCTGCATGGGAGTGGATTTCCAGCGCTCGCCATGATTGACGTGACGGTACCAGAGCGTGACTCCGGTGACAGAAGCGGACGGGACGCCGAGTGAAACGGAAAGCTCGCTGCCGGGATGAAAGACTGTGGCGGGGGTGTGGGCGCAGGGGACGGCGGCGCGCTGGAAATGCGCGGTCACGGCGTGGATGGCCACAGAGGCTGAACGGGAATCAGAACGTTTTGCAGAGACCTTCTCTTCCATGGCCGCGATGTCGGTGTCGATGGCGGCGATGCGATCGAGCCAGTGTCCGCGGCGCTGCGGGACATCGCCATAACTGACATCGGACACGTAGACGCCCGAAGCGCGTTTGGCCATGGTGCTCCAGGCATCGCGCGCTTTTTTGTAATGGGACAGAGCGAGCGCGCCAGCTTCGGGATCTCCGGTGGCGTCAAAGATGCTGCAGAGCATGGCGCTGCGGAAGAGATTCGCGAAGAAGAGGCCCAGTCCATTGACGATGAGCAGATCTTCCTCGACCTGGCGCAGTGCAGGAGAGGCGGCGCGTCTACCGGCGGAGTGGCGGGCCTCATCGAGGGCCTGCTGCGAGGCAGCCGCGAGCTCTTCGAGCCACTGCGCTGCTTCGACCGGTGAATAACGCGGGTTGAGCCTGCCGGCGAGCAGATCACCGGCGTGACCGGCAATAGACGAAAAAAGCTGAGGATCGAGTGGGCTGCAGTTTGCCACGCAGAAGGGCTTGTCGGTGTCGGTGTAAGGGGAAGGCTCACTGCCGACGACGACGGGCATGTTGGTGTACATCTCCGGCCAGTAGGCGTGGTTCGAGGCCGAGGGGAGATAGACCGAAGTGACGAGCGGAAGAATGCGGCTGGAGTGCGCGAGAGCGGCTTCAACCGGAGCGGCGGCGGCACCGAAGGTCCGGCGCAGGCCGCGACGCCATGTTTCCTGCGGCGTATCGGGGTTGTAGAGCATGCGGCCCAGGAGCAGATAACCGTAGCGGAATTTGTCCGTATCTTGCGCAACGGCGGCAAGCGATGTATCGGTGTACGCGGTACGTCCGCCGGGATGGCCGGAGCCTTCGCGGCCTTTGAAGGTCAGGGGCTCACAGATTTCGAGGCCGGCAGCGCCGCAGAAATTAGCGGTGCGGCCGAGGCCGGCGGCAAGTGCGGGATCTCCCCAGAGAAGGTGGCGCTGCGTGCCGGGCCAGAGGCGGTAGAGAATCTCGTAACCGCTGTTCTGCTGATAGAGATCGGCGTATCCGTAGCGCGTGAAGCGGCGGGCACCGTTGGAGACATTGAAGACGCCGGACTCCATCCGGTCGGGACGGGGAATTTCATACTCGCGGATGTCAGCCTGGTGATAGCTGAGGCTCATGTGCTCCGCCGAATACTTGGGGCCGACCTTGACCGGCATGCCGGTTTTGCGGCCCATGTCGATCATGATCTGGTTGATGCCCTTGGCGTGCATGTCGATTTCGACGGGGCGGCCGGCGGCGGCGATGGCGTCGAAGACCTTCTGCCAGAAATCGTAGCTGCCTTCGGGGATACCGCTTTCTCCGTGAACGCGCAGCGTGAGGCCGGTGATCTGCGGGCACTCTTTGAGGATCATCGCGAGCGCGTCATGACAGTACTGGGCGTGCGTGGCCGGGGTAAGGCCGAGGATGCGGTGATCGGAGTGTGGGCTGTCGGTCCATGCGTAGGCATGGGTCCAGATGCCGAGCTGAAACTCGAGGCCGCGGCGGGCAGTCTCGGCGGCGATGAACTGCAGCGTCTCGAGGTTGCGGCGGCGCTCACCGGGCGCAAGCGGCGGATCGATGCGCACCTGCTCGTAGCCTGGAACCTCGACGAGGTAGGGATACGGGAAGTGGAAGTAATCGCCGGTAACGCCGCGGGGAAAGTCGTAGCCGAAGCCGAAGGCAAAGTTGAAGCGATTGAAGCGGGCGGCGGCAAGGGTATCGAGATAGGAGGTCCAGAAGCCGCGGTCGTAGTACCAGGATTTGTCTTCAATCTCGCTGCAGAAGGCGCGGAGCACGCTGCGGACCTTGTTCGGCGTGGTTTCAACGACGGGAGCGGCGAGATGCAGCGCGGCGAAGGGATCGGCGTCGAAGCGGACACGATCGGCGAGCTCAAGCAGGCCATAGACGAAGCCGCGGTTATCGATGGCGGAGACGAGGACGGCAGGCGAGCCGGAGAGCTTTCCGGGGATGAGCGCAGTGGTTTCGGGCGCTTCGAGATGCGGGAGGCTGCCGAAGGAGCGCACGAGTGGCGAGCCGGCGGGGGCCACCACTACGACAAATGAATGCGAGCCTTCCTGCGGCGATGCACTGAGAGTGGCGGCGATTCCCTTTGCTGACAACGCATCCTGCAGTGTCTTTACGGCCCAGGAGACCGGCTCACTGCGGGTGATGGCGGAATCGGGATCGACGACGATGGCAACGGTATGCGCTGGAAGAGCGACGGCATCCTGCGCGGCAGTAACGGCTGCGGCGCCGACCAGCTTAAGAAAGGTTCTTCGTTCCAGCATCTGCATTTTGGGGGATTGCGCGGAAGGGTCCGGCATAAATCAGTGTTCTCCGTGGCGGGCGGCTCAGGCCCAGTGGAAATGAAAGGCGTAGACGTATAGCAGGGCCAGCGCGCCAATGACACTCGCCAGCAGGATGCTGTGCTTCAGAGTAAAGCGGAAGAGCTTTGCCTGATCGGAGACGGAGAGGCCGGTCGCAGCGGCGGCAACGGCGATGGTCTGCAGGCTGATCATCTTTCCCATGACTCCGCCGGCGGAGTTGGTGGCTGCCAGCAGGATGGGGTCGAGGCCGAGGCGGCCAGCGGTGATGACCTGGAGGTTGCCGAAGAGCGCGTTCGATGAAGTATCCGATCCGGTGAGGAAGACTCCCAGCCAGCCGAGCATGGAGCCAAAGAAGGGGAACAGAACTCCGGTGGCGGAGAAAGCCAGGCCAAGGGTCGCGGTTGCGCCGCAGTAATTCATCAGGAAGGCGATGGCGAGCACGGATGTGACGGTTACGGTGGGCAGCAGCAGCGTCCAGGCGACGGAGACCAGGACACGGAAGAAGTGCCGGGGACTCATACGGAGACAGATGGCCGAGAGCACGGTCGCCGTCATACAGGAGGTTCCGGAGGCGGAGAACCAATTGAGATTAAAGACGGCAGGATAGGGTGTGGCCCGGTTGACGATGGGAGCCATACGCCGCACCACATTGTGCAGAAAGGGCCAGTGAAAGGAGTACGTGCCCAGGTTGAGAAATGTCTGAATCGGCTTATAGCCCCACAGGAGGACGCAGATGACCAGCAATCCATAAGGAAGCCAGGCATACATGACTTGCAGCGTGGTGTGCTCGGGGATTTTGCCGGTTGCTTTCGGCTTCTCGAACGCATACTCGGCGGTCTGCTCCGCGGTGGGATGCCAGACACGCAGCAGGACGACGAGCGCAATCATCGCGGTGAGCGAGGCCAGAATGTCGGTCAGCTGCGGCCCCACGTGATGGGAGACAAAAAACTGCACGGAGGCGAAGACCACGCCGGCCACGCCGGCTGGGAGCCATATTCCCGAGATGCCGCGCATGCCCCACATCGCGATGACCAGATACGCGGGCAGGATGAGCGATACTGGGGCGCAGAAGCTGCCGACCGCGGCGCTGAGCTTGTCGAGCGGGAGGCCGGTGGTTCCGGCGAGGGTCACGACGGGGATGCCGATGGAGCCGAAGGCCACGGGGGCGGTGTTGGCGAGCAGACAGAGCGCGGATGCTCCAAAGGCCGAAAAGCCGAGGCCGGTGAGCATGGTGGCGGCGATGGCGACCGGCGTGCCGAAGCCGGCAGCGCCTTCGATGAAAGCGCCGAAGGCAAAGGCGATCAGGAGAGCCTGCAGGCGGCGATCGGGCGTAAGGCGGCTGACGGAATCCTTGATGATCTCGAACTTTCCGGTCTCTTCGGTGACGCGGAAGAGAGCGATGGCCCAGAAGACGATCCATGAGATGGGAAAGAGGCCGAAGGCAGCTCCGTCCATGGCCGCGCTGACGGCTGTGAGCGTGGGCATGTGATAGGCGCCGATGGCGAGAAGAAACGTGACGCCAAGTCCGGAGAGACCGGCGATCCACGCTGCTTTACGGAAGACGCCGAGGAGCAGAAGCAGCGTAAGAACGGGCGTCGCTGCAAGGGCCGCCGAAAAGGCCAGGCCCTTCCCAAAGAGCAGATACGTTTGAGACCAATGCATGCCTGGATTTGTCCGATGGTGGAAAAGCAGAGTGTTAAGGCGGGTTAATCGTATGTGGGCGCTGCAAAGACTGTCAATTGCCGCAACCGCTTATGCGCATGATGCAAACGGGCGGGCCGGCGTAATGCGTACCGGAAGACCTGTGATTTCAGCGCGGCACGTTACAGGAGCATGGCAGCGAGGAGCGCCGTGCGGGGGATGAGCGACGCGGCAAGGATGTGCTCGTGGGCAGCGTGCGCACCGGCTCCGACTGCTCCCATGCCGTCGAGCGTGGGGATGCCCAGAGCCGCGGTGAAGTTTCCATCGGAGCCACCGCCAGTGGCGGCTTCTTCAAGCGAAAAGCCGAGAGCCGCGGCAAAGTGCTGCGCGCGGCGGAAGAGGGCGACGGTTCCGCGGGTTCGTTCCATAGGAGGGCGATTGAGGCCGCCGCTGATGTGGAGCGAGCAGTTGCGGTCCACGGGGCGGAGCCGGCGCAGTGCGCGGTCGATGCGAGGTGCATCACCGGCGCGGGCGATACGCACATCGATGTCAACCCAGGCGTGAGCGGCCACAACATTGGAGCGCGTGCCTCCGCCAATGACGCCGGGATTGACGGTGATGCCGCGCTTTGGATCGGTGAGAGCGGCGATGCGCTCGATCTGGCGGGCAAGCTCGAGAACGGCGCTGTGGCCGGCGGAGAAATCGACGCCGCTGTGCGAGGCGATGCCGTTTACATCGAGGCGGTAATTCCCTATTCCCTTGCGCGCGGTCTTGTAAGCTCCCTGATCGCCCTGCGCCGGCTCCAGCACATAGACGGCTTCGCACCGGCAGGCGATTTTTTCGGTGAGCGGGCGCGACACGTGGCTTCCGACTTCTTCGTCGCTGTGGAGCAGCAAAATGACAGGACGGGAGAGAGCGTTGTGCTCCTGCAGAATCTGCAGGGCGGTCAGAGCCATGACGACACCGGCCTTCATATCGAGGATGCCGGGACCGCCGATTTGGCCTTTTTCTTCGCGCCACGGCATGTTGCGGAGCGTACCGATCTCCCAGACCGTATCGAGATGGCCGAGAAGAAGAATTGGCTTTGAAGAGGACGAGCGGCGCGGGCGGAAGGAGGCTTCGAGCAGATTGCCGAACTCCCGCTGACGGTGCAGCCTGACACGGCCCGAGGCCGCTTCGCACCAAGAGGCAACAGAGGCAACGGCGCGGTCGACGGCGGCCTTGTCGCCGCTGGGGGATTCGATATGCACCAGTTCAGAGAGCCGGCGCAGCATTTCAGGCTTGCGATGGGTGGCTGAAGCCAGGAGCTGCCCGACGAGCGATCGCTGCGCGGCATCCGGGATTTCAGCAGCTGCGGCTGCGCGTGGCTTCATAAACGAGCGTATTCCGCCTGCAAAAGTGAAGGGGGCAGGTCTGTGCGACCTGCCCCGCAAGTGGATAGAAGCGATGCGGCTATCCAGCCGCCTTTTCGCTGAGCTGCGCCTGCTCGCGCAGAGCAGCGGCTTTGTCGCTGGCTTCCCAGGTGAAGTCGCCATCGGTGCGTCCGAAGTGGCCGTAGGCTGCGGTTTTGCGGTAGATGGGGCGGCGCAGCTGCAGGCTCTCGATGATGCCCTTTGGGGTGAGCTGGAAGTTGGCCCGCACGAGCTCTTCGAGGCGTTTGGACTCAATCTTTCCGGTGCCGAAGGTATCGACCAGAACGCTGACCGGCTCGGCGACGCCGATGGCGTAGGCAAGCTGGACTTCGCAGCGGTCGGCGAGGCCGGCGGCGACGATGTTTTTGGCGATATAACGGGCCATGTAAGCGGCCGAGCGGTCGACCTTTGTCGGGTCCTTGCCGCTGAACGCGCCGCCGCCGTGACGGCCCATGCCGCCGTAGGTGTCGACGATGATCTTGCGACCGGTGAGGCCGGTGTCGCCCATGGGTCCGCCGATGACGAAGCGGCCGGTGGGATTGATGTGGTACTTGGTGTTTTCGTCGAGGAGCTCGCCGGGCAGCACGGCCTGAATGACGTGCTTCAGGATGTCGGCACGCAGCTCTTCATTGCTGACGGTTTCGGCGTGCTGGGTGGAGATGACGACGGCATCGATGCGAACCGGCCGGTGGTTCTCGTCGTACTCGACGCTGACCTGGCTTTTGCCGTCGGGGCGAAGGTAAGCGAGCTTGCCGGATTTGCGCACTTCCGAGAGGCGGCGCGTGAGCTTGTGCGCGAGAGCAATGGCGGTGGGCATCAGCTCCGGCGTCTCGTTGGTCGCGTAGCCGAACATCATGCCCTGGTCGCCAGCTCCGCCGGTATCAACACCCATAGCAATGTCACCGGACTGCTTATTGATGGTCGAGATGACGGCGCAGGTGTTGGAATCGAAGCCATAGATGGCGTTGTCGTAGCCGATGGCTGCAACCGTGCCACGAACGAGCGACTGGAAATCGACGTAAGCACGGGTGGTGATCTCGCCGGCGATGACGACCAGGCCGGTCGCGGTCAGGGTCTCGCAGGCGACACGGCTGTATGGGTCCTGTTCGAGACAGGCGTCGAGAATGGCGTCGGAAATCTGATCGGCAATCTTATCCGGATGGCCCTCGGTGACAGACTCCGAGGTAAAGAGAAATCGTTCATGCCTGGACAATATGGTTCCTCCACAGGTACGAATCGCCTGCCGCTGATGGTGCATTCGAGGGAGTAGAAAGCGCTGGCGGACCAGGTCACACCCTGCGCTTCCCCGGCGGAAAAACGTCACCCATAAGTATGGTAGCAGCAGAGCAGCGTGCCAGGCACCGGCTTTCAGCTGGAGGAGCGCATGTCCCGGCAAGTGGCGGAATGCCGGATTGAACGGGCAGACAGAGGGATTTGCTGAGTATTCCGGCTAATCATGACAGAACTTTGTCATATTTCAGGGTCGACCGAGTGCACTGTTTTAACGCAGATTTCTTCGCACCGACGGGATGACTGCTCTGCCGCGGGACAAAACTTAGTGCTGCGGCTGCGAAGAAGGCTGCGGTGAAGAGGACGGCTGCTGGCCATTTTGCCGGCCCTTCTGATCCCCTCCGATATCCTGTCCTCCCATGAGAATGCGAATGCTTGCGCCGAACTGCTGATAGTTGGTGTATTTGAGGGTCTCGCGCAGGTGCACGCTCTGGCTCATATACCCATTGCCGCCGGAGAAGTGCAGAATGCCGTCCCCGTGCGTATAGACCGGGAACCAGTACTTGCCGTCGATCTGCTGGCGGAAGGTGACGAAGGGGATGGAGAGGTCTTCATGTCCCTTGCGGAGATCGTCGGGAACGTTTTTGCCGTTGGTGACGACGATCTGGAGATCCTTTTCATCGACCCAGATACGGCCCTGAAAGTAGCGCTTCTTTTTCTCGATGACTTTGGGAGCCACATCGAAGACGTAGCACTCGACCTCGTCGACCTTCTCCTTACCGACGTAGGTGACGTTGTACTGGGCGATGTCTTCGGTGGTGAGGACGAAGGGCAGGCGCTCTTCGATGTCCTGAAAATCGGCCGGAGACATCATGACACGCTGAAGGGTGCTTTCGGGCGCATCCACGACATGCTCGGTGCGGTGGCCGCCGGGATCGAAGACGATGTCGGTGACCTCGTAGTACTCACCGTCGGGCTTGCTGTCATCGTCCAGGGTCTGCACGCGAACGCTGCGCTGATAGGTGTAGTTGTCGAGAGCTTTGCGGAAGATGCTTTCCTTTGCCGCGAACTGATCGATGATCTGCTGCGCGGGGACGGGCGGCGCTGAGTTATCGAGAGGTCCGAAGCCGGAGTCAAGCGGCATGGAGGTATACGATACCTGGCCGATGGCTGCCACGGAAAAGCAGAGCGCGCCACACACGGCAATGAGCGAGGATCGGAAAAGGAAAGAACGCGGCACGGCACCAGACTCCTGTCTATGAGAGATAGACGCCCCGGAGAACAAAAGTGATGAACGGAAGATCACCGATGGTGCCATGAGGGGTGAATTTTCATTCCGTGCCGGGGTTACTGAAGCGTACACTCGATCGTAAACAACGTGCCAGTATGACCGAAGAACTTTACAGAGTGCCCTCATTCGCTCTTCTTTGCGCGCTGGGTACTGTGTTCGGCGCTCTTTATTTACGAGCGCGCACGATGCAGCGGCTGTTGTGGCTGACCGGATGGCTGCTGGCCGCAGCGCAGCTGGCTCTGCGCATCTGGCATCCGGAGATGACACCGGCGGCACGCGCGCTGAGTAACGCCTGCTTCGAGCTGATTCCGCTGATGTTTCTGGGGTCGGTTTCGCCGCTGCGGTTTCGCGGACGGGTTCCGTATGTGGCCGCCTTCGGATTTCCCCTGCTGGTCTATGCGGTGCTGGGGTCACTGTATCCGGTGCCTGGAGCGGGCATAAAGGCCGTGCTGCTGGTGTGCGCTCTGGCGACCGTCTATACGGGCATTCACTGGAGCTCGCTGAAGAACCTGGCGCCGGTATGGTTTACGGCTCCCTTTTCAGCAGCCGTTGGCCTGGTGTGTCTGGTGCTGACATGGAATGGCCGCTTTGAAGAGACGCTGCAGCTGGCGCACAGCGGCATCTTCCTGATGACGGCGCTGCTTTTCGTGCTGGCGTACCGGCGACTGAGTCCGGGAGTGATTTTTACCGTATGCGGGCTGCTTTACTGGGGACTGCCACTCTACTTCTTCGACCTGGCAACCATTGCTCATGCAACGGCGGCAGCGCTGATCCGAACGCTCAGCCTGGTCAAAGTGGTTACGGCGGCGGGCATGATCGTTCTGGTTCTGGAAGAGGAGCTGGCGGCGAATGAAGCAAGCCGGCAGCGCGATCATCGCGCACGCATCGAGCTGGAGCAGTATTCGCGGCTGGACCTGTATCTGGACCCGTATCGGGACGTCGTGGAGCATTACGACAGCATCTGCGAGACGATTGTGGCGCAAAGCCGGTTCAGCCAGGCAGCGATTGTTCTGTGCAATGCGGATCGCGTCTACGGGCTGGCAGGCAAGGCGGGCATGGAAGGAGCTCTGCAGGGCGCACTGCATGCGCTGGCAGGGAGACTGACTCCGGACAGGATTCGCGAGTTCAGCAGGACAAAGTACTTTCAGTTCGAGATCGGCAATACGGCGCGTGTGGACCTGTCTTATCTGTTCGAGCCAGGAGACGAGCTGAAGCTGCTGAATTACACCACCGCCTATGTGGTTCCGATGTATACGCGGTCGGGCATGCTGGAGGGGCTGGTGCTGCTGAGCAGGCTGCGTGACGCGGGAACACCGCTGCGGGCAGACGATGTGCTGCCGCTGGAGCTGCTGGTGGCGCGTATTGCGGCTGCGCGGGAGAGCAATCTGCTGGTGCAGCGGGTTGTGCAGTCGGAGAAGCTGGCCGGACTTGGACAGATTGCCGGCGGCGTGGCGC
This sequence comes from Paracidobacterium acidisoli, assembly GCF_003428625.2. Classification (GTDB taxonomy): domain Bacteria; phylum Acidobacteriota; class Terriglobia; order Terriglobales; family Acidobacteriaceae; genus Paracidobacterium; species Paracidobacterium acidisoli. Next base: position 718,390 of record NZ_QVQT02000004.1, on the reverse strand, counting down.
ATGAGCTGAATAATCCGCTGACGGTGGTGCTGGGATATGCAGAGCTGATTCAGGACAGCGATGCGGACGACGCCATGCGCGAATATGCGCAGGTGATTCGGGAAGAGGCGCGGCGCATGAAGCGGATTATCGAAAGCATGGTGCGGTTCTGGCGGCCCTCGCACGGTGATCCGGGAATGGCGCCGATTGACCAGATCGTGCACGACATTGAAAAGCTGCGGCGCAACGAACTGGAGCGCAAAGGCATCGACTTCCAGGTGTGTGTGGCCGATGGCCTGCCGGGAGTCCGGATCAACAGCGATCAGCTGCGCCAGGTGCTGCTGCACCTGATGAACAGCTCCATCAGCGCGCTTTCGGAGATGCCTCCTGATGAAGAGCGGCGGCTGAAGGTGGAAGTGCGGCGGGCGGGCAGGCGGGTACAGGTTGTGGTTTCAGATACCGGCCCGCGCGGGGTGGACCCGATCCACGCCTTCGATCCGTTCTTCACGGCCACGCAGGCGGGCGAGGGCGTAGGGCTGGGGCTGAGCATCTGCTATTCGATCATTCGCGAGCATGGCGGGGAGATCACGGCAAGCAATCTGCTGCCGCGAGGTTCTGCGGTGGTGATTGAATTGCCGACTCATGCCGGAACCGGAGCAGACCGGCTGCAGGGAGAAGTGGTTGCCTGAGCCAACGATCAGGGACAATGAAGACAAGGATGCAGCGAGTATGATGGTGCGGTGATTCCGCAAAAGCGCTTCTCCGGATTCGACAGGATCTCTCCGGGCCGCTGGTGTGCGGCTGCGCTGATGCTGGCAGCGATGGCCGCGACGAGTTTTTCCCAGACGCCGGCACGGCGTCCGATGACCTTCGACGACATGATGAAGATGCGGCGGCTGGGGGATATCGATGTGTCTCCGGATGGCAGGTGGGTTCTGTTTTCGGCGACCGATGTGGACCTCGCAAAGAATACGCGCACTCCTCATTTGTGGCTGGTGCCGACGGCAGGCGGGAAGAGCCGCGCGCTGATGGAGTGGATGGCGGGAGAAAACGGCGGGCGTTTTTCATCGGACGGGAAAGAGATTCTCTTCGAGAGCGGACGGGAAGGCGGCGAGCAGATCTGGCTGGCGAGTTTCGACACCGCGACGGGAACGATGGGCGAGGCGCATCGGCTGACCCATCTGAGCACGGAGACCGACGGGGCGATCTGGTCGCCGGATGGAGGGCAGATTCTGTTTACGTCGGCGGTGTATCCGGATTGTAACGATGACGGTTGCAATAAGGCGCGCGATGAGGAGCGGGCCGAGTCGAAGGTGAAGGCGCGCATCTTTACGCATCTGCTGTATCGGCACTGGGATGTGTTCACGGGCGACAAGCGTAGCCATCTGTTTCTGGTGGATGCAGATGGCGGCACGCCGCGCGATCTGAATGCGGGTGACGAGCACGATGTGCCGACGTTCTCGCTGGGTGGGCCGACGGGATACGCGTTCTCTCCGGATGGCCGGGAGATTGCGTACGAGGAGAAGAAGGTCGATGATCCGGCGCTGAGCACGAATTCAGACATCTTCACGCTGCGGCTGGATGACGCGAATGCGAAGCCGGTGAAGATTTCAACGAGCCTCGGCGGAGACTTTACGCCACGCTACTCGCCTGATGGGAAGTACATTGCGTGGCGCTCGCAGCGGCGGGCAGGATATGAGAGCGACCGCTTCCGTCTGGTGCTGTACGATCGCGCAACGAAACAGCTCAAAGATATGCTGCCGGGCTTTGATCGCTGGGTGGATGAGTTTGTGTGGGCACCGGATTCGCAGCGGATTTATTTTGCAGCGGGAGATGCGGGCGAAGAGCCGGTGTACATGGTGAAGCTGCCGGGCGCGGCGATGCAGCTGACAACAAACGGAGCGTTCGGCGATCTGCATGTGACCGCGGATGGCAAGGCTTTGATCGCATCACGCATGGAGGTGACGACTCCCGCAGAGGTGGTGCGGATCGCTCGCGACAGGCCGGATGCAGCTTATAGCGCGATGGGACACGATGCCGTCATCGGCCTGAACCGCGATGGACCTCTGCCGCTGTATCACAGCGCTGTCGATGCGGTTACGCATCTGAATGATGCGCTGCTCGCACAACTCGACATGCCGAAGATGGAGTCGTTCTGGTTTCCTTCGATCGACCGAGTGAAAGTGCAGGGATTCCTTATTAAGCCGCCGGGGTTCGATGCGGCGAAGAAGTATCCGGTGAAGTTTCTGATTCATGGCGGGCCGCAGGGGGCGTGGGGCGATGAGTGGAGTTATCGCTGGAACGCGGAGCTGTTTGCGGCGAGCGGATATGTCGTGGTGATGATTAATCCGCGAGGGTCGACGGGATACGGGCAGACATTTGTGGATGGCGTGAACGGCGACTGGGGCGGCAAGCCATATATCGACCTGATGCGCGGGCTGGATTATGCGGAGCTGCATTCTTCATTCATCGACAAGTCGCACGAGTGCGCGCTGGGCGCGAGCTACGGCGGCTACATGGCGGACTGGATTCTGGGGCATACGCACCGGTTCAAGTGCATCGTCACGCATGACGGAATGTTCAACACCGAGTCGGCATATGGGACGACGGATGAACTGTGGTTCAACGAATGGGAATTTAAAGGAACGCCGTGGACGAATCGGGCGCTGTATCGCAGATGGTCGCCGATGCTGGCGGAGACGAACTTCAGGACGCCGACGCTGGTGGTGCACTCGCAGCTCGATTATCGGCTGGATGTGTCCGAGGGGTATCAGCTCTTCGATACGCTGCAGCGGATGAAGGTGCCGTCGAAGATGCTGTACTTTCCCGATGAAGGCCACTGGATACTGAAGCCGCAGAACTCGGAGCTGTGGTACAGGACGGTCAACGACTGGGTCGACCAGTGGACGAAGGTGCAGTAACGTATGCCATTTGGCCGTGCAAAGAAACAATCGGAGCCGCTCGAGGAAACGGCGCTGTACGAATATGCGATCAAGGCGCTGGGGCGGCGGATGCGCACGGTTGCCGAGATCAAACGGCTGATGCGCGCACGCGTCGAGCAGGGCGAAGCGGGCGAGGCGAAGATGGATGCGGTGGTGGCGCGACTGAAGGAGCAGCGCTACCTGAACGATGCCGGCTATGCGCAGGACTATGCTCGGCTGCGGCAGGAGAATGCGAGCTTCGGCAAGCGGCGCGTGAAGCAGGACCTGATGATGAAGGGCGTCGAGACTGAGGTGATTGCGAAGACGCTCGACGCGGCCTATGAGGGCGTGAGCGAGGAAGAGCTGGCGCGGCGGCATCTGGAGCGCAAGGGCATTCGTAAGCCATCGAATGAAAAAGAGGCGGCGCGGGTGATGCGCATGCTGATGCGGGCCGGATTTTCAACGGGCGTGATCTTCCGCATTCTGAAGAAATGGGATGTGGATGAGGATGCGCTGGCAGCCCTGGAGACGTCCGACGCGGAAGATCGGGACGACAGCTGAGCAGAGCGAAGAACCGATTTTTCCATGCGACGCGCTGGTACACGCAATGGATTGCGCAGGCGATCGAGCTGCAACGAGTTCCGCTATTCGTAAGCGAGGGCGTCGACGGGATCTTTGCTGGAGGCCTTCCAGGCCGGATAGAGCGCGCCAAGCACCGATCCAATGAGTGCGATGACGATGCAGCGCAGGAACCACGCGGGACCGATGATGAAGGGCAGCGTAGGGAATTTGTAACTCATGCCGAGATGAATGAGCTGCGTGACGCCGATGCCGAGGATAATACCGACGATGGCGACGACGGCGGCCTCGCGCAGGACGACATTCACGACGTAGGCCTTTGAGGCGCCCATCGACTTGAGGATGCCGATTTCGCGGGTGCGCTCGAGAACCGCGGTGTACATCGACTGAAAGATGACGAGGAAGCCGACGATGAAGGCGATGGAGATGATGACGTCGAGGGCGATGTTGAAGCCGGGCAGATGCTCGGGCGTCATAAGGGACATCCACTCCTGCATGGTCTGGACTTCATACTGGCCGAGACCGGCGGTGGAGAGAATCTCCTGGCGGATGGCTTCCTGATTTTTGAGATTGTCGCTGCGGATGTAGAAGAGTGAGGCGTTGTCGGGCGTTCCGAGCAGGGTGCCGAGGGCGTGGATGGGCAGGAAGAGGCGTCCACCCTTGCCGTGCTCGACGATACCGCAGATGCGGAAGGGATGGTTGAGCACCTGAATGACTTCGCCGATGTGGTGGCCTTTGCCGGAGCGCGCGAAGAGGTCGTCGACGATGACGTCGCCCTGTCCCTGAAAGGGCGTGCCGCTGACGAAGACGAAGGGCTTGAGAGCGTTGTAGCTCTCGTAGTCGATGCCCCAGATGGTTTGTACCGCGCCGGCGGTACTGAGATTGGTAATAACGGGAGCAGCAACAGCGACGTGGGACAGCTTACGGAGGACTTCAGCAATTTTTGCAGGTACCGGGGCGCCGCCGACCGAGCTGATGAAGCTGGCGTTGGGGGGGCGGACGATCATGTCGGCTCCGATGCCGCCGGTCTGACTGCTGGCTCCGCTGACCTGTCCGATCATGATGGCGACGATGGAGAGGATCATGGCGACCTCGATGGCGACGGCGATGACGCTGATCGCGGTGCGGAGAGGCCGGTGAAGGATATTGCCGAGAATGAGCTTGTTCATGCCGGAGAAGGCGGCGGCCGCAGGAAGACCTGCCGACGGAGAGCCTTCCAGAAGTGTAGCAAAGGCGGCGGAGGCGGAATTTAAAGTCTCAAGTCTTTCGGAGGCGTGCCGATAACCGGCTCTGAACGGCTTTTACGTTACTTTGATATCGCCCAGTGCCATGAAAGGAAAGGGATAAGGCACTTTTTCTTTGACTGGGCGGCAGCAGGGTTCTATGGTAAAAGGTAATCCCCATTGTCGTTACTGATTGGGGAGATGGCATCATGAGTCAGTTCGGCGAAGAGTTGCGCAGAGAGCGGGAATCCCGCGGGATAGCGCTCGAATCGATCAGGGACGCGACCAAGATCAGCGGCAGGCATCTGCTGGCGCTCGAAGAGGAGCGTTTTGATCAGCTTCCTGGCGGGGTGATCAATAAAGGGATCGTCCGCGGTTACGCGCGTGTGGTCGGCATCGACGAAGACGCGTGGGTGAGCCGGTTTATGTCCGCATACCAGGGCAGCGGGCAGCTGAAGGATGACGACGCCAACTGGATTCAGTTTGCTGAAAATGTGAGCAAGAGCCGGCTGAAAGACACCTCGCGGGCTGATGTGCGGCTGCGCTGGGCCGGTGTGGGCGTCCTGCTGGTGCTGCTGGCCGGACTGGGATGGTTCGTTTGGTATTACGTCAGTAATAAAACGACTGCCGGCAATGCTGCTCCGGGAAAATCCGTGACGACGGTCAGCGCGGAGATTCTTTACCACCGTTCGACTTCGGTATCTCTTCCCTCCTGATTTATTGCTTCCTTTCATGATTTAGTTATTACTTCTGTGACCTTTTGCGGAAGGCCTGTTCTCCTTAGCCTTCTGACATGTTCCTGAAAAAAATGGGCTTTGCAGGCGCGATTCCGGCACTTGTGGTGCTGGCGTGCGTTCTGGGCGCGCCGGATATGTCGTTCGGCGCTGCAGCGAAGAAGGGCCATAGTGTGGCGCTTGGAGCGGTGCGGCAGGAGGTGTATTCGGCCGAGGGCGATCCGGCGGGTGCGCGGCCGGGGGAAACCGAGCTGAAGGTTCGTCCGCTGGTCGTGGACGGCAGGGTAAAAGAATGGACAACCGGCGAGGCACACGATGTGACGCAGCGAAGCTTCACGGTGCGCCGGGCGGTGCGGCTGAACGATGCTCTGCCCACGGATAAAAAAGAGCACTGGGTGTGGCAGAGAGGTCCGTGGCTGATGGTGGATCGGAGCTCGGGCAAAATTGCGGCGCTGCATCTGCCGGATTTCGATTCCGCGGTTTCGGATGTGGTGTGGTTTCGCGATTATGCCGCCTATTGCGGACTGAATCGAAGCGGCAAACAACTGTATGCGGTGGTAGCTCAGATTGACGTACGCAAACCGCTGCTGTCGAAGAAGCTGGCGGCGTGGGAGGGTGACGGCCATGCGAGTCCGGCCTGCGCGGATGCGGTCTGGCAAAGGGAGCCGCTGCGCATCCGCTTTCAGGCGACGGGAGGCGAGGCGGTGAGCTTCGACCTGGTGGGCTCTTCGGCGGCGCTGGTGGAGGATGGCGATGCGGGGGACACGGAGTAGCATCAGGCTATGGAGTCCTTTGACGAGCTGCTGCGGCAGGCCGAGACGGCGCATGGGCATTTGTGCGCGGGACAGATTCTCGGCGTACGGATGGCCATGCTGGGCTGCGAGCGGCTGGGCATCGAGGAGCCGCGCGGGAGGGATCGCAAGCGGCTGGTGACCTTTGTGGAGATCGACCGCTGCGCCACGGACGCGATTGGCGTGGTGACGGGATGCAGACTGGGCAAGCGGGCCCTGAAGTTCCGCGACTGGGGTAAGATGGCGGCCACTTTCGTGGATGTGCAGAGCGGACGGGCGATTCGCGTGGCGGCACTGGAGTCATCGAAGCAGAGGGCGCGGGAGATATATCCGGAGATCGAGAATAAAAATCAGCAGCAGATGCGCGCCTATCGCGAACTGAGCGATGCGGATCTGTTTCACGAAGAGTGGGTCGAGGTGACTTTGGAGGCGAAGGAGTTTCCAGGCTACAAGGGAGAGCGCATTGCCTGCGCGGCGTGCGGTGAGGGGATCAACTACGACCGATTTGTCCGGCGTGAAGGAAGAACGTTGTGCCTGGGCTGCGCGTATCCGGAAGAGCGATATTACCGGCCGGTCGCGGGGTGACCGGCGAAAGACGTAGCCGGGGACGATTCCTTAGCGGGAGACACCCGATCGCAGTGCGATCGTACCTATAACGAGCCGGCCATTCTGGCGGATTTGCTGAAATACCATATTGGCAGGAAGCGCGCTGGTTTCGCTTTGATCCATGACGACGAGGCGAGGCGAGGCGTCGACGTAGCGGTTCAGGGGGCGGGGATCGTCGTAATAGAGATGCGCCTCATGGCTGATATCGGGCCGTTGCCGGATGTAGACCTGCTGAAGCGGCTGCTTTACGTAAAAGACAGCTGCAGGCAGCGGAAACCAGTCGCCATCCATGCAGAGGAGGATAGGCGGAATGTAGCTCTGGCTGGATTCTGAACGTAGAAGTGGAAGGAGCCACTGAGCGTCCTTTTCACCGGGGTCGGTCGCTTCCCTTCCGGGCAGATGTTTTGCGGCGGGCCGGGCAAGCAGAGCGGAGGCAAGCAGCGCCACGATGCCGAAGGCGACGCCGTATCCAAAGCGCCGGACGCGGCGGGCGGGCTCGACGGCTGCGGTGAACCAGAGATAGATCCAGTCAGCGATCAGGATGACCAGCGCGGGATAAACGGGCACGATGTATTGCGGCAGCCGGGTCTTTGCAACGGTGAACAATCCCAGAACGACGAAGGCAAAGATCAGAAACTCGCGCAGCTCTTTCTTCTGAAAGCCTTTCACGATGGCAAACGGAAGCAGGAAGAGCCAGGGCATGGCATAGATGGCCAGCACGTTGAGGTAGAACCAGGGCGGATTGACGTGGCGGTCCAGCTGCATCGTGGAGCGCGAGAAGACCTGAACGCCGAGGTATTCACGCCAGAAGACAGCTCCATACTGATGCCACATATATAGGTGCCAGGGCGCGGCGAGCACGAGAAAGAGAGCGGCTCCGGCGAAGAAGGCTTTGCCGAAAACAGCAGGGGGCCAGCGTTCCCAGACGATGAGCACAAGCAGAGTGATGGGAATAACGACAGCCGCGGCGCTTTTGGTCATGACGGCGATGGCGAAGCCGGTCCAGACGAGATACCAGCCGGAGAGATTGCTGCCGCGGAGGCGATGCATGCCCCAGAGAGCAAGGCAGCAGCCGAGGGTAAGAAGCTGATCGAGCTCTCCGACACGGGCCGCATGGGCAAAGCCCTTCATGGTGAGCAGGATGAGGGTGGCGAGCCATGCGGCGCGCAGACCACGTGCACGCGCCATAAGACCATGGAGTATGCCGACGATGGCGACTCCGGCAAGGGCGGAGGATGCGCGAGCCCAGAACTCCGTGATGCCGAAGAGCCGGAAGAAAATCGCAGTAAGCCACATGTAAAGCGGCGGCTTTTCAAAAAAATGCTGCGAACGCCATGTGGGCGAGAAAAAGTGCCCGCTGAGCATCTCTTTCGAGACGCCGGCATAGATGGCTTCGTCCCAGTCGGCGAGCGGCTTGTGCCCGAGGAGAATAAACAGACAGGCGGAGGCGAGCAGACAGGAAAGACAGACGGACCAGGCGATCTTTCGCGAAGATGCGCACACAGATTCGCCTGCGGATGAAGCCAGAGTGGACACGGCGCAGCTCCGGTTAGCCCTGGAACCCTTCGACGATCTGAGCGACACGGAAGAGCGTGGATTCGTCGAAGTGCTTTCCAAGAATCTGCATGCCGATGGGAAGGCCGGTCTTCGACTTTCCGCATGGCACCGAGATGCCGCAGATGCCGGCGAGGCTGGCAGTGACGGTGTAGATGTCGGCCAAATACATCGAGACGGGATCGTCGGTCTTCTCACCCAGACGGAAGGCGGGAGTGGGCGCGACAGGCGTAATGATGGCGTCGACTTCGCGGAAGGCCGCGAGGAAGTCGTCGGTCAGCAGACGGCGAACCTGCTGGGCTTTACGGTAGTAGGCGTCGTAGTATCCGGCGCTGAGGACGTAGGTGCCGAGCAGGATGCGGCGCTTGACTTCGGCTCCGAAGCCTAGGTCGCGGGTTTTGCGGTACATGGCCGAGAGGGTGTTTGATTCAGGCGCGCGCAGGCCGTAACGGACGCCGTCGAAGCGGGCGAGATTGGCGCTGGCCTCGGCGGTGGCGATGACGTAGTAGGTCGGGACGGCGTAGCGGGTGTGCGGAAGCGAGATGGGTTTGATCTCGGCTCCGGCGGCGCGGAGCTGCTCGATGCCGGAGTCGATGGCGGCGCGCACTTCGGGGTCGAGGCCTTCGGCGAAGTACTCGGAAGGGACGCCAAGACGCAGACCGGCGACGCCTGTCGTCGCATCCAGAGCGGCGGCGTAGTCGGGCACGGGCAGAGGCGAAGAGGTCGCGTCGAGGGGATCGTGGCCGGCGATGACGCCGAGGACGGCGGCTGCGTCGCGGACGGTCGCTGCGAAGGGTCCGACGCGGTCGAGCGAAGAGGCAAAGGCGATGAGGCCGTAACGGGAGACGCGGCCGTAGGTGGGCAGAACGCCCACGACTCCGCAGAACGATGCCGGCTGGCGGATGGAGCCACCGGTGTCGGTGCCGAGCGTGGCCGTGGCCATGCCGGCGGCGACGGCGGCGGCGGAGCCTCCGCTGGACCCGCCGGGGACGCGGTCGAGATCGTGCGGGTTACGGACCGGACCGTAGGCGGAGTTTTCGTTCGAAGAGCCCATGGCGAACTCGTCGCAGTTGATCTTGCCGACAAAGACGGCTCCGGCATCGGCGAGCCTGCGGACTGCAGTGGCGGTGTAGGGCGGACGGTAGCCTTCGAGGATCTTCGAGCCAGCGGTTGCGGGGAAGCCTTCGAGGGTGAGCACGTCCTTGATGCCGATGGGAACGCCGGCGAGAGGCGGCAGCGAAGCACCGCTTGCGGCGAGATCGTCGATACGCTGCGCCTGGGCCAGCGTGTAGTCAGGATTGACGCTGAGGAAGGCGTGAATGCGCGCGTCTTCCGCCTCGATGCGGGCGAGGGTGTTCCGGACGATGTCGCCGGCCTTCGCTTCACCGGAGGTGAGGGCGGAACGAATCTGGCCGATGGATTTTTCTGTATGTACGGCGGAAGCGGATACGGTCATGGTGTGTTTTCCGAAAATCTTATCGCTCAATCACTTTGGGAACCTTGAAGAAGACGCCGTCGGTTTCAGGCGCCGAGACCATCACCTGCGCGCGGTCGAGGCAGGGGACGACAGAGTCGGGGCGCAGAACGTTGATCTCCTCCTGCGAAGCGGCGAGGACTTCGGCGACCTGAGCCATGGGCTCGACCTGCGAGGTGTCAAGCTCGTTGAGCTGGGCGACGTAATCGAGGATGGCGTTGAGGTCGCGACGCATGTGGGGCTCTTCGGCGGTGGTCAGCTCGAGGCTGGACAGCTCCGCGACGCGGCGGACGTCTTCGAGGGAAACTCGTTCGGAATCGGTCATGACGTTTTTACTCTGAACAGGCGCTTTGGGACAGTTTAGAGCATTTCACTTTCAGGATGTATGGACGGAGCCGGCACGATGCTACGGCACAACGTGGATCATGAGCTGCATCTTCTTGTGGCCGAGGCCGCAGAAGCGTGAGCATACGCCGGGAAAATCACCGGTTTGCGTGGGCGTAACAACGACGCGGGCCGGCTGCTTTTTGAGGATGTCGGCCTGAATGCCGAGACCGGGAACGCTGAGGCCGTGATCCACATCGTCGGTGACGAGGAGGAGAGTGACGGTTTGTCCCTGCCTGAGTGTGATTTCAGCGGGGACAAAGGCGTACTTTTTAGCGTGAATCTCGATGGTTTGCCCGGTTTCGGCGCTGCTCATCCGGGGGTGGAAAAGAAGACAGGCGAGGACAAGGACAAAGACGATACGGAGGCTGTTTTTCACGGGATGACTCGTCTTTATGGTAGACGATCGGGGTATGCGGCCGCCTGCCTGAGTTATTCGACTGTAAGGGTAAGCGTTGTGCTGTGCTGCAGGCCGGACATGGACGCGGTCACCGTGAGCGTATACGTGCCGGCCGGGGTGGCGTTTTGGGATGCACCAGGACCGGTGCTTCCTGCTTTGGTGACGCCGACGCCACAGGCGACAGGAAGCGCCAGCACGGCAAGGATCACGGCCAGCCACGCGAGTCTTTTTCTCTTGAGGCCGAAGCAGCCGATGGGAAGCAGAAGCGCAAGCGCAAAGCCATAGTCTTTCCAGCGATCGAAAGGATGGAAAACAGTGGGACGGAGGGCGGCGGAGCTGCCGATTCCGGTGGCGACGCTGACGGTGATGAATCCGCCGCTGGTTCCGGTGAAGGAGACGGTGGAGGGATTGAGCGCGCAGGCGGCATTTTGCGGCGCACCGGTGCAGCTTGCGGAGACGGTGCCCGAGGTGCCGCTGACGCCGTTGACGGTGATCTGGAAGCTCGCCGTCTGACCGCTGGTAATCGGGGCCGCAGTGCCGGCCTGGAGGGTGAAGTCCTGCGCGAAGCCGGAGAGCGAGACGGCCACGGGCGTGGAGAGATTGGGCGAGGCGACAGTCAGGGCTCCGGTCGATACACCGGCTGCGGTGGGCGCCCAGGTGATGGTGAGCTGACAGACTCCGCTGAGCGGAAGCGCTGCTCCGCAGTTGCCCGGGGCCAGGGTGAAGCCGGGGCCGACGGAGTAGCTGAGCCCGGCAAGCGGAGTACCGCCGGTATTGGTCAGGGTGACGGTCTGGGTAGATCCGGCAGCGCCAAAAAGAATGGTGCCAAAACCAATGGATGCGGGCGAGGCGCCGAGCCCGGGAGGCCTGATGGCGGTTCCAGTGAGCGAGACGATCTGCACGCGGGTGCTGTCGGTCACGATCAGGGTTCCGGTTGCATTGCCGGGCGCATTGGGAGCGAAAACGACGGAGATGGTGCAGCTGGAGCCGGCGGCGAGGGTGGCTCCGCAGGTGGTGGTCTGTGTGAAGCTGCCGCTGATGGCGAGGGAGATTCCGCTGAGCGGGAGCGAGCTGCTGTTGGTGAATGTGACCTGCTGCGCGGCGCTGGTGGTACCTGTCTGCTGCGGCGCGAAGAGCAGCGAGGAGGGAGAGAGAGCGTCGATGGAGGGCGCGATGCCGGTTCCGGTCAACGGGACGGTTTGGGTGCGCGTGGTGTCGGCGACGATGAGTGTTCCGGAGCGGGTTCCGGCGGCTGAGGGGGAAAAAGTGACGGAGATGGCGCAGCTGGAGCCGGCGGCGAGGGTGGCTCCGCAGGTAGTGGTCTGCGTGAAGTCGCCGCTGACGGCCAGCACGATGCCGGTAAGAGCCACATCACCACTATTGCTGAGCGTGATCTGCAGCGGAGCGCTGGTGGTGCCGATGGTCTGGCTGGCAAAGGTGAGCGCGGCAGGCGAGAGCGTGTCGGCTCCGGGAGATTCGCCGCTTCCGGTGAGTGAGACGGTCTGCGAATGAATGGAGTCGGCGAGAGTGAGGGTTCCGGTCTCGGTACCGCTGTGCTGCGGCGTGAAGGTGACGAAGACGACGCAGGTTGTATGAGCCGCGAGCGTGGCGGCGCAGGTGCCTGTCTGCACGAAGTCGCCATGAACGGAAAGGACAATGCCGGTAAGCGCGAGATCGCCGCTGTTGGTGAGCGTGACCTGCTGCGCATAGCTGGTGGTGCCGATGAGCTGGCCGGGGAAGGTGAGAGAAGCGGCGGACAGGGTATCGGTCGCGGGCGCTTCTCCGATGCCGAAGAGAGGAATGGTCCGCGTGTGGAGAGCGTCAACCAGGGTGAGGGTTCCGGTGTCGCCTCCGGAGATCTGCGGCGTAAAGGTCACCGAGATGGTGCAGGAAGAGTGAGCGGCGAGGGTTGCGCCGCAGGTGGAGGTCTGCGCGAAGTCGCCGGTGACGCTGAGGCCGATGCTGGTGAGCGGGAGATCGCCGCTGTTGGTTATGGTGATGGGCTCGGCGGCAGCGGTGGTGCCGATGAGCTGGCCGGGGAAGATCAATGAAGCAGGCGAGAGCGTGTCGGTGGGTGGCGCAACCCCTGTGCCGGAGAGCGCGACGGACTGGGTGCGGAGTGGGTCGGTGATGGTGACGGAGCCGGTTTCCGCTCCGCTGGCTTTGGGGACGAAGGTGACGGCGATGGCGCAGCTGGCATTGCCTTCAAGCGACGCTCCGCAGTTGTTGGTGGAGCTGAAGTCGCCGCTGACCTGAACGGTAATGGGGTTGAGCGACTGGGTGCCGGTGTTGCTGAGGGTGATCTGCTGAGCCGTGCTGGAGGCCCCGATGAGGACCGTTCCGAAGCTGAGAGATGCGGTCGAGAGGGTATCGGTGGGCGCGGTCTGGCCGGTTCCGGTGAGCGTGATGGTTTGTGTTCCGATGTTGTCGGTAACGGTCAGCGTGCCAGTGCGCGTACCGGTGGTGGTGGGAGTAAAGGTGATGCTCAGAGCACAGGCGGTATCGGCGCTGAGTGAGGCGGAGCAGGTGTTCGCAGATATGGCGAAGTCGCCGGTGGCGGCCTCGGAGGTAAGGGTTACGCTCTGGCCGCCGGTATTGGAGATGCTGACGCTCTGCGCGGTGGAGGGGGACCCGACGAGCGTGGACGGAAAGGCGATGGAAGCGGGCGCCAGGAGTATAACGCCGGAGGTGGTTCCGGTGCCGGAGAGAGAGACGGTGAGCTGGCCGCCGGGGAGGTTGCCGGCGATGCTGAGTGTGCCGGCGCGATGGCCGGTGGTTGTGGGATCGAAGGAGACCTGCACAGTGCAGGTTGCCGACGGAGGGACGGCCTGGCCGGAGCATGTGTCCTGCTCGAGAAAATCGCCGGAGACGGAAACAGAAGAGATGTTGAGCGTGAGCGAGCCGGTGTTGGTGATGGTTACAGGCTGAGCGGCGCTGACGGTTTCAACGGTCTGGCCGGCAAAGGTGAGCGAGGATGGCGAAGCTGTAGCGGTGGTAACGGCCGTGCCGGCGGTGACGAGATTGATCTGCCAGATACCGCGGCCTTCGGTGGCGGCGCGCAGCACGGAGGTGGAACCGGCATTAAATGCCGTCAGGCCGAGCACCGGAGAGCCGGGCAGCGAGGAGCCGTAGACGCTCCAGCACTGGGATGGGGTTTGCGAACAGCTCGCAATATTTGTGGTGACGTAAACGCCGATATCGGTTGCAACATACACGGTGCCGGCGCTGTTGGGGTCGACGAGGATGCCGTTGACCGGCGCAGGCGGGAGACTGCTCTGGATATTCGTCCACGAAGCGCCGCCGCTGGTGGACATGTAGATGAGCGGCTGGCTGAAGCCGAGGGTGGAGAAGCCTTCGATGGTGACATAGACGGTGTTGCCGGAGGGGTCGTGGGGATCGACGTAGATGTCAGAGATATCGAAGCCGTTGGGGTTGAACTGTCCACCGTTATTCGCGTCGTTGGTGACGGGGGAGTTGTAGAGATCGGTCCAGGTGGTGGTGGCCGGCGTGGAGGAACTGGTGACGGAAGCAGCGTAGAGATGACCGGGCGCTGTTGAGCCGCCGTCGAAAAGGCCGGACATGCCGGCGTAGATCGTCTCGGGCGTGCCGGGAGCATCGGTGATGTGCCCGCTGGCGGCAAGGGAACGTATCTCAGCGTTGCCGTTGCAGTATGGGCCTCCATCGCCGTCAAGCATGGAGCTGAGGAGGCTGTTCACGCTCCAGCCGGAGCCGCTGGCGGCGCCACGCCAGATGCGGCAGGTGCCGAGGATGACGTTCGCAGGATTCTGCGGATCGAGTATCCACGGAGCGGGAATGGTCTGCTGACCGGCATCGCTCTGATTGGGATCGCCGGTGGGGCTGACCTGAGCGGGACCGATGACGGGCTGCGTGGGGAAGCCGGAGGTATCGCAGGAAGAACCGTGCGTACAGAGATTAATGCCAACGCCGAAGAGCGAGGTGGCATACCAGTTGTACGGATTGGACGGATCGATGGCAGTGCTGTCTCCCTCTCCGTCGAGCACCTGATCCCAGGTGTTCGATGCAGTGGTGGTTGCAGCGGTGCCGAGACCACCGAGGGCAGCGAGCATGGTCTGCGGTACGGAGGGATCGCCGGCGAGGCCGGGTACTTCGGCGAGTGAGCCGAGGCCGGAGTTGAGGTTCTGAAAGTGGCTGGGATCGTCAAAAGAGCAGACGGGGTCCTGCTGGCTGACATCGTCGGTGGTTCTCCAGAGCCCGCCGTCGTTGCCGAAGTAGAGCAGGCCGCTGGTGCCGGGCGAGCCGCTGGCGGCGTAGATACCGGGAATGGTGGCATCGATGGCGTGCTGTGCGGGCGCGACCTGTGCGGCGGCACAGCCAAGGGCATTGGTGGTATTGCGCCAGGCGCAGGCGTTGGCGAGGCTGCAGCGATAGATGTCCTCAGTACCGGCGAAGAGGAGCGTGTCCTGCTGCGCGGGAACAGCGGCGAGGTAGAGATCGTAGTCGGCCTGCTGGATGGTGGTATCGGTGGAACTGGTGTCGAGGGCCTGGTCGGCAAGCTGCGTGGCGAACTCCACGGTGCTGGACGCGCAGATGCCGGAGATGAGGTTGCAGGCATCCTGCCAGAGCCCCTGATCGAGATTATTCACGTCGACGGTGAGCGCGAAGAGATCGCCGGTGACAGGCTGAGCGGCGAGCGCGCCGCGAAAGATGGGACAGGCGACGGAACCTGTGCCTGCGGAGTTAGCCGGACACTTTGCCGGATCGTTGAGATCGACTCCGGGCTGGTTGGCGAGGCGGGTCCAGGTGATGCCGTCGGTCGACTCATAATAGCCGTGATAACGGATGGCAGCGAAGAAGGCCTGGCGGATGGGGTTCCAGACGACGGAGGTTGCGGCATTGCCGTTGCCGCTGAGATTGATCTGGTCGGACTGAATGATGCTGGTGGAAGTGTCTTCTATTGTGGCGAACTTCCAGGTCTGGCCGGAGTCCTGCGAGTAATAGAGACCGAGGATATTGCTGCCGGAGGAGTTGATGTTGACCTCGGCGGCGTGCGGAGAATCAGTGACAGCAGCGACGACGAGGCCGGGATTTGCGGTGCTCCACGCAAAGCCGGCGAAGGCGCTGCCGATGAAGCTGAAGTACTGCGGGACGCCGGACATCAGATCGGTAGTCTGCGGGATGACGGACCAGGTGAGGCCGTTGTCTGTGGAGCGCAGAATGCCGACGCCGTACTGGGAATCGTCGGCATCGTTGGGATCGCCGGTGCCGGCGAGAATGATGCCCGTGCCGTGTGGCTGCACGGTGAGAGCCCCGATGCTGAGCGAGACATCCGTCGTGGAGGTGAAGACGCTGAGAGTGTCCGTCAACGGCGTGAAGCTGACGCCGGCAGGCGTAGCGGTGGCGTTGGTGGATTTCCAGACGCCTCCGCCGGCCGTACCGACGTAAACGGTATTGCCGCTGGTGTCGGAGGGATCGACGGCGAGACTGGTGACGCGGCCGGTGAGCAGGCCATAGCGTGCTGTGCTGATCTGGTCAGGTCCGAGCGGCTGCCATGCGGCCGTAAACGGCGTGTTCTGCGGCCGCGGATGAGGGATGGCGGCGGTGGCGGAATAAAGACTTTTACCGGACGGAGCCGATGCTCGATGACGGGAAGATAACTGCTCGGCGACGTGCCTGGCGATTCGCTGGCGCTGGTGCGGCACGATGCCAAACGACGATGAGGTGGATTGCTGCGCGTGCAGGGTCAGCGCGACGAGCAAACACAGTGTGACTGCCGATATTCCATGCCTGTACCCATGCACACTCAATGCAACACACCTATTCCGAACAGCCGCTGCTCCCCCGCAGGGTTCCTGTTTCGGCGCAGGGCAGCCGGCTGTGCCGGCACTCAGGGAATGGGGGCACTTTCCCGGAGCAGACGGAGCTTTGCACTGACGCACACGCGGATTGGCCCGTCTGCCTGTACCGAAGCGAGCAGCACACGAGATAACCCGACAACGCTTATCTATGGATTGGCAGGGCTATTATTTCCGGAGCGAGCCGGACAATAAACATTACTTTCGTCAGAAAAGCGAGGGCGTCGATGCGTCTTCGCTTCCGGGCTCATTTGCGGTGGAAGAGAGCATCTGGCGGATATATGTTTTCGAGTCGAACTTTTTGCCGGTGGAGGCACCGGACATGTAACGGACTGTTCCGAAGACGGGACGCTCGAACCAGGGACGGTCATGCACGCCTCCGATGGCCCAGGCAATGCCGGCGTAGCCGTTGGGATCGCGCCCGTCGAGCTCGTATTTGTCATTAAGGATGACGGCGTATTCCCATGCCTGCGCAGGACCGGGAGACCACTCGAGGATCTTCTTGGCCCAGTACATACGCAGATAATTGTGCATCCAGCCATGATGGATCATCTGCAACTGCGCGGCGTTCCAGAGATCGTCGTGTGTTCTGCCCTTTTCCATCTGCGCGAGAGTATAAGAGGGATCGCGCCTGTCGCGAGCGTGTTCGCGAAGCGTCTTCTGCGCCCACTCCGGCGCGCACTCGATGGAATCGTAATCCGGCACGTGTTTGACGAAGTTGACGGCAAGCTCACGCCAGCCGATGAGCTCATTCAGGAGACTGTCGACTGCGGCGCGCGGCGCCTTCCCTTCCCGATGCGCTTTTTCTGCGGCGAGCGCGATGGTAAGCGGGCTGATGTGCCCGAAGTGCAGCCAGGGCGACATGCGGCTGGTGCCATCTGCTTCCGGATGATTGCGCTGTTTCGGGTAATCGGCCAGGAAATGCGTGACAAAGTGCTGCAGACGGTGAAGGGCGGCGTGGGTGCCTCCGGTGAAGGTATCGACGGGAGCGATGGAGCGGTCGAGACTGCGCCAGCCGTGCGTGATGTCGTCCTTTACAGGAAAGGATTCAAGACCGCGGGGGCGGCGCCATTCTTTACGGGCTTTGATGGCCGGTGTGTGAACGAGATACTTCGGCAGCTCGGCGAGGAGCTTCGGGCGCATGTGATGCAGCATGTAGAAGTGTTTCGGGAAGAGTTCCGAGGGCACAACGACGTCGGCATCGACGGTCCAGTACGGGATATGCAGCCGCTGTGCGATGATGCGGCGCCAGCGCTCCGGCTCGCGGCAGGGATTTTCATCACCGATGAGCATGGCCGCGCCGACTTCGGCGAGAAAGGCTTCGAGCTTATTGTGCGGAGGACGGCGAACGATGAAAGACACATTGCGCTCCGCGAGATCCTCTTCGAGATCAGGCAGGCCCTGATTCAGAAAACGATAGTGGCGGAGATTGGCGCCGGGAAAATTCGAGATTGCAGCAAAGAAGGCCACAACGGGAAGGTCGAGCTCATTGCCGAGAGCGATCGCAAGATCAAGTGCGGGATTGTCGAGCGCACGCTGGGCACGCTGTATCCAGCAGGCAATGCATTTGCCCTCTTTGCGAGGTGGGCCGGAGCGCCGAACGGTGACGCGGGGGTTATCGGCAAGACGCTGCAGGGCGTCAGGCAGCAGATCCTGATGTGCGGGGTCGGCCATGCGTGTCTGCAGTGTAGATGCAGAATTGCGATCTGTGGCACAGACGGCGCGCAAAGAACCGGCGCTGTGGAACCGCGATAAGGCAGGCCGAGAAAGATAAAGGGCGGCGCATGGCCGCCCTTCGCAACAGGCTGGAATACCTTACCAGAGGCCCCAGGCGCGGCTGATGTAGTCGGTCATGGTCATGGTGATGAGCACGAGAAAGGTGAAGAGGCCGGCGGCCACGGTCAGCTTCGTGAGTTTGGAGCTGTACTTCACGTGCATGAAGAAGAGCACCACCAGCGAGGCCTTGATACAGGCAATGGCAAGCGCCACGACCGCGTTGAAGACGCCGAGCTCGACATAGGAGATGGCGGTGGTGGCTCCGGTGAGCACAAGAAGGGTTGCGCCGATGATGAGGTAAATCTTCGGCGTAACAATGTGCTGTTCGTGATGCGTCGGTTCAGACATCGAAGTTCGATCCTCTCTACTGGTGACGACTGATCAGGTACAGGAGCGGGAACAGGAAAATCCAGATGATATCGACAAAGTGCCAGTACAACCCGAAGTTTTCTATCGTGGTCATGTGACCGTCGGTGTAGGCACCGCCCCACGCCTGAGCAAGGAGAATGATGAGCAGCGAAACGCCGATGATCATATGCAGCGCGTGCATGCCTGTCATGGCGAAGTAGAGCGAGAAGTAGACCTGGGTCTTCTCCGCCATATCGAGCGGAAGGGGCTTGTCCTCCGGATAGGCGGCGCTGGTATGAACGAAGTCGGAGACGCTGAAGTTCAGACCCGGAACGTGGTGATGCTCCCACTCGTCATGCCATTCGTAACCCTTGATCCCAAGAAAGACCGTGCCCAGAACGATGGTAAGAAGCAGATAGCCGATGAGCGCCGCGCGATTGCGCACCTGCGAGCTGTACACGGCCATAGCCATAGTGAAGCTGGAGCCGATCAGCACCCCGGTATTCGTGGTGCCGGCCCAGATCTTGAGCTGATGGCTGCCGACCACGAAAGCCGGGTAATACCAGTTGCGATAGATGAGGTAGGCGCAGAACAGGCCACCGAAGAACATGATTTCGGTGAGCAGGAAGAGCCACATTCCGAAGCTGGCAGCCTCACGCTGCTGCTCCACTGTTTCAAAGTGGTGGCGCAGATGCGGAGGATGCGCGTGTTCGATGTGCCCTGTTTCGGAGGTCTGGGCGGCAAGTGCGTGGCTATCCAACGGTCTCCACCTCGTCGTGTTCGGTCTTGTGTGCCAGCCACTCGTAGTCGTAAGCCTCGTGAGTGACGATCGGCGTCTCTACAAAATTTTCGGTCAGCGGCGGCGACTGAATCTGCCATTCAAGGCCGGTTGCCTGCCACGGATTCGCCCCGGCGATCGCTCCGTACTTGAGCGACCAGGTGAGATAGAGCAGCGGCAGCAGATAGCCGACTCCGAGAACGCTGGCGCCGGCGGTCGAGAAGACGTTCAGCACCTGGAACTCGGGAGGATAGGCGGCATAGCGGCGCGGCATTCCGAGATATCCCAGAATGAACTGCGGGAAGAAGGTGAGAATGAAGCCGATGAAGGTGGTTACGGCTGCCAGCTTGGAGAGACCTTCCGGATACATGCGACCGGTCATCTTGGGCCACCAGAAGTGCACACCCGAAAGGTAGGCCATGAGCATGCCGCCGACCATGACGAAGTGGAAGTGGGCCACGATGAAGTAGGTCTCGGTCAGATGGATATCCATGCCGAGCGAGCCGAGGAAGACGCCGGTGAGGCCGCCGATGGTGAAAAGCCCCATAAAGCCGAAGGCGTAGAGCATCGGCGTTTCAAAGGTGATGGAGCCCTTATACAGGGTTGCAGCCCAGTTGAAGATCTTGATGGCGGAGGGAACGGCAACGAGCATGGTCAGCAGCGAGAAGACCAGAGCCGAATAGTTCGAGACACCCATGATGAACATGTGGTGCGCCCAGACGAAGAAGCCAAAGACGGCGATGGCGACCGATGAGAAGGCGACGGCGGTGTATCCAAAGACCCGCTTGCGGGAGAAGGTGCTGATGACCTCGGAGATGACGCCCATGCCGGGAAGAATCATGATGTACACGGCAGGGTGCGAATAGAACCAGAAGAGGTGCTGAAAGAGGAGCGGATCGCCGCCCTTGGCGGGATCAAAGACTCCGATGCCGATGGTGCGCTCAAGGATGACCAGAACCAGGGTGATGGCCAGGACCGGGGTGCCAAGAACCATCAGGATGGAAGCTGCATAGTGCGACCAGACGAAGAGCGGCAGGCGAAACCAGGTCATGCCTGGGGCGCGCATGCGATGGATGGTGACGATGAAGTTGAGGCCGGTGAAGATCGAGCTGAATCCGGCGACGAAGACGGCCAGCCCGGCCGTGATCACATGGGTATTCAGGTAATGCGTGCTGAGCGGAGTGGTAAAGGTCCAGCCGGTGTCTACGCCGCCTGAGATGAGCGCGGTCATCAGCAGAATGCCGCCCGCGATGTAGAGATACCAGCTCAGCAGATTGATCTTCGGAAAGGCCAGATCTTTTGCGCCGACCATGATCGGGATGAGGAAGTTCCCGATGGTGGCAGGCACCGACGGCACCAGAAACAGGAAGACCATGATGATGCCGTGCATGGTGAACACCTTGTTATAGGTGTCGGCGGCCATCAGATCGCTGGCAGGCGTGAGAAGCTCAAGCCGGATAAGGCCGGCCATCGCTCCGCCGATGAAGAAGAAGAAAGTGATCGAGATCAGATACAGGATCGCGATGCGCTTGTGGTCCCCCGTCAGCAGCCAGCTTTTCAGTCCATACTCTTTGTTGAGATAGGACACCTTAGGCAGAGTTGCAGTACTTTGATCCGGAAGGCTGACGATTGTACTCATTGTTTCACCATCCCTGAAGCGGTGGATGTGGACGTGCCGGAGGCCGGGGCTGCGTCGGAACCGGCGCCGGTTTCACTGACGTTCAGTGTCTGATCGATGCGGTAATTCGAATCAAGGCGCCGGATGTACTCGACGAGGGAGATCAGACCCTCCTCGCTCACCTGTCCCTGGTAGGTGGGCATGATGGGCGCGTAGCCGGCGACCTGATGGAGCGTGGGGTTAAGAATGGAATCGCGAACAAAGGCATCCGTGGCGGTGGTATAGGTACCGTTTGCGAGCTGCACCTGCGATCCGATGACGTTGGCCAGAGACGGGCCATGTGCGTTCGGCGTGCCGTTATGGCAGGAGTTGCAGCCGAGTGCGGCGAAGAGGCGCTCGCCATTCTGCGCGAGCGAGGTGCCGCTGGTCGAGCCCGAGATCCAGGCCTGGTAGTCGTCGGGCGTCATGGCGACGACCTGGCCGATCATCTGCGAATGAAGCGTACCGCAGTACTGCGTGCAGAAGAGGTGATAGGTGCCGGGAGCGGTGGCCTCAAACCAGACGGTCGAGTAACGGCCCGGAATCACCTCACGCTTCACGCGGAATGCGGGAATGGAGAAGCTGTGGAAGACGTCCTGCGAGATCATGGTGAGCTGCACGGGCCGATTGATGGGGACATGCAGCGAGTTGATCTCGTGCTGGCCGCCCGGATGCTCGACCTTCCACATCCACTGTTTGCCGACGACGTAGACATTCATCGCATTGGTCGGCGGATTGTAGATGCGGAAATAAAGCAGCGCGCCCCAGACGAAGGAGACCATAAAGAGCGCGAGCGGAATGATCGTCCAGGTAGCCTCAAGCAGCGTGGAACCTTCGATCTGCGTTGCCTCGGGGTTCCGCTCTTTACGGTAGCGCACCGAGAAGACACCGACGAGCAGGCCAACGATCACCAGGCCCACGACGGAGATGCCGATCAGATAGAAGTAGAACGCGTCCACGTCGGGAGCGATGCGGGACGCCTCCGGCGGAAAGATCGCGAAGTTCGTGAGCCACTTAATCAGAAATTGCCAAAGTACCGGGCTGATGAAATGCATCGTTCCCTTTATCCGTTCGCCAGTTTTCCGGTGATCGTGCGCGACTGCTTCAGGTCACGCCGGAACATGACCACCATATAAGAACCGAGAAGTAAAACCGTGAGAAGGCACCCCAGCTGCACAATGTGGGCAATGATGAGGCTGTGCCGATTGAGCTGCGGGTCGTAACGGTAGCAATACGTGAGAATGTTGTCGACCGGCGAACCGATCCGGTCATGCGAAGATTCGACGAGACCGAGCTGCAGGTCTTTCGGTGAAAACTCAACACCGAGGTAGTACTGAGAGAGACGGCCTTCGGGAGTGAGCAGTTCGACGGAGCTGGCATGCGCGAACTGCGTCATCTTTCCGTCGGGGCCCTCCATCGGGGTATAGCCAAAGCCGACGGCATTCGCGAGAGGCCGGATCGAAGCCGCATTCCCGGTCAGGAAGTGCCAGCCATTTTCCGTCCCTGGACGCCCATAGCGCTGCATGTAGACGGCCTTCTCACGAGAGGCGATCTGCGGGGTCTCGGTCGGATCGATGCTGACAAAAACTACGTTGAAATCTTTACCGGGATTGAACTTTACCATCTCCAGCGCGCCGACCAGACCATTGATCTCTTCGGGGCAGAGGATTTTGCACTGGTAGTAGACCAGAGAAAGGATGACCGGACGATGTCCGAAGTAGTCGCCGAGATGAACGGTCTTTCCGTTCTCGTCGCGGAAGACGCCATCGAGCGGGATGAGCGTGTTGAGTTTCTGTGTAACGGAAATCTTTTTGAGGTCGGCAGGCTGCGTCGTCGAAATAGGGCCCATCTGCTTTTCGCCAATGGGAGCGACCTGCGCGGAGGCGATGCCCGAGACCAGGCAGAGTCCGGCGAGCGCACAGAGGAGCGGCAGCCGCAGCAATGATGCGCAACCGCCGTGCATGCTTCCCTTCCGTATTGTTTTCCCGCTCTGCATTGCTCTGCCTTCTATGCTATTCGTTTTTGCTGCGCCACCTTGCGGCGCATCTGTGAGCATCGGAGTCCGATGAGCCGGACCTGACGATCACCGGGAGTGCTTTCGCTGCCCGGGTTACCGGTTATTCGCGTGGCTCGATGCCTGCTCTCCGGCAAGCTCCGAAGGCCCGTGCTCCTGCTGTTCATATCCGGTTCGCGCGAATCCGTTGGTCAGCGGCATCTCGACGACCGGTGTACTATCGCCGCTCATCAGCTGCTCCGTCGCCTGACTTTGCGGCGCAACCTGAAGACCCCACTGCGCGATCAGCTGCATGGCGCGATCGATCGGGATGCGTACTGTTCCCTGGGAGCGATCGACCCAGGTGTAATAGTTGAGCAGAAGGTCTTCCCGATCGTGCAGGTCGGCAAGATCCTGGCCGCCGTCGCCATTGTCGGACTGCAGGCGCGGCGCGGGGAACTTCTGCGTGAGCTGCTGCAGCTGCTGCTGCTCGATGGCCGGGCTCGACTCCAGATTTCTGGAGGCGACGCCGGGGGTCGACGCATTCCACTTGTTCAGCGGGCCGTCATGCGCCTCAAGCTGGCGGTTGATCACCTTGCCCATAACGAAGCAGAGGAAGAAGAAGACCGCAATCGAAAGAGCCAGTCCGACCAAGAAGACGATGATGCCGGTGGTGTTGGCATCCGTGACTTCGTAGCCCTCCTTCACGGAAGGCTCATGGTAATGCTCTCTGGGATCAAGCGTGGACATATTCCTGCTCCAGGATCTCCGCCAGATGCGGGTCATTGGTTGCGATCACCGGCCGCTTCCGCAGCTCTGCGAAGTAGGCAGCCATCCAGAAGGCGATCAGCGCTCCGGGAACGGCGATGTACTCGAGGATGCCGACACTCAGGTGCAGATTGCGGGCCGCATCGCGGAAGTTAGGCTCGATGAGCCAGAAGACGTCCCAGATACGGGCGAAGATCATGATGTAGCAGACGACGGCAAGGCGGCTCTGAATGCGCTTGAGATCGCTGGACAACAGCAGCGTGAAAGGCAGCAGCCAGTGGAAGATGACGTCGAGGGTAGCGACTACACCCCATCCGCCGCGGATGCGATCCAGGTACCAGGGAATCTCTTCCGGCGAGTTGCCGGACCAGATGATCAGGAATGCGCCGAAGGCCAGGTACATGTTGAGCATGACGAAGGCGAAGCAGAGCTTGCCCATGTCGTGCTGCTCAATCAGCCGGAAGGTCGATTTGATCGGCTCGGCCTTCGAAAGAGCCATCAGCGTAAGGATGGCGAGCGGAAGCACCTGATAGGCCTGGCCGACGAGGAACTGGAATCCGTAAACCGTCGAGTACCAGGTGGGATCAAGCGACATAACCCAGTAGATGACGAGCAGGAAGAGCAGCCCCGAGTAGAGCAGAACGCCGAAGCCGCTGAGGTTTTCAAACTTCACTCGCCAGTAGGTGACATTGCCCTCGCGCCCGGCGTCGGCATCCCGCTGCAGCGACCACTTGTTCAGCAGATGGATATAGAGAGCGAAGATGGTGAAGCAGACAATGGTCGCGATCCAGAAGGCTTTGGTGTTGAGCATCAGCGCCTTCCAGCGAATGGCGTGCGCCTGTTCGTTGGTGATCAGGTGATTTTTCAGCGCCGTCGACCAGTCAGCGTACTTTGCCCAGATGTAGAGCCTGCCCATGGAGGCGCCGAAGATGCCTACGGGAAGGAACATCAGGAAGACCAGAGGCCAGGTGCGGGTCATGGCTTCGAGCGGGCGCTGAATGATGTATCCCCACTTGCCGCCGGAGAGATACTGCGTCATCAGCAGCAGCATGCCGCCGAAGCAGAAGCCGAAGCAGGTGACAAAGCCGTGCAGCCAGCCGCGCAGGAAGTGGTTCCAGTGATCTCCGCTGAGAAAGCCCAGAATGACCGCGACGACCAGGAAGGCGACTCCCGCGATCAGAGCGCGTGTGCGCCAGATATCAACAAACGCAGGCGCGCTCAGGTCAGCGGGCAAGCTCTTCGCATTATTTCCGTGTGCCATGCTTTCTTCCTGAACTCCTTATTGGCGGGCCGGAGCCTTGGTAACCGGCTGAGATGGTGTTGAACCCGAGCCGCCGATGACTCCTTCCGGAGCGTTTGCATCTTCAGCAGGCGCACCTGCCACAATTTTGCCGTTCGGGTGAGTGTGGACCGCTGTATTGGCAGGCTCCGGCCAGGGTCCGGCAAAGCTTGCCGGGTATCCGAGCTTTTCGGCCACCGTGGACAGATCCTCGACCTGCGTACCGGCCGGAACATTGGCGGTGCGTGCATCCTGGCTCAGCTGCAGGGCGCGGATATAAGCGGCCACGGCCCAGCGGTCGACCGGAGTGAGCTGCGCGCGATAGTTCGGCATGGCGCGGTAGCCATTGGTCATCACATAGAAGAAGTGACTCAGCGGCTCGCGCAGGCGCTCCGCATCGTGGAAGTTAGCCGCCGGCTTGTAGCCGCGCTGCACGATCATGCCGTCGCCGTTGCCGACGCGGGAGTGGCAGGGCGTGCAGTAGATATTGAACCGTTCCTGGCCGCGCTCGAGCAGCTTCATCGTCACGGGGAAAGGCATCATGTCAGTCTCTTTGCCGTTCAGCAGACCGGTGTAGAAAAACTGATCCTCATCGAGCTGGCCACGGGCCACGGTGTGATCCACCTGAGGGCGGACGGAGCGGCCGTCGGCGAAGAGGGTGGTGCCGCGCTGCGGAAACATCCTGGGCTGATCCTGCATATCCTCGCGGCAGCCGGCGACGAGGACAAGCCCAAGCGCAAGCAGGCCGAGAGACAGGGCGCGCGCGGAGGCTCCGTGCATGTGCTTCATGGCGTTAATACTCCACCTCCACGATCGAGACCGGCGCGTGCGCTTCAAGAAAGCTGCGCGTCTCCACAACATCGAATTTCGGATCCGTCGCTTCGAGGCAGAGGAAGAATTTATCCGTTGTCGCACCGTTGCGGAAATTCGGAGCGTTGAAGACCGGGTGATACAGCTTGGGCAGTCCGTTCAGCGCGAGCATGCAGAAGGCCGCGGAGAGACCGGCGTACAGAATGGTCCACTCATACGCGGGAATCACGAAGGCAGGCCAGGAGAAGTAAGGCCGGCCGGCGATATTGAGCGGATAGGCCCAGAGCGAGATCCAGGTTTCGAGACCGAACATGGCGGCGAGTCCCAGGAGGCCGCCGATGAGGGTGACGAGCGAAACCTCGTCACGATGGAAGCCGATCGCCGCGGCCGCCGCTTCGAGCGGATAAGGCGAGTAGCAGTCCAGGCGCCGGTAACCGGAGCTGTAGGCGGCACTGGCAGCCTGCACCAGATGCGTCGGCGTGTCGAATTCGGCCAGCAGGCCGTAGGTTCCTTCAGGTAAAGGCATCAGTCACCTGCCTCCGGCAACGGTTCGGCTTCTGCCCTCACCTTTGCCTGCGGCAGCATCAGACGCAGCTCAGACATAGGAATCATGGGCAGGAAGCGGACAAAGAGGAAAAAGAGAAATGTGAAGAGACCGAGCGTGCCGGCAAAGGTCATGTAGTCCCAGCGCGTGGCACGGTAGGTTCCCCACGAGGACGGCAGGTAATCGCGGGTAAGGCTGGTGACGACGATGACGAAGCGCTCGAACCACATGCCGGTGTTGACGATGAGCGACATGAGGAACATCAGGCCCGCATGGAGGCGGAATTTGCGAATCCACATCAGCTGCGGAAGCGCGATGTTACAGGTAATGAGCACCCAGTAGGACCAGCCGATGGCGCCGAACATGCGGTTCCACATCATGAACCATTCCCAGCGGCTTGCCGAATACCACGCCATGAAGACTTCCGTGGAGTATCCGTATGCAACGATCAGGCCGGTGGTCAGCATGACCTTGCCCATGTTGTCGATGTGGCGCAGGGTGATCAGGTCTTCGAGGTGGTAGAACTTGCGGATTGGAATGGCCAGGGTGATGACCATGGCGAATCCGGAGTAAATGGCGCCGGCGACGAAGTAGGGCGGGAAGATCGTCGTGTGCCAGCCGGGCAGCAGCGCCACCGCAAAATCGAAGCTGATGACGGTGTGCACGGAGAGGACCAGCGGAGTGGCGAGTCCGGCAAGCAGGATCGAGGCCGTCTCATAACGCACCCAGTGGCGTACGGAGCCGCGCCAGCCGAGCGCCAGCATACCGAAGGTGAACTGGCCGAACTTCGACTGCGCCCGGTCGCGCATGGTGCCGAGGTCGGGAATGAGGCCGATGTACCAGAAGACAACCGAGATCGTAGCGTAGGTCGAGACCGCGAAGACATCCCACAGCAGCGGGGAGCGGAACTGCGGCCAGTAGTTCATTGTGCTGGGATAGGGGAAGAGCCAGTACCCCAGCCATGGGCGGCCGACGTGAATGAGCGGGAACATGCCTGCGCATATCACCGCAAAGATCGTCATGGCCTCGGCGAAGCGATTGATCGAGTTACGCCAGCCCTGCTTGAAGAGCAGCAGAATCGCCGAGATCAGCGTTCCGGCGTGGCCGATACCGATCCACCAGACGAAGTTGATAATGGCGAAGCCCCAGGCGACCGGGATAGTGATGGCCCAGATGCCGACGCCCTTGAGGAAAAGCCAGGTGACCGCGACCAGCAGCATGCCGGTAAAGCCACTGGCGATCAGAAATCCGAAAAACCAGCCGAGCGGGGTATGGCTGGTGAGCACGATACGGGATACCTTCTCCGTTACCGATTTGAAGGTATGTCCCGGCCCGATGACCAGGAATTCCCCGGTCCTCGGGTCCAGCATCGGATCATTCACGGGTGCGTCTTTAGTTGCCATGCACTCAGAATCCTTTTAGCCGTTGTCCTTACGCGTTCTCGGGCGCATATTCACCGAGCGCCTTCGACAGGTCCTCATTAATGTTCAGCACTTCCGCGACATAGGTCGTGCGGGGACGAGTATTGATAGTCGCCAGCACACCGTAGGTCCGATCCTGTGCTTTCAACTTTGCCACGCGGCTGTTGGGGTCGTTGATATTGCCGAAGGTGATGGCGCTGGTCGGGCATGCCTGCTGGCATGCGGTGACTATTTCGCCATCGCGAATGTCGCGGTTTTCCTTGTCGGCGCGAATTTCCGCCTCACGGATACGCTGGACGCAGTAGCTGCACTTCTCCATGACACCGCGGCTGCGCACGCTGACATCCGGATTGCGCATCAGCTTCAGGCTCTCCGTCTCGTAGTCGGAGTAGAGCAGGAAGTTGAAGCGGCGCACCTTATACGGGCAGTTGTTGGAGCAGTAACGGGTGCCCACGCAGCGGTTGTAGACCATCACGTTCAGGCCTTCGGGCGTGTGCACGGTGGCACCTACCGGGCAGACCTGCTCGCAGGGCGCATTTTCGCAGTGATGACACATCATGGGCTGAACGTGAGCCCGCGGAGCGGAGAGATCGCCCTCGAAGTATGTGTCGATGCGAATCCACTGCATGAGGCGGCCGATCTTGACCTGATGACGGCCGACGACCGGAATATTGTTCTCGGCGTAGCAGCTGGCGACGCAGGCGTTGCAGCCGACGCAGGAGTTGAGATCGATCGACAGGCCCCAGGCGCGTTTGTCATAGCGATAGGCCGGGAAGAGGCTGGTGTCGGGATCAGGCGTATCGCGTCCTTCGCCTTCGTGGGCGAAGAGCGGGTTCTCCTTAAACTCGGTCAGCGTCGCGTAACGGACGATGCCGCGATCAAAGGCTTCGTCGCCTTCGAGGGAGTGGGTTCCGCTGCCGTCGCCGCCCGCCCAGGCGGCGCGCTGGTCGATATGGTGGCTCTTGGTGACGCAGATATCGTAGATTCCACCGGTTTTGCGAACCTGAGCGCCGGCGGCGAAGAGCGGCGAATCGGAGGTGCGGATGAGATAGGCGTTGTAACCCACGCCGCTGCCGACACGGCCGGCTTTGCGGCGCCCCTGGCCGAGCATGACGGTGAGGACATTGTCGGGATGGCCGGGAACGGCGAGCGCTCCGCCGATGATTTCGCGACCGTTGAGCGTAACCTGAACAGCATCGCTCTCGGCCAGTCCGAGCTTCGCCATAGTGGCCACGCTCATCTGCACGGCATTGTCCCAGGAGAGGTTCGTCACCGGACGGGGGATCTCCTGAAGCCAGCCCACATTGGAGTAGCGACCGTCGTAGACGTGCGGATCGGGGCGGAAGAGCACCTCGATGGTGTCGCCGGCGACGGGCGGCTTAGCGGCCGGGAGCTGCACCTTTGGGGTCACACTCTTCGGCTGGAAGGCGGTGTCGGCGATCCATCCATCGTGCAGCACCTTGCGCCAGTTGAACTCGTAATCGCCTTTGGAGAGCTGATCCTTCCAGTTGTCGCGAACCGCCTCGTAGGGCGAGACATCCGGATTGTCGAGCATGGACTGGAAGATCTCGTGTGCGGAGTGACCGCCGTAGAGAGGATCGATCATCGGCTGAACGATCGAGACGGTACCGTCGTAAGCGCGGGCATCCGACCAGGACTCAAGATAGTGCTGGTTGTTGATGTGCCAGATGGCAATGGCTCCGGTCTCGTCGATATGCGCGCCGAGGTGCACGGTATTAGGCACCTTGCTGAAGGCGGTCTCGAAATCGAGGTCGGCGGGGACGGAGTAAACCGGATTGGCATTCAGCACAATCAGCCAGTCGACCTGACCGGCATTGATATCGGCCATGAGCGAGCGGAGATCGTCATTCTGGATCGAGGGCAGCGGATTGACCGGATCGGTATAAACGACCGCCTTGCCGATCGCGCCGAGCGCCTGATTGATGACGATGGCGGCCAGATGAACATCAGGCGTCTGGTGCTCGCCGGGAATAACGACCGCTTTTGCGCCGCCGGCTTTGAGATCAGCAGCAAGCCCCTGCAGATATTTCGATTCGTGCTCCGACCAAGTGTATCCCGACGGCGCAGTGCCTGCTCCGAGAGCAGCCGCCAAGTCTGCCGCGAAGGGACCGATCTGGCTGGGACGGAGCGCGAGGCGATGCTCGGCCTTGAAGCCGGTGGTCGTCGGCATGGCTTCAATGACATAGAGCCGGTTCATCTGCGTACCGTTGTCGAGCTTGCGCTTCTGCGCATAATCGGCAGCGAGCCGGTGGAAGCCGGGATGAGCGGCTCCGGAGAGGAAATCGGCGTCGAGCGAAAGGATGACGTCCGCCTGATCCAGGTGGTACTGCGCGTCGACATAATCGCCGAAGGCCTGCTTTGCAGCGGTGTAATGCGAATCGCGGTTGACCGGATCGTGCTGGATCAGCTTCGCCTGCGGATATGCCTTCTGCGCCGCCTTCCACTGCGCGGCCATGGTGGGCGAAGTGATCGTGGACGAAAGGAAATACAGACCTTTGCCGCCGCTGGCCTTTTTATCAGCAAGAGCCGAGCGGTAGGCCGCAAGGAAGGCTGCCCAGGTGCGGGTCTCACCGCGATAGAGGATGCGCTGCGAGCGGTCGGGGTCATACATGTCGAGCAGCGAGCTCTGCGTAATGACATCCGAGCCACCGCGATTGTACGGATGCTCCGGGTTACCGTCGACCTTGATGGGGCGGTAGGCATCGCTCTTGACGAGCACCGGAACCGCTCCGGTGGGAAATGGGAAGGCCGAAGCGAAGTAGACCGGCTTGCCCAGCACCAGGTCTTCCGGAGCCTTGACGTAGGGGTAGATCGGCTCATCCGGCTGCTTGGTGCAGCCCGCGAGGCCGGCGAGCGCCATGGAAGCGCCCATCAGCTTCATGAAGCCGCGGCGGGAGACCGGATCGATCCACTCTGAGCTCTTCTCGGGAAATTCCCGGCTGAGCATTTCATTGAATTCCGGGGTACCGGCCAGCTCATCAAGTGAACGCCAGTACTTTTTGCCCTTCTTCGGCGCGAGCTTTGCGCGTACCGCCTCGAGCGTCAGCGGCTTTGCCGCCTCCAGACTCACAAGCTCTTTGCCGTAACCCGTAACAGGTTCGCTGGTGTGACCGTTCGCCATGTCGTGATTCTGTCTCTGGTTATCCACGTGTCCGTTTTCGGCAGCATGAGAGTTCGGTGCGCTCAGCCTGGGCTCGCTCATCGATGACATACCTCGCAACTGGTCAGCTCACGCGGAGTGCGGATGTTGTAGTGCTTCACCAGGAAGAGGCCCAAAGCTTCCTGGCTGGTGAACTTCGTGTAAGAGAGACTGGCCGGCAACTGAGCGGGACTCGCGTCGGTCGAGGTGGCCGCAGCAGCCTGCGCGTGCAGACCGGCAAACGCCGGATTCAGCGATGCCTCTTCGGCCGCGGCCTGCTGACCGGGCGGAGCGCTGGTGCAGGTCACGTCCTGAGATGTCGGCGTTCCGGTTTTTCCATCGACCGCCGCGCACCAGACCGGCTTCAGATCGGTCGGTCCGGTCCAGGCCATGTTGTAGATCTCACTGGTGGGGCGGAGGTTTTTAGCCGGATTGCGGTGACAGTTCAGGCACCACTCCATCTGCAGGGTGTTCTGCTGATAGAGGATCGGCATTTCATCGACACGGCCGTGACAGCTGGCGCAGCCGATGCCCTTGTTTACGTGAATTTCATGATTGAAGAAGACGAAGTCGGGCAGATCGTGTACGCGGGTCCAGACGATGGACTGATTGGTGGCCCAGCTGTGACGGACCGGCTCGAGCATCTGGGCGTCGGTCCAGATCTGCGCATGGCAGTTCATGCAGGTCCGGGTGGGCGGGATGCCGGCATAGCTCGATTTTTCCACCGAGGTGTGACAGTACTGGCACTGAATGCCGAGACCTTCGACGTGATGCTTGTGGCTGAACTCAACCGGCTGTTCGGCCCTCTGTCCCTGCCGCGTAACCCAGGGCGACCTTTGAAGTTCATCAAGGGAGAAGCCCAAGGCAATCACAATCAACCCTGTCAGGACCAGGCTCATGCGGGCAAGCGCGTTTGAGCTGCGGTCAAAAATCTGCGCCATGAATGCGTTCCTGCTTCCTCAGATTCCGTGAATATGGAGGGTTATCACGCTGCGTTGGCAGCACATTTACCCGGGATTTAAGCGTTCCCGGACAGGGTCAAATTTCTTGAAGAGACACTATAGCAGCAGAAATGGCGGACTGAACAAGTCCGCTATTACCTAGTCGGCAACTTTTAAAGGGAATGTGCGCATTATACAACCTCAGTTGCGCACCTGAAACCCCTGCAAAGACAGGCTTTCTAAAATATTTCAATTTTTTTCAGGCATTTTGTCGAGCGCCATTACCAGGAGGCGCAGTTCGGTCATTTCCTCGATGGCATAGCGCAATCCTTCGCGTCCGAGACCGGAGTCCCGGACGCCTCCGTAGGGCATCGGATCGAGCCTCCAGGTGGGGGCGACTCCGACGATCAGACCGCCGACTTCGAGCGTTTGATAGGCCTCGAAAATCCGCCCCGCGTCGCGGGTGAAAAGACCGGCCTGCAGACCATAACGGGAGCGGTTGACCTCGGCCAGAGCGGCGTCGAAGTCGTCGTAGCGCTCGATGGCCATTACGGGGGCAAAAACCTCCTCATCGAGCACCTTCATGGGGCTGCGGGTTCCGGTGAGGAGGGTGGGCGGAATAAGACTGCCGGCGCAGGTGCCTCCGGTCAGAACCGTGGCTCCGGCATCTTCGGCTTCCCTGAGCCAGCTCTGGATGCGATCCGCATCGGAAGGCCGGATGACGGGACCGATATCGGTCTTTTCCTCCGCAGGATCGCCCACGACCAGCGCTTCCGCATGTTTTACGGCGGCCTCGACAAAACGGTGGAAGATGGCACGCTCGACATAGACGCGCTGCACGGAGATGCAGCTTTGGCCGGCATAGCTCATGGCACCGGTGACGCAGGCCTGCGCCGCTCCGGCGATGTCTCCCCAGTCGCTGTGAACGATGGCGGCGGCGTTGCCGCCCAGCTCCAGCAGAACCCGCTTTTTGCCGGCCTTCTGCTTCAGCTCCCAGCCGACGCGAGCGCTGCCGGTAAAGCTAAGCACCTTAAGGCGATCCTCATCCTGCACCAGGAAGCCGGTGTCCTCGACGGAGAGAGGCAGAACGCTGAGGGCATCGGCCGGCCAGCCGGCAGCGTAGATGAGCTCGGCGAGAGCGAGCGAGCTGAAGGGGGTCTGCGGCGCAGGCTTGAGCAACACGGGGCAGCCGGCGGCGATTGCAGGGGCGAGTTTGTGCGCCACCAGATTGAGCGGAAAATTAAAGGGCGTAATGGCCAGCACGGGACCGGACGGAAAGCGGCGGACCATGCCCCAGCGGCCTTCATTACCAGGCATGAGGTCGAGAGGCAGCACTTCTCCGCCCTGGCGGACGGCCTCTTCCGCGGCGATGGTGAAGGTAAAGATTGCGCGGTCGACCTCTCCCCGGGCCGCCTTTACCGGCTTGCCTGCCTCGGCCACGATGATGGCGGTGAGCTGCTCCCGCTTTTCCCTGATTGCATGGGCGACGTGCTCGAGAATCTCTTTGCGGCGCCACGCAGGCAGAGCGCGAACGGCGGCAGAAGCGCCGTGCAGGCGGGTGACGGCGTCGAGCGCATGGGTGCGGTCCGCCTGACGGACGGTTCCGATGACGCTCTGATCGAAGGGCGACCGGATTTCGATGACTTCCCCTTCGTGCCGCTCCATACCGGCAAGAAAAAATCCACGTTCGCCGAGCTGCATACGCCTGCCCTCCTGTAATCTGTTCGCTGCGCGCCTTACCTTACGCTTTCGCTTTGCTCGCGCTTTGTAGATTTTATGACCGACGGACGACGTGCTGTACGTTACGATGCCGCGCTGGCCTGCCGCCAGCTTGCCGAAGCCGATCCCAAACTTGGAGATCTGATTAAACGGGCGGGCCCGTTTACGCTTCGTCTCAAGAGCCAGCATTCGCCGTTCGAGGCCCTGCTGGAATCGATCATTTACCAGCAACTGCACGGGAAGGCAGCGGCGGCGATTCTGAAGCGGCTGCTGACCGCGTTCGGAGAGCTGCACCCGAGCCCGCAACTGCTGATCGATGCACCGGATGAGATGCTGCGCGGCTGCGGTCTTTCCGCCAGCAAGGCGCTGGCGCTGCGGGACCTGGCGGCGAAGACGATCGATGGAACGGTGCCCACGCTGACACAGATCCGGCGTATTCCGGATGCAGAGATTACGGAGCGGCTGACGAAGGTGCGCGGCATTGGACCGTGGACCGTGGAGATGCTGCTGATCTTTCGCCTGGGACGGCCGGATGTTTTCCCGGTGAGCGATTACGGCGTGCGGAAGGGATTTGCGCTTACCTTCAAACGGCTGCCGAAGAGCAAACCCTTCGACGCGTCGATGCTGGCGAAGCCGGCAGAGATGCTGAAGCGCGGCGAGAAGTGGCATCCGTGGCGCTCGGTGGCAAGCTGGTATCTGTGGCGGGCCTGCGATTTAGCCGGTAAAGCTTCGCCGCCGCCGGAATAGCCGCACGAGTTTGTGTATCGCGCCAGCCTGATTTCTAATCCAGGCTGAGTCTCCCCATGTCCGCAGAAAAATATATCTGTATTCACGGCCATTTTTACCAGCCACCTCGTGAAAACCCGTGGCTGGAGACGGTGGAAACACAGGACTCCGCCGCACCGTATCACGACTGGAACGACCGCATCACCGCCGAGTGCTACGCGCCCAACGGGGCGGCGCGCATTGTGAACCGGCAGAACGAAATTATCCGCATTCTGAATAACTATGCCCGCATCAG
This sequence comes from Paracidobacterium acidisoli, assembly GCF_003428625.2. Lineage (GTDB taxonomy): Bacteria > Acidobacteriota > Terriglobia > Terriglobales > Acidobacteriaceae > Paracidobacterium > Paracidobacterium acidisoli. The sequence continues at coordinate 683,696 of NZ_QVQT02000004.1, read as the reverse complement.
CTACAACTTCGGGCCGACGCTGCTCTCGTGGCTCGAGGTGAACTCGCAGCGCGCTTATCGCCGGATTCTCGATGCCGACCGGCTCAGCCAGAAGCGCTTCTCCGGACACGGATCGGCGATGGCGCAGGCCTACAATCACATGATTCTGCCGCTGGCAGACACGCGCGACAGGATCACGCAGATCCGGTGGGGGATTGCCGATTTCCGGCAGCGCTTTGGCCGTATGCCGGAGGGCATGTGGCTGCCGGAGACGGCGGTCGATACGGAATCGCTCGAGCTGCTGGCCGAGTACGGGATTCGGTTCGTGCTGCTGGCTCCCTCGCAGTGCGCGCGGGTTCGCCCGATGGGCAATGCAGAGAGCGCGGAGATTGCGCGCGGGGCATTCGCGGCGGCGGGCATGCTGAAGGACAGAGACAGGAACGCTGTGGAGGCGCAGTGGACCGAGACACCGAATGCTTCGGTGGATACGACGCACCCCTACCTGGTGCGCCTGAAGAATGGACGCAGCATCGCCGCATTTTTCTATGATGGGCCGCGTTCGCGCGCGATTGCCTTTGAAGGACTGCTGAACAGCGGCGAAAACTTTCTTGCCCGACTGATGGGAGGCTTTTCGCATGCGGACGGGGCGCAGATGGTGCATGTGGCCACAGATGGCGAAAGCTATGGACACCACCATCGCTATGGAGAGATGGCGCTGGCCTGGGTGCTGCATTCCATCGAAGACAGCAGCGAAGTAAAACTGACCAATTACGGTGAATTTCTCGAGAAATTTCCGCCGAAGCTCGAGGCGCAGATTATCGAGAACACTTCGTGGAGCTGCTTCCATGGCGTGGAGCGCTGGCGGTCTGACTGCGGCTGCAACGGCGGTCACCCGGGATGGAACCAGAAGTGGCGCAGGCCGCTGCGCGAAGGACTGGACGGGCTGCGCGATGCGCTGGCTCCGATGGTGAGAGAGGCTGCGAGCGGGCTGTTTCGCGATCCCGACGAGGCGCGTAATGATTACATTCGCGTGGTGCTGGACCGCTCGCGCTCATCCGTCGATGCGTTCTTTGCAGAGAATGCAGCGCATCCGCTGAGCAGCGAAGAACGCACTGCGGCGCTGAAGCTGATGGAGCTGGAACGCCACTCGATGCTGATGTACACGAGCTGCGGATGGTTCTTCGACGATATCTCGGGCATCGAGACCGTCCAGGTGATTGCATATGCGGGCCGCGTGCTGCAACTGGCTTCCGAGCTGTTTGGCGAGAGGACGGCGAAGCCCGAAGCGGAGTTTCTGAAGCAGCTGGGCACGGCGAAGAGCAATGTTCCGGAACAGAAGGACGGAGCGGCGATTTACAACCGCGTCGTCAGGCGCATGCAGGTTGGCCTCGAGCAGGTGGCAGCGCACTATGCGATCAGCTCGATCTTCAGCAACTATCCGGAAGAGGCGGAGGTGTTCTGCTACCGGGTGCGCAGGCTGGAGTATGAGATCACGCCTTCAGGCCGCGTACGGCTGGTGACGGGAAAGGCGCTTCTCTCCTCGACGATCACCGAAGAGATGGAAACGGTCGTCTTCGCGGTGCTGCACCTTGGCGACCAGAACATCACAGCGGTGGTCCGCCGGTATGACGAGTCGCAGGCTGCGTCGCATGAGGAGTTTCTGAGCACGTCGAAGCTGGCGGCGATGCGCGCGGATATTCCGGAGATCGTGCATACCTTCGATCGCTTTTTTGACGGGCACACCTATTCGATTCAGTCGCTGTTCAAGGATGAGCAGCAGCGCATCCTCGATCTGCTGCTGCAGGCGACGTTGTCGGAGGTGGAGTCGAGCCTGTCGTCGATCTACGAGAATCAGGCATCGCTGCTGCACTTCCTGAGTCAAAGCGGGTTGCCGCGGCCTCCGGCTCTGAGCATGGCGGCGACGTTTGCGATCAATGCGGGACTGCGCCGCGCTTTAAGCAGCCAGCCGATGGACACCATTCAGGCGCATGCGTGGCTGGAGCTGGCGAAGGCCGATCAGGTGGAGCTGGACCGGCAGCTGCTGGGCTATATTGCGAGCGACAAGATGAAGCGCCTCATGGTCGATCTGCATGGCGACGCAGGCAGCATGACAAAACTGGACGATGCTCTGGCTGCGGCGCGGATGATGGCGGTGCTGCCCTTCGAGCTGAATTTATGGCAGGCGCAGAATATCTGGTACGACACGCTGAAGATGCCGCGGCCGATGGGTGAGTCCGACGAGTGGCTGACCAGATTTCTTGAACTGGGCAAACAGCTCCGAATCTGCGTGGATCATCTGGTGGTGGAAGAGGAGACGCTGAACGGCGACAGCGCATAGCCCGCTCAGCTGCGCCAGTGCAGCGTAACGGGGCCGTCGATGGGATGACGCATGGGCTCGCCGGTCCGCTGCGCCTCAAGCCGCGCCTGCTTGAGGGCAAAATACCACTTTGCCGGACGATCGGCGTCGTCGATCAGCATGAGCGTCGGATCATACTTCAGACCCTGGGCCTGCTGAATCATCGTCTCCTGATCCTGACGGACGAACATATTGCCGAAGAATTTCGCGATGGCCGTCACAAAAGGCACGCGATGAAAAACATTCCATGCACCGCAGACATCGATGCGGCAGGCATTTGTAACCGTAGGCGTTACAGTCGTGAGACTGGCGAACCACTTGTCTCCGCAGCGAATGGTTTCATAGCGGCGATTGGGAAGAACGAAGTCGATGGCGGTGGTGATGGGCTCGCCATAGACACCCAGCAGCTTATACGGGGCGCTGTTTCCGGAAGGGGCGTGCGTGGCCATGCGGAAACCCTGCGGAATGGGCTCGAAGCGCTTCTCTTTTTCGTGGATGCTGGCTTTTTTTCTCCACCACCAGGACTGATGCACGAAGGGACCGTGCGCGGGGTCCATCAGGCCGATGATGCCGTGATCGACGTTGCAGGGCAGATCGGCGGTGAGGTGCGCGCTGCGATAACGGGTGCCGAATTTCGGCACCTCAGGTACAGGAGGCAGAGCACTTTCACCGGCACGGAGTTTACCGCTGCCGGGCTCGGGCACATAGACCCAGGCGTAGCCGTCGCGCTCTTCACAGGGAAATGCGGTGGCGTAGATGCGGGTGGGATCGAGGATGTCAAGCGGCGTGAGCGAGGGAATCTCGCGGCACTGGCCGCTGACGGGCTCAAAGGCCCATCCATGATATTTGCAGGTGACGGATTGGCCGTCGAACCAGCCGCAGGAAAGAGGAATACCGCGATGCGGGCAGCTGTCGCGCATGGCAAAGATGCGGCCGTCGCCACGGCGGCCGAGAACCATGGGAATCCCCATCAGCATGACGGTCGACAACTGCCGGCCCCGGAGGGTTTCGCTGCGGAGCGCCGGGTACCAGTCGTTGTACAGAAGTGTGGCCGAGGGGCCGGATGCCATTAAAGATGCCGGGGTAGTTGCCATCAGGAACAGAGTAGCTAAGAAGCGTGCGGCTGGTGAAGCGGTCAGACGATAAAGCGGTCCGCTATCCGCTTTATCAGCCGCATCTCTATAATCGCCAGCAGGCCCTGGCCGAGATGACGTTCCGTACCGCAAAGCGCTTTCTCTTTCCGCTGCTGGGGCTGTGGGTGCTGCTCTATGGGTCTTTTTCCCTGTTGAAGCCCCCGCTGCTGGACGATGCGGATTCGGTGTATGCGGAGGCGGCGCGGGAGATGCTGCTTCGCCATGACTGGATTACTCCACATCTGAACGGTATCCGCTGGCTGGAGAGCCCGCCGCTGCTCTGCTGGAGCGTGGCAGCAAGCTTCCGGCTGTTCGGCGTATCGGACTGGGCGGCGCGGCTGCCGCTGGCTCTATATGCTCTTGCGCTTTTCGCGGTTGTCTTCAGCCTGGGACGACGGTTTTTCGATTCGTCGGGCAACGCTCCGGCGGCCGGATTTTATGCCGCACTGGCGCTGATGACGTCTTACGGCATCTTTCTGTTTGCACATATTCTGCTGCCGGACCTGATTCTGAGCCTGTGGCTGACGCTGGGTATCGCCTGCTTCTGGCGCTCGCTGCGCGAGGAGAATCCGTCGCTGCTGACGGCTCTCGGGTTTTCCGCATGCTGCGGGCTTGGTGTGCTGACCCGAGGGCTGATCGGGATCATTTTTCCGGCGGCGATCGTGCTGCTCTTCCTCTTCTTCACGCGCAACCTGCGGCATCTGCGGCGCTGGCACCCGGTTGCGGGCAGCCTGGTGTTTCCGGCGATCGTTCTTCCCTGGAACATTGCGGCCGGGATGGCGAATCCTGCACAGGGAAGGCCACAGGGAGCGGCTCCGACACCGGGTAATGTGCATGGCTTCTGGTGGGTTCACGTCATCAACGAGCAGTTTCTGCGCTATCTGAACCGGCGTGTTCCCCACAACTACGATTCGGTGCCGCTGCTGATCTTCTGGGCGCTGCTTTTTGTCTGGATCGTTCCCTGGTGCGCGTTCTCGATCCGGGCGCTGGTGCGGGCCTCGTGGCGCGAGGGGTTTGCACGCCGGATGCTCGACCGCAGCGGGCAGGCGAGGCTGCTGTGCGTGCTGTGGGTGCTGGTGGTGGTTGTGTTTTTCAGCTTTGCTCCGCGGCAGGAGTACTATCTGCTGCCCGCTCTGCCGGCGATGGCGCTGCTGGCAGGAGACTGGCTGGCGGAGGACGAAGCGCAGGCTAGTCCACAGGGGCGAGGCACGGCCTGGATTCTTTTTGGCATTTGCGTGCTGGCAGCCGCGACTGCGCTGTATTTCGCGCTGACTTCGGCGGCGCCGGTTCCGGGCATCGATATTGCTACGATGCTCGATGGAAACGTGCACCGCTACGCGGTTTTCTTCGGGCATATTCTCGATCTGACTCATCGCTCGATGGGCGAATTTCACTGGCCGCTGGGGATGACGGCGGCGGCGCTGCTGGTGGGCGCGAGCGCGAACCTCTGGTACCGGCTGCGTAAAAATGCCCGGCTGGCCAACTGCTTTCTCGCGGGGATGATCGTGACGCTGCTGGCGGCGGCACATCTGGCGCTGAACACCTTCTCGCCGGTGCTGTCGTCGGAGATTCTGGCAGAGGCGATCAAGCCGGAGGTCGGCCAGAGCGACATTGTCGTGATCAACGGCGTGTATGAGAGCGGATCGGCGCTGGCCTTTTATCTGGAGCATCCGGTGCGAGTATTGAATGGCCGCGACGGCGTGCTGTGGTACGGCTCGTTTTTCTCGGACTCTCCGGATGTCTTCGACGATCAGGCTGCGGTCGCGAAGCTGTGGGACGGGCCAGGCAGGGTTTTTCTGCTGACGGCGCCGGATAAGCTGCCCGGCCTGCCGGGCACGGTTTATGTGATCGGACGCAATGGCGGCAAAGAGATCGTGAGCAATGAACCGAACTCAGGGGGAGCGAACTTTTGAGTGGCGCCGGCTCTCCGCACGATTCGAGGCGGTTTTTCAGGAGATCGACACGTTATTTCGCATCGAAAGTGCCGGTTATGGCATCCTGAACTCAAGTTATGACGTATCCTGCGTGGACGAAATTCGGAAATAAAGAAGGACGCTGCGGGCTGGCCCTTTTGCTGGCCGCTGTTTTTGCAGTCTTCACGGCTCATGCGCAGGTGCAGTTTCATCCCCATCAGATCTTCGGGGACCCCGATCTCGCCCACAATCAGGTGCGCGACGCCATCGCCCAGGCAGAGCGCGAGCATAAGCGCGTGATTCTCGATTTCGGCGGGAACTGGTGCGGCGACTGCCAGGTGCTGGATTATTACTTTCATCTGGAGCCAAATGCCGCGCTGCTGCGGGATAACTTCGTGATGGTGGATGTGAACATCGGCCACTTTGATGAGAATGTGGACTTAGCCGACCGCTATCAGGTTCCGCTGAAGCGCGGGGTGCCGGCGCTGGCTGTTCTTGATTCTCACGGCAGGCTGCTGTACAGCCAGAAGAGCGGTGAGTTCGAGGCGATGCGCCGCATGCAATCTTCTTCTGTCACCGATTTTCTGACCCGATGGAAGCCGACACGGTGATTCCGCCGTTAAGCCCGCTGACAATCGCGCATCTCTAAGTTACTCTCAACACGTATGCTGCGGCTTTTCGATCACCTGCGGCGGGCAGCGCTGGCATCCTTTGGCCACAGTGCCTTCTCGACGGCCAAGGCAGCGGCATATTCAGCCGTTTTCAGCCTCTTTCCCGCACTGCTGGTGGTTACGACACTGCTTGCCATTACTCCGGAGGGGGGCAGCTTCAGCGGTGAGATTCGCGCGGCCTTCGCGCAGGTTCTTCCTCCTGACACGATGTATCTGGTTCAGGCCTATTTTCAGATCAACCACACGCGTTCGGTTCATCTGATCTGGTCGGCGTCGTTCGTGACGGTGGCAGCCTCGATGGGCTTCATGCTCTCACTGATGGAGGGCTTTCGCCGCGCCTATGGGCTGCAGCGCAACGTGTGGAGCTTCTGGCGGGAGCGCGTGGTAGCCTTCCTGCTGCTTCCCGGGACGCTGATCCCGATGGTATTCGCGACGCTGCTGGTGGCCTTCGGGCACACGATTGAACGGTGGATGGTCGAAAACGCGGATCATGTGCTGCGCATGTATGTTCTGCTGGTGTGGCGGATCATCCGCTGGACGATCGCCACCTGCACCAGCGTTGCAGTGCTGACGGTGCTTTATCACTTCGGCGTACCGCACCGACGAAACTGGCGCACGGTGTTGCCTGGCGCGGCGCTGGGAACGGTGACCTGGTTCCTGGTCACGCTGGCTTATGGCTGGTATGTGACGCGCTTTTCCGATTACTCGCTGGTCTACGGATCGTTCGGAGCGGGAGTCGCCACGCTGATCTGGCTTTACATGGTTTCGATCAGCATTCTGATCGGCTCCGAGTTTAACGCGCAGCTGTTTCCTCTTCCCGGCACTCTGACGCGCAAGCCGGAGCACGAATCGGCCCCGGTAAACCCGCAAACGGTGTAGCGGCTTCGCACGTGCGGGTTCGAAGCAGGTTAGAATTGGGGTGGTCATACCGCGAAGACCGGATACCAAGAGACCGCTGTTGGGGGATGGATGAATTTCACGCTTGCCGGCCCAGGGCTGGCTTCGGCAGATACGCTGCGCAGAGCCAAGATCGTCGGGACACTTGGTCCCGCTACTTCCAGTGAAACGATGTTCCGGGAACTGGTTCGCGCCGGGCTGGATGTGGCGCGGCTGAACTTCTCGCACGGCACGCACCCGGAGAAACAGAAGCTGATCGAGATGGTGCGGAAGGTCTCTCGCGAAGAGGGCAAAAGCATTTGTATTCTTGGCGATCTGCAGGGTCCGAAGATCCGGACAGGCCGCCTGAAGAACCGCATTCCGGTGCAGCTCAAGGGGGGTCAGCGGCTCACCATCACTTCCCGCGATATCCTCGGCACCGCCTCCGTTATTGCCACCACATTTCCCACGCTCGCTGAGAACCTGGAGCCGGGCGCGCGCATTCTGCTCTCGGATGGACTGATCGAGCTGCGGGTGCTCGAAGTGAAGGGCGACGATGTGGAATGCGATGTGATCAACGGCGGCACGCTGGGTGAGCACAAGGGCATCAACCTGCCTGGAATTCCGGTTCGCGTGCCTTCGCTGACCGAAAAAGACGAGCAGGATCTTGAATTTGCGATTAAAAGTGGTGTCGATGCCATCGCCGTGTCGTTCGTTCGCACGGCTGAGGATATTCGCCTGGTGCGCTATCGCATTTCAGCGCTCGGAGCGGAGACCTGGATTATTGCGAAGCTGGAAAAGCCGCAGGCGATTGAAAATCTGGAAGCGATTCTGGAAAACGCCGATGGCGTGATGGTCGCGCGCGGCGATCTGGGCGTGGAGATGCCTCCGGAGAAGGTTCCGGCGGTGCAGAAGCACATCATCCGCCGCGCTTCGGAGTATCGGAAGCCGGTGATTACCGCGACGCAGATGCTGGAATCGATGATCGAGAATCCGCGGCCTACGCGCGCGGAAGCCAGCGACGTGGCCAACGCCATTTACGACGGAACGGATGCCGTGATGCTTTCGGCGGAGACGGCCGCGGGCAAGTATCCGGTAGAGGCAGTGAAGATGATGGCGCGGATCGTCTGCGAGACCGAAGCCCAGCTTCGTGCCACGGCTACCGATCCGCACGATGCGCGGCCCAGCCGCACGCGGCTTTCGATTGCAGAGACGATCTGCGAATCGATGGCGCATGCAGCCGAGGATCTGGACATCAGCGCGATCGCCGTGTTCACCGAGTCGGGCACGACAGCGCGCCAGCTTTCGAAGTATCGTCCGAAGCCGGCCATTTATGCGCTGTCGAGCGTGGACGTGGTGATCAACCGCATGGCAATGCTGTGGGGCGTGCATCCGATTCGCTGCTCGAAGGCACATACCACGGAACAGATGATCGACCTGGCGGAAGACCTGCTGGAGACGGCGGGCTACGTAAAGCCACGCGACATTCTCGGCATCGTCGCCGGAACGCGCACCCGTACGGGCTCGACCAACTTCCTGCGCCTGCATGTGCTGGGCGATCGCATTGTCGAATCGGCGCGGCGTAAACCGGCGGAAGTTCCGGCAGAGCCTTCGCTGCAGACGCGGCATCGCAAAACCACCAAGGAAAAGGCAGGCAAGGGACGTACGGCCGGAACCCGGGCCTCCCGCGCCCGCTGAAACTGACATCGGGGGGCTCGCCAGGCGGGCTCCCCGACGCAGGTTTTTCCTTCTTACTTCTCCTCCTCTCTTCCCGCTCGCGCATATTTCGACCCGGGTTTCCCACATCGACACTGTCGTAATCTGTCCTGATGGGTAAAATCCGCGTTCTTTCCGATCAGGTTGCCAATCAGATCGCCGCCGGCGAGGTGGTGGACCGTCCCGCATCGGTGGTGAAGGAGCTGCTGGAGAATGCTCTGGACGCGGGGGCGAGCCGCATCCGCATCGAGATCGAAGGCGGAGGGCGGAGACTGATCCGGATTACGGATGACGGCTCGGGCATGTCGCAGGATGATGCGATGCTGGCCTTCGAGCGGCATGCGACATCGAAGATCCGATCGAGCGATGATCTGCTTTCGATTGCCACTCTGGGCTTTCGCGGGGAGGCTCTGCCGTCGATTGCATCGATCTCGCGGCTGGAGCTGCTGACGCGAAGCGGCGATGAGGCTGCCGGAACGCGTGTCGAGATTGCCGGAGGCAGGGTCGTCAGCGTGGAGGAAGCCGGTGCTCCGGCCGGAACCACGATTGCGGTACGCGATCTGTTCTTCAACACGCCGGCGCGACGGAAGTTTCTGAAGGCGGAGTCCACGGAGCTTTCACATGTGACGGCGCTGGTGACGCATTATGCGCTGGCGCACCCGGAGCGGCATTTCGAGCTGCACTCAGCGACGCACGCTCTGCTGATTGCGCCGCCGGTGAGAGAGGTTTCAGAGCGGATTTATCAGATCTTCGGGCGGGATACGCTCGATCAGCTCGTTCCGATGGCGGCTGAACGGCGCTTCGACCGGGCGGGCGTTCCGGAGCCGCCACCGTGGCGGCGCGATGAGGATTATGTCGCGCCCGATCCGGGCTTTCTGCGCGTCAGCGGATTTGTCTCAAAGCCGGCGCTGCAGAAGCTGAACCGCAATTCGATCTATGTCTTCGTCAATCAGAGGCTGATTCGCGACCGGCTGATTCTGCATGCGGTGAGCGAGGCCTATCGCAACATTATTCCGCCGACGTCGTTCCCGGTGATCCTGATGTTTCTGGAGATGCCGGCGCACGAGGTGGATGTGAATGTGCATCCGGCAAAGACGGAGGTGCGCTTTCGGCAGCAGTCGCTGATTCACGATTTTGTGCGCGACGGCATTCGCAACACGCTGATGAAGGCGAGGCCGGCGGCGGAGTTTCTGAATGCGCTTACGGCGCATCCGCTGGCGACACCTTCGCTCAGTGTGTCCCCCATGCCGGGAGTTGTTTCCGATGTGCCGGGCTCGGAACCTCCGGCAGAGGCTGCGGACGCAGAGGTTTTTATCCTGAACGCTCCCGTACCACCTCCGCAGGCGGTGAGGCTGCCCTTTGCGCCGGGCGCGATTCCTGCCGATGCCATGCGCCCGGTTTCGGCAGGTGCGGCCGATGGGACCGCGGCGCAGACAGCGGACGGCACGTATTCGCGCGAGGAGCAGGTGCTGCCGGAGGGCGGAGACGAAACGGGCAGCCTGCATGGGCTGGCATCGCTGAAACCGCTCGGACAGCTTCGGGAGTCGTTCATTCTTGCGGTCAACGATGAAGGCTTCTGGATTGTGGATCAGCATGTGGCGCATGAGCGGGTGCTGTTCGAGAAGATTTTGCGGGAGCGCGATGTGGAGCGCACAGAACGGCAGCGGCTGCTGATGCCGATGCTGATCGATCTGCAGCCGCACCAGATGGTGGTGTTTGCCGATATGGCGGGCGAGCTGGAACGGAACGGCTTTGAAGTGGAGCCGTTCGGGCCGCATACGATCGCGGTGAAAGCGGCTCCGGCGGGACTGGAGGGCGGCGAGCTGGAGCGGATGCTGATGGAGGTTCTGGAGCAGCAGGGCGCGTCGTTTCAGTCGGAGAATCTGGAGACGGCGCGAACCCGGATTGCGGCTTCGATTGCCTGCCATGCGGCGATCAAGATCAATACGCCGCTCGATCCGGCGCGCATGGAGTGGCTGCTGGCCGAACTGGCGCGGACCGAACACCCCACCAGTTGTCCGCACGGACGCCCCATTGCTTTACGATATTCATGGAAAGATATTCAACGGGCATTCCACAGAATTTAGGTTTTAGTTTCCAGTTGCCAGTCCCCCGTTGCCGGTTGTTAGTTTTCATTGCGGCTACCCGAGTTATTCGGCGAGGCTGGCAATTGAGGACTGACAACGGACAACTGGCCCGGCGGGCCTTAAAGAAGGTTTCTTGACAGAAGATCAGCTCAATACGGCGCGCGCTGCGCAGTGGCACCAGAACGCCAGTCCGCTTCTTACCCTCGACGATGCAAAGACATGGCTGGACCTGCAGGGGCTTTGCCTTTTTCTTCCGCGCCGCGTGCAGCTGCCCTCCCCGGCTCCTTCTTTTGTTGAGGCGTGCCTGGGGCAGACAGCGGCCACGCCGCCGCGGCCAGCGATTGAGACGGCAACGGAGCTGATGGTCCGGTTGACGGCGGAGGGCCATCTTGTGCCGCTGAACCTGCTGGGAATGCTTTCGGAACAGCCGGATTTTCTGGTGACTCAGGAGGCTTTGACGTGGGTGGCCGCCATTCGTGGCGAGCGCGACTGGAAGTCGGCTCCGGCGGGACGCACGGCTCCGCTGCTGGTGGAGATATGGAAGCAGCTGGAGCAGAACGGGGCGATGGAGGCCGGTGAGATTCGCACGGCGCTGGGCCGCGAAGTGACGGAAGCGGCTGTGCTGCGAGCGCTGGTGGAGCTGTGGGGCGGGCTGCGGGTGATTCCGCGCTATGAAGCAGGCCGTGCGACGGCGTGGAACCTGCTGAAGGCGGAGTATCCGAAGCAGCTTGCGGCCGGAGCCAATACATCGCAGATTACGGCGCTCTCGGCTCTGATCTCGCTTTATCTGCAGGCGGCCATTGCCGCGACCGGAGAGGAGACTGAGATCTTCCTGTCACCGCTGACGGCGCGCTCGCGGATTCGCGAGGTGGTTCACGGACTGACGGCGACGCGGCAGATCGGCGCGGTGAGCCTGGGCACGCAGACGCTGCTGCATATTGCGGGAGCGCTGCCGGAGTTTGCCGAACCGGAAGCCCAGGAATCGGAAGCGCCTGCCGCTTCCGATTCCGGAACGGCACCGGAGGCCCCCCGGTTGCAGCGCACCTCCTTCGATCGGCGTCCGCCGAGGCCGGTTCGTAAAGAGAAACAGGATGAAGGCTCGGGGTTCCGACCGAAGCGCTTTGCCGCAGGCAGCCGGGAGAGCCGCCCGGGAGGGCCAAAGCGCGAGGGCCGGGCAGGCGGATTCGAACGGCCGGCCTTTGGGAAACGGCCTTATCCCCCTCGCTCACGGGAAGAGGGACAGGAGCGGGAACGTACGCCCTTCCGCAAGCCATTTGACAGACCGCGTCCTTCCGGCGAGGGCGGCGAGGAGCAGGAGCGCAGACCCCTCGGGGAAAAGAAGTTCTTCGGCAACCGGGGCGGTAAACCGGGAGGCCGACCGGCTGGAAAATTCGGGCCGAAGCTTGGGGCAAAGGCTGGCGGCAGACCAGGATCAGGGCCTGGGGCAAAGTTCGGATCGAAGTTTGGCTCCGCATCGGGTGGGAGACCAGACGGCGGCAGACCGCGTCCTCCGCGCGAAGGTGGCGAGGAGCAGGAACGCAGACCTTTTGGCGAGAGGAAACCCTTCGGCGCTCCAACAGGGAAACGCACAGAACGGCCAGGCGGAAGACCGGCGGGTAGATCCGCACCGAAGTTTGGGGCAAAACCGGGCGGGAGACCCGGAGCAAGGCCGGGAGCAAAATTCGGAGCGAAGCCCGGCTTCGCAGCCGGCGGCAAGCGAGACCGTGGATTTGGTGGCGGGACAGGCGAAGACAGGCCGCGCAGCGAGGGCTTCGGTGGAGGGTTCAAACGCCCGGCCGCAGGAAAGCGCTTCGATGGGCCGCGTCCTCCTCGCGCACCTCGCCCGGATCAGGAGGGTGCAGGCAGGCCGTTCGAGCAGAGAAAGTCCTTCGGCCCGCGTCCGGGACGCTCAGGCCCTCCGACGGGAAAGTTTGCAGGCCGGCCCGGTGCGAGGCCGTTTCCTCCGCGCCGCGACGACGGAGACGCAAAATCGCACGAAGGCGGCAGCCGTCCTCCCTCGCGGCGCTCATTTGGGGGCGGAGAAGAGCGCCCGAAGGGCGAAGGCGGTGAGCGGAAATCCTTCGGCGGAGCTCGCGGAGGATTCGGCGGCAAACGCAAACCGTTTGGAGACAGCACGGGAAAGCCGCGCTTTTCCAAATCCGGCACTGGCGGCGCTTCCTCCAGAACCGGCTCCCGGCCTGGCGGCAAACCAGGCAAGCCGGGCGGCTTCGGCAAAAAGAAGTTCTCTCCGGGAGGCAGCAAGCCGTTTCCGAAGTCGGGTCCACGTAAATCCGGACCGCGCAAGCCGCGCCGTGAGGAGCCGGGCGAATGACGGATGGCCGGGGCATCATTATCGCTATTGACGGCCCGGCGGGGGCAGGCAAGAGCACTGTCGCACGGCACCTGGCCCGGCATTTCGGTCTGCTGAATCTGGAGACAGGCGCGATGTACCGCGCCTTCGCGCTCAGAGCCATTGAAGGCGATTTCGATTTTGACGATCCGGTATCGCTTGAAAGGCTGGCCGGGCAAACGAAGATCACCCTCGTGCCGACACTGACGGGAAATCGGGTGCTGCTGGACGGGATCGACGTGACTCAGCGCATCCGCGACAGCGATGTGACGCAGGGCGCGTCACGGGTGAGCGTGCATCCCACGATTCGCGCCTGGATGGTCGATCTGCAGCGGGCGCTGGGGCAAAAGGGCGGCATCGTCATGGAAGGCCGCGATATCGGGACGGTGGTCTTTCCGGATGCGGATCTGAAGTTCTTTCTCGATGCCTCGCCGGAGGCGCGCAGCCAGCGCCGCTATGAGCAGACTCCGGCGGCAGCGGAGAATCGCGGGACCATCAGCCAGGAGCTGCGGGAGCGGGATGAGAGGGATCGCAACCGCGCCCAGTCGCCGCTGCGGCCGGCGCCGGACGCGGTCACGATCGATTCGACCGATTTATCACTCGAAGAGGTTCTGCGCCGGATTGAGTCGATTGTGAAGGCGCGGCTGTCTACTGCTCGGCCGGCTGCGGAGGCATCGTCCCCTTCGGCTCCCTGAGATGCCGGGGAGGTCCAGGAGGCTGCGGCGGCTCGGGAGGTGTGGGCGAAGACATATCCAGCGTGCCCTTTCTGATCTCCAGGCTGCCGTGATCGGTAGTGATCTCTACAGTGGGGCCACCCTGGCCCACCTGCCCCTCAACGGTGCGATGTCCTTCGGAGGTTTCGATCTTCAGCGGGAAGTCCGTCTGCAGATCCTGATCGGAGCTGGTGCTGCCGGTGATGTGGAAGCTGGCGTTGTCCGGAACGGTGAGAGTAACGGCCCCGGTGCGGTTCTGCACCTGAATGTTGCCCATAGGCGCGGCAGCGGTGATGTTGATATCGCCGTTGCTGTCTTCGAGGTGAAGATCGCCGCTCAGACGTGTCATGTCGATGTCCTTGGAGCGGGCCACGACCCGCACGGGGCCGGAGGCCTGGCTGATGCTGAGGTCGCTGCGGTCGAGGGTCATGACGCCGGCGAGATGGGGGATTTCAAGGTCGGTCTGGCTGGAGCGGAAGTGCACGGAGGAGCCGATCTGCTCGAGGTGCACATCGCCGAAGAAATCGCCGTTGATGGCGGTCTGGCCCTTGATGCGGGAGAGTGTGATGTCTTCTCCGTGGCCATCGACAAAGGCCTGACCACCGATATCGTGGGCGGAGAAGTCGCCGTGGCTCATATGCCCGCGCACATCGCCGCCGATGGCGTCGAATTTAATGTCTCCGCGATTGTCCGTGACATCCACACTGCCCTGAAGGCCTTCCATGGTTACATCGCCGTCACTGGCGGTGACCGTGGTGCTGGACTGCGCAGGCACCTCAAGGGTCAGGTCCACGCGGGCGCCGTCCTGGGAGGGAATGGTTACGACCGCGCCCTGCGAGGAGGTTTCAATCTTTGGCTGCACTTCACCAAACATCTTCTGCGCGTCCTTGTCGGAGGAGCTGTGCACCATCTGATGCGCGCGCAGGTGAAGTTTGTTGTCGGCAGATGCCGTGATGGTTACGTCGCCACGCGGATTCTGAATGGTAAGCGCGGATTGCTGCGCGGTGAGCACCTGCTCCATCTGAACGTCGTTGTCGTGCTCTTCTCCCATCCAGGAGAAGGCATCGCTGCCATTGTCAAACTGCCATGCCCAGGGACGGATCAGATGACCGTTGTGTGATGCCCATCCCAGGAAGATCAGCAGGATCACCAGCCAGACGATGCCACCGAAGGAACGGCGGCCTGCGTAAGGGTTGTTGCGGTCGAGAAAATGCTCGACCAGCGCGAGCAGGCCGATCCCGATAAGAAGCAGAGGCCACCAGCGCGCATACCAGCCCCAGAAAACCGCGGCGTGCACATGGCCGGTTTCGAGCAGCAGCGCGATGATGCCGATGGCGAGCAGAATGCACGGTCCGATCAGCGAAGGGCGGCGGTATCCGCGCCAGTAGCGCCAGTACTGCTTCTGCGCCTTCCACTGGGCACGGCGGGCACGCTCATCATTCCGCGCCTGCTGTTTGGCGTCGCGGGGCGAAAAGGGAGGAGGCGAGGCGGCCATGGCTATTTGCTCTCCTCATCCTGCGAGCGCACGATGGCAGTCGACGTGGATGTCCAGGAAGATGGCTGACCGGATGGGCCAGGAGCGGGCGCTGCGGCACTGTAGCCGCCAGGAGGGTACGGGCCGGAAGACGGAGGCCACGGCTGCTGGTACGGATATTGCGGCGGTGGCATCTGCGCGAGAGCAGCACGCTCGGCCAGACTGAGGACGCCCAGCACGATCAGATAGAGCGGCCAGCTGTGAGAGTAGGAAATGACGTGATATTCGTCGAGCAGCGCAGTAATGCCAACAACCACCAGCATGGCCGGCCACTTGATGCGATGCAGGAAGTAGTACTGGTTCACTGCACACCTCCTGAAGGATGATCGTTACTCGGCGGCGGAGGAGGCACTGGCGCCGGAGCCGGCGTATGGCGCATTCTGCGGATGAGCAGCCAGATGCCGATACCGATGATCAGCAGCGGCCAGCCGTGATCGATCCATTCAAAGCTGAAGATGCCGAGGGTATTGAAGAGAAAGAGCATGCCCAGGCCGATCAGGACAATGGCTCCGATGGGCTCGCGCCGTGCCGCTTCGAGCTCCATCTCCGGAGGCCCATAGGCAGCACCTGAAGGACCTGGGCCGGGAGCACCGGGATACGGCGGAGTCCAGGGCTGCTGCTGAGGATTTGTAAATGGGGCCCCGGAGACAGGAATCCAGGACGAAGGCGGTGCTCCAGGAGCCGGACCGGGCGTTCCGCTGACAAACCCCGCGGAAGGCGGCGCGGAGGGCGTCTGCCAGGGCTGCGCGGGAGCAGGAGGCGCCTGATAACCAGGAGCCGAAGGCGCCATGTGCACCCCCATCCGGAAGCTGAGCTCGTTCAGACCGAAGGGGTCGGGCAGAGGCCGTCCGTCACGGCGGGCCTTTGCGGTCTGATTGGCGTCGAAGACCTGATACAGAACCCATGCGGCGACAAAGATTCCGAAGATGCCGTGAGAGCCGCTGATGGCGACCAGCACCACGAAGACCAGCACGTGGACGATGGCCTTGACATACTGGCCGTTGTACATCGCGCCGACTCCGGGAATAAACCCGAGAAGCGTCGCGAGAGCCGGATTGGCACCGGCCGGAGGCATGATGCCTCCGGGGTATCCGGCTGAGGCTCCGGCAGGACCGACACCGAGCCGGGCGGCGAGGCACTGCTCGCACAAGACCACATCGGCGACAGACCGCACACACGCGGAGCACAAGGGCTTGCCGCAGTTCTGGCAGTAGGCGGCGACGGGGATATCAGGATGGTTTGCGCAGTTCATGCCAGGCTCCTTTCAGGGGCCCCGGCAGAGGAATGCTTTCTGCCAGAGCGAGCACCCGCCCGGTCGTATCGAATTACCACCAAAGGCCCGGTTTTCCTTCTGGTTTTTACACTTATTACTTCGCTGCGCTCGCCCATAGTGAGAGAGTGAACGGCTGCCGTCCGGTCATTTGTCCGGATACAGCGCGAGGACTGGGTGGCGGAGTGAAGGCAGGCCAGCTGCAGACCTCCGCGATCGGGCAAAACCGGGGCCGCCTGCCGGGTTTCCGGCATTTTGCCATTGTTGCGGTTCTGCGAGTGGCCGGGCTTGCCGGTATTTTCGTTATCGCTCTTCGGCTGCGGGCTGGCTGCCGGCTGCTCCTGCGCATCATGCCGCAGCTCCCGCACCTTCGATTCCACCTGATAGACGAAGCGGAGATTGTCGTAGTAACGCACGACCGCTTCCTTCGCGCCGTAGAACTGGCGGCTCACCGTACCCTGGATCACGGAAGGCTTCAGATCGGCGAGGCGGATATTCGACAGCTTGACTCCGGAGAGATTCAGAGTCAGCGCGATCGAAAAGAAGGCCATGGCTACGGTCATCAGCAGACGCGTTTCATAAAAGCTTCTGCGCAGAGGAATGGCCACGGCGTGGGAAGCAGCGGGCTGCGGGGCAGCTACAAGCAGCGGGACGCCATCCGCTCCGGTTGTTTTATCCAGAATTTTCGTTACGAGATCTGCGGGAACTTCAGGCGTCGCATGCAGCCAGGAGAGCCATTCGCGGCCCTGCTGTGTGCGCGAGAGCAGCTCGGCGCAGGCCCTGCAGTCCGCGCTGTGAGCCTCAAAAGCGGCCGAATCCTGCGCAGGCAGCAGCCCATCCAGAGCATCGACGAGAAGCGCTTCCCACTCTTCGCAGCGAAGGGTGCGCGGCGTCTTCGATCCGCCCCGGAATTCGGGTTGTTTCTGCTCTTTCACGACTAAACCACCTGCCCTTTATTACGTTCCAGCAGCCGCGCGAGTTCCGCCCGGCCGCGGCTGATGCGCGACTTCACAGTTCCCTCCGGAATATGGAGGACCTGTGCGATCTCTTTGTAGTCCATGTCCTGCAAATCGCGCAGAATAACAGCTTCGCGCAGCTCCGGCGAGATTTTTGTCAGTGCTTCCTGCACCATTTTCTCAATTTCCCGGCGAACGGCGCGATCATGCTGCGTCGGACCGGAGTCGGAGAGCCGGTGCGCCAGAGGCTGCTCGTCAGCCTCCTCCCAGCCTGCATCCATTGAATCGGTCACACGCTGCTGACGGGTGCGGCGGAAGTGATCGACCAGCAGATTGCGGGTCATGGTGGTGATCCATGTCTGGAAGGTGCCCCGGGTCAGATCAAAGCTGGCCAGGTTTCCATAGACTTTGATGAAGACATCCTGGGTGAGGTCTTCGGCGTCCTGAGCGGAGCCGGTAAAGCGATAACAGAGTCCGTAGACGCGGCGATGGTAGGCCTTGACAAGCTCGGTCCAGGCGAAGGAATCACCATCAAGGCAACGCTGCACCAGAATCTGCCATTCAGCGATCTGCCTCTCGCCTTCCAAATGCTTCTCCAGAGCCCGCTCGGGCGCCGGCCCGCGCCCCTGCCACTGTGACGTCTGACCCGGCGCGGCTTTCGGCTTCTGCTCCGGCTCACGGCCAGCAGGCCGCTCCGGGCGAAACCGCATCGCCGTCAGATCCCACGTCATTGTGCCCGCCAGGCTCATGTGCATTCATACGCACATTGCCGCCGAACGGTTCCATACCGGGGTGTCCCGGCTGGCATGGAGAAGATTACAGGAAAGGCAGCGGAAAAGCGGTAAGCGAAGGACCGGTCAGTTAAAATCCGGTCGGCGAAGAGGCGGTCAGCGGGGAATCCTCTGACGGAAGGCTTATATCCTTATCTCCAGACATCACACGCTGACCCGCTTTATCAAATGACCGGACTTTAGCCGACCGTATCCTGGCTGATCGGATCTCACCTTCCCCTCAGTTTCCTGGCTCCTGCAGAAAGTCGGGCGAAACCGGATTTTCATAGAGTGAATAATCGCGGGTGACGACGGTGAGGCCGCTGGGCGTGACGAAATAGTTCCTGCGGTCGTCATTCTGGTCATAACCAATGACCGTGCCTTCGGGCAGATGTACGTCGCGATCGATGATGGCCTTGCGAATGCGGCAGTGACGCCCGATATTGACGTGCGAAAAGACGATGCTCGAATCGACTTCAGAATACGAGTTGACGCGGACATCCTGAGAGAGCACGCTGTTCCGCACGACGGCGCCGGAGACGATGCAGCCGGCGGAGACGATGGAATTGACCGCCATGCCGGTTCGTCCGGGCTCGCCGAAGACAAACTTGGCCGGAGGATACTGACGGACACGGGTCCGGATGGGCCAGCTTTTGTCGTAGAGGTTGAATACCGGAGAGACCGAAGCCACATCCATGTTGGCGTCGTAATAGGCTTCGAGTGTTCCCACGTCGCGCCAGTAAAGGGCCTCTTTGCGGTTTTCGTCGACGAAGTTGTACGCGTAGATTTTGTATTTGCCGAGAATGCCGGGAAGAATGTTGTGGCCGAAGTCGTGCTTCGAGGAAGGGTCCTCGGCATCGCGGATGAGCGCGGGCAGCAGCACGTCGGTATTGAAGAGATAGATGCCCATCGAGGCATCGACCATGCTGGGATTGAAGGGCGAACGCAGATCCGTGGTCTTCGGCTTTTCGAGAAATCCGATGACCTCTCCGTTGCGGGCCACTTCGACGACGCCGAAGCGCGAGACCTCGGACGGATCGATGGGCAGCGTGGCGAGAGTGACGTCCGCGCCGGACTCTTCGTGCTGCTGGAGCATCTTTCCGTAATTCATCTTGTAGATGTGATCGCCGGAAAGGATGAGCACATGCTTCGGCTGCTCGGAGCCGATGGAGTAGATGTTCTGATAGACCGCATCCGCCGTGCCCATGTACCAGTTGGCGCTGACGCGCTGCATGGGCGGCAGGATCTCGATAAACTCACCCAGCTCCTGAGCGACGGCACTGGTCCAGCCTTCGCGGATATGGCGGTTCAGCGACAGCGCCTTGTACTGCGTAAGGATGTACACGCGGCGCAGATCGGAATTGATGCAGTTGGATAACGTGATGTCGATGATGCGGTAATTGCCGCCGAACGGCACAGCAGGCTTGGCGCGATCACGGGTAAGAGGAAAAAGCCGCTCGCCTGCGCCGCCTGCCAACAGTACACCAAGAGTGTCTTTCATCGGGTGATCCGGCCTCTCGCTTCCATTTGCCGGCGGCGTGAATCTTTGTTTCCGGAGCGCCCGCCGGGAACGCCCGATACTACCACAGCTTCCAGATTATGCGTTTATGACAGGCCCACAGGACTTGTTCAGGCTTTTCCCTCATCGCTGGCGACAGAAATGCGCAGCGACTTCAGAAAACTCACATCGTGCTCGCTAAATGTGCCGTCTTCATCCTGTTGTGCATTCGATGGCATTCCAGCGCCGCCCGGTTGCTGCTCCACTTCATTGAGACCGATCGTGGCTTCCAGCATCAGCAGCACTTCAAACCCCTGTTTTTTTATGTCGGCAACGACACCAGCTATCTGTTCCGACTCCGATACCGTCTCGTGGATCGCTTCTCCAAGTTGCTGGACGAGCCTGCGTAGTTTTTGATTCAAATGTGACCTCGATTCCCCTGCGCCCGACCGCGGCGCAGAAGCCCGCTGAACCCTACCTTAACTTTGGATGTTGCCGGTCTGCAAACCGAACCTTCGTATCCGGAGAAACTTTCTTTCCATCCGGCCCGGACATGCCGTACCGGGAATGCCGTAAACTTTTTTCATGGAGCCGAAGCGTGTCGGCCGGGTGCTGGGTGCGGGAACGCGCATTGCGGCCAATATGCTGCGCGAGCGAGCGCTGCAGCCTTCTTCCGGCATAAAAAATGGCCACCCCGATCCCCGGGCATATACACAGCAGGAGTTCGAGCCCCGAATGTCCGGACAGGTCCGGGTCAACGGACAGGAAAAGATACGCTCGACCAGGCAGGCAGCGGCGCGGGGCGCACGGCAGTTCGGCCGCGCATTGTGGAATCCGTTCGCACATGCCACCGGCGTGCTGTGGCTTGAAGTTACCGGCCTTTTTTTCGGCCTGTTCACGATTTATTTCATCGGCAACGGCTGGAAGTTCCATCATGACGCCGTGGCCGGGCCCGATCACCGCAAGTTTCTGCTTTATGCGGTCTGCGCGGTGATCTTCTTCTATTTCACCGTCAGCTCTTTTGCACGGGCGAGAAGAAAAAGCCGGACGGGCCACCGTCGGGCAAAATAAATCCTTCCTTCTTTCCCTGGAGCTACCCGCAATACTTTCCGGAAATTTACTTGCAACAGGCTGCCTGCCGGGCACACTATTCTGCAGAAATCGACTAACTCGGTGCGGACCGGACTCCACGCTCCGGTGCTCTTCCCCCACTCAGGCCCGTTCCGAACGAGGTGAATATGGCCGCTCCAGCGTTCGATAAGAATTTTGTGCTCAACACCATGTATCCGGCAGCGAATGCTGCTTACCTGGTCATGAGCGTCCCTGCTCCTCCGCTCGCCCTTCCGGAGGGCTACGTCATGGTGGACACGATTAAAGCCGATGCCAGTAAAGGCGCTCAGGCGATGGCGCAGGCACAGGCGGACCAGCAGCGGATTGCGAATGCCGCGGTATCGGAGAGCAGCATCTTCGGGCTGATTGCCTGGAACGATCCGCTGAAGTCCGTCATCGTCGCGATCCGGGGAACGAAGACGATCTGGGAGTGGCTGGGAGATTTCGATGCCGCGCCGCTGCCGTATCTGCCCGAGCCCGGCGCAGGTCTCGCTCATATGGGATTTCAGATCGTCTACGAGCAGATCCGCGACAGCATTCTGCAACTGCTTGCCGCGGCTCCCTGCACGGGCGCGCAGCAGATCTTCGTCACCGGGCACAGCCTGGGAGGCGCGCTCGCCGTGCTGGCCGCCTTCGATATCGTGCGGCACTCCGGACTGAAGCCGACGCCACAGATGATCACCTTTGCCGGTCCGCGGACCACTGACCCGGTCTTTGCGAGGACCTTCAACCAGTGGGTTCCGGGCAGCTTCCGCATCGTGAACTTCATGGACGCGGTTCCTCAGGTGCCGCTGCCGCCGCCCTATGAGCACGTGGGCACGGAGATCCTGGTGCATGGCGGCTTTAAGCCGCTCGATATTACCTATGCGCATCATCTGACGACGTATCTGGCAGGTCTGCAGAAGTATCAGCCGCCGGTGACGGCACAGGCTCCTGCTCCCGCTCCGGTGGATATCACGGCGACCGTGACGCGCGTGCCCACTGCTACCCCTGCGCCTTAAGCTCAGGGCAGCGAGTACGGGCGGAGTACGGCGGCTTATTGCGGGGGCGCTGCAGGAGTGGATGGTGGAAGCTGCGCGCCCCGGGAGTTCAGATAGAGGCGCAGTCTTTCGGCGGCCACCGGTCCGTGGTTCGCGACATCTTCAACAGCGGAAAGAAGGCGCTCTCCAACCTGCTGCAGAAAGTTCTGCCTGTCAGGACCGGGCACCTTTTCGCCGGCCATCTTTGATTCGAGGTATCTGCTGTACGACACGAGCGCCTGCTGATGCTCGCTCAGACCGGTTGGCTTCGGATCTTCAGGCACCTGCACCACGCTGAGCGCCTGCGTGGTTTGATCGCGCGGAGCGGATCGCCAGACCAGCTCATCGGCAAAGCTCTTTGCGGCGGCAGTGCGGGCACCGAGCGGTCCCAGACCCCACTTTTGCGTGAGGTACTGCAGAAGGCTGGTGTGGTCGTACACACCATGAAGAACGCCGTGATCCAGAAGCGGGGACACCAGCACGGCGGGCACGCGCAATCCATAAAGATCAAAGGCGAAATGCTCCGGCGTCTGATGACTGTCCGGTGGAACGGCGGTTTTTCTGAAGGCGGGATCGCGCGGGTCGATGTGGTCGTAAAAGCCGCCGTGCTCGTCGTAAAGGATGACCAGCAGCGAGCTGCTCCACAGCTTTTCGTTTTTGCGAATTGCGTTGTAGACACTTGCTATCAGGGCATCTCCGCGACGTATGTCGCTGACGGGGTGCTGATCATTTTCGCCGGGCCAGAAAAACTTCGGCTCGATGAATGTGTACTGAGGAAAGTTCGCTTCGTCTTCACAATCCAGATAGAACGAAGGCATGTAACGGTAGTTCAGAGCGTAGAGCTCCTGACGGATCATCAGCGTTGTCTGCGAAAAATCGTGAAAGTAAATGCGCCAGCTCTTATTTGCCTCCGAAAGACGCTCGAAGACGGTTGGCTGGTTATACAGATGAACGGCGGGATCGAAGTGAGCGAGGCTCGGCATGTCGATGTGCCCCAGGGAGGTTCCGCTGTTCAGGAAAAAGCGGTTCGGCCAGGTGGGACCAGGAACCGAGGAGAACCAGCGGTCGCAGGTGACGAACTCTCGGGCGAGCGCTCCAAGCGAAGGCAGGAGGGAGCTGTCGTAATAAGCCATGACTTCGCCGGCGTTGCCCTTCGGATTGTTGCGAAGGAATGCATTGACGAAGCCGGAACAGGGCTGCCCGGTTCCCTGAATCTGCGTAATAACGTCGTCATAGTCATGAGGCGGATCGAAATCCATGCGCGGCTGCGTGGAGAGGTTCTGCAAAACCGGCTGTCCGGTAATCGAATCCGGATTGGAATGCAGTGCCTGCGGGTTTACCCCGTCTACGTCAGGGGTAAGGCCGACCATGCGGTCGAAAGACTGGTTCTCCAGCATCAGGACGATCACGTGTTCAATGGGATCAGGCATGAATTTTCCTTTCCGCGCACCGGGGGAGATCATCATGCACTGAATCTGACACGATGACAAGGTTGTTTCCCGGTGCACCGGAACGCCGGCGTCCCGCTACAATAAGCAGTTCTCATGCCTGCCGACGACAACATCCCGAAGCATGTGTATACGGCGGAAGATCTGGACGCGGCCGGCTTCGATGCGGAGCGGGATCTCGGCTATCCGGGAGAGTATCCGTTCACGCGCGGCATTCAGCCCACGATGTACCGGGGCCGGCTGTGGACGATGCGGCAGTACGCAGGGATGGGAGACGCGGAGGAGAGCAACCGCCGCTATAAGTTTCTGCTGGCAAGCGGAACGGCGGGATTGTCGGTCGCCTTCGATCTGCCGACACAGATTGGCTACGACTCCGACGATGCGATGGCGCTGGGCGAGGTGGGCAGGGTGGGTGTCGCGATCGATTCGATCGAGGACATGGAGCGCCTGTTCGACGGCATCGCCCTCGACCACATCTCGACCTCGATGACGATAAACGCGACGGCGAGTATTCTGCTCGCGCTCTATATCGCTGTGGCGAAGCGGGCGGGAGCCGATGTGAGCAGGCTCTCCGGGACGGTGCAGAACGACATCCTGAAAGAGTACATTGCGCGCGGAACGTATATCTTTCCCATTCGGCACGCGATGCGCATCGTCACCGATATGTTCGCGTGGGCGAGCGAGCAGGTGCCGGAGTGGAACACGATCTCCATCTCCGGTTACCACATGCGCGAGGCGGGATCGACGGCGGCGCAGGAAGTAGCCTTTACCCTGGCCAACGGCATGACCTATGTGCAGGCGGCGCTCGATGCGGGGCTCGATCTGGACCGCTTTGCACCGCGGCTGTCGTTCTTTTTCAACGCCCACAATCACTTTCTGGAAGAGGTTGCCAAGTTCCGCTGCGCACGGCGCGTGTGGGCGCGCCGGATGCGCGAGGGTTTCGGCGCGAAAAATCCGCGCTCGTGGATGCTTCGCTTTCACGCGCAGACAGCGGGCTCGACGCTGACTGCGCAGCAGCCGGAGAACAATATTGTGCGCACGGCGGTGCAGGCGATGGCGGCGGTGCTGGGCGGCACGCAGTCGCTGCATACGAACGGGTACGACGAGGCACTGGCGCTGCCGACAGAGGAGGCGGCGCGAATCGCTCTGCGCACGCAGCAGATGATTGCATGCGAAAGCGGCGTGGCGCAGACCGTTGACCCGCTGGCGGGGTCGTACTGCATTGAGGCGATGACGATGCAGATGGAACGGCAGGTGCAGGATTATTTCGACCGCATCGAGGCGATGGGCGGCATGCTGCGCGCCATTGAACGCGGATGGGTGCAGCAGGAGATTCAGAACGCGGCCTATGCATATCAGCAGGCCATCGACTCGGGCGAGGCCGTGGTGGTGGGCGTGAACCGCTTCAGCCGGGAAGAAGAGCCGCCGGTTCCGATCCAGAGAATTGACGAGACGCTGGAGCGGCGGCAGGTGGAGCGCGTGCGGGCTCTGCGCCAGCGGCGCGACGCCGGGCGCTGGCAATCCGCACTGGACCGGGTCAGGGAGCATGCTCGCAACGGCGGTAATCTGATGCCGTCGATCCTTGAGGCGGCAGAGAGCTGTGCGACCGTCGGCGAGATCACTTCGACATTGCGGAGTGTCTTCGGCGAGTACCAGGAATCGATAACGCTGTGAGAATCGGTAATGCTGTAAGCGACTGACGGGTTTTCCGAATATGTGGACGGTATGATCCGGCCATTTTTCCGATGAAAATCGAGCGCTGTCTTTCCCCGGCTGAGACGCGGTCTCGCGACAGATTCTGACACGGCATAGACAATCGCCACGGTACACTGGCAGCGTGAGCCCACAGGGAAGTGAGACTCGCCGGGAGATGCCGGTTTTCGAGGAGGAGGCCGTCGTTCAGGACGGCTCCATGCTGCTTGTACTGCCGGTTCCCTTTCGACAGATTGACGGCAACCTCTACTTCGAGGAGCAGGCCTGCAACGGGCTCAACCGGTGGTCGGACAGCTTTGCCCATGTGGTGGTCGCGGCACCGGTGATTCCCGAGCATCTTGCGGCGGGAAATACCTCGGTCCTGTGGAAGCCGGTTTCCGAGATTGCCTCACGGAACTCGCTGACCTTTGTTCCGCTGCCGTGGGCATATGGCCTTCGCGCCTTTACCGGCCAGTATCGCGCAACGCGTGAGCTGCTGCGCGAGCGGATCAGCAAAAGCGGGTATCTGCAGTTTGCGATCGGCGGACTGGTGGGCGACTGGGCGGCGGTGGCGTGCCTGGAGGCGATCCGGCAGAAGCGGCGTTTTGCCATCCACACCGACCGGGTGGAGCACGAAGTTCTGCTCGAGGTCACAAAGAACGCATCCTTCCCGCGGCGGATGAAGGCACGGCTGATTGCCGCGCTGATGAAGCCCTATCACCGGTACCTGATTCGCCGCTGCTCGCTGGGCCTGTGGCATGGATCGGATTGCTATCACGTCTATTCGCCGTGGTGCCGGGAGAATCATCTGATTCACGATGTGCATACGCGGCCGGAAGACGGAATCGACCAGACAACGCTGGAAGCAAAGCTGGCCACTGTGGAGACGGCAGAGAAGATCCGTCTTTGTTATGCGGGCCGTCTGGACCCAATGAAAGCGCCGCTGGACTGGCTGAAGGCAGTGGCTGTCGCACGCGACGCCGGCGCACCGGTGGAGGCTGTCTGGTTTGGCGAGGGATCGCTGCGGGAAGAGGCCGAGGCCGAGGTCGAACGGCTGAAGCTGGGCGATATTGTCAGCCTGCCGGGTTTTCTAAGGGATCGCGCGCAACTGCTGGCCCGGCTTCGCGCCGCGCACATGATGGCCTTTACGCACGTCACGCCGGAGTCGCCGCGCTGTCTGCTTGAATCGCTGATCTCAGGCACGCCGATTGTGGGCTATGAGAATAAATTCGCCACGGACCTGACGCTCGGCCACGGAGGGGGCAGCTTTGTGGCGATCCATGACTGGGAGGGGCTCGGCCGGCGTATTGCGGAGCTCGCATCGGACCGCAAAACGCTGCGCGAACTGATTCGCGAGGCGGCAACGAACGGACGGCGCTTTAACGACGCCGCCGTCTTTGCCGAACGCAGTGAGCTGATTCGCAGATTCTGCTGAAAGATGAAAACCGGCGGCTACGCTGTTGCCATATAGACGCCAAACCAGCCCGCCTCATCGGTCCATGACCGGCTGACATGGAAGCCGCCCTGTTCGAGCAGCGCAGTCACACTCGCATCGGTGAATTTGTAACTGTTTTCGGTGTGAATGCTCTCACCGCGGGCAAAGCGTATCTCGAGATCAAGAGCGGGGATCGCGACGGTCTGCGCCAGCAGGCTTTCGAGATGCATCTCCATGCGCGAGTACTGCTCGTTCCATCGCGCGCGGTGCCGGAAGAGCTTCGTACGGAAGCTCGCTCCCAGCTCGCAGTTGATCCGGGTGAGAACATTCATGTTGAAGGCCGCGGTGACTCCTGCGGCATCGTCGTAGGCCCGGCAGAGCGTGCCACGATCCTTGACCATATCGACACCCAGCAGCAGACGGTCGCCGGGAGCGATCTGGCGGCGCACGCCGCGCAGCAGGCGGACCGCCTCCTGCGGCTCAAAATTGCCGATGCTCGATCCGATATAGAGGATCAGCAGCTGCCCTGAAGAGGCATCAAGCGAGCCAAGGCCCTGGGTGTAATCGGCGACGCGGGGACACACACTCACGCCGGGGATCTCCGCTTCAATGCGCCGCGTGGCTTCGCCGAGGGCCGATTCGGAGACATCAATGGGGTGATAGACCAGACTTCCCTGCCGGCGCACCGCAGCCTCGAGCAGCAGACCGGTCTTGGTGGCGGTACCGGCACCGAGCTCGACCAGCGTGAGATCCTGCATGCCGCAGGCAGCAATCATTTCATCGGCATAACGGGCGAAGATGCCCCGTTCGGTCCGGGTGGGGTAGTACTCGGGCAGCTCGGTGATGGCCTCGAAGAGCCGCGAACCCTCCTCGTCATAGAACAGCCAGGGGGAAAGGGATTTGGGGAATGACGTCAGACCGCGCCAGACCTCGGAACCGATGGGAGTGGATGCGGCTTCGGGAAGCCTGGGCAAAGAAGATGTCATGTGCATGGCGCGGCTGATTGCCTCCGTGAGAAAAGGGTTCCGTAATGAGATGTCAGCGATGCGCCAGCCGAACACCGGAGAATTGCCAGCGTGTTACGGGTGAGAAGAAATTACGGTAGGTAGCGCGAATATGAGATGCCGGCGTGACCACCGAACCGCCGCGCAGCACCATCTGATTGCACATGAATTTGCCGTTGTACTCTCCGAGCGCGCCGGAGAGCGGCTGAAAGCCGGGATAGCCAAGATAGGCACTCCCGGTCCACTCCCATACGTCTCCAAAGAGCTGGTCCAGTGACTGCTGCGCGTGCTTTGCGCTGCCCGCACCGTTGACCGGCAGAGGATGAAGCTCACCGCTTTCGAGCAGATTGCCTGCGATGGGCGCGTTTTCCTTCAGGGTTCCGGCAGCGGCGACCTCCCACTCGGCCTCGGTGGGCAGGCGCATACCGGCCCAGTGGGCAAAGGCGTCTGCCTCAAAGAAGCTGACATGGCAGACCGGTGTCTGCAGCAGATGACGCAGGGGAATCATGCCGCGAAGGGTGAAGATGGTCCAGTCATCGACCGAGGCTCCGGCGCCGGGGTCACATTGCCAGTAGAGCGGCGCCCGCCAGCGTTCGCTCTGCACGGTATTCCAGCCTTCGGATAGCCAGAGGTCCGGCCGGCTATAGCCTCCATCCTGCATGAAGGCAAAATACTCGGCACAGGTTGCCGGGCGCGAGGCCAGGCGGAAGGGATCGACCCAGACGCGGTGGCGCGGCCTCTCGTTATCGAAGCAGAAAGGCTCGCTTCCCTCACCGGTCTCCGGACAACCGATCTCTCGCTGACCGCCGTCTGCGTCGATCCAGACAAGGCCGCCGGCTGCATTGTTCGTCACGGCGAGAGGCTCGGGCTGATATGCGGGACGAAGAGGATTGCTCCAGAAGGCATGCTTGATATCCATCGCCAGCAGCTCCTGATGCTGCTGCTCATGGTGCAGGCCGAGGGTCGTACGGCGCTGCGCCTCGGGGATCTCCAGGGAGGACAGTTCTTCCATGGCCTCATCGATGGAGTGGCGGTACTCGAGGATGGCGTCGAGGCCGGGACGGGAGAAGGATGCACGCAGCTTCTTCTCCGGCTGATCGGAGACTCCGTTGTAGTAGCTGTTGAAGAGCCAGTGAAAGTCGGGATGGAAGGACCGGTAGCCGGGCAGGAATTCGCGGAGGAGAAAGGTCTCAAAAAACCAGGTGGTGTGGGCGAGGTGCCATTTGGCAGGGCTGGCCTCGGGGCAGGACTGCACCATCATGTCTTCGGGGGTGAGCGGCGAGCAGAGATCTTCCGTCTGCTGCCGCACGCGACAATATTCTTTGCGGCCGGCCGCCGCATCTTCCATATCCTCTGTCCTGACTGCCACCTTCATTCCACAACCCTCCGCGCCCTGTTTCTTTTTTCTCTGGGAACGACAGACAGCAGTTTACGTTGCCCGCCAGGCTAACATATCGGTGAATGGCCCGGCATTAAGGATGCAGCAAAACGCCGCCTGGGCTCAGGAATCCTGCATCCCGGGCCCGATGTTCCGGTTGCGTCCCCTGACGGGATTTTCCCGTCTATTCGGGCACTGGATCGGTATGGCCCGCCTGTCCTCACGAGCCTCAGGGCGGCAGAATTGAATCGATATGAAACGCAGTATGCGGCGCATTCTTCTTGTCGGCTGCCTGGTAACTCTGATTTTTCCGGCATTTTCTCCTGCTCTGCTCGCCCAGGATGAGCCTCAGCAGGAACGCGGGATGATGGGCGATTTTGCCGCTCACAGTATACGGGGCACCGTATCGGCCGTTACCGGGAATGAAATTTCGGTAAAAACGGAGGAAGGCGACGTTTTCAAGGTCGAGACGGGGCCGAATACTCGTTTCCGGAAGGACCGGGAGCAGATCAAAGTGTCCGATGTTCACGCCGGAGATATGGTGATGGCGATCGGGGACCGCGACGATAAGGCAAAAACGGTGGGCGCAGTCCTTGTGGCGGTGATCGACCGGACACAGTACGACAAAATGCGGGCGGATTTCGGAAAAACGTGGACGGCCGGCAAAGTGATCTCCATGAAAGACCTGACCATTACGATCGAACGCCCTGACAAGGTAACGCAGACAATTACGGTGGACGAGAACACTTCGTTTCGCCGGCGGCGCGAAGATATTACGCTGGCCGATATCAAGCTTGGCGATAATCTGACGGCGCGTGGCGCGCTGCAGAGCGGCAACTTCGTTGCCTCGACACTGACCGTCATAGAGCCGGGCCAGCGCGGAGGCGGACGGGGCGGGTTCGGCGGCATGGGAACGGGGCAGGGACCGGGAGCGGATTCCGGCAGCGGTCAGGCACCTGCGGCTCCGCCGCAGAGTCAGTGAGATCCGCTGTGCGCCTTTATCCTCTTTTCGCATTTCTTCTGGCGGTGGCGCCGGTGATCTCCGCCCAGGCGACGGGAGCGCCGCAGGCTTCGACACCAGCGCCGGTGCAGACCGCTCCATCCCCGGGAGCACAGGCTCTGCCCTCTCCCGCTGAGAGCGGAGGCACGATTCACGGCAGCATCAAAGCAGGCGAGGGAGCAGGGGCTGTGCCGCTGCCGGGTGTAAGCGTGACGGCGACCAACACCCTGACCGGGAAAAAATACAGCACGACGACGGACATTACCGGGCACTACTCCCTGACCATTCCGCAGCGCGGACGCTATGTAGTGAGAACCGATTTCGCCGCGTTCGCAGACAACACGAAAGAAGCTCTGCTGAATGCCGCATCGCACGATCAGACGGCCGATTTTTCGCTGATGCTTGCTTCCCGGGCGGCTCGACAGGAACAAACGACGGAGAGTGCGTCGACGGCCCGGCAGTATCTGGGCGGGGCTCAGAATCTGAGCCTGCTGAATGCTGCGCGGGATCTGATCCAGGCAGGAGGAGCGGGAGGAGACAGCGGCGTGCAGCTGCCGTCGTCTGCCGAAAACAGCGACTTCTCGAGCGAATCGGTTGCGGTGAACGGACAGAACGGAACGACGAATCCGTTTGCCGGAGTCGATTTTGGACGCATGCGGGATGAGGCGGAGCTGAATCAGTCGCTGAACGGTGGAGAGGGTGGAGCCGGGGGCGGACAGCGCGGCGGTGGTGGTGGATTTGGAGGCGGAGGGCTTGGAGGGGGGCGCGGCGGGGGCGGACGCGGCG
This sequence comes from Paracidobacterium acidisoli, assembly GCF_003428625.2. GTDB lineage: Bacteria > Acidobacteriota > Terriglobia > Terriglobales > Acidobacteriaceae > Paracidobacterium > Paracidobacterium acidisoli. The sequence goes on along the minus strand of NZ_QVQT02000004.1, from coordinate 653,002 downwards.
GGCTCCGTGGAAACTTCCGGAACTTCAAGCCGAACCAGCCGCATGGAGCGTTCTTCTGGTCGGGCGGCAACGGGGCGCTGAACGCAGAGGACTTCGCGATTCGCGGGCAGGAGTTTACACAGCCGGGATATGCGACGAACCAGTTCGGGCTGACGTTCATGGGTGCGCCGTATATTCCGAAGCTGCTGACAAAGGACACCAGGGACATTCTGTTTTTGACGCTGTCGGGACAGCGGTCATCGTCTCCGGTGGACGATTACGGGACGGTGCCGACGGCGGAAGAGCGTAGCGGAAACTTCTCGGACCTGAAGACGCAGGCGGGCGAGGGCATCACGATTTATGCACCGTCGAATCTGCCGGCGGCGTGCCTGACAAGCGGCGTAACGCCGGGGCAGCCATTTCCGAACAACACGATTCCGGCAAACTGCATTGCGACGCAGGCGTCGACACTGCTGGGCTATGTTCCAAATCCGAATCTGCCGGGAAGCACGCAGAACTATCAGCGGCTGAGCTCGCAGCAGGACAACACGACGAAGGTGGGAGTGCGCTTCATTCACAACTTCGGCAGCAGCGCGAATGGCGGCCCGATGATGGGGATGATCCGGCAGGCGCTGGGACAGGGCAACGGCGCGCTGCACCAGACGCTCAACGTGAATTACAACTACAGCCATTCAGCTTCGGATAATCTGAATATCTTTCCGGATCTGGGCGGCAAGGAGCAGAGCCACCAGTACTCGCTGCAGCTGGGATATGTGATCGGCAAAGGGCGGCTGACGAATAACTTCACCCTGGGATGGAACCGCACCAATTCTCAGACAACGAACTACTTCACGAATGGAACAGACATCGCCAACGAGGCAGGGCTGAGCGGCCTGCCGTCGAATCCGCTGCTGTACGGCCTGCCGAACCTGACGCTGAACCAGTTCACGGGCTTTAACGAGCAGCAGCCGAATTTCAGCACGGGGCAGACCATCTCCTTCACCGAAACGACCTCATGGATTCACGGCAAACACAATGTCCGGTTCGGCGGCGACTTCCGGCGCGTGCATGACGATCTGCTGGGGAATACGAATTCGACCGGAACGTATGTGTTCTCCGGGCTGTTCACGGAGGCTCCGGGAACGAGCGCAAATGCTGCTACCGGCGTGGCGACGAGCGGCTCTTCGCTGGCGGACCTGCTGCTCGGACTGCCGCAGGAGACGACGCTGCAGGCTCCTTACAGCAAGTCGTATCTGCGGGAGAACGTATACGACTTCTACGCGCAGGACGACTGGAGAGCGCTGCCGAGCCTGACGCTGCTGTACGGGCTGCGATACGAATACTTCTCGCCGTATTCGGAGAACAACAATCATCTGGCAACGATTGATGTAAGCAACGACTTCTATGCGGTGGACCCGTCGCCGGTGCTGCCGAACGGGACCGGGACCTACCAGGGAAAGTATCCGCAGGACCTGATCTATCCGGAGCGGAATAATTTTTCTCCTCGTGTGGGCTTTGCGTGGCGGGCGGCGCGGGACACGGTGGTGCGCGGCGGATACGGCATTAACTATGCGGTGGGACAGTATGTAAAGTTCGTGCAGGATTTCGCCTTTCAGCCTCCGTTTGCCGATGTGCAGACGAACGAGGTCACGAACGGCGCGAATATCACGCTGGCGAATGGCTTCCCTTCTCCGGGAACGCTGGGCAACTATGCGGTGAACAGGAACTACCGGCTGCCGTATGTGCAGGTGTGGAACCTGAATGTGCAGCGGACGATTCCGTGGAACATTGTGCTGAACTTCGGCTACTCGGGGTCGAAGGGAACGCGGCTGGATGTGGTGGATGCTCCGGGGCGCACGGCGACGACGTCGGTGAGCGGCGTGTACTACGACTACGAGGATTCGGTGGCGTTCTCGAATTTCAACTCGCTGGCGGTGAGCGCGCGGAGGCGGCTGAGCAACGGGATTTCGCTGGGCGCGACGTATACGTATTCGCACTCGATCGACGACGCGAGCTCGGTTGGCGGCAACGGCGGCAGCGGGCTGGTGGTGGCGCAGAACTGGCAGAACATTCTGGCCGAGGAGTCGAACTCGAGCTTCGATATTCGTAACAGCCTGAAGGGCAATTTTCTGTACGAGCTGCCGTTCGGACCGGACACGCACATGATCACGACGGGATGGCTGGCGAAGACGCTGGAAAATCTGTCGCTGTCGGGGACGTTCCAGCTTGCGTCGGGCAACCCGCTGACGCCGTCGTATGCGGCGGCGACGGAAGATGTGGCGAGAGGCAGCACGGGTTCGCTGCGGCCGGATCGCGTATCCGGACAACGGATTGCCGGAGAGGGATCGCTGCAGAACTGGTTTAACCGCGATGCGTTTACGACACCGGCGGCAACGTATGGAACGGCGTCACGCTTCTCGATCGACAGCCCGGGGAAAGTGTCGGTCGATATGTCGGCGTCGAAGACGATGCGCTTCGCCGATACGAAGACATTCGAGATTCGGGCGACGGCAGATAACGTGTTCAACACGGTGCAGTATTCGGGCGTGGACACGACGGTGGGGTCGGCCAGCTACGGCCAGGTGACGAGCGCGGGGTCGATGCGCACGTTCAGCTTCAATGCGAGGTTCAGATACTAGAGGCTGCTAAGAGGCGGTCATCTGGTGAAGCGGGCAGCTAAAAAACGGTCAGCTAAAGAGCGGCCAGCGAAAGGCCGATGCACCGAGGGCTTCCCGGCCTCCCACCCTTCGCCGGGCGGGGATTAGGGACACGACGGACAGCGCGATGAGGAGTGTATGAAAGGCACGCGAAGGATGAGGCACCCGGGGCTGATGTGGACGCTGGCGGCGATGATCGCGGCCGCGCCGGGGTTTGCGCAACAGCAGGGCGCGGGGCAGGATCAGAGCCAGGAGCAGCCGGCGTCGTCGACATTCACGCTGCGGGTGAACAGCGACCTGGTGCTGACCAACGTGGTGGTGCGCGATAAGAAGACGGGCGAGATTGTTCGCGGGCTGACGGAAAAGGATTTTCAGATTCAGGAGAACGGGAAGCCGCAGCGGATTGCGAGCTTCGATTTCGAGAGCGTGGATCAGGCGGCTCCACTGGATGAGGCGACAATCAATGCGAAGGCTCCGAATGGAGTGTTTGGAGCGAAGAACGGTACGGCGACGCAGGCGGAGCTGCGCAATCACAGGCTGATCGTGCTGTTCTGGGATATTACGTCGATGCAGCCGGAGGATATTGAGCGGGCGCAGGAGGCGGCGCGGAACTACATCAACAAACAGATGCAGCCGGCGGATCTGGTGGCGGTGGTGTCGCTGGATACGTCGCTGTCGCTCGATCAGGACTTTACGGCGAACAAGCCGCTACTGCTGAAAGCGGTGAACAGCTACTCGGGCAACGAGGGCTCGGGATTTGCAGCGGGCGCGACGAGCACGACGAACCAGGTGGAGGACGCTAGCTCCTTTACGGCGGACGAACAGGAGTACAACGACATCAACACGGACCGCGAGCTGTTTGCGATTGAAGATATTTCACGGTCGCTGGCGAATATCAACGAGAAGAAGTCGCTGCTGTATTTCTCGGGAGGGATTCAGCGGGACGGCATTGAGAATCAGGCATCGCTGCATGCGGCGATCAATGCGGCGGTGCGGTCGAATCTGTCGATTTACAGCGTGGACACGCGCGGGCTGCAGGCGATTTCTCCACTGGGGGATGCGTCGACGGGCAGCGTGAGAGGAACGGGCGCATACAGCGGCGCGGCGACACAGAACAACTTCGACTCGAATTTCAACACGCAGGAAGTGATGGCAACGCTGTCGTCGGATACGGGCGGCAAGGCATTCTTCGACTCGAACGATTTTTCACCGGCGTTTGAGAGGATTCAGCGCGACACGTCGGCGTATTACGTGATCGGTTTCCACTCGACTGATCCGCGGCGGGATGGGCGGTACAGGCGGCTGAGCATCAAGGTGAATCGCAGCGATGTGAAGCTCGAGTACAGGTCGGGCTACTATGCGCCGGCGGACTTTAAGCATTCGACGAAGGACGACCGCGAGCGCGAGCTGGATGAGGAGCTGGCGAGCGATCTGCCGGCAACCGATGTTGCGGTGTACATGCAGGCGCTCTATTTCCGTGTGGATGCGGGGCGGTTCTTTGTACCGGTGTCGCTGGTGGTACCGGGATCGCAGATTCCGTTTGTGAAGGGCGGGGATCGCGACAAGGCGACGCTGGATGTGATTGGCGTGGTGAAGGACACCGCGGGGCACGATATCGGCGACGTGCGCGATACGGTGAAGCTGGCGATCGATCAGGCACAGCAGGTGCGGCAGAAGAATATCCAGTACACGACGGGGTTCACGCTGCCCTCGGGCAAATATCACCTTAAATTCGTCGTGCGCGAAAACGAGACGGGACGGATGGGCTCGTTCGAGACAGACATCAATGTTCCGGACATGAAGAAGCTGCCGCTGAAGATGAGCTCGGTGGTGCTCGCCAGCCAGCGGGTGCAGGCAGGGAAAAAGCAGGACAGTCCGCTGGTCCGGGATGGCATGCAGCTGGTGCCGAATCTGCCGCATGTTTTCCGGCAGGATCAGCACATGTATCTGCTTTATGAGATTTACGACCCATCACATCCCGCTGCGGAAAAGAGCGATGCCGGGAAAGGTCCGGAGGGGAACGCGAAGGGAAACAGGGAAAAGCCAGGAGCAGAGGCGGCCACCGGAGCACCGGTTCACGTGCTGACCAGCATCGAGTTTCTGGACGGCTCGGCCAAAGCCTTTGAGACGCCGCTGGTGCAGGCCACACAAATCAATGTGCCGGCACGCGATGCGGTGGCGTTCCAGTTCGATCTGCCGCTGAACGATCTGAAGCCTGGACTATACATCTGCCAGATCAATGTGATCGATGATGCCGGCGGATCGTTCGCGTTTCCGCGCACGGCAGTGCTGATTCGTCCGGCGTTGCCGGCGGCGGCACCCGGGCAGCCGGGGCAGACACCAGCGGTTACGCCGGGAACGGCCTCAGCGGGCGCGCCGGGCCGATAGCCGGATGCGTCAGAGTGCTTTGGCTTCTTCGAGCGAGGCGGCGATGGTGATGAGGGTGTCGACGCGGGTGAGGCGGAAGAGCTCGATCACACGGTAGTTCGGCGCCACGACGATCAGACGGCGTCCATGCTTCTGGCAGGAGACGTAAAAGTTGATCAGCACGCCCATTCCGGCCGAATCCATATACGGCACCTGCGAGAGGTCGATGATGGTGGTCGGCGCCGGGTGATTTCTCAGGTCTTCCTGAAGATCGAAGATGTTGGACAGGATGAGAGGGCCGGCAAGCGTAAGGATTCGTGTTGCCTCTGTGCTGCCTTCTGCAGTTTCAATCGTCAGCGGCTCATTGCTCATACACGCGTAAGTGTACGGAAACACAGGCGCACATTGATTACAGGCAGGTAAATCCGGCGGATCGAACCAGCATGGCCGAATTTTTCAGCTCATCCATGCGGCGGATATGGGAGGACCGAATATCCCGTAAACTGGATGCAAATCCGATTCGAGCGAGTTCTCACCTTGCCCAGACAGTTGTTTACTGCCCGCCTCGACCAGAAGCTGCTGCTTTCAGAGTCTGCACAGTGCTACCACCTGGAATTCACCCTTCCCGAGCTTGAGCGTTTCGATTTCTCGCCCGGGCAGTTCGTCTCCACGGTCGCTGTTGACACCCAGGAAAAGCAGCAGACCCGGGCCTATTCGATCGCGTCGGCTCCGGAAGGAAACCGCTTCGCGCTCTGCGTGAACCGGGTGGAGGGCGGCTTTTTCTCGAACCTGCTGTGCGATCTTTCTCCGGGAGAGACGGTACAGGTTCATGGACCACATGGCCTTTTTGTGCCGAAGGAGCCGTTGACCGATTCGATCTTTATTGCGACAGGGACGGGGATCGCTCCGATGCGGGGGTTCGTCGAGTGGCTTTTTCCGGAGAACGGCGAGGATCGCAGCGAGGGACGAAAGTTCTGGCTGGTGTATGGGACACGCCATGAAACGGAGATCTACTATCAGAAATATTTTGAGAAGATCGCCGCGGAGCATCCGAATTTTCAGTATCTGAGCTCACTCAGCCGCCCGCACGAGGGCTGGGAGGGGCTGCGCGGATACGTGCAGGACCACGTCGCGCAGATTGTGGAACGACGGACGGCGCTGAGGAATGGCACGGCTCATGGCGTCAGCGGCTTCGACATTTACGCTTACATCTGCGGGCTGAACGATATGGTCTCGGCCACGCGCGACCGTCTGAAGGGAATGGGCTGGGATCGGAAGCAGATTGTATTCGAGCGCTATGACTGAGGACCAGCCGTTCAGGCAACTGCGCCCTTCGGGCGCAATTCTTATGTCTGAAAATCCGAACATGGGGCACCCGGCTCCGATTTGAAAGAGTGAATCGACTAGAGGTTGAATAGCTCGCGGAGGCGTTTTGTCTGGGCGCGGCTTACGGGAATCTCGGTCTGCTTTTTGTCGTCCATGCGCAGCTGATAGCTGCTCTTGAACCATGGCACGACTTCTCGGATGTGATTGATATTCACCACGTAGGAGCGGTGGGCGCGCCAGAAGGTGGAGGGATCGAGAAGCTCCAGAAGCTCCTCGAGTGTCCGGCACTTCGATTGTCCTTCCAGTGTCGGAGTTACCACCGTAATGGTGCCTTCATCAATTGAGGCGTAGCAAATGTCCTTCTGATCAACGAGCAGAAGGCGGCCGTGCGCCTGGAGAATGATCTTGCCGCTGCTGGGCCTGGAGGTCTGCTGCTGATCGATCAGCCGGAGCAGAGCGTCGATCCGAAGGTCGGCATGCGAGGGACCGGCAGGAGTTGTATCCCCCTCTGCCGCAGACACTTCCTGCAGGCGGAGCCGGGCCCGGTCGATTGCCTGGAGCACCCGGGCACGATCGAAGGGCTTCAGCAGATAGTCAATGGCATTTACGTCGAAGGCTCGCACCGCGTACTGATCGAAGGCGGTGGCAAAGATGATCTGCGGCAGATGCTGGTGCTTGCTTTCGTCGGCTTCGAGCAGCTTCTTCAACACGGCAAAGCCGTCCAGGCCGGGCATCTGCACGTCGAGAAAGACCACGTCGGGCTGCCAGGTGCGAATTAACTCGACGGCTTCAACACCGTTGGCTCCCTCGGCGAGTACTTCGACATTGCCGGTGGTATCAAGGAGATATTTCAGCTCTCCCCGGGCCAGCTCTTCGTCATCGATGATGAGTGCCGTCATTGCCATTGCACGACTCTGAGTATAGGAAGCGGGGAAGGGGTGGTCAACGGAGGGTGCTCGGGATGACCGCATCAACCTGACTTTCATCGGGCTGCAAAAACGTTTTATTTCCTGGAACCCGATAAAAAGCCAGATGCCTCTGGTAAGCCCTTTTCTGAGGGACCAGGACTAATGTCTGCCGAAGAAGGACGGCTCACAGATAAAATGACAGAGTCTGGACACCCCCATGTTCGGCGACGATTGGTTTTAAAGGCACACTGTTGCCACAAGGCATCAGGAATCTGCTTATAATCCCGGCGTCCCCCGCAGTTCATCCCTTTCCGGCAGGTGAGCGTGTCCTCCAGTCACGGCAGCCAGGTGCAAAACCGAGGGGTTCGGGCCCTGAGCCTGGTGCTGTTGTTTACCCTGATCTACCTGACTGCCGACTTCGCCCTGAACAAGTTTGCCTTCAGCGACGGGTGGACCGTACTGTGGCCGCTCAACGGTGTGACGATTGCGCTGCTGCTGATGTGGCCGCGCCTGGACTGGCCGGCCATACTGGTTGGGGTGACCCTGGGTACCGGGATCGGGGAGTGCCTTGACCATAATCCGGTCACGCTCGAACTCTGGCTGCGGACGTTTTCGCTGATCGAAGTACTGATCTGCGCCTGGCTGCTGCCCCCCTTTACGTCGCTGGATGACTGGCTGCGCCGGACGTATCTCTTTCCACGATTCTTTGCCGCGCTGCTGCTGGGGCCGGGCATCTCCGGCGTGATGGCGGCGATACTCTTTCACCATGTCCATCACGAACCGTGGCTGATGGCCTTTAACGACTGGGCGACCGCGGACGCGCTAGGCATTGCGGCGATCATGCCGCTTGCCCTGTGCGCACGCTCCACCGAGATGCGCACCCTCTTCAAAGGCCACGCGCTTCCACGGACCATCGGCATTCTTGTCACGGCATTCACGGGTATCGTTCTTATCTTTACGATAAGCCGCTATCCTCTGCTCTTTCTGCTGTACCCCATCCTGCTGTACGTCGATTCCATGCTGGCCTTTGCCGGTTCGGCGATCGCGATGCCGGTGGTGTGCCTGCTGGCGGTGTACTTCACGATTCATGGACACGGCCCCTTCGCCTTCTGGCCACAGGGCCTGCTGGTCTCCCGCAATGTGGCGCTGCAGATTTATCTTGGCTTCCACATGGTGGCTCTCTTCCCGGCCTCGGTTTTGTTTATGGAGCGCCGAAGGATGTCAGAGGACCTGCGCGATGCCAACGCGCAGCTGACGATGCTGGCCTCTGTCGACGGCCTGACGGGCATTGCCAACCGGCGCTCGCTCGATGAGAGATTTTCGATGGAGTGGAAGCGAGCGATCCGGGTGCGGACATCGCTGGCGCTGCTGATGATCGACCTGGATCACTTCAAGCAGTACAACGACATGTATGGACACCATGCGGGCGATCAGTGTCTGCGCACCATTGCCGGTGTGCTCTCGCGGCACCTGCGCCGACCTCAGGATTTCGTGGCGCGGTTCGGAGGCGAGGAGTTCGCCATTCTGCTGCCGCATACGGACCTGGATGGTGCACGGCACCTGGCGGAAACGATTCGCATCGCGGTGCTGGAAGCCGCGGTCGACCATGACGGCAGCTCGTGGGGGTGCGTGACGGTCTCAGTAGGCTGCGCGGCGATTCTGCCTGCTCATGGCGACGACCGCTTCCGGCTGCTGCAGACGGCCGATGCCGCGCTTTACCTGGCTAAAAAGGCCGGGCGGAACTGCATTGAGATCAGCGAGCCGGTCGATGAACCGGCTCAGTGAATCGCCATGCAGAAATCTGAATCTACTGTCTCGCTGAATTTCCGACTGCCGCTTACTTCGCCAGCCTTGCCTTCACAAGATCGCTGACCTGACGGCCGTCTGCGCGGAGACCGGACTTCTGGATCGCGGCCTGCACGGCTTTCATTGCCGTGCCGATATCCTTTGGTCCCAGGCTGTCGCCGGAGACGGCCAGCTCCGCGATGGTCTCTTCGACTATCTTTTTCAGATCGTCTTCGCTCGCAGCCTTTGGCATATAAGCCTCGATGACGGCGATCTCGGCGGCCTCCTTTGCGGCCAGCTCGGGACGGTTGCCCTTTGTGAACTGCTCGATCGATTCACGCCGCTGCTTGATCATTCCGGTAAGCACCTGGAGCGCCTCGGCATCGGTCAGGGGTTCGCGCTTTTCGATCTCTTTATTTTTCAGCGCGCTCTTGACCATGCGCAGCGTCGTGGTCCTGTCCGCATCGCGGGCCTTCATGGCCGCAATCATCTCGTGATCGATCTTCTTTACCAGCTCCATTTTTGCGCACCCTTCGCCGGCGGGGCATTCAGGCCCGTTCGCCGCGCAGTTTCCTGATTTCCGGCCAGTCACAGCCCAAACTCACCATTATAGAAAGAAACCGCAATCTCTTCCCGCCGGTAAAATAATGGCAGAGGATTTCCAAAAATGATTCGCAAAACGCGCCTGTTCACCCCCGGTCCGACGCCGCTGCTTCCTGCCGCTCAGTTCGCCATGGCCGCCGCGGACATCCATCACCGTACCCCGGAGTTCCGCGCCCTGTATCAGCGCGTGCTCGAACAGCTCAAAGGTTTTGTCGGCACAAAGAATGACGTGCTGCTGCTGGCCTCCTCCGGCACCGGAGCAATGGAGGCTTCGGTTTCGAATCTGACTTCACCGGGCGACCGCGTGCTGGTGCTCTCCGCCGGTAAATTCGGCGAGCGCTGGACGGCGATCACGAAGGCTTTCGGCTGCCAGGCGGATGTGCTGACGGCACCAAACGGCCAGACATTCTCGCTTGACGAAGTCCGCGCGGCGCTGAAGCCCGATACGCGGGCCGTTTTCGTGCAGGCGACCGAGTCCTCGACCGGCGTTCGCCACGATGTGGAAGGTCTTGCAAAGCTGCTGAAGAGCGAAGGCAGCGAGACACTGCTGATCGTAGACGCGATCACCGGCCTTGGCACCACGCATCTCGACGTGGATGGCTGGGGAGTGGATGTGATCATCGGCGGATCGCAGAAGGCAGTGATGATTCCGCCGGGCCTGGCGTATCTGAGCCTGAGCGACCGCGCCTGGAAGGTGACGGAGACCGCGAAGAACCCGCGCTACTACTTCGACCTGCGCAAGGAGCGCAAGAATGCGCAGAAGGGCGAGTCGTCGTACACGCCGGCAGTTTCGCTCATCGCCGCGCTTGGCGCTGCACTGGATTACATTGCCGCGCAGGGCGGAGGCGATGTTGCCGCCGGCCGCAAAATTCTCGTCGACAACGCCGAGATGTGCGCCGCGATGACCCGCGCTGCGGTACAGGCGCTGGGCATGACACTGTTCGCACCCGATGCGCCGGCTGCTGCTGCTACCGCTGTCCTGCCTCCGGCAGGCGTCGATTCCGGCGTGATCGTGAAAGAGCTCAAGAGCCGCTTCTCGGCTATTGTGACGAACGGCCAGGGCGAGATGAAGGGTGAGATCTTCCGCATCGCGCACATCGGCTTCTTCGATTACATGGACACCATTGCCATCATCGGCGCCCTGGAGCAGGTTGCTGCCTCGTCGCTGAATATTCCCGGCTTTGCCTTCGGCCAGGCCGTGGCCGCCGCGCAGAAGGTCTTCGCCGGCCAGGGCGTGGAAGAGCCAGTCGCCGTCCACGCTTAAGCCAGAGGGTGAGCTGTATCCGGATCTTCGGACATGGCTCGCCCGTCACAACCGCTGTCATCCGGCTTTGCCATCGAGCCGGATAACAAAGCCGAAGGACCTGCAGTGCAGGGAACAGAAGCATTCTTTGGCCGCGAAGCGGCGTTCGCCGCGCGGCCAGCACATCGCAGACCTCGTCGCTCCGCGAAAGGAACACCGACCGCATGAAAATCGTTCTTGCCGAAAAAGTCTCTCCTGCTACTCTTGCCGTGCTGAAAACTGAGCCCGACTGGGAGATCCTGACCCACGATCAGGTGAAGAATCTTCCTGAGGCGCTTGCCGATGCCGATGGACTTGTCGTTCGCTCGGCCGTTCAGGCGGACGATGCGCTGATGGCTTCCGCGCCGAAGCTTCGCGTGATTGGCCGCGCCGGAGTGGGCGTGGATAACATCGATGCAGGCGCGGCCACGCGCCGGGGCATCGTGGTGATGAATACGCCTGGGGCGAACGCCATTGCCGTTGCCGAGCTGACGCTCGGACTGATGATCGCGCTCGGACGCCAGATCCCCAAAGCCAACTCGACGATGCATGCCGGCAAATGGGAGAAGAAGTCGCTTCAGGGCGGCGAGCTGCGCGGTAAGAAGTTCGGCATTCTTGGTCTGGGGCGTATCGGCCTCGAAGTGGCGCGCCGCGCCCGCGGCTTCGGCATGGAACTGATCGGCCATGATCCATTTGTTTCGGCGGCGATTGCGCGCGAGAACGCGATTAAGCTTGTCTCCGTCGAAGAGCTCTTCCGCGAAGCCGATTATCTTACGCTTCACGTCGGCCTCACGCCGCAGACGACGGGCATCATTAATGCCGCGACACTTGCGACGATGAAGAAGGGCGTGCGGATCGTGAACTGCGCCCGCGGTGAATTGATTGTCGAAGCCGATCTGGCGGAGGCGCTCAAAAGCGGTCACGTTGCGGGAGCAGCCCTTGATGTCTTCTCAGAAGAGCCGCCTAAAAACTCACCCTTTTTCGGGCTGGAGAACGTGATTCTCACGCCGCATATCGCCGGTTCGACGGCTGAGGCACAGGAAGCAGTCGGCATTCAGATCGCGATGCAGGTACGCGAATATCTGAAGCTGGGCGTGGTACAGAATGCCGTCAATCTGCCTTCGCTCACGCACGAGGAGTATCAGGAGCTTTCGCCGTATATGACGCTGGCCGAACGGCTCGGCACCTTTCTGGCGCAGTTTCTGCCGGGCAATGTCGACAGCATTCAGCTCGGCTACTATGGCAGGCTTGCCGAGGCCAAGACCGATCTGATCCGCAACAGCGCCATTGCCGGCGTGCTGGGCGATCCGGAGCATGTTAACCGGATCAACGCGGCGTCGGTGACCGAGGAGCGCGGCATCCGTCTCCACGAGGAGAAGAAGGAGTCGGCACAGGGCGGCGCAGGCAACGTGGTGCGGCTGACGCTGCACACGCGCGCGGGAGAGGTTACGGCTCTCGGCACCGTGCTTCACGGCAAATCGCCGCGGCTGCTGAGCCTCGACGGTATCGACATCGAAGCGCCGCTGCAGGGAACGCTGCTCACCATCCGCAACCAGGATGTGCCGGGCGTGATCGGCCGCGTGGGCACGATTCTGGGCGAGCACCGCGTGAATATCGCCAACTTTGCGCTTGGACGCTCCGACCGCAATCATGCCGAGACCTCCGGCTCCGCGCTGGCGGTGGTGCAGATTGACGGAGCGGTGACCGACGCGGCACTGAAGTCGCTGCGCGGGATCGAAGCGGTAAGCGACGTGCGCCTCGTCACCCTGGGCGATACACAGAAATAACCGGCCTGCCTCCCATGTCCGGATTCATCGGATACCGGACATGGGAGCTGCTACAGCCATTCCAGCCGAAGCAGCGCAGGCGCCAGCCGAAGCAGCGCAGGCGCCAGCCGAAGCAGCGCAGGCGCCAGCCGAAGCGGCCCAGGTCCCTGTCTCTCTCAAAACATGCTGTAATGGTTTTAAGGAGAAACACCGGACGTGCCGCTTTACGAATATCGTTGCAAGTCGTGTGGACATCAGTTTGAGAAGATCCAGAGCTTCAGCGCTCCGGAAGAAAAGGTCTGCCCGGTCTGCGGCGAAGAGGTGGAACGGCTGATCTCCGCGCCCGCCATTCAGTTCAAAGGCTCCGGCTGGTATGTGAACGATTACGCTGCAAAGCCTGCTTCCGGCTCCTCGAAATCGGCTGAGAGCAAAGGCAGCGACGGAGCCTCCGCTTCGAAGCCGGATGCAGGATCTTCTCCCGCTTCGGATGCCAAACCCGCCGCTTCCTCCGGCAGCAGCTCCGCCACGACAGCCTCCAAAAGCGAGTAGCCAGACGCGGCTGCAGGCGGTCTTCAGCCCCTGTGCGCGATCGGGAACCGCTCTTCGTGAAAGGCGAAATCCGGGTCGGTGATGCGCGTCGAGTCGAGGCGTATTGCGATGAAGGCCAGGACGAGGACAATCCCCGCGACCAGCGCTGCCGTCAGAGGCAGCGTGCGATAGCTATATCCCGCTGCCAGCACTATGCCGCCCAGACTTGCACCGAGGGCGTTTCCGAGATTGAAGGCTCCCTGATTCAGCGTTGAGGCGAGATTCGGAGCACGCCGCGCCTTCTCGACGATACGGGCCTGCAGCGGAGCCGCGGCTCCGAAGTGAAACATCCCCCAGATCAGAACACAGGCTCCCATTGCCGCGGTATGAGCCATGGTCAGCGGCATCACGAGCAGGATCAGCACGACCAGAACGAAGCCCCAGAAGATGGTCGCCATCTGCCGCCAGTCACCGAGGCGGCCGCCGATGAGGATTCCAACGGTAATGCCGATGCCGAAAAGCACAAGGACCCAGGTGATGCCGCGCTCCGGCAGATGGGTCACCACGGAAAGAGTCGGCGCGATATAGGTAAACACGGTGAAGAGCGAGACGGAGCTCAGAGTCGACAGTGCCAGAACGAGAAGCACCTTCGGGTTCAGCAAGGTACGAAACTCATGGCCAAGGTGAACCGGCTCGGACTGTTGCCGCGGCACCCAGAAAAGCAGCCCGATCATGGCGATGAGGCCGATGGGGATGAGAGCGAGAAATGTCGAGCGCCAGCCGAAGACGTGACCGAGCGCGGTACCAGCGGGGACTCCGAGTACATTCGCCAGGGTCAGGCCGCTGAACATCATGGTGATCGCCTGCACCCGCTTCTCTTTCGGCACGAGGTTGGCGGCGACAATGCTTCCCGTTCCGAAGAATGCTCCGTGGCAGAGCGCCGTAAGAATGCGCGCTGCCAGCATCAGAGCAAAGCCGGATGAGAGAGCGCAGCAGAGATTGCCCAGCAGGAAGATGCTCATCAGAATGACAAGCGAGCGGCGGCGCTCCTGCCGGGAAAGCACCAGCGCTACCAGCGGCGATCCGAAGGTTACGCTGAGCGCATAGGCCGAAACGATGATGCCGGCTTTGGGGATGCTGATGTGGAACGACCGGGCCAGATCCGGCAGCAGGCCCATGATGACGTACTCCGAGGTCCCGATGCCGAAGGCGGCTATTGTGAGTGCGAGGATGGACTTGCGCATCAGCCTGAAAGTACCTGCCCGGAACCCGGATTCAGAGCCGGGATGCGGAACCTGGGTCGTGCCTCGATCTTCTCATCTTTGATGAGAACCTACGCGGCTGCGGGCGGCGACGATGGTCTGCCGGCTTCAGACATTTCCCTGGCGCATCTGCTCGGCCAGATGTTCGGAAGCCCGCATGGCCAGCGACAGAATGGTCATGGTCGGATTTTGCCATCCTCCGCTGACGAAGCAGCTGCCATCCACCACCACCAGGTTTTTGATGTCGTGGCTCTGGTTCCATTTGTTGAGCACACTGGTCTTCGGGTCGTCGCCCATGCGGCAGGTGCCCAGCTCGTGGATGCTGTAGCCTGGCGGGTTGGGATCGTAGTTCTTCGAGAGCACTTCAAAGCCCGCGGCTTCGGCCAGCTCGATACTGGTGTCGACCGCATCGCGAGCCATATTGAATTCGTTGTCGGTGTACTTTGTGTCGATGTGCAGCACGGGAATATTCCATGCATCCACCACGTTTTTGTCGATGCTCACCTGGTGCTCATAGTGCGCCAGCACTTCACCCATGATCCCTGTCGAGAATCCGCTGCCGCTGTAGCTGTCGAGCTTCTTCTGCAGCTCCGCTCCATAGGCGGCGAAGTTACGCGGGTCCATGGGATGCGCGCTGCTGAAGACATTCAGCGCATACCCGCGAATGAAGTTTTTTGCTTTGGTATCGAGATTTCTGAACCGCGGAATCAATGCGGCGCCACCCATCAGCTCGGGTGTTGCCCTGCCGTCGCGCGCCTCCGGCACCGAGCAGACGATTCCCGGCCCGTAAACCTGATCGATGAGATAGTGCCCCATGACGCCGCTCGAATTGCCGATCTTTGAGTTCAGAAGCAGCCGCGTGCTCTCGAGCGTTCCCGCCGCAAGTACCACCACGCGCGCTTTCACCGACATTTCGCGGCGCGAAAGGCGGTCAACAAAGTGAGCCTCGCTCACCAGGCCGGTCTTCGGGTCCACGCGCAGCTCGCGCACCACCACATTTGGAATCGCCCGCAGTTTTCCCGTCGCAAAGGCATCGGGCAGCAACAAATTGACTGAGCTTGCGAGCCCGTCGACGCCCTCGGAGCTGCGCGGCTTGCAGACCGGCACGCCCATCTTCTTTCCGGCGTCGACGAAGCGCTGCATGCAGCCTGTCCATGAGGAATTGTCGGGCACGAAATTGCCGTCAGGATACTGCGGCAGACCGTCCGCATGTCCCCGGACGCGAAAGATCGCTTCGACACGCGAATAATACGGAGCAAGATCGGACAGGCTGATGGGCCAGTCGTCGCCGAAGCCGTCGTGCGATTTTCCTTTGAGCTCGTAATCGCTGAGCCGGAAGGACTGCCGCGACCAGAAGAGCGAGCGTCCTCCGAAGAGCCGCACCCGCACCCAGTTGTAGGGCTGCTGCGGATCACAGGTGTAAGGCACCTCCTGCTCATCCACCCAGGTGTTGGCGTTGAACTCGTTCGACTGGAAAACGTGCTCGAGCCTGCCGGGCTGCTTAAAACCGCGAAAGGGGAGCGCGTAGGCCGGCTTCGGCTCCGTGTCGCGGCGCGCATCGGCTACCGGACCGGCATTCAGCATCAGGCACGAGATGCCTTTTTCCGTGAGGCACTTTGCCGCCATGCCGCCCGAATGCCCGGAACCGATAATCAAAACATCTACAGTTTCATCAGTCATTATTTCGCATCATCTCTTTCGGTTGCTGCCCGATGGTTGTGTGCTCCGGCACAGGACAATATGCCAGCCAGGAATCATGCTTCAGGCATGCTGCTTCTTCGGCGCCGGATGGCGCACCGGCGCTGACGCCTCCCGCCCCGGCTCTTCCCGGTGGATGTCGGGATCGACCGGGAACCAGTAGAGCCCCACATCCGGTTCTTCCCTGCCCATCGCAGTCTCGGCTTTGCTCCATGCCTCCGAGTTGATTGTGGCTGTCCGGATATCGCTGTGGACCAGGTTGACGAAGTGTGCGAACGGCTCCGCCGGTGGATGATCCGTCATCCATGTTCTCAGCCACGGGCGCAGCAGCTCATCTGCCTGCGATGCCTGTATGCCGGCGAACGGCATGCCGAAGCGCTGCCGAGCCTCGGCGTCCAGCCGGTCGAGGCCGGACTGGTACATCTGCTGGCGATCGACCGGCGAGACCCCGATGAGAAAGTCGAGGAACTCCGGCGCTCCCGCGTCGATTGCTCCAGGATAACCCTTCAGAGGAGGCAGCATGATCTCGCTGAGCTGCCGCAGCGTTGCGAGCTGCCGGTCGGTGAAGAAGTGCGCGCTGGTCTGTGCCACGGCATCCGGAACCAACGGTGTAATCGGCAGCGGCTTTACTTCGCGCAGGCCGCGCATCCACGGCACCGGACCGGGAGCGGTTGCTACCGGTGGAGGTGCAGAGGGCGCGACCGGCGGCGCTGCCTGGGGCGGAGGCGGGGTGACCGTCTGCTGGCCCAACATGGTTTTGGCGCTTACCGAAGCCGCCATCACTGCTTTGACAAAATCACGCCGTCGCATCTTTGTAATCGCTTTCTATTCCGAAGAGCCGGATTTTCGTGAGGCGAAAGGCCGCATCGCACTCGACAGGTGAGGGTAAAAGTCCTGGCTCCGGATTTGCAAGCTGCCGCTTCCGCATCGCCGTTCTGCTGGTGCATTCTCAGGTGTTTCCATGCCTATTTCCGTGTTTTCCTCAGTTTTCGGGAACCGGACAGACCGAGGCCGGTGTCTAAGCCAGTAGAGTGAGCGAGACACTCGAGCCGCCGGCGGCAGATCGGTCTCCCGCTCTTGCAGGCGGGGTTTCCTGTTAATGTAAGGAGGTTAATCCGTGCAGGCAGGGACAGCCGTGGGAAATCTGGCAGGTGTCATTGGAATTCATCCCGAGGAGTCTGCGATCATTGCGCAGCTCAAGGCGGGATCAGAAGAAGCGTTTGCGTGGCTGATCGCCCGGTACCATCAGTCGATTTACAGCCTGATCTGCCGAACCATTCCCAACCCGGTTGACGCCGCCGACATTACACAGGAAGTCTTCGTCAAGGTGTTTCGAGGCATCTCCGGCTTCCACGGAGAGGCCAGCCTGCGCACCTGGATCTACCGGATTGCCCTGCACGAGGCCTCGAATCAGAAGCGCTTCTGGTCGCGGCACCGCCGTCAGGAAGTCACGATCGAAGCCGAAACCGGAGAATCGACGAGCGACGGATGCGCTCTTTGCATCCGCGACACCCTCGTCGATGAGCACGAATCGCCCTTCGACCTTGCGGCACATGCTGAGATTGCAGCCCGGGTGGAAGCCGAACTGCGCCTGGTCCCGGAACCTTTTCGTACCGTTGTCGTATTACGGGATATTGAAGGATTTGCTTATGAGGAAGTTGCCGAAATCCTGAAAGTAAACCTGGGAACGGTGAAATCGCGGCTGATGCGGGGACGCGCTCATCTGAAAAACCGTCTGGAGCCGTTTGTGGCAGCGGCCCGGCAGCGCCCGTCTTCCACGGTCCGTTCTCTGAACCGAACCTGCTCGACTGAGGTCTGCTCGACTGGGGAGGCCGTGTGAGTCAGTGCAAATCAGTTCGTGCGCAGTTTTCTTCCTATCTTGACGGAGCCCTGACGGGTGTCGCCATGCAGGCGATCGCCCGGCATCTTGAGGAGTGCTCCGAATGCGATGCAGAATTTGATGGCTGGCGGCGGATGCAGCGCGCGCTGGTGAATCTGGGCCCGGCACCTGCACCACCCGATCTGGCGCTGCGCCTGCGCGTGGCCCTTTCACAGGAACATGCAAAGACCGCGCAGAACAGACTGGCGATCTGGAAGGTACGCTGGCAGAATACGATCGCTCCATTTCTACTGCAGGCCTCTGCCGGCTTTGCCAGCACCATCATTCTCGTCGGCACGGTAGCGCTGCTGGTGGGCACGCTTGCCGTTCCGGAACCGGCGTCTGCGCGCGACGATTCGTCGACAACGACCAGCCCGCGCTTTCTTTACTCCACGCTCTCCGGCGATGCCAGCTCGATCGACTGGAAGGGCGGCTCGGTTGTGGTGGAAGCTTACGTGGACGGACAGGGACGGGTTTACGACTACCGGATCGTCTCCGGCGCACACGACGAGGCGACACGGGGACAACTGGAAGACCTGCTCCTCTTCAGCGTTTTTCAGCCGGCCCGCAGCTTCGGCCAGCCAGTGCGGGGGATTGCGGTACTGTCCTTTTCCGGGGTTTCGGTTCAGGGATAGAAGCGAGTGCAGAAGGCCGGGTTTGACCCCGGCTTTGCCACATGCATAGACTTGTGAATGTCCCCACTTTCATCGTGTCTATGCCGTCTGTATTTCGTCTGAATCGCTGGCTGCCTCTTGTCTGTATGGCAGCCCTGTTGCCGGGTTCGTATATGGCCGCTCAGGATTCTCCTGCAGCAGGCCGAAAGCAGATTCCGTTCAACCAGAGCAGCTCCGTGCCCGAGCAGCCGAGACCGCCCCGGCCTCCGGCGCTGATCGATCCCGCCGGACCGGCGGTCAGTCTGCAGACCAGCGAGGCGATGTTCGATATCGCCGTGGCGCTCAACACCTGCGGATACGACAAGGGACTGGCCGACTCCGATCCTGTGCGCCAGCAGGTGCGGAGTACTGTCAATCAGGCGGCGCAGCAGTCGCCGCTGGTACAGGATGACCGCGACAAGCTGTGCGCGTTCATCGACCAGCACCGGCTGGCCAGCGACAGCCTCGATCTCGCGCAGTATGTCTCGCTCGGTCTCTATCTGACCCCGCCGCCCGAGCTGACGCCGAGCGTGGACAACCAGGACATGCCGCCGGATTCCACGCAGGTGGAAGAGGTTTTGCCGCTGGTGCGTAAATTCGCCCGGGATATCGATCTGCATGCGATCTGGGTTCAGTTCCGCCCCGAGTACGACGCGGAAGTAAACAGCCTGCACGATCCGCTGACGCAGATGATCGTGGACACCAACGTTTACCTCAAGATGCCGGCCAGTACCAGCCGCGGAAGTCGCTTTGTCGTGGTGCTGGAGCCGATGTTCTCACCGGCGGAGACGAATGCCCGCGTTTACGGACCCGATTATCTGGTGGTTGCCTCGCCCTCTCAGGGAAAGATTCGCATGCAGGATGTACGGCACACCTACCTGCACTACGAAATTGAGCCGCTGCTGTATGCACGCGCGTCTTCGATGGACCGCATGCTTCCGATTCTGAAGACGGTCACCGATGCTCCGATTGATTTTGTATATCGCAGCGATATTGTCTCGCTGGTGATCGAGTGCATGATCCGCGCCATTGAAGCGCGCACGATGGATACCGGCGTAGCGGTGGTCAGGGTCCCGGCGGGCCTTGCGCGCAGCGAGGCCGATCAGTATGACCAGCAGCGCGCCGTGGCGCTCGAAAAGATTGCTGCAATCCGCCAGGCGAGAGTGAATCATGACATGGTTCAGGGCTATGTCCTGACGCAGTATTTCTACAACCAGATGATTCAGTTCGAGCACACCCCGGTGAGCCTGAAGGAGACCATCGGCGAGATGGTCTACGGCATGGATGTGGACCGGGAGGTCCATCGTGCACGGGATATTACCTTTGCCCAGCAGGGAGAGAGCGACCTGGTACGGCGCACTCCGCAGCAGCCGCGGGGGCTCGATCTGGCCGAGATGAAGCTGATGAAGGGGGACGCGGCGGGTGCGGGAGAGCTTGCGCAGAAATCTCTCGATGACAAAACCGCCGATCCGGCGCGGGCCGAGTTCATTCTGGCGCGGGTAGATCTGCTGAGCAACAAGATGAATGACGCTGTGAGCGCCTTCCAGGAGACTATCCGGCTTTCCAAAGAGCCGCGCATGCTCGCCTGGGCCCACATTTACCTTGGCCGCATTCTCGATGTGCAGCAGGATCGCGAAGCAGCGGTGGCCGAGTACA
Organism: Paracidobacterium acidisoli; assembly: GCF_003428625.2. Taxonomy (GTDB): domain Bacteria; phylum Acidobacteriota; class Terriglobia; order Terriglobales; family Acidobacteriaceae; genus Paracidobacterium; species Paracidobacterium acidisoli. Next base: position 632,653 of record NZ_QVQT02000004.1, on the reverse strand, counting down.
AGGCCGCGCTCACTGTCCGCGACGGACAGCCGGACACGAAAGAGGCCGCCGAAAAGGGCCTGAAGCAGCCTTTCGAATTACCCCATCAGGCGCAATCGGATGACGATGACGACTCGAATGCGCCCTCCCAGCCGACATCCTCCTCCCGGCCGCCTGCCGCACAGGCGAGTCCAGCAGCGGCGCCATCCCCGCAGCGCCGCTGAAGAATCGCCGGAAGCGCACTGTCTTCCTGTCCGCGAATCAAATAAATTTGAAGGAGGATACGAGCGCCTGATGGAAACATCCGCACCGGACGACCTCGAAGCCCTGCTGGGACACGTATTTCATCAGCGGGCGCTGTTGATTCGCGCGCTGACGCACAGCTCGCTGGCCCACGAGCGCGGCACACCGGCGCCGGGCGAAGATAACGAACAGCTTGAGTTTCTGGGGGATGCGGTCGTCGGGCTGCTGGTGGCCGAGTCACTCTTTCGCAGCTATCCCGACCTGCGCGAGGGAGAGCTTACGCGGCTGCGAGCGGCCCTGGTCAGCCGCCGGCATCTGGGACAGGTGGCGGCGCGGCTCGATCTGGGTAAATTTCTGCTGCTGGGGCGGGGCGAGGAGCGCAGCGGCGGCCGAAAGAAGAATGCCCTGCTGGCCAATACGATGGAGGCGGTGATCGGAGCGCTTTATCTCGATGCCGGCATCGAAACGGCTCGCTCTTTCGTCGAACAGAATGTGATTGCGCCCTCGGTCTCGGGTCTGTACGAGCAACTTGCTCAGGGGATCAGCATCGGAGACCATAAGTCGGCGCTGCAGGAGCTGCTGCAGGCGAAAAAGCAGGGACAGCCGGAATACGTGGTGAAGGGCGAATCCGGCCCCGATCATCGCAAGGAATTTCTCGTGGAAGTTCGTATTGCGAAGAATGGCGGCCGCGCAAAGGCGCTGGCCCGGGGCGCGGGTACAACCCGGAAGCTGGCGGAGCAGGAAGCAGCACGCCGGGCCATGGAGAAGCTGGCTGCCGCTGCGCAAGAGGATGGTGAATGACGCTGGAGAGCCGATGAAGACGGGGCTCGATGAGTCACGAGAGGCATTTGGCGAAGGGTCCGGGCTCACGGCCGGTGCAAACGGTCTCGCTCAGGCAACGCTGCCGCCTCCGCCGGACGGCGCAGAGGTACGCCGAGGGCCTTCTGCGCACCCGCACTCGCACTTTCACATCTATCCGGGGCCGCTCGATACCACGCAATCGCTGCTGTCGATTCTCGTCATCGCCATTTTCGTTCTGACGTTTATCGTGCAGCCCTTCCGCATTCCCTCCGAGTCGATGGAGCGGACGCTTCTGGTGGGTGATTTTCTGCTGGTGAACAAAACCATCTTTGGACCACCAGGACACTGGAAGTGGCTGCTGCCCTACCGGCCGGAGGAGCGCGGGGATGTCGTCGTGTTCTATTTCCCAGTCAATCCTGCCGAGCATGTCGTTAAGCGGGTCATCGGTGTTCCGGGTGACCGCATTCATCTTCGCGGCGGCGTTGTCTACCGGAACGGACAGCCTCTGAATGAGCCCTACGTGGTCTTCGAGCCGGCCTATCCGGATAATTTCCGCGACAATTTTCCCATCAGAATATACACCGATCCGGGCGTCGATATGCACTGGTGGCAGCAGCTGCGCCGGACCGAGCAGCAGGGAGACGTTGTGGTGCCGGCCGGGCAGTATTTCGTCATGGGCGACAATCGCAACCACAGCCGCGACAGCCGTTACTGGGGGTTTGTACCGGAGCGGGAGGTCGTGGGACGTCCGTTTGTCATCTATTTCTCACTGCGCCGACCTTCGACGACCGATGTCCAGCTGCCTCCGGATGATAAACTCGGACACAATAAGGACCTGCTGACCAGGGTATTGAACTTTGCGCGCTGGGGCCGCTTCCTGCGCATCATTCGGTAGCCGTGACACGGCAAATAAATAAGGCTGCTCACGGATGAAGATTTCCGCCCCGGCAACCGGCTTTACCGCGACGAGGGATTCCTAGTCGCTGCAGGAACGATGGATTTCATGGAACAGACGCTCGAAAGCCAGACCGCAACTGAAAAACACACGGACGAAACACCCCTCGAAGCCTTCGCTTCCATCTGTGGAGTTCTGGTCATCGGGCTTTTCATTCTCACGTTCATCTTTCAGAATTTTGCGATTCCTTCTTCCTCGATGGAGAAGACGCTGCTGGTCGGCGATCACCTGCTGGTGGACCGCTCCACGCTGGCTCCGCCCACTTCATGGGCAAAGTTTCTTGTGCGGACGCGCAACGTCCGCCGCGGGGACATCATCGTCTTCTACAAGCCGCAGCTTGAGGCCAACGGCGAGCATCTCTTCCTCGTCAAGCGCGTGATCGGCCTGCCTGGCGATCATGTCCACCTGCGCAACGGCATCGTCTATCTCAACGGTGTAGCGCAGAATGAGCCGCAGGCGGCCAAACCAAACGATCTGAATTACTCGCCGTATCGCGATGACTTCCCATCGGTACCGCCCTCAGAAAGCGGCGACGTGACTGCCGAGTGGGCCGTCGCGCTGCCCGGCTATATTCACGGTGAAGATCTGGTCGTTCCGCAGGGGATGTATTTCGCCATGGGCGACAACCGCACGGTAAGCCTCGACAGCCGCTACTGGGGATTTGTGCCGCGGGCCAACGTCGTGGGACGGCCGCTGTTTGTTTACTGGTCCTTTGTGACTCCGGAAGACCAGGAGAACAAGACTTCGCTGCCCGATCGCGCTTCCTGGTTTACGCACGAAGCAATCCACTTCTTCGATCAGACTCGCTGGCGCCGCACGCTGCACCGGGTGAAGTGATGATGGACGGCCCGGCCGTAACAGATACGGAACGGAAGCCGGCGAAGCGAGGGAAGCTGGCGGTTGCGGGAGCGGTTGTCCTGCTGCTTCTGCTGGCGGTTCTGCTGCCTCCGTACATCAATATCAACCGCTACCAGCGATCGATCGCGGGCGTAATCAGCCGCAGCCTGGGCCGGCCTGTGCACATGAGCGGTGTGGGCCTGCGCCTGCTTCCAACGCCGGGGATCGTGATCAGTGATTTCGAAGTAGAGGAAGAACCGGCCTTCGGCGCTGAACCCGTATTGCGCGCTTCGTCGGTGGTGGCCTCGCTGCGCCTGAGCTCTCTCTGGCGCGGACGGCTGGAAGTGAGCCGTATCAGCCTGGACGAGGCCAGCCTGAACCTGGTGCGCAATGCGAAGGGCCTGTGGAATATCGGCTCGGTTCTGGATCAGGCCTCGCATCTTTCCAATGCTCCCACGATGCAGCGGCGCGCCGGCAGCAGCCCGCGCTTTCCGTATATCGAGGCCAGCAATGCGCGCATCAACTTCAGGGAAGGACTCGAAAAGAAGCCCTTCTCACTGATGAATGCCGAATTCTCCATGTGGCTCGATACGCCGGATCAGTGGAGGCTGCGTCTGACGGCACAACCGGTGCGCACCGATCTCGACCTTCACCTTTCCGATACGGGCGAGCTTCAGATCGATGGCTCTCTGCAGCGTGCGGCTGACATCAATGCCATGCCGCTGCATCTCGATGCCGAATGGAGCGGAGCACAGCTGGGACAGGCGAGCCGCCTGCTGATGGCCAGAGATACGGGCTGGCGCGGCGATCTCGACCTGAGCGCGACTCTGACCGGGGATGTCAACGATCTGCACGTGAACTCCCGCGTACGCATCGGCAACGTGCACCGACAGGAGTTTCAGCCGGGCAGCACCGTGGATGTGGATGCGCGGTGCACCGGCGATTACCAGCGCACCGCGCATGCCCTGCACGGCCTGACCTGTTTCTGGCCGGTTGGAAACGGACACCTGCTGCTGACCGGAGACATGCACGGAGAAGAGAATCCGGATTCGTCGCTGAGGCTGGAGATCGATCACCTGCCGGCTTCGTTTGCCGTCGACATGATCGGACTGATGCGGCAGCGCGCCGGGAATGCTGTTACAACCGGCACCGTCAGCGGCGACTTCGAGTATTCCGGGGGAGATGAGGAATCTCTGACCGGACAGGCTGTGGTGAACGGCGCTTCGCTTCGCTATGCGGGACTCAGTGAACCCATGCAACTGCCTGCGATGCATTTCATCGCCACGCCCTCCGGCCAGCAGAGCCCGGCTGGACAGCAAAGCCATGCCAGGGCGGGCTCACGGCGGCGGCTTCAACGTACGGCGCTGAAATTCGAGCCGGCCATTCTGCTGCAAAGCTTTTCTGTTGCCATGGGCGGCCAGGCACCGCTGAACGTAAGCGGAAGATTCACGTGCACACAGTTCGCTCTGCAACTTTCGGGACAGGCATCTCTGAACCGGCTGCTGCCGCTAAGCAGCAACTTCGGGCTGATGCAGTCCTCGCTTGCATCGATCAGCGATCAGGAGCGTGGCGGTGCCGCAGCGGGAATCGCCGGGCTCAGCCTTTCTGTCGAGGCACCCTGGGTTGTGCCGGTCTCCGATCAGGACCATCCTGAGCTGGCGATTACCACGACAGGCTCGGTTGAGCTGAAAAATATCCGCATACGGACCAGCTTTCTGCCCGATCCGCTGCAGATCCCGTCAGCAACACTGACTCTGGAGCCTGGTGCTGTTGTCTGGAACAATGCTTCGGCGGTTTTTCACGGCATTCCGGTACATGGCTCGGTCAGTTTTCAGACCAGCTGCGCGGCGGCGGGGACGGGGCCGTGTCCCATCGGATTCAGTCTGGAAACCAACACGCTCGATGCGGCGGCGCTTCAGTCTGCGCTGCTTGGCGCGGGCGCTCACGGCGAACTGCTCGACGCCATTCTGGCACACGTGGGGAGCCAGCATCACATGTGGCCGGTGCTGAATGGCTCAGTCCGCGTGGCCGCGCTGGAGATTGGCGACATGGCGCTGCACAATGTCGCCGCCTCCGTGTCGATTGCCGATACCAATGTGCATATCGCATCGCTCGATGCGGAGGCCTTCGGCGGAACGATGCATGCAGTGGGAAGCCTGAATGCGGGCACTCCGCGCCCGGTCTGGAAGCTGGACGTTCAGCTTACCGGCGTTCATGGAGCTGAGGCTTCTTCTCTGTTTCATGAGCGCTGGGGAGCGGGCACGCTGAACGCGGACGTCCAGTTCACGGCCCTGGGCTTTACCGAGGACAATCTCACCTCTTCGGCAACCGGAGACTTTCACTTCGACTGGCGGAACGGCACACTGCCCACGGCCGGAACCACCGCCCTGCCTCTGCCCCACTTCGACCACTGGACGGGCGAAGGCACGATCGGCAACAGCCGGCTGACACTGACCCGGAGCCAGCTGTCGCACGGAAGCAGGTCGGCGACGATCCTCGGGACCGTGACATTTGCACGGCAGGTCGATCTGAATGCCGTGGCGCCTTCCGGCACCTTCCGCCTGACGGGAAGCATGGCTCATCCTGCCGTGAACTCGACACAAAGCCAGTAACCCCTCCGGACGGGCCAGGTGCGGCTAATGGACGGGTGCGGTGACCAGATCCTTTTCATGAACGCTGGCCTGCACCTCGGGAACGCTGCCGTCATTCAGGTCTATTTCTGTGGGATCGCCCGTTACCAGAACCCGATACGTGATCTTCGTATGCGCCGGGGCCTGGACGCGCCGGGTCAGAGCGGCTTCCCCGGAGTGGATGACGAGAGGCACATCGGCGGCAGCGTAGCCGGCATTCGTAATGTCGATGGCCAGCAGTGTCTGCTCATGCGCCTCGGCGCCGGGATAGACGCCTCCAATGGAAAGGTCGGGCAGGCCCTTGTCGTTGTAGACCCAGTCGTCGAAGAACCATTGCAGGTTTTTACCGCACTGCTGCTCCAGCAGATGCTCAAAGTATTCCGGTGTGGTGTCCTGCGCAGGGTCGTACAGAGCGAGGGTTTGCTGCAGTGGTTTGTCTCCGGCAAGATCGCGCAGCATCCACAGCACGTACGTTGCCTTGGTGCGATAGTAGATAGCGTCTGAGGCCTGCAGCAGGCTTTCGCCGGCTCCCTGACCGGGTGTTCCAGGCTCGACGAGGGCCAGAGCGGGCCGCTCGGCGTTCAGGCGCTCCATGGCAGCGGTGCGTCCCTGTGTCGATTCAATCCAGAGCGCACTGATGAGGCCGGCCACTCCTTCATTGAGCCACTCACGCGGCGAATGGAAATACGCATGCGCCAGTCCGTGAGCCACAGCAGGCGCCACATTTTCCGGAGCCGTGGCAGTGAAGGCTGTCAGCAGCACGCTGCCGGTCTCGGCCGGTGCGTCGTCGGGCTCAGGCAGATCCAGCACCGTCAGCGCGGCATCGGAACGCTGCCCGAGCCACTGCTGCACCAGAGGCAGAGCCATCGTCGCCGCGGTCAGATATGCCTGTGCGTCGCCCTGACTGGCGTTTCGCGCATACACGCGAATGTGGCCGCCCTGCGTGGCGATTCGCTGGGCCAGAAAGAAAGAAGGCGCCTGAAAACCAAGCCGCTCCGTGGGGAGCGAAGCGGTAATAACGCCAGGAAAGCTGGCATTGGGCATGGCGCGCGGTTTGTCGAGCTGGATAAGGTGACCGTCCAGGATGGCCACATCGGGCGGCTCATTGAAAAACTCGTCCGTCAGGTGAATGGTGATCGTGGCATCTGCGGAACGCAGCTTCTGGCGTCCGATCTCGGCAAAGACCTTGTCTCCGTCTCCCAGTGCCGCGGGGACGGAGCTGACCGGATACCAGACGACGTTGCCGAAGCCGCGCAGGCCGGTGAACTCGTCGGAGATGCGGTCCCAGTCGGAGGCCTCAGCAGGAACGCCGGGGGTACCGATTGCCAGCAAACGCTTTGCAGTGAGGGGAATCTGACCGCCGTAATCGACATCGAGGGTGAGCGAAGCGGACGGTGCCAGCGGCTCGGGGAGTGAGATCACGGCCTCATGAAGCTGGCCGCTGTGATCCACGTCGCTGTTCAGGGTGGTCTGGACGAAGGCCAGCCGTTTGCCGTTGGCACCCAGCATCTCGAAGTACAGGGTTGAGGATATCTGCAGGGGAAGTTCTTTCAGCGGAGCCGCGCCTCCGTTCCGCACGGTGACGCGCGCATGCACCTCAAGCGATTGCCGGGAGGGGGCAAGATGCACATCCAGGTCATACGCCGTGAAGATTACGGCAGAGCGCTCGGCATCGGTCACGTCCGACTTCTCCGAAGACGGGACAGCGGGCGCTGCTTTTTGCGGGCCGGAAAAGAGGACCTGCGGCTGAGATGACCGGGATGCGCCCGGCTGCTGTGCAAATGCTGCAGGGGCGCAGAGCAGACCTGCCCCCAGGTACAACCAGAACTTCATGAGCCAAGACCTTTTTGCTTTTTGGGTTTTGCCGGAGCATTCGCTGCCGGCGCCAGGCTGCGCCGCTGACGGGCCGCTTCGAAGAGCACCACCGCTCCTGCGGCGGAGACATTGAGGGATGCGACACCGCCGGACATGGGGATGCGCAGCAGGTGATCGCAGGTGCGGCGGACAAGATCGTGCAGCCCGGCACCCTCGCGACCCAGCACGATGACGGTGTCAGCGGTGAAGTCGTAGCTATCGTAGGCAGTCTCGCCGCGTTCATCGAGACCGACACACCAGATATTGCGCTCTTTAAGCTGTTCGAGCGCCCGCACCAGATTGACGACCCTTGCCAGGCGAAGATGTTCTGCCGCGCCCGCTGAAGCTTTGACGGCAACGGGACTAAGTGGCGCTGAACGGCGCTCGGTAAGCAGAACGCCGTCCACCCCGGCGGCATCGGCCGTTCGCAGGAGAGCCCCGAGATTCTGAGGGTCTTCGACCCCGTCGAGGGCCAGAAGCAGGCGGGCAGTACGGGCATTCCCGGATTCGGGCGCAGGCGCCTCGAGGATATCCTCCAGATCGAGAAACTCCCGTGCCCGGACAACGGCCACCACACCCTGATGTGCCGCGGTTCCGGCCATGCGGGTGAGCTGATCGCGCGGCTCAAAGCGCAGACGGGCGCCGGTTTCCCGGCAGAGGTCGATCACATCCTGCAGCCGGCGGTCCTGCCGTTCGCGGGCCACACAGACATGGTCAAACCGCCTGCTTCCGGCGCGAAGAGCCTCTTCCACGGAATGCAGGCCGTACAATATCTCCATCCCTCTAGTTTAATTGCTTTGCTTTCGCAGAGTTTGCTTGCAGGGGCCCCGGCCGGGCGTCATACTGATAACTCACAGGTTGCGGGGAACGAAGCCCTCTGGTAAAGGACAGACGGATGGGACTGACGCAGAGCCTTGAAAATCTGGTCGCAGGCAGCGTCTTTGAGAAGGCTTTGCCCGTCTCAGTGAGTGACATGAGCGCAACTGCCCTCACTCTTACGGAGCAGGTCCGGTCCGAGAACACGCTCGTCGCGGAAGGCCTGAAGCGCCATGATCCGGAGCTGCTGGACCAGCTTATTCTGCAATATCAGCACCGGCTGCTGCGCTACCTGCTGTATCTGACCAGCAATCGGGAGATCGCGGAAGACCTCTTCCAGGAGACCTGGATGCGGGTGCTGATGCGCGGCGCTCAGTTCAACGGCAACTCCCGCTTTGATACGTGGCTGTTTACCATCGCGCGCAATCTGGTCATCGACCTGCGGCGGAAGCGCTCCATGGCGAGCCTTGAGGAGATGTGCGAGGGTGGCGATGAGGAGCGGCCTTTTGAGGTGCCGAGCGGCGAAAAAACGCCGTTTGACCATCTGCAGACCAGCGAGAGCGGCCAGCTGGTGGCAGAGGCTCTGCTGACGCTCGATCCCCTGCACCGGGAAGTTCTGGTACTGCGCTTTCATGAAGAAATGTCGCTCGAAGAGATTGCCCGGGTGACGCGTGCTCCTCTTTCCACGGTAAAATCGCGGCTGTATCGTGGTCTGGCGGCACTGCGCCCCCGGATTGAGGCAGCGACCAGGGTTGGCAACGCGCTGGACGATACACTCGCGGAGGCGCTGTGAACCAGAACCCGCTTTTTCCGCAGAGAGACCGGCGCGTGGCGGAGACCGCAGCGCTGAGCAATGTTCATGGCCGGCGAAACCTGCCTCATCTGGATGTGGTGCTGCGTACACGGCGAGCCGTCATGGAGGCTGCCAATGAGATGAAGGAGCAGCGCATACGCCACAGACGGCACCTGGGGATTGCACTGCTGATGATGAGCGCTCTTGTGGTGCTGCTCACACCGGCGATCTGGAGCAGCGTGGACGATCTTTTTGGAGGCGAGCACCTTTTCGATGCTCCCGCCATGGTTATGTCATTGATTCTGCTTCTGTTTTCCGGCGTTTTCGCGGTTTTGATCTTTAGCTGGAGCAGGAATGACCGCCTGCATAACGGGAAGCGGTAAACGAGGTTGGACGGGATGGATTCCACGCCGCAACGCGCTCAAAAAAATACCGGCACCTTCTCGGACGAGCTATACCTGATCCCGCGCTGGTCGGTTGCCGGGGCCGTTCTGGCTTTTGCGGTGATGCAGTACATCTTCTGGATCGTGCTGCCAGCCCATCGCCACCACCCGGGGCCACCGGTAGGCCTCCGCCTGTATTTTTCGATCTCATGGAGCGCGCTGGCGGCACTCTATGTGCTGATGATCGGCTATATCAGCCGCGACTCACCACGCCGCGGTATGAGTCTTCGCCTGTGGACTGTGGTGTGTATCGTCATGCCCGGCGGCATCGGCGCGGTGCTTTATTTTCTGCTTCGGCAGCCGATCATTTCGATCTGCCCGGCATGCGGAGCACAGGTGGAAAATGAGTATCACTTCTGTCCGCAATGCGCCTGGCAGGTAACGCCGTGCTGCGGCAATTGCTACCGCAGTACCCGCATCACCGATCTCTTCTGCGTGCATTGCGGGCATGACCTGGCTTCCGATCATCCGCCTGCACGCCTGCACGCCTTCACGAAATAACTGCGCTCCGCTGCGAGCAGCCGTCCTGCCAGTTTCATGAGGACGGCGTGCCGGTATTTTTCATCCCTTATAGAAAAGCGCCTTTGAAGCCCGGTCTCTGCCGGGCTTCAAAGTTTAATGCGTGCGCGGAAGAGCGTGGATGAGGGCGCCGAGCTGTTCGTACTGGTCGGAGGCGATGTAGTCGGCTCCGTCGAGGGCTGCGGCGTGCCAGCGGAGCTTTGCCGCTTCGAGTGAGCCGAAGTTGTAGCCGTTGAACCAGCCGTTCTGCTTCATCTCGTTAGGAGATGCGCCGTCGAGGGTGTAGAAGCGAATCCACAGACGATTGGCGTGGGCGTGGGCGATGAGGGCGCGGAGGCGCTGATTGTCGGCGGCCGTCCAGTCGCCGGCTTTGTTCTGGCCTCCGGCCTCGACGACATTCCAGGGATTGTTCCACCAGCGGCGATAGGTGGTGGGCTTTTCGGGCTCGATGACGTCGGGCGCGGCCATGGGATCGTCGTCGTGATTGTGGACGGCTCCGAAGAGCAGGAGCGTGCCGCCAACGGGAACCTTGTCGTAGAAGATGGCCTGCTGCGCGTCCTGCTGGCCGGTGAGGACGAGGATGGGACGGACGGTGAGCGGCGTGAGGTCAGCCGGGTTGGCGGATTTGGACGCGGTGGTGAGCCAGGCGCGGTACTTCGAGAGAAGCTGCCAGACGGCGGCGATGTGGTCGGGGTTGTCGTCCTTGAAGTCGAGATTGAGGGTGATGAGCGGCCAGTTGCCATGGTTGCCGTCGCGGAGGGCCTGCTCGACGATGGGGCGCACGCGGTCGAAGAAGTAGTGCTCCATGGTCGGCTCCTGGCCGGTGGCGGGCTGGCCGTGGGTGACGATGGACCAGGACTTCCCTGTTTTGGGGTCGGTGTACCAGAGCAGATCCTGCTCGATGGCGACGGGGGTTCCGGTGGAGAGCGCGCGGTCGATGCGGTCGTTCCAGCGGCCGTCGTAGGGGTAGCAGTTGTGCGCGTCGGTGGTGACGCGGTGGCCGGGCAGGAAGGCGACGTCTTTGTGCTTTTGCGCGGAGGAGATGGAAGCCAGGATGACGAAGACGGCAGCGACAGAGATGGATTTCAGCACCGCAACAGGGTAATCGAAAGGGCGTGAATGCGGGGTGAAACGGGGCAGCTAAGGAACGGTTAGCGAAGGGACAGATAGCGATGAGACGGCCAGCTGAAAAACGGTCAGCGGGAGACTTAGCCAGCTCATGGGTGGGGACGGAACTGAAGTTGATTTCCGAGCGACCTGCGAAGAAGGCCCGGGGCTGAAGCCCCTTTTTATTCCATCGATCTTTCCCCCGGGCTGAAGCCCGGGGCTTCTACCGGATCTCGCTGCGCGAGATCCGGAAATGCAGGTCCTTCGACTCGCTGCGCTCGCTCAGGATGGCAGAGGTTTAAGGTTGCGCGATCCCATGTCTGAAAAGCCAGACATGGGGCACCCGGGGCATTGCATTAGGGGCTGAAGCCCCTTCTTTTCATGCGGGTTACGGCACGGCTAAAGCCGTGCCCTGATACAAAGCCCTATACGAACGTCCTGACGTGGCACCAGGATTCAATACTGCCTTCCCACCTTAGCTTCGCGAAGGTGCGGCACCCGCTGGTCAGAGCGTCTTCAGATATTCGATGAGGGCGCGTTTGTCGTCGTCGGTGAGAGCGGGCTCTCCGGGGTAGGAGGCGGTGCCGAAGTAGTGGCCGCGGTTGACGACGAAGTCGGGGCACTTGCTGAGTGCGAGCATGGGCTGAACGACGTTGGCGAAGACCTTGCGCGCGTCGTCGTCGGTGGCATTGGGCGGCAGCGCGTTGAGATCGTGGATGAGCTTCGTCAGCAGATCCAGCACCTTCTTCTGGTGGTCGAGTTTTTCCTCCGGCGTTGCGGTCGATTCGCCGAGCAGATCGATGTCGGCGAGGAGATTGACGGGCGTGCCGGCGGGGATGGGTCCGAGCTTGATTTCGCCTTCGCCGAAGATGGCCGGGAAGAAGCGGTGAGCGGGGCTGAGCAGAGGCCGGAGGAAGTCGGGCAGATAGCCGCCGCGGATGATGAGCCAGCTGGTGGCGGTGGTGCGGTCGATGTAGCCGGGAATTTTGTCGCCGAGGACCGGATCTTTCTCACGCTTTTCGGGCCACAGCATTTTTTCGATGGCGTCCTGGAAGGAAGCCATGCGCGCGTCGACGGAGGGGCTGGGGTTGAAAGTGCCGATGACGTTGTTCTGCAGGAAGGGCGCGGTTGACCAGATGCTGATGAGCGAGGCGGGACGGATGTATCCGCGGCCTCCGGCGGGCATGGTGTACTGGCTGGGCGCTCCGGTATAGGGATCGTAGACGGTGACCTGGCCGATGGAGGGCAGCTCTTTGTAGGTCTGCGAAGAGAAGTTGTCCCAGATGTTGCCGGCGATGGCGTTGGTGGCGAGCGAGCTGCAGGCGTTGGTGCGCAGGACGGTCTCGGGCACGCGGAGCTCGGTCGAGAAGTAGTTGTCGTCGCGGAAGTCCTTCTGCTGGACGATGGCCCTCATTTTGGTTTTGAAGTCGTCGGTTTTGGTCCAGGCCCAGTACTTGTTCCAGCAGGTAAGGTAGTCCTTGCCGGAGCAGCCGCCGGGATCGACTCCGGGCGCGGGGGTGGGGATTTTGCTGGAGTGGCAGCGAGCGCAGGTATCGGCGAAAACCATGGCGCCGTGGTCGAGGACCTTCTGGTCTTTGGTGAGGTATTTGTCGCCGCCGGGGACGTCTTTGAGCAGGTGGGGCGCGGTGCTTTTGAGGAAGAAGAGCGCCATGTCGGGCGTTTGCTGCTCGGTGGCCTGCCAGTAGACGGAATTTTTGTTGGCGACGGCGATCTCGATGGGCGTGATGGGCTGGCCACCGACGAGAGCGCGGAAGTGCAGCAGCCACTCCTCGCTGAAGAGGCCGATGTTGAGATAGACGCGATTGAGGGCGCCGAGCGCGCCGACGGAATCTGATCCGTCCTTGAGAACGCGCGGGGTGTGGACGGTGTCGGGCGGCGTGTAGAACTGCGTGAGCGGGCCGCTGGAGAGGAAGTCGTTGAACTGTTTGTTATTGCGCTGGCCGCCGGCGAGGGTTTCCTGTCCCCAGCGCAGGCTCTGGGTGAGGCGCGGGCCGAGGTTGTAGACGGCGTTCATGGAGCGCGGATTGTTGATGCTGTCGGATGAGATCAGCGATGTATCGAGCGTGCCGGGGCGCGAGGTGTGGAAGAGCTGCCAGGGAAAGACGGAAGAATCGGGGTTCCAGTCGAAGATGCGGTCGACCCAGAAATACTGCGCACCGACGTTGGAGGCGAGGTTCTCCCATTTGGGGTTTTCGGGATCGTCGGGTGGCTTTACCGGGCTGGGGCCGACGTGGCAGAGGGCGCAGGACATGCCGACGCGATAGGGACGGACGAGATTTTTGTCGTTGTAGTAATTCGGGTCGGAGTAATAGCGCTTCGCGTCCCAGTGTTTGGCGGCGGCAGCGTCGAAGTCGGGGTTGGGAAAGAGGCGCAGCCCGACGACGCCGGATGCGTATCCGTAGTAGGAGCCGACGGGGACGGTTTTGCCGCGCGCGCCGATTTTGACGCCGGGATATTTCTGCTCATTTTCGAAGGGATCGCCGGGGCAGCTCGGGTCGCGCTGATCGAGCCAGAGGCCGTAGCGGTTGGGGTCGGGGCCGGTGGCTTTTTTGAAGCAGGGCTCGTTGACGAGGCCGAGCCAGGTCCAGCGATTGTCGCGGCTGGCCTGCAAACCGGGATACGACGATAAGGTCTTGAGCAGGTCGAGGGTGCCGACGCTGGTGTTGGTGAGCCCGTCCCAAAGGCGATCGTCGCCGCCGGTCCAGACGAGCCACATGTTGCGGCCCTTGATTTCGTCGGAGGACAGGGCGATGGCGCCGTCCATGTCGTGGAAGTAGTCTTCATCGGCGGCCGGGAAAGAGGCGGCGTCGCGTCCGGCGCGGAGGGCCTCGTCTTTGACGGTTCCGGGAGCGGGCTGGCAGGCGGAGAGAAGCGAGAGCAGGGCCGAGGCGAGCGCGATGGTCGCGCCGCGAAGTGCGAAACGGGACAAATGGAATCGGGCGGTCGTCATTTCCGTTCCTTTGAGACTGCGGGGATGCGAAGCGGCGACAGGAGCTGCAGAGCGGCGGAGCTAAGACAAAGCAGAGTGGCCTGAACTGCCGTCTGTCACCTGGGGATGGTGCGCGAGCCGGGCGAAGTGTTTCACCATCCGGAGAAATCGCGGCGATGGTAGCGGATTTTCGGGGTGGTGTAAATGGGGAAACCGCATAACGCAGATCCTTCGACTGCGCGCCAGCGGCGCTTCGTTCAGGATGACAAAGCAAAGACAGATCTTCGACTTCGCTTCCGCTGTGCGGAAACTTTGCTCAGGATGACAGAGGAGGGTTACCGGGGAAGGACTCGGCGCCGGTCGGCTCGATGTGCGGGGTGTGGTTCATCTGCTGGCGGAGCGCGGAGAGCTGGGTGTAGATCAGCTTTCGGGCGCGGTTCTGGTTGCCGAGGGGGCGGTGTTCGGCGGTGGTGTGCCAGGGATTGAGGGAGAGGAAACTGGCAAAGGCGAGCTGCTCGGGCGAATCGAATTTCTGACGCGGGATCGTAATTTTTGCCACGGGGACGAAAGGCGATGCGCGCTCCGACCACTCGATGGAAGCGTCTTCAATGGGCATGCGGCGCGGGTCGGTCTGGGGCTGGATGAGGAAGTCGAGCGCGACGCTTTCGGCGTCGAGGCGCATGGCGAGGGACTGGCGAAGCCAGTTGTCGGGCGGGCTGAAGGGGATTGGAGTTTTGTGGGCCAAGGTGGGGCGGACGGAGTATTTGACGGCCTGGCCTTCTCCGCAGAGATAAGGCACGCAGCTCCAGTAACTGACTTCGAGGGGGCTGCGGTTCATGCGGGCGTAGAGGCTCTGCATGGCGGCGTCGAGGTAGTGCGAGTCGAAGGGATTGAGGAAGTAGAAGACGGGCGTGCGGGAGTAGACCTCGCGCTGCAGGGTGACGTTTTCGCGGGTGTTGGGGGTGGTGAAGGTGGGGCAGCTGATGCCGGTAAAGTCCTGAGTGTGCTGCTCGTCGGGGAGGAGTTTTTCGCCGGAAACGCCCATGACCTTAATGCCGATGCTGAGGATTCCGGCGTCAGCGACATCGGGGGGCGAAAGCGGGCCGGGTCCGGCGAAGCGTATCCACGCGGGGTACGTGGCGGGCGCGGCGAAGAAGCCGTGGCGGAAGCGGTCGGGAACGTCGGGGCGAACCTCAAAGGTGGCGCGGACGACGCCGTAGGTCTTGGTGTTGCCGGCGCGCTGGGCGATGCGGCCGGTGTACTCGCTGACGGTGAAGCGCTTCATCTCCTCGGTGATGGTGAGGGCGAGCTGTTCTTCGTCGGCGGTGACGATCTCCTGGCAGAGCCGGGTTTCCGGGTTGGCGTGGAAGACGCGCAGAAGTGACTGGACGACGTTGACGAGCGGACGCTGGAAGAGGGCGTTGAAGGTATCGCGAAAGAGCGGGTCGATGCGGTGCTCAAGGGTAACAAGAGCCAGGATGGCGTCGTTGATGCGTGGGCCCAGGGACATGGCGTGCTCCGTGGTTCGTTCGATCGGAAGGGCAACCGCGTGCCGTGCGCCATTGTAACCACGACTGGAAAGAGAGGGTGGAAGATTTTGGGTTGAGGGAACCGCAGATCCTTCGACTCCTCTTCGAATCGCTCCGCTCCCTCAGAGTCGCTCAGGATGACAAAAGTTAAGTGTGAACCCGCCTCCCCACCTTAGCTTCCCGCCCCAGCGCACGAACACCTCGTGCGTTGGGGACCCCGGTTCCCCACCCCAGCACACGAACACCTCGTGCGTTGGGGACCCCGGTTCGCGAAGGTTGGGCACCCAAAGATTTCTCAGCAGCCATGTCCGAAGATCCGGACCTTCGGCTGTGCTCAGGGCGAGCTATGGGGCACCCGGTGTCATTTGGACGCAAAGGGTGGAGCGCCTGGAACCTCTCTTGTGGCATGCTGGTTGTCCGTACGAGGAAGCACGGCCATGAACGGGAACGAAAATGGGAAAAACACTGCACCGGATGCCTGGGATTACATTGTGGTCGGCTCGGGCGCGGGCGGCGGGACGGTGGCGGCGCGGCTGGCCGAGGCCGGGCACACGGTGCTGCTGCTGGAGGCCGGTGGAGACCCGCGCACACTGAGCGGCGGAGATCCACTTTCGACGGAGAACCGGCTTCCGGACGATTACGACGTGCCGTGCTTTCACGCCTTTGCCTCAGAGAATGAGGCGATGCGGTGGGACTTCTTCGTGCGGCACTATGCGGACGAGGCGGCGCAACGGCGCGATCCGAAGTATCGCGAGATGTATGACGACCGGCGCGTGGATGGCGTGCTGTATCCGCGGGCCGGGACACTGGGCGGTTGCACGGCGCACAACGCGATGATCTTTCTGTATCCCCATGATGCGGACTGGGACAACATCGCGCTGCTGACGGGAGATGCGTCGTGGAAGTGCGGCCCTATGCGGCGGTACTTCGAGCGGCTGGAGAACTGTCATCACCGCTGGCCGTTCCGGCTGCTGGCGAAGCTGACCGGGATCAACCCGACACGGCATGGGTGGAGTGGGTGGCTGCGTACGGAGAAGGCGATTCCATTGTCAGCGCTCAACGGGAAAGACCTGCGCGATGTGCTGATCGATTCAGCAGTGGAAGCAATCAGGGATATCGGCTGCAAGGTAGACCGGGCGTGGTGGTTTGCGGAGAGCCTGCTCGATCCGAATGACTGGCGGACGGTGAAGGCGAATTCCATCGGCATTCGGTATATGCCGCTGACCACGGATAATCATGCGCGGCACGGGACGCGGGAGCGAGTGCTGAAGGTTGCGAAAAAACATCCGGAGCGACTGAAGATCGAGCTGAATGCGCTGGCGACACGCGTGCTTCTGGATCAGAACCGGCGAGCGGTGGGCGTGGAGTATCTGAAAGGCGAAAGGCTGTATCGTGCACACGCGCGGCCGGACAGCGGGGCCGGCGTACTGCACAGAGCGGAGGCAAAGCGCGAGGTGATTCTTGCCGGGGGCGCGTTCAACACGCCGCAACTGCTGATGCTCTCCGGCATCGGCGATCCGAAGGAACTGCAGCGGCATGGGATTCACGTGAATGTGGATTTACCGGGTGTGGGGAAAAATCTGCAGGATCGCTATGAGATCGGAGTGGTGAACCGGATGGACTTTCCGGAATGGAGGGTCTTTGAAGGAGCGAAGTTCGAAAGGGGCGATCCGCTCTATGAGACCTGGAGCAGAAAGCGCGATGGAGCATATATCACGAACGGCGGCGTACTTTCGCTGTTCAAGCGCTCCACCCCGGACAAGCCGCTGCCGGATATTTTCTGTCTGGCGCTGCTGGGGCGTTTCGAGGGATATTTTCCGGGCTATTCCCGAGCCTTTGCGAAGGGTCTGAATTATCTGACATGGGCGGTGCTGAAGGCGCACACGAACAACCGGGCGGGAGTGGTGACGCTGCGCTCTCCCGATCCGCGCGATGCTCCGGAGATTGATTTTCACTCGTTCGAAGAGGGTACGCCGGATGGCGGCGAGGACCTGGATTCGGTAGTGGACGGGGTGAAGTTTGTGCGGCGGCTGACGGACCATCTGCGCAGGCAGGGCATCATCGCGGACGAAGAGCTGCCTGGAGAGGCGTGCCGCACCGACGACGATCTGCGGCAGTATATCCGCGACAACGCGTGGGGACACCACGCATCCTGCAGTTGCCAGATCGGCGCGCGCGAGGCAGGCGGCGTGCTGGACAGCCGATTTCGCGTGCATGGGACGCAGGGGCTGCGCGTGGTGGATGCATCCGTGTTTCCGCGCATTCCGGGTTTTTTTATCGTGAGCGCCGTGTACATGATCGGCGAAAAAGCGGCGGACGCAATTCTGGAAGATGTGCGATGACGGATTGCCTGCGCACGCAAATCTTTCGTTGACAAGATTGAATACGGCAGCCATATTGAAGGACGATTCCGCTCTCTCCGTGTAACGGCGGAGGACCCCGCTGCACAATTTTGCACAGTGGTTTACTCGGCCGGCACCGGTTCCGGCCTGCTCAGGAGGCTGTACGTTATGCCCTGGACGGTTGCACAACTGCTGGAGATGTCTTCCGACGACCTGGACAATCTGTTTCGATCGAGCGAGCCGGGAGAGATTCCGAACGGCGAAGCAGATGGAACGGCGATTGTCGCTCCGGGAACGAAGTGGTCCCCGGAGATAGCGGAGTTTATCAACCACTTCGCATGGCAGGGAAAGACCTTCGATGCGGCGACAGGCACGCTGAAAAACCGGATTCTGCCCTTTGGAATAAGTGCGATTCTCGCGCGCGTTTACAACGGCGAGAGCTGGTTCGACCAGAAGCCCTGCATCGTGCTGGACTACTCAGAGACATCGCTGGTGGCGCACTGGGTCCGCGATGAGATCCGGTTGATCGGGCCGGGGCTTTATCTGGGACTGGTGTACTGGGACAAGGACAGGCTGATTCACTTCGCGGTGCAGTTTCCGGCGAAATAATTTATGACTCCACAGGCGAACCTGACGGTCTTTGCCCCGGTGACTGCCGGCCGCGAAGATGCGCTGCGCTCGCTGCTGGAGTCGATGAATACCCAGCCGGGTGCTGCAAATGCGCTAAACGGGCTGATTCCCTTTGGGGCTCTGGGTGAGCTGCACTTCGCGAGACTGGTCATTCTCGACGATCCGACGCTGGGCGACTGCGCGCTTTACCATCTGCCGCGCCCGAATTATCCGGTCTATCTGGCGCTGCTGTGCGACTTCGATGGCTCCTTCGATGCCTTTGTAAAGAAGCTGGTGCAGGTTGCCGCGGAGGGATTACGACGGATTTTTACGCACTGCACGGATTTCGATCCGGCGCTCGATCTTGAACGGTGGCTGAAGACACATCACGTGCGGCCCGCGACCTGCTATGTGAACTGGGTCGGACGCACGATGCTCGAGGTACGTGAAGAATCGGCTCTGACCGACGCACTGCGCGCCTTTATGTCGGCGAACCCGGCGGTTGCGAATCTCGAACCGCGGCAGCTGCACCAGTCACTGCGAAACTTTGCTGCGGCAGAGCAGAAGGCAGGCAGGCTGACGCTGACGGCAGAGAAAGCGACACCGCTGGGATGGGTGATCGGCAATTTTCTTCATCTGATCGGTGTACCTCTCGCGCTGCTGGCACTGGCTCCTTTTCTGCTGCTGTATGCGCCCATTTATGTGCTGCTGCTGCGCAGCAAAGAACGCTCCGATCCGGAGTTTGCACCGCGTCCGGATGCAGAGCATGCAGCCAGGCTTTCAGCGCTTGAAGATTACGATGTGACCAATCAGTTCAGCGCCTTCGGCAGCATCAAGCCCGGGCTGTTTCGGCGCTGGACGCTGATCTTTTTGCTGTGGGTGATCGACTACACGGCCCGCCACATTTACAGGCACGGCCGTCTGGCGCGGGTGAACACCATTCACTTTGCGCGATGGGTATTTATCGACAACAAAAACCGGCTGTTCTTTGCGAGCAACTACGACGGAAGCCTCGACAGCTACATGGACGACTTCATCAACAAGGTCGCCTTTGGGCTGAATGTGGTGTTCAGCAACGGTATTGGATATCCCACGACGAACTGGCTGGCGCTGGATGGCGCGAAGGACGAGCAGAAGTTTAAATACTACATTCGCCGGCATGAGCTTCCGACCGAGGTTTGGTATAACGCGCATCCGGGGCTGACAGCGCTCGATCTGGCGCGAAACAGGCTGATCCGCCAGGGGCTGGAGAACGCAGCGATCTCTGAAATGGAGCTGCAGCAGTGGATTCAGATTCTGTGAGGGCATGACGATGGCGAAGAATGCTTCGGTCGATTTTGCAGATATGCAGGGACTGTTGCGTTTCGGCTATGCAAAGCTCACGGAGGCCTCATTTCTGCTGCTCCGGATTCGGGACGCGGCGGCGGCGCGCGCATGGCTGGCGGCGGCTCCGGTATCGACGGCAGAGTATCAGTCGCCTCCTCCGGCAGCAGCGCTGCAGATCGCATTCACCAGCGAGGGGCTGCGCGTCCTGGGGCTTGCAGGGGACGTGCTGGCGGGATTTTCAGCGGAGTTTCTTGCGGGCATGTCGAGCGACCGGAGCCGGTCGCGGCGCCTGGGCGACACGGGAAACAATGCTCCGCAGTACTGGCAGTGGGGTGGCGCGGCCAGGGTTCCCCATGTAGCGGCGATGCTGTATGCCCGCGAGGGCGGACTGGGCGCGTGGACGCAGACAGTGAAGGGCGTGGGATGGGATGCGGCGTTCGAGGTGATGGATTGCCTGCCTACGTCGAACCTGTATGGGGTGGAACCATTCGGCTTTACCGATGGCGTGAGCCAGCCCACCATTGACTGGGAACAGCAGCACATGATGCGCGACCCGAATGAGCCGGTACTGGATTACAGCAATCTTGTGGCTCCGGGAGAATTTTTGCTGGGCTATCCGAATGAATACTACAGATACACCGACAGACCTTTGCTGAGTGACGAGTCAGAGGGAGCATCGATACTACCAGGCGCCGAAGATCGCACAGGCATGCGCGATCTGGGGCGTAACGGCAGTTATCTGGTGATGCGGCAGCTGGCGCAGGATGTTCGCGGCTTCTGGAAGTTTGCAAACGGGCAGGCAAACGGGGATGCGGACGAACGCCGGCAACTGGCTCAGGCAATGGTAGGCCGTACCCTGAAGGGCGATCCGCTGGCGCAGGCTGCAGAGAGGCCGATCACGGGAGTCGATGCGGAGGACGCTGCGCAGAATGGGTTCACATTCGATGCGGACGCGAACGGCACACGGTGTCCGTTCGGAGCGCACATTCGCAGGGCGAACCCGCGCACCAATGATCTGCCTGGAGCGGAGAACCATCTGATCTCGAAGCTGGTGCATACGCTGGGCTTTGAGGACGGTAGTTTCCGCGATGATGTTATTTCGCCGACGCGATTCCATCGGCTGCTTCGGCGCGGGCGTGAATATGGTCCGGGACTGACACAGCAGGAGGCTCTGGAGCCGGCTCCGTCTGACGATCCGGAGCGTGGCATTCACTTCATCAGCCTGGGCGCAAATATCTCCCGACAGTTCGAATTTGTGCAGAGCGCGTGGCTGATGAGCTCCAAATTCGGGGGAATGACGGGCGAGAGCGATCCGCTGCTTGGCAATCGTGAACCGATCTCCGGCTGTCCGGTCACGAGCGGTTTTTCTCTTCCGCGCGAAGGCAGCGCCCCACGACGCCTGGAAGGGTTGCCACAATTTATTGCCGTGCGCGGCGGAGCGTATTTTTTTCTTCCTGGTATCCGGGCTCTGCGGTATCTGGCAAGAGAACGCTAAGAAAACCGAATCAGACTTCGGCCAGAATGGCGTCAGCAATACAGGCTGCCTCAACGGCGGGACGGACATCATGGACGCGAACGATCTGCGCTCCTCCCAGAATGACTGCCGTGGTCGCGGCGATCGTCGCTGCGCCGCGCTGGCTCATCGGCGGATCTTCTCCGCCGTGGATGCCGGCCAGCGCGCGCGCCAGAAACGATTTGCGCGAGACGCCGGCAAGCAGAGGCCGGCCAAGATCACGCAGCGCGTCGAGATGCGCCAGCAGCGGATAATTGCTGCCGAATGTCTTGCCAAAGCCATAGCCGGGATCGAGCACAATCCGGTCCGGGGCGACTCCTGCAGCGAGCGCCGATGCCAGCCGTTTTGCAAGATCGCGCTTTACGAGCGGAACGACTTCACCCTGTTCGAGACGCGGCTGCGTTCTCCAGTTATCCGGCCTGCCGCGTGTATGCATGAGCACCACGCCGCAATTCAACCCGGCGCAGGCCGCGGCCATGTCCTCGTCCCACATAAATCCGCTGACATCGTTGACGATCTCGGCGCCTGCATGGACTGCCGCACGGGCCGTGGCCGCTTTATATGTATCTATGGATATTACAGATTCAGGACGCACCCGCAGCAGAGCTTCGATAACGGGGAGGACGCGATCCATCTCCTGCTGCGCTGTCACCGCGTTCCGCGCGCCGGGACGGGTCGACTCTCCCCCGATATCCAGAATGTCGGCTCCTTCGTCGAATATACGGAGGGCCTGATGGAGGGCTGCATCGGGGTCAAGGAACCGATTGCCATCGGAGAACGAATCAGGGGTTACGTTCAAAACACCCATGACCAGCGTGCGCACGCCCAGCCGGAGGAACCGGCTGCGGAGCCTCCAAATAAACTCTTCACGCCGTATGAATGCCATAACTTTTCGATGCTACACTCCGCCCAGAGATGAAAATCAAAGAATCACTGACTGCACCACTTTGCCTTGCTGTTCTGCTCGTTGCCGGTTTCGCCAGGGCTTATCCGCAGATTGCGCCGCCTGCTGAAGCCGGACTCAGCGCACAGATCCACGATATCCTCTCGGCCGATCCCGTTCTGGAATCCATGCACTGGGGCATCTCTGTCACGGGGCTCGACGGCGCACCGATCTTCGCGCTCAATGCGAATCAATTGTTCGAGCCAGCCTCAAATGCCAAGCTGTTCACCACTGCGGCCTCACTGGCGCTGCTGCCTTCCACTGCGACCTGGACAACGGACGTGGTGACATCGGGAAAGATCAGCAAAAACGGCATTATTCACGGAGACGTCAGCCTGCTTGGCGCCGGCGATCCGACGATGTCCGGACGCAGCTATCCTTATACGGGTAAAACCGAACGGCCCAATCCACCTCTCGCCGCACTGGATTCCATGGCGGATCAGCTGGCGGCCAGCGGCATCCATCGCATCGAGGGTGACATTGTCGGAGACGACTCCTGGTTTCCATGGGAACGGTATGGACTGGGGTGGAGCTGGGATGATCTCGAATGGGAGTACGGCGCTCCGGTTTCCGCACTGACGGTGAATGACAATGTCGTTTATCTGAATGTCGCGCCAAGCGCGCAGCCGGGAGGCGAGCAGCACAAAGAAGCAGGCATTGCTACCAATATTGTCTGGTACCCGGACACACCGTATTACTCCATTGAGAACTCTCTGCATGTGTTGCCGGGCACACAGCCTGGCGCGCCTGGTGTCGACCGGCTGCCGGGCAGCAAAACGATCCGGCTCTACGGCACAACCAATCAGAATGGCCTGCATGTTGCGCTTGCCATCGATGATCCGGCGGAATATGCCGCAGTCGCCTTTCGACAGATGCTGCTGACCCGCGGCATTACCGTCACCGGCAGAGCGATTGCCAAACATCGTTTCGCCGAGAACAGCCAAAGCTTCCGCGCGGAAGTGGATCAGTCGGTGGTTCTGCATCCCCTCGACCTGATCACCATTCAGCCGCCTACGCAGGGGCTGCAGGTACTCGCCAGCCATATATCGCCGCCCCTCTCACAGGATGTGACGGTTACCAATAAGGTGAGCCAGAATCTGCATGCCGAGCTGTATCTGCGGGTGCTGGGAAGGCTGGAAGGCAATGACGGCTCGATTGCGCAGGGGGAGCGGGTTCTGCGCCAGTTCCTTATCAGCGCAGGAGTCGATCCAGGCGACTTTATCTTTTTCGACGGCTCCGGCCTCTCGGAAAAAGACCTGATCACTCCGCGTGCCACCACCACCCTGCTCACGTATGCAGCGCGCCAGCCATGGGGCGACCTTTATCGCTCCACACTGCCTGTGGGCGGGGTTGATGGCTCCCTGGCAGAGCGTTTTACCGACCCGGTGCTGAAGAACCGGGTCTTCGCCAAGACAGGGACTCTTTCAGAAGTGAACTCGCTGAGCGGTTATGTGATGGCCGCGAGCGGAAAGGTGCTTGCCTTTTCCATTCTGTCCAATGACGCGCCGTCACCGGAGGAGGTTTCGCGCAGGGCGATTGACAAAATTGTTGCCGCCATTGCCGCAGCCAACTGAGGCCGGGAATCCTCTATCATCAAAACAGACCCTGGCATGCGACCTTTCCTTCTGGCCACAGCAATTGGAATATCCCTGACCTGCGCGCTCACGACTCTGGCCGGATGCGGACCACCGATGCCGCCGTCAAAACCGATCAGCGAGCTCACGCCGCAGGAGGCGCGGGGGTATCAGGTCTTTCAGCAGTCGTGCGCGCGCTGCCATCACGCATACAGTGAACACGGGCTGCGCGGACCTGGCCTGCAGCACCTGTTCAAACACAAATACCTGCCCAGTGGCGCGCCTGCAAACGACGATCGCGTGAGCGAAGCCTTTCTGCACGGACGAGGCATGATGCCGGCCTTTGGGAATAAACTCGACGACCAGCAGGTGCAGGACCTGATGGTCTACCTGCATACGTTATGAACTCATCGACACCCGACTCTTCCTCCGCGCCTCGCCTGCTGCCGGGTATGGCGATTATCGCTCTGTGGATGCTGCTGCTCTCCGTTCTGGGGCTGGTGGGCGTGACGACACACAGCCTGCCGCGGATGGCTCTGCTGATATGTGTCGCGTTCGGAGCGGCGGGAACCGGACTGCTGCGCCTGCAACGCTGGGGATGGGCTCTGGCGCTGGCCGCTGTGTTTCTTTCTGTCTGTTACGGCACCTATGTGCTCTTTCGCTTCCGCCAGGGACCGATGATCGTGATGATCCTCGTGAATCTGATCTTCTTTCTTTACCTGGTTCGGCCGCAGGTCATCGAACGGCTGAGGTAAATTCGCTCTTCGCAAATCAGAATTTGAACCTTACCCCCGTCAGCTCTTCGGAAATCTGCCAGAGACGCGCGGCGGCGTCTTCGTCATATGCCTGCGGCTCGGCCTTTACTTCGACAGGCCAGCCGCGCATCTCGCGCCATCCATCAGGGCCATAGTAGAGGCCACCCTGCGCATCGGGTGAAACAGCGGCAAAGAGCGTGGGCAGAGCGCCCTGCGCATCCGACTGCGCCATCAACTCGATAAACGGCGGAACGATCTTTGCCAGGAGCCCGCTGCCCTTTCCTGGTCCGGCAGCAAAGAGATTGGTAGCGCTGACTCCGGGATGCACCACGATACTCCGGGCCGAAGTGTGGGCATGATCGAGACGGCGCTGCAGCTCAAATCCAAAGAGCAGATTCGCCAGCTTCGACTGCCTGTATGCCGGCCATGGCTTATAGCCGTGATTCCACTGCAGGTCGTCAAAGCGAATGACGCCGCTTTTATGGGCGATCGAGCTGACCGTGATTATGCGCGCAGCCGGAGCGGAGAGGATTGCAGGCAACAGCAGGCCGGTCAGCGCGAAATGACCCAGATGATTCGTGCCGAACTGCATCTCGAAGCCGTCCGGCGTCAACTGCCGCTTCGGCAGCGCCATAACACCCGCATTATTGATAAGGAGATCCAGCGTGCGCCCGCCGGCAAGAAATGTAGATGCAGCGGAGCGGACAGAGGCGAGGCTGGCGAGATCGAGCGAAATAATTTCGAGGGAGGCTTCTGGAAGCTCGACGAGGATACGATCCCGCGCCGCTTCCGCTTTTTGCAGATCGCGGCAGGCGAGGATGACGGTGCATCCTTTGGCTGCCAGCTGCTTTGCCGCGTGGAATCCGATACCGCTGTTTGCGCCCGTAATCAGCGCCAGCTTTGCGGTCTGAGGAGGAATGTTAGCGGCTGTCCAGTGAGACGCCATGTGCGTGCTCCTGTCATTTCGTGGTTGTCCTGCAGTGTCCTGAGTGCAGCAGGCTATACCTGCTGATCGTGCGCCTCACCGAGTGTGACCTGAGCCGTCATTTTGCGCTGGCCGCGGAAGAACGTCACGGTTACGGTGTCGCCGGCCTGATGGCGGTCCATGATCTCTGAGATGTCCTGCGTGCTGGTCACGTTCTGCCCATCGATGCCGACGATCAGATCGCCGCCGAGATAAATCTGCATGTTTCCAAGGTAGGCAACCTTATTGCCGCCGTGCAGACCGGCTCGCGCCGCTGCGCCACCCTGCACCGTCTGCTGAATGAGCACGCCATAATTCGCGGGCAGCCCGATCTGCTCCGCAAGATCAGGACCGATGGGAAGCGAGACAATGCCCAGAGAGGGCCGGCGCACACGACCGTATTTCTGGAAGTCGCCCAGCACTGCTTTTGCAGTATCGATGGGAATGGCAAAGCCGATGCCTGCGCTCTGATCGACCTGCTGATTCGGATTGGTGGCAATGAGCGAGTTGATGCCGATTACCTCACCGTGCGAGTTGAGCAGCGGACCTCCGGAATTTCCAGGATTAATGGCTGCATCCGTCTGAATGGCATTTTCGATCGGCGCTCCCTCGGGGCCGTGAATGGAGCGGATGGCGCTGATGATGCCCGTCGTCATGGTTCCGCTCAGGCCGAAGGGATTGCCGATTGCATAGACCTTCTGGCCGACGACGAGGCTGCGCGACGAGGCCAGCACGGCAGGCGTGAGGTTCTGCCCGTCAATCTGCAGCAGCGCCAGATCGTGAGAGCGGTCGCGTCCTATAATGCGCGCTTTGTAGCGGCGCTTATCCCAGGTCTGCACTTCGATATTCTGGGCGTCGGCGATGACGTGGTAGTTGGTGAGGATGTGTCCCTGCCTGTCGAGAATGAATCCCGATCCCTGCCCCTGCTGCGGCACGAATCCGTAGAAGAAGTCGAGGCCGACGGTGGTCGAGGTGATATTCACCACGGAAGGCATGGCTTTTCTGTATACAGAAATGTTGCTCAGCTCTTCGACATCATATTCCGGAGCCGCGTGGGCTTCGGTCAGCGTGATCTGCGAGCTTCCGCCACCGGGCAGCGCAGCCCGCCGGACGGTATAGTGCGTCGTGAAATACCAAAAAGCGAAAACAATCAGCAGAACCAGAAATACACTGCGAAATTTCATGACAGAGCTTTCAGTAAACAGATGCAGCACCTGCGCAAACAGGCGCGGAACGTTCTGCTTTTATTGTATTCAAATGCGGCGTGCGGCCTGGAGGCCGTCTGGCGCACTCGCTGCTTTTGACACGGCCTGGAGCTGCGGAAGAATTTTTCCCACCTGCGCTCTCAGATGCTCCGGCGATCCGGAGTTCTCGATCACATAGTCACAGTGGCTGATCTTCTCGCTGTCGGCGATCTGCGCCGCGAGTCTTGCCTGGGCGTCGCGTTCCGTCTCGGCACGCTGCTCGATGCTGGCATCCGCCGGCAACACCCGAGCCAGATAGCGAGCCACTTTCACCTCGTCCGGAGCGGTGACCAATATGATGCGATCAAAACGGCGGCGCCATTCGGGAACTGTGCCCATTCGTTCCGCTTCAAAGATCAGCGCGGACTCGATCATGACGATCGCTTCGGGTTCACGTGAGGCAATGATCCGCATGCGGCGCTCCTGCTCTGCGATGACTGCAGGATGCACGATACGGTTCAGCTCATCGAGCCGCGCTTCTCCAAAGGCTGCCTTTGCCAGCGCACGGCGATCGATGGTTCCGTCAGTCGAAAGGACGTCATGGCCGAAGTGTTCCAGGATTTCGCGATAGACGCTCTGGCCGGGCTGCATCAGCTCGCGGCCAACGGCGTCCGCTTCGATCACATGAACGCCGCATTCCCGGAAGATCGATGCGACTGTCGACTTCCCGCTTCCAAGACCGCCCGTCAGCCCAACTCGCAGCATACTTCTCCGGCGCCTTCCCTGTGCATGCCGGATACACTCAAAGCATGCGGCTCGATCCCTTGTCTGATCCGGTACTGAAGCTGATTGTATGCCCGGCCTGTCATGAACATATGGCTGCCGATCCGGATAAACAACACGTGATCTGCTCCTGCTGCGGCCGCCGCTACCCCGTTGAAGACGGACTGCCGGTGCTTCTGATGGAGCGTGCTGCCCGCACCGATCGGTGATATGAAAGCATCGAGGACAAGCTCTAGTGCAGCCGATGCGCGAAGGGCGCGATCATCCACCACGCAAGGCCTGTGGCAATCAGTATGGCGGCCAGCAGCAGCAACAGCATCAGAGCCCAGGATGGCCCACTCGGCTGAGTTTTAGATTCCGTTTCATGCGGTTTTGTTTCACTCATGGGTCTGACTCAGTGTAGTCCGTATCGAAGCGTATTCCCCCCTCGTTGACGAGGCCAAAAGAATTTCCAGGACGGGCACCACATGCGCCCGGAATTTGTGTCTTACCTCTTATGAGTTCGCGGCATTGAACAGATGCCGCCAGACGCGCCGGAAGATTATGCGAGGAGACGACCACATGTTGAGCGCTGGCAGGGTTGAGAAATTCTCCGCTTCAGAGCTGAATGATCTGCGCACCGGGCTTATGCAGTCCGGTCTCGATTCAAGACAGGCCACACAACTGCTGGCCGTATTTCTGGCCGGCCGC
Source organism: Paracidobacterium acidisoli (assembly GCF_003428625.2). GTDB lineage: Bacteria > Acidobacteriota > Terriglobia > Terriglobales > Acidobacteriaceae > Paracidobacterium > Paracidobacterium acidisoli. Next base: position 604,514 of record NZ_QVQT02000004.1, on the reverse strand, counting down.
GGTTACGGCGTGAACAACGATCTGGCACACGAGGCCGTACTCCAGATAGAGATGAGCGGATGTTCGCTCGACTGCATGCAGTATGAGCTGGAAAAGGTCGCTCTGGTGATGTAAGCGGAGTGTCTTACTGGCTTCCACTCAAAATCGCTCGCTCTACTGGCGCTGTCGAGGCAGGCTCAAACGTTGTTGTACATCGCCTTCGCGGCGGCATGGCTCATCGATGAAGCAGCTCGGCGAAATAAACTTCGGGCTCTATTTATCATTTAGTAACCATTGGCTGCTTTGCTTCGTCTATTAAGCAGGAGCTCCTGTTTTGCAGTATGTGATCGTGCCGGTGTATCGCTGTCCGGCGCGTACTGCTTTCCATGCACGTTGTGGAAATTTTTTCTATCAGGAGCAAATGATGAAACTGAATTCTGAATGGGCCTTGCGCCTTGCTGTAGCTGCAGTGCTGACAACGTTTACAGGCTATGCCGCTGCCGAAGTTCCCTCTCAGTCGCTCAGGCTGGTCAGCGCGGATGCACAGCTTAACCAGCAGATCGATTCGAAAACGGCTACTTCCGGCGAGCAGATCACGGCGAAGCTCACCAGCAACGTGACGACGGCTGACGGAACAAAGATCGACAGAGGCGCAGAGTTGATTGGCGAGGTCAGCGGCGTGGAAGCCTCAGCACACCACGGACCGGCGCACATCAGCATCGTATTCAACGAGGCACGCCTGAAGGACGGCAGACAAATCCCGGTGAGGGCAGTGCTGCTTGGCGCCTATCCACCGGAGGACGACGACAATGGCACTGCCGCTGATCCCATGAGCCTTCAGCCTCACTTCATTCCCGCCGATCAGAAGATCGACCAGGAAGCGGGAATCCTGAGCCATGTAAGCCTGCACAGCAATGCCGGGGGGCAGAGCTCCGGTAATTTTGTCAGCAGCGATCGCGATATCCATCTGGGCCGGGGAACCCAGCTTCAGTTCGCGCTTGCGCCGCGCTCTTCAACAAACCTGATGTCCGGCGCAGAATAATCACCACCGCAAAATGCGAAAGCCGCTGCTTCGGCAACGGCTTTTCAGCAATAACGAACGCTTGGACGGCCTAACCGTCACACCTGCATGACTTCTGCTTCCTTGCGCTTGCTCATCTCTTCCATCTTCCTGATCTCTTCATCAGTCAGCTTCTGAATCTCGTCAAGCGCGCGTTTCTCTTCGTCTTCAGAAATCTTTTTGTCCTTTGCCGCTTTTTTGATGAGATCGTTGCCGTCGCGACGGATATTGCGGATGCCGGTGCGGTGCTCTTCAAGAACCTTGTTCAGGTGTTTGACGACATCGCGGCGGCGCTCCTCGGTCATGGGAGGCACCGGAACGCGGACGATCTTGCCGTCATTCTGCGGATTGAAGCCCAGGTCGGAGGTGCGGAGAGCTTTTTCGATCTCGCCGAGTACACTCGGGTCCCACGGCTGGATGACGATCATGTTCGCATCAGGCGTAGTGAGCTGCGCGAGCTGGCTGAGCGGCGTCGGCGTGCCATAATACTCCACGCGAACCTGATCGAGCATCTGAACGGAGGCGCGTCCGGTGCGGGTGGAAGCGAGGTTCGCCTGGAAGTCGTGGACGGCTTTATCCATGCGCGATCTGAGCTGTCCGTGGATATCCTTCAGCGCGGGAATACCCGCCATTACCGAAACTGCCATAGTGTTCTTCCTCTTGAATCTGAGTTCGCTTTGGCTCTGTATTCAGGGCACGTATCAAGACACGTATTTTAGACTGTTTGGCGCACAGTTTGCCGCCGGACGCTTACATTACCAGGCGAACACCCTTCGCCTCCGTCTGGGCGGAATCGGCCTGTTCATGCGCATGATAGGACGAGCGGACAAGCGGACCGGATTCGACGTGTCGGAAGCCCATCTTCAGAGCTTCCTGCTTCATGAAGGCGAACTCTTCGGGTGTGTAGTAGCGCGTCATCGGCAGGTGATCCTTCGACGGACGGAGGTACTGGCCAATGGTGAGGACATCGGTGCCGACGCGGGCGAGGTCGCGACAGACGTCGAGCAGCTCGTGCATCTCTTCGCCGAGGCCGACCATAACTCCGGATTTGGTGACGGTGCGCGGGTTGATCTGCTTCGCGTATTCGAGCAGTCGCAGGGTGCGCTCATAGCGGGCTCCGGAGCGGACGGCGCGGTAGAGGCGCGGGACGGACTCGGTGTTGTGATTGAGGATCTCCGGACGCGCCTCGACGACCATGCGGATGGCCTCTTCATTCCCCTGGAAGTCGGGGATGAGGACTTCGACCTGGCAGCCAGGAGCCTGCTTCCGGATTTCGTCGATGACCATGACGAAGGCGCGGGCGCCACCGAGAACGTCGTCATCGCGGTTGACGCTGGTGATGACGGCGAATTTCAGTCCGAGCTGGGCGACGGCCTCGGCGACGCGGCGTGGCTCGTCGAAGTCGATGGCGTCGGGGCGTCCTTTGGGGACGGCGCAGAAGCCGCAGCGGCGGGTACAGGTGTTGCCGAGCATCATGAAGGTGGCGGTGCGATGGTTCCAGCACTCGCCGATGTTTGGGCAGTGCGCCGACTCGCAGACGGTGTGCAGATTGAGGCTGCGGGCCAGCTTCTTCAGATCATGATAGTTATCGCCGACCGGGGCGCGGGCCTTGAGCCAGTCGGGCTTCGAGACGGGTCGCTTTGGGGCGAGGTCAATCTGGACGAGTTCTGCCGCGGTAGCCATGAAGTTTCTATTTTAAAGCAATGCACAGGAACAGCCTGCCGCCGGCCGCATGACTCCGGCCGAGTGATGGAATTCAGCGCTATGGTTTCCGAACGTAGCGTCGACCGGCAAATTCATAGTCGCCTGAGATCACCCGGGCGATGGCTTCGCTGTAGGCGAGGTGTTCCTGCTCGAGGATGCGGGCGGAAAGCGTTTGTGCGTCGTCGTCTTCGAGGACGGGGACTGTCTTCTGCAGGACGATGACGCCATGGTCGAGCTGCTCGTCGACGAAGTGAACGGTGCAGCCGGCAACCTGAACGCCGTAATCGAAGGCCTGGTGCTGCGCGTCGAGACCGGGGAAGGCGGGCAGCAGAGACGGATGGATGTTGAGAATGCGCTGCGGGAAGGCCTGCACGAATTCGGGCGAGAGCAGCCGCATGTATCCGGCAAGACAGATCAGATCGACATGATGCTCGCGCAGGCAGGCGACGATGGTTGCATCGTGCTCGGCGCGTTTGCGGCCCTGAGCTTCGATGGCGACGGCAGCGAGGCCGCGGTCACGGGCAGCAGCGAGGCCCGGAGCATCGGCTTTGTTCGAGATCACCACGGCGATCTCGCAGCCGAGGAGCTTTCCGGCTGCGATGCTGTCGGCGATGGCGAGGAAGTTGGAGCCGCGACCGGAGAAAAGAATGCCCAGGCGCTTCATCAGACGTAAACGACCTTGCGCTCACCTTTGACAATGCGACCGATGACATGGAATTTTTCGCCCGCGCGGTCGAGCATGGATTTGGTGCGCTTGAATTTCTCGGCGGGAACAGCAGCGATGAGGCCGATCCCCATATTGAAGGTCCGCAGCATTTCATCCTGATCCACATTGCCCAGCTCACGCAGGTGCTCGAAGATGGGCAGTACCGGCCAGCTTCCCAGCTCTACCTGTGCCGCCATACCCCGGGGCAGGATACGGGGCAGATTTTCGGTGACTCCACCGCCGGTTATGTGCGCCATACCGGTCGTGTAATCACCTGCGGTGAGCTTTTTAATGAGATTGAGGTAGCTGCGGTGGGTCTTCATCAGCGCCGCGCCGGCTTTGTCCTGCAGGGCATTGATGTACTGGCCGGCCTTATACTCGGCAACCTCGAAGAAGAGCTTGCGAGCCAGAGAATATCCATTTGTATGGAGGCCGGTGGAGGGGAAGGCGATGAGTACGTCGCCGATATGGATGTTTTCTCCGGTAATGAGCTTTTCGCGCTCCACAACGCCTACGATGAAGCCGGCGAGATCATATTCCCCATCGGCATAGAAGCCTGGCATTTGCGCTGTCTCGCCGCCTATGAGCGCGCAGCCGTTGGCGCGGCAGGCATCGGAGAGGCCGCTGACGATCTTTTCGGTGACTTCGTGGTCCAGCCTGCCGGTCGCCAGATAATCGAGGAAAAACAGCGGTTTCGCGCCCTGCACCGCAATATCATTCACGCAGTGATTCACCAGATCCGCACCTACGGTGTGATGAATGCCAAGCTCGAAGGCGATTTTCAGCTTGGTGCCGACACCGTCGGCGCTGGAGACGAGGACAGGCTGCTGGTACTTGCCGTCAAGCCGGAAAAGCCCGCCAAAACCGCCGATCTCGCTGAGCACATTGCGGTTAAAGGTCTTCTGCGCAAGATACTTAATGCGCTGCTTGGCGCGGTCGCCGCTGGAGATATTCACTCCGGCATCAGCATAGGTCACCGGCGTCTTTTTCGCTGTTTGTTCTGACAAGGCGCTTCCGTTGAGATGAAATTCGGCTGGAAGGGCTAGTTTAACTGTTTTTCCTGTAACTGTGGGCTACTTCCGGGCGCGATCCGATCCGGCTCAGTATCCGGCCGGGGGCTCGGATTCGATATTTTCCATCAGGTCGGCTACCTCGGTTTTGCGCGTATCTCCCTGGGCGCCCAGCTCGCGCAGCCCCCGAATCACTCCCTGACGGTCTTCAGCGGAGCGGTTTTGATTGAACTTCCGCTTGCCCTCGATGCGGGTGATCCGCATTTCAAAGCCAACGATGGCTTTCAGCTGCGACTCGATGTAATTTTCCGGAGCGTCGGCAACGCGCCAGGGGGCGGGAAAGCCGGCTTCGAATTTGTCTGTAAGCTGCGTGACCAGATCGCGCAGACGATCCGCGTCCTGAAAGAATACGGGACGGCCCCAGGCGTGAATCGCGGCGTAATTCCAGGTGGGGACGACGCGGCCCGTCTCCTGCTTTGCGGCGTACCAGTTAGGGGTGACATAGGTTTCGGGACCAGTGAAGATGGCGAGGGCTTCGATGCCGGAGTCCGTCTCTTTCCACTGGGTGTTGGCGAGCGAGATGTGGCCGAGGAGGGTCCCGAAGGGGCCGTCGGATTCGCGTAAAAGCAGCGGAAGATGTGTTGCGACCAGGCCGCTTCCCGTTACAGAGACCAGCGTTGCCAGACCGCCACTGCGGATGTCGGCGTGGAGGGTAGCGAGATCATCGACAACGAATGCCTTCGGCCTGTACACGGGTGCTCTCCTGTGTACAGGATATAGCGATGAGAGCGTGTGGCCCATGTCCGACGAACGGACATGGACCACACCCGGTTATTCGCGGAAAAAAGTAGTTACGTACCGCCCCGTCATATCGACCGGATCGGAGACAGCATCGCTTGAAAGCTCCTGCCGGAACCGCATGGACACAAATCGTTCCGGCCTAGCTTTTCCCGGAGTTCTTTGTCGCCGTTAACGACGCGGAGCCCGCGTTTTACTTTGGTTTCTGAAGGGAAGCCTTTGCGGCGCTTACTGCTTCGCTCGAAAGGAAGGCAGCTGTTCGAATTTATCGTTGCTCATGACACGCCTCCTGAGTGGGATATTCGTCAGCCTACCATACCTTTCATTCTTCACAGCCGATGCAAGGAACGGGACACCCGGGTACTTATTTCTTTATGTTTATTTTTTTGCGGGCTGGATGGCGGCGGCGGCTTTCGTCAGGTCATCGACTATGCCTGCATCGAGGCGATAGAGCGACGGCTCATTCTGCCGGCGGGCAATGCACTCATGAGCGGCCTTTGCTATTTGTACGATTTCGACGCGTTTGCCTTCGTTCGAGGTGACGGTTATTTCTATTCCGGGCGCGGTAAAGCCGGAGCTGACAAAACTGCCTGCAGACAGGTCGCGCAGCTTCGAGACCAGCGATTCGATATCGTCTGCGTTCATCTGCTTTCCGGCCGACCACCACTCGCCGCCATTGCGGGTAAAGAGCCAGGAGTCTGCGCCGCTGCGCACCTCTACGCGATTGGGCTCGTCGTAGTCGAAGTCGAAGAGCCTGTGGTTGCGGAAGTCGTCTTCGCTCCTGTCGAGCGCGCTTCCGGTATCGGAGCCGGTTTCGTACACGCCTTCGACGGCACTCGATTTTGCATAATACTGGCCTTTGCTCTCCCGAACCTCCAGAGTCTCCGTACCCGTGTCATCGGTGACCTTCGCGATTGCGATGGGCTGCGCGGCGGCGAAGAGTGCGGCTGCGTCTTTGCTGTGCGCTCCATTCAGATCCATCGTCGCTCCGGTCAGGCCGCTGACAAGCTGCTGCACCTGCGAGTTGTCGGCACGGAGAGGCTCCGGCTTCACGATCTGCCAGCCATCTTTGCCACGATCGAAGGTGACATCCATATTTTTGCGGATGAGCTCGATCCGGGTGATCTTGTCGGAATCCGCGGTCAGCAATCGCTTGTCGCGCAGATCGTCCAGCCCCTTGTCGAGACTGTTTTTGTAATAGCTGTAGGTTGTAAAGACTCTGGGATCGCCTTCGACCATGGCATAGACGGCACTGCCGGTCGGGGTGTCATCGCCCAGCAGCAGCTTTTGGGTCGTATGGTTCTTCTCACCGATGTCTATTTCAAGAGAGGGCTGGCTGAGCCCGAATGAGGAAAGATCACCGGCCTTGTTTTCGACCACCCGCTCGGAATCGAGTGAAGAGACGGTATTGAGGATGCCGGAGACGTTGGTCTGATCGGCGCGCATCTGCTTCGGCGCAGTGATCTGCCAGGAGCCGGAGCCGGTCTTCTCCAGGATGACCGGCGCAGAACCCTTTCTGGCCACGGTGAGCTGTGTGATATCGGGCTCGCTGAGATGGAGAATGGCCGGCGCTGCATCGGCGGCAGCACTCACGTTCGCCGTGGAAGATTTATGGTGGCCAGACCAGTAAAGGACTCCTGCAAGGATCAGGAGAACCAATGCTGCAACCATCAGACTGCGGAGTTTCATAACGCTTTTCCGGATATCTCCTGAAGCTCGTCGAGCGTTCTCTTACCTTCTCCTCCACCACACAAGAATGCCGATGAGGATGACGATGAGCGGCAGCACGAACTGGCTGGTGGCGCGCACGATGCCGAGCTGAGCGCGGGTCATTGTGATGCGCCGGTCGTCCTGCGGCTTGGGCCGGATCGAGATCAGGTCTTCGTCGGAGGAGAGCCAGTTCACTGCATTCAGCGCGAGGTCGCTGTTGCCGTTGAAGTCGATGAAGCGATTCGCGGCCCACGATGAGCTGCCGACCACCACGAATCGTCCCTGCTCGTTCGGCTTGCCGGTGTCCCAGGTTCCCGCCGCCGCGAGGGTGAATGGCCCTTTTTTATTCTTCGGGTCATTCACATTGACTGAGCTTGCAGCCAGATCGGCGGTCGCGAGGCTGCTGTCAGACGAGCTGAAGAGCTTCTGAATGCTGGTTTTGGCCGTGTCTTTGATATCAAGTGATCGCGAGAGCGGAAAGCCGGTTGCCGTTCCGCGCATGCCGCTCACGATGGGCTGCGAGCTGTAACTGGTGACCAGGGGAACCTGTGGGCCGAGACCGGCGATCTGCCCGATAGGGTTGAGATCGAGAATCAGATCCTTGTCTACGATCACACCCCAGCCCTGCAGCAGGGCCGTAAGCGCATCGTTGGCCGCGATGGCGGAGGCTCCGGAACCGATGGGCGGATCGAGCAGGAACATGGCGCGTCCGCCAGCTTCGACATAGGTCTGAATCGCATTTACTTCCGGCTGCTGATAATCGTGCGTGGGGCCGGCGATCACAAGCACGGTGCAATCGCCCGGCACCTGAGCCTTCGTCAGCAGATCGACGCTCTGCGTTTCATAACTTTCACCCGTCAGGAGGGCTTTAAGACGGGAGAGACCATCGCGGTCGCTGCCGTCGATCGGATGCTCACCACTGCCGGTCAGGAAACAGACGGTGCGGGTGCCGCTTTTGAGATCACGGATAAAGGCTCCTGTGATGCCCTCTTCCGTCATGCTCTGCGCGGCTTCCTTTTTTTTACCGATCTGCACGACCGCAGTGCCGAGATCGCGGATATTGTCGGCGCGTGCGAGCTGAGGCTCTTTGTCGGGGTCGACGTACTGAACATGAACGCGGGGGGAAAGGTCAGAGTACTCGGCGAGCAGATCGCGGCCCTCCTGAAAGCGAGTGCTCTGATTGAAGTAGAGGATGGTCGCATCCTGCTTCAGGCCCTTTACAATCTTTTTGGTCTGATCCGAGAGACTGTACCGCTTGTTCGAGGTCGTGTCGTATGACTTGTTGTAGCGATTTGCCAGCACATTCACGACGACTGCGACAGCCAGCACAATCAGGATGTATGCCGCCGCATAGGTTGCATACTTTGTCTGTCTTGCCTTCAGCCACTGACCCGCCATCTACGACCTCCACCGCAGCGATTCCATGGAACGCGACGTGAAGAAGAGCCCCAGGAAGATCAGAGTGAAATAGAAGACAGTGTCTTTGATCTCGATCACACCTCTGCCGAACGAGTCAAAATGCGTGATCACCGAAAGATAGGCGAGAACGGTTGCCCATGTGGCCGACTCATAGCCGCTCACCCATTCCAGCACCCACAACAGCAGGCAGACACCGAAAGTAGCCGCGCCGGCGATGATCTGATTCTTCGTCAGCGTGGAAATAAATGTTCCAATGGCGAGCAGTCCGCCTGCCTGGAGAAGAAGCCCAAGATAACCGACGGCAAGCGGCTTCCAGTCGGGATTGCCGTAGAGAAAAAGGAATGAAAAGTTGAGCGCGGTGAACAAGAGCAGACATGCGTAGAGAATGAGCGCGGCAGACCATTTGCCGAGGACGATCTCGAGGTCACGCACCGGAGAAGTCGTCAGCAGCTCGATGGTTCCGGTGCGCTTCTCCTCAGCGAAGAGGCGCATGGTGATCATGGGAATGAAGAAGAGGCCGAGGACGCTGGCGTTCGAGAGCAGAGGACGGATGATCTGCTCGTTGATGTTCATGGGGATCGCCTGGCCGCGCATCTGCATCTCGATGCCTTCGATCACAAAATAACCAAGCGCGTTCCAGAAGAAAAAACCAAAGATCAGGCTGAACATCGCCAGCAGCAGATATGCGACCGGCGACACAAAATAGCTGCGCAGCTCCTTACGGCAGATCGTCCAGGTATTTCTCATGCATTCGGCTCGCTGGCGGGAATTCTCTGGGGCGCAGGAGTTTTATCGGGCTCTGAGTGAGTTTCACTTCCGGTGAGCTGCAGGAATATCTCCTCGAGGCTCATGGAAGCAGGCCGAAGCTCGTTGAGATCCCAGCCCGATTCGACAACGGCCCGCGCCAGATCGCCGCGGATCAGCTGTCCGTGCTGGCTTTCGGCCTCAAACACCATATCCGGACCGCTCGGCTCTCTGCAGACGACGCGACTGACGCCGGGAATGCGCTCCAGACGCTGCTGTATCTGCAACGTGAGAGAGGCATCGGGCGCGCTGGCGCGCGGAGCAACCTCGATCAGGATGGTCTCTGCGCCGCGAGCGCGCTCCTGCAGATTGCGCACGGAGTCGGTCGCGACAAGCTTTCCTTTGTTGATGATGACAACCTGCTCGCAGGTCTGTTCCACCTCAGGAAGGATATGCGTGCTGAGAATGATGGTGTGATCGCCTGCAAGGCTTTTGATCAGATCGCGCGTTTCGTTGATCTGTTTGGGATCGAGGCCGGCTGTGGGTTCGTCGAGAATCAGCACATCGGGATTGTGGATGATGGCCTGGGCCAGGCCCACACGCTGACGATAACCTTTGGACAACTTGCCAAGTAACTTCGTCTTAACATCAGCGACAAAGCAGCGATCACAGACATAATTGATACGCTCTTCCAGCATGGCCCCCGAGAGTCCCTTCAACCGGCCGACGAAGCGCAGATACTCGACTGTCTCCATCTCGGGATATATGGGCGGCGACTCAGGAAGATATCCAATGCGCTTTTTCACCTCGAAGGGCTGCTCCAGCACATCGAAGCCTGCGATGGTCGCTGTGCCCGCCGATGGCGGCAGGAAGCACGTCAGCATACGCATGGTTGTGGTCTTTCCCGCTCCATTTGGGCCGAGAAATCCGACGATCTGGCCTTTTTCCACAGCAAATGAAATCTGATCCACCGCAGTGGCGCGCGCGTACCTTTTGGTAAGGTTCTGTACTCTGATCATCGCTTATATTTTTTGGACTGCAGTAAGAAGCGATCGTTATCAACGTAAATCCACGACACGGGAACGCATCTCATATACAAGCATTGCTAAATGGCAGCAATCCGAAGAATGCGCTTCCGATGCCCTATTTTCCAGAGTCATCTATCTGCCTTGCTGCGAATTCGCGGGAAAATATCTTCTCTTCGTTCATTATCGGACGAGCTATTCCGGTTATCGCGTCGTTTCGGAGGGCACAGAAATTTTCTTTGCATCCATACAGCGAGATGCGCGTGACGGATGGCGGAGGGAAGCAGACGAGAAAGCCGTTCTCTGGGGCATGCGCGGCCGATTCTCCTCCGCGTCATGACGAGATCCTGCTATTCCGTATGCGAAGGATGTTTACGGTGATGGCGGCGCACCTGCAGGAGATACAGCGCCAGCAGAAAACCACCGTAGGTACGCTCCTGGCAATGACGGCAGCGAATGGGATACTGAAGCACTGCGAGCCGCTCGAGGTCGCGCCAGCGAAAGTGCGACAGGCGGAATTCTGATCCATAGCAATTCGGGCAAATCATGCGAGGCTCCTCCAAATCGGAGTAACAGAGAATTCATCCGAACATGGCGGGGAACCATTCAGCATTCTCCCTGAGAGTTATTTGGATGCGGTTTGCCGCAAAACTGCGCTAATGTAGTTCTACCTGTCTTCCTGGAGGCACCCACCATGGTCTGGGACGTTTCATTTACCTGCGATATCTGCGGCAAGAAGAAGGGCGAGGCCAACCACTGGTGGATGGCGATGCTGGGCGACGTTCCCTGCTACGACGAGGGCCAGCCGGGATTTCGCTTTACGCTGCTTCCCTGGAACGCCGCCGAAAGCCGCAATTCAGACCTGTATCACCTGTGCGGCCAGGGCTGCGTCATGCAGGCGGTAGAACGGTTTATGACGCGCGGCAGCATTGAAATCGATATGGCGGCGACGCGCTGAGTCACAACCTATTCAAAAAGGTTAGGCCGTTCGGTACGGATTGCCCGCGGCTTTGACATACGCCGCACGGGGCTCTGCGAGACCACAGGCGGTGAAGACAGCATTCCCAGCAGATCCCGCAGCTCGCTGCGCAGCTGCCGCAGTTTTGCCTGCGTTGCGGTCACCCGCGCTGCGCCATCCTGAGGAAGGGCAAGCTCCGTCTGCGGCGAGGCTTTTTTATCCTCTCGCGCGGACTGGGCAGCCTGGGTAAACACCTGGCGGGCGCCGGCAATGGTGTATCCCTCCTGGTGCAGAAGCTGCCGGATGCGCAAAGCCAGCTCCACATCGCGCTTACGGTAGAGACGCTGGCCGGTACCGCTTTTATTGGGCCGGAGCTGCGGAAACTCCGATTCCCAGAAGCGCAGCACATAGGCTTCCACTCCACAGAGCTTTGCTACTTCGCCAATGCGAAAGTACAGCTTGTCGGGGATAACCGGCGCGCCGCTGTTCTTTCGCTGCAATGCGTGTTTTGACATCAGGTGGCACCACACTGCGGCATCCGTGGAACTCTCTCCGCCGCTTCGGCCGCGCAATGAGCGGCCCACTGGCAGTATAGGTCACGGTATGCGGCATTTGTAACCGCGAAATTATCCTGAAATGTTCAGAGAGGAATCAGCCCCGGATACTCTGCTTTTCGGCAGGCCGGAGCGGTTTCATGCATGGTCGCGAATGATTTTCACAAAGACTCCGTCGGGCAGCTCGCCGTCGAGCAGATGAACCACCCCACCCTTGACGAAGCCGCTGAGCGTCTTCGGCTTCTCGCCCGACCGATCTGCAACAGGGGCAACTGATGAGCGCTTCGCATGATCAGGGGCGGCGGCGGTTGCCCGGCCGGTGCCTCGGTCCATTGCCTGATTGGCCAGCTGATCGGCCCTCCGGTTCTTCTCGCGCAGCACGTGCTGAATCTGAAACCCCTTCAACTGCGCGATCCGGCGCCTCGCTTCGTCGTAGAGCGGCCGCAGCTCCGGGCTGTTCACCCGGTACTGACCCTTGATCTGTTTGACCATCAGCTCCGAATCGGAGATCACACGCAGCCGCGCATGCCCTTCGGAGAGCGCGAAGTCGAGCGCAGCCAAAAGACCGGAGTATTCGGCGAAGTTGTTGGTTTTCCGACCGAGGAATTCACTGAGCTCGGCGAGGGTTTTGCCCTGGGTATCCTGAACAAGGACGCCGTAGCCGGCAGGGCCGGGGTTTCCTCTGGAACCGCCATCGCAACAGGCGGTGATCATCTCGTCCGTCTTCGCTTCGCCGGAAGGCGTATCTTCTGTCTTCTGCTTCTCCGGCCACAGATGGCCACTCTCCTGTTGCCGTGTCATGCAGTGAGTGTAGGGCATCTGCATGTGCATCGCGGGACGCTGCCGCACCGCGAGACTGGAAAAATCCGCATCTTCTGCTAACAAATTGCCGATTTTAACGTCTGTTTATATACGATTGCCGGACGAATAACCGGGTCGTAAGCCAGTGGAGACCTATGTCGACTGATGCCCTCCGTATTCTTTCCCGCGGCGCGTCAGGAATACAATCCTCCCAGCGTATGCTTTCTCAGGCGCGGGAGCGTGTATCCGAGACCGACCTGATTCGCGAGGCCCAGGCAGGATCGCGCACAGCCTTTGACGCTCTCGTGCGTCAATATAATCAGGCGGTGCTGCGGCTGGCTCTGCATCTGACCGGATCGGAGCAGGACGCCCAGGACATTCACCAGGAGGCCTTTCTCAAGGCCTGGCGATATCTGGGCAATTTCCGGTTCGAGTGCTCGTTTTACACCTGGATCTACCGCATCGTCACCAATCTCTGTCTCGATCATCTGCGCCGGCGCAAGTCGCGCCGCGAAGACCAGGCAGTGATGATCGACTCGTCGGGCGAGGAGATGGACCTGCTCAGCAATGTGTCGGACGAGCGGGCGGGGGCCAATCCGGACCGCGAGCTGGAGCGGCAGTTTCTGGGAACACGCATTCGTGAGGCGCTCGATCACCTTACACCGCGGGAACGAATGGTCTTTGAGCTGAAGCACTATCAGGGGCTCAAGCTGAGAACGATCGGGGAAATGCTGCACACCACGGAAGAGACCGCCAAGAATACGCTCTTCCGGGCGACAAAGAAGTTAAGAGCAAATCTGGCGGAAATACGCTGACGGCGATTTATCCGGAAGCACTTTTTTGAGGTTCAGTGAGGTCAGGGCAAAGCCATGAAGTGTGAACTGGCTCAGGAATACGCAGCACTGTCGGTTTACGGAGAGCTGTCTGACGATCAGGCGCATCAGCTTCAGCAGCACCTTGGCGGCTGCGAGGAGTGCAGCCGCGAACTGGAGGCGCTCCAGGCTCTGCAAAAGGCGATGTCTCTGCTTACCGTCGCCGAGCCCTCCCCCAATCTGCTTGCCCGCACTCGCATTCGTCTGGAAGAGGCGCTCGATGCGATGCCCCACGGCAGCTGGCTGCTGCGCGTGTGGCAAAGATTCCAGCAGGCGCTGGCACGCCTGAGCGCGGTTCCTGTGATGGCTTCGGCGCTTCTCCTCTTCGGTACAGCCGTGGGCATCTATGCCGGTTATTGCGCCGGAGTTCATGTTCACGATTCCGAAGAGGCCCGGCTTATCCTGAGCGCTCCTCCGCAGAGCTCCGATACCCCCGGGCTGATTGCCAGCGTCAGCGGCATTGTGCAGCAGCCGGATTCGGAGCAGGTCGAAGTACATTACAACCGGCTGGTTCCTGAGACGATCCACGGATCGCTCGACGATCCGCAGATTCGCCGTCTGCTGCTGGTCGGCACGCAGAACCGCGTGAATCCCGACGTCCGCGGCGATTCCGTTAGCCTGCTGGCCGATGAATGCCGGGCCGGGCACCAGTGCAGCGGCGGACCGATTCGCAACGCGCTGATGCTGGCGCTTCGCACCGACCGCAACGCGGTGGTCCGGCTGAAGGCGCTGAATGGCCTGCAGCCCTATATTGCCGATGATATGCAGGTGCGCGACGCCATTCTGGAATCGCTGCTGAACGACAGCGACCCGCGAATCCGTACCCAGGCGATCACCCTTATTGAGCCCGTCGAGGGCGACAGCAGCGTACGTCAGGTATTGCATGCCGTCTCCCTCGAGGACGACAATCCGCAAATACGTATCGTTTCACGTCAGGTTCTGGATCAGATCCCACAGATTCAGTGACCGCGTGGTGACATTCGTCTGATGCCTGCCGTCATTAGAAATGGCAGCACTGAGGTTCCACCATGAAGCATCTTCCGAGGCCCATTCAGGAATTCGCGCTGCTTGCCCTTCCGGGTATCTTTCTGGCACTGGTACCTGCCTGTGCGGGAGCGCAGCATATTCCTGTCGATCCGAACACCCCGCTGTTTCTGATCTCGCATGCTGCCCAGGGATATCTGGGCATCGATACTCGCGATGTCGGCACCGACCGGATAGCCGCGCTCAAACTGAAGGACACACACGGCGCCGAGATCGTTACGGTGGATCATGACGCGCCAGCCGGCAAGGCCGGCCTGCGGGTGCACGACGTGATTCTGCAGATCAATGGCCAGCCGGTGGAGAGCGAGGCTCAGTTCGGCCATATCCTGCATGACTCTCCTCCGGGCCGGACGATTACGCTGCTTATCAGCCGTGACGGACAGCAGCAGACGGTCTCCGTGCAGCTGGGCGACCGCGACCAGATCGAGGCCGACGCGTGGCCGCATGCTTACCCGGTTCCGGATCAGGAAGATGATTCGGCGACGCCGGCAGCCACCTCCACCTGGGCCGGATCGGATTCGACCTATGCCGCATCCTCCGGAGCGTCGCTGCCCGGCAGCCGCGGTTTTCTGGGCTCATTCCACATCGACCCACTTTATGTCGGTCTCGAGCTTGATCCGATCGGTACCCAGCTTGCGGAATACTTTGGCGTGCATGACGGCTCCGGCCTGCTGGTGCACCGGGTGGAAGACAACAGCCCCGCCTCTGCCGCCGGGCTGAAGGCCGGCGATGTCATCACTCGCGTCAACGGCAAAAATATCGCCACCCACTCCCAGTGGATGAAGGCCCTGCATGAGAATCGCGGCAAACTCATCCAGGTGACCGTTGTTCGCAATCGCAGAGAGCAGACCGTGACCATGACGGCGGGCCAGCTGAGGAAGAAGGGCTGATTCAGGCCCAGGAACTGATTGCTGGAATTAATATTTGACCATTCGGCTCCGGTTGGGAGGGCCTGCATCCCATTCAGCCGCTGTATCGCCCCGTTCATTCCTGACGGCTCGCGGGGAATAACCGCATGTGATTCAATAGAGTCTGAGGGATTTGCCCTCGTATTCGTATGCCTGCAGCCCGCAAACAAACCCCGGTACGCCGACTGAAGGCCGCCTCGCGCAAAGTGCGGGAGCTGGCGCTGGTGGGCCACGCTCTGGCCTCGACGCGGCATCCGGTCATGGCACAGATTGTGCCCATGCGGCGGTGCAACCTCTCCTGCGCTTACTGCAACGAGTACGACGATGTCTCAAAGCCGGTACCGCTCGATGAGATGCTGCGCCGGATCGACCATCTGGGGCGTCTGGGCACCAGCATCATCACCATCTCCGGCGGCGAGCCTCTGCTGCATCCGGAGCTGGACGACATCATCCGCCGCATCCGCCACACAGGAGCGCTGGCGGGGATGATTACGAACGGCTATCTGCTGATGCCGGACCGGATCGAGCGGCTGAACAGGGCCGGGCTCGATCATATGCAGATCTCGATCGACAATGTGCAGCCTGATGAAGTGTCGAAGAAGAGCCTGAAGGTTCTCGACAAAAAGCTGCAGTTTCTGGCGGAGTATGCCGATTTCCACGTCAACATTAACTCGGTCGTCGGCGGAGGCATCAAGGACCCACAGGATGCGCTCACGATCGGACGGCGCGCCATGGAACTGGGCTTCACTTCGACCATTGGGATCATTCACGACGGGGACGGCCAGCTGAAGCCTCTCGGCGACGAAGAGCGCGCCGTGTGGGACGAGATGCGCTCCTGGAATAAGAAAAACTATTCGCGATTCAACCACTTCCAGGAAGCGATCGCGAATGGCATGCCGAATGACTGGCGCTGCCGCGCCGGCTCGCGGTATCTGTATATCTGCGAGAACGGTCTGGTGCATTACTGTTCGCAGCAGCGAGGTTTTCCGGGCGTACCGCTGGCCGAATATACCAAAGCCGATGTGAAGCGCGAGTTTCTGACCGAAAAGACCTGCGCTCCGCACTGTACCGTCAGCTGCGTGCATCAGGTGTCTTACATCGATCACTGGCGCGCGCCGCAGACATCGACCATCTCGCCCGGCAATGCGGCTGGAAGCGAAGCGGGGCTGATCAATATCCGACTCTGAGCAAGGCCGGACGGATTACGGCATAACAGCTGCCCGCTGCGCCAGCAGCCAGGCGGCACGGTCACCTGGGACAGATGCTTCCGCTTTTGACGACTCCTTCAGGGGCGAGCCCTCATATTTTTCATAAGACCAGGATGGCTTCTGATCGGCGCCTTTGATCACCGAGACAAACTCCACTGATTTTGGCGATGACGGAATGCCTGCGCCGAACCAGCGCGGATCTTCCTGCTGGCTCCAGGTGACGGCAGCGAGGACAGCGCCGGAGGGATAGTCATGGCCGGAATTATTCCTGGCATACTGCACGGCGGCATCGTTACCAAAGAGCGTGGACATGGTGCCGTTCTGCTCGTCGATCCAGGAGGTGATGACCTTCCACGCCAGCGGGTTATACGGCAGATTGCCGGTCAGAGCTGCTTCCTGATTGATATGCGTTGCCACGCGGGAGTTGGCGCCTGAACACCCAGCGGCAATGACCAGCAGCCCCGCGCAGAGAAGACCTGTGCATTTCATCGGCGCTCTCACTGCTGGCCTCCTGTTCCCTGCCCGGCAAGCGGAGCAGTGTACACATAGTCATTCTTCCGGACTGGTTTATGGCAGTCGACGCACTCATGGGCAAAGGAGGCATCGCGGCCATAAGGCTTGAGATCGGCTCCGCGCCAGCGGCCCCATCCCCAGCCTTTGGTGGCAGCATATTTTTTCTGATCGCGAATCATGAGCTCCACCTGCACGAAGGCACCGGTGTGCGATATGCCCTGGGCATCCGGCTGCTGCGCCCACGCCACTTTGGCAAAGACTGTGCCGTCGGGCCAGGGATTGATCCGGTGTTCGGCGATGGCTTTGATGGCGATTTCATTGCCGAGAATTTCGCGCATAGTGTGATTGTCGAAGCGGTCGGTACTGCTGATGACTCTCCAGTTTTTATAGTCGGGAATAAATGCGATGCCGTTGGGCTCCGGCTGTACTGCGGGAATGGCATTCGCGGCATGCTGCCATGCTTCATACTGTGCATCCGCGGCCTGTACCTGCGCCTGGGGAGCGGCCTGTTTCGGCGCCGGCGGATGGAGATAGGCCCGCAGAATCTCAAGCTGCTCCGGCGTTACCGCCGATCCGGGATGAATGGCCCGGTACGCGGGCAGCGGCATCACGCCAAGCTGAATCTGATTGATGGCCTCAAAGAGGAGGCCCTTCTGCTGAGCGGCCGACAACTCTCCAATTTCGGAGAAGTTGAGGGCCATTCGCCCCTTCTCCACATCTCTCTCCGCCAGCCAGTATGCGGGCGCCACCTGGTCATACCAGGGCAGCTTTGTCTCGTCGGAGTGGCAGTTATAGCAGGAGCTGCGCAGAATCTGCTTCACTGCAGGCGGTGCCTGAATCTCGGCCGTCACCGGCGGATTCTCGATTGCGGGCCGGATGAACTGGATGCCGATGAACACGATGCACAGGAGAACTGCGATCCAGACGACTGCTTTTGCGCGGGGTGATCCCGTGGCCATGCTTTTCCTTTCAGCGATAAACCTGTAAACGGCGGTCGTTCCGATTGCAGGGTTCGAGAGGCGTGTCTTGTCAGCGTGACACAAAAGGACGGCACGGTGTGCGCATATCCATGCTTCCACCCATCTGAGCTTCCACCCATCTGACGGTCGACGGCGGCCGATGGTTAAACGTGGCTTTTCTCTGGTCTGTCACTTTGCTGTCAAAACCCTGATTGTTGTGGAAGATCGGACGCGCTCGACGACAACTAAAAAATTAGTTACATTTAAAAAACCGGAACGTCCAAAGAGTGGAAGGAGGATCGGAGATGCCGCGCAGGCCTTCAGGAACGCTCACAGAAGCCGAGCTTCGCATCATGCAGATCCTCTGGGAGAAAGGGCCGGGGACCGTACAGCAGATTCTCGATTGCCTGATGCAGAAGCCGGCGCTGGCCTACAACACGGTTCTCACCACGATCCGTATTCTCGAAAAAAAGGGCTACGTCGGACACTCCAAAGACGGACGTGCCCACGTTTATCTGCCCCTGGTACAGCAGATGGAAGCAACGCGCTCTGAAATTCGGCACCTTGTCGGGCGCTTCTTCCAAAACTCGCATGATGCGCTGCTGCTGAATATTCTCGAGGACCGCGGCATTGCAGCGGAAGAGATCGCCCGTTTGCGGGAGATGCTGGATCGCGATGGATCTTCCAACCCGCATCCGATACAGGACAGCCGCCTGCATGAGGGAAAAGACCAGTGAGCTGGCCCCTTTTCCAACTCGTTGCGCAAACCTGCGTGGAGCGGGCCCTGAACTGCCTGCCGGAAGGATTGCTGATCGCCTTCTTCGCCTGGCTGCTGCTGCGCGTGGTGGGACGCCGCAATGCGGGAACACGGTTTGCCGTCTGGTTCACCACCCTGCTGGCAATCGCAGCTCTTCCATTTCTCGATGGACCCGGTAACAGGCACTCTCTGCTGGCTGCCGCAGGCGTTTCAGGAGCTGCCCACGCAGGCAGCAGATTTCTGACGGTTCCGGATTTCTGGGGAGCCATCCTCTTCGGCCTGTGGGCGTGCATCACCTGTGGCGCACTGATCCTGCTGGCAGCCGGTTTGTGGCGTGTTCGCGTGATCCGCAAAAGCTGCAGGACACTCGATGGCGCGCTGATGGATACGTCGCTGCAGGATATTGTCGCGGCCATGAGCTCACCGGACCGGATCGAGGCAGGCCAGCGGCTGAGGCCGGTCGGTATTACCGTTTCAGAGCTGGTTCGGGTACCGGCGGCGATCGGCTTCCGCAAGCCAATGATTGTGCTTCCCGAGTGGGCCCTGCATGAGCTTTCCTCCGGTGAGCTGAAATCCATTCTGCTGCATGAGTTCGCGCATCTGCAGCGCAGGGATGACTGGACGAACCTTCTGCAGAAGCTGGTGCGCGCGGTCTTCTTCTTTCATCCTGCTGTCTGGTGGATCGATGCGAAGCTCTCGCTGGAACGGGAGATGGCCTGCGACGATGCGGTGCTGGCTGAGACCGGCAATGCGCGGGCCTATGCGGGGTGCCTGATCTCACTGCTGGAAAAGAGCTGCGCACGGCACAAGTGGGTTATGGCGCAGGCCGCTGTGCATCGCGCTCGTGAAGCGTCCCTGCGGATTGCGCAGATTCTGGCGCCGAAGCGTCCCGGCACAACACGCATCTGGAAGCCGGCGCTGGGTATGGCCGGAGTGCTCTCGGCATCCGGTCTCGCCCTTTTGCTCTGCACGCCGCGGCTGATTGTCTTTGCTCCGGCGAAGACTTCGGGAACGATGACCGCCAGTTATTCAGCCGGTTCGGTTGATCTGAACACGATGCCGGTTCACGCCGTTGTTCCGGCTTCACTGAACATCCGGAAAGCGCGGATACAGGCAACGCCTCTCGTCTTTCATCCCGATGACCAGGCGGAATCGAAGCAAACGGTGGTGAGGCGCCCTGCTTACGCCGCGAAGCTCGCTGCTTCTGCAACTGTTCCTGGAGCTGGTAAAGCTCTGGTTGTAGCCACGAAGACCAGACGGAATGCCGCTCCGCCTCCGCAAACACTGGTCTTTATGCAGGAGACGCAGTATGTCCGGGTGGATGATTCCGGCCGCGGAGTTCGCCTGTGGAGGGTGATCCTTATCAATCCCGACAGAGGCATTCTGCAGGAGGGCCTGATCGCCAGCACGATCTGAGCCCGGCAGGCATTTTTTTTGAATGGAAAAACTAATTCTTTAGTTTAAAGAGGAGAATACAGATGGAACGACAGAAGTGGAGCTGGAAATCAGCATTAACGCGGCGCCTCGTTGTGCCGGTTGTAGTAGCCGGAGTAATCGTTTCGGTGGCTGCCTATAAATTTGCCGGGCCGGCGCATGCCGCGGCAACTGCGTCGGCCCTGGAGGCAGCCGCGCCACCGCTGGACAGCAGCAGCGTGGGTCCTTTGCTCTCGCTCGATCAGGCCATGGAGGCTCTGACGGCGCGGGTGCGACCGGCGGTGGTGAACGTGACTGTCACTTCAAAGGTTGGTCCGCAATCGACGGACGACGATCAGCAGCAGCAGGAACAACAGCAACAGCAGATGCAGCAGTTTTTTGGTCTTCCCTTCGGACAATTTTTCAATACACCGCAGCAGCGCGGGCCGGAGATTGAGCATGGGCTGGGCAGCGGCGTAATTATTTCGCCGAACGGCTACATCGTGACCAATAATCACGTGATCAAGGGAGCCACAGACATTCGGGTGACGATGACCGATCGCCGTATTTATCCGGCAAAGCTGATCGGAGCCGACCCGCTGACCGATCTGGCGGTGATCAAGATCAATGGCACTGATTTACCCAGTGTTCCGTGGGGAGACTCGACGGCACTGAAGCCGGGACAGACAGTGCTGGCATTCGGCAATCCCTATGGATTCAGTTTCACGGTCACGCGCGGCATTGTCAGCGCGCTGCACCGGCCGAATCCGGAGGCCGATCGCCGCAAGCCGGGTGAGTTCATCCAGACCGATGCGGCGATCAATCCGGGGAACTCGGGCGGTGCGCTGGTGAATGCACGCGGTGAGCTGATCGGTATCAATACCTTCCTGATCTCGCCTTCCGGCACCTTCTCGGGCATGGGTTTTGCCATTCCCAGTGAGATTGTGCAGCCGACGGTGGAGAAGCTGATTCAGTATGGCAAGGTCGATCATGGCTTTATCGGCATCTCGATCTCGGATGTAACACCGGATAACGCGAAGTTCTTCGACGTGCAAAAGGCCACCGGTGCCGTGGTGACCGATGTCAGCGCCGACGCGCCGGGCGATAAAGCCGGGCTCAAAACGGGAGACGTGATCACGGAGCTGGACGGCAAGCCCGTTACCGATGCCGGTGAGCTGCAGATGGAGGTCGGACAGAAACAGCCCGGCGACACGATTCATCTGCAGGTTGTTCGCGATGGCAAGCCGATGTCGATTTCGGTCACTCTGCAGTCGATGAAAGGCTCATCGGGAGCGCAGGCTTCCGGAGAGCAGCATGGCAAAGCACGCTGGGGCATTGGACTGGGCGACCTGACGCCTGCGCTGCGGGAACAGATGCAGCTTCCGGCCAATGTATACGGAGCGGTGATCGAAAACGTGAAGTCAGGTAGTCCGGCGGACAATGCGGGACTGCAGGCAGGCGACGTGATCGAACAGGTAAACCGCAAGCCGATGCACTCTGCGGCGGAAATCGCCGGCGCACTGTCGGGCATACAGGATGGACAGGATGCTCTGGTGCTGGTGTGGTCCGGCGGCGGCCAGACCTTCCGCGTGCTGCATCCTGCAGAAGCGGGCAACGATTAACCAGACGCGCTCGAAGCGCTCTGTTCGCCAGCCTGTTCCCGTCCGCTATCAGCGGCGGGGACAGGCTTTTTTGTGTCTCTGCCGGAACAATTACATGGTCTGACAAGGCGGAGTATCCGGACTTTCCAACCCGGTTATGTGGTCTGAATGATGGAAAACCGTCAGTTATGATGAGTTCACTCCTCTGTTTCTTTATCATCGCCCCTGAACGGAGCGCACTTATCCATCGATTGTCGATGACGTTTGAGATATGACTCTATCCAGTGATCTCCAGCGAAAGCTCGCGATCGTGGTGCAGACAGGTCTGTCGCTGGTAAACACTCGCGATCTGGAAAAGATCGTGCAGTCGGCCACGGATGCAGGACTGGCGCTCTGCGGAGCGCAATTCGGTGCTTTCTTCTACAACATAATCAATGAAGAAGGCGAGCATTACCGCCTGTATACCCTCTCCGGGGTCGATCGCGAAAATTTCAGCGCGTTTCCCATGCCGCGCAGCACCGGGATATTTGCCCAGACCTTTGAGGGAAGGGGCATTATGCGGTCGGCCGATATCACCAAAGATCCGAGATACGGCCGGAACGCGCCGTTCCACGGCATGCCTCCCGGACATTTACCTGTTCACAGCTATCTGGCCGTGCCGGTGAAGGCGCAGAGCGGCGAGGTGCTGGGTGGCCTGTTTTATGGGCATGAAAAGACGGGTGTCTTCGACAGGGATGCCGAGGAACTGGTGGCTACGGTGGCGGCTCACGCGGGGATTGCGATAGAAAATGCCAGATTACGCGAAGAGCTGATGAAGAAAATCGAGGAGCAGAAGAAGACCGAAGTGCGCCAGAAAGATGCATCGAACAGGCTGGGCGAGCTGGCCGCGATTGTCGAGTCCTCCGATGATGTGATTTTGAGCAAGGATCTTACCGGCCGGATAACAAGCTGGAATCATGCAGCCACGCGGACTCTCGGTTATTCAGAAGAGGAGATGGTTGGCGCTTCGATCCTCAGACTGATTCCTGAAGAACTTCATGATGACGAGAAGATCATTCTTGAAAAGATTCGCCATGGAGAACGCATTGAGCACTTTGAGACCGTTCGACTAACGAAAGGCGGAGAGCGGATCGACGTATCCCTTTCCATTTCTCCGGTAAGAGACGCTTCCGGAGAGATTATCGGCGCCTCGAAGATTCTGCGTGACATTTCAACCCGGAAACGGATGGAAATATCGATTCTGCAGGCGGAGAAGATTGCCGCGACCGGGCGCATGGCGGCGACCATTGCTCACGAAATCAATAATCCGCTGGAGGCGGTCGTGAACCTGCTGTATCTCGCGGGCAAAAAAGCGACCGACCCGGAACAGATCGCCTATCTCACCTCCGCGGAAAGCGAAGTGACACGCGTTTCGCACATTGCGAGGCAGACCCTGGGTTATTACAGAGAAAATGCTTCAGCGATCAGCACCTCGCTGGCCACACTGGTTGCCGATGCCGCCAGGATCTACCGGCCACGATGCGACTCCGCAGGAATACGCGTCGAGCTGTGCATCGACT
Organism: Paracidobacterium acidisoli; assembly: GCF_003428625.2. Taxonomy (GTDB): domain Bacteria; phylum Acidobacteriota; class Terriglobia; order Terriglobales; family Acidobacteriaceae; genus Paracidobacterium; species Paracidobacterium acidisoli. Next base: position 581,212 of record NZ_QVQT02000004.1, on the reverse strand, counting down.
CCTCAAAGGAGATCGTGGTGCGAAGAGGAGAGATGATGCAGGTCATCTCAAACCTGATTGCAAACTCAATCTACGCGATGCCCTCCGGCGGTGTTCTGCGGCTTGCCGTTGGAGATACTCCGGTTGGAGTGCTTCTGACGGTCGAAGACAACGGAACGGGAATTTCCGCAGAGATGCTGCCGAGGGTCTTCGAAGCCTTTTTTACCACGCGCAAGACGATAGGAACCGGAATCGGGCTGTTTGTCGCCAGGCAGTTTGTGGAAGGCCATGGAGGAAAGATCTGCGTTCGCAGCAGCATCGATCCCGCATCGCATGGCACGACGATATCGATCACGCTGCCGCTGCAGAGCATTTATTCCGCTGAGTGAGCGGATCATTTCTCGGGAAGAATTCGCCGCATCAGTCCCTGAGACTGCCGGGAATAAGCAATCCTCGATCAGTGGCCTGGCTCCGCGTCTTTCGAAACCCACCAGAGAACCTCTCCGAAGATCTTCCATCTGGACGCGCTGCTGATATCAATCGGCATCGTTTCCGGATTCGCCGAAACCAGGAGGTCCGCACCGGCCAGACGCAGGAAGCGGGCGATCTTAAAACCCAGGTCCCGGTGAGCGACTACGGTGAGCTTCCGCGCAAGGTTTTTGCGGTCGGTGGCAGCCGTATCGACGAAGATAATCGAGCCGGAAGGGATGGTCGGATACATGGAATCCCCGGAAACATGCATGCTGATCATATTTTCCGGGTGAGGGCACCAGGCCAGCGGCGCCAGGAGCACGTCTTCCACCTGGGCCTCAGAGAGATGTACATTCTGCTTCGGCGCAACCCGGTCTCCATAAGCAGTCACATTGAGAAGCGGAATGGCTACAGCGCCTGCCTTGCCGGAGAGCTGCCTTGAAACTTTCCGGCTGGATACCAGCTTGAAATCCTGCAGAGAGACGCGCATCGACGAAAGCATCTGACGAAAACTGGCATCGGGATGGCCGGAAATATCGACGCCGGCGCGCTCCCAGAAATACACTCCGGCCGGACGGCGAGCCAGATTTCCCAACGCAACATACATTTCAGCCGTCGGCTCCCGCTTTCCCTGTGTCCAGCGCGACACGGTGGCGGGAGATATCCCGAGCCGTTCGGCAAGACCGGCCTGGGTAACCTTCAGCTCCCGGAGAAGCCGCTGAATTCTCTCGGCCCACTCAGGGGAAGTACTTTGTTGTGCAGCCATGCGAATCCTTCACGCCTTCGGGCAATTGCGCCCATGCAATTGCCTCAATGAAATCAATAATTTAGCTTCCTCGGCAGGTATACTAGCAGGAACTTTCGAGCATCGTAGTCGGCACGTGGAGCATATTGCCGATGCCGGCATTCAGAACGAAAAAAGAAGGAAAAAGCAGAGATTCTTTCGGAAAAGCCATGCGCTCACGAAAAGTGGCGCACCTGACCAGAATCTCGTCTACCAGTCATGTGGGCCATCTCCACCCTCCGGAGCATGGGCTATCGCCCATCGAGCTCACTCCGGAACCCAACGACCAGAACAATATCCGGAACCTGCCGGTTCCCGGAAGGAATATCGATGTCAGGATGCTCCAACGGCCCTAAAGTCCTTATTGTCGATGATGAGCGCAGAATTTCAGACAGCCTGGCACTTATATTTTCGACGCATGGCTACGCTGCACGGGTTGCGTACTCAGCCGAAGAAGCTATTGAAATACTGGCCATCTGGCAGCCGGATATGGCGATCGTGGATGTCGTACTTCCGCGGATGAATGGGCTGGATCTGGCCATCGCTCTGAAGGCAATGTATCCAAACTGCCATCTTTTGCTGTTTTCAGCTCATCCGGGCGCGGCCGAACTGGCGGAAGATGCTATGAAAAACGGCCACATTTTCGAGATTCTGCCCAAGCCGCTTCATCCCAGCCATCTGCTTGACCGGGCAGCGTCTCTGCTGGCCTCTGCCATCGTCTGATCCGCAGTACACCGGGGATATGCCGAGGCGCACAGAGTGCAGACGGATGGATAAACGAACGCGTATGATCCGATGCCTATGGCCTTTACGATCGACAGCCTAGACCATATTGCGCTGACTGTAGGCAATATTGACGCCACCATCGACTTCTACACGGAAGCTCTGGGCATGGAAGCGGTGACGTTCGAGGGGCGACGGGCACTTAACTTCGGCCTGCAGAAGATCAACCTGCACCAGCGCGGGCATGAGCTCAGCCCGCATGCGCTGCGGCCGACGCCGGGCTCGGGCGATCTTTGCTTCATCACGGAGACGCCGCTTGAGTCAGTCATCGAGTATCTGACACTGCTGCGTGTACGGATTGAGCTGGGTCCGGTAGAGAGGACGGGAGCGATGGGGAAAATTCGCTCGGTCTACCTGCGCGACCCGGATCAGAACCTGATTGAAATCTCGAATTACATGTAATCGGCAGACTGCGAAGAACCGATCACGCGCCGCTCCAGGATAATATGCGGACCGCATGCGGCGCATCCTCTGCAGGGCTTATTTCCTGATTTGTTTCTTGTGCCACAAAAGCAGTGGGACTAGTATCGGGGTGCTTCGAATTCCCCCATTTCCTACCCACGCTCGGTCGCTCAGAAAACCCATAACCAGTTTCAGATCAGGAGGAGTCCATGTTTCAGCACCTGAGAATGATTCGTCATGGAAAAATCCATGGCTATGCTGTGCGGTGTTTCATCGGATTGGCCCTGTTGTCCTCATTCGGAGTCTGCAGCGCAGCGGCTGCTGTGCTGTGCGTCAACCCCGGCGGCAAGGCGGGCTGCAAATCGACGATCGCGGCGGCGGTCGCGGCGGCAGCGCCCGGCGACACCATTGAAGTGGCGCAGGGCACGTATGCGGAAGACGTGACGATCACAAAGCCGCTTTCGCTGGTGGCAGCGCAGAACGCGCATCCGACGATCAATGCGACCGGGCTGCCGAACGGCATCTTCATCAATGGAATGTCCGCAGCGCCGCATGCAGGTGTGGCGCAGGTGCTGGTCTCAGGCTTCAGTATTCACGGCGCGGATTTTGAGGGCATTCTGGTCGTGAATGCTTCAGACGTAACGCTGGTCGATAACCATATCTTCGACAATAATCAGTCACTCGACATTGCCGATTCGGCATGCCCGGGCATTCCCGCCTTCGAGACGAACGAGGGTGACGACTGCGGCGAGGGGATTCACCTGATGGGCGCCAACCATACCTCGGTGGTGCGTAACGAGAGCGATCATAACTCGGGTGGCATTCTGATCAGCGATGAGACGGGGCCGAGCTTCGACAATCTCATCAGCGAAAACTATATCCACGACAATCCGTATGACTGCGGGATCACGATGGCATCGCACGGACCGGCCACGACCGTGATTCCCACGGCGACGGTATCGTTCGGCGTGATCCACAACACGATCTCGCACAACGTCTCGGCACGTAACGGGCTGCAGCTTCCTGGAGCAGGCGCGGGAGTAGGGATCTTCGCTCCGTTTCCGGGCACGACGGCGTCGGGCAATGTGGTGATCGGCAATGAGATTCTCAACAACGGCCTGCCGGGGGTCACGATGCACAATCATGCTGCGGCTCCCGCTCCGGCTCCTGCGGTCAATCTGAACAATAACGTCATCATCGGCAACCATATCTCGGGCAATGCGGCGGATACAGAGGATGCGGCTACGGCCGGTCCGACAGGGATCAACCTTTACAGCGTGGCTCCGGTGTATGGGACGCAGATCTCGCAGAATGTGATCGACGATGAGGCTATCGACATTGCCTTCAAGGCGCCTGCGGGGCGGGTCGATGCGCACTTCAACGACTTTGGAAGGAATGCGATCGGAGTGGATAACCTGGGGATGGGCAACATCGACGCGACGGAAAACTGGTGGAACTGTGCGGCTGGTCCTGCCGGGAAGAAATGCGCGACGGCTGCCGGCTCGAACGTATGGTCGACGCCGTGGCTGACCTCGCCCTTTGATTTCGATCACGGCCGCTGATCAATGCATGGAGCCGGGTGAGGCTGAACGGACGGCGGCACATTTCAGCAGACCTTATCTGGCTCCCGCTGCATTCATTTTTTCCCGCAGACGTGCTTCCGCATCGTCGTTCCAGTATCTGCAGTTGAGACGGATAAACACCGAAGTATACGGAATAGTCAGATTTGTTTTGAGGACCAGGATGTGAAATATCTTTCCGGCCTCATCGATATTGGCGATGATCCGATCGTGCGGCAGGGATTCAACCTTGTAGGAATGCAGGATGTCAGCCATCGTCCTCCGATAACGAGAGACGCCGGGCGCGTCCTGCTCAGGAATGAATGGCAGTTCTGCGTCCATGTAGATATCCGGCCGCACATGCTCCGAATGCCGGATCGTATCGAGCACGAAGTGCAGGGCATCCGTCATGCCGGCGCCGGTTTCGATTGTTTCCACGCCGGGTGAGGTCTGGAGAGGATAGGCGGAATCCACGATAAGAATCCAGTTGCGATGACCAAGAAGAGGCATGGCATGCGTAACTTTTGCCTTCCAGGCAGATGCATCCGGAGTGGAAGCCGCATGCACTGCCGGGGCTGCCAGAAACACGGCGAGGGCGAGGAGATTCCGAAACATCGGAAAAGTATCTCAGATTGGTGATTTTTCAGGTGATGGATTGAGAATCGGAACCGACGGGCACTCTGCAGAATTCAGACTGGAACTGTTTGTGCTTCAGCAACGGTAGAATGGCGCCATGACGGATACTCTCTCGCTCGATGCCGCGCTTGTGGAGCGCGCAAGGAAGATACGGCTGTTTCTGATGGACGTGGACGGGACACTGACCGATGGAGGGGTGTGCCTGATATCTCTGCCTGAGGGCGGCATTGCGGAGATGAAGGTCTTTAATTCGCTCGACGGAGCGGGTCTGAAGCTGGCGCACATCATGGGCATTCAGACAGGCTTCATCACCGGACGGAAATCGCCGGCCGTGCAGCACCGGGCGCAGGAGCTGGCGGTAGACTTCGTATATCTGGGACAGTCAACGAAGACGGCAGCGTTTGAAGAGTGCGTCCGGAAGGCCGGAGTGCGGGAAGACGAGGTGGCCTATATGGGCGACGATCTGCCCGACATGCCGCTGGCGCGGCGGGCCGGACTGGCCGTGGCGGTGGCAAATGCAGCTTCGGAGCTGAAGGCGATATGCCACTACGTGACGCGGGCACGGGGAAACGAAGGAACGGCCAGAGAAGTGGTGGAGCTGATTCTGAAGGCGCAGGGGCGCTGGGAAGAGGCGATTCCAAAGGCGATTGCGTGAAAAGGCAGTCTCCAGTTGGCAGTCCCCGGTTTTCAGTTGTTAGTCCCCGGTTAACTGCGGACTGTTTGCAGGAGCGGACGGAGCGCCGAAGGGTCTGCCGACAGCCGGGAACCGGCAACTGTGAACTAACAACTGAAAACTTTTACTGCAGCGGCAGATTGGGATCGACGGAAGGCTGATCCGTTTCGGTAACGGGACGCTGCGAGAACTCGCGCTCGATGCCGTCGTTAATCCCGGCCTGGGCAAATTCTGCGGCAACACGGATACCGTTCATAACGGCGCGGTCGTTCGACGAGCCGTGACCGATGATGCAGACCCCCCGCACGCCAAGCAGCGGCGCTCCGCCGTACTCCGAAGGATCGAGGCGGCGCTTAAAGGCGTTGAAGGCCTTCCGCGAGAGCAGCGCTCCCACCTGCGCCGTCACAGTCGTAGTGAGAGAGGCTTTGAGCATCTCGCGGACGAGGCGGGTAAGGCCCTCAGAGGTTTTCAGGGCAACATTGCCGACGAAGCCGTCGCAAACGATAACGTCACAACTGCCGTTGTAGATATCGCGGCCCTCGACGTTGCCAATGAAGTTGATGGGCAACTGCTTCAGCAGCGCCCATGCCTCCCGAGTCAGGTCGTTGCCTTTGCCCTCTTCTTCGCCGACAGAAAGGATGCCGACACGGGGGCGGGCAATTTTAAGAACACTACGGGCGTACATCTCACCCATCACGGCGAACTGTTCAAGATTCTGCGGCTTGCAGTCGACGTTGGCTCCCACGTCAAGCAGGATGGTCGGCGAGCCGGAAAGCGTGGGTACGACGATGGCAAGGGCAGGGCGATCGACGCCGGGAAGCGCTCCGAGCACCATCTTGGCGGTAGCCATACCGGCCCCGGTATTGCCAGCGGTAAAGAAGCCGGCAACCCTTTTTTCGCGGACGAGCTTCAGCCCTACGCGCATCGAGCTGTCCTTTTTGGCGCGGACGGCATGCGCGGCCTTTTCGTCCATGGCGATGTGCTCGCTGGCATGGACGATCTCAATGGGAAGCTGCTGGCCGTTCAGATGTGCGGAGAGGGCACGGCGCAGCACGTCCTGCGGCCCGACAAGGTGAACGCGGACAGGCAGGTGCGTGCATGCAGCAATAGCGCCCCGGATTTCCGGCTCGGGGGCTTTGTCCGAACCCATGGCATCGAGAGCGATGTCGGTCAGCATCAGAGCGTCGAGGCTAACTGGCTTCCTTCACTTCGAGCACTTCGCGGTCTTTATAGTGGCCGCATTTTAAGCAGGCGCGATGTGGAAGCTTGCGCTCATGACAGTTGGGGCACTCGGAGAGGCCGGTAGCAGTCAGCGCGTCATGCGCGCGGCGCTTGGAGGTGCGGGCTTTGGAGTGGCGCCGCTTCGGATTGGGCATTGCGAATTCCTTTCATCCCGATCATTCGCCTGGCCGTGGCCGCGTACAAAACGCATCGCTCAGTTGGCCCGGACGTTCGGGGTGCAAACTCAAATCTTTTCGATCAGCCTTTGGAAGGCCCGGAACCGATCCGGCTGCGCAGGTCTGAAAGCGCCGACCAGCGGGGATCGGCCGGAGCCGTATCGCAGGTGCAGGTTTCGGTATTCAGATTACGTCCACAGCGCGGGCAAAGCCCCTTGCAGTCCGGCTGGCAGAGCGTTCGGGCGGGAAGGGAGAGAAGCACCTGCTCCCGCAAGACGTCTTCCAGCAAAAGACTACCATCCTGATAATAACCGATTTCGGTCTCGGACGCGCCGATGGAGCGATCGGATGGACCCTGATCGGCACCGAGCGGGCGAAAGAGCAGGTCGAACTGGCCGGCGAGGGTATTTTCGACGGGTTCGAGGCAGCGCGCACAGAGGATCTGAAAACTGCCGTTGTATTCTGCGCGTACCCGGATGTCGGGGATGATCTCACGGGGACCGCGATGCTCCTCGATAAGATCGGCACGGCCCGTGACTGCGAGCGGGCCGGCCTGGGTGGTTTCATCCCCATAATGGATGGAGCCTGGGGGCAGGGCGAGATCAAATTCGATCGGCTCTCGCTCGAGGTCGAGAACGGTTATCTGCATAATGCAAAATCCTGGGGAGACATCTATGAGGGTACGGAGCAATGGGCGGCGCGGTCAAATCAGAGGCAGGCCGGTAAATTGCCGGCGAAGGTATCTTCTGTTCTAACTCTTTTTTGCCAGACAGACCTGTAAAGAGTTATTCATCGTTCTTCTCTGCCGATGCTATATTGCGAGCATTCTCTTCCAGAGCCGATGATGCCATTTCTGTGCCCCTATGTACGGCTGCGCGCCGCTTTCCTGTGCCTGATTTTCCTTGCAGGCGGCGCAGCCTCATGCGCCGCTCAGCGCTATACCTTCAGGACGTGGGGCGCCAGCCAGGGGCTGAGAAACCTGAACGTGGTCAGCATGATGGAAGATCGCTCGGGATTTCTCTGGCTGGGCACGGACAATGGCCTCTTCCGGTACGACGGAGCGCGGTTTCTGGAGTTCAGCACAGGGCAGGGACTTCGCGACCCGTATGTGGTGGCGCTGGCTGAGGACGCGACGGGAAGACTGTGGGCCGGTACCAGCGGCGGACTGTTTTATCTGGATGGCGGCCGGTTCGCCGAGGTGAGGTCGGCCGAGGGGAGCCTGTCGGTCGGGCTGGATGGATCGCTGACCGCGCTGAAGAATGGACATCTGCTGGCGGTCAGCCGCTCCCGGCTCTTCGAGATTGCTCCGAACGGTGACGACAAATGGAGCGCCAATGCGGTGGCGGGATCGGGAGACTTCCGCTCACTCGATCCAAGCGAGACCATCACCAGCGTGCTGGCGGACCGCGACGACAGGATCTGGTTCGGCTGCGGAAAGAATGTCTGCGAGGTGCATGGCAGCCGCCTGACACGATGGGATGCGGGGAGCGGCGTCCCTCAGGATGACTGGCTGGCATTTTACGAAGATCACAACGGGAACATCTGGGTACGCAGCACGGCTCATGTAGTCGAGCTGGGGAATGGCGCTTCCCGGTGGGAAGACCGTACGGGAAGCAGCGGTCCGGAGCTGGCCAACAACTACTACGTGTCCTTTGGAGAGACCGCTGAAGGCGACGTGATTACGCCTTCCAGCGATGGCGTCGCGGTATGGCGTGGTGGCGCGTGGCAGCTTTATGGCCCACAGCAGGGATTCAGCCATTACGACGTGGAGAGCCTGTTTACCGATCACCATGGGATGGTATGGATCGGTGAAGCCGGGCATGGGCTGGCCCGCTGGCTGGGATATGGTCAGTGGGAAAACTGGACCATAGATGACGGGCTGGGCAGCCCGATCGTGTGGGCGGTCCTGCGCGACGATAACGGACGAGTATGGGTGGCGCACGACAAAGGCATCAGCGTAAGCGACCCACAGCGGAAGAGTTTTACGACAGTCGCTGCCGGGCTGACGCTGGGAATGACGGTAGGACTCACCAAAGATCGCACGGGAAAGATCTGGGCAGTCACGAACTCAGGAGTCGTTGCCCGTATCCAGCCTGGCACGATGAAGGCAGAGAAAGTTGGCACGGTCGCGAGCGGCAACCAGATTTATGCAGACGGAATGGGGCATATCTGGATTTCGACCGAGCATGGGCTCTATGAAATCGACAGCGATGCCAAAGCAGGCGCCGCACAAAAAGTAACCGTGACGGGACTGGATCGGGGAAACGTGAACCGGGTCACCGGGCGCTCGGATGGAACTGTGTGGGCGGCGAGTGAGGATGGGCTTTTTGTCCGCGAAGGAGACATCTGGAAACGAGTATCGTGCACGTCATGCGAAGACCACGGCGCAGTGACGAGACAGATTACCGATATGGACTTCGCCTCAGATGGAAGCCTTTGGGCGGCCATCAATTTCTCGCGCGTGGTGCGCTTTAGCCTGCGGGGAGACCGGATTGTCTCCGTGGAATGGATGGGGTCCGGACAGGTTTCCTCACTGTCGACGCAATTTGTGCGATTCGATCGTCAGGGCCGGCTGTGGGTGGGTCACGATCGCGGGGTAGATGTTTTTGATGGGCAGCGCTGGCGGCTGCTGACCTCTGCCGACGGGCTGCTGTGGAACGACACGGACAACAAGGCGTTCTGGGCAGACAGCGATGGCACCGTGTGGATTGGCACCAGTGAAGGCATCAGCCGTTTCACCGGCGGCCCCCATAACACGCTGCCGGAAGATGCCGCTCCGACACGGCCCACCATTGAAATACCCGCGGCCGGCGAGGTTCCGGAGGGTGGTAATCCGGAGCTTCCGTGGAGCCGCGCCCCGCTCAAGATACGGTTTGCACCGCTGAATTTCGGACTGGAAGGCAAGCTGAGCTACGAGTATGAGCTGGAAGGCGAGGATTCGGACTGGGTTCAGACAACGGAGGCGGAGACACAGTATTCCCGCCTTTCACCAGGCGAATATGTCTTCTCTCTGAGGACGATCGACGATACCACACATCGCGAATCGCCGGTTGCCGAGATGACCTTCACGGTTCTGCCGAACTGGTGGCAGACCTGGGCATTCCGGTTGCTTCTGGCGCTGCTGGCGGCGGGGTTGCTGGCGATTGCGTGGAGGCTGCGAGTGCGGCATCTGCTGCGCCGGCAGCAGGAGCTGGAAGTTCTGGTAGCGGCGCGCACCCATGAGCTGGAGCAGCAGGCGACGCATGACGATCTGACCGGGCTTCTGAATCACAAGGGCATCATCCAGATGCTGATGGTGGAGCTGGAACGCGCAAAGCGGCAGCGGCTGCCTCTCGCCGTGGTGCTGGCCGATCTCGACTTCTTCAAGGAAGTGAACGACAAATATGGGCATCTGGCCGGCGACAGCGTATTGCGCGAAATGGGAGCCAGGCTGCAGAGCGGGATTCGTGTGTATGACAAAGCGGGACGCTATGGCGGAGAGGAGTTTCTGCTGCTGATGCCCACCCTGGGTGGAGTGGCGGCGATGACCCGTATCGAGGAGCTGCGCCTGGCGCTGGCGGCGCGTCCCTATGAAATTGACGGGAGCCAGCTCTCGGTAACGTGCAGCTTTGGCGTGGTTCTGCTGGACGGCCATGAGGAACATACACCGCTGTGGAGTCCGAATGAGGCACTGGCGGCGGCGGACCGGGCTTTATACCGGGCCAAGAACAACGGCCGCGACCGGGTGGAGTACGCAGCAACCGAAGCAACTCCGCCGATGAAATAAATCCTTATGAAATAAGCCCTGCACAGACTTTCATTTCCGGAACAGACGGCGGCTGCAGGGCGCCTGGCTTTAAGGAATATCGCCGGAAAGCTGTGGTACGATCGGTGCTGCTCGAGGAGGATATATGCCTCAGTACACCAGACGCGATCTCCTCAAAACCGGAGTCGCTGCCGGCACTCTGGCCGGCCTTGGCATGCTTCCGCTGGAAGCGGAGCGCAGGACAGCGACAGACTGGGTAACCCTGGGCAAATCAGACGTCAAAGTAACGCGGCTGGCGTTCGGCACGGGGACGTTCAGCGGACAGGTGCAGCGCGATCTCGGGCAGGAACAGTTCACGAAGCTCATAAGGTATGCCTACGATCGCGGCATTCGCTTCTTTGAAACGGCGGACTCTTACGGCGATATGCACAGGATGCTCGGCATAGCCCTGAAAGGGCTGCCTCGTGACAGCTATCGACTGATGTCGAAGGTGACAACCAGCCCGGATGTGGACCCGCTGCAGAAGATTGATGAGCTGCGTGGTCAGGCGAATACAGAATACTTCGACATTATGCTGCTGCACTGGCAGCACACCGCGACATGGCCTGAAGACAGTGCACGATGGCAGCACGGTCTTCTGGAAGCTCAATCGAAGAAGGCTGTACTGAGCCATGGAGCATCGGTGCATGGACTGCCCGCGCTGCGTCAGGTTCCGGACAACAAGTGGCTGGAAGTGGCGATGATTCGTGTGAACCATAAGGGCACAAGAATGGACGCTGAAAATTACGCCACCGATGGTCTGGGCAATGTGCATGAAGTGGTGACGCACATTCATCAGGCGCGGCAAAACGGGCTTGGTGTCATCAGTATGAAGCTGGTGGGAGAAGGCACATTTAACCGGGAAGACCGGCAGGCGGCGATGCGCTTCGCATTCCGAAATGCAGGCGTCGACGCTGTCACGATTGGATACAAAAACAGCGGGGAAGTGGACGAAGCCATCGAAAACCTCAATCTGGCGCTTGCATAGCAGCGAATGCAAAGCCGGTGCGTGCCGACCCTATGCGCATTGCCTATCTTGATTGCTTTGCCGGAATCTCCGGCGACATGTTTCTCGGCGCGCTGCTCAGTGCCGGTGTTCCCGCAACTGTTTTCGATAAGGCCATTGCCGCGCTTGCTCTGAATGCCAGCCTCAAGATTGAGACGGTAAACCGCAGCGGCCTCTCCGCAACGAAAGTGCTTGTGCTGGAAGACGGCCTGCCTGCCGAAGAGCCGATGCACTCTCATCCCTCGGCAGACTCGGCACATGAGCCTTCACAGCATCATCACCACGCTGACGATGCTTCGACACCGGAACGCCCTCATCAACACCAGCACAGCCACGGCCGCTCGCTGATGAAGATTCGCTCGCTCCTCGAAAGCGCAGAGCTGAGCGATGCGGTAAAGCATATGGCGATCCGCACGTTCGAGCTGCTTGGCGAATCAGAGGCGAGAATCCACAACGTTCCTGTCGAAGACATTCACTTTCACGAAGTGGGAGCAGTGGATGCCATTGTCGATATCGTTGCCGTCTGCGCAGGCATTGATTATCTGCAGATCGATGCATGGCATGCATCTCCACTCAATGTTGGCGGAGGCATGATGCAATGCGCACACGGCCTTTTTCCGGTTCCGGCACCGGCAACGGCTGATCTGCTGCGCGGATTTCCAACCTACTCCGCTCACATGCAGATGGAACTGGCGACACCGACGGGGGCTGCGCTGCTGCGCATGATGAATCCTGCCTTCGGACCGCAGCCACCGATGCGTGCGACGGCAATTGGCTACGGAGCCGGTACACGCAATCCTGACGGCTTCCCGAATGTGCTTCGGCTCAGTCTGGGCGAGGATGTCAGAACGCAGAAGAAGGACGAGTCAGAAGAAGTCACAGTGATCGAGACAGCGCTGGATGACAGCTCGCCTCAGTTGATTGCATACGTCATGGAACAGGCGCTGGCCGCGGGTGCCCTGGACGTTATGCTGACGCCGGTGATGATGAAGAAAGGGCGTCCCGGGACTCTCCTGACAGTACTCTGCAACCCATCTGAGAGCTCCGTATTCGAGCAGCTGATTCTGAGCGAGACCAGCACACTGGGTGTTCGTATCCGAAAGGATCGCCGTATCTGCCTCCAGCGCAGTCATACTTCGGTCGATACTCCTTATGGAACGATTCGTCTGAAGGTTGGTACGCAGCATGGAGAAGAGCGGAACGTCGCGCCAGAATTTGAGGATTGCCGCGCGGCAGCGGCCAGACATCATGTGCCGTTAAAGCGTGTGCAGCAGGCGGCCATCGCTGCCTATCAACACCGGCCTGAGTAATTCCCTGCTGAACAGCAGCATGTTGCTCATGGTACCTTCATGGCCATGAATCGCCGGCGATTTCTCACGACTTCCGGCTCCGCCGCTCTGGCTCTGACGAGCGGCGCATCAGCGTCTTTACCTTTACCAGCCGCGGCACAGAATCGCCCCCGGCAGCCATCACAGCTGAAACTCGGATGCCAGAGCGCGCCTACCACCGATGAGCATCTGGGTTATCTGGCGCGTTATGGTGTCCGTCATATCTGCGGCTATCCGCGGATCGGCGATCCTGGCGGCAATCGCGTTTATCCGACGGTGGATGAGCTGAGCAGTATGCGCGATCTGGCGGAGAAGCACCGCATCGAAATTCTCTGCGTGGGCCCGCATATTCTCGAATCCAGCTACATCAATAACGAGAAGCATCCGGCCATCATGCTGGCGCAGAGCCCGGAGCGCGACCGGGATATCGAAGGCTTTCAGAACCTCATCCGCAACTGCGCGCGAACAGGTCTTCCGTCCATCAAATACAACATGAGCATCCTGGGCGTGCTTCGCAGCGGCACGCAGCCTGGACGCGGCGATGAACTCGACAAGGTCTGGAAGCTCTCCGAGGCGCATCCGGATACCCCGCTCACGATTGCGGGGCCTGTGGATGCAGATGCCTTTTGGGAGCGCATTACCTATTTTCTCGATCGTGTCGTTCCGGTTGCGAATGAATACAAAATTCGCCTGGCCTGCCATCCACAAGATCCCGGTGTTCCGCCTGAGGGTTATCAGGGCGTCGACCGCGTTCTCGGTACCGTCGATGGCCTCAAGCGCTTCATCACCATTCGGGAAAGCTCCTATCACGGACTCAACTTCTGCCAGGGAACCGTTTCTGAGATGCTGGCCGATCCGAAGGAGCAGATTTATGACGTTATTCGCTACTTCGGTGAGCGCAACAAGATCTTCAATGTCCACTTTCGTAATATTCGCGGCCACCGTAACGATTTTGTCGAGGTCTTTCCCGATGAAGGTGACGTGGATATGGTCAGAGCACTGCACGTATACAGAGAAGTCGGCTACCAATACATGCTGATGCCCGATCATGTTCCCACAGCGGCGCTCGATCCTCATGGTCTTCAGTCGTTCGCCTTCTGCTATGGCTACATTCGCGGCCTGATGCAGTCGGCGGATTACGCTGTCTGACATCAGTCGAAGTTCCCGACAGAAAAACGGTGCGATTCATACGCGCTCTGCTTGTCGGACGTTCGGCATTTCTCTATAGTTCTGGCGTACAGCCCTCACGCAATCTGCACTGAAGGAATTCATGACCCCGATATCTGCGGAAGAGCTTGCGAAGAAAACAGGAGCGGGACTGCTCTCGTTCCCCGTTACCCATTTCACCGATTCTTTCGAGTTCAGCGAAGAGCTCTATCGTGAACATATTGAGTGGCTCCTGCAGCATGGACCAGCCGGTCTGTTTGCCGCAGGAGGAACGGGGGAATTTTTCTCGCTCACACTGCAGGAGTTTTCCGAGGTTGTCTCAGCAGCTGCGCAGCAGACAAATCATCGGGTGCCGGTCGTGGCCGGTTGCGGATACGGGACCGCCATCGCGAAACAGTTTGCACAGGCGGCAGAGACTGCCGGTGCCGATGGCCTGCTGCTGCTGCCACCCTACCTGGTCAGCAGCGAAGCTGCGGGTCTGATGGCGCATGTAGAGGCCGTATGTGCCTCCACTCGACTGGGAGTCATCTTTTACAACCGCGATAATGCCATCCTTCACGAAGACTCTCTGGAGCGTCTTTGTGCCCGATGCCCCAATCTTGTCGGCTTCAAGGATGGGCACGGTGACATCGAATTGATGACGCGCATTTATGCACGTTTGGGGGATCGGCTCACCTATATCGGCGGCCTGCCAACCGCAGAGACTTTTGCACTGCCCTATCTTGAGATGGGCGTGACCACGTATTCTTCGGCGATCTTCAATTTTCTTCCGCGGTTTGCTCAGAGCTTCTATGCGGCGGTGCGCAGGCGCGACCACGATGAGGTCTTCCAGAAGCTGCGCAATTTTGTCCTGCCGTATATCGGCATACGCAGCCGGAGAAAGGGCTATGCCGTGTCGATCGTAAAGGCCGGTATGCGCGTCATCGGAAGGCCCGCGGGACCGGTCCGCTCGCCGCTTGTCGATCTCGATCCTGGCGAGATGGATGCACTGGCTCAGTTGATCGCTCGCTGTTCCTAGACGGACCGGAAGACCGATGACCTCCAGCAAAACCACTCACATCCGCTATCTGATTGTCGCCATGCTGTTCGTGGTGAGCTGTTTCAGCTATGGCGACAGAGTGGCGCTATCCATTGCCGGCACGGCGATGGAGCGGGAGTTCGCGCTGGGTCCGGTCAGACTGGGCTTTCTGTTGTCTGGCTTCAGCTGGGCCTATGTTCTTGGCCAGCTGCCTTCAGGAGGGCTGCTCGACCGCTTCGGCTCGAAGCGTGTCTATGGCATCAGCATTATCTGCTGGACTGTGTGCGCGTTTCTCATTGGGTTAGCCGGCTATCTTGCCGCAGCGTGGATCTTCAGTGCGATCTTTGTTCTCAGACTTATCTCGGGGCTGGCGCAGTCGCCGGTCTTTCCGGGTAACGGGCGCATCGTCGCCGCCTGGTTTCCTACCGCGGAGCGCGGCGGAGCTTCGGCCATCTTCAACGCATCCCAGTATTTCGCTCTGGTCGTCTTCGCACCTCTGTTTGGATGGCTGACGCATACCTACGGCTGGCGAAGCTGCTTCTGGTTTATGGGAGTGCTGGGCTTTGCGCTCGCCTTTGCGTGGTCAAAGGTAATTTATAACGTCAAAGATCATCCGCTGATTTCGCCTGCAGAGATCGAAACCATCGAGAAAGGCGGCGGGCTGGTCAATGTTGACCGCATGGCCGGAGGCAGATCAGGGAGCAACCCGCTCACCTGGACTGGTGTGAGAAAGCTGCTCGGCGAGCGCATGCTGGTGGGGATTTATCTGGGCCAGTTCTGCATCACAACCCTCACTTACTTCTTCATCACATGGTTTCCCGTGTATCTGGTGCAGGCCCGTCACCTTTCCCTGATTCGAGGCGGGCTGGCGGTCGCGCTTCCTGCCCTCTGCGGATCGGTGGGCGGTGTTCTGGGAGGAATTTGCTCCGATGCGCTTCTTCGTCACGGTCACTCCCTCACCTTCGCGCGCAAAGCGCCTATCATTGCGGGCATGCTGCTCTCGGTGACCATGATCGCGTGCAACTATACGAATGTTCAGGCCATGGTGATGTTTCTGATGTCGCTGGCTTTCTTTGGGAAGGGCTTCGGAGCTCTGGGATGGACGGTGATCGCCGATACGTCACCGAAAGAGCTGATTGGACTGAACGGCGGTCTCTTTAATCTGTTCGGCAATATCGCCGGCATCACAACGCCGATCATTATCGGATATCTGGTAAAGAGGACGGGGTCCTTCAACAGTGCGCTGGTTTTTGTCGGCCTGACGGCGCTGCTCGCGATCTTCAGCTACCTTGTGATTGTCGGCGAAATTAAACGGCTTGAGCTTCGCTCTGCTGACACCGGCACGGCGATGTAATGTGAGGCGCTTCAGCACAGGAGAAGACCGGTGAATTCTATCCATGCTGCAATCGCCTTAGAGCGTATGCCATCGGTCACCGGCATGCGGGTGATTCCGGTTGCCGGATATGACAGCATGCTGCTGAATCTAAGCGGGGCGCATGCGCCGCTCTTCACGCGCAATGTTGTTCTGCTCAGCGACAGCGCAGGAAACACCGGCGCAGGTGAAGTTCCCGGAGGGGAAAAGATCCGAGACGTCCTCGAAGAGTCGAAGCCGCTTGTTGTGGGACAACCTTTGAGCGCGTGGCGATCCATTCTTCATGAGGTACAGATACGCTTCGCGAATCGCGATCCTGAAGGCCGAGGGCTGCAGACCTTCGATCAGCGCATTACGGTACACACACTGACAGCGATTGAATCGGCGCTGCTCGATCTGCTGGGCCAGTTCTGCTCGCTGCCGGTCGCGGCGCTACTTGGAGAGGGACAACAGCGCTCACATGTGGATGTGCTGGGCTATCTGTTCTTTGTCGGCGACAGAACGAGGACGAATCTGCCTTATCGCAGCGAGCCAAAGGCGCAGGATGCATGGCTGCGTCTGCGCCATGAAGAGGCATTCAACACCGAGGCAATCCTTCGGCTTGCTGAGGCCGCGGAGGCGCGCTATGGCTTCAAAGATTTCAAACTTAAAGGCGGAGTATTTGCAGGCGCCCAGGAGATGGAAACGGTTACCGCACTCGCGGAGCGCTTTCCGGAGGCCCGCATTACTCTGGACCCCAACGGTGCATGGTCGCTCGATGAGGCGATCCGGCTCTGCAGTGACCGGCAGCGCGTGCTCGCCTATGCGGAAGATCCCTGCGGAGCCGAGAAGGGCTTTTCAGGCCGAGAGATTCTGGCCGAGTTTCGACGCGCTACGGGCATGCCCACCGCTACCAACATGGTCGCGACTGACTGGCGGGAGCTGAAGCACGCAGTCCAGCTGAACGCTATCGATATTCCGCTGGCCGATCCGCACTTCTGGACGATGCAGGGCTCTGTACGTGTGGCGCAGTTGTGCCGCGAATGGGGGCTGACATGGGGCTCTCATTCCAATAATCATTTCGATATTTCTCTGGCAATGTTCACGCATGCAGCTGCCGCGGCGCCGGGCAGGATAACGGCGATTGATACGCACTGGATCTGGCAGGATGGTCAGCGGCTTACAAAGGAGCCGCTGCAGATTATCGGCGGAAAGATCGAGGTGCCGAGTCGGCCGGGGCTTGGCGTCACACCGGACATGGAGCAGATCGAAAAAGCGCACTCGCTCTACAATACGATGGAGTCAGGCGCACGGGATGACGCAACGGCTATGCAGTTCCTTGTGCCGGGGTGGCGGTTTAACCCGAAGCGGCCTGCTCTTGTTTCATAAAATGACGCTACTGGATAGTGCTGCTGCATTGAGCGGCAGCAGCAGTGTTCCATCACGATCGAAATATGAATGAGTGAGATCACAAGGAAACCGGTATGTCAGGCGAAAAGAAAATGCGTCCCCTATGCATACAGATTCACCCACAGGATACTGTTGCGATCATTGTGAATGAAGGCGGACTGCCCGCCGGTACCCGGTTCGACTCGGGCCTGACGCTGATTGAGGATGTGCCTGAAGCGCACAAAGTCGCTCTGACTGACATTGAGGCGGGAGCGCCCATTCTGCGCTACGGCTCGATCATTGGGTATGCGGAACGGGCCATTGCGAAGGGCAGCTGGGTGCACGAGGAAAAGATGCGCATGCCGGATGCTCCGGCGCTGGATCATCTTCCTCTCGCGACAGCGGTTCCACCTGCTGCCGCTCCGCTTGAGGGCTATACCTTCGAAGGCTTCGTCAACGATGACGGATCGGTGGGCACCAAGAATATTCTGGGCATTACGACCACGGTGCAGTGTGTAGCGGCAACGGTCAATATCGCCGCCAAACGCATTCGGGCAGAGATTCTTCCGCGTTATCCGAATGTTGACGATGTGATTGCTCTTACTCACGACTATGGCTGCGGCATTGCCATCGAGGCGCCCGGCAGCGAGATTCCTGTACGCACGCTGCGCAATCTGAGCCTTAATCCCAATCTCGGCGGTGCACCCATGGTGGTCAGTCTGGGATGCGAGAAGCTGCAGCCGATGCGGCTGATGCCGTCGAGCACGCTGCCGATTCTTGAGGCCGCTCCTTACGTCGTTCGTATGCAGGATGAGCAACATCATGGCTTTGGCGAGATGGTTGCGGCCATTATGGAGATGGCAGAAAAGCGGCTCGCGATTCTGAACCGGCGAAAGCGCACGGTGTGTCCTGCATCCGACCTTGTTGTCGGCATGCAGTGCGGAGGAAGCGATGCTTTCTCCGGCATCACTGCAAACCCTGCAGTTGGCTACGCCTCCGATCTGCTGGTGCGCGCCGGGGCTACCGTCATGTTCTCTGAGGTGACAGAGGTTCGCGATGCGATTCATCTGCTTACGGCACGCGCCGCGAACGAACAGGTGGCTCGCGATCTCATCCGCGAGATGGCCTGGTATGATGCTTATCTCGATCGCGGGGGCATGAATCGCAGCGCCAATACCAGCCCGGGAAATAAGGCAGGCGGGCTCACCAATATTGTGGAAAAAGCTCTTGGCTCGACCGCCAAAGCCGGCGCCAGCGCAATCTCCGGAGTCTTCGGACCAGGTGAGCGCGTCAACAAAAAAGGATTGATCTTCGCGGCAACACCTGCGGCCGACTTTATCTGCGGAACACTGCAGCTGGCCGCGTCCATGAACATGCACGTTTTCACGACTGGCCGCGGCACACCTTATGGCCTTGCCATGGCGCCGGTAATCAAGGTCTCATCGCGATCTTCGCTGGCCGACCGGTGGTCCGATCTCATCGATGTGAATGCAGGCGTTATCGCCACCGGAGATGCCACCATCGAAGAAGTAGGCACGCAGATATTTCATATGATTCTTGAAGCGGCGAGCGGCCGTAAACAAACGGCGGCAGACCGCTGGGGCCTGCACAACGATCTGGTACTCTTCGATCCCGCACCGGTTACGTAGCGCCGGCCTGCACACGGAGTGTCGATCATGGAAGCCATCTGTTTTCGGAGGCGGGGAAAGGAGGACTTCTGACCACCATCAGGCTTTGGACAGATGAAGAAGTATCTGCAAACCCGCGGGTCAAAGCAGTTTTTGACGATATACGGCTGACGCGAAATTCAGAGTTCATCAATAACTTCTGGCGAGCGCTGGCGAATGATCCGGATGCGCTGGAACGGACGTGGGCCGCTATTCGGCAGATCATGATTGCGCCCGGCGCTCTTGATCCGCTGACGAAGGAGCTGATCTACATCGCCGTATCTGCGGCGCACAGCTGCAGTTATTGTGTGCATTCTCACACTGCAGCCGCACGCGCAAAAGGCATGACTCCGGCGCAACATGCGGAGCTTGTTGCGATCATCGCGCTGGCCTCTCAGACAAATGCACTGGCGACAGCACTCCAGATTCCGGTTGATCCTGAATTTGAAGCAGGAACGATTCCACGATAATGCCCTCCTGATGGCTTGAGCGCACAGGCTGTGGCGAGTATTTTAAAATTTTCGAGTCACAAGGAGGGCAGAAATACCATGACCCATTTCACTGAGACAGCAATCCTGGCTGGAGGATGCTTCTGGGGCATGCAGGATCTGATCCGCCGCTACCCGGGCGTAATTTCAACGCGAGTCGGTTACAGCGGGGGCGATGTCGAGCACGCGACTTACCGGAATCACGGAACACATGCCGAGGCGATCGAGATTGTTTTCGATCCGGCAATTCTGAGCTATCGAAAGCTGCTTGAGTTCTTCTTTCAGATTCATGACCCCACTACGTCGAACCGGCAGGGCAACGATCGCGGCACCAGCTACCGTTCAGCAATTTTCTATACCGGCAACGAACAGAAACAGGTCGCGGAAAAGACCATTGACGATATCGAGGCGTCCGGAGTGTGGCCGGGGAAGATTGTCACCGAGATCGCTCCGGCAGGCCCGTTCTGGGAAGCAGAGCCGGAGCACCAGGACTATCTTGAACGAAACCCCAATGGCTATACCTGCCACTACATTCGTCCTGCGTGGAAGATAGCCAGCTGATATGCAGATTCCTGTGCGATAGCTTTTCTCTGTGTTTTTATTCGACGCCCATTATGCGGGCATGAAGGATGTATGACCTTCTCTTCGGCAAAGAACGATCAGCAGCAAAATAAGCTGAAGGCAGCGCATCGGGCGCTGGAGTTCGTGGAATCGGGCATGACAATCGGGCTGGGCTCCGGAACAACGGCGACCCTCTGGATTGACCTTCTGGGCGAAAGGGTTCGTGAAGGCAGGCTCAGCGTGCGGGGAGTTGCAACCTCAGAGGCAAGCGAAACACTGGCCCGCAGCTATGGCATTCCGCTCATAACGCTCGAAGAGTGTGACAGTCTGGACCTGGCAGTCGATGGCGCGGATGAGATCGCGCCTGGACTGAGCCTGATTAAAGGCGGCGGCGGCAAACTCCTCAGAGAAAAGATTGTGGCGAGTTCGGCGAAGCGTTTTGTCGTTATCGCAGATGACTCCAAGATTGTCGAGCGACTGGGTAAGTTTCCCCTCCCGGTTGAGGTCGTTCCCATGGCTCTTCCTCTGGTCTGCCGCTCTCTCCGGTCTCTGGGTTTTACTCCGTCACTTCGGAAGAACCCCGAGGGCTCGCGCTACATCACAGACGAGGGCAATCTTCTGCTGGATTGCTCAGGACTGTATATCGACGATCCTCCCGCCATGGCGCGAGAGCTCGACTCGCTTGTCGGCGTTGTAGAGCACGGGCTCTTCCTGGGCATGGCCGAGCAGGCCATTGTCGCGAACGCCGAGGATATCCGGATAGTGCGGCCTTAGTCTTCCACCTGCCGTGATGACGGGCTCAGTCCGGGAGTATTCTACCCACCTGCAACAAGTTCCCGCTCAGGGGCTTCAGCGCCCCCATTCAGCAGAAATACAGGATGGCGTGGCAGACCGGATGTACTGCCCTGGAGAACACCCCATGACGCGGCGGAAGGCCTTACCGAAGGCGCTCTCGGACTGGTAGCCGAGCGACTGCGCAATAGCGGACAGACCGTCAGAGGAGTGCTTCAGACGGTCGGCAGCCAGAAGCATACGCCAACGGGCGAGGTACTCCATGGGCGTGGCGCCGACGACCTTGCGGAAACGCAGCGCGAAGACCGAGCGCGACATGCCGACGCGCTCGGCCAGAGAGTGCAGCGTCCAGGGGTATCCTGGATCGTTGTGCATGCTGGCGATGGCGATGCTCATGTGCCTGTCAGACAGTGCAGAAAGCCAGCCGGGACCGGTGCTGGCGGCGTCAGCCAGGTGGAGGCGGAGAGCCTGGATGAGCATCATGTAGGCGAGCTGCTGCGCAATCAGCGAACCGCCGGGTTGTGGGTCGCGAAGCTCCTCGCGCATGCGTTCAAGCGACCAGCGCATGGCGGCCTTGTCCGACTCGCGGCGAATGTGAACGATGGGGGGCAGCGAGTGAAGGATCATCTCGGCATGGCCGCCGGTCAAGGCGAAGTGGCCGCCGGCGATGTAGCGCGACCCTTCAGTGGCTCCCGGAGCTTCGCTCCTCACGCCAAGCCGCACGCAGACGTCGGTGTAGAGAACCGGTTTGAGCGCGAGATCGGTGGCGAGATGGAACGGAAGTCCACGCGGGAGCAGAAAGCAATCCCCGGCATGGATCAGCACCGGCTCTGGCACGCCTTCGACGACCAGCCAGCAATTTCCGGCGAGCATCGCATAACACTTGACGCCCTTATGTTTCGGGAAGCGAACGGCCATGTCGCCAGGCACTCCAAAGCCGCCGGCGACGTAAAGCTGCGGCTTCATCAGAGCAAGAACCTCGGAGAGAGGGTCCATATGCTGGCTCTGAGGCGGCAGGACGATTGAACCGATCATACGGACTTTCAGTATAGATCGTCCGCTGGCCGAGCCCCATCTACTGATCGACGGTGCAGACTGGTTCCCGCATTCGTCGGACTTAAAGGAGACATCAGCATGCGTATCTTTGTGACCGGGGCACCGGGATTCATTGGCTCGGCGCTCGTCCCGCAGTTGATTCAGGCAGGGCACCAAGTGCTGGGGCTGACGCGATCGGAGGCCGGCGCTGAAGTTCTGCGCACGGCCGGGGCAGAGGTGAAGTACGGCAACATCGAGGACCTGGACAGCCTGCGCGACGGAGCTGCCAGGACGGATGGCGTCATTCATCTGGCTTTCAACCACGACTTCTCACAGTTCCAGAAGAACTGTGATGATGACCGCAGGGCAATCGAAGCCATCGGCGAGGTACTGCTGGGCTCGAACCGGCCATTCGTGATCACCTCGGGTACGGCGATCGCGGCCAATGTGGACGGCAGACTGTCGACAGAGGACAGCCCGTCCGCTTCGTGGAATCCGCGCGGAGCTTCGGAAGCGTCGGTGAAGGAGCTTACGGCGCGGGGCGTAAACACCTCCGTGGTGCGGCTGTCGCAGATTCACGACACGCGCAAGCAGGGACTGGTGCCCTACCTTCTCGCTGTAACGCGCGAGAAGCGTGTGTCAGCCTACATTGGCGATGGAGCCAATCGCTGGCCGGCGGCGCATATCTCCGACGTGGCGCGGCTGTACCGACTGGCATTTGAGAAGGGTGAGCCAGGCGCGATCTATCACGCGGTGGACGAGGAAGGCGTGACGATGAAGGCTATCGCCGAGGCACATGGCCACGGGCTAAAGGTGCCGGTGGTCAGCATCAAGCCCGAGGAGGCCGAGGCACACTTTGGCTGGCTTGCCCGCTTTGCCGTGCACGATATGCCGTCCTCCAGCGCCATCACGCAGCAGAAGCTGAACTGGAAGCCAACGGGGCCGGGCCTGATCACCGATCTGAACGGCATGGACTACACGCAAGCCTGAGCCGGAACAAGGCGCATCCGGTTTTTGAAGAAATGCCGATGCGCCATTTCTTCCATCTGCCGATAGTGGCGCTCTTCTGAATGGCGATGTCAGGGTGCATGGCAGGCGCTCGGTAAGCATGTGGAATGTCCTGTACTTACGCCAAGGAGCACACCCGAAAGACTGATCCTCGAAGTTGCCGGAAATGTCGAAATTTTTAACGGCAGCGAGGACGGGGAGTGTGTGTGTATAAGTAGTGGTGGCCAGAGACGGCTACGTCCAGTGATCGGATCGCTCTCGGAACCAGTGTGTATCAGTAATGGTGGCCAGGGACGGTTTTCATCAGTGATCCGCATCCCGATTCAAGTTCCAATGCTTGATTTCGTTGTGAATCCTCGTCTTCAGTCCGTTGCTTAGCTGTATGCGTGCGATGTCAGGCCCTCTTTATTTTCGCCTTATTTTCGCCTATAATCGAGCGTGCTTCACGGGTCCACGGGGAACCGAAGATCTGACCAATAGGGGCTTGGCTTGTATGCTGACAATGAAGGGATTAAAGGAGCCTAGCCCTGAAAGAAGAGGATAACAAAGAGATTTGGGCAGGCCCTACAAACTCGAATTGAATCAACTCGAAGCGACTTACAAATGGGCGCTCGAAGTGGACATTGCCGAATTCTCGAAAGAAATGAGAGGTGTCGGCGAATCGCCGCTCTTGGCTATCGGCTCGGGCGGATCTCTGAGCACAGCTTGCCTCATTGCCAGCCTTGAACAGCAACGAAGGGGCAATTTTGCGGCTTTTGATTCGCCCTTGCTGGCCTCAGGAAACCCGCTGGTTCTGGCGGACACGCGCATCTTTATCGTGAGCGCTCGGGGGCGCAATCCGGATGTGCTCGGATTTGCCAGAAACGTAATAGCCGCCGAACCTACATCTGTCACCAGTCTCTGTTGCATGAAAGGATGTCCCCTAACGGACGTCGTGGACTCATTCAACAGAGGCAAGGGACTGGAATTCGCCTCTCCCGCCGGCAAGGATGGCTACCTGGCCACGAACTCATTGGTCGCCATGAATACCATAGTGGCGCGAGCCTACGGCGGAGGCAGTGATCTTCCGCCCCGGTACCGAGAGTTATTCGATCCGTCCGGTCTCAGGCAGTCACTGGCCGAACGCCACCAAGATATTCCACTGGTTCAATCCGATGAGCTTCTTCTTTTGTTCGGCCCGGATACCCGACCCGCTGCAGTTGATTTCGAATCGAAGTTCCACGAATCGGGACTCGCCAACGTACAACTGGCGGATTATCGAAACTTCGCTCACGGGCGGCATCTTTGGCTGGCGCAACGCCCCAACACTACGGTCATCCTCTTCGTCTGCCCGAACGACAAAGCGATTGCCGATGCCACGCTAAAGCTTCTCCCGAAATCAGTTCATAACATCAGGATTGAGACGCCACTTAGCGGAATCGCGGCAACCTTCGCAATGCAGGCAGCCGTGTTCGAGATTGTCTCGGCTTATGGCGAAGATCGCGGTCGAGATCCTGGTCGCCCTGCCGTTCCCCCCTTTGGCCGAAAACTCTATCATCTGAATGTATTTCCGCAAGCCGCCAAGGATGTGCGTTCAGCATCCGTCCTGCGAAAACAGTGTGCTCGGAGAAAGGTCGGGCTTCCCGAACTGTCGGTGGAACAGTGGGAGGGAGTCTACGACGATTTCAGAAAACGCATATCCGGTCTTCGGTTTACGCAGTGCGTCGTTGATTACGACGGAACCATCTGCGATCATCGTGACCGCTTTACGGGGATTGGAGCAAATACCGCGAAGTCCCTCATCAGCTTACTGGATGGCGGGTTCCCTCTCGGAGTGGCAACGGGACGAGGCAAGTCGGTCAGAGAGACCCTGCGCCGTGCTCTTCCCAAACGGCTCTGGCATCTTGTGACGGTCGCGTTCTACAACGGAGCAGTCGTGCTCCCTCTCAGTAGCAATCAGGACCTCAATGGCGATACTGAGTCGGCGCCCGCATTGGTCGAGGTGGCGCAGGTCATCAAGGAAGGGAACCTCCCTGCGATTAAAGTGACCGTTCGGCCTGTCCAGGTCACATTGGAGTTGGAGGATGCTACGTCCGCCGAACCCTTGTGGCGTCTGGCGTCGGCGCTGCTCTCGAAAGCTGGCAGGACGAATGTCCGTGTAGTCGCTTCTTCCCGGTCCGTTGACATCGTCACGGCGGAGACAAGCAAATTGAATATCCTGAAGAGTATGCCGGGCGCTACGCGGTCTTCGGGCACCGAAACACTCTTCATCGGTGACAGGCCTGCGTGGCCTGGGAACGACTTTGAGTTGCTCGCCGGGCCGGGGTCGCTGAGCGTGGACGAAGTAGGATTTGACCTTGAGACTGGTTGGAATCTCGCTCCCGCCGGAGTTTCGGGTAGCGCTGCGCTGGTCTATTACTTCGGGCAGATCAAGAAATCGACGAAGCACTTCCGTCTAGCATTGGGGAGATCATGAACAACCAACTAGCGGAGGAACTGCTGAGTAAGGTTATGGGGTGGCAGCCGGCGGATTTCAATCAGGTCGGGCTGGAACTCCAGGCAATGGCCTCGTATAAGTACGACGAGTATCAGCAGTTCTCACCTGGAATGCGCTTCACGGAGAGCCTGGCGCGCTGGCTCAGCCAGTTCACACCCGACGAGCGCAAGGCTGCGCTTGACTATATCCGCCAACACCTCATTTTCATCTCTACCGCAGAGATGAATCATTTGGTCTCCATCGCCTATCCAGACTGTATTCGCCCGCTTCTGCTGGATCTCGCCGCCAAGAAAGCTGGAATCGATTCGTGGAGGAGGAGGCAAATCGCCGCATCGGATGCCTTCCGAGTGCTCCAGCGGAAGACGCTTTTCCTTGGATTGAGCGACGGCGCGCGAACGGACGTCTTTCGCCGCGCGAACCCCTTGCTCACCAATGAGCAGGTGCGTCCGAGCCACGAACCAAGCCGGGAACGCATCGACGGGCTCCTCAAGGATCTGAAGACTGCACTGAAGGACCTGGGTGGGCCAGTTGCAGCCGAAGAATCCACCGAACAGAACGATCCTGCATTTGAGGTGGTCGTCCTGATGGACGACTTCTCCGCCAGTGGAATCAGCTATCTCCGTTCGACCGAAGATGGAGCCGTCACTGGCAAGATTGGAAAGTTCCTGGTCAACCTTGCGAATCCCGACAATCATCTCTCGAAGCTCGTGGTGAAGGAGGGTCGGGAGATAATCGTCGTCCTCTACCTGGCAACTGCGCGGGTCGAAGAGAAGCTCGATGCCGAAAAGAAGAAGCTTGAAGAGCGTTTTGGTCTGAAGATCAGCATCGTCATCGTGCAGCGCTTGCCCACCGAGATTACTCTGGCCGTAGGGGCAAAGCCGGAGGTCGACGCTCTGATCCAGAAGTATTATGACGACGCCAACGAGACAGCAAGCACGCGCCTCGGCGGAACTGACCTGCGCTATGGGTTCGCGGCTTGCGGGTTACCCCTGGTACTGAGTCACAATACTCCCAATAATTCGCTTGGGCTCTTGTGGGCGGATGGCCCGCAGATGCGATCGCTATTTCCCCGCGTCACACGCCACAAGGATTCGATATGAGAGAGCCGAGAAATCCATTTCGCCTGCGTGCGGCGGAGGCTATCGAGAACGATGTCACGTTCCTGAAGCTGTTCGGCCCCGGCATGCTCGACCTTCTCGGCGACGATCCGCACCTGTGGGACAAGCCCCAGCTGATTCGGAGCGCACCGGGCGCGGGAAAGACGACGCTGCTCCGTCTTTTCACGCCAGCTGCGCTCGTGAATCTTCATGCCTTCAAAGCCAACGAGGATCTCAAAGAACTCTATCAACGAATGGCGACTCTGGGCGTCATCAATGAGAGTGGACCGCAACTGCTTGGTGTCTTCTTGTCCTGCGCGCGCAATTACCGCATCCTTGATGATCTTGACTTCGAGCCAGCCCGTAAGCAGCGCCTACTTTTCGGACTTCTGAATGCTCGGATTGTCCTGGCTACGCTCCGAGCCAGCCTCCAGCTGAGGAGCCTTCGCTATCCCGAGGATCTGTCGCGGATCAAGGTATCGGCTGATGGGCCAACGGAGATTCGCGCCGGAGAGCCGGGGGCCACCTCAGGCGTTGAGCTCCATCACTGGGCCACGGCTCTCGAGGAGAACGTCTGTGACGCAATCGACAGCTTCGATGGTGGAGACCTCGCATCTCTGCCCGGAAGCGATACGCTCCATTCGATCGGTCTGATGCGACCGGGTGTGCTCACGGTCGATGGCCGGCCTGTCGCAAGTCACCGATTGTTACTTCTCGATGATGTGCATCATCTCACGCACGGGCAACGCAGTTTGCTGCTCAAGACCGTTGCGGATATGCGGACCGGCGTGGGTATCTGGTTAGCGGAGCGATTCGAAGCCCTTTCCACCGACGAGATGCTCGAAACAGGTGTGACCGAAGGGCGGGACTACGACGGAGAAATACTCATCGAGCGTTTCTGGCGAGAGAGTGGGAACAAGTTCATTAACCTCCTCAACAGCGTGGCCGACCGACGTGCCAGCGCAGCCTTGACAGTTGAAGTGACCTCTCTTGATTCCTGTCTGCAGGCATCGCTCGACGGTACGGAGTGGCAAGGCAAGTACGAAGCTACGATTCCTGTCGTCCGCGACCGGGTTACGAAGTTGTCGCGTCAGAGCACCCTCTTCCATGACTGGATCGAAGCACAGGAGAGGCAGCCGGGCGGCACAAGAGATCGTGCAATCGGATGGCGCGTACTCGAGATTCTGATATACCGCGAAATGCGAAGCCAGCAAGCCTCGTTTGACTTTCCTCTCAGCCCTGCGGATCTCAAGGAAAAGACCGATTCGAGTATTCGCGCCGCAGCCGAGTTGTTTCTCGCCCAGGAATTCCGTCTGCCCTACTACTTTGGGCCCAAGAAGCTGGCCAACTTGGCTTCATGGAATATCGAACAATTCATGCGCCTGGCCGGAGATGAGTTCGAGGAGGTCGTAGCATCCAGCCTGATCTCGAAGACGCCAACCCTTAATGCTGGCCGACAGGATGCACTGTTGCGGGAAGCCTCGGAGTCATTCTGGACGGAAATCCCGCGCCGGGCTCGCTACGGCGAGAGGGTTCATCAATTGCTCTCATCGATTGGCAGGTTCTGCCGACAGAGGACCTACGAGGAGAATGCCCCTTATGACCCCGGAGTAACGGGAATCGCGATCTCCATGAAAGAGAGAGAGCAGCTCCAGAGTAAGGAATTCCTCAAGAAGAACCCGGAGTATGGCCTTCTGGCGGATGTTTTGGCGGCAGCGATCGCCAACAACCTGCTGGAAGCTCAGCTGGACCGAAGGGTCAAAGGAAATACGTGGATGGTGCTGAACCTCAATCGGTTACTCTGTGTGTCATACGATTTACCGCTGCAATATGGGGGATTCAAGGAGCGCCCTTTGCGCGATCTTTATGTGTGGATGACAGCAGGATACGAGCCGAAGAAATCACTTCTTTGATATTTTATGGCAGGTAAGATGCCGGAACGATGGTCAACATATGCGCGCGCCGCTGGAACTGATCTTGAGGCTCTCTTTTCGAGTCACTTCAATGGCTCACCGCGCAAGGTACGGTTTATCCTCGGCCGCGGATTCGACCCGCGGATGCTTACGGGCCTGGCTCTACTTCGCCGCATCTGTCCATCACTCTCTATTGAAGTCGTGCTCCTCACCTATGAGGAGGGGGATCAGTCTCCGTCCCGCACTTACGACGAAGCGGTTCAGAAGAACCTGGAAGAACTGGGACGGATTGTTCCAGCAGCGCAGCTATCGAGCCGCAATATCAATATGTTCTCCGCAGAACGCAGGCGCATGACATCGAGATCGGCGGAAGGACAGTTCAAGACCGCTGGCGAGTTCGCGAGCATCACCGATGTGATTGTGGACGTCAGCGCCCTGCCGCGCAGCGTATTCCTGCCCATCGTGGCCAAACTGCTCCATATCATCGATGGTCAGACCTCACCCCGGATGAATCTGTTCGTGCTCGCAGATGAGAATCCAAGGATAGACAGCCTGATTCTCGAAGAAGGGCTCGACGAAGAGGCCGACTACATTCACACATTCCGAGGCGACGCTGAGCGCGAGTCGGCGGCAGCGAAACCTCGCGTCTGGTTTCCTCTTCTCGGCGAGAATCAGGCTACTCAGCTTCAGCGAATCTACGATCTGGTGCGACCGTCGGAGGTATGCCCGCTGTTGCCGGCACCATCGCAGAATCCACGGCGGGGCGACAACCTGATCGTCGAGTATCGAGGGTTGCTCTTCGACAGCTTGCGGATCGATCCCCGTAACTTTCTGTATGCATCAGAGACCAATCCTTTCGAGGTTTACCGCCAGTTGGTCCATGCTATTGAGCATTACGCAAAATCCTTGGCTCCGCTCGGCGGATCGAACGCCATCGTTTCGGCTCTGTCTAGTAAACTGTTATCTATTGGGGCACTGCTCGCAGCTTATGAATTGAAGCGAGCCGGCTCCAGAGTGGCGATCGCTCACATCGAAGCGCACGGACACCGAGTCGCTGTTGAGATGGAGGAACTGACTCGGCTTGCGAAAGACGGAGTCATCCACGGGCTATGGCTCGCCGGAGAGTGTTATGAAGACTAAGAAACAGGCTCGTCGTCTCGTCAGTTCGGGATTCATTGCGCTGGATATCGTTCTCGGTCTCGAAGACCCGCAAACGCCGCGTTTCTACACTGGCGGGACGACGGGAAATGTGACCGCCGCCCTCTCCTACCTGGGCTGGACGACAACTCCAATCAGCAGGCTGGCCGAAGATGAGGCCGGTGAGTTTGTCAAAGCAGATCTAAAGCGATGGGGAAGCGACACCAAGTATCTGACGGGCAATTCTCCCTGCCCAACACCGATCGTTGTCGAGAAGATTTTTCTCGGCAAGGATGGTGCTCCGAAGCATCGCTTTCTCTGGACGTGTCCTGATTGT
The DNA here is from genome assembly GCF_003428625.2 of Paracidobacterium acidisoli. Taxonomy (GTDB): domain Bacteria; phylum Acidobacteriota; class Terriglobia; order Terriglobales; family Acidobacteriaceae; genus Paracidobacterium; species Paracidobacterium acidisoli. The sequence continues at coordinate 550,974 of NZ_QVQT02000004.1, read as the reverse complement.
GGAGCCTACCTTCCTAGCTATCGGCCTGTATTGACTGAGACGGTCGAAAGCCTTCGGGCGAGCATGGAGAAGGCGTGTGTATTTTTCACCGACCGCGTGTCGCGCTCAACGCTCGTGCTGGCGGAGCACTTCAAGAAGAATGACGCCGTTGTTGTTTTTGAGCCCTCAGGGGTCGGTGATCCGGCTCAATTCGTTGAGATGCTCCAGCTATGTGATGTGCTCAAATACTCGGACCAACGAGCGAAGGGTTTTAGCGATCTTCTTAGCGACAATAAGGCTTTTCTTGAGATCCAAACACTCGGCGCCGAAGGTCTGCGCTTTCAGCTACGCGGGCAGCGAAGAATGAAGTCCTGGGCGGCATTGTCCTCTTACGATGTGGACGTGAAAGATACTGCAGGTGCAGGAGACTGGACGACCGTTGGCCTTATTCACCGTTTATTCAGCGAGGGAAGGCAATCGCTGAAGAGTTTGACCAGGGCACAAGTTGCGGAGGCACTGCAATACGGTCAGGCATTGGCAGCTCTCAATTGCCAATTCGAAGGCGCCCGAGGGGCGATGTATCAGCTTCCACAGTCGCTTTTTTTTGAGAAGCTCAAGGGCCTCATGCTGAAGAAGTCCGCGAGTTATCTTTCGGACAAGTCTGAGGAAGTCAGAGTTGGCCGTCTCATTCCGACAAAGGTGTGCCCGAGCTGTACCGAAAGCAGAGCGGACTGGTCAGTCGAGTCACGCGAAGAGTCTATTAATAAGCTAGTCTCTTCGCGGTAGAGCGTCCTGTAAAAGATGGTCGATCTGCAGTTGTCTCAACAAATCATCAGGGTCGTCAGGAAGCTGCTGAACCTGCTGCGTGTTCAGGACTGCGGTGCCTGCTCCGCTTTCGTCCTTGTCTCCTGCATCCCCATTTACCTGTACATCTTGCTGTACGGATGCGACCGCCAATTGAACGTCGACATGGACGGTACTTCCAATATGGCCGCGAGCCCGTCCCATTCCTTTTGCAAAGCCGTCATGCGGTTATGACGGCTGAAGTCCCCACAATGCACGGCAGTGCATAGCTGCCTGTCGCGTCCGCTGTTGTCTTGTCTCCATTCGCACTCTATATTTGTGCTCCGGGTATCATGGCGCCCGTGGGATCAGTGATCCTGCCCTCGATGCGAATTCCGGTAGCGCAGGTTCGTTGCGCTGAGGCTCGCAACTCCATCGATACTGCGGCCAAAATCAGCCACTTCGGACAGCTCCGATACATGGATCGCTCTGCCTCCTGGTCTCAAAATCCTAGAGACGGCGACTGTAATCCACGATTTTGCATCCAAGCTCGGCTTCCGTCCGAGAACCGACATATCTTTCGGTCGAAAGATGGGGGCAGCAGAAAAACAGGATGCCCGCTAAAGGGAAGGAGAACCTTTCCGTGTCTCCGGCAACCGTCACTGCTGCATAGTTCTATACATCTCATCGCGGGTTCGACCCTGCAACCAGCCGCGTCCGTGGCTGTGGCTGCAAGAAGAGCAAGCAGTAGGCTCAGATTGAGTTTGTTGAGTTGCCGCTCTCAACAATCGGAAGCTCAATGAACACTGCCAAGCCTCCTGTCACTCCATTCCGGGCGGAGATTTTTCCCCGATTTGCGAGAACAGCCTGGCGGGCGATGGCCAGACCCAGTCCCGAACCTTCCGATTCGCCGATGACATGATTCGGCAGAGTTATGAATGGATCAAAAATGATCTCTTGCTGAGCTGCCTCAATTCCGGGGCCGTCGTCTTCTATCGATATGACTCCGATTGAGTCCCCTGGCTTACGGGTCAGATCGACTTTGATGACACCTCTTTCCCGAGCGAAGCGGAGACTGTTACGAAGAACATTGTCGAGGGCTCTCCGCAGAAGCTCGGGATGGCCTTTAACCTTAAAGTCTTCGCGCCTCTGAATCTGAATGGATTTACCGATTTCGGCTGCCTCAAAGCTCGCATCGGCACACGCCTCATCGACCACGGAAGCGATGTTGAAAGAGGTAGTCTGTCGGGTCAGTTCGTTGCCGCTTTCGAGGCGGGCAAGAAGGAGCAGTTCCTGAACAAGAGTATTCAATCGTTTGGTTTCGTGGCCGATGCGGTTCAACTCTGGTTGCAGCGCCTGGTTTGCCTTCTTTCGTGCCAGGCCGAGAGCAATATTGACGCGGGTCAGCGGGGAGCCTAGCTCGTGCGAAGCATGTGCAAGAAAGTGCTTGTACCGCGTAACCAAAGAATCAATTTCGCCGGCCATCTGATTGAACTTCCGGCCTAGCTCCCCTAACTCATCCCTCCGGGCGATAAGCGGCCCTTCGATCCGTGTGCCTAGATCCCCGCCTCCCAGTTGCTCTGCCATGCGTCCGAGGCGGAGGACAGGCTTGACCAGATACAGGGTCAGCAGATAGCAGCAGAACCCGGAGACAGCGATCAAAAGCGCAATCCTCGACAGCAGGAAGAGGAGCGAAGTCCGCAATGAGCGTGGGCTGTTCAAGAAGAATGCGTATGGAGACCGCATCAACAGAATGAATCCCGGTGCGCTCTTTCCTAATGGTCCGGGCCGCGCAAAGATCGTTTGGAACGGAAGCTCTATTACCGTGACGCTTGCCATCTCAGGGCTTGGTTGTCCTGATGTGCTCTCAACAGTCGCCAGTTTGGGGCCAATGTCTCCGAACAGATGATCGCGCTTGAGATTCACCACGATTCCACCGGAACAGTTGGTCCGCGAGGTTCCCAGGAAATGAGCGAGTCCGTCGAGTCCCGCTCTCTCATATTCATCCTGAGCGGCGAGGGCGCAGGTATGGATCGGATAGATGGGCAGTGAACGAGGGTGTAATGGTTGCAGCAGAGAGATGGTGCTCAGCGCGAATACAACCGTCATGCCGATCGACACAACGATCATGCACCAGAAGGTAAGAAAGATACGTGCGAAGATTCTCATGTTCCGGCCTTCTCGGTGACATAAACGTAGCCCACGTTGCGAATCCCTTTGATGCGCTCGGAACCACTGGGATATGCGCCTAACTTCTTCCGAAGATTGCCGACCAGGTTGTCGATGCTGCGGTCGAAGATTCCCATGTCCCTGCCAAAGACCTGCGGCACCAGCTCTTCCCGAGTAAGCGGCTTACCCTGATTCTCCAGGAGCAAACGCAATAGATGAAACTCGGCTCCGGTAAGCTCTGGAAAAGCAGAGCCTACTTGTACAGACCGCTCCTTTTCATCGAGTGTCACATCGCCAACCACGAAATGAGCTGTCGTTGGTGTCGGGTATGCTCTCCGCAAAATGGCGTGTATCCTGGCAACCAGTTCTTCAGGCTCGAAAGGTTTTGGCAGATAGTCATCCGCTCCACCTTGCAGACCCTGAATGCGGTCCTGCGTTGCGCCGCGTGTCGTCAGCATGAGCACCGGCATGTTGGAACGCTGGCGAATACGTTTCAGCACATCGAAGCCGTTGATTCCGGGCAGCATCACGTCGAGAACAACGAGCTGAAAATGCTTTTGCTGCGATAGATAGATACCTTCTTCACCTGTGGCCGCTAACGTTACGTCCAGTCCGTCTGTCTCACAATATTCGCGTATTAACCGACTAAGCGACACGTCGTCGTCCACTAGCAATAGGTGCGGCGCGGTCGCCTGAACTATTTGTGTCGAAACGCTCATTCTCTCTTCATTTTCCGCTCTGGCCCTGGTATTTGTGTCGAGAAATGTCGCCGCCTGGGATGAGCCCAAGCCAAAATTCTGGATAATGTCCTAATTTGCTCAGTCATGTGAGGCCGCAATGACAAGCTCGTACTCGCTCGAATTGACCTCGGCTGCTGCCGCCGTCCTGTGGCTCATCCTCATACTGCTTCTGCATTTTATTGAACCTGAGTTTGATCCCCGTACTCGCATGATTAGCGAGTATGCACGTGGACCTCGCGGTTGGATTATGCGATTCGCCTTTTTTTGTATGGCCCTAAGCTGCGGCGCGTTGGGGGCAGCCATATGGAAGCCTCCGCTGTCGCTTAGTCCGGCATTGCTCGTCATCTGTGGCGTCGGGTTTGCCGGTGCGGGAATCTTCGTTACCGACCCCGTATCGTTGGCTCAAAAGGCCCAAACCCGAAGTGGTATGCTGCATGTCCTGTTCTCCTTCGCCGTGATCGTAATCTTTCCGATCATGGCCACAGTCGTCGATAGCGGTAAAGCCGGTAGCGTCGCGTCGATCCGAGCTCGTCATTGGCTGCCTGCCCTCTCAGCTTTACCGTGGAGCGGATTCCTCATCTTCATGGGTGCAGCTCTGATTTCTGGCCGGCGACCGCGAACGCCATTGGGCTATTTTGAGCGCCTCTTGGTCCTCGCCTACTCATTATGGCTAATGATGGTAGCCCTTATATTGGCCGGGGCCTGATTTTCAAATTAGGGCACTACCAAATTCTGCTGTCGCTCGACACTTCTCGACATTCGACTGAACTGGTGCACGCAAGGATTAGAAGGCCGGAGTGTCTTTTAGCGAGCACTCAAAAACTATGCGCTCGAATACCTGTCTGTGGTGATCTATGAAGCTACCCGCGACGGTGCTGGTCCTTGCTTTCGCCTCTGTAGGCATGGCCGCACAAAACCAGATTGCTCCTGTCACTACCGAGCCAACCATAACCCTGAAGTCGGAAGCGAACCTTGTTTTGGTTCCAACCTGGGTGACGACTCAGACCGGAGAGACAGTCTTTTCTCTGACGTCGCAAAACTTCAGTCTCCTCGACAATGGAGTGCCTCAGAAGGTAACGATAGATGATGACATCAATCCCTCACCACTTTCGATCGTTGTGGCAATCGAGACGGGCGGTTACGGCAGGCAAGAGATCGCTTCTCTCGGTGGAGTGGAGACGATGGTCGAAGCTATTGTCGGGGAACGACCGCATGAAATTGCGTTGGTCACCTTCGACAGCCAGCCTCATCTGATTCAGGATTTCACCCCGGTCACGGAAGATATTGGTGCCGCAATTCAGGGGATTCAACCCGGCGACCACGATGCCGCCATTCTGGACGGCCTTCAGTATGCCGTAAAGATGCTCCAGAGCCGATCCGCATCCAACCGTCGAATCGTCTTATTGATCAGCGAGACCTTCGATCATGGCAGTCAGGCAAAGGCAGATGAAGTGTTTCAAACGCTCCGTTCGAGCAACACACCTATTTATAGCGTTGCTTTCTCGACCACTCAGGCGGAAGTCCACGAGACTTTGACAACACCATCGCCGGGGAGGGCAAAGAAGATGAGGTGCCTGCAAGAGAATCCCGGTGCTCCTCCGGGAACATGCAGAGGATATGGGGCACTTGGTCGCTTGCTCGTACTCGCCAGTCGCGCCGGACAAGATGACGACGGTTCCGAATCGAATGTCGCGCAGACCGCAGCCGCGGCTACTGGAGGCAAATATCTCCCGTTCGATGCGCGGGGAGGAAGAAAAGACCTCGAAAAGAAGCTCTACAGCATCGCCAATGATCTTCCCAATCGCTACATCCTGAGCTTCCGCCCTATGTCTCCGACGCCCGGACTGCATAACCTTCAGGTTTCGGTGCAGGGTCATCCCGAGCTACAGGTTTCATCGAGAAGTACGTATTGGGTCAGGGACACTTCGACTACACAACCTAACCCTTAATCTCACAACTAGACACTTCTCGTCATTCGACCTGTCCAACTCGGGAGAGGCTTGATCTCAGGCGGCAGAGTGGGCACGACGATGGCTCAAATTGCGCCGAGTGTATGGATGGGTGTTTGGAGATCAATGTCTGACGATTTCGTTTTGAAGTTCGCTTCCTCCGTTTTCAAGATAGTTTTCATTGTTTCCCTGGGATTACCGTCATACGCGCAGCAGACCGCAGAAACGCAGTCCTCCCAGGGGAATACTCAGGCTATGTTGCTACCCGACGCGCCTTCATTGCAGGACGCTCAGGGAGATGCCACTCGTCAGAGTGAAAGATCACAGGCGGATGCGGCTATCGTTCAAGCTCCTATCGGTCCGATGCCGCCCATCATGACAAAAACCCCTTTGACCTTCCACGATAAGTTCAGAATCTATACGCATCAGGCATTCGGACCGCCTGCGTTAGTTTTCCCGGCGCTTGGAGCAGGGCTGCGTATGGCCGACCCTCCTAAGGATTATCCCCGCGATTGGGTTGACGGCGGAGGAGCATTCGGGCGGCTCTACGGGAGCGCTTTGGCAACACAGACCTCGAAGCGTACCGCTGGATTTCTTGCGGAATCGCTTCTCCACGAAGACCCACGATACCTGCCCGCTGCCGAAGGTTCGAATGGCATCGAGAGAATTCTTCACGCGGTCGGTTATTCGTTCGTGGACAGGACCGATTCCGGTGGACACACGCTCGCGTTTTCCAACTTCGCAAGCGCAACTGCTGGAGGATTCGTTGGCATGACGTATCTTCCCGACGGCTTTAATGACGCACATCACGCAGGGCAGCGTGTAGGAACGGAGTTCCTGGGGATCGTCATAGCCAATATCTCGAAAGAGTTTGCCCCTCAATGGGCTCCGGTTGTGCGGAAGCTAGGCATTCCGAAGATTGTGCCGAGTTGGTGGGTGCCGGAACGAGCGCAGCACCCTTAAATGGTGTTAGACAGCTCGATCAACAGCAAAGAGGGCATTGATGGTTTGGGCGTGCTTCATGCAACTGAATAAGCGGCAGACAACGGCCCGTTCAAAACTCCACTCTGATAGGAGCAGTGTATATTTAGCGGCAGTCGGATTTAGCCGATGATTAGCTTTATTGTCTTCCTGATTCCATGAGCTTTTGACGCCCGCTTCTACTCATCCTGAGCGTTGCTCCAGTCGTGAGGACGACCGAACCCTCGCTCTGCCCGTCGCGGTAGATTTCCCGGATGCGATCAAGGTTGACGATGGAAGATCGGTGGATACGAACAAACCGCCGAGGATCAAGTCTATCGCTCAGATCAGCGATAGACTCGCGCAGCAGGTAGCCACGAGCACCCACATGCAGGCAGCAGTAATAATCTGCCGCTTCGATCCAGTCGACTTTCTCTGATGCAATCAAAATCTCCTTCTCGCCATCCTTGACAAAGAAGCGCGACGCGTAGGACTTCGACTCCTGACCTGCCCGTAAACCGTTCAGGACAGCCGTGAGTTGCTCCTGAGTCAGGAGAGCGGTCTCGGCAGCAATCTTCCGACGAAGACGTTCAAGTGCGGTTGCGAGCCTTTCGGACTCCACCGGCTTGGTCAAATAGTCTATGGCGTGAACATCGAATGCATGGACCGCGTGCTCGTGATAAGCGGTCACGAAGATGGTAGGAGGCAGACTGCGCAGGCCGATCCGCTCGATAACTTCGAATCCACCCATCTCCGGCATCTGTACATCAAGGAATAGAAGGTCTACCGGCTTCGATTGCAAATACGCTAATGCTTCTTGACCGTTTTGACATTGTGCGACCAATTGAATGTCCTTATGCTCGGCCAATAGCATGCGGAGGAAGTCGCGCGCCAGCGGTTCGTCATCGACAATGACTGTTTGGAGGGTCATGCTATCGTACGCTCGTAAGGAATTTGAATGGTGACCTGATATCCGCCGTCTATCGGGGCTACAGCATCGAATTCATAGCTGCCGGGATAGAAATATGCGAGACGCTCTCTTACGTTCTGTATACCAATACCGTGTCCTTTTGTGGCGGAGCCATTGGGGCCACAGCCATTGTCCCGTACCTGCATCCAGAGCCTATCCCCGAGCCGTTTGACATAGGTCTCTATCGAGCCGCCTGCCGCCTTGGGCGCTATGCCGTGTTGAATCGCATTCTCAACGATCGGCTGCAACAGAAAACAAGGAACCAGGCCGTCCAACGCTTCTGCCGTTGCATCGATCTTCACTTCCAGACGACCAGCGAACCGAACCTTCTGGATCGCCAGATAGCTTTCAATGACCTTCAATTCTTCAGCGAACGGCACTTTCTCCGGAGCCTTACGCTGGAGGGTCGTGCGCAGGATCTTGTTGAGGTGGCCTAGCGTCTTCATCGCTTCGTCATTTCTCTTCTGCGCTACTAGGCTCGTGATCGCGTTCAATGTATTAAAGAGGAAATGTGGGTCCATCTGCATTTGCAGTGCCTTGAGTTGAGCCTGGGTGAGTTGGCGCTCTACCTCCAGCTTTTGAACGAGGGCCTGCTGTGTCTGCATCCGGAAATGGAGGATCGCGCAAACGCCACTAATAAAGCCGTAGATAACAAGTTCCACCCCGAAGCGTTCAAGACTCTTTAGGTATAGCGTGCCATTTGGACTCCATGCAGGCCAATACCACGAAGCGAACCGGAGGGTGTACTGAAGCAGAGCGATATGCGCGGTTGCAAGCACACACGCGCCTCCAAGATGTGCCATCACTGTCAGTCGTGAAGGTTTGAACGCGGCAGGCCATCGGTCCACGAGTCTCCACAGAACCAGTGTCACGACAACCCACCAAATCCAGTACGAGCAGCCATAAAGAAGAGAGGGTGCGAAGGAGGGGTGCAGATAGCGATAGTGATACACAAGATTGAGATTGGCATCTCTTGCGGTCAAACCCGCCAAAACTCCACCAATGAGTAAGACTACGGCAAATCCGACCTCCGGTCGTATGGGAAGGATTTTTGCGTTAGCCATCTCTTCGCTCCTCGCATCTCCTTTCTGGCCACGGCGAGATTTTAGGCCTGCTTTGCGCCCAGTGGATTCAGAATTCAAATCGCACCCCCAATTCAATTCGCCGCGCGGTCTCAGCCGCCACAGGTTGACCAAGAGCCGACGATGAGACAACCGTGTTCACAGCCGTCACGTTCGTGTGGTTCAGCAGGTTGGCGCTGCGAGCATTGAAGGTTAGCGTGCGGGGATGATCCTTATCCATCGGGTTGAGAGTAAATCTACGGCTCAGATTCATGTCCACATGAATCACCCCTGGCATGGTGCCAAGATTGGCGGGCACATTTCCGTTGACCGTATTCGTGGTCAGCAGGCCAAATCGGGTGCTGTAGACACCTGCGCCCGGAGCAGATGCATACGATGGCCGATCTGTGAAGTTTCCGTCGCCGTTGTTATCCGTCCCCGTAGTGATGTCATAAGCGCGGCCGTTACCGACGTCAAATTGAATTGCCGCTAGAACCTTGGACGGAAGGTTAAGGGTTCCGAAGAGAGTGAAACTGTTTTTTCTTTCATAATTGAGACGCCCCCATTCCCCTTTGTCGGAATAGCTGGACTGCGGGGTACGATTGCCCGGACTGTCGGCTTTGAAGTTCACATACCCATATCTAGCCAATAGGCCGAACCGCTTGTAGTGGTGTTGTTCGAGGGAAAGGGTAAGTGCGGGGCCGGCAGCACGCGCGGAGTTCTGATACTCGACTATGTTTTCGCCCAGGGCGATTGGGCGTGTCGCCTCAAGCGCTGCCGTGGGATCTGGAGGCACTCCGATACTGCTGGCAACTAGCGGGGCGTTGATGTTTACGGCGCGGATGAGTCCATAGCCCTCCCCATAGAGTAAGCTGCCGCTGGCGTGCCAGCCACGAGCGAAGTCATGCTCAACGTCGACATAGCTCATGAATGACCTGGATTGAAATGGTTTCGGCGAAAACAGATTTGTCGTGGCGACCTGAATAGATCCCGGAATCGGAGCAAGGGGGGTGCTATAACTTGGCGAATACACGGTGGTCTGTCGCTGCAGGGTTCCATTGAGCCGATAAACATTGGTTGTATCACTCGTGTCAGTAGCGACCGCGAAGAGTCCTGTGCGAGCGTGAAGCACCCATGTTTGTTTTTTGTCCGGTGACCACGCAAAGGCAACTCTTGGGCCAAAGTTGGCGAAGGTGCCCGGCGAGGTCTGAAGTTGATAGCGAAAGCCGGTATCGACGGTCAACTTCTTTGTAGGTTTAAAGGTGTCCTGTGCCCACAGATTAACTTGCCATTGCGTCAGCGGAACCAGCGGTGTTCCTGTGGTCACCTGATAGGTTGTCGGTGACCCTCCCGCGAGATTGTGCAAGGCTCGACGGTATTGTTCGAGGGCACTGATGGTCGTTGTCTGGCTGGTCGGGTCATTGTTCGAATCGAGCACAGGAGCGCTTCCGCCGCCAAAGACGTATGCGCCGTTGAATGTGTTTGGATCGTAGTCATGTACAAAGATGCCGAGTGACTGTACGCCGAACGCGAACGTGTGCTTTCCATGCACCGCGGTCACATCGTCGTCAATTTCGAGATCGCGTTCCCGGTTGTTCAGGTTTTGACTGGTTGCACCTCCGCCCAGGAAGTATCCGGCAACCTGCACGGAAGGAGTACTTGATAGCGGTGTTTGTTCTGTTCGTTTCCAGCTATATCCGATGTGGGTTTCGTGCAGGATATTCGGGCTGATCGTCTGCCCATTGTGGAATCGGAGGTCATATTCGCTGACCAGGCTCGAATACCCGGCATCGGCGAGTGTCTGGCCGCCGACGCCTTGATTGCCTTCATTGTTCACATTCGCGGAGAACGAGAGATTGGCTATGTCACCTGGAGTTACCTGCCAGTCCCCTCGCGCCGACGCAATCCAAAGCCGTTGTGGAGCCGAAACCGTCTGCTGAGACGGAACGCCGTTCCCATTTGGCCCTAATCCGTTATTTGCATCGAGCGTGACTGCATTCACCACGTTGAATTCGTCGATGTCACGTTTTTCGAGCGCCAGGGCAAAGCCGCTCTTCTTCGAAAGGATCGGTCCGCTCAATTCAAAGCCATATCGTCGCCTCCCGGCAGGTGTAGCGGTAACGGAAAATGGGTCAGTAGCATTGAAGATGCCGTCACTATCCGTGAAGAAGGCCGCACCGTGGAATGCGTCGGCCCCGGGCTTGGTTGTAATTTCGATGAGTCCTCCCGAAAAGGGAGGCCACTTATTCTTGGCCGAAAAGAGGTCGGAATTGATGCGAATAGATGCGATTGAATTCTTTGGCGGGAGGGCGCTCGAGTTCTGGAAACCATCCACCATAATCATCGTCTGAGTGGGATCGCCGCTGGCGTCGGAAGCCAGCACCTGAAGCTGGCGCAGAAAATCATCCGGGTCGTCGGCAAGGCCCTGTACGGCCTTTGTGTTCAGGGTAGTTGTCGCAGCGCCGCTGTCGATGTCTGAATCTCCGTTCACCTGCACATCCTCCTGAACCGCTGCGACCATCAGTTGCAGATCTGCGTGGGTTATCGCTCCGGGTCGCACTTTCATGCTCAAGCTTCTTGTTTGAAAACCTTCCGCCTGTATAGTGACAATTACCGTGCCGATCGGTATGCAAGGCAGTCTATAGTGTCCAATCGCATCGCTCTTGGTCGTCTCTCCACCAGAGGCTTGCACCCGCGCTTGTGGAATCACGGCCCCAGTTGGATCGGAGACGGTTCCTTCGATGGGCATCCCATTTGGACACGCTTGCTGAGCAGAGACCGGACCCGGAATCGCTGCGCCTGCCAATACTAGCCATTTCATCCAGTTCCAACACATGACCGCTCACGCTCCACGATCCGAAAATCCCAGAGAAAGCGGTGACGATCCAATGATTTGCAGGAAAGGGTCGTTTCGTTCCGAGAAACGCCAAATTATTCGGTCGGACGGCGGAGACAATTCTCGTGACGCCTTGGGGTATTTGGAGTGCCAAACCTACCTGGTGAGGGTGGCAGTCCTGTGGGCTGTCGAGAGGTGATGGCCAATCAGCTCGATACTCTCCCAATTTCGTATAGCTTCTGGCGACCAGCCTTACTCATCCGAAGAGTTTTCCCGTTCATCAGGACAATAGAACCGTCAAGAGGTCCCTCGCGGTAAATCTCACGAATCTGGTTCAGGTTCACGATCGACGACCGATGAATTCGCACAAACAGTTTGGGATCAAGTTTGTTGCTGAGGTCGGTGATAGTTTCGCGCACCATGTAGCGATGTCCGTTCGTATGCAGGCAGCAGTAATACTCCGCAGCCTCGATCCACTCGATCTTCTCGACGGACAGAAGGATGTCCTTTTCTCCATCCTTGACCAGAAAACGCGAGAGATAAGGAGACGATTGTTCAGCCGGACTCCGCAATCCATTCAGTACGGCGCTGAACTGTTCCTGCGTCAAGAGAGCGGTCCTGGCTGCGATCTTTTCCCGGACGCGCTCCAGCGCGATGGTCAGGCGCTCAGGTTTCACCGGCTTCGTCAGGTAGTCCACGGCATGAACATCGAAGGCTCGAACTGCGTGCTCCTGATAGGCGGTCACAAAGATGGTCGGCGGGAGATGCTGCAGCCCCACCTGCTCGACCACATCGAAGCCTCCCACCTGTGGCATCTGCACATCAAGGAATAGAAGATCTACTGGCTTCGACTGCAAATAGGAAACCGCTTCGCGCCCGTTCTCACATTCCGCAACGACCTGGATGTCCTTGTGTTCGGCGAGGAGCAATCCCAACAACTGCCTCGCCAGCGGTTCATCGTCCACAGTGAGAGTGCGAAGACTCATGCCATCGTCCGTTCATATGGAATTTGAATCGTTACCTCATAACCTCCGCCAAGAGGAGAGATCGCTTGAAACTCATGTGCATTCGGATAAAAGTACGCGAGCCGTTCTTTCGTATTCTGCATTCCGATGCCGTGTCCCTTATTGAGCGAACTTCCAATGCCGCATCCATTGTCCCGTACCTGCATCCAGAGCATGTTCCCAATTCGTTTGACGGAGGTTTCGATCAAACCTCCCGCCTCCAGCGGTGCGATTCCATGTTGAATTGCATTCTCGACGATGGGTTGGAGGAGAAAGCACGGGACGAGCCCCTCCAATGCTTCCGGGGACACGTCGATCTTCACCTGAAGACGGTGGGCGAATCGCACCTGTTGGATGGCGAGATAGCTCTCGATAACCTGCAGCTCTTCGGCGAATGGTACCTTTTCAGGCGCTCTGCGTTGGAGCGTGGTGCGCAGGATCGTGTCGAGGTGTTCAAGTGTCTTCGATGCTTCCCGGTTTCGGCCTTGGGCGACCAGACTCGAAAGGGCATTCAATGTATTGAAGAGAAAATGAGGCTCCATTTGGATTTGGAGAGCCTTGAGGTGCGCCTGAGTGAGTTGGCGCTCCACTTCCAGCTTTTGGACCAAGGCTTGTTGTGTCTGCATGCGAGAGTGGAGGAATGCACATATACCGGCAATAAATCCGTAAATGACAAGCTCTACGCCGAAGCGTTCCCAGTTCTCCACCGTGAGCGTGCCAAATCGACGACCCCACGGAAGCCAATACCACGAGGCAAACCAGATGGTGTGCTGAAGCAGAGCCAAATGCGCCGTGGCAAGGATGCACGAAGCTCCAAAATGCGCCACGACTGTCATTGCTGAAGGCTTGAACGCGGCAGACCATCGATCCGCGAGTGTCCACAGGACCAACGTCACGACAACCCACCATACCCAATACACACACCCGTAGAGGAGAGAGGGAGCGAAGGGGGCTTGCATATGGTGAACCGCTAGATTGCCCTCGCACTCTCTTGCACACCAAGCCGTCAGAATTCCGCCAATCAGTAAGGCTGCGGCAAATCCAACACTTGGTCGTATGGGAAGGATTCTCGCGCCGGCCATTCCCTCGCTCATAGCATGTCCTCTCTGACTACGGTAAATTCTAGTTCCGCTTTGCGCGCGGTCGGTTCAGAAGGCAAACCGCAATCCCAGCTCGATACGTCGCGCCGTCTCCGCAGCAATAGGCTGTCCAAGCGCTCCGGAAGACAGAATGGTATTCACCGCAGTCACGTTGGTATGGTTTAGCAGGTTGGCGCTGCGTGCATTGAACGTTAGCGTTCGAGGATGGTCCCTGTCTTTCGGATTCAGCGCGAACACCCGGCTCACATTCATGTCGAAGTGGACCAAGCCCGGCCTGGTTCCAAGATTGGCGGGAACGTTCCCGTTGACGGTGTTCGTTGTCAGCAAACCGAACCGCGTGCTGTAGACGCCGGGTCCGGGAGCAGACGCATACGAAGGGCGATCCATGAAGTTTCCGTCACCGTTATTATCCGTTCCCGTTGTGACGTTATAGGGAACCCCGCCCCAGGCATCAAATTGTGTCGCCGCTTCGATTTTGTAGGGGAGGTTGAGGTTGGCGGCAAGCGTGATGCCGTTCTTGCTGTCCCAACTAATTCGCGAGGACTCTCCTTGGTTGGAGTAGCTCGACTGTGGACTGAGGAAGTTGGATTTGAGGTTAAAGTGCATATATTTCGCCGATAGGCCAAACCGCTTGTAACTGTGCTGATCGAGGCTGAAGGCAACCACACTGCCTGCCCCATGACCGGAATTTTGATACTCAATCATGTTCTCGTTCGGCGCGATCGGACGCGGCGCAAGTAGCGCAGCGGTCGGATCGGGGGCTGTGCCGACTTCGTTTTGCACCATTGGAGCATTGATGTTCACCGTGCGCCCGCTGCTCCAGTACGAAGCCCAGTAAAAGTCTCCTCTGGCATGCCAATGATGGGCGAGGTCATGCTCAGCGTTAACAAACACCCGGAATGTCATGCCTTGAAGGGGCCTTGGAGGAAAGAGATTCGTCGTGGAGATCTGAACGGACCCCGGAACCGGAGTAAGTGGATCGCTATAGCTTGGTGAATAGACAGTTGCCTGCCGCTGCAAGATTCCGTTTAGCCGATGTACCTCAGTTGCTGCGCTTGTCCCCGTAGGACTATTGAAGAAACCGGCGCGGGTGTGAAACACCCAGGTTTGCTTCTTGTCTGGCGACCATGCGAGACCGATCCTGGGATTATTGCTGCCAAAGATGTTTGGATTGGTTTGAAACTGGTAGCGAAATCCACTTGTCAGGGACAAGTGCGACGTTAGCTTAAAGGAGTCGTCTACCCAGACGCCAACTTGCCATTGCGTTAGCGGAACGAGCGGGGTTCCCGTGGTCACTTGATAGGTCGTCGGCGACCCTCCTGGGAGATTGAGCAGGGCGCGCCGATATTGTTCGAGAGCGCTGATAGTCGTTGTCTGGCCGGTCGGATTATTGTTCGCATCGAGTTGAGGTGCGCTCCCGCCGCCGAAGACGTATTCGCCGTTGAATGTGTTGGGGTCGTAGTCATGCACGAAGAGGCCGAGTGACTGTACGCCGAATGCGACCGTGTGCCTCCCATGCGCCACGGTCATATCGTCGTCCATTTCAAGATCGCGTTCCCGGTCATTCAGGTTCTGGCTGGTCGCACCTCCGCCCAGGAAGTATCCGGCAACCTGCACAGAAGGAGTATTCGACAGTGGCGTTTGCTCTGTTCGTTTCCAGCTATACCCGATGTGCGTTTCGTGCAGGATATTCGGGTTGATCGTCTGTGTGTTGTGAAACCGCAGGTCGTACTCGCTGACCAGGCTCGAATACCCGGCATCGGCCAGGGTGAGGCCGCCGACGCCTTGATTGCCTTCATTGTTCACATTTGCAGAGAACGAAAGACCGGTTACGTTGCTCGGGGTCAACTGCCAGTCTCCGCGAACCGACGCAATCCAAAGCCGCTGGGGAGCCGAAACTGTCTGCCGGGATGGAACACCATTTCCATTCGGCCCCAGGCCGCCATCTGTGTCGAGAGTCACCGCATTCACCACATTGAATTCGTCGATGTCTCGCTTTTCGAGTGCCAGTGCAAAGCCACTCTTCTTCGAGAGAATTGGGCCACTCAATTCAAAGCCGTATCGCCGCCTGCCCGCAGGTGTGGCGGTAACGGAAAATGGGTCGGTGGCATTGAAGACGCCATCGCTGTCCGTGAAGAAGGCCGCACCGTGGAAAGCGTCGGCCCCCGGCTTCGTTGTGATTTCGATGACCCCACCGGACCAAGGAGGCCCCAGATATCTGGCCGAGAAGAGATCGGGGTTGATGCGAATCGATGCTATGGAACTCTTTGGCGGGAGGGCGCTGGGGTTCTGGAAGCCGTCCACCATAATAATGGCCTGAGTCGGATCGCCGCCGCCCGCTGCAGCCAGCACTTGAAGCTCGCGCAGAAAATCATCGGGGTCGTCGGCAAGCCCCTGCAAAGCTTTTGTGTTCAGGGTCACTGTGTCACCGCCGCTGTCGATGCCCGAGTCTGCGCTTACCTGAACATCCGCTTGTACCGACGCAACCGCCAATTGCAGATTCACATGAGCGGTCTCGCCCTGGCGAGCATGCGCCGAGACTGTGGCATTTGAAAAGCCGTCAGCCTGTACCGTAAGGGTGGTTGAGGTTGCCGGGACGCACGGCAACATGTAATGCCCCATCGCGTCCGTTAGAGTGGATATGCCGTTGCTGGCCTGGACCTTCGCACCCGGAATGACTGCGCCGGTGGGGTCCGTAATCGAACCGTCGATGCGAATCCCGGTCTTGCAGGACTGTTGCGCTAGTCCTGCAAGCGGCAGCACCAGCCCAAGGCATGTCAGTATGGTTGTTCCTCGCGTGACCATGAGCGGTTTGCCCTCTGGTCTGAAAATCCCATATGGGATAGAGGCCATCCATTGCTTTGCAAGGAAGGACCCCATTTAGGCGGGGAACGCATCTTTCGTTTCGGGGAAAACCCTTCGCGTTGTTGCTTGGCGGGACGCGATGCCCGCCTGTGGGTTTGGCCGCGGGTCCAGTCTTAGCCCTCGTTGAACGTCGCCCGCTTTTGGTAAAGCCTCATACCCGCGGGCCTACCTGATGGGCTAAGATAACGGCGTTTCAATTCCGGAGTGAAGAATCGAGCGGCTCCCAACCGTGATTAGTCAAATGCAACCCGATCGTCTGGTTTGTACTCGAAATGCCGCTGACCACAGCCCGGACATCGGGAAACGCCTGTTGAACGTCCGGGCGTTCTGCCCAAGGAGCGAGGTCAGAGATTTTGTAGGTATAGCTCACTTCGGCCTGAGTATCAGCTCCAACGGCTGTCGGTTCGGTCCACTTGACAATAGAGGCGATGCTCTTGTGTCCGTAGCAGAGGCCGGTGGTATGCCCGAAGATAGCGGGGACCTGCTGCACGTACTTCCTTCCTTCGTTGGAGAGGTCGTACTGTTTCACGGGCTGTGGCGGGGTTGAGCCGCGTAGCGGATCGAGCATGGTGTGAACCGCCGCCGTCGTTTCTGTTGCGTGGACCAGACCGGCCTCCTGCAACGCGGCCATTTTCGTTCCGATTCCGGATGAGCCAACGGGCTCGGACTTTGGAATGTTGATGGGAAATGGTTGGCCGATAGGCGTGCAAGCCTCGCCATGTTTGGTCAGGTATTGATCGATTGCAGTAGTAAAGTTTGCGGCGCTCGGCTTCTTGACATCGTTGCACGCTGCGAGCAGGAACATGCTTGCAATTGCAATAAAAGCGAAATGACGCATATCTTAGGCTCCTTTGATTTGAGCCAGCGGTCCACCTCTAATGCAGATCGGTTTTGGCTGACTGAAGCTCCGCCAAAGCGGAGTTGACGAACTCCAACACATCGCCGTGCATCTTGTCGCGGCGTACGAAAAGGGCTGTCTCTATCTGAATCAGCTTGTCGGTGAGAGGCTTGAAAAGGACACCGGGACGTTGGAAACGGGAGGCAGATTGCGGTACGAGCGCGACGCCCAGGTTGTGGGCTGCCAGATCGATACCCTGAATGATGGCTCTTGCTTCCTGCAGATTGTCGATATTGTGGCCGACGCCATGCAGGTAGTCCGAGACCTGGTCGTAAAACGCGGGATGGACGGAACGTGGCATCCAGTAGAGTGTTTCGTTCGCCAGATCTCGAAGGGACAACCGGGACCTGGTTCTGAGCGGGTGAGTTTCCGCAATGCACGCGCTGAAGTGCTCCTGAGCTACCGGAGCCACCCAAAGGTCGCGGTCAAGAATCGGCATAACGCCGAATCCGATATGCAACTCCCCGTGGAGAACGCGCGGTACGAGCTGCATGGTCGTGTCAGCCCGGAGTTTCAGATTGGAGAAGCCGGTTCCGGGCGCACCCAGACGCTGGAGAAAAGGGAGAATCTTTCCGTGGACATAGAGGGAGTATCCGACCCGGAATGGCCGCTGGTTCTTGATCGCCGAGTAGAGAGCACGGTCGAAAGCGCGCTGGACATGTTCTAAAGATTTTCGAACCTCACGCAGGGCCGCTCGCCCTTCGTCGGTGAGTTCGAAGCCGCTGAGGCTACGTCGGAACAATTCGACGCCCCAGTCCTTCTGGAGGGATTTCACCTTCCTGCCGACATTGGAATGGCTGGTATGCAGACGCTCGGCGGTTCGTACCAGATTTCCTTCTTCCGACAGCACAAGAGCGCACATAAGAGCCTCAGTGGAGACATGGGGGAACATGTTTCACCTGAAGGGACTCGGATATAGGCGAATCCCCTCATGAGACCCGTCAGCACTGACAGTGCATACCAATAACGAGTATGAAAACGGGAGAAATCTCCCATTGGAAAAGCGATTTTTTATCGTTTCCGCGTTTTCTTTTGGGGCAGGACAAACAGCTCGGCGACAGACTGTTTAAGGGCACGGGCGAGCCGCTCCAAGCTGTCGAAGGATGGGCCGCGCTCGCCTCTCTCGATCAGATTGAGGAAGTTGAGCGAGATCGAAGCCTTTTCCGCAAGTTGTTCCTGGGTCAAACCTTGCGCCTGCCGGATCTCCCGCAGCCTGGCGCCAAAGTGTTTACGAAGAGTGCTCACTTAAGTGAGTCTTCGCAATCCACCTGCTTATGAACACCAACTCAGAGTGTGTGTATCCCGTTTACACATACTCTGAGTGTGTGGTAACAGAGAGAAGCAGCCGGCGTGCCATGCTGGGGGCCTGAAGCGCTCGTGGGGGAACACGCGCGTCGAAGGCTTCCGGCATGTTTGCTGAAGGGCTGGCCAGCCTAGCCCTCCCCGTCGAACCGTGCCTGGGAGCCCGCGCTACCCTCGAAGTACCCGAAGAGGCCAAATGTTAAGAATCAGCAAACTGGAAGATTTCTTTGGGAGATTTCTCCGGTTCGGCTACTCGTTGTAGGTATAGGCAAAACATGTTCCCATTCCCATCCAAGCCGGGGTCTCGTCCCACGTTCGAAGACGTCTTTTTCGAGCACCGTACCCGGTTGTACGAATGGGCCTTGCAACTAACGGGCAGAGACCATTCCGATGCGGAAGACCTCGTTCAGGAGCTGTTTGTCCGCTTTGCGGGGGCCGGTCCCGTGGGCGAGCACATTGAGAATCCTGAAGATTATCTGTTCTCGACCTTACGCAACCTGCACTACGCACGCTTGCGGAGAGCGCGGACGAGCGCCATCGACGATCTTTCCGTAGTGGACTATGACTCTGCAGAGCGCGGTCTCAGAGCTGTCGATCGGAATGGCGTCCTGTTTATACGTGAAGACTTGCACAGGGTTTGCGATTATCTCTGCGAGCGCAAGGAGTCGTCCCGCGCAGCGAGCATCTTCATCCTGCGCTATTTCCTGGGGTATTTCCCAAATGAAGTGGTGCAGGTCGCCCGCACGACGAGAAGTGCGGTGGACAAAGCGATCCGCGCCGCAAGGAATGAAGCCCGTCTGGACCTGGACCGTCCCGGTGTTCTTCAGCAAATGGCAGGTGCCCGAGAATCGAAATCCAGAACGTCAAAAGCACCCACCGACTCGCAGGGATTGTTTCTGGCTCTGCGTACAAAAATATTCAGATCGTGTACGGGAGAGTGTTTCAGTCGTTCTCTCCTTGAAGCAAAGTACAAAGACAACGATCAGAGCTTTACTACTGCAGAGTTGGCTCATCTCGTGAGCTGCGCCGGATGCCTCGACCGCGCAAACAGGCTGCTCGGGCTTCCACTCCTTGAGGAGCGTTCTCCCGATGAGACGATAGGACGCGACACGCCGCAAGGTCCGGACGGATCGGCAGGCGCCACTCCCACGCTGGTTTCGAGCCGCGCAAAAAGGAAGGCTGAAGACCCTCAGCGGTTCCGTAAGCGGATGCAGCGTTGCCTGGAAGAGGTGAACCAACATCGTCCGCAACATCTCTTGATTGCGGTTGACGGTGATATCCGGGCGTCCCAGAGAGTGACGGCCCAGTTCAGTGAGCTGCGTGCCGAGCTTCGCCCGATGGAGAAGCCAACCTTCATTGAGGTCCTGAGCGAGCAGGGCGTCTGCCTGGCTTTTGTTCTGGTTCAAGCGCCGGTCCCCGAAGGTGGGCTGCAGCAGACGAAAGAAGTCAGGTTGAGTGACGACCGGACGATGAAGGTCGCGGTCTCCTTCACCGCCGAATCTCCCACTATCCAGGTTGTCTACAACGACCCCTTGATTGCACCAGAAGTCGATGTGGAGGAAGAGTCTCTCAAAGCTGTTTCCGTGCCTGCTCCAAAGTTTGAGGGGATTCCTGCTTCCGACAACCGTTGGGAGATCATCTTCCGCTTTTTGCCTGCGCGACTCCGCCGCTGGCTCACACACCTACCTCACCCCAGAATGAATCCTTTGCTTGCGGGCGCAATGCTCTTTGCACTCTGCTCTGTCGTCTGCTTCATCCTTTGGACGAAGAGCGGTCCCCGGATCTCAGCCACAACACTGCTCGCTCGTGCGGAGCAGTCGGATGCGGCAGTGCTTCAGTCTGCGCACTCCGAGGTGATTTACCAGAAAGTTCGGATCACCACCTCAAGGCACACGACAGAGCGCGCTATCTATCGCGATCCTCAGAAGAAACGTCGGCCCAAGCAGCAACACCTAAGCCCGGATGACCAATGGTTGAAGGACAAGCTGAATCTGGCCGGGGTCAACTGGGATGAGCCTCTTTCGGCGGCCAATTACAGCGAATGGCATGACCGTCAGCGAATGAAACAGGATGTTGTAACCCAAAGCGGCAGCAACCTTCTCACACTCACCACCTCGGCAACCGAGGGTGGCCCTGTGCTCAAAGAATCGATCACGGTACGCGAAAGCGACTTCCATCCCGTTGATCGCACGATTGAGCTGCGGGACACGGGAACCGTCGAGATTGCAGAGTTGAACTACGATGTGATGCCCTGGGGCGCAGTTAACCAGGATTGGTTTGAGCCTCTAGCCGGTAATGCAGTGACAGATGTTCCGGCTATGCACGCGGCCATACACATTCCCCATGTGCTCTCCGACCTTGAGCTTGATGAAGCGGAGCTATCGGCTCGGGTCGTTTTGAACCAGCTTCATGCTGATACCGGAGAGCAGATTCACCTTACCCGCAGCAGCTCCGGTATCGACATCAAAGGCGTTGTCGATACCGATGTTCGCAAACGCGAACTCGTCTCACATCTTGCCTCGCTCCCGAACGTACATCCTTCGATTCTGAGCGTGGAAGAGATCGGAAGTCGTCCACAGCACCCGACCTTCGGAAATGACCAGCCCGTTCAGGTGCAGTCTGTCGAAGCGCAGCCCTCCCCCCTTGAGCAATATTTGCGCGAAAACAAGTTGCCGCTCGATCAGTTGGGAACTATCTCGCAGAATCTCTTCGACCAATCTCTCAGGATTCAACAAGCTGAGGTCCATCTTGCCGAACTGCAACAACGCTTCGCGGGAGGCAAGCAACTCTCGGTTGACCAGCAGCAACAACTGACGGAATTGGCTCGGGATTACATCAACACAATCCATAGCGGGCTTGAGGAGAATCAGCGCACGCTTCGATCTATCGGACTGGATAACGGTGAACAAGTGGCCTCGCCCGCTCCATCCGTCTCTTCCGGTGAAGATATCGATCGTCAGATTCACCGTTACCAGGAACTTTGCCGGCAACTCATCAGCAGTGGAACTGGAGAACCACAATCCGCTCCGACGATTGCCACTCAACTCAGAACTTCGGGCTCTCTCATACGCTCAGGTACAGCCCAGATTTACGCATCTGTCTCAACCGCACACAACTAAGCAGAACTCTTACGATTCAGGAGCCCATGACGATGATTCGCCAGCTTCGCGCCCTACTTGTCTCTCTTTTTGCCCTCAGTCTGTGTTCTATGGGATTCGCGCAAAGCGCGCAAATCCGCGGACAGGTGTCTGACAGCTCTGGTGCAGTAATTCCAAAAGCAGCTGTACGCGTGGTTGATCAACGCACGGGAGCAGAACGCAAAGTCACCACGAATGGAAGCGGCCAATATACAGTTCCGGGACTCGACCCGAGTGTTTACGAAGTCGCTGTGCAGGTTCCGGGATTCAGCACTGCGGTAAGCACTCCTTTTACGTTAAACGTGGCACAGAACGCGGTTCTCGATTTCAAGTTGCAGATCGGATCAAGCGAGCAAACCGTGAGCGTTGATGGAAGCGGTCTCCAGATCAATACAACTGATGGCTCCGTGAGCACCGTCATCCGCCCGGAATTTGTAAGGAATATGCCGTTGAATGGGCGTAGCTTCCAAGATTTGATATCGCTTACTCCGGGAGTCGTAACGGGATCTCCGCAGTCGAGCCCTTCTTTAGGACAAAGTGGTGAGTTCAGTGTCAATGGGCAGAGAACCGAGTCAAACTTCTATTCGGTGGACGGCTTATCGCAAAATACAAGCCCCGGTACCGGCGCAGGCGGCCCAGCTCTCGGCCAAGGAGGCACGTTACCTTCTGCTACAGCGTTAGGCACGACTCAAAGCATTCTCTCAATCGATTCACTTCAGGAGTTTAGAGTTGAGAGTTCAACTTACTCGGCCGAATACGGCCACACTCCGGGAGGGCAATTCGCATTTGTTTCACGGTCTGGAACAAATAAAATGCACGGATCGCTCTTCGACTACTTGAGAAACAACTTTTTCGACGCAAGAGATTGGTTCACGGATCATTACGGGCAGCCACAGACTCCATTGCGACAAAACGCGTTTGGTGGGACGTTCGGTGGTCCACTGAGCATCCCTCACGTCTACTTAGGCCGAGACAGAACTTTTTTTTTCCTGAGCTACGAAGGGCTCCGCCTGACTCAGTCCATCCCATCGAGTTTGCAGTACGTGCCTGATACCTTCATGCGGCAAGAAGCCGCACCAGCCCTCCAGCCTATTTTGAACGCGTTTCCAGTACAAAGTACCGGCGGAATCGATTACGGAAGCGCAGCGAGCCCAAATCTAGCCCAATTCTTTCAGTCCTACTCCGCGCCTAGTTCAATTAACTCGACTACTCTTCGTCTTGACCATCAAATATCACCGTCATTTCGGCTGTTCGGGCGAGCCGCGTATACACCAAGTTCAACGAGATCTCGAGCACTCTCAGTAGTCAACAATTCCAGCGCAGACCAGCAAACCTATGCTTTAGGCGCAGATGTTCAACCCCGTTCAAATCTGAACAGCCAGATACGGTTTGGATATGGACGGTCCGGCGCAAAAATTGCCAAAAGTTTGGACGATTTTGGCGGTGCTCAACCCATTGATTTGCGTCAGGCATTCGGTGCTATCGGCCCTAATCCGAGCGCGGGCATGGCTCTGATATTCCCGGTCGCATTTACTTCCGTTAGTGCCAGCGAAACAGCCAACTATGCTAACCAGTACAACGTTACTGACATGACTGCGCTTTCCATTGCAAGGCACCTATTTAAGTTCGGGTTCGACTACCGCAGAAACCAATCAAACTTCCAATACGCCAACCCGTCTGTAGCTGCAAATTATTTTGGTGTGGCCCCAGTCCTAGCTAACAGTGGTCCGGCAAGCATCTACAGACTATTCCCCGCTACTCCGGTGTCAAACCAGTTTGCATTATTTGCTCAAGACGAGTGGAGAGTCGTACCCCGCCTATCGCTTTCAGTAGGATTGAGATGGGAGGTCAATCCTGCTCCACATTCCAGCACTCAAAATCCTGTCTATCCACTCGTTGGAACTCTGGATAATCCAAGTGCACTGACGTTGGGAAAGGCGGGAGGATCGCTGTACAACACAACTTGGGGCAATTTTGCGCCTCGCCTTGGAGGCGCGTGGACGGCCAGAGCTGCCGAAAACAATGAAACCGTGGTGCGAGCGGGCATTGGACTTTTCTATGACGCCGCCGCCAGCACGTTGGGGAACGTGTTTGCGACAGGTCCTGGAACAAGTGCACTGTGCTCTGTTAGCGGAGGACTTCCCATCCCTGCGTCAGCAGCCCAGACATGTCAACCTTCTCTCGCTCCCCCTTATTCAAACAATTACTTTGTGGTCCCTGGCTTTTCCCAGCCGTTCTCGATTGAATGGAATGCTGCATTGCAACAGGCTCTTGGCTCAAGGCAGTCTGTGACAATAAGCTATGTGGCATCAAATGGGAGACAACTGGTAAAGTATGCCCAACTTAATGCCGCCACGGTCAATAAACTGTTCGGAACTAATTACTTTATAACTAATGGCCTCACGTCTAGCTATAACGCATTGCAGCTCCAATTCCAGAGACAAGTAAGTAAAGGGCTCCAGGCTTTAGCGTCTTATACATGGTCGCATTCTTTAGACTTCGGTTCGACCGACGGCGGGCTGGCATATCAAAGAGGCAACTCGGATTTCGATGTGCGGCACAATCTACAAGGCGGATTGTCTTGGGAACTCCCAAATCATGGCAAATCAGAATTTGAAAGAGCCATTCTCAGTGATTGGGCCGTTGATGGCCGGGTTATGACAAGAACCGGCTTTCCCGTTTCACTAACAGGTAGTTCATACCTCAACCCAGTGAATCTACAGATCGTCGCCCCTCAGCTAAATCTCGTTCCGAACGTCCCAATATATCTTTACTCAGATTCATACCCTGGGGGCCGTGCAGTTAATAGTGCTGCGTTTGCTCAGCCGACCACCGGAACTAGCGGGAATGCTCCGAGAAATTTTGTTCGTGGTTTTGGCGAGAAGCAGGTAAATCTGGCCGTTCGGAGGTCCTTTCCCCTTTGGGATACTGCCACGCTCCAATTTCGGGCGGAAGCGTTCAATGTATTCAATCACCCTAACTTCGGCTACATAAATCCAACTCTGGGCAACGCTACATTTGGTCAAGCCACAAGCTCGCTCAGTTCAAGTCTCACTACGTTGAGTTCTCTCTATCAACAGGGGGGCGCAAGGTCTATGCAATTTGCGTTGAAACTGCAGTTTTAACGACGACCAGATGCTTATCGTAGTGTCCCGGAGATGGAGGTGGTAATGCCGAGAGCAAGGCTTGTCGTACTTTGTGTCATGATGAGTTCCTTGGCCGCGTGGGCTAGCGTAGACCAGCCCACGGTGCTGAAACAATTCGCCAATCAAACGTCGTTGCAATTTACATTTCGTATTGCTTTATCGCCTGACGGGAATGCCCTCGCGTATGAAGTCGCCCGCCCAGCTCGAACGGGTCAACGTAGTCAGATCGATTTAAGAATTGTCGATCTCAATACAAAGAGGAGAGTGACGATATGCTGTGAAGTTGATGACGCGACACAAGAATCATGGTCCCCAAGTGGTCGATTTCTTGCATTCGTAAGGGGCAACAAACCGGAAGAATTAGGTGGCGAAGAGAAGGATAGCAAGCTCATGATTTACGACACCGTCGAAAGGAAACTTTCGGTAGTGGAGAATGCCCGACCGTCTTCGACAGGAATTTATCAGTACCCAAGGTGGATCGGTGATGGAGCAGTGCTTATTACAAGGCGGTGCGAGAACGAGGATACATCGACTTCGGGCCAGGGCGTTACAGTTTATGACTCGCTTCCGGCAAAACGAGACTCCTCATCGGTACCCGGTAAAGATAGTCTCCGAGATGATCACGGACGTGTCCCGAGAGTGTGTTTAGATCGAGTCGATCTTAAGTCGGGCACGAAGAAGACGCTAATCGAGGGGAGACGCATTACGTGGCCGGAAGTGTCTCCTGATGGCAAATATCTTGCTGTCGCGGAGTACGAAGGGACGTTGCAAACTGAGCTGACATCCCGATATCAAATCCACTTTATAGACCTCCGTACCGGGGCAGATGTCAGAATGCAGAATAGTGTGTTCCTATTCACATCGACTCAGAGAGTATTCAACTGGTTGCCGGATTCTTCCGGGGTGGCGTTCCCAACCTTGAAAGAAGTGTTGTCAAAGACCCCGAGCGCCACCTATCGATTGGTTCGTACTGGCTCATGGGGAACGGAGACGGAATTTGAAGCTAAACAGACCGATAGGTCTGTCAAATTTCTTCCGGCGACTTGGAGTCTAGGGAACGACAAGTTGACCGCAGATATCGGAAATGAACTGATCACTTGGGATGTGTCTACAGGAAGAATTCAGCAGGTGGCAGCAATTCCGGCTGGACTGTACCGATATGAGGCAGTTCCAACTGTCGCGCCTAACGGCGATGTAATTATGGTAGCCAAAAGGGATTCAGATAGCGCTGCAGTTGTGCTTGGATACAATTCACTCTCGGGAGAGATCACAACGAAAGTTGTCCTTGATGAGCAGCCCGTGTATCAATGGGGGTCGGCCCTCTTAGCACAGGGCGGAAAGAGCCTTCTACTGGCGGTAGAGTCATTGAATCGTTCTGCTGAGGTCGTCTCAGTAGATTGGTCGGGCCATGAGCAACGGATAACGGACGGGGACAATCGACCGGATTCCATGCAGGCGCAGTATACAAAGGTGAGTTGGCGCAGCGGGAATGGCACTGAGATCGATGGCGCTCTTCTGACTCCTATCGGAACGAAAGTATCCAGCACGACGCTACGACTTCCAATGATTGTGCGGATTTACCCAAGTGAATGGAATCCAATAAGCGGGCAAAGCTTCGGGCTGAGTGGAGGGATGGACGGACATAGCGAAGACTTGACCCTCGTAGCGGCTGGATATGCAATATTTTTCCCGAATTGCCCAACGCAGCCGGGATCGTATGTATCCGATCTATCGAACAACATTCTTTCCGGTATTCAGAAGGTGATCGATATGGGCATCGCCGATCCAAATAGGATTGGGCTCATCGGGGAAAGTGCTGGAGTAGAAGCCGCGCTAACTCTTCTTGTTTCGAGTAGGCAATTTCGCGCTGCCGCATTGATGGACGGCACAATAGATCCTGTTGCTGACTACGGCGACATCACGGGCTATGGAATTCAAACCATGAAAGGGCCGCCCCATTTTCTCGGTGCTCCCTGGCTCGATTCACTGCGGTATATCGACGAGTCTCCGGTGTTTCGGCTTGACCGCATACAGGCCCCCATTCTTCTATTTCACGGAACGAAGGATACGGCTGTTCCGCTCTATTTAGGAGAAGAGATATTCAGCGACCTGCGAGCTGCAGGCAAGACCGCCCAACTCGTTGAGTATAAGGATGCCGGGCATTTGTCGGCTCTGAGAAGTCTAGATCAGCAAGTGGATTCGATGAGCCGTACCCTGGCATGGTTTGACCGATATGTAAAGCACGGTGAGCCAGATAGAGTTTCGCATTGACCTGTACTGCGATCACAAAAATGTGATGACAGAGATCAAGTTCACCGTTGGAGATCACCTTTTGCATACTAGCCGCCGTCGCTTTCTGCAACAGACATTTGCTTTTAGCGCTTTTGCTTCGCTTACCTCAGCGCGATTCATGCACGCATCACCTGTTGTTGATGCGTCTTTGGCCAATTTACTAGTTGTTGGGGATTGGGGATACGACGAAGATCACGTTGCGCAAACAGCCGTGGCGTCGGCAATGAATCGATATGCACAGCAGTACAGACTCCGCACGCAGGCACTGCTTATGCTAGGTGACAACTGGTATGGCGAACTTGCCGGAGGTGCGCTCTCGCCCAGATGGCAGAAACAGTTTGAAGAGATGTATCCAGCCGATGTCTTCTCCTGCCCGGCCTATGCCATTCCCGGCAATCACGACTACCAACGTTGGCCTGAAAGTAAGGTCGCCGCAGAATTGGAGTACGCCCAAGTCGGAAGAAACACTGCTCTTCCGACTCGCTGGACGATGCCATCGCTGTGGTATCGGTTTGACTTTCCACCAACGAAACCGCTCATCACCTTCATCGCGCTTGATAGTAATATGCCGTTCAGCGACGGCATAGAAACTCATGGAGTCAACTTTACCTTGACACCACAGCAGCAGGTGGAAGAACTTGCGTGGCTAGAAGCAGAACTCAAACGTCCACGTACGACGCCATTTCTCATAGTCATCGGACATCATCCGGTGTACTCCAACGGCATACATGGCGATCATCCTATTCTAATCCGCGATTGGGACCCGCTCTTTCGCAAGGAAGGCGTTCACCTTTATCTGGCGGGCCACGACCATGACATGCAGCACTTGGAGTTTGAGGGACATCCGACCAGTTTCGTAATTTCTGGTGGCGGCGGTGCGGAACTCACAAATCCGACGATTGATCCCGCGCAGCGCGGGCCATATGGACAGAAAGTGTACGGTTTCAGCCATCTCTCCGCAACAGAGGACCGAATGACCCTGCGCCATCTGGATAGCAACGGAAGTGTTCTTCACGCATTCACGAAGTCCGTTGATGGCAAAGTCTCAATCCTGTAGGCAGCCAGTGCTGCTGCGAACTCTAAGAGAATCTTAGAGTCGATACCACTCCATGGATCTCCTGCAACAATTCGCAAGCGACAATTACTCCGGCATCTGTCCGGAAGCGTGGTCCGCGATGGAAGCCGCGAACAACGGCAGTGCTTCTTCGTATGGAGACGACCCATGGACTAAGCGTGCAGCTGATGCCTTTCGCAATTTATTCGAAACAGATTGCGAAGTGTTCTTTGTCTTCAACGGAACCGCAGCGAATTCCCTGGCTCTAGCGTCGCTTTGCCAGTCCTATCACGGTGTGATCTGCTCGTCAGGGGCTCACGTAGAAACTGATGAGTGCGGCGCTCCCGAATTTTTCTCAAACGGATCTAAGCTTTTCGTCGCGGAAAGCCAAGATGGTAAGCTGTCCCCTGCAGCGATTCAAGAGATCGCGACAAAGCGACAAGACATTCATTACCCAAAACCTCTGGTAGCTACCATCACGCAAGCGACTGAGACCGGGCTTGTCTATACGCCAGAGGAACTCAGTGCCGTCGCGGAGAAGTGCGAGGCTCACAACCTGCGTCTTCATATGGACGGAGCACGTTTCGCAAATGCCTGTGTGAGGCTTGGGTGTTCACCAGCCGAGATCTCGTGGAAGAGCGGCATCGATGTGTTGTGCTTTGGGGGAACGAAGAACGGCATGGCCGTGGGTGAGGCCATCCTATTCTTCGATCGGAAGCTTGCGGAGGACTTCGACTACCGCTGCAAACAGGCAGGACAACTCGCCTCCAAGATGAGATTCCTGGCGGCTCCTTGGATCGGTCTGATCGAAAGCGGCACCTGGCTTCGGAACGCCGTTCACGGCAATGCTTGCGCGCGCTACTTTGCTGACCAGATCACGACGATTCCGGGTATTCAGATCGCTTCTGCAGTCGAGTCCAACGCTGTATTTGTCACGGCCTCTGATCGAAGTCTGGATTTGCTTCGCCAGCATGGCTGGAAGTTCTACACCTTCATTGGTGGAGCGGCGCGCTTCATGTTTTCCTGGGACTCCAAGCGTGAACGTATTGATGAGCTGTGCCGCGATCTACGCAGTTGTGTCATGGAAACTTGCTCTCTGTGAATTCATGGGGAGCTGCGGAGTTCTAAAAGAGTTGAATGTGAGATCGTATGAGGACCTAACTGCTGATGGTCAATACCTGCTCTACGTATCGCCTGCCTTGATATCTATTGATGTACACAATCAGGTCCATACCTCGCCGAACGTCCTCTTCTGCGACATGCAGTTGTAGGTTAGCCACACTGCGGGTTGCAAGGCTAGCGAGCCGGCGCACAGCTTCCTCTGCGCTGCTGGCATGGATGGTGGCGAGCGTACCGCGATGTCCGGTGTTCATCGCGTCGAGCAGTGTACGTGCTTCCGGCCCGCGCACTTCGCCGACAATAATGCGGTCGGGACGATGCCGGAGGACCGCCTTGAGCAGATCGTCGAACGTGATTTGGCTTCGGTGTGTATCGGTCTGCGATTCGGTCGAGACGATGTGGGGCTTGCGGATGTGCAGCTCAGCGGTGTCCTCGATGAGCAGGATGCGCTCGTGATCGGGGATTGCGTCGGCTAGTGTACCCAGGAGCGTCGATTTGCCACTAGCCGTTCCGCCTGCAATGAGGATGTTCTGCCCTTCCCGCACTGCATCCGTCAGTGTCGCAGCCTGATCCTGGGTCAGCATCTCTACCCGTATCAGATCGTCTAGCTTGAATCCTCGGGTCGTGAACCGACGTATCGTCAGAAGAGGCCGGGGATTGACCACAGGCGGAATCATTGCCGCCATGCGGCTGCCATCAGGCAGGCGCATGTTGAGGATAGGCGAGTCTGCATCCAGCTTTTTGCCGAAACGATTGGCGATCACCTCCAGGCCGGTTTGCAGTGCACCATCGTCGAATTGAACATCGGAGAGCCGTTGAATCTGCCCATGCTCTTCGATCCAGACCGAGTTATCCGGGTTCACCATGATCTCGGAGATGGTCTGCGATTCGAGCAGATGCTCGATGGGCTTCAGAAACGGGATAATAATCTCGAAGCTCACCGGCTGATCCTCCGAGGATTGAATGCGATCCGCTCCTGCTCAAACCAGGTCATGTTAACGGGCAGAAAGTCAGGCTTCAGATAGCAGTAGGTCGGTGGCAACGGACTGATGCCGTCGAAGGCAACGACAACAGATTGTGTGTTTTTAAGATCGAAGAACACGTTCTCCTCAAACAGCGGTTCCTTATGCTTCTGGTACTGCTTGGAGGCCGAGACGGAGCCTTTGTTGGATGAGGTGCGGCCACTCAGCCAGCCGACGTTGGCATTATTACTGGACTCGGAGACGGTGTAGCTGATGCGTGTCTTATCGGCCTTGCCGCACAGCTCCGACGCATACCGGGCTGTATCGGGGTCCGAGGTGGAAAGAAAGATCTTGGTGCGGAAAGCTTGCAGCAGAGTTTTCACGCCTTCATTTGGCAACGCTTCTTTCAGGCTCGAAATGCTCTGGGTGGCGACGATAGGGATGCATTTCGGCTGCCGGGACAAGCTGAGAAAACGTTCGTCGCCATTCGGGTTGTCGCCGCCGACCGTGGCAAAATTCTGGTACTCGTCGCAGATGAAGACAGTGGGACGAAAATGCCGCTCTGGTTCATCTTCCATGATCGGAATGCGAAGCAGGACGGCCCGCTGATAGTCCACCTTCATCATGGTGCCGATGATCTTCGAGAGAGCGGGGTTGAGAGCGGTCGGAAAGTTCAGGCCGACAACGTGCCCATCTTCGATGAGTTCATCGAACGGCGGCAGGACTACGCCGGTAGGATCGGATGGGCAAGGCTTGCCCTCGTACAGTTCTTTCGGCGGGCAGAAGATACGGCGTACCTGGGCATTTGTTTCAAACAACGAGAGGAAGACTGCGATACCTTGAATGATCGAAGTCTTGACCTCGGTACGGAAAAATTTCCAATGTTCCCAGTACCAATAATGAATACTCTGCCAAGCATCGCGGGCATCGGGGTCGCCCTGCCTGCGTGTATATAAGGATGCGGTGATGTTGGTCTCCCTGACGAGTAAAGACTCCAACCCGTCACCCCTGCGAGCGACGTATTGGCTGAGTGTGTCGTTCCATACAAACCCAAACGGAGTCAGGACTGATTCGTACCTCAGATAGTCTGCTTTGCCTACTCCAACGAACGATGCCGCGGTGAAGCGGCGTCCGGCCTGTGTCAGCATGGCTTCTAACGTCCCGGAGCTGATGACGGTGCGGAAGATGTCGAGCATGGTCACGTATCCGTCACGGACCCGGTAAAGCATGATGACGTACCGAACGAGGTCGGTGTAGGACTGCTGCCAGAACGGTTCCTTGCCCTTCCCCCAAATAGCCGTGATGACCGAAGCGATGTTGAATGCCTGCGCGTAGGCATCCATATCGTTGTTGAGCGGGTTGTAACGAATGTTCCCGGTGAGCGAGACTTCAACGTAATCGTCGGGCCGACTGCAGGCCGTCAGTATCTTTCTCACTTGGCGGCAGAGATCGCCTTTGACCTCCAACACCACCCCGGATAGCCTCTGCTCGGGGTCCTGAGCACGGTACGCGAAGAGTTGCCGCATGGCCGGCAGGATAACCGCTTGGGTCTTTCCGCTGCCGATTGCCCCGACCACGCAGATGCCGGTGTATAGTCCGCGCTCCGAAATGCAGAGCCAGTTCGGATTCGGAGACGGCAGCGGCTTTAGTTGCCGATGCACCTCACCGGCGACCAGAAAAAGGTCTTCGCGTCGCAACGGATCGGGATATGGAGGCAACTGTCCGGCAACCTCTTCCGGCTTTGGCTCATAGAAATGGATGTACGCCAGGGAGCACAGGACAGAAGAGACCAGGAACGGCGTGCTGTATAGAAATAGGTTGTAGCTCCATACCAATCCATGAAAGATTGCGGGCCGCTCGAACGCCAGCAAGCGCAGCAATGGGTCGTTGTCGTGGACCGGATACAAACTCTGAAGGACGATGCCGCAGGCCGCGCTCAGGCCGATAGACAAGATGACGCGGTACTCCACCAATGGACGCGAAAGGTTACGAAGAGAAACGGCAAGGCTCATGCGATGACTCCCTTCTCCGGTTGCGGCGACATAGCACCGGCAGACGGCAGAACTTTGCGTGCCGATTCGGAGGCATGTTTCACCCCGTTGTTATCAGGCCGCGAAGATGCGAGACGGTCCGCCTTGTACTTCTGGAAGTCCTCAATCTCCGCAATGGAGTGACGAAGCAGACGATTGACGATGTAACTCAAGTCGTTATCCGACCACTCACACATCAGGCCGAGGTCGTCCGAAACGTCGCCGTCGATGGTCGTTTTCAATGGCGCGCGCTTTACCTTGCTTGCTCCCATTTCGATCTTCAGTTTGCTCATGCTTGTTCTCCTGTGGGCCGCAAACGAGGCCCGGTCTGGTACTTCGTCAGTACCGTCCAGGTACTGGCGTTGGTCTCTGGTAGTACGGGGGCGGGAGCGACAAGCGCGGCGTCAGCCGTCAGCGGCAGCCCGGTAGGGCGGGTCGCTCCCGCCCCCGTACTACCCCGGTATTGACCCTGTATCTCTTGCATCGCTATGCCGCTCCATTAGTTAGCTGCGATGGAGCAGACCCGCTGTCAGACCCACGTACAGACCCCCGAGACTCACTACGCTGAATGGGTGGATAGCTGTAGTGAAAGAGCAGCGTGGTGAACTGCGCGTCAAGCGCCGAGCGATTGGGCGACGAAGAACGCTCGAAATCCGGCAGCAAAGTTCTCTGTTGCGTCGGGACGAGCGGCTGGCAATGATGCCGGAACACATGAGTGGCAGCGGAGAAGTTGTAATCCGAGCCGGCGACGTAGACCAGCTCGAAGGTCCGCAGCTCATGAAAGAGCGGCGCCATCTCCGTCAGAAAGCGATTGAACTTTCGAGTTGTCAGAAGACCCTCATCGACGAAGACGAAGCGGACCAGCGATGTTGAGGGTTGGGTGCGGTCCGCGATAGAGACCGGGAATACACCGGCGAACTGTGAGTCATCGGAGAGCGACTCTGGCCGGACGCGATGGACTTCAGTAAAGAATTGCCGACGCTCCTCATGGGAAACAAGGTAATGTTCGCCGTCGTTCTCAAGGACGTAGTCGAGCGTCATCAGGCGCGAGCGGATGGATGCGTCAGCCTTGCGGCGGCGGTGTTGCGACTCGGCGTTGCCGAGGAGCCTGTAGACCGCCTTCGCATATAGGTGATAGATGTAGAAGCCTTGGCCGTAGTCAATAACTTCGACATGGCCGGCGTCCTGTGCTTTTTCAAGGAAGCGTTGGGCCAGAAAGCCCTTGTGCCGGTCGATGAAATAGTTGAACTGGCGGCGCAGGAAGTAGCCTGAGTGCGCGGCCACGAGGTACAGAAACGCGGCTTCGCGTTCCGTATAACCGAGGGATTCGAGCGCAGCGATGAAGTCTATCGTCATGGTCAAAGCTCCAGAATGTTTTCCATGAGGTGGCTGTCGTCCTCAATCTTTGCGGCGAGCGAGGCACGGTCGGAGGCCGAAGCATAGACGTGAAAGCCCGCCTGGGCTTTGTTGCGGAGGTGGCCGGGTCGATACGCGGCGGTGAGGACTTCGATATCCTCGTGTCCGGCGCGCGAGCCCTGATCGAGGTCGTACTGGATACGCGCATCAGGAATCTGGATGCCGTCGTTCACGTAGGGCAGATCGAACTGCTCGGCGACCTCACGCTTGATGTCGTGCATGTCGCGTTCCGGCTCAGCCTTGCGTGCAGAATGGATAGCCTTCTGGATGTCGGACTTCAGCTCGTAGTCGAGCCGAACACGGAGATTGGAGCCGCCCTTGTTCTCGATCCGTTCGGCCTCTTTGCGGTAAGCGCGATAGATCTGAGCATCGTGTTCTACCTCGCGCGGCTTGACCATGCCTGCGTATAGCTTCTGGTCTTGAGGCAGCCCGGACGTCTGGCGTGCAACGTTGCGGCCATCCGTTGTGAGGGAGGCGACCTCAATGCGCTCGACTCTGCCGCCGCGCCCGTCGCGGCGGGCGTTCACGGAATCGATCTGTACGAGTCCTTTCTCGCGGAGGAAGGCGAGGTCACGCTCCATACGTGTGCGCCTGCCGTCGTAGATCGTCTCGGCAAGGTCTCTGGTGGTGACAACGCGGAAGCGTCCCACCTCCGCAAGCACTCGGCGCTCTTCGTCTCGAAGAGACATGCCCACTACCTGGTTCGGAGTGTCGTTGCGCCGGGATCGCCGGTCATCGGGGCGCTCCGCCGCGCGTGGTCTCCGTTCGCGCGGCTGTCGATTGGAGGCATCGCGGTCGTGGTGGCGCGGTGCTGCCTGTGGCCCGCGATGCTCTCGCGCACGGTCGGCGAGATGTTCCCGACGCTGCTCTACAGGCGAGGGTTCGAGCGGGGCGGCAGAAGGCAGTCCCGGCGTCTGCCGCCGTGGGATTTCCTGGGGGACATCGATACGCATCAGTCATGCTCCTGTGGATTGAAATCGAGTGCGGGCTGCGATCCGGGTGCAGGTTCTTCACGAAGCTGCCCCCGAATCATGGTGATGTCGTATTCGGAGACATCGCCGAACGATTCCATTTCGCGCTGAGCCACATCCCGCGCCGCGCGGACACGGGCGACATGATCATTGGAACGGTCCATAAATTCCTCGTGATCGAAGTCTGGGGATGGCTCCGGCATCGGCTCCATCGCTGGACGGCTCCGTTCACTCTTCGCCGAATTGCGCGGTGATCTCCTCTGAGAGTTCTGAGTGGCCACTGTGTATCTCCTGGTCGAGGTGCTTGAGTTTCCGGCCTGTGTCGCGGAGGAAGAACTTACGCTCAATCCAGATGGTGAGGCCGAGGATGTTGGCAAAGAGCAGAGCGCAGTAAAGCGCGATGCTCTGGAAGTAGTGGTGCAGGATGAGGCTCCGCCACGGTACGAGGAAGTGCAGCTCGTGCATCAGCCAGAAGCCGAGCGCAAGAAAGATCAACGTGGCGACGAAGACAGCATTGGCAAACATCGGGTTCCTTTCTGAGGTTCGGCACCAACAGAAGAAAAGCGGAGAGGCTTTAGCCTCTCCGCAAGAGAGGCGAGGAACGGCCTTAGCCGTCCTCGCCGAAATCAACCAGGGCATCGGGACGATCAAGCCGCTGGATGCGGACCGCATGGACGGTATCGGTGTTTTTGCTGACAGAATGGAACTCGCCAGCCACGACCACCGTCCGGGGATCGCTCTGATTGCGCAGCTCGCCTTCGATTTCGAGGTATTCGCCGCGGCGCATCCCACGCACGAGACCGCAAAAGAACGGACCGGGGCAGATGATGCGATGCCAGTCGGTGCGGGGATGCCACTCATTGGCTCCGAGATCCCAAATGCCCGAGACCGTTGCCAGCAGTAGAACAGCGAATGAATCGTTCCGGATGTTACCTGATGGGGGAGCCTCAGCATCTTTCCCGAGGAACCCGCGCAGAGTGACTGTATTGGCAAAGAGTGTAGTCATGGCTGCACCTCCCGAGGGAGGACAACGCGGCCTAAGCCGCGTCGTCCTCCGTAATCGGCTCGGCGTCGAGGTTCTCGGCGTGTGAGCTCTCGGGCTTTGCCAGCTTCTTGACGAGGCTAGCGCGTACCTCTTTGTCGCGAAAGGTGACTTTGATCTTCTTCTTGCCGTCCCCGATCTCTCTGTCGTGCGGATTGGTCTGCGTCTCGCCTACGACTTCGGCGTAATCACCCTTCTTCATGTCCTTCGCGTGATTGGCGGGTTCGCCGACTGCAACGATGCGGTGCCACTCGGTCCTGTTCACCCACTGGTTGGTCTTCCGGTCCTTGTAGCCGGACTTGGTGGCCAGCGAAAAGACCACGAGGATCGACTGGTTCTTGGTTGCAAAGACCTCGGCATCCTTACCGACGAAGCCCTTCAGTTTCTGCTCGTTTACATAGAGTTCCATGGTGTTTCTCCTTGTTTGTATTTGCCCGGATTGCCCTCGGGACACTCTTGCGCGAAGCGACGCGAGGTGCCCCGCTCCCAAGTGCCAAGCGGCGCTTTTGCGGAAGGTTCAGAAATCTTTTTGTCCGTGTTCTGTGCGGAGGTTTGCCGAAAAGATTTCTGAAAGCCGTAAAAGCAGAGCCGCGCCGTGTCGCAGGGCGCGGGATAAGCACAGAAGCGAGTGACCGAGGGTGAGCAGGGAAAATGCGGGAAAAATGGGGCTCTACGAAAACACCTGACTGAAGGATTCGCTGACGTTCAGGATGCCGATGCAACCAGAAGCCTGCCCAACGGTCTGTGCCGGCCACCAAGTCCGGTCGCAAGCGCTGAGAGTGGCTGAACTGTACCGCTTTCTCCGCATCCTTACTGGCATTCAGCCACGCGAAGAACCTGCTTTCGGACGATAGAGGTGTAGGCGAGACGAAGCCCATCGATGCAGGAATGGTGACGGTAAGAAGAAATCCCGCCTGTCTCCGCGACAAGAAGGTATGCGCCAATGTCGTGAGAATCTGCGCGCTTGTCTTCACCCGAACCTCCCACTGCCGTGGCTGTCACGGAGAATGGCATCGACGGCTGCGATGCGCTCCCCGACCCAGCGCATGACGGAAACAACCATCGACTTACCGAGCGCCTCGTAGTGGGGGCCATCGGATGCGAGCTTGCCACGGTACCTCACGCGGCGCTCCGTGGCCCGCGCTTGCGCGCGCACAGGACGGAAAGCGCGCCTAGAATGTGCGCCATCGAAGTGTTGCGGCCATAGAGCACCATGTCCGCGTAGCGAACCGGTGCGAGGTCGCCGGCACGGTCTACCAGCAACACAGGTACGTGCAAATCTGCTTCGAGCAGGCGGTG
Source organism: Paracidobacterium acidisoli (assembly GCF_003428625.2). Taxonomy (GTDB): domain Bacteria; phylum Acidobacteriota; class Terriglobia; order Terriglobales; family Acidobacteriaceae; genus Paracidobacterium; species Paracidobacterium acidisoli. The sequence continues at coordinate 513,890 of NZ_QVQT02000004.1, read as the reverse complement.
AATCAATCTGCCTGCGAGGTCGCCTTGTCTCGCGTGGATGAGGATGCCGCAAACGAGATCGTCTGACATCATCACGGCTGTGGCGCTGCGGCTGTCATCGACAGCAGTCACAGCATAGGGCTGCAAACGGAGCGCGAATGCAGTAGCCGAGAGCAGCTCACGGTCGGCGCAGTAAAGCAGGACGGGGATCTTCGGTCTCATGAGTCAGCTCCCGAATGCCTGGTCTTCGTGGACGTAGCTGATGACGAGGCCGAGTGGATTGGTGAGGAGCATGACGTTCGGAACGGAATCACGGAAGCCATAAATGACGTTTGCTGTCCACCGCTCGCGGCTCTGCTCCTGCTGGTCACCGGGCGAATAAAAGACCTTCTCAAACTCGATATGCGCACGGTAGGGTGCTTGCCGGGTATCTTCCAGCACCACAGCTTTGATCACGACGTCCACGTTGGGTGCGCTGGGATCAAGAAGGAAGTTGTCGAGAGTTTTGTCTTTCTTGACCTGGTTGAGCGTGGCGTTCTGTTTCTCATCAGAGAAGAAGTTCAACGAATCGCCGAAGTCTTTACGCAGAGTTGCATGGTTGCGACCGTAGTAAAGCTCGGCCCAACGCGCGAGGTAATACTTGCTGACACGCTCGACCGGGATGGCGGTCGAGTCGTAGTTGAGAATCTGGCCGCGTCCGATATCGGAGACTGCGATGACGACCGGCTTGAGCCGGAGTGCAGCGGTCTGTGCGCGATACAGGAGCGCAAGCAGCGCAAACGCGACGATGGAGAGGATGAGGAGCGCAACTTTGAGGTAGCTGTTAGTGACGACCGGCTCGGCGTAGAGCTCCAGAAACTTATGGCCCGCACCCGTGGTGACAGGCTTCTGTATCGTCGGCATGACTAATCTCCCCACACGTTGACCCAGGTGCCGGTGCGTCCGCCCAGGATGGATGAAGTCAGGTCAGGAATCTTGAAGACGCCATAGATGCAGACAGACAGCGTGATCAGCAGAGCCGGTAGGATGGTGAGCGCGTTGTCGATGGTGATGCTGCCGATGGTCTGAAACATGCCGGAGAGGACATGGGCAAAGACATACACGAAGGCTGAGGCGACCACCTGATAGAAGGTGAAACCGATGAATGCCTTAAGCCATCCCCAGAAGAGCCAGTCCATCTTGGGAACAATGAACCAGGGGATAAACACAGGACCGATAAGCACGCATACAGCGGAGGCCACATACCCATATGCGATGACGGAGAAGGCAGCAGCCTCCATCGTCGCGAGGATGACGACGATCAATAAGTAGGTGAGGTCTTCGAGGATGTTGAAGCTGCCTGGGGGAGCGCCTAGCTGATTTTCCGCTGTGGTGATGGTCGTCGCGATCTGCTGCGTCTGATCGGACTCAATCTGATTGGAGATGCTCAAACCCTCTTTCGTAACGAGGTCGGAGAAGCTGTAGCTGGTCCCGGGGATCGGTGTCGAGTAATACGTCAGCATGCCGAGGCCGAGCGAAATCATGAGCAGCAGGTCGGCAAACTTGGCAAAGTGGAAGCCGCCATGTCCCTGGACAGAGGACAGGGCGGCCTTCACGCCGAACCAGACGATGAGGATGGTAGCCAGTCCGCGGAAGATATCGAGACCCGTGGACTGGAGCATGTTGCCCTGCGAGGAGAGCAACTGCGTGATGGCCTGGCCGAGCTGCGCGATGATGTTCTGTCCCATCAGTAGCTCCCGTTGATGCTGAGCGAGATGGAGTGCATCGAATCGCTGACGCCGTTGTTTACGCCCTGGATGGAGTTAGCGAAGTTCTGCTGGAAGTAAATGGCGTTGTTGATTGCCCGGTTCTGCGCATCGATCTGCTGTTTCTGCGCGACGAGCTGCGTCTGAATCGAGGCCGCAAGGAGTTGATTGGTGTCCTGCTGCGAGTGGATCTGGAGAAGAGTTGCGGAGTTGATCTTGCCGAGCAGCGCCGCCTCGGTCTGCTGGCTGGAATCCGTCGAGAAGGTATCGGAATCGAGATTGCTCAATTTGGTGGCGAACTGCCGTTCATTCGTGCGGATCGTGCCGAGAGTGGCCAGCGTGTTGGTCGTGGTCGTCTGCGCCAGCTCGGACGTCGCATATTGATTGGCGACCGTTGCTTGTGTACGGCCGTCTAGCGAGGAGTAATTGCCCGAGGGATAGCTCTGTGCCTGAATGTAGGCGCTGTTGTAGCCCTGCTGAGCATTGGTGAGGGCGCCGTAGTTCAGCGCATTCACCAATGCCGCTGTGTTGCCATAGGTGTTGGCTGGGGCCTGGAGGCTGGTCCACTGCGACCAGTCGGCCTTGTAGCGTGCTTCCAGATTCTGCGGCAGCTGCGACATCTGGTAGGCGAGGTTGTACATGGTGACGATCTGGTTGCGGGTATCGACGGCTGTCGTATAGAGCTCGGACCCCTGCTCGATCTGCTGAAGAGCATGGGCGGACTGCGTGGGGTCGTAGACGATGCCGGAGCCGAACTGCGCGTGAGCCAGCGGCGCGAGCGTGAGGACGAGAGCGGTGACGGGAAGATGCAGTTTCATGGCGGGTTCCTTTCGGTGAGCGCCGACGCAAGCGCGGCGCGAAGTAAGAACAAGCAGAGGTCAATAGCTGCTGGGCATGGTGTGGTTCTCATACGCAGGCAGCAGCATGTCCTGCGTGATGTACACCTTGATCCGGTGACCTTCGCGGATGGTGATGGTGGGCGGTATGTTGATGAAGCGGTCGAGCACGGTCGCGCCGGACTGCGCGAGGCTGGAGGCGATGCCTTGCCTGTATGCCTCGCTGCCGCTCTCGTTGTAGCCTTCGTTGAAGCTGGTAGCTTCGGCAGCGCCGGAGATCACACCGAGCGCAATCGACGCCCCGAATATTTCCATGTAGTGGTTGTTGACCTTGTCCTTCAGGCCGGTGGCTCCAGCCTGATCGAGACCGTGAAACTGGTCGAGATCGACGGAATAGCCGTCAGGCATAAGCATCCGGTGGAACGTCACGGCGAGGCGCTTCTGGCCGAGGCCCCCCACCTTCTGGACATCGCCAAGGATGAACGTCCCTTCGGGAACCAGAAGATGTTGCCTGTCCTGGCTGTAGACGGGGTCGGTGACCATGACTTTGATCGGCCCGGCAAACTCGCCATCCAGCCGGTTGACCAGTACGGTGTCGATGCTCGTGCCCTCGAAAACCACAAACGGCTGACCGTGGGCGGAGTTGATATTCACCTCGGGTGCGCGCTTCTTACCATCGGTGGCAGCAGCGGGAGCCGGCTGCGCCGACGCGGTCGGCGGAAGCGTCGAAGCGTGCGCGGTGGCGTCGCCGTTGACGCCAAGCGTGTCGAGCGACGGATGTGCGAGAGCATCTTCCGTAGTGACCAGATTGGAAGCAAACCGGGCCTTGAACGCCATCGCCTTCTCCGCGTCCGCAACAGGATCGCGGGGCGGCTCCGGGGGCGGCGGCAACTGCGTAGCAGGAGCCATGCCGGGCTGCTGCGCGGTACTCATGCTCATAGGTGGGGTGCCGGGGGCCGGAACGCCATCGACGCCGGGCTTCTGCGCCTGAAGCTGGCTCTGCCGCTGATCGGCGCTGAGATCCTGCTCCAGCTCCTGAATCTTCCGCTGGTTCATGTCCGTGGAGGCGGACAGCGGAGAGGCCGGGGCCTCTTTCGACGCAGGCTTGGCATGGTTCTTCGAGAACATGACCGCCATGAGAATGAGCACGGCGAGGCCAGCCATCACATAGCCTTGCGCCTGCTTCGGCACAACACCTTCCGGCCTGATGCGTTTATCTTTCACGCCAGTGGTGTTGCCGGTGGAGGGAGCCGCAACCTGCGACTCCGGAGCGGGTGTCTGTTTTTCGTCCGCCATCGGTATCACTCACCCTTCCGCTCGAAGGTGAGCTTGTGCTTGCCGATCTGCAGATAGCCCTTATCGACGACAGTGGGCAGAACGTAGGTGCCGTCCTGAAGCTGGAAGGTGATAAGGTCGGGCTTCTTATCTTTCAGCTCATAAACCGAGAACTTCTCCGAGGCCGAGGACCGGATGTAGGTGAACTTGTCGTCGTGGTAGATAGCGGAGACATCGAACGGCTTTGCGTTCTTATACGCATAGTCGAACTTCAGTGCCTGGGTCGGATACCGCGAGCGGAACTGATCGACGGCTGCTGCTGCGCGGGTCTCCGCCAGCTTCGCCTGCGCCTGGGCGGACTCGACTTCGCTGGCCGAAACCAGTTTGCTGGCGCTGGCGGAGGCAGTCAGCGAGGATGAGTCGGATGGCTCGATAACGACCTTCAGGTCGGGATCGCCGGACTCGACATCGTCGAGCGTGAACGAGTACACCGTGCCCCTGTCGGTGATGAGGTCGAGGCTGGAGTGAATGCCCTCCTTCGCCGGATGCACGAAGCAGTAGTTGCCGACCTTGTCGATGATCCAGAAGTCCTTATCGCCGGTAGCAGCGTCCAGGATCTTCTCGGTGGGCGGCAACTGGATAAGCGTGGTGTAGCGCATCTTCGCGCGGATGTTGACGATGTCGTTGGTGTGGTACTTGACGATGCGGGCAGTCTGCTGGCCGTGCGCGACGGTCGCGGCAAGGCCGAGCAGGATGGGGACGATGGGTGATGAGCGCATGGTTCTCCTTCAGCGGTTGAGTGGGTTGGGGTAGTCCTCGGCCAGACGCAGTAGTCCCTGCTCCGGGCCGAAGCGGGCGAAGTAATCCTGTTTGCGGATGTTGTCGCGGGCGTTGTTGGTGGCGATCCAGTAGGTCAGCGCGTCGACTTCGAGAACCAGCTTCTTTGTCCCGCGGGGCTGGATCACCAACAGCTCGCGCTTGGGCACGAGCGACTCCAGCAGCTCAAGCTGGGTGTCGTTCAACTGGAAGATTTCGGCATAGAGCTTGCGGTCGATGTTAGGGTTCGACAGGAATATCTTGGTCGGGCAGGACTCGTTGACGATGTGCAGCATGTCCGACGACGCCAGTTCCACCACCGACTGAGTCGCCAGGATCATGGCGGCGTTTTTCTTGCGCCAAGTCTTTTCGGCGCGGGTGGTCCAGTCCCGAATGGTCTGGTTCTTGAGGAAGATCCAGCCCTCGTCGATCACGAAGATTTTGAAGGTGGCGGTGTTCGCGGGTTTCTCGATCTCGGTCGATGCGCGCTGCAGCACGTAGAACAGCACCGGCTCCAGCACATCGGGGTACTTGTCCCAACCGTCGAAGTTGAAGGTCTGGAAGCGCGAGAAGGTAAGAGTGTCTTCGACGTTGTCGAAGAGATAGCCGAACTGTCCAGCCTGGGTCCAGCGATGGAGGCGCTCGCCGAGCGGACCTAAGATCGATACGAAGTTCGTGAGCGTGCGTATCTCGGCGGGCAGCTTATACACGCGCTCGATAGCGGAGAAAAGCGCCTTCTCGTCCTCGGTGGTCAGCTCGTAGCGGCCTCCAGCCTCGATGAGCACGCGCAGGAAGAGAAACAGGAAGTTCTGGTTCTCGTGCGTCGGCGCCAGTGAAAACGGGTTGATGGTGAAGCCGGGGCTCTTCAGGCCGACGTTGAGATAGGTGCCGCTAAACACGCGCGTCAGTGATTCATAGCTGCCGCCGAGGTCGAAGATGAACGTCAGTGGGTCATACTTCTGCGCAGATTGCAGGAGGCTCGACAGCGTAAAACTCTTGCCTGATCCCGTAGCGCCGAGCAGCAGCGTGTGCGCCACGTCGCCTGAGTGGAGATTGAGGTAGTACGGCGTGCCGTGCGTCGATTCAAGGACGGCGAGGTACTCGCGTTCGAGATGAGGGTTCCACTGACCGCCGCTATCGACCGTGAACAGAAACGACAGGTCGGCGTAATTGCTATTGAGGGCCCACTGCTTGCGCAGGTTGAACTGTTTATTGCCGGGAACGGTGGCAAAGAACGCGTTGAGCAGGTTGTACCGTTCTTCATAGAGCAGGCCGTCATGCTGCGTGAACAGCTTCTGAAACTCGGCGACCGTGTGCTCGACCTTCACAGCATCACCGTCGTAGATGACGACCGAGAGAGTGAACTCGCCGAAGTTCTTGCCTTCCATGCCCAACGCCGTAAGCGCACTGCCAAGCTCTGCGACGGCAGCGGCTTTGGAATCATCTACGAGGTTGTCCTGGTTGCCGGTGTTTTGGCGGTCCTGAAGATTCGAGACAAAGCTGGTTTTCGAGTTGTGATAGTGCCGGCGGCGCGACGCGATCTCTTTGCGAGCCTTTTCGTTGGTGACGGGATGCCATTCGGTAACGACATGGAAGTTGGCAGGCACATCGAACAGGCCATGCAGCAGCAGAGGGCGCGTTTCGCTGGGAAGCTCCTTAAGCGTGAGGACCCGGACATAATCGTCATCAAGACGCAGATAGCCGCGATGGGCTTCCAGCTCGGAATCGCAGACCTGCCAGTCAAGATGGCGAGCATCCGAGAGCGGAGCATCATCGATCTTGGTGGGGCGGAGGTTCACGAGACGGCGCAGTATGCGAAACGTCTCCTCCGCCCCTGGCAGCTCGACCGTCATCAGGTCGTTTAGCTGTCCACTCAAACTGTTCACTTTCTGCTGCAACCGCATCCGGTCGCGCTCGATCTGCTCATAGAGCAAAGAGCGCTCCTTGTTGCCCGAAAAAAGAGCGCGTAGCTCGCGGAGCGAGGCGCGTGGCTGCTTTGGAAGTCCGGCGAGCGCGTGCAGCAGGCCGGTCTTCTGGTAGCTGCCGTCCACCATGACGATCCAGAAGATTTCGATGGAATAAAGCCGGTCGGCCTTGGATGCCAGGAACGCGCTGTGCTGCTCGACAGCCGCGCGCACGAGAGGATTCTCATACTTCGCATGGGGTATCTGCGGACGGTTGCGCTTGAACAGAATCTGATAGAGACGGCACTTGTCGTCGAGGGAGCGGGCCGCAGCCTCCAGCCGCTTCACCGCGTAGTCGAGGCCGGAGTGGTCGAGACTCTCGTAATCGATGCCGCCGATGCGTAGGACCGTGCCGAGGTCGCCGCTCTTGGTCAGGAAGCTATGGTCATCCCAGAAGCCGTAGAGATTTACCTGGGCGGCAAACGGTCCCGCTTCCTTCCAGTCCTTCGTGATGTTCTCAACCTTGTACATCGCGCCTCGCTATGCGGAGTTGCATCTCGTCCGCCTTCATGGGGTCGTAGCGTCTGCGGAATTTGCCGCTGTTGAACAGCACGCGCAGGATCTCCACGTCATGCCTGGTGGCAATGCGGGCGATGATGACGCCCACGATGAACAGGGCGAGTCCACCGACCAATGAGTGCAAAAGGGAGAAGATGGAGCCTCCCGAGATCAGAGCGACGAAGAACAATCGCCGCTCTGCTCCCAGGACAGTCAGCGGCCGGTTCATGGCCTTGAAGACAGGGTTCACACGACGTTCCGCTGGCTGAGACAATGGATCACCTCCTCTCTTAGCTCGGAAAGAGCCAGCTCATGAAATTGACCGCGCCAATAGCCATGCCGACGCCGAAGACGATGCCGGCGAGCATCTTCTTGGATTGGCCTTCGCCGTAGGCGAACATCAGGCCGCCGACCACGATGGCGACCAGGCTTAGGCCCGTGGCAATCGTGCCGGTGAACGCGGTTTTCAGGACGTTGACTGCGTTGTCCCACGGATCGCTGCCCGTCGATTGGGCGTAGACCTGGAGGGCGGACAGCAGGAGGAGCGGGGTGAGGTAACGGATGCGCGCCCATTTAAGGACACGGCTGCGCTTCGACGGACGGGTGCTCTCCATAGGAGTTCTCCTTGGGTGATGTACCGTCGAGTGGCCACTCTCGGTGTTCGTGCTGTGGTGAAGGTAGGCGAGGAAGCGGGGCTTGGGAATTGCAGATTTCGTCGGGGGTATGCAGGTTCTGCACACCCTCCGAAATGCCCGTTGAAGCCATGACAAATGTCCGGTGCAGGGAGGCACACACCCCTTCATTCCCACGATGAACAGCAAACAGCGTGCGAGATGGCCGGAGTCAAGGCCGTATCATCACAGCGCAGCCCGATAGCTCGCCTTGACGCAGGCCAGCGCGCACGTATCATCTAGCGCGCGTGGGAATGAAGGAGAGGACCGCGAGTTGCGATCCTCTCTCTGATCCTCTCCATGCGAGCGTTCGCATTCGCGTGATAAGCGTTGTCCATCTCAATGCCGATGTACTTGCGTCCAGTCAGCATTGCAGCCGCGCATGTGCTGCCGCTGCCTGCGAACGGATCGAGGACTAACTCACCTGGGAGTGTGAAGCAGCGGATCAGTTGCGAGAGAGCTGCTACGGGCTTCTGTGTCGGATGGAGCTTGTTGCCGCTGTATGGCATATCGATCACATCTGCGATGGGCTGCTTCGGCAGTGCCGGATGGCCTTTGGCCAGCAGATAGGCTTGCTCGTGGCGATAGCTTAGAAAGCGGCTCTTCGAGCTGTATTGCTTGCGAAAGACAATATGTCCAACGGGCTGGAGACCGGCAGCTTTCCATGCGGCAAAGAACTCATCGACTTTCGTCCAGCCATAGAAGCAGAGCATCAAGCGGTTCTGCTTGAGTGTGTGATGTGCCTCTGCCATAGCGGGCTTGAGCCACTCACTGCTGGTGTCGTTCTGAATCGAGCGGCCATCGCGGTCGCGGTAATTCACCAGGTACGGCGGGTCGGTGAGGATGAAGTCCACGCTGTTCGCGGGCATCTCGTGCATCTTCTCGATGCAATTGCCTTTGAGGATGGTATTGAGTGGAAGCTGCTGTTGGATGGTGTTCGTGTTCATGACGTCACTCCGTTTGTGTGGTCTCCCGATGAGTCGGGGCACACTGCGCGAAGCGACGCGAGGGGTCAGGCTTCCAAGGTCAAGGGGCGCTTTTTCGGAAGGTTCGGAAAATGTCTTGCGTTCGTTGCAGGAGATTTTCTGAAAGCCGAAACCCGGAGGGCGCGTAGCGAAGCAGAGGCCCGCAGGCTGCAGGACGCCGGTAAAACCCCGAGCGCGTGCCCGAGTCAGCGAAGACCACATGTGAAGAGGAATGAACGAGATCGCACCCAAGCTGGGAGCAAAATTCACCAACGAAGGGAGATATGCAGAATCTGCACACCCCTTGCGAATTCTGCAATGCGCGAAAGGCGAGCCTACCTCTACCTTCAAAACGTGGACGTGTATTTCCGTCGCGTCACAGGTTCGGTTTGCTATGGTGCAACGTGCGACAGAACAAAACTATGCAGATGGCCGGTCTCGCGCTGTAGCCGACGCAGCTTCATTTGCTCTGCAAAAGGGTCGTAGACATGGCCCGAAAACAATCGATCCGGAGATTGCGATTTGCGGAAAAGGGGTCGGCGATGGAGATGCTGCCATCAAGGGATTCATTGACGATTGGTTCGTCCCGACATTGGTCGAAGCGTACATTCGTGAGCGCCAGGAGCAATCTAAGCCGAGATAGGAAAATGCCGAATTGAGCGAGAACTGTGGGATATGGCGGTCAGCAACCAAACTACGCAGGGAGATTCCTTAAGAGCTAAGCTAGACACCGAGGAACCAGCTATGCGTTGCGCAATCTACGCCAGATTTTCTTCGGATTTGCAGCGGCCTACTTCAATCGATGACCAGGTTCGACGTTGCAAAGATTTTGCGACGAAGCAGGGCTGGACGGTGGTCGAGGACTTTATTCGCGGCGATGAAGCCCGTTCTGCTGCTACGGTGGCCGGGCGAGATGCTTTGAACGGATTGATGGTGGCGGCGAAAACCAAACCCAAACCATTCGACTGTTTGCTCGTGGACGACACTTCGCGCCTTGCCCGTTACCTGCCTGATGTTCTGAGCATGAACGATGTCCTGCTCTATCATGGCGTGTTCGTCTATGCAGTGGCCCAGCGTCTGGACTGTAGGGAAAAGGCATCCCGTCCTCTTTTGACGCTTCACGGCATGATGGACGAGCAGTTCCTCGTTAGTGTTGCCGAGAAGGTTCACCGCGGTCAGGAAGGCCGCGCACTGAACGGCATGAACCCAGGGGGAAAAATATTCGGCTACCGGAACACGCCGGTCGAAGATCCTACGCGCACTGGCAAATACGGGCGGGCTGCAATTAGTGGCGTGAAGCTGGAGCCGGACGAACTGGAGGCTCCAATTGTCATTCGAATTTTCACCATGTATGCGGACGGTAACAGCCTCGCGACCATTTCGAAGGTTTTGAATGCAGAAGGCGTGAAGGCGCCGCAGCCGCCTCGCAACCGACAGATTCGGGCGTGGTGTCCGTCGTCCATCCGGGAGATGCTGCGCAATGAGCGGTATCGGGGGGTCTTCGTATGGAATCGCACGAAGAAGGAGCGGAACCCTGAGACGGGCCGGAAGACCAGCAGACCGCGTCCTGAGTCGGATTGGAGGCGGGTGAACGTCCCCGAATGGCGGATTGTCTCCGACGAACTTTGGGAGCGGGTCGAAGCGCAGATCAAACGGATGAGCGAGAGGTGGACCGCAACCAGTCTCGGAGGCCAAGCCAGGCGGGGACGGGGGCCGCGGCACCTCTTCAGCGGGTTTCTGATTTGTGGCGAGTGCGGTTCGCGCATGACCATCGTCTCCGGCGATGGCCGTAGGAGCTATGTCAAATATGGCTGCCCGACCCACAAGGGCCGTGGCGTATGTACGAACGGCGTGCTGATTCGGAAAGACCGGCTCGAAGACCAGCTTGTGAAAGGCTTGACCGGGAGAATCCTCCAGCCGGCAATGGTCGATTACGCTCTGGAGAGGTTTCAGGAGCAGCTACAGGAGCGGCTGCGTCAACTCCGAGAACAGGCCGAGAGCGCCGCCGATGGTGTTGTTGCCCTCCAAGCCAAGCGGCAGGAGCTGAAGACGAAGGTTTCCAACGTGACGGAGGCGATCGCGGCCTTCGGCCATTCGCCGAGCCTGCTCAGCCAGTTGGCGGCTCTTGAGGCGGAAATCGCCAAACTGGATGACCGTCTGGCAGAGATGAATCAGCCTCGCGACTTCGCGCTGTCCATCGAAGATCTCCGGCAATTCCTGTACGGTCGCGCTGCGGAGATCAGTGAGCTCCTGCATGACGATGTAGAGGGTGCGAGGCAGGCACTCAGCAAACATGTGGAACGTCTTGTACTTACGCCTAGGAGCACACCCGAAGGCCCGATCCTCGAAGTGGCCGGGAACGTTGAAATTTTCAACGGCAGCGAGGATGGGGAGGGTGTGCGTATCAGTAATGGTGGCCAGAGACGGTTTTGTTCAGCATTACACACCACTGTATATCCGTCTGGATGGCTTAATTCTCAACCCTGCGGCCTGAATGGGACATTTCCCGTTTGCTGACTTGGGCTCGTAACCCTCTTGTCTGCTATCATTTTGGCCCGGCTTGGGGTGGCTTACGGTATTATGAAGAGACCTTGAAAGAGTTTAATGCCTGTTGCTGCTGCCAAATCTCCGACTCAGGATTGTCCGCCCTTCCTGCGATGGGCCGGAAGTAAACGCCGACTCCTGCCAGTTCTGAAGAGCTTCTGGACGAAGAATCATAAGCGTTATGTTGAACCCTTCGCAGGATCTGCGTGCCTGTTTTTTGCCCTGAAGCCGCCAAAGGCCATCCTGGGCGATCTGAATCCAGAACTGATCTCAACCTATATCGAGGTGAAGTACCGAATCGATGCGGTTCTAAAGGAATTGAGCAAGCTCCCACCCTGGAACAAGGAAGAGTACGCACGACTGAGATCGCTAGACACGTCAACGTTGGAACCGCATGTGAGAGCGGCACGTTTCATCTATCTCAACAGGTTTTGTTTCAACGGAATTTATCGCACCAATCTTAAGGGGCAGTTCAACGTGCCATACAGCGGGGACCGATGCGGTGCGATGCCGGATGATAAGGTTTTTCAGCAGTGTTCGCGTCGTCTGCGTAGCGCACGGTTTGTTAACGGAGATTTTGAAGCCGTACTGGAGCGAGCAGAGAAGGGCGATCTCGTTTACATGGACCCTCCCTATGCTGTTCGGGCACGCAGGGTATTCAGAGAATATGATCCGAGCACCTTCACGCATGAGGACATTGCGCGGTTGCGTTCTTGGATGGAACGTCTGAACGCTGCTGGCATAAACTTTGTGGTGAGCTACGCAGAGTCCGATGAAGCAGACGTACTCAAGAAAAACTTCTCTTATGAAACGATTGCTGTTCGGCGCAACATAGCAGGATTCGCAGCTCACCGCGCCATGACGAACGAATTGCTAATTTCGAACATTTGAAGGATCGAATGCCGACCCTAAAGCCGTCGCAGCCCGCAGTGCCACAGGTTGTCCCTGCAGGACAGTTGCGCCATCTCACAATTGATGAAGTCAAACCAAGCAGCAATAATCCTCGCCATTTGTTCGATCCCGACCAGCTCTTTGAGCTAAAGAAAAACATCGGAGAGCACGGGGTTCTCGTCCCGATCACGGTGTATCAGGCAAAAGGTCAGGCCAAGTATTCAATACTCGATGGCGAGCGCCGTTATCGCTGCGTCGTCGAGCTTGTAAAGGAAGGTCGCGTCGGCAAAGACGGCGCGCCTTTCAAGCTTCCAGCGAACATTGTTGAGCCTCCGACAAAGATAGCCGGATTGCTCTACATGTTTTCCATACACAACTATCGCGAAGCCTGGGAACTTATGCCCACGGCGCTGAGCCTGAAAATTGTGATGGAGGACCTGGAGACCACCGATAACAAGGCTTTGGGTAAGCTGACGGGTCTCAGCGACGCGCAGATTGAACGTTGTAAGAAGCTGCTGAAGTTTCCTGAAAAATTTCAGGAGATGTCCCTCGATCCGAATCCACAGACGCGGATTCCGTCAAACTTCTGGATAGAGGCGCTTCCAGTGCTGGACCTCGCGCTAGATACTAGCGAACCATTAAAAAAACTTGGCCGCGATCGCTCGACTGAGAAATTGGTTGAAAAGTACCGCGACAAGAAGATTAAGAGTGTCATCCACTTTCGTCGCATCATGGAAAGCTACGAAATATCGGAAGATGATCCGCCAACTCGGGCAAAAGTACTACGACGCATTGAGGAGTTTTTTCTCAATCCTAAGCTGGAAACTCGGGATGCTTTTGATGAGTTCGTAGTCGAGAAAAAGCGTGTGCAAACTGCTCTCTCTGCCTGCGAAGGCTTTCTATCTCAATTGCAAAAATTCCGGCTTACCTACACCTCAAATGACGAGGAACGGAAGAACTTGCGTAAAGCACTCAAGGAAGTGAGTGCATACTGCAACAGTCTTGAACAGGCGCTCGAAGGAAGCGACGACCCCGAGGCAGAGCAGAACTGACCATGACCCGAACTCTATATAGCATCCGGGCCGCGCTGCGCTTTCGTGGGTATAAGCCTCAACCCCTTTCCCTTCTCTCAGCTAGGCGATGGGGGAATCAATTTGAGAAGAAGGATCGTGCGCTCGCCGAGAAGCTTCTTGATAACGTGATCTACATATCTGAAACACAAACCCGTGACATGCTGGTGAAGCAAAACGCAGATCTGATGAGCCGCCTAAAGGACGCGGGCCTACCAGCCAAAAAACTCATCTACGTTTCGGTTCATGATGCTGCCAGCAGCAGCGCGGTGATGCTCAATATGCTACGGGATAGCGCCAATCTTGAAAAAAGAGGATGCAAAATCATTGATGGGCGTGACACGCTTGGTCTCGTTAAAGCAATGAATGCGGTCGGCGAAGGGGCGCTCATCTATGTGGATGACTTTGTGGGAAGTGGCACTCAATTCTGTACTGAGCGCGACTTCATCGCCCAGAATTTCGTTGGGACTTTTTCGGAATTTATCATCGCCCCCAGCATTTGCGAAGAGGCGTTCGAGAAAATGGATGAGCGGGGCATCCAGGCATTTGCGGGGCACAAGCATGTAAAGTCCGAGAGGCCGTTGCACGCTGAATCCGCCGTATTCGATGAAACACAACGGCAGCGTGTCACGGCTATCTGCAAAGGCATAAACAAATTTGGTCTCGGGTATAACGACCTAGCCACGATGGTTGTGTTGTATCGGAATGCGCCCAATACTGTGCCGGTTATATTACGTGGTAACTCCAACCAGAAGCCGTACTTTGGCATTTTCCCCCGAACGACAGACCTTCCGATTCCAGCCGGAGGATAGCTGTTCCAGCTCATTGAAACTTGGGCAAATATTCGATCATTCGCAAAATGGCGAACTTATTGTCCAGAAACGTCCCAGCCGTTACTCGTTAACTGGAGTCCTGCTATCTGATTGGCCTTCGATACCCCGGTTATTGTCGCGCCGATGTCGGGAAACGCCTGCTGAATCTCTGGCCGCTCGGCCCAGGGAGCGAGGTTCACGATCTTATAGGTATAGGTAACGTCGGTCTGTGAGCGCCCATCCATCGCTACCGGATTGCTCCACTTGAGAACCGAATCGACGGCCTTCTGTCCATAACACAAACCGCCGGTCTGCCCGAATGTGCCGGGAACTTGCTGGAAGTATTTCGCCCCTTCCATCGTAAGCTGATAGCGCCTCACTGGTTGGGGTGGCGTAGAGCCACGCAGGGCATCCAGCATTCCGTGTACGACCGCCGTTGTATCCGTTTCTGATACCAGCCCGGCGTGCTGTAAAGCTGCCAACTGTGCACCGAATCCGTATTGAGACTGTTGCGCCGACGCGGGAATATCAATTGGAAACTGACGGCCTATCGAAGTGCAGACCTGGCCGTGGTTCGCAAGATATTCGTTAATCGCCTTTGTGAAGTTCTCGTCGCTTGGCTTCTTCGCGTTGTTACAAGCGAGCAGGATGAATAGGCTTGCAGACATAGCCAAAACTCGAAAGCGTTTGTAAAAGTTGCTTTTCATGTCGTTTTCCTCTGGTCCTAATGACGATGATGACAACGGCGGGTTCATGGGTCGTCACGCCAGGTTTGAGCGTGACCGTCGCGGCCAGTCTCTCCATATCTATGTCGGCGATAAAGGTGTGGTTCTTGGCAATCAACTTAACGAGGGTTGCGAGGGATGGGCCGTGGAGGGGCAAGCCGATCTGAAGGCGACTGCGCCGTCGCCAGATGAAATGCTCCCATGTCAGAGCCATGATTCAGTTCGCCGCCTCGCGGCAGACGGAGTTGGTCAATGGAGCGCACGCGATCTGAGCCCGTTGTAACCGCTCTAAGCGGATAATCAGTCTGCGACGGCTCCGAAACAATCTCTGGAATTCCCTCATCTGATCTTCCCCGAAGTTCCTGTTTGAACCACAGGCTTGCAAGAGCCGCGCAATGGCAGTGCTGTACTCCTCGATGGCTTGGTCAATCCGCTGGAGTTCTTTCTGGCGCTGAATTTCTGTCATAGTTGAGTACGGTCAAAGGATCACCACTTTGCGATCTTGTGTCTTCGTGAAGCTGTGGAGGATGCGACCATCGCTGTCCAAATGGCGAAGTGTCATCTGCTTTTCCGTCACAGAGAGATGGCTGAACCCGTAAACTTTCTGCGCGTAAGGTCCACGTAGCGAGAGATCGACTTTCAGGTTGTAGAGATCAGCACCACCGCCCCCTGAAAGGAAGAAGCTGGTCGGGTGTCCCTCAAACTCCAGATGTTGCAGGTCGTGGTCGTGTCCTGCCAGATACAGGTCCACTTTGTGCTTGCAGAACAATGGGTCCCAATCGCGGACCAATACCGGATGATCGCCGTGCATACCGTTTGAGTAGACCGGATGGTGTCCCATCACCACAAGGAACGGTGTGGTTCGCGGGCGCTTGAGTTCGGTTTCGAGCCATGCAAGTTGTTCCGCCTGCTGCTGCGGCGTCAGAGTGAAGTTCACGCCATGAGACTCTTTACCGTCACTAAATGGCATATTGCTATCGAGAGCAATGAAGGTGATGAGCGGCTTCGTTGCTGGAAACTCGAACCGATACCAAAGCGAGGGCATCGTCCAGCGGGTCGGGCCAGCGGTGGTCTTGCCGACGCGGGTATACTCCAGCTCGGCAGCTACCTTGCTTTCAGGCCATCGCTGATAGTCATGGTTCCCAGGGATCGCATAGGCGGCACACGGAAACACATCAGCCGGATACATCTCCTCGAACTGTGTTTGCCAGCGGGAAGAATGAACGCCTCCAGCAAGTTCTCCGTACCAGTTATCGCCAAGCATGAGTAACGCCTGGGGCTTGAGTCCACGCTGTTTCGTATACTTCTGCATCCCGACGGCTACGCCTGATTGAGCGGTGTGGTCGTCCTCATATCCCCAATCTCCAACCATCAGCGACTCCGCTGCCGTGGGATCGGAGAGCAGAGGAGCAGCAGTACCGGGCAGCGATCCAAGCGTGGCCAGCGCACTGAACGCAAAACTCTGTCGGAGAAAGCGGCGACGACTGAGGATGTAGGTCTCCATACGATTGCTCCCCCTATGGCGATAGTTTTTGCCGCGTCGCCATTCCAGGCGACGAGTTTCGCCGCCAGCAAGCGACGGATTTCGCCGGTGGTCGGCGCGATGAGTTTCGCCGGATATGGAGTAGTTTGGTAAGCGATTTCAAGTGCATAGCGGTTCTCGTTCTGCGGGGTTTGCGGCTGTCGGTGGGCTGGCGGTTGGTAGCCGACATCTACTTTGCTCCGAGCCCTAGCAGCTTGCGGATGTTTGCCTCGACCTCTTCCTTCGAGCTGGCGTCAGCGGCCTCCAGCACCACCTTCCCCGTCTTGTCGATGTAGAAAGACTCCGGTAGATACGGCAGTCCACCGTATGCCTGGGCAGTCTTGTGATTGCAGCGAAGGACTGGATACTTGACGCCATACTTGTCGGCGATCTGCCGCACCTTTTGTTCTGTCGCGCCGTCCGTCACTATGCCAACGACCTCGAATCCCTGACTCACATACTGCTCGCGCAACTGAGCCAGCCAGGGCATTTCGAGTTTGCAGTTGCCACACCACGTCGCCCAGAAGTTCACGATGAGAGCTTTGCCTTTGTAGTCGGCAAGAGAGACTTGTCGGCCATCGAGGGTTAGAACAACGAACGATGGTGCAGGCTTGCCAAGCAGATCGGCGCTGGTGTCAGTCTGCGGTTTCTCAGACGCATGAGACTGTGCGTGCGTAGTGACTGCCACTACACACGCCAGAATGATTCCCGCCATATTCCCTCTTCGCAAATATTTCTCCGTTTTAGCTTCTTAGCGCCTTAATCGCGTAAGTTGAACGGCCATCCAGACAATGAATGCTGCCAAGAGCACCAGCAGAAGATTGATTGCCCCTGCATAACGCACGATGAAATTGAAGCTGCGGCGCATGGGCCTCGCTCTCATGGCCTGGCGTAGAGCTTCGTGTTGAGCGAGAGGACATCTCCAAGAGTGAAGTGATCCTTCGGCGTCGTGTGAAACGTCAGCGTGTAGGGCTGGCTGGTCGCACCGGGCGCAAGCACGCCGCCGGGGACTGAACTCGTCACGTCCCACACGGCACCTCCACCAATCGCGTGATTTGCGGCGTTGGCAACCTCGACGTTGAGATAATCGGAATCCACGCTCATCGCTTCCAGCTTGAAAGGGGCTTTGACTGCAGACCCGCTGTTATTACGGAAGGTGACCGCAAGCGTCAGAGTTCCGCTCTTGTCGTCGTAATGCTGCGTACCACCATAGAGGACGGCAACCTTGTTGCTGACTGGCGTTAGCCCCGAGATCTGCGTTGCGGCAAGCTGTTGCACGCTCGTTACTGTGACTGCGGCGGTGCGAATCTCTCCCCTGCCATCTCCAGCGTCGATCCAAACAGGATGGAAGACGCCATCGGGCGTAACTGCGATGGCGTGATTGTTTCGCCAGTCAGCATTCTTCATGTTGCGGATGGCAACGCGGTTCTCGCCGTCAGCGTTCTTGGGACTAGGCTGAAACAGCACTGACCACAGATAGGCATCCGTAATCGCCTGAACATCCTTTGCAGGCGAGGAGCAGTCATTCAGTCTCTTGCTGACGTTGAAATACCTGTCGCCGCTGGTAGAGGCGGCGAAGTTCCAGCAACCGGTGCGCCCATCGGTCCACATTAGGCCAAGCACACCTTCCTTATTCACGGCGAGCGCAGGACTTTCGTAGGTGCTGTCGGAGTTCTCGTCGGGCAGGTGGATACGCTGCGCGGGCTTCCACGTCTTGCCGCCGTCAGTCGAGCTTATCAGCATCAGATGACAGGACTTCTCATCGCCGAGTGGGTAGGCGAAGTAGATGATGTCCTTCACTGGATCATAGGCTCCAGCCGACGTGAGGCCGAAGCCGCACTTCTCGCTTTCATCCGGCTTCGGGGTGTCAGTGACCACGTTGACGGGGTTCTCCAACGCTGTGCGATCAGGATTGGAGCGGATGGACGCGATCAGAAATTCACGCTTCTCTCTGTCCTTTGGATCGAGGTTAAGGTGGGAAGAGAAGAACGTCAGCAATGTGCCGTCTTTCAGTACGAACGAAGGTGCGGGATAGGAACCGCGATAGTTTGAGGCTGCCATATCCGAATTGAAGACAGGCCCATCGACCTTCGCATCGCCGTCCTTATAGCTGATGAGTCCAACCGTGTTACCGCCTTTGGGAAGGCTGTCGAGTGCTTTCTGGTCGCCGAGGGAGTGGTAGAAGGTCTCCAGATTGTTGAAGGAAACATACAGCCGGTTCTGATTCGGGCCGGGAGAGGTATCGACGACAGAGGACGAATAGTCTGTCCATCCCGTCTTGATAGGTTCTTTCCAGGTTCGGCCTCCATCCTGCGAGGAGTATACGTAGGTCGTCCCCAGATCGTGATGCAAGTTTCCTGCTTCATCTACTTTCGAGGCATCAGCGACGTAATATGCCACACCATGCACGCCGAAGGCACATGACTCTTCGGAGACCCATGTGCTGTGTTTGTCTTCGAGCGTCGAATGCCAATTCTTGCCACCATCGGATGAGAAATAAACGAAACCGTATTGAGCATTATCCTTAGCCACCCAGCGAGCACCGCAGACGATTATGTTGTTGCGGTTTTCGGGATCGGCGTGAATCTCGTACCAGGGATACCAACCACTGCTTGCGGCGGTGGTGCTTGTGTTCGAGTTGATCTTGATCTCTTGTGAATTCAGAACGGAACAGCACGCGATTAACACGACAAAACAGAATATCCTTACAGAATACATACCACTCCTATACGGCTGCTACTTCGCTGAGATTAGAATTTGATTTTGGCAGAGAGTTGAAGGGATCTAGCTCCGCCATTCTGAAAGACTGGATTCAACTCACCAGTGCCAGAGTTCCCTGCATATGTGTTGCGCGCTTCGCCGAATGTTCTCAAGCTGCTTGGGTTGAACTGAGTGTTGACATTCGCAAAGCTAGCGATATTCAGGATATTGAACGCATCTACCCTAAAAGTGAGTGAGGTTTCTCGCCAAATCTTCCAGCTTCGATTAGCTGCCATATCCCACTGTGTGAGCCCAAAGAGACGATATCCATTTTGAATGCTATTTCCGTTACAAAGACAATTAGGCACTGAAAAACCTGCTGGGTTAAGACGCTTCCCTCCAGGCGCTGTCGGATCACTGATGATTTGGGCAATACCGGGGACAATGGATGCCAAGCCGTTGAACTGTTCGTATTCTTCAGGATCGCTTGGGTTATAGGGAAGGTTCGCATACACACTGATAGGCGAAGCTGTCTGCAGGAGCGCTATAGTATCAAGGGACCATCCGCTCGTTATTCCACTCAATGTGCGACCGGAATTGACGCCAGTAGGGCTGTAATGTAGCGCAGCAGAAAAGATGTGGCGGATGTCATTGGACGAGTCTGAGCGGAGACTATATTCTGCGACGGTATTTGAACCCGCGAAATCGCTGTCTCCACTGTCTATGTTGTGCGCCCATGTCCAGGAAGCGATGGCATCGAGCCGCCGCCCTATTCGGCTACGAAATTGCATCTGTAACGATTGATAGTTGGAGCTGGCTCCATTTGTAAGGAGCTTAAAGTCGCCTCCAGAAACGATTAGTGGGGTGTCATTAGCAGAAAAATTGAATTCTTCTACTGTACTGGCGAGCTTGTGACCAGTGTTCCCCACATAGCTTGTTGTCAATGTTGAGTTCGAACCAAGCTTCTGTTCGAGCGTCACACTCCACTGGTAGGTACGAGGAGCTTGAAGATCCGGGTCTGTAATATACAGAGTGCTCTGCGGCAGTGACGGCGTACTACTCACGAGGCTCTTCCAGTTGATTGAGGAGTAAGGAACGTTCGAAAGTTGCCCGTTTCCCATATATGGATACCCCTCCCCAGCAGCCTGTGCAGCACTCGCAGCAGTCCCGGTGTCATAGAAGATGCCAAACCCTCCGCGCAAAACGATCCCGAACTTCGGATCGTCGCTCACCAAATAGGAAGCGCCGATACGAGGCGCAAAATTGGTGTAGACCGTTGAGAAGAGCGCTGATCCCGCAGGTGCCTCCGTAATGCTCGCCGAGTCAGCAACATTCCCTTGAACCGCAAACAAACCCGGACCTGAGGCTGAAGGCGACGGATTGATTTCCCACCGGACCCCGTAGTTCAAAGTAAGAGCCTTAGTGATGCGCCAAGTATCATTCGCAAAGAACGATAGATTGCGAAGTTTAATATTCGGGTTTGAATAATATTCGCTGTAGCTTAATCCATCTAATATCCCTGACTGAATGCCGCTAAAGTCATAAATCGTTGGCGATAGGGCTAACGTATAGGGTTTCAATACCGGGTTCCTCCAAAGGTAGTCGGCACCAAACTTCAGGGAATGACGTCCCAATGTCCATGAAACCGTATCGATCGCATTCCATGCCCTCAGGGAGTTATCTTGCACCGGTCCAATGGTTGGATATCCTGTCCAAACGTAATCATTGAATTGAAACTGGGTAGTAGCCGGATTCGCAATGCTCGAGACCGCATTGGTAAATGCGGCCGGATCGTTCCCGCCATAAGAAATCAAAGATTGGCCAAAACTAGCGTCATTACGGCTGTAGTTGATGGTCACCTCGTTGACCATCTTCTGAGTAACTTGACTTGTGATGCCTCCCGTGAATGTCGAGATGTTATTCGAGGAATTGTTAGGATTCCAGCCTGTGTAGACTGTGTTCGACGGAGCTATATTAAATCGGAAGAATGCCTTCGAGCGCCACGGCAGATCCGCATCTAGGCGAGCGGAAGTACTATGGTCTGTGATCCTCGTAGAGTACGATTCGTTAAAAATATCTGAGATTGGCTGATTGGTACTAGATTCCGGCTGGCCTGGATTGCAGAGGGGTTGGCTTGCGTCTGGACCAGCGTTGCCAACCGGGAACCCCTTAAGAAACGGCTGGAATACACTCGCCGCAGTTTGAACTGCACACGTACTTGGAACGTCCTCACTATATCCGGGCTGAGGTTGCGTCATCAGTAGAGTTTCATGCGCGACAAAGAAAAAGAGCTTGTTTTTCAGAATGGGACCACCAAGCGTTCCGCCGAAATCATTCATGCGGAGTGGAGTCTGAGTTTCATTCAAGAATTTGATGAAATAGTCAGTCGCATCCATCACTTGATTACGGAAATTTTCAAAGACAGATCCATGAAATTCATTGGTGCCGCCGCGTGTCCTGATACCGATTTGTCCGCCTGGAGTACGGCCAAATTCTGCGGAATATGTGGAGGTCTGAATGCGGTACTCCTCAACGGCATCAATTGGAAGCAGACCATTTGTTCCGCCAGATGCAGAGACCGCAATACCCTGTCCTGTGACATTCGCGCTACTACTATTAACTGTGGGCGGTACATAGATATTCTCACTGGCCCCATCAAGGGTCAGGTAGTTGGAAGTTCCGCGTTGCCCGTTGACTGAAAGGCCCCCACCTTGAGCCTGATTTCCTCCACTTGATCCAGCATTGGTGACTACACCAGGAGTCAATTCAAATAATGTTGACAGGCTGTTTCCGTTCAGCGGCATGTTCTCGATGAAGGTGTGATCTATGACAGTGCTGACAGCCCCGCCTGTTTCGACTTGCTGCGAACCGGCAGTCACCGTTACTGATTCGGAGACAGAACCTACCTGCAGCTTGAAGTTCTGTTCGATGTTTGACTGGACGTTGACGACCAACTTCGTCAAATCGACCTGACGGAAGCCAGCATGGCTCACAGAGAGGTTGTATATTCCGGGGGCCACGCTTGGGAGAACATAGATGCCTGAGCTATTGCTTTTGGTATGGCTGACAACGCCACGGTCAACGCTTGTGAGGTCTACCTCGGCATTGGGTACAACTGCGCCGCTGGCATCAGTGATCCGCCCAGCAACCGTGCCGGAATCCGTTTGGGCAGAGGCAAGGGGCACCCCGCAGAGAATCGTAAACACAATAAGTAGACCGAAGGAAAAGTAATTCAAAATTCGCATGTGGCAGGACTGCCTCCTGCACGGTATGCCCCAATACCGAAAGTAATTTGCCAGCGGGATTGTTAACTATTTATGAATGAAAGCTAGGGATGATTCGGCTTTCCACCCAGGAAGGCATAGAGCACTGTCTTTCCTGTGGGTGCCGTCACGTCACGATTGCTGGGTTCAATGGTGACGAAAACGGAGTTGATCTCGGCCAGAACCTTTGGATCGTCGTAGGTCAAAGCCCAGCGCTGTTCGCGTGGATCGTCATCATGCAGAACGCCGAGACTAAGCGTGGTCTCCTTATTGTTCGCATGTTCACCCCAAACGTGAAACGTAATCTTCTTTTCCGAATGCACCTTCGCCAAGTCGTAGGCATAGAAGACTAACGAGCGCCCTTCAACATAGAACACTCTACCGAATGCACGCTGGCGCTTGCCTTCTCCGTCGGAGTCGTACACGTCGATGATGTGAAGATTGCGAGCGGCTACGAGACTGCTTACTTCATCTACATTTGGCTGTGGTAGTTGTGGCCGGTCTGTTACCTGGGCCTGAAGCGAACTCACCCTGTATCTATTGGTTTCCTGTTCCTGAACGGTGAGTGCCGCTTCTGTAATCGCCTGTTTCTGCCGAAGCGCTTCCAATTGGGATTGCAATGCTGCCGCCCGGTCATTTAACGCGACAGTCTGCTGCGCGAGGGCGTCGTGATCGTGCGCAGCATCTGCCGTAAGCGATGCGATCTTCTGCTGCAAAGCCGCTTCGGTGTCCTGTCTCGCTTTATTTACTGCCTCTAATTGGCTCACAAGCTCGGCATGTTGTTGCACAAGTTTGTCCCGATCTGCCGTCAGCGCCCGAATCTCGTCGAGATGGGTATCCGCTACCACATTCGAAGTTGTTGCTGCCGGGGGAGCTACCGCTACGGCAGGGACTTCGCTACGGGAAGGCAGATGCAGCATGGTTCCGAGTGCGAAACATACGCCGCACGCAGAGGCTGCTATCGCCACGGTCTTCCAATGACGGGGAGCGCTGAACCAAGCGAGAAGAGAAGCTAAGTGACCGTCGTGTATCTGTCCCCCATGCTCAGAGGAAACCGCGTGGGATTCCGCAAAGGCGAAAGATGGAGCCGCAATCGGTGCTCCTGGGTTCATTCGCAATCCTTGCGCCGCAGCCCGCGCCAGGAACCGTTCGCGCATTCCTTCGGGCACGGCTGCCTCGCGTTGTGGGATGGGCAGAACGCGGGGGATTACCTTATCGCTGACGATGCGCGCATCACTGAGGAAGCGGCAGCACTCGTCGCACTCTTGCAAATGTGCGTCGAGCTGGCTCGCCTCAGTAGAGGTAAGCTGCCCCGAGGTAGCAAGGGCGCAAAGTTCCTCAAAGTATGCGTGCGTTGGCAATCTGTTTCTTCCTTTCTTTAGTGGCTGATTCATCACGCATCTGATTCTTGACCGGCATCGTCAACGCCGTTCGCAGCCTGGCTAACCCCCGGTAGAGATCGTGACGGACATTCACGGCAGGCCTGTCTTGCCGTGACGCAATCTCCTGTGCCGTCCATCCCTCAAAGTAGGTGAGTTCAAATACCTGCCGCTGCATAGGCTTCAGTCTCATAAGCATCTGCTCACAGAGACGGATAAGTTCCATCTCCGGCGCTTGGCTCCGCTCATTGACACCATCCAGTTCATCCCATAGGTAGACCCCTTGCGCGGATAACCCTCGACGCCTGTTGATCGACCGATGATACGCATACTGCAACAGCCATACTCTTAGTGTGCCCTTGAGAGGGTCGAAGTTTGCCGCATCCGTAAAAATATTGAGGAAGACGGTCTGCACCACATCCTCTGCCTCACCCGCATCGCGGAGGATACGAATAGCCACCGAATAGATGAGGCGGTTGTATCGGTCGAAGAGGACCGTGAGAGCGTCATGGTCGCCCGAAATCAGGCGCAACAAGAGGTCTTCGTCGCTGAGTTCATTCAGCGTCACCCAGGCAAACGAATCATTGGATGTTGGCGAATCGTCCATCAAGACGACATCTCCCCTGAATCGCAGAATACCTGAGTTTAGCCGGAAGGGAGCGCGGAAAATGCCTTTGTTTGCAGGGCTTTTCGCTCTCGATATTTTAATCAACAAAATTTCGTGACGCCTGGCAAATAAGTCCGCTCCAGCGGGCAGACTAAAAATGGGGTTGCGGAGTCAGCCTCAACAAAGAGCATAGTCTGTATGCCAATGCGAGGAAACGAACGTGTAGCCAAGTACTGAAAGATGCTTGCGGTTGATGCTTGTACCTCTTCGATGATCGTTTCTGCCAGAGTTTGCGCAAGCGTTTCTTGTAGAGGTGTTAATGCGTATCCCCCGGACCACGATTGATATGCTGGTCGCTGTCATTGCGCTGGCTCAGAAGAAAACATTGGAACACGCAGCGGAAGAGATTGGTTTGATAACCCCATCCGCAGCGCAGAAGAGAATACAAGCTATAGGCAGACTCTACGGTGAGCCGCTTTTCCTCAGCACAGAAAAGGGCATGGTGCTTACAGAAGTTGGAGAGGCCCTGTATCCCGACGCGCTGCGCGCCGTCGAGCAGGTTCTCCTGGCGGAAGAAAAGATAGCGGCACTTCACGATTTGAGAGCTGGTCATCTGCGCGTGGGGCACACCACCTACCTGCCGCCGAAGTTACTGGCGTCAGTTCTGAATCTCAACTTTCAGGACTCAACCGGCGTCCACATCGAACATCATTCCGACCTGACCGCTAACGTCGCACAACGGGTGGTCGAAGGAACCTTGCACGCTGGCTTTGGAGTTCTTCCGGCCCAGCATCCTGACCTGTTCTCGCGCGTCCTCTACGAAGATCCTGTGGTGGTTTGTATGCCAACCAACCACAGGCTTGCGGCTCGGGCATCCATTCGCCCGCAGGACCTCGAAGATGAACCCATCATCACCGTCTCGCGGAAGTCGTTGCCCGCAATTCATGAGGAGATCGAAAACTACTTTGCAGGCTTTGGGGTCAGCCTCAAGACCGTCACGAATGCGCTAGGGCCTCATGAGGCGGTAACGATGGTTGAGCAAAAGGTTGGTATCTGTATGGTTGGAGCGGCGGCAGTCGCGCGCCCCGGAATCGTCGGCAGACCGCTTACGCCGCAGACGCTTACTCGCAAAAGCGGGATATTCGTCCGTGATGACAATCACCACCCTATCGTCAAAGCTTATGTCGATATGGCACTCGAAAAGATCGGTGGGTTCCACTAGCCGGAAGTTTCCGCTGCTATCAGCGCAAAAAGTGACTGACTGGCTTTTTGTAGATCGTCGCCAACTCTAACAGTTCCATCACGTCGATGCTGCGGTCCCCGCTCTCGCATTTCGTCATGAAATTGGGCGACCGGCCCATCGCGGCTGACACCTCATGTTGCGTCATACCGGCTTTCTCACGCGCGGCAACTAGACGCTCCAGGAGCGTATCGTAGGCATCTTGAAACTGGGCAGTTCTGGCCTTACGCGACTTTCGCGTCTTTTCCGGGGTCTGTTTCTTCACAAATGACAGTCTGGTGAATTGGGGGTAAAGTACCTAATAAGGACTAAGCTCTGCGATATGCTGTCTTTTACGAGGAAATGACCCACGATTGGAGCGAACCATGAACCGCCCTTTTCTGGAACTCCCGGAAGCCGCAAACCTGACGGTGCAGACCCTGCGTGTGTACGACGATCCGCCCTACGGACGCGAAGTGCATCTCATATTCACCGATGGAACTCAAATCTCGATTGATCTGGAAATCAAGACGGTCGTGAAGGCTAGACACTATCGCGGTGACAGAGGTGGCAATCTGGACATTCTTCACGAGCACCATGAACGTCCCTCGCGCGAGGGTTGATCCAGATCCCACGCCGAACCGTTTCATCGGAAGCCGCCGCTAGTCGGGAGACTTTCCGCTGCGGCTTACCTGCATGAGGTTCTCTACTGAACGCATACCGTTACGACGAGAGATATAAACAACAAGGTCCAGGCAACGCTCAACCTCGTCAACAACTGCGGCCAGGCTGAGGCCACCACTGGCACGCATCGCTAAGGTCGCCAGTCGATGAATTGCTTCCTCGGCGCTGCTGGCGTGAATCGTCGCCAGAGTTCCCCGATGGCCGGTGTTCATAGCGTCCAGTAAGGTGCGGGCCTCGGCCCCGCGTACCTCGCCAACGATGATCCGGTCGGGCCGATGACGGAGAACAGCCCGTAACAGGTCGTCAAAGGTCACGGTGCCGTGGTGGGTGTCGGTCTGTGACTCCGACGAGACAACGTGCGGTTTACGAATATGCAATTCTGCGGTGTCCTCGATGACGAGGATGCGGTCGTCTTCGGGTATGAAATCAGCGATCACATTAGCGAGTGTGGTCTTGCCACATCCCGTTCCACCGGCAATCAAAATGTTGTCGCCACGGCGGACGCTCTCCGTCAAAGTATCCGCCAGCTCCGGCGTCAACATGCCCCGCGAGATAAGGTCGCCGATACCAAAATTTCGTGAGGTGAATCGCCTTATCGTAAGAAGGGGATGTGGATTCACTACTGGAGGGATGATGGCAGCCAGCCGGCTGCCATCAGGCAGACGGAGGTTCAAAATGGGTGAGTCTGCATCGAGCCTTTTGCCAAAACGATTCGCAATCACCTCCAGACCGGCGTTCAATGCGCCGTCCTCGAACCGCACGTCGGGAAGCAACTGTTTCTGGCCGTTCTCTTCCATCCAAACAGACGAGTCGGAGTTCACCATGATCTCGCTGACTGTCTCACTCATGAGCAGGTGTTCGATTGGCTTCAGAAACGGCAGGATGATTTCAAAGCTCACGCGAGTATCCTCCCTGGATCGAAGCCGATGCGCTCCTGCTCGAACCACGTCATATTCGTGGGCAAGAAGTCCGGCTTGAGGTAGCAATAGGTCGGCGGCAAGGGACTTACGCCATTGAAGGCCGCGACGATGGCCTGCGCGTTCTTCAGCTCAAAGAACACCTTTTCTTCAAACAGCGGTTCCTTATGTCGCTGGTACTGCTTCGAGGCAGAGACGGACCCTTTGCTGGAAGACGTGCGGCCACTGAGCCAGCCAACATTCGCGTTGCTGCTGGACTCCGAAACGGTATAGCTGATGCGCGTGCGGTCTGCTTTGCCGCATATCTCGGAGGCGTACCGGGCCGTGTCCGGGTCAGACGTGGTGAGAAGAACCTTTGTGCGAAAAGCCTGCAGCAAGGTCTTCACACCTTCATTGGGTAACGCCTCTTTGAGCGACGAGACGCTCTGCGTGGCGACAATCGGAATGCACCTGGGCTGCCGGGAGAGACTCAGCCAGCGTTCGTCACCACTCGGATTGTCGCCGCCGACCGTAGCGAAGTTCTGGTACTCATCGCAAACAAACACGGTCGGTCGGAAGTGCTTCTGTGGTTCCCGGTCCATCTTTGGAATACGGAGCAGGACGGCACGCTGATAGTCCACCTTCATGAGCGTGCCGATCGTTTTGGCAAGTGCCGGATTCAGGGCAACGGGAAAGTTGAGGCCGACGACTGCACCCGATTCGATCAACTCATCGAACGGGGAGAGAACGCGACCGTGCGGGTCGGCGGCACACGGCTTGCCATCGTACAGTTCTTTGGGTGGGCAGAACACCCGCCGCACGTCGGGGTCCGTCTCAAACAACGAGAGGAAAACGGCGATTCCCTGGATGATGCTGGTTTTGACCTCGGCACGAAAAAACCGCCAATGTTCCCAATACCAATAGTGGACGCTCTGCCAGCGGTCTCTCTGCGCCGGGTCGAACGGTTTGCGGCTGTAGATCCGTACCTCGGCATCCGTCTGCTCTATCAATACGCTCTCCAGGGCCTCGCTCCAGGGAGCGATGTATTCATTCATTCGCCGGTCGATTTCAAAACCGAAGGCAGCCAGCAACTCGGCATGATGCAGGTACTGTTCCGCGCTCACTCCCACGTAGACCGATGAACTGAAGCGCGTTCCAACGGCAATAAGCATGGCCTCAAGCTGCCCGGCGCTGACTACGGTGCGGAAAATATCAACCATCGTGACGTACCCATCACGGACGCGATGAAGAATGATGACGTACCGTACAAGATCGGTATAGCTCTGCTGCCAGAACGGTTCTTTGCCTTTCCCCCAAATCGCGGTGATGACGGAGGCGATGTTAAATGCCTGCGCGTAAGGGTCAAGCGAGTTGTTCAATGGGTTATAGCGCATAGGGCCATCGAGGGACACTTCGATGTAATCCTCCGTCCTGCCGCAGCCCTCAAGAATCTGCCGAAGCTGACGGCAAAGGTCGCCCTTCACCTCCAGAACGATGCCGGAGAGTCGCCGCGCCGGGTCCGCCGCACAGTACGCGAAAAGCTGGCGCATGGCTGGTATTACGATGCCTTGCGTTTTACCCGAACCAATCGAGCCAATGACGGCGATGCCGGTGTACAGGCCGCGCTCTGGAATCTCCAGCCAACGTGGAGCCGGAGATGGTTCCGGCTGCAACTGCTGGTGAACCTCGCCAAGCACCAATGCAAGGTTTCGCCGGGACAAGGGATTGGGAAACGGGGGAAGCGTTCCGGCGCTGGCCTCCGTCTCGCGCCGGTATACATGGACGTACAGGAGCGAGAACAGCATGGAGCAGAAGAGAAACGGCGTGGTGAACAGGAACACATCGTAGCCGTGCGCCACGACTATATAAAGGCGAGGCCGCTCCAACGCGAAGTAGTGCAGTAACGGAACACTCGCGGGCCACGGCCACAGCGCATGAAGCATGATGCTGGCCGAGGCTGCCGCGCCAACCGAGAGCACCAGACGGTATGCGATGACGATACGGGTAAGACTCTGGAGAGACGCACGCACAGCGTTCACTTTTCATCCTCCGTGGTCGATGGCAGCGATTGCCTGTACTGCTGGAAGTCCTCGCTCTGGCTCAGAGCGAAGCGCAGAAGATGATTCACGATGTAGCTGGTGTCGTTCTCCGACCACCGGCACATCAGCTCCACGTCGTCCGCAACCGTGCCGTCGATGGTCGTCTTGAGCGCCACTCGCCGGACCCGGCTTGCTCCCTTTTCGATTCGTAGTTTGCTCATGCCTGGTACTCCTCCTGTACTGTGTTGGTCCTAGCGCAGTCCGTTCGCCGTACTGCCGTTGTCTTTGCTTCTGCTGAGGGCGGGAACGACCAGCGACAGCGAAAGCCCGAAAGGGCGGGTCGTTCCCGCCCTCAGCCGTTTTGTATTTCCTGCTTCTCCGGCTCTATGTCCTTGTCGAACAGGGAGTTCTGCGAATCGTCATAGCCCGCGTTATAGCCCGGTGCAGGGTTTATGGAACGGGGATAATCGGTGTCCAGCAGCTCCGTCACAAACGAGACACGATGCTGCTCACGACGGAAGAGTTCACGCACCTTGTCGGCGTTCATCGCGCCGTTCTTCCACGATGCGATGAGTCCCTTGTGAACGGGAGCGTTGTACACGCCGTCCCCTTCGAGTAACAGCCGGTGATCGGATGGCGAGATGGAGCCGCCCTTTTCATGGAACCTGTAGCGGACCTCCAGCCATGCGACAAGGTGCTCCACTCCACGCGGACACGCGGGAGTCATGGTATTGCGGAGGGGCGTGTGCCTCTCGAAAAGACGCTGCGCCTGCATGAACTGCGTCGTTACGGTCGAGACATAGATAATCTCGGCGACGGGCAGGCTCCGTAAAAGTTGGGCGTGGGTACTAAGAAAACGTACAAACAGAGAAGATGAACGCTGCCCTTCATCAAGGAAAACTAGATGAACAGCCAGCGACTCTGGACTCTCTACAAGTGACAACGGCACGAGGTGCCGGAAGGATTCCGCGTCTTGAATCGCCTCTGGCCGTACCCGGAGTTGCGCAAACAGTTGGCGCTTTGCCTCCTGCGTCTCTACAAATCGTTCCCGGTCAAGATGCCGGAGTACATAGTCAAGCGTCATCAACCTGCGAAGAATCTCGCCGGAGGACTTGATGCGACGGCCCTGGGAGCTATCGAGTCCAACTAGCCTATAAACCTGCCGGTCGGAGAGGTGATAGATACGGCGGCCTTCCGCGCATGGCAACGCTGTGATGTGATTCAGCTCCGTGGCTCTACGCAGGAAGTACGTTGCGATGGCTCCGCGCTCGCGGGAGACGAACTGATTGAACTGCCGCCGCAGAAAATAGCCTGAATGAACGGCCACTATATATAGGAAGGCAGCCTCGCGCTCCGAATATCCGCAGCCGGTCAGATTGTCGATACCGTCATAACTCATAGGTCCATCACCCAATCGAGCATGTGCTGCTCGTCCTCAATGGTGGCGAGGCGGGCACGATCCGAAGCAGACGCATACATGCGAAAGCCCGCCTGACTCTTGGCCTTCATGTGTCCGGGCCGGTAGGCCGCCGTCACGACTTCAACATCGGAGAACCCGGTACGCGAACCCTGGTCCATGTCGTAGTGAATCCGCGCATCGGGAATCTCGATCTTGTTGCGGACGTATGGCAGCTCGTACTGCTCGGCCACCTCGCGTTTGATCTCGCCCATGTCGCGCTGCGGGTCGGCTTTTCTGGCGGCACGAATGGCCTTCTGGATTTTCGACTTCAACTCGAAGTCAAGCTCCACTCGGAGGTTGCTGCCCCCAGCTTTCTCGATACGCTCGGACTCTTTCAGATAGGCGCGGTAAATCTGCGTATCGTGCTCGGCTTCACGCGGTTTCACCAAACCGTGATAGAGCTTTTGCTCCGGGGCATAGCCGCTGGTTTCATGGGCAAGCCGTTCCCCCTCTTTAGTGAGGGTTACGACTTCAATTCGTTTCTGCGGGAGCCAGTGCCCATCGTTGCGTGGAGCAACCGAATCGACCGATACGAGGCCACGCTCCCGCAGATATTCAAGGTCTGTCTGTAAAGCACGTCTGTCGCCGTTATAGATGGTGCGTTCTACATCCTTGAGATTGAGGACGCGGAAGCGGCCTGTCTCTCGAAGCAACTGCTGTTCCTGCGGGCGCAGGCGCGTGCCACGGACCTCCACGGCAACGCCTTCCCGCGTGCGGCGGGGGCGGTGCTCCGGCTCCCGGCTGCGCTCCGTTACTTGCGGCTCTCGACGGCGTTCCCGACGTGGCGGCGGTACAGCATGGGCCGTGCGCTCGGCAGACGACTGGCGCAGGCGCGGCAGCCTGCTTTCAAGGGGCGACTCCGGTACGGACACGCGGGTTGTTTGCGGTGCTGAAGGCTCCTGATCGCGCCGCCGTGAAATCTCCGGCTCGTGGGGCAGATTCAGTCTCATTGGCCGTCCTCTGCGTGGGCCTCTGGCTCACGCTTCCGGCCACGGATGATTCTCACGTCATACTCAGCGGGATCGCCAAAGGCATTCATCTTTTTCTCTGCCGCCTCCCGCAGTTTGCGAATACGTTCGATCATGTCGTGAGAGTCTTCAAAGTGTTCGCTGTCACGGTTGCTCATAGCTGCTCCTCGTCGTTCCCGAACTGCGAGAGGATTTCTTCTGAAAGTGCGCTGTGGCCGCTATGAATCTCCTGATCGAGATGGGTAAGTTTTCGGCCAGCATCGCGCAAGAAAAACTTGCGCTCGATCCAGATGGTGAGTCCCAGGATGTTCACGAACAGCAAGGCGCAATAGACGGCGATAGGTTGCCAGTAGCGATGAAGAATCAGGTTGCGCCAGGGCACGAGGAAATGCAGTTCGTGCATCAGTCCGAACCCAAGCGCGAGAAAGATAAGCGTGGCGACGAAGACAGCGTTAGCAAGCATCAGTGTCCTTTCTGCTTTGAACGATCAAAGGGGAGAACCTCCTGGCTAAGCCGCCGGGCCGCGATCTCGCAGTATTCTTCTTCGATCTCAATACCGATGGCCGTGTGGCCCAGGTGCTTCGCGGCTACCAGCGTGGTTCCGCTGCCCATATAGGGATCGAGGATGATGCCTTTGGGCCGGGCCTTCTCGATGCACCATCGCATGACTGCAACGGGTTTCTGCGTCGGGTGTTCAATAGGCTCCGGTCGAATGAATCCCTGCTGCGTGACGGACAGCAAATGGATTCCATATCCCGAGTTCATCCATGCTGCCTCGGCATCGGCTAGAAACGCGCTCCCGTTGGAGAAGCGCTTATCCCATACCAGCCAGCTACCTCGCGGCAAACGAGAGGAATAGATGTTGGCACCCCATAACACGACGGAGCGAAATCGGAGCCAGGGTGACGGGTCGAACGGTTCATCGTCGCCGTACACAGGCTTATGGACGTTTCGCTTCACATCTAACCCCGATGTGAACTTCCGGTAGTCCGTGTCGAAGTGGATACCGTAAGGCGGATCGCTGATAACTGCGTCTATTGGCGGAAGCTCCGACAGAACCTCGCGGCAGTCACCTTGATAGATCGTGATGCCAGCGTGTTCGTAGTACGGTTTCATGCGTTAGTTACCGAACGCCTGATCTTCGTGGACATAGCTGATGACGACGCCGAGAGGATTCGTCAGCAGCATGGCGTTTGGAACCTCATCGCGGAATCCATAGACGACGTTTGCGGTCCAGCGTTCCCGGCTCTGCTCCTGCTGATCGCCCAGGGAATAGAAGACCTTTTCAAACTCGATGTGGGCGCGGTACGGGGCCTGGCGTGTGTCGTCGAGAACGACGGCCTTAATCTCGATGTCTACATTCGGGGCGCTGGGATCGAGCAGGAAGGTCTCAAGCGTCTTTGCTTTAGCGATGCGGGCCAGCGTTGCATTCCCCAGGGGGTCAGAGAAGAAATTCAGGGATTCGGTAAAATCCCGCTGCAACGTGGCATGATTCCGTCCGTAATAAAGCTGTGCCCATCGCGCCAAATAGTATTTACTGACGCGCTCGATGGGAATCTTGGAGAAGTCGTCGTATTTCACCGCCTCTGCACGTCCGATGTCGTAGACCGGGATCACGAGCGGCTTGAGCCGCAAGGCAGCGGTCTGGGCGCGATAAAAGAGCACGATCAATGCAAGCGTGACGACGGAGAGCACAAGGATGGCAACCTTGAGATAGGTGTTGGTAACGACTGGCTCCGCGTACAGCTCCAGGAACCTCTGCCCGGCATCGGTGGTCGGAAGTGTGTTTTTGTCGGCCATGATTAGTTCCCCATTGGGTTGACCCAGGTGCCGGTGCGTCCACTCAAGATTGCGCTAGTAAGCTCCGGTATCTTGACCAAGCCATAGATGCAGACAAACAGGGTGATAAGCAGCGCGGGCAGCACGGCCAGGGCATTCGAGATGGTGATGTTGCCGATGACCTGAAACATCGACGTGAGGACTTTGGAGAACACAAAGATGAACGCCGCGGCGATGACCTGGTAGAACGAAAAGCCGATAAAGGCTTTCAGCCAACCCCAGAACAGCCAGTCCATCTTCGGCACAATGAACCACGGAATGAAGAGCGGGCCTATCAGGACGCAGACGGCAGAGGCGACATAGCCATACGCAATAACTGCGAAGGCCACGGCCTCCATTGCAGCGAGGATGACGGCTATCAATAAATAGGTAAGGTCTTCGAGGATATTGAAGCTGCCGGGAGGCACGCCGAGTTGCTGTTCCTCGTTGGTGATGGCGTCGGCGATTTGTTGCGTCTGGTCGGACTCGATTTGCGCGGAGATGTTCAGGCCCTCTTTGGTGATGAGGTCGCTGAAGCTGTAGCTGGTGCCGGGAATGGGGGTGGAGTAATAGGTCAGCATCCCCAGGCCGAAGGCAATCATCAGAATGAGGTCCGCGAACTTGGCGAAGTGAAAGCCGCCCCCTCCCTGCGAAGCAGAGAGGGCGGACTTCACGCCAAACCAGACGATGAGGATCACCGCGAGGCCACGGAATATGTCTAATCCCGTGGCCTGAAGCGCGGCGCTATGTGAGGAGAGCAGTTGCGTGATTGCCTGCCCGATAAAGGTAAAGGGATTCTGTTGCATGGCTCACTGTCCTGTGGTCGAGAGGGAGATCGCGTGCATGGAATTGCTTACGCCGCTGGAGACGTTCTGCATGGTGTTGGGAAAGTTCTGCTGGAAGTAGATGGCGTTGTTGATGGCGCGGTTCTGCGCGTCAATCTGTTGCTTCTGCGCGATGAGTTGCTGCTGGATTTCAGCCATGAGCAACTGATTGGTGTCCTGCTGTGAATGAATCTGAAGCAGCGTGGCCGAGTTGATCTTGCCAAGCAGTGCATTTGTGCTCTGCTGAGATGGGTCAGTCGAAAAGGTGTCCGATTCGAGGTTGGAGAGTTTCGAGGCGAACGCCTGCGCGTCTGTGCGGATGGTGCCGAGAGTGGCGAGCGTGTTGGTGGTGGTGCTTTGCGCCAGCTCCGAGGTTGCATACTGATTGGCTACTGTGGCTTGGGTGCGGGCGTCGAGAGAGGAGTAGTTACCCGATGGATAGCTTTGAGGCTGAACATAGGCGCTGTTGTAACCCTGCTGCGCCTGGGGAATGCCGCCAAAGTTAAGGGCATTTACCAGCGGAGAGGTGTTGCCGTAAGTGTTTGGCGGTGCCGCGAGGCTCTGCCACTGCGCCCAATCCGCTTTGTACCGGGCTTCGAGGTTCTGCGGCATGGTCGCCATTTGGTAAGCGAGGTTGTACATGGTGACGATCTGCGTCCGGGTCTGCTCGGCAGTCGTATAAATCTGCGCCTCTTTCAAAAGGTGCTGCTGCCAGTTGTTGAGTTCGGTCGCCCATTTCTGCAACTGCGATTCGCCCTGCTCGATCTGCTGGAGAGCATGGGCGCTCTGCGTGGGGTCATAAACGATGCCGGAGCCGAACTGTGCGTGCGCGGCAGGCGCGAGTACGGTAAGGGTGAGGAGAATAAGGCTATATAGCTTTGCGGACTTCATGGTGATACCTCCGTGGAACGTGGTTAAAGTGGAGTGGAGAATCACATCACCTTCGGCATGTCGTGGTTTTCGTATGCGGGCAGCAGCATGTCCTGGGTGATGTAGACCTTGATGCGGTGCCCCTCGAGGATCGTGTGAGTGGGCATGATGTTGATGAAGCGGTCGAGCACATTTGCGCCTGACATGGAGAGGCTTGATGCGATGCCCTGACGGTAGGCATCGGAGCCGGTTTCGTTGTAGCCGCTGTTGGTGGTGGCCTCGGCAGCCCCGGCGATGACGCCGAGAGCAATGCTTGCTCCGAAGATCTCCATGTAGTGGTTGTTGATTTTGCCTTTGACGCCGGTTTCTCCGGCCTGGTCAAGCCCCTGGAACTTGTCGAGGTCCACGGAATACTTATCCGGCATCAGCATCCGGTGAAACGTGAGCGCAAGGCGCTTCTGGCCTAAGCTCGATACCTTCTGCGTGTCGCCGAGAATGAATGTCCCTGCGGGGATGAGTACATGCTGACGATCCTCGCTGTAGACCGGATTCGACACCATCACTTTGACAGCCCCGGCATACTCTCCATCGAGGCGGTCCACGAGAACGGTGTCGATGGTGGTGCCCTCGAAGAGCGCATAGGGCTGGCCGTGCGCGGCGTTAAGATTGATCTCCGGCGCGCGCTTGGTATCCGTAGCAACAGCGGCAGATTGCGCTGCCTGGGCCTGCGACGCGTTTGCAGGTCGCGCCGGGGTGTTCTCGGCAGTGCTTTCCGGTGAGCGTGGGGCACTCTCTTGTGCAGAGACAAGATTGGAGGCAAACCTGGCTTTGAAGGCCATCGCCTTCTCTGCATCTGCGATGGGATCGCGGGGCGGCTCCGTGGTGGCCGGTGGCATGGGCGCTACTGGGGCCGCAACGCCGGGTTGCGCCGGATTGGTGGTGGTCGCTATTCCTGCGGGCGAGGCTATCGTACCCGCTCTCTGCGCCATCGCCTGTTGCTGGCTCTGGCGCTGGTCGGCGCTCAAATCCTGCTCCAGTTCCTGAATCTTCCGCTGGTTCATATCAGTGGAAACAGCAACGGAAGCAGGCGCGGCGTCCTTCGCCGCTGGCCTGGCATGTTGCTTTGAGAACATGACCGCCATAAGAATGAGCACAGCAAGCCCGGCGACGACATAGCCCTGTGCCTGTTTCGGCACGACACCCTCTGGCCGGATGCGCTTGTCGCGGAGGCCGGAGGCGTTCTCAGGCGAGGGCGGTGCAGCCTGCGACTCCGGTACTGTGTTGATCTGTTTTTCGTCTGCCATCGGCATCACCTACTGCGCTTTCCGCTCAAAGTCGAGCTTGTGCTTGCCGATCTGGAGGTATCCCTTATCGACCACCGTGGGAATGATGTAGGTGCCGTCCTGCAACTGGAAGGTAATGAGGTCGGGCTTTTTGTCTTTCAGTTCATAGATGGAGAACTTCTCCGAGGCCGACGACTTGATATAGGTGAACTTGTCATCGTGATAGATGGCCGCCACATCGAAGGGGCTTTCATTGTGGAAGGTGTAGTCGAACTTCAACGCCTTTACGGGGTACTCGGCGCGAAACTGCTCTACGGCATTCGCCGCGCGGGTCTGAGCAGCCTGCATCTGGACGCGGGCTACTTCGATCTCACCGGCTGGCACGAGGTGGCTGACGCCGTTAGCGGCGGCGAGCGAAGAAGGGTCTGACGGCTCAATGACGACTTTTAGATCGGGATCGGTGCTTTCATCGTCGTTGAGCGTGAACGAGTACACGCTGCCCTTGTCGGTAATGAGATTCAGGTTGGAGTGGATGCCTTCTTTGGCGGGGTGCAAAAAGCAATAGTTCTGTACCGTGTCGATGATCCAGAAATCTTTATCTCCGGTAGCGACTTCGAGAATCTTCTCGGTGGCTGGCAACTGAATCAGGGTGGTGTAGCGCATCTTTGCGCGGATGCTCACAATGTCGTTGGCGTGGTACTTCACGATGCGGGCCGATTGCTGACCGTGGGCAACGGTAGCAACCAGGCCAAGCACCAAAGGAAAGATAGGGAAACGGTTCATGCAGCCTCCTTGTTATCGCGTGTTGGGTTAGTGGGGTTGGGGTAGTCCTCGGCCAAGCGCAGAAGTCCCTGCTCCGGGCCGAAGCGGTTGAAGTAATCCTGTCTGCGGAGGTTGTCGCGGGCGTTGTTTGTCGCCGTCCAGTAGCCAAGCGCATCGACTTCGAGCACCAGCTTTTTGGTGCCTTCCGGCTGTATCAGCAGCAGCTCACGCTTGGGCACTAGCGATTCCAGCAACTCAAGCTGGGTGTCGTTCAACTGGAAGACTTCGGAATAGAGCTTGCGGTCGATGTTGGGATTGGCAAGAAATATCTTGGTGGGGCAGGACTCGTTGACGACGTGCAGCATGTCGGAGGCTGCCAGCTCCACGACCGACTGCGTAGCCAGCACCATCGCACCATTCTTCTTGCGCCACGTCCGCTCTGCGCGGATGATCCATGCGCGGATAATCTGGTTCTTAAGGAAGATCCAAGCCTCATCAATCAGGAAGATTTTGAAGATGCCGGTGTTTTCCGGCCTCTCGATCTCGGACGATGCACGCTGCAAGACATAAAACAACAACGGCTCCAGAATGTCGGGGTAATCACTCCAGCCATCGAAGTTGAATGTCTGGAAGCGTGAGAACGTCAGCGTGTCCTCTACGTTGTCGAAGAGGTAGCCGAACTGCCCGGCCTGCGTCCAGCGGTGCAGCCGCTCTCCCAACGGGCCGAGGATGGACGCGAAGTTGGTCAACGTCCGAATCTCGCGGGGCAGTTTATAGATACGTTCCAGCCCGGCGTAGAGCGCCTTTTCATCGGCGGTGGTCAGCTCATAACGTCCGCCTGCCTCGATGAGCACGCGCAGGAACAGGTACAGAAAATTAAGGTTCTCGTGCGTCGGCTCCAGGGAGAACGGATTGATACTGAAGCCGGGATTTTTCAGGCCGACATTCAGATACGATCCGCCGAAGGCGCGAGTCAGCGTTTCATAGCTTCCGCCGAGGTCGAAGATGAACGTCAGCGGTTCATATTTCTGCGCGGACTGAATGATGGTTGATGCACAGAAGCTCTTACCAGCCCCGGTTGCCCCAAGCATCAGCGTGTGGGCTACGTCGCCCGAGTGCATGTTGAGGTAATACGGGGAGCCGTGCATTGATTCGAGAACAGCGAGATACTCGCGTTCGAGATGCGGATTCCATTGCTTGCCGGTATCGACGGTAAAGAGAAATGACAAGTCGGCGTAGTTGGAATTGAGCGCCCACTGTTTGCGAAGGTTGAATTGGCGATTGCCTGGGACCGTCGCAAAGAACGCATTGAGCAGGTTGTAGCGTTCCTCATAGAGCAGGCCGTCGTGCTGCGTGAACAGCTTTTGAAACTCGGCTACAGCCCGTTCAACCTTTGCCCGGTCCTGGTCGTAGACCACGACGGAAAGCGTGAACTCTCCGAAGCTCTTACCCTCCATGCCCATCGCTGTGAGGGCATTACCGAGTTCCGCGACTGCGGCGGCTTTGGAGTCGTCTACGAGGTTGTCCTGGTTCCCAGTATTCTCACGGTCCTGCAAGTTCGATACGAAGCTGGTTTTGGAATTGTGATGATGGCGGCGGCGTGAGGCGATTTCCTTGCGGGCCTTCGCATTGTCTACGGGGTGCCACTCCGTGACGACATGAAAGTTCGCCGGTATGTCGAGCAGGCCATTGAGGATTAAGGGCCGCGTTTCGCCGGGGAGCTCTTTCAGGGTCAGGACGCGGAGATAATCGTCATCCATTCGCAGGTGGCCGCGATGCGCCTCCAGCTCCGAGTCGCATACCTGCCAGTCGAGATGGCGTGCCCCGCACAGGGGCGCGTCGTTGATCTTTGAGGGGCGGAAGTTTACGAGACGCCGGACAAGCCGGAAGGTCTTCTCCGCCCCTAGCAGTTCGACCGTAGTAAGGTCGTTTAACTGCCCACTCAAACTCTGTACCTTCTGCTGCAATAACAGCCGGTCACGCTCGATCTGCTCATACAGCAGCGTGCGTTGCTGCTTACCGGCAAAGAGCGATTTCAATTCCTTCATGCCTGCGCGTGGAGATTTCGTAAGCTGGGACAGCGCATGGAGCAGGCCGGTCTTGGCATAGTTGCCATCGACCATGACGATCCAGAAGATTTCAATGCTGTAGAGCCGGTCGGCCTTCGATTGAAGAAAGGCGCTACGCTGCTCGACAGCCGCACGTACTAAAGGGTTGTCATACTCGGCGTGTGGTATCGCGGGCCGGTTGTGCTTGAAAAGAATCTGGTACAGGCGACACTTATCATCGAGGGAGCGGAAGGCTGCCTCCAGCCGCTTCACCGCATAATCACGTCCGGCATGGTCGAGGCTTTCGTAGTCGATGCCTCCGATACGCAGAGCAGCGCCCATGTCGCCGGTCTTGGTCAGAAAGCAATGCTCATCCCAAAAGCCGTACAGGTTGATGTGTGCCTGGAGGGAGCCTGCCTCCTTCCAATCCTTCGTGATGTGCTCAACCTTGAACATCGCGCCTCGTTATGCGTATCTCTGTGGCCTGCCATTTCATCGGGTCGTAGCGTCGGCGAAATTTGCTGGAGTTGAAAAGCACGCGCAGAATCTCCACGTCGTATTTGGTGGCACGCCGGGCGATCACCACGCCAACGATGAACAGGACGATTCCGCCTATGAGAGAATGCAAAAGGGAGAAGATCGCACCTCCCGAGATCAGAGCGACGAAGAACAACCGTCGCTCCGCTCCCAGGACAGTCAGCGGGCGGTTCATGGCCTTGAACACCGGACTCACCCTGCTATCCGCTGACTGAGACATGGATCACCTCCTCTCTAGCTTGGGAACAGCCAGCTCATAAAATTCACCGCGCCTATAGCCATACCCACGCCAAACACGATGCCAGCAAGGGTTTTCTTGCTCTGGCCTTCGCCATAGGCGAACATCAAGCCGCCGACGACAATGGCGACCAGCGACAATCCCGTAGCGATGGTTCCGGTAAAAGCGGTCTTCAGGACATTCACTGCGTTGTCCCACGGATCGCTGCTGCTTTGGGCATACACAGGCAGCGCGGTTAGCGCGAGAAGCGCCGGGGCAAGCAGGGTGAGGGGACGCTTAAGCGCCCGGTGGATACGAGGGATTTTGAGGCGATAACGCACCTTCATAAACAGTTCTCCTTTGTGAAATGGCTGCCTGACGAAGCATTTCGGCGGGGCGCTGAATGTGAAGGTAGGTCGGAAATTGGACCTGCGACGGGAATCGTTTTCGTCGGTATTTCCTGACAGGAGAAGCCGATTTGTCAGCCGTTGCGGTTGGCTGTTGTGTAAGTGTTCGGTCTTATCAAAGATATGAACCGCCGTCGAAAGCGGTGGGAATGTGTGAAATCCCAACGGGATTTCCAAAGAGTGTGGGAAGGGTGGAAAGCCGGTTTTATGGCTTTCCATGCTTTCCACACTCTGTCATTTCCACGGCTTGCTTTTAGTAAGAGCTGGCAGGGACGTACATAACGCCCTTTTGTAGGTGGTTTGGTTCTCCTGTCGGGCAATCACACGCAAAAATCTTCGGGGAGGAAGATAGGAAGTTCTCCTACGCTCCATTGTGAGGCGCTCACTTACCGGGTCGCTTTCAGGATGGGGCATGGCACGAGCAACGCGGAAAAGTCGGATTGAAGCCTCATCTCTGGCGGCAACAGAATCCGCCTCCCCTATCGACGCGCTCGTGAAAGACCTAATTGATGAGCTGATTGTGCCTATGTTGATTGAAGAATTCCTGCGTCAATATGGGCCAGCATCAAAGGCTAAAAAAGACTCATCGACGGGCGAATTTCAACCCGATACCGAGTTAAACTCGACCCCATGAATGCGACTGTGCGTTGTGCCATCTACGCTCGATATTCCTCCGATTTACAGAGGCTCACGTCCATTGAAGACCAACTGCGGCGATGCCGTGAATATGCCCATCAGCAGGGTTGGGTCGTGGTCGAGGATTTCGTGCGCTGCGACGAAGCAAGGTCGGCGGCGACTCTCGCGGGCAGAGAGGCGCTGCAATCGCTTTTAGCGGCTTCCAAGATTTCGCCGCCGCCGTTCGATTGTCTGGTTGTAGACGACACCTCGCGGCTGGCGCGGTATCTCCCCGATGTCCTGAAGATGAATGACAGTCTTCAGTACCACGGTGTATTTATCTATGCCGTCGCACAGCGATTGGATTGCAGAGAGAAAACCTCGCGCCCTCTGCTGACGCTGCACGGCATGATGGATGAGCAGTTCCTAGTAAGCCTGGGCGAAAAGGTACACAGGGGACAAGAGGGCCGCGCACTCAAGGGTTTTCAGCCTGGCGGCAAATGCTATGGATACCGCAACGTCCCTATCGAAGATCCTACCCGGAGCGGTAAGTATGGGAGGTTCGCGGTCAGCGGTGTGCAACTGGAACCTATCGAGGAAGAAGCCGCTGTAGTGCGGCGCATCTTTGAGATGTATGCGGACGGGAACAGTCAGACGACTATTGCCAAGACACTGAACGCGGAAGGGGTACTGGCTCCTCAACCTGCGCGGAACCGACTGACAAGAGCGTGGTGTACCTCTTCGCTTCACGAGATGCTTCGCAACGAGCGTTATCGTGGTGTCTTTGTCTGGAACCGGACGAAGAAGGAACGGAACCCGGAGACTGGCCGCAAGACCAGCAGGCCGCGTCCACAGGCTGAATGGAAGCGGGTCGATGTTCCTGAATGGCGCATCGTCACCGAGGAGCTATGGGAGCGCGTACAGAAACGGATTCGTTTCGTGGGGGAGCGCTTTACAAGCAAGCATGTGGGAGGATTCACCCGGACAGAGCGAAGCCGCCGCTATATCTTTAGCGGGCTTCTGATCTGCGGCGTCTGTGGCTCCAAGCTGGTGATTGCTTCCGGTTCGGGGAAGCGTGGCTATGTTAAGTACGGCTGTCCGAGTCACCGCTACCGTGGCACATGCTCCAACGGGCTAATGATCCGGCAGGACCGGCTGGAGGCGCAGCTCATCGCGGGACTGAAAGACCGCATCTCGAAGACGGAAGCCATCGAATATGCGCTGACGCGATTTCAAGACGGGTTGCAGAAGCGGCTCAAAGACCTACAGGAGCAAACACTGAGGGCGGCGGACACGGTGACGACCCTGCACAATCAACGCCGCGAACTGAAAGGGCAGGCGGTCAATCTGGGCGAAGCTATCGCTAAAATGGGCCATTCCTCGACCCTGCTCCACCAACTGGCGGGGATCGAGTCAGAGATTGAAAGGATTGATGAACGCCTTGCGTTGGCAAATCAACCCCTCGATCTGGCCTTCTCGTTGGAATTGATTCGAGACTTCGTTTCCGAAAAGGCGCTGGATTTCAATTTGGCCTTTGATTCGGAGCCGAGCAAGGCACGGCAGATTCTAGCGAACCACATCGAAAGGTTGGTCCTGACGCCCAGGGTGACGGAGGATGGCCCGGTCTACGACGTTTCCGGGGAAATTGACCTGTGCGGCGGGGATCGGGAGGGGATGAGCCTGGCGGTCAAGGCTTCTATGGGCCGTCAAGCAGGCAAAAAGAGTGTAATGCAGATGGTGGCCAGGGACTGGTTCGAGTGCCTTTGCACACGGCGCGGGTGTGTAATGGTGGTGGTGGCCAGAGACGGGATCGAACCGCCGACGCCGGCCTTTTCAGGGCCGCGCTCTACCACTGAGCTATCTGGCCTTGGGAATTCATGCTGAATCCAAGGGGCGCTGTCTAAAGCAGCACCGCAGAGTCGCCTGAAACGGCAAATGAAATGCCCGAACAGGGCTCCTGCCTTTCAAACAACCTCAGCCAGTATAGCAATCAGCGCTCTAATGGTAAATGCGCCGCGAGCCGCGGCGGATGCCATACACTTGACGCACAGCCTCAGAACCCGAGGAACATCACTATGCGCCTGTTCCGCCGCATTTGTCCGACCGCGGTTGCCTGTTCTGCCGTTTCGCGTCTGATCCTGCCCGGCGTTATTCTGTTTTGCCTCGCTGTATCGCCACTTCTGGCTGAAGCGCCGACCGGAGCGGCTGCCGCGTCTGCCGAAGCACGCGCCGCACGCGCCTTCGACGCCGCTCGCAATGATGGGCCGCCAGCGCTGCATGCGTTTTTGTATCGCATGCCCAAAGGTGGCGATTTGCATGTTCACCTTTCGGGAGCCGTTTATGCCGAAACATTTATTAAGGATGCAGGCGAAGACGGAATGTGCGTCAGCCCCACCCTGCTGCGCTTCGACCGCGCCACGCGCACGCC
This sequence comes from Paracidobacterium acidisoli, assembly GCF_003428625.2. Taxonomy (GTDB): domain Bacteria; phylum Acidobacteriota; class Terriglobia; order Terriglobales; family Acidobacteriaceae; genus Paracidobacterium; species Paracidobacterium acidisoli. Next base: position 470,554 of record NZ_QVQT02000004.1, on the reverse strand, counting down.
GGAGTGCCCGACGGGCGAGGTTCCGGCAAGCACCATCACCAGCGATCAACATTTATATGACGAACTGATCGATGCATTTTCCATGCGCACATTTATTCCGGTGACCGGAGAGGACGGGCACGATCACTTCTTCGATACTTTTGACCGGTTTGGAGGAACAGACAAGCGGCATAAGGCCGAATGGGTGGATGAGGTTGCCACCCGCGGCGCGGCACAGAACGAGCAGTATCTGGAGTTAATGGATACGCCGGATTTTAGCCGCGCTGCGGCGCTGGCGGAAAAGGTCGGCTATACCAGTGACTTCGTTGCATACCGGCAGAAGCTGCTCGATGGCGGTATTCGCGACAGTATTCCCGCCATTCAGGCAACGTATGACCGTGTGGACGCCGACCGCAAAGCTCTCGAACATTGCGGCGATCCGGGCGCGGAGCCGGCATGCCATGTACAGGTTCGCTATATTTACCAGATTCTGCGCGGCATGCCGCCGGCTGTGGTCTTTGCGCAGGTCATTCTGGGGCTCGAAACGGCTTCCGTCGATCCACAGTTCGCCGGCCTGAATTTCGTCCAGCCCGAAGACGGTTACATCTCCATGCGCGACTATCGTCTGCAGATGCAGATGCTGGACGCGGTGCATCGCTTTTACCCGAAGGTGCACATCAGCCTGCACGCCGGGGAGCTGTCGCCGGGCATGGTGCCGCCGGATGGGCTGACCTTTCACATTCGTTCGGCGGTCGAACAGGGGCATGCGGAGCGCATCGGGCATGGTGTGGATGTGATGTATGAGGATCGCCCGTACGAACTGCTGAAGGAGATGGCGGCGAAACATATTCTGGTTGAAATCAATCTCACCAGCAATGACGTTATTCTGAATATCAAGGGTAACGAACATCCCTTTATGCTCTATCGCAAATATGGCGTGCCGGTCGCACTGTCCACGGACGATGAAGGTGTTTCCCGCATCGATCTCACGCACGAATATGTGCGTGCAGCGGTTACGTATCCGCTGAGCTATGGGGACCTGAAACAGATGGCGCGCGCCTCTGTCGAGCATGCTTTTTTACCCGGCGAAAGCCTGTGGGAGCGGTTCACTCTGGAGAAACTCGGCACACCGGTGGCTGCATGCCGCGGACAGGTTGGCAATGAGACACCGGCCGGCAGATGTGCGGAATTCGTCCGGTCAAGCGAAAAAGCGCAGCAGGAGTGGGAGCTCGAACGCCGCTTCCATGCCTTTGAAGCCAGCTTCTGAACGCGGAGTCTGACGTTTTCTGATGCGCATTGTTTTCTCGACCTTCGGCACCTTCGGCGATGTCAATCCGCTGATTGCGCTTTCTCTTGAACTGAAGCGGCGCGGTCATACTCCGGTGCTCGCTGTGCCGGAGATGTTTCGCGCAAAAATCGAGCCGCTCGGCATCCCTTTTCATGCCGTGCGCCCTGACCAGGACCCGAACGATACGCGCCTGGTGGCCATGATCTACGACATCAAGAAGGGTACGGAGCGCGGACTGCGCGAATTCCTCTTTCCGGTTGTGCGCCACAGTTATGAAGATCTGCTGGCGGCGGTTGAGGCCGATGGGGGAGCTGACCTGCTGGTGACAGGCGAGCTGGCTTATGCCGGTCCGATTGTCGCCGAAAAGACCGGCATTCCCTGGGCATCGTATGTGCTGGCGCCTTTTTCCTTCTTCTCCGGCTATGATCCGCCGGTGCTGCCACCTTACCCAACGCTGGCACGGGTGCAGGCCATGGTTCCGGGAATGGGCCATGGCGTCGCGCGTTTTGCACGGTTTGTGACGCGCACCTGGCCGGAACCTATTTATGCGCTGAGGCAGGAGCTGGGTCTCGGCCGCGGACGCGATCCAATTTTCGACGCCAAACACTCCGAGCATCTTGTTCTGGCGCTCTTTTCAAAGGTGCTGGCTGCGCCTCAGCTGGACTGGCCGACCAGGACGCTGATTACAGGCTTCTCTTTTTATGACGGAGACGCCGGAAAAACAGAGCTCACGCCGGAGCTGGAACGCTTTCTCGCGGCAGGGCCGCCGCCGCTGGTCTTTACCCTGGGCTCGGCAGCGGTGATGCATGCAGGCGACTTCTACGAGCAAAGCGCGCGCGCTGCAGAGATGCTGGGCCAGCGCGCCGTGCTGCTGGTAGGGACAGACGAGCGCAACCTCCCGAAGCATCCGGTGCCCGACAGCATCTGCGTCACGCCATGGGCGCCGTACTCCGCTCTCTTTCCCCGCGCGTCGGCCATCATTCATCAGGGAGGCGTGGGCACCACAGCGCAGGCCCTGCGCGCAGGACGTCCGATGCTGGTCATGCCTTACAGCCATGACCAGCCCGACAATGCACGCCGCGTTCGCAGGCTGGGCGTTGCCAGGGTTCTTCAGCGCAAAGCCTACAACGCCCGCTCCGCGGCGCGCATTATCGAGGAGATGCTGTCAACTTCATCCTGCGCAGAAAACGCTGCTGCCGTGGCGCGCTCCATGCTGGAAGAAGATGGCGTGCGCGCCGCCTGCGACGCGCTGGAAGCCATCCGGTAACGGAGCCGCTTCTCCTCTGCCCCATTGCAGAGAAACGTTATGCGCTGCGCCGTTCCCGGCCACTGAGCAGATAAAGCGCCGCGCGCAGCTCCAAAAGCGGATCATCGGAGGGCTCGATGCCATCGATACGTGGAATGGGATCGAAGATGAGATGCTTCTGTTCCGCTGCGTCATCGGGGACACGCTCGGTCAAAGAAACGACTCCCAGCTCGACCAGATCCCTGTCTTCCGGCCAGTGAATGGTCGCGTTATCGACAGTATCGCCCGGCTCGGCAACCTGCACGACGATACGGAACTGGATCGGGCCGCTCTTCAGGTGCTCCGTCAGCTCATCGAAGAGGACGTCTGGAGCTTTTCCGGCAACCTCCGCATCGTCAATGTATTTGCTGCCCGCGACGGGAAGGATGCGGTAACGACCATAGCGGCTTACCCCGTCTTTATTGGTGAAGCGATAGGCGGTGACGGCGAAGAAAGTCTCGTTGGCGAAGCTGGCCGGGAAGGGTTTGAGAGCCTGCACAAAGGCGAGTGCCGCCGGATGACTGCCGACGAAGGCTTCGACCGGGTTGGGATGGGGTGATTCGGGTTTGGTTGCGGCAATGGCGCGCAAAAATTCCAGAAACTCGTCCCCTGTATGCGTGGGAAAACCGTCGACAGAGTGGCTGACGATATCGGTATGGACACGCTCGGCGAGATAAAACCGCAGAGCCATCCCCCAGGGGCGCGCGTTGGGATCGGTGTCGGGAATCTGCGGAATACCCGTTGAGTCAGAGAAACGGGCCAAGACCGGAACCGACTCACGCAGAATATGCGGGGCGCTGGTCAGCAAAGCTGCTTCCGCCGACGGCGTAAAGGTGCCCTTTATAAGGGCACCCTTTGCATGTGCGGGACGAAAGCCGGGATGGGGTCCGAAGATGGCATGAAACTGCGCAAGAAGCTCCTGTGCCAGGGAGACGAGGCGCTCATCGCTGGGAAGCGGCATGGGACTTTCCTTTCCGTTGAGTTCACTTCTGCTTCGTAGTGCTCCCGCGAGCTACGGCGTTCCCACGGGAGAAGGATTGGAGGCGGTAAAGGACGAACAACAGGGCTTCTCCACAGGCGCGTACTCCATCAACTCCACGCGCGTCTCGTCCGGGTCGAAGAGATTGAACTGCCACTTGCCGTCGAGCCCAAGCTGCATGCCGCTGTGTTCGCTGCTCAGACGGTCGTCCGCATGCAGCACGGTGACGGCTTTCTCCATATTTATCACGCCAATGGAAAAATGGTTCACCATGCCCCAGGAGCTTTCCGCCTTCTTCAGCGGCACGTCTTTTCCCGCCTGCCCCATCGAGAGCATGTATTCGAGCCAGTCGTGACCGTCGGGTACCTGCTGAGAAACCCAGTCGGTTTTGTCGGCATGCATGCCTCCGTACCAGTAAGGCCGAAAGCCAAGAATTGCCCGATAGAAAGTGTCCTCTTTTTCCCGGCTTTGTATCTTCATTCCCACATGAATGATGCGATGGCCGATCGGACCTGTCCCCGCAACCGGAAGCGGGTGCGCGGGCGGCTGCACGAACTGTACGGTATTGCCCTCCGGGTCTTTCACGTCGAACCAGAAACTGCCATCGGAGGCCTGCGTCACCTCGTTCGGCACGTCGACGCCATGCGCCTTCAGATACAGGCGCAATTGCTTCGCGCTGGTGGTGATGTAGCCCAGATGATCGAGCCGGTTGCCATAGGTGGTGTTTGACGGCAGCGGCAGCACCTCGACAAATTGCTCGGCGTCTACGTAGTAGCGAACTCCGGCGGGGTTTTCGGGATCGGGCGCCTTCTTCAGCCCCAGATCATGCATGTAAAACTGCTCGGCACCGGCAGCATCGGTGGTGTACACCGCAATATGCGAAATGCCGGTAATCGGCGGCCGCGATTGTGCCGCCGCGGACAGACCTGAAACAAGGGCGGCAAGAGCCAGCCCGGAAAAAATCAGGGGGAAACAACGCATCCAACAGCCTCCGGAAAAATATGCGCATCTTCTGCGTATCTGAGGATAGACCAGTTTCGTAATCGCTTTCATGGTTCCTGAGTAAAGCCTGCGGGTTCTGCAAAAACGTTTGACCTGCGATCCTACTTCCTGGAACCTGAGGGGGCGGTTACCTCTTAATGCGCAAAGCGTGCCTGCCCCAAAACCACACTCCAGGGAAGCCAAGAGCCGGGATACCATAGTTGCCAGCGTGATGAAGCCGAAAAGGTTCTCTCCTAATCTGCTGCGCGCCCTGCTGGGCCTTTATATTGTGGCCAGCGTCAGCTACTGGGTCGCAGGAGCAGTCGATGCATGGCAGATGACTGTGCACTGGGATCAGCGCGTTCGCGCTCCGCTTGTTTATGACGATGACTCGCACGTGATCTCGACCGTCGAGAAGGAAGCTGCGACTGCCGGCGTGACGAAGGGCGACCGCATCGAGGGCCTGAATGGCACTCCTTACAGTGGCGAGGCGCAGTGGGACGCTGTTCTGGCCGAGGACCATCCCGGTGACACAGTCGACGTGGAGCTGCAGCTTCCGAATGGCTCGCTGCGGTCTGCAACGATTACCCTTACCCGGATTACTCCGTACTGGCTCGGCACATCCTCTGTTCTGCGGTACTGGGAGCAATTCCTCATCATCGGCTTCCTTCCCCTGGCGTGTCTGGCGATCGGGTACTGGGTGGTGCTGGTCAAGCCAATGGAGCGAAATGCCTGGCTCCTATTGATTCTGCTGACCTTTCCGAGCGTCCTTTTTGTGAATCCAGGCCTTGCCACAGGCACGCCTCTGCTGCTGCGAACCTTCTGGTACCAGCTGATGCAGTACCTGGGTTCTCCCACTCTGCTGCTCTTCGGCATCTATTTTCCGGAGCGCTCACGGATCGATACCCGGCTTCCCTGGCTGAAATGGCTCATACTGGGTCCGCTCGCGCTTGCCGGGATTTTCCTCTTTCCCTATCTCTACAGCGGGTATTTTCTTGCCGGTGCCGGCCCGCACCTCGCCAGGGCCGCGAATGTCATCGGCAGCACGATCAATTTTCTGAACCTGCTCTGCGTCATTCTCTACCTCGTTCTTACGCTGGATAAACTGCGTTCCGCTTCGACAGAAGATGCCAGGCGCCGTCTGCGCGTACTGACCACCGGCATGAGCCTGGGCATGGGCGCGCTGCTGATTGTCTTTGTGCTGCTGCCGCATTTCGGCATCAGCGGTCACGACCGGAAGTACTACTGGCTGCAGTGGCTGGGCGCTGTGCTCTTTATGTTCGCCCCTCTCACGCTGGCCTATGTGGTACTGGTGCAGCGGGCTATGGATGTCCGCGTGCTTCTGCGCATGGGAACGCGGTATGCGCTGGCTCGTGCCACGTTATGGGTGCTGCAGGCAGCTCTGCTGGCGGCTGTCGGTGTGCTCCTGTTGCTGCCGGCGCTGCATAAACGCCAGCCCCAGCCGTTCGATATTTTTGGCGTAATCGTTTTCGGCGCTCTCCTGCTGGCGCTGCGCCTTGGCGTGCAGAAACGGCTCCAGCACTGGCTCGACCGTAAATTCTTCCGAGAAGCATTTGACGCCGAACAGATGCTCAACGACCTCTCCGACGAGGTGCGCCGTTTTACCGAGACGCAACCGCTGCTGGAGACCGTTGCCCGGCGAATAGCCGATACGCTCCATATCGACCAGATCGCGCTTCTGCTGCGAAGGGGCGAATACTTCCAGCTTCAGCAGTCGATCGGCGTCAGCGGCGGCGGAACGCTCACTCTGCCCGCGCAGTCTTCGGCGGTGCGTTTTATGGTGAACTCGAATGAGCCGGCGCGCCTTTACCGCAACGATCCGGATGCCTGGTACCTGATGGCCGGGACCGCGGAGCGCCGCGCCCTCGATATGCTCAATGCCGAGCTGCTGCTGCCGCTGCCTGGACGCAATCGGCTGATGGGTGTGATGGCGCTTGGGCCTCGGCGTTCGGAGGCCGCTTACTCCGGCAGCGATCTCAAGATTCTGCAGGCCGTTGCCTCTCAGACCGGGCTGGCGCTCGAGATCAGCGAGCTGGCGCACTCTTTAGCGTCAGAGGCGGCACAGCGCGAGCGCTTTAACCGCGAGATGGAAATTGCCCGCGAGGTGCAGGAGCGCCTCTTTCCGCAATATATGCCCGAGATTCCCGGCGCCACTCTTGCCGGGGAGTGCCGGCCTGCACTCGGGGTGGGCGGCGATTATTACGACGTGATCGACCTGGGCGACGGACGCGTGGGCCTGGCGGTCGGCGATGTCTCCGGAAAAGGCATCTCAGCGGCACTGCTGATGGCCAGCCTGCGCGCTTCGCTGCGCGGCATAACGCTCGACAATCCGCGCGATTTTGCCAACCTGATGCACAAGGTCAACCGCCTGGTGTATGAAGCATCGGCTTCAAACCGCTATGCCACCTTTTTCTTCGCATCGTACGATCCAAAGACGCGGCGACTGGAGTGCGTGAATGCGGGTCACAACCCGCCGGTGCTGCTCCGCGGAGCTCAGGCGATCCGGCTTGAGACCGGTGGCCCCGTCGTAGGACTTTTGCCCACTGCACCCTATACGGAGCAATCGCTGACGCTTGAGCCCGGAGATCTTCTGCTGCTTTACACCGACGGCATCAGCGAGGCCATGACTCACGATCAGGAAGAGTGGGAAGAGGAACGCATGATTGCCGCGGCCCGCTCCGCAACGGGCAAATCCGCCTGTGACGTGATGCGTGCCATCTTCCATGCCGTTGACGCCTTCACAGCCGGCGCCCCGCAGCACGACGATATGACGATGCTGGTGCTGAAGCTGGAAGAAGGCGGCTCATAATGAAATCCGCGGTTCTGTTTGTATCGCTGCTCGCCGCGACCATTACGGCCTGCTCGCAGGAGCCGCGGATTCCCTATGCGCCGCCACGCCCGGCAAACACGGCAGTGACCCTGCCGGATGGCGCGATCATCCATGCGGAGCTGGCGGACACCGAAGCGGAACGGGAATATGGACTGATGGGGCGCATCAGACTACCGGAAGACCGCGGAATGCTTTTCACTTATGACCAGCCCGGACGCTACGGCTACTGGATGTACCACTGCGAAATCGGGCTCGACATTGTGTGGATCGACGAGAATCGCCACATCGTCGAGATATCCGAGAACACACCACCGTGCAAAGGCAAGGCTTCCAGCTGCCAGACCTACGGAGGCCATATGGCCGCGATGTACGTGCTGGAGCTTCCGGCTGGATCGGCGAAGAAGCACTATCTGCGACAGGGACAGGAAGTGAAGTTCAACGCACCCTGAGCCGATCGGGCCAGATTCTGGATTGATTCCAACCCGGCAGTGTGGGATATTCGGCCTGCAGGCTTTGAAAAATTGCCGGAAATGCAAAACGCCTGCGAACGTGAAGTCCGCAGGCGTTGCAATTCAGTAGCCCTCCCCCAAGTGCTACTCAATGACTTTACTTTAATGTTCGGGACTACCACTGCCATCGCCCATTCGTGCCTGTTTATGGATTTGTCGTAATCAGCGGATGATTACTTCCATGGGATAAGTGGCAGACAACTCCTGAACCGGCTGGAAACCGGCCAGCCAATCGAACCCGCCTGTGCCTGGCTGGCAAGCCTCCTGCTCCGGAGCACTGGAATGGGCTCTCCTCAGCCTTTGCGACGAGCCCTGCCTGTGTCTGGACAGCGGCTCCCCCTGTAAACTCAATCTGTATGTCTTCCCGTTCCGATAAGAAGTGGACAGGCTCGGAGATTCGCGAGACCTTTCTGCGCTTTTTTGAGACGAAGGAGCACCGCCGCGTGCACTCGTCCTCGCTCGTTCCAGCCAACGATCCGACGCTGCTGTTTACCAATGCCGGCATGAACCAGTTCAAGGATGTGTTTCTGGGGCTGGAACATCGCGACTACTCGCGCGCGACGACTTCGCAGAAGTGCGTTCGCGCCGGGGGCAAGCATAACGATCTTGAAAATGTCGGATTTACGCGGCGGCACCATACGTTCTTCGAGATGCTGGGCAATTTCAGCTTCGGCGATTACTTCAAGCAGGATGCAATTGCCTACGCGTGGGAGCTGGTGACCTCGCCGGAATGGTTCGGGCTGCCGAAAGACAAGCTGTACGTGACGATCTTCAGGGGCGAGAACAGTGTTCCGCGCGACGAAGAGGCGTACAACCTGTGGCTGGGGCAGGGCGTGCCGGCGGAGCGCATTCACGAGTTCGGGAGCAAAGACAACTTCTGGCAGATGGGCGATACCGGGCCGTGCGGGCCGTGCTCGGAGATTTTTTATGACATGGGGATCGAGGCGGCCGAGGTGCCGGGCGTGGATAAGCCGTTTGGCCAGGACGATGCGCGCTATGTAGAGATCTGGAACCTGGTCTTTATGCAGTTCGACCGCAGCGCTCAGGGCGAGCTGAACCTGCTGCCGAGGCCATCGATCGACACGGGCATGGGTCTTGAACGCACGGCTGCGGTGCTGCAGGACAAGCTGTCCAATTTTGAAACAGATTTGTTCACGCCGCTGATTCAACGGGCGGGCGAGCTGACTTCGACCACATATAAGGATGGGAGTGCTCCGTCGGATGCATCACTGCGCATCATTGCAGATCATGCGCGCTGCGCGACCTTTCTGATCTCCGATGGCGTGCTGCCTGCGAATGAAGGGCGCGGTTATGTGCTGCGCAAGATTCTGCGACGCGGGATTCGGCATGGACGGCTGCTTGGACAGGAACAGCCGTTCATGCGCGAGATGGTCTACGCGGTGCGCGATGAGATGCAGGGTGCGTATCCGGAGCTGAAGGAGAGCGCGGATCGCGTTGCAAAGATTGTCGAAGCGGAAGAGCGGCAGTTTGCTCGGGTGTTAGAGCTTGGGTCCCGCCAATTGCAGGCTGCGATTCAGGAGGGCTCTCTGTCCGGCGACAAAGCCTTCCATCTCTATGAAACCTTCGGCTTGCCGCTCGACTTCATGGTGGATGCTGCGCACGATGCGGGCGTTCATTTCGACCTTGAAGGCTTTGAGAAAGCACGCGCCGAAGAACAGGCACGAGCGCGCGCTTCGTGGAAGGGCGGATCGAAGCAGTCGGCCAGTCCGGCGTTCCGTGAGCTGCCGAAGACAGTGTTTGAAGGCTATCGACAGCTTCGCGTCGATGGGGCGCAGGTGCTCGCCCTTATTAAGGATGGGCAGGGCGTGACTGCGGCGACTGCGGGAGACGAGGTCGAAGTGGTTCTGGATCGTACTTCGTTTTACGCCGACTCCGGTGGACAAATTGGCGACACGGGCTGGCTGTATTCGGATGATCACAACGCGGTGGTCGCGGATGTGAGCGGATGCACGAAGCCGGTGCAGGGCGTGTTTGCGCACAGGGCGATTCTGCGGCAGCCGCTGGCGATTGGCGACAGGATCGATACGGTGGTCGATGCAGGGTATCGCGACGCGACGCGACGCAACCATACGGCGACGCACTTGCTGCATGCGGCGCTGCGCGAAATTCTGGGCACGCATGTAAAGCAGGCGGGATCGCTGGTGGATCCGACGCGGCTGCGCTTCGACTTCTCGCACTTCAACGCCATTGCCGATGAAGAGATGCAGGAGATCGAGGACCTGATGAATAAGGAGACGCTCGGGAACCTGCGCGTGGAGACGCTGGAAGATGTGCCGATCGACGTGGCCATCAACGAGTACCACGCGATGGCGCTCTTCGGCGAAAAGTATGGTGAGCGGGTGCGCGTGGTGAAGGTCGGCGACTTCTCGACGGAGCTGTGCGGCGGGACGCACACCGGCACGACGGGGGAGATTGGTGTGATCAAGCTGCTGGGCGAAGGCAGCGTGTCGTCGGGCGTACGGCGTGTGGAAGCCGTGACCGGCCTCGGAGCACTGAATGAGTTTCGGCGCGATTACCAGGTGGCGCAGCTTGCCTCGCAGCTTGCGCCGGGAGATTTGTCTCCTGCCGATGCGCTGCGGCACAGGCTCTCCGCTCAGGATGAGGAGCTGAAGAAGCTGCGCCGCGAGCTGGATCAGGTGCGGATGAAGTCGGCCGCATCTTCGGTTTCGAATGCCGCCGACCAGGCGGTCGAAGTGGCGGGGATTAAAGTGCTGGCGCAGCGCGTGGACTCGCTGGACCGCGGGCAGATGCGGACGCTGGTGGACAATCTGCGCGGCAAGCTGGGATCGGGCGTGGTGGTTCTTGGGTCGGCGCAGGAAGAGGGCAAGGTCGCGCTGATTGTGGGCGTGACGAAAGACCTGACGGGCAAAGTGCAGGCGGGAAAAATTGTCGGCCAGATTGCGAAGCTGGTCGGCGGCTCGGGCGGCGGACGTCCAGACATGGCGGAAGCCGGCGGAAAAGATGTAAGTCAGCTGGATGCAGCACTCAGAAGTGCTCCCGGCGTGGTGGAGGGTCTTACTGCACAATAATCACTCGCCGAAGTGTGTCGATCGATCGCAACCCGGCGTTCTCACCTGGGTTCCCTTCATTACCGGCGCGTGCCGCCGGTGAATGTGCGACACCTATAATCTAAGGTGTCCACGAGATCCTATGCCGTCTCTCCTCTTTCCCGCGGGCCGCGTCAGTCTGTTTGTTCTCGCGGGCTGCCTTTGCCTGCCGGGAGCGTCGGGCAGTCGCGTTCCCGTCTACCGGCGGGGAGCGGCGCAGCCGGTTTCCTTCGAACACGCGCAGCGTCTGCGCGAGGCCCTCGAAGGCCGTCCCGAACAGCAGCGCACACGCAGCGAGTATGACCGCGTGATGGACGCCTATCGCGCTATCTATCACAACGATCCGGGCTCGCCGAGGGCCGATGCATCCATCATTGCCGTCGCCGATCTGCTTGCCGAAGAGGGACGGCTCTTTCAGGACGATAAGGCGCTCCATAACTCCATCGCGCAATATGAATTTCTCCGCAACCAGTACCCCGGCAGCCGTTTCCGCTTCAGCGCGCTACTCACCGAGGGCGAGATCTACCAGAGCGATCTCAATGATCCGGCACAGGCGAAGACGGCGTATCAGCTGTTCCTCCGCCTCTACCCTCGCAGCCCTCTGGCCGATGAGGCCCGCGTTGGACTGAAGAATATTCGCCGGGGAGAGGTGTCGGCACGGAGCGGGCGCAATGCTCGCCGACCGGCTGACCATCAAGCAGTGCCCGCTGAAGCGGCAGGTGGAGTGCCCGCAACCCGCTCGCGGCACAATACCGTACTGACGGCGGCGATTGGTTCACAGCAGAATGCGGCTCCGCCCGCGCGCACCCCGGAAACCGCGCATGCAGCGGCACCCACGCGGCAGAGTACGGCACCTGCGCAACAGAGCAGCCTTCAGCCACAGCGAAACAGTCTTCAGGAAAGCGATATTCCTGCAACACCTACGCCAACTGCGCCCGCATCTCCGTATGAGGAGCCGGCTCACATGAGCGAAGCCGAGCTGAATGCGCCGCCTCCGCCACGGCGCAAGGGGCTGGCGCCGCTGGTGACCGGGATTCGCTACTGGTCCACACCCGGATATACACGCGTTGCCATCGATCTGCAGGATGAGGTGCGATACGAGGCTGCACGGGTGCCCAATCCGGACCGCATCTTCTTCGATCTGTATGGCGTGCGCCTTTCGCCGGAGCTGACGGGCAAATCGGTCCAGGTGACGGATGACGGATTTCTGACCCGTATCCGGGCGGCACAGTTCTCCAATGAGATAGCGCGCATCGTGCTCGACGTGAACAGCGTCAGCGAATATTCGGCCTTCTTTCTGCCGAATCCTCCACGGCTGATTATCGATGTGCATGGCGGAGCGCAGCATAACCGCCCACCGGTCGTTCCGCCTGGCCAGATGGCATCCAATACGACGCCGCGGACGGCAGTGCGTGCACCGGCGGTATCCACACCCTCCGCAGGCGGCTCATCGACGCTCGGCATCGGGCCGGCCTCAACTGACACCCGCGAAACGGCGCAAACGACTCGTCCTCCGGTGGCGACAGTACCGCACGCCGCTCAGCGCACTACGACGGCCTCCATCCAGCACACCGGACGGCCGGTAAAGCCATCTCCTACGGTTGTCGTCGACGATGATGACGACTCGTCTTCCCTGGCAGACGTCGCCTCTCTCAGCCGGCAGCCTGATACGGTCAAAGCAACGCGGCACCCCACGCGAGCTCCCGTGGTTGCCTCCGTTTCAGGAACACAGCGCGAGACGCAGAGCGATGGCTCCGCCGTCAGCACCGAGGCCCGGAATACTTCGCCTTCGATACCGTCGCGGGCCACCCGCCGCACCGCCGGAAACAGCACGACCACCGGCGACGACAGCGCGCCTCCGGTCGATGCCGGAGCGACAGGCGTCCGTGCCTCCGGTTCCTGGCCTGAGCCGCTACCGAACGGACAGCGTTCGATGATGCGCGCCCTCGGTCTGAAGATCAATCGCATCGTCATCGACGCCGGCCACGGCGGTCATGATTCAGGCACACTTGGACCTGGCGGCATTGAAGAAAAAGACGTCGTGCTCGACGTGGCGCTGCGCCTTGGCAAGCTGCTGAAACAACGTCTTGGCGCCGATGTTATCTACACCCGCGACGACGACACCTTTATTCCTCTCGAAACCCGCACGGCGATCGCCAATAAGGCACAGGCCGATCTGTTTATCTCCATTCATGCCAATTCCAGCCCGGATGCGAGCGCACGCGGCGTTGAGACGTATTATCTGAACTTCACCACTTCGGCCGATGCTCTCGAGGTAGCCGCGCGGGAAAACGCCGTCTCCGACGAGTCGATTCATCAGCTCTCTGATCTGGTGAAAAAGATTGCGCTGCAGGATAAGATCAACGAATCGCGCGAATTCGCCTCCGACGTGGAAGACAGCCTTTATACCGGTCTTGAGCGCGGCAACCCTGGGCTGAAAGATCGCGGCGTGAAAAAAGCGCCCTTCGTCGTGCTTATCGGAGCCAATATGCCGTCGATTCTGGCCGAGATATCGTTCCTCACCAATCCGGACGATGCACAGGAGCTGCGTGAGTCCACCTACCGCGAACGCATCGCCGAATCGCTCTATCGCGGTGTGTCAAAGTACGTCGGCAGCCTGAACGGAGTGCGTATTGCGGAGAATACGGCGCACGGCGACAGCAATTAGAGCTCAGAGCCTGCGTTCCCTGCCGGCAGACATTTCCACGCCGGATATGACTCCGGGGTTCGATCCGGTCGATGCGACGACGGCAGTGAAGCACGCTCTTTGGTACTCTCACATCAGGTTGTGATGTCATCCCGTTTGCTTCGCACGATTACAGTTTTTGCTGGAATGGTCTCGGTGTGTTTTGCCGGAATGGTCTCGGTGTGCGCCGCGGCGCTGGCAGCTACCGGCACGGCCATTCTGCCCGCACGTTTTGCGGGCTGGTCGCAGAGCGCTCCGGCGCAGACGATCTCCGATGGAGCAAACGCCGATGTGCTCCAGGAATACGGACTTAAGGATTCGAGCACTGCCAGTTACACCCACGGTCCGGAAAAACTCCTGCTGCGCGCCTGGCGCTTCGATGATGCGACGGGGGCCTATGGCGCCTTTACCTTCTATCGCCAGTCTCGGATGAAATCGATCAGCCTGGGCAAGGGCGGGGCTGAAGGTGGCGGTCATTTTGTCTTCTGGACGGGAGCTACGGTCATCGATGCGGCCTTCAGCGCGGGTGATGCTCCGGACCGGGCGGCTCTGCAGGCACTGGCGGCGGGTATCCGCCAGCCATTCGGGTCAGCCGGTGTCGCTCCTTCTCTGCCACACTACCTGCCTGCCACGGCGCTCGATGCGAGCAGCGTTCGCTATGCCATCGGTCCTGTCGCCTATGCACACGGCGGGGGAGCTCTGCCAGCTAATGCAGTCGGCTTTGCTGCTGATGCAGAAGCAGTAACCGCTCAGTATGCATCGCGTGACGGTAAGGGCACACTGACGCTACTTATGTACCCCACGCCGCAGATTGCGGCTGAGCAGGCGCGAACCATAGGTACCCTGCTGAAGCACGGTGGCGTTCGCGGAGGATCTGTTGCCCTGCAGGAAAAGCGGAGTGGCCCACTTGTCTCGATCACCAGCGGTGATTTCACTCAGGATGAGGCACGCCATCTGCTGGAGCAGGTGAAATTCGCCGATTATCTCACCGTCAACCGCACCGGCAGCTATGTAAGTGAAGCTGCCAAAACCGCTAAGCTTTTGACAGGCATTGCCACACTTACAGTCGTCCTTGGGGCTGCAGCCATCTTTCTCGGCATTTTCTTCGGCGGAGGCCGAGCCATGATTCGTGTACTGCGAGGCAAACCGGCATCGACACTGAACGATGAGCAGTTCATCAGCCTGAAGCTGAACGAGGATGCATCCGCGCCGGCTGGAAGCGCGAGGCCGGATTAGAGACGTTTGGCCAAGATGCCCGAAATCTGGTGCAGATTTCTGCTTAAAATCAACAAATTAAACAACGTCGCCAATGGTTACCGGGAATAAAAAGCGAAAATAATTGGACGAGATACTTTTAAGTCTTTCCCGATTCGTCCCCATAACCTTTTTATTTGCAGTGGGTTGCACAGGGGGTGGATTTTGCCTTGACACCCTTCCCCCCCGCCCATACTATTTCGCCAGAAAGTTCTGATGGCTTTGCCTCCGTTGGAACTATTCTCCCTAAACGAAAAAGCCGCCCTGTTGCCGGGCGGCTTTTTCGGCTTATCACGCTGATTCGCCGTTCTGATTCCTGCTGTTTTCCGTCCGTTTTGCATTGTGCCTATCGCGGGCTGCCTGAGAAGACAGCGTTCGCTTTACGCACTGCGTCGTGAACGATAGAATCGACAGAGCGCAGGGCCGACGTAGCTCAGTTGGTAGAGCAGCTGATTCGTAATCAGCAGGTCATCGGTTCAAGTCCGATCGTCGGCTCCAGGGAACTGGCCTTTCAGGCTCTCGTGTCCTCGCTGCCACCCCTGCTCAGATGCTTTTTCCCATTCCACAAAGCCGCTTCGCGGCCGACAGCTTCTGAGCTCCGGGCTCCGCATTTCGGGCCGTATAAAGTTTGGTACCCCCTTATCCACTGATTTCTCTTGCGCCCTTCTTGTTCCTGTGAACGCAACCCTGCATAATCGGCTCAGGCGAGGGGTGTCGATCCGGTCTGTGACACGATACAGTCGTCAGGATGTGCTTCGCATACTGCGTATTCGCGCGCCGCAGCTCCGGGCGTGGGAACGCCAGGGACTTATTTCCGCTTCCGAAGAATACAGTTTTCAGGATCTTGTGCAGCTGCGCACGCTGCGCCAGTTGTGCGCGATGCGACTTTCCACATCCAGCATTCGTGCCGGCGTACGCGCTATGCGGGCTGTCTCCGGCATGGATAACCCGTTGCTGGAGGCGGGCACCATGCGCAGTGGCTCGCGGGTCGTCTTCCGGTATCTGGGCCATGCCATGGAGCCCATCGCACAACAATATGTCTTCGATTTCGATGCCGGGGAGAGGCCACACCAACTGGCTCAGGTAGAGCCGAACCCACACTCCCATGTGCAGCACGAAAATCATATTGCCACCCTCTTTCTGGATGCCGTACACGAGGAAGAGAGCGGCAGGCTGACCGAAGCGACCACGCTCTACGAAGAGATTCTTGCCCTGCAGCCGGACCATGCACCGGCCGCTATCAACCTCGGCACGATCCTTTATAACCAGAGAAAGTTTCTGCGCGCCGAAGAGCTGTATCGCTCCGCGACGCTTGCCGATCCAGGCTATGCACTGGCGTTTTTCGACCTGGGTAATGTGCTCGATGAACTGCAGCGGCTGCCGGAGGCCATTGCTGCTTATCAGACTGCGATCCGGCTGGTTCCCGGTTATGCAGACGCGCATTACAACCTGGCGCTTGCCTGTGAACGCTCGAATGAGCGCCGGCGCGCTCTGCGCCACTGGATGGCCTATCTTCGCTACGATCCCATTGGTCCCTGGGCCAACCATGCACGCTGCCAGGCTCGCAAGATTCTCGATCGAGAGCGGCTGGCGATCGTATGGCGGCGTCCCAGGACAAAATCCATCGCCAGCTGACGCAGTCGCGCGTGTGCCACATCGACGCAAAATGCTACACTCGTCGGTTTTCCGTCCCTGACTGCTTTTAAAATTCGAGGTTTTCCGATGAGCACTGACGCTCTGTCCGCCCCAGCCGCTCCACTCACTCTTCTCAACGAAGACGAGCAGCTCTTTCGCTCTACGGTGCGGGACTTTGCACGGACGATGATCGGCCCGCTGGTTCGCCAAATGGATGAGGAGCAGCACTTCGATGCTGCGCTGCTGCCGCAGCTTTTCGAGCTCGGACTGATGGGTATCGAGGTTCCGGCAGAGTACAACGGCGCCGGCGGGACCTTCTTTGAAGCTATTCTGGCGGTGGAGGAGATTTCTGCTGTCGATGCCTCTGTCGGGGTCCTCGTCGACGTACAAAATACCCTTTGCATCAATGCCTTTCTCCGCTGGGGCACAGAGGCACAGAAGCGCAGATATCTACCCCGGCTGGCGGCCGATACCATCGGCGCTTACGCCCTGTCGGAGGCCGGTTCGGGCTCCGATGCCTTCGCCCTTCAGATGCGGGCGGATCGGCGCGACGGCTTCTTTCTTCTTAACGGACAGAAGCTCTGGATCACCAATGCGAAGGAGGCCGGGGTCTTCATTGTCTTCGCAACGCTTGATTCCACGGCCGGATACAGAGGCATTACAGCCTTTCTGGTCGAAAAGGACACGCCCGGCTTCACCGTTGGCAAAAAGGAAGATAAGCTCGGCATCCGCGCCTCCTCCACCTGTGAGCTTCTCTTTGAGGATTGCCGGGTCCCGGAGGAGAACATCCTGGGAGAGCCGGGTAAGGGATACAAAATTGCCATTGAGACGCTAAACGAAGGGCGGATCGGCATTGGGGCGCAGATGCTTGGTCTGGCACAGGGCGCGTGGAACTGCGCGGCAAAGTATGCGAAGGAGCGCAGACAGTTCGGTAAGCCTATCGCGGAATTTCAGGCGGTGCAGTTTGCTCTGGCGGAGATGGCCACGGACATTGAGGCTGCGCGCCTGCTGGTCTACAACGCTGCGCGCCTGAAAGATGCAAAGCTGGATTATGTGCGCGAGGCGGCCATGGCCAAATATTTCGTCTCTCAGATTGCCGAACGCGTGGCCAGCCAGTGCGTCGAGATCTATGGCGGTTATGGCTTCGTGAAGGATTATCCGGTGGAGAAGTTTTATCGTGACGCCAAGATCGGCAGAATTTACGAAGGTACGTCAAATATGCAACTGGCCACTATCGGTAAGCTGGTGCTTGGCGCCGTGAAGTAACCTTTTCGCCGCAGTAAGGCATATTCACACCCCATACGCACCCGACGCATATACATGGCCCTGTATCATCCAGACAGGACGTGCCTGAGCCAGTCACAGAATTTCAACCGGAATTACCCGCGCGATTTGAGCACCCGCATCGCGGGCTCCTGCCTTTTCTTGGACTTACCTGCGGCGTAAGCGTCGCCAATATTTATTACAATCAGCCGCTGCTGCTGCAGATGAGCAGCACTTTCCATGTGCCGGCCGCACACAGCGGCAGTGTCGCCGTTGCTACCCAGATCGGCTACGCCGTCGGCATTCTTTCTTTTGTGCCGCTCGGCGATCTTTTTGAGCGCCGACGCCTTATTGTGCAGTTGTTTGCGGGGGTCGCGCTGTCGGCGCTGTTGGCGGCAATCGCTCCAACGCTCTGGGTGCTGGGCCTTGCCAGTGTCCTTCTGGGGCTGACGGCGGCGGTTACGCATGTGATTATCCCTCTCTCACCCGAACTGGCCGACGAATCGGAGCGAGGCCGGGCCATCGGCACTGTCATGACCGGTCTGCTGCTGGGCGTGCTGCTGGCCCGTTCTGCTGCCGGGTGGATCGCCGCATTGTGGGGCTGGCGTGTCGTCTTCGCTCTTGCAGCCGCGGTAAACCTGCTTTTTGTCTTTCTGCTGCGACGCCGGCTTCCGGCTCTGCCCCCGCCGAATCCGCTGCCCTATCGCGAGGCGCTCCGCTCGCTGTGGACACTCTTCCGTACTGAGCCCCTGCTGCGCCAGTCGACCGCCCTGGGCATGCTGGCCTTTGCCGCATTCAGCGCCTTCTGGACGACACTCGTTTTTTTGCTTGGCACACCGCATTACAGAATGGGCCCCGGCGTAGCTGGCAGTTTTGGCCTGCTGGGAGCCAGTGGAGCACTGATTGCGCCGGTCGCCGGCCGGCTCTCTGACCGGCGCGGGCCGCGCGCTGTGGTGACACTTTCGCTGGTTCTGCTCATTCTGAGCTTTCTGATTCTCTGGACGCTCGGCTATCATTTTCTCGGGCTGGTTCTCGGCGTCATCGTGCTGGATCTGGGGCAGCAGGCCACCCAGATTGCCAACCAGACCCGCATCTTCAGTCTTTCGTCGAAGGCCCGCAGCCGCATCAACACCGTTTATATGACGTTTTACTTTCTGGGAGGCTCGCTCGGCTCACTGCTTTCATCCATTGCCTGGATGCACTTTCACTGGGCCGGCGTCTGCGCTCTCGGGACCGGACTGCTGCTGCTCGCCGCGCTGGTTCACGTTGCCGGAGCCCGCTCCTCGTCAATTGCATAGACTGGAAGCCTCCACGCGCCAGGATTTGCGCATCCGGAGCGCAGGCGGCGCGTCCAATCAGCATGCGGATGCCTGCCGTTTCTGTCGTCCTGCTCACCATCACTACCGGAGCCGGTGTGTTTTCCGCTTCGGCGCAACCATCGACTGCCGGATCGGTTATCACCATCACGCATGTCCGCGTGATCGATGGCACGGGACAGCCTCCGCTTGAGGATCAGGACGTCACCATTGCAGGCAGCCGTATCCGGTCTGTTCGCCCTGCCGCTGCCGATAAACCCGCGGGGCAGATCGTGGACAGCTCAGGCAAGACCCTTCTGCCCGGACTTATTAATGCTCACGGACATCTGGCACTCGTCGACGGCACCGGTAATTCGGCAGGCTACTATACCGAACCCCACGTTATTGCGGAGTTGCGCCAGTATGAGCGCTATGGCGTGCTCACGATGCTATCTCTGGGCCTTAACCGCGATCTGGTCTACCAGGTACGGGCGCAGCAGCGCGCCGGCACACTCGACGGAACCACAGTTTTCTCCGCCGACCGCGGCATCGGCGTGCCGGGAGGGGCACCGGCGCTTCCACATCAGCCCGATCAGCTTTACCAGCCGCGCACTCCGCAGGAGGCTCGCGAGGCAGTCGATGCGGCGGCGGACCGTCATGCTGAATTCGTAAAAGTGTGGGTGGATGATGCTCACGGCACATTGCCGAAGATGTCTCCGGATGTCTATCGCGCCGTTATCGACGAGGCGCATAAGCGTCGCATCCAGGTCGCCGCGCATGTTTACGCTCTGGCAGACGCGAAGCAGCTCGTTGCCGATGGTGTCGATGTGCTCGCTCACAGCGTTCGCGACAGCCAGGTCGACGCCCAGCTTCTTGATGCGATGAAGCGCCGCGGCACTTATTACCTGCCTACCCTTACCGTCGACGCTTCATTTTTCGACTTCGCCGATCATCCTGAACTGCTGCACACGCCCTTCTTTCAGCATGCCGTTTCAGCCGATACGCTTGCTTATTTTTCAAGTGCGGCCTACCGTAGCAAGGTCGCCGACGATCCCTCCACGGCACAGCATCGCCATGACTTCGCTCAGGCGGCGATGAATCTGAAGCTTGCCTACGACGCAGGCGTTAAGGTGGGCTTCGGCACCGATTCGGGAGCCATGCCCTCTCGCGTTCCCGGCTTTGCCGAGCATCGGGAGCTGCAGCTGATGGTCGACGCCGGTCTTACGCCGCTCCAGGCGATCTCGTGCGCGACCAGAACCAATGCTGCGTTGCTCGGTATCAGCGCGCATACCGGCACGATTATCCCAGGGAAGCAGGCCGATCTTCTTTTAGTGGATGGCAATCCCGCAATCAGCATTAGTGATACGGAGAAGATCGTCGCTATCTGGCATGCAGGAAAGAGTGTGACACCGGTTACAACATCCCGGTAACGGCTTTATGCGCCCGCACGCAACCTCAGCAGATATACTGAAATCCATTGTTTCCCGCTGGTCCACGACCCGACCAGCGTTCGGTTGGCAATCCTACAGTCGATTTTTTGGAGAACGTATGTCAGACGCATCGTGTGATATCGGCCTGATCGGCCTCGCAGTCATGGGCCAGAATCTCGTCCTTAATATGAACGACCATGGTTTCAAGGTGGCCGTATTCAACCGTACCGTCTCCAAAGTGGACGACTTTCTCGCCGATGAGGCGAAGGGCACACAGATCGTCGGAGCCCACTCGATTGAAGAGCTTGTCCGCCTGCTGAAGCGCCCCCGTCGCGTCATGCTGATGGTCAAGGCCGGCGATACCGTCGATCAGATGATCGATCACGTCCTGCCGCACCTTGAAGCCGGAGACATCATCATTGACGGCGGCAATTCGCTGTTCACCGATTCCAACCGCCGTACCAAGGCACTCGCAGAAAAGGGCATCCTCTTTATCGGAACCGGCGTCTCCGGTGGCGAAGAGGGAGCGCGCTTCGGACCGTCGATTATGCCTGGCGGCAATCCTGCCGCATGGCCGCATGTGAAGGACATCTTCCAGGCCATCGCAGCAAAGGTAGATGATGGAACGCCATGCTGCGACTGGGTCGGCGAAGATGGCGCCGGCCACTACGTCAAAATGGTCCACAATGGCATTGAGTACGGCGACATTCAGCTCATCTGCGAAGCCTATGACCTGCTGAAGCGCGGTCTCGGCTTTACTCCCGATGAACTGCATGACATCTTCGCCGAGTGGAATAAGGGCGAGCTCGACAGCTTCCTCATTGAAATCACCGCCGAGATCTTCGCCAAGAAAGATGAGGACGGCAAACCTCTCATCGACAAAATTCTCGATACGGCAGGGCAGAAAGGAACCGGCAAGTGGACCGCCATCAGTGCACTCGATCTCGGCCAGCCGGTCACTCTCATCGGCGAAGCCGTCTTTGCCCGCTGCCTCTCTGCATTAAAAGATGAGCGCATCGAAGCCTCAAAAGTCCTCACCGGACCGTCGGGCGTGGCAGCACCCTCTGACCGCGACGCCTTCATTGAAGATGTGCGGCGCGCGCTCTACTGCTCGAAGATCATCTCGTACGCGCAGGGATACATGCTTCTTCGCGAGGCCGGCAAAGAGAACCACTGGAACCTCAATATGGGCGGTATTGCGCTCATGTGGCGTGGTGGATGCATCATCCGCAGCCGCTTCCTCGGCAAGATCAAGGAGGCGTACGACAAGAATCACGCGCTCGACAACCTGCTGCTCGATAACTTCTTCTTCGGCGTGCTCAATCAGTATCAGGCCTCATGGCGCAAGGCCCTCGTGCATGCCATTGAGCTTGGCATACCTACTCCGGCATTCACCACTGCGCTTGCCTTTTACGATGGCTATCGCACCGAGCGGCTGCCCGCCAATCTGCTGCAGGCACAGCGCGATTTCTTTGGTGCGCATACATACGAGCGCATCGATCAGCCCCGCGGCAAATTCTTCCACACCAACTGGACCGGCCGCGGCGGTCGTGTTTCTTCCACTACTTACAACGCCTAGCGCCACTGCACAGAAACAGGCAGCCTATGTTCGGGTACCCGATTAGGACATGGGCTGCTTTGCTGCGAAGCGACAGACTGCCGTGCGGCCAACACGCGATTGGTTTACCATACCCTCCGTCGCTGACTGGCCTTCCCATGAGATCCCCTCTGAAAACGCGCATTCCCCTCTTTGCCTTCACGTTTTGCGCTCTGATCCTCACGCAGACATCCTTCGGGCAGAAAGATGTACCGGTTCCTCCTATCGACACCTACATTCACCACGCGTGGGATACACTCTCGCGCTCGATGAATGATTGCTCTTCGGTCGTTGATCCTAAACTGAACAGTATCTCTGTCCTTTATCTGCCCGCCGATTTTCCTGAACCTGTCGAGGTTAAATCGCTGCAGAGCTCATGCCGTATACAGGTTGAGCGTCTTCCGCGACGTATCGAGCATCTCGGCGACGTGATGCCACGGGAATTAAAACAGGCCGGTCTGCTTTACCTGCCCAATAAATATGTCGTTCCTGGCGGACGCTTCAACGAAATGTATGGGTGGGACAGCTACTTCATTCTTCTGGGTCTTTTGCAGGATGGACGCACTGCGCTGGCAAAGGGAATGGTAGAAAACTTCTTCTTTGAGATCGAGCATTACGGCGGCATTCTGAATGCCAATCGTACCTATTACTTCACACGCTCACAGCCGCCCTTTCTCTCTTCCATGATTCGCGCCGTATACGATGCGGAGATCGCTGACGGACACACGGCCGACGCGAAGACCTGGCTGGCTCGCAGCTATGCGTACGCACAGCGCGATCATGCATTGTGGATGACAGATATTCATCGTGCAGGCGACACCGGTCTTGCCCGCTACTACGATCTTGGTGACGGTCCGGTGCCGGAGATGGCCGACGACAGCAGCTATTATGCCGACGTCATTCGCTGGCTGCTTGCGCATCCCCGCGTTCATACCGATTATCTTGTTCATGCCCCTGAACAGTCGCAGCTCACCGCGATCAGCTGCGATCCGGGTATCTCTTCCGTATGCGCGCACGCTCACGTCGGTGAGTACTGGCTCTCGCGCGACTTCTATAAAGGCGACCGCGCCATGCGCGAATCGGGTTTCGATCCCTCATTTCGCTATGGCCCTTTCAGTGGCTGGACGCACCATAACGCCGACGCCGGACTGAATGCGCTGCTCTACAAATACGAGCGCGACCTGCAGTGGATGGCCGGACAACTGAACCGCCCTGCAGGGGCAGCACACTGGAGCCAGATCGCCGGCGAGCGCCGCACCGCTGTCAATAAGTATCTGTGGAATGCACAAAAGGGCATGTATTTCGATTACGACTTTGTAGCGCGGAAGCAATCCACTTATAACTACATCACTACGTTCTATCCTTTATGGGCCGGACTGGCGAATGCGCAGCAGATAAAAAGCGTCGAGGCAAATTTAAGGCTCTTTGAAAAGCCCGGCGGTCTTGCCATGAGCAGCTTTGATTCCGGCGTGCAATGGGATCTTCCATATGGCTGGGCGCCCACGACCTGGATCGCCGTCGATGGTCTGGCTAAAAGCAGTGATATTCGTGATGCGGTACGCGTTGCGCGTGAATTCATGACCACGATTCGCCAGAACTATCTTTGCGATCAGACTATTCATGAGAAATATGACGTAATTACAGCGTCCTCTCAGGTCAATGTCGCCCGTGGATATAAAACGAATGTCGTCGGCTTCGGCTGGACGAATGCTGCATACATCAAGATGCAGGACCTGGTAAACCACTCCGGCATACCTCTGACGCCCATCAATGTTCCACGCCAGGAATGCTCCGCACAAACGATGTCGCATTGAATTTTGTATCCCTTATCTTCTCCGGTATTTCATCTCATGAAAAGTGTTTTGGCAGGTCACCAGCGCGCCACATTTTCTCGGAAGATGCTTTTTTTCGCCTGCCGCAGGAAACCATCCGCTCCCTGAATAAGAGGCGGAATATCGGCGAGAGGTCCAGGTTAAACAGCACGATTGAAATCGCTGCCATTTCCTTCCGATACTTCTCGATAATCACACTGACTAAATCAGTTTACTTTTCGTTAAACTTGCACCCGTATACCGTCCCACTCATCCGCCATCTTTAAGGGCCGTCATCTTCTCATCCCAGCGGCTATAAAATGCCGAATTTAATGGCTCCGGCAGCTCTTTCCCGGTTCCCCGCTCAGGCTTATCCATGTTTTATCTCTGTCCTGTGGCGTCGCGGAGATATTGACAACTATCCTGCAAAGCTTCTAGAACTTTCGCCGGAAACAGGATAGCTTCCGAGAGCGCTGTAATTACTTCCGGATAACTCGCGCCTGGGACTCTCCCCTTTCCAGCAATACACGAATACGGAGCCGCGGTATGACTCTGTGATTTGTGCGCAGCAGGGCTGCCCACCGGGCAGGATAAAAACCGCGACGGCGCCACATCACCTCTGTCAGGGACTGAGGTGTGATGTGTGCGCAGGCGTGACACACAAAACCGCTGTGGTGCTTTTTCTGGAGGTAGTATGATTCGCAGACTCCGCGGGATTCTCGCATGGAGCATGGCCGCCGCTCTGTTTGTATTGATTCCTCTCGCCTCTCATGCGCAGGCCATCTATGGTTCCCTTTACGGCACGGTGACGGATAACACCGGGGCAGTCATTCCGGGCGCCACGATCACAGTCACCGACGAATCCAAAGGGACATCTGTCACCGCCACCAGCAATGAATCCGGAGAGTACACGGTTCAGCACCTCATCCCGGACACATACGATGTGAAAGTGGAGCTTACCGGCTTCCAGCAGTTTGAAACCAAGGGCATTCAGGTGCTCGCCGATACCTCGCCGAAGGTGGATGTCCAACTGTCGGTCGGAGGGACGAGTCAGACCGTCACGGTCAGCGCCAATGCGATTCCGCAAATAAAGACCGATCGCGCGGACGTAGCCACTGAATTTACATCCAAAGATCTTTCCGATCTGCCGATTCCGGACCGGAACTTCACTAATCTGCAGCTGCTGCTTCCGGGCGCGCAGCAACTGAGCTGGGCGCATGCCTCTGACGAGGACCCACAGGGCAGCAAGCAGATTCAGGTGGACGGACAGGCCTTCGGCGGCGTTGCTTTTGTGCTGGACGGCACCGACAATCAGGACCCTATCCTCGGCATCATTGTCATCAATCCGCCGCTCGACGCACTCTCCGAGACGAAGATCACGACGCAGAACTTCGATGCTGAGCTGGGCAAGGCGGTCTCTTCCGTCATCACCGCTCAGACAAAATCGGGAACGAATAACTTTCACGGCAGCGCGTTCGATTACCGCGAGAGCAATAAGAATCTTGCCCGCGATCCTTATGCGCAGTTCCCGGGCAGCGGGCCGTTTCCGCCGGGCCTGAAGAACCAGTTTGGCGGATCGCTCGGAGGCCCGATTTTCAAAGACCGGCTCTTTTTCTTCGGCGATTACCAGGGTGTGCGCTCGAAGACAGGCATCGTCGACACGCAAACAGTTCCATCCTCTTATCTGACGTCCACCTGCCTCGGCCTCACAACACCTCCTGGCGGCACTCCCGGCTGTGATTTCACCGAATACGTCAATAATGTTCCCAACACGAAGATCGTCGACCAGAGCACGGGTAAGACGTATCCAAACAACGTCATTCCTGCGGCTGATCTGTCTCCGCAGGCGCTTGCACTGCTAAAGCTGCTTCAGCCTTATGCTCCCAACACATCCGGGCTGTTTGCAGGCCTGAAGAACAACTATTCGGCCAGCGGCACAGGGCTCTTCAATAACGATCAGTGGGATGTCCGCGTGGACGACCAGGTCATTCCGGACAAGGCTCACGCCTTTGCTCGCTTCAGCCGGTTCACCAGCACACTCTCCGGCTCCACGATTTTTGGCCCCGCGGGCGGCGCCGGATTTGGCGTGAACGGTTATGGCGGCACCTCTACCGGAGCGGACGACAGTCTTGCGGCGGGCATGGACATCGCGGTTTCGCCTAAATGGCTGACGGATTTCCGCATCGGCTACTACCGCTATAACGTCATTGCGAGAAAGTACGATCAGGGCACCGATCTGGCCACCCAGCTCGGCATTCCCGGTCTGAATATGGGCGACTTTTATACCTCCGGAGCGCCCTACTTCAATATCGCCGATGTGGACGTAAAGGGTGGCAACGGCCCGAACAATCCCACCGATGGCGGATCGCAATACGGCAGCGGCCTGAATCTGAACCGCTGTAACTGTCCGCTTACCGAACGTGAGGATCAGTTCCAGGTGGTCAATAACTGGACGCGCATTCTCGGCAATCACGCTATCAAGTTCGGCGCAGACCTGCGCTATGCGCGCAACCTGCGCGTACCGAGCGACACGGACCGCGCCGGTATCCTCGGCTTCGCCCCTGGCCCCACGTCGGATGGCAGCTCGGGCGGTCTCGGCTTCGCGACCTTTGTTTTAGGACGCGCCACCAGCCTTGGCCGCTATGTCAGCACTTCCACCAATGCCAAAGAGTTTCAGAAGCGATTTTTCTTTTACGCGCAGGATACCTGGCATACGACACCCAAGCTGACGGTGAGCTATGGTCTGCGATACGAGTTCTATGGTCCGGAATCGGTCAACGGCAAGGGCAATGGGGCGCTCCTCAATCTCAGCACCGGTTATCTGCAGGTCGCCGGCTACGGCAACATCGGCTCCAACATGAACTGGGATCCGGCGAAGTGGAGCTTCAATCCGCGTCTCGGCATCGCCTATCAGTTCGACGAGAGGACCGTCATCCGCGCCGGCTATGGACGCAGCTTTGACATCGGCGTCTTCGGCTCAATCTTTGGGCACACGGCTACGCAAAACCTGCCGGTACTGGCGAACCAGTCCATTAACCAGACGGGCGGCCCCACCAGCACGGCTTTCTGCCTGGGAGCGTCGTCGCCGGGTTGCACGCAGCCGAATGGCCAGCCCGTGGCGGGTGGACCGGCTTCCTATCCCTTCCCTGCTATTCCTTCAAACGGTCTGCTGCCTGATCCCGGCTACAGCGTGAATTCCAAGGCAAGGCCGAATCCCCTGCGTCTGCCCACGCTGGATGCGTGGAACCTGAGCCTGCAGCATGCCATTACCCCGACACTGTCCTTCACGCTGGCCTATGTCGGCAATAAGGGAACCCACACGCTGAGCTCGGGAGACGGAAACAGCACCAACCCGAATGAACCGGCCATTTTCCTGCCAGCCTCGTTCAGCACTATACAAAAAACGCTTCATTACACGACCAAATTCGCGGAAGGAAGCGCGGTTCCGGATACCAATGGAATTTATCCGGACGGAGGAGTCACCAACTCGACGTTCCTGCGCCGCTACTACGGCGGAACGCTGCCGGCGTGTCAGGACTCGAACTATATGACACCGGATGCGGCCAACAATGCCATCAACCCCAATATTCCGAACGAGGCCGGCATTACACCAGGTATGTGCGGATGGTCGCAGGATATCCAGTACAACGGCAGCGATCAGGACACGCACTATAACGCTCTGCAGGCCACACTCGCCAAGCAACTCTCTCATGGCATCAGCTTCAACCTCGCTTATGCGTGGCAGCGCGGCTTCGCCTGGAACAGCGGTTTCTCTACCTGGGATCGCAGCGCGGTCAAGGTTCGCGATCCGGAAATACGCGAGCAACAGATTGTGATTTTTGGAACCTACGATCTTCCTTTTGGAAAGAACCGCATGTTTGCCAGCAACGCACCGCGCTTTGTGGATGAGATTATCGGAGGGTGGAATTTCAGTCCGGTGCTCACCTGGTCGGGCGGCCTTCCCTTTACGCTCGGCTTCCAGGAATGCAGCTCATTTGTTCCGAGTGATGCGCCATGCTACGTGAACGGCAGTGGCAGCCACCTGAAGCACAGCCTGGGAGGATTCGATCCCATTGCCCATACGCGCAGGTATTTTACGGGCACATCGACGCCTCTCTACAACACGACAACCGGCCAGTACTCTCCCTTCCAGGGCTTCAGCGCCACGCAACTGGATCAGATCGGCTCCGGGGGCGGGAATAACGTCTATGGGCCACACTTCTTCAATGGAGATCTGTCGCTGCAGAAAAACTTCCCGATCTATGAGAGTCTGCTGGCACAGTTCCGCATCGACGCTTACAACGGCTTCAACTACATGAATGCCAACAACCCAAGCAACACCAATATCGATGGCGGTTCTACTGCCGGCGTTATCACCAATGGCCCCGGCATTAATGGCTACACCGACCCACGCCAGCTTCAGTTCTCACTGCGTGTGCAGTTCTAGGCGGTTGAAAACCGCTATCGTTTATCCGGAGGGGAGCGATGCTCCCCTCCATCTTTATGTGGGAGTACACTTCCTTCGGCTGGATCATGCGTCGCATCCACTTCTCGTTCTCTTTGCTGCTGATGATCGTTCCCGCGTGCTTTCCGCAAACCGAAGCCCGGACTGCACCGCCGACAGTTACGCCGCAGATAACGTCGTCTATCGCAGACGCACGCACTTTGATCACACAGGGACGACTGCAGGATGCAGCGCGCGAGCTGGATGTATTAGCTGCGCAGCAGCCTGAGCCGGCCGGGGTTGAACGCCTGCGCGGCTTCATTGCATATCAGCAGAACAAGATGACCGAAGCCAGCGAGGCCTTTGCCGCCGCCGTTCGGCAGGACCCAACCGATATGGAATCCCTGCAGATGCGCGGCGTCATTCTCTTCCGCACGGGGCAGGCAGCTGAGGCGATCCCGCTGCTGGAAAAGGCACATGCGGCCATCTCCAGCTCGAATATTGACCCGAATTACGTGCTCGCGCTGTGCTACATCACGACAGGCCGTTACGACGATGCTCGTCACGCCTTCGCCGCCGAGTATGGGTTTCCATATGATTCGGCGGCT
Organism: Paracidobacterium acidisoli; assembly: GCF_003428625.2. GTDB lineage: Bacteria > Acidobacteriota > Terriglobia > Terriglobales > Acidobacteriaceae > Paracidobacterium > Paracidobacterium acidisoli. The sequence goes on along the minus strand of NZ_QVQT02000004.1, from coordinate 441,591 downwards.
GCCTGGCTCATCACTGCGCGGCTGCTCCTGCGTCGCGAGCTTGTACAGCCTGCTGCCGATGCCGCCCAAAAGGCACTCCAGGCAGATCCGCATATTCCACTCGCACATCAGCTGCTGGGCGAAATCGCACTCGCGAAGGGCGATACTGCCGGTGCAATAGCCGAGCTGGAGAAGGAGCGAGAGATCAATCCGCTCGATGGTGAGCTTTACGAACGGCTCGGCGATGCTTATCTCCGTAATGGCCGCGGAGCCGATGCACAGCAGGCACTCGATCGGGCTATTTTGCTGGAACCGAACTCAACCGGTCCATACATTCTGCTTGGCAAGGCGCTTCTGTATCAGCAAAATCCGGTCATGGCCACGATGTATCTCGAACGAGCCCGTGCCATGGATCCGGCGAATGCGATGACCCATATGCTGCTTGGCCAGGCCTATCGCACTACCGGCCGCAGAGAGGATGCTGCCCATGAATTTGAAACCGCGGCAAAGCTGAAAAATCCCGGCACAAAGACACAGGCATCCTCATCCGATTCACAGCAACGGCCCTGATCATGAATCTGCTCTTTACTCACAGGCTGTGCGCCCCGATCTTGGCCATACTGCCGATCGTCTATTTTTCCCTGCCCATTATGGCTCTGCAAAGCGATGCGCAGAATGCGCGTCTGCAGGAGGCCAATGCGGCCTTTCGCTCCGGCTACGATGCTGCTTCCCGCGGGGATCTCGCCACCGCGCGTCTGCGCTTTGAACACGTCGTGCAACTGGCTCCCACTATAGAGGAGGGCCACAGCGCGCTGGGCGCCATACTCTGCCAGCTTGGCGAATATCCTGCCGCGATTGTTGAACTTGAAAAGGCTCTTCGCCTTAAGCCCGCCGATCGCGCCGCGCAGGAGAATCTGGCACTTGCTTACGCACAAAGCGGCAATGCGCATGCGGCTCTCGCACTCTTCGACAGGCTCTCCACGTCAGCCGAGGCGCCGCCTCTTACATCTGATTTACTGGCCGCCTGGGCACGCGCGCTTGCGGCTGCGGGACAGAGCGATATGGCGATTGCCAAAACACGGGATGCCATCGCTGCTTCTCCACACAGCGCTGCGCTGTACGACCAGCTTGGCTCACTCTACGCTCAGACAGAGCACTGGTCACAGGCTCAGGCCGCTTTTGAAGAGGCCATACAGATGGATGCCACGCTGGCTGCCGCGCATCTGCATCTCGGTATCACGCTCTCCCGGGAGCAACAGCCGCTTTCTGCTGTTGCGGAGCTGACCGTCGCCACACAGCTTGCACCACAGAATGCTCTCGCACAGATCGAGCTCGGCAAGGCGCTGGCCGCTGCCGATCAGGACGAAAATGCTGTCCCACATCTGCAAAAAGCCATCGATCTGAGCCCGCCAGAAGCTTTACTGACCGAAGCGCAAAACCAGCTCGCGATGGCCTGGCAGCGGCTCGGAGAGGCGGATAAGGCCATCCCGCTGTTTCGGCAGGTTGTTGCCGCCCAGCCGCGTAATGTGTCTGCTCTCTCCAACCTTGCCATTGCATTGATCCAGACCGGCGATGCGACGACTGCCGTCGATTTCTGCCGGCGCGCGCTCGCCATTGCACCTGCTGATCCGCAGGTTCTGCAGGATCTGGGCATTGCCTATCTCCAGCGAAGCGATATCGATGATTCCATCCAGGAATTTCGCCAAGGGCTCGCCGCTGCGCCGGACAATGCGCAGCTTCACTATAACCTCGGCCTTGCCTGGAAGCTGAAAGACGATCTGCCCAATGCCGTCTTAGAGCTGGAAACTGCGGCCAGGCTTGATCCCTCTTCACCCGATGCACCGTACACGCTCGGCATTCTCTATATGCAGTCCGGACGCTTCGACGATGCAGCGAAGAATCTGCGTGCCGCGCTCGACCGCCGGCCGACAAACGGCGATGGATGGGCCGTTCTGGGAAGCATTTATCATCAGCAGTCAAAATACGACGAAGCGGCGGCGGCGCTGCACAAGGCTATTGATCTGATGCCGAACCAGCCTGGCCCTCACATTACGCTCGCCAGCGTACTGCAGGAAGAAGGAAAGCAGCAGGAGGCCCGTGCGGAGCGTAAAATGGCCGCCGACCTCACGCGCGTGGCCGTCAACCGACAGCGCGCGATGTTTGACACCAATACGGCAAATTCTCTGCTGCAGAAAGGGGAGATTTCCGATGCGGTCAGCCGCTATCAGAGCGCCATCAGCGATGATCCCACCTACGCTGAGGCCCATCGCCGCCTCGCTATGGCCTATGAGCGCGAAGGCCGAACTACCGATGCTCTCGAGGAGAGCAACAGAGCCGCTGCGCTTGACACCGCACATCGCTGACGTCGGCCGAATCTGACAAGGCAATACGATCGCGAATCCATCTATGAACAAGCCCACGAATCCAGCTCATCGTTCCCTCAGCCGCCGAAGATTTCTTCGCTCCCTGAGCCGCACGGCTCTGGTACTGCCCCTTTCAGAGGTGCTGCTCATGGGCACGCCTCCGTGGAAGCGCGCGCTCTTTGCCGCTGCACAGCAGGCTGCGCCTCCGCAGCATCCGAGCGCACAGCCTTCGTACGACGCAAAGCCCATGCCGCCGCCGCCCGGCGGTCCCGTATCGCCGATTGCCGGAACCCCTCTCGGCCTGCAGTTCGTCGATGCCGCGAAACAGGCAGGGCTGAATGCCGAAACACTTTACGGCGACGTTGGCCACAATAAATATCTGCTCGAGACGACCGGCTGTGGCGTTGCCTTCTATGACTATGACCAGGATGGCTGGATCGATATCTTCCTCGTCAACGGATGGCGACTGGAGGGCTTCCCCAAAGGCATGGAACCCACCTGCCATCTCTTCAAAAACAATCGTGACGGCACTTTCACCGACGTCACAGCCAAAGCCGGACTCGCGCGAAGCGGCTGGGGGCAGGGATGCTGCGTCGGCGACTATGACAACGACGGCCACGACGATCTCTTCATCAGCTACTACGGCCAGAACGCCCTCTTTCACAACAACGGCGATGGAACCTTCACTGATGTCACAGCTAAAACCGGACTGATACAGCCGAAGACGCGCTGGAACACCGGCTGCGCGTTTCTCGACTATGACCGGGACGGTCATCTGGACCTTTTTGTCGCCAATTACATCGATTTCGATCTGAAAACAGCGCCCACGCCTGAATCCGCCGACTGCACCTACAAAAGCATCCTTGTGGCCTGTGGCCCTCCGGGGCTGCCGGGCGGCAAAAACATGCTGTACCACAACAACGGCGATGGCACGTTCACCGATGTCTCGCAGAAGGCAGGCATGTGGAACACAATCGGGAATTATGCGCTCAGTGTCGCCGTCGCCGATCTCGACAACGACGGCTGGCCCGACATTTATGTCGCCAATGACTCTACTGCCGCGACTCTTTATGAAAATCAGAAGGACGGCACCTTTAAAGATGCAGCGATCGAAGCGGGCGCGGCTTTTTCACCTGACGGCAAGCCTCAGGCCGGCATGGGCGTCTCTATAGGAGACTACAACCGCGACGGCAATCTCGATATCGTCAAGACCAACTTTGCAGGCGATACCGATTCGCTTTATACCAACCTGGGCGACGGCAACTTCGAAGACCACACCTATCTCTCCGGGCTGGGCGTTAACACGCGGTATCTGGGCTGGGGTGTCGGCTTTTTCGATATGGACAATGACGGCTGGCTCGATCTCTTCATGTCCAACGGGCATGTCTATCCGGAGGTTAACGGTTCCCGCACTGAAGCGCCCTATGCCGAGCACAAATATCTTTATCGCAACCTGCGCAATGGACGCTTTGAGGAGGTTACCTCCCAGGCTGGACCAGGCATCACGGCTGCGGTGGCGGCCCGCGGATGTGCCTTTGGAGATTACGACAACGACGGTGACATCGATATTGTCGTTAACTGCGTTAACTCGCTCCCGCAGCTTTTGCGCTGCGATTCAGGCTGGAAACGTAACTGGATCAAAATCAAAACTACGGGCATGAAGTCGAACCGCACCGGCATCGGCGCACGCGTCCGGGTGGTGGCCATGACGCAGCCCGACGCGCAAAAGCCGCTCGTGCAGATCGACGAGGTACGCAGCGGCGGGAGCTACTTCTCACAAAATGATCTCCGGCTGCATTTCGGTCTGGATCAGGCCAAGATTGTCGACATCCTTGAAATCCGATGGCCGTCCGGGCAGGTGGACACCTTCACGGGTCTGGCGGTCAATCGACTTTATACCGTCACGGAGGGCAGCAAAACCCTGAAGGATGAACCATTGACCGGTCTGCAAAAACCCTGAATCCGCAAATTCCAGTAACAGCACTTTTGCAGCCTTCCGGTATGATCTTTGCGGTGCTTCGCGTCGCCTATTTTCCCGACTCCTTTCACGAGATCAACGGAGTCGCTCACACTTCGCGTCATTTTGAGGCCTTCGCCCGCCGCCGGGGTCTTCCGTTTCTGTGCGTGCGCGCAGGAAATCGCAGACCGCGCCTGGTCAGAGAAGGCCACATCACGACACTGGAGCTGCCCCGCGGACCGATCTCCTTCGGCCTCGACAAAGATCTCCGATTCGACGTTGCCTGGATTCGTCATCTGCCTTCCATTGCACGCGTTCTGCGTGAATTTCGTCCCGATATCGTCCACATCACCGGCCCCAGCGACGTCGGTATCTTCGGCGCGGTGCTCGCCAATCATTACCATCTGCCCATGGCCGCAGCATGGCATACGAACGTACACGAGTATGCCGCCAAACGCGCTGACTGGCTGCTGCGATGGCTGCCTGAGGGACACGCACCCGTCGCGGCGCAGTACATCGAGGGCCTTTCGCTCGATGCCTCCGCCCATTTTTATGCAACGGCCCGGGTTCTTTTTGCTCCCAATCCCGGCCTGTGCAACCTGCTTGAAGCACAGACAGGCCGTCCCTGCCACCTGATGCAGCGCGGCATCGACACGTATCTTTTTTCGCCGGAGCACCGCAATCGGGCTCCTCAGGATTCCGACTTTGTTCTCGGCTTTGTCGGCCGACTCTCAGTAGAGAAGAACATCGCATTGCTTGCACAGATTCAGCAGGAACTGGAAGCGCGCGGCATTCGCAATTTTCGCTTCCTCATCGTTGGCCAGGGGGCCGAGGAGCAATGGCTGCGTGAGCGGCTGCCGCGTGCCGAGTTCTCCGGCGTGCTGCGCGGCGAGGCGCTCTCCCGTGCCTATGCAAATATGGACCTTTTTCTATTCCCTTCGCATACGGACACCTTCGGCAACGTTGTTCTTGAGGCGCTTGCTTCCGGGGTGCCAGCCGTGGTCACACCCGACGGAGGGCCACGTTACATCATCCGCGAAGGCGCGACCGGATTCTCCGTGCAGGACGCGGACTTCTCCGCAGTCGTTGCACGCATCATGGGCGATCCGGCGCTGCACCTGACTATGCGCACCGCTGCCCGCAGGGACGCGCTCGGCGCTTCGTGGGATTCCGTCTTTGAAGATGTGTACGCCGCTTACAGGCAGGTACTGCCCGATTCACCTGCCGCGGCTCCGTAGAGGTCGCTCTGCCGCCTTCTTCTCTTTTCGGGGGCGCTGCGCGGTTTCCTGACCCGGTCTATTCAGAGACGCCCGGCACTCTGCGTTTTGCCTCGGTCCCTGCTAACCTTTTCTGTTACCCTCATGCAGGAAAAACAATCCACTCCCGTCAGCCGTTTCGTCCGCGCGTGCCTGCGCCGTCCCGTCGACCGCACCCCGGTCTGGTTTCTGCGTCAGGCCGGCCGCTATATGCCTGAATACATGGCGGTACGCCGTCACCATACGCTGCTCGAAATTTGCCGAAGGCCAGAGCTTGCCGCCGAAGTGACCATTACCGCGGCGGAAAAGCTTGGCGTCGATGCGGCCATTATCTTTGCCGATCTGCTGCTGCCCTTCACGCCGATGGGGCTCGATTTCGAGTTCCAGGCGGGAGAGGGTCCGGTCATCCATCATCCCATTCGTACCGCCGACGATGTTGACCGCCTGCGCACCGACCGCGCTGAAGAGCTCAGCTATGTCGCCGAAGCGATCGAAAAGGTATGTACGCACTTCCGCGTGCGCGGTGGTGCTGATTCCGCAGATACTCTCGGCATTATCGGCTTTTGCGGGGCTCCCTTTACCCTAGCCAGCTACATGATTGAGGGGGGAGGGTCACGAAATTACATCGAGACCAAAACTCTGATGTACCGTCAGCTCGCCGTCTGGCAGCGCCTGCTGGACAAGCTGGTTACCGTCCTTTCGGCATTTGCGCGCCAGCAGGTCGAGGCCGGAGCCGACGTTATTCAGATCTTCGACAGCTGGTCCGGTGCGCTCAGCATCGAGGACTATCGCGAGTTCGTACTTCCGGTTACAAAGAGTCTCGTCCGAGAAGTGCAATCCTACGGTGTGCCTATCATCTACTTCGGCGTCGATACCGCCAGCCTGCTCCCTTCCATGCGCGAAACGGGCGCCGACGTGCTCGGCCTCGACTGGCGAACACCGCTGGATCACGCCTGGCGGAATCTCGATTACGCCTGTGCCGTCCAGGGCAATCTTGATCCCATCACCCTCTTCGCCGAACCTGAGCTGTTGCGCAAACGGGTGCATCACATCCTCCATCAGGCAGCGGGCAGGCCTGGCCACATCTTCAATCTCGGCCATGGCATCGTGCCCGGAACTCCGGTTGAAAACGTTCAGGCTGTGGTGAAATTCGTGCGGGAATACAACTCCAGGGAGCATGTGCCGGAGGCTGCTCATGTCTCATAACTCCGGCACGGCTGTCCTCCTGCTCGCGCATGGCACGCCCGATTCCGTCGAGGAGATTCCGCAGTATCTCAGCAACATCACCGGCGGACGCCCCATGCCTCCTGCCGTAATCGAAGAGGTCAGCCACCGGTTCTCGCTCGTGGGAGGTAGTCCACTTACTGCTCTCACGCTTGAACAGGCGCGGCTGCTGCGGGATGAGCTCTGTCTGCCGGTTTATGTCGGCATGCGCAACTGGAAGCCGTATATTGCCGATGTCATCGCGCAGATGAAGGCCGACGGCATCCACCGCGCCGTTACGCTTTGCCTCGCTCCGCAGAATTCGCGCACCAGCGTGGGTCTGTATCGCAAAGCTGTTTTCACGGCTGCCGGTCCTGAGCAGGATGCTGCCGGACACGCGCTGCAGATTCATTTCATCGAAGGCTGGGCCGATCACCCTCTCTTAGTCGACGCCTTTGCCGAGCGTCTGCGGGCTGTCCTCGATCCCTTCGTCGCGGAAACCGGATCGCCTGTTCCCGTGCTCTTCACCGCACACAGCGTTCCCTGCCGAACCGTGCTTTCGCCGTCTCCGTCCGACCCTGGCACTGCGCCGCTGCCGCCTGATCCTTATGCCGTCGAGGCAAAGCGCACGGCATCCCTCGTCGCCGAACGCGCCGGCCTCGCTCCCGATCAATGTTTTTTTGCCTTCCAGAGCCAGGGCATGTCCGGAGGTCCCTGGCTCGGCCCCACCGTCGAGGACACTCTCACGGCTCTCGAGCGTCAGGGCGTACGAAACATCATCGTCGATCCGATCGGCTTCCTTTGCGATCATGTGGAGATTCTCTACGACATCGATATCGGCTTCCGGGAGTTCGCCGCTAATCTGGGCATGACTCTGCGGCGCCCCGAATCGCTGAATAACTCGCCCCTGCTCACTGCTGCGCTCGCAGATCTCGCCCGCAGCACCCTCGATACCTGGGGTGTTCGATGACGTCCGGAAAGCTTTGCCGCTTTCAGCAGAGCTGCCTCATTCTTCGCCTGGATATTCGAATCCATTTTTCAGCCACGAGCAGGATGCCATGATCCGGATTGCTGTCGTCGGAGGCGGGCTCAGCGGCACCACGGCTGCCTGGCAGCTTGCGCGAGAGCAGGCAGCGGGAAGCCCGATTGACTTCACTCTTTATGAGGCATCCCATCGCTTCGGCGGTATCGTCGAGACCCATCGGGAAAATGGCTTCGTTCTCGAATGCGGGGCCGACTCCTGGGTCAGCGAAAAACCGTGGGCGCGGGAGCTGGCTGCCGAGCTCTGCTCCGAGATGGACGAATCTGAAATCATTGCTTCAAAGGATGAGCAGCGCCGAACGTATATCTTTCGTGACGGCCAGCTCATCCCGATGCCCAGCCAGATGCGCATGATGGTTCCGGAGGGCACCGGATCTGCTCTCGATGCTGTCCGCCATTCACCACTTTTTACTTCCGCCGCCATTGCCGCGTATGAAAGCGAACCTGGCCGTGCCGAAGAGCTGAAGCGTTCTGCGCTGAAAGACGGCGAGGATGAATCTGTCGCCGCCTTTGTTCGCCGGCACTTCGGCGAAGAGGTCACCCGCTCGCTCGCTGGTCCGCTCCTCGCGGGCGTCTTTGGCGGCAGCGTCGAGACCCTCAGCGTTCGCGCTGTGATGCCTGCGTTCGTACGCATGGAACGCGAACATGGCAGTCTCATCCTCGCGATGGAGAAGCGAAGGCCTTCAGCGGACCGCGCGATTTCTGTCTTTACCTCACTGCGCTCCGGCCTGCAAACCTTTATCGACAGGATGGTCCCCGACATTCCGCCAGCGTCGATTCGCCTCGGGTCCGAAGTTATCTCAATTGCCCGCGCCGGAGATACCTGGACCATCAGGACTGCCTCCGGCAGCGAATCGTACGACCGCCTCATCCTCGCCACACCGGCACACGTGACGCGCAGGCTGCTTGCTCCGCTCGATCCTGCGTTCGGCACTCTGCTCGACATGGAAGCGACTTCGGCGATTGTTGTCGCGCTCGCCTTCTCTCCGGAAAACGCTTCAGCGTTTCACATTCCGCCCGGCTTCGGTTTTCTCGTTCCGCCAGATCCGGCACAAAATCGAAGCAGCGAGCCCTCGCTTCTGGCCTGCACCTTCGTCGATCAGAAGTTTCCGCACCGCGCTGCTCCGGGTGCCCGCATCCTTCGCGCATTTTATGGCGGAGATGCGGCTCCAGCACTGCTTTCTCACTCCGATGATCACCTGGCCGCCCTCGCTCAGCACCAGCTTGCCACGATTCTTCAGCCATCGGGGAGCCCGCTTCCCAGACCCGCCGTTGCGATCGTTCGGCGCTGGCCGCGCTCGCTGCCGCAGTATGCCGTGGGCCATCTGGACCGCATGAAGCGTCTCGCCTCCATTACTGAAAGTTTTTCCGGCCTGGCTCTTATTGGAAATGCTTATCACGGTGTTGGCCTGCCGGATATGATTCGCGAGGGCCGGGAGGCTGCCAGGCGTTTTGCCGCGGAGAGAATCTAAGTCGCGATAAGGCGGCAGGGAGCGATTCACAGCCGGATAGATGTTCGGATCGTCGAATCGGCGGCAGACGAGTCTTTTATTTCGCTACAGGCGCTTTGCTCTTCATTTTCTGCCACATATACCACGCCAGAGCGGCAAAGAGCAGTGTAAGTACCACGAGAGTTGCCACCAGATGGCGCTTGGCCAGCACACCCATCATGGTCACGATCTGTGGTCCGTAGAGCACGGTCAGTCCGGCTTCGATGCCGAAGCGGATGAGCCGTCCCAGGAAAACCGCCAGCATGAAGTTGACGGTCCGCATCTCAAAGACACCTGCGCCAAAGACAAACAGCTTCCAGGGAGTGGGCGGGGGCAGCAGAGAAGGCACCAGGAGCGCCAGAAACTCCTGCCGCTCAAAACGGTCGCGAAGCTGCTCGAAGCGGGCCCGCTCGACTCTATTTAATAGAAAGAGCTCACCGCCGGCGCGTCCCAGGAAGAAGGGGATCAGCCCGCCCAGCGCCGAGCCGGCAGACGCCAGCAGTACGTAGAGGTAAAAATGGCGGCGATCTGCCCAGGCATAGCCAGCCATGATCAGATCCATCGGCACGGGAATGGAACTGGAGTCGAGAAAGGCCACCGCACCCATACCCCAGATCCCCATTGGGGCGAGTATTTTGAGCAGAAGGGCTTTATACCGGATAAATAATGCCGTCAGGTGCTTCAAGCCGCTCCTCTGCCTGCATTATCTGCAGGCTTACCGATGGCAGCCTCGTGTGCCGTCCGGCCAGCCAGCAGATCCAGCGCATGGGGGACCAGTGGAAGCACGGCGCGGAGGGAGGTAACGGCGCCACGGGGATTTCCTGGCAGGTTCAGAATCAGCGACTTACCCAGCGTTCCGCAAACGCTGCGGCTGAGTGGGGCAAATTTCGTCTCCTGCAGACCGGCAGCGCGCATTGTCTCAGCAATGCCATCGAGCAGGCGCTCGCATACTGCCCGAGTGGCCTCGGGAGTCACATCTCTCGCTCCAATTCCCGTACCTCCGGTCGTCACTACCAACCGCGCGTTGGCTGCCAAACCGCGCAGTGCGTCTTCGATTACCGATTTTTCGTCTTCTACCGTCAGGAGAAGATTTACGTCAAACCCTTGTGCCGTCAGTTCCTGAGCGACGGCTGGCCCCGAAAGATCCTCCCGGAGACCACGAAAACAGGAGTCGCTGACGGTAATGACAGCCACGGAAGTCATGGTTCCGATTGTACAAAAGCCTGCGAATTGTTCCGGTTCAATGAGAGAATAAGAGGAGCGTGTTTCGTACACTTCCCCGACCATGAGAACGTTGTGCAATCGATTTTCGCTGCGGAAGCGAAATAACCAATGTTCAGCAGAGTCGAAGACCTGGATATGAAACGCGCGTGGCGAGTATCCTTCGCGCAACGGAGAACGGTCGCGTCCATGCCGGGCGCAGCGTACTGAAACCAGACCAGAATGCCAATCACAGAAGTGCCAACCAGTACTCCTCCCGAGGAACCGCCTGTTCTCCGCGGGCGCAACCGCTACGAGGATCTCGACCACAGCGATCTTCTCCATGTCATCGAGGAGCTGGAGGGCAGCCGCTCGTGGACCAGTCTGCGCGAAAAGATCTGGATTGCGCTCATCATCCACATGCTGGTGGCCTGGTATCTGATCTACGGGCCGAAATACATCTATCACGTCCGCGTGGTCGATCCTTCGATCGTGCTGAAAGACCGCCAGAAGGACATGACCTATCTCGACCTGCCGTCCGATGCGCTGAAGCAGGTGAAGCCGAAGACTCCGGCCCCCATCTCAGATCACGACCGCATTGCCGAGACGAAGCGCCCCACGCTGGATCAGAAAACGCTGCAGCAGCTCGAGGCCATGCGCCGCGCGGGACCACCAAAGCCCGTCCCCGAGCCGTCTCAGCAACAGTCCAATGCACCGGCAATGCCGAATATTCCTGCGCCGGCACAGCCCCAGGTTGCGCAGACTCGCCCGCAAACACCGCCGGCACAACCGCTTCCGCAGAATAATCAGGCAAAGCTGGAAGCGCCATCCGCTCCTGTACCGAACTTCCGGGCCGGTCCCAGCAATCCGAACGAACAGATTCAGCAGGCGATGCGTCAGGCCTCCCGCGGCGGTATCGGCCAGTTCGGCGGCGACGATGGGCAGAATGCACCGCTTCAGCATCCGGGTATCAACGGAGCTGTGGAGGTTCTCAGCGATACTCAGGGCGTCGACTTTGGTCCCTATATTCAGCAGGTCATCGCCATGACCAAACGCTCCTGGTATCCGCAGATTCCTGAGTCCGCGCGTCCCCCGCTGATGAAGCAGGGGCAGGTCGGTATCCGCTTCAGCATTTTGCCCGATGGCACGGTCAGGGCGATGATCCTCGAGCTGCCTTCCGGCGATGTCTCGCTCGACCGAGCCGCCTGGGGCGGGATTACCGGCGCTGCGCCTTACCCGCCACTGCCCAAAGCCTTCCACGGGCCTTCGCTCGATCTGCGTTTCTACTTCCTCTACAACATTCGTCCCGGTCAGGAGTAGGCTCTGCCTGCCACAGGCGAAAGACTGGAAGCACATCGCAGACTGCACCGGCGGCAGATTGCAGGTCTGCTGCTGATCGCGGCTGCGATTGCAGCCTTTGCTCTCTGGCGCGCAGGAATCCACACTGTCTTTCCGGCAGGGTGGTGGCATTTCTGACAACGGTGCCGGTAAAACCGTTTGGTTCAGATCTATTGGCTGTACAAGATGTATGGAGAGATTCGATCTGAGGCGAGGGCGGAAGGCAGAGCCTTTCCGCCCTGAAGTGCCCGATCAGGCGCTTTTTTTCTTCATGGGATGATGCTGTTCGACGGGATGGCTGGGCGGTTGCCTGTCGGATTGCCCCGAATTGTCGGCGAGACCTGTGTTTTTGCTGGCCATTTGTGCCTGTGTGGGTTCATGAACGTGCCCAAACTCGCGCCCACCCTCGTTGTTCTTTTCGTGTTCGCTGACAGTGGTATTTTTGCTGGTTTTTTCCTTCATGCTCCACCTCCTGCATTTTTGTTTGGATGCCTTCTGCGTGCCACTTTGAACGCAGGAATCGGAGTGTTTTTTATTCCGGCCGCTGCAAAGATAGCTCCAGATATGAGCCTGGGATCGGAAAGTCGAAGCCAGGAATCAGAAGCATACATACAGACAGAATGGAGATACGATATGGCAACGGCTGCAATTCCCATGAATACAGCAGATCTGAACGATGCCGAGGCGTGGCGAGCCGTCGCGCAGCGTGACGGAAGCGCCGATGGCTCGTTTGTCTATGCGGTGAAGACAACAGGCATTTTTTGCCGGCCCTCCTGCCCCAGCCGGCGTCCGGCGCGAGAGAATGTCGTCTTTTTCCCGGATGTTCCGGCCGCTGCCTCCGCAGGTTTTCGTCCCTGCCGCCGCTGCCGTCCCGAAGAGCGTCATGCCGAAGCGGTGATGGCCGAAAAGCTGGCTGCGTATCTGCGAAGCCATGCGGACCGGCAGGTGAAACTCGATGAGCTGGGCCGGATCGCCGGCATCAGCCCGTTCACGATTCAGCGGCTCTTTCAGCGGGTGATGGGCGTGAGCCCGGCACAGTATCAGCGGCAGCTTCGCGGGCAGGCCTTTCGGCGCGAGCTGGCAGGCGGGGAGATGCGCGTCACCGATGCGGTGTATGAAGCGGGCTATTCCGGCCCGGGCCGCGCCTATGAGAGCGGTCAACTGGGCATGCAGCCCGGCCAGTATCGCGCCGGCGGACGGGGTCAGCAGATTCGCTACACCATCGGCACTTCGCCTCTGGGAAAGATATTGATCGCCGCAACGGAGCGCGGGCTCTGCACGGTCATTCCTGGAGAAAGCGCCGAAGAGCTGAAGCAGCAGCTTCACGAGCAGTTTCCGGCGGCGCAGCTGTCGCCGGGCAATGATCTCGACGGGCTGCTTGAGCAGGTTCTTTCTCAGATGACCGAGCACCCGGCGGCGCTCGACCTGTCTCTCGATCTGCGCGCCACGGCTTTTCAGATGCGTGTCTGGGAGGCGCTGCGCAGGATTCCGCGCGGTGAAACCCGCAGCTATGCCGAGGTAGCCCGCTCTCTGGGACAGCCCTCCGCGGTGCGTGCTGTGGCCCGGGCATGTGCCTCGAACCCGGCAGCCGTCGTCATCCCCTGCCATCGCGTCATCGGCAGCAATGGCTCATTCACCGGCTATCGCTGGGGAGTGGAGCGAAAAAAGAAGCTGCTGGAGATCGAAAAGACGGCGCTGCAGTAAATGGCCAGCGCCTAATTCAGATCGTTACCGGTTACCACTGTGACCGGGGGGTTATTGGTCAGCTGTTGGTCCATGATGAGCAGCGTACGCACAGCACCACCATTGAGCGTCAACGATGCAGTGTATTTCGAGGTGATGCTGCCGGCAGCGGTTACAACCAGGGTGTAGCTATCTGCGGGGACATTGATATAGTTTGTCGCCGTTCCCGCAGCGGTACCGGCGAGAACGGCTTTGGTGTCGGCCAGGGTGCTGTCACTGGGCACAAGATAGATATCGACCGGTCCGGTCGCAATGGCCTGCTGCAGAAAGCGCACGGAAGCATAACCGGAAGGCGCTGCCGTGTTCTGATCCTCCAGAACCGTTGCCGTATAGCCGGAAGCTGTGTCAGTGATATAGACGGAATGCTGTTCGCTGGCTCCAAAGGCTCCTGACACGGAAATTGCTGCCGTTGTTGATTTGACGGGATACACCTGAGCCTGCGACGTCTGTACACCGAGAATGGCGTAGTTTGTGATGCTGCCCTGAACGATATTCGCGGCAATGGGAGATCCACCGATGCTCACATTGAGCGCCGGCGCGTGATACGAAGCGTCAATCACTCTGACCTCTGTCGCCGATGAGAAGCCGGCGACAGACCGGCAACCGGCAACAAGCAGAACAGCGAAAGACACTGGAATAATGGCAACACACCTGCGAAATGCTGCGCTCATCGAATCTCCCGGGGGACGGATATACGAATCCGCAGTACAGAAAGCCGCTTTTTATCTTACCGGGAGCACGAGCGCGGTGCGCCGTTTCTTTCACCGTTCCATGCGATGCTCAGGCTGCTGACTTTTCCGTCCAGGCAGGCGGCTCCGAGGAGATATCTTCAAGGCTTCTGCCCCTTGTCTCCGGAAGCATTGTCAGCGTAACGATCAGGCCAAGCACACTGACAATGGCAGCCGCCGATTCAGCGCCGAGAAGCCCCTTCCAGTGCAGCAGAAACGGAAAGATGAAGACTCCCAGAAAGCCGCCCAGTTTGCCCATTGCGGCAGCAATACCATGTCCGGTGGTTCGCACATGCACCGGGAAGATCTCGGACGGATAAACGAAGGTCGTTGCATTCGGTCCGAACTCGGTAAAGAAGAAGCTGAGCCCATACACGGTAAGGAAGGGAATCGCCGTCTTTTCAAGGCCGGGAACCAGCGCGAGCACAGCAAAGCTGATGCCCATCATCCCGAAGCCGAGTGCCTGAATCGTCTTGCGCCCCAGCCGGTCCATGGTCAGCGCGGAGACGGCATAGCCCGGCGCCGCAAAGATAGCAAAAATGCCGAGCTGCGTGAGCGTCTTCTGCAGCAGAGTGTGATCACTGTTGAGCGCCGAAAGAACCAGCGGACTGGAAACCGTGTTGCCGTAGTAAGCCGCGTCCATAAAGAACCATGCGGCGCTCGTTCCCACGAGACGCACAAGAAGTCTGTTGTCATTTACCAGGCGATGAAAGCCGTCCCAGAAAGAGACCGAATGCTTTCCGCTGTCGAAGTGCTTCGCATTCGCCAGCCGGCCCCGGTGGTCTTCCTCTTTGCCGGAGGCTGCCAGAAAGCGCGGCGTTTCCTGGAGATGACGCCGCTGCCAGTAAACAGCCAGCGCGGGCACAGCCCCGAAGGAGACGAGAACGCGCCAGATGATGTCGTGCGGCAGACTGGTGGAAAGCAGCGCCGAGGCGAAGAGCGGTCCGAGAATCAGCCCGGCCGCCTGCATCGCAAAGACAAGAGTGACAAGCATGCCTCGCGAAGCTTTGCCGGCATATTCGCTCATGATGGTGGCGGAAACCGGATAATCACCACCGATACCGATGCCGAGAATGAAGCGCAGACCGATCAGCCACCAGATATTGGGAGAAAAGGCGCAGGCGATGGCTCCTGCAGCTAATACCAGCACTTCCACGCCATAGATACGCTTGCGCCCCAGCATATCCGCTACCCGGCCGAAGAGCAGCGCTCCGAAGGCCGAGGCCAGCAATGCGGTCGATTCAACCAGGCTTTCTTCCACCTTGCCCACGTGCCACATCGGCTTCAGCAGCGACATGACAACACCGATGATGAAAAGATCGTAGGCGTCCGTGAAAAAGCCCATGCCGGAGATGAGCATGATCTTCCAGTGGTGGCTGGAGATTCCCGCATTATCCATTTCGGTGAAATCGCGTGTGATGACGTCGGCCATGGAGGCACCTCACATGACAGGGAAGATGCCCGCATAAATGAACGTCATGTTTCAGCCGGATGAATCGTGCGGATGATGCCGCATCGTGCTCAGACGCAGAATCCGGAAAAATTACCGATATTCTATCTGCCTGATATACGGCGGAGTCGCAGATGAGTCCCTCCCAGACCTGTTACACTCACTCGTTCGGCCCGGAAAAGCCATGACTTACGAAAATATCCTGCTCGAAATTCGCGACAGCATTGCCGTCATCACTCTGAACCGCCCGAAGGTGCTCAATGCACTGAACCGCGCTACGCTCGCAGAGCTCGATGCGGTTCTCGATGAGGTCGCGGCAAACGAGGCGGTCCGAGTCGCGCTGCTTACCGGAGCCGGCGAAAAGGCCTTTGCCGCCGGAGCCGACATTCAGGAGCTGGCCGTACTCTCGGCTCTGGAAGGCCAGCAACTGGCCGCTCGCGGGCAGCGCATCTTTGCAAAGCTCGAAACCCTCGGCAAGCCGGTCATCGCCTGCATCAACGGATTTGCGCTCGGAGGCGGCTGCGAGCTGGCCCTTGCCGCATCCTTTCGCATTGCAAGCGAAACAGCGCGCCTCGGTCAGCCAGAGGTGAAACTCGGCCTCATCCCCGGTTATGGCGGCACACAGCGCCTGCCGCGTCTTGTCGGCAAGGGAGCCGCACTGAAGCTGATCCTGACCGGCGAAATGATCTCCGCTGCCGCTGCATTCGGCATCGGCCTGGTCGACGAAGTGGTACCGGCTGCCGACCTGCTGGCCCGTGGCATGGAGCTTGCGCAGGCTATCGCGCATGTGGCACCGATCGCCGTTCAGCAGTGCCTGACCGCAGTGCACGCAGGATATGACCTGCCGCTCGATGAGGCGCTGGCGCTCGAGGCCTCGCTCTTCGGTCTGTGCTGCGCGACCGCAGATAAAGCCGAGGGAACCAGGGCCTTTCTCGAAAAGCGTCCGGCGGAGTGGTCAGGAAAGTAACCCTCTCGCCAAATCCGCTCTTCCAATCCGTCCTGGCCTGGGTATTCTGGCAGTGTACCTGGACGCTTCCCCGCGAACTCTCTGCATGACCAGACTTACCCGTCGAATCGTTTTTCCCGCCGCGCTGTTTGCCTTCACAGCTTTCACCGCCTGTTCACGCTCCGGCGGAAACAGCTCTGCCACTGCTGCACCGGCACCACAGCCGAAAGTCTCGACAACCAGTGTGATCGACCAGGACCGTCAGGACCTTGACCAGATCCCGCCGCCGGCCAAGAGCCGCTACATGGGCATCCACACCCTGCAGAGCTGGAATAATCCGTTTCTCATTGTCAGCCGCAGCAACGTGACGCTGCGTGTGATTTATCCCGAACCAGGCGGCAGCGATATTACTCCCGATAACCTGCTGCGGCCCGCCGGAGCCCGCAAACGCGAGCTGACCCTGCGCCTGTCTGACCTGCCGGAAGCTCTCTCCGCACTGCCGGAAAATATGTGGCCCTATGGACGCGTGATCGCCATTGAGGAAGATCCCGCCGCTTCTCGTGCCGACCGTCCTCAGGTGCGGCGCAATGTGGAAGCGGCTATGCAGATGCTGAACGATCTTGGAGTCGTCGCTTACGAATGGCCCGGCTCCGGCCCGCTGCGCTGAAAGCTGCTGGCCGCCTTTCCACGAAGACGGTAAGCTGATGGGACAGACTTCGCTGTATCCGTAACTTTCAGCTTGCCGGAGATGACTATTCACGCCGTCTCGATCACCGTTTTTGTCCTCTGCTTTCTGCTCGTCACCCTGGCCGGCTTCCTGGCCGCCCGGTGGAAGCGTGCCGACCTTCATAGTCTCGAAGAGTGGGGGCTTGCCGGACGGCGATTCGGCACGGTGGTCACCTGGTTTCTCATCGGCGGCGATTTCTACACCGCATACACCATCATTGCCGTGCCTGCCGCGCTCTACGGCGCCGGCGCCTATGGCTTTTTCGCTATCCCTTACTGCATTCTGCTTTACCCGTACATGATGCTGGTGCTGCCGCGGCTCTGGAAGGTTTGTCACCGTCATGGCTATGTCACGCTCGCGGACTTTGTGCGCGGCCGCTTCGGCAGCCGCTGGCTGGCCATGGCCATTGCCGTCACCGGAATTCTGGCGACCATGCCCTACATTGCCCTGCAGCTGATCGGTATTCAGGAGGTCATCGCCGCCCTCGGCATTCATGGCGAATGGCCGCTGATTGCCGCCTTTGTCATTCTGGCCGCGTACACCTATACCAGCGGCCTGCGCGCGCCGGCAGCCATCGCCATCGTGAAAGACATCATGCTCTACCTCATGGTTCTTGCCGCCCTGTTTGTTCTGCCGGCAAGGCTCGGAGGCTATGGCCACATCTTCCATGCAGCGGCCGGAGCCCTTGCGCTGCACAAACCGCCTGCATCCATCATCCTGCCGCCTTCGCAGTACTTCAGCTACTCCACGCTGGCTATTGGATCGGCCATTGCCATCGTGCTCTATCCGCATACGGCAACGGGGGTGCTCAGTGCATCGAGCGGAAAGGTCCTGCGCCGCAACGCGGCTCTGCTGCCTGCATACAATCTGCTGCTGACGCTGATCGCCCTGCTCGGTTTTGCTGCTCTGGCGGCGGGCATTCGCACCACGGATACCTCGAGCGTGGTGCCGACGCTCTTTACCCGCTTCTTTCCTGAATGGTTCTCCGGCTTTTGTCTGGCGGCTATCGGCATCGGCGCGCTGGTTCCGGCGGCGATCATGTCGATTGCGTCGGCCAATTTATTCACGCGCAACCTTTACGGCGAGCTGCATCGCGGCCGTATGACACCGCAGCAGGAAGCGTCCCAGGCGAAGATCGTCTCTCTGGTCGTCAAATTCGGCGCGCTGATTTTTGTTCTCGGCGTCAAATCGCAGTACGCCATTGAACTGCAGCTGCTCGGCGGCATCTGGATCGCCCAGCTCTTTCCCGCTGTCGTCCTCGGCATCTATACCCGCTGGTTCCACGGCCGCGCGCTGTTATGTGGATGGGCTGCCGGCATGCTCACCGGAACCGGCATGGCGCTGGCCCGCGATCTGAAAAGCTCCATCTTCCCTCTCCATCTGGGGACGCATCATACGTATATGGTCTATGCAGCTGTTCCGGCTCTCCTCGTTAACCTGATCGTCTCCGCCGGGATTACCCTGTTTATGGACGCTCTTGGTCATCCGCGAGGAGCCGATGCCACCGATGCGGCCTATCCCGCGGCACAGCAGGTTTAATTTTTGTCTTCTCTACTGCCCATTCTCGGCAACACGAAGCATCCGCACGAACAGTTCCGCTCCTCCCAGGCACTTGAAGAGCGACTGCGCGCTACTATTCGGGGCGAAGTCCGCTTCGACCCCGGCTCACGCGCGCTGTACGCTACGGATGCCTCAAATTACCGCCAGGTTCCCATCGGCCTTGCCGTTCCCCGCGATATCGACGACGTGATTGCCATCGTTGCCGCCTGCCGCGACTTCAGCGCGCCGATCCTGTCGCGTGGCGGGGGCACCAGCCTGGCCGGGCAGTGCTGCAATGCGGCTGTTGTGCTCGACTTTTCGAAGTACATGCGAAATATTCTTTCGCTTGATCCGGAAAAGCGTCTTGCCGTCGTCGAACCGGGCATTGTGCTCGACCGGGTACGCGAGGCCGCCGAAGAGCACAAGCTGACCTTTGCGCCCGATCCGGCGACACACAGCCGCTGCACCATCGGGGGTATGATCGGCAACAACTCCTGCGGCACGCATGCCCTCATGGGCGGCAAGACCGTCGATAACATTCACTCACTCGACGTTCTGCTCTGCGATGGCACGCGTCTCACCGTCGGCGCGACCAGCGATGCCGAATACGAGGCCATTCTCGCCCGTGGAGGCCGCTCTGCACAGATTTACTCCGGGATGCGGCAGCTTCGCGACCGGTACGCGAATGAAATCCGCCGCCGTTTTCCAAAGATTCCTCGCCGCGTCTCCGGCTATAACCTGGATGAGCTGCTGCCGGAGAACGGCTTTCATGTGGCGCGAGCGCTAGTAGGCAGCGAAGGCACGCTGGTGACCGTGCTGCGCGCCACGCTGGATCTGAAGCCGAGCCCGCAATGCCGCCGCCTGGTCGTACTGGGATTTCCCGACAGCTTTATCTCCGCAGATGCGGTGCCCGCCATCCTCGAATACCATCCCATCGGGCTTGAAGGCGTAGATCAGATGCTGCTCGACTTTATGCGCCGCAAGAATCTTGCCGTGGACGATGTGGCTTTGCTGCCTGAAGGACACGGCTTTCTTCTCGTCGAGTTCGGCGCGGATAGCGATGCCGAAGTCGACGCCATGGCACGCGATTTCCTTGCTGACGCACCAAAGCTGCCCGCGTCGCCGAAGGGCGTGATCTATGCCGGCAGCGAGGCACAGCGCGTCTGGCATGTGCGGGAATCTGGCCTGGGTGCAACGGTGTTTGTTCCCGGCGAGCCGCATGGGTGGGAAGGCTGGGAGGATTCGGCGGTGCCTCCTGAACAACTGGGCTCCTATCTTCGCCGAATCTTTACGTTGATGAAGGAATATGGCTACCGCAGCCCCATGTATGGCCATTTCGGTCAGGGGTGCGTGCATCTGCGCATGAACTTCGACATGGAGAGCGAAGCCGGCATCCGCAACTATACAGAGTTCATCGATCGCGCTGCCGATCTTGTACTTGAGCATGGCGGATCGCTCTCCGGTGAACACGGCGACGGGCAGTCGCGCGCTGCGCTGCTTCCAAAGATGTTCGGTGCTGAGATCATGCAGGCCTTCCGTGAGTTTAAGGCGCTATGGGACCCGGAGAATCGGATGAACCCCGGCAAGGTCGTCGATCCCATCGAGGTATATGGACTGGCTGAGAATCTGCGCCTCGGTGCGGGATACAAATCGAAGAGTCCGGAGACCTTCTTTCGTTTTCCTGAAGACCACGGCTCATTCGGGGAAGCCACGCTTCGCTGTGTTGGCGTCGGTGCATGCCGGAAAGAGGGCAGCGGCACGATGTGTCCCAGCTATATGGCCACGCAGGAAGAGAAGCACTCAACCCGTGGACGCGCTCATCTTCTCTGGGAGCTGATGGAAGGCCATGTACTCGATCCGGGATGGCAAAACGAAGCCGTACATGGAGCGCTCGATCTTTGCCTCTCCTGCAAAGCCTGTAAAACCGAGTGTCCGGTCAGCGTCGACATGGCGACGTACAAAGCCGAATTTCTCGCCCATTATTATGGCGAGCACCCACGCAGACTGCAGCATTATGCTTTCGGTTTTATGGATCGCTGGGCGCACCTCACGTCTCTCATCCCCGCCTTTGGCCCAGGCGCGGCGAACATCGCACTGCGCATGCCACTGCTCTCTCATGCAATGAAAACGGCTCTCGGCGTTGCGCCGCAGCGAAACCTGCCCCTTTTTGCGCCACGCAACTTTCAACGCAGCCGTAAACGGCTGCGGACAGAAACCACGAAACAAACCGTGCTCCTGTGGCCTGACACGTGGAACAACTATTACCACCCGCAGTCTCTCGTGGCCGCCGAGCAGGTGCTTACGGACGCAGGCTTTACGGTGGATATTCCCAGCCGGCACGTCTGCTGCGGCCGCCCGCTCTACGACTTCGGATTTCTGCGCCAGGCCCGCGAATATCTGCTTCGCACTATGCATTACCTGGCACCGCAGATCGACGCCGGCATGCCCTTCCTCTTTCTTGAGCCGAGCTGCGCCAGCGTCTTTCGCGACGAACTGATGAACTTCTTTCCTGACAACGAGCGGGCTCGCCGACTCCACGATCAAAGCATGCTGCTCAGTCAGTTCCTAGCGCGCCATGCGCCTGATTTCCAACCGGCACAGCGTGCGGGACAAAAGATTCTTCTGCACGGCCACTGTCATCATCGGTCGCTCATGAAAATGACAGACGAAGTCGAGCTCCTGCGACGCACCGGTGCGGAAGTCGAGCTGCTCGACTCCGGCTGCTGCGGCATGGCCGGCCCCTTTGGTTTTGAAAAAGAGAAATTTGCGATCTCGCAAACGCTCGGCGAGCGCGTGCTGCTGCCCGCCGCACGAAAAGCCTCGTCGCAAACACTGATCGTGTCGGATGGCTTTAGCTGCCGCGAGCAGATTGCACAAAATACAGACCGCCGCGCCATCCACTTTGCGGAGGCTATCAGCGGCCGCCAGTCTTCTCAGTAATCGCCCGTCACAATGTTGATCAGCGGTTCTCCGCGAAGATAACGCCCTACCTGTGCTGCCGCAAGTTCCATCGCCCGTACCATGAACATGGGCGTAGAGCTGGCGACATGCGGCGTGATCATCACATTCGGCGCACTCCACAGCGGATGTCCGTCCGGCAACGGCTCGGGATCGGTCACATCCAGAGCCGCCTGAATGCGTCTGGACTGCAATGCAGCCAGTAATGCATCCGTATCGAGCACCGGACCCCGCGCGGCATTCACCAGCAGCGCTCCCTGCTTCATCAGCGCGAGTTCCTTAGCGCCCATGAGCCCTTCGGTCTCCTTTGTCAGCGGTACGATCAGAATCACGACATCGGCCTGCGGCAACAACTCCGACAATTGATTTACGCTCGCAACACCCTCTCGTGCGCTGCGCGCCACACGCACTATTTCCACACCGAAGGGCAGCAACCGCTCCTCGATCGCCTGTCCGATCGATCCGTAACCGACGATCAGGACCTTTTTCCCATGCACTTCTTCAAACATCACCGGAGGAAATGCAGGAGCCGTGTCCGGATGCAAACTACGATAATGTTCTTCGCCGTCTTTACGGCGTGACCAGCTCTGCTCATGCTGCAGCTCAAAATAGAAGGGAAGATATTTCAGCGCCGCCAGCGTCGCCGTTACTGCCCATTCCGCCGTACTGATGGTATGAATGCCCTGACCATCGCATAACGTAATATCTTCGGGGATCAATCGGCGAATCCAGTCAATTCCTGCCAGACAGGACTGCGCCACACGGACACCCTTCAGGTGAGGCCAGATAGCTTTTGCCGGCTTTTCAAACAGGGGCAGCACCCAAAAGTCGATCTCATAATCCTGCTTCGGATCAGAGGGCAGGCGTACGAGGGAAACCTCTTTGGGAAACTTCTTCAGCAGCTCAGGTGAAACGGAATCCGGCACTCCAACCTTCAGCATGGGGGTCCTTTCTCCTCACAGTATGTAACTTATTTCATCCTAATTCGTTGCCGCCGATACACCGAAGGGCAGACACAGAAAAGCCGCTCACAACGGAGCGGCTCTTCTGCAACATCCGAAAGCATCAATTTTTCTGATGAAAGATTGCGCCGTTAATGTCAGGCCAGAATTCCTTGAAGATAAAGGTCGCGCCGTCAAGGCTCACACTAGTCACCCAGCGCTGCCCAGTCTTCGTCCATGAGCGCTCGCCCGAGGGATAGTACAGGTCGGAAATACCCGCAGCGCTGCCCGCTCCCGCAATCTCTGAAATATTCACGGTCTCTCTGCCCGAGTCCGTGCGCGTAATGAGAATGCGGCTGAAGGAGTATGCGGTCCGTTTGAAAAATCCGCCGTGGCCGAGCGTGTAATAGCGAGGATCTTCATGCGTAGCGACCGGCCAGAAAAATTCCACCTGATAATTTTCATCCGCCTGATCGGCGAAGGTATGCCAGTAATAACGCGCATAACCAGCCGCGCCCTGGTGAAATTCAGGATAGGAACCCTCCGCCTGTGCCACGCCCGCCAGAAGGCCCGCAAAGATGAACGAAGAATAGTCGAAGCTGTCCTCGGTAGCTCCGATAAACTTCTCCTTTACCGTCTGCGGAGGCAGCTTTACATTGGCGGAAACGGAACGAAAGTTCGGCACAATGCCGAGAATGCGCTTCGTCTGTTTTCCGTCTGTGTCACTGGTTGCCGATGCATTTGTGGAATTCTGATGCTGGTTTTGCTGTTGCGCCAGGACTGCATCGGGCGCATCCGGTAAGCCGGCGCTATCCACTTTGGCGACATCCTGCGCCCATACCTGCGCGGTTGCCAAAAGGAAGATAAAAGCTGCGATAACTGGAGTTCTGAAAAGAAAGCGTCTGGATAAAGACATAATGAAGGGGGTCGTTCCGTAGACGGAAGCCTTATTCTGCACAAATCCCGTCAAACAATGGACGCCCTGAATTCCGTTTCGGATGCAGAAATTAATATCTCTTCACTGTCAGGCAAGCTGAATTTGTGACAAATGACTAAAAAATATCCCTTCAGCATGCACTTTTCAGGAATCCGTCACCCTTTTACAAATCGATGCAGAGCCTCAAGTCCAGCTTCGATGGATTCAGGAGAGACCGCATAACCGAAGCGAAGATGCCCTTCACCCTGTGCGCCAAACACAACTCCGGGTACCGTAACGACATGTGCTTTATCGAGCAGCAGAGCTGCTGCCCGACGGCTGTCTTTGTGAATCTTTGTCACACTGGGAAATGCATAGAACGCGCCCTCTGGTGTTTCGCATTCAAGGCCTGCCTCGTTCAGCCCTTTCACAAGCAGATCACGCCGCTGCCGATACTCCTCTCGCCTTGCGTCGATCATACTGCGCGAAAGAGCGAGCGCCTTCAGAGCCGCCCATTGCGTAGGTGTCGATACTCCATTGGACGAATAGAGCACAATCTTGCGCACCGCTGTCATGAACGGCTCTTTTGCAACCGCATAGCCGATACGCCATCCTGTCATGCCGTAAGTTTTTGAGAAGGTATACGCCGTAATCGTCCGCTCTGCCATGCCGGGAAGAGAGGCAATGGAAACATGCTCGCCTTCGTAGACAAGATCCTCATAGGCTTCGTCAGCAATGACGATCAGATTATGAGCACGCGCAAAGGCCGCAACCTCTTCGGCCTCTGCGCGTGAGAAGACCACACCCGAAGGGTTCTGCGGCGTATTGTAGTAAATCGCCCGCGCCTTCGGTGTCGTGAAGTGCTCCAGCGTTTTCGTCAAACCATTGCGTCTGGCTGTCGCTGTGGGTATCAGCAGCGGTCTCGCCTCGGCAACGGTGATCATGTCGCGGATCGGTGTCCAGTATGGCGAGAACAGCAACACGTCGTCGCCGGGATCGAGCACTGACTGAAAGGCCGCATACAGCGCATGTGCGCCGCCCGCGGTAATCATGACATCCTCAATACCTGCATCGAGGCTGTTTTTGGTTTTCAGCTTGTCTGCGATCGCCTCACGCAAAGGTGCAATACCCGAAGATTCGGCATATTTCGTCCGATTCTCAACCAGAGCACGCATCATGGCGTATTTGATGGCTTCCGGTGTCTCGAAAAATGGCTCGCCACCGTGAAATGCGTGCACTACCTGACCGGCGGTGCGCAGTTCGAGCACTCTGTTCCGAATCTGGACGATATCGGAAAATCCGACCTCATCAAGCCGCTTCGCTACCCGTATTTCATTCTTCCTGGTCACCATTGCCGTGCTCGCAGTCCTGAATCACCCGGCTACGCCGGACGTATCAGCTTACTCCAGATATCGGAAAATGGTAGCGGCGGCGGCAGATATTTATCATGAAAGAGAAATGCGCCCTTCTTATCTCTGGTTTGCACTCGCTTTCTTCTGGACGGCCGATACCGTTCTGGCCGCCGTACGGGGACATCGATCCAGTGCTATAGCCTCAGCGGTGGCCGCTGCGGCTTTTATCGTGGTGGGCATTCTTTATCGACGCCGCGAGCAGGTCAGGTAGCCAGCAGGCCGGAGTACACGGCCATACCTGCAACCGCGTCGACATCAATCGCTTCCAGCGCATCGATCTCTGCCTGTTCGCGAATGCCTCCGGCGACAATCAACTGCCGCTGGGTCAGAGCGCGCAGCTCCCGCGCCACCGGCAGTGGAAACCCCTGCATTGTGCCCTCTGTATCCACATGCGTATACAGAAATGCACTGCAATATGGCTCAAGTGCGGTAATCGCCTGTTCCGGCGTTACCTCTGTTTGCTCTTTCCAGCCACGGATGGCAACCTTACCGCCCTTTGTATCGATACTGGCGACGACTCGTTCCGCGGTCAAAACCGCAGACAGAGATGCTGCCATTTCCGTATCCACAGGCAAAACAGCATCGGCGCGAAATAACACCGATCCAAAGATCACGCGTTTCGCTCCCGCATCGATCAGTCTCTGCGCCTGTTCCGCCGTTCGGATGCCGCCGCCCACCTGACAGGGCAGCCGCCGCGCGATCTGCTCGATCAGCACCGTGTTCTCTCCCTGCCGCATCGCTGCGTCCAGATCAATAAGCTGAACGAGGGGATATGAGGAGAACCGTTCGATCCAGTAATCGAAATCGTCGAAGGCGAGCTTCAGCTTTTCACCACGCACCAGCTGCACAATACGTCCGCCCATCAGATCAATTGAAGGAATTAACATGGCAGCCTCACTGGAACTCCATCCTTTGCCAGCTCTTCCTTCAGCATGCGCGCATCCGATATCCCAAAGTGGAAGATACTTGCTGCAAGCGCCGCGTCGGCCCTGCCCTCGCGGAAGACCTGCGTAAAGTGCGCGGCGTTACCCGCACCGCCGGAAGCAATCACTGGAATCTGCACAGCTTCGCCTACCATGGCGGTGATCTCACAATCGAAACCGGCACGGGTGCCGTCTGCATCCATGGAGGTCAGCAGAATCTCGCCGGCACCGCGATCCTCGGCTTCACGTGCCCACTCCACCACTCCACGACCTGTCGGCTTTCGTCCGCCTTCAATATAGACTTCGGCGCTTTCTCCTTTGCGGCGCGCATCGATAGCAACGATCACGGCCTGCGCGCCGAACTTCGCTCCGATCTCACCAATCAGAGCGGGACGGGCTAAAGCGGCAGAGTTGATGCTGACCTTATCCGCTCCGGCATCGAAGACTGCTCCGGCATCATCCGCGGTGCGAATGCCTCCGCCGACGGTGAATGGAACGAAAAGGCGCTGTGCAGTGCGGCGCACCGTATCGATAAGCGTGCCGCGGCGCTCGTGCGTTGCGGTGATATCGAGCAGCACAATCTCATCCGCACCCGCTGCTGCGTGCCGCGCTGCCAGCTCCGCCGGGTCGCCGGCATCTACCAGATCCACGAACTGTACGCCCTTGACTACGCGGCCAGCGTTTACATCCAGACAGGCAATAATGCGCTTCGTCAGCATGCCAGCCTCACAAAGTTCTCCAGCAAGTGCAGACCTGCCGCGCCTGATTTTTCGGGATGGAACTGTACGCCCATCACGTTTCCGCGCTCCACTGCAGCGGTGAATGGTTCATCATAATTTGTCACAGCGGCAGTCTCGTTGATTACGGGAGCGCGATAAGAGTGAGTGAAATATACGAAGCTTCCATCTTCGATTCCGGCAAAGAGCTGCGATCCTTCACGAATTGCGAGTGAATTCCATCCGACATGTGGAACTTTTTTCCCGGGGGCAAAACGATCGCAAAGCTGTGGAAACGTGCTCAGTCCTTCATACCCCGGCGCTTCCGTACTTCCTGCAAACAGCCACTGCAGTCCCACGCAGATTCCGAGGAAAGGTGCTCCGGCGCGAATCCGCTCCTCGATTGCCTCTTTCAGCCCGTGCTCCGCCAGGAATGAAGTCGCCGCAAAGTGCCCGACACCGGGGAGGACGATCTTCACCGCTCGGCGGACAACATCTGGATCTTCGGTGAGTACTGCTTTGGCTCCAGCCACATGGAGTGCCTTCATCACCGACGTGAGGTTACCCGCTTTATAGTCGACGACAGCGATCACACCAGCACCCATTACAGCAATCCTTTGGTGCTGGGCAGCATCTCACCAAGCTGCGGATCACGCGAGCACGCCACGCGCAGCGCTCGTGCGAAGGCCTTGAACAGTGCCTCGACCTTGTGATGATTTGAACGGCCGTACATCGTCTTTACATGCACATTTGCCCGTGCGCCTCGCGAAAACCCTTCAAAGAAATCGTCTACCAGCTCCGACTGCAGATCGCCTACCAGACGCGTCTTCACCTTCGTATCAATCACCGATGCCACGCGGCCACTGAGATCGACAGCAGCGATACCCAGCGTCTCGTCCATCGTCATCAGGAAATATCCCGCGCGCAGAATGCCGCGCTTATCGCCCAATGCCTTATCGAAGGCCTCGCCCAGCGCGATCCCCACATCTTCCACAGTGTGATGCTGGTCTACATCCAAGTCACCTTTGCAGGTCAACTCCAGGTCGAAGGCACCATGGCGCGTAAACAATTCGAGCATGTGATCGAAAAATCTGATCCCCGTCGATACCTTGTAACGGCCCGCTCCCTCGATCGTCAGCTTCAGAGAAATCTGGGTCTCCGCTGTTTTGCGATCGATAGAGCCCGTTCGTTTTGCTGCCTTTTTCATGCTTCGCCTTTCATCCAGCCTATTTCTCGCAGCGATTCCTCAAGCGCCGCTATGCCCAGCTCGGTATGTTCGCGCGTTCCTACCGTGATACGCACACACCCGTCACAGCCAGGATCGCTCGATCGATCCCGCACCAGCACATTGCGTCTGCGCATCGCTGCGGCAAACTCCTGATGCTTTGAACCAATATTTGCGAGGACAAAATTTGCACGCGACGGCCAGTACGGCACATCCAGTCGCGTCAGTGCAGATTCGAACAGGGTGCGGGAGGCCAAGACTTCGCTGACATACCAGTCAAGGTACGCACTGTCTTCGATCGCCGACGGCAGGCAGGCCAGCGCCAGCGCGTTCACGCTGTATGGCGAAATGGCGCGCCGCATCCACTGCATCTGCTCTTCCGCGGCAGCCAGCACACCCAGGCGAAGCCCGGCGAGTCCATAAGCCTTTGAAAAGGTACGCGCGACAATTACATTTGGCACGCGGCCGACCAGATCCATCGCGGTTTCGCCAAAGAAATGGAAGTATGCTTCGTCCAACAGCACTGCCGCGTGGGGGGCAGCCTCAATCACGGCGAGCAGATCCTCGCGGCGCACAGCCTGCCCCGTCGGGCTATTGGGATTCGCAATCGCAATCAGCCTCGTCGCCGGAGTAATGGAATCGAGCACCTGCTGCACGGGAAACGCAAAGTCATTACCAGCCTGGACCCGCAACACACGCGTTTCTGTCCCCGATGCATAGACTTCATACATGGAATACGTCGGGACAGGCAGCAGCAACTCACTGCCGGCATCGAGATACGTCTGGCACAGCACATGAATGGCTTCATCCACGCCGTTCGTCAGCAGGACCTGCGCTGGCTCCAGCCCAAGATGTTTCGCCACCAGCCTCTCCACCGGCTCACGCTCAGGATATTTCGTCAGATCCGCGCGCGAAATATGTCCAAGCGTTTCCAGCACGCGCGGCGAGCAGGCAAAGGTATTTTCATTGAAGTCCAGCCGCAGGCCGCTGCGATCGCCTAACGGCGGGTGGTATTCCTTCATGCGCCGCACGGTCGAGGAAAGTATCGGCCCTGCTGCTTTTACCTCAGCCATCGATCCCCCTTGCGCGAATCGCTTCCGCATGGCCCATCAGACCTTCGGCCTTCGCCAATACGATCCCGGCAGGCCCGAGCCGCTTTATCCCTTCCGCGCTGTATTGCTGTACTGTAATCAGCTTCACAAAATCCATCACGCTCAGGCCTCCGCGCAGCCGCGCCAGGCCGCTGGTCGGCAGCGTATGGTTTGGTCCGGAGACGTAATCGCCAAGCGGCTGAGCCGACAAGTGCCCGACGAACACTGATCCGGCATTGCGTACCCATGCAAGATCTGCTTCACTGTCGATCGTCAGATGCTCCGGAGCGATCCGGTTTGTCATTTCACGCGCCTCTTCCGGCGTTTTAGTGATAACGACTGTGCCATTTCGCGCTATCGCTTCAGCCGCGATCTTATTGCTCCGGACTCTTTGCCTGACCTCGATCGCCACTGCCTTTGCCAGCTCTGCATTGCTGGTCAGAAGGATCGCCACCGCGTCCGGGTCATGCTCTGCCTGTGCAATCAGATCTGCCGCAATCGCGACTGCGTCGCCGGCTTCGCTGGTCACGACGATCTCTGTCGGCCCGGCCAGCATGTCGATGCCGCAATCGAAGGCCACGAGCTTCTTTGCCGCCGTCACGTAGGCATTACCGGGACCAACAATTTTGTCTACCCGTGGCAGGCTCTCCGTTCCATAGGCCAATGCCGCCACAGCCTGCGCACCGCCCACGCGATAGAATTCCGTCACACCCAGCAGGTGCGCGGCTGCCAGCGTCTCCCGCGCCGGCCGCGGTGACACTGCGGCAATTCTCGGCACCCCGGCAACCTGCGCCGGGATCGCAGTCATCAACAACGTGGAAGGCAACGGATAGCGGCCGCTCGGCACGTAGCAGCCCACCGCATCGAGCGGCTTTACGCGCTGCCCGGTCATTACGCCCGGAGCGGGACGCATATCCCAGTCGCGCGGGCGCTGCCGCTCAGCAAAGGCGCGGATATTTTTGGCCGCCGTCTTCAGCGCCGCTCTGACTTCAGCTGAACCGGCCTCCCATGCGGCACGCATCTCGTCTTCTGAGACTCGTAACGGCACCTGCGACGAAATGCCGTCGAGCTTTGTGCGGTGCCGCAGCAGTGCCGCATCGCCACCGCGACGCACACTGTCGACGATGCGCCGGGCCACAGGCATTGCGCGCTCATAGCCCGCATTGCGGCGGTCGGTGAGCGCATCCAGGCGCTCCCGAGCCGCACTGCTTCCGCTGCGCAGCAGCTTCACAGCACCACCTTGTTCAACGGATATTCCACGATTCCAGTCGCCTGTGCCGCTTTCAGGCGCGGAATCACGTCACGCACCACGCTCTCTTCGAGAATCGTGTTGACCGCGACCCACTTCGAATCGCTCAGCTCCGAAATGGTCGGCGAGTTGAGTGCAGGCAGCACCGACAGCACCGTCGGCAGGTTCTCCTTCGACACATTCAGCATCAGCCCAACCTGACCCTGAGCGGCAATCGCGCCCTTCAGCATCAGCGCCAGACTGTCGATTTTCTGCTTCTTCCACTCGTCTTTATAGGCCGTGCGATTGGCAATCAGCCGCGTTTCGCTTTCCAGCACCGTTTCGATAATGCGCAGGCGATTGGCCCGCAACGAGCTCCCCGTCTCGGTCACTTCCACAATGGCGTCGGCCAGTGTGGGCGGCTTTACTTCCGTCGCGCCCCAGCTGAATTCCACCTTGACCGGGACATTCTTCTGCGCAAAATAGCGCTTCGTTACTTCCACCAATTCTGTCGCGATGATCTTCCCGCTCAGATCCTCGGCGCGCTGATAAGGAGAATCTTCCGGGACAGCCAGCACCCAGCGCACGCCTTTACGGCTTTGCTTGGAATACACAAGGCTGGTCACGCTCTCGACATCCAGACCACTTTCGATTACCCAATCGATGCCGGTCAGGCCCGTATCCAGCACGCCGTGATCGACATAGCGCGCCATCTCCTGCGCGCGAATCAACATGCACTCAATCTCCGGATCGTCGATGGTCGGAAAATAGGAGCGGCCATTGGCGTAGATGCGCCAACCGGCACGCTCAAACAGAGCTATCGTTGCGTCCTGCAGGCTGCCCTTGGGAATGCCGAGACGGATTTTCTGGCTCATGCCTGCACCTCCGCTGCCGGTGCCTGCAGCGCAATCGGGCGCGTAAAACAGCTCACAGTACCCTCGTGGCACACCAGGCCATCCCCTTCCACCTCGACACGAAAGAGCAGGGTATCCTGGTCACAGTCGGTCAGCGCTTCCACCACACGCAGACGATTTCCACTGGTTTCGCCCTTCATCCACAACTTCTGCCGGGTGCGGCTCCAGAATGTGACGAAGCCGGTTTCGAGCGTTTTGCGATAGCTTTCCTCATTCAGAAAGCCGGTCATCAGCACCTGGCCGGTCCGTGCGTGCTGCACGATGCCTGGCGTCAGTCCATCCATCTTTGCGAAGTCGATCCTGATCTCGGTCATCTCCCACTATCCTTTTGCGAATTGCCTGAAAATGCAAAAAGCCCGCCAGTGCTGTTCGCGCCGGCAGGCTCTGCGAAATCCTCGAATTGGCTGTTGCTATCTCGGGCTGCAGAAGTTCGCTGGCACGTTCATCACGTGATGATGGTGGTGATGGCGGTGGTGCATGCGAATCTGCATCTGTCAGCAACGTTATCCGCTCTGCCTTTCGCCTGTCAACTCCCTGACAACAGAGGAAAAGAGACCGATGTGCGAAATCCGCATATTTAACTGCGCTTCTATAGTGTACCTACGATGAAGCGCCAGCCCGTTTAAAGGTATTCTCCGCTCACCCGTCTGTGTTATCAGATTATCCTCAAAAGTATTTCCAAAGCGGCTGGAGTGCTATTCGCTGAATTCATTCTGTGCGTAATTCTGTGTGTATCGCGAATACATGTGCGCAGAACAGAGCACTGGCTCGCGACAGTAAGTTTGAGGCCGGCCGCTCCGAGGAGCCTGCATTTCTCGGCTTATTACTGCATGGCTGGCGGAAACTTTTCATCCCTGCTGTTTTCTCGTTGTGTCCGGGCCTGAGGCAAACCCTCAGGCCCGCGTGACCTTCAGGAAACCTTTTTGTCCAGCTTTGTCTTTGTTAGCCTGAAACCGGCGACATAATTCCATGGATAGACCTCTCGTCGTCCTGCTCGGACCCACGGCCAGCGGCAAGACAGCACTTTCTCTGAATCTGGCCAGACATTTCAATGGAGAGATCGTCAGCTGTGATTCGGTTGCCGTCTACCGCGAGATGGAAAACGGTACTGCCAAGCCCACTCTTGCCGAACGCCAGAGCGTGCCGCATCACCTGATCGATATCTATGCCCCGGACGAGCACTCCACCGCCGGCGACTATAGCCGGCTGGCGCGTGAGGCCATTGCCGACATTACCAGCCGGGGAAGACTGCCTGTCGTCACCGGAGGGACGGGCCTTTATCTTCGCGCGCTTCTCGACGGTCTCTTCGCGGGACCGCAGCGCTCCGTGGAAATCCGATTCCGACTTCAGCACAGTGCTGAACGTCGGGGCGCCGGATGGCTGCATCGACTGCTGATGCGCCTTGACGCGAAAGCCGCGCAGCGCATCCACGCAAACGATACGCCGAAGCTCATTCGCGCCATTGAAGTCTGTCTCGCCGGGCGTGAGCCAATCACCGAGGCGTGGCAGGCAGGGCGCGATCCACTGACCGGCTATCGTATTCTTCGCATCGGTCTCAATCCTCCAAGACGACAGCTCTACGAGCGCATCAATACACGCGCCGCACAGATGTTTTCCGCTGAATTTTCCGGCGGACTGATCGAAGAAACCCGCAGCCTCGTTGCCCGATATGGCGACGCGCCCCGCGCCTTTGATTCCCTCGGCTATCGCCAGGCGCGGGCCGTTCTGCGCGGCGAACTCTCTCTTTCCGATGCCATCTCCCACGCGCAGCAGGGTCATCGCAATTACGCAAAACGCCAGCTGACCTGGTTCCGCAAAGAGCCCGATGTTCACTGGTTTCAGGGCTTCGGCGATAATCTTTTAATAGCCGGACAAATCATGGAGTGGCTTGCCTCCGAGCTCGAAGCCCCTGATAGCTCACCAGCCTAAGCCGGAGAAATCTGTTTCTTTGCGGCACGCTGCGTAATTTTTATGTTAAAAAGCTACCGATCGGTAGGAAATATCTGAATCCCGCGTGCACCCACCCCACATCTCATACGCAACAGGAGGCCATTTCCATGGCAGACAAAGTCGCTCTCATTACCGGAGCTAATCGCGGACTGGGTTTTGAAACCGCCCGCCAGCTGGGACAAAAAGGTGTTACCGTCGTGCTCGCCGCACGGCAGCGAGGGGCCGCTGAAGAGGCTGCGGCAAAGCTGAAGGCGGAAGGCATCGACGCCTATGGCATTCAGCTCGACGTCACCAAAGCTTCTGACCGTACCGCGGCTGCGGACTGGTTCAGCAGGCAATTCGGCAAGCTCGATATCCTCATCAACAATGCGGGCATCGCAGCCGTCGGCGAAAGCGATTTGTTCAAGCCCACCGTGAGCGAAACGCCGGAGGCAGAGCTGCAGGGCGTTTATGAGACCAACGTATTTTCCGTCGTTCTGCTTACGCATGCGCTGCTGCCGCTGCTGAAGAAGAGTCCCGCAGGACGCATCGTTAACCTTTCCAGTATTCTCGGCTCCCTTACGCTGCACGCCGATCCGTCCAGCCCTATTTATTCCTTCAAGAAGTTTGCCTATAACTCCTCGAAGACCGCGCTCAACGCGTGGACCGTTCATCTTGCCTGGGAGCTGCGGGATACCCCGATCAAGGTCACTTCTGTGCACCCTGGCTGGGTCAAGACCGACATGGGTACAGATGCCGCACCGATGGAAATTCCTGAGGGCGCACAGACCAGTGTTGCTGCGGCACTGCTGGCTGCGGATGCGCCGAGCGGCCGTTTTATTCATCTTGGTGAGGAACTGCCCTGGTAAGAATTTTCAGCCTGTGAAAAAGGGGCTGCCGCTGGCTGCAGCAGCCTCGTTCTCACGCTGGTAGTTTTTCCCGGTTACGAATAGCCTCGGAAAGAGCGAGATTGTTTTTCCCAGGCGGCTGAATCGCTGAAGGGCCTCATGAGCAAAGGCGCTGAAACGCGGCAGAGAATCATCGAAAAATCCGCGCAGCTCTTCAATCGCAAAGGGTACGAAGGCTGTTCCATGCAGGACATCGTGGAAGCAACCGGCCTAGAAAAAGCCAGTATTTACCGGTACTTTCCCACCAAAGAGCTGCTTGCCGCCGAGGCTTTCGACTATGCGTGGCAGGATACCTGTCTGAGACGGAGCCATCGCCTCACCAAAATCGCCAACAGTGTCGACAGACTGAAGCTGCATATCGAGAACTTCATATCAGCACCATCCTTTCCCGGCGGCTGCCCGCTGCTCAATACGGCGCTCGACAACGATGACGACGGCAGCCCTGTGCTCCGCGCCCGCGCGCGCCGCGCGCTGCAAAACTGGCAGAATCTGCTCGGTGGCATTCTTACCGAGGGCAGGGAAAAGGGAGAGATCGAGGACAGGATCGACCCCGACGAGGCCGCTTCGCTGATCATCTCGCTGCTTGAAGGGGCAGCTGCCATCAGCCGGATGGAGAAGCGTCATCGCGCCCTGCGTGCTGCCCGTGAGCATCTTGATGCGTGGCTTGAATCCAGTGTCCGGCGGAGAGCATAGCCGATTGCCATCGCCGCTCTCTAAACCCTCAGCCGCGCTGCCGCTTTTTTCATGGAGCCGGATTCTTCGGCTTCTGCCGCTCACTGTTATCGTTCTGTTTCTCTCCGGATATCATCCCTTCGCCGACGATGCCGACATTTATGTAGCCGGCATTCGCAGGCTGCTCGACCCTACGCTCTACCCTGCCGATGCCGCCTTTGTGCTGGCCCACACGCATCTGTCGATCTTTGCGCACGGCATGGCTGCCTTCGTGCGCCTCAGCTATATCCCGCTGCCGTGGGTGCTTCTCGCCGCGCACCTCGCATCCATCTTTTTATTTCTGCTCGCCTGCTTCCAGCTCGCTTCACGGCTTTTCGCCACTCCGGCGCAAAGGTTCGGCGCAGTCATCATGGCGGCCGCCTGCTTTACGCTGCCTGTCGCCGGAACGGCGCTTGTGCTGATGGACCCGTATGTGACGGCGCGCTCCTTTTCAACGCCCTGCGGCCTCTTTGCCGTTGCCGCCTGCCTCGACTGCGCGTGGCTGCGCATGGCATGCTTCGCTGCACTGGCGGCGCTGCTGCATCCGCTTATGGCAGCGTTCCTCATTGCCTTCCTGATTCTGCAAGTCCTGGTGCAGGCTGGCAGAATGAGCCTGGCCGCTCTCGTTGCAATCGGGGGCGTTGCCGCCTTCGCTGCCGCGTTTTTTCTGGCTCTCGGCGTATCGCATCATGCGCCCACGAGCGCAGCCTGGCGTCAGGCGACGCTGCTGCCCAGTCATACTTATCTGCTTCTCGCCCGATGGCGATGGTATGAAATCCTCGGTCTCGTTCTGCCCCTGCTGCTGTTTGCATGGGCGGCCTGGAGGTTCAGGCGATCCGCTGCCATTGGTGGGCTCTCGATCAGCTGTCTGCTCACCGGTTCCGCCAGCCTGATCGTTGCTGCTCTTTTCGTTCCGGCTTCCGGACCCTATCTGCTGGCCCCGCTTCAGCCTTTACGCAGCTTCCACCTCATCTACGCCCTTGGCGTTTTGCTTCTCGGCGGGGCGGCTGGCTGGCTTATTCCACACACCCGATGGGCGGCGCTCTGCTTTCTCATCCCTGCTATCGCGCTGTCTCTGGGACAGCATCAGACGTACGGCAGCTCCAATTTCGTCGAATGGCCCTTTACAGCGCCTTCCAGCCCCTGGCAGCAGGCCTTTCTCTGGATCGGCGGTCATACCCCGCACGATGCCGTCTTCGCCTTCAATCCCCGTCTGGTCTACCTTCCGGGAGAAGATGCACAGGGCTTCCGCGCCATTACCGGCCGCGACCATCTCGCCGACGACAAGGATGGCGGAGTGGTTGTGGTCTTTCCGCACCTGGCTGCCCGCTGGGCACAGGAGAGAGCGGCCCAGACCGGAATCGACCTGATGAGCGATGCCGAACGGCTGCCCAAACTGCGCTCGCACGGCGTTACGTGGCTGCTGCTTGCACCCGGCGCCGTCACGTCGTTTCCATGCCCATACAAAAACGCGGCAGTCGCTGTCTGCGAACTGCCGCACTGATTTCCCGGATTTTTCCAGCGGATTACTTAACTGTCAGGGTAATGTTCAGCGGAGTTGCGTTTTGCACGCTGGTTCCGTTTGATGAATAGGCCGCTACGACTACCGTGTAGGTTCCAGCCGGGGTACCACTGTTCGGCGAGGGAGGCCGGTGGTTGTACCAGTACCGCGCCGCGCATCCGCTTGTTCCCAGCACGCCTGCGCCCAGCAGCAGGACAATACCCAGCACCCGGAAACTCCCGAAGTTCTTTCGGCGCAATGCTCCGAGCCCGGCCAGCGCCAGTATGCCCGGAATCAGGATGGCGTAGGCAATGCCTGACGTGCTTTTACCAAAGCCGGGCAGATCCTGCATGGCACCTGAGGGGGCCTCAGTGCTGATCTGCAGCGTACTGGTCACCGATTGACCAGCGCCGCTGGCCGTTGGTGTCACCGGCGTTGTATTGAAATTGCACGTGGACTCAGCCGGCAGGCTCGAGCAGGAGAGATTTACAGCCTGCGAAAAGCCGTTTGACGAGGTAATCGTGAGGATGGTGGTTCCGAAATCACCAGGCGACACCGAAAGCGAGGTGGGGCTGCCGGTCACTGAGAAGGAAGGAGTTGTGCTTGCGGGCGCGGGGGTAACCGAGGCACTGGCCGAGGAGGCCGCATAGCTTCCGGCAGGATGATAGACCGCCGTCACGCTGCTGATCCCCTGCGGCAACTGGTCCAAAGCCAGAGAGGCTACGCCGTTCTGCACGAACGCCGAGCCAACCGAGCCCTTTGCCGTCTCGAAGCTTATAGAGCCTTCCGACAGCGAGCCACCCATTGCATCACCTACATGGGCGGTCAGAACTGTCTTTGTCGCGCCGTTGTCGCTTTCTGTTGAAGCAGAAAGCTGCGTACGGGTCGTTGTCTGCCCCCACACCGGAGCAGCGACAGCCATGGCCAGCACGGCCACACCGGCGGGAAATCCAAAATTCATGGCCAGGCGGCGCATCCGTCTGCCCAACTTCTGCCCGGACAACCGCAAAGGCAAGTGCAAAGACAACTGCAAATTCATTCGTCCCGTTACTCTGCTCTCTCGAAACATCAGGCGGCTGCGTCTGTGCCACCAGAAAACCATTGTATCTGAGCCGGGGCAAACTCCTCGCCAGGAAGGCACACTCCGCTCGGACAATTGAAAAAGAATCGGCTTTCACCATAGCGGAAAGCCTACAAATCGATGCAGAATGTCCTCTTTCAGCGCCGATTAGCGATTGAACATAAATACCCGCCGCCAGGTGGCTGTGTACGGCGCTATTGCAGCTGGATCGGCTGCGAGAGCCGGAATCGAACGATCGATTCCGCTGGAAGATTGATATCGCGGTTGCCGGTAAAGGCTGCACCCAGCGTTCCGGCGCCCGCTCCGCTCAGGCCACCAACCACCAGGCCAACGCCGCCGGTAGCTACCCCTCCGATGAGCATGCCGAGGCCGGAGCCTCCGCCGATAAACGCCGCTGTCCGCCTGCCTTTGCCTTTTTTCGTGCGCATCAGGCTGCGGGTGTCGATCTGATAGTGCCGGCCATTCACGTCGAGACCGGTGAGGGTAAGCTGCAGAATCGAGCGCCCTTTGAAGTGTCCGCGCCGATGCGAGCGCAGCACCACACCTTCTGCCTGCGAGCCGGCAGGAATGGCCGTAAGCCCGTTCACCACTATCGGATGAACGATGGTGCCGGAGAATTTGTCACCCGCCTGAGAGGTCTTGACGCTGATGTGCTGGTCGAGACGAATGCTCAGCTCGGTTTCATCAGGAACAACGACGCCGGCAGCCACCGGCGACGGCTTCTGCCCGGCGTCACGCTGCTGCAACGGCGGCGTGTAAGGGGCGTTCCCCGCAGGGGCGGCCACCGGAGCGGCAGAGTTTGCGGACTGGCCATTTGCCGGTTGGCTGGGCTGGCTGGTGGATGCGGGCGGGGACGCGGCTGGCAGACCCGAAGCCGGGGTACTTTGAGCCGGCGTGGACGGCTGCTCGCTGGCAGCGGTGTGGCCTGCATGTCTCCCGCAACCGGCGGCCAGCAATATTGCCATCATTGCCACCGTCACACTCCATCCTGCTGCTTTTTTCAGCATTAGCTTCGTTCATCCTTTCATCTCGCACAGTCCGACTTTTGGGATGCAGCTGGGGACCGGTTCGCTGCCCGAGCCGCCCGGTTCGCGTTACGATGCTGAGTTAGTCATTTTTCTTTTGAGGCCGATTCGTTATGACTACCGCGCTTTCCGCCCGTCCGCAGCTTCGACACCTGACCGCGCAGCTCGATGAGCTGAAGCGGAAGGGCACGTACTTTCACCTGCGTGTGCTGAACGGGGTGCAGGAACCGGTTTCGGTCTACGACGGGAAGCAGGTCATCAACCTCGCGTCGAATAACTACCTCGGCTTCTGCAATCACCCGAAGCTGCGCGAGGCGGCGATCCAGGCGATCAAAGACTACGGCGTCGGGCCGGGAGCGGTCCGAACCATCGCCGGAACGATGAAGATCCACATGGAGCTGGAGGAAAAGATTGCCCGCTTCAAGAATGTCGAAGCCTGCGTGGTCTTCCAGAGCGGGTTTACGGCGAATGCGGGAACGGTCTCGTCGATTCTGGGCAAAGACGACTTCATCCTCTCCGATGAGCTGAACCACGCCTCGATCATCGACGGAGCGCGGCTCTCGCGGGCGAAGATCAAGGTCTTCCGGCACAAAGACGTCGACCACGCTGAGGAACTGTTGAAGGAAGTGGCGAATGAGCCGGGGCGAAAACTGATCATTACCGACGGCGTCTTTTCGATGGACGGGGATATCGGACCGGTCGACAAGCTGGCTGACCTGGCGGACAAGTACGGCGCCATCATGATGGTCGATGACGCGCATGCCTCAGGCGTGCTGGGGCGGAACGGACGGGGCAGCATCGATCACTTTAACTGCCACGGGCGCGTGGATATCCAGGTGGGGACGCTGTCGAAGGCGATCGGAGCGATCGGAGGCTATGTCTGCGGATCGAAGGACCTGATCGATTACCTCTGCCACCGGGCGCGGCCGTTTCTCTTCTCTACCTCGCATCCGCCGTCGGTGACGGCGACCTGTATTGCGGCCTTCGACCTGCTGGAGTCGGAACCGGAGCGCATCGAGCGGCTGTGGGACAACACGCGCTACTTCAAGGGCGAGCTGGGCCGGCTGGGATTCAACATTGGCGGGGTGACCACCCCTGCGAGCGAAACGCCGATTACGCCGATCATCATCGGCGATGGGCGGCTGACGATGGACTTCTCGCGGGCGCTGTTCGACGCGGGACTGATGGCGACCGGCATCGCCTTCCCCACCGTGGCCGAGGGCAAGGCGCGCATTCGCACGATCATGACCAGCGAGCATACCCGTCCGCAGATCGACCAGGCACTGGAGATTCTCGAAAAAACCGCGAAGAAGATAGGGATTTCGGGCTGATCCAGACCGCCTGCTGCTGAATTGTTCCGGCCAGCCGAAAATCAGGCAGATACGGACTATTCATACATCCAGCAGAATGCCATCAGCGCAACGCCTGCGGTGAACCATCCGTGGGCGTGCGGTCGCTATACTGGAAAGGGAGCCAACTTTGCATCTCGAACGCATTCTCGCCACCACACGCGCTACGGTTGCGGAGCTCAAAGAGAACGTCCGTCTCGACGAACTGGAGCGGCTGACGGCGGAACATACGCCGCGCGGGTTTGCCCGGGCGCTGCGGGAGAGATCGAGTACCGGCCCGGCGATTATTGCCGAGCTGAAAAAGGCTTCGCCGTCGAAGGGGCTGATCCGGGCGGAGTTCGATCCGAAAACACTGGCGCAGAGGCTGGAAGCTGCCGGCGCAGCGGTGCTCTCGGTGCTGACCGATGAGCCCTTCTTTCAGGGCAGTCTGCACAATTTGGAAATTGCATCGAAGGCGACGTCGATTCCTTGTCTGCGCAAGGATTTCATCGTCGATGAGTATCAGATTGTCGAAGCGCGGGCATATCGGGCGGATGCGATTCTGCTGATTGCTGCCGCGCTGACCGATGGGGAGCTGGCGCGATTTACCGCTTTTGCTCACGAATGGAAGCTCGACGTGCTGTGTGAGGTGCACGACGCGGAAGAGCTGGCGCGGGTGCGCGACCTGGGCTGCGATGCCTATGGCGTGAACAATCGCGACCTGAAGACGTTTCACGTCACGCTGGAGCGGTCGCTCGATCTGGCGGCGGATCTGCCCAAAGGCGCGGTGCACGTAGCGGAGAGCGGCATTCATACTGCCGACCACCTGAACCGGCTGCGCGCCGCTGGATTCCACGCTTTCCTGATCGGCGAGTCGTTCATGAGACAGCCCGATCCGGGCGCAGCGCTGACTTCGCTGCTGCAGTCGGCTGCGGAAGCGGTTCCGCAACAGGCGTGAGGAGCGGCTATGTGGATCAAGCTTTGCGGCAACACCAGTCTTGACGATGCGCAGCTCGCCGCTCACGCCGGGGCGCATGCGATTGGGTTTATCTTTGCGGCCAGCCGGAGGCAGGTGACAGCGGAGCAGGTATGCCGCATTGTGCCGCACCTGCCGGAAAGTCTTGAAAAAATCGGTGTCTTTGTCGATGCGGGCTTCGAGGAGATGGTTCACACCATGGTCGAGTGCGGGCTGACCGGCGTGCAGCTTCACCAGAACGGCGACCCGGCTCTGGCGGTGCGCCTGCGCGATCATCTGACGGCGCGAGGGATACAACCGCGGATTCTGCAGGTGCTGCACTACGGCGACGATCTTGCAGAGCAGATTCAGGCAGTGCAGACGAATCCGGCGATCGATGCGGTTCTGGTCGATTCGCGCACGGCGACGGCGGTGGGCGGGACCGGCATTGCCTTTGACTGGCAGGCGGCGCGAAGCGCATTTGCCGGGGCTTCCAAACATCTGGTGGCTGCGGGCGGGCTGAATCCGCAGAACGTGGCCGAGGCGATTCGCACGCTGCGTCCCTGGGGGGTGGATGTGGTGACGGGGGTCGAGTCCGCGCCGGGAAAGAAAGATCCGGAGAAGGTGAAAGCCTTTGTGGCCGCTGCCCGTGGGGCTTTCGCAAAAATACAGGTCCTTCCTGAACCGGCCCACACATATACCGGGGGTTGCCATTCCCCGCGAAATCGCTGACCCTTAAAAACAGAGGCATTTATGGCCACTACAGTTCCTGGTACATCCACAGGTCGCTTCGGCATCTACGGCGGACGCTATGTTCCCGAAACGCTGGTTGCGGCGCTCGATGAGCTGGAGCACGCTTACGCCGAGGCGCAGGCCGATCCGGACTTTCACGCGAAGCTCGATGGGCTGCTGCGCGACTATGTTGGCCGTCCCACGCCGCTGTACTTTGCCTCGCGCCTGACCGAGCAGCTGGGCGGCGCAAAGATTTATCTCAAGCGCGAAGACCTGCTGCACACCGGCGCGCACAAAATCAACAACTGCATCGGTCAGGGGCTGCTGGCGCTGCGCATGGGCAAGAAGCGCATCATCGCCGAGACGGGCGCGGGGCAGCACGGCGTGGCGACGGCGACGGTCTGCGCGTTGTTTGGGCTGGAATGCGTGGTCTACATGGGCGAAGAGGACATGCGGCGGCAGGAGCTGAATGTCTACCGCATGCGGCTGCTCGGTGCGGAGGTGCGCGGCGTCGATTCGGGCTCGAAGACGCTCAAGGACGCGATCAACGAAGCGATGCGGGACTGGGTCACGAACGTCCGGACCACGCATTATCTTCTGGGCAGCGTGCTCGGGGCGCATCCCTATCCGGCGATGGTGCGCG
Organism: Paracidobacterium acidisoli; assembly: GCF_003428625.2. Lineage (GTDB taxonomy): Bacteria > Acidobacteriota > Terriglobia > Terriglobales > Acidobacteriaceae > Paracidobacterium > Paracidobacterium acidisoli. The sequence continues at coordinate 399,494 of NZ_QVQT02000004.1, read as the reverse complement.
ACTTTCATCGCGTGATCAGCCGCGAGGCGCGGGAGCAGTTTCTTGAAAAAGAAGGACGACTGCCGAACGCGGTGATCGCCTGCGTGGGCGGCGGATCGAACGCCATCGGCGCGTTCTATGAATTTATTCCCGATAAGGACGTTCGGCTGATTGGCGTCGAAGCAGGTGGACGCGGCACAGTACTGGGAGAACATGCGGCGCGCTTTCAGGGCGGAGCGCCCGGCGTGCTGCAGGGGGCATTCTCTTACGTGCTGCAGGACGATGCGGGGCAGATTGCGCTGACGCATTCGGTTTCGGCGGGGCTGGATTATGCCTCGATCGGTCCGGAGCATGCGCAGCTGCACGATTCAGGACGCGCGGAATATGTATCGGCGACGGATACGCAAGCGCTGGAAGCAACCGTAACGCTGGCGCGCACCGAAGGGATTCTGCCCGCGCTCGAAAGCGCGCATGCTGTGGCAGAGTGCATCCGGCTTGCGCCGACCCTCTCGCGGCGTGACATACTGATGGTGAATATTTCAGGGCGCGGCGATAAGGATATGGGTATTCTGTCGCGCGAGCTGAACCTGAAGGGCGCATAAGATTTTCAGCAAAAGTTTTTAGAAAGACTGATGCCGATTCGCTTCACATCCCGACCCGGTCTCGTGGCCTATCTCACCGCGGGCGATCCCGATCTGGCAGCCTCGCGCGAAATTGCACTGGCAGCGATCGATGCGGGAGCCGATGTGATCGAGCTGGGCGTGCCCTTCAGCGATCCGCTGGCGGATGGTCCGGTGATTCAGCGGGCGAGCGAGCGTGCCGTAAAGAACGGGACGACGCTCGGCAATGTGCTGGCGCTGGCCGGTGAGCTGCGCCGCGAGCGTCCGGATGCCGGGCTGATCATCTTTTCTTATTACAATCCAATTCTGCGCTACGGACTGGAGCGCTTCTGCACAGCCGCCGAGGAGGCAGGCGTGGACGGCGTGCTGGCCACCGACATGATCGTCGACGAAGCGGGTGAGTATCTGAAATACCTGCACCAGCATCATCTTGCGCCGGTCTTTCTGGCTGCGCCGACGAGTCCCGATGAGCGGCTGGAGAAGATCGCCGCGGCGTCGCAGGGCTTTGTCTATGCCATTTCGCGTGTGGGCATTACGGGCACGCAGAAGGCGCTGGCGTCGGACGCGGAAAATCTGGTGAAGCGGCTGCGCCGTTATACCGATCTGCCTATTGCCGTCGGTTTTGGCGTCTCGAATGCCGAGCACTTTGCCGCAGTGGGCGAGTTTGCCGATGCGGCTGTTGTCGGCAGCGCGCTGGTGGCCACGATCGAGCAGGCGGGACGCGAGGAAGCACCCAGCTCCATTGCGCGATTTATCAGGGGCCTGCGCCAGCCCGAGCTGCAGGCCCGCTAAAATCCTCTTTTTCGTATACGGTGAATTGTTTAAGAACCTGTCGGCGCACCCGCGTGCGCTTTGAGGAATGAATATGGACATTGCAGAGTGGCGACTGAAGATCGACGAGCTGGACCGGCAGATCGTGGCCCTGATCAGCGAGCGCGCAGCGGCGGCGCAACAGATCGGCAGGTTGAAGCGGACCACGTCACTGCCCGTATACGAACCGAACCGCGAGCGCCTGGTTTTCGAGAATGTGAGAGCCTTCAATCCCGGGCCATTGCCCGATATCGAACTGGTGCACATCTACGAACGCATCATCGACGTAATGCGGGCGCTGCAGCGGAATGAACTGGCGTCACAGAAGAACGGCGCGGAGGAACCGCGCGAGGAACGGGAAAAATGATCGTAGCGATGCAGGACCGAGCGACGGAAGAAGAGATTCAGGCCGTTGTGGAACGAATGATCGAAGTGGGATTCAACGTGCACCGCACCACGGGAACGGTGCAGACGATTCTTGCAGGGGTGGGAACGCCGGGACCGTTCGATCATAAAGATTTTGAGGTCTTTTCCGGTGTGGCGGAAGTGATCCGCATCTCGTCGCCCTACAAGCTGGCAGGACGCAGCTTTCGCCCGGAAGGCACGATTGTGCGTTTTCCGAATGGCGTAACCGTCGGAGGAAATGAAGTTGCGGTGATGGCTGGGCCATGTTCAGTCGAAAGCCGCGAACAGATCTTTGCCGCTGCCCATTTCGTTAAAGCGGGTGGCGCGAAATTTCTGCGCGGGGGAGCGTTCAAACCGCGCAGCTCGCCGTACTCGTTCCAGGGCATGGGGCTGGCCGGGCTGGAGCTGCTGCGCGAAGTGGGCGACGCGACCGGGCTGCTGATCATCAGCGAAGTGATGGAGATTTCGCAGATCGAGCTGATGATGCCGTACGTCGATGTCTTTCAGGTCGGCGCACGCAACATGCAGAACTTCAACCTGCTGCGCGAGATCGGGCAGGTGCGCAAACCGGTGCTGCTGAAGCGCGGCATCGCAGCCACCATCGAAGAACTTCTGCTGTCGGCGGAGTACATTCTCTCTGGCGGCAACTATGACGTGATGCTTTGCGAGCGCGGCATCCGCACCTTTGAGACCTATACCCGTAACACGATGGACATCTCGGCGATCCCGGTCGTGAAGAAGTTGTCGCACCTGCCGATTCTCGGCGATCCATCCCACGGTGTGGGCCTGCGCGATAAGGTTCCGGCGATGGCGCGGGCCACGGTGGCTGCCGGCGGCGACGGGCTGCTGATGGAGGTGCATCCTAACCCGGACAAGGCGCTCTCCGACGGTGCGCAGTCGCTCTTTCCGGAGCAGTTTGCAAAGCTGATGGATGAGCTGCGCGTGATTGCTTCAGCCGTGGGCCGCAGCATCCGTTAGCCGTAAGTAAGGACTGGGCAGAAGCCGTTCGGGGAAAGCGCACCCCGGGCGGCTTTGCCGCATTGAGCACTATTTTGGTCAGATTGCACCTATTTTATCACCAAATGGTGATAAAATAGGTGATTAGGTGAACCATGCGAGCTTCCGTAGCGCTTGACGATGATCTGGTACGCAGGGCCCAGGAGTTTACGGGGCTGACAGAAAGAACGGCTCTGCTGCGGGAGGCGCTGAAGGCGCTGATCCATGCAGAGGCGTCGCGCAGGCTGGCAGCCGCGGGGGGGACCGAGCCCGATCTGGAGGATATTCCGCGCAGAAAGGCTGACGGACTGTGATCCTGGCCGACACTTCCGTCTGGATCGATCATCTGCGCAATGCGAATCCGGAAATGCAGAAGCGGCTCAGCCGCGATCAGATCGTAATGCACCCGTTCATCGCTGCTGAGATTGCCCTGGGCTCGCTGCGAAATCGGCAGGCGAGACTCTATGAGCTTGATTCGCTGCGGCAGGTAACGGTCGCGCAGACCGGCGAAGTGCGGCACATGATCGAGACGCGCTCCCTTTACGCAAAAGGCATTGGTCTGATCGATGCGCATCTGATCCTGTCCTGCCTGCTGACACCAGGAACGCGGTTATGGACGCGTGATACCGCTCTGCGGGATAGCGCAAAAGCCGTGGGCGTGCTTGCCGATCTGTCCTGACCGCTCATCGGATACACCCTTGTCTGAAATGCTTTAAGCTCGAAACCATGCCCATCGAGCGCATCGCCATTCTCGGCACGGGGCTCATCGGAGCCTCCGTGGGACTTGCGCTGCGCTCGCATGGCTTTCACGGCACGATTTTTGGTTGGGACCCGAACCCTTCGCAGTCGGCTGCCGCACTGAGCATCGGCGCCGTTACCGTTACGGTCGAAGAGCCGTTCACGGCAGCCGAGCAAAGCGATGTGATCCTTCTGGCCGGTCCGGTTTTTACCATTCTTGAGTGGCTGGAAAAGCTGGCCCCGGTGCTTCGCGAGCATCAGCTTGTCACCGACGCAGGCAGCGTGAAAGGTGCGCTCTGCGAGCATGCCACGCAGCGCTATAACGGTCAGGGGCAGCCTGGATTTTTGCCGGGACATCCGATGGCGGGCAAAGAAGTGGGCGGTGCGCAAAACGCCGACGCGGCGCTCTTTCAGGATGCCGTCTGGCTATTTACGGAGTGCGCTCGTTCTGAGCAGATGAATCCGACCGCGCGACTCCTGGCCGACGAATGGCGTGCATGGATTGCAAAGATCGGCAGCCGCGTGATCGACATGGACGCGGCGCGTCACGATGTGCTGTGCGCATGGATCAGTCATCTGCCGCAGTTCGTCTCAACCGCGCTCAGCGCCCTTCTGGAAGACGAGTTCAGCGCTGACGATACGCTGCTCCCGATCGGTGGCCGGGCCCTGCGCGAGATGACACGCCTCGGCTCAAGCCCATTTTCCATGTGGCGTGACGTCGCCTATACCAATACCGAAGCCATCACCCACTCCCTGCTCGCACTCGAACAGCGCCTTGCACACATCCGCGAAAACCTGAAGACTCCGGAGCTGCGCAGCGAATTCGACCGCGCCAATCAGTTCCGCCTCTCCGAACGCTTTCGCAAGCCATAATCAGCGTCGGCCGTTTTCATCCTTCAATACTCTTTTATCCGGCAGCAGAGCATTCCGGTCATGTTCGCGTGATTCTCTTCACAAGACTCGGAGAATTTTTGAACCCAATAGAATGATCGTTCGATCTATTCGTATAGCTGGCTCGCATCTCTCCTGATGGGTAGATGAAAGTGCTGCGAACAGCAGAATCTCCCGACAATAACCCTCGATCGGAAAGGAATCAGAACTCATGAGTACAGGCAAATCACGCGTGTGGTTTATCACCGGGGCCTCCACCGGCTTTGGCCGCCGTCTTGCCGAGGCCGCGCTGGCCAAGGGCGACCGCGTTGTCGCGACCGCCCGCAAACCGGAGTCCGTCACGGACCTGCAACAGCAATATCCTGAGCACGCCCGCGCCGTGCGCCTCGACGTGACAGATCAGGCACAGGTGAAAGCTGCCGTGCAGGCTGCTGTTGACGCATTCGGGCGAATTGACGTGCTGGTTAACAACGCTGGTTACGGCCTTCTTGGCGCTCTTGAGGAAGTGAGCGACGCACAGATTCGTGACCAGTTCGAGACCAACCTCTTTGGCCTGCTTCATGTCACCCGGGCTGTGCTTCCTTTGCTGCGCGAGCAGAAATCGGGTCACATCCTCAACGTTACGTCTGTGGGCGGCCAGGTAAGCTTTCCTGGTTTCGGCCTGTATCACGGCACCAAATATGCCATTGAAGGCATCTCCGAAGCCCTGGCCAAAGAGGTCGCGGGGTTGGGCATTAAGGTCACCATCGTCGAACCAGGCGGATTCAAGACCGACTTTGCCACCCGCTCTCTGGCGAGCGCCGAACGGATCCCAGCCTATAGCCCCGTCTATGAGGCGCTGCTTAAGGCTTTTGAGAACGCCGTATTTGGCGATCCTGCCCGCGCCGCTGAGGCTATGATCCAGGCTGTGGATTCCGAAGAGCCACCGCTTCGCCTCGCCCTTGGAGCCGATGCGCTTCACCTCATCCGCGCCAAGTTCCAGTCCGAACTGGAGGAGTATCAACGCTGGGAGCCGGTGACCGTAGCCACCGCCTATGAAAACCCGTCCGAAGGCGCTATGGATTTTAAGTCCCTCCTCGGATAACCTGTCGCCCATCCTTTGCGCGCCACAAACGCAGAGGATGGGCCTGACGTGAATCGACAAGGCGATAAGAGCAGGCTTTGCCTTCGCCAGATACGGGTACCCCTGTCTCCCCACACAGTCTTTGGCTCCATTTAACGCTCATCGCATCTCCGAACTTCTCCCATGGCAATCCCCACAGGACCATGTACACTGACCAGCACATCTCTGCTTGCCAGTCTGGCTTTTCGGAGGCACTGTGAGCCGTCTCATTCGTACCGGCCTGTTCGCGTTGTTGCTCCTGCCCGTCGCCGCCATGGCCGAACCACTGCTTCTGCTCAACCCCTCGCTTAGCCGCGACCAGATCGCCTTTCGACATGCTGACGATATCTGGACGGTCTCCCGCAACGGGGGCGAAGCGGAGCGGCTGACCTCGAGCGCATCCGTCATTGCCGGACCATTCTTTTCGCCCGACGGCTACACGCTGGCATACTCGGCGCGCGTAAACGGCAATATCGATGTCTACACTATCCCTGCAAACGGCGGCGTGCCGCATCGCATTACATACCATCCCGGACCCGACATCATCGCCGGATGGACGCCTGACGGGAGGGAGCTTCTTTTCCTCAGCGGACGCACGAGCTGGAACGATTTCGACAAGCTCTACCATATCCGCGCAGACGGCAGCGGTCTGCCGACGGAGTACGCGCTCCCTTCCGCTGACAGCGGCTCGCTCTCGCCGGACGGCAAGCAGATCGCCTACACCCCCTTCAATCAGTGGCAGAAGGCGTGGAAGCGCTATCGCGGCGGGCAGACGGAGCCGGTGTGGATTGTCGATCTGGCCTCACTCGATCTGACGAAAGTGCCGCGCGAAAATTCCAATGACTCGAATCCCATGTGGATGGGCGACAAGGTATATTTCCTCTCCGATCGCAATGGCCCTGTCACTCTCTTTTCCTATGACACGAAGTCGAAGCAGGTACAGCAGCTGGTGGAGAACAAGGGCTTCGATCTGAAATCGGCCAGCGCCGGACCGGGCGGCATCGTGTATGAGCAATTCGGCAGCATTCATCTCTATGACATCGCAGCCAATGCCGAACACGTCGTAGACATCACACTCCGCGGCGAACTACCCGCACTCGAGCCGCATCTTGCCATCATCGATCCTCACGCCATCCTGAATGCGGAGATTTCGCCGACCGGCCAGCGTGCTGTCTTTGAAGCGCGTGGGGATATCTTCACCGTCCCCGCCGAAAAGGGCGATACACGTAATCTCACCAATACCTCGAATGCTGCCGAACGCGACCCCTCCTGGTCACCCGACGGTAAAACCATTGCTTATTTCAGCGATGCATCCGGCGAGTACCAGCTCTTTCTTCGCGCGCAGAACGGCCTCGCCGCGCCGAAGGTGATCGATCTCGGCCCGGGCGCGAGCTTCTTCTACTCGCCCCGCTGGTCACCTGACTCGAAGCGTCTTCTCTATGGCGACAAGAAACTCAACCTCTGGTATGTCGATATCGAAAGCGGGCATCCGGTCAAAATTGACACCGACAACTATGAAGGCTTTGGCAATGCAGCTAACGCTCACTGGTCACCCGACGGCAAATGGGTCGCCTACCTCAAAACGCTGCATAACTTCATGCATGCCATTTATCTTTATTCCCTCGACACGCAAAAAAGCACACAGATTACCGATGGCATGAGCGACGTCGGCGATCTCGCCTTTGACCGCAACGGCAAATACCTCTATTTCATCGCCAGCACCAATATCGGCCCTTCTGTTGATGGCTTCGATCTGTCCAGCCTCGATCGTGCCGCTACCAGCAGCGCTTACGTCGTTGTTCTTTCGAAGGATCTGCCTTCACCGATCCCGCCGGAGAGCGACGACGAAAACGCCAAAAAGGACGAAGCGAAGGATAAAGACAAGGACAAAGATAAAGACCAGAAGCCCGCAGCCGGCGATGAAGCGAAGAAACCCGACGAGAAGTCCGGCAGCAAGGACGAGGCAAAGAAGGAGGAGCCGAAGCTGCCCACGGTGAAGATCGACTTCGACGGCATCGATCAGCGCATTCTTGCTCTGCCCATTCCTCCGCGCAACTACATTGCCATCGCAACCGGCAAAGAGGGCGTGCTCTATCTTGCAGAAGGCTCACCGTTCGCCAATCCATCGCATGGAGACGGTGCGGGCATCCGCTCGCTGTGGCGCTTCAACCTGGAAAAACGCGACACGGACGAAGTGCTGCGCAACGTCGACGCTTTCACTGTTTCCTTCAACGGCGAAAAGCTTCTTTATAAAAAGGGAGAGGCGTGGCTCATCGCCGGGGCCGATGAGCTTAAACCTGGCGCGACAGATGCTTCGGCCGGCAAACCACTTAATCTCGGCGGGATGCAGGCCACCGAAGATCCCCGGGCGGAATGGCGCCAGATGTATCACGAAACCTGGCGCATCGAGCGCGACTTCTTCTACGACCCCGGCCACCACGGTCTCGACCTTGCCAAGGCGGAAGCGCGTTACCGGCCCTGGCTCGATGGCATTGGTTCGCGCGATGAGCTCGACTATCTTTTCGAAGAAATGCTGGGTGAGATCACCGTTGGGCACATGTTTGTGCGCGGCCCGAATGAACCTGACCACTCTCCGCACACCGGCCTGCTCGGCGCCGATTACTCCCTTGAAAACGGCCGCTATCGCTTCGCCCGTATCTACAACGGAGAGAACTGGAATCCCTCGCTGCACGCGCCGCTTACCCAGCCTGGCGTGAATGTAAAAGAGGGCGAATATCTTCTCGCCGTGAATGGACGGGATCTGCGCGCCACCGATAACCTTTACAGTTTCTTCGAAGGCACCGCCGGAAAACAGGTTGTTCTGCATGTTGGCCAGAATGCCGATGGCTCCGGTGGGCGCGACGTCACCGTTGTTACTGTCGAATCTGAACACGGGCTGCGCAATCTTGCCTTCATCGAAGCCAACCGCCGCAAAGTGGATGCGATGACCCACAGTCAGGTCGCTTATGTCTACATGCCCAATACGGGCGGCGGCGGTTTTATCAGCTTCAACCGCTATTTCTATGCCCAGGTCGATAAAAAAGCGGTCATTATCGATGAACGATACAACGAAGGCGGCCAGATCGCCGACTCTGTCATCGATACCCTTCGCCGCGTTCCGATGAGCAACTACGAGACCCGCGAAGGCGATCCGGTTACCGATCCGGCGGGAGCCATCTTTGGGCCCAAGGCCATGCTCATCAATCAGTCGGCCGGCTCAGGCGGAGATCTCATGCCGTGGTATTTCCGCAAAGCGGGGCTGGGGCCACTCATCGGCGAGCGCACCTGGGGCGGTCTGGTCGGCATCGGTGGCTATCCCGTTCTGCTCGATGGGGGACGTATTACGGCTCCACGCACTGCTCTTTACGGACTGACCGGCTCTTTTGAGGTTGAGAATCACGGCATCACGCCCGATATCGAGGTCGAATACGATCCCAAATCGGTAGCCGCCGGCCACGACCCGCAGCTGGACCGCGCCGTCGAGTACGTCACCGGGCAGCTCAAAGAGCATCCATTGCCCATTTATCCAAAGCCGCCTTATCCGGACTACCATCAGCACGATGGTCTCGGCACGCACTGAGTCTTGTTCGCACTGGAGGGCCCTGTCTGCATGGGGCCTTTTCTTTTTGACTCAGCTCAAACCGCAGATCCATCCTCGCAACCGCCTCCCCCTACCCAAACGAACTACGGCTCTATTTTCCACGCAGCCTTGCCTGGGTGGCGCATAATGTTCGCCGGGCTGGACCGGACCTACCTCCCGGGATCTTCAGGCCGCGATCCAGACCGAAAGTGAGGGCTGGTATGAAAAATCTGGTATTCACAGGATTGCTGCTGGGCTTGCTGATGCCCATTCCTGCAACAGCGCAGAGCGTGCTCGATGGAACATGGAAGATCGATCTGAGCAAAGTACAGATGCCGAAAAAGCCTGACGTCTTTCTGCTGCAGAATGGCCAATACGAATGTAAGACCTGCGCACCTCCGATTCGTGTTCAGGCAGATGGACAGGATCACGCGGTGACCGGTCATCCTTACTTCGACACCGTCGCTGTTGAGGTGATCGATGATCATACCGTTCAGGAGACTGATAAAAAAGCGGGAAAAGTTGTGGCTACGTCAAAAGTGATGGTAGCGCCTGACGGAAAGACAGCTACCTTCGAATTTACCGACAGCAGCAACACGAACAGCGATCCGGTGACCGGCAAAGGAACGGCAACGCTGTTAGCCAAAGGGCCATCCGGCTCGCATGCTATCTCGGGCTCCTGGCATACATCGAGCTTCGAAAATATGTCCGATAACGGCCTGCTCTTCACCTATAAGGTCGACGGCGAGAACCTGACTATGACCACTCCCACCGGACAAAACTATACGGCAAAGCTGGATGGCACAGAGGCACCCTACAAAGGTGATCCGGGAACAACCAGCGTTTCGGTTACGAAGAGGGGCGACCATTCCATCGAAGAGACGGACAGGCGCGATGGAAAGGTGATCAGTGTCTCACTCAATACCGTGCAGTCAGATGGGAACACCATGCACATTACTGTGCAGGACAAACTGCATGGAACGACAGTATCTTTTGTCGCAGTGAAGCAGTAGAAAACGACGAACACATTGCAGCGCAGAAGTGCATCGCACCAAACGTGCGATGCGCTTTCTGATTCTCTAGAACGGCTTCAGCGTCTGCAGATACGCGCGAACGCCAGTGGCGACGATCTGCACGCCGATGCAGAGCAGGATGAACGAAGACAGGCGCATCATAACCGTTGTTCCCGATGAACCCAGCAACCGCTCCGCCGCTGCTGCATATCGGTAGCAGATGTAGATAATCATGCAGACAAGCACGATGCCCACAACAGCAGAAATGAAAACAGCGGGAGAGAGGATCGAGTGTGCGCCCAGCTCTGTGGGAAGATGCGCACCGAGTGTCACTGCAACCGAAATGGACCCCGGACCAACTGTGATCGGCAGCGTATAGGGATAAAAGGCATTTGCCAGAATGTCTGCCTCTGTTGCCGGACGCGCGGAGGCTCCACTGCCACTCTGGTTGAGCAGCGCCCATCCTGTTGCCGTCACAATCAGACCGCCACCGATTTGCACGGCATAGAGTGATACACCGAAGAACAGGAGCACTTTTGCTCCGAAGAGCAACGATCCCAGCAGGAGCAGAAAGCTGAAACCTGCAATTTTTCGTGAGAGGACGCGCTGCGTCTGCGGGCTGATTCCGCCGACCATGTTGAGAAAAATCGCCGCGCTTCCCAGCGGATTGACGATCGGAAATAGTGCCGCAACAACCAGCACCACCGCCTTTGCAGCGGAGATAACCTCAGATCGAATGTCGATCATGCGCCCAGCCGCCCCAGGCCGATTCCGATTACATAAGTGACCACGCCTTCCACCGCGCCGACCAGTGTCATTTCCATACCGCTGGCCCACCACGAGCGTACTGTGATCAGTGACTTGGCAGCACCTACTGCGAAATGTGCCAGCAGCGAAACAACTGCTGAGGCGATCACTCCCGGATAGCCACTCAGGAAAAAGAAGGGAACGATCGGAATAAATGCTCCCACAGCTGTCGAAAGCGCGCCCGATAAGGCTGAGGTAAGCGGATCGCGCAGCGCCTCCTCGGTGGAGTTCAGCCGCTCTGTCGTCAGAGCGCGTAGAAATTGCTCCGGATCGCGCACCAGATGATCGACCACGCGATCGGCATCCTCGGCCGGGAGACCCTTGACCTGGTAGTAGAGCGACATCAGCTCCCGTGCCTCGGGCCCGTTCATCTGAATCGCGTTGCGTTCCCGGGCTACTTCTGCCTCGTAGATTTCACGCTCGCTCTTCGCCGCCAGGTATGCACCCGATCCCATCGACAATGCGCTGGCGATCATGCCTGCGATGCCGGCCAGCAGCACATAATGGCTGTTGCCCAGCGTAGCGCCCGAAACACCGGAGACAATGCCGAAGATCGCTCCCAGTCCGTCGTTCACTCCATAGATTGCGTCACCAATCCACCCAGCAGTCTGGCGTCCGGTGTCCTTCCGCTTAGCGAGCAGCTCCTCAAGCTGGGCCTTTGCCGCCAGAGGGGTCTCTGCAGCCACGGTCTTTGGATATCGGCGCCGGATCAGGTCGCTCAGCTCACAATAATGCTCTTTCTCCTCCTCGATCACTTTGCGGAGAATGGCCACGCTCGGCTCGTCGCCCAGCTCCTGCAGTTGCCTTCCGTAGTGAGCAATCGCGCGACTCTCATCGATCTCGAGCCTGCGCAACGCCATCTGCGAGCCGCCAATGCGGTTCACCATCGAATCTGCATCACCTGTCGGCCTGCCCCGATATTTTGGCGCCGTGCCGCCCAGCTCCGCAATCCGCTTTGCCCACAGCTCCGCGTGCTCCAGCTCGGCTTTTGCCAGATGGTGCAGGGTTTTACTCCTCAGCGGATCTGACTCACGCGAAGCGAGTGTGTTGTACGTGTAATAGCCGCTCATCTCCGCCTGCCAGTTTTCGGCAAGCGCAGCAAGCAGTTTGCGTTGTCGGGCAGACGTCTCTTTTTCTGCGGCCATTCTGTATCCCGAATTATTCTCCAGGCTGATAACTGAACGTGAATCGGCCAATCTGAATCACGGAGCGGTCCGCGGGCGGCCAGATGCGAAACGATTCTACACGGGTGATTGATGGATTCAGCGTTGCATCTACTTCGCCCAAAGGCTTGCCGGTGGCCGCTTCATAAAAGCGTACTTCCAGCACATCGCCACGGTGGTCATAACCAAGTACGTATTCACCCGGCTCAAGCTGAATTGATCCTACTTTCATCGGCGCCTGCACCAGAAAGAAGTGCGAGTACTTCCCATCAGCAGAATAGCCCGCCGTGATCATGACGACGCCCGCTATGTATTTGCCGTGACCATCCGTAATGCCGGATGCCGTGCGCATTTCCGTTTCAATCCGCTCCTGACGCACAGGGACGCGCGCCGGCAGAACCGATTTCAGCTCAACGTCTGTCGCTGTGCGCCACTCCGAAGCTTTTGCGTCGCGAGCCGCCGCCGCGCATGCGCTTCCGGCGAGCATCAGAAACAGAACTATCCATCTGCAGATCAGTACACGATCCATCGCCGGACGGCGCATCGGAAGCCCCTCTTCATGAATCAAGATGTACGATCCCCCGCTGCAGCGCCGTTGTCGCGGCCTGTGTGCGATCGGTTACGCCCAGCTTGCTCAGCAGACTATTGATGTGTGTCTTCACTGTGGCCTCTGAGATGAACAGTTCGCCTGCGATCTCCTTGTTGCTGCGTCCGCCTACAATCAGTCTCAGCACCTCAAGCTCGCGCGTTGTCAGCGCAGGACCGCTCATACGCTCCGCCAGCTTCTCTGCCACCACCGCCGGAATACGCGATTTTCCTGCATACACGGAGCGGATCGCCTCTGTCAGCTCATCGGTATCCATGCCTTTCAGCAGGTAGCCTTTCGCTCCCGCCTGCAAAGCGCGAAAGATATCCTCATCGCCGTCAAAGGTTGTAAGAACGATAATGCGCGCCCCGGGATTCTTTTCCCTGATCCGCGCAATCGCATCCACACCGCCCAGCTTCGGAAGACGCAGATCCATCAGAGTGACATCCGGGTGATGTTTTGCATACAGGTCCACTGCTTCTGCGCCGTCGGATGCTTCGGCCATCACTGTAAAGCCCGGAACGGTCTTCAACAGCGCCACAAGGCCCTGCCGGACGATGTGGTGATCATCGACTACCAAAATCGTAATTGTATCCATCTCTGTTACCATTTTCGATTCACCGCTCCTGCCCCATTCGTGTTGCCGATTGAAGCCGTCAGCCGCACTCTTGTCCCTTCACCCGGATGGCTATCCACTGTCAGCGTTCCACCGATCTTTTCCGCTCGCTCACGCATACCTGTCAGGCCGAAGTGGCCGCTGCCTCCATTCGGAGGAGGCCCGGCAAAACCTTTACCGTTGTCGCTGACCGACAGTTCCACCCTCTGCTCCTCAAATCGTAACCGAAGCTGTATCTCTGATGGCTCCGCATGTCGCACTGCGTTCACTACCGCCTCCTGAGCAATGCGCAGCAGCTCCGCTTCGACGGCGGGATCGAGCGCACGATATGTCCCGCTCACCTGCATCTGCGTACGAATCGATGCCGGCTGCGTCACCTGCTGCAGCATCTTCTTCATCCGCGCTGCCAGATCTTCCTGCGCGGCGCCCTGCGACCGCAGCTCCCAGATCGAGGTGCGTGCATCTTCCAGACTGCTGCGCACCAGAGAACGCGCACTCTCCAGATGCGCCTTCGCAGTCTCCGCAGAGGACTGAAGCAGTCGCGAAACGATCTCGAGCTGCACCGAGACGGCGACAAATCCCTGCGCCAGCGTGTCATGAATCTCTCGCGCGATGCGGGTGCGCTCGCGCAGCACGGCCTGAAACTCCGACTCTACCCGCCGGATGCGCCAGCGCCAGGCCTCATAGCCCAGCACGATGCACCCCAGCGCGGCCAACAGCTCAAACCATAACGTCTGATAGAAGTGCGGCTCAATTGTGAATGCAACGGCCGCCGCCTGTTCGCTCCACACACCATCGTTATTGCGTGCCATCACGCGAAACACATACTGCCCATGTGGAAGATTGGTGTAATACGCCGCGCGCCGTCCATTCGCATCCACCCATCCGTGATCGAAGCCGTCGAGTCTATAACGGTAACGGACCTTCTGCGGTGAGACGAAGCTTAGCCCCGCATAGCGAAACTCATAGCGAATATGCCCGGGCGCTATCCTGAGCGCCTCGTCTGCAGTATTCACCGGGGCATCATCCACGCTTACCTGCTCAATTGCCACCAGGGGAGCTATGTGGTTTATTGCCATATGCGCCGGATCAACCATCGCCACGCCCCGCAGCGTCGCAAACCAAAGCGACCCGTCCGCTATGCGCCAGCCTGCCGGATGGCCGCCGCTGCTGCACTCGCTGATGCGCATTCCTTCTGCCACGCCATAATGGTCCACGGTCACTGACTTACTTTCGTGATCGGCAAATCGATTCAGCTCCGCCTTCGCCACACGATAGATGCCATCAGTCGAACTCAGCCACAGGTAACCTTTAGTGTCCTCCAGAATGCTCAGAATGCGCTTCGGCAAGCCTGTCGTCTGTGGGGAGAGGCTTGCAAATTTTCCGTCCCGCCAGCGATTCAGTCCTCCGTCGTTGGTCCCTATCCAGAGCACTCCGTCGGCATCCTCGTGCAATGCCGTCACCACGTCGTCTGAAAGACCATTCTGCCGCGTGAAATTCTGAAAGTGACCGTTCTGCAACCGCGTAAGCCCACCCAGCGTGCCAATCCATAAATCACCAGCCCGATCTTCCAGAATGGCCCCGACCATATCCGCACCAAGTCCGTCGAGCGAGGTGTAGGTCGTGAATTTTCCCTGTGCATAACGTGAGAGCCCACGTCGCGTGCCAATCCACAATGCGCCATGCGAGTCGCTGTAAAGCGAGCGCACAAAATCGTCGGCCAGTCCGTCCGCTGAAGTGAAAATGTGCACGTCATGATCATGAATTCGATTCAGACCATCCGGCGTTCCGGCCCACATATCGCCGTCCGGCGTCCCGCCCAGAGCCAGTACCACATTGCTGGAAAGTCCCTGCGCACTGGTCAGTGTAGTCACTTGCCCATCTTCAAAACGGCTGATCCCGCCTGCATTGGTTCCGACCCATACCGGCGCGCTGCTGTCAGGCGCGGCCTGCAGCTTTTTCGGCTGGTATATCGCTCGCACATAATCATCAGAGAGTCCATCCTGCGACGTCAGTGCGGTAAACTTCCGGTCGCGTAGTACGCTCAGCCCGCCTGACTCCGTGCCCAGCCACAGATCTCCCTCCCGATCCTCATACGCTGTCAGCAATTCTCCCGGTCCGGACAGTTCTTCGATTTTTCCATTCATCACCCGCGCCAGGCCACGCGAGGTTCCGGCCCATAGTGTGCCTTCGCGGTCGCGAAACAGAAGGTTCACGTGATCGGCCGGCAGTCCATCCTGCACGGTATATATATGAGGGTGCCCGCCACTTTCGCGTATCAATCCCACATCCGTGCCGACCCACATTTCTCCCTGCGCGCCGACGATCAGGGCATTTACCGATGGTCCGCCTCCACCACCCGATGCCTGTACTGGCCGGCATCCGTCTGCCGAACATAGTTCGAGCCCCCCACGCAGGCCCACCCATAGCTGTCCGCGGGCATCGAGTGCCAGCGCCTGCACCTCGCCGGAAATTCCCACTGGCTGAAATTTCGCCGGGGCAGCCGCCGATCCACGCATCAATCCCTGCGGCGTGCCGAGCCACAGCGTGCCGCCCGGCGACTCCACCATCGCGCTTGCTGCTGTCAACGTCTGCACTCCCGCAGCTGCTTTAAATCGCTGCCCGTCAAAACGGGCAGGTCCAGCCGCTGTCAATGCCCAGATCGCGCCCCGGCTATCCTGAAACGTGGACCAGACCTCTCCTGGCGGCAACCCGTCTGACTGACCGAAGCTGCGAAGCTGTCCATTCTGCCAGCGAGCCAGCCCGCCCGCCGTGCTGATCCACAGCGCGCCGGAATGGTCCTCCATCAGGTGATAGATCAGGTCACCCGGCAGCTGTGGTGTGGTCTGTCTCGTCCAGGTAACAAATTGTTCGCCGTCGAAGCGCACCAGACCAGCCTCAGTCGCAATCCAGAGATAACCGTCGTGACCCTGCACAATGCAGTGAATCGTGTTCTGTGGCAGACCTGTGTCGGTTTGCCATGACTGATACCCATACTGGCGCAGGGGGGTATGCGGATCGAGCGCTGCTGCCGAAGGCGCGGCGAGCGCAAGGATGATTCCGCACAGAAAACAAAGGATTCGACGCAGTTCGGCCATCAGAAGAGTGCTTCAGGAATACTAAACTCCTGCCAGGAGGAGGACGCCATCCATCAAAAGATGGAGACGCCGCGCCTTCCATCCCTGATCCGGCCGTGTGTCTTCCCGCTGACTTCAGAAAAACACCCTGATCGTACCCTGTTGCAGAAACCTGTTTACAATCGGAAGCAACAGTCGACAGCGCGATCCTCCGCACCGTTCCTTATCGGTAATGAAGCGAGGCCGGTGGCTTGCGCATCCAAAGACTGTTCATCGCTGCAGGCCGGATTTCCACCTCGCTCATACTTAGACTCTGTTTTTCGGAAACCTTTCCAACCGAGGAGATTTACATGACCCAATCACAGGGATGGGCCGCTCAGAACGCCACCACGCCTCTGGCGCCTTACAGCTTCACCCGCCGCGACCCACAGGCACACGACGTTGTGGTCGACATCGACTACTGCGGCGTCTGTCACTCCGACATCCACTCCACACGCAATGAGTGGAAGAACGCCATCTATCCCATGGTCCCTGGTCATGAGATTATCGGTCACGTCACCGCCATCGGATCAGCGGTCACAAAATTTAAGGTGGGTGATCTCGTCGGCGTTGGTGTCATCGTCGACTCCTGCCGCACATGTTCCAGCTGCAAAGCCGGTGAAGAACAGTACTGCGAAGTCGGCATGACAACGGGTGGTATCACGCTTACGTATGGCGCCTATGACAAGTACGGTGAGCTGACTCAGGGCGGCTATTCCACGAACATCGTTGCCGACGAGCACTTCGTTCATCGTGTCTCGCCGAAGCTCAATCCGGCCGGTGTGGCCCCTCTGCTCTGCGCCGGCATCACGACCTACTCGCCGCTGCGCCACTGGAATGTGGGTCCGAACATGAAGGTCGGCGTCGTAGGACTCGGCGGGCTTGGCCACATGGCCCTCAAGTTCGCACATTCCTTCGGAGCGCACGTCGTCCAGTTCACCACTTCGGAGTCGAAGATCGCGGACGCGAAGCGTCTCGGCGCCGACGAAGTGGTCATCTCAAAGGATACTGATGCGATGAAGAAGCAGGAAAACACCTTCGACTTCATTCTCGATACTGTCTCCGCACCGCATCCCATCGATCCGCTTATCACCGCTCTGAAACGTGACGCCACTTATACTCAGGTCGGTCTGCCTGATACTCCTCCGGTCATCTTCACCGGCAATCTGCTCTTTAAACGCCGCAACATGTCAGGATCGATTATTGGGGGCATGGCAGAAACCCAGGAAATGCTCGACTATTGCGCTGAGAAGGGCATCACGTCTGACATCGAGATGATCGGCATCGGCCAAATCAACGAAGCCTTCGAACGTGTCGTCAAAGCTGACGTCAAGTATCGCTTTGTCATCGATATGAAAGCCGGAAAATAATCACACAGCACGTAACAGCCCACCCCTTTAAAAACAAAGCCCGCCTTCTCAGGCGGGCTTTTCATTCTTCCTAATCTTTCTTTGTGCGCAAGCGGCCCAGGTGTACCTCCATTCCCTTCAACCTGCTGCGCTGAGCCCGTAGACCTCTTCTGCCGTTCCGCCCGAAAAGCGCTCTCGCTCCGCGTTGCTCATCGAGGAGCTCCACGCGTCGAGCATCGCAAACCAACTCGTATACTCCGTCCCCAGCAGACACACGGGCCAATCCGAGCCCATCATCAGCCGCCGCGCACTAAATGCCTCCAGCACCGTATCGAAATACGGCCGCAGTTCCTCTTCGGTCCAGCTTTGCTGGTCTGCCTCAGTCACCATGCCGGAAACTTTGCAATACACATTCTCGCGCCGCGCCAGCTCGCGCATTCGTTCACGCCACGGCGACAGAAGCCCTTCCCGGATGCGAGGCTTACCGATGTGATCCAGCACAAAAATCTGGTTCGGATGCCGATCGACGAATGCGATCGTTTGCGGAAGATGCCTTTCGTAAATCAGAATCTCGTACACCAGGCCGGTCGGCAGCAGAGCGCGAATGCCGCGATTAAACGCTTCACCCAGGATGAAATTCTCGTCCGGCTCATCCTGAATCACATGACGCAGCCCGCGCAGCTTCGGATGCCCGGTCAGATCTTCAAGTACTGACGGAAGGCCTTCACTCGCAATCGGCGACCATCCCACCACTGCACTTATAAAATTGTGAGCCTCGGACAATGCCAGCAGTTCGCGGGTTTCGGCGATCGTTTGCTGCGCCTGCACCACAATGGCTCCATCGATTCCTGCCGCATCCATCTCCCGCTTCAGATCGGCTGGGCCGAAATCCTGTCGGAGCCTGCGCATCGACTCGCTGATCCAGCCATATTCCGCGGTGCTGTAGCGCCACAGGTGATGATGCGCGTCTATTCGCTTCGCCATAAATCCTCATGCTGCCTTCTCAGGCAACTCGATGATATCTTCGTCTCTGCCTTATAACACCGCCCGCATTTACTCCGCCTTAAGATCGATCCCGAGCTGCTGGCATTTCTTGTAAAGATGGCTCCGCTCCAGCCCCAGCGCTTTCGCCGTGTTGGTCACATGACGGTGATGCCTCTCCAGCTCAGCGAGTACTGTCGACCGTTCAAACACAGCGACACGCTCCGCCAGCGGACTGTTGGAATCTTCCCCAGCTGCTCTATCCGGCGATGTCTTTGCGGCTGGCAGGGCCAGATTCACCGCCGCCGCATCGACCACTCCATCGGCCAGCAGCAGGAGCCGTTCAACTACATTACGCAGCTCCCGAATATTTCCGGGCCAGCCATACCGTGCGAGAGTCTCTGTTGCTTCCGCAGCAAACTCCACCGGTTTCCATCCGTTCTGCGCGCACACCTGACACACGAAATGCTCCACCAGCACAGGAATGTCTTCTTTGCGCTGCCGGAGCGCCGGAAGCTGCACGGGAAAAACCACGACTCGGTGGTACAGATCTCTGCGAAAAACTCCCGCTTCCACCAGCTCATCGAGGTTGCGATGCGTCGCCACCAACACACGCACGTCCACGTGGATCGACTTATCAGCGCCGATGCGTTCCACCTCACAATCTTCGAGCACACGCAGCAGCTTAGCCTGCATGGCCGCCGGCATATCACCGATTTCATCCAGAAACAGGGTGCCGTGATGCGCCTGTTCAAAACGGCCCACGTGGCGTTGCGCTGCGCCCGTAAACGATCCCTTCTCATGTCCGAATAATTCCGACTCGATCAATTCCGCGGGAACCGCCCCGCAGTTCAGCGTTACGAAGGGTCCACCAGCGCGTGAACTCCTGTCATGCACCGTTCTTGCCACAAGCTCTTTGCCCGTTCCCGTCTCACCATAAATGCATAGCCGCGTCTCGCTCGCCGCCACACGTTCGATCTGTGACATCACACGGCGCATCGTTTCACCCGTCCAGACCATTTCATGCCTGCCCACGCGGCGCCGCAGATCTTTGTTTTCTGTCTCCAGGCGCTTCAGCTTCAGCGCATTTTCCACGGTCAGCAGCAGCTTGTCGGTCGAGAGCGGTTTTTCCAGAAAGTCCAGTGCGCCCAGCCGCGTCGCTTTGACGGCCATCTCAATGTGCGCCTGACCTGACATCATCACTACCGGCGCGGCAATGCCACTCGACTTAAGATCGTCCAGCAATGCCAGCCCATCTCTCCGCGGCATCACCACATCCGACAAAATCAGATCGAAAGGCCGCGCCAATGCAAGCTCCAGGGCTCGAGCTGCGTTATCGCACACTGTCGCTTCGTGCCCCGCCAGGCGAAAGGCACGCGCCAACGTCGCCAGCGTGTTCGCCTCATCGTCCACAATCAGAATCTCTGCCTTATTGCTCATGGTTTCTCTCTGCGTCAGCACCCGTGCTGAAAGCATCTTTATCCGGATGGTCAATCCCCGGCAGGTCGATTACAAACGTGGCGCCAGCTCCGGGCATGCTCTCGACCGAGATCGTTCCCCCGTGATCTGCTACCACTGACTGCACAATCGCCAGGCCCAGCCCTGTTCCATACTCCTTTGTTGTGTAGTACGGCGTAAACAGCCGCCCGCACTCTTCGGGAGTCAGGCCTTTGCCTGTGTCCGATATCCGAATCCGCACCATACTGTCGCGTCGCAATGCCGATACGTTCAGTGTCCCTCCCTCCGGCATCGCATCGATCGCGTTCAGGACCAGGTTCGACAAGGCCCGGTGCAACAGATCTGCATCACCGGAAATGGTCAGTGGCTCCCTATCGATCTCCTCGCGCAGTGCGATCGGATGATCGCGCTCTTTCAGTACCGGTTCATAGAGCGCGAGCACTCGCCGAATGACTTCACGAGCATCTATCTCCACTTCCTGAGGCTTCGGCATCTTCGAGAAATCGCTGAAGCGTCCGATGATCGCCTTCAGGTTCGCAATCTCCGCCTTCAGCGTCTCCGTACTCTCCTGAAAGACCTCATCGAACTGCTCCGGAGCAAACTGGCGCGCGCGCACCATATTTTCCACCGTGAGCTGGAGCGGAAACAACGGATTCTTCAGCTCGTGCGCCAGCCTTCGCGCCAGTTCGCGCCATGCGGCTACGCGTTCGCTCTGCACCAACCGTTCACGCTGCTCAACCAGCTGCGATGTCATGCGGTTAAAGCTCTCGGCCAGCGCACCTACCTCGTCATGCGCCTGTACCTCTACCTGCGTATCCCACCGGCCTTCGGCCACCTCAGCTGCGGCCTGTGCCAATCGCTCAACAGGCCGTGAAATGCGCGCTGCAATCCATAGACTCGCCGCAATCGCAAACAGAATTCCGCCACCGGCGACGCCATAAGCGATTGCCCGAATGTGCTGCTGTACCTCCACCATGCCGCGGCGGGAATTCGCGATCACCAGTACGGCCATCACGCTGCCGTCTTCAGCCTTCAGCGGAATAGCCGTCGCATTTACGCTGTCTTCGCGGCGGCTCGTCAGATAGACCGGACCGCTCGCATCGTTCCCCGTCGAACGGGCCCGGTCGATTAGGATCTCGTACTTTGCAGCGTCTGCCACTATGCCGCCCGCGCCAGTCAGGCTCCGAACATCGAATGCACTGCCGGCATTGCGGTAGATATAAACCTCCGTTCCTGCCGGCACCGGCAGATCCGCCAGAAACTCCTGGTCCAGCTTTGTGCCGCCAACAACGAATACTCCGCTGTTCGCAGCAGCACTTCCGGCCCCAGCCTCGCGTACTGCACGCACTGCAAACAGACCTGTTTCCGATGTTCCATCCGGCAGGTTCTCCTGTTTCAGAAAGGGAGGCCGTCCCGCTGCCGCAATGGCAGATTCTCTGTATCCGAATCGCGCCGGCCACTGCGCCGAGGAGACGATCTCGCCATTCGGTCCGATAATCTCCAGAAAATCCAGCCGGTACTCCTGTGCCAGCGTTCCTGCCTCGGTCAAATATTGCGCCGCGTCACCACCCTGGCTCAGATCGAAGGCAATCCGTGTCATGCGGTCACTCGCCGCCATGCGATCGAGCGCCGCAGTCACATCTTCGGCACGATGCTGAAACTCGCGCCGGAACTGGCTCACAAAGACCTGCGTCTGCTCCTGATCGAGCCGCTCGAAAACCTTTCGCACCCGCACTGACACTGTCCATCCGACAGCGGCCACTGCCAGCGCCACGGTAAATGAAAACATCAGCAGCAGCTTTTGCCGAAGGCTCACTTCGTGTCCTCAGACGCCGCGTCGGAGAGCTGCGGGCTACCGTCCGCCGCCAAACGCAGATCGCGTACCCGTTCGCTCACAGCCCAGGCACGCGGCAGCCACAACAGCGGCACCACGGTGTGCCCGGCCAGAAAATCCCGTTCAGCGCGGTAGAGTGCTGCGGTATCTGTACCGGATGCGGTTCCATGTTGCCCGAAGCTTTCGAGCATTTCGTTCAGAGCCGCCCCAGCCTGCGTCTCTTCGAGAGAAACACGCCGCAGCAGAATATCCGGCTGCCCCTGGCCGCTTTGCGCCGCAGGCATCACCTGTGCGCGAAAACCAGCCTCCCGCAGATTCAGTGCAATCCGCTCGATTGCAAGCTGCAGCTCTGCGCCGCCATCCTCGGCTGCCAGCGTCAGCACAGAGGACGTCGCTCCTCCACGCAACGCTACCGCCCGGTTCAGGTCACGGTCGGGCGCGAACAAAAATGCATAGCCGCTCAGCGCCTCCGGCAGCAGGCTGGCTGTGATCTCGCCCTGCTTCTGAAAGATCACGTTGTACAGCGCGCTCCGGTCTACTGCCAGCGCAACTGCTTCCCGCAGTTTTGGATTCGCCAGCGCGCCCGTCGCGGAGAGCTGCAACGCTACCAGTTCCACGGGCTCCGAAACCGTCACCGCCATATGCTGCTGTTGCGCCTGATGCAGCATCTGCGGAGGCACCTGCACTAAATCGGCTCGCCCGATGCTCAGATCCAGCCACTGATCGCGAATGCTGCGTCTCGGCCGCAGCTCGACTGCATCGACAAACGGCCGTCCATTCCAGTAATCGTCGTTCGCGGCAAAGGCCATCACGCCGTTGGCAAAGCCCGTTACCTGAAATACCCCGGTCCCGTCCGGAGCGCCCTGCGTATCGGAATGTGCTATCAGAAACTCTGCGCGCGCCAACTGTGCAGGCAGATCCGGCATCGGCGAATCGCTCGTAAGCACTACCGTTTGTCCCACGGCCTGCACTGCTGTCCATGGACATGCGCCGCTACGGCATGACTGCGTCAGAGACGCCGCCACTGTCTCCGCCGTCAGCGCGGTACCGTCATGAAAATGAACATTGGGGCGAATCCGGAACTCCCAGCGATGCTCTCCATTCTGCGACGACCATCCCGTCGCCAGCGCCGCCCTTACCTGTCCTGCCGTGTCCAGACGCGTCAACCCATCCATAGTCAGTCTGCGCGCCATGCCGTCCGCCGTCTGCCAGGGATCTTCCTGCGTCTCCACGCGGAGTGTTCCACCATAGTGCGGACGGGTCCTCGCACTCGCAACCAAAGTACAACACAGCATCAGCCCGCTAATTGCACAGCGCCGTAACACGATACACCTCGTATCCCGTGGCCGCATGCACCACCACCGTCGCACCGCCTTCGTTTCCCGCGCCCTCACCCGCAGGCCACATCGCCGTCACCGGACCTTCCATCGCCAGCGGCGCGCTCACCGGCTCTGCCTCGCGTCCAGGAATCTCATAGGCCCGCACACTGTCCGTCGCTTCCGCGCCGGACCCTGAGACCAGTATCTGTGCGCCCGACCCGCAGCCTGTATGCACCGTTGCCAGATCGCTTCCCCAGTCGTTCGCTCCCGTCACTGGTACCAGCCGGCGATTTTCCATCATCTGCACTCTGCCATCCATTCCATCGAACAGCAGAGCAGCCCCACCCGGCCGCGCAATTGCGGCTGCCTCGTAAAACGGAGGCAGCTCCATACCGAATCCAGGCGCCAGCAGGCCCGTAAAATAATTCCGCGTCTCGTTATAAAAAGCTTTCTGCTGCAGGCCCTGATCTGTATTCGCGCCCAAACCACTGCCTGAGCTTTCTACTAGAGGCCAAGGATCATCGCTGTCGCTGCAGACGACCTCCAGCCTCCTGTTGCTCTCCTGGCCTGCACACGCCACGCCAGGCAAATAAGCGTCGAACAGATTTCCGTCGCCCAGCTGCTGCCCCGCCATCAGCCGTCCACGCATATCCCGCGGAAAAGGCCGCGTATGCCCGATGACGAACTCTTGATCTCTCACCCAGGTACCCGCCGTCAGCACGTAGGACACAATTCTTTCCGGCTCGAGGACGATCAAGCGTGAGCTATCGCCCGCCGGAGTTATTACCAGAACATCCAATACCGGCTCTGCATTATGCACCAGCAGCAGCGTTCTGCGCAGCGAAATGGCTGCCGCTACGGGTATTGCCTGCACCGCTCCCGCGTCGGCTGAGACCATGGTCACGCGTACTTCTGTGCCCTCCTGCACCTCTGCCACCCAAAGACCGCCAGTGTTGTTCTCCGAAAGCGTCACCCGAACTGCCGTCGCACTGTCTGATCCGGAAGGCGTGACGCCGAAGCCCCGCAGATCGCGGTCGAGCAGCTGGCGAATCGCCGTCACCGCATCTGCCGTCAGCAAAGACCGGCTCCGGATCGTCAGCTTTACCAGCCCTGGCCCGGTCAGTGCGGCAATCTGTCTCGCCAGATCAGAAGTGGACTGCTCACGGGTAACCGGCGCATGCGTCTGGCCTGCGGCGGCGGCCGCCGGCAACCATCCTACCGTCATCCCTACTACTGCCAGCACTACGGCCAGAACTTTCGTCGGCGAAATCATCTGTTTTCGCGGATTATAACGTCTGACTGCCATGGTCCCTGCCTCATCCACTGCAGAGAGCCCGCTCAAAACCAAATCGAAGCGGGCTCGCCTAAACCAGCTCTACCGATTCCCCGCGTCCTGCTCCGGCATGGGTATTGCTGCTCCGGAGGGCGCTCCCGACCCTGCCGGAACACCATTCTGGTCCATCTCCTGCTTCATTGCTGCACCCGTCATGCCTCGAAAGACATCGTTCGCGAAGAAGAATTTTCCGTCTGACGGAACCATCACCACCTGGATCTTGTCCGACAGCCGTTCCGCGATGATCTTGTTGATGAGCAGCGGCGATTCGTTCAGCAGCTTCGCCTCGCCCTGCATCCTCACCTGGTCGGCTGAAGCCGTCACACGGATCCGGTTCGCCTCAGCCTCAGCCAGTAGTTCGCGGCGCTGCAGCTCTGCCTTGCTGTCTATTACCTTGGCCTGCGCCTCCGCATCCGCATTCTCGATCGTGGCTTCTTTGCGCGCCTCTGCCTCAAGCTTCGACTGCTCGATCTGCTTTTGCTTCAGCGGCAACGTAAACTGCATGGCGTCCGACTCACCCTTTGCTTCAACCACTTTCGCCTTCGCCTCGCCCTCGGCTTCCTTCACCTTCTGCGCGGCCTCCGCTTCGGCCTGCAGCTCAGCGATCTTCACCTGCTTCTGCTGGATATCCGTCTGCACATTGAGCTGATCATCCTCCTGTTCTTTCAGCAGCAGATTTTCCAGACCCTGTGCATACTGCGGCGGCAGCTGAATATCCCGCAGCATCACTTCTTCCACGAGAATTCCGTCTCCGGCCAGGTTCTTCGTAATCGTGCCCGCTGCCAGCTCCCGCACCTCTTCGCGCTTTGAGCTGAAGATTTCCCGCACCGTGTAATGCGGCGCAAGCTCTCTCCACGCGCTCGCCACCACCGCCGGCACCAGCTGCTCGTCCACAGGCTGCGGCAGGTGTGACTGGATGTAATCCAGCCGCCGCGGGTCGAGCCGATAGCGTACCGTCACTCCCAACCCCAGATTTAGCCCTTCCTTCGACTGCACATCGAGCGTCTGCGCCGCTTGTATTGGTTCACCGCTCTTGCCCAATGCTGTTTGCGCAGCAGAGGCCGGCCGGACACCGTCGTTCTCCATCGCTCCGGTCGTGAACAGCTTGTCCCGGAGACTGAAGGTCTGCACACTCTCTGTCAGCGGGGCAATGATGTGAACCCCTGAATACAGCGTGCCCGGCAGCGTACCTCTCATCTGGCTGACGCGCACGCCACCCATTCCGCTGGGAACCACCACAATACTCACGGCCATGAGCAGCGGCACGCAGCCCACTACCGCCAGCGCCACCGAACTGCGCCAGCGAACTTCCTCCGGCGGAGCCAGCCTGTTCAACTCCACCTGTTCCTGCTCCGTTCTTCCTTCTGCTCCGCGCACCATCTTTCTCCGGTGCGCGAAGATCCTCCATGTGTCATACAACGTGATACCGCATGCGAAAGCCAGCAGCAGCACTCCCGCGACCATCAGCAGTTCCTTCAGTGCAAGCATTTCTCCTCCTCCACGTTTTTCCGCTCCTGCTCCCTGCCCGTTTCCGGACTTCCTGTCTTCGGCTGTTGAGCGAAAAACAACCGGGCCAGGCCTCCAAACACCAGCTCCTCCACCAGCAGCCCGCACGACACACTCAGCAGCAGGGCTCCTACTACGCTCACCACTTCTGCAAACGTCTCCATCGCATCCCTCGTCATCTGATCTGTGCAGTAATCCGTTTACCGGCCTATCGGCATAGCGGCGGCAAGAGCCGCTACAGCGCTCGTTGCTCCGGCAGAAGGTGCCGGTTCCGGCGCAGCTTTCACCGCAACCTCAGTCGCAGAGCTCGCCACAGGCTCCGCCCCGCCGAAGAGGGCCACCGTCTCCGCATTACGCTCGCCGATGATTTCTACCTGATCGCCGGTTCGCACCTGCGCAAACAGCTCTTCCAGATCACGACGTCCCATCCGGATGCAGCCGTGCGAAGTAGCCCGGCCGATCGAACGTGGAGCATTCGTTCCGTGAATTCCATAGCCCTTCACGCTCAGTCCCATCCACCGCGTTCCCACCGGATTTCCCGGCCCCGGCGCCAGCACTTCGCCATCGTGGTAATACGTGGGGTTACTCACCCGAGTCACGATCGTAAAGGTGCCCACTGGGCTCGGCGTCGATGCTGTCCCTATCGCCACCACATACACCTTCTTCACTTCACCGTTTTCAACCAGTGCCAGCCTGCGGTCCTGCAGGCTCACCACGAGTACCCGCTTTACCTCAGCTGTCTGAGCCTGCTTTCCGTCCTGCGCCTGTACTGTCTGATCGGGATAAATCACCAGAAAGAGAACCATCAGCAACCATGCCTTCCCCATCCGTCTGCTCATTTGCCACCTCGCCGCAATCGCGAACAGCGAGACAGATTGCACAGTCCGGACCACTCTCTGGACTGCTGAAAATAAATGAATTATGGGATGAAAGGCGGAAGATGAACGTGTCAGCGCACACACGCCGTGTCAGGGGTGACACGAAGAAAACACGGGCAGATGCCCTGGCTTTTGCTCGGAGATAAAGCAGAAAGAGATGGGAGCGAGAAAGGAACTTCAGCCCGGCGCAGTTCAACTATTATCTGGAAAAACGAAACGCGAGTGAGCGTTTTCGCGCGACAGAAGCTTAGAGTGAAAAGAAAGTCAGCCCTGCACCAATGGGAAGCCGGGATGCTCTCACCCAAACCGCGCGCGGCCCACCGTGCGGCGGAAATCCTCGCCCCGCATTTCCACCACCACGCACATCTCTGCCAGCCGCGACCGCATGCGCTCACCGATGCGGTCACCCAGCGTCTCCT
The DNA here is from genome assembly GCF_003428625.2 of Paracidobacterium acidisoli. Classification (GTDB taxonomy): domain Bacteria; phylum Acidobacteriota; class Terriglobia; order Terriglobales; family Acidobacteriaceae; genus Paracidobacterium; species Paracidobacterium acidisoli. Next base: position 371,995 of record NZ_QVQT02000004.1, on the reverse strand, counting down.
CGCGGACCGCAGCGCGCACCGTCCGGCTCGCTGCATTTCCGCCGTCGGTACTGCCCGGTTGCTGATCGGCGTAGTTCGTCGTAATAATCGTCGTCCGCTTGTCGTTGTAGCGTGTGTTCAGAATGTGCGCGACCGTGTCCCACACCCACTCCGTCGGCTTGGCCGCGCCCAACTCGTCCAGCACCAGGACCTCGGCATCGAAGACGGGCCGCAGAATTTCCAGCTCCGTTGTTGCCACCTGCGGGTTATACGAGTTCTGAATCTCTTTCAGCAACTCCCGATAATCGCAGAACAGCCCCTGTACGGCCTTCTCTACCACCAGGGCCTGCAGAATCCCCACCGCGAGATGTGTCTTCCCGATGCCGATCGATCCTGTCAGCAGCAGACCATGCCCTTCGGTTACCGCCGGATAACCGTCCACGAACCGCCGGGCCATCAGATGAGCCGCACGCAATGACCGATCCGAGCCCGGAAAATTCGCCTCGTAGCTCTCAAGCGAGCAATGCTCATATCGTTTTGGAATTCGCGCCCGGGAAAGTGCCCGTGCGATGCGCTGCTCCTGACGGCATTCGCACCGCTCAGCCACACGGCTGCCGTCGGGACGCTGGACAATCAACATCCCTATGCCATCACATCTGGAACAGACTTCGGTCATTCGGATCGATCCCTGTGTCACAGTATCTCAGGCTTCCGGGTTCGGAACGCTGCGGAAAAGACGACGGCGGTGTGTAGAATCGGTTTGCATCCGGGTGCCGGCTGGCAGGACTCTCCGTCATTCTGACCTGTACACTGTCTCTTTCAGAAGACAGCCATGAACTTTTCTCTCCGCATGCTTTCGATGGTGGGTGCTACGGCGCTACTGCTTTCCGCCAGCACATTACAGGCAGCAGAATCACACACTTTTGCGGTCTCACAGGGTGGGTTTCAGCTTGACGGAAAGCCCTTCCGCATCGTCTCCGGCGAAATACATTACGCGCGGGTTCCACGAGCATACTGGCGAACGCGTCTGCGCATGGCAAAAGCCATGGGGTTGAACGCCATCACCACTTACGTCTTCTGGAACATTCATGAGCCGTCACCGGGCGTTTACGACTTCTCCGGGGATGCCGATGTGGCCGAGTTCATTCGCGAGGCGCAGCAGGAAGGTCTTTATGTCATTCTGCGTCCCGGACCCTATGCCTGCGCCGAATGGGAGTTCGGCGGTTTTCCCGCCTGGCTGCTGAAAGATCACAGCATGGTCGTCCGGTCGAGCGATCCGAAGTTTCTCGCTGCCTCTCGCGCCTGGCTGCTTCGTCTGGGCAAAGAGCTGGCGCCGCTGCAGATCGGCAACGGCGGACCTATCATCATGGTCCAGGTGGAAAACGAATATGGCTCCTATGGCAGCGATCACGGCTACATGGAAGCGATCCACCACGACCTCGTCGATGCCGGCTTCACCAAAGCGCAGTTCTATACCGCCGATGGTCCCGAACAGGTTCCCAATGGCAGTTTGCCCGAGCTTCCGGCAGCAATCAACTTCGGTCCCGGTGACGCACAAAAGGGGTTTGCGACCTTCAGGAAGCTTCGTCCTGGCGGTCCCTTCATGGTTGGCGAATACTGGGACGGCTGGTTCGATCACTGGGGCGCTCCGCATGCTTCGACCGATGCGAAGCAGCAGGCTGATGAGCTCGACTGGGTTCTCAAGCAGGGCTATTCGATCAGCATCTACATGTTTCATGGCGGCACCAGCTTCGGCTGGATGAATGGTGCCAATTCAAATGGGAAGAACTACGAGCCCGACGTCACCAGCTACGATTACGACGCTGCGCTGGATGAGAGTGGCCACCCCACGCCGAAGTACTATCTCTTCCGCGATGTCATAGCAAAGGACACGGGCATCACTCCTCCACCAGTGCCCGCCGCTCCTCCGGTGATCGCCGTGCCTTCCTTTACCCTGCTGCAGAGCGCATCGCTGTGGCAGACGCTTCCAGCGCCCGTACACTCAGCAGATCCTCTTTCGATGGAAGATCTGGACCAGGCATACGGATACATCCTTTACCGCACACGAATAGCTGCCCCGGTAAGCGGTGAGCTCGCCCTTGATACGCTGCATGATTACGCACAGGTTTATGTAAACGGAAAGCTCGCCGGTACTATAGACCGCAGGCTGGATCAAAAGACCCTCCCACTTCAGATTACTTCTGCGGATGCACAACTCGACATCCTCGTCGAGAACACAGGCCGCGTGAATTACGGACATGCTTTGCCAGGCGAACGCACCGGCATCCTGGGAGGTGTGACACTGGCGGGAAGGCCTGTAACCGGATGGGATATCTATCCGCTGCCGATGCGTACGCCGGGCAAGCTGCCCTACACGGAGAAGCCGTGCGCCGGGGCATGCTTCTATCGCGCAACATTTGCGGTAACGAAACCCGGAGATACCTTCCTCGATACCAGCGCCCTCGGTAAAGGCGAAGTCTGGCTGAATGGAAGGCCTCTGGGGCGCTTTTGGGATATTGGTCCGCAAAAAGCTCTTTATGTGCCGAAGTCGTGGCTGCATGAGGGTTTAAACGAGGTCATCGTCTTCGATCTGAATGGCGAGCCCGGACGCAATCTGCAGGGCCTCGATTATTCCGTGCTGAATGCGGCGGTTAAAAAGGGGTCATGAGTCTGAAAGACACGGAACTCCATCTCGCTGATCTCCCTACGGAGGCACGCAACCCCGCCTCTGCGCATCTCGATGAGCTTTCGACTCCCGATCTGCTGCAGGTTATGAGCACGGCTGACCGCGAGGCGGTTGCTGCCGTCGAACAACAGCTGACTGAAATCGCTGCGACCGTCGACGCTGTGGTCGCCAGGCTTGAAGCAGGAGGGCGGCTGTTCTATCTTGGCGCCGGGACATCCGGGCGTCTCGGAGTACTGGATGCTTCGGAGTGTCCGCCAACCTATAACACGCCGCCGGAACTGGTGCAGGGAATCATTGCAGGAGGCGACGTGGCACTGCGGAGCTCGGTGGAGCGCGCGGAGGATGATCCCATACAGGGGCGCCAAGACCTTGAATCTCATGGTTTCGCGGCAAACGATGTTCTGGTTGGCATTGCGGCCAGTGGACGTACTCCTTATGTACTTGGTGGAATCGGCTGGGCGCGCAACCTGGGCGCACTTACCATCGGCTTAAGCTGTGTGCCGGGCTCGGAACTGGCACAGGCAGCAGAGCTGGCCATTACTCCCGCCACCGGGCCGGAAGTCGTCACCGGATCCACGCGGATGAAGGCCGGTACCGCAACCAAACTAGTGCTGAATATGATTTCCACGGCGACGATGGTGCGGCGCGGCTATGTGTATGGCAACCTGATGGTGAATGTACAACCCACAAACGGCAAGCTGGCCGATCGTGCCACCCGCATCATCGCAACCATCACGGGGCTTAGTCACGCTCAGGCTGCAGCTCTGCTGGAGAAGGCTGGTTCCGTACGAACAGCTGTCATCATGCATCGGCTGGGAGTGGATCGGGATCATGCCGAGGCACGTCTGGCGGCTGCCGGTGGACGACTACAAGAGGCTTTGCAATGAAGGCCAGTTCATTTGAGTTCCGCTTTCGTATGCTGATTGGAATTCTGCTTTATGTCATGGGATTCCGGGCTCCGTGGCAGCGCTATACGTCTGTATCAGCCCTGCCGACTGCCTGGATCGAAACAGCCAGCCTGCTGGCGCGCACGCACTGGATTGGCCTTAATCAGAGCACGCAGCTTATAACCTCTCTGGCCATTCTCTTTGCTCTGGGCGGGGCGGCCCTGCGGGTCTGGGGCACTGCGTTTCTCGGCGGAGCCATCGTCACATCCGGCTCGTTGCATGCGGAAAAGGTTCTGTCTGCGGGACCGTACCGTTTTGTCCGCAATCCACTGTATCTGGGAAGCTGGATTTTTTCAGCCGGAGTTGCGATTCTGATGCCGCCGCAGGGCGCAGTTTTTTTTCTGGTGGCGCAGGCAGTCTTTTACTTTCGGCTCATCCTCCGCGAAGAGGATTTTCTGACAGTGCGCCTTGGAACGCCGTACATCGAATACCATCGGCGAGTACCGCGTCTGCTTCCAACTCTTTTTCCGCAGGTTCCTGCCTCGGCAAATCGGCCAGACTGGGGCCGGAGTGTTCTTGCGGAGGTTTATCCAGCAGGAATGTCGCTCTGTCTTGCCGCGCTGGCGTGGCGATATAACGTACAACTGCTGATTCAGTGCGTGATGATCTGTTTTGGCCTGTCGCTGGTCATCCGGGCGCTTGCATCGAAAGAATCAAGGAGCAGCACGGAGCCGGCCTGAACACTGAGGAAGGTTACACAACGCCACTTCCTCAGTGCCGGATTGCTGCGAGTTACTTCTTCGGCGGCGCGATGGTGTCCTTGGCCGACTTGGCTACGCGGAACTTCACGACCGTCTTTGCCTTGATTTTGATCTGCTCACCGGTCTGCGGATTGCGGCCGATGCGCGCTTTACGCTCCGCCTTGACCAGACGGCCGAGGCCGGGGATTACAAATACGCCGTTCTTCTTCGTTTCCTTGATTGCGGTCTCGGCGAGGAGATCAAGGAAAGCTGCGGACTGCTTGTTGGTCAGTTCCAGCTTCTCCGCCAATTGCCGCACGAGCGCGGTCTTCGTCATTGTTGCCATCGAGTAAATTCCTCCTGATTTCCTTGTCTGCGCCGCCAGGAAACGCTTCGCGCTCTGACCTGGTAGCGGGTGACTGCGGGTTCGTTCATCACCATATCTCACTGACGAATCGCCAGTATCCATGCGGGTCTGAGAGAACCTACCGCCGTTTACCTTGCGGCTTTCAGCAGCGTTTGTCAATGGCAAAAGGTCCGTTTCCACAGGTTTTTTGCGGCTTTTCCGGGTTTTTACGTGAAATGTGCCCGATTAAGAACAGGAAAACGCCCGATAATATGCGGGAAAGGTCGAGTCAGAGCGCCTTACAGCTCATGCTCGTCATCGGAATGCATCCGGGTGCGAACCGGCGCATAGAGGCCGAACAAGGGCTTTTTCTTCTTTTGCAGCGCAGCGGTGAGTGGCTCATTCAGGAAGTTCACGATCGGTGCTGTAAGCCGAAGGTATTTGGTAACGTTTGCTGCAAGTGCCGGCTTCAGAGCTTCGGCTGCAGGCAGATGCGCGATAACGCCCCACTGCCGCCAGCAAATCCATGAAATCGCGGGGTGGTCGGCGGGAAAGCCTTTCGGGGGGCGAGTGAGCGCCATGGGATCATGCAGATCCATGAACCTGCGCAGTTTTTTATCTTCGATCAGCCGCTTCCATTCGAGATGGTTTTCCAGCAGATGCCTGCGGATGGCCAGCAGTTGCTCCTTCTGCGGCATATAGACACCCGCGGCGATCACAAGCTCATCGTGACCGATGTGGAGGTAATAACCACCCCCGGAGGTCTTCTCAAGACCACTGCGTGTCCACCAGGCAGCAACATGGTGCTTGTAGGGTGATTTATCTGCTGAGAAGCGCGTGTCACGATAAATACGCAGCATGCATTTGGCGGCCGGACGTATGTGCTCCGGGGCATACTCCTCCATCCCCTGCATGATCCGCTCAATCAGTGCGAGCATCGGCAGCTTCAGCTCACGCTCATAAACTGCTCGGCGCGCCTCGAACCACTCGCGGTTATTGTTTCGCTTCAGCCCTCGAAGAAATTTCAGGGCATCCTCACGGAACCACGGCTGAATTGTCGAGGAAGCGGAGGAAGAAGTCTTCGCTCCAGGGGATAGTCGTTGCTTTTCGCGGCTCACTGAGCCATTTTAAGCAGGAATGCTGCCTGGACTGGTGACTTTCTCTCTTCTGTAAGCTCAAATGGATATGCGTATTCTGCCCTTGTCGAGCTTGCTTCTTTTTGGACTTGCTGCGGCCGCACCCCCAGTGCAGCCTCCGCATCGGCTTACTTCCGATCAGGCTCGCCGGCTGGCTCTGCTTGTTGCCGGCCATGACCACATTGACACCGCCGATACACATATCGAGTTCAACAGTATGGACATGAATGCAGCGTTCATTCGCGGCTTTTCAAGTTTCATTGTCATCCGCGAAAGTGCATCACAGGAACCGGACGAGACGCTGCGCCGCTATGCCGTCAGCCAGCGCACAGGGAGTGTCTGGGAGATGACCTTATGCACCCGGTACAGATTTCCGGAACTTGTCCATCTGCAGCATGAGCTTCTCGGAAAGAACGCCGACGCGAGCGATGATGAGATTGCTATGGAAAAGAGACGGCTGGGATGCGATGTAAACAACCCTCGGCCTGCCATGTAAGACATCTCGTTTTCAGCGGATGACTTTTAGCGAAGCACGAAATAATCCGTCAAAGTCTTCACCGACGGCTTTTTCTTTCTCGACGGCTGCCTCAATCGCTTTTTGAGCAGCCGGACGCTGATAACCAAGATTTACCAGTGCGGACAGCACATCTTCGGCTGCCGGACCTGCAGAAATTATCGCGGGGGCCGCAGCCATATCTTCCAGCTTGTCTTTCAGCTCCACCACCAGGCGCTCGGCCAGCTTTTTTCCGACGCCAGGGATGCGAGTGAGCGTGGCATGGTCCTGTGAGCGGATGGCCGCTACCGTCCGCTCTGGATTCAGGCCGCTGAGAATCGTAACAGCCAGTTTTGGGCCTACGCCGGAAACAGTGATAAGCCGCTCAAAGAGATTTTTTTCGTTACGATCGAGGAATCCAAAGAGCGCCAGAGTATCTTCACGAACCTGGGTATAGATAAAGAGCGAAACCTCCGTTCCCTCGTGCGGCAGCGCCGTGAAGACTGGCACGCTGATTGTGACGTCGTAGCCGACGCCACCTGCTTCAACAATGACCTGACCGGGCTGTTTAGAGAAGAGGCGTCCGCGCAGATGGGCAATCATGCGGTCTTGTCCTATGCGTTCCGACGACGATAACGAATCTCGAAATCGTAGCCTGGGTTCGGCGGGAATAACCCAGCCACATGACGCAGCCGCTCCGCCAGAGCGGGCGCAGCGAGCAATGGGTATTCGCGCTCACGAAGGTCCATGTAATCGAAATCAATCGTCAGCGAGAGCATGTAGATGGCGACAGCATCGGAAAAGACAGATTCCAGATACGTGGTTTTCGCTTTTTCATCCACCTGATCGCTGCGGCTTTTATCCAGTGCTCGACGACGGCTTTCCCAGGCATCCTGACTGGTCTCACCGCGCACGTCTGCAGAAGCCTGCGACCAAACCAGCTCGGAGAAGCTTTCAGGCACGCCTGCGGCATCGACGAAATGGTGGCCAGCGTTGATGAAGAATTCAAACGCGAGAGCAAAACGGTCCTGCATGAGACGCGTTGAAATAAAAATACACTCAGCGGTTCCGAAGGTCACATTACGGTGGCAAACTGCACGGTCACTGAGCTCTACGGTGTATTCGGCCGCGACAACCGTCTCCTCGTTTTCGTGAATGGCAAGTGGGACGAAGTAATATGCCCGGTGTTTCAATGCATGAGCAACAGATGCCGGAACAGCCTGCACAATGTGCTGCAGTTCTTCAGCCGTTAAATGAATATCGCCATAACTGGCGAAACAAACACCGTTTTCGGCCTGTTGTACGGGTGCCTCCTGCGCAATCTTTGACGCAGGCAGGAGCGGAATTTGCGCGACCTCAGCCATAAACAGGTATTCTAGCTGAGGTGCGGGGAACTGAGTTTCCCTGCTGTGATTACCATGACTCCTCAGGGATTCAGCGCTCCGTCAGCTCCTGCACGACTGCTCGGTATTCCGCTTGGCGACTTCGGATTTTTCAGGAGCTTGCTGCTGGCTGCGGCCACAGGCTTTCTTACCTTTTTTGCGGTTTGTTTTCTGGCCATCTTTGGCCTGCTTTTCTACAACATTTTGGGACACCACCAGATCAATTACGCGGATAGCTATCGCTATGTGGCTTTTCCAGCGGGCGTGATTGTGTTATTCGTGAGCCTGATTTTCTTTGTCGGTGTGTGGCTGCGCCGGCGAATTACCGCTAAATAAGGCATTTATGGGACTGCTCACTATCCCGCTCAGCGAAATACCTGATGGCAGGCCTACAACTGATCAAAAAGCACGGGAATGGTGTGCTCGGCTTGAAGCCGGGGAGATTCTCTTCTTTCCTGAAACCCCGGTACCACTGGCGGAAGATGACATTCACTTTTTGCTGGGACAGCAACAAACCGATAGCTCCCTGCATAAAAACATTGCCTATAAACCGAACATCGACCGTCTGAGCGGTGTCGATACGAAGACGGCTGACGCGACGGCAGTGACACGTTTGCGGAGCGTTATGCGAATGTATTCGCAGGCCGTTGCGACATTTCTGACAGCATTTCTAACCCCTTACAACGGTAACTGGACGCTCGACTATGCCAGTTTCCGCCCACAGGAGGAGGAAAGCCGGAATTTGCCCCTGCGGCGCCGGAATGACCTGCTGCACACGGACGCATTTCCGACGCGGCCCACTCATGGAGCGCGGATTCTTCGCTTCTTCAATAACATTCATCCAACACGAACGCGAGACTGGATGGTGAGCGCACCCTTTGCCGACACGGTCAGACAATTTGCTCCGAAACAGATTGCCCCACGCCCCGACAGCTCTTTGACTCGTACTGGCAAATTTCTGGGTCGTGCAATAGGGCTGGGAGGAGCGATTCCATCACTGAAACGAAGCCCGTATGACGATTTCATGATGCGCTTCCATAATTTTCTGAAGGAAAATTCGGCATGGCAAACCGAATGCCCGAAGTATTCGTGGAAGTTCCCATCGGGATCGAGCTGGATGGTTTACACAGACACCGTGCCGCATGCGGTTCTGGCAGGGCAGCATGCTCTGGAGCAGACGTTTCTGGTACGGCCGGAAGCGATGGTAAACCCTGGAGTATCTCCATTGAAGGTGCTGGAAAGAATAGCCAGCACTACTCTGGTATAAATCGCGCTCACTTCCTGCGATTGATGTAGAACATGTTGAAGTGATTCAGACTCTTCGGATACCACTTTTGGTTTGCCCGACTCATCCGAGACATCCCTTATCCTCCAGGAGCAAAGCGCTGGAGACTTGCATGTTTTGCGTGCATTGCGATTGCTTCATTGATTTCAATGGCCAGTGCAAGCGCGCGACGGCCATCCTCGCCTGAAACACGCGGTGCAGTACGGGTCTTAACAGCATTGAGAAATGACTCAATCTCAAGACGAAGAGGTTCGCCTGAATGAACAACAGGACGCCTCAAAGACAAACCTGGGGGTAAATGGCTTTCCCGGCCTCCGAAAGCAACAGGATCGGCCGGATTATTTTCTCCAGTCTGCCTGATAGCCTTTCCGTCTCTTGTCTCTACATCAATTACGAAGAGATCCTGACGGGCATAGTCGACCGAAACGTACTGATGAGGCTGGAAGAACCGCATCTTGCGAACCCGTTCTGTACTGACACGACTGGCCGTAAAGTTCGCTACGCATCCTGATTCAAATTCGATACGAACACTGGCAATATCCACTTTGCCTGAAACGACCGGCAATCCTACTGCATGAAGATGCCGTATTGGAGATTGTGTAAAGGTAAGCACAATGTCCAGATCGTGAATCATCAGGTCAAGCACAACGTCGACATCAAGGGAACGCGGACTGAATACACTGAGCCGATGCACCTCGAAGAACATTGGATTATCAAGATATGGCTCGATCGCTGTAATGGCCGGATTGAAACGCTCAAGCTGTCCAACCTGCAAAATCCGGCCATGCTGCTGTGCAAGTTCAATCAGGCGATTTGCCTCATTCACCGTCGCAGCAATCGGCTTTTCCACCAGTACATCGAGGCCCGCCGCAAGCAACTCCGCAGCTATGGAAAAATGCGCCGAAGTTGGTGCGCATACAGAAGCGACATCAATGGCTATCCTACCCATATCACGAGCAGCCATGCACTCACGTAGATCTGAAAATATGGAAATCTGCTGCGAATGATCTTTGGCGTCAGTTTCGAGGGCTTGGGCGCGCCCCGAATCCGGCTCTACAACAGCTGAGAGATGAACAGGATATCCCTGCAGCTCCAGCTCGCGATAAACACGAAGGTGGTTGCGGCCAAATGCCCCGGCACCGCAAAGAACAGCGTTCACGCTATCGGACAGCTCCCTTGCCTTCGATGACAGCGAGGCAGCGCGCATAGAGTTCAAGAAGATGCTCCACCTGATCTTCTGATTTTGCAGAGCCTGCTGCAACAAAACCCGTCGATGTAGAACTGGTACGCGTAACTCCCGCAGTCGTGGCAACAAACTTCAACAAATCGAGAGCGATGTCCTCATTACGGCGAGCGCTGCTGGCAGAACCGGGCACCTGATCCATAGGAATTCCTCAGAGCCGATGCTATCAAACTTTATTGTCTGCCGGTGGCAGGTTCAGTCAACGGATGACACAGCCAGCCTAAACCTCCGAAATGCATATGCACACTCTGCCCACTATCGGCCCAGAAGGAGCTTCGTCGTCGTTTAGCTCCAGGAGCTCAACGGCATAATCCAGATTGCGAGGGCGCAGGATGAGCCGTCCAGCTTCAAAAGTGACGTAGCGGAAGACAATATCAGCCCCTACCTGAATGGCATACATATTTGGACGGGGCGGATTCCAGAGAGCAAAAGAATTGTAGTGCCGGTCTATGACAGCAACAGTGTTTGAAAGAAGCAGAGGAGCCATAGGCAATGCCTGATTCGCTGGCACTCGAATGGCGACAAACCTTTCCCAGTTGCGACGTGTCAAAGTACGGCGAGGCGCAAAAACTTCAAAGTAATCTTCCGGGAGCTGAATCGTTTCCTGAACCAGCTGAGGAAGCACAGCGGGGACTGACATTGCGACTTTGACTGACACGACTGGGACACTGGTCTTTCGCAACATAAGAACAGTGGAATCTGTACTGCCGATGTGTTCCGGAAGCAGGTCTTCAACATCAAGCATCTGCGCCGCCAATACGCGATCAAGAGCTGGCAGACTAAGACGTCTCTTATGGTGCAGAAAATTTGAAATGTGAGACGCACGCAATCCGGTTTGGCGCGCCAGCAGTGAACCTGAGAGCAAGCCACTATCGATGCGGCGCCAAATTTCAAGGCGAAGACGCTCATGTAGCTGCTGAAAATTCATTTGTGGAAAGTTTTCATTGAGCTATACACCGATTACTTTGAGCTTTGCAGAAAGAAATGCTCAGGGCTCCTGTTCACCGGATATTTTGGTAATCCAGTCGCGGCGATAGTGTGACTGTGAGCTGGCGGCTCGACGACTATTGCAGCACCAGACACCCACAGATAGCGTTGATCACACTTCTACCAGCCATAGTCGCTTGACACGTGTGCCCACTTTAGCGTGGCGCTGATACGCGTGGAGTTTTTCTGCGAGAAGCAGTTCCCTCTCTCAAGCCGTGGCTGGTAAGGGTTTCAATACTCTCCCAGAGGTGAGCCATTGCTCATGGTCTGCGCGCTCATCCATTCCATCCCACAACAAGGAAGGCCCTCTCTGTGCAGCGACATCCTGAGAATGTTGCAACCGTAAGAGCTTCCTCCACTGCGGAAACAGAAATCAGAGTAGACGACCGCAGATGTTGATTTCGTCCTGGAGAAAACATGACGTATTTGCGCGTATCAATAAAAGTATGCCAAGGATGCGGAGGCCTCTGGCTCCACACTAATGATCATCCTGGCGTTTATTGCTCACCCTGTGTAGCGAAGCTCGGCATTTTCCCGCATGCGCGCAACCGACGCAGAATCGGTCGGCCCAGACATCACGCCGTAGTATCAGGAGGCGTCCAGTGAGTGCTGCCCTTTTGCTACCTGTCGTTGTTGCGGCTGCCAGTCCATCGGTTTCGTCAAAACTGCCGATTCATTCCACGGATGGAATGGCCTTTTTTCGAAAACATACAGAGGCCCTGTTGCGGCGCTACATGGTGCTTTCAGTGGAAATGGGCAGAGCGCCCTCCATATTAGGGAATGTCGTCTTTCGCGGAAGGACATCGAGTTATCGCATGTCCAGTTTCGAAGACAGTCTTATTTTTATCTTTGATGTAGAAAAATGCCTGGGGATTCTCGACTCTGATACTCAGACACTCATTGCTCACATCGGGCTACAGGAATTTACCTATAGTGAAACAGCGACTCTGCTGGATCAAAGCGTGCGCTCGGTGATTCGTATCTATAACCATGGCTTAGATCGTCTCACAAGAAGCCTGCTTGATGCCGACCTCCTGAAGCCCGACGACTCATCAGGCCTGTCAAGGAAAGCACCTGTGAGGCATGCACGTATCTATCGCACACATCTGTAGTTATGAATTAAAAATAAGTTGGCACACAATTATCTCTGATTCGCTATCCTGAATTTAAAGATAACCACACAGATAGACGGGCATCGGCGCACGGTGCCCTTTTTATTTTGCTCGCAATCATACGATTTCAATCGGCGTCGAGAATCCTCTTTCACTATTCCGGTGGCCGACGATGGATTGCTCAGGCGCTTTTAGTGGGAAGTGCCGAAGGCTCAATCGAATACTTTGGCACATAAGCAGCAGGTCCACGCCGACCGATGGCAACCAAAACAAGGGATATATTAATGATGCACCGCGTTAATCAGAATTCTAAACCTGTAGGCAGATTTGGGTTATACCTGGCGCTTATTCTGATTGTATTTACCTCGCACCATGCCCTGGCTCAGGTATCAGTTACCACAGTGCAGGGAACGGTTTACAGAGCGGACGGAACGCCCGCAAGCGGCACGCTCATTATCAGCTGGCCAGCGTTTACCACTGCAGCCAATAATGCCGTCGCCGCCGGAAGCTTAAATACACAGATTGGAACGGACGGATTCGTAAGCGTTAATCTGGCTCCCAATGAAGGAGGTTTGCCGGGTGGAAGCTACTACACGGCAACCTACCACCTTACTGATGGAACTGTTAATAAGGAATACTGGGTTGTGCCGGCTGCAGGAACGGCAACGATTTCTTCTGTGCGGGCTGAACTAGCCCCTTCTACCGTTGCGATTCAGACGGTGACCAAGTCGTATGTAGACAGTTCCGTTGCGGCTGCCACGAATAATTATGTCCCCTTAACTGGCGCGACGATGAGCGGGCCTCTTCTTCTGAGTAGTGATCCCACTTCGCAGAACCAGGCAGCAACCAAGCATTACGCCGATCAGATCGGTTTATCCGCGCTGCCTCTTGCTGGCGGATCCATGCTCGGTACGCTATCAACACCCAATGCAATCAATAAACTGCCGCGTATCGATGTGCGACATCCGGATTTTGGTGCGACTGCAGGATGTGCCAATGCTGCAGATCCTACTGGTCTGATGGACTCGACATGTGCAATCAACGCGGCAATAGCCTACGCATATTCAACAGGCGTCAGAGATGCGAATTATCCTGCTGTATATATTCCCGAAGGCATATACAAAATAAGCTCACCTATTCGGGTATCCTGCGACATTGATGTTGTGGGAGATGGTGAATCGGCAACACTTCTGAAACAAACAAACGACTCCGCCGACGGTCTGGTTTTTTCGAATGTAAATAATCCGGTAGTTGTACTGGCAGCAGCACAATGCTATGGTGGCATCTCTAATCTGACGATTTATGCTGCTGATGGACATAACTATACTGCTACATTACTCGAGATCGCTAATGCTGCAGGTGTTCATATTGAACATGTAAGGCTATTGAATAGTGGCGGTCGCGGCCTGGTTGCTTATGCAGCAGAACGAGTATATGCCAATGATTTACAAATTGATTCGACGCGATGGCCATTGATAGGGCCGGGGAACGAAGGGCATTTTTACAAATTAAATATAGCATCTGCCGGGTCGACAGATGACGGTTTTTGCTGGGGCGCCAACTGTAACGCCAGCGGTCAATATCCAAACTCTCAATGGACGGGTTCGATGACGCTGCAATCGGCCGAAGGTGACGGGAAAACTGCAACTTTTGTCATTAGCTGTTCGCCGGCATCGGCTTGTGTAAACGGGGATAGTGGCACATCTCCAATTTATTCGGGGCATTGGTTTAATGTATCTGGCATAACAGGAGTAACTGCTTTAAACGGATATTTTCAGGCACTTAACGTCACAAATGACTCCCCCTCCGGATCGTTTACCATCACGGCCGCGTCAAATGCCAACGGCACCGGTGTAACAGCTGATGCTACCTGGCAGCCGACTATCTTGCCGGAGACACATGCAGCTGTGACAATCGGAGGAGTCAATGTAGAGTTCAATGGCGGCTCAATTAAAGCTAACTGGTACGCAGGATGCTTTAATGTTGAGGGATCACAGGCAGTCAGCATCCAGAATTTTTACTGTGAAGGAGCTCCAGTTAACGGACAGCCCCATCTTGGGGCGGACCTCACAATCAATGGACTGCAACCATATACATTCCTGTCGTCGGCACTATCAGGGAATAGCTGTAGTTTGAATACTCCATGCGCGGCGACCGTATCCGGAGGAAGTGCAAATGGAACAATGTGGATGCCTAACACAGCGGGGGATGTACAGGATGTGTCAGGCTACGGAGCAACATTAAATATATACCCAGCTGATTATAGCCCGTCCATTTCTTCCGCCAGCGCATACGTGCCGGGAGTAAATCGGAACCAATACGAAACAGTTGTAGGAGCTTTCTCCAACAACACACTTTACGTTTTTACTCGAAACGGAATAGCAGGTGCTTATCCGTCGTGGCCGGCTAATTCATACATACAGTACTTTAATACAAACACTTTTGGCCCACAGGTAACTGCGCTTTCTAATCATTTTGAAAGTATTGATCCCCCGGGTTCGAACTGGACGGTATACTGTAACGATAATACCGATATCATAGGGAACACAGAAAGCGGCGCCGACACCTGCGGCTCTGTAATAGCAGGGACCATTCCAGATGGATTGCTGGCCTTTCCTCCCGGAACCAGTGGCGCACTGAATCAATCGCAGGTAAATCTCGCACTTATCAATGATGAATTGACGGGCTCTGGCGGCTCAGTCAATGAGCCGATTGGCGCAGGCTGGGTGAAAGTTCATTATGCAGGATCTATAGCAATCGAGCACAGCGATTTTGGCGGACAAGCTCAGACCGGCGAGAATAGTGAGGTAACTACCGGCCAGGTGGAAAATGCCGCGACCCCGCCCTTGATTGCCGTTCAGTATAGCAATGGGGTAAGTGCGGCGTTAAATTATGTCAACTCGACATACGATGCGGTGCTGACGAACCTGCCCTCCATAGGCCTGAACTGGTATGAGTCCCGGCTCTTCAAGTTTCGCTCTCCGGACCCGGCCCTGGGAGCCAATCCTGGGCTTGCTGTTCCAGCGGGGCATCAGTTTACTACTTCAGACTGTTGGTACGATGTGGGGGCTTCATCAGGCTCAGGGCATGCACAGAATCGTTTTTGCCTGAAGGGCAGTCCCGGATTTGGATCTAATAGCGGGGGATGGGAATACGACACCTGGAACGGATCTTCCTGGGTGAATGCATTCTCGATCAGTGATCAGGGAGGGGTCGGTAATCTAGCTCTGACCGGATCAACTACGGTACAGGGCGGATTGACTGCATCCCGAATTAATGGCGAGATCACTGTTGATGGAACGACGTATACAACACTGAATGCAGCATGGACCGCAGCAGTAGCTCTGGCAAACTCGACTGGTCTGAATCAAACGATAAAATTGGGCCCTGGCACCTTTAATGTCACGACGACGATGGCCGAGCCGTTGAATGGCTCATGCGTGAATGTTCTGGGATCTGCAGGTTCAACATTAAATGCTGACAGTTCTCAGCCGGCTACGACGCTAAAGATAACTACTCCTTTGAGTGGCGATGTTTTTTATCTTGGAAATACCTCACAGGCGCAAGGGTGCACGTTCAGAGATCTGAATATTCTGGCTGCTGCGAATGCAACTCACGGATTTGAATTGCAGTGGTTTCGTGGGCTGCTGATCGATAATGTGACGGTGAATGATACGGCCGCTGACGGCATAGTTCTCGGTGAAGAGAGTACAACAAATGGACATCAGTCGAACTTTCTGCTCCGTAATGTGACGGTAAGCTATAACGCAGGCACGTTTACGCCTGCGAGCCGGCCTGCATACGGAATACATATTCAGCAGACAGCAATCGACAGCCATCTGGATTTCATTACCGTTCGAAATGCACTTACAGCCGCTATCTATAACGAGGGAACAGGAAATACCGGCTATCTGATACACGGTTTTGGATACCCCTACACATGTTCGACGGCGCCATGCGCAAATAACACGACGTCGGGGTCGGCGCCGACTGCCTCCTATGCGACAAATTATGTTGTTTACGATACGGGCGGATCAGGCAGCGTATGGACAGATACCTATGTCGACAGCCCGGCTGTTGCCGGGTTTTATGTAGGCGCAAAGGGGATAGAGATTCATGGAGGCCACATCCAGTGGCCTGATACAACCAGTTTTCCTGCCGCCAATCTTGCTTATGTTGCCCCATCTGTTACGAACAACCTGCTGATTGCCGACGTGGACTGCCTGAATATGGCCTCCGGAGTGAACTGGATCACCTACGGACTGACATCGGGAAATCCGCCAAGCTTTGCAAGTGTGCACCATTTGACCGGATGCGGTAACTACTACCAATCGCTTGAGCCAGCAAACACCTCCGGCTTTTCAAGCGGAGGAGCAAATGTCAGCGATACATCGGGGGCTGTACCGAGGATCTGGTCAACACCTATTGCGGCGGCAGGATCTTATCCGGCCTATGCTGCACAGATGT
Source organism: Paracidobacterium acidisoli (assembly GCF_003428625.2). Classification (GTDB taxonomy): domain Bacteria; phylum Acidobacteriota; class Terriglobia; order Terriglobales; family Acidobacteriaceae; genus Paracidobacterium; species Paracidobacterium acidisoli. The sequence continues at coordinate 355,252 of NZ_QVQT02000004.1, read as the reverse complement.
ACACCGGCTACCAGGGTGATGCGTATCAGGCGCATTTTGCCGGGCTCGGCCCGTTTTTTAATATCACTTACCAGGGGACGGTACGAGCTGCCGGCGGATTGGCGACTTCGACCGTGCTCAATACTGTGTCGGCGTTAACTCTGACTACAGGAAACAGGAACGTGGTTGCAAATGCGACCAGTGGGCCGCAAACCATTACGCTGCCCAGTTGCTACACTGCGATGGCCGATGGGGTAACTCCGACCGGACTGGAGCTCATCATTATTAAGTCCGATGCCACCTCGAACGCAGTAACTATGCAAACCGCCAGCTCGCAGACGATCAATTATCAGGGAGCTTCAGCAACTACTCTTGTGATTGGTTCAGCGGGAAAGAGAACGCTGGTGTGCGGGCCTGATTACAACTGGTATGCCTATTAACGAGAGTAATGATCGGCAAGGATGTTATTCTGCTTGACGATTTAATTCGAACCGGGATCGTGCTTGACCATGCTGATGTGAAGGGCGGACTTACCTATTTGTCTCTTGCCGAACAGATATTGCGTGTCAGAGACAGAACAGGTCGAAATGCTCCGCTGGCCGGCAACAGAGTACAGTACGAATTCGAAAAGAAAAAGGCCCGACAAAATATCGTTCTCAAGGCTCGGCAGATGGGCATGAGCACGTGGGTTGCCGGAAGGTTTTTTCTCAGGACTATCACTCATCCTGGAACACTGACCGTTCAGGTAGCTCATACCCAAAAAGCTGCAGAAGGTATTTTTCGCATCGTACGCCGATTCCTGTACTGCCTGCCCCACGAATGGAGAACCGGAGCCCTTAGCGAGTTCAGGGAGAATGGGCAGCAGATTGTTTTCCCGACTATTGACAGTGAATATCGTGTGGAGACGGCCGGAGATAAGAATGCCGGACGCGGATTGACGATTACGAACCTGCATTGTTCGGAGCTGGCACGATGGCCCGGAGAGGCTGCAGAAATATTGCAGGGACTGAGAGCAGGCATGTCTCCAGAAGGTGAACTGGTGCTGGAGTCGACCCCAATGGGCGCTGCGGGATGTTTCTGGCGGGAGTGGCAGGATGCAGAACTAACCGGCGTAGCACGACATTTTTTTCCCTGGTGGTGGGAAGAACAATATGCCCGCGATCCGGTTGAAGAGCATTCTCTGACGGCCGATGAGCGCGCATTGATGGTACGTCATGGACTGAGCCTGGGGCAGATCGCTTATCGGCGACAGCTTCAGACAAATTTTCGCGGTCTGACGAAGCAGGAATATGCAGAGGATGCGAACGAGTGCTTTCTAAGCAGCGGAGATTGCGTATTTGACACCTATGCCATTGATGGCCGGCTGCGTGCGATATGCGCGCCGGCGCAGACACGGCTGAAGGGGCAACTGCAAATCTGGTATCCACCCATACCGGGCAGAAAATATCTCGTCGCTGCTGATCCCGCGGGTGGCGGGACAGAAGGGGATTTTTCGGCGGCACAGGTGATGGACCTCGGAACAGGTCTGCAGTGCGCAGAGCTGCAGGCGAAGATGGAGGCTCTGGAGTTTGCACAGGAACTGACACGTCTGGGGCGTGAGTATAACGATGCTCTGATGGTCGTGGAACGAAATAATCACGGTTCGGGAGTTCTGGCTTATCTGCACGGCATATGCAGGTATCCGTCGATTTATACAGAGGGCGGAAAGGACGGATGGCTGACAAATGCGGTAACTCGACCTCAGGTGCTGGCAGGGCTGGGAGCAGCGCTGGTAGAAAGCCCGGAAATATTTTCGAGCGAGCGGCTGCTGAAGGAGTGCAGATGTTTTGTCCGCCAACAGAATGGCCGAACAGAGGCTCAGGCCGGCGAGCATGACGACTGTGTGATGGCAATGGCGATTGCGCTGGCGGCGCGCAGAGAACAGCTCGAGCTGCGGCGCGTGTCGTAGGATGGAGCATCAGAAAAATAAGCCGCGGAGGACGATTGGCGGTCGAGGGCGTACAGCAGATTCGCAGGATGCGGGGCGGAGCACAGAGCCACCTGATGCTGGGCACGGATGGACATGCGTATGTGGTGAAGTTTCAGAATAATCCGCAGCATCCGCGCGTGCTGGTGAATGAGCTGCTGGCGACACGGCTGGCAAAGGCCGTGGGGCTGACGGTACCGACGTGCGAGGTGGTTGAAGTCAGCGAATGGCTGATTAAAAAGACAGCAGATCTGGATCTGGATTTCGGAAATTATCGTGAGCGCTGCAAACCAGGTCTGCATTTTGGATCGCAACTGGTTGGCGGGCTGATGCCGGGGCAGACAGCAGATTATCTTCCGGAGGAACGGCTTGAGGAAGTTCGCAACCTCGAAGAGTTTGCCGGGATGCTGGCCTTTGATAAATGGACATGCAATGCCAATGGGCGGCAGGCCGTCTTCCATAAAAGGACTCGCGAAAAGCGATACGCTGCCACGTTTATCGATCATGGGCACTGTTTCGATGCGGGTGAGTGGCGGTTTGTGGATGCGCCGCTGCGCGGGGTATATGCGAGAAATATCGTTTACCGGCAAATTACGGGATGGAAGGATTTTGAGCCCTGGTTGAGCAGAATTGAAGCACTGGCAGCAGACAAACTCTGGGAGATCATGGATACAATCCCCCCGGAATGGTATGACGGTAATGCAGAAGAACTGGAATTGCTGGGAGAGCGGTTGCTGGAGCGACGTGGGCGTGTGCGCGAGCTGATTACAGACTTTCGGGAATCATCACGCGAGCCTTTTCCAAACTGGGAGCGGCCGCTGGAAGAAAGAGGCACAGGACGTTTTGCTGAACCAGAATGGGCCGATACGCTGCATGAGGGAAAGTTTCGGGGAAGGTTAATGTGAACGAGCGGCGGCAGTGTGAATTCTTTCTGGTAAGGTATGTGCCGGACCCAGTAAAGAACGAATTTGTGAACATTGGGGTGCTGCTGCGGGAGGCAGCGCGACCGGAGAGCACGATCGTGCGCTTTACTCGAGACTGGGCGCGGGTGCGTTGCGTTGATCCGGATGCGGATACAGAGATGCTTGAAGCGCTGGAGTCAGAGATGCGGCGAAGATTCACAGAACGTGGTTCTGACTTGCCGCCGATGATGAAGACGCTAGAAGATTCGTTCTCGAACCTGTTACAGATCACTGAGGCGAAGGCTTGCCTGGCGGAGACGATTCCGGCCGAAATTGAACAACTTATGCAACTGTACGTCGAACCACGCAAACGCGCAGGGGCAAAGCGATGGACAGGGCGGCAGGCAATTCAACGAACGATGCGAACACAATTTGAGCACGCGGGAGTCTGGGATCTGATGCAAAAGCGGATTGCCGCGGCACCGTATACGAGAGCCGGCGATCCTCTGAAGCTGGACTGTGGATACAGACCGAATGGGGTGATACGCATGTTTCACGCTGTATCGCTCGACGGGGATTCAGAGCTGGCGAAGTCGCTGGCATTCAGCGCGCCGGCGCTGCGTGATGGGGTGGCACGAGTGGAAAGAGCACTGCTGGAACTGACTGCAATTGTTGAGCCGATCGCGACGCTGCAGGAGGATGAGGATCGCATAGTACAGTACCGATTCGGCGTGGAAGCTATGGAGGCGCAGGAGATTCGGGTCCTGACGACGGAAAGGCTTCCATACATTGCAGAGACAGCACAACGAGAGCTGCGAGTGTAAAAGTGCGGGTAACTGGGATCGGGGAATAGAAAGGGGTTCTGCGCAGGCATATCAGCGGAGCCGGAATGGTTATGGAAATGGAAGGCATGGCATAACGCCGTGCCTTTTCTTTTTGGATTGAAGAAGGAAAAGAAGGAGCGGGGCGAGTGAATATCCGAGATTCATGGAAGCAGGCGCTGACTCTGATAGGGCGAGGCCGAGAGGATACGGAGGAAGCAGCGACGGTGCAGCGAAAGACGACAGCACTGCCCTCGATTCTGACTCCCTATCATTTTCCAGCCAAGGCGCTGCCGAAGCCGACTCCGGCGAATCTGCGCAGATTTGCGGAGACGCCGGTGGTACGACGTGCGATCAACCTGATTAAAGATCGCGTAGCCAGCATGGACTGGCAGGTAAGGCTGAAACGCGACGCGGTACCGGAAAGGGTCGCGTTTCTTAAGCGCAGGCTGACAACGCTGCGCAGGGCACTTGAGTATCCGAATGCGTCGGATTCGTTCCGAACACTGATGGAGCAGGTGATCGAGGACGTGCTGGTGGGCGGGTTTGGCGCAATCGAGATGGAGCTGACGGGCGATAACGATAACCCGTTTGAGTTATGGCCTGTCGATGGAGCGACGATCCGGATCGATCCGAAGTGGGACGGACAGCCAGACTCGGTACGGTTTGCACAGGCAACAGGCATTGCCGGCTCAGAAGGGCTGATTCCACTGAAGGACAATGAGCTGATCTATGTGCGCATGAATGCCCGCAGCTATACGCCCTTTGGTCTTGGAGCTCTCGAAGTTGCCTTTGAAACAGTGAATGCCTTTCTGAGTGCCCACCGCTTTGCAGGCAAACTGGCGAGCAATGCAGTTGTGCAGTATGCGTTATGGCTGAACGAGACGACCCCGGCGCAGCATGAGCGGTTGATTCGCTGGTGGCAGGACGAGATCGAAGGGACGGGACGGGTTCCACTTCTGAGCTCGGAGCAGAAGCCGGAGGTGCTGCGCTTTGCGACAGGCACCGATGCGGATCTGCGGATGACCTGGCAGGAGTTTCTGATTCGCATGATCGCGAATGCATTCTCTCTGCCGCCGGTGCTGCTGGGACTGGAGCAGGATGTGAACCGATCGACAGCAGGGGCTCTCCTGGACGAGGCATTTCATAGCGCGATCGTCCCGCTGGCGCGGCTGATCGCTGAACATGTGACACGTGATCTTTTCAGTAAACGGCTGGGATGGCATGAGTTCGAATTTGTCTTTAATGAGCTGGACTCAACCGATGAGATGGAGGAGATGCAAATGCAGACGGCGCTGCTGGCGGCGGGCGTTCTGACAGTAAACGAAGTGCGGGCGATGCGCGGACTGGCTCCGCTGACGGGTGGCGATGTAGTGAAGGCCGATCCGGCGGTGGAGGAAAGAGAGGTGGAAGAAGCGGTATCGATGCAGCAGGATGAATAACGATGATCGGAGAGGGAATGAGACTGGAAGCAATGGCGATGACTTTGCCGGAGGTGTCCGGGCATCCAAACCGCATTCCTTTTGAAGGTGTGCTGACGCTGGTAGATGAGGCAAGCAATCGTCCGCCGGCCGGCGCGCGCGGGCACCGCGTGATTCTGACGCGGGCTGCGGCTTTGGCGGCACTACCGTCGCTGCTGGGAATGGCGGTAGATTACACACCGGGATGGGATGGCCATGACGCCCGCAGAAAATGCGGCGTAATCACAGAAGCAGACCTGGACGGGAAGCGGCTGCGTGTAAGCGGATATCTGTATGCGAAGGATTTTCCTGAGGTTGAGCAGCACATGAAACGCAGTGCGCCGGGCTCTATGGGAATGTCGTATGAGCTGGCGGATGCACATGTGGAAGATATGCGCACCGAAGTCTGGACGCTGACAAAAGCGACTTTCACGGGTGCGGCGATTCTGCTGCGGGAAAAGGCTGCATACCGCGGCACATCATTCGCGCTCGCGGCAAAACGCTGCAGAACAGTGCGGCTGCATGGAAGTGCACGAACAGAGCACTTCCGGCTACAAAATGGCGTGCAACAGATGGAGAGAAGAAAGGGAACGCGATGGAACTGAACGCAAATGAATTCATGAGTGCAGTGAGCGAGAGTCTGGAGCGGCTGAGCGTTGCGGCCACGCTGCTGGAGCGCACGGTGTCATGGCTGGAGCAGCGTGAATCAGCAATGAGCGGAGACGTTCAGAAAATTGTGGCCGCAGTGGAAGGCAGTCCGGAGATGACGCGCCGCGAGCAGGAACTGGCAAAGAAACTGGAAGCAGCGGAGCAGCAGATCGCCGAACTGAAGGCACAGGCAGCCCATGCGCCGGCACGCAGTGGCGAGCGCAAAACCCTGCCAGCAACAACGACACAGCTGCTGGCGAAGCAGGGGATCACAACGCTCGAGTCGATCGAAGCGGGCACGCTTGACGCAGCTCTTACCGGGCTGAGCCTCGAGCAACGGATTGCGGTAAAGGCACAACTGATCCGCGCGGGATCGCTGGCCTAGAGCAGGGCTTTTCCGCGGAGACGATGGCCGGCTGATGCCGGTCTTTTTTATTTCATGGAACGATCAGGCCCGCATGGGCAGAGGAAACGTATGAAAGCAAATTTTCTGGATATTCATTCGACGGCGGATTACATCGGGCCTGGAGCGATCGAGGTTCCATTTTATCAGACGGAGATCACGGATATTGTCCGCCGCAACAGTATTTTCGGGCAGCGCATCAAGCAGGTTCCGGCTACCGGACATCCTTCGAGATATTTCGAGGAGACGGCGATTCCAAACCCGGGCACGGCGGGCTTTGTCAATCCACGCAGCATCGCCGCACCCGTGGTAACTCCGACACGCATTGAGCGCAGCGTCCCGCTGAAAGCTGTGGTCGCACAGATGAACTACAACCTGTTCGATATGGAGCTGGGCACACAGCAGAAGCAGTTTGCCTATCTGCAGGCGAAGGATCTGGTAGACACAGTGCAGGGTGTGATGGTGACGCACGATGTCGCATTGTGGAATGGCAATGATACGTCGCTGACCACACCGACCACGCTCCAGTACTTCGGTGTGGCTGGTCAGATTGCTGCGGGTGGCAATACCACGACGATTTCGACGACATCGAGCATTGTGGACGGTCTGAAGTCCACCGTGGCACAGATGGTCGCCAGCACCGGATTCGCTGTACGGCCGACGGCGATTTACGCCAACCCTGTTCTGCTCGATCTGATCGATCGCGAGATGAAGACGGACTTCAACGTTGTTCTTTCGACGCGTGAGATTGAAGCGGGCTTTACGGTAAAAACGCTCTCGACGCAGGCGGGCGATCTGCCACTGATCCCTGACTGGTCGCTGGCTTATACCGGTACCCCTGGATCGGGATCGGCAGTACTGCCGGCATACATCGTGACCGAAGATCTGATCGAGTATCACTGGCTGAGCGATCCCAATCCGCGGGTCTTCCAGCTCGGTCTGCCGGGCACACTGGCTTCGCAGTATGTAGTGGTGAAGTTTGGCGCGCCTGTGGTGAAGGGTGCGGGCTATGCGCACTATCAGGTGCTGGTTGACCGGTAGAACTTAACAGGGCTCAGAGCCCGGAGCATGGGCTTCGCCCCACATCTGCCAGGGCCGGGAGATGTGGGGCCCCTGCTTTCATTTTGAGGAGAACGGAATGGGATATCTGCTGCCTGCGGAGTATGAGAGCTATGGGCTCGGCTCAGATGTGACAGACGACTGGATTACGGTGGCGTCGGCGATGATTGATGCGCATTGCCGGCGGGAGAGCCTGAATCCCACACAGTATACAGAGCGGCTGCGACTGGTGGAGGGATCGCAGACGGTACGACTGAGTCATCTGCCGCTGACTCCGATTCCCCCGGCAACGCTGCCTTTGGTGAGCATCCAAGCGCGCTATGCGAAGCCACGACGCGGAGAGGTGATTTATCCGCTGCAGGAGGAAGTATTGTGGGCGTTTTCACTGCCGGGAGCGTGGACCGCGGTGGATCCGACGACGGTGGACTTTGTTGACGATACGGGAGAGCTCACCTTTCCGCTGAATATTATCGGGCTTCCCTACAACGAAGTAGCGGTAACTTATACGGCGGGACTGAGCGTGATTCCGGACAAGGTGAAATCGGCCTGCGCACTCATTGTGAAGAATGCGCAGGCAACTCCCGGACTGAATGTGAAGTCGAGCAAGCTGGACACAATGCAGATGCAGTATTTTGCGAACACGCTGATTGATGGCGCCGTGGAAGTGCTGCTGCAACCCTGGGTGTCGACGAGGCTTGGATAAGCGATGGCCGATCTGAGTGTACAAAACCCGAGCGGCAGGGCGCTGCGGCTGGCCGCCGCCCTGTTGCGTGCAAGTGGAGGGACCACGGCTTCACTGCAGATGCCCCCTCTGGTGGGCGATGCGAATGATACCGGACAGGTTGGTCTGGACCAGCCGGGCTTTTTGCAGTTGCCTCTTTCGCCGGCGGTATTTCGGCGAGTCCGCATTGCAATGAAAGACGGGCAGCTTTGCGAATACGAACTGATGGTCTCAGCGGAAGCGGTTGCAACGCAGGTAAGCCAGCTTCAGCTCAGCTCTGCGCAGACTTTATTCACGATGGCAAATGGTGTGATCGTTGCCGGAAAGTTGTTCCTGATTGAAGCCGTTTCGACCTCGGAGACACAGGGAATCGTGTGTCTGTATCGCCTGCTGTTACGGGAAGCAGCAGGCGAGTGGCAATTGTAGCCAGACAGGTAATGAACATGCAGAATGCCAAGGATACATTTTACATCGCCCTTCGGAACAGACTGGCGTCAACAAATCCAGCAAGAGTAATGACACTGCGGTCAGTAACGCGGCCGGGAATTTTTGTGGAAGAAGCTGAAGCTGCGGTCGCGCAACAGCCGCTGGACATCTTCATACTGCGATGGACAGAGATGAAGGCAGACACACAGCTTCCATCCGTATTAACGCAGATGACATGCGAGATTCTTTATGCCACGGCGGGAACACAGAATAACGCGGGTCTGGATCGCGGCCGGGCGCTCGAAGAGATGGATTACGAAGTGATGCAGATGATCTATCCGTACTGCACGCGAAAGATGAATTATGCGGTAACTCCGGCGGCCTCTATGGAAACGCTGGTGTTCTGGACGGAAGCTGTGTTTGGTCCGGTGACGACGCTGCGCGACAGATTGAGCCGGATAGCGACGGTGAATGTTTTTGCTTTTCAGGAACAGGGGGAGGCATGAGCACAACAACATTCGTGCCGCTAAGCGCTCAGCCCGCAATAACGCGTCGCGTGCGCGCATATTTTGCTCCAGTGGATCGCGTGAACAAGGTGCCATCGATCTTTGATCCCTCGGTGAACGGCCAGTTTTCTCTCTCTGCGCCTCCTGCACCGTGGGTCGATTTGGGATGGATCGAGAATTTTGGACGGAAGTCGGAAAGCAAGTTCACAGAACTGGTCACCGGCAGCCCGGGGATAACACAATTTCAGGCGCGCGAGACAATCGATGCGGTGGTGTCGTTTCGCTTTAAGGTATGGAGCAAGCTGACGATGGCCTTGTCGGCCGGCTCGCAGCATATGAATCTGCTGACTCCGGCCGCGGGCTCGACGGCAAACGGGTCAGGAAGCAAAGGTATTACAGCAGTAAGTCTGGCCGTGAGCTCGACGGCGACATTTCTTTCCCTGGCTGCAACAGATGCGGCAAAGTTCCCGGCAGGTTCCATGGTGGCTGTGGATGTGGACTATGCTGCACAGACAGGCTTCGTGGGCAGCGGGGTCTATGCGGCATATGTCAGCAGCGCAAGCGCCGTAAACAGCGATCCGGATTACATCCGCAGGGTAACGTTCAATGTCGCACGGGTACTGTCGGTGACAACCACAGGTACAGCGACGGGCCTGCAACTGGCGCAGCCGCTGCTGGCAGGTGTTCCAGCGAGCGGCATGAAGGTACAGCCGCTGCTGGGATTTGTCGATCGCGAGGGAGGGAGTTTTTTCCAGGAGTGGTCGGCACTCTTTGTCATGCCTGGCGAGCAGGGCGATCGGATTCTCTTTCATTATCCTCGGCTTCAGGCGCTGGCCGGAGCCGCGGAGACGGGCACAGCTCTGGCTGCTCCGCTTGAGCGCATTGCTCTGAATACAAACTTTCGCGCGCTGCCGGTGACCGATGCGAATGATGGCGAACGGGTGGTCTGCTTCCGCAGTTACCTGCCTGGAACGATCACGCTGATTTGAGAAACGTGAGGAAGAGCGTTGAAGCTGACGATTGATAATCTGGACGGCAAAGGCGCAGTCGATTATTCGGCTACGGTTGTGGCAGCTAAACCATTTCGCGTGGAGCGGAAGCTGAATGAACCGAGTCTATGCGGCTTCACGCTGCTTCCCGCGGTTGGCAATCTGCCGGTGCCGGCGCGCAATGGGCGTGTGGTGCTGAGTGATAATAACGGGGTTCTGTTGTTTACCGGATATGTCGCCGTGGAGCCAGGGATGGAGCTTACGGGCGAGAGCTCCACAGGGCAGGTGTATCAGGCAGTAGTATCCGCAGTCAGCGACGAAGTGCTGCTCGACCAGTTGAGCGTTCCGCAGACACGACCGAGTTACGCACAGTCTGCCGGCCAGATGCTGCAGACTATGCTGACGCGCGCCGGTCTTGCGGGCATTACGTCAACGCTGACACTGGCTGCGCAAATAGTGAGCCAGTTTCAGCCGGATGCAGGATATAGCTGGTCGAAGAATGCCGGGGCGCTGGCTTCGATGGTAAGAAACACATATCGAACACTGAATGGAGCCGTGAGCATGGAACCGGTGGGGACGACGGTTCATGTACTGAGTGAGACGGATGGAACGTTTTCGCTGAAGGCTCTGCAGGCCACGATGATCAAAGCGCTGGCGAATGACATCACGGTTTGTGGGGAGGAAGAGCCGGGCGCATATGTGACTGAATTTTTTGCCGGCGATGGGACGACCGTACTCTTCGACCTGACAGAAAAACCCTGGTTTCCCTCTGCCTCCAAAGAGAAGCCTTTGGTTGATTTGTTTCAGGAACCGGCTGTGGACCAGCAGATATGGCAGCTGGCAGATGCTGCGGCGAATATCTCCATTACGTCGGCAGGGCTTACGTGTGCCGGAGGTGATGGTATTGACGGAGATACGCTTGTCGCATCGGCGACCGCACTGGAGCTGGGCGGATCACTGGTGCTGGAAATGGGAGGCGTACTGTTCGGCTCGGTAACAGTCGGCGTGCTGAATGGGCTCTATCTGGGGACGATAAAGACCTCCAACTGCGTTGCCGGATTTCAGATAAGCCAGTCTGGCGGAGTGACAACTATTTCGCCGCTGATCAACGGTGTAATTGCGGGAAGCAGCTTTACGCCTGTATCCGGGCATTTGTATACATTACGGTTGCGAATCGCGAGCAATGAAATGCAGAGACTCCTGCAGTCCTACTACTACCTGAGTGGAAGCGGGGTTGAGAGCTTCGGCGGCCAGTCCGTAAGCGCGACGGCAAATGTGATGCTGGAAGTGCAGGATATGACGGGCGGGGTTGCGAGCGCTCCGATCGCGATTTATTCGGGAGTCATCACCAATGCACCGGCGGTCTGTACTTATGGGTTGATCGACAGCAGCAATCTGCAGTGCAGCATCGGCAGTATCACGATGGAGCAGCAAGGGCCGGTGTGGGTGACGAGCACGCCTCCAGGCGGCAGCCAGATCATACGCCGTATGGGAACAATAGCGCAGGGCGCGGATTGCCAGCTGGAACGGACGGGCAGGATCAGGTTTTATCCGGCGAGTACTCCGGCATCCGGAGAGCTGATCTCTGTTTCATATCGGATAGGTCACAGAGCTGTGGCACGTCTGGCAAGCGCGGCGAGCATTTCTGTCGAAGCGAAAGGCTTAGTGCCGGGTACGGCTTTCTGGATTGGGAGTGTGACGAATCCAGCCCCCAGAAGCTCAGCGGACTGCGAGAACGCGGCATCTGCTTTGCTTGCGCTCGCGACAAGCCGTGCTGCGGCATGGTCCGGCACCTATACAGGCTGGAATATAGAGCAGCAGGGTGATGTATGGCCAGGTGATGTGCTTTCCGTGGTATCAGCCTCATCGGGCATGACCGCAGACCTCGTGGTGCGCAATGTACAGATCGATATGTCGCTCACTGTGCCGGAGATAACGAAATACACCATTGGCTTTGCCAACGACTGGGCGGATGCTCTGGCGATCAAAACGTCGACGACCGTTCCGGCTGACGCCTGGCTGCCACAACAGCCGGAAACGACATTGCCGCTGACAAATCTGAATGCATACTCTGTCACCTCGGTGAGCGGCAGCGCGATCCAGATCGGCGCAGGCATCACCCCTCCTGCTGGCGGGGGCTTTGAAGTGAGGCGCAGGGACTGGGCGTTCCGATCGGGCACGGACTCGGATCTGGTGCTGCGCAGCTCTGTAAACAGCTTTACGATTCCGCGCGAAGCGGCAAGTGAGCGGTACTACATTCGCATGTATGACGGGTCGACACCTCCGAATTATTCGCGATTTTCGAGCGCGGTATTCGTCAATGTGCCGTTGTAAGGAGAGGCTGGATGACGGATTTTGAGATGCAGGTGTTAACTGACCTGTCGGTTTTGAAGAACCAGATGACAGTGTTGGTGGGCGATGGGAATTCGGGGCGAGTGGCATCCATAGAAAGACGAGTGACGCGGCATGAAGAGCAGTTTCAGCGTGCAAAGGGATTTACTGTTGCGATTGGAGCGCTGGTAACACTGATCCAGCTTCTGCTGGATTATCTGCGTCATAAGTGAACCGGGCTACGAAAGCGACCCACTATAATCGCGTTATGAAACAAGCCCCGCTGGTCGGTGTGGTGATGGGCAGCAAAAGTGATTATGAGGTGCTGTCTCCCGCCGTTGAGATTCTGAATGAGTTTGCTATTCCTCATGAAGTGCGTATTGTCTCCGCACATCGCACACCGGACTGGCTGTTTCAATACGCCGAAGAAGCAGAGGCGCGCGGATTGAGGGCCATCATTGCCGGAGCGGGCGGCGCGGCGCATCTGCCGGGCATGCTGGCAGCAAAGACGCTGGTTCCGGTTCTCGGAGTGCCTGTTCCAGCGACGATGCTGAACGGCATCGACTCTCTGCTTTCGATCGTGCAGATGCCTAAGGGTGTTCCGGTGGGCACGCTTGCCATCGGCAAGCCGGGGGCGGCGAATGCAGCGCTGTTCGCTGCATCGATCCTGGCAACCACCGATGCCGATCTGCGCGACAGATTACGCCGGTGGCGCGAGGAGCGCACGAAGGAAGTGCTGGCTATCAATATTGAGCAGGAGCCGGGCAAGTGAGCGAATATTCTTCCGTGCCAATTCTTCCCGGCGCGACCATTGGTATTCTGGGCGGCGGACAGCTTGGCCGTATGACGGCCATGGCAGCACGTTCCCTTGGCTATCGGGTGCAGGTCATGGATCCGGATTCTTCGTGCCCCGCACGCTTTGTGGTCGATGCTTGTTTCGAGGGTTCATGGAACGACGCGCGGGCCGCAGCGAATCTGGCCCGCGGATGTGATGTGGTTACGCTGGAGATTGAGCAGGTTGCTATTGAATGCCTGGAAGCAGCGGGCAGATATGCTCCGGTACGGCCGGGTGCAGCCATGATGCGCATTATTCAGGACCGCATACTGCAAAAAGAGTGGCTTCGCGGCTGCGGCTTTCCTGTGGGCGAGTATCGTGCGGTGACCTCCGCGCAGGAGATGGCCGAGGCCATTTCGATGCTGGGCGGGCGTTGCTTTATAAAGAGCGCACATGGTGGCTACGACGGACGCAGCCAGGTGAAGGTGGGTTTTGGCAGCACGTGCGATGCGGTCGAAGCGTGGACGATGCTCGGACAACGGCCCTGCGTAGTTGAGAAAGCACTGGAACTCGATCGTGAGATATCGGTAATGGTGGCACGGTCGCCACGTGGCGAGGTAAAGAGCTTTCCCTCAGCAATGAATCATCATGAGAATCAAATTCTTGTGTGGAGCGTGATTCCTTCGTCGGTCGCGCCGGAGATTGAAGCCGGCGCGCAGAGGATTGCGCGGGAGATTGCCGACGGATTTCAACTGGAAGGCCTGCTGGCAGTAGAAATGTTTCTAACGAAGAGTGGCGAATTGCTGGTAAACGAACTGGCGCCACGTCCACATAACAGCTACCACGCGAGTGAACGGGCCTGTGTGACGAGCCAGTTCGAACAGGCGGTGCGCGCAGTCTGCAATCTGCCGCTGGGTGATGTATCGATTGTGCAGCCGGCGGCAATTGTGAACCTGCTGGGCGATTTATGGCTCGATAAAGAGGGCCAGCCGCGTGAACCACGCTTCGATCAGGCGCTCGCCGTTCCGGGCGTGCGGCTGCATCTGTACGAAAAGCATCAGCCGCGCAAAGGACGCAAGATGGGACATCTTTCAGGGGTTGGAGCCATACCGGCAGAAGCTGTGGAACGGGTGCTTGAGGCAAAGGCGAGGTTATAAAGTCACGAAAGAGCGCCTCAGCGCGAACACTGTCACTAAAAACCAAAATGGGACAGGCCTGAGCCTGTCCCATTTTCAGCTTTATGATTACCGCTCTGTATTGATTTACCCGATGTCTTCTGACCAGTTTTCCAGGTACTTCTTCACTTCCGCCATGAATTTGCCAGCATCGGCTCCGTCGATAATACGGTGATCGAAGCCAAGGGTAAGGTGGATCATGTGACGGACCGCGATAGAGTCCGTGCCATCTTCGGCAGTGAGGACGGCCGGCTCCTTGAAGAGGCCACCAACACCGAGGATGCCGCTCTCGGGTTGATTGATGATCGGCGTGCCGAATTGTTCACCGAAAATGCCGGGGTTGGTGATCGTAAAGGTGCCAGAACCGACTTCATCGGGCTTCAGCTTCTTCGTGCGGGCACGCTCTGCCAGATCGGCAATCGCGCGTGCAACCCCAAGGAAGCTCTTCTCTTCCGCCTGTTTGATAACGGGCACAATCAGACCCCAGTCGAGCGCCACGGCAATACCGATATTGATGTTCTTCGGATAACGAATTGCGTCGCCCTCGAGCGAAGCATTGACGATGGGCATTTTGCGCAGCGTGGCGATGACGGCACGAGTGATAAACGGCATGTAGGTCAGCTTTACGCCATTGCGCTGCTCGTACTTGTTCTTCTCCTTCTCGCGAATTTTGACAATACGCGTGAAGTCGATTTTGAAGACAGTATGGACATGCGCATTGGTATGCTTCGACTCAACCATGCGCTGCGCGATGATAGTGCGCATTCTCGATAACGGAACCAGCTCGCCGGGCACGGGCACAGCGGGAGCCGGAGCCGCGGGCTTCGCGGCGGCAGGCACCGGTGCGGCTGCAGAAGTGGTAGCCGGAGCAGGTGTGGCGGCTCCCTTCTTCTCGATGAAGCCGAGGACATCGTCTTTGGTCACGCGGCCGGAGGCCCCGGTACCAGAAACCTGGGTGAGATCAAGGTTGTTGTCCTTCGCAATTTTGCGGACAAGCGGTGAGGAGCGAACATGTTCCGCGCTGCCGGTAACCGGTTCTGCCGGTGCCGCCGCTTTCGGTTCTTCCACTTTTGCTGGAACAGCCGCGGGCGCTGCCGGTGTAGATGCAGCTACCACCCCGGTTGTTCCACCGATAAGGCCAACGACAGTATTGATCTGCACAGTGTTACCTGCAGCGACCTTGATCTCGGTCAAAATACCAGCAGCAGGCGAGGGAATCTCAGCATCGACTTTGTCGGTCGAAATCTCAAAGAGCGGCTCATCGCGCTGGACGGTATCACCAACCTGCTTAAGCCACTTTGTGATCGTACCCTCGAAGATCGATTCACCCATCTGCGGCATAACAACTTCCGTGGCCGGACCAGCGGCGGGGGCAGCAGGGGCTGGAGCTTCGGCCGGTTTGCTCTCAGCGGATGCGGCAGCCGGCGCTGATGCCACCGGAGCAGGGGCAGAGGCTACGGCCGAGCCATCCTCACTGATGACTGCCACGATGGTGTTGATCTGTACGGTCGTGCCTTCCGCGATTTTTATCTCCTGCAGAACACCGGCGGCTGGTGACGGGATCTCTGCGTCGACCTTGTCGGTTGAAATCTCAAAGAGCGGCTCGTCTCGCTGTACAGTGTCGCCCGGCTTCTTCAGCCATTTGGTAATGGTGCCCTCGAAGATCGACTCGCCCATCTGGGGCATAACTACATCGGTCGGCATGAAATTCCTTTCCGCAGTGTTACGAATAAGTGGCTGAATGTCTTCAGTATGAGCAAAGACGATTATAAATCCGCAAAAATCAAGCTTCCGGCGTAAGGTGCGTTATCGGCACACAACGAGGTCAAACACCACAGTTTACTGTATGGGAATGATTTCGTGCGGGAGCAGGTCTGCGAGCGATTCGAGCGAAAGGACCTGATGGTTAAAGACTCGGCCAAAGTGGCGAGCAATGCTGCTGGCCACATTTTCGAGGGTCAGGCGGGGCAACAGAGCCTCATCTGCTTCCAGTTCAAGACTGGTCACCTGACGATCTGAGATGCCACAGGGAACGATCAGCTCGAAATCGCGCAGATCTGCGGTAACGTTCAGCGCAAAGCCGTGCGAGGTAATACCGCGGGAGATGTGGACGCCGATAGCAGCGATCTTCTTCTCCTGAACAGACCCACCGGAAAGGGTCCACACTCCGGTGCGGCCTGTCACACGACCGGTCTGCACGCCAAAGTCAGCGCAGGCGCGGATAAGAACCTCTTCGAGCAGACGAACATAATCGACCGCGCCGACGCGCCTGCCGGTTTCATCCAGTGAAAAGCTGCGCAGATCGAGGATCGGATAGCCGACGAGCTGACCTGGCCCGTGATATGTCACATCGCCGCCGCGGTTGATCTCGTGAACCTCGACGCCACGGTATGTCAGGAATTCATCATCAGCGACAATGTTACTGCGGGAAGAGTTGCGCCCCAGAGTGAGAACCGGAGGGTGTTCCAGCAACAGAAGCGTGTTGCCGATGCTGCCCTCGTGACGCGCTTCGACGAGCCTGCGCTGAAGTTCGAGGCCTGATGCATAGCTGGTGCGCCCGAGCTGGAGGAGATTGAGGATCATACTTTCGGAAAGGAAAGCCCGGCGTGTGCGGCCGGGCTTATCTCTTTTGTGAGAACGGATCAAGCGTTGATGGCCATGCCTTCCACGCTGCCAAAGCCGTCGAGCATTGCTTCCGCCAGCGTTGGGTGGGCGTGGATGGTGAACATCATCTCTTCGACCGTTGCTTCCAGCTCAAGGGCGGTTACCGCTTCAGCAATCAATTCCGTCGCCTGCGGGCCGATGATGTGGACGCCGAGTATTTCGCCGTATTTCGCATCCGCCACGACCTTGATGAAGCCTTCGTGCGAGCCGACGATCGACGCCTTTGAATTCCCCGCGAAGGGGAATTTGCCAACCTTAATCTGCAGGCCCTTTTCCTTTGCCTGAGCCTCGGTAAGCCCTACGCTGCCGATTTGCGGTTCGGTATAGGTGCAGCCGGGAATGCGATTGCGCTTCACCGGACGGGCATATTTGCCGGCGATCTTTGCAGAGACGACCATTCCGGCCATCGCGCCCACATGCGCCAGCTGCGGCAGACCGGCAACGATGTCACCGATGGCGTAGACGCCCGGCTCTTCGGTCTGCATGTACTCGTCCGTTTTGAGAAAGCCACGATCCGGTTTGATCTTCGTCTTTTCGAGACCAATTCCTTCCGTGCGCGGAGCACGACCTACGGCGACCAGAACCTTCTCGGCTTCCTTCACTACCTGCTTGCCATCCGACGCAGTAAAGGTGACTTTCACGCCATCTTTAGTCTTCTCGACATTCTCCACCTTCGCGCCGATATTGATGTCGATACCACGCTTTTTGAAGATACGTGCCAGCTCTTTGCTGATTTCCTCATCCTCAGCAGGCACGAGACGGGGCAGGAATTCGACGATACTGATTTCCGAGTTGAAGCTGCGGAAGATCGATCCGAACTCGACACCAACCGCGCCAGCACCGATGATGATCAGCGACTTCGGTATTTCGCCAATGGAGAGGATCTCGATATTGGTCAGAATGCGATCATCGGCCTTCAGGCCGGGCAACATTTTGGCATCAGAGCCGGTGGCGAGGATGATGTTCTTCGCCTTTACGTGTTCGGTTTTGTCCCTGCCGCTGGTGACTTCGACGGTGTGCACACCACTCTTTGCCGGGCCAGTGAGTTTGCCGTAGCCGGGAATGACGATGACCTTGTTCTTCCGCATCAGGAAGTCGAGGCCTTTGGTGTGTTTGGCGATGATCTGGTTCTTGTGGTCAAGAACCGTCTTCCAGTTGATTTTGCCCTCGCCCAGACCTTCGATGCCGTATTCCTTTGCATGCTTCAGGTGGTCGTAGATTTCGGCATTGAAAAGCAGCGCCTTGGTCGGAATGCAGCCTACATGCAGGCAGGTTCCGCCGAGCTTCGACTCCTTCTCGATAAGGGCGACTTTCAGGCCGTACTGGCCGGCGCGGATGGCGGCGGTGTATCCGGCGGGTCCTCCGCCGATGATGGCTACGTCGTAGATGGTCTCTGCCAAAGGAAACTCCGTTCAATAGGGTCTGAAGGGTAGGCGTGGAGCAGCCGGAAGGCCAAAAGCTGCAGTTGTCCAAACTCTACATTGTTACGCAGTACAGCCCGTTATGGAAGATGCAGCGATATCGGGAAAGATGCAGAGCGGGATTTCCGATGGCTGCGAATTGAGCGCAGACATGCGGGTAACCTCAGTATCCGGCGTGGTGCAGCGCGAAAACCACGGCGGAAGCCGCCAGGCAGTAGATTCCGAAAAGATACCAGCGCCCACCTTCAAGCCAGCGGCTCAGCCACTTCAGGGCCAGCAATCCTGCCAAAAAGGCGCAGAATGCCCCGATCAGTCCGGGAACCATGGCGGAAGCGAGATTCGCGCTCCCGCTGATGTGCTCCATTTTCACCAGCCGCAGCACTTCACGGGCGACCACCGGAGGTGTAAGGATCACCGCCAGCGCGAAGCTGAAGGCTTCGGCACGCTCCTTTGCGACACCAGCCAGCATTCCGGCTGAGATGGTCGCTCCGGAGCGGGAGAAGCCGCGAAAGGGCAGGCAGAAGCCCTGCACCACGCCGATAATGCCGGACTGCGTCATCGAAGGCTCGCGCAGACTGTTGCCTTCGTCCCTTTTGTGGAGCAGCCCCGCGATCAGGATCAGAATGCCGGCGGCGAGAAGGGCGGGGGCGATCCACTCGAGGTGGTTGAAGAGATCTTCGATCTCGGCGTGAGGGATGCCTTTCAGCAGCGTCTTCTCGATGACCCTGATCATCGCCTCACCCACGACAGCGGTGAGTACAGTCGCCCAGAGGAGCCGCAGCACGATGCGTTTGAAGGCATCGCCGCTGCTGAAATACGTCTTTTGCCACTGCTTCCAGAAGTAAACGATCACGGCCAGCATGGTGCCGGAGTGAAGCATGACCAGCAGCAGCGTCATCTGCGGCGAAGAGGCGTCGAGGCCCATCAGACGCTCGGCGACGACGACGTGTGCGGAACTCGAGACCGGCAGCAGCTCGGCCAGTCCCTGGATGATGGCAAGGATCACGATTTTGAGCAGGGGCATATCTTCCGTTTCACGAGGGGAGTATGGTTCCGGGGCTTTCAGCCCAGCCGCTTTGCCGCGTCCTGAGCGAAGTAGGTGACGATGAAGCCAGCGCCGGCGCGGCGGATAGAGATCAGCGACTCCATCATGGCGCGGTCGCGGTCGAGCCAGCCTTTGGCGAAGGCGGCCTGGAGCATGGAGTATTCGCCCGATACCTGATAGGCGCCGATGGGGACTTCGAAGCGCTCGCGCGCGGCCCGGATGACGTCGAGATAGGGCATGGCGGGCTTCATGAGGATCATGTCGGCGCCTTCGCCGAGGTCGAGGTCGATCTCGCGCATGGCTTCGCGGAGGTTGGCTCCGTCCATCTGGTAGCTGCGGCGGTCGCCGAACCGGGGGGCGGAGTCGGCGGCTTCACGGAAAGGTCCGTAGAAGGACGAGGCGAACTTGGAGGCGTAGGAGAGGATGGGCGTCTGCTCGTAACCCTCTTCGTCGAGCTCGTCGCGGATGGCGGCGACGTGGCCGTCCATCATGTCGCTGGGGGCGACTATGTCGGCTCCGGCAGCGGCGAGGGAGACGGCGGTCCGAGAGAGGAGGCCGAGTGTGGAGTCGTTCTCTATCTCATAGTCGTCGCCGGACTTCTTCACGATGCCGCAGTGGCCGTGCGAGGTGTACTCGCAGAGGCAGACATCGGCGATGAGGAGCAGCTGCTTCGCGGCCGCCGACTGCTTCAGAGCACGGAGGCCGGTCTGCACGATGCCGTCTTCTTCCCAGGCTCCGGTGGCCTGTTCGTCCTTGCTCCCGGGCAGGCCGAAGAGGAGCAGGCCGCCGATGCCGAGGGCCGCGGCGGCTTCGGTTTCCTTCACCGCCTCGTCGATCGACAGATTGAAGACGCCGGGCATGGAGCCGATTTCCTTGCGGACGCCCTCGCCGGGGCAGAGGAAGAGCGGCTGGATGAGCGCGCCGGGCTCGAGGTGCGTTTCGCGGACGAGGGAGCGCATGGGCTCGCTGCGGCGGAGGCGGCGCAGACGGGTAACCGGATATTCCATGCGGTTATTGTACGGGCGGAGTGTTACATGGGCTGCGGGGCGATGATGCGCTGATACTCCTGCCCGGAGGCGCCGGGGAGCAGCACCCACAGGGTGTAGATGGCGAGGATGGTGCCGGTGAGGGGACGGATGAGGGTGAGAAATGCGATGACGATGGCCAGCGTGCGGGCCCACGGCGCGCGGCGAAGGAGCGCGAGGCCGGTGACGATGCAGAGGATGGCGCGGGCGGCGAGGATGACGCTGATGAGCGGCACGAACCAGGGAAAGTGGGCGAAGGGGAAGCTGTAGAAGCCATCGAAGCCGTGGTCCATGTGATGTCCCCAGTGGTGGGAGAAACCGGCGAGGAAGCCGACGGCGAGAACCCAGTGGAGCGTGATCCAGGCGGCATAGGCGAGCCAGAGAATGGCGACGGTATGCACGTGGCGATGGACACGGGTATAGAAGTACGGGATGGGCGCGGGCGCGGCGACGGGGGCAACCTGGCGTCCGCAACGGGGACAGACGATCTGAAACGCATCCATTGGCTGGCCACATGCACTGCAATACATCGAACACCTCCCGAACACTGTTCAGAAATACGCAGGGGTATCCGAATCCGTTCCGTGACAGGGGCTGAAGCCCCCGTCTTACTGGCCTGTAACGGCACGGCTGAAGCCGTGCCCTGATACGGTACGGTGACACGGCGCTGGCGGAAAGGCCGGCTTCCCACCTTAGCCGCCAACAACGGGCGGCGAAGATGGGGCACCCCGGATTCTGCAGAGGCCGGTGACGGCACGGCTAAAGCTGTGCCCCGCTACGGGACGATCGCACAGAACCCCTTCATATTTTTGGACTGATTTTGAGCAAGTGCCCTGTTTTCAGCGGCGGTCGGCGCGGCAGGAGGCAGGGCCCTCCGATGTGACGGAAAACAGGCCAGTTGCTGCGCGGCCGTGTATGCCGCAGAGGCGTCACAGGTGCGGCAGAGACGGCCATGCGCCACAGTAAATGACTGAAAACAGATCACCGGGCTGACGGCCGTCTTTGCGAGCTTCATGGCTGCGCGTGCGGCATGCGCGGCTGCGTTTGCCGCAGAGAGGGCTGGGTGCCGAAGCCGGGCGGCAGTCCGGCAGTGGGAATACGAATGTTGAGCATGCCCGCGGTTTCGGGATGGGGGAGAACGGGGACGTCGCCGTTGCTGCGGATGAGGCTGCGGAGGAGTTTGCCGGCCTGGCGGTCGGAGATGCCGCCGTCGTCTTCGAGCATGGCGTAGAGGATGCCGAGGATCTCCTCGGGAATGGACTCTTTGGCGAGAAAGGGAATGGAGCGGCCGAGGTCGCGCCAGCGGATGAGACGGGAGTAGAGGGAGCGTTTGGGCGGGGAGGGTGGACGGGTTTTGGCTCCGGGCATGTGGTGGCGGCAGAGGGATTGCCCGCGGAGGGCGACGCCGCGGCATTTTGACCCGCCGGGCAGGACGAAGGTGCAGTCGGAAACCATGGGATGCCTCCTGAAAACAGAAAAGCCCGGCCGGAGCCGGGCTGGGTGACTGCTTCTATTGTACGGAGAGGCGGAAAACGATATGCCAGGTTTATCTTCTGCAGGATGAGCGAGTTAGATGGTCGAGGTCTTGACAGGTTTGTGGGAGGAAGGGATTAGCCATCCGGGTGAGCGTGCCTCCCATGACCGCAGATCCTTCGACTGCGCTCAGGGCAGGCTTTGAAGCCGCGCCCTGATACAAAGCGCACCTGTGGATATGGGCATGTGGAGCATGGCAAGACGGTGAAGGTATGAGGCTGCCCACCTTATCCGCCAACAATAGGCGGCGAAGGTGGGGCACCCGGCGCTGGCGGAAGGATGGGCTTCCCACCTTAGCTTTTCCACCCCAGCGCTCGAACACCGCGTGCGTTGGAGACCCCGGTTCGCGAAGGTGGGGCACCCTGGATTTTACGGAGGATGGCGGAGACGAGCGCATCCGGCGAGCGCGCATAGAATCGTACTGGCATGTCACTGATTGCATCGATTTCGCAGCCGGTACCGGAGCTGAGCCGCACGGCTCTTGAGTGGGACAGGTTCCTGGAGTTTCTGGCCGGGTATGCGCAGTCGCGCGTGGGGCGGGAGTGGGTTCTGGCGCTGGCTCCTTCGACCGACCGGGCGTGGCTGGGACGGCAGCACCGGCTCGCGGAGGAGATGCGGCTGCTGGTGCGCGAGGGCGTGCGGGTGGGGCTGGGCTCGCTCTTCGATCCCTCGAACCGGCTGGCGAAGGCGCGGATCGAGGGCGCTGCGCTGGAGGCGGCGGAGATTCGCGGGCTGCTGGACCTGGCGGAGGATATTGCGGGGTGGGCGGCGGTGGTGAAGGCTCCTCCCGATGCGATGAACGGGCGGATGCCGGAGCTGACAACGGTTTCGGCGGAGCTGATGACGATCGATCTGCGTCCGCTGGTGGAGGCGATGCGGGCGAAGATTCTGCCGGACGGGTCGCTGACGGACGATGCCTCGCCGGAGCTGCGGCGGCTGCGGCGCGAGATGGAGCGGCAGCAGCGGGCGATTGAAGACAGCCTGCGCTCGGCGCTAAGGCGGTTCTCCGAGGGCGGCAGCACGCAGGAGGACCTGATCACGATTCGCGGCGAGCGGTTCGTGATTCCGGTGAAGGCGGAGTGGAAGCGGCGCGCGCAGGGCGTGGTGCACGGGGCGAGCTCGAGCGGGCAGACGGTGTATGTGGAGCCGCTGGAGACGATTGAGCTGAACAACGAGCTGGTGCGGCTGCTGGAGGAAGAGCAAGCGGAGATTCACCGGATCTTTCTGCAGATGACGCGGCAGATTGCGCAGTATGCGGGGCCGATTCTGGCGGGCGCGAAGGTGCTGGCGGAGGTGGACACGCTGCAGGCGCGGGCGCGGTTCGCGGAGGAGTACGGATGCGTGCGTCCGAAGTTTGAGGAGCCTGCCGGGGAAACAACCCATGTCCGGACAGACGGACATGGGGCCCCCGAATTTGCCGCTGCATCCGGATTTGCCGGCTCCGGTGAGACCCATGCCCGAAGATCCGGACATGGGGCGCCCAAAGATTCTTCTGTGTCCGAAGAGTTTCTGATGAAGCGAGGGCGGCATCCGCTGCTGGAGCGGCGGCTGCGGGCGCAATCTCATGTCCGAACGTCCGGACAGGGGGCACCCGCACCCGGCACGATTGTTCCGCTGAGTATTTCGCTGGAGAATGAGCAGCGGCAGCTGATTATCAGCGGGCCGAACACAGGCGGCAAGACGGTGGCGCTGAAGACGGCGGGGCTGCTGGCGATGATGGCGCAGGCGGGGATCGCGGTTCCGGCGGAAGAGCTGGTGCTGCCGGTCTTCGACGCGTTTCTGGCCGATATCGGCGATGCGCAGTCGATCGAGCAGAACCTGTCGACGTTTTCGGCGCATGTGGTGAACCTGAACCGGATTGCGGCAAGCGCATCGCAGGACTCTCTGGTGCTGCTGGATGAGCTGGGATCGGCGACCGATCCCGAAGAGGGCGCGGCGCTGGCGGTGGCGATTGCGGAGCACTTTCTGCGGGCGGGAGCGTGGTCGGTGATCTCGACGCACCTGACGTCGCTGAAGGTGTATGCGGAGAACACGCCGGGGGTGGTCAACGCCGCGGTGGGCTTCGACGAGAAGACGCTGGCGCCGACGTACGAGCTGCGGCAGGGGGTTCCGGGAGCGTCGGCGGGCATTAATATCGCGCAGCGGCTGGGGCTGCATGCGGAGATTGTGGCGGCGGCGCGGGCGCAGCTGAGCACGCAGACGCTGGATATCGGCCGGTTTCTGGACCAGCTGCATGAGCAGCTGAAGGCGGCGGGCGAGGAGCGGGCGAGGGTGCAGACGCTGGAGGCGGAGCTGACGCGGGAGCGCACGCGGCTGCAGGCGGAGGGGCTGAAGGAGTGGCGCGCGAAGGTGCGCGAGCTGGAGGCGCAGCTGGAATCGCTGCTGAAGGACTTTGCGTATCAGGCGCGGGAGACGGTGCGCGCGGTTGAGGACAAGGTGCAGCAGCAGAAGCTGTCAAAGGACGCGGAGCGGCGGATTGCGCGGCTGCGGAGAGAGTTTGCGGAGACCTTCAACACGGCGGTGGTGGCGCAGCATACGGGCGCGGACAAGGGCGACCGGCATGCGCAGCCGCATGTGGTGCGTCATGTGGCGGAGGGAGACACGGTCCGGCTGAGGACGCTGGGGAAGACGGGCACGGTGCTGCGGCAGATCGACGATAAGACGTTTGAAGTGGCCGTGGGACCGATGAAGATGCGGGTGGCGCGGGACGAGATTGCGGAGGTGGTCCGGAGCGCGCAGGCGGCGGCGACGCCGTTGCAGGCGGTGCGGAGCCGGAAGGGGATCTCGGTGCAGGTGGCGGAGCCGGATGCGGCGGTGAGCTGGGAGATCAACGTGATCGGGCGCACGGCGGACGAGGCGCAGGACGAGGTGGAGAAATTCCTCGACAAGGCGTTTCTGGCGGGGCTGCCGCGCATCCGGATTATTCACGGGACGGGGATGGGTGTGCTGCGGCGGACGCTGCGGGCGTGGCTGGAACGGCACCCGCAGGTGGCGAGCGTGACGGAGCCGGGACAGAACGAGGGCGGCGCGGGCGCAACGGTGGTGGAGCTGCGGGAGTAGCCCTGAACCCACGTCCGAAGATCCGGACATGGGGCACCCGGGGAATGGCCGTCCCGGCGGCGCGGCACGGCCGGAGGGGTGTATTCCGGCGCTTATGCCGGGCGCTGCAGATGAATTTTGATATGGCAGCGAGCGGCCTGCCTGGGCAATGAGCATCCATGCCGGAATCTGCGCTAAGATCAGCGACAGGATTTGCGCAACGAGGCAGCGGCCATGGTTCGGATTATCACGGTAGAGCGGGAGTACGGCAGCCGGGGCGCGGAGTATGCGCATCATCTGGCGAAGCATCTGGGATGGAAGCTGATCGACTACTGCCTGATCGAGGAAGTGGCGCGAAAGGCGGGAGTGTCTCCCAGCCTGGCGAAGCAGTGCGATGAGCGGCTGGACCCGTGGTACTACCGCTTCGGCAAGGCCTTCTGGCTGGGATCGCTGGACCGGATGGCGAAGGGCGAGGCGGATGTCTTCGACAGCGAGCGGATGGTGGAGTTTGTTCGCGACTACCTGATCCAGGAGGCGGCGGAGGGCAATCGCGTGGTGGTGGGGCGCGGCGCGGCGTGCGTGCTGTCCAGAACGCCGGGAGCCTTTCACGTGTTCGTCTATGCGTCGAAGGCGCGGAAGGTGCAGTGGTTCGAGGAGCATTTTCCGGAGCACGCGCGGGATGCGGAACGGGATATTCAGATGACGGACCGGCGCAGAGCCGAGTATGTGCGGCGGTTTCACCAGCAGGAGTGGACCGATCGCCGGCTGTACCACCTGATGATGAACTCGTGCATGGGCTTCGATTCGATGATTCGGGCGACGGTGGACGCGGCGGGGCTGGGGATGAGTATGGGCGTGGGAGAAGCAGCGGCGCGGTGAAGCGCGACGCAACGCAGATTTTGGCAGGCGGCAAAAAGGGTGTCCCTGACGGGACACCCTTTTTCATTGCGGAGATTCGGCCTGCCGAAGCGGGTTTTGGGATTCGGCTTCCGGGACTCGTCAGAAGTAGAACTTGCCGACCAGCTGAATGGCCCGGCCAGGCTGCGGGTCCTGATTGACTTCCGCGGACTGGATCACGTTGGTGATGAGACCGAAGCTGCTGTCGCTGAAGTTTCCGGAGGGCGCGGCGAAGTTGGCGTGGTTGAAGGCGTTGAAGGCCTCCAGACGCAACTGCACGGAGCGCACGCCGTCGGGGCTGACGTTGAAGGTCTTCGAGATCTGCAGGTTGGTGTAGTTGAAGCCGGGGCCGTGGAAGAAGTTCCGCCGCGTGTTGCCGTAGGTGCCGAGGGGCTCGGCGGAGAAGGGCGTGATGTCGAACCACTGGTGGCCGCTGTTTCTCGGATTGTAGGTGGCGATGTGGGTGGACGAAGTATCGGGCACGTCGCCGCAGCCGAAGTAGCTGGCGTCGCACCAGAGAGACTGCGAGGTGCCCATGGAGATGCCGACGGGGAAGCCGGTCTGCGCGGCGGTGACACCACCGATGCCCCATCCGGAGAGCGCTTCACGGAGGAGCAGATTGTGCTTCATGAATCCGGCGACGGGGACCTGGTAGACATAGGACGCGACGATGCGGTGACGCGCGTCGTAGTCGGAGTCACCGTAGTTGAGCCACTTGAACTGAGGCACCCAGATAAGAGCGCGGCCGGGGCCGTAGCCGGAATCGCCGCCGGTGACGCTTTCGTATCCTGAGCCGTCGTCGAGGGCGTGGGAGTAGGTGTAGGCGAGGGTGAACTGCAGTCCATGCGTGGGCGCCTTGATGAGGCTTGCCTGGAAGGAGTGGTAGCTGGAGCTGCCCTCGGTGTTCTGCGCGGCGATGCTGGTGTACCAGGGCAGGCCGTTGGGAAGCTGGCTCTGCGAGCCGGGCACGATGGCGGGCTGGGCCGCGAACTGCGGGAAGTAGGTGTGAATCGCCGTCCGGAGGTTTCCGTTGCAGGTGTCAGACGCTGGAAACCCAGGCACCGTAGCTCCAGCGGCACAGGCTGCATGGCCGGCGGGGGTGATGGGATCGCCCTCATACCAGCTGGGCAGACGACGGCCGAGGGAACCGACATAACCGATCTGCATGACCATGTTGGCGGGCAGCGAGCGCTGCACGTTCAGGTTGAAGTTGTAGATGTAGGGGGCGTCGTAGTGTTTGTCGAAGGTGGCGAGGGCAAGCTGGTTGTACTGCGTCCAGTCGATCATGGCGCCGGCGGTGGGGACGGTGAAGGGGAAGGGATTGGCCTCAGAAAGTGAAGTGTTGCCGCTGACATCCTGGAAGGGATTGATAAACGCCGGGCTGCCGCCGACGTCGCCGGCGCCGCGGGAGTAATAGAAGAACGGCGGATCTTCGAGGTTCTGGAGAGACTGCTCTTCCTGATCGCGGTTGTAGTAGATGCCGAAGCCGCCGCGCACGGAGAACTCATGCGAGCCGGGAGTGCCGATGAGCCGCGCGGGGCCGGACTCCGGCGACCAGGCGAAGCCGACGCGCGGACCGAAGTGTTTGTAGTTCGTGGTGGGTGAACCGGCGGCGTTGCAGCCGGGATCGCCGGGGAAGAAGAGTCCTGGAGGGCCACCGGGGAAGATCTTCGAGGTGACGCTGGTGTTCGCCCAGCAGTTGATGCCGAGGCCGCCGAACTGCGCGTTCTGCGTGGGCTGTTCGGCGTCCCAGGCGATGCCGAGGTTGACGGTAAAGGTGGGGCTGACCTTCCAGTTGTCCTGGAGGTAAACGTAGCGCTCAGAAGAGACGGCGTTGATAAAGCCGTCGCTGGTCTGCGCGTAGCTGTCGGGGATGCCCATCACGAAGTCGATCATGGGGTCGCCGGAGCTGTACTGGCCGGAGCCGTTATAGGAGTAAGAGCCGTTGTTGAGATAGGCGAAGGGGTTGCGGACGCGGAACTGCTCGAAGGAGCCACCGAATTTGAGCGAGTGGTTGCCGATGATCCAGCTGAAGTTGTCGGAATAGGTCAGGCTGGTGTCGACGCGGGGCTGGGGGCCTTCGTAGCTGAATCCAAGGTTGAAGTAGGCGCCGATGGACATGTAGGGAAGGCTCGCCTGGGCCAGCTGCGGACTGATGCTGAAGCCATAGGAGCCGGGCTGCGTGACCGTCTGCGGAATGACGGAGGGATAGTTGTTGCGGTAGTAGCCGGCGCGCAGCTCGTTGAGCATATCGGCACCGAAGGTGTGCGTCCAGGAGGCATTGAAGAGCTTGTAGTGGTCGGCCGCGACCATGGTGAAGCCGGGGAAGCTGCTGCCGCCGAAGGGCAGCGCGTTTGTGCCGGGGCTGGACTGGAAGATGGTGGAAGTCCAGATTGTGTCGCGCGAGGTGGGCGTGTAATCGATGCGGGCGATGCCCTGATCCTGCGCCAGAGTGTTGGCGGCGTTGAAGTCGTAGTAGGAGTTTCCGCCCGACTGGAAGTTCGACCCGGGGACATACTGCTGCACGATCTTTGCAGCGAGGGAGTTCCACTGGCCGGACGCGATATTGACCGCGGTGCCGGAGCTGCCGGGACCGTTGAAGCATTCTGCCCAGGTCTCAGGAGGCGCGCAGGTGCCCATCGGTCCGGTAACCGGGAAGGGCAGGGGATTATTGGCCAGTCCGTCGTTGAAGTGCTGCCCATTCGAGGCCGTGTAGGGGGTGTTGTCGTTGCCTCCGACGCTGTAGTTCAGATTGCCGGAAAACATGCCGGCGAGCTGATCGGAGCTCATGGTCTGCGGAACCTGGGTTTCGCCGGTACGATTGCGCAGGCCCTGATAGGCGGTAAAGAAGAAGAGCTTGTTGCGGAGGAGCGGGCCGCCGAGGGTGCCGCCGTAGAGGTTCTGGTGAAAGTCGGGGCGGATCTGAGAGAAGTAGTTGCCGTTGTTGAGGAAGGTGTCGCGATAGAACTCGAACCCGCTGCCGTGGAAGCGGTTGCTGCCGGGCTTGACGACCTGATTGATGATGGCGCCGGAGTTGCGGGAGGATTCCGGATTGATGGTGCTGGTGACGATGTCTTCTTCCTGGAGGGCGTCGGGGTTGACCTGCAGCCCCTCCTGGTTCAGCGAGACGTCGGTGATATCAATGCCGTTGACCAGATAGGCGTTCTGCGGGGTCTGACTGCCGTTGCTCGAGAAGTTTCCCAGACGGTCGGAGGATTCGACGACGCCGGGCTCAAGCTTCTGCAGGCCGGCGGGGTCGCGGCCCTCCATGGGGATCTGCTCGAGCTGCGACGCGGTGACCACCTGTTTGAGCTGCGTGTCTGAGGTTTCGACCTGGAGGGCGGTCGCGTTGACCTGAACGGTCTGCGAGGTGCTGCCGGGAAGCAGCTTCGCGTCGATGTCGCGATTGTCATTGACGTCGAGATTGAGGCCGGAGGAGACGAAGTTCTGAAAGGCCTGGGAGGAGATCGTCACCGTATAAGGGCCGCCGGACTGCAGCTGCGGGAAGATGTAATACCCCTCGCTGTTGGTCTGCTTTGCGGTAGTGATGCCGGTGCTGGTATTGACCACAGTCACGGTGGCGTTGGGAATGACCGCGCCGCTGGTGTCGGTGACCGTGCCGTGGATGGCGGCGTAGAGATTTTGCGCTTTTGCGAAGTGAGTCGATGCAGTCAACAGAAAAGCCAGGGCTGTGACCACCGGCAAAATGCTGCGCTTCTGATTCATTGCTCCTCCTGTGAAAAGGGCTCTGCAATGAGGGTCTTCACTCCGCGCAGAACGGCGATTTCGGGCCGCTTCGAGGGGTAGCCGATATGCCTGGCGCGGTGGAGCGGGAGGGATATCCGGGAATACGGCCGCTGATCAGCATCCGGTGAATAGATTTACTTTCAGCTATTAACTAACATGCAATCGAATGACCATAAAATGCTGATTCGAGAAGGGCGGGATGTTCGGGGTGAGGGTACGTCCGGAGGTCAGGCGGCAGCTTTTATCTGATTGAAATGCAACATTTTATTGTTGACATACGATGACATTTCGCGGAGTCTGCAGGGGAGTGGTCCGGCGAGTTGTCCTGGAATGCTGTTCTATATTCCAGTTTTGGAAGATCCGCGAAGCGTACCTATGAAATGCGGAATTCAGGCGGCCGTCCGTTGAGGGTTTTTGCCGTGGTTCGCGGGAGATCAGGAAACAACGGGACTTTTAGAGCTGGTTCGAGCCGATGGATGGCATTCCGGAGATGCGGATTTTCAGGCCTGCAGAAAGACCCGGCTCGATTCCTGGCTGCGATGTCCCGATTCAGAGCCGTATAGGTTTTTGATTCTTCTATTTGTCATAGATCGGCTCTCCGGACTTATATGATTTTTCTCGATTCCGGCACGGGTAATTTATTGATTCCAAAAGCTATTACTGTTGGCAATTAAATTGCTGGCATTTAGCTTAGCCTAAATAGTTATAAAAGGAGATTGACAAGTGGTCCAACGCTTCGCGTTCAGGCTCTTCGTCCTGCTATTGGTTTTTTCCGTTCCTGCCATCCTGAAGGCCCAGGCTGTTGCCTCGATCACCGGAGTGGTCACAGATCAGACGGGTGCCGTGATCCCAGGGGTTCATGTCACTCTCAGCAATCCCCAGACCGGTGTTTCTTATACCGCAGTGAGCAATGGCGTGGGCTCTTATTCGCTGCATGAAGTGCAGCCGGGACCTGGTTATCGAATCGAGTTCACGCATGACGGGTTCACGGCGGCGGTCATCTCCGGGCTTTATCTGAATGTGGATGCTACCCGCACGCAGAATGCTCAGATGAATCCCGGAACGGCACAGCAGACGGTGGAAGTCTCGGCCAGCAACCAGGATGTAACCCTGGATACTACCGACGCCACGGTCGGCAATAACTTTCAGGTCCAGTTTCTGAACGATCTGCCGGTTCAGGACCGCAGCAACCCATCGTCGCTGTTTACTCAGCAGCCCGGTACCACGCTGGGAGGCGCTGTTACCGGCGCGCGCGAAGATCAGGACAACGTAACTCTTGACGGTCTGGATGTGAACGATAATACGACAGGCCAGTTTGGAACAATTGTTGCCAACGCTCCGGTGGATTCCGTACAGGAGTTCCGCGGTGTTACGGGTGGTCAGCTTTCCAGCGCCGGCGAGGGCGGTGGCGCACAATATGAGCTTGTTACCCGGAGCGGGACCAATCACTTTCATGGCTCGCTGGTGGAGTATCACCGCGACACGGATCTTGAGGCCAACGACTGGTTCAACAACAATGCCGGCGTGCCGCGTCCCCCGCTCATCCGCAATCAGTTCGGCGGTAACATCGGCGGTCCGTTTCTGAAGAACAGACTCTTCTTTTTCTTCGATTACAACGGACGGCGGGATACACTGACGAACCTGACGGAGCGCGTTGTTCCGCTGGATTCTTTCCGGGCAGGACAGATCGCCTACGTCAACAACTCTTCCGATACGAACCCCGGTTTCTCCTCCTGGAGCCCGCAGCAGGTAACTCAGAACGATCCCCAGGGGATCGGTTTCAATCCGGCGCTGAACGCACTCTGGTCCAGCCGCTATCCACACGCAAACGATTTTTCCGGCGCCTGCGATACGGTAAACCAGCTGAGTGCGGTTATATGCCCGGACGAGATCAACACGGCAGGCTTCCGCTTTAACGCGCCTTTTCCCTTAAAGGAAAACGACTATGTCAGCCGGCTTGATTACAACCTGAACAGCACGATGAAGATCTTCGCACGTGCCACGTTTACCAGGCAGACGGCGACGCAGACTCCGGTTCAGTTTCCCGGCGATCCGCAAACCTATCCGTTTTTCGATAAGAGTTACAGCTGGGTTGTGGGACATAACTGGTCCATCGGCAGCAATAAGGTGAACCAGTTCTATTACGGCGAGACTTTTGAAAACTACAGCTTCCCGGTTTCCTATTCGCCTACCGGCAGCACGAATTACACCTTCGGGAGCACGGCAGCAGGAGGAACTATTCTCGATCCTGCCTATGGCACCTCCTCGAATGGGCAGTACCGGACCTTTCCTGTTCCGGTGATTCGCGATGATTTCAACTGGGAGAAAGGCCGCCACAGCATCGTTATCGGGGGCACTTTCAAATATCTCAATCCGGACAGCACCGCGGTTCAGGACTATAACAACCCCAATATCGGCGTAGGCGGACACATACCGTCTCTGGATTCTTCGCTGCGTCCTGCCGATATCGATACAGGGCCAAATTATGGCGGGCTGGCAGCTTCTCTTTTTGACGAAGCTTATACGCTGATGCTTGGCCACTATTCGTCTGTCGGCAGCACCTTCAACTATGACGCCAATGGCAACGTATTGCCCCAGGGCACCGGATCCCACACCGATTACCGCTACTACGAGACGGAAATCTATGTTGGCGATACCTGGAAGGTAACGCCTTCCCTTACTTTGTCTTACGGCCTTCGCTGGCAGAATTACACCGTGCCCTATGAAAAGCACGGTCTCGAGTCCGTGATCAGCCAGGACTTTGCCAGTTATTTTGCCGCCCGCATTGCTCAGAGCGCTGCCGGACAAACCGGTCCCACTGCGGTTCCTATCCTTTCTTATTCGCTAGCCGGAAAGGCTAACCACGCTCCGGGTTATTTCGATCCGGTGAATAAAAACTTCGCGCCTCGATTTGCCTTTGCCTACAGCCCGAGCTTTGACCGCAAGTCTGTCTTCAGCGGCGGCGGCGGCATTATCTACGACCACACCGTAGTTAACTCAGTGCTGTATCAGGAGGAGCAGAACTCCTATCTCTTCCAGGCGTCGAACAATAATCCGTTCGGCATCGTCGGCAATGCGCGGCAGTCTCTGCTGGATGATCCGAGATTCGGCGGCTTCAGTGCTGCTCCGCCTCCACCCCCGTCTGCCCCGGTCATCACGAAGCCGTTCGCTCCTTTTATCGACGGGACGATAGCAAATCCGACTCCGTATGGTCTGGCGAACGGCCAGGCATTCAGCTCCACTGTCGACAAGCATCTCAAGACTCCCTATTCGATCATGTACAACTTTGGCTGGCAGCATGAGTTCCCTGAGGGCTTTATTGCGAAGGTTACGTATGTAGGCCGGCTGGGCAGGCGCCTGCTTGCTCAGGTTGACGCTGAGCAGCTGATCGATTTTCCGGATCATACTTCAGGCCAGATGATGTCCAACGCGTTTGCCAATTTAACAAGACAGGTTCGCTCGGGAGCGGTTATCACTCCTCAGCCCTGGTTTGAAAACGTTCTGACAGCTGGAGTCGGACAGTCACTTGGGTACTCAAACAATACCGAGTTTGTCGCAGATGCTGTCGAACCATACGTTCAGCGAGGTGATTTCGCCGACACGATGGAAATTCTTGCGGGCGCTGGAGTTCTGCCGGACAACGCAGGTATGGCGTCGCAGTTCTCTGAAAATACCTACTACACCAATCAGGGATTCTCCTCTTATAACGGCCTGCTTACCACGCTGCACAAGAATGCCGGGCATGGCTTGCAGTTCGACCTTAACTACACGTGGTCGCACTCCATCGACAACACTTCGCTGATCGCGAATTCACCGGCCTCCGGATTCACAGGCGGTCCTGGATTCATCTGCGATGAACTGCGGCCTCGTGAATGCCGTGCGAATTCCAACTTTGATGAAACTCAGATTCTCAGCGGCAATTTCATCTATGACCTTCCCGTGGGACGGGGACGTACTTTTGCAGCAACGGCCCCCTTCTGGCTTAATGAATTTATCGGCGGCTGGGAGCTGAGCGGTCTTCCCAGTTATCACAGCGGCGTTGCCTACTCGGCTGTAGCGAATGCGTTTGTGGCGGGATATTCCAACAACGCCCCTCCTATTCTTATCGGACCAATCGCCGATATGAAGATCCACACCAATGGCGGCCACGGAGCGCCACTGAACGCTTTCGCAAACGTGTCGAAGTCTCTCTCCGATTACACCGGTCCGATCGGTTTCCAGATCGGCAGCCGCAACAACCTGCGCGGTCCGCAGTACTTCAATATGGATATGGGGCTGGGCAAAACCTTCCCCCTCTATTCGGACAAAGTGAACCTGAAGTTTCGCGCAGATGCCTTCAATGTCCTGAATCACCCCAACTTTGACAACCCGACCACGGACATTACTTCTCCCAGCTTCGGGATTATCTCCAGCACCGTTACCGAGCCGTTCAGCTTCAATACAACGGCACGTGTTCTGCAGGTTTCCGGCCGGCTGGAGTTCTAGACGTTTCTATTGACTGAAATAAACAGAAACACTATGAGAAGTCCGGCTTCGGCCGGGCTTCTTTTTTTGCGTGCGGATGAGCAGGACGGGAGCCGTGGAAGCGGCGGCACTTTCTCTTCTGCAGGCTCGCTCTCCTACACTGGATGAGATGAAAGTCGTTCTTGCTGCCATCGGCGAGCGGGCCAGACCCGCCTTTGAAGAGCTGGCGAAGATGTATGCCGGGCGGATGGAGGCGTATGCCGAGGTCGAGGTAACGGGCTACCGGTCGGAGGAGGCCTTTCTGGAGGCGATGGAGAGGCAGCGGGGAAGGACGGCTCCGGTAGTGGTGCTGCTGGACGGGCGGGGGAGGCAGATGTCGTCGGAGCAGCTGGCGGAGTGGCTGGGACGGCAGCGCGATGAGGGTCAGCAGCGGATGATCTTTGCCGTGGGGCCGGCGAACGGGTGGTCGGATGAGGCGCGGAAACGGGCCGGGGCGCTGCTGTCGCTGGGTTCGATGACGCTGGCGCACGAGCTGGCCAGGGTGGTGCTGTGCGAGCAGGTCTACCGGGCATTTACAATCCTTGCTGGGCACCCATATCACAGAGGCAGCTAAAAAGCGGTCCGCTGAGAAGCAATCTGCCAGGAAGCAGTCAGCCAGGAAGCGGCCAGGGATGAAGCGGTCAGCGGGAAGACTGCCTGCTGAAAGCGGACCGCTGAGGAAGCGGGCGGAGATGGGTGAGGGCTCGAACGACTAAGAGCCATGCGACCGGTAAGACGGGCAGCGGGAAAAGCTCCGGTATCTGCTCTTATCCGGATTGCCGGATGCAGGCTGGAATGGATGCGCCGGCAGCGGTTACGGGAAGGATTTCAGGATGTCGTGGTTCAGGCGGGAAGAGAACAATATCGAGGGCTCGGGCGAAGGCCGGGTGCGCACGGAAGGGCTGTGGATCAAGTGCGACTCGTGCGGCCAGGTGATCTGGAAGGCGGAGCTGGAAGCGAACCTGCAGGTGTGCCCGAAGTGCGGACGGCACTTCAAGCTGGGCGCGCGGGAGCGGATCGAGAGCCTGCTGGAGCCGGGATTCGAGCTGGCGGACCTGGAGCTGATGTCGACCGATCCGCTGGAGTTTGTGGACCTGAAGCCCTATAAAGACAGGCTGAAGAAGGCCCAGGCGGAGACCGGTCTGAATGACGTTGTCGTGAACGCCGTGGGCATGCTGGGACCGCATCGCGTGGTGGTGAGCGCGATGGAGTACAGCTTTATCGGCGGCAGCATGGGCGCGGCGGCCGGAGAGACGCTGGCGCGGGCGGTGGACCGGGCGCATGACGGACGGATGCCGCTGATTATTGTGGCTGCGTCGGGCGGAGCCCGGATGATGGAAGGGATTGTGAGCCTGATGCAGCTGGCGAAGGTTTCGGCGGCGCTGGGCAGACTGGATGAGGCGGCCGTTCCTTATATATCGGTGCTGACCGATCCGACGACGGGCGGGGTGACGGCGAGCTTTGCGATGCTGGGCGACCTGAACGTGGCGGAGCCGGGGGCGCTGATTGGATTTGCCGGGCCGCGGGTGATCGAGCAGACGATTCGGCAGAAGCTGCCGCCGGGCTTTCAGCGGTCGGAGTTTCTGCTGGAGCATGGGTTTCTGGATGCAGTGGTGAACCGGAAGAATCTGAAGGAGTGGCTGATTCGCGCACTGGACTTTATGAACCGGCTGCCGGCAGCATGAACCGGTGCCCGGCAGCGCTCTGAAGAGTCTGCACTTATCTGATTAATCTTTTTTACTGGAGAACGGCCACCGGGGCATCCTGTTCCTGCAGGGGCAGCGCGCACGGTGGCTTTTTCGCATCTACCTCCCTGTGAAAAGACCGGGACAGTGGAGCGTCACGGAGAACGAAAGGGGCGCGATGAGAGGCCATTCACTGGTAACGATGCTGGCGGCGGGGGTGCTTCTGGCGGCGGTATCCGGATGCAAGCCGGATACGAAGCCGACCAATGACAAGCTGCAGAAGGCGCTGAATACTTACTTCGAGGACAGGAAAGAATGCCTGTTTTCAGGAATGCAGTTTCCGCACGAGGTGAGCCTGGGGCCCGGGGCGGACAGCGCAGCCAGGACCGAGAAAGCGCAGATGGACGCGATGACCAAAGCCGGAATGACGACGGTGGAGGAAGAGCGGTCGCTGAAGGTGTTTCGCTATTCGCTGACGCCGGCGGGGCAGCGGTTTGCGCCGGGCTTCTGCTATGGACATCGGGTAGTGACGAGCGTGGACGGCTTTACGCCGGCGGGACCGCATGACGGGTTTATCGAGACGACGGCGAGCTATCACTACCGGATGATGGAGGTTCCGGTGTGGGCGAAGGATGATGCGGTGAAGGCGGCGTTTCCGGAGATGGCGAAGAAGGTCTCAGGCGATGCGACGGATGAGACGGTGCTGGCGACGGCGGGGGCGGGCTGGCAGGTGCCGCACTGAGAGATCCGCATCCGATTCCCATGTCCGACCACAAGAATCCTGGGCGGGAGTCCGCAGAGCACGGTGGTTCCGGTGCAGCTGAAGGCGGGGGCGAATCAGATTCAGTTCGGAAATGCTACGGGCTATGCGTCGAATCCGGATTCGATTGTGATCTCGCCGAAGCCGTTCTGACGAGGTGTTTAAAAACAGTGAGAGTATCCGTGCCGGGTTTCCATCCCTCTCGATTACGGGAGGGGTGGAAGCTCGGGCCGCGTCTCACAACAAAATGTTGTAAATAATATGGATCAGAGGACGGCTCGGGAGTATTGTGTCTTTGCATGCCAGACAGAACATTCAAATACAACGGAGCGGTTTTCAAGGTCGCGGAGGGCGAGCCGGAATTCGACGGCGGCGCCGGCCACGCAGTGGCTGAGGTGGATGGCTGTAAAGCGGTGACGGTCAGCCAGAAATTTACCTGCGGCGCGGCGCTGCTGCTGACGCTTCCGAGCGCGGCGATGTACCGGTTCGGCTTTGTGCAGGTGGTGCGCTCCGCCTCGCGCATTGGCTATTACACGGATGGGTGCGTGCAGTGGAGGGTGAAAAATCTGCCGCTCTATGACGCCAGCGTTCGGCCCACCGATGTGGTGTTTCCTTTTACGACGGAGACAGAGACGGCGATGGTCTCCGGAACGAAGGTGCCGACCCCGCAGTTTCAGTACGTGAGGACGAATGACCGGCTCAGGATTGGCTTTCCTCTGGAGTTTCCGAACGCGTATCTGGGGCGGAAGAAGGACACGGGGAAGCAGAAGCTGCTGATGGTAGAGGAAAAGGTGGAGCTGACGACGTGGCTGGCCGCTCGCGACGAATCGCTCAGAAGCGACATGAAGACGATTGTGCCGCTGGGCATGGCGCTGTGGGAGGTGGACGTGGAGGTCCACGTGGACACGAAGACGGGAACGATTCGGGAACACGACACCAAAGTGAATTCGTCGATCGGCGGGTGGGAGTTTTGCCGGGATGGAGAGCCGATGCCGACGCTGCCTGCGGAGATCGCGGTGCTGGCACAGAGGCAGTACTGGGTTCCCGACCATGGAACCAGAGTGCGGTTTCATCAGAATCTTCTGCCGGGCAATTTTTATAAAGAGATCTGAGGCCGGCCGGGCGGGACCGGCTCTGCCGTTCCAGCGCATGCGCTTCCACGGCAGCCTGCGGCAGCGAGGCGAGTTATTCGGACCAAAGGGGGATCTTCGCAGAACCCTCTTATCTCCTGGTTTCATCCCACCTTAGCTTCTCCACCCCAGCGCACGACCATCCCATGCGCCGGAGACCCCGGGGTGCGAAGGTGGGCACCCGGTCCTGCGAATATCCCATTCATGAGAAGCAAATGCAGATCCCTCGACTGCGCTGCACTCCGTTCCGCTTCGCTCGGGATGACAAAGGAGTGCCGCAATGACAAGGGGATTCGAGATGGCATGGGTGGGATTCGGATGACAGAGGGTTTCCACTCCCATGTCCGAAAAGACGGACCCTTCGGCTCCGCTCAGGGCAGGCTATGGGGTAACCGGCCTTCCCACCTTAGCTGCGCGAAGGTGGGAAGGCCGGTTTTTATCCTGACTCACGACACTTACGTCACTGCCGCATGGCGGCTGTCAGCGCATGCCGTCGAGGATGGAGCCGACGATGCCGCCGACGACTCCGGCTTCAGTGGTCTGGCGGGCCTGCTCGCGAGGCATATACTCCATGATCTTGTGGGCGAGGCGGGCGATGGGCAGGGTCTGCAGCCAGACGCGGCCGGGGCCGGTGAGCGCGGCGAGGAAGATGCCGTCGCCACCGAAAATCATGTTTTTGATGCCGGGGACGGTGGTGATCTGGAAGCCGACGCTGGCCTGGAAGGCTCCGACATGGCCGGGATGGACGCGGAGGGTTTCACCGGGGCGGAGATCGCGGACGACGGTCTCGCCGGAGAGCTCGATCCATGCGATGCCCTGGCCGGAGACCTTCTGCAGCAGGAAGCCGTCGCCGCCGAAGATGCCGGCTCCGAGTGACTGCTGGAAACCGACGCTGATCTGAATCTGCGGCGTGGCGCAGAGGAAGCCGTGGCGGTGGATCATGTAGTCGTAGCCGGGCTGGACCTCGATGGGCAGGATGTGGCCGGGGACGCGGGTGGCGAAGGCGATCTCGCCGGGGGCGCCGATGGGGCGGTACTCGGTCATGAAGAGCGAGCCGCCGCCGGCGACGCGCTTGAGGATGCCGAAGAGGCCGCCACCGCCGCCGAACTGGGTGTGAGTGGTCATCTGAATGGAGCTGGACATCCAGGAGAGCTCGCCGGCCTCGGAGATGACACAGTCGCCGGGCTCGAGAAGGAACTCAAGGACGGGCATGGTGGTGCCGGTGATGCGGTGCTGCATGATGGATCTCTCCTGAATACAAGGTGTGGTGCGAACAACGGGAGCTTCGTTTCATGCTCTGCCGGGAACAGTCGGCCGGAGGAGCGTATGAGAGCAATCTACTCTACCAGGGCCGAACAGGGAGATGATCCTTTCTTCCCCATGTCCGGAAATTCGGACATGGGGCACCCGCCTCTTTCTCTTTCACGTTTTCATTCACCGGGGCTGAAGCCCCTCTTTTGAGCATTCGTTCACCGGGCTAAAGATCACCGCTGCGAACTTTGTTCGCCGGGGATCCCGATTGCCCGGTGCTTCTACCGGGTCTCGCTGACGCGAGACGCAGGGGCTGAAGCCCGATCTTTCTGGGCCGGTTGCGGCACGGCTGAAGCCGTGCCCTGATACAAAACAAAAACTTCTTATCAGAGATTCTGCATTCCCACCCTTTGCGCCAACAACGGGCGGCGAAGATGGGGCACCCGGATTCTTCGCAGGTAGAGAAAATGCAGATCCCTCCGCTGCGCTCTCCACCCCAGCGCACGAACACGCGTACGCCGGGGACCCCGGTTCCGCTTCGGTCGGGATGACAAAGGGAGAGTCGGGATGACGGGGGGTGATGTTTCAACCTCCATGCCCGAACAAAGGAACATGGGGCACGCGGTGTATCTTTCGGAATTTGCGAAAAGGGGTTGGCTGGGGGTTGACGGGGTTTCTGCGTTAATGCTACTGTCTGTAGCATTATGACGAGTAGCGTTACTGGGAATCACGATTCGCTGCACGATCCGGTGGAGCTGGGCGAACTGGAGCGGGCGGTTCTGCAACTGGTGTGGCAGCACGGCGAGATGACGGCGGAGCGGGTGCGCGAGGAGCTGGGGCGGCCGCTGAAGGAGTCGACGATTCGGACGGTGCTGCGGCGGCTGGAGGAAAAGGGCTATCTGGCGCATACGGTGGAGAACCGGACGTATCTTTACCGGCCGGCGGAGGACCGGAACGCGGTGGCCGGGCGGGCCGTAAAGCGGATTGTGGACTGGTTCTGCGACGGGTCGGTCGAGGCGCTGCTGGTGGGGATGGTGGATTCGGCGGTGCTGGACCGGAAGGAACTGCAGCGGCTGGCGGAGAGGATTGCGGCGGCCAAAGGAGGGAAGAAATGACCTGGACAGGCTTTGCGGACGGGCTGAGCGCGCACACGCTGCTGATGACGGCGCAGCGGCTGGGGCGGATGGCGCTGGAGCCGGCGGCGCGCACGGCGGTGCTGGCGGGACTGGTGTGGTCCGGGCTGCGCCTGGGCGGCGTGAGGCAGGTGCGGGCACAGCGGCTGGCGTGGGGTCTGGTGCTGCTGGGGTCGGTGGCAATGCCGGCGCTGATGCGGTGGCCGGTGCTTCCGGCGAACGGCACGGTGGAGCGCTGGCTGGCGGTTCCGGTGAGGGAGACGGCAGCGGCTCCGGGGCAGGAGCCGGGAAAGACCGCGGCGACGGTGGATACAGCGG
The DNA here is from genome assembly GCF_003428625.2 of Paracidobacterium acidisoli. Taxonomy (GTDB): domain Bacteria; phylum Acidobacteriota; class Terriglobia; order Terriglobales; family Acidobacteriaceae; genus Paracidobacterium; species Paracidobacterium acidisoli. Next base: position 314,940 of record NZ_QVQT02000004.1, on the reverse strand, counting down.
CGTGGCCGAGTGTGCCGCGGAGCACGGTGCGGCACCAAAAGCCGAAGGCGGGCGGGATTGATTACGCGGTGCATCCGGTGGCGGAGGGCGGTGCGTGGCCGGTGGCGACGCATCCTGCTGTGGCGGCGAAGACGGCAACGGCGGGAGCTTCCGCAGAGGCGATCGGGCGGAAGCTGGCGGCGTATGCGCAGCGGTGGGCCGGAGTGGTGTGGATGGGCGTGAGTGTGCTGCTGCTGCTGCGACTGCTGATGGGGCTGGCGATGGCGATGCGGATCTGGGCGCGGGCGGAAGAGGCTTCGGCGCTGCTGGAGCCGCGGTGCGCGGTGCGGATCAGCGGGGAGGTTCCGACGCCGGTGACGTTTGGGGCCGGGGTGGTGCTGCCGGCTTCGTATACGGAATGGGACCGCAGCAAGCTGCGCATGGTGCTGGCGCATGAGCGGGCGCATGTGCGGCAGGGCGATTTCTGGCTGCAGCTGGCGGCGCGGGTGTATGCGAGCGTGTTCTGGTTCAGCCCGGTGAGCTGGTGGATGAAGCGCCGGCTGACGGAGCTGGGCGAGGCGATGAGCGACCGCGCAGCGGCGGAAGAGGCGGAAGACCGGTCGAGCTATGCGGAGGTGCTGCTGGAGTTTGCGGCGATGCCGCGGCGGACGGCGCGCATGGCGGCGATGACGGGGATGTCGATTGCGGGATGGGGGCTGCGGCGGGCGAGTCTTCGTAAACGGATCGAGCTTTTACTGACAGAGAGGCAGTTCAGGATGGCATTCACATCTTCGAGAATTCATGCGATGGCGGCGCTGGTGCTGGTTCCGGCGGCGATTGTGGCGGCGGCTTCGCCGGTGGTGCAGGCGGCGGGGGCTAAACAGACGGCTCCGGTCGCGCAGACGGCTCCGGTACAGACTGCGGCGCCCTCGACCGCGGCCGCGGCACCTTCGGCACAGGCTGCGGGAGCGGCGCCGGTGGTGCAGGCGAATCCGGAGACGAGTGCTGCTCCACAAAGTGCAGCGGGGACGGATTCACAGACAGCTGCACCACAGGTTACGGCGAATCCTGCTTCCCAAAATACGGCGGTGCCGGCTCAGGATGACGCGCCGGTGGTGAGGACGGAGCCGGTTGGACCAGTTGCGCCGGACGATGCGGCTCCGGTGATGGTGCTGCAGGCGGGACCGGGTGTGGTGGCGGGACCAGTCATACTGCAGAGGGCTGGGCCGGAGCAGGGCATGCTGATTTCAGGGCCGGTGGTCGGGCAAAATGACTCTGACGACGATGGGCAGGACCGGTGGACGATCGTTTCGAATGGCACGATGCGCCTCTCAGGCGCGGGCGAAGGAAGATTCTTTGGCGACGTGCAGAAGCTGCAGGGGAAGGAGCACGGCTCCTACATTCTGTTTCGGCATGAGGGAAAGGCCTATGTGATCGACGACCCGGCGCTGGTGGAGCAGGCGCGGAATCTGTATGCTCCGCTGAGCGATCTGGGGCGGAGGCAGGCGGAACTGGGCGAGCAGCAGGCCAGGCTGGGCGGTGAACAGGCGGCGCTGGGGCGGCTGCAGGCGGGAATGGAGATTCGGGTTCCGGACATTCACGTGTCGATCGACACGAAGATGCTGCAGAAGCAGATTGAACAGGCGCAGAAGTTCAACCAGCAGCGCATGGCCGATCTGCAGGAGAAGCTGAAGAAGCTGCCTCCGGACCTGAAGATCACGATCCCCGACGTGTCGGTGGATACGAAACAGTTACAGTTACAATTAAAAGAACTGGACCAGATACACGGGCCGGATATGAGCGCGATGCAGCAGCAGCTTGCGCATGTGCAGGTGCAGCTTGGGGCGCTGCAGAGCCATTTGGCCGGCCAGCAGGCGGAGCTGGGAGAGAAACAGGCGAAGCTGGGCGAGCAGCAGGCAGAACTGGGAAAGCAACAGGCAGAGCTCGGCCAGCAGCAGTCGAAGGTTGCCGAGCAGGCGAACACCACCATGAAGATGATGCTGGATCAGGCGCTGAAGAGCGGTAAGGCGAAGCCGGTCGAGTAGCAGTCCGGAAGATTCGCGCATGTTGCGGTGCGGCTGAAATTGTGCCCTGAGACGAGACGAAAAGCTCCTTCTCCGTCCCGATCCTGCATTCTTTCTTCTCACCCTTCGCACCAAAATTGGCGCAGAGGATGGGGCACCGGGGATTCCTCGGGAGGAGAAAAGATGCAGATCCCTCCACTGCGCTGCACTCCGTTCCGCTTCGGCCGGGATGACAATGGGGAGAGAGCTTTCACTCCCTGTCCGAACAAGCGGACATGGGGCAGCAGATGTTCCTTCCCGCCAGGCACAGGGGCTAAAGCCCGTCGTATCTCAAAGCCTTTGCGGCACGGCTGAAGCCGTGCCCTGATACGAGACCCGAGGGCAACGCCCTCAGAGATCCTTACTTTTTCCGGTCTCGAGCGTTTGTGCGCGGGCGATGAATTCCCCGAGCGGGACGGAGCCCTGGTCGCCCTTGCCGCGGGCGCGCACGCTGACCGCGCCGGCTTCGGCTTCCTTGTCGCCCATGACGAGGACGTAGGGAAGCTTCTGCATGGTGAAATCGCGGATTTTGGCGTTCATCTTTTCGTTGCGCGCATCGAGCTCGACGCGGAAACCGGCATTTTGTAACTGCTGCTGTACCTTGTTCGCGTAGTCGAGGTGGCGCTCGCTGATGGGCACGATGCCGATCTGCACGGGCGAGAGCCAGAGCGGGAAGGCTCCGGCATAGTGCTCGATGAGGACACCGAAGAAGCGCTCGACGCTGCCGAAGAGGGCGCGGTGCACCATGACGGGCTGATGGCGCTCGCCGTCTTCGCCGACGTATTCGAGCTCGAAGCGCGCGGGCAGGTTGAAGTCGAACTGCACGGTCGAAAGCTGCCAGAGGCGGCCGAGGACATCGACGAGCTTGATGTCGATCTTGGGGCCGTAGAAGGCGGCTTCACCGGGGATGACGGTGTGCGGGATGTTCTTTCGCTCGAGAGCGCTTTCGAGCGAGCGGATGGCGAGGTCCCACTTGTCGTCGGAGCCGGCGTAGCTTTTGCGGTCCTTCGGGTCCCAGGTGGAGAGCTCGACCTTGAATTCGCTGAAGCCGAAGGTCTTCAGCACAGCTTCGGCGAAGTCGATGCAGGCGACGACTTCGTCTTCGATCTGCTCGGGCGTGCAGAAGATGTGCGCATCGTCCTGCGTGAAGCCGCGGACGCGCAGCAGGCCGTGCATGGTGCCGGAGCGCTCGTAGCGGTAGACGTTGCCGAGCTCGGCGTACCGCACGGGGAGATCGCGGTAGCTCTTCGGGGAATTCTTATAGATAAGAATGTGGCCGGGGCAGTTCATGGGCTTGAGCCGATACTCGGCGTCGTCGAGCTCCATGGGCGTGAACATGTTCTGCGAGTAAAAACCTGCGTGGCCGCTGATCTCCCACAGCCTGGAGCGCATGACGTGCGGCGTGAAGACCATATTGTAACCGCGGCGGATACACTCTTCGCGCATCCAGTCTTCCATGATCTTACGGATCATACCGCCTTTGGGGTGCCAGAAGATGAGGCCGGCTCCGGCGACCTCCTGAATGGAGAAGAGATCGAGCTGTTTGCCGAGGACGCGATGGTCGCGCTTTGCGGCCTCTTCGAGGCGCACGAAGTGCTCGTCCATTTCTTTCTTCGACAGAAAGGCGGTGCCGTAGATGCGCTGGAGCTGCGGGTTCTTCTCGTCGCCGAGCCAGTAGGCTCCGGCGAGCGAGAGCACTTTGAAGGCTTTAACGCGGCCGGTGGAGGGGACGTGCGGTCCGCGGCAGAAGTCGACGAAGTGGCCGTTGCGGTAGAGCGAGATCTCTTCGCCGGGCTTCGTGAAGCGCTCGATGAAGTGGATCTTCATAAAGTCGTTGTCGACTTTGAAGCGGGCGAGGCCCTCGTCGCGGGGCTCGAACTCGCGGTGGAATTTTTCGTCACGGGCAACGATCTCGGCCATGCGGCCTTCGATGAGCTTCAGATCCTCGGGCGTGAAGGGCGTGGGGCGGTAGAAATCGTAGAAGAAGCCGGCGTCGGTCGCGGGGCCGTGGCCGAGCTTCGTTTCCGGAAAGAGCTCAAGGACGGCGGTGGCGAGGACGTGCGCGGCGGAGTGGCGCACGACTTTGAGCGCGTCCTGATCCTTCTCCGTGAGGAGATGGAGCGCGACGTCTTCCACGAGCGGCGTGGAGAGATCGACGAGGCGCTCGGCGCTGTGATCTTCGGCGGCGTACATGGAGGCTTCGGTCTCGGCGCCGGTGGCGGTAATGGCGGCGGCCGCATGCAACGGGCGGATGCGCGCCACGATGGAGGCCGCGGCGAGGCGAGGCGAGATGCTTTCGGCGACCTGGAAGGCCGTGGTGCCGGCGGGGAAGGACTTCAGAGAGCCGTCGGGAAGCTGAATCTGAATCTGCGTGGATGACATAGGTCTGTTTCAAGGATACTTCGTCACGGCAGAGACTGCTCTTCTGCAGGAAGATTCTGCCGGAAGGCGGTTCCCGTCTCGGGTATTCCGTGCCCGTAAATGTCCTTCTCCCACCTTGGCCGCCCACGACGGGCGGCGAAGGTGGGGCACCCGTGATTTGGCACCCGGGTTTTGATGGGTTTACAGAGTGGATGGAGGTCAGCGGCCGGTGGAGGTATGCGCGGCGGGGCTGGCGGGAGCGGTGATGAGCTCGTCGATGCCGAGGTTTGCCTTTTCGATGCCGCCGGAGGTGTGCGCCGCTTTCTGCGTGGCGATGTGAATCCACTCGTGAATGAGGATGTGGGAGATGGCCTGGCACATGGCGGAGCGGCGCTGCTCCTTATTCATGCCAAGGGCGCGCTGGTTGAGAAGCTGCACGATGCGGGCGCAGTCGATGTAGATGTAGGGGCGGATGACGCCATGCAGCTCCGTAACCCAGCCGAGGGGGCCGCTGTAGACGGGCGACCAGGCCTGTGGAAGGATGTCGCAGCGGCCGCTGAGGCGCACGACGATGGCAGGACGGGCAGAGCTGCCGGAGGGAAAGCTGATGCCGCGCACCATCTCGGGAGCAGGATCGAGCATGGAGGCGGCGGCGAGCTCGCCCTCGCGCGCGGAGAGATCCTGCTGCAGGATGGTAAAGAGAGCGGGCCAGAGCGACTCCTTCATGTGGGGATCTCCATAAAAGATGAGGGTGGTGTGGGGCGGCGAGGCTTCGGCGCGCAGCGGTCTCGACCGGAGGGCGAACGATGCCGCAACGAAGAGGATGCAGGCCGGGAGGGTGAGACTGTGGCGAAGCGGGGTTCCTGCGGAGATCATGGTTCTTCCTTTCCCGTAGCGGTGGGTGCTTTGCACACGGCGCGAGGGGCGATCGGCCGGCTATCCGCTTCCGGCGTTCAAATTCGGGGCTGCGCGCCGTCTGCGGGACCGGATGGGATATCACTGGGGTGAGTTTCGATCCGGCCTGACGATTCGTCCAATGGATTGTTAGAATGATTTCGATCTCTTTCAGAGATGGATGGAGGGGATGCGATGGAAGTGCGGCAGCTTCAGACGTTCTGCGTTCTGGCCGAAGAGCTGAATTTCACGCGCACGGCGGAGCGCGTAAACACCGTGCAGTCGAATGTGACGTCGCAGATCAAAGCGCTCGAAGAGGAGCTGGGTTCGCCGCTCTTCGACCGGCTGGCGAAGCGCGTGGTGCTGACCGACGCGGGACGGCGCTTTCTTCCGCATGCGGAGCAGGCACTGGCGGCGATGGAGCAGGGACAGCGGGCGGTGAAGTTCGACGCGGAGCCTTCGGGGCCGCTGCGGATCGGATCGCCGGAGAGCGTGCTGACCTACCGGCTGCCGCAGGTACTGCAGATGTACCGGAAGCGCTATCCAAAGGTGGAGCTGATCTTTCGGCCTTACGGAAACGAGCCGTTTTCAGAGCTGTTCGAGAGCGGCAGGCTGGATATGGCGATCCGCATGTCGGATACGGCGGGCGGCGGGCAGGTGCTGGCGGAGCGGCTGCGGCTGGAGCGGGTGTTCTTCGTCGCGCATCCGGAGGACCCGCTGGCGAAGGCGAGAGCGGTGCAGCCGAAGGATCTGGAGGGACAGGTTCTGCTGCTGACGGAGTCGGGCTGCTCGTACCGGCTGAAGATCGATCAGATGATGGCCTCGTTCAATATTCGTCCGGGGAATGTTACGGAGTTCTCAAGCGTGGAGGCTCTGAAGCAGTGCGTGGCGACGGGGATGGGCATTGGACTGCTGCCGGAGATTGTGGTGGCAGCGGAGCTGAAGAAGCGGCAGATCGCGGTGCTGCGCTGGACGGGGCCGAAGCTCGATATTGCGACGCATATTTTGTGGCACAAGGACAAGTGGATGTCGCCGGCGATGCAGGCCTTTCTGGACCTGCTGCGGCAAAAACTGCAGGAGCCGGAGGGATGCGCAGCAGACGAAAAGCAGGGTGCCTCTCGCCGTAACGGAAAATCGTCACTGTAACTGTTACATCATTTCTTTTGCCCACACCGATTCTTCGCAGAAGGAGGAAATGCAGATCCCTCCACTGCGCTTCACTACGTTCCGCTTCGGTCGGGATGACAAAAGGAGAGAGTCTCCACTCCCATGTCCGAACACACGGACATGGGGTGCTGTCCGCACGGGCAAATGCCGCTTCGCGGCCAGAGTATCCATTGGTTCATTTCGTGGGCGATCCCATGTCCGAAAATCCGGACATGGGGCACCCGATGTTCCTTCCCGCCAAGCACAGGGGCTAAAGCCCGTCGTATCTGAAAGCCTTTACGGCACGGCTGAAGCCGTGCCCTGATACGAGACGAAAGCTCTTTCTCCGCCCCCCGATCCTGAATTCTTCCTTCTCACCCTTCGCGCCAAAATTGGCGCAAAGGATAGGGCACCCTGGATTTTTCGAGAGGAGAGAAATGCAGATCCCTCCACTGCGCTTCACTACGTTCCGCTTCGGTCGGGATGACAAAAGGAGAGAGTCTCCACTCCCATGTCCGAACACACGGACATGGGGTGCTGGCTTCGCCCACCTTAGCTTCTCCACCCCAGCGCACGAACACCGCGTGCGTCGGGGGCCCCGGCTCGCGAAGGTGGGGCACCCGGGCGTTTTCTCCGACAAGAAGATGCAGATCCCTCTACATATTGGCGGCGACCGCGCCTGTATTACCTTCGGTTGCGCCGGGGAAGAGGTCTTTGAGCGGAGTGGTCTGCTGCTCCGGGTGCGGAAGGGGTTTGCGCGGGAGCATCTGATCGCGCATGGCGGCGTTGTAGACGAAGATGGCTTCGACGATGGCGGCCTGACGGAGATCGGCGGGCTGGAGACGCTCGAAGACATCCTGATTGGAGTGGTGGGTGCGGCTCTCGTAGTCGAGCGGGTCCTGAATGAACTGGAAGCCCGGGATGCCGACGGCGTCGAAGGAGAGATGGTCGGTGCCGCCGGTGTTACGCATGGTGAGCGTGGTGACGCCGAGATCCTTCAGAGGAGCGATCCACTGCGCGAAGATGGGCGCGACGGCGGCGTTCTGCTGCAGATAGACGCCGCGAATTTTGCCGGAGCCGTTGTCGACGTTGAAGTATCCGGAGATGAGCTTCTGTTCCGGTTTGAGCTCGAGCGGGCCGGAGGCGCGGCGGAGGAATTCGGGCAGGATGAGCTGGTCGGGCGTGATCGAGGGCGGCGCGGAACCGAAGTGCTGGCGGACGTAACCACGCGAGCCGAAGAGGCCTTCTTCCTCGCCGCTCCAGAGAGCGACGCGGATGGTGCGGCGGGGATGAACGCCGAGCGCGTTGAGGATGCGCATGACCTCCATGGCGACGATGGTGCCCGCGCCGTTGTCGGTGGCGCCGGTGCCGGCGATCCAGCTGTCGAGGTGGCCGCCGACCATGACGACCTGGTCCTTTAACTGAGGATCGGTGCCGGGGATTTCGGCGATGGTATCGAAGCCGTGCTCGTGGTCGCCGGTGAATTTTGTTTCGACGTCCATCTGGATGGTGACGGGGACGTGCTGCTCGAGCAGGCGGATGACGCGGCCATAGCTTTCGATGGCCATGACGACGACGGGAACTTTGACGGCGTGATCGGCGAGGTAGGGCGTGCGGCCAAGAGCGGCGCCGTTGTCGTCAAAGATGGTTCCACCGGAGCCGCCGCCGTCAGCGGCGTCACGGCTGGGACGGATGACCGCGGCAGCCTTTTCGTCGGCGAGGAACTGCGCGACCTGATCCACGAGGCGGCTGCGCTGGATATAGGCGCGGATGCGGCGCTGCATATCTTCCGCGTCATTGCCGGAGGCGGGGTATTCGGCGAGCTTTTCGAGCTCTTCGGCGGTGTAACGCTCGAAGAGAGCCTTGTCGACGGGCGGGACGTCGCGCATGGCGCCGAGGAGGACGATCTTACCTGCGAGCTTGCCTTTGTATTTCTCGAAGTCGTGTTCGGTCTCGATGTTGACGGAGATGGCTTCCGCGGTGACCGGTCCGCTGGTGGAGGGCGACCAGGGGGTGGCCTGCGCGATGAAGACGGCCGTGTCGGGCGAGGTCATGCGGACCCAGGTGTTGAGCTGCTGCCAGCCGAGACCGAAGTCGCCCCAGTCCTCGAGATGCGCGTTGGCGCAGCCCATGGCGGTGAGCTGGTCGCGCGTCCAGGCATTGGCCTTTGCCATGTTGGGCGAGCCGGTGAGGCGCGGGCCGATGTCGTCGGTGAGCGCGGAGGCGTACTCCATGATGTGAGAGTGGCTGAAGCCTTCTTCGCGGATGCGGGCGTACATGCCGAGATCGAGGTTTTCGACGGCAGGCTGCGGCTGGTCCCAAGGAGCGACCTCAGGAGCCGGCGGCGCGGGCTCCGATTTTTTGTGTTTGTCCGCAGCGAAGGCGGGCAGTGTGGCAAGCAACAGAAAGACAAGCGAATGTTTGCAGCGCTGAATCATTCGTGCAGCCCTCCTCGGGAGTTTTTCGGAGACCGGCAAGGATAGCATGAAGAGGTTTTCAGGCATCCGAAAAAAAGCGCGCGAAAATGGCACCGCGACTGTTACAAATTATGGCGACGCGGGCCGGAACCAGACTGGGCGCAGGATAACCGGCGGCCGGGATCAGGAGCGCTGGCGGGAGAGAACGTCGATGAGGGTATCGAAGTCTTCGAGCGAGGCGTATTCGATGATGACGCGGCCTCTTCCCTTTTTGTCCTCGATCTTTACCTTGAGCCCGAGGGAGCGCTGCAGCTCGTCGCGAGCCTGGCGGACGTTGGGGTCGAGCGGCTCCTTTACCTTCTCGTCGCCCTTCTGCTTCTGCTCGGGATTGAGGAGGCCCTGCACGTAGCTCTCGGTCTGACGGACGGACATGGAGAGGGCTGCGACCTTCTGCGCGGCCTTCAGGATGGTTTCCGGGTCTTCAAGGGCGAGGAGGGTGCGGGCGTGGCCGAAGCTGAGCTCTCCGGCTTCGACTTTACCCTGGATTTCGACCGGGAGACGGAGGAGGCGGAGAAAGTTGGCGACGGAGGCGCGGTCTTTGCCTGTGCGCTTCGCCATCTGCTCCTGGGTCATGCTGAACTCGCGGCCGAGGCGCTCGTAGGCACGGGCCTGCTCCATGGGATTGAGATCGGTGCGCTGGAGGTTTTCGACGATGGTCATCTCCATTGACTGCTCGTCGGAGGCCTGGCGGACGATGGCGGGGATGGTGGCCTTTCCGGCACGCTGCGAGGCGAGCCAGCGGCGCTCGCCGGCGATGAGCTGGAAGCGGCCGCCGGGCAGCGGACGGACGATGATGGGCTGGACGACTCCGGTGGCGGCGATGGAGGCCGCGAGGTCGGCGAGCTGGGCTTCGTCGAAGCGGGAGCGGGTCTGCCAGGGATTGCGGTCGAGCTGGTCGAGCGGAATTTCGCGCGGCCTGCCGGACTCCGGGGCCGGTTCCGACGGTTTTGCAGGCTCAGCGGCCGGCTGCACGCGCGGCAGAAGCGATTCAAGCCCTTTGCCCAGAGCGCGACGTTTTGGAGCTTCCGTGGCTATACCCATATTTATGTCCTTACTTTGTTTATGTCCTTCTGTTGTTATCCGAACCTGCTTTTGTTGTTCGAAGCGGAATTCCTTCGTCTGATTCCGTGTGATTTTCCTGCATGTCGCCGTCTTTATACGGATGGTATCGGGGTCATCCGTATGGCCAGAACTTTACGGTTACATCTTTGCGGCTGGCGGCGTCTTTTTTCCGCTCCTTCGCCTTTGGGCTCTCGATATGGTTGCGCGCGAGCAGCTCGGCGGCCAGATCCCGGTAGCTTTCTGAGCCCCGGGAGCGAGGATCGTAGAGAAGGACGGGCTTTCCATAGCTGGGGGCTTCGGCAAGACGGACATTGCGGGGAATGGTCGTCTTGAGCAGCTTGTCCTTGAAGAACTCGCGGAGGTTTTCGGTGACCTGCTGAGCGAGATTCGTGCGGTCGTCGTACATGGTGAGCAGGACGCCTTCGATCTCGAGCGTGGAGTTGAAGGTGCCGCGGACGCGGTCGAGCGTGTGCATGAGCTCGCTGATGCCCTCGAGGGCGAAGTATTCGGCCTGCATGGGGACGAGGAGACGGTCGGCGGCGACGAGGGCATTGAGGGTGAGGAGATCGAGGGCCGGGGGGCAGTCGAGGATCACGAAATCATACTGGCTGCGGACTTTATCGATGGCCTCGCGCAGCTTATAGGCGCGGCGGTCGATCTGGATGAGCTCGACGTTGGCGCCGATCAGGTTTTTGTGCGAGGGGACGAGGCGGAGGGTCTCGATCTCGGTGGGCAGGGCGAGTTCTTCGATGGAGGCTTCGCCGATGAGAAGATCGTAGGTCGATTGCCGGTCGTCGTCGCGGCTGACACCGAAGCCGCCGCTGGAGTTGGCCTGGGGGTCGCAGTCGACGAGGAGGACCTTCAGTCCTTCAAGAGCGAGGGCAGCGGAGAGATTGATGGCGGTGGTTGTTTTTCCCACCCCGCCCTTCTGATTGACAACGGCGAGGACCTTACCCATGAGAAGAAAAGAGTATCGGGGAGGGGTGGGGCGGCGCAATGCGGAGTGCCTGTGCAGAACGAGGTGGAATCTGTGGAAGAATTTGGCGCATCCCGGAGGGTACTGTCGTAACTCATAGCGATCAGGCGGCTTATGGGCGAGGACGGAGTGGCATTGCCTGAGAGCGATTTTAGATGGGTAGTGGAAAACTTATGTTCCACGTGAAACATTCAGGGCTTTCATAGAGGTCGATTGAGATGCGAACCCGGGAAGTGTTTCACGTGGAACATCAAAGCGTGAACGGCTTCTTAGAGCCGATTGCCGATCATAAGAATGCCGCGCTCGAGCTCGGGGAGAGAGATGGATTCCTGCCAATAAATGGAGGATAGGGCGGTCTGGATGGACCCCTCGGTTTGCCGGGTGGCGAAGATCAGGAGCGCGCCGCTGGGTGAAAGCCGCTCTGCCGCGAGGCGGCAGGCTGCCTCCATGTAATCGACGGCACGCAAAGTGACGACGTCAAAGATACGGCCAGGAGTCATAGATTCCACGCGGCCGGCGAAGACTTCTGCTTTCAGGCTGAGGGTACGGACGACTTCCTTTAAGAACGCAGCCTTTTTGGTCTGCGATTCCGCCAGGGTGATGCTGAGTTCGGGACGGCAGATGGAGATGGGGATGCCGGGAAGTCCGGCACCGGAGCCGAAATCAAGAAGGGTTTCTGAGGATGGAGGAATATGTCCGGCGGCGAAGGCGCATTCCAGAAAGTGACGCCGGATAATCTCGTCAGGCTCGCGGACCGCCGTGAGATTCATCCGGGCATTCCAGCGGAGGAGAAGAGCAAGATATTCGGCGAATCGCGCCTGCATGGCGGGATCGAGGGTGATTCCGGCAGCGGCAGCAGCGGAGGCGATCTCTTCCTGACTCATCGGCTTACTCCGCGAGAGATTCCCGGATAGGGCGCAGCTCCCAGCCGGCGGCGGCATGGATAAAGGCCTGAAAAAGCCGGTGCGATGCCTCGTCTTCGTCAAAGAAGCGCTCGGGATGCCACTGGATTCCGAGAATAAACTCTTCCCCTTTGCCTTCGGCGGCTTCGATCACGCCATCCTTCGCGCTGACGGCGGCGGGAATCAGCCCGTCTCCGACTGTCTTTACCGCCTGATGATGGCTGCTGTTGACGGTAAGCTCGGGTCCGGAGTGCAGAAGCGCCCGGAGACGGGAGCCTTCCCCGATCTGCACGGTGTGAGCCTCGCGGACGGTACGGCCGGGGCGGTGATTGACGGGGGTCTGGAGGTCCTGCACAAGGGCTCCGCCGCGCCAGACGTTCAAAGACTGAAAGCCATAGCAGATGCCGAGAAGGGGCTTGCGGAGATTCGAGGCGTCCTGCAGAAGGAGCTCGTCGACGGCCTCCCGCGCGGGATCGGCGGCGGCGCAGTTTGAGACCGGCTCTTCGCCGTACTTCTGGGGGTTCACGTCAGCGGGGCTGCCGGGAAGGAGCACGCCCTCGCAGGATGCGGCGAGACGGGCAACCTCAGCCGGAGAGGACGAGAGAGGGACCTTTACGGCAATTCCCCCGGAGGCTTCAACGGCATGCGCATACTGAGGCCAGGCGCGCTGGTTGTATTCCGGATCAGCGGAGGTGGGCTCGGGGATGGCGATTCGGGGCGATTTCATAGGGATCGATCCTGCGGGACGGTGGCGGGGTCCATGACCGGCTCGTAAACGGACGGCGTGGAAGAGGCGAGCGGGGCCAGCCAAGAGTACTGATAATACATTTCGGCGATCTTCTGCTCGAGACGCGTGGTCAGCTCGTCGATCTGCTTCATGGTATAGCCAGTGGTGGCGATGGGTTCTCCCACGACAAGCGCGATGGGCACCGGATGAAGCGTGCCGGCGTGGATGGGCATGAGCTCATGGGTTCCCACCAGAGCGAGCGGCACCAGCGGCACCTGAGCGCGAATGGCCATAAACGCGGGGCCATTCAAAAACGGCGCGAGATGACCGCTCTCGGAGCGCCCGCCTTCGGGAAAGATAAAGAGCGGCATACCCTCGTTCAGGGTTCGGGCAGCACTCGACAGACTGGAGATGGAGGCGCGGGGATTGTTCACATTGACCGGTACCTGGCCGGAGCGGCGGAGATACCAGCCGATGAAGGGCAGCTTCCAGAGATCGTGCCGGGCGACGATGCGGAACTGAAAGGGCAGCGAGCCGAAGATGACCGGCGTGTCCATGTAGGAGAGGTGATTGCAGACGTAGACGGCGACCTGCGGCTTCAGACGCTCCGGATGAATGACGGTCAGCTTTGCGCCGCTGATGGAAACCAGGGCGCGTCCCCAGATCTGCGCGATGCGGTGCTGCCACTTTCCGCTGCTGTCGAAGAGAGAGGCGACGAGCGAGAGGCTGCCATAGAACCCGGTCGCGGCAAAGACCAGAGGAGCGCGAAGGCAATAGCTTATCACTCGCTCGGTCAGCGGAAGCGGGTTCGGCCGGGGCCCGAGTGGTTTCATTCCGCGCCCGCCAGGCGAGGCCGCAGCGCGCCTACGAGATAGACAGAGCCGGCGATGACGATGAGGCCACCGGCCGGAGTGGTGGCAAGAGCTCTGGTAAGCGCATCGGAGGCTTCTGGCGCTTCGACGAAGGGGACGCCGGTCGTGGCGGCTGCGGTGCGCAGATCTTCGAGGGAGGTGGAGCGGGGTGAGTCGACGGCAGTGAGGATCACCCGATCGAAGAGAGGAAAGAGGATCTGGGCCATCTCGCCGATAGCTTTGTCTCGCAGGCAGCCGAAGACGAGCGTCATCGATGGCGGCTCGGGATGGAGATGCGAGAGCGCAGAGCGAAGCGCCCAGGCACCGGCCGGATTGTGGGCCACGTCCAACAGCACATCCGCTTTTTCAGGAACAGTGAAGCGCTCGAGACGACCGGGCCAGCGGGCGCGGTGAATCCCCTCGGCGATACTGGCGGGCGTTAATTTGTAACTATTGTTGTTACGTAATTGGAATGCGCTGTTTTTGCTCAATTCGACGGCGGTGGCAATGGCGAGAGCGATGTTCCGCTGCTGATGCGAGCCGCCGAGCGGCGAATCGATCTCGACCGGCTCGCCCATGAGCTGAATGGTGTAGCGATTGCGGAAGGACGATTCGCTTTCTTCGTCAGCAATGCGGCCCGCGCCATAGTGCGGCATGTATTCGGCGGCGTTGACTCCGCGCACATCGAGAGAGACGGCGACTTCTCCGATGACCTGATTGGCCTCGGGATGCTGCGGCAGGGTGACGAGGATACCGCCGGGGCGCATGATTCCGGCCTTTTCGCGGGCGATGGCGGAGATGGTGCTGCCGAGCCACTCAGTGTGGTCGAGCGAGATGTCGGTGATGACGGAGAGCAGGGGCTCGACGATGTTGGTTGCATCGAGGCGGCCGCCCATGCCGACTTCCAGAACGGCGATGTCGACCTTTGCCTCGGCGAAAGCGAGGAAGGCAAGCGCGGTCATCGATTCGAAGTAGCTGGGATGGACGGGCAGGGCTCCTTCGGTGACGAGACGGCGCGCGCAGTCATCGACGCGAAAGTAATATTTCGCGAAGTCGTCGTCGCTGATGGATTCGCCATCGATTCGTACGCGCTCATTGACGCGGGAGAGATGAGGCGAGGTGTAAAGGCCGGTGCGCAGACCGGAGGCCTGCAGGATGGACGCGAGCGTTGCGGAGGTCGATCCTTTGCCGTTGGTGCCGGCGATGAGCACGGAGGGGAACAGGCGCTCGGGATGCCCGAGAGCTTCGACGAGAATGCCCATCTCTTCGAGACGGAATTTGCGACGGGGCTGTCCGGGGACCGGATGCAGCTCTCCAGCCAGGGCAGAAAGGCTTTCCATTGCCGCGAGATACGACATAACTTGATTTTAAAAGATGCCGGGCCGGTTGTTTCGATTCCTGGAAGCGGCGGTGGGCGAGTGGCTGATCCGCTTGATGAAATCACATTCTCTGATAATCTGATTTTATGAAATCGACCAGAATCAGCGTGACGGAAGCGGCGCGCAATTTTGCCGATTGCGTCAATCGCGCCCGTTATCAGAACGTTTCGTTCACTCTGCTCAAAAGCGGCGCTCCGGTGGCTCGCCTCATCCCGGATCAGGAACAGTGTTGTACCGGGCGCGATCTGGCTGAGTCGCTTGCTTCGGCCAGACTGGATCCCGGGGAGTCCGCTGCCTGGATCGATGATCTGAAAACGGCGCGCAGAGCACTGAAGGCTCCGAAGACCAGATGGCCATAATTCTTGACGCTGACGTTATCATCGGCGGTGAACGGGGCACGTTCGATCTGGGGCGGTGGGTAGCATCCCGCGCCGAGGAGCAGTTTGAAATCGCCGCGATTACGGTGGCCGAGCTCCGGCACGGAGTGGAACGGGCTGCGGGAAGGCATCGCGCGCAGCGACGGCATTATCTTGAGACTCTTCTTCAGGTGCTGCCGGTGATCCCGTATACCGAGCAGACAGCTTATGAACATGCGCGTCTGTGGGCAGCTCTCGAAAGCGCGGGCGGCATGATCGGTTATTATGACCTGGTCGTTGCGGCTACGGCGCTGGAGCGAGGCAGCAGTGTCGCCACCTTCAACAGGCGGCATTTTACCTGCGTGGAAGGGCTGACCGTCATCGAACCGGACAGGCAGGGATAGACACATCCTCTTCGGCCGAGGCAGGTGGAGGTGCATGTGCAGTTTGCGGGAATCCATCGCGTCGAAATCGTTCTGATATTCGTGATGCTGGCGGTGATCGGGCTGGCGACGCTGGCGCGGCGCATGCAGCGTCCGTATCCGCTGATTCTGGTGATCGGCGGGCTGGTGCTGTCGCTGATTCCGGGGCTGCCGCGGGTCTCGCTCGATCCGGACCTGATCTTTCTGGTGCTGCTTCCTCCGCTGATCTTTGCCGCGGCGTTCAACACGTCGTGGCGCGACTTTCGCTACAACCTGGTGAGCATACTGCTGCTCGCGTTCGGGCTGGTGGGCTTCACGGTGCTGTGCATTGCGCTGTGCGCGCCGTGGCTGCTGCCGGGATTCGATGCGCGGACGGGCGCGGTGCTGGGAGCGGTGGTGTGCACGACCGATGCGATTGCGACGACCGCGATTGCGCGGCGCGCCGGACTGCCGCGGCAGATTACCGATGTGCTGGAGGGCGAGAGCCTGGTCAATGACGCGAGCGGCCTGCTTGCGCTCGAGTTTGCTGTGGGGCTGGTGGTGACCGGCGAGCGGCCGACCTTTGCTGTGGGGCTGACACGGCTGCTGGTGCTGGTGATTGGCGGAGTGATCGTGGGGCTGGTGGTGGGCAAGCTGATACAGCTGGCGCAGCGCTATGTCACCGATCCGCCGGTCGAGATCACGATCACACTGATCACGCCGTATCTGGCGTGGCTGGGCGCGGAGGCATTGCATACCTCGGGCGCGCTGGCGACGGTGGCGTGCGGACTTTACCTGGGACGGATGCGGTCGGTGGCGTTTACGACAGAGGCGCGGCTGGAGTCGTCGGCGGTGTGGAACACGATCGATTTCGTTCTGAACAGCTTTGCGTTCATCCTGATCGGCCTGCAGCTGCCGCGAATCATGAGCGGGATTCGCGATATAAGCCGCATGCAGCTGATGCGCGATGCCGCGCTGTTCGTGGTGCTGGTGATTGCGGTGCGGCTGATCTGGATCTTTCCCGGCGCGCGCATCGCGTGGTGGATTCGGAACCGGGTGCTGCACCAGGGCACGAGCTATCCTTCGGTCCGCGGCACGTTTCTGATCGGCTGGGCGGGGATGCGCGGGGTGCTGTGCCTGGCGGCAGCGATTTCATTGCCGGAGGAGCTCGATAACGGGCAGCCGTTTCCGCATCGCAACGTGATTATCTTTTTTGCCTTCGCGGTGATTCTGGTGACGCTGGTGGTGCAGGGGTTCAGCCTGCCGCCGCTGATCCGGTGGCTGGGGCTGGCGGCGACGGAGGATGACGTTCATCTGGAAGAGCGCGAGGCGCGCTGCCGCATGATCGGAGCCGCGCTGAAGTATCTGGACACGGTGAGCGGCGAGACGGAGGCAAAGGCGGACCACGGCAGAGCGGCTCCGCTGGACGACTCGATTCTGAGCGATCTGAAGGAGCACTACCAGAGGCGGCTGGCGGTGCTACAGAGCGAGGCCGGCGACGATCCTTCCCCGACGGCGAGCCAGTTGTCGGCGTGGCGAAGGGTTACGGGGCGGCTGCGCTCGATCGAGAGGACGACGGCGATGCAGCTTCGCGACGAGAACCGCATCAGCGACGAGGTGCTGCGGACGCTGGAGCGGGAGCTGGATCTGATTGAGGTGCGGCGGAAGACACCGTGAGGTGTCTCACCCGGTGATTTCGTGTTTTTGGGGAGCCGGAGGCTAAAGCCCCTTTCCTTTTGTCTGCCTGTTCACCGGGCTAAAGCCCGGTGCTTCTATCGGGTCTCGCTGGCGCGAGACGGAAGCGCTTCGTGGTTATGTTGTACAGGGGCTGAAGCCCGGTCCTTTGAGGCCGGTTCGGCACGGCTGAAGCCGTGCCCTGATACAAAGCGATGACGCCTCCACCTTAGCTTTCCACCTCGGCTCGCGAAGGTGGGGCACCCGGTTGTTCGCGCTATGCCGATATGGCTTAGCGCAGAAGATGCGTGAAGTGGAAGATCAGGAATCCCACCATGACGATGAGGATGACGAGGAGCGTACCGAGCACTCCGGTGACGGTCCTGATGAGGGAATGAATGGATTTGACGTCTTCGACGAGCTCGGAGTGCTCGAAGGCGTTGCGCTCGGTGGCCTCGCGGACGCGCGTGACCTGCTCTTCAAAACGTTTGAGCTGGAGGGTCTGATCCTGAAGGGCGAGGCGCAGGTCGCGCTGCGAGGTCTGCAGCTCGCCGACGTGCTGCTTCACTTCCGTCGAGAGCGCGGAGGACTGCGCGTGCGCGGCGCCGAGATCGAGCAGAGGCAGCAGGCGGGCCACATAGGGAAGCACGCTTTTGAACTGCAGGAGCATCTTCCACATTGGATTCTCTTCGAGGTCCTTCCCGTCGTGCGCGCCGGTATCGGGAACATTGACGAAGAACTCGTGCGGCGCACGCTCGATTTCCTTCGGCGCAGCGGCGGAGGGTTTTTCATCCGTCGCAAGCTCGATGAGCCTGTCGACCGCCGACTCACCGCGACGCCGACCGTGACCAGATGATGTCTCGTACTTCATAGACGACTGCCTGCTATCACTATAGAACCTGCCTGGGACAAAGCAGTTATCCGCGCAGCCGCATTTTCACGGACCGCTCACCGCCGTCAGCGTGATTTCTTTTTGGCTGCCGGCTTTGACGCCGCCTTCGAACCGTTGGCGGAGGGCTTTACCGCCTTCACTGCCTTTATCGGCTTTTCGGCGACCGTCTTTCCTGATTTTTCGGCGACTGCCTTCACCGGTTTTTCAGGGTGTCTGGCGGGCGAAGCCGGGCGGGGGTGTGGTTCCGCCTTCGCAGGGTGCTCTTTCTCTTTCGACGCCGGCTCGGGGGGATGGGCGGCGGCCTGCTGACGCAGCGCGTGTACCACGACACGCAGCATCTCTTCTTCCGGGGCGGGCTTGCCGGTCCAGATCTCGAACTGGCGAGCGCCCTGGTAGACGAACATCTCGACGCCGGTGATGACGGGCAGCCCCTTTTCGCGGGCCATCCGGATCAGAGGCGTGTCGATGGGGTTGTAGACCATGTCGAAGACGATGCGGGCGTTGATCTCATTCGGCTCCAGGATGCTGGCCGGTTTGACGCCGTGCATGCCGGAGGGCGTGGCGTTGATGATGGCGTCGAAGCTGGACTTTGCCACCTGATCGCGTTTGATGGTCTTTGCCTTCGCCTGGCGGGCAAGGGTCTGGGCGGCCTCGGCACTACGGTTGAGGATGAAGACCTCGGCACCTTTTTCCTTCAGGCCGAAGACGGCGGCGCGCGCGGCTCCGCCGGCGCCGAGGACGAGCACCTTCGCGCCCTTCAGCGGCAGGCGCCGCTCGAGGGGCCGGATCATGGCGGCGACATCCGTATTGAAGCCGAAGAGTCTGCCGTCCTGAGCGCGGACCATGGTGTTGCAGGCACCGATTTTTTCGGAGATGGCGTCGGTCTTCTCAAGGTGCTTCAGGATCTCTTCCTTGAGCGGCATGGTGACGGCCAGGCCGTGCAGAGGGACTTCGCGGACGAGGGTGAGCAGGTCGCTGAGCTTCGTGGTCTGCAGGGCGAGAAAGACGGCGTTGACGGTCTCGCGGCGGAAGGCCATGTTGAGCATCAGCGGCGAGAGCGAGTGCTTAATGGGGTTGCCGGCGACGCCGTAGACGCGGGTTCCGGCGTCGAGCTGGTCGATGCGGTAGGTCTCGCGGAGGGTGCGGGCGGCGATCTGGCCGGGACCGGTCTCTTCTCCGACATGGGCGGCGGCGAAGGTAAAGATGCTGCCGGCGCGGAGGCCGAGGACGCGGCTGATGATGCCCTGCTCTCCCATGCAGATGCCGATGACGTTGGCCTTGTCGCGGGTGCGCTCGAGGAAGCGCATCATGGTCACGTTGTCGGAGAGGGTCTTCGCGGTGGAGACGATCTTGACGAACTCGGGCAGGTAGGGCTGGATGCGATCGAAGATGCCGTCGAGGTCTTTGGTGGATTCGAAATCGTGGTAGCTGATGATGAGCGCGGCGCCCTGGCTGCGAAGTATTTCAATCTGAGGCTGCTTCAGGTGCTCGGCGGTCTGGAGCTCGAGGTCGACGAGCTGACAGCCGGCGGCGGCCGATTTTTCGAGGATTTCGAGCTCGGCGGCGATGGAGCCTTTGAACTTGCCTCCGCTGATGGTGCGGCGGCAGGTGGCGATGGCCGTGATTTCTCCATGTTCGTAGAGAAACTGCTTCAGCTTCGGAATGGCGGCGAGCGGATTGGGCAGATAGTCGAGGCGGAATTCGAGGAAGGTATTCTCCCGCATGGCTTCGGCCGCTTTTTCGATCATTTCGGCAGGGGTCGACCCGATGATGGCGACGCAGACCTTACCGATGCGGGAGCGAAGAAAATGCGTAGAGACCGACCCTGGAATGTGATCGAGGACGCCGGTGGTGGCGGGAGTTGTGGGAACTGCTTTCATTGGCTGCAATTGCGGCATATTAGTGGATTTCTCCGAGGCTGTAAAGAAAGCAACCGTAATCCGTGCGCCGGTGCCGGGGAGAGTGACTGAAAGCTGCGGGATCAGCCCGCTCCGGACGGCACGAAACCAATACTTAAGATACTCTCCCCACGAGAGATGCGGCGCGATAACACCAGGACTCACGACTGCAAAGGCCGGTGAGGGGTGGAAGACGGCAGGGCCGCCGTGCGATAGGCTGCTGGGAAGGCGGATTTTCTGTATGAGCGAATCGGTGCGTGAAGCTGGAAGCGATTTTGGGGCCTTTGCGGGCTCTTCCCATCCCTGGAACCCGAAGGGCGAGGGCCTGGCCACTTCGGCGAGCGTGGAGGCATGGGTCGAGGAGCGGCTGGGACGGCATCAGCAGGCGATTGACCGGCTGCTGGCGGTGACAGAGACGCGGACGGCCGGGAATACGCTGCGCGCCTATGACGAGGCGGTGGCGGAGCTGTCGGCGGCGGGATCGCAGACGGGGCTGCTGGACAGCGTGTATCCGGAGAAGGCGATTCGGGATACGGCGCAGGCGCTGATCCAGAAGATCGCGCAGGCGGGGGTGCAGTTGGCGCTGCACCAGCAGGTTTACCAGGCGCTGAGCGCGGTGGACGCGGCCGGCGAGGATGCGGCGACGCGGCATTATCTGGACCGGACGCTGCTGCAGTACCGGCTGGCGGGCGTGGACAAGGATGACGAGACGCGGGCGAAGATCAGAGAGCTGCAGGACAAGGCGACTCTGCTGTCGCTGACCTTTGGCCGCCATGTGCAGGAGAACGTGAATACGGTGGTGGTGAACGATCCGGCGGAGCTGGAAGGGCTGCCGGAGGATTACCGCAAAGCGCACGCGCCGGCGGCGGACGGGACGATTACGCTGACGACGGATTTTCCGGATTATCTGCCGGTGATGACCTTTGCGAAATCGAACGATCTGCGGCGCAGGATGTTTCTGGCCTACAACACGAGGGCGTTTCCGGCAAACCGGCAGGTGCTGCTGGATCTGCTGGCGGTGCGCCGGGAGATGGCGGGGATTCTGGGCTTTGCGACATGGGCCGATCTGGCGACGGCGGACCAGATGATGGAGTCAGCGGCGAATATGCAGGCCTTTCTCGACGACCTGGACCAGGCGACGAGGGCGGGGGCGGAGCGCGAATACGGAATGATCCTGGAGTTTGCGCGGAAGCAGCCGGAAACGGATCAGCAGCCGGGGCTGACGCAGATCGACGCGGCGAGCCGGGCCTACTGGGTGGAGCAGTACCGGAGGTCGGCATTCGATTTCGATTCGCAGTCGGTGCGACCGTACTTTCCGTATGAGCGCGTGGAGAAGGGCGTGCTGGCGACGGCGGAGAAGCTGTTCCAGGTGCGGTTCGAGCGGGTGGAGTCGCCGGGTGTGTGGCATCCGTCGGTGAGCGCGTGGGAGGTCTACGAGAAAACGGACGGGGAAACGAAAAACGGCGGCGCGGAGAAGGTGGGACGGTTCTATCTGGACATGCACCCGCGCGAGGGCAAGGACAAGTGGTTTTCGGCGCATCCGCTGATTCCGGGCATTCGCGGGAAGCAGCTGCCGGAGGCGGCGCTCATCTGCAATTTTCCCGAGGCGGCGGAGGGAAATCCGGGGCTGCTGCAGTACTCGGATGTGGTGACGTACTTCCACGAGTTCGGGCACCTGATGCATGCGCTGCTGGGAGGACGGCAGCGGTGGGCGGGGATCAGCGGCATTGCGACGGAGGGGGACTTTATCGAGGTACCGTCGCAGATGCTGGAGGAGTTCTTCCGCGATCCGGCGCTGCTGGCGACCTTTGCACACCACTACGAGACGGATGAGGCGATTCCGGCGGAGCTGGTACAGAGGATGAACCGGGCGGGAGCGTTTGGACGCGCGGACTGGGTAAGGACGCAGCTCTTCTATACGACGTATTCGCTCGAGACGCACCGGCTGGAGCCGGCGGAGGTCGATCCGGACCGGCTGCTGCACGATCTGTATACGCGCTTTCAGCCGTACGCGTGGATCGACGGCAACCGCATGTATGCGAGCTTTACGCACCTGACGGGGTATTCGTCGAATTACTACACGTATCTCTACGACAAGGTGATCGCGCTGGATTTCTTCGGCGAGTTTGCGGGCGGCGATCTGCTGGAGAGCCCGGTGGCGATGAAGTACCGGCGCACGGTGCTGGAGCCGGGCGGCTCGATGCCGGGCAAAGAGATTGTCGAGAGATTTCTGGGGCGGCCGCAGAGCTCACACGCCTTTACGGAATGGGTGGGGGAAGAGTTCGAAACAGCGGGAAGAAAAGCATAGGGATTGAAAGTATGCGACTTCAAAGCTGAAATTTTCAACCATGCTTTTGCGTGTAGGATGAAATTTTCTATATCAGACTACGCATATCCATGAACCAAGAAATTCTCAGCAAAAGTCCTCTTCTCAAATTGCTATCACAGCTGAATCTCCGCGCCGATGCAATTAAAACTGCACATGAGAGCGCTCTCGCTACCAAAAGCCAACTCTCCAAAGACATTGAAACATCAGGAATACTGGCGGGTGGCGATGATAGTGACCGCTCGATTGTGGTCTTTGGTTCTTTGGCCAGAAATGAATTTACTGGCCGGGAAAACAGTGATGTTGACTGGACTCTTCTCGTTGATGGTATCGCAGCGACTCAGGATATAGATTTGGTACACGATATTCGACGCTTAATAGACAAAGACTATAAGACACCCAATGCAACTGGAGCATTCGGCAATCTGTCATTTAGTCATGATCTGATTCATCAGATCGGAGGGGCTGACGATACCAATGCCAATACGACACAACGGCTCCTTCTCTTGCTGGAGTCTTCATCGCTATATGGCAATGCAGTGCGCAACCGGGTCATTCGAAATATTCTGTCGCGTTATGTCTTTGAAGACGAAAGTTTTCTGAACGGGAAACATAAGGAACACGTCCCTCGCTTTCTTCTCAACGACGTTACCCGTTATTGGCGGACAATGACAGTTGACTTTCAGACCAAAAGACGCGAGCGAAACAGCAAGGGTTTTGCGTTGAGGAATATCAAGCTCAGATTTTCAAGAAAACTCCTGTTTCTTGCTGGCTTAATCACTTGCTTTTCATTCAGTCTCTGGGAAAATGACGAATCTGTGTTAAACGCCTGGAACACTAAAACGCCGAAAGAACGCGGTCTCCAACTGATCGCTTTTTTGACGCAGATCGCCGATATTCCTCCATTGGATTTAGTTTCGAAGTGCTTTATGCATCTGAAGATTTCAGAAGAAGCGGCAGTAAAAGATTTTCTGCATGCGTACAACTATTTTGTGGCTCTGCTTTCTGACAAAGAAAAGCGGGAAACACTTGAAAAGCTACAACCCGAGATGATGGCAACAGACGACATCTACAATGAAGCACGCAATGAAAGCCACAAATTCCAGGAAGCGATAGAAAAGATTTTTCTTCAAAGAGATGGCGGTCTGCTTTCTCAACTGACTATCAAGTATGGGGTATTCTGATGGCTCATTATGGCTTTTCGACAGGGGCAATAGCTCTAGCTGACTTTCATCAGGCTCTCGCTATTTTGAGCTCAACAGCAACCAACGCTATTGAACTTTCTGCTCTTCGCTTTCCTGAGTTCATACCTCTGATTGAATCTATACCTCTACTTGATCTTGCTCGATACAATTACGTTTCCATTCATGCTCCGAGCATCTTCACAGAAAATGAGGAGCTCCAGATTGTGAATGCTCTGCAACACCTGAACAATCACTCGTTCCATGTAGTAGTGCATCCCGACAGTATCCACAACTTTGA
The DNA here is from genome assembly GCF_003428625.2 of Paracidobacterium acidisoli. Taxonomy (GTDB): domain Bacteria; phylum Acidobacteriota; class Terriglobia; order Terriglobales; family Acidobacteriaceae; genus Paracidobacterium; species Paracidobacterium acidisoli. The sequence continues at coordinate 291,094 of NZ_QVQT02000004.1, read as the reverse complement.
GCTTTGGAGAGAGCTGGGAAGTACTGTCTGCATTGAAAATATGGACTCTCGGAAGAAGACAGGCCGAACAGCTCAGGAATTGAGCGGCATTTTTAATCAGCTGCCGGAGGCCATGTTTTGTCTTGATGTAGCCCACGCTAGGCAGTTTGACTCAAGCATGGTTGAAGCCTATTTTATGCTCTCCCGGTTTGCCGAACGTCTGGTGCAGGTTCATATCAGCGAGGTAAATACGGCAAGTCGGCATATCCCACTGAGTGAAGCTTCTGTCAGCGCATACAGCAGGCTTAGCAGTTTTATCCCACAGCAAGCCGCTCTCATCTTCGAATCGAGACTGGACGACAATGCTTCTCCTTGCCGTCTCGAAGCAGAAATTGAGAAGGCGCGCAATGCATTCCACTGGCTACCATTGCGAAGAAGGCGAGAGGCAATGCAACTGGCTCACTGATCTGCGCACATCGGGAAAACAATCGCCTAGCGGCGAACCGATCATTTTACTCGAAGCGCAGAGCGGTCATGGGATCGACGCGGGTGGCGCGGCGGGCGGGAATCCAGACGGCGAAGAGCGCGACGCAGCAGAGCAGCAGCGGCGTGGCGATGAAGGCCAGCGGGTCCCAGGCTTTGACGCCGAAGAGGAAGCCGGCGATGAAGCGGGTGAGCCAGAAGGCTCCGCCGATGCCAAGGGCGACGCCGATGACGGCAAGGAACATGCCCTGGCGGATGACCATGTTGCGGATGTTCGAGGCTTGCGCGCCGAGGGCCATGCGGATGCCCATCTCCTGCGTGCGCTGCTGGACCGAGTAAGCCATGAGGCCGTAGATGCCGATGGCGGCCATGAGCAGGCCGGATAATCCGAATACGGTCAGGAGCAGCATGTTGAAGCGCTGGCGCGAGGTGACGCCGACTTCGACCTCATCCATAGTGCGGACGTGCGCGACGGGCAGACCGCCGCTGGCTTCGCGAAGGGCAGCCGTAACGGGGGCAGCGAGGGCGTGCGGATCTCCATTACTGCGGATAACCCACCAGAGCGGCACGACGCGAGCATTGAGCACTGTTTCCGCATCCGGCATCTGGGCGATGGGAATGTACATGGTGGGGGCGGCATCGCGATTCAGACCCTCATCGCGCGTGTCGCCGACGATGCCGATGATCTGGCGCGGCGGCTCGGCAAAGACGGGGCCGGCGCCGACCCCTTTCTGCAGACGGTCTCCGAGCGGATCGCCTTTGGGCCAGTACTGCTTTGCCATCGCTTCGTTGATGATGACGACGCCGGGAGCGGAGCCGTCGTCCCGATCGGTGAAGCTGCGGCCGCGCAGAAGAGGGATTCTGAAGGTATCGAAGTAGTTCCAGGAGACGGAATAGTACCCGACGATGCCGGTAAACGGCGTATTGCCCTTCGGGCGTCCGACAACGTCGAAGCTCATACCGAAGGCGCCCTGGAGCGGCAGGCCGTTTCCGGCGGCGGCGCCAGCCACTCCGGGAACTGAGGCGAGGCGCTCGGTGCCTGCGCGGATGACCTGCTCGACGGAGGCTGTTTTCCGGAAGCGGTCGCCGCTGACGGACATGGCAAGGGTGAGAACGTTGTGCGGATCGAAGCCGGGGTCGACGCCCTGGAGCTTCATAAAGGTGCGGATGAAGAGCGCGGCTCCGATGACGAGGATGAGGGCGAGCGCCATCTCGCTGATGACGAGGAGCGAGCGAATACGGCCGCTGCGGAAGCCGACTCCGGAGCGGCTACTGCTTTCGTTGAGCGTGGCGGCGAGGTTGGGGCGCGAGGCGCTGAGGGCGGGCACGAGTCCGAAGAGAATGCCGGTGAGGACCGAGACGCCGAGAGTGAAGAGCAGCACATGCGCGTCGAGGGTGACGGCGGAGCCGTCTTCGCCGATGCGCGGGATGCCGCCGGGAGCGATGGCCAGCAGCAGGCGCACGCCGGTGAAGCCAAGGATGAGCCCCAGAACGCCTCCGGTGAGCGACAGCGTGAGGCTTTCGATGAGAAGCTGGCGGACGATCTGCCAGCGGCCGGCGCCGAGGGCGGAGCGGGTGGCGAGCTCGCGCTTACGCGCGGTGGCGCGGATGAGCATGAGGCTGGGGATGGTGACGCCGGGCCTGAGGCGCGCGGAGACCACAAAGTAATGCGCCATGTCGTGCGAGGCCATGTCGAACTGCCAGGGCAGCCAGAGATCGGCGGGCGCTTCGGTGACGAAGCCGCGGCCGATGACACCGACGACGAGATAAGGCTGATTGTCGAGCTGAATGGTGCGGCCGATAACAGATGGGTTGGCGCCGTAGCGGCGCTTCCAGAGGCCGTAGCTGAGCACGACGACGCGGCCGCCGTTGGGGCTGTCTTCCGCAGCGGTGAAGGTGCGTCCGGCGGCGAGCGGCGCGCCGAAGAGGCGGAAGTAGCCGGCGGAGACGTGGACGCCCTGAATCTGCTCCGGCTCACTGCCGCCGGTAAGATTGAGGCCGGCTCCGCCACGATCGTAGGCGGCAACCACGCTGAAGATGCTGGTCTGCTGGCGCCAGATATTGAATTTCGGCACATTGGCGCCGGGGAATGTTCCACGCGGGCCGGAGTTCATGAGCATGACGAGCGACTGCGGGTCAGGATAGGTGAGCGGTTTGAGCAGGACGGTGTTGATGACGGAGAAGACGGCCGTGTTTGCGCCGATGCCGACGGCAATGACCGCGATGGCGATGAGGGCGAAGCCGGGGGTTTTGGCGAGAGAGCGCAGAGCGAAGCGGAAGTCGCGCCATGCATCGTCGAGCCAGGGCAGAGAGCGATAGCGCCAGACCGCTTCGCGCGTGGAGCGCGGGTTGCCGAACTTCAGGCGTGCCTGGCGGCGGGCTTCTTCCGAGGGAAGGCCGCGGCCGGTGTTCGCGTCCTGCTCGTGGGCGAGGTGGGACTCGATCTCTTCAGCGAGGTCGGCGTCTTTCTTTTCGCGATGCGTATAGCGGCGAGGATTCACGGCAGCTTCTCCCTCTGCGATCGGACCGGGGGGCGATCCGGATCGGCTCCACGAAGATTGGCTCGGCGATTTACTTGGCGTGCTCTCCAAGAATGAGACCGATGGCGCGGGTCATCTGCCGCCAGCGGCTGGTTTGCGCGGCGAGATGGCGCCGGCCTTTGGGGGTGAGGCGGTAGAACTTCGCTTTGCGGTTGTTTTCGCTCACGCCCCACTCGGAGGCAAGCAGGCCGCGGTCTTCGAGGCGGTGCAGCGCGGGATAGAGCGACCCCTGCTCGACTTCGAGCGTGTTCTCCGACGTGTGCTCGATGACGCCGGCGATGGTGTGGCCGTGCGCGGGTCCCATGACAAGCGTGCGCAGGATGAGCATGTCGAGCGTGCCCTGCAGCATGTCGCCGGCGGACTGGCCGTTCCGGCGATCGCGCCTTCGACGCACTGCTTCTTGGGGTTTTTCAGCCATTGCGTTCTTCCCCTCGAACATCTATGGGAAGAAAGCATACTCCCCTCGAACGTCTATGGGAAGAAGAGATCGATTCAGGGAGTGGCGCCGCCGCCGATGGCGGTAAGGCAGTTCTGGATGAGAAGGGGCGGGGTGGGCGTGGCTGTGTACTCAAGATTCAGATAGATTTTGCGCGGCTGCGCGAGCCACTTGAACATGAGGATGTCGCGGATGGGAACTTTGCCGAGGCCGGCGACCTCGGCCTGATTGTGGTTGTGGCCGTTGCCCATCACGATGCCGCCGTCGATGTGAAACATATAGACGAAGCCGTATTCTCCCACGGTTTTGTTGAGGCCGCCGCTGGCAAAGCTGTGAGCGACCGAGAGGGCACGTGTTCCGGAGACGTAGCTGCTCTGCGCGGCGGTGCTGTTGTGAACGTGCTGCGAGATGCTGGTGTTGTCACCGAGGGACTGCAGGCCGCCGCTCTCGTAGATCACATCCCAGGTCTGCTTGCTGCCGTGGAAGACGAACTCGGGACCAGAGATGAGATCGCTTGCCATGTAGGGATTGGCGGCGTCGAAATCGAGCTCGAATTCATCGAGATCCTGCACCATTTTGCCCATAACGGCGACCTGGCGAGGGTCGAACTTTCTGCGCTCGCGAAAGCCGCGGCCAGGCGCGTTCAGAGAGGGTGGAGGCGGTCCGGGAAGCTGAAAGGTGCTCTGGACGGTCACGATGCCGTGGTTGAGATACATCACGCGCAGGTTTCCGTGAGCGACGCTGAGTTTACCGCGGTCGTAAGGCATTTGATCCCGCCCTTCCCGTGCCGGCAAATTGTGCCACAGAGACCGGAGCCGGACAAGATTACGACCGGCACCCTGGTTCTGACATCCGGAACGAGGATGCAGACGGAAGGCGGGGAGATTTTCCGGAAGCGCGGCAGAAACTGCCGATATCAGACGTTTTCAGGAACGCTGTGCGCAGAGCGGGACTGGGGCTGGGGCTGCTGTGCGCCGGCGGACGGGAGCGGCGCAGCGGTGCTGCGGGAGAGAAATCTGCGTCCATAGCGAATGGAGGGCTGCTCGATCACGTAATAGCTGAAGAGCGCGCAGGCCAGAAGACCGAGCAGGGAAAGGGGAATCAGCAGACCGGACTGGCCGACAAAGAGCTGCTGCCAGATATAGAGGCTGTAGGAGATTCTTCCGATGTAGCGGAGCAGCGGAAGCTCGAGGAGCCGTCCGATGGGGGCATTGGGAGCGGCGACCAGGCCGCCGAGGATCACCGTGGGCAGAGCCTGGGCAAGGATGGTTCCGTGATTGATGTGCCAGGAGAAGAGCGCTGTCAGAAGAGCTGCTGCGGAAAGGACTATGGCTGTGCTCCAGGCCGGAGAGAGCGAGAAGCGCATGCGAGGGTGGTAGTAAAACGCGAGACAGCAGCCCCAGAGCAGGGCATCGGCGATGAGGTCGGTGCGGTTGCCGTGAAAGGCGAGGTTTGGGTTGTGAAACAGACGGGCGAGGAGTTCGTAGCGATCGTCTACGATGCGCCAGGTGATGACCAGACCGGCGAGCGCCGCCGCTGTCTTCTGACCCCGGCGGACACCGAAGAGAATCAGCAGAGCAGGCCAGAAGAGATAGAAGTGCTCCTCGACGGAGAGCGACCAGAAGTGGCCGATCTTCCATCCCATGTCACCGTACTGGGCGTAGTTCGTATAGAGAAAGAGCGCGGAACGGATGGCTCGCCAGCTGCACTGGATAAGACCGGACGCGGCCAGAATCGAAATGACACCCAGATAAAAGAGCGAAGGCGGCAGGATACGAAAGATGCGCCGCACGTAGAAGTTTCTGAGCGAGATACGGCCGGCGGCGGTGTATTCCTGCAGAAGCCGGGTGGTAATAAGAAAGCCGCTCAGAGCAAAAAACATCAGAACGCCGACGTGACCCATTTCAACGAGCCGGTGGCTGGTCTTCGGGTTCACGCAGTGAGAGACGATGACAAGGATAATGGAGACGGCGCGGAGACCATCCAGCGTGGGAATGTAATGGCTCTTTACCGACGCTCCCAAAATTTCCTCTCAGCTCAGAATCGGGGAAGGCTTGTTGATTATGACAGATACCCCTGCAAACAGATTATGAAATCAGAGGCCTGAGAGGGAAGGCTGAATGCCAGGCCGGGCATGTCCGGCGCCCCTGTAAGCGCCTGTCGCGCTGGATGGATCGCGGCCCGCAGACGGGTACAGACTGAAGATCAAAAAAGGCCCGGAGGGTTTCCGGGCCTTTGCGGGATACGTATTTCTGCGGCACGCGTGTATGTTCCGGCGGCTTTGTCTTCCGCCCTCCGCGAAGGAGTCAGATGCGCATGGGCATGATGATGTAGCGGTACTTGTAATCTTCGGAGCCATCTTCGGGGCGCATCTGGCCGGCCGACTGCGAGTCCTTGAACTCAAGGCGAACTTCGCCGGTGTTGCCGATGGCTTTGAGGAAGTCAAGGAGATAGGCGGAGTTGAAGCCGACGACGATGGGATCGAAGGTGTAGGGGCTGTCGATGGTGTCTTCGGATTCGCCGGTCTCGGTCGAGGACGATGAGATCTTCAGCTCGTTCTGCTCGATGCGAATGCGGATGGCGCCGGAGCGCTCGTCGGCGAACTGGGCGACGCGCTGGATGGAGCCGGAGAGATCTTCACTGCGCACGACGACGAACTTGTTGTTGTCGCGGGGCAGGACCGCCTCGTAATTGGGGAACTGGCCGGTGAGCTTGCGGCTGGTGAGCACGCGAGCGCCGATGCGGAAGTAGAGGGTGTGATCGTCATCGGCAAAGTCGAGGGCCTCGGCGTCGGTATTCGAGAGCAGAGACTGCAGCTCGGAGAGCGCTTTGCGCGGGATGAGGGTCTTCTTTTCCGGACCGATGCCGGGGAAGTCTTCGCCGCTCTTCTCGATGTGAGCGAGGCGATGACCGTCGGTGGCGACCATGGCGATGGATTCGGCCTTGAGGATGAGCAGCGCGCCGTTGAGGGTGTAGCGCGACTCCTCGTTCGAGATGGCGAAGATGGTTTTGGATATCAGGCTCTTCAGGGAAGCGACCGGGATGCGGGTGATGCTGGCTTCGGGGAACTCCGGCACCTGCGGGAAGTTGGCGCGGGCCATGCCGACCATCTTCGTGTTGGAGCGGCCGGAGCGGATCTGCACCCAGTGGTTATCGAGAAGCTTGATCGAGATATCGCCCTCGGGCAACAGCTTGATGTAGTCGTACAGCTTGCGCGCGGGGATGGTGCAGGAGCCGGGCTTTTTGACCTTTGCGGCGCAGGTGGTGCGGATGCTCTGGTCGAGATCGGTCGCGGTGATGGTGATGCCGTCGTCTCCGGCCTCGAAGAGGAAGTTGGAGAGGATGGGAATGGTCGTTTTGCGCTCGACGACACTCTGCGTGGCGGTCAGTTCGCGAAGCAGGTCCTGACGGCTGACGCTGATCTCCATGGATGCCCCCTGTACGGTTTTCTCCTGTTCGACTCCCACCAGCATGCTGTGCCTCCCCAAGGCTGCTGCGGCGTTCGGGCCCGTTTCCGGGCGAAGCGCCGACGATACGTTTGCCTCACTGTATACCACGCGAGGGATCGATTCCGGCGCAGCAAGTGCAGACGGCTCCATTCTAGTGAGAAAACCCCTATTTGCGCTCTCTGGAAAACAGGGATTCTGTGTGGGGGACGCGGCAAACGGCCAGGCAGGACGAGCCTTTCGTGCTGAGCCGCGGCCCGGTTGGCAACGGCTACGGGTACTACCTGTTTTTGAGTATGTATTTATCCCGCCGTAGCAGCCGTTCGGTGCGGAAAAGTGGAAAGCCGCGGCAAAACCGCATGGAGAGCGGCTCCGGAATATGTACCGGTTTTAGAAAACCGGTGACGGCGGATTCGCAAAAGCAGGAAAGCGGGGGAAAAGACGCGAAATGCCACCCCGGTTCTCCTCGTTATGAACAGGAGGCTTTGCGAAGGGTGTGGAAAGCGGCTGCCGGGAGTGGAAAGCACGGTCCGGGGCGCTGCGGGAGCGGTCTCCGTAAAGGCGGGTGATCCACAGCGGAGGGCTTATCCGCAGTTTGCACAGGAGGCGGAGAGGACGTGGAAATGAAGGACGGTTTGAATGCGGGATGAGGCTGAGGGGATAAAAAAAAATGCCGGTAGAGTGCGGGCGGGGGTTTGTCTTCGTGGGGCACCCTTTCGTTTTCTCCGATATGAAAATGCAGATCCCTCGGCTTCGCTCGGGATGACAAGGGGAAGAGTTCCCAGTCCCATGTCCGACAGACGGACATGGGGCATCCGATTTTCGTCCCACCTTAGCTTCCCCACCCCCGCGCACGAACACCGCGTGCGCCGGGGACCCCGGTTCGCGAAGGTGGGGCACCCGGGTCCTGCGAACACCCCATTCATGAGAAGCAAATGCAGATCCCTCGACTTCGCTCGGGATGACAAAGTGAAGAGTTCCCAGTCCCATGTCCGACAGACGGACATGGGGCATCCGGATTCCACGTCATTGCTGATATGAGCTGAGGGATTTGCTCAGACCCAGGGAGCGTTGGGGCGCGCCGCGCGCAGGACGCGAAAATTTTCGGCGAAGCAGCCGTAGCTGTCGGCGTGGGTGATGGCCTGCTGGGCGGTAAGCGCGGCTGTGCTGGGTCCCCAGGGAACAGGATGAGCGGGGATGACGGCGCGATGGGCCTCCCACGCCTCGAAGAGGGCTGTGCCGATGAAGTAGCAGCCGCCGTTGTGGTCGGCGGTCCGGGCAAATTTATGGCTGGCCTCGTGAATGAAAAAACGAAAAGTATCGGCATCATTCACGGCCATGCGCTGAAAATTAAGGTGGATGCGCCCCTTCATGGGCTGGTTTGCGTCTTCGAAGAAGTGAGGATTGATGTAGCCGCTGACGGTGCCGCGCAGCGAAGTGTCGACGATCTGGAGCTCCTGGTCGGCCTGGATGCCGGCCCATATCTGCATGTACCGCTGGCCGATCTGGTTGAGGACCGCTCTGAGCTCAACATTCGTCAGATTGTCGGCAATTTTGAAGTAGACGTGGACGAGGCGCTCGACATCGGGCGGGACCGGGTTCTGGTTTTGCCAGAGGTTGAGCCGCTGAATGAGGATGGGCAGAATCTGATACGTCTCGTCGAGGACCCACTGCGCCGCGGCATGATCGTTCGCAGCTAACTGGGCTCCGGGACGGGTGACGACCCAGCCCACATTGGCGCCGCCGCCGGTCTGCAGCCGCTGGCGCTGGGATGCCCCTTTGAGGTGCTGTGTTTTGGTGTGGAAGTAGTTCTGGACCGCACCGCCCATATATTCTCCTCGTTCAGGCCTGCCGGGCCGGATGGCGAGAAGTGTATCGCAGAGTAAGTAAAAACAGGCACTTACGAGGGTAACGGAATCGAGGCGCCGTCTGATCAGCAGCAGATTTATGCCGTGTTCCGCCGGTTCTGCGCCGTAAGATCTCGCGCAGCGGCGAGTACCTCATCGACCTGAGAGGAAAAGCGAGAGGGAAAGCCGAAGTAATTTGAAATGGAGACATCGGGCCGAAGATCCGTAGTGAGATGGTCGGCATCGATGATGCGATATCCCTGGTTTTCAAGGGAGAGAAGACAGGCATGATTCGGGTGACCGCATTCGACAAAGAGGATGGGCTGATCGGAGTCGATGGTCTGCTGCGCGCCTCGCAGGACCGCAGCCTCATGGCCTTCCACATCGATCTTCATCAGGTCAATCGATCCGTGGTGCGCCCGCTGTTCATCGATGGAGACGAGGGGGATGGAGAGGGTGCCGGCGGGAACGCCCCAGTGCCGCTCCTCAAAGGTGGCTCCTTCGGATTCCAGGGAAGAAGTGGCTCCGGCGACGGCATTGGTGCGAAGCAGGGCGGTACCTGCCTGTTCGCTGACGCCGGCGCTCACCAGAGTGATATCCGGAAAGCTGCAGCGATCCAGTGTCTGCCGAATCAGAGCGGCATTTGCCGGCAGCGCCTCGAACAGCACCACGCTCAGATGCGGTACAGCAGTCTTCAGCAGCCACGTGTAATGGCCGATATTTGCGCCTACATCCCAGAAGGAGCGCAGCTCCAGATGACGCACGCAGGACAGGACGAGAGCCTCGCAGCTCGGTTCCTGCGAGCCTGTGGCAGCAAAGGCCAGGCCATGGGTAACCAGAAGGCCGCGCACCGGGAAACCAACGCCGGGAACCGAGATCCATGCGGGGCGATCCACGAGACGGATGGCTCCGCGTCCGAGCTTCGACTTTCGCAGATAGAACAAAGGGTGAAACTGTTCGCGGAAGGCGCGAATCGACTTTTCGGCAAAAGGCATCTACGGATACTCCTCCGTTCCTGAAGAGGCAGGTTCCCGAAACCCAGGAACGTGACGCAAGCAGGATCGCGACCAATGCGCACAGCCCGCAACTCACGTCTACCGGAAATCGGGTTGAAAGGCAAGCAATGATCCTGAGTGCAGCAGCCTGCTTCCCATCAGGGTCTGAAGCCTGGATGAATTTTCATCGATTTGCGGCACCCTTCAGCTTCGCTCAGGACGGGCTTTGAAGCTGTGCGCTGATACAGAACGACGCAAAGCGACTCACTCCCCATAAATGCTCAGAAGAGACGGGCTGAAGATGAGAAGCGCCACAGCATTGTCCCAGGCACGCAGAATCCGCACACTGCCGGCGGTCTGCGCAGGTCAACAGGCGAGATCATTCAGCGGTACTGGTCCATTGTGATATCGGAATGGGCAGCCATATCGAGGTGGGCGGAATCAGCGCTTTTTTTCCCAGAATTCTTCGTGGCGGTCGTCGCGGAAGCGGATGCCGGAGACGCGCCCTTCGGAGTCGCGCTCGAAGGTGAGGCGGGTGGGCGAGCCGGTGGGGTAAAACCAGGTGGCGGCGCTCTCGGGCAGGAGCTCGATCATGTCTCCGACGCGATTGCGGGCCATGAGCCGGTCGCCGGTGCGGAAGATGGTCTCGATGGTGACGCCCTGGTCCTGGTATTCGCCGGAGTACTCGTCATAGAGCGCGAGGCTGACGCGGGCCGGAACCGGGTGGAGAGGCACGAGGATCTGCTCGGAAGCGGGCACGAGGCGGGGAATGGCGCTGAGACGCTGGGCGAGCAGCCAGCGGGGGAGCTGCGGCTCGGCGTAGGCCTTGTCCCAGACATTGTGGCGGACTCCGGAGTACTGCCAGAAGCGCACATTGCCTCCGGCGGCCTTGAGGGCCTGGAACATGATGACGGCCTCGCGGGGCGGGACGATGGGGTCGCCGGCGCCGTGGAAGATCCAGACGGGCGTACGGCCGATGGAGCGCACGTAGTCGGCGGGCAGCGTGTGCAGGTCGTGCCAGCGCGAGGGCGCATAGGACCAGAAGATGCCGCCGCAGACGGGAACGATGGCGGCGAAGCGGTGCGGGTAATCTTTGGCGATCTCCCAGACGCCGTAGCCGCCGAGCGAAAGGCCGGTGAGGTAGGTGCGGTCTCGGTCTCCGTGGAACTCCTTCGTCTCGGCGTCGAGAGTGGAGATGGCGAGCTGCATCATGTCGGGATCGGTCCAGTGATGGTGGCTGAAGGGAACCTGGGGCATGACGACGATGAAGGGCCAGCGCTCGGGGTGAAGACGGATAGCGGAGGGGAGGCCGATCTGGATCTGGTCCATGCCTTCGACACCGCGCTCGCCGGAGCCGTGAAGGAAGAGGATCATGGGCCAGCGGTCGTGGGGGTTCCAGTTCTCCGGCAGATAGACCATGTAGTGGTGCTGGACGCCGTTGATGAGAACGGAGCGGTTGAGAAAACCGGTGTCCTGCGGATGGCGAGCGAAGGGGCGAGCCGGAGCGGCAAAGAAAAGAGCGAGAACGCCGATGAGGAGAAGGCGTGGGACCATCTTCCTGACAGGGTAAAGGGGATGGGCTGCAGGGTACAGTTTTTCACGAGGCGGGGCGGGTTCGGGGAAGAATCGTAAAAAGCTGCATCCAAAACCATCCGCGATATATCTTAAGATATATCTTAGAAAGTACGAAGGAGTATTGAGATGTTTCGTGAGAAGTTCAGACAATGGGTGGAGGAAGAGGGGGGCGAAGCCTGCCACGGGTATCAGAGGCATTTCCACGGAGGCAGACACGGCTTCTGGGCGGAGCCGGGCGGCTTTCGCGGGCGCGGATGGGGACGCTTCGGCGGGGAGTTCGGCGGACGGCTGTTCGATCCGGGCGAGCTGCGGCTGGTGATTCTGCAGATGATTGCGGAGAAGCCGAGCTATGGATACGAGATGATCAAGGCGATCGGAGAAAAGCTGGAAGGCGCGTATTCGCCGAGTGCCGGGGTGGTGTATCCGACGCTGACGCTGCTTGAGGAAGAGGGCTTTGCAACGGTGACTTCGGCGGAGGGCGGCAAGAAGCTGTACGCGATTACCGATGCGGGCCGGGAGGAGCTGAAGGCAAGCCGAGCGCGCGTGGATGCTCTGTTTGCACGGTTGAACCAGGCGGGCGAGGCCTTCGGAAAAGGGCGTTCGCCGAAGCTGATGCGCGCGATGCACAACATGAAGCTGGCGCTGAAGCTGCGCTTTGCGCAGGGTGACCTGACGAAGGAACAGATAGCGAAGATCGCGGAGATTCTGGATGACGCAGCCAGAGGAATCGAATCTGTCTGAGCGAGTTGCCGGGGCGGATATGGGAGTGGAGCGAGTGACGGAGCTGGAGGCACGGAACCGCGAGCTGGAAGCGCAGAATCTGCATCTGCGGCTGCTGGTGGCGGAGCTGCTGGAACGCAATCAGCGGCTGCGCCTGGCGGCGGAGAGTTCCGGCGATGATGCGGCGCGGGGATAGATTTGCCGATAGCCGGAGATGGCTCTGAATCCGGCTTTGCATTTTTGCGGGGCGACGTAAAACGCAGCATCGCGTGCGATGCGCATTTGAAGATGGAGTGGGGCGGGGCGTATTCTCCAGAGGCAGTTTGCTCAAGGTAAAACGATTCAGGAGAGCCTCGATGCCTTTTACGCGCCGCCAGTTCAATCGCCTTGCCGGTCTTGCCGCTGTTTCGCCCTGGTTCCCCAGGCTGGATGCATCGGGCGCTGAAGCGCCGCCTGAGCCGCAGCGTCTTCGCTGGTGCATTGTGGCCCTGGGCCGCATCTCGATGGACCACTTTATGCCTGCCGTAAAGACGACGCAGACGTCGGTGATTACGGCGCTGGTGAGCGGGCACCGTCCCAAGGCGGAGCAGCAGGCGGCGCTGTACGGCGTGCCGAGCAGCGCGATCTACAGCTACGACAACATGGACGAGATTGCGCATAACAGGAACATCGATGCGGTGTACATTGCGCTGCCGAACAGCATGCACGCCGAATATACGATTCGCGCGGCGAAGGCGGGCAAGCATGTGCTGTGCGAGAAGCCGATGGCCACGTCGGTGGACGACTGCAGGGCGATGATTGCGGCGTGCAAAGAGGCGAACGTGAAGCTGATGATCGCCTACCGGTGCCAGTATGAGCCGTCGAACCTGCGGGCGATCGAGCTGATTCGCAGCGGAAAGCTGGGCACGATTCAGGCGATCGAGAGCGCGAACGGCTTCAACATTCGCGCGGGCGAGTGGCGGCTGGACAAGAAGCTGGCGGGCGGCGGTCCGCTGATGGATATGGGAGTCTACTCGCTGAACGGATGCCGGTATCTGACGGGCGAGGAGCCGGCGGAGATCAAGGCGGTGTCGTCGGTGATCGACCATGACGGCCGCTTTAACGAAGTGGAAGAGAATGTCTCGTGGACGATGAAGTTTCCTTCCGGCATCGTCGCGAGCTGCAACACGTCGTATGGCGCGGGCATGAACGGGTTTTACCGCGTGCATGGATCGAAGGGCACGCTGGAGATGGAGTCGGCCTTCGGATACCAGGGACAGCATCTGACGGCACAGCTGCCGAATCACGAGAACATCGACGAGCTGAATCCCGCGCGCGACCCGTCACAGTTTGTGAACGAAGCCAATTACTTTGCAAGCTGCGTCTTCGAGAACAAAACACCGAAGACGGCGGGCGAAGAGGGTCTGCGGGATGTCGAGCTGATCTCGGAGATTTACAAGTCGTCGGGCCGGCCGGGGCTGTAACCACAGCCTCCGGCGGCGCCTGCGCGGCGGGCGGTCCTGGCCGGACGGGCAGCCCTACCCGTTCAGCGTTTCCTGCAGCTTGTTGATGGTGCTGTTGAGGTTTTTGTCGGTGCGGCGCTGCTCGTCGATCTTGGCGATGGAGTGCATCACGGTGGTGTGGTGCTTGCCGCCGAACTGGCGTCCGATCTCGGGCAGTGAGGCTTCGGTCATCTGCTTGGCGAGAAACATGGCGATCTGCCGGGGCACGACGACGGCGCGCGAGTTGTTCTTCTGCTTGAGCTCGGCGACGCGCATGCCGAACTGTTCGGCGACGGCGCGCTGAATGGACTCGATGGTGATCTTGCGCACCTGAGTATCGATGAACTGGCGAAGGCACTGCTGCGCGGTGGGCAGAGTGATCTCCATGCCATTGAGGCCGCACCAGGCGATGAGGCGCACGAGCGCGCCTTCGAGCTCGCGCACGTTGGTGCGCACATTGGAGGCGATGAAGAGCGCGATGTCGGTCGGCAGCGAGACGTGCTCGCTCTCGGCCTTCTTCTGCAGAATGGCGACCTTGGTTTCGAGGTCGGGCGGCTGAATGTCGGCGATGAGGCCCCACTCGAAGCGCGAGCGCAGACGGTCCTCGATCTCAGGCAGCTCCTTGGGCGGCCGGTCGGAGGCGATGACGATCTGCTTCATGTTTTCGTGCAGCGCGTTGAAGGTGTGGAAGAACTCCTCCTGGGTGCGCTCCTTCTGCGCGAGGAACTGGATGTCATCGACGAGCAGCAGATCGACGGTGCGGAACTTGTCGCGGAAGCTGGTCATCTTGTCGTAGCGCAGCGAGCTGATCATCTCGTTGGTGAACTTTTCGACCGAGACGTAGCAGATGGATGCGTTGGGCTGGCGCTGCTTCACTTCATGGCCGATGGCGTGCATGAGATGGGTCTTGCCCATGCCGACGCCGCCGTAGAGGAAGAGCGGGTTGTAGGCCTTCGAGGGCCGCTCGGCGACGGCTTCCGCGGCGGCGCGCGCGAACTGATTGCCGGCGCCGACGACGAAGGCGTCGAAGGTGTAGCGCGGGTTGAGCTGCGCGGCGGTGGACCAGTCGAAGCGCGCCTGCTGGGGGCCGCCGGCGGGAGCGGGAGCTGCGGGAGGACGCGGCGCCACGCCGTTGCGCGCTCCGCCGGGAACGTTGGGAGCATGGGCGGGAGCGGGCGGGAAGCCTCCGTCCTCGCGTGCGCGGGTGACGGTGGGATCTTCCTCGGGCGTGAGGTAGGCGACGTCTTCAAACTCAAGCTGCAGGTTCTCGATCGCTTCCTGAATGAGGTCGGCATAGCGCTCGCCGATGATGCGGAACTGCGGCGTGGGGATGCGTACGTAGAGCATGCGCTCTTTGGTATGGCTGAAGCGGGTGGGCTTGAACCAGGTGTCGTACGACTGGCGGTTAATCTTTTTTTCGAGGGCTCCGAGGATTCGCACCCACGGATTGAGCGCAGCGACGGGAGTAGCAACAAAAGACATTCATAATCCTTACAGGACGCTCGCGAACGGATGGGAACAGGACCGTGGACCATGAGGGAATGCCCCGGCTATGCCTGGCCTGTGGAACAACCAGGTCAGACATGGAGCAAAACGCGCTGGTCAGGAAGGCTCCGGCAAATTTGCCCACCGGAGCGTCGGTCAATTCCTCTTTTGACTGCCGCGAGGCGTCAGGAAATCTCAAGTAAACGTTGCCGATACTAGCACACTCGGGAAGCCCCGGATATGCACTTTCGTAAGGATTTTTTTTTATTGCGGGAGGTTGCACCGGGGGTGGTGAAAAAGTAGCCGTGAGGCGCATTTTTTGCGGCTTTGAGCCCGATACGGTATACTCAGAACTTGCCCCGAAGTGCTGTGTGAGCACAGAGCGAGCGGGCACGAATTCAGAAGAAATTTTCAGGAGCGCCGTTTCCATGCCGAAGCGCACATTTCAACCTAACCGCCGCCACCGTTCGAAGACGCACGGGTTCCGCAGCCGTATGAAGACGAAGTCGGGTGCAGCCGTATTATCGCGCCGCCGCGCAAAGGGGCGGCATCGCGTCGCTGTGAGCGCGGGATACCGCGACTAGTCTCTTTTGCCGACAGCGGTTCCCTCTGGATTTTTCAACCGAGGCAGCGCTTCCTCTGCGCTGCCTTTATCACGTCTGAGCGACCATGAGATGATGCCGGAGCCGTTTCCCGATTGGCGCAGCGCCCGTCTGCGAAAGCATGCGGACTATCAGCGTGTGTACCAGGGGAGCAGGAAGCACGGATCACCGTCGATGAGTTATTTCTTTCGCTGGCGCACGGCCGAAGAGCCTGCGGAGAACGAAGGTCCGCGCGTGGGTCTGACCGCGGGGCGGGTTCTGGGCAAGGCCGTGGAGCGGAACCGCATCAAGCGCAGGATGCGCGAAGCAGTGCGTCTGCACCTGGGCGAGCTGCCGGCAGGCGTGGACGTGATTCTGCATCCGCGAAAGTCGGTGCTGGAGATGGAGTTCGTCCGCCTCGAGGGCGAGGTGTCGCGTATTTTTACGACCGTCGCGCAGAGCGCGGCCCGTGCTGCAGCGCATACGCGAAGGCAGGAGCGGCCGTGAGGGCTCGCGAACGTATCGCAGCGGCGGCGCTGGCGGTTTACAAATATGCCGTTTCTCCCTTGCTGCACGCGGTAACGGGAGCATCGGGCGCATGCCGGTTTCACCCCACATGTTCTGAATACGCAGCGCTGGCAGTGAGCGAGCACGGGCTTGTCCGCGGCAGCCTGATGGCGGCGGGACGGCTGCTGCGCTGTCATCCCTTTCACCGGGGCGGTTTCGACCCGGTTCCATCGCGCGAAGAGCAGTCATTCATACGACGTACAGGTCCGGCCAGTTACCATTGAAGGGCCGCATTCCATTCACACAATCGACAGGAAGCAGAAGTTTTGGCAGAGATACAGAATCCAAATCAGCAGGGTGGTGGCGGTGGCGGGTTTGACTCGCGCACCATCCTTGCGTTCAGCGCCGTTTTTCTCCTGATTTTTCTGGGGATGCAGTATTTCAAGCCAAAGACGCCTCCTGCTTCGGGCCATGCCGCGACGCAGCAGCAGAAGTCGAGCGCTCCGGCGGCGCAGAGCCAGACGGCCGCAACGTCTGACGCCGGGACAGCCGCACCCGCTTCTTCCTCGCAGGCTGCTGCTCCTGAGGCGAATGCGGTGCAGGCAGCGGCGGAGAGCGAGACGGTGATCGAGAACGAGCTGTACCGCATCACGTTCTCGAACCGCGGCGCCGAGGTGAAGTCGTGGATTCTGAAGAAATATAAGAACGACGACGGCAAGCCGCTCGATCTGGTGAACGCAGCCAACGCGGCGAAGTATGGCTTTCCGCTGTCGCTGCATGTCTATGACGAAGGACTGCAGAGCCGGCTGAACCAGGCGATGTATGTGCCGTCGGCGACGGGAAGAGTGAATACCCCGGGCACGCTGAGCTTCAAGTACTCCGCGGGCGGCCTGCAGGTGAAGAAGACCTTCACCTTCGATTCAAGCTATGTGATCCATGCCGAGGTGACGGCGACGCGCCAGGGAGCACCGCTGACGGCGGCGCTGGCATGGCCGGCGGGCTTCGGCGACCAGAACACGCTGCCACAGTATGCGGCGAGCATGATCGACACGGCGAAGAACGGCGATGTGGATCAGATCAAGCCGAAGAAAGTCTCGGGCGGCGCGACGGAGCAGGGTCCGTTCCAGTGGGCGGGCGTGAGCGATCTATACTTTGCCGCGATCTTTTTGCCGGATGAGGCAGAAAACACGAGCCTGGTGACGCTGCACAACACGATCGATCTGCCGCGCGATCCGAAGCATCCGGAGTCGGGCCAGGTGGAGCATGCGTCGGTGCTGGGCGCAGGCATCGGAGGCACGGCCGCAACCTTCAGCACTCGCCTTTTTGTGGGCCCGAAGTCGCTGGACGTGCTGGAGTCGGTGAACACGCATGGAGGGCCGAGCCTCGAGAAGGCGGTGACCTTCGGCTGGTGGGGATGGGTTGCGAAGCCCATGTTCCTGCTGACGCGCTTCTTCTACGACCACGGCGTGCGCAACTGGGGCTGGGCGATCCTGGTGCTGACGTTCCTGCTGAACATCGCCATGATGCCGACGCGCTTCCAGATGATGAAGTCGTCGCTGAAGATGCAGCGCATTCAGCCGGAGATGGATGTGATCAAGGCCAAGTACGCGAAGTACAAGGCCACGGACCCGCGGCGGCAGGAGATGAACAAGGAAATGTTCGATCTCCAGAAGCGGGAAGGCATCAATATGTTCGGCGGATGCCTGCCGATGCTGCTGCAGTATCCGCTGATCTACGGCTTCTACCGGATGCTGGAGAACGTGATCGAGCTGCGGCAGGCGCACTGGCTGTGGCTGCCGGACCTTTCGGCTCCGGACCCGCTGCACATTCTGCCGGTCTTCTTTATCGGATCGATGTTTCTAGTGCAGTTCTTTACGCCGTCGCCGGGTATGGACCGCTCGCAGCAGAGAATGATGGCCTTTATGATGCCGGCGATCTTCGGCTTCATGATGTGGAACGTGGGCTCGGGACTTGCGCTGTACTGGGCGGGCAGCAACATTATCGGCGTGGGCCAGCAGCTGGTGATCAACCGCACCAGCATGGGCCGCGAGATGCGCGCCCTGGCGGCGAAGCGGGCGGCGAAGAAGCAGGGAAAGATCGTTAACGCGAGAAGATAGGGTGTTTCCCGATAAGAAACGACAAAGATGCCCGGCAAGATAAGGTAATATGGCTAACCTGACGGATAAGTTTGTATCTGAAAAGTGACTGAATTCCGGGCCGGATGCGATACTGGATGCGCAATGCCAATCGATGATTATTCCGCCGCTGCGCAGAGCATTGCGGCATTTCTGAAGACGCTTACAGCACCGGGCAGACTGCGGCTGAAGTACAGAATTACCGCGGGCTCCGGGGCAGCCGATCCGGATGGTCTGGAAGCGCGCGAGATCTATGTGGAGCTGGCCGGGCCGGATGCTCCGCTGCTGACGCAGCGCGGCGGAGAGCTGCTGCGGGCGCTCGAACATGTAGCGGCGAAGATTATCCGCCTGGATCAGGAAGAGCACGATAAGGTCTCGTTCGACGCGAATAACTTCAAGGCGCTGCGGGCCCGCGAGCTGAAACTGGCGGCAGATACGGCCGCGGAAAAAGTGCGGCGGACGGGGCAGCCGTACAGCTTTGCTCCGATGAGCTCGCGCGAGCGGCGGATGCTGCATCTGGCCTTTCGCGGGTATGACGATCTGGAGACGGCGTCGAGCGGCGAAGGGCTGCGGCGCTTTGTGGTGGCCTATCCCAAAGGCTATGACCACGAAAAGCTCTCGACGGGGCTTGCCGGCCACCGGCGCTAAAGCGGATTTCTCCGCGACTGCCGCTGTTCGCATGGTCTCCGGTATCTCCGGAGCTTGTTTTCCGGGAACGGAGAGCGGAGACTCGGGAAGACCCGGTGGTACAGATTCAGGTGCAGCCTCATCCTCAGACAACAGAACGGGAACTGGTCGCAGACGAGACGATCGTCGCGATCTCCACTCCGCCGGGGCGCGGAGGCATCGGCATTGTGCGGCTTTCAGGGGCGCATGCGATGGAGATTGCTGGCGAGCTGATCCGGGCGCGCCAGCCGCTGGAGCATGCGCGGGTGCGGCTGGCGGAGGTCCTGGAACCGGAGACGAAGGAGAAGCTGGACGAAGCGGTGGTGACCTTCTTTGCGCGGCCGAACTCCTACACCGGCGAAGACCTGGTGGAGATTGCGGCGCATGGCTCGCCGGTGGTGCTGGAGCTGCTGGTGCGGCTGGCGCTGCAGCGGGGAGCGCGTCTGGCACGGCCCGGGGAGTTTACGGAGCGGGCCTTTCTTTCGGGCCGCATCGATCTGACGCAGGCCGAAGCGGTGCGGGACCTGATTGAGGCGCAGACGCTGTATCAGGCGCGGGTGGCGGCGGAGCAGATGGGAGGCGCGCTCTCGCGGAGGATTCAGCCGGCGAAGCAGCAACTGGTGGAGCTGGTGGCACTGCTGGAGGCGGGCATCGATTTCGCAGAGGACGATATCGATGTGACGCCGGATGCGGAGATTGCGGCGAGGATCGATGGCATGACGCCGGAGCTGGAGAGGCTGGCGCGATCGTTCGAGCAGGGGCGCATTGTGCATGCGGGGCTGTCGCTGGCGATTGTGGGCAGGCCGAACGTGGGCAAGTCATCGCTGTTCAACCGGCTGGTGGAGCGCGAGCGGGCGATTGTGACGGCGACGCCGGGGACGACGCGCGATCTGGTGACGGAGCGGGTTTCGCTGGGAGGGATTCCGGTGGAGCTGGTGGATACGGCGGGGCTGCGCGAGGCGAGCGACGAGGCCGAGTCGCTGGGCATTCAGAAATCGCGCGAGGCGCTGGCGGATGCGGATGTGGTGCTGGTGGTGCTCGATGCTTCGGTGCCGCCGCGCGATGACGAGCGGGAGCTGATTGCGTCGCTCGATGGACGGCGGGCGCTGGTGGTGCGGAATAAAAGCGATCTGGAGACGGCGGATGTGGAACGATCGCTGTTTTCAGTGCAGACGTCGGCGCTGACAGGAGCGGGGATCGCGGAGCTGCGCGAGGCGCTGCTGTCGCTGGTGCGCGATCCGGCAGGCGAGAGCGAGACGGGCATGCTGACCAGTCTGCGGCATCGGGAGGCGGTGACGGGCGCGCTGACGTCGCTGGCGGCGGCGAAGCAGGCGCTGCCGAACCGGGTTCCACACGAGATGCTGCTGCTGGATCTTTACGGGGCGTTACGGTATCTGGACAGCCTGACAGGCGAGACCACGCCGGACGATATTCTGAACCGGATTTTCTCGAGCTTTTGCATTGGGAAGTAGAAGCGGCTGGTAGTGGGTCAGTCTGAAAAGAACCTGTTCTTCAGGGGCTAAAGCCCCGCAACGACTACAACCATTACGGCACGGCTGAAGCCGTGCCCTGATACAAAGCGATTCAGACCGGCCCACTATCAAACGGCTGCATCGGTGCGGATGCAGCCGTTTTTTTTTTGCTCTGCGGCGGTCGGGAAAAACTGGTTTAGTAACGGCCGTGGCGCATGAGGTGTTCGACGCCGACCTGATATCCGCGACGGAAGCCGTGGCGATAGGCGGCGCGGTCGCGATGCGGAACGGGGGGATGGCGGAACTCATCCCGGTTTTCGACGTTCGGCGGACGATGGTTTCCCGCGTCCTTGCGGGCGCCTTCGATGCCGTCGTGGAAGCCCTGCGATTCGACTCCCTGCAGCTCCGGCGGCGGGACTGCCCAGGGTTCCTGACCATAACCGTATGCAGCCGGTGGAGCGGACCATGCGCGCGCAGCGGGAACCACGCAAAGCGCCGCAGCGAGAAACGCCGCGGCGGAGAAACCTGAGAGAAACTTTTTCATACCTTTGCCTCCGTGGGTGAAGCCGTTTTTAAGATGTGGCGGGGAGGGGAGCAGTTGCACCCAGGCACCGCGTTCCGGTTGTTTTATCAGACCGCAGGGCCGCGGGTCAGTTGCAACGCAAAAAAAGCCATCTCTCGGCGGCTGGAGCCGCACCGATGCTGCACTCTTTATGGCGCGGCCGGAGCCATGACCTTCCTGGAATGATCCGGGCTCAGAATGATCCGGACTCACCCGTTACCGACCGCAGGAAAGTCTCTGCCAGCTATCGGGCCGCGGGTGTATGCTGGTTGGCGCTCGGGATCAGACAATCGAAATCCTGTGGAGCGAATTGCTGGTAGTACGTTCGGAAGTTCGCCGGGGCATGCTCCGCGTTATCCGAAACAGCGACGAGTGACGCGCGCGGCTGCAACGGTTTGCCGCGAGCGCCCCGGCACTGATGCGGGCAGATCCGGCTAATCAGCCTGGAGATGACTCATATGAGGCAGTCCTTCGCCATCGGTATTGGAGGCGCGGCCGGCCAGGGTGTTGCCACGCCGGGCGACATCTTCGCCAAGATATTCAGCCGCCGTGGTCTTCATCTCAACGCGTACAACGCGTATCAGTCGATTATTCGCGGCGGCCATACGTTTCTGACGATCCGGACGGGTCCGGAGAAGGTCACGAATATGGGTGACCGGATCGACCTGCTGATCCCTCTGAATCAGGACACGATGGACCGGCACCTGAGCCTGCTGAGCGCGGGCGGGGCGTGCATTTATAACGCCGACACGATTAAGCCCGGTACGCCGGCGGAGGGCGTGCAGCTTTGTCCGCTGCCGGTGTCGAAGCTGGCCGATATCAGCAAGAACAAAGTGGCGCAGAACACGCTGGCGATGGGGGCGGCGCTGAGCATGATGGGCGTCGGCTTTCAGGCTCTGGAGAGCGTGCTGGCGGAGCAGTTTCGCAAAAAAGAGCAGGCGGTGATCGACGAGAATGTGAACCTCGCGCGCACCGGATACGACTATGCGACGCAGAACTTCCAGGCATTCCCGCATCCTCTGCCGATGACGGACAACCGCTATGCGGTGCTGAGCGGCAATGCGGCGCTGGCGATGGGCGGAGCGGCGGCGGGAGTGAAATTTTACTGCGCGTATCCTATGAGTCCTTCGACGGGCGTGCTGCACTGGATGGCCGAGCATGCGCGGAAGGCGAACATCATGGTCCGCCAGGTGGAAGACGAGATCGGCGTGATCAATATGGCGATCGGCGCGGCGCATGCGGGCGTGCGGGCGATGTGCGCGACCTCGGGCGGCGGCTTTGCGCTGATGAGCGAGGGGCTGGGCTTGTCGGCGATGGCGGAGATTCCGGTGGTGGTGATCGACTGCATGCGCGCGGGCCCTTCGACGGGCGTGCCGACGAAGACGGAGCAGGGCGATCTGTGGCAGATGCTGGGCGCGGCGTTCGGAGATTATCCGCGCGTGATTGCGGCGCCGCTCGATATCGGCGACTGCTTCACGCTGATTCCGGAGATCTTCAACATTGCCGAGCGCTTCCAGTGTCCGGGGATCGTGCTGTGCGATCTGTTGCTCTCGGAAGGACGGCTGAGCGTGGAGCCGCAGGCGCTGGACTTTAATCCGCCGATCGATCGCGGGGAGATGATTACCTCCGCGAACGGCAACGGCCACGGCGAGTACAAGCGCTATCTGATTACGGAGAGCGGGGTTTCGCCGCGGGCGGTTCCGGGGCTTCCGGGATACACGCATACGGTTTCGAGCGACGAGCATGCGGAAGACGGCGTGCTGATCTCAGACGAGTACACCAATACAGTCAAGCGCCGCGCGATGATGGAAAAGCGCATGCGGAAGGTGCAGGGCATCGAGGCATCGGCGCCCCCGCCGGAGCTGCAGGGACCGGCCGATGCGGATGTGACGCTGATCGGATGGGGATCGACGCAGGGCGTGATCGAAGAGGCGCGGGAGCAGCTGGCCGAGCAGGGCATCAAAGCGAATCAACTGCAGATTCGCTGGCTGGTTCCGCTGCACGGCGATGCGATTGTCGGGATTCTGAAGGGATCGCGGCGCACGATCATCGTCGAGAACAACTTCAGCGGACAGTTTGCTCGCTATCTGCGCAGCGAGACCAGCTTTCTCGCCGACGGGCATATTCGCAAGTACGACGGCGAACCCTTTATGCCGCACCACATTGCCGAGGCAGTGAAGGAACAACTTGCCGGAGAGACGACGCTTTCGATTCCGGCCCACGAAGTGATGGTGTGAGGGGGGCTGAATGAGAGAGTGTGATTCACCACACCTCCGTAGTTCACCACAGAGGACACAGAGAGCACAGAGGGAGCCCGGCACGCAGATGCGGCCTCTCGATGCAATAAGGTTCAGAAACATTTACGGGAGAACTGACGATGGCGACTGAGGTAATAGCTCCGAAACAGATCACGATGGCCGACCTGAAGGGGAAGGTCGATCCGGACTGGTGCCCGGGCTGCGGCGACTATGGCGTGCTGGCCGCGGTGCAAAAGGCGCTGGTCGATCTGCAGATTCCCAACCATGAGGTCGCGACGATCAGCGGCATCGGCTGCTCGTCGAATTTTCCGGGCTTCATCAATACGTACGGCATGCACACGCTGCACGGGCGCTCGCTGGCGGTGGCGACCGGGTTCAAGATGGCGAACCACGGCATGACGGTGCTGGTAACGGGCGGCGACGGCGATGGATTCGGCATCGGCGGCAACCATTTCACGCACACGATGCGGCGCAACGTGGATCTGCTGTATATCGTGATGGACAACCAGATTTATGGACTGACGACGGGGCAGACCTCGCCGACGAGCCGCAGGGGCATGAAGACGAAGAGCATGCCGTTCGGCAACCTCGAGTCGCCGATCAATCCGATCTCGATGGCGCTGGCAGCGGGCGCGACGTTTGTGGCGCGGGGCTTCAGCGGCGAGCAGAAGCATCTGACGGAGCTGATCAAACAGGGCATTCAGCATAAGGGCTTCTCGTTCCTCGATGTCTTCAGCCCCTGCGTGACCTATAACCACGACAATACGTATCAGTGGTTCCGGCCGCGGGTGAAGAAGCTGGAAGATGACGCTTCGTACGATGCGACGAACTGGCTCGGCGCGATGGAGCGGTCGCTCGAATGGGGCGATGAGATCCCGATCGGGAAGTTCTTCGAGCGCGATGACGTGCCGACGCTGCATGGGGCGGAGCCGGTGCTGCAGACCGGTCCTCTGGTCCACCAGGAGATGCGGGTTCCGGCGGAGGCGGCGAAGGGGTTCATTGAGGAACTGATGTAACCGGCGCCGCGGTTTTTACCGCAGCAAAGGTCGATTGGCAAAGCTCTGTGCCTGGTGCTATCGTTGCCGTCCGGAAAGCAGGTGGGCGCATGAAACTGACCGAGACCGTTGGGTCCGTTCTCCGGGAAAAGAACAATGCTGCCGTTCTTTCTGTTACGCCGGAGCAGTCTGTTTACGAAGCAGTGGAGAAGATGGCCGCCGCCGGGGTGGGAGCGCTGCTGGTGCTCTCGCGCGGGCGGCTGGTCGGCATGTTCTCCGAGCGCGATTATGCGCGCAAGATCGTGCTGATGGGGCGCTCGTCGAAGGAGACGCGTGTCAGCGAGATCATGAGCAGCCCGGTCATCTCCGTGAGCCGGCGGCATACGGTCGAAGAGTGCATGGAGATCATGACGAGCGAGCGGTGCCGTCATCTGCCGGTGCTGGAGGGCGATGAGGTGGTGGGCGTGCTCTCGATCGGCGATGTGGTGAAGTGGGTGATCTCCGGCCAGGAGAAGACGATTCAGCAGCTCGAGGAGTATATCGTGGGGAAGTATCCAGCCTGAGCGGCGCTGACGGCATAGAAAAGTGCCGCCGCCGCAGAAGAAAACTCTCAGACCATCCGGTGACAGCGCTTTGATAAGGCTTCAATTCAGCGAGGCAGTGGGAAGGTGTGGACCGGAAAGGCGTTCATTCTGCAGGGATAAGCCGCGTCTCCGGATTACGGTGCGCCCGGCAGATTCGATCTGATATCATAAACGAGATGAGTCTCTGTCCCACTCCGGTGATGGCGTGTTGTGCATGTTGTCGCACGCTGAGCCGGTTTTGTGGGTGAGTGATTAACCAGATTCAACAGACTTCCCATAAACCCGCGCTACAGCTTAACGGCTGACGCGGGTTTTCTGTTTATTGCATATTGCATCGCCATTGCCCCCGAGAGGATTTCATGACTGACATTGCCGCTCCCAAAGAGACCAAAGCGCAGAGAGCCGAACGGCTGAAGCGCGAGAAGAACCCGTGGGACGCGTTCGACGAAATTCTGGGCTTTGCCCGCGACGGACGCGCCAGCATCCCCGATACCTGGAACACGTACTTCCGCTGGTGGGGGATTTATACCCAGGGCGACGGACTGGGCGTGACGGGCGGCAAGGGCGGGGAAGGCAGGGCGACCGAATATTTCATGCTGCGGATCGGGATTCCGAACGGGATTCTGACGGCGCACCAGACGCGCGTGATTGCCGATATCACGAAGAAGTATGCCCGCAACCAGGCGGATGTGACGGTCCGGCAGAATATCCAGCTGCACTGGCTGACGATCGAGTCGCTGCCGAAGATTGTGCAGGAGCTGGACGCGATCGGGCTTTCGCCGAAGGGCGCCTGCGGCGACGTGGTGCGCAATGTGACGGGCTGCCCGCTGGCCGGGATTGCGCATGACGAGCTGATCGACGCCTCGCCGCTGACGAAGCAGGTGGCGCGCGAGCTGACGGCGAACGATGCGTTTTACAACCTGCCGCGCAAGTTCAAAATCTCGATTACCGGGTGCCCGGCGTGGTGCTCATATCCGGAGATCAACGATATCGCCCTGACGGCGGTGCGGCGCGGGGAGGAAGTGGGCTACTCGGTCCGCGTGGGAGGGGGACTCTCGAAGGAGCCGCACCTGGCGGTGAAGCTGGATGCGTTTGTGCGGCAGGATCAGGCGCTCGAAGTGGTGCGCCGCATTGCGGAGATCTTCCGCGATGAGCAGTGCCTGCGCGAGAGCCGCGACCGCGCGCGCATGAAGTATCTCTTCCTGAAAGAGGGCTGGACGGCGGAGCGCTTTCTGAGCGAGCTGGAGGGCCGGCTGGGCTACAGGCTCGATCCGGGCGTGGAAGAGAATGTTCCGGACGATGTGTACCGCGACCATGCGGGCATTCACGCGCAGAAGACGGCCGGGCTGAGCTATGTGGGCGCGAGCGTGCTGCGCGGACGCGTGACCGGCGATCAGCTGGCCGCGGTGGCCGATCTGGCGGAGCGCTACGGCAGCGGCAGTGTGCGCGCGACGGTGATGCAGAACCTGGTGTTCCTCGATATTCCGACGGCAAAGGCGGGTGAGTTTGCGCGCGAGCTGGAGCAGATCGGGCTGCATGTCGAGGGAACTCCCTTCTGGCGCGGCGGCATCGCCTGCACGGGCACGGAGTTCTGCAAGCTGGCGATTACGGAGACGAAGGGCTTTCTGCGCTGGCTGGTGGATGAGCTGGACGAGCGGCTGCCGGATTTCGACCAGCAGCTGAAGCTGCACGTGACGGGATGCCCGAACAGCTGCGGACAGCACTGGATTGCCGATATCGGGATGGAAGGCAAGAAGATCAAGCACGAAGGCAAGCTGATCGACGCCTACTACTTCTGCGTGGGCGGCGCTCTGGGTCGGCATGCGGGGATGTCGCGGCCGGTCGGTTTCCGCTCGCCGGCGCATGAGGTGCCGGATGCGATCGAGCGGCTGCTGCGCGATTATCTGGCGGTGCGGCTGCCTGGCGAGAATCTGCGGTCGTACTTTGCGCGGCACAGCAACGATGAGCTGCGCGCGACGCTGGCGGGAGAAGAGCTCGACGCGGTGGAGCGCGATCAGCCGAGCGGGCGGGTGCCGCAGGAAGTAGCCGGCTGAGAGGTAGAGGGATGGGTCTCTTTCCAGTTTTCCTGAAGCTCAGTGAGCGGCCGTGTCTGGTTGTGGGCGCGGGAAATATTGCGCAGAGCAAAATCGAAAGCCTGCTGACGGCGGGGGCGAAGGTGACGGTGGTGTCTCCGGAGGCGCTGCCGGAGGTGGCTGCACATGCCGGGGCGGGAAGGATTGTCTGGCACCGCCGCGATTATGTCTTCGGTGATCTGGCGGGCGTGTTCCTTGTGGTTGCCGCGACCGATGAGGCGGCGGTGAATCAGGCGGTCTACCGCGATGCGGTGGAGCGCGGGGTCTTATGCAATGCGGTGGACGATCCGCCGCACTGCGATTTCTATTTCCCGTCGATTGTTTCGCGGGGCGATCTGCAGATTGCGATCTCGACGGCGGGCGAGAGTCCGGCGTTTGCGCAGCAGCTGCGGCGGGAGATCGACGCGCAGCTTCCGGCGGACCTGGGTCCGTGGCTGGAGCAACTGGGCGGTCTGCGGCGCGAGGTGCTGGCCGCGCATCCGGCGGGCGAGGAGAGAAAGCAGCTTCTGCATACCCTGGCGCAGCGGCAGCTTTGCGAGGCGGAAGAGTGCCCGACGCGGAAACTGGCCAGGCAGGCGCCGGAGCTGCAGAAATCAGGACTGCAGAAACCGGGACTGCAGAAAGAGGTGCACGCATGACGACGCCTCAGCCAGGAAGAGTGTATCTGGTGGGAGCGGGTCCGGGCGATCCGGAGCTGCTGACGCTGAAGGCCGTGCGCCTGATGATGGCCGCCGATGTGGTGCTGCACGACGATCTGGTGCCGGCGGCAGTGCTGGAGCATGCGCAGGAACAGGCGCTGATCATGAATGTGGGCAAGCGCTGCGGGCACAAGAATGTCACGCAGGAGCAGATCAATGCGAAGCTGGTGGAGTTTGCGCGCAGAGGCCTCTCGGTGGTGCGGCTGAAGAGCGGCGATCCGCTGGTGTTTGGGCGCGCCGGGGAAGAGATGGACGCGCTGACGACGGCGGGCATCGAGTTCGAGATTGTGCCGGGGATTACGGCGGCGTTTGCGGCGGCCGCGGCGCTGAAGACCTCGCTGACGGACCGGCGGGCGGCTTCGAGCGTGACCTTCACCTCGGGGCATCATGCGCCGGGCTCTTCGGAGCTGCCTGCTTCGACGAACGGCGCGACGCGGGTAATTTACATGCCGGGGCGTGATCTGCACGCGATTGCGGGGCAGCTTCGCGGCGAGGGGCTGCCGGCGGATCTGCCGTGCGTGGTGATCTCGCACGCGGCGCAGCCGGACCAACAGATTCAGCGCACGACGCTGGCAGAGCTGGGACAGGTGGTTCCCGGACCGGCGCCGAACATACTGCTTGCCGGAGAGGCGCTGCGCGCGGTGAGCGATGCCGCGCTGGCCGGAACGGCGCTGCCTGCGGCGGAGAACGACGCCGCACAGACTGAGGTTTTCTTATGACGACAATGGTGTCTGCACCGGAAGAGATCACGCAGCAGAGGCTGAGCCATCTGCAGCTTCTGGAAGCGGAAAGCATACATATTCTTCGCGAGGTGGCGTCGGAGTTTCAGAAGCCGGCGATGCTTTATTCGATCGGCAAGGACTCGTCGGTGATGCTGCGGCTGGCGCAGAAGGCGTTTCATCCGGGGCCGATTCCGTTTCCTCTGCTGCATGTCGATACGGGCTTCAAGTTCCACGAGATGCTGGAATTCCGCGATCGCTATACGGCGGAGCTGGGACTGAAGCTGATTGTGTGGCGGAATGAAGACGCGATTGCAAAGGGCGCGAACCCGATCGAGCTGGGAACACAGCGGTGCTGCGGCTATCTGAAGACGCAGGCGCTGCTCGACGCGCTGCGGGCGCACGGCTTCGACGCGGCCTTTGGCGGCGCGCGGCGCGACGAGGAGAAGTCGCGCGCGAAGGAGCGGATCTATTCGTTCCGCGACAGCGCAGGGCAGTGGGACCCGAAGAACCAGCGTCCGGAACTGTGGAACCTCTTCAACGGGCGCATCGGGCCGGGCGAGAGCATCCGCGTCTTTCCGCTGTCGAACTGGACGGAGATGGACATCTGGCACTACATCCATCTCGAAAACATTCCGATTGTGCCGTTGTATTTTGCAAAGGAGCGCCGCATGCTGGTGCGCGGCGAGAGCCTGATTCCGGTGGAGCAGCCGTTTGTGAAGGGACTGCCGGGCGAGGAGCAGTGGGTGAAGTGCCGTCTGCGCTCGCTGGGGTGCAGTCCGTGCACGGGGGCGATTCGCTCGGAGGCCGACACGCTGCCGAAGATCATTGCGGAGCTGGCGGCGATGCGGAACTCCGAGCGGGCCAATCGCGTGATCGATCATGATCAGGACGGCTCGATGGAGATCAAGAAACGCGAGGGGTATTTCTGATGGCGCTGCTCGATATTCCGGTGAAGGAGACGGTGGATGCGGCGCAGATGCATGCGGAAGAGCTGCTGGCGGCGGACCGCGAAAAGGATCTGCTGCGGTTCAGCACGGCGGGCAGCGTCGATGACGGCAAGTCCACGCTGATCGGACGGCTGCTCTATGACTCGCGGAGCGTGTACGAGGACAATGTCCGCGCGGTGACGCGGGATTCGGTGATCGACTTTGCGCAGCTTACCGATGGTCTGCGGGCGGAGCGGGAGCAGGGCATCACGATCGATGTGGCGTACCGCTACTTCTCGACGGCGAAGCGCAAGTTCATCATTGCGGATACGCCGGGCCACGAGCAGTACACGCGGAACATGGCGACGGGAGCCTCGACCGCCGATGTGGCCATCGTGCTGGTGGATGCGCGCAAGGGCATTCTGGACCAGACACGCCGCCATGCGTGCATCGCCGCGCTGCTGGGGATTCCGGTGGTGGTGGCGGCGGTGAACAAGATGGACCTGGTGGAGTTTTCCGAAGAGGTCTTTCGCCGTCACAAGCAGGATCTGCTGGCGCTTGCGGCGCAGCTGGAGATTCCGCATCTGCACTGCATTCCGGTGAGCGCGCTGGACGGCGACAACGTCGTTCACCGCAGCACGCGCGCGCCATGGTATGACGGCCCGAGCCTGCTCGAATTTCTGGAGTCCGCACCGCAGGCGATGCAGCAGGCGCAGGCCGGCTTCCGGCTGCCGGTGCAGCGGGTGATTCGCCCCAACCAGGAGTTTCGCGGCTTTGCGGGACAGATCGCGGGGGGAAGCATTCGGCCGGGCGATGAGATTGTGGCGCTGCCTTCGGGGATTCGCAGCCGCGTGCGCACGATCAGCACCTTTGACGGAGATCTGGCCTCGGCGCAGGCTCCGCAGTCGGTGACGCTGACGCTGGAGACGGAAGTGGACATCAGCCGTGGCGATCTGATCGCCGCAGTGGATGCGTCTCCGCACCGCGCCAGCCGGATCGAGGCGACGGTGGTGTGGATGCACGGCACGCCGCTGCGCGCGGGCAGAACGTATCTGCTGAAGCATACGGCGCAGACGGTAAAGGCACGCGTCATCGAGATTCGCTCGCGGATCGATGTGGAGCACCTGGAGCGGCGCGGGACGGATCAGCTGGATCTGAATGCGATCGGCGAGGTGGTGATCGAGACCAGCAGGCCGCTGATCGCCGATGCGTATCGCGAGAACCGCATGACGGGCAGCTTTATCCTCATCGACCCGGTGGACAATGCGACGGCGGGCGCGGGGATGATCCGCGTGGCGCAGGAGGACGAGGCAGGCATGCTGTCGCACACCGGCGCGCTGGTGGTGGTGGGCGATCGCCGGGAGATGGCGGAGACGCTCGAAGAACGGCTGCTGGCAGCGGGCGCACTGGTAGTGAGGACGCGGGTGGCCAGCCGTGAAGCGCTGCTGCCGCTGGCGCATGCCGGAGCGATTGTGCTGGCGGAGAGTGACGCGGCGGAGGCTGTATCGCTGCGCGTCTTCGAGCATGGGCATGAGATTACGCCGGCGGAGAGCGAAGCCGGTGGTCTGGCGTCGGCCGCATCGATTGTGACGGCGCTGGCTGCGAGCGGCGTTCTCGCCGATCTGAAAGGGGATTTGCTGTGAGTACTTCGAGCATTGAGCAGGAAGTGGAAGGCCGCGCCGCCGAGGCACAGCAGTTTCTCCGTGAACAGCTTGCGGAAGCGGAGAATCCCTGCGTGACGAGCAGCTTTCAGGCGGAAGACATTGTGGTGCTGCACATGGTGCGGCAGATTCTGCCGGAGCTTCCGGTGCTGTTTCTCGAGACGGGCTATCACTTTCCCGAGACGCTGGAGTATCGCGACCGCATGGCCTCAGAGTGGGGCCTGAACCTTATCAACGTGCTGCCGGAGCTGACGGTTGCCGAGCAGGAGTCGCAGTTCGGGATTCTGAACCAGACGGCTCCGGACCGCTGCTGCGCGCTACGCAAGGTGGGTCCGCTGTTCGGGGCGCTGGCGGGTTACGGCACGTGGATCACAGGACTGCGCCGCCAGCAGTCAAAGTCGCGCGCGGAGCTGCAGACGGCGGAGGATTTTACGCTGCCGGGCGGGCAGAAGATCGTCAAGCTGAATCCGCTGACGGAGTGGACGACGCGCGATGTGTGGTATTACGCGCAGGCGCATGAGATTCCGCTGCTTCCGCTCTACGATCGCGGTTACACCAGCATCGGCTGCGCGCCGTGCACCAGCCTGCCTTCGGACCCGAACGATCCGCGCTCGGGGCGCTGGGGCGGCCACAAACTGGAGTGCGGCATTCACATCCAGGCGTCGTAAGGACCGACTGGCTTCGTAAGAGCGGTCTGCTTCGGTGTGCCCGCCGGGCAACAGGTCAGGCGGCGAGGCGGCTCCGGACGAAGTCTCCCATCTCGGGCGGAACGGCGAGAAGCTCTCCCGCTGTTGCATAGTGGAGGGGCTTCAGGTGATAGCTGCAGCCACTGCGTCCAGTGACCTCGGCGAAAACGGCATCCTCCCAGAAAAGGCTTCGGAAGTCCTCTTCCGAGCCAAAGCCGGCTCTGGCCCGATCACATATCTCCATCAGAATGGGCGGCCGGTCGCGACGAATCGTATCCGCCAGTCCGTGCAGCACCAGCGGCTCGAAGCCTTCGACATCCATTTTGATGAGATCGACGGGGGGAAGGCCCATCTCGGAGCAGAGATGGTCTCCGTTCCGGACGCGGATTTCGACGGGCTCGGTATAGGTGCCGATCTCTTCGGGAAGGAACGTGCCGGAGCCGGAGTTGGCTCCGCCGCCCGGCCAGTAACGCTGCGTGCTGTCTTCTTCGCCGAGCGCGCAGGGGATCAGCAGAACATTCGTCAGGGCGTTGAGCCGGAGCTTCTCGCAGATTCGTTCCTGCAGTGGCGCAAAGGGCTCAAAGGCGATGACCTGATCGGCACAGCCGGCCATGAAGAGTGTGTGGTGGCCCAGGTTGGCGCCGATGTCGTAAAAGCAGAGCCGCTTCTTTTTTCCGCGCAGGTCGGTGGCGAGCTCCTTCAGCAGAGTCAGCTCGGCCGAGGCATGACATCCGTAGGCGAAGACGCGCCAGTCGATGAGCTGGGACAAGTCGCCGGGATAGCGCATGCCGAAGAAGTCGACTTCGAAGGGATAACTTTGTCCGGAGTCGGGATCCCAGATCTTTCGCAGCATCCAGTCCTGACCGCGGGGTATCCAGGTCTGTTTGCCGATGAGGCGGAAGAGCTGAAGCCTGAGAGGAACGGATGAGGACAGTACACCGCTGCGGGCGAAAACCTGAGGGGATGCGACCAGAGACTTCATCTTTGTCTCCTGAATGCAGGTTTTGATATGGGATTCAGTCACGCTTCGGCGGACACACCATTTCTGAGCGGTAAAAAGAACGGGGAATAGTACCGGGATTCGCGCTGTGGAACAGGACGGTACTCCCCGCATATCTGAAGAGGCAATATCAGATTTGTTAATTTCTATTCATCCGGTTACTCTGAAAGCCGTTAAATGCAAAAGCAGCAGATATTTCCGGCTGTCTCAGGCAGAATGGACACCGGATTCTGCATCTCATTTCGCCGGAGAGTTCTATGAGAAAGACAGCAATTTCCGGTTGTGCGCAGGCGATAGCGCTGGCGCTTGTTCTGGGCGCGACAGGCTGCCACGGCAGCAGTAACGCGCAGGGTGCGCAACAGGCTCAGCCGGATTCGAGCGATCCTGCTGCGGCCAACCTGGCTCCGGCGAGCAATACAACCCCGGCGGACAATACAGCCGATACGGCCGATACAGCAGCCGATACATCGCAAAACCCACCGGCGCCGCCGGCGGATCAGCCTGCGGCGTCGACGGCAGCGCAGCCGGCTCCGGCCGCCGCGTCAGCGCCTGAAGAGGCCAGCTCGCAGCCGGCCTATAACGAGAGCCCGGCTCCGGTAAGCGCTGCGCCGGCGAGTTACTCTTCCGACGGCGGACAGTACGAGGACGATTCCGATGAGCAGGAAGTTTACGCTCAGGAGGCTCCGCCTCCGCTGCCGCAGTATGAGCAGCCGGAGTGCCCGGGGCCCGACTACATGTGGACGCCGGGCTACTGGTACTGGGCGCCGACGGGCTATTACTGGGTTCCGGGAAGCTGGGTGCTCTCGCCGTATGTGGGCGCACTATGGACGCCGGGCTACTGGGGGTTTGTGGGCAGCCGCTACCTGTGGCATCACGGCTACTGGGGGGCGCACATCGGCTTTTATGGCGGGGTGAATTACGGCTTCGGCTATGGCGGCGTGGGATATGAGGGCGGTTACTGGAACCGCGGCTCCTTCTTCTACAACCGCTCGATCACACGCGTGAATGTGACGATTGTGAAGAATGTCTATGTTCACAACGTGACGGTGATCAACAACACCCGCGTGAGCTACAACGGCGGACGCGGCGGGCTGAATTACCGGGCGACTCCGCAGCAGATAGCGGCGGGACGGGAGCGGCATTTTGGGGCGATTCCCGCGCAGAGAGAGGTCGTCCACACGGCGATGCAGAACCGGGCGCAGTTTGCGAACGTGAATCATGGACGGCCGCAGACCTTTGCCGAGACCCGGCCAATCAATGGAGGCAGGACGGCACCGGCGGCGCGGGCGAGCGATTTTCATCCTCAGCCGGTGAACCGCGCGCAGCCTGGAGCACGGCCGCAGCCTGGAAATCGTCCACAGCCCGGGGCACGGCCACAGCCCGGGAACAGACCTGAGCCTGGGGCTCGCCCTCAGCCGGGCCGGCCGGTTACGCCGGCGAGACCGGAGACGAGGCCGCAACCGGTGCAGAGACCGGAGGCCAGACCGGCTCCGCATGTCCAGCCGAATCGTCCGGCAAATGTGCAGCGGCCGCAGAATACGGCTCGCCCGGTTCCGCAGCAGAGACCGGCACCGGCGGCACGGCCGGAGACGCGTCCTCAGCCGAGGCCCGAGGCACGGCCGGTACAGCCGCGTCCGCAGGCGACTCCCCGACCGGAGGCGAGACCGCAGCAGCAATCTCGTCCTGCGCCGCAGGCGCGTCCGCAGCAGCGTCCTGAGGCGAGGCCACAGCAGCCGCGTCCACAGCCAAGGTCCGAGGCTCCGCATGAGGAGCACGGAGGGCACTAAAAATACAATGCAGGTGGAACAGAGGGCGGAAGCGAGAGGCTTCCGCCTTTTTCTTTTGCGCTTTGGCGGACTCAGGCGGCGCGGTGGCGGATGACGGTGCGGTCGAGGAGCTGACGCAGACTGAAGGCGCGTTCGAGCTGGCCCCGGATCAGAAGGCGCTGACGGCGGCGGTGATCGGGATGGAGGAGCCTCGAAAGGGCGCGCTCATCGTAAGCGGCACCGGCCTCGAGACGGCGGATGGTGTCTTCGAGGGTGAGCCGAAAGCGGCTGCTGACGTGGATGGGCTCGGCGGGCGAAGTTTTCTGAAGATCGTGGCTCATGGTCTCTGCACTTCTTTCCGATGATGAGGGATACAGCCCACTTTGCGCGAGATTACGGCTCCGGATTACGGGGCTCCGGGAGCGAAGTACGCCGGTGACCGCGGAAGAGAGTTCTTTTGTGGGAGTGTGGCTCAAAACTGGTCAATTCAGCATGCGGAGCACCAGGCCATGCGACGGCCTGGTTGCGGGGTGCTTAGCGGAAAAGGGCGTCTGTGAGGCTGTTTCTTCCGGACAATATGCGTATGAGGCAGAGGCTGGATGGGTGGAAATCTGCCTCGTATAATCGAGCGTTCTGCGTGAATCGTTATGACGACGAAACGTTCTCCCATTCTTCTGGTGCACGGCGGCGCGTGGGCCATTCCCGATGATATGCAGGAGGCGCACGAGCAGGGCGTCTTCAATGCGCTGCAGGATGGCTACCGGCTGCTCGAAAAGGGCGGCTCGGCGGTGGATGCGGTGGAGGCGGCGGTGAGCTCGCTTGAAGACGATCCGACCTTCGACGCGGGACGCGGGAGTTTTCTGACGCGCGACGGGCGGGTGCAGCTGGACGCGCTGCTGATGGATGGAGCGGCGATGCGCGCGGGCGGCGTGGCGTGCGTGGAGCGGATCCGGAACCCGATCCAGGCGGCGCGGCTGGTGATGGACGAGAGTCCGCATGTGTACTTTGTCGCTCAGGGAGCGGAGGCCTTTGCCGAGGCGCATGGAATGACGCTGATCGAGAATGCGGAGCTGGTGCTGGAGCGCGAGCGCGAGCGGCTGGCCGAGGCGCAGGCGAAGGAGCGCGCGGGATTGCCGGACCTGACCTTTGCCGGAGATGACAAATCGCCGGAGACGGCGGTGCCGTATGATCCGCAATCCGGTCCGAAGTTCGATTCGCACGATACGGTGGGCGCGGTGGCGCTCGATGAGCAGGGACGGATCGCGGCAGGCACCTCGACGGGGGGGACGCTGAACAAGGACCCGGGGCGCGTGGGGGATTCGTCACTGATCGGCTGCGGCTGCTATGCGGACAATGCCAGCGCGGCGGTCTCGCTGACAGGGTGGGGCGAGCCGATGATGAAGCTGGTGCTGGGCAAGTGGGCGACAGACCGGGTGCAGATGGGGCACGCGCCGGAGCAGGTGGCTCCGGATGCGATTGCGTATCTGTACAAGCGGCTGGGCGGGCATGGCGGAATCATTCTGCTGGCTCCCGATGGGCGGTATGGGATTGCGCACAATACGCCGCGGATGGCGTGGGGTGTATGCACGGCGGATGGACCGCGGACGGGGCTGGTGGTGCGGGAGGGACAGGCGTCCGAAGACTGAGGACTGGCCGTCCAGGCGTACGCGGCTTCGCCGCCGGGGGGGATCACTGAAAACGTAAAGCATTTCCCTGCGGAATGGCAGAATGTCCAGATCGTGACGGCGCGTCAGTTTCTGAACAGGATGGCATAGCGAGAGTCTGACTGGTCAGACCGGATCAGTCTTCGATCCGGATGAGCGCGAGACCGGATTCCGGGTCGTGCTGTTTGCGCAGATGAGCCGGGGTTTCGGTAAGGACCAGCTCGAGCGTCGGCCAGACATGCGCTTCAAGCAGATGGCCGCCGTGGGCGGTGCCGTCGCGTTTGCCGACGACGATGTGCGCATGGACCTGCGGTTTGCCGTCGGGGGTGAGCGCGATATCGCCGATGAGGGACAGGAGCTCGACCTGTTCTTTTAAATCGGCAGAGGTTTCGTACTTTTTAGTTTCGCGATTGAACCAGCCGACTTTTACTCCGGAGAGCGCGCCGACCGCCTTGAAGCTGCTTCCCGCAAGGTGATGCTCTTCGGCAAACTTTTTCAGCGTGGAAGCGACCTCGTCGCCGGCGTCGAAGACAAGAATCCAGGTCTGAGTTTTTTCTTCTGCGATCAGACGGCTTTTCATGCGGCGCTCCTCAGTGAGTGAGATGCGGCGCGGACTGATTTGCGAGAGGCCACAGCGGCTTTCTTCGATCCTGCATCTCACCGTGGGTATGCCTGATTCGGCATGGAACGAGAGATTGCATATCGAAGAAGGAGAAGATTTTTATGAGTGATGCAAAGAAATGTGCAAACCCGACCTGCAGTTGTATTCCCACGGATAAATCGAAGTTCTGCAGCCCTCACTGTGAAGCGACCAAAGGCACGGTGGAGATCGCATGCCAGTGCGGTCACCCATCCTGCCAGGGTGAGGCGCTGAGGGCATAGCCGCAACTCTGCTTCAGAGAATGCCGGGGGACGGTGGTGGTTTCACCGTCCCGTCAGCTCCAGTCACCGTCCCCCCCAGCTCCAGGTGGTTAGTGCGCAGCGGCTGCGAGGACTTCGGAGATGCGCGTGGCCACCTTTCCGCGCCATCCCTGGCCCATCACTTTGTAGGCGTAGCTCTCCGGATCGAAGCCGGCATGTTCGAGATGCAGTTGCGTGCCGCCGTTTGCTGCGGGTGTGAGCGTCCAGGTGACGATGGTGTCGAGCTCGTGGCCGTACCCTTCCAGCTTTTTTGCTCCGCCCTGCCACCGATAGACGAGACGCTGCTGCAGGGCGACTTCGAGGATTTCGCAATAGACGGTGCCGTCCCAGCCGGGAACGGCCGGCGCATGAAAGTTGAACTGGTGGCCGACTTCTGCGTGGATGTTGTTGGGCATGAGCCATGCCGCGAGCAGATCGGGCTCAGTGAGCGCGCGCCAGACCTTTGCGGGCGGGTCGGGCAGCTCGTAGTCGACGACAATAGACGCTTTCTCGTTTACGGGAGTGCTCTCATTCATCCTTCATCTCCTTGAGAACGGCTTTCAGGCGCGGCATGCGCTCGTGCCAGAAGGCCTGGTGATATTCGAGCCACCGGATCATGGGCTTTAATCCGGCCGGATCGGCGCGGTAGTGGACGTGCCTGCCGGCGCGCCGCTCGGAGGCAAGACCGGCCCGCCGCAGAATGGCCAGATGCTGCGAGATGGCAGGCTGCGATACGGGGAAGCGGCCTTTGATCTCCGAGACGGTCATCTCCTGACGCGCGATGCAATCGTAAATGGCGACGCGTGTGGGATCTGCCAGTGTGCGAAAGATCTCGGCGGCGGGAAGCATGGGATAAATATATAAGCAAATACTTATATGTTCAAGAGGAAAATCCTGCGGATATGAATAAGGGCGAAGGAAGGTTATTTCGAGATCATTCCGATCGTTCTCAGCCACGTCTCAACAAGACGAGGCCAGCCTGTGATGGGAAACTTCGTCTGACGAAGGCCGAAGGCGTGGCCGCCATGCGCATACAGGTGCATCTCCGCGGCAACGCCAGCCCGCTCGAGAGCGATGTAATACGACAGCGAATCGTACACGCTGTCCTCGTGGTCGTCTTCGGCCTGCAGCAGAAATGTGGGCGGTGTCTGTCGGGTGATGTGGAGATCGGGATTCAGCGCAAGTTCTGCATCCGTGATGGACGGATGCCCGGGACGAGGAAGCGTAAACTTTTTCGCGCCCTGCCTGGCATCCCACCTTGCCGCGGACAGGGAGAGATGGCCCGGATAAATGGCTACTGCGAAATCCGGACGGCAGCTTTGCTGGTCGGCAGCGTCGACGGGCGCATATAAACGCTTGTCAAAGTGGTTGCTGATGGCCGCCACCAGGTGACCCCCTGCCGAAAACCCGAGCACTCCGATCCTGTGCGGGTCGATGTGCCACTCTGCCGCGTGGAGACGCACCAGACCGATCGTCCTCTGCGCATCTTCGAGGGCCATTGGCGATTCGGGGTAAGGTCCTGACTTCGGATAGGGCCCTGTATCGGTCACGCGGTATTTGAGCAGCACACAGGCGATGCCCCGAGCGGTCAGCCAGTCACAGACTTCCGTACCTTCGAGATCCATGGCCAGAATCTGATAGCCGCCGCCGGGAAAGACGATGACGGCGGCGCCGGTGTTTCCGCTTTTCGGCGAATAGAGGGTCATGGTGGGCTGCGTGACGTTGCTCACGCCCACTACCTGCCTGCCGGCTACAAGAAACGATTTGCCCGACGGCTCCATCATCTCCGGCCCTTTGACAGGTTGTGGATCGGGAGCCGCTCCGGGCCAGATCGGGATTTGCGTGTGTCCCGGCGATGGCTGCCAGACAGTTGTTTGCGCGTATAACCCGCCGGATGCAAAGACGGCACAGAGAGCAAAGATCAGAGGTTTCATTTCGGCTCCCACAGCTTAGCTGTAACCCGTCGCGGCCGGGATTGTCAGAGAGGTGACATTTCGAGCCGGGCAACGATTTTGCGCAGGAGAAAGAAGGGATGGCCTAGAGCGAAACGGGCGGGGCTTTCTTACCGGCGGCGAGCAGTGTCTGGAAGTAGGGGGCTTCGGCTTCGCGGTGGACGATGGAGGTCTGTATGTCGCGGAAGCCGGAGGCTTCGAGGGCGGCTCTGAGCTCGACTTCGCTGAAGCCGAGCCACTGGTCGGCATAGAGCTCGCGGGCTTCTTCGAATTTATGTTTCACCAGATCGAGCACGAGGATGCGGCCATCGGGTTTGAGAATGCGGAAGGCTTCGGCGAGGGCGCGGCCGGGATGCAGCGCGTGGTGCAGGGACTGGCTGAAGAAGGAGACGTCGACGGAGGCGTCGGCGATGGGCACATCTTCGAGATCGCCGAGGCGGTACTCGAGGTTTGCTACGCCCTCGCGTGCGGCCTGCTTTGTGCCGTACTCGACCATTTTGCGGGAGCTGTCGATGGCGATGACCTGCTGCGCGCGCTGTGCGAGCAGCAGCGAGAAGGCTCCTTCTCCCGCGCCAAGGTCGGCGATGATGAGCGGCGGCATGAGCTGCAGCAGAGCCTCGGCGACACCCTTCCAGGATTTTCCCGGCATGTAGGTGCGGCCGAAGCGCCCGGCCATTTCATCGAAGAAGCTGCGCATGCGGTCCTGGCGCTTTTCGAGGATGAGCCTGAGAGCGGCCTGATCGTGGCGGGCTTCGGGGATCTCGCCGGCGGCCTGATGAAGAAGCTGGGTGAGGACGGCAGAGCCATTTGTTTCAGAGCCGTTCTCGCGCTTCAGGCTGTAGAGGTTGTTTTTGCCGGTGCGACGGTCGGCGACGAGTCCAGCCTGGCGGAGCTGCGAGAGGTGCATGGAGATGGTGCTTTGGCCGGTCGAGAGGATCTCCTGCAACTCCGCTACCGACAGCTCCTCGCGCTCGAGCAGGAGGAGGGCGCGCAGGCGGAGGGGGTCGGCGAGAACGCGCAGAATTTTGACAATCGAGGCCATCGGGTGTGATATGAATATATATCAACATATCGTGATGAGACGATATGAGATTTCAGGATGAGGTTTTGACCGATGGCAACTGCAACGCTCGAACGCACCGCTGCCGACTACAAGGTAGCTGACATGTCGCTGGCCGACTGGGGCCGCAAAGAGATTTCGATTGCCGAGCATGAGATGCCCGGCCTGATGTCGATCCGCCGCAAATATGCCGCCGAGAAGCCGCTGGCTGGCGTGCGCGTGACCGGATCGCTGCACATGACGATTCAGACCGCCGTGCTGATCGAGACGCTGGTCGATCTCGGAGCCGACGTGCGCTGGGCGAGCTGCAACATTTTCTCGACGCAGGACCACGCCGCTGCCGCCATTGCCGCCGCCGGGGTACCGGTTTTCGCATGGAAGGGCGAGACGCTCGAAGAGTACTGGGACTGCACCTACAAGGCGCTGACCCATGCCGGCAACAAAGGTCCGCAGCTGGTGGTGGACGATGGCGGCGATGTGACGCTGCTGATCCACAAGGGCTATGAGCTGGAAGAGGGCGATGGATGGGTCAACACGCCTTCGTCGAACCACGAAGAGCAGGTGATCAAGGACCTGCTGAAGAAAGTGCATGCCGAAGATCCGCAGCACTGGCACAACGTGGCGAAGGAGTGGCGCGGGGTTTCCGAGGAGACCACGACGGGCGTACACCGGCTCTATAAGATGAAGGAGCAGGGCAAGCTGCTGATTCCGGCGATCAACGTGAACGATTCGGTAACCAAGTCGAAGTTCGACAATCTATATGGCTGCCGCGAATCGCTGGCGGACGGCATCAAGCGCGCGACCGACGTGATGGTTGCGGGCAAAGTCGCCGTCATCTGCGGCTATGGCGACGTGGGCAAGGGCTCGGCGCACTCGCTGCGCGGCATGGGCGCACGCGTGATCGTGACGGAGATCGATCCGATCAACGCGCTGCAGGCGGCG
This sequence comes from Paracidobacterium acidisoli, assembly GCF_003428625.2. GTDB lineage: Bacteria > Acidobacteriota > Terriglobia > Terriglobales > Acidobacteriaceae > Paracidobacterium > Paracidobacterium acidisoli. Next base: position 250,277 of record NZ_QVQT02000004.1, on the reverse strand, counting down.
ATGGAAGGCTTTGAAGTCACGACCCTTGAAGATACGCTGGGCCGCGGCGACATCTACGTGACCTGCACCGGCAACCTGGACATCATCACCTTCGAGCACATGAAGGCGATGAAGGATCAGGCGATCGTCTGCAATATCGGCCACTTCGACAACGAGATTCAGATGGATCTGCTGAACGAGGCGAAGGATGTGAAGAAGCTCAACATCAAGCCGCAGGTGGATCAGTACACCTTCCCGACCGGCAACAGCATTTTTGTGCTGGCGGAAGGGCGGCTGGTGAACCTGGGCTGCGCGACGGGACACCCGAGCTTCGTGATGAGCAACAGCTTTGCGAACCAGACGCTGGCGCAGATCGATCTGTGGGCGAACAAGGACACGTACAAGGTCGATGTCTACACGCTGCCGAAGAAGCTGGACGAGGAAGTGGCGCGGCTGCACCTCGAAAAGATCGGCGTGAAGCTGACGACGCTGACCCCGAAGCAGGCTGAGTATCTGGGCGTGGCACAGGAAGGCCCGTACAAGCCGGATCACTACCGGTACTAAGCAGGGATCAGGGATTAGCCATCAGGGATTAGCGATTAGAAATGCTGAAGAGCCTGGCGATGAGCCTGGCTCTTTGGTTTTCTGCGGGTTATGCCGACCGCAGCCGGGTTTCGGCGATGATCTCCGCAATGATTTTGTCGGCGACGCCATGTTTGCGCAGGCTTTCCGCCAGCGCCTGTGTCTGCGGGTTTTCCAGCCTGGCCAGATCTTTTCTCAGGCCCTGTCCAATGTAGGCGCGGATCAGCGGCTGATAACCGGAAAAGCCCAGCGCGGGCGCAATCTCTTTCAGATCGTCGACCACATCCTCGGGAATGCGGATGCTGATGGTGCTCATGGGACGGTCCTTGCGGAGCCGCTGCTGAATCCTTTCACTCGCCTTCTTCATACGCTTTCCTTTCATGGGATGTGGCCTGCCGGGCAGAGATGATGCGGATGGAATCTTCTTCCCGCAACAGATGAACAACGAAAAGCAGGCTCCAGTCCTCGGCCAGTCCCAGAGCAGCAGCACGCTTTTCTCCGGAATCGTCGGCCTCCGTGAGGCGGACGAAGGGATCGAAGAAGATCTCACAGGCCGTCTGGCATGAAATGCCATGCTTCAACAGATTGGTTGCCGCTTTCTCTGCGTTCCAGATGAAGTGCTGTCCCTGATAAAGAAAGCGAATTTCCATTTCAGCCAACGTATATACATTGTATATATCCACGTCAAATCATTTAACGATCGATTTGAAATAATTCTCCTTATGCTCGTTCTTGCCTCCGCATCGCCGCGCCGCAGGGAGCTGCTGGCGCAGATTGGTCTCAATTTCCGGGTTCTGCCGTCTTCCATTCCGGAGGATGTTCGCTCCGGTGAATCGCCTGTTGCTTATGTGACGCGCGTGGCGCGGGAGAAGGCACGGGCGGTGTATACGGCGCAGTCTGAGGGCGATGCCGAGGAAGATGCGCTGCTGGTGCTGGGGGCGGATACGGCGGTGGTGGCGCCGAACGGAGAGATTCTGGGCAAGCCTGCCGATGAGGCCGATGCGGCACGGATGCTGCGGCTGCTCTCCGGAGCGACGCATGAGGTGGTGACCGGGGTCTGTCTGTTGTCGGATGTTGCGGAAGAGATTGCCGCCGAGGTGACGTATGTGACGGTGAACACGCTCTCGGATGCAGAGATTGCCGCGTACATCGCCACGGGCGAGCCGAATGACAAGGCGGGAGCCTATGGGATTCAGGGATATGCGGCGCGGTGGATTCCGCGGATTCACGGCTGCTACTTCAATGTGATGGGACTGCCGCTGGCTTTAGTGGTGAATATGCTGGAAGGAATGCAGGCACGCATGGGCCTGCAGCGCAGGCTGGTGGCGCGCTGAGCGTTTACTGGCTTTCGGATTTGCGCGCGCCGATGGGATCGACCTCGGAGGGCGGCACCTCATGCGGCGATGCGGCAACCAGGCCAAAGATGATAAGGATCGACACGGCGAGCAGAGCCAACTCTACAAGCTTCAACATTGCATCCTCTCTCCGCACTCATCGTAATTTTCGAAGAGTGCCGTTCGGGACAGTTCTTAGACGTGCAAACCGAATGGTTCGTGCATTTCTTCCGGCGCCCACACCTTTATTGGATGCCGGAGCGGAGTTTTTACGGCGGGCCTGATTTCCACTGTCATGCCATGACAGCGCTTACCGAATCGAACCCAGGTTTATGGCCGGAGTCGCGCTCTCTTCAGCCGTTGTGGCGTATCTTGTCAGGTTCTGCATGCGTGCGGCAGATACCAATTGGATCGTTATTCAGCAGGAAAAGGTTCCAATATTTCCGTCACACGTGCACGTGCTTTCGTCCCGGATGCGTGCCGAAGAGGATCTGAAGGCTCTTCTTCGAGAGGTTCCTTCGAGGTGTCTGCTCCCCTGAACGCGGCTGCACACTCTGGTAGTGCAGGGAAGAGGACGGCCGTATCAAAATGTGACACAGGAAACCGGAACGCTGTGGCACGGAAGGGCAAAGCCGAATGCTTTCCGGATTCGCATCCCACGATATGATATGGAATCGCAGGATTTTATAACTAGTTGATTATAAGAGACATGCGGAAAGGGTATCCGGGCGGTTACTGTGCCGGTTCGGGCATGAACTGTGGCAAATATACAACAGTAAAACTTTTCTCTTTCAAGAGTAGTCTATGCCCTGAGACGAGGAAATACTGATTGGCTGACGTACTGCATCTGGAACAGACTGTTTCGACCGAAATTGAATTTACAGGAGTGGGGCTTCACAGCGGCGCACCGGTTCGCATGCGGCTGTTGCCTGCGCCTGCCGGTTCGGGGATTGTCTTCCGGCGTTCCGATCTGGACAACTTCGAGATACCCGCGACGGGCCGCAATGTGGCCAAGGTGAGCTATGCCACGAGCCTGATGCGGCAGGGAGTGCTGATCTCGACGACCGAGCACCTGCTTTCGGCACTGATCGGGATGGGCGTGGACAATGTGGTGGTCGAGCTGGACAACCTGGAGCTGCCGATTCTGGATGGGAGCGCCTTGCCCTATGTGCAGGCCTTTCGGCGCATGGGCCTGAAGACGCAGCGGCGGCGGCGCGAGTATCTGCGGGTGCGCAAGGCGGTCGAAGTGCGGGAGGGCGACAAGTTCATCGGCCTTTATCCGGGTGAGGGGTATTCGATCTCGTATAAGATCGATTTTCCGGCGCCGATCGGCGCACAGGGCTTTGTAACGGACCTGGCGGCGCGGCGGTACGACCGGGAGATTGCTCCAGCGCGGACCTTCGGCTTTAAGGAAGACGAGCAGAAGCTGCGCGATATGGGGCTGATCCGCGGTGTGTCGGAGGAGAGTGCAATCATTCTTACCCGCGACGGCGTGCAGAACGGCGCGCTGCGCTTCAGCGACGAGTTTGTACGGCACAAGGTGCTGGACCTGATCGGCGATCTGGCGCTGGCCGGGCACCACATTCTGGGGCATGTGGTGGCAGAGCGAGCGGGGCATGCGATGCACACGGCGCTGGTGTCGCGGCTGCTGAAGGACCGCTCGGCGTGGGAGCTGGTCACGCTGGGGCATGAAAAGCAGAAGAAGGCGCGGGCAGTTGCGGCGGCTGACCCGCGGCTGGTTCCGGCGTAGAACACTTTTACCGGGTGGCAATCCATTGCTGTGCCTGGAGGGATACGAGAAAGGCGGGGGCAAGAGCCTCCGCCTTTTTTCTTCCGGATCAGGAATGGACGCGAAGCGGGTGCGGCGCAGCCTCAGGCAAAGACGAGGCACTGCGGACGAGAGAGCGGGAAGCTCTTTCCGCTGCCGGCGAGTGTGCCTGCCTTTTCGTCGCGGGCGAAGACGGCGATGTTGTCCGATTCCTGATTGGCTGCGAGCAGCCACTTCTCCGAGGGGTCGAGCGCAATGTGGCGCGGCACCTTGCCGCCGCAGGTGGTGCGTCCGAGCACGGTGAGAAGCCCTGTTTTGCGGTTGACGGAGAAGCTGGTGATGACGTCGGCGAAGCGGCTGGCGGCATAGGCGAAGGCGCCGTCGCGGGTGATGACCACTTCCGATCCGGCGCCGGCGGGACCGCTGTAATCGTCGGAGACGAGTTTGACTTTCTGGAGCGATTTGAGGGTGCCGGCCTGGGCGTTCCAGACGAGCGCTTCGACTTCGTTCGAGAGCTCGTGCACGCAGTAAGCCCAGCGGCCGCCCGGGTGAAAGCGCAGGGCGCGCGGGCCGGAGCCGGGTGTGGCGTTCCACTGCGCCGGGGTATTGGGGGTGAGGCGGGCGCTGGTCTGATTGAGATGGTAGATGTGGATGCAGTCGAGGCCGAGGTCGTTCACGAGCAGAAAGCGATTATCGGGCGAGGGCGTGGTGCGGTGCGCGTGGGGCGCCTCCTGCCGCTGCGGGTTCGGCCCGTGACCGGTGTACTGGAAGTGCGAGACGGCCTGGCTGAGCTGGCCGTCGGGGTAGACGTAGAAGGACGAGGCGCTGCCTCCGGTGTAGTTGGCGCAGAAGACGGAGCGGCCTTCGTGATCGGTGGAGACGTGGCAGGTGCCGGGGCCAAGAGCGGTGATCTGGTTGAGCGGCTTCAGCTTTGCGGTGGCGAGGTCGATGGCGAAGCTGCTGACGGCTCCGCTGCGCTGGCCTTCGAACTGATTGAGCTCGTTGGCGGCGTAGAGAAATTTGCGCGCGGGATCGATGGCGAGGAAGGTCGGATTATTCGATTCGGCGGCGAGGCCGGCGAGAACGGGCTCGCCCTGCGCGGCGTTCCAGTGATATGCGTAGATGCCTTTGCTGGTGCCGGAGGTCTGGGTGCCGGCGAAGAGGATGGTGCGCTTCGGTTCAGCGGCAGCGTTCTTCCAGGGAAAACAGGCAGCGACGGGGACGGCGAGCGCTCCCCGTATGAAGTCACGCCGGCGAATGATTGGCATAGGGCAACATCATCGCTCAATCGATGATGCGATGCCAAATTCGCTTCCCCAAATTCGTTCATGGATTTGAGGCAGGTTGTGCGCGGCCGGGAAGAGATGCGCATCGTATGCTGTGAATCACGATGCGGCTGTTTCTCGGTATCGCTATTCCGGAGGAGATCGCGGGAGAGCTGCTGCGGCTGGTCGAGAGGCTGGCTCCGGTGGCGCGTGATCTGCGCTGGTCGGCACCGGCCACATGGCATATCACGCTGCAGTTTCTGGGCAGAACAGAAGAAGCGCAGTATGCGTGCGTGACGGAACGGCTGCGGGGAGTGCAGGCGGCACCGGTGCCGGTGGCGATGGATGGCACAGGATTCTTCGACCGGGCAGGAGTGTTTTTTGCCGGGGTTGTAGTGACGGCCGAGCTGCTGGCGCTGCAGCAGCGGATTACGGCTGAGACGCAGCACTGCGGATTTTTGCCGGAGGGCCGAGCGTATGCACCGCATATCACGCTGGCGCGCAGCCGCGGCAGAAGCGGCGCGGGACCACTGGCTCCGCTGAAGACGGCGATGCGCGGAAGGGCGAAGGCAGTCTTCGGGGGATTCACGGCAAATGAGTTTCTGCTGTATGAGTCGCTGCCGCTGCCGGAGGGATCGCGCTATGAGATTCGCGAGCGCTTTGCGCTGACCGGGGATGGGTGACCGGGGACGGAAGCGCGGTGTGATGCAGGGATGACGGGATAGAATACGGCCTCTGGAGGATTCCTCGTTGGTGCGTACAACTGCCTCGCCCACGGCGGCGATTCTGGGAGAGATCGGCCTTCCGCTTCCGGTAAAAGAAATGGCGCAGCGGCGCTGGGACGCGATTGTAGTGGGCGCGGGGCACAACGGCCTGGCATGCGCGGCGTATCTGGCGCGGGCGGGGAAGCGGGTTCTGGTGCTGGAGAGCCGGACGCGCGTGGGCGGAGCATGCACGATCGAGGAGCCGTTTCCGGAACGGTATCCGGGCGTGAGGATGTCGCCGTGCGCGTATCTGGCGGGGCTGCTGCATCCGCTGGTGGTGGAGGAGCTGGAGCTGCCGGCGAGGGGCTTCCGGTGGACCCCGGCGGTGAATGGGCTTTTTGTGCCGTTCCTCGATGGATCGAGCGTCCAGCTGTGGGATGACGACGAGCGGTGCGAAGAGGAGATTCGACGGTTCGCGCCCGGGGACGTGAAGGGCTGGCGCGCGATGAGCGCGGTGATGCGGCGGCTGCGCGATGCGCTGCGGCCGGGGGGCAGCGGCGATGTCCCAGGCGGGAAGCCCGGAGATATGTGGATCGGCGAGGCTCCGGCACGGGAGGAGATCGAGGCGCGGCTGGGAAACGATGAGGAAGCGAAGCACCTGCTCTTCGACTGGTCGATGGCGGAGTATGTGGAGCGGTACCTCGAGGACGAACGGCTGCAGGTGGCGCTGCTGGGCCAGGGAGTGATCGGGACGAATGCGAGTCCGTTTGACGCGGGCACGGCGTCGATCCGCTTTCACCACGCTTCGGGCAGGCTGGGAGGCATGCCGGGGATGTGGGGCTACGTGGAGGGCGGGATGGGGATGGTCTCGTTCTACTTCTGCGATGCGGCGTGCGAGGCGGGCGCGATGGTGGCGTCGGGCGTGGCTGTGGCAGGGATTGAACCGGGAGAGGGTGTGGTGCTGGAGGGCGGCGAGCGCATCCCTGCGCTCGTGGTGATTTCAAATGCCGATCCGCGCGTGACGCTGCGGCTGCTGGGCGATGCGGCCGATGAGGCGTGGCGAGGGCGCGTCGAAGGGATTCCGATAAAAGGGTGCACGGTAAAGCTGAACGTGCTGCTGCGCGAGCTGCCGAATTTTACGGCGCGGCAGGGCACGGATGAGCCGCACCACTATGGGCAGATCAATGCACCGCTGACGAAGCATGAATGGAAGGCCGGATATGCGGCGGCGCGGCAGGGAGAGCTGGCTGAGGCGTTGTGGTGCGAGCTGTACTTCCAGAGCGTGCACGATCGCAGCGTGGTTCCTGACGGCCGGCATACGATGAGCGTGTTTGCGCAGTATGTTCCGTATGCGTTTGCGAAGGGAAGCTGGGACGAGCGGCGAAACGAGGTGCGCTTTCTGGCGCTGAACTCACTGGCGCGGTTCTGCTCGAATATCGACGATGCGGTGATCGATGCGCAGGTGCTGGGGCCTCCGGATATCGAAAAGAAGGTGGGGCTGACGGGCGGACATATCTTTCAGGGGGAGTGTCTGCCGCCGTATATGTGGTCGAACCGGCTGCCGCCGCGAACGCCGATGAGGGGCGTGTATCTGTGCGGGGCGTGCACGCACCCGGGCGGCAGCGTGATCGGGATCAACGGGCGGAATGCGGCGATGGCGGTGCTGAAGGATATGGGCGCGAGTTAAGGCTTCGTCACGGGGGTCTTTCTCAGGTATGCTGCGCTCCAATGGCTGACGCACCGATTGCGACGCCGCCGACACTGAAGCGCGCGCTTCGATTTCGCGACCTCACGCTCTTTTACATCGTCAGCGGGCTGAGCGTGCGCTGGGTCGCCACGGCGGCAGCGGCGGGGCCGAGCACACTGGTGGTGTGGCTGTTTGCCCTGGTGGGCTTCTTTCTGCCGCTCGCGGCAAGCGTGCTGGAGCTTTCGTCGCGGTATCCCCAGGAAGGCGGATTGTATGTGTGGGCGCGGGAGGCGTTCGGGGATTTCTCCGGCTTTATTGCGGCGTGGATGTACTGGATGTCGAACCTGCCGTATTTTCCGGCGGTGCTGTACTTCGGCGCGGGGTCGATTTTGTTTGCGGCCGGCGCGCGGGGGCACAATTTGTCGGCGAGCCCGGTGTTTTACATGGGCTTCGCGGTGCTGTGGCTGACGGCGATTACGGTGCTGAACATCACCGGCCTCGACATGGGGAAGCGGCTGAACAATGTCTGCTCGTTCGGAAGCTGGCTGCCGATTGCGATTCTGATTGTGCTGGCCGCGGTGTCGGCGATGCGCTTCGGATCGGCGACCGCATTTACGCGGACGACGCTTGTGCCGCACCTGACGCTGAAGAATGCGATCTTCTGGTCGACGATCTTCTTTGCCTTCGGCGGCTGTGAAGCGGGATCATTTATGGGCGAGGAGATCGAGAATGCGCGGAGGGTGATTCCGCGCGCTCTGCTGGCGGGCGGCAGCGTGCTGGCGGTGGGCTATATTGCGGGGACGGGGTCGCTGCTGGTGGCGCTGCCGGGCAGCGCGGTGAGCGGCGTGGATGGATTTATGCGGGGCGCGGAGCAGCTTTGCACGCGGCTCGGCGTACCGTGGATGATTGCGATTCTGGCGGTGCTGCTGGCGCTGAATGCAGTGGGCGGCGCGGCAGCGTTTCTCTCGTCGACCTCGCGGCTGCCATTTGTAGCAGGCATTGATCGCTATTTACCGGCGGCCTTCGGGAGTATTCATCCGCGCTTCCGGACGCCGTGGGTGGCGATTGGCGTGTACGGCTTCGCGGGGATCGTGGTTGCCGCGCTGGGGCAGGCGGGAACGACGGTGCGCGGCGCGTACGACGTGCTGGTGGCGATGTCGATCATCACGTATTTCATTCCGTATCTGTTTGTCTTTGCGGCGATGATCCGGCTGCAGAAGAAACCGGCAGGCGCAGAGGTGATGCGCGTGCCGGGCGGAGCGAAGGTAGCCGTGCCGCTGGCGGCGATGGGATTTGTAACAACGATGCTTACGATTGTGCTGTCGGTGATTCCACCGGATGAAGAGCCGAACAAGCCGCTGGCCGTGGCGAAGGTGCTGATCTCGACGGCGGTGCTGATCGGAGCGGGCGCCGGGGTGTTTTGGGCCGCGCGGCGGAAGGGACAGAGCGGGGATGGTCCGGATCAGAGGTCGGCGCCAGAGACGGATGCGTGAACGGGCTCGGGGATGAGGCGCATCTTTCCGAGGAAGAGCACGTAGCCGGCGATGCCGATGGCGAGGACGACGGCGGCGACAGTGAAGGCTCCGCGGAAGTTGTGACGCTGGGCAAACCAGCCGGTGATGATGGGCGCGGAGATGGCAGAGATCTGCGTGACGAAGTTCATGATGCCGCCGATGCGGCCCACGCTTTCGCGCGGAGAGATGAGCGAAGGGATGGACCAGCCGACGGGCGCCATGGCGCCGAGTCCGCCGATGGAGAGGCTGATCCAGAAGAGCGCCCGGCCTGGGGTGTGCGCGAAGCCCGCGCCGAAGAGGCCGGCTCCGAAGGCCATGCCAAGGACGAGCACGGACTGGCGAACGAGCCAGGGACGGCATCCGCGCCGGATGAGCGTGTCGACGAGCCAGCCGCCGACGAAGAGATCGGTAAAGGTTGCGATGAGCCAGGGCACGCTGGTGTAGAGGACCGAATGGAGCAGATCGACGTGCAGGCTCATGGAGAGATAGCTGGGCAGCCAGGTGAGCAGGAGATAGAAGCCATAGTTGTAGGCGGCGAAGCCGATCGAGGCTCCGATGACCTGCGGCTGGCGAATGAGATAAAGCAGCGGCGCGCCGTTGTAGTCGCGTGTGGCGCTCTCGGGCTGCGCTTTGCCGCGAAGGATGAACTGGCGCTCGGCCTGGGTGAGCTCGGCATCGTCGCCGGGATTGCGGTAGACGTGCCAGAAGAGCAGGAAGTAGGCGAAGCTGAGGATGCCGGTGAAGGCGAAGCTCCAGCGCCAGCCGAAGTGGATGAGCAGGACGCCGAGGATGGGCACGCCGATGGCGGAGGCGAATTTGGCGGCGGCATCGTTGATGGAGGTCGCGAAGCTGCGTTCGCTCTCGGGAAACCAGTAGCCGACAGCCTTGGCGTTCGAGGGAAAGGTTGAAGCTTCACCCACGCCGAGCAGCAGGCGGGCTCCCAGGAAGGTGCCGATGCCGGGGGCGATGGCAGCGGCAAAGGATGCGAGGCTCCAAAGAAAGGTGGAGATACGGCCGATGCTTTTGACGCCGAAGCGATCGAGGAAGACGCCGACGGGGATCTGAAGAGCGGCATAGGTCCAGCTATAGGCGCTTGAGAGAAAGCCGAAGGTGAGCGCGGTGATACCGAAGGCGTCGCGCAGAGCGGCCTGCGACACAGAGAGATTGACGCGGTCGAAGAAGTTGATGAGCACACCGATGCCGAGCAGCACGGCGATTCGCCACCGCCGGTGCGAGGACGGTGGCGGCGCATATTCAGCCGCGGAGAGTGCTGCTGCGGATTCTTCTTCCGGCATGGATAAGGAGAATGCTTCTCACGCATTGTAGATGCAGGGCGGCTGTTGTGGCGGATCAGTGCGGATTCGTTTAGCTGAGATGAATGGCAATGCCTGTCTGTGCCTGGAGCTGTTTGAGCAACTCCGGCTCGAGGTGTTTCGGCAGATCCATGTCGAGATATGCTTCGGCGTTGCTTCCATCGCGATAGAGGATGCGCAGCGTATCGTTCGCCATATAGAAATCGATCGACGAGATATTGCGGTAGGGAATGGTCTTTTTCACGCTCTCGTTCACGATGAAGAGAACGTTCTTTGAATCGGGATCGAGATTGAGCGTGCCTTCGATGGATGCGGCGGCATTTGCTTTGGAGGAAGCGGTGTTTTCGAGCAGCTTTACCTTTTTGTATGTGGACACAGTGTTCTGAGCAGAAGCGGGCAGAGTCATGGCCAGAGCGGCCAGGAGAGCAAATGAAGCAAAGGGGAGTTTCATCTGCTCACCGTAGCATCGGCGATGCGCACACGAAAGTATCAAGCGGTGTACGCGCGCCGCGGCGATCGAATTTTAATTCGATGCTGCAGCGAAACGCCTGCCCTGAATCCCGATGTAGACGTTGATGAGCGAGAGCGCGGCGGGCGTGACGCCGGGGATGCGGCTGGCCTGGCCGATGGTGGCGGGGCGCACGCGCAGAAGCTTCTCCTGCATTTCGCGCGAGAGGCCGCTGACGGCGGTGTAGTCGAACCACGCGGGAATGCTGCGTTCCTCAGCCTTCCTGAGCTTGTCGATGGCCTTGCGCTGCTGGTCGAGATAGCCGGAGTATTTGATCTCGGTCTCGACGGACTTCAATTCGTTTCTGGACTTGCTGTCCAGGCAGCCTGTCGTGAGCGAAGCCGAAAGATGCTTCGCGCCATTCGCGTCGGGGATTGTTCCGGTCCATTGCAGACTGGTCCACGCATCGAAGAGAGAGGAATCATCGAGCGAGGCGAGATCTTCACGGATGGCCGGCCAGAGGAGATCGATGGAAACCTCTGGACGCTTCAGAACCTGCGCGTATGTCTGGCCCTGCAGATTGCCCAGGGCTGTCGCTTCAGGAAGCAGAGACGCGAGTTTCTCAGGGTTCACCTTTCTGGTCGAGAGCAGCTTTTCAAGCGCGACGGCGCGGGACTGCTTCGCCTCGTATTCGGACCATGCGGCATCGGTGATGAGGCCGAGGCGCCGGCCATGCGGCGTAAGGCGCCGGTCGGCGTTGTCGATGCGCAGATGAAGGCGGAATTCGGCTCGCGAGGTGAACATGCGATAGGGCTCGTTGGTGCCTTTGCTGATGAGGTCGTCGATGAGGATGCCGGTGTAGGCCTCGGTGCGGTCCAGGGTGAATGCAGGCTGGCCGTTGACGCTGCGGGCGGCGTTGATGCCGGCCATGAGGCCCTGGCAGGCGGCTTCTTCGTAACCAGAGGTGCCGTTGATCTGTCCGGCAAGATACAGGCCGGAGAACTTCTTCACGCGCAGAGAGCGGTCGAGCTCGGTGGGGTCGATGGCGTCGTACTCGATGGCATAGCCGGGGCGCAGCATCTCAGCGTTTTCGAGACCGGGGATAGAGCGCACGATCTCCCACTGCACGTCCATGGGCAGCGAGGTGGACATGCCGTTGACGTAGACCTCGTGCGTGTTGAGACCCTCGGGCTCGAGGAAGAACTGGTGCTGCGATTTGTCGGGAAACTTCACGACTTTGTCTTCGATGGACGGGCAGTAGCGCGGCCCGATGCCTTCGATCTGCCCGGAGTACATGGGCGAGCGGTGTACGTTTTCGCGGATGATGCGCAGCGTCTCCGGCGTGGTGTAAGCGATGTGGCAGCTGATCTGGCGCTGCGGGATCTCCTTCGTGCGGAAGCTGAAGGGCGTGGGATCGGCGTCGCCGGGCTGCTCCTCGAAGCGCGACCAGTCGATGGTGCGGCCGTCGAGACGCGGAGGGGTTCCGGTCTTGAGGCGGCAGCCGCGCAGGCCGAGGCGCTTGAGCGCTTCGCCGAGCAGAATGGCGGGCGGCTCGCCGCTGCGGCCCGCGGGATATTGCTCTTCTCCGCAGTGGATGAGGCCGTTGAGAAATGTTCCGGTGGTGATGACGGTGGCGTGAGCATGGATGGTGCGGCCGTCGCGCAGCTTCAGCCCTGCAATGCGGGGCTGAGAGCTCAGGGGACAGAGCTCAGAAACCGCAGATCCTTCGACTTCGCGCTGTGCGCTTCGCTCAGGATGAGAATCCGAGATAAGGTCGATGACCTCGGCCTGCTTGATGAAGAGGTTCGGCTGCGACTCCAGCACTTCGCGCATTTTGACACGGTACTGCTGCTTGTCGCACTGCGCGCGCGGTGACCAGACGGCGGGTCCGCGCGAGGTGTTGAGCAGGCGGAACTGAATGCCCACCGCGTCGGCAACTTCGCCCATGATGCCGCCGAGGGCGTCGACTTCGCGAACGAGATGGCCTTTTGCGATGCCGCCGATGGCGGGGTTGCAGGACATCTGCGCAATGAGATCGAGGTTGAGCGTAAACAAGGCCGTGCGCAGCCCCATGCGCGCAGAGGCCATGGCGGCTTCACAGCCGGCGTGGCCTGCTCCCACGACAACGACGTCGTATTGTTCGGTGAACGGCATGATGCTCTCTTTATTCTACCGGGAGGCGCTTCGCGCAAAAAGAAAACGCGGCAGTCTGAACTGCCGCGTGTGTGGTGAGGGATGTCCGGATTAGAAGACGAACCGGGTGGAGATTTCGATCTGCCGCGGCGTGTAGAGGAAGCCGCTGTTGTTCGAGCTGGTCACGACCTGGTAGGTGTTGTTGGAGGGGTTCGACAGCCCCTGTCCCTGATAGGTCGCGGTGGTTCCGGAGAGCTTGTAAGCGGTGGTTCCCAGACCGTCGATATTCTGATGATTGGCAAGGTTGAAGACATTTGCCATCAGCTCCAGATGGTAGCGGCTGGTGAATGCGATGCTCTTCTGGACGCGGAGGTCGTCGACCATGCGGCGAGGATACCGTTTGGTGTTGACACCGATCATGGGGATCATCGTCGAGCCGGAGCCGCCGTTCCAGTCGCTCAGAATGCCGGCGCTGAAGAAGCCGCTGACACCGACGGTGTAGGGAAGGCCGTTCTGCATCTGGAAGCTGTCGTTCACGCTCCAGTCATTGGCCAGCCATTTGACCCAGTTGCCGGACTGTACGTTGGGCAGGTTATACAGCGCGTAGGCCACGAAGCGATTGGGCACGTTGTAATTGGAGTCGCCGTAGTTGATTCGCGCGTCCTGATAAGGGTTGTACCAGCTGTTTCCGCCCGTGGTGCTGGTATTGGCGTTCTGCGCGTAGTCGAGGGCATGGGACCAGGTGTAGTTGACATCGAACTGGAGGCTGCGCAGCGTCTGATTCTGCACCTCGGCGACCAGCGCGTTGTAGTTCGAGTTCACGTTGCTGACCATTTCCTGAATGGCCTGGAAGCTGGAGGCCGCGGCGCCGAAGAGGGCCGTATTACCGTATCCGGTAAACTGCGGCACCTGATAGTGCGCGCCGTTTGGCAGCGGACCCTTACCAGAGGCGTCGGAGATGGTGACGGTAATCGGCGTCTGGACAGGGTTCAGGTTGACGTCGAGGAAGTTCGGCAGGCGGCGTCCCAGAGCGCCGAGATAGCTCAGCGAAAAGACGGTGCCTCGGGTGATCTGCTGCTGCAGGCTCAGATCGTACTCCTGCACTTCCGGGTTACGCAGGTTGGAAGCCAGGAAGTTGGAAGTTGGCTTTGCCGCTGCCGCGCCGGAGCCGGTTTCGATATTGGCAAACTGCGGCGCGCCGCCGGTGTTGGCTTTGTAGGTAGTGGTGTACTGGCCGTTCGGGCTGCCGGTAGTGAGCCGGGTCAGCAGCAGCTCGCCGTTGTTGAGGCGGCCGTAATACATGCCGTAGCCGCCGCGGAGGACGGTTCTTCCCTGGCCGTACACGTCATAGCTGAAGCCGATGCGCGGTCCGAAGTTAGTCTTGTCGCTGGGATGATTGGCCAGCTGCGGATACGGAACGAAGCTGCCGACGGCAGTAATGAGACTGGGAGTAGCCGGGGGAATCGTTTCGTAATCCCAGCGCAGGCCGAGCTCCAGCGTCAGACGCGGTAAGAACTTCCAGTTGTCCTGGACAAAGGCGGCGTTGTCCATCGTGGAAATGGCGTAGACCGGATTGCCGAAGCCCTGGTAGAAGTCGGCATAGCAGGACGAAGTGCCTACCGCGGTGCCGCTGCCTTTGGAGGACGGAGCAGTTCCGGCAGAGGATGCGCCGGAGTCGCAGGTGTTTGTTTTGCCGTTATTGCGATTGAGCTGATCGTTGATGTAGTTGCCAACATACTGGTAGCTGTAGTCGCCGTTGCTTTCGTAGGTGTTGTTGATCAGATCGTAGTTGTGGACCTCGTCGACGCCGAACTTCAGGGTGTGGTTGCCGTGGCTCCAGTAGAAGGTGTCGCCGATCTGCCACTTCCTCTCGTCGGGCAGCGCCTTGCGGTAGGAGTAATACGGGGAGCCGATGTTCATGCCTTCCGCGGTGTCGACGGCGACCTCCGGAATGTTGCCGGCCGATGCGCCGGTGCCCACGAGGTTGGCGAGAGTGTAGGGAGTAAAGGGCTGCTGTCCTTCGTCATTCAGCTCGCGTCCGTACTGATAGAGCAGCTCATTGCTCATGTTCGTGGAGATAAGGCTGGTCAGTTTGGTGACGCCGTAGTCCAGCTTCACGAAGTCGTTGCCCCACGTGTCGCGTCCGTAATCGGCCGTAGCAGAGGTCTGCACGCCACCGGGCGAGTCCCAGCGAAGACGATGATAGAGAACGCTGAGATGCTCCCGGCTGTTGATCTGCCAGTCCAGCTTGGGCGTGTTGATCTCCTGATAGCCGAAACGGGAGACAATGCCGAGGTCGGTGGTGAGCGCCGCGATGCCGGCGTTATACAGGCTGACGCCCTGGTCGTAGCCGACTCCCTGGCGGGCGGCGAGGGTACAGGCCTGGCTGTTCAGCGTGTAGTTTGTATCGGTGCCCGAACCCTCAGTCAGATATCCGGTGGCGGTATTGCAGCTTTCTCCGCTGCTTGTCCATGCCGTTGACGGAGAGGGCAGCGCGTAAAAAGAGTTCGGGTTGTTTGGAACGGCTGTTCCGGGAAAGACGTGGGTGTGCTGATCGTATGTGTACATCCAGAAGAGCTTGTCTTTGATGAGGGGACCGCCGACGGTAAAGCCGTAAATTTTGCGGAGATCCTCAGGCTTGATGTGCGTCGGGTTGTACTTGTTCGCGGCGGGATCAAAAACGGACTCCGTGGCGTAGTCGTTGAAGGCGGCCCAGTTGCTCTGGCGATCCCAGAAGTAGGCTTCTCCGTGAAGCTGATTGGTTCCGCTCTTTGTTACGGAGGTGATGACGCCGCCGGCGGCGCGGCCATATTCCGCGGAGTAGACGCCGGTGTTCACGGCAAATTCGCGCACGGCGCTAGCGGAGGTGGAATAGGCCTCGCGGGTGCGGCCGCGCTCTTCAGAGTAGTAGGCCTGGTTGTCGTCGGCACCGTCGATCTCGACGTTGTTGAGGACAGGGCTGACGCCGCGAATGCTGACCAGACCGTATCCGTTGGAGTCGGAGACGACTCCCGGTGTCGTCATGGCGAGGCTCGACCAGCGGCGGTTGTTGATGGGGATCGAGGTCAGCGCTTTGGCATTGAGCACGCTGTTGAAGTCGGGCGAATCCAGATTGACGACGGGCGCCTGCTCGGTCACCACGACGGAAGTGGAGGCCGCGGTCACCGAAAGATGCGGCTCGACCGGCGTGACCTGGCCGACCTGGACAACAAGGGCGTCGGCGCGGAAGGAGGCGAACCCGGATGCGGTTACGGTCACCGAGTAGGTGCCGGGCTCGACCAGCGGCGCCTTGAAGTAGCCGCTGCCGTCGGCGGTGAGGGTGATGTCGGCATTGGTGCCTGTGTTGTGAATCGTGATGGAGGCTCCGCTGACCACGGCGCCTGAGGAATCGAAGACCGTTCCGGCGATGGCGCCCTGTGTGGTGGATTGAGCGGAGGCCGTGCATACAAGGCCGCAGATGAGAAGCAGGGTGAAAAACAGGGGGACTCGTCTCTGTAAAAAGAGAATCAACATATTGGCGCTCCTGAAAGTTGTATGGCCGGCCTGGGTCGTGCGCCTGGCTCGTGGCAGTTCATTGAGGTGAAGAAAGGAAAATCATTCCCACGGAATGATTCCTGCGAAATCCTTCATCCGCTCCGCGATGTAATGACTCGTTCTGGGCAGCGGGACTGAAAGCGGTGCAGATGATCGTGCCTGCACCCAATACACGGTGCCATAAGTTTCTTAATGCAGGATTACAAAATCGTCAGTTTTAGAGGGCTATCGTGCGCAGCTTTCTGGAAAACAGGGATTCGGAGTGGAAATCAGAGGCGAGAAGGAGATTTTGTAACAAAGAAAGACGAAAGGCGGGATTCTCCGTCGGGCCGTATCGCCAGCAGGCACATCCGGGGAGGAGCTTTCTCTTCAGAAGATCAGTTTTATGCCTGCCTGGATCTGGCGCTCGCGGTAGAGGGTCGCGCTGTTGGCGTTGGTGATGCTGCCGAAGGAGGCTTTTCCATTGGCTCCGCTGAGAAAGGTCAGCGTGCCGGAGTTGGTCTGGTCGCGGTTGTTGTCGAGGATGTAGCCGGTCGTATCCACGGATGTGACGTTTTCATGGTTGAGCACGTTGAAGGCTTCGGCGAGGAGATCGAAAGAGATCCGCTCCGTAACGCGTGTGCTCTTGCTCATGCGCAGATCGAGGTTGGAGATGCGGGGATAGCGCCAGGTGTTGCGGCCGACTTCGGGAATCCAGTTGCTGCCGCCGGAGCCATTGAGGCTGGCGCCGAGGCCGCTGACGCCGTATGCGCTTTCGGGAGAGAGGATGGTTCCCTGATTGGGAGCGAAGATGCACTGACTCTGCATGCTCACATAGTCCTGCGGGGAGCAGAAGGATACCGGGATGGCTCCGGTGATGCGCATGCTGTAGGGCAGCCCGGAGCGGAGCTCGCCGGAGGAGGCGAGGGAGTATCCGTTGATGAAGAGCGCGGCAAAGCCGCGGGCGCGCCAGGGAGAGTGAAGAACAAAGCCGCCGACGAGGCGCTGGCGCACGTCGAAATTCGAGGTGCCGCGCTCGAGTCTGAGGTTCGTGGGATCGAGGATATCGTTGGTATCGGCAGAGGTGGATTCGTTCTGGCCGTCGTCGATGGCGTGGGCGAAGGTGTAAGAGCTGTGCAGATCGAGCAGGCGGGAGATGCGGGTATCGAGGCGGAGAACGGCGGCCTGATAGATGGAATTGCTCTCGCTGGTGATGGCGGTGATCTGCTGATATGCGGGGTTCAGGCGCGCATAAAAGAACTTGTCGGTGTAGGTCTCATGAAGAGGGCCTTTGCCGGTGGGATCTTTCACGGTGTAGTGCATGGCTCCAATGGAACCAGTGTCGATGTTGGTGTCGACGAAGGAGGGCAGCTCGCGCCCGAAGCTGCCCATCCAGGTGAGCGCGAGGTGGGTGGTGCGTCCGATGGTCTGCTCGAGGGAGAGCTCGGCCTGATCGACTTCAGGGTTCTGGAAGTGCTTCTGAAAGAAGACCGCGGCGGGCGGGACCAGCGACACGGGATTGCTGCTGAAGACATAGGGGAAGGGCGGCGCGCCGGTGTTGAGCGGCCTGAAGTAGTAGCTGCGCTGTCCCCCTGAGGAGCCGGTGCGGGCCAGGGCGCTGAGGGCGGTGGCATTGATGATGCGCGCGTAGTAGATGCCGTAGCCGCCGCGCAGCACGGTGCGGCCTTTGCCAAAGATGTCCCAGGCGAAGCCGGCGCGAGGGCCGAAGTTGTTGCGGTCGTGGGGCAGGAGCGCGGTCTGTGGAATGTCGGGATTGGCGAGCGCAGTGCCGGGGTTGGGCAGGCGCTCGTATTCGTAGCGCACGCCGAGTGAGAGCGTCAGGCCGTGAAAGAGCTTCCACTCGTCGGCGACGAAGGCGGCGTAGTCGGCGGACTGAAACTGAAAGATGGATGGTCCGATGGCCTGGCTGTAATACGACCAGCAGGGAAGAAGGCCGGAGCCGGAGGTGGTGTCGTCGCAGTGGCCGGGGGAGAGGTAGTCGGCGGCAAAGGTGAGAGCGCTGGAGTAGTCGTAGGTGCCGGTCTGATCGCTGAGGCCGCTGCTGTAGTCGTTGACATGGTTGTAGTCGTAGCCGGCCTTGATGTCATGGTGTCCGCGCACCCAGGTGACGGCGTCGGAGATCTGCCAGCGGCGCTCGTCGGGCCATGCGAGGCGGTCGAGAAAGGCGGGCTTGCCGAAGCGGAAGCCGGAGCTGCTTCCGGCGACGGAGATCTGCGGGGGACGGCCGTAGGCGTTTTGCGCGAAGGGAGCTTCAAAAGAGGACGGCGTATTGCCGAGCTGCTGCTCGAAGTCGCGTCCGTACTGATAGCGGAGGTCGTTGAGCAGATCAGACGTGAGGAAGTACTGCCAGCGCGCGACACCGGCATCGACGCGGGTGTAGCTGCTGCCGAAGCTGGCGATGCCCCAGGCTTCGGCTGGCCGGGTTTCGACACCGTTGGGCGAGCTCCAGCGCATGCGGTCGTACTGCAGCGTGATGTGGCTGCGGTCGTTGGGGTGCCAGTCGAGCTTGGGAAAGAGGATGAGCTGATCGGCGTGGCGTGGCACGCTGCCGAGCAGGGTATTGAGACCGGCGAGGACGGCGTTGTAGGCGCATCCGCCTTCGAGAGCGGGATCGCCGGTATTGGCGGCGATACAGCCGGTGACGATGGGGCTGGTGCCAGTACTGACGCGGCTCCAGAGAGTCTGAAGCTGCTGCGCGGTCGGCGTGGCAAAAAAAGTGGCCGGTTCGCTGGCCACGGCGACGCCGGGGAAGTTGTGGTGAAGCTGGTCGTAAGCGAAGAACCAGAAGAGGTGGTCGTGACGGATGGGTCCGCCGATGGAGGCTCCCCACTGCTGGCGGAGGTCCTGCGGCTTGTAGGGATCGGCGGCAAAGCCGGAGGCGGTCTGCGTGGTGAGAGCGGTGAAGGGATTGGCTGCGCCCCATGCCGCGTCGCGATCGAAGCCGAAGAGGCGGCCGTGCAGCTCATTTGTTCCGGATTTGGTGACGGTATTGATGACGCCGCCGGAGGCGCGTCCATACTCGGCGGAAAAGTTGGAGGTATTGACCTGGAACTCGCGCACGGCGCCCTGAGCGATGGAGTAGCCGTTGCCGATGATGCCGCGCTCCTGAGAGAAGAAGGCCTGATTGTTGTCGGCTCCGTCGACGGTGTTGTTGTTGAGCAGCGGGCTCATGCCGCGAAAGCTGAGCGAGCCGTCGGCGTTTGCATCGGAGGTGACGCCGGGGGTGAGGAGAACGAAGGTCGACCAGTGGCGCCCGTTGCTGGGGAGGTCTTCGATCTGCTCCTGGCTGATGTTGTCGGTGACGGCGGGCGAGGGCGTTTCGGCGGGCTCGGACGAGTCTGCGTCGACGAGAACGGTCTGGTGAATGGCGAGGAGGCTGAGGTCGGCGGTGATGCGGCGGACGGTGCCGACGGCGACGGCGATGTTGTCAGCCTCCCACACGGCGAAGCCGCGCGCCTCGACGCGGAGGGTGTAGCTTCCTGGAGCGAGCTCGGCGAAGCGGAAGTTGCCCTGGGGATCGGAGAGCACTTCGTTCTGCACGCCGGTGGCGTTGTTTGCGATGACGACGAGCGCGGAGGATGTGGCGTAGCCGCTTTGGTCGATGACCTGGCCGGAGACCGAACCTCCGGTATCGGACTGTGCGCGGAGGGCCGCCGGAAAGAGGACGGCGAGGAGGAGGATGCAGAGCAGCCGGTAGCGCCACGGGGAAGAATAGTCCCGCGCAGGCGCGGAGCGGATGTTGCACGTCGCGATCAGCAAAGCAGAGCCGAATATAGCCATCTATCCGAGCCTCGCGGCAGGACGAGCGCAGTTGTTGGTACGGCGGACGGTCACCGCACAAAAGCATGACCCGCGGCGCTGGTTTGCGCCCGGTTTCTGCCTGAATCATTTGAGAATTGGTGAGACGAGCGTATCGGATTCGTTAGACTGAAAGAAGCAAATGTTTATTGATGAAGCGAGAATTCGAATCAAGGCCGGTGACGGAGGTAATGGCTGCATGGCCTTCCGCCGCGAGAAGTTCGTGCCGCGGGGCGGGCCTTCGGGTGGCGACGGCGGGCATGGCGGCGATGTGGTCATGGAGTCGACGCAGCGGCACAATACGCTGGTCTACTTCCGGTTCAATCCGGAGCACAAGGCGGAGCGCGGCGAGCACGGGATGGGATCGAACTGCACGGGCCGCGCCGGTCACGATGTGGTGCTGAAGGTTCCGGTGGGGACGCAGCTCTACGATGCGGAGACGGGCGAGCTGGTGCATGACTTCGCGCATCCGGACGAACGCATTGTGATTGCGAAGGCGGGCCGCGGTGGACGCGGCAACCAGCACTTTGCGACGTCGACGCATCAGGCTCCGCGCGAGCATGAGCTGGGATGGCCGGGCGAGGAGCGCACGTATCGGCTGGAGCTGAAGGTGCTGGCCGATGTGGGCCTGGTGGGCTATCCGAATGTAGGGAAGTCGACGCTGATCTCGCGCATCTCGGCGGCAAAGCCGAAGATTGCGGATTATCCCTTTACGACGCTGGAGCCGAATCTGGGGGTGGTCTCGATCGGCGAGGCTCCGCACGAAAAGAGCTTTGTGGTCGCGGATATTCCGGGGCTGATCGAAGGCGCGCATCTGGGCGCGGGGCTGGGCGTGCAGTTTCTGCGGCACATCGAGCGGACGCGGATTCTGGTGCATCTGGTGGATGTGTCGGATGCGAGCGGGCGGCCCGATCCGGTGGAGGATTTCAAGGTCATTGTCGGCGAGCTGCAGAGCTTCGGACACGGGCTGGACGAGAAGCCGATGATCGTGGTGGCATCGAAGGCCGATGTGGCGAATCCGGAGAAGCTGAAAAAGCTGCAGGCGATGGCGAAACGGAAGAAGCTGCCGTTTTACGAGATCTCCGCCGTGACCGGCATGGGCATCGAGAAGCTGAAGTATGCGATCGGGGAACGGGTGGAGGAGCTGCGGGAAAAGCAGATTGCGGCATCGACAGACAGCGCCATAAAGTAACACTCCGGTCCATTTCAGGCCATGTGCGGGGAACTGCTCAGGCCTGTTTTTTCCCCTGAAAGAAGTGCATGGCGATTTTCGCTGTGCCTTTCTTCATGCAGATCGATCAGGTTCGGAAACTGCTGAAAAACCCCCGGGGCTGAAGCCCCTTCTCTTCTTAGCCTGCATTCACCGGGCTAAAGATCACCCCAGCGCACTTTGTTCGCCGGGGACCCCGGTTGCCCGGTGCTTCTACCGGGTCTCGCTGGCGCGAGACGATATATCTCAGCTCTGAACAGACAACACCAGCCTTCCCACCTTAGCTTCCCGCCCCAGCGAACTTTGTTCGCCGGGGCCCCGGTTCGCGAAGGTGGGGCACCCGGCTTCTTCTGCATGCCTTATGCAGACTGAGCTGTTGTTTCGTTTGCCTTCACGCGGAATTTCTTCATGGTGATGGAGAGCCGGCGCTCGATCTTCCGCAGGTCGTGCTTCTCTTCCGGCGAGGCAAAGGTGGAGGCGATGCCGTGTGAGGAGGCGCGGCCGGTGCGGCCGACGCGGTGC
Source organism: Paracidobacterium acidisoli (assembly GCF_003428625.2). Classification (GTDB taxonomy): domain Bacteria; phylum Acidobacteriota; class Terriglobia; order Terriglobales; family Acidobacteriaceae; genus Paracidobacterium; species Paracidobacterium acidisoli. Next base: position 228,486 of record NZ_QVQT02000004.1, on the reverse strand, counting down.
ACGAAATCCTCAACTTCCTTCGGCATGTCGTAGTTGACGACATGGGCCACGTCGGCGACGTCGATGCCGCGAGCGGCTACGTCGGTCGCGACGAGGACGCGGTGACGGCCTTCGGCGAAGCTGCGCAGGGCGGCGTTGCGCTGCGACTGCGAGCGATCGCCGTGGATCTGCGTGGCGGAGTGTCCGCTGCGGATGAGGCGGCGGGCCATGCGGTCGGCACCATGCTTGGTGCGGACGAAGACGAGAAAGCTGCCGTCATGCGAGCCGAGCAGGTGCTCGAGGAGCTCCTGCTTCTTCTCCTGCGGAACCTCGAAGGCGCGGAGCTCGACGCGGTCGGAAGGCTTGAGCACGGAGCCGATTTCGACGCGGGCCGGGTTCTTCAGATATTCGCGGGTGACCTGCTGGATCTGCGGGCTGAGAGTCGCCGAGTAGCAGAGCGTCTGGCGCTCGGCGGGCAGCGCCGCGGCGATACGGCGGATGGCCGGCTGGAAGCCCATGTCGAGCATGCGGTCCACTTCGTCGAGGACAAGGATCTTTACATCCTTCAGGCTGACGAGGTTGCGGGTGAGGTAATCCTCGAGGCGTCCGGGGGTGGCGACGATCAGCTTTGCGCCGCGGCGGATGGCCTCAAGCTGCGGGCCTTCGGCGAGACCGCCGACGACGAGCGCGGCATCGTGCCGGCCGGAGGACTGATGATGGCCCCGACCCCGGCCTTTACCGTGTTCGGGCGTTCGGGTGAGCTGCTTATAGGCTTCGAGAACCTGGATGGCCAGCTCGCGGGTGGGGAGCAGGATGAGCGCCGAAGCGCCTTTGGTGGCGAGACCGGCGGTGCGCTCGATCAGCGGAACGAGGAAGCTGAGGGTTTTGCCGGTTCCGGTCTGAGCGGTAGCGAGCACGTCGCGGCCTTCGAGGGCGGGCGGAATGGCTCCTGCCTGAACGGGGGTGGGGGTGGTGAAATTTGCGTTCGCCAGGTGCTTCTGCAGCTCGGGCGAGAGGGAAAAATCGGAAAACTGGGTCACGTAGGTCCTTGATGGGGCAGATGCCGGACGCATGCTCCTCCGGAATTGTGCCGGATACGAGGAGACGCCGGGGCTGCCGGTCGTGCTGCTCCCGAAGAACGGCGGCCTGCCGCGCAAAGGGAGCGGATGATATTGATGTACGCAGGGAAGGATCAAATCTTTCAGGCTCTCATCCCCGGCGGCCTGTGCGGCGCGCATTCGGGAGGCCTGTTTCCTGCCTCACGCTGCAGCTTCGGCTCGCGCCGGATGGCGAGGGCCTGGTCCCGAACCGATCCATCGGTGCGGGCCATTACGCTGAGGGGCCTGGAATTTTTTCGTGGAAGGCGGTCCTGCTGATGAGGGCGAGAACGGCTCACAAACCAAACAACTGAGCGTAGATAAAGTCTAACACAGGCTGCAGATGGAAGGGTTTCCGACCATAGCGGTCCTTAATAAATGGGACATAAATGGTCGTAAATTCAGAAGGTTACAGGAATTTTTTCACTGGACATCCGGACAACCTGGCGGCATGATGGCGGCGTCCGATGGTTATCTCAGTGGAGGTGCTTATGCTCGCAGTTCACAACGGTCAATGCGGTCTCTGCAGCCACTTCGGGGAAGGGCATGCCAGCAACGACAAGCTGGTGGCTATTCTGACCACGAAGCAGGCTCCGGAGTCGATGGTGGATTCCTGCGGTCTTCCGAAGAATGCCTCGCTGCACCTGAAAGTCACGCCGATCAGCGGCTGTGACGGCTTTGAACCGGCGCACGCGGCGTAGCACCGGTCCCGCGATCTGATTTTTCTGTCTGCGCCTGTAACGAGCAGGCGCTAACCGGCGCTCCGTCTCTTTATGCAGGGAGGGGAGGCACTTTGCTGCCTTTTCCCTGTCATGGGGAGGGCGGGTGCGCCGTGGTTGGGTTATCTGCCCTGCCAGAGAGCGATGGCGGCTCCGGTGGGGTCGGTCAGCACGGAAAACCAGCCCATCTGAGGGACTTCCTGGGCGCGCATGCAGACCTTTGCGCCGAGGGCTTCCGCTTTATCCGTGGCGGCGTGGATGTCGTCGACGCCGATGTAAGGCAGCCACTGGGTAGGCCCGTCGGGCATGCTCATGATGCCGCCGCCGGGGCCGTTGTCGGGACGGAAGAGGGAGTAGACGCCGTGGGGCGTGGGCGAATCTTCAAAGGTCCAGCCGCAGAGCTGACCGTAAAACTCTTTGGCTTTGGCGAGATCGGGCGTGTTGAGCTCGAGGTGAACGAAGGGGTTAGCCATGAGAGCCATCCTTTCGGGACGTGTGGGTTTGTGTCTGCAGGCCGCGTGTGCCGCCAGGCCGGTGCAGACGGAGCCATCGTAGTCGCGGCGTGTGGGGTTGTCAGCGGGTGCGGTGTGAATTTTTGATCTGCTCGTCAGAGCCTGCGGCGAAGATCGCGGATTTTCTGTTCTACTTTCTCCTGATTGCCATTGCGCTGCCCATTGGTAACAGGATCGGGACGGTGCGAGTGCGGGCTTTCCCGGTACTGCCCTGAGTCCACTTCTCTGAAAATCCTTACAATCCGTCGGCCTGAACCAGTTTTTCCCGGGTGAGGGTGTTCCACTGCGCGAGAGATTCAGGCATGAGGGGCGAGGCGAGGCCGGGAGCGACGAGGTGGACGATCTGCTGCGGCGCGACGTTGCCGGTCTTTGCGCGGAAGAGTCCTTTGACCCAGGCGATGGCGGCGAGGCCATCCGTATCGGAGCCGGGGGTGGTCGGGGTGCGAAAGACCTGCTCCATGTAGAACCACTTTTCATCCCAGCAGAGGATGCGCGAGGCGAGGGTGAAGGGCGCAAAGAGATTCAGGGAGCGGCGGTAGGTGATGAAAATGGAGCCGACGAGCGGCATCCAGCGGGCGCGGAGAGCGGGGTCGAGGGCGCCGATGGCCGCGATGAGGTGCATGCGGCCGTAATCCATGAGACTGAGGTAGCGGGCGTTGTTGAGGTGCAGGTTGAAGTCGATGTCGAGGGGCCGGACGCGCATTGCGAGGCAATCCTCGTCGAGAACGCCGATGCGGGGCAGCGGCCGGATGCGCTGGCGAAGGGCGAGAGCGGGAATGCGGACAAAGCTGTTGAAGTGGGACATGGGAGAAAGCAGCCAGGAGGCGGTCAGCGAAGAAACGGTCAGCTAAAGGCCGGTTAGCTGAAAAGCGGTCAGCGGAGGTCCGGTCAGCGAAAAAGCAGCCAGCGGACGGAAATCAGCTCCTTTCTTTCGCAGTGTACACAGCGTGTGCGGGATTTTGGGACGGCGGTCAGCGTTGCCGGGATAGATCCGTCCGAAACAAATCAATCTGATGAATCAGCGCTGCCCGGGATACGCCGGTCCGGAGTGAACCAGCCGAAGGAATCAGCGGAGGGCGTGCCAGGCGCCGGTGAGAAAGAGGCGGATAGCGGCGATGCCGGCGGCTCCTGCATCGACGCAGACGCGGGCGTTGGAGGCGGTGATGCCGCCGAGGGCGAGGACGGGGATGTCTCCTGCGGCCTGGCAGGCCTGGCGGAGCGGTACGAGGCCCTGGCCGGGGAGGGTGCGGGTTTCGGTCACCTTTTCAAAGACCGGCGCGAAGAGCAGCAGAGATGCGCCGCGGGCCTGGCGGATGTCGTCGGGATTGTGACAGGAGACGCTGACAAGAGGCTCGCGCCCGGCGCGGCGGTAGGCCTGTTCGGCGGCGGTGATGCCGGGAAGGCCGATGCCGCTCGAGAGGTGGATGCCGTCGGCGTTTGCTGCGAGGGCGAGCTGCGGGGGCGCGCTGAGGAGCAGGCGGGTTTTGCCGCCTTCGGCGTGAACGACGGCGGCGATTTCGGAGGCGAGGGACTGGAGATCGGGAAGTGGGAGATCCTTTTCGCGGATCAGGATAAAGGGAATGCCGTCGCGGGCCCAGATTTGGGTGCGATGGACGAGCGCGGCGCGGCGGGAGGACTCGTCGTCACCGAGCAGTTTCCGGTTGGTGATGGCGCAGAGCAGCATCCCGAATTGAGTCTACCGCGACGGACTACGCCAAATTGGGAAGAAAGCTCTCCACTAAATGTCCTTTCACGCAATTCTGATCCCCGACGGTTTAAGATCAAGCCCTGGAGCACGCCTTTGAGGCCTCCTCTGACGACATGACGAAATACGATTTGCTGGTGATAGGATCGGGTCCTTCGGGCCAGCGCGCCGCCGTTTCCGCCGTGAAGAAGGGGAAGAGCGTCGCGCTGGTGGAGATGCGCAGTGTGGTGGGCGGTGTGTGCATCAATACCGGAACGATTCCGAGCAAGACGATGCGCGAGGCGGTACTGCATCTCTCCGGATACAACTACCGCTCGATTTACGGGATGAATTACCGCGTGAAGGAGAAGATCACGATGTCGGATCTTGCCTTCCGGGTGCAGCACGTGATCAAGACGGAGATCGACGTCACCGAGGCGCAGCTTTCGCGCAACGGTGTGGAGGTAGTCAGCGGCACGGCGCGCTTTGACGATCCGCACCATGTTCACGTGGAAGGGCCGCGCGGGACCAACAGCTACGAGGCCGAAAAGATCGTGATCGCGGTGGGGACGCGGCCGGCGGATTCGGCGAAGGTTCCGATCAACGGGCGCACGATCATCAACAGCGATCAGGTGCTGGAGCTGCAGGACCTGCCGAAGACGCTGATCGTGGTGGGCGGCGGCGTGATCGGCGTGGAGTACACGTGCATGTTTGCGGCGCTGGGCGTGCGGGTGACGCTGGTGGAAAAGCGGCCGAAACTGCTCGAGTTTGCCGATCAGGAGATTGTGGAGGCGCTGAGCTACCATCTGCGCGACAGCCGGGTAACGATGCGGCTGGCCGAAGAGGTGGAGAGCGTTGAGGAGCTTCCTGACGGGACGGTCGTCGCCAATCTGGAGAGCAAAAAACGGATCTCGGGCAATGCGCTGCTGTACGCGGTGGGACGCCAGGGCAATATCGACGAGCTGAACCTGACGGCGGCGGGCGTCGAGGCGGACGGGCGCGGGCGCATTCCGGTGGATCAGGATTTCCGGACGAAGGTGCCGCATATTTTTGCCGTCGGCGACGTGATCGGTTTTCCCAGCCTTGCGTCGGTTTCGATGGAACAGGGGCGCATCGCGATCGAGCGGGCGTACGGAAACGACTCGATGCAGTCGAACCCCAGCTTTTATCCGTATGGGATTTACACAATTCCGGAGATCTCCTTTATCGGCAAGACAGAGGAGCAGCTGACGGAAGAGGATGTTCCGTATGAGGTGGGCGTCGCGTATTACCGCGAGATTGCGCGCGGGCAGATACGCGGCGACACGACGGGACGGCTGAAGCTGGTTTTTCACCGCGAGACGCGGGCGATTCTGGGCGTACATATCATCGGGGAAGGCGCAGCGGAGCTGGTGCATATCGGCCAGGCGGTGATGACGCTGAACGGCACGCTGGACTATTTCATCGATTCGGTATTCAACTATCCCACGCTGGCCGAATGCTACAAGGCGGCAGCGTTTAACGGAGTCAACAAACTGGCGCGTTTCGAAGACTGAGCCGGCAGGAGGAGCAGGATGGCAAAGACCGTGGGTGTGGTCATGGCCGAGCGGGTAAAGGTGGGGCTTCTGGATGACCATACTCTGCAGGGAGCGCTCCAGGAGTTTCCGAAGCGCACCGATGACACGAATGCTCTTTTGGAGATGCCCACGGACGCACTGTGCGAGCTGATCTGCGACTCCATTGCAGAGGTAGCTCCGGCGGGCTCTGAGATTTCCGCAGTGGGTGTGGCGATGCCGGGGATCGTGCATAAGGGCGTGATTCTGGATTCTCCGAATCTGCCGCAGCTGAAAGGCGCGCATGTCCGGGAGAATGTGGAGACAGGGCTGAAGGCGCGAGGCATCGACTGGACGGTGCAGGTCTTCAACGACGCCGATGCCGTCGCCGCCGGGCTGGCTGCGAGCCGGGGACGGCTGGACCGCTCGGTGCGGGTGTGGACGATCGGCAACGGGATTGGATTTGGGCGGTTTCCCTACACGGAAGGACCGTGGGAGGGCGGACATACAACGGTTACGCTCGACCCGAAGGAGAATTACTGCGGATGCGGCGGACGGGGACACCTGGAAGGCATTATGGGCCACCGGGCGATGCGGCTGCGCTTTCTTGACCTGGAGCCGGACGAGGTATTTGCCGCGGCTAAAAAGGGCGACCGGCGGTGCGTGGAGTTCGTCGAACTGTGGCACAGGGCGCTGGCAGCCGCGACGGCCTCGCAGATACATCTGGAAGGGCCGGGAAAGTTTTACTACACAGGCCGGGATATTCAGCGGCTGGAGCTGCCGCTGCTGAAGCAGTATCTGTACGAGATGGTCAAGATGAGCCCGCTGCAGAGCTATACGGTGGAGGTTCTGCCGGAGGAGCATACGACCTCAGTGATTGGAGCCGGGGCCGCGGCGGAATACGTGATCCGCAGCGCGGTCTAGGCAATTCCGGGGCGAAGGCTATACGCGACGCTGGCTGGTCTGCGCACGGGCGATCTTCGGATACGGGTTTTCAGGTTTTGCTCTTCCGTGCGCGGTCGCGGTGCATTGCCATTCAGTGCGAATAGCGCTCTTCGCCGACGGGGAGAGCGATACTCAGGCGGTTCTTCTCGGGCGGCAGCGGGCACGTGGCGTACGGTGTGTAGGCGCAGGGCGGATTCCGCAGGCGATTGAAATCCAGGATCAGGTGGCCGGGCTTGTCGAGGCCGTGGTCGGGGAAACCGGTGTAGAGGAAGCGGGCTGCGCCGTAGCTGGTGGTGCGGCTGGTGATATCGCGCACGATGAAGAAGAGCTGGGTATCTCCGGGCTCTTCAATGACCGGCTCAAGCTGCAGGGTTTTGCCGTCGAGGATGAATTCGGCGATGCCCGGAGCGGGGAGGTTGAGCGTGGTGCCGATGATGGTCGCGATGTGAAGCGTGCTGCCCGGAGCCGAGGGAATCCATTTTGCATCGACGCGATAGTGCGGGTCGGCCGGATACCAGTGCAGGCCGTGGAAGTGGAGCCGCGTGGGGGATTGCGCGTCTTTGATGCGGAGCGCGAAGCGGCCTCCGCGATGGATGACGGTCATGGTAAGGCTTCCGGCGGTGAGGACGGAGGGGTGGTTCTCGCTGTCATCGGTGAGCAGCACAGGCTGCGCGGGTTTGCCGTCGACGCGGAGTGCGGCGGGAAATCCGCCAGGCGGTGGGATGAGGCGCACCTGAGTGCCACTGAGCAAGAGAATGCCCAGATGCGGAGCGGCGGATGGCGCGGTAAGACGGATACGACTGCCGTCGGCTGAGCCGAAGGGATTGGCTCCGGGCTGTAGCCAGTCGAGGCCGACGAGTGTGAGCCAGCTATCGGGCTGCGCGAGTCCCTTTTCGCGATCGGCCCGCCAGGCGAGAAGATCGGATTTCCACTGAGCGGGGACGACGACGGCGGCGGCGAACAGAGCTGCGAGAAAGAGAGCAAGGGCTGTGGCGAATGTCGTAAGGAATTTCATGCATGGTTCTCCGGGTATGCTTCAACGGCAGAAGAAGCGACAACAGAAACCGAAGAATGGACAGCGCGCACTCACGGGATGAGGGTAGCGCCACGTTGCAGGCGGGGTCAAACGAGCGACGCGAGCACGGCGATCATACAGACACAGTGGAGCGGACCAGGTGTGCCGCAGGTCACGTAAAATTGCGGACATCTTCCAGAAGGAGAGATTCATGCAGCGCCGCCAGTTCCTTGCCGCTTCCCTTGCCACATCTGCTCTTGCCCTTACGCGCGACCTTTCCGCGCAGACTCCCCCTGCCGCCGCCAGCTCGCGCGAGTTTTATCAGCTTCGCCGCTATCAGCTGGAGAGCGGGCCGCAATCCAGATTGACGGAGAGCTATTTCGGCGATGCGCTGATCCCGACGTTAAGCCGCATGGGTATGGGACCTGTGGGCGCATTCAAGGTCGATTACGGTCCGGAGACGCCGACGTTCTATCTGGTGATTCCGGGATCGTCGGTCGAGACGCTGGCGACGCTCGATCTGCGTCTTGCGGAGGATGAGGAGTTTCTGAAGGCGGCGGACCCGTACTGGAATGCGCCGGCGAATGCACCGGCCTTCCGGAGGATCGAGAGCTCGCTGCTGGAGGCGTTTCAGGGATGGCCGAAGCTGACTCCGCCGCCGGCCGCCGCGACGAAGGGGAAGCGGATCTATCAGCTTCGCACCTATGAGAGCGCCACAAACCGTGACCATACGCGCAAGATCGAGATGTTCCATTCGGGCGAGTTCGAGATCTTTCAGCGGTCGGGATTTCAACAGGTGTTCTTCGGCGATACGCTGATCGGCCCCAAAATGCCGTGTCTGACCTACATGCTGAGCCTGGGAAGTCCTGCGGAGCTGGAGCCGAAGTGGGCGGCATTTTTCGGTGATCCGCAGTGGAAGAAGCTGGCGGCAGATCCGCATTTCAGCTTTGAGCCGACAGTCAGCAATGTGACGAATCTGCTGCTGAGTCCGCTGAGTGTGTCTCAGGTGTAGCGGCGGGAAAAATTTTCCGGGGAAGATCCTTCGGCGCAGCCGCGCCGGAGGATTTTTCTTTTGGGATATCTCTTTTGGAGCCATCGGGAAGACGCATGAAACCGCGCCTGAACGGGCTGTTTCGAGGGGATGGATGAGCGATGTAGTTCGTGCTTGACAGGGGCAATTGGAGCAGACTATTCTTCACCGCCAGTAAACATTTACACGACTGCCGGAAGCTGAAAGCAGAGGTTCGAAAAGCATCACGGCAGCAACTTCCAAAAGCCTTTTAGTAAAAGACTCCAGAGGGTTCCCCGGAGATCATGCAGAGAAGCAATTGAAAAATGCAGAGAAACTGAAGGCGGATTGTAACGGCGAATGGGCAAACGTTATCTCAGCCTGGATCGAGAGCTGCAGGCGGGTTCCGGAAGAGCAGAGCGCCTGATGAGGCGCCGGAACGACTGACCGGAGTTTTTATCGACAGACAAGGCAAAATGCCCACGGACTCAGCAAGGCACACAGGGTAAGGAAAAATTTCAGGAGGCGTTTATGAGACGCATAGCTTTCTGGCTGGCAGGTATCAGCTTCGCGCTGATTCTTCTCGCTCCAGCCGCGAGATCGCAGGAGAATGCGACGATTACCGGAACGGTCACAGACCCGACTGGAGCGGTGGTTCCGAATGTATCCATCGCGCTCACCAATCAGGCGACCGGCCAGGTGAGACAGACGGTGTCAAACAGCGCAGGTATTTATCTCTTCGCCAACGTGGGTGTAGGCCACTTCACGCTGAATGCGACGACGCAGGGATTTCAGAAGTTCACCCGTACGGACATTGTGGTGAACACGGACCAGAGCCTGCGAGAAGACGTGAGCCTGACGGTAGGCAGCGAAGGGCAGACGGTGACTGTCCAGGCGAACGCTCTGCAGGTGCAGTCGGAGACGAGCGAGCTGAGCACACTGATCAGCGGCCAGCAGGTGGCCCAGCTTGCGACCAACGGCCGCAACGTAACGGCGCTGGCGGCTCTTGGCCTCGGCGTATCGAATAATCTGCCGGCCTTCAGCGGCGTGAATGCGCTGACCTCGGCCAACGGCATCAGCTTCAATGGCACACGCACCACGCACAACATCTACCTGCTGGACGGAGGCGAGCTGAACGATCGCGGCTGCGGCGGCTGCTTCGGCTCACTGCCCTCGATTGACGCTCTCTCCGAGTTCCAGACGCTCGACAGCAACTATTCACCGGATTACGGCATCGGCTCGGGCGGCACGATTCTGATGGTGATCAAGTCCGGCACCCGTGATTTTCATGGCGAGCTGTATGAGTTCAACCGCAACGAAGATTATGACGCCAACAACTACTTCACCAACCTTGCGAACCAGCCGCGGCCTGAGTTTCGTCTGAACGAGCCGGGCGGCAATATAGGCGGTCCGCTGTTTATTCCGCACATCTACAACAACGCGCGCAAGCGGACCTTCTTCTTTGTGAACGAAGAGTGGCGGAGACTGATCCAGGGAAGCACGCCGTCGATTGTGAATACGATCATGGCGAACAATTTTCCGACGGCGGGCCAGGACCTGCATTACACGGTTCCGGGCAGCAATGCGAATCCTGTCGTGCCCACCACAACGGACCCAAACAAGCTCAGCCTGTATGCGGCGGATGGACTGACTCCCGGCCAGCCCTTTCCGGGCAATGTGATTCCGGCCAACCTGATCGATCCCAATTCGGTTCTCGAAGTGAACGCGGGTACCTTTCCCCGGCCGAACTATGGGGCGGCCCAGTTCATCTCGTCGATTCCGCAGACGACCAATGTTCGCGAGGACGTGGTCCGCATCGATCACACCATCAACAGCAAGCTGCAGCTGATGGGGCATCTGCTGCATGAGCCGGTGACGGCGACCTTCTTCCCGCCGCTGTGGGGTCCGGGCGGGGATTATCCAACGGTCGGGACCCAGATGCAGAATCCGGCATGGTCGTCGGTGATCAAGCTGACACAGACGATTTCTCCCAACCTTCTGAACGAAACGTCCTACCTTTACAGCGGCAACAAGATCACTCTGTCGCCGATCACCGGCCCTGGCGGCTCATTCGTGCAGCCGAGCGGATGGTCGGCGACGAGCTTCTTCCCGGTGTCGGATAACGTCGGCAGCCGTATGCCGGAGATCGACCTACAGGGATCGCCGCTCAACCAGACATGGACATCGAGCTACTTCCCCTGGAAGAACGGATACGAAGGCTTCGAATGGCGTGACGATCTTTCGTGGACGAAGGGACGGCATGCGCTCAAGTTCGGATTCAGCTGGCTGCACGATTACAAAAACCAGCAGCTGCAGGCGAATACGCAGGGAACCGCAGCATTCAATTCCAGCGCGTTTTCCGGCGACTCTTATATCAACTTCCTTCTGGGCGATGCGACCAGCTTTACTCAGCTGCAGTTTCTGGCCGGCAAGCACTGGGTCAACAATAACTATGGCTTTTACGCCAACGATAACTGGCATATCAGCTCGCGGTTGACGCTGAATCTGGGTATCCGCTTCGACGGCCTGCCGCATGCCTTTGAGCGGTATAACCAGTTTGCCAATTTCGTGCCAGGCGACTACAACACGTCGCAGGGCTATCCACTGAACGCGGATGGAACGCTGAACTCCGCCTTCCTCACCAATTTCAAGGGCCAGGGCTTCTACCTCAACGGCATCCAGCAGGCGGGCGTCGGCGGATTCCCGCGCGGGAACGTCCAGAACAAATACAACACCTGGCAGCCCCGCATTGGATTCGCCTACGATCTGAGCGGAGACGGAAAGACGGTGGTTCGCGGCGGATTCGGGCTCTTCTATGAGCGTGTGCAGGGCAACGACGTATATAACGCTGCTCTGAACCCGCCCTTTGCCTATCAGCCGGCGGCGAACAACGTGTACTTCTCCAATCCGAATACCAGCGCACTGACAGGAAATACGACATCGCAGACCTTTCCTTCGGTGCTGACGAATCTCGAGTACAAGTACACACCTCCGGGAACTGCGATGTTCAGTCTGGGCGTGCAGCACCAGCTGGCTCCCTCGGTTGTCCTGCAGGTGCAGTATGCGGGCTCGCTGGGATGGGACCAGAACGACGATCGGAACATCAATACGCTTCCGCTGACCGATCCGAACAACGCCGCCAATCCATATGACCTTCGTCAGGGCGTTTCGAATGGCTCACTCAATGCCAACCTGTACCGCATCTTCCCGGGGTTCGGCGGCGTTACCCAGGAAGAGAACGAGACTAACTTCGGCTATAACGCGCTGCAGGCCGGTCTGCGCATGGAGAACAAGCACGGGGTGACGGCGCAGATTGCCTACACGTACTCGCATGAGATCGATGAGACCAGCAACGATCTTGGCGCGATTTCGAATCCATTCAATCCGGGGTATGACCGCGGCTCGGGAACGCTCGACCGCCGTCATATCCTCAACGTGAATTATATCTATGCCTTCCCGTTCTTTGCGCACAGCTCGAGTGTGGCGGCCCGCACGGTCCTGAGCGGCTGGGAGTTCTCAGGTATCACGACGGCAGAAACGGGAGTTCCGCAACCCCTCACCTATACGGGTCCCATTGCCGGTACCACCGGCCTGACGGATACGCTTGGCCTGGGCGGCGGCACAACGAATCGTCCTGACCTCGCTGGGAAGGTTTCCTATCCGAAGACGCGAACAGCATGGTTTACACCCAGTGCCTTCGCGAATCCCGTCGCTCCGTGGAATGGAGGAGGAAACGATGGCTTTGGCAATGCCGGAAAAGACGCTGTCCGGCTGCCTGGGCTGTTCAACTCCAACTGGTCACTGTTCAAGACGATTCCGTTCACGAGCGGGGAAGGACCGAACCTGGAGCTGCGGTTCGAATACTTCAACATCTTCAACCACACGGAGTTCAATGCCATCGATGCCAACAGCGGTGACGCGAACTTCGGCGCGGTTACCAACTCGTACGATGCCCGAACCCTGCAGCTTGGAGCGAAGCTGCACTTCTAAAGCAGTAAAGAAAGAGGGGCTGTATCCGGATCTTCCGGGTGCAGCCTCTTTATATTTCCGGGGAAGTTTCTTCAGAGCGATTTGCGGGGAACGCATCCTTTGCCGGGCGGCAGGACAGCGGGGATGCGCTCGCTTATGTATTGCAGCGCTGACGGCGTCAGAAGTGATACGTCAGATCGCCGGCGACGATGAACTGGGTGTACTTCGTCCCGTTGTCGTAGGCGGGAAGATCATACGAGTGCTCGAGCCGGAGCTCGGGGCGGAAGAGAATGGTCGAGCCGATCCAGTAGCCGTAGCTCACAAGATGCTCTGAGTACTTTGTGACGTGGCCGGTGCGCTGCCCTTTGATGTCGTTCACGAATTCGTTGCGGATCGACAGATAGTGGTGCGTGTCGAACTCGTGCTCGAGGTAATTGACGACGGCAACTTCGGGCGCGAAGCAGGTGCGCTGGCCGGCGCTGCAGAAGGCTCCGTTGGCTCCGGTCTCGGGCGTGATGGGATTCGCGACATTTCCGGCGATGTTCGGCACCTGGCGCTCGTACATGTACCAGGTTTCGGTATCGGTGTGCCACTTTGCATTGATTTTGTGATACCAGGTCTCGTAGTAGCTCTGCACATTGTTATAGGCGTATTTGCCGTTGTTGACGGAGTTGGCGCAGGTGTAGAGCGCATCGCCGCCTTTCCGCCAGGTGTAGTCGGCGCAGGCGGTTCCGGTGGGCTTCGCATCCTTTGTCCAGGGCGCAACGTCGTTGCCGGCGGATAATCCGCCCTGCACGAGCCAGTGACTGGAGAGCTTGACACTCGCGACGATGCCGGTCTGCGTATAGGGATCGATCGTATAGAGCAGAGAGTGCGAATAGGTGTAGTTGTTAGGCGCGAGCTGCGCCTCGATATCGGGCAGAGAGATGTAGCGGCCGATGCGGATATTTATTCCCTGAGCAACATGAGGAAAGTAGATGTCGAAATAGAGCATCACGGGGTCGTAGCCGTACTCGTGATTTTCTGCCAGCAGCTGCTGGGAAAAGATGCCCTTCGATGTGGTGTAGCGATAGTCCTGCCCCCAGAGCTGCGCGAAGCGAAAGCCGTAATCGACATGATCGGTCTGCACGGTGTTGGGCAGGCGCTCAATGTAGAGCACTTCCTGATCGGGCGTGATGCGGTTGGGATTGTAGTAGTAAGCGGCGGGGGAGTTTGCGCCATCGCCTTTGTTCGAGGTGCTTACGTTGAAGCCGCCATTGAACCATCCATAAATTTTGGTGCGGGTGCGGTTCTCGTTGATGGCCTGCATCAGCGGATAGGTCTGCGTGTCGGGCGCGCCGATGATGGGGGTTCCTCCGACGGAGTAGTCCGGGCTGGGAAACGGTATCGAATCGAGAGGAGCGTCGTAGCCGCGACGGGCGGGCGCAGGGCCGGCGTCCGGCGCAGGATTCCAGTCGCTGCGGTAAGCCTCTCCCAGACGGGAGAAGAAGCCTGCAGCGGGAGCGGCTGCACCCGGCGAAGACGAAGAGGCGGACACCGCAGAGGAAGGCTCTTCAGGGAGCGGCGCACCGGTGGCCGTCTGCTGGGCACTGACTCCGGAGGAAAAAAGCAACAACAGGGAAGCGATAAAAAGAAGACGCAAGGGGAACACCTCAGATGTTCAGGAGACAGCATTCCCCATAAGGAACTTATGGGGTTCCCATCAGAAATCCATAAAGACCGGCGTGCATGAGAGTGCTGGCGGAGGCCGTTACGGTACCCTTCGACTTCGCTCAGGGCAGGTTCTGAAGCCGTGCCCTGATACGAAACTTTGCAGGGGCCGATTTATCAGATACTTCCGAAGCCCAGTGCTTCTGCCGAGTCTCGTGGGCGCGAGACGGAATGCAGATCCCTCCGCTGCGCTTCACTTCGTTCCGCTCCGGTCGGGATGACAAAGGTTTAAGGGGGAGTACTCGTTCTCCTGCCCGGTACAATCACGGAAGTGTCTCTTGCATTTCAGATTCATGCCGAGTCGGGAGCGGCCCGGCGCGCGACGATGATGCTGCCCCATGCCGCGGTCGAGACGCCGGTGTTTATGCCGGTGGGAACGGTGGGCTCGGTGAAGGCGGTGCCGCAGCATCTGCTGGAAGAGCTGGATGCGCGCATCATTCTGGGCAACACGTATCACCTGTATCTGCGGCCGGGACATGAGCTGGTGCGGCGGATGGGCGGACTGCACCGCTTTATGAGCTGGGAGCGGGCGATTCTGACCGATTCGGGCGGATTTCAGGTCTTCAGCCTGAATGAGCTGAGGAAGGTCACGGAAGAGGGCGTGGCGTTCCGGTCGCACATCGATGGATCGTCGCACTTTTTCTCGCCGGAGCATTCGATGGATGTGCAGGTTGCGCTGGGCTCCGATATTGCGATGGCGTTCGACGAGTGTACGGAGTATCCGGCGGATTATGCGCGGGCGCGGAAGTCGCTCGACCTGACGCTGCGCTGGGCGCAGCGCAGCCGCGATCACTTTGAAGCGCACAAACACGAGAGGCCGTGGAGCGAGGGATTTGAAGGGAAGATGCCCAGCCTGTTCGGGATTGTGCAGGGCGGGATGTATCCCGATCTGCGGCGGGAGTCGGCGGAGCGGCTGGTGGAGATGGATTTTCCGGGCTATGCGATCGGTGGATTAAGCGTAGGCGAGCCGAGAGAGCTGACGCGGGAGATCATTGCGGCGACGCTGCCGCTGCTGCCGAAGGACAAGCCGCGCTATGTGATGGGCGTGGGTTATCCCGATGAGATTGTAGAGTATGCGGCGATGGGCGTAGACATGATGGACTGCGTGCTGCCGACGCGGGCGGCGCGGCATGGGCTGCTGTTTACTTCCGAGGGGCGGCTGAACATCAAGAACCGGCGGTTTGCGGAGGATCAGGGGCCGGCCGATCCGAAGTGCGACTGCCTGGTGTGCCGGCGCTACAGCCGGGCCTACCTGAGGCATCTGATGACGGCACAGGAGCCGCTGGCAGCGGTGCTGAATACGCTGCACAACCTGGCGTTCTATCTGGGGACGATGCGCAGGGTGCGCGAGCGCATCGAGGCCGGGCTTCCGGTGACGGACCTGAAGATGGAAGCCTCGCAGAGCGCCTGAGCGTTCTACCCCATTCTGGTCGTCCTGATCGTGGGGTCCGTTTGCAATGCAGGAAAAACCAACCATCCCTCAGCGCTGAAGCCGCACATGTTTGTGCTTCTTACGGCTGAACAGGCTGCCGAAAAGAGGGAATTTGAGGCGAAGTCAGCAGAAAAGAAGGTCACAGGGGCTAAAGCCCGGCTGATTCTGAAGCATTTGCGGCACGACTGAAGTCGTGCCCTGATACAAAACAGAGTTTTCCGCAACCTGTGATGCAAACAAAGCAATGAGCCTTTCACCACGCACCCCGCCTGATACAAAGCAGAGTTTTCCGCAACCTATGAAGCCGTGCCCTTCCCCCAAATTATTCAAACCGATCCGCTACTCCGTCTTAACCCACTACGCCATCTTTATTGTTTGGACATCGACCGCAGGTAGATGACCAGGTTCCAGATCTCAGCCGGCTTCGCGCGGCCTTCCTCGGGAGGCATCTGGCCCTTTCCTTTGAGGATGACGTAGTAGAGCTCGCCGTCGGTCATGCTTTTCAGCGTGGCGGAGCTGGTGAAGTCGCCCATAGGCGTTTTCATGTCGGCGGCGACATCGCCTTTGCCGTCCCCTTTTTCGCCGTGGCAGAGAGCGCAGTCATAGCCATAAATCTGTTTGGCGCGCGCCTGGGATTCTGCGGTGGGCTTGACGGGGTTGGGGGTCTGGGCGGCATCGGCCGGAACGGCAGGTGCGGGTGCGGCTGCAGGCGCTCCGGACGGAGGCGGGGTTTGCACCGGAGCGGAAAAGGCGAAGAAGGCCAGAGACGCGAACATCAGAAAAGGCCTGAGCATTGCAGCCTCCTGATACAGGGTGGGGGGAATCCGCAGAACACTTTACGCCTGAACGGGAGCGGTGGAACAGGATTATTCGCAGACAGGTGCACGTTATGTTCACACCGCGGTAACTGCGCGGTGTTGTCACGCTCAGAAGAGGAATCCGGTCATAGTAAGCAGATGGAGAGTTCGGGCGCAGAGATATTTGCCGGAGAGCGGCGTTACCTGCTGTCGCTGGCGTACCGCATGCTGGGCAGCATGGCCGATGCGGAGGATCTGGTGCAGGAGGCGTGGCTGCGCTGGAGGCAGGCCGATACGGAGGAGATTCGCTCGCCGCGGGCCTACCTGACGACGGTGGTGACGCGGCTGGCGATCAATTATCTGGACTCGGCCAGGGTGCGGCGCGAGGAGTATGTGGGGCCGTGGCTGCCGGAGCCGGTGGTGACGGTGGGCGCGGCTGACCCGGTGGAGCTTTCGGAGTCGCTGGCGATGGCGTTTCTGGTGCTGATGGAGAGCCTGACTCCGGTGGAGCGGGCGGTCTTTCTGCTGCACGACGTCTTTGACTACTCGCACGCGGAGACGGCGCAGATTGTGGGCAGCACGGAAGAGGCGTGCCGGCAGATGCTGCGGCGGGCGAAACAGGCGATGGAGGCGCGGCGTCCGAGATTTCATCCTGAGCCCGGGGCGGTGGAGCGGCTGATGCAGCAGTTTGGCGCGGCGGTGCAGGGCGGCGACCTGGAAGGGCTGATGAGCCTGCTGCATGAAGACATCACGGTGTACTCGGATGGCGGTGGACGGACGCGCGCGGCGCTGAATCCGATCCACGGACAGGACCGGGCGGCACGGTTCCTGATCGGGATTGCGCGCAAGGGTGGAGAGGGGCTGAGGCGCGAGCTGACCTGGATCAACGGGCAGCCGGGATTTATCGGCTTCCGAGACGGAGCGGCGCAGACGGTGCTGGTACCGGATATCGAGGAAGATGGCGTGGGCGAGGGACGGATTCGGGCGATTTATATCGTGGTGAATCCGGACAAACTGCAGAGACTGCCGAAGGAGGGAGAGGCATGATGAACTGGCTGGTGAGGAGACGTCTGGACAAGGCGGAGAAGTTTCTGGGGGTACCGATCGATGAGACGCGGTTTATAGCGAAGCATTCGATGAAGGCGCTGCGGGCGTACAGCGGCCTGCAGGGGATTTCCCGGTTTCACGGGCCGCTGGAGGCCGAGGTGTATTACACGGCCAAGATTGCGGCCTACCGGCAGGAAGACTGCGGAAGCTGCCTGCAGATCACGGTGAACTTTGCGAAGCGCGACGGCGTGCGCACGGAGCTGATTCGCGATCTGCTGGCGGGACGGCTGCAGGCACTGCCGGAGCTGCTGCGGGATGTTTACCGCTTTGCTGCGGAACAGGCGAACCGGATCGACAACGCGGAGCTGCGGGAGACGATGCGCGAGCGCTACGGCGACGAGGGGCTGATTACACTGGCTCTGGCCATTACGAGCGCTGGGACGTTTCCGACGCTGAAGCGGGCTCTCGGGTATGCGACGAGCTGTTCGCGGATACAGATTGTGGCGTGAGAGAGTAGGGGGGATTCTGATTGTGTTTTCCCGGAGGCGTGTGCCTACTCCCTTCGCACACTTGCCGTGAGCAATAGTGCAATATTATTTGCCTATAGTTAATTAGTATTGTACTTTATTTTGAAGCCTTGGTATCTTTGGCTGATGCTGTTCAAGAGTGCAGAGATCGGCGAACCTGAATCCCAGGTCATCGTTCGGATCGATGAAGCGAGAAATCGATTACGGCACAACCTTGCCACTCCCCGGCGATGGACGGGGCTTCTTCGGCGCAACACATTTGCTCGCGCTATCAGAGGTTCAAACAGTATCGAGGGATACAACGTAACAGCCGAAGACGCCATAGCCGCCGCCGAGGGAGAGGAGCCATTGGACGCGAAACGGGAGGCGTGGCTCGCGGTGACTGGATACCGCACTGCCATGACTTTTGTTCTTCAATTGGCGAAAGATAAGAATTTTATCTATAGCGAAGGATTCATTCGCAGTCTGCACTTCATGATGCTTCAGCATGATCTCTCAAAGAACCCCGGAAATTGGCGACCGGGCACGATTTATGTTCGCGAAGAGGCGAGCGGCGAGATTGTCTATGAAGGCCCGGATGTGGAGATGGTGGCTGGATTGATTGAGGAGCTGGTCGAATTTCTCAACGAAGACGAGGAGCGCTCCCATGCTCTGATCAAAGGAGCGATGGCCCATCTCAATTTGGTGATGATTCACCCTTTTTCAGATGGGAATGGCCGCATGGCACGTTGTCTGCAGACTCTCGTACTGGCGCGTGAGGGAATTCTGGAGTCAGAATTCTCTTCGATTGAGGAGTACCTGGGTCGAAATACCCAAGCTTACTACGATGTGCTGGCGAAGACTGGCGCAGGTTCCTGGCATCCACAAAGTACTACACGAGACTGGATTCGGTTTAACCTGACTGCTCACTATCGTCAAGCACTGACTCTGCTTAACAGAACAAAGGTGATGGATTTGTTGTGGCAAGAGATGGAGCAGGTAGTAAAGGCGCGAGGTCTTCCTGAGCGTCTGCTTTACGCTATTTGCGATGCCGCAATCGGTTATCGAGTTAGAAATGCCAGCTACCGTAACCTGGCAGAGTTGAACGACATAATGGCCAGCCGAGACCTTAAAGCAGCCGTCGATTCAGGTCTTCTCATTCCTACCGGCGAGCGCCGAGGTCGTTTGTACAGTGGGGCTCTCCAAATCAAGGCTGTGTTTGACCGACTGAGGGGAGAATACCTGAGACCGATTCCCGACCCGTTTGTCCCGGAGACGGGGCAGCTGGAATTCACTACTCTTTCATAGCTTCCCTAACGCTCCACGAGCAGCCTGGCTAAAGTCCTCGCTCGCGGATGGTACTCCTCGACATGGTGTCGAAGCGCCTTCATGGCAGACTCGGCGGAATTTGAGATATTGAATGGCCATCATGAGATGGACCTCTGGTCGCATCTCTTGACAGTGGGGGCGTGGTACGTGATTCTTAGAGGCAGGCCTCTCTTCCGGCACTCCGCTGTCGTGTGTATGTGCCCGGGATGGTGAGACGGGACTGAAGGGCGGGCCATCCCCAGGAAGCAGCTGGAGCTGTTTGCAGCATGCCGGATGTGAAGGTATGCGGAAACGCGGCCGAACCGGCGACAGGGACCTTCCGCGGAGAGAAATAACGTTTGCGGCTGGACGGCCGAGGCTGATCCGGCCAAAAGGACTGTGTGTTGACGTCTACGACTTTGCTGGCCGCCGCAGCCATTCCGCCCGGAATGATGCAGTTACTTCCTTTCCTCCTGATTATCGTGGTCTTCTATTTTCTTCTGATTCGGCCGAATCAGAAGAAGCAGCAGAACTGGCAGCAGATGCTGAGCAATCTGAAGCCGGGTGACCGGGTAACGACGACCGGCGGCATCCGCGGCGTGATTCTCTCCATTAAAGAGGACGCGATTCAGCTGCGTGTTCCCCCCGACAATCTGAAGCTGGAAGTGATCAAAACGGCCATTGCTTCCGTTACCCAGGACGAGGCGAAGTAAGGGGCCCTCCAGCCGGACACGAATTCCATGCGTAAGAATCTCACCACTAAAACGATCACGATCTTCGCCGTACTCCTCGTCTTCATCATCGGAATCATTGGTATTCCGAAGGGATTCAGCGGCAGCGCTCTGAAGGAGTCGCTGCTGAGCCGGATTCATCTTGGCCTGGACCTGAAGGGTGGAACCCACCTGATTCTGCAGGTCATGGTGGATGAGGCCGTGGGGGCGAACACGGACAGCGACGCTGCCCGGATTCAGACCGATCTGCAGCAGAACAGCGTCGCCGGCGCAACGGTGATCAAGCCCGATCCGAAGGGGCGGCCGGATTATATCCAGATTTCGGGCGTTTCGACGGATCACGTGGGCGATGCGCGCGAGGTGCTGAGCTCGCGGTACGGCAGCCAGTACGATATCGGCTCGGCCGCGGACGGCGCGCTGACGCTGACGATGAAGCCGTCGGTCGAAGCGGAGATGAAGCAGCACGCGCTCGAGCAGGCGATCGAGGTGATTCGCACCCGCGTGGACTCGCTGGGTGTGAGCGAGCCGGTGATTCAGGAGTACAACCTGGGCAGCGATCAGATCCTGGTGGAGCTGCCGGGTGTGGACGATCCGGCGCGCGTAAAGGAAGTGATTCAGTCGACGGCCCGCCTCGAGATCCATCTGGTGACCGGAGGCCCGTGGCCTGACCAGCAGACGGCGCTGCAGGCGATTGGCGGCACGGTTCCTTACGACTCCGTGCTGCTGCCGAGCGTTCCGGGGGCATCGAGCTCGGACAGCGGCTCAGCGTGGTATGAGCTGACGCGCATTCCGGCCGTGGCGGGAACCGATATCCGCGACGCGCAGCCGGGCACGAATCCGGATACGAACGAGCCGCAGGTGGTCTTCTATCTGACCAGTGCCGCGGGCGACCACTTCGGGCAGTTCACGCTGGCCAACAAGGGCAAGCCACTGGCGATTGTGCTGGACAACAAGGTTCGCGAGGTCGCCGATATCCGCGACCAGATTCGCGATACGGGAACGATCTCGGGCGGAGGCATCTCGGCCCAGGCGGCGAAGGACCTTTCGATGCTGCTGCGGACGGGCGCGCTTCCGGCCTCGATCCGGTACCTGCAGGAGAGCACGGTCGGGCCGTCGCTGGGCGCGGATTCGATCCGGCAGGGCGTGATGGCGTCGGTGGTCGGCATGCTGGCCGTGATGATCTTCATGCTGGTGTATTACCGAGGCGCGGGCATTAACGCCGATCTGGCGCTTTTCCTGAACCTGGTGATTCTGCTGGGGTTCATGGGCTATACGGAATCTGTGCTGACGCTGCCAGGCATAGCGGGCGTGATTCTGACCATTGGTATGGGCGTCGACTCGAATGTGCTGATTTTTGAGCGCATCCGGGAAGAGCTGCGCGCAGGGAAGACTCCGGCGGCCGCGGTCGATCAGGGATTTGCGCACGCATGGACGACGATTCTGGATACGCACGTGACGACGATGGTCTCGGCGGCGATTCTGTTCATCTTCGGAACCGGTCCGGTGCGCGGATTCGCTGTAACGCTGGTCTTTGGTCTGGCGGCGAACCTGTTTACCGCGGTGTTTGTGTCGCGTGTGATCTTCGACGCGAACCTGAACCGCAAGCAGCGGGGCGAGGCGATTTCGATTTAGGAACCGGCCGTTCAGGCAGCCGCGCCTTCGGCGGAACCTGCCGTTCGGGCGTACGCGCCTCCGGCGCAAATGCGAACCGCTCCCGCTGGTCGCGAGTTGCGGGAGCAGGACTTGAGGGACTGACGCTGTGGAACTGTTTCATGACGTAAAGATCGACTGGCTGGGGAAGAAATGGTACTTCCTCGGGTTTTCTCTGATTTTCAGCGTGTCAGGCCTCCTGTCGCTGCTCTTCTGGCATCATCTGCCGCTGGATGTCGATTTCACGGGCGGCACGGTGGTGCGCGTCAAGTTCGGCCAGAAGCCGGATACGGACAAGATCCGCGAGGCAGCCAGTAAGGCGGGACTGGGCGATGTGCGCATCCAGAGCATCGCCAACACGGCGGAGTCGAACAACGAGGTGTACATCACGCTGGCGCAGAAGCAGACCAGCGAGGCGTCGCTCGACCGGGGCCGCGCAGCCATCGTGAAGACGCTGACGACGAATTATTCGAAGGCGGGCCCGGAGGATGCCGGGAAGATCGATCTCGATAATGCCGGGCGAGGGTCTCTGTCGGCGTGGCTGGAGCAGAAGGACCCTGAGCATCTTGGAGGCGCCGACAGCCAGAATGCGCAGACGCACTATGAACAGCAGGCGGCGGCGATCCAGAACTATCGCGATGTGACGCACGGCGGTCTGATCGATTCGATCGACGGTCTGAGCAGCGTGGCCGATGCCGCGGTGGTCAGCGAGCTGAAGCAGGACGGATACCTTTCCGGCTTTGCCATCCGCAACGTGGAGATTGTGGGACCGCAGGTGGGCAATCAGCTGAAGATGCAGGCGCTGTATGCGACGCTGTATTCGCTGGCAGGCATGCTGATCTATCTCTGGTTCCGATTTGAACTGATTTACGGCGTGGCCGCGGTCGTTGCCGTATTTCACGACACGCTGATTACCATCGGCGCATTCAGCCTTACGAATCAGGAGATTTCGCTGACGGTGATTGCGGCGATCCTGACGCTGATCGGCTACTCGATGAACGATACGATCGTGGTCTTCGACCGCATTCGCGAGAATCTGCGTATGACACGACGCGAGCCGCTTACGGACCTTGTGAACCGCAGCATCAACCAGACGCTGAGCCGAACGGTGCTGACCTCCGGTCTGACCTTCCTGACCGTGCTTTCGCTGTATGTGTTTGGCGGCGAAGTACTTCATGGCTTTTCGTTTGCGCTGGTAATCGGCATCCTTATCGGAACCTACTCGTCGATCGCGGTTGCTGCACCGATGCTGGTGGCGTATCAGGACTGGCGTGCGGGGCGCGGACGCCGCGCCACGCTGCCTGCGGCAAAGAAGGCAAGAGCCTGAGGCGAAAGCTCAGGCAGATACATGCAAAAACAGGAAAAGCGGCTTTCGCTTTTCCTGTTTTTGTTTCCACGGAAGAGATTTTCAGCATCAGATTCCTTTGCCGGGTTTCCCATCGTATGCCGGATGTGTTATCAAAGCAGAACTCGGCTTTTTGTCTGGAATGCAGTGTCGAAATTTCGCCGAACAATCTGCAAATGGAACAGGGCTGTCGCAGGCAGCCGTGTCGACGCAGGACGGCGAGGTGAAATATTTGTTGCGCCGGGGCGAATGTGAATTTTGTCCGGAACAGCCGGGAACAAAACGGGGCTGTGACGGTGTCTAAAGGTGGTAACAACGTTTTGGAGGGTTCGAGGTAGGCCATGTTTGAAGATGCCCTGATGGAGTCCGGCGGCAAAATCAAAACGAAGAGCAAGTACTACACAGTTTTCGGGATCATCCTGAACTGTTCGATTCTTGCGGCTCTGGTTTTGTATCCGCTGATTTATCCCGAAGCCCTGCCTAAGGCGATGATGACCACATTGCTTGTGGCACCGCCTCCACCGCCGCCGCCGCCGCCGCCGCCGCCGCCAGCGGCTCCGCAGGTGCAGCATGTGGTTTCGGAAGTTCTGAATAACCAGCTCACCGCTCCGACCAAGATTCCCAAAGAGATCAAGATGGTGAAGGAAGAAGCTGCTCCGCCAAGCGCGGGCGTGGCCGGCATGGAAGGCATGGCCGGCGGCACCCCGGGCGGCGTGATGGGCGGCATTCTCGGCGGACTGGGCAGCGCGCCCGCTCCGGTCGTGAAGAAGGCAGCGCCGACCGGCCCGATCAAGGTTTCAGCGGGTGTGGTCAGCGGTCTGAAGATTGCCGGCATGGAGCCGCAGTATCCGGCGATCGCCAAGGCAGCCCGCATTCAGGGCACGGTGGTGCTGCAGGCAACGATTTCGAAACAGGGCACGATTCAGAACCTCCGCGTGATCAGCGGCCCGCCGATGCTGCAGGCCAACGCCGTGGAAGCTGTGAAGACGTGGCGGTACAAGCCCTATCTTCTGAACAATGAACCTGTCGAGGTTGAGACGCAGATCAACGTCATCTTCAGCATGGGCGGCTGATCGGCAGTCATTTCCGGTCTCGCCGGGATTAACCCGGCGAGGCATTCCAACAGCACCAATACCGGTACTTACCAGAAGCAACTCCCCAGGAGGAAGATTCAGTGATTCTCGCTCATCTCAGTCAACTCGTTTCAAACCCCGCGGCCCTCGGCTTTTTCCAGGACAATACGCAGGTGGGTTTCAGCCCCATTGATCTGTGGAACAACATGGGCTGGCTGGCCCGCGGCGTCGTGTTCATTCTGTTCATCATGTCGATCTGGTCTCTGGCCGTGATTATCGACCGCTGGCTCTATTTCGGAGCGGCCCGTAAGCAGTCGCGTGAGTTTGCTCCCCGCGTCGCCGGCGCCCTGAAGGAAGGCAAGCTGGACGAAGCGGTCAAGGTTGCGGATCGCAACAAGAAGTCGCACCTGGCCGAGGTGGTTACGGCCGGTCTGCAGGAGTTCCGCAACTACGGCAGCGGCGGCGCTGTGACGCCGGAGCAGATCGAGTCTTCGAAGCGCGCTCTTGAGCGTGCCGAAGCGATCGTGCATGCGAAGCTGAAGCGCGGTCTGGGCGGTCTGGCCACGATCGGCTCCACGGCTCCCTTCGTCGGACTGTTCGGAACGGTCGCCGGTATCCTTAAGGCCTTCCAGGAGATCGCGACGCAGAAGACTCCTGGTATCGGCGCTGTGGCGGGCGGTATCTCGGAAGCTCTGGTTACGACGGCTTTCGGTCTGCTGGTGGCCGTGCCGGCGGTGTGGACCTTCAACTACTTCACCAATAAAGTGGAAGCCTTCGACGTCGAGATGGACAACTCGTCCAGCGAGCTGATCGATTACTTCCTCAAGCAGGGCCGTCGCTAACCACGGTCTTTGTTCGAGACAGCGGGAATCCTGGCCGGGGTGGCTGAGTGGGGACTCTGCCTCCCCCGGCAACTGATTTCGCTGTGATTCAGAGAAGAGCCCGAAAGACGGAGCATACAAATGTCAATGGTTGTCAGAGACGAAGGCAGCAAGGTTAATTCCAACATCAACGTGACCCCTATGGTGGACGTGATGCTGGTGCTGCTGATTATTTTCATGGTCATCACCCCGATGCTGAACAACAAGGTGAACGTCGATCTGGCGCAGACAAATACCGCTACGCCGATGGACGATGCCAACAAGGAAGATTCAGTTACGGTGGCGATCACCCGCGACAGCAAAGTGTATCTGGGGCAGAACCAGACGTCGATTGACCAGCTTGGCTCGCAGGTTCACGACATGCTGGAGAACAAGACGAACAAGATCGTATACTTCCGCGCAGATGCGCGTGCGCATTACGGCACTGTGGAAGATGCCATCGACGCGGTGCGTACCGCCGGCGTCGAGGAAGTCGGTCTGCTGACAGAGCAGCGCTCGAATGCGCTGAATATGTCCGGCACCAGCGGAGAATAGTGGAAGGATCTTCCGGGATTACAGCTGCGAAGGGCGCGGGCCGTCCATGCAGCGTCCACCGGCAGGAAGCGATTTCGAGCCGGGTTCCGGAAGATGCGGGCAGCATAATCTGACAGAGGTCTCCACTTCGGAGAAATGAGGAACTGACGTATGGCAATGAGTTTGGGCGGTTCGGGCGGACTGAATTCCGAACCCAATGTGACGCCGCTGATCGATGTGCTGCTGGTGCTGCTGATCATCTTCATGGTGATCGTGCCGGTTACGCCGCACGGGCTCGATGCTCTTGTGCCGCAGCCGCCGAAGAATCCGAATCAGCAGCAGCCGAATGACCGCACCATCGTCGTGCAGATTTTCGGTACCGGCAACGGAAATCCAACTTACAAGATCAATCAGGACGATGTGGCCAAGAACCAGCTTGAGGACAAGCTGAATGCGATTTATTCGGCGCGTGCTGAGAAGGTCATGTTCGTCAAGGGCGATCCGAATCTGAACTTCGAGTCGGTTGCCGAGGTGATCGATATTGGCCATGCGGTTGGTGTGGATCATATCGGTCTGATTACGCCGAAGATCGAAGCCGGCCAGTAGATCCTGCGGCGACGCTCCGGCAAGCCGCCTGACGACTGATTTTGTGTTTCCCCGGTTGTGCGGCAGACGCTCGCGAACGATGTTCAGAATACAATTGCCGCACGATAGTTTTTGAAACTGCAGATGCCATCTCAGGCAGGCGGCCTGAAGGAGAAGGAAGACAGAATGAATCGAATCGCACGTGTACCGGTGCTGGCAGCCGCCACGATCGCATTGGTGGCGTCTATGGCCGGGTGCAAGCGCCTTGAAGCCCGGGATCAGCTCAATAAGGGTGTTCAGGCCTATAAGGCGGCCAAGTATGAAGAGGCTATCGGCCACTTCCAGAAGGCAGTGAATCTCGATCCAACCTATCCGATGACCCGGCTGTATCTTGCCACGGCTTACATGCAGCAGGTGACTCCGGACAATACCAGCCCAGACAACCTGAAGACTGCGCAGATGGCGATCAATACCTATCAGCAGGTGCTTCAGGACCATCCGAACGATCCGGGCAGCCTGAAGGGCATCGCCGCTCTGTACTATGACATCGATAAATTCGATGACGCGAAGCAGTGGCAGATGAAGGTGCTGCAGGCTGATCCGCAGGATGCCGAGGCTGCATACACCATTGGCGTGATCGACTTCGGCAAGGCGCTCCGCAATGCCACGAAGGTGATTACAGGCGCCAACCAGCAGGTGGATGGAGTAGGCAATGCCAAGCTGCCGGTGAAGGATTGCAAGGATCTTGCGACGCAGAACAGCCCGCTGATCGATGATGGCTTCACTTATCTGAACCAGGCGATTCAGATTCGGCCGAACTACGAAGACGCGATGGCGTATCTCAACCTCATGTACCGCCGTAAAGCGGAGATTGAGTGCGGAGACGATGCGGCGCGCAAGGCCGATATTGCCAAGGCCGACGAGTGGCGCGAGAAGGCTATGGGCGTCCGCAAGGAAGCGGAAGAGAAGGCTAACAGCAAATCGCAGGGCGGCATTGTGATGAAGTAGGCGGTTTACCTTCCGAGCAGAACGTGAAGCCCCCGGATTCCGGGGGCTTTGCACTTTCGGGATGGAAGCGAGGGACGCAGGTCAGTTTGCAATGCAGAGAAAGCAAACCATCCCTCAGCGGCTGAAGCTGCGCTCCTTTTGAACCTCTTACGGCATCCTTCGACTTCGCTCAGCGCAGGCTCTGAAGGTATGCCCTTTCCAAACCATTCAAACTGACCCACTACCGAAGCGAGAGCTGATTGCCGGGAGAGGCGCGGTGTGATTTAGAATCCTTCCTTGCTTCCTGCGGAGCCGCATGGCCTTTACCAAAATTCTGATTGCAAACCGCGGTGAGATTGCGCTGCGCGTGGAGCGCGCCTGCCGCGAACTGGGGATTGCCACCGTCGCGGTGTATTCCGACGCAGACCGTGCAGCGCCGCACGTGATGGAAGCGGATGAGGCGTACCGGCTTGGTCCGGCGCCGGCGACGGAGTCGTATCTTCGCGGTGATCTGATTCTGAAGATTGCCCGCGAGTCGGGCGCGCAGGCGATTCATCCGGGATATGGCTTTCTTTCGGAAAATGCGGATTTCGCGCTGGCGTGCGAAGAGGCGGGGATAAAGTTTATCGGGCCGACGGCGCAGGCGATGCGGGCGCTCGGATCGAAGACCCGCGCGCGTCAGGCGGCGGATAAGGCGGGGATGCCGCGCACGCCTGGATCGACCGAGGCGCTGGCCTCGCTCGACGAGGCGTATGAGGTCGCGGAGCAGATCGGGTATCCGGTGATGCTCAAGGCGGCTGCGGGCGGCGGCGGCAAGGGGATGCGGGCCATCACTCGGCGCGAAGAGCTGGCGAGCGCTTTTACATCGGCGCAGAGCGAGGCGGAGCGGGCATTCGGTTCGGGCGAGGTCTATCTCGAAAAGCTGATTGAGCGGCCGCGGCATATCGAGATACAGGTGCTGGCCGATGAGCATGGTCACTGCATCTCGCTTGGAGAGCGGGAATGCTCGGTGCAGCGGCGGCATCAGAAGGTAATTGAAGAAGCGCCGTCTGCGGTTGTGGATGAAGAACTGCGGCAGCGGATGGGAGAGGCTGCGGTGCGGCTGGCGCAGTCGGCTGGATATACGAATGCAGGCACGGTCGAATTTTTGCTGGATGACAGCGGGAGTTTTTATTTTCTCGAGATGAATACGCGGCTGCAGGTGGAACATCCGGTAACTGAGCTGGTGACAGGTCTGGACCTGGTGCACCTGCAGATTCACATTGCCGAGGGTGAGCCACTGCCTTTGAAGCAGGAGGATGTGCAGCTTCGCGGCCATGCGATCGAGTGCCGTATCTATGCCGAAGATCCGGAGAATGGATTTTTTCCGTCGCCGGGCCGCATTACACGGCTGCTGCAGCCGGGCGGGCCGGGTATTCGCGAAGACAGCGGCATTTACGAGGGCTGGGTGGTGCCGATGGATTATGACCCGATGCTTTCCAAGCTGATTGCGTATGCGCCGACGCGTAAGATGGTGGTTGCGCGGATGCTGCGTGCGCTGGATGAGTATGTGATTGGCGGCATCCGGAGCAACCTGAACCTTTTTCGCCGCATTCTGCATGATGAGGACTTTCGCGCCGCGCGCATCGATACGGGCTACCTCGATCGTTTATTGCAAAGGGATTCCGGTACAGAGGGAGAAGCGTCTGCCGAAGTGAAGGATGCGGCGATCCCTGCGGTGCTGGGCGCGGCGATCTTCGAAACGTTGCGCGGCGATGGCGCGGCCAGGACAGCCGGGACGGCAAGCGCAGGCGGGTGGAAGCTGCAGGCCAGGCGGGGAGCGCTGCGCGGGTGAGGATCGAGATTGAAATGGGCGGGCAGCTTCGCAAAGTGCAGCTGGAGCAGGCGGCGGAGAACGGCGTCTGGCGTGCTTCTGTCGACGGAGAGAGCGTCACTGCAGAAGCGCGGCTGCTGCGGCCGGGAGTGCTTTCGCTGATCGTCGATGGCCGCTCTTACCGGATTGTGCTGGAAGAGAGCGCAGCGGAGGAGCAGGTGTTGTTCGCGGGAACGGAGCGGATGGCGTATCGAGTCGAAGATCCGCGCTCATTGCGATCGCGGCGAACGCATGGCGGAGGCACCGATGGGCCGAAGACTCTGAAGGCATCGATGCCGGGCCGCGTGGTGCGGCTGCTGGCGGCAAAGGGCGAGACAGTGAGAGCGCACCAGGGAATTGTGGTGATCGAAGCGATGAAAATGCAGAATGAGGTGAAGTCGCCGAAGGATGGGCGGGTAACCGAGATTCACGTCGGAGCCGGCGATACCGTGACGGCAGGAGATGTGCTGGCAGTGATTGAGTGAAGACAGGGCACAGGGCACAGGGCACAGGGCACAGGGCACAGGGCACAGGGCACAGGGCACAGGGCACAGGGCACAGGGCACAGGGCATCATTCAGGCAGGAAAGGTTGTATTGGCTGGCTGATTTCTAACCGCTAATCCCCAAGGGCTAACCCCTGCTCCCGGATTATGGCGTCTGGGTTTCGCCGGTGCGCCAGCTGCGGTAAGCGGCGTCGAGGATGCGCTGGTTGATCAGGCCGTCGGTGCCCGGGGAGCGGTATTCCACGCCGCCTTCGATCCAGGCGGAAAAGCCATCGAGCATTCTGCCATAGGCGTCGGCGTTGGAGACGGTCTCAACGGATTCAACCTCGGTGCGGCGGCGCAGCATCACTTCTACAGGATGGTCGACGGTGAGGCCGTTTTCGCAGAGAATGGCGCCGGTTTCGCCAACCACTTCGATCACCGTTCGATATGCGGTGCGGGTGGTGACGGTAACGGCTCCCATGGCTCCTGAGGCGAATGCGAGCGCCAGCGCAGCGTGCGATTCGACGGAGCCGGAGTGAGCATCGCGATGCGCGAGAGTGCTGATCTGCGCGACGGTAGTGTCGAGGATAAAGCGCAGCGCATCGATGCAGTGGATGGCCACGTCGCCGATGGGGCCGCCGAGGGCGAGCGAGGAGTCGTAAATCCAGACGCGCGGGCTGGCGGCGGCATTGAAGGCGAACTGCGACTGCGCGAGTGCCGGCGCGCCGATGCGACCTTCGGCGATCCACTGGCGGATGAGCTCAAGACTGCGGTAGTAGCGCATGTTCTGCGCGACACCGAAGCGAATGCCCGCCGCGTTTGCGGCAGAGAGCATCTGTTCGGCTTCGGAGGCATTCATGGCGAGCGGCTTCTCGCAGAGAATATGTTTGCCGTGACGCGCCGCGGTGAGCACATCGGCGAGGTGCAATGCGTCGGGTGATGCGATAAAGACGGCATCGATCTCCGGCGAGGCGCAGAGGTCGCCGGCGGAGGCAAAGACGCGGGGGATGCTGTATGCGCGCGCGTTGGCTTCGGCTTTTACCGGATCGCGGCGCCACAAGCCGGCGAGCTGCGAGGATTGCGCGTATGAAAAGCCGGGGACCATGCGCTTGATGGCATGATGGCCGAAGCCGAGGATGCCGTACCGGATCATTCGCTCTTCCTCTGTTTTCGTTCTTCTTCCGGGGTTACTGCGCGCCTTCTTTGAAGACCTCTTCCGCGAAGTAATTTGTGACGTGGGCCTGGTCGCGAAGCATTTCGAGGTACGCGTTTTTGAGGAGCTGGGAGCGGCTGTCGCGCAGCTGCTGGCGGATGGCCTGCTGTACGCGGGGATCGTTGAGCTCGCGCTGGCCGGCGGCTTCGCGGTCGATGAGCTTGTAGATGGCATAGCCGATGGCCTGCTTCGATCCGGCCGAGGCATAGACGGGCAGGATCTCGGTGATCTGACCGGGCTTCAGTTTGGCGACCGCGTTGTAGACATCGGCATCGGCGTGGAGCTGCGACTCGGTGACAAAGCCCATGTCACCGCCGTTGGGAGCGGTGTCGGGCCGCTCGGAGAAGTTCATGGCGAGGGCGCCGAAATCTTCTCCGCTTTCGAGGCGGTTGTGCAGCATCTGCACCTTCTTCTTCGCCTCGGCGTCGTTCATCGCCTTGCTGTTCTGGAGATTGCCGGCCTGCTGCGGCTGAGTGGGGATGGAGGTGACGACGATCTCAGCCAGATGGTACTGGGGCTCGATGAGATTGAACTCCGCTTTGTGCTCGTTGTAGTAGCCGGCGATGTCGGCGTCGGTGATGTTGATGCGGGAGTTGATTTCCTTATTGAAGAGCTTCTCTTCGGTCTTGCTGCGGCGGATTTCCTTTTTCAGATCGTCGAGCGTGAGGTGCTGCGAGTCGAGACGCTTCTGAAACTCTTCCTGGGTAAACGGAGCCTTGATCTCGTTGAGCTTCGAGTCCACTTCCTCGTCGGTGGCGGAGAGGTTCATCCTGGCCGCGCGCTGCATCAGAATCTCTTCGTCGATGAGCTGGCGCAGAATGTTGAGGCGAACGATATCGGCCTGCACCTTCGACGGCTGCTGGTGCGAGTTGCCGAGGTTGTTCTGGTAGATGGTCTCGACCTCGCCGCGCAGGATCGGCTTGCCGTTTACGGAAGCGAGCGTGTCCGGGGTGTGCCCGCGCTGGCATCCGGTAACGGCGCAGACCATGCCGAGAGCAAAGGCCGCGAAGGCTGCGCGGCGGGTGACTCCGGCCGGCGTTCTACGCACGTTATGTCGGGGGAAGGTCTTTGCAGCAGCGAACAATGGGAATTGCAACAGTCATCTCCAGGGACGCCGGCGAGGCGGCGTCCGAATCGGCAGGTATCTCCGGTCCGTAATTACCAGCATAACTGGCCGAAAGGCAATTATCAGCATAATCGGCGGAAAGCCCGCTGCATAGGGCGGGCTGACAGGGTGATTGCAGAACGGAAGAACCTATTCAGAAGGGGTGGCTCCGGCCGGTTTACTTTCCTGGGAAGGCGTGGCGGGGGCGACCTTCTGCTCGACGGGAGGGGTCTGGCCTGCGGCGCGAAGGGCGCGGTCGATCATCAGATCGAGATCGGCCGCAGGCAGGGCGCCGGACCAGCGATCGCCATTGACGAAAAAGGTCGGGGTGGCATTGACTCCCAGCCTGTCTCCCACGTGCATCTCGGCCCGAATCTGCGAGTCGTCCTGTTTGGTGATGCAGGCGTCGAGCTTTACGGCATCGACGTTCTGACGGGTGCCTTCCTGGCGGGCGAGCTTGTCGAGCATAGCCGCGGATTTGGCGGGATCGTGATCGGGGCCGCTCACATCTTCTCCGTGAGTATGGAGGTAGTCGACGTAGTTCCAGTAGGCGATCGGATTTTCCGCGGCGAGGCAGTTGGCATTCACGGCGGCGTGCATGGCCCAGGGATGCAGCTCGGTGAGCGGGTAATCGAGATAGATGATGCGGATGAGATCTTTATACCGCTCGAGGGTAGCCGGGAAAAACTCGGCGTGCATGCGCGCACAGTAGGGGCATTCGAGATCGTCGAAGTTGACGATGGTGACCTTTGCCGCAGGATTGCCGCGAATGGGGCGGTTGGCGATGGGAAAGACGGCGGCGGGATCTTTGCTGATATCCCACTTTGCCAGGCGAGCGAGCGTGTTGCCGTCTTTGGAGATCAGATAATCGAGCGTCTGCGTGTGGTCGGGATGGCCGGGCAGCGAGAAGGTGATGGTGATGGTGTCATAGCCGGGAATATCGCTGCGTGTATGGGGTCCGACGGCAACGCTGTATTGCGGAGGGACATTCAGCTCAGAGCGCACGAGGAGCTCAATCTTGCGATCGACTGCGCTGGGGGCGCTGTCGACGGGCGCGGTCTGAGCTTTGCATCCGGCAGCCAGGAGCAGCAGGACGAGGCAGCCCTGCAGAAAACGGGTTCGGTACAAGTCAATCCACCTTTCGGCCGGGCGGCTTCGCAACGTATGCATTATTATCCCATTCCTGGCATCGGGGAAGACCGGGAGGGCCTTTCAGCAATGGGGCAGTTTGAAAAGCCGTCCCTCAGGGGCTAAGGCCCCGCACTTATCGTGCCCTTTGCGGCAGGGTTGAAGTCGTGACCTTCCAGACAGCATGAAACTGATCCGCTGCCGGACCTTCAGAAG
The DNA here is from genome assembly GCF_003428625.2 of Paracidobacterium acidisoli. Classification (GTDB taxonomy): domain Bacteria; phylum Acidobacteriota; class Terriglobia; order Terriglobales; family Acidobacteriaceae; genus Paracidobacterium; species Paracidobacterium acidisoli. The sequence continues at coordinate 195,460 of NZ_QVQT02000004.1, read as the reverse complement.
AGTCGCAGACGGCGGGAGAGGTTTCCGAGCGAGGCGAAGCCGGAGAAGCTGAAGCTGTAGAGGTATTCGGTGTCGTCGCGGATCGATCCCAGAGAGAACTTTCGCCACTGGATGGCGAGGCCGCAGCAATCCAGATTATAGGCGGCCTGCACGGCTCCGTACTGGAGCTGCTCATGGACCAGGTCATAGGCGGCGTTGATTCCTGTGCTGAAGCCCAGCTTGGTCTCGGAGCCGTAGCTGCTGGCGAGATGAATCTGGTGGTATGCGTTCTTCTCCGTCGTGGATGGTGTTACCTGGGGAAGAGAGCCGGGAGGGGGACCGGGAGGAGTATTCAGATACGCGTCGCCGAACTGAAAGCGATATTCGCCGGTGTGGAATGTGGTGTAGAGATTGCTCGACAGCAGGCGGCCGGTCTTTGTGTCGTAGTCCAGATCCCACTCGAAGTCCGTGGCTGCGGTGGTGCGGGCATGCAGACGCGAGATGACCGGCGAATAGTGCCGAGAGCTGGTGAGGAAGTCGATGCCGGAGAAATCGAGGGTGGTGAGCAGGGGATTGGGTGTGCCGCGTGTGATGGCGCGGTCGAATCCGGGCTCGAAGAAGTACTTCTGCGCGACCTTCCAGCTCAGCCAGTCGACGGGGCTGCCGGTGCAGGTGCTTTGCGGCAGGACCTCGACGGGCTCGATCTCTTCCGGTCCGGAGGCGAGAGGGATGGAGGGCGGGCGAGCGTCTTCGCGTCCGGTTACGTCGGCTTCACTGCAGGGATGCGGATGCTGCTGGCGGAGGTAGAAGCGCTGGGTCAGCGAGTACTCGATCTCATTGGTGTTGCTGGCGATGTCGGTGTCGTCGAAGCGCAGGATCTGCCGGAAATTATTGATGCCGGTCACGTAGTGGTACTGGATATCAGGCTCGAGGACGTGCCGGACCGTTCCTCCGGTAAGTTTCTGCAGCCAGGGCGCGCTGAAGTCGCGCTCGAGAGCCGGCGGGCGGAGGTCGAAGCCGGTCTGGATGGCCATGCGGTTGATTCCCTCGAGGCGGACCGTGGGGAAGTTTGTGAGGGGTGTATCGTTCTGGCTTTTTCCGTACCAGGTGTCGCGCAGCCCGAATTCGGGGCGGAAGCTCCAGCCGGCGAAGTGCAGCGGCAGAGAAAGATGGGGGTTGAAATCGGTGCGGGGCACTTCCGCCGTAGTGCGGAAGTTGGGATAGTCGTACCGCGAGAGAGCGGCGGCGGAGCCGGTGAAGTCCCAGAGGAGCCAGCTTTTGCCGAGATGACGCTCGGCGGTGTCGACGTCGAGCTCAGGAAGGTGCAGGATGCGGACCTCGTCGCCGGCCGGTGAGGCTGCCTGGAAGTTCTGGTAGCGATTGACGCGGATGCTGCGCCAGATGTCGTCGTGCTCATGCGTGATAAAGGCCTGGGACTTGATCTCAGAGTTGATGGCGACGGCGTAGCTTTCCTCGAAGACGAGCCGGTAGAGGTAGGAGCTGAGGTATTCTCCGTCGATGACGGCACGGGCGTGCGGACCGAGATCGTAGCGTCCGTCCACATTGACGTCGATGCCGCCCTGGTTGGTGAGCTTTGAACAGCTGGGCGGGGCGCAGCCGCGGTCGAGGAGGCTGTGGAAGCGGATATTTCCGAAGTTCTCGCCGAGGCCTTTGTAGCGGAACATTCCATTCGGAGCGAAGCCGCGCTTTGAGTAGTATTGCGCGGCGGCGGTGATGTCGGCGCTGCGGCCCAGGGTGAGATAGAAGCCTTCGCCCAGAATCCAGCCGCGGGTCGTGTTTTTCCCGAAGTAGGGAAGGAGGATTCCGGACTGGCGGGTGTTTTCGCCGACGGCGCGGGATACATAAGGAAGGTAGAAGAGTGGAATGTGCAGGAGCTGGAAGAGCGCGTTTTTCGTGGTCGCCTTGTCGTTGGCGAGCTCGATGTCGCCGGCGAGGATGCTCCAGTCGGGATCGGGCAGGCGGCAGGAGGTCATGGTGCCGTGCAGGACGCGATAGCGTTTTTTGCCGAGCTGCAGAATCTCTTTTCCGGTGAGCGCGTATGGATTGGGTGAGGTGTAGATGACTTTGCCGTGGCCGGCGCGCTGCACGCCGATGGTGCCGGCGACGTCGTAGAAGTGGCCGGTGTCCTGCTGCAGGTTGATGGTGCCGTGCGTGCTTTCGAAGTGCTCGTCGTCGGGGCCGCCGTCGACGAGCATGTGGCCGGAGGCGATGACGTCGCCGGTGTCGTCGTTGTAGGTCGCGTGGTCGGCGCGAACGACATAATTGCGGTAGTAGATTACGACGTTGCCGTCGAGCGCGTAGAGATTGCCTTTTGCCGTGGGGGTGCGGGTCTGCGAGTCGGCAATGATCTTTACCGGCGTGCCGGAGAGCGGAGACGGGACAGGATGCGCTTCCGGAAGGGAGCTTTGCAGATCAGGCGCATCGGGCAGCGTATTCGATGAGGCATCCGGCGTGGAGGCAGGAGTCTGGCCGGCGGTCTGCTGCGTTTGATCCGCCGGGGGAAACTGCCTCGTTACTGCCTGCGGCCAAAGCTGCGGATGACACAGTAACAGCAGCGTGATACACAAAAACAAGCGGACTCTCATCGCGAGGGGCAACTCCAGCATAGCAAAGCGGAAGAGCCATGCCCTAAGCGCTGACAGCGCCGCTGCTCTGGCTCGAAAATTCGTAGTCTCGCCCGCATTGGAGTATCGCCAATGGACATGAGACGCGTGTATCGGGACCCCTGCCTTGCCTGGATGTTGTGCGCAGGGGTGATGAATCCGCTGCCTCCTCGCCTTTTTCGAATGCCTGGTCACAACAACAGACGTGTCCGCTCCGGATTCCGTTGCGAGAGCCGGCAGCGAGCGCGTGGAACAAGAGGGTTGCATTGAGCACTTCGTCGAATCGTCTGCCTGCGTGGAAAGAAGAAGTAAACGCCCGTCTGCATGAACACCGGAACCGGCGGGGCCAGACAGCGGAGAAGCAGCCGGCGCTCCCCGGGATGGAAGGCGCCGTGGACGGGAAGACTTCGCGCGCGTCCAGCCTGGCGGCACGCGTGGCGGAGCGGTACGCGAATATTCCCAGCTACAGCGAGATGCTGGCGGCCGAAGCCGCCAGGGCCGCACGCGCCGCGGAAGAGGCCGCCAGGGCAGCGCAGGAGGTCCACGCGGCGGCTCAGGCGCTGCTGGCAGAGCTGCCGGTATTCTGCGAGGAGCCGGAAGCGGAGTTTGCGCTGACTCCGCCGGCCGCGGCGGAGCCGGTGGTGATGATCGCCAGCCGAGAGCCGGAATGGATTCCGGAGCCGGTACGGTACAAGGTCAGCCAGGAGTCGCTGCCGGAAATGCGGAAGGCTCCTCCCCAGGCGCGCGCCGGGGCGCATCCTATGATCACGGAAGCTGAGGAGCCGGCGACGGACCTGTATGAAGAGGCCCTTCGGGAACCGGCTCAGCCGCTGCCGGCCCGGATTCTGGAGTTTCCCCGGGAACTGATCGCTTCCCGCAAGGCCCGGCCCCGGATCGCGGAGGGTCCGCTGCGCGATGCGGGGGAGCCCGAGCAGTCGCAGCTTCGGATTTTTGAAGTGGAAGCCGACGCCATTTCGACGGAGCCGGTTACAGAGCCGGTGCTGACTGAGTGGCATTCCATCCGCCTTGATGCGGCACCGGAGGGGGAAATGCCGGAGCCAAAACGCACCGCAGAGCCATCTTCGGTGTTTGCGTTGGATATGCCGCTGCATACGGCGCCACTCGAAGACCGGCTGATGGCGGCGATTGTCGATGTGGCTCTGGTGCTGGGAGCCTTCCTGCTCTTCGTGCTGGTATTTGTGGCGTGCACGGCGCATCCGCCGTCGGGGAAACCTGCGCTGATTGCCGCGGCATGTGCTCTGCTGGGTCTGTCTGTGCTGTATCAGTGGATCTTCTTCAGCTGGGCGTCGGGGACACCGGGGATGCGCTACGCAAAGATCGCGCTCTGCACCTTCGACGATGAGAATCCGACGCGCAGGGCGATGCGCGGACGCGTAGCCGCACTGCTGCTCTCAGCCCTGCCGCTCGGGCTTGGATTTTTGTGGGCCTTTTTCGACGAGGACCATCTGGGCTGGCATGACCGCATTACCCGGACCTATCAGCGGAGTTACCGGTAAGGCGGCCCAACCGATGCAGAATCAGTCGAGATTCTGAATCTGAGTGCTCGGCGGGATCTTTAATTCGAACTGGTCGTCGGTGAGCGGCTGATTGACGATCAGCTTCTGCAGACTGATGAGGATCTGGTACTCCTGCAGCGGCCGCTCGATGGTGATGGTGGCGGGAAACTGCTGTGCGCCGAAGGTCTGCAGGGGACCGTACAGGGCGCGAGTTTCGATGGCGCCGTCCTTGTCGTAAATATCTTCCTCATACGGACGAAGGTCGACCCGGCTGAAGTGAATGACGCGCACCGGCGCGAGCAGATTGCTGGAGCCTTCGCGGTGCAGAACCGTCAGGTCGTATTCGGGCTCAAGCATCAGCTTTTTTGTCTTCGGATCGATCTTTGTGTCGGTGTCGGCCGTGAGCGTGTAGAGCTCGTTCGGATCGATCGCTTTAATCAGCAGCGAATCGAAGAAGACGTTTGGCCGCATATTTTCAAGCTGATTCGGCGACTGCTTCGTTACGGTGTTGCTTCCTTCGATGGCCTTGTTCTTGGAAGGAATGATCAGCTTAAACGTATCGCCATTGCTGGCCATGTCGAAGGCGATGGTGTGTATAAAGGGCACAAAGCCGAGGACGCGGATGGACTCCGGCTTGCGCATGAGGATGTAACCGCTGAAGGAGGTGTAGGTCTTTTCCTTTCCCTGGCGCGGGCCGCCGGTGGTGGCGCGGAACTCCACGGTCGCATTCAGAGAGCGGATGGTGTCGTACTGCTGATTGAGTTTGGCGATGAGCTGGTCGGCGGTTGCATTGAGGACGACGGAGGGCATCTTCGCCTGCTTCACCTTGCGCGTGGTGTAAAAGCAACCCGTCAGCGCGGGAAGCGCCAGAGCCAGGCCGATCCAGATTGTCGCGCGGGGCCTCCGCATCCGGTTATTCATTTATTACGAAACTTCGATCTGATACGAAACTGCGAGTATATCTGGTTGCATTATTGTTATCCGGGTTACCGGGAGCCGCTGGAGCGCAGTGCGCGCCGGTAGGCCTGTACGTTCTGTGCATGTTCCTCGAGTGTGGCTGAAAAGCGCGAGTGACCTGAAGGGTCGGCTCCGGCGGCCACGAAGTAGAGATAGTCGGTCCGGGTGGGGTGCATGGCGGCGCGCAGCGATGCGATGCCCGGATTGCAGATGGGACCTGGCGGCAGGCCTGGATGTTTGTAGGTGTTGTAGGACGAGTCGGCCTGCAGGTCCGACTCATAAATCGTACCGCGGTAGCGCCCGTCGAGCAGCGCGGCATAGATGACGGAGGGGTCGGTCATCAGGGGCATGTCCCGCGAGAGGCGATTGCTGAAGACGCTGGCGACCAGGGGACGCTCGAAGTCGATCGGCGTCTCTTTCTCGACGAGCGAGGCCAGGGTGACGACCTGGTGATAGCCGGAGGAGAGGCCGATTTCGGCAGAGCGGGTGCGAAAGCGCCTGACCATGGTTGCGAGAATCTCGACCGGCGTGGAGGTGCGCTGAAAGCGGTAGGTATCGGGAAAGAGATAGCCTTCGAGGCTGGGAGCGGACGGATCGAGATCGGCGACGAGGGAGACGTTCTGCTTCGCGGCATCCAGGAAGGCGGCTTTTGTGCCCAGCTTCGAGGCTTCGACCCGCGCCGCGATGTCGAAGAGGTTGGAGCCTTCGGGAATGGTGAGGCTGAGGGTGTAGACATCGCCGCGGCGGAGGCGGTCATAGACCTCGGCCATACGCGCCGGATGATCGAAGCGGTACTCGCCGGCCTTGATGGTGCCTCCCTTTGCCAGGTGGAGCGCAAGGAAGACGAATTTGCTGCGCACGAGGCCGTCCTGCTTCAAAAGAGCGGCGATGCGCATGGTGGGTGTGCCGGGCGTGATATCCACGAAGGTTTCCGAAGACGGACCAGCCGGGACCAGCAGGGTGTAGCCTGCGGCGGCAAAGAGCAACAGAATGAGCAGAAAGAACAGAAAAAGGAGGCGTCGCACCGATAAAGGCCTTTTTGTTTTGATTCCTCTCTCGATTTTAAGATGCGGCGATTCGGGAGAACCTTCATGAGCGATGGTGCCGTAACATCCATGATGTGGAAGAGCGTCCTGGGACAGAGCGAATGATGGGGCTCGATATCGGCGACCGGCGAATCGGCGTGGCGGTTTCCGATGAGCTGGGGCTGACGGCTCAGCCGGTGCTGACGCTGGTGCGGAAGAACCGGAAGCAGGACCTGAAGTCGCTGGGGCGGCTGCTGCGGAAATACGGGTGTGCGGCGATTGTGGCGGGAAATCCGCTGTATATGTCGGGCGATGTGAGTCCGCAGGCGGAGAAGGCGCAGGCCTTTGCGCATTTGCTGCGCGAGGAGTTCGGGCTGCCGGTGTACCTGTGGGACGAACGGCTGACGACGACCGAGGCGCATCGCCATCTGCAGGCGGCGGGGCGGCCGGCGACCGAGCATCGCGAGGTTGTGGATCAGGTGGCAGCGGTGCTGATTCTGCAGGGCTTCATGGATGCGCGGCGGGTGCAGACGGCATCTGACTGAGGGAAAGTACGGCGTCTGAGGGTCCTTTGGCTGACCGGCGTCCCGTATAATGAGCAGAACGGTACAGGCCACAGCTGTGGGTCAGAGACGGCTCATACCCATGAGCCGCAACGGATATTTACATGCCCGAACACATCAAGAAAAAGCTACTGGAAGAGATCAGGCTGCTTGAGCATGAGCTCACGCATGAGCTTCCTGCCGAGATCAAGAAGGCTGTCGCGCTGGGCGATCTGAGCGAGAACGCTGAATACCATATGGCCAAGCAGCGGCAGGAGTTCGTCAATGCCCGCCTGGGACAGCTGAAGAAGCGCATGGGAGACCTGGCGCTCGTCAACCTTGCCAATATTCCCAAAGACCGCGTGGCGTTCGGTTCGACGGTGCTGGTTTACGATACGAACAAAGACGAGAAGATCGAGTACAAGCTGGTCACCAGCGAAGAGTCAGACGTGACCAAAGGACTGATCTCGACGACCTCGCCTATCGGCAGGAGCCTGGTAGGCAAACAGGTCGGTGATATGGCGACGGTGGTGACACCGAACGGTAACCGGGAACTGGAAGTCCTGAAGTTGACGACCATTCACGACGAAGCGGAATAAACCAGTCATGACGTGGACCAGCGCATTTGGGCGTGCCTGCGGGGTGCTGCTGCAGGCGATTGTGAACGGGCTCGCGCTTACTCGTATTTCGCCGAATGTGCTGACATTCATCGGCCTGGTGATCAATACGGGCGCGGCGATCCTGTTCGGCTTCGCCAACGACCGGAACTATGTCCGCATGTTTCTTTACGCGGGTCTGGTGATTATCGGCGCCGGCATCTTCGATATGGTCGACGGCCGGGTGGCGCGGCAGACGAAGCAGGTGACCGTCTTCGGCGCGTTCTTCGATTCGGTGATCGACCGCTACTCCGATGTCGTGCTGTTCTTCGGTCTGCTGGTCTTTTACGCCCGCGGAAATCGTTTGTTCTATGTCTTTCTGGCGGCGTTTGTGATGATCACGTCGCTGATGGTGAGTTATACCCGGGCAAGGGCCGAGGCGCTGATCGGCCAGTGCAAGGTGGGCTTTATGGAGCGGCCGGAGCGGATCGTGCTGATTATTCTGGGCGCACTGTTCGACCGCTGGGGAGCGATGGCGCCGGTGCTGTGGGTGCTTGCCGTGATCTCGACGATCACGGTGATCCACCGCATTCGCTATACCTACGTGATGACCCGCGATATGGCTCCGGTGGCCGACACGAAGCCGCTGGTTCTGAGGGAGATTCGGGCGCAGCGCGAATCCGGTTCGGCGCAGGAGCATGGCGCGGAGCTTCCGGCGCATACGGCTCCGCACGCTTAGACGCCTGCCGGATCAGACCTCGGGCGCGTGGAAGTGCATCTCATTTGTCGTTTTGAATCCAAGGATTTCATACAGGTAACGTCCCTTTTCCGTTGCATGGAGAGCGGTGACGCGAATCCCGCGACGTTGCGCCTCGGCGAGCGCGAGCTGGATCAGAGAATGGCCCAGGCGCTGACGGCGGTACTCCGGCTCGACGAAGACATTGAGCAGATAAGCGCGCTGTGAGCCCTCGGGATCGAGGGGATGCGGGGGCCAGTCGAGGAGAAGCATGCCGGCACTGGCGGCGACGGCAGGGCGCTCTCTTTCGAGGCTGCGATCTTCGATGAGCCAGCCGATGTAGGCGCCATCCTGAATACGCTGCGCGACCCAGCGCTCGTGAGACTGCTCCATGCGCGCGAGATCGGAGCTGGTGCCGAGTCCGGCGTCCGCAAACATAAGACGGCGATGGCGGCTGATGAGGGCGGCATCGGAGGGCAGAGCGAAACGCGTGGCGAACGAATCTGTCATCAGGGCATTATTATCTACGTTCGGGACCGGGGTCGGATTGCACTGAGCAGGGTAGTTTCCACGGCCTTTGGGGATGGATGGGGGATCGAAAGGGCTCGATGAGCGGCGAGGCACCAGCGTTCGATCGGAGATTTTTGAGGCCAGGGATGCGGCTGGGGGTTGCTGTTTCCGGCGGCGCGGATTCTGTAGCTCTGCTGCGGCTGCTGGCGGGTGCGGCTTCGGAGGCGGGGCTGGTGCTCACGGTTCTGCATGTGCACCACGGCATGCGGGAGGCGGACGCAGAGATGGATGCGGAGTTTGTGGCGGCGCTGGCCGGGCGGCTGGGGCTGGCTTTCCGGCTGCATCACGTGCAGGTACCTGTGGTGGCGAAGGAGCGGGGCGAGACGCTGGAAGAGGCAGCGCGGAATCTGCGCTATGGGTGGTTTCGGGAGCTGCTGGCGGCGGAAGAGATGGACGCGGTGGCGACGGCGCATACGCTGGATGATCAGGCGGAGACCGTGGTGCAGAAGCTGCTGCGGGGAGCGTGGACGGAAGGCCTGGGGGGGATTCATCCGCGGGTTCAGTACCCGGGAGGGTTCATCCTGCGGCCGCTGCTGGAGGTAAGGCGGACGGAGATTGAGGGATGGCTGCGAGCGACGGGGCAGGAGTGGCGGGAAGATCTGTCGAACCGGGACACGGCGTTTACCCGGAACCGCGTCCGGCATGAGCTGCTGCCGCAGATGGAGGGATATAACCCGCAGATTAAAAGCCAGTTAGCGCATATGGCATCAATTGCGCGCGAGGAAGAGGCCTACTGGGAGACGGAGCTGAAGCGCATTTTGCCGGGGCTGGTGCTGCCTGGAAGAGCGGTGCGAGGCGGGGGACGGGCGGTTTCGACGCATCCGGATGAAGGCACCGTGGGCATGGAAGTGGAGCGGTTGCGGGCGCTCGATGGTGCGATGCGGCGGCGTGTGGTGCGGGCGGCGGCGGCCGGACTGGGGTACGAGTTGAACTTCGGGCAGACGGAGCGGCTTATGGCACTGTGCGAGCCGTCTTTGCCGTCGGGCCGGGCGCGGCGGGAGATGCTCGGCGAGGGCCTGATGGCAGAGAGGACGCTGCGGGAGCTGCGGCTGGAGCGGAAAGCCGCCGCGGGCGAGGATCAGGAGGCGCTGCCGGAGCTGGAGCTGAGGATTCCGGGGACGCTGAGGGTGGAGAAGTGGAAGCTGAGCCTGACGGCGACGCTGGCCGGGGATGAGGCGGGTCCGGCAACGATGGCGAGGCTTCGGGCTCCGAAGCCGGGGGACCGTGTGTATATGCGGTACACGCACGGGCCGCGTCCGTTAAAGGAGATCTTTGAGCGTTTGCGCGTGGATGCCGCGGAGCGGCGCAACTGGCCGCTGGTGGAATGGCAGGGGAAGATCGTCTGGATGAAGGATGTAACGCTGGAGCCCGATCCGTCGGTTCCGTTTCGCATTATGGAAGAAACGGGGGAGCCGGCTGCGCGAAAGGGGCAGAACGAATCCCTCCCCTGATGTGCCGGTGCAGGGTAGAATGAAGAATGCGTGAACGGCGTTCGGTTGACGGGGAGCAGTTTTTGTCCTGCATCAAGGTTTGATGCTTCGTTCGCTCCCTTTGTAACGTCTAATGCATGAGGGCCGATGTGAAGCGGCGAGCCTGAGGCCGGAGTCGGGACCGGGGCCGCGAAATGGACTTCCTCCATACGGTCTGTTGTGACGCACGAGAAAAAAGAGGTTTCCCTACGTGAATTCAACCGTCAAGACGATCATCTTCTGGGTGTTCATCTTTGCGTGCCTGGTGCTGCTGTGGCAGGTGTTTCAGCGCAGCAGCGGAATGGGCAGCAAGGACCAGGAGATCAAATTCTCACAGTTCCTGCAGAACGTGGAACAGAATCAGGTCACGGAAGTGACTGTGGTGGGAGGCGAGGTTCACGGCTCTGAACATGTCGACCCGAAGAGTTTCCATGTAACGGTTCCGACGAACTACCCCCATCTGTTCGACATTCTCGATCAGAATCACGTTCAGGTCACGGTCAAGGACAATCAGGGCAGCGCGTGGTGGAGCATCCTGATTCAGTTCTCGCCGGTAATCGTGATTGCCGCCCTCTGGTTCTTCATGATCCGGCAGATGCAGAGCGGCGGAAACAAGGCGCTCTCGTTCGGCAAGAGCCGGGCGCGTCTGCTTTCGATGCAGCAGAAGAAGATCACCTTCAAAGACGTTGCGGGCGTGGATGAGGCCAAGGAAGAGCTGAAGGAGATCATCGAATTTCTGCGCGAGGCGCAGAAGTTTCAGAAGCTCGGCGGGCGGATTCCGAAGGGCGTGCTGCTGGTGGGTCCTCCGGGAACGGGCAAGACGCTGCTGGCGCGTGCTGTGGCCGGCGAGGCGAATGTGCCGTTCTTCTCGATCTCCGGCTCCGACTTTGTGGAGATGTTTGTCGGAGTGGGCGCGAGCCGCGTGCGCGATCTGTTCGAGCAGGGCAAGAAGAATGCTCCGTGCATCATTTTCATTGACGAAATCGACGCAGTGGGACGGCATCGCGGTGCCGGACTGGGCGGCGGACACGATGAGCGCGAGCAGACGCTGAACCAGCTGCTGGTGGAGATGGACGGCTTCGAGTCGAACGACGGAGTGATTCTGGTCGCGGCGACGAACCGGCCGGATGTGCTCGATCCTGCGCTGCTGCGTCCAGGACGCTTCGACCGCCGCGTGGTGGTGGGACGGCCGGATGTGCGCGGACGGGAAGAGGTGCTGCGCGTTCACGCCAAGAAGGTGCCGATCTCAGAAGACGTGGACCTGCGGGTACTGGCTCGCGGAACACCGGGCTTCTCAGGCGCCGACCTGGCCAATATGGTCAACGAAGCGGCGCTGAATGCGGCTCGCGCGAATCGCAAGCTGGTCATGATGGCCGATTTTGAAACGGCCAAGGACAAGGTGCTGATGGGCGCGGAGCGGAAGTCGATGCTGCTCTCGGACGAAGAGAAGCGTGTAACGGCGTACCACGAGGCCGGACATGCTCTGGTCGCCGCGATGCGTAAGCATGCCGATCCGCTGCACAAGGTCACGATCATTCCCCGCGGCATGGCGCTGGGCGTGACGATGCAGCTTCCGGAAGACGACAAGCACACGGTGACCAAGGACTATCTTGAGACGCAGCTTTCCATCCTGATGGGTGGACGGATTGCGGAAGAGATTTTCCTCAAGCAGATGACGACCGGAGCCGGCAACGACATCGAGCGCGCGACCGACATGGCGCGCAAAATGGTCTGCGAATACGGTATGAGCCGTCTGGGTCCGCTGACCTTCGGAAAGAAGGAAGAGCAGATTTTCCTCGGCAGAGAGATTGCGCAGCATCGCGATTTCTCAGAGGAAACTGCACGGCAGATCGACGCCGAAGTGCGGAGCCTGGTGGATGAAGCCTATCGCTCGGCCTACAGCATTCTTGACGGAAACCAGCCGATCATGCACCGGATGGCGATGGCACTGCTGGAGCGCGAGACGCTCGACGCGGTGGAGATTCGCCTGATTATCGAAGGCAAGGATCTGCCTCCGCTGAAGCCTTCGGGCGGATCGGGCAGTCCGACAGGCGACGTGCAGCAGATACTGAAGCCGGAACCTGGACGCGGATCGAGCTTCCCCGAAGGAAGTCCGTCACCGGCGTAACCGCCGATCATGACAAACAGGCAGCCCCGACGGGCTGCCTGTTCTTTTTTGCGGAAGCGATACCGGTCATTTCTGCGAGAATAACTCCAGAATGCATCGTGTCCGCGCTGTGGCGCCCTCCGCCTGTCTGCTCTTTTGCCTGATGGTTATCAGCGGCTGCGGCTATCACACCGTCAATTCGGCGGTGCATCTTCCGCAGACGGTGCACACCCTGGCGATTCCTTCGTTCCGGAATAATACGCAGTCGTATCATACGGAGATTGCATTTACAGAAGCGGTGATCCGCGAGTTCAATACCCGTACTTCGTATCACATCGTCACGAACGATGACGCCGCTGCGGACGCGACGCTGAAGGGCACTATCATCGGCTATCAGGTGACTCCGCTGACCTATAACAACACGACCGGCGAATCCTCGAGCTTTCTGATCACGATCACGGCGAAGCTGACGCTGACGGATCGAGAGCATCGGGTGCTGTATCAGAACGGGTCGTATGTCTTCCGGCAGCAGTATCAGGAGACGACCAACCTGGCGAGCTTCATCCAGGAGGATTCTGCCGCGACGCGAAGGCTGTCGCGCGATTTCGCCGAGGCTGCGGTGTCCGATATTCTGGAGTCCTTTTGATGCGAATGCCTGATTTCCGGCCGAAGCTGCGGCATGCATTGCCGGAAGGCATCTCTGCGGAGGGCTGCTGAATGGGCGCGGGCTTTGCGTCGACAGAGCGCTTTCTGAACGAAGTGCGCGGGAATGCACTTCGGCCTGGATATGTGCTGGCCGGAGACGAGATCTTTCTCTACGAGCGCTGCCGCCGTGCCGTACTGGAGGCGCTGGTTCCGCAGGAGCTGCGAGATTTCTGCCTCTCCGATCTGGATCTGGCGGAGACGAATATTTTCGAGGCGCTGGATCGCGCGCGGACACCGTCACTGATGGCGCCCTTTCAGGTGCTCTTTGTGCGCAACCTCAAAACCCTGTACACACGCGGCGCGAAGAAAGAAGAGTTTGCGGCGATCGATGCGTATTTCCGCTCTCCGAATCCGCAGGCTTTGGTGCTGTTTGTTGCAGACCATATCCGGATTCCTTCCGATCCGCGGCGCATGGATATGGAAGATAAAAACCGCTACGAGCGCATTCGCGAAACGCTGGGCGAGTGGTGCGGCGTGGTGGAGCTGGCGCGCGTGGACGAGGCGGACGCACTGCGCTGGATTACCTCGGAGGCGAAGCGGCAGGAGGTGCAGTTCGATGCGGATGCGGCGCGCGAGCTGACGGATGCGCTGGGCGCGGACATGATGCTGATCGCCAGCGAATTCGAGAAGCTGCTGCTATATACGGGCGCGAAACGTCATGTGACGCTGGGCGACGTGGAGACAATGGTGCTGGCGGCGAAGCAACGCTCTCTCTATGAGCTGACCGACGCGATTTCCGCCAAAGACAAGGCGCGCGCGCTGGCGCTGCTGCATGGCCTGCTGAATGCTTCTGACGGCGGAGAGGATTCGGCGATCGGGCATTTGTACATGCTGGCGCGCACGTTCCGGCAGATGCTGGTGATTCTCGAAAAGAACGTGCGTGACTCGCGCGCGATCTGGCAGGCGCTGTGGCAGGGATTCCGCATGCCTCCATTTGCCGCCGATGATCTGATTCGACAGGCTCGCCGGTATAAATCGCGACGCGAGCTGACGCGGGCGCTGCGGCTGATTGCGAAGGCCGATCTGGAGCTGCGCTCGCAGCCTGCAGACAAACGGCTGGTGCTGGAACGGCTGGTGCAGGAGCTGGCAAGCGAGCCGAAGGCCGGCCAGCCCGGCGAAGCATCGCAGCAGTACGCGATGGAGCTGTGAGACCGGGATAAAGCTCCAGCGTCTTTCCTATAATTGACTTCAGGAGATTCGCTCATGGGCAAGCAATTTTCCTCGATTGAGCCTGCGCATCGTGAGTTCATCGAGCGCCAGCGGATTTTTTTCGCCGCCTCCGCCACGGCAGACAGCCGTATCAATGTGTCGCCGCGAGGGACCGATTCGCTGCGCATTCTGAGCGATCATGCGGCTGCATATCTCGATCTGACTGGAAGCGGCAGCGAAACGTCGGCTCATCTGCGAATCGACGGCCGGCTCACGCTGATGTTCTGTGCGCTCGAGGGTGCGCCGACCATTCTGCGTCTGTATGGGCGTGGGCGAAGTCTGCGACGGGGCACCGCGGAGTACGCCGCGCTGCTGGCATCGAATTTCGATGGCAAAGAGATGACCGGTGCACGCCAGATCGTGGTGCTGGATGTCGATCTGGTGCAGACCTCATGCGGATATGGGGTACCGTTTTTCACCTACGCAGGAGAGCGGAATACGCTTGCGCGCTGGGCCGAAGCGAAGGGCGACGAAGGTCTCGAGGAGTATCGCCGCCGGAAGAATATGCGCAGTCTCGACGGCTTATCCACGGGCCTGTTCGACGACAAAGAAGCGCTGACGAAATAAAACTCTACTGAAGACGCCGCAGGTCAATCGCGGTGCCTGTACCGGTGTCGATCTGAGGCGAAACGGGCGGACCTGCGCGTCCTGCGCGCACGATATGCGGGACGACCATGAAGATGATTTCGTCACTCTTTGTTTCGTGCTCCTGCGTGCTGAAGAGGTATTTGAGCAGGGGGAATTCTCCGAGGCCGGGCCAGCCGCTGACGGTTTTGCTGGTCTGCTTTTGCACAAGGCCGGCGATGAGGTTCACCTCTCCATCTTTGAGACGAACGGTCTGCTCGGTCTTCTGCTGATTGATGATGGGCTCGCTTACGTCATCGATGGTTTCGATATTTCCTTCCGAGGAAACCTCGACGCTGAGCTTGAGCGTGACATCGCGATTGGTGTGAATGGTCGGTGTCATGTCGATGTTGACGCCGACGTCGATGTACTGGAACTGCGTTTCGACGCCAGTGACGGCGGCGGTGCTGGAGTAGGAGCCGGTGGCGACGGGCAGGCGCTCTCCGATTTTGAGGGTGGCCTTCTGGCCGTCGGTGGCGCGCAGACGCGGGTTCTGCAGAATGCGCGTGTCGGAGTCGGAGAGAAGCAGATCGGCGGCGGCCTGGCCGATGGAGATGCTGTAGGACGAGCTGCGGGCGATCTGATTGAGTGTCTGCGAGGTGCCGGAGGTGATGGAGAACGAGGTTGGCGGGGAGAGACCGATGGTACGCGTGAGATCGCGGCTGACCTCCATGACGGTGATATCGACGATGACCTCGGGCTTTGGCTGATCGAGGCTGTTGATTAGGGTTTTTGCGAGCAGAAGCTCATCGGGGGTGCCGTGCATGACGATGGCGTTCTGGCTGGGGATGGCGTAAAAGCGGGCGTTGGCGAGCATATTGCGCAGCGCGGTCTGGATGTCGTTGAGATCGGTGTTTTGGGCGACGTTGGTGAGATAGAAGGTCTGGACGGCCTGCTCTTCGAAGGCCTGGCGTTTGGCATGCGTGTTGGCGGCGACAAAGATGGTGTCGTGCGTGACCGGCTTCCAGAAGGTGTCTGAAAGATCACCGAGGATGCGCAGCGCTTCGTAGATCGTCACATTGCGAAGATCGACTTCGATGCGTTTGGGTGTGTACTGCGGATCGAAGAGCACGTTGATGCCGGCGGTTTTGGCGACGGCCCGGTAGACGGAGTCACTCTGCTCGAACATGTGCAGGGTGAGCGGCTCGATGGAGGTGAGCTTGAGCTGCGGCGGAGGGGCTGTCTCCGAGGGCGGCAGATTGCTGCCGGAGGCATTGCCGGGGGTGAGCTCCTTTTCGAGGCTGCGGGCATCGCGATCGGCGAGGGCGTTGGCGGGATCGATTTCAAGAGCCTTGTAGAAGCGAACGAGAGCGTCGACGGAGTGGTGCGCGTCGCGCAGCTTTTCGCCTTCGCGCACATATTCTGAAGCGGCGGCGGAGCGGGTGCGCTCGCGGGCGAGCCGGTAACGGAGATCAGACGGGTCCTGCTCGCAGGCCTGGCGGTAATCGTCATACGCAACGGTGATGCTGCCGCTGCTTTCCGCGGCCTGGCCGTCTTTATAAAGTTGTTTTGCCGACAGGGATGAGCCGGCGTACGCAGAGAGAGAAGTAAAAGCGAGCAACAGCAGCGGAAGAAGCAGGCGCGACAGGAATCGTGCAAGGGATCGTGCAGGCGTACGACGGCTCATGGGTCTCCGGGAAATGCAGAGGGAATACCGTGGGCCACTGGAAAGACGCCGCAGGCGTGGGGTTCGCTCAGGGTTACTGCAGCAGCGTTTCCGGTTCGGGACGGCCGGTGGTGGTGAGCACGATGGCGGCGGCGATGATGCAGGCGCCTCCGACCCATGCGCCGGGGCCGAGGCGGTCGCCGAGGAGCTCGACGCCGAGGATGGAGCCGAGAGCAGGCTCGATGTTGAGGAAGACTCCGGCACGCGAGGCGGGAACGTGATGCATGCCCCAGTTCCACAGCAGTGTGCTGGCGGCGGTGCAGAGCAGACCGCTGGCGGCGACGGCGATCCAGACGCGCAGATGGATGCCGTGGATGGGTGGGACTCCGTCGCGCAGCACGACCCAGAATGCGAGCATGACCATTCCGGTGAGCAGGCCCCAGGCGGTGACGGAGAGAGGGGACTGGCCTTCGGCCATGAGCCGCTGATTCAGCAGAAGCCAGCCGAGAGCGATGACGAGCGAGAGAATAACGAGCAGGTCGCCGGCGAGGGTGGGGTGGTCTCCTGAGGCCGATGCTGCGTGGCTGCCGCCGAGAACGATGAGCGCAACACCGAAGGTGGAGGTGAAGAGCGCGGCCCATCCCTTGCGGTCGAGACGCTCGTGCGTGAAGATCGTCGCGCCGACGGCGAGGATGACGGGCATGGTGCCGACCATGAGCGCTGCGTGGCTGACGGTGGTAAGCGACAGTCCATAGAACTGCAGAAGAAACTGCAGCGGAATGCCGAGGAAGGAGGCAATCAGCAGCAGAATCCACTGGCGGCGGGTGAAGCGCGGCACTCCCATCACCGGCAGCAGGCCGGCGCAGGCAAAGAGGAAGCGGTAGAGCACCATGTGACCGACGCTGAGCTCGGTGAGCGCGATTTTGCCGAAGTAGAAGCCCATGCCCCAGAAGCATCCGGCGAGCGCGCAGGAGGCATAGCCGAGGGTGTGCCTCGAGGCCTGCGTCGCGAAGTCCGGTTTGACGGGCATGGTCTTCTTAGCCTCGCATATCCGGCGCGTCCGGCGAAATTGCTTCTTCTTCCGCAGGTGGAGCCGGCATCCAACGAAAGGGATGCAGCCGCCTCAGCAATCGTCGCGAAGCATTCGGTTCGTGCCGTAATCGCAGGCGGCATCGCTCTTAAAAAGAATGGCAAGGTGGCGGGAGCCATCGGCGCAAGAGATGGTTCAGGCGAACAGGATCATGCGGTGGCCGAAGCCGGCGCAGCCGCTTTCTCATATCAACCCGAAGGGGAGGTTCATCCGTTATGGCGAATAACCATGGAGTCGTTTTTCTCGGTCCGGGCAAGGTCGAGGTGCAGTCGATCGACTATCCCAAATTTGTAAATCCCGCAGGCAAGAGCATCGAGCATGGAGTGATTCTGAAGGTCGTGTCGACGAACATCTGCGGCTCAGACCAGCACATGGTGCGTGGGCGCACCACGGCTCCGAAGGGGCTGGTGCTGGGACATGAGATCACAGGGGAAATTATCGAGAAGGGCAAAGACGTCGAGTATCTGAATATCGGCGACCTTGTGACGGTGCCGTTCAACGTGGCCTGCGGGCGATGCCGCACCTGCCGCGAACAGGCGACGGGCGTGTGTCTCAACGTGAATTCGAGCCGTGCGGGCGGCGCCTACGGATATGTCGACATGGGCGGCTGGGTCGGCGGACAGGCCGAATTTGTGATGGTTCCGTATGCGGACTTTAACCTGATCAAATTTCCGGACAAAGAAAAAGCGCTGGCGAAGATCGCGGATCTGACCATGCTTTCGGACATTCTGCCGACGGGCTTCCACGGCGCGGTCACAGCGGGTGTGGGTGTTGGCTCAACGGTGTATGTGGCCGGAGCGGGACCGGTCGGTCTGGCGGCGGCGGCTTCGGCACGGATTCTGGGAGCGGCAGTGGTGATGATCGGCGATATGAACACCGAGCGGCTGGCGCATGCAAAGTCGGTCGGCTTTGAACCGATCGATCTGAAGAAGAGCGACAAGCTGGAGGAACTGATCGAAGCGGTGATCGGCGTACCCGAAGTGGATGCGTCGGTGGATGCGGTGGGCTTTGAAGCGAAAGGCCATGGGCAGCAGCATGAGACGGAAGCGCCGGCCACGGTGCTGAACTCGCTGATGGCGATTACGCGGGCCGCGGGAGGCATCGGCATTCCGGGACTGTATGTGACGGAAGATCCGGGATCGAAGGACGAAGCGGCGCAGCAGGGCAATCTGAAAATGCGGCTGGGACTGGGCTGGGCGAAGTCGCATCGCTTCTATACCGGGCAGACGCCGGTGCTGAAATATAATCGCGCCCTGATGCAGGCGATTCTGCATGATCGTTTGCCGATTGCAAAAATTGTGAATGCCACGATCATTCCTCTGAACCAGGCGCCGCAGGGCTACACGGACTTCGACCACGGCGCGGCGAAGAAGTTCGTGCTCGATCCTCACGGAGTGCTGAAGAAGGCCGCATAAGGGAAAGACTTCACCGAGGGCAAAGCGAAAGGGCCTCGAAAAATCGAGGCCCTTTCCTTTTTTGTCCGGCAGAAGCGAGGAGCTATTTACCAGACGCGGCACTTCTTCGCCGGGTCCATGGGCTGGCCGGTTTTGCAGCTGAAGGCGTGGGAGAACTCGGGCATATTGACGAGCACGCCTTTGACGCGCAGAGCGTCGGGCGAGTGCGGGTCGACATTGGCCAGCATGCGGAGGAACTCCGGACGCTCGTTGGTGCACCAGTTCTGGGCGTAACCAAGGAAGAACTGCTGCTCAGGGGTAAATTTTCCGTTCGCGGCAGCGCCGGGAGTCAGGGCTGTCCGGGCAAGGAGCGCCATGTAGGCGAGACGCAGACCGCCATTGTCGGCGGTGTTTTCGCCGAGCGTGAGCTTGCCATTCACCTTCACGTCATCGACGGCGGTGAACTGGCCGTACTCACCGGAGACGCAGGCGGTGCGCTCGTCGAAGTTCTTCTTGTCCTCCGGCGTCCACCAGTTGTGCAGGTTGCCTTTTGCGTCGAACTTCGCGCCCTGATCGTCGAAGCCGTGCGTGAGCTCGTGACCGACGATGGCTCCGATGTGGCCGTAGTTGCTGGCCGCGGAGGCGTGAGGATCGTAGAACGGCGGCTGCAGAATGCCGGCGGGGAAGTTGATGTCATTCATGCTGTCGTCGTAATAGGCATTGATGGTGGGCGGGGTCATCTGCCATTCGTCGCGATTGACGGGCTTGCCGATTTTATCGAGCTGATATGCGGTCTCAAAGGCGCGGGCGCGCAGGGTGTTGCCCAGAGCGTCGCCGGCTTTGATGTCGAGCTTCGAGTAATCGCGCCACTTGTCGGGGTAGCCGATTTTGTCGGCGACGGCGTGGAGCTTTTCCTTTGCTTTGACTTTGGTGTCGGGGCTCATCCAGTCGAGTTGATCGAGATCCTTGTCCATGGCGCCTTCGATGTCATGCACCATGCCGAGAGTCGCGCTCTTCATGTCCGGCGTGAAGTACTGCTGGACATAGAGCTTGCCGAGCGCTTCGCCGAGCGAGCCATCGACGCCGTTGACGCAGCGCTTCCAGCGGGCGGACTGCTCGGGCGTGCCGGTGAGCTTGCGGCTGTAGAAGTCGAAGTTCTCTTCATCGAAGGCGTGAGGCAACCGGTCGGCGAAGGAGTCGGCGAGATGGGCCCGCAGGTAGGACTTGATGGTGTCGAGGCTGGTCGAGTCGATGGTCTGACTGAGGCCGGTGAAGAAGCCGGGGACGGTCACATTGAGCTCGTCGACGGCCGGCGCGCCCATCCAGTGAATGTACTGGCGGAGGTCGATGGCAGGCGCGGAGGAAGAGACGGCGGAGACTGCCATCATGTGGTAAATGTTCTCGGGGTCGCGGCGCTCCACATTGCCCATGGAGACTTTGGCCAGCGCGGTTTCGAGATCCATGATCTGCTGCGCCTCGGCGGAGGCTTTCGCCTCCGGATCGCCGAGCAGGTGAAGCATGTTGGCGAGGTGCTGGACATACTGCTTCCGGATTTCAACGCTTTTGGCGTCGGTGCGGAAGTAGTAATCCTTTTCAGGGAGTCCCAGACCGCTCTGATCGATATAGGCGATCTCCTTTGTGGCGTCTTTGAAGTCTTGCTGCGAGCCGAAGTCGAAGAAGACGCCGACGCCCACCTTATTGAGGTGCGCGATGAGCTCGGGGAGCTGCTGCTTCGAAGTGAGGCCGTCGATGCTTTTGAGCTCGGGCTCGAGCGGCGCGACGCCGTGACTGTCGATCGCGGAGGTATCGAGGCAGGCCTGATAGTAATCGCCGATCTTCTGCTCATTCGAGCCGGCGGGCGCGTGTGTGGCTGCCGCTTTTTCGATCAGCCCGTGTAGCGCCTGGACGTTGTATTCGTAGAGATTGATGAACTGATCGAACATCGGCATGTCGGACGGGATGGGATGCAGTTTGGCGAAGTTTCCGCAGGCGTACTGGTAGAAGTCGTTGCAGGGATCTGCGGTGGTGTCCATCGCCGAGGAATCGAATCCGGGAATGGGCTTGAATGTTTCCTGTTTTGCCGGCGCGGCGGAAGTCTGGGCCGCAGAGGAAAGAGTGAGGCCTGTGCCGAGAACGGCTGCAGCGAGAAAAAGGTAAATGGTGGGTCGCATTCATCCCTCCGGGAGGAAATAAGAGAAACAAGATAATACGCGATGGAAGACGCCGGGGATACGACCTGGGGACAAACGGGTGGTGCGGGGTGACCGGCGGTTATGAGATCAGAACGGACGGGGGTTTAAGCGCGCAGGAAGAACAGAGGGTGAGCGAGGCCCGCCCTCTGCAATGGAATCTGACCATCAGTGGCTCAGCACCTGTTCCGCCATCACGGCCAAAAATGCATGGCCGAAGATGGTCGGATGTTCGGCGTCCCAGAAAAAGCTGACGTAGGGATTGCTGCACAGGGTTGGCGGGGAAACAGCCCGGTTCAGGCATGGATCAGTGACGTCGCTGAATCCGTAGTGCGTGCCGTCGGCGAGGATGGACTGGAGCAGGCTGTAGGTGTCGATGCGATAGAGGAGGGTATCCGGCGTAAAGGCCTCGAAGAGCAGTCCGGTGTCCAGACCAAGATTCAGCGCATTGCTCGCCGTCGAGGCAAAGGCGGAGATGCCTGCCTCCTGCGCCGCGGGCAGCAGGCCTACGTTGAAGAGCCTCGGCACGAGGAGATTCCTGGCTCCGGCGTGCTCGAGGAGGCGAACACTGCTCAGCAGTCCAAAGGCAATTTCGCCGCCCAGCACCTCGGGCGATCCACCGGTGGCGTTGAGAATGTCGTTGCCGCCGCCTTCGACGATGTAGAGCGCTTTGGGATCGGCTCGGAAGTTGTGCTGGCTGAGATAGAGCTCGACCTGCTGGGGAACGCTGGGAATGGTGAAGGCGCCTTCCGGCACGGCGGCGGTGACCTCGGCGCCTCCCACGGCATAGTCTGTCCCGCCGAGGAGCGACGGCGTCATCGACACGCCATAGGTGCCGGCAAGATGCTCGACCCAGAGCGGGCCGTTCGAGAAGCGTCCGTTGAAATAAGGGGCGGGCGGATAGGTTCCCCCGTCGGCGGCGAAGAGGTTGCCGACATCGCAGTAGCTGTCGCCGAAGACGTAGATTGCATCGAATGCGGGCTGTGTGGCCGCATGCGCTGCGAGGCATGACATCAGTATCAGGGCCGCCACGGCTGTGGCGCACAGATGAGCGGGGATTCGCATCGTTGAGTCTCCTTTCGGATGTTCAACGCAGACCGGGAGCGAGCTTCAGAATGGGGGAGGGAGCGGAGTGTGCAGGCCGGCGGTCGCCGCCTGCTGGCCAGCAAGCATAGCGCACAGGAAGAGTGGTTGTGCAGAGAAAATCAGAGTGCCGCGAATGGGCTCAGCTTAGATTTTCAGGGGGGGGCA
Source organism: Paracidobacterium acidisoli (assembly GCF_003428625.2). Classification (GTDB taxonomy): domain Bacteria; phylum Acidobacteriota; class Terriglobia; order Terriglobales; family Acidobacteriaceae; genus Paracidobacterium; species Paracidobacterium acidisoli. The sequence goes on along the minus strand of NZ_QVQT02000004.1, from coordinate 173,270 downwards.
GGTTTTCGTGGTGGCAGTGGATGCGGCGCCATGCACAGAAGACACAAAGGCGAGCCGAAGCTCGCCTTTGATGACATGTTTTAACTGTCTGCGTCCATTACAGAGGCTGAACGTCCGCTGCCTGCCAGCCTTTTGGCCCCTTGACGACGTTGAACTGCACGGCCTGACCTTCCTGCAGACTCTTAAAGCCATTGGAGTTAATGGCCGAGTAATGCACGAAGACATCTTCGCCGTTCTGGCGCGAGATGAAGCCGAAGCCCTTCGCGTCGTTAAACCATTTCACTGTTCCTTGTTCCATTTTGGTGCTGTTTCCTGACGTTAAATTGCGCTGGAGTGAATCGGAGCCGCACTGGCAGAAACCGCTACGGGGCGAAAACTGCTTTTGCCCGGTTCGGATCTAACGCAGTAATAGTCTATCAGACCACTCAAGGGAATGCGTAATCTCCTCTGTGACTTAAATACCGGCGAAGGGGTCACTTAAGGGCGGCCAGGTACCCGGAGCCGAGCAAAGAATGGCGCGTGCTGCTTCTCCGGGAATGCTGCAGGACGGTTGCAGGGACTGCTGCAGGGCTGTCGTCAGCCGCCAGGGTCGCATTTCAGGCGTATTCTGTGCGGGCGGGGGATGCCTGGAGCGAATGAGGCGGGATCTTTCGGTTGCGCTGCTGGATGAGGCTCTGGCCAGACTGCAGGAGAGCTTTGCCGGTCTTCCGGAGCTGGAAGGCTATGGAAGTGAAGATGTTGCGGCGATGACCCGGGTGATGGCGGAGGCGGCTGGACGGATGGCCGACAATTACCCGTATTTTCATCCGCTCTATGCCGGGCAGATGCTGAAGCCGCCGCATCCTGTGGCGCGGGCCGCCTATGCGATGGCGATGTGGCTGAATCCGAACAATCATGCGCTGGATGGAGGGCGGGCGAGCTCGCGCATGGAAGTGGAGGCGGTTCGGGAGATTGCCGCGATGTTCGGATGGCAGGAGTTTCTGAGCCACCTGACGAGCGGTGGTACGTTTGCGAATCTCGAAGCGCTGTGGGTGGCCGGGCAACTGGCTCCGGGGAAGAAGATCGCCGCTTCGACGCAGGCGCACTACACGCACAGCCGGATCAGCGGGGTGCTGAAGCTGCCGTTTTCAGCCGTTGCGGTGGACGACCGGGGGCGGATGGATCTCACTGCCCTGGAAGACACTCTGAAAGCCGGGGATGTGGGCACGGTGGTGGCGACGCTGGGCACGACGGCGCTGGGTGCGGTCGATCCGCTTCGAGAGATTCTGGCGCTGCGTGAGCGGTATGGCTTCCGGCTGCATGTGGATGCGGCGTATGGAGGGTATTTTCGACTGGCGTCGAACCTGGAGGAGGAGGCGCGGCGGGCGTTCGAGGCGATCTCAGGAGTGGATTCGATTGTGATCGATCCGCACAAGCACGGGCTGCAGCCGTATGGATGCGGATGCGTGCTGTTTCGCGATCCGGCGGTGGGACGCTTCTACAAACACGATTCACCGTATACGTACTTCACGTCGAACGAGCTGCATCTGGGAGAGATCAGCCTGGAGTGCTCGCGAGCCGGGGCCTCGGCGGCGGCGCTGTGGGCGACACAGCGGCTACTGCCGCTGATGCGGGGTGGAGAGTTCGCCCGGGGACTGGAGCGCGGACATGAAGCGGCTCGGAGGCTGCACGCGAGGCTGGCTGCAGACGAGCGATTGATTGCAGGGCCGGAGCCGCAGCTCGATATTCTGGTGTGGGCTGTGCAGGCGAAGACACTGGAAGAGTCGTCGCAAAGAGCGCAGGAGGTTTTCGATCAGGCGGCAGAGCGGGATCTGCATCTTGCGCTGGTGCAGCTGCCGGTGCGATTTTTTGCGGGAAGGGGCTGCTGGAAGGGAGCTCAGGAAGACGAGGCCCAGGACAGCATGGTAAGCTGCCTGCGTTCGGTGTTGATGAAACCGGAACATCTGGACTGGGTGGACGAGATCGGCATCCGGCTGGATGAGGCCGTTAACGTAAACGATGCGATAGTTTAAGGAGGCCAGGTTGTCGGAGAGCGGCATGGAACACGTCGAAATGAAAACGAATACATTACGCGTGACGCTGATTCCGGCGGCCGGCGGCAAGATTGCCTCTTTGGTGGCTGTGCGGCAGAATGCGGAGCTGCTGCAGCAGCCGCTGCTTCCTTATGCGGCGCGCACCATGACGATGGGGTTCGAGGAAAGCGATGCCAGCGGCTTTGACGAGTGTCTGCCGTCGGTTTCGGCCTGCGAGGTGGAGACGCCGGGCGGAAGGGTAGCCATTCCGGATCATGGAGATTTCTGGCGGATTCCCTGGGCCTGGGAGAAAAACGGGGACGAATTGCGGCTTTGGGCGACGGGACGGAGCCTTCCGCTGCATTTCGAGAGGCTGCTGCGACTGGAAGACGATATACTCCACATCCATTACAGCGTGCGGAATGAGGGTGATTTTGCAGTGGAATATGCATGGTCCGCGCATCCTCTGTTTGCAGTGGATGAGGGAGACCGCATTTTGCTGCCCCCGTCGGTGAAGAAAGCAATCGTGGAGAATTCAGGCGGGAACCGGCTGGGCGCGCAGGGCGTAATGCATGACTGGCCACGTACACAACTGCGGGATGGTGCGCCCGTCGATCTGAGCCTTGCCGGAAGCATGGCCGATGGGGTGGGAGACAAGCTGTTTGCCACTGCTCCGGCGGAGGGATGGGCGGCGCTGGAACGTATGCGGCATGGAGTGCGTGTCGAGGTGCGATTCGATGCGGCACAGCTGCCGGTGCTGGGTTTGTGGCTGTGTTACGGCGGATGGCCGGAGGGCAGGGTGAACCGGCAGTATTGCGTTGCGATCGAGCCGTGTACGGCCGCCGCTGATTCACTGGCGGCAGCGGCGAAAAAGGGCCAGGCGAGGAAGCTGCTTCCGGGCGAGTCCGAGGAATGGGAGATGCAGATTTGTATCAGCGATGTATCGCGGACTTCGCGGCAGGTGTAGCTTCAAAGCAGATTCATTTCATTCAGGACGGGATTTCGTGCCAGCAGACGGATCGATGACAGCCCCGGGTGTAAGCGGTATCAGAAATCTCCACGCCGGGCGTTTCGCGAAGGAGCCGGAGGTGTTCACTGCTCCGGGGCGCGTAAACCTGATTGGCGAACACACGGATTATGCGGACGGATTCGTGATGCCGGCAGCGATCGATTTTGCCACGCTGGCGGCGGTGAGTGAGCGGGAGGATCACCGCATTCTCATCTGGTCGGAGAATTTTCAGGAGCAGGTGAAGCAGGATGTGGGGACGCTGCCGGAGCGGGGACGCCACCACTGGAGCGATTATCCGCTGGGAGTGGTGGAGATCCTGCGGCGGGAGGGCATAGCGGGCCGGGAATCCAGCCGGGGGTTCAGCATGACGCTGAACGGCAATGTGCCGCTGGGGGCAGGCCTGAGCTCTTCGGCGTCGCTCGAAGTCGCGTCGATGCTGGCTGTGCTGCATGTGGCGAAGGCGAGCCTGGCTCCGCAGGTGATGGCTCAGCTCTGCCAGAGGGTGGAGAACCAGTATGTGGGCGCGTCGACGGGGATTATGGACCCGTTCATCGCCTGCTGCGGGGCCGAGGATCATGCGCTGCTGCTCGACTGCCGGTCGCTGGAATACCGGCTGGCACCGATTCCGCGCCATCTGAGCCTGGTGATCGCCAACACGATGGTGAAGCATTCGCATGCGGGCGGGGAGTACAACACGCGGCGTGCCGAGGTAGAGGAGGGTACGGCGATTCTGCGGGAGCACCGGCCGGAGATTCGCCTGCTGCGCGATGCGACGATGGAAGATCTGGAGCGGTGGGGCGGGGAGATGCCGGAGAGCGTGCTGAAGCGCTGCCGCCATATCGTAACGGAGAATCTGCGGACCGTGGCCGCGGCCGATGCGCTGGAGTCGGGTGATCTGAAGAAGCTGGGACAGTTGATGGCAGAGGCCCACGCCAGCTATCGCGATGATTTCGAGGCGAGCTGTCCGGAGGCCGATGTGATGGTGGAGCTTGCGGGCAGACAGCAGGGATGCGTGGGAGCGCGGCTGACGGGCGGAGGATTTGGCGGCTGCACGGTCAATCTGGTCGAAACCACTCAATCGGCGATATTTGCCGAACGGCTGCACGAGGGATACCGCGAGGCGACGGGCATCGACGCGGAGATTTACCGCTGCCATGCGTCGGCCGCGGCGCACCGGGTGTGGCCGGAAGACAAGAGCTGCTAAGGGCTTTCGGCGATGCAAAGGCGATCCTGAGAATCCGGAAGGGTTCCTGTTTACAACGCGGGATCAAAGTTTCCACAGTCAGCGCAACCGAATTCCGCTCCGGATGTAAGAATCAGAGAAGCAGGCAGCTGGCGAAGCCCGGCAATTCTGCGTGTTGATCGAGCCTGCGGCACGAACACAAACGCCGGAGATGGATTTCGAATGCGATTTGAACATCGTTCGCAGTTTTCTTCCCAGGACGCTTCCGGGAATGCAGCTTTTGTCGCTTATTTTTCCATGGAAATTGCCGTTACGCCGGAGATGCCGACCTACAGCGGCGGTCTGGGCGTTCTGGCGGGAGACACGCTGCGTGCGGCAGCCGATATGGGCCTGCGGCTGGGTGCAGTGACGCTGGCCCATCGCAAGGGATATTTCCAGCAGCATCTGGATGCGAATGGAGTGCAGAGTGAAGAGACGCAGCCGTGGAATCCGGAGAAGACGCTGCATGGCGAAGAGCCAATCATCACGATCACCATCGAAGGGCGTCCGGTTGCCATTCGGGCGTGGCGATATGACCTGCAGGGAGTGACCGGCCACACCATTCCGGTCTATTTTCTGGACACGGATATGGAGCAGAACGATCCGGCGGATCGCGGGCTGACGGATTTTCTGTACGGCGGGGACACAAACTATCGTCTGCGCCAGGAAGCGGTTCTGGGTATCGGTGGCGCGCACATGCTTTATGCCCTGGGCTATGAGCCTGCCGTCTGCCATATGAATGAGGGCCACGCCGCGCTGCTGACGGTAGCGCTTCTGGAGCGGCGGATGGGCATTGCCGGTCTGGATGCGGCGACGGAGAGCGATCACGAGGCGGTGCGGCAGAGCTGCGTCTTTACCACGCATACACCGGTGCCGGCAGGCCACGACCGGTTCTCGACCGAGCAGGCGGAGCATATTCTTGGGCATGAACGGCTGGCTGTTCTGGAGAGATTCGGCTGTCTGCACGATGGACTGCTGAACATGACCTACGTCGCGCTGCGATTTTCCCGCTTCGTGAACGGGGTGGCGATGCAGCACGGGAAGGTATCGCGGGAGATGTTTCCCGAGTACACGATCGATGCGATTACCAATGGCGTGCATGCGGCAACCTGGACCTCACCGGCGGTGCTGGAGCTTTTCGATAAACACCTGCCGCGCTGGCGCCAGGACAATGTGACGCTGCGCTATGCGATCGATATTCCGGAGAACGAGATTGTCGAGGCGCATGCGGCCTCGAAGCGAGTGCTGATGGAGGCGGTGAGACAGCGGACCGGCGTCGAGCTGAATGCGGAGATTTTTACCATCGGATTTGCGCGGCGAGCGGCCACCTACAAGCGCGCGGATCTGCTCTTTACCGATGCGGAGCGGCTGGCGCGGATCGCGCGGGAAAAGGGCGGTCTGCAGATTCTGTACAGCGGCAAGGCGCACCCCGCAGATGAGCCGGGCAAGGCAAAGATTCGCCATGTGATCGAGCTGGCGCATGCGCTGAGCAACGAAACGCTGAAGATCGTCTATCTCGAAAATTATGAGTGGGCGCTGGGGGCGCTGCTGACGGGCGGTGTGGATCTGTGGCTGAATACGCCGAAGCGGCCTTATGAGGCCTCGGGTACGAGCGGCATGAAGGCGGCACTGAACGGGGTTCCGAGCCTGAGCGTGCTCGACGGATGGTGGATCGAGGGCTGGATCGAAGGCGTAACGGGCTGGGCGATCTACGACCACGATCTCGATACGGAAGAGGCGGCTTCGCTCTATGACCACCTGGAGAAGATTATTCTTCCGATTTACCACGAGCAGCCGGAACAATGGCAGCGCATTATGCGCTCAACGATCGCGCTGAACGGGTCGTTCTTCAACACGCAGCGCATGCTCGAGCAGTACATTATCGACGCGTACTATCCGGAGCAGGCGGTGAAGCAGGCCAGTGAGGCGCCGGAGGCGGTCCTGGCGGGTGACCGGCGGTAAGAATTTTGTATCGGTCATAAGCACATTTTGATCAGGAATTGCGGTGCTGCGAGTCACGCTGTGTTCAAACTCGCAGCGGGCTGCGATGGTATACTCCGGCTTAGTAACGCTGCTCCATCATCGGATGTGAAGCCCGGAATTTCTTTGCTGAACTGAATGTCTTTTGGCCCCACCTGGCGGCCTATCTGCGTACAGGAGACCGAGCTTTGGACCAGGTGCAACTCAGCAGTCTGACGCCGACCGCTTCGCAAAGACCTTTATGCGTCGATCTGGACGGTACGCTGGTAAAAAGCGACACGCTGCTTGATTCCATTCTGCTGCTGGTGCGCAGCCGCCCGCTTGCCGCGCTGCAGCTGCCGCTGTGGCTCCGTTTTGGAAAGGCAGGCTTCAAGGCGCGCATCACCTCGCTGGTGTCGCTCGATGTGTCCTGTCTGCCGTATAACCGGAATCTGCTGACGTATCTCGAAGAGCAACGCGGCGAGGGGCGCAGGATTTATCTGGCAACCGGAGCCGACGGACAGCTGGCGGAGCGTATTGCGGCGCATCTGGGCATCTTCGATGCGGTGCTGGCGAGTGACGGCGCGACCAATCTGACAGGGAAGAATAAGCTGGAGAGCCTGCAGCAGAGGTTTGCCGGGGAAGGCTTCGATTACGTAGGCAACGCAACGCCCGATCTGCCTTTGCTGGCCCATGCCGGAGAGGCGATGGTGGCGAATCCCCATGCGGCGCTGCGCGCAGGGCTTCGCAGCCAGCGGATCACGATCGGACGGGAGTTTCGCGACCGATCTCCTCGCCTGCGGGTCTTTCGCAAGGCGGTCCGGGTACATCAGTGGGCCAAAAACGTTCTTATCTTTGTCCCTTTGCTGCTGGCGCATGCTCTTCAGCTGCAGACGATTCTGAGCGCCATTTACGCATTTCTGGCGTTTTCGCTCTGCGCATCGGCCACCTATATTGTGAACGATCTGCTGGATATTGAAGCGGATCGCCGTCATCACAAAAAGCGCTTCCGCCCTTTTGCCTCCGGAGATCTGTCGCCGGTGGCAGGAATAGGGATCGTGGCACTGTTTCTGGCAGCGTCGCTGACGATTGCCGCTGTTTTGCTGCCGCCGGATTTTCTGGGCTGGCTGCTGCTGTATCTGGTTTCGACGCTGCTGTACTCGCTGTGGCTGAAGCGGGTGGGGCTGGTGGACGTGATCCTGCTTTCAGGGCTGTATACGCTGCGGCTGCTGGCAGGCGGTGCGGCGGCGCAGGTCTTCTTCTCCCCCTGGCTGGCGGGATTTTCGATCTTTCTGTTTCTCAGCCTGGCCATGGTCAAGCGATTCAGCGAGCTGCAGAATGCGCGGGCGCAGGGAAGCATTCTGTCGAATGGGCGAGGGTATCTGCTGGCCGATATCGAGCAGCTGCGCAGCTTTGGAACGGCCAGCGCGTATGCGTCGGTTGTGGTGTTTTCGCTGTATATCAGCAACGGCGACGTGATGGCGCTTTACAGGCATCCAGGACGCATGTGGCTGATGACTCCGCTGATGATTTTCTGGCTGAGCCGGGTATGGCTGCTGGCTTCTCGTGGTGAGATGGATGAAGATCCCGTTATTTTTGCCGTAACGGACCGCATGAGCCTACTGACCGGCGCCGCTGCGGTGCTGATCGCGGTGCTGGCAGCTTTTTGACAAGGAACAAGGACTCCGTATTTCGTATGGCTCGATCTGATTCCCGTCCCCGTTTTGAGTCGTGGGGCAGATATCCCGAAATGCAGGCGGAGGTTGTTCCGCTGCACTGGACCGCTGATTATCCACTGGCAAAGCCGCCTGCAGCCAAACAGCTGGTGGTGGGAGCCGGGCGCAGCTACGGCGATGTGTGCCTGCTGGAGAATGGCACGCTGATTCAGACGCTCGGCATGGATCGCCTGCTGCACTTTGATCGCGAAACGGGAGTTTTGCGCTGTGAGGCGGGAGTGACGCTGGCGCAGATTCTGGACTTCGCAGTGCCACGCGGGTTCTTTCTTCCCGTCACGCCAGGGACGAAATATGTCACTGTCGGCGGGGCGATTGCCAACGATATTCACGGGAAAAATCACCATGTGGCGGGCACGTTCGGCCATCATGTGCTGCAGTTTGAGCTGGTGCGCTCGGACGGCAACCGCATTCTGTGCAGTCCGACGGTCAACGCCAGCTGGTTTGCGGCGACGATCGGCGGGATGGGGCTTACCGGGATGATTGCATGGGCCGAGGTGAAGCTGCGGCCCATTGTGTCGCGCCAGATCGACTATCACGGAGAGAAGTTTGTCGGCATCGATGAATTTCTGACGCTGTCACGCAATGCAAAGGCTGAATATACCGTTGCGTGGATTGACTGCGTGGCGACAGGGAAGAACTTTGCGCGCGGCATTTTTATGCAGGGCGAACATACAAAGGAGCCGGGCGAGCTGAAGAAGAGCCCGCAGCCGTGGCTGAGCTTTCCGTTCGATCTTCCGGCCGTTGCGCTGAACCGCTTCAGCATGGCCGCATTTAACACGGTCTATTATCACAAGCAGTTTCCGAAGCAGAAGACAGCCAAAGTCGATTATGAGCCGTTCTTTTATCCGCTGGACAGCGTGCTGCACTGGAACCGGATGTATGGAAAGAATGGGCTGCTGCAGTTTCAGAATGTGCTGCCGCATGCCTCGGGCCGCGAAGGCATGATCGAAATTCTGAAGGCGATCACGCGCTCCGGGCTCGCGTCGTTTCTGGCTGTGATCAAGTTCTTTGGCGATATCCCGTCGCTGGGGATGATGTCGTTTCCGCAGCCCGGCATCATGCTGGCGCTTGATTTTCCGATCAGGGAAGAGGTCAGCTTCGATCTGCTGGAGCGCCTGGCGAAGATCACGCTGGAGCACGGAGGACGCATGTATTCGGCCAAGGACGCACGGATGACGGCTGCCCAGTACCAGACCTTTTATCCGCAATGGCAGGAGTTTGCGCGCTATATCGATCCCGGTTTCGATTCCGCTTTCTGGCAGCGGGTAACCGGGCGGAGGCCGATCGATGAGTAAAGGGAAGGGACTGCCCTCGCGGGTTCTGGCGCTGGGCGCCACGTCGGCGATTGCCGAAGCCACGCTGCGGCCGCTGGCTGAGTCAGGCGCGAGCTTTTTTCTGGTGGCACGGAATGCGCAGAAGCTCTCGGCGGTGAGCGATGACCTGCTGACGCGGGGCGCGAGCGCGGTGACGGCCTATGTCATGGACCTGGACGACACGGCAGCGCATCCGGCGATGCTGGAAAAGGCTGCGGAGTCGCTGGGCACCATCGACCTTGCGCTGCTGGCGCATGGAGTACTGGGTGAACAGGCGGACGCGGAGGCTAGCTATGCGGCGGCTGAGGCGATTCTGCGGACGAATTTCATGTCAGCAGTTTCACTGATCACCTGGCTGGCGAATTATTTCGAAGCGAGCCGGCAGGGCTGTCTGGCGGTGATCTCTTCGGTCGCGGGAGACCGCGGGCGGAAGAGCAACTATGTGTATGGAGCATCGAAAGGCGCACTGAACGTCTTCGTGGATGGAGTACGCAACCGCATCGACCGCTCGGGCGTGCATGTTCTGACCATCAAGCCGGGCTTTGTGGCGACGCCGATGACGGCGCACATCAAGCCGAATCCGCTTTTCGCTCAGCCGGAGCAGGTGGCAAAGGACATTCTGGGAGCGATCCGAAAACGCAAAGACGTGATCTACACGCCGCCGTTCTGGGCCATCATCATGCTGATTCTGCGGAGCGTCCCGCGGAGTATCTTCAAAAAGCTGAACGTCTGAAGACGGCAGCCAGCGATTTTTGAATCCGTCACGAGCTCTGAAACATCCATTTCAGCGTCTGCGTGCTCTTTGTTTTCCGGAGCGCTTTCAGCCTTACGAGTCCTTTTGCACGATCCAATCGTCTATGCAGGACATGCGCCGCAGAACCGGGGCCGTTCCGGGGCATGTTTCAATCGTCAAAGATCATAAAGTGTAACTGCAGATAATCCTGTTTCAGGTTCAGGCTGGCTGTGCATCTCGGCGACGGGGTACCATGGAAGGTGCGCCAGTCCTGAAGAGATGATTGTTTCGCCAATCATTCCTGGAAGTTGATCATTTAGAGAATCTGTCATTCCAAGCGCTGCCTTCCGGCTCGATCCGGCGTCGCTTCGGGAACACCCGGCGAGCAGCAATGCCGCAGGAGAAGCTGAAACGATATGTGGATTGTTCGTCTCGCACTGCGACGGCCTTATACCTTCGCAGTCTTTGCCTTACTGCTTCTCATACTGGGCCCTCTGGCCGTGCTCAACACGCCGACGGATATCTTTCCGAATATCGATATTCCTGTAGTCGCCATGGTGTGGCAGTACCAGGGTTTTTCACCGGAGGAGATGGCAAACCGCATCGTGTACTTTACCGAGCGGTCGCTGACGACCACGGTCAACGACATTCAGCACATCGAGTCGCAGTCGATCAATGGCGTGGGCATCGTCAAGATCTACTTTCAGCCGAAGGTGAACCTGGCGGACGCGGTGGCACAGGTGACGGCGATTGCGCAGACGCAGCTGCGGCAGCTTCCCGCAGGGACAACACCGCCGCTGGTTTTGCAGTACAACGCATCGAGCGTGCCGATTCTGCAGCTGGGTGTTTCCGGCGAGGGACTTTCCGAGTCGCAGCTCAACGACTTCAGTCTCAACTTTATCCGGACGCAGCTGGTAACGATTCCAGGCGCGGGCGTGCCCTATCCCTATGGCGGCAAGCAGCGTCAGGTGCAGGTCGATCTCAACCTGCAGGCGCTGCAGTCGAAGGGGCTGTCTCCCTCGGATGTGGTCAACGCGATTGCAGCGCAGAACCTGATTCTGCCTGCAGGCACGGCGAAGATTGGACGGTTCGAGTATCAGGTGGAGACGAACAGCGCGCCGCAGACGATTGCGGAGCTGAACGATCTTCCCATCCGCTCCGTGAACGGGGCGATGGTTTACATCCATGACGTGGCGCATGTCCGCGACGGCTTTCCGCCGCAGACGAATATTGTGCGCGTGGACGGCCAGCGCGCCACGCTGATCAGCGTGATCAAGACAGGCGATGCCTCGACGCTGGACATTGTGAAGGGCATACGCAATGTGCTGCCGCAGATCAGGGCGCAGCTTCCGCCACAGCTGAAGATCACGCCGCTGGCCGATCAGTCGCTGTTCGTGCGCGCCTCGATCGACGGGGTGGTACGAGAGGCGATCATCGCGGCCTGTCTGACGGCCATCATGATCCTGATCTTTCTGGGCAGCTGGCGAAGCACGCTGATCATCGCGGTCTCGATTCCGCTTTCGATTCTCACGTCGCTGCTGGTGCTGAGCGCAATCGGCGAGACGATCAACATCATGACGCTGGGCGGTATGGCGCTGGCGGTCGGCATCCTTGTGGACGATGCGACGGTGGAGATCGAAAACATCAATCGCAATCTCGAGGAAGGCAAGGCGATCGAGCAGGCGATTCTGGATGGCGCGGCGCAGATTGCGGTTCCGGCCTTCGTCTCCACGCTGTCCATCTGCATCGTGTTTGTGCCGATGTTCTTTCTGACCGGCGTGGCGCGGTATCTCTTCGTGCCGCTGGCGGAGGCCGTGGTCTTTGCCATGCTGGCCTCGTATCTGCTGTCGCGCACGGTCGTGCCGACAATGGCCAAGTATCTTCTGCAGGAACACAGCGAAGAAGCAGCTAAGCAAAAGCGGGTGAGCCGCAACCCGTTTATCCGTTTTCAGATGGGGTTCGAGCATTACTTCGAAAAGATGCGCAGCGGCTACCGGGATATTCTGGCGTTCTGTATTGAACACTCGACCGTGTTTTTGCTGGTTTTTCTGGGCTTCGCCGTGGTTTCAGCCGCGCTGCTTTATCCGTTTCTCGGGCAGGACTTCTTTCCTTCGGTAGACAGCGGGCAGTTCAAGATACACATGCGCGCGCGCACCGGAACACGCATCGAAGAGACGGCGCGGCTGTGCGACGATGTCGACAAAACGATCCGGGAGACGATTCCGAAGAGCGAGCTCGTCACCATCATCGACAATATCGGCCTGCCGTACAGCGGTATCAATACCACGTACAGCAACTCCGCACCGATCGGTCCGGCGGATGCCGACATTCAGGTGCTGCTCACGGAGAAGCATCATCCTACCGACGAGTATGTACAGAAGCTGCGCGCGACTCTGGCCAACCGGTTTCCGGGCACGATCTTTTATGAGCTGCCGGTGGATATGGTCACGCAGATTCTGAACTTCGGCTTGCCGGCCCCGATTGATATTCAGGTGGTGGGCCGCGATCTGCAGGGCGACCGGGCGTTTGCCGAGAAGCTGCTGAACAAAATCAAATACGTCGGCGGCACGGCGGATCTGCGCATTCAGCAGCCCTTCGATGATCCGGAGCTTTACGTCAACGTCGATCGCACGCGCGCCGAGCAGATTGGCCTCAAGCAGAGTAACGTGGCGCAAAGCCTGCTGGTGGCGACCAGCGGAAGCTTCCAGACGGCTCCTGCCTTCTGGCTCGATCCGCGCAATGGCGTAAGTTACGACATTGCGGTTCAGGCGCCGCAGTACTCGCTCGATTCGCTGCAGGATATTGCGAATATCCCGGTCACCAACGGCAGCTCCGCGGCCACGGTTCCACCGGCGAGCTCGATCAGCGGAGCGGCGGGGACGGCTCTTCCGGCTAATACGCCGATGGGAGGACAGCCGATTCAGGTGCTGGGGAATCTGGTCTCCGTGAAGCCGACGACCGAGATGGGCACGGTGTCGCATTATGACATCGCTCCGGTGATCGATATTTACGGGAACGTGGTGAACACCGATCTGGCGAGTGTGGACAAGCAGATCGAGAAGATCATTGCCGAGTCGAAGAGCGGCCTTCCGCGCGGATCGAGGATTGTAGTGCGCGGGCAGGTGGAGACGATGAGGTCTTCGTTCATCGGACTGCTGGGCGGTCTGGTGTTTTCGATTCTGCTGGTGTACCTGCTGATCGTCATCAACTTCCAGTCATGGCTCGATCCGTTCATCATTATCTCGGCGCTGCCGGCGGCGATTTCGGGAATTGTATGGTTCCTTTTCCTGACGCATACGCGCGTCAGCGTGCCCGCACTGACGGGAGCCATTATGTGCATGGGCGTGGCGACGGCCAACTCCATTCTGGTGGTCAGCTTTGCCCGTGAGCAGCTGGAGATCACCGTGGGCGATGCCGCCATGTCGGCGCTGAATGCGGGCTATGTGCGCTTCCGCCCGGTGCTGATGACGGCGCTGGCCATGATTATCGGCATGGTCCCGATGGCGCTTGGCCTGGGCGACGGCGGCGAGCAGAATGCTCCGCTGGGCCGGGCCGTGATCGGCGGATTGTTGTTTGCAACGGTCTCAACACTTTTCTTCGTCCCCACATTTTTCAGCGTACTGCACGGCCGGATCGAGCGCCGGCGCCGTGAACGCGAGGCTCGCCGCAGGCAGGGAAAACCTGCGCTGCAGGAGATCTGACATCATGTCACACGAATCGCAGACACCACATCATGACGCGCCGGAAGGCGCTGCTGCTTCCGGTTCCGGAGGTCAGGGGCATACCCCGATCTCCGTCGGGAAGGTTCTGTTGCTGCTCTTTCTGCTGCTGGTCGTAGCTGTTGCGCTTGCCGTGGCAGGCATTCTGCCGCGCCTGCGACAAAAAAGCACTCTGCAAAAGGAGACGGAGGCACTGGCCGTTCCCGCGGTCATGGTCGCCAATCCAAAGCCGGGCCAGCCGACGCAGGAGATTGTGCTGCCGGGCAATATCTATGCATGGACTGATTCACCGATCTATGCGCGAACCAGCGGCTATCTGAAGCAGTGGCATTTCGACATCGGCTCCCGTGTGAAAAAGGGGCAGCTGCTGGCGGTGATTGAAAGCCCGGAGGTGGATCAGCAACTGGCTCAGGCAAAGGCCGATCTGGCTACGGCCGAGGCCAACGCGCACAACGCGAAGATTCAGGCGGCCCGCTATCAGGATCTGCTGCAGCAGAACGCGGTGACCAAACAGGACACGGACAACTTCGTGACGCAGGAAGCGTCAACGTCCACACAGGTGAAGTCGGCCCTGGCGAATGTGCAGCGTCTTCAGGAACTGGTGTCGTTCGAAAATATCTACGCGCCGTTTGACGGCGTGATTACAGCCCGCGATGTGGATACAGGAACGCTGATCGACGCGGGAGCGAACAAAGAGATGTTTCACATGGCCGACGAACACGTGCTGCGCGTGTATGTAAATGTGCCGCAGGTGGAATCGGCCGGCTGCAGACCGGGCGTGGCCGCCGATCTGACGTTCGCCGAGCGGCCTGGCGTGCAGGTGCAGGGAAAGATCGTTCGCACCGCCGATTCGATTGATCCAACGTCGCGCACACTGCTGGTGGAAGTGGATGTCAACAACAGCAAGGGCGAGATTTTCCCCGGAGCATATACGGAAGTTCATTTCCACGTGAAGAGCTCACGGCCGGCGCTGATTCTTCCTGTTCCGGCGCTTATTTTCCGCTCAGAGGGGCTGCGGGTCGCGATTGTCGACAGCAACAACAAGGCGAAGCTGGTGCCGATCACGATCAGCCAGGATGACGGGCGCACCGTGCAGGTGGTGCAGGGGCTCGAGGCGGACGACCGCGTGATTCAGAATCCGCCGGACTCGATTGTCGACGGCGAACCGGTGCGGGTGGTGCAGCCGCAAAGCGAACACGAAGGCGGAGAGGGCGAGTCCGGCGCGCCGGGGCCAGGAACGGGCGGAGGCAGATAGCGATGCGATTGTTCCGTCCTTCGCACGCTGAACCGCGTGAGATCCGGCTGCCGGTTGTTTGCGCCGCCGCACTGCTTTGTTTGTCAGTTGCGGGTTGCGTCGCGGGGCCGAATTATCATCAGCCCGCAGCGCCGACGGCGCCGGAGTGGAAAGAGGCCGAGGTTCCTCCGCCGAATCCACCCAATGGCGCGTGGAAGCCGGCGCAGCCGAGCGATCAGGCGGTGCGCGGTAAGTGGTGGGAGGTTTACGGCGATCCGCAGCTGAATGCACTGGAAGAGAAGGTCGCGGTCTCGAATGAGACGCTGAAGGCGGCCATGGAGCAGTACCTCCAGGCGCGGGAGCAGGTGCGGGTGGCGCGGGCTGCTTATTATCCGACACTCAGCGCCGGGCCCTCGATCTCGCGTACCCGCGAGTCGTACAACCAGCCGAACACGGTCAGGGGAACGACCAATTATCAGTACAACACCTTTGCGCTGGAAGGGCAGGCATCGTGGATGCCCGATCTGTGGGGACGGGTGCGGCGCACGGTTGAATCGGCGCGAGCCAGTGCACAGGCCAGTGCCGCCGATGTCGCAAATGTGGAGCTGAGCCTGCAGAGTGAGCTGGCGACAGACTATTTTGAAATGCGCGGGCTCGACGCGCAGAAGCAGCTGCTGGATAACTCGGTGACGGCGTATGAATCGTATCTGCAACTGACACAGATACGATTTAAGGGCGGGGTGGCAACGGAGTCTGACGTTGCACTTGCGGATACGCAGCTGCAGACGACGAAGGCGCAGGACATCGATGTCAGTGTGGCGAGAGCACAGTTTGAGCATGCTGTCGCCACGCTGACGGGTCAGCCGGCATCGATGTTTAACCTTGGGCCGGAGCCGCTGAGCGGAACGCCTCCGATGATTCCGGATGGACTTCCTTCGCAGCTGCTGGAGCGGCGGCCGGATATTGCGGCTGCGGAGCGCAGGGTAGATGCGGCCAATGCGCAGATCGGCATTGCCGTCTCGGCCTACTATCCCACGGTGCAGCTGGGCGGTACGGGGGGCTTTGAAAGCCGCAATGCCGGTACATGGCTCCAGGGTCCGAGCGCGCTGTGGTCGCTGGGCGGATCGGCGGTCGAGCTTCTCTTCGACGCAGGGCAGCGTCATGCGCTGACGCAGCAGGCACGCGATGCCTACGAGCAGCAGGTGGCGAACTACCGGCAGAGCGTTCTGAATGCCTTTCAGGAAGTGGAAGACAATCTGTCGTCGCTGCGGATTCTCAGCCAGGAGTCTCAGGCACAGGTGCTTGCCGTGAACGCAGCGCGGCGGTCCCTTTCGATCAGTACGAACCGTTACAAAGGCGGAGTGACCACTTATCTGGAAGTGCTGACGGCGCAGACGGCGCAGCTGAGCAATGAACGGACCCAGGCGGATATTATGACCCGCCAGTATGCGGCCAGCGTGCAACTGATTGCAGCGCTGGGCGGAGGATGGGACCGGTCGCAACTGCCAACCCTGTAGAATCTGCGCGGAAAGGGCTGACAGCGGCCGGTTCGCGGGATTTCTGCTTTAGTGGAGGGATGCCGTGGTGAAGACGCTTTCGGCGCTTCCATATGCCACGCGATAGATGGCGAACTGGCGATCGCTTTTGCCGCGCAGCTCGAAGATCAGCTCGGCGCGATGATCGCCGTCGGCGTCCACGGCGTCGACCAGCTGCATGCGAGGGTTGAATTCGAGCTCTTTATCGCTGGTGATGTGCTGCAGCATGACCTGTGGATTGCCGGAAAAATCGGGTTTGGCGATGAGCGTGATGTACTTCATCGAGCCGTCCGGTGTCTTTTTCTCAGCGGAAAAAACGAAGGTTGCGCCGGCTCCGTAAGCGAGCTCGTAGGCGTGGAACTCCTCATTCGTCAGGCCGGGAGAAGCGGGTGGCGCGGCCGGACGATGCACGGTGCGCGCGCGGGTGGTGCTGCGTGGTGCGAGCTTCGTTTTTGGAGCCGGTGGCGCAGGCGGCGCGAGCGCTTTGGAGGCGATCGTCTCGAGCGCGGTCTGCGTCTTTGTTATGTCAGAAGGATCGGGCCAGCTATAGGCGAAGGGATGCGGCTCTCCGGGCTGTGGATCGGAGACGGCAACGATCTGCTCCATGCCGGAGGGAGTGCCGGTGAGGGCGTCGGGCTTGTCGATGGCCTCCGTGGTTTCCGGCCGTCCGTATGCAAGACGAGGGCGGGAGGGATCGACGGGAGGCGCATCGGCGCGGCTGGATGCCGCTGCGGAGCCGGCATCGCTGCGCTTGTGGAGCGTCGGGCGATCGGGGTCCACGTCGACCGGGACCTGCGGTGCGGGTGCGTTTCCGGATGCAGTGCTGGTGTCATCGCCGGAAGAGGAGCGTTTGTGGAGTGTGGGCCGGTCGGGATCGATGGGTGGAGCGCTGGCAGCCGAGCCGGAAGTACTCTTTCCTGAATTGCCGGCGCTGCCGCTGCTTCCGGCGCTGCCGGGACCTTCATCCGAGGGGAGATGGGCGAAGTGCGGCTTATCGGGGTCGTAGTCTTTGACGACCTGAGGAAGGTGTTTCGATGCGCGGAGCTTTGGCGGCTGCGGCGGCTTCTCCTTCTGGAAGACGCCGACGCCAATCCATGAACCGCCGACATCTTCGGCTTCCCTGATGTCGAAGAGGCCTTTTCGCTGGCCGGCGGTCTGGAGCTCATAGAGTGTTCCAGCCTCGACGGCCAGAGGCGCGGGCTGCGCGAGATAGAGGCCGCCGGGCTGGAAGCGGGTGCCGTCCCATACGGCGATGGGAATGAGGCGGCTGGCCTTTGGGCTGGTCAGATCGCCGGTGTATTCATAGACGCCGGTGGCGCGCAGGTGCGGCTGATTGTCCGTCTGAGTGGTATCGACGTGACCTGGATACTGAGCGCAGGCGGGGAGGGTGAGGCCGGCGGCGAGAGCGCAGGTACAGAGAAGCCGCCGGCGGGAGAGATGACGTTGACGCTCCGGAAACGATGACATAGTGCCTGAACCGCGAAACAATTTATGATGACGCAACGGCCTGATGCGCGCATCTGCCGCGAGGAAGAAGATGATGGAAGTCAATGACACAGTTGCCGATTTCACGCTTCAGACGGATGAGGACAAGACCGTCAGCCTGAGCGATTATGCCGGAAAACCCGTCGTGCTGTTTTTTTATCCCAGGGCGGATACTCCCGGCTGCACGATCGAGGCATGCGGCTTCCGCGACCAGTTCAGGAAGATTCAGAACACGGGCGCGGTGGTGCTGGGCATTTCACGCGACACGCCAAAGGCGCAGAAGAAGTTCCGCGAAAAATACGATCTGCCGTATACGCTCCTTGCAGATGTAGACGAAACTGTTTGCAAACAGTTTGGCGTGCTGAAGCAAAAGAATATGTACGGGAAGAAAGTGATGGGCATTGAGCGGACCACCTTTCTGATCGGTCCGGACCGCACGCTGCTGAAGATCTTTCCCAAAGTTCAGCCTGAAGGGCATGCCGAAGAGGTGCTGAAGGTTCTGAAAGAGATGAAAAAGGACTGAGCGGCAGTACTGGAAAATGAAGCAGGCGCGTACTCTTCCACGGACCTTTTATCTTCGTTCTCCGGATATTGTGGCGCGCGATCTGCTCGGCAAGCTTCTGGTGCGGCGGCTGGATGGAGAGCTGCTGACGGGACGAATTGTCGAAGTCGAAGCCTACTTTGGCCTGGGTGATCCGGCGGCCCATTCTGCGTCGGGAAAGACGGCACGGAACGAGGTGATCTTCGGCCCGCCCGGATTCGCCTATGTGTATTTCATTTACGGAATGCACTACTGCCTGAATATTTCCTGCGAGCCGGAGGGGCAGGCCGGATGCGTGCTGCTGCGCGCACTGGAGCCGGTGGGCGGGCTGGAGACGATGGCGAGGCTGCGCGGGCTGGCTCCGCATGCAAAGCCGCGGCTGCTGACCTCCGGGCCGGGACGGTTGTGCCAGGCGCTGGGAATCACGCGAGCCATACACAACGCTCTCGATGTGACCGATGCGGAGAGCGGTCTGCAGGTGGAGGAGGATGGCTTTTTCGCCGGGAGCATCATGGCGACACCGCGGATCGGAATTCGTAAAGCGGCAGAACGTCCGCTGCGGTTTCTGCTGGAAGGCAATCGCTTTGTTTCCGGTGGATGAATGCGTGGCGACTCCGTTGGCGATACGGAAGTCTTCTTTCAGGACGAAGGCGGTTTGCTGCGCTTTTGCATGTCCGTTATGTAAGATGACGGACAAGGCCCTGCTTCCACTTCAGCACTTCCCAGGAAAGTACATCGATGCAGAGAAGATTTTTTGTTGGCGGCTCTGTTGCGGCCGCATTGTTGCTGATTCTTGTGCCAGTTTGCAGCCACGCTGCTCCGCAGGAGAGTTCCAGAACAGGTTCATCCGCACCCGCAGAGGGTGGACCGGGCATGCATCGGCCGCTGCCCAAACCGGTCAACCTTCAGGTTCTGCCGAAGAATATGCCACCGGAAGACGTGATCAAGGTCATGCACGGGTTTGAGGGCGCGCTGGGGGTGAAGTGCGAGTTCTGCCATATGCGCAACGCGCAGACGCACCACCTGGATTTTGCCTCCGATGCAAAGGAAGACAAGCAGATTGCGCGCATCATGCTCAAGATGACGCACGACATCAATGAGAACTTTATGTCGCAGGTGAAAGATCCGGATGCGATGCCGGAGGACAAGCATGTGATGTGCGGCACCTGCCATCGCGGGCACAAGATGCCGGAGCACTTCATTCCGCCGAAGCAGGACGATAACCACGTACAGCATGGAGACGGCATGCCGGCGATGAAGTAGCCGGTATCGTCTGCCTGTTTATTCTGACACTCCGGTCGAGATCAGCGGCGTCAGGCTGCACCGTTACTGAGCGGCAGGAAGTACTGCGTTCCTTTGACGGGTTCGGAGAGACGCCTGAGCAACAACTGCAGATCGCGGTTGTTGTTCACGAAGTCGATGTCGCTGGTATTGACCACGAGCAGATCGCTGGCGGTGTAGTGGAAGAAGAAGTGCTCGTAGGCGTGGATGATCTGCTCGATGTACTTCTCGCTGACGGCGCGCTCTCCGGGAACACCCTTGCGCTTCATCCGCTGCCGGAGGACGTCCGGCGTGGCCTGCAGATAGATGACCAGGTCGGGTGCGGGCGACGTTTTTGAGAACATCTGATAGTAGCGGTTGTAGAGCGCGAGCTCGGCATCGTTGAGATTGACGTAGGCAAACAGCCGGTCCTTTTCAAAAAGGTAGTCGGAGACCACCGGTGTTTCCGAGTCTCCGACCAGGCTCATCTGCGCGCTGCGCTCCATCAGAAACCACATCTGCGTGGCAAAGGCCATGCCGGACTGCGCCTGATAGAAGCGGTCGAGGAAGGGATTGTCGTCGGGGTCGGTGAGGAGGCGGGCGTGCAGGGTCTCAGAGAGCAGCTGAGCGAGCGTCGACTTGCCCACGCGCAGGGGGCCTTCGACGGCGATGAAGTGAGGTAAATCGAAGAGATTGCCCATAATGACTGCCTGACGAGAGGAATTTCCTGCCGGAGATCTCGAAATGAAGCGAATGAAATACGAAGATACCACACCTGCTCTGACGGTGCGATGCATAGTATGAAAGGGTACCTGCGGGGCTACTCTCCGGCAGTTGCTGCGGGATTTTGATTCTACACATGGCGATTACGATCACTACGGTTCTGGCAGGAGCGGCGGTTGCGGGCCTTGCAGCGGGCGGCTATGCCTACGCGGGCATGTGGCCCTCCTCGCAGATTTTCGGCAGAGCCATCATTGCAGGGAACGATCCAGCCGAGTTTGCGCTGACATACGACGACGGACCGAACGATCCGTATACGTATCAGCTTCTCGATTTGCTGGCGCGGCATGAAGTGAGAGCCACATTTTTTGTGATCGGCCGATTTGTTCGCCAGCGCCCGGAGATTGTGCGGGCGATTCGGGCGGCGGGGCACCTGGTGGGCAATCACACGGTGACGCATCCGGTGTTGCTTTTCCAGCCGCCACGGCGCGTGCGCGAGGAACTGGCGGGGTGCAATGCGGCTATCGAGGATGCGATCGGCGAAGCGGTGCGATGGTTCCGTCCTCCGCATGGAGCGAGGCGGCCGGATGTGTTGCGATGCGCGCGGGAGCTGGGACTGACTCCGGTGTTGTGGAACGCGATGGGCTACGACTGGAAGGCGACTACTGCGGAACGAGTGCTGGCCAATCTGGATCGCGGCATCGCCCATAACCGGCGCGCGGAACGGGGCTCGAATCTGCTGCTGCATGATGGCGGGCAGGCTGGTATTGGCCAGGATCGCAGCCACAGCGTTGCAGCAACACGGATGCTGATCGAGAGAAGCGCGCTGCAGAAGGCGCGATTTGTAACGGTGGATGCATGGAATGAGAGATCATCCGGCGCCGAAAACCGCGGATGACCGCAACATGCGGGATATTGCCGGGTCAACGAAACAGAGAACGGATGAAAGCGAGAAACCGGAAAGGATCGCTCGCGACATTCCGGGAGGAAATCTACGTATACGATGCTGGAAACCTGTTTTGTCGACGATGGCCCTTGCACTGACCGTCAGCCTTGCTCTGCCGATGCTGGCACAGGGACCCCCGCCTCCGCCACCGATGCGCGCGCCTATGCTTTTTCTGGGCATGGCGCATGTGGATGGTCCGGTGGATCACGATGACATCAAAGTGGGCCGCTATGCCGGGCGCTATCACTCGATCGTGCTGCGCGTGCGGTATGCTCCGATTCGCTTCGATCATGTGGTGATTCATTATGGAGACGGCTATGCACAGCCGCTGCCGGTGAATGCGTTCATTCGCGCGGGCGGAAGCAGCCAGCGCATCGTGCTGCCGGGAGGACGGCGAGTGATCAACAGCCTGGAGCTGTGGTATGCACGGGCGAATCCGAATAACCCGAACAAGCCGGAGGTGCGGCTGTTCGGCGCTCCGTAAACAGTGTCAGTCTGCAGATGCCCCGCGGAAGCAGTGCTTTGCGCGGGGCTTTGTGTGTCAGGCTGTGGCGATGACGCCGAAGACTTCCTGGGCGGCGCGAATCGTTTCCTGAACGTGTCCTGCGGTATGCGCGGTGCTGAGAAAGGCAGCCTCAAACTGTGAGGGCGGCAGCCAGATGCCACGGTCAAGCATGCCGCGATGAAAGGCTGCGAAGCGCTGCGTGTCGGAAGCCGCGGCGGTGGTGAAGTCGGTGACAGGAGCCTGCGTGAAGAACCAGGTGAACATCGAGCCAATGCGATTCGTCACGATGGAGACGCCTGCCTTCGCCGCTTCGGCAGCGATTCCTTCGGCAACAGCGGCGCTTCGTTCTTCGAGCTGAGGATAGATCTGTTTCTGATTCTCCCGGAGATGCCCCACGGTCGCGATGCCGGCGGCCATGGCGAGCGGATTGCCGCTGAGCGTTCCGGCCTGATAGACAGGGCCGAGCGGCGCAAGCTGATTCATGATGTCGGCGCGGCCTCCGAAGGCTCCGCAGGGAAGGCCTCCGCCGATGATCTTGCCGAGAGTGGTCATATCGGGGCGGATGCCGTAAAGCTGCTGCGCGCCGCCGAAGGCAATGCGAAAGCCGGTCATCACTTCATCGAAGATGAGCAGCGCGCCGTCGCGGCTGGTTATTTCACGCAGCGCCTGAAGATATCCGGCCGCCGGAGGGATGCAGCCTGCGTTGCCGATGACTGGCTCGACGATGATGCAGGCGATTTCGCCGGGGTGCGCGGCGAAGGCGGCTTCGACGGCTGAAAGATCGTTGAACGGGAGCGCGAGCGTGAAGTGCGCGATCTCCTCGGGCACGCCGGCAGAGCCGGGAATGCCGAAGGTCGCGACACCGGAGCCGGCTTTTACCAGCAGGCCGTCGGCGTGGCCGTGATAGCAGCCTTCAAACTTGATAACGTATTTGCGGCCGGTAAAGCCACGGGCCAGACGGATGGCGGACATGGTGGCTTCGGTTCCGGAGCTGACGAAGCGCAGCTTTTCGATGGAGGGGAAGGCTTCGATGACCAGCTCGGCGAGGTCGGCTTCGGCGGGGGTAGAGGCGCCGAAGCTGGCGCTGTGCGCGGCGGCTTCGCGGACGGCTTCGACGGCGGCGGGGAAGGCGTGGCCGAGGATCATCGGTCCCCAGGAGCCGAAGTAGTCGAGATAGCGGTTGCCGTCCGCATCTTCGAGATATGCGCCTTCGCCGCGGACGACAAAGGGCGGATCGCCGCCGACGGCGCGAAAGGCGCGGACGGGCGAGTCGACTCCGCCGGGCAGGAACTTTTCAGCGCGCTGCTGCAGCGCACGGGAGCGGGCAAGCTGTCTGAGCATACAAAATTAGTATATGAGTGAGGGGTGGCAGGCGGCCCGGCGATGAAAGATACTGATGCTGTATGCAGGCAGCCATGAGAGTAAAAGGCATCGCTGTACTCCTGATATGCGGGAGCTTTATGACCACAGCATCGTTTGTTCACGCGCAGACGCAGGATGCGGCGGCACGGTTTCGCGCGCTGGTGGATCAGTATTTTGCGGATGTGGTCTTCCGGTATTCGCCGACGAATGGAACGCTTGCGGGTCTGCACCAGTATGACGCGAAGCTGGAAGATTACAGCCGCGCCGGAGTCGAGGCGCAGATTGCAACGCTGCATGCGTTCGAGAAGAAGTTCGACGCGGTAAGCGAAGCCGGGCTGGATGAGAGCACGCAGGGCGATCTGGCGATGGTCCGCAACAATATTCGCGGGACATTGCTGATGCTGGAGACGATTCGTCCGTGGGAGAAGAATCCGGATAATTATTCGAGCGGCATTACGAACAGCGCGTTTTCGCTGATGGAGCGGAGGTTCGCTCCACCCGATGACCGGCTGCGGTCGCTGATTGCACGCGAGAAACAGATGCCTGCCGTGTTTGACGCGGCGCGGAAGAACCTGAAGAATCCGCCGCAGATCTATACGGAGATTGCGCTGGAGCAGCTTCCGGATCTGATCAGCTTTTTTCAGCACGATGTGCCGGAGGCATTTGAGGACGCAAAGGACGCGGCGACCATTGCGGAGTTTCACCAAACCAATGCGGCCGTGATTGCCGCGCTCGAACAGTATCAGACGTGGCTGAAGACGGATCTGCTGCCGCAGTCGCACGGGGATTTCCGCATCGGCGCGGATACGTATCGCAAAAAGCTCGAATATGACGAGATGGTGGATACGCCGCTGGACAAGCTGCTGGAGATTGCTTACGCGGACATGCACAAGAACCAGGCGGAGTTCCAGCGTGTGGCCAAGGAGGTCGATCCGTCGAAGACACCGAAGGAGGTACTGGCGGAGCTGGCGGGAATTCATCCTGCGCCGGATCAGCTGCTGCAGAGCTTTCACAATACCTTTGAGAGCCTGATCTCGTTTATCCGTCAGAAGCAGATCATCACGATTCCTTCGACGGTGGAACCGGTGCTCGAAGAGACGCCGCCGTTTATGCGGGCGACGACACAGGCATCGATGGATTCGCCGGGACCGTTTGAGAAGCATTCGACGACGGCATACTTCAACGTCACGCTGCCGGAGAAGGACTGGACCGCAGCGCATATCGCGGAACATATGGCCGCCTTCAACGTGGGGACGATTATCAGCACGTCGGTGCACGAGGCGTACCCCGGTCATTACGTGCAGTTTCTCTGGGTGAACCAGACGCATCTGAGTACGGTGCGCAAGCTGATCACGTCGAATACCAATGTCGAGGGCTGGGCGCACTACTGCGAACAGATGATGCTCGATCAGGGTTACAACCAGCCGGGCGTGGGCGCGAAAGACGAGCGGGAGTCACGGCTGATCCGCCTGGGGCAGCTGCAGGACGCGCTGCTGCGCGATGCGCGGTTCGTGGTCGGCATCAAAATGCACACGCAGGAAATGACGCTTGATCAGGCGCGGGAGTTCTTCGTCGATGAGGGCTATCAGTCGCGCTCGATTGCCGATGTGGAGACCAAACGCGGCACATCCGATCCCACGTATTTGTATTACACTCTCGGGAAGCTGGAGATTATGAAGCTGCGCGCGGACGTTCAGAAGAAAGAGGGCGCGGCGTTTTCCCTGGAGAGGTTTCACGACGATTTCATGAAGCAGGGAGGCGCTCCGATCCGGATTGTTCGCAGAGCCATGCTGGGAGACGATTCACCGACGCTGTAGAAGAGTTCAGAGCTATTTAAAACTTCGACATTTCCCGGGATCTGTTCGATTCCTTCGCGTCCTGTGTGAAATGATTGGAGATGTGGTTCCCAGGACCGCCATCCGCGGCGAGAGCGCATCTTACTGCGGTGTTCCGCAATATTTCTGCCGTGAATCTCAAGGAAGGAATTCGTAACAGAAAAGCACAATGAAAACCAGGGTACGCAAAGCAGTCTTCCCCGCTGCGGGTTTTGGAACCCGCTTCCTGCCCGCGACCAAGTCCATCCCCAAAGAAATGCTGTCGCTGGTCGATAAGCCGATTATTCAGTATGGCGTCGAGGAGGCCCTTGCCGCCGGGTGCGACCAGATCATTATCGTCACAGGGCGCGGCAAGTCCGCGATTGAAGATCATTTCGATGTGAGCTTCGAACTGGAAACCACACTGGAGCGCCGCGGCAAGACGGAGCTGCTGGCACTGTCGCGGAATGTCTCGAATATGGTGCGGCTCTCGTATGTGCGCCAGAAGGAAGCGATGGGTCTGGGACACGCGGTGCTGATGGCGCGGGATCTGGTGGGCGACGAGCCGTTCGCGGTGATTCTGCCCGACGACGTGATCGACGCTCAGGTGCCCTGCCTGAAGCAGATGGTGGATCTCTTTGAACAGGTACAGGGATCGATCCTGGCGACGCAGGTGATCGAAGGGCCGGGAATATCAGCTTATGGCGTGCTCGATGGCTCACCCCATGCCGGCAACGCGCGGGTGATGGATGTGAAGGGGCTGGTGGAGAAGCCGAAGCCGGCAGAGGCGCCATCGAAGAATGCGATCATCGGCCGTTACATTCTTACGCCGAAGATCTTCGATCTGCTGGAGACCACGCCGCTTGGCGCGGGAGGCGAGCTGCAGCTGACCGATGGCATCAAGGGTCTGCTGCAGTCGGAGAAGGTCTACGGGTATACGTTCGAGGGCACACGCCACGATGCGGGCGACAAACTGGGCATGCTGAAGGCCACGGTCGACTTTACCCTCAAACGCGATGATCTTGGGCCGGCGTTCCGGGAGTATCTGAAGACGTTGTCGCTTTAGTTCGAAGGAGCGATGGATAAAGGGCGGCTGGAAGCTTTTACCGACGGCGTGATCGCGATTATCATCACGATCATGGTGCTGGAGATCAAACTGCCGCAGGGGGGAACCCTTGCGGCTTTGACTTCCGGGCTTCCGGTGTTTTTTGCGTACGCGCTGAGCTACGTCAACGTCGGCATCTTCTGGAATAACCACCATCACATGCTGCAGGCCACGGAGCAGGTGGATGGAAAGGTGCTGTGGGCGAATCTTCTTCTGCTCTTCTGGATTTCGCTGATGCCCTTCACCATTCGCTGGATGGATGAGACGCATTTTGCAGCCACGCCGACGGCATCGTACGGAGTGGACCTGGTGATGTCCGCGCTGAGCTATCTGCTGCTGGAAAAGGCCATTATGGCCTGCAACGGATACGATTCGAAACTGGCGCGCGCGGTGGGGAACGACAGGAAGGCGACGATCTCACTCGTTGTCTATGCGGTGGCGATTCCGCTGGCGTATTACCGGCCGTGGATCGCGATTGCGTTGTATCTGCTGAACGCGATGGTGTGGTTCGTTCCCGACCAGAGGATCGAAAAGATCATCTGAGAGCCGCGGCATGTTTCATTTCCATGCAGGCGATTTCAGAATAGCGGCGTCTGCTTCCGCGGCAGGGGCAGGCCGAAGTGCTCATACGCGAGACGTGTGGCAACGCGACCACGCGGAGTGCGGTCGAGGAAGCCGATCTGGATTAAAAAGGGCTCGTAAACCTCTTCGAGGGCGTCCTGCTCTTCGGCAAGCGTGGCGGCAAGGGTGTTCAGCCCGACTGGCCCGCCGTCGTACTTCTCGATGATGGTGAGCAGAAGACGGCGGTCGAGCTCGTCGAAGCCGTGGGCATCGACTTCTAGAATCTTCAGCGCCTGCTCGGCAGTTGCCCGGTCGATGCGGCCCGAGCCGCGCACCTGCGCGTAATCGCGCACGCGGCGCAGCAGACGGTTGGCGATACGCGGCGTGCCGCGGGAGCGCATGGCGATCTCCGCCGCGCCGTCCTGGTCGATGGGGATCTGCAGAACCTCAGCGGAGCGCTCGACGACATAGCGCAGCTGGTCGTCGGTGTAGAACTCGAGGCGCAGGAGAATACCAAAACGCGAGCGCAGCGGCGACGAGAGCAGGCCGGGGCGCGTGGTGGCGGCGACGAAGGTGAAGGGCCTGATGTCCATGACGTGCGTGCGCGCCGCCGGACCCTGACCGATGATGATGTCGAGCTTGTAGTCTTCGAGCGCGGTGTACAGCTTTTCCTCAAGCACCGGCTGCAGACGGTGGATTTCGTCGAGGAAGAGCACCTGGCGGTCGCGCAGGTTGGTGAGGATGGCGGTGAGGTCGCCCTGGATCTGCAGCGCAGGGCCGGAGGTCTGCTGGAAGCCGACATCGAGCTCATTGGCGATGATGGTCGCGAGGGTGGTTTTGCCGAGGCCGGGAGGGCCGAAGAGCAAAACATGGTCGAGGGCCTCGCCACGCGATCTGGCGGCCTCGAGGGCGATGGCGAGCTGCTCCTTCGCCTTCTCCTGGCCGATGAACTCTTTCAGGCGGCGCGGGCGCAGCTTGAGCTCGAAGGAGTTTTCGTCTTCGGAGCGCGCGGCACTTACCAGCCGGTCGGGATCATCGTGTGTGCGAGGCATTTCCTTCGGAGTCTAACAGCGGACAGGGCGCTGCGGACAGGGCGCAGGTCACAGGGTTCAGATCTCAGGGATGCAGCCTTTATGGCACGGCTGCCGCTGTTTCCCGCTCAGGCCAGAAGATGGCTTGAGCGGGGAACCCGACCGAGCCCTGCTTATTCCCCGTGGGGCGCAGGCGGCAATGGTGACTCGTGATCCGCGGCCGGGTCCGGGATCGAATCCGGGTCCGTCGCCGGGGCCGGAGCGTGCGGCGCATCGGCTGCGGGCGCGGTCTGCGCCAGGGCAGCCCGCCTGCGGCGCTTGACCGGCGGCGCGGAGTTGGGCGGCTTTGTCTTGCCGTTGCCCGGCTTCGAGGATGCCGGGGTTTCGATGACGGCGCGCATCCAGTAATCCCCCTGCGCGTCGACTTCGATGCCGTGGACCTCGCGCTCGAAGCCGGGGAAGCGCTTGCCGAACTCCTCGAGTGCCAGAATGAGGCGGATGACCGGACTGTCGGGACCGCCGAGGCGCTCGCCGGGCATGCCGACGGGGATGCCGGGAGGGTAAGGCACGAGCATGACGCCGCTGATGCGGTTGGCCATCTCACTGAATTTGACCTTGTCGGTGCCGTTGCGGAGCAGCTTCTGATAGGTCTGCGAAGGCGTGAGGACCACATCGGGATCGACGTCGCAGGCTTGGCCGGCGAGCGCGGCCAGGCGCAGGGCGGTCATCGCGGCGTGCATTTCATCGCTCAGCTCGCGGAGGGTGACGTTGCGATAGCGGCTGGGATATTTCGCGACCAGGTCGGGCAGAGCCTCATCGAGCGTGGCTTCATTGTCGTAGAGGCGCTTGAACTCGAAGAGGTTTTCGAGCAGGCTTCCCCATTTGCCTTTACTGGTGCCGACGGAGAAGAGCACGAGCACGGTGTAGTCGCCGTTGCGGGCGATCTCGACACGGCGCGCGTCGAGGAATTCAGTGAGGATGGCGGCGGGAATGCCCCACTCGCCCACGTTTCCCTGCGCATCGACACCCGGCATGAGGATGGTGACCTTGGTGGGGTCGAGCATGCAGTATTCGTCGGCGATATCTTCGTCCTGATAGCCGTGCCAGGTCTCGCCGGGCTTGAGGGTCCAGCAGCTCGATGAGGTGGCGAGCAGCTCGTCGTCGGCTTCCTCGAAGACATAGCGCCGGCCATCCTCGGGATCGGTGACCATCTCGGGCTGGAAGAGGCGGAAGAACCAGCCGTTGTTGCCGTCTTCGGCGGTGCGCAGACGGTGAGCGACCGAGGACATAGCTTTGCGGAAGTTGATGGCGTCCTGAATGGTCTCTTCCATCAGCGTGGGGCCGGCGGGCTCGTCCATCATGGCGGCGGCGACGTCGAGCGAGGCGATGAGCGGATAGAAGGGCGAGGTGGTTCCGTGCATCATGAACGACTCGTTGAACTGATCGAAGTCGAGCGGCGCGCGCGGGCTGAGCTTGACGTGAACCATCGAGGCCATGGAAAACGCCGCCAGCATTTTGTGCGTGGACTGGGTGGCGAAAAGCGCAGGACGGTCGGGCATTTCGTCGGGCACGTCCATGGCGAAGCGGCCGCGATAGATCTGATGGAACTTCGCGTAGGCGTACCAGGCCTCGTCGAAGTGAACGCGCGGAACAGACTTCGCCAGCTCCGTGACGACGCGGTTCACGTCGTAGCAGAGGCCGTCGTAGGTGGAGTTGGTGACGACGGCGTAGGTCGCGTCGGGCGATGCGGCCTTCGCGGTCAGCGGATTTTTCGCGATCAGCCCGCGGATATAGTCGGGGTGGAATCGCTTGAGCGGCACCAGGCCGATCATGCCGTAGCCGTTGCGCGTGGGCGTGAAGTAAACAGGCCGCGCGCCGGTGATGGTAAGGGCGTGGCAGATGGACTTGTGACAGTTGGCGTCGGCGAGAACGATGTCGTCCTGCCCAATGACGCCGTGGCCGACGATCTGATTCGAGGTGGAAGAGCCGCCGAGAACGTAGAAGGTCCAGTCGGCGCCGAAGATGCGGGCGGCGTTCCGCTCCGACTCGCCCGGAGGGCCGATGTGATCGAGCCAGGAGCCGAGCGGCGAGGTGGAGATGCCGAGGTCCGAGCGCAGGATGTTCTCGCCGAAAAACTTGTGAAACTCCATGCCGACGGGATGCTTCAGAAACGCCACGCCGCCCATGTGGCCGGGTGCGTCCCAGGAGTAAGCGCCCTGGTCGGTGTACTTCTTCAGCACGCGAAAATACGGCGGCAGCAACTGCTCGTTATAGCGGTCGACGGCGAAGTCGACGCGGTTGGCGATGAAGGCGGGTGTGTCGCCGAAGAGGTGGATGTATTCGTGCACCTGCTTGACGACTTCAAGGGGCAGCTCGCTGACGAGGGTGCGGTCGGCGATGAGGAAGATCGGCACCTTTTTGTTGCGATGACGGACGGCGCGGATGATGCGCAGCGCAGCGCGCTCGTCGAACTCGCGGTCGCCGGTCAGATCCCAGTCGAGCAGAATGGCGGAGTGGGATGGGTCGGACTTGACCAGCGCCAGACCGTCTTCAGGCGTGGAGGTGCGGACGACCTCGTAGCCTTCCTGACCGATGGCCTCGACCAGACGCTCCATGGCGCGATCGGACACGGAGTCCGTTCCGCCGACCTCACTTGCAATCAACAAAACCCACCGACCTTCGCTCACTGCTCCTCGCTTCCTCAACTATGGTACAGGGCATTGGCTGTGGAGTTTGAATGCAGAATCAAAGTGGCTGGAAGATGACAGGGCTGTGTGAATGGAATGTTTCACCTTCTGCGCGGTTTGCTCTAGAGTGGTGGGCATGAAAATGCGTTTTTGGGTTCTGTTTGCCGCGTTGGCTGTGCCGGTCTGCTTTGCGCAGAGCGCTTCTGTTTCCACCGTGCCGATGACCGATGCGCAGAAGGCGGAGATGGCGCAGAAGGTGCGCGCGGAGTGCCTGCGCGCATGGGAGGGCTACAAAAAATATGCGTGGGGGCATGACGCGCTGAAGCCGCTGAGCCATGCGCCGTATGACTGGTACGGCAGCGGGCACTCGCTGCTGATGACGCCGGTGGACGCTCTGGACACGCTGACGCTGATGGGGCTGAAGCCGCAGGCGGATGAGGCGCGGAAGCTGATCGACACGCAGCTGAACCTCGATCAGGACATTTATGTGAAGGACTTCGAGATCACGATCCGGCTGCTGGGCGCGCTGCAGTCGAATTACGAACTGACCGGAGACAAGCGGCTGCTGGAACTGGCCGATGATCTGGGGCGGCGCATGCTGCCGATGTTCGACTCGCCGACGGGTATGCCGTATGAGTACGTGAACCTGAAGACGGGCGCGGTGCGGGGCGTGAACAGCAATCCGGCGGAGGTGGGCAGCCTGCTGATCGAGTACGGCATGCTGGCGCGGCTGACGGGCAAACAGGAGTACTACGACAAGGCGAAGAAGGCGATGGTGGCGCTGTACGACCGGCGCTCCGCGAAGACAGGGCTGGTGGGGCTGGGGATCAATGTGGAGACCGGGCAGTGGACCGATACGGCGGCAGGAATCATGGGCGGGATCGATTCGTATTACGAGTACCTGCTGAAGGCGGCGATTCTCTTCGGCGATAAGGACTGCGAGCGCATGTGGCAGACGAGCCTGGTGGCGATCAACCGCTATCTGGCGGACGAGCGTCCGGACGGGCTGTGGTATGGGCAGGCCGACATGAATACGGGAAAGCGCACGACCACGTACTACGGAGCGCTGGATGCGTTTTTTCCGGCACTGCTGGCGCTGGGCGGTGACGTGAACCGTGCGGCGCGGCTGGAGGATTCGAGCAATCGGATGTGGCACGTCGCGGGGATCGAGCCGGATCAGTACAACTACGCAACCGGGCAGATCACGGCGGCGGATTATCCGCTGCGGCCGGAGATTATCGAGTCGGCGTATTACCTGTATCACTACACGCACGATGCGAAGTATCTGGAGATGGGCAAGGGCTTCTTCGATGCGATCGAGAAGTACTGCCGCACGGACGACGGCTTTGCCGCGCTTAAAAATGTGCAGACCAAAGAGAAAGCCGATGATATGGAGAGCTTCTTCTTTGCAGAGACGATGAAGTATCTGTATCTGCTCTTTGCGCCTCCCTCGACGCTGGATTTCAATGCGGTGATTCTGAATACGGAGGCGCACCCGATGAAGCGGGCACTGGGGCTGAAGTAGTCCGGCACTGGCCGAAGAGGCGGCTACGATTCACTGGGGTATTGCTGCAGCGAGACATTGGTGTCGGCCGATCAGGCGCTGACGGCGTTCACGAAAGGCCAGGGCTGCCATCCGTCGTGGCCGCGGGGGTAGAGACATAAGCGGGGCACACGGCCAGGAAGAGCCGGCGCGTGTGCCCTGAAATTTGTCTGGTTGCAGGTGCAGACTTCGGTGGTATGCTTCCGCGCATGGCGGAATTTCCTGTAAATCCGACTCGCTACGACCCCTACAAAAACTTCAAATTTCGCGTGAAGTGGGACGGCAAATATGTTGCCGGCGTCTCGAAAGTCACCGGGCTCAAACGCACCACGGAGGTGGTGGCGCATCGCGAGGGCGGCGATCCGAGCACCAGCCGGAAGTCGCCGGGACTGACGGAGTTCGAGCCAATCACTCTGGAGCGCGGGCTGACGCAGGATCGGGCTTTCGAAGAATGGGCCAACCTTGTGTGGCAACTGGGCGCTGCCCTGGGCGCGGAGGTCGCGCTGAAGGAGTTTCGCAAGGATATTCGGATTGAGCTGTACAACGAAGCAGGCCAGCTGGTGTATGCGTACAACGTGTTGCGCTGCTGGCCTTCGGAATATGAGGCTCTGCCGGATCTGAGCTCGGATGCGAACGCCGTCGCCATCGAACATATCAGGCTGGAGAACGAAGGCTGGGAGCGCGACACCTCTGTGACAGAGTCGGTCGAGCCTTAGTGCAAACCAGCGGCTGATGCGCGAACATGACCGGGCCGATCGGGCAAACAGGCTTCAGTGGGTTGCCGGTGCGGTGGCAGCGGCGTCGGCAACCCTGGCGGCGTCGAGCGAAAGCGGGCTCTCGAGCGCCATCTGGAACTGCCAGCCGTTATCGAACAGAACATAATCGGCGTTTCCATAGTGGTGCCTGAGACGCGGAGGAGAGCTTTCGGGTTTCAAAACCTACTGCGTCAGCAGCGGCAGGGTAGCGAGGCAAAGCGCGGCCTGAGCGAGCAGGATACCTCCGGTGACGAAGAGGAAGAGGCGGCGATGGCGGGTCTCAAGAACATCGGCAAAGATGCCGGCGATGAAGGTGATGAAGAAGGGGAGCGCCCAGAGCCAGGGTTCGGAGTGAACGCCGGTGGTGATGACGAGGAAGAGCACAACGGCGACGATGAGCGGCGCGGTGTTGCCGAAGTAGCGGGAGCGGCGCTGCGCGGCGTAAAGGGCGAGCGAGCCGGCGATGGCTATGGTGAAGATGACGCTGGTGAGGCGTGTGAAGAACCAGCGGGCGGGCTCGAGCGATATCCAGAGCATGCCGGCGGCGCTGCGGAAGATGTAGCTGAAGGCGTCAAGCCGGAAGGAGTAGGCGGCGAAGAGGAGCAGAAAGGCCGAGACGATCCAGAAGATGAGCAGAGTGGGGATGAGCGCGCGTTTGCCTTCCGCGACCCAGGCCATGAAAGCGATGCAGAAGAGCAGCGCCAGCGCGAAGGCGGAGATGTGCGCGGCGGCGGTGAAGCCGAGGATGACGGCGAGGAGGATGATGCGCGGTCTCCATTTGCGGCGCGGACCCTGGAGAGCGTGCGAAACGCCGATGGCGGTGTACACGGCAGAGAAGATGCCGAAGGCGGCGAGGATCTCACTGTTGGGCACGGTAGAGGCGCGGAGGATGGGCGGCGAGAAGCAGTAGAGCGCGAGCGCGATGTAGCCGCCGGTGTTTCCGAAGAGGCGCCGGGTGACCCACCAGAGGCAGGCGCCGAGGGCGAGGCCGGCGAGCATGAAGGGCAGGCGGACGAGCAGACGGATGGACCAGATCTCGTGGCGCATCTCCCATGTGGAGGTGGAAGCGGATTCGCCGGAGAGGATGCGATCGATGGTGAGCGGGAGACCGGCGGCGCGCCAGGCGAGGATGCCGTCGGGGATGTTGCCGCAGGTGGTGAAGTAGCCGGTGAGGAGCGCGGGCTTTTCCCAGGTTTCGCGGCCGCAGCGGGCATACTGATAGTCGGTTTCGGAGAGAGTGCGATGGGCGCTGATCCAGAGACACTGGCCAAAGAAGAGGAGCAGCAGAAGGGCTGCGATCTGCTGGGGACGCTCGAAACGGAACTTGCGCAGGCGGTGGACTGAGGGTCTGGACATCGCTGGCCGGGGTATGAATTTCGGGTTCTCAGCCAGTGTATCGAAGTGAGGTCAGAGTTCGGTGCCTTCGTTCAGCATCGCGACGTATTTCGTGTATCGATAGATGCGATTCCGTTCGCGCCCGGTGATTTCGTCGAGTATTCCCAGCTCACGTAACTTCTCAAGGGCCTTCAGCACTGTCGGCGTGCTCAGTTTGGTGTGACGAACCACCTGAGCTACAAGAGCAACTGGGGAACTCTGCATGGAGCGATAGACCGAAGGCAACCGGGAGCGGGCTCGACCGTTGTGAACTGTTTCTTCGTCGGCTCGAAAGAGTTGAAGGATGCGTTGCGATAACTGCACTGCCTGTTCGGCAGTCACAGCGATTGCCTCCAGGAAGAATTCGATCCAGTCTTCCCATATGCCTTCAAATCGAACCTGCTGCAAAAGCTCATAGTAGCGAGACCGGTTCTGCTTCAGGAACAGAGATGGATACAGGATCGGTTCCACAAGTACATTGCGATCCATCAGCAGAAGTGGAATCAGCAACCGACCCAGGCGACCATTGCCATCGAGGAAGGGATGGATAGATTCGAACTGAACATGCAGCATGGCAGCCTGCACCAGCACCGGGAACTCATTTGCGCCTTTATGGAGAAATCGCTCAAATGCGTTGAGACAATCCTTCATTTCCTGGACAGGCGGTGGAACATAAGCTGCATTGCCTGGGCGTGTGCCGCCAATCCAGTTTTGGGAGACTCGAAACTCTCCGGGGTTCTGATGCTTCCCCCGCCCGCTGCGGACAAGGATCTCGTGCATCTCCCGAATCAGACGCAGGGAAAGAGGAAAGCCACTGGCCAGACGCGAAAGGCCGTGACGCATGGCTGCAACATAATTCGAAACATCGAGAAGGTCTTCTTTGTGTGAAGGAAAGAGTTCGCTGGCTTCAAATAACAGTAGCTCTGACAGAGTGGACTGGGTGCCCTCGATCTGAGAAGAGAGAACAGCCTCTTTGCGGCTGTAAAAGTAAATAAACAAATTAGTGTCGGGCAGGACGCGACTGATTCCATCGAGGCGCCCCAGCATCAGATCGGCACGCGAGAGGGCCTGATACAGTGCCGGAGTCCATTGCAGAGCCGGATCAGGCGGCAGATTTGCAGGAATGAAAGACTGAAATGGTTCCGGTGAGTCGCTGATCTGCTTTTTGAACGTTCCCTGCAATCCGCGTTTCATCTGCCGTAAAGTCTAAAACAATTAAAGTTTATGGCTTTAATTTAAATTAAGAAGAGAGTAAATAAAGCTTCTTTTCTTATGGCCGTAGAAGTGTCAGAAAGTGGACGCCGCAAGCTGCTGAATCCATTGAGCCAGAAGGCATTGTGCGGAACTAAATCCCGCGATATCATAGAGATAAGCCTTTGCGGCGCTGCTTGTCTGTGATCCTTCCCGGATTTCCCTCCGCAGTGCAACGGCCCTCCTTAACTTATGGCAGACGAACAGAATCCTCAGCTTCCTCTTGGCAACGGCGGTGACGGCACGGGTGGTCCCACGGGCGCGGCCAGCATTGTTCCCATCAACATTGAAGAGGAGATGCGCCGGTCGTATCTCGACTATTCGATGTCGGTCATTATCGGCCGGGCGCTGCCGGATGTGCGCGACGGCTTCAAGCCGGTGCATCGGCGCATTTTGTACACGATGCACGAGATGGGGCTGCAGCACAACAAGAAGTACACGAAGTGCGCCAAGGTGGTGGGGCAGGCGATGGGCGTGTACCATCCGCACGGCGACTCGGCCATCTACGACACCATGGTACGTCTGGCGCAGCCCTTCAGCCTGCGTTATCCGATGATCGACGGCCAGGGAAACTTCGGCTCGGTCGACGGCGATCCGCCGGCGGCCATGCGCTACACCGAATGCCGCATGATGCGGATTGCGGGCGAGATGCTGGCCGACATCGACATGGAGACGGTGGACTTTACGCCGAACTATGACGAGTCGACGCTCGAACCGGCGGTTCTGCCGACGCGCATTCCCAATCTGATCGTGAATGGCTCGAGCGGCATCGCCGTAGGCATGGCGACCAACATTCCGCCGCACAATCTGACCGAGGTCATCAGCGCTGCCATCGAGATGGTGAACAACCCGCATGCGGGCCTGGCAGAAGTGCTGAAGCACGTTCAGGGGCCGGACTTTCCCACCGGCGGCTTCATCTACGGACGCAGCGGCATCGCTCAGGCGTACAAGACCGGCCGCGGCCGCTTCCTCATGCGCGCCAAAGCCGCCGTCGAGAACATGGCGCAGGGACGCCAGTCGATCATCGTCAGCGAGATTCCCTACCAGGTCAATAAATCGAAGCTCATCGAGCGTATTGCCGAGCTGGTGAACGACAAGGTGATCGACGAAATCTCCGACGTGCGTGACGAGAGCGACCGTGACGGCATGCGCATCGTCATCGAGCTGAAGCGCGGCGCCGAAGCGCAGATTGTGCTCAACCAGCTGCACAAGCACACGCAGATGCAGGAGAGCTTCTCCATGATCTTCCTGGCCGTCGTCAATGGCCAGCCGCGTGAGCTGCCGCTGCCGGATGCGATCCGTCACTTCATCGACCATCGTGTCGATGTGGTGCGCCGGCGGACGGCCTTCCTGCTGCGCAAGGCGCGGGAGCGCGAGCACATTCTGCTCGGCTACCAGATTGCGCTCGACCATCTCGACAGCGTCATCAAAATCATTCGCGGATCGTCTTCGCGCGCCGATGCGAGAGAGAACCTCTTCCAGTTCTTCTCGGGGCGCACGATCACCGTTCGCGATCAGGCGCTGGCGGGCGTGACGCTCGATCCGGCAAAGTACGGCATCGATCCTGCGACCGTCATCACGGCCACGCTGACGCTCAGCTACCGCCAGATCGATGCGATCCTGGAATTGCAACTCTATCGCCTCACTCAGCTCTCGATTGACGAGCTGCTGAAGGAGTTGGCCGAGGTTCGCGGCAACATCGCGGAGTACGAATCGATTCTCGCGTCGGAAAAGAAGCTCCGCGCTGTCATCGTGAAGGAACTTGAAGCCATCCGCAAGGATTATGGCGATGAGCGGCGCACGCAGATTCTGGATGAGACGGCCGAGCTGCAGCTCGAAGATCTGATTGCCGATGAGCAGGTGGCGGTGACGGTGTCGCATTCGGGCTATCTGAAGCGCACGCCGATCTCGACCTATCGCCAGCAGCGGCGCGGCGGAACGGGCCGTCTGGGCATGAAGACGCGCGAAGAGGATTTCGTCTCGCAGCTCATCATCGACTCGACGCACGCGTATCTGCTGTGCTTCACCAATACGGGCCGCGTTTACTGGCTCAAAGTGTATGAGATTCCTGATGTGGGCGCGGCGGGCAAGGGCAAATCGATGGCCAGCCTGCTGAACCTGCAGCCGGGCGAAACGGTGCGCAACATTCTGCCGGTGCGCAATCTCGAAGAAGAAGGCCGCTTTATCTTCTTTGTGACGCGCAAAGGCACGGTGAAGAAGACGCCGCTTAAGGACTTCTCGAATGTAATGGCGCGCGGCATCATCGCCATCGGCATCGACGAAGACGATGAGCTGGTCGGCGTTCGTCTCACCGACGGCAGCCAGGTGGTCTTCATCGCCACGTATGAAGGCATGGCGATCCGCTTCGACGAGAACGACGTTCGCTCGATGGGGCGTCCGGCTTACGGCGTGCGCGGCATCGATCTGGTGAAGAACGATTACGTTGTCGGCATGGCGGTCACGCCGAAGGAGCGTAAAACCGGGGACGACGGCGGCGCATGCGCCTGTCTGATCCTGAGCGTGACCACGCAGGGCTTCGGCAAGCGGACGGATGTGGATGAGTATCGTCTGCAGACGCGCGGCGGCAAGGGCGTCATCAACCTGAAGACGACGACTCGGAACGGCAAGGTGACGGCGATCAACCTGGTGGATGAGACGTCGGAGCTGATGGTGATCAGCCAGTACGGGAAGATCATCCGCATCGATACGAAGACGATTCGTGCCGCGGGGCGCTCGACGCAGGGCGTGAAGCTGCTGAATCTGGAAGAAGACGACAAGGTCGCGGCGGCGGTGGTGATTCCTCCGGAGGAGGCGAAGATCGAACCGGAGAACGGAACGCTGCTGCAGTAAGCAGGAAGTCAGAAAGCGAAAAGGGCATCCGTTGAGGATGCCTTTTCGCTTTGGAGCACTCTCCTGCCATCGAGTGAGCCTGAGCGGAGATGGCGGCAAGCGCAGTCATGAAGATTTTCCAGGATTGCAAAGCTCATTTCGGCAGGCCGGGTGCGGAGGAGATTTCCGCATCATGCATGAGACAGAAGCACTTTCATTGCCCTTATCCGATCGCTTTGCGCCCGCGCTGCGGGAGGGCCTGCTGCACCAGGCGGATGGACGATTGCCGGAAGCCGCCGAGTGTTACCGGCGCGCCTGGATAGAGAATCGCGAGGACGCCGATGCGTTGCTGCTGCTGGGAATTCTGGCGCGGCAGGCAGGACAGCCGGCGGCGTCGGTCCGGCTGACGGCGCTGGCGGCGGAGCGAAGGCCACAGGCGGCGCACATGCATCTGAACCTGGCGCTGGCGCATCTGGCGGCAGGCGATATGGAACGGGCGGCGGTGTGCTGCCGAGGGTCGCTGGCGCTCGATGCGGACAACGATCGAGCGTGGCGGGTGATGGGAGAGATCGAGGCGAAGCGCGGTCATGAAGAGGCTGCGCAGGCGGCCTATGAGCACGCGATGCGGAGGCCGGCGGGCGTGGAGCGCGCTGCCCTGGCGCTGGGGCATCTGCTGTGCCGGCAGGGAAAGTATGAAGAGTCGCTGGCCGTGTATGCGGAGGGGATTCGCCGGTCGCCGGAGAACGCGGATCTGTACTTTGCCCTGGGTGCGGCTCTGGTATCGACAGACCGGAGAAGAGAAGCGAAGAAGGCCTACCGCGAAGCCTTGAGAAGGCGGCCGGATTTTCCGGAGGTGTATCTGAACCTCGGCAACGTGTTGTACGACGAGGGAAATTTCACCGGAGCGGCGCGTGCTTACCGGCGGGCGGTGGCGCTGCGTCCGCAATATGGGAAGGCGCACTGCAACCTGGGCAATGCGCTTTCGGCTCTGGGGCGGTATGTGGAGGCGGTGGCCTGCTACGAGCGCGCGATCGAGCTGAAGCCGGAGCTGGCAGCCGCGCAGCACAACCTCGGCAACGCTCTGCTGCACCGGCGCGATTATCCGGGAGCGGAAGTGTGCTTCCGGCAGGCGCTGGCGATGGAAGATGGCCGCGCCGAGCACCATAACAGCCTGGGCAATGCGCTGATGCAGCAGCGGCGCACGGACGAAGCGAGGCAGTGCTACAGCCGGGCGATCGAGCTCGATCCCGATTACGCCGCGGCGCATACCAATCTGGCCAACGTGCTGCTGAAGCTGGGGCGGCGCTCAGAGATGGAAGGCCACTACCGGCGCGGTGTGGAGCTTGATCCGGAGAGCGCGGGCGCGCACTACAACCTGGCGCTGAGCTGTCTGCGGGCGGGAGATTTTCGCGAAGGGTGGCAGCGGCACGAGTGGCGGTGGGAGTTTCGCGAGCTGGGTCTGCGGCGCAGACGCTTTGCCCAGCCGCAGTGGAAGGGTGAGGCGCTCGATGGTGCGGGGATTCTGCTGCATGCCGAGCAGGGGCTGGGCGATACGCTGCAGTTTGTGCGGTATCTTCCGCTGGTGGCAGAGCGCGGCGGGCGGGTGGTGCTGGAGGTGCAGCCGCGTCTGAAATGCTTGCTGCAGGGCATGGCCGGAGCGGCGTGTGTGGTGGCGCGCGGAGAAGTGCTGCCGGAGTTTACGTGGCATTGTCCGCTGATGAGCCTGCCGCTGGCCTTCGGCACGGAGATCGAGAGCATTCCGGCGGTGGTTCCGTATATCAAAGCAGACGCGGATGCAGTAACGGCGGCGTGGCGGAGGTATCCGCGGGATGAGGCGAGGCTGCGCGTGGGCCTGGTGTGGGCGGGGAATCCTCAGTACCGGAGCGATGAGCAGCGCTCGACGACGCTCGATGCGCTGCAGCCGCTGCTGGATGTGGATGGGGTGACGTTCTTCTCGCTGCAGTTTGGTCCGGCGGCGGCGCAGATTCGAACGATGCAGAGAGTGCACGAAGCCGGGGCACGTCTGATCGACGCATCTTCCCGGCATAAGGATTTTGCGGAGACGGCGGCGCTGGCGGCGACGCTCGATCTGGTGATCAGCGTGGATACGTCGGTGGCGCACCTGGCGGGGGCGATGGGGCTTCCGGTATGGGTGCTGCTGCCGCATCTGGCCGACTGGAGGTGGATGGACGGACGCGGAGAGAGTCCGTGGTATCCGACGGCGAGGCTTTTCCGGCAGGCAGAGCCGGGGGAGTGGGGCGCACTGGCTGAACGGGTGCGGGAGGAGCTGCAGCTCTGGTGTGAGGGACAATCAAAGGAGAACGGGGCAGACGGCAGGTGACCATGTTGATGGGCGAAAAGCAGTTAAGATGCCCCGTCCGTGTGATGGCACCCTGTACCTGAGAATGCCGTAAAATTAAAGAGGAGTCATCTCCCCGGCACGCCGAAGGGCTGCAGGGGCAGCAACGGTGGGATTCATGTCTTCCGATCTGCGGCTCAGCCCGCGCGAGCGGCTGGTGCTGACAACCATGATCGAGAGCTACATCGCGACCGGCGAGCCGGTGGCGTCGCAGGCGATTGCGCGCCAGTTTGCGAACAAGGACGGGATGAGTCCGGCGACGATTCGCAATGTGATGGCGGCGCTGGGCGATGCGGGACTGGTGGATCAGCCCCATACGTCTGCGGGACGGATTCCGACGGCGCGGGCGTTCCGGTTTTATGTGGAGCATCTGAACGGGCCGGCGCGGCGGACGGCGCTGACGCAGGAGCGTCGCGATCAGATTGACGACAGCTTTTCCGGAATCAGCACGAGCCAGCAGTTTCTGGAACGCACCTCGCATGTGCTGGCGCTGATCTCGTGCGGAGTGGGTGTGGCGCTGGCGGCGACGCAGGAGTCACATGCGCTGGAGCATATCCACTTTTCGCGGCTGGCTCCGGGGCGGGTGCTGGCGGTGATGGTGACGATCGGCGGCGCGGTGCTCGACCGGGTGCTGACGCTGGACCACGATCTGCCGGCCATGGAGTTGGAGGCGTCGGCGCGGTTTCTGAATGAGAATTTTCATGGCTGGCCGATGGAGCGGATTCGCGTGGAGATCGCGCGGCGTCTGGAGACGGAGCGCAGCGAATACGATCGGCTGATGCGATCGCTTGAAGAGCTGTACCGGAAGGGAGCGCTGGCGGGAGAGACGAACGCGACTCCGGTGATCTTTATTGAGGGTGTGGCGAATCTGCTGGCGGGCGAGGCGGACCGTGACCGGCTGCGCGCGATGCTGACGGCGCTTGAGGCCAGAGAGCGCTTGATCGAGCTGCTGAATGCGTATGTGGACGCGCGGCAGCAGACGGTGCGCGTGGTGGTAGGGCTGGAGGATTCGATTCCGGCGATGCAGAACTTTGTGCTGATCGGCGCGCCGGCGCGTTTCGGCTCCGAGCAGGTGGGAACGGTGGCGGTGATCGGCCCGACACGCATCCAGTATCAGGAGACGATGAACGCAGTTTCCTATATCGCACAGCTTTCCGACAGATTGTTTCAGCCGCCGCAGTAGGAGTTTTTGCAAAAGGGCGGCTGAGCCAGGAGAGGCCTGCGTGCAGAGCAGGCGCAGAGAGATATCAGAAAGAGACCAGAGATCAGAAATTTATGAGCAAAGCCACGGAAGCGATGAAAGAAGAGAAAAAGATCAGGGACGAGCAGCGCGAGTCTGCTGAAAACGATGGCATGACGGACGCGGCGGAGACGGAGCAGGAAGCCGCTGCCGGAAAGACGGCACAGCGAGCCGATGCGGGCGTATCGAAGGAAGAGTACGACCGGCTGAAGGCGGAGCGGGACAATCTGGTCGAGCGGCTGGCGCGGACGCAGGCCGAGTTTGAGAATGCGCGCAAGCGCGAGGCCCGGGAGCGGAACGAGTTTCGCGATTATGCGGTAGCCGGAGCGGTGGAGCAGATTCTGCCGGTGCTGGATAACTTTCAGCTGGCGCTGAAATCGACGGGGTCAGCGGAGCAGCTGCGCACGGGCGTGGAACTGATTGTGAAGCAGATGGAAGAGGCGCTGCGCTCTCTGAACGTGCAGCCGGTGGAGACGGTGGGAGCCGTCTTCGATCCGCGGGTGCATGAGGCGCTGGAGATGGTGGAACGAAACGACCTGCCGGATCATCAGGTATTTGATGAAGTGCGGCGCGGTTACCGGATCCGGGAGCGTCTGTTGCGCCCGGCGCTGGTTCGCGTTGCAAGCAATTCGCAGCAGAAGGAAGCATGAGCAGAACCGGAAACGTGATTAAAGCCGATTACTATGAAGTTCTGGGTGTTAGCCGCACGGCCTCCGATCAGGAGCTGAAGGCCGCCTATCGCAGACTGGCACTGCAGTATCATCCGGATCGCAATCCGGATAACGCCGAGGCGGAGGAAAAGTTCAAGCAGTGCAGCGAAGCCTATCAGATTCTGAGTGATGCGCAGAAGCGCGCCGCATATGACCGCTACGGCCATGCGGGCGTGAGCGGAGCGGGCGGCTTTGACGGCAGCCCGTTTGCCGGAGTGCAGGATATTGGCGATATCTTCGGAGACTTCTTCGGGGAGATGTTCAATATGGGCGGCAGCGGCGGAGGCAATCGCCGCGGATCGCGCGTGCAGAAGGGACAGGATGCACGCCATGATCTGACGATCGAGTTCGAAGACGCGGTCTTCGGCAAAGAGGTCCAGGTCAGCATTCACAGACGGGAGGCCTGCAGGGACTGCCGCGGCACGGGAACGGCGAGCGGACGTGGACCGACGACATGCGCGCAGTGCCAGGGACGCGGACAGGTGCGGTACCAGCAGGGGTTCTTCTCGATTGCGCGGACGTGCAACCACTGCGGAGGAACAGGGACGGTGATTACCGATCCGTGCCTGGGATGCCGCGGAGACGGACGCGTGGAGCGGCAGCATGCGATTACGGTGCATATTCCGGCGGGCGTCGAGGACGGCACGCGCATTCGCTATCAGGGTGAAGGCGACGCGGGGCGGTTTGGCGGACCGTCGGGCGATCTGTACATCGTGCTGCAGGTGAAGCCGCACAAGTTCTTCGAGCGCGACGGGAACGATCTGCACTGCGTGGTGCCGGTTTCGTTTCCGCAGGTGGCGCTTGGTACAGAGATCGTGATTCCGACGATCGACGGAGAGACGAAGCTGAAGGTTCCGGAAGGCACGCAGAGCGGGAAGGAATTTCGCATCCGCGCAAAGGGCGTGCCGTATCTGAACGAACATGGCCGCGGCGATCTGATTGTGCAGATTGTGGTGCAGACGCCGACGAAGCTGACCAGGGTACAGAGAGAGCTGCTGCGCCAGCTGAGCGAAACGGTCTCGGTGGAGAACACTCCTACGTCGCGGAGCCTGTTCGGCAAGGTGAAGGAGATGTTTTCGTAGAAACAGGGATCAACCGATGAAAAAAATCAGGGGCTGAGGTCCCTGATTTTTTTTGATATCTTCCCATCTCCGAAAATCCGGACATGGGCGTCCGGCATGAAATGAGCGGATCTATTCGAGTAGAGCGGCGGTGACGGCCATCGCGGTCATGGCTGCGGTTTCGGCGCGGAGAATGCGCGGGCCGAGGCTGACCGGCTTCCATCCTTCGGCATCGAAGAGCGCTTCTTCTTCGGCGGTCCATCCGCCTTCGGGCCCGACGGCCATGGAGATGAGCGGCATCTGATCGCCGGAGGCGGCGAGAGCTTCGGTGAGCGCGTGACGGAGTGTGGTGGAGCGCTCCTGCTCGGCGAGCAGAAGGCGGGCGCCCTGCTTCTCCTGCTGCAGGGCGGTTTTAAGCGGAAGAGGATCGTCGATGACGGGGACGTCGGAGCGGCGCGACTGCTTTGCAGCTTCACGCGCGATGCGGCGCCAGCGCTCGGCGCGCGTCTTCGCGGATTGCGCGAGGTGCTTTTCGCTGCGGCGGGCGATGACGGGCAGGACGCGCTCGACGCCGAGCTCGGTGGCTTTCTCGATGGCCCACTCCATACGCTCAAAGCGGAAGACAGAGAGCAGCAGCGTGACGGGAAGTGCGGGATCGGCTTTTTCTTCAGCGAGGAGGTTGAAGCGCACAGAGTCACCGGAGATGCCGGCGATGACGGCGTGCCAGACGCGATCGCCGGCGACGATGTCGAACTCCATGCCGGGCTGCGCGCGCAGGACGCGGATGAGATGCGAGGCCTGCTCGCCGGTAAGCGAAGCGGTGGCTTCATCCCATGAGTCGGCGATCCAGCGGCGGCGTGTCATAAGAACAGGGTACAGAAGACAGAACACAGGGCACAGGTGATTCTCCAGCGAAAGCCGTGGCCGTCCGGAGAGCGAGAGGCGTGTATTCAGCACAGGGAGGCGGAACGCGCAGAGGGCGCAGAAGGATTTCACCACAGAGGACACAGAGAGCACGGAGCCTGCAACATTGTGTCCTCTTCGCAATACAGGCCGATGCGCGGCGCGCTCGCGTCAACAGGAGCGCATTTTGCCTCTGCGCATTTCGCAGGCATACGCCGGGTAACGAGGATGTTTTCCGCGCAGCGCATGCAGAAACACGAAGGGGACGCTTTCGCGTCCCCCTTCTGTGTTGCCTGTTGACCGCTTACTTCTTTTTCGCGGCCTTCTTTGCTGCCTT
This sequence comes from Paracidobacterium acidisoli, assembly GCF_003428625.2. Lineage (GTDB taxonomy): Bacteria > Acidobacteriota > Terriglobia > Terriglobales > Acidobacteriaceae > Paracidobacterium > Paracidobacterium acidisoli. The sequence continues at coordinate 128,419 of NZ_QVQT02000004.1, read as the reverse complement.
CTTCGCTGGTTTCTTAGCTGCCTTTTTGGTTGCCATTGTTTTCTATTCTCCCTTTTCGATGTGACATCGAAGCTGCAGCACGAATGCTGCAGTTAACGAATGTATAGAGTCCTGAAAAAGGTGTGTCAAGAAAAAAATAGCGAAATTTGTGAAGCTGGTCCTCTTCCGGAAATCATGCGCGTCCATTTTATGGATCGAGCCGCATCACAACAGACGAAGATGACGGGCAAGCGCGAGCATGATTCCGCTGAAGGAATCGTGCCAGGCATGCGCGATGATGCCGGGGCGCAGAGAGCGGCGACTGAGAGTCAGAGCGCAGAACATCGCTCCATACGCGGTGATGGCGATCATGCCGGCAGCGCCTTCGTATCCGTGACTGAGGCCGAAGAGGATCGATGAAATGAGAATGCCGGCCCAGAGACGATGGGTGAGGGCGGTGAACTGCTGCAGCATATAGCCGCGGAAGACGAACTCTTCGCAGATGCCGGCGCTGATGCTGAGCGCGATCCAGAGAATGATTTCGAGCAGCGACTGCGGGGCGATGGTCTTTGCGGGAGCGGAGAGATGGACGAGCCGCAGCAGAGAGCCGATGAGGACGAGCAGGATGGAGGCGGCGATCCAGAAGACGGCAGCGGCAGCGATATCGTCGCGCCATGCCTCGAATCCGCGGCGGCGTTCACCGATGAGCTGCGTGATGGGCGTGCGGCGCAGGCGAATGCCCCACCAGGCGATGGCGGCGATGATCCATTCAAAGCCGAGGGTAATGAGGTACTGGATGATGCGGTGCTGCGCTGCGGAGGGTTTCGTCGCATGCAGCGCGCCGGAGACAGAGATGCCGATGAAGAGCAGAACCAGAAGGCAGGTGTGCCACAGAGGCGCGATCAGGCGCGGCGGGACGGGGGATGGATTGCCGCCGCTGACGGAGGGCTCGGACGGATGCGGGAGAGCGTCATTCTCTGGTATGTTCATCGGTTCGCATCTCTGAGTGTAATGAGTGCGGGCAGGCATCGAAGAGTAACAGGGAACGGCGATGCGCGGAAGCGGGAGTGAGAAACGGGGCAGCTATGGAAGAGATTGTGATTGTGTCGGCGGTGCGGACGCCGGTGGGGAAGTTTCAGGGATCGCTGTCGGATATCTCTGCGACAAAGCTGGGCGCGATTGCGGTGCGTGAAGCGGTGACGCGTGCAGGCGTGAAGCCGGAGCAGGTGGACGAGTGCATCATGGGCAACGTGGTGTCGGCAGGGCTGGGGCAGAATCCGGCACGGCAGGCGGCGCTGTTCGGAGGGCTGACTCCGGAAGTGAGCGCGATGACGATTAACAAAGTCTGCGGATCGGGGCTGAAGGCGGTGGCACTGGCGGCGCAGTCGATTCAGACAGGCAATGCGGAGATTGTGGTGGCCGGGGGAATGGAGTCGATGACGAATGCGCCGTATCTGCTGCCGCAGGCGCGAAGCGGCTTTCGCCTGGGGAATGCGGTGGCGGTGGATTCGATGGTGCATGACGGCCTGTGGGATGTGTACAACGACTACCACATGGGCATGACGGCGGAGAACGTTGCGGAGAAGTACGGCATCTCGCGCGAGGAGCAGGATGAATATGCGCTGCGCTCGCATCAGAAGGCGGCGGCGGCATGGAGGGAAGGGCGGTTCGATTCGCAGGTAGTGCCGGTGGAGATTCCGGCGAAGAAGAAGGGACCGGCTGTGATCTTTGATCGGGATGAGTCGGTGCGGGAGGATGCGACGATCGAAGCGCTGCGCGCGCTGAAGCCGGCGTTCAAAAAAGATGGAACGGTGACGGCGGGGAATGCTCCGGGGGTGAACGATGCGGGCGCGGCGCTGGTGGTGATGTCGGCGGCGAAGGCAAAAGCGCTGGGACTGAAGCCGATGGTTACGATTCGCGCGCAGGCAACGAGCGGAGTCGAGCCGAAGTGGGTGATGATGGCCCCGGTGAGCGGCGTGCGGAAGGTGATGTCGCGGGCCGGATGGACGATGGAGAGTGTGGACCTGTTTGAGCTGAACGAGGCGTTTGCGGTGCAGGCGATGGCGGTGACACGCGAGCTGGGGATTCCCTTCGACAAAGTGAACGTGAACGGCGGAGCGGTGGCGATCGGGCATCCGATCGGAGCGAGCGGCGCGCGGGTGCTGGTGACACTGATTCATGAGATGATCCGGCGCGATGTAAAGCGCGGTGTGGCGGCGCTGTGTCTGGGCGGCGGGAATTCAGTGGCGCTGGCCGTGGAGAAGGACTAGCTGTCCAGGCAAACGCAGTGCTCGCCGCACGGCGTACGCGCCTGCGCGCGAGTGAAAATTTTCACCACAGAGAGCACAGAGGAGTACGTCATGGACGTGCTTCCAGCGATATAGAGTGCATGGAATCGATATGAAACCAACGGAGCGGTTTTCGACGCGGGTTGAGGTGTATCGGCGTTACCGGCCGGGATATCCGGAAGAGATTGCCGGTCTGCTGGAGCGGGAGTGCGGGCTGACGCAGACGGTAATGATTGCCGATGTGGCGGCGGGAACGGGGCTGCTGTCGGAGATCTTTTTAGAGCGCGGCTATGCGGTCGATGCGATCGAGCCGAATGCATCGATGCGGGCGGCATGTGAGACGCTGTGCGAGCGGTGGCCGCGGCTGCGATGCAGCGATGGGACGGCGGAGGCGACGGGACTGCCGGACAGGTCGGCCGATCTGATTACGGTGGCGCAGGCGATGCACTGGTTCGATCTGGCGAGAACGCGAAAAGAGTTTGCGCGGGTGCTCAGGCCAGGCGGATGGTGCGCGGTGATCTATAACCACCGGCGGATGGGCGGCGATGGGTTTCACGATGGATATGAGCAGATCCTGCGGGAGTTCGGAGGCGATTATCTGGCTGTGCAGGAAAGGCATATGACGCCGGAGAAGCTGGCTGCGTTTTTTGCACCGTCGGTGGCGAAGGAAGCTGTGTTTCCGAATGCGCAGAGGCTGACGCTCGAAGGGCTGGAGGGGCGGATCGTGTCGTCGTCGTATATGCCGCAGGCGGGTGAGGTGCGCTATGTGACGATGCGCGAGGCGATTGAACGGCTGTTTGAAAAGAACGAACGAGACGGCGTGGTGACGATCGAGTATGAGTGCTCAGTGGTGTACGGGCAACTCAGCACTCGATGATATTGAGGGCCAGACCGGCGAGTGAGGTTTCCTTGTAGCGGGACTGCATGTCGAGGCCGGTCTGGTACATGGTGTGGATCACCTGATCGAGCGAAACCTTGTGTCCTTCGGTCTCGTTCATCGCAATGCGGCAGGCCTGCACGGCTTTGACCGCACCCATGGCGTTGCGCTCGATGCAGGGGATCTGCACGAGGCCGCCGATGGGATCGCAGGTCATGCCGAGGTTGTGTTCCATGGCGATTTCGGCGGCGTGTTCGATCTGGCCGCTGCTGCCGCCGACTGCGGCGGCGAGACCTCCGGCGGCCATGGAGCAGGCGACGCCGACTTCTCCCTGACAGCCGACTTCGGCTCCGCTGATGGAGGCGTTCTCCTTATACAGAATGCCGATGGTGGCGGCGGTGAGGAAGAAGCGAAGGATACCTTCGTTGTCTGCGCCGGGGATGAAGCCGCTGTAGTAACGGGCGACGGCGGGGATGACTCCGGCGGCTCCGTTGGTGGGCGCGGTGACGACACGGCCTCCGGCGGCGTTTTCTTCGTTGACGGCGATGGCGTATATGGTGATCCAGTCGAGCGGGGACAGGGGGTCTACGGAACCTTTCTCACGCAGGCGTGCAGCGAGACGCGGCGCGCGGCGGCGGACACTGAGGCCGCCGGGAAGAATGCCTTCGGTCGCGATACCGCGCTCGATGCAGCTCTGCATGATGCTCCAGAGATGAAGGATGCCGGAGCGGACTTCGTCTGCGGGGCGGAGCGCGGACTCGTTGGCAAGCATGAGCTGCCAGATGGAGATGTTGTGCGATGCGGCCATATCGAGGAGCTGGGCGGCACTGCGGAAGGGATAAGGCAGAGCGGTGGTGGTGAGGCCGGGCGCGGCGGAGTCGTGTCCGTCGGCGACGATGAAGCCTCCGCCGATGGAGAAGTAAGTCTGCTGCAGGAGCGTATGGCCGGAGACGTCGAGGGCGGTGAAGCGGAGACCGTTGGGATGCTGCGTGACGGCGCCGGGTGGAAACATCTGATCGCGATGAAAGAGAAGATGGTCGGGCTCGCGAAACGCGATGGCGTGCATGCCGAGCAGCGAGAGCGAGCCGGAGGCGCGGATGGCTGCGAGTTTGCTGTCGATGGTGCCGGGGTCGATAGTGGCGGCCTCTTCTCCGCTGAGGCCGAGGAGAATGGCGCGATCGGTGCCGTGTCCGTGTCCGGTGAGGGCGAGCGAGCCGTAGAGCTCGGCGCGCAGCTCGTGGATGCGATCGAGCAGGTGATGCCGTTCGAGCGCGAGAGCAAAGGCGCGAGCGGCACGCATGGGGCCCATGGTGTGTGAACTGGAGGGCCCGATTCCGACTTTAAAAAGATCGAAGAGGCTGGTCTTCACGACCGATTATTTTAGTCTTCCGCGAAGGCGTGCGATTGCTTCCATGTCCTGACAGACGGACAGGGCACCGTCCCGGAGGATACTCTGCGCTATTTCCCTTTTGCGACGGATGCGGCTGGAGCCGGATGAACGGGGTGCGCCGCAGGGTGCTTTCCAGGACCGGCGCTGAGCAGATACGATGCCGCGGCCATGTCGCGCACGGAAGGCTTCCTGTCGCCGAAGGTGTCGATGAGGGCGTCGGAGGTCTGACGGCTGTGAAATTTGCCCAGAGCGCGTGCAGAGGCGAGGCGCACGAAGTAGTCCTTGTCGCGAAGCGCGTCGAGGAAGTTTCGCTCAGTGGTGGCGCTGTGATTCTCAGAGAGCAGGCTGGCAGTGAGCACGCGCGCCGAGTTTCCGTTGCTGGATTTGCGCATCATTCGCGCAACGTCGAGGCCGATGCCGAAGGGGCCGAGCAGAGCGTAGGCTCCCTGTTCGGCGCCGATCTCAGCCAGAGTCGATGGGCTGTGCATGTCTTTATTCGCTTCGTGCAGCTCGCTGGTGACGAAACCGGAGTGGGCTTTGCGCTCGCCGGTGAGCACGCCATAGAGCAGGTCGATGCCGGTGTGGTCATGCATCTTCCAGAGGGTGACGGCGGCGGCGAATTCGACTTCGGGACGGGGATCGTCGAGAGCGGTGCGCAGCTGGGGGATCATACGGCGATTGAGGGTCGCGGCCATGGCGGCAACGGCAGCGATGCGCACGTCGACATCCTTGTCCTGCATGGCGGCGGTGATGAAGTGTTCGGCCTGGCGGTCGGCGCCGAGTGTGCCGAGGGCGTTGAGGGCATCGATGCGAGGCTGCGGTTTGGGTGAATCGATGCCGGTCTCGAGCATCTTCCAGGCGGCGGCTCGTGCCTCTGCCGGCTGCCGTTTCAGCTCCTCGGGCGGAGTGGCGACGGGCTCATCGGCTTCACCTTCTTCATCGGTAGCGGCCGGCTTTGCCTGCGAGGATTTGTCGGCAGGCTGGGGCTGTTGTGTCTGAGCGCTGAAGGCAAGCGGCCAGGCTGCGGCGGGGAGAAGGACCAGACAGACGGTGAGGGAAAGACTACGAAAACGATTCATCGTGCTCTCTCTTTTCAGGTTTGATTTCGACGAGCGAGAAACCGGCTGCGCAGACGCGAAGTTACGGAGGTTTTGCCTGCGGGGCGATGCGCGGCGGTTTCACGGCCGTAGTGAAAAATACCGATGCTATACTCCAGCAACCATCCTGAAAATGATTGCGTATGCTCTTTAAGGCTCTGAGTGCCGCAGTGTACGGCATTGACGCCAGCATTATCGATGTCGAAGTGGATTATTCCGGTCTGAAGACGCAGGAAGACCGCTTCCACACTGTGGGTCTGCCGGATGCCGCGGTGCGCGAGAGCCGGGACCGCGTGCGTGCCGCGATCAAGAATTCCGGGTTCGATCTGCCGCCGACACACATTACGATCAATCTGGCTCCGGCGGATATCAAGAAGGAGGGGTCGGGTTTCGATCTGCCCATGGCGATCGGGATTCTCGGCGCATACGGCGCGCTGCACCTGCGCGATCTGAGCGATTTTCTGCTGATCGGCGAGCTGGGGCTGGATGGCGGAATCCGGCCGGTCTCCGGCATGCTGCCGGTCGCGGTTGCGGCGCGTGCTCGCGGCATCCGGAATCTGGTTATCCCGAAGGCCAATGCTCGGGAGGCGGCGGTCGTCGATGGGGTGAACGTCTATCCGGTGGATTCGCTGATCGAGGTGCGCGAGCTGCTGAACGAGGCCGGGAATGGCGGCATCCACACCGAGCCTTACCGGGTAGAGGCGGCTCAGGTGCTGGGCGAGCGGCAGGCGTTCCATCTGGATTTTGCCGATGTGCGGGGTCAGCAGACGGCGAAGCGAGCTCTGGAGGTGTCCGCAGCCGGCGGCCATAACATTCTGATGATCGGGCCGCCGGGATCGGGCAAGACTATGCTGGCTAAACGGCTGCCCTCGATCCTGGCTCCGCTGAGCTTTGAAGAGGCTCTGGAGACGACGAAGATCCACTCGGTCGCCGGAGTGCTCGATTCCGAGGCCGGACTGGTCGCGCAGAGGCCGTTCCGCTCGCCGCATCACACGATCTCAGATGCGGGATTGATCGGAGGCGGTGTGATTCCGCGACCGGGCGAGGTTTCGCTGGCGCATAACGGGGTTCTGTTTCTGGACGAGCTGCCGGAGTTTCCGCGCAATGTGCTGGAGGTGATGCGGCAGCCGCTGGAGGACAGGAACGTGGTGATCGCGCGGGCGTCGATGTCGCTGAGTTTTCCGGCGGCCTTTATGCTGGCGGCGGCGATGAATCCGTGCCCGTGCGGGTACTTTAATGACCGGTCGAGGGAATGCCACTGCACGCCGCCGATTATTCAGCGGTATGTGGCCAAGGTCTCCGGGCCGCTGCTGGACCGGATCGATATCCATATAGAGGTCCCGGCGGTGCAGTACCGGGAGCTGCGGGGCGGAGCAGCGAGCGAGAGCTCGGCGGTGATCCGGGAGCGGGTGCTGACGGCGCGGGAGCGGCAGAAGGAGCGTTTTGCGGGCGCGAAGGAGAAGATTTTTTCGAATGCGCAGATGGGAACGCGGCAGATTCGCGCCTTCTGCGAGCTGGGAGCCGATGCGGAGCGGCTGCTGGAGCGGGCGATGCAGCAGCAGGGGCTGACGGCCAGGGCGCACGACCGCATTCTGAAGGTGGCGCGGACGATCGCCGATCTGGAGAGTGCTGTGTCCATTACCGTGCCGCATATTGCGGAAGCGATTCAGTACCGGACCCTGGACCGCAGCTACTGGAATTAACCTGGAGGCTGAGGATTATTCAGGGGGTTCGCGGAGCATCCTGAGTGGGCAGAAATGGGGCGTTTTGTGGATTCGATGCCATTGTTTCTATGATATTTGGTATTTTATGGACCTTAAAATGGCATGAAGATGTCAAAAAGGGAATCTAACCCCGGCTGCACCTGATTGAAAAGGAATGGGATCGCCGATCTTCCATTCGTGGAATCAAATCAGGCATCTTCTATGAAAAAAAGGGTTGACCTCAGTCCCGATGAGGTTTAACTTCTACATTGCCGAGAGCATCCACGGCTGATGTTTAGTACTGAAAGGCGGCGCCGCCGCCCCGGGTCGTTCACCGTTTCGGTTGAAATCCCAGGCAAGGCAAGAGGCTTAAGACAATCCCCAGTGGATGTCTGAAGCCGTGCGTGTCCTGACAATCGAGACCGGAAGCCATCGGGCGATGTGCCGTTAAGGATGCAGAAAGACCACAGTGCAGATTTGACCTGTGGATGAAAAACTGGACCGGAAGGCCCTGATCGCGCGTCAAAGAGAGTGAGCCGAGAGAATTCAGAACAGATTGACCGTTACTGAGACGTTTTGCAGCTCTCCTCCCGTCCGCTGCAGCCCGCGACGGGATTTGTTGAGAGGCGTGATCGCAGCAAATCATCCTGTTTTTTTGGAGTAAGGAGAAACAATTATGCGTTCTGATTTGATATTTGGGGCATTGACCCACGTGACTAACCGCTACCAGCTCTGCCAGCTTGCCTCGAAGGCGACCCGCAAGCTGCATAAGCCGAATACCCGTCTGCAGGACACGACCAATGAGGTCCTGGTGCGGTTCCGTCATGCGAATCCCTTTGCTTTTCCTCCGGTACTGGAGCAGAAGACTTCTTCCGTTGAACAGCGTCGCGCAGCCTGAGCGCGGCGCTGTCTGCGCCCTTTCCTGCAGCTCTCTCCTGAAAAGTTAACGAAATACCGCCGAATCCCTCACATCCTTCCGCATAACCCCCTCCATACAGACTCCCACCGCAGGTGATCATGACCATCTCAGAACTGAAAGAAAAGAACATCACGGAATTAAGCCGCATCGCGCGCAGCCTGGAGATTCCCGGCGCCAGCGGTCTTCGGAAGCAGGATCTTATTTTCAAGATTCTTCAGGCCCAGAGCGAAAAGGAAGGACATATCTTCGCTGAGGGCGTGCTGGAAATCCTGCCGGACGGTTACGGTTTTCTGCGGTCTCCGGATTACAACTACCTGCCGGGGCCGGACGATATTTATGTATCCCCATCCCAGATTCGCAAATTCGATCTGAAGACGGGCGACACGATCAGCGGCAATGTGCGGCCGCCGCATGAAGGCGAGAAGTACTTCGCACTGGTGAAGATCGAGGCGATCAACTTCGAGTCGCCGGAAGAGACGCGGAACAAGATTCTCTTCGACAATCTGACGCCGCTGTATCCGCAGGAACGGATCAGGGAAGAGACGGTTCGTGACAATATCAGCGGACGCGTGATGGATCTGCTGACGCCGATCGGCAAGGGACAGCGCGGACTGATCGTCGCGCCGCCGCGCACCGGCAAGACGATGCTGCTGCAGTCGATCGCGAACTCGATTACGTCGAATCATCCGGAAGTGGTGCTGATTGTTCTGCTGATCGATGAGCGTCCGGAAGAAGTAACGGATATGCAGCGGTCGGTGAAGGGCGAAGTGATCAGCTCGACCTTCGATGAGCCGGCGGCGCGCCATGTACAGGTGGCGGAGATGGTGATCGAGAAGGCGAAGCGGCTGGTGGAGCACAAGCGCGATGTGGTGATCCTGCTGGATTCGATCACGCGACTGGCGCGCGCTTACAACACGATCGTTCCTCCGTCGGGCAAAGTGCTTTCGGGCGGCGTGGATTCGAATGCACTGCAGCGGCCGAAGCGGTTCTTCGGCGCGGCGCGCAATATCGAAGAAGGCGGCTCGCTGACGATCATTGCGACAGCGCTGGTGGATACAGGCTCGCGCATGGATGAGGTGATCTTCGAGGAGTTCAAGGGCACGGGCAACATGGAAGTGATTCTCGACCGGAAGCTGGTCGACAAGCGCGTCTTCCCGGCCATCGACATTCAGCGCTCGGGTACGCGTAAGGAGGAGCTGCTGATTCCGAAGGAAGATCTGAATCGCATCTGGGTGCTGCGCAAGATCCTCAATCCGCTGTCTCCGGTGGAAGCGATGGAGTTGCTGGTGGACAAGCTGAACAAGACGAGGAATAACGCGGAGTTTCTGCTGAATATGAGCTCGCTGTAAACGGCGGCTCTCTTAATTGAAGCCCGGCAGCCACTGGCCGCCGGGCTTTTGCTTTTGCGCAGAGGTGACCCCGTATCGCCGCGGCGAAAGCTGTTTTAGAGTGAGAGCGTGCCGGTGAGGCCGGCGAGGAGGGGGTCCGATGACACCAACGCTCGGAGATGGCAAGATCTGCTACGTTCAGATACCGGCCAGCGATATTGCACGGTCGGCTGAGTTTTACCGGCAGTCCTTCGGATGGAATATCCGGCAGCGCGGCGACGGCAGCACGTCCTTCGACGACGGTGTTGGGCAGATGAGCGGCGTGTGGACCACGAAGTATCCGCCGGCGGACAAGCCTGGACTGCTGATCTACATCATGGTGGATGACATGGACGCGACGCTGGAGCGGGTAGCTGCGCATGGCGGAGAGATTGTGCAGCCGGTGGGCGCAGACGCGCCCGAGATCACGGCGCTGTTCCGTGATCCCGGGGGTAATGTGATGGGGTTGTATCAGGAGCCCACGCTGCGGCGGCCCTGAACGATCAGAAGTGATGCGAGACGCTGGCGACGATGGTGTAGTCGGCGAAGAAGGCGTCGCCGTTGTAGATATGGTTCTGCAGCTCCGGAACGCTGGGCTCGCGGTTGCGAGCCAGAGCCCAGGGGCCGTTGATGGAGATGACGTCGCGGTGATAGCTGTACATCACGCCGGGGTCGAGCGAAATGATGTAGCCAGGGCGGCGGAAGCCGTCGTTGCCGCCGATGAGGTCGTGCGCCGGTACGCCTTCATCACGAATGCCAAGGCTGACGGCGAGATGACGGATTTTGGGAACGCCCTGGGAGAGTCCGGCACGCCAGAGGTACTGATCGGTGATGGACATGACACCCTGGCCAGGCTGGGTGCGGAAGGTTTTGACGCCGTTTGTGTCCATGGGGTTGGAGAGGTACTGCCCCTGAAGATAACCGAATGAGGTGCGCCAGAAGGATTTGTAGGCCTGCGTGGCGAGAAGAGCGCCCCAGCCGCCGTCGCCGGGCTGCATGGACTGGTCGGCGGTGGCCTTGATGATCTGTCCCTGATAGAGAGCTGAGCCGGTGGCGTTGTCGATGCCGGTGGGAATCTTCAGCGACATGCTGACGGCGATATTGCCGCCGTTTTCTGTAGGTGGACGGAAGATCCAGCTCTGCACGCCGACGGTGAGATCGCCTACCCCACTGACCTGATAGACGCCGGAGGGTGGATAGATCTGGTCGCGGGTGCCGTTGAAGACGGGCACGTCGGCGACGAGGCTGAAGCGCGGGCTGAGACGGTATTCGACGCCGATGTCGAAGATGTTCTGGTGATTGCGAACGGCGGTGGGGCGGGCGATCTCGTCGGTTCCGACGAAGTACTTGTTCGAATTGAAGACGCGGTAACCGATGTTGAGGATGAGGTTGTGGATGTTGAATCCACCGGAAGCACCGTCGTTGAGATCGGTGACGAGCTCATCCATGGTGTGCTGGCTGGAGTGGGCGGCGACGCATCCCTGTGCGAAAGCTCTGCCCGATGCTGCGGCAGCTGCGGCGAGCAGCAGCGCGACGGCATATTTCCCTGTTTTCATGATGTACCCCTTTCATGTGGCCTCGGAAGAAGAACAGTCTGGCCAATGTAGCCGAGGGAAAGCAGAGGCGTCGTGATAGAGGAGATGGATTTGTGCCTCCATCGAAAGATGGAGAAGTTCATATGGGGGAAATTCTGGACAGCAAAGGCCGTGAATGTGACGCGCAGGCGTGACGATGCGGATGTGAAGCGGTTTCCCTGGCCGGAAGCGCCGTAGTATGCTGGAAGTGCGCGCCCGTAGCTCAGCTGGATAGAGCGGATGCCTCCGGAGCATCAGGTCGGGAGTTCGAATCTCTCCGGGCGCACCATCCTTCCCTATGGTGTCTGTCTCCGCACTCCGCAGCGAGTTCACGGATAGATTGGCACCGTTTCCTGCACAATATACCCGCTTCCGGGCGTCGTATGGCACGTTCTGCCGGATTTCTGCCACGCGGCTTCCTACATGGGTCGATGGAGTCTGATCGATGAAATTCAGGATGAGCAGATATTTTCTTCTTTCGGTGTGCCTGTGTGTGTTGATTTGCGAAGCGGGCAGAGCACAGCAGGCAGCCAGTGCTCAGGCAGCGCCGCAAGCTGCAGAGCCGAATGCGATCCAGGCGCATGGCGTCGAGGGGAACTGGCGGGTGAACGGCCTGCAGACCGCGGGCAATACGATTTCCAAGCTGCCGCGCGTCGATGTGCGGCATCCGGACTTCGGGCAGGCGGCCGGCTGCCCAAATGCCGCAGACGCGAAGGGCGTGAACGATTCGACATGCGCGATTCGGGCGGCGATCGCTTTTGCGAATACGGCAGGCGTTTCGGGGTCGAGCTATCCGGTGGTGTATCTTCCGGCGGGTACGTACCGCGTGAGTGATTTCCTCCACGTCTCGTGCAACCTGACGGTCGAGGGGGATGGGGAGTCGGCTACGGTGATCGAGCTGACGAATGATACCGGGAGCGGCCTGATCGCGTTCAGCCGCAACAACCCGGATGGCCTGAACGATGGCGGGCAATGCTATGGAGGACTGCGCGATCTGACAGTGCGCGCGAAAGACGGGCACCTGTTTACCGGAGCGCTGGTGGAGATTGCCAATGCGGCGGGGTACTCGTTTCATCGCGTGCGCCTGGACAACAGCGGCGGGTACGGCCTGAAGGCGATGGCGGCGGAGCGGGTATTTGCCGATCAGCTGACGATCGACAACACGCGATGGCCGCTGGTAGGTCCGGGCAACGAAGGGCATTTTATCAAGCTGAATATCAACGGTCCGGGCAGGACATCGGACGGATATTGCTGGGGCGCCAACTGCGTGGACGGGAGAGACATTGCGGCTTATGCGGGGAGGATGATGCTGCGAAGCGCGTCGGGCAACGGAACGACGGCGACGTTTGTCGTTTCGTGCGAGCCGGCGGCGCAGTGTCCAGGTGGAGGGGCGGGGATCTCTCCGGTGGTGGCGGGGCATCACTTTCGCGTGTCGGGCATATCAGACATGGCTGCGCTGAACGGGTATTACACGGTGGCATCGGTGAAGAACAACACGCCGGCGGGCGCCTTTACGGTCACGGCTGCGTCACGCGCGTCAGGCAAGGCGAACGGACTGAGCGCAGCCAAATGGCAGCCGGCGGCGCTGCCGGAGACGCATGCGGCGGTGACGGCTGAAGGTTTCGATGTGGCGTTCTATGGAGGGTCGATCAAAGCGACGCGCAATGCGGGATGCTTTCAGGTAGTGGGGTCGCAGGTAGTGACAGTACAGAATTTTTACTGCGAGGCGGCGCCCTATAACGGAATCGCCGCGGTGTCACCGGATGTGATTCTGAACGGGCAACTGCCGTATACGCTGCTGACGTCGGCGTTCACCGGCACGGCGTGTGTGTCGAATGCGTCGGATACCTGCACGGCGGGCGTTGCGGGCGGCTCGGCCAACGGGACGATGTGGATGGAGAATGTTGCGGGCATGGAGCAGGATATTGCCGGGTATGGCGTCAATCTGATTCTTTATCCGCCGGACTATGACCCGACGCAGGCGACGGAGAGCAGCATGGGACAAGGCGTGCTGCGCAATCAGTATGAGCGGCTGGTGGGGGCGTTTTTCGAAGGCAGACTCTACGGATGGTATCGGCAGGGGATCAGTGAGTCAGGCAGAAAGGTGTTTCCGGCGTGGCCGGCGCATTCGTATCTGCAGAGGGACAATACGCTCAGCTTCGGGCCGCAGTTTACCTCGATTGCCAACCACTTCGAGAGCGACGATGGGCCAGGTGCGAACTGGGCGGCGTACTGCAATGACAACACGGATATCGACGGCAACCGGAACAGCTCGCTCGATACCTGCGCGTCGGTGATTGCGGGTGTACAGCCGGATGGGGTGCTGGTGTTTCCTCCTGGTTATGCGGCGGGCATGCCGAAGCGGGGATCGGTGAATGCAGAATTTATCAATACGGAGCTGAATGGCGCGGCACCTGCGTCGGTGTACGAAAGCACAGGAGTGGGATATATCAAGGTGCATACAGCGGGGAGCATCGTCATCTCGGGGCAGTTTAGTCAGCAGAAAGCGGAGACGAACGAAGTCAGCTCAGGCCAGGTGACGACGGCGTCGACACCGGTGGTGGCAGTGCAGTACAACAACGGCCATGCAGCCTCGATCAACTACGTGAATACGACAACGGGGACGAGGCTGATCGGAACCAACTTTTCGAACACGCAGTATGACAAATGGTATGAGTCGAACCTCTTTTACGATCTGTCGCTGGACCCCGTCCTGTCGGGCGGCAATCCCGGGCTGGGTTTTCCTGCGGGACATCAGTTCAGCACATCGGACTGCTGGTATGACGTACCCGCGGGATCGGAGCCAACGGCGCATGCGGAGAACAGCTGGTGCGCGATGGGAGGACCGGGGCTGACGGGAACTAAGGCCGGATGGACGTACCGGATCTGGAATGCGTCGGCAAAGCGATGGGTGGATGCGTTCAGAATCTCAAACAATGGGAATAATGCGGCCGATGTGGAGATTACGGGAACGCTGAAGGTGAATGGCGGCGCGGCTTCTGCGGCGCAGACCAGCGTTGCCGGCAGCAACGGCGGCGATTCTCCGGCATGGAATAATGGCGGCGCTCCAATTGCCCCACATTCGTGCGTGGCGGGGCCATCGGCGAGCGTGGGAAGTGCTGCGGCGGGGATGGAGATCAGCGTGACACCGGCGGCGAATCCGGGGCTGGGGCTGACGTGGAACAATGCGTGGCCGGAGAATGGCAGGACGGTGCAGGCTGAGGTGTGCAATGTGACGGCTGCGCCGATTGTACCGAGAGCGGCGGCGTATCACTTCCGCGTTTCGCGGTGAGGCGCGATCAGACGGCGGCCTCGCGCTCGCGGCGCAGGTCTTCCATGACGGACTGGATGAGCTCCTTCGCGTTGTTGATCTCGCCGAGAACGGTCTCGAGATCGAGAGCAGGTTTCGAAGGATTGCGGTTCGAGACGCAGTAGACACCATGCTGACCGATGAGCACGAGCGCGTCGGTCAGGACGTCGAGCGAAACGGCAAGACGTCCGCGAGCGGTGCCCATCATGAATTCGTACTTCTCGAGCTCGTCGCGGCGTTCGTGAAAAATGGACACGGCTACCACTCCTTTGCGGGAGAGTTGTCGGGCGCGAGCGGTGTCGAGGCGGCGGGAGCCTTCCAGCGCAGGACGGGTTTGCGGGCGGCTGTGGTCTCGTCGAGGCGCGAGACGCGCGTGGAGTGCGGCGCGTCGAGAATAAGCTGCGGATTCTCATCGGCTTCGCGGGCGATCTGACGCATAGCGTCGATGAAGAGGTCGAGCTCTTCGCGCGATTCGCTCTCCGTCGGCTCGATCATGAGCGCGCCGGGAACGATGAGCGGGAACGATGTGGTGTAGGGGTGAAAGCCATAGTCGATGAGGCGCTTGGCGATGTCGCCGGTCTTTATGCCGTTTTTTGTCTGGCGTTTGTCGCTGAAGACAACCTCGTGCATCGAAGGCGTGGGATAGGGCAGCTCGTAGAGGTCTTCGAGCTTTTTGCGGATGTAGTTCGCATTGAGCACGGCGTCTTCCGTGGTCTGGCGCAGACCGTCGGGGCCGTT
The DNA here is from genome assembly GCF_003428625.2 of Paracidobacterium acidisoli. Lineage (GTDB taxonomy): Bacteria > Acidobacteriota > Terriglobia > Terriglobales > Acidobacteriaceae > Paracidobacterium > Paracidobacterium acidisoli. Next base: position 113,177 of record NZ_QVQT02000004.1, on the reverse strand, counting down.
CGCGAGAATGTAGGCCAGCGCACGGACAAACATGCCGAAGTTGCCGTAGAACATGCGGACGCGGCCGACGGAGTCCGGGCGGTCGTAGTTGAAGTGGAGCACACCGTCGCCGTCCTGCTCAACGACAGGAACGGGCAGGAAAGGCTCGAGGATTTTTTTGCACGCGACCGGGCCGGAGCCGGGACCTCCGCCGCCGTGGGGCGTGGAGAAGGTCTTGTGCAGATTGAGGTGCATGACATCGACACCGAAGTCGCCGGGGCGGGTCTTGCCGCAGAGGGCGTTCATGTTGGCGCCGTCCATATAGAGGAGCGCGCCTTTGGCGTGGAGGATGTCGGCGATTTTGTGGATCTGATGCTCGAAGACACCGATGGTCGATGGGTTGGTGAGCATCAGCACGGCGGTCTCTTCGGTGACGAGCTGTTCGAGCGCGGCGACGTCGACGCCGCCCTGCGCATTCGATTTGATATTGATGACTTCATAGCCGCAGACGGCGGCTGTGGCAGGATTGGTGCCATGCGCGGAGTCGGGGATGAGGACATGTTTGCGCGGATTGCCCTTCGACTGATGGTAAGCGCGGGCGAGCAGGATGCCGGTGAATTCGCCGTGCGCGCCGGCGGCGGGCTGGAGCGTGATTGCGTCCATGCCGGTGATTTCGAGGAGGCAGTCCTGTAACTGGCGGATGATGGCGAGCGAGCCCTGCGAGAGTGATTCCGGCTGGTACGGATGGGCTTCGGCGATGCCCTCAAGACGCGAGACGAATTCGTTGACGCGCGGGTTGTACTTCATGGTGCAGCTGCCGAGCGGATACATGCCGAGATCGATGGCGTAGTTCCAGGTGGAGAGACGCGTGAAGTGGCGGATGATCTCGATCTCGCTTAACTCAGGCAACACGCCGGTATCTTCGCGCGCGGCTTCGCCCAACAGAGACGCGGGGTCGACTTCGGGCACGTCGAGCGGGGGCAGCCTGTACGCCTTCTTGCCGGGTGAGGATTTTTCGAAGCTGAGCGCTTCGTTCTGCGTGAGGTGCGCGGTGACTTTGCGCGGCGTTCCGATGAATCCGTTTGCCATGGTTCCAGTCTCTTCAGGAAACTTCACCACAGAGCACAGAGGACACAGAGAAAACGTGCTGCTGCGGGGAAAAGCTTTTATCGCGCGGCTGCAGTCACGGGAGCGTTTGCCAGGACTGAAGCTGCAGTGTCGATCTGATCTTTTGTGGTGAGCTCGGTGGCGCACCAGAGCGTAGCGTTGCCCAATTCGGGGTACCACTTCTTCAGCGCGACGCCGGCGATGATTTTGCTTTCAAGCAGACGCGCACTGAGCTGCTCCGGAGCCTCGCCGGTTTCGAGAATGAACTCGTTGAAGCGCGGCGTTTCCGCGAAGAGCAGTCTGCCGCCACCGTTGAGGCTTCCGCTGAGCGTCTTCGCGGCATACTGCGCTTTGGCCAGGTTCTGCAGGGCCAGCTCTTTGATGCCCTCTTTACCGTAGACGGTCATGAAAATGGTCGCCATCAGTGCAACGAGCGCCTGGTTGGTGCAGATGTTGGAGGTCGCCTTCTCGCGGCGGATATGCTGCTCGCGCGTGGAGAGCGTGAGGACGAAGCCGCGGCGTCCCTGCGTGTCTTTCGTTTCGCCGACGAGGCGTCCCGGCATCTGGCGGAGATATTTTTCTTTTGCCGCAAGGACGCCGCAGTAAGGTCCACCGTAGCTGAGGGCGACTCCAAACGATTGCGCTTCGAGCGAGACGATGTCGGCCTCTTTCGGTGGCCGTACGATGCCGAGCGAGACGGCTTCGGCGATGGAGACGATGAGCAGCGCGCCCTTTTTATGGGCGATGCCGGCGATAGCCGGGATGTCCTCGACGATGCCGAAGAAGTTCGGCGACTGGACGAGGATGCAGGCGGTTTCGCCGGTCAGGGACTGCTCCAGCGCGGCCAGATCGAGCCGTCCGTCGGGCCCGTAGTTCACTTCGCGCGCGGTGTGCCCCTGATGCTGCGCGTAGGTGTGCATGACCTCGCGGTATTCCGGATGCGTGGTGCGGGCGACGAGAACGTCGTCGCGGCCGGTGATGCGGATGGCCATCATCACGGCTTCGGCTGCGCCGGTCGAGCCGTCGTACATGGAGGCATTGGCGATGTCCATGCCGGTGAGCTCGCAGATCATGGTCTGGAACTCGAAGATGGCCTGGAGGGTGCCCTGGGTGATCTCCGCCTGATAGGGCGTGTAGGAGGTGAGGAATTCGCCGCGCTGTACGAGCGAGTCGATGACCACCGGCCGATAGTGTTTGTAGACGCCTGCGCCGAGGAAGCTGGTGTAGCCGTTGGCGTTCTTCAGGGAGGCAGCTTTGAAGTGGTCGACAATCTCGGATTCGCCCATCTGCCGTGGAATGTCGAGGTCGCGCTGCAGGCGGTACTCTTCGGGAATGATGGCGAAGAGGTCGTCGATCGACGATGCGCCGATGTCGCGCAGCATCTCCGTTCGTTCGGCGGGCGATTTGGGTAGATAGCGCATGTCTGATCCTTACTGCATGAAAAGATGAAAAGCTGACCGCAAAAGATGCGGAGAGCGCAGAAGCGCGCGGGGAGTCACTCCAGAGGACCCAGGCGCTGAACGGGGAATCACCACAGAGAACACGGAGGGCACAGAGGAAGGATGACTGGTTCCCTTCCGCGCAAGTGAGACAGCTTTAATGACCCGTCTCCTCTTTGATGAACTTCTCGTAGTCTTCGACGCTGAGAAGTGAGTCAACTTCAGACGGATCGCTCAGCTCGATCTTCATGATCCATGCCGTATGCGCGTCGGTGTTGATCTTCTCGGGCGAGCCGGCGAGCTCCTCATTGATGGCGGTGACGGTGCCGGAGACGGGCGCGAAGAGGTCCGATACAGCTTTTACGGACTCGACGCTGCCGAAGACCTTGCCCTTTTCGACTTTGTCGCCGACTTTGGGGGATTCGACGAAGACGATGTCGCCGAGGGAGTTCTGGGCATAGTCGGTGATGCCGACGGTGCCGGCGGAGCCGTTGACTTCGATCCACTCATGCTCGCGGGTGTAGCGATAATTTGCAGGGTAAGCCATGGTGCGGTGATCTCCCTTTCAGTGTGCGGGCAAATGGTTTTACATCCTGCCGGTTGTCAGGCCTGCTTTTTCGGTTTGCGGTAAAACGGAATCGGAACGACGCGTGCTTTTACAGGGCTGTTTCGGATTTCAACGGAGACTTCGCGGCCGGGCACATCATATTCGCGGGGAACGTAAGCGAGCGCAATGTTCTTTTTGAGGAACGGCGCGGGCGAGCCGCTGGTGACATAGCCGATGGGGCTGCGGCCTTCGAGGTCGAGGACGCGGTAGCCGTCGCGGGCGATGCCGCGCTCGATGACTTCGAGGCCGACAAGTCTTTTCTGCGGGCCGCCCTCGGCGAGGACCTTCTGCAGCGCGCCGGAGCCGATGAATGGACCCTTGTCCAGCTTGCAGAAGCGGTCGAGTCCGGCTTCAAAGACATTCAGGGATTCCGAGATTTCGTGGCCGTAAAGGGAGAGCGCGGATTCAAGGCGCAGGGTATTGCGCGCACCGAGGCCGCAGGGCAGAATGCCGAACTCTTTACCGGCCTCGATGACTTCGTTCCAGACGCGCTCACTGGTGGCTTCGTCGGAGGGGATGTAGATTTCGAAGCCGTCTTCGCCGGTGTAGCCGGTGCGGGCAATGAGGGTATTGGGCAGGCCGCAGACGGTTCCCCATCTGAACCAGTAGAACTTTATCGTCGAGAGGTCGATGCTGGTGAGCTTCTGCAGGGTTTCGGCGGCCCTCGGTCCCTGGATGGCGAGCTGCGTGTAGTAGTCGCTGTAGTCGCTGACGTGAGAACGGAACTTCGAGACGCCGGCGCGAATCCAGTCGTAGTCCTTTTCGCGGGTTCCGGCGTTGATGACGATGAGGTAGTCGTTTTCACCGAGCTTATGGACGATGACGTCATCGACGAAGGTGCCTTCGGGATACAGCATGGCCGAGTACTGCGCCTGGCCGACCTGGAGGCGTGAAGCGTCGTTCATGCAGAGGTGCTGGATGGCGTCGAGCGAGCCGGGGCCGCGGAGCTGCATGTCGCCCATGTGGCTGACATCGAAGAGTCCGACGCTGTTGCGGACGGTGAGGTGCTCGGCGATGAGGCCGGAGTATTCGACGGGCATATCCCAGCCGCCGAAGTCGACCATCTTCGCGCCGAGGCGGCGGTGAAGGGCATTGAGCGGGGTCTTGCGCAGCGCGAGGGAAGCGGCCGGGGTCGACACGATAAATCCTTTACGGAAATGCGAAAAAATGGCTGCCACTTTAAATTACGAAAATGGCTGCAACTACAGCATACCGAAGAGTGGCTGCAACCCCTTTACGGTACAACCAGCCTGGGTGGGGGTCAATCGGCGGCCTGGCGGCGCACAGTAGCTGAAGCCGCTGTGTTTTTGGCTGATGACGGCACGGCCGAAGCCGCGCCCTGATATGAAGGGAAAAAGATAGAGCGCGAAAGGAGGTGTTCCCCACATATGCCAAAGAGGGTTGTGGAGAACACCTCTGCCGGGATGGCTACGGGCGCAGCTGTACGTCGTGTTTCATGCGGTAGACGATGCCGACCGAGAGGGCGAACTGCTCGCGGATGCTGCCGCCGAAGTTGACCAGGGTGGCATCGGGCGAGATGCGGAAGACGAGGCGTGGCGAGCGGTTGAGATCGATGGAACCGCCGATGGCGCTGCCGAAGGTGAGCTGATTGGAATAGAGGCCGAGGTTGCCGGGCGGGATATCGCCGATGGCGTGCTGGAAGTTGCCGTAGGCTCCGCCGAAGAGGGCATGGAACATCATGGAGACATGCTGGTTCGAGGGGCCGCGGTATTCGGGGCCACCGAGGAACATGTGCTCGCTGACGAAGGGGCCTTTGATGCCGTCAGAATTGGCGACGACACCGCTGGTGCCGTAGTAGCCGCGGACATTGGCGGCGGCGGCCCAGCGCTTGGTGAAGAAGTAGGCAGCCTGCGCGTCAAATCCGCCGAGGTTGGCGCCCTGGAGAAGGTTCGGGCCGGCATCGAAGTGCGAATAGGCGGGACCGCCGTAGATCTCCCAGCGATAGTCGTAGCGTACGCCGGCGAGCGGAGCGGGGGCAGGCAGGCGAGGATTGGGCGGAGGACTTTGTACCTGGGCGAGAGCCGCGGGGCTGAGTGTGCAAAGAAGAGCGGCAAGGGCCGCCAGTCCAAACCAGAAACAACGCTTGCCGTTCAACAGATCAAACCTCCGAAACAGACAAAACAGGAAGCTCCGCGGGACAAAGCTCCACAACCTTTCAAGATACATGGTGGGGCGGGTTCCTGTCCTGAGCGATGGCCGGCAGCCGGTCGGGAACAGGTGAGGCATGCCGGGGTTCCGGTAAGCTGGAGGGGATGAGCGGAAGAGATGTAACGGCGGGGCGCACCTTCAATTCTCTGGGAGCGATGATGCAGGCGTGGGCCGATGAGGCGGTGCGCGTGGCCCAGGAAGAGTACGGGATGGAGCTGGACTACGCGGAGGAGTCGGTTGCAAAGCTGGATACGGTGCTGGCTGCGCGGATTCCTGTGGCGGCCGACAGGCTGGACCGCGAAACGCGGATGTGGGGCGGCTATTTCGGAGAGATCTTCCGGCGGCGATACGACGCGGAATGGATCATGGCGATGTATCCGAACAAAGAAGGCCGGAACGAGATGGCGATGCCGGCGCTCGATGTGGATGGGTCCCAGGTGTATCCGCTGCTGAAGGTGGACCGCAGGCTTACTATGGGGCCGGCGGAGGAGCTGAACGGCTTTTTTGTGCGGGTGACGAAGGCTCTGGACGGCCGGACACAAAAGAGCTAAATGCACAGGGAGTGCGGCATAAAGATGTAAAAATTTCATGCCCATAAAACCGGTGATTCTGTAACTCCCCTGTTTTCCTGGGGGATTCCGGCATGCGTTTTGGCATACGGCTTGCGATTCGGGAAGATATGACGAAGCCGATGGCAAAGCTAGAACGTTGGGCGGTCGTGGACAGCATAGCCTCGCAGAGCTTCCGGGAGTTACAGCCGGGGCAGCATCTTACGGGCTATATCCCTGGCGGTGCGAATCTTCCGAACGCAAAGTTCATTTACACCTCTGTGATCATCCATGCCGATGTGGTTCGGGGCGTGGTGGAAACGCTGAATACGCTGTATGAACTGGGCAAGCCAAGCGAGGAGTACAGGGTCTGGGACGAGGAGCGGCGGCGATCGACTGCAGCGTAAGAGGTCGAACCGATCGTCGAAGCAATGGTGGAAGTACGAACGGTGATGGGAGTGACAGGCGTCACGGCGATGGATTCGCCGAAGCGGTTCTGTTCTTTAGGCCGGCTGGCAGGGTAGATAGAGTAGATTGTGGGTGGAAGGCCGGTATGCCGAAGGCAAATGAAGGACGGGCAGCAGGCAGCGGAATTCATGGCGGTGTGCAGTCGCTTCCGCCACGCAAAATCAGACTGATTGGAGTACCGCTCGATCTGGGAGCTTCGCGCCGCGGCGTGGATATGGGACCGTCGGCGGTGCGGGTGGCGGGCCTTGAAAAGCGGCTGGAAGCGCTGGGGCACGAGGTCACCGACGGCGGCAACATCCTGGTTGCCCTTGCCGAAACGAAGCAGGCCGGTGAGCTGACGGCCAAATATCTGAACGAAATTACGGAGACATGCACCCGCGCGGCGGAGATGGTGGAAGAGGTCCTCGAAGAGGGGATGACGCCGGTGATCCTGGGCGGTGACCACTCGGTTGCGGCGGGGTCGGTTTCGGGTGTGGCGGAGTTTTACCGGCGCCGGCAGCAGAAGGTCGGCCTGATCTGGATCGATGCGCACTCGGATATGAATACGCCGGAGACTTCGCCGAGCGGCAATGTGCACGGCATGCCGCTGGCGGCGCTGCTGGGGCTGGGGCCGGAGGCGCTGACGCATATCTTCGGGTTCTCGCCGAAGGTTAAGCCGGAGAACGCGGTTCTGGTGGGCGTGCGGGATATCGATGCCACGGAAAAGGCCAATATCAAACGCGCGGGCGTGAGCGAGGTGTACACGATGCGCGACATTGACGAGCGCGGCATGCGTGCGGTGATGGAAGAGGCGCTGCGCGCGGCGGGATGCGGCACGGCGGGCTATCATGTTTCGCTCGATATGGACTGGATCGACCCGGAAGATGCGCCGGGCGTGGGCACGCCGGTGCGCGGCGGGGCGACGTATCGCGAGGCGCACCTGGCGATGGAGATCATCGCCGATCATGGCCGCATGGTGAGCCTGGAGGTAGTCGAGGTGAACCCGGTGATCGATGAGCATAATCGCACGGCGGATCTGGCGGTGGAGCTGATCTCGTCTGCGTTCGGGAAGAAGATTCTCTGAGGGGATTCGGGAGAAAATGCACTGACGCGGGTTATGCGCCGGTGCGCTGGCGCGGTCCGAAGATCTCGAGCAGGAGCACGGGAATGACCAGCGCGGCCGGCAGCAGCAGCGCCCGCAGCGCGAAGAGATGGCTGCCGATGGCTCCCACGACGGCTCCGGTGCCGTAGGCGGTCCATGCGATGATGAGCGCGCCGATCTGCAGGCGGCGCTCCCGCTCCTTCTTTACGCCTTCGACGGGTGTGGTGAGGATGCTGCCGAGCTTCTCGATATTGCCGGTGAGAAATGTGGTGTTGAGATTGACGGGGCCGATTTGCTGGAAGGCATCGTTCTGCAGGCCCATGGTCCAGGCAAGGATGAGCAGCAGAGTGACACGCAGGTTGCCTTCGACACCGAGGAAGGCGAGGGTGCAGAGGATAAAGAACTCGATCATGAGACTGGCGACGGCGGGGTTGATGCGGAGGCGGTCGGCCCTGATCCATCGCCGCATGAGGTGGTCGGTGACGACACCGGCAAAGTAGGTCAGGATCAGGCCCATGCGCAGCGCGGCATCGGCCCACTGGCGCTGTTCGGCGTGCCAGGCGAGCAGCACGGTATTGCCGGTGAGATTGGCGACGAAGACGCCGCCCAGACGGATGTAGCCGAGGGTGTCGACGGCTCCGGCGATGGAGCAGAGCAGAGCCACGAGCAGGAAGACGTGCGGCATGGTGCGGTGCCGCGCTGCGGGAACCAGAGTGGTCATTTGTTCTGCCCGGTGCGCATATCTGCGTTCGATGCGGACACGATACACTCGGGTCAGTCGTTATGCCAAAACTTCGCGTGGGTGTACTCTTTGGCGGGCGCAGCGGAGAGCATGAGGTTTCTCTGCTGTCGGCGGCCTCGGTTCTGAAGGCAATTGACCGCAAAAAATATGAGGTGGTGCCGATCGGCATTACCAAAGAAGGCCGCTGGGTGACGGCGGGCGATGCCGAACGTCTGCTGAGCAACGGGGACGCCGGCGGCGTGAAGAAGCATCTGCGGGCGGGCGATCCGGGCGCGACGCCGTCGGCCGCTGTGCTCGCAAAAGGCGAGTCAGTGATTGTGCCGCCGGTGCCGCACACGGGAAAGGCCAGGGGCACGGCCGCGCTGATGCCCTTCGAGAGCGAGGCTAAGGCACTTGATCTTCATGCGAGCGCAGGCGGGAGCCAGGCGCTGCATCTGGATGTGATCTTTCCGGTGCTGCACGGCACGTTCGGAGAGGACGGCACCATTCAGGGGCTACTGGAACTGGCGGGGATTGCATACGTCGGGTCGGGCGTGCTGGGCTCGGCGACGGGCATGGACAAGGATGTGATGAAGCGGCTGTTCGCGTCAGCGAAGCTGCCCATCACGAAGCATGTGACCTTCCTGCGCAGCGAATGGCAGAAGAGCGCGCGGAAGACGGTTGCGAAGATCGAGGCCGCGCTGAAGTATCCGCTGTTTGTGAAGCCAGCGAATCTGGGGTCTTCGGTCGGCATTACGAAGGCGCATGACCGGAAGGAGCTGGCTCCGGCAATCGAAGAGGCGGCGCGGTACGACCGCAGGATTGTCGTGGAGCAGGGCGTGGGCGGCAGGCGCGGCAAGGCGCGCGAGCTGGAGGTCGCGGTGCTGGGCAACGACGATCCGGAAGCGTCGGTGGTAGGCGAGATCATTCCCGGCAAGGAGTTTTACGACTACGAGGCGAAGTATCTGACGGAAGGCTCGGTTCCGGTGATTCCCGCAAAATTAACAAAGCAGCAGTCGAAGCAGGTGCGGGAGATGGCAGTAGCGGCCTTCAGGGCGTGCGACTGCGCGGGACTGGCGCGCGTGGATTTTCTGATGGAGCCGGGGAAGGCGGGAAAGATCTACCTGAACGAGATCAACACACTGCCGGGTTTTACATCGATCAGCATGTATCCGAAGCTGTGGGAGGCATCGGGCGTGGCCTATCCAAAGCTGATCGACCGGCTGATTGCGCTGGCGATGGAGCGCCGCGCGGAGCAGGACAAAAACCGCTACAGCCGCTGAGGGGCTGACTGTCCTGGTGATTGCATCTTCGACGCCGGGAAACCAAAGGGCCTTCGGCGGTGTCAGAATGGGTGAGGGGATTTTGTCTTCTGCCCCGAAAGGAGTCACGCTCAACGATGACCCTGCTGGATGCTCCGAAGTACAATGCGCGGCGTGCCGCGATCATTCGTAACGTTTCAATTACTCTGCTGGTGGTTCTGGTTGTGGGCGCGGTGCTGTCGTGGTTTATGTGGGACTGGCCGGAAGAGCATCGCGTGAACCGCTTCTTCGCCGCCGTGGAAGCCAGCGATATGCAGAAGGCTTACGGTATCTGGAATCACGATGACGACTGGCAGCAGCACCCCGATCGTTACAAGCCCTACGACTTTACCCAGTTTCAGAAAGACTGGGGCATCTCGAGCGACTACGGGAAGATTCACAGCCACAGGATCATCATGGCGAAGACGGTCGGCAACGGCGTGGTGATGGGGCTGGATATCAACGGCGGCAAGACCCCGATTTTTCTTCGCGTGGATCACTCGACGAAGCAGATCGGGTTTTCGCCGGTCGAGCTCTACGTCGGTCCCTGAGGATTACTGACAGCGCATGGCTCTTTTGTGCGTTCACTGGTCCGGCCTGGGGCCGGAGCAGAGCTGAAACGACAACACAACCGAATCTCATGAGGAGAAGCTGATGATGCAGCAGCGCCGCCTGGGCACGCAGGGCCTTTCCGTTTCCTCCATTGGGCTGGGATGCATGGGCATGTCGGAGTTTTACGGACCAGGCGACGAAGCGGAGTCGATTGCGACGCTGCATCGCTCGATCGAGCTGGGCATGACGTTTCTCGATACGTCGGATGTTTATGGTCCGCACACGAACGAGATGCTGCTGGGCCGCGCGCTGCGGGGACGGCGCGATGAGGTGACGATTGCGACCAAGTTCGGCATTGTGCGCGATGCCGACGGCACACGTCACGGCATCAGCGGACGGCCGGAGTATGTTCGCGCTGCCTGCGACGCCAGCTTTGAGCGTCTGGGGATCGAGACGATCGATCTGTACTACCAGCATCGTGTTGATCCGAATACGCCGATTGAAGAGACGGTGGGCGCGATGGCGGAGCTGGTGAAGGCGGGCAAGGTGCGGTATCTGGGGCTGTCCGAGGCGGGACCGGATACGATCCGGAGGGCGCACGCGGTGCATCCGATCAGCGCGCTGCAGACGGAGTATTCGCTGTGGAGCCGCGATCCGGAAGAGGAGATTCTGCCCGTTGTGCGGGAGCTGGGCATTGGATTTGTTGCGTACTCGCCGCTGGGGCGTGGCTTTCTGACGGGACAGATACAGTCGCCGGGCGATCTGGCGGCGGATGACTGGCGGCTGGCGAATCCGCGTTTTCAGGGAGAGAATTTTCAGAAGAACCTGGATCTGGTGGCGAAGATTCGCGAGATTGCAGAGCGGAAGGGCTGCACGCCGTCGCAGCTGGCGCTGGCATGGGTGCTGGCGCAGGGCGAGGAGATAGTACCGATCCCGGGAACGAAGCGGCGAAAGTATCTCGAAGAGAATGCGGGAGCCGTTACGGTTCAGCTCACGGCAGACGATCTGAAGGAGATTGAGGCGATCGCTCCGAAGGGCGCCGTGGCCGGTGAGCGCTACGACGCGGGCGGAATGAGAGCGGTGAATCTGTAAGGACAGGCCGTCCGGGCAACGCGCCCTGCGGCGCTCATTGCATCACGAACCCGGAGTCTGCAATGCGGCCAGCGCCTTTTCCAGGCTGGCTTCGTCTTCAACATTCAAACAGGTCTGGCCGCGGTCGATCTGGCGCATGAGGCCACAGAGCACTTTGCCTGGGCCGACTTCAATGAAGTGCGTCGGCTGCTCGGCGATGAGCAGGCGCATGGATTCGACCCAGCGGACGGCTCCCGTGACCTGACGGATGAGCGCGTTGCGCAGCTGATCTGCGTCCGTGACGAGCGCGGCATCGGCATTGACAGCGACAGGCACGGAAGGCGTGGCGAAGGCGAGCGCGTTCAGCAATGTTGCGAGGCGGTCCTGCGCGGGCTGCATGAGAGCGCAGTGGAAGGGCGCGCTGACCTTCAGCGGCACAGTCTTTTTTGCGCCGGCCTCTTTGCAGAGCGCAACGGCGCGGTCGACACCAGCGGCATCGCCGGAGATGACGGTCTGTTCGGGCGAGTTGAGATTGGCGGGCGAGACGATGGCTCCTGTCTCGGCGGCTGCATCGGCGCAGGCTTTGGTGGCGGCTTCGCTGCTCAATCCCAGGATGGCGGCCATCGCGCCCTGGCCTGCGGGCACGGCCTCCTGCATGTAGAGGCCGCGGTTGCGGACGGTGCGGACGGCGTCGGCGAGCGAGAGGGTTCCGGCGGCGACGTTGGCGGCGTATTCGCCCAGAGAGTGCCCAGCGACAAAGGTGGGCGCGATGCCCTTCTCGGCGAGAATGCGCAGCGCGGCGACGGAGACGGTGCAGATGGCGGGCTGCTGATACTCGGTGAGGCGAAGCTGATCTTCGGGGCCCTCAAAGCAGAGCTTCGAGATGGAGAAGCCGAGAGCGTCGTCGGCTTCCTCGAATGCCTGACGGGCGACGGCGAACTTTTCGGAGAGATCGCGGCCCATGCCGACGGCCTGCGATCCCTGGCCGGGAAAGAGAAAGACGAACCTGTGATTGCTCATGCAGGTTGTATTTCAAATGATTGCAGGGGTGAGGTGCAAGGGAGGGAGCGAGCGGAAAAGCGGTCAGCAGTCAGTGATAAAGCGGTCGGCTGAAAAGCAGTCAGGGATGAAACGGCCAGCAGCAGCAGAATATTTTGCTGTTACTGGCCGTTTCGTTACTGGCCGTCTTTTCGCTGACTGCTGACGTCTGCTGCTTACTTCGTACGCACCTCGAGCACGTTGACGGAGTAGGGCGCGAAGGTGTGGTGAATGGTTGAGCCGAGTCCGGTGATGGGACGGGTGACGGGAACGATGTGATCCGGATCGGTGAGGGTGTTGGTGTCGCTGGTGGTTTTGCCCTTGAGCGTGATGAGGCGGCCGGCAGCGGCGATGGATGCGCCGTCGAGCCTGATCTCAAGCGGCTGCGGCTTCGGCGATGCGTTGACCACCTTGAGATAGAAGAGACCCTTTGCGGCATCACGCGTGGCAGACCAGAAGAGCAGAGGGCCGGCGTCCTGTGCGGAAGAGGCCACGACCTCTTCGCCGCGATACTCGCCGAACATGACCTGCGCGTAATAGCTGGGCGAGCCGTAGCTGTGCATGGCGTCGTAGCCGATGAGGTCGGAGCTCCACTGCATGGCGTCGGGATTGACGTTGACGAAGAGCGGCGCATAGCTGGCCATGACCACGATGTCGCTGTTGCGCTCGAGGCCGGTCATCCAGGCGGCGTCGCCGAGGGCCGCACCCATGTTGGGAGTAGGCGAGCCTTCACGCGTGGCCCATTCGCCGACGAAGATCTTCGGTCCGCTGCGATCGGTGTTGTCGTAGTGATGCGTATCGGAGAAGAACTCGTGCGCGCGGCGATAGAAGTGATCGTCGATGACGTCGGGGCGGATGCTCTTTACCGATGTGGTGGCGATGAGCTGGAGATCGGGATATTGCGCTTTGATGGCCTTATGGAACTGCTCGTAGCGGCCGTCGTAGCTGCCGGAGCGATCGAAGAAGTCTTCATTGCCGATTTCGACGTATTTGAGCGGGAAGGGAGCGGGATGTCCGTCCTTTACGCGCTCGGCTCCCCACTTTGTATCGGGGCCGCCGGTGACGTACTGGATTTCATCGAGGGCGTTCTGGACGTAGGGATCGAGATCGGGGCCGGGGGTTACGTGCTCCTGCGCCATGGAGTAGCCGGCGTAGACAGCGAGCACGGGCTGGATGCGCAGATCTTCACACCATTCGAGGAACTCAAGCAGGCCCATACCGTCGGAGGACTGATAGCGCCAGGGACTGGGATGCGTGGGGCGGTCGACGAGCGGGCCGATGGTCTTCTTCCATTCATAGCGCTCGGGGATGTGGTCGCCCTCGAGGTAGTTGCCGCCGGGCAGCCGCAGAAAGGTGGGGTGCATGGCGGCGAGCTTCTCCATTAGATCGACGCGATTGCCGTTGGCGCGATCGCGATAAGTCGGCGGAAAGAGGGAGACGAGCTGCAGCCAGACGGTTCCGGCGTGGGCGACGGTAAGGACGAGGTGGTTATCGATCGAAGCGGCGATGGCGCCGGTGTGCAGGGTGAAGCGGTACTGCTTCCAGTCCTGCGTGAGCGGCGCGGTGACGGCGCGGGCGGCGACGGCTCCGGTGCGATCGTTGACGAGCTCGACGGTGACGGGGCCGATGGAGGCGTCATCGGCCTTTGCGTAGAGCGAGCCCTGATATGTGGTGTCGGGGTGAAGCGGGTATCCCCAGTAGCCATCGTTTTTGACGCCGGCGGGATCGCCGGTATCGGCCTGAGAGACGGTCAGCTTCAGGCTGAGAGGCAGCGCTTCGCTCGGGCCGGTGGTTTTGTCGATGGCGATGGAGATGCCGTTCGCGCTGTTTTCCACGGAGGTCCAGTTTTCGAGACGGCGCGTGGTGAAGGCGCGGTCGCTGACGAGCTCGGCGTAGAGGCCGCCATCGTAGGAGTGGTTGATCTCCTCGGTCATGAGGCCGTAGAGGGTGGGGCTGATGGCGTGAAGGGGCTTGTCGATCCGGACCTGAAGGACGGGCGTGGTTTGAGCGAAGAGGGGCAGAGCGAGGGTGAGTGAGGCGAGGATAATGTGCCTCAGTCTGGGCGTATACACAGCGATTGGCCTCCGTGCGGAAACGTTTACCGGAGCAAGTATACATGCAGCACAAGACCCGGGAGGCGCTGAAAAAAATTGCGGCAGGAACAGCTTTACAGATGCCAGTCCGGGGCCTGACAGACATTTGCATACGCAGAATGGAAGGAGCGCTCCTGCGCAAAAGATGGCTTGACCGGGGCCAGAGGGTATGTTCTACTGCCGTCCGCAATAGTGTGCGGTGCATCCTTCTCTTTAGAACTTCAGAACACAGGATAAGCATTGAATAGTGCGACCATCGGATTTGTCTACAATGCTCCCTGCCCGCTCGCGTGCAACTTCTGCTGTCACACGCAGGAGGTGGTGGGGCCGGGGCGCGCGGAGCCTGCGAATGTGGGCCCGGCGATGGTGCGCTTCGCCATGCAGGAATCCGTGACAGACTTTGCGTTTACGGGCGGCGATCCGTTTGTCTATTACGCGGAGATCATAAAAATCATGGTCGATGTACGCCGAGCAGGCGTGCGGCAGCCTTTCCGCATGGTGACTTCGGGGTTCTGGGCGAAATCACCGGAGATGGCGCTGGAACGGCTTGCTGCGCTGGCCGGTCTGGGCATGAACAACCTGTGCGTGAGTTATGACCACGAGCATGCGCGCTGGGTGAGTTCGGAACAGATTAGATGGATTGCCGGAGCCTGCCGCGAGACGGGCGTCGAATTTTTAGTTTATGGAGTCTTCTGGTCCGAGGGGGAAAAGCTGGAGGAGATGCTGCCCGCTATGCCGGGTGTGAAGATGCACTCGAACCTTGTGACATCGATCGGCCGGGCTCGCGAGCTGGCGGGCGAGGCGCCGCGCTACCATCTGCCAGAGGAAACGAAGTACACCTGCCGCCAGCCGCGGCACTATGACATTACGGTCTACCCCAATGGGGACACGTATCCCTGCTGCTCGGGAGGTTTCAACAAGGAGGCCGGGCTTGGATGCGGCAATGCGTTTACAGAGCCGGCGGAGGCGATTCTGACCCGTGTGTATACGCTCCTGCATGCGCGGATCGCCAAGGAGATTGGCTTCGACCGACTGTATGCGAAGGTGCGCGAGCAGGATAAGGTGCTTTACGAGCGGCTGCCGCGCTTTGCCGATGTGGATTCGGTCTGCCAGATCTGCCGGAATCTGCGTACGCAGCCGGGGCTGCAGGAGGAGCTGGCCGGTATTTACGAAGAGATGGAGATTGAGTATGTGCTCCGATGTGTCGAAGAGCACGACGAGAAGCTGAACCTGTTCCAGACGCAACCATAAAGGAGCGAGAGCATGACAGAGAAAACAGGCACAATCACCAAAGAAGAGCTGCAGAAGAAGCTGGAAACCGATCCGGAGGCGAGGGCTAAGTTTCTGGCAAGCGCTTCGAAGTTTTATGACGAGCTCGGACTGGGCGCCAGTCATGAAGACATTACTGCGTTGAAGACGACGCTGGGGTCGGGCTCGCATCCGCTTCCGACTCCGTATCCAATCGTCATTCTCCTGCCGATCCGGCGTTAGCCTGTGTTCCCGGTGGGCGTCGCCGGCTTTGTGGCGGGAGCCAAAGGCTTCGGCTCTTACCGGGGAGGCTGGAGCGGTTCTCCCGGAATCAGAAAGAGCGGTCGGAAACGGCAGGATTGCCGCATGAGGAGCGTCCGCTTATGCTGAAGGCGGATTTGCCGTTTGACGGCAAAGGAGAAACGCCGCTTGCAGATTCTGATTGTTCACGCCCATCCTGAGCCGCAGAGCTTTTGTTCCTCGCTCGCACGCACGGCCGCAGAGGTTCTGACGCAGCAGGGGCACAGCGTTGCCGTCTCCGACCTGTATGCGCAGCGCTTCGACCCGGTTTCCTGGCGCAGCAATTTCACCACCGTGAAGAATGCGGAGTACTACAAACAGCAGCAGGAGGAGCTGTACGCTACCGAACAGAACAGCTTTGCGCCGGAGCTGGAGGCGGAGATTCGCAAACTGGAGGCGGCGGACCTGCTGATATTTTCCTTTCCGCTGTGGTGGTTTGGTTTGCCGGCGATTCTGAAGGGCTGGGTGGACCGCGCCTTCCCGATGGGCCGGGTGTATGGTGGAGCGAAGCTGTTTGAAGGCGGTCTGGGATCGCTGCGCGGAGCCAGAGCAATGGCACTGATGACCACGGGCGCGCTTCCGGTGGCGTTCAGCGGGCGCGGAGTGAGCCCGGCGTTTACTGCGGTAATGGCACCAATTCAGCATGGCGTCTTCTGGTTCAATGGCTTTCAGCCGCTGGAGCCTTTTGTGGCGTGGGGCGCCGCGCGAGCCAGCGATGACACGCGCGCCGAATATCTCGAAAAGCTGCGGGCACGGCTGCCGGGCATCTTCGACGAAGCGCCGATCGTGCTCCCGCCGTTTCAGGATTTTCCGCAGTGGGGACCAGATACGAAGAAGCGCTTCCGGGTGGTCCTGCGCCGGAAGAACGGCCCCGATCCGGAGCGGGAGACGCTGCTTCCGGCGGAACGCGCGCAGATGGCGGAATTTCGCCGCACGGGGTTCGTGCTGGATGAGGCGTTCACGGCTTCCGATGCAGCAGAGTGGCGCGGATTTTTGACGGTGCGGGCGGGTTCCGCGGACGAGGTTCAGGAGAAGCTGGCGACGCTGCCGCTGGCGCGCAGCCTGGAATTTGAAGTGTTTGAGGTGGGGTGAGCGGGGAGGGGATCACTTTGGCTGTGCGCGAGCTTAGGATTATATTTAACAGAAAAGGGTTAAATACTTTACACATAAAAATGAAGAACGGTTCTATATCTTAGGATTTACTCTGGTCATTTACTGTATCCGTAGAAATACGCCGAACCATTTCATTCATTGTGTAATGAACGAATTCTTTACCAAGATTCGTTAGCACATAAGGCTTTGTGTCTTCAAAAGCAGATTCCAGTGTTGCGGGAGTAGTTCCCTTCCGCACATGCCTGGTCCTCTTGCGTACAAATCGACCAACCGAATTGATATCTCGTTCTTGCCTAATGACACCGCCTGTGCTCAGTTCACGAATCAAGAACTTATATAGATCGGCTGCTGAAGAGTCTTCTCGTGGAATTTCTCCATAAAGCTCAGTCCAAATATCAAAGCGGGTAGAACCCGGATTCTGATATATCTCGCGAATAACTGCAAAATGCACTTCGTTGTAAATCTTGATCCAATCAAGAAAAAGACGAATCACATCATCTGGGCAGACTCTTGTCCCAGCTGCATTTGTAATTACATTAGAAAGTAGACGGCGTTTCTCCTCTGTATCAGATTCATCCCAGATGCGGAATGCTTTGCGTACAAGTGCTAAGTACTCCTCGCTTTGAACACGTTCGTTAATCTCATCGCCAAGGCCATCTAATCGGTTTGCGATTTCCTCCAATGCCTGGCCTAGAATACCGATCTTCTTTTGATGTTCTTTCAGCCATTCCGTTTGAAGATGATTCAGGCGATTTGTTCCCGCTTCCGCTCGGAAGCTTTCAGCCGCACTAAGAAAACCACCCACCCAGGGGATACTACTCAAAGCAGCGAGTAGAAATTTTTCCAGAATCCTCGCGCGTTTTGAGGGTTCTGCTTTTTCAATCTCAGCGCGCAGACCTTCTATTACCTGCGAGTCCTGAGTCAGCGAGTATTTATCCCCATTGTGCATGGCTGAAATATTTAACCATGAGAATACATATTGGCGATGCGAAAAGCAGATCCTTCGACTGTGCGCTTCGCGCTCCGCTCAGGATGACAAATTCAGATGAGGTAGGAATGAAAAGCCCGGCGCGAGGCCGGGCTTTTCGTTTTTGCGGCGAAGCCGCGTGTGTCTCGATGGCTAATCGCCGATGACGGGTTCTTCGGTGGCCGGGGCTTTTGGGGCCGGGGCGATGGAGTTGATGGAGACGAGTCCTTCGACGGGCTTTTCGCCGAGGACGTGCTCGCGATAGAGCTTGGCCATGCGGGCGTTTTCGGCGTCCTGCTTCAGCTTCGCGTCGCGGGCGCGGATCTTTTCTTCGCGGGAGTTCTTCGCGATGCCCGACTTCTCGAAGGTGTCGTTGGCGGCTGAGTTCACATGGGCCTCGTTGAGGACCAGCGTGTGTTCGGCGTTGCCCATACCGACGTTCTTACCGCCGGCGAAGATCTCGTGACGGCCATGCTCCTCGTACCATTTGGTGAGCGTGGAGGTCATGTGCATCTTCTCGATGATGTTGCGCCAGCCCACGCCCGTGTTGTAGGCGCAGAAGCTGATCTCACCTTCCTGCGTGGCATAGGGGATAATGCACTGCTCGGTGCGGCGGAAGTCGTAGTTGAAGAGGTCCTGGAACCACATGCCGGCGATGAAGAGGAAGTTCCAGCGGTCGGCGCGGCGCTGTTCGATGTCGGCCATGGTGCGGTCGGCCTTCACGGAACCATATTTGCGCTTGGTCGAGCCGGAGAACTTGTCGAACTTCTTCAGCAGGTCGGCGATGCGCATGTGCGTCGGCGCCTGGGTGGGATCGTAGTTGCGGAGCAGCGCCAGGGTGATGCCGACGAGCGAGAGGAACTTGCCGCGGGCAGCGTCGTTCACCTTCGCTACGTCCTTCGCCAGGCGGTCGGCGTTCAGGAACTGGGTGACCGGAACGGCTTCCTTCGTTTCCTTGTCGATCATGATCGCCATGCCGATGCCGCAGTTGGGGTGGCATCCGCAGGAGATCTGGCCCCAGTCACGCTCGGGTCCGTGGACCAGATCGGCAAAGTCGGAGAAGGTGGAGATGAAGCTGATGGGGAACCAGTCGCGGGTCGGCTCGCCAATGCCGAGCTGATCCTTCACGTCGTGCGCCAGGTGGCTCAGCGTGTAGCGCTGGGCGGTACGGCGCTCGTCGCTGACTTCCTCGTCGCGGCCGGTGAACGAAACCGGCTGGAAGCTGAGGAAGTTGATCTTCTTGGGGTTGTCGAGGGCGAACTGGATGATGCGGCCCACCTGCTCGTTGTTGATGCCGTTGACGATGGTGGTCACGGGAACGATATCGACGCCGGCCTCGTGCAGATTGTGGATGGCCTGGAGCTTTACGTCGAACGCGTTGCCGACCTTGCGGTGCGAGTTGGCGGCGTTGCCGATGCCGTCGAACTGAAGGTAAGCATAGCGGAGACCGGCTTCGGCGGCGGCGCGGCTGAACTCCTTCGATTTGGCGAACTCGATGCCGTTGGTCGCGGCCTGGACCGACTCGTATCCAACCTTGCGGGCGTAGGCGACGGCGTCAAGGAAGTAGGGCGAGAGGGTCGGCTCGCCGCCCGAGAACTGGACCGACATCTGGCGCTTCGGCTTGATGGTGATCGCGTTGTCGAGCATGGTTTTGATGTCGTCCCAGGTCAGCTCGTGGACGAAGCCTACCTGATTGGCATCCATGAAGCAGGGGTCGCACATCATGTTGCACCGGTTGGTCAGATCGATGGTAAGGACCGATCCGCGGCCATGGGTCACGGTCGATGTTCCGTGGTTGTGCAGCTTTTCGTCGTTGTGCGCCTTGATGTCGCGGCCGGGGAAGACCTCTTCGAGGTGTTTGAAGAACTGGGTGTCGATCGACATCACGTCTTCAAAGTGGCCGTGCTTCGGGCAGTCCTTGACCATCAGGATTTTGCCGTCGCGCTCGATGATCTGCGCCTTGATCTCGCCCACCTTCTCATTCAGAAGGATCTCGTGGGGCAGCTTGCCATCAATGATCTGCTGGCGAATCTCGGGGATGCACTTCGGGCAGAGCGAGTCTGTGGTGCGGGGCCAGCCGAGGGGCGGCTTTTCTTTCTGATATGACTTGAGCAGCGGCTTGTCCGACCACCTGGGGGTGAAGGACGGGTTCGGGCTGATGCGATTGAGCCGCTCAAAGACGGTCCATGCTCCCTGGGCCGCGATGGTGACCGCTCTCTCTGCGTATTTGACGGCTTTTGACATTCCGAATCTCCTGGTGCCGGTCCCACCCGATTCGGTAATGCATTCCGGGGGGAGGGCTAAGCGTTTCGCCTGCTGTCCTGCGGCAGATAACTGATTGCTCTGCGAGGACTTTACCAGCTTCGAGGATATGCCTCCATGAACCCCGGCGAAACCACAGATGACTGAACGGTAAAATTTGGCATCGGGCGGGGGAATGGTCCTGGCGAATGGAAACGCTACCCAACCCGGAGCCGCAGTCAGCCGACTGACTCAGGCGCTTTTTAACCTGCCGATAACACGATCTATTGTAACGATTTGGCTTCACTTTCCACTTTAGAGCAGGCGATACTGTCGCGAGTCTCAGGCAAGGGTTCGACGAGATGGCCGCAGTGTGCCGCCTGTGAACGAAGGGGCGAGCCAATGGCATTATTCGATCTGGTATTTGAGGGCGGGGGCGCTAAGGGAATGGCCTTCGCAGGAGCGCTGAAGGTATTTACCGCAGCCGGACATACACACCGGCGGCTGGTGGGCACTTCAGCAGGGGCCATCACCGCGACACTGGTAGCCGCGGGCTATACGGCGGATGAGCTGCTGGACGCATGCACGCAGCCTGCGCCGGGCACGAACAATCCGATCTTTACGACGTTCATGGATTCACCGGCCTACGGAACGTTCACCGACGACCAGATTGCCGGGAGCGAAACCATGACCCTGCTGCAGGCCGCGCATGTGCCGACGTTCGTCTCGAAGCCGATTTTGAACGAACTGCTGCATGTGGATCTGTACCGCGAGCTTTTCTCCTTTAATGAATGCGGGGGATTTTATGCGGGCGATGCGGCTCTGCAGTGGATTCGCCAGCGGCTGGCGCAGAAGGGGTTGTCTCCCTCGGTGACGTGGGAGGAGTTCGCGGCGGCAAAGAATGTGGATCTTTCGGTCGTGACCACCAATATCACTCTGAAGGAGAGCACGGTTCTGAATGCGCGCACGGCGCCGCACTGCCCGGTGGCGGAGTCGGTCCGCATGTCGATGAGCATTCCTTTTGTGTGGAAAGAGATGGTCTGGCAGCCGATATGGGGCCAGTATCGCGGGGAGGATCTTTCCGGCGATATCTTTGTCGATGGCGGCGTGCTGTCGAACTTCGCTCTGTGGCTGGTGGATGAGAAGACGCCGGAAGTGATCGAGATTATGGGGAACACCGATCCGGATGGAGCGGAGACGATCGGGCTGTATCTCGATGCGAGCCAGCCGGTGCCGGGGGCCGGGATCTCGGATACGCGCAGGCCGCGTCTGCGCTCTGCCGACCGCGTTACGGCGCTGATGGATACCATGACCGACAGCCGCGACCTGGCGGTGATGCGGCAGCATCAGGAGGAGATCTGCCGTATTCCGGTGGGTGGGTACGGGACGACGGAGTTCCGGATGTCGGCAGAGCGGCAGCAGAAGCTCATTGATTCCGGCACGGCGGCGATGACGGCGTATCTGCAGACGCTTAGGGTTTAGCGCAGCAAAAGAAAAGACCGCGGCTACCGAAATCGGAGCGCGCGCTGTCCATCATGGAGAGCTTTCATTACACTGGAGATGTCTCTGGAGGTTCCGGCGCTCTTTATGGTTGAGATGTTCCTGCGCAGGCAGCGCGCTCTCTCTTTTGTTCTGGCGGTTCTGACTTTTGGCGGTCTGGGCGGCGCGGCTCGCGCGCAGGTGGCACAGCAGGTGCTGCGTAACAGCGACGTATCGCTGAGCGCGTTCGGCCAGTTCTCGTCCGACGTGAGCTCGAACGGGATTCAGCAGACGACGACCAAATCGTTAGGCGGACAGGCGGCCTTCCGGCACAGCTATCACTGGTGGCTGGGGTATGAGGCGTCCTACGGATATACGCGCTACGCGGAGCGTTACACCGGACAGGTGTTCTCTTACCAGCACAACGCGCATGAATTTGGCGGCACCTATCTGGTGCAGGGTCCGCATGCGCTGGGTCTGCAGCCCTTTGGCGGGGTGGGTGTGAGTGCGCTGATCTTTTCGCCTTCACTGAATGGCGGGCAACATGCCGAGTGGCAGGGGCGTACGGCGGTGAACTTTACGGTCGGGATCAATCATCCGCTGCTGACGAACCATATCGGCGTGCGTCTGCAATACCGCGGGCTGTACTACAAGGCTCCCGACTTCGGACAGGTGGCTCTGAAGACGAACAGCTTCCGGATTACGTCGGAGCCGACCGTCGGTGTGTATCTGAAGTTCTGACCGGTCCTTCTGCTTCTTTCCTGCCGCATTATCGCCGGTCACGGAGATTTCCGTGGCCGGCGCGCTGTTTATGGCCGGTCAGGTGGCTCCCGGTTGGGAGTTGGTTCCGCAGGATCGATGACCTGTTCAGGAATCAAAACCATGCCGTTCACTAAGCGGGCGTGAGGATTCGCTCCGTCAGGGAGTGCCCGTGCCGCCTTCCTCGACGGCGACGCGGTTGATGATGCGCTGCACGAAGACCACATTGATATTGATGTGGCGCGCCACGTCGGGCAGAAATTCAGTAATGACGTTGCCGATGGGATCGGTCGCCCAGGCGGTGGTGATGCGCTGAGCCGCCGGTCCCCAGCCGACCTGGCGGTACGGCACATACATATTGCTTACTCCCTCATCGGCTACTGTTCCGAAGATGGTCGCGTAGTTGAACATGCCGCGGCCGGTGTCGCTCTGCGTCCAGACGACCTGCGTGAAGCAGTGCGCGATGCGGCGTTTGAGCGAGGCATTGGGCATGCGATGAAAGTGCGGGTCCTGACGGGCGATGGAGGGGATGAGAAAGGTGCCGAAGAATTCGGCAGTCAGGTCCTGGCTGAAGCTGACTCCGGTGAGCTTGCCGAAGCCTTCAAAGCCGGGGCCGTAGGCAGAGCTGGAGTCGGTGGCGATGGTAAGGGCGGAGGAGCCGACGATGGTAAGCAGGTTGAAGGGATCGATGACATCACGTCCGGCGAGATGGAGCTTCTGCCAGGGGGTGAGCGGGTGATTTCCGGTGGCCTGCAGGTAGCGCTGAAAGGGGTCGAGGTATTGCTCGCAGCATGCGTTGCGCTGCGGCAGCGATGAGCAGGAATCGATGGAGCAGGGCCGGGGCGAAGGCAGCGGATTACGCGCAATGCCGGAGAGCGAGCTGCCTGGAGCGGTGCTGTGAATCTCAGGCGGGAAGGAGTTTTGCCCGCCGGGCGGCGCGGGGTCGGAGAAGGAGACTTCCTGCGGGAGAGGAGCATCGGGCAGAGATCCGGACTGCTGCGCGTGCAGGGTCAGCGCCGCCGCAGAGAGGACGAGCAGGAGGAGGATAAGGCGGCTCCGGTGCGGTTCCGGACAGGTGAAAGGCCCCACATGCGTATGAACACCGGTTCCTGCTGCCGGGATGCGCCGTGAGGAGAGCTGCACTCCGATGTCCGCCCGTCTCTACCGCGAGCTTCCGGAATGCCGGTGACGGAAGCGGGTGATTATATCCGGCCAGAACTCGAGGAAGAGGTTGTCGCCGACCCCGCCGGCGACAGCGGTTCCCCAGGTGCGAAGAACGACTCCGCCATTGGCGCTGCGATGAGGATAGTAAGCCATGGTCAGGGCGCTGCCGAGGAGACGTCCGAAGATGTCGGAGACATCGAAGACGCGGCGGCCGTCATCGTTCTGCGCGATGAACATGCGCTCGGTGGCATGCCAGGCGCGCCTGCCATAGCTGCCGGAGGCGAGGCGGTAATAACGCGGATCTTCGTGCGTGACGGCGGGCAGGACACTGTCGGAGAAGAAGCGCATGCTGGCCTGGCGTGCAAGCGCAGCGCCGAAGCGCTCGCCGAAGGCTTCGCCATTTGTGCCGTATTTCGGATCTGAGTCGGTGATGAGGCCGTATTCGGCGGAGACAAGGGCGGGCAGAGGCGAGGCCGGCTGGATCTCTTCGTGCAGCCAGAAGGCCATCTTGTCCGCAGTGGTGAGACGGGGGACGCGCTCACCGGGATCGACGTATGAAGACCACTTGCGCTTCGCATAGGGAGCATGGGCCATGGGGGTTACGGCCTGGGAGCCGGGCGGAGGCGGCGGAACGGGTGTGGTCTGCGCCTGGGGCGGGTCGTCGATCGATGTAACCGGGTCGATCGATGCAATGGTAAGGGGCTGAGGGGCGTCGGGCAGGGAGGCGATGGTCTGCGAGGCGATGCTTTGGGCCGGGGCGGACATTCCGGAGGCCAGGAAGCAGGCGGCAATGGCAAAGAGGCAGATCGGTTTGGGTCGAATCATGAAGTTTTTCGAACTTATCTCGAACTCAGGGGCACGTGCGGCATGTGTGAAGCAGACCGTAGCTTTCACGATCCCGTAACGATTAGAACGGCAAAAGCGCCGCGGAGATGTATCGGGGATGAGGGTAACTGGCAAAACACCTGCTGTCAGTACGCGATTGACCCTTCAACAGGCGGGATAAATACTGAAAATGCGTGTTTATGCAGTTTGGAGACAGAGGTCTGACTTATGGCAGAGCAATCGGGAACGACTTCCGGCTCAGGACGCTTTGAAAACTTTGGCCGCAGGGTCGATGAGCAGGTAGAGAACGCGGTTCCTCGCATCGAGGAGGATCTGAAGAAGCTGATTGCCTGGCTGAACGACGAGGTGGTTCCGGAGGTTCGCCGGAGCTCTTCGAAGGGGCTGCGCACGGCTGCAGAGCAACTGGAACGACTGGCCGCGCACCTTGACCGCCGCGGCGGAAGCGGAATGTAACCGGAAAACGGAATCAGGAAACCGATACGATGCAGCGACACTCCTCCTTTCTCTCTTCGGCGCTGATCTCGGGCATGGCTTTGGCACTGATAACAGGGTGCGGGCACAAACAGCCGCAGGTCGTATATGCGCCACCGCCGCCGGTGCTGGCGCCTCCTCCGGCATCGGCTCCCGCGCCTTCATCTCTGCCGCCTGCAGTGAGCAGCCCGACGGGGCCGGTGGCGGATTCGCAGATGGACGCCGAGTATGTGGCCACGCACTCGCCGGTGTGGACGGAGAGCGGCATGGCGAGCTGGTATGGACCTCCGTACCACAACCACATGGGCGCGAACGGAAAGATCTTCGATCAGAACATGGTCTCGGCGGCGCATCGCACGCTGCCGATGGGGTCGCTGATCAAAGTGACGAATATGAGCACGGGACAGTCGGCGGTGATGCGCGTGACCGACCGCGGCCCGTTCGTTCCGGGGCGCGTGCTGGACCTTTCAGAGGGTGCGGCGAAGGAAGTTGGCGTATGGCGGCCGGGCACTGCGAATGTGCGCATCGACGTATATGAGACGCCGAAGCCGATGGATGAGGGCGGGCGCTGGTGCGTGCAGATTGGCGCCTTCACCCATGAGAAAGAGGCGCTGCGCCTTGAGGAGCATCTGGAGCGGAAGTACCAGACGGCGAACGTGATTGAATTTACCGGGCCGACGGGGCACTGGGTGCGGATTCGGCCGGCGAATGACGACCGGGAGCGCGCTGTGGAGATTGCGCATGAGCTGAAGCCGGTCGAAGGGGATGCGTATCTGGTGAGGCTGGATTAAGAGCGGCCTGGCGGATGGGAATCCGCCAGGGGCGTTTCCAGCGTTTATTTGTC
Source organism: Paracidobacterium acidisoli (assembly GCF_003428625.2). GTDB lineage: Bacteria > Acidobacteriota > Terriglobia > Terriglobales > Acidobacteriaceae > Paracidobacterium > Paracidobacterium acidisoli. The sequence goes on along the minus strand of NZ_QVQT02000004.1, from coordinate 87,571 downwards.
CGCGGGCGGCGAATAGTAGGGCAGCTTGTCGTTGCGGTCATCGGCGCGTTTTACGGTGACATCCTCAATCAGAATGGACGGCGCGAGCACGGTCTGCGGCACGTCGCCAAAGATGTTGTCGACCCAGGTATCACTGCCGGCGGCGCGAATGTCAGCGCGGAGGGTGCGCTGATCGAGATCGTCGAGCGCTGCTCCGCGCACCAGCTCCTTCTTCCCGTCGGCAACCTGAATGCGCCAGAGCAGGCGTGGCGTGAGCTGGGGACCGAAGGTCTCCACCCTATAGACATACTGTAGGCCATCGTCTTTGCCGAGCGCGAGGAGCTTTTTCATCAGCTCGTCGGAGGTCGCTGGCGAGGCGGTTTCGACATGCAGGACGCCGGTTATGGGACGGGCTGGCTGTGCGATGCCGGCGCGGGCGTGTCCGTTGGAGGCGGGGAAGTCTTTCACCGGCTCGCGTCCGATGAGGTAGTTTGTGAGCCGGCCGCTTTCGACGAGCGTGACGGGCTGCGCGGCCACGCCTTCGTCATCGACCTGATAGGCGCCGAGCAGCGGCTTATTGTCGAAGCTGGTGAGACCGGGGTTGTCGGTGACCTTGAGGAAGTCCGGCAGCACGCGCGCCTGGAAGCTTGAAGCATAGGGTCCGCGGGTGCGCTGCGTGGTGCCCATCTCAGGGCGCTGTGCGGCGACGGCCGGCGCGAAGAGCTCGGCGAAGATGTCGGATGAGGCGTCGGCGGAGAAGAGGACCGGCCCGTGGTATTCGTCGGAGATGACGGGAGCGTTTTTGAGATCGTGCAGCGAAAGGAGTACCTTCACCACACCGTCGTGAAACTTCTGCGCGGAGTCGAGTCCGTCAGCCGCAGCGCTGGTGGTGCCGTAGGAGCGATCGATGCGCATACCGTCGGAGGCTTGTGTTCCCAGGGAGACGGTGGCGAGATATTCAGAGGAGCCCTGGCGAACAATGGTGCCTTCGGTGTTGACGAGATAGCGATTCAGCGCACGCGCGCGTACGGAGCCGCTGGAGTACTGCGTGTCGTCTGAGAAGGCCTTTGCCTGCGGATCGGTGCGGTAGAGCGCGGAGGCATCGACGATGCGCTGCTTCCAGGCTTCGCGGTCGAGTACGAGCTTTGCTTCGGGATCGATGGAGATGACGGGCTTTTCAGAGGAGAAGTCGTCGGCCTGGGGCGGCGTCTGTACGGTCTTCAGCTCGGCCTGCTTCTGGGTGTATTCGCGCAGCGCGTTTTTGTAGGCCAGATCGGTGGCGCTCCAGAGCGCGTAGCGGAGGGCGATGGGATCGTCTTCGATGGCGGCGAACTGCAGCGAGCCATCTCCGCGCTCGGTGGAGCTGTCGGTTTTGTAGTCGCCGACGCGCACGGTGACACGAACGACACGGCGATGGCTTTCCTGCTCTCCGGTGAGCGAGCCGTAGTTGGCGGTGGCGGTGTAATCGACGACATCGTCGAGCCGGTACTGAATGAAGAACGGCTTCTGGAAGCCGGGCAGCTGGAGATGATCGCGGCTGCGGCCGAGCTCCTGCAGCATGGCGCTCAGCACCGGATCTTTTTCCGCATCGGCGCGTGTGGTCTGCGCGGAGCAGGGCAGAGACGCGGGCAGGAACAGCATGAGCGCAGAGGCGGCGGCGAGAAAAAGTGCTCTTGTCTTCATCAGTTGGCCTCCACCTTCGTGTTCGCGGCTGGTTTTGCGATGGCATTTATGCCGGGTGGAGGCAGGATGGGTGGACGCGCGGTGCCCTGGGGCTGACGCTGCGTTTCGATCTCGCTGACGAGCATGGCGGGAGCGATGGCCGAGACGGGAATACTGCCGGATTCCGCACCGCACTCGCCGTTGAAGACCTCTTGTTTATCTCCGGTGGCGAGGATGCGCTTCAGTGCGGCCTGCGGCGTGCCGACGATGCTGACACCGCGCACGAGCTCGTCGGGGCGGCCATCGGCATAGACGCGATAGACAATCAGCGGCAGGACCTGAAAGGCCTGGGGCGAAGTGCGCGTGGTGACGGCGAAGCCTGAGGAGATGTCTTCGAAGTAGAGGCCGTAGGGCTTGTTCTGCTTCTTTACTTCGTCGATCAGCATTTTGCGCAATTCGCTCTCCGGCACCTTGTGCGTAGAGGTGACGATGAGATTGCCCTGACGGCCGGTCGGCATGCGTCCCAGCTGCGAGCGGCCGTGACCGTTCGAAGTGGAGAAGCTGGCGATGGGCAGACGCGACATCAGGAAGGTCTGCAGCACGCCGTTTTTAATGAGCTGTACGCGCTCGGCCCGCTGCCCTTCATCGTCATAGGTGTAATAGCCGCTCAGATATGTTCCGTCGAAGGTGGCCTGGGTGGGATCGTCGGCGACGGAGAGAAAATCGGGCAGGATCGGCTTGCCGAGATCTCTGGTGAAGGTTTGTCCTTCTTCATTGCCGCGCTGGCGCTGGCCTTCGAGGCGATGTCCGAGGACCTCATGAAAGAAGACGGCGGCAGCGCGTCCGGAGAGGATGGCGGGGCCATCGAAGGGCTGGGTGACGGGCGCGTTGCGAAGCTGCTCGAGGCTGTCGGCGAGCTGCTTTATGGCGGTGACGAGCTCGGCCTGAGCAGGCAGGCCGGCGGGGGTGCGAGCCTCGAAGGTCTGCGCACGGAAGAGGTCCATGCCGTCGTCGGCGCGGGTGGTGGCGAAGACCACGATGCGCGCAAGCTGATGCGGGTCGGTGACATGCGTGTCTTCAGACGAGACGAAGTAATTTGTATCGTCGGTATTGGTCAGCAGCACGAAGCTGGCATAGACATGCGGGTAATCGTGGAAGACCCCGGACAGCGCACGGATGCGATCGTTCCACTGGCCGCGATCGATCTTTGCCGGAACGGCAGGCTTTTCCTGGGCGCTGACGGCGGGCTCGACGGAGAAATCGGGCGAGGTGTCTTCTTCTTTCGCGCGCACCTGAGTCTCGGTCTTTACCTGCAGCCAGGTCTGGAGCGCATTGCCGTAGCCGCGATTGGTGGCCCACCAGAGGCTGCGGGCAACGGCGCCGGCATCGTCAGAGAGCGGCAGGGGCACGGTGTTGATGGCCGAGGAGCGGTGCGTGCCGTGTGTGTTGTCGAGCTTTGGGTCGCCGACGCGCACGACGACATCGGCGGCGCGGTCATGCGAGCTGTCGGAAGAGACGATGGCGCCCTGCTCGGCCATGATGTTCAGCGAATACTGATCGTGTGCGGAGTAACTGATGTAGTAGGGAGGGGGCTGCCCATCCTTTTGCTTCGCGAGACCGGTCATGGCGCGATGCAGTTCGCCGGTCATGGCGTTCATAAGAGCACCGGAAGACTGTGCAGATGCCGGTGGATTCGAGAAGGCGATGGTGAGCAGCAGCACCAGGAGAACAGCAGAGACACGGAGAGCAGCAGAAAGAGGGCGGCGATTCATTAAAATGGCTCGAGTATGGCCGCAAGTCTAAAAGAAAATCCCGCGGAGCGAAACAGGAATCGCATGACGCTGAAGATACAGCCACGCATGGTATTGCGGCGCGGCCGGATTGGCGGGGCAGCGGCGATGATGCTGGCGCTGCAGACGGCGAGCGGGTTTGCCGAGACGACGCAGCAGGCCGGATCGGCTGGAAAGGCCGTTTATACGCTGCCTCCGGCGAAGCTGGCGAAGGCGATTGCGCTGAGCCATGCGCGCACGGCGCTCCATTTTGGAGGCACGCTGTGGATTGTGCTGGCGCTGGGTCTGCTGGTGTATCTTCGCGCCGGAGACGGGATTCGCGCGTGGGCGGCGGGCGTGACGCATCGCAGGTGGCTGCAGGGACTGCTGGTGTGTCCGGTATGGCTGCTGGCGCTTTCACTGATTGGCCTGCCGCTCGATCTTCTCGACCAGCAGGTGGACCGGCACTTTGGCCTTTCGATCCAGGGATGGCCGGGGTGGTTCGGCGACTGGGGCAAGTCGCTGCTGCTGACGCTTGTTTTCGGCACGCTGGCGCTGAGTGCGGTGTACGCGCTGATGCGGCATTCGCAACGCCGGTGGTGGTTGTGGTTCTGGGTGATCAGTCTTCCGGTCGAGGTGCTGCTGGTGTTTCTTGTGCCGGTAGTGATCGATCCGCTGTTTAATCATTTTTCGCCGCTTGCCGCGTCCGATCCGGCTTTGGTCATACAGCTGGAACGCGTGGCCGCGCGCGGTCATCTGTATATTCCGCCGGAGCGCATGTTTGTGATGGATGCAAGCCGCAAGGTAACTGGTCTGAACGCCTACGTGACGGGTTTTGGCGCAACCAAACGCATTGTGGTGTGGGATAACACGATCCATGAAGCGCCGGCCGATGAGATTCTGTTCATCTACGGGCACGAGCAGGGGCACTATGTGCTGCGCCATATCGCGAAGGGGCTGGTCTTCTATGGCGCGCTGCTGCTGCTTTTTTACTGGGCGGCCTTCCGGCTGATGCGCGGGCTGATTCGCAGGCATGGAGTGCGGTGGCGCATTGCGTTTGTCGACGACTGGGCCTCGGTGGGACTGCTTCTGCTGCTGATCACGGTGCTGGGCTTTCTGGCGGAGCCGGCGGGCAATGCCTTCAGCCGGTGGGAGGAGCATCAGGCCGATGTGTACGGGCAGGAGGTCATTCACGGCCTGGTGGCCGATCCGCAGCGGACGGCGGTGAGCTCGTTTGTGCGCCTCGGCGAGATCTGGCTCGACAACCCGTCGCCCAGCCCGTTTGTGGAGTTCTGGAGCTACAGCCATCCTTCGACCAGCGAACGGGCTGCGTTTGCGGCGCAGTATGATCCGTGGCAACCGGGCAGGCACCCGAAGTATTTCGAAAAAGAGGTTCGTCGGAATCCGTAAGCGGTCAACATATTTATTCGGCCCAGGCGATGGGGAGAGCAGAGGCTTCCTTCCGGTGCTCTGGTTAAATGGTTCTGGAGAATCTGTGCATGGACTGCATCTTCTGCAAAATTGTTGCGGGCGCGATTCCGTCAAAGAAGGTTTTTGAGGACGAGCGTCTTTACGCCTTTTCGGATATCGATCCGAAGGCTCCCGTCCATATTCTGGTGATTCCGAAGCAGCATATCGCGGCGCTGGCGCATGCTACCGCCGGCGACCGCGAGATGCTGGGCCATCTGCTGGGCACGGCGGCCGATATCGCCGCGACCGAGGGATTAAACAAGGGATACCGCGTGGTGATCAACAATGGTCCGGACGGAGGGCAGACGGTCGATCATCTGCACCTGCATCTGCTGGGCGGACGGGCGATGCACTGGCCTCCCGGTTAACCTGCCGTCCGGGGTACACGCGCCTTCAGCGCAAAAGCAGGGGCCGCTCGATGGCGGCCCCTTATCTCTGCTGCAGGTTTGTCAGCAGCACAGTGACAGAACAGATGGTCTGCTCGCTGTTTTATGCTTCAAGCGCTTCGGTCTGATCTTCGTCGGAGCCGTGGCGGCGGAGCAGGTTGGGCAGGTTCTGCGAAAACGCGGAGCGCGGCATCACCATGTCGCATCCGGCTTCGATGGCCTTCACCTTCAGGTCGCCCTGCAGGTGAGAGAGAAAGCCGATGATCGATGTGCCCTTCTTGAGTTTGGCGCGAATCTTCGGGATCAGCGTCATGGGCTTCGCGTTGGCGTTGTTCAGATCGAAGACGATCAGAGAAGGACGCTCTTCCTCGCTGCCGCCGGTGAGCGTAGCGAGCACTTCCTTGTCATTCTTGACGAAGGCGACCTTGATGCCGAGCTTGCGCGCCGTCTCATTGATCTTGGCGAGGAAGAAGAGATCCTCAATGAAGCAGTAGATACGGGTGGGCGCGTCCTCACGCACCGGAGGCGGAGGCGGCTCCCAGGCCACCGGGGCATCGCCATAGTAGGCATTGCCATTGCCGTTTCCGTTGGCGCCGGAGTGACGCAGCTCGATGGTGGAGGGCGGAGCGTCGGCAATATTGCCGTTCGCGGCGCGGTAGCTGTGATCCATCGGGCCGACGAAGACCTGCTGACGGCGTGGCTTGTTACGGCGGCGTCCGCCGCCTCCGCCATTTCCGTTGCCGTTCCCCGCACCATTTCCAGGATTTTTCTGGAAGTAGCGGTTCTGGCTCGATTTTTTCTGTTTGGGGCTCGCCTGGGGCTGAGAGGGCTGCTGGGCGTTCTGTCCGCCGGCCTGGGCTGCTGCAGCGGGCTTGTTGCCTTTTCTTCTTCTGCGTCGGCGGCGATGGCCGCCCTGACCCTGTCCCTGCGATTGTGCCTGGGACCCGGAAACCGGAGCTGGCGCCGATGCGGGCTCGGGCTGGTTCTGTTCTATTGTCATGCCTGCACTTCCTGGTGCGTTAACTGTGGTTTGCAGCGAAATCCGGCTACATTGCTGCGAATTCTGCATTGGGGGGACGCCGGAAATCGTTCTCCTGATTCGCGCGATTCGTCACCGGCTGCATCTGCCGCTTACACGGCAGTCTGGTTTACTCCATAAGTTACGGCTTCCCTCAGCCGCATGAGCCTCGCTTCGCATCGCGAGCCTCACCCGTGTCCTATTTCCGTCTGCGGTTGGATGCACTCGCTGCAGGGAACCAGGCCGGAAGCCATACATATCAGCGGAACGTGATGGAGTGAAATACTCTTTCAACTCAGTCCAAAACAGCCGCTTTCACCTATACATTCCAGGACGGATATTGCACCGTCAGAGGAGCCGCACGATGATTGCCGGTATCGTAAATTCGTAACTCTCGTGAGTAGCGGCGAGCCTCCCGGACCTGAAACCGGGCATCAGCCGCTCGATAGGTAAAGCTAATACTACTCTCCGTGAGATGACCTGACAAGTAGTTTGACGCAGGATTGGGCCTTCGGGTCTCTTAAAAATAAGAGAGCCACCGCACGGGGTGGCTCTTCTTATTCTAATGGCCAATCACTGGCCTCCCTGAAATGCCCTGACTCTTTCGAGGCTGGGACTTATTGTTCCGGCCCGGGCAATGCCTCCTGGGCGTTCGCTCTCGCTGACCGGAACCGATTCGCATGGCTTCTCTCCCGTAGGCGGAAGCCTGTGCGTCGCTGGCTGCCTTCACTAAGAGCAATTGCAGTGCCGTTTCCGGATTTGTTTAGAATCTTTGACTTACGTTGGTTACGCCGAGCTGTTAATTCAGAATCCCGTAGGCCGAACGCTCTGGAAATTCATAAAATCATAAGCACTTCAACTTCTCAGGCTCATTTCTGACAGGTGGGGCAGTAGTGGGTGCCGCGGCCGGCGAGGATGATTCGCCGGATGGGAGTGCCGCAGGCGAGGCAGGGTTCTCCGCCGCGCATATAGACCTTGTGCTCAAGCTGGAAGAAGCCGCGGACGCCGTCGGCATCCACATAATCGGATACGGAGGAGCCTCCCAGGCGGATGGCGTGTCTGAGGACGGTCTGCAGAGCTTTGTGCAGGCGGAAGAGGCGCTCCCGTGGGAGGCGCCCTGCGATGCGGGTGGGACGGATGCCGGCGTGAAAGAGGCTTTCGTCGGCATAGATATTGCCGACGCCATGAAGGAGGGTCTGATTGAGCAGAGCGGCCTTGATCGAAAGCTTCCGTCCGCGGAAGAGATCAGCGAATTCCTCCGGAGAGATGGTCAGCGGCTCGTGGCCCGGGCCTGAGAAGGTGGTTTTCTCCGGACCGGGATGGTGCAGGCCCATGCGGCCGAAGCGACGCGGATCGACAAAGCGCAGCTCGCGGCCGGAGTGAAGGCGCAGGATGCCGTGAGTATGAGGTGGAACAGGGACTTCGGCGGCGGAGACGAGCAGGCGGCCGGTCATGCCGAGGTGGACGATCCACTGGAGGACGATTTCGGGCGCGGCAGATCGGGAGGGCAGGGCAAGGTCGAAGACGATGTGCTTGCCGACGCGGTGAACGCGCTCGATGCGCTTGCCGGTGAGCTCCTGGGCCATTTCGTCGGGGTTGGAGCGGAAGGGCTCCTTATAGAGGCTGAACCAGACGGAGTGGATGCTCTCACCGCGAATGCGCTCGTGGACGCCGCTGGCGACGGTTTCGACCTCGGGAAGCTCAGGCATGAGATAGAAGAACGATCCGTGAAAGAGATGACCTTAGGTAGTGTAACGATGCAGGGGCGCATCTCTTGTGCGGGCAGGGTTCATCTCAACGAATATGATCCGCAAACTTAAATCCGGGGAATATCGCCTGTACTCGCAGAAGAAGAATGAGTCGACGGGCAAGCGCCGCAACCTGGGCACGTTTTCATCGCTGGAAAAGGCGAAGCAGCATGAGAAGGACGTGCAGTATTTCAAGAGACACGGCTGATCGAAAGCGGGGTCGCAGAGCTGGATGATCTTTACCCTTTGCAGGGCTGCTGCGGGCTTGCGAGGGAGGGGTGTGCGCTGCGATTATGCCGTCATGACGCAGGAAGAAAAAACCGTACGATTTCGCGCACTGCATCGCGGGCCGGAGATTCTTGTGCTGCCGAATGCCTGGGATGTTGCGTCCGCCCGCGTATTTGAGGCGGCGGGCTTTCCGGCGATTGCCACGACGAGCGCCGGCATTGCCTTTTCGCGAGGGTATCCGGACGGGCAGGCGATCTCGCGCGATGAGATGCTGGATATGGTCGCCCGCATTGCGTCGGCGGTGAGCGTGCCGGTGACGGCCGATGTGGAGGCAGGCTACGGCGATCCGGTGGCGACGGCGAAGGCCGTGGTGGCCGTGGGCGCGGCAGGGATGAACCTCGAGGACACGGTGGCTGAATCAAGCGGAATGCTGGCCGATCAGGAGACCCAGGCGGCGGTGGTGCGGGAGATTCAGGCTCTGGGGCTGCCGCTGGTGCTGAACGCGCGCACGGATGTTCTGCTGGCAGGCGTCGGCGAGGCGTCTACGCGTGTTGCGCGGACGATCGAGCGGCTGAATGCGTATCTTGTGGCGGGCGCGGACTGCGTCTTCGCGCCGGGGACGGGCGACAGAGAGACGATCGCGACGCTGGTGGCGGAGATTTCCGGCCCGGTAAACGTGCTGGCGACGAAAGGTATGCCGATAGTCAGCGAACTGCAGAGCCTGGGAGTGGCGCGGGTCAGCGTCGGTTCCGGTCCGGCGAGAGCCGCTTTGGGACTCACGCGCCGTATTGCGCAGGAGCTGCGTGCATCGGGAACGTGGGAGACGCTGATGGATGGAGCGATTCCTTATGCGGAGCTGAATGCGCTGCTGCGAGGCGCGAGGCCGTAAACCCGACGGGGACGGCCGTGCCTGTCCCTGTTCCATCTTTTCTTCCGGCTTTCACCGGCAGCCGTCGCGATATATCATGAGATACCGGGCGGGGTGAAAACTCCCGCCGCTCGGCAATCGAGCCGGTCCATCTCCTGAGCAGTCGGACCGGAAGTCCTGCCCGGTATTTCCCTTTTCGCTCCTGCAAATCAGTTGTGCCAATGTCGGAGCAGACGTGTGTGAGGATCATGCGAGCGAAGTCGGCTGTAGTGGTAGGCGCCCAGTGGGGCGATGAGGGCAAGGGCAAGATCGTGGATGTGCTGTCGGAGCGGTTCTCCGTGGTGGCGCGGTATGCGGGCGGCCACAATGCGGGGCATACCGTGATCATCAGCGGCCAGAAGTTTATCCTGCAGCTCATTCCCTGTGGCGTTCTGCGCCCGGATTGCCGCGCGGTGATCGGCAACGGCGTCGTTCTCGATCCGATGGCCTTTCTGAAGGAGACGAACCGGCTGCGCGAGCTGGGCGTGGATGTGGACCGCCAGCTCTTTGTGTCGAACCGCGCACAGGTGATTCTGCCGTACCACCGGATGATCGAACTGGCGGCGGAGAGCGCTCCGGGACGGCGGAAGATCGGCACGACCAGCCGCGGAATCGGTCCGGCCTATGAAGACAAGATGGCGCGCAACGGTCTGCGGGTGGTGGACCTGCTGAACCGCGATCTGCTGAAGACGCACATTGAGAACGCGTGCGGCGAAAAGAATGCGATCGCGCACGCGCTGTTCGGAACCGAACCGCTCGATCCGGCGCAGATGTATGAGGAGTATGCGGCGGCGGCAGAGCTGATCCGGCCGTTTGTCGCGGATTCGTCGGCGCTGCTGAACAAGGCGCTGCACGACGGCGAGAGCGTGATGTTCGAGGGCGCGCAGGGCACGATGCTGGATATCGACCACGGGACCTATCCGTTTGTTACGTCGTCGTCGGCGACTGCGGGCGGGGCGGTGACCGGAACGGGTGTGGGGCCGACGGCGATCGGTACGGTGATCGGCGTGACCAAGGCCTATGTGACGCGCGTGGGCGAAGGTCCGTTCCCGACGGAGATTCACGATGCTTCGGGCGAGGCGCTGCGGGCGCGGGGCCAGGAGTATGGAGCAGTGACGGGACGTCCGCGGCGCTGCGGATGGCTCGACCTGCCGCTGCTGCGCTATTCCAACGAGATCAATGGAACGGAATGGCTGGTGGTGACGAAGCTGGACGTGCTGGACGAACTGGATGAGATTCCGATCTGCGTCGGATACAAAATCGATGGCGAGTCGGTCGAAACGATGCCGGCGGATGTGCGGGGCATTGAGTCCATCGAGCCGCAGTACACGAAGTTGCCGGGCTGGAAGCGCTCCACGGAGGGAATTCGCCGCTTTGAAGAGCTGCCGCTGGAGGCGCAGAAGTACCTCCGCTTCCTCGAGAGCGAATCCGGAGCGCGGATCGGCATGGTGTCGACGGGGCCGGATCGCGATCAGACGATGGAGCTGCCGGACTTCCGCGATGCGATGCGGGAGATCGGCACGGCCGGGCACAGCCGAAAGGCATAAGCACAAGGCGCCGGGGGCGTCAGCAGGTAGACCGGAAATGCAGGGAGCCCGAGAATGATCAGCTTCACGGTACGTATGCGGTTCAAAGGGGAAGAGCGGCAGCAGGTGGATGAAATGCTGCGCGAGCTTGCACTGGCATCCCGGAAGGAGCCGGGATGCGTGACCTATGTGCCGCACAGGGTCGACGGCGATCCTGACAGCGTGGTCATTTACGAGCAATATCACGACCAGGCGGCGCTCGACGCGCATCGCGCAACGGAGCATTTCCACAAATACGCGGTGGGCGGAATTTTCCAGATGATGCGCGACCGCCAGCTTGAAAATTTCATCACCCTTATCTGAATCACGGCGACGGGCTGTGACCTCCGCGCACCATGACGGTCTGAATATGGGATGACTGCGGAATGGGAGAAACGGAGTTGCGGGAGCGGAGGATTCTTCGCGCGGCGCAGCACCTGCATCTCATATCTGAGCGTCTCAGGACACGGAATGGGCCATTTGAAGCGGAATCAAGCTCTCCGGGGCTTTCTCTTTGACTCGCCGCTCGGATGCGATCTACCATCCGATACGCACATGCGCCGCCAACAACCTCGGGAAACGGCTCACCGTCTGAGTGGTTACACTCTTCTTGTCATTTTTATGCTCATCTTCGTGCATGCCGCCGGCGCGCTGCCCCGGCGGGAGAATCATGCCATCCACAAGGAGATCGAAGCGCTGGAGCAGGAGTGGCGGCAGGCGATTGTCGATAACAATGTCAAAGTGATGGACGGCCTGCTGGCCGATGACTATATCGGCATCACTTCGAACGGGACGATCGAGACCAAGGCTCAGGTGCTGGCACAGCGCCGGGCCGGCACGGTGCGGATTACGGCGCTGAACATCAATGATATGCACGTCCGCGTGTACAGCGACACGGCGGTGGTGACCTCGCGGGCGGACCTGACCGGCAGCAACGGCGCCAGCGACATCAGCGGAGAATACCGCTATACGCGGGTCTACAACCGGCGCTTCGGCAAGTGGAAGATCGTGAGCTTCGAGGCCAGCCGTATGCACGACGCGACGGGTAAGCCGGAGAAGCGGTGAAAAAACTAAAGGGCGGGTGGCTGGGACCGGATAGCTGATAAAGCGAGCAGCTGAAGTCCCGATAGCCTGGAACCCAATAACGGGCGAAAACGGCTGCCCGCTCCCTTCACCTGATCCACCAATCTGGTGTTGAGTCCCGGCGACATTGGACCCTGAAAACTCCGTTATCCGCTTTATCGGCTATCTGCCTCCTGGCTGCCCGGTTTCCAGCTACCCGCCTTTTAGCGATATACTGTTCAGGCCCCTTTAGGGCCGTCTGGAGGTGTTTGTTTTGGCAGAGGTTCGTGTACAGGAAGGCGAGCCGCTTGAAAATGCCCTGCGCCGTTTTAAGCGCAAAGTGCAGACCGAGGACATTATCAAGGAAGTCAAGCGTCACTCCTTCTACCTGAAGCCAGGCGAAAAGCGTCGCGTGAAGGAAGCGCTGGCGCGTAAGCGGAATCGTAAAAAGGCTCGCAAAGAGCAGGATTAAAATAACTTAAAGGCAGTCAGAAGATTGCTGATGGTGAAAAGCCGCCTCCCTGAGAGGCGGCTTTTCCTTTTGCAGCGATTGCATGCCGGCAATGCTTTCACCGGGTATTCTTTGGCTTCAATGCAAAAGTCGTGTGATGTCGTTGAAACTAATTTTTCAGCTGCTCCGTCCTCACATGCAAGTCGGCAGACCGGCCGATTCGGATTCCGCAATGGAGCGGTTTCGGCAATGCCTGGTTTCCCTGGACAGGCACTTCGGTAAAACCACCGAAGAGCAGCAAGAGAGCCGCATCGCAAACGGATGCGGCAGTGTGGTTTTTCACGGCAGGTATTCGTTTCAGTCGATCACAACGGCGGCGCGGGCTGATTTTCGCGAGAAGAATGAGCGCCGAAAGCCGAATGTAGCCGATGAGCAGGCCGCGAAAGCCGCAAGGGCCCTTTCGCAAATCGGGTAGCAAGCACGACTGGCAATGCCTGTCGCGCCTGTGCAACGTTCATCGGAATCGCCGCAGCAAAGCAGGCCGCCGTGTTGTCCCCTTACTCACCACCGACCGGCGCATTGAGAGCGGGATTTGCCGTGCCGTCGCAGGTGTGGGAGCGGTGCGGTCAGACGCCCGGGATGGGATTCTCATCCAGGGCAAAGGCCAGGGACACGGATGGAATTCGTCGACAAAGTTCTGAAGTGCGTTGACTGTGGGAATGATTTTGTTTTCACGGCCGGAGAACAGCTTTTCTTCCACGATAAACAGTTCCGGAACGATCCGAAACGCTGCAAGCAGTGCAAGGCAAAGCGCGCATCGGGCGGCAATGTGGTCCGCTCGGAGACGCGCACCGTCTGTTCACAGTGCGGGATGGAGACCACGGTTCCCTTCAAGCCTACGCAGGGGCGTCCCGTGCTTTGCCGACAATGTTTTCAGGAGAAGCGGACTCCGGTTGCGGCTGTTTCGCTGCAGGCACAGGCGAGCTGAAACGTCCTGCCACGCAGGATGTCATCGATACCAGTCAATTAAGGGTTGGCGCGGATTAATGAGCGCCGGCCCGGGTGTTGCCGTTTTTCTGAGGCAGGGCCCCCATCTCCGGCAAACGAACCGCATATTGATCAGAACCGCGTCTTTCCGCGGCTTCGAGCGCCTGTTCGGCGTATCCGAGTAAAAGCTCGGCAGTGGGAGGCGTGCCGGTAAGGAAGGCAGCCGCAGCACCACAACTGCAGGTCAGAGTAAAGGTGCCGGCCTCGGTGGCAATCGTGACATTGGAGATGCTGTTATGCAGTCCAGGCAGGCGGTCCTGGGCAGCACACGGGGTGAGACCGGGGAGGACGGCCAGAAACTCGCCATTGCCGCAGCGTCCCACCTGGTCATAGTCGCGTACGGCGTTACGCAGGATGGCGGCGAACTGAAAGAGCGCCGCATCACCGCTGATGTATCCATAGAGATCGTTAATCGCGCTGAAATTGTCGATGTCGATGAGGACGATGGTCAGCGCGTCACCATTGCGGGCGGCGCGGGCAATTTCGCGATCGAGAACCTTGAGAATACCGTTGCGGTTCAGAAGGCCGGTGAGGTCGTCGTGCAAATTACGGATGCGGAAGGCCTCGCGAGAGAGTTCAAGCTCACGAGTGCGGTCGCGGAGAACCTCCTCAAGCGTGTGCTGCCTGGTTTTGAACTGCAGAGAACGCCCGATATACAGAGCAATCACGCCGACGAGCGCCGCCAGGGCTGCGACCAGGACAGAGAGCAGAAGCGCCAGGTGCGGAGCCGCCGTCGCGGCATAAAACGCGGCGACCGGCGAGCCTGCTGCATGACGGCCAGGAACGGAGCGGGCCAGGAGGTCGTGCCAGAGGGCGGGCAGAATCATTTTGCCGGCCAGAAGCGCGGCGTGGCTTTGACTGCAGAGCTCCGCTACGGAGGGCACGCGCGATCCATGCAGGACCCCGGGCTTCGCATGGGCCTGTGGCAGACAGCAGAGGAGCGCCAGGACCGCGAATTTATAAAACCGCTGGAGAGATGCCATAGGAGCGGTGAAACTGCCCTGTAAACAGGAGCAGGGTTCGATTGCCGTGATGTCTCTGAGGCTGCCGATCGTGCTCTCTGCGGGAGAAGATGGCATGATGTGGAATCTCCTGTCGTGCTGACGGTGAGATTCCTGGCGACGGCCTGTGCTGCCTCCACTGTCGCATATTTGAGGAAAAACGCGACAGAGTTCAATCCAGAAAACATACCTGCTGCGTTTCGCAGCGAACCAGAAGAGCAAAGGGCAGACCCGAAAAGTTCTTTACCGAACTTTTCGGAAAAGAAGCAGAATGCGGCGCCTTTTTTATCGTTAGAAATTTACCGATAGAAACAGGGGACGATCCGATTATGTCCGGACGATTCCATTCGTCAGAGTGTTTCGCGGGATCGAATTTTGAGTCGGTTTTTCTCAGCCGTGGGCCTTGCGTGCTGCCGGCTTTCTGGGGGTGGCTTTTGCGGGAGCGGCGGCGACCAGCGTTTCCAGCTTTTTCTGCTGATCGAGCCGTTTTTTGTCTTCGTGCATGACGAGGAGCGCTTCGATCTGGCGAAGCAGATGCTCGGTGTTCATGGGCTTGACGAGCATTTCATCGGCGCCTTCGTCGCGCCACTCCGAGTCGCTGAGGGGGAAGGCGGTAAGCATGGCAACGGCAGGACGGTAGATGGCCTTCCGGGCGGCGCGGACGACTTCGAGGCCGGCGTTTTCGCTTTCCATCCTCATGTCGGTGATAACCATGTGGTAATTGCCGGATTTGATTTTGGACTTTGCCTCACGTGCCGATGCGGCGGTCTCCACCTCAAAGCCGCTGATTTCGAGGACCGCCTTGAGGGTCAGCAGGATTGCCAGTTCATCGTCCACTAAAAGAATTCGCCGTTCCATAGATGCAAAGCTCTCTTTCTTCCATCCTGATGCTGCGCCTCGCTGCCGATAAGCGAATCACTTCTGCAGGAGAATTACCTGACCCCGAACCGGTTTGCCCGGGGCCGGTTGCTAGACTGGATAACGTGGCAGAATATCACGTTGAAAACTTCGGCTGCCGGGCCAGCCGCTCCGATGGAGAGGCGATTGCTGCCACGCTGAGGCTTCGCGGTTTGGAGCCTGCAGCCAATATGGCGGGCGCCGATGTTTTTATCCTGAATACCTGCAGCGTGACAGAGGAGGCGGACCGTTCGGCCCGCGCATTTCTGCGCCGTATCCGGCGGGAAAATCCGGCTGCGCGCGTGGTGGTGACGGGCTGTTATGCACAGCGATCTGCTGCAGAGGTGGCGGCACTGGCAGGGGTGGATGCCGTTGTCGGGAACAGTCACAAGGCTTTTGTTGCTGAGACGGCGCTGGGGCTGCTCTCCAACGCTGATATGGCGGGGTTTGTGCCGCTGCAGCGCCTGACAGCGGCGATTCAGGTAGACGAATCGTTTGCGCATTCGGAGCTTGCGGCGCTGCCCTTTGCCGCCGATGCACGGCAGACGCGGCCGAATCTGAAGGCGCAGGACGGCTGCGATAACCGTTGCTCCTTCTGCATTATTCCGACGACGCGAGGGCCAGGCCGGTCGGTTGGTCTCGAGCAGTGTGTCGAAGACACGCGACGGTTTGTGAAGGCAGGCGGCAGGGAGCTGGTGCTCTCCGGAATCAACCTTGGGCGGTGGGGTCGCGATCTGCAGCCGCCGCACCGCTTTGAGGATCTGGTTGCCGCGCTTCTGGAGCAGTGCGGCCTGCCGCGTCTGCGGCTGAGCTCGGTCGAGCCGATGGACTGGACGGCCGGTCTGCTGGAGCTCTTTCGCGAGTACGCGGCAGGGGAGCATCCGCGCCTGGCGCGTCATGCGCACCTGCCGCTTCAGTCGGGCTCGGATGCAATTCTGCGGCGGATGCATCGGCGGTACCGGCCCTGGCATTACGCGGAGCGGCTGGCGCAGATTCGCGAGATCATGCCGCAGGCTGCGATCGGCGCCGATGTGATGGTGGGCTTTCCTGGAGAGACGGATGAGCTCTTTGCGGAGAGCTACCGTTTTATCGAGGCGCAGCCATTTACCTATCTGCACCTGTTTCCATTTTCAGCCCGGCCGGGTACGCTGGCGTGGGAGCTGCACCGGGAGAAACCGGTTCCGGCAATGGCGGTAAAAGAGCGCATGGCGGCACTGCGCGGCCTGATGGAAAGGAAGTCCCTGACCTTCCGGAAGGGCTTCGCCGGGCAGCGGCTGTCGGCTGTTACGCTGCAGCCGGATGAAGGGCGTGACGGCACCCCTGCGCTGACGGATAATTTTCTGAAGGTCATGCTCGATGACGAGATGGCAGCCAATGCGCTGATCCATGTGGAAGTTACGGCCGTAACCGAGGCCGGCCTGCGGGGTGTTGCGGAGGCTGTACCGGTGTCCTGACGCCCTGGAAAGGCCTCTTCATGGCCCTGCAACCACTGTGTGTGAGAATCGGACCTCAGCTGTCTGAGGCCGCCGCCGCGGCTCCGTGCGTCCAGTAAAACTGCTTTCGCATCCAATAAAAGGTATGGCTGTTGCTATACTGAGTAGCTACGTGGCAGTGCCACGATTTTCCGGAGGAAACCCATCGATAAGCGTTCGGCCAAGCAGTTTATTCGTACCAATGAAAGAATTCGCGCACGGGAAGTGCGCGTCATCGACGACAGCGGGGAGCAGCTCGGCATCATGCCGCCGTTTGAAGCGCTGAAGATTGCACGTGAGCGCAGCCTTGATCTCGTCGAAATCTCGCCTAATGCCGTTCCGCCGGTGTGCCGCATTCAGGACTACGGCAAGTTCCTGTACGAAAAGGACAAGAGCGAGCGCGCGGCGCGCAAGAAGCAAAAGGTCATCATTCTGAAGGAAGTGAAGTTCTCGGTCACGGTGGATGAGCACGACTACCAGACCAAGAAGAACCAGGCTGTGCGCTTTCTGCAGGACGGCGACAAGGTGAAGGCTTCGCTGCGCTTCAAGGGCCGCCAGATGGCGCACCGCGAGCTGGGCTATGCGATCATCAACCGGCTGATTCAGGATGTAGGCGAAAACGGTATCGTCGAGTTTATGCCGCGCATGGAAGGCACGACGCTGCATGCCATTCTTGCTCCAGGCAAGAAAGAACAGCAGCCGAAGAAGCCCGCTGCTCCGCGACCCGCGACGGGAGCTCCACAGGCACAGACTGTGCAGTAGCGGCATCGCTCAAAAAAAAATTGATTGCGGCGTTTCGTGCGCGAGCCTCCGCCGCTCTGTGTGTGAATCCGGCGACTGAGAGTGCACTCTCGCCGGGGGATTCCTTCCCGCATTTGCCAGGGATGAAGCCCCCTTTCATCGTTCCGACAGGTGCGTGAACCGCTATATTGTTCATGCAGTGTTTTGAGGACGTTCTGCCGATGCCGCAAGCCACAGAGGCTGTCTCAGAGAACAACGATCCGATCTATGCGCGCCTTGAAGATCAGATCGATTGGTATGACCGCAGGAGCCGCTCCGCCCAGCGCATCTTCCGGCGCATGAAGCTGATCGAAATCTTCGCCGCGGCGATGATTCCGTTTCTTTCGCCGCTGAAGATTCCGCATGTCGCTCTGATTACGGGCGGACTTGGCGTGGTGATCACTATTTTTGAGGGCGTTCTGCACCTGAACCAGTATCAGCAGAACTGGACGAGCTATCGCTCGACCTGCGAGATGCTGAAGCATGAGAAGTATCTCTATCTGGCAAAGGCCGGTCCGTATGCCAGCGCTGCTGATCCGCGGGCGATGCTGGCCGAGCGTGTGGAGTCGACGGTATCGCAGGAGCACGCACAGTGGACATCGGTGCAGCAGCAGCAGGTCAAGGTGGAAGAGACGAGCGCGACCGCGTGAACGGGCGCTCTCGGGCTCACTGAGCGCGGACCAGGGTCCACTTGCCCTGTATGTGGCGGTGATCGGGGAAGGTGCTTGCGACCAAAAGATGCAGCACATTGCCAGCGGGAGTGACGGTGACGGTCGTGACGCGGCCCGGCGGATCGTCGGCGAGAGGTTGCGGGAAGTTAAAGGTGGCGGTCCAGGTCTGGCTGTCACTCTGCCCATTTGAGCTGGCGGGCTGTGAGCCCCAGTCACAGCTCGAGCAGGCTCCCCACATATGGAAAGACAACTGGCTGCCCGTTCCGGAGATCTCGAGCTGACGAGGCATGTTCTCGCGGATCTTCGAGCTGGGGTTGGTCCAGGTGCCTGCAAGCGGATCGGCGGCTGCCGGCTGAGCTGACGGGGTGGAGGAAGCGTCCGTGACAGGAACAGCGGGAGTGGTCTGCGCTGCAGACGCAGCGGCAGGGCTTGCTGCGGGTGAGTGATGTGAGGTCACGTAGAAGATGCCGGCGGCGATCAGAACCGCGACGATGATGCCGACTCCCGCGAGCATGGGCAGCTTTGAGCTTTTGGCCGGAGCAGCTTGCTGTGCGCGCACGTGCGGCGGCGGAAGCTGCACCGGGACGGTGGCGTGGACGGGCTCGGTGTTGGTGTAGCCTGACGCGCTCACGTAAGGCGCGAGGGCCTTTGTGAGCAACTGGACATCGGAGTTCCAGCGGGCGTGGGTGATCTCAACGCTGTTGCGGTAGGCCAGATCCTTCAGGTTGTCGGGAAGCTGGTCAGGGTGCGGCATCTTCGCGTCATGTACGAGTACGGGAATAACGGCGATGTTGCGCGCGAGCGCCGAGGCGATCTCAAGCCGGACGAAGTCGTTGGGATCGTCGAGGCGGCACTGTCCGGTGCTGCCGGTGATGGTGGCCCAGGTCGGACCGATCATGGCGAGCAGGACGCCGCAGGCGGCGACACCATCGTCGATTGCTTTGCGAAAATCGATGCCGGGGTTGATGCCCGCGACATCCATGAATACCGAATCGTCGCCGAAGGTACGGACGAGATCGTCAAAGAGCCGTCCCGCCTCGCCTTCGGTGTCATCTCTGCGATAACTGATAAAGATTGCGCGCCCCACCGCACCCTCTCCAAAACCTGGATGAACTGTTCTCCGCCGTTGCCAGAATAGGCGGAAGTTAGTGTTTGGGCAATGCAGAACAGCGCCGGCAGCGGGAAGTCTCTTTGACTTTCCATTACCGGCGCTGCGCGATAAGAGCGATGACTCCGGAAACGATGGTGAAGGCTCAGCCGGCGACGGGAGCCGGATGGCGCAGCCATCCGTAGAGCGGGAACTGCTCGGCCAGCTCCAGCACCTGTCCACGAATCTTCGTCAGCGTCTGCGGGTCGTTCCGGCGGTCGAGGGCTTCGGTGATCCAGCGTCCAATGACACGCATCTCGGCTTCCTTCATGCCGCGCGTGGTGAGCGCGGGAGTACCGATGCGAATGCCGGAGGGCTTGAGCGGCGGATTCGTATCGAAAGGAATGGCATTTTTGTTCACTGTAATGCCCGCCTCGCCGAGTGCCGCTTCGGCCTCGCTGCCGAGAATACCCTTTGCAAAGACATCGATCAGCATAAGGTGGGTGTCGGTGCCGCCGGAGATGACGCGATAGCCTTCGGAGGCCAGCGTTTCGGCGAGCGCCTTCGCATTGGCGACGATCTGCGCCGCATAGACGCGGAAGTCGGGCTGCAGGGCTTCGCGGAAGGCCGCGGCCTTGGCGGCGACGATATGCACGAGCGGTCCGCCCTGCTGGCCGGGGAAGACGCTCTTGTCGATGGCTGCGGCGAACTCCTGTTTGGAGAGGATGAGACCGGCGCGGGGTCCGCGGAGCGTTTTGTGCGTGGTGGTGGTGGAGATGTGCGCGTGGGGCACGGGCGAAGGGTGTACGCCGCCTGCGACCAGGCCGGCAAAGTGCGCCATATCGACGATGAGCAGTGCGCCGGCTTTGTCGGCGATGGCACGCATGCGTGGGAAATCGAAGTGGCGCGGATAAGCGCTGCCGCCGCCGATGATGACCTTCGGCTTCTCGCGCAGGGCAGTCTGTTCGAGCTCATCGTAGTCGATGACTTCGGTATCTTTGCGGACGCCGTAGGAGACGACGCGGAAGAGCTTGCCGGAGAAATTCAGCTTATGTCCGTGGGTGAGGTGGCCGCCGTGGGCCAGATCGAGGCCGAGGATGGTGTCGCCGGGCTGCAGCACGGCCATGTATGCGGAGGCGTTGGCCTGGGAGCCGGAGTGGGGCTGCACGTTCGCATGTTCGGCGCCGAAGAGCTGCTTTGCGCGGTCACGGGCGAGGTTTTCGACGACATCGGCGAACTCGCATCCGCCATAGTAGCGGCGGCCGGGATAGCCTTCAGCATATTTATTGGTGAAGACGGAACCTGCGGCCTCAAGCACTGCCTGGCTGACGAAGTTCTCCGAGGCGATCATCTCAAGACCTTCGTGCTGGCGAAGGACTTCGTGTTCGATGGCGGCGGCGATCTCGGGATCGGACTGGGCAAGCGGCTGCGACATGCGGTCGGACATAGGAAAATTGTAGCGCGTTGACCGGGCAGGGGCCGGGAGATCTGTGGCCGCGGCGGCGGATATTAGAATGGCTGCGGGTCACTGTGCCCGGGAACAGCATGGCTCAGGTTACGCCGGGAATGAAGAAATACGGTTTCGCGGAACGCGCCCAGTCTGTCTGGCAGCGCGTAACCGAGGGGATGCAGCTCAGCGAGCTGTGGTCCCAGTTTCGAACCGATGCCCAGTCGAGCTACCGGCTCTACTCCAAAGAAGTGGACTCCACGCGGGCGGCGGGGATGCCGCAGACGAAGCATTTCTTCCATGTGGTGGCGCAGTATTTCTGGGCAATTGTAGAGAAGCTGTCGCCGGCGCGCCGGGTGCTGCTGCTGGTGGCGCTGGCACTGGTGATTCTTCCGGGCGGCGAGTGGGAGTGGACGACGCGGGCGGGGACGGCAAAGGTCTTCGGGCTGGATTTTCATTTCTACGGCGGCCTGCTGCTGTTTGCTCTGCTGATTCTGGAAGTGGGCGACCGTGTGGTGATGAAGCGCGATCTGCAGATTGCGAAGGAGATTCAGGCATGGCTGCTTCCGGCGAACCCGCCGGAGATTCCGGGGCTGGAGATCGCCTTCACCACACGGCCGGCGAATACGGTCGCCGGAGATTACTACGATGTGTTCGCGCGTCCGTGCTCTTCGCCCGGGGGCGGCACGTTTCTGATTGCGATTGCGGATGTGGCGGGAAAGAGCGTTCCGGCGGCGATGCTGATGGCGACCTTTCAGGCCAGCCTGAAGACGCTGAGCGCGACACCGGGGTCGCTGACGGAGCTGGTGAGCCGGATGAATCAGTACGCGTGCAGCAACAGTCAGAACGGGCGGCGGTTTACGACGGCCTTTATCGCGGAGTTCGATCCGGCGACGCGGCGGCTGGTGTACATCAATGCGGGACACAACGATCCGATCGTTCGGCGCCAGTCAGGTCTGATCGAGCGGCTGGGGACAGGCGGAGTGCCGCTCGGCATTATGAGCGATGCGGCTTATGAGGCCGGCGAAGTAACCATGCAGCCCGGCGACTGGCTGGTGGCCTTTACCGACGGCGTGGTGGAAGCGGAGAACAGCGCGCAGCAGGAGTATGGCGAGCAGCGCTTCCTGATGATGCTGCACTCGGGCACGATGCTGACACCGGCGATGCTGCTGCAGAGCGTGATGCTCGATCTCGACCGCTTTGTGGGGAATACACCGCAGCACGATGATATTACTTGCATGCTGCTGCGGGCGAGTTAAGCGCGGGCACGAATACGTCTGCCTGTTCGGCCCTGACTACGGGAGCTCGATAAATCTCATGCGCCCGGAGTGTGCCACACGCGTTACTGTGTGGCCTTTTGGGGCATTCTCCTGGTTTGCCGGGAAGATCTTCGGCACAAACCTCTGCGGAGCTCTTCCGCGATCGCCGTTCTTCGCGACTACGCCATTAGGGTATGTCACAGCGGGTGTACAATTTGCCACCCTGGAAATGAGGTATCAAAGAAGGGCGAAAGAGGAGGTTCATTCATGCTGGGAGAACAGATCAGCGAATCCAAAGGCAGGAGAATTGTAAGACGGGTCCTTTCCATCGATCCACCTACGGCAGAGGTGTCGTTTGAAGATACGGGCAGCATCCTTGGCATTGCCACAACCGGTATGGGCACCTATACATCGGTGATCCAGCCGGATGGGTCCATTTATGGCGAAGGCCAGGGTATGAACATGACACAGGATGGCCAGATGCTGAGCTGGACGGGATCGGGTTCCGGCAGATTCGGCCCCGGGGGAGCGGTTAGTTATCGCGGCATGCTGTATTTCCGGACCGCTTCACCGCAGTTTGCCCGACTCAGCGGCGCCTGCGGGGCGTTCGAATACGAAGTAGACGCGTCCGGCAACACAACCAGCAAGGTCTGGGAGTGGAAGTAGACGCTGACACGCATAATCTTCGGCCGAGCTCTGTTTGACTGCCGGAAAATCTGACGGATACCCGGGCCCCTGCTTTGAGATCCGGTACTCCAAACCTCCCCCACTCGTAAAGCTGTCTCTGCGATCCCCTCACTCTGCCTTAACCACCGGCAGCTCGATAAGGCTCTCGTGCCCGGGGGTGTGCCAGACGCGCTGCGTGGCCCTCTGATAATCCTGCGGCTTTGCAAGGAAGATATTCGGGACGAAGGTCTGCGGGTTGCGGTCGTAGAGGGGGAACCAGCTGGACTGTACCTGCACCATGATGCGGTGTCCGGGAAGAAAGACGTGGTTCGCGGTGGGGATCTCGAATTTGTATTCGAGCGGGTCGTTGGGCGTGATGGCTTCGGGCTTTGCGAAGCTCTCGCGGTAGCGGCCGCGGAAGATATCGGCCGAGATCATAAGCTGATATCCACCGAGCTCGGGCTCACCGGCGACTTCGTCGGGGTAGACATCGATCAGTTTCACGACCCAGTCGGAGTCGGTGCCGGTGGTGGAGGCGATGAGATGCGCCACGGGCTGCCCGCTGATCTTTATGGGCTCAGTCAGCACTTCGGACTCGTAGGTGAGCACGTCGGGTCTTCCGGAGGCCTCGCGCTGGTCGTCGACGAGCCACCGTGCCCAGGTGAGCCGGCCGGTGTAGCCGATGGGCTGGATGGGCCGCGCACGAAAGGGCACGGGCTTTGAGGGATCGGAGATGTACTCGTCGTACTGCGCAGCGCCGGCGGCTGGTTCGGTGAAGCCGGCCTTCAGACCAGGCTCAAGATAGAGCGGCGTGGGTTGCACGGGGCAGTTTTTTGCGCAGCCTTCGGGCCATGCGGGCAGCTTTTCCCAGTGATTGCGGCCGGTTTCAAAGGCCCACACGGGCGAAAGCTGCGACTGAGGCACATTATTTTTCAGATAGTGGGCGAGAAACGGACGCAGAATGTGCTGCCGGAAGAAGAGTCCGGTATCGCTGCCGAAGCGAATGGGGCCGAGGCTGCTGGCGTCCTCGATCTCCTGTCCGTGATGCCACGGTCCGATGGCGAGATAAACCATGTCGTTCTGCGTGTCTTTTGGCTTGATCGCTTTGTAGACGGCCATGGCGCCGTAGATATCTTCCTGGTCCCAGAGGCTGTCGACGAGGAGGGTGGGCACCTTCAGCGGCTCATTCGCGAGGACCTTGTCGACGGCCTGGTCGCTCCAGAAGGCGTCGTAGCTCGGGTGCTCGATGATCTTTCGCCAGAAGCCGAGCTGATCGAGGCCACGCTCTTTACCGAGCTCGCCGGCTGATCCGGCTTTCATGAACATGTCGTAGTCGTCGTAGTCGCTGGTCCACCACAGCTTTGTGTTGGAGCGGGTGCCATCCTGCTCGTAGATGTAGGGCATGTTCTGCTCGCGGAAGGCACCGTTGTGGAACCAGTCGTCGCCCATCCAGCCGTCGACCATGGGGTTCATGGGGACGGCGACCTTCAGCGCCGGATGCGGGTTGATCAGCGCCATGAGCGGCAGAAAGCCGTCATAGGAAATGCCGAGGATGCCGACCTTTCCGTTGCTTTCCGGGATATTTTTAACAAGCCAGTCGATGGTGTCGTAGGTGTCGGTCGATTCGTCGACCGGCGTCGGGTTCTGCGGGCCATGGATGGGGCGATTCATGATGTAGTCGCCCTCGGAGCCATATTTGCCGCGAATATCCTGCACGACGCGGATGTAGCCGTCGTCGACGATGATGTCGGTTGCGTTGTCGTAACCGTCGAGACTGGAGGCGAGATGCGAGCTGGGACCGTAGCTGGTGAGCGCGGTTGCATCATACGGCGTGCGCGTGAGCAGAATGGGCTCGTCCTTTGCGCCATTCGGAATCAGGATGACGGTGTGCAGCTTCACACCGTCGCGCATGGGGATCATGACGTCGCGGCGCGTGTAGTTGAATCCGTCGGCGGGAGGCTGGAAGTTTGCGGGAGTCTCGCTCGGATAATTCGGGTACTTCGGATGCTCTGTGGTCTGCGCGGATGCCGCTGCGGTAAGAACGCCGGTGAGCAGGACGACGAACAGGCGAATAGGACGGATACGGTTGGGCAGAGGCATGCAGATCCTTTCAGAGGCAGGGATGCAGCGCGAGCTTTTCCACAACGGCGCATGCGCCGGAAAACACACTGGACTGTTTTACAGAGGCTGGACCGGGAAGACAACACCAGATGATGACGGCATTACGCGGAGCATTCATTCGACCGATGCCGTTCAATAAATCTCCGGGCCAGCTGTGCTATTCTGACATCCAAGATTCCAGTTTGTCCTGCAATCCTGTTCCTGTACTGCTTCTGCAGTATGGTGCAGCCGGGGATGCAGAGGCAGTTTTCATCCTGTATGCCCTGCAGAGCCGTGGAAGGCATGCAGGAAAATTCCTGAAGCCAGCACGCAGCGAGTCGATAACGATTTTCCGAAAGGAACGTATGCTCAATCTGTCTTTCATCCGACAGGTCGGCCCGGTTCAGTGGGCAGTCAGATACAGCATGCTGCAGTTTCGCAAACGGATATTAAGGCAGGACAGCACGCTGCGCCTTCCTACCGGGATGCGTATCCGTTTGCCGCGACACAGTGGCTGTGCCACAGAAGTCTATGTAACCAATGGGAACATAGACTGGGGCTCTGAGGCCGTCTTTGTGCAATTTGCCGAGCCCTCCCGTGACTTTCTCGATATTGGTTCACACTTCGGATACTATGCCACTTACTGCGCTCCCCGCGTGCGGCAGGTGTATGCTTTCGAGCCAGGAGCGTGTAATCTCACCGCTCTCCGCCAAAACGCCGCTCTGTCGAGCAATATCCAGATTGTGGAGATGGCGGTCTCCTCCCATGACGGCGAGGCGGACTTTTTCAGTGGAGTAGGCTCGACGGTGGGCAGCCTGAATAATGTGGGCGGAGCGGTCACCAAAGTTCGCATTACGACCGTAGACAGCTTCGTCGAGAATCATCCCGAAATAAATGTCGGGCTCATCAAAACCGACATTGAAGGGCACGATCTTGAAGCACTGCAGGGAATGCATGCAACCGTTGCCAGATTCCAACCTCTTATTCTTACGGAATGCGAATGGTCCCAGGCTCTGCAAAACCTGTGTGCGGCATGGAAATATCGAATCTTCGCCTTCACCCACGACCGCCTTACGGACAAGCCCGGCTATCACGATCTGTCGGACGATGATGTGACAAAGTATTTCTGCAAAATGCTGTTTCTGGTCCCGGAAAAGCTGCAGCCGGCCTTCTCAGGCATCGGGAAAAACTGAAGCTTTTTGCGGACCGATGCTGTTGTCTGCCTAAGGCAGCGGCGATTGCCTCAGTGCGCGGCGAGCTCCAGACCGGCCGGTTTTACCGGAGCGAGGGGATTCTCGGCGAGGGACCGGAAGGCTGAATAGACAAAAGAGCCGAGATACCAGCCGTCGATGAATTTGAAGGGGGTTTCGCCGGTGGTGTAGTGGCCGCAGGGCAGTACCTTCGAGACGTAGTCGATGCCGAGCTCGGAGAAGCTGCGCAGCACTTCTTCGGAATATTCGTGGATAAAGGTGAGGTCATAGGTTGCGTGCACGACCAGAACCTTTTTGGGATGCTGGGCGAAGCGCCGCATATAGGAGACGGGACTGATGGCGCTCCACAGGCGGAAGAGCTGCTGCTGCTTCATGCCGGCCTGCTCAAAAGCGGCGCGAATGTGGCGCGTGCTCTGGCCTGTCCACACGACATCGCCGAAGGCTGTGGAGGCATGGTTAAACGCATTGACCTGCAGCCGCGCGTCGAAGGCGCTGGCGATGAAGGCATAACAGGAGCCGAGGCTGGTTCCGAGAATGCCGAACTGCTCATACCCCTGCGATTCAAGCCAGTCGAGGCAACAGCGGATATCGACGACCGCCTGGCGGCAGGCGGAGATGGTGCGGCCGAGGTTCGAGCTGACTGCATAATCAGAGCGTTCGAGCTCAGCGGGTCTGCGAATGTCGTGATACGGCTTGCTGAGACGCAGGGCGGAGATGCCGAAGCGGTTGAAGAGCGAACAGAGCGCGTTGTGGCTGAAGGCGTCGGCGTTCCACTGAGGCATGACGATAATGGCCTGCTTCGGTTTGTCTCGTGCCGCTTCACGATGCGATGCAGGATACCAGCGGGCGTTGACGAGATCGTTCTCCGGATACGGCGTTCGCACGGGCGAGGTGAAGCGGAGAAAGGGCGCAGTCTTCAATTTGCCGAGGACGGCCTGCTGCTTCAGACGCGCGTCCTGTGCCAGCGTTTCGGGGCGAACATTGGTAGGAAATAACTGCGGGTGGCGCTCTTCGAGGTGGAAATCCGAAGGAGACGTGTAGCCGAAAAAGGCTTCGCTATCGGCGATGATGGCATCATTCAGCGCCAGCATAGTTTCTTCGGATTTTGCCGGATTCTGTTCGGCTTCAAATACCTTTCTGCTGAAGCCGGAGCGATCGATGAAGTCCTGCAGCCAGTCGAAGCCCCACTCCACGGGACGCACGACACGGTTTTCGTCGCGTGTGGTCAGCGCCGTCTCCCATCGGTACATCCAGTGTGCGTAGAGCTTCTGAAACATATCTCTCTTTATGCTAATCGACGGCTGCCGCTCCGATTTTGCCGGCGAGCTCAGCCTGCGGTCGCGTTAATCCACCATCACCCGCGGCACCCGCGCGCTGATGCCGCAGAGGGTTTCGTAAGGGATGGTTCCGGCGAGATCCGCGAGGTCGTATGCGGTAATGGTCTCACCGCCCTGCTGGCCGATGAGCACTGCCTCGTCGCCGATTTCGGCACCGGGTATCTCCGTGACGTCGATCACGGTCTGGTCCATCGAGATGCGCCCCGCGATCGGCGCACGTTTTCCACGGATGAGGACGCCGCCCTTGTTCGAGAGGAGGCGGTTAAGTCCGTCGGCATAGCCGACTGGCAGCAGAGCCAGATGCGTGGGACGGCTGGCGCGAAAGGTGGCGTTGTATCCGGCACTTTCGCCGGCAACGATGGTGCGCATCGACACGATGCGAGTCTTCCACGCGAGCACGGGCTGCAGTGAGGCTGCGGCGGAGGGCTGGGCCGCTCCTGTGAAACGCGGAGCATAGCCGTACAGGGAAAGGCCGGGCCGAATGAGAAGTTGCATGCCATACCTGCGGGCGATATTTGTAATGGTGTCAGTTTCTTTTTGCGCGAGGAGTGTGGCGGAGTTGCCCGCGCTCAGGATTTCCGGCTTCAGCCCGCGCTCATAAATGGTATCAATAACAGATACAAATTTGCCGGTCTGGTCCTGTGTGGCGGAAGCGCCCAGCTCTTCGGGGGAGTGGAAGTGCGTCATAACGCCTTCGAGGCGCAGGGAAGAGCCGGCTGTAAACCGGCGCAGCAGATGATCGAGATTTTCAGGCCGGACACCCTGACGGGACATGCCTGTGTCGATTTCGAGATATACGGGAAAGCCTTCGGGGGCAATGTTCTGCCGGCGCGTTACAGACTCCAGCCATTCGAGATGCCAGGGCTCCCACGCCACAGGGGTCAGGCCGTGCGGAATCAGGGTTTCGGCCTCGTCTTTCCAGATGCCGGACATAACTAGAATCCGGCTGGAGTGAGGGGCGTCAGAGTCCGCAAGCTGGCGAAGAGAGGACCGCAGTGATGTGCCTTCGTCCACGCAGGTGACGCCGAACCAGCGGGCGCCTTCGGCGGCCAGCAGGTTTGCGCAGGCTGTGGTTCCGTGGCCGTAGGCGTTTGCCTTGACGACGGCGAGCAACTCCGTCTCCGCGCCGGCAAGGCCGCGCAGGAGGCGATAGTTGGCGATGAGCCTGTACCGGGAAATCTCAGCCCATACGGGACGTGTGTGCGTCATCAGGAGTGGAAAAGCATCGGCGAATTGAAATGATACTGCGAGGCAGCGCTAATTCTGCGGCGCCGGATTGCTGCCGGGGTCGGGAGCAGGCTGCGTTGATTCGGCACCTTTGTGAAACAGAGGAATGTGAAAGGGCAGCTCGGCGTTGCTTTTGCGCTCAACCTTCGGTTTGGTATCGGCCTGCTGGACGACCGCAGTGCGCTGGGAGTTTACGCAGCTCCAGCGATTGTGCGAGCGCGTGTAGACATGAGTGAAGATGCCGCGCTCCTCGCGGACGGAGCCATTGGCGCGGCGCTTCTCGATATAGGTGCCGCTGACGATGGCGGTGTCGCCGAACTCGCGCACGCTGGCGACCTTCTGCTCCATACTTTGCGGCTCAGTGGCCTTGTCGAAGAGCAGTGAAATCTGCTGATTGCGTGTGGTCACGTCGCCACCGGAGGAGATGCCGACATAGAGAGGCGAGAGCAGCAGGTCCATGGTGAACTGGTCGTTTTTGACCACCGCGTTGCTCCACTGGTCCTCAAGCTGCTGAAACTCCTTGATTTCCGGCGGCTGTGCGGAGCCTGCGTCGGCTGCCTGGATGCGCTGTGCGAGCGCCGGGAGCGACAGGGTGAAAAAGATGACGGCGAGCGCCCAGGCAGGCGTAAGGAAATGCGGTCTACGGATCAATCTCATAACAAAGCCGGGGGTGTTTCCATGATAAATGGATGCCACTGTCCTGGTGTCTGGCAATTGTCTTTTTCAACATATCGTGACCGATTCTCAACAACCGGAAAAATCAGGTGGGGACCTCTGAACCGTCCTACACTTGACCAGGAGCATTCATCGGAACCATGGCCACTACTCCTGATATTGCATTTGAGCGCGGGCTGCCCGCCTCGATTGACGCCGAGCGCTCGATTCTCGGGGCGATTCTGCTCGACAACCATGCCTACAACGAGGCCGCGGAGAAGCTTCGCTCAGAAGATTTTGCCCTGAGCGCCCACCAGCGCGTCTTTGCCCGCATGGCGGAGCTGATCGACGCGGGGCGCGCGGTAGATATTGTCACGCTGAGTGAGGAGTTGGCGAAGCGCAAGGAAGTGGAGGCCATTGGCGGCGTCGCGTATCTGGCGTCGCTGACGGAGGGGCTGCCACGAAGGTTGTCGATTGAGGAGTATGTCCGGATCGTGAAGGACAAATCGCTCCTTCGCCAGCTGATCAATATCTGCTCGTCTGCGATTACCCGCGCGGCCGATCAGAGCGAAGAGGCGCTCGAGGTGCTGAATGCCGCCGAGAGCTCGCTGCTGGAGGTGACGGAGCGAGGCATCACGCGGGGCTTTGCGAGTGTTCCGGAGATCGTCAGCAGCTCGTTCGGAACGATCGACAATCTCTATAAGGAAGGCCGCGAGGTTACGGGGCTGGCCACGCACTTTACGGAATTCGACCGGATGACGAGCGGTCTGCAGAACTCCGAGCTGATTATCATTGCGGCGCGTCCGTCGATGGGCAAGACGGCGTGGGCGATCAATATCGCTCAGAATGCGGCGGTGCAGGGGCAGAAGATTGTCGCGGTTTTTTCGCTCGAAATGTCGAAGGAGTCGCTGCTGCGACGCATGCTGGCGTCGGAGGCGCTGGTGGATTCGCAGAAGATTCAGAAGGGCTTCCTGATGCGCGAAGACCAGGAGAAGCTGACGAATGCACTGGAGCGTCTGGTGGATTCGCACATTTATATCGACGACACGCCGGGCATCTCTCTGACCGAGATGCGAGCCAAGGCGCGCCGCCTGCGCCAGACGGTAGGCGGCCTGGACCTGATTGTCATTGACTATCTGCAGCTGATGACGGGCAGCGCGGGGGGGCCGGGGACGAAGCGCTTCGAGAACCGCACGCAGGAGGTTTCGGCGATCTCACGCGGGCTGAAAGCGCTGGCGAAGGAGATGAATGTACCGGTGATTGCGCTGTCGCAGCTTTCGCGCGCCTCGGAGCAGCGCGGCGGAGACAAGAAGCCGATGCTCTCTGACCTGCGCGAGTCGGGGTCGATCGAGCAGGACGCCGACGTGGTGGCGTTTATCCATCGCGAGGCGTATTACAACCGCGACGAGACAGGCGCGCCCGATCCGGACACGGAAAACAAGGCGGAGATCATTATCGCCAAGCAGCGCAACGGTCCGACTGGATCGGTGCATCTGGCGTACCTTTCGCGGTGCACTCGTTTTGAAAACCTGGCGCATGGCGACGATGGCGGTGGTTATTGAGCCTGCGATTGACAGGCGGTGGTGCAGATCTTATGGTTCTGGTCAGGCGAAAGCCCGGGCCGGAACTGCAATACAACAACGTAAAACAGCATTTCGCGAGGACACACTGATGAAACGTCTGATCTGGCTGGCAATAGCTGGTTTGGCTGCGCCGCTTGCGCTCTCCGCACAAACAACCGCGAATCCTATTGTTTCGAGCGCGCGCGAGATCTATGCGCGGCAGTCGAAACTTATCGTTGCCGCCGCAGAGGAGATGCCGGCGGACAAGTACAGCTATCATCCGACGCCGGATCAGTGGAGCTTCGGCAAGGTGACGTCGCACATTGCGATGTCGAGCTATGCGGTATGTTCGATGCTTTCCGGTACTGCGGTGCCGGATGGCGCGAAGGTCAGCGATACGGACTCGAAGGACCAGATCGTGGCGGGGGTGAAGGCCGCATTCGATTTCTGCGACAAGGCGCTCGGCGGACTGCAGGACTCGAGTCTGGGCGACACGATTACGTTTTTCCGTGGAACGCATGCGCCGCGGGCACGGGCACTCTTTGAGCTGACGGGAGATCTGCAGGATCACTACTCGCAGCAGGCCGGCTATCTGCGCCTGAACGGAATGCTGCCTCCGTCGGCGAAGCCACGCAAATAACGCACGCTGCCGCTCCGGCCCGGAAGACATGTTTAGATTCCGCGCCGGGGCTGCGGTGTAAGGCGCTACAGGCCGAGATCGGAGAGACCGGGGTGATCGTCCGGGCGCCGGCCCAGCGGCCAGTGATATTTGCGATCCGACTCTTTGATGGGCTGATCGTTGATCGATGCGTGGCGATGATGCATCAGGCCCTCCTGGTCGAACTCCCAGTTCTCATTTCCATACGAGCGATACCAGTTGCCGGAGTCGTCGTGCCACTCGTAGGCGAAGCGCACGGCGATGCGCACTCCGTCGAAGGCCCACAGCTCCTTGATGAGTCGATAGTCGAGCTCGCGCTGCCATTTTCTGGTCAGGAATTTCACGATCTCTTTGCGTCCGTGGATGAACTCAGCGCGGTTGCGCCAGCGGCTGTCGACGGTATAGGCGAGCGCGACCTTTTCGGGATCGCGCGAGTTCCATCCATCCTCGGCCCGGCGCACTTTCTGTATCGCGGTTTCGCGGGTAAAGGGTGGAACCAGACTGACGGGCTGCGTGCTCATCGATTGACTCCTTCTGCGGGGGGCTTTGCCAGAGCTTCTTTCTCGAGCTTTTTCTCGGCCCAGGGCAGCCAGTGGCGGTAGCGATCGGATTTCTGCTCGCGCAGAGAGTCTGCGACCGCGGTCCGGTATCCACCGTTATAGATGGAATACATGACAGCCAGAGCGCAGCCCACACCAAAGAAAAGCCCGAAACAGAAGCCCCACATCATGGTGATAAAGATGTCCATGGCTGACTGGATTGTAGTTCGAGGAACGCCGGGCAGCCTATGGGTAGATGCGATTCAGAGTGCGCGCGAAGGGAATGGTTTCGCGCACGTGCTCGAGTCCGCAGATCCAGGCGACGGCGCGCTCGATGCCCATGCCGAATCCTGAGTGAGGGACGGAGCCGTAACGGCGCAGATCGAGGTACCACTGGAAGGCGTCGAGCGGCAGGTTATGCTCTTCGATGCGCGTCTTCAGCAGATCGTATGACGCGATGCGCTGCGAGCCGCCGATGATCTCGCCATAGCCCTCAGGAGCAAGCACGTCGACACAGAGGGCATATTTCGGGTCGTCGGGGTCGGGTTCCATGTAGAACGCCTTTACCCCGGCGGGGTAGCGGTGCACCATGATGGGACGGTCGAACTGCGACGAGATGTATGTTTCATCGGGCGAGCCGAAGTCGTTGCCGTACTCGAAGGGGTTTTCGAGCAGACCTTTGGCGTGCGCGTCATTCAGCATGGCGACGGCTTCGTCGTAGCGCAGGCGCGGGAAGGGCGCTTTGATGGTTTCGAGCTTTGCCGTGTCGCGGCCGATGACTTTGAGGTCGGCGGCGCGTCGGGTGAGAACGCGATCGACGAGGAAGCTGATGAAGTTTTCCGCGAGACCCATAAGGTCGTCGAGGCCGGCATAGGCCCACTCGGGCTCGACCATCCAGAACTCGGTGAGATGACGGCGGGTTTTTGACTTTTCGGCGCGGAAGGTGGGACCGAAGGAGTAGACCTTGCCGAGGGCGAGCGCGGTGCTCTCGATGTAAAGCTGCCCGCTCTGGGTGAGAAAGGCTTCGTCGCCGAAGTATTCGACCGGGAAGAGCGTGCTGGTGCCTTCACAGGCGGCCGGGGTAAGAATCGGCGGATCGGTGAGGATGAAACCGTTGTCGTCCAGAAAATCACGGGCGGCTTTGACGATTTCAGCGCGGATGCGCAGGATCGCCGACTGGCGGGGGGTACGAATCCAGAGGTGCCGGTGCTCCATGAGGAAGTCGGTGCCGTGTTCCTTGAGAGAGATCGGGAACGGAGTGTCTTCCGGCACGCGCTGCACGACTTCGACATTCTCAACATCCAGTTCGTAACCGCCAGGAGCACGTTTATCGGCACGCACTTTTCCGGTGACGATGACAGAGGATTCCTGTGTGAGAGTTTTGATGCGCTCGAAGATTTCGGGCGTAACGGCCGCCTTTGGGACGATGCCCTGGATGGTTCCACTGCCGTCGCGAAAGATGGGAAAGAGCAGCTTTCCGCTTTCGCGCAGATTGTAGAGCCAGGCGCGCAGGGTGACGGAGTGGCCTTCGTGCTCGCCGATGCGGGCGATCGTGGCAAGAGGCGCATTGGCCACAGGGGCTGTTACGGATTCCGGTTTGATTTCTTCTGACATGGCTTAGAAGCTCTCAAATATTTTTCGCGTCTTTTGCTCCACGGCTTCGGGGGAATCGTCGAGATTGTAATGAATTTCAAGAACGCCGGCAGGAGTCTGCGGGGCGGTCTTCAGCTCGTTCATCGTCTCGTCCCAGACGATGGTGCCGTCACCCGGCCAGAGGTGCGTATCTTTGTCCCCTTTATTGTCGTGCAGGTGCGAGGAGCGGATGTGGCTGCGCAATTCGGAGAGCGTCGGAGCGACTCCGTCGTCAAGATGAGCATGACCCACATCGAGGCAGACGCCGATGTCGGTGAAGTGGCCGGTGGTGAGGATTTCGAGGATGTGCTGCGGCTTCGTCACGTCGCCCTGCAGGTTCTCGATGAGGAGCTTGACGCCGAGGGGATTGGCGAAGGCGCGGAGATGCTCGAGCGCGGTGAGGGAGTGCTCGAGGGTGCGGGGGCTCCAGGTGTCTTCACGCTCGCCGAGATGAACGATGAGAAAGCGAAAAGGGATGAGCTCGGCGGCTTCGAGCGCGCGGCGGATCTCGTCCATGGCGTCGATGCGGCGGGACTTTTCCGGATGGATGACGTTGACGGCAGGAGCGCCGCCGCGGCCCATCTCGAAATCCGGAAAGAGCGGAGCATGCATGGAGAAGGGTTCGACGGGGTTGGAGCGAAACCACTCCGCCAGCTCGGAAACATCGCTGCGGCGTGTGTAATTGAAATGCTGGCGGGCCGCAAAGAGCTCGACGCCCTGGGCGCCCGCTCTGGCAAACAGATCAAGCAGACCTGGATGCAGGCGATGGCGGAGAAAGACGTGCGACGAAATAGCTTTCAGCATGAATGAGACCCGAATGAAACTCCTGTTTCTATCATCTCATTGGGGACTGGCCGTCCGGGGCTGCGTCTCCAGCGATACGTGCTTCGCGCCCATTCAGTACAAACATCTGCTGCTCAGTCAGTTTTGCAGCCATCATCAGTATCCCGCGGCTTTGCCGAAGTGGTGGCGATGATCCTGGCCGCCTTCGAGGTCTCCGGTTGCAGGATCGACATCGATACACTCGCCGTCGCTCCAGTGGCCGCCGATTTTGAGCTGATAGCCGAGGGCACGGAGGCCTTCGATGGTGGAATCGGAGAAGCCGGGCTCCAGATAGAGAACGTCAGGCAGGTACTGGTGGTGGAAGCGCGGGGCGTCGACGGCCTGTTGGATGTTCAGGCCCTCGGCCGCAGTGCTGAGAAGGATGTTGGCAACAGTTGTGATGATGCGTCCGCCGCCGGGCGAGCCGAGCACCATGCGCACTTTGCCGTCTTTCAGCACGATGGTCGGCGTCATGCTGGAGAGCGGACGTTTGCCGGGAGCGATGGCATTAGCCGGGCCCTGGATGAGTCCGAACATATTGGGGACGCCCTGCTTCGAGGCGAAGTCGTCCATCTCGTCGTTCAGCAGAAAGCCAAGTTTCGGGACGGTTACACCGGAGCCGAAGCCGCCGTTGAGGGTGGTGGTGACGGCGACGGCGTCGCCCTGCGCGTCCATGACGGAGTAATGTGTGGTATCGACGGCCTCCTGGCGCACATCGCTCATGGCGGGCGGAGGAGGCAGAAAACCTTCGGGGCGTTTGAGCGTGGCCGAGGGCGAGGCCTGATCGGCGACGATGCTCTGGCGCCAGGCGGCGGCGTACTTTTTGTCGATGAGCTGGTCGATGGGGATTTTTACGTAGTCGGGATCGCCGAGGTAATTTGAGCGGTCCATGTAGGCGCGGCGGAAGGCTTCGACGATGAGATGGATTTCGGCCGGAGTGCGGTCGCCGAGACGGGCGAGGTTGTAACCGTCGAGGATATTGAGGGTCTCAAGCAGGACGACTCCGCCGGAAGAAGGCGGCGGCGCGCTGACGATGGTGTATCCGTTCCAGGTGCCGGTGAGCGGAGTGCGCTCTTTGACGGTGTAGCGCGCGAGGTCGTCGGTGGTGATGAGGCCCCCACCGGCCAGCACGGCAGCGGCAATCTGCTTTGCCATCTCGCCGTGATAGAAGTCGTCGGGGTCCTCGGAGATGCGGCGAAGCGTCTCGGCCAGCTCAGGCTGGCGGAAGATTTCGCCGGCGCGATAGTAGTTGCCGTCGCGCTGAAAGATGCGTTTCGATTCGGGGAACTTTGTCAGGCTGGGGTCGCGGAGCTCGGCTGCCTCTTCTTCGGTAAGCACGAAGCCACCGGCAGCGAGGCGGATGGCCGGAGTCATAACCTTCTTTAACGTGAGACGGCCATATTTCTTTTCGGCATAGACAAGGCCGGCCTCGGAGCCGGGAACGCCAATGGCGCGATAGCCGAGGATGCTGGCGCCGGGGATGACATTACCCTCGGCGTCGAGATACATGCCGGGAGTGGCCTTCAGAGGAGCACGCTCGCGGTAATCGATGAAGATGTTTCTGCCGGTGTGCTCGTGCACCAGCATGAAGCCGCCGCCACCGATGTTGCCGGCTCCCGGCCAAACCACGGCAAGGGCGAAGCCAACGGCTACAGCGGCATCGACGGCATTACCACCATCTTCAAGGGTCTCAACGCCGGCGTCGGTAGCCAGATGGTGGATGGTCACCACCATGGCATGTTTTGTGCGAGCGGGGAGATCGACGGCGAGGGATGCAGCGGTGGTCTTTGCGATGCCGGCGGCGGATACACCGGGTGCGGAGTCCTGAGCGCGCAGGCAGGAGGAGAGGCAAAGACATACGGCCAGAGAGAGCGGGGCGATCCGACTGGTCATCGTCGCCTAGTGTAGCGCGGTACAGGGGCGGAAGTACGCCCGATCGGAAGGGGTTCCGGGGCTGATTCCAGCGGTGAGACGGGTCTGGAGATGACGGAAGCGCTTCTGTTCTGAAGAAGATCGGGTGGTTTCCCGGCAGAACAATCGAAAACGGGATAAAGCACATCTAATGGGATGATTCATACCGGTCAGCATGGGCTGCTTTGAAGGGCCGCGACCGGCGGGAGCAGGTTATGTCACTTATTCGAAGCTGTAGTCATTGCGGTGTTTCCAACCGCGTTCCGGCAGCGCACCTGGCGGATACCGGCCGCTGCGGAGCCTGTAAAGACCCGTTGCCGCCGGTAAGCGAGCCGTTGCAGGCCGATACGGCGCTTTTTGACGAGGTGATGCAGACGGCGCGCGTGCCGGTGCTGGTCGATTTCTGGGCGGAGTGGTGCGGGCCCTGCCGGATGGCGGCGCCGGAGGTGGCGAAGACGGCAGCGGAGATGGCCGGACAGGCGATCGTGCTGAAGGTCGATTCGGATCAGCATCCGGAGCTTGCGGCCCGCTTTCAGGTGCGCGGTATTCCGAATTTCCTGGTGCTGAACGAGGGCAAGGTGGTTCACCAGCAGGCCGGACTTGTCGACCATCACCAGATGGAAGCCTGGCTGCGGCAGGCGGCCACGGTACCGGCCTGAGCGCCAGCCTCAGATTCTGTCAGATCCGATTCCGGCCCTGATCGATCTCAGGTTGGTTCAGAGCCGGGATTTCCGGGAAGGGCCGAAGTGGCTGCCGGCTTTTTCAGGCCAGCATATTGATTTTGTTGTCGAGATTTTCCTCGACAGCGATGAGGCTCGATCCGCTGGCCGAGGCGCCGGGCATGCCGGTGACCTCGATGGTGTACTCACCGGCTGACTGTTCCACGTCGGCCGAGTAACTTTTGCCGCCGGCTATGGTTGAGAAGACTGCCGCCAGAGTCGCCTCCTGCGCGGTGGTTTCGAGTGAAGATGAAACGCTGCTGATCTGCATGGCTCTCCTCCGTGGGATGAATGGGGACGGCAGAACAGGTGCCGTACTGGAGGGTTTTTCGGCCGGAAGCATGCCGGTCTTCAGGCGTTGTATCGGAAAATCGCTGGCCAAACTCGAGTCTGTCTCAGAACAGGACTCTGTTGAAGGCTCTGCCGCTATATATGGCTCAGAAGGATGGATGGCCCCGGTCTTCCGCTGCGAAGCCGGGGCCATGTTTTGCAGACAGCCTGTAAGCCGGATTCTGTCGAGGGTGGCCATTCCTCTTGGCGGCGCATTACTGCGCGCGCTCCAGCGACCTACCCGAAGGTTTCCGCCCCAGGACGGCGAACCGTCATGAGAAGCCCACGCTGGCGCACCGGGCCGGCACGCATCGCGGCACAAATGGGCCGAACCGCGATTTCCTCCCTATTTGGTCTTGCTCCGTGTGGGGTTTACCCTGCCTCCGCCGTTACCGCCGGAGCGGTGCGCTCTTACCGCACCTTTTCACCCTTACCCGTCCTCCTGACGGAGGCCGGGCGGTATCTTCTCTGTGGCACTGGCCGTCCCGGAGCCTTGACGCTCCGGTCCCGGACGTTATCCGGCACACTGCCCTGCGGAGTCCGGACTTTCCTCTGCCGGTCGGACGATGTCCGGCGGCAGCGGCCACCCGGCCTGCCTGCTTCTTCATTATGGCACTGAAAGAGGCGCAAAAAGGCGCACCCATTCCGGTTTCAGCGAGAATGACCGAAAAGAGAATGCCTGCAAAAGGGGAAAGCAATGAGCACCGGCTTCGATTTTTTTTTTCTTTGCGACATCTGGGCAGTCTTTATGGTGCTGTGCCTGCCATGGCGCGGCGAGCAGAGCGAGTTTCTTGCATGGTCTCTGCTCGACATGATGATGCTGGCCGCCGTCGTCGCCGGACTGTGGGCGATCAGCCCTCGCAAAATCAATGTGGAAGCCTCCCTCGCTGCTCTGGCCATTGCCTGCCTGCGTTTTACCATCCGCTGGAAGGTCTACAAAGAGAGGCAGAAAAAAGCAGCAGAAAGCAGCCGGGAGAGCAGCAATGCAGCCGTCGGCGGCCAGGCAAAAAACGGTCAGGAATAAGACGGTCAGCGATATGGCTGTCAGCCGGCCGTTTCATGACTGGCCGCTTCATCCCCGACGGTCTTATGCCTGACTGCCGACCGCTTTTTCGATGACTCGCCGATTTGCCGGTCCGCTGGCCTGCTCACCCGCTGTCAGCTCCTCCAGCAGCGTGCGTACTTCCGCTATCACCTCGGCGGCCTTTGAGGAGGTCAGCGGATACTTCAGCACTCCCTGCGGGGTGAACTGCGCGCCGCGCTTCGCGTTCTTCGCGACGAGCTTCATGAGGCGTCCGGGATCGACGCCCGCGTGCTCGGTGAAGCGGATGTGGAGCTGATCGCGTTTGCGATCGACCTGGGAGACGCCGATGGACTCGCACTGCACGCGCAGCAGCGCTGCGTCGAGGAGGTGACGGACGCTCTCCGGCAGAGGACCATAGCGGTCCTCGAGCTCGGACTGGACATCGGCCAGCGCGCCCTCGGTGGTGGCTCCGGCGATGCGCTTATACATGCGCAGCCGCTGATTTTCTTCGGCGATGTAGCTCTCGTCGATGCGCAGAGCGATGCCGAGGCTGAGCTGGGTGGTGAGATGCTCGACCTTTTCCTCGCCCTTCAGTTTGGCGACGGCCTCTTCGAGCATGCCGGTGTACATCTCAAAGCCCACTGCTTCGATGTGGCCGCTCTGTTCGCCGCCCAGCATGTTGCCGGCGCCGCGGAGCTCGAGATCGAGCGCGGCGATCTTGAAGCCTGCGCCGAGGTCGGAGAACTCCTTGAGCGCGGCGAGACGGCGGCGGGCGATGTCGGTGAGCTCCTGCTCGGGCGGGATGAGGAGCCAGGCATAGGCGCGCCGGTTGGAGCGGCCGACGCGGCCGCGAAGCTGATAGAGCTCGGAGAGGCCGTGGCGGTCGGCGCGGTTGATGATGATGGTGTTGGCGAGCGGGATGTCGAGACCGTTCTCAATGATGGTGGTGGCAACCAGAACATCGTGCTCGTGGTGCATGAAGGAGAGCATGACCTTTTCGAGCTCACCTTCGCTCATCTGGCCGTGGCCGACGGTGATGCGGGCGGAGGGCACCAGCTCCTGAATCTTTGCGGCGATTTCGTAGATGGTCTCGACGCGATTGTGAACGAAGTAGATCTGGCCGCCGCGCTCGAGCTCCACTTCAATGGCGGAGCGGATGAGCTTCTCGTCGAATTTGGCGACGACGGTCTGGATGGCCATACGGTCTTTCGGAGGCGTTTCGATCACGCTCATATCGCGCAGGCCGACGAGGGACATGTGAAGGGTGCGCGGGATGGGCGTGGCGCTCATGGCGAGGACGTCGATCTCGCGGCGTATCTGCTTGAGGCGCTCTTTGTGGCGTACCCCGAAGCGCTGTTCCTCATCGACGACGAGCAGACCGAGGTCGTGGAACTGAATATCCTTCGACAGCAGCCGATGCGTGCCGATCAGGATATCGACCTTACCGGCCGCCGTCTGTTCCAGAATCAGCTTCTGTTCTTTGGCCGTTCGGAAGCGCGAGATCATTTCGATGTTGATGGGGAACTGGCGGAAGCGTTTTTTGAAGGTCTCGAAGTGCTGGAAGCTCAGCACGGTGGTGGGAGTGAGAACGGCCACCTGTTTGCCGTCCTGTACGGCCTTGAAGGCGGAGCGCATCGCCACTTCGGTCTTGCCGTAGCCCACGTCGCCGCAGAGCAGGCGATCCATGGGGGTGGTGGATTCCATGTCGCGCTTGATGTCGTTGATGGCAGAAAGCTGGTCGTCGGTTTCGTTGTAATCGAAGGCGTCTTCGAACTCGCGCTGAAACTCGTTATCGGGCGAGAAGGAGTGGCCCTGCGCCGCGCGGCGCTGCGCGTAGAGCTTCAGCAGCTCATCGGCCATGTCCTGCATGGCCTTTTTCACGCGCGCCTTCGTTTTTGCCCACTGCTGCGAGCCAAGCTTGTTCAGAACAGGAGCCGGGCCGGCTTCCGTCGAACGATACTTCTGGATCAGATCGAGGCGCGTGAGCGGGACATAGAGGCGGGCGCCTTCAGCAAACTCGAGCACCATGAACTCGATCGTGACGCCGTCCTGCACGATCTCTTTGAGGCCCATGTACTGCGCGATGCCGTGCTCGACGTGCACGACATAATCGCCGACGGCGAGGTCGCGGAAGTCGGAGACAAAGGCCGCGGTCTTCGATTTTTTGGGAGCAGGCCGCGCGGTGACATCAGCGTCGTCGGAGAAGTCCTGCGCGCCAAAGATGACGAGGTTTGCCTTGGGCAGGCTGACGCCGTTGGCGAGCGGGCTGCGGACGAGAATCGGCGTGCGGTAATCGCCGGCCAGATAACTGGACTCGTCGTAGATATTTTCGCTGCCGGCGTGCTGGGTGCGGCTGCCGAGGCGGTAGGGCAGCTCGTATTCACGGAGAAGGTTGGCAAGACGCTCGACTTCGCCCTGGCTGGGCGCGGTGAGGAGCATACGCGTCTCCTGCTGCATGAGCGAGCGCACCTGCTCGATGAAGGCGGGGATCGATCCGTGGAAACGCAGCGTGGGGCGGGATTCGAACTCGATTTCCCCCAGCGTGTGGTCGTCTTCGAGGACGTCGACAGCGCCGAGCTGATCGATGTCGAGGCCGGGATGCGAGGTGAGCTGAGCCTGCAGCAGCTCAGGGCGCATGTAGAGATCTTCGGGGCGGATGAGCGATCCGATGCTGGAGCGATCGTGGCGCTGCTCGACTTTGTTCCACCAGCGGTCGATCTGATTGCGGATCATGGCCGGTTCGTCGACGAAGAGAGCGCAGCGCGGGAAGAGATCGAGCAGCGTGCCGGTGGCTCCGGCGACTCCGGCGAAGAACTCCCAGCCGGGAAAGACGGAGACGCCGCCGGCGGCGACGGACTGGGCGACGAGATCGGGATCGTCGGCGGATTCGAGGCGCGCGCCGCTGAGACGCGCATGCACCGCCGCGAGGAGCCGCTCGGTGACGGGCGTTTCGGTGAGAGGCAGCAGACGGGCTTCCTCTAAAGGCGAAGACGACCGCTGTGTCTCCGGATCGAATTTCTTAATCGTCTCAATCTCGTCGCCGAAGAATTCGAAGCGGACGGGACGGTCGGCCTCGGGCGAGTAGACATCGAGGATGCCGCCGCGACGGGTGAACTGGCCGGGCATCTCGA
This sequence comes from Paracidobacterium acidisoli, assembly GCF_003428625.2. GTDB lineage: Bacteria > Acidobacteriota > Terriglobia > Terriglobales > Acidobacteriaceae > Paracidobacterium > Paracidobacterium acidisoli. The sequence continues at coordinate 46,142 of NZ_QVQT02000004.1, read as the reverse complement.
CGATGTCCATCTGCGTGTAGCCGATGCCGGTGAGATGAGCGAGCAGGGTTTCGACATCGACCTCTTCGCCGCGGCGAAGAACCTGCGCGAGACCGTTGTAGAACGATGCGGGAAAGAGCTTCAGAGCGGCGGCTTCGACGGGCGCAATGACGATGGAGGCGCCACCGGTGGCGATCTTCCAGAGCGTGGTGGCGCGCTGCTCCTGTACGTCAGGGTGCGGAGAGAGGTTTTCAAAGGGGAGTACGTCGTGCGCGGGCAGGCGAAGCACGCGCTCGGGCGGGATGGCTCCGGTAAGGTCGCAGCCGGAGCGGAGGGCGAGCTGCAGCGCGTCGGCGGCCTTGTTGTCGGCAACGACGACAATGACGGGAACCTGAGCGGCGCGCGCGAAGAGGGGAAGGTAAAGGGCTCGCGCTGTCGAAGTCATTCCAGAGACACGACGGCGCCCACGGGCAAGAGCCAGGTGTCTCCGTGCCTGTTCAAAAGGGGAAGAATGCTCCAGATCCGCCAACAATTCGCGGACAAACGGGAGGATCATGCAGATACCAGTCTAACAGCGGCGCGACGTATGTTGATACTCCGTGACGTGGCGGGCAGGGCGGTCATCAGGCGCGTGTAAAAGCTCGTTCAAATGATAAAAACAGGAGTTTGCTACCCTGTCTCGCTATGAAAAAACATTTCGCTCTTTTGCTGGCGGTGGTGGTCGTGGGATGCAGCGGTATGGTGTCCTTCGCGCAGCATGCGATGCTGCTCTCAAACGTGCGCCGTATTTACATCGAGAAGATGGCGGATAACCTTGACCAGTATCTGGCTTCGTCAATCTCCGGCAAGTTTCACGGAACGGTGACGGTGGTTCTGGATCGCAGGGATGCCGACGCCATTCTGCGGGGAGTGAATATCGGCGCACAGACGACGGAAAAAGCGACGGTCGAGCTGGTCGATCCGGGCGAGCATCAGGTTCTGTGGTCGGGCACGGCGGGCGACCGCAAAATGCTGACCCTCGATATTGGCCACGGCGGCCAGCAGAAGATGGCCGACAATCTGATGGGACAGTTGCGGAAGGCGATGCGGCGATAGGGGCGGACAGCTTTTCTTAGCCGCGAGAGCGCCTTACTCCATCGAAAGGTTGAGGCCGGAATCGCACTCTGGATTGAGGACAACAATACCAATGCCTGGTATGGTTCCCTGAGGCTTATTTCCCAGGATATGCACAGAGGAAATGAGCGCATTGTTCTCTTTCGAGGAGTGCCCATGTTCAGACGTTTCCTGTCTGCGAGTCTGCTTTTCCTGGCTTTGTCACCGATGCTTTATGCGCAGAGCAATTACGCCACGCTGCGCGGCTCGGTGATGGATGGCCAGCGCCACATCATTCCGAATGCACATGTAAAGGTTACGGCGAGCGCCACGGGAGCCACGCGGGAGCTTGAGACGGATTCTGCCGGTCTTTATGTTGCCGAGGGCCTGCAGCCCGGCGCCTATCAGGTCGAGATCAGCAGCGCGGGGTTTGCAGCTGCAACGGAGTCGATTCAGCTCGAAGTCGGCCAGCAGGTGACACTCGACAAGGTGCTTGCGGTCGGCGCGCAGACACAGACATATTTCGTGGGCGCAAATCCTGAGCTGCTGAAGACCGCCGATGCCAGTGTGGGCGAGGTGGTGGATCGCCGCTCCGTGCAGCAGCTTCCTCTCAACGGCCGCCAGCTGATCGATCTGGTGAGCACGGTGCCGGGAGCGCATGTGAGTATGGGCGCGCAGGAGGGCAATGCAAATCCGCTGTACTGGCGGCCGGGGCAGTTCTCGGCGATCAGCATCAGCGGCAATCGCCCCAACGCCAATTACTTTCTGCTCGACGGCGCGACCAATACCGATCCGACCTTCAATACGCAGAACCTGAATCCGAATCCTGACATCGTGCAGGAGTTTCAGGTGGAAACGGGCAGCTACACCGCCGAGATGGGTGGTGCCGGGGGCGGCCAGATCAACATCGCCACTCGATCGGGGACCAGCGTTTTTCATGGCACCGCGTATGAGTTTCTGCGCAACGGCGCCTTCGATGCGTATTCCTTCGGAGCGATGGGCGCGACCAAGCATCTGGTGCAGAACGATTACGGGGCAGCGGTGGGTGGTCCGCTTTACGGCAAACATACTTTCTTTTTCGTGAACTACGAAGGCTACCGGCATGTGGCGACGGATGCGATGACGGATACGGTGCCCACGGCTGCGGAAGCGTCAGGCGACTTCAGCCAGAGCGGCGTGGATATCTACGATCCGAATTCCACCTATGCCAATCCCGATTACAACGCGGCGCAGCCGGTGAGCGCGTCGAATCCGCAGTTTCTGCGTAAGCAGTTTGAGTACAACGGTCAGCTCAATGTGATTCCGCCCGACCGGATCAGCTCGGTGGCGAACGTTATGCTGCAGAAGTATGTGCCGCAGCCCAATCAGATGAGTGGCATGAGCATGGGCATGACGATGAACGGCCAGCCGGGCGTTGTGGGGGCTGGAAACGATGCGAATAACTATCTGGACCTGCGCAACGAACAACATTACACAGACCAGGGCACTCTGCGCGTCGATCATGACTTCAGCAAAGGCAGCAGTGCATTTCTGCGTTACAGCGCTCAGGGCGAACATGGCTTTATGCCGGAGAATCTTCCCGGTTTCGGCTACTACCATGACAACCTGGCACAGCAGGGCGTACTGGGATGGAGCTATATCCTCTCCGAGCACATGCTGAATATCTCGTCGCTGGCGATCTCGCGGCTGAGTATGGATCACACGACAGAGAGCGCCAACAAAAACGACATCGTCAGCGAGCTGGGTATTCAGGGTGTCGGCTTCGGCGGCCCGGGAGCGTGGGGGGCGCCTTACTTTACCGTGCAGGGCTATTCGCCTTTCGGAGACAGCTTCTCTGCCACACCGATGCACGCCTGGGACACGATTCTTGAAGGCCGCGATACGCTGAGCTGGCAGGCTGGCCGTCACAGCTTTAAATTCGGCGGGGCGTACCAGTGGTACATCTGGCCGATGTGGGGCTTCTTCCAGAATCGCGGGTACTACCAGTTCACGAATGGATTTACGACGCACACGCTGACCAGCGATGGGACGGGATCGGGGCTGGCCAGCTTTCTGTTAGGCATGCCGGTGGTGCGGCAGCGACAGGCGGGTGTTCCGCAGATGAACCTGCGCCAGTGGTATGCCGATGGCTTCGCTCAGGACACCTGGCGCATGACGAATACGACGACGCTCGATTACGGCGTGCGGTATGAGTACATGAGCCCTCTCTGGGACATTACGTACACGAACAGCAACCTCACGTTTAACGACGGCGTGCCTTCCCCCTTTATCGGCGGGCAGGGCGGTTATCCGAAAGGTCTGATGTATCCGAATAAAGCCAACTTTGCCCCGCGCCTGGGTCTTGCGCAGAGTGTTCCGGGCATGGGTCTGGTGGTGCATGTGGCTTATGGCATTTTCTATACGCCGGTGGATATGAACACGTGGTGCAATCAGCGCCATAACATTCCGTACGTCTTTCCGGAGACGGCGCAGAGCGATAACTACACGCCGACCACGGCGATTACGAATTTCAATTTTGGAGACCCGGTACTGGGCAAAACGGTGGTCAGTTTCACTGCGCTCGATCTGCATGCACCAGCTCAGTATGTCCAGCAATGGAGTACGTCCATCGAGAAGAGCCTTGGGAGGGAGACGACGCTCGAAGTGGGATATCTCGGCTCCCGGGGCTTCCACCTGCAGCGAGCGCATCTGATCAACAATGCGCAGCCGGGACCAGGGGCCATTCAGCCGCGGCGTCCTCATACCAGCATGAGTTTTGTTGCGGGAACCGTGCTGCCGAAGAGCGTGACGGTGGCGAACCAGGCCAATCCGCTGCTTACGCCGGTGAGCACCATCAATCTGCTGGAGAACACGGCGCAGAGCTGGTATGACGCGGGGTACGTCAATCTTCGCCGCCGCTATGCGAATGGCCTGAGCCTGCTGGCGAACTATACCTTTGCCAAGAGCCTCGAAGGTGCGCCGGACTTCCGTTCCCCCATGTACGAATCGGCCATTCCTCAGAATGACAATGATCTGAAGGCGGACAAAGGGCCGGCGTGCGATATTCGCGATCGCTTTTCACTGAGCGGTGTCTATGATGTTCCGTCCTGGGCGCATTCACGCCTCACGGCGCTGGTGACAAAGGACTGGCGGTTCTCGACGATCTATCAGATTCAGACCGGCTATCCGCTGACCATTTCGGTCTTCGGGGATACGGCGAATGCGGGCACCGCTCTTGGAGAGAATCCCATCCGGGGTAACTATACCGGGCAAAAGATTTTTCCGCACGGGACGCACAATGCCATGGAGTGGTTCAACACCGCGGCCTTTGCGGCTCCGCCTGCGTACACCTTCGGCAACGTCGGCCGCAACTCGGTCTATGGGCCGGGTCTGCAGAGCCTGGATCTGGCTGTGGTGCGCGCCTTCCATCTGACGGAGCGGTACAGCTTTGAAACGCGCGGAGAGTTCTTTAACAGCCTCAACAAGGTCAATCTCGACACGCCCAACCGCTTTGTCAATACGGCAGGGTTTGGAACCATAACCGATGCGATGAATCCCGGGCGGCAGATCCAGCTCAGCGCCCGGATTTCGTTCTGAGGCATGGAAGGCGGGGCGACAATTATCCGTGGGGCGGCTGTTCCGGCCGCTTCGTGCTCCGCCTTGCTAAACTGAAGGCTGTTTATGGCGACAGCGGCGATTGTTTCTCCTGAGATTATGGCGAAGTACGAGCCTGTTATCGGGCTTGAAGTCCACGTGCAGCTTCTGACCGAGACCAAGGCCTTCTGCGGCTGCGCGAACAAATTCGGTGCGCCGCCGAATACGAATGTGTGTCCGGTCTGTCTGGGATTGCCGGGCGCGCTGCCTGTGCTGAATGAGCGAGCTGTGGAGTTCGCTACGCTGGCCTCGCTTGCGCTGCACTGCCAGGTACGCGAGCGCTCGATTTTTGCGCGGAAGAACTACTTCTATCCCGATCTTCCGAAGGGATATCAGATCTCGCAGTTCGATAAGCCGCTGGCCGAGCATGGATGGATTGACGTACCGACGCCAAACGGCACGAAGCGGATCGGGATTACACGTCTGCACATGGAAGAAGACGCGGGCAAGAGCATTCATGATGGGTTTTCGGACTCGGCCACGCGCACCTATGTGGATCTGAACCGCTGCGGGACGCCGCTGATCGAAATTGTGAGCGAGCCGGATATCCGTACGCCGGATGAGGCCTATGAGTACCTGACGCGGCTGAAGGAGATCCTTCTCTATACGGCGGTGAGCGACTGCAATATGGAGGAAGGTTCGCTGCGCTGCGATGCGAACGTGAGCGTGCGGCCGCGCGGGCAGGAGAAGTTCGGCACGAAGGCCGAGGTGAAGAATGTCAACAGTTTCCGGTTTATCCGCGCTGCGCTGGAGTACGAGATCGAGCGCCAGATCGATGTGATCGAAGGCGGCGGACGAGTGGTGCAGGAGACGCGGCTGTGGAATGCAAATGAGGGACGCACCTATTCGATGCGCTCGAAAGAGCAGGCGCACGATTACCGGTACTTCCCGGAGCCCGATCTGCCGCCGCTGATTGTCAGCAGCATACGCCGGGCGGAGATTGCGCAGCAGATGCCGGAGCTGCCGGAGGCACGGCGTGCGCGAATGGTGGCCGATTATGGCCTGACCGAACAGGACGCGCAGACGCTGACAGCCACGCGCGCCTTTGCCGATCAGTTTGAAGCGGCAGCGAAGACGGCGAAGAGCCCGCGCCGTGTAGCGAATCTGATTCAGAGCGAGCTGACGAGCCGGCTGAAGGCTGCCGGACTGGAGCTGGAGCAGTCGCCGATCTCGATGAAGGGCGTCGCTCAGGCGGCCGATCTTGCCGAGGAAGGCAAGCTGTCGAGCAAACAGCTCAAGCAGCTCTTCGACATTGCCTTCGAGAAGAGCGAAGATTTCCCGGTTGTCTACGAGCGCGAGAAGCCGCAGCAGATCACCGATGCTTCAGAGATCGAAAAGATGATCGATGAGGTGATCGCCGCGAATCCGAAGCAGGTGGAGCAGTACCGGGGCGGCAAGAAGACGGTCGCAGCATTCTTTGTCGGCCAGGTGATGAAAGCGTCGAAGGGGCAGGCGAATCCAGGGCTGCTGAACGAACTGGTGGTCAGGAAGCTCGACAGCTGAAAATCAGGAGGGCGCCGCGCCGGTGTTTCCCGGCTGCGCCGCCCTGCCCGATCAGCCCAGGCCCTGTGCGATGAGCCCTGCTGTATGTGATTCTCTTAGTCGCCCGTGCCGCAGCTGCAGATACCCTGTCCACTACCCAGGATATTGACGAAGGCACACTGTGCCTGCAGATTGGCAAGCTCCGAGGCGCCCAGCGTCGAATCGGAAGACTCAGTCTCAGTGATCGGCCAGGCAGTCCCGACCGCGTTCTGAATATGAGTCACCCATGCGCGAAGGTTGGACTTCGGGGAGACATTGGAAGTCGGATCACACGGCGAGTTGTTGACCGCGGCGGATACGATCTTAATTACGCCATTCCGGGACACCACACCGGTCAGCGGATTGCTGGTCAGGTTGCTGCGAACCGACAGCGTACGGAGGCCGTTATGGGTCTCGACGCATCCGCAGCACTCGGAGAGCTGCTGATCGGCATCGAAGACGTAGATCATGGCGCAGAGGTTTCCATACGTCAGGCCAGGATTGTCAATCCTGACTGTCGCATCGGGCGCCGGCGCCGCGTTGTTCGAGAAGTAGTTGACTTTAAAAACATCCTGAGCTGAGGCCTTTGTTACACCTGCTATCGCCAGACCGGCGATCACGAGGACCGCAGCGAGAATTTTACGGACAGGGAATTTCATGTGGTCTTCTCCTAAGCGCCGGCTTGCATCGATGTTTCGGCACTTAGTCCCCAACTCTACCCCTGAATTTCAAACTTACAATTACCCAGTTGACCTAAACCCTAAACCTTAAACCCTCCTGCTGAACCGGAAGGCTGATCGGTCTCCAGCAGGGGAAAATCGCTTCCTGGAGAGGGTGTCCTGCGGAATCGCAGGCCGCTTTTTGACGCGGGCTAAGTTGTTTTCTTTAGCGCACGATGCCCTATATCGCGCCGATAGATCATGCCTTCGAAGGAGATGAGCTTCATCGCTTCATAGGCCGCTTCGAGAGCGTGCTCAAGTGAGTCGCCGGTAGCGGTTACGCCGAGCACGCGGCCACCGCTGGTGAGGTATTCACCATTGACCAGCGAGGTGCCTGCGTGGAAGATCTCGACGCCCGGCAGTCGGACGGCGGCATCGAGTCCGCTGATCTTATGGCCGGTCGTGTAGCTGCCGGGATAGCCCTCCGAAGCCGCGACAACGCATGCCGACGCACCGGGCTTCCAGCGGAACTCGGTCTCGCTCAGACGGCCCTCGACACATGCTTCCAGTGCTTCCATCAGATCGCTTTCCATGCGCGGCAGGATGGCCTGCGTCTCCGGATCGCCGAAGCGGGCATTGAACTCGAGGACCATCGGGCCGCGGGCGGTCATCATCAGTCCGCAATAGAGCACGCCGACGAAAGGCGTATCTTCGGCAGCCATGCCATCGATGGTCTTCTGCGCGATATGGTGCAGCAGCCAGGCCCTCATTTCCGGATCGAGCATGGCATCGGTGGAATAGACGCCCATGCCTCCGGTGTTTGGTCCGGTATCGCCTTCGCCGAGACGCTTGTGATCCTGCGCGGGGGCGAGCGGCGCGACGTGCTTTCCATCGCTGAGGACGAGGAAGGAAAGCTCTTCGCCGGTGAGGAATTCCTCGACGATGATGCTGGTTTCGACGGAGCCGAGAAGGCGTCCGCTGAAGAGGCCGGCGATAGCCTCCTGCGCCTGCTGCTTCGACTCGCAGATGAGCACGCCTTTGCCGGCGGCGAGGCCATCGGCTTTGATGACGACGGGGAGGTGGAAGAGGTCGAGCGATTCGAGCGCTTCTGCCTGGGAGGCGCAGACGGCATAGTTGGCAGTGGGAATATTGTGCCGCTGCATAAAGCGCTTGGCGAAGCCCTTGCTCGTTTCAAGCATGGCGGCCTTGCTGGTGGGGCCGAAGACACGCAGGCCGCGGTGGATAAGCTCGTCGGCGAGGCCGAGCGCGAGCGGTACTTCAGGACCGATAACGGTGAGGTCGGGATTTTCGGCAGCAACGACGCGCAGAAGGTCGTTCAGGTCCTTTTGATTGGCGGGGACGCAGCGCGCCTCCGCAGCGATTCCGCCGTTTCCCGGCGCGCAGACCAGCTCTGTTACCCGAGGAGACCTGCGAACAGCGCGGCAGAGCGCATGCTCGCGGCCCCCCGACCCGATGACCAGCACTTTCATGAATTCAACTTCTCCCGTTGTGGATGCTTCAAAGAAAAGTCTAACCCACGCTCTGTGAGGAGACAGGGTGACGCGGTGAGTAGGCGAAGGGGCTTCAGGGAGCGGGCTTTGTTGTGACGGTGGTGTGATCGAGGATGATGCGCCAGCCTTCGGGCTCCTTTTCAAAGACGAGCGAGAAGATGCCGCCAGTGTCGCCGCCTCCGGCCTGGGTGCGGGCGAGATGAAAGTGACCGGTCACGACGGCGTGGCCGGCGCCGAGCATACGCACCTGCAGCTCGGAGAAGTGCAGGATTCCCATAGCAGATTTGCCGGGGTAGCTGTGCCGGTAGCGATCGAGAATGGGCTGATAGCCTCGCGCGATCTGCTGGCCGATGAAGGTGGTTTCGGGCGAGTCCTGATAGCCCTTCATGAAGGCATCGATGTCCCCGCGGTTCCATGCGGTTTCCTGCGCGGTAAGGACCTGCAGGATAGAGGCTTTATCGCCTGCAAATGCCGTCGCGGCACAGAGCAGCATGGCCAGCAGAATTGTGGTTTGTCTTCTCTTAGTCATCTCACCCTCCCTCAGATCCGGTTCCGGATATATCATGACCCGTTCCACGCGGACGGAAAAGCTATGAAGCATATTGCTCCGATGCTGTCTTTGATGGTGCTCTTTTATTGCATGCAGGCGATGGCGCAGCGGGGGCTGCCTGCACTGCCGACGCTGCCTTCAGCGGGCGTGCTGCCGCAGCCGGCGGCGCTGACGATTTCGCACGAGAGCTCGCCGGAGCAGCCGTTTTCGGTGATCGGGCCGCGCGGCGCGCTGCTGGGCCAGCAGGATGGCGGGTTTGAAGCGTGGATCTTTCCGTGGAAGGTCTTCAGCGGTCTGAAAATCACGGCGAATATGCAGGATTATCCGGTTCCAATTGATGTGAACGAGCATGCGGCATCGATTGATGTTCGTCCGGATTCGACGACGATCACGTATTCGCATGCGAACTTCACGATCCGGCAGATCATGTTTGCTCCGAAAGAGACACCGGAGGGGTCGGGAGTTCTGGTTCTTTATCAGATTGAGGCAGTGCGACCGATGACGCTGACGTTCAGTCTTACGCCGGTGATGGACCGGATGTGGCCCGCGCTGTCGGATTCGCCGCCTTCGCCGGAGTGGGTTCGCACAGCGGGGGGATCGGGCTTTTACATTCTGCACGAGAATCTGCCGGGAAATGCGGCGGCGCTGGCGATGCCCCGGGCGGAGCCGGGGATTCTGGCGCCTTACCAGGAGCGGGCGAGCTTCTGGCCGCTGCAGTTTGTGCTGCACTTCGATCCGAAGACGGATGCTCACACGCTGTTTCCACTGCTGATCGCGGTGGGGAATTCGGATGCGGCGACGACGCATCAGGCATTTGCGAAGAGCCTGGCGGAGCTCGACAGCCTGGCGGCGTCGCAGGTACAGGCCAACGAGGCCTACTATGCGAAGCTGCTGAGCACGAGCACCGGCATCGAGACGCCCGACGCGCAACTGAATGCGGCATTCTCATGGGCGGAGGCTTCGATCGATCAGCTTCGCATCCGAACACTGACGCAAAGAGAGCCGGACGGGAAAGAAGAGGCGCTGACGGCGGGATTCGTGGGCTCGGGGGATTCGGCGCGTCCGGGTTTTGGATGGTTTTTCGGACGGGACTCTCTGTGGACGCTGTATGCGATGGACAGCTGCGGTGATTTTTCTGTGACGCGGCAGGAGGTGGAGTTTCTGCTGGAGAGGCAGCGGGCCGATGGGAAGATCATGCACGAGTGGTCGCAGACGGCGAGCCTGGTGGACTGGCATGCACTGCCTTACGAATATGCCGCGGCGGATTCGACACCGTTGCTGCAGATGGCGATGGCGGATTATCTGAAGATCAGCGGCGATGCGGATTTTGTGCGGACGCACTGGAATGAGCTGCTGAAGGCGTGGCGGTTCGAGACGGCGCATGTATCGGACGATGGGATTTATAACAACAGCCAGGGAACGGGCTGGGTGGAGTCGTGGGTGCCGTCGATGCCGCACCAGGAGATTTATCTGGCGCTGCTGGATGAAGAGGCGAGCACGGCCTTTGCGGAGCTGGCGCAGGTTACGGGGCATGCCGATGAGGCTCAGCAGGCGCGAGAGCGCGCGGGACGGCTGCGGAGCGCGATCGAGAAGGAATACTACGTGCCGTCGGAGAGCTTTTATGCGTTCAGCCGCAATCCGGATGGATCGACGGACAACACGGCGACGATTTTTCCGTCGGTGGCGTGGTGGGACGGCAATGCGGCGCTGGAGCATCCCGACGCGATGATGAGCCGCTGGGCATCAGGCGAGTTTTCGACGGACTGGGGCACGCGGATTCTGAGCGACCGTGTGAGTTTTTACGATCCGATCAGCTATCACCAGGGAACGGTATGGCCGCTGTATACGGGCTGGGTCTCTGTGGCGGAGTATCGCGCGGGAAGAACGCTGGCCGGCTATGCCCACCTGATGCAGAACGCGGAGATGACCTGGGCACAGGACCTGGGCAATGTGACGGAGCTGCTGTCGGGGCAGTTTTATCAGCCGCTGGGACGGAGCACGGCGCATCAGCTGTGGTCTTCGGCGATGGTGATCTCGCCGGTACTGCGGGGAATGTTCGGGCTGGAGTGGAATGCGGGGGAGCATACGCTGATGGTGGCGCCGCATCTGCCGGCGGAGTGGAAGACGGTGACGGTGCGGAGGGTGCCGCTGGGAGGCAGCCGGTTCGATCTGACGTTTACGCGGCGCGGCGCGGAGATGGTAGTGGAGGCTTCCCGGAGTGGCGAGGTGCGGCTGGCCTCGCATGTGCCGGGAGCCAAAGCTGAAGGGCGCACGCTGCGAATTCCTCTGCCTGCAGTGGAGGCGGGTTTGCGGCAGAAGCTGCCGGAGCCGGGTGCGGAGACGCAGGAGATGAAAGTGCTGGATCAGCAGAGCAGCGGGCGTACATTGACGCTGACGCTTGCGGCGCAGGGCGGGAGCCGGCAGGTGCTGGATCTGCGGGAGAACGCTCCGAAGCTGACTCTGCGTACCGATGATGCCGAGATGGGTGTGGTCAGCGATGGGCTGCGCACGATGGCGGTCACGTTTCCGCCGGGGGACGGTTATGTGACGAAGACGGTCACAGTGCGCTGGTAATCGGGCAGAGCACCATAACCGGGGTTATTAACCGGCATTCGTGAATCGATTCAGCGGCTGAAGACGATTCTGCCGCCGCAGATGGTCTGCTTCACCCGGCCCTGCATAGACCAGCCGTCGAAGGGTGTGTTCTTCGATTTCGAGAGCGAATCAGTGGCGTGGAAGGTCCAGCTTTCAGAGGGGTCAAAGAGGACGACATCGGCTGCAGCGCCGATGCTCAGGGTGCCGCGATCTTTCAGATTGAGAACGGAGGCAGGCCGGGAACTGAGCAGTGAGATCATGCGATCGAGCGGCATTTTGTGCCTGACGTGCAGGATGGAAAGGGTGAGCCCAAGAGCGGTTTCAAGACCGGGGATGCCGTTGGGAGCGCGCTCGAACTCCTGCTCCTTTTCGTGGGCGGCGTGCGGGGCATGGTCGGTAGCGATGGCATCGACGGTTCCGTCGAGGATGCCTTCGATCATGGCTTCGCGATCGGCTTCGGCGCGCAGAGGTGGATTCATCTTTGCGTGCGTGTCGTAGTTGCCGATGCGCTCTTCATTGAGCACGAAATGGTGCGGCGCCACCTCGCAGGTGACATGCAGCCCGGAGCGGCGCGCCTGGCGCACGGCATCGAGCGCCTTCTTTGTGGAGAGATGAGCGACGTGCAGATGCGCGCCCTTCACCTTTGCCAGCAGACGAATATCGCGCTCGACGAGACCGGATTCGGCTTCGACAGACATACCGCGCAGGCCGAGGCGAAAGGCAACCGGACCGGCGTTCATGGAACAGCCGCCGGTGAGACGTGTGTCCTCAGCGTGCTGGATAACGGGCAGGCCCACTTTTGCTGCGGCTTTGAGCGTGGCCAGCATAATGTCATCGCCGAGAATGGGTTTGCCGTCATCGGTGACGGCTACGGCTCCTGCGGCTTTCATGGCCGCGTAGTCGATGAGGGTTTCGCCCATGGAGCCGCGAGTCGCTGCTGAGATGGGATACACGCTGATGGCGGCGCCTCGCTCGGGGGCGAGCATCCAGCGGGTTGTCTCCGGCGAATCGTTGACGGGGATGGTGTTCGGCATGGCACAGACGCTGGTGAATCCGCCGGCGGCAGCGGCGCGGGTGCCGGTGGCGATGGTTTCCTTGTATCCCTGGCCGGGCTCGCGCAGGTGGACGTGAATATCGACGAGACCGGGAGCAACGATGAGGCCCTTGGCGTCGATGAGATCGGCTCCGGCGGCTTTGATGCGGCCGGGCGCGTCGATGGCCGCGACTTTGCCCTCGCGCAGCAGCAGGTCGGCGGATTTGTCCACGCCGTTCGCGGGATCGAGAAGACGGCCTGCGCGAATCAGAAGTGGCTTCATGCGCGGGCTCCTTTCTTGGTGCCGAGGGCGCGGGCCAGCAGCGCCATGCGGATGGCGACGCCGTTGCGCACCTGCTCTTCGATGGCGGACTGCGGGCCGTCGGCGACGTCGCTGGTGATCTCCATGCCGCGGATGATGGGGCCTGGGTGCATGATGAGCGCCTTTGGCGCGTGCGCAGCGATGCGCTCGCCATTCGCCTGATATTTCGCGGTGTACTCGCCGAGATCGAGGCGGAGACCGGCGAGGCGCTCGGCCTGGATGCGGAGCATCATGACGATCTGCGACTGGCGGAGCGCATGATCGAAGTCGCGCTCGATGACGATGCCGGGGCCGAGCTGTGCGGCTGTTTCCGGCAGAAGAGGCTCGGGGCCGCAGAGGATGACTTTCGCTCCCAGCTGCGGCAGCAGAAGCGCGTTGGAGCGGGCGACGCGGCTGTGCAGGATGTCTCCGCAGATAGTGACGGTCACGCCAGCGAGCGCGTGCGCAGCGACTTTGGCGGATTTGAGATCGAGAAAGCGCAGCATGGTGCGCAGATCGAGCAGCGCCTGCGAAGGATGCTGGTGCATGCCGTCGCCCGCATTGAGCACGGGCAGGCCGGTGGCCTGGGCCAGCAGATACGGGCCGCCTGACCAGGGGCTGCGCAGGATGATGCACTCGGCGCCAAGGGCGCGCAGGGTGATGCCGGTGTCCTTCAGCGACTCACCTTTCTCGATGCTCGAAGAGAGGGAGCTGACCAGGGTGGTATCCGCGCCGAGGGATTTGGCGGCGAGCTCGAAGGAGGTACGGGTGCGGGTGCTGGACTCGTAAAAGAGCAGCGCGACGCGGCGTTTGCGCAGCCACTTTGCCCGCTGCTGCGGATCTTCTTTCTCAAGCTCGGTCGCGAGGGAGAGTATCCTCCGGACCTCACCGATGGAGAGATCGGTGATGGAGATCAGCGATGCGGGATGGACCGGGCGGGCGGAAAGCGAGGAGATCGAAGAGTGCTTTTGCGATGTCTTTGCGGGCATGGCGAGGCTTTTGCCGGTTCGTTCAGTCAACGCGCTCTACCATGAGCACCTGTTCGTCGTTGTCGATTTCGCGCAGCCTGACTTCGATGATCTCGCGGTCGCTGGTCTGGACGGTGCGGCCGACGAAGGTCGCTTCGATGGGCAGCTCGCGATGGCCGCGATCGATCAGGGTCAGCAGCTGCACGCGCGTGGGACGGCCGTGGTCAAAGAGCGCGTCGAGCGCGGCGCGGATGGTACGGCCGGTGTAGAGCACATCGTCCATGAGGATGATGTTGCGGCCGTTAACATCGAAGCCGATGGCGCCGGGCGTGACAACAGGACGGACTCCATGCGTGGAGAGGTCGTCGCGATAGAAGCTGATGTCGAGCACGCCGGAGTCGATGGTGCGCTTCTCGATCCCGCCGATCAGGCGGGCCAGCCGCTGGGCCAGGGGCACGCCGCGCCGTTTAATGCCGACGAGGCCGAGGCTGTCGGCTCCGTTGTTTTTTTCGATGATCTCGTGCGCCAGGCGAACCAGGGTTCGCTCGATCTCAGAGGCGGACATGATCCGCCCTTTTTCGCGCAGCTTCGGATTTGCGGAGGCGATGGTATCGGACATAGGGGCTTTGGCGATGATACGAGGAGCGGGCGGGAGCGGGCAACAGGCGCCGGAGCTGTAATCAGACGGCGCGGCGGGTCCGCTCGCGGGCGGCGAGAATGCGCGCGCCCAGAGCTCCGCCGGCAGCGGCGAAGAGGACGGTTCCGAAGGAGACGATGGCGACGGTAAGAAGCTGGATGGCAGCGTGTCCGTCGGGCGAGAGCCAGAAGGCGACCCAATGGTGCAGCAGCTCGGCTGCCTGGGGGGCTCCCTCAGAGCCGCTCTTGAGGGCCGAATCAGCGACCTGCTGCGCCATAGTCTGGAACTGCTGGTCGATTTTCCCCGCGTTGTGGAGAAAATAGCGGTGAATGACCAGATCGCCAGCTTCCATAAGGGCGGCGATGAAGGAAGTCAGCAGACCGGCAACGGCTCCGATACGCCACCCAACCTGGCCGTCGGCAAGGGCCGAGGGGCAGTTGCGGCGATAGAGGGCTACGGCAGCGAATCCGCCGGCCAGAAGGAGAAAGATGCTGAAGCCCACCAGACCGGAGATGAGTCCGAGCGGTACAGCGAGCAGGAGAGCGGAGGTAATTGCCGGCTTCCAGGAGACCTTGTGGCGGTCGCGCGTGCCGCTGCGCTGCACGGCGGCCGGCTGCTGCAGGTCGGCTTCATCGCCTTCCTGAACGCGGAGCTGAGGCGCACCGCAGTGCGGGCAAAAGATCCCCGAATCGACAAGAGAACCGCCGCAGCGATGGCAAACCGCTTCCATAGGGTTATTGTACCGGGAGCGGCGCGGGTAAGCCGGGCTCAGTCGCTGGTGTCGGAATTACGGTCCAGATCTTCAGGAAGCTGCAACTCAACCAGTGCAAATCGCGTACCACTGCTGCTCTTTTTGAGAGCAAAGATGTGCTGATGGTGACGCGAGCCGGCTTTGAGGTTGAGATCTCCGGAGTCGGAGATGTTGACATGCGCTTTGCCGTGCTCCTCACTGCAGGTGAGGCCTTCACCGGTGACGGTGAGTGCGCCCACCGTTTTATCGCCGTCGCACTGGAGCACATCGCCATAGCGCGCCATCGCCTTTTTATAGAAGGCGACGACTTTGTCCTGAGAGTCCGCAGTCTGATAGGTAACGGCTTTTACGCGAAGCTGCCATTTGCCGAAGCCGAGGTGCACGTCCGCGGACTTGTCACCGTCGCTGTCGGGCGAGATCTGCGCGCCTGGATAGACGGGCAGGCCGAGATCGGCAGCCGAGGTGTCGTCGGAACGGACATGGAGACCTCCCAGAGGGGTGTCGATGCGGACATTTTTATTGTCGCCGTCTTTTGATTTGTCGACAGAGATGTGGCAGCCGGCCATGCCTGTCATGAGGGCCAGCAGAGCCACTGTGAGGGTGGTGCGCATCATCGCGGAATTTCTCCTCGATGAAACCATACGCCTGGGACGGGGATTCGGTTCCGGGAAACATGACCGAAGGTAATCGCCAGCGAAGGAGATTATCCCGCTTTTTTCTTGACATATCCGCATTCGCTGCACAAGATATGGATGGCCTGAGAAAGTTGTTTCTATACGTGGTGTTAAAACTGCGACAGACGGGCTAAGAAACCGGAGTGGCCTGAATCTCTTTAGGGAGAAGATTCAGCGGAGGCAAACCAGATCCGGTTGTACTGCACAGCAGAGTGATATCGAGGCTTCGCCGACGGGCGAGGCCTCACTTGTCTGCACCGGTGCAGAATACAGATTTTATCGGTGGCGCTTGCCTTTGCCACCGGAGCGCTTTGGACCAGCGGCCTGCTGCATGCTCTTTTTCTTCTTCCCGCGCCTGCTCTTGTCCGGCGGCCGCGCGACGCCTTCGGCAAATGCCGGAACGGCAGAGGCGTCGAAGCGCTTCTTCTTCTTCTTTTCCGCTTTCTTTGCAGCTTTTCGCGATGGTTTTGCGGGACGAGCAGTGGCGGCCGCAGAAAGCTGATCGTCAGTGAGAAGGATGGAAAACTGCAGGCGCTTTTCGACGGCGTCGACACGGTCGAGAACGACGCGGGTGCGCTGGCCGATGGAGAATTTTCTTCCCCAGCGTTCGCCGATGATCTGACGGGTGTTTTCCCGGAAAGAGTAATAGTCATTGTCGAGCGCGCCGAGGCTCTGAATGGGGACAAGACCTTCGACGAAGAGGTCGTCGAGCTCGACGAAGAGGCCGTATTTCGTGGCGCTGAGGATCATGGCGCTGAACTCCTCGCCAACGCGATCCTTCATGAATTTGATTTTTTTCCATTCGACGAGCTCGCGCTCGGCAGCATCGGCCCGACGCTCGGTTTCGCTGGACTCAGTTGCGATGAGATTGAGCGATTCCTCATCGAGAGGCTCGTGTACCGGGCTGAAGCCTGGTGCTTCCACTGGAAGCGCTGCATCTTCATCGATGGACTCGATCAGCAGGGACGGGCTGCTTTGAGCCGCTGGCCGGGACGGCTTTTTCGCGTGCGGCTCGCCGGTGGAGAGGATGCCGTGGCCATCGATTCCACGATGCAGAAGAGCTTTGGTGATGCGGTGAACGATGAGGTCGGGGTAGCGGCGGATGGGAGAGGTGAAGTGCGTGTAGCAGGGCGCGGCGAGGGCGAAGTGGCCTTCATTTTTCTCGCTGTAGCGGGCCTGCTTCAGTGAGCGGAGCATGAGGTAAGAGAGGATGCGCTCTTCGGGTTTGCCGGAGATCTTTGCGGCCAGCTTCTGGTACATCTGCGGGGTGACGGGGATCTCATCCGGAATTTCGTGCGCATGCGGCTGGCTGCGATGATTGCCTCCACTGCGGCGATCAGTCCTGTATTCGCGGCGCTCACTTTTCATGGTGAAGCGCTTCACGGGAAGGTTGCCGATGCCGAGGGAGTAGCCGAAGGCGGCGGCGGTGTCTTCGAATTCGACGATGCGGCGCGGCTCGGGCTTTTCGTGGATACGGTAGAGGGAAGCCACGCTGAGGTTTTCAAGCCAGGAGGCAACACACTCGTTGGCGGCGAGCATGAACTCCTCAATGAGGCGGTGCGCCCAGTTGCGTTCGGAGCGGGTGACAGCCTTCATGGCGCCGAACTGGTCGAACTCGATGATGGGCTCGGGGAGGTCGAAGTCGATGGAGCCGCGGCGCTCACGTTTGCGATTGAGGATGAGCGCGAGCTCGTGCATGCGCTCGAATTCCGGGACGAGGTCGCGGAACTCATCGCGGACAACCGGGTCGGCGTCGAGGATGGCGTGGACCTGGGTGTAGGTCATGCGGCGGGCGGAGCGAATGACGCCTTCGGAGACCTCGTAGCCGAGGATGGCGCCATGCTCGTCGATGCGCATGAGGCAGGAGAGGACGAGCCGGTCTTCGGCGGGGCGAAGGCTGCAGATATCGCTGGAAAGTTTCTGCGGGAGCATGGGAATGGCGCGGTCGGGAAAGTAGACAGAAGTTCCGCGAAGGCGTGCTTCGAGGTCGAGAGACGAGCCGGGTGTGACGTACTGCGCGACGTCAGCGATGTGCACCTGCAGCTCCCAGGTGCCGTCGCCGTGATGGCGGACGAGCACGGCATCATCGAAGTCGCGGGCGGTTTCTCCGTCGATGGTGACGATGGGGAGATGGCGGAAGTCGCGGCGCGCCGCGACGATGACGGGATCGAGATGGGCTACGGAACGGGCCTCAGCAAGTACATTTTCCGGAAAGATACGTGGAAGCTGGTGCTTGCGGATGATCATTTCCACATCCACGCCGAAGTCATCTTCATCGCCGAGGACTTCGAGGACGCGACCGCGCGCGGGGTGGGTGGGTCCAGGCCAGTCGGTGATTTCCACATCGACGACGAGGCCTTCGAGATCAGAGTATGCGTGACGCGCCTCTTCGCCGAGGACGCGGTGCGGGGACGCCGATGAGCCCGGCTCGGGCAGGTCACTGTCGAAGGGGATGACGATGGGCTGGGTCATGCGCTCGTCAAAGGGCACGACATGATGCCCCTGGGCGCGCTCGCTGCGCGCGTAGTGGAAGATGCCGACGACGGTCGGGTTGCGGCGGGTGAGCACACGGACGATGCGGCCCGAGCGGCGGCCGTCTCCACGGGGAGGGGCGAGCTCGACGAGGACCTGATCGCCCTGCATGGCCCCCTGCATCTCATTCGGCGGGATAAAGATGTCGTCATCGCCGGTTTTGCGGTCGGCGGCGCGGACGAATCCAAAGCCGTCGCGATGCAGGTCAAGGCGGCCGGCAACGAGGTTGTCGCGGGTATGCGCGGTTTTTGCGATAGACCACTGCTCGCGGTCGGTTTTGGTGAGGCGGCCGGCAAGGGTGAGGCGGGCGAGGTGCTCGAGAAGCAGACGGCGCTCGCGTCCTCCGCCGAGGCCGAACTCGCGCACGAGCTGCTTATAGCCGGCGCGGCTGCCGGGAGAGCGTTCGATATGACGCAGCAGTTCGCGATCGGTCATGCTTACTATCGTAAGCGCGTTGCCAGGGTACCTGAAGAGGTTCGCACAAAAGATAAACCCCGGGGGGTGCCATTTTTACGGAAGGATGTTTAAGATGCAGACAACAGCGGCGATTGCGCGGAAGGAATCGAGGGATTCCTGGTGAGGGTGAGGATCGACGTTTGGAGCTTTGCGTTTCTTCCGCGATGCAACGGATTGCGAACGGAAGACGCGGGCACGATACACCAGAGGAGAAGAAAGGAACCAAGTAGTGATGTGGAAACCAAATCAGCCCGGAAGCTCTTCCCAGACGCCGAACAGCGAACCGACGCGTCCGGCAACGCCCGCAACCCCCAGCTTTGAGTCGAGCACGCGTCCGGCTCCCGCAGCGACCCCGCAGAGCAGCAACGCTTCTTCCGGCGAACAGGCAACGATTGGCAAGAGCCTGGTCATCAAAGGCGAAGTTACGGGATCGGAATCTCTTTACATTGACGGCAAGGTGGAAGGCTCAATCAACCTGGCCGGCAATCGCGTCACCATTGGCCGGAACGGTCAGGTAGCTGCGAACATCTCCGCGCGCGAGATCGTGGTGCTGGGCAAGGTGCGGGGCAACGTGAATGCCAGCGACCGCGTGGACATTCGCAGTGAAGGCTCGCTGACCGGCGACGTAACAGCGCAGCGCATCTCGATTGAAGATGGCGCGTTCTTCAAGGGCGGCATCGACATTCGCAAACCGGGAAGCAATGAAGCGAAGACGGCGAACTCCGCCGCTTCCACGGAAAAGGCTGTCGCAGTTCAGGCATAATTTTTTTACTTTCTGTCTTTCGAGGCTCCTGCGGATGGATCATTGCAGGAGCCTTCGTGTTTCTGCAGGCTTTTGTTTTTGAGACCGGCTCAGGCCTCGGCTCGCTTCGAAAAGCGAGAGAGCAACTGGCCGGGCAGCGCTGATCCGGTGAGTCGCAGGATGGCGGCGCAGACCGCAAGCCAGAGAAGAGTCGCGACGGTGAGAAGAGCCAGCTCGAAGAGCCGGCTGGTGGTATGCACATAATGCCGCAGACCGGCGAGGGCAACGAAAGCAGCCGCGCCGGCAATCAGCGAGCGGAGCAGCTCGGAGTATTCGAGCCCGGCGAGGGAAACCATGCGCCGCCGATGGAGGAGCACGGCGAGCGTGATGGTCTGAACGAAGATTCCGATGTCGGAGGCGACGGCGAGACCGACCGGACCCAGAGCGCGATAGAGATACCAGTAGACGGGCAGAGAGAGCGCAGTGACGATGGTTCCGGCCACCATGGGAGTGAGAGTGTTTCCGGCGGCGTAGAAGGCGCGGGCATAGATGGCCTGGGCCGACCAGAGGCAGAGCGAGATGGAAAAGATTCCGAAGTAGAGGGCCATGACGCCGGAGTCGGCGCGATGAAAGGCCCCGCCGCGCAGGATGAGATCGACCAGGGGTAGCGCCATGCCGATCATGAAGGCGGAGAGCAGCAGGGAGAAGGCAAGAATACGCGAGACGGAGGAGTTGACGGCGCGCGCGAAGGGGGCGCGATCCGGAGCTCCGGCGGCGTCGAGTTTGCCGTAAAGCGAGGCGAGAAAGGGCAGCGATGCGGCGCCCGCGGCCTGGCCGAGAGCGACCGGAGCGGTAAAGAGCTGCTTGGCGTAGGTCAGCAGAGAAACGGCTCCGCCGGTGTGCGAGGCAAAGTAATTGATGATCCAGTTATCGGCGGTGACCAGCGAGACGCCGAGCATGAGTGGGATGGACATACGCACCCACTCGCGCAGGCCGGGATCGGCGAGATTGAAAACCGGCCGGAAACGCATGCCGACGCGATGGGCCCAGATGGCGTTGAGCAGAAAGGGGCCCAGGAAGGCTCCGGCAACGGCTCCAAGAGCCAGGGCGGAGGGGCCGAGGCGGTGATAAAGCAGGATGCCGCCGAAGATGATTCCGCTGGTGTAGATGAGCGGGGTGAGGGCCTGGATGGCGAACTGCTTGCGCACGAGAAGGACTGCAGCGAAGACCCCGCCGGCAAGGAAGAAAAGCTGCGCGGGCAGCAGGATACGCGTGAGATGGGCGCAGAGAGCGGCCTTGCCGGGATCATTCTCAAAGCCGTGCAGCAGAGCGCGGACGTAGAGCGGCGCGATTCCTTCCGCGACCAGGATCGCGATGCCGAGCACCAGCGTCATGGTGGTGAGGATGACGGACATCGACCGTTCACCCTCGGCCTCGCGGCCGGTTTCGCGGTAGCGGGTGAGAATGGTGACGAAGGTGATGGACGCCGCGCCTCCGACAAGGAAGTAGGAGACCATGTCCGGAAGCTGAAAGGCGGCGTTGAAGGCATCGGCGGCGGCGGTGCGGCCGAGGAGGTATGCGATGTATTTGGTCCTGACGAGTCCGATGACGCGCGAGGCGAGAGCGGACGCCATGAGCAGCAGCGTGGCAGTGAATGCCGTGTGGCTGTGCGAGGGGCGTAGAATCGCGAATACTCTTCGCCAGCGCGAAGAGGTTGCAGGTGACGGCATACGATAACCAGATTCTATGGAAAATTTTCGACTGAAGGTATTCCGTACTGTAGCCGCGCAGGCCAGTTTTCGCCGGGCGGCCGAATTGCTGCACCTGAGCCAGCCCGCGGTGAGCCAGCAGATTCACGCGCTGGAGGAAGAGCTGGGCACTCCGCTGTTTGACAGGAGCGGCGCGCGGGTGCGGCTGACCGATGCGGGAGCTGTGCTGCTGAAATATGCGGAGCGCGGGGCACAGCTGGCGGCAGAGGCGCTGGCGGCGGTAGGACGCGTGCAGGGCAAGGCGACGGGAAAACTGCGTCTGGGGGCTTCGACCACCGTGGCCCAGTATGTGCTGCCGCGGATGCTGGGAGCGTTCCGGAAGCAGCACCCGCGGGTCGATCTGGCGGTGATGAGCGGAAACACCGAACGGGTGATCACGGCGCTGGGCCGGAATGAGATTCAGCTGGGCTTTATCGAAGGCCCGGCATCGAGCCGGGAGATGCACCGCCAGAAATTTCTGGAAGACAGGATGGTGCTGATCGTTCCGCGAAGGCATCCGTGGGCATCGGGCGGGCGAATTGCTCCCGAGGCGCTGGCGGGTGTGCCGCTGCTGATGCGGGAGCGGGGATCGGGGTCGCGGCGAGTGGTGGAACTGGCGCTGCGGCGCGCCGGGCTGCGGCAGAGGCAGCTGCACATTGCGATGGACCTTGATTCGACGGAGGCAATTGTCTCCGGGGTGGAAGCGGGCCTGGGCGCAGGCTTTGTTTCGCAGTGGGCGATCGGCAAAGAGGTTCGTCTGGGGACGGTGAAAACAGTCGCTGTCGACGGGCTCGATATCCGGCGCGATTTCACGCTGATTCGTTCGCCTGGTCCGCTGCCGGAGGGACCGGCTGCGGCATTCGAGCGCTTCGCGCTGGCGGAAGGGAAAGCATCCGGCGGCGATAAGTAAAACTTATCGCCCATCCAAAACAGTGTCTGGACCGCATGGCCAGGGCCTGCGACTCTGATGCTGCCATGACAAAGAATCTGTTCTTCGTGGGAATCATCCTGGCCGCCAGCGGAGTTCTTTCTCCGCCGATGGCTCTTGCTGCGGGACTGGCTTATGGGCTGACGGTAGTTCATCCCTGGCACCTCGACGCGAAGCGGCTGTCGAAGTTTCTGCTGCAGGCTTCGGTGGTGTGCCTGGGATTCGGGATGAATCTGAGTCAGGTGGTGCGCGTCGGCCGCTCCGGCTTTCTTTACACGGCAATCGGCATCAGCTTCGCGATGGCTCTGGGCATGTTGCTGGCGCGGTTTTTGCATGTAGAGAAGATTCAGGGATTTCTGATCTCAGCGGGGACGGCGATCTGCGGCGGTAGTGCGATAGCGGCGCTGGGCCCGGTGACAAACGCGAGCGAAGAGGCGATGGCGGTTTCCATGGGCACGGTCTTTGTGCTCAACTCCATCGCGCTGTTTATCTTTCCGGCGATCGGCAGCATGATGCATCTTTCCCAGACGCAGTTTGGGCTGTGGGCGGCGCTGGCGATTCATGACACAAGCTCTGTGGTGGGTGCCGCGGCAAAGTATGGCGCGGTTGCGCTCACGATCGGCACAACGGTGAAGCTGGCGCGCGCGCTGTGGATTGTTCCGGTCTCTCTGGGGGTAGCGATGGTGCGGCGCAGCGGAGCGCGTGTTCATCTGCCGTGGTTCATTCTCTGGTTTTGTCTGGCGGCGGTTGCGAACAGCTACATACCGTGGTTTCATGCGGAGTATGCGACGCTGGCGAAGCTGGGCAGGCTGGGACTGGCGGTCACGCTCTTTCTGATCGGTGCGGGGATTTCACGGCAGACAATTCGTGAAGTGGGCGCGAGACCGATGATTCAGGGAGTGCTGCTGTGGGTGGTGGTGGGCACAGTTTCACTGCTGGCAATTGCGAAGGGGTGGATTCATCTCTGAGGAGCTCTGAGAGGATGCAGCACGATGGACAATCTGATGCTCTGATGGCGTTTTACCGCGAAGGCGGAGCGGACGATGCGGGCAGGAGATGGGAAGAGATTGTTGCCTGGCCGGACGAGCGGCTGGAAGCGATGCACGATTTTATCCAGTGGCTGTTTCCGCTGCCGGAGCGCAGCGGGGCGAATCCGTGGGCTCCGACGCTGAGTGCGGCGACCATCGCTGCGTTTCATGCTTCACCAGAGATGCGGCAGCGGCTGCGAGAGTCGTTTCTGCGGATGCTGCGCTTCTACGGCCTGGAGTGGGCGAGCGATGGGCAGGTGCGTCGAGCGGAGTACTTTGCGGCAACGGCAGACAACTGGCTTTGGCCGGAGAACCACAATTATTTACGGCTGACACGGATTCTGCGCTCCCTGGCGCTGCTGGGGCTGGAGAGGGAATCGGCTGCGCTCTTCAGGGCGCTGAGCGGGATTCGCAGAGATTTTCCTGGGCGTATTACGCCGCGGACATTCACATTCTGGAGCGAAGCCGCGGCGGCAATCCCATAGAATGGCCTTTCCATCTGAGTGAAATCTTTGCGCGGAAGGGATGGCATATGCAGGCAGGCTTAGGGGCAGCGGTCTGGCGGGTTGCGCTGACAGGCGCGGCGGTGGCTGTGTTCTTTTTTACGGCGCAGGCCGAGGGTCCGGTCGATGGAGGCAACGGCATTCGGCTGGCGGCGCCGCCGGTGGCCGCGGTGCATGTGGTGACGGATGAGTATCACGGTGTCCGCGTCGAAGATCCATACCGCTGGCTTGAAGATGCAAAGAGTCCGGCGACGCGGGCGTGGATTGACGAAGAGAACCGCTATACGCAGCAGTATCTGTCGCAGGTGAAGATACGTCCGCAGATTGCGAAGCAGCTGGATGCGCTGCAGCGTGTCGACAACTACTCGATGCCGATCGAGCGGGGAGGAAGGTATTTCTTTCAGAAGCGGCTGGCCGATGAGAACCAGGCATCGATTTATTTTCGCAAGGGATGGAAGGGCGCAGACCGCCGGTTGGTGGACGCGACAAAGCTGAGCGCCGATCAGAATACCTCGGTGGAGATAGAAGATATCTCGAATGACGGCGATCTGCTGGTGTATGGAGTGCGGCAGGGCGGAGCGGATGAACTGTCCGTCCATGTGCTGCGTGTGACGACGGGAAGGGAGCTGCCGGATGTTCTGCCGTCGGCGCGCTACTTTGGCGTGAATCTCACGCCCGATGGGAAGGGCATTTACTACTCACGCTTCACGCATGAGGGAACAAACGTCTATCTCCATACATTTGGAAGTGCCTTCAGCAGCGATAAGAAAATCTTTGGCGGTGAGTACCGCGGAGAGAAGCTGGGCGAGCTGGATCTGGTGGTTGCGTATACGACGGATGATGAGCACTACCTGATGGTGAATATCAGTCACGGCGTTCCGGCGACCAGCGACGACATTCTGGTGAAGGACCTGCGTAAGCCGGAAAGCGATTTCGCACCGCTTGCGTATGGCATTGAAGCACATATCAGTGCGACGGAGGCGGACAACAGGTTTTTTCTGCAGACAGACTATGAGGCTCCGAACGGGCGCATTGTGGAAGCTACCCCGAATGAAGCGCCGGCCGCGTGGAAGCTGATTATTCCCGAAGGGAAGGACGTCATCGACGGATTCAGCATTGCGGGCGGGAGGATCTTCGTTTCGCGGCTGCACGATGTGAAGACGGAGACGGCGATCTATACGCTGGACGGACAGCAAACCGGACGGCTGACGTATCCGGGGATTGGCTCGGGCACGGTGGTATACGGGCGTCCGACGGAGAACGAGGGATTTTACAGCTTCGAATCGTTCATAACGCCGCCTACGATTTTCCGGTATGACATTCGCACCGGCAAAAGCGAGGTCTTCGCGGCGCCGAAGGTGCCATTCGATTCGGCGCAGTATGAGATCACGCAGGTGTTTTATGCATCGAAAGATGGCACGCGGGTGCCGATGTTTATTGCCGGAAAGAAGGGGCTGGCTCGCGATGGCGAGGCTCGGCTGCTGATGACCGGATATGGCGGCTTTGATGTGCCGGAGCTGCCGGGCTGGAACGCGGAATACGCGTGGTGGATGGAGCAGGGAGGATTTTTCGCCGTGCCCAATCTGCGAGGCGGCAACGAGTATGGAGAGGCCTGGCACAAGGCGGCGATGTTCGGGAACAAGCAGAATGTCTTCGATGATTTTTTTGCCGCCGCGGAATACCTGATCCATAACCACTACACGAAGCCCGAGCGCTTTGCGATTCGGGGGCGGTCGAATGGCGGATTGCTGATGGGAGCGGCGATGACGCAACGGCCTGACCTTTTCGGCGCGATCTGGTGCGGGTATCCGCTGCTGGATATGCTGCGCTATCAGAAGTTCGAATTTGGCCGGTTATGGACGACGGAGTACGGGAGCGCGGACGACGCGAAGGACTTCGAGTATCTGCGCAGATATTCGCCGTATCAGAATGTGCATCGCGGAACAAAGTATCCGGCGATTATGTTCTTCACCGGAGACAACGATACGCGCGTCGATCCGCTGCATGCCCGCAAGATGACGGCGCTGATGCAGGCAGAGGACGGAGGCGACCGGCCCATTCTGCTGCACTACTCGCTGAAGGGTGGACACAGCGCAGGTGTTTCTCTGTCGCAGCTGGTGGAGGATGAGGCCGACGAGCTGGCATTTTTATGGAACGAGACGAGCGCTCATTGAAATCTGATCTGTTGCGGAAGCCTCACCGGAAAAAGATCGTTTCCATCAAAGCGGAAGTATGGGTATGCTGACAGCCTGAATTCACGCCTGTTTTTTCAGGCGGTCTGTTTGAGGGGTTCGTATGCCCGCTTCACAGAATCCATCTCCGCGCACCAGCTTGAGGCTGGTGATAGCGATGTTTTGCATGGTTGCTGTACCGGCTGCGCTGACGCTGCACCGTGTTCGGGTTGTGCCTGCAGCCGTGCCTCTGCTTCCTCAGCCGTCGCCGTACGGATATACGGTGAGCCTGCTGCTCTTCATCATCCCGGTGCTGGTGATCGCGTTCTGGTTTCTGCCAAGTGAAGAGGTAAAGTTTTCGCGGCACGCCTTCTGGTGGACGATTGTTCTGCTTTTTCCGCTGGGCGCGCTGCTGGATTTCTTCTTCGCGCAGTATTTCTTTGTCTTTCCGAATGCGGGCGCGACGCTGGGGATTGGCGCGCCGGCGCTGGGGCACAGTGTTCCTGTGGAAGAGTACATCTTCTACTTCACTGGCTTTCTGGCGGTGCTGCTGCTTTATATCTGGTTCGATGAGTACTGGCTGGCGGCTTACAGCGTGCCGGCCACGGCGGAGTCTCGGATCACGTTCGACCGGCTGCTGCATGTGCATCCGTGGTCGCTGGCGATTGCAGTGGTGCTGATCGCGGCCGGCATCGCGTACAAGAAGCTCTTTTCCGTCGATCCGGCGGGATTGCCGGGATACTTTCTGTTTCTGGTGCTGGTGGCGCTGCTGCCTTCGGGCCTGCTGCTGCCTTCGGCGAGACCATTTATCAACTGGCGCGCTCTGAGCCTGACGATGTTTCTGATGCTGCTGGTGAGCCTGATGTGGGAGGTGACGCTGGCGCTGCCGTATGGATGGTGGGGCTTTCAGAATGGGCAGATTATTGGTCTCCATGTGACGGCGTGGTCAGGACTGCCGATCGAAGAGGTCTTTCTCTGGGTCGCGGTGACATATGCGACGGTGATTGTTTACGAGATCGTGAAGCGCTGGAAGGCGTCAGGGCGACCCCTGTGGCATGCGTTCTGCGGACATGCCACGGGCTCTGCGGCGCACCAGTAAGGCACGCCGCAGACTGGGGAGGGAGCTTCTACGACAGCAGAGTGCGGAAGTAATCATTGAGCAGACGATTTTCAGGGTCGTATTGTCTGCGCGTTTCCTCGAGTGTTTTAAGACGGTCACCGAAGGCCTTCTGCACTATGGCAGCGGTGAGGCCTGGAGTCTGATTGAGAAGCGGACAGCCGTTGCGATCCACACAGAACTGGTTATAGGCGGTGAGGAAGTCGTCCCAGCCGGGATTGGCGGTGGAGACGGGATCGATGGTCATGACGGTGCCGTTCCATGAATACGAGAGCAGAGCCTTTTGATCCTGCGCGATGCGGTAGCCGACATAGAGCAGGTTGGAGCGGTAGCCCTTCTGCCTGTAGTAGTCGGTGCAGAATTTGAAGAAGTCGGTAAGGGCTGCGGGGTATTCCTCTTCAGGAAAGGCGAAGAGGCTGAAGGTGTAGCGGCTGTCGTCGGAGACGGTGGGGTAGTGAATGATCTGATCGCCGGGGATGGTGTAGTCGCTGACGACGATGTTCTCAAGCTGGAGCCGCCAGGCTGCGTTGAAGGCGTCGATGATGCCATAGCGGATGGAGGGAACAGAGAAGTTCTGCTCGACATCATGGCCGAGCTTAGGGCCTGAAGTGCCCCAGATATGATTGCGCAGCGCCCAGGCGCAGCGGTTGGGTTCGCCGGTGGCTCCGGGATTGTATTTGCGGTATTCGACGGTGATTTTGTTGTCGAAGGGAAAGATGTAGAACATCATCGAATAGCCGAGGGCTTTCAGATCGGGCAGAGCGCTGAGGAAATCCTGCAGGCTGTAAGTTGTATGGTGCACAGCCATAGGCAGAAGACGGCGGATTTTGTAGGTGACTTCGTAGATGATGCCGAAGAGGCCATAACTGGAGCGCACCTTCTGCATCAGCTCGGGCTGTTCGGCTTCGGTGACTTCGAGAAGATCTCCATTGGGAAGCACCATTTTGACGCCAACGATGTAGGAGCCTACCTGTCCATACTCGCCGGCAAAGGAGGCGTCCTTGGTTCCGGCGCATGCGGCGCTGCCGGCGGAGAGCCTGCCGATTTCAGTGTTCACGTAGAACTGCATGCCTTTGGCTTCGAGCGCCTTCGCCATGTCGAGGTGAATGGCGTCGGCCTGAACGGTGAGGGTGTCGGGACCGATGTTGAGGATCTGATTCATCTTCATGCGAATCAGGGTTCCCCCTTCGGCGACGCCGCAGGGGGCGGTGGAATGGTTCGACCCGACGGCGCGAACGGGAGAGGGGTAGGTGGAGGGATTTTTGAAGACGGCGATGATGTCGTCGACCGAATTGGCGTCAACGATGACCTGGGGATGGGAAACAATGTTGCCGAACCAGTTGGTTACGGTGGCAGCGGACATGAACGGAACCTCCTGAGCGCGTGGCGCCGGGGATTGCGAAAGATGGCAATGCGGAGCAGTGCAACGGATCTGTTCTGTCTGGCGATGCCTGGGCAGATGAGCGATAGAGCTATCTGCCGCCGTCTCGTGGAGCGAACCGGACGGACGACTGGACGCGAACCCGGTTGAGAAGAAGAGGAGACGGGTGATGCAAGCATCCGGACGAAACGATCCGGCAGGAACGGGGCGAAAGTACAGGACGGGGTGGAACAAAGTCAAGCCGGATGTGAGGACGTGTGGTAGGATGACGCCGGTCAGGAGATGGGGAGTTGCTCCGAGCGCCGGAACTCTCTCCTGAAGGGGCAGCACGTTCATGCACCTGAAACGATCTCTCCTTATTCGGGCTGCCGGTGTGATACTGGCCGCCGCGGCGGCGACCGGTGGTTTCACCACCTGGGCGCAGAATACCTATCCCTGTCCGAGCGGCAGGAGCAGCTGCTATCAGTCGAGCTATGCCGGGCTGACTCCGCTGCAGATGCACGGGCGCGATACCTGGTACTTCTGGACGGGCGGCGATGTGGATGCGTCCGGCAAGTCAGTTGTGGGCGATCAGGCGCTGTGGCGGTTTCTTGCGGTGGAATCTCATGGCGAATTTGATCTGCTGCAGGCGGTCGATTCGCGATATCGCGGCGAGCGCTTCCGGCGCTTTGGCGTGATCAGCGACCCGGACTGCATGAAGGCGACGCACGCGGATCAGTATGGATTGTGGATGGATGACTGTTCGAGTCCGGATGTGCCGCAGATTCCGGATATTCCGGGAGAGCCGACGGGTGTGATGGGGCTGAGGAAGTTCCGCAATCCGAAGTTCAAAGAGTCCGAGTGGGATGTGAAGAAGTACATGGCCGATCCGGCGACGATGGAACCGCCGTATCTGATCGGCATTGCGTGCGGCTTCTGCCATGTGGGATTCAATCCGCTGCATCCGCCGGCCGATCCGGAGAATCCGCAATGGCACAATCTGTTTCCGGGAATCGGCAACCAGTATTTTCGCGAACAGCTGTTCTTTACGGCGAAGTATCCGCCGAAGAGAGGGCTGAAGGCGAGCGACTTTCGATGGCAGGTGGCGCAGGCGCAGCCGCCGGGAACGTCGGATACTTCTCAGGTTGCGACCGATCACATCAACAATCCGAATGTGATTAACAACATTGCGAATCTGAACGACCGGCCGAAGTTCAAAGAGGTGACGGCGGACGGCGTGACGCGCGAGGTGTATCACGTGCTGAAAGACGGCTCGGATTCGGTGGGGTCGGCGTGTCTGGATGATCCGACGCCGAAGCCGGGCGTGGACGACACGGCGTGCGCTGCGCTGCGCGTGTATGTGAATATCGGCGTCTGTGCGGGTGTGTGGACGACGCTGCATGATCCGGTCTTCGGGCTGAAGCGTCCACAGTCGGTTTTCGATCCCAAAAGCGCGCGCAAACAGGATGGCGCATGCGATGAGGGATGGACGAACACCGAAGCGAGGATGAATGGTCTTGAGGCTTTTCTGCGGACGCTTGCTCCGCTGAAGCTGGCCGATGCCGATGGCGGAGCGGCATATCTGCCGAAGGATCAGCAGGTGGTAGTGCGAGGCAAGCTGGTATTCGCGGAGAACTGCGCGAGGTGCCACTCGAGCAAGCGGCCCCCGCAGGGCGATGCACGATCCGAGACCGAGTGGTTTCGTCAGGCAGTGATGCAGGAGGATTTTCTGACGGATAACTTTCTGTCAGACGATGTGAGGCATCCGGTCTCAGAGATTGGCACCAACAGCGAGCGCGCGATGGGCACCAATGCTCAGGCGGGGCATATCTGGGCGGAGTTTTCCTCGGAGACGTACAAGCAGCAGCCGGAGGTAGAGATCTCAGGGCTGACAGATCCGCTGCATCCGAGCCTGAAGCTGCTGCCGGTGGAGGCGAGGGGCGGCAGAGGCTACTATCGGACGCCGACGCTGGCCAATGTGTGGGCTACGGCGCCGTTTTTTCATAACAACTCGCTGGGGATATTCAATGGCGATCCGTCGGTTGCGGGGAGGATAGCCGCTTATGAAGACGCGATGCAGAAGCTACTGTGGCCGGAGCGGAGAGACGGGCTGAAGACGATTCGGCGGACGACGCAGGCGAGCACTTTCGAGTATGAGGAGGGCGGTCATGTGTGCATTGCGCGCAATACGCCCATTGACGTGGTTGCCAATGCTGGCGCTGTGCCGCCGGAGGTTCTGCGCAGAGATAATTTTCTGAACCGGCTGCTGTGCCGCATCACATCGGGTGGCCATGTCAACGGGCTCTTTCTGCTGACGGACAATGCTCCCGATTTTGTCGAGGACCGGGGGCACACCTTTGGGTCGACGCTGCCGGATGACGACAAGCGGGCACTGACGGAATACATAAAGACATTCTGAGCGGCTGCGCAGACGGAATCAGATTTTGATGAAGATCTTTTTCCGGTAGAGGAAGACGACCGGAATCCAGCAGACGAGCACAAATGAGATGGAATAGCACAGAGAGCCGATGACCGGCGGATGGATGGGCTGATACAGGTGCCGGTAGATAGAGTAATCAAGACTCGTATGAGGCCCGGTGCGGACGGCCCAGAGGCCGGCTGCCAGTAATTCGGATATAACATAGGCGGTAATGGCATTGGTGCCGAAGACCAGCCAGAAAAAGGTCCAGCCCTTCTTCCAGCCTTTGATTTCTATCGCCCAGTAACAGAGACCCAGGCTGACCAGAGCGACGCCGGCGGTGAAGAGCACGAAGGAGCTGGTCCAGAGCTTTTTGTTGATGGGAAACCAGGGGTTCCAGAGCTCGCCGAGCACGATGCAAAGAACACCGGAGGCAAGCATGCCCGCGCATTTTTGCCCGAGGGTGCGCTTTGTCCGCAGCCAGATGCCGGTGAGCATGCCGAGAAGCAGGGTAGCCATGGAGGGCAGATCGCTGAGCAGGCCTTCTGGATCGCGAACACCTTCATAGAGACGCCCGGGGAAGATGTGGCGGTCGATGTATGCGGTGAGATTGCCGTTTTTGTCGAGCAGGGGGATGTCGCGCACAGGCATTCCATAGCCGGGAACCGGGACCCAGCGCATGAGAATCCAGTAGCCGAGGAGGGCGACGATGATGAGAGTGATTTTGCTGCTGATACGCTGGCGGTCCCAGAGATACAGGACGCTGCCGATGAGGAAGCAGATGGCGATGCGCTGCAGCACTCCGTAGATGCGGAGGGTCGCCAGATGGAAGAAGGGGAATCCGTTAACGACGAGGCCCAGGAGAAAGAGAACGACGAAGCGCCGCACATTATGAGAGAGCAGGCTGGCTTTGGTTGCGCCGCGGCTGAGACGGGATTCGGTGGAGAAAACAATGGAGATACCGACGAGAAAGAGAAAGGTCGGGAAGACCAGGTCAGTCGGTGTCCAGCCGTTCCAGTCGGAATGACGGAAGGGCCACCAGGCATACGGACCGCTGTTGTTGACGAGGATCATCAGCGCGATGGTGATGCCACGCAGCACGTCGAGCGAAACAAGACGGGTGGAGGTGGCGGTGCGCGGCGATTCGAGGGTGTGCGTAGAGGCAGGGCTGGACATCAGGCTCGGTTCCCCTGGATAGAGCAGGCAGGAATCAATCTACTCGCATGGACTTCGTTCTTCTATCAAAATGCGCTCGATGGTCTGAGCCTGGCGATGGCCGTGCGGAAGATTCCAGACGCGAGCCTGCAACCTGCAGCGGCACAGGCTCGCCTGCGAGAGGGATTACTGCTTCAATGCGGCGTCAATCGCGGCGATCACCTGTGGCGAGTCCGGAGTGACATTCGGCTCGAAACGAGCCAGCGGTTTTCCATCCCGGCTGACCAGAAATTTGGTGAAATTCCATTTGATCTCGCCGTCGAACTGCGGGTCTGTCGATTTACTGGTAAGGAACTGATAGAGCGGAGCTTTGTCCGGTTCCAGCACGGAGACTTTGGACATCATGGGAAAGCTCACGTTGTACTTTGTGGTGCAGAACTTTTTGATCTCCGCGTTGGTGCCTGGCTCCTGCCCGGCAAAGTTGTTTGCCGGAACGCCGATGACGACCAGGCCGCGGCCCTTATATTTCTCATACACCGATTCGAGCGCCGCATACTGTGGCGTAAATCCGCAGTGGCTGGCGACGTTGACCAGCAGCAGCACTTTGCCGTGATACGACGACAGGCTGACCGGCTGCCCATCAATCGACTTCAGCGTGAAGTTATAAACACTGCCGGTGGACGCGGCCATCGCGCTCCCCGCCAGGCAGAACGCAAGAATGAAAGCAAATCTGCGCACGAATCCCCCTCCTGACATCACAGGGATCATACCCGATTGCTGTTTCACAGGCTGCCGGAATCGCTTTGAGAAGCCCTGATGGCCGCATTGCCGTGTCCAGGAAAGCGTACGTCAATGCAAGGATGAACGTCGGGATGACATCACCGCCGACTCCCCCAGGACTGGGAGATACCGGACTACGGCTGCTATATCGGCTACATAATGACGCGGTATCTATAAACAGAACCGACTCAGTCCGCAACAAACAGGTAGTCTCCGAAATCCGCTCCGTTGTATTTGTAGATGTCGGAATCTACTATTCGATAACCAAAGCTGCTCAAGAGCTTGAACATATCTTCTATCTTTTGTCCTTCTGGAAGCCATAAGGGATGTATCGCAATAATCAGAGCTGGATGGTTATGAGCGAGAAGATGTTTTGCCCCCTCGCACACCCATATTTCGGCACCCTCGGCATCGATCTTAATCAGATGGGGGATGAGTCCCGATTGGCGTGAAAAAGTATCCAGCGTAATGGTTTCGATCTCGATAACAGATTTGCCCCGGGCCGAAATCTCCGGGGTGTCCGTACCGAAGAGAGAGTTCATGAACGCATTTCCGTCTCCAACCAGATAAAAAGGTATTCCGGCATCATCTCTATTCGTAACTGCCTTGGGAATGATGTCTAACTGCGACAACCGGTTCACCGTTTTGTGGTAGGACAAGAACTCTACCGACGGAGGGGATGGTTCGAAAGCCACAACTCTGCCGGCGCGTCCGGTCTTCCGGGCAGCGACTATCGACATCCAGCCCTGATGTGCGCCGACATCAAAAAAAACATCACCTGGGTGGAGGTTGTCAGCGATCCAGCGGAAGACATGGGGTTCAGTGAGTCTGCGATTCAAAAGCTGAGAGTGTGTCCATACTGGCCTGCCCAAAAGCATCTTTGGAACCGGCAATCCGGTTCGCGCGAGGGTTTCCTTGAGAAAATGATGCAGCCCCGGAACGTGCTTCCGAAGTAGTGAGTTAAGTGTTGCCGGCATATGTCCCTTTTTGGAGATTCGCAGTGATACGCGGCGGAACAAGAACAGACCGCAGCGGCCCTCTCTCATTAAAGAACGCCCAGGGAGTGGTAAGCGGCGAACCCGGCTACCCGTCCAAAGAAATGACAATCTAATGACGTTTTGTGACAAGGGAAGTCTCGGCGAGGTGGTGACAGTGACAATATGCATCGTGGTGTTTGCGGTGAGTGCGCGGGCGCAGGCAGTGGCAGGTTCAGGCACAACCGGTACAGCCCCGGTGTTTACGGGAACCTCCACGGTTGGTAACGCGCTCATTGCGGTCTCGGGCAGTCAGGTCGGGACAGGGACAACTACCCCGGGCGCACAATTAGATGTAAGTAATGGTGTGTCTTTAGGTACGGGCAATCCACACGAGAATCGAATTGGCAATAGCAGGGATAACTCCACGATGCGACCTGGGTAGTCTTCCGCAGGGGTCTATACCTCGTGTGGACTTACAACTCTATGCCAGCTAACCCTTATGCCCTGATAAGGACAGCTAGTGCCAATCCAGTTGCCTTACAGCTTTACGGGCAGTGCCGGCATCGGCATATCGATGTAAGTGATTGATTTTATGGTGGGCCCGGAGGGATTCGAACCCCCAACCAAGGGATTATGAGTCCCCTGCTCTGACCATTGAGCTACAGGCCCGGTGAAGCGGCTCGTCTCAGTGTAGCGGATGAGCCGCTTCGGGATTGTTCCGCGGCGGGGATGCAATATGCCGGAACGATTCTGATCCAGGGTCACTTCACGGTAAAGGGCACCGACGCGACGTGGTGCTCCCAGGCAAGCTGCAGCACGCCTTTGCTGCCGCCTTTGTCCTGGATGGAGTAATAGAGTGTCTCGACGAGCGAGGGCGGTGTGCTCATCTCCATTTTTACGCGGCCAAGATCCTGTGAGGCGTTATAGGTGAGGCCCCACTGGCCGGTCTGTTTGTTGACGACGAGAGTCCAGTGGTCAGGGTCCTGCACGTCGGCGAAGAGGGTGTAGTCGCCTTTGGGAACACTGAGGCCGCCGAGATCCAGGTCGGCGTCGGTATGGAAAGAGGTTGCGGCATTTGCACCTGCCCGCCAGACGGGGGCGGTGCGGTCGTGCGACACGAGACCGCCAGGGCCGAAGATCTGACGGCCACGAACGGAGGGAGCGGAATATTTGATGGTGAGGGTTTGGCCGTCAATGGTGGCAGTGGCGGTGCGGGCTGGGCTGGGCGGAGCTTTCTGTGCGGATGCGGTACCGACCATCAGCAGGCTACAACAGGCAAGGGCGAGAAAGAGCTTCATGACCGGAGAGTCTCCTGTTCTTCCGATTTGCGCCGGCGGCCATTCCGCTTCAAACGAGGCGAGCCGGAGCGGAACCGGCGGCTTGGACAGCATACAGAAAAGAGGGAGAGACCGGCCGGGTGAGCCGACCAGGTTAAGCCATTCGGATCAGGCCCTGGGATCAGCTGGCGGGGACGAGCATCTCGCTGACGGTGGCGGCGGTCATAGGCCGGGCGAAGTAATAGCCTTGGCCGAAGGGGCAGCCCATGGTGCGAAGCTGCTCGGCCTGATGGGCGGTCTCAATGCCTTCGGCGACGACCTTCATGCGCAGCGAGCGGGCCAGGTCGAGGATGGTGCGGACGATTTCAGCTCCGCCTTTTTCTTCCGCGATTCTGCCGATGAAGGAGCGATCGATTTTAAGAGTGTCGAAGGGAAAGCGATGGAGGTGATGGAGGGAGCTGTAGCCCACTCCGAAATCGTCCATGTGCAGACCGACGCCGAGGTTCTGCAGATCCCGCATGGTGCGCAGGGCGGTGTCGGCGTCACTCATGAGGCTGGTTTCGGTGACCTCAAGGCGGAGATCGCCGGCAGCGAGGCTGGTCTGACGCAGAATCTGCTCGATACGCTCGACCAGTCCCAGGCTCGAAAACTGCCGGGCAGAGAGATTGACGCTGACGCGCAGGTCTATATCGCAGCCGCTCTGGCCGCGCGTCTTTTGATTTTCCTGATTGCGGCCGGTCGCGGAGGCCTGCTCGCGCCAGGTGACGAGCTGGCGGCAGGCCTCGGTCAGCACGCAGTCGCCGAGAGGCAGAATGAGTCCCGTCTCTTCAGCGAGGGGGATAAATTCTGACGGAGGGATCATGCCGCGTTGCGGATGCTGCCAGCGGACCAGGGCTTCGAAGCCGATGATGCGGCCGGTGACGAGGTCGATTTCCGGCTGATAAAGGAGAATCAGCTCGCCGGCGGCGATGGCTCTTTCAAGGTCGGCTTCGAGGCGAAGCTGATCGAGAGCCCGCTCGCGCATGCCGGTCGAATAGCAGACGATTCTGACCGGATCGGCAGAGGGGCCGGAGGTTCTGGCCTGCACGAGGGCCGATTCGGCATCGCGCATCAGCTCCTCGGGGTGAGCATAAGCGGCATCGGCTTTGGCGATACCG
Organism: Paracidobacterium acidisoli; assembly: GCF_003428625.2. Taxonomy (GTDB): domain Bacteria; phylum Acidobacteriota; class Terriglobia; order Terriglobales; family Acidobacteriaceae; genus Paracidobacterium; species Paracidobacterium acidisoli. Next base: position 9,888 of record NZ_QVQT02000004.1, on the reverse strand, counting down.
AAGACGTGGCCGGGCGTGATGCGCTCGCGGCGCCAGGCGAAGGTCTGATGGAGCTGCCTGTGGATCTGCTGTACGCGGCCGACGGCTTCCTCGCGGCTGGAGATCTCTTCAAGGCAGACGAGAAAGCCGGCTCCGCCAAGGCGGGCGGGGAGCGAGGGTGCGGGGATGGCCTGACGCAGCCGTTCGGCGGCGTGAATGAGCAGAGCGTCACCGCCGGCGTAGCCCAGCTTTTCGTTGATCATCGAGAAACGGTCCAGAGCGAGAGAGACGACAGCAAAGTTCCAGTCGCCGCGGGAGCGTCCCTCTTCCATGCGCTGCTCGAGGTGATCCAGAAAGAAAAGGCGATTGGGCAGCGAGGTGAGCGGGTCGGTCATGCGCCGGTCGGTGGTATCGGTAAGCGAGCCGGCGATGCGTACGACCTCTCCATCCTCTCCGTGCCTGGCGATGGCGCGCACGAGCACCCAGCGATAGATGCCATTGGCATGGCGGAGGCGATGTTCGCGGCGGAGGCGCAGTGCCTTGCCGGCGCGAACCGCGCGCAGGTCGGCCATGAGCAGTGGCTTGTCTTCCGGGTGGACACGGGTGAGCCAGTGATCGGGGTCGGCCGAGAGCTCAAGCGTGAGGAAGCCGGAGATCTGCTGCCAGCGGGGGGAAAACCAGGCTGTGCCGGAGGGCAGATGCCACTCCCAGAAGCCGTCCTGCGAGGCTTCGGCGGCGAGGGCGAAGCGATCCTGCTGGGGGAGGGGCTGATCCGTCTCCTGTGCCGCCATAGGGTTTGATCCGTTCAGGACATTCCAGGATATTCAGACACGAGGGATGTCTGCCTGTGAAGTCCTTATCGGTGCAGACGGGAGAAAGCTTTAATAAGGGATCAGCAATTAGCGGGGTAGAGATCAGAACGGAAAAGGCGCAGGGAAGACCCTGCGCCTTTTCCGGAACCAGATCACGGAGTTATGCCGCGGTGGTGCTGAGGGCCGTCTTTGCCTGACCGACGAGGGCGGTGAAGCCCTGCGCATCGTTCACGGCGATATCGGCCAGCACCTTGCGGTCGAGCTCTACGCCGGCCTTCTTCAGACCGTTGATGAGCTGCGAGTAGCTGATGCCGTTGATCTTGGCGGCGGCATTGATGCGGACAATCCAGAGCGAGCGGAACTGGCGCTTCTTCTGCTTGCGGCCGCTGTAGGCGAACTTCAGTCCGCGCTCGACGGCTTCCTGGGCTGCCTGGTAGAGTTTTGATTTTGTAAGAAAGTATCCGCTCGCCCTTTTCAGGATCTTTTTGCGGCGGTCGCTGCGTTTTGTGCCACGTTTTACGCGGGGCATGGTGGTTCTCCTTTTGCGTGTTTCGTTTTGCGGCTGGAGGCAGGAGGCGCTTGCCTGCGGGCTTGCGCTTTAGACCTCTTCACTCGCTTTGCCTGCCGGATCTCTCGGCCGCTTTCGCAGCCGGGGCCCACGCCGGAACGCTTTACCGGGGGACCTCATTCCATAAAAGGAATGGATCAGGCGTATGGGATCATGCGGGCCACCTTCGCGTGGTCGGCGTCCGAAACCAGAGCGCTGTGTGCCAGCTTGCGCTTGGTCTTGGTCTCCTTCGACGTGAGGATGTGGCGCATCTTCGACTGGCCGCGCTTGATTTTGCCGGTACCGGTCTTTTTGAAGCGCTTGGCCGCGCCACGATGTGTTTTCAGTTTGGGCATGGTTTTCCTGCTGACTACAGACGTAAAGACAACATTTGTCAGTATACGGGAATCGGCAGGAGCGCGCCAGAGGGATGCGGACGCGTTTCCGCTCCCGGCAGCCTCTCCCCAAAAGGCCGCCGGAAACGGAAGGACCCGCCACAGGGCGGGCCGGGTCTGTTTGTTTTCGGAGTATGAATTGAGGATAGCGAAACCGGAAAAACTCAATGCCAACTCTTTCGGGAATGTAACTTCCGCAGAAACAGGCATCCGGCGCGAGTCGCACCTGTCGGGATCTTGACAATAAAAGACAGGAAGCAGGCGGCCATGCAAAGGGAAAACGGACGTTCTTTCTTTTGGAGCGCGTCTCTTAGTTTCCGCTGAAGCGCATTCGGGAACGGTTCCACGTCCGGCCGGTGGGGTTGCCGGAGGACGAGGCGCTGCCGGCATCGGGTCCACCTCCCAGCCCATTCTCGTTCTCAACTGCACGGGGGCGCATATTGGTCGGCAGAAAGATGCTGAAGACGGTCCCATGGTGCTGCGGAGCGGTAGTGGAGCGCACCTGCATCTCGCCGCCGTACCGGCTGACGATCGACTGCGTTACCCAGAGTCCGAGGCCGGTTCCGTGTTGTCCCTTGGTGGTGAAGAATGGCTCGCCCAGCCGCGCACGTACCTCAGCGGAGATGCCGCCGCCATTATCGCCGATTGAAACCCGAATGCCTCGCACTCCGGAATCTGACCATTTGCGTGTGGAAGTAACGCGCAGGCGCAGGCGGCCGTTCGGCGCACAGGCTTCGATCGCATTCGTAACGAGGTTGGAAAGGACCTGGCGTATCTCACCGGGGTAGACCATGACCGTCTCAGAGGATTCGTACTCTTCGAAGACACGCAGATTTTTCTCCGCGATCCGGCGTGTGTAAAGCACCAGCACCTCACTGAGCAGCTCGGAGATGCGCACGCGGACGGGTGCATTGGTCTCGCGGTAAAAGTTCAGGGTCTGCTTGCTGATGCGCACGACGCGATCCATTTCGCGCTGCGCCAGCTCCAGATAATGCCGTGTGCCCTCGGGCAAACGATCGTCGAGCCCCATCAGATACAGAAGATTGGTCACGGCTTCGAGAGGGTTGTTGATCTCGTGCGCGATGGAGGCGGCGAGGCGTCCGATGGTGCTCAGCTTCTGGTTCTCGCGCAGCATGTCGGCGGCCTGGTCGAGCTCGATGCGGGCTCGTGAGCGTATGCCCTGCTGCTCGCGCAATATCCGTTCAAGCGCCTCCGGGAGGTGCTCACGGTCGGTCACCTGCACGAGGCCGGATCGCGATTCAAAAGCGGTCACGCCTTCGATTGCCGAGGCGCTTCGCTCCTGTACAGCGAGCACGGGCAGTGTGCGACCGCTGCGCTCGATGGTATCGAGCACCTCGGCGGTGCCAAAGTCGGTCAGTCCGGGGCCGGCCATCAAAATCAGATCGGTGCTGCCTGCCAGCAGCTCGACGAGAAAATCTTCCCGCCGGTCGACGCGATGCAGCGATACTGTAAGCCCGGCGCGCCGCGCCGCTTCGCGAGCCTCATGCGCCGTTGCCGCATCCCTGCTCAGCAGCAGTACGCATGGAATAAAAAACCTGTTCATATTCCTGCCGGTGGCCAGGGAGTGCCAGGCGTTCGTATCCGAACCGCCCTGGGCGTACTTTCCTGCCATTTCCGGCACATTCAGCTGCGACGGTTGTCCGTTTTCCCATCGCAGATCGCCGGATAAATTACGTTCCAGATGAATTGCCCGCATCGGAACCTCCTCTTGATCTCATGAGGTTCTCTCTCTTCCTCAGAATCGTCCGCAGATCGGGTTTCCATGAGCAGCAACCTCTGGCGGATCAAAGATTGTCACCGCGGAAACCTGCGACGCTCAGCCTGTACGATGGGAGATAAGACGCCTTTTGTTGCCTCTGATCCCTGGACCGAAAGGGTGGAACCATGGCCGCCACTCCGTCTGAACCCGGTTTGACCTTCGAAAGATGGTCTTTTGCCGTCGCCGCCGATTTCCTGATGATTTTGGCAACCTCGGCCCCGCATGCCAATCTAAAGAAAGAACCCGGCAGCGAAAGCCTGCGGGATTTCTGCGACCGATGACTAAACCAGGGAAGAAGAAAACCAGGAAGGCCTTTTTGTGTCTCCCCGCACTGCTGCTGGCCGTCCTCGGCCTTCCGCTGCGGGGCGCCGCTCAGAATACGCTGCAGGGGATGCCGGCCAGCTCCGTGCAGGGTGATTATGCGGGCAGCGTGCAGGCTGTGCCGCTGACGCCCGGGGTGCGTAAGCTGACGCTCGATGATGCCATCCGTCTGGGCCTCGAGAACAACCTGGCCTATACGCTGGCCCGTCAGCAGCAGCAGCAGGCGGCAGCGCAGAAGCTCGAGTTCATCAATGTTCTGATGCCGAATCTTTCGCTGCATGCCGAGACGGGAATTCACGAGTACGACCTGCCCGCAGAGGGCTTCCATCCGTCGATTCTTCCGGATTTTGCCGGATTTCTGCCGCCAGGCTTTTCTCTGTCTTCGTTTCCAACGGTAGTAAAGGCAGATACCACGCAGGCCCAGATCAATATGAGCCAGCCGCTCTTCAACTGGGCTGGATATGACGTGTGGCGGGCGGCCAGGGCGAGCGAAAAAGCCGCTTATTACAATGCGCAGTCGGCACGCGGCCTGGTAGTGCTGAATGTCGGAACCTCATATCTGCAGGCGCTGAGCACATCAGCGCAGATCGACTATGCGCGCTCGCTGCTGAAGACCGACGAGACCCTGCTCAATCAGGCGCATGAGGAGCATCTGGCGGGAACGGCAGCGAACCTGGACGAGCTGCGGGCCCGGGTGCAGTACGAGAGTCAGGAGCAGGTGGTGATCAGCGATGAGAATGCCTTTGAGAAGGCGAAGATCGCTCTGGTGCGTCAGATCGGCCTTGATCCGGGACAGCAGATCCAGCTGACGGAAGCCGCTCCCTATGCGGATCTGGCCGTGCTCACAATGGGCGAAGCGCTGCAGGAGGCCTACTCCAGCCGGCAGGATTATCAGTCGATGACTCAACAGATTCGCGCGGCTGAGCTGGAGCGAAAGGCGACAGTACATCAGCGGCTGCCAACGCTGAGCTTCAGCGGCAACTATGGAGTGACGGGGATCTCGGGCGGTGTATTTCACGACACATTTACGGCTGAGGGCAGCCTGACGGTTCCGCTGTTTAAAGAGGCGAAATTCCGGGGGGATCGTGACGTAGCCGAGGCGCAGCTGGAACAGCTTCGTTCGCAGATGGCAGACCTGCGTAACAAGATCGAGCAGCAGCTGCGCGATGCGATGCTGGATCTGCAGAGCGACAGTGAACTGGTGCGCGTGGCGCGGAGCAATGTCGATCTGGCCACGACAGCGCTGGAGCAGTCGACGGAACGCTTTCGCGCCGGGGTCGATGACAATCTGCCCGTTGTGCAGGCGCAGTCCACGCTCGCCCAGGCGCAGACGCAGTATGTGAACAGCGTCTACCAGTTCAATCAGGCGAAGCTCACCTTTGCCCGCAGCCTTGGCGTGGTCGATACCCAGTACAAGACATTCCTCGCGGGTAACATTTCGACCGGCAGATAGACGATTGCGGGGATTCAAGAGCGCGGCTGGCTGAGATCACGAGGGGCCTGTCGCGAAGGGCCATCCAAAAGAAATGCAGAGAAATGCACCATGCCCTTTGAGGGAACATGGCGCATCTGTGAAGATCATTTCCTCAGAAGCTGGATAGGAAAATTTGCGGTCGCGCAGGCGGCTACGATACGCCCGAAGGGCCGCCGCGTGGGAAGGTGCCCTGTTTGCGCTCCGACCGCTGCTGGGTTTCCGACGGTTTTTCGGCCATCTCGTTGGCAATATGCTCCATTCTCCGCTGGTCCGGAGATTCCCTGGAGTCGACGGATTCTCGGCTGTTGAGTTCCGGTGTCTTGTGGCTCTGGGGTTCTTTTTGCATTTTGCATCTCCTGTTAACAGGAGATGCCCTGCTGCGTGGCCGAGTTATCCGTCCACGGTTGCCGGCGGTGCAGTCCAGGCATGGTTTCAGGGCATGCGGCCGGAAGATGGGGCGGCAACTGAATCTCCGATGCCAGGAAAGTGCCGGATGAGATGATCTTCAGGAGGGAGATTTTCCTGACAGAGATGTATCGCGCGGCGGTATACTTGTTTTTGCGCGAAATATTTTCGGAATATTCTTCCGGAGCCGTGATTTTGCCGCTTCCCGTTTGACTCTGGACGGGTCGCCTGCTACTCTTAGATGGTTCACGACTGCGCTTTTTCTCTGTATGGTGTGCGAGGAAGAGGCGGTGTGAGGTAAGGCCACAGGGAAGTCTGATGTTGTGGTAAATCCCGCCGGCGGATATGGGCGGGAAGCAGTAAGAATTGAGAATAACGATACGGGCAAAGTCAGAGCCGTATCGGGTTCAGTTCGCATCGGAGCCTGCGACACTCGTCACCCTGGCGAGCTATGCGGGCCGGAACTACGAAACGGAATCGGCTTACTCCCGGCACTGATGGGGAGATGACGCGCGGTCACCGTCGATAGTTCTCGTCTGTTACGGAAGTTGGGACGGAAGTAACGCAGACGCGAAGCAGCAGAGCGGAAGATTCGTTCTGTTATATCGTGGGCGCGGGCAAACGCTGGCTGGAATGCGTTTGAGGCTGCGCGCGAGTGGTCTTTGCGGTGGGTTGCGACAGGGTGAAGCTGCGGAAGTGGTTTCCGCGTGTTCTGAAAGCGGTTTTTGAAGTGGTAAGGAGTCTGGATTGCCTACATTCAGTCAGCTGGTGAAAAAGGGCCGCACGGCGCCCAGGTACAAGACGGCATCGCCGGCGCTGCAGGGTTCGCCGCAGCGGCGCGGGGTCTGCACGCGCGTGTATACGCAGACGCCGAAGAAGCCGAACTCGGCACTGCGCAAGGTGGCGCGCGTTCGCCTGACCAATGGTATCGAGGTGACGACGTATATTCCCGGCATCGGCCACAACCTGCAGGAGCACTCGATTGTGCTGATCCGCGGCGGCCGCGTGAAGGACCTCCCGGGTGTTCGTTATCACGTTGTGCGCGGCACGCTGGATTCGGTCGGCGTGGCCAACCGCAAGCAGGGACGCTCGAAGTATGGGGCAAAGCGCGCGAAGGGTGGCGCTCCGGCGGCAGGCGGCAAGAAGAAATAGTTGCCGTTAAGGCAGCCGCTTCGCGTGGCTGCTCCCGCTGGTGGCATGTCCGGCTTCGGGATGAAGGCGGAATGAGATTCAAGATTGTCGTATAGAGAGATCAGAGATTTATGCCCAGAAAAGGTCATATCGCGAAGCGTGAGGTTGCTGCAGACCCGGTCTACAGCTCGACGCTGGTAACAAAGTTCATCAACTCGATGATGTGGGACGGCAAGAAGTCGACGGCGCAGGGAATTTTCTATACCGCCATGACGAATCTGGAGCAGAAGGGTGGCTCCGACGCGCTGACGCTGTTCAAGAAAGCGGTCGAGAACTGCAAGCCGCTGCTTGAGGTAAAGACGCGCCGCGTGGGCGGTGCGAACTACCAGGTGCCGATCGAGGTGAATCCGGAGCGCCGGACGTCGCTGGCGATTCGCTGGCTGGTGACCTATGGCCGGGCGCGCGGCGAGAAGGGCATGATCGACAAGCTGACCAATGAGCTGCTGGATGCGGCCAATGGGCGCGGCGCGGCGATGAAGAAGAAGGAAGATGTGCATCGCATGGCGGAAGCCAACAAGGCATTTGCTCATTATCGCTGGTAGGACTGACCGTTCAGGCAGCTGCGCCTTCGGCGCGAGCCGGGCGGGATAGAAAAAGGAATGCTGTGGGAGCGGAGATTGCTCCCAAAGTAACAAACCGAACCGCGGGCCATGCAAGGCCCGCAGGAAGCAAAGAGAGAAGCTGTGGCTCGCCAGGTACCTTTAAATCGTTGCCGGAATATCGGAATCATGGCGCATATCGACGCCGGGAAGACGACGACGACTGAGCGCATCCTTTTCTATACGGGCATCACGCACCGTATCGGTGAAGTGCACGAAGGCACGGCGACGATGGATTACATGGAGCAGGAGCAGGAGCGCGGCATTACCATTACCTCCGCTGCCACCACCTGCACGTGGAATAACATCCGCATCAATATCATCGATACGCCCGGCCACGTGGATTTTACGGCTGAGGTGGAGCGGTCGCTGCGCGTGCTGGACGGCGCGGTCGCGCTTTTCGATTCGGTGTCGGGCGTGCAGCCGCAGACGGAGACGGTCTGGCGGCAGGGCGATAAGTACAAAGTTCCCCGTATCTGCTTTGTCAATAAGATGGACAAGGCGGGCGCGGACTTCGAACACGTGATCGAGACCATTCGCAAGCGCCTGGGCGCGCGGCCGGTGGCGATTCAGATTCCGATCGGCGCGGAGGCAAATTTCAAGGGCGTCATCGATCTCATCGAGATGCGCGCCATTCTGTGGCATGACGAGACGATGGGCGCGAAGTATGACGTCGAGGCGGTTCCGGAGAGCCTGCTGAAGAAGGCCGAGGCCTTCCGCATGCAGCTGATCGAGACGGTCGCCGAGAATGACGACGAGATGCTGCACAAGTTTCTCGAGGGCGAGACCCCGACCGCGGAAGAGCTGAAGAAGGCACTGCGCAAAGCGACGATCGACATGAAGGTCTTTCCGGTGCTGTGCGGTACAGCCTTCAAAAACAAGGGCGTGCAGACGCTGCTCGATGCGGTGGTCGATTATCTGCCCAGTCCCCTGGATGTGCCGCCGGTCGAGGGCATCGATCCGCATGACCCGTCGCATATTCTGGTTCGCGAGGCGAAAGACGACGCGCCCTTCTCGGCACTGGGCTTTAAGCTCATCAACGATCCCTTTGGTAAGCTGGGCTTCATCCGCCTCTACTCCGGCTCGCTGAAGACCGGCGATACGGTGATGAATCCGCGCACCGGCAAAACCGAGCGTGTGGGCCGTCTGGTCAAGATGCACGCTAACAAGCGTGAGGATATTACCGAGATTTATGCCGGCGATATCTGCGCCTGCGTCGGACTGAAAGAGCTCAAGACCGGAGATACGCTGTGCTCGCCGAATGCTCCGGTTGCGCTGAGCGCTATCGATTTCCCTGAGCCTGTCATTTCGGTCGCGGTCGAGCCGAAGACCAAGAGCGATCAGGAAAAAATGGGCCTCGCGCTGGCGCGTCTGGCCGATGAGGACCCGACCTTTAAGGTCCGTACCGATCACGATTCGGGACAGACGATTATCAGCGGCATGGGCGAGCTGCACCTCGAGATCCTTGTGGACCGCATGAAGCGCGAGCACAAGGTTGAGGCGAACGTGGGCGAGCCGAAGGTCGCATTCCGCGAGACGATTCGCAAGCTGTCCGAGGCGGAAGGCAAGTACATTCGCCAGACGGGCGGTTCGGGTAACTACGGTCACGTCAGGATTCGCCTGGAGCCGAACGAGCCGGGCAAGGGCTTCGAGTTTATCGATGCCATCAAGGGCGGCGTGGTGCCGAAGGAATACATCAAGCCGACCGAGCAGGGTATTCGCGAGGCACTGCATAACGGTGTGCTGGCCGGCTACGAGATGGTCGATTTCAAGGCGACGCTCTACGACGGCAGCTATCACGACGTCGACTCGAACGAGATGGCCTTCAAGATCGCCGGCTCGATGGCTTTCAAGGAAGCCGCAAGGAAAGCCAGCCCGGTCCTGCTGGAGCCGGTGATGGCGGTCGAAGTCACGGTTCCCGAGGAGCACATGGGAACCATCATCGGCGACATCAATTCCCGCCGCGGCCGGATCGAAGGCATGGAGCATGTGGGTGGCTCGCAGGTGATCAAGGCGATGGTGCCGCTTAAGGAGATGTTCGGATACGTGAATGACATCCGCTCATCGACACAGGGTCGCGCTTCGTACACCATGCAGTTCGCGCGTTATGAAGAAGCTCCCCGCATGATCTCGGAAGAGATCATCGGCCGGAACCAGGGCAAGTAAGAGATTTGCGAGAAGATTTCACGGCAGATGTTTGCTGAAAAGATTTACGGCAGATATTTTTGTCAGGTTTTAGACGCGGGTCCGTAGCGGGCCCGGAAAAAGAATCGGGTTTCAGCAGCATCCTGGAGAGGGAACTGGTATGGCGAAGGAGAAGTTTGACCGTAGTAAGCCGCATGTGAATGTGGGGACGATCGGTCATATTGATCACGGGAAGACGAC
>NZ_QVQT02000003.1:689016-846090 GCF_003428625.2 Paracidobacterium acidisoli | reverse complement strand
GAGACTTCCTTACCGGTGATCGTGCCGCCGACCTCCGCATTCTCCGTATTCACCTGCGTCACTTCGCTGCCCGCATTCACCGTGACGGTAGATTGAGATTGCCCCACGGTAAGCTGCACGTTGAAGAGGAAGGCCTGTCCCACATTCAGCGAAATCCCGCCATGCACAGCGGTGTTGAAACCCGGTGCCTTCACTTCAATCCTGTAGTGTCCCGCCGGAAGATACGGAATCGTATACGATCCGGTGGCGTCGGTCTTTGTCTGGACCTGAACGAGCGAGTCTTCGTTGACAACCTGAATCTGCGCACCAGGGATGGCTGCATTCTGCTGATCGGTGATCTGGCCGGAAAACCGCGCAGTCTGCGCGAAAGCAGAGAACGCTGCCGCAAAGAACAGCAGAGCGGCACACGTTGCCTGTCGAAGTCTCTGAAAATCCATGTCGCATCATTCCTAATTTTTTTTGTTAGGAGCCGGGGAGCTCGGGGAAGAATCCTGGAGTGGCTGCAAAGCTGGTTGTAAATTGAGCAGATCGGTCCGCAGTTGAGCCACAGAGCCTGCCAGCTCGGGCACGATGGCTTCGACGGAACGGGGTTGTGAGCCGTCGGTTGAAATGAGTTCTTTAGTGAGGCTCACGTTTGCCCGTGCATCCGCGGCGAGTACTTCCAGAGTTTTCAGGGATGCCGGCGGACGCGCCTCGGGGGACGCAGTCAGTCCCACAGCGGCGATGCTGTGTTCCTCCGCGGACAGCGCGTCCAGCAATCGGCTCTTGTGCTCGGAAATCAGTTGTTCGAGCGAATCATCGGCGGCACGGCTCAGCCCGCTTTTCGAGGAGAATCGCTGCAGCAGGTCAGTGATCGTCTGGCTTTCGCGGTCGATGGTCGCGGAGCTGTCGAATATCTGGTGGGAAATCTCGCCAATGTTATCGCGGCTCCAGCCGCGGGTGGCCAGATATTGTTCGAGGGGCGTCGGCTGCGGCACGAAGGAAGACGACTGGATGCTGTTGATTTCGGATGCGGCGCCGCGTCGGTTATCCATGTCGCGGTAGCTGAAGATCGCCGGAATGACATGCGGGACAAGATGCAGCTGCGTCTCCAGCTCCTGCTTACGCTCGTCCGTTTCGACAATCCCTTTGACCTGCACGCCGCTCTCCGTGCGAACAACCTCGATGCGCTCTCCGTTGTCCGCGTCGAGCCGGTTCAGCACCAGGCGCGCCGAGAGTTCCGCCATATCCAGTTGTGCGTCGGTGAGCGGGGCCGGCACATGGATCGACAGCGATGGATGAATGGGAGCTCTTGCGCCGGAGAGAGCAGCCTCCGGTTCAAACAGGCTGTCGTTCACCGCGCTCCATGGCAACACGTCATAGTTCAGTTCGGCGATTTCGATCGTGCCCGCATCCCGCAGCTCGACGGTACGCCCGACGGGGTGAAAATCGCTTTCCCGGACCGTGAAGGTCTCCTGCCTGATCTGCGGATCGGACGGGGCGGTCGTGGTCAGCGTCAGAAGTCCCCGGTCGGCGCGCACAACCACGTCCCTGCTTCCCTGTTCCCGGGCGCGCCACTCTTCATAGCTTGTGGCCGAGAGAGGCTGATCCCAGTTGACGCCGGCGAGGGCAAGCCGGTCTCTGATCTGTCCATCCTCGGGGCTGAGCGGCTGGCGTTTCGGCCTGCGCCTGCCTGCCGAGTCCCTGTAAATCGCTCGCTCAATAGCGCGGCGCGGCGTCTGAATCCGCACCTTCTGATAGATCACTCTGGATTCGCCAGGCTGAGAAGCTGCATCCCATCGCTCGGCATTGTGCAGCAGGGCACTGGCCGTGACCGAAGGAGCGCGGCGCATCCACGCGAAGAAACAAAGAATGGATGCAAGACCAAGAATCAATGCGCTGGCGAGGAGGGGGTTCATAGCCGACGGTATTTCGTTGAGGCGCGACCACAGCCATACCAGTCGTGGCCCCGACTTCGATTTCGACCCGCCCCTGCCGGGGCGGATGGGATGGCTGCCGAATGCCTGATCTTCGTGAACACCTTCCTGAGTGGCCGGCTGATCTTCGACAAGAATCGGCACGGCCTGCTCCTCGGCTTCGAACAGTGTCGCAGTAACAGCCGGCAGCGCCGGATCGAAATAGACGACCTCGGCATTCAATCCCTGTCCATCAATCGTGAGCGCCAGGTCGATCCAGCGGTCATTGCTCAGGCTTGTCCGGTGAATCTGCTGATGCGGCCCATGCGGAGGCTGCTCATTGAGCGAGAGCATAGCGATGCGTAGTCCCTGCTCGCTGAAGACCTCGACAAAACCAGGCTTGTCCGCCAGTGCGACCCGCGCCGCCAGCATGTTGCGCTGCGCCTGAACCTCATGAAGGGCCACAATCCTGCCATCGACAGCGATCGAGAGCGTCTGGGGGCGATGGTCATACACATCGTCACGATGCCTTTGCGCCATGCGCAGCAGGGCACGATGCTCGGAAGCTGATCCTGAAGAAGTCTTTTCGCTGCCTCGCCTGCCCGCCATTCCATCCATGCCGTCAAGCGGCTCGCGGTCCTTCAGGGTCGGACGCCGGAAAATTCCATCGATACGCGCCAGGCACTCCTCGCAGCTGGCAATATGGGAGAGCCTGGAAGTGGATACGGGCTTTGGGGTAAGAGAGCGGTAATGCGCCTGCAGCTCTTTTTCAGACAGGCATGGTCCCGTTTTGCTGTTGAGGATGGAAGCGCGCAACTCCTGCACCAGGCGCTGTGACGATACCGGGCTCCAGCACTGTACTGGTTCAGGGGGCGCGGTGCGGAATGCAGGCTGCATCGTATGTGGCCCTGCGAGATAGGCTCGTACCTCAGTCCGTACCTCGCTCAGCCTGGGCTGGATGGCCGCGATCGGCACGCAGGCAATTTCCGCAATCTCCTGGATGCGATAGCCATGAAAGAAGCGCAGCACGAAATAGCTGGCGCCCCGCACCTGCGGCTTGCGCCACACGGCATAAGAACAGATGCTGCGCAGCTCGTTCTGCTGCTGCAGCATGTCGTGGTTCGGCTTTACCCACAATGCAACCTGAACCGAATCGAAGTCGGCCACGGCGACGGACTGCATCGCCTCCCGCGAGGTGCGGGTCAAAGCCGAGAGGTACATGTGACGCAGGGACTGGTAGAGATAGTTGTCGAGATTCTCAACCCGGCTGAAATCGGGTTTGGTCAGCGCGACGTATAAGTACAAATCGTGAACGATGTCCTCGGATTGGGTGCGATCTCCACGGGTGAGAATAGCGGCCCACTCTCGCAGCTGCGGGTAGTAGCGCTCCAGAACCTTTTCCGGACGCGGCACTGGCGCGAGAGATTTTCTTTTGGACGGCGTAAGCTGCATTCGATCCTGAAGAGAGCAATTCCTTCCAATAGTTCGCTCCTGTCAGGTGAATATCCGATGAAGAATCCTAGAGCGCATGGAAGTGTTGCTTTCGTTCGTGACCTGTCTCGCAACTGCCTGTTCTCAGTGGCTTGAGGATCATGCTCTTGCCGGGCCATCTTTCTGCGCCTCTTCTTTCCGGGATTTTTCACAAAAAAATAATGCCCGGCCAGGCGAAGTTTTACGCCTGTTTTTACTCTCCGTTCACGACGAAACTCAGACGCCGTTCAATTCGATTGCAGAAGATAGATGGCCCACTGCTGGCCGGTATTCGCGCCCAGGACGAAAAGAGCGTATTTGCCATTGAGCTGTCCGGCGACGCCAACGGCAGAAAATGAATTGTTTTTGTTCGAGGTATTTGCGGCATATCCTGCGCCCATCCAGACCGTCGCATTGGGATAGAAGCCGTTGTTCGTCGAGTCCTCTGGGCCAAGGTCGATGGCAAAATCACAGTTGCCGAAGCCATTGGGTGACGCGGAAGGATTGTCGTTCGTGAAGTCGCCGCCGTAGATCAGAGTGGTGGTCTGTGCGGCTACGGAGGAACAATTCGACGGCAGACTGGTAAAGCCGAAGGAAGCGACGTGCGACGACCAGCCGGTGGGAGCGCCAAAGTTTCCGCCAGTCGGGGCTCCAAAGATAAAGCCGAGATACTGCGCGCCAACGACAGTACCCGTGTCCAGTGGCTGAGAGGGCCGCGGCAAACCGATAGCTCCCGTTCCGCCACTGAGCGAAGTTTGATACGTCAGCCCATTGCTGCCGAGGCCATTGTCTTCAACCAAAAGACCGGACGGCCCGATTGCCAGGACGGCTGGCGGCGGAGTTGTCTGACCACCTCCTGGGTTTGTGATGGTAACCGGATAAGGAATGCTGATCGTGTTTCCATAGGAAGTTGTCCCGCAGGCTCCCGTCACGGGTGTCGCGGCCGGTTGTACCTGCGCTCCCGCTCCGCCCGTCGAAGACAGCGTGAATTGCTGAATATTGGTGAGGTTCACGGTGCTGCCGCTGGTGCCGATGTCCACGCTGCCATAGGCAGTTTCGTTTGTACCGGCGGAAGCCCCGTTCGGAATCGTGACGAATTGATAGGTCTGCGGGGTGGCGAAATTCGGGCATTGTGCGGTGGCCGCCACCGGCGCCGCGGGTTGTCCCGGCAGCTGCACAAGCCCCCCGGCCTGCCCTGCCAGCTCGACGGCGAAGCCTCCTGTCTTAGGCGTGCTGTAATCGGTGGTCACCCAGGCGCCGGTGTCGTTGCTGAAGGAGTAGTTTGCGGTTACTCCCAGGCTCAGCAGTCCACGCTGCAAAGCTGTAACCTCCCCGGCGTTGATCACCTGAGCGCCTTCCTGATTTGCATTGAGGAGATAGGTCGTTTGCTTAAAAGCGCCCGCAGAGCCGCTGCCTGCGGGATCGCTGATGGTATAGGTCTGTGGCCCTCCGACAGGCGTACCGCCGTTCGAGGTCCCTTCGACGAAAGGCGCAAAATATGTCTGCGTGCTTTGCTGTTGTGCAGTCGAAGTGCCCGGCCCCGTCTTTCCGCCGCATCCGATCATGGAGACAGCCGGCAGAATCACGCCCAGGAAACAGATCTTCCATGCGAATTTTCGAGACCGGCCTGTTCCTCGTTTAAGGCAATGCATAACCCTCTCCCTGGTCATTCAGAAACTTCCCTTCAGGCCGAATTGCAGAATGCGCGGATCATGCGCATCGACCGGATGCAGAAAGGAGTTGCCCGCCAGACAACCTGACGCTCCCGCTGAGTAAAGCTCGGTCTGCGTACCGTAGCAGTTGATGACGTTGTTGCCGGTGTTTCCGGGGTTCGCCGGATCGGTAATGCGGAACTGGGTATGGTTGAAGACGTTGTATGCTTCGGTACGAAACTCAATATCGAGACGCTCGCGAAAGGGCTTAAAGTGCTTGAAGAGCGACATATTGAAGTTCACGCGTGATGGGTTTCTCAGGTAGTTGCGGCCCGAGTCGCCAAAGGTAAGGCCGCGCGGCGCGGCAAAGGCTCCCGGATTGAGGAGCAGAGGGCCGACGTTACCCCCACCATGCGCGACTAATGGCTTGCCCGCGTGCGCACTGACACCGGGCATGAGATCGGCGTAGGAACCGACACCCAGACCATCCCCGACGCCGGCGTTATCCGCCGCGCCTGTACCATCGGAGCCGCCGCCATTGATAACGCTGAAAGGCGTTCCGGTCTGGAAGGTGGTAATACCGCTGAACTGCCAGCCCGCGAGAAGAGTCTTCCCGATCGGAGCAAGCTGCCCAGGCGTCGTTTTCCTGGTCCCCGCAGAGGCTGAATCATCGTCCGGATCGAAACCGGTCCCCAGCAGATGCGTGAATCCCTCGAGCAGGCGGGGCAGCGGCAGATCGTAGATGTAGTTGACGTTCAGGATATGCCGCTGATCGAAGTCCGAGCTGGCGTGGTTCGAGTGGATGTCAAGCGAGTTGGCGAAGTTGGCCGAAGACCGGTCGGAGGAGTCGTCAAGCGAATGGCTGTAGGTGTAGGCGACGCCGATGGTCAATGAGCCGGTGGTCTGGCGCAGCGTGGCCTGCAGAGCGTTGTATTCGGAATCGGCGACGTTATCGACGGAGATAATGTTGCTGAATCCTGGATAGGGGCGCACCGAGTCGGCGCTGATGCCAAGTTTATGGGGTGGGCTGCCACCCCCCGCAAAGCCGGGATTGCCTGTGCAGGCGACGAACATATTGACATAACCGGGCGAGCCCGGCCCAATGCCTGGCGAGTTTGGAATGGTGACTGGATAGCCGTACACTCCGGAATTTTCGCCATCGACGGAGAAGTAGTTATAGTTCGCTCCGGTCGAACAGACGCCCGCAGTGATTGGCTGCCCAGGACCAAACGGATTGAGAGCATTGCTGAGCGGCGGCAGTTGATTGAGATCGCGGACGGCCGTCAGATGCGTGCCCTTCGTGCCGACATAGGCGATCTGCGCCACCATCTGCTTCCGCACTTCACGCTGCACGCTCAGGCTCCACTGCTGCGTATAGGGGTAGACGGCTTTGGTAGGGATCGAGGTTACGTTCAGAGGAAAGGTCACCCCGCCCGCGGGGCTCACCAGGTTGCCGCACTGCGCGCTTCCCTGCTGGCAGGAGAGACCAATCAGGTTGAAGGGGCTGGAGATGGTGCTGCCGCTGATATGCGATTCAATATTCGATTGGGTCTCGCTCAGGATCAACGGAGCGCTTCCGATCAGCGATCCAACGTTGGCTTCATATCCGGTGCCATGCTCCCAAAAGATGCCGTAGCCAGCGCGGACCGCGGTCCTGCCGTTGCCCCACGGGTCCCACGAGAATCCTATGCGCGGCTCAGGATGAAACAGATGGTTGGTCATGCAGCCTGAAGGTACGCCGCTCTGCCCGCCGCACTGCACCAGACCATTGCTGATTGCGGGATTAAGCGCGTTGGGGCCGCTCAGGCTATACGGTCCTGTTCTGGGCAGCGGAACGGGAACACCGCTGCCGCTCTGCACCAGATACCCATAGGTGGGATCGATGAAGAGAGAGGCTCCGAGCGATGTGTTGTACAGCTCCGGTCTCCAGTTGTACGCAGTGCCTTTGGGGTTGTACCACGCACCGAACAGACTTGCCCGGAGTCCGGCATTCAGCGTGAACCGCGGATGGATGCGCCAGTCGTCCTGCAGGTACAGCTCCGCGATCTTATACCGGTTGTAATATTTCGCCTGGCCGCTGTCCTGTGTGTAGCTCTTGATCGCACCCTGCGTCAGAGCGCCGCTCACATTGTTCACGACGCCCGGGCCGGCCAGAAAATCAGCAAAGGCGTTGCCTGTGGTGTAGATCGATTGCTGATTACTGAAGGTGAGCAATCCCTGCTGGTCGCCTGAGTTCGCGCCGCTTACCGCGCTCAGCTCGTTCTGCTGGACGAAGGTTCCTTCAAAGCCCCATTGCAGGTCGTGCCTGCCCACCGTCATGCTGACGTCGTCACGAATGTTGAAGGTTGGATTCGCCTGGTTCCAGGGAGCGTAACCGGTATCGGCAGCAAAACCGTGTCCTCCATAGGCTCCGTTAGAACCCTGGAAGACGAGACCGGGCAGCTTGTTTCCACCGAAGCGGTTATTAAAGATATAGCCCATCGGGCACTCTGTCAGTTGCCTGCCCGCGCTGCTCGCCGGCGCGCATGGATCTCCCAGAATGTCCGGCCGGTCGAGCGAGCTGACGCCGGAGCCGGGCTGCGGGGTCAGCGTAATATGTTCGACTCCATAGCTGAGGGCCAGACGATTGAGCATGCCATGCGGCAGCGTCTGCGCAAGACTCAGCACCATATTCAGTCCTGGACCGTTGAGCCGGTTTTCCACCGTGGGAAAGCTGTTCTGCACGACGCCCCACTGCGGCGCCAGCGTCACTGTATTCCAGGCGTCGTGAATGTAGCGGAACGACAGCCGCTCGCCGGGCGTCAGATTCTGGTCGATGCGGAACAGCTCCTCGCGCCAGTCAGTAGGCGGCGAAACAGAGGCCACATAGCAGCGGTACAGAGGGGATGGGTTAGTCGTATTGCAGCCATTCACGGAATTCGCCTGAGGAATAAGCCCGCTGTTGAGAACAGCCTCGCTGGTGTAATTCACTTCGACCGCGCTGCCTACGTTCGGCTCCCCGTTACCGCCGGCAGAAATACCTCCCTGCGGGCAATCCGGATACTCCACCGGATTGAAGGTTCCGGAACCGCCGGGCACAAGCGTGGGACAAACGTCTGAGAAGTTCCCCGACCGTTCGGCATTCGTTGGCACGGACTGGTTGTAGTCCACCGGAGTCTTCTCGCGCCGTATCTCTTCTGAGAAGAAAAAGAATGTCTTCTGCTTATCGGTGTTGAAATGGTTCGGAATGAACAGCGGTCCGCCGAGGGTTGCACCGAAGTCCTGGCGGCGATACAACGGTGTCCTGTAGACAGGATTGCCCTGATATCCCAGCGGCTCCGGCTCGGGCTGATCGAAGTAATTGCGGGCGTTGAACATCTCGTTGCGGAGAAACTCGTATACATCGCCGTGCAGTCTGTCTCCGCCGGATTTGGTGCTTACCAGCACGCTTCCCGATGCGCTCTTGCCGTACAGGGCGCTGTAATCGGCGGTAAGCACTTTCATATCCTGGATGGCGTCGATGCTGGGATATACCATCAGCGGCTCGCCCTGCCCGCGGCTGGCGTTGATGCTGGTGTTCAGCACGTCACTGCCGTCCACCTCGAAGGTGTTGTATTCGACCCGTCCCCCGTTCACACTGAACTTCGCGCTTCCGGCGACCCCAACCTTGGCCTCATCCTGGCCGGTCTGATTGCTCACGCCAGGCGCCATGGTGATCAGTTGCGAGAAGTTTCGCCCGTTTAGTCCGTAGCCTGTGACCTCCTTTTCAGACAACGTCGTAGACAGAGAGGCGGTGTCCGACTCCACCAGTGGAGTCCCGCCTCCATTGACCTCGACGCTGGTTTTCACTCCCCCCACGGACATTTTCGCGTTGAAGACGAATGTCTGTTCTGCCGCAAGCGACACGGCCTCGCTCGATATTCGATTGAAGCCGTCCGCGTCGATGATGACCTGATACCTTCCCGGTGGAAGAGAAACCACCGAATAGTTACCCGTGGCATCTGTCTTTGTCTCCCGTTTCACCAGCGTGTCCTGATTGACGACCTGTACCGTCGCTCCCGGGATAACTCCTCCGCCCTGATCGGCAACCTGTCCCGAGAAGCGGCCGGTCTGGGCGGCTGCCGGTACGCTGGCCAGGAGCGTGAGGAGGATCGTCGCGGACAGAAGCCGTTTAAGTGATCGAAGCATCGTTCTCTGTAACTCCAGTTCCCTCGTGCGGACTCAATATTGCGTTTCAGCATCCATGGCAGACCGAATCATTACTGCGGCAGGTAGTAACGGAATGAGGTGAACCACATGTTGTTGATGGCCTTGGGAGAGAATCCAAGCCCGTTCAGGCCGATGCCCTCCCAGGTATGCCGCACCGCGTAGGAGTATTGAATTCCCTGCTGAAAGGTTCCGTGCGCGCCCCTGTAGAGGCGGAACCAGTAGCCGGCAGTGGCCTCCTGGATGTTGCGGTTATCGGCGTTGCAACTGGACGCCGCGCCGGGCACATTGCCGCCGCCGTTGGACGACGAGACAGGCAGCACCTCGGTATAGCAGCCGCTGACGATATTGTTTGGAGCGCCGTAACCTTCAAGAATCGGCTGGCCATCGGTGGGTCCGGCCGTCGTTACGAAATAACCGCTGGGGTAGTAAGCGCGCCTGACATACTCTCCGCCGTAATAGGAGTAGAAATCAAAACGCGGAGCGGCGTGCCACTCAAGGCTTCCGAGCGCCGAGCCGCCCGGCAGCAGTTCCAGGGAGCCGTCTTCGTGGGCCGTCGCATCGGGCAGGGTCGACGTGCTGTAGCGCCCTATGCCGTTACCGGCCAGAACGTGCGCGCCCAGATCGAGCGTCTTCGAGAAAAGGGAGACACGCGCGTTGGCGCCGACTCCGCCGCCCTCGGTCTTCGAGGTAAAGGCGCCAAGCGCCGAAGTTGTGGACGGCTGGGACGCGCCGGCGGGTGCCGGACCGTTCGGGAACACACGGTCACGGAAGAAGCGGCCTATGCCGAACACTTCAAAATGGCCAAAGCCTGGTTCATACGCCACCTTGGCGATCAGGTCCGGCGCATAGTTGAAGCTGTAGTTCGCCGAAGGGTTATAAAGGCCGCTGCCGTTGCCCGCCTGCTGATAGGCGATCGTCGGAAGATTGTGTCCGCCGACGTTGAGAGTCTGCGCCTCTTCCAAAGCACCGCCAATCCAGAACCGGCTTCCAATGCTCTTCACTGCCCGGAAGCCGTACTGGCGCTCCCAGGTAAAGCCGGCGTTGTACTGCGCGTCGATGGTCAGCGGAATCGCTTCCGCCCTGTTTGAGAGACCCGACTTATATTCCGTTGCCAGGGACCACATCTGCCCCGCTGTCAGCGTCCATCCGCTTTGCAGTGCCGCCTGCGCCCATGCCTGGCGGATGCGCATCGTATAGCTGTTGCTCTGGTTGTCATTCGAGGTTGTTCCCGCCGAAAGAAAATCCGATTCGTAATAGCCGCGCAGCGTAGCCGACGGCAGTCTGCCTTCGGCAAGCAGGCTGATTCGAGACTGGCGCCCGCTGGCATTGAATTCCGAAAGCACACCCGCAGTCTGGCCGCCAAAGGGAATACTGGAGAACGGTGTATTCACATCGCTTCCGGTCCCTCGCTGGCGATTCACGGTCTCCCCTGCGACGAATCCGCCCGGCGTTAAGTCGACACCCCTGAAGTGAAGGACATCGGGATTTTCCAGCTTCTTCGTCTCCTTCTGGTTAGCTTCGACCGCGGTGACGAGCGATGAGGATGCGGCCTTAAGGCTCGCGACATCGCTTTGCAGTGCGGCCACGCTGGAGCCGTCCGGTCCTGCCGTCTGATGCGCCGCCGCCAGCTCCTTTTTCGCCTCCGCAGCCGCGGCCTGAGCATCGGCTGCGGCCTGCAGTGCAGCCGCAAGCCTGGCATCGTGCTCCGTCAGCTCCTTCTGCACACTGTCGAGACGCTGTTGCAGCTGGCTGTACTTGTCAGTCAGTTCATCGAGCTTTTCAAACTTCTCGTTCAGCTGCTGCAACAGTATCTGCTCCTGGATCTTCGGCTTTGCCGCGGCGGCCTTTGTCTTTGCCGGCTTCGCGGTCTGCTGATTCGCATTCTGTGCTGAAGCCGCAACACAGCCTGCAAGCGCCAGGACACTCAGAATCTTTTTCACCGTCATCATCCAACCTCTCCTTCGTGTCATTTCAGAATGGTTTGCGCCGTATGGTTGTTTCGGAGTCCGGTGGATCGTCACGGCTGGTTCTCCGTCCCGGCGGCGCGGGGAATCGGCGTGCTCAGATCCGCTGCGCCAGGTGCCGCGCCGACAAATTCTGTTGCACCATTCCCGCCGCTGCGAATCCAGACATTTCCGGCGCTGTCGACGGAGACTGTTCTACCCTCCGGAAGCGCGCCCGGCGGCGCGTTGCTGAAGCTCACCGGAAGAGTCCAGTCGGCCGGCTGCGCTGCGAGCTCCGGTTGGAAGGAGGTATTCGAAACGGCAAGCCGGTGCAGTCCGGCAGCGTCAACAACCCCGGTTCCGCTTCGAGCGAGAGCAAGCGTTGCCTGAAGCGTGTTGATGGGCCGCTCGGCCGGCGTTGCCTTTGGATTGCTGGCCGTGAAGAACTGATCGCAGACACTTCCGTCTCCGGGAACCGAGCCGGCCGTCGAGGCGCAGGCGGCTATGATGTCCGCCAGCGTATCGACCTTCGCCTGCGGGTCAACGCCGATGCCGGAAACGGTGCGCGAGCGAGGCAGCCCTGTCGTGACATCGACGAGGTCCTTTGCCGTTGCGAATGCAGCGGCGACTCCCGCCGGCGATGCATTCTGCGAGCCGATGTGCAGGTAGTCCGTGGTGAAGACGGAGAGGGCGTAAACCGCGGCCACCGTTGTCGCCTCGTTCACGGCAAAGCGCGATGCGTCAAGATTCGAGCAGGAGCCGAGCGCGGCCATGAGCGCGAGATTGTCATTCGTACCCTCGCCGGCATTTCCGCCCGTCGAGACCAGGTACATCTGCGTATCGGGCGTTGGGCACTCATAGCCATACGGAATCGTGAAATTACCATCCTCGTCCGTTGTTGTGGATGTGACAGCGGACGCATCGTCGGCATTGGCCGTGGAATTCAGGACTGTTTCGCTGGTCGTCACCGCATAGAGTGAGACCCGTGCGCCGCGCAGCGGGTGCTGGGCAGCCTGAGCGATGCCGGAGACAAGCTGACCCTTGACGGCAGTAACGGTTGCGGTCGCGCTTTTCGTTGGGTCGGTGCTCGAAGTCGCAGTGATCGCAATGGTGCTGCCCGCTGCGATGTTCGCAAGGGCCGGAGCCGTATAGGTGGTCGAAGCGCCACTGGCTGTATGCTGCGGCGAGACCGAGCCGCACTTTCCGGGATCGACCGGGTTTGTGCAGCTCACGCTCCAGTCGACGCCGCGATTCTCTCCGTCATTCGTCACCACAGCGGTCAGAGCGCCTGTTTCGTTTGTTCCCACGGAAAGCGTTACGGGAGAAATGCTCACGCTGATCGGCAAAATTGTAATCGTCGCGCTTACATATTTAGTTGGGTCGGCAACCGATGTTGCAGTGATCGTCACGGCTCCGCCGGCCGGCACAATGGCCGGCGCGGTGTATGTCGTCATCGCGCCGCTTTCCGTCTGCATCGGGCCGAACGACCCACAGGCGCCGGGACCGGCCTGACAGGCCACCGACCAGGTCGCCCCCCCGGCGTTGTAATCGTTGCTCACCACTGCCGTGAGCTGGACCGTTCCGGCCAGAGCGATCGATGCGGGCGGCTGAGGCGCGAATCCGACGGAAATCGGCAGGCCGGTGATGGGCAGCGTGATGCTGGAGAACCGGGAGGGATCGGCGGTCGAGCTGGCATAGAGTGTGACGACCCCGGCCTTCGGTGGTGCGGCCGGCGCCGTATAGAACGCCACATAACCCGCGCCGCTCGTCGCATAACCCGGCACAGGACCGCTCGCTGTGTGCGTCGGGCTGAACGAGCCGCAGGACAGGTCTTGTGTCTGCCCCGGCGGCAGCGGCGTACCCGGAGGCAATGCGCTCCCGCAGATCACGCTCCAGTCCGCACCCAGCAGCTCCGTGTCGCCGGTCAGCGTCACCATCACATACGCTCCCTGGTTCACGCTCAGCGACGTCACCGGACTTGATACTGATACCGGCTGCCCCTTGATGTTCGTAAACTGAATCGGATCGACTACCAGCTTTCCCGAAGGTCCGGTCCCGCAGCCACCGAGGGTCAGGACTCCCAAAGCAAGCAATGACAGAGGCGTCTTCACGAATCGCAGGCCGCCAGTGACACGCATATCAATGGAGATGTTCATTGCATCCCTTTCTGTAAAGCTATTGAGTGATTCGAAGATGATGGCTTGAGACAGGCATGGCGGAGGACGTGCTCATGGCCTCGCCCCCAGCTTGTTCTTCTGCTCCGCAAGCGCGATGGGCTGGACGACGGGCGCTCCCAGTCCCACATACTCCGTTACCGTGTTGTTTGCCTGCAGGACCCACACGCTGCCGGAGCCGTCGACTGCGGCCTGCAGAGAGCCTGCGGCGACGCCGGGAGAAACAAAATCGGGAGCATTGGAGCTGCCGGCGATGCTCGATACGATCTCCCCCAAAGCCGCCTGCTGTGCTGAATTGCCTCCGGTGCCGGCGACCCAGGCATTCCCCGCTCCATCGATTGCTGTGCCTCGCGGACTGTCGATCAGCACATTCGGAGAATCTGAGCGATTGGTGCTGGCCGTGTAGCAGCTCTGAAGCAGTATCGTGGTTCCGCTGTAGGCAGATACTTTGCAGATTTCGTTATTCCCCGCGTTCCATATATCGCCGGAGCCGTCCGCGGCCAGTTGCGTGTTGGGGCTGATCGAACTGGCCGACCCTTCGAAGATGAGCTGGCCGCCTGCATTGCTGAGCTCAGCCAGTCCGATCGGTACGCCAGTCCCGGCCTGCTGGTTACTGACCCAGATATTGCTGGAGCTGTCGACAGCCACCGATGTCACATTTGTGATTTCGGGGTTGGTGTATCCTGCGCCGGGAGAAAGCTCCACCCCAAAGTTATTGAATTTTGCAACGCCGTCTCCGGAAGTGATCCAGACGTTGCCCTGGGCGTCGATGGCCATGTCCATCCCCCCGCCAGGCACTCCGGTGAACGGGCTTCCGGGAGAGGGCGTGCCGAGATTCGTCAGCTCTGTGAGGCTGCCGTCTCCGGAGATCCAGACGTCGCCCGCGGCATCGATGGCGAGCGGCCCGCCGCCCGCCTCGAAGCCGTTGGACGGAGAAAGAGCAGCACCCTGGCCGTTCCACTCAATCACACTGCCCGCTTTGGTGTCCGTGATCCAGAGATCGCCGGAGGAATCGATCGCAAAAGAACCCACGGCGCTCGAAGCAGACAAGCCGCCGCCCCCGGTGTAGTTGAGCGAAAGCGACCAGTCGTTGGGCTGCGCAGCAAGAATCGGCTGGAACGGAGCCGCAGGTGTGGCGAAAGTGAAGAGATCGTTGAAGTCGAATTCATAGCCAAGCCCTGCGTCCGGATGCTGCGCAATATTGAAAGCAGCCTGAAGCGTGTCCGTGGGCGAAGTTGGATTGAGCGCAGGATTGTAAGAGAGCGGATCGACATAGGAAAGCAGGTTGCCGCAGGGACTTCCGTCTCCCTCCGCGCCGCCGCTTGTTGCCGTGCAGGCATTCAGAATGTCGGCCATAGTATTGATCTCGACGTAAGGCGCGGTTGCATTGCCTGCAGGAACGGTATAGAGCGCCTGGCCCGTTGCAATGTCGATCAGGTTATTGACTGTGGCGAAGGCATTCGCCAGACCCATGACATTTGTGCTGCTTGTGCCGATGTAGAGATAGCTGGTGTTTCCGGTGAGCGCATCGTTCGCCGCGAAGGGCGCCAGCGCCCAGACGGAAGCGACGGTCGTAACTTCGTTCACGATCACCGAAGAGGAGCTGAGAGCGTCACAACTGCCGAGCGCCGTCATCATGGTTAACGCATGGTTCGGATCGTTCGTGCCCACTTGTCCACCGATGGCCACCAGATACACCTGGCTGTTGGGCTGCGCGCAGCTGTATCCGGCGGGTATGGTGAAGTTGCCGTTTTTATCGGTCGTCGCGGCTGGAGGTTCTCCCGGCGCCGAAAGTTCTGAGGAGGCTGACGCGTAACCGCTGGTCCCGGCAGCGTACAGACCCACGGAAGCTCCCGCAACGGGCTGCGCTCCGGCAAACACCCTGCCGTGCAATGCCGGTCCGTCTGAACCGGAAGTAATGGCGATCGTCGCGGAGACAGCCGTCGTGGAATCTGCATGAGCCGCTGCAATGATCGCCACCGGGCCGGATGCGGGCTGCTGAGAGGGCGCGGTGTATGGGATCGGAAGTCCATCCGCCCATGCCGGGACGCTCGTCGCCGTCACTGCCGGGACTGCGGGGACATACGGGGTTGTCGCTGTGGCAGGAATTGCCGGGACGGCCGGCCTGGTCGTGAAGAAGCCGCAGCCGCTGGCACACACCTGCCAGTCCACACCCGCGCCGGTGGAGTCGTTGCTTACCGCTGCATTCAGATTCACCGTGCTGTCGGGTTGCATCTCTGCCGGAGCTGCAGGGATGAAACCAATCGAAAGCGTGGTCGAAGGATGGATGGCAACAGAGGCCGAGCTTATCGTCACGCTGGAATCTGCATTCGAAGTGGCGTGGATCGTCACTATGGTTCCAGCGGCGGTCACAGGAGGCGCGGTATAAGTCGCAGTGGCCCCGCTTGCAGTCTGGTACGGCAGGATCGCACCGCAGCCTCCTGCAACTGTGCTGTTGCACTGCACCGTCCAGGTGACGCCCCCGGGCGGAATGTCGTTCGTAACGGTGGCGCTGACGGGCGCCTGCGCGCCGCCTGTCAACGACGCAGGGGGCGACTGGGAAAATGCGACCGATGGCGGCTGCGTCACGATCGTCGTGGTTCCGATAGCGGGATTGGCGGGCGTCGTGGCCGGAGAAGCCGCGGTGATCGTCACCACATTGCCGCTGGGAATCGCCGCGGGCGCAGTGTAGAGGATGGAGCCGCCACTGACTGTATGCGCCGGGGACACACTGAAGGTTCCACATGCTCCCGCGCTGCCGCAGGTTGCCGTCCAGTTCACGCCAAGATTCTGCGTATCGTTGGCAACGGTTGCGGTGAGACTCGACTGCGAGCCTGCGGGCATGACCGCCGGCAGAGCGTTCGACAGGGTCACCACAATGGGCGCATTCGTGACGATCGTGACGACAGCGGACGCAGATTTGCCTGGATCGGCTGTTGAAGTCGCTGTGATGGTTACGGTCCCACCGGTCGGAATCGCAGTCGGGCCAACAAAGGTACTGACGGTTCCGCTGGCGGTGTGCGCGGGGGAGATTGAGCCACAGGCGGCATTGCCGCACTTCAGTGTCCAGTCCACACCCTGGTTTGCGGAGTCGTTGGCCACCGTGGCCGTGAAGTGCGCTGTTTTTGCCAATCCGATCGTTGCCACATACTGGCTCGCGGGAGAGACGCTGACCGCGATCGGACCAGGCGGCGGCGGGGCCACAATCGTAATGGTCGTGCTCGCGGATTTGGTGGAGTCGGCAATCGACGTCGCGGTGATGGTCACCGTGCCGTTGGCTGGTACAGTCGCGGGTGCGGTATAGGTTGTGCTCGTCGCCGATGTGGCGCTGAATGAGCCGCAGTCGCTCGATCCGCATGACAATGCCCACTGGACACCGGCGTTCGTCGGATCGTTTGTGACCTGAGCAATAAAACCGATTGTCCCGTCTGCCTGGACAGAAGTGACCGCGGGTAACGTCGTAAGCGCAACCGCAACGGGCGGCGGCAGAATGGTCAGTCTGACGCGGCTGGTCTGCGATGGATTGCTGGCGACGCTTGCCGTAATCGTCACCGTGGTTCCGAGCGGGATCAGCCCGGGAGCCGTATAGAGCGCCGCTGCTCCTCCCGGTGTGTGCGTCGGAGCGAGCGTGCCGCAGGCTCCCCCGGTAACACTTCCCGTCACCGGATTGCCGCCGCAGGTTACGGTCCAGTCCACGCCCTCGTTTGCGGGGTCATTGACGGGAGTCGTGCTCACGTTCACCGCCGTCGAGACAGCCAGTGAGCTCACCTGCCCGGTATGGGTCGAGCTGGTAACCGAAATCGGTCCCGCCTTCACCGACGAACCGCTGGAGCAGCCGGCAGCGGCCATGCTCAGAACAACCAGACAGAAAAGGCCGCAGACATCTTCCCGCGTGACCAGCCACCGGGAAGGTCTTGCCTTCCCGGACACACGCCGGAGATGTACAGACCCTGCGGCCAAAAACCGAATGAACGATAAAAACATAACCGGATGAGCCCCTATTGCTTTGCCTTCAGAGCGGCATCGCTCTGAAGATTGCCGTTGACGGCGCGCGCATCAACCGTAAGTTCGTCGAGTGAAACGGACATATCCGCCAGAATCATTTCGGCGGTGCGGGTAGCGCCGCCGCTGGTAGCTGTCAGTTCCCTGCAAAGGTCCATGTTTCTCCGGGCCGCGGCCATCAGCGAGAAGGGTTCCGGCAGCGGAGCGCCCTCTCCGCTCGCCGGCCCGCTCTGCGCTTCGGCCAGCAGTTCCCGCTCCTGATTGAGCGCGGCTCTCAGACGATCGCGATGGCTGAAGATCAGCTCTGTCAGCGTTGCGGACGCAAGCACCGTCTGCTGGCTGTCGGGCGCAAAGCGCGCCTGCAGATCGGCGATCGCCTTGCTCTCCTGGCTGATGGTGAGGGCATTGCTGAACAACTGCTGCGCAAGGCCGTTGATGGTGCTTACGCTGCGTCCGCGCTTCAGAAGAAAGAGCTCCAGCGGCGAAGGCTGATCCGGCATCTCTGCGGTCCTGATGCTGGCCGCCTGTGCGTCGCTGTTATGGCCGTTCTGCAGGTCGGCAACGCACTGGATGGAAGCGGTCACGTGAGGCAGCATGAGCAGATGTTGCTGCAGTTCCCTTTTCTGCTCCTCGGTGTCCACCACGCCCTTCACTTCCACTCCCTGCGGGCTTCGCTCGAACTCGATCTGCTTGCCGGTATCGGCATGGAGCTGGTTCAGAACAAGCCTCGCTCCCAGCTCTGCTTCATCCAGCTGCTCAGGAGTCAGGACTTCGGGCGGCGGCGGAAACGGAATCACGCGCGAGGGCACAGCCGCTGTGTCAAAAACGGCGACCGGCTCAAACACGTTTGGACCGACGGAGCTCCAGGGCAGGATCTTGAAATCCAGCTCCGCAATCTCAACCGTCTCTTTGTTCCGGAATTCGACCGAGCGGCTCACCGGATGGAAATCCGTGTCGCGCACCGTCAGCGTCTCCTCTGCCACATCGCCCACCGGAGTTGTGGTGGTCAGCGTCAGCAGGCGTTTGCCGCTCCGCTTGATCTTGTCCGCGCGGATACGCTGATGGTCGTGCCAGTCCTGATAGCTCGTTGCCAGGAGCGGCGCCTCCCAGTTCACGCCCGCCACGGACAGACGGTTCTTTAATTGCTCTTCGCTCTCGTTCAGCCTGACCGTCTTTGGGCGGCGCCTGCCGCGCGCATCCCGATAGATGGCGCGGTCCAGCGTGACACGCGGCGTGGTGATCCGTACCTCCTGATAGATCACCCCTCCCGACGAAGCCATGCTGGCGTCATCCCAGTTCTCTGCACGCACCAGCAGCGTGTTGGAGGTGATATTTGGCGTGCGCTGGCGCCCCCACACAAAGAGCGACACCACGGCAGCAAAAGCCAGCACGACGCCGATTGCCAGTGTTGGGTCCATAGTCGGCAGCTCCGGCAGCGCAATCATTGGGAAGAGCGGTCTCCATCTCGGGCGAGGCGGCGGAGCCTGCCTGATCTTCTGCCGCAGCCTGCGTGTGAACTCCGCAGCCGGCAACGGCGGTAATACTTCTTCATGCTCCAGTGCTTCGGAGTAGAGGTGCACCATGCGCTCTGTCTGCCAGTCTTCAAGCCGCGTCTGGCGCGCGCGGCATTGCAGGCACCTGGCCAGATGCCGTTGTGCGGCGAGCCGGGCAGGGCGCGTCAGTTCGTCTGAGAACAGGCTCGCCAGCCGATCGTCGGAGAGGTGCTCTTCGCGGCCGCGGGCAAGCAGCCGCCTGAGTTTCTCCATCGCTCTACCCACAGATGGCCGCCAGTCTCAATGCGGCCTTTTTGACCAGCGCGCAGGCTCGTTGCGAGGTGATTCCCAGCGTCAGGCCGATGTCCTTGTAATGAAATCCCTGCGCGCGCATCAGAAAGCAGTGCCGCTGTTTCTCATTCAGGCTCTCGAGCGCAGCCTTCATGCGCAGGAGCCGCTCTTTTTCGAGGTATGCCTGTTCCGGATTCTGCGCGGGGTCGGCCTGCTCGACAGCGCCTCTGCCTGCCGGCGCCACATGCATCTCCCGTCTCATCTTCCGTGACGCATTGATCGCCAGATTATGCGCCACGCGAATGACCCAGCCTTCCAGCGTCTGGATATTCTGTTTCGCCTGCAGCTGATCTGTAAGCCGAAGAAAGGTCTCCTGCACGATCTCGTCTGCCAGGTCACTGGAGATTTCGAGGCTGCAGAGATAGCGGTAAAGCCGGGGGCGGTACTCGCGATAGAAGACGAGAATCTGTTCTTCGAGATTCGAGCCGGCTTCCATCCGTGCAGTCTCTGGCTCCTCTCTCTGGGGCTCCCATGCCTCTGGCGCAAAGAGTGGTGCGCTCACCGCTTCCGGCCCAGGTTCTTCAGCCACGGCGGTTCTGAGCGCGCGGTTGCCGCGGCCTCGCCCACCGGCTGGCGACAGGTTCCCGAAAATGCTCATCCCTGTTGACCTTTCCTGGCACCATGCGGCGCAGCGACCTGCCCTCCTCCCATCCCATCTGGCTCGAAGAGGCGAAATAAACGCCTCTATCCAATCGGCAGGAGAGTTTTCAAGGGAAGGCAGGCCCGCAGCATCGCCGGCGATGACGAATCCGGAAAGATTTTTGGGGCCTGTGCGCCAAGTATCGGAAATGGTCACTAAATCCAGGTCAGTTCTCCGTTGTGTTCCGGTAAATTCTTCAGTGAAACGCAGTAAACGGTCTTGACAAATTGCCTCATTCAGACAGAAACGCTGCTATCGCAAACAGCAAAGAAGTGAACACAACGATCGAATGAAGACATCTGGTAACCAGGCAAAGAATCAGTTCTTCAAAAAAAGTGGGACTGCGTGCATTTCAGGGAGCGAAAACAGAAGGGGGACACGTTATTCCCGTGTCCCCCCTCCCATCTACGGACGTGTTCCCTGTTCCCCGTACTGGACCTGGAGCGTGGCAGGGGTCTGTACCGGTGCGGCGATGCCGACGAACTCCACCACGATGTTCTCGTAAGGTCCGCCGTTATATTCCACTCCGTCGCCCTGCATAAGCCACAGGTTCCCGGAACCGTCCAGGGCCAGGGCCGTGCTTCCGTAATAGTTGCCGGTGATGATCGGTCCCGATGTCTCCCCGGTGCTGGTTCCGGTGTAGCCCGCGTTCGGAGTGATCTGGAGGCCGCTGCCGTTCAGGTTCACTTCGTTGAGCCACCAGGAGTAAGGGTCTCCGGAACCGCCCACATATTGCTCGCTGACCGACCATACGTTGCCGGCTCCGTCCACCGCCTGTTGAAGATTGGAGCAGTTTCCGTTCGGCGGGGTATAGGTACTGACTGGACCGCTGGTGTTTGATGCATTGAAGACCATATAGCCCGTACTGTCGCCGGTACAGCCGTATACATTCCCGGAAGGGCCGGCAACCGGGTTACTGCGACTGACACCGCTGTACTTGGCGGTCAATGTTCCGTTTGCCGGGTTGAAGAGATAGAAGTAGTTGTTGTTGCGTTGCTGTGTCTGGGCCCACAGGTTTCCACTTCCGTCGAAAGCGAGTCCGCTGAACTGTGGGTTGAACAGGCTGATGGGAGGGGTTCCGGGAAACATATAGTCGTTGAGCTCAGAGGTTGCGCCGCTGTTGAGCTCCAGCAGGTCATCGCTTCCTGCCGCCGCCCACAGATCACCGGAAGCATCGAAGGCTATATTGTTATAGCCAATGAGACTGAATGGGTTGCTGGTTGAATACCCGACAATCTGAACAACAGACAGGGTCGGATTCGTGGCTATCTCGAAGCTCATGCCCCCGGGGAGATAGATATTCCCCGAAGCATCCATCGCAATGTAGTTCGGCTGATCGAGGGAATCCGGAGCCACGCCAGGCGTGCTCCCCGGTGGCGTGAACG
The DNA here is from genome assembly GCF_003428625.2 of Paracidobacterium acidisoli. GTDB lineage: Bacteria > Acidobacteriota > Terriglobia > Terriglobales > Acidobacteriaceae > Paracidobacterium > Paracidobacterium acidisoli. The sequence continues at coordinate 824,897 of NZ_QVQT02000003.1, read as the reverse complement.
CTGGATCGTAGCCGCCATAGGTAATGGTGCTGGTGGTTGCGTTGTACGTGGAGGATGGGGTCACCGGCGCACCGAGGTTGCTGAGCTCCACGAGCATGCTGCTGGTGTTTCCTGACGTCTGAGCCTGGTCGAATGCGGGGATGAAGAGGTTCCCGTTGGCGTCGATCGCCAGGCCGTAACCGGCAATGGAATTCTTGCCTCCGTGTCCCAGTCCGCCGCCGGTAAAGGTGAGCGCAAGCGTGAAGTCACCAGGCGCAGCGGTAAGGGCAGGCGTGTAGGGCGGGGTGGCTGCCAGCAGGCCATAGAGCGTAGCTGCGCTGACGCCGTTGCCGCCGGGATTCTGAGCAATCTGCAAAGCCGTCTGCAGGGTGTCCTCGGGGGCCGTGCCGCCGGTGGGTGTGGCTGCGGTAAAGAGCGCGCCGCAACTGCTGCCATCGCTGCTCTCTGCGCAGGAGGCGAGGATGCCGGCCAGCGTATTGATGCGCGCCTGTGGAACAGTGCTGCTGTTGAGATTAGGAACCGTGTTGGAGGCGTAGGCCGGCGTGATGCTGAGCGCCTGCCCGTTCGCGATCGTCACCAGGTTGCCGATGGTGTTAAAGGCGTTCACCAGGCCCTGGTAGTTGGTGCTGCTCGCGCCGATCGTGATTCCGCCGCCCGATGCAGGGCTGGCGAACTGCGCCAGCGCATACGCCGATGCGATGGTGGTGACTTCGTTGAGGGTCACTGCTGTGCCCGAGGCGCTGAGCTTGCCGCACGCGCCCAGCCCGGCCATCAGAGCGATGCTGGTGTTTTTGTTGCTGGTTCCGGCAGTCGTCGCCACCAGATAGAGCTGATCGCCAGGCGCAGCCGGGCAGGGCGAGGGCACAGGAACGGTGAAGGTTCCGTCCGAAGCCGCAGTGACCGAAGCGCCGGCAGCCGTGGCTCCCGCGCCATAGCCCGCAGCCCCGGCAGAGTACAACTGCACGCTGGCCCCGGCGATGGGCGTCGAGCCGCTGACCACAGTTCCATTGATGATCGGACCCGAGAACACGGTGTAAGCCGCGGAAGCCGGCGCGCTGGCCTGGAGTCCGCTGGTTGTATTGATGGCGATGGCGCTGATAGTCTCCGCCGCGGTAACAGGAATAGGTCCGCTATAGGCCGTCGAAGATGCGGTTGCCGTTCCTGTGGTCGAGTAGTAGATCGTCGCGCCGGTGTCCGCGTCAGTGATGGTGACCTTCGCCCCGGGCACAAGTTGTCCCGGAGAGGGCGAGATGGCCGGAGTTGCCTCCGTAAAGGTGAAGGCCTGCGTCGACACCGCGCTGTTGACATAGCCACTGCGGATAGCGATCGCGTTCAGGGTCTCCGTACCGGAGACGGTGATGGCGCCCGTATAAGGCGTGGAAGCGGAGGTTGGCGTGTTTCCGTTCAGCGTGTAGTAGATGCCCGCGCTGCTGTCTGTGTCGGAAAGGGTGACGGAAAGCGTGGCCGGATACGTCGCGCCTGTTCCGCCTGGAGACGAGATGACCGGCTCCGGCTCCTGCCCCTCAATGGTGTAAGCCTGCGACGCCGCCTGGCTGATGCCGTACCCGCCGGCCGTGTCGATGGCGATGGCGCTGACCGTCTCCGCTGCAGAGACGGCAATGGGACCTGTGTACTTCGTCGAAGAGGCCGTAGCTGTTCCGGCGGTCGAGTAATAAATCGCCGCGCCGGGGTCCGCATCGGTGATGGTGACCTGAGAATTGGGCTGGAGCTGACCGGCATTCGGCGCGATGGACGGCGTCGCTTCAGAAAAAGCAAACGCCTGGCTCGCCACCGCGCTGGCGCTGTCGCCGGCCGCCGCGTCCAGAGCTATTGCGTTGACCGTTTGCGTTTTGGCCACGGTAATCGGCGCAGTGTACTTCTTCGAAGACGTGCTCGGAGCGCTGCCGTCTACTGTGTAGTAGATGGTTGCGTTCGCATCGGAATCCGAGATAGAAATCAGCAGCGTGGCGGGATAGGTCGCGCTTGTGCCGCCGGCAGAGGAAATCGCCGGAGTCGGAGTCGGCTGCGCGATCGTGTAGACCGCTGTGGCCACGGCGCTGTTTGCGAAGTTCGAAGCCACGGCGATGGCCTTGATAGTCTCCGTGCCAGCAGCGGTTGTCATCAACTGTCCGCTGTACGCCTGCGTTGTTCCGCCGGCCGGATACGTTGGCGTCGATCCGTCGGTGGTGTAGTAGATGGTCGCGTTGGCCGTAGCGTCCGTGATAATCACCTGCTGAGGCGCGGTGTACGGCACGGAGGGATTGGGAGAGATTGTCGGCGTGGCTGCCTGCGGAAGATTGATCGTATAGGCCGCAGTCGCCACCGCGCTGGGATTGTATCCAGCCGCAACGGCAAGGGCGCTGATGGTCTCGCTCGCGCTCACCGTGATCGGCTCGGGGCACTGCGCGGAAGACGTGGTAGGTTTGCTCCCGTCGGTGGTGCAATAGAGCACCGCGCCTGCGGTGGCGTCGCCGACGGTCACCGTCTGCGACGCAGTGAATGCGCCGGCGCCCGGCGTGAACGTGGGCGTCGCTGTTGTCTGCTTCGTGGCCCCGCCGCCCCCGCAGCCCGCCAGGAAGAGCAGAACCGCGAACATCGCCGTCACTACAGCAGGCTGCCCGCCCTTCATCTTCGATATGCTTTGCCGCACAAACCCTCCGCTACGCACAGGTGAATTCACGATTCCTTGTCCTTTCGGGCGTTGAATTGCCCTGCTCTGCAGCGAACGTCTGACATGCACACGCACCGCTGATCCGATCTCTTGCCGCAACGCTGGAGTTGCGCCTCACGAACTCTGGGAGCTAAGGTGGCCGCAAACCGTGGGGCCAGGAGGAGACACACCGCTTCCGCGATGAAGACAATCGAAAGGGATGGTTATCAACCACCTGTCAAAGATTTTTGGGAAGTTTTTTTAGCAGGGATGTTCCGGCGTGGAAGGCAAAACTATTTCGCGTGCAGCGCGCGTACAGGAGGATCAGTCAGAGACTGAGCTACAGATTTATGCAGATGGAGCTTTTGTACATCGAAGCTCTGAGCGGAATGATTACGTGAGTGTTAAATTTCGGCCGTCCATCATCGGGCATCCGCGCCCGCAGCCCGGCAGAATGCTCAGGTCTTCAGAAAGTCTGTATCAACAGGAAGGGGATAAGAGAGCGGTTCTTAAACTAAACGATACTGCTGTTCAATTTTTCCTGTACCGCCTCCAGTCTTTTTCTAATATCCTGGCCATGCGAAGGGCGGCATCATGGAGCCAGCCCCGTTTTCGGCCCTTCAAACAGAAGGTGTACTCGGAGAATTCGCATGTTGAGCAGGAAAGATTCTTAGTGCTTGTCAGCAGGGAGGAATTCGAAGTTTCGCGAACGAAAGGGACGACCTCAAAGAAATTCGCCGCTTTGTTCTCAATCGAATTTAGTGGAAAATCATATCCATGGCGGGATCTCGATATCCCTTGCAATATCCATGAATTAAGAGATTCATCCAGCTTTTAGATGGTATTGAACTCAGATGGTCGGGGCGGAGGGATTCGAACCCCCGACCCTCTGCTCCCAAAGCAGATGCGCTACCAGACTGCGCTACGCCCCGACATAATCCCGCATCCGCGCCGTTGCAGCGCGCCGGAGACTTCAACTGAAGTAGATTGTATCGCAGCCCTCGCCCGCATCCGCCCTCGCCGCCGCAGTGCTCCGGAACACTCCGCGCACGCGCGCATCTTCTCATTGAACACCGTATGCCGGGGGAAACACAGCATGCCGCGAGCTTATGTTCGGTGCAGCAGCCACGCCGCAATCCACACCAGCACCAGAAGCGGAGTGACAAAAATTACCGCCAGCACCAGGCCGATCAGCGCGAGAAACACATAGTCCTTCCACGTATGCCGGTGCGGCTGGCGAAGGTGCCGCGTCATCAGCGCATAGTTGCGGCGGTTGGCCTTCCATGCAATGTCGAACGCATCGCCCAGGAACGGAATCGCTCCAATCAGCACATCGAGCGCCAGATTCACCAGCATCCTGGCCAGCGCCACATAGGGCACGCCGCGCAGCCACGCCGCAAAAATCAGAATGCACGAGGCCAGCCCGGCCAGCACATCGCCCAGCCCCGGCACCAGTCCGATAAGGCCGTCGAGACCGAAGCGGATCGGCGTCCCCGGAATGCGGAACCAGTCATCCAGCAGATGCGCCAGCAGATCCAGATTCTCATCCGAAAAGAACTGGCCGCCGCCGCGCAGGCGCGCCCGCAGCGGCTCTGCCGCTTCACGCTGCTCCGATGCGGCTGCATCGTCTTCCGGAGGAAGGATCTCAGGCTGAGCCGGTCTCTGCATAGGCATAAATCCTGCCTCAACATAGGATGCGCAAAGGTGCGGACACCTGCTGCAGATGCTACAATCAAGCTCTGGATGGCGGCTATAGTTCAGCGGCAGAACGCCTGACTGTGGCTCAGGATGTCGTGGGTTCGATCCCCACTAGCCGCCCCAATCGGGCACCGGACCCACCTTCCTTATAAAGACCGTGAAGCAGACAGCGCAACACCAGCAAAACGGCCTCATCTGCGTCGGCTGCTCGGGATGGGCGTACACCAGCTGGAAGCCTGATTTCTACCCCGAAAAAGTCTCCGCCAAAAAACTCCTCGAGTACTACGCCACCCGTCTCAACTCCGTCGAGGTCAACTACACCTTTCGCTCGCTCCCGACCGAAACCACCATACAGTCGTGGCTCGCGCAGACCGGCGAAGCCTTCCGCTTCTCGTTTAAGGCGCCGCAGCGCGTCACTCACATTCTGCGGCTTAAAAACTGCGCCGCCGCGCTTGATGATTTCGCCCGCTCCATCCAGCCCGTCGCCGCGGCCGGACGCATGGGGCTGGTGCTCTTTCAGCTTCCGCCGAACATGAAGGCCGACACCGCGCGCCTCGAAGCCTTTCTCGACGACGCCGCATCGCTCGGCCTTCGCATGGCCTTTGAGTTTCGCCACGAGTCCTGGTTCGACGACGCCGTCTATCATCTGCTCGAAAAGCATCACACCGCGCTCTGCGTCGCCGAAAGCGATGAGCTGCAGACGCCGGACATCGTCACCGCGCCCTTCGCCTGTTACCGCCTGCGCAAAAGCGACTACTCGGAAAGCGATCTCACCGCGGTGCGGAAGCTGCTCGTCAAACGCGCCGGCAGCGGCGATGTCTTCGCTTACTTCAAACATGAAGATGCTCCCACCGGAGCCCTGCACGCCGCCGCTGTCCTCGAGGGTCTCAGCCGGTGACGGCCTCTCGTAATCCTGACGACTCTTCCCTTCCCGCGCAGCCATCCGCTGCCCCGCTCGCGGATTTCATCCCGCGCCGCTGGCTGAGCAATGCCCACCTGCAGACCCTCGCCGGCAACTTTCTTCCCCGCCGCCTCACTCTGCCGGAGCCCTCGCCGCTGCTCGTCGAAGTCGAAGGCCCCGTTGCCGGATACGGCCCCACCCAGGTTCTCTGCCACTGCCACTGGCAGCCGGAAGAGGTGCGCCGCGAGCGGCTCACGCTCATCCTCGTGCACGGGCTTGAAGGCTCTTCGAACTCGCAGTATGTCGTCGGCAACACCGCACGCGCGCTCGCCGCCGGGCTCAATGTCGTCCGCATGAACATGCGCAGCTGCGGAGGCACCGACCATCTCTCGCCGACTATCTATCACTCCGGCCGCTCCGGCGACGTGCAGCGCATCCTCGAGACCATCATCCGCGAGCACCAGCTGCAGCGCATCGCGCTCATCGGCTACTCCATGGGCGGCAATCTGGTGCTCCGGCTCGCCGGGCAGCTCGGCTCCTCGGCGCCGCCGCAGCTCAGAGCAGTCATCGGCGTCTCGCCGCTCATGGATCTCGCGCTCTCCTCCGCCGCCCTGCACGAGCCGCGAAACCGCGTCTACGAATGGCACTTCCTGCGCTCCATGGTGGCGCGCGTCCGCCGCCGCATGCAGATGTATCCGCGCATCTACGGCGCAGCAGAGGTCGAAAAGATCCACAGCCTGCGCGACTTCGACGAGTACATCGTGGCGCCCTACGGCGGCTTCGCCGGCGCCGACGACTACTATTACTCCGTCGCCAGCTCGCAGTTTGCCGCCAGCCTGCACGTGCCCACGCTCATCCTGCACTCGATCGACGACCCTTTCATCCGCATGCTGCCCTCCACGCGCGACGCGCTTCTCGCCAATCCGCGCGTCACCTTTCTGGAGACGCAGCACGGCGGCCACTGCGCCTTTCTCGCCGCCGCCAGTGGATACGACGGCTACTGGGCCGAACACACGCTGCTTCGCTTTCTTCTCGGCCTCGCCTCGCCCGCCGTGGAAACCGCCCTCTCCGGACAAACGCATGGAAGCTGACTGGAGCGCGGAGATCGGCGCCGATCTTCCCGTCATCGTTGTTCCGTGGGAGCACTTCATCGACCTGCGCCTTCATCCCGAAGCCGCCGCCACACTTCAGGAGATCGCGCAGCATCCTGCTCTGGCCCTCGCCCTGCAGCGGCTCAACGCGCCCGGCTCTCCACTCCTTACCGCGAAGTGCGATGTATGGACGCTGACGACGGACGAGATCGATCCTATGGAGTTCGATGCCGCGACAGAGGATGCGCAGGCGGGCCTCTCCAGCTACATCGACCTGATCGCCTGCGACCCGTCTCTGTTTGATTCCTTCGAACTGCACAGGGAGTGGGCCACAGCCCTCGCCCACATCCTGCGCAATGCGCCGCAGCCGTGCGGTCTCGTCGATGCGGTCATCCGGCCAGCTCATGCCGCCATCGGCTCACTGCATGGCGAAGGCTTCGGCATCACGCTCTACTGCGCCGGCTGCGGAGCCGATGCCGCATCAGCCACAGACGCATGGCAGTCCGTGCTCGAGACAGCGGTTGCGGCTACAATGAGTGCAGGCATCAGCTCCGCCGGCGGTCCCGGTTCCGCCACCTCTCCGCGGCAGCGCCACCATTCGGGCGAGTAGCTCAATCGGATAGAGCATCAGCCTTCTAAGCTGAGGGTTGTGGGTTCGATTCCCGCCTCGCCCACCACCACTTAAAATCTGGTCCCTTCCATCGAGATACGCGGAGAAACAACTCTTCCTCCGGAAAATTTCGCGAAGCATTTCGCAGCTTTTTTCTGTCTTTCAGTCCTCCGACAAGAAAGCCCCGCTGTTCCATGGGAACGACAGGGCTTTCTCTACGAATGATGAGTAGCTGGCAGGACCAGTTTGTGACTCAGGCCACCTTCAGGCCCAGGCTGTAATCCGCATTGCCATTGCTCGACCGTTTCGGAAGATTCAGGTCGTTGAGGCCCTTGAACTTCTTATAGGCCTCCACTTTTTTGGCATCGCCGGTATCGATAGCGGCCTTGAGCGATCCCGCGGCCTGATCGGCATCGTCACCCGAAATACCGCTGTCCATGGCCACAACACCTTTGCCGCTGGCATCTTTTGTATACGTAACCTTCCCCGTTCCAAAGAGCTTCTCCTGGCTCAGGCTCTGCAGAACCTTATCGAGATTGGCCGTCTGCTGATCGTCGAGATGAGCGACAACATTCCCGTTTTCGGCCTTGAAATGCAGGGTTTTGGCGCTTACCTGCTCCTGCGCCGTCAGATTATCCATCGTTGCATTGACTTTCTGAATCAGCGCGAGCTTCGCCGGGTCGCTCGTGCCAAGGTCTCCATCGGCCGCGCTTGTATGCAAAGAGCTGTACAGTTTGTTGGCGTCGTCGGACTTACCCTCCGCCAGCAACTTGATCACCGGAGCATTCTGCTCGATCGTTCTCAGATCGGATGGATAAAGGTTTGTTCCCTTGAGGTAATGGTCTTTCCCTCCGCCCATCATCTCGTTCAGTTTGGCAATCTTGCCGAAACCGATGCTCTTCTCTTCCATGCTGCCCTTGTTTTCGGGATCGTACGCCGTAAACTTAGGACCGAGTAAGTCAGTGATCGTTAAGCCGCTGGCCCCTTTGGCGTCATTGTTCTTCTTGTGGCCGAACTTTCCCATAATGCCGCCGCCGGTCTTATCGCTGGCAAGTGAATTGTCCAGCCCCGATCCTGTAAGTTTGAGCTGAACGCCCGCGCCATCTTTCGATATCTCAAACTTAATGGGATGCCCCTTCGCATCGGCGCCCAGATCCAGTTGATCCAGCCCCTGCTGCACGCCCTGTGCCTTCAGCCAGTCCGCGCCATTGACCGCGTCTTTGGGCGAAACAACTCTGTTCTGTTCGGCAATGCTGAGCGGTTGAGCCTGAGGGGCAGACGCAGCGGCGCCGGGTTGCGGCATCGCCGCCGGCCCGCCATACAGGGCATGGGCACCGCCGATAAGCATCAGCGGGCTGACCAGTAGTCCCAACAGATATCGCGCCGTTCGCACACGCGCGAACTTGCCAGAGCACATGGAGCATCTCCTTGATAAGTCATATTCGGGGCCGAAGTCTTATTCGGGCCGCAGGACCAGCACGCGGCCTTTTTCACAGGAGGGGGATGCATGATCCTAGCACCCGCAAAGTTTGCGGCGCAAAAGGAAATGATTCGCTCCGGCAGGATTTTTTACAGATTGTAAATCTCGGCGTTTTTGTCTGGCCGATCAGGCTTTTGTCCTGTAAATCAGGAACTTACAGGGGGATTCGTTTCTTCCTCGCTCAGGCAACCCTCTGTTTCACGCCGGATAATTTCGCCCTCGTGCAACTGGCGGCTCACATTCTGCCATCGTAATGGCCCGTACAATGTCATGGTCTCACTGCAGCCCGATCGCAGTGGACTCGGCAGACAACGGACTGCTTTCCCCAAATCGAACACGCAGGAGAATTCATGAGACCCATTCGCACCGCTGTTGCAATCTCGACTCTCACGGTCATGCTCTCCCTCTCAGGCGGACTTGCCTTCGCCCAGGATCATCATGACGACCACCACGCCGACAACCACCACTACGTCGAACATCGGGAATGGCACAAAGGCGCCCGCATCAATCACGACGACTGGAACCGTGGCGAGCGCATCGACTACCGCCACTATCACCTGAACGCGCCGCCGCGCGGCTATGAATGGCGTGAAGTCGACGGCAACTACGTCCTCGCCGCCATTGCCACAGGCATCATCGCCTCCACCATCGTCGCCTCCTCCGTCCACTAAAGCGTCCGACGTTCCTCACTCCGGATACCTGCCGGACCGGGCCCCTTTACCGGCAGGTGCCGCAGCACTGCAAAACAAATCCGCTCCGCTGCACCGCCGGCGCCGTGCTGCCGTCAGGCAAAATCCACGGCTATCACTTCGTTCAGATCGATCGACGGCACTTCCAGCGAGATCCTGTCGTTCTCCCGCCGGTACGCAATCTCTTTCCCTGCCACCAGTAGATGCACCCGCTTCACGCGCCGTGCCTGCGGCGTCCGGAAGGAGACCTTCTGCCCCGAGATTGGAAGAATCTCCCGCACCGGTCCCTTCATCATCATGGGATTCGTCAGATTCACCAGGTGCACCGTCATCGAATCCTTCTGCTCCCACACCGCCACATCCAGCATGCCTCTGCCCTCCACCGTCAGCGGAGCCGCCTCGTTCGTCACCCACTCCACCGCATTCCGCAGCAGCGTCCCGTGGTCCGTATCCAGAACCTCCCAGAAGGTGCGGTCGATATCGCCCGGGAAATAGACCACGCGCCCGCGTCCCGCCTGCCGCACAAATACGCCCGGATCGCGGCTTCCGCCCGCCGGCACAAAGACATACTCCATCGGCAGATCAGGATACGTCGGCACAATGCGCAGCGGCGGCGCCACACTCTCGCCCGCCGCCGTCACGTCCACCTGGTTTACGGCGTTAATGATCCGCGTCGCATCTTCCAGCCCCCGCAGCAGCGGATGATATCCATTCGTCGCCGGATCTTTCTCCAGCATCAGGTACGAGTTCAGCATCTTCTGCTGCACCTTCCCAGTCCACGACGCGCCGAACAGCCCCGCCAGTCCAAAGTCCTTCCGCCGCACGCCCCACTCGTCGTAAAGCGACGTCTCATACGTCGCCACCACTCCCCCGCCGCGCTCCACAAAGGCCTGCAGCTGCCTGCACTGTTCGTCCGACAGCGCCGCGATATTCGGAAGGATCAGCGTCTTGTATTGCGCAAGATGCTCCTCGTCCAGCAGCCGGTCATGCACCATCTCGAACGGAACCCGTCCCTCGATCAGCGCCTGGTAATATCCCAGTCCCGGGTCTTCGATCTTTTCATGCGCCTCTTCGCCGCCGTAGTACCACGCGCTCTGCTGCGAATACACCAGCCCCACCCGCGCCAGCGGCCGAATGTTTCTCAGATAGGCCTCGTTTGCGTACTGCCACTGATAGATCTCCTCCACCACCGGCAGCCAGCGGCGATCGATCGGCTTCGCATTGAACTTCGTGAACCACGGACGCAGACCCTGCGCCATCCCGTCCGCGACCCACATGCGAATCTCATCGCCGTTCAGCACCGAATCCTTCCAGCGGTGCGAATCCTCGAAGCCCACGCTGAAGAGGCCGGCAATGGCCTTCTGTCCCAGCGTCGCGCGATACTCCTTGCCGTTTTTGCCGTTCGTCCACGGCGGCATCAGTCCATTCCGGCTCTGCCGGTCGGCAAACAGCGTCGGCGCCAGCTCGCCGATCGTCTTCATATCCAGATCGCTCAGCGCGCCGCCTCCGGCATTGGCAATATAGCTCGCATCCGGGTGGATCGCACGAATCTTCTCGTTCCACAGCCGCCACAGATCGAAGAGCTGCTTCTGCCGCCACTGAATGTACTGTTTTCTCGCCGGGTCCTGCGGATCGCGGGTGCGGGGCAGGCTCAGTCCTGAAAAGTCGTGAAAGTTCTTCACGCAGTGCTCGCAGTAACACATCCCGCTGCCCGCCCACCGGTTCGTGAAGATCCCGTCCGGCCGGTACTTCTGCATGATCTCCTCATGAACCGAGGTCATGAAGTCGAAGTTGTACGGCCCCAGCGCGCAGGTCAGCCAGAGCGAAGGGTCTGACGGATGCCGCCGCCTGTTCCCGCTCGCATCCACCATGATCCAGTCCGGATGCGCATCATATACATCCTGATGGCAGGCATGCGAGTCCGTCCTCGCAACAATATTCATCTGCATTTTGCGGCATCCTGCCATCAGATCGCCGAAGGTGTCGCGATTGCCCAGCCACGGGCTGCGGTAGTGCAGCGGAATCTCCGTCGGATAAAACGCCACCACTCCGCCCGCGCTCAGACATGCCGCATCCGCGTGCACTCTGCGAAAGTAATCGAGCCAGAAGGCCTGATCGTAATTTCCAGGATCGTCGGCCACAAAGGCCAGCTGCGCCCAGCGCATCGGCCGTCCATACCAGGAGCCCTCGCCCTTCGCTGCCGGCTTCGCTTCAACAGCACTGCTCTCGGCGTATAAACTGTTTCCGGCGCCCGAGCGCAGAAAACTCGCCGCTGTAATGGCCGCCGTCTGTTTTACAAATTCTCTTCTGGTACTGCTCATTGGCTCGCTCTCCTGTATCGATTGCCTTCTCTCATGCCATACCGCCGAGCGGGATTCCGGCTCCGCAGCCTGAGCATGTGCAGCACTTTCGTTTTACGCTTAAAAAGCATAGCGCACCGCGAACCGGCAGCCCGGGCCTTCCCGCTCTGCTCCCAACAAATATCCTTCACTTCCAACACATCTGAGAGGAGCATCGAAACCTATGTCGAAACTGGGATTTATCGGACTGGGCATCATGGGCGGCCCTATGGGGCTGAATCTGATCAAGGCCGGTCACGAGGTCGCCATCTGGTCGCACAGCAAAAACAAGGTCGCCGCCCTGGCGGAAAAGGGCGGCATCGCCTGCGCCACGCCCGCCGAGGTCGCAAAGCACAGTGAGTGTACCTTCCTCTGCGTCGGCAATACGGAGATGTCGCGTGAAGTCATCCTCGGCCAGGACGGCCTGATCGAGGGCGCGGCCGAAGGAACGCTTGTCGTCGACTGCAGCACCATTTCGCCCAGCGCCGCCCGCCGCATCGCCGCAAAGCTCGCGGAAAAAGGCGTCGGCTTCCTCGACGCGCCCTGCACCGGCTCAAAAGCCGGAGCCGAAGGCGCCTCGCTCACCTTTATGGTGGGAGGCCCCAAAGAGACCTTCGAAAAAGTCCGCCCCTGGTTTGAGACCATGGGAAAACTGCTCTACTACTGCGGCGGCATCGGCATGGGCCTGCACGCCAAGCTCTCGCAGAACATGATCCTCGGCAGCCTGCTGCAGGCCTTCAACGAAAGCCTCGTCCTCAGCACCAAAGCCGGCGTCGACCCCGAGCTGATGCTCGACATTCTCAACAACAGCGCCGCGCGCTCCGGCTTTATCTCCATCAAGGCGCCCATGGTCTTCGCGCGCAACTTCACCACCAACTTCTCCGTGAAGTGGCTGGAAAAGGATCTGGAGCTGATGCTCGAATCGGCCGCCGAGCTCAACGTGCCCGCACCGCTCACCGCCATCTCGAAGCAGCTTCTGCAGGCCGCCATCGCCAAAGGCTACGGCGAAGACGATATCTGCGGCTCCATTCGCGTGCTCGAGGACATCACCGGCACCACCGTCGCCGCCAGGCCGAAAGAATAAGCGCCGCGCAGCCATCACAAACAATACAGGCCGGGAGACAGATACGCATCTCTGTCCCCGGCCCTGCTTGTCTGAGACGCTTTATCCGGCCAGGCTGGCCAGAGCCGTCCCCACCTTTACCGCGTCGGTGATGACGCTAATCACCGTGGCAATTTTGCTCAGGTCGGTGACCGCTTTCTTCAGATTTTCCTGCTCCGTCTTCATCTGCTGCACCAGCGCCGCCGCCGCCGGATCGTCATCGTGCAGCGTCTTGTTGATGCAGTTGAAGAAATTGCGCCGCGCCGTCACATACTGCGCCTGCAGCGCATCGCGCTGTGCCTGCGTCTCGCAGGCCGCCAGCATATCCGAAAGGTTCTGCGTCAGAAAAAAGTACTGATCCTGCAGTGCCTGCAGCGAGCTTCCCATGATGCTCTCCTAATTCTGATCCGTTGCGTTCGAACCCACCGCCGACGTCGCCGTATCGATCCACTTCTCCACATCGGCCAGGGTCAGCGGCGTGCTCCGCTTATCCATCGCCTTGTCGCTCGCCAGCTGGTGAATCCGCTCCGACATCTCATCCAGCGCCTTCGTCATGCCGTCCGTCGCCTTCTTCTCCGCGGCCGTCAGTGCCGCCATCTGCGTCGCCAGCTGCTGCTGCGCATACGGCATCAGCTTCTGATGAATCTCCGGCGAAGACTGCGGCGGAGCCAGATGAAACGGCTGCAGGATCGGACTCAGCAGCTCTCCCTCATTGACCCAGCCCCTCTTCAGCAGCTCGGCCGCCAGGCTCTGCGCCAGCACCAGGTTCTGCATAAAGAGCGCATCGTACGCCGGCTGCTCCTGCCGAAAGAGCTCCGAGACCGCCGACGCCGTTGCATCCAGAGCCTTCCCCGCCTCGCGCTCCCTGTGCTCCTGCGCCAGCGCTTCCACCTCTTTGCCTGCGGTCGCGAGCGCGGCAGGCAGGGCCGAGCCGCCCGGCAGCGAGCTGATCGACGACAGCGCCGAGCCCAGCCGGTTGCTCGCCGTCGCAACTTCCTTCGCGCTCGTCGCGCCCGTCAGCTTCGTAAAGCTCGCCGACAGATCCCGCAGATTTCTCGCCAGGTCCTCGCGCTTGCCGATCTCCTGCTCGGTCTGCTTCAGCTGCGCCACATCCTGGTCATTGAATGTGGTTCCCAGCAGCACGCTCTGCAGCCGGTTCAGCTCGATCGTGTCCACCACTACGGTGTCCATCCGCGCGTAGTAGCCGGCAAGGTCCCTGGCCGTCGTGGTCATCTGCGAAGCCGCAGCCGCGGCATCTTCTGATGTTTTGCACGCCGTCGTCAGTGTCAGCGCCGCGGCCAGTCCCAGGACCGGCGCTGCAAGGCGAAACATGCGCGGAATGCTTATCGTGAATACAGCCTCACTCCTGGCGTTCATGAGCGGCTCCTGCTGTTTCGAAGCTCCATCGGCGGAGAAAGCGGCCCGGGGAGCAGGCAAGATAGTATCAGTCTCCATAGTGCCGTCAATAGTCTTTTCGTATCGTATTCACCGTTCTGACGCTGACGCTGCATCCCTCCGCCCTCTAAAATAAAGGTGTCCGATCCATTCACAGGAGCCACCCCATGCCGCTGTCCAGTGACGATATCGAGAAGCTGAAACACGCCCCCGCCATCCCCGGCATTCCCGACCTCATCCTCCGCCGCTGGAGCCCGCGCGCCTTCTCCGGCCGCGACATCTCCTCCGAGGATCTGACGAAAATCTTCGAGGCCGCGCACTGGGCCGCTTCTTCCTTCAACGAGCAGCCCTGGCGCTTCTTCGTCGGCCGCCGCAACGATCCCACCTGGAAGAAGATCTTCGATTCGCTGATGGAGTTCAATCAGTCCTGGACAAAGTCCGCGCCCGTGCTCATCCTCTCCATCGCCAAAAAGACCTTCAGCCACAACGGCGCGCCGAACGCCTTCGCCCTGCACGATACCGGCGCGGCCACCGCCACGCTCGCGCTCGCCGCGACGGCGCTCGGCTTTCACACCCACTCCATGGCCGGATACGACCAGCAGAAGGCCCGCGGCCTCTTTGCCATTCCATCGGACTACGACATGGGCGCCGTCACCGCGGCCGGCTACTTCGGCGATCCCGATCAGCTCCCTGGCCAGATGAAGGAGCGCGAGCTGGCACCGCGCGAGCGCAGGCCGCTCAGCGAATTCGTCTTTGCCGAGTTCGACCATCCGGCCACGCTTTGACCGGGCTCGCTGATCCGGCTCTCTGACCTGCGGGAAGGCGCGCGTGCGCCTTCTCTTCCCCACCGTTCGACAGACAGCTCCGCGGGCAAACGTACACCGTGAAAACCCTGCTGCCACTCTGCTTCTGCGCTGCCGTCATCTCTCTCGCCATCCTGGTGCAGATCGATCGCGGCGTTCCGCTCTCGAACACCCGCCGCACGCACTTCGACGCCATCATCGTCCTCGGCTATACCGCCAACAGCGACGGCTCCATCTCCGACGATGCCCGCTCCCGCGTCCTCGCCGGCATTCGTGAATACCGCGCCGGAGTCGCGCCCCGTCTCCTCTTCACCGGAGGCCCCGCGCACAACCGCTTCGTCGAAGCCGATGTGATGGCCGCCTTCGCCGAATCGCAGGGCATTCCCGCCTCCGCCATTCTCGAAGAGCGCCAGGCGCAGGACACCATTCAGAACGCGTACTACTCCGTGGCCATCCTCCGCGCCCACGGCTGGAGCTCGGCCGAAATTGTAACCGCGCCGTATCATATTCCCCGCTCCGCGCTCATCTTCTCCCACTTCCCCATCGAATGGCGCGCCAAAGCCGGAGCATGGCCGCCCGAATACGACTACGAGCTGCGCTTCATCCTTGCCTTCCGCGAGGTCCTCAAGACCGACAGCCTTCGCCTCTTCGGCTTCAAACCCTCTCCGTTCCTGCCGCGATAAATACGCCCTCCGCGTTACCCTTTCGATCCCTTTTGCCTGTCTCCGTTATGGACCTGATACGTTTTCCCCTCCCCTGTCACAAGTAATTGCCTGCGGTCCGTGCGGAAACAGCTGACATGGCCCCGGTTTCCGAAGCAGCCCCCTGGTACGGATCTCGGCATTGTGGTCGAGAACGAATCTCCGTAAGGACAGGCCCGTGGAAGACCCGTTCGTCGCGCGACTCACCGATGTAACCCTCGAGCAGAGACTCCAGGAGCTTCTCCGCCTGCTGCACGCCGGAAAACCGCCCACCCACACAGTTGAATCCAGAGCGCAGAAGAGAGAAGACCCCTACGACCTCAGCCACAGCCGCTTCCGCGATCTTCCCGGCGAGCTGAAAATCATCCTCAAAAGCTGCGAGGTGCAGACCCTCGCCACCTTTCGCAACGCAGCCGGAGAGCCGCTCTCGCCCCGCGCCCTCGCGCAGGTCTTCACCACAAGCCCGGCATCCTTTATACAGGCGCCCTCCCGCAAAGCTTTGCACCACTATCTGCAGGAGCGCCCGCATCTCCAGGCGCAGCTCTCGGCCATCACGTATTACACGCCGGCACGCTGGCTCCTCGAGCAGGAGATGGCCTCGCGCACGCCGCCGCCGCCCGAGACCCAGCCTCCGCCGTACGATCCCGACTCCTGGTCGCCGGACAAGGGCGATGTCTACGACTACGCCGCCCGCCAGTCGCTGCTCGGTCTCTGCTTCTCCGGTGGAGGCATTCGCAGCGCGACCTTCAATCTCGGCATTCTGCAGGCGCTCGCCGAGCTCAATCTGCTTCCTCACTTCGATTACCTCTCCACCGTCTCCGGCGGCGGCTACATTCATCAGTGGCTCGCCGCCTGGATCAAGCGCAGCAGCGACCTCGAGCATGTCCGCAAGCAGCTCGTTCCGCAGCCGGAAGACAACTGCACGCCAGCCTCCGCCGAGCCCATCCGCTGGCTGCGCCGCTACGCCAGCTACCTCACGCCGCGCCGCGGACTCTTCTCCGCCGACCTCTGGGTCATCGTCGCCGTCTGGTTCCGCAATACGCTTCTGAACCAGATCGTTCTCTTCACCGTCCTGGGCATGATCTTCGCCCTGCCCCATCTGCTCACCATGGGCTTCCAGCCCGGTAAAACCGCCGTGATCCTGCCCATCAGCAGCACCGGCCTCAACACCTTTTTCTATGCGGGCAATGCCGCGGCCTGTCTCATCTTTCTTTTTGTCATCTGGCGCATGGCCGGCAACTTTCGCCGCATGCGCAACACGCCGCCGGCTACGCAGGACGAGCCGAAGCTACTCACCAACGACGCTGTGCGGCGCCAGCTCATCGTGCCTCTGCTCGCCTGCGCCGTCTGGCTCAACTGCTGGCTTGAGACCGATCGCTTCGCGCAGGACGGCTTCTTCAGCCGCAACTGGCTCACCTGGGTCGTCATCGGCGTGCTCTTTTCCATCGCCGCCATCTGGCTCGCCTTCGCCGGCGGCTGCCTCGACTGCCTTCATCTCCGGCTGCCCCGCCACCTGAAATGGAAGGAGCGGCGGCGTCTGTTCACCATCCTCGTCGCCACCTTCCTCATCGTGCCCGCATGCCTGCTCAGCGCCGGAGCCGCCACGCTCCTCGTGCCGCTGCTCTGCAAAGTCAGCCACTGGATCTCCTGCCTGCTGCCGCTCATTCCGCCGCCGCAGAGCTCGCACGCCCGCTGGCTCTGCTGCTTCCCAAAATCCATTCCGCTTATCCTCGATCCCTGGCGCGTCAAGCTGGTCCTGCTGCCGCCGCTCTATCTCGGCACGCCGTACTTCGCGCTGATCTTCCTCAGCGGCTTTCTCGGCGCCGACTACCCCGAGGCCTGCCGCGAATGGCTCGCGCGCTTCCGCGCCTGGAACCTTCTCTTTGCCGGGCTCTGGGTGCTCTTTGCCGGAGCTGCCCTGCTCGGCCCTTACGCCGGCTCTTACCTCTTTCAGAAAGGCCCCGTTACCGCCATCGCCGGCTACGTCGTCTCCCACATCGCCGCGCTCGTCGCCGGCAGCAGCAGCAAAGGAGACGGCAAGCCTTCGCCCGCCAGCTTCTTCGGCCTCAAGCCCATGGACGTTATCGCCTGGATCGCTTCGCCCCTCGCCATCCTCGGCATCCTGCTCGCCTGCTCCACCATCATCGAAAAGGCCGGCAGCCAGCTTGAAATCCTCAGCCGGCAGTGGACATTCCTTCCCGCATGGCTCAGTGCCGTCCTGCTCCTTCTCTTCGCCTGCCTCTTCGTGCAGGCCACGCTCGGCCTTCGCATCGACGTCAACATCTTCTCGATGCACGCCTTCTATCGCAATCGCCTCGCCCGCTGCTATCTGGGAGCCACCAACCCCACGCGCCGCCCCGACCCCTTCACCGGATTCGACAACAACGACGAGCTCATGCCCTCCGCCGCCGAGATCCGCGCCGAGTCCACCGAGGGCAGCATCTACCAGAACAGAAAGCCGCTCTACGTCCGCAATCTCCTGCCCGAGCGCTGGAAGCCGCTCCCCGGCCACTCCCTCACCACGCGCGAAAACACGCGGCCCTATCAGGGACCATTCCCCATCTTCTGCAGCACCATCAACCTCACCTTCGGCCAGGACCTCGCCTGGCAGGAGCGCAAAGGCGCCAGCTTCGCCTTCACCCCGCTCTACTCCGGCTATCACGTCGGCTGGACCGCCGCCCGCACCCAGCAGCACCTCCGCTTCAACGGCTACACCGACTCGTGGAAGTACACCGGCGACCGCGGCGTCTCTCTCGAAACCGCCGTGGCCGTCTCCGGCGCCGCCATGAATCCCAACCAGGGCTACAACACCCTCCCCGCCGTCGCCTTCCTTATGACGCTCTTCAACGTCCGCCTCGGCTGGTGGATCTGGAACCCGCGCCATACCCGCGAGCAGGAGCGCCGCTGGAAGCTCTTCCCCTGGATTCGCATCACCCGTCCCAGCCCCGTCTGCGCCATGAGCTCGCTCGTCCGCGAGCTCGTCGGAGCCGTCGACGACACCTCGCAGTTCGTGCTGCTCACCGACGGCGGCCACTTCGAAAACATGGGCCTCTATGAGCTGGTGCGCCGCCGCTGCAAGTTCATCGTCATCTGCGATGCCGAACAGGACGAGAACATGCACTTCTCCGGCATCGGCCGCGCAATTCGTAACTGCCGCATTGACTTTGGAGCCGAGATCGATCTCGATTTGCGACCGCTGCAGTTACAAAAGGACACCGCCTTCTCCGCAACGCACTGCGTCGTCGGCACCATCCGCTATCCACCGCCCGCAACCACTGCGCCCGGAGCCGCCTCGCCCGACTGCCGCGACAATCCCACCGGCGACGACGGCTACTGCGGCGTCATCGTCTATATCAAGGCCAGCCTCGTCGGCGACGAGCCCGGCGACCTGCTCGCCTATAAAAACGCAAACCAGGCCTTCCCGCAGGACCCGACCTCCAACCAGTGGTTCACCGAATCGCAGTTCGAGAGCTATCGCCGCCTCGGCCACCACATCGGCGTCTCCGTGCTCAACCCGGCCATGTCCTGCACCTCGCCCTGCCGCGCAGACATGAAGCAGCTCTTCAACAACCTTCTGCAGATCTGGTATCCGCCCACGCCCGAGATGCAGGCCCACTTCAGCGAGCACGTCCAGCGCTACGAGCTCATCCTCAGCGAGCTCCGCACCCGCTCCGAGCTGCAGGGCCTCGCCGACGTGCTCTTCTCCGCCAATGCCGCCGGCATGCAGCTCGCCTGGAACGCGCAAAGCCCCGCCGCCGCCGAATACGCCCGCCAGTTCGCCAACTCGCTCATCGATTTCATGTGGATGGTCTACAACAATCTGCAGCTCGCCTTCTCCGACAACCGGACCTCGCCCCACGCCACCCGCTGGATCGAAGTCTTCCGCCGCTGGAGCCGCGTCAGCCTCGTCCGCGACGCCTGGACACAGTACAAAACCAGCTACGTCGACGAGTTCCGTCTCTTCGCACAGAACACCCTGCACATCGAATAGAGGCCGGCAGATCGGCCGCAGGCGATGCTGACCAATCGCTCCCGCCTGCGTCTCTCCCTGCATGCGCTCTGGACGGACCGCCGTCTCAGCCGCACAATACTTCTGCAGGAGGACTTCCCGTGCGTCCGTCGAAACAACCTCTCATGCGCAGCATCTTCGTCACTCTGCTGGCCTGCACACTGAGCACCGCTCTCGCCTCGGCGCAGTCTGACACACCGGGCGCCGAAGCCACTCCCACCCAGCTCACCATCTACAACGGAGACTTCGCCGTCGCCCGCACCACCGTCGATCTGAGCCTGAATCCCGGCTCGACCGAGATCACCACCACCGACGTCACCCGCCAGCTCGAGCCCGACTCCGTCGTCCTCCGCGATCCCTCCGGCAAACATGCCTTCACCGTCTCCGAGCAGAACTACGATGCCGCCGTCGTCAATCAGCAGTGGCTGCTCCAGAAGTACGAAGGCAGAACCATCGACTTCCAGGCCGGAAGTTACATCGATAAGGACACAGGAAAGTTCTTCGACCGGATCGTCTCCGGCAAAATCATCCGCGCCGGCGATCAGCCGCTGATCGAGGTCAACGGAAAGATGCAGTTCCAGCTCCCCGGCACGCCGCTCTTTCCCGCGACCACCGACGGACTGCTGCTGAAGCCGACCCTCCGCTGGCAGATTCACTCCGAAAGGGCCGAGCACTTCCCCGCCGAGCTCGACTACATCACCCACGGCCTCAACTGGGAGGCAACCTACAACATCGTCGTTCCCGAAAGCACCGGCGCCGGCACCGAAGACCAGGCCGACGTCCTCGGCTGGATCACCATCCACAACAACAGCGGCACCGAATTTCCCCAGGCTGCCATCAAGCTCATGGCAGGCGATGTCGCCAAACTAACGCCGCCGGAGTATCCGCGAGCCAGAGCATTTGCCATGAATCAGATGGTTGCTGTTAGTGCCGCGCCCGAGGTCACCCAGAAGGCCTTCGACGACTTCCACCTCTACGACCTGCACCGCACCGTCACTCTGCGCGACGGCGAAACCAAACAGGTTCAGTTCCTCGAAGCCTCTGACGTGACCGTGAAACGCACGTATGAGTACGACGGCAGCGGCACCTTCTACCCGGGCTTTCGCAACGAGCAGGCCGACTTCGGCGCGCAGGCCGGCAACACTCAGGTCCGCATCGTGCAGGCGATCAAAAACAGCAAAGCCAACCACCTGGGCATCCCGCTGCCCGCCGGACGGATCCGTGTCTACCGCCGCGACACCGACGGCCAGATGGAGTTCGTCGGCGAGAGCACCATCTCCCACACCCCCTCCGACGAAACCGTGCAGATCTCCACCGGCAACGCCTTCGATCTGAAGGGCGAGCGCAAACAGACCGACTTCCACATCGACGCCCGCGCCGGCACCATCGACGAGAGCTTCGAGATCACACTCAAAAACCAGAAGGAGCAGCCGGTCACCATCAACGTCGTCGAGCACCTCTACCGCTGGAACAACTGGCAGATCACGCAAAAGTCGGGTGACTTTACAAAGCGCGACAGCGATACCATCGTCTTCCCCGTCACCGTGCCGTCGAAAGGCCAGTCCACGCTCACCTACACCGTCCACTACACGTGGTAAGTTCCGTCTGCGTAAGCCCTGTCTGCGGCGTTATACCCGTTTTCAGGGCTTCGCCGGCTTCGACAGTCCGGACATAACGGATTCGGCCCATGTACCGGGCGAAAACCCGGCAAATGGGCCGAAAACAGGAAGCAGCTTCAGTTTTGAGATCTTTTCCGGTCGCCGGACGAATACAGCCCTACGCGGCGGGAATGGCCAGAACCGGCTCGATAGGCACCGGCCGCGCCACAGGCCCCATGGTTACATCCACATAGCGTCCCCGCGCCACTTCGGAAAACACGCTGTTTGCCGTGTCCTCGGTGCGGGTCGAATCGATGTGGAGCCTGCGCACCGCATGGATCACGATGGTGGATAACAGAAAGCGATTTTTTACCTGAAGACCGGCGGAATACACCAGTTCTGACCGCATAGTTGCCTCGTTTCATTCCGGTTAGGATAGATCGGTCCAAGCCAGGACTCATCTTCGAGGCGGCCGAGAGAGCGGAAGGGACGGATGACCGGTACGGCTATCCCTTCCTCACTTCAAGCATACGCGGTTTCTCCGGAATCTCCCAGGAATCCCGACAGGAGAACCCGGCTCGGGCAGACACGCTGCGCACGACCGGCCGCCGCCCGGCGGAAGGACCGGTTCTCCACCGTTTCCACACCTCTCCACAGCCGTTGCACCACCCCTGCGCCTTGCGGCTCCAAAGACCGCGGGCGTAAGCTCCGGCAAGTGATCTTTTCCGGCCCTTTTTCCACTCTCACACCCCACCCAGGCTGAAATCCGCTGCCCGCGCCGCTTCCCCGATTTCTCCACAGGTAAATGTTCGAGATCAGGTCACGAAGGTACCTGTTTGCATTTAAAATACTAGATGTTGTGGTTCCTGCTTGACACACACTATTAACAGAGCTACCTTCCCCTCTGCGGTCTTTGAAATCTGCCGAGGATTCCGGCCGGTCGACCTGCATTTTTTGGTCCACGGAAGGTCAGCACGGTAAGCCAGCGGTTTTCAGGAACTTAAAAGAACGCTCTCCAATTCGCTTTCACTTCCGGGGCGACTTTGCCCTGTTTCGGCCCTTTTGAGCGCCGGACCCAGAACACGATCTGCCTCACCGCCTCAGGACGGGGAGGCATCCAAAATTTATCTCTCCAGAGAGGAGTCATCATGGCCGAGGCCACCAGAAAAGCTGTTCGTACCGCCTCCCCGCTCGGCACCGTCGCCAACGACGCCGGCCATTCCCCCTCCGGTGCTGTCGCGCCGGAAGCCCTGAGCACGAAATCCCCCGCGCACTCTGCGTTGCGCTTTCCCCGGTATTTCTCCAAATCCACCATCTCGCCCTACGACGAAGTGCAGTGGGAGCATCGCATCGCCGCCATCACCGACGCCGGCGGCAAAACCATCTTCGAGCAGAAAGACGTCGAAATTCCCGTTGACTGGTCGATGACCGCGACCAACATCGTCGCCAGCAAGTACCTCCACGGCCCGCTCAACACCCCCGAGCGCGAGTCCGGTGTGCGCGCCCTCGTCGGCCGCGTCGCCGAGACCATCCGCGACTGGGGCCTCAACGGCGGCTACTTCGCCACGCCCGAAGACGCAGCCATCTTCCACGACGAGCTCGTCCACCTGCTCGTCACCCAGAAGGTCGCCTTCAACTCGCCCGTCTGGTTCAACGTCGGCTGCGACCGCCTCGAGCCAAAATCCGACGCGCAGAACTGGCACTGGAACCCGCACACCTGCGGCGTCGAGTTCTCAGTGACCGGCTACCGCACGCCGCAGTGCTCCGCCTGCTTCATCAACGCCGTCGATGACTCGCTCGACTCCATCCTGACCCTCGCCAAGACCGAAGGCATGCTCTTCAAGTGGGGCTCGGGCACGGGCACCAATCTGTCCTCGATCCGCGGTTCTATGGAGCAATTGTCCGGCGGCGGCACCGCCTCCGGCCCGCTCAGCTTCATGCGCGGCTTCGACGCCTTCGCCGGCGTCATCAAGTCCGGCGGCAAGACCCGTCGCGCAGCCAAGATGGTCATCCTCAACGTCGATCATCCCGACATCGTCGACTTCATCGAGTGCAAGGCGAAGGAAGAGGCCAAGGCCTGGGCGCTGATGCGCGAAGGCTACGACGGCTCCTCGGGCCCCGACAGCGAGGCCTACAGCTCCATCTTCTTCCAGAACGCCAACAACTCCGTCCGCGTGACCGACGAGTTCATGCGCGCCGTCGAAAAGGATGCCGAGTTCACCACCCACACCGTCAAGGACCACAACATCGTTAAGACGTACAGGGCCCGCGACATCATGAAGAAGATCGCCGAGGCCACCTGGCAGTGCGGCGATCCCGGCATGCAGTACGACACCACCATCAACCGGTGGCACACGTCGAAGAACACGGCCCGCATCAACGCGTCCAACCCATGCTCCGAGTACATGTTCCTCGACAACTCGGCCTGCAACCTGGCCAGCTTCAACCTGCTCAAATTCGTAACACCGGCAGGCACATTTGATATCCAGGCCTACCGCAACGCCATCGACATCATGATCACGGCGATGGATATCCTCGTCGACAACTCCGGTTACCCGACCGAAGCGATCGCGAAAAACTCGCATGACTACCGGCCGCTCGGCCTCGGCTACGCCAATCTCGGCGCGCTGCTGATGGCCTTCGGCCTGCCCTACGACTCCGACGCCGGCCGCGACTTCGCCGCTACCCTCACCGCCATCATGTGCGGCGAGGCGTATCTGCAGTCCTCGCGCGTCGCCGAAAAGTGCCCGCCGCTCGCCTCCGCCACTCCGCTCACCGCATCGGTCGAGCACGAAGGCGGCGCCTGCCCCGGCTTCTACGTCAACCGCGAGCCCTTCCTCGACGTCATCCGCATGCACCGCGCCGAGGTCAACCACATCGGCAAGTCGAAGAACAGCGCCGAGCCCTTCGTCGTGCCCCAGCTCGATGAATTGATCGCAGCCAGCCGCGACTGCTGGGACCAGGCCCTCGCCCACGGCGAGAAGCATGGTTACCGCAACTCGCAGGTGACGGTGCTTGCACCCACCGGCACCATCGGCTTCATGATGGACTGCGACACCACCGGCATCGAGCCCGATCTCGCCCTCGTCAAGTACAAGAAGCTGGTCGGCGGCGGCATGATCAAGATCGTCAACAACACCGTGCCCGGCGCGCTCTTCAAGCTCGGCTACAACAACGATCAGGTCGACGCCATCGTCAGCTACATCGACGCCACCGGCACCATCGAAGGCGCGCCCGGTATCAAAGCCGAGCACCTCGCCGTCTTCGACTGCTCCTTCAAGCCGTCGAAGGGCACGCGCTCCATCCACTACATGGGTCACGTCAAGATGATGGCCGCCACACAGCCCTTCCTGTCGGGCGCCATCTCGAAGACCGTCAACCTGCCGCACGACTGCTCTCTCGACGACATCGCCGAGGCCTATCTCGAAAGCTGGCGTCTCGGCCTCAAGGCCGTCGCCGTCTATCGCGATGGCAGCAAGGGCGCGCAGCCGCTCAACGTCTCCGACGGCAACAAGGCGAAGGAGATCACGCGCGAGAATCCGGTACTCGACCAGGCCGCCGACCGCGTCCTCGCCGCTTTGTCCAGCGGAAAGCCCGCGACCGAAGCCGACCTCAAAGCCCTCGAAGCCAAAATCTCCGAGAAGATCGAGGTCACCGCAAAGTCGGTCGTCGACGCCGCCGGCGCCTTCACCGCCGCTCTGGCCAGCCTGGTCACAGGCACGCGAAGCGGTTCGCCGTCCGCGCAGGACCAGGACCTCAACGCGCCTCCCCGCACAGTAAGACACCGTCTGCCCGAAGAGCGCGCCTCGCTGACGCACAAATTCGGCATCGCCGGACACGAAGGCTACATCACCGTCGGCCTCTACCCCAACGGACAGCCCGGCGAAATCTTCATCAAGATGGCCAAGGAGGGCTCGACCGTCTCCGGCCTCATGGACAGCTTCGCGACCGCCACCTCGCTGGCTCTCCAGCATGGAGTTCCGCTCAAGGTCCTGTGCGAGAAGTTCGCGCACAGCCGCTTCGAGCCCTCCGGCTGGACCGGCAACGAGCAGATCGGCTTCGCCAAGTCGATCATGGATTACATCTTCCGCTGGCTCCAGCTCCGCTTCCTCTCCGGCCACCAGCTCTCGCTCTTCGCCGGCCTGACCGGCGGCGCAGCGTCTGCTGCGTCCCCGTCTGCAACCCTGGGAGCTTCTTCCGCAGCCTCCTCTTCGTTTGCCCTCCCGAGCGAAGCGGAGCGCAGTGAAGCGCAGCGGCCAGCTCAGTGGAAAGACCTGCAGTTCTCTCCCGAGCAGCATTCGTCCACTCGCGGGATGGGCGCAACCTCAGCTCCGCAGTCCGGAATCCTCCCTGAAGTCGGCGCCGGAAGCAGTTCGCTGACGGCGAATTCCTCATCCCTCATGCCTTCCGTGGAAGACCGCGGCATCTACCACGCCGCCGACGCCATGCGCGACATGTACGACATGGGCGACGCCCCCAGCTGCCACACCTGCGGAGCCATCATGGTCCGCAACGGAAGCTGCTACCGCTGCATGTCCTGCGGCAGCACCTCCGGCTGCAGCTAGACAAACAAACCTGCCTCCGGCGGCGGACTCGCCGTCCGAGGCATAGCGAGCCGGGTCTGAGGAGAAAGACTTCCTCAGCCCGGCTCGATTCATTTGCAGAAAGGCAATGAGTCTCCGGGCGAGGTGATCTGTTCGGGCTCTGCATACATAAAGCCTCGCAACGCGAGGCCCGGTAGAAGCCCCGGGCTTTAGCCCGGGGAATAATACGGCTTGAAAAGCTTGCCCCCCTACATCACCTCCGCATACCGGAAGGGCCGATCCTCGATGCTCTTCCAGAAGTACACCAGCACAATCAGGCTCGCCGCTGCCGCGTAGGCGCACCATACCGACGTGAACGCGTACCGCTTGATCGCCATCACCGCCAGCAGAATCGCCAGATTCGCCGCGCCGAAGACGACCATCATTTTGATCTTTGAGAAGAACAACGGGCCGCAGGTGGCGATCACATACAGCACGCCCAGCGCCGTGTAGTTCGTCCCCGCATTGCCGTAGACGATGCTGTTCCCGCGCACATACACCTCGAGCGGATACGCAATCAGCGCCCACAGCGTATACAGCGCCGTCCCCGTGCCGATTGCGAGAAACGGCACCATCCGCCGCCGGCTCGCCGCATCCGGCTCGAAGAGCAGCACACTCAGCGGCAGCAGAAACGGCAGCAGCCCCTGCGCATACAGCATGAACGCCGCTCCCATATTGTGCGTGACCGCAGGAGACAGAACCCCGTCCAGCCCCAGCCATACAAACCCCTCGATGAACTGATGTACCGCGAAGAGCGTCGGCAGCGCCGCAAACAGCAGCTCGCGCCGGTGCCGCACCTTCGTCAGCGTAACGACGCCTATCGCTCCCAGAACCCCGCTGCCCACAAAGTTCGCCGCCGCTGAAAAGCACATCGCTCGCCGCCTCCTCGCGCTCCGGCCGCACCCTCCGGACGCTCTGCTCTTTGGTTTATCCAGCCAGTGAATCTGACAGGAACAGATGCAGTTTCAACCTGAGGAGACTATACGGGACAGCCGCCGTTCTTCCCGCCGCAAAGTGCCGCCACGCATACCCGCTGACATCTCCGCCCGCTGCCGCGGCCACAGCTGAAAAGCACAACCGGCGACCCCTTCGGATCGCCGGTCGCGGCAGACACCTGGCAGAGCGCCAGGACTAAATGCCTATTCCTGGTGACCGTTTCCGAAGAGATACTTGACCGCGAACTGAAATTCGCGAGCATCGCTCGGGCTGTCGCGCGTATTGGTGATGGACGCAAACGCCGACGACGACGGATTCAGTGTCCCCGGCTGCCCGAAATTCGGCGTGTTGGTCAGGTTGAATGCCTCGCCGCGCACCTCCAGCTCATGCGTGCCCGGCAGATGAAAGATCTTCTGGACTCCCAGGTCCCCGCGATGGAATGCCGGACCGAACGCCTGCGCAGGCGCGCCGCCCAGAGGAGAGAGATCGCTCTGCCCCACCATCGTGGCCGGCGCAGGATTCGAGAACGCAGCCGCATTGAACCAGTGCTGCAGCGTGTGCGCCCCCTGGAAGATGGCTCCCTTGTTGACCAGCGCATAGCATCCTGAAGCCGTATCGGTTGTGACGCTGCAGCTGATGGTGACGGGCTGCCCGCTCTGATAGGTAAAGATGCCCTGCAGGTTCCAGCCGCCCGCAACCGCATCGACCACCGCGCCATGGTTCAGCCACCGGCGTCCCTTTCCAAAGGGCAGCTGCCATCCTCCGCCCATATGGATCACGTTCGCCGATTCGAAGTCCATGTTTCCGTACTCGCCTTTCATCCCAAAGCCTGGAACGAACGGCGCGCGATAACCGAGCGAGCTGAACAGGTTCGAATCCGATCCGTAGCCGAGAAACTTGCTCCACGTGTAATCGGCAATCAGGTTCACACCCTGCCCCAGCAGCTTTTCATACTTCACCTGCAGAGAGTTGTAGTTATTCGATCCCTCATTCCACGTGTAATACCCTGCAGTCGGCAGTCCAGGGTAAGGAAGATAGGTCGCAAGCGTAGTGCCCGCCGGAAGCACCGGAGGCAGCAGCACGCTGGGCCGGTTGCTCTCGATGTTGCTCTCGACATGCCGCGACTGCGTGCCCACATAGCCGATTTCAAAGTACTGGCGATTGGTAAGCTGATACTGCAGCGTCAGGTTCATATCCTGCGCATCAGGAACCCGCGCATAATACTGCAGTCCGCGCGGAGAAATCTGCGAGCCCACCACCACGGAGGGATTGAGCGGTACGGCGGCCATGCCCTTGTCGATTCCACCGATCGAGCCGTCGTTGCTCAGGCCGGCAGCCGTTGTCGGAGTAACATTGACCGCGAAGGCGAAGGGATAGTTATTGCCGATGTTATATCCATCGCCGCGCGCATAAATACCCGCATAGAAGATCCCATAACCTGCGCGTAACACGGCGCGCTGCGTCAGCTGCAGAGAAAGTCCGATGCGCGGTCCAAAGTTCCACGGGCTCAGATGCCGCAGCCCATGGTTGCCTGTATAAGTCAGAGCGATATTCTGCGCAGCCAGCAGATTTACAAAGCTGGGCGAAAGAGGAATATTCTTCGCGCGGTCGTCGATCAGGAACTGCGACTGCCCGTTCTTCGATGCGAACGACGGCACAAAATTCGATCCGCGTCCGGCATGGTCTGAATATGCAGCGAAATACTCATAGCGAAGACCGAGGTCGAGGGTAAGGCGCGGCAGTATCTTCCACGTGTCGGTGAAGTATGTGCCGAAGTACGGCCAGCGGAAGTCTTCCTGCGAAAGCGGAGAAGCCTGTATCTGGTTCGCTCCACCGACAAAGTTATAGGTAAAGCATCCAGGTCCCGGAGGCCCCTGCGTATTGCTCAGCACTGCGCAGTTCGCAACCGTGGAGTTTTCCGGCTCGATCACAAACTGCGCCGGTCCGGTGCTGGCCGCATTGCCGTTCGGCTGATCAGTGAAGTTACCTCCGAAGACAAACTCGCCGTGCGGAAACTGCCCGCTGTTGATCGCGTCTTTGATGCGCTCGAACTCGCCGCCGAAACGCATCGAGTGCTTGCCTTTCACCAGAGAGACGCTGTCGTTGTACTGCGACTCGGAGCCGATCTCATCCAGCGGAACATTGTTATGCGAGCCAAGCTCGGCGTAGCCGGTGATTTTGATCTGCGCCAGCCCGCCGTTGGGCGCAGCATCCGGAATCCCCGGAATTCCATACTGCTGGTTTAAGCCGGCCTGCGTGCCGAAGGGCTGCACACGGTCCATGTGAATGCGGTTATAGCCCACACGAAACTCGTTCACCAGGTTCGGCGAAAAGATGTGCGTTTCCCCCACGGCAAAGTCTTCGATGTTGGTGTTCTGCGTGCCCACCGTTGCCGAGTTACCGCAGTTCGCCGGTGCAGCGCATGGCGGAGGAATCGTATAAGGCTGCAGCGCATAGCTGCCGCGGGCGAAGAGCTGATCTTTCGACGAGAAGTTCTGATCGACGCGTACGTCGAAGGCGTCCGAATTCTGCAGCAGCAGCGGAGCATCGGCGTAGTTGTTCGTAATGCCGGCTCCGGTGTTCGGCGCGGGAAAGAGCGAAAGCAGCTTCGTGGCCACCGGAGAGATCCGGCCCGCCGGAATGATGTTTCCCGCAAACGGGTCGCGCACATAACCGGTTGAGGTCGCGGCCTTGCCCGTCACCGGGTCCACCGTGCCCGAGCTCAGATAGCGCGTGCTCGCCGGATCGAAGATCGTTCCCACCGGCGTGGTGCGGCCCAGAATATCGGTTTGCGTTCCTTTCTGAAAGGAGATCAGCTCGCTGAAGTTCGTAAATCCCGAGGAGCGTTGCAGCGCGGTCGGCACCGTCGACGTGTACGCCTCTCCCTGCTTCAGGCGAATGCCCTCATAGTCCATGAAGAAAAATGTCTTGTCGTGAACAATAGGACCGCCGAGGCTGAAGCCATACTGGTTGCGGTTGTAGGCCGGGCGCGGCTGGCGTGCGGCATTCAGAAAGTAATCGTTCGAGTCGAAAAACGAGTTGCGGTTGTACTCCCACAGATCGCCGTAAAAACGGTTCTGGCCGGAGCGCGTCACCGCGTTTACCACCGCTCCGCCGGAGCGGCCATACTCGGCGCTGTAATTCGCGGTCTCTACCTTGAACTCCTCCAGCGCATCCGGTGGCGGCTTGATCGCGTAAGAGGTGCCGTTTCCCCAGTCGGCCGTATCGTTGTTATCCGATATGCCGTCGAGCATGTAGTTATTGAAGGTCGTGATCAGACCGTTTGCTGTAAACGTGCCGCTCTCGACCTCGCCGTGGCCGCTGTCATACACCGTCGTCGTGGTGCCCGGCGCAAGCTGGGCCAGCAGCGTGTAGTTACGGCCGTTCAAAGGCAGCGAGTTAATCTCCTCCGTGCCCACAATCTGGCTGACCGACGCATTTTCGGTCTGCAGAGTGCTCTGCCCCGTCGTCACTTCGACGGTGCTGCTGGTCGAGGCAAGCTGCATCTGAAAGCTCAGCACCACCTGCTGCTGAATCGCCACCGTCACGTGCTCGTGAATCTGCTTCCGGAAGCCGTTCGCCGTAACGGTCACGACGTAGTCGCCGATCCTTACCGTCGGAAAGTTATAGGTCCCGTTTTGTTTGCTCGGCTGCGCGTCCGTATAGCCCGTTGCCTCGTTTCGTATCTCGACCCGGGCGCCGGGAACGACCGCGCTCTGCTGATCGGTGACGGTGCCGGAGACAGATCCCGTATCGATCTGCGCCCGCAGCGCCGGCGGGTTGGCGAATAACAGCAGCAGCAGCACCGCTGCGGCCAGCATCGGCTTTCTGACAAGATCTTTGCGCCATATCCGGGTAAGCCATGCATCACGGAAGCAATTCATTCTTTTCTCCTGAAAGTCTTTCAGTTTCTCTTTCGCGGTGTTGAAGGCGCGTTGCAACGGTTGCTTCGCGCCCGTACCTGCCCCTGGGGAAGCTTTTTATTTGTGCTGTACGAAACCGGCTTGTGAAACGGGCAACAATGCGACGCCATCCAGTACGTTCTCCGGTGGAGCGTCGCCTGCAATGACAAAGCGCGCGTATACGGCCGTCGCCGGCGCTGTGATCTGCTCCGCATTCGCGGAACCCTGTGCTGCCGCAACGGGAACGGGCGCGTCATCGGTCCGCTTCCAGTGCTGCGCCATCCACTCCAGAGTCACGGTCTGCGCTGCAGAGCCCTTTGCCGTCACGTACACGTGATACATATTTCCGTGCGCGACCGGAATGTTGTCGGAGCGCCAGCAGTGGCAGCCATCGTCATGCCGCCAGTGGTCCGGCGCCGAAGGCGTGACCCATCGCAGCGAAAAGTCCGCATTGGGCACCACGTTGCCCGCAGGGGAGGCAGCCCGCAGATGCCACTCGAAGCTCGCGCGTTCGTTCGCGCGCAGAACGATGGCAGAAGGAAACAGCGTCTGCGAGCCCGGCCGTTCGATGGCCACGCGATACGTTCCCGGCGGCAGATTCCTGAGCAGCAGCGTGCCCGCATACTGGTCGGGCAGCGAATAGTTCAGCGAGCTGAGCGTGCTGAAGTCGGTGCCGAGAAGAACGATCTTCGCCGGAAGCAAAGGATGCTCCGCCAGCGCCGGAGCCGTAACCCTCGCCGTCAGGGAAGCGCCGCTCTGGCCATCGGCCTGCTCCGCCGACAGCACCAGCAGTGTATGCAGCACATCGGCCGCGACCCGCGCAGTCTCCTCGGCGCAGTCCAGGGCCAGCGGCTCCACATGCGGCCGGTCATCGGCCTGCGCATACGGAACCATATGCCTCGCGATCACCGCGTTGCGCGCAATCAGGCCATCCATACGCTTCCGCAGCCCTTCGACGGCTTCGGCGTCGGTCCTTCCCAGCAGTTGCGGATGATAGCCGCGCAGATCGATATGGCTCGCGTCGAGCCAGTTCTCCATCTTCGTGTGGTTGGGCCCGCTCAGGCCGATCGTGTGCGGCGGCGACCCGGAATCGGTAACGAAGTGCAGAAGGCTTCCCACCCAGCGAACTGCATTCGCCTGGTCTTCGGTCCGCAGCGCCTGCAGGTTGCGCAGAAAATACGGACCATAGGTTTCGTGAACCTGCGGCATCATGTGCTGAAAGAAGTGCGGCGCTCCCGGAAAGAGCAGGTAATCGTTGC
This sequence comes from Paracidobacterium acidisoli, assembly GCF_003428625.2. Classification (GTDB taxonomy): domain Bacteria; phylum Acidobacteriota; class Terriglobia; order Terriglobales; family Acidobacteriaceae; genus Paracidobacterium; species Paracidobacterium acidisoli. Next base: position 793,151 of record NZ_QVQT02000003.1, on the reverse strand, counting down.
CGAAATACTCCGAGCTGGTCTGCGGAAAATCTTCCGTGGTCACGTGCCAGTTTTCCTGGACCGTAATCAGGGAGTTCATCCAGTCGCCCATCTCCACCGTGTCGCGCAGGTGCCGTGCCTCGCCGCCGAGCCGCAGCGATATCTCATCGCTGGCCGGCAGAGCCGTAAGCGCGGCATCCGTAATGTACTGGTGCGGCAGTCCTCCCCACGCGAACAGACGCTGCACCGCGGCGAGACCCACCAGCGCTGTTCCCAGAAACAAACCGAGCGCGCGGAGCCGGTTCTCTGTGCGCTGCTTCCGTTTTTCTTTCTTTCCGTACATCGCAGTCCTTCGGTGATCGCAAATCCAGCATCCGGATAACGGCTTCGGCCGCTGGCTTCAGACACTGGCCTCAGCATGGTCCGAACCCTGAAACAACGGCAGGCTTGACGCGGTTCGTAACGGTTACGCGGGCTCTCATCTCTTTGCTTCTGAAGGGCTTGCTTTCAGCTCACGAAATGGGCTCTCCTCTTTGGTGATTCATCGCTCGTTCATGAATTCATCTGCCCTTTACAGAACCCGGCGATCCTGAAAGCAGCATCGGCCATCGGCCATCGGACGCGGCCGTCCGCGCCGCAGCTGAAGACAATGCAGCGGTGCATGAGTACATGGAGAGGACAGACAGCGTGACGGCTGCAACCGAGCAGCAGAGAACGAAAATCAAAGCGGAGATGGGCCGGATACTGGAAAGCTCAGCCTTCCGGTCAAGCCCGCGGTGCCGGCAGTTTCTTCAGTTTGTGGTTGAAAACGCGCTCGAAGGCCGCCACGAATCGCTGAAGGAAAGGATCATCGGCGTTGAGGTCTTCGGCCGCAAGCCGAGCTACCTGACCGAAGCCGATTCCGTGGTCCGTGTTCGCGCCACCGAGGTCCGCAAGCGTCTCTCCCAGTACTATGCGGTTGAGCCGCATACGGGCGAATGCCGCATCGAGATTCCCTCCGGCTCCTACGTGCCGCAGTTCCGCATGGTCGATACCACCGCTCCCGCCGAGCCCGCAGATCCGGCGCAGGCACTCGCGGATCAGCCCCCGCAGCCGTTGCTGCATCCCCCTCCGCGGGTTGCCGGATGGCTCGCTGCCGTGGTTTTGCTCACCGGCGTGGTAACCATTCTGCTCTTCGCGGCCTTCCGTTCTCCTGAAAAACGCCCCGTTGAGGCCGCCGCCGATCATGACGAGAAGCAGCTCGAGCGCTTCTGGGGCCCGGCCATCGCGGATTCAAAGTCGGTGCTGATCTGCATCGGCAGCCCCATGACATATACCTACACCCATGCCTGGCACAAAGAGGATGCGAAGCAGAGCGGCATCGATCCCGGCGTGGCGCTGGCATGGAAGATCGAGCCGCAGAAGGGCCAAACCCCTGGCGGCGCCATCGTTACCGTTAAAAACCAATACGTCGGCGCCGGAGACGCCAATCTCGCTGTCCTGCTCAGTGCTCTCTTCAGCCGCTTCGGCAAAGCCACCGAGTTCCGTCTCTCCGATGAAACCTCTTACGGAGAAATCTCCGACGCACCGACCGTCCTGATCGGAGGATTCTCCAATCGCTGGACCATCTCCAGCACCAATAAGCTTCCCTTCGTCTTTGCCGAGCACAACTCGATACGCGAAATCGACGAGCAGGAAGGACAGCATCGCAGATGGGCGCTGCCTCAGCTTCACTCCGACGGAAAAACGAATGAGGACTTCGCCATCGTCTCCCGGCTCCCTGACTCCGAGACCGGAAAATTCCTCATCATCGCAGCCGGCATCTCCGGCTTCGGAAGCCGCGCCGCCGGCTACTTTCTCACCCGTCCCGAGCTGCTCGCGAAGGCCCTCGATCAGGCGCCCGCCGACTGGCCGAAGAAGAATATGCAGTTCGTGCTGAAGACCAAAATCGTCGACGATGCGCCCACAGCGCCCGAGATCATTGCCTGGAAGGTGTGGTAGCGTGCTTCTGCCCGCTTTGCTGCCGCATCTGCTGCAGCGTCAGCGCGGCATTCAGACGCCGCGAGGGCGGCTCCGACCCGGCTCCGCGCACGCTCTTCCATAAGATCTCGTTCAGCTCGCCGTCATCGGCCTGATCGGCGGCATCCAGCGGCATACGCATCGACTCGGCCGCGCCATACGACTGAAGCGTATTCTTCTCTTCGATCGGGATGCGCGCAGGCACCGCCGAAAAAGGCGTCATATCCGGAGCCGCCTGGAAGCTCGCCCACATCGGCACCGCGGACGCATCGTACTGCGTCATCGGCGGCAGCCCCAGCAGCAGCTCCATCGTGCGCACCACGCTCGCCGACGAATACATCGTGTGATCCACAAAATGCCTCCGTATATAAGGACTGAGCACAAAAGCCGTCGTGCGATGACAATCGATGTGATCGGGACCATTCTGCGCATCGTCCTCGATCACGAACACGGCCGTGCTCTTCCAGTAGATGCTGTGCGAGATATCGTCCAGCATCTTCGCCAGCATCAGATCGTTCTCCGCCACCATCGCGCGCGGCGTCTGGGCTCCGGGGCGCGTCCCCACCGTGTGATCGCCGGGCAGCGAGATCACTTCGAAGGCCGGCAGCGAGCGCTCTTCGACAAACTGCATAAATTCGCGATGCCAGATGCCGTACCGCTCCGTGTCCGACACCGTCGCGATCACATCCGACCCGCGATAATCCGGATTGATATGCCCCTGCAATGACGGGGTAAAGGGACGCACCTTGCCCGGCGCCGCGCCCAGCACGCGGGCGAACTCGCCGTAGCTGCGGTAGCTGATGCCTTTTTTCGCGCACTGGTCCCACAGAAAGCCGCTCGCGGGGTAGTCGTCATCGTCATCGTGATATTCCATGCGATGGCCGCCGCGGCCGGAATAGGTGCTCGGCCACAGCTTTTCGACATACTCCGGCGCAATCGCGCTGTCCGTCCAGAAGTGCCCCGTCGCGCTCACCTCGGCGTTATGGTACAGGTTGTCGAACAGCGTGAACTGGCGCGCCATCGCGTGCTGATTCGGCGTCACCTGCTCGCCGAAAATCGCGTACGAGGCCTCGCCATTGCCCTCCTTCATATCGCCCAGTACCTGATCGTACGTGCGGTTCTCTTTAATGATGTAGATCACATGCTGAATCGGCCCTCTGCGCCCCAAAGCAAAGGGCGCCGCCGCCGATGCCTGCGGTGTCGTAAACGGACTGTTCCGCAGTACCTGCTGTGTATAGACCGGCAGGTGCTTCAGCTCTCGAAAGGGAATGACCGACACCGTGCCCTGCAGCACCAGCCCCACGTAGCCTTTGTTGATGTGATCCGAGCTGTTCAGCACAAACTTCGAACCGTTCTCGAACGAGTGGGCTCCCTTTGCATTGGCAACCACCAGCCTCTGCTCGCTGCCCGTGCCCAGCACCGTCAGCGACGAAGGAAACCAACCCACCGGAAGAAATCCCGGCACCGCCGCATGACGCCTCCGCGTCACGTCAACCACGGCGACGGAGTTATTGTTGGCGCAGGCCACAAACAGCGTGCGCCCATTCGCCGACAGCGCCACTCCATCCGGCGTGCTCCCCGCCAGCGGCGTGCGGTTCAGCGAGACATCGATCTCTTCCTCCGCCTGCTGCGTCTCCGTGTTGACCATCGAAACCAGATTGCGGTCTCCGTCCGTCACAAAGACCCGCATCCTGTCCGGAGAAATCACCATGTCTCCGGGCTTTTCCTGAACCTTCACCGTGGCGACCGGCTTTGCGCTCGACGCATCCAGCACCGAGAGCGTGTTCTCGCCCCAGTTCGAGACGTAGACGTGCCCGTGCAGCGAATCGACCACGCAGGTATAGGGCTTCTTTCCCGTCGGCCCTTCAGCAACGACCTTCCTCTGCGCCGTATCCACAATCAGTAATTTGTTCGCCAGATTGCCCGCCACATACAGCAGCCTGTCTCCCTCTCCCAGGACGATTCCAGCCGGAAACGTGCCGGCGGGCAAAGCGATCGCGCCCTCTTCCTTCAGCTGCCGGTTCGTGAGATCGAAGATCAGAATGCTGTCGCCCGCGCCGGAAGAAGCGTACAGGCGGCTTCCGGCCGCATTCACCGCAAGCCCCATCCATCCTTCGTGAATGGGCACACGCTGCACCACGCGGGCCGTCGCACTGTCGATCAGAGAGAGAAAGTGCTCGCCGTATCCATTGCTCATCATCACCACCAGATGCGTATGCGGAATGGCGATCACATGCAGAGGAAACCCTCCCGTGGCCACCTGCGCGCCGGCCGGAGAAAGACTCCACCCATTCGGCAGAAGCGTTTCGCTCCCCGAAACAGGCCCCGGCTGCCGCGGAGCGGTTGCGTGATTCTCCTGTGCGCCCGCCGCCGATGCAGTGGATGCGATAAGAAACAAAGCCACAACCATTCGGTAAGTACAGGCTCTCGCCATCATCCTGAGCATGAAGTGCGTCTCCGTCCTCGTCTTTCATCCCAGCATCTTCTACCTCCCACAAAGAAAGGCAGGTTTCGCGCCGCTCTTAACGGTTACGCAGCGAAAAAAAAGTTGGCATATCGTTTTGCCGCGATCGCTACAATAAAAGCAGAGAACAAAAAAGCCCGTCCGCCGCGGACGGGCTTTTCCCTTGAAAGGAGAGCGATGACCGCTGACCATGGAGCGAATAAGACGAGCGAATAAGACCATGCCGCAGAACGAAGCGGACGGCCTTCATGCCCTCCTGCTTTAAAATCAGCAGGATAGCCGGGAATAACCGAAGTAATCCTCGGCTAAAAAGCAGAAAATAAACGACTTGTGGAGCCCACCCCTCAATAAATAAACACTACTGTACTAATCCCGATGAGGAAGCCCCGGCCGAAGGCTGCGCCTGGCTCACCTGCCATCCGTTCTCCGACTTCACCAGCGTGGCCGACCCCGTCTGCTGCCCCGAGGTATCGGAGGCAATCTTCGGAAACGCCGTCTTCGTCTCCGCCGACGCCGCCCAGTCCGGCGCGCTCGTCACCGCATAGTGGAAGCTCACCGTGAACTGGGTCGCATCCGGATTGTCCATCGGCGAGTAGCTGTCGATCGAAGTCACCGACCGCGTGCCGAAGCAGAAGTTGCCGTAACCCGGCTGCGACGGATCGGCCGTCCACGTCGAGCGGCCCTTGTCCGTCAGGTCGTAATCGTTCACCTGCTTCGAGCCGATCAGAAAGCGCTTCTTCTCCTGCGGCGTGCGCTGCAGCAAACCCGCATCGGTCAGCGCATCGAAGCCTTTGGTCTGCTCGTCGTTCGACTTGTCCGCCTGTACCGGAAACTTCACCGCGTCCGGCCACACGCAGTCCTGTTTTCCGCTGTAGTAGCTGTTCATCGTTGTTTTGAAAGCGCCCGTGTCCACCTGGTTCTTATGGCATCCAGCCATCGCCAGCATGGCGCCGCACACCGCAAAGCCCACTGCATATCGCATCTGCATCCCTTCCCTCCTCAGGGAAAGTAGGATGCCGATTCGCTGGACTTCATCGTGACCTTTTTCGCCGTCACGCCTTAACGTCTTTTGACGCAGTCAATTGCGCTTCCGCAGCCGCAGTGTCTCCCAGCTACCGTCCGCAGTCCATCCGCCGTCCACCGCAAGACACTGCCCGTTCACAAAGCCGCTCTCTGCTCCATCGGCAAGAAAGGCGATGGCCCGCGCAATATCGTCGGTTGAAGCAAAGCGCGCCATCGGCACACGTCCCACAATATCGGCATCGCTGTAGCTTCCGCCCGCCTGGTCCGCCACGTCCATCTCCGTCTTCACCCAGCCCGGACAGACCGCATTCACGCGCACCCCGCGGCCTCCCCACTCTGCCGCCAGCGTGCGCGTCAGCCCGATCAGTCCATGCTTCGACGCGTTATAGGCTGCCCGGTCCGAGATCCCCAGCAGCCCCGCGACCGACGCCACATTCACAATCGATCCGCTGCCCGCCGCCAGCATCTTTCCACCAAAGGCCTTCGCCAGCAGAAACGGCGCCACCAGATTCACCTCCAGCACGCGGCGGTAATCGACCGCCTCCGTCTGCTCCGCCGGAGTAATCAGGCTCACCCCGGCATTGTTTACCAGCACATCGGCGCGCCCGTACCGCTCAAAGACCCGCTCCACAAACCGCTCCACCGCAGCCTCATCGGTAATATCGCCGGCATACGCAAACGCCTCGCCTCCCGCGGCGGCGATGGCCTGTATCGTCTCCGCCGGCTCACGCAGATCCATAATGGCAACGCGGCAGCCTCGCTCCGCCAGCAGCTCCGCCGTCCTGCGGCCAATCCCCTGCGCTCCGCCCGTCACCACCGCCACGCCTGTATCTCTGCTCATCTTCGCTCGACGCTCCCTTCTCGTATCGTCGCAAACTCCGGCACATCCGCCAAACCTTCGTGCACGCGGCATGGGCGTAAGAAACCGCCCGGCGTGCCACCCGCGTGTGCTATACCACCATGCAGACGCATCCTTCTCCATTGCAGCCGGAGATATCGCACATGCGGCAACACCTTCCTCGCCGCACCGATCAGGAGAGACCATGCTGAAGCCCTTCCTCGGAGCCGTTGTCACCGGACTCATACTTGCCACCGGCACATGCCCCGCTCCCTCGCAGTCCGTCGATTTCCGCGCAACGGGAGCGCCGCTTCCTGCCGCGCCCGCCGACCCGCAGATCGTCTCGGCGCTGCGATCCATCTCGCAGGAGAGAATTCACCAGAACATCGAGAAGCTCGTCAGCTTCCGAACACGCAACACGCTCTCCAGCATGGTCTCCGATCTGCCTCCCGGTACCGGCATCAACACCGCTGCCGAATGGATACGCTCTCAGTTCGAGGAGTACTCGAAAGAATGCGGCGGATGCCTCGAAGTCAAAGAAGACGTCTTTATGCAGCCGCCGCCAAAGGTCGGCTTCGAGGGCACCACTCCGCGCATCAGCACGCCCACCCGGCTGACAAACGTCTACGCCATCCTCAAGGGCACCGATCCCGCGCAGGCCGCGCGCATGTACCTGATCACCGGCCACTACGACACCCGCGCCAGTGACGTGATGGACCCGCGGCTCTTTGCTCCCGGCGCTAATGACGATTCCAGCGGCACCGCCGTCAGCCTGGAATCCGCGCGCGTCCTCAGCCGGCACAAATTTCCCGCCACCCTGGTCTTCGTCGCCGTTGCCGGCGAGGAACAGGGCCTGTATGGCAGCGCGCATCTCGCTGCTCTGGCGAAGCAGAACGGATGGCAGCTCGAAGGCGTTCTGAACAACGACATTGTCGGAGGCAACACCACTCCCGGCGATACGCTGCAGAGCAAAACCCGCGTTCGCATCTTCTCCGAAGGCATCTCCTCCGTTGTCTCCGATCAGGAGCTGCACCGCCTTCTCTCGCTCGGCGCCGACAGCGACTCGCCATCGCGTGAGCTTGCCCGCGAAGTCCTCGATGCCGGCCGCACATATCTGCCTGCCTCCGCCTCATCCGCCACGCTGAAGCCGATCATGATCCTGCGGCTCGACCGCTACCTGCGCGGCGGCGATCATCGCTCCTTCAACGAAGCGGGCTTTCCCGCCGTGCGTGTGACCGAATGGCGCGAGGACTTCCACCACCAGCACCAGACCGTGCGCACGGAAAATGGCGTCCAGTACGGCGATCTCATCCAGTACGACGATTTCAGCTACATCGCCAAAGTCGCGCGGCTGAATACCGCCACGCTGGCAACCCTGGCCAGCGCACCCGGCACGCCCCAGGATGTGCGTATGTCGACGCACAACCTCGACAACGATTCCGTCATTCTCTGGCAGCCACCCGACGGCGCGCCCGCGGATACGTGGTACCAGATCGTATGGCGCGAAACCGATGCATCGGACTGGCAATATGCCGGCAAAGCCTCGCCTTATCACGAGGCCGTCACCGGCAGTGATCACACCGTGACCGTTCCCGTCTCCAAAGACAATGTCATCTTCGGCGTCCGCTCCTGCGACACCAAAGGCCACTGCAGCCCGGCGGTTATGCCGGTGCCCGATTCGCAGCGCCGCTGATTCCAGACGGCACAGATCTCTTATCAGGATTTTCCGGTACGCCCGGCGCGGCCTGTGCCTGTGGCGGCTCGCTTCTTCGTCCCCGTCGTGCGCGTCACCGAGCTGATCCGCCTGCGCAGCCGCTCGTCCGCGTGCGCCTGACTGGCCTGCATCAGCAACGCCCGCGCATCGATAAGATGATCCCGCATGTGCCGCGCCGCTTCCGCCCCGTTGCCGCGCGCAATGGCTTCGTAGATCGCCTGGTGAAAGGCCAGAGTGTGATCGCGGTCCACCATCTGCGAGGTCAGCATCATCATGTTCATCATCGAGCGATGAATCACCTGAAAAAGCCGGCTGAACAGGCGATTGCCGGCGCACTGATGAATCGTGCGATGAAAGAGAAGATCGGCCTCGATGATCCGGAACTGATCGGTTCCTGCCGCTTCAATCTCGGCAATGGTCTGCCGCATGATCAGCAGAAGCTCCGGCGTAGCCTGCTCCGCGGCCTTCGCCGCCAGCGCCGGCTCCACCATGAATCGCGCTTCGATCAGCTCTTTGGATGAAGTCTCATCCAGCAAAAAGAGAAACTCCATCGGCTCGGCGAGCACCGAGGATGCGTCGCTGCTCAGATACGTGCCGTCGCCCACCCGCTGCGTGACCACGCCCATCATGCTGAGTACCTTCATCACCGGACGCAGCGATGTGCGGCTCACGCCGAAGTGCAGCGACAATTCCCGTTCAGACGGCAGCTTGTATCCGGGCGTCAGTGTTCCTTCGCTGATGAGCTGCTTGAATCGCAGAATCAGCCAGTCGGTTAAATCGCTCTTGTCCGCATCAGCTTTCGGAGCTTTCGGCGCCATGGTAAACAGTCCTGATAATTTTCACTGTAGCTGATTTTTTATTCCTGTTTCACAAAATCGATAAAGGAAAGGCGCAAACGACGGCTTGACAGTAATTCTTTATTGGTACTACCATTCGCACCGCCTGGGATGATGCACTTTATGGCTCACCAGTGAGGCGGAAATGGAGTTATATGTCTGAGACTCTTCGAATACGGGCATGCAGGACCCTTATCGCGTGTGCGTTACTTCTCCCGATGACGGCCGCAGTCGCCCAGGTCCAGTCAGGACGCGTCGTCGGCACCATCTACGATCCAAACAAAGCGGTGATCCCCGCCGCGGCCATCACCGTTACCAACACCTCGACCAACGTTACGCAAAAAGCCGTCTCCGGCAGCCAGGGCGATTATGTCGTGACCCCTGTAAATCCCGGCACCTATAACATTTCGGTCAAAGCCAACGGCTTTGAAACCATGGTAAGGACCGGCATCGAGATTCAGGTAGGACAGATCGCGCGCGAGGACTTCAACATGCAGATCGGCGCATCCAGCTCCACCGTCGAAGTCACCGGAGCGCCGCCGCTGCTGAATACCGATACCGCAACCGTCGGCCAGGTCGTCACCAATACGCAGATCGTGAATCTGCCCCTCAACGGGCGCGGCTTCTTCCAGCTCGCCCAGCTCACTCCCGGAGCGGCGCTTCTCCCGGCAACCGGAAATTCCGTTCCCATTCGACCGGAGTCCATTGATGGTAATACCATTAGCGGTATACGAGGGTCGGCATTGTCCTTCCTTCTGGATGGAGTGGATATCAGCGAGCAGCACCAGGGCGGCACATTTATCCAGACATCGATCGACGCGCTGCAGGAGTTCAGCGTGCAGCAGAACCCCTATTCGGCGGAATTCAATCGCGGAGGCGGCTTCTTCAACGCAACCACCAAATCCGGCACGAACCACATCCACGGCGATCTCTTCGAGTTCCTCCGCAACGACGCGCTCGACGCGAGAAATTTCTTCGCTCTGAATCGCGAGCCTCTGAAGCGCAATCAGTTCGGCGGCACTCTGGGAGGACCGCTGTCCATTCCGCATCTTTACAGCGGCAAAAACCGGACCTTCTTTTTTGGCAGCTACGAGGGACAACGTTTACGCCAGGGCCTTGTCGAAAACTCCGTCGTTCCCACCGCCGCCCAGCGGAATGGTGATTTCAGCGCTCCCGGCCTGAATAAAATCTTCGATCCAACGACCACCACCTCCGGCACGAACCCCACACGTGCGCAGTTCGAGTACAACGGAACCCCTAATATCATTCCGCCCGATGAACTCTCCACACAGGCGCAGTTCCTCAACAAATACATCCCTCTGCCCAACACAAACTCCGGAACGTTTTCCTATAACCCCACGCAGTCCATCGATCTCGATCAGTTCACATTGCGCTTCGACGATCAGATCAACGCCTCGAACCGCCTCTTCCTGCGCTGGAGCTTCGACAACAATCGCGAGTCCGATCCGAACTCCTCGCCTCTGCTCGGCACCGCGCCACTGCATTCGCAGGGAGAAGACATCGCCGTCGGCCTGACGACCAATATCGGCACCAACATGGTTTCGGAGGTCCGCGCCCACTACCTCTTCAGCAGAATTCGCCTAAACGCATTTCTGCAGGGGCAGGACATCAACAACGAAGCCGGTGTGGCTGGCTTTGAAGATACTCTGCGCCCGGGCACCGGAGGCAGCTTCCCCGACTACTCCTGGAGCGGCTACGGCGGCATCAGCGGCTCGGCCTTCGATCAGCGCCCCAAGGGACAAAACCGCAAAGTATGGGAACCGACCTGGAACCTGACCATCATCCGCGGAAAGAACACCATAAAGTTCGGCGCCCTGGTTCGCTATTACCAGTGGCTGGGCTACGACAGCGAGCAGTATGTCGGCGTATGGACGATGAGCGGCATCAACACGCAAAATCCCGCTTCGCCAACCGGAACCGGCGATGCCTTTGCCGACTGGATGCTTGGCTATCCCGCCAACGTGCAGCGCGCCTATCCGGCAAACTTCTTCGGCGGCCAGAATGCGTATTACCAGTTCTTCGGGCAGGACGATTTCCGGCTCTCCAGCCGTCTGACTCTCAACCTTGGACTGCGTTATGAATACACGCCGTGGCTCTCGCCCTACAAAAATCAGATGGGAACCTTTGATCCTTCGCAGGCGAAGCCCATCATCGTCAGCGGCCACGGAGACACCGTCGATCTCACCTCGCAGTATGCCGCGCCCGTTGCCTATCAGCATTTCGGGCAATACATTCAGACGTCTCACCAGGCGGGCATTCCCTATAACATCACCGCGACCGACAGAACGCAGTTCGCGCCCCGTATCGGATTCTCCTGGCAGCCCCTCGGAGACAACACCGTCTTTCGCGGAGGCTATGGAATCTTCTACGAGCCGGAAAACGGAAATCGCGATAACTACAACATCCTTCCCTACAAACTGGCTGAGACAGCTTTCAACACGGCGAACGCCGTTCCCAACCGCACCCTGGCGGACTTTTTCCTCGGCGCGCCGCTGGGCACATCCACCACGCAGCCGACGATTGCTTCGAGTCCGGTTCATTTAAAGATGGGCTACGACCAGCACTGGAGCTTCGACGTACAGCAACAGCTGACGAAGACCATGGTGGCGGACATCGGCTATGTCGGCAATCACGGAGTACATCTTCAGGGCTCGCAGGATCTGAACGATCCTCCTGCAGGCCCCGGCGCCGTTGCATCGCGCCGTCCGTATCCCATCTTCGGCGGCATTACGCTCTTCAGCTCCGAGATCGGCACCACCTACAACTCGCTCCAGGCAAAAATCGACGAGCGCCTGCACAACGGCCTGACCTTCCTGGCTGCATACACCTGGTCGAAGTTCATGCAGAGCAATCCGTCGCCGGCTCTGGGCGGTAATAACGGATATGAGAAGTCGATCGCTCAGTTCAATATCCCGCAGAACTTCGCATTCAGCATGAGCTATGAGCTCCCCTTCGGTAAAAACAAGCAGTTCATGAACCATCCAGGCCGACTGATGGACGCTGCCCTGGGCGGCTGGCAGGTGCAGAACATTACGGTTCTGCGCAGCGGGCTTCCGTTTACGCCCATCATCTCCCGCGACGTAGCAAATACCGGTGTCGGCAGCCAGCGCCCCATTCAGATCGGAAGCGGCAAAGCCCAGCACCCCACCCTTTCCAAATGGTTTAATCAGAGCGCCTTCGAAGTGCCTGCTCAATACACCTATGGCACATCAAAGGCATTCATCCTCGAAGGCGATATGTACCGCCAGTATGATGTCTCCGTCTTCAAGTCCTTCCAGATAACCGAAGGCACGAACATGCAGTTTCGCGCTGAGTTCTTCAACCTTCCCAACGTGACCAGCTTCAATCCTCCGTCGTTCTCGGCAAACTCCACAGCGGCTCCTTCCGCAACCATCGATACAGCCTCCGGAGCCAAAATATTAAGCACCTCCACCAACCCGCGGCAGATTCAGTTTGCCCTGAAATACTACTTCTGAATGACGGAGAGATTGTGAACACTCTATCCAGAATCATCGCGCTCGTTTGCTCCCTGTTCGCGGCGGCCGGCTGCCTCGCTCAGGCTCCCGTCACGGTCAACGTAAACCTGAATCAGAAATCAGGACCATATACGTCCCTCTACAGCTGGTTCGGTTACGACGAGTCGGACTACACCATGGCTCCGCACGGAGAGGCGTTGCTGCATCAGCTGCACGATCTCAGCCCCGTCCCGGTCTACATCCGCGCGCACTTCCTGCTGGCCAGCGGCGACGGAAAGCCGGTACTCAAATTCAGCTCGTCCAATGTGTATACCGAAGATGCCGGCGGCAATCCGGTCTACAGCTGGACCATCCTCGATAAAATCTTCGACACCTATGCCGCCGCTCACGTGCGCCCTTTGGTAGAGCTGGGATTCATGCCCGAAGCGCTCTCCAGCCATCCGGAGCCGTACCACATCGGCTGGCCGCTGAAGCCGGGTGAAACAGAGGGCTGGTCGTATCCGCCGAAAGACTATAAGAAGTGGGAAGAGCTCACCCGCCAGGTGGCAGCCCATATGGTCAAGCGGTACGGCGCCGAAACCGTCTCCACCTGGTACTGGGAAATATGGAACGAGCCGAATGGTAAGTATTACTGGAAAGGCACAGAGGCCGAATACAACAAGCTCTACGACTATGCCGTCGCCGGTGTACAGGCGGCTCTTCCCGGAGCTCATGTGGGCGGTCCCGCCACAACCGGCCCCGGCCCCGAAGGCAACGCGTCGGAATATCTTCGTTCTTTTCTCGAACACTGCGCCAAAGACAAAAGCGCAGCCACCGGCGGAACCATTCCGCTTGATTTCATCTCGTTTCACATCAAGGGCCGTCCCAGCGTAATCAGCAATCACGTGCAGATGGGCCTCGACCGCGAAATGATGAACGCCGCCGATGGATTCGCCATCGTCAATTCCTTCCCGCGGCTCGCCAAATTGCCCATCATTCTCACCGAAGCCGATCCGGAAGGCTGCGCGGCATGCTCGGCAAAACTGTATCCGCCGAATAACTATCGCAACGGCCCGCTCTATCCCTGCTACACCGCAGCGGCAATGAAAGGTCTCTTCGAGCTGAAGGACCGCTACCACGTCAACCTCATCGGCATGCTGACCTGGGCCTTTGAGTTTGAGGACAAGCCCTACTTCGAAGGCTATCGAACGCTGGCGACCAACGGGGTCGACAAGCCGGTGCTGAACTTCTTCCGCATGGCCGGGCTCATGAGCGGCTCAAGGGTCGAGGCCACCAGCAGCGGAGCCTTACCGCTCGACACCATTCTGAAATCGGGCGTGAAGCAGCAGCCGGACATCGATACCCTTGCCACAACCGATTCGAGCCATGCAGCCGTGATGTTATGGAACTATCAGGATGAGGATATTCCCGCGCCCGGCGCCACCGTCGCAGTCTCCATCAGGGGACTGCCCGCCACCGCGCATCGCGTGCTTCTCCAGCACTATCGCATCGACAACGATCACAGCAATGCCTACACCGTCTGGAAGGCGATGGGCTCACCGCAGAATCCCACCGACGAGCAATACGCAAAGCTGCAGGCAGCGGGCCAGCTTGAGCTGCTCAGCTCTCCGCAGTGGATCACTCCGGACCACGGAGAGATCAAACTCAGCGTAGAGCTTCCGCGTCAGGCCGTCTCTCTGTTACGCATAACATGGCCCGACAACCATGACACGCACCATACGGAAAGCAGCGCCGCCGAATAGACAGAACGATGCGCCTCCCGCGGCATTTCCCAAAGTGTCGCGGGCAAAGCATCGTTGTGAATGCTGAAAAACCCTTCCAGGAGAGAGACACTTTGCGCAGGATATCCAGGCCGTGGTTCTTCGTTGCGCTGGTCACGGCTGCGATCGGTATCAGCTACTTCGACCGTCAGGCGCTTCCTGTCGCAATCGCCGCCATTCAGCGGAATATTCCGGTCTCCAACGCTCAGTTCGCCCTGCTGCAGTCGGCCTTCCTGGCGACCTATGCTCTTCTCTACGCCGGCGGCGGAAAGCTCCTGGACGCGATCGGCACCAGGAAGGGATTCGCTCTCAGCATGGCCTGGTGGTCGCTGGCCTGCGCGCTGCATGGCTTCGCGCAGGGGCTGACCATGCTCATCGCCGCGCGTCTGCTGCTCGGCATGGGAGAAGGCGCGGGCTTTCCCGCGGCAACACGCGTCATCGCCGAATGGCTTCCTGCAACCCAGCGAGCCACGGCCATGGGACTCATCAACGCCGGCACCGCATTCGGCTCCGTGCTGGCGCCGCCTTTGATCGGTCTCATTCTGCTCACCGGAAACTGGCGCTATGTCTTCTTCTTCGCCGGCACCATAGGTATGGCATGGGCCATAAGCTGGTGGACGCTCTACAGAGGACCGCAGGAGGCAGGCGTCGAAAGCCAGTCTTCTGTTATGAGTCAGGTATCCATCCCCTGGCTGCGCCTGCTTTCTTCGCGCAAAGTACTCGGCATGGTCACGGCCAAATTCCTCAGCGACTCCGCCTGGTACTTCTGCCTCTTCTGGCTGCCCAAATATCTCTATGACGCCCGCGGCTTCGATATCAAAAGTGTCAGCTATTATGCCTGGATTCCCTACGCGGCATCCGGTATCGGAAGCTTCCTGGGCGGCTGGTTTTCGAGCCGGCTCCTCCGCTCCGGCCGCTCTCTCAATTTTTCGAGAAAGCTGGCGCTTGGTCTCAGCGCCGGGCTGATGCCCGCAGTCATTTTCGTGCCCCATGTGCCTGTAAGCTTCGCGCTTCTGCTCTTCAGCATTGCATTCTTCGGTCAGCAATCCTGGTCGGGCCTCATCATGACCCTGCCTACAGATATCTTCCCTGTCAGCTCCGTCGGCTCGGTGGCCGGGCTGATCGGCTTCGGAGGAGCGCTGGGCGGGGCGATCTTCAATCTCTGCGCGGGGCAGTTGCTCACCTACGGCGCCGGTTACGGAACCATCTTCGCCATCGTGGGCAGTCTTCACGCTGTAGCATTCATCATTCTTCTTCTTACCTCCGGCGTTTTGCGCGCGCCGGAAACGAATACATCTCAAGGACAAGGAAACCTGGTTTCATTATGAAGATACGAGAGGTTCGCACACGCGTCGTTCAATGGTCGGGGGAAACCACGCCGCTGCCGCCGCATTTCTGCACCAATCCCATGGATCTGCTGTCGCTGACGAAGACCACCATGAAGACCTTTACCTTTCATGGCTGGCTGGTCGTCGAAGTCGTCTCCGACGACGGCCTGGTCGGGATCGGCAATGCGGCACTCGCTCCCGTGGTGACCAAACAGCTCATCGACCATTATCTGAAGCCGCTGCTCATCGGGCAAAATCCATGGGACGTCGAATTTCTCTGGCAGCACATGTACCGTCACACCATGGCCTTTGGCCGCAAAGGCATCGGCATGACCGCTATCAGCGCCGTGGACATCGCGCTGTGGGATCTTCTCGGCAAAGCCGCGAAGCAGCCGGTCTATCGTCTTCTCGGCGGCAGAACCAAACCGCGCATTCCAGTCTATGCGAGCCGTCTCTACTCGGTCGGTCTCGAACAGCTCGCCTCCGAAGCCAAAGCCTATAAAGATCAGGGCTACCGCGCCATGAAGCTGCGCTTCGGATGGGGCCCCGTCGATGGCGCAGAGGGCATGCAGCGCAATGTCGATCTGGTGCGCACGGTCCGCAACACCGTGGGGAATGAGATCGACGTGATGGCCGATGCCTACATGGGCTGGACGCTCGACTATGCGAAGCGCATGCTTCCGCTGCTCGAGCCCTTCCATCTGCGCTGGCTCGAAGAACCGGTCATTCCCGACGATACCTGCGGATATGCCGAGCTGAAGGCCGCCGGCCGCATCCCGATCGCCGGAGGAGAGCACGAGTTCACCATCTACGGCTTCCGGAACCTGCTCGAAACCCACGCTCTCGACTACATTCAGTTCGACACCAATCGCGTCGGCGGCATCAGCCAGGCAAGAAAAATCTCCGCCATGGCTGAGGCCTTTTCCGTTCCGGTGATCCCGCACGCCGGCCAGATGCACAACTACCACATTGTGATGGCGAGCATTAACTCGCCGATGGCCGAGTTCTTCCCGCCCGTGGATGTGGAAGTGGGCAACGAGCTTTTCTGGTACATCTTCGACGGCGAGCCCCGACCGAAAGACGGCTTCATCGATCTCCCCGAAGACGTGCCCGGCCTCGGCCTGACGATCAATGAAGAACGCCTCAAAGAATTTCAGGTCATCGAGTAATCGAATGCCACCCAGACGAACACAGGAGAACGCACGATGCGACTCGTACAACTGAAAACCGGTGGAATCCGCCGCGTCGCGCTGGTGGAGGAGCCGAAGCTGCGCCTCATTCACGGCTTCGATTCGGTCTTTGCTCTTGCCCAGGCTGCAATCGCAGACGGCGGCAGGCTTACCGATCTGGTGAAGGAGCATCTCACCGGAGAACATCTCGACTATGACCCCATCTACAACGGCGAGAGCGAATGGAAGCTGCTTCCGCCCGTCGATCATCCGGAAGAGCCTTCACGATGCCTGGTCTCCGGCACAGGGTTGACGCATCTCGGCAGCGCGCGAGACCGGCAGTCGATGCACCTCGCCCAAAAAGAACAGGAAACCGACAGCATGAAGATGTTCCGCTGGGGAGTCGAGGCCGGCCGCCCCGTCCAAGGTTCCATCGGCATCGCCCCGGAGTGGTTCTACAAGGGCAACGGCCTCATCGTGCAGGCCTCGAACGATCCTCTGCTCGTGCCGCCGTATGCCGAGGATGGCGGCGAAGAGGCCGAAGTTGCAATCGTCTGCCTGATTGGCGCCGACGGTCAGCCGTACCGCATCGGTATGGTCACCGGCAATGAGTTCTCCGATCATCTCTTCGAAAAGAGAAACTACCTCAATCTGGCCGGCTCCAAGCTCCGCACCTGCTCCATCGGTCCGGAGCTCACCATCGACCCGTCATTCGACACCGTTCCCGGTACGGTGACGATCCGGCGCGGCAGCCACGTTTTGTGGTCGCAGCCCATCGCCACCGGCGAGCAGGAGATGTGTCACAGCCTGCGCAACCTCGAGCATCACCACTTCAAATTCGCGCAGCATCGCAACCCCGGCGACGTGCACATTCACTTCCTCGGCGCTCACTCGCTCAGCTTCGGTCATGGAGTCGCCCTGCAGGACGGAGACATCATGGAAGTCGTGTTTGAACACTTCGGACGCCCGCTTCGCAATCCTGTAAAGACAATGAAGGATGCAAACACATCCATCGAAGTGCGGCCTCTGATTTAATCTGCGGAGAAGATATGGAACAGACACATGTGGCAATTCTGGGACTGGGGCTGATGGGCGGCGGCATGGCTGGAAACCTGCTCGCGGCCGGATACCCCCTCACCGTGTACAACCGGACGCCGGAGAAGGCTCAGCCGCTGGCTGCAAAGGGAGCGCGCGTGGCAAAGACTCCCGCCGAAGCCGCGGCCGGCGCGCAGGTCATCATCAGTATGGTCTCCGACGACAACGTCTCGCGGGAGATCTGGCTGGGCAGGGACGGCGCGCTCGCGGCCGCTGCTGCAGGAACAATACTTATTGAGTGCAGCACGCTGACTCCCGCCTGGATCGACGAGCTCGATGCCTCCGCGCGCCGGCGCTCACTCGATCTCATCGACGCGCCCGTGACCGGAAGTAAGCCGCAGGCCGCCTCCGGTCAGCTTCTCTTTCTGGCCGGCGGGTCGGCCTCCGCGATCCATCGCGTCACGCCGCTGCTTCAGACAATGGGCCGCGGTGTCCTGCATCTCGGCCCCATCGGAAGCGGCGCCCGCATGAAGCTGATCAACAACTTTCTCTGCGGCGTCCAGGCGGCCTCGCTGGCCGAAGCCATTGGCCTGATCGAGCGCAGCGGTCTGAATGCGGACCAGGCCCTCCAGGTGCTTACCGAAGGCGCTCCAGGCAGCCCGCTCGTTAAAACCCTCAGCGCCCGCATGATGGCCCGCGATTATCAGCCGAACTTTGCCGCCCGGCTCATGGCAAAAGACCTTACTTATGCCATTAGCCTCGGAAAGGCCTGTTCGCTCGAGCTGTCCACAGCCGGCAGCGCGCTCCGCGATTACAGCGCTGCCATCGATGCAGGGCACGGCGACGAGGATATCTCCGCCGTCGTCGAAACCTTTCGCAAATCCTGACCACCCCTCCCCGTTCCCACCTCTCCGCAATCGCAGGAAGCCGTTTCGGCGGCTTCCTGTGGCGTGGCGCGCTCGATCCGCCGGGCTCTCTTCTGCCGACCCTCCCGGCCTCTCTCGAAAGCCCCCAAATCCGGATGAGATAATCAGATAAGGATGGTCAGCGGCCCGAATGACGCAGAAAGTCTCTGCGCCCATCCTGGTCCCATCCGAAACTTTCTCCACATCCCCTGCATCTGTGTGGAGTTGCACATCACGATCCATAAAATACCTGCTCTTGCCAACTTTGCCGCATGCACGGCCATCGGGGAGATATGACGACACCTCACCAGCACCCTCTTCAGAAAATCCTTGAGCAGCGAATCGCCATCATCGATGGCGCGATGGGGACGACGATCCGCACCTACGGCATGAAAGAGGCCGACATCCGCGGAGACCGCTTCAGGAACTCGAAGAAAGACCTGCTGAACAACGGCGACCTCTTCTCTCTCACGCAGCCTGAGATGATCGGCGACATTCATCGCCGCTTTCTCGAAGCCGGAGCCGACATCATCGAAACCAACACCTTCGGCGCAACCAGCATTTCGCAGAGCGAGTTCTTCGTCGACGATCCACGCGAGCACGGCGGACGCAAAGACCCGGCGTTCTATCAGAAGATCATCGATGATCCGTCTCTCGCAGATCTGGCCTGGGAGATCAATGAGCAGTCGTCGCGTCAGTGCCGCGAATGGGCCGACCGCGTAGCAAACGACACAGGACGCCAGCGCTTCGTGGCGGGAGCCATCGGACCGCTGACCGTCTCTCTCTCGAACTCGCCCGATGCCGACGATCCAGGCTTCCGCGTGGTCACCTTCGATCAGGTCAGGATCGCCTACGCGCAGCAGGTGCGCGCTCTCATCGCCGGCGGCTCCGATCTGCTTCTGGTCGAGACCATCTTCGATTCACTGAATGCGAAGGCCGCGCTCGTCGCCATCCGCGAGGTATTTGACGAGGATGGAAAGGAGCTCCCGGTCATGATCTCCGCAGCCGTCGGACGCGGCGGTGAGACCATGATCTCGGCACAAACCGTGGAAGCCTTCTGGACCGCCGTCGAGCATGCGAAGCCTCTGTCGGTCGGACTCAACTGCTCTCTCGGTCCCGATCTGATGTATCCCTTCCTCGAAGAGCTCGCGGAAAAGGCCGACGTCGCGATCTCCGCATACCCCAATGCCGGCCTGCCAAACCCGCTCTCTCCAACGGGATTCGATCTCGAGCCGGCCGACATGGCGCGGTATCTGGATGACTTTGCGCGCGGCGGACTTATCAATATCGCCGGCGGCTGCTGCGGCAATACGCCCGAGCACATCGCGGCGATCGCCAAAGCGCTCGAAGGCCGTCACCCGCGGGAGTTCGGCGCAGCACTGGCCCACCACAGCGAGAGCCACGCATGAGCACAGTGACCGAGACAAAGCCTCTTCGTCTGTCGGGTTCGCAGCCATTCACTCAGCAGCCCGGTGTCTTCATCATGATCGGCGAGCGCACCAATGTCGCCGGCTCGCCGAAGTTCGCAAAGCTGATCCGCGACGGTAAATACGAAGAAGCCGTCAGCATCGCCCGGCAGCAGGTCGAGAACGGCGCAAACGTCATCGATATCTGCATGGACGAAGGCATGATCGACGGCGTCGCCGCCATGTCGCGCTTCCTGCAACTGCTGGCCAGTGAGCCCGAAGTCGCCAAAGTCCCCTTCATGGTGGACTCCTCTAAATGGGAGGTCATCCAGGCCGGGCTCAAGTGCCTGCAGGGCAAAGGCATCGTCAACTCCATTTCGCTCAAGGAAGGCGAAGAGAAATTCCGCAGCAGCGCCGCCACCGTCCTTAAATATGGTGCGGCCGTTGTCGTGATGGCCTTCGATGAGCAGGGACAGGCCGCTACCTATGAAGATCGAACCCGTATCTGTGAGCGCGCCTACCGGATTCTGGTCGATGAGGTGGGCTTCCCCGCCGAAGACATCATCTTCGATCCCAACATCCTCACCGTTGCCACCGGCATGGAGGAGCACAACAACTACGCCGTCGACTTCATTCACGCCACCCGCTGGATCAAGGCGAATCTGCCGCATGCAAAGGTAAGCGGCGGCGTCTCGAATATCTCGTTCAGCTTTCGCGGCAACAACAAAGTGCGCGAGGCCATGCACTCCGCCTTTCTCTATCACGCCATCTCCGCCGGGCTGGACATGGGCATCGTCAATGCCGGCCAGCTTGAGATCTATGAGGAGATTGAGCCCGAGCTGAAAGTGATGGTCGAGGATGTGCTGCTCAATCGCCGTCCCGACGCAACCGAGCGCCTGGTTGATTTCGGCGAAGCCCTGAAGGCCGCTGGCGCAGGCACAACGGCAAGCGAGAAGAAAGCCGAAGAATGGCGCAACGGCACCGTTGAAGAGCGTATCTCGCACGCTCTGGTCAGGGGCATTGACGCCTGGATTGATATCGACACGGAAGAAGCCCGCGTTAAACTCGGCCGCCCGCTCGCCGTCATTGAAGGCCCGCTGATGGATGGCATGGGCGTCGTCGGCGATCTCTTCGGCGCCGGCAAGATGTTTCTTCCCCAGGTCGTGAAATCCGCCCGCGTGATGAAAAAAGCAGTGGCCTGGCTCACGCCCTTTATGGAAGCCGAAAAAGCGGCGATGGCCGCCGCCGGACTGGAGATCAGGACGCAGGGCAAAATCGTGCTCGCCACCGTGAAGGGTGATGTTCACGACATCGGGAAAAATATCGTCGGCGTCGTCCTGGCCTGCAATAACTACGAGGTCATCGACATGGGTGTCATGGTCCCCGCCGAAAAAATCCTCGAGCGCGCCCGCGAAGTCCGGGCCGACATCATCGGCCTCAGCGGGCTGATTACGCCCTCCCTCGACGAGATGGTGCACGTCGCCCGCGAGATGGAGCGCCAGAAGTTCAATCTGCCTCTGCTCATCGGCGGAGCCACCACCAGCCGCGCACACACGGCCATCAAAATTGCGCCGCATTACAGCGAGCCGGTCGTGCATGTTCTCGATGCCAGCCGCGCCGTGCCGGTCACCACCAGCCTGCTGAGCGAAGAAGGCAAGGCGGACTTCGTGGCGCAGCACCGCGCCGAATATGAGGCTGTGCGCAAGGCACATTCCGCTCCGCGCCAGCAGACCGTCTCACTCGAAGAGGCGCGCTCCCGGCGAACCCCGATCGAGTGGCGCGCGGAAGATATCCCGCAGCCCGCATTCACCGGCGTGCGCGTGCTCGACGGCTTCCCTCTCGCCACACTGCGCGAGTTCATCGACTGGACGCCGTTCTTCCACACCTGGGAGCTGAAGGGCGTCTATCCCCGCATTCTTGATGACGAAAAACAGGGCGCGCAGGCGCGTCAGATCTTCGCTGAGGCCAATGCCCTGCTCGACAGAATCATCGAAGAAAAGCTGCTCACCGCGCGCGGAGTCTATGGCCTCTTTCCCGCCGGCGCAATCGGCGACGACGTCGAGCTGTACACGGACAACACACGCAGCGGCATACTGGATCAGCTCCACTTCCTGCGCCAGCAGGCCAATCGGGAAGGCAGTGAACCGTGCCGATCACTCGTCGACTTCATCGCTCCAAAGGAGACGGGTCTCCCCGATCACATCGGCGCCTTCGCCGTCACCAGCGGAGTCGGTCTGAAGGATCTCTGCGAAAGCTTCCGCGCCGCGCATGACGACTACAACGCAATCATGGCGGAGGCCATTGCCGATCGCCTCGCTGAAGCCTTCGCCGAATGCCTGCACAAGCGGGTTCGCGGCGAATGGGGCTACGGCTGCCAGGAACACCTGAGCAACAATGAACTTATCGAGGAGAAGTATCGCGGAATCCGCCCGGCTCCCGGTTATCCGGCATGCCCCGACCACACCGAAAAGGGCGCGATCTGGCGCCTGCTCGACGTGCAGGCAAATACCGGAATCCAGCTTACCGAGTCCTTTGCCATGTGGCCTGGCTCGAGCGTAAGCGGGCTCTACTTCGCTCACCCGCAGTCGCGCTATTTCAGCCTCGGAAAAATCGACCGCGACCAGGTCGCCGACTATCACCAGCGCAAAGGCATGAGTCTCGGCGAAATCGAGCGCTGGCTCGGCCCGAACCTCAACTACGACCCCGCGGAATAGCGAATCCTCGGCCCTGATTCAAGCAGCCTCCAAAGGACTTGAGTGCGCGCTGGATTCTTTTGGGCATGCGGTTATTAAACTCGACCGGACGGAGCTCGTCTCAGGGCTCCGCTCGTCCCAGCGTGTCAAACAGCGGTGCCGCCGGGATCAATGACGGATTGTCGTTGACAACGGAGGCTGACAAAATGCGGATCTTGTCGTTGTTCGGCAGAGTAAGCGTACAAACACCACTGGGCAGGTCCAGTGAGTATACGAAGAGATAGGAATACTGGTACGGCTCGTTGAGTCCCTCCGCCGTATGGTGGTGAGACGCATACCAACCCAGTGCAGCCTGCTTGACATATCCGGGCTTCAATCCGACGTAGTCGTCCGGATAGCGCCATGCTGGTCCGGACTCGTTCGATGTGTTGAGCGGAGGCCACACGGAGTGATTGGCGGAAACAGCCCAGTCACGGTCCGAAGCATTTTTCCAGATGCGCGTGTCCCACTGGCCGATCCAGCCTGTCCACGATTGAATGTTCAGCTCTGTGGCTCGATCTCCAACGCGAAAGAGCGCCTTCTGATCCTCCGCAGACGACGCTGCGGCCAGCAGATAAATGCGATTGAACCGGCCGGCAGGCAGGGCAAGCGTTTGGCCTCTGGCCGTGACAGCATTCGGGACATCGGTTTTGGACGTGGCAAGCTCGAATTTTATTGCACCAAAATGGATCTGAGTCGGAAGCATCTCTGCGGGAATCGCATTTCCTTTGCCGTCGATGCCGCCGCCGCCGGTCTTCGTATCGTCGTTGCTGGCTACGGCAAGGTCGTAGTGCAATGCGACGCCCTGCGCATGAGGGCGAGCGAGCAGAGCCTGCTGCGGTGCGAGGCGCAGAGCAAAGGTGCGTGGCTGATATTGTGTGAAGGACGCAATCAGGTCGCCGTGATTCATTTTCGCCGGCCCAATCGGTTCCTCCTGCGCGTTGACCTCACGCGCCGATGTAATCGGCGCGGCAAATGATACACGCGTGTTCTGCGCGGATTTGCCGTTCAGCTCCACCATGCGGAGAATGATCTCGTCGCTCTCCTCAGCCTTCTTGAGCGCAAGCACGCGGATAGCAGGATTGCTGACGTGCACGAGTGAGAAGCTCCTGCCGAGCCTGCCCGTATGCTTTTCCGTGGTAAACGAGATCAGCGGATCATTCACACGGTATGCCTGCCACACTGTTTGCTCCTGACGCCAGTCGCCCGAATGACCGGCAAGGCCGAGTTCGATCTCGTGATGACCCCAGTCCTGCGTTGTCTGATCGCTGAAGCTGCCCGGGTGTCCATCCGCCGTCGGCTTCGCTCCGGGAGAACGCAACAGCGTCACGCGAATCATCTGATCGCTGCGTTTATCGGAGCCGTTCTTCACATCGGTCAGCAACGTTACGCCATAGCTGCCACTCTTGTCGGTCAGATCGATCCAGCGATGCGAGCCCACCTCATACTGCCGCGGCTGCGCATTCCCCCGCTCGACGGTGCCAATGTCCCAGCTGTAAGTCGCTTTCGGATTCGAAGCGCTCAGCGAAAAGGCCGCTTTGAGATTGGAGCCTCCGGTCTTCCAGTCGATTGCATAATGGAGATCGACGCGGTTGCCGGCATCGCCCGCAGCAAGGCTAACGGTTTGCACAAACCGGGAACCTTCGGTTTGCCGTGTCACTTCGAGCGAGACACGCGCCGGACCATTCTCGCTGATACGAATTTTTGCGGGTCCGCTGACAAAAGCACGCGGGGCGGCCTGCTCCTGCGCGAAATCCATGTTCCAGGCCGGGTAATTACGAGGCACATCGGTGGAGATTGCCAGCCTGAGAGGCGCGGAGAGCAGCTCCCTGCCGAGCCTCTTGTCATAAATACTCGATACGTCGCCGTCCCCATTAAGCAATACTCGATAACGCTGATTTTCGAGTGAACGGCCGGAGACCTGCAGCATGTCGTTCGCCATTGGTCGTGCAGCCGGACGTACGTCGAAGACAGCATAGCCGACAGATGGCATGCGCGCCAGAAAGACTACCTTGCCGTCTTCCCACTGCGCCGGCGTCTCCTGCCCGTCGGGGCCATAGACCCGTACAGCCCTGGAAGCGCCGCCGGGAAAGACAACGGCAGCTTCGACCATATCCTGTCGAGCGATATTGAGCGGATTGTAGACAACCACCGGCACACCATGCGTGCGCGTATCGAGGCCCGAAGCAATAACGGCACTTGCATTGGTAAGCACGGCAGCAAACTGATTGGCCGCGATCACATCGTCATTCCATGCGTATTGATAGGCGCGCGGCGTCGATGTTCCCGCGCCCGTGTCATGAAAATGTCCGGCGAGCGCGAGCATCCATGCGTCATTCAGTCGCTGCTGCGGATAGGCGCGCGCGCCAAGCCATTGCGCGGCGATCGAAGCCTTCTCCGCAGCATCGGCAAGATTCTCATCCCTGATAATCCAGCGTTTGTGATAGGCCTGCGACGTGAGCGAACCGGCGGAGTGGTCGGTCAGTTCCAGGTCGCCTTCGTAGCGCGGCATATGCGCGGCCATCTCCGGCGTGATGGAGTTGAACATTTGATCGGCAGAGGATTCAATCACGTGCACCGGGCCTTCTCCTGCGCGCACGGTTACCGACTGCGCAGGAAATGACGGCTCGCCTTTCAGCTTTGGCAGCGATGGGAGTATGGTGTCGCTCTTCGTCACGATGGCTTCGAGCAGTTTGACAGTGGACTCGCGCGCCGCTCCTCCCGTATCTCCCGTGCCCACATAGCGGTAATCGGCAAATACGCCCGATGCTTTGCCATCGAGATCGATGCGCTTCACCCAATCTGTATCGAGAGCAACAAGGCCGCGAAGTGCGCTGGCCTGTTCCGGCGTGAGCGGTGGTTTTTGCGCGCTGCTCAGGAGCGTCTGCTCCATAGACGTACCAGGCGCTTCGCTCAGATCGGTATAGACGCTGCTGCCATACGCTCCAGGATGCAGCGCTGCTATCACACTTTCGCCGTCCGGCCCCGTCCACACCCCGACATTGAAAGGTACGCCATCCGGTGTCTGCTCGGGCGAGCCGGGCCCTCCCGCTTCCGGTCCCGCAGGCCAGCGCCCACCAAGCTTCTGTGTCGAGAATCCTTTGAGCCCGGCATGAGCAAGAATCGTGGGCAACGAAGCAGGAAATCCAAAACTGTCGGGCAGCATGAATTCGTTACTTGCCTTGCCGAACTCATGGCGGAAATACATATTCCCGTACAGTATCTGGCGAAAAATTCCTTCAGCGCCGGGCAGATTCACGTCTCCCTCTTCCACGGAAGAGCCTGCGGGAAACCATTGTCCACGCGCGACGTATCCCTTGATTCGCGCGTAATCGGCAGGAAAGTACTCCTTCATCAGACGATAGCGGTTTGCACCGGTCCAGTTAAAGACATAGTGCGGGTACTTATCCATATACTCGAAGTTCACCCGCATCGTCTTGAGCAGAAATTCATTGATGGTCTGCGGAAACTCCCATCTCCATTGCGTGTCCAGATGCGCGTAAGGAACGACGAAGAGCGTGGGAGTCTTTGTGATGTCCGGTGTGGCCATTGTCTGGCCGTCCACGGCAGTTACCAGGGCGAGCATCGCCGCTATGGTTGTAACGAATCGCAGACTGCGCCGGATAACAGCGCGAACGGCACGGAAAGCAACTATCATTCTGAATCTCTCCCTGGACAACCTGCTTAAGAAGAATCTGTAATGCGAAATCGGCGCGACGCGCCGGTCGATTTGCGCATAAAAGCTGCGCAGATCCGGCTTTCGCCTTACCTCACGTCAAACAGCATCTGAAATCCACGTTCCATGTGGAATTGATTGTGGCAATGAAAGAGCATCAGGCCATCCTGCCTGGGCGTAAAATCGACTTCCATTCGCTGCCCGGCGCCGATGAGCACAACATCCTTCAACAGGCCGCTCGTGGCTCTGCCGTCAATGCGCGTCAGTTCAAATGAACTGCGATGCAGATGCAGCGGATGCGCATCGGAGCTGGTGTTGTGGAATGCGAAGCGATAGCGCATGTCTTTGCGCAACACCACGGGAGGGTCCTGCGCGCGATAGCTCCTGCCGTTGATCTCCCATCGCTCAAAACCATTCTCCCCCGCTGGGATGCGCGTAATGACCATCGGCAGCGTTACATCGGCGGGCTGCTGTGGCTGCGGTAAACCGAACTGTGCATAATCCCACGGCGCAATGGCAGAGCGCGCGTTTATCTCGACGCCGCTGTGACCCGCATACTCTACCAGTATCCCCAGACCTGCACCGCGTGTGTCGTTGTCGGTAGAGCCGAGAACCCACACACCCGGATGGCTCATCTCAACGATTGCATCGATGCGTTCGGCAGCTCCCAAATCGAGCGAAGGAACCCTGCAAGGCCGCGGAACGGGATTTCCATCCAGCGCGGTGACAAGAAATTCGTGGCCGGGAAGAGCAAGCTGAATATTTTCCGTCGCGCTCGCATTCAGGATGTGGAACAAAACGCGCTGGCCTTCTTTGACGCGAATAGGTTCGCCGTGACCAAGGGCTTTGCCGTTGATCGAGGCGATGCGATAGCCGATCTCGACCATCCCGGGGCCCCAGTCGGTTTCTCCAAACTCTTCCACGGCAGATGGGTTGTCATCGTCGTCCATATCGATGAAGAAGGGCTCCCACTCATGGGTCGCAAGAAAAATCTCCTGGTCGTAACGGCCGGGATCGGCTTCAGGTTCGACATACGCGAATCCAAACTGTCCGCTGTACATACCAACGGTGAGATCGTCCATCGTCATTACATGTGAATGCACCCAGCGCGAGCCGGCGGGACGCGGCGTCATGCGATAGCGGAGATGCCCATGCGGCGGCACAGACAAACTCTTCTCGTCCTGCGTGCCATCGATGGCTGCGGCGAAAGGAAAGCCATGCCAATGCACATACTCCGGAATGTCGGTGTCATTGAAGAGATCCACGGTGACAGGAATACCTTCGCGCAGACGAATCGGCGGTCCTGGCGCGCCGCCGTTGTAGCCCGTAGTGTGGACCGTCTTTCCGGGAGCAACATCGACAGCCACCGGACCGATCCGCAGAGTTACATCTGCCGGCATGCTGTGTCCTGGCAGCGCTGCCCATGCCGGGTTCGCAGCAAGTTCCGTGAGCGCTGCCGCGGCTCCCGAGAGAAAGCCGCGGCGCGTCAGCGATCCGCCATGCAGGAGCCCGCTATTTTGTGAGGGTTCGACGATAGATTTCACTTCCATCCGTGCCTACAAAGCTGATCGCAAGGGTCTTGTCGTCGGCCTCAAGAACTGTGAAGCCGTTGATCTTTTGCCGGAAAACGGAGCGGTCGTATGGATTCATCTCGTAGAGACCGGCTCCGCCTCCGCCGCTGACAAAGAAATGGACGCCTCCCTCGGGCTTCAGTTCCTGGAGGTTATGGTCGTGGCCGTCCAGATATACATCGACATGATCCTTTTTAAGAATGGGCAGAAGCCGCGCGATAAGCTCTTTATTGTCGCCGCGCGTCGCCGAATAAATATGGTAGTGGCCAAAGACCACCTTCCACCGCGCAGTGCTTCTGATCAGTTCCTCATCGAGCCATTTCAACTCCGCTTCGTCCATCGCCGGCGTATCGAAGGCAAAAAACTGTACGGAACCGGCAGTGAACGTGTAATACGGAGAAGGCATGTGCCAGCTCTGGCTCCTGGCCGAGTAGAGAATCTCTGCCGCCGGACTGTCGGCGCCGCTCCAGTCGTGATTGCCCAGTACGGCATAGAACGGGATGTGCATCACGCCATAAAGCTGTTCCCACTGCGTCTGCCAGCGGGGGTCGTCGGGGCTTTTCATACCTCGCGGGTAAAAGTTGTCGCCAAGAGTTAAACCGAAATCGAAGGGATGGATCTTTTGATACGCCACCATCGCTGCTGCGGTCTGTTTCTGCGCGGCCGAACCGGTTCCAAAATCACCAAACGCCAGCACGCGAATTGCCCTGCCCGCCGGGACCACGGAAAACTGTGGCGGCGGAATACGCATGAATGATGGAAGAGTGATGCCATAGTGTGCCTGCAGCAGCAGCTTCTGCTCGTCCAGCACCAGGCCGGCACTGTGCACATCGCCGGCGGCAAGCGCAACTCCGAGCCTGCTCTTCAGCAGTGAGTTCAGGGAGTTAATCCCAACCTCTTTAAGCATTTTGACGGCGGCAACAGAGACAGTTACATCAGGGTCCGACGACGCATGCTTCTCGAGGGCCGGCAGGTCCTGGCTGCTGCCAAGCCAATGCTTCTCCAGCGCCTGGATGAGGTCAATGCGAAGCGCCGCAGAGGGTTCTTTTTCCAGCCGGTCGAGCAGGAAAGTCGATTCCGAGGGAATGTCGCCAAGAAGATGAAGCACAGTTGCGACGAGATCCCCGTCCGGCATGTTCTCGGCCTGTAGCTGATTCTCTTCCGTCTGCCTGATCTGCGCCTTTGCCTCGGCACGGTAATCAGCCGGAATACGCGCCAGAATTGATTCGGACAAAGGCAACAACGGAGGCTTCGGCGGCGCCTGGGCGGCAGCTGACTGCAGAGGGCTCAGGGGAACCGCAAAGAACAGCAGGAGGACAGCATAGCGCAACAACGATCGAAACAAGTTTATATTCCTCCGGATCGGACGTGAAGAAGGAACAGGAAGACGGAAGGAACGCCGTCTCCCTGTTTCCTTAGAACGAGTAACGCAGCGATAACTGGAGCTGTCGCGAAAGATCAGTTTTGCCGGTAACTTTGCCGAAGGTAGAAGTCCCGGGAGTGAAGTTAGGGCTGGACCAGTTGGGATGGTTGAAAACGTCGTAAGCTTCGGCTCGGAATTCAAAGACATTCCGCTCGTCGATGGCAAACTTCTTAAATAGTCCCGCATTCCAGTCCTGGAAGCCGGGACCGTAGATCGAATCTCGAATCCCGTGCTGCAGGTTGAATGTCCCCTGCGGGGGTGCGGTAAACAGCGGATCGCCGTTTGATGTAGTCGTATTGAAGTAAGTGGTCGAGCTCGAGGCGCCGCGGGAAAATTGACGCGGATACGTTGCCCGCCCGTGCATCACCCAGAATTGAGGCAGGCCCGGTTCCCCCGTCCCCGCATAATCGGTGTTCGTGCTGTAGACGCTTCCAGGTGCACCGCTCAAATATTGAGCCGTGCCGCTGAGCTGCCAGCCTCCGAATATCTTTCCGGCAAGATGCTGCTGCTCTCTCAAGAACGGCAGGTCATACGTAGACGTAGCAACAAACGCATGACGAACATCAAAAGTGGAGGGACCCCAAAGATTACTTGTGTTGTAAGTATCCGGGACAATGTCGCTGTAACTGGAGCTGTTGTCCATGCTTTTGGCCAGTGTATAAGCGGCCGAAAAGTCCAGACCATTGGTAAAGCGGCGGCTCCAGAAGACCTGCAGCGAATTGTATTTGGAACTGGCGCGGCTCAATTCCGTCAGTATCTGAGAAAACCCTTTATAGGGAACCAGAGCCGCTATGTTGACATGAGGATTTGCATACGTGGTTCCGGCAGGTACCTGATTGGCATCCTCTGAATACCAAAGATGCAGTCCGCGGCGGCCAACGTAAGCGACGGACAGCACTGAATGCCCGGGAAGCTGTTTCTCCACCGTAACATTCCAGTTCCATGCCTCCGGCTGTTTCATATGGCGGTCTAACGTTGTCACAGTCAGCGTGGGTGTCGTGACAGAAGTCAAACCGGCTCCCGGATTGTCCACCGAAATATTCGTCACAGTGACAAAAGGCTGGAATGGAGAGTTCCCTCCTGGGAAGATATTGTCCAGTAATCCCATTCGGGTAAGGAACCGGCCGCCACCGGCGCGAATCACCGTCTTATCTTTGAACTGATATGCAATGCCAAGCCGCGGCTGAAAGGCGTTCTGGGCATCCATCAGGCCGCGGGGCAAACTTTTGTCGAACAGTGCGGCATAGGTACTGGGAAAGTTGGCCTGATAGACTCCATGCTTCGCAGCGCCGCTGGGGAAGCCGGAGAGCCCGGGAATGACCATGCCGTTATATTGATTGCCAGTGCCCAGGGCAACCAGACCTGTGGCCGGATTGACGCTGATTGCCTGCGCCGGATCATACAGCTCGGGATCGAAATAGACGGAGTTACCCCAAAGCGCATGAAATGGGAAAACAAGCGTATCGCGCAATCCATAATCGAGGTGCAATCTTGAGGTGATCTGCCACGAATCCTGAGCGAACCATTCATACATGGCTCCGCGCCAGATCGTGTAAGCCCGCGGTCCTATTTCGGTATAACTGTCAGCCAATCCCAGGGCCAGGTTGGCGATACCCAAACCACTACCATTGGCATAGGAGTCAGTAAGGGTAAATGTTCCGTTCTGATTATTGCTGCCTCCAGGAACAGTTGTGATGTTGATCTGATCATCATCATTCTCGCCCCGGTAATCAAACTGGAAGCCGAACTTCAGCATATGATTCCCGGCTGCTTTCGACAGGCTGTCGCTGAATGTATAAATCGGACCACCGGAGTGGGATGGATATGGCCCGCCACTCAGGCTGTAGAAAGGTTTTGACAGACTGAGACTGGGGATCTTATCGACGTCCTTACCACCGGGAACTATATAGTTATAGTTAATTCCAAGCTGTGTTCGATGAAACCCCGGCAGTGCATCATTGACTGGATTCGCCACCCTGTCGATGCTGAGTGTTCCGTTCATTTCATTAACGATTGTTGGGGTGATCGTCCAGCTCCAGGCAAGCGTGTTCGTCTGGTTCGGCCACGTCTTGTACTTCCCTGTCAGTCCCGATCCCTGGTCAAGTGCCGAGTACTCGTTGTAGGAAAGGTCTGTTCGCCGGAATGAGATGCGGTGCCTGTCGTTCAAAACAAAATCGAAATTGTAAGAGCCCTTTCGCTGGTTGATCGGATGAGGAGCAACGGCTTCCCAGTTCTGATTTCCGTTGACCAGCAGACCGGGAATTGGCGCAGGATAAGCGTTCAGGAGAGCCGTTCCATTGGAGCTCAGCAGATTTTGCGGGATTGTATTTCCCGGAAGCGGAGCGCAGGTCTTTTTCCCATTGGTGGTTGTGCAGTCAAATGGATTGCGAAGGATCACCGGGGAGCTGTAAAACGGGTTGGGACCCAGCAATTCGCTGAAATTGCCTGCGCGCATAAGGGCTGTGGGTACGGTTTGAAATACGGTATCGGTATACCGGTACCGTATCCAGTCCTGGGCAACGAACCAGAAGAGCTTTCTCCGCAGGACCGGCGGCAGACCGGGAATCCACACCGGCCCCCCTGCGGCAAAACCGAAGTCGTTGTAACGGAAGGGCGAGGCAAACCGTGTTGACGGACTTTCGTTGCGCGACCAGGTATTCGCATTCAGTGCCGAATTTCGTAAATATTCATATGCCGTTCCATGGAAGTCGGTCGTTCCACTTTTGCTGACCATGCGGACCTGGCCGCCTCCAGCCCCGCCGTATTCGGCTGCGTATGCCGCCGTGAGCACCTGCATTTCTTCGGTTGAGTCCACGTTCGGCACGCCAATCACATATGTGTTTGCGCGAGTGCGCACCGCTGGCGCACCGTCAATCGTTACAGTCGTATCTGTCGATCGCGCGCCATTGATCGAGAAGCCCGGCTTGCTTACGCTGAAATTGAAATCGCCAAGCGTGGCTCCCGTGATCACACCAGGCAACAGCTCAGCCATGTACACAGGATTTCTGCCATTGAGCTCCTGGTGCTGAATCTGCTCTTCGGTGATCTGGTGCTGAACCGCTCCGGAATCGGTCTGAATTAAATCGGCGCTCGAGATCACCTTTACAGATTCATTTGACACTCCAATTGTTAACGTTGCATTGATGGATAACGTTGACACCGCGTCCAGTTTGTCGTGGACGCTCTCAAAGAGTTTGAACCCCTGCATCCGAACAGCGACCGTATAGAAGCCGGCCGGCAGACTCGAAAGCGAGTAGTATCCCTTGTTATCTGTCGTGACCGTGTGGCTCTCCTGGGTCGCCTCAGATGTCACCGTGACCTGCGCGTGAGGAATGACTGCACCTGACTGGTCTTTGACGAAACCCGCAATCGAACTGGTGTCCGATTGCGCATACACGTGCAAACACGTGCCTATTAAGCAAATCAGTACCCAACTGATGTTCCGAAACCTCTGCCCGCTTCGCTTCACTGTACTCTCCCGATATCGCCAGGAACGTCTGCACTCCTCCTTTATCTACACACGTAGTCCGGTCGGTCCGGTAGTTAGGACGGGATTCCTAACGGTTTAGTATGTTATTGCAAATACGTCGTTTATTCCCTAACGGCGTTTTTTAACAGTCCCGAATGACGGGTTTGGTATGTTCAACATGTGAAATCGATGCAATCGGGTCAGTTGGATGAGGAGCCATTTGCCCTCAGGACCGAATCGCTCGTTTCTCGCGAGAATGAGGTTCGGCATCACGTCTATCAGATCTTCGCAAGCCGGGCGTTTAACAGAAGCCGCAGGAGTTGTGAGTTTCTGCAACATCTCGTGGACAAGACACTGGCAGGTGAGCTTGATGAATTGAAAGAACGGATGATCGGTATGCAGTTGTTCGGTCGTGATCCCTCCTACGATACGGGCGAGGATGCGATCGTACGCGTTACGGCAACCGATGTCCGAAGACGGCTGAAGCGCTTCTATGACGGAGTCGAAACAGGCATCCGTCTTGAACTGCAGCCCGGGTCATACATCATTGAGCTGATCGAGCAGGCTGCCGAATCAAGGGCTCCGGAGGTGATCGATCCGCCTTCACCATCCCAGCCTGCAGAAGCCCTGAGTCAGCCGGCTCCGAAGCGCTCCGTCTGGCGCCGCTTTTTGCTGATTGCGGCGGCTTTGACAGTGCTGGGGCTTTTGCCCGTTGTTTATCACTACCGGATGCAGTCAGCCAAAACGGACCGTCTGCCGTGGTCGGTCATGCTGCCGCGTCGAGGAGAACTAAAGATCGTATTGAGTGATCCCGATATTGTTGCTCTTGAAGGAGTAGTCGGGAATGAAATTTCGCTCTCGGACTATGCAGGTCATCATTATGTACCGGAGCAACAACTGCTTGATCATCCCTCCAGAGTCATCGAACGTCTTTTTAAAGGCAACAACGTTCCTGTTATTGATGCCAGATTCGCCCTCGGAGTCAGGGGTTTACTCCCTTCGAGCCCAATCGAAATGTATCGCGCCAGAGTTCTTCAATCCCAGGACTTTAAGACCGAGGACAACTTTATACTGCTCGGCAGCCCTTTATCGAATCCCTGGGTGTCCCTCTTCCAGGACCAGCTCGATTTCTACTTCCAGTACGATCCGGCGCGGCATGGAGAGATTATTTACAACCGGCATGCCGAGCATGGAGAAGCACCAGTCTATGTTCCCACCACGCCCGGGTGGGGAACCGGCGAGGCGTTTGCGATTATCGCGTTACTGGCGAATGAGAACCAGACAGGACACATTCTGATTCTGGCGGGCTCCAACTCTGTCGCTACCGAAGCGGCCTACAGGCTGGCCACCGACGTGGATTCCATTGTTCAGGTGCTTCATGAGCATGGCCTGAATGTTTACGATCGCAATGCCCAGTTTGAAATATTACTGCGCGTAAATACCATGGCTTCGTCTCTTAATACCTTCGATGTGGTGGCCTGTCATCGTCTTTCCCGGGTCGCACTTTAATCGTGCCCTGCCCTCTTCCGCAGGAAGATGTCCCATGGTGACGACCTCGCACCTGGTAAATTGCCGGCCTGACCGCCGCAGTCGTTGGGCGTGACAATACAATCGTCCAGCCCTCCGTTCCCTGATGCGAGAAGTGTCTGCATCCTGGTTTGGCTACGGCCTCGAAATGGGAAAGCGAATTTCCCCCGGCCGCGGTTCACCGCTCCGGATCATGAACCGTTGTACCTTTCTGAAAGGCGACCACGGCATGCGCCCGGCTCTCCGCCTCAAGCTGAAGAGTACGTGCCAGCATCTTGTCGGCCTCTGCCTTATTACCCCGCTTCCGGTAAAGCCGAGCCAGCTGATAGTGGATGCTGCCATCTTCATCGGAGCTCAATGCGAGCTTGAGATGTGTGATGGCTTCTTCATCCCTGCTTTGGGCCTCGCAGACTCTTCCCAGAAGCGCATGGACATGTGGCAGTGTTTGAGGCTTGCCGTTAAGCGCCTGGAGCAGGGGCGATTCAGCTGCATCATAGTTATGCTGGCTCAGCAGGGCCTCTCCCAAAACAAGACTTACTTCCGGGTTGTTCGGCCATATCGTCAGCGCGGTCTTTGCCGTTTCAATGGCTTCACTCAGGTTGGAATTCATAAAATATGCGGCCGCAAGTCCCTCGAGTGCCGCGGAGTCTTTGGGGCTTTTCGCCAACGCCACTTTGTATTCGGATATGGCGATGTCATACCGTTGCTGCTGACGTTCCACATCTCCGAGCAGGATGTGTGTTTCCGGGGAGTCAGGCGCGAGCTGCTGAAAGTGATTGAGCGCTTCCCTCGACAAATATTGATTGACCTTGATCGTCCAGTACAGGACGACTGCGTCCGATCGTGATGAAATCCTGTTGAGCTCAGCAGAAGCTTCAGAGTAATTGCCGCTGAGATAGTTGCACTCCGCTGATAAAAGCTGCAAAGAAGGAGCCGGTGGTCTCTCTGCCAGGGTTGCAAGCTCAGCACAGCGTGAGAAGTGTCCCCGCAGAAAGGCTCTGCGAACGTCGCTCTCCCGGAATGGGCCGGGCTCCAGAGTTCGGGAGGCCGGCTGATGTTCCTGCTGCATTGCATTACCCTGCAAAACCGCGAGCAGTTTCTTCGCAGAGACGCTGCCGTTTTGTGCTCCCTGACTTAATTCAGCGGTAAGGCGATCGCGGTTGGCTGAAGGAAGAGCGCTGAGCGCCCTGACCAGATTGGCCTCTGTGTATCCGTCGTCGGTGCTCCATGCCTGATTAAGCATAGCCACCGCATCAGGGTAATTTTCTTCGTGCGCTTTAGCTGCTGCCTGCGCCAGATCTGTAAGCGGGCACTCAGACTGACGGTCCTCGTCAGACGCCAGTGTGTTCGCAGCGTCCTGCAGCTTGCCCAGCTGGATATATACCAGGCTGAGAGCCGGGGGAAGACATGGAGGATGATCGGCATGGTTGATGGCAGAGCGATATTCTGAGACAGCCTGCAGCAGACGCCCCTGACGAACGAGCATTTCGGCAAAGAGAGCATACGTATATCCGGAAGAGGGCGCAGTGTCCGTGAGGACTCTTGAATCGCTCTCAACATGGGCCAGATACGTCATTCCAAGCCCCAGCCAGGCAGAGCTGTTGGCTGGATCGATTTGCAGGGCCTGACGATAAGAAGAGGTTGCCTTCCAGTAGTCATGCAACGCTTTGTAGGCTCGCGCTGTGGCAATCCATACCTGGGGGTCCGACGCATTCAGACGCTCGGCTGAGGACAAATATCGGAGGGCGCTCCGGGGAGCATCCAGCCGCAGCTGTTCCAGCCCCAGAAAGAGATTGGCTGAGAACAGGGACGGCTTTAACGCCAGCGCTTTGGCGAGGTCGCGGGCGGCCGGCTGATCCTGTCCAGCCTGATACTCCATGATGCCGAGATTGGCCCACAGCTCGGCGACTTGCGGTTCAAGGCGCACCGCTTTCCGGTAAGCAGATGCGGCCGCGGAGTAGTCCTGCGCCTGTTGCGCAGTGCGCGCCGCATCCATCCATGTGCTGATATCTTCCGATCCCGTGCTTTGAGGACGGCTCTGTTGCCATCCGAATAGAAGCATGCCCGCAAGAAGGCTACACCGGAAGAGTCTGTGGCAAACGCTGCGATACGTATTCCAGCCAGATTCCTGAGAGCTTTTCGCACACGCCATCTTCCACTCCATGAGAAATGAGCTTTCGGCGATGCGTTCCTGCACAAGCAGCATTTCAGTAATGTTGAGTTAATTGCGTCGTCTTATGTGAACCTCGACAGGTGCACCCGAGTAGGAAACCTCCTGCTCTGCGGTTGTGGTCACTTCTTCTCCCGTGCCATGGCCGGGGCGGACAAGAATGATGCGAAACTGCCGCGACTTCGCCATCCCCGGATAGGCTCCTTCGCGCGCGCCAATCGTCAAAGTAAAGTGCGCGTCGTCCCAGCGAAGCGGGATGATCGCACGCTCTCCATGCTCATATCCGTAACCGTCTCCGGCATCC
This sequence comes from Paracidobacterium acidisoli, assembly GCF_003428625.2. Lineage (GTDB taxonomy): Bacteria > Acidobacteriota > Terriglobia > Terriglobales > Acidobacteriaceae > Paracidobacterium > Paracidobacterium acidisoli. The sequence continues at coordinate 756,327 of NZ_QVQT02000003.1, read as the reverse complement.
TCGTACAACCTGAAATCCCCGTTGGCGCCGGGATAGATACGCAGCTCAAGCGGCGCGTCTTGATCCTGCGCGGCGTATTGAACTTCCGGACCGAGCGGTAAAATTGTACCGGCTGGCACGTACAGCGGAATACGGTCCAGCGGAGCATCCGCAACATGATGGCCGGCGGCCACCTCTGCTCCGGTCCAGAAGTCGTACCAGCGTGGCGACGAAGGCAGATAGAGAGAACGGCTGGTTGCGTGAGATTTTGTTACCGGCGCCACCAGCAGTGAAGGGCCAAACATATATTCGTCCCCAATCTCCCATGTAGCCCGATCGGAACGCCAGTCCATCACGAGCGGGCGCATGAGAGTGTAGTCTTCACTCGTGACCTTCCAGGCCAATGAATAGATATAAGGAAGCATGCGATAGCGCAGGCGATCGTAGACAGCGAGAATCCTGGAGTCATCGCCGAAACTCCACAGCTCATTCTGGTTATTCTCCCGATGGCCATGCATGCGGAACAACGGGCAGAATGTGGCGAACTCAAACCACCGCGTCACCAGCTCGCGAAAGGCTGGATCTTCGGTTGATTTAAAGCTCGGATATCCGTATCCACCAATGTCTGTCGTCCAGTACGGTATGCCGGAGATGGAGAAGTTAAGCCCGGCTGGAATCTGCCGCTCGAGCGACCAGAAGGTGCTGTAAACGTCGCCCGACCAGGTAGCAGCAGCGTTGTGCTGCTGGCCTGAAAAGCCGGAACGGGTGAGGATGAAGGCGCGCTTTTCCTGGGTCGTCGCCCGCCAGTTCCGGTAGATGCCGGCCGAATCCGAATAGGGATAGATATTCGAGAAGAGAGCGCTCCGTCCGAGGTAAAGATCACCTCCTGGCGGAATGCCATGCTCCGTTGCCGATAGTTCCGGCTCGGTGGCATCGAGCCAGAAGGCGTCCACGCCCTCACGTAGCAACGGCCCTGCAAGCCGCTTCCAGTAGAGATTCTGCGCTTCAGGATTGGTCGCGTCGTAGGCATCGGTATTACCGAGCATCCAGGTCTTCGCTCGCATCTCGGCGTCGATCGGAGCTGCAGAATCAAATGTGGGCCATATAGAAAGCATGACGTGCAGATGCAGCGCATGCAGGGCTGCGAACATCCCTTTCGGGTCGGGATACTCCGCATTGAACTCGGCGGAGCCCTGGGTGGTCCACCAATGCCAGTCCTGAACCAATGTATCCAGCGGCAGGCCTTTGCTGCGATACTCCTGCGCCACATGGAGTAACTCGTCCTGGGATTTATACCGGTCTTTCGACTGAAAAAGTCCATAGGCCCATTTGCCGAACATGGGCGCAGATCCGGTGAGGGTACGGTATCCGTGGATGATCTGATCAGGCTCAGGTCCCGCGATGAAGTAATAATCAATCGAGCGCTCTGCGGTCGTGTCCATAATGAGCATATGTGGCGTGCGATTGTCGAAAAGGGTGGAAGAGGCCGTATTCCAAAGCACGCCATAGCCCTTTGTGGAGAGAAAGAGCGGAACCGCTACATCTGTATTTGTCTGCGATAAGTAGACGGATGATCCTCTGTAATTGAACATTCCGGACTGATGCTGGCCCAGACCGTATATGGCCTCATCGTCTGACGGCTGAAAGAAGGACCGCGTGTGATAGATACCCGCGCTTTCTGAGGGAACCTGGTCATAGGTGCGTCCACCCAGCTCTTTTAAGAGAGTATTTCCGCGACTGTCGCTGAATGTCATCGAGCCATCAGGAAATATCTCGAGACGGATATTTGCGGTGGTGAGAATCCTGGACGTGCCGGTTTCGCTCAGATGGTACGGAGCAGGATCACATCCACCTGTGATCCAGGGAGTCGGGGAGAGAGCTTCTGATTTGCCGGGATGCGGCGACGCGATGATGTGAAGTATCGATGCGCCACACACCTCGATACGTAACGTGTCGGTTTTGGTTGCGATGACGATTCCGGTTTTGCCGGCAGTGGAAGTCAGCTCACTTTGTGCCAGGCACGGAGCCGCAAGCATGGGCAGCAGAAGGAACCACATCATCGATTCGGCGAGCGCGCGGCGAAGCCTCGCAGACACATGAAAGAATTGCAATCTTCACTCCGGAGTTTATAGATCTGAGAGGGTGAGAGGCTGTTATTCCAGCCGCCCGGCACTTCCAGGCCGGAATGCGGCCCGGTGAAGTGCAAAGCGGCTGGCGGGATATAGTTCTCGCCCGTATCAGGCGGCGAGAGTGTCCGTTACCAATAGAACTTCATCGCCAGCTGGATATCGCGAGCAGGGAAGGTATTGGTGATCACTCCGAACGAGCCGGACCCCAGACCGGTATTCGGCGTATAGAAGTTTGCATGGTTAAAGGCGTTGTACATTTCCGCCCGGAACTGGAGCCTGGTATCTTCGGTGAAATTCCAGTTCTTCATGATGGATAAATCCCAGTTCTGGTAGCCGGGGCCGCGCAGGTCCGAGAAGTTTCTCGGTGCCGTGCCGAATGTTCCATAGGGCGCCAATGCAAACGCGTTTGTGTTGAACCATTCCTGAATGGTCTTGTGCTGCAGGTGTACGTTACCAGTGACATCAGGACGCGGGTTGCCGCCATAGGAGTTGATATTGCTGCCCGTGATGCCGAGCGGAATTCCGGACTTGGCCGTTGTGATGCCGGAGACCTGCCAACCGCCCAGCACGGCATTCGTGGTGCGATTGAAATGCGAGCCCACCTTCTTACCACGCCCCACCGGCAGCTCGTAGATATAGTTCACAACCAGCGAATGAGGAATGTCTCCCGAATCCACGCTGCGTTCCGCGGCGAGATTGTAATTGTTGGCGGGGCCGGCATTGCTCGTATAGGCCCAGCTGTTCGTGCCCTCAACGTTGTCGATAAACTTCGAGAACGTGTAAGAGACGAGCAGATTCAGTCCCTGAGAGAAACGGCGGTTGTAGTTCACCTGCAGCGCGTTGTAGTTGGAAAACCCTGCCGGCGCGTCGTTCTGCGTAACGCCGCAGAACTGCGGGAATGGCTGCAGAAGCTGCGATTGCGATACTGTCGGCTGGCCCAGGTTGCAGCCGCTGCTGGTGATCTGTCCGTAGAACGGGTTAGAGACTGGATTATTCAGCGCTGTTGTTCCCATCGGGAGATACTTAGGGTCAAGCTGGCTTGCGTCCAGACCTCCGGTCAGCATGTGCAGACCGTGGTTGCCGACATAGGTGACATCCAGCACATCGTTTTTGGTGAAGCCGTACTGGATACCGAACATCCACTGCTCGACATAGCTGGACTTCCTGCTGCGCCAGTAAGAGGCAGTGCTGAAGCCGACGTCCTGAAGCTGTCCGAGGGTATTGCCGGTCACGCTGCGAAGTCCCTGCGGCCATGGGTTTGAAATGGTGACAGATGGATCGGGTACGCGGCTGCCGGGAGCGGCAGGAATGACGTTGGTGCTGGTGGAAAAGCCGCTGGTGCTTGCGCCGCCAAGATATGCCGACGGCGGATAGAAGAGACCAAAGCCGCCGCGCACGGCTAATTTCGGCAACAGACTATAAGACAGTCCCAGGCGGGGTGCAATGTTGGTCCAGTTGGTATCGTATGTTCCGCGATGGTTCGAGCCGGTAAAGACCACGGCGCCGGGAAGGGTTTGGTGGATCGCGGTGCCGATTGGGTTCGGAAGAGCCGGATCGAAGAACGAGGCGGTGTTGTGACGATAGGTAGGCGCCAGCTGCGTTTCGTATCGAACGCCGATATTCAGGGTCAGCTTCGATGTGGCGGCCCAGTCATCCTGGAGATAGAGACCGCTGTATTTCTTTGAAATTGCGGGATTGAAGGCGACTCCCGTATTGCCGCCATCGATCACGCCAAAGAGTGCCTGCGCCACACCGTTCCCGGTGTTTGAAGAGGGTGCATCCGGATCGGGACCATCCGTGAAGGTTCCTCCGAAGTTGAGCTGAGTCTGGTAGAGCGAGCTGAAGTTGTTCTGCGATTCCACGCCCATAAATCCGAAGGAAAGCGTGTGGTGACCAACAATTTTGTTAAAGTCGGCCCCTATGCTTCCCGTGGGGCGATAAGCCGTATTCTCTGCTCCGCCGGTGGGTCCAAGGGCCGTTTCGGCTGGAATGCTGGCATTTCCGCCGCCGACGGCGATGATGGGAAACTCCGCGCTGTTCTGATCAAGGTAGCCGGGCAGCCCAAGCGTCGAGGGATGAAAGCCTTTGGACTGATTGTTGCTGCCCTCGCCCCAGTGTTCGAAACCACCGGTCAGATTCATCATGAAGGTAGGCGTGAAAACGTGGTTGAAGCCCAGGACGAGCTGATAACGATTGTTGGGGCGCAGGTTTCCTGGACCAGCCGGGTCGCTCGCTCCCCAATACTCCGGGGCGCCGGTTTTGTATTCGCTTTTATACGAATAGCGGCCGTAGATACGCGAGGCCTGAGTGAAGTTGTGGTCGATGCGTATCGTGTACTCGTTTGAATCCGAGGGCGCCGTGCCGGAGGCGGCGAAGTTGTTCACGAGCCCATTCGAGGTTGGATGGGGATAATACGAGAGAATCCTGACGGCCTGCGGATTCAAAGTGGTGTACGCGGCAAGATTATTGCCGGGCACAGGATTGCGGATATACCCCGTCGATCTGGCTACAAGTCCGGTCTTCGGATCGACCTGCCCCGCTGTCAAAAGCCTGGCGCTGGAGGGATCGTAGATCTGACCGGTAAGGATTGGACGGCCGAGAGCATCGACGCCCTGCTGGCTCCCAAGCGCCGCGGAGAAATCACCTGCCAGAAACCCGGCTGTGGGCACCGTATTCGTGGCGACAGATGGAGTGCTGCTGTAGAGGTGCTCATACAGTCCGAAGACGAAAGTCTTTTCGCGCTGTTTGTAGAACCGGGGAATATAGAGCGGGCCACCGGCTGAAAATCCGAATTGGTTGCGATGGAAATCGGGCCGCTCCAGTCCCTGCGCATTGGCGAAGTAGAGATTGGAATCCAGCGCCGAGTTGCGGTAGAACTCAAATGCGCTTCCATGAAATTTGCTTGTGCCGGACTTCGTGACGACGTTGATTACGTTGCCCGTGCTCCATCCATACTGCGCGGTAAAGGAATTGTTCTGAACCTTGAACTCCTCTACGGAATCTACGGAAGGCACGTATACCACCCCTCCCCAGTCGCCTGCCGTGTCCCAGATACCATCCAGCAGGAATGCAGAGGTTCCAAAGAAGCCGCCGCCGAAGCTGAGGAAAGAGATGTCCTGGTCGGCGTTGCCATTGGTGGATGCGCCGCCGCCATTCAGCACCTGGCTTTGCGTCGTGTTATTGACGGACGAGTTCAGAGTAGCCAGGCCAAAAATGTTGCGCAGGTTGAGCGGCAGCTCCACGACCTGCCGGGCGCTGACATCGGCTGAAATATTTGCATTGTCGGTCTGCAGCAAAGGAGCCTGCGAAGTAACGACAATCTGCTCAGAGGAAGAACCCACCTCCAGAACCACATCCTGTGTTGCGGATTGCCCCGGGTCGAGGGAGATTCCCTGCTGCCGGTAGGATTTGAATCCGGTCAGAGTAGCACTGAGCGTGTATTGGGCGGGCGGGAGCAGCTGAAAGGCGTAATGCCCCGTACCATCCGTCTGGGCGGTTCGCACAATTCCGTTGTCACTGCTCTGGAGAGTGACCGACGCTCGCGGTACGAGGGCGCCAGTCGTATCCGTAATCACTCCGTGAAGACTGGCCGTGGTGGGATCTCCCTGTGCGATCGCCAGCTGCGCCAGGATGAGGAACGACGCTGAAATCAGAAACAGCCTGTACATCCGGCTCATAAGCTCTGTTCTTTTTGTTTTTTGCTTCAAGTGACACCTCCAAAAGTCCCGGGCCGGCGGCTATCCGATCTTCCTTCGTCCAGGGGGTAATTCATTCAGGCGAATATGCCGGTCATCAGCCCGGAGCAAGAAGAATTGCTTCGGCAGGCCGCTGACAACGTATGAATCGGTGTCATGGAGCGTACATTTCGGTGTCGTCTGCGGCGTTACGTCGGCCGTAACGGTTACGAGATGCCTGCAGGTGTGTGAATCGCCGGTTTCGTGAGCAGACTGCAGCTTGCCAGCTATTTTCACGGCGGCGTAAAGTGGTTGGACATCCCATCCCTGAGGAAATGCGAGCGCCAAAGAAAATCACCTGCCATGAACACCCAGCACTCCGGATCTTTGACCGCCCCTGAACTGACTCCCGAGCAAATGCGGAGCGTCCTGCAGGCGGTGCTGGAGAGCGCAGCCTTCCGCGCCAGTAAACAGTCTCAGCGGCTCCTGCAGTATCTGGTTGAGCAGATCATCGAAGGACAGGACGAGGGTCTGAAGGAGCGGATTGTCGGGAATGCCGTCTTCGGCCGCACGGCTGATTACGACACAGGCGATGACCCGATCGTTCGGGTGCGTGCCGCAGATGTGCGTCGCAGGCTGACCCAGTATTACGCCTCCGAAGGGGGAAGCGACGCGCTTCGCATAGAGATCCACACAGGAGCTTACCGGCCCATCTTCGTTGAAAATCGCGCTCACGCGGATGCTTCGATGACACGTGAGACGCTGCAGAACGGTTTCGCTTCGGTTTCCGAAACGGCCGTCGGCGAAAGAGCAGCGGCTGCAGCGGCTGAAAATCCTTCAGACAGCAGAAGCCGGTCTGGTTCGCGTTCCGGCTGGCTGACGCGTTTCCGCTTTCGCTTCGCGATGGTTGCTGTGATGGCCGGCACGCTGGCGGCAGCTGCGTTTTTCGCAATCCAGCATATGCATCGTTCGGCGCTGGATCAGTTCTGGGCTCCCGCGCTGAAGAATGAACGCCCTGTCCTGATCTATATGGGAGCCAATGCCGTATATCGGCTGAGCGAGCCGGTGCTCGATCGCTATCGTGCTACCCATGACATCCAGACCCAGGGGAGCGAGTTCTTTGTCAATTTTCCTCCCGGTACGACCGTGCCCTCCGAAGATATTGTTCCTGCAAGAGACTTCGTCATGGGCAACGATGTGAATGCCGTTGTCAATCTGACCTCGGTCTTCATACGGAAAAATAAGCCGTATGAATTGCGATGGGGGCGGGATATTTCTCCGGGAGACCTGCGCTACGGCCCGGTTGTACTCGTCGGTGCCTTCAATAACAACGTCACACTGGAGGCGACCAGCCATCTTCGCTTCATGTACGAACACGGTGACCGGATTCAGGACCAGTTCAATCCCAAACAGGTTTGGTCCGTTTCCTCCAATCCCGACGGCAGCGTGAAGGAGGACTACGCTGTCATTACCCGCCTTGTCGATGCGCAGACGCATTCAGTTTTCCTGGTTGTAGGCGGAATAGGTGATCTCGGGACCGAGGCAGCCAGCGAGTTCCTGAGCGATGAATCGCAGATGAACGCAGCGCTCCATAATATGCCACCCGACTGGAGCAGCAAAAATATACAAATTTTGCTCAATGTCAGGATGCTGGATACCTCTCGACGTGTATCCCATGTGGTCTCAGTCTACGTTTGGTAAAGTTTCCAATGGATCAAGAACCGCCGGGCAAAGGGTCATTCCGGCACCTGATACAGATGTGGCAATGAATCTCAGCGCTCGCACTCAGCGCGGAAACTCTCGGCCGATCCCGTGGAAATATTCCGGGCCGGGCCGCCACATCCGCAGTAACGTTGTCTCTGCGGCATGCCGCTAGTAGGTTGAGAGCGATACGTGCAGCACCTCGGGCGCCGAAGTGAACGGGAGCCCATAGTCGGTTTGATCGCCGTTCAGAATGCGATCAAATTTGAATGCCCCATTCACATAGTTGCCCTCTTCGACGCGCAGGAACTGGCGATGTATCCATTTGCCGTCAATCCTGGCTGAGGTCGCCTGCCCCGTTCCAAAGACGATGCCGCCGGCCTTCTGCTGCTCGGGGGTTCCGGCCGGACGAAAGTCGACAGTGCAATCGATTCCGGTGACCAGAAACTCATTGGCGCCGAGTTGCGCGACCAGGGCTCGACCAGACGTATTATGCGTTTGACCGGCATTCTCCACAGGCCTGCGGCGGAATTGATAGCTGACCACCGCGTCCCAGTCTCCGAAATGCAGAACCTGAGAAGATTCATCGTCCGGTACCGCCGTCGCCTGCAGCTTACCTTCAAAGTTCAGCAGGGCGACCTCCCGCATCATAGGGCCAATCAGGCGGTAGTTCTGTGCGGTAGGGTCAAGAAAGGCGTTCTTCGAATCCGGCTCGCCGGGTATGGCGGGACGAGTCCGCGTGTAATCCAGCCCGAATGGTGAGTAGCCGATGGCCTGAAGACCGAGGGCGGCAAAGAAGAACCGCGCAGCGCGAGGGGCTCCGAAGGTCTCCGGAACGAACAACGCATTGTCGGGGCGATGGTAGACTTCGAGGGTTTTCAGGTACTGGCTTGTTCCGGGAAGGTAGATATCGGGAGCCTCGATATCTATAGCGGGGGCCTCAGCCTTCCAGATCGGAATCACATTGTCGGTGGGGCCGCCGCTCTCGTATTTGACAGGCACCTCCGGCGTGAGCGGATCGTGCAGCGAGGCATTGACATACATCGGCAGCGGATACACCGCCTTCCCCGCGGCGGCAACCTGCCCAACGTATCTGGCAATGGCCCAGGCGTGGAAGTACACCTCAGCCTCGGGGCCAAAGACCGCCTCCCAATTGGCGCCGGGTGTGACCGAAGTCCTGCCCATGGCCTTCAGAACTTCCGGCGGGACCGCTCCCTCAAAGAGTTTATTTGCTTCAGGCGAGTAATCGCGGGGGCTTCCCCACGTCCCGGTTTCGTTCTCCACCTGCACCATCAGTACGGTTCTTTCGGAGTCGACCTGATTCAAATGCTTCATCAGAGCCGCAAATGCTTTCCTGTCCTCGTCGAGCGAGGCCGCGGCAAAGGGCGAGGGTGAGTCGATAGACTCGCCTTCTTTATTCATCACATGGAAGTAGCGCGTGGGATCGAGCTTCATCCACTCAGGCATGTAATGCTGGCTGCCGTTCTTCCATGTTCCGAACCACAGCAGCACCAGGTGCATGTGGCGTTGCCGAGCCTGGGCCAGCAGCAGGTCCACCTCCGAGTCGTCAAACTGGCCGGGCTTCGGCTCGAATTGCTCCCAGTAGATGGGTATTTCAAGAGTATTGGCATGCAGGTATTCGATGGCGGACCAAACCTCAGGCAGGGTCGCCGGCCAGTCACTGGAGTTGTTCGACTGCGCGCCCAGCATCAGGTAAGGCGCCTCGTCCACCATGAGGGCGTAGCGCCCATCCTGCTGGACGAGGCGTGGAATCGGGTGCGCGGTCATCGACGCCCGCGATGGCGCCTGCGGGGGCGCCTGCAATGCAAACCCTGACGCCGATATCGCCAAAACGGCCGCTGTCATAAAGGCTTTCATTCGAATAGTTCCCTCATTTCCACCCTGGTCCGCGCGCGGGCGTCCGCGCCCTCTTCGCGCCGATCCTGCATCTTATGTTTTGTTTAGCATTGAATGCGGAAATCGAAATAGAATAGAATTCGCTGATTTGTTACATGAATTTACATCTACCGCTCTATTGATCGCGTTTGAGGACAATTCCAGACATTGCCAAACCAAACTATCCAGGATCGAGTGTTGAAAGTCATCGCAACCTCGAAGCGCATTCCCATCGAGAGTATCGGGCCCGAAAGCAGTTTCGAGTCCCTCGGTATCGACTCACTTGACCGCCTCAACATTCTTTTCGATCTCGAGAGCGAGTTCGAAATTGAGATCGATGACGAGCAGGCAAAGCAGGTCCAGAACATCCACGAGATGATCGAAGGCGTCACGCATCTCGTCGAGGCGAAGACCTCTTCTTCGCCCCCCGAATAGCGTGCATCGCGTCGTCGTCACCGGAACGGGCGTTATCAGCGCCATCGGCGGCAACACCGCCGGTTTCTGGCGGGCTTTGCTCGCCGGCACATCCGCCATCCGTGAGATTCTCAGCGTCGATGCCTCGCAGATCCGGTTCAGGAACGGTGCGGAGGTCCGGAATTATGTCCCCGAAGAACACTTCGAGGCAAAAGACATCGCCTTCATGGACCGCTTCGCGCAGTTTGCCGTCCTTGCCGCCCGCGAAGCCGTCTCTGACGCGGACATCGAGTGGACCCCCGATCTGCGTGAAACCACCGCGGTCATTACCGGTTCCTGCCTTGGCGGCCGTGCCGCGGAGGAAAGCGGCTACTGGGAGCTTTTCCATAACGGCAAGACCCGCGTCCAGCCGTTGACGATTCCGCTCAGCATGAGCAATGCCGGCGCCAGCCACATCTGTATGCAGTTCCACATCGAAGGCCCCGCTTATACCATTTCAACCGCCTGCGCCTCTTCCAGCCACGCGATCGGCCAGGCCTTCTGGATGGTCCGCTCCGGCGCTGCCCCGATGGCCATTGCAGGCGGCAGCGAGGCTCCGTTCTTTCTTGGCGGCCTCAAGGCATGGGAGGCGATGCGCGTCATCAGCAAGGACACCTGCCGCCCCTTTTCAGCCGAGCGCAGCGGCATGGTCCTCGGCGAAGGCGCCGCCATGCTGGTGCTCGAAACCCTCGACGCCGCACTCGCTCGCGGAGCGCGCCCTATCGCCGAGATCGTCGGCTTCGGCATGTCCGCAGACGCCAGTCATATCACTCAGCCTCTGGCTGCCGGGCCCGCCCGTGCTATGCGCCTTGCTCTGCGCGATTCCGGCCTCGCTCCTGAGCAGATCGGCTACATCAATGCCCACGGAACCGCCACCGAGGCGAATGACCGCATCGAAACCGCCGCCATCCGCAGTACCTTTGGTTCGCACGTTGGCAAACTCGCTGTCAGCTCCACAAAATCCATGCACGGTCACGCACTTGGCGCTGCCGGTGCTCTTGAAGCCGTCGCCAGCGTCCTCAGTCTCAGGCACGGCATGCTCCCGCCGACGGTCAACTTCCTCACCCCCGACCCCGCCTGCGACCTGGACGTCATACCGAATCACGCCCGCGCAGCCGCCATCGAAGCCTGTCTCTCAAACTCCTTTGCTTTTGGCGGCCTGAATGCTGTGCTGGCCTTCAAAGCGCTCCCTTAGCTCAGCTCAAACCCTTCAGCCACGCGACCGATCGAGCCACACCCTCTTCCAGGGATACCCGCGGCACAAAGCCGAACTCCGCCCGCGCCTTGTCACCTGGAAACTCCTGATCCCGTCCCAGCAGGAAAACCGCGTGCCGCGTCAGCATCGGCCGCCCCGGCAGCAATTTCACCCAACGGTATGGAGCCTCCATCGCGCCCGCCAGCGCCATGGCCGCCGCATACGGCAGGTTGATCCAGGGCAGACTGCATCCCTGCCCCCTGGCAAGCGCAGACACGTATTCCCGCCAGTTCGCCCCGGTCCCATCCGTCAGGTTGTAAGCCTCTCCCCGCGCCGCAGGACACTGTGCCGCGGCAAGCATCGCGTCTACGGCGTTGTCGACATACAGGAATCCTCCCGCCGCCCGTCCCCCGCCGATATACGCCATCTGCCTCTTGCGCAGCAGATCCGCGATATCGGTCACAAATGCCTTCCCTCGAGGACCATAGATGGTCGCCGGACGAACCACCGTCACCGGCAGTCCGCTCTCCCGTGCTGCCTGCCAAACCGCCTTTTCCGCCAGAATTTTTGTCCTGTTATACGGCAGTCCCACATCGCGCAGCGCGCCTGTCTCGGAGCATGGAATCACCGGGTATCCATAGACATCCGTCGTGCTGACGTGGAGAAAGCGCTCAAGCTGACCGGCTTCCCGTGCCGCCAGCAGCAGCCTCTCCGTGCCCCGGACGTTGCTTTCGAGGTAAACGTCCGCGGAAGCCCAGTCCGTCGAAGCAGCCGCGCAGTGAAAGATATGGGTTGCGCCGCGAACGGCTTCCCTCAGCGGACCGCTCTCCGTCAGGCTTCCCCGTACCACCCGTACCCGGGTTCCCGTAAATTCGGCAAGATGCCGCAGATCGGAATTCGCCCGGGCCAGGACGGTTACCTGTTCCCCGTTGCGCGCCAGTACCTCCGCCAGCCGTCCACCAAGAAAACCGCTCGCCCCGGTTACCAGCGCCCGCATCCGTTACGCGCTCCGCATCTTCTCGAAGACGTCCAGCGCAAACTGAAGGTGCTCTGACGTATGAGCCGCCGTCACGCAGAGACGCAGGCGCGCCGCTCCCTGCGCCACCGCGGGAAACAGCACCGGCGAAACCAGAACTCCGTAATCCCGCAGCTTTCGCGCAAACAGCGCCGTTCTCGTATCGTCATACAGCATCACCGGAACGATCGCTGTCTGCGAAAGTCCCGTGTCGTATCCAAGGCTCTGCAGGCCCTCGCGCAGAAATGCCGCATTCGCACGCAACCGGTCAACCCGCTCCGGCTCCTGCTTCAGAATCTTCAGCGTCTCACTGACCGCCGCCGCTGCCGGAGCCGCCAGTGCGCCCGAAAAAATAAAGGGAGCCGAAGCATGCTGAAGAAAAATCGCGAGCCGCCGCGAGACTGCGACAAATCCGCCGTTCGATGGGATGGCCTTCGCCAGCGATCCCGTCCAGATATCGACATCCTCCGTCGATATCCCAAAGTGCTCGTCCGTCCCTCGCCCGCGCTCGCCCAGCACGCCGCTCGCATGCGACTCATCCATCAGCAGAAAACAGTCGAACTCCTTCTTCAGGGCAATCAGCTCCGGAAGACAGCAGATATCGCCGTCCATCGAGAACACCCCGTCGGAGACGATCAGCGTGCGATTCGCCTCCGGCCCGTTCTCCAGCTCATGCCGCAGAGACGCCGGGTCGTTGTGCTCGAATCTCTGGACCTGAACCCCGGCCAGCCGGCACGCATCCATCAGGCTGCGATGCGACAGCGCATCGGCAATCACGCGATCGGCAGGCCCGAACAACGCGCTGATCACCGCCAGATTCGCCGCATATCCTGAAGTGAAGGTGATCGCCGCTTCGGTGCCTTTGAACTCTGCCAGGGCCTCTTCCATCTCCTGGTGAAGATCCAGCGTTCCCGTCAGCAGACGGACCCCTCCCGTCCCCGTGCCGTATTTCCGTACCGCGGCAATCGCCGCCTCATCGACGCGCTGATCTCCGATCAGTCCGAGGTAGTCATACGACGACAGCATCAGCATCCGGTGGCCGTTCATCTCCACCATCGGCCCTGGCCGCGTGCTTAACGGAGCCTGAAATGGATAGGCATCCATCGAGCAGGCCAGCGCCGTATTCTCAAACAGCCTTCGCGCGCGCGCGTCGATCAGATCGCGCTTCCTGTAGCTGTCTTCACGCTCAGAAGCAAAATAGTTCTGAAACATCTGTCCGGATGAGGAGGGAAAGCTCTTCCTGGCTGGGACGGTCAATTCATCGCTCGGTAAACGCGCACTCATGAGTAATCAATATATCGCGTGTATGGGATCACATGGCGAATGCACAGCTCGATCCCCCAGTGCCGCTGTACCAGTGAATGCAACAGATCTCTGCCGGAGCTCCCGCATTAGTCTGCTTCAGCGCCCCGGCAATTTGCCCGCCCGGCCTCATCCATATCGCTTTTAACTATCGATCCACGGGCAGAACAGGCATCGTCGCGGAGGGCATCCTGGCCTCAAGCTCTTTCGCGATAGTCGGAGCGATCTGCCGCATATCGATAACTCCCAGATTCCTGTTTCTCGCGATCCTGGGCCCCATGATGAAGAACGAAGACTGCAGCTCAGGATGCACAGGAAGATAGCCGTGCGTGCCCTTCTGCGAAGCATCGGTAATCAGAGGCGTCGTCAGACCGCGGCCGACATAAAATCCCGGCCTGCAGTCAATCAGAAATTCGGTCTCCGGCGTCCCGCCGAATGCTTTCGCTTCCTGCTTCGATAAGATCTGCGCGATGCCGCTTGCGGGGTCCTTCTCGAGACCATCGAGGATCTGTCTGACCTTTTCCGCCGTCTCCCTGTCGTCAGGGTTGTGCAGAATCACCGCAGCGCTTCCTCCGCCGGTCCAGGAAAAAACCTTCCATGACGCAATGTGTCCGGTCTTCGAGAGCGTGATCAGTCCATGCCGCACAAACTCCGCATTCAGATTGATCACATGGCTCACCGGAAAAAATCCATGGTCGGAGACGATCACGATGTCAGCGTCGGGATAAACCGCGCGCTCGGCATCGGCAATCTGCCGGACCTGGCCATCGATCTTTTCAAGCGCGGCGAAGGCCTCCTGAGAGTCCGGCCCGCTGTGGTGCTGCGCATCGTCCAGGTTGCCGAGATGAACGGTCAGCAGGTATGGCCGCTGTCCGCGGATAACAGCGATCGCGGCGCGTGTGACAAAATCGTCTTCATCCTCTTCCGGCGAATAGACCCCGATCTGCTTCTCCACGGATGCAAGGAAGCCATCCGGGCGTGATACCGCTTCGAGCAGGTAATGGTCTGCCGGCGTGCCCTGCGTGTGGATTGGAGGAATGTTGTAATCGATGCCGCGCGCCCCAAGGCTGACCGGCCAGAAGACGCTGGCCGTCTTCAGCCCGGCGGACTGCGCCGCTTCCCAAAGCGTGGGAACGCGGATCGCATTCCCGTATTCCATCGGAGCCGCTATCAGATTTGAGTTCGGGTCCTGCAGCATATTATTGAAGATCCCATGCTGCTCCGGCAGTGTCCCTGTGATCAGTGTGACGTGATTCGGAAACGTGATCGTTGGAACAACATTGATGACGCTCTGCGCGTATGTGCCGTTGGTCAGAAAGCTGCGAAGAAACGGAATACCGGCCGCGTGATCTTCTGCGCGAAGCACGTAATGGGGATTGAGCCCATCGATCGAGATCATGATGACCGGTGTGCGGGCGCTCTGTCCCTGTGCGAGGAGACATCCCACCAAACCTGGCAATGCAATGGCGCAGACGCGCCGAAGAAGACGAAGAGACTGGAAAAGAAACATGGACCGCAAACTCCTTAACGATAAAAAGGAAAAACCGGATGGAGGAAACCTCCATCCGGAAAGTGGCTGTGCTAGAAAATAAACTTGCCCGAGAACTGAACGACGCGAGGCAGGTTGCTCTGGTCTTCCGCCCCGGCGATTGCGCCGAAGCTTCCGCTTGTGGCGCTCGTAGTCGGGCCGTTGAACCATTGTGGCGTATTGGTCAGATTGAGAAAATCGACACGGAAGTTGAACGTAACCCTGTTGGTGATGGCGGTATCGCGCATCAGGCTGGCATCGAGATTACGAATCGGTGGGTTCCTCACATAAGAAAGATAGGGCGACCAGGTCTGCAGCGTGTTGGACGGGAGCGTCTTCCACACCGGCGTTTCTCCGGCAAGGCAATTCTGAGTCGCACCGGTGCTCAGCAGCGTGCAGGTATTGAACCAGCGGTGCAGCGTGGGATGAGCGAGTTTAGCGCTCACGCCTGTCGGTTCCACACCTGTCGGCGTGGTCAGCGGAAAACCGGTTTGCAGACGAGCGATGGCGCTGAACCGCCATCCGCTGATGATGGCGCGCACCACCGGCTGTGCATCGTTTCCGAACCTTCTGTGCGTGCCGAAGGGAAGATCATAAACGCCGTTGAACTGGATGCTGTGGGCCACGGCGTAGGGAGAGACAACCAGAGCCGGCTCCGCGTCCTGAGGATTCAGATAGCTGGTGCGTCCCAGCGTGTTTGAGTACGTGTAAGCGATGCTGGCGCTGACTCCTGAGGAGATGCGCTTCTGCAACAGCGTCTGCAGCGCGTTGTATGTCGATGTCCCGACCGAATTCGTCGTCTCCGTGATCGAGAGGAACTGAGGATGAGGCCGCAGCAGCTGCGCATGCGTGGTGGTCGGACTGTTGAGCGAGGTTCCGGGAAGCAGTCCGGCAAAGGGATTGGGCACACTGGCGGTGAGATAGGTCTCGCCCAGCGCCATATCCGCGGCTGAAATCTCATTCACGGAACGGCTCACAGGGAGAGCGGTTGAGTGGCTGCCCACGTAGGCAACGGATCCAACCATGCCCCAGGGCAGTTCACGCTGGATCTCGAGCGAATACTGCTGCGTCCACGGGAGATGGCGATGAGGATTCGCGTACGTGAGGGTTTCCCCCAGGTTTGTCGCCAGCCCGCGGGAGCTGCCGGTGGGTTTTGAAATTCCGGAAGGAAAGGGATTGTCCAGGGTGTTGTAAGGAATGCCTGTGACCTCGGAGGTCGCCATAGTGGTCTGAGCGCTGAACCCCGGCGCGTTGCCCGGATCGTCGAAGGTCTGCGAATAGACCAGTCCGTAGCCGCCGTGCACGATCGTGCGATTGTTGATCCGGTACGCAGCGCCAATACGAGGACCGAAGTTGCTCCAGTCGTCGTCGTAGATGCCGCGCGGTGTGCCGTTGACGCCGGCGTAGATGAGCCCGCCCGTCAGATTCAGTCCTGACACCTGCAGTGGGCTGGCCGCTGTGCTGTCGAAGCCGCGCGCGACCGCATTGTAGCGATCGGTCATCGGAGTCTCGACGTCCCAGCGCAGGCCGGCGTTGAGGGTGAGACGGCTCGACGCGTGGATGTCGTCCTGGACGAAGAGCGAGTAGAGCATCTGCTGCCGTGCTTCGTTGGTATTTACATTGATGTACCCGCTCTGCACGTCGCCGAGCAGGAAGGATGCGATGGCGTTGCCGGAGTAAGTGTTGGTCGCCGTAGCGTCGCTGCCCGTGAACTCCGGAGTGAAGGAGAAGTTGCCCGCGCTGTATCCGGGGCTGTCGATATAGACGCGATTCAGATAGAACTCGCCGCCCGTGCGCAGCGTCTGTCTGCCGAACTCATGATAGAGCATCCCCTGAAAGGCATTTCCCTGGGAAACCGTGAGTCTGCTGGGCTGTGCGCCGGCGCCGGCGTAATTGGTCCAGGTCATGGCAGGCACAATGTCCGCCGCTTCACCGGCAAAGGCGCTGGAGAATCCAAGATTGCCGAGCCCGTACCCAACGCCCTGAAAGGTGTTATACCGCGTGATAAACCGCTCGAAGCCGACATGCATATCGAGCATCGTTTTGGAGTTGAAGTCATGAGTCAGCTGGATGGTGGCGTTGTGATTCTCGCGATTGAATCCGGAGTTGGCGGTTACATCGAAAGGATTGACCGTGCTGATGGTCGAGTATTCCCAGTCGCGCGACTCGGTAAGCTTGTTCCGGGAGTAGCGCACAAAAGCGCGTGTCGACGGTGACAGGACATAGTCGGCTCGCGCCAGCCAGCTTCCAAAGTAATCGGTAAATTTGCGCGAGTCGGAATTGTTGACGAAATTATGCAGCCCGGTGGTGGCGTTCCCGGCGGTGTTCGCCAGCGGAATTCCGGCCAGCACCTTAACCGCGACCGGGTTCAGCCTGTCCGCAGGAATTTTGTTATTCGGAAACGGGGTGCGCACGTATTGTCCGGAGGAGTTCAGCGTGGTCGTCTGCGGATCGTAGATCGTCTCCAGTTCCGGAGCGCCTGAAGCGCTGAGGCCGTAGTAAGTCTGCGAGAAATCTCCCGTGCGCTGCGCCGGTGTCGGGACAGAGGTGACGAATGGATCGGGAATCGACTGGCGCAGCTCTTCATAGGCGAAGAACCCAAAGAGCTTCTTCTTTATGACAGGGGCTCCGATCGCTCCTCCGAAGGTGTTGATGTGAGACGACTGCCGGGGCGTTCCCGTGTAATTGGACCCGAATGTATTGGCGTTCAGAACCGTATTCTGAAAAAACTCGTATGCGGAGCCGTGAAACTCGTTAGTGCCGCCTTTGGTGGAAATGTTCACGACGCCCCCGGAGGTCCAGCCGTACTGCGCGTCGTAGACCGATGTCTGTACGCGAAACTCCTCGGTCGCGGACACAGGCGGCACATAGGCCACTGTGCTCTCTTCGGAAAGCACCGAAGTTCCATCGACCAGCACCTCATTGCCCCCTGGCTGTCCGCCATTGATCGACATTCCGGAGGAGCCGCTGGTGTCGAATGGCCGCAGACGCTGCACCGAGCTCGTCACTGCAACGCCCGGAGCCGACCACGCTTCAGCAAAGATATTCTGCCCCTGCAGAGGTGTATTCTCGACTCTTGCCTGGTCCACCGTCATGCCTCGATCGGCCGACTGAGTGTTGATCAGCGGCGGCGCGGCACTCACTGTAATCTGCTGGCCCAGGGAAGCGACCGTAAGCGTGATATCCAGTTCCGTGGTCTGCGCCGTGGAGATTGTCAGGCCGGTCTGCCTGACCTTTGCGAAGCCCGGTTTCCCGACCGTCACATCGTACTGTCCAGGATTGAGAAACGGGAACTGATAACGCCCATCATGATCCGTTGTCGCTGTCTGATCGGTTCCATCCTGTACGGAGTGCAGAGAGACGCTGGCTCCGGCAATCACCGCTCCCTGGACGTCCGATATGACGCCGGTTGCGGTTCCGCGAAAATCCTGAGCAGAGACAGATAACAGGCACTGTCCAGAAAGCAAAAGCAGGAGCAGGAACAGGCGCAGGCCAGGGGTGAGCCCGCATGACGGACCCCTTCGAATCTTCATCATTATTTTTCCTTATGTGAAGTACTGCATGGCATCGTTCAGACCCGCGATACGCCTCGGGAACCGCAGGCCCGATCCTTCGGGAAAAGCAGTGCATCGGTTGCAGCAAAAAACCGTCCAGTCCTGGGCGGCTCTCCGCTTTCTGGGTTGATGTGGGGACCCAGAGCCACCGTATCGCCCGCTCTGTCCGCAATCCAGTCAATTCACTGCACCGTTCACAGTGAAATGTTTCTGAATCACTGCATACTGAGGCACTTAACCGAACGTTTACAGGGACGATAAACACACGCCCGTAACATACTGAGCGGCCTGATTTATGCCTCATTCACGAAGAACTGGTTTACTTTGAATCAACGGGGCTCGATCCTCAGCTCGGAGCAGGTTGCAGCGTTGCAGAACTCGGAAGCAGAGCCAATCTCGGATGCCGCCAGGCGGGAATTGGTCGCGCGCATCGTTGATTCCCGATGGTTCAAAAAATCCGACCGGCTGTCGAGCTTTCTATTGCATATCTGCGAGCTCGATCTTCAGGGGCGTTCGGAAGAGATCAGCGAGTACCGGATCGGACGGGCTGTCTTCGGCCGTCCGGAAAACTACGATCCGGCTGTCGATGGCATTGTGCGTTCCCATGCCAGCCGTCTGCGCATGCGGCTCGACCAGTACTTCACGCGCGAGGGCCGCGACGAACCAATCCGGCTCAGCATTCCTCGTGGTGCTTACCTGCCCCTGTTTATGCCGCTTGTGCGGGACAATGCATCCGCGGGAAGCGATCCTTCCGAGGCGCAGACCGCTCCTGTAAAAGCAGGCGACACGCCGTTCGCGATGGAGCTGCAGCCCGCTTCACCCGCTTCCGCTCCATCGGCCGATACGATTTCCGCAACGGAGACGGCCGCTCTCCATTTTGCAGACAGCAAAGCGTCGCGTCGTCAGGCGGCAACCACCAGCCTCGCCTGGGGACTGGTCGCATTTCTGACCGCAGCGCTGCTGGTTATGTATCTGCGCGACCATACCGTGCATGCCGGCCTGCAGACCAGGACAGATATCCGTCATCCGCTGTGGAGCGAGATGTTCTCTGCCGCGCATCCGACGATGATCATCGTCGGCGACAGCAGTTTTGTGCTCTGGCAGGACTTTCTGCATCGCAACATCGGCCTGGCCAGCTACCTCAGCTCAGGTTATCGAGCGGCCATTCCTCAAAGCAACCCCGACCTTCAGAAGGAGATTGCGCTCATGGCCGGCCGGCGCTACACATCGATCGTCGACCTTGAGGCAGTGCAGAGCTTCACGCGGATCGCGCAGTCCGCGGGTGGATCGCTCGACATGCGCTACGCGCGAGACATCCGGCCAAACGATCTGAAGCAGGGCAATATCATCCTGATCGGAACCGCGGAGACCAATCCCTGGGTTCAGCTTTTCGAGCACGATATGAACTTTGTCTTCAACAAAGACCGGACCAGGCAGATCTACTCCGTGATCAATCGCAATCCGCGAAAAGGCGAACCCGGGCGCTGGGATTACAGTGAAAATGATGCCCTGCACCGGGTTTATGGAGTCGTGGCTTACCTGCCGAATCCTGTCGCGAATGCCAATGTGCTGATACTCGAAGGCACCGCGATGGCCGGCACGGAGTGCGGCCGCGATTTCATCGCGGATGACATGCAGCTTCTGCCGTTCCTCAAAAGAATTCGGCGCGCCGACGGCAGAGTGCCGCATTTTGAAGTCGTACTGGGAACCGATAACATCAGCGGCAGCGCCGTCAACAGCAGCATTCTCGCATGGCGAACCATGCCATAGACGAAGCATTGTCAGCTTGACGGCGGCGGTACAGCCATACGCAACGCTCGGCTATCTCAAGCGGAAAACGGCGCCGACGGCATCTCTCCGGTGCTCTCACCATCTCGGCATCCGGAGAAGTCTTCATCCGGACACCGACCCTGCCGGAGCAATTCGCGAGATGGCAGACAATCACAGGAGATGAAAGGCTCGCCCTGTCCAGTAAGGCAGCAGGAAGGTTGTGAATTCCTCCTCCCGCCGGCCGTCGCCCCAGCCATCGACGCAGAAGGGGCTGCTGTTCCAGCGCTGGATGGGCAGTTCGTCGGGTGGCAGGAGCCGGCTGGCCTGCGGAGTATGCCCGCGATAGAGCCCGCCGTTCATGCGGAGATCGTGCCGCGTCGAGTTCATCACGCTCCACCCGATCGTATCGAGCGGCATCCGCCCCAGCCTTGCGATGGCATCGTGCAGCGGGATGCGGCCGCGGCGCGTGATCTTCTGATAGAGGAAGCTCCACAGCGGATTTTCCTCGCGGCGCTCGTTCTGCCACCACTGGTCCAAAGCGGTCTGGTAGAGCGCGATCAGTGCGGGGTCGCTCTCATCGTGCATCAGCGGATAGATGGACAGCATGAAGAGCTCTTCGTCCGAACAGTTGATCTCCTCTCTGAGCTCGAGGTAGCGCGTGCCGAGCGCTGCATAGCCAAGCTCAAGGGCCGCGTGCTGATAGGCGGTGGCGAAGCGCCCGTCGCCGGTGATATGCGCGGCGGTCCTGAGAATGCTCAGCAGCTCTATCGCGTTCAGCGGCGCGTCGGGTCGCCCCTTCTCGGAACGGAAATACTCCGGTGACCATCTTCCCCAGGTCGTCGGCTGTCCGGATTCGCCAACGAGGTTGTAGCCATGGTCGAGGATGTTCGTCGCGATCGCACGCACGGTGGCCGCGATCCGCTGTCTGGATGCAGGGTCGGGCAGCAGGTCATAGGCGACTGAGTAGAGGAAGAAGTGCCCAACGATCTCGTCCGAGCTCGTGTCGCCCTTCCAGCGATAGCGCCCGTCTTTTGAATCGTGCCACTCCGGTCCGTCTGCTTCAGCGTCTCCTCTGCGCACAAACGAGCGCGCCGGATAGCCGGGAATGCCCGTGACCTGCGAGAGGAAGAGCACGGCGTCGAGCGAACGGTGCGCACGAGCGAGCGCAGCCGGCGAATGATCGGCCGCATAGTGGAAGCACTCGGCCGCCGCATACATCGAGGTCCAGAGCCCGTCGTTATCGGCCGGCGTGGTATGGCTGTGAGTGAGGTCGCCGGGCTTGTCGAGGATCGCGTCTGACACGAGACCGTAGCGGAAGTGCCGTGCACCCTGCATAGCCTCGAAAAGATCGGCCTTCGCTGCGAGAGTGATGGGACGGTAGTCGATGTAGGCCGCGCCGGCGCCCGTGCGTACCCACACGCCGCGGTTGCCATTAGGAAGAATCCCCAGCACATGGTTGTCCGGCAGGTAGCGTCTTCCGGCCAGATACTGCGTCGACTCGCTTTCGCCGGCACCTGCCTGATAGCGGACCAGCCCATCGTTTGTGCCTATCCACATCACATCGCCTGCCGTCGCTGCCGCCGTCATCTCTCCTTCCGGCAGCGTGAGCGGCGTGGAGCCGAGTGCCTTTGGAATGGCGGCGGAGCCCGGCGTATAGAAGGTCACCGTCTTGCGGGGAAACATCGGGCTGGCGCTCTGTGCGGATGTTGCCTGACCAGCGGCCAGCACCGCTGCCAATGCGAAGATTCCATATCTCCCCCTGTTTTTCACCGGCTCCTGTTCCCTTCTCCGTTTGCAGTTGCGGCAGGGTGTTCGGGCTCAAGGCGTGTCGCGCCACGGCGCGGAAGCACATAGGGCTCGACATCGGGCAGCACCTTGACGGCGGTAGTGAAGTGAAGCGGAAGCCTACTATCGCCGGGAAATTCGGCCTCGACATAGAAGGCGGACCAGCCTTTGGCCGGAACAGCGATGTGAGTGATGTACAGGCCTTTGCCCGAAGCCTTCAGCTCGGTTGCGTGGTAAGCTCGCCCGATCGATTCGAGGCGGAAGTCGCGGTGTTCTGAGTTCGTGGCCTGCCAGAGCGTGACCTTCGTGGGCGTACCTGTTGTCTCGACCCGGAGGGTTCCATCGTGGCTGAGGTGCCATCGCAGATCCGGTCGTTGAGTCTTGCGCAGCACGGAGAGATAGAAGGCGGTTAAATCCTCAAAGACGGTTGATCCGCGCAGCGAGTGATCGGTGTTGGGCTCATAAAGCAGATGCTTCTCACCCGGCAGCCGGCTGAAGTAGAACTGCGAGGAGTCGGGCAGAAAGAACTGGTCGCCCGATGCCAGAATCAACAGCTTGGGCATGGTGAAGCGCTCGCGATAGCTGTAGGGGTCCTCGATCTTCATCAGGCTGCGGTATTGCTTCGAGTGCAGCTGGTCCATCAGGCCTTCGTCCGCATAGTCCTTCACCGCGCGCGACCAGAAGCCGTAACTGCGGTAGTGGTGCTCGAAAGAAGGCACCACATGCAGCACGTCGATCACCATGGGAACGATGGCGATGACACGCGGGTCGACGGCGGCCGTGGTCCAGACCGTCCAGCCGCGCTTCGATGCGCCTGCCAGCACAAAGTGGTCAACGCTGTGGCCGCCGCCGGCGGAGCTGGCCAGAAAACCGGTCACCGTATCCATCGCGCGCACCGCAGCTTTGGTCATCGGCAGGCGCAGCGGCCAGGTGGAATCTCCGGTCTCGATATAGCGGCGCCATGTATATGCGATGATGGCATCTTCGTTGCGCGGCCCATGCGCGTCGCCCACAAACGTGAGTGGCTCGTTCGGCACATCGTGCAGCTCGGTCACAACCGAGCTTGTCTCAGTTGCGATATTTTCAAAGGCCGGGTTGGGCTCCGGATGTCTGCTGCGCGTCGAGCCGCCGGAGATAAAGAGCAGGCCGGTGGTGCCGGTGACCTTATCCGGAACGTAAATCTCCAGCCAGTGCACCCACTCCGGCTGCGTCACCTCATCCGCGTTGCGCCATGCCTGCGAGACCATACGAAGGTGAAATACCGTCTCATGCGGCAAATGCGTTGTCTCGACCAGTTCGTAGCGATAGTGCGAATCCGGCGCGTGGACATAGGTATCGAGCGCGGTGCGGCGCGCGGCGCATGCGCTGTATTCTGCGCCGAGCAGGCAGACAAAGACGAGGATGAGATTGCGGAACAGCCGCTTTCCTGCAATGAGCATAGGCCTCCAGTGGCGAAAGGCGCGTCGACGGCACATGTCCGTGGTGCGCGACAGAGTGCATGGAACTTAGAGAATCTCGACGGCTCCCGGCGGGAGATCGGCGTCGAGGGTGATCTGCGACTTCGTGTCGATACTGCCACCTGTGCGACAGAAGACGCCCGCTGTGGAATCTCCGCTGAAGTGCAGCATCGGCCCTTTGCGCCTGCCGAACGCAATGATCTCCAGAAAGGAGTTGCGCAAAGCATGCAGCCGCGCGACGCTGCCCTCGTGGGTGGACAGCAGCTCCAGGTAGAGGCCGTCAAGGTCATCGCCGGCAATCGCCGGTAGAGAGACGGCATCTTCCGCGAAGAAGCGTATGTGGCGAAACTCCGCCTCGGCGAGATGCCGCAGGTAGAGGCCGAACGCGGGGAGTGGCCCAAACATGTTCGGCTCAGGATAATGCGCAGGGTTTTCGGGAATCCCTGTGCTCTCTTCCTGCGCGGCGCTCGGCGCCATTCTGGTCTGGGTCATGCGCACGGTCATATCGGAGAAATGAATCCCGGTGACGGGCCGGCCCGGAAGCCCCGCGATGATGCTCGGAAACCGTGTGCCGCTGGCGATCACGTTACTGATGCGCACACCGCGCAGCAGCCCTGGGCCGCGGCCGAGTTGCCATGCATCGCGGTTGCCCAGCATGATCGCGAAGGGAGTCGCCACATCGCGCATCACGATGTTCGAGATGGCAATGTCTTCGAGGTTTCCGCCATCCACCGTATAGAGAGCGATGCCGGGGTTGCCGTGGCGAAGTCCCATGCCTCCCTCGAACGTGCAGTTCGAGACAGCGATGGCGCGGAAGTCTCCGCAGCTTTCCGTGCCGCACTTGAAGTGAATACTCGCGGTGCGCAGCATGCAGTCGGAGATCGCGATCTGCTCCGTAACGCCCTGCGCGGACGAGGGCCGGCTGGCCTTGAGGCAGATGGCATCGTCGACCGACTCGACCATGCAGCCGGAGACGCGCACTTCACGGCAACAGTCGAGATCGATGCCGTCGGCATAGCCGTTGAGAATGGTGACGCCTTCGATCACTGCGCGGCGGCAGCGGAAGAGGCTTACCGTGTAGTTCGGCGCGTTGCGAAAGGTGATGCCGCGGAGCGCGATCCCGCTCGAGTCCCGCAGAAAGACCGGCTTCGGTCCGCCACGGCGGCTGCGGTTGCCTTCGATCTCGCCTTCGCCGTACACGGCAATGTTGTGCACGCCGTCGCCCAGCAGCAGAGCGCGCGAGGTCTCATTACTCTCGGGTCTGTCTGCCGCGGAGGAAGCATCATCGGCTGCTGGAAAATCTTCGCGCGAGGCGCTCATCACCAGCGTGGCTCCGTTGTCGATCCACAACGAGACGCTGCTGCGCAGGCGGAGCGTCCCGCTGAGATATCGGCCGGCGGCGAGGTAGACGGTGCCGCCACCTTTTTCATGCGCGGCGTCGATGGCCGCCTGCAGCGCGGCAGTGTCGCTCGAAATACCGTCGGCGCGAGCGCCGAATGACCGCGCGTGGAAGAGCCCGACGTTCTCCGCCTGCGCCTCAGGGCGTGCGGCAATTGTTTCTCCGTTCAGGAAACGGTCCTGACCGATGGCTGATGCGGCGGAGAGCCCTGCGCCGCGTAGCCATTCTCTGCGGTTCCAGATCATGCGGCTGCTTTCTCTGTTCCGAAACATAAAAGGGGACAAGGCCGCCGGAGTCCGGTCGGCCTTGCCGAGGGTCGCCGGTCAGAAGCGAATGTGTCCGGAGACCTGCACGATGCGCTGCGTGTTGTACTGCGAGGTGATGAGACCGAAGGACGAGCTCGTCGGAGTAAGGTTGGGTGTGCCGAACGTGGGGTGATTCGGCAGGTTGAAGGCTTCGGCGCGAAATTCAAGCAGATAGCGTTCGGTGAACCTGAACTGCTTGGCCAGCGCCATGTCGAGGTTGTTGATGCCGTCCTGCCGCCATTTGGAGAATGTCGAGTGGAAGGTGCGGATGTTATTGCCGAGCTGCTGGCTCGATATCGTGTTGAACTGCGTGGTGTCGAATGCCGGCGTGGTTGTA
Organism: Paracidobacterium acidisoli; assembly: GCF_003428625.2. Lineage (GTDB taxonomy): Bacteria > Acidobacteriota > Terriglobia > Terriglobales > Acidobacteriaceae > Paracidobacterium > Paracidobacterium acidisoli. The sequence goes on along the minus strand of NZ_QVQT02000003.1, from coordinate 730,848 downwards.
TCTCGCGGATTCAGCTTCAGCGAACCGCCGTAGTAGATAAGGTTGCCCCATTGGAGCGGCGACCCGGACTGCGCGGTATAGATCGCGCTGACCGCCCAGCCTCCCAGCGTGGAGTGCATCAGGTGGCTTGTGGCGCCCTGTCCTCCCAGCGTCGCATACGGCAGCGTGTATGTGCCCGCGATGACAAAATGATGCGGATAGTCAAAGGGTGAAATGCGCTTCTCGTAGTGCAGATCGGTTGCGTTCAGCAGCGAGTTCTGATCGATCGTGCGCGACCATGTGTAGTGCACAAAGCCGGAGAGCCCGCGAGACGAGCGATACGTCAGCGCTGCGTTGAGCGAGTTGTAGTTGCTCGTGCCGTTGCTCTTCTGCTGCATGTCCAGACCGGACGACACGGGATATTGCGGATACGGAGCCAGCAGCTGCGAGCGGCTGACCGTGGTGCCATTCAGGGTCGTTCCGGTGAGCAGCCCGGCGAAGGGGTTCGCCACACTGGACGAGAGAAGGCTGATCACCGTGTTGTTGCGCGTCTGCCCGGTCGCCAGATACTGCCTCGGGATCGCATTGATTTGTGTATCGGAGACCAGCAGCTTTACATACTGCGCTCCCATATAAGAGAGCTGAAGAGAAAGGTTCTTCGCGAGCTGCTGCTGGATCGTCAGCGCATAGCGCGACGAATAGGGGTTGTGAATGTTCTCGTTGAGGAAGGTCATCGCCTTGCCCTGGTAGGTCGAGGCCCCAAGAGTGTTTCCTGTAGGCTGAGTAAACCCGCTCGGGAATGGATCGCTCAGGTTCGCTGCAGAGGTGAGGTAGTTATTGTTCGTGGCTACATAGGTTGTGGATGCGCTGTAGCCGTCTGTGTTCAGATCTGCCTGGACCATGATCGGCGCGACAAAGATCGAGTACGCGCCGCTGACCACGGTCTTGCCGCGCAGATAGTCCGGAGTCCACGCAAACCCGACGCGCGGGCTGAAGATCTTCGATGGGGTGTTATATATCTGCGGCCGTGCGCTGTCCGCGAAGGTGACGCCTCCGGGAACGGCAAACTGACCGGCGGGAATCTGTGCGATCGGGTTCTTGTTGTAGGCGGTCTCGGCTTTGGCCGCAAGCGGCGTGACGATAGATGGATCGAAGCCGTTGATGGCGCGATCGTGGCGTTCGTAGAGCGGGAAGTCGTGATCGAAGCGCAGGCCGAGGTTCACCACCAGATTGCGCGCGACGCGCCAGTCGTCCTGCACGAAGAGCCCCAGGTAATTGTTATGCGTGGCGGTGAAGATATTTTTGTCATAGTCGCCGGAGCTGGGCAGACCGAGGAGCAGCGCAGCGAGATCCGGTCCCAGCGTAGCCGGGGTGGCGCTGCTGGACTGCTTGGTGAAGTTCGAGCTGAAGGCGAACTCGCCGTCCGGATAGTTATAGTTGATGGCCGAGTAGCGGTACTGACGCGTGTCCACTCCGATGGTCAGCGAGTGTCCGTGCCACAGTGTCGAGACGTCTCCGAAGAGCTGATAGCTCTCCGTCCACTGAGCCTGCGATTCGTGAGCCGGCGAGAACAGGCAGGCAAAGGTTGCCGACGTCGAGTTGCATCCGGTGAACTGGATCGACGGATACTGCTTCAGCGTGCTGGTCGAGCTCAGGTAGCCGGGGAAGCCGAGCTGCGTCGGGTCGTCACCATCCGTCGGCGTGTCGTCTGAGTTTTCGTAGCGGGTCCAGTTCGCGCGTACATCGGCTACCGTTGTTGGGTTGATGGTGTAGACGTTATCCACCGTCCCGCCGTAGTTCTCACGCGCCAGCGAGAAGCCCGTCGCGTCATTATGAAGGAAGTTGCTCGTCACCTGATTACGCAGGCTGTGCCGCATGTCGACGAACAGGCTGTCGCGCGAACCCAGGTTGACGTCGAGCCTGCCGAATTCGTTGTCGTAGAGGTCTTTGCTCGGAAACTTCGTGAAGTAATTCAGTGAGCCGTCCGCCGCGCCGGCAGTGTTCGGTTCCGGATAGAACGTCATCAGCTTGCTGGCGATCGGGTTGATGCTGGTGGTGGGAATGACGTTTCCGCTGAATGCGGTACGGGTGATGCTTCCGTTCGCATTCTGGACCGCAGTTGTCGGGTCGTAGATCACCGTCGCCGGATTGAGCCCCAGCAGGGCGGAAAAATCTCCCTTGCGCTCCGCATCCGTCGGAACCGTGAGGTACCCGGACGCCGGCTGCTGGTCGCGAATGCCTTCCCATCCGAAGAGGAAGAAGAGCTTGTTGTGGCCGTTGAATATCTTCGGCAGGATCACCGGACCGCTGATGCTCAGTCCATACTGGTTATAGTGGTCGTTCTCCTTCGGCGTGCCGGTGCGGTCCGAAAAGTAATCGTTCGAGGCCAGCACTGCGCTCTGGTTGTACTCATAGAGCGAGCCATGAAACTGGTTGCTGCCGCCTTTGGTGATCTGGTTCATGATGCCGCCGCCCGAGTGCCCATATCCCGCGTCGGTCTGGAAAACATGCGAGGTCACCGACTTCACGATGTCCTGCGGCGGGCTGTAGGCCAGCTTGAGCAGATTGTCGGTGTCAGGCGAGCCGTCCAGCAGCACCTCAGTACTTTCGTCGGGGGTACCTGCAATCGAAATCGACACCGCTCCGGCGTTATCAAAGGGGCGATACTGCCCCGGACCGTCCGTGCTGGCCACGCCCACGCCCAGCTGAGCGAGCATGATCGGCGTTCTGCCGTTCAGGGGAAGGTCTTCCACGTCTTTGGCCGTGATCGTCGAACCGATGACCGTTGTCGTCGTCTCAAGCAGCGGCGCGTCGGAGTTCACCACCACCTGCTGCGACACCGTGCCCGGATGTAACACGACTTTCACGGAAGGATGCGAGCCCACCTCGAGGGTGAGACCTCGCTGGAGGAAGCGCTCGAAGCCCGGCGACTCGACGGTAAGGTCATAGGTGTCCGGAATGAGGGAGCGCACCTCGAAGTCGCCGTCCTTATCTGTGATCGTGTTCGTTACTGTTCCGGTCGCAACGTCGCGCACCTCGACCGATGCATGGACCACGATCCTTCCCTGATTGTCCGTAACCGTGCCGATCATGGCGGCGCGGAACTCCTGTGCGTGCAAAGTAGCTGCCGACAGGAGCAACATCACACAAAGGCCTGCTTGCACTCTCCCGGACCATCGCAACCGGGTCTTACCTGTTAAGGCAGACAGATCCCATCGCATCATTCACACTCCTTTAAAAAACTGCTCTGTTCAGGTTCCGTTGCGCCCTGGAGAGATCCCTCCGGGCATCATCGCATCGTCAGACTTTGCCTTCGGAAGCCGTCTGCTGCGCGGCTCCCGCGCCCAGAGGGGAATGGGCGCCGGCATTCGTGATTTGACGGTAGCCATCCGCTGGCAGGCGAGAAACGTTTCAAACAGTTAGGCTGCGCAGCAGGAGTGACGAGGTGAAAACAGCCTCGGACGTCGGCAAACCTCGATTCAACGCTGGTATCGGGGCCTGTTTGGGAGCCTTTAACGTCGCTTACTGAGCCTGTAACCTGCCTCTGTCACAGAATATTCACTAAAATGCGGCCCATTTCGCCCCGGCTTCATCAAGCCTCAGTCATCCGGGCTTTAAAATCTGAGACAGTCGAGTCCAGCAGATATATTTGAGATCCTCGGTGGCCGCGCAGGTCTGCCGCCCATGAGGAAGTCTTCTGACGCTCGCCTTCACGGTAGCTGCAAAGCGACCAGGGATTGAAATGTCATCCGCAATGCAAGGTATGCACGAGATTCATCTGGATGGAGCGTCGATTCCAACGGATGTTCGCGCAGAGCTTGACTCGATTCTTGCCAGCGAGGAGTTCCGCGGCAGCCAGCGGTGCCAGGCTTTTCTCCGCCATATCGTCGAGGCCTTCTACGCCGGCACGGCCGATTCGCTGAAGGAGCGCACGCTCGGGATCGCGCTCTTCGGACGCAGCCCCGACTACGATACCGGTGCGGATGCGATCGTCCGCGTGACCGCGCTCGAAACCAGACGCCGTCTCGCTCGCTATCACCATGCCGCCCACCCGATGCGCCCGGTGGTCATTACGCTCACGCCCGGCACGTATGTTCCTTCGATCGACCAGCGCAGCGTGGAGCTGCCGCCTGCTGCGCAGCCGGCAGAGTTATCCAGGCCGGTCTGGCGAATGCCGCTCAGGCTCGTCTTTGCCGCCGTCGGTCTGTGCCTGGTGATGGCCGTCGCCCTCGCGGCCTGGGCCTTCGTGCATGCACGCAGCTCCGTCGTCGAGAGTTTCTGGAAGCCGGTGCGCTCGGCGAAGAAAACGATCCTCTGCACCTCGAAACCAAACGCCTATGCCATCAGCCCCCCATCGGCGGTGAGCGGAGACTCGAACCTCGCGCTGCGCGTGCAGGATATGCTCTCGCATATCGGGCAGCCGACACGCATGGCCATCACCTCCGATCTCTCGGAGAGCGATCTGCGCGAAGCGCCGGCCGTGCTGATCGGCAGCTCCGGAACAAATCTCTGGACGGCAAAACTCACGAACAGCTTCCGCTTTCGGTATGCGATAGTCGACGGCAGGCCGGTAATTCGCGACCAGCAGGACGCTACGCGATTCTGGGAGGTCTCGGAGAGGCCGGACGCGACGCATGCGGCCCTCGACTACGCGGTGATTACCCGTCTGGTGCATTCGCAATATGGCCCGGGAGTGATCGCCATCGCCGGTTCGAGCAGTCTCAGCACGCATACCAGCGGCCTCGCGCTGATGAGCCGCGATTCGCTCGCCGCCATGCTCAGGGACGCGCCAGACAACTGGCCGCAGAAAAACCTCCAGATCGTGATCTGCTACCGCCACACGCAGTCGCGGGATTTCGCGCCTGAGGTGCTGGCAGCCGTCTATTGGTAGAGCCGGTTGCATTCTCGATGAGCCTGTCTGAAACCGACCATCTGTTTGGCAGAGCTCCCGACAGGTCTTTCCAGCGCACAGGCACTGAATGACGCGAAATCCGTGTTGGATAACGCCTTCCACAGTCAACAGAGTGGGTGCAGCTTTGCAACCGATCCGGATGACTGCACATTGCATTTTCCTTTCGATTCCGTTATAAAGCGATTGGCTGGCATTATTTGCGAGCTGAGGGCTGTTTCTTCCCCGGTGAAGAAATGCTGGCCCTCTCGAAAAGCTCCTACCACCCGCTTGTAGGACGCCGCAATATCCTTCCAGGACGAAGAGCTTTTTCAGGCCGGGCGCGAAATTGCGTCTGCGCGAATGACTGACTTCTTCAGTCGAACCACTCGGGAGGGATTCTTATCTTGTCAGCGCACGAATCATCAATATTGCACCTGTTTCTGCCTTTGGCCTTCGCTCATTTCCCGGATAAAAGCAATGGTTGCTCGAATCGGCAAACATAACACCGGAAAGTGTCTCAAATCAGGTCTGCGCAGCAACTGCCGTTCCGTTTCTCGCGTGACCGTCGTCACAGGTGGACGCCGACTCCGGCAAATACTTTGGTTGTGGCGAACGAATCTGCAGCGAGAGAGCGGTGCAGCCCTCAGACACGGTCAGGACAAGCATTGGCCTCAAAACATTTCCAGTCAAAGCCAGACACAGCACGAAAGGTAAGATCACGTATGCATCTCCTGAGCGGTTCAGGTACCCTCTGTCGTGACAAAGCCACTCGCAGGCGGTTTCTCTCAGCGTCTGCACTGGGCATCTTTGTATGCATTCTTCTCGCGCTTCCCTCCTTTGCTTTTGCGCAGAGCGCCAGGGTAAGCGGGCTGGTCACCGATCCCAGCGGGGCGCCGGTTGCAGATACTTCAGTCAGGATCACCAATCTCGCAACCAAAGAGGTCTATAACGTCCGCACCGATACGGAGGGCAACTACCAGGTTCAGGGCCTGGCCGCCGGCGAGTATGACATCGATGTCCAGGTGAGCGGCTTCAAGGCCGTTCAGCTCCGCGGCATCGAGGTGGGCGCTTCCGCGGCCGTCACGCAGGACGTCAGGCTGGAGCTGGAAAACGCCAGCCAGTCGGTCAACGTAAGGGCGTTGCCGTCGGATCTGAAGACTCAGCCGGCGGCGCTGACAGGTTTGGTGGAGGGAGTGAAGAGCCAGGACATTGTCTTCACCGCCCGGGACATCGAAGCCTTACATCCGAATACGGTCCTCGATGTTTTGCAAACTGTGCCAGGCATGGAAGTGGATTATCAGGGACGGCAGTATCCCAACAGTGTGACCCTGCGCGGAGGCGCTGTTCTGGTAGTTATCGATGGCGTCTACCTCACACAGGTGGCCCGTCAGCTGGCCTTGTTTCCGGTTCAGTTGATCGAGTCGATGACCATCGTGCGCAATGCCACGGCGCTCTCAATTGGACCGCTCATGTCTTTTGAGGCGAGTGTCAGCTCCACCGGCTCTTCGAATGTCGGTATCCAGGGCTTCATCGTCATCAAGACCAGGCGCTCCTCCTCGCCGGAAGCGGGATTTGTTTCCAGCGGCGGCAACTGGGAGACCGCGATGGGGCATGCCTATACGGGTTCGAGGAGCGGCAACTGGGACTATCGCGTCGCCTACACTTATTACACCACCCAGGGAGCCCCGAGCGCATCGTGGACGATGGGAGCGCGCAACGGCACGATGACCTTCCATGGCGGCTATACCAGCGACAAGCTGAATGTCGAGTTTCTGTACCTCGGCAGCCGCGGTTATCGCGATGACGAATCTCCTATCTATGTAGCTCCGCACTGGACCGGCACGGCATACGACTGGTCGGTCGTAAATACGCCTGCGCCGGCGTCGGGCTACTTTAACCCCGATGACATGGACCTGTACAACCTGAACGTATCGCGGCCCTGGAATGCAAACAACCGCACGGTGCTGCAGTATGGGTTTTATAATTCGCATATTTTGTCGCCGACCCTGTCGTACGGTTCGCAGGACAATACCGAGGCGAATCTGGACCTGCAGCATACCTACTGTTTCAGCGGGAACTGCGTCACCGGAGGCGGACAGGCCATCAAATTCATTGCTCCGAATGGAATCGCGCCCAGAGCCAACGCCAAATCCAAAACCGGCGTTGCCGAGGATCGTGTCGACGATGCGTTATACAGCTGGTACGTGCAGGATGAATTCAAGGTGCCAGGCAAACGGCTGGATTTCGATGCCGGCATTCGCGGAGACAAGTTGCATCATGGCTGGCCACTGGGAGGAACTTCAAAGATCGACGTCTGGGTTCCAACGTTCTACACCTTCACTGCTGGAGCCATTTATCAGGCGACTGACAAACTGAGCCTCGGTACACGCTACGGCTTCGTACAATCTCAGCCCCCATCCGGCTATGTGACGGTTTCGGGCGCGCAGCTGGCTGCTCAGTCCCAGCAGCGTGCCGAGATCAGCGCCGACTACAAGATCAGCCGGCATCTCGAAATCAATCTTGCGCCCTATGGCTACAACACCTCCAATGCCTTCACCCAGGCCACAGGCTGCCCCGGTTTTCCTGCGGGTTCTTACGTCCTGAACAACGCCGCCGGCAATCCGATCGCCTATTGCGTCAACCCGGCAGGTAATATCTGGACGTACGGCATCGACTCCTCCGTATCCGGCATCGTCTATGGACCGCTCAAATACAATACCGGCTACGGCTACGTCGAGGAAAACAACACCGTCAATAACATTGGCATAACGCATCACTTCGTCCACGGACAGCTGGACTTCCGCAAAAAGATTTATTTTGCCGATTTCAACATGATCTACGTTGGGCCAAGGTGGTACACCACCCCTCTGACCGGCAACATGCCCGCGCTTCCTGGGTACTTTCCCTACTATCCGTTCAGTAACTACACCAATCTGAACGCCAACGCCGGAGCCAACTTTAAGTTATTCGGCAGGGCGATGACCTTTACGGCCTCTTCTTATAACATGGGCGACGGCCACTATATGACAAACACCAGCGCGGGCGGTGGATTCACCAATGATTTCGGCGCATTCCCTAACCCCGGCCGCAATTACACCTTTCAGCTTGCGACGCAGATCATTCCTCACGACCGGTGAACCGGAAGCAACTGTCGCGGCGGAGTATCCTGGGGGGCAATGGCCAGGCGTCACGACAGGTTTTTCCTGATTGCCAGTGGAGCGCACACACATGTCCTGTGAATCTCCGGTCGCATGCCGGCCCGTATCGCGTTCCCGCGATGGAGCCCTGGCGATGAAGCTTGTACTCCTCGCGCTCTTTCTTGTTGCCGTCATCCTGGCTTCCATCGTGCTGGGACGCTACAGCATCTCTCTCGATGCGTGGCGTCACTTTCTTTTGCATCCTGGGAATAGCGACGTCGCAGCGCAGGTGCTGCTCCGGGTGCGCCTTCCGCGCATTCTCGGCGGACTGCTGATCGGAGCAGGTTTGTCGGTCTCGGGAGGCGCCTACCAGGGTCTCTTTCGCAATCCGCTGATCTCGCCCGATATCCTTGGCGCCTCGGCCGGCGCGGGCATCGGTGCGGCAATCGCCATCCTGCTGGGCTGCGGCGCTCCGGCGATCCAGGCGATCTCTTTTCTTGGCGGCCTGGCGGCCGTGGGCGCAACCTGTTTTGTGGCCGGCCGGGTCCGGCTCGGCAACGATCCGGTGCTGGCCATGGTGCTTTCGGGAGTCATGATGGCATCCATCTGCGAGGCGCTGATTTCGCTCACCAAGACCGTCGCCGATCCCGAGGACAAGCTGCCCGCAATCACGTTTTGGCTGATGGGCAGCCTGAGCTCGATCAACGCCACCAGTCTGGTCTGGCTCCTGATCCTGATTCCGCTGGGCATCGTCGTGCTGATGGTCATGCGCTGGAAGCTGAATGTTCTCTCCATGGGTGAAGAAGAGGCCGCATCGCTCGGCGTGGATACGCGGAAGGCGCGCTGGTTGATCGTTCTCAGCGCGACCATGCTGACAACGGCCGCCGTGTCCGTATCGGGAATGATCGGCTGGGTAGGCCTGGTGATACCCCATCTGGCGCGCATGATTGTCGGTCCCAACTACAAGGTGCTGCTGCCGGCCTCGATCCTGCTGGGCGGCAGCTATATGCTGCTGGTGGACGACCTCTCCCGCAGCGCCATGGCAAGCGAGATTCCGCTGGGCATCCTGACCCATCTGATCGGCGCTCCTTTCTTCCTTTATCTGCTGATCCGCACGAGACAGGGATGGGCCTGATGTTACGCGTCGACTCGGTTGCGTGCAGTTACGGCGCGAAGGAAGTGGTGAAGGGCGTTTCTTTCACCCTTCAGGCCGGAGATGTAATGTGTCTGCTCGGAGCAAACGGCTCCGGCAAGACGACTCTCTTTCGCGCGATTCTGCGCTTTCTTCCTCTGACACGGGGAGAAGTCTGTATGGATGGAGAAGCGATCGCGCACTGGTCGCGGCGCAGGCTGGCGCGCACGATCGCCTACGTGCCGCAGGCGCATACTCCGCCCTTTGCCTTCAGCGTGCGCGATGTGGTGCTGATGGCACGCACAGCCCACATGAACAGTTTGGGCGCTGCCAGGCGCCACGATCACGAGATGGTGGATCATGCGCTGGACTCTCTGGGGATCATGGGGCTGGCGGAGAAAGAGTACACCCAGCTCAGCGGCGGCGAGCGGCAGATGGTGCTTGTGGCGCGCGCGCTGGCTCAGGAAGCGAAGCTGCTCGTGATGGACGAGCCGGCCTCGAGTCTCGACTTCGGGAATCAGATCCGCATGCTGACGGAGGTGAAGCGGCTTTCGGAGCGCGGTGTCTCGGTGTTGATTACTACTCATTCGCCAAATCACGCATTTCTTTGCGCATCGCACGTCGCAGTCATGAAAGCCGGCCGTCTGCTGGCCTGTGGCGTACCCGATTCGGTGCTGACCAGCAGTTGTCTGGAAGAGGCCTATGGAGTTCCTCTGGACATCATCGACATTGGGAATGGCAGCCGTACCTGTGTGCCGCGAACGGCGAAGCATACGTAAGGAAGTATCCGGAGGACGAGCAGGAATGGAGGCATTTTCCAGGATGAGCATAAAAAATATTGCGTTGCCAGGCCCTGCACTGATTCTTCCGGTGTTGGTTCTTGCGCTTCTCGCGGCCGTCTGCTCCGCTTCCAGCGGTGACACCAATAAGACCGGAACAGACGGAACGGTCACGATCACCGACATGCTCGGCCGTAAGGTGACAATGCCGAAGACGATCCACCGTGTCCTTGCTCTGCACCCAATTCCGACTGGACTGCTCGCGATCCTGGCGCCGCAGGACCAGGTGAGCATCGACTCGTATTTCCAGCGCTCGCTGAAAACCCACGACCTGTATACGGACGACGAGTACAAACGGCTCAGCAATCTGCCGGTGACCGGCGTCTACTTCACGGGCATCAGCGCCGAGCAGATCATCGAGCTGCACCCGGATGTCGTGATCACGATGGTCAACGACAAAAACATCGACAGGGAGCAACAGCAGACCGGCATTCCATTCTTCGCCGTTTCCAAAGCGCCCACATCCAGCTACGAGACCACCATTCGCCTGGTCGGGCAGATCGTCGGCCAGCAGAAGAGGGCCGGCGAGATGGCCGGCTTCTGGGCAGAGACCGTCCAGTCGGTCGAGAACACGACCGCGAAAACCACCCGCCATCCGACGGTTCTCTATACCGGGAAGAACGGTCACACAACCAGTGTGCCCGGCAGGAACACTGTCTTCGGATCGACTATAGACACCGCCGGCGGACAAAGCGTCGGAGATGAGCTGCCGTCGGCATTTGCCTCGAATGAGAGCAACCCCGTCAGCATGGAGCAGGTCGTGAAGTGGAATCCCGACATCATCATCGCCTCCGGAGCCGCGAGCAGGAACACGATCATGACTGACCCGCAGTGGCACGCGCTCAAAGCTGTGCAGACCGGGCATGTATATGCTCCGCGGGCCTTCGCCGGTCTCGACGGCCTTCAGGCTGTGCTTGGCATGGTCTGGACTCAGGGCGTCCTGATCGAGGGAGATGATGCCGCTGCCGAGGCTCGCCTTACCTCACTGATGCAGAGCTACTACCAGTTGTTCTACGGCCACACACTCACCGCCTCACAGATCGGGGAGCCAGCGCGATGACGATCCCTTCGACAACCACGACTTCGACGATGCGCTTCGGCCTCTCCGGTTCGCTCGGCGGGCTTGAGGCACACAACCACGCCGCCATACCGGAACGCGCGCGGGAAATAGAACGGCTCGGCTTCGCGGGAATGTGGTTCAACGAGGAGCACTTCGGCCGGACGGATGCCTCGCATCAGCGGCATATCCTTTCGCCGATCGTGCTCGCGATGGCCGTCGCTGCTGCGACGACGCAACTGCGCGTGGGCTTTTCCGTGCTGCTCGTCCCGCTGCATCACCCGCTGCGCCTTGCCGAGGAGATCGCGACTCTTGATGTGCTTTCCGGCGGCCGGGTCGACCTCGGCGTGTCCCGCGCAAACAACGGGCGGTACGGCGTCGCATTCGGCTACGACAGGCAGACCGGGCCCGACCTCGAACGCTGCCTGGACACGATGATCGGGTACTGGGCGGGCAAGCCACTCACCATCGACGATATCGACTACACCGTGTCTCCGGCACCCATCCAGCAGCCGCATCCCCCGATCTACGTCGGCGCGTACAGCGAGTCAACGATCGAGTGGGCGGCCCGCTGCGGCTATCCGACGATCCAGCATGGCATCCAGTCTGCAGCCTCATTGCACCGCTGCCTGACCAGCTACGCCGGACACGGCGGCGATCTCTCCCAAGTACCCGTCGGGCGGTTCTGCTACGTCGGAGAATCCGACGCCCAGGCCCGCAAAGATATCTGGCCGATCGTCGTCCGCCAGGCCGAGCGGCTGCATGGTATCGGCATCTGGCGCCGTGGCGATCAGGTCATGACCGAAGCCGATCTCGATCCGGAGCGCTTCTACCACGAAACCGCCATCATCGGCGGACCGGACACCGTCGCTGCTCGCATCGCCCATCTGCGCGACACTTACGGCATCCGCTATGTCAATCTGCTCTCCTCTTTCTTCGGGCTGATGCCCGAACAACTGCTCCGATCCTCCCTCGAACTGTTCGCGCGCGAGGTCATGCCCCGCTTTGTCTCCACCGGAGCAGGCCTGCAGTCAGCGACCGGCCAGGCCGCCCCCGCCACACCTGATCTCCGGTGAGAGCCTGCGAACTACGGGAGCCGCCACGATCCCGCGCATGCTGGTTCTTCATGAGGAACTGAAGTGAATGCCTGTACTCGCGGTGAGCGGAGCGATTCGTTTCATGTGTCCGCTTCCCGCGAATGACGTGTGACGCCGAATCGGGCCAAAAGACTACGAACAGATCATGCTGGTGATCCCTGCATGATTTGCACGGGTATGCGTCTCATGCTAAAAAATGGACCCCTGTCACCCTGTCCATGCACTGTCTCCTCGTCATCCCTGTCGATAATCTGACGGACAGAGGACTCAATCGACTGCGAGAAATTCACTGTCGGATACGCAATAAGCCATATCGGCCGATGCTATCTGAGCCGAAAGACGATCCCCGCGCCAAAGCGGACGTTATTCTGCACGTTTGTCGTTGAGTTGGGCAGCTGCGTACGCAGCCAGTTCACCTCGAATGCGCGCAGAGCCACGCGCCGCGAGAGCGCCACGTTCATGCCGCCGCCGGCCTCCAGCGCCATGCTGTCCGCGCTGTCTGCAGCCCCGTTCGGCGACGGAAACAGCCCATGAAAGCCGTTCGCTTCGCCTATCAGGAATTGTCCGAACAGGTTATATCTCTTCTTCGGCAGCTCCCAGGTGTAGCGCGGCCCGAACGTCGCCGTTACGATGTCCAGACCCACGCCCGAAGAGTTGATATCGCTCGTGTGCATTCCGCCGACGTCGGCCACCGCGCTCAGGCCGCGATAGAACTGCCCCGCCACCTCCACGCTCCCGTTCTGCATCCAGAAGCTCTTGCCCGCGATCACATTCGCCAGCATCGCTCCATAGGTCACCGACACTTCCAGCGTGCCGCTTCCTGGCGCATACTTCGGCGCGGTCTGCGCCGTCAGCGTCATGGCCGTCATTGTCATGGCTCCCATCAGAAGCACGCTTCCAAATAGTCTGCGCATCAGCGCTCTCCTCATGGCTTATTGCACGTTGAGCATCACGGTGGCGGAGTGCTGCAGGCTTCCCGCCGTGGCCGTAACGGTAATGGAGTAATTCTGTTCTGCCTGTGCGAAGAAGCCCGTCGATCCGCAGCCGCTCAGCGAAAGCGTAGTTGCCGCCGCACCGGCCACGAGCACCGCCACGCAGAGGAATCGCTTCAGCGCCCGTCTTCGTCTGCGCAGCCCGCCAAGGCCCAGTAGCCCCAGAGCCGCCAGCGCCACGCCGCCGCCTTGCATTGGCCGCGAGCCCGGCCGCACCGGAGGACGATCCAGTGCCGTCGTCCGAGCCGTCTGGATGGTAACCGTCACCGTCTGAGGACCGCCGCTGGCCGGAATCGACGATGGCGAAAACGTCGCGGTCGCCCCAGGGGGCAGGCCACTGATCTGGAAGTTCACTGTTCCCGCATAGCTGCCGTAATCCGGAGTTACCGTCACCTGATACGTAATCTCGCTGCCCGGAACCACCGTCTTGCTCGATGGACCCGCGACCGTCATCGTAAAGTCCAGCGAAGCCACCGTCACCGTGGCGCTCGCGGTCGAGCTGCTGGCCGTGAAGTTGCTGTCTCCCGAGTAAGCCGCCGTGATGGTATGGATCACTCCCGGTGCCAGTGTTGCCGTCGAATAACTCGCTGCGCCGCCGCTCAGGCTGACCGTACTCAGAAGAGCAGTTCCATCGTAGAAGCTCACCGTCCCGCCGGGGGTGCCCGTGGTCTTTGAGCTTACTGTCGCTGTCAGCGTTTCGCTCTGACCCGGCGTGATCGTTGCGCTGCTCACGCCCAGGTTCGTCACCGTCCCCGCCTGCGTCACCGTCAGCGTGCCATCCACGATCGACTGTGTGTAGTCGCTGAGGTTCGCGCCGGTCACCGACGGCACGATCGCATAGTCGCCCACCGGCGACGACAGCGCCGCCGCCGTCGTAAAGCTCTCCACGAACGTATCCCCGTTCTGCTCACCCGTCACCGCCCCTGTGAACGGGGGATTTGCCACTCCATATACCCTGGTTGCGTTGTTAGCCGAGATCGTGAGCGCAGCTCCGGTCACCGTGAAGCCAATCTGAATCTGTGCCGCGGCATTGTAGTTTCCATCGCCGCTGTAGTTCACCATGACCGTGTGGCCGCTCACCGCTTCCGCTGCCGGAATCGTCAGCACGGCCTTACCTCCGCTGATCGACGCTGTCTGCGCCGTTCCTCCGTCGATCGCGTAACTCACGCTCCCGGACGGCTGCGCGACTCCCGCGCCCGTGTACTGCCCGCTCACCGTGACCGAGATCGTTCCCCCAGCGCCATATACAAAACCCGGTCCCGTTGCCGGACCCTGCAGCGTTGATGATGCCTTGCTCACCACCAGTGCTGCTGTGGCGCTCGTCAACGCGCTCGCGAGGAAGTTATTGTCGCCAAGGTACTGCGCTTTGTACGGGTGGCTGCCCACCGTGGCCACGCTCACCGTGTAGCTTGCCGAAGCCGTGGCCACGTTGCTCGTCGGCATCAATGCCGTCGCGCCGTCGTAGAACTGGACCATGCCGGTTGGCGTCGAGCCAGCCACCGTGCCCGGCGAGATCGATGAAGTAATCGTCACAGGCTGGCCGTACACCGGCGCCGAAGGTGACGGAGTTACCGTCAACGCGGTCGCATCCTGCGTGTTCGTCAATGTGAAGCTCGCCGACGTGGCTCCGCTCTCGCTCGCCGTCACCGTGTAGGCCGTCGTGCTGGCCTTGCCGTTGGCCGTCGCAGTCACGCTCGTCGTGCCGTCCGTGACCGTCGCCGCCGCCGCGCTCAATAACGCGCTGGCGCCGCTGGACGGCGCCGCAAATGCGACCGCCGCGCCGGACACCGGATTCCCGTACTGGTCTTCCACTTTCACTTTGAGCGGCAGCGCGAACGCTGCACCGATCACCGCGTTCTGGTTTGAGCCCGACACCACGCCGACGCTGGCCACCGAGGACGCCGAGACCGTCTCGCTCGCCGTGGCCGCCGCGACCGACGGACTGCCGGCGATCGACGCCGTGTAGCTGTAGCTGCCCGCCGCCGTCAGCGCTGCGCCGGACAGGTTGAAGATCGCTGTGCCGTTTACCGCCGTTTCCGTGTAGCTCTTCGAGTAACTGCCGGGACCGGTCACCGTCAGCGTGATCGTGCCGGAAGCCGTGGTCACCGTCGCGCCGCTCGCGCCCTCTTCCTGTACGGTCACGGATGTCCCCGCGTTGCCCCCCGCCGTCAGCGTCGCCACCGGCACCGTGCTGAAGGCCAGTTGCGTCACCGCGGAGTTCACGTTGAACGTATCGCTCTTCACCGTCAGCGTGCCGCCCGACGAGGCGGTCAGCGTGTCGTCTGTTCCGGGCGCGCTTACGTTCAGGTTCGCAAACGTCGCCGTTCCCGCCGGGTCCGTTGCCTGCGACAGAGTTCCGCCCAGACTGCCCGGCCCGCTGAGCGTCAGATTCACCGCGGCTCCCGGAATGCCGTTGCCGTGATCCAGCACAGTGACCGTGACCGCAGGCGTCATCACCGCACTCTGCACTACTGCTGAAGGCTGCTGTACAAAAGCGATCGAGTATTGCGTCTGCACCGCGCCCACGTCGTAGCATGAACCGGTAGAGCGGCTGTAGCCGCGCTGATCCGTGGTATCGGCGGTTACCGCGCCGCCGCAGATGGCCGGCGACCCGGGCAACGGAATCATGGTCTCAGTCGGACCGCCGTAGTTGCCCGGCGGAGCCAGATCGACCGCCCCTCCCACGATATTGCCATTGCTTCCATTCGTGGGGCAGGCACTGGAACCGCCTGCGCTGCAATCACCACCGGTGTTGCCGGAGAAGATGGAATTTACGGCCACGAGCGTTCCATAGTTAAAGATTCCGCCCGCCTCGCCAGCTCCCGCCGAATTTCCACTCAGAGTGCTGTTCGTGATCGTGACGATCGTCCCCGCATTGAGGAACATGGCCCCGCCCGCATACCCTCCCAGGACAGTATTCCCGGTAAAGGTGCTGGAATCGATGGTGACTGCTCCAGCTCCCACACTGATGGCTCCGCCCGGTGCCGACGAGTTGCCGGAGAAGGTGCTGCCGGCAACGGTCAGCGTGCCCAGCGTATAGACAGCGCCCCCGCCATTCCCCGAGCCGGCGCCGCCAGCCGCATAGTTGCCGGAGAAGGTGCAGTCGCTTACCGCAAGGGAGCCAAGGTTACTGATGGCGCCCCCCTGCGAGTCGACATGGCCATTCGCGATCGTCAGGTTGCTGATGCCCGCTCCGGTCACGCCCGAGTTGACTGCGAAGATCGAGAAGTTGCTGGACGAGCCGCCGCCCGAGATGGTGACCAGGTTCGCGAGCGTCGCGCCGCTGCCCGAGGTCGCACCGGTGATGGTCGTGTTCGATGGAATGTTCAGTGTGCCGTTCGTCAGCGTGATGGTATTCGCGGCGGCAGTGTTGCCGGCGGCGAAGACCGTTGGGGAGAAGGTGATCTGCCCGCCCACCGTGGCCGAGGCCGCCAGCGCGTCGCGCAGAGAGCAATCTGAGCCACCCGGCGTACAGTTCGAAGCTGTTCCGGTTGCGTCATCCGTCGCAGTGGTCACCACAAATCCTGGCGGGGGAAGGACAGTCAGCGTGAAGCTCTGGGTGGCGGTCGGATTTACGCCATTGCTGGCCATGACGGTCAGCGGGTACGTGTTTGCCGATCCTGCCGCCGGTGTTCCCGCCAGGGTCGCGGTCCCATTGGCGTTGCTGGTGAAGGTCACTCCGCCCGGCAACGCTCCGCTCTCACTCAGAACCGCAGTGGGATAGCCGGTGGCGGCGATAGTGAACGCCCCCGGTACACCCGTCGTGAAGGTCGTGCTGACGGGACTCGTGATGGCCGGCGCCTGGCCCACCGTCAGCGTGAAGCTCTGCGCAGCATTCGGGCCGATGCCGTTGCTGGCCGTGATGGTGATTGCATAGATGCCGCCCGCCCCGGCCGCCGGCATCCCCGACAGCGTCGCCGTGCCATTGCCGTTGTCGATGAACGTGACGCCGCTCGGCAACGCACCGCTCTCGCTCAGACTGGCTCTGGGATTGGCAGAAGTGGTCACCGTGAACGATCCGGGCGTGCCCACAGCGAAGGTCGTGTTGTTCGCGCTCGTGATGGCCGAGGCCTGATCCACGCTCAGCATGAAGCTCTGCGTCCCGTTGGGACTGATGCCGTTATTGGCGGTAATAGTAATCGGATAATTGCCGCCGGTGCCAGCCGCCGGCATTCCCGACAGCGTCGCCGTCCCATTGCCGTTGTCGATGAACGTGACGCCGCTCGGCAGCGCGCCGCTCTCGATCAGACTGGCCCTGGGATTGCCGGTCGCGGTCACCACAAACGCCCCAGGCGTACCGGCCGTGAAGGTCGTGGTACCGGCGCTGGTGATCGTCGGCGACTGATCCACCGTCAGCGTGAAGCTCTGCACAGCATTCGAGCCTATGCCGTTGCTGGCCGTGATGATGATCCCATAGATGCCGCCTGTACCCGCCGCCGGTGTGCCGGACAACACGCCGCTCGATGTGAGCGTGATACCACTGGGCAATGCCCCGCTCTCGCTGAAGGTGGGCGCGGGAGAGCCGCTCGCAGTCACCGTGAAGGAGCCTGCCGTGCCCACAGTAAACGTATTGCCGGCGGCGCTGGTAATGGCTGGCGCCTGACCCAGGGTAATCGCACCCGACGTGCCCCTGATCGAAGCGTTGCTCGTATCGGTGGCCATAATCGTCTGGCTGCCGGCCGTATTGAATGTGACCGTGAAGGTGCCTTCGCCGTTGGTCAGGGTGCTGTTGGCAGGCAAACTGGCGGCGCCGTCGGTGCTTGTGAAATGAACCGTGCCGGAATAGCCGCTCGCGAAATTCCCGTAGGCGTCGTATGCGAATACGGTAATGCTGAAAGGCGTGCCGACAGTGGCCGACGACGGAGCCGACACCCCAAGGCGGGTGACCGTGCCCGCGTCGACGGTGATGACGGCCGAACCCGTCACCGTCGCGGTGGACGTATCCGTGGCTGTAACCGTCTGGCTGCCCGTCGTCACCAGGGTCACGCCATTCGTAAAGGTGTGCTGGCCGTTGTCTCCGGATGTGAAGGTGTAATCTGCCGGCACGGTGACACCGCTGCCCGTGTCCGAGCTGGTGAAGTGAACCGTGCCCCGGTACGCCGCATCGAGGTTCCCTACGGAGTCGTAAGCCCTCACGGTGATCGAGCTCGCAGTTCCGGCAATGACCGGGCTCGAGCCCGTGACAGTAAAGGAAGAGGCCTTATCCGTGCCCGTTCCCGTGCCGCTCAGGTTGATGGTTTGCGTGGCGTACGGTGAGGTCTGATTGCCGCTGTTGTCGGTGAGCACCAGAGTTGAGCTGGAGTAGCTGCCTGTCGCCTCTGGCGCAAAAGCCACCGGCAGCGTGCAGGAGGCGCCGGAATTCAGGACACCTGCTGTCGAGGAGGCTGAAGTCACCAGCGGGCACTCGTTGCCGCTTCCGCTGGCCAGCGTAAAGCCGGTCGAGATGTTGGGATTATTTCCCGAGCCGGGAATCTCGAACTCCAGCGCTGCATTGCCGATGTTGTTCACCGTCACCGTTTGCGTGCTGCTGGTCGAACCCACATTGGTGCTGGCGAAGCTCAGGCTGGGCGGGTCGGCGTAGTCTTCCTTATATACAGCGCCGGCGGTTGGAACTCCGCTGTTTGCGCTGGTGATCGCTGCAACATAGAGATTGCCGCTCTCATCGAGCACCAGAGCCTCGGGAGAATAGAGGTTGGAAATAAGCGTGGATTGGGTATAACTGCCACCGGACAGCGTTTCCTTGTAGACGGCTGCACCGCTGCCGGAGATCATGTTGTCATCGGTAACGTAGAGATTTCCGCTGGGTTCCACCACCACGGATTCAGGCGTGATGAAGTTGGTTGCAATAGTGCTCTGCGTATAGCTGCCGCCTGAGAGCGTCTCCTTATACAGGGCCCCCGACGATTCAAAGCCCGTCCAGACTGTGATGTAGAGATTTCCGCTGCTGTCCAGGGCTACGCCGGATACGTCCAGCCCGCTCGCAATTGTGCTCTGCGTGTAGCTGCCGCCTGAGAGCGTCTCCT
Source organism: Paracidobacterium acidisoli (assembly GCF_003428625.2). GTDB lineage: Bacteria > Acidobacteriota > Terriglobia > Terriglobales > Acidobacteriaceae > Paracidobacterium > Paracidobacterium acidisoli. The sequence continues at coordinate 711,701 of NZ_QVQT02000003.1, read as the reverse complement.
TATAGAGACCGCCGGTCGTGGCCGGCGTGCAGGAAGGGCACCCGAAATCGGCGATATAAAGGTTTCCGCTGCTGTCTATCGCTACGCCATCGGCATCCTTGAAACCGCTGGCGATTGTCGTTTGCGTGTAGCTGCCGCCCGAGAGCGTCTCCTTATACACCGCGCTGACGCTGCCGCCGTCGTCTCCATAGTCGGTGACATAAACATTCCCGCTGCTGTCGACCGCTACCCCCCACGCATCCGTGAATCCGGATGCTATGACGGTCCGGGTGTAGGTACCGCCCGAGAGTGTCTCCTTATAGAGGTAGCTGGGAGGGGCGTAACCATCGGAATCGGTGATGTACAGGTTCCCGCTGCTGTCGACCGCTACCCCTTCCGGATCGAAAAAGCCGGTCGCTGCCGTGCTCTGCGTCCCCGGCAGGAAGGTCACGCGTGGGGCGGGGGTCTGCGCCATCGCAGGCTGCAAACAGCAGGCCAGAACCAGCAACAGGGCTGCGGCCGCCGGCCATCGATACGCCCGGTCGGAACGCGAGTTGCTGTTCCGGTTTGCGCGGAAAGAAAGAACTGCGCTCAGAGACAACGCAGGCAGGCTAAGGCAGCGGCGGATCAGCATCAGGAGCTCCAAAAGTCGAACAACAATTAGCTGCAGGCGCGCAATCTCACCGCTGTCCGCCTCCTGGAAGGCTCGAATACTGTTTGAAACTGATTTAGAAACAGCAGCGCCGATTGCACTTTTAGGTCTGGACCAGAATTATCGCATAACGATCTAATTTCCTGATTTTTAAGTATGCAGCGAAAGCGTCGCACCTCTCGCGGAAGAGGATTGAAATCGGCAGACGATGGCTACGCCGGGACCTGCCCTGTCGATGCTTTCCCACCCAACGCCTATGACCTCTGCTCCATCACCGGCAATACGTGGGAATGGTGCTCCGACTGATTCAGTGCGGACTTCCACAAAGACGGCCCTCGCCAAAGCCCGACCGGTCCGCCGGCTGGTGAGATGCGCGTTGTAAAAGGCGGATCTTTTCTCTGCCACAAGTCCTGCTGCAACCGCTACCGCGTGGCAGCCCGCACTTCCAATACTCCGGACAGCTCTGCTTCAAACATGAGCTTCCGTTGTGCGTTTTAGACATCCTCTGTCCTCCGTCGTGAAACAACATAACGCCTGCACCGAATGGAGCCAATCCGCATCCAACCGGCACATGTCACGAGTTCTCAGGAAGAAAAGAGTGCCGGACATCGTGACTGATCCGGCGCTTTCGGCGAAGGAAGCAGGGTTGCGGTATGTCTCCGATGCTCAGCCAGGAATGCGGCGGAAGAAGTCCGGAAAGGGCTTCCGATATATCGATGCCGAAGGCAAGCCGGTTCGAAACGAAGATATTTTGCGGCGAATTCGCTCGCTCGTCATTCCACCGGCATGGACGGACGTCTGGATTTGCGCGAATCCGCGCGGCATCTGCAGGTAACCGGGCGCGATGCGCGGGGCCGCAAGCAGAGCCGTTACCATCCGCGATGGCGGGCGGTTCGCGATGAGACCAAATATGAGCGGATGCTGCTCTTCGGGACAGCTCTGCGGAGGATTCGCACACGGCTGGAGGAAGACCTGGCCCTGCCCGGACTGCCGCGAAACAAGGTCCTGGCGACGATCCTGCGACTCATGGAGCGGACACTGATCCGGGTGGGCAATGAGGAGTACGCGCGAGACAACAAGTCATACGGGCTCACCACCATGCGCGCGAAGCACGTGCAGATAAACGGGTCGATGGTCGTATTCCGTTTTCGTGGCAAGAGCGGCAAGCTGCACACGGTGGGCGTGGAAGATCGACGGCTGGCGCGGATTGTGCGGCAGTGCCAGGATCTTCCGGGATACGTTCGGCTGAAGATACAGCACTTCCCAACGGTGGTGACCGGGTGATGGAATCTGGCCCCCCCCCGCCCATACTGAACCAGACCTTTGGGAGCTTCCCGGCCGCTTTCGGAGGTTGCGCGGCCTGACCTGCTCCGCCTGCAGCGGCAAAGCACAACAGTGCTATCGCACTCAACTGACACAGACTGCGGAGAATACGGCTCTTCATCACGTTCCTCGCTGTGAATGTAACATCTTGATCGAACCGACGATCTGGATCAGCCGATACGTCGAATCCAAACTTTATTAGAGAGCAAAGCGCGCAGCGACTCTACGACCATGTCGTGGCCCTCGGAATGCTCCAGTACGCCGGGATAGATGAGCGCGCTGGAGAACATGACATTGGCAGGGGCGATGACGGTGTTGTTGGTGACGGCGGCTGCCACGGGCTCTCCGTCGATTTCGAAGATCAGCTCAGTGGGAGTCCAAAGCATGCCGTAATCGTGGAAACCCGCCGAAAGATTGTCGATGAACGTGGCGCCCCACCCCATACCGGTATGCTTCACGCTGGAATGCGCGTTGGACGGATACTCCTGCAGGCCGATGTGATCATAGCTGGAATACCGGACTTCGGAGACGTCAATCTCGAAATAGTCTTCAATCGGGGCCGGGTCGCGGTGTTCATCCAGAACGCGTTGTTCATTCCCTTGATGTCGGCAATCTTCATCGTGGCCTCATAGAGGCCGTAACCGTAATTTGCCTTGCTCTGAATTGAGCCGGTGGACCATTTGAGGCTCTTATTGCGACAGTCAGCCTGGGCAGCAAGGGTCTTCAATCCTAGACCGCCACTCGTCGCCTCCACGTTGCCGGGCCTTCTGCACATTCCACTGTCATCCGACATCAATCTCCAATCCGCCTGGAGCTCGGCGGGATCGGTAAATTCGTTGAGAAGATGGGCGGCTTGTGTCCATATCGATAGCTCGCTATGGCGGCGCGATCGGCAGCCGTACGACCGTCTTTTACCGTACGGCTGATCCGGAGATCCCCATGTAACCGGGCTGGAAAGGGTTGACTTGCTGTGTGCGGCAGGACCAGTACGCATTGATCTGCATGGCAGCAACCTGCGCCGTCGCCAGCCCGGCAATGAATATGCCGCCGAGAAGGACGGAACCTGCGACGTATTTTGTTACATCCATGTTCAAGCTCCCTCACTTTGGGCTCAGGCCAGGCTTGCCGGCGGATTTCGGATGCAATGCCGCTAACCAGTTCAACTTGATCTTTTGCCGAAACAAGACACGCTGGTACGGACCATGGTTCACGTCCGAACGTACGTAATAGAGATAGGGTGTGTCCGTAATCGTCATAAAGTTCGCATCAGTCGATTTCGGATCGATGAGTGAAAAGTACGCATACGACCAATTGCCTTCAGGCTCACGACGAAGCATCTGGTTCATGGTTAGTGCCAGGGCAGGTTTGCTCCAATGCACAAAGTCGGGCGATGTCGTGAAGTACACCCCCGGCGGACCATACGCGGTCTCCACCGGAGTAAATTGCGTCCCAATGAACAAATGCGCTGCCGCGTAGTAGTTGAACCCGGTCAGAAACTCGATATTCGGTGCCTGGGGACAGAGATGCGACGCTGGGTTCGTTATCGGTCCGCGGTAGGGATCGGTGAACACAACATTGAATCCCTTTCCGTCCCAGCCGCGCCAGGACGATGCATCGAGGATATTCGCCGTGCGAATCGGGCAGGTACCTCCGGGATTCAGACAAGGCCGCAACCCCTTGCCGTTGCCACAATTGGGCGGCCACGGCCATCCGCTCATAGCGGTGTAATACCAGTCGCCAACCTTCACGATATTGGCATCGACACTGACACCTTCCGGCCCCTGATTTACCTGATACTTATATGGAAGGCTCAGGAAATAGTTCGCAGGCGGCTTCGGACGAGCGAAATGATAGCCGCCATCTTCCGACAGGTTATATGTCTGCACGTTGTACCAGCAGTTAATGGTGTCCGTTTTGCCTGCACACTGGCCATGCTCCCAGCCGTGATATTCCATGTGTCCCAGCGCCACGATCCGCTTGCCATCCACGCTGTAGAACGAATTGAGCCAGGTGTAGTCATTGAAGTCTGCAATGTTTCCGTCATGCGGAGTCTGATAGACAACCTGACAATTGTGCTTCACGGTTTCGAGTGTTGGCCCGAGCCCGGCGCGCGTGACATAGTGCGACGCGATCAGGTGGATCGTTCCTTTGTAGTCGCGGAAGGCGCGGGCCGCGGCGTCCGGAATGTCGATTTGCTCGCAGGAATCTTTTCTGGTGTCGAAGGCCGCCACAGCAGGACCATCGAGAAAGCTGGGCGTGGGAGGATCGGGCGGCCATTTGGGGCTGGGATATGCAAACCTCCCCGATCCTGCCAGCAGGGAATTGTCGACGTTGCCCGCAAGCGCGATGCCGTGGATGAAGAGCTTCTTGTTCTGGAAGCTTCTCAGCAGTTGGTTGGGCAGCGCAGTCCTGAATCGGTGCTTGCCGCCACTGGCGTCATGGCACTCGCGGTCAACGGCAGGCTCGTTGTCTAGATTGGCCGTGTCTGCCATGACGTACACGCCAGGCGGCTTGCCGCCCGCCGGACCGCCTGCGTAGAGATTGATGCTAATGGGGCCGCGAATGCCCTCCTGACAGGCCCAGCCGTGCACGTAGTACTGGTCGCCCTCGAAGGCCACGCCATCAATGACACCGGTCACGGGTCCGGCATGGGAGTTCTGAGCTTGCGCTGCCGGGGAGCAGACTGCAAGCTCGATCCCTCCCGCTGCAAGGGAAATAAACAGCCAGAATAACCTCAACTTCCGTGTGGCACTGGGCATCGCGACCTCTCAGTGTCTATCAGTGATAGGCAGCAGGACTGTGCATGTTGCGCGTTTCAAAACTACGGCAGACTCGAAGAGAATTGAACCCTCGATTGTTAAGACCCCAAATGGAATCGATTGTTTTAGTCAGATTCTTGCAGACCAGACAGACCTCAGGATGGACCTGTTATAAGCATGTGGGAAAATGGGCTTCACCTGCTCATTGATCCTGGATTGACGTCAAATCGCCAAGTATCAAATCGAGATGGCTATCTCTGGCTACCGCGCCTCAATGAGCGACCTGGCCCGTTCGCAACAGTTGAAATCTGACGCTCTTCCGTACAAGCGTGCCGTCCTCGTTCTTCAATAGGGCGACGGCTGGTTGAAGATGATGGCCAGGCTAACGATCTTGCCATCTCTGATCCTGAAGTAATTCGTCAGTATCAGTTCTTCAGGCAGGTTTGTCTTGTCATATTCGCCGTCATAGACGGCACGCACAATGGTGTCGCCATAGTGATCGATGACCTCTCGTACATCCATGGTCACTTTGTCGCCTACGATCTCCCTGGATAGCCACCGGCGAATGGCGTCTATACCCACGATCTCCCTCCGGTTGTCGTTGACATACGCATCTTTCGCAAACGTGTTGATGATGGCATCGAGATCGAACGCATTCACCGCCTTGATGTACTCGGCAATCACGCCCTTAAGTTCAGGTTGCATGTTTCCTCCAGATTGAACACAGCCTCGTGGCTGCTACATTCATCCTTCGCCATGACGTTGGAGGAGGGTCAAGAGCGTCTTTGCGATTGACTCTCCCCCTGCGGGAGAGTTGACAATGGCTGCATGTCGTTACTCCTTGCGATCGGTGATTTTGCGCGCGCGACGCATATGACCGTCAAGACTTTGCGCCATTATCACGAGAACGGGTTGCTGGAGCCTGCCGAGGTGGACACCAGGACTGGCTATCGCCGATACACAGCAGATCAGATTGCGACAGCTCATATCATTCGCCGGTTTCGAGAGCTCGATATGCCCTTGGGCGAAATCCGTGCGGTGTTGACCGCTCCCGATCTCCAGACCCGCAATGAGCTGATCGTGGACCACCTGAACCGCTTAGAGAGCCACCTTGCCAGGACGCAGGGAGTCGTGGCGTCTCTTCGTGACTTGCTGCAGCAACCGGCATCTGTTCCCCAGATACAACACCGCAGCATCAGGGCAACAGCCTCGGCCGCGATCTCAAAGATGCTCGACGTGAAGGACGCCTTGTCCTGGTATCAGGGTGCGCTGGCAGAGCTGCATGCCACCCTGGCGGCTCAGCGCGCTCAGGCATCCGGGCCGGCAGGTGGCGTTTTCTCGAACGCGCTGTTCTCAGATGGCCGTGGAGAGGCAACGATATTCATCCCCTGCGATACCCCGTTTCGCTCCATCGGACGGGTAAGACCAATGCTTATCCCTGCAAGTGAAGTCGCGATTATCCTGCATTCAGGCACACATGCGGACATCGATCTTGCCTACGGCGCGCTCGCAAAGTACGTTGCCCAGCACGAGTTGGCGGTGGTTGGTCCTATACGCGAGCACTACGTGATCAGCCCCTATGACACAGCGGAGGAATCGAAGTGGCGAACCGAGATCGCGTGGCCGATCTTTCCAACTGGAGCGCGCGTTTAGCGTTTCTTTCCTCGCCATCCGTCCACACCGCAAAAAAACTCCGTTCGCGCATTATCGCCGATACGGTCTTCGACCTCAAAGGCCCTGGGCTGAGCGGCGTTCAATGTTAGCCTTCCATTGCGGCCTCTTCGGTGTCGGTCCACTTTGTTGTCTCGCTCGATTTCAAGCGCGTCAACTTTGGCAAGAGAGCCGGGTTTAAGCGATTGGATGCTGGACATGATGAATTTCATCCGTCTTCCGCTTGTTCGACACGCTGCCGTCTGTGCCATGGCGGCGCTCTTGCCCCTGGGCGGTCACGCAGGTGTTCCGGTAGCTCGAGGCACATACCTCGTCGGCGGCGCTCAGACGCATGCCGCCGTCAACCCATCCAGGTTAGTTCCGAAACTGGAGATCGGCATCGACCGATCCAACATGAGCACGGAATGGACGCTATCCCCGCCCGCCGAGCCGAACATTTATCCATTCAATGGTTCTTACAATGGAACCGGCATTTTTGAAGCGAGACGTGTGGCGGTTTTCGACGGGGTCGCCAAATTCCATCCGCAATGGTTCCGGGATGGTTTCGGCCAGGATTCGCCGCAAGGCGCGCAGTTGTTTGTCGACATGGTCAGGCAGGTGCATGCGCGGGGCATGAAGCTGTTGGCCGTGGTTGGTCACAGCGCTTCGGATTTCGATTCGAAGGACTATATCAATCCCAGGGAGAGCGGATGCCAGTGGGGAACCTACCCGCTGAGCAAAATTAATCTCTCCAAGCTCGAACAACGCGTGCGCGTGTATTTCGACGCCGTCAAGAATGCCGGCCTTACCGTCGACGCATTCGAGATTGGCAACGAGCTCGATCTCTACTGCAACGATGCCGATATGCCCAGGACCTCGGAGTTCGCGGCGCACGGCTGGAAGTGGTTTCTGACGCCCGCGCAGGTCCACGCATTCGCCGCGGGCTACGCACCCTTTCTCAAAACCTATGCGCAGCTGATTCGGAAGTACTTCCCCACTGCCAGGATCATCACCTGCGGCATGTCGAATCCCACGGGCAATTCCGCGGCGCTCATTCAGGCGTTGGCAAACTTCACTGACAGCTCCGGCAAGACCTTCGACTACACCAGTCTCGTCGACGGTTACGGCACGCACACCTACCCGCCTTCAGACACAACCCAGCACATGGTGCAAAACGCCACATCCGATCTGGCAGCGCAGGGCGCACTGCTTCCGCATAACCGAGATAAGCCTATCTGGATTACGGAATGGAGTGAATCGGCCTCGGTCTTCTGGTCCAGCCACAAGTGGTCCTACCAATATGACGCTCACGGCAAGCCCGGAGGCGACCTGAACCTTGCCGCCGGGCCCTATCAAGCCATGAGTCGCGCCCAGGCCATCGAGACCTTTCGCAAGGATGTGATCGAACGGCTGCGGACTCAGCCCAAACCCGTCAACATCGGATACCTTCTCTACTATTCTTACGATTCTGAAGGGAAGACCGACATGTGTGACGGCACCGGCTTCAATCGCAGCCGTAACATCAAGGGCACATGCTTCAACGGCCTGATCGATCCGGTCACGGGAGATCCACTGCCGGACATCGCTCTTGCGCTGACGGGCCAGCCACCGGCAAAGGAGGAACCGAAGGCTGCGGCCGCTGTTCCCGAGATGCTGATCAACACCGGTCGCATCATGCCCCGGTCCGCACAGACCTTTCGCGGATGGGGCATGTCGCTGGCTTGGGAGGCGAACGACCTCTACGGCGGTGGCCGGCAGACCGCACAGATCAAAGACCCGAAGATTCAAAGCCAGTATATGGACCTGCTCTTCGGGGATCCGGCAACGCGCCTCACGCTGGGATTCAACATTGCTCGCTATAACATCGGAGGCGGCGACGATCCGTCTCACACGCACATGCGTCCCGACGCTCAGATGGAGGGCTATCAATCCAGTCCGGGTGCAGCCTTCGACTGGAGCAGGGACGCTTCGCAGCGGCGGATGCTCCAGGAAGCTAAGAAACGGGGAGCCAACATCTTCGAAGCTGCCTCGTATTCCCCGCCCTACTGGATGACGGTCAGCGGCTGCTACTCCGGGAGCAAAGATGGGAAGCAAGACAACCTGCGGCCCGAGATGCGGGAGAGCTTCGTCAACTATCTGGCGACTGTGGTGAAACACTTTCAAGATGCGGAAGGAATCCGTTTTGAGAGCGTCGAGCCATTCAACGAACCGGATGGCGGCTGGGAGGCCGGCGGAAGACAGGAGGGGTACACCGTTCCCGTCGCAACCCAGAACGCGGTCCTTCCAGTGCTGGCAGACCGCCTGAAGCGCGACGGCGTGAAGACCTTTGTTGCGGGCGTGGATACGAACAACATCTACTCGGCTGTGAGCATCGGAGGTCAGTTAAGCGGCGATGCTCTGTCCGGAACAGCCCGGCTCAACACGCACGACTACCATCCTTTGGTCGGCGACGTGGCAAAACTCAGGGAGTTGAGAGCTCTCGCGGAAAAGCTGCACAAGCCGATCTGGATGAGCGAACTCGGCTGCTGCTTCACCAACCAGGGAGACAAGAGCGATATGTGGGGCGCGCTGTTCATGGCGGATTCGATCCGCATGGACCTGCGCGACATGGGTGCGGAAGCGTGGGTGCTCTGGCAGCCTGACTGGGGCGTGATTGCCTTCGATCCCAAAAGCGGAGAGCCGCACTTGCAGAAGCAATACTATGCACTCGCCCAGTACACAAGGTTCATCCGTCCAGGGTTTCAGATCATCTCGGCCGGAGGAGCTTTTCATACCCTCGCCGCGTACTCGCGCTCGGCGAAGCGCCTTGTGCTTGTGACGACCAACTGGGACACGCCGGCTGGGAACGACCTCGACCTCACGGCATTTACCGGGCTGCCATCCTCAGTAACGGCCTACCGCACAACCGCAGACGAGCCGGTCAGTCTGCGCGAGGAAAAGATCGCGGTCTCCGCAACGGGACGCATCGTGGACTCGCTTCCGGTTCGCTCCATCACTACCTATGTCGTCGATGGTGTTACGCCGGCCGCAAATGCTCCGGCCAGCGCCATCGAAGGCACTCATGAGGTTGTCTCGCAAGCCACCAGGCTGTGCATGAATATCACCACCAATTCCACGAGCCCTGGCGGCGCCATTATTCCCTATTCCTGCGGAGCATACAACAATGAGGAATTCAATTTCGTCGACGAGGGAGGCGGTTTCTATTCCATTCAGACCGTCAATGGCGCTGCAGGCCTGTGTCTGAACGTGTCCAACGGCGTGGGATCGCCCGGAGACGGCAAGACGCGCGGAGGTCCGGGAAACCTGATTCAGTGGGATTGCGGCAATGGCTCGTTGCCCGCAAACGATCTCTTCGAGATGACGCCCGCGGGCGAGGGCAGTTATCAAATTCGTGTCAGGAGCAGCGGGCTCTGTCTCGAAGACCCTGGCCGCGGAGGCACATTCAGGCAGGACAGGTGCAGTCCGACACTTCCGAATCAGCAATTCACCTTGACCGAATAGATTGATGCTTCAGACGCATCGGGGAATCGGAGTTATGGCATGAAGAAACTTGCCTGCCTCATCATTTTTCTCGAATGCATATTGCTGATGCCACTGGCCTCGGCGCAGGCCAGGGATGCAGTCGTCGGCGTAAACCTTCTGAATCACCCTGAACAATTGACGCCCCAGGAGCAGGACACCATCCTGGACAACATGAAGAATGCCGGAGTGCGCGTTATTCGCGCCGGAATCATCAACAACGACCAGTACCTCGATTTCATTCAGCGCGTATACGCTCACGGCATAAAGATAGCATTGCTCAGGATTGAAGGTCCCGATATCAATATGCCGTCAATCGAAGTGCAAGAGTTGCCCGAAAACTGGCGGACACGCCTGGAAGCAACGCGCGATCTGGGAACAATATGGCTGGAGAGCAACGAAAGCGTTCTGCTTCGTATTCCAAGCGTGATCGTTCCGAAGACGATGAACTACCTCTTCAACCCGTCGCACAAGCAGGCCTCGGAATTTCGCATTTTAGAAACGATCACTTATGGTTGACAGCCAGGATGATCGCCGAGAGAGATCGTAGTGATGCATAGGTGCTGCTCACGCCTTTATCGGTACCATAATTTTTCAGGGTCCGCTTCTTCGGTTTGCCGCTCAGAGGCTGGCTTGCAGGAATAGTCGAAACCCGAAAGGGTTTGCAGAAGATTCTCTTCATGTCGCTTTCCTCTGGTCCTAATGACGATGGCGATGATGGCGGGTTCCTGAGTCGTTACGCCTGGCTTCAGCACGGGTATCGCGGTGAATGTGCAACTCCTGGCAATGATCCTGATGAGGGTTGGCCGAGCTTAGGTTGTGCGGATCTCGAGAACAGCCACGGTATAGGGATCAAGGTCAATGGTAAGATCTTTTGCGTACGTGACCGGGCGGGACACAGGAGCGATGACATCAGGGCTCTCCAATGAGGCCTGAGCGTTGAGTCGTGCGTTAATAGTGTGGAGGATCGCGGTGGCGCGCTCGGGAGCGGCCTTTCCCTGCAGGCGAATGAGAAGAGTACTGCGATTGTCGCGGTAGTTAACCGCCTTGATGACGATGCGGCGATTGTCATCGCTCGCGGTGGCGATGGCATCGACGGAGTCGGGCAGCCAGCCGGAGGGAATCCGGGTGGAGATTTTATCGAAGAAGAATGTGCGGTTGGCGGCGTCTCGTACAGAGCCCGTAGCGGAGGCCAGATAGCGCGGAGCGAAATGCTGGCGGAATAGCTTCTCAACTACGTAGCTTGCACCCGGAAACCAGGAAACGTGATCGTGATAGATAGCCGAGGTCCACTTGGGATCATCAGTGGTGTTGCGCATGAGAAGAGCGGGGCAGGTCATGGTGAGGCCCGGGCTCAGCTCTTCATACAGGATGAGACTGCCTGCAGCGTGGAGACCGGCGCGCCAGTCATAGGTGTGCTGGAGGCTCCATTCGAGGACCGCTATTTCAATGTTCGGATGTCCGGAGGCGCGGACATAATCGCAGAGTTTCGTGAGGTAGCCGCGAATGCGGTCAATGCCGGACGCGAAGTTGTCCGGCTCGTACTCATAGTTGTGGCAGCCGAGAATGTCGAAGTTCTGACCCGCAATATCGATGACCTTCTCACTCCAGTCCATATCGCTGGAACGTTTTTGACCGCAGGCCACAATGCGGGCGTTGGGAACGATGGTACGAAGGCGATTGCCATATAAGTTGACGATTTCGGCATAGGATTCCGGCGTGAATCCGTTGTTCATGGGCTCGTTGTCGATCTGGAAGTAGCGGACATTGTAAGGCTCGGGATGGCCGTTCTGTGCGCGCAGGCGGCCCCACTCGGTCGAGGATGGGTCGTTGAGATAGTGGACCCAGCTCATGGCGTAATCGAGATCTTCTTGTTTGGTTGTCGGAGCAGCGAGGACAATGAGAGGTTCGCAGTTGAGACGCCTGCAGAGTCCAAGGAACTCGTCGGTGCCGAAGCCGGCGTAGCCAGAGTAGTTACCCCAATAGACGTTTGGATGATAGCCGCGAGAGACATAAGGGCCGATGGCTTCCTTCCACTTGTACGTGGACGCAAAGGAGCCTCCAGGCCAGCGGATGAAGGACGGCTCGAGACCACGGAGGGCGTCGAGGAGGTCGGGACGGAGCATCCCGTTGTGGCGGACATCGGAACGCATGAGAGAGACGAAGTCGATGAGGAGCGCGCCATGCCCGGTAGCAATGATCTCGATGGAGGCCTGGGTATCACGGAGATGGCTGGTGAACGAGAATGGGAGTTCGTGCCAGTCGGTTCCGGTAAACGCAAGCGGAAGTGATGCGATGACGTTGCCATCTGAACTGAGGATGCGCAGGGTGAGCTTCGGAGACCCATTTTCTTTCTTGACCCAAAAGGAGCCATCGTATTTCGTGTTGGCCTCAACAAAGATGCGTCTCTGCCGAATGCCTGCCTCTCCACCGTCGACGCGAAGGCGCACGCTCTTCCTGCCGTTCTGGAAGTCGAGCTCGGCAATTTCGACATGGCCTTGCTGAGAGATGGGCTCCCAATAGGTCTGAAAGTCCGGACCTTCGAAACCCGGGCCACGGATCTGCTCGGCAAAGAGACCATCTTCCACGGAGTGATTGATGTGCTCCAGGAATTGACCGTAGATGCGCTTGTCTATGGGGACAGACGCGCGATCTGTATCAACCACAAGCACAGTAACGCGCGCTTCCTCTGCGGCAACATCGGCAATGAGCGGGGTGGAATGAAGTGAAACTGTTGCGACGGCAGCAGTTGAGTGGATGAGGAAGTTGCGTCGGTTCATGCCAGGTGTAGTCCTCGACTTTTCTCCGCTGGATGAGTGCATTATCAAGCTTCCTGATCTGTTCGGCGGATGGGCGTTGTGCTGTGAAAGCCCTGCGACATGCGTCGTTCGCACCGCAGACTCACGCACCATTCGCGACATCAAGAACCAAATCAACAGTTCATGCCAATATCAACTTCCGAATCTGTCCCTCGGGATCGTTCACCATACGGCATTCGTTATCCCAGACCATCGTCCTGTTCGTTTCAGGATCAGTTGGATCCCAGGTGAGTCCCGATATGCCTGGCTTTCCGGTTGCGGCGAACGCGGCCCAGGACGCCGCCATATTCTTCGCCAATGCCTGTGCTTCGGGTGTATTGCCCGTCCCTTGCTCACAACGCCTGGTGTTGTCGAAGCAGAATTGAAGCTCGGCGGTGTGCCACGCTCCACCCACGCCGTCCAGAATCTGCGTCTGCCAGGTGAAGTAGTAGGCGTAGGCGGGAGCGGCCTTCAGCTCGTGTTTCAACCGCGCCATCTTCACTACGTTGTTACGCATGGAGAGGCCGTTCAGCCCTGGTCTGCCGCTGCACATATATGACAACGTTCGAATCTGTTTGTGCGGATAGGCGTTCTTCAGCGCACTTACGATTGCGGTTGCCTTTTCGTCGCCATAGGCTTTGGCAAGGTTGGCATGCCACTCCTCTTCGGTAGGCTTTGAGGACATCTGATTGCCCTCCTCGCTGACAGAGCCGATGAGAATCGGAACATTTTTCGAAATTTCGGGAGCAGCATCGAAAAAGGAACGCATGTTGATGACTTTGCCGTCGACGCATGGTGACCACCCAACCCGCGGTGTGCCCGGCGCTCCCGGTCCCCCCATCGGCGGGCCCGTCGGATTAATCTTCGCCGCTGCCGCATTGCCCGCTGCAAACAGCTTCGCCCACTCCATCTTCTGCAGAGCTCCCATGTCATTCGGCGCAAGCCCGAGTTCTTTCATTACCTGCCGGGATAGTTCCTTCTGCTGATCTCTGCCGGGAATATTCCCGCCGCCGCCCGACTGCGCCGAAGCACGATGGAACAACCCCACCGCCGAAGGCATGCCCATTAAAGTTGTCACCTTCGACCCGCCGCCCGACTGCCCGTAGATCATCACCCGATCTGGGTCGCCGCCGAAATTCTCGATATTTTCGTGAACCCACTTCAGCGCCGCCACAAGGTCCGTCATACCGACGTTCACCGAATCCTCATACGCCGAGCCGCCAATTTCGCTGGCATCGAAGAACCCGAGAATGTTCAGGCGATGATTCACCGACACCTGCACCACATCGTGATGGCGGGCCATCTGCGCGCCCTCGTGCGATGGCAACTCGTATGACGACCCAAAGCTGAACCCGCCGCCATGCATGTAAAACATCACCGGCCGCTTTCCCGTCAGACTCGGCGTCCAGATGTTCAGCTTAAGCATGTCCTCGCTTTGCCAACCGTCATCCCAGTCAAAGAGGAACGTTTGCTCGATGCCCGTCCAGGTATGCAGATTCTGCGGGCAGTTCGCACCGTAGATCAGTGCCGGATATTCATCGTTCCACGGTGCTGGTGGCCTGGCTGGAAGCCAGCGATTCTCCCCGGCCGTGGTTGCGCCATAGGGGACACCTTTGAAGGTCAATACACCACCGTCCAGAAAACCACGCACCTTGCCGTACTGCGTTTTCGCAACCGCCGAGCGCGGCGTAGAGACGTTGCCGGGCTCCTGGTGCGCCGCTGTCCTGGTGCTGTCAGAGGCGAGAGCGGACTGGCTGGTTGCAATGTTTACTGCCGCAGATGCGGAAAGAAGCAGCGCCTCGCGGCGAGTGAGAACGATACGGCTTGAAGATCCCGACATGAATGCCTCTCCTTTACATATCGCCTGCCGATAATCAGGCAGATCGTTTCCGATGCAATTGCAGAACCTGTGTTACTTACGCCGGAGTCGTGCTGCCGACCGGCAAGCTGCGTTATTCAGGCAAAGCATACTGACCATCGATGTGGAAGTGACCGGTAGCGACAGGCGCTGTTGTCTCAGGCTGGCCTCCACCGATGCTGATCGTGTAATCCCCTTGCGCAATAATCGGATCGCCGTCTTCCGTGACCATGCCCAGATCGCGTGGCTTCAAATCAAAATGAACCTGCCTGCTCGCACCAGCTTCGAGGTGAATACGCTGAAAGCCGCGCAGAGCAACGCGGGGCGCTCCTTTAACCTGGGGAAACCTGAGATAAAGCTGCACAACCTCGTCCCCCGCAGCCTTGCCGGTATTGGTGACCGTGACATCAGCGCTGAGGGGTTGTCCGGCGGCAATGGCAGATGTGGGAATACTGAGATCGCTATAGCTGAATTTCGTGTAGCTCAGCCCATAGCCGAAGGGGTACAGCGGCTTGCCGCTGAAATAGCGATAGGTCCGATTCGCCATCCCGTAGTCTTCGAAGTTTGGTAGCTGGTCGACACCCGTGTAGAACGTGACCGGCAGCCTGCCAGCGGGATTGTTCTTACCGCTCAGCGTCTCTGCGACAGCCGCACCTCCCTCTTCGCCGGGATACCATGCTTCCACAATCGCATCAGCGTGTTGGTTGATCCAGTTAACCGCCAGAGCACTGCCATTCATGAGAACCACAACGAGAGGCTTGCCTGTAGCCGCCACGGCTTCCACCAGGTCTTCTTCCGGCCGAGGCAAGTCGATGCTGGTGCGGTCCCCGCCCAGAAAGCCGGGCTCGCTCACCGGCATCTCTTCGCCTTCCAACTGACTGGTAATGCCTGCAACGGCAATGACAACGTCGGCGTTTCTGGCAGCGGCAATCGCCTCCGGGGATGGGACATTATTCGCCCTGGTCCAAATCAGCTCTGCCTGTGCATTGCCGTTTCTGGCCCCATAGGTGAACTCAAGCGCAACTTTGCGGCCTTTCTCAAGGTGAACGCGGCCTGCCTGGGAAACAGGTTCGTTGCCGCCACCGTAGGTAAGAGTGACCTGCTTGTCGTCCACTGCGAGTCGGCAGAAGCCCTTACAGCGTATACCCAGCAGGAAGTCGCCTGATTCATTCGGCGTCAGGAATCCCGACCATTGCGCCCCGAATGTTTTCTTCTCCGCCACCTGGGATGGGAGGTTCTCCTTAGTGAGCTTTACGTTGGGCTCAGTACGGCTCAGGATTTGGACAGGCTTCGTCTCAGATCCTGGCCCTCCGCGCATGCCTTCGTTGTAGTCAGCCTTCAGTCCGGGCTTGCCGTCTGGCGTGGTCAGAAGGGAATCCGGTACAGGTGTTCCGTCAGTGCGGAGGAACTGCGTTCCAGGAACGTATGTAATGGCCGCATTTGGAAACTCAGCCTTGAGGCCATCCATGATCGACACGATATGCGTGGGCTGACCCGCATAGTTCCCGATCAGCGGCTGGGTCTGATCGGCAAGTGGACCGACAACAGCGATTTTCCTGATTTCCGGCTTCAGTGGAAGAAGCCCGTCATTTTTCAGTAAAACCATCGATTCGTTTGCGAGTTTGCGCGCATGCTGACGGTGTTCGGCGCTGTCCAGTTCCTTCTCATCGATCTTCGTGTAGGGGACCATGTCAGGCGGATCGAACATGCCCAGCCTGATCCGTGCGGTAAAGAGGCGAATCAGCGCTGTATCGAGCGTACTCTCGGGCAGATATCCCTGTTGCACGGCATCGATATACGCCTTCTCGACCGGGTCGCCAAAGCGAGAGGTAAATGTTACGCACTCATTATCCATACCGCGAATGACTGAAATTGCCGCGCCCTGTGCCTGGCTCGCACGATAGCGATGATTGGCGGCAACATCGCGGACTGCATCGCAGTCGGACACTACATATCCCTGAAAGCCCCATTTGCCGCGCAGCTGATCCTGCAGCAGATATTGATTCGCGCATGCCGGCTCACCATTTATGGCGTTATATGCGCACATGATCGACCCGGCCTTGCCTTCCACGATCGCCGCGCGGAATGCGGGCTCGTAGGTATCCACTTCGTCGTGCTTACTCACATCTACATCCGCAAAGTGGCGCGTCGGTTCCGGCCCGCTGTGCACGGCGTAGTGCTTCGGCGTCGCGATAGCAAGGTAGTACTTCGGGTCATTCCCCTGCAATCCTGTCACATACGCGACACCCATGCGGCTCGTCAGATAGGGATCTTCCCCATAGGTTTCCTGCCCGCGGCCCCAGCGCGGGTCGCGGAAGATGTTGAGATTCGGGGACCAAAAGTCGAGGCCTCCCATGATCCCGGTGTGTCCTTCTCGCAGATTTTGCACATGTTTGATGCGGCCTTCGATTCCAATCTGTGCCGCCATGGTGTGAATTCCCGGCGCATCAAAGGTGGCCGCCAAACCAATCGGCTCAGGATACTCGGTGACACCCTCGTTAATGACCCCGTGAAGCGCCTCGCTCCACCATTGATATGCCGGGATATTGAGACGCGGCACTGCGGCGGAGTTGTTTTGCATTTGGGTAGCCTTTTCCTCGAGCGTCATGCGATGCACCAGGTCGGTCGCCCGCTGCTCCGCTGAAAGCCGGGAATTCATATAAGGGAGCGTCGCCGAATCCTGAGCCGCCGCACTTTGCAGGGTCGAGCCAGAGAAGAGCACTCCTGCACACACAAGTACACAGCCGGTAATTCGCTTCATTCTGCTTTTCATACGTTTCTCCAGGCGAATGAGTAATGAATGATTGCGGGCCTCGTGCGACAGACATCAGGTCTCATTTGGCAACGTAGTTCCGAGCGTCCCTCCGGGTACCTCCCACATTCGATTTGCATCTGCTGCTCGCTGCGATTCTCCATCGCCTTCCAGTCATGCATGAGTCGCGCTGCAGTCGGCCCAGCACAACCGCTTCCGCATACTCGCGGCAACCCCCCGTAAAGGACAGATTCCTGCTGAAGAACGGCACCCGCGATTCTGGCAGCTCCCCGTAATTCGAAAAACAGCAGGACCAGACGAAACATGTCTCCCCCATGCACCCTCCAGCAAACGCTTTCCCGGCCGCCTTCAGCCGCTATTCTACGAAGCGTCACCACGCTGGAAAAACGGAGTCATCAGACTATACAAAGAGCATGGCGCTGAAAACAAGATAATAAATCGCTTTATTCAGAGAGGTAGCTGGTATACGATTTCCATCGTTCCTTTTCTCCCGGAGAACGGCTCATGAAAACCTTTTCCAGCGTTGAGCGCATGATGGGGCACGGCCTGAAAGACTTCGCACCGCGACTGTTTAGCCGGTGGCGATTTCATGATGACGAACCTGAGGTCGTTCATCACAAGCGATGGGCGCCGCTAAGCTATGAGATTCGCCATGCTGAACAGACCGACAAAAAGCGAAGGAACATATGAAAAGAAGGAAATTCTGCAAATTTCTTGCAATGACAGCCGCTTCCACGGCCCTTCCTTCCTATGCCCGGATTTCGGCCGGCGGTCAATTCGGCTCGTCGTCAGGATTCAATCAATACACACAGGACTACGCCGCGTTTTGCGCGCTGCCACCAGAGAAGAGGATCTTTTACAAAGTGGCCGACGGCAGGATCGTCGAGATAAAACTGGATGAGTCCACGTGGCAGCCGCCGGTATGGAACTACAATCCCTCTCCATTACAAGTGGCGGGCGGCACATGGGATGATGTTCCGCTGCAATCACCGATCGCCAACCTCGCCGGCGAAGGCCCCTTCAAGCCGACCTGGGATTCATTGCTCGAGTATGAAGCTCCGGACTGGTATCGCGATGCCAAGTTTGGAATCTGGGCGCACTGGACTCCACAATGTGTCCCCGAGGCGGGTGACTGGTATGCCCGTAACATGTACATCGAAGGGCAACGGCAGTACAAGTATCACCTTGATCATTATGGGCCGGCATCGCGCTTCGGGTACAAAGATCTCTGCGCGCAATGGACACTTCTTAATTGGGATCCCGACGAGTTGATCGCACGTTACAAGAAGGCAGGCGCAAGAATCTTCGTCGCCCTGGCTAACCATCATGACAATTTCGACGCGTGGAATTCGAAGCATCACCCCTGGAATTCCTCAGCCCTCGGTCCACATCGAGATGTGGTCGGCACATGGGCAGCTGCGACCCGCAAGCAGGGACTGCGATTCGGCGTTACTGTACATCAGGCCAGAAACTGGTGGTGGTTTCAACCCTCTCACGGTGCCGACAAGTCCGGACCTCTTGCCGGCGTTCCTTACGACGGAGCCCTGACTGAGGCGGAGGGCCGGGAACAGTGGTGGCAGGGGCTCAATCCGCAGAATCTTTACTGCGTGAAGCATCCACCCGAGGCGCTGCCGGATGTCTCATACGTCAAGAACTTCTACGATCGAACGCGCGACTTGATCGATCAGCACAATCCCGACCTTCTCTACTTCGACGACTCGCTCCTTCCGCTCGGCTGGGCTGGAATGAATATCGGCGCCTACTTTTACAACAGCAGCCTGAAGAAAAACGGCGGCAAGATGGACGCCGTCCTGAACGTCAAAGACGTTCCAGACCGGCTTGTCAAAGCAGTCGTTGCCGACTATGAGCGCGGTTTGACCGCCGAGATTATGAAGTATCCCTGGCAGTCGGAGACCTGCATTGGCGGGTGGCACTACCAGCGTTCCCTGTATGAGAAGCAGGGCGAATACGGAGGCTATCTGCATCCGCGCGATGTGATTCACTGGCTCATCGATACCGTGAGCAAAAATGGCACCTTTATCCTCAATGTACCCGGAAGACCAGACGGAACCATTGACAGCAAGGAAATCGCAGTGCTCGATGGCATAACCTCCTGGATGGAGGTCAACGGCGAAGCTATCTATGAGACGCGGCCGTGGAAGATCTCCGGTGAAGGCCCCAATATGGTCAAGGCCGGTTCGTTCCAGGGCGGGAGCGTGAACAAACTGGGTGAAAAGGACATTCGCTTTAGCCGCAACAAGCCAAACAGCATCATCTATGCGATGGTGCTCGGTTGGCCCGCCGAGCCGATCCTGGTGCAGTCGCTCGGACTGTCTGCTGCGACAAGCCCTGGTAAAGTAGCGCGCGTCGAACTTCTTGGAACAGACGTAACGCTCGACTGGAGCCAACAAGCAGACGCTCTCCAGGTACAGCTTCCCAAAAGCTATCGCCCTAAAGTGGACTATGCAGCTGCTCTCAGGGTCATGCTGGCTTGAGCGAGCGCAGCACGCCTTGAGCCTGTAAAGGCACACAAGCAGCTTTCATCCACGGCATCGTTCAGCAATCTCATGCCGGGGCCTGACAATGGATATCTCTCTCAGCGGGGACCAGCTTATCCATTGATGCTGGCCTCCGGCAACACATCATCTATTGAGTATTGAGCCGCTCTCCGCTATGCCTTGGCCTCATCGTGTGCCCGGAAGCGGAGAACGCTCAATCCGTGTGCCGGTAAAGTGTCCTTGTTGCGGCGGTCTCGCGTGATATTTCGGTCAATCTTCTCAGTCCAATATCGACGGTTCGTCCTCGGCTGTTTGTAGTGCATCGGGCATCCATGCATATGGTCACACTGACTATCAATGGAGTTCCCGTCTCCGTGAATTATGGTCAGGGCTCAACGGCTTGTTCGGTTGCCTCTGATCTCGCCTCCGCCTTTAATGCGCTTCCTGGAGCTGTGGCAACTGTCACGCCGCAGGGCTCCTCTCCCTCCTGCTCCAATAACCAGGAGAATCTGCTCATAACCGCGAACCAGACGGGCTCGGCCTCCGACTATGCATACTCGGTCACCGGCAGTTATGACACGCAGGACTTCAACCAGCCTTCGTTTAATCCGACCAGCGGCAATCTCAGTGGGGGCAGCGACGGCACCCCCTCGCAGAGCATGGTCTATAACTACGTCATTACTCCCGCTAATGGCCCGAGCGGCTATGCGCCGAACGGCAATCTGGTTTCGTATACGGATTATGTCATGGGCACGTGGAACTTTGGATATGACACGCTGAACCGCCTGACTATCGCTTCTACCAACTCCACGAACAGTCCGTACTCAAACTATACCTGGGTCTACGATTCCTTTGGCAACCGCCTGAATCAGTACGGCTCGAGCCAGCCGCTTCAGGCTAATCCGAATACAACCTGTTCAAACCAGGCGGTTCCCTCAGGAGTACTGTCTAATGTTTATACTTGTCCGAATGGCCTGAATCAGATTGCCAGCACCAACGCAAGAACTATTCCTGCGACGCCATCCTACGACGCGGCAGGGGACATGCAGGGTGATGGTGAGAACCAGTATCTGTACGATGGGGAGGGCCGCGTCTGTGCAGTGGCTGCCCCTTCGATCAGCGGAGGCACGTCGTGGACCGGCTACCTTTACGATGCGGATGGCAACCGGGTGGCGAAGGGGACGATCACGCAGTGGAGCTGCAATATGGCCACCAACGGCTTCACGCTGACGGCCAGCTATGTGCTCGATCAGTCAGGCAACCAGATGACGGAACAGGACGGGCAGGGCAACTGGGTGCACACGAACGTTTATGCCAACGGCAGCCTGATAGCTACCTACAACAATCAGGGGCTGCACTTCCGCCTGACCGACTGGCTGGGCACACTGCGCGCGCAGACCTCGGCCGACGGAATACTGGAGGAAACCTGCGCCAGCCTGCCCTTCGGCGATACCTCCACCCCATGCGTCAGCGCCACAGAACAGGTCTTCACCGGCAAAGAACGCGATACCGAGAGCGGCAACGACTACTTCGGGGCCAGATATTACAGCAATGCCATGGGACGGTTCATGTCGCCGGATTTCGACGACCTCGATGACGGTGGTCCCGAGCCTGTACCGTACGCAGACCTTGAGAATCCGCAGACCTTGAATCTTTATGAATATGCGGGGAACAACCCCCTGATTCATATTGATGCCGATGGGCACTGTTGGCCGCAATGGCTTTGCGATTTTGTTAACGAAGTAAAGAACGAATTCGTTTATCATGAATGGACCACAAATACGAAGCAAGCTCAAATACACCAGCTCGATCAGCAACGGGCCCAGCAGCGTGCAGCTTCGCTTTGGCAAGAGCAGCATCCAGGGCAACTGTACCCAGGCAGTATTCAGCAGGATATTGTTTTCCCAATTGGGCTCGAGGGACTTGGCGGGATAACTCTAGAGGAGATGCCGGGACGCGGAACGGGTACCGATCCCAGCACGCCGATTGGGCGGCGAGGAAACCCGATTGATGTCACACCGGGCACAAACTCCCCTGAGGTAATTAACGGGCGGAAGTTCACGGGCCACGCGTTGGATCAAATGCAAGGAAGAGGCATCCCTTCGTCAGTCGTAGAGGACGTCATCACGAATGGTACGCCCGGACCGGGCAATGACCCCGGAACGTTTACCCATACTGGTGACGGTGTTCAGGTTGTAACCAATTCAACGGGCGACGTGGTGACTGTAAAAACGGTTTCGCGGTGAGGAGGATGAGCATGGAGGCACTGCTGTCAGGTGAAGGGGGTCGGCTAATACTCGCCATCGATGAGTATGAGAATAGTCATGCGATGGCAGTTGATGACCGCAATTGGCTCCGGGCAGCCCTTCAGGTTACCGCTGGACCGTTTCAAGGCTCAATCTCTCTTGCGTTGACGACAGTCGAACTGGAAAGGCTCTGCCGCCAAGTTCGCGAAATTGCGAAGTCGTTAAAAGGCAGCTTGAGCTTTACCACGGTCGAGGGCGATTGGGACATCAGCCTGGCCTTAGAAGGATCGTCTGCTGTCGTGGTGAAAGGTGAGGTTCGATCCCCCGATGGAGATGGAAGCGCCGTGCGCTACCAATTCCGCACGGACCCGATTACGCTCGAGACTTGGGCCGAGAAACTCGGAGCATTAGTACGGAAGTTCCCGGCGGTGCAGGGGCAGCCGTCATAGCGGTGAACACGAAGTCTGGTCCCCATCTGTGACGCACAAAGAACAACGCTGCTGCGCAGCGGCTGGAGCAGGGACACTCCACCCCTCCTGCGCTCATGTACGCCCATTTGCATGAGCTGTCCTGCGTGTGACATGCTGAAAGGCTTCCTAAACATTCCGGGAAGAGCGATGAATGCAGTAG
>NZ_QVQT02000003.1:488206-688867 GCF_003428625.2 Paracidobacterium acidisoli | reverse complement strand
GTGGCTGCCCCTTCGATCAGCGGAGGCACGTCGTGGACCGGCTACCTTTACGATGCGGATGGCAACCGGGTGGCGAAGGGCACGATCACGCAGTGGAGCTGCAATATGGCCACCAACGGATTTACGCTGACGGCCAGCTATGTGCTCGATCAGTCGGGCAACCAGATGACGGAACAGGACGGGCAGGGCAACTGGGTGCACACGAACGTTTATGCCAACGGCAGCCTGATGGCGACTTACAACAATCAGGGGCTGCACTTCCGCCTGACCGACTGGCTGGGCACACTGCGCGCGCAGACCTCGGCCGACGGAATACTGGAGGAAACCTGCGCCAGCCTGCCCTTCGGCGATACCTCCACCCCATGCGTCAGCGCCACAGAACACTTCTTTACCGGCAAAGAACGGGACACAGAATCAGGCAACGATTTCTTTAATGCCCGGTACTATTCATCATCTATGGGACGCTTTCTCAGTCCCGATCCTATCCTCCAGAATGACCTACGATTGCTGAACCCGCAGCGTTGGAACAAGTACGTCTACGTCATCAACAACCCGCTGATTCTGACCGATCCAACGGGTAAAGACGCTGCATATGTTGATTTCAGTAAGAGTGCTGGCGGTGCCGGTCATGCAGGGCTTCTTTCGATCCGCTCCAATGGTACAGCCACATACTCCGCATTTATGCCGGAGGGTTCTGCCGCTGCATATGCGCCTGGAAAGGTGCAGACCCAGGACCTTGACGTAACCGTGCAGTTCGGGGCAAATGGTCTTCCAACCGACGCCTCATACAACGCGCTTATCCAAGCCGTCGCCAAGATCAACGGTTCCGATGCGTACAACGTGGGTATCGACTATTTCAAAACCACTGATTCAGAAACAGCTAATTTGGATCAATACATCGTCCAAAAGACAGCGGCCTATAGAGAAGGCAAAGCGCCAACCTACAAATTGTGTTTCTATGATTGTCGCGATTATGCGCTCGGAGGTCTGGTGGCTGCTGGAGTGCTTGGCAAGGGCCAAGCACACGGATTCTCTCTTGACCCAAACAGTGCATTCTGGGAACTGGGACTCAACGCCAATCAGCAAGTCCCTCCTAAGCCCAAGGCAACGGTTACGACATCAGAGTGCGATACGTTACCGGATGGAACGCAACGCTGCTATTAAAGAAGAGGAGTAGCCTATGGAGACTCACATCGACCATGCTGTCAGGAATATGGGCCTCTTGATGCTGTCTGTCACGCTTGTGGTTCTGTTGGGGACGTTGATATACGCATTTCGCAGAAGCCGAAAGTTTAGTCCCTTGATGGTCATCGGGGGGTACTACACGATTTTGATTATCTTGTTCATGGACGGCTTGCTGCAAGAGTACGGTTATGGCGGGGGTTTTTTCCCGCTGGCGATAGCGACGCTACCTTCCTACTTCCTCGTTGCAATACTCCCTGAAGGAGCCATGAGCCACTGGTTTGCGAGCGGATTATTAGGGAATTTTGTCCTAATCGTCGTGATATGCGGGGGCCTGAATAGCCTCGTGTTCTATATGGTTATGAAGTTGGTCCATAGTGCTCGCCATCAACCGGACAAGCCCACTGTTACGATGCCAGATCGACCTTTATGATGCTTTTTGCTGCATCTGCAATCAATGTGTGCTCCTCTCGACCACGTTCTACCGCCAAAGAACGAGATGCAGAATCCGGCAACGACTACTTCGGGGCCAGATACTACAGCTCCAGCATGGGAAGGTTCATGAGTCCGACTGGAACGACAGACCAAGCCCAGTTCCGTACGCCGATTTAGAGAACCCACAGCCCCCGCCGCCGAAAACGGGCGGAAAACCGGGGTAGGGGGGTAGCATGGTGCGTCATGCTTTGTGAGACTCGGCAAGCGCAAAATCGCTGGAGAGCGATAGCGCTATGACGTACGAGTTCGGCTTGCATTCTCTAAGTGCTTGAAAAGATTTGGCGTCCCCGACGGGATTTGAACCCGTGTTATCGCCGTGAAAGGGCTTTTAGAGCTACTTTTGGCTAGTTTGCATAGACTTGCAAAGGGTTGGTAAATCGCTGTAAATACGCATAGATAAAGGTGATTTTCAGCTTGTGGCGGCTTGGTAGGGTTTGGGCCTGCTTGCAGGGGCAATTGCTACCAATTTGCTACCAAGATTCTAACCAGTAAATACGCGGCTTCCGTGCAGCTTTGGCAATCTGGAATGGCAGGTTGGGCGGCTGGGAACGCGGTGCCAGACCACCAGCGGAGCGCCACGGCGTCGCCGGGCGGCAGGGTATGGTTGGGGTCGGCGGGAACCTGCCAGATGCGCCTGCGGGCAGTTTTATGCGTAGCCGGGCTTGCGCCGCCAAAGGTATGCTTGTTCCTGTATGAACGTAGAAAGACCAACCCTGTACGCGACCCTTGTTAAGCCCTCCCCCAGAGAAGTGCGCCACCTGCTCCTCGAATCCGTGGATGGCTACGGCGTGGTTAATCTGGTGCAACTAAACGCCGGGGTCGCAAACCAAATAGCAACAGGTACGCATTACGAGGTAAGCCAGCAAGCCGATGCCCTCGTGCAGCAGTGGGTGAAAGGGGAGGGCTTCGAGAGCCGGGCCACAGACAAGCCTGCATACGAGCCATTGGCGGCAACTGTTGCTCTCGCCTTAAGACTGGGCTACGAGATTGTCTACGATAACCGCTTTAAGAAGCTAGATCGCCCGCCTCTAAATGCAACCGGCGCGGTGCCTCTTTCCAAGTGGCCGGGTATGACGGCTAAGAATGGCGGCGGCTACGAATACGCCCTCCAAGGTAATGGGACAATCCATGCGCAGCCAATGCTGCCGCTAACGGGCAAGCCGCTGGTGGCACCAGCAGGCGGCCCGGAATTTGTAGCCTTTGTGCGCGAACTGGTGGCGTTGCGAGATGCTATTGGCCCATCCGCAGAGTTCCTCTTGGGTGGCCGCTTGTTTTAGCTCGCGTCCTCTTCGTCGAGCCTTCTGTTTCCGATAACCTGCACTGGGTTCGGCAGCTTACCGAAGACGGTGCGTATGCCCAGTTCCCGCTCGATCTCATCCCGCGCCCAGCCTTGCTCCACTCTATCCAGGGCAGTCCGATAGGCATACGTGCCTGTGACCATTCGCTTTTGTGTTTCCGGCCAGTCGGGAGCAGCTTTTACGCGCTCGGCTTCTGCCTCGAAGTCCGCATCTAGCTGGGCAATGTATTCGTCTGTAACGCTTGGGTGCTGTGGCATACGCATAGAATATCGCCCGCATTGCAGCGCGGCATAGAAAATCCCACCGTGCCCGGAAAACTTCTTGGATGCTGCTGACTGCTGGAAGTAGCTTGCTCAGGCAGTCGAAATCAAAAGGCAACCAAGGAGCCCAACGCAATGGCAGCCAAGAAAGAAACCAGCCCAGCACCCGACACACGCACAATCAACGTTATTAAGCCCAACCCGCATAAAGCGGGCAGCAATCGCTACAAAGCCTTTGAGGCCGCAGCATCCGCCAAGACCGTGGCTGACTATCTTGCCACCGGCCACAAAGCAAAGTACGTCGAGAGGTGGCGCAAGTCCGGCCACATCGAAGTGACGACCCAGCAGATACCCAGCCCGGCAGCGCCCGTACAGGCACCAGCCAAGCCCGCACAGACCAAGACTCCGACCAAAAAGCAGGCTGCCAAAGGCAAGCCCGCAGCGGCGAAGAAGGCGGTGCGCTAATGCAGCCGAGAATCATAGCGACAAGGCAGCTTAAGCACGGCCTATTCTTCTGCACGATTGAGGCGGCCAGCGCCGCAGTCGCAGAAGTGTATGCCGGGCATGTGTACGGCAGCAGCCGTGTTCTCTACAGCCACACCGATACCCAGCCAACGCTGCGGCACACATTCCTGTGCAGCAGGCCAAAGGAGATTCGCCAATGACTGCAACAATCGTTACCGCGCTTGCCCTGCTGGCGCTGGCCGCCACGGCGCTATGCACATGGGTTATCGTCGCCACCATTACCAACGCCGCGCATACCGTGGTCGCTGCTATTGAGAGGGCACAGGTAAACCGCATCGAGGACTTGGTGGCCCGCTGGGACGAATAGCCCGCAGCACACCATCCTAGCAATCCCGTCCCGGCGTTTTGCCGGGGCTTTGTTTTGCCCTCTGTGTTCTCTGGTAGCCCGCGACCCAAAACCGCTCGGTATAGGTATCCGCACAATGTTCGCCATGCGCTGGCGTTCTGCCCTGCGTCCGCCGTGCTCCGGCCTGTAAAAGGAGAGGCGGCACCGGGCCGAAGCCCAACGCCGCCATGCAAGCCAAGGAAGCACACGTTGATGGCCTAAGCTAACACACTTACTTACACGGCGGCTATAGACGAGCGGCCCAGAATAGTTAGTGCCAGTCTCTAGTATTTATTGGCACTTTGTTGTTACCTAACCATGCCTTGATAATTATCACGCAAGGCGCAGAGGTTACAGCGAATGCCTAAACAAGCAGCCGTCAAACAGCTAGACGACTTACTTACGGTTACGAAAGCTGCCCGCGAGCTACACCTTTCCGTGTGGGGCCTACGCCGCGCCATTCGTGAACGGCGCATTGGAAGCTACAAAGTGCTCGGTCGCGTGTTGGTTTCCAAGCAAGAGATTAACCGCATCATCACCGAGGGCGAGCGCCCGCGTATTGCAGTGTAAAAGCACAAGCGCCGCTGTGCGGGCGGCGCTGTGGAGGCAAGGTAACTATGAAACAGCAAACTGGTAAGCAAAGTGTAGCACGGCCTAAACACAAGCCTAAGTTATCCGAACCGGCAGACTACGAGGTTCAAGTCGGGGACGTTGTACTAACTACCGGCTATCGGCTTGGCGTAGTTACCCACATTATCGCGGTGGAAGATTCCTATACAGGTGCCCACAAGCCGCCCCATCTGCTACAGCAAGTTGATTGTGCTACTCCGAACAATGGGTGCGGCATTTACATCCAGATGGCCAACGCAGACGCTCACCAGCTTATCTTCGTTGCCGACGTCCTGCGCTGCTACAAGGATGCGTGGCACGCCGTGGAGGAACAATGAACGAGAAAGAACAAATACGCATTGCCATTCGCGCTTTGCGCGACGCTCTGCCCGCGCTTGAAGCGAAGCTGGCAAAGCTGGAAGCTGCGGAAGCGGCCACCACACGCACGCAGGACTGTGCCATCAAAGGTCGCCGCTATGCGTTCTCCGCCCGCTGGTGCGAACAACACAAACGCTATGAGACACAGCATGCCAAATGAAGAGCGCATTCTCCGGCGATTGCTGCGCTACTGGCAGAGTAGGGCGCAGGCCGACCCGGAAGATATGCTCGCCTACCAAGCCGCCATGCGCACCAAAGAATCGCTCGAACTATTACAGCGCGAGCCAGAGCTATGGAAGTTGCAGCAATGGCCTCCGCCACCAAGCAAGCGTGCCGCTATTATTGCGGCCCTGCAACGCGAACACCAACGTAAACAGCACAACAGCGCCGGACGCAGCACTCCGGCCTCAACACAAAGGAGAGCACACCAATGAGCACAGCACACGAAATCCAACTGCCGGTATTTACTGAAGATGAGCAGAGTCTTGAGTCTTTGCTACAAGACACACAAACGCGCCTTTTCGCACTTCGGAAGCAAAAGGAAGAGAGCACCACCGCCGCCAACCGCGCCAGCAGGCTCGAACGTTTGAAAGAGGCGCTTGCGGAAAACGAGCGCGGCCTGCACGAATTGGAAGGCATCGGAATTAACCAAGCCTATGCCACGCTGGAAGAGGCCGTCGCAGAGCGCTATGCGACATGCAACGGCAATAGCGGCCTTTACGGCAAGTATGACGCCAGTGTGAAGGTGAACAACGCCAGCGCCAAGCTGGTGGGCCTGCTGGATGCCGTGCTGCGCCGTGCCGTTCAGCTTGAGAAGCAGTGCAAGGACGTGGCGGAACTGCAATCGCAGGTCGATGGTGACGTTGCCCGTGCTGCGAAGAATGCGAAGTGACTTTGAGATGCGGCGGGGCTGTACCCCTTTCCCGGCTTCCGCCGCCAGCGCATGGAACGGCTTTGCTCCCCGTTCCATGCCCCACGCTCTCGGCGCTGTTTCCTACCAGTGCCAGCGCCGAGAGCCAAACCAATCCGATAAGAGTTCACTGACAACTGGTGGAGAACGGAGCACGTAGCACCATGAAGAAAGCGAAACCGCAAATCCTACCGCCCACCAAGTCCAATGAACGCCGTTCTCCGGCTGGGCGATATACGAAAGAGAAGCCAAGCCCTTTCGCCTTTAAGCCCGGCCACAGCGGTAATCCTGGCGGCGAGGGAAGGCCCAAAGACCCATATCGGCTGGTGAGCAAGGCCATGCGCAGCCGTCTGAACACACGGGCAACGGATGAGGCCGCATTCGCGGCAGGGCTGGAGCCGGGCGCAAGTTGGGCACAGGTACTCGGAGTCTCGCTGATAAACCTCGCCATCGCGGGCGACGTCCATGCGGCGCGAACCGTGCTCGAATACACGGACCAACCCATGCCGCGTGTTGCGAAACTCGAAGTAACTGGCCCCGATGGCGAACCGCTACAGCCACCGTCTTTGAACATCGTGATTGTCCCCGGTGGAGCGCCGCAGTTGCATGGGCCGCAGCCCGTCGCCATGAAGCTGCCAGCCCGGCAGCAAAGCAGCGAGATGCTTGCCCCTGACCTTGCCGAACGCGCCGCCAATGCTGTGGTGGCAGCGGTGAAAGCAGGCAAGCCGTGCAGTATGGAAACAGTGAATGCCTGCCTGCCGCCCGGCTGGGTGCTGGCCCCGGACGCAGACGTAACCGGGCTGGAACAGGCAGGCGGCAACTCCGCCCACTGGGAGCAGCTTATCCGAGCCGGGGCCGTGCCGAAATAGTTCTTGGGATAGAACTAAAATCATACTGTGGCAAAGAAGCGCGTATTCCTAGACGAATGCTGCGGGGAGGACGGCCTTAGAACCTGCTTCCCTGATAAGGCACATGTGTACATTGCAGCCGATTTTGGTGTGCGCGGAAAAGAAGACCCCACAGTTATCGACGAAGCGATTAAGCGCGGCTGTCTCATCATTACGGTGAACAAGGATTTTGTGGATTACTACCGCGACCACAGGCGGTGCAAGGGTAAGAACGGCACATTCTTCTATGGGCTTATATTCCTGAAATCCAGCAAGACAATGACCAGAAGGCAGCAGTTGCAGGCCGCCTTAAAGGAAATCGCTTGGGCGGAGACCAGAGACCATGACGATCTTGTCTTCGTTTCGGCAACAGGGAAGACCCGCCATGAGCGATTGTGCCATCCCGAATGTGCGGCGGCATTCCCTGCCGAACAAGGCACATGGAGCTAGCGCGGCCCATATACCGACCGGCCCCGGAGCGCTGTGACCTCTCTACGGCGCTGCGAGGGCTGGGGTGATACATGGGGGGGCCGAGGCGATTTGGGTCTGCGACTCATGCACTGGGCTGGTCCGCTTCTTCTGTTTCAGCAGGCAGTTCATTTACAAGATGAACCGGAAGCGCAAACTTTCCTCGGAAAAGGCGCACCACGCCCTTGCGTAAAATCGTTTCCTGCTCTGCCCATGTTCCGTGGGCAACTGGCGAGTAAGCCAGCTTCTCAATTTCAAGGCGAGTAAATTTGTACCGAAGACTACGGCTAAGAGCAAAGATCAGCGCGTTGAACTTTGCATTCCTCTCATTGTAGAATTGCTGTTTTTCCGTAGCAGGTTCTTTTCGGTTTAGGTAATCCAAGTATTCTTTCCAAGCCTCGATAACTTGTGAATCATCTTCAAACTCTAGCCCGATCATATTAAGTGCTTCTACGTGGCGATAGTTTAGGCGAGCAGGGAATTGTCTTGTTGCCCAAATTGCGCGAAATACTTCTCTTTGTCTTTTATCTTTTTCTCTTCTCTTATCCAACTCCCTTTGAATTGCTAAGGCCATAATTGGGCCAATGATCAACGCCAAGATCGTGAGAATATCTGTCAACTTCACGCCTCTAGCACCTCCCTCTTCTGCCAGCCGATTCTAGCTTACTGTACCGATTTCTTCCTTTCGCAGCCCTCCGCCCTGCCTGTAACGTTTGCCACAACACCCGTTGTGGTTGCGTTATGAGAAAGGAAACAGGCATGGCGGCAGGGAAATTCGTTGCATATTACAGAGTGAGCACCCAGCGGCAGGGCCGCAGCGGCTTGGGGTTGGAAGCGCAGCAGGCGGCGGTGCGGGCGTATCTTAACGGCGGCGAATGGAAAATGCTGGCCGAGTTTACGGAGGTCGAGAGCGGCAAGCGCAACGACCGGCCCGCGCTGGCAAAGGCGCTGGCCCTGTGCCGCGTCCATCGCGCCACGCTGCTGGTGGCCAAGCTGGACAGGCTGGCCCGGAACGTGGCGTTTATCTCTGCGCTGATGGAATCCGGGGTGGAGTTCTCCGCCGTGGACTTCCCGCAAGCCAACCGTCTGACCGTCCATGTTCTCGCCGCCGTTGCCGAGCACGAGGCCACTATGATCTCCGAGCGGACGCGGGCGGCTCTGGCCGCCGCCAAGGCGCGGGGCAAAAAGCTGGGCGGGCGGCGCTGGCAGGTCGGCACCGTCGCCCGGCAAGGAGCCGTGGCGAGCTCGATAGTGCGCCGGGCTAGGGCTGCCGACCGGAAAGCCGATCTACTGCCTGTAATCCGCGCCATTCGGGAGAGTGGGGCCGTAACGCTGCGGCAGGTGGCGGCGGCATTAAATCGGCAGGGCGTTCCGGCGATGCGCGGCGGCCTGTGGACTGCGGCACAGGTGCGGCTATGTGGCCCTAACTGTTGACCCACGAAAGAACTTAAAATGCAGCGATCGAACGGCGGAGTTGTAACTTATCCTTTGCGACTCGCGGGGATGGGGCCGCTCAAACTCAACAGTGCATAATAGATACAAAATTATGTTCCGTTGCCTCAGATGTGGATGTTCTAGAACGGATGCCAGAGGATTTCTGTCATGTATCCTCTGTGGTGCTGCATGTGGTCTCCGCACAGAGCAGTGCTATATCACTGACGACACGAAAGCTAAATTGCTGGCGCATGCTGAGGAATTGAAAGGTTTCGGCCTAACGCTCGAAGAGCATGAATTAGTAAGCAAAGATGCGAAGACCACCATTGCAGCCATAGGATTGGCGATACAGATAGCGCGTGAACTGCGACACGAAGGCATGCTGCGAAAGCTGATTCTGTACCTTCACGAACTGGCAATTTCAAGGGATGAAATTTTGCGGCTGCGATTGGCCGAGCCAGAAGATGTAGACAAAATACTCAACGAAAAAGAGTAAAGCCCAGTTTAAGCTGAGCTCTATTCAACAACCTTGGAAAAGATGAGACACTTCCCGCATGACATTCTGGCAGGAAGTGGCGGCTGGTTTTCTTGGCAACGTACTTGCTGGCTTCCTGCTGGTCGCGCTGTACGTACTGATTCAGTGGTTTTTGCAGGTAACGGATATTACCATCGGCTATGGCTGGAAATGGGACGGTCCGCCAGATAATGCCCGAAACGTGCGGCCCGCTTTCGATATACGGAATCTTTCTCGGTCCCGAACCTACAAGCTATCGAACGTTGCCTATCTAAAAGATGGACGTCCAGTTGCACCCTTCGACAACAGGTCCGTGTGGGGCAGGGAGCTAGGACCGGGGTGCATCGACATCGTAGAAGCTGCACCAGTTGCGAGTTTTACATCACTTGACCAAGCCATGAAATCCGAAGTCCATGTGCGCTTACAGGGAAAGCGTCTGTTTTGGCTGCAAGGAGTGGGACCGGGACAGCAACGCAAAGGGCGGCTGCAACGTGCTGCATTCTGGCTGCGAGACAAACTGGAACGAATGGCATTTCCTCTGGAATAACCGGGAGGCCAATGGGATAGGCGGCACCCTAATACGTTATGGTGCCTATGCTGCCTATGGTGTGCATGGGTGGTAACCATAGGCAGCATACACAGCATAGGCAGTAAAAGTGTGTATTAGAGCGCTGCTTGCCCTACTCACTCATCTGGGCCGCCTTCTTTCTGGCGAATTTAAATTCCTGCAACGCCCAGACCCATGCCCCACCCTCGCCCTCGCGGGATTTTGCGACTCCCAGTTCTTTCCCCGCCTTCTGCAGAACCTGTAGAGAAAACTCACCATCTCTACCCTCTACCAGAGCATTCACCGGTTTCGGGCCATCTGCCAGCGCGGTCAGCAGATACTTCTGCGCTCGACCGATCTGTGTCTCTCGTCGTTTGCCAGCGTCCGGCGCGGCCAGATCGGCGGCGGTTAGCTCCGATGTGCCCTTCCAGGCGACCTTCGCAGTATTGTCTTTGCCTTCTATGGAGAAGCGCAGGGATTCTCCCAGTGGGCCAATGTTGCTTTTTGTGTGAACGAGAGCGCGGTTCTGTGGTTCGTCGGGAGCGGTGCCAACCATCATTACTGAACGCATGGCTCCTGTGATGTCGATGCTGCCGAGTCCCTTGTGGACGGCACGCCCACCGGAGGACTTGGCCAGATGGCGAATTATCAAGATGCAGATATTAAGTCGCTCCGCGACCTTTGCCAATGCGTCGAGCAGTGGGCGCGTCTCGTTCGCTTTGTGACTGTCGACATTCGCGCCCATATAACTTTGGAGTGGGTCAATGATTACGAGCCGAGCATGTGTCTTCTTAATTGCCATCTCGATTGTTCCCACGTCTGCCAGCGTAATTGTTCTCTCAGTACCGTCGTGGTTCCGAGCGCCGTTAAGAACGAACAGTCGTTTCTGGTCGCCTCCCATCGCGGAAAATCGCTGCTTAGTCGTAATGGCTGTGATGTTCTCATAGCTCATGTATAGGGTATTAAAAGGCTGGCATTTCGCCTTCGAGTATGGCTGTTGTCCTCTCGACCCCCGAGCAGCAATCTCCAGCGCGATGAATGTTTTGCCATCCCCGGGGTTGCCCTCCAGACCAGAGAGCATCGAAAACGGAAGGCGTTGGTCCCATAGGTACTCGACCTCCCGAGCTTCCACATCCGCAACGCATTCGATAATGGGAACGCCAGCAGCTTCAGAGTTGTAGGGCTGTGCGGCATCCAACTGCAACTGGAGACCGGCATCGCCGCTGCGCCCGATCAAGTCGTCCAGACCGGCACGTGGGGCGAATTGCGGGATGCGAACGATATAGACCACCGCGCCCAGCTTCGCCAGTTTTCGCGCCAGTGCCTGCTCGTGGTGCCGAACGTCCGGGTTGCTTTCGGCATCCGCGTCGAAACAGATATAGACCTTGCGTCCCTTCCATATGACTCGTCGGAGAGAAGCGTGTAGCTCGTCGCCGGAACCGTGGCCGTTCACGCCGGGGAGCGCGATTACATATCGCTCGTGCTTTGCTCCGGCCAAACTGCGCGTCGGGCCTTCGCTCAGAATCATGTCAACCTTCGCGTCCTTAAAGGCGCGTTTCCAGTCCATGCTGGGCGCGAAGTACGGCTCATAGGGCGAATCCTTACGTTGGCTAAATTTGCGTTCCTTCGCCTTACCCTTTTCCGTGTATGGAATCGGATGCTGGTGGCGAAGCGGGCCGCTGGTAAGGCGCTGGTGTGTTATGGGATCGTTCGAGTGGAAGATAATGCCGCCCCTGCGGACATAGCCATGCCGACCTGCACCGGCATCGTCCACCCGTTCGCAATCGCTCTTCTTTGCAAATTCCCAGTCGAAGCCGCGCTCGGTGCAGTAGCGTGCTGCCCATGCTTCGGGCGACTCGATGGCTGGCGTTACTTGTTTCGACTTACCAAGTGACTTACTGGATTTACGTTTATTCGATAACTTATTATGTGGTATACTTACCATAAGTGCTTACCTTTTCACTTGTGCTTCCATGGCTATAGGCGGCGTAACCTAGTCCGGGTGCGTCGCCTTTCTTATTGCAGTTAGGCGACAATTGCAGGCCGGGTGTTTTCGGTAATCAAGCGCTGCACTTCTGCTAAAGGGATAAGTAGCCTCGAATTTGGGCCACCGAGCTTCACGCTCGAAACTACCCCTTGATATGCACGGGTACGCCAAGTCCATTGGGACTCGCCGGTAATGCGTTCGCATTCCTGTACGGTTAAAAGGCGGATTGGTTCAAGATCATCGGTGTGGGCTGCGGAACGGCTGGGTACGGCACCCCGCTTGGTGGCGCGGAGCGCATGAGCGCGAGTGTGCGTTTGGGTGCGCATGGCAAATCCTCAAGTTCTGGAATTGGCCAAGGCTGTCGACGGGAGCTAACTCTCCCTACGGAACCAGCGTCCCGTGCACGACAGATCGCGGTAACTGCTAGTAGGTGCCTTCACTGCATTGCCGTCCTATGTACGGCGAAGGCTTCCCGCGACCTCTTCCCTGTACCTGCCCGGAGCATTCAAGCCAGTATTTCGGCCTGCGCTTCCAAGGCTGCGCAATAGGTAAGTTAACTATACCAAAGCTAAGTGTGCGCAGCAAGCTACACGGCAACCACGCCAAGACTATTGCCATAGTTGGCCATTTCGCATAGGTGCGAAACTACTCAGTTATAACTACCGAGTTACAACAGGAATTGTCATAGGACATAGAACGACGCGGCGTTATGCTTTTCATGGGGAGCCAATCGCAATGGCTAAAAAGGCAAAACAGCAGTGGGACGGCATCTACCAGCGGAAGGACAGACCGGGCTTTTGGGGTAGCTGGAAAGACGCGCAGGGCCGCCGCCGTACACGGAAGTTCAACGTCTACACGTTGCAGCAGGCGCAGGCCGCGCTGGCGGCGGAAAAGCACAAGGTCGAAGAGGCCATCCGGTTCGGCAAGCCTCTCCCCACCGAGGATAGTTTCGCCCAATTCGCTACGGAGTTCTTAAATTACCAGGAACGTCGCATCTCGCCTGTGGTCGTAAAAGGCAAGATCAGCCGAACGGAGTACAATCGGCAGGCCGGAATCGTGGAACGGCACCTTACACCATTCTTCGGCGATATGAAACTGGCTGCCATCCGCCGCGCCGACGTTATTCGGTACATCCACAGCCGTATGGGCGAGGTAGGCGACGGTACCGTCATCAAGGAATGCAACACACTCAAGCGTCTGTTTAATGTCGCCATCGAGCTGGACAAGATCGGGGCCAACCCGGCGCACAAGGCTCCGCTGCCCAAAGCGCCGGAAGGCCGCGTCCGCTGGCTTACCAACAACGAACTGCATAAGGTTTTCAAAGAGTGCTACATTCCGCCCGACGGAGACGGGAACGAGCAAGAGCAATGGCTACAGCAAGCGGCGGGCCTTGCCCTCTCGCTCGGCGCTCGCCGTGGCGAACTGCTCCACACTACCCTGCCGGACGTAAACCTCGATTCGCGCACCGTAATGTTGCGGCAAACGAAAAACGGGAAAGCCCGTCCGGCCTTTATTAACGATCTGGCCATGCAGGTGCTTATGTCTATGCAGGTGCCCGAACGGAAGAAGAAGCGCGACCGAGGCCCACTGTTCTCCGGTTTTACGCCCGAACAATTGTCCATGCGCTTTATCCGTGCCTGCCGCGACGCCGGTATCGAGGACTTTAGCCTCCACGATCTGCGCCACTGCTACGCCAGCCATCTCCGCATGGCCGGGGCAGACCTGCACGATCTTAAGGAACTGCTGGGGCACAGCGACCTGCGAATGACCATTAGGTATGCGCATTTGTCGCAGGCGCACCTAAGCGCCGCCGCAGCCCGGCTGAATGGCGTGCTTACGTTGGCACCCACGGTCCCACCGACCGACGAAACACCAGCGCCCGACAGCGAGAAATAGCCCGGTTTTGCATGGGGCAATTGCTACCAATTTGCTACCGAGCAATTTTAGATTTTGGCGGTTTGGAGTATAAGTGCTTTGCTTTGTTTGGCGTCCCCGACGGGATTTGAACCCGTGTTATCGCCGTGAAAGGGCGGTGTCCTGGGCCGGGCTAGACGACGGGGACGAGCAGGAAATGGCAGGAATTGCCACACTGAGAATATCAGGCGGCATGGCTCGCGTCAAAAAGCTCACATCATCGCTTCGAGCGGTCGACAAAGCCCGGAGCGGCCGGTAAAGCCATCGCACGAAACGCCCCTTCGGCCATCACAACCGACCCCGCTCGTCACATGCTGCGGGATGCAGATCACATATCCGGACATATACCGGAGAGCTATATAAGGATAAACAGATAAAATGGACGCGCAGCATTGGCATGCTGCTGTCCTGCAGGGAAACGGATGACATCATCCGTCTGCTTAATGGTTTTATTTGTTATGGATGCCCGGCGCACGCCTGCCGCTGAAGATGGCCGCAGCAGGCAGACAGCCCGTCTATTCGGGGAGCAGTTTTCTCTGCGCCGCGTATTCTGTTTACGTCACGGTTTACGGTCTGTTTTTTAGTGTGTTTTTGTCCACATTCGGACATAAACAGCTCCCGTAACAGCGGATGAGCATAGTTGCGTGATTTCGTGAAGCCTTCGCTCACGACGCGAATCCAAATGACAACCGTACGCTGATCCAGGTTGGCTTGATTCAGACCGAAGAGACTGTATCCGGACCTCACCGCCCTCAGCCCGCGGCGCACCCTGTCCCACTGATTCAGGAGACCAATATTTTGAAGACGCAGCAGTTTTTCTGGTTCGCTCCTCTGACACTGGCTCTCGTTTCGGGCCTCACCGCCTGCAGCAAAGCTGCACCGCAGGCCGGCCCGCCCCAAAGCCAGGCGCTGCCTGTGCAGACGATGACGGTTTCCTCCGCTCCGGTGCCGCAATCAGATGAATACGTATCGACCATCAAGTCCCGCCGCTCTGCCACCATGAATCCGCAGGTGGACGGCAATCTGACCCGCATCCTTGTGCACTCGGGAGAGTTTGTCAAAGCCGGCCAGGAGCTGATGGAGATCGATCCGTCGAAGCAGCAGGCCACGGTGATCGCACAGCAGGCGACCGAGCAGCAGAAGCTGGCGCTGTACAAGTACAACCAGCTGCAGATAGATCGCCAGCGCAAGCTCTTCGCCGACGGAATCATCAGCCGCGACGCGCTCGACCAGGCCGAGCAGGCATTCAGCAACTCAAAGGCCGATTACGAGTCCTCCATCGCGACCCGTCAGATGCAGGAAAAAGAGCTGGGTTATTACCACATCAACGCTCCGTTTGACGGTGTGGTGGGAGATATCCCGGTCCACCTCGGCGACTACGTTTCTCCGACGACGCTGCTGACAACCGTCGATGAAAATCGCGATCTCGAGGCCTACATCTATATCCCCACCGAACGTGCCGCTGAAGTGCGCAGGGGGCTGAACGTTGAAATCGTCGACAACAGCGGAAATTCAATCGAGCACACGGCAATCGACTTCGTCTCTCCGCAGGTGGACGATGGACTCCAGGGCATTCTGGTCAAGGCGCCGGTGCGTTCGAGCGCTCTGCGCAACGAGCAGCTCGTTAAGGCGCGCGTGATCTGGTCCACGTCGCCGAAACCGGTTGTTCCCGTATTGGCTGTAACGCGTCAGGGCGGACAGACCTTTGTGTACACAGTGGACGATAAGGGCGGCAAGTACTTTGCGAAGCAGCAGCCTGTAACCGTTGGCGACACGGTCGGAAATGACTATGCCGTGCTTGGCGGTCTGCAGAACGGCGAGAAGGTCATCGTCTCCGGAACGCAGTTTCTGATCGACGGCATGCCGATCATGCCGATCGGCGGCGCTCCCGGAGCCGCGCCGAGCGGCGCCGGAAACTGAGCTGCCGCTGCAAAGCCAGCGCACCTTATTTATTTGCATAAGAACCGAATTGCGAGGCTCCTGTGGTTGATTTTTTTATTCACCGGCCGGTGTTTGCAACCGTTTGTGCACTGCTGATCATCCTTGCAGGCGCGGTTTGCATCCCTACTTTGCCGATCTCTCTGTATCCGACGCTGGCTCCGCCCCAGGTTACGGTAACCAGTAACTACGTGGGCGCCAGCGCGCAGGTGGTCGAATCCGCGGTCACGATTCCTCTTGAAGAACAGATCAACGGCGTCGAGGGAATGCGTTATATTTCGTCGAGCAGCGCCAATGACGGAACCAGCACCATCACCACAACCTTCCGCACCAACTACGACCTGAATATCGCGGCTGTCGACGTGCAGAACCGCGTCTCTGCGGCGCAGGGCAGACTGCCGCAGGAGGTAAAGAATACAGGCGTAACCATCACCAAGGCGAACTCGAACTTCGTCTTCGCTGCCGCATTTATTTCGCCCGGCAATCGCTACTCCAATCTCTTCATCAGCAACTATGTCGACGTTTACGTGAAGGACGCGCTGAAGCGCATCCCCGGCGTCGGTGATGTGGTGATCTTCGGTGAGCGCAAATACGCCATGCGCATCTGGCTCGATCCGGATCGCCTTGCGGCACGCGGCCTCACTGCCTCCGACGTGACGACGGCTCTCTCCGAGCAGAACGTCGAGATTCCGGCAGGACAGGTCGGGCAGCCCCCCTCCGACCAGAAGCAGAATTATCAGATCACGGTCCGAGTGGTCGGCCGTCTTTCCGATCCCGTTCAGTTCGACAACATCATCCTGAAAAACACTCCTGCCGGTATCGTGCAGCTCAAAGACGTAGGACACGCCGATCTCGGCGCTGAAACCTATTCAACCGATCTGCGATATAACGGCGGAAACGCCATCGGCGTCGGCGTGCAGCAGCTGAGCAACGCCAACGCGCTCGAAGTGGATCGCGAGGCCAAAGCGGCGCTCGATCAGCTTGCGAAGTCCTTCCCTCCGGGGCTGACCTACGTCATCCCGTTCGACACGACGACGGTCGTCGGCGACTCGATCAGTGAAGTGGTGGTGACACTCGCAGAAGCGATCGTCATCGTCATCGCGGTCATCTTCCTCTTCCTGCTCGACTGGCGCGCGACGATCATTCCGGCGATCACCATCCCGGTCTCGCTCATCGGCACCTTCGCGTTCATCAAGGTCTTCGGCTTCTCGATCAACTCGCTCACCATGTTCGGCATTACGCTGGCCACAGGTCTGGTCGTCGACGACGCCATCGTCGTCATTGAGAACGTGCAGCGGCACATCTCGCAGGGCGATCGCGAGCCGCATCACGCGACCTCCGTCGCCATGTCTGAGGTGACGAGCGCCGTCGTCGCTACCTCTCTGGTGCTGATCTCCGTCTTCGTGCCGGTATCGTTCTTCCCCGGAACAACCGGCATTCTGTACCGCCAGTTCGCACTGACCATCGCCTTCGCCATCGCTATCTCGGCCTTCAACGCTCTCACGCTGTCACCGGCGCTGTCAGCGCTCATCCTTCGCGGCGAAAAGCCCAAGCATGGCCTCTTCCGCTGGATCGACAGCGGCATCCACTCGTTAAACAATCTCTATGCCTCTGTCACCCATCGGGTTCTGCGTGCGCGCTATCTGATGCTTGTGCTGTTCTTCGCGGGCCTCGCGGCAACCGTCTATCTCTACCGGAAAGTGCCGACTGCCTTTGTGCCTTCTGAAGATCAGAATTACCTCATTTGCATTGTCCAGGCTCCGCAGGGCGCTTCACTGGCTTACACCAGCGATGTGGCCGATCGCGCGACGAAGCTTATCCGTCAGGATAAGGATGTCTACGGCACCTTTGCCGTCATGGGTTTCAGCCTCGACGGTGGCAGTTCGTCGAACTTCGGACTCATCTTCGTTCCGCTGAAGTCGCAGGATCTTCGTAAAAAGGAAGGCCCTGGACACACCGCTGCGGATATTCAGGCAGCGCTTGGGCCAAAGCTCTTCACCGTTCCAGGCGGTCTCGTGGTGCTGCGCGAGCCTCCTGCGATTCAGGGTCTGGGCAGCTACGGCGGGTTCGCATTCGAGCTCCAGGACCGCGGCCGCAACACGCTCGGCGATCTGGATCGCGTGGCGCATACCATGATCGGAGCCAGCGCTCAGTCGAAGGACGTCAGCAATCTTTACACCAGCTACACATCGAACGATCCTCAGCTGCTGGTGACGATTGACCGTGAAAAGGCGAAGGCGATGAACGTGTCGCTCGATCAGATCAGTTCCACGCTGAGCGTCTTCATGGGGTCGGAGTATGTGAACGATTTCGACTTTAATAACCGCTCCTATCGCGTCTACGTGCAGGCCGATCAGCAGGATCGCATGAAAGCGAGCGACCTGCGCCGCTTCTACGTGCGAACCGGCACCGGCCAGATGGTCTCGCTGGACAATCTGGTCTCCATCGAGCAGGCCTCCGGTCCGCAGGTCATCAGCCACTATGACCTCTTCCGGTCGGCTGAGATCGACGGACAGCCGGCCCCCGGTGTCAGCTCCGGCCAGGCGCTGGCAGCCATGGAAAACCTGGCGAAGAAATACATGATGCCGGGAATGAGCTACGAGTGGACCGGGTTATCGCTCGAAGAGATCGAATCGCAGGGCAAAGCCATCATCATCTTCGGCCTCGGCATTCTGGTCGTCTATCTGACGCTGTCTGCCCAGTACGAAAGCTTTGCACTGCCATTCATCATTCTGTTGTCCGTGCCAATGGCCGTGCTCGGCGCGCTGGGCGCGGTTGCCATGCGAGGCTTCGCTGACGACGTCTACTGTCAGATCGGCCTTGTCATGCTCATCGGCCTGTCGGCCAAGAACGCAATTCTGATCGTCGAGTTTGCCGAGCAGATTCGCGAGCAGGGCAAGTCCATCATCGATGCCGCCATCGAAGCTGCAGAGCTGCGGCTGCGACCCATCCTGATGACCTCGTTTGCATTCATTCTCGGCGTGCTGCCGCTCTACTTTGCCACGGGCGCAGGAGCTCTGGGACGGCGTTCCGTCGGCACCACGATCGTCGGCGGCATGCTCGTCTCGACCGTGCTGAACCTCTTCTTCATTCCGGCGCTGTATGTCATCCTGCAGACCATGCTTGCGCCGCTGCACCGCAAGCACCCGAAGAAGAGCGAGGAACCGGTAGCCCAGCTGCAGTCGTAATCCGTATCAAAACTCATAAGGAGGGGCATATTCGCCCCTCCTTTTCTTTTTGCGCCGAAATACTTTAAGCTGGCTGCGCAATTTGCATCATTGACTGATACAAATTAACGGCGCTGAAAATCCGGAGAGCCCAGCAGCAGAGCGGCAAGAATTGAAGCATCGTGATCGCGCGGTGGAGAGATAGGCTGAGACGCCGCCAGCATCAGCCCGAATTCACGTCCGCGAATAAAAGGGACAGGTTTCACTTTCTGCGGCTGTGGCGATGCATCCGTCGCCGCTGCCTGCTGCTGCGCGCTCAGCTCATCCAGAGCCGCCCTGCGTGTGTGAGGCGAAACCTCGCCATGCATCAAAGCCGATGCAAGACGAACAGCCTTGCCATCCGGAGTCGATGGCGCATCCCCCGCTTCATCCATCAGCCTGTCGAAGTGCATCACGGTGCCTGCATCGTTACCGGCCAGGGCCAGCCCGAAGTTCATTCGATCCAGAAGGTCCCCGCTGCTGAGCCAGGCATCGGCCTTCCACGGATATCCATTTGGTGTCTGGCAGCCGTAAAACGGCATGCCCAGTTGCGCCAGCGCCTCCACCAGCGCAACCGGATGCTGCACTTCCCCACCCGACGCGCGCACCGCCGAGATCACATACTCTTCCGGCGTTTTGATTTTCGCGCGATACGCATCCTTCGACCAGAACTCAGGCGAGGTCAGCATCGTGCGCAGCACCTCACGAATCTCCCCGCCCGTCTTCATCCAGGTCGCGGCCATGCGATTCACCAGCGCAGCCGGCGGATCGTCGCCGACAAACCGCTCCGCCAGCTCTTCGGAAATAAAATGCGCAGTGGCGGGACTGGTCGCCAGCAAATGAAGAACCTCCAGCCCCTCCTGCTCCCCGTCTTCCTGGATAACATGGCGCAGAACATACTTTGAGCCGGGCTCGTGGCGGCGCTCATTGAAGGTAAAGCCACCGCCCTGATTCGGCCGGTCGATCGTCCATCCGCTGAAAACCTTCGCTACCTCGATCACATCGTTCTGCGTGTAGCCGCCGTTCACGCCCAGCGTATGCAGCTCCATCAGCTCACGCGCATAGTTTTCATTCAGCCCGAGCGCGAGCTGCTTCGTATCGTTGCCTACCGCCGGCACAGCAGCGGCACGCATCGCCGCCACCGAGTGCGGCCCCACGCTCTCCGTGTTATCGAGATAAAACAGCATCGCGGGACTCTGCGCCGTCGCAACCAGCAGATCTTCAAACCTTCCCAGCGCGTGCGGACGAATCACCCTATCCTGATACTCGGCCAGATACCAGGGAGCGAACGGGCCCTTGCGCAGATAGACATTGAAGTGGTTCAGCCAGAAGTCGGTCATCACTGCCTCAAGCTGGCGCTCGCTGTAGATGTCCCGAAGCATGCGCGTCGCCACCACCTCACTCCCCACCACCAGCTGCGGGTTCATCAGCGCAAAAACCGTTTCGCGCTGCTGCGGAGTCAGTCCGGCAAACAATGCAATGCGATCGGGACGGCGCAGTTGCCGGATAAAATCCTGAAACTGCTGCGGTGGCATCGCAATCAGCGCATTTACACGCTGTTCGGGAGGCATGCTCACTATCTTTGCCGCATCCAGATCGACATATAACTGCTCCTCCTGACGCGCCGCCGAAGAAGCATCGCCGTGCATTCCACCGGCAGCTTGCTCTGCCTGTCCCTTTTTGTTCTGCTGGCGCATTTCAAGAGCCGCAATCTGATCGGTATAAATCGCATGTTCGACGGGATCGGCCGGAACAGGCAGGCGTCCATTTTCTGCGCCGCGAATCATAGCCGGTGAAGGAAAGCGCTCGATCAGCTCATGAAGATCAAGCTGCATCGCCGGATAAGCGGAGAGCCGCGCTTCGAGCGCCGAGTCATCGATCGACCCGGGACGAAGCTGTTGATCGATCCACGCATCGATGCCCATTGCCTTCGCCTTGTTCACATCGCCCGGCCGCGGCCCAAAGCTGAGCCGGTTGAGCACATGCAGCACCCGCTGATCCGGCGTAAGAGCCGACTGCGCGGAAACGGTCCGATGCTTTTGTGAGTGACCGGCCATAGCCGCTCGTGCGCCTGTTCCGGTTGCAAGCGCGGCTGTAACGACCAGAGCAGCGGAAAAACGGCGCCCGACAGACGACATAGTGAACCTCGCACCCGGGTTGTAAACGGATCATTCCCTCTGCGTACGGACCCGGGAAAACAATCAAAGTCGCGGCATCGCCGGCCACAGGAACCGGCAAGAGCGGAAAGGTAATCCTGTCTTTGACCAA
This sequence comes from Paracidobacterium acidisoli, assembly GCF_003428625.2. Classification (GTDB taxonomy): domain Bacteria; phylum Acidobacteriota; class Terriglobia; order Terriglobales; family Acidobacteriaceae; genus Paracidobacterium; species Paracidobacterium acidisoli. Next base: position 667,722 of record NZ_QVQT02000003.1, on the reverse strand, counting down.
AGGGATGAGGGCACGTTCCCTGGCATGATATGCGGCTTACTTCATGGGGGCGATGGCCTGCCTGCCGGCCTCCATGAGGTTCCCTCCGCGATAGATGGAATCCGGGTCCGGTTCATTCCATACGTACCAGAAGATTCCTCCGAGGCGTCCCTGCCGGTAAAGCCTGAGCAGATAAGCGCGCATCTCTGCGACGGAGCGTGCCCGGTCCTGGTCCTGGGCAGAGGTTGCAGCCTTACTGGAAAATCCCCATTCGGTCAGGTAGTAAGGCTTCGTATTTCCCGCTGGAAAGATCTGTTGATCCAGCTGGGCATTGCGGTTGGCGAGCGCGGCCCTGTCTCCTGCCTTTACAACCGGCGGATAGTCGTGGACGCCATAGCCATCCACCAGATTGTCGAGTCCGTGGGCGCGAAGAAATGCATAGGTGGCCGGGATCGAAACACCGTCAATCTTTAAATTCTTCTGCCACTGCCCGCCCGTTGCGCCGGCCAGCCCTGCAGAGATGATGGGCGTATGCCTGTTCAGTCTGGAGTGATCTCGCACGTCCTTCAAAACAGCGAGGACCTTCAGATACTGGAGAAATCCCTGAGCGACCTTCCTCGCTTCCGGGTCCTGGGAGAGGTCCTGAAGATTGAAGGATTTTCCCTGGCCGGGCACCGGAAAATCTCCGTTGAAATCCGCCCAGTTGAGCTCATTACCCAGCTCCACTCCCGCCAGCACCACGCCTTTTTCGTCCAGCTTGTCGAAGATGGCTTGATAATACGTCCGGGAACGCTCCGGATCGGCAGCGGACAGCGGCATGGCGCTCCGCATGTGACTTCTGGCATCGGCGGGACGCGGCAGTATGTTGGGAACGAACTCGGGACCAGACACCAAAACCAGTCCAATACCAGCATCCTGAAGATTCTTCGCCAGGGTCATATTCTTGTCATCAGGCCGCAAAGAGGTGCGCACAAAGCGAACTCCGGAGTGTCTCAACTGCTCGACGATCGTTTGCTGCTCTGCGGCGCTGAAATTCTGAAAGCTATTGACGTTGACGCCGACCGCGCATCCGGGCTCCTGAGCGAGACCCGTCTGCCATGCCATACCGGCCGTGAGGACAAAAGAAAACAGAATGACCGGCAATCGATGGAATGTCATGGCTCTCTCTCAGATGTGTTGCGCGAATGAAAACCTTTGCACGGTCGATGAAACACGACAGACGTGAACTTGTTGTTGCGATCCGGAATATCTTCGAGATCTCCGGCTTAGCGGCAATAAAACGTTCAGCAACGATCGCCTGCAAACAAGCAGTTCTCAAATAGCCTCTGACTGACTGCCGGCTTCATAACCAATCAGACGAGACCACGCAGAAGATACACCGGAGTCGCCAGCGACGGCTGTTGATGGCTGTTTTTCGTGCTCATAGATGCGAACTCGTCTAGCATGCAAAGCCAGGCTTCTCCCTTAAGCAATTGCAGTGAATATAGCTGTGCGCTGTCTTGCAAGCTGAGTGCAAGGTCCTGCAAACCGCTGGAACAGACTAAAAACCGGTATGAGCAGGAAGAAGTACCATGAATCGCTACCGCGAAACATCGCTCATTTATCTGCAACACATGACGCAGGCCCCGGAGGGCATGCCCCGGCATCTGGAAAGTATCACTCAACTTCACAGGAAAAGTGCGATACCCTGTATGAGTCTTTTCCTTAAGCCGGGATGGCGGAACTGGCAGACGCAGCGGACTCAAAATCCGCCGACCCTTGCGGTCGTGGGGGTTCGACCCCCCCTCCCGGCACCAACAAACAAATCAGTTTGACGGTTACGGCAACGACATATCCATTCGTCGAATTGAACAGCTGCCTTCTGCGCAAATACTGCTGATTGATCGGCATTGCACTGTAAATTGTGCGCCTCATACATCTGGCAAGTATGTGGGATTCACCAAAGATCCTGCATGACCGGAACCGCCTCTTCTTTCATCTCTCTGTGCATCGGTCTGTCTGTGTCATACATAACCTCATTGAGTACCCTTTCATTGAGGAGACTATGACGGAGCAAGCCCCTGTGCGAATCCTGATCACCGGCGGCGCCGGATTTCTCGGTGCCCGGCTGGCCGGCATCCTGCTGCAAAGAGGCGTCATCGCCAAAGCGCCCATCCGCGAGCTGTGGCTCGCCGATATCCACGAGCCGCCTCTCGCATTGCAGGCCGACCCGCGCGTGCATGCCGTCTCAGGCGATCTGCTCGAACAATGCCGTGCATGGAAAGGAGACCGGTTCGATCTCGTCTTCCATCTGGCTGCGGCCGTTTCAGGAGAGTGTGAAGACCACTTCGACCTGGGCATGCGTTCAAATTTCGATACCACGCGCGCGCTGCTCGAGTTCCTCCGCGCATCCGGAGCCTCTCCCCGTCTTGTCTTTGCCAGCTCCGTAGCCGTCTTCGGCGCTGACGCCGCGCTTCCCCTCCCTGCCGTCGTGCACGACGACACGTTGCCGCTTCCGCAGTCCTCCTACGGCATCCAGAAGTTCATGTGCGAGCAGCTCGTGGCCGATTACACGCGCCGTGGCTTCATCGATGGCCGCATCCTGCGCCTGATGACCGTTGCGATTCGTCCCGGCAAACCGAACGCGGCAGCTTCCGGCTTTCTCTCCGGCATCATTCGCGAGCCGCTGCACGGCCAGCCCGCAATATGCCCCGTCGCCCTCGAAACACCCGTCGCGCTCGCCTCACCAGGGCGCACGATGGAGGCTCTGCTCGCCATAGCGGAAGCCGATCGCGAGTCGCTCGGCGGACGAACCGCCATCAATATGCCTGCGCTTTCCGTCACCGTCGGTGAAATGCTCGACGCGCTGGAGCGCGTGGTGGGCGCGGAAGCCCGCTCCAGAGTGGAGCTTCGCAGCGACCCGCGGATCGGCCGCATCGTCGGCAGCTGGCCTTCCGTCATTGACAGTGAGCGGGGACGCCGCCTTGGCCTCACACCCGATCCCGACTTTGATTCCGTCATCCGGCAGTTTCTCAGTGAAGATGTGGGTGCTCGATGAGGCAGCCGCTGCTCGGCTGCATCGCCGACGACTTTACCGGAGCCTCCGATCTTGCCAACAATCTGAGCCGCTCAGGCATGCGCGTCCTTCTTACTGCCGGAATCCCTTCGGCGGAAGAGTCACTCGACGCTGATGCCATCGTCATTGCGCTCAAAACGCGAACCGCACCGCCTGCCCGCGCCGTGGCTCTCAGCATCGAGGCATGCCGCCTTCTCAAACAGCGCGGCGTCCGGACCATCTATTTCAAAATCTGCTCCACCTTCGACTCCACATCGGAAGGAAATATCGGGCCCGTGCTCGAAGCGCTCACGGCAGAGCTGCAAACCGGCTTCAGCGTGGTCGCGCCCGCCTTTCCTGAAACCGGCCGCGTCGTGCGCCGGGGGCATCTCTTCGTCAACGGGGTTCCACTCTCGGAAAGCAGTATGCGGACCCACCCTCTCACCCCTATGACCGAGAGTGATCTGCTGCTCCTCCTCGCAGCGCAGCTTCGCCACTTCCCGCACTCCGCCGTCGGCCTCATCGAAGAGGCTTCTGTCTCTCGCTCTGCCGAAGCGATCCGAACGCGGATAAAGCAGCTGCAGGAGCAGCATTGCGCCTTTGCCATCGCCGACACCGAGACCATGGACGATCTCACCCGGCTCGCCGAAGCGCTGCAGGACGCCGCTCTCATCACCGGCAGCTCCGGCCTGGGACTGTGTCTGCCGCGGCAGTGGGGCTTCCAGCCCTCGGCCGAATCGAGCTCTCTTCCACCGGCTGCGGGACGAAGCGTGATCCTCTCCGGCAGTTGCTCCGAGGCCACCCAGGGACAGGTGCAGCATCTGCTCTCCACCGGCGGCGCGGGCTTTTATCTCGATGCCTCTGCTCTTCTCGCCGATCGCTCCGGCACCATTCGCCGCGCCGTCGAGTGGGTGCAGCAGCAGTGGCAGAGCCACCCTGCAGAATCGCCTCTCGTCTACTCCACCTGTTCGGCTGAGCGCCGCTTACATCAACAGAACGCTCCAGTTGAGTCGATGATCGAGCAGGCTTTTGCCGCGCTCGCCGCCGAGCTGGTGCGGCAGGGCGTGGGCCGGCTCATCGTTGCAGGAGGCGAAACCGCCGGCGTCTGCGTGCAGGCCCTCGGCATTCGCCAGCTGCAGATCGGCCCTCAGATCGATCCCGGCGTTCCATGGTGTTATGCTCCGCGCAGCATCGCGCGAGACTCAGGTCTGCACCTCACGCTTAAATCCGGCAACTTCGGAGCGGTAGACTTCTTTACGAAGGCCTTTACCCTTCTTGAAAACACCTCAGCGCGGGAGACTCGCCATGAATGATCCGGAGCTGCGTGAAGAGATCTGCCGCATCGGCCGCTCGCTCTTTGAGCGGCGGTACGTGCATGCCACCGCCGGCAACATCAGTGTCCGCCTCACAGAAGGCTTCCTGATCACGCCCTCCGACGCATGCCTGGGCTTTCTGCGGCCCGAAAAACTCGCCTGGGTCGGCGCCGACGGCGTGCAGATCAGTGGAGACCGCGCCAGCAAAACCCTGGCGCTGCATCGCAGTATTTATGAGGCTGACCCTGACGCCGCCTGCGTGCTCCACACCCACTCCACCGCTCTGGTTGCGCTGACCCTGTCCGGAGTCTGGACCAGTGAAGATATCGTTCCGCCCATCACGCCCTACTTCGTCATGAAGGTGGGCCACGTTCCGCTTATTCCCTATCACCGCCCCGGCGATCCCGCCGTCGCAGGACTGGTCACCGCGGCGATCCATCGCATGCGCGAGCACGCGACGCCGATTCGCGGCGTGATGCTCGACCGCCTCGGCCCCGTCGTGTGGCATCGTTCTCCCGGTGAAGCCATGGCCACGCTCGAAGAGCTGGAAGAGACAGCCCATCTCTGGAGAACCGTGCATCCCAAACCCGCTCCGCTCGACGAGTCCGCCATCGATGAGCTTCGCAAAACCTTCAACGCTTCCTGGTGACCATCTGATGCTGCGTTTCGCCGCCAATCTCACGACCATGTACACGGAATATCCGTTCATGGAGCGCTTCGCTCACGCCGCACACGACGGTTTTCACGGAGTGGAATTTCTCTTCCCGTATGAGCATCCTCCCGAAGCCATCGCGGAAGAGCTGCGCCGCCATCGGCTCGAACAGGTCCTCTTCAATGCCCCGCCCGGAGACTGGTCCGCTGGCGAGCGCGGCATCGCTTCCCTTCCCGGCCGCGAAGAGGAGTTCCGCGAGGGCTTTCTGCGCGCTCTGCACTATGCCGGTATCCTCCGCTGCCCGCGCATTCACGTCATGGCCGGCGTGCCTCCCGCAGAGATCGAACACGCCCACGCGGTGGATCTCTTCCGCACCAACCTTGTCTGGGCGCTCGAAGCCAGCTCCGGCACAGCGATCGATCTCCTGACCGAGCCGATCAACTCCCGCGATATACCTGGCTATCTCTTCAGTCGCCAGGAAGAGGCGCATCGACTGGTTCGTGAGATCGGCAACCGCCGCCTGAAAGTGCAGATGGACCTCTACCACTGCCAGATCATGGAAGGCGACCTGATCATGCGCCTGCGCAGATATCTTGGCGAAGAAGAGAGCCCCGTCGGCCACATTCAAATCGCCGGCGTGCCCGCCCGCCGTGAGCCGGACGAAGGCGAAGTCCATTACGAGAACATCTTCCAGACCCTCGAACAGCTCGGATATCCGGGCTGGATCGGCTGTGAATACAAACCCAGCGCAGGCACCAGTGAAGGACTCGGCTGGTTCCGGCGTTATCGCGCCTGAGCCCCCGGGCAAAAGCGCGCAGGAGAATGGAACGTCATGCAGCAGTTCACCATCGCAGTCATTCCCGGTGACGGCATCGGCAACGAAGTCGTACCCGAAGGCCTTCGTGTTCTCGAACGCATCGGTTCGATCTTCGGCTTCACCTTCCGCTTTCAGCACTTTGACTGGAGCTGCGAGCTGTACAAAAACTCCGGCCGCATGATGCCCGAAGACGGCATCGCCCGTCTTCGCGATCACGACGCCATCTTCTTCGGCGCCGTCGGTTTTCCCGGTGTGCCCGATCACATTTCTCTGTGGGGTCTGCTCATCCCCATTCGCCGCGAGCTCGACCAGTACGTCAACCTTCGCCCTGTGCGCCTCTTCCCCGGCGTCGTCGCACCCGTGCGCGCCGAGGCCGGTGAGATCGACTTCTGGGTGGTGCGCGAAAACTCCGAAGGCGAGTATTCGCAGATCGGCGGACGCCTCTTCGCCGGCACCGCCGATGAGGTCGTCGTGCAGGAATCGGTCTTCACCCGCCGCGGCACCGACCGCATTCTGCGTTACGCCTTTGAATTTGCCGGCAGGCTGGAGCGCAAACATGTCACCTCGGCCACCAAATCCAACGGCCTCTTTTACTCCATGCCCTTCTGGGATGAGCGCTTCGCCGCGATGGCCGCTGAATATCCCGACGTGCAGGCCGATCAGTACCACATCGATATCCTCGCCGCGCGCTTCGTGATGTCTCCACAGCGCTTCAGCGTCGTGGTGGGCAGCAATCTCTTCGGCGATATCCTCTCCGACCTCGGCCCTGGCGTCACCGGCACCATAGGCATCGCCCCCTCCGGCAATATCAATCCCGAGCGTGTGTACCCCTCCATGTTCGAGCCCGTACACGGCTCGGCTCCCGACATCGCCGGCAAAGGCATCGCCAATCCCATCGGGCAGATCTGGTCCGCCGCCATGATGCTCGAACACCTCGGCCAGGCCGAGGCTGCCGCCGCCATCATGTCGGCCATCGAGCGCGTCGTGGCCGGCGATCGCAATCTGCTGACTCCCGACATGGGCGGCAAAGGCACCACGCGCAGCCTGGCCGATGCCATCGTAAACGCTCTCTGATATCCGGATTCCACGATCGATGACCGCCTGACCCTGCATCTTTATCTTCAGTGAATGCCTCTCTGCACATGCTTCTGATCTGGACGATCGCCCTGGCCAGCCTTCTGCTGATGCTCCTTCGTCCCAAAGGCATTCCGGAATACATCTGGATCGGAGCCGGTGCGGTTCTGCTCGTGATCGCGCGCCTGCTGCCTCTTCCCCGCGCCGTCCATGCTCTTCACGAAGCGCTCGATGTCTGCCTCTTCCTCATCGGCATGATGCTGCTGGCGGAGCTGGCCCGTCATGAAGGCGTCTTCGACTGGGTCGCAGACCTCGCCGTGCATCACGCAAAAGGCTCGGCGGCGCGGCTCTTTCTCTGGATCTACGGCGCCGGGGTCGTCGTCACGGCGCTGCTCTCAAACGATGCCACCGCCGTCGTGCTCACTCCCGCCGTGCTGGCGGCCGTGCGCCGCGCCCGCGTCGAGCCTCGCCCTTACCTTCTGGCCTGCGCGCTCATCGCCAACGCAGCCAGCTTTCTGCTGCCCATCTCCAACCCGGCCAATCTGGTCATCTTCGGCTCGCATCTGCCGCCGCTCGGCTCCTGGATGCGCTCCCTGCTGCTGCCCTCCATCGTCTCCATCGCCGCAACGTATCTTTGCCTCCGCTGGCTTTCGCGCCGGACCCTCCGCGGCACGGTCAGCGCCGTGGAAGACGCCGTCCGTCTGACTCCCGCAGGAAAGCTCGCCCTCGCCGGAATCCTCCTCGCCGCCGCCACGCTGCTCGCATCGTCGGCCTTCGAGCTCCCGCTGGGCCTTCCTACCTGTATTGCGGGCATCGTGGCTCTCGCCCTGGTCGCGCTCAGGGATCGCAGCGCCCCGCGCGCCGCCCTGCGTCATGTCTCCTGGAGCATCATTCCTCTGGTCGCTGGTCTCTTCATGATCGTCGAGGCCCTCAACCTCGCCGGTATGCTGCGCGCCACCCTGGCCGGCCTGCACTGGCTGGCCGCGCTGCCCGGCGGCTATGGAAAGCTCATCGGCGCCTTTACCGTCGCTCTGCTCTCAAACGGCATGAACAACCTGCCTGTGGGCCTCGCCGGCGGCACCGCGCTGGCGCAGATGCACAACCCGGCGCTGCTCACCCATGCCGTGCTCATCGGCGTCGATCTTGGGCCCAACCTCTCCGTCACCGGCTCGCTTGCGACCATCCTCTGGCTGATCGCCCTGCGCCGCGACAATGCCGAGATCACCGCCTGGGAGTTCCTGAAGACCGGCGCTCTGGTCATGCCCGTCTCGCTCCTCCTGACCCTGCTGGCGCTGCGCTGAAACGGGCTTCCCTGTCGCGGACCGCCCTGGGCCTCCGGTCATGCCTTATGGGCCGTGTTTTATAATCTCCCCTGCGAACTATGGAGAATCCCAACCCCATTCTGGATGGACGCGATGTGCTCGAGATTCGGGACATTATGGCGATCCTGCCGCATCGTTATCCCTTCCTGCTCATCGACCGCCTGCAGGAGATCGAGCGCAAAAAGCGCATCGTCGCCATCAAAAACGTGACCATCAATGAGCCCTTCTTTCAGGGCCATTTCCCCGATTTCCCCATCATGCCCGGCGTGCTCATCGTTGAATCCATCGCCCAGGCCGGCGGCGCGCTCCTGCTTACGGAAGTTCCCGACCGCGACACCAGGCTGATGGTCTTTACCGGCATCGAGCGGGCCAAATTCCGCCGCCCCGTGGTTCCCGGCGACCAGCTTCGCATCGAGGTCGAGGTGCTCAACTGGAAGCCCCGCGCCGTGCGCATGCAGGGCCGGGTCATGGTCGACGGCAAACTGGCCTGCGAGGCCATTGTGATGTGCCAGCTCGTGCCGCGCAGAAAAGAGGCCGCCGCCGAAAGCGCCGCTGCCGAAGAACCGGCTCTGGAAACGGTAACCCCGGAGTGAAGAGCGAGTGAGCATCCATCCGACCGCGATTGTCGCCCCCACGGCAGTCGTTCCGTCCTCCTGTTCCGTCGGACCCTACAGCACCATTGGCCCCGACGTGGTTCTCGGCGAAGACTGCGAGCTGGTCTCGCACGTCGTTCTCGATGGCCATCTGCACGCGGGCGCGCGCAACCGCTTCTATTCCTTCGCCTGCGTCGGCGTCTCGCCGCAGGATCTGAAGTACAAAGGCGAGCCCACCGGCGTCGCGATGGGCGATGGCAACGTGATCCGCGAGTGTGTCACCATCTCCCGCGGCACAGCCGGAGGCGGCGGCACCACGCACATCGGCAGCCAATGTCTCATCATGGCCTATGCCCACATCGGCCATGACAGCGTCATCGGCAGCCACTGCATCCTGGCCAACGCCGCAACCCTCGCCGGCCACGTTCTGGTCGAGGATTACGCCACCGTCGGCGCGCTCAATCAGGTGCATCAGTTCTGCCGCATCGGCCGATTCGCCTATACCGGCGGCGGCACCACCGTCACTCAGGACGTTCTTCCCTTTTCCCTGACCTCCGCAAAGCGCGAGACCCACGCCTACGGCCTGAACAAGGTCGGCATGGAGCGCCGCGGCTTCGATGCCGCGCGCATGCGTCCCATCCAGAAAGCCTACCGCCTGCTGCTCGCGTCGAAGCTCAATACCTCACAGGCGCTCGAAAAGCTGAAGGAAGAGAGCATCGCCTCTGAAGATGTCGCGTATCTGGTCGACTTCATCGAGAAGTCGGAGCGCGGAGTGCTCAAATAACCGCCATCATGAGCACAGCATCCGGCAAACTTGGCCTGATCGCCGGTAACGGGCGCTTCCCTTTCCTGCTGCTCGACGCCGCGCGCGCCCACGGCATGACGGTCGTCGTTGCCGCCATCAAAGAAGAGACCGATCCTGAGATCGATCAGCGCGCCGAGGCCGATCCCGCCATCCGCGTACACTGGCTTTCGCTCGGAGAGCTCTCCCGGCTCATCGAGACCTTTCATAAAGAAGGCGTCATGCAGGCCGTGATGGCCGGCCAGGTCCGCCACAAACAGATCTTTTCGAGCATTCGCCCCGACTGGCGCCTCGCCAAGCTGCTGCTCTCGCTGCGCACTCGCAATACCGACATGCTGCTCGGGGCCGTCGCCAAAGTCCTCGGCGACGAAGGCATCGAGCTCATCTCCTCTACCTCCTACCTTGAGCCGCTGCTGGCAAAGCCCGGCGTCCTCACCGCCCGCGCTCCCGGTGAGCAGGAGCAGCTCGACATCGCCTATGGGCGCAATGTCGCCCTCGCCATCGCCGGATACGATATCGGGCAGACCGTCGTCATCGCCGGCCAGGCCTGCGTCGCCGTCGAAGCCATGGAAGGCACCGACGCCGCCATCGAACGGGCCGGCGCGCTCATGCGCTCCCTCGCCGAAGAAGGCGAGGCCTCCACGCTCGCCCGCAGCCTCACCGTGGTCAAGGTAGCCCGTCCGAAGCAGGACATGCGCTTCGACGTTCCCGTCATCGGCATAGGCACCATCGAGACCATGCAGCGCGCCGGAGCCACCTGCCTCGCCATCGAAGCCGGCCGCACCCTTATTTTTGATAGCGATACAATTCGTTCGCGCGCCGACGCCGCCGGAATTGCGGTGTTCGCCATGGAACACAGATAATAATCTGCAAGAGTCTGTGCCCGGATGTTTGTCTTCCGCAGTATCCCTGTCCACCCCTGAAGGTCTTATTCAGCAAGGAGAAATACGATGTCCAGAACCTCAGTGCTTACGCTCGCCGCCGTGGTCGTTGCAGCCGTTCTCGGTTTCGCTACCCTGCGCAGCTTCGCCGCCGATGACGCTTCGATGCCTCAGATCGGTCAGAACGCGCCGAACTTTACTCTTCCCTCCGAAGAAAACACGCCCGTCTCGCTGCACACCTACCGCGGAAAATGGGTGGTGCTCTACTTCTATCCCAAGGATATGACCCAGGGCTGCACCATCGAGGCGCACAACTTCCAGCGCGATATGGACAAGTATCATGCCGACAACGCCATCGTCCTCGGTGTCAGCGTCGACAGCGTCGACAGCCACAAAGAGTTCTGCGCCAAGGACGGCCTCGGCTTCACCCTGCTCAGCGACTCCACCAAAAAGGTCGTCGCGGAGTACGGATCGCTCAACGGCGTGTACGGCATGGCAAACCGCAACACCTTCCTGATTAACCCGCATGGCAAAATCGTGAAGGTCTGGACGAAGGTGAACCCCTCCGTGCACAGCGAAGAGGTTCTGACGGCGCTGGCGGACTTCCAGAAGAAGGGCTAATCCGCTCTTGTCGAACTCCGTCAGAGAAGAATTCAGCGCGGGGTGCAATGCTCTGCACGCTGCGCTGAAGGCTGCTCCGCACTCGCTTGCTGACACTCCCTGGCGCGAGGGTGGCTGGACGCGCAAACAGATCCTCGGCCACATGATCGACTCCGCGGCCAACAATCATCAGCGGTTTGTGCGCGCCTCCCTCGATGGTGCATATACCGGGCCGGATTACGGCCAGCAGGCATGGGTCGATGCGCACGGCTATGCGGAGGCCTCCTGGGAGACGCTCCTCGGCTGGTGGAAGGCTTACCACGACCTTCTCATCGCCGTGGTGAACCGCATTCCTGTCGCGAAGCTCGAAGCCGAATGCCGCGTTGGCGATGATGCTCCCGTAACCCTCCGCTTCCTCATCACGGACTACATCGCGCATCAGCAGCACCATCTCCGCCAGATTCAGGCCTCGTAGCCGGTTCCCATTTCGCACATCGCCTCTTCCTCGTCAGGGGAAGAGGCGATGTTATCTGCGGCAAAATCAGGCAAGTGAGAAGCTTCTGCAGGCGCAAAAAAGCCCGGCGTTGTGCCGGGCTCTTTTGCTTGCCTTAAGACTACGGTGAACTACTTCTTCGTTGCCTTCTTTGCTGCCTTCTTGGCCGCTTTCTTGGCCGGGGCCTTCTTGGCTGCCTTCTTCGCGGGAGCCTTCTTCACTGCTTTCTTCACTGCTGCCTTCTTTGCTGCTTTCTTCACTGCCAAAGTAAGACCTCTCTTGGTTGGGTTTTTACTGACGACGCTCTTTTTACCGGCTGCAGATTTCTTTGCAGCCCGTCCGCCACTTCGAGCGCCACTGCTTTTCTTCGCAGCGGATTTCTTTACGGCCTTTTTAGCCGGAGCTTTCTTCGCGGCTTTTTTGGCTGAAACCTTTTTCGCGGCCTTCTTCGCGGGAGCCTTCTCCACTGCTTTCTTTGCAGCTTTTTTGGCCGGCGCTTTTTTGGCTGCCTTCTTCGCGGCTTTCTTCCCTGCCGGTGCTTTGCTCACCGCGGGCACCGCCACGGTGTCCTCGATCGGCTCTTCGATGATGGCAACGACGACGCCTTCCGTCTCTTCATCTTCTATATCGTCATCATCGGACGAAACCGAGATAGAGACTTCCTCTTCTTCCTCGTCCTCATCAAAGCCGCTATCCAGCTCTTCGGAATCGTCGAAAGATTCCGGCTCGAATTCATCGTCACTGCTTGCGAAAAGTCTGCGATCGTCCTGCATGGATTCATCCCTCCGGACTTCCGTTACCGTGGCCCCTCTGCGATTCAGCGCAGCAAAGATACATACAAGCCCTGCGGCGCGGATTATAGCAACAGCATGCAACGGCTCGTCAACGGATGCAAGCCCTCAACTGATTCTAGCGGGCTCTTTTCAGATATGCTTCTTCTTTTTTGCGGAGGAACCTGCCACGGCATGTGCCCTGCTCTCGTCCACACGGCGCGCCGGGTGGCCTCCGCTTCGCTTCTGCCCGCGCTCTGAAGCGGCCGTCGAGTGAGATGCAGTTTCCTTCGCGGAAGCATGCCTGCGTGTGCCGCGCCCATGCCGCCCGCGGGAAGAGCCCGTGATCCGCGCCGGCTCGGAGACATACAGACTCCGCCCCACCGCCAGCTCCGAGCCCTTCAGATGATTCCAGCGGCGCAGCTGCTCCACCGTGACTCCGAAGCGGTCGGCCACCGTCACCACCGTATCGCCGTGCCGTACCTTGTAACGCGCCGTCCGCAGCGAAGAAGGAGCCGACGAAGGCGCTACCGGAATCACCAGCGCATCCACGCCGGAGAGGTCCTCCGTCGAGCTGAGCTGATTCACGAAGGCGATCTCTGAAGTGGAGACATGATAGGTGCGCGCAATGTCGCTGATCGTATCGCTCGGCTGCAGCACGTGATACCGCCAGTAGCGCCGCTTGTCTTCCGGAATCTCGGCAATGGTCTGCTCGAAACCGGCCTTCGCCCCTGCGGGCAGGTGCAGATCGAACGGCTCATCCGGCGGCGTGGACATGCGCAGCAGGCTCGGATTCAGCGCCTCGATCTCCTGCAGCGGCGCGCCCGTAATGTCTGACACCAGCCGCAGATCCACCGCATAATCGGTGGTCACCGTATCGTCCAGCAGCGGCGGATCGGGAGCCAGATCATCCAGGCCATACTGCTTCGGATTCTTGGCCATGATCGTGACCGCGATAATAATCGGCACGTAGTTCTTCGTCTCTGCCGGCAGATTGTTCCGCCGGTACAGCTCCCAGAAGTCCGCATAGCCGGTGCGCTGCACCGCGCGCTGCACATTGCCCGCGCCCCAGTCGTAGGCCGCCATCGCCAGATACCAGTCGCCGAGCTGTTCGTAGTTGGCCTTGATCTCGCGGGCATAGGCGCGCGTCGACTTCTCCGGATCGAACCGCTCGTCATACCAGGCCGTCCGCCGCAGACCGTATGTTCCGTATGGCATGAACTGCCACATCCCGGCCGCATCCGATCTGGGATTGACCGCCTGAGGCCGGAAGCCCGACTCGGCCACCGCCAGATAGAACAGGTCCTGCGGAACACCCTCTTCCTTTAGTACTCGCTGGATCATCTCCTTGTAGCGCCCGGCGCGGGTCAGCGAGCCGACGATGGTGTTGTGCCCCAGAGTCGTGTGCGTGAAGAAGTTGATGAAGCTCGCGACGGGATCGTTCATCACCAGCGGCAGATCGGACTGCGTGACCTTCAGCTCCGCCTCCGCCTGCGCCTTGACGTTCGGGTCCACCGGGAAGGTGACGTCGTTCGCAATATCCACCGGAGCCGGCTCGGCTGCCTGCGACGCCGCGTTCGTCTTCTGCCGCAGCGCATCCAGCTCCTGCGTGTTCTCCGCATCCACAATGCGGTCGAACTCCGCGCTCAGCGCCGGATCGTTCCGGATATCCAGACCACTGGTCAGCATCAGGTCGACGGCGTAATCGAAGTTCGCTTTGGCCGCCGCCGCATGCCCCTGCTGATAGTTCTGCATGCCGGTCTGCCACGCCTTCTCGACCGTATCGATGAGCTGCTGGTCCTGCTCCGCCTTTTGCCGGCTCATGCCTGGCGATGCGGATGCGGACTGCGCGGGAGCGGTCTGCTGCGCAGACGCCCGTGCGCTCCGTGCGGCGCCGGATGTCGAGGGATGGGAATCGCGTCCCGAAGCGTATCCCGGAAGGATCAGCAAAGCCGCAAAAGCTGCGGCGGAAAAAGCCTTATGTACTGCCATGCGCCAGCGAGGATTACCTGCCTTATTGTATGACTGCGGTCGGCGCGATGCCGACAATGCCGATGATAAACTGAGGCCTCAGGAGAGTTTCCTCCGCCGGGTATACCCAAAGCCGATACCCGCTTCAAAAGAAATCCTCCCAATGAAACCCGCCGGGAACCGGCACTCTTTTCATGAACAGCAAGTACATCCGGAATTTTGCGATCATCGCGCACATCGATCACGGCAAATCCACGCTCAGCGACCGCCTGCTGGAGCTCACCGGCTCCCTCACCGCCCGTGAGATGCAGGCCCAGGTGCTTGACGCCATGGACCTTGAGCGCGAGCGCGGCATCACCATCAAAGCCCATGCCGTGCGTATGATGTACCCGGCCAAAGACGGCACCACGTATCAGCTCAACCTCATCGACACGCCTGGCCACGTCGACTTCTCCTATGAAGTCTCCCGCTCGCTCGCCTCCTGTGAAGGCGCGCTGCTGGTCGTCGACGCCTCTCAGGGCGTCGAGGCGCAGACCCTGGCCAACGCCTACCTCGCCATCAACCACGGCCTCGAGATCATCCCCGTCATCAACAAAATCGATCTCCCCAGCGCCGATATTCCGCGCACCAGAGAGATGGTCGAGCAGACCGTCGGTCTCGATGCCTCCAACGCCATTCCCGTCAGCGCCAAAACCGGCCTCGGCGTCCCCGATATCCTCGAAGCCATCGTGCATCGCCTTCCGCCGCCGGCAGGCGATCCTGAGGCGCCGCTCCAGGCCCTCATCTTCGACTCCTGGTTCGATGCCTACCGCGGCGTCATCGTCCTCGCCCGCATCGTCAACGGCCGCCTGCGCAAAGGCGCAAAGATCCGCCTCATGTCGAACGGCAAGGCCTTCGACGTCGAATCCATGGGCGTCCTCACCCCCAAGCCCGTCGAGATCGACGAGCTCTCCGCAGGCGAAGTCGGCTTCTTTGTCGCCACCATCAAGAACGTGGCCGACACCAAAATCGGCGACACCGTCACCGAAGACAATCGCCCCGCCATCGAAGCGCTGCCCGGCTTTGAAGACATCAAATCGATGGTCTTCGCCGGCATCTACACCGTCGATTCGCACGAGCACACCCTGCTCCGCGACGCCCTCGAAAAGCTGCGCCTCAACGACTCGTCCTTCTTCTTCGAGCCGGAAAGCTCCGTCGCCCTCGGCTTCGGCTTCCGCTGCGGCTTCCTCGGCCTGCTGCACATGGAGATCATCCAGGAGCGCCTCGAGCGCGAGTTCAACCTCGACCTCATCACCACCGCGCCCGGCGTCCGTTACCGGATCACCATGACCGACAGCTCTGTGATTGAAGTCGAGAATCCCTCGCGCTGGCCCGACCCCAGCGAAGTCGAACAGATCGAAGAGCCCATCATCACCGCCACCATCCTCACCAATGAGGAGTACGTCGGCGGCATCCTTAAGCTCGTCGAAGACAAGCGCGGCCGCCAGAAAAACTTCGAATACGTCTCCGCCACCCGCGTCATGCTCACCTACGAGCTGCCGCTGAACGAGATCGTCCTCGACTTCTACGACCGCCTCAAATCCGTCTCCCGCGGCTACGCCTCGCTCGACTACCAGCTCTCCGGCATGTGGGTGTCGCCCATGGTCAAGATGGACATCCTCGTCTCCGGCGAGCCCGTCGACGCTCTCTCCATCATCGTTCACCGCGACTTCGCCTACGACCGCGGCCGCGCTCTGGTCTCGAAGATGCGCGAGCTCATCCCGCGCCAGCAGTTCGAGGTCGCCATCCAGGCCGCCATCGGCGCCAAGGTCATCGCCCGCGAAACCGTCTCCGCGCTGCGCAAAAACGTCATCGCCAAATGCTACGGCGGCGACATCAGCCGCAAGCGCAAGCTGCTCGAGAAGCAGAAGGAAGGCAAGAAGCGCATGAAGCGCATCGGCAAAGTCGACATCCCCCAGGAAGCCTTCCTCGCCGTGCTCAAAGTCGGAGAAGACACAGCCGGCCGCTGATCCTCTTCCGTCACGCTGCCGTTCAACCGGTTATCGCGCCGCTGCCTGAATCCATTCAGCCATCGCGGCAATGGCCTCCCGCGACTGCTTCAGCGCGCCCACCGTCAGCGGCCAGACGCAGAAGTTGTGATGCATGTCGTCGTAGTGAAGATGCGTGACCGGCACGCCTGCTTCCTTCAGCCGCTCTGCGTACTTCACGCCCTCATCGCGCAGCACATCGTACTCGCCGGTCACCACCAGCGCCGGAGGCAGCCCGCTCAGATCGGCCGCACGCAGCGGCGACGCATCCGGATGATGGATCTCCTGCGGATGCGGCAGGTAATGATTCCAGAACCAGATCATGCCATCCCGCTCCAGCCCGTACCCCTTCGCATTCTCCTCGTATGACGGGTATGCGGAGCTGTAATGATCGGTGATCGGAAACAGCAGAATCTGCCCGCGCAGCTTCTTCCTGCCCCGCAGACGCAGCGCCACCACCGCCGCCAGATTGCCTCCGGCGCTGTCGCCGCTCACCAGCACCGCATGCGGGTCTGCGGAAAACTCCGCTGCATGATCCAGTACATAAAGCACCGCCGCTTCGCTGTCCTCCACGGCCGCGGGAAATCTGTGCTCCGGCGCCAGCCGATAATCGACCGACACCACTACAGCATCGGCAGCTCCGCAGAGATAACGGCAAAAGGGATCGTGAGAATCGAGCGTCCCCATCACCCATCCGCCGCCGTGAAAGTGCACCACCGCCGGGAAAACGCCCTGCTTCTCAGGCCGGTACACACGCGCCGGAATGGCTCCGCCCGGCCCCGGAATGTTGATATCCGCGACACGCACCTGCGGCAGATCCGTCAGCCGCACCGCGGCGACAATCTCCTCCACTCTGCCGCGTGCCTCCTCTGGAGTGATCCGGGTTAATGGCCGCGCATGCTTTGCGGCCTGCGCATCGAGAATCGATCTCACCTTTGCATCGAGTGGCATGGAACCTCAGAGAGTTTGTAGAGCGACAAACGTTCAGACCTGCCGCTTCATCACCGGCTTGCCTTTTTCGTTCATCTCAACATAGCCGAATGGTGTGCGGTGATCGTGTGTAAACAGCACCAGCCACTCCTCCGGAATCGCTCGCCGGTAAAAGCGTTTACGCTGCTCAATGCAGGTCAGCGGATCGAGGTCATACCCCATCACCCATGTGATATCGAGATGTGCGCTCGTCGGAATCAGATCCGAGATGTAGCACGCCCGCTTCCCGCCTGAATCGAGATGCACCGCCAGCAGCTGCGATGTATGCCCCGGATACCCCTCGACCGAAATCCCCGGCACGATCTCCGTCACCTCGCCCGGCTTCGTGTCCAGCAGCGTCATCTGCCCGCTCTTTATCAGCGGATCGTAGTTGTCGCTGATGTAGCTCACCGCGTCCCGCTCCATCTGCAGATGCCCGTGTTCCACCTCGCCGCGATGTGCAAAGTACCGCGCATTCGGAAACGTCGGAATCACTCTCCCGTCCGGCAGCTTCGTCGTGTTCCATCCGCAGTGGTCGAAGTGCAGATGCGAGTTGATCACCACATCCACCTCCTCCGGCCGAATCCCCGCAGCGGCAAATGCCTGCGGCAGCTGCTCCTTCGCTTCGTGAATGGCGCGCAGCTTTTCGCTCAGCTTGTTGCCGATACCGGTCTCGATCGCTACCGTGTGCTTTCCCGTCCGCACCACCACCGTATTCAGCCCCAGCAGAATCCGGTTCAGCGCATCCGCGGGGGCGCGCTTTTCCCACATCGGCTTCGGCACCACGCCGAACATCGCTCCGCCGTCGAGAAAATAGCTGCCGTCGCTCAGAACCGTCAGCTCAAACTCACCCAGCGTCGTGCGTCCCCGCACCAGCTCGCCCGTATCCGCTCTCTCTGCCGGATGACTCACTGCCCCTGCGCTCCTGTTCCCCTGTTTGCCGGAGCCTGCGCGAAATAGCGCTCGAAATGCTCCAGAATTTTGCTGAACAGCTCCGTCTGATCCTTCGCCCCGGCAACAGAGTGCGTCTTGCGCGGAAAGATGTTGTAGTCGTACGGAATCCCGGCCTGAATCAGCCTCTCGATATATTGCACCGTATTTTCCAGATGCACGTTGTCGTCGCCCGTGCCGTGCAGAATCAGCAGATGCCCCTTCAGATCGTCCGCGCTGTTCAGGTCCGAATCGCGGTCGTAGTTCTCCTTGTCTTCCGCCGGCAGCCCCAGATACCGCTCCGTATAAATCGAGTCGTAGTTGCGGAAGTCCGTCACCGGAGCGCCCGAGACCCCGGCCTGAAAGCGGTCCGAATGCGACATCGCGTACAGCGTAAAGCTGCCGCCCCAGCTCCAGCCCCACCACCCCATCCGCTCGGGGTCAAGCTGCGGATACTTCGCCAGCACCTGATCTATTGCGGATAACTGATCGGCAAGCTGCGGTGGTCCGAAATTGTGATAACACGCCTGTTCGAACGCGCGCCCGCGCCCCGCCATGCCGCGGTTGTCCACATGCAGCACCGCAAACCCGTGCTCGGCCAGCAGCTGGTCAAAGAAAAATCCCTTGCCGCGCCACCGGTTCGTCATCTCGCCCACGCCCGGCCCGCCATAAGGATTCACAAGCAGCGGCACGCTCTTCACTGCCGTCCGGCTGTCCGGCAGCAGGATCGCCCCGTAAAGTTCCGTCTTTCCATCCGCCGCCGTCAGCGTCAGGTCCACCGGAGCGCGCAGCGTGTGCCCCCTGACCGGTGTCGATTGCCAGAACGGCTGACAGGTGCCGTCCGGCGCGCACGAAGCGACCGTGGGCGGCGTCATGCGGTCGGAGTACGTGTCGATATAGGCCTTCCCGTTCTCCGGAAAATCCGGATCGTGCACGCCCGGCGTCCGGGAGACCTGCCGCTTTCCGCTGCCGTCCAGATGCACCGCCCAGATCTGCACATCCAGCGGATTGCCGCCCTCCGCCAGGTAGTACACCGTGCTCGTTCCCAGGTCGATCGCCTTGATATCCGTCACTTCATAATCGCCGCTCTCCACCTGATTCAGCGGCCTGGCCTCGGCATCCAGCGGATTCGACGGGTTATAGGCGTACCGGTAGATATGCCGGTAGCCATCGCGCCAGCTCACGATCAGGAACTGATCGTTGTCCAGAAAGTGCAGATCGTAGGTTTCGGTAAAGTACTCCGGCTCGGTCTGCGCCAGAACCAGCTTTACCTCTCCCGTCTTCGTGTCCGCGAACCACACATTGAGGTGCTTGTGATCGCGGCTCAGCGTCTCCACCCACACCACCCGCGGATCGACCCAGCCGAAGCGCGGAATGTAGTCGTTGCCGTAATCTTCCGGAATCTTCAGCCAGTGCGTCGCTCCGCCATTCTCATCCACCACCCCCACCTTCACCCCGGGGTTGGGATCGCCCGGCTGCGGATACCGCTGCTCATCGACCGCCGAGTGCACGTTCAGCCAGTCCTCGATCGGATACTGCGGAACCTGCTTCTCATTCATCTGCAGGTAGGCGATATGCTTCGAATCGGGCGACCAGAAGTAGTTGCTCCGCACGTCCAGCTCTTCCAGATACACCCAGTCGACTTCGCCGTTCAGCAGCGTCGGATCGTCGGTTTTGGTCAGCGCCGTCGCCGGCGCCGAGCCGTCCGGCCGCTGCAGATACAGATTGTGATTACGCAAAAAGGAAATGTACTTCCCGTTCGGAGAAAACTTCGGATCGTCCCCGCTCTGCATCCCGCTGTTGCCCACCTGCACGCCGGTTCCGCTCTTCAGCTCGTAGACCCACAGCTCCCCATCGGTATCGAACAGCAGATGCTGGGAATCCGGCGCCCAGATGTAATCCGGCTCGTCGTAGCGGTTCCGGTGATCGCGGTCCCGCTCGCTCACATTGGCCGACAGCAGCCCGCTGATCTTTTCGTAGGGAATCATCTTTTTCGGCTTGCCGTCTCCCGGAAACACCTCCATCACGTCTCCGCTGTCGGCCAGATACGTGGCGACCCTGCCATCCGGCGACCAGCTGATCCCCTCCGGAGGATCGCCCGTCAGGCTTCCTTCATGTCCGTAAATCTCCTGCACCGTCCAGGGATGCGTCCCCTGAGCATGAGATAACGGCAGAAGAAAAGCGGCAGCGAAGACAAAAACAGCGGGTGCGCGGTTGCGGCAATACAAGCATTTACTCCGGATCATGGGGTTTCGCCCGACTTCGGCGCGGGAACAAAACGCTCGAAACTGTAAACGCATTCTATTTCATACTCCCGGCCGTCCTGTCACCTCCGTCTTTTCCATCCCGCACATTTTCTGCTCGCTGCAGACACGTTTTCCTCCGTGCGCCGAATTGCACAATTGCAATTGCCTTACTGCACACTCCTGCGTCTTTGAGGGCAACCATCGCCCTGCTTTTCCCCTCCTATTCGCTGGAGGGGAACGTGGTTTCCGAATGCATAAATCCGGCTTGCCGCCAGAAACTGCTCTATCTGCGCAATGGCAGAGTGGTCAGAGTGACCCGCCAGGCGCACAGCGTTCTGCAGATCGAACACTTCTGGCTCTGTGGAGAGTGCTTTCTGCGCTATGACTTTCACTTCCTGCCCGGAGGTGAAGTGGAAATTCTGCCGAGAGCCATGCCGCTGAGCGAAGAAGAGCCTGTCGTGGACCTTGCGTTCACGGCATGAGTGATTGCGCGCATTCTTCGATCCGCGGTCTTTGTCGTACAGACGGGGAGAAAACCGCTTCTGTCTGCGGAAACGGCTTTCATCCCGTCCGGCATCTGATTTATTGTTCCCTGCACCACCAGCTCTCCAGGGTTGGGTAAGATGCAGTCTAGAGGTACGATCCCGTTGATGATTGTCCTGCAAGGGCTCTCTCGATCCATAATTTCTGCGGGCAATACCCGGTACTCGAAACCTGTTCGGCCCGCCGCCTTCCGGCTCTTCCTGGCTTTTCCCGTACTCGCCCTGATCGCCGCCGCGGCGCGCCCCGCCTTCTGCCAGATGCCTCCGGTACAGATCGTGCAGGAGGTCGTGAATAACGAGCTGACCGCCGATTCCAACAACCACATCTCCTGGATGTATCGCGACGCCAAACAGGTTCCCGGCAAATCCACCGTGAGGCTGGTCGTCGAAACCCCCGCCGGCAATCTCTCGGAGACGATCAAAGCAGACGGCCACGACCTCAGTCCCGATGAGAAGCAGCAGGATCTTCAGAAGATCGATCAGATGGTCAAAGACCCCGATCTGCGGCAGAAGCAGCAAAAAAACGCCCAGCACGACGATCAGCAGGCCCGCTCCATGATGGAGATGCTGCCCAAGGCCTTCCTCTGGAAAGAGACCGGCCGCAGCGACGGCGAGATTCGCCTCAGCTACACGCCCAATCCCGACTTCAGCCCGCCCAGCATGAACTCCCGTGTCCTCGCCACCATGTCCGGAACCCTGGTCGTCGACGAAAAGCAGATGCGCCTGAAGGAGCTGAAAGGAACGCTGACGCAGCCCGTCGAATTCGGATGGGGGCTGCTCGGCAAGCTGGATAAAGGCGGCACCTTCCACATCCTCCGGCAGGAGGTCCAGCCCGGCCAGTGGCAGATCACCCAGACCCACGTCCACATCCAGGGTCATGCGCTGATCTTCAAGAGCATTGGCGATCAGGAAGACGAAGAGACCAGCGACTATGTGCGCACGCCCTCTTCTCTTTCGCTCCGGCAGGCGGCGGAGATGCTGAAGAACGGGACCGTGGCCCGCGAGCTCGGCAAAAAGACCGACTCACCCCAGCCGGCCGCCGAAACCGCTTCGGCGCACAGCGATGAGCGCCATCATCTGCACAGCTCTCACTGAGCCGCTCCGGCAGATCGCAGTTGATTTACGGCAGCATCGGTAGCATCATCACCTCCTGCTGAAAAGCAGGGGGTGAAAGCATGCCGAAATTCATCATCGAGCGTGAGATTCCCGGAGCCGGAGATCTGCTGCCGGAACAGCTGCAGGCCATATCGCAGAAGTCCTGCGGCGTGCTGCGGGAGATGGGCCCGCAGATTCAGTGGGTGCAGAGCTACGTGACCGGCGACAAGGTCTACTGCATCTACATCGCGCCCGGCGAAGACGCCATCCGCGAACACGCGCAGCGAGGCGGCTTTCCCGCCAATCGTATCTCGCGCATTCGCACCGTCATCGATCCCACAACCAGCGAATAGGTCGGGCCGGCGAACAGGCCGCGGGCGGCCTTCCCGCCTTCAGGCCAGAATCGGCACGCCCGCAATGCGGCTCTGAATCTTCGCCTGCCACTCCTTCGGACCGGTCTGGTGAACCGACGTGCCGTTCGCATCCACCGCGACCGTCACCGGCATGTCCTTCACCTCGAACTCGTAGATCGCTTCCATGCCCAGGTCTTCAAACGCCAGCACCTTCGAGCCGCGAATCGCCTTCGACACCAGATACGCCGCGCCGCCCACCGCCATCAGATACACGGCCCTGTTGTCGCGAATCGCCTCGATCGCCGCCGGACCGCGCTCCGCCTTGCCGACCATTCCCAGCAGGCCCGTCTGCTCCAGCATCTGCCGCGTGAACTTGTCCATGCGCGTCGCCGTCGTCGGACCCGCCGGGCCCACTACCTCTTCGCGCACCGGATCGACCGGCCCGACGTAGTAGATAAAGCGATTCGTGAAATCCACGGGAAGTTTTTCGCCGCGGCTGAGCATGTCGGTCATCCGCTTATGCGCCGCATCGCGCCCGGTCAGCAGTTTGCCGTTCAGCAGCAGCACCTCGCCCGGCTTCCAGCTCGCTACGTCCTCGCGCGTCACCGTGTCCAGATCCACTCTCCGCGCCGTCGAAACGTCATAGGTCAGCTTCGGCCAGTCTTCGAGCGACGGTGGCTCGAGCTCCGCCACGCCCGATCCGTCCAGCACAAAGTGCGCATGCCGCGTCGCCGCGCAGTTGGGAATCATCGCCACCGGCAGATTCGCCGCATGCGTCGGATAATCGCGCACCTTCACGTCCAGCACCGTCGTCAGACCGCCCAGCCCCTGCGCGCCAATGCCCAGCTCATTCACCTTCTGATACAGCTCGAGGCGCAGCTCTTCCGCCCTGTTCTGCGGCCCGCGCGCCATCAGATCCTGGATATCGATCGGGTCCATTAAAGACTCTTTGGCCAGCAGCATCGCCTTCTCGGCCGTGCCGCCAATACCGATGCCCAGCATCCCGGGCGGGCACCATCCCGCGCCCATCGTCGGCACCGTCTTCAGCACCCACTCCACGATCGAGTCCGACGGATTCAGCATGACGAACTTCGACTTCGCCTCCGACCCGCCGCCCTTCGCCGCGACCGTGACCTCAACCTCGCCGCCGCGCACCAGCTCGATGCTCACCACCGCCGGCGTATTGTCCTTTGTGTTCTTCCGCGCCCCCGCCGGATCGGCCAGCACCGATGCCCGCAGCTTGTTGTCCGGGTCGAGATAGGCCCGCCGCACGCCCTCGTTCACCATCTCCTCGACCGTCATCTCCGCGTCCCAGCGCACGTCCATGCCGATCTTCAGAAATACCGACACGATCCCCGTATCCTGGCAGATCGGCCTGTGCCCTTCCGCGCACATGCGCGAGTTGATCAGAATCTGCGCGATCGCATCCTTCGCCGCAGGCGACTCTTCGCGCTCATACGCCTTCGCCAGGCTGGTAATGTAATCCACCGGATGGTAGTAGCTGATGTACTGCAGAGCGTCCGCCACGCTCTGAATAAGGTCTTCCTGCCGAATCGTCGCCATGAATCGTCTCTCTGCTCCATAGTAAATACAAGCCGGCTTCTGAGCGACCAAACCCGCCTGACGCGGAAGAACCGGTCCCCGAATGACAGCCTGAGCGGGCAGAGCCCTTCTGCATCTGTTTTATTTCGGCGGCTGCGGCTTCAAACCGGGATCGAGGCGGTTCGCCTTCTGAAATTCCCGCGCAGCTTCCTGCCTTCTGCCCATGCCTGCCAGCGCCAGACCGATGCCGTAGTGGGGCAGGTCAAGGCCGTACTCCAGAGCCAGCGCCTTACGGTACTCGGCGATGGCTTCCCGGTAATCGCCCTTATCGCCCAGTATCCGGCCGAGAATGAGGTGATAGATGGCCTTGCGGGGCTTCAGAGTCAGCGCCTTCCGGTATTCGGCGATGGCTCCGTCGTGATCGCCATTGCCGTCCAGGGCATCGCCGAGGCTGATGTGGTAAACAGGCTCGTCTGACTTCAGGGCCAGCGCCTTCCGGTACTCGGCGACAGCACCCTCGTGGTCGCCTTTGTCGTACAGAGCGTCGCCAAGGTTGATACAGGCATCGGCCTCGTCCGGCTTCAAAGCCAGCGCCTTCCGGTATTCGGCGACAGCGCCGTCGTGGTCGCCTTTCTCATTCAGAACGTAGCCGATGTTTTTGTGGGCGTAGGCGTCGTCGGGCTTCAGAGCCAGAGCCTTTCGATACTCGGCCATGGCGCCGTCGTGATCGCCTTTGCCGTCCAGGGCATCGCCGAGACTGGTGTGCGCGTCGGCGGCGTCCGGCTTCAAAGCCAGCACTTTCCGGTATTCGGCAATGGCTTCGTCATAGCGGCCTTTGTCGCCCAGGGCATCGCCGAGGTTGATATGGTAAAGAGCCTCGCCGGAATCCAGGGCCAGCGCCTTCCGGTACTCAGCGATAGCCTCGTCATCGTCGTCTCTGCTGTACAGGACGTAGCCGAGGTTATTGTGGGCGGCGGCGTAATCGGGTTTGAGAGCCAGAGCCTTCCGGTATTCGGCGATGGCGGCGGCGTAGTCGCTTTTCTCGCTCAGGGCGATGCCGAGATTGTCATGAGCCAGGGCGAAGTCGGGCTTCAGAGCCAGAGCCTTCCGGTACTCGGCGACAGCGCCATCGAGATCGCCTTTCTTATACAGGGCGTAGCCGAGGCTGTTGTGCACGTAGGCGTCGTCAGGCTTCAGCCTCAGCGCTTTCCTGTACTCGGCAATGCCTCCGTCGTAGTCGCCTTTATCGTCCAGAGCGATGCTGAGATTGTCATAAGCGATGACAAAGTCGGGCTTCAGAGCCAGCGCCTTTCGATACTCGGCAATGGCGCCGTCAAGGTCGCCTTTCTGATACAGGGCATAGCCAAGGCTGTTGTGTGCGTAGGCGTCGTCGGGATTCAGCTCCAGCGCCTTCCGGTACTCGGAAATAGCCCCTTTGTGGTCGCTTTTGTTACCCAGGGCGATGCCCAGATTCCTGTGGGCATAAGCGTGATCGGGGTTAAGGAGCAGCGCTTTTCTGCACTCGACGATGGCGGCGTCGTAGTCGCCTTTCTGGTTCAGGGTATTGCAGATGTTGCTGTGCGCATCGGCATCCTTTGGCTTCAGCGCCAGAACCTTCCGGTACTCTGCGATAGCTCCGTCGTAGTCGTTTTTGTTGTACATCGCGTTGCCGAGGTTGAGGTGGATTTCACTCTTGTCGCCGGAATCCAGGAGCAACGCCTTCCTGTACTCGGCGATAGCGCCGTCATAGTCGCCTTTATTGTTCAGGGCATTGCCGAGGCCGAAGTGGGCGTCTGCGTAATCGGAATCTCGCGCCAGCGCCTTCCGGTACTCAGCGACAGCGCCGTCGTAGTCGCCTTTGTTGTTCAGAGCGTTGGCGAGACTGAAGTGAGCCTGAACCTCCCCATAACCGGGAAACAGCTCCGGCACCTCGGAGTAACCGGGCTTCATGGCCAGCGTCTTCCGGTACTCAGCGACAGCGCCGTCGTAGTTGCCTTTGTTGTTCAGGGCTGCGGCGAGGCTATAGTGGGCGTTGGCGAAATCGGGATACAGAGCCAGAGCCTTCCGGTATTCGGTAATGGCGTCGGCGTAGTCTTTTTTCTCGAATCGCTCGTTTCCGCGGTTATAGTGGACGACCGCCTTGTTAAGCCTGTGGGTCCTGTAAGACCGGACGGCAATTGTGACGACCAGAATGGCGGTGACCGCGACGAGAATGGCCAGCGGCCTGCGCCGCCGGCGGGCAGCAGCCACTTTGGTTCGCGCCGTCCCCTGCCATTGTTCCAGCAGGTCGAGCGAAAGATTGCTGCGCTCGCTCAGCTCTTTCAGATCGGCGGCCTCGGCAAGATCCTGAACCGTGCGCACCTGCGCGTAGTCAAGCCGCGCCGCAGACTCCGGGCTGATACCGAACACCTGCGAGAGCTTCATCGCTCGATCTCTCTCGCCGCCGCATCCAGGCTGCTGCGGAGCCGATGAAAGGAGCACCAGCGCAAAAGGCCGAAAAGAGCTTTGTACTTCTTCTCGGAGTCGGCGTGCGGATCGGGGTCGGGCTGAAAGTTCTCGATCGACTGGCGCACCGCGTTGTACTTTTCATCCGGCAGCGGCCGGATGGTCATCTCCTCTTCGAGGGCGCGTCCCGCCGCCAGCCGGATCGCGCCCCAGTCGTAGCGGCGGCACGCCTCCACAACTTCCTTCTGCATGCGCCGGAGAATGCACTCGCTGATGGCGTCTTCAATCACGGCGAGGATCGGGTTGGAGCTCGATCCGCCCGCAAGATCGCGCATCTGGTTGTCCCCCGCAGGCTGCGTCCTCGGCTTAAAGCGAATCGCCGGGAGAACCAGCGCGACGGCGATCCCGGAAAGGTCGGCGATCCACGGGCCCAATGATCCCAGGAAGGGCAGCGCCTTCAGGGTGCCCTCCGACGTAACAGGGATGCCGCACAGACCGATGCCGAAGATCAGGAAGAGAATCGCATAGGGGTTCGTGAATACGCCCAGGCCACGGTAGAGGCGAAATTTGCGCGCCAGGCGGGCTGCGCTGATGAGCAGGCCGGAGCAAAGTACGGCGATGAGCCGGGTGTAGGAGATGCGAGTCGCGTTCGGCGCCGTCTGC
This sequence comes from Paracidobacterium acidisoli, assembly GCF_003428625.2. Classification (GTDB taxonomy): domain Bacteria; phylum Acidobacteriota; class Terriglobia; order Terriglobales; family Acidobacteriaceae; genus Paracidobacterium; species Paracidobacterium acidisoli. The sequence goes on along the minus strand of NZ_QVQT02000003.1, from coordinate 640,609 downwards.
AGCGGAGCGGCCTGAGAGGAGGCAGACGATATTCCGGTGTTCGCCGGCCTCGCGGCCGGCACAGGCGCAGGTGATCCGCGGCTCTCCTGCGACAAACCGGCGTTTGGCATCGAAACCAGCGCCGCGAACAGGGCAAGGCTGAGAAGCACCAGCAGACCGGCCCTGCGTCCGGGTTTCGCCCGCCCCTGGAACCGGTGGCGCTTCATCCTCGATAAGGTACAGTTCACCTCCCTGAAAGTCCACATCAGAAGCCGGAGAAACAGCATGTTCTGCAGAAAGCCGGCCGCCCCTGAGCCGCCCTGCATTCTGAGCATTGCGTCCTGAGCCCTGTGCTCTGTTTCGCATATCGTCTAAGCTGGAAGCATGGACGCTGAGCGAAACGGGGGCGCGGCCTCCGAAACTTTCGACGTGCTCGTCGTCGGCGCCGGACCGACCGGCATGGCCTGTGCCATCGAAGCGCAGCGCGCCGGCTTCCGGGTCGCGCTCGTCGACAAGGGCTGCCTCTGCAACTCACTTTTTCACTACCCGTCGCACATGACCTTCTTCACCACGCCGGAGCTGCTCGAGATCGGCGACATTCCCTTTCCCAGCCCCAACCAGAAGCCGAACCGCAACGAGGCGCTGGAGTATTACCGCAAAGTGGCGGAGCATTATGCCCTCGACATTCGTCAGTATCAGAATGTTGAAAGAGTCAGCGGCAGCGACGGCGGCTTCCATGTCTTTACCCGCGACCGCTTCGAGCGCGAGCACACCTGGCGCACCCGCAAGCTCATCGTCGCCACCGGCTACTACGATCTGCCCAACTATCTGGACATCCCCGGCGAAGATCTGCCCAAGGTGCTGCACTACTACAACGATCCGCATCCGTATTTCGACCTCGACGTCGTCATCATCGGCGGCAAGAACTCCGCCGCCATCGCCGCGCTCGAGCTCTGGCGCCACGGCGCCCGCGTCACCATCGTGCATCGCGGCGCTTCCATGCACCGCCACGTCAAATACTGGATACTTCCCGATATCGAAAACCGGATCAAAAACGGCGAAATCACCGCTCACTTCGAAAGCCGCGTTACGCGGATCGATCCCGACGCGGTTACAATTTCCACACCTCGGGGAGAGCAGCGAATCCCGAACGATGCTGTCTTTGCCATGACCGGATATCATCCGGATTTTGATTTTCTTGAGTCTCTCGGCGTGCGCATCGAGGGCCAGGATCACTGCCCGGCCTGCGACCGGCAGACTCTGGAAAGCAATGTCCCCGGAATCTATCTGGCTGGCGTCATCATCGCCGGCTTTCGCACCCACGAGATTTTTATAGAGAACGGCCGTTTCCATGGCCGTCAGATCGCCGACGACCTGAAGCAGAAGCTTCCGGCCCCGGCCATGCTTGAGTCCTCTGCGGACTGAAACGAACTGTTCCGAACCCTCGGAAGGAATCATTTCTTCCGCTGATGCTATGGCAGTGCTGAGACCACGCACGATTCGCGGCCAGTTGATGGCCGGCCTGATCTTTTTCGAGCTGCTGGCCCTTCTGGTCTTCGGCGTGCTCATGGTGCGCGAGGAACGCCAGATCGTGCAGGAGCGCATGGACCATCGCCTCGAATACCAGGCCTCCATCCTCGCCGTGCAGGCCGGCACCGACTTTGAGGCCGGTCACTTCGATCTGCTCGTCCCCGTCCTCCACGCCATGCAGGACGCGCCCAGCATCCGCTCCGTTCAGATCACCAACGCCTTCGGCGTGACCCTGCTGAGCAGCGAGCCAGGCATGGAAAACAAGCTCAACCTCACCGGGCAGGAGATGAGCTACCTGCGCGACCTGCACGGTCCGGTCGTCTTCTGGTCCGCTCCCGGCACGCATGAGGCCGTTGCCCCGGTGCGCATTCACGGGGAGCTGAAGGGCTTCGTCTGGATTTACCCCGACGATGCCAACGACCGCGTCCAGCTCCGCTCGCTGATGAAGGTGACCCTCATCTCCGCCCTCGTCGGCCTGCTCGGCTGCACCATTCTCGCCAGCGTCATGGCGCGAACCATCGCCCGCCCGCTCGGCGTGCTGATGAAGGCCACCCGTCAGCTCATCCGCGATCCCGAAGATATCTCGTCCTTTCCGCTTCCCGTCACCTCGGCAACGGAATCGGCGGATCTGACCGTGGCCTTCAACCTGATGGTCGCCTCCATGCAGGAGCAGCGCGCCGGCCTCACCGAAACTCTCGCCCTGCTCGACTCCATGCTCGCCAACGCGCCCACCGGCTTTGCCTTCTTCGATCGCAAATGCCGCTTCGTGCGCGTCAACCAGTTTCTCGCACGCATGAACGATGTGCCCGTTGCGCGCCACCTCGGCCGCACCGTCCACGAGGTCTTTACCCGTCCCGCGGCCCTTCGCCTCGAGCGTGCCATCGAAGAGGTCTTCCGCACCGGCGAGCCGGTTCAGGATCTCGAGCTCAACGGCGAGCTGCCCTCGCAGCCCGGCCTCACCCGCAACTGGCTGGTCAATGTCTATCCGGTGCGCACCGACGCTCAGACCGTCCGCTGGGTAGGCGCCATCATCGTCGACACCACCGAGCGCCGCCGCGCCGAAGACGCGCTGCGCAAAACCGAGAAGCTCGCCGCCGCCGGCCGGCTCGCCGCCTCCATCGCTCACGAAATCAATAATCCGCTTGAGGCCGTGACCAATCTGCTCTTCCTCATCCGCCAGAGCCCCCTCGATGCCGAAACCTCGCGCTTCGCCGATCTCGCCCAGCATGAAGTCGCCCGCGTCTCCGAGATCACCCAGCAGACGCTGCGGTTTTACCGCCAGTCCACTCTGCCCACCATGGCCAACCTCTGCGAGCTGCTCGATTCCGTTCTCTGGCTCCATCAGGGCCGCGTCAATACGCTGCACGTGCGCGTCGAGCGCGAGTATGACAAGGACGTCCATCTCTTCTGCTTCGCCGGAGAGATGCGCCAGCTCCTGGCCAACCTCATCGGGAACGCGCTCGATGCCATGAGCCCCTCCGGAGGCACGCTGCGCCTGCGCGTCCGCAGGACCCACTCGCCAAAGGACGGCGGCCTCACCGGTGTCCGCATCTCCGTGGGCGATACCGGCTGCGGCATCCCGCCCGAGGCGCGCCGCCGCATCTTCGAGCCCTTCTACACCACCAAAGATGTTACCGGTACCGGACTCGGCCTCTGGGTCAGCGCCGAGATTATCCGCAAGCATCAGGCCATCGTCACCCTGCGCAGCCGCACCCGCGAGCAGGCCGACAGAATCCAGCCCGGCATCAGCCAGGGAACGGTCTTTTCCGTCTTTTTCCCCTCGAATCCGGAAGAAGAGAGGCCCGATCAGGAAGCGGAGATCAGCTCCGAGCCCGGCTCAGTGGCCGAGCTCAGCGGGAACACGCCACTCTGACGCGCTCCGCTCCGCCCGGCTCTGCCGCGTCGCCTCCAGCCCCTTCAGCGCGCAGCTCGAAACCGCATTCGGTTCCGCATACTTCGACCGCGTCACATGAAAGCGGTGCAGTCGCATGTACCGCACTCTGAGCCCGCCCAGGGTCGCCGGCATCACCCTCGGGCTCTGATTCACATCCGCCAGCACCAGCAGCGCCGCCTGTGACGCGTCATCCTCGCTCTGCGTCACGCCCACCCCGAAGATCGCCGGATCGCTCATCAGCGCCGAAGCGTACTGCCGCTCCACCACACCCGCATGCGTCAGCGCAGCCGCCGTCAGATGAATCCCGGCCTCGACCGCCGGCGCCGCCGGCTCCACGCCGCGCGCCAGGGAAAGAGCATCGGTCGCAATCACCTGCGTCCGTATGCCGCCGACCGTCTCCGGAATCGCCGTCTGCGGCTCCGCGGTCTTCAGCTTCGCCGCGTCCACATACACAATCACCGCGCCCTCGCCCGGCGCATCGAGGCTTTTGCCCGTGGCCGTCGCCAGAATTCCCTTTTCGTTATTCACCAGCGGCGCCGCCAGCGTCTCCGCCACAAATTGCGCCCGCTCCCGCGCGCCGTCGGAAACCTCCGGGCCCGCCGTCTCTCCCGCCGCCGTGTCGTACTTCAGGCAGGCAACCTCATGAGCCGCCGTTGTGCCCACAACGCTGAACGCGCTGCCGCCCCGGCTGCTCAGCTCATCCAGAACATCGCCGATCGGATTCGCAATGCTGATCCCGTTGCCCTTTCCGTCCGATCCTCCGGCAAAGTACAGCCCCACCGGCTGCGCGTTCGCGGCATCGAGCACCAGCGCGCCCGAATCGCCGCTGTCGGTAAAGTGATCTCCGGCGATCCCGATCTGGTTCACGTACGTCTTCGTGTAATAGGGCTCGGTCTCCGCGCAGTCTCTGTAGTAATCGACCTTCACCGTCAGGTCTACGCTGTCCACCGTCGAGCACGTCAGCCCTGTCGTCCGTCCGCTCTTCGCCACCTGCAGAGTGTTCAGGTTCGCCGCCGTCAGCGCTTCGCCATGCCCCGCCATCGGAGGCGCAGCCGTCAGCGCTTCGTCCGCCCCCGGTCCTCCCAGCTGCAGAATGCTTCCCGCCGGGTCCACCGCTCCCGGAGCCACCGAGGCCACCGCCGCGTCCACATTCGTCTGCGTCGAAGCCAGCGGCACATAGAACTTCAGCGTGCCCACCGGATGCACCGTCGCACCCGCCGCGCTCAGCGGCACGCATGCTCCATCGATCAGCCCCGGCTGATCGATCGGATCGCCCGCCTTCGCCTGATCCGACTCCGCCAGCACATGATTGTTGCTCAGGATGTACTGATTTCCCTGCGCATCCGCGACCAGCGCGCCCAGAGTCCCTCCGCAGCAGTCCGCGATATACGGATCGCCGTTGCGATCCTGCCACGTGTCGTAGTCGTTGTCGTTGCTTCCCGAGCTGCCCAGCGCAATCGCGCCCGTCTGGATCGCCTGGTTTGCCGACGGGCTGCTGTTCACGCCCTTGTCATCGAGCAGAATCTTCAGCGGAGCCGTCGCCGGGCTCCCGTTGACCGAGGCGATCAGATACACCGCCCCCGCCTGAACCGCAACCGGAGCCAGATACGTGACCCTGCAGGTCGTATAGCGCTGCGCATTGCGCTGGCATGTCTCCCCGCTCAGCGTGCCCAGCAGCGGATTCTCCTCGCCGCCGCCCGCGCCCGAAGTCGAGAGCGACCACTCCACCCTGCCTCCGCTCACTTCGGCAATCTGCCCCGTCACTTCCAGTGCCGATCCCGGCGTCAGCGCCGCATTCTGCGGCAGAAGCGGCTGCACAAACCCCGGATGGACCATCACGGTCTCTACCGCGCTGCTCGCCGGATTGCCGGCAAGAACCGCGCGGACCTGCACCGCAGCCTCATCGAGTGAAAGCGCATTGGGCGGCGTGTAGATGCCGCTGGCGTCAATCTTTCCCTCGCCCAGTACCGCTGAATTCTGTCCGCCCGTGACCGCCCACTTCACTGCGGCCGGCTCACCCGACGGCAGTGTCGCGTGGAAGGCTATCTGTCCGTTTGTATTGACCGAAGTCGCGGAAGCGCTGATCGAAAAGGCTCCGTCATTCGCCTGCGGAGCGAAGCTCATAGTGCCGCACCCCGCCATCGCAAGAACGAGCGGCGCCGCAAGCAGACGGGCTTTTGCGAAAACCAGCATATGCGGAAAAATGCCCGAGGGGAGGGTACAGCTCTATCGTACTGTAGACGCCTGCACGCCTGTCTGGCCAATGATTTACGCTTCGATGAATTGATTTCCGGAGAAAAACTGGTAATCGCAGAAGAATTACTTCAGTAATCCAATTCTGTCACAGCCCGGAAGGCAGACCGTCTCCGGGACTGGATGCACAAACTCCCGTCAGGCGGCGGAGTCCGGTCTCCGGCTGCTCACAGGAACAAGCTGCGGGCCATTCGCGGCCGGCATCGCTGCCGCAGGAATCACCTTCACCTCGCCCGCATCGATTGCCTGCATCCGGCGCACCTGCCGCGCCGACAGCAGGCGCATCGTATCCGGCGAGTACCAAAGCTGCTTCCCGCAGTCCAGACAGACTTTATAGCTCTGCTGCTGCAGCGTAAACGGACGGCTCAGATGATCATGGCGGCAGCCAAAGAAAATCTCAAAGATGAAACCCAACACCTCGCGTATCACATTCATGGGTGTAAGTCCCCTCACTCTTTCCATACCGCAGTCGCGGCTCACCCGAGCACGCACCTGGTATCCGCGCACTTGCTCAGATGCACTATGGTGGGAAAGGTTGCGGTCTCGTTTCAGCCGCATTCCGGCCAAAAGTTGTATGGCCTTCCTGCTGAAAAAGACTGCGGATGGCCCACGGCGCAGCAGCCCATGCGTCCGCGCTCACCCAAATACCTCATCCGCAACAGGTTCATCCTGTCTGAAGAATTTCTCCGATTCCTCTTCGCAATCTTCGCGCCGCCCGCATCCATTCCCTGCAGGCGAAGTCGCTATGGAGAATTGGCGCAATATTCATCGCTTCGTTCGTCCGGCCTGTAGCGTTCGGGCTTTTTCAGGCCGAAGAAGGGAATATGCCCGGGTTTTCATTCCCATCACCAAAGTTTCAGCCGTAAATACTGGTGTTTCGGGTGCATGGAGCAGCAAGGCGGTACCATAAGGTATGGCAAGAGGATGGGAAAGTAAATCAGTGGAAGAACAACAGGCTGAAACTCAGCCAGTGCCCGGTAATGCGGCCAGAATGGCAAGGGAGGCTGCCGAAAAGGCCAACCGCCAGCGGGAGCGTCAGAGCCTGGAGCTGCAGAAGGAACGGATTCTCGATCAGCGTACCTCCAGCCCGCATCGCCGCGCCGCCCTCGAAGCGGCCCTTGCCGACATCGAGGCACGGCTCAGCGCTCTGGAGTAGTTCTCTTTGCCGCTGCTGCCACCATGGCGGAACGGCAGCGGTTTCGTGTGCGGTGCCGCTGCGTTATCGCGGCTTTCGCATCGCTTCTCCCGCCAGCCTGTAATATCCTCCGGCCCAGTCGGCGTCCTTCATCCCCAGCTCGATCGCTTTCTGAAGATTGGCCGTAAAGATATCCGCCAGTGGTGTGGCAATCTCCGCGCTCTTCGCGGAATCGCAGAAGAGCCGCGCGTCTTTCTCGCCGACGGCAATGGTGCCGCCCGCCTGCTCCGGCGGATGCAGCATGATCTCTCCATAAGCACGATAAAACGGCGACTGAAACAGCGCGCTGTTCACCGTCTCCACAAAGACCGCCGGATCGATGCCCATCGCCTCCGCGTACACCATCCCTTCGGTCAGCGATGCAATCATGGCCGTGATCAGAAAGTTGCCGCCCAGCTTCATCGCGTGCGCGCTCCACGGCTGCTCTGAAACGACAGAGACGCCGCGGCTGAACTGCTCCAGTACTGGCCGTATCTTTGCGACCGGCTCCGGCTTGCCGCCGACGGCAATCCACAGCCGCCCCTCCTGCGCTACATTCGGCCGTCCGAAGACCGGAGCGCCGACAAAATGCTGTCCGCGCCACGCGTGCTCTTCGGTTAATTTTTTCGAGAGTGCAACGCTGATCGTGCTGAGCGATACATGGATCGCGCCCTCGCACATCGCCTTCAGCACGCCGCCCTGGTACAGCACCTCTTCGAGAGAGGCATCGTCCATCACCATCGTGAAGACGATATCGGCATCGACCGCTGCCTCTTCCGCGCTTCGCGCGACCGTCGCGCCCTCTTTCTCCAGCGCCTCGGCGCGCGCGGCCGTGCGATTCCACACCGTTACCGGATTGCCGTGCTTTAAGAGCAGACGCACAATCGGCTCGCCCATCTTTCCCAGACCAAGAAATGCAATACGCATGATGACTCCGGAGAACCTGCCTGAAATCAGCCGTCCTCAGCGAAACTGGATGCATCCAGCATAGGGCACGCGGCAAAAAAAGAGGCCGCTGCTTTGGAGCGGCCTCTGCAAACGAAGACCCGTCACGCACTACGACGGAGGTACATTCGATACGCCCGAGTTACTCTGCGGAGGAGCAGGAGCCTGCGATTGCGGCTGCGCCGGCGGAGGAGCAGCCAGCGGCTGGCTGTTCTGCTGCGTCGGTGCCTGTTCCTGCACGCCGATCGCATGGCCCGAAACCACAAGCTGCACGCGGCGGTTCTTTGCCCGTCCTGCGGAAGTCGCATTATCCGCCACCGGCTGAGCCATGCCATAGCCCGTCGACGTGATATTCGCCAGCTGCACGCCCTGCGCCACCAGGAAATCACGCACCGCGTCCGCCCGCTGCTGAGAGAGCTTCTGGTTATATGCGTCCGAGCCGATATTGTCCGTGTAGCCTTCCACCTGCAGCTTCAGATCGGGATAAGTGAGCAGAATGCCCGCCACACGCGCCAGCCTCACCTGTGCATCCTGCTTCAGCGTGTATTTGTTGAAGTCGAAGAGCACATCCGACATGTTCACGATCAGGCCGCGCGCCGTCTCCTGCGTAGCCAGCACCTGATTGAGCTGCTGACGCAGACGCTCACGCATCTGCTCCGTCTGCTGGCTTGCCTGCTGCGCCTGCTGCGATGCCTCTCGCGCCTGGGCCTCGGCCGCTTCACGCTGCGCGCGCGCCCGTTCTGCCTCGGCCTGCGCTGTAGCCGCATCGGCCTCCGCCTTCGCTCGCTGCGCTGCAGCCTCCTGCGCCTGCAGTGCAGATTGCTGGGCCTGCTGCTGCGCCTCTTCCGCCTGTTGTTTGTGCCGCGCTTCGTCCTCTTCCCTCTTCTTGCGGATCGTCTCTATGCGCGCATCCTCGGCCGTCTGCACGGCCTCGCGGGCGTATGTGATCTCTTCCTTGCTGTTTCCCTTGTGCGTATCCATCGCCTGCGCGTTCTGCAGGTCCTGCTGCGCCGTGGCCAGCGTATCGCGCGCATACTGCGCCGCGCCGTCAGCCTCGGCGATCTGCACCGCGTTGATGGCCTCATACAGCTCCAGCGGAGAGCGGTCGTTCCTCGTAATCGGATGCAGCACCGCATGCCGTCCCGCAATCTGCGTATAGGCGCCGCGCGGCAGCAGTGAGTAGTGCGCATTCACCGTCTCCAGAATGCCCGTCGTCTTGTCGTGAATAATCTCGTTCTGGATCACCACTACATCGCTCGGCATGGTGACTGCGAAGTAAGGCTCAGCCGTCACGATCAGTCCAAACGACTGCAGGTCCGTCGTCACCGTGATATCGCACTTCGATCCATCCGGAAGAATCTCGCCCAGATTCACCGGGCGCCCCTCCGGCGTGATCGCCCACAGCACATAGGTCAGGTATTCGATTCCGAAGTTGTTCGCCGGGATCAGATCGCGCAGCTTCACGTGAATGGACATTCTGCCCTTGAAGCTCTCGACCGATGCCTCACCCCGCGCCTGCGGCAGCAGACTCGTGCCTTCAAAGGCGATTTTGGTGGAGCCGCTGCGATGAAAATAATTGACCGCGGGAATATCCCGCCCGACCACCGTGACCTTGTATACCGGAACCCCGTTCTCCACCTGCGCCTGAGGCAGCTGCCGCTGCTCCGACTGCGGCCACTGGTGCGTCGAGGTTGGATTCGGCTCCTGTGCGCCGGCCGCACACCATGCCGCGCAGGCAAAAAATAAAATGAACACTTTCTTCTGCATATGTTCTTGTTCTCCTGAGGCCATTCCTCTCCGGGCATGCCTGGGTGCCAAAAACAAATGCAGATATCCACGCCCGGCAGACAGATCATTTCTGCCAATGCCAGGGTGGATGCGTTTACGTTCAGGAAGGGTGGCCCCGCTCACGCCAGCGAGGCCGCAAAGGTTAAAGAAGAGATCGAAACAGCGCGAAAATATCAGTTCTGCAGGGCAACCAATTGATGCGCGATGGCAAACATGGCCAGCTCCAGACGCGTCGATACGCCCGTCTTGTCGAAGATATTCGACAGGTGCCGCTTCACCGTCTCCTCGCTCAGACTGAACTGGCGCGCAATATCGCGATTGCTGCAGCCTTCGACGATGCAGCCCACCACTTCCATCTCTCGCGGCGTCAGACCGAAGGTCTTCCGCTCCGGAACCGCGGCCTGCTGCATCAGCTCGTGCAGCGCGCCCACCAGGTTCACCACGCGCCGTCCGCCGATCCAGTAATCGCCCGAGGCCACTGCGCGAATCGCCGACGTCAGATGCTCGGTCAGCGCATCCTTCAGCACAATGCCGCGTGCGCCGATCTGCAGCGCCTCGATAATCTGCTGCGTGCTGATCGTGCTGGTCAGCAGAATAATCTTCACTGTCGGCGATCCGCTCATGATCGAGCGCGTCGCTTCCAGACCCGGCAGCCGGGGCATATGCAGGTCCAGCAGCAGCACATCAGGAAGCAGCTCGAGCGTCTGCGTGATGGCCTCGTCGCCGTCGCCGGCCTCGCCCACCACATCCAGGTTCTCGTCTGCCTGCAGCATGTTGCGCACGCCAATGCGCACAACCGGATGATCGTCGGCCATCAGAATGCGGATCGGCGGCGCCGCTGGTGACCGGTATCGGGGAGAACTCGCCCTGGGGGATTTGGCTTGTTGAGTCATGGCTTTAGTTGATTGTTGCTAACAGCATACTCTCCACTGTCTCAGATTGAACCGTCAAATCTTCTATCATTTGCAGAAGATCGTCCACTGTTCTTTGCTCGCCTGTCTCTATAACGGATGCAATGCCGGCCATTCCGGAAGCCCCGATCATCGACGCGCTCCCCTTCAGCGTATGAGCCAGACGGCGAACCGCGGCAAAGTCGCCGGCCTCCGCCATCGTCCGCAGCTCTGTGACCCGTTTCCGCGAATCCTCGAAAAAAGCCTCGCACACTTCTCTCAGCGCCGCCGGCGGCATCGACCGCTGCAGCGCCGAGAACACTCTCGTATCGACGCCCGGCGACTTGCCGCAGCCCGCGGCATCCGCCGGCGCTCGCCTTGATCCCAGATGCTGCAGCCAGCCTTCCGACAGCGGTTTTCTGAGAACGGCATCGTAACCGTCCACAGCAGCCGGAGGAGTCGCGCTCATCGCGATCAGCCTTGCTCCCGGCGCCGATGGCCGCAGCCATCCCGCCAGCGCCGGCCCGCTGATCCCCGGCATCTGCAGATCGGCCAGAATCACATCCGGCCTGCAGTCCACAGGACACTCGCCCAGAATCTCGATCGCGCGCTCTCCGCTCTCTGCCTGAAGCACCTGATGCCCCTCTGCCTCCAGAAGAAGCACCGTGACTGCCAGGCTGATCGGATCATCGTCCACGGTCAGAATGCGGTAGACCCTGGAAGCTTCCGGTACATTCATCGAGTAAAGCCCCCGGCATAAGGTTGTACTGACCGTAATGCGCTGTTCAGAATCATTGTAGACATTCATCCCCTGTTCGCAATCGTTTAAACAAGGTTTCGCCTGATCTTTGTAACGTCAGATTCATGAAAAAACGAACAGTTCCGGTCCTCGGACCATTTTTTCTGGCAGGCCTTTTTCTGTTTTTCTGTTTTACCGGTACCGCGTACGCCCAGTATGACAACGGCAGCTGTGTAGGCACGATTCACGACACCACGGGAGCCGCCATCTCCGGAGCCACCGTCACCGCAACCGACACCGCCACCGGCATCGCCACCAAAACGACCAGCAACGGCACCGGCGATTATGTCTTCCCGTCGCTCCGCATCGGCACATATAACATCTCCGCGACCATGCAGGGATTCGCCGTCGCCGTCGCGCAGAACATCTCCATCACCGTCGGCGGCCGTCAGCGCATCGATCTCTCGCTGAACCCCGGTGAGGCCCAGACCACCGTCGAGGTCAGCGACGTCGCCCTCCAGATCGAAACCGACTCCAGCCAGCGCGACCAGACCATCACACAGTATCAGAGCCAGGCCTTTCCGCTCGTCACGCGCAACTACACCGATCTGCTCGGCCTCGTCACCGGCTCGCGCGCAACCGGCAACGGCGTGCTCAACACCAGCGTCAGCAGCCTCATCCGCTACGGCTCGTTCAACATCAACGGGCAGCGCAGCATGTTCAATAACTTCCTGCTCGACGGCATCGACAACAACGCCTACGGCGAAAGCAACCAGGGCTTCGACAACCAGATCATCGCCGTGCCTCCCGACTCCGTCGCGCAGTTCAGCGTCGTCACCAACAACGAGAGCGCCGAGTATGGCCGTTCCTCCGCCGCGACCATCAACGTCTCTTCCGCCAGCGGCACCAATCAGTTTCACGCCATGGCATACGAGTTCCTCCGCAACACCGACCTCAACGCCATCGGCTACTTTCCTCCGCTCGCGCCGGGCACGACCAGCGACATTCTGAAGCCCAAGTTCAACCGCAATCAGTTCGGCATCAACTTCGGCGGTCCCATTCTGAAGGACAAGCTCTTCTTCTTCCTCGATTACGAAGGCTTCCGCCAGGTGCTCAGCCCCGTCACCTTCCTCAGCCTGCCCAATGCGAATGAGCGCAACGGCATCCTGAGCGTCGCCGTGCAGGACCCCTACACCGGACAGCTCTACCCCGCCGGAACATCGATCCTCGGCTCCTCCGATATCTCTCCGACTTCGGCAAAGGTCCTGAATTACCTCAACACGCTCGTTCCCGCCAACCCCGCGCTCTCTCCCTCCGGCAGCATCGTCAACGACTATCAGACGCAGGCGCCCTTCACCGACAACTCGGATAAAGGGGACCTTCGCCTCGACTATCAGCTCGATCCGAAGGACGCCTTCTTCCTGCGCGTCAGCGACCGCAAAGAGACCGCCGTCAACCAGCCCACGCTGCCCCTGCCGCTCGATGGCGGCACAAACGGCACGCAGCGCATTCTCGATCAGCAGATCGCCCTCGGCTATACCCGGCAGATCTCCTCGAATAAGCTGCTCGATGCGCGGCTTGGCCTCTCGCGCACCAAAGCCGGTAAATACACACTCTCCATCGGCGACAACGTATTCAGCATCCCCGGCCTTCCCACCGATCCCACCGTGGCCGGCGGTCTGCCCTCCACGTCTATCTCCGGCGGCTTCTCCGCTCTCGGACGTCAGAGCACCAATCCGCAGTGGCAGAACCCCGCTCTGCTCGACCCCAAAGTCAACTACTCCTGGGTCATCGGCAAGCACTCTCTGAAGTTCGGCTACGAGTACGAGCACATCTGGATGGCCGTCCAGGACGCGAACCCGCTCTACGGCAGCTTCACCTACTCCGGCGGCTTCTCGAAGACCGGCACCAGCACCGCGGCCGACAACTACTGGGCCGACTTCCTCTTCGGCTCCACCAGCCAGTACGCCATCGCCACCTACTTCGTCGCTCATCTCCGCCAGGAGATGGACAACGCCTACGCACAGGACGACTGGAAGATCAGCCCCACGCTGACCCTCAACCTCGGCCTGCGCTGGGAGTACGGCTCGCCCTACTGGGAGCAGCACAACCTCCAGTCAAACTTCGATCCCTCCACCGCGACGCTCATTCAGGCAAAGAGCGGCGGCATTTATGACCGCTCCCTCGTGCATCCCGACCTCAACGACTTCGCGCCTCGTGTCGGCTTCGCCTGGGCCGCATCGCCGCACACCTCGGTGCGTGGCGGCTTCGGCTCCAGCTATGTGCACTACACCCGCGCCGGCTCGGGAGACATCCTCGCCATCAACGCTCCGCAGGCTCTCTTCTACTCCGTCAACCAGACTCCCGGCTCCGCCGGTTACAAGCGCGTCGATCAGGGATTTTCCGGCACGCTGTCACAGCCCTTCACGGCGGCCACGCAGCTTACCGACAACATCACCTACGTCCCGGCCAATACGCGCGACAGCTACGTGCAGAGCTACTACCTCTCGGTCCAGCAGGCCCTGGCGAAGAACACCCTGCTCGATATCGCCTACGTGGGCAACCGCGGTCTCAAGCTGCAGGACTTCCTCAACTTCAACCAGAAGAATCCCTCCAATGGCTTCGCCCGCCCCATTCCCTCCTGGGGAGACATCACCGAGGCGCTCAACGAGGGCTACTCCACCTATAACGCGCTTCAGGTCCGCTACGAGCAGCGCTACTCGCACGGCCTGACCCTGCTCAACTCCTTTACCTGGGGACACTCCCTCGACAACGACAGCGCATCGCTCGAAAGCAATACGCCTTCGCCGCAGGATGCGAACAACCTGCGCGCCGAATACGCGCAGTCGGACTACAACCAGCCCATCGTCAACACCACCAGCCTCGTCTATGAGCTCCCCTTCGGAAAAGGCCGCTCCTATATGAATCAGGGCGGATTTCTGAATGCGGCTCTCGGCGGATGGCAGGTCAGCGCCATCAATCAGATGCAGGCCGGCATCCCCTTCAATCTGGTCTATAACCCGCCGTCCTACGCGCAGGTCTCGCCCCTCATCAGCGCTACCTATCGCGGTGCGAACGAGTACCGCCCGAATCGCGTCCCCGGTCAGAAGCTGATCCTCTCTAAGTCCAAGGCAGCCGGTGCCAACACCGTGCAGTACGTCAACGTAAAGGGCGCGCTCGAGCTTCCGGCAACCGGAACCCAGGCCGCGCCGCTGAGCCCCTTCGGCAGCCTCGGCAGAAACCCGATGCGCACGCCGTCCTATTACGACACCGATTTCGCCTTCAACAAGAAATTCGATACGCCGCTCGATAATCTGAAGGTCGAGTTCCGCGCCGAAATGTACAACGCCTTCAACCACACCAACTTCAATCTGCCGTCGACCACCATCAGTGGCACGCAGAGCACCACCGCCGCGGCTCCGGCCAGCTCCGGTGGCGTCGTCAGCAGCACCTTCGAGCCCCGCATCTTCCAGTTCGGTCTGAAGATTCTTTACTGATTCACTCTGCCTTCGCTTTGCTCATTTTGGGAGCCGTTTCCGGCTCCCATTTTCTTTGCTCTGACTATTCCCGGGCGATTCGCGGACTGTACATTGATCTGGAATGAACTCTGAGTCGAAGGACGCCTTCGAACCACAGATCGCCGAGCTTCGCGCCCGCGTGCAGCGCCTCGAACGTGCGCTGCAGGCACGCGGCATCGTACTCGAAGCGCCGTCTCCGTCCCTGCAGCCGCCATCGGCATCTGACGCAGCAGAAGCTGCTCCTTCGCTGTCGGAAGTCGCACCCCAATCCATCCAGACACAATCCGCTACCTCGCCCGCAGCCACCCCGTCTGCCTTCCAGTCCGTCGAGCCTGCGCCAAAGGACGACCGCTCTCTCGAAGCCCGCATCGGCTCGCAGCTCTTCAATCGCATCGGCATCCTTGCAGTGCTCATCGGCATGGCATGGTTTCTCAAGCTGGCCATCGACAACCACTGGATCGGCCCCGCCGGCCGCGTCATCATCGGCCTCATCGCCGGAGCCGGCCTCATCGCCTGGTCGGAGCGCTTCCGCAGCAAGGGCTACCGGGCATTTTCCTACTCGCTCAATGCCGTCGGCAGCGGCATCCTGTATCTGTCGCTGTGGGCCGCCTACTCGCTCTTTCATCTGCTTCCATTGCCGGCGGTTGCTCTGGCTATGCTCCTGGTAACAGCATCCAACGGCTTTCTGTCATGGCTGCGAAACTCCGAAGTCCTTGCGTTTTACGCAGCGGTAGGCGGCTATATGACGCCGCTGCTGCTCTCCAACGGCCGCAATCACGAAGCCTCGCTCTTCAGCTGGCTTCTGATACTGAATGCCGCCGCGCTTCTGCTCGCGGCTCTGCGTCCATGGCCGCGAATGGCCGTGTGCGCACTTCTCGGCACGATTGCGTATGCTGCCGGCTGGTACGCCGTCTTCTACAGCGATGCGCAGTTTGCGGAGACGCTGGTATTTTCCGTTGTCTTTCTGCTGGTCTTCGCCTCCGTTCCCTGGTGCGTGAAGGAGGCTCCTGGTCACCATCATCGGGAAGTCGCTCTGTTCGTGGCATCTGTGAATGCCGCGTTTGGATGGGCAGGAATCTTTTTGCTGTTTCATCGAAGCGGATGGCCCTGGGCTGCTCTGGCGCTCGCTGCGCTTTACTTCATCCTGTCGCGTATTCCATCTGCTTCTTCTCTTGTTGCGCTGCATCTGCTGACGGCAAATACATTTCTGCTGACCGCCGTTACCGTCGCGATCCATAACTACTGGCACGCGGCTGCAATGTCTCCGGCGCAGCGCATGATGGATGCGCAGTTCAGCGATTCAACATGGTTTTTGCTCTTCGGCGCGGTCCTTCTTGCCGCCGGTTTTCGATTCCGGTCGGCGCCGCTGCGCTGGCAGGCGCTGGTGCTGCTATGCATCAGTATCGCGAAGGTATTTCTTGTGGATATGCGAATGCTCAGCCAGGGCTATCGCATCTTCAGCTTCCTCGGCCTCGGCGTACTGCTGCTGGCCGTCAGCTTTGTCTATCAGCGGGACTGGCTCGGATTGCGCCGCCATCTGCAGACCCCTGGCAACAGGCCATAAGGAATCCGCGTTTTCCAGTCCCTCTTCCCTGCCCTTACCGAATCGCCGACTCCACTTCGTTCAGCCAGTCCGGCGGCTTCAGAATCTCGCGTGGCTTCGATCCCTCCGCCGGTCCCACAATTCCGTCCCGTTCCATCAGATCGATCAGATGCGCAGCCCGCCCATAGCCAATCCGCAGCCGGCGCTGCAGCAGCGAAGTCGACGCCTTGCCGAACTCCAGCACCAGCCGCACCGCATCCTCGAACAGCTCGTCGTTCTCATCCTGGCCCGCGCCGCCGGCATCGAGATCACGGCCTCTCTCATCCTTCGGCGACTCGAGGAAGCCCTGCACATACTCCGCTTCGCCCTGCTTCTTCCAGAAATCTGTAACTGCGGCGATTTCTTTCTCCGTGACGAAGGGCGCATGCACACGCTGCAGCCGCGATGTTCCTGGCGGCAGGAACAGCATATCGCCGCGCCCCAGCAGCGCCTCCGCGCCATTCGAATCGAGAATCGTTCGCGAATCCACCTTCGTCGCCAGCCGGAACGAGATGCGCGTCGGCACATTGGCCTTGATGAGGCCGGTAATCACATCAACCGATGGCCGCTGCGTCGCCAGCACCAGATGAATGCCCACAGCGCGCGCCATCTGCGCAAGGCGCGTAATCGCCTCTTCCACGTTGGCCTTGTCCAGCATCATCAGATCGGCCAGCTCGTCGATGATGATGACGATATACGGCAGCGGCTTCTCTTCCACCTCCGCGTCCTCGAACAGACTCGGCGTGCCCTCAAACAGTTTGTTGTACTGGTCGATATTGCGCACGCTGCGCGAAGCCAGCAGCTTCAGCCGCCGCTCCATCTCGCGTACCGCATTGCGCAGCGCATTCGCCGCCAATTTTGGCTCAGTAATGATCGGCGTAAACAGATGCGGAATGCCCTCGTACATCCCCAGCTCCACGCGCTTCGGATCGACAAGAATCATGCGCACCTGCTCCGGCGTCGCCTTGTACAGCACCGACATGATCATCGCGTTGATCGCCACCGATTTGCCGCTGCCCGTCGATCCCGCGATCAGCACATGCGGCATCGTCGCCAGATCGGTCGTGACGATGCGGCCGTTGATGTCCTTGCCCAGCGCCAGCGTCAGCTTGTTCTTCGTCGTCGAGAAGTTCTCCGACTCGACCACATCGCGCAGCCAGATCGTCTCGCGGTTATGGTTCGGTACCTGAATGCCGACCGTGCTCTTGCCTGCCATGCGCTCGATGAGAATGCTCTCGGCGCGCATCGCCAGGCACAGATCGTCGGCCAGCCCCGTCACACGGCTGTACTTCACGCCCGCCTCGGGGCGGAATTCAAAGGTCGTGACCACCGGACCGGGATTGATCTGCACCACCTGGCCCAGCACGTCGAATTCGGCGCACTTCTCCACCAGAACCTGCGCCTCGGTGCGCAGCACATCCTCGCGCACTACCTGCGGATCATCGCTGCGGTGCAGCAGCGTGCTCGGCGGCAGCCGGAAGCCGCTCACCGACTTCGGTGTCACCGTCACCGAGCGCGTCTCCGTATCGGCGCGCTCGCCGATCGAGATGCCCTGCGACGTACTCTGAGGCGCGCTCTGCGGCTCCTTCTTCGGGGGCGCCGGCGCCTCTTCACGCTTCACCAGCTGCGGCTTCAGCGCGGGCTGCGCCGCAACCGGCTCTGCCTGCGGTTCAGGATCGGGAATCTTCGCGCGCGGTATCTGCTCCCACACGCTCTGCTGCGCCGGAGCCTCTCCGAACATCTCGGCAAACGCTCCCTGCCGGTGCCCGGGAACGTTGTCCTCGTCCGCTTCGGCCACAGCCGCCGGCACAGCTTTGCCTGCTTTGGCAGCCTTCTCCGCCGCCTTCCGCGCCTGTTTCAGCTCTTTTTCCTGCAGCTTGTCCAGCCGCTCCGCCTGCTTCAGCTCCTGCCTGCGGCCGCGCGCCTGCTTCCAGTTCCTCCACCGGTCGCGCCACGCCACCACAAAGGCAAAGCGAACCGCCGCCCATTCGCGCGCCGTATTCAGGCTGAAGGTGGTGGAAAGGTAAATCGCCGCCGCCACCATCGTGATGGTCACAATGCACGCGCCGGGAAAGTTCAGGTAATGCACCAGCGCGTCGGCCATCAGCCGGCCGGTCAGCCCTTCCACCGGAATCCCGTGCAGCACATGCAGGTGCCCTGGCAGCAGCCCGAACAGCGCCGGCCCGAACAGCAGGCAAAGCACCGCGCCGATCAGCTTCGATCCGGGCGACCCCGCCGGACGTGAGCGCATCCACAGCCATCCCAGCCCGCCCATCAGCAGCGGCAGAGTAAATGCGGAAAGCCCCTCGGCCTGCAGCAGAAGGTCCGCAATCCACGCCCCCGTCATCCCAATCCAGTTATGCGACGGACGGCCCGCGGCATAACCGCCCACCGTGTCGAACGAGGGATCGGTCGGATGATAAGAGACCAGTGCGAGGAACAGGAGGCACGCGGCAACGAGCAGCAGGAACCCGATCAGCTCATTCAGGCGGCGATTACGTGTAGGAGTCAGCACAAGTTTAAGGGGTTTCATCAGGACACACCGCCGTGCCTGCCGCCAGATGCAGCCTGCACGTTCCGAACCCCCAGAGCAACTCCATTATCCCAGAAGGCGAGCCGGAACCCGGGGAAAAACACAGGGGAGGAATCGAGACAGAGAACAGAGCCGGAAAGATCTGAATCCCCGGCCCTTACATCCCTGCCAGCTTCGCTCCGAAGGCCAGCAGCAGCGCGCCGATAATCAGCCGGTACACCGCGAAGATCACGAAGCCATGCTTCCTGACCCACTGCAGAAACCACTCCACCACACCCAGCGCTACAACGAACGAGACCACGAAGCCGATGCCCAGAACGATCCACTCGTGCCCCGTCATCACCAGCGGCGCAATGGAAGTGCTCGCCGCCTCCGGTCCATAAGGTGCCGCCGTCGCATGATGCCCCGGATGCAGCGTCTTCACCAGGTCGTAGCCGGTCGCCGCAATCATCGTCGGAATGGAGACCAGAAAGCTGAACTCCAGCGCCGCCGGCCGCGTCATCCCGACCATCTGCCCCGCCGCAATCGTGGACATCGACCGGGAGGTTCCCGGAAAAACCGCCGACGTCACCTGGCAGATGCCGACCCAGATCGCCTGCATCAGCGACATCTCCTCCACGTCCTTCGTCTGCGGATCGCGCCGAATGCTCCATGCATCCACCACCCACATCACAATGCCGCCAATCACCAGCGCCCAGGCCATCACCCGCAGGCTTTCAAGATGCTTTCCGATCGTCTTCGTCAGCAGCAGCGAAGGAACGGCGGTAAAGAGAAACGCGACAATCGTCAGCGTCAGCGGATGATTCCAGAAGGTGTGCTCCCCATCCTCGCCCTTCGGAAAGGTGCGGAAAAATTCGATGATCCGGCCCGCAAACAACAGCAGCAGCGCCAGAATCGCGCCCAGCTGGATCACGATGGTGTACATCTTCCAGTAAGGATCGGTGAGATTGATATGCAGCAGCGCCTCGCTGATGCGCAGGTGCGCCGTCGAGCTCACCGGCAGAAACTCCGTCAGTCCTTCAACAATTCCCAGCAGCACAGAAATGATGTAGTCGTTCAATGATCCTCCGGCCCGCGCAGCACCATCCAGCGTCACGACTACTGTAAATCACCCGGCAGAAACACAAATCTGGTGCTCCGCATCCGCCTGCCCGTGGCAGACCCTGGAGACTCCTCCTCTGGAACAGCGGCAAAGCCGCCGTTGCCCGAGCGGCCGGCACCGGCCAGGCCTACTCCCGCTCGCTGCCGTAGACGGGGATGCCCTGTTCCACTTTGTACACCAGAGTGGTTCCGCGCACGGTATATGCCGACTGCGGATACTTGTCCGTCATCCTCTGCACAATCGCCTTCGCCCGGCCGCGATCCTCATCCGCCCGCTTCTGGTCGCCGTCCGAGGCCCACATATCGCCCGCCGAGGCCTCGCGCCACGCTGCCTTATACAGCGCGCTCGGCGTTACCTCCGCGTCCGGATAATCATCCGCGAATTTCAGATAGTAATCGGCCTCTTTTTCCGGACACTTCTCCGATCCCTGCCAGTCGCCGCACAGCTTGTTGTCGATCAGATCGAAGGCAGCCAGCGCGGCCCATTTCGTATGAGGAAAGTACTTCTCCACCTTCTTCATCTCGTCCTCATCCATCTGCTCGCGCAGGTACGACTCCTTTTCGTGCGCCGAGGGCAGCGTCATAGCATCCGCCTTCTGCGTCTGCCAGCGAATATCGGCCGCGCGGTACATCGCCTCCGCGATCCACGGCGACTGCGGAAACATCTCCACCAGCCTCCGGTACAGCAGCCGTGCCTCCTGCGCCACACGCGGCGGAGGATTCGGCTCGCTCGCCGCCTGCTCGGCAATATCGGCCTCGCCAAAGAGGATCTGATCGCCATGCGGCGTGTTTACGTCCACAATGCCCTTATCGAGCAGCCACCCCGAGATCGGAGCCGCCGTCTCCGCATCTCCTCCAAACTCCGGCTGGTCCGACCGCCGCGTGTCCTGGGTATCTGTGTTGGCGAAGACGCGCAGCCATTTGCCGTTGCGCTCCACAATCACCAGCTCCCGGCCCGGCGTCACCTCCGCCATCCGGTCCGCCGACTCATCGGGCTGAACGTAAAGATTCGCCAGCCGCACCAGCGTCGCCCGCGTCCCATTTTTCGGCGCGGTCATCTGCGGCATCTTCTGGGCAGACACAGCCATCGCAGACAGCGACAGCAAAGAGCAGAGAAGCAGTCCGTTTCGCATGACAAAGATGAGACGCCAAAACGTCTCACCGCCAGCATACGCCGCATTTCCCGGCCGCAGAAATGCCGTTTCCGGGAGGCACCCTCTCAGGCTGAGGGCACTGCTCTCCCTGCAGTCACAAGCAACCCCGGCTTATAGGGAACGGGATGGCCCCATCAGCGTTATTGCGAATCCTGCGACCTGGTGAGTTCGAGCGGACCAAACAAAAGATGATTGGAATCCAGAACGTCCAGCTTTTCCCTGCCACGCCCGGTTTGCGCTTTCTCATTACAGCTTCCGACTATGTGCGTAATGTTTTCCACCACGTATGTCCCGTCGGAGAAATCGGAAACGTTGTAGTTCGCCCAGATCGAGCAAATATTCAGAAGAGTGCTCAGCTTGAGCCTCCCATCGCTGCCGAACCAGACCGTGGTGCCATCCTTTGACTCCCATTTTCCAATCACCGTCTTTTGGAAACGGGATGGAGTTGGGGTTTCATACTCGGTGCTGTCGTTGCATCCTGCAAATGTCAGAATGGTCATTGCGAAAGCAAGCACTGCGAAGCCACGCGTTATCTTCATGTGTGTCCGCACAATCCCCGGTATATGAGCTCAGCTCATACAGAGTCAGATACTGCTTCAAACAAACGATCTTCGCTTGCCCCCGGAGGAACAGCCGGCGGTCGTCAATAAGGTTGGGGGTGGCCATCACTATAAACCACAAAATCACGAATGCCACAGCAAATTTCAAAGGTATGAGGCTGAAACAATAAACCGGGCAGAGGGTTATTTCGTCTGCCCGGTTTCAGCAACAGGCCAGGATCGCCCTGGCCATCTCTGCAGGACGCAGCGCCGGAAAATCAGACCCGGCGGCTCACAGGCGATTCCGTCTCGGCCAGCACTTCCTTCAGAAGCTCCGGCTCGACGTTGCCCCCGCTCATGATCACCGCCACCCGCTGAAAGGGCAGCAGCTCCGTGCGATGGAAGAGAATGGCCGCCGCGGCAGCCGCGCCGCTCGGCTCCGGAGTCAGCCGGGCGTCATGCAGCAGCGTACGCATCGCCGCCCGCACCTCCGCCTCGCTCACCGTGATGATGTCATCGACATACGCGCGAATATGCTCGAAGTTCAGCTCGCCCAGGCTCTGCGTGCGCAGCCCGTCGCAGATCGTCCGCGTCGTCATCTCCGCAGGCCAGCTCACCAGCCTGCCGCCGCGAAAGCTCTCCTGCGCATCTGCGGCCAGCTCCGGCTCCACGCCGATCACACGCACTTCAGGCTTCAGGTGTTTGATCGCCGCCGCCGTTCCGCTCAGCAGCCCGCCGCCGCTCACCGGAGAAAGCACCAGATCGACATCAGGCAGATCCTCCACAATCTCCAGCCCGCACGTTCCCTGCCCGGCAATGATCTGCAGATCGTCATAAGGCGGAATCATCACGTAGCCAAACTCCGCCGACAGCTCCTCGGCCTTCTTCTTCCGGTCCGCGCTCGCCGCGCCCACCTCGACGATCTCCGCTCCCAGAGCCGCCGTCGCCCGCTTCTTGATCTCCGGCGCATTCGACGGCATCACAATCACCGCCTTCGCGCCCACCACCCGCGCTGCATAGGCCACGCCCTGCGCATGGTTGCCGCTCGAATACGTGATCACGCCCCGGGACCGCTCTTCGGGAGTCAGCTGTGCAATTTTGTTATAAGCCCCGCGCAGCTTAAAGCTCCCGATCGGCTGCAGCCCTTCGGCCTTGATATACACTTCCGCATCCGGATCAGGCAGAGGCAGACGCACCAGCGGCGTATGCACCGCGACTCCGCGGATACGCGCCTGCGCCGCGCGAAAAGCATCGAGAGTAAGCAGTCTGGAATCCGTCATCATTTCCCCGGAAGAACCCGCTTCCTCAGCTCTTTCCGCATTGCTTTCCATGTATTCAGTACCGCTACACTGACCGTTTTTCCGCTGCCCGTTCTTCCGCTAACCGATTTTTAGCTGACAGCCTTTTAGCTGACCGGATCTCAGCTAGCCGCCCCTCAACTGCCTTCTCAGATTTCCAGAATGACCGGCATAATCAGCGGCCTGCGGCTGGTGTTCTTCTGGATATACCGCTTCAGGTCGATGCGGATCTTTTCCTTGATGACGCCGTAATCGGCCTTCTCTTCGGCGCTCGAATTCTCCAGCGTCTGCGCCACCACCTGGCGTGCGCCTTCCATCAGGGCCGCATCGCCGCCTACAAAGCCGCGGCTTACCAGCTCCGGCTGGCGCTCCACCTTGCCGCTCAGCTTATTGATAGTCAGAATCGGCAGCACAAAGCCGTCTTCGCTCAGGTGCCTGCGGTCGCGAATCACCAGGTCCTCGACCACATCCGCCGTCGAGCCCGAATCAATGCACACCCGCCCCGCCGTAACCTTGCCGTTCTTCCGCGCGTCGTCTGCGGTCAGTTCAAGAATGTCGCCGTTCTCGATCACCAGCGCCAGATCGACCACGCCCATCTTCTGCGCCAGGTCCGCATGCTTCTTCAGGTGCCGATAGTCGCCATGCACCGGAATAAAGAACTTCGGCTTCAGCAGATTGATCATCAGCCGCTGCTCTTCCTGGCTCGCGTGCCCGGAGACGTGAATCAGCCCCGAAGCTCCATCGTCGAAGATCACGTTCGCGTCGCGCCGGTAGAGGTGATCGATCACCCGATAGATGCTCTTCTCGTTGCCCGGAATCACGCGTGAGCTCAGCAGTACAGTGTCGCCTGGTGCAATCCGCGCATGCTTGTGGTTGTCCACCGCCGCGCGGCTCAGCGCGCTCATCGGCTCGCCCTGCGTGCCGCTGATCAGCACCATCACGTTCTCCGGTGAGTGGTCACCGATCTGCCCCGGGTGAATCAGCGTGCCCGGAGGAATATCGAGATAGCCCAGGTCCTGCGCAATCTCCGACGACTCCACCATCGACCGCCCCACCACCGCCACCTTGCGCCCATGCTGAAAGGCCAGGTCGATCGCGATGCCGATGCGATAGATCGACGACGAGAAGCAGCTGAAGAACAGCTTCTTCTTCGTGCGCGAGAAGATCTCGTCCAGCCGCGGCTTCACCGACCACTCGCTCGGCGTGTAGCCCGGCCGGTCCACGTTGGTCGAATCCTGCAGCAGCGCCAGCACCCCGCGCTTGCCGTACTCGGCAAACTTATGCAGGTCGAAGGCCTTACCGTCCGGCGGCGAAAGATCGACCTTGAAGTCGCCCGTGTGCACAATCACGCCCACCGGCGTCTCGATCGCCAGCGCCACACAGTCGACGAGGCTGTGCGTCACGCGGATCGGCTCGACCGTGAACGGCCCCAGCGTAAACTTCGCGCCCGGCGCAATCTCGATCAGCTCCGTGTCGTCGAGCAGCTTGTGCTCTTCGAGCTTGCCTTCCACGTAGGCCAGCGTGAACTCGGTGCCGTACACCGGCACATTCAACTCGGAGAGAATCCACGGCAGTCCGCCGATATGGTCCTCATGCCCGTGCGTCAGAATGATGCCGCGCACATGCTGTCTGTTTTCAATCAGGTAAGTGATATCGGGTACGACGATGTCGACGCCCAGCAGTTCTGACTCCGGGAACATCAGTCCAGCGTCGATCACAATAATGTCGTCCTGCCAGCGGATAGCGAGGCAGTTCATGCCGAACTCGCCTAACCCGCCCAGGGGAATAATCTGTAGTTTTACGTTGGCCATGTGGAAACTTCAATGCTAACAGGTGTGCCTGCCGCACGGGCACACTCCCCTTCGGCGCCACTCCCGGTCAGGACCCCTGCGCCTGTCCCTCACGTATATCGTCCATACCGGCTTCTCTGATGATCTGAATAAAAATCTACGTAAAATTCGATTTCAGTAAGAATTGTCATCCCGACCGAAGCCGCCGCCGCCGGACGGAGGGACTTGCTTTTTCTTTGTCAGAGAAAATGAAAGGGTGCCCACGTCTGGATTTTCAGACGTGGGAATACAATCTCGCAACCTTTGTCATCCCGACCGAAGTGAACGCCTCAGGCGTTCACGCAGCGGAGGGATCTGCATTCCGTCTCGCGCTCGCGAGACCCAGACAGAAACCGGAACTTCCGCCCCACCTCACCGCAGAATATCTTCGAGCGCCGCGCTCAGCTCCGTCTTTTCATCGCGATACTTCACGATCACCGGCGTATAGACGCTCACGCCCCATTCGGCGGCTTTACCTTTGTTCACCGCGCGCGATCCCGGAACCACCACCGCGCCTTCGGGAATGATGAGCGGCATCTCACCTTCGGCCCGCAGCACCGTTCCGTTCACCACGTCGTAGACCGGCGTGCCGCGCGTCAGAATCGTCCCTGCCGCCAGCACCGCGCGTCTGCGCACGATGGTGCCCTCGTACACACCGCAGTTGCCGCCCACCAGCGCGTCGTCTTCAAGAATCACCGGGCTGGCGTTCACCGGCTCCAGCACGCCGCCCACCTGCGCCGCGGCGCTCAGATGCACCCGTTTGCCGATCTGCGCGCAGCTGCCGACCAGCGCATGCGAATCCACCAGCGTTCCCTCGTCCACATACGCGCCTACGTTGACGTACATCGGCGGCACGCAGATCACGCCCTTCGCCAGATACGCCCCTCGCCGCACCGACGACCCTCCGGCCACGATGCGAATTCCCTCGTCCGCCGTAAATGTCCGCGCCGGAAAGGTATGCTTGTCGACAAACGACAGACCGCCGTCATTGCCGCCCCAGGCTTCCAGATGCCCCAGGCGAAAGCCAAGCAGAATCCCCTGCTTGACCCATGCATTCACGCGCCAGCCCGTCGCAGACGCCGCATCCGGCTCCGCCGAACGGACCGCGCCCGCCTCCAGAGCCTCGCGCAGCTCCTCAAACGCGGCCATCGCCTCCCGATTGCCCACAACCGAGGCGCCGGCAGAGAAATACTCTTCGATCTTCGTCTTCAGATTTTCAGTGGTCACAACCCGAGTCTATCAAGCGCTGCAGCGGCAAAGCCGCACTTGCCTGGACGACCAGGCTTCAGCGCGATCAGTACATTGATATCGAGCAGGAAAGTCGTCACGACTGCTCGTCACGCAGCTGATTTACAAGTTCCAGCGTAACCGGAGCTCCATCCGTCCGCACCGGCAGCAGCGGCACCCCATTGCGCGAACCGCCGCCCTGCGCATGAGGACGCAGCGCCTGCCGCGTCAGCGCCGAAATAACCTCACCGACAGTTTTGCGCTGTTGCCCGGCCAGTTCCTTCGCCGCCAGCAGCACATCGTCGTCAATGGAAAGAGTCGTCCGCATTATCCCTCGCTGCATCGCGCATCACTTAGTTTACATCTGATGCTTTCAATCGGAAGAGAGAATGCGCTGGCGCCGAAAGCGCGCCTGCCTGGACAGCCAGTCCGGCCAGCACTAAAACATGCGCAGATCGCCTTCCGCCTGCGGAGCATGGACCAGCAGACCCAGCTCGCCCGCCAGCCGCTCCAGATAAGCGCGTGTGCCGGAGCTCACCGGCGTCATGGGCAGCCGGTAATACTCCCCGATCTTTCCCATCATCGCCAGCACCGCCTTTACCGGCCCCGGGCTGGTCTCCCGAAAGTTCGCCTGCATCAGCCGGAAGTACTTACGGTGAATCTGACGCGCTCTTGTCCAGTCGTTGTTCAGCGCGGCGCGGGCCATCTGCGCCATCTCTGCGGGAATCTCATTCGACGCGACCGACACCAGCCCTGCTCCACCCACGCCCAGCGCGCCCAGCGCCATATTGTCGTCGCCCGCATACACGCTGAAGCTGCGCGGAGCCTGCGTAATCAGCTCCGCAATCTGCGGCAGGCTGCCGCTCGATTCCTTGATGCCCGCAATATTGGGAGCCGCCTCGATCAGCCGCAGCACCGTCGCCGGCTCCAGATTCACACCCGCGCGGCTCGGAATGTTGTACAGCACCACCGGCAGCCCAACTGCATGTGCGACGGCTTTGAAGTGTTCGAACTGGCCTTCCTGCGTCGGCTTGTTGTAGTAGGGATTGGCGGTCAGAATCGCGTTCACCCCCGGTATCTGCGCCGCGGCCCGCGCCCGGGCCACCGCCGTACGTGTCGCATTGTGCGTGCATCCCACCCAGACCGGAACCCGGCCCGCAACCGCTTCAATGACGATGCGCGTCACCTGCAGCCACTCGTCATCGCTCAGCGTCGGCGTCTCCGCCGTCGTTCCGCACGCTACCAGCCAGTCGATGCCGCTCTCGACCTGCCATTGCGTCAGCGCATAGAGCGCCCGCTCGTCAACACTCCCATCCTCGCGAAAGGGAGTAATCAGTGCCGTACCGCAACCCATCTCTTCCATCGAGTTCAAGTCTATCGAAAACCAGCCACAAAGCGGGCAGCGAAGAAACGGACAGCTAAAGTCCGGTTAGCTGAAAAGCGGGCAGCAGGAGTTTCGAAGTTTGAGAATTTCGGCGCTTTCGATGAAGGCAGGCAGGATGGATGGATTCGGTAATAGATTTTTGAGGACAGATGCAATTCGATTTTCCGCTGGCCGCCTCTTCGCTGACCGCTTTTTAGCCGCTTCACCCCAGCTGCCCCACTACTTCCTGGAAATCCCAGCACCCGTTCTTCCCGGCAATCCACTCCGCCGCGCGTACCGCGCCTTCGGCAAAGCCGCGCCGCGAGAAAGCCTCGTGCTTCAGCTCGATCGCGTCATTCTCCGACCGCGCCTCGATCAGGTGAATCCCCGACGCGTCGCCCTCGCGCTTCGAGACAATCTCCACGTCGATGGCCGGGTTCGCCGTCTGCAGAACCTGCTTCAGCGTCAGCGCCGTGCCCGACGGCGCATCTTTCTTGTCTGCGTGATGAGTTTCCGTAATGCGAAAGCTGTAGTGCGGAGCCGCCAGGGCCAGCTCCCGCGCCACGCGAAAGAGCGCCTGCACTCCGATCGAGAAGTTCGTTCCATACAGCAGGGCCGCACTGCGCCGCGTCGCCAGCTGCCGCATATCGTCCAGGTGCTGATACCACCCCGTCGTGCCGACCACCACCCGCGCGCCATTGGCCAGGCACGCGCGCAGATTCCGCACCACCGCCTCCGGCGTCGTGAAGTCGATCACTGCATCGAACTGCGCCAGAAACGGCGCCGTCAGCGCCATCGCGTCGCGATTCTCTTCCTCGCCCACCACGCGCACGCTGTGTCCATGCTCGCGCGCCACCTGAGTCACCAGACTGCCCGTCTTCCCGCGTCCCAGCACCAGTATCAGCATGCCTCTGCTTCCTTATCCCCGAAAACCTAGGTGCCCCATACTTCGTTTTTTGCGCGAAGGGTGGGAACGTAAAATCTCAATTCCTGTCAGCCCCGGCCCATCGCTTCCTTCACCGCTTCCACGTCGAAGACCTCCGGATCGGGATCGGCGAAGAACTCGGCGTGCAGCGACCGCACCGCCTCATCAGCATCTTCCTCCTCGATCATGAAGCTCATGTTGATCTCCGACGCGCCCTGCGAAATCATCCGCACATTCACGTGCGTGATCGCTCCAAACACCCGCGCTGCAATCCCGTTCTGCCCGCGGATATTCTCGCCCACCATGCACACCAGCGCCTTGCGGCCTTCGTATTTCACATCGGCCAGTTTGCTCAGGTCGGCGGCAATCTCCGGCAGCTTCTCGTTGGAATCGACGGTGAGCGAAACGCTTACCTCTGAGGTCGAGACCATATCCACCGCGCACTTGTGCTTATCGAAGACATCGAAGATCGCCTTCAGATAGCCGTGCGACATCAGCATCCGGCTCGCCACCACGTCGATGATCGTCAGCCGCTTCTTGACCGCGATGCACTTGAAGGGGCTGCGGCAGTGCGGCGCCAGCGCCGTAATGCGCGTCCCTTCGTTCTCCGGGTTCCTCGAGTTCAGCACCAGCACCGGAATGTTCTTTTTCACCGCCGGCAGAATCGTCGCCGGATGCAGCACCTTCGCGCCGAAGTAAGCCAGCTCCGCCGCTTCTTCAAAGCTGATCGCCTTCACCCGCAGCGCATTCGGACACACCCGCGGATCGGTCGTCATGATCCCGTTCACGTCCGTCCAGATCTCGATCGCGCCCGCGTCGATGCCGCCGCCCACCAGCGCCGCCGTAAAGTCCGAGCCGCCGCGTCCCAGCGTCGTCGTGACGCCGCTCTCCGTCGAGCCGATAAAGCCGCCCATCACCACCGTGCGGCCTTCGAGCATATGCGGCAGCACGTGCTCCTTCAGCCGCTGCTCGATCAGCGCATCCTGCGGAATCGCCCGGCCATGCTGCGCGTCGGTCACGATGCACTGCCGCGCGTCCACATGCACGCCATCCAGCCCGCGCTCGTTGAAGGCCACAGCGATCATGCGGCTCGAAAGCCGCTCGCCGTACGAGACCACCATGTCGCTGATGCGCGGCGTCAGCTCGCCCACCGCCGAAAGACCCCGCAGAATCTCATCCAGCGCGTCGAACTCCGCGTCGAGCCAGCGGTTCAGCTCGCCCACCGCCTCCTGCGAGACCAGCGCGCACGCCGTCTCCTGGTGCCGGTGCCGCAGCCGCGCCGTAATCGCCAGCGCGCCCGACCGGTCGCCCCGCGCCGCCGCCGCAGCCGCCGCCAGGAGCTGATCGGTCACTTTGGCCATGGCGCTCACCACCACCACCGGCAAAAGGCCCTTCGCGCGCCGTCCCGCGACAATACCCGCCGTGCGGTGGATCGCTGTAACGTCTTCGACGGAGGTCCCGCCGAACTTCATCACCACCAGGCGGTTCATGCGAGAACCGCTGCCGGTTCAGGCTGAAGCTTTCCAAGCGAGACCAGCAGCTCCGCATTCAGCAGCGTCGCGCCCGCCGCGCCCCGCACCGTGTTGTGCGAGAGAACGGTAAACTTCCAGTCCAGCAGACCGCAGGGACGCAGCCGGCCCACCGAGGCCGTCATCCCCGCTCCGCGATTCTTGTCCAGCCGCGGCTGGGGCCGGTCGTCGCCCACGATAAATTCCACCGGCTGCGCCGGAGCCGTCGGCAGGTTCCGTCCCGCCAGCGGAGTGAACTCCCGCCACGCTTCCAGAATCTCTTCGCGCGTCGCCTTTTTGCTCAGCTTGATGCTCACGCTCTCCGTGTGCCCGTCCTCAACCGCCACGCGGTTGCAGTGCGCCGTCATCTTCGCTCCCAGCGGCGTCACCAGCTTGCCGACGCGCGAGCCCAGCAGCCGCAGCGTCTCCGCTTCCATCTTCTCTTCTTCGTTCTTGATGTACGGAACCACGTTGCCCAGAATGTCCATCGAGGACACGCCCGGATACCCCGCGCCGCTCACCGCCTGCATCGTGCTCACAAAGATCGCGTCGATTCCGAAGCGGTCCGTCAGCGGCTTCAGCGCCAGCACCAGGCCGATCGCCGAGCAGTTCGGGTTGGTCACGATATACCCGCCCGACTCCCTGCGCCACGACTGGTTCTCGAGAATCGGCAGGTGATCCGCATTCACCTCGGGAATCACCAGCGGCACATCTTCCTGCATGCGGAAGGCGCTCGAATTCGAGATCACCGCGCATCCGGCGGCGGCAAACTTCGGTTCCATGTCGCGCGCAATATCGGCGTCCAGCGCCGCAAAGATAATCTTCGGCGCGCCCTCCGGCACCGCCGGCGAAACCTGCATCTTCGCAATCCCCTCCGGCAGCGGCGTATCCAGCTTCCACTTCGCCGCCTCGCCGTACGGCTTGCCGCTCGAGCGGTCGCTCGCCGCCAGCCATGCCACTTCAAACCACGGGTGGTTCTCCACAAGCTGAATAAAACGCTGGCCGACCATTCCCGTCGCGCCAAGGATGCCAATCTTCTGCCGCTGCATGGTTTTCTTTGAATTCCTTACCCGTAAGCTGCGAAACTGAGCCTCGTCATGACAATGCAGAGCCGAATCACGCGTCACTCCCATAACCTCGGCCGTCGCGGCACCGAAGACGCCGCGCTGCTTCATCCTGCTGCTGTCCGCTGTCTTATCAGTGTATCCGTTTCTTAACAATCCTGAACATGCGGAATCACCCTCCGCACACACACCATCAACCCGAAACGGAGCCGAATCCGTATCGGCGCCGGCTCATCTCTCATGTGTGAGGATCTCTCCGTTGCCAGACCATCTTCCGCTCAGCATCGTCCGCCCGGCAGCCTTCGATCCGGGAACCGCGCAGACACCCGGCTCCCTCCGCCTCGCCGCCATCACCCGCGGCCACGGTCTTGAGACCGGCCTCTGGGGCGGAACCTTTCTCGTCGAGCCCGGAGCCCGCACCGGCATTCACCACCACGGCGAACAGGAGACCATCGTCTATGTGCTCGAGGGCACGTCCGTCGTCCGATGGGGAGAACGCGGAGAGTCCGAGGCCACCGTTCACGCCGGCGATTTTCTCCACGTGCCCGCCTGGACGCCGCACATGGAGATCAATCCCTCCGCCGATCGGCCCTTTCGCTGGATCGTCGTCCGCAGCACGCCCGACCCCATCGTCGTCAACCTTCCAGGCGACTACTGGGGCTGAGCTGGCCGGCGCTACGGCGCCACGCCCTCGTAGGTAAAGTCCTGCGCCGCCGTCTGCTTCGCCGCCACCGTCACCGTCGCCGTCTTCTCGCCCAGCTTCTCCTGGTCGGCAACGATCGTATAGGTGCCCGGCGGCAATCCCTTAATCGTGAAGTGACCCTCTGCGTCTGAGACCGCGTAGAACGGGTTATTCACCACGTTGAGAAACGCCTGCATCCAGGGATGATTGTTGCAGCGCACCGGGATCATCGCCTCCGGAGAGTGAAAGACCCTCTGGTCGGAGCCCGCATTCGGCGGCTGCGAGATATCCACCGTCTGATTCCCGTCCGCCTGCGGCATCATGTGGATGTTGTGCATCGTCGAGTCGTTGTTGGTGAACTGCACCGGCTGGCCGATCATCACGCCCATCACGTGCGGAATATACCGGCAGCTCTTCTGATCCATCACCACCGGATCGGACGGAACCGGATAGACCCGGTTTCCCAGACCGTCTTTGACATACACAAAAACGTTCTGCATCGCGCCGTGGTTCACCACGTACTGCTCGGTGAAGTTCTTGTCTCCGAAGACGCAGGCCGGGTCCTGCGCCATATCGATCTCCACACGCTTCGGCGGCGTTCCGCTGTAATGGATCGTCCCGCTGATCGTTCCCGCGGTGTTCCAGTCGATTGCCGTGAAGTTCACCGCAGTGCCGTCGCCGGACTGCTTTCTGCAGCCGGCGCAGGCCAGCAGCATGCAGGCGGCCAGCGCCATGCTCTTCCCGATACGGATCATCATCGCTTTCTGACTGCTTTCTTTATCCGGGGAGACCGGAAAGAGATTTGGCCCGGTTGTTACTGTCCTGCCGTTTCCACCGCCTTCACGACAGCGTCTGCAAATGCCTTCGTTCCCGCCGATCCGCCCACATCCCGCGTCAGCGACTGCTTCTCGGCGTAGACGCGCTCGAGGGCCCCCTCGACTTTATCGGCGGCGCTGGATTCGTCAATATGCCGCAGCATCAGAATGGCCGACTGCAGCAGCGCCGTGGGATTCGCAATGTCTTTCCCCGCGATATCCGGAGCCGACCCGTGCACCGCCTCGAAGATCGCCGCCTCCGTGCCCAGGTTCGCTCCCGGAACCAGCCCCAGTCCGCCCACCAGGCCCGCGCAGAGATCGCTCACGATATCGCCGTACAGGTTTTCGAGCAGCAGCGTGTCGTACTGGTAGGGGTTCATCACCAGCTGCATGCAGGTGTTGTCGATGATGTGCTCCCCATAGGTGATCTCCGGATAATCGGCCGAAATCTCCCGCGAGCACTTCAGAAACAGCCCGTCCGACATCTTCATGATGTTGGCCTTGTGAATCGCATGGATCTTCCTGCGCCCATGCTTCCGCGCATACTCGAAGGCGAACTTCGCAATCCGTGTCGAGCCCTTCCGGGTAATCACCTTCAGCGATTCCACCACCCCCGGCACCACCTCGTGCTCCAGGCCCACGTACTCGCCTTCCGTGTTCTCGCGCACGATAATCAGGTCCACACCCGGCCAGTGCGTCTTCAGGCCGGGCAGATTCTTAATCGGACGGAAGTTCGCAAACAGCTCGAACTTCTTCCGCAGCGTCACGTTGATCGACGCAAACCCACCGCCCACCGGCGTGGTCACCGGCCCCTTCAGCGCCACCCTGTTGCGCTCGATCGAGGCATACAGCTCCTTCGGGATATATTCCTGATACTTCTCGAAGGCTTCCGCACCCGCAATAAACCTCTCCCACTGGAACTTCACGCCGGTCGCATCGAGAATGCGAATCACCGCATCCGTTACCTCAGGGCCGATCCCGTCTCCGGGAATGAGAGTGACTGTATGTGTTTTGCTCATAATCTCCTTGAAGCAGCTAAAAGGCGGATAGCGGAAAACCGGTCAGAGAAAGTCCGGTCAGCTAAGAATCGGTCAGCCAAAAACAGCCAGCGGCTTTCTTTCCGCGCCATAACTCCCTGGGTGCCCATGCTCCGCGCGCCTTTGCGCGAAGTATGGGAATGTACGCTCTTAACCATTTGTCATCCCGGCCGAAGCGAACGCCACAGGCGTTCACGCAGTGGAGGGACCTGCATTTCTCTCCCCTCCCGGCCCAAAATCTCTCCGTAACCCCTGCTGATCGCCTTTTAGCTGACCGGACTTCCCCTGCCCGCTTCCTGGCTGACCGCTCCTCAGCTTCTTTTTTTCTCCTTCGCCGTCAGCAGCTCTTCCAGCTCTTCCTTGAACTCGCGGACATCCTTGAAGTCCCGGTACACGCTGGCAAAGCGGATGTAGGCGACCGTGTCCAGCATCTTCAGACGGTTCATGATCAGCTCGCCGATCTCCGTCGTCGACCGCTCCCGCTCCGGCGAATCCATCAGAAAGGTTTCGGTCTCGTCCACCAGAGATTCCAGCTTCCCCGCCGAGACCGGACGCTTCTCGCAGGCATGCAGCAGCCCGCTCAGCACCTTCTGCCGGTCGAACTTCTCTCTGCGGCCGTCTTTCTTCACGACCATGTACGGGATTTCATCGATACGCTCGTAGGTGGTAAAGCGGCGGTTACATCCCTCGCACTCGCGGCGCCGGCGTATGGAATCGGCTTCCTTGCTCTCCCGCGAATCGACCACCCGGTCCTGTAAGAACCCGCAATAAGGACATTTCATTATTTATTTTTAATTTTAGCAGTTACCCCGCCGGCGGCAGCGGCATAACTTCATCGGCAGACTCAGGCAAAGACGGTGCCGGCAAACCAGCCACTTGCAGAGCCTGATTCCGCCCAGACCGGAACCGCCTCAGAGATCCCCCTGCATCAGTCCATCGATATCGCGCTTCCCGTGCAGCACATGCATAATCGCCACACCGTATTCCTCCACGCGATAAAAAATCACGTATTGCCCGGCCGGAAAGCTGCGGTATCCCGGCCGCAGTTCATCGCGCCGCCGGCCCGCACCGGGAGATGCGCCCAGCATCTGAAAGCGTCCGATTAAGAAGTCGATGAAGCGATCAGCCGCGGCTTCGCTGTCTTCCGCAATATAGTTCCGAATCTGGAGCAGGTCCTGTCGTGCCTGTCTGCTTAAGCGAAAGATCATCGGGAAGTCAGTGTCTGCCCTGCAGCGCGCGTGCTTCGCTCTTCAGTTCCCCCGCAAGCGTGTGCAGAGATTCATCGGAATAATCCGTAAATCGTCCCGCTTCAAGGTCCTGCTCTGCCGTGTCCAGTGCTTCCAGAATCTCCGTGCGCCGCCGCTCGCGTCTCTCCCACAGGGAAAGCGCCTGCTCCACAGCCTCTTCCGCGCCGCGCACCCGCCCACTGGCAATGGCCTCGCGGACAAATGCCTCCTGCTCGGGAGTCAGATGCACATCCATGCTTCAAGGCTAGAGAGCCACCCTGTCCATGTCAATCAAAGATCATGCCCGCAACACGCTCTGGTTATCCCTTCAGACTGCCCCGCCGATCCGTTATCCTGCATCCAACCCTGCATGACCACGAACGGCACTCCCCGAGACCGATCCATCCTCAAAGGCGCGCTCGCCGGTCTTCTCGGCGGACTCGCCGGAGCCGGCGCCAAAGTCATCGCCGAGCAGATCTTTCCGCCCCGCGTCCAGGGACAGACCCCGCCGCCCGTCCTCTTTGCCGAGCAGCTCGCCGGCCATCCGCTCAGCGGAGCCGAGCGCCAGGCCGCCATGCAGGGCGTCCACTGGGCCTTCGGCGCCCTCGCCGGAGCCGTCTACGGCATACTGATCGAGTACGAGCCCACCCTCGGCGCCTGGAAGGGCGCAGCCTTCGGCATCGCCCTCAACCGCATCACGCACGAATCCCTGCTGCCGAAGCTCGGCCTCGCCGCCCCCAAAGGCCAGCAGCCCACGCAGGAGCGCATCAGCGAGTGGGTCACCCACGCCGTCTACGGCATCGCCACCGACGCCGTGCGCCGCGCCGCCCGCAGCTCGCTCTGACTCCCCCAGACCGGCCGCCGTCATTCCCGCCTCGCGAAGCACAGCTCTGCCTGATTCTCTTTCGCCCTTCGCTCATCTAAGTCCTATGAGCAGTACTCTGCCCGTCTCCGTCCTCGATCTCGTCGGCCTGCGTACCGGCGAATCCGCCGGCAGCGCCATCGCCCGCTCCGTCGATCTGGCACAGCACGTCGAGCGGCTCGGCTACACGCGCTTCTGGCTGGCCGAGCACCACTCCATCGCCGGACTCGCCTGCTCCGCCACATCCATCCTCATCGGCCATGTCGCCGCGGCAACGAAGACCATCCGCGTCGGCAGCGGCGGCGTCATGCTGCCCAATCACGCGCCGCTCGTGGTGGCCGAACAGTTCGGCACCCTCGAGGCCATCTATCCCGGCCGCATCGACCTCGGCCTTGGACGCGCCCCCGGCGGCGACTTCCACACCATGCGCGCCCTGCGCCGTGACCTGAAGCAGAGCGGCGACGACTTCCCCGAGCTGCTCGAAGAGCTGCGCACCTATCTCGGCCCCGAAAAGCCCGGCCAGGCCGTCAAAGCCCATCCGGGACAAAACAGCAACGTGCCCATTACCCTGCTCGGCTCCAGCGGTTACAGTGCCGGCCTTGCCTCCATGCTCGGTCTGCCCTTCGCCTTTGCCGCTCACTTCGCGCCCGATTATCTCTTTGAGGCCGCCCGGCTCTACACCACCCGCTTCCAGCCCGTCGCGACCCTGCAAAAGCCCTGGCTCATGGTCGGCGTGCAGGTCATCGTGGCCGAGACCGATGCCGCCGCCCGCCGCCTGCTCACCACTCCCATGCAGCGCTTCCTGCGCCTCATCCGCAACCAGCCCGTCGAGCTCCTGCCGCCCGTCGACTCTATGGAGCCTCTCTGGAACGACATAGAGCGCGCCGCCGTAGAAAACCGCCTCGGAGCAGCCATTGTGGGATCAGAGGCAACCGTGAAGGCGAAGCTCGAAGCGCTGATCGAGCGCACCGGAGCCAGCGAGATCATCGCCGTCACCGACACGTACGAGCACGCCGACCGCCTCGAATCGTACGAGCGCCTTGCCCGCGTCGCAGCCGCCATCGAGGGCCCTGCGGCGGTCAGGACGGATCACGCCGCCGCAGGCGTCTGACCCCCCGGCCTCGGCTCTGGTGTTACAGCCCGATCCAGGCTACACTATAGCTTCGGCACCAGAGCGGACACTCGTCTGTCTGCTCGCCCGCCCCGCCTTAGCGGAACCTGACGGGTCCGGTCTGAAACCAATCATTCGGAGTGAGTCATGGCTCAGGTCTGCGAAATCTGCGGCAAAGGCCCGCAGTTCGGTAACAATATCTCGCACGCGCACAACGTTACGCGGCGCCGCTGGAACGTTAACCTCCGCCCCATCAAGGCAAAGGTCGGCCCCTCCGCGACAAAGAAGCTGCGTGTCTGCACCTCCTGCATCAAGAGCGGCAAAGTCACCAAGGCCTGATTTCCGGCCGGTCCGGTGACCGGACTCCCGAAATCCCTTCACTCTCCGGCGGCATGGGTTTCGCCCGTAACGGGCAGAATCCGGCCGCTTTTCGGTGTCTTTGTGATCGCGATGCGAATCGCCGCCTCCGGCGCGTGATCGTCGAAGCGTACGCCGTTCCCCGACCGCACTACCCCCAGCTTCTTCCATATCCCGTCCAGGTCCACCGTGACCGGCTTCCGGCTCATCCGGTCGTACATATCTTCCAGCACATGCGTTCCCGTCCCGGCATCGCCTGCCGCAAACGCCTTCCCGATCGGCCACTCCTGATCGATCGTCCCGCCCGCAGCGACAATCGCCCGCAGCGCGTCCTGCAAGCCCTTTCGATTATGCGTCTGTTCGCGGATCGTCACATCGGCCAGCAGGCAGAACTGCGCGCCGCCCCAGTACGTCCGGCCCCAGCTGTGCGTCTCGTCCAGCCCGCCATCGGAGCTCCCCGGATTGCCCTTCGGCATATCCCGCACCATGTCCGACCAGATTTTCTCCGCCGGCAGCAGCCCGTTCTGCACCCGGGCAATCGGTTCCACATAGACGGCCAGCCCCTCTTCGATCCAGTGCTGATCGTCCTCCTGGCTCGGAAACGCGGTATGCACCAGCTCGTGCGTCATCGTCCAGTCGTCATTCAGATCGTCCGCCGTCGTCTGCTCGCCCAGCCGCATCCGCGAAAAGGCCGGAAACCCTCCCACGCCGCCCCACGTCGTGCCCTGAACCCCGCGTTCGTCCTCTCTCGGCTGAATCAGAATGCGGTCGCGCGCCACCGGAAAGCGCCCGTAATAGGTCGCGACGGAGCTGGCCGCGTTCTCCACCCACCGCATTACCTGCGGCCGGGGAAGATCGACCGTTCCGTCGCCGAAATCCACCTGAATCGTCGCGCCGCCGACGCGAAAACTCTCTGAGGAAGTCACCGGCGCAGCCCACGGCGGCCCTCGCCGCTGCCCCTGCGCCGGCTGAAAAAGCCTTGCCGCGGCAAACACAGCGCCGCACCCGGCCATCGCCATCAGCGAGAGCGTAAGGACCCTCCGGCGATCGATCATGCGGCGCGGCCCGGCATGTTATTTCGCCTTCTCGAAGTCCAGCGCCGCGGAGTTGATGCAATAGCGCAGCCCCGTCGGCTTCGGACCGTCCGGGAAGACGTGCCCGAGGTGAGCGCCGCAACGCGCGCAGGTCACCTCCACCCGCCGCATCCCGTAGCTGTTGTCCTCGTGCGTCTCCACCGCCGACGACTCCGCCGGATTCCAGAAGCTCGGCCATCCGCTTCCCGATTCGAACTTCGTGTCCGACCTGAACAACTCTGCGCCGCAGGACACGCAATGGTATGCGCCGTCATCGTGATTCCGGTACAGCGCGCCCGAAAACGCCGGCTCCGTCCCCTTCTGCCGCGTGATGTAGTACTGCTCCGGCGTCAGCTGCTTCCGCCACTCCTCGTCGCTCTTCCGGATCTTCTCCACCGTATTCTCCGCCATCGCATCTCTCCTGTTACTTTCGATGCTTCAGAACCATCCCGGTTACAGCTCCGCAATGACCTCGATCTCCACCAGCGCATCCTTGGGCAGCCGGGCCACCTCGACCGTCGACCGCGCCGGCGCAACCGCGCCCTCCGGTGCCAGATACTGCCCGTACACCGCATTCATCGCCGCAAAATCGCCGATATTCTTCAGAAACACCAGCGTCTTCACCACCCGGCCCAGATTCGATCCCGCCGCCTCCAGAATGGCCTTCAGGTTTTCGAGCACCTGCACCGTCTGCTCGGTAATCCCGCCTGTAACCATCTGGCCGCTCGCCGGGTCCAGCGCCACCTGGCCCGAAGTATAGAGAAGATTGCCGATACGCACCGCCTGCGAGTATGGACCGATCGCCGCAGGAGCCTTCGACGTGGAAACTGCCGTCTTCTGACTTTCGCTCATGCCGTTGATTGTGCAGGGACAAGGCTCGCCGTGCAACCGCCTTCCGGCGCCCATCCGGCACGGCCTGGGATGTACAATGAATCCGTTCCGATGAAAACCGCCTCTTCTCTGATGTCTTCAGCAGCCGCCTTTCTCGCGACTGCGCTCTTCTGCTCCCTGAGTTCTCCGGCCCTCGCAGCGCAGAACAGCTCCGCGGCACAGCAGCAGCCTGCCGCCGCACAGGCCCCGGCTCCTCAGACACCGGCCTCGCAGACCCCGTCCGCCCCGGTGCCCGGCCAGCTGCCCGCAGAGAATGCGCAGCAGGCGCCGGCCGACGACAGCCAGCTGACGATCAAAGCGAACGTCAACGAAGTCGACCTCGTCTTCACCGTCACCGACCGCCACGGCCGCTTCATCAAAGATCTGAAGGAGAGCGACTTCGCGCTGCTCGATAACCAGCGCGCCCCGGCTCAGGTCTACAGCTTCACGCAGGAGACGAACCTGCCCCTGCGCATCGGCATCCTCATCGACACCAGCACCTCCATCCGCCAGCGCTTCCAGTTCGAGCAGCAGGCCGCCATCGCCTTTCTCCTCGGAGTCATGCACCCCGCCACCGACAAAGCCTTCGTCGAAGGCTTCGACGTGACGCCCGACTACCGCCAGGGATGGACCAGTAATCTCGATTCGCTGACCACCGGCATCAATGCGCTCACTCCCGGCGGCGGCACCGCGCTCTATGACGCCATCTACAGCGGCTGCCGCGACAAGCTCCTCGACGCCGCCCGCGGTCAGGAGCCGGTGCGCAAAGTCATGGTCATCGTCTCCGACGGCGACGACAATCAGAGCCACGCCTATCTCGACGATGCTGTCAAAGAGTGCCAGCGCGCCGAGACCATCATCTATGCCATCAGCACCAACGTCAGCCCCAGCCGCGATCGCGGCGACGACATCCTGACCAAAATGGCCGAGGCCACCGGCGGCCGCGCCTTCTTCCCGAAGAGCATCGAAGACATGCCGGTCAGCTTCCAGCAGATTCAGGACGAGCTTCGCAGCCAGTACGCGCTCGTCTACAAACCGGCCGACTTCAAAGCCGACGGCTCCTTCCGAAGTATTTATCTCTTCTGTCTCGACCGGAAATATCTCGTCCGGGCCACCAAGGGATACTTCACCGCCAAATCGCAGTAACGGATCGCAGATGTCGGTGGAAAATTGCTGTATTTACAAAGATTTCCTCTAGACTTTCGCACCTCGAGCGGCAGATACCTCAGTAGCTTCATCCACGATCGCTGCTCGAAAATCATTTTCAGTGAGAATCCGAATAGGCTGGCCTCGAAGAATGAGTTCTTCCACCTTACGATGTTTGGCACTTTTTTCGTGCCCTGCTAGCCTGCGAACATCTTGGTCTCCCACCACCAGAAGGGTCGTATGTTTTGTGACTCCTTCAGCTACTACGCAACCGGCGCGTGCGGCAATGGAAGCAGCTTCATGTCGTGTCATCATCGACAGGGTACCAGTAAGAACCAAGACCTCTCCAAATAAAAGCCCGTCCGGTCGAGGCTCGTATTGAGATAACGAACCAGGTAAGCGAACCGGCTGAGCAGATCGAATCAACCACTGATCAGCACTGATCCCGGATTTACTGATCGCACGTAAAAGGATTTCACCGGCGCAGCGCGCATCTTCGAGGGCATTATGCGCTGCGTACTCGATATCTAAATACGCCGCAACATTTCTGAGGCCATATCCTGAATGGGTGAAACAATCCCACGTGCGCCGAACCACACGTGCCGAATCTAACCACTTACACTCAATTGGACTAAGTTCTTGCTTCCCGCACGCTCGGCGCAATGCTATACGGTCAAATGGTGTATGACTCACGACGATATTGCCACATAGAAGTGACATGATTTGCGGGTAAATTTCACCCAAAGTGGGTGAAGAGCAAACTTTCTCTTCATCAATTCCATGAATCGAGACGTTAACCGGATCAAAATAGTCTTCCGGATTAACGAGTGATTCCCATGATGAATAATGCTGACCTTGGGAAAATGATGCTATACCAACTTGGCAAATACTCGACAGGTCAGCATTGGCTGTTTCCAAATCAAGAACTACAAAATCCATCATCATGCTTCAAAGCAACCCCAGATATTAGTAATCGTCCATCTAATGCCTGAATAGAGCGAATTCATATGCTTTTTAATTAAGGTAATTACAGTTGCGTCTCCAGCATCGTCAGCAGCTCCGCCTCGTCGATCACCTTCACGTTCAGCTCCTTCGCCTTGTCCAGCTTCGATCCCGCCTCTTCTCCCGCAACCACATAACTGGTCTTTTTGCTCACTGAGCCGGAGACCTTCCCACCCGCCGCCTCGATCTTCGCCTTCGCCTCTTCCCGCGAAAGATTCGGCAGCGTCCCCGTCAGCACGAACGTCATCCCTTCAAGCTGCGAGGTCTTCTTCCTCTTCTCCGCCGTAAAGGTCAGCCCTGCTTCGCGCAGCCTCTCGATCAGCTCGCGATTCTTCTCAATCGCAAAAAACTCGCGAATCGCCTCCGACACGCGAGGGCCAACATCGTTGATGCGTTCCAGTTCTTCCTGCGAGGCCGCCATGAGGGCATCCATAGAGCCGAACTCTTCTGCGAGCGCTTGTGCCGTCCGCTCGCCCACAAACCGAATCCCCAGCCCATACAGCACCCGGTTCAGCGGAGCCTTCTTCGATTTTTCAATCTCGATCCACAAGTCTTTCCGCTCCTTGGGGCCGACCAGCGCCTGCATACGTGTCTTCTTTTCGCCGGTCTTCTTATCGCGGGTCTTCACTTCGTGCTGTAATTCTGCGAGCCGACTATCGGTCAGCGCATACAGATCGGCGATGCTCTTCACCATCCCCCGCTCCAGCAGCTGTGTCACCACCGCCTCGCCCAGCCCGTCGATATTCATCACTCCGCGCGAGGCAAAGTGCAGCAGGCTCTCGCGCAGCCGCGCCGGACAATCGATATTCACGCAGCGGTAATCCGCTTCGCCCTCCGTCCGCACAATCTCGCTGCCGCACTCCGGACACGTCTCCGGAAACTCAAATTTCCGATCGCCCCTCGGGTGCTCTTTATCCTCGACTACCTCGACCACCTTCGGAATCACATCGCCGCCGCGCTCCACCTTCACGTAATCGCCGATCAGCAGCCCCAGCCTCTCGATCTCGTCCGCGTTATGCAGCGTGGCCCGGCTCACCGTCGTGCCGCCGATCACCACCGGCGTCAGCACCGCCACCGGCGTCAGCCTGCCCGTGCGCCCCACCTGCACGCGAATGTCCTCCACCCTGGTCGTGCCCGCCCGCGCCGTAAACTTGTACGCCACCGCCCATCGCGGAGCGCGCCCCGTGTACCCCAGCCGCCGCTGCATCTCCGCCGAGTTGACCTTGATCACCACCCCGTCGATCTCATAGCCCAGATCGCCGCGCTGCTTCTCTGCCTTATCGATAAACGCCAGCAGCTTCTCGACTGTTTTAATCGCCTCGCGGTGCGGATTCACGCGAAATCCCGCCGCCGTCAGCGCATCCAGAGCCTCGCCCTGCTCCTGCAGCAGATCGCCGCCCTCCTCGTTCAGCAGAAAGTACGCATAGAAATCCAGCCGCCGCGACGCCACGATATTCGGTTCCAGCGTGCGAATGGTTCCCGCCGCAAAGTTGCGCGGGTTGGCCGCCGGAGCCAGCCCCTGCGCCTCGCGCTCCTCATTCATCTTCATGAACGTCTTCAGCGGCATCACCACTTCGCCGCGCACCTCAAATGTGGGCGGCAGCTTCGCCG
Source organism: Paracidobacterium acidisoli (assembly GCF_003428625.2). Classification (GTDB taxonomy): domain Bacteria; phylum Acidobacteriota; class Terriglobia; order Terriglobales; family Acidobacteriaceae; genus Paracidobacterium; species Paracidobacterium acidisoli. The sequence continues at coordinate 597,984 of NZ_QVQT02000003.1, read as the reverse complement.
TGTGCAGCCGCTCCTTCGAGATCGAAAGCGGCACCGAGCGGATCGTCCGCACATTGCCCGTCACATCCTCGCCCGTCGTGCCGTCGCCGCGCGTCAGCCCGCGCATCAGGTGCGACGACTCGCCCGCGCCCGGACCGTAATGCAGCGCCATCGAAAGCCCGTCCATCTTATACTCGCAGACGTACTCCACCTCCGCGCCTTCCCCCGCCAGCGCATGCACGCGCCGGTCCCAGTCGCGCAGCTCTTCTTCGTTGGTGATGTTGTCCAGCGACAGCATGGGCCGCGAATGCGCCACCTTCGCGAAGCCTTCCTTCGGCTTGCCGCCCACGCGCTGCGTCGGCGAATCCTGCGTCACCAGCTTCGGATGCTCGTCCTCCAGCTTTTTCAGCGCCCGCATCAGATCGTCGAACTCCCCATCGGAGATCGACGGCTCATCCATCACGTAATACAGATATTCGTGATGGCGGATTTTTTCGCGCAGATTCTCCATCTGCGCCTCAATGGCAGCCTGACTCATGTCTGGGATTAAAACGGAGTACCCGTCTCACCGGCAAGTGGACAGGCAATCTCCGGCCATCGCCGCATCTCCCCTCCGCATCGGCGCCGATAACTGAGATCGTGCAGCGAGCCCGATCCTATTTTGCTGCCGCCGCGCGGCTCGTATAGAGATCCACGTTGGTCTTATCCACCAGCGCCGTGCCCGTATCCACAAAAACCGGATACCGCGAAAACGTATCGAGGCTCCATCCATGATTCAGCATCGGCGGCGGATCATGGTGAATCTCATCCAGCGCCTTCAGCCCGATATAGCCCATCGTCCACGGCTTCTGCGCGATCGTCGCATCGATCACGCCCGACTTCACCAGGCTCAGCGTATCCGGGTCCACGTCCATCGCCACCAGCTCGCGGTCCGTCGCATTAGAGCGATGCAGCACTTCCCCCACATCCTTGCCGCCCGCCGCTTCAAGACACACGAAGGCATCCACCTTCTGCGCTCCCGTCTTCGCCATATCCTGCTGCGCCTGATCGAAGGCCTTGGTGGAATCGCCCTGCGTATCGAAGACATCTACAATTTTGATATCCGGATGCGTCGCAAAGGCGTCCCTGTAACCTTTCAGCCGCTCTTCCAGGTTTGGCTGCCCTGCGATCGTAAAGAACACGACATTCCCCTTGCCGTTCAGCTTCTGCGCCACGCGCTGTCCGCCCAGCCGCCCTGCCTCCAGGTTATTCGTGCCGATAAAGTACAGCCGGTGGCTCGACGGCGCGTCCGAATCCATCGTGATCACCGGAATGCCCGCATCGAGCGCCGCGTCGATCTGCGCGCCCTGCGCCACCGCATCCGTCACCGAAATCAGAATGCCCGCCGGTTTGGCCTGAATGGCCGCCTTCAGCGCGTCCAGCTCCGCCTGCGAATCGAAGTTGTCCGGCCCCTTCACCTGCGCCGTCACTCCATACTGCGCGGCCGCCTTGTTAAACCCCTCCACCGCCGACTGCCAGTAGGGCAGGCTCATATGGTTTGAGATGAGGTAGTAAACCTCTGAGCGCGCGTGGCGCTGGCCGCCGCATCCGGAAAGCATCGCCAGCATCGCTACCGCCGGAATCAACAGAACTTCTTCAACTCTGCGCATATCCACCTCCTCAGGATCGGCATCGGTGAAGGCTTACCCTTGTCCCGTGTCGTTATCGCAGCAATCCCGGAGGGGCCGAAGGACGGTCAGAAGATCAGGCTGTTCTGACGTTGCCTGCGCCTCCGCAATAGCCCGCTTTTAAAAACCAAACAGTCTGCGCCCGAAAAGCCTCCCGTGGCAACCTCTTTGCACCCGGAGAGTACTGCCCAAACGCAAATCCGGACAGCCAGCGCACAGACTGACTGCCCGGAGAGAATTAGGGCAACAAAGAGAAAACAGAAACCCGAAGGAAAAATCGCCTTAGCTCAGCGCCTGCGCCACCGCCTGCCCGTTCGGCGATCCCAGCCCCGTGCAGGCATCCCATCCCGGCCCCGCCGAGAACGAGCCGTTATTTCCCTGCGTGATATCCCGGAAGGCGCTCGTCGCCGCATAAAGCGCCGGATTCACGAATCCCGCAGTCGCCTCGCCCTTCTGCACCCTCTGCTGATTGATCAGCGTGATCAGCGCCGCCCATAGTGGCGCCACCGCGCTTGTTCCGCCCACCACCTCCGACTGCCCGTCGAAGTAGACGTTGTATCCCGTCTCCGGAGAAGCGTCTCCGGCCACATCCGGCACGCCGCGTCCGCCTCCGCTCTGCGCCGGAGCCGGCACACCGGCGCTGGCCTGCCACGATGGCAGCGCGAAGTAATTGCTCACACCGCCGCCCGATGCCCCGCCGCCGCTCGACTGGTCATCCCACACCACCTCCGACTGAATGCTGCTGCCGCTTGCAATCAGCTCCGTTCCGCCGCAGCCCAGCACATGGGGGCTCGACGCCGGAAAATCGACATGGTTCGCGCCGTCGCTCTCTCCGTCGCTCGATCCGCTGTCGCCCGAGGCCACCGTGATCGTCACCCCCAGCGCCGCCGCCGACTGGCAGGCGCCGTCCAGCGCCTCGGCCGCCGACTGCGCCCATCCATCCTCAGGACCACCCCAGCTGATCGAGATCGCCTTCGGATTGTTCGTCGTGTCATGCACCGCCGTCGTGATGGCGTCCATAAATCCCTGGTCGGTATTCGTCGTAAAGTACACCGCGATGGTCGCACCCGGCGCAATCGCTCCCACCACTTCGATATCCAGCGCCACCTCGCCGTCGGCTCCATTCGGATCGCCCGGCGAATTCGTCCCTCCGTCCACCGAGACCGCCACCACATGCGGCGGCGTAATGCCTATGCCGCTGAAGTAGCTCTCCAGATCGCTCGTGCTGTACCCGCCGCCCAGCTCGATAATCCCCACCGCCTGTCCCGCGCCGTTTCCGCTCGCCGGAAATCCATACAGCGCCGCCACCTGCTGCGGATTGAAGCTTTGCGCCTGCCCCTTTGCCGCATCGCGCGGTCTCACTCCGTCTCGTTTGCGAAAGTGGGGCCTCGCAACCGGACGCGCATCCAGACCCAGCACCGCTTCCACCAGTCCTGCATGCGTCTCCGGCAGCGTCACCGTCCCTTCAAAGCCGTGGAAGCTCCGTCCTGTCCGCTCGTCCTCGTAATCGTGCAGCTCCACGCCGAAGGCCTGTTCCATCGCCCGTGCCGGCCCGCGCAGCACGATCGTCCGCCGCGCCAGGCTCGACGCCGACTCGTCCACCGTCAGTCCATGCTGGTGCGCAAACCGGCGCAGCGCATCGAAGCTCGCCGGATCGGCGGCATACTTCTCCGCAAACTCTTCATGGCTCACATGCCGTCCGCCCAGAGCCTTCAGGTCCAGCGGATTCTTCCGTTTCACGATCACCGACACGCTGATGATCTTCTGTCCGTCCGTGCGGCCACCCCTGCTGGCATGCCGGGGAGCCTTCCGTTCGCTGCGGGCCAAAGTAATGCGCTTCGGGAGCGGAGAGTGCATAACGTCACCTCGATCGGGTTAGAGACTGTTTCCGGATAGATGCAAAAACGGATGCGAAAACTGTTGTGCAAATCGCTCGGGAAAGGAAACGCGGTCAGGCTTTTTTCACGCAGGAGTACGGTCTCCCTGACTCATCGGCGATGAGATTACCAGAAACCGGACCTCCGCGCCGGAAGCCGCGGGATTCTGCGCCTGATGCCTCTCGCCCGGTGCAATTTCGATGCCCTGCCCGGCCCCGAGCACATGAACGCGCCCTTCGAGCTCCAACGCCAGCTCGCCCTCGAGCACATAGAAGAACTGCCGCGCATGCGTGTGAAAATGCCGCTGCTCGGACGATCCCGGCGGCATCCGCTCCTCGATCACGCTCAGCCCCTGCGTATGCGCCAGCCGCCAGCCGTCACATACCTCGCCCCAGGTATAGTGATTCGCCTCCGCCCTCTGCACCGGCTCGCTCATCTCTTCCTTTTATTTCTGAACATGAATCGCCGGATCAGCGATCCTGCAGATCGAACAGTCTCTTCAGGCGGGAGTGCCCCGAAGAAGAAAAAGGATTAACAATGGTGACTCCGCGCCACACGAACCCATCCTGCATATCTTCGGAAAGCAACAGGGAACAGCCCGCCTCCGCAGCGACGGAAAGAATCACCGCATCCCACAAACTGAACCGGTGATCGACCACCAGATCGGCGGCCGCCGGCAGCACCGTTGCGGAGGTCTCCGCGACAGAAAAAGCCTCACTCCAGTCAAGAATCTTTCCTCGTGCATCGGCTGGAGAGTGGCCGCCCTTGCGTATCAGAATCTGAAAGAGCTCACCCAGCACCTGCACGGGCAACACAAAAAAGGAAGATGGAAGACGATCAATCAGATCCCTTGCGGCTGATCTTTTAGCCGCATCCGAAACACCGTTGACGCCTTCAGCATAGGCCAGAATATTTGTATCCAGCGCCGCTTTCACTTGTCATCCTCATACAGCTCATCGCGCGTCCACTTGCCAACTTCCACAGAGGGCTCACTGCGAAGCCTGGCAAGAAGCAATTCACGGGCTTTCTCTCTTCCCCGCTCTTCCTCCACCGGCGAAATTCTGGCAATCGGTTTGCCGTGGCTGGTGACGACATAGCTATGCCCCTGCCGCACCTCCTGCAAAAGGCGGGAAAAGCTCCGGTTCGCATCCGCCGCGGATACCAGCTCCTCTTTCATCGCAACCCTCCACAAAAGTAGTGATATTCACTACTTTACACCCGGCAAGAAGATCATCTCCGGAAATACAGACTTTTGCGCCGAAGGCGCGGGTGCCTGGACGGCCAGTCCTATAAAGGAATATTCCCGTGCTTCTTTGGCGGGTTCTTGTCCCGCTTCCCGTCCAGCATCTCCAGCGCCGAGATCAGCCGCCGCCGTGTCTCATGCGGAGGAATCACCGCATCCACATACCCGCGCTCCGCCGCAATCCAGGGATTCGCAAACTGCTCGCGAAACTCGTGCACCTTGCCCGCCCGCGCTTCTGCCAGCACCCCGGCCCGGCGCTCTTCAGACAGCGGCCCTTCGCGCTCCTCCGCCTGCGGCACGACCTGCGATAACTCCCGCCCGTATACGATATTCACCGCGCCCTCCGGACCCATCACCGCAATCTCCGCCGTCGGCCATGCCAGGTTCAGGTCGGTGCGGATGTGCTTCGAGCTCATCACGCAGTACGCTCCGCCATACGCCTTGCGTGTAATCACCGTCAGCTTCGGCACCGTCGCCTCGGCAAAGGCATAGAGCAGCTTGGCCCCGTGGCGAATGATCCCGCCATACTCCTGCTGCGTGCCCGGCAGAAACCCCGGAACATCCTCCAGCGTAATCAGTGGAATGTTGAACGCATCGCAGAAGCGCACAAAGCGCGCGCCCTTCACGCTCGCGTCGATATCCAGCACCCCCGCCAGATACGCCGGCTGATTCGCCACAATCCCCACCGGCCGCCCGTTCATGCGCGAAAAGCCGATCACGATATTCCGCGCAAAGTGCTCGTGGACCTCGAAGAAGTACCCATCGTCCACGATGCGCTCGATCACCAGCTTGATGTCGTACGGCTGATTCGACTCAGGCGGCACCAGCGTATCCAGCTCGCGATCGGCGCGGCCTGCCGGGTCCGTGCACGCCTTCCGCGGCGGATCGTCGATGTTATTCGACGGCAGAAAGCTGAGCAGCTCGCGAATCATCGCCAGGCACTCCGCATCGTCGTGCGCCATAAAATGTGCCACGCCGGAGATTTCGTTGTGCGTCGTCGCCCCGCCCAGCTGCTCCTTCGTCACCTCTTCGTGCGTGACGGTTTTGATCACATCCGGCCCGGTCACGAACATGTATGAGGTCTTGTCCACCATCAGTGTGAAATCGGTGATCGCCGGCGAGTACACCGCTCCGCCCGCGCACGGCCCCAGAATCGCCGAGATCTGCGGCACCACGCCGCTGGCCAGCGTATTGCGCAGAAAGATGTCCGCATACCCGGCCAGCGAAACCACGCCCTCCTGAATCCGCGCCCCGCCCGAATCGTTCAGCCCGATCACCGGCGCGCCCACCCGCATCGCCGTATCCATCAGCTTCACGATCTTGGCCGCATTCGCCTCCGACAGCGATCCGCCAAAGACTGTAAAGTCCTGCGCAAAGACGAACACCGTCCGTCCGTCGATCCGCCCATAGCCGGTCACAAAGCCGTCGCCCGGCACCCGCATCCGCTCCATCCCGAAATCGGAGCAGCGATGCGTCACCAGGCGGTCTGTCTCTTCAAAGGAGTCTTCATCGAGCAGCAGCAGAATCCGCTCGCGCGCCGACAGCTTTCCCTCGCGATGCTGCCGCTCGCGGCGCTCTTCGCCTCCGCCCTCTTCGGCCAGACGATTGCGCCGCTCCAGTTCACTCATTCCGCCATTCGGCTCGCTCATCGAAGGGATTATAGAGGAGCACACCGCAGCGCACAGGCGCGGCAAAAACGCGCGGCGGCCTTCATCTCACAAAGGAAAGGGGAACAACAGCTCGCGCCCACGGCCGGACGGCAGGGGCCGGGCGGCAGGGTCAGAAGACTTCCTTATGAAACAGGTCGTCTTTCTCTTCGCAGGGTGAGCAGATACAGCCCACCGCACATCCGATCAGCATGGCCACGCCAATGGTGATCAGGACAGCAGGCAAATACTCACTCAGGTGCGAAAAGTGGGACAACACATCGTGCATCCTGAGGAACCACATATTCCGCTCCACTCCGTTAGAACCCTGAACCGGCGTTCAGGTTTTCTTCATTTCCTGAGCGTGTTCCAATAATCGCAAATTCCCAGGCGATTTTGAATCAAAATCCCCGTCCGCCCATCCAATCCACCTAAAATTCATCCGGAACCGCCCGCCAACCCGCCCGGAGAACCACGCCACTCTTATCGGTGATTTCAGGTGGCCGCATGAGAGACGGAAAATGCCCCGGCACAGTTTCGCATTGCCCCAAAGCGAACAAAAGGGGAAAATAGAGCCGTGGCTCCCGCCTCCAGCCGCGACACCTCACCCAAAGGCCCTCTGGTCCGCTGGCTCTTCCTCGACCTCAACTCCTACTTCGCCTCCGTCGAGCAGGAGCTGCGCCCCCATCTGCGCAACCGCCCCGTCGCCGTCGTTCCCGTCATGGCCGACACCACCTGCTGCATCGCCGCCAGCTACGAAGCCAAAGCCTTCGGCGTCCGCACCGGCACCCAGGTCGGCGAGGCCAAACGCCTCTGCCCCGGCATCGAGCTGGTCGAAGGCCGCCACGAGCTCTACGTCGAGTACCACAACAAAATCGTCGAAGCCGTCGAGCGCTGCATCCCCGTCTCCGCCGTCATGTCCATCGATGAGATGGCCTGCAGCCTCATCGGCCGCGAGCAGTCGCTCCTGCGCGCCCTCGAGCTAGGCCGCGAGGTGAAGCAATCCATCCGCAAATATGCCGGAGCCACCCTGCGCTGCTCCGTCGGCCTCGCCCCCAACCGCTACCTCGCCAAAATCGCCTCCGATATGGAGAAACCCGACGGCCTCGTCGCTCTCACGCCCGACATCCTCGAAGCTGCCCTCAGCGGCCTCGTCCCGCGCGATCTCCCCGGCATCGGCGCGCGCATGGAAAAGCGCCTGCACGACGCCGGCATCACCACCATGCCGCAGATCCTCGCCCTCAGCCGCGAGCAGATGAACACCACCTGGGGCGGCATCGGCGGCGAAAAGCTCTGGTACTGGCTGCGCGGCGAAGACTTTCACGACGCCGAGCTCGAGCACCAGAAGTCCGTCAGCCAGAGCCACGTCCTCTCGCCTGAGTTCCGCACGCCGGACGGCTGCTACGCCATCCTCCACAAGCTCCTGCACAAGGCCGCCATGCGCCTGCGCATGGAGCGCCTCTGGACGACGCATCTCTCGCTCTTTGTCCGCTATGTGGTCCCGAAAAATGAAGCGAAGCGGCTGCACACCTCGGGCATTCCGCAATTGAGCTGGTCGCAGAGCACCCCACTGCTCGAATGCCAGGACAATCAGACCCTCATCGAGGCGCTGACAAAGCTCTGGGAGCTGCGTCCCACCGGCCCGCAGTATCAGAAGCCCTTCCAGGCCGGTGTCTGGCTCGGCAACCTCGTCCCCGAGCACCTGCACACCCTCAGCCTCTTCTCCAGCCTCGAAGAAGAGGCCCGCCGCACCCGCCTCACGTCCATCATGGATGCGCTGAACCTGAAGCACGGCACCAACACCCTCTTCTCCGGAAGCATGCTGCTGGCCCGCGCCGCCGCGCCCACCCGCATCGCCTTCACCAGCATTCCCGATCTGTTCTAAGAATCTGTCCGGAACTCCATGCCGAAACGCGAACCACAGGTTCCGCGTTCTTTCTCCGTGTCCTCTGTGCTCTCTGTGGTAAATCCCCTCTGCAGTCCAATAAGCATGCAATATCCGGGCTTCAGCCCCTGCGTTTCTACCTGTGTCAATCAGCCGCGCAGCACATAGCGGAAGCGCATATCTTCCCCGTACCACATCAGATAGTTCGTGCCCCACGCATTGTTGAACAGGCAGGAGTGCACGCCGTCCGACAAATCCGGCTGCGCTTTCGAGAAGTTCAGCGGAGACTTCCCGCCCACCGCAATCAGCGGAGCATCGACCGTCTCGACCTCGAGCGATTGCCCTCCGCCCGTGTGCCGGAAGCCCGTCGACACCGCATGCAGATGCCGTCCCCCCGCCACCACCACATCGAACGGCGAGACCTGCTCGCCCGACTTGTCCATCGTCCATCCATGCGGATCGTCCACATTCGGATGAAAGGTCAGCCACAGCGCCTCCGGCATGCGCGTCGCGGGCTTCTCGAACCAGCTGAAGTCAAGGTGCACCACCGGCTCCGCGGCCGGCAACAACAGCTCCAGATACATCCTCTTCGGAAACGCCGACCGGCCCGATCGCTGCGCCTCGGCATCGTCGATCTCCAGCCGTGCCGTCACGCGATAGCCGTCCTTCCCTCTCTGCACCTCGAGCGCCCTGAGCGCTGGCGTCCACTCCCGGCTCTCCGCACCGAACCGCTCGATATTCGGCTTGCCGAAATCCTTCTTCGCCCAGTCCGCCGTGCTGATCACGTAATTCGAGAAGAACCGCGAATAATCCTGCTGCGAAAGCGTCTGATACGAAAACAGCGCCAATGGATGATCGGGTGAAGCCCATTCTTTGCCCGATTTTTTGTTCCGCAAACGGACAATCGCTCCGGTCTTCGCGTCGATCTTCAGCACAAAGTGCGCCGTCTCGATCTCCTTCTCTGCCGAAGCCGAAGCAGACGCCATCGGCGGCTCCTTCACTGCCAGCGCGCTGACCGCCGCCTCTGCCTCTCCGCGCAGCGGCTCCGGCAAAGCGGCAATGCCGTCGAACAGGTCTTTGCGCTTCTCCTCCCAGCTGAACTCCACCACCTTGTAATTCTTCGTGTCCAGCATCGGAGCCAGATCCTGCGGCGTGTAATGGTCGAAGTCGAGCCACGTCTTCGTATCCGTTCCCCACGTGTGCTCCGCCTCCAGCAGAACGTGCCGCAGCAGTTGAACATCGACCGCATCGCCGGTCCGGAAGTTCCCCTGCGCAATCCACTTCTGCCGCAGCCGCGCCACCTCGCGATACCGCGCCACCTTCAGCGGATCGCTCGCGATGCCGTGAATCCAGCTGTCGCCGATCTCCTCCGTCACCACCGGCAGCGCAGCGCGATGCGGCGCAACCGCATTCGCAAACTCCGTCAGCCCGCATGCCTCGATCCGCGCCTGCGGAAAGCGCCTGCCGAGATCCCCATAAATCTGCGCAATCTCCTGCGGCGTATGCGGTCCGCTGTTGTCGTTGCGCACCACCACCGCCAGCGCCACATCGGAATCCGGCACCCGCGTCACGCCGCCATAGCCGTGGTGATACATCACCACCAGCCCCGCCCCGCCCGGCGACTTCCACAAAAACAGCGGAGGCACCTCCGCCGGCGTGCTCGCATCGTTCACGCCGATATCGAGAAACGTCACTCCCTGCGCGGCCAGCGGCGCAATAATGCCCCTCGTATGTCCCGGCACATCGGTCATCTTCGCGCCCGTCGTCGTGTGCCCAAAGCGCCGGTCGAGCGATTGCGACAGCGCCACGCTGCCCTCAATCATCGACGCATCGATCAGCTCCGTCTGCCAGTTGAACGGCAGCGCATGCCAGGCAATATCTCCCGCCGCAATCGCCTTCTCCATGCGGCTGCGCTCCGCCGCCGAAGCCTGCTCCAGATACTCATAGAGCAGCCACGATCCCGTCGTCCACACATAGCGGTGCCCGCCGCTCTCGCGCTGCTCGCTCGCCACGCGAACAGCCAGCGGAAAATACTCCGTGAAGTAGCGGTTCACCACATTTTTCTGCGTGTCGATAAACCCCGCGTCGAAGTGGCACTTGAACATCACCAGCACCCGCTTCACCTGCGGGTCCGGGGCCGCAGCCGCCTCCTCCTGCGCCAGTAAAAACCTCTTCGACGGACTCCACGCCATCGCACCGCCCAGCACAATCGCCGACTTCACAAATTCACGACGCCGCATACGCACCTGACCCCGAACCGGAATGGAAACGTTGTCATTCTACCCGCAGCGAGCCCGTTCCAGGCGGCCCCGCGCATGCAGTGCTCCCAGCCAGCTCGATGAGAAGTGCCTCCCCATTACACTGACCACGTGAACCCCTCGTATCGCGGACGCATCGCGCCCACCCCCACCGGGCTCCTCCACCTCGGCCACGCGCGAACGTTCTTTACCGCATTCTGCCGCGCCCGCGACGCCGGGGGCACACTCATCCTGCGCAACGAAGACCTCGACCCGCAGCGCTGCCGTCCCGAATTCACTGACGCCATGTACGAGGACCTCCGCTGGCTCGGCATCTCCTGGCAGGAAGGCCCTGACATCCATACAGACATCGGCGGACCCTTCGCGCCCTACACCCAGAGCCGGCGCCGCGGCCACTATCTTCGCGCCTGGCGCGCGCTCCGCGACCAGGGCGTCATCTATCCCTGCACCTGCTCCCGCAAAGATCTCAGCCGCATCGCCCAGGCCCCGCACGAAGGCGCAGGCGAGAGCGACGAAGGTCCCATGTATCCTGGAAGCTGCCGCCCCGCCGCCGGAACCGTCGCAGACGCGGCCCAATATCCCGAGCCCGCCGGCGTCAACTGGCGCTTTCAGGTTCCGGATGGTGAAAGCATCGGCTTTGAAGATGCGCACTTCGGCCCGCAGCGCTTCCTCGCCGGACGCGACTTCGGCGACTTCCTCGTCTGGCGGCGCGATGACGTTCCCGCCTACCAGCTCGCCGTCGTCGTGGACGATGCTGCGATGCAGATCACCGAAGTCGTGCGCGGAGCCGACCTGCTCCTCTCCACCGTCCGTCAGATTCTGCTGTATCGCGCCCTCGGCCTCGAGCCGCCGCTCTGGTATCACTGCCCCCTGCTGCGCGATCAAAGCGGTCAGCGTCTGGCCAAGCGCCACGACGCGCTCTCGATCCGTTCCCTGCGGGAGCAGGGCAAATCACCCCAGGAGCTGCTGGCGGAAGCCCGCTAACTGTCCTTGCGGTAAAGCAGATCGCGGATCGCCCGGCGCCGGGCCTCGTTCACTTCGCTCTCCGCTTTGCGCTCATCGGCGCCCCGGCCGAGCTTCGTCTCCGTCTCGCTCTCGTCAGAGACGCTGCACTCCGGACAGCGATTCGCAAAACCTGGCTTATCCGGCCGCAGCTCGAATTCCTCCGAGCACGCCACACATACTTTGATCGGAAAAGGCATTTTTTTATGATAACCAGGCATGGAGCGCATACTGCGCCTCGCGCTTCCTGCCCGAACATTTTCCGGCTACCCTGCTTTTATGCCCCTGCTCGAGGCTTCCGGTCTTTCGAAAAGCTATGGACCCGCGCGCGTCGTCGACGGCGTCTCCTTTTCCATCGAGCGCGGAGAAACCCTCGGCCTCGTCGGCGAATCCGGCTCCGGCAAAAGCACCGTCGCCCGCATCGTGCTCGGCCTGCTCGAACCCACCTCCGGCAGCGTCGTCTTCGACGGACAGCCCATCACCGGCGTCTCGCAGCGCACCCTCCGCCCCGTTCGCCGCCGCATGCAGCCCGTCTTTCAGGACCCCTTCGCCGCGCTCAATCCGCGCATGCGCGTTGAGCAGATCATTGCCGAGCCGCTCATCATTCACCGCCGCGCTCACCACCGCCTCAGCCGCGCCGATCTGCGCAGCCGCTGCCACGATCTGCTCCGCTCCGTCGGCCTCGACGACTCCGCCCTGCGCCGCTTCCCGCACGAGTTCTCCGGCGGCCAGCGTCAGCGCATCAACATCGCCCGCGCCCTCGCTCTGCAGCCCGAGGTGCTGGTGCTCGACGAGCCCGTCTCCGCCCTCGACGTCAGTGTCGGCGCGCAGATCGTCAACCTGCTCCGCGACCTGCAGCGCGAATTCCGCCTGACCTATCTCTTCATCTCGCACTCCATGCCGCTCGTGCGCTATCTCGCCACAAACATCGCCGTCATGCAGCGCGGCCGCCTCGTCGAATACGGCAGCCGCGACCAGATCTGCGATCATCCCCGCCAGATTTATACACAAACCCTGCTCGCCGCCACGCCCGAGCTCCGCCTGTAGCCATCGACCCCGGCTCACGCAGGGGAGGCGTTTACAACCCTCCTCCCATAAAATCAAAATTGTGCACGTCCTGATCTCGCACTACCTCTTTCTCACGGCGATAGCCTTCCTCGGAGGTCTGGTGAACTCCATCGCCGGCGGCGGCGGCTTCCTCGTCTTTCCTTCGCTCATCAAGGCCGGCCTGCTGCCCATCGAGGCCAACGCCACCGGAACCGTCGCGCTCTGGCCCGGCCAGTTCACCTCCATCGCCGGTTATCGTGAGGAGCTGCAGAAAAACCTCGGCATCGTGATCCCCGGAGTCATCGTCGCCTTCATCGGCGGCGTCACCGGAGCGCTCACCCTCATTCACTTCAGCCAGGGCTCGTTTCTGCGCCTCGTGCCCTATCTGTTCCTCATGGGCTCGACCAGCTTCGCCGTCAGCGGACCGGTCTCCCGCCTCGTGCGCCGCCGCCTCGCGCAATCCTCAGGAGGAAAGCACCGCATCGCGCTGGTCCCTCTGCTGCTCATCCTGCTCTGCATCTGCTACTACATCGGCTACTTCGGCGCCGGAGCCGGCCTGCTCACCATGACCGCGCTTGCCTTCTGCGGCGTCGAGCGCATCGCCGAGATCAATTCGCTCAAAGTCGTTATCACCACCGTGGCCAACGGCGTCGCCGTCATCACCTTCATGGCCTACGGCGTCGTCGAGTGGCGCTACGCCTGGCTCATGATGATCGCCAGCGCCGCCGGCGGCTATACCGGAGCGAGAAACTCGCAGCGCATCAGCGACAGGGTGCTCCGCCCCGTCATCATCGTGCTCGGCCTCTGCATCGCCATCTATTTCTTCCTGCACCAGAGGGTCGGATGAGCACCGCCTCCGCGCTGATCAACACCGCCGGCTCGCTCGCCGCCTTCTGCACCACCGTCTCCTTCGTCCCGCAGCTCGTCCGCGTCTGGCGCCTCAAAAGCGCCCGCGATATCTCGCTGACCATGTTCCTGGTCTTCTCCCTCGGCGTCTTTCTCTGGCTGGTCTACGGACTCGCCATCCACTCCTGGCCGGTCACCGTCGCCAATGCGGTCACCCTTGCGCTTTCGCTCGCCATCCTCTTCCTCAAGCTGCGCTACGACCGCAGAGACCGCGCCGCACGCGGCGCCCCGACACTCTCCCGCTGAAACTGCATCACGACCGCTGGACCGCTGTCGGTATCGACCATCGCCTCTCCGGCAAAGCCGGCCCGCGCATACGCCCGTCTCGCGCGCTGGTTCTCTGCCGCCGGATCGATCGCCACAGCGGACGCGCCCTCCTCGATCAGCTTGCGCGCAAAGGCCCGCAGATACCGGCCGCCATGCCCCACTCCCAGCATCTCCGGCTCGCCGATAAACGTATCGATCACCAGCGAGCCCGGCGGCAGATGCATCAGGTGCGGCTGCGGCCAGCGCTCCGGATCGTACGCCTGCACATAGGCAAAATCGCGCCCGTCGCAGGCCACCGTCCACTGCCGCATCGCCGGCTCGTCCAGATCCTCCGACAGCAGGCCATATTCCGTCTCCGGATCGCCCCACCATGCTCTGGCCTCCGGCGTTCGCAGCCACCGCGCAATCATCGGCAGATCCGTACGTGCCAGAGCGCGAAAGGAATAGACCGCCTCGCCCCGGCTCTTCCCCGCGTCCATGCAGCCTCTCCAGCCTTGCGCTTCCATCATACGAAGTGCCCGCCGCGGTCTGCGCATCACCACCCGCCTCAAATCCAGGCGAAAATAGAAGAAGGATGAGTCACGAAGGCATACGCTTCATCAGCGAGGAACAGGCCCGCAAAGAGCAGGCGCTGCAGCGCGAGCTTCCCCGCGAAGCCACCGATCCCGCCAAAGTGCGGGTGCATAAAACCGAAGGCACCGGCATGGAGATCGAGTGGAAAGACGGCCACCGCAGCGCGTGGAGCTTCGCCTGGCTGCGCCTCGCCTGCCCCTGCGCCACCTGCCACGAGGAGCGCGAACAATCAGGCCGCCAGCCCGGCGAGCCCAAACCGCAGCCGCCGACGCTGCTGCCCATGTATCAGGCTCCGCCGCGCCCCGATGCAGTAAAGCCAGTCGGCCGCTATGCCATCAGCTTCGACTGGAACGACGGCCACACCAGCGGCATCTACTCCTGGGACTTCCTGCGCCGCCACTGCACCTGCGAGGAGTGCAGAAGCGGAATCAGCAGTCAGGAATAAAGCGGCCGGCATGAAAGCCACGTAATGATTTTGCTGATCGTTTTATCCCTGGACGTCTTATGCCTGACTGCTGGTTTTTAGCTGACTCGCTGACTCGCTGCTCCGCAAGCTCACTTCACCAGCTCATCCAGCCTCGCATCGTGCGCCGGAGCCTCTTCCCTTAGATTCCACGCGCGCTCGATGATCCCAACCGCCTCCGCCGCATCCTTTGCCACCAGAATCAGGCCGCGGTTTTCCGCTTTGATAAACCCCTCCGCAACCGCGCGATCGAAGAACGCCAGCAGCCCGTCGTAGTAGCCGCCGACATTCACGAAGACACACGGCTTCGCGTGAATACGAAGCTGCGCCCAGGTCAGAATCTCGATGAACTCATCGAGTGTGCCGTACCCTCCCGGCAGCGCGACAAAGGCATCGGCTCTCTCAGCCAGCAGCGCCTTGCGCTCGTGCATCGTGCGCACCACGTGCAGCTCCGTCAGGCCGGTGTGACCGATCTCGCGGTCCATGATCACGTCGGGAATCACGCCGACCACCTCGCCGCCGGTGCCCAGCGCCGCATCGGCCACCGCGCCCATCGCGCCCACGGTTGCGCCGCCGTAGACCAGGCCGTGACCCTGCCCGGCGATGAGGCGCCCCAGGCAGCGGGCAGTTTCAAGATATGCGGGCGAGGCTCCATCCGCTGACCCGCAGAAAACGCAGATCCACTTTTTACTTTTGAGCATATTCGAAATACCGGGATATCAAAGAAGCTTCATTCCTGCAGTTTTTGCGGTAGACTGATCGAAGGTCACGGTGTAGTCACATCCGGCCGCGCGGCCCAGTTGCGAGACAAGACAATCGGAAAATCCTGCCTTTGAATCTTCGTAGAGATACAAGGCTTTGCGCACCACGTCTGCTTGTTCAATGACAAGCTCCTGCACTCTCAAAAGAGAGTCGACAATCTGCACAAGAGCTCTGCGTTCGAGTTTGAATTTGCGGTTGAGCACCCAAACGACCTCGGCCAGAGTAATCAGCGAGACGTAGCCTCGCTGATCGCTGCTCAGGGAACCAATCAGCGCGTTGGCCTTTCCGTTCTGGGAGGGGTCGTCCTGCTGAAGATATCGCACCAGTACATTCGTATCGATGCCGATCATCCGCGTGACGCGCCCTCTTCAGCGATAATCTCGTTCATCTCGCGAACCGAAAGCGGGGTCTTGAGCTTTGGCAGAATGCCCTTCAGCGAACGAATGGAGAGAGTCGCCGGAATCATCTCAAAGTGCCCGGTTTTCTCGTTAAGAACAAACTCAAGCCTGTCCCCGGCCTTGAGGCCGAGTTGGTCGCGAACATCGGCAGGGATCGTAACTTGCCCCTTGGATGTAACTGTTGTTCTGCTCATCAAAGCTTCCTTACCTGAAATCATATTCCTTACTTTTTCGTAAGGCAAGACGTTTTGAAAAAACCGCTACACTGAAATGAGACTATCGAACCGGATACCCTTTGCGGCACTTACTCGACAAACTGAATCCCCAGCAGCGTGAAGCCGTCGAGGCCGTCGATGGGCCGGTGCTTATCCTCGCCGGCGCGGGCTCCGGCAAAACGCGCGTCATCACCCATCGCATCGCCTACCTGATCGAAGAGCGCGGCGTCTCGCCCGACTCCATCCTCGCCGTCACCTTCACCAACAAGGCCGCGAAGGAGATGGGCGAGCGCATCGACAAGCTCATGGGCCACTCCCCGCTCGCCAGGCCGCTGATCGCCACCTTTCACTCCTTCTGCGTCCGCATGCTGCGGCGCGATATCGAAGCGCTGAAGATCGGCAGTGAAGGCCTCACCCGGTCCTTCGCCATCTACGACGAAAACGATCAGCAGGCGGTCGTCAAAGCGGCCATGCGCCGCATGGGCCTCGACGACAAACAGCTCACGCCGCGCGTGGTGCTGTCGAAAATCTCCTGGGCCAAGAACCACATGATCGACCCGCAGGAGTACTACCTGCAGTCCTCCGACCCCGTCGGCGAAAAGATCGCCCACATCTTCGAGGCCTACCGAAAAGAGCTGCGCCAGAACAACGCCCTCGACTTCGACGACCTGCTGCTCGAAGCCGTCCGCCTGCTCAAATCCTCGAGCGAAGTCCGCGAGCGCTACAACCGCCGCTACCGCTACCTGCTTATCGACGAGTACCAGGACACCAACCGCCCGCAGTACGAGTTGATGAAGCTGCTCGCCGGGCCGGACAAAAATGTCTGCGTCGTCGGCGACGAGGATCAGAGCATCTACTCCTGGCGCGGCGCCGACATCCGCAACATCCTCGAGTTCGAGAAGGACTTCCCCGGCGTAAAGACCATCCGCCTCGAACAGAACTACCGCTCCACGCAGATCATCCTTGAAGCGGCCTCCGCCGTCGTCTCCCGCAACGCCCAGCGCAAGGGAAAGCGGCTCTGGACCTCCCGCGAGGGCGGTGCTCTGATCGGCTACTACGAAGCGCCCGACGGCGAAAACGAAGCGCTCTTCATCGCCGACAGCATTCAGAAGTACCTCCGCAAAGCAGGAGCCGAACAGGAGCAGCCAAAGGCCGCCGTCCTCTACCGCACCAACTCGCAGTCGCGGCTCATTGAAGAGGCCATGCGCCGCTACGGTATCGCCTACACCATGGTCGGCGGTTTCTCCTTCTACGAGCGCGCGGAGATCAGGGACCTGCTCAGCTACCTCAAGCTCGTCCAGAACCACGACGACTCCATCGCCCTGCAGCGCGTCGTCAACACACCCGCGCGCGGCATCGGCAAGACCACCGTTGAGACGCTCGAACGGATCGCGCTTACCACCGGCACCAGTACGTGGAATGCGATTGGGCAGGCGCTGAAAGAGAAGCTGCTGCCCGCCCGTGCCCTGGCCGCGCTCGATATCTTCCGCAAAGTCATTCAGGATGCGCATGCGATGCTCGCTCCCGGCTTTGCTGAAAAGCTGACAGGCGACGTCGCCTCCGACGCCGAGACGAATGACAGCGCGGATACCGGCTTCGACGTCGCCGCAGCAGATACACGGGATTCCGACACCAGCTTCGACTTCGGCGACTCTGCCCAGGGCAGCCTCGCGCTTTTCCATCCCGGCGATGACGAAACATCGCCCGCGGCGGAAGAACTCGACGCGACCTCCTTCAACCCCTTTGCCGACGAGCCTCAGGTCGCCCACGCGGCAGCTTCAAAAAAGGCCGGCATCACGTCGGTAAAGGCCATTACGCCGGCAAAGATCGAGGCGGCCGCAACCGCCGTCGAGGGCTTCCGCGCCCCCGGCGACCCCGCCACTCTGCCCGAGCTGATCAAATTCCTCATCGACCGCACCGGCTACATCCGCTCGCTCGAAGAAGAAAACACGCCCGAGGCCTTCTCGCGCATTGAAAATCTGAAGGAGCTCGCCAATGCCGCGCAGGACGCTCAGGAGCGCGGCGAAACCCTGGCCGAGTTCCTCGACCATGCCGCCCTGGTCAGCGATGCCGATCAGTACAATCCCGACGCGCGCGTCACGCTCATGACGCTGCACGCCGCCAAGGGCCTCGAATTCCCCATGGTCGTCCTCGCCGGCATGGAGGAGGGTCTCTTCCCTCACTCGCGTACGCTGACCGATCCCAATCAGATGGAAGAGGAGCGCCGCCTCTGCTACGTCGGCCTCACCCGCGCCATGGATACCCTCTTCGTCACCCGCGCGCGTTATCGCCGCCGCTACGGGAACGACATGCCCGAGGCCAGCATGCCCTCCCGCTTTCTCGAAGAGATTCCCTCGCAGCTCATCGAAGATCTCGGCGGATCGCAGCAGCGCCAGACCTCATGGGGCGCCTACGGCGGCCAGTCCCGCTTCGGACGCGGCGGCGACGACTTCGGCGGCCGCCACTACAGCTACGAGGACGAGGATCAGAGCTCGTCCTATTCGTCTCAACGCCCCCAGTCGTCACACTCCCAGTCCGGCGGCAGCGCCCGCCCGGCCCGCGGCGGTCCAGGATCGCTCGATAACATCGCTCAGTTCTTCGGCGGACGCGGCGCCTCCGCCGCAAAAAGCTCACGCCCCAAAATCGATATACCCGAGCCGGCCGGGGCCACCGGTTTTAAGAGCGGGCAGCGTGTCCGTCATCCCAAATACGGCGATGGCGTGGTCTTCCGGCGCGAAGGAGACGGGGAAGACGCGAAGGTTACGGTACAATTTTCAAAGTTCGGCGTAAAAAAGCTGGTGGAAAAATTCGCCCAGCTCGAACGGCTGTGAGAGCCGGCGCTCATAAGACGAAGGATAGAAATGGCAAACACAAAAACAATCGAAGACAAAGCAGAACGGAAAAAGGTAAAGCGCACGGCCCGTAAAAAAGCCGCGCCGAAGGCCGCCCGCACCACCGCGCGCGGCTCGAACAAGAAGAAGGTCAGGAAACTGGTGCGCGGGCAGGGCAAGCGGTAGACAGCCGCCATCGCAGCTCGCGTCCGGCTCCGTAAAATCGGTACTTTTGCGGAGCCGGAGCGACCGGTTACACTTCCCCCCAGCGAGCCGCGCTCGCAGGGGATGAAAGCTCCCCGTGATTCAGTGCTTTCAGAGGAGCCGGACCCTGCCGAAACAACTTCTCGCCTGTAAATCCATCGACAAGCTGATCAGCGACTCGGAGAACCCCGAGCACAGCCTGAGGAAGACCCTCGGGCCGGTTTCGCTTACAGCTCTCGGCATCGGCGCGGTCATCGGCTCAGGCATCTTCACCGTCATCGGCACCGCCATCGCCGGCGAAAAGTTCGACACCTCCTCCATCTTCAACACGCCCCTGCTCGATTACATAGTCCATCACACCGCGCTCGCCGGCCGTCCCGGAGCAGGCCCCGCGCTCGCGCTTTCGCTCGTGCTCGTCGCCATCGTCTGTGCCTTCACCGGCCTTTGCTACGCCGAGCTGGCCTCGATGATCCCCATCGCCGGTTCCGCATACACCTATACCTACGCAACGATGGGCGAGCTGATCGCGTGGATTATCGGCTGGGATCTGATCCTCGAATACGCCTTCTCCAACATGGCCGTCTGCGTCGGCTTTGCCGCGCATATCGTCGACTTCCTCGACTGGTTCGGCATCCATCCCTCCGCGCGCTGGATCTC
Source organism: Paracidobacterium acidisoli (assembly GCF_003428625.2). Lineage (GTDB taxonomy): Bacteria > Acidobacteriota > Terriglobia > Terriglobales > Acidobacteriaceae > Paracidobacterium > Paracidobacterium acidisoli. The sequence continues at coordinate 578,104 of NZ_QVQT02000003.1, read as the reverse complement.
GCCGGCCTATCTGCCCTCCGGCCTGCAGGACTTTCAGGGACACACGCTCTACACCCCCGGCTGGCATTTCGGCTTCAATCTGCCCGCGTTTCTCATCGTCATGCTGCTCACCATCGTGCTGGTGCGCGGCATCCGCGAATCGGCAGAGACCAACAACATCATGGTGCTGCTCAAGATCGCGGCCATCATCATCTTCATCGCCGTCGGCTCGCACTTCATCCATCCCGATAACTGGCACCCCTTCTATCCCAACGGATGGTCCGGCGTGCTCACCGGCGGCTCCATCATCTTCTTCACCTACATCGGCTTCGACTCCGTCTCCACCGCCGCCGAAGAGTGCCGTAATCCGCAGCGCGATGTCCCCATCGGCATCCTCGCCACGCTGGTCGTCTGCACCGTGCTCTACATCGGAGTCGCCGTCGTGCTCACCGGCCTCGTCAAATGGTCCACGCTCGTCGATGACGCCGCTCCGGTCGTCAATGCCCTGCGCAGAATCTCCGTCACCCAGGGCGGACACACCCTGCACTGGGTCCACCTGATCGTCCTCATCGGCGCTCTGCTCGGCATGATCTCCTCGATCCTCGTCTTCCAGATCGGCCAGGCGCGCGTCTGGTTCGCCATGTCGCGCGACCGCCTGCTGCCTTCGATCTTCTCCCGCGTTCACCCGCGCTTCCGCACCCCCGCCGTCTCCACCTGGGTCGCCGGATTCGTCGTGGGCCTGCCCGCCGGACTGCTCGACATCGGCACCTTTTCTGACCTGTCCAACATCGGCACGCTCTTCGCCTTCGTCCTCGTCTCCGCCGGCGTGCTCATCCTGCGCTATAAAGATCCCGGCCGCCATCGCGGCTTCCGCTGTCCCGGAGGACCCGTCCTGCCCGTGCTCAGCATCATCTTCTGCATCCTGCTGATGGCCGGACTGCCCATCATGACCTGGCTGCGCTTCTTTCTCTGGCTGGCCATCGGCCTTGTCATCTACTTCACCTACAGCCGCAAACGCAGCGAGTTCGCCGGACAGTGAACGTCGAAATCCTCCGCGAATGGCTGCTGACCCTGCCTCACGCTGAAGAAACGATGCAGTGGGGCGAAAACCTCGTCTTCTGGGTTGGAGACAAATCCATCGGCGGCAAAATGTTCGCCATCGCCAACCTGGCCCCCGAAAAAACGGTGCTCGGATTCGCCGCTGGCCCGGAGCATTTCGCCGAACTCGTCGAGATCGAAGGCGTCATCCCGGCGCCGTATCTGGCCCGCGCCCACTGGGTCGCCATTGAGCGCTGGGACGTCTTCCCCGTCCATGAGCTGAAGCAGCACCTGCAGTACGCGCGCGATCTGGTCTTCGCAAAGCTGCCCAAGAGAACGAAGGATGTTCTGGCCATGCCGCAGCACGAGCGCCGCCGCCTCATCGCCGCGCGAAAGAAGCTGTCAAAACAACGATAAAGCAGTCAGCGATAAGGCGGCCAGCTATAAACCGGCCAGCGAAGAAACGGTCAGCGAGAACATAGGGATAAAGCAGTCAGCGGTAAGGCGGTCAGCTAAAAACCGGCCAGCAGTGAAACGGTCAGCGAGAACATAAGCGAGACAGAGGCCCTGATGCTGTCTTTGACAGTCGTTCCACTTTCAGAGCTTTCCTTATGAGGCGCTACCTGCTTTGCCGCTGCTTACTTCCTGGCTGACCGCTTCTTCACTGACTGCTTCTTCACTGACTGCTTTACCGCTATCCGCTTTTTACTATCCGCTTCTTCGCTATCCGCTCTTTCGCTGGCCGCTCTTTGGCTGACCGGTTCTTAGCTAACCGGTTTTTAGCTGACCGCTTCTTAGCTGCTCTTCTACTTCTTCAGCTTGTTTCCCCAGTAATCGGCGTCGAAGGGGTTCGGAGGCAGGTCCACGTTATACGCCGCCTTAAAGACAAACCGCTGGTTGGTCATGTCGCCGTTGTGGAAGCGCGTGATGGTGAACGGCGTCGGAATCCCCTGAATCGTGTGGTAGTCGTCGTACTCCTCGAGCTCCGTGTTCTTGTCCTTGTACAGAGGATCGCGCCACTGAAAGCTGCGGCTCAGCGGCAGATGCGAATCGGCGTCCATCTTGATGGTGATCGAGTCGTTCGATGCTGAGATCAGCGTCACCTGATCTGCCAGGTGCCGCTCCGAAAGCCCCTGCCCCTCATAAATCAGCACCGTATTCGGATCTTTCAGCCACGCGCGAATCGCCACATCGATCGAGTGATCCCGCCGCCGCATATAGTCGTCGCACGGCTCCTTCAGCTGCGCCCGCTTTCCCCGGTAGGTATCTTCCCAGCACTGATCGCCGGTATAGATCTCCACCACGTTGCGCTTCTTCGTCAGCTCCAGACGTTCTTTGTCCGGGAAGACGCGAAATTCATACAGCTGCGTGATCGCGCCCGTCGGCTTGCCCTGATAAAAGCCCGACGTCCGCCCCTCAATGTAGGAGTTCTGCAGGTTCAGCCACAGCGGCCCGCCCAGCGCCGTCACCATCGCATCCAGCACCGCGCGCGCCTTCACCTGGTTGGCCTTCGCCGCGGCATCTTCCGGAACAGGCGGTGCACTCTGCGCGTGTACCGCGGCCGCGCAGACAAAGCTCAGAGCCATCGCAAGAGACAGAAGCGTTATTTTCCTCATCGTCAGCCGACCAGAACCGCTCCTCCATTTACATTGACGATCTCTCCGGTCATAAAGCCGGCAAGCGGCGTGCACAAAAACACAATCGGCCCGGCAATCTCCATAGGGTCGGCCACCCGCCCCAGCGGAATCGCCGCAAAAATCCGCTCCCGCATCGCCGGATTCCCCAGAGCCGGAGCCGACATCTCCGTCGCCACCCATCCCGGCGCAACGCAGTTCACGTAGATGCCGTGCGGCGCCAGCTCCGTCGCCAGCCCCTTCGTCATGCTGATCAGCGCGCCCTTGCTGGCCGCATAATCGGCGTGGAAGGCTTCGCCGCGCTGTCCCGCCGTCGAGCTGATCAGCACAATATGCCCGGCCGCATGCCCGGACGCAGCAGCACCCTGCCGCTTCATCTCTGCGACAGCCGCCTGCACCAGCCCGAAGACGCTGTCTAGGTTTACCGCCAGCGTCGTCTTCCACTGCGCCTCAGCCATCTCTGCAATCGGAGCATCCTTCGGTGGCCACACGCCATGATTCACCACCAGCGCGTCGATGCGGCCAAACGCATCCACCGTCTTCCCGACCAGCGCGCGACCCTCCGCCGGAGAAGACAGCTCCTGCTCGACCGCCACGCAGAACGCCCCGCCGCCGCACTCCGCAACCAGAGCCTCTGCCTGAGCCTTCGCCGAGCGGTAGTTGAAGACCACCCTGGCTCCCGCCTGGCGAAAGAGCCGCACCGTCGCCGCGCCGATCCCGCGCGACCCTCCGGTCACCAGAACCACTTTGTCTTCGAGCGCCAGCGGCAGGCTCATGCGGACTTCCCCTCCCTCGTTCAGGAACGCGCGGACGCGGCCGGCGCAGACAGCTCTGCCCTGCCGCCCCGCGAAAACCACTTAATCTTCCAGCTCTTTTCCGCCGACTGGAAGAGATACACCGCAAGAATATCCATCAGCGGCTCCAGCGGATGCCGGAAGCGCGCATGCACCGTCACCAGGTAGTAGGTCAGCGGCAGCAGCGCAAAGGCCCACGCAAACAGCCATGCTGCCGGCACACGCCGCCGCAGCGCCAGCAACAGTCCGAACAGCGCAGCCAGGCTGGTGAACTGGAAGTTGATGTTCCGTCCGTACTCGTTCAGAAACCCTTCATCGGCCGGGTGCGGCACGCTGAACCAGAAGTAGTAGACCCTCCGCAGCGACAGTCTCACAAAACGCATCGGATCGCCGAGGATGATCTTCTTCGCCATTTCGCCGCGCATCTTCGCATACGCAATCTCGCCCATCTGCTTGTACAGCCGGAACTGATCCGGCGCCTCAAACGGATGGTCATAGCCCATCAGCAGCCCGGTGGCTCCGTTACCATTGCCCAGATACAGCTCCACGCCGAAATTAGCGCGTATGGGAATGAACTTATGGAAGGCTAGCCAGTTGCGATACGCCCACGGCGCCAGGCACGCCGCAAAGACGCACGTGGCCAGCACCGCGCTGAAAAACTGACGCCTCCACGCCTGTCGCTTCGAGAATGGAGTTCCAAAAAGAACCCACAACCCGCACACCGGCAGAAACAGCAGCAGCGACGGATTGCTCAGCGCGATCAGTCCCCACAGCAGTCCGAACGCCGCCCAGCGCGGCGCGGTCGCAGTCTTTCCCGCATCTTCAGGCGGCCCGCCCACATTCCGCATGCGCAGCGCCAGCACCAGCACCCAGGCAAACAGCCAGGTGGTGAGCGTCATCTCCCACACCCACTTCACCGCATACTGCATCGCCGCCGGGTAAAGCGCCCACAGCCACGCCGACCACAGCGCAATCTTCCGGTTGAAGCACCGCGCGCCAATCTCCCAGATAAACGGCACCGTGAACGCCGAGAGCACGCAGTTGAAGGCCAGAATCACCCACGCGGCCAGATTTGTGTACACGCCGAAGAACCTGAAGTCCGCCGCCAGCGCCAGCGGATACAGCGGAGGCACCCACGCCGTCGGTCCACTATGACCGTGAAACGGATCGGCATAGCCATATCCCGTCACCAGAGCGCGCGCAATCCGGCCCATCTCATAACCGAAGGGAAAGTGCTGATCCCATGTGCGCAGGTGATAGGTGTGCGCAAAGGTCATGTAAGCAAGACGGACAAGCAGGGCGGCCCAGAAGGCGGCCCAGGGAGCGCGAAAAGATCGCCTGTCCTGCGGATCGTCAGGCTGGTTTGAGGTCACAATCCGATTCTATCCGGTGCCACCTCAGCCTCCGCTCCTCGCAAAGCTGCTAGACTTCCTCTTTCCACAATGAATGCCGATCTCGAAGCTCTCATCCCACTCCAGGAGGCCGACCAGCAGATTGCGCAGTTGCGTACGGCCATCGCCGCTCTGCCTGCCCACCTGGCCGCGCTTGAAGAAAAGCTGCGCTCTCAAAAGGCTGCGCTCGAAGCCGCCGAAAAATCGCTGAAGGACGAGGAAGCCCGCCGTCGCCGTCTCGAAAGCGATATCAAGGACCATCAGCAGAAGATCGCGAAGTTCCGCGATCAGCTCAGCGGCGTCAAAACCAACGAGCAGTTCCAGGCCCTCCAGCATGAAATCGGCTTCGCTCAGGCCGAGATCCGCAAAATCGAAGACGTCGAGATCGAAAGCATGGAGCGCTCCGAAGCCCTCGAAGCCCGCCGGCACGAGGCGCAGCTTGATCTCGCCGGACACACAAAGCTCGTCGAGCGCGAAAAGGAAGAGGCGCGGGGCGCGTCCCTGCAGCAGCAGCAGCAGATGGAGACCCTGACGCAGCAGCGCGAGCAGCTTCGCGCGCGTGTCGGCGAAGCCACGCTCGCCACCTATGACCGTGTCGCGCGGGGCCGCGGCACCGGCCTGGCGCGGGCCCAGGGCCAGCGCTGCACCGCCTGCCAGATGTTTCAGCGCCCGCAGATGTGGAATCAGATTCGCAACGGCGAGATGCTCATCTGCGAGAGCTGTGGCCGCATCCTCTGGTTCGATCCCGCCATGGAGCCGGCCGAGCCCGAGCCCATCGAGCCGGAGAAGCCGAAGCGCTCCCGCTCTTCCCGTAAAGAGGAGCTATGAAGCGGATCGCCATCGACATGGACGAAGTGCTCGCCGACACCCTCGCCGAGCACATCGCCCGCTATAACCGCGATCACAATGAGGCCGTCACCCTCGCCGATCTGAAAGGCAAGTGGCTGTGGGATATAGTCTCCGCCGACCGCCACGAGCGCCTCGAAGGCTACCTCCGCTCCGAGGACTTCTTCGAGGATCTGCCCGTCATCGAAGACAGCCAGCGCGTTCTCCGCACCCTCGGCGAACACTACGAGATCTTCATCGCGACCGCGGCCATGGAGTTTCCCAACTCCTTCGGCCCTAAGTATCGCTGGCTGCGCCGCCACTTTCCCTTCCTCGATCCCCATCGCTTCATCTTCTGCGGCGACAAGAGCATCCTCAGCGCCGACTACCTGATCGACGACCAGCCCCGCCAGCTCTGCCGCTTTCGCGGCGAAGGCATTCTCTTCTCTGCGCCGCACAACTTCGGCGTATCCGGCTACCGCCGCATCGACAACTGGCGTCAGGCCGAAGAGCTGTTCCTGAGCGAAATCGACAAATAGAAAACGCACCGGCGCATAGAACCGGTGCGTTGATCAGCAAAAAAGCGCGTGTCTACGGCAGCCGCGAGTGTGCCGGGCGCGGCTGCAGCGGCGGATGAAGCGCTGCTGCGGCGCTGGCGCCCGTTGCCGGCCCCGTCTGCACCGGCTCCTGCGGCAAAGCGGCCGGCCGGCTCAGCGGAGCGCCCAGAGGACGCAGATTCACCACCGGCTGCGGCGCATGCTGCTGGTGCATCGTAACGATCAGCGCCACCGCGGGAGCCTTGCCCTCGCAGCGGTAGGAGTGCGGCGTGCTGGCGTCAAAATAAACGCTGTCACCCGGCTCCAGCATGCTCTTCTTCTCCCCGTGCTGAATCTCCAGCTCGCCTTCCAGCAGGTAGAGAAATTCGTATCCCGGATGCACGTGCGGCCGTATCTCCTGCGCCTTCTTCTGGGGCAGAAACTCCGCATAGTAGGGATCGAGCGAGCGGTCCGGCACCATGTATCCCAGGCTCTCGAAGTAGTACGTGGGGTCGCTGACGCCCGTCTGGGGCAGGCGGACCCGCTCATTCTTCTTGTGAACGCGGAAGAGCGCGTGCGGCTCAGGCTCGAAAAACCAGGAGAGGTCCTTGCTGAAGACCATGGCGATGCGCGCCAGGTTCCGCAGCGTCGGCACCACCCGGCCGGTCTCGAGCTGGGAGAGAAAGCTCGCCGACAGGCCCGTATGCCGCCCCAGTTCCACCAGACCCATCGATCTCTTCAGGCGAAGACGCTTGATGCGCTCCCCGATCCGTTTTTCCGCAATAAACGCTTCGGCGCTTGCCGGATCAACCTGCAGACCGGAATCACTGTTCTTCGTTTCCATATCGAGCTCCCCCCGGTACCGCTGCCTTCCCGCCGATGCTGCTGGTTCTAAGATGGTTAAAACCGCGGAAAGTATTTCTCAGGCAGAATAACTTTTAGACCGCTAAAAATCTGTCACCGTTTGAAAGACTTTGGTCGCTGAATTGTAAGATTCTCGACACATGACTCCGCCATTCGACTTTCCCGGCCGAGTACTCCTCAGCGGTGCCTCCGGCGTCATCGGCTCTTCCTTCGTACGAGCCGCCCCCTCGCATCGGATTCATACCTTCCCTCTCGTCCGCCGTAAACCACTCAAAGAAAACGAGATCGAGTGGAACCCCCAAAGCTCCGATCCTGTTGCCGATCCCTCCCGCCTCGAAGCCATCGACGCCGTCCTCCATCTTTCCGGCGCTAATGTAGCCGCGCACCGGTGGACAAAGCAATACCGCGAAGAGATATTCCACAGCAGAGTGGATTCAACCAGGCACCTGGTCCGCCTGCTGCAAACCCTGAAAAACCCTCCCCGTCTGCTCCTCTGCGCCTCCGCTACCGGCCTCTACGGCAGCCGCGGCGAGGAAATCCTGAACGAAGACAGCGCGCCCGGCCACGGCTTTCTCGCCGAGACCTGCCAGGCCTGGGAGGCCGCTGCCCATGAGGCCCGGCAGGCCGGCATCCGTGTCGTGAGCCTCCGCTTCGGCATCGTCCTGGCGCATGACGGCGCCCTGGCCAAAATGCTTCCCGCATTCCGTCTCGGCCTCGGTGCCAGACTCGGCAACGGCCGCCAGTGGATGAGCTGGATCACCCTTACCGATCTGCTCAGCGCTCTCTTTCACATCCTGCGCGACGACTCGATCGCCGGTCCCGTCAACCTCACCGCCCCGCAGCCGGTCACCAATGCTGAATTCACCCGCGCCCTCGGCCGCGCCCTGCATCGGCCCGCCATTCTCGCCGCGCCGGCCTTCGCGCTGCGCCTCGCGCTCGGCGGCATGGCCGAAGAGGGTCTGCTCGCCTCGACGCGCGTCCTTCCCGCCCGACTTCTCCGCGCGGGATTCACCTTCGAGGCTCCCGATATCGCCACCGCCCTGGCAGACCTTCTCTGAACCCTCTCCGCTGCGCTCCCTCTGCTACGCTGAGTGTGGCATGCGCGTTTTCCTTCGAGTTGTGGCGTCGATCGCGGCCACAGCACCCATTCTCCTGGCTGGTTGCGGTCTGGCCGCCGCGCCGCAGCCCCCCAGTCTCAAGCTGCCCGAGCCGGTCACCAACCTCACCGCCGTCCGAACCGGAAGCAGCGTGGTCCTGCACTGGACCATGCCCCGCCGCACCACCGACCGCGTCACTCTCGTCGGCGGTCAGCGCGTGCACATCTGCCGCCGTGTTGAAACAGCCCCCTGCCAGAGCGCCGGCGACATCCTCGCCATGCCCGGCAAACCGGCGGAATTCACCGATACTTTGCCTGCGGATCTCACCACCGGCTCCCCGCGCCTGCTCAGCTATGTCCTTGAGCTGCGGAACCATGCCGGCAAAACCGCGGGCCCCTCCAATTCCGCCTTCCTGGCCGCGGGCCAGGCTCCGTCTTCTGTCGCCGGCCTTAGGGCCGAGGCACGCGTCGACGGCGTCGTCCTCCACTGGCAGAAGGCCGCCGTCACCGGCGGCACCGTTCTCAGAATCCACCGCATCCTGATCACTCCGCCGAAGGCGCCAAAGCCCTCCGAAGTCTCCGGAACGCCCCCGCCCGAGGAGCAGACCCTCGAAGTCGACCTGACCGCCGGCGATCCCGGCATCGCCCTCGATCGCGGAGCCGCCCTCGACCACCTCTGGCGATACACCGCCGAGCGCGTGCAGAAGCAGACCCTCGAAACGCATGCCGTCGAGACCTCCGGAGAGCCCGGCGGCCCCGTCACCCTCGATGCGAAGGACATCTTCCCGCCCGCCGTACCCCAGGGCCTCGTCGCCGTGGCCGACGAACAGGGCAAAGCCATCGACCTCTCCTGGGCGCCCGACACCGAGCCCGATCTCGCCGGATACGCCATCTATCGCCGCGAGCTCTCCGGCACTTCCCCCGCCTCACCCAGCCGACATCCCGTCGCCGCTCCCTCTTTTCACGACGCCGCCGTGCAGCCGGGCACCCGCTATGCCTGGTCCGTCAGCGCCCTCGACAAAGACGGAAACGAAAGCCCCCGCTCGCCCGAGGTGGAAGAAGAGCTTCCGTCACAGCCGCAGCCGTAAAAAAGTCGGGAGTGCCTCAGTTTGAAAGGCAGGGATTTCAGAGGATGCCGGAAAATCCTGTTTTGTATCAGGGTACGACTTCAGTCGTGCCGTAGAGAGCCGAAAACGGTCGGGCTTCAGCCCCTGAGGAATGACCCGGGCAAACTGAGACACTACACCGTAAAATCACACATGCCTGAATAACAGACCAGGATCGAACAAGCCATGAGATATTGCCGTTTTCAGACCGAGGCCGGATCGCAGTATGGCGCGGTCGCCGGACGCGATGGAGAGCTGTGGATCGAAAGCCTCCTGCCGCCCTTTGAAGAGGACCGCCGGACGACGCCATTCCCCGCGGCGTTCCATCCCCTGCCGCTCAGCGAGGCCCGGCTGCTCGCTCCCGTCCTTCCCTCAAAGCTCGTCTGCATCGGCCGCAACTACCGCGACCACGCCGCGGAGCTGGGCAACGAAGTTCCCAAAGAGCCGCTGCTCTTCCTCAAGCCGCCATCCTCCGTCATCGCGCCCGGCGAGGCCATCCGCATTCCGTCCCTCTCGAAGCGCGTCGACTTCGAGGGCGAGCTCGCCGTCGTCATCGGCAGACGGGCCAGCCGCATCGGCCCCGATGAAGACGTGCGCGGCTACATTCGCGGCTACACCATCGTCAACGACGTCACCGCGCGCGATCTGCAGAAATCCGACGGCCAGTGGTCGCGTGCCAAGGGCTTCGACACCTTCTGCCCTATGGGCCCGATCGTCACCGATGAAATCGATCCCGAAGCGGGAGTCGCCGTCGAAACCCTTCTGAACGGCGAGGTGAAGCAGCACGGCACCACCCTCGATCTCATCTTTCCCATCGCCGTCCTTCTGCGCCATATCACGGCAGCCATGACCCTGATGCCCGGCGATGTCATCCCCACCGGAACCCCCGCCGGCGTCGGCCCCATGCAGCCCGGCGACCGCGTAAAGGTGCGGATCGAGGGAATCGGGGCGCTCGAAAACCCCGTCATCTCTGCCTGAAAAACGCCGCGTCCCGTGATCGTCAGGAAGCGGCTGCTCCTGACGCGGACACATGTGGGGAGGGCTGCGTATACCGGGCGCGATCTTTCGTGCAGGCGCGAAGATACGCGCGCGCCAGGAACACCAGCTCATCGCGCAGCTTCTCGTAATCCTCTTCCGGCGATGCAGACTCGAGCAGCCTCCTGCTCACCCCGGCCATGGTCGCCTGCAGCATAGCGGCCACCATCTGCGGCTCTGATGTCAGCTCGTCCTTCGCCGTGGCAAGCATGGCAACGATCGCGCGATTGGCCTTCATTCCCATCTCACGCGAAATCCTTGCGCCATCCACGTCCGAGCTGACCGCATACAGCGCGACGCTGGTCTTCGGGTCTCGCATCTTCGCTTCCAGAAACCCCGTCACCAGCGCCGTCGCCATCGTCTCCAGCGAAGAGCCGGCCTGCTCGCGGCATACCGTCTCCATAGCCGACACAATCTCATCCATGTGCCGCTGCAGTGCCGCCCGCAGCAACGCGCTCTTGTTCGGGAAGTACTGGTACAGCGTGCCGACCGAGACTCCGGCCCGGGCGGCGACGCGCGTGGTCGTCAGCCGCTCCCTGCCCGCCTTCAGCAAAACCTGAATCGTTGCCTTCAGAACCGCCTCCACGCTCGCGGCGGAACGAGCCTGCACCGGCGATTTTCGCGGCTCCAGCGTGCTTTGCGATCGCTTCTGCAAATGCGAACTCCCAACCTGAAGCTTCCTTCATCTAATGGACTGATTGTAAGCTCCGGGTCACAGCGTATATACCGTCATCTTCAGAGGAGAACCATGTCAGAGCAATCCCATTCCGGAGGGACATTTTCCCTGCCCGGCACCTCCCTCACCGTAAACCGCATGGGTTACGGCGCCATGCAGCTCGCCGGGCAGGATGGCAGCAGGCGCGTCTGGGGCCCTCCGCGCGATATCCCCGGCGCCATAGCCGTTCTGCGCGAAGCCATCGCCTCCGGCGTGAACCACATCGACACCAGTGACTTCTACGGCCCGCACGTCACCAACCAGCTCATCCGGCAGGCGCTCCACCCCTATCCCGGCAATCTCGTTATCGTGACCAAGGTCGGCGCGCGCCGCGGCAGCGATGGCTCATGGCTCCACGCCCGCTCGCGCCAGGATGTAATCGACGCCGTGCATGACAACCTGCGCAACCTGGGCCTCGACGCGCTCCATGTCGTCAATCTCCGCCTGGGCGGCTTCGCCGAGCCCGACGACGAGCCCCTCGAAGAGCCGCTCACCGCGCTGGCCGAGCTGAAGCAGCAGGGACTGGTGCAGCACATCGGCCTCAGCACCGTCTCTCCGAAACAGCTCGCCGAAGCCCAGGCCATCACCGGGATCGTCTGCATCCAGAACTTCTATAACGTAGCCCAGCGCGGCGACGACGGATTCATCGACTCCCTGGCGGCCCAGGGCATCGCGTATGTGCCGTACTTCCCGCTGGGAGGCTTCTCGCCGCTGCAGTCGTCGAAGCTGGATGAAGTGGCCGCGTCACTCGGCGCTGCCCCCATGCAGGTCGCGCTTGCATGGCTCCTGCACCGGTCGCCGAATATCCTGCTCATCCCCGGCACATCGTCGGTCGCGCATCTCCGCGAGAACCTCAAAGCCGCGGCGCTCGAGCTGCCCGGCGAGGCCCTCGACGCGCTCGACAGCATCGGCGCTGCGGCCGTTGAACAGCCGCGATAAAAGAAGCAGTACGGGGAGGGCCGCTCAGGCTCTCCCTCTACCGACGGAGAATACCGGCGCAACCACTTTCCTCTCCTCGCAAAATCCTCAAAAGCAAAACCTTCAAAACAAGGATGCGCTCCCTTTCGCCCGCCCCGGGCATCCTAAGGAAAAGAGAAAGTGCTTTATCCTGAATCTGTTCAGGCGAATTTCACAGAGCGGCGCCGGATTTCCCCGGCAGCCCGCGCCGGACGGATGGATAATAAGAAGGACAGGGTCACGGATTGCTTCCGGAGATCGGACTCCGGGGACCACAAGGAGAAAAACGATGGCGAAGAGTTTGCTCGAACAGTTGCGCGAAATGACGACCGTGGTCGCGGACACCGGTGATATCGATGCGATCGAGAAGGTCCGGCCGCAGGATGCAACCACAAATCCCTCGCTGATCACCACGGCAGCGCAGATGCCGCAGTACAGCCAGATCGTCGATGACGTGCTGCTCGACGCGAAAAAGAAGCTCGGCGACGACGCGAAGGACACCGATGTCGCAAAGCTTGCCTTTGAGAATCTGGCCGTCGCCTTCGGGAAGAAGATTCTGGCCATCATCCCCGGCCGCGTCTCCACCGAGGTCGATGCCCGCCTGTCCTTTGACACCGAAGCCACGATGAAGCAGGCGCGGGCAATCATTAAGAAGTATGAGGATGCCGGCATCTCGCGCGAGCGCATTCTCATCAAGATCGCTTCCACCTGGCAGGGCATCCGCGCCGCCGAAAAGCTCGAGCAGGAAGGCATCCACTGCAACCTGACGCTGCTCTTCGGCCTGCATCAGGCCATCGCCTGCGCTGAAGCGAAGGTCACGCTCATCTCGCCCTTCGTCGGCCGCATCCTCGACTGGTACAAGAAGGACACCGGCAAGGACTACCAGGGCGCGGACGATCCCGGCGTGCAGTCCGTCACCCGCATCTACAACTACTTCAAAAAGTTCGGTCACAAGACGGTGGTCATGGGCGCCAGCTTCCGCAACACCGGCGAAATCATTGAGCTCGCCGGCTGCGATCTGCTGACCATCTCCCCGCACCTGCTCGGTGAGCTCGACTCCACCGAGGCCGACCTGCCCCGCAGGCTCGATCCCGAAAAGGCGAAGACGCTGGAGATCGAAAAGCTCACCATCGACGAAGAAACCTTCAACAAAATGCATGCCGCCGACCGCATGGCGCATGACAAGCTGAAGGAAGGCATCGAGGGCTTCAGCGCTGCTCTCGAAAACCTCGAGAAGCTGCTGGCAAAGCGCCTCTCAGAGCTCGAAGCGGGTTCTCCGAAGCCGGTCGGCGCACACTAAAGCTACCTCCCCACCCACGAAAAAAGAGGCAGCCGCTCGCGGTTGCCTCTTTTTATGCTTTTCGGATGCCCCATATCCGTGTTTTCGGACATGGGAATATCGCCTCAAACCTTGTCATTCCGAGCGAAGCCGAGGGATTTACTTTTCTCATCCCCGGCCGCTTCTATGCAGCAGACCCTAGCTGATCTCGAAGACGTTCTCCGCCTTCGCCGACTCCGCCTTCGCCAGCTCCGCCACCTGCCGGGCAATCGCATACAGCGGCGCCGCGCGTTCGGAGTCAGGCCCGGCCAGCGCAACCGGCAGTCCATGATCCCCGCCGTGGCGAATCTCCGGATCAAGCTCCACCGAGCCCAGAAAGGGAATGCTGAACTGCTTCGCCGTGCGCTCCGCTCCGCCCTTTGAGAAAATATCGATCTCCTGATGGCAGTGCGGGCAGGTGAAGTGGCTCATGTTCTCGACCATGCCCAGAACCTTCACATTCACCTGATGAAACATCTCCAGAGCCTTGCGCGCGTCCTGCAGCGACACGTCCGAGGGTGTCGACACCACCACCGCTCCGGTCAGCGGAACCGTCTGCACCAGCGAGATCACCACGTCGCCCGTACCCGGCGGCAGATCGATCAGCAGAAAGTCCAGCTCGCCCCACTCCACCTGCTGCAGAAACTGGCGGATGATCTGGTGCAGCATCGGCCCGCGCATCACCATCGGCTTGTCGCCCGGCGACAGAAAGCCCACCGAGATCACCTTCACGCCGTGAGCCACATTCGGCTCGATCTGGTTGCTGGCCAGCACGCGCGGCTGCTGGCTGCTGCCCAGCATCAGCGGCACATTCGGCCCGTAGATATCCGCGTCGATCAGCCCCACGCGATACCCCAGCTTCGCCAGCGATACCGCCAGATTCACGGCAATCGTGGTCTTTCCCACTCCGCCCTTGCCCGATCCGACCGCGACAATGTTCGCGACGCCCGGCAGTGCCGCCGGCCCCTGTGGTGCGTGTGCATGTCCGTGTGCCATACCCAGAATCCTTTACCTACCGGTTAAAAAATATCTTCCGCTGCACAGTGCAGCTCTCACTGTTCTGTACTCACTGTTCGGTGCTCACCGCGCGGTTCTCAGACACGCCCCGGCCTTACCGAACCCTGCACCGCGACCTCATTCGGCCTCGATGCGCGCTTCCTGCGCAGCTCCTCCTGGCGCAGCTCTCTCCTGCGTCCCGCATCGTCATAACGGCGCTGCTCTTCCTCGCTCTGCGGCTTCAGCTGCGGCACCGGAACCCGCCGTCCCTGCGAATCCACCGCCACAAACGTCAGGTACGCCGAGCCCACATGCCGATGCATCCCGGCGATCGTGTTCTCGACCCATACCTTCACGCCCACCTCCATCGAGGTGTGAAAGGCGCGGTTGAGCGACGACTTCAGAATCAGCAGATCGCCCACGTGTACCGGCGCGATAAAGTCGATGTGGTCCATCGACGCCGTCACCACATGCGTTCTCGCATGCCGGTACGCGGCCATCGCGCCCACAAGGTCGATGAAATGCATGAGACGCCCTCCCAGCAGATTGCCGAGGGTGTTCGTGTCGTTGGGCAGAATCAGCTCGGTCATCTCCGACTGCGACTCCGCCACGGAGCGCGTCGGAAGCGGGGGGCTGGAAAACTCCATGCCTGGGCTCACTTTCCTGATCTCTTCTTTTAGTGTGGTCGGTCGTCCACATTTTCGCAACCTCCACCCTCGGGTCGTGGGTCAGTTTGAATCGCTTTGTATCAGGGCGCGGCTTCAGCCGTGCCGTAAGAGGTTCGAATAAAGTGCGCTTCAGCCGCTGAGGTATGGTTTGTTCTCTCGGCATTTCAAACTGACCCGCGACCGGCCCTGGCTCGCCTGGTGATCCCGCGGTCTGCGCGCGCTATAGTCAGAAGATCCGCAATACATCGATGCCCGTCATCCGGCCCATCACCCTCGACGATGCAGCAGCTTACCGCGCCGTCCGGCTCGAGGCTCTGCAGGACTCGCCCAGCGCCTTCGGCAGCACCTGGACGCGCGAATCTCAGTTCACCGATGAGGAATGGCTGCAGCGCGCCCGCAACATGAGCGGTTCTCGCGGCATCGGCTATCTGAGCATGGACAACGGCGTTCCCTGCGGCATCGCCGGAGCCTTCTTCGACGAGCAGGACCCGCTGACGATGCACATCGTCTCCGTGTGGGTGGCGCCCGCATACCGCCGCACCGGAGTCGCGCGCGATCTTCTCGATGCCATTCTGCTCCAGGCCCGCGCCCGCGGCGTGCGGCATCTGCTGCTGATGGTCACCAGCAGCAATGCGGGCGCCCTCGCGTTTTACCAAAGCTGCGGCTTCACCTTCACTGGCCGCACCGAGCCTTATCCTAACGATCCGGCGCTCATCGAATACGAAATGTCCCGTCCCGTCACTGCGGGCTGAAGCCCCACCGGCCCGCGCCTGAGCGACAATATTCGTATGGACAAAGTTGCAATGCTCAGCGAGATCCTCGGGCAGGACCCGCAGAACGCCTTCGCCCGCTACGGGCTCGCCATGGAGTACGCCGGCCGCGGCGAGGTCGAGGCCTCCCTCCAGGAATTTGCCCGTCTGCTCGCCGGCCATCCCGATTACACCGCCGGATATTTCATGGCGGCGCAGACTCTGGCCAAAGCCGGCCGCAATCAGGAAGCGAAAGCCCGCCTCGCCGAAGGCATCGCCAGCGCGCGCCGCACCGGCAATCAGCACGCGCTCAGCGAAATGCAGGCCATGCTCGACGAGCTGGAGCTGCAGGGCTGAAGGCGCACGATGAATACCGCGTATCGTCCTGAAAAGACTCTGTCAGTACATCAAAACCACCTTGCCGCCGGCCTGTTCGGATCGGCTACCGAAGCGCATAATCACAAGACGCTGGCGAATCTCATGGCGAGACGATGAAGATCCCCCTGTTTCCTCTGGATGTCGTCCTGTTTCCCGGTGCCGCGCTGCCGCTGCACATCTTCGAGGAGCGGTACAAGGAGATGATCGGCGAGTGCCTCCGTCTGGAAACGGCCTTCGGCGTCGTGCGCGCGCAGCGCGAGGGGCTTGCCGTCACCGGCTGCGCGGCAAAAATCCTCCGCGTGCAGCGCCGTTATTCTGACGGACGCATGGACATCCTCTGCGAAGGGCAGGAGCGCTTCGAGATCGAAATGCTCGACAACGACCGCGCCTTTCTTCAGGCTGAAGTCGATTTCTTTGAAGACGATGGCGAGCCCTCCACCCGCTCCGCGCGCGAGGAGTGCGCCGCGCTGCACTTTGAAGCGCTTGAGCTGGCCGGTCTTGAAACATCCGTCATGCACCTCGATCTCAGCTCGCCCGTCGCCTTTCAGCTCGCGGCCTGTCTGCCCTCCGATCTCGGCTTTAAGCAGCAGCTGCTCAGCTGCCGCTCCGACGCCGACCGGACTGCAAAGCTGCGGGACTTCTATCACGCCGTGCTTCCCGGCCTCCGTACCGGGGCCCGCGCCGCAAAGGTCTCCGGCGGCAATGGACGCGTCATGTAATCTTCTTCCGCGCTGCAAAGGCTCTCCCGCTGTGCTGAAGCCGAAGAGCAGTCCGGATCATCAGATGTATCAAAGGGCGCTGGCCCTCAACTACACTTTCAGTAACGCATCTTCGGAATTTCTCTCAGGAGCACTCGATGGCCACTCGCCACCTGCCCCGGACGCTCGGTGAACTTCGCAGCAGCAACGACTTCGCAGAGACGCGCCTGCGCACGCGCACCATCAAGGACGAGATGCGGGAAAACCTCATCGAGCGGCTGAAATCGCGCGCGTCCATCTTCCCCGGCATCATCGGCTATGAAGACACGGTCGTGCCGCAGATCGTCAACGCCGTCCTCTCCCGGCAGAACTTTATTCTGCTCGGCCTGCGCGGCCAGGCAAAGAGCCGCATTCTGCGCGCGCTCACCGCTCTGCTCGACGAGCAGATCCCCTTCGTCGCCGGATGCGAGATTCGCGACAACCCCTATCTGCCGCTCTGCCGCCGCTGCCGCGACCTCATCGTCGAGCAGGGCGACGCAACCTCCATCGGCTGGCTCGGCCGCGAAGAGCGCTACATCGAAAAGCTGGCCACGCCCGACGTGACCGTGGCCGATCTCATCGGCGATCTCGACCCCATCAAGGCGGCCCGCGGCGGGCACGATCTCGCCAGCGAGCTGACCATCCACTACGGTCTTCTTCCCCGCGCCAATCGCGGCATCTTCGCCGTCAACGAGTTGCCCGACCTCGCCGGAAAGATCCAGGTTGCGCTCTTCAACATCATGCAGGAAGGCGACGTGCAGATTAAGGGCTACCCCGTTCGCCTCGAGCTCGATGTCGCGCTCGTCTTCAGCGCCAACCCCGAGGACTACACCGCCCGCGGCAAGATCGTAACCCCGCTCAAGGACCGCATCGGCTCCGAGATTCGCACGCACTATCCTGAGACCCTCGACGAAGGCATCGCCATCACCCGCCAGGAGGCATGGACCGAGCGCGGCCTCGGCCGACTCGACGTGCCGCAGTATCTGCGCGAAACCGTCGAGCAGATCGCCTTCACCGCGCGTGAGGACAAAAAGGTCGACAAGCGCAGCGGCGTCAGCCAGCGCCTGCCCATCTCCACCATGGAGCTCGTCCTCTCGAACGCCGAGCGCCGCGCGCTGCTGCACCGCGAATCGCTCGTCGCGCCGCGTATCGGCGACGTCTACACCGCGCTCCCTGGCATCACCGGCAAGCTCGAGCTCGAGTACGAAGGCGAGATGAAGGGCTCCGACTCCGTCGTGAAGGAGATCGTGCGCAACGCCATCGGCAAAATCTTCGACAAATACTTTGATGGCGTGAACACACAGCAGATCGAGCAGTGGTTCAACCTCGGCGGCTCGGTAAAAATCTCCGACGATCAGCCCGCCAAAGCCACGTTCAGCGAGCTGAAGCAGATTCAGGGGTTCTTCGACAAGCTCGCGCCGCTCGGAATCAAAACCTCCGACGCGCCGGAGAAGATCGTCGCCGCTTCCGAGTTTCTGCTCGAGGGCATGTGCGCGCATCGCCGCATCAGCCGCAACGAAGAGCGCGGCTTCGCAGCGCAGCGCCGGCAGCAGGAGCGCCAGGAGCACGCCGAGCCCGAGCGCGAATACGAGGAGTGGCAGTCGCGTCGCTCACGGCGCGGCGGCCTGAACTAATGGCTAAGGGCTAATGGCTGGTTCTTATGAAGCGCGTTCGCTATACCAAATTCAACGGTGATCTGAGCAGCGACATCAGCATGGAAGACCTGCTGCAGGCGCTCTCCGACTATCTGCTCGACTCCGGCTACCGCGACCCCTTCATGCAGTTTTCCGAACTCGATCACAATCTCGACGATCTCCGCGATGCCCTCGAACAGGCCCTCGAATCCGGCGAGCTCTTCGATCAGCGTCTGCAGGAAAAGATCGATGAAATGGCCGCCGATGGCCGCCTCGACGATCTGATCGAAAAGCTCGTCGATCGCATGGAGCAGGAAAACTATATCGCCACGCAGCGCTCGCAGGACCCCTCGCGCTCCGCGCGCACCTCCGGCCAGGCCGGCGAAGGACAGGAACAGGTCCGCTTCGAGGTCACCGACAAAAGCCTCGATTTTCTTGGCTATAAAACCCTGCGCGAGCTGCTCGGCTCGCTCGGCAAATCGAGCCTCGGCCGCCACGACACCCGTCACGAAGCCACCGGCGTCGAAGCCAGCGGCGGCTCGCGTCTCTACGAGTTCGGCGACACGCTCAACCTCGACGCCGCGGCAACGCTCTCCTCCGCCATCGCGCGTGAAGGCCTCACCCTCCCGCTCAACATCGAGTACAACGACCTGCAGGTGCATCAGTGCGACTATCAAAGCTCCTGCGCCACCGTCGTCATGCTCGACTGCTCGCACTCCATGATCCTCTACGGCGAAGACCGCTTCACGCCCGCCAAGCGCGTCGCCATGGCGCTCTCGCATCTCATCCGCACGCAGTACCCCGGCGACTCGCTCTCGCTCGTGCTCTTTCACGACTCCGCCGAGGAGATCCCCGTCTCGCAGCTTCCCCGCGTCAAAGTCGGACCGCACTACACCAACACCCGCGAAGGCCTTCGCGTCGCGCAGCGCATTCTCCGCCGCCAGCGCAAGGACATGAAGCAGATCGTCATGATCACCGACGGCAAGCCCTCCGCTCTCACGCTCAATGACGGCCGCATCTACAAAAACGCCTTCGGCCTCGACCCGCTGGTCGTCAGCGAAACCCTCGAAGAGGTCTCGCGCTGCCGCCGTCAGGACATCATGATCAACACCTTCATGCTGGCCTCCGACTATGGACTGGTGCAGTTCGTGCAGCGCGTCACCCAGATGTGCCGCGGCAAGGCTTACTTCACCACTCCGCAGACCCTCGGAGAGTATCTGCTCCTCGACTACATGCAGCGCCGCACCCGCACCATCCATTGATAGCCGTATCGCATAGAACGAACACGGATGGATGGATGAATAAACAGGTTGATGAAAAACTCAATTGTCATCCCGAGCGAAGTCGAGGGATCTGCTTTTCCTCCGCACTGGCCTGAAAGCTGCGCGGTGGTCGATACAGTCTGAAGCGCCTGCCGTTTCGCGCAGCCACGCAACGCAGTAGACTCTTCTACGATGCCGTCCGCTACCTCCGCCAGGCCGCCCGTCTTTCTTCTCGACTCCATGTCCTTCATCTTCCGCGCCTACCATGCCATGCAGCGGCAGCGGCCCATGTCCACGCGCAGCGGCGTGCCCACCGCGGCCACCTATGTCTTCGTGAACATGATCAACAAGCTGCGCCGCGACTTCTCCCCGGAGTACTTCGCCGCAGTCTTCGACGTCAGCACGCCTGTCTTCCGCGATGTCCGCGCAAAAGAGATCACGCTCCGCAAATACAATGTGAAGACGCAGGCCTTTGAAGAGGTCGAGTACGGCGGCTACAAAGCCAACCGTACCGAGATGCCCTCCGACCTCGTCCAGCAGCTTCCCTACATCCGCCGCGCGCTCGAGGCCTTCCGCATCCCCATCCTCCAGGCCGAGGGCTTTGAGGCCGACGACGTCATCGGCACGCTCGCCACGCAGGCCGCAAATGCCGGCCACCCGGTCTTCGTCGTCTCGAACGACAAGGACATGCTCCAGCTCGTCACCGACGAGGTGAAGGTGCTCAACCCCGTCAAAGACAACCTCGTCCTCGATCGCGCAAAGGTCGAAGAGACGCTGGGTGTCCCGCCCGAGCGCGTCATCGACGTCATGGCTCTGCGCGGCGACTCCATCGACAATATCCCCGGCGCTCCCGGCATCGGCGACAAAGGATCGGTCGAGCTCATTCAGCAGTACGGCAGCCTCGACGCGCTGCTCGAGCGCGCCGGCGAGGTCAAACGCAAGACGTATCGCGAGTCGCTCGAGAACAATCGCGACACCATCCTCGTCAGCAAAGAGCTCGTCACCATCCACCGCGAAGTCCCTCTCGCGCTCGACCTCGAGGCCATGCGCACGCAGCCGCCCGATACCGCCGCCTGCCGCGAGCTCTTCACCGAGCTCGAATTCACCACCCTGCTCAAAGAGCTCGCTCCCTCCGAAACCGCGCGCGAAATCGACTACATCCTCGATCCCACCAGCGAGGAGATCCTCGAGTTCGCTGTCGCAGCGCGCCGGCACGGCTTCTCTCTCGCCGTCGAGGCAGCCGGCCAGGCCGCCGAGCAGACCGGCGAGCCGGAATCCGAATCGCCGGAAGAAAAGGAGCCGGAGCAGCAGACCCTGTCGCTGCTCGATGCCGTCGAAGCCGCCGAACAGGCCTCGGCACAGGCCGCCCGCGAACCCATGCTCGGTCTCGCCTCCGGCAGCGGACCGGCTCTGCTCGCGCCGCTGCATCTCGTCCGTCCGCTTCTTGAAGATGCCGCGATCCCCAAACACGTCCACGATCTCAAAGGCGTTCTCCGCGCACTGGAGCAGCACGGCATCACGCTGCGCGGCGCCGGCGACGACGTGATGCTCTACTCCTGCCTCATCAATCCCACGCACACCTCGCATCGCCTCTCCGACGTCGCAGCCCGCTTCAGCCACCATCCGCTGCGCGAGACGGGCGCAAAGCAGCTGCCCGAGGCCGCGCACTCCATCGAAGGCCTCACGCCGGTTCTGCGCGCCGACATCGAAAAGATGGACGCGCTCCGCGCCTATGAAGAGATCGATCTCCCTCTCGTTCCCATCCTTCTCTCTATGGAAAAGGCCGGTGTGCGCATCGATCTCACCGTCCTCGGCAGCATGGCCGAGCGCCTCGGCAGCGAGATGCGCCGCGTCAGCGAGCATATATACGAGCGCTCCGGCCAGCGCTTCAACATCAACTCGCCAAAACAGCTCGGCGATGTGCTCTTCAACAAAATGAACCTGCCGAAGCCTCTGAAGTACGGCAAGGGCAAAGTCATCTCCACCGCGCAGGACGTGCTCGAAGAGCTCGCCGAACACAACGAGGTGCCGCGCCTCGTGCTCGAATTCCGCCAGCTCGCCAAGCTCAAATCCAACTATGTCGACACGCTTCCCCTGCTTGCCGACAAAGACGCGCGCGTGCACACGACCTTCAACCAGGTGGGCGCCGTCACCGGCCGCCTCTCGTCCACCAATCCCAACCTGCAGAACATCCCCATCAAGACCGAGCTGGGCCGCGAGATCCGCGCCGCCTTCATCGCCGCGCCCGGCCGCGTGCTGCTCTCCGCCGACTACTCGCAGATCGAGCTGCGCCTGCTCGCGCACTTCTCCGGAGACCCGCTGCTCGTTCATGCCTATCGCACCGGGCAGGACATCCACACCCTCACGGCATCAGAGGTCTTCGGCGTTCCCGCCGGCACCATGGATAAGGTGACGCGCAATCGCGCCAAGGCCGTGAACTTCGGCATCGTCTATGGCATCTCGCCCTTCGGCCTCGCCGCGCAGCTCGGCATCGAGCAGAACGAGGCGCGCCATTACATCGAGACCTATTTCTCGCGCTACCAGGGCGTGCGCGTCTACATCGACCGCGTCCTCGAAGAGACCCGCCGCGAGCAGAAGGTGCGCACTCTCTTTGGACGCACCCGTCCCATCCCCGACATTCAGAGCCGCAACGCCAACCTGCGCGGCTTCGCCGAGCGCACCGCCGTGAACACGCCGCTGCAGGGCACCGCCGCCGATCTCATCAAGCTCGCCATGATCCGCATCGACCGCATCCTCGCGCAGCGCAGACTCCAGGCCACCATGACCCTGCAGGTTCACGACGAGCTTGTCTTCGATGTTCCGGAAGATGAAATCGATGAGCTGCGCGCCATCGTGCAGCATGAGATGGAGCACGTCATCGAGCTCAGCGTTCCCCTCG
This sequence comes from Paracidobacterium acidisoli, assembly GCF_003428625.2. Taxonomy (GTDB): domain Bacteria; phylum Acidobacteriota; class Terriglobia; order Terriglobales; family Acidobacteriaceae; genus Paracidobacterium; species Paracidobacterium acidisoli. Next base: position 555,493 of record NZ_QVQT02000003.1, on the reverse strand, counting down.
TCGCCGACGTCGGCGTGGGACCGAACTGGCGCGATCTGGAATAGCGCGGCCGCCACGCAGGCCGCCAGGGTTATACGCCGATCGCTTCGCGAATCGCTCCCGCAATGCGGTTGGCATGGCGCCGCATCGCCTCTTCCGACTCCGCTTCGATCATCACCCGCGCCAGCGCCTCGGTGCCCGAATAGCGCACCACCACGCGGCCGTTGCCGTTCAGCTGCTCTTCCGCCTCATGAATCGAATCGGCCACCGGGCCAATCTCCTCGAGCGGCTTCTTCTCCCGCACGTGCACGTTGACAATCACCTGCGGAAAGACCTTCAGATCCCCGATCAGCTCATGCAGCGGTCTGCCCGCGCGCCGCACGATGTCCAGAATCACCAGCGCCGTCAGCAGCCCGTCACCCGTCGTCGCCAGGTGCGGAAAGAGAATATGCCCCGACTGCTCGCCGCCCAGCGACGCATTCTCCTGCTGCATCCGCTCCAGCACATACTTGTCACCCACCGGCGCGCGCAGCATGCGAACACCATCGCGTCGCAGCGCCGCCTCCAGGCCCATATTTGACATCGTCGTCGCCACCACAATCGAATTCCGCAGCAGCCCGCGCGCCTTCATATCGCGCGCCGCCAGCAGCATAATGGCATCGCCGTTCACCACATTGCCGCGGGCATCGGCAAAGAGCGCCCGGTCCGCGTCACCGTCGAAGGTCACGCCGATATCGGCGCCCAGCGCCTTCGTCTCCGCCGCCACCACCTTCGGATGCAGCGCGCCGCACTCGGCGTTGATGTTGCGCCCGTCCGGCGCCGTATGGGTCAGGTGAATGCGCCCGCCGAGCTGCGCAAACAGCTCCGGAGCAATCGCCGAAGCCGCTCCGTTCGCGCAGTCCAGAACCACCATCAATCCGTTCAGATCCAGCCCCGGCACCGCCTCGCGCAGAAACGCCTCATACTCGGCGCGATACTGCGGTGCCACCGCGGGCGCCGCCAGTGCCGCAGCATCCGGCGCGGCAATACTGCCCAGCCTGCGGAAGATCTCCTCTTCGATCCCCAGCTCCGTCTCGTCCGGCAGTTTGTAACCGTCGCCGCCAAAGACTTTGATCCCGTTGTCCTGCCAGGGATTGTGCGAAGCCGAGATCACCACGCCCGCCGAGAATCTGTGCCTCCTCGCCAGAAAAGCCACCGCCGGCGTCGTGATCACTCCGGCATTTTCAACCGCCGCTCCGCCTTCTTTCAGTCCCGCCGAGAGCACGGCTGCAATCCATGCGCTCGATTCGCGTGTATCCATGCCCAGCAGAACCCGGGGCCGATGCCCCTGCCCGTTCACATGGTGCGCCAGCGCCAGCCCGGTGGCGTATATCGTTTTTGGATCAAGGGGAAATTCACCCGCCGTGGCGCGGATGCCATCTGTACCGAAGAGTTTTCTCATAGTCCTTCTGTTGCTTCCTGCGCAGCCCTTACAGCTTCTCGTCCCTGTAAACACCGGTTATCCGGCTTTCGACTCGCCCCTCCGCAAGCCTCGTCCGGATCAGTTGTCCTTCCCCGACCTGAGACGCATCTCTGATCAGAGCACCCGCTTCATCAAACACCAGAGCATATCCGCGATTCAGAATCGACAGCGGCGACAGCGAGTGCAGATGCCGCTCCCGCATCTCCTGCCGGACACGGCATCCGGCCAGATAGCTTCGCTGTGCCCGCGTCAGCGCCGCTTCCAGCACCGTGAACCGCTCCTGAGCAAGACGCAGCCGGTGCGCCACATCCTGCCGCTCCAGCCTCGCCGTAACCACCTGCAGCCGGTCGGCCGCATCGCGGCCTGTCACCCGCCACGCCGTCTCCGCCCGCGCCGTCAGTTCGTCCACGCGCTGCTGGCGGCGATGCAGCGCATCCGCGGCCCGCCTCAGAATCCCCTCCACCGGCACCCGCATCAGCGCATCGCGCGCCTGCAGCAGCCGGTACCGGCACGCTCTCTGCAAACGGCTCGACAGATCGCCGACATGCTCTTCCACGCGATGCTGCGCCGCCGTAATCAGCTCCGCTGCCGCCGACGGAGTTGGCGCGCGCAGGTCCGCGACAAAATCGGCAATCGTGAAATCCGTCTCGTGCCCAACCGCGGAAACCACCGGCAGCTCCGAGGCGGCAATCGCCTCGGCCACCACTTCGCTGTTGAACGCCGCCAGGTCTTCCGCCGACCCGCCGCCGCGCGCGATCACCACCACGTCCACTTCTCGCGTCTTATTGAACCAGGCAATGCCCGCGGCAATCTCCGCCGCCGCGGCCTCGCCCTGCACCAGCGCCGGATACAGCAACACCTGCAGCGCCGCGTGCCGTCTGCCCGCGATATTCAGAAAGTCCCGAATCACCGCGCCCGTCGGCGAGGTCACCATGCCGACGCACCGCGGAAAGGCCGGCAGCGGCTTCTTCCGCTCCGCGTCGAACAGCCCGCGAGCCGCCAGCCGCGCCTTGAGCTGCTCGAAGGCCAGCTGCAGCGATCCGGCACCCACCGGCTCCAGCGTCTCGGCCACCAGCTGCATCTGCCCGCGCTGCTCGTAGACGGAAACCCTGCCCCGCAGCAGAACATGCAGCCCGTCCGCCGGGCGAAAGCGTAACAGCGACGCCTGCCGCCGGAAGAGCACTGCCGGAAGCTGCGCCTCGCCGTCCTTCAGCGTGAAATAAATGTGCCCCGACGGCGCCGGGCGCAGACCCGAGATCTCACCCTCCACCCAGATATCGCCGTATTCGCGCTCCATGCGCGCGCGCACTTCGCCCACCAGTTCGCCCACCTGCCAGATACGCCGGGCAGCGGCCACCGGTGCTTCGAACGACAGGCCCATCTGTGCGCCGGAATCTCCGGACTCACCTGATCCGGACGAATGCGATACAGAATGACGCGATACAGGGGTCACAAAGAGTGAGTGTACACCGGCCTGGCCTTCCCGCCGCCGCTCGCTGTCTCGGTAGTGGGGCAGCTAAATGGTTTTGTATCAGGGCACGGCTTCAGCCGTGCCGTAAAAGGTTCAGAATAAGCGCGGCTTCAGCCGCTGAGAGACCCACTCACCCGCTATCTCCTCAGCCGCGACAGAATGTAGAACACCAGCGACAGCACCACGCTCAGCAGAATGCACGTGCCCAGCGGGAAATAGACCGAAACATGCCGGCCGCGGTACGAAAGATCCCCCGGCAGCCTGCCGAAGGGGATGCCCATCCGGCCCAGCAGCACAATCGCCGCGCCCGCCGCCGCCAGCAGCAGGCCCAGTCCGATCAGCATCCGGCCCAGCCCGTTCATACTCCCGGCTCGTTCATACTTTCAGTGTAAGACCCTTGCCGCTCAGCCCGGCGGCATTGACGGCATCTGTCCTTTCCTGCTCTTCTGGCGAAGAGCGAACGCAGGAAAGTCCCCATGAGCATCCCAGGTCTGATTGCCGGAATTCTTCTCATCCTGTATGCGCTGCTCGACGCCTTTCAGACAGTGATTCTCCCGCGCCGGGCGACGGGACGCTTCCGGCTTACGCGCATCTTCTATATCGTCACGTGGATGCCGTGGTCGTGGCTCGTCAGCCGGGTGCGCGATACGCGCAAGCGCGAAACGCTCTTCAGCATCTATGGGCCGCTCTCTCTGGTGGCGCTGATCGTCATCTGGGCAGGCGCGCTGGTCTTCGGCTTCGGGCTCATCTTTCACGCGCTGGGTTCGCCCTTTGTCGATCCGCTGGGACAGAACGCCAACCCGGACAGTGCATGGCATACGGATTTCTACGTCAGCGGAACGACGATCTTCACCCTCGGTCTCGGCGACGTGGTCCCGCACACGATCGTGGTGCGCAGCCTGATCGTGCTCGAAGCAGGGATGGGCCTGGGCTTTGTCGCACTCGTGATCGGATACTTTCCCGTGCTGTACGGTGCCTTCTCACGGCGCGAGGTCGCCATCTCACTTCTCGACGCCCGCGCCGGCTCGCCGCCCACGGCCGCGGAGCTGCTGAAGCGGCACGCCTTTGAAGGCGGGAACAGCGCGCTGACGCTGCTGCTCGAAGAGTGGGAGCGCTGGTCCGCCGAGCTGATGGAGAGCCATATCTCCTACCCGCTGCTCTGCTACTTCCGCTCTCAGCACTCCAATCAGAGCTGGCTCGGCGGCCTCACCGCCGTGCTCGACACCTGCGCCCTGCTCATCGCCAGCGTGCAGGAGCATCCCGCTCGCCAGGCACAGCTCACCTTCGCCATGGCACGGCACGCGCTGGTGGATCTGTCGCAGATCTTCTCCCTGGCGCCGGTGCAGGAGCGGAATGACCGGCTGCCGGCGGCGGACTTTCAGCGCCTCCAGGACCGGCTGTGCGGATACGGCGTGCCCCTCTGCCGCGACGAAAAATCGCAGGCGCGCCTTGTGCAGATGCGTCAGCTTTATGAAGGCCACGCCGAGGCGCTGAGCCGCTTTCTGTGCATGCCGTTGCCGCCCTTCATCACCGACCATCCGCACAAGGACAACTGGCTCTCGGTCGCAAAGCTCCGCGCCGAAACCGAAGCCGTCGCAAATGGCCAGCCGCCCGCCGATGCCTCGGCCATTCTGCTGCACGACGACGATACGCACGTCTTTTGAACCGGGCCATCCGCTGCAGCATTTTCGATTCCGCAGGAGGAAGGCAACAAATCTCAACCCTTGTCATCCCGAGCGAAGCGCAACCGGGGTTCCCGGCGCGCGCGGTCTTCGTGTGCCTGGGTGGAGAAGCAAAGTCGAGGGATCTGCATTTTCTTCTCTTCGAAGAATCCCCACGTGCCCATCCTTTGTGCTGATTCTGGCGCGAAGGATGAGAAAGAAGCGATCCACACAAGCCTGTCCTGAGGGCGAAGCAAAAATGCCGGCTCACTCAACGATCTGCGCATCTCTGGCGGCAATCGCCGCGGCCAGCGCTTCGATACGCTCCGCCAGAGCGCTCAGCTCCGCAACGGATAACGCGGCCTCACCCGCCAGCCGCGCCTCGATCTCAGACGCCAGCTCGCTGCCGCGCGGTAAGCCGAAGACGCCCAGCACGCCGGCCAGCTTGTGCGCCGCGCCGTGCCCGCTGCGGCGCGCTTCCCCGTCGGACGGATGCGCCGCAAGGCGCCTCTGCGCCGCGCGAAGCGCCTCCATCCGCTCCTGAATCGTCGCCTGGCTGGCCTCCCACAGTGCCTGCAGCTTCGCTGCCAGCTGCGCCTTCACATCGGCCATCGCGCTCTAATCCTTCCAGCCCACGGCTTCGGCAATCTGCCCGGCCAGCGTCATCGGATCGAACGGCTTGAACAGCACCCCGGCCACGCCCAGATCCGAAAACCGCTTCTTGTCCGCCGCCTGCACCTTGGCCGTCAACAGCACCACCGGAATCCCCGCCGTCTCCGGATTCTTCTGCAGCTCCTGAAAGGTCGTCGGCCCGTCCATCCCCGGCATCATCACGTCCAGCAGAATGGCGTCCGGCCTTTCCACGGCGGCTCGGGCGATCCCGTTCGCGCCCGAGGTCGCCATCATCACGTCCCAGCCCGCCACCGTCTCCAGGCTCATTGCGGCAACCTGCCGGATATCTTCCTCGTCGTCGATGATCAGAATGCGGTGCGCCATGCTCTCCTCTGTTCTGTTTCAGGAATTGGGCAGAACCTCGTCCCGCATCTGTTTTTGGTTCTGCCGGCTGCGCAGCATCGTCAGCACCAGCGCCTCTACTTCCTGCGGCTGCACCCGCGCCTTGGTCAGAAACTCCGTCGGACCCAGACGAAGCTGCTGCTGCTCCTGGGCCGATACCTCGCGCGCCGAATACACCACCAGCGGAAGACTGCGCATCTCTTCGCGCTGACGCAGCCAGTCCACCACATGGAATCCATCGCCATCCGGCAGCGCAAGATCCAGCAGGATCAGATCCGGCCGCTGCCGCTCGCACAGCTCGATCGCGCTGCGCCGCGTCGGCGCATGATCCACCAGAATCCCGTCCCGCTCGAAGGTGGCGATCACCACCCGCGCCAGGTCCGGATCGTCCTCCACCACCAGCACCCGCGCCCGCTCGTCCCGGCAGCACAGCACGCGGCTCAGCTCCCCGAGCAGCCGCTCCTCATCCGCCGGCTTCTGCACCCATGCGGCTTCTGCCGTGCCGTTCTGCGCCCCCTCGCGCGACAGCAGGCTCAGCACGATCACCGGAATCTTCGCGGTCGCCTCCTCGCTCTTCAGCATGCGCAGCGTATCCCATGCCCGGGCTCCGGCCCGCGCCGGATCGATCAGAATCGCGCCCGGCAGAGATTCGCGCGCCATCTCCGCCGCCGGCTCGCCGTATTCGGCCTCCATCACCCGGTAGCCATGCCGCTGCAGGCTGGCAGAGAGAACCGCGCAGGCCTCCACGTCGTCCTCGCACAGCAGAATGGCCGTCTCCATCTCCGCCCGCTCATCCGCAGCCGTCACGCTCCCCGCGTCGTCGCCCGGCAGCGGCCGCGCATCGAGCCTCGAACGCTCCGGCAGAAAGACATAGAACGTCGCGCCCCGCTCCGGATTCTGCTCCGCCCAGATGCGCCCCCCGTGCTGTTCCATGATGGTGCGGCAGATCGCCAGCCCCAGCCCCGTGCCGCCCTTCTGCCGTGAATCCGACGCGTCCACCTGCTGAAACCGGTCGAAGATGCTCTCCAGCTTATCGGCGGGAATGCCGCGCCCCTCGTCGATCACTCCCAGCGTCACGCCGCCGTTCCCCGTGCGGACCACCACCCGCACCGACGAGCCGGCGCCTGAAAACTTCACCGCATTGCTCAGCAGATTCGTCAGCACCTGCAGCAGCCGGTCCGGATCGGCCTCCACCGGCGCCGGCACCGCCTGCAGCTCCACCTTCACCTGGGCCGTATCCGCCATCGGCTGAATCGCATCGATCGCCTGCTGCGCCATCTCATCCAGCGCAAACTGCCGGAAGGCCAGAGGCGCCCTGCCCGACTGCAGCCGCTCCAGGTCCAGAATGTCGTTGATCAGCCGCACCAGCCGGTCCGAGTTCGAGACCGCGATGCGCATCAGGTTCGCCGCCTTCGGCGCCACCTCGCCCAGCATGCCCGACGACAGCAGCCCCAGCGCCCCGCGGATCGAGGTCAGCGGCGTGCGCAGCTCATGGCTGACCGTCGAGATAAACTCGTCCTTCATCCGGTCCAGCGCATCCCGCTGGCTGATGTCGCGGAAGCTGAGCACGCTGCCCACCACCGCCTCGTTCTCCCGCACCGGAGTCAGAGAAAACTCCACCGGAAAGCTCTTCCCGTCGCTGCGGTAATAGCTATCCTGGCCCGATGCGCTCTCATGCTGCAGCAGCGCCCTGCGGCTCTGGCACTGCTCGCCGCACGACTCCACCCCGAAGACCCCGTGCAGCACCGAATGCGCCAGCCTGCCCGTCAGCTCCGCCGTCGATGCCTCCAGCATGTGCGACGCCGCCGGGTTCACGAAGTCGATCCGCCCGTCATGGCCGATGCTGAAGATACCATCGGCCACCGAGTTGAGAATCAGCTCCTTCTGGCTGTTCAGATCGCGGATCAGCGCCTCCTGCGCCGAGCGCGCCATAAACTGTCCGATCGAGGCGCACACCGTCTCCACCGTCGCCATCGTGTCCGCGTCTTCCCGCTCGCGCTGCCGGCTGAAAAACTCCACGATCGCCGTCACCCGGTTCCCCACCCGCACCGGCACCGCCCATCCGGTAATGAAGCCGTTCAGCCTCGCCGTCCGCCGCCGGGTAAAGGTCAGGTCCTCGCGCACATCCGGAACCCACCGCGATTTTCCCTGCGCCCACGCGCTGCCCGGCAGCTCCTGCCCGCGCGTAAAGACCGCTCCCTCCGTCTCCCGGCGGAAGTCCGCGCTCGAGCGCCCCGGCACCGCCCAGCTGCTGTGGAAACGGATCACGTGCTGCCCCTCGTCCACCACCCAGAAGGCCGCGAAGTCGAACGAAAGGCTGCAGCACAGCGACTCCAGCACTCTCTGCAGCCCCTCCTCGGTCGAGGTCGATTCGCCGATCACCTGGCTCACTTCAAGCTGCATCGCCAGCCGCCGCTCGCGGCGGTTCTGCGCCGTCACATCGCGGAAGGTGCATCGCACCGAGACCGGCGCGTCATCCGTCCGCCGGCAGCTCAGGCTCGCCTCCACCTCCACAATCCCGCCGTCCGCATTCTGCAGCCGCAGCGGCGCCCGCTCGATCCGCGCTCCATACAGCGCCCGGCGGAACAGCGCCGCCGCCTCGATCTGCACCTCGGGCGGAAAGGCCGACTCGAAGCTGATCAGCGTCTCGAACTGGCTCGCGTCCATGCCGAACAGCTCCTGCCACGCCGGATTGACGTACAGGTAGCGCCCCCGCGGGCTTAGCGTCGCAATCATCTCGCTCGAGCTCTCGAACAGATCGCGGTACCGCTCCTCGCTCTCGCGCAGCGCATGCTCGGCCCGCCGCGTCGCGCTGATGTCGATGGCGATCATCACCAGCCCGGTGACCACCCCCTCCGGCGTCCGCACCGCCGCCAGGTACACCATCGCCGGAAACGTGCTGCCGTCCCGCCGCCGGAACTGCATCTCGAAGCCGCGCACCCGGCTGGCCGGAAAGCCCGAGACATACTGGACGTAATTGCGCAGAATCGCCGGCGTATTATCGGCCGCCGGCACCGGCATCTTCACCCGCCCCGGCACCGTCAGCAGCTGCTCGCCCACCCGGTTCATCTCGCCCGGCGGAAACAGCTGCGCCGGGTCCAGCAGCCCCAGCACATCCTCGGCGCGGTAGTGCAGCATCCGCTCCGCCGAAGGATTGAAGACCACAATCCGGCCATAAAGATCGGCGGCGATGATCATCGGCCCGGCCGAATCGAGGATGCTGCGCTGCAGCTGCGCCGTCGGCATCAGCAGCCGCTCCGCCTGCGCCTGATACCGCGTCGTCCGGAAGCTGACAATGCAAAGGAGGATCAGCAGAATCTGCGCCAGGGCCCAGCAGACCGCCACCTCAAAGATCCAGGGCGTGCTCCGCTCCGCAGACCGGGCAAAATGCGCCAGCGCCCAGGCGCCTCCCGCCGTCAGCAGGAGCGCCGCTGCAAACACAGCGGTAAGTAAGCGCGCGTTACGTAAATAGTTCAAAGCTTCTGCCGGGGGAGACGCGAGAAACCATCGAATAGGTTACGAGCCAGCCACGTGTCTCGGATTACCTGGTAACTTGTATTTTCATCTGTCCAGGACGATTTTCGGTAAAAAATCTGCACATTATCCGGAGCATTCCGGACCGGAACGGAACCCGCTCGTTCTGCCTCGAACCTCGGCCGCAGCCTTGAGATCCGCTTCCGTGCAGGAAGCTGCCCTGATCCGCCCGTCACACACACAGCCGGAACACCGGCAGCGCAACCGCCGGATCTTTCCTTCACGCGAATCTGTCAGGAGCGCGCTGTCTTGCGCAGCGACAATCGGATACCGCGTTCAAAGGGAATCAGGTTGGAGCGGGAATGTATATCCTCGGCCGCGGCGCGTTCCCGGCGAGCCGAGATACGGCAAAGCGACCAGAACCAGATCAGAAAGAAGACATAAACAAGCGCAAACAGCTCGATAACCAGCAGCACGGCAGAACCCCGGAAATTTAACAGATATTCAAACTACATCCGGGGTTGGATGTTACGCCCAAATAACTGGATTTGACCAGAAAAAGATTCGATTTTCCCTGATCGAAAGTTACGTGGAAGGGCCGGATTTTCCAGCCCTTTTGTCTTCAGGCTGTTACCGGCTCCAGCAGGCGCGCCCAGCGGCGTCCCTTGCGCTCCGCGTGCGCATTTTTATGCCAGGCATAGCCGGTGATCAGCGGCAGCGCCAGCGTCGCTTCGCTGTACACCATCTGCTCGAAGGTGGTGTCGACCTTGCCCCACGAGCTGGCTTCCTTCAGCGTGCTCGACGACAGCGCGCCGTCGCGCACATCGGCCACCGTGATCTGGATCGCATACTTGTGCATCGGCGCGTCCATGCCCAGCACGTCCGCCGCTACCACGATGTCCTGGGCGAAGTTCTTCGGAACCCCGCCGCCGATCATCAGCAGCCCGGTCGTCGGGTTGGCGATCTTCAGCTGCGTGATCTCGTAGAAATCCTTCGCCGAATCGAGCGAAACCTTCGGCTTGTCCTGCCGCTTGTGCTGGTGCGCCACCAGCCCGAAGCCCGCCGAGCAGTCGCTGAAGGCCGGGCAGAAGATCGGCACGTCCTTCTGATACGCCGCGCAGACGATCGAGTCCACGCCGCACTTGTCCGGCGTCCGCGCCTGCTCTTCCAGATACGCGCCCATCGCGCGAATGAACTCCCGCGAGCTGTACGGACGCGGATCGAGCGAGTCGGCGATCTTCTCCGTCGTCTCGTCGCAGATGCGCAGCTCTTCCTCGTCGATCAGCGTGTCGTAGATGCGGTCGATCTTCAGCTCGCGCAGCGTGCCGTCTTCGGTGCCCTGCTTCAGCAGGTCGCTGGCGATGTAGTGTTTGAAGCCCAGCGCCTCGAAGAAATCCTGATCGACGATGTTCGCGCCGGTCGACACAATCGCGTCCACCATGTTGTTGCGGATCAGATCGACGAAGATCTGCTTCAGCCCGGCCGAGATCAGTGATCCCGCCAGGCACAGAATCACGCCGCACTCCTGGTCGTGCAGCATGCGTTCGTAGATCGAAGCGGCCCGGTAAAGGTCACGGGAGCTGTACGCCATGTGCTGCATCGCATCGACCAGCGCGACGACGTTGTGCTCTTTGATATCGATGTGCCGGATCGGGTCCTGCAGTAGCTCTTGTTTCGTAGGCATAGCCATTCCAGAATATCAAGGTATGGCCGCGGGTTTCGAGGGCCGAATGTGAATTTCAGGCAACTCGCCCGCATCTCCCGTCTTTCCTTCATGCGCCCGCGCAGACCGCGTCTATACTCACCATGATGAAGCCCTCAGCCAGCCTTCTGCGCCGCATCGCCGCCCTTCTGGTCCTGCCGCTCACGGCCGTCCCGCCCTCCTTTGGATGGGGCCGCGAAGGGCACATGATGATCAATCGCCTCGCCGCCGAAAGCCTGCCCGCCGATCTGCCCGCCTTCCTGCACACCCCGCAGGCCATCGACGAGATCGAGTACCTCGGCCCCGAGCCCGACCGCTGGCGCTCGCCCGCCGAGCCCGAGCTCAACGCCGAGCAGGCGCCGGACCACTTTATCGACCTCGAGCTCGCCACCCTCATCGGACCGCTGCCCCGCCAGCGCTATGAGTACATCGCCGACCTCTACGCCGCGGGCATCACGCACCCGAAGCAGGCCGCCGACCTCCGCCCCGAAAAGGTCGGCTTTCAGCCCTACATCACCAGCGAGGTCTGGGAGCGCCTCAAGTCCGCCATGCGCGACTACCGCGAGCTCAGCGCGAAGCATGAAGACACGAAGCCCGTCGAGGCCGCGATCCTCTTCTATGCCGGCTGGCTCGGCCACTATGTCGGAGACGGCTCGCAGCCGCTGCACACCACCATCAATTACAACGGCTGGGCAAATAAAGACAATCCCGGCAACTACACCACCGATCACCAGATTCACAGCCGCTTCGAGACCGTCTACGTCGCCGCCAATATCAAAGCGTCCGACATAAAGCCGCTGCTTCCCGCCGGCCGCCCCATCGGCGACGAGTGGACCGACTACCTGGCGTATCTGAACCACACGAACTCCCTTGTCGAAAAGCTCTATCAGCTCGACAAAGACCACGGCTTCGACGGCGCCGGCACCCCGGAAGGAAAGCAGTTCACCGAAGAGCGCCTCGCCGCCGGTGCCGCCATGCTCCGCGACCTCATCTCCGCCGCGTGGATCAAAAGCGCCGACCCCGTGCCCGAATACCACCGCAGCGCCCCGCCCGTAAAGGACGGCGCAGCCGCACCCGGAATGTAAGTCAAACCGCCCCGGCCGGAGATCTGTTATGTGGAATGGATTCTGCGGAAACCTGATCCGGCGAACGAACCGGAATCTTCTCATCCTGCTGGTGATCGTCTTCGCTGCCCTGATCGCCTTCTTCGGCTTTAACCGGCAGTACTTCCTTGGCTTCTTTCGCGGCGCGCAGTCCGTTACCGCGCAGCAGCTCATCGCCATCTCCGGCTCCGCGCAGGCAGGCGACCGCTTCATCCGCCTGCAGGGTGGCCGCACCATCGACACCGGCATCACGCACATCACAAAAGACGACAACCACCCCGGCGGATACACCGACAGCTACTTCCTCGCCACCGCCGTCGGCGATCGCTTTCTGATCGTGCGCTCCCCGCACTCTCTCGCGGCAACGGTGGACTCCGCATCCTTCGAAGGCCGCCTGCAGCCGGTCTATCCCGAGCTGCGTTCGCATCTCATCGATCCGGTCGTCCAGGACAATCCCGGCGTGCGCTTCCTGTCCTTCTATCTCGACGAAGAAGATTACAAAACCTTCGGCTGGACATCGGTCATCATCGCCGCACCCATCCTGCTGCTGGCGCTCTGGGGACTCTGGCTTTATCTCCAGCGCAGCGGCGAGTTCTCCAGGCACCCCTTCGCAAAGCGCCTCGCGCGCTGTGGGCAGCTTGAGATGCTGACGCAGCAGATCGAAGCGGAGACTTCGCAGGCTCACTTTCAGGCAAAGCGAGGCACCGTCTCACTCGACATCACACAGCACTGGCTGCTGAGCGGCTCTCTTTTCAGCGCGACCCCGATGCAGCTTCAGGACCTCGTGTGGGCCTACCGTCACGTGATGAAGCGCAAAGTCTATTTCCTCATCACCGTTTCAAAGCGCCACTCGCTCATCGCATACGACCGTCTCGGCCAGAAAGTGCAGACGCAGCTCGATGAGGCAAAGGTCTCCGAAGCCCTGCAGGAGCTGGCGCGGCTGGCACCGCAGGCAGTGTACGGCTATGACAGGCGGCTCTTCAGGCTATGGCGGAAGAACAAAGACAAATCGGGTTTTCTGTCCGAAGCGAGAGCCATGCTCGATCTGCCTGACGCACAGTCCGCCCGGTCGAGCACCATGCTTCAGGGCTGAAGCGCCGCCACAGTCGCACACCGGAAACCATGACTTCCGCCTGCGCGCTGCCGGCTCCGCTCAGCTCTTCTGTTACGTTTAAGGTACCTTCACGCAGAAAATCACCGCAGAGGCCAGAGTCATACAGATGCCCCCACTGTCTGAGAAATCACGCACCAGCAGGCGTTCGGAGATCGCATTCTTTCTGCTCACCGTCGCCGTCTCTCTGCACTTCGCGCTCGACTATGTGCGCCTTACCAATCCCATGATCGGGCTGGAGGACTACCTGCACCTCCAGATCGACACTCCCTTCCGTTACCGCATTCTGCCTCAGCTTCTCTACCGCGTCTGGGCGTACGTCATCGCGCACCTGCACATTCACCTGCCGTCTCTCAACCCTCCCGTTGATTCGCCCGACAACTGGTTCATGGTGCTGCTCGCGGCCGCGTCTGTGATCGGCGCTGTTTACTTCACCGCGCACGCCATCCGGCATATCACCGGCACATCGCGATACAAGTGGCTTTCCTTTGCGCTGGTCCTCTGCGCCTATTTCGATTACACGCTGGTCCTCAACCGGAATCTTTTTTATCCCTACGATCTGCCGACGCTCTTTTTCTTCTCTGCGCTCACCTGCTTCGCCGTCACCGGGAACTACTGGCTCTTTGCCCTGACCTTCATTCCTGCGGAGCTGACGAAAGAAACGGTCGTCATCGCCATCCTGATCTTCTTTCTTCTGCAGATACGGCAGGACAACTGGAAGAAGGTGGTATCGTACTGCGCTTTTCTCTCCGTCCTCTTCGTCATCATCAAATACCTGCTCTTTCGCGAGCTCTATCAGCCCTGCGCGCACTGTGGGAATCTGATGCAGAATCAGCTCCGTTCCAATCTCTCGCAGCTCGTCAATCCCCTCTTCTGGATATCGATTTTCAGCGTCTTCGCGTACCTCTGGGTCGCGGTGGTCGCTCTCTGGCCGTGGATCTCTCAGCGGATGCGCTATACCTTCGCCATCACCGCTGCCGCCTGGGGGCTGCTGATGTTCGGAGCCGGCATTCTCCGCGAAATCAGAATCTTTTCCGAGCTCTCCGCGCTTCTGGTTGTGGTCATTGCCTCCGGCCTGCATCGCCGCATTACCGCATCCGGCGCGCAGCCCGGCGAAACAGCCGTTTCCGAATCCTGAGCCCGCCCCGGCAATGGCCGGTGTCAGCCCGCAATCGCCGGCACCAGCCGCTTCAGCAGGCCGCTGAGGCGCGCCTCCACCTGTTTTCCCGTCTCCAGAACCTCGACGTGGTCGAGCGGTCTGGCCCCGATGCCCGCCGCCATATTCGTGACGCACGAGATGCCCAGCACCTCCAGCCCCATGTGCCGCGCCACAATCGTCTCCTGCGCCGTCGACATCCCCACCAGATCGGCGCCCATCGTCCGGAAGGCCCGAATCTCCGCCGGCGTCTCGAAGCTCGGCCCCAGCACGCACAGATACACGCCCTCATCGAGCGCAAACCCCTCCGCCTCCGCCGCCTCGTGCGCCAGCCGCCGCAGCCGCGTCGAATACGCCTCCGACATATCGAAGAAGCGCTCGCCCAGACGTGCATCGTTCAGCCCGCACGCCGGATTCCGCCCCGAAAAATTGATCTGGTCCGCGATCAGCACCAGCTGCCCCGGATGCATATCCAGCCGTATTCCTCCGGCCGCATTCGTCTGAATCAGCGTCCGGATTCCGTACCGCCCCAGCACCCGCACCGGAAAGGTCACTTCCTCTGAGCTGTAGCCCTCATAGGCGTGCACCCGCCCCTGCATCACCGCCACCGGCACGCCCGTCTTCCCGCCCACGCGGCCCAGCACCATCCGCCCGCTGTGTCCGAAGACCGTCGAGTGCGGAAAGTACGGAATCTCCTCGAACGGGATCGCCGTCGCGCAGTCCAGGTGGTCGGCAAACGCGCCCAGACCCGAGCCCAGAATGATGGCCACCTGCGGCCGCATCGCGCAGCGCGTGTGCAGATAATCCGCCGCCGCGCAGGCCCTGTCGTAAAGTGTCCCCTTCGTGATCAAGTCAGCATCCCCGTTCGTTATCGAATCAGAATACTCACGATCGACGCCGACATCAGATTCGCCATCGTCCCCGCCAGCATCGCCCGCAGTCCCAGCTTCGCCAGCTCCCCGCGCCGATTCGGAGCCAGCGCGCCGATCCCGCCGATCTGAATCCCGATCGAGCTGAAGTTCGCAAAGCCGCACAGCGCAAAGGTGGCAATCGTGAACGAGCGCGTGCTGATCATCGCCTTCTGCGCGCCCAGATACGTATACGCCACCAGCTCATTCAGCACCATCCGCGTGCCCAGCAGATTGCCCACCATCCGCGCATCCCGCCACGGAATCCCGATCAGCCACGCCACCGGCGCGAAGAAAAATCCCAGAATCGCATTCAGGCTCGCCGGAAAGGGAATATGGTGCCCGCCCAGCCAGTTGTGCAGCCCCCCCAGAACGCCGTTGCACAGCGCAATCAGCGCCAGAAACGAGATCAGCATAATGGCCACGTTGAAGGCCAGCTGCCCGCCGTCGATCGTCCCCCGCGCCACCGCGCCCAGCAGGTTCTCGCTCCTGTGCTCGGCCTCCTCCGGCATCCGCACCACGCCCGCCGTCGCCGCCTGCTCCGTCTCAGGAACCAGCATCTTCGCCAGCAGAATCGTGCCCGGAGCCGTCATGATCACCGCTGCCAGCAGATGCTCCGCGCTGATGCCGTACAGAATGTACGCCGCCATAATCCCGCCCGAGACATGCGCCATGCCGCTCGTCATGATCGTCATCAGCTCCGAGCGCGTCGCGTCCGGCAGAAACGGCCGGATCGTCAGCGGAGCCTCCGTCTGACCCATGAAAATACTCGCCGCCACATTCAGGCTCTCGGCGCCTGAGACCTTCATCGTCCACTGCATCACCCGCGCAAAGATGCGGATGATGATCTGCATAATCCCCAGGTGATACAGCACCGCAAAAAACGCCGAGATAAAGATGATCGTCGGCAGCACCTGAAAAGCGAAGATGCTCCCCACCGAGGAGTGCTGTTTGCCCAGCTCCCCGAAGACGAAGGTCGATCCATCAAAGGCGTACGAGAGCAGTTTGTTGACGGCATCTCCGGCCGTCTTCAGCACATGCTGGCCCACCGTCCACTCCAGCACCAGAAAGGCGAAGAGCACCTGCATGCTCAGGCCCCAGACCACCGTGCGCCAGCGAATCGCCCTCCGGTTCGACGAAAACAGCCATGCCAGCAGCAGCATGGTCATCACTCCCAGCACTCCGGTAAATCGCGCCAAATCCATCTCCCTGCGTTCCCCTCATCCTATGGGCAGCCCCCGTCTTTCCGGAACAGATTTCTCCCCCGCCGTCACTTTCCTTCCAGGCGGAAGCCGAAGGGAAAGACCTCGGAAAAGGGATGCGTCTCCCACCCCTGCTCTCCGGTAAAGCTCACCACCGCATCCGCAGCCGTGAACTCGCTCATCACCTGCAGGCACGCCCCGCACGGCGGACTCGGCGCGTCATTCAGATTGGTCACCGCAATCGCCACAATCCTCGCCCCCGCCCCCCGCTCGCTCACCGAACGAAAGAGAGCGCTCCGCTCCGCGCAGTTCGACAGTCCGAAGGACATATTCTCGACATTGCAGCCCGCATACATGGTTCCATCGCTGAAAAGCAGCGCCGCGCCCACGCGAAACTTCGAGTAAGGCGCATAGGCGTGATGAGCCGCCGCAGCCGCCGCCTCGCGCAGACGATGAAGTGTTCCCGCATCGATCGCCGTCATACATTCCGGTCCCCGAAGCTGATTTCACCAGACCCGGCCCGCAAAAGCGAGAAACGATTCCCGCCCGCACCTGATGCCTGATGGTTGATCCCTGATCCCTGCGCCCTGTGCCCTGTCCTCTGCGCCCTGTTCTCAAGTTCCCTGTCTTCCCTTCCGATAAAACACCCGTGGATGACCTCACACGAGAATTTCTGATCGAGAGCCAGGAAGGCCTCGACCGCATGGAGCGGTGCCTGACGGAGCTTGAAACACGCCCCGAGGACGCCGAGCTGATCGCCGAGATCTTCCGTTCCGTGCATACCATCAAGGGGACGACCGGCTTTCTCGGCTTCGGCCGCCTCGAGTCGCTCTCCCACGCCGGCGAAAACCTCCTCGGCCTGCTGCGCGAAGGCAGAATGCTGGCTAACGCGGAGATCATCAGCGGTCTGCTCTCCCTGCTCGACGGCCTGCGCTCCATCCTGCAGTCCATCGAGGAGTCAGGCGCCGAGGGCCAGGGCGACGATGCCGCGATGATCGCGCATCTGCAGGCCCTGCAGCAGCCAGGCCCCGCAGTCGAAAACGTGCCCGAAGCCGTGGCAGAGGCCGCTCCCGTCCTCGCAGGTGTTGCCGTCGCCGAAGAATCTGCCGCTGTGGCCGCAACAGCCCCATCAGCAGCGGCCTCCGGAACCGTGAAGCGGCGCGTCCGCCGCAGCCGCGGAACCGGACCGGCCGGAAGGCCGCGCCCGGCCTCGGAAAGCGGCGCACCCGGCGATCCGGACCGTTCGGACCCTCCCCGCTCCGCTCCTGATCCCAGTCCCGGTCCCCGTCCCGATCTCAGCTCCGGTCTCAGTCAGCCCGCACCCGCCGCCGAGGCCCCAAAGCCGGCCCGGCCTGCGGCTGCACCTTCGGCCCCGCCCTCTTCGCCGGCATCGGAGATCGCCGCGCAGCGCCAGCCCTCCGCCGCCGCCGACTCCACGCTGCGCGTCGATGTCGATCTGCTCAACCGCATGATGAACCTGGTGGGCGAGCTGGTGCTGACCCGCAACCAGATTCTGCAGGCCACCGCAGCCGACGCCGGCTTCGCGCTGCTCTCGCGGCGGCTCGACATGGTCACTGCCGACCTGCGCGAGGCGGTGATGAAGGCCCGCATGCAGCCGGTCAGCCATGTTTTCTCGAAGTTTCCGCGCCTCGTGCGCGATCTCGCCCAGACTCTCGGCAAGCGCATCCGCCTCGAGATGGAAGGGCAGGAGACGGAGCTGGACAAGAGCCTGCTCGAAGCCATCAAAGATCCGCTCACCCACGTCGTGCGCAACGCCTGCGATCACGGCATCGAGGCCGCTGAAGCGCGCCTCGCCGCCGGCAAGGAGGCCGAAGGGCTGGTACGTCTGCGCGCCCTTCAGGATGGCAGCCACGTCATCGTCGAGGTCATCGACGACGGCGGCGGACTGCGCGTCGAGAAGATTCGCGCCAAGGCCCTCGACCGCAGGCTGATCACCCCGCAGCAGGCTGCGCAGATGAGCGAGCGCGAGGTGCTGCAGCTGATCTTCCTCGCCGGTTTTTCCACCGCCGAGGCGGTCACCAGCGTCTCCGGCCGCGGCGTCGGCATGGATGTGGTGCGCAACAACGTCGAAAAGATCGGCGGCAAGGTCGAGATCGACAGCAAGGTCGGCCGGGGCACGGTCATGCGCCTGCGCATCCCGCTCACCCTCGCCATCATTCCCGCGCTCATCGTCCGCAGCCGCGACCGCAACTTCGCCCTCCCCCAGGGAACGCTCACCGAGCTCGTGCATCTGGCCTCCGATCAGGCCGCCGCGCAGATCGAGTGGCTGGGCAGCGCCGCGCTCTTCCGTCTGCGCGAAAGGCTGCTGCCGCTGATCTTCCTGAAGGAGATGCTGGCGCTCGACCGCATGCCGGAGGCCGCGGCCTCCGACCAGGCCACGAATCCCGTCACCGGAGCCCCCTCCGGCTGCTACATCGCCGTGCTCAATGCCGACGGACGCCGTTACGGCCTGGTCGTCGACGGCCTTGCCGACCCCGAAGAGATCGTCGTCAAGCCGCTCTCCCCCATTCTCAAAAGCATCGGCCTCTTCTCCGGAGCCACCATTCTCGGCAACGGAGAGACGGCCCTGATCCTTGACCCCGGAGCGCTCGCCACCCGCGCCGGCGTCGGCCTCTCCGCCGAAGAGGAGGAAGAGACCGCCACCGAAGTTCAGACCGCCGGCACCGGGGACAGCGAGTATCTGCTGGTCGAGACCGGCAGCGAGCTGGCGGCGCTGCCTCTGACCACCGTGCTGCGCATCGAGCGCATCCCCCGCTCGCGCATCGAGCACATCGGCCGGACGCCGGTGCTGCGCTTCGAGGGCACTCTGCTGCCGGTCGAGGACAGCGCGCAGCCCGTGCCGCCAGGAAAAGCCGGCGAGCAGACCATCGACGAGCAGATGACCATCGTCGTCTGCCTCGACGGCCGGCGCCACGTCGGCATGGCCGTCTCCCAGGTGCTCGACGTGGCCGGAGGCCGTCAGCTCGAGGAGGCCGGAACCGGCGCCGTCGCCACCGGCGTCACCCTGCTGAAGGATCGCGTCACCAGCGTCGTCAATCTCGCCCGCATTCCCGCGCTGCCTCCGCATGCGGCTCCGGAAGAGAGCCCCGCAGCCGCCGGGGAGACCGAAGCGCCGGCAGTGGAATTCTCCCCGAACTTCTCTACGGAGGTGGCCTGAAATGATCGCAGCGCAGGAAGAGAGAACGCTCGAAAGCCTCGGACGGCCCGGCAGCGCCTCCGCCGAAATCCTTGAGGTCTGCTCGGTCCGCGTGGGCGATACGCTCTTCGGCATCCCCATCGCGCAGATCCTTGAAATCCTCGGCCGTCCCGCCGCGCAGAGCGTTCCGCTCGCCCCTTCGTGGGTCGGCGGCCTCGTTCACTACCGCGGCGAGCTGCTGACCGCCGTCTCTCTGCGCCGTCTGCTCGGTATGGAGCCGCTCGGCGCGCCGGAAGATGTCCTCGTCTTTGAATCGACCGGCGGCCACTACGGCCTGCTCGTCGACGCCGTCAGCGAGGTGCTCACCGTGTCGGCCTCCGAGTACGAGCCACCCCCGGCCACCCTCGACAGCCGCCGCAAGACCCTCTACGCCGGCACGTGGAAGCGGAAGGAAGGCCTGCTCATCGCCCTTGAGGCGGCGCGCTTTGAACCGACCCACCTCTCCCGCACCCTCGAAGCCTGAGCCGCGCAGACACCGCGCCGAATCCGGAGCAAACAGCAGTCCTTCGCAACGGCCAACAGAGCAGTCCTTTGCAGCCGACCACAGAGAAACGGAGAGGAGGAGAGGAGAGGAGAAAGATGCGCGCCCTGATCGTCGACGACTCCCAGTTCATCCGCAGTTACCTTCGCGCCCTGCTTGAAGTGCACGGCATCGTCTGCGAAGCCGCCGGAGACGGTGCCGCCGGCCTCGACTGTGTCCGCCGCTTCGGCCCCTATCGCGTCGCCCTCATCGACTGGAACATGCCCGGCATGAGCGGGCTTGAAATGGTGCAGGCTCTGCGCCAGGACCCGGCGCTCGACGGCATGAAGATCGTCATGGTCACCACCGAGGCCGAGAACGATCACATTGAAGCCGCCCTCCACGCCGGCGCCGACGAATATCTGATGAAGCCCTTCGACGAGGCCGGACTGATCGACAAGCTGCAGATGGTAGGCGTCGTCGAGGCATGAGCGCCGCAGTTTCTCCCGCTGCGGGAGCCCGCATCCGCGTCCTCATCGTCGACGACTCCACCGTTATGCGCACCCTGCTGCGCATGACCCTCGATCCGCATCCGGAGATGGAGATCGCCGGCATCGCCCGCGACGGCGCCCAGGCTCTCGAATCGCTCGACCGCCTCCGCCCCGACCTGATGCTCCTCGACATCGAGATGCCCGGCATGAACGGCCTCGACGTCCTCACCCGCATCCGCGAGCGCCACGACGCCGTCCGCATCATCATGTGCAGCACCCTCACACGGCGCGGAGCCGCCATCACCCTCGAAGCCCTCGCCCGCGGCGCGACCGACTACGTCACCAAGCCCGAGGCCCAGCACGGCGTCGCCGAAGGCGTCGAAACCCTCACCCGCGACCTCATCCCCAAAATCCTCGCCCTCTTCCCGGCTCCGGTTCGCACTCCGCCGCCACCCGCGGCTGTATCTCCCGCCGCCGGAACTCCGCCGGCCCCGAACGCGATCACGGATGCGAACCCGGACGCGATACCGCCCGCACCTTTCCTTCCCTCGCGCTCCGCCGCCTCACCCGGCGCGCTGCTCATCGGTGTCTCCACCGGCGGCCCGGCGGCGCTCGAGCGTCTTCTGCCCGCCCTGCCCGCCGATTTCTCTCTGCCCGTCCTTATCGTCCAGCACATGCCGCAGCTCTTCACCTCGCTGCTGGCCGAGCGGCTCAACCTGCTCTGCCCCCTTGCCGTGCGCGAGGCCATCCCCGGCGCCCGCCCCGAGCCCGGCACCATCTGGATCGCCCGCGGCGACTGGCACATGGAGGTCACCCGCGACCTGCACCTGCAGCTTCGCCAGACCCTCCCCGAGCACTCCTGCCGCCCCTCCGTCGATGTTCTCTTCCGCTCCGCCGCCGCCGTCTGGGGAGCCGGCCTGCTCGGCGTCATCCTCACCGGCATGGGCTCCGACGGCCTCGCCGGCTGCCGCACCGTGCGCGAGGCAGGAGGCACCGTCTTCGTCCAGGACCGCGCCACCAGCGCCGTCTGGGGCATGCCCGGCGTCGTCGCCGAGGCCGGCCTCGCCCACATGACTCTGCCGCTCGGCGAAATGGCAGGAGAGATCCTGCACTACTCCGCCCGGCGGCTCTTCCGTACCCGGCACGAGGCAGGCGCCGCATGGCAATGACCGCGACCGACTTCGATTTTCTGCGCACCGTCGTCTCCCGCAACTCCGGCAACCAGATCGACCCCTCGCGCGATTACCTCTTCGAATCCCGCCTCGGCGGCCTGCTGCGCGCCCAGGGGCTCACCGCGCTCGACCAGCTCGTCGCCGCCCTCAAACTGGAGCCCGATGCCCGGCTGCAGCGCTCCGTGGCCGAGGCCATGACCATCAACGAGACCAGCTTCTTCCGCGACAACTCCCCCTTCGAGCTGCTGCGCACCGCCCTGCTGCCCGCCCTCATCGAGCGCCGCCGCCACATCCGCAGCCTGCGCTTCTGGTCCGCCGCCAGCTCCACCGGGCAGGAGGCCTGGTCGCTGGCCATGCTGCTGCGCGAGCACTTCCCCGACCTCGCCTCGTGGCGCATCGAGATCCTCGGCACCGACCTCTCCGCCGAGATGGTCGAGCGCGCCCGCGCCGCCCGCTATCAGCGCCTCGAGGTCAACCGCGGCCTGCCCGCCCGCTTTCTGCTCAAATACATGGTGCGCATCGACGACGAGTGGGAGGTCGCCCCGGCCCTGCGTCCCCTCTGCCGCTTCGAGCAGCGCAACCTCTGCCGCCTGCCCGTCCTGCTCGACACCTTCGACGGCATCTTCCTGCGCAACGTCATGCTCTACTTCTCCGCGGAAACCCGCCGCCACGTCCTGCTCGAGATGCACCGCGCGCTCTCCCCCGACGGCTTTCTCGTCCTCGGCTCGAGCGAGCAGCCCGGCATGCCCCAGCACTGGCTCCCCGTCCTGACCGAAAAGACCTGCTACTACCGGCCGCTCCCTGCCGCCGGCTGATCGCAGACCGCACCGCCGCATACAACCACACTGCCGCATTTTCCGGTCTATCCTCGCAGTGGGTATGCACTGAGTGCGATGAGCCAAAAGACCGCAGAAAAACCGCCGCCGAAGCAGCGCTCCGCCCGCAGCGCCGAGCGCATCGCAGAGGCCGCAAACAACGCCGCGCTCGCGCTCTTCCATCCCGTCACGCGGACGTGGTTCCGCTCCGCCTTCGGTCGCCCCACCGCGCCGCAGCGCCTCGGCTGGCCGGCCATCGCACGCGGTGAAAGCACGCTGATCCTCGCCCCCACCGGCACCGGAAAGACCCTTACCGCCTTTCTCTGGTGCCTCGACCGGCTCATGCTCCCACGCGACGCCGCGCCCGCCGTCCCCGGCTGCCGCGTCCTCTACCTCAGCCCGCTCAAGGCCCTCGCCGTCGATGTGGAGCGCAACCTGCGCGCCCCGCTCGCCGGAATCGCGGAGACAGCCCGAAGCAGCGGCATCGCCGTCCATATACCGGAGATCGGCATCCGCACCGGCGACACCCCGCAACGCGAACGCGCCCGCTTCCGCCGCACTCCCGCCGAGATCCTCATCACCACGCCGGAGTCGCTCTACCTGCTGCTCACCTCCGAAGCCGCCGCCGGCCTGCGCACCATTGAGACCGTCATCGTCGACGAAATCCACGCACTCGTCCCCACCAAACGCGGAGCCCATCTCGCCCTCAGCCTCGAGCGCCTCGAAGCCATCGCGCACAAACCGCTGCAGCGCATCGGCCTCTCCGCCACACAGCGTCCGCTCGAAGAGGTCGCGCACTTCCTCGCCGGCGCAGAGCCACCGAAAAAGCCCGCCCCGGAGCACGATCCCTCCGAGCCCTCCGCTTCCTCTGTGCTCTCTGTGGTGCATGCCTCAGCACCTTCCGTGCTCTCTGCGTCCTCTGTGGTGAATATGTCCTCTGTGGTGAATGACGACGAGCCGCCGCACCGCTTCCGCCCTGTCACCATCGTCAACGCCAGCGAGCCCAAACGCCTTGAGCTCCGCGTCGAAGTTCCCGTCGAGGACATGGCCCGCCTCACCCAGCCCGAAGAGCCCTCAAAAGACGGAGCCGCGCAGCCGAAGCGCACCTCCATCTGGAGCGCCATCCATCCGCGCCTGCTCGAGATCATCCTCGAGCGCCGCTCCACCCTCCTCTTCGTCAACAACCGCCGCAGCGCCGAGCGCATCGCCGAGGCCATCAACGACCTCGCGCAGCAGCCGCTGGCCCGCGCCCATCACGGCTCGCTCGCCGCCGCGCAGCGCTCCGAGATCGAGGAGCAGCTCAAGGCCGGCCACATCCGCGCTCTCGTCGCCACCTCTTCCCTCGAGCTCGGCATCGATATGGGCGCCATCGACCTCGTCATTCAGATCGAAGCGCCGCCCTCCGTCGCCGCCGGCATGCAGCGCATCGGCCGCGCCGGCCACCAGGTCGGAGCCGCCAGCGACGGCATCATCTTCCCCAAGTACCGCGCCGATCTCGTCGCCTGTGCCGCCGCCACCCGCGCCATGCACGAGGGGCTGGTCGAATCCACGCGCTATCTGCGCAACCCGCTCGACGTGCTCGCGCAGCAGATCGTCGCCACCGTCGCCCAGCCGCCCTCGCTTGCTCATCCGCGGCAAAAGGGCCAGCCGCCGCGCGAAGCCGTCCTGCATGTCGACGATCTCTTCGCCCTCATCCGCGGCGCCGCGCCCTTTGCCTCGCTCACCCGCTCCGCCTTTGAAGGCGTGCTCGATCTGCTCTCCGGCCGCTATCCCTCCGACGAGTTCGCCGAGCTGCGTCCGCGCATCACCTGGGACCGGCAGCGCCATCTCCTCACGCCGCGCGAAGGCGCAAAGAGCCTCGCCATCCTCAACGGCGGTACCATCCCCGACCGCGGCCTCTACGGCGTGTTCCTCTCCGGCACGGAAAAGAAGCCCGTCCGCGTCGGCGAGCTCGACGAAGAGATGGTCTTTGAGAGCAAACAGGGTGAGACCTTTCTGCTCGGAGCCTCCACCTGGCGCATCGACGAGATCACCCACGACCGCGTCCTCGTCTCGCCCGCGCCCGGCGAACCCGGCAAAATGCCCTTCTGGCACGGCGACCGCGCCGGACGCCCTCTCGAATTCGGACAGCGCATCGGCGCGCTCATCCGCGAGCTGCGCGAGCTGCCGCCGAACGCCGCCATCAGCCGCCTCGTCCGCGAGCACGATCTCGAAGCCCAGGCCGCCGAGAACCTGCTGCGCTTCCTCGCCGACCAGCAAAATGTAACCGTCACAGTACCGGATGACCGCAACATCGTCATCGAACGCAGCCGCGACGAGCTCGGCGACTGGCGCGTCTGCGTGCTCACCCCCTTCGGCAGCCGCGTGCACGCTCCCTGGGCCATGGCCGCCGCCGCGCGTCTCAGGACCTCCGGCCTCGCCGGCGTCGAAACCATGTGGACCGACGACGGTTTCGTCCTCCGCTTTCCCGATACCGATACGGTGCCCGACGCCGCTCCGCTGCTCGTCGATTCCGCCGAAGCCACCGGCCTCGTCCTGCAGCAGCTGGGAGCCACCGCGCTCTTCGCCGCCAAATTCCGCGAGGCCTCGGCCCGCGCTCTGCTGCTGCCGCGCCGCCGTGCCCAGGGCCGCACGCCGCTCTGGGCGCAGCGCAAACGCGCGTCTGATCTGCTCTCGGTGGCCGCGCAGTATCCCTCCTTCCCCATGCTGCTTGAGACTTATCGCGAGTGCCTGCGCGATGTCTTCGACATGCCCGCCTTTCTCGAAACCCTGCGCGCCATCGAAGCGCAGCGCATCCGCGTCCACGTCGTCGACACGCAGAAGCCATCGCCCTTCGCCGCCTCGCTCCTCTTCGGCTACGTCGCCAATTACATCTACGAGGGCGATGCTCCGCTCGCCGAGCGCCGCGCCCAGGCGCTCTCCATCGATCAGGAGCAGCTTCGCGATCTCCTCGGCGAAGCCGATCTCCGCGAGCTGCTCGATGCCGCCGCCATCGCCGAAGTCGAGGAACAGCTTCAGTCACTCGGCGAAACGCAGCGTGCCCGCACCGCCGACGCCGTGCACGATCTGCTCCTCCGCCTCGGCGATCTCTCCCGCTCTGAGCTCTCCCGCCGCGTCGCCTCGCCCGAAGTGCTCGATGCCGTCCCGCGCCTGCTCCGCGCCCGCCGCGTGCTTGAAGTCGCCATCGCCCAGGAGCCGCGCCTCATCGCCGTCGAAGATGTGGCCCGCTATCGCGACGCCCTCGGCACTCCGCTTACCTCCGGCATCGCCGCCGCCCTGCTTGCTCCCGTCGAAAAGCCCGTCCTCGAGCTCATCCGCCGCTACGCCCGCACCCACGGGCCATTCACGCTGCAGGAGGCCGCGCACCGCTTCGCACTCGACCCCGCAGCCGTCGAAGCCGCGCTGCGCACTCTTCTCCTCGACGGACGCATCGTCGAAGGTGGCTTCCGTCCCGGCGGCGTCCATCGCGAGTGGTGCGACGCCGAATCGCTGCGCCTCATCCGCAGAAAGTCACTGTCACGGTTACGAAAGGAGATCGAACCTGCCGAACCCGCCACGCTGGCCCGCCTTGAAACCCACTGGCAGGGCGTTCTGCAGAAGCGCCGTGGTCTCGATGCGCTGCTCGACACCATCGAAAACCTGCAGGGTGCGCCGCTGCCCGCCTCGCTCGTCGAGTCGCAGATCCTCCCCGCGCGTCTCGCAAAATATGCGCCCGCCGATCTCGACACCCTCATCGCCGCCGGCGAAGTCGTCTGGATCGGCTTCGACCCCCTCGGCGAGCACGACGGACGCATCGCCCTCTATCTCGCCGACAAAGCCCCTGCGCTGCTGCCGCCACGTCCAAAGCCCGCGCAGCTCGATCCCCGCGAGGAAGCCATCCTCGCGCAGCTCGCCCGCTCCGGAGCCATGTTCTTCGCGCAGCTCCACGACGCGCTCGGCGGCGGCTATCCCGGCGAAACCCTCGACGCCCTCTGGAGCCTCGTCTGGCGCGGCCTCATCACCAACGACACCTTCCACGCGCTGCGCGCCTATGTCGCCCGCCCCGATACCGCGCGCTCCGCAAAGCGCCGGCACAATCTCCCCGCCTTTCACTCGCGCCGCACCACTCCACCCGCCGCGCAGGGCCGCTGGACGCTCATTCCCCAGACAGACCGCACCACCGCCGCCGCGCAGACCGAATGGAGCCACGCCATCGCCCTTCAGCTTCTGCACCGCTACGGCATCGTCACCCGCGAATCCGTCGCGCAGGAAAATCTCCCCGGCGGCTTCAGCGCCGTCTACGATGTGCTCAAAGCGCTTGAAGAGAGCGGCCGCATCCGCCGCGGCTACTTCGTCGCCGGTCTGGGAGCCGCGCAGTTCGCCCTCCCCGCCGCCGTCGATCTGCTGCGCTCGCTGCGCAGCGCACCCCCGCCCGACAAGCCGGAGATGGTCTCTCTCGCCGCCACCGATCCCGCCGGCGTTTACGGCAGCGTTCTGCGCTGGCCGCAGCCTTCCGGCGATCCCGAATCCAGCGACGCACCCGCCACCACGCTCACCCGCAGCGCCGGAGCCTCCGTCATTCTGCGCAATGGCGAGCTCATCGCGTACATGCGCCGCAACAATCCCGCTCTCACCGTTTTTCTGCCCGCCGATGAGCCCGACCGCTCCGCCGCCGCCCGCGATCTGGCAGCCTTCCTCGCGCAGCAGACGCTCGATCAGCGCCGCCACGAAGAATCCCGCCAGCGCGGCGGCATCCTCATCGCCACCATCAATGGACAACCCGCGCAGCGGCACTTCCTCGCGCGCTTTCTCACCGAAGCCGGCTTCCGCGCCGCCCCCTCCGGCTTCAGCCTGCCTCATCAGGAGACGAACATACAGTCGCCGTAAGAAAAGAAGCGATAGCCCGCTTCCACTGCATGGCCGTACGCCGCCATCACATGCTCGCGCCCGCCAAAGGCGCTCACCAGCATCAGCAGCGTCGACTGCGGCAGATGAAAATTCGTCAGCAGTCCGCCGACGATCCGGAATTTGTAACCGGGAGAGATAAAAATACTCGTCACGCCCGAATGCGCCGCAAGCTCACCGCTCTCCATCGTTGCCGCGCAGTGCTCCAGCGTGCGCACCGTCGTCGTGCCCGCAGCAATCACACGCCGTCCGTCGCGCCGAGCCGCGTTGATCGCTGCAGCCGTCGCCTCGCTCAGCGTATAGCGCTCCGCGTGCAGATGAATCTCCTCCACCGTCTCCACACGCACCGGCTGAAACGTCCCCAGCCCCACATGCAGCGTCACGTACGCGACCTCAACACCGCGCCCGCGCAGCCGCTCCAGGATCTCCGGTGTAAAGTGCAGCCCCGCTGTCGGAGCAGCCACCGATCCCCGCTCCCGCGCATACACCGTCTGATATCGCTCGCGATCCTGCGCCCGGTCCTGCCTGTGAATGTAGGGCGGCAGCGGCATATGCCCCAGCCTGTCTAAGATCGCAAAAAAATCCGGCGTGGGTTCAAAGCGCAGCGTCCGCTCGCCGAACTCCCCGTGCGCCGTCACCTCGGCCTGCAGCTCGTTTTCGCCGAAGGTCAGCCTCTCGCCCGTCAGCACCTTGCGCCCCGGCCGCGCCAGCACTCTCCACTCCCACTCGGAAACCTGCTCGGTCAGCAACACCTGAATGCGCCCGCTCGTCTGGTGCCCGGCCTGCGTGTGCAGCCCCGCGCGATGCGCGAACAATCGCGCCGGAATCACGCGGCTGTCGTTCAGCACCAGCAGATCGCCCTCGCGCAGCAGATCGGGAAACTCGCGGAACCATCCGTCCTGCCATGCCCCTGTGGCACGATCCAGGCGCAGCATCCGTGCGCCTGCGCGGTCCTCAGGCGGCTGCTGCGCAATCAGTTCTTCGGGAAGATGAAAATCGAAATCGGAGACAAGCACTCCGGCCATTTTATCGGCCCGTCAGGCCGATTTACTTTTCCTCATCTCGCGCCACAGTGTTCCCGCCAGCGTGCCGATCAGATACAGAATGCCGGCATTGATGACAAATCCAGACAGGAGCAGGTGTATGTCCATCTGGTACCAGGGAAAAGCCAGCATGACAAAGGGAATCCAGTCGAGCCCGACGTTCGAAGGTTTCGTCGTCGCGGCCGTCAGAATATACACAGCCACGACAAGCACGATGTAGCCGGCGGCAAGGTAAATGCCGAGACGACCCTTCCGGCTTTTCTTCACTGCCTCTGCCGCCATCTCCCTCACCCCTTCGCGAAATGCCTTTCCGCCTGCAGCCGCGCCCGCTCCAGCGCGTCGTTCAGCTCCTGCCGCTTCGCTTCGAGCGTTTCCGCGTCGGCATCGTCCGCAGGAGCAGCCACCGCCCGCGCCCAGCTCACCGCCACGCGCGAGAACGGTTTAGGAACAAGAAATCTATCCCACGAGCGCATCACCCACGCCCGCTCCGGCAGCAGATAAAAGCTGCCCATCGCTTCGCCTGTCAGTTGCGCCAGCTTCACCGGCCCGATCTTCGTCTGGTAAATCGGCCCCCGCGGACCATCCGCCGTAAACACCACCGGCAGGCCCTTCGCCAGCACATCGCGCAGCCCCAGCAGCCCCGCAAACCCGCCCCGCGAGCTCGACCCGCGCACGCTGTTATACCCCAGCAGCCCCAGCGTCCGCGCAATCAGCTCCCCGTCAAAGCTTTGACTGATCAGAATCGAGCAGCGAAATTTGCGGAAGTACCAGCCGCACGGCAGCGTGCATCGATGCCAGAAACAAAAAATGCCCTTCGCCGGAGGCGCCGCCGGAACCGCGCCCTCTTCGGCAATCACCTCAAAGCGCAGCGTCGCGCCGATCGCCGCCAGCACCAGCGCCGTCACGCGCGGCACCACCCACAGCGCCACCCGCTGCCCAAAGGAGAACTCTCTGCGCGCACTCACTGGCTCATTCTAGCGGTGGAAACAAATCAGCCGCACAACAGCATTCCCCGCTGACCGCTTTTCCGCTGACCGCCTCTTCGCTGTCCTTTAGCTATAGCGCAGCCAGCGCAGCATCTCCGGCAGCGTGGCCCGCTTGCCGTACATCAGAATGCCCACGCGGTACACCCGCGAGGAGAACCACAGCACCACGTACACCGACACCGCCATCAGGCCCACCGAAGCCCATATCTGCCACGCCGGAGGAAACTGCGACGCCATGCGCAGAAACATCGTGATCGGCGCGCACGGCGGAAACAGCGAGATCGCCACCGACCACACCGAGTTGGGATTGCTCACGATATACGTGATCAGCCCAAAGCTCAGCCACGCCGGAACCGCCGCCAGCGGCGCATACTGCTGCAGCTCCTGCTCCGTGTCGCACGTCGCCGCCAGCCCCGCGAAGAGCGTGCTGTACAGCGCATAGCCCAGCAGAAAGTACACCGCAAAAAGCGCAATGTCGATTCCCGAAATGCTGATCGTAAACTCGCCCGCCAGCAGCTTCTCCGCCAGCGCCGTGCTGGCAAACAGCGCGCCGGCCGCGCCCCAGATCGCCAGCTGCGTCAGCCCCACCGCGCCAATCCCGATCAGCTTCCCGGCCAGCATGTCGCTCGGCTTCACCGTCGCCAGCATCACTTCAAAAATGCGCGACGTCTTCTCCTGAATCACCGAGCGGCCCACGTTCATGCCGTAGAAGATCACCGTAAACATCAGCAGAAACGCCATCGCGTACGCGGCCCAGAAGGTATTCAGCGCGTTCGAGACCGTCTCTTTGCCCTTCTCGATCCGCATCGTCGTCAGATCGATCCGCTTCGTCAGCGTCTCCACCTGACCCGCCGAGATACCCCGCTCCGCCAGCCGCTGCTGCACCAGCGCATGATTCACCGCATCCGTCAGCCTGCCCTCGGTCACAAAGTCACCTGAGCTGCGCGACTCCCACTCCGCCTTCGCCGCCCCGCCCGCCGGCGTCTCGATCCACAGAAACCCGTCGATCTCCTTGCCGTTCACCTTCGCAATCAGATCGGCCTTCGCCGCCGCATCGGCCGGCGCAATCACATCCACCACCATGCGCGCGTCTTTGTCCGCCAGCAGCTGGTCGCGCACCACCCCCGCCAGCGCCGGGCTCTCCGCCGCCACCGCAATGTGCTTGCCCGCGCCTGAGTTCTTTCCCGCGAACACCATCACCGCAATCAGTCCGGCAAAGACCGCGGGAATCAGAATCGTCGTGACCTTGAAGGCGCGTCCCTTCACCTGCTCCAGATACTCGCGCTTCGCAATCAGCAGCACATCACGCATCGATCTTCTCCCCCACCGTCTGAATGAAAATCTCCTCCAGCGACGGCTCCATCACCTCGAACTTCCACACCGTCGCCTTCCGCGACGCCTCCCGCAGCAGGTCCTGCGCGTCCGCATGCGGCTTCAGACGAATCTCCACCAGTCCCGCGTAGTCCTTGTACTCCGCAATCGCCGGATGCTGCAGGAAGGAGTTATCGCCCTCAAAGCTCATCTGCACATGGTTGCGCTCGTAGCGCGACTTCACCTCGCGCATCCCGCCCGCCAGCACCGCCCGCCCGCGATTCACCAGACAGATCGCGTCGCACAGCTTCTCAACCTGATCCATCCGGTGCGTCGAAAACAAAATCGCCCGCCCCTGATTCTTCAGATCGATCAGCGTGTCCTGCAG
This sequence comes from Paracidobacterium acidisoli, assembly GCF_003428625.2. Classification (GTDB taxonomy): domain Bacteria; phylum Acidobacteriota; class Terriglobia; order Terriglobales; family Acidobacteriaceae; genus Paracidobacterium; species Paracidobacterium acidisoli. The sequence continues at coordinate 524,483 of NZ_QVQT02000003.1, read as the reverse complement.
CAGCGTCGCATTCACCGGGTCCAGCCCCGAGAACGGCTCGTCCATAATGATCAGCTCAGGCTCATGCAGCAGCGTCGAAATGAACTGGATCTTCTGCTGCATCCCCTTCGACAGCTCTTCGGTCTTCTTGTCCACGGCCTCCAGAATCTGCAGCCGCTCGCACCACGCATGCGCCCGCTTCCCCGCCGTCGCCGGGTCCAGCCCCCGCAGCTGTCCCATGAACACCAGCTGCTCCATCACCTTCATCTTTTTGTAGAGGCCGCGCTCTTCCGGCAGATAGCCCACGCGCCGCAGGCTCTCGCGCGCAAACGGCTTGCCCAGCAGACTCACCGTGCCCGAGTCCGGCATCGTGATGCCGACCATCATGCGAATGCTCGATGTCTTGCCCGCGCCGTTCGGCCCCAGCAGGCCGAACATCGTTCCCGCCTCGATGCGCAGGCTCAGATCTTTAACCGCGATCTTCTGTTCGTACACCTTCGAGACACAATCCAGCTCAACCACCGCAGCCATCGAATCCATTCTCCGGAAGTAACCCAAAGTCTAACAAAGCATCGTAAAAGCGATGTCCGGCTGTGAAACGGTCAGCTGGTAAAGCGGTCAGCTGATCGGACCTTAGCTGACCGCTTCCTGGCTGCTACCATCACTCTGTGCCGGAGCTCGAAACCCCCGTACAGTTCGTCAGAGGCATCGGCCCGCAGATCGCCGGTACTCTCGCTGAAAAAGGCATCCTCACCGTCGAAGATCTGCTCCTGCATCTGCCCTTCCGCTACGAAGACCGCCTGCACCCGCGCGCTCTCAGCGAGCTCAAAGCCGGAGAAACCGCCAGCATCATCGGCGAGGTCCGCGGAGCCGCTCTTCTCCGCACCCGCGCCATGCCCATCTACGAAATGACCATCGGCCAGGGCCTGTCGACCCTCAAGTGCATGTGGTTCCACGGCAGCTATCTCGAAGGCAAATTCCGGCCCGGGCAAATGGTCGCCCTCTACGGCAAAGTCGACGCCTCCCGCTCCGGCCGCGGCTTCAAAATGATCCAGCCGCAGTTTGAGATCCTTCCCGACGCCAGCACCGGCGACGACCTCGACCGCATCCTCGAAGTGGGCCGCATCACGCCCGTCTACGAATCGCTCAGCGGCAGCCGCCTCGCCTCGCGCTGGATACGCCGCATCGTCTGGAACCTGCTCGAAGAGATGAAAGGGCAGATGCCCGAGACGCTGCCCCGCGCTCTCATCGACCGTCTCGAGCTGCCCTCACGCGACGAGGCCCTCCGCGCCATCCACTTCCCGCCCGCCGGAACCCCCATGTCGCGCCTGCAGTCCTCGGCCACGCCCGCGCATCGCCGCCTCATCTTCGAAGAGTTGTTCTACCTCGAGCTCGGCCTCGAGCTCAAGCGCCGCCGTTTTCAGAAGAAGACCGGCATCGCCTTCGAAACCAGCGAAAAGGCCCGCTCCGCGCTGCGTGAGATTCTGCCCTTCCATCCCACCGCCGCTCAGAAAAAAGCCCTCGGCGAAATCGCCGGCGATATGCGCCAGCCCCACCCCATGCGCCGCCTGCTGCAGGGCGACGTCGGCTCCGGAAAAACCATCGTCGCGCTTCAGGCCATGCTCGTCGCCATCGAAAACGGCTGTCAGGCCGCGCTCATGGCGCCCACGGAAATCCTCGCCACGCAGCACTACCTCTCAGCGCGACGCCTCCTCGATCGCTCCTCGCGCCGCTATCGCATCACCCTGCTCACAGGTTCGCTGGATGAAGACGTCAAGCGCCTCGCCCGCAGCCGCATCTTCTCCGGAGAAGCCGATCTCGTCATCGGCACGCATGCGCTGATTGAGGAAAAAGTCGAGTTCGCCAACCTCGGCCTCGTCGTCGTCGACGAGCAGCACCGCTTCGGCGTCCTGCAGCGCTTTCGCCTCATGAAGAAGCCCAACGCCGCCGAGCCCGACGTGCTCATCATGACCGCCACGCCCATCCCGCGCACGCTGGCCCTCTCGCTCTACGGCGATCTCGACCTCAGCGTGCTCGACGAGCTGCCCCCCGGCCGCACGCCCATCGTCACCCGCCAGGTCTCCGACGAACGCGCCGATGAAGTCTGGAAATTCGTCCGCGAGCAGGTCGCCAAAGGCCATCAGGCCTACGTCGTCTACCCCGTCATCGAAGGCCCGAAAGACGATCAGCCCGAGCTCGACTTCGCTCCGCCTGATCCCGAAACCGAAGCTTCACAGAAAACCGAAGCCTCCCAGACCGCGAAGCCTGCAAAAGCCGCAAAGCGTGCCCCGGCCAAAAAATCCGCCAAAGCCGCGAAAAAATCCAAAGAAAAGCCGCTCCCTAACCCACTTTTCGAGAAGCCCACACTCAAGTCCGCGACCGAGATGTACGAAAACCTGCGCGCCACGCATCTCTCCGGACTGCGCCTCGGCCTGCTCCACGGTCGCCTCAGCGCTGACGACAAGGAGGTGGTTATGGCGCGCTTCCAGCGCGGCGACCTCGACGTCCTCATCTCCACCACCGTCATCGAAGTCGGCGTCGATGTTCCCAACTCCACTGTCATGGTCATCGAGCACGCCGAGCGCTTCGGCCTCGCCCAGCTTCACCAGCTTCGCGGACGTGTCGGACGCGGCGCCGCAAAGTCCTACTGCATCCTCATGACCGGCGGAAAGCTCTCTCAGCAGGGCGAAGAGCGCCTCGCTGCCATGGTCCGCACCCAGAATGGCTTCGAGCTCGCCGAGCTCGACCTCCAGCTCCGCGGCCCCGGTGAATTCTTCGGCACCCGCCAGGCCGGACTCCCCGACTTCCGCGTCGCCAACCTCGTCCGCGATCGCGCCCTGCTCGAGCTTGCGAAGGAAGAATCCTCCCGCTTCGTGCAAAACGCCAGCGTCGAGGCGACCGAAGAGGAACGAAGCCGCATCTCCGCCCGCCTGAAAGAGACCTGGCAGCGCCGCTACGGCCTCGCCGAAGCGGGATAAAAGCAGCGAGTAGCGATTAGGGATCAGCGATTAGAAAAGCAGGGATCAGCTATTAGAGGGCGATCAGGCGGCAATCAGAAAGAAGTGTGCATCCACCTGCGACCTGCGACCTGCGACCTGCGACCTGCGACCTGCGACCTGCGACCTGCGACCTGCGACCTGCGACCTGCGACCTGCACCCTGCTTTTCTAATCGCTGATCCCTAATCGCTGTTCCCTGCTCTCTCCCGGCTTCCCCGGAAGCACCCGCAGATCCACCCCGGCGGTCTCCAGCCCTTTGCTCTCGATCAGGTCTTTGGTGCACTGGCACAGATCCGCCATCAGCACGTGCGACTCCCGGATCAGCTCCAGCCCCGCCGCAATCAGAACGCTGTACATCTCCACACAGGTCGCCCGCGGAAACTCGAACTCCATCTCCGCGCTGTCATCCGGGAAAAACCGCCGCACCAGCACCCATCCGCCGCAGGCCATCACCGCGCCGGTCAGAAAGCGCACCGTCCGCGCCGCGTCCTCATGGCAAAGCGCCGTCAGCCGCAGCTCTCTCCGCGCCGTCGCCTCGTCGTGACCGTCCTGGACTTCGCTCCCTCGCACATATCACTGATCGGACAATTCACGCCTGCACTTCACTCGCCGCCCAGCGCTCCCGTAGTATGAGAAAGTTCTCACCCAGGCTCCTCCGCCTTCCTATGCTCGTCGGCACCGGTATCGATCTCGTCGAAGTCCCCCGCATCGCCCACTCCATCGAGCGCTTCGGCGACCGCTTCCTCCGCCGCATCTTCACCGAGGCCGAAATCGCCTACTGCCGTCCCCGCGCCACCGCCGCCGAAAGCTTCGCCGCCCGCTTCGCCGCCAAAGAGGCCGCCGCCAAAGCCCTCGGCACCGGCATCCAGCGCGGCGTCACCTGGCAGGAGCTCGAAGTCCGCCGCCTTCCCGGCCAGCGTCCCACCCTCCACCTCTCCGGACGCGCCCGTGCCATCGCCGGACAGCTCGGCGTCACCCATGTCTCGCTTTCGCTCACCCACACCGCCGCCCTCGCCATGGCCACCGTCCACCTCGAAGCCTGACCCGGCTCTCCGCTTCCCTCCCCATGCAACGCCCGCGACACTCTGCTTTAACCGCGCCGTAACTTCCGCATTCTTCACTGTTTCGCTTCTGTGAAAATCCTCCTGCAACGGCCTGCCCCGCTTTTTCATCCAAAAACCAGCGTGGAACAAGGGGGCCGATTTCTCTTCGCTCTCTGGTATCCTCTGCGCAGCAGCAGTTCTTTCATTTTGAGGGGGCGCATTGCCGGGCCAGCAGGAAGTGCGGTGGTCACAACTGAAGGTTGGCGTGCTGGTGCTGGTCGCGATCTTCGCCCTGCTCGCTCTCATCTTTCTTATGACCGGCACCACCGGCGGCTTTTTCACCGGCAAAGTCACCCTCCATTCCTACTTTGAGAACTCCGCCGGCCTCAAGATCGGCGCTCCCGTCAACCTCGAAGGCGTCACCGTCGGCAACGTGAGGTCCATTCGCATCGTGGCCTCGCACAGCCCCACGCCCGTCGAGGTCGTCATGAAGATCAACAAAAAATATGCCGCCGCCATCCGCGAAGACTCGACCGCGGACCTCGACACCATCGGCGTGCTCGGCGACACCGTCGTCGATATCACCAGCAAATTCAAGTCCGGCTCTCCCGTACGCGACGGCGACGAGCTCCACACCACCGAGACGCCCAACCTCAGCGACGTCATCAAGTCCAGCCAGGGCACCATCGAGCAGCTCAACGTCATCCTCGCCAAGGTCAACAGCCTGGTCGACGCGCTCAACAACGGCAAGGGCTCCATCGGCATGCTGATCAACGACCCGACCCTTTACAAAAAAGCCGTCGGCACCTTCGATCAGCTCCAGTCCCTCGTCGATCAGATCAGCAACGGCAAAGGCTCCATCGGCAAGCTCGTCAGCGACGACACGCTCTACAATCGCGCCAATGAAACCATCGGCAAGCTCGACGACATCGCCACCCGCCTCGACTCAGGCCAGGGCACCGTCGGCAAGCTGATGAAGGACGATACCCTCTACAACAACCTGCGCCAGTCCACCGAGAACCTCAACAAGCTCCTCGCCGGCATCAACGAAGGCAAAGGCGGCCTCGGTCTGCTCGCCAAAGATCCGCAGTTCGCGCAGAAGCTCAACGACACCGTCACCCATCTCGATTCGATCCTGAACGGCGTCGACAGCGGCCAGGGTACCCTCGGCCAGCTCATGAAAAACCGCGATCTCTACGACCACTCCGACGAGATGATCCGCAACACCAATCAGCTCATCCTGGCCGTCCGCAAAGATCCGAAGAAATATCTCACGATTCACCTCAAAATCTTCTGACGCGCGAGAGTGGGTTGGTTTGAATGATTTGGGAAGGGCTCGGCTTCAGCCGCTGAGGAATGCTTTGTTTTCTCTGCATTTCAAACTGACCCACGATCGGCGTCGCGCTTCCCCGGCAGCCGCCGGAGACGCTCCTGATACATTGGCAGTACCCTTCGGAGAGATCATGCACGCACGCTGGTTCGCTGTCGCTGCGCTTCTGCCCTTCGCCCTCGCCGCCGCTCTGTCGCATGCGCAGACCCAGACGCCGCCCGCGCATCACACCGCGGCGCATGCCACGCACCGAGCCGCTCCCGCGCAGCCGCCGCTGCCGAAGAACATCCCTCCCGTCCACGCGCCCATGAAGGTGCAGTACGTCATGCGCTATCAGGACATCACCCTCGGCACCGGAGCTCTCGCCGGGCCCGGACAGATCTACACCGTCCACTACACCGGCTGGCTCGCCTCCGACGGCACCAGGTTTGACTCCTCCCTCGACCGCGGCAAGCCCATCGAGTTCCTGCAGGGCTCCCGTCGCGTCATCATCGGATGGGATCAGGGCTTTGAAGGCATGCACATCGGCGGAAAGCGCCGTCTCTTCATCCCCTGGCAGCTCGCTTACGGAGCCGCCGGACGCGGCCCCATCCCGCCCAAAGCCGACCTCATCTTCGATATCGAGCTGGTCGACGCGCGCGACGTCAATGCCCCGGCCCCGCCGCCTGCACCACCCGCCGTCAACAACAGCAACCAATAAGCGATCGCATCCATAAGTCCCTCGCCGAGTGCCGATGTCCGGCTCGAAGCATTCTCTCGCTGAAGAATCCGGGTGCCCCACCTTCGCGACCGGGGTCCCCGGCACACGCGGTGTTCGTGCGCCGGGGCGGGAAGCTAAGGTGGGAAGGTAAGAATCCGGGTGCCCGGGTACCCCATGTCCGTCTGTTCGGACATGGAAATAAAAACCCTTTCCTTGTCATCCCAATCCCTTCCCCTTGTCATCCCGAGCGAAGCCGAGGGATCTACATTTCCTCCTTCTGAGAAGAATCCGGGTGCCCCACCTTCGCGACCGGGGTCCCCGGCGCATGGGGTGTTCGTGCGCCGGGGTGGGCAAGCTAAGGTGGGAGGCGTCATCGCTTTGTATCAGGGCACGGCTTCAGCCGTGCCGAAAAGAGCACCCGAAAGAAGAGGGGCTTCAGCCCCTGTGCGACATAGCCACGGAACACTTCTCATCTCGCGTCAGCGAGACCCGGTAGAAGCACCGGGCTTTAGCCCGGTGAATAAAGGGAAAAAAGGGGCTTCAGCCCGGCTCCGCCAAAACATAAAATCAGGATTGCCCCACATCCGTCCTTTCAAACATGGGGCCACCACCCGCTCTTTTAATCCCACGCTTTCTGCCGTTCGTCACAGCGGAGCCCGCTTCTTTGCCGCTTTTCCGCTGCTTTCTGTTATCTTTCTCCTTCGCACGGCGATAAAAACCCTCCCCCCGGCCCTCCGGGCACTGAATGAGGACCCATGCAACCCACCCGACTTGCTTCGCTCATCCTGCTTTCCGGAGCTCTCGCCTTCACCTCCCATGCCGCCTTCGCCTCGTCCGCTCCCGAGGCATCGGATGCAAAGACCACAGCCGCGCCCGTTGAGCCGAAGGCCCCACACAGCTTCGATCTCACCGCCATCGACAAGACCGCGGACCCCTGCGTCGACTTCTATCAGTACGCCTGCGGCAACTGGCGCAAAGACAATCCCATCCCCGGCGATCAGTCCCGATGGGGCCGCTTCAATCAGCTCAACGAGCGCAACCGCTATCTGCTCTATGTGGAGCTGAAGCAGGCCACCGATCATCCCGCATCGCCCCTGCAGCGCCAGTACGGCGACTTCTTCGCCGCCTGCATGAACACCGACCGCGCCGACCAGCTCGGCATCCAGCCCATCCAGCCGCTGCTCGACCGCATCGCGAAACTGGACGACCGGCAGCAGCTCGCGGCCCTCGTTGCCCTGCTGCAGTCGCGCAACGGCTCGAATGTCTTCTTCAGCTTCGGCGTTGAGCAGGATCAGAAGGACTCCACGCGTCAGATCGCCGCCGCCTTCCAGGACGGCCTCACCCTTCCCGACCGCGACTACTACATCGACAAGTCCGACCGCATGGCGAAGATCCGCGATCAGTACCGCGATTACGTCATCAGCCTCTTTAAGCTCGCCGGAGACAGCGACGATCAGGCCAAAGCCGAGGCCGGCCATGTCATCGACATCGAAACCACGCTCGCCCAAAACTCCATGGCGCGCGTCGATCTGCGCGACCCGAACAAGCGCTACCACCTTCTGCCCGTATCCGGGCTCAAAAGCCTCGCGCCCGACTTCGACTGGAGCGTCTATCTCTCCGACATCCAGGCTCCTTCTATCAATGACCTTAATGTCGGCACACCGGACTTCTTCAAGGCGATGAATCAGGTCATCACCGGCCAGAGCCTCGACGCCATCCGCAGCTATCTCCGCTTCCACGTCATCAACGGCGCCGCGCCCTGGCTCTCCTCGCCCTTTGAAGACGCCAGCTTCGGCTTCTTCCAGAAGACCCTGCAGGGACAGGCCGAGCAGACCGCCCGCTGGAAGCGCTGCACCGCCATCACCGACCGCGCCCTCGGCGAAGCCGTCGGCCAGGACTGGGTAAAACAGAACTTCCCGCCCCAGGACAAAGCCAGCATGGAAAAACTGGTCGCCGCCCTGAAGACCGCGCTCGCATCCGACATTCAGTCCCTGCCCTGGATGACCGAAGAGACCAAAAAGCAGGCCGAGGCCAAGCTCGACGACTTCCGCCAGAAAATCGGCTACCCCGATAAATGGCGCGACTATTCGAAACTCGAAGTCACCCGCGACAACTTCATCACCGACATCCATAACTCCGACGCCTTTGAATTCGCCTGGCAGCTCGACCACATCGGCCGCCCCGTCGACGAAAAGGAGTGGGGCATGACGCCGCCCACCGTCAACGCCTACTACGATCCCTCTCTGAACGACATCAACTTCCCCGCCGGCATCCTCCAGCCGCCCTTCTACGACGCATCGAAGGACCCCGCCGTCAACTTCGGCGGCATCGGCGTCGTCATCGGTCATGAGATGACCCACGGCTTCGACGACGAAGGCAGCCAGTACGACGGACAGGGCAACGTGAAGAACTGGTGGACCCCCGACGATCGCAAGGCCTTCGATCAGCGCACCGACTGCGAGGTGACGGAGTACGGCAGCTTCGAGCCCGTCTCCGGCCAGAAGCTCAACGGCAAGCTCACGCTCGGCGAAAACACCGCCGACAACGGCGGCCTTCACATCGCCTGGCAGGCGCTGCTCAGCACCCTTGCGCAGGACGGCAAAAACGTCCATCAGAAGATCGACGGCTACACCGAGGCGCAGCGCTTCTTCATCTCCTTCGCCCAGGTCTGGTGTGAAAACCGCACCGATCAGGCATCGCGCGTCGCCGCTCGCGTCGATCCGCATTCGCCCGGCCGCTTCCGCGCCAACGGCAGCGTGCAGAACTTCGACGAGTTCGGCAAAGCCTTCGGCTGCCACAAAGGCCAGCCCATGATGCCCGACAATCCCTGCCGCGTCTGGTAAGCCAAAAACGAGGCCCGGAGCACTGCTCTGAGCCTCGTTCTGCATTTCCCCGCCCGTCCGGTTACAATAGTGCGGAACCATCCTGTACCAGTTTTGCCAGGACCATTTCCCCGAATGGCCGGGCTGAAGGAAGCGCATGAAGTTGAGTAAATTCGGCCGGATTGCAGTCGCTCTGTCGGCTTCTTTTGTTCTCGCTCTCGGAGTTACGTCGTGCTCGTATAATTTCACCGCAGCATATGTTTACGTAACCGGCTCTTACTACAACCAGATCGGTGCCTATAAGGAAGACAACAACACCGGTCGCCTGCGCCCCGTTCCGGGCTCTCCCATCAGCAGCGGCGGTTCCAATCCCATTCGGTCTCTGGTGACCTCCAACGGACGCTTCCTTTATGTCCTCAATGAGGGCACGCCCACGACCGACTCCAACGGCAACATCAGCTGGACCGGCGCCAATATCTCCCTGTTCAGCATCGGCGGCAACGGCACCCTGGCCTTCCAGCAGAGCTACAACAGCGCAGGCAACGGATCTATCCGCATCGCCTTCGACGGCACCGGATCGCACCTCTTCGTGCTGGACAGCTACGAGCCCTTTACCAGCAACGGCTCCACAGCGCCGACCGCCACGCTGCCCTGCCTCGGAAGCGATGGTTTCTACCATCCCTATGGCGACATCAGCGTCTTCAATGTGGACAGCACCACCGGACGCCTTTCGATCGTCACGAATCTCCAGCAGAACAGCTCCAATAACACGCCGCTGACTTACTTCCCCGTCGGCTGCAGCCCCATCGACTTCCATGCGACCGGGGGCAACGTCTATACCGCCGAAGTCAGCGACCCGTCGCTCCCGGCCGGCTCTGCGGAAAACAATCAGGTGATCCTGCCCTACGCTTACACCGCCTCCACCGGCCAGCTCACCACCGTCCCCGGCGGCGCTGAGGCCACCGGCGCAGTAGCGATCAGCGTCATCGGCGCCACCTCTTCCAACAATTACATCTATGTAGTGGATGCCGGCGCGAACAACGGCAGCGGCCAGATCATCGCCTACAGCCAGGGCTCCAACGGCTTCCTGCAGACCATCACCGGCGGCGTAACCGCCAATGACGGAACCGCTGCAGGCCCTGTCGCCCTCACCGCCGACAGCAAATCCAAGTTCCTCTACATCGCCAATACCAAGGCCACGTCCAGCATCTCCAGCTCCAACAGCGAGATCACCGGCTTCACCATCAACCCCGCCTCCGGCGTGCTGACGCTGCTCTCCGACGAGCCTTATGGAACAGGTTCCGGTCCGGTCTGCATCTTCCAGGATCCCACCCATCAGTACGTCTACACCGCGGATTCCGATGCCAACACCGTCACCGGCCACCTCATCAATCCGGACACCGGTACCCTGACCGATCTGCGCTCTGGCTCTACTTTTGCCACCGTGCAGACTCCGACCTGGTGCGTGGCCACCGGCGTAACGGATTAACGCTCGCGGCTCCTCTTCTGCCCTCACCGGTGGCCTCTCTCGGGGCCGCCGGTAAAATCGGGCAGCCGCCGCAAACAGGTTTTACTCGCTCCGTCCGGCACAGACACCTGGCCTAACCGTAAGCGAGACTTTACAATTCAACCGGGAGCGATCCCGCATTATGACGCCCATGCCGTTGCCGGCAATGGCTGAGGCGAAGGAAGCGCATGAAGTTCAGAAAATCGGGCCAGGTTCTGCTGGCTGCTGCTGCAACCGTTGTCGTGGGATTGGGCCTGACCTCGTGCGGCGCAAGCAACACTGTGGACTTTCTGTACGTCACCTCCAGCAAGAACAACCCCGGCCAGATCAATGTCTATATCGTTGACTCCGAATCCGGAGCCGCGCGGCAGATCGCCGATTCGCCTTACCCCTCCGGCGGACGTAACCCGGTAGCGGACGTGGCCTCGCCCAACGGCAAGAATCTCTACGTCGCCAATCACGACGACAACACCCTCGTCGAATTCGTCATCGGCACCGACGGCAAGCTCTATCCGCAGCACACCTGCAACACCCCCGGCACCGAGCCCTCCGCGATGGCCATCAGCCCCGACGGCTCCCTGCTCTATGTCGTCGACTTCTATCAGGCCGGCTTCACCGATGTGAACCCCGGCCCCGGCGCCCTGGCCGTGTATCACATCCAGTCGGACGGCAGCCTGGGCAATCCCATAACAAGCTCCTCCGGCGCAACCACTGGTGACTGCAACTCGATCGCGAACGGCAATCTCAGCTACTGGCCGCTCGGCTACTACCCCGGTAATGTCGCCGCCGCGCCCAATGGCTCGCTTGTCTATGTAGCCGACCCCAATATCTTTGTCACGACCGTCACGCCGCCCACCAATGGCACCGTGCCCATCGTCCCCGGCCTTCCCGGTCAGATTTACGGCTTCACGGTCGGCTCCGGCGGTACCCTGGGAACCGTTGCCGGCAGCCCCTTTACGACCGCTTCCGGTTCAGAGCCGCTGGGTGTCGCCGTCAGTCCCGATAACAGCGGGCTCTTTGTCACCGACACCGCGCAGAATCAGCTTCTCAATTACGTCATCGGCGCCGGCGGAGCTCTTTCGGCCAATCCGTCCAGCCCCACCACGCCCACCGGAACTTTCCCTGTAGGCGTCGTGCTCAGCTCCGACGGCAGCGATCTGTATGTGAGCAACTTCACCGACGGCACCGTGAGCGAGTACACCGTCTCGAACGGCGTTCCCGCACTCAACGGCTCCTCGTCCACCCTGGCCGTGGGACACAGCCCTACCGCCCTGCTCATCGATCCCAGCCTGAACGAGTTCCTCTTCACCCCGAACTTCGTCGACGGCACCATCTCCGGTGCGAGGGTCAACACCACGAACGGCACGCTGGTGAACAATCAGAATTCACCTTACGTCACCAGTGGTCAGCCCACCTCCGTGGCGGCGATTCCGCACAACCAGCATGCCGTCAGCAAATAGCATGCGCGTACGGCTGACAGCGGGAGCTGTGGCATATCTGAAACGCTTCCGGCCCTTCGCCGGGGAATTCTCCCGCCCCGGCAGCCCGCAGCGAAGAGTTGTTTTGCAGCACAGTTGGCCCGTTCGAAGATGGCTGAACGCGGTACAACCTTTTACAATCGAACCGGGAGCGATCCCGCAAATAATGCCCGGGCATTCCCGGCAATGGTCGGGACGAAGGAAGCGCATGAAGTTCAGAAAAACGGGCCAGGTTCTGCTGGCGGTTGCAGCCACTGCTGCTGTTGGGCTCGGCACTATCTCATGTGGTCAGAGCCATACCATCGATTACGTTTACGTCACCTCGAACAAGAACTCCCCTGGAGAGATCAATGCCTTTCGCGTCGACTCCCAGTCCGGAGCTCTGACGCAGATCACCGGCTCGCCCTTCGCCTCCGGCGGGAACAATCCGGTGGCGGAAGTGACCTCGCCCGACAGCCAGTACCTCTTCGTTGCCAACCGCGACGACGGCTCAGTGGTGCGCTTCCAGATCGGCTCCGACGGAACCCTCGCCAAACAGAATGCCTGCACCACACCCGGCAGCAGCCCTTCGTCGATGACCTTCAGCTCCGACGGAACCCTGCTCTTTGTGGTCGACTTCTACCAGAGCGGATTCAGCGACACCAATCCCGGCCCCGGCGATCTCGTGGTGTACAACGTCAACTCTGACGGCAGCCTCGGCACCGCCGCCGGCAACTGCACCCCGGTCACCAACACTGCCACCGGACAGCCCTATTGGGCGCTCGGCCGGTATCCCGGCACCGTGGCCACCACGCCGCTCACCTTCGTTTCAGCGAGCACGCCCGGCGCCAACTCCACCCTTTATCCCTATGTGTTCGTCACCGCCACTAACACGTACGTGACCACGACCACGCCGCCCACCACCGGCGCGCCGCCCGCTCCCAGCGGACTGCAGGGACAGATCTACGGCTTCTCCATCGCGAAGGGTGGTGTGCTCTCCTCCGTCGCCGGCAGCCCCTTCACCGCCGGAGCCACGCCGACCGGTCTTGCGCTTGATCCCACCGGCCGCTTCCTCTACACCACGGACAGCCAGCAGGATCAGCTCATCGGCTACACCATCTCCACGAAGGGCGTTCTGACCGCCATCAACAGCGGCCCGGTCGCTACCGGAACCTTCCCGGTTGCCGTCACCGTCGATCCGACCGGCTTTTACGCCTATCTCGTCAACTACACCTCAGGGACCGTCAGCGAATACGCCATCGATCAGGCCACCGGCGCTCCGACCGCTGGAGCCTCCTCCGCGGCCAAAGCCGATGCCGGAGCCTCCAGCATCGTCATCGATCCCGGCCTTGCCCGTGTCGTCCTCACCGCCAACTTCACCGGCGCCGACATCACCAGCATGACCCTGAACCCCAACACGGGCGCGCTCTCTGAAAATCCGAACTCGCCCTACCCCACCGGTGGCCAGCCGACGGCTGTCATCGCCGTGCCGCATGGCAACCATGCCACCACGCATGTCCAGTCCGGCGCGGGCGACTGATCCCCGCTCTCCGCTCCACAGCAGACAAAGGCCCGCCACTCGGCGGGCCTTTTCTTTCTCTGCACAGAACAGCGGTGCCCCATGTCCGGATTTTCTGACATGGGAATGGAACCGTCCTTACCCCTGTCATCCCGACACTCCCTTGTCATCCCGACCGAAGCGCCGGAGGCGCGCAGCGGAGGGATCTGCATTTGCTTCTCATGAATGGGGTGTTCGCAGGACCCGGGTGCCCCACCTTCGCGAACCGGGGCCCCCGGCGCACGTGGTGTTCGTGCGCTGGGGTGGAGAACCGGAGTCCCCGGCGAACAAAGTTCGCTGGGGCGGGAAGCTAAGGTGGGAAACGAAGCGAAAGATGGAAGCCTCACCGCTTTGTATCAGGGCACGGCTTTAGCCGTGCCGAACCATCCTCAAAAATCAAAGGGGGGGGTTCAGCCCCTGTGCGACATAGCCACGGAACACTTCCCGTCTCGCGCCAGCGAGACCCGGTAGAAGCCCCCGGTTTTAGCCGGGGGAGTAACGATGTAAGGAAAAAAGGGGCTTCAGCCCCGGCCGGGTACCCCATCCTCGCCGCTTTCGCGAAGCGACGCCCACCCCAAAAGCTACGCCGGCTTTAACAATCCCCGAATATACCGCTGCGCTGGCTTCTCGATCGCCAGCATCACCAGCACCGAAGCGCCGATCAGCAACCCATAGCTCAGCCAGGGATCGAAGCGGATCAGACCCGTCCGCTCCAGCAGGTGCGACTCGTGGATCATATTCCACAGATTGAAGTGCAGAATATACAGGCAGTAGCTCGCCTGCCCCACGGCCACAAAGGGAAAGAACCCGAAGAAGCGCGAGATCAGGTTATGCCCGGCCAGCCCCAGAATGGCCAGCGCATACAGTGGCATCAGCAGGCCGTCGTGCATCATCGGATACGGCATTTTGTCGCCGTAATACAAAATCAGATACAGTCCGATCATGCCCAGCACGCCCATCATCAGCCGTTTGCGGCTCGCTCTGGGAATCAGCCGGTCCAGATCCGCCAGCGCGATCCCGAAGAGAAACGAAGGCACATGCGGCGGCGGCGTAAACTTCAGCGCCCGTATCCAGAACCCGTCCGTATATCGTCCCGGGTGCAGGTCTCCATCCGGATGCAGCCACATATACAGCCCCGGCAGCACCATCCCCAGGGCCCACAGCCCCAGCATCAGCGCCAGCAGCGCGCCCAGCCGCTTTGGCCGCTTCCACACCACCACTGCCGGAAAGATCAGGTAGAAGAAAGCCTCTGTGCACATCGTCCACGCCGGCGTATTCCAGAAGGTCGACAGCGTCGGCGACCATCCCTGCAGCAGCAGCGGCGTCAGCGCCAATCCCCAGGCAAACTGCGCGTGCGACCGCGCATGCCACTCTTCCACCAGCATGCCCAGCGAAATCAGCAGCGCAAACACGTATACCGGATACAGCCTCGAAAACCGAGCCAGCCAGAAGCTCCGCGCCTTCAGCGTCCCGGCCTGCGCCCGCTCGCTGTAGTTGTAGGCCAGAATGAACCCGGACATCAGCAGAAAAAAGCTGACCGAGGTGTAGCCGTTGTCCACAATCGGCGCAAAGGGCCCAAACCATTTAGGGTTCGAGAAATGAAAGAAGACGATATTCAGTGCCGCAAAGGCACGCAGTCCCGAAAGGGCTGCCAGACGGGGCTTCTTCGCCCCGATGCCGGGAGAAACCGCATCGGCGGCCTGCGAAGCCACCCTCGAGTCTGCCCGCGGTCGTGGAACGACCTGGGTTGGTGCGCTCAGGCAGTCACCAGTGAGCCGACCTTCTCCCCGGAGACGACCCGGCGGATATTGCCCGGCTGATTGAGGTTAAAGATGATCATCGGCAGATTATTGTCCTTGCACAGGCTTACCGCGGTGGTGTCCATTACCTTTAACCCCAGCCGCAGAATATCCATGTACGTAATCTGCTCAAACTTCACCGCTCCCTCTGTGATGACCGGATCGGCGTCGTAGATGCCTTCCACCTTTGTCCCCTTCAGCAGCACATCCGCGCGAATCTCCATCGCCCGCAGCGACGCCGCCGTGTCGGTCGAAAAGTACGGATTCCCCGTCCCCGCCGCGAAGATCACCACCCGGCCCTTTTCCAGATGCCGCACCGCGCGCCGCCGGATATAGGGCTCGCACACCTCGTGCATCTCGATCGCCGACATCACCCGGCAGTGAATATCCTGCTTTTCGATCGCGTCCTGAAGCGCCAGCGCATTGATCACCGTCGCCAGCATGCCCATGTTATCGGCCGAGACCCGGTCCATCTCCTTGGCCTGCTCGGCCACGCCGCGAAAGAAATTCCCTCCGCCCACCACAACGGCCGTTTCCACGCCCATCGCATGCACTTCGGCTATTTCTCCGGCAATCTCGTGAACACGGTCTGAGTCCACGCCAAAACCGCGGCCCGCGGCCAGTGCTTCCCCTGAGAGCTTCAGTACGACGCGTTTATACATTCCTTCTGGAGTATCGCACGCAGCCCCCCTCCCGCGTAACCCGGACCCGGCGCGTTTCGAGGCAGTTTCACTCGCCCGTCATCCCCGGCCGCGGATGCCCGGCATCCTCCGCGGAGCCGATCGTCCTGCCTCCGGATTCACCGGCCGGGTACCCGGGCCCCATGTCCGGATTTTCGGACATGGGAAGCAGACGAATCTCCGGAAGCGGGCATGCAAATCATTAAACCCTGTCATCCCGGCTTCCCCTTATTCCCCGACCCGGCATTGTCATCCCGACCGAAGCAGCCGCGTAAACGGCTGCGCCGCGGAGGTATCTGCACTTCCCGTCTCGCGTCAGCGAGACCCGGTAGAAGCACCGGGCAATCGGAGTCCCCGGCGAACAAAGTTCGCTGGGGCGATCTTCAGCCGGGGGGAATTGAGCGCCAAAAGAAAAACGGGCTTCAGCCCCGGCTCTCCCAAAACACAAATCCGGGGTGCCCCACCTTCGCGAGCCGGGGTCCCCGGCGCACGTGATGTTCGTGCGGTGGGGTGGGAAGCTAAGGTGGGAAGCGTCATCGCTTTGTATCAGGGCACGGCTTCAGCCGTGCCGAACCCATCCTCAAAACCAAAGGGCTTCAGCCCCTGTGCGACATAGCCACGGAACACTTCCCGTCTCGCGTCAGCGAGACCCGGTAGAAGCACCGGGTAATCGGGGTCCCCGGCGAACAAAGTTCGCTGGGGGTGATCTTTAGCTCAGTGAACAGGCAAAAAAAAGGGGGGGCTTCAGCCCCGGCAGGATACCGAATGCCCATCCTTCCCGCTTTCGCACAGCGAAAGGTGGGCGTCCGGCAGCCTCGGGCCCAGCCCGCTCGCATCCATCAGCAGCTGCACCGTCTGCCACACAACCGGCAGCCGCAGCATCGCCCCGGCAAAGGTCCATCCGAAGTGCAGATGCTCGAGCGCCCTCCCCATCGCCCGCACTCCCTCCACGGCAGCGCTCCCGTCGCCCGGAAGATACCGCATGCGCCGGATCGAGCCCACCGGAAGCCTCTCCGCATCCACAATCTCCATCCCCAACGGTCGCCGCGCCTCCAGCCAGCGGCGCAGCTCACTGCACGGCCCGCAGGTCGATGCCATGTACAGCCTGGCCGGCGCTCCGGCATGGAAGGGCCTCCATCGCGGCAGCCAGTTCCGCACGGCGGCGCGATACCCGTGCCATGCCTCACCGAAGCGCCGCGACAGATCCTGGCGCTCATCCCATTCGGCAAGCCCGGCGCTGTAAATGAGCGAGAGACACGCCCCCGCCGCCAGCCATCCGCTCCGCAGCAGCGCGGCCCACGCCAGCATCACCACTCCGCACGAGAGCTGCATAGGATTGGCCACGTAGCGATAAATCCCGCTGCTCACCATGCGCTTCGGCGGATCGTACGGGATCGGCGTCCCCTCGCCTCGCTCCGCAAACTCCATCACCGCCGAGACGCCAGGCACCGCCAGCAGAAAGAACATCTGCACCGCAATCTGCCGTTCCCACCCCGCCACCCTCAGCAGCGGACCCCACCCCGCTCCCCCCTTCACCGCAAAAACAATCTCCGGCACAAGAAAGAGAAAGATCATCCCTGCCAGCGCCGTCTGCAGCGCCGCGCGCAGATACAGATGCGTATCCTCGAGCGTCCATCGCGCAAGGCACAGAGCCGGAAGCAGCGCCAGCGCCACGGCCACGGCCTCACCCGCCAGCCAGTGCGGCCCCAGATGCACGACAGTGCGGCACAGCGGCATCGCCACCAGATCCGCGCCGGTCATGACCGCCGCACATCCGGCGATCCTCAGCCGGGGAAATGCCAGCTGAGGCACCAGACCCCACAGAATCACCCAGCCGGCATAAAGCTCGAGCGGCATGCCCCGAAACGCAGCGTCGCCCGCCGGAAAGCTCCACCACTGCGCCCACTGGTTCAGCCGCTCGACAACCAGCAGCGCCGGAGCCGCCCACAGCGCACTCAGCAGACACGCCGCAAACAGCCGAGGTCTGCGTCCGCGCAGCGCTCCCGCCAGCAGCGCCGCCATCAGCGGGAAGTAGAGCGCAGCGGCGCGCGCCCATTCGGCGCTCGTCACCGAGTCGCCCCTGCTGTGACATGCGGCACGGCATTCGCTTCGATCAGATACCCCGCCGCCTCGCGCACCGTCATGCGCTCGATCGGCGTAAAGTACCACGCCGGATCAAGCTCGCGTTCAAAGTGAATCCGCCACGTCACCGCCGTATGCGACGCATCCACCGCCCTCCACTCCACCTCGGAGTTCTCCCACGCCACCCACTGCGTCAGCTTGCTGCCGTCGCTCACCGTCTCGAAGCGGACATACCCCACCCTCCGCTCCGCCACCCGCATCACCAGGTCTCCCGGAGGATCGCCCTCTGCTCCCGCAAAATGGATAGTGCGCACCGCGCCGGCGCTCAGCCCATCCCCGCCTGCCCACAGCGGCCGCGGAAAGCCCGCGCGCAGCCACACCGGAAGCGGCGCGCGCACATCGAGCCCCTGTGACAGCGCCTCTTCGACCGCATCCGCGGAAGCATCCACCACGCGCGTCGCCTCCACCGTCTGCTTCCTGTTGATTGTGAGCTGCGGAACCGTGCCTTCGAGACACAGCGGCAGCAGCACCAGAGCAATGCAGCTCACTGTCTCCGTCCGCTTCCCGCGCTGCCAGTCCACAATCCAGCCGACTATGATCCCCACACAATAAAACAGCGGCGAGGCCATCAGAATGCACAGATATCCCTCGCCCAGCAGCGGAGCGACGATCAGCAGCGCCAGCGTAATCCCTTTCAGAATGCCACCCGTCACCGTCTTCGCCTGCGGCGTCAGCGCCACCAGAATCGCCAGCATCGCCGGAATCCCCAGGAACATCGCCGCGCTGTGCCCCAGATGCCTGTGCATCAGCCAGCGATAGAGTATGGCTCCCGCGGTAAACGCGATCGCCAGCGCAATCACGCCCCACTGCGCCGGCTCGATCCCTGCAGGCCCGGCCTTTCCCGCTCCGCCTTCCGCTTCTTCGACCTCGGCCTGCCCTCCCATCCCGCGCAGGCACAGCAGCGCCAGAAGCGTCGCCAGCGCACTCGGAACACCCACATACAGCGCCGCGGCCAGCCAGAACGGATCGCCCTGCAGAAACGAATGAATATCCGAGAGGTACACTCCGGCAACCATGACGATGCCCAGCCCGGCCATCGCCCACAGAATCACTGACTGATACTTCCTGGGCCCGCCTGCCTCGCTCATCTCCGCCTCCCCTCGTCCCTTCTGCAGCTATCCCTCCGGCAGCAGATCCGCCTCGCGCAGCAGCGACAGCACCTTCGTGCGCACCGGCTTCAGCACCGGCAGCTTCGCCAGCGCCAGCAGCTTCAGCGTCAGCTCCAGCGCCCCGTCTGCCAGCCTTCGCGTCCGCCTCTGTCCCTCCGATCTGTCGTACAGAAACAGAATCAGCAGCCCCATTTGCAGAGACCACAGCGCCACCGGCAGAAGCTGATCCAGATCCTTCGGCAGCCGCTCGCCCGCAATCGCCTCGCGAAAGACGCCGATGCTCCTCCGCCGTATCTCCTCCGTCCCCGCTCCCAGGCAAGACAGCGGATGCTCCGGCTCACCCGTGTAGCGGAAGACCACCCCCAGCAGCTTCCGGTCCTCCTTCGCCAGATCGAACTTCGCATGCATCGCCGCCGCCAGCCGGGCCTTCAGATTCCCGCTCCCGGCGAAGATCCGCCTGCAGACGCGCTCCTGCTCGTCCTGCACCGCCTCGTAATACGCCTGAATAATCGCTTCCTTGCCGGGAAAGTAGTAGTAGGCCGCGCTCTTGGCCACATCCGCGCGCAGCGCGATCTCCTGCATCGTCGTGGCGTCGAAGCCGTTTTCCCGAAACAGCTCCAGCGCGCAGTCGAAGATATGCCGCCGCGTCTGTTCGCCCTTGTCCGTCGAAGGCTCAGTTTTGAACATGTTCAAATCCTGCGCCGGCAGAGTCCCCGGCGTCAAGATATTTTTGAATAGGGTCAATATTTTTTGAATATATTCAAATCACCGCCCGCTCCAACCCTTCCCGCCGGCAAAACATCCATTCCCGGTAGATGAGCCGCCTCGCGCAGCATCGATGGCATTCGCCCGGAGCTCCCTCCGGATGCACGCCCGAACCAGCCCCGGGAACGAACCACGAGAACATCCCCCTCGAAGTCCGCGTCCGCACCACCAGCGACCGCTTCGGACGCTTCGCCGCCGGAACCTCCGGCTGGCTCGGCTCCAAATGGGCCTTCCTCGGCGCCGGCCTCGTCATCGTCGCCTGGGGCTCCACCGGATGGATCTTCCACTACTCCGACACCTGGCAGCTCATCATCAACACCGGCACCACCATCGTGACCTTCCTCATGGTCTTCCTCATCCAGAACACCCAGAACCGCGACGCCCGCGCCATCAACCTCAAGCTCAATGAGCTCATCCGCGCCATCGACAACGCCCGCGATCAGATGATCGACATCGAGAACCTCAGCGACCTCGAGCTCGACGAGCTCCACGCCAAATACGAAAAGATCAAAGCCGCCTGCGATCAGCGCCGGCAAACCTCTTCATCCGCTCATTAAGCGCACATTCTCGTCCACCGCCGTACAACCCGGCGCGAAAGCAAATATTCCCCTGCACCTGCCCTCCGCCGCGCATCCTAACGTCCCAAAGGAGAAACCATGTTACTCATTATCCTGATCGTTCTGCTTCTGCTCTTTGGGTTTGGCGGTTATCGCATGGGGCCAGGCATCGGCTACTACGGCGGCGGCGGCGTCAGTCTGATCCTGCTGATCCTCATCATCCTTCTGCTGCTGCGCGTCATCTGAGCGCGCTGCTCCCCGCTTTGTGCTGCAGTGCCATCAAAACCGCCCGTGGCCGGACGCTCGCTACCTGTGCTCTGCAGTGCTACCATGCCTGCGGAAGCGCAGATTCTGCCTGCGCCCGGCCGTCCGGTAAGGTTCTATCCCCCTGCCCGGCGTCTTCCCGATCGAACCCTGCCGGGAAAAGAAGGAGGGCGGAAATGAGAACCAACCCCACGCACGGAAGACCCGCAGCCGCCACGCCCGTTCAGACGCTCTTTGGAATTGCCACAGCGGCAGCCCTGCTCGCCTGCTGCATCGCTCTTCCCTCGGCGGCGCAGGAGCCCGCAGCCGCACCCTCGCTGCAGAACAGCACCGTGCCCGCACAGACCTTATCGAAGGTGCGCATCGTGCGCCTCAGCGAGATCAAGGGCACCGTCCTGCTCGACCGCGCCATCGGCCACGGATTCGAAGAGGCCATCACCAACCTTCCCATCGTCGAAGGCAGCCGTCTCCAGACCACCGTCGGCATCGCCGAAATTGAATTCGAGGACAACAGCACCCTGCGTGTCGGCCCCAGCTCCCTCATCGAATTCCCAAAGCTCGAGCTCATGCCCACCGGAGCCACCCTCTCCGCCGTCAAAGTCCTCAAAGGCCTGGTCTACGTCAGCCTCACCGGCACCAAAGGCAATCAGTTCGCCGTCGATTTCGGCTCGCAGACGCTCGACCTCCCGCCCTCCAGCCACATCCGCCTGCAGCTCAGCCCCTCCACCGCGACGCTTGCCGTTCTTGACGGAGCACCCGTCCCCGTCAACGCTGCCTCAGGAACCATCGAGGTCTCCAAAAAGCACACGCTCACCTTCGACCTCGCCAGTCAGAACCCTCCTGAGCTGGCGAAAAAGGTAACCTCCGACATCTTCGATCCCTGGGACCACGATCAGGCCGACTACCACAAGCACTTCGCCAGCCTCAGCGCCTTCGGCGGCTCCGCCTACAGCTACGGCGTCAGCGACATGCTCTACTACGGCAGCTTCATCAATGCCGGCGGCGGATGCGGCTCCATGTGGCGTCCGTACTTCGCCAGCGCCGCCTGGGACCCCTACTCCAACGGCTCGTGGGCCTGGTACTCCGGAGCCGGCTACTCCTGGGTATCGCCCTATCCCTGGGGCTGGATGCCCTATCACTACGGCTCCTGGGGCTTCTGCTCCGGTGTCGGCTGGGGATGGCAGCCTGGCGGCGGATGGTACGGCCTCTCCAACATACCGGGAACGGCCACCGTTCCCTCCACCGGCCATCGCCTCAATCCCCCCGGACGGCTCCCCCATCAGCCCATCCTGCCTCCCATCGCCGGCCGCGGAACGCTGATCGCCGTCAGCAGGCAGCCGCTCTCCCGCTCCTCGCTCAGCACCGGCACCTCGGAGAACTTCGTCTTCCGCAACGACTCCGCCGGCCTCGGCGTTCCGCGCGGCAGCCTCGGCAACCTGCACTCCTTCTCGCGGGAGGTCGAGCATCACGGCTCCGCAAATCTGTCCGTCTTCAACCCCGCATCCATGCCCGGCTCAGGTCCCGGCGAATCGGCTGCCGGACGCTCCTACGGCCCGCGCTCCTACAGCCCCGGCCAGATCAGCCGCACCTCATCCGGCGCACAACGCGGCGGGAACATGCAGCCTTCAGGCGGAGGCATGCAGCCTGGCTTCTCCGGCGCTCACGCCTCGGCACCGGCGGCAGGACCCTCCATGAGCGCTCCGGCCAGCGGAGGCGGACGCTCTCACTGAAACCAGCCCCGTCTTTTACGGTTCCGCGAAAAGAAAAAGCCCGGCCGATGGCCGGGCTTTGTTCACTTCCGCAACAGAGCTTACGCCTCGGGCGCGTCTTCCGCCGCCAGCTTCGTCTGCGCCACCGTCCAGCCGGGATCGCCGACCTTGAAGCGCGCAAAGCGCCGGACCGTGATGTTCTCGCCCAGCTTGCCCACCTTCTGCGCAATCAGGTCCTTGATCGATACCGACTGCTCCTTGATGAACGGCTGTTCCAGCAGGCAGACCTCTTCGTAGAACTTGCTCATCTTGCCCTCGACGATCTTCTCGACCACCGGAGCCGGCTTGCCCGTCGCCGCCGCCTGCGCGCGATAAATCTCCTTCTCGCGCTCCAGGTCCTCAGGAGTGACGTCTTCCGGGCGAATGTAGCGGGGATCGGTCGCCGCGATGTGCATCGCGATGTCCTTCAGCAGGTCCTGGAAGTCGTCCGTGCGCGCCACGAAATCGCTCTCGCAGTTCACTTCCACCAGCACGCCGATCTTGCCGCCCGCGTGAATGTAGGTGCCCACCGCGCCCTCGTTCGTCGAGCGCGAAGCCTTCTTTGCCGCCGACGCCATCCCGCGCTTGCGCAGCAGGACGAACGCGTCTTCCTGGTTCCCCTTCGCTTCCTGCAGAGCCTTCAGGCAGTCGCCCATCGGCGCGCCCGACTTGTCGCGCAGCTCTTTTACCTGCTTCGCATCGATCTTCTCACTCACAGTAGACATCCTGATTCAGTCCTTCCTTCTCAATCTTGTCATCCCGGGCGAAGTTCCCGCAACGCGGGAACGCAGTCGAGGGATCTGCATTTATCGGCTTTTCAAATTTGCCCTGTATCCGGGCAGAAAGAAAGCGTGGCCGTCTTGAGAGCAGCCACGCTTCTGTAAGCTTCCGTCCGGGCCACCATATCGCTGTCCGGTTATACGTCCGTTCAGTTTAAGCCGTCTGCGTCTCAGCTACCCGGCCTTTTAGCTATCCGGTCTTTAGCTGTCCGCTTCATCAGCTGACCGCCTTTTTAGCTGTCCGGCCTTTAGCTCAGTTAGATGCTGCCTTCCGCTGCCTCTTCGTCGATCGCGCTCACCGCAACCGGAGCCTTGCGAATCCCGCCGCCCAGAGCCGCTTCCAGATCGACATCCTCGCTCGGTTCGGAGACCTCGCCCGGTGCCGATGCCTCTGCGGCTTCGGGAGCCTCATCGGCCTCGCCGTCGGCCACTGCCTGGATATCGGCCGTTACACCGGCCACATCGACCAGCACCTTGTCACCGGCCATCTGCACGCCTTCGATCGCCGAATCGGCAATCTTCGAGGTGAACAGACGAATCGCGCGCAGCGCATCGTCGTTACCCGGAATCACGTAATCGACCACCGTCGGATCGCAGTTCGTATCGACGACCGCAACCACCGGAATGCCCAGCTTCCGCGCTTCCTTCACCGCAATCGCTTCGTTGTTCGAATCGACCACGAAGATCGCATCCGGCAGCCGGCGCATGTTCTTGATGCCCGCCAGGTTAGCCTGCAGGTGCTTGCGCTCCCGCTCCAGGCGAATCACTTCCTTCTTGGTCAGCAATCCGTAACGGCCGTCCGTGGCCATATCATCCAGTTCCTGAAGGCGCTTCACCGACTTCTGCACCGTCACCCAGTTCGTCAGCAGGCCACCCAGCCAGCGGTTGTTGATGTAGAACATCCCCGCGCGGTTGGCTTCTTCGGCAATGGCGTCCTGCGCCTGCCGCTTGGTGCCGACAAACAGAATCACTTTGCCCTGAGCGGTGAGGTCGGTCACGTACTTCGACGCCTCTTTGAACATCTTCAGGGTCTTCTGCAGGTCGATGATGTAAATGCCATTGCGCTCGCCGAAGATGTACTCCTTCATCCGCGGATCCCAGCGCTTCGTCTGATGCCCGAAGTGAACACCCGCTTCGAGCAGCTCCTTCATGGTGATCGTGGCCAAACAGCCTCCTTCGTGGACTGCATCCCGGCAAGGTTTAAGGTCGCCGGAATTGATTCCCCGTTTAAGGGAAGATTTAACTTCACAAATCTGTGGGTGCCCCACCTTCGCGAACCGGGTCCCCGTGATATTCGTGCGCCGGGGCGGGAAGCTAAGCTGGGATGATCCCAAAAACCAGCGCCTGCCGAACCGTGGGTGCCCCATGTCCGGATCTTCGGACATGGGATACCGGAAACTAGCGCTTCGAGAACTGGAACCGCTTGCGGGCGCCCTTCTGACCGTACTTCTTGCGCTCCTTGATGCGGGCGTCGCGGGTCAGAAAGCCTTCGGCCTTCAGCGTCTTGCGCAGCTCGACGTTGAACTCGAGCAGGGCGCGGGCAATGCCCATCTTGACCGCATCGGCCTGAGCCGCCACGCCGCCGCCGCGCACCGTCGTCAGCACGTCGAAGGTCGCGCCGGTGTCGCTTGCCACCAGCGGCTTCTTTGCCGACACCCGCTGCTGCTCGGTCACGAAGTAGGTCTCAAACGGCTTGCCGTTCACGGTAAAACCACCGCTGCCGGGGCGCAGGAAAACGCGGGCGATCGCCGACTTGCGACGCCCCGTTCCGTAGTACTGAACCAGATCTGCCATGTCTTATCGAATCCTCTGAAAACCTATGCGCTGATTTCGAGCGGCTGAGGCTGCTGCGCAGCATGCGGATGCTTATCGCCCTTGTAGACGTTCAGCTTCGAGCCCATCTTCCGGCCCATCTTCGTCTTCGGCAGCATGCCCTTGATCGCCTCTTCCACAATCTTTTCCGGCTTCCGCTCCAGCAGCCGCGTAAACGACTCCTCGCGCAGTCCCCCCGGGAAACCCGTATAGCGGCGGTAGACCTTGCTCTGGCTCTTCAGCCCCGTCAGCCGTACTTTTTCTGCATTGATCACGATCACGTGATCACCCACATCGATAAACGGCGTGTACTTCGGATTCCGCTTTCCGGCCAGCACGCTGGCCGCCTCGGTCGCCAGCCGTCCCAGCGTCTTGCCGCTGGCATCGACCACGAACCACTTCCGCTGAATCTCGAGCGCGCTCGGAATATATGTCGACATCGCTTCTTCCTTCTCCCGAACCATTTCCGGGCCATTCGGCCCGCGCCGCGCATCTCCGGAGTTGCCTCCGCCGCGGCCAAAACCCTGTTTTCTCATCGCGCGGCCGGCTTGTCATCGTCCGGTAAACACCGCGAATGATCCACGCGCAGCCACGCGCGGTCCTGCAAAGTACCCCGCGGCTTACAGAATGCTGTTCGCGTGAGGCTGGCGCAACTTCCCCGGAACCGGCTTCTCTCAGGTTTTCCGGATTCGCCTGCCCGTATCTCTATGCACGAACGCACAGAACGGCAGACGCAGACTGCGCAAGGACTTCAGAATACGGCAATTCCCCACCCGAGTCAACGATTCCGCTGCTTTCCGTAACCTGCGTTTACATCTTGGATTAAATTTCCGTCTCCCCGTTTGCACCGTAGCGGTGTAAGCTGGTGCATAAAGTTAGGCAATGAGGATTTTAAGAAATGTCGGGCCAACAGATCGCAAAAGCCGCCAAGCCGTCTACAATCCGCGCCTCGGTTGGATTTCCACCCGATGTTTATCGAACGCTTGAAGAAATTGCGCGGCGTAAAAAAGTATCTCTTGCGTGGGTTGTGCGGGAAGCCGCAGAGAAATACGTGGCAGATCAATGGCCTTTATTTGGCCATACGAGGCTTTAGTGTGACTGATCACCTGAATTCTGACCGCCGCTCCCTGAATATGGCGGCGATTCACGCGGAGGATACAGGCCCGGAAATGGCAGTTCGAAAAATTGTTCACTCGCTTGGGTACCGATATCGACTCCACGACCCAAATTTGCCCGGCAAGCCCGATCTGGTTTTTCCATCACGCCAAAAAGCGTTATTTGTGCATGGATGCTTCTGGCATCGCCATACTGGATGTAAGCGCGCTACGATCCCGAAGACACGCACCGACTTCTGGCAAACAAAGCTTCTCGCTAATGCAACTCGGGATCGACATGTTCGCTATCAACTGCGAAAGATGGGATGGAAAGTACTTACAGTATGGCAATGCGAATTGAAAAAACCTGCAAGGCTGATGGAGCGGCTGAATGAATTTCTCGCAGATTGAAAATGACAAGACCGAACGCTGTCCCACACAGGAAAATAAAGTTCCTTCATACCGGCCTAGTCGCTCAGCCTCAAAAGCCCGGAGAAGGCCGAGACTTCTTGATCTTTTTTGCTGTGCAGGCGGAGCGGGGGCAGGTTATCAGAAAGCTGGTTTTGATGTCGTGGGTGTCGATATAAGCCCACAACCTCGCTATCCATTTCAGTTCATTCAGGCTGATGCTTTGAACTTGGACCCGACCTTTATTGCATCGTTCGACGCGATTCATGCATCCCCGCCGTGTCAATCGTATAGCGACCTCGCCAAAAGAAACGGGAATGCACATGCTTGGCCGCGCCTCATTGAGCCTGTGCGGGAAATGCTCATCAGGTCAAACCTGCCGTATGTAATCGAGAATGTGGAAGGTGCGCCGCTAATCAATCCTGTCGTTCTTTGTGGAACGATGTTCCCTAGACTTAGAGTATTACGTCATCGTCTTTTTGAGGCATCGTTTCCAATTCTGACACCTCCTCATCAAAAGCATCCGAAAGTACATACTTTTGATAGACGCAAATCGCATTACGGTAAGACCGATGAGTGGAAAGATTTTGTACAGGTTACCGGAGGAGGGAATTGCACGCTTGCGGCCGCAAGCGAAGCTATGGGGATTGACTGGATGACCAAAAGCGAGATCAATGAAGCAATTCCACCCGCATATACAGAACTGATAGGAAAACAACTGCTGCATCAGCTGCCTCTCAACACATCTGAATTAGTGAGTATGGAAGGGCATGCGTAAGCCGGGATCAAAAGAAAGAATCCGGCGCTTTCTTGCAGCTAATGTCGGAAAGGTAGTTACATCTATCCAGCTTCGTGACGCAGCTGGCTCCAGTGTCAGCGAGTGGGCAAGGCGTGTCCGCGAACTTAGGGAAGATGAGGGCTGGAAAATCCTGACTCATCACGACAGTGTCGACTTAAAACCAGGGGAATATCTCCTGAGCGAAAACCCACCGGAAAAACAAGTTAGGTTCGGTCGCGGTATCTCTGCGAAGCTTCGTGCTGAAGTCCTTGACCGCAATGGCTTCACGTGCCAGATGTGCGGCCTGACTCCCGGTGATATTGACCCTTTTACCAGGCGCAAAGTTCGCCTTCATATTGGGCATATCAAAGACAAAAATCTCGGCGGCAAAGACGAGTTATCAAATCTCCGCGCTCTGTGCTCGACCTGTAATCAGGGGGCGAAGAATATTACCGGGGAAAAACCAACTACTATCTGGTTGCTGTCACAAATCCGGCGGGCTGGGCAAGATGAACAAAAAGCCGTATTTGAATGGCTATCCAAAAAGTTCGGCGATAAACAACTTTAGCTGAATACTTCGGCTCCGTGAATCTTCGCAGGTTCTCGATAAGCTTCGAAAGCTATCAACGTTCTGGCTCTTACAGCCCGCCCAGCAGCGTCTTCCACTTTGCCCACGCCTGCTCCCGGGCCTTCACGTTCGCCTCATTGCCCGTCGTCCGTGTCGGGTCTTCCCCGGCCCGCATGAAGCCGTGCCCCGCGCCGTCATAAATCACCGGATCGTACTTCTTCCCCGCCGCCTTCATCGCCGCCGTCGTATCCGGAACCGTCGCCGAGATCCGCGCATCGTTCCCCGCGTAGAACCCGTACACCGGAGCCGTGATCGCGCTCAGATCCTTCGGGGGAGGCCCGTAAAACACGAACGCCGCGCTCAGGTCATGCCGATTCGTCGCAAAGCGGAACGACTGCCCGCCGCCCCAGCAGAACCCCGCCACCGCCAGCTTCCCGTTCACCGCCGGCAGCTTCTTCACATAATCCGCCGTCGCATTCAGGTCCGCCGTCACCACATCCGGATCAAGCCCCGACACCGCCTTCACCGCCGCATCCTGGTCCGGGAAGTCGCTCGTCCCTCCGCCCTTCGGACCAAACCCCGACAGCAGATCCGGCTCGATCGCCACATACCCCGCCGCCGCTACTTCATCCGCCGCCTCGCGCGCCCAGTCGGTCAACCCGAAGATCTCATGAATCAGCAGAACCGCCGGAGCCTTCCCCTTCACCTCCGGATACACCACATACGCGTGCACCGTCCGGTTGCCGTACTGAATGTTCACCCACTCCTGGTGCCGCGGCGATTTATCCAGCCGCGCCTTCGCCCACTCCTGCGCATGCGCCGCGCCGGCGCCCGCCGTCAGCAGCGCCATCATCGCAACCGCAATCCGTCTTCCCAGCCTGCTCTGAAAATCCATCGCCGCCATCCCCCTCGCGCCCGTCGCTAAGATCGTACATCGCAGACTATCCGCAGAAGACGCGCACGGCAATTCCCCTCGCAGCCTTCCCTTCCGGCTCCATCAAATATTCACGAACGCCGCCCTCCCGATCTTCATGAATTCGGTCTTTCCCCCGCCGCGCGAATCGCGTAGCATGGCGCCCATCCTGAGCCGATATTCCCAGCCCTGAGCCGGGATGTATGGAGCCGCCCATGCCACTCGACCGCGTCGTCACCTTTCTGCTCACCCAAAACCCCGAAGCCTCGACCGTCTTCTACCGCGACACCCTCGGCCTGCGCTTTCTCCGCGACGACGGCTTCGCTCTCGTCTTCGACATCCACGGCATCATGCTCCGCATCAGCAAACTGCCCGGCTTCACCCCCTCGCCCTCCACCGTCCTCGGCTGGGAGGTCCCCGACATCGCCGCAGCCGTCTCCGGGCTCGCGCAAAAGGGCGTCGCCTTCGAGCGCTACCCCGGCCTTCCGCAGGACGAGCACGCCATCTGCACCTTTCCCACCGGCGATAAAGTCGCCTGGTTCAAAGATCCCGACGGCAACGTCCTCTCATTCTCGCAGCACGCCTGAGAGCGACCCTCCGGCCTCTGGCGCACAAAACAAAACGGGCACCCGTTTTACCGGATGCCCGCACCCTCTTCGCTCTTTCCGTCTCAGACGCCCGCGGCCTCGATCGCCGGATAATCCGTGTATCCCTTCTCCGTGCCGCCGTAAAAGGTCGAACGGTCCGGAGCATTCAGAGTGGTATTCCGGCGAAAGCGCTCCGGCAGATCAGGATTGGCGATGAACGGCCGCCCGAAGCCAATGGCATCGGCGTAGTTGTCGCGCAGCGTCTCCTCAGCCTCTTCGGCCGTATATCCGCCGGTCGAAAGAAACACGCCCTGAAACGCGCCGCGAAAGATCTTCGCCGTGCGCGGAGCATCATGATTGGTCGGCGCGCCGCCGCCCGAGCCCGAAGTGCGCGGCTCGATCACATGCGCATACGCAATGCCTTTTTCGCTCAGCCCCTTCAGCACATACGTAAACAGCGCCACAGGATCGCTGTCGGCTATATCGCCGAAGGTTCCGTACGGCGACAGCCGCACGCCCACGCGGTCTTTTCCCCACACATCGATCGCCGTATCGACCACCTCAAAGAGCAGCCGTGCTCGGTTCTCAATCGAGCCGCCGTAGATATCGGTGCGCCGGTTCGTGCGGTCCTCAAGAAACTCTTCCAGCAGATACCCGTTCGCCGAGTGCACCTCGACGCCGTCGAAGCCCGCGGCCTTCGCATTCTCCGCCGCCTGGCGGTACGTGGCAATCAGCCCCGGAATCTCTTCGAGCGTCAGCGCGCGCGGCGTCTCGAAGGGCACGCGCCCGAAGTGCGCGTCGAAGGTCTCCCCCACTGACGGAGCAATCGCCGAAGGCGCCACCGGCAATCCCTCCTCCGGATGCAGCGAGCTGTGCGAGATCCGCCCCACATGCCAGAGCTGCAGAAAGATAAATCCGCCCTTCGCATGCACCGCCTGGACAATCTTCTTCCAGCCCTCCACCTGCTCCTGCGAGTGGATCCCCGGCGCGCCCGGATAGCCCTTTCCCTGCAGCGAAATCTGTGTCGCCTCGGAAATAATCAGCCCGCCCTCCGAGGCGCGCTGCCCGTAATACGTGGCCATCAGATCCGTCGGCACATCGCCCGGCTGCTCCGACCGCATCCGCGTCAGCGGAGCCATCACCACACGATGCTTCAGCGCCAGCGCGCCCACACGAAGAGGAGAAAACAAACGAGGATAATTCGACATGTATCGAAACAGATGCTCCAGCCCGCGATTGGTCGCACCCGGCACGCACTCTTCTTTCGCACCGGCACTTACCTTTACCTACCTGTAAAGAAAAGGCCCGCCATCGAGCGGGCCCTGTTTTTGCGGTCTCGGCAGAGACCGCGTACGCCTGGACGGCCAGTCCCCGGGTGCCCCACGTCCGGACCTTCGGACGTGGGAGCGTATACCCTCAACCCTTGTCATCCCGACCGAAGCGGACCGGGGTCCCCGGCGCACGTGATGTTCGTGCGCTGGGGTGGAGAACGCAGTGAAGCGCAGCGGAGGGATCTGCATTGCTCCCCCCCGTGCGACGCGTACGCCTGGACGGCCAGTCCCGCGTAGCTGGGACGATCAGCCTTACGCACCCGTCTCCAGCACCACCCGGAAGCGCGCCTTCCCGCTCATCATCCGAGCGTATGCCTCCGCCGCCTTCTCCAGCGGATACGTCTCGATCAGCGGCTTCACACCCGTCAGCGCGCTGAACTTCAGCGTGTCCTCCGAATCGATCGACGTCCCGCTCGGCCATCCCGCCACCGTCTTCCGCTGCATGATCAGCGGAATCGCCGGCACCTGCAGTGGCTCCATCGGCGCGCCCAGCACCATCAGCTTGCCCGCATAGCCCAGCCCGCCGATCGCCGCCGACATCGCGCCCGCGTCCGTCACCGTCGCCAGAATCGTCCTCGCGCCGCCCAGCTTCTGCAGCGCCTGCGCTACGTCCTCCGTCGTGCTGTCGATGTAATGATGCGCGCCCAGCTCATGCGCAAACTTCGCCTTGTCCGCGCCGCGCGCCACAGCCACCGTGGTGAAGCCCATCTTCGCTGCGTACTGCACGCCCAGATGGCCCAGTCCGCCCATCCCCAGCACCGCCACCACATCCGGAGGCCGCGCTCCGCTGTTGCGCAGCGCATTGAACGTCGTAATCCCCGCGCACAGCAGCGGACCCGCCTCCGCGCTCGTCAGCGACTCCGGAACCGAGGCCACCGCCATCGCCGGAACCACAATGTAGTCCGCATATCCACCGTCATACGAAATGCCGGGAATGCTCAGCACCTGGCACGCCACATGATCGCCGCGCCGGCACGGCTCGCATTTGCCGCAGTGGCCGCCATACCAGCCCACGCCCACGCGCTGCCCCGGAGCAAACTGCGTCACACTCTCGCCCACCGCGTCCACCACGCCCACCACTTCATGCCCCGGCACTCTGGGATACGCAATCCCCGGCCAGTATCCCTCCACGGTCAGCGAATCGCTGTGGCACACTCCGCATGCCTGCACACGAATCCGCACCTCATGCGCGCCCGGATCGCGCACCTCCCGCGTTACCACTTCCAGCGGAGATCCGCCCTTCGCTACCTGCCCGAATCTGCCTGTCACTTTACCTGTGGCCATCGGTCTTACTCCTTTCCCGAAGCCCGCATTATGGCAGAACTCGATGACAGCCCGCTGAATCGCCGGGGATGCTCCGCGTCCGGATCTTCAGACGCGGTCTGCGGACGGATTATGAGTGTGGAAGGTGAGACGAACACCCGGGTGCGAACACCTAGGTGCCCCCGCGTCCGGATTTCCGGACGTGGGCATGCATACCCTCCACCCTTATCATCCCGACCGAAGCGGACCGGGGTCCCCGGCGCACGTGATGTTCGTGCGCTGGGGTGGAGAACGCAGTGAAGCGCAGTGGAGGGATCTGCATTTCCTCCTTCTGCGCGGAATCCAGGGTGCCCCACCTTCGCGAACCGGGCCGGCGCGCACGGTGTTCGTGCGCCGGGACGGGAAGCTAAGGTGGGAAGACGATACCCTCAACCCTTGTCATCCCGAGCGAAGTCGAGGGATCTGCATTTCGCAACATCCCAGTGTCCCTTTGCGCCCCTTGCTGACACGAATGGAGACGGGCTTCGCTACTTCGCCTTCAGCAGCGCTTTGGCGCCGTCCAGATGCTTCTGCAGCGTCGGCAGCGTCTGCTGCGCGTACGACTTCAGCGCCGGATTCTGCGCGTCGTCCGCTTCTTTTTTGTAAACGGCGATCGCCTTCGTATGTCCCGCGATCATCTCCTGCACATACTTATGATCGAAGGCCGCGCCCTTCAGCTTCTGGAAGGGATCGATCATCATCTTATTGTGCGCCGCATCGATCGCCGTCGGCGCCGTCAGGCTCGCCTGCTGCGCCACACTGTTCAGCTGGCTGAAGTCGCTCGTGTGATCCGTCACCAGCATCTGCGCATAGTCCTTCACCGGCTGCGAAGAGGCCGTGGTGGCCGCAAGCTGTCCCAGGTTCGCCTCAACCATGTCCGTCTGCCCGGCAAAATCCACAAACTGCTGGTCCGTCATCGCCGCCTTCTTCTGAGCCAGCGCAGGCATCGAGCACATCGCGACGCAGCATATCGCTGCGAGAATGCATTTCATCGGATTCCCTCCCATCCAGACTTCTTCTGTCAGGGTTGGATGCCGAAAAGCCCCGTGCGGGAAATCCGGACCCGCTCGTGAAACGCCGCCTCAGCCCTGCACGCTGTCCGCAAAGGCCAGCATCGTGGCATTGAACAGCCCCGGCCGCTGCAGGGGAGCAAAGTGGCTCACTCCGCGCAGCATCACAAACTCCGCCGCCGGAAGAGACCGCGCCAGATACTCCGCATGCTCGCGCCGGATAAATTCATCCTCTTCGCCCAGCACCACCAGCACCGGCACGCGAACCCCAGCCAGATCGTCCACCGAATAATTCGGCTGCGTCCGCTGCATCAGGCTCACATCCTCCACAAACGCCCGGAAGCTCTCCGGAGCCGCCGACAGCTCCGCATAGTCCCTCGCATGCCGCTCGAAGCACCGGTCCGACGCCGGCGTCGCCGCAAACGGCTTCACGCCGCCCGGGTCCATATTGCATGCAAAGAAGAAGACCCCATGCACGCGCCCCGGCTCCTCCGCCGCAAACATCAGAGCCGTGCACGCTCCGTCACTCCATCCCACCAGACACGCCTTCTCCAGCAGCAGCCGGTCCATCACCGCCCGCAGATCGGCCGCCATCAGCTCATACGAGTACGGCCTGCCGTCGCGCGTGCTGCGTCCATGGCCTCTGCTGTCCAGCACCACCGCGCGATACCCGCTCTCCGTCAGCGCCGGCACCTGATACCCCCAGTTGCCGCTGTGCCCCAGCCCGCCATGCAGCAGAATCACCGGCGATCCCGAGCCATACGTGCTGTACCAGATCCGGGCCCCCTCATGCTCCACATAGCCCTGATCCTCAGCGGCAGGCAGCGGCGCCGCGCCGTTCTTCTCAAACGCTTTCAGATCGTCATCGCGGAATTCCATCGTTCTCCATCCGTCGGTGCCTGCCGATAGTACATGCCCCGCCGCCCCCGCGTACACTGCTTCGTTTCAGCAATCTCCGCAGCCGCAGGACTCCCCGCATCGCGTATAAAAACAATTCGGGCGGCAGCCACCACCCGGCATAACGCCCGGCCGCAGCCACCGCCCGCACTGCAAAATTACCCGCCCTACTTAAACATCTTCAGATCGATCGCATCCGCCATTGCCTTGTATCCGGCATCCTGCGGGTGCAGATGATCTCCGCTGTCGTCCGCCGGCAGAAACCACGTCGGCTTCTGCGGGTCCTGCGTCGCCTTGTCGAAATCGAACGCGCCGTCGAACACACCGCCCGTGCGGATCCACTGGTTCACCGCCTCGCGCACCTGTTCGCCGCGCTCCGTCGAGTAGCCCGCGCCCATATACGGCGTCAGCGTCGCACCGTAAATTTTGATCCCGTGCGCATGCGCCCGCGTCACCAGCTGCGTCAGCCCCCAGATCAGGTCCTCCGCCGTCACGCCCGCATCCGGATCAGCCGGATTGTGAATCCGCCCGATATCGTTGATGCTCTCGAGCACGATCACATACTTCACGCCGTCCTGCGACAGCACATCGCGGTCGAACCTCGCCAGCGCGCTCGGCCCGTATCCGTCGCGCAGCACGCGGTTGCCGCCGATCCCCTCATCCAGCACCGACAGGTGCGACAGCTTCTTGTCCGCCTGCAGCCGCGCTGCCAGATAATCCGGCCAGCGGTGGTTCGCATTCGCCGTCGAGTGCGCCCCGTCCGTGATCGAATCGCCGAAGGCCACAATCGCCGCGTCCTTATCGCCCGCCTTCACCTCCACGCCCTTCACGAAGCACCACGAGCCCGTTTCTTTCGCATTCTCCGGCGTCGCCGCCGCCGTCTCATCGCCCGGCATCGTGTAATTCGTCGACGCCGCGAACGAGTGGCAGCTCTTCGTCGCCAGCGGCTGGTCCGGCACATACACGCTCACCGCCAGATCCGACATCGCCGCCGCCGTCATCGTCACCGGATCGCTCAGCACAAATGCGCCCGCCGGAATGATCACATCCGGTTTGCCCCCGAACATCAGCGCATGGTCCGATCCCGCCTGGATCGCTCCGCTGCCCGCGCTGGCCGCCAGATGCGCCGCGCCCACCTTCAGCGGAGTCGAGCCGAACTCATTCGTCAGCTGCACCCGCAGCGTGTTCCCGCCCAGGCTGATGTGCACCACATCGCGATACGTCGCATTCGCCGCCGACTCGTCCGCCTTCACCGGAACCGCTACCGGAGACGCCGCCCACGTCCCCACCCAGTCCGCCGCCGGCTTGTCCGCCGCAAACGCCGAACCTGCAAACATCGCTCCGAAGATCGCCGCCGCACACCACACCGGCGCGGTCCCCACCGCCAAACCAGATCGCATCATCATTCATTCACCCGACAGAAGAGTTGAGTTTTACGCGAGGAAAAGCCGCTCCCATCATATCCGCGCCGCTCTCTCCGCGCCCGCGCCCCTCGCCCGGTCTGCGAAATTCTCCCCGTCTCTGTATCCTGTTCGCATCACCAGCCACTCACTGGAGCCCACCCGCATGAGCCGCCATATTTTCGACATGATCCGCCGCGGACAGACCTCCGAGCTCGCCGCCGACATCGAGGACAACCCCGACCTCGCCGCCTCGCGCGACGCGCAGGGCGTCTCTGCGCTCCTGTGGGCCATCTACACCGGCCAGCCCGTCATCCGCGACTTCCTCATCACCCGCCTGCCTGAGCTCGATATCTTCGAAGCCGCCGCCCTCGGCGACACCGCGCAGCTCGAGCGCCTGCTCGCCCCCGATCCCTCCGCTGCCCGCTCCGTCTCCGGCGATGGATGGACGCCGCTCCACCTCGCCGCGGCCTTCGCCACACCCCAGGCCGTCACCCTCCTCCTCGCGCGCGGAGCCGGCCTCGACGCCCGCTCGAAGAATCCCCTCGACAACCAGCCGCTCCACGCTGCCGTCGCGCTCAACACCTCTTATGAAGTGGTCCTTGCGCTCCTCGATGCCGGAGCCGATATCAACGCGAAGCAGGCTGGCGGATACACGCCTCTCCATCAGGCCGCCGACTCCGGCAAAGCCGAAATCGCCCTGCTCCTCCTCGCTCGCGGAGCCGACCCCTCCGCCCTCTGCAATCAGGGCAAAACGCCCGCCGGATACGCCCGCGCCAAAGGCCACACCAGCCTCGCCGAAAAGCTCAGCCCACAGATCACCGTCTGAACCTTCATCGCCTCGTCATCCCGAGCGCAGCCGAGGGATCTGCGTTCTCTTCCATCCGAAAAGTCCGGGTGCCCACCTTCGCGTAGCTAAGGCGGGCATATGTCTCGCGCC
>NZ_QVQT02000003.1:0-488196 GCF_003428625.2 Paracidobacterium acidisoli | reverse complement strand
TAGAAGCACCGGGCAATCGGGGTCCCCGGCGAACAGAGTTCGCTGGGGTGATCTTTAGCCCGGTGACAAAACCATCAAAAAGAAAAGGGGCTTCAGCCCCGGCGCACAGCTCCGAAAGACCGCAAGCAGACCCCTAACCCAGCGTCAGCTGTGCACTTCCAGGCCTTCTTCCAGCTCTTCCTTCAGCTCCTGCACCAGGTCTTCGATCTGCGCGGCCCGCCGTGGCGTCAGATCCACAAACGATACCCCCACGCCGCGCCTGTTCCGCAGCGCCGCCACCGCGCCGGCCACGCGAAAGCGCAGGTGCCGCGCTTCGAAGTAAATCTCCACGCGCGTGCCCCGCTCCAGGTTGAAGTTCGCTTCGATAAAGCAGCCGGTCAGACTCAGGTTCAGAATCCGTCCGCGAAAGCGCAGACCGCCCAGCGGCAGAAAGACCTCGGCATACCCCTCGCAGTCATAGCGCGAGGCCTGCCGCCGCTCCGCGCCCTGACCCTGACTCGGCCCCTGGCTCGGAGCCTGATTCGGCCCACGGTTCTGGCCCCTGCCATCGCCCGTCTCCCGGCGCGCCCGTGGAAGCGCTGTCCGATTCGTTCTGGAGGGAGTGTCGATCATGCCTCTCTCCCGTTATCGGTGGAAATGACGAAGGGTTTAAGAAAATGACAGTCTATCCGGAATCCGGCCGGCCACCCCCCATCCGGTCAGCCCTCCCCTTTTCCCTCCGACATCAGATCGCTCAGCGTCGATTTGTGCTTCTCTTTGCGCTTCGGCTTATCTTCCTCGATCACCCGCTCCGGCTTCGGCTGTCCCACGCGCTCCCGTGCATTGGCCTTGACCGCCTTCACCGCCGAGAACGTCTTTTTCTTTGCCTTCTTTGCCGCCATCTCTCCATCTTTCCTGTTCCATGCGGAACGCAATATGAAATACTTTTTGTGACGAATTTCGGAGGTCCCCCGGCGATGGAAGAGCGCGATTTTTACGACGAACGGCCCGAACAACGCACTCACACCCTGACCTGCCCTCACTGCGGCAAAGCCGACGAGTATCAGATCTCCTGGCTCGTCCGCCGCAAGAAGAATGTCCTGCCCCGCAACGCCGACGAGCGCGACCGCGCCAAATTCGCAAAGGCGCAGTCCTACATGGTACGACGCGACGATATGCTGGCCTGCAAAAATATCCGCTGCCGCAAGCGCTTCGAGGTCGCCGGCATCCAGACCGTCGCCTTCCTGCAATCGGCATAAAAGACCGCTCTCTTCAGCGGTCTTCCCCCTTCATGCCCTTAATCATCCGGCCGTGTCTCAGTGTGCATTTGCTCTGTATCAGGGCACGGCTTCAGCCGTGCCGGAACGGGCGAACAATAACCCGGACTTCAGCCCCTGAAGCACTCTTTTTCAAACTGAGACACCCCTTAAAATTCCGGCGTGTGCCCGCGAAGCAGAAAATTCGCGTCGCGCCGCGTCATATCATCGAATCCATGCTCAGCCGCCCCGCCAACCTGCTGCTGCTCAGCCTCATCCTTCTCTCTTCCGGCATCCTCTCTTCCGGTATCGCCGCCACCGCGCCAGCCGCCCCGGCAAAATCCGGCCGCTTCTATCTCGGCTTCGATAAAAACACCTATCCCGGCGACGACCTGCTCCCCGCCCTGCACCAGACCTTCTCCTTCACCGGATACTGGCTCAACAATCCCCCCGGAGCCGCCTCCAATCCCTGGGTCGGCCGCCGCGCCACCCTCCGCAGCGCCGGCTTCGGCTTCCTCATCCTCTTCAACGGACGCACCGACGCCGAGCTCCGCGGCCATGACGCCGCCTCTCTCGGCAAAGCCGACGCCGATGCCGCCGTCGACGCCGCCCTCCGCGAAGGCTTCCCCGCCGGCGCCACCATCTATCTCGATCAGGAAGAGGGCGGACGCCTGCTCCCCGAACAGGCCGACTATCTCGGCGCATGGATCACCTGGGTCAGCTACAGCGACTTCCACCCCGGCGTCTACTGCTCCGGCATCCGCGTCCGCGACGGCAAAGACGTCATCACCACCGCCGGCGACATCGCCCAACGCTTCCCCGACCCCGACCTCGAGCTCCACTTCTGGGTTCTCAACGACCAGACCCCTCCCTCGCCCGGCTGCACGCCTCTCAGGCTCAATCCCTCTAAAAGCGGATTCCCCGCCGCCTCCGTCTGGCAGTACGCCCGCTCCCCGCGCGGCTCCGAGCCCGACACCAGCGCCAAAGGCTACGCGCCCGGCAATCTCTGCTACGCCCCCGGTCTGCCCCACTCCGAGCACACCTTCCTCGACCTCGACACCAGCCGCTCACCCGACCCCTCTCAGGGCCGATAAGTTGAAACCAGCCGGAGTGCCCGGCTACTCATGTCCGTCCGAACATGAGAACGAAAAAAATCCCCTTGTCATCCCGACCGAAGCGGAACGCAGTGAAGCGCAGCGGAGGGATCTGCATTTTCTCCCTCCAAAGAATCCGGGTGCCCCATCTTCGCCGCCCGCCGTTGGCGGCTAAGGTGGGAAAGCTATACCCCATTTCAGCCCCACCATGAAATCCCATGGACATGGGAACGAACGCCCGCTGCTATACTGGCCGGTCGCTATGAAGATCCTCGTCTGCATCAAGCAGGTCCCTCAAAAGGACGCGCCCCTCAAGCTCAACGACTCCGCCACCTGGATACGCGACGACGTCTCCTGGGAGGTCAACGAGCCCGACGCCTACGCCCTCGAAGAGGCCCTCCGCCAGAAAGAAAAGCACGGAGGCGAGGTCATTGTCCTCACCGCCGGGCCCGCCCGCGCCCAGCAGGTCCTCCGCGAGGCCCTCGCCAAAGGCGCTACCGGCGCCATCCACCTCGAAGACGAGAAATTCGTTCACCTCGACTCGGCCAACACCGCCCGCGCCATCGCCGCCTCCATCGAGGGCGAAAACTTCGACCTCATCGTCACCGGCCTCCAGTCCGACGACTACGGCGCCGCCCAGACCGGCGTCCTGCTCGCCGAAATCCTCGGCATTCCCCACGCCACCATCATCATCGGCATCGAAAAGACCGACACCGGCCTTCACCTCAAGCGCGAGCTCGAAGCCGGACACTACCAGTACATCGACCTGCCCACCCCCGCCGTCCTCACCATTCAGAGCGGCATCAACAAGCTCCGCTACGCGACGCTGATCGGCATCAAGCAGGCCAAAACCAAACCCGTCCGCAAAGTCGCCTGGGCCGAGGTCGAAGGCAGGCTCTCAAAGAACCTCCAGCAGATCGAGCGCCTCTATATCCCCCACAAGCAGAAGCAGACCCGCCTCATCGACGGCCCGCCCGCCGAAGCCGCCAAAAAACTCGTCGAATATCTCCGCAACGACGCCCGCGTGATCTGAGCGCCATCCGTATGCGTTACGTGGTTTAATGGAAGCGATAAATATTCTGCCCGGCCCGACAGGCCTCTTCTTAACTGAAGGAGAAAGAAACAGAGCATGGCGAATCTGATCATCCCCGCCGCCGAACGGAACCTTACCCCTGACCAGGTCGACGCCCTCGACAGGCGCCGCCAGTGGGGACTCGCCTTCCAGGTCATCTCCGGCCAGTTCGGCTTCTTCGCCGTCCTGCTCCTCCTCTGGTCCGGACAGGATCTCAGCTACTCGCCCGGCTGGATTCATCCCATGTTTTATTACAACGTCCTCACCGCCGTGCTCTGCGTCGCCTTCGCCCTCTACGGCTCATGGCTCAAGCGCGGCCGCCCCGAATACTGAGGATTCCGGCAGGAGGCTTTGTATCCGGTCACGGCTTTACAGGTTGCGAAAGAATTTGTCTTGTATCAGGGCACGGCTTTAGCCGTGCCGTAACAGACCCAGCACGAAGGGGCTTCAGCCCCTGAAAGAATCTCAATCGGGGAGCGAAAGCTCCCCTTCGGTGCGTATGGCAGACACTATCCTCGTCGTAGCCGAGCAGCGCGAAGGCAGGCTCAACCGCGTCTCCTTTGAAACTATCGCCGCCGCCCAGTCGCTCGCGAAGGATACCGGCTGGTCCATCGAAGCCGTCCTGGCCGGAGACAATCTCTCCGCACCCGCCGCCGAGCTTGCCTCGAAAGCCGTCGCCCGCGTCCACGCGCTCGAAGCCCCGGCCCTCGCCGCCTACACCTCCGACGCCTACGTCCACGCCCTCAAAGCCTTCCTCGCCGAAAAGCAGCCCGCGCTCGTGCTCTTCCCGCATACCTATCAGGTGCGCGACTTCGCCCCGCGCCTCGCCCTCGCGCTCGACCGCGCCCTCATCTCCGACGCCACCGGCTGCCGCTTCGAAAACGGAAAGCTCCTCTTCACCCGCCAGATGTTCCAGGGCAAATTCTCCGCCGACGTCTCCTTCGCGGACGACACGCCCTCCGCCACGCTGCGCATGGCCACCCTCCAGATCGGCGCATATCGCGGCGACGAGGCCCAGGCCGGCCCGGAAAATACCACGGCCCCCGTCGAGCACGTAACCGCCGCGGTTGCAAATACGCCCCCGCGCGTCACCCCGCACGAAGTCTTCCAGGAATCGGGGCAGGAAGCGAAGCAGGCCGTCGATCTCTCCCAGGCCGAAGTCATCGTCGCCGTCGGCCGCGGTATCAAAGAGCAGAAGAACCTCGCCCTCGCCGAAGCCCTCGCCCAGGTCCTTCATGGAGAAGTCGCCGCCTCGCGCCCCATCTGCGACAACGGCTGGCTCCCGCTCGACCGCCAGATCGGCTCCTCCGGCCAGACCGTCGCGCCAAAGCTCTACTTCGCCCTCGGCATCAGCGGAGCCATCCAGCACATCGTCGGCATGAAAGGCTCCCGCACCATCGTCGCCATCAACAAGGACGCCGAAGCCCCCATCTTCGAGATCGCCGACGTCGGCATCGTCGGCAACCTCTTCGACATCGTCCCCGCCCTGACGGAAGAGATCAAAAAAGCCACCGCCTGACCCTGCCGTCAACCACTCGAAAGCCTCTCCCCACCCCAATGTCATCCTGAGCGAAGTGCCGTGTGCGCGAGTCGAACGATCTGCGGTTCTTCCTTTACAGATGTCATCCTGAACGAAGCCGACAGACCTGCGGTTCGCTTTCCGCTGACCGCCTCACCAGCTGACCGCTTTCCAGCTCCCCGCCTTCTCCCGCTGCTCCTCCCAATTTGGTATCGTTTTCACGACCGCCGCACCCCGCTCGCGGCCGCCCGATCTTCTTCCTTACGAGGCCTCCACCTTGAAACCGCCTGCATCCCTCGGCATCGCCCTTTCCCTTCTGCTCCCCGCTCTCCCGGCCCTCGCGCAGCAGCGCCCACCCGCCGTGCCGCTCGTCACGCACAACCCCTACTTCAGTATCTGGTCCATGGCCGACCACCTCACCGACGCCCCCACCCGCCACTGGACCGGCGCCCCCCAGCCGCTCACCGGCCTCATCCGCATCGACGGCAAAGTCTATCGCTATATGGGCGACTCGCCCCGCAACACCCCGGCCCTCCCGCAGACCTCCCTCGAGGTCGCGCCCACGCACACCGACTACGCCTTTGAAGGCTCCGGCATCCGCCTCGATCTCTCCTTCTTCACCCCCGCCTTCCCGCAGGACATCGACCTCCTCTCGCGCCCCGTCACGTACCTTACCTGGACCGTCACCGCCACCGACGCCCGCGCCCATCAGGTCGACCTCCTCCTCGACGTCAGCCCCGTCATCGCCGTCAACACCGACAACCAGCAGGTCACCTGGAGCCGCGCCCTCATCCCCTCTGCCGCAGGCTCTCCCGGCCTCACCGTCCTCAGCGTCGGCTCGCGCGACCAGCAGCCCCTTAACCGCTCCGGCGACGACCTCCGCATCGACTGGGGCTACTTCCACCTCGCCGTCCCCGCGTCCGAGAGCGCCGCAACCGCCGCCTCCCCCACCGCGCTCCACGACTTCCTCACCACCGGCACCTTCCCCTCCGCCGACTCCCTCGACATGCCCCAGACCCCGCGCTCCCAGCCGCCCGATCCCGGAGCCGCCCACCTCGACGCCGCCTTCCACCTCGACATCTCCGCGCAGGCCCCAACACAGACCCAGACACAGAACCAGACCCGCCACGTCCTGCTCTCTTACACTCAGCCCTTTGAGATCGAGTACCTCGAGCGCAAACTCCGCCCCTTCTGGCGCCGCAACGGAGAAACCGTCTCCGCCATGCTCGCCCAGGCCGAGTCGCAGTACGCCTCTCTCGACCGGCGCGGCCGCCAGTACGACCGCGACCTCACCGCCGACCTCACCCGCGCCGGAGGCCCCGGCTATGCCCGGCTCGCCGTCCTCGCCTACCGCCAGACCCTCGCCGCCCACGGCCTCGCCGCCGACCTCGACGGCGACCCCATGCTCTTCGCCAAAGAGAACTTCTCCAACGGCGACATCGGCACCGTCGACGTCCTCTACCCTTCCGCGCCCTTCTTTCTCTTCTTCAATCCCGCGCTGCTCGAAGCCCAGCTCCGCCCCGTCCTCGAATACGCCGGTCTGCCCCGCTGGAAGTTCCCCTTCGCTCCCCACGACCTCGGCCGCTACCCCATCGCCAACGGGCAGGAGTACGGCGGCGGCGAGCGCACCGAAGACGATCAGATGCCGGTCGAGGAGAGCGGCAACCTGCTCATCCTCGGCGCCGCCATCGGCCAGGCCCAGGGCAACTGGCACCTCGCCCGCCAGTACTGGCCGCTCTTCACCAGATGGGCGCAGTACGTCCGCGCCAAAGGCCTCGACCCGGAAAATCAGCTCTGCACCGACGACTTCGCCGGCCACCTCGCCCACAACGCCAACCTCTCCATCAAGGCCATCGAGGCCCTCGGAGCCTACTCCCTCATGGCCCGCGGCCTCGGCGAAACCGCCACCGCCGACGACTATCTCGCCGCCGCAAAGCAGATGGCCTCCAGATGGGAGCAGATGGACCGCGACGGCGACCACTACAAGCTCGCCTTCGACCGCCCCGGCACATGGAGCCAGAAGTACAACCTCGTCTGGGACCAGCTCCTCGGTCTGCATCTCTTCGATCCGCACATCCGCGAGACCGAGCTCGCCTTCTACGCGCAGCATCTCAACCGGTATGGGCTGCCCCTCGACAGCCGCGCCCAGTACACCAAGCTCGACTGGGAGCTCTGGACCGCAACCCTCTCCACCAGCCCGT
The DNA here is from genome assembly GCF_003428625.2 of Paracidobacterium acidisoli. Taxonomy (GTDB): domain Bacteria; phylum Acidobacteriota; class Terriglobia; order Terriglobales; family Acidobacteriaceae; genus Paracidobacterium; species Paracidobacterium acidisoli. Next base: position 481,075 of record NZ_QVQT02000003.1, on the reverse strand, counting down.
CGCAGTTCCAGACGTTCATCGCGCCGCTCGTGCAGTGGATGAACGAGACGCCCAGCCGCGTTCCGCTCACCGACTGGTACGACACGCAGACGGGGAAACAGGTCGGCTTCCAGGCCCGCTCCGTCGTCGGAGGCCTCTACATCAAAGCCCTGTCGGACAGCGCGCTCGCCCACACCTGGCGCGCTAAGACCGCCTCAGCAACAATGCCGTAACTGCAATGCCTAGGCGGGCCCGAATAGCCCACCTAAATGATCCAACACTTTGGAGAGATACATTGAAAGGTAGAGGTTTGCGGCAGCGGCAAAAAAATCGAAGAAATCGCGCTCTAATTTCGTTTGGAAGATACCTGAAAGGTGGGCAAAGCGGAATGCCGATCTAAAGCCTCAAATCTGTAAGCTTTAACGACCTCCGGCGCGTTTGGCGAACAACGTGATTTTCTTCTGACCTCCGTAACCGATTAACTGCGTAAAGTTTGCACTTTAATGGAATACTGAAACTTTTTACATGCTAGGATCACAATTGGCTTAGAATTGCTGCCCAACCAATGAATACGCGCCGTTGAGGTATTTTATGATCCGTTGAGTTGATAGATGGTATCCCCGATACGCAATCGACATATCACGGGAGAATTGTGGATCTGCTTATTCTCGGCCACGCTGATGTATTTTTTTAGTTCAACAACAAATTCGCCGGTGATCAAATCACGATAAACGCATATTCTTTGTTTGCAGCAAAAAGTGTCATGCATTAAGCCTTGCGAACAGGGAAACACGGCTTCTGAGCATGATTCGAGTTTAGTTTCAATCTTGTTGGTCTCGTACAGCGTGCGCAGCTGGGACTGTGACGCATGTGCGAAAGCGATTTGAATTGAGGAGTTTATCATGGTAAGCGCTCAGGAAATTCGTGAAATAGCGTCTCGATATCTATCTGGCCAAATCGATGCTGGCTCATTCGTAATTCAGTTTGCACAAGCCTCAAATGACTATGACCTGAGCGGCGACAAAGACTTAATCTCACTTTGCTGCAATATCCAGTCAATCCTGGCCGATAAATCTTCTGGGATTTATTCCGAGATTGATGCGAAATATGCATTAGGATCACTTCTCCTATTCGAGATGCCTTCGAATTACGTTCAGATCCTGCATGGAGATTCAGTACTGCAATTGCAACCGTCTATTTCTACCGTAGTGATTGAAAACTCATTCCCTGTGATATCCGCTGATAGACAATCCGCAGTGGTATTTGGGTCACCGATACGGAATCAACTTGGATGTCAAACCAGTACAATCCCTCTTCCTTCGCTATTAACCCAATCGGCATGACTATGCCGACCCCCCGATCCTCTCCCTCAAATAGTGCAGACAGTTCGTTTCCTGGAAGATCTTCTCCGGATGGGGTTCGGGGGATGATTTTCACGGTGGAAGACCCTCGCATAAAACCGGATTTCAACACAATCACTAAAGTTAGATTTTGAACTGGCACTGGCTGCATAGTGGGGGCAATGCCCTGAATGCCAATCCTGTCCATAACTCGAACTACGCTTAATGCCCCATTTGCTTCGTTAAGGGCGAGTTGACAAAATGCAGCTATCTGCACGAAGGGCCGGAATGTTTCGGTCGTTTCTGGCATTGGGATATGTCTCTCCTAAAATAAGTGCATTCCATCCAGGGAATTAGGATGGTGCTGTTTTTTAGCTTGACAAGGCTTAATCAGGAGGGGACACTATGGGTGTTCATCCGCAAGCATAGCCCTACTAATAGGAACCTCGGCCTCTTGCTTCCTACAGCTAGGGGCCGTTGTCATTTAGCAGTCTCAGTGTCCCTCTGTCAGTGATAACCGTCAAGGGCTAATCAACCATAAGTTGAAAAATAGTTGGAAAATGTTAGCAAGATTCGCTCACATCAGGATATGTTGATGCGATATAAGATTGAAGGCGCAATTATTAAGACGTCATTTGAGCCTATTGTTTCTGCATTCATAACTCCATTTCCAAATCTGGCATGACGTCTCTCCGAATTCTTTACAGCAGAAACAGACGATCCCAAAAGCCCGCCATCCCCGGCGGGCTTTGCCTTTTCAGGAAGAACAGGCCTGCCGGCGATCCCGTCCAAACGAAGAGAATCGAGATGGAGAACAGGTCCGTTTGGCTTTTCGGGAAGAGCACAGCTTCACAGGTTGCAGAAAAACTCTGCTTTGTATCAGGGCACGGCTTCAGCCGTGCCGTACCAGCCTGGAATCAGGATGGGCTTCAGCCCCTGTTCCTCCTGGCTGCCCCCATGTCCGTCTGCCCGGATACGAAAACTCTTCCCTCATGAAACTTCTTTCACTGAACGAAAAATTTCCCCTTTGTCATCCCGACCGGAGCGCGAAGCGCGCAGCGGAGGGATATGCATTTTCTCCCCCTGCGAAGAATCTGAGGGCGCCACCCTTTGCGCCGATTCCGGGAGCATAAAAAGACCTGATCCCATGACTAACGTCACCCCTCCGCACGGCGAAAATCTGGCATGAAATTTCCCCGGATTCCCTACAATGGAAACAGACGATCCCCAAAAGCCCGCCGTCCCTGGCGGGCTTTACCTTTTCAGGAGGAGACAACCCGCTCCCATGCCGTTTCGAGAGAAGCCCCTTCGATATCCCTTTCCTTTGTTTTCAGTACTTTACAAGGGGATAACCGAGGTAATCCCCCGATAAGCCGCTGAAAATAAGACGCTTACGGGAGCCACCCCTGTTTAAAAACACACTCCGGACACGGACCGGCACCGGAACATATCGTCTCGCGTCAGGGAGACCGGTAGAAGCACCGGGCTTTAGCCCGGTGACAAAGCACCAAAAGCTGGGGGCTTTAGCCCCGGCGGATGAAAACGTGAAAGAGAAAGGAATCCGGGTGCCCCACCTTCGCGACCGGGGTCCCCGGCGAACAAAGTTCGCTGGGGCGGGAAGCTAAGGTGGGAGGCGGCGAACAACGTTCGCCGGCGTGATCGTTAGCCCGGAAGAATGGTCCTTCTCGTCCAGGCCCCGGACAGGAATGGCCGACACCGGGAACATATTGTCTCGCGACAGCGAGACCCGACAGAAGCCGGGGATGGAACAAAGCCATCGCCGAAGGCGATCACCTTGCTGCCCCAGGCCCCGGCCACCACCGCCGACTTGCCCGAACCTCACGAATCGAATACAACAATGAGTCCGGGAGTGGCGCGCAGCGCGGCTGCCTGGAAGGCCAGCCGCCATGATTACCTTCCGCAAACCGCTCGAAGGCATCGACCGTCCGCAGATGGAGCTCGACGTCGTCATCATTGGCGGAGGCCCGGCCGGCATGGCCTGCGCTCTCCGCCTCGCCCAGCTCATCGACGCGCACAACGCCGCCCACCCCGGCGCGCCGCTCTCGAAGGAAGGCATCTGCGTCCTCGAGAAGTCGCGCGAGCCCGGTCAGCACTGCCTCTCCGGAGCGCTCCTCGATCCCCGCTCCATGCGCGAGCTGCTCCCCGGCTTCGAGAAGGAAGCGCCCCTCGACGCCGAGGTCATAAAGGAATCCGTCTGGTTCCTCTCGAAGACCGGCCAGCGGAAGTTCCCCATCGTGCCGCCGCCGCTGCGCGACCACGGCAACTACGTCATCTCCATCAACCGCTTCGTCAAATGGCTCGCGCAAAAGGTCGAAGAGGCCGGCATCACCATCTTCACCGGCTTTGCCGGCTCCGAGCTGCTCTTTGAGCACAACGCCCACCAGACCGCCGGCCGCGATCCCGAGATCGCCCGTGTCACCGGTGTCCGGACGGATGACAAGGGAGTCGACCGCAACGGCCAGCCCAAAGCCAACTTCGAGCCCGGCTACGACCTCCGCGCCAGGATCACCATCCTCGCCGAAGGCACCCGCGGCAACTGCGCCAAACAGCTCATCGAGCGCCTTGGCCTCGAAGACCCGCACCACGCTCAGACCTACGGTATCGGCATCAAGGAGCTGTGGGAGATCCCCTCCGGCCGCGTCGCCAAAGGCGAAGTCCTCTACACCCTCGGCTACCCGCTCACCTCGAAGGAGTACGGCGGCGCCTGGATCTACGGAACAGGAGATACGGAATCGGGCGGCACCCTCGTCTCTGTCGGATACGTCACCGGCCTCGACTACGAAGACCCGCGCACCGATCCGCACCACGTCTTCCAGGCCTTCAAGGAACACCCCTTCGCCCGCCGCCTCCTCGAAGGCGGAAAGATGATCCGCTATGGCGCGAAGACGCTGCCCTACGGCGGCTGGCTGACCATGCCCCGTATCTACGGCAACGGCTGGATGCTCCTCGGCGACTCCGCCAGCTTCCTCAACTCGCAGCGCCTCAAAGGCATCCACCTCGCCATCAAGAGCGGCATGCTCGCCGCCGAAACCGCCTTCGACGCGCTCCTCTCCGGCGACAGCTCCGCCGGCACCCTCAGCGAATACAAGGCCTCCGTCGATGCAAGCTGGATCAGAGAGGAGCTCTATCCCGTCCGGAACTTCCATCAGGGCTTCGAGCACGGACTGATGGAGGGCCTCATCAAAGCCGGCGTGCAGCAGGTGCTGCACGGCTCGAACCTCGGCCCCGACTTCACCAACGAGGCCGGCTACCGGCGTATGCGCGAGATCGACTCGCTCAGCTTCTGGGGCGACCGCCGCGACCCCTTTCTCGGCAACGCCAAAGGGGACGGCGTGCTCGCCTTCAACCGCCTCACCGACGTCTACCACTCCGGCACGCGCCACGAAGACGACCAGCCCACGCACCTCGTCATCCGCAGCCTCGACATCTGCAACACCACCTGCACAAAGCAGTACGGCAATCCCTGCCAGTACTTCTGCCCCGCCGCCGTCTACGAAATGGTCGAGACCGCCAATCCTGGAAACTCCACTCCGAAGAAGGAGCTTCACATCCACTTCGCCAACTGCGTCCACTGCAAAACCTGCGACATCATGGACCCTTACCAGATCGTCAACTGGGTACCGCCCGAGGGCGGAGGCGGTCCCAACTACGACGGCATGTAGAAACCTGCGTCAATCTTCGCTCCTGAGATCACGAAGCCGCTCAGTATTGCATTCCATCCAAAGGTCTTATGATCCGGGTTGTGCGGCTGCGCATTTTATGCAAAAGTACACACACTGGTCGATCATTTGCACGCGGCCTGGAAACAGATCCTCTCACCCGGATATCCCCCATGACGTCTGGACAACTGACCTGCCCCTCATGCTCGGAGACTCATGGCCTGCGGCGGTCGCATGCCCGGTGGTTCGACTTTCCGCAGATGCTTTTCGGAAGACGAGCCTATCGCTGCATAATGTGCAACCGCAGATTCTATGCGCATCCCCGGCCGCATCCTCCCTCGCATACCACGACCGACAAAACCCACGCCTGACGGCAAAGGGGAAACTGGCACAGCGTTCAGGCATCCAGTTACAGTAAAGCCTGTAATGTCTGTTTCGGCCTCCATCCCGAGCTCTGCCCCCGAAAACACTTCCTCACATCAGGGGCCGGGCGATCGGCTGGTCGACAAATTCGGACGCATCATCACCGATCTGCGCGTCTCCATTACGGACCGCTGCAACTACAAATGCGTCTACTGCCGCACCGGCAACGAAGGCGCTCTCTACTCCGAGCTGCCCATCGCCGACTACCTTCGCCTGACGCGTGTCTTTGTCAGCCTTGGCATTGAGAAGGTCCGTCTTACTGGTGGTGAGCCGCTGCTGCGCAAAGACCTGTCGGAACTGGTCAGCCAGCTCAGCCGTCTGCGCACTCTCGACGACCAGCCTCTTGATATCGCGCTCACGACCAACGGTCATCTGCTCGAAGATCTGGCGCAGCCACTCGCCGATGCCGGACTCAGCCGCATCACCGTCAGTATGGACGCCGTCGATCCCGCCATCTTCGCGCGCATCACGCGCGTGCCCGGCAGTTTCGCGCACGTACTCGCCGGCATCCAGGCCGCAAAGAGTGCCGGCCTCGGTCCGGTCAAAGTCAACTGCGTTCTGCTGCGAGGTTTCAACGACGACCAGATCGTCCCCTTCGCGAAGTTCTCCCGCGATGAAGGCGTCATCGTTCGCTTCATCGAATTCATGCCGCTCGAAGAGGACCGCCTCTGGACGCCCGAATCCGTCGTTCCGATCGGCGAGGTCCTCACACGGCTTGAGTCTTTCCGTCCGGTGAAGCGGCTTGCTCCAAACGCCGTAAGCGAGACCGCAGTCCGCTACACCTTCGATGACGGCCTCGGTGAAATCGGCATCATCGCGCCTGTTTCGCAGAGATTCTGCGGACACTGCAGCCGTGTCCGCCTCACATCAGACGGCAAGATCCGCACCTGCCTCTTCTCGCAGTCCGATCATGATCTGTATCGCGTGCTCCTTGACGGTGGCAGCGATGACGATCTGGCCGGATTCATCCGGAAAACCATCGCGCAGAAGGAAGCCCGGCACCATATCGGCGAGCCGGAGTTTCTGAAGCCCTCGCGCAGCATGGTACACATCGGCGGATGAAAAGGCAGCTCTTAGCCAGAGCTAAGAGCTAATGGCTGGAAGCCTGGAGATGCTTTATGACTTCACCGTTCTTCATCACGAACTGTACGTGCTCGACGGCTGTAATGTCTTCGAGCGGATTCCCGGGCACGGCGACGATGTCGGCAAAGCAGCCCGGCTTCAGCTCGCCGATCTGTCCCTGCCAGCCCAGCACCTTCGCGCCGTTGATCATATCCGCCTGAAGAACAGCCAGCGGCTTCAGTCCGTACTTCACCATCAGCTCGAACTCGCGGGCCTGGGTTCCATGCGGGAAGGGGCCAACGTCCGACCCGACGGCAAAGGGAATGCCGGCGGCCACCTGCTTCCGGAACTCGGCGATCTTGTAGTCCAGCAGCTTCTGCTCGCGCGCGGCGGCTGCGGAGGTGGGGGCGTGCTGCGCGAAGTATTCGAAGATGGTGAAGGTTGGAACCGCCGGAATGTCCTTCTCTTTCATGAGGCGCATCGTCTCATCGCTGAGCTGCGTGGCGTGATCGATCGACGCAACACCGGCCTGCGCCGCATAGAGCGTTCCCGGCTCACCCATCGCGTGCACGCCCACCGTTGTGCCCAGGCGCGCCGCCTCGGCCACGGCGGCTTTCAACTGTTCTTCGGTGTACTGGTACGGCGTATGCAGCGTGCCGTCCATCATCTCGTCATTGCCGGTCTCATACATCTTGACGAAGTCCGAGCCTTCTTTATGCTGCTCGCGGATGGTCTCGACGATCTGTTCGATGTTGTCGGCGTAGTCGGCGTTGGAAAGCACGTGCTGGGCCGGGTTGTAGTGAATCGCGTCTTCATGCCCGCCCAGGATGGAGATGGCGTTGCCGCTCATCCGCATGCGCGGCCCGGGGATGAGGCCCGCATTGATCGCGTTGCGCACGGAGGAATCCGCGGAGCCTGCGCCCTCGGTTCCCATATCGCGCTCGGCGGTGAAGCCGGCCATGAGGTCGGCCTTTGCGGCCAGGGTGGCAAGGATGGTGCGCTCGGGCACCGACTCCTCCACGGTCTGCAGATCCTCGGCTCCGGGGTGCAGGAAGAGATGAACGTGGGCGTCGATCAGGCCGGGCAGCAGCGTGGTGTCGCCGAGGTCGATGATTTCGGCGCCGGCCGGATGCGGGACCGACCTGCCGACGGCAGCGATGCGCTCGCCCTCGACGAGAACCTCGCCGGGGGTGAGGATGCGGCCTGTATCCACGGCGAGCAGACGCGCCGCATGCAGAACGATGGCGTGGCCGTCGGGTGACGGAGCGGAAGGCTGTTGCGCAAAAGCAGATGCGGCGGCGAGGCAGCATGCGGCGGCAGCGAGGGCAAATGTGCCTGCGAAGGATGGGGTCTTCATGGCCCCTACAGCATATCTTCCAAAGGCCCGGAATCATGCAATCTGATTTTTAAGAGGGGTGGTTTCCGCAAGTGGTTTAAATTCAGCGGTTTATCCAGGGGATTACCTTGGTTATCCTTCGCTAAACCACTGAATTTAAAGGATCGGACCACTTCAGCGGCCGAATCTCTGCATTTTTCCGCATTTCTGCATTCTCCGATACTGACGTGTTCCCTTCCTGCGGGCATGCTCTTCCCTCAAAAAGAAAACCCGTCCGCAGGGGGACGGGTTTCCGCTTCTGTCTCTGTTTCCATTGTAAGGAGCCGCAGGAAATTTCATGCCAGATTTCCGGCGCGAGAGGTGACATTCGTTACGCGATGCGGTGACAGAAGGCAGTGGAGAGGATTGGTGCGTGGGCGCAGCGGCAGATTCATCTTCTATTTGAGGCACGAACCTCGAGCGCCGTTCATCCGCTGCAATCCTGTTTCCGCGTAAGTCATTTCCTGTGGGTAATTTCCTGCATCTATCCAGAGCAGCGCACAAATATATGTCATTTCAGGGGCGGGATGGGGTGCGTAACATCGAAACGCTGCTGCGAGGCATACTCCTTTGACGAATCCACAACCAGCCCGCAGCGCCGGCGCGCCCGCTCCTGGTCCCGACATCTTTGCCGGAAGCGGAGAGATGCGTGGCCTGATGCGGGTCTTCGACTGGGCAAAGACGCCGCTGGGTCCGGCCGAGACATGGTCTCCCACGCTGCGGGCGATGACGCAGATGCTGCTCGCAAACTGCTTCCCGATGCTGCTGTGGTGGGGCCCGGATTTCTACCAGCTTTATAACGACGCGTGGAGCCCGGTGCTGGGAGACAGGCCTCCTCATGCCGGGCTGGGAAGGCCGTTCCGCGAATGCAGGCCGGAGATCTTTCACATTCTCGGCCCGCTCGCCCGGAAGCCCTTCGAGGGCGGTCCGCCGACGTGGATCGAGGACATTCTTCTGGAGGTGAACCGCTTCGGCTTTCAGGAAGAGGCGCACTTTACGATGGGCTACAGCCCTGTTCCTGACGATACGGCGCCCAAAGGCATCGGCGGCGTGCTGGCGACGGTACACGAGATTACCCGGAAGGTTGTGGGAGACCGGCGCGTGTCGGCGCTCCGCGATCTGAGCGCGCAGTCCTTTGAGCCGAAGACGGCTGAAGAGGCGTGCGGGATGGCCGCTGCCGTACTTTCGCGCTACCCGAGAGACATAAGCTTTGCGCTGATTTATCTGACGGAAAGCAACGGCAGGTACGCGCGTCTGGCAGGCCGGACGGGAATGGACGGGCACGAGGCGCTGGGCCCGGAGGTGGTGGAGATTTTGGGCGACGCACAGAAGAGCTGGCCTTTTTCCACGGTCCTGGAACAGAAGACTCTTTCCGTCGTCGACGATCTGGGCGGCAGGTTCGGCAGGGTTCCCGGCGGACCATGGTCCGATCCGCCGCATACGGCGGTTATGCTGCCGATCAGGGCCACGATGGGCAATCTACCGGCGGGCTTCCTGATTGCAGGCATCAGCCCACGGCTCAGATTTGACGATTCGTACCGCGGATTTCTGGAGCTGCTGTCGGCGCAGATCTCTACCTCCATCGCACATGCGCGAGCGTATGAAGAGGAGCGCAGGCATGCCGAGGCCCTGAATGAGCCCGACCTGGCCGATGCAGGGGTCAGCCTGACGCTTTCGCGTCTTCGCCGCGAAGCAGAGATGCAGGTACGCGAGAGCGAGGAGCGCTTCCGCGCGCTTGTAGCCGCCAGCTCGGATGTGATTTACCGCATGAACGCCGACTGGAGCGAGATGCAGCAGCTGCGCGGCCGGGACTTTATTCCCGACACGCGGGAGCCAAGCCGCACCTGGCTGGAGAAGTACATTCTGCCCGAAGACCAGGCTCGCGTGATGGCGGCGATTCAGGAAGCGGTGCGCACAAAGACGCCGTTCCAGCTGGAGCACCGCGTGGTGCGAGTGGATGGATCGCCGGGATGGACGCTGTCGCGCGCGGTTCCGCTGCTGAACGACGACGGCGAGCTGCTGGAGTGGCTCGGGTCGGCGAGCGACGTGACGATCCGCAGAGAGAACGAGCAGAGCCGCCTGCGCCTGGCAAGCATCGTGGATTCGGCGGACGATGCGATTATCAGCAAGGACCTGAACGGAATTGTCCAGAGCTGGAACGAGGGGGCGGTTCGCATGTTCGGATACAGCCCGGAGGAGATGACCGGGGAGTCCATTCTGCGGCTCATTCCCGAAGATCTGCAGTTCGAGGAAGATGAGATTCTTTGCAAGCTGCGATCCGGCGAACGCATCGATCATTATGAGACACGGCGCAGGAAGAAGAACGGAGAGACGATCGAGGTCTCGATCACGGTGTCTCCGATTCGGGACGAGACGGGACGAGTGACGGGCGCGTCGAAGATCGCGCGGGATATCTCGGACCGCAGGCGGGTGGAGCGGCTGCTGATTCAGTCGGAAAAGCTGGCGGCGACGGGACGGATGGCGGCAGCGATTGCGCACGAGATCAACAATCCTCTGGAATCGCTGATGAACCTGATCTATCTGGCGCGCCAGAGCGACTCGCAGAGCACGGTGGCGGGATATCTGCGCACGGCGGAGGAAGAGCTGGAGCGGGTGTCTCACATTGCGCGGCAGACGCTGGGCTATTACCGGGATACGGGATTGCCGACGGAGCTGTATCTGCACGACCTGATCGGGAATGTTCTTACGGTGTACAACTCGCGGATTGTGGGCGCGGGCATTGCGGTGGAGACACAGCTGAACGACTTCCAGAAAATTCTGGCGAGCAAGGGCGAGTTGCTGCAGGTGTTCTCGAATATCGTTGCCAACTCGATCGACGCGATGGGCCAGGGCGGCACACTGTCCGTCACAGCGCGAAAGGTTCTCGGCTCTTCGGGAGACGGCATGCAGGTCGTTCTTCGCGATACCGGAACAGGCATCCCCGCGGAATCGCTGCCGAAGATCTTCGAGCCCTTCTTCACGACGAAGGGCAACCTGGGAACCGGCATCGGCCTTTGGGTAGCCAAACAACTGATCGAGAAACGCGGCGGACGCATCTCGGTTACCAGCAGCACGGAAAAGGGACGCAGCGGGACGATGACGGCCATCTTTCTTCCATTCGCCTCCCCGCAGGCGCATGCCGGCCCGGCGCAGGATGAAGAAATATCCCGGCAGTAAGCGCGACTGAGCCGGCATTCGAGCGGCTGAAGCGGGAAGCATAGCGCAGGCCGTGGAGTTTGCGCTTCGCGCCGGAGCGCATCTCAGTCATGGGATCGTAAACAACGTGATGCAGAATGGTAAGGCTATGCGGCTGAAGGACAGAGTTGCGATTGTGACCGGTGCGGGAAGCGGCATCGGCCAGGGGATTGCCGAAGTATTTGTTCGCGAGGGCGCGGCGGTGGTGATCGATTATGTCGGAAAGCCGGGCGCCGCGGATGAGACGCTGGCGAAGATCAAAGCAGCCGGTGGACGGGCGATTGCGGTCGAGGCCGACGTGTCGGACGAGAAGCAGGTGGCATCGCTGACGGAGCAGACGGTCAGGGCGTTTGGACGGCTGGATATTCTGGTGAACAATGCGGGGATCGAGTCGAAGTTTCCGTTCACGGATTTTCCGCTCGATCACTTTCAGAAGATTCTCGCCGTGAACCTGACCGGTCCGTGGCTGTGCGCGCAGGCGGCGGCGCGGCAGATGATACGGCAGGGCGGAGGAGGACGGATCATCAACATCTCGTCGATCCATGAAGACCTGCCGATGCCGACCAACGCGGCGTACTGCGCGACAAAGGGCGGGCTGCGCATGCTGATGCGCACGATTGCGGTGGAGCTGGCTGCGCACCAGATTACGGTGAACAACATAGGGCCGGGCGCGGTGTATACGCCGATCGACAGAGACGTGCAGGCGAATCCGGAGCTGGAGCAGCAGCTGATGGCAGAGATTCCGCTGCGCCGCTGGGGCAAGCCGGAGGAGATTGGCGAGCTGGCGGCGTATCTGGCGTCGGACGCGGCCGGCTACGTGACGGGCAGCACCTTCTTCATCGACGGCGGCATGCTGCGGAACGCTGGATCGCTGTAAACGGCTCCGATTACGAACGGCGGAGCGCGTCGAGCCTGGATGCTGCATAGGAATCTCAGACTCGATGCGTTCTCTCGCGTGGCTGCGGTGCTTCAGGCCTGGCGCAGCGCGTTGATGTCGAACTTCTTCATGGCGAGCATAGCCTGCGTGACCCGCAAGGTACGCTGCGAATCTTTGTCTGCGAGTAAGTCGAAGAGCTCAACGGGCACCACCTGCCAGGAGACGCCAAATTTATCGGTGAGCCAGCCGCACTGTCCGGGCCGGCCGCCTTCGGAGAGCTTTTCCCACAAGAAGTCGACCTCGTCCTGCGAGTCGCAGCGGATAAAGAAGGAGACTGCGGGCGTGAAGGTGAAGTGCGGACCGCCGTTGAGAGCGGTGAACTCCTGCCCGAAGAGCTCGAAGCCGACGGTCATGACTTCGCCGGAACGATCGGGAAAGGCGTCTCCATACCGGGTGACTCGTCCTTTTTTCGACGACTGGAAGATCGAGGTGTAGAAGTCGACGGCCTCTTCGGCCTGGCGGTCGAACCAAAGGAACGGGCTGATCTTTTGCATGGGTGCTCCCTCCGCGCTGCGGGCTGGTGTTCTGCTGCCGGCAAGGGCAGCACGCAATACGTTGATATCAACTCTTTGAAGCGCTGTCAAACTATGCGAATGATTTTTAACAATAGCTGCGACGTGGTCGCGGGGAATGATGATGCTGCGCGTTTTGCATGCCTGCGACTGGATGGCATGGTACGGGAGATGCGCTTCCCGAAAGCAGGGATGAGTCGACGTAAGCGGACTTATCGTTATTCAACCCTGCGATGAGCATCTCTGATTGAATTGGGCTCAGTGCGTCATTGGCGGTCCCGGCGTTCCGTCGGACCATTCACTGGCCAAAACGAAGAAAGTTGTTATCCGCTGTTCAGGGTCGTATGCCGCCATCACCGGCGAGCCAGGCAGATTCGCTCCCCAGCTTTTCGCGGCATCACCCGAAGCATAAAACATTACATGCGGATGCCAGCTCCTGCCATCATCGTTCAGATACTGCTGCCTGGACATCATGTAGACCAGCGTCTCAGGCGCAAGCGGCGGCAGCTCCTTCTTATCCAGTGCCGACGCGATGGCCGCTGCGACGGCCGGCTTTGATTTTCCTGCCAGCACCAGTCTGGTCTTCATCAGAAAGATGGACAGAACAGTTTTTGCGGCGGGTGCATTGAAGCAATGCGGGGCGCGCACTTTGGGGTTCCAGAACTGCGGATCATCGGTCGTATCAGCCCATGATCGCTCGACAATGCAGACAAAGCCGTTCGTGCCTTTCACGGCAGCCGTATAGCCGTCCCGCCGCAGCACCATCACTTCGGCTGCACTGGAAATCGATGCCGGAGCGGCACTGCGAGCCAGCGCGATCTCAGCATTCTCGTCCGCGATCAGATACTGATCGACAGGAGCCATGACCGGATAAGGAGCCTTCTCAGCCTGCGTTTGTGCACAGGCCGGCCAGGACGAAAAGATCAGAACGACGCATGCCAAAGCCACGATCCTGATATCGTTTTTCCGCATTGGGTCCTCCGTGAGGAGCAATGGTATCCGATTCGTCCTGTTATACGCGCTTCCCGGTAACCTGCCTCTGCCCCTGGGCTACCGAGCCAGGACTCTGAGCCTTTGAACCTGGCCCTGGACGGCTGCGACTGAGCACCCTTCCACATCCTGGCCAATTCATCTATCTCCACTAAACCTCCCTGTGCACCTTACGTTTTCGAGGTCCCCAGATTGCTGCCGGAGCTGGGAAAAGGTCCGTCAAGATCACTTTCCACAAGATGACTTATGAGGACTTATCACCAAAACACAGGCCTGCAATTCAAATCCCAGTCTCCCACTGCTATAGTGTGTGCTCCAATGGCCATACTTCGACGACCCCATAAGCGATTGCGCAAGGGCTGTCGGACACTATTTTGATCGCTTGAGAGATGTCATCGGCATCAATCACTGCGAACCCAGCGATAGGAAGTTTAGAAGTCAGGTAGGCCTCTGGCACCGTCTCGATTCCTTTTCGCAGAGTGTTACGAACCTGGACCGGTGCACCAGCAATCCCCATCAAAGCCCCTTGCTCAAGCAGGCTCTTGTCGTGTGCATGAGCCGCGGCACGTAGATCTTCTGGAGTTTTTGCGTAACCAGCTTCGTCCCCATAACCAATCGTCACAAATTTTGGCATTTGATCCCTCGCTTTTTCGTTCGTAAACGCTGTACCAGATTGGTGTCTATCTACGGTCATTTTGTTCTATGGCAATCTTCGGAACTGCCGGCTACGCTGGCTCTGACCAACCGGTCTTTCAGATGAGATGCAGATTAGTCCTGATAAACGCCGTTCCCGGTAACTTGCCTCTGCGCCTGGGCTACCGAGCCAGGACTCTGAGCTTTTGAACTTAGCCCTGGACGGCTGCGATTGAGCACCCTTCCACATCCTGGTCAATTCATCTATCTCCACTAAACCTCCCTGTGCGCCTTACGTTTTCGAAGTCCACAGATTGCTACCGGAGTTGGGCAAAGATCCGTCGAGATCACTTCCCACAAGCCGACTTCCCGATACTGATGTTAGTTATCGAAAAGCGTAAGACCAGAGGGAGAAACTGAGTCAGGGGCCGCCGACGAAGCTATCCTTCATCTGCACTGGGTCCCCAACTCCGTGGAACAGGGACGTTCATTAGCCGCAGATAAACGCTGAACTGGCCACGATGCTGATACCAGTGATTCAACAGGATATTGCGAAGCAGATCCTGTCGCGACATCTCAGCGAGCACCGCCTGGTCCTCAGCAACAATGCGCCACGTTCGTTTCATTGCCTCGTCATCGAAGGTCGGCAGCACCTCGCGTACCTGAGCAATGCTCTCCTCGAATGCCGAGAGGATCATCGATAGTGAATCGGGTTGCGGAAACTGAAAACCGGGAGGAGGCACCTGCTCTTTCTGAGCCGCGCGCACCACATTGCCGGGCACAGTCGCCAGATGATAAGCAAGCTGCCCTGCAGTCAAAGAACGCGCATGCGGCTTCCATGTGAGCTGGTCTTGCGGCAGCCGTTCGAGAAAGGTTTTGGTGACCGGCGCCTGGACTTCGAATTCAGCAAGCAGGTCTTGTGCAGTTGACATGCAGTTTCCTCACCAAGAATTCGTAAACGCCAAGAACCTTAGGTTACTCCTGATAAACGCGCTTCTCGTCATCTTACTTTCCATTTGCCGGCTGTCTGGGGAATTCCAGGTTTCCACGGGCCGGCCGTCTGATGCTTTGCGCCGCTGCGGTTTCCCGATATGCTCGCTCTCATGGATGCGCCGGCGATCTTTGCGCAGAATCTTACCCGCCGCTTCGGCCAGTTCACCGCGGTCAATCAGGTCATGCTGAGCGTCGCGCCGAGGCAGTTCTTCGGCTTTCTGGGGCCGAATGGCGCGGGCAAATCGACGACGATCAAGATGCTCACCGGCCTGCTGGCTCCGACCGCGGGCGAGATTCGCATTCTGGACCATGACCTTGCCGCCGATCCGCTGGAGGTGAAGCGGCAGATCGGCGTGGTGCCGGAGGGCATGGCGCTGTTCGGACGGCTGACGGCCTCGGAGTATCTGCGCTTTGTGGGGCGCATGTATGGCCTGGATAAAAGCACGACCGCGCTGCGCACCGAAGAGCTGCTGGAGTTTATGAACCTTGCGAACGAGCCGAAGAAGCTGATCACCGATTTCTCACACGGCATGCAGAAGAAGCTGGCGCTGGCGGCGGCGGTGATTCACGGGCCGAAGGTGCTGTTTCTGGACGAGCCCTTCGAGGGCGTGGATGCGATTGCCGCGGGCACGCTGAAGTCGATGCTGCAGGGGATGATCCATCGTGGTGCGACGATCTTTCTGACGTCGCATGTGCTGGAGATTGTGGAGAGGCTGTGCAGCCACGTGGCGATTATTCATCAGGGGCGCATTGTCGCCGACGGATCGCTCGATGCGCTGCGCGCGGGCGTGGCCTCGACGCTGACCGACAGCGATGGACGGGCAGGGGCGCAGGAAAAGCTGACGCTCGAAGAGATCTTTATGAATGTGGTGGGCGAGCACGGCAGCGATGCGGAGGCCGTGCAGGAGCTGTCGTGGCTGTCGTGATATGAGCGGAGCGAGCATCGTTTCGAGACAGGCGCGCGCGCAGTATGCGGCCTTTGTGAAGATACGCCGCCGCATGTTTGTCCACTCGCTGCACACGATGCGCGGCAGCTTTGAGCTGGGCGCAAAGATCTTCAGCACGCTGATGTATTTCGTGCTCGGGCTGAGCGCGGCCTTCGGTCTGGGCTACGGCGCGTGGCAGGCGGCGGCGTACGGCCATCCTGATGCGTTTACGTTTCTGCTGTGGCCGGTCTTCGTGCTGTGGCAGATTGTGCCGGTGATGGCGGCCTCGTTCACCGAGGTGATCGACCTGGGCGGGCTGCTGCGCTTTCCGCTGGGCTTTGGACCGTATGCGGTACTGTATCTGGTCTTCGGGCTCTTCGATCTGTCGACGCTGCTGGGCGGCATCTGCCTGGCTGGCATCTGGGTGGGCACGGGCATTGCGCGGCCGGCGCTGCTGCCGTGGGCGGCGCTGGTGCTGCTGCTGTTTGCCGCGTTCAATATTCTGCTGACGCGCATGATCTTTGCGTGGATCGATCGCTGGCTGGCACAGCGGAGGACACGCGAGGTGCTGAGCGCGGTGTTTCTGTTTCTGCTGCTGGGCGTGCAGTTTGTGAATCCGGCGGTGCGGCGCGGGCTGACGAGTGGACATAAACGGACGCACGCTCCGCTGGTGACGGAGCAGACGGTGGCTGCGCTGAACCGGGCGCAGAGTGCGCTGCCGGCGGGGCTGGCGGCCGGGGCGCTGCGAGCGGCGGTGGAAGGCCGGCTGCCGGCGGGGCTGGCCGATGCGGGCGGCGTGATGCTGTATGCGGCGGCGGCGGGGCTGCTGCTGTGCGTACGGCTGCGGAAGGAGTATCGGGGAGAGAGTCTGAGCGAGGCTCCGGCGCGCGAGGCGGTGAAGGCACGGAGCCATGCGGGGCCGATGCCCGCGATGCTGCGCGAGGACGGAGATGCGGAAGAGAAAGCGTCGGCGTGGGGAGCGGTGCAGGCGGTATTTGTGAAGGAAGCGCGGACGCTGCTGCGCAGCGGAGCGATGCTGTACAGCCTGGTGGCGCCGCTGGTGATTCTGTTTGTGTTTCGCGGCGGCAGCGCGGGACACAGCTTCACTTATGCGCTGCCGGTGGGGATTGCGTATGGCTTTCTGGGGCTGGTGCGCATGATGTACAACAGCCTGGGCGCGGAGGGTGGAGGGATCCAGTTCTACTTTTTGTCGCTTGTGCCGATGCGCAGTGTGATGCTGGGGAAGAATCTGCTGCATCTGGCGCTGGCCGTGGCGGAGACCGCGGTGATGTCGGGCCTGGCGATTTATCTTTTCGGTGTGCCGGACAGCCAGATTGTGCTGGCGACGGCGGCGTGGGTGGTCTTTGCGCTGCCGGCGCATCTGGCGGCGGGAAATCTGCTGTCGATTCTGATGCCGTACAAAATGACGCTGTGGCGGATGTCGCGCGATCAGGGAGCGACGGGCAACGCGCTGCTGAGCATGGCGCTGCAGGCAGCGATCTTTGGAGTGGGCGCGCTGGTGGTGCTGGGGCTGACGGCGCTGGGGCATCCGGATCTGGCTCCGGTCGTGCTGCTGGGACTGGCGGCGGGAAGCGCTGCGGCGTATGTGCTGGTGCTGAAGAATGCGGGGCGCATGATGATGGCTCGCAGAGAGCCGCTGGTGGAGACGCTGGCGCGGATATGAGGTTTGCGGCCAGCAAAAAGCCCGCCTCGCAGCGGGCTTTTTTATTTGCGGAGAGCTTTGGCTTACGCCAGCTCGTAACCGGCGAAGAAGTAGCCGATCTCGAAGCTCGCGGTGTCCTCGGCGTCGGAGCCGTGGATGGCGTTCTCTTCGATGGAGCCGGCGAACTTTTTGCGGATGGTTCCCTCTTCGGCGTTGGCCGGATTGGTTGCGCCCATCAGTCTGCGCAGGTCGGCGATGGCATTGTCCTTCTCAAGGACCATGGGGAAGATGGCGCCGGAGGACATGAAATCCGTGAGCGAGCCGAAGAAGGGACGGGCACTGTGGACGTGATAGAAGCCCTCGGCCTGGGCCTTCGAGATGGAAATCTTTTTGATGGCGACGATTTTGAATCCGGCCTTCTCGATCTCGGCGAGAATGGCTCCGGTATAGCCCTTGCGGACCGCGTCTGGCTTGATGATGCTGAAGGTGCGTTGGGACACCTGATGGTTCTCCTTGAAAAAAGGCGTTACTTTAGAGTTTAAGGCAAACGAGCGCTTTCAGCGTGTTGCGCTATCATCAAACTACGCATGACAACATCGGCCAGAACGGTTGTGGACTCTTTCCGGGAAGTGATTCAGGACCTGCTTGTTCCGGAATTGAAGGCCCTGCGCACTGAAATGCGTTTGCGGGATGAGAACACTCAACAGGCCATCCGGCATCTTGCTGAAAAACTGGATTTTGCTATTGATATCCGCGAGAGACTGGCTGCGCTCGAAGCCCGGCTGCCGCGGCAGTGATTTACCAGACAGCTCGGGGATAATGCTTCCGGATTTCTTCATCGGAGGAAATGAGAGGCGCCAGCCCGTTGGCTTTGGCCTGCGCGACGATGGTCCGGTCAAAGGGGTCGCGTGTCCACTTCTCGTCGATCACCACGTCGGCGACGCGCGGAAAGGGGAGGTCGCAGACGCGAACGCCTGCCTCGTGCGCGACTTTCAGCAGCACGGCACGCGAGGACAGGCGAATGCGATTCACTTCGTAAAGATATTCGAGCTCAACCAGCACCATCGGGGAGACGAGCAGGTCGGCCTCGTTGAGAAGACGCTGCGCTTTGGGAGGAATGCGGGCGAGATCGCCCTGCGCCAGCCATACCACGACATTCGTATCGAGGTAAGCGATCACAGCTCGGACCAGTCCCGCTCCCAGGCGCGGGTCATCTCTTCGCGGAGGGAGGAATCGTCGAGCGCCGGGCTCTCGGGATTGACGACATCCAGCGGCGTGATGCGTGCGAGACGGCTGGTGGGCTGGTTTTCCGGGGCGATGCGGAGCCTGCGTCCCTTGTAGGTGACCCAGACTTCGTTGCCCTCCAGAGCCTGGCTGACCAGATCGAAGATGTCCTGACGAAATTGGGTGATAGAGACTTCCATACTTTTCATGCTTACCATGCGTACATTTTCCATTGTACATGGTGTACATAACATCGCATAGCTATTGCTGAGCTCTCTGACATATCAAGCCAGCCGTTCCAAAAAGAAAGGCGACGCAAATTGCGCCGCCTTTCAATCAAAACGTGATTTTTACGCCTTGCCGATCACTCTCGCGACCGTTTCGCCGATGGCAGCCGGGCTTTCGACAACGTGGATGCCCGCAGCCGTCAGCGCCTTCATCTTTTCGGCAGCAGTGCCCTGTCCGCCGGAGATGATGGCTCCGGCGTGGCCCATGCGGCGGCCTGGAGGCGCGGTCTGTCCGGCGATGAAGCCGACGACCGGCTTCTTGACGTGAGCCTTTACATACTCGGCGGCGGTTTCTTCGGCGGTTCCACCGATTTCGCCGATGAGGATGATGGCTTCCGTCTCGGGGTCTTCGTTCAACAGCTTCAGTGCGTCGACGTGCGTGGTCCCGATAATGGGATCTCCGCCGATGCCGATGGCCGTCGACTGGCCGATGCCGCGCTGCGTGAGCTGGTAAACGGCCTCATAGGTCAGCGTGCCCGAGCGCGAAACGATGCCGACGGAGCCTTCTTTGTGAATGCGGCCGGGCATGATGCCGATCTTGGCCTTGCCGGGCGAGATGACGCCGGGGCAGTTGGGGCCGACGAGGGTCGATTTGGAGTGCTTGAGCACGCTCCAGACCTTGACCATGTCGTTGATCGGAATGCCTTCGGTGATGCAAATGATGAGCGGCAGGCCGGCGCTGTTTGCTTCGAGGATCGCGTCCGCGGCGAACGGCGGCGGCACGAAGATGACGGTGGCGTTGGCTCCGGTTTCGGCGACGGCTTTCTCTACCGTGTCGAAGACAGGCCAGCCTTCGTGGGTTGTGCCTCCCTTACCAGGAGTTACACCCCCAACGACTTTGGTGCCGTACTCGGCGCAGCCCTTCGCGTGGAAGGTGCCTTCTTTGCCGGTGATGCCCTGAACGATGAGGCGAGTTTCTTTGTTAACGAGTACCGCCATTTACTTGCCTCCCTTTGCCGCGGCGACGACTTTCTGCGCGGCGTCCTGCATGGTGTCGCCGACGATGAAGTTGAGGCCGGAGTCCTTGAGAATCTGGCGGCCCTGCTCGACGTTGGTGCCTTCGAGACGGAGCACGACGGGGACGGCGACCTTCGTCTTGAGCGCGGCACCCACGACGCCCTGCGCCAGCGTGTCCACGCGCAGAATGCCGCCGAAGATGTTGATGAAGACGGCCTGCACATTCTTATCCGACAGCAGAATTTCGAACGCGTGCTCGATCTGCTGCTGGTTGGCGCCGCCGCCTACATCGAGGAAGTTCGCGGGCGAGCCGCCGGCGTACTGAATGATATCCATCGTCGCCATGGCCAGGCCTGCGCCGTTGACCATGCAGGCGATGTTGCCGTCGAGCTTGATGTAGTTGAGCGCGTACTTCGAGGCTTCCACTTCGAGCGGATCTTCCTCGGCAACGTCGCGCAGCTCCTTCAGATCCTTGTGGCGGAACATGGCGTTGTCGTCGAAGTTGATCTTGCAGTCGAGGGCGAAGAGCTTGTCATCCTTCGTGGTGATGAAGGGATTGATCTCGAGCAGCGAGGCGTCGGTGTCGATGTACGCCTTGTAGATGCCGGTCATGAACTTCACGGCGTCGTTGATCTGAGTGGGCCTGAGGCCGAGAGCGAAGGCCAGCTCGCGCGCCTGGTAGGGCTGGAAGCCCACGGCGGGATCGATGTAGGCCTTGTAGATCGCCGATGGGTCTTTTGCGGCGACCTCCTCGATCTCCATACCGCCGGCCTGCGAGGCCATGAAGACGAGCTTTGCGGCGGCGCGGTCGAGCACGATGCCGAGGTAGAGCTCGCGGTCGATGGCGGCGGTCTCTTCGATCAGCAGGCGCTGCACCTTCTGCCCCTGGGGGCCGGTCTGATGCGTGATGAGCTGCATGCCCAGAATCTGCCTGGCGTACTGCTCGGCCTCATCGAAGTTCTTCGCTACCTTGACGCCGCCGCCCTTGCCGCGGCCTCCGGCATGAATCTGCGCCTTAACGACGACGCCCTTCGCGCCGCCGGTAAACAACCTTCTGGCCACTTCCATCGCTTCGTCGAGCGAGTTGGCGACCTCGCCCCGCGGCACGGCAACGCCGTACTTCGCGAGGATGTCCTTTGCCTGGTACTCGTGAATTTTCATATGAGATTTTCAGAAAAACCGTGGTTGAAGATTCAGAAAAAAGCCGTACAGAAACAGAGAAGGCGATGCCGATGCCCGGCGGCGAGGAAGCCTCTGCAGGCTCCCTGCCCGGAAGGTGGCTGAAGTTTCATAGTATCGGACCGGAAAGAGCGCGGGCAAACGTGCAGGGCATTCGTGCAAAAAAGACTTCCGCGGAAGAAAAGCGATTCAGGACTGAAAAATCTTCATGCTCAGTGCTATGGGGCTGCACTATACTCACTTTCCGCAAAGGGGCGAGAGGGGCTGACTGTGCTGAATCGGACAGGTTTCTCTGATAACCGGCCGCCCTTTTCGATGAGCTGTGGTTCCGGTTTCATTCCTCTTCGGTAAGAAACAGGGGGTTATCGTGAAGCTGAGTAAACGTCTTGCAGCCGAGTTCTTCGGAACATTCTGGCTGGTCTTCGGAGGGTGCGGCGCAGCCGTGCTCGCCGCGGCATTTCCTAACCTGGGCATCGGCTTTGTGGGCGTGGCCTTTGCGTTCGGGCTCACCCTGCTGACTATGGCCTTTGCCATCGGGCACATCTCGGGCTGCCACATTAACCCGGCGGTCTCGGTGGGGCTGGTGGTGGGCAAGCGGTTTCCAGCATCGGAGCTGCTGCCGTACATCATTGCGCAGGTGCTGGGCGGCGCGGCCGGCTCGGGCGTGCTGTACGTCATCGCCAGCGGCAAGCCGGATTTCGTGCTCGGAGGGTTTGCCACCAACGGATACGGCGCACTGTCGCCGGGACACTACTCGCTGCTCTCCTGCTTCGTGGCCGAGGCGGTGCTGACCTGCTTCTTCCTGCTGATCATTCTGGGCTCGACCGATGTGCGGGCGCCGAAGGGCTTTGCGCCGATCGCTATCGGACTGGGGCTGACACTGATTCACCTGATCAGCATTCCGGTCACCAATACGTCGGTGAACCCGGCGCGCAGCACGGGGCCGGCGCTGTTTGTGGGCAGCAGCGCCCTGGGGCAGCTATGGCTCTTCTGGGTGGCGCCGATTGTGGGCGCGATCATCGCGGGGATTCTGTACCGGGTGCTCTTTGCCGAGGAGCCGGATACTTCGGTGAAGACGATTGCGGCGGCGCCTCCCTACGAGCCGCTGCCGGGAACACAGGCCGGCAACTGACACCCTCGAGCCCGATCCCACATCTGCCTGCAACAGGCGGATGTGGGACGCCCGATATTTCAGGCCCGGTGTTCGGATCGCGGATGGCTTTTCCTTCCTTCCGCGACCTGTCCTGAGCCCTGTTTTCAGCTGTCTGCTTTTCAGCTTTTTCCTGTGCTCTGTATTCTGAACCAGATGCCCTCGCTGAAAGAACTGCTCAAATCGATTGCCGAGGAACAACGCACGCTTACCCGCGCGGAGGCGCGCGCGGCACTCAGCGAGATTCTGACGGGCGAGGCCGGCGACATCGAAATTGCCGGTCTGCTGACCGCCTTTGCCACGCGCGGCGAAACGGCCGATGAGCTGACCGGCTTTGCCGAGGCCATGCGGGCTCTGGCGCTGCCGGTTCCACTTACGGAGGACGAGCGCGCCAGCCTGATCGATACGTGCGGGACGGGCGGGGACGGGCGCGGCACCTTCAATATCTCGACCGGCGCGGCGCTGGTGGCGACGGCGGCGGGCGCGAAGGTGGCCAAGCACGGCAACCGCGGCGTGACCTCGAAGTGCGGCTCGGCCGATGTGCTGGAGGCGATGGGTGTGCCCGTTGCTCTGACGCCGGAAGAGTCTGCCGCGTGCCTGCGCGCCACCGGATTTACCTTTCTCTACGCGCCGGCGCTGCAGCCGGCGATGAAGCGGGTGCAGCCGATACGGCGGGCGCTGGGCTTTCGCACGATCTTCAACCTGGCGGGGCCGCTGACCAATCCCGCGGGCGCGACGGCGCAGGTGATGGGCATCTTTTCCGGCTCGCGGCTGATGCTGGTGGCGAACGCGATGGCGCGGCTGGGGGTGCGGCACGCCTTTGTGGTGCATGGCAGCGATGGGCTGGATGAGCTGACGCTGACCGGCGAAAGCAGCGTGGCCGAGGTACAGGGCGCAGGGCTCAGAGCGCAGGGCGCAGAGGCCAGGGTACAGAGCGCGGAGGCGACGGTGCGGCTCTTCCAGCTTGCTCCCGAAGAGGCGGAGCTGCCGCGCGCCACCCTTGCGGAGCTGGCCGGAGCGGAGACAGCGGCGGAGAATGCGGCGATTCTCGAGGGGATCTTCAACGGCGAACCGGGCCCAAGGCGCGATATTGTGCTGCTGAACGCAGCGGCGGCGCTGATGGCGGGCGGCATTGCGGAGGACCTGCGCGACGGCGTGGATCGCGGCGCGGAGGCGATCGACTCGGGCGCGGTCTTCAAAACCGTTGCGGCGCTGCGTACTTTCGCTGCCGATCTGCGTCTCTGAAATCAGCACCACATCTGAAAGCTGTACGTCATTCTCTCTTCACAGAACCGCGAACTTCTTTCTCTCGGGACCGCGAAGGCAGTTCTTCTGATCCGATAGAGTGGTAAGAGTCGGCAGAGTGTGTCCTTTCCGCACGGAAACGGACATCCGGGGCTGCATTTCCTTTCACTCCATCAGGAGAACCGCTTCATGCCACGTTACGAATACCGCGAACTGGAGCCCACGCGCGAAGCCAAAGAAGTCTTCTGCCGCTGGATCAATTATCTCGACAACGAGTTCACGCGGCACGACAAGCCGGCGCTGCGCGCGGAGATCGTCCGCGACAACCTGCACCAGGTGATGCTGGGACGGCCGCACGGCGGGCAGCTGAACTTCACGCTGAATACGGAACTTCCCTTCAACGTGCTGCAGCTTTCACTGGACTCGGCCAACGTGACGATGGAGCCGGAGTACTACGGCGATATCGATCAGAAGAAATATGCGCTGATCAAGCCGCTGGTGTGGTTCTGGCGCATGTTCGACCGCTCGCCGATCGCGCTGAATCTGTGGCTCGGCTTCCGGCTGCGCGCCATGCTGGGGAAGCACATCTTCAAAAGCATCGGCAAAAACGTAAAGATCTACCAGGGCGTCGAGTTCACCTTCGGCTACAACCTCACGATCGAGGACGACTGCGTGATCCATCGCTATGCGATGCTCGACGACCGGGGCGAGCTGACGATTCGCAAAGGCACCTCGGTCTCCGAGCATGCGGCGATCTTTTCGCACGCGCATGACCCGATCGAGCCCAAGGTGATCGAGCACCGGCCGACAGAGATCGGCCCGGCGGCGCGTGTGACCTACCGCTCGGTGGTGATGCCGGGGGTGCGGATCGGCGAAAACGCCATTCTGGGCGCGCAGGCCGTGGCCACGCACGACGTGGAGGCGGATTCGATTGCCGGAGGCGTGCCCGCCCGCGAGGTGAAAAAGAAGACGCAGGCGCGGCGGATCGAGTAGCGCAGGGCGCAGGAAATAGACGTTTGATGTCCGGTGCGGGCTCTGACCTTCACATACTTTTTGACTGCACTCTGCGCGGTGTGCCCGGTTTCGTCTGCCCTGTTAAGATCGTGAGTTAAGTCTATGAGTGAATTACGGATCGTCCAGGGCATCTTTGAATTTGTCATTCTGCTTTTCGCGCTCAGCCTGCATGAGGCGGCACACGCCTGGACGGCGTCGAAGCTGGGAGATCCGACGGCCAGAATGCTGGGGCGCGTCACGCTGAACCCGGCGAAGCACATCGACCCGATCGGAACGATCGTGATTCCTCTGGTGATGCTTTTCGTGCTTCCCGGCTATGGGCAGTTTCTGATCGGGTGGGCAAAGCCGACGCCGGTGACGACGCGCAACTTCAAAAACGCGACGCGCGATGACATTCTGACGACCCTGGCGGGACCGCTGAGCAACGTTCTGGCGGCGGTGGGCTCGGTGATCGCGCTGATTATTCTGGCGAAGGCCACGCCGTCGGGCGCGGCAGCGGTGCATGGACTGGCCGGCGGGATGATCGATCCGGAGATGATGTCGGCCAGCCCGGTGATCTTTCCCATGGCCATCATTTTTTATCTGGCCATGATGCTGAACCTCTTCCTTGCGGTCTTCAATCTGCTGCCGCTGCCGCCGCTGGACGGCTCGCACATCTTCCGGCACATGCTGCCTTATAAGGCGCTGCGGATCTACGACTCGCTCGGCATCTTCAGCCTGATCCTGATGATTCTGGTGGGCGGCAGCGTGGTGGGCTACTTCGTGAACCCGGCAGTGGCGGCGATCAACGGGGTCCTGTTGTCGTTCTGAGGAGAGTTCAGATCGGACTTGTGTCGATGCTGCTGATGAACTGAATGCCCGCTACATTTTGCTTCGTCAGTCTCATGTCTCCGGTGAGGAACAGGTCTACGCCGGCGGAGGCGGCACAGGCGAGATGGATCGAATCAGCCGTAGCCAGTTTCTGCACGGCGCGCAGCGACGCGAATGTGTCTACCGCTCCTGCATCGAAAGGCAGCAGCCGGATCTTCATCGCCGCAACAGCGCTGCGGATCGTCTGCGCTTTTTGCGGCGAGGCATGGGCACCGGCGAGCATCTCTCCCACACCGAGAAAACTGATGCACAACGAATCGCCGCGCAGCTGCATGCGGTTGTAAATCTCCTCGACACGCTGCGCGTATTGCTTATTTCCTTCGAGCAGATAGATGAACAGCATGGTGTCCCAGTAGACGCGGCTCATTTCCAGGCTTTCTCCGGGTCGGTCCGCAGCCATCTGATAAAAGCCGCTCCGCCGCCATATTGGGAAAGCTCGTCGCGCAGGAGTCCACGCAATGCTGCCAGCGGAGATTCCTGCAAAGGCAAATCTGAGCTGCCTTCGGAAGGCTGAATCTTATCGGGACTCGGAAGCGACCCAGGCTGGCCCTGAAAGCGGTAATGGAAAACTACTGTTGTGCTGGTCTTCGATGGCGGACCCTCCACATTCTCTATCTCCAGTCCTTCCGCCTTCAGAAATTTCTTTGAACTTAGCGCGCTGCAAACCTGCGGAGTGTTTCGCTCGGGGAACCCTTCTCTCACGACCAGCGAATGATGCAGATCTCTGACCGGAATCGCAACTGTCTTTCTGCCTTCTCGACGAGCAGGCTCAATGTATTCGAGCCTGGCAAAAAGTCGTACTTTGTCGCTTAGTTCAAACTTCATTTCATACACCCCTCAACGAGTTCAGACTATATGCAGCTTTAAATGTTGTCAAGACAGTTTTTAAAATGTCTAGACAGTTTAATGCATTTCATTTCCCAGGTAGCCCTCTGATGTCAGAGCGATCTCAGGCCGACAATCCGCTACCCAGTACAATAGCCAGAGCATTTCTCACGAGTGAAGGACAGAGTGTCGAACCCTAATTCCCCTTCTCAGGGACAGCCGGCGGAAGGCCGGAAGCGCGTGCTGAGCGGTATGCGGCCCACCGGCAAGCTCCATCTGGGCAACTACATGGGCGCGCTGCACAACTGGGTGCGGCTGCAGCATGAATACGAGTGCTACTTCTTTGTCGCCGATCTCCATGCGCTGACCAGCGATTACGCGGATACTTCGCAGGTAAAGCAGAACACGCTGGATGTGGCGCTGGACTTTCTGGCGGCCGGGCTCGATCCGGAGCAATGCACCGTCTTCGTGCAAAGCCATGTGAAGCCGCATTTCGAGCTGCCACAGCTGCTCGCGATGATTACTCCGCTGGGCTGGCTGGAGCGCGTCCCGACCTATAAAGAGCAGCAGGAGAACCTGACCACGAAGGATCTGAGCACCTATGGATTCCTCGGCTATCCGCTGATGATGGCGTCGGACATCCTGCTTTACCAGGCTGATTTCGTGCCGGTTGGGCAGGACCAGGTGGTGCATGTGGAGTTCACGCGGGAGGTGGCGCGGCGGTTCAATCAGTTTTACAAAGCTGAGGGCTCAGGGCCCAGGGCGCAGGGCGCAGAAATTCTGCCCGAGCCACAGGTGCTGCTGACGCCCTCGCCCAAGCTGCCCGGCACCGACGGGCGCAAGATGTCGAAGAGCTACGGCAACACCATTCTGCTGAGTGATCCGGAAGAGGTGCTTCGGCAGAAGATCAGGCCGATGGTGACCGATCCGGCGCGCATTCGGCGCAAAGATCCGGGCGATCCGGACAAGTGCCCGGTGGGTGATCTGCATAAAGTGTTTTCGAGCCAGGAGACGCTGGCGAAGGTGTATGACGGCTGCAAAACCGCGGGTATCGGCTGCATCGAGTGCAAAGGCTGGGCGGCGGACGCCATCGTGACCCTGCTCGCGCCGATCCAGGAGCGGCGCGCAAAATACGAGCAGAATCCCGCGCTGGTGCGGGAGATTCTTCATGAGGGCGACCGGCGAGCCAGGGCACGCGCGGAGCAGACGATGCAGGAGGTCCGGCCGGCGATGGGCCTTACGGAAGATCTGACCGGCGGCGCAGCACCCGGTGAAGCAACACAATGACTGACGAACAGAAAGACTCCCCCGAAGAGATGCCCGCGGCCGAAACCGGGGCCGCAGCGGCGGAAGCACCCGCAACGGCTGCGCCGGAGAGCGCTCCCGCTGCTGCACGGGCCGCTGAAAAGCCTGCCGCGAAGAAAGACAAGGCGAAGGACGTCGAGTCTGCCTCGCCGTTTTCGGTGACCGTGGGCCAGGTGTACGACGGTCCGCTGGACCTGCTGCTGGACCTGATCCGCAGGCAGGACATCGACATTTATGACATTCCGATTGCGAAGATCACGGGGCAGTTTCTGGCCTATGTGGAGCACCTGAAGGCCACCGATGTCGACTCCGCGGGCGAGTTCATTTATATGGCGGCGCTGCTGATCCACATCAAGAGCAAGATGCTGCTGCCGCGCTCACCGGTCGAGGCGGCCGAGGGCGAGGCCGAAGATCCGCGACGTGAGTTGGTGGAGCGGCTGCTGGAGCACGAACGCTTCAAGAACGCCGCGCAGATGCTGGCGCAGAAGCAGCAGATTGAGGAAGCGACCTGGAGCAGCCCGACGATTCGCGAGTTTCGCAACGCCGAGGGCACGGAGCAGGAGGTCGCGGCGGATACGCTGGATCTGGCCCGGGTCTTTCGCGAAATCCTCGAGCGGGCGAGGCAGCGCCCGGTCCTGAATGTGGAAGAGGATACGGTGACGGTGGGTCAGATGATCGACTACGTACGCCGCCGCCTCGTGATGGAAGACAAGCCGGTCGCGCTGCGGCGGCTGCTGGCCAATACCCGGTCGGAGCGGGCGCTGATCGCCATGTTCCTGGCCCTGCTGGAGCTGGTGCGGCTGCAGGCGGTTTTGCTGCGCCAGGACCGTAACTTCAGCGAAATCTTTATTAAAAAGCACGAGCAGTTCGAGCAGGTGCTCAATGAGCGCATCAGCCAGATGCGCGACGACTGGTCCTGAGAAGCAGGGCCAGCGGTAAAAGGGTCAGAGATAAAGCGGCGAGCGGGAGCGGCGGCCATTCGCACGGGTTGCGCGGGAAGCGGCGGGTGCTTTTACGGGCCGTTTTTGCGCCGGAGCCGCTCATTTTGGCCTCCCACCTATTCATCTCCTCTTCACACTGCATTCATGATTGTCCGCGTTATTGGCTGCTAGTTTTGGCTCCTGATGTTCTCCCCCGAATGAGGACAGGAGCGGTGCAATGGACGAGGCAACAAGTGTAGCAATTTCTCCCGAACAGATTGGCGGAGCGTCGGTTCTCGACCAGAAGATGAAGAAATCGCCCGGAAAGCTGGGCCTGGCCATCTTCGGCGTGGTCCTGCTGGGTGGTCTGGGATATGCCGGGTCGCAGCTGGCCCACGACCTGTCGAGCACACATCTCATATCGGCATGGCCGTATGTTCTGCTGGGTGTGGCGCTGCTCATTGCGCTGGCCTTTGAGTTTGTCAACGGCTTTCACGACACCGCCAACGCGGTGGCAACCGTTATTTATACGCATTCGCTCGAGCCGCACATCGCCGTGGTCTGGTCGGGCATGTGGAACCTGATCGGCGTGCTCACCTCTTCGGGCGCGGTGGCCTTTGCGATTCTCTCGCTGCTGCCGGTGGAGCTGATTCTGCAGGTGGGCAAGGGCGCGGGATTTGCGATGGTCTTCTCGCTGCTGATCTCGGCGATTCTGTGGAACCTCGCCACGTGGTGGTTAGGCCTGCCGGCTTCGAGCTCGCATACACTGATCGGCTCGATCATCGGCGTGGGTATCGCCAACCAGCTGATGAGCGTGAAGAGCGGCACGAGCGGCGTGGACTGGGGCCAGGCGGGCAGCGTCTTCAAGGCTCTGCTGGTTTCTCCGCTGGTCGGCTTCGGCTTCGCGGCGATCCTGCTGCTGATCCTGAAGTTCGTGATCCGCGATCCTGCTCTTTATCAGTCGCCCAAGGGCAACGAGCCGCCGCCGTTCTGGATTCGCTGCCTGCTGATTCTGACCTGCACGGGCGTGAGCTTCGGACACGGATCGAATGACGGACAGAAGGGCATGGGCCTGATCATGCTGATCCTGATCGGCACGGTGCCGACGGCCTACGCGCTGAACCACGCGGTCGGCTATCGCGCGGTGCAGGACTTCGGAGCAGTCTCGGAGCAGGCTGCCAATGTCTTCAACCATTACGTCGATCAGAATGCAGTGATCGGCGATGCCCGCACCGATCTGACGGATTACATCCGGACGAAGGACTTTACGCCCAATACCATGCTGGCGGCTCGCCAGATGGCCTCCGAGATCGGTCATGAAGTGGAGCAGTACAAAACGCTGGCTGCCGTACCGGCCGATCAGCAGCAGAACGTGCGCAACGATATGTATATCGAGAGCGAGGCGCTGCGTCTGATCGCGAAGGCGGGCAATCCGGCCTTTACCGCGGATGAGAACAAGGTGCTGACGAACTACAAGAAGCACCTCGACGGAGCGACCCGCTTCATTCCCGGCTGGGTAAAGGTTGCGGTCGCGCTGGCGCTGGGTCTGGGCACGATGGTCGGCTGGAAGCGCATCGTGGTCACGGTCGGCGAAAAGATCGGCAAGGAGCACCTGACCTATGCGCAGGGCGCTTCGGCGGAGATTGTGGCTGCTATCACCATCATTGCCGCCGATCAGTATCATCTGCCGGTTTCAACCACACACGTGCTGTCTTCCGGCGTTGCCGGAACGATGATGGCGAACGGCAGCGGCCTGCAGCTGGCGACCATCCGCAATATCGCACTGGCCTGGGTCTTTACGCTTCCGGCAGCGGCGCTGCTGGCGGGCGGACTCTTCTGGGCGATGCGCCAGTTCGTCTAAACCCGGCTTCCGCAAACACGGAAAGGCGGCGCTTCTGTAGTATCGAAGAGGCGCCGTTTTTCTTTTGTGCGGCGCGTGAGTCCGACCCGAACGCATGAGTCTCAAGGCCAGAATCGAAGCAGTCATCTACGCGGCGGAGGAGCCGGTAACACTGGCTCAGCTCGCTGCGCTCTTCCATCAGGAAGCGCTGGAGCACTGGCGTGAGCGCGAAGTGGCGGCAGGCATACCGGAATCGTTGCGCGAGGCGGCGGGCGGCGAGATTGCCGCCGATCCGGCGCTGAGCCTGGAGGCGATGGAAGCCGCCGGCACAGTGGAAAGCGCTGCGGAAGAGTCCGCAACCGCGGAGAGCGAACCGGCACAGGCTGAGGAGACGGCGCAGAAGGCGGAGCAGCCGCCGGAAGAGGCAGAGTCGCCGGTAACGGAGCCGACCGCCGAGGACGAAAAGAAGGCAGCCCGGCAGCGGGACCGCGAGATTCGTGACGAGCTTCGCCGCATTCTCGACGAGCTGATGACCGAGTACGATGGCGGCAGCCGCGGGATGGAGATTCGTGAGGTGGCCGGCGGGTATCGCGTGGCCACGCGTCCGGAGTATCACGATTCGGTACGCGCGTTTGTAAAGAGCCTGAAGCCGCCGATGAAGCTGTCGCTGCAGGCGCTCGAAACGCTGGCCGTGATTGCCTACAAGCAGCCGGTGACGGCTCCGGAGATCGGCGAGATTCGCGGAGTGGATTCGGCCGGCGTGCTGGGCTCGCTGATCAGCCGCAAGCTGGTGACGACGGCGGGGCGCAAGCAGGTGATCGGGCGGCCCATTCTCTACAAAACGACGAAGGAGTTCCTGCTGCGCTTTGGCCTGAAGGACCTGAACGAGCTGCCGTCGATGGAAGAGTTCGAGAAGATGGCCAGCGAGCTGAGCGATGGAGAGCCGATCGGCACGCGGCCCACCGAGCTGCCCTTTGCGCAGAACGAAGCAGCCGAAGTGGAAGAGGCGCTTGCCGCCGAGGGCGAAGGCTCCGAAGCGGAGACGGCGGCAGAGAACGGCCACGAGGGTGTGCCGGTCGCGGTGGGTGTCTCGCATGAGTCGGCGGAGGAGCATCCGGCGGATATCCCGGGCGTCGACGCGCACCATGAAGAGGACATAAGCGAAGAAGAATCGAACGAAGAAGAACCGGTCAATAAAGAAGAGTAATGGCTGACGAACCGCAGAGACACGCCTCCGGCGAAGACGAGAGCGCGAACCCGAATATGGAGCGGCTGCAGAAGATTATTGCCGCCGCCGGCCTCGCCTCACGGCGCAGAGCCGAGGAGCTGATTGCGACCGGGCGCGTTCAGGTGAACGGCAAGGTTGTTACCGAGCTGGGCACAAAGGCCGATCCGTCGCGCGATCACATTCGCGTGGACGGCAAGCTGCTGCAGGGCGCGGAGCGGCAGCGGTACTTCCTGATCAACAAGCCGAAGGGCTACGTGACGACGGTGAGCGATCCTGAGGGCCGCCACACGGTGATGGAGCTGATTCCGCGCGGCGAGCGCGTCTTTCCTGTGGGCCGTCTCGATTACATGAGCGAAGGGCTGCTGCTGCTGACCAACGACGGCGACCTGGCCAATGCTCTGACCCGCGCGGCGTCGCGCGTGGAGAAGACATACCTCGTCAAGGTGAGCGGCAAACCGTCTGAAGCATCGATCGAGCAGCTTCGCACCGGCGTGATGATCGACCGGGGACGGATCGGCACAAGGCCGGGCGAGCGGAGCGCGTCGGGTAAAGGACGGGGAAAAGACCGCGTGATGACTGCTCCGGCAAAGATTCGCCTGGTGCGCGATGCGGAGAATCCCTGGTACGAGATGGTTCTGATCGAGGGCCGGAACCGCGAGCTCCGCAAGATGTTCGAAGAGATCGGCCATCACGTGGAGAAGATTCGCCGCGTGGGCTACGGCCCGCTGGTGCTGGACGTGGAACCGGGCAAGCTGCGGGAGCTGGATCTGCAGGAGATTGAAGCGCTGAAGCGCGCCGTACAGAAGAAGAAGCCGGCGTCCTCCATCGCCGGCAGACGTGCGGCGCAGACGCGGCCCTCCGGCGACGGCAGGCCGGGGCAGAACCGTGCGGACAGGCCGCGAAGCTCTGCGCCACGAAGCTCCGGGAGTGGAGCGGCGGCGAAACAAACCCGCGGGACAAAAAGCCGCGGACCGGCGCAGCGCAAGCGCGGGCTGCCGAAGCGCGGGCAGTAAGCTTTCCGCTCCTGCCGGACCTCTGGCCTTTGTGACATGATGGCTTCCGTGAAGGTCTTTGCGATTACGCTTTTGCTCGTTGCGGCGATGCGCCTGCCGGCGCAGTCGTGTCCCTCGCAAAACAACGACGCAGCAGCGCCGGGGACCTCGACGCTGAACGGAGTGATCCGCGTACACCATGAGCTGCGTGACTGGATTGCGGTGGAACTGACCCAACCGGCGTGCGGCGAGAAAAGCATTCAGCTTACCTTCGATACAGCATCGGCAAGCGAGCATGCTGCTTCACTCGATGGCTGCCACGCGACCGTCAGAGGCTCCATCGATTCTTCACCGACGGGATACTACTCGGCGAATCTTTTTATCGCGAATGCTGCGATCAGACCCGCGGCGGGGTGTCGTCCGAAGCCGGTGCGGGCAAAGCCGCCGGCCGCTGCTCCCTCGAATCTGCGCTCGTATCAGGTCTCGGTCACGATCGACATTGCGAAGAATGCTCCTCTGCAGGGGCGAGCGTGGCGCACGGATGGGCAGAAGGACGCGCTGACGCCGTGGCAGAGCTACGGAAAGACATCGCTGACGGGTGGATACGTGCTCTATGTCGGCTGCCGCGAGGGCTTTCATCCGGCCGGCGTCTCGAGCGCCACGAAGGATCAGGTGTCGGTCGACGAGGACCTGAAACAGGCGATGCTGGCGCCGGATGAGACGCGGCCGAGCGAGATCACGGTCTCCTGCGCACGGTAGCAGAGGCAGCATTGCGATCAGGCACGACGCGCCGGGGAGCAGCCGCGGCCATCGCCGAAGAGTGATCCGCTATTTGTCGTCTTCGAAGCGGTCTCCGGAGAAGCGAGGGATGCCGAAGTGTCCCCGCAGATGCAGCAGGTCGAGCGGGCTGAGCGCGCCGTCGACGGCGACCAGATCGACGTTGGTGGGGTTGGCCACCATGAGCACCATGCCTTCCACATTGCCGTTGGCGAGGCGAATCCAGAGATCGGTGCGGCCCGGATGCTCTTCGGCGGCGTGCGACTGCGCGGTCACCATGTGCTTCCAGCCGCGGTCGCGATACTGCGCACGCACGGCATCGAGAGCGCCGGGATTGTAGAGGCCGGGAGCGGGATAGCGGAAGCTGTGTACCGAGATGCCGCGCAGCTTTGCCACCACCTGCCGCACCTGTTCGTCGCCGGTGAAGTTATTGGCCAGGTCGAGCATCGACTTGTCGAAGGTGAAGTCGGTATGAAAGCTGGCGTGAGCGGCCAGTGTTTCCATCCCCTGAGGAATCCAGTCACTCTGCTGCGCCTGGGCGAAGCCGGCTGACACCCACAGCAGCGCCGCTGCCATCAGTGCCGTGAAACGCACTTTGTACCGCATATCTTATGCAGACGCCTGCTGAAGAGAAAAGTTGGGGTAGCGGGGCAAAAAAAGCGGCTCCGGAAGAGCCCGGAGCCGTTCGGCACACCAACCTGAGAAATCGTTACGAAGATGAGCGATGACCGCAAAGCATGCGGCCGTTCACTCATCCCGCATCTGTTCCACTCTGCACGCGCGCGCCAAGCTGATTGATGACGCGAATGGCGGAGAGCGCTGCGCCTTCCTGCCAGCCGACGAGATGCGACGTGTGATCGCCGGCGAAGTACACGCGGCGATCGGCGACGAGCAGCGCATCGAGATTGCCGGCGCGGCCGAAGCCCTGTATCCATGAGCCTTCGCTGAAGGGGATGTTGCCCCAGTTGACGTAGATGGGGTTGGCCAGATCGGCTCCGTGGCCGGGATGCAGCAGATCGATGGCGTGACGCGAGGCATCGAGCTTCGCCTGCATATCCGGCAGCTTTCCGAAGGGCGTGCCGTTCTCGACGGAGTATCCGCCGATGATGACGCCGTTCTCTGAGAAGAACTTTGCGCTGGGATACCAGATGACGTTGACGGTCTGCTGCAGCCAGGAGAGGCCGCCGTAGATGTTATTTTGCTTCTCCCAGAAACGGGGAGCCTCCCACGCGATTTTGTACGCGTGGTCGTAGGTTATGCTGTCGATCACGGCGCGAACCGGATCGCTGAAATCGGCATCGATCTTCTTCATGATCGTGAGCGGCAGACAACAGATGCAGTAATCGGCCTCGACCGTATGCGTGGCTCCGCGGGCGCGGTCCTGATACGAGACGGTCACGCCCGCGGCAGACTGACGGATCTGCTTTACCTCGGCGCCGAAGCGTATCGTCTTCCCCAGATGCCGGGCAAAGGCATAAGGGATGCGGTCCATGCCGCCGATGGGCTGAAACATGGTCGGCTGCCAGTCGATGACCTCTTCGGAGAGCATGCCTGACCACAGATCGGCATCGAGCAGCGCGTGCATGGGCAACGGATCGATCGGCTCCGGCTTTTGTTTTTCCGCGCCGGGAGGAACTTTGAAGCCGGACCGCTGCGAGCCTTTGAAGAGATAGTCCGGCTGAAGATCGCCGTACTGCATAAGAAACGCGAGCATGCGCTCCTTGTCGTCCGCGGTCACATCCTCATCGAGCGCGCCTTTGCGAATGCACTTCGCGAGCAGCTCGGAGACGTGGCCGCGCGTATCGTTCACGACGCGGCGCTCCTGCACGGCGATGCCATCGTTCAGCTTGCCGCTCTGCATCAGCGCGCAGCGCGACGAGTTGACTTCGACTTCAAGCGGCACCTCGAGCTCACGGCAGTAGCCCAGCATATGCGTGTGAATCGAAGGCAGACGCGCCGGTCCGGCATTCATGTAATTGCCTTCACGGAAGACACAGCTCTGCACGCTGCCATCGATAAACTCGACGCGCGTCGTATCGCGCACCGACCAGTTGCGCCCGCCGGGGCGCTCTCTGGCTTCGAGCACGGTGCACGTGTATCCGGCTTTTCTCAACTCGTATGCCGAGACCAAACCTGCTATTCCTCCCCCCAGAATGACGACGCGTGTACCCTTTCCATCCACCAGGTGTAACCGGCCCGCTTCTGCGGCGGCCTCAGGAAGCGGCAACAAACCAAGAGACTGCATCATGACAAACGCCGCGCCGAATCCACCTGCCTGGCCTGTCCGCATCAGAAAATCGCGCCTTGTCAGCCCCATCTGTCCCTGCCCTCTTTCTCTTAAAGTCTTCCAGCGCCTGCAGCGGATGAAAAAGGCGCCCGTGGCACAGGAGACGATACCACGGGCTACAGGGAGACCAGAAGATACTGTGGACACACCGGCTCAGGTGTCGAAGCGGCTGAAAGCGATCCGGCTAACGCGATGGCTGTATCTCTGCCGAAGCGACGGGCCGAGGCAGCGATATCACATGTCCTCCCCAAAAATATCTGCAGCCAAAATATCTGCGGTCAAAGCATCTGCGGCATTGAAGGCGCGGCACGCGCCGTCAACGCGACGATTGCGATCGTGTGGCCATGAGTGCGTGACGCCGAAGACATCTCTCTTCGCCGTTCGCGAGCTTTGCAGACGGATCGCAATGCCACAGAAGAAGACTCTGCAGATCACGCTCCTGATCGACGCAAACGACACGTCGAGTCAGCGGCTCGCAGGCATGCACAGAGATGCACTGCGCCGAAACAAGCACGGACCACACTTCAGGAGTTCTTCGACCTGGAAGGACGGCCGGTATCCATTCGCCTTCGAACAAGGAAGGGCAACACCGGCAAACACTTTCACTCAGGGTGTGGAGCGAAAGTATGTTTATTTGTACACAGCAACATAAAAATTACAAGCGCTATCGATCATTTCTTCTTCTGCCGCAGCGCGGATGAAAGAGAGCTTGTTCCGGCGCTGGGCCTGCTGCGAGGGCGTGGACAGCGTCAGAAGAAGCGCGGTATACAATTTAGTCTCTTCAACGGTTATTTTCTGCAACGGGCACAGGAGTAACGGGTTGGATCGCATCGTGACGGACAAACGGGAAGAACTGAGCGATATCGATCTGCTGCATGAGATAGGAAGCCGGATGGCGGCGGCCGATCCCTTTCATGCGGTGCTCGACCGCATTATCGAAGTGGTCTCGGAGGCGGTGCACTGCGACTCCTGCTTTATCTATGTGCTCGACAAGGATCAGCTGGTGCTGCGCGCCTCGAAGAATCCTCACGCCGATGTGGTGGATCAGGTAGGCCTGGCGCTGGGCCAGGGCATTACGGGCTGGGTCGCGGTACACAAGCAGGCAGTTGCGATTCCTGCGCGGGCGTCGCGCGATGCGCGTTTTGCCAAGCTCGGCAATCTGCCGGAGGATCGCTTTGAGGCCTTTCTCTCGGTGCCGATTTTGTGCCGCGGCAAGCTGGTCGGCGTAATCAACGTGCAGCACCGCGAGCAGCATCCGCACACGCAGCGCGAGATTCGTCTGATCACCATGCTCGGCTATCTTGTGGGCGCGGAGATCGAGCTGGCGCGCATGGAGTTCGAAAAGGCGCAGCTTGCCGATCAGCTGGAGACGCGCAAGGTGATGGAGCGCGCCAAAGGCATTCTGCAGCGCGAGCTGGGCGTGGATGAAGAGGCTGCCTACATCGCTCTGCAGAAGCAGAGCCGGCAGCGCCGCAAACCTCTCAGAGAAATTGCCGAAGCCATCATTCTGATGGACGACCTGCGGCGCAGCAAAAAGTAACGGCAGACGGCCTCTGAACGGCATGCCTGGCCTGGATGCCGGAGCCGTTTTTCTCCCTGCGGGGAGCCGGATATCTTTCTGTCCGCTGACGGATGCTTTTGTTACACTCGGGCGGATGCAAATCCGGCGTGTTTTCCTACCTCTCGTTCTGGCTGCGCTGACCACTCTGGCCGGTGCTCAGGAAAGGCATCTTTTCTTCCGTGTCAGCATGGGTTCGGCGAGCACGCAGCCTGTCTCGGGAAGGCTGATTCTGTTTCTCTCGCGCGGAACCGGCGCACACGATATCGACATCAACCCGTTTCATCCGCTGGAGACTTATGTTGCCGCGGAGGAGGTTCCGTGGCTCTCGCCGGGCGGATCGGTCGAGATCGATACGGACGGGCTTGTCTTTCCCGGCGAATTCTCTTCTTTGCCGAGGGGCGATTATCAGGTACAGGCGCTGCTGGATGTACACCACTCCTACAATTACGACGGACGCAGCGAAGGAGATCTTGCCAGCAGCGTGGTTACGCTGAAGGACTGGACGCCGGGACAGGGAGACGAGCCGTCGCTCAAGCTCGATGAAAAGCTGCCGGCGGCTGCGCCTCCGAAGCTTCCGCTGACGGCGGAAGAAGAGAGCGCGGCCAGAGCCGATACAGAAGCGATCGACTTTCCAAGCACGCTGCTGACGCGCTTTTCCGGACGAGAGACGCGGATTCGCGGATGGGTGATTCTGCCGCCGGGTTATCGTGAGCATCCGCAGCGGCGCTATCCCACGGTGTACTGGACGCATGGCTTTGGCGGAACACTGACGTATGCGAAATTGACGGGCTGGATGATTTACCGGCGCATGATGCAGGGCAAGATGCCGCCCATGATCTGGGTAATGCTCGATGAGTCGCTGCTGACCGGAACGCACGAGTTCGCCGATTCGGTGAACAACGGTCCATGGGGCGCTGCGCTGACGAAAGAGCTGATTCCGGCGCTCGAAGCGAAGTACCGGATGGACGCGAGACCGAGCGGACGCTTTCTGCAGGGCCACTCGTCGGGCGGATGGGCAAC
The DNA here is from genome assembly GCF_003428625.2 of Paracidobacterium acidisoli. GTDB lineage: Bacteria > Acidobacteriota > Terriglobia > Terriglobales > Acidobacteriaceae > Paracidobacterium > Paracidobacterium acidisoli. The sequence goes on along the minus strand of NZ_QVQT02000003.1, from coordinate 442,686 downwards.
ACTGCAGCTGGAGGTAAATTATCCGAAGGTCTTTGGCGGCACCTGGTCCACGTCACCGGACCCGAGCGACTTCCATGACTTTACGGGCGTGGACCTGTACGCGCCGCACGCGAACCTCTACCACCGGCCCGATGGCACTCCTTATCCGCTGATCCGCGATCACGGCCAGGTCGAGGCTACGATGGAGCAGTTTGCACGGCTGGAGCGCGTGCTGGGCGATTACGGAGGACAGCTCGCATCGTTCGAGTGGGTCTTTTCGCCGCGCGGAGCCGATGGACGTCCGCTGCAGATGTTTAACCGCGATACAGGGGATATCGATCCCGCGGTGATCACCTACTGGCGCGATCATTATGATCTGGCGCATATCGTGGCCGCCGATCACGCGGCTCGCGGACCATGGCTGAAGGGGAAGATTCACGTGATTGTGGGCACGGCAGATACGTTCTACCTGGATGGAGCGGCGCACAGATTCGAAGCGGTGCTGCAGAGCCTGGGCGAGCAGCCGCACTTCACCTATCGCGAGGGCCGCACGCACTTCGACCTGTACAACGAGGGCAGCGACCGGATGGCGATGTTCGATACCATCGCGGCGCAGATGTATGCCATCGCGCGGCCGGGCAGAAAAACGGCGCACGCAGCAGTTCAGGAAGCTCACTGAGAAGCGACGGGCAAAAGCCGCTTCAGGATTTACTTTGGTGCAAAAAAGAAGGCGAGCAGATTTCTGCCCTGGCCGGACCACAGCATAAAGACCAGCAGCAGACCAGCGCCGATGGCGCAGTCCGTGCCGGGCGAAGTGATGCTGAGAACCTTCAGGCTCCACAGTACAAGCACTGATCCTGTCACTGTGCACAGGAATGGGATGGAAAGAACACGTCCACGCGAAGGAGATGGTTCTGCAGCTGATTTACGCTTCGCGTATTCCCCGATTTTCAGGCCGGCGAGAAAGGCCCAGCCTGCGAGACAGATAACACAAAAGATTTTCCAGTAAAACATGCTCTGTATTTATAAGATCATGATTCGGCGCGAAAAGTCGCACTTTCATCGGCACCCGTAAAAATGTTTCTGCCGGCAATGCATTGCTGGACATAAACTGCCGGATGTATTCCTGCATCGATGCGCGATACGCCGGTCTCTTTTCCAGATATCTTCAGAGAGCAGACATTTTTACTGCGTCAGTTCTGAAATCTCTCTGCGGCACGTGCCTTTGCTTTGGCGGCCACCTCTTCCCGGCTCCTGGGAAGCGCAGTCGTTTCGAGCGAGCGCAGCAGACGGCCGGAGACGCCGGCGATCTCCTCGATCGCGGAGTGAAACGCCTCTTCATTTGCCTTCGACGGCTTATTGAAGCCGCTGATCTTCCTCACATACTGAAGCGAGGCGGCGCGAATCTCTTCGGCAGTGACGGGAGGGTCGAAGTTGAAAAGCATTTTGATGTTTCGTCACATGCGGGAGACCTCCCTTTCATTAGAACCCTGGCGGGCTGTTTTCCGAAACCGGATCGCCGCTGATCCGGGTTAGTTCTTTTGGATAATTGCGAATTCTCTGGTTACAGGCAAATGCAAAAAGCCCGCTCCGAAGAGCGGGCTTTCTTTAAGAATAATGCCGGCGATCACCTGATCTCCCACACACTTTCGCGTGCAGCACCATCGGCCCGGCGAGGCTTAACTTCCATGTTCGGGATCAGTCTTCGTAAAGAGTCCAGACTGCGGCCAGATCCAGATCGAAGCCTGCAACCGGGTCAGCTCCGGCAACCTTATCTCCGGCTTCGACTCGCACAGACTGTCCCGGCTCATAGACCAGGACGTTGCGGCTGTATGGATCGACGAGCCACCCCAGCTTTGCGCCGTTGGCGATCCACGACTCCATCTTTCTCCTGGCTTCAGCGAGGCTGTCGCTTGCCGACAGCAGTTCAATCACAAAAGCAGGAGTAAGGCGCAGAAAATGCTTCCGGTCTTCCTTCGTCAGTCCGCCCACCTGCTCTGCCGTGGCGTATGCTGCGTCGGGACTGAGTGAAGAGCCATCCGGCAGGAAGAATCCAGCATTTGATTCAAAGACTGTGCCCCGCCGGTGCTGCTTCCACCAGGCTCTGAGCTGGTAATTGATTTCGCTGTTGCCGTCACTGCTGTCCGCACCCGTTGGTGGATTCACGATGATCGTGCCTTCCTTCGTTCTTTCCAGCTGCACCAGATCATTTGCCGCACACAGCTTCTCAAACTCCTCATCCGTGAGCGGCGGATCGAGCGTTACGCTGCTCGGCAGCTTCGGAATTTCGAGAATGGTGCTCATATTCATATTCTACGCAGGGTACGCCGCACCCGGTATCCAGGCAATTTCAATTTCAGGTCTTCGCTCGCTGGCCAGATCGCACTTCGCGCCAGGCAAATGCAAAAAGCCCGCTCCGAAGAGCGGGCTTTTTCTTTAAGAATAATGCCGGCGATCACCTAATCTCCCACACACTTTCGCGTGCAGTACCATCGGCCCAGCGAGGCTTAACTTCCGTGTTCGGGATGGGAACGGGTGGGACCCTCGCGGTATGGTCACCGGCAAACCTGAGCGGCGCCTGGCAGGCTGTTTCTCCCGCAGCCGGACTCATCAACGGACTGTTTCTCCCGGACGAGTGGCGGCAAACTGGCACCACAACTTCAATTTCGACTGACTGCGTCGAAATTCCAATATCTCACAACGAAACCGATTGAGTTGCCGTATCCATCTTCAACATACGGCATACAGTACAGGGCTTGCTGAATGTGTCTGCGGATCAAACTGCGCAGAATTAATTCTATGGACAAGCCGAACGGGCGATTAGTACTGGTAAGCTACACGCATTACTGCGCTTCCACCTCCAGCCTATCAACCAGATGGTCTTTCTGGGCCCTTCAGGGAGATCTCATCTTGGGGCGTGCTTCCCGCTTATATGCATTCAGCGGTTATCACAACCGAACTTCGCTACCCAGCCGTGCCTTTGGCAAGACAACTGGAACACAAGAGGTTCGTCCATCCCGGTCCTCTCGTACTAAGGACAGCCCCCCTCAAATCTCCTACGCCCACAGCAGATAGGGACCGAACTGTCTCGCGACGTTCTGAACCCAGCTCACGTACCGCTTTAATAGGCGAACAGCCTAACCCTTGGAACCTTCTACAGCTCCAGGATGCGATGAGCCGACATCGAGGTGCCAAACCGGAGCGTCGATATGAACTCTTGGCTCCGATCAGCCTGTTATCCCCGGCGTACCTTTTATCCGTTGAGCGATGGCCCTTCCATACAGAACCACCGGATCACTAAGGCCTGCTTTCGCATCTGCTCGACTTGTAGGTCTCACAGTTAACCACTCTTATGCCTTTGCACTCGACGACTGATTTCCAAACAGTCTGAGAGTAGCTTCGCGCGCCTCCGTTACAATTTAGGAGGCGACCGCCCCAGTCAAACTACCCGCCTAACTATGTCCCTCTCCCGGATGACGGGAGGAGGTTAGAATCACAGCACTCGCAGGGTGGTATCTCACCGGTGGCTCCTCCGAATCCGAGAATCCGGGATCAAAGCCTCCCACCTATCCTGCGCAGCGAGAGCCATAATTCATAGTTAAGGTGTAGTAAAGGTGCACGGGGTCTTTCCGTCTAGCTGCGGGTAACCGGCATCTTCACCGGTACTACAAGTTCGCCGAGCAACTCGTTAAGACAGTCGTACGATCGTTACTCCATTCGTGCAGGTCGGAACTTACCCGACAAGGAATTTCGCTACCTTAGGACCGTTATAGTTACGGCCGCCGTTCACCGGGGCTTCAGTTCAAAGCTTCGGGCTTGCGCCCTAACCTCTCCCTTTAACCTTCCGGCACCGGGCAGGAGTCAGCCCCTATACGTCGTTTTCGACTTTGCAGAGACCTGTGTTTTTGTTAAACAGTCGCCGTACGCGTTTCACTGCGGCCCACCAGAGGTGGGCGACCCTTCTCCCGAAGTTACGGGTCTAATTTGCCGAGTTCCTTAACAAGCTTTCACTCGAGCGCCTTTGGATATTCTCCTCGTCTACCTGTGTCGGTTTGGGGTACGGTTCCCAACTACTCTCCTTAGAGGATTTTCTCGGCAGCGTGAAATCAGCAGCTTACACCCATACGGGCTTGCTTTACGCCTCACTGTTAAGCTCCAGTGGATTTGCCTGCTGGAACCAGCTTACGCGTATCGACCGCCATAGCCATATGACGACCTGCTTATCCTTCTGCGTCTCCCCATCGTCAAACGAGAGTTGGGAGGTCCGGAATATTAACCGGATGTCCATCAGCTACGCCTTTCGGCCTCGCCTTAGGGACCGCCTAACCCTGAGCGGATTAACCTTCCTCAGGAAACCTTAGACTTTCGGCGTGAATGGTTCTCACATTCATTATCGCTACTTATGCCGGCAGGGTCTCTTCGCAACGCTCCATCCGTCTTCTCAGTCGGACTTCACTGCTGTTGAGAATGCTCTCCTACCACGCACACCATAGGTGTGCATCCGCTGCTTCGGTATACAGTTTTAGCCCCGTTATATTGTCGGCACCGGACCGCTTGACCAGTGAGCTATTACGCTTTCTTTAAAGGATGGCTGCTTCTAAGCCAACCTCCTGGCTGTCTGGGCGTTCCGACTTCCTTTCCCACTTAACTGTAATTTGGGGACCTTAGCAGGCGGTCTGGGCTGTTTCCCTCTCGACTGTGAAGCTTAGCCCCCACAGTCTGACTCCCGGACTGGTTGTCAGTGGCATTCGAAGTTTGGTTGGATTCAGTAAGCCGGAAAGCCCCCTAGTCCATCCAGATCTCTACCACCACTGCAAATCATCCGAGGCTAGCCCTAAAGCTATTTCGGAGAGAACGAGCTATCACGGAATTTGATTAGCCTTTCACCCCTACCCTCAGCTCATCCGAGCTTTTTTCAACAAACACCGGTTCGGTCCTCCAATAGGTTTTACCCTACCTTCAACCTGGCCAAGGGTAGATCATCCCGCTTCGCGTCTATTCCTGCCAACTGAACGCCCTGTTCAGACTCGCTTTCGCTTCGGCTCGCTTACGCTTAACCTTGCTGACAAGAATAACTAGCCGGCTCATTATGCAATAGGCACGCGGTCAGACATTCCCTTGCGGGCATAGTCCTCCCACTGCTTGTAGGCACACGGTTTCAGGTACTTTTCACTCCCCTAACAGGGGTTCTTTTCGCCTTTCCCTCACGGTACTGGTTCACTATCGGTCAGATACGAGTATTTAGCCTTGCGGAATGGTCTCCGCGGATTCAAGCAGGGTTTCACGTGCCCCGCCTTACTCAGGTGCCTGCTTCGAGTCTGGATAGTTTTCGTCTACGCGCCTGTCACGCTCTATGGATCCACTTTCCAGAGGATTCGACTAACTACCAGATTGGTAACTCTACTGTTGCAGGTCCTACAACCCCCTATGCACCGAAATGCAACGGGTTTGGGCTGTTCCGATTTCGCTCGCCACTACTTTCGGAATCGAGGTTTCTTTCTTTTCCTTCAGGTACTGAGATGGTTCACTTCCCTGAGTTCGCTCACTCCCGCCTATGTATTCAGCAGGGTGTTCCCGAGGTTTGCTCGGGAGGGTTTCCCCATTCGGAAATCTTCGGATATAACGCCTGTGTGCGGCTCCCCGAAGCTTATCGCAGCTTGCCACGTCCTTCATCGCCTGTATCTGCCAAGGCATCCACCGTGCGCCCTTAGTAGCTTGACCATAGAATTAACTCCACGCAGGAGTCATCTACAGCTTGATTCATTCGCCTGTTTTGTGCCGTCTTATCCATCCGAAGATGAACAGTCACGGGCACGTTATCCTAAAGACACTTCAAACATGACCAACTTCCCTATCTCCGCGATACGAATGCGGGACAAGGTCATTGCTCAGCCTTGTAATGTATTTACCCAATCGATTTCGTTGTCAAACATCCGGACATCAGCATTGCTGATGCACGCCCTCAGGCGCTATCGAACATGCCCTCGACGATCGCTTGCGCTTTCATCTTCGGACTCTGCCCAAAGCTCGACACTCGCCGGTGAACTATTCACAGGCAAGCGGCCAGCTTCAGGCAGCCTCGCACTTAAAGAAGATTTGGTGGAGCTGAGGAGGATCGAACTCCTGACCCCCTGCTTGCAAAGCAGGTGCTCTCCCAGCTGAGCTACAGCCCCAACGCGATTACTGCATTGTTTTTATGGTGGGCCTGGGTAGATTCGAACTACCGACCTCACCCTTATCAGGGGTGCGCTCTAACCAACTGAGCTACAGGCCCGGCATCGCTCGCACTCCTGCCCAGTAAATCCGCGCCGGATACTTCGGCGCTTCCCCGCTGAGCCCGACTGCTCGTCTTTAAATGATTCGAGAGGTTTCGAGGACCAGGCTGAACATGCTGAGCAGCTACGCCGCTCGCGACCATCGTGCAAATCTCAAAGAGCAGAGAAGGCTTGATTCAGATTCCCTCTTCCGAAGTCAGGAACTCCAGAGGAGGGTGTACATGGCAACATCCCACGATACGCAGCTTACGCTGTCCGCGATACGCGGAAGTATGTGAGTGCCATGACGTTCTCTCTTAGAAAGGAGGTGATCCAGCCGCAGGTTCTCCTACGGCTACCTTGTTACGACTTCACCCCAATCATGAATTACACCTTGGAAGGCTGCCTCCTTGCGGTTGGCGCACCTGCTTCTAGTACAACCCACTTTCGTGATGTGACGGGCGGTGTGTACAAGGCCCGGGAACGTATTCACCGCGGCGTTCTGATCCGCGATTACTAGCGATTCCAGCTTCATGGAGTCGAGTTGCAGACTCCAATCCGAACTGAGGCCGGCTTTTTCCGATTAGCTCCCCCTCACGGGTTTGCGACGGTTTGTACCGGCCATTGTAGCACGTGTGTAGCCCTGGACATAAAGGCCATGAGGACTTGACGTCATCCCCGCCTTCCTCCCCGTTATCCGAGGCGGTCTCACCAGAGTGCTCAACTAAATGGTAGCAACTGGTAATAAGGGTTGCGCTCGTTGCGGGACTTAACCCAACATCTCACGACACGAGCTGACGACAGCCATGCAGCACCTATATACAGGTCCATTGCTGGACGGCGATATTTCTACCGCATTCCTGTACATTTCGAGCCCAGGTAAGGTTCTTCGCGTTGCGTCGAATTAAACCACATGCTCCACCGCTTGTGCGGGCCCCCGTCAATTCCTTTGAGTTTCAGCCTTGCGACCGTACTCCCCAGGCGGATCGCTTAACGCGTTAGCTACGGCACGGCGGGATTGGGTACCCGTCACACCAAGCGATCATCGTTTAGGGCTGGGACTACCAGGGTATCTAATCCTGTTTGCTCCCCCAGCTTTCGTGCCTCAGCGTCAGTTGTGGTCCAGTGAGCCGCTTTCGCCACAGGTGTTCCTTCCGATATCTACGCATTTCACCGCTACACCGGAAATTCCACTCACCTCTCCCACACTCAAGCCCGGCAGTTTCTGGTGCAGACTTCGAGTTGAGCCCGAAGATTTCACACAAGACTTACCGAACCGCCTACGCACCCTTTACGCCCAATAATTCCGAACAACGCTCGCCCCCCTCGTATTACCGCGGCTGCTGGCACGAAGTTAGCCGGGGCTTCTTCTTCCGGTACCGTCATAATCGTCCCGATCGAAAGGAGTTTACGTCCCAAGGGACTTCATCCTCCACGCGGCGTTGCTGCGTCAGGGTTTCCCCCATTGCGCAAAATTCCCCACTGCTGCCTCCCGTAGGAGTCTGGACCGTGTCTCAGTTCCAGTGTGTCCGTGCGCCCTCTCAGGCCGGATACCGATCATCGTCTTGGTGGGCCATTACCCCGCCAACTAACTAATCGGCCGCGACCCCCTCCTTAAGCGAATTGCTCCTTTGACCCGTAGGTGTTATGCGGTATTAGCCAAGGTTTCCCCAGGTTATTCCCCACTCAAGGGCAGGTTAGTCACGTGTTACTCACCCGTGCGCCACTTTACTCATGGATTGCTCCACTTTCTCGTTCGACTTGCATGTGTTAGGCACGCCGCCAGCGTTGATTCTGAGCCAGGATCAAACTCTCGTTTGAAACCTGATGATTCCAACCGGACGACGGAGATCGCCGGAGGAATCGACCCTGCAATGCTCGAAAGATTGCAAGGTACTAATTTAGTGAGAATTGATCAAACCAGATCTCTCTGTATTCTCACGACTGGCATGTTCAACCTGATTGTCAAAGATCCATACCGGTGACCGCCTGAGCGGGCCGTTTTGGATCGGGAATCACAGCGGCGTTAGCCCTCTGTGCGTCCTCGAACTTGTTGCGCTGCATTTTTGCGCGAACTTTCTGAGATTATCGAACCTCAGCGACCCTGTCAAGCATTTTTAAACTTCTCTTTGCTTGACTCTCATATTGCCCTGTTTCCCGGCAATCGGTCATACTTCCTTCGCACTTTCGGCGCTCGACCGGCTATTGTTTTTGCCGTACGCGCCATGCAGCCGCAAATTTTAAAAGACCTTTCGATGAACATCGTTCACCGACGGGACAATATGTCCCTGAGGGATTTATCCCTCGTCTGCAATGGATTGTTCGCGCTTGAAGGTCTTACCTTCCGGGGCACTCCAGTGCCCGTCGAACATCCGCTTCGCCTGCTAAACCCTGCAGGTTAAAGAACCTGCACTGCGAAGCCTGCTTGCAACTACTCAAACCTTTGTTACAGTACCACTTTGCTTCCGCCTTTGCAACTCCGGTCTTTCCAGCCGTGTTCGCCATGCGAAGCAACAAGACGGATACTATCAATCCGGTTGCCATGCTGCAATGTTGAAAAACTGGTGAAACTGTTGAAAACAGTGTTACAGCCGCGTATTCAGCGGCTTTCGCTACATGCGATCATCGCTTTCCCTGCTACTCGCGGATGCGGAAGCTCGCCAGAATCCGCTCAAAAGCCGGCCGGACGCCGTCGAAATCTTTTTCCGGGGCCACGAAAACGATGTATTCGAGCGAGCCGTCTTTTCGCAGCATGGCCACGAGCCAGTCCTGCTCGGCCACGGCAGCGGCCGCCGGATTTTTCAGCTCCATCGATCTGGCCGGGCGTCCGGATGCCGTGATCTCCGTGCCTGCACCCGCCGGCGTGAGCCCCGCATTCTGCTGCTGCAGATGCGCGAGCAGCTGCTCAGCCGCCGCAGACAGCGTGGCTCCCTTCTGCGGCTGATAGACATCGACGAGCACGCCGCAGAGGATCGCCTGATCGCCGCCGGCTCCGGGGGCGATGCCCGCGGCGGGAGCGATGGTCACGCCGGTTCCCGGCCCGTCGTACACCTGCCAGTTTTCAGGGTGCTCGAGGGAATAGCCGGTATCGTGCAGCATCTTCCACTCGGCCGACGGCGCGAATCCGCCGGCTGCTGCCGCGCCGATACCGGGCGGCGGCTGCTTGCGCCACACTCCGGAGGCGATCTCCTTCGCCGTGTATGCGTGGATGCCTTTGATCTGCTGCTCGATCGCGGTGAACTCATCGCTGGTGCGTATCCGATGCTCTTTCGGCGGCAGCGTGGCGATTTCGGCGCTCACATATTCGGAACGGTTGCCGGGGTTCGGATGATCGCTGAGCCATTGTTTTCCGCCGGGACCGTAATGGCCCTGAATGACCTCAAAGAACTGCGGGAGCGCCCGCGGATCGTATCCGGCGTCGTACAGAATATCGACGCCCATCAGGTCGGCCTGGCGCTCGTCTCCACGCGACATCTTCAGTCCCAGCTGGCCCTGGAGCGCTCCGAGACCCAGCTGCGTTGCGGCTCCGCCGAGACCCGGCACGGCCACACCCGCGCCGATCTGCGCGAGGCCCCACCAGAGACTCTGCCGCCGCTGCTTCGTGATGTTGCAGGTGGAGTGGCGCATCACTACGTGAGAGATCTCATGCGCCAGCACGCCGGCGAGCTGCGCTTCGGTCTCCGCCGCCTGCACCGTGCCTAGGTTCACGAAGATGGCTCCGCCGGGCAGCGCGAAGGCGTTGATTTCGGCCTGATCGACAACGTGAAACTCCCACGGCCACGCGTCGCCGGGCGCATACTTCGTCAGGCGCATGCCGAGGCGTGAGACGTACTGCGAGACGGGGCTGGCGTCAGGAAAGATGGGCATCGACGCCATGACCTGCTGCCGGGCGCGGCGTCCGAGCGTGATCTCCTGATCGAGGTTGTAGGCGTTCTTACACGGCTCCGGCGGCGCGAAGCGCGCATACGCAGGTGCTCCCGCGCTCATCCCCAGAACCAGCAACACCGCAGCCGTCAGACACCGCATCGCACCCGCTCCTGCGCTCTTCGCACAGTGTATGCGCGCACATCGCTTCCTTCCAGGCGAGGGCGGAACAGATGAGACAAAAGCAGAATTTTCAGCGATGCGGCCTTCCGGCTTGACAAATTCCGTTACCCCTTTTTACTCTATGCCTGTTTTGAAAAGGCCTGTGCGATGACACCTCCTCAAGCACCTGGACAGCGCGATCTCTTTCCCGGCGCGCTCGAAATGATGGTCCTGCAGTCGCTGCGGCGCCAGCCCATGCACGGCTATGCGCTGGTGCAGCATATTCGCCAGCGCTCGAATGAGCTGCTGCAGGTCGAGGAGGGCTCGCTTTATCCGGCGCTGCAGCGCCTGCTGAAGGATCGCCTCGTGAAAGCCGAGTGGGAGATCTCCGCCACGAATCGCCGTGTGCGCACCTATCGCATCACCGCGGCCGGCAACCGCCATCTCGACCGCGAGGTCTCCCGCTTCGAGCGCATGCTCGAGGGCATTCATCTTGTGCTTTCGCCCGCCGAAGCGGAGTGATGCCGCTCAGGAGTGTCTTATGGCCTGGTTCCGCTCTCTCTTCCCTCGCCGCCGGATGTATGACGATCTCTCCGAGGAGATTCGCCAGCACCTCGAGGAGAAGATCGAATCGCTCATGGCCGATGGGCTGAGCCGCGAGGACGCCGGGCACCAGGCGCGGCGCGAGTTCGGCAACGCAATGCTGATGGAAGAGCGCAGCCGCGAGGTCTGGCTGAGACCGTGGATCGAAAGCCTGTGCGCGGATCTGCGCTTTGCGTGGAGGCAGGCGGTGAAGTCGCCGCGATTTGCGCTCGCCGCTGTTGCCACGCTGGCCATCGGCATCGGAGCGCAGACGGCTGTCTACAGTGTGATTCACGCGGTGCTGATCGATCCCTATCCGTATCGCGGAGCGATGCGCATGGTGCACTTTCACCTTTACGACAAAAACCCCTTTCCCTTCGACATGGCGCTGGACGGGCAGCAGTTCGCCGAGTTCCGCCGGTCGCCCGTTCTTGACGGAGTGATTGCCGAAGACAAATGGAGCATGACGCTCACCGGCGAAGAGCTGCCGGTACAGATTCAGGCCGACCGGACCTCTTCGAATGCGTTTCAGTTTTTTGGCGTGCCGGCTCTTGCGGGCCGCGAGTTCTCGCCGTCCGATCCGCAGACGGTTGCCGTCCTCAGCTATCGCTTCTGGAGATCGCACTTTGCCGGACGCATGGACGTCATCGGCAAGCGGGTGCAGCTCAATCATCAGGACTACACCATCCTCGGCGTGCTGCCGCAGCGCTTCGCGTGGGGCGGAAGCGACGTGTACATTCCCTTCGCGTACTCCGCCGATCCGCAGCGCATTGCCAGCGTCTATGCGCGCGTTCGCGCCGGCGTGAGCGATCAGGCCGCGGAGCAGGCGCTGCAGCCGATGCTCGACCGTTTTGCGCGCGAGACACCGGGAAACTTTCCGCAGAACTTCCGCGTGCATCTGGTCCACATTCACGAGCTGGCGACTGGAAGATTTCGCGGCGTGCTGACCATTCTCTTTCTCTCGGTTTCATTTTTGCTCGCGCTGGCCTGCGTGAATATTGCCATTCTGCTGCTGGCGCGAGGCGAAGCCAGGCAGACGGAGATGGCTCTGCGCAAAGCACTCGGCGCAGGACGCGGGCGGATCATCGCTCAGCTTCTGACCGAATCGCTTCTCCTTTCCATCGCGGGAGAAGGCTGCGGCGTGCTGCTGGCGCTGGCAGGCGTGCGCCTGCTGCGGCAGTTTATTCCCGCGTCTCTGTTTCCCTCCGAGGCCGTGATCCGGATCAACCTGTCCGTGCTGTTCTTCAGCGTCGGCGTGTCGATGCTGACCGGCATCGTCTGTGGCGTGTGGCCCGCTCTGCGCGCGGCCCGCAGCGATCTGCGCCAGGCCGCCGACGCCGGCTCGCACAAGCTGGCCGGCAGACGTGGCCTGCAAAAGAGCCATACCGCGCTGCTGGCTGCGCAGCTCACCATGACGGTGCTGTTGCTGGCCTGCTCGGGCGCGACGGTGAGGCGGCTCTCGCAGCTTGTTCATGCGGATCTGGGCTACGACCCGCACCAACTGGTTTCGACGAATCTCACGCTTAGCGAAGGCGACCACCACGGATGGAGCGACCGGGTGCATTTCTATGAGCAGATCCGGAAGATGGCCGCGGCGGACCCGGGCGTGATCTCGGCCGCGATCGCGGAGAATAACCTGCCCCCTTCGATCATCGACTCTGCTCCGATCTCGATTCCCGCGCTGAACGCCGGATCGAATGCCGCATCGAAGTTCGCCGCCGACCACGTCGTTCCGCAGCGCGTCAGCCCGGAATTCTTTGCGACACTGCGCATTCCGCTGCTGCGCGGCCGCGTATGGAACACGCCGGAGATGGCGCATGCCGCGCACCTGGCGCTCATCAATCAGGCGATGCAGCGCCGCTACTGGCCGGGCTCCGATCCCCTCGGGCAGAGCTTTGTTCTGAATCACGGAGTGGCCTCCGGCAATGCGTGGGTGCTTGTCGCGCCGGGCAACAACGAGCGGTACCAGATCATCGGCGTTGTGGGCGACACGCCCAATCAGGGACTGGATGAGCAGACGGCGCCTGCAGTCTACCTGCCCTACACGATGATCACGTACGACTGGTTCAACCTGATGCTGCGCATTCGCGGCAATGCGCCAGAGCTGCTGCATACCCTTCGGGAACAGGTACACGGTCTCGATGCGGGGCAATCCGTCGGCGATCTCGTAACCGCCGAAGACATGCTGAACGATGACACGCTGGGCCGCGAGCGCTTCATCGCCGGTCTGTTTACGGCGTTCGCGCTGGTGGGGCTGGTGTTTGCGCTGAGCGGACTTTACTGTGTGCAGTCGTATCTGGTGGCGCAGCGCACGCGCGAGTTCGGCGTCCGCATGGCGCTTGGCGCGGGGCGGCTGCACATCGCGGCTCTGGTGACGAAAACGTCGGCGCTTGCCGTTGCCGCGGGAACCGGACTCGGCCTGCTGCTGAATCTGCTTTGCAGCCGGACCTTCGCCGACTGGACCAGCGGCAACTCCCGCGACCCTCAGATGCTCGGCATCATTCTTGCGGTTCTGCTTGTGGCCGCAGTCCTTGTTTCAGCCATCCCTGTATTGTTTGCCGCAGCTATCGACCCGGTCACAGCGCTGCGCGCGGAATAGGAGTTGCCCATGAGCCGGTTGAGTCACTTTTTCCCTCGCCGCCGGATGTATGACGATCTCTCCGAGGAGATTCGCCAGCATCTCGAGGAGAAGGTCGAATCGCTCATAGTCGATGGGCTGAGCCGTGAGGACGCCGGGCACCAGGCACGGCGCGAGTTCGGCAACGCAGCGCTGATGGAAGAGCGCAGCCGCGAGGTCTGGCTGAGACCGTGGATCGAAAGCCTGAGAGCCGACGTTCGCTTCGCCCTTCGCCAGATCGGCAAATCTCCCGGTTTCGCGCTGACTGCGATTCTGACCCTTGCGCTTGGCATCGGCGCCAATACCGGCATCTTCACGCTTGTGCATGCGCTGCTGCTCGAGGATCTTCCCGTGCCTGAGCCTGGCCGTTTGACGCAGGTCGATCTGCACATTAACTCTCCGAATGGCGATGCATGGGATGCGCCGATGAACTTCACATTCCTCGAGTCCATTCGCCGGCACGCGACCTCTTTCTCCGGCATCTTCGGATGGAGCGCGCAGGACTTCGCTCTGGAAGAAAGTACCGGCTCGCATCTCTTCGCGGGCGCATTCGTTACCGGCAATGCGTTCGAGACTCTGGGCCTCCATCCCGCTGCGGGCCGCATGCTCGCGCCCGCCGACGATCAGCCCGGAGGCGGTCCTGACGGATGGGCCGCCGTCATCAGCTACCGCTTCTGGAAGCAGCACGACAACGCCGATTTGTCTGTCATCGGCAGTCATGTCAACCTTGCCGGCCACAGCGTCACCATCGTCGGCGTCGCACCGGAGGGCTTTGAGGGTGTGATCGACGGAGCGCGGCCGGATTTCTATCTGCCGCTCTCATTTGAGCCCGCGGCGCGCGGAGCGGAGTCCAGACTTCACCTGCCGGGAGGGCTCTGGCTGATGCTCTGGGGCCGGCGGAAGCCGGGCGTGAGCCTTGCAGCCGCATCTGCCGAGATGCATACCATTTTCCACGCTGTCGTCGACGAGACCCTGCCTCCGCAGGTGCGCCATTCTCCGGTCGTCGAGCACGCAACCTTCGTGGCGCGTCCCGGCGGCACCGGCTGGAACGATATGCGCGTCACCTATACGCGGCCACTTCTGCTGCTGCAGATTCTGGTCGGCGTCGTGCTGCTGGTCTGCTGCATCAACCTCGCGGGACTTTCTCTTGCGCGAACCGCATCGCGCCAGCATGAATTCGCAACACGCGGCGCTCTCGGCGCGGGCCGTCTGCGCCTTATGCAGCAGCTGCTGGTCGAATCGCTTCTGCTCGCCCTTTGCGGCGGTGCATTCGCCATTCTGCTCGCATGGCTCATCGATCGCGGTCTGCTGCAGTTTCTCCCCGACTCGCAGGGCGCGCAAACTCTTTCCGTCCATCCCGAGCTTTCGATTCTTCTTTTTACCGGAGCATGCGCTGTCGTCTGCGCGCTGCTCTGCGGCATCGCTCCGGCATGGGCCGCGGGCCGTGTGTCGATCGAGTCCGTTCTGCGCCGGTCGGGACAGAACACTACTGGAAGAATCGGCTTTACCGGCCGATCCTTTGTTCCGCTTCAGGCCGCACTCACGCTCGCGCTGGTGGTGATCGCAGCCATGCTCGCGACGACGGTCACTCGTCTGCGCGCCTCCCATCCCGGCTTCCATATCGAAAACGCCCTGCTCGCCGGCGCCCATTTCGACCAGCTTCCGCAGAAAGACGCGGACCTCGCCGCGCTTTACCGGCGCATGACGGCGCGTCTCGAGCAGATGCCGGGCATGGAAGACGCCAGCGTCGTCGACCGGCCGCCGCTCATCGGCTTTGCACACATGGGAGCCTTCGATGCAGCCGATGCGCCGCCCGAGCGCTACCACACCTACAAGTACCAGATCAACGACGTCGGCGCGCACTTCTTCGCCGCCTTCGGCACGCACATCCTCGCGGGACGCGACTTCGCAAACGACGGCAACGATCAGAAGGACTGCATCCTCAACCGCTCCGCCGCTGCTGCCATCTTCGGCGGCCGTCCGGTTCTCGGGCAGACGGTTCGCGAGTTCAACGGCTCCATGGACACGGGGAAGACGGCCACGCGCGACTGCCAGGTGATCGGCATTGTCGAAGACGCAAAGTACGTCAATCTCCGCGATACGCCTCCGCCCACGGTGTATTACCCCATCACCGCTGCGACGGAGAATCTCGATTCGCTCACCTTCGTGCTGCACGCCGGCACGCTGAGCGAAGGCCGCAACGCCTGGCATCGGGTGCTGCATGAGATCGCTCCTTCGACGCCGGAAGCCGAGCCCATCGCCGTCTCCGTTCAGCTCGACAACTCCATCGTCCGCGAGCGCCTGCTCTCCATGCTCTCCGCCTTCTTTGCCGCTCTCACGCTTCTGCTCAGCGGCATCGGGATCTACGGGCTGATGGCGTCGAGCGTTGCGCGCCGCACCACGGAGATCGGCGTGCGCATGGCGCTGGGATCGACGCGCGCAGGCATTTTCATACTGATGCTGCGCCGCGTTACCGCATTGCTTCTCCCGGGAATCCTGCTCGGGGGATGCCTTGCCTGGTTCGCCGCCCGCTCGATCCGCAGCTTTCTCTTCGACGTGAATCCGGGCAGCCCGGCCCTCTTCGCCGCCGCGATCGTGCTTCTGGCGCTGTGCGGATTTTCTGCCGCCATGCTGCCTGCGCGGCGCGCCGCATCCGTCGATCCGATGCAGGCGCTGCGCGCAGAGTAGAGCAGAACGCGAGGAACAGTCCCCGCGCGGCTTAATCCTGCTTCGCGATGATGCCGAGGTCGGTCAGTCCGTTGACGAAGAACTGCATGGCCAGCGCGACCAGCAGCAGACCCATGATGCGCACCAGGATGCGGATGCCGGTTTCGCCGAGCAGGCGGCGCAGACGGTCCGCGCCATTCAGCACGGCGAAGCTGAGCAGTGCGGTCACCGCAATGGAGATGAGAATGGCGGCCATCTGCCAGTGATTCGGCGCCTGGCCGACCAGCACCATCACGCTGGAGATGGCGCCGGGGCCGGCAAGCATGGGAATGCCGAGAGGCACCACACCGGCATCCTCTTTGGCTGCGGCTTCTGCGGTCTCGCCGGTCGACTCCTGCGTCGGCGAGCGCTTCGCCTCCAGCATATCGATGCCGATGAGCAGCAGAATCAGGCCGCCGGCGAGCTCGAATGCGGGCAGCGTGATGCTGAAGAGGCGAAAGATGAGACTGCCGGCCAGCGCGAAGGAGGTGAGCACGATCCAGCAGGTGAGCGAGGCCTTCCACGCCATGCGGCGGCGGCGCTGTTTGTCGGCTCCGGCCGTGATGGCGATGAAGGATGGAATGGCCGCAAAGGGATCGACGAGAAAGAAGATGGAGCTGAGCGCCAGCAGAGAAAAACGTACATAGGTGGAGTGAAGTGCGTGCTCGGCTGCATGCGTGGGCAGAACCGGGACCAGCGCCGCGAATTCCCGCATGACGGCGACCATCTCCTGACCTTACCTCCATTTGTGGACGGTCGCCAGCCGTATCGAAACACATTTCGTACGCCATAGATGACTCTCCGTTCATTGAGCCGTTATGCCCCGATTTCGTTCCGGGAGGTCTGTGGCAAAAATTCGCACCCTCAGGGCAGGAAGTTCACCGGAGGGCCTGGGATGCCTGCGGGAAACATCGCGCAAGCGGCATCGAATCAACAGCTTGTATGGCCTCTGGCTTTTGGCATAAGAACTGCCTGTTTCAGGTGTGCCTGCCGGCCGGATTTTTTGAAAAAAGCTTTCTTTTATGACCGGCAGTGAAGGAAAGGCCACGCGAAAAAGAGGAGTGCGAACCCCCATGAACGGAAAGAGCAGGAAATCTCTACATTTCACCGAAGGAGCTTCTTCATCGCCTCATATTCTTCTTGGCTGCGACTCCCCCACGCTCTGTGACTCGATACACAGGCTTATCCAGGAGGCTGGTTTTCAGGTACAGCTTGCGGGCGATTACGCGGAGGTGGAGACGCTGCTGCACCGGCACAACCATGATGTGGTGCTTCTCGATGTCTCCGCTCCGGAGGCCGTCGAAGCAGCCGTACAGACGGCGCTTCGCCTGAAGCGCGCGAATGCCGCTCAGTTCGTCGGCTATCTCGCCGATCCGCACCTGGGCGCAAGCGGCCTCACCGGCGACGCTGTTTTTCCGCGCAGCCCGGTGGCTCTGCCGCAGGCTCTGCATAATTTTTTCAGTGCAGCCGGGCGGGAGTGATCTCCCGTCATCCGCTGACCTTCGTGCCGTTGCCTGAGGCCCGGCGCGCCTGAAAGAGCTTATGCCTTTGGGCGTGGAAGACTATAATCAAGCATGGTTCCATTGAAAGGAGCAGGTCTCTTCCATGCCCATTCAGCCCACCAGCAGGATCTGGCACAACGGCAATCTTATTCCGTGGGATAAGGCACAGATTCACGTTATGAGCCACGTGGTCCACTACGGCTCATCTGTTTTTGAAGGCATCCGCTGCTACGCGCAGCCGGAAGGCGCGGCGGTTTTCCGTCTTCCCGAACACATGCAGCGGCTTCTTGATTCGGCGAAGATTTACCGCATGCCGCTGCCCTATTCGCTCGATCAGCTTAGCTCGGCGACCGTCGAACTGATTGAGGCCAATGGCGTTGCGCCCTGCTATGTGCGCCCCATCGCCTTCCGCGGGTACGGTGAGCTTGGCGTCAATCCGAAGAACTCTCCGGTCGAGGTCTACATCGCGAACTACCCGTGGGGTAAGTACGTGGCCGGCGACGCCGCCGATGTCTGCATCTCGTCCTGGAACCGGCTCGCGCCCAACACGATGCCCTCGCTCGCCAAGGCCGGCGCGAACTACATGAACTCGCAGCTGATCCGCATGGAAGCCGATGTGAACGGCTACGTGGAAGGCATTGCGCTCGACGTGAACGGACACCTCTCCGAAGGCTCGGGCGAAAATCTCTTCCTGGTGCGCAACGGGGTTCTTTATACCTCGCCGCTGGCGAACTCGGTGCTCTCGGGCATCACGCGCGACTCGGTGCTGACCATTGCCCGCCACCTCGGCATTCCGGTGGTGGAGCAATCGCTGCCTCGTGAGCTGATCTATATTGCAGACGAGGTCTTCTTCACCGGTACAGCCGCAGAGGTGACGCCGATTCGCTCGGTCGATCGCATCGTGGTGGCGGACGGCAATCCTGGACCGATCACCCGGCAGCTTGCCGATGAGTTCTTCGGCATCGCAAACGGCCTGAAGCCGGACCGCTTTGGCTGGCTTACTCCGGTGAACGTCAACGCCGATCAGCCGGTCTCAGTGTAAGCGCGGCTCAACGCACTCTATCAGGGGCAGCCTTCGGGCTGCCCTTTTTGTTTATGGCGGCGGCGCTACCCTTTGGAGGCGTGAATGGCCTGCTCCCGCTGCTGCTGCGGCGCATCGGGAGCAGCGGGGTCGAGCGGCGCACCCGGCACCGGATCGGCCACACCTTCGTGCGTGTTCCAGCCGGGAAGCATCTGGCTGCCGTAGATCAGTCGCGCACCGCGGGTGAAGGTGAAGTAATTCCAGATCCACTCCGTGAGCACTACCAGCCGATTGCGGAAGCCGATGAGAAACCAGATATGCACCGTCAGCCAGGTGAGCCACGCAAGAAAGCCGCCCCAGTGCGCCTTGAAGGGCCACTCCACCTTCGCGACCGCGGCCATGCGCCCGATGGTGGCCATGTCGCCTTTATCGAAGTAGTGAAAGGGCTTTCGCGGCAGATGATGAAGGTCCGCCTCGATCATCTTTGCGACGTGATCGCCCATCTGCATCGCCGGCTGCGCGACGCCCGGAACCTGCCTTCCGTTCTGCTCGAAGTGCGCCAGATCGCCGCACACGAAAACTTCAGGGTGTCCAGGCGGATTGAGCGTCTGATTGACCAGCACACAGCCGCGCCGGTCGGTTTCCACACCGAGCAGCTTTCCGAGCGGTGAGGCCTGCACACCGGCGGCCCACAGCGTAACGACGGCTTCGATCTTCCGTCCGCCGGCCATGACATAGCCGGGCTGCACATCGGAGACCTGCATGCCGGTGTGCACTTCCACTCCCAGCTCGGCGAGCTGTTCCACTGCCTTCCGCGACAGGTCTTCCGGATACGCGGCAAGAATGCGCGGGCCACCTTCGAGCAGCAGAACACGCGCCTCGGAGGGATTGATGTGCCGGAAGTCATGCCGCATATAAAGCTTGGCGATATCGCTGATGGCTCCGGCGAGCTCGACGCCGGTAGGGCCTCCGCCGATGACCACGAAATTCAGCGGAGGATGGGAGCCGGTCTCGAGCATCTGGCGCTCGGCCAGCTCGAAGGCCAGCAGCACACGGCGGCGGATCTCGATGGCATCTTCGATAGTCTTGAGGCCGGGAGCGATCTGAGCCCACTGCTCATTGCCGAAGTAGGAGTGGGTCGCTCCGGTGGCCAGCATCAGGTAGTCGAACTGCATGGCGGCCCGGCTCTTGAAGAGCACCCGCCGCTCGTTCAGCTCAAATCCGATGGCCTCATCCATCAGCACTTCGACATTCGGGCGGCCGCGCAGAATGGTCCGGATAGGCGAAGCGATATTGGCCGGCGACAGCACCGCGAGCGCAACCTGATAGAGCAGCGGCTGGAAGGTGAAGTGGTTCCTGCGGTCCACGATGGTGATATCCACCGGCAGCTTTGAAAGCGCCAGGGCGGCATGGGTGCCGGCGAAGCCGCCGCCGAGAATCAGCACTCGCGGACGGCGCCCGGCGGCAACTGCCGGTATTTCCGTCCAGGTTGCGTCTGTTGTCGCGGCCATCGCTCGCCCTCCAGAAGAGCCCTTATGAAAGAGATGCGCGGAACCGGCGAAAGAGCCAGACCGGCCCGCTCCGGCCTGGAGATTTCCGCCCCATACTGGCCCGTTTATCACCCGTTCCCGGTCTCAGGATGGCGCTTCCCTGTCCTGTAACGCCTGGAAGCGTTTTCCCTCTCCATCCTCAGACCGCTTATGTCACAATCACGGCAGTCTCCCCCTCTGACTTTATGACCGACCCGGTGACTCCCAACCCTGATCTGAAGGATCTGCTCGTCTTTCATAATGTTGCGCGAGCACTGACTTCCGCGCTCGACCTCGACTCTATTCTGCGCGCCATCATGCAGCAAATGGAGCAGTTTTTCGAGCCGGAGCAGTGGTCCCTCCTCATCATGGATGAACCGCGTCAGGAGCTTTACTATGCCGTGGCCGTGGGCCATGCCGAGGCCGAGTTTCGCGACGTGCGCGTGAAAGTGGGTGAGGGGCTGGCGGGCTGGGTGGCCGAACATGGCGAAAGCCTCATCGTCCCCGAAGTCAGCCAGGACCCCCGCTTTGCCGAAGCCGTCAGCGACCGCAGGTTTCGCATCCGGTCGGCGATCTGCATGCCTCTTCGCTCGCGTCTGCGCACCCTCGGCGTGATCCAGCTTTTTAACTGCCGGCTCGAATCACTCACCGACTATACCATCTCGTTTTTGCACGTTCTTTGCGACTACGCCGCCATTGCCATTGAAAACGCGCGGGCGGTCGAGCGCATTCAGGAACTCACCATCACCGACGACTGCACGGGGCTCAACAACCAGCGGCACCTCTATCGCATGCTGGAAAAAGAGAGCGAGCGGGCAAAGCAGTTCGGAACCCCCTTCAGCCTGATCTTCATCGATCTCGACCATTTCAAACAGGTCAACGACGAGTACGGCCATCTGATCGGCAGCCGCCTGCTGGCCGAGTTCGGGCAGTCTCTGCGCTCGCTGGTGCGCGAGGTGGACTCGACCTTTCGTTACGGCGGCGACGAGTTTATTGTGCTGCTGCCGGAGACAGGCAAGGAAGAGGCGCGGAAGACGGCGCAGTATCTGCACGAGCGCCTGCGGCTGCGCCGTTACCGCGTCTCCGAGCGGCTGCAGCTGCAGATTCGCGCCAGCTTCGGCGTGGCCACCTGGCCGGAAGACGGCCGAACTGTGCATGAGATTATCCGCGCCGCCGACGCGATGATGTATCTGGTCAAGGCCTCTACAAGGGACAGCGTGGCGGTCGCCGGACATGGCCTGGCGCGGCACTGAAGCTGCTTTTTTGCCCGGTCAAAAAGGCTCTTCCGGCGTCCTCCGGACGGCTCAGCGGCGACTGCCGCGGTTTGACATGCGGCGCGGGAAAGCCCTATAAACAGCACATCTGGTGCTCGGGAAGCGCGGTGCAAATCCGCCACTACCCCGTAACTGTAAGCGCCTGGACCTGAACCTGGATGATTCCGGCCACTGGGGTTTCCCTGGGAAGGCTGTTCCGGTCCGCAAAGGCGTAAGTCAGGAGACCGGCCAGATACTGATCCGGACTTAATCCAGCTTCGATGGGAGAGCTGGAGGGCTTCCTGACGGCTTTTTTCAATGCCGCGCTCGCAAGCTTTTCAACTTACTTCCCGCTGTGATGAGGGCTGCGGCCTTCACCAGAGGAACGTTATGCAGGAGACAAACCGCAGGCCGGTTACGCTTGTGCTGGGCGGTGTGCGCAGCGGCAAAAGCCGCTACGCGCAGCAGCTCGCATCGGGAGCGGCCACGGTGGCCTACATTGCAACCGCGACGGTCTCCGATGAGGAGATGGCGGCGAAGATCCGGAGGCACCAGCAGGAGCGTCCGGCGATGTGGCACACCATCGAGGAGCCTCTGGAGCTGGCCCAGGCCGTGACCACGCTGGCGCCGGAGTTTGCGTGCCTGCTGATCGACTGCCTCACACTCTTTACCGCGAACCTTCTCGAAGCCACAGGAGACGACTCTGCTGCGCTGGAGAGCCGCATCGTGGCCCTGCTCGATGCCCTGCGCACTGCTGCGCCCGCCGCTGTTGTGCTTGTATCAAATGAAGTCGGCAGCGGAGTGATTCCGCCGTATCCGTCGGGCCGGCGCTATCGCGACCTGCTGGGTGAGCTCAACCAGCGGATCGCCGCGGTAGCCGACAACGTGGTGCTGATGGTTGCGGGCCTGCCGCTGGTGCTGAAGGGAAGCACAGAAGCCCTGGCAGCTCCGGAGGCCCGCGCATGATCGCCTTTATGGTTGCGGGAACGGCCAGCGGCGTGGGCAAGACGACGGCCGCTCTGGCCATGATGGCGGCGCTTCGCGAACGCGGCCTGGCGGTGCAGCCCTTTAAATGCGGCCCAGATTTTCTGGATGCCGGACACCACAGCGCGGTGTGCGGGCGTGTCTCGCGGAATCTCGATACATGGATGCTGAGCGCGGAAGCGAACCGGGATATCTTTCACAGTGCCTCGCAGGGCGCGGACGCGGCCATTGTGGAAGGGATGATGGGTCTCTACGACGGCGTGGCGGGAGGCGGCGAAGCAGGCAGCAGCGCGGAGATTGCGAAGCTTCTCAACCTGCCCGTGGTTCTGGTTCTTGACGCATCGAAGAGCGCGCGCAGCATCGCTGCGGTCACAAAGGGCTTTGAGGTCTTCGACCGAGATCTGCGCTTTGCCGGCATCGTGCTCAACGGCGTAAACAGCGAGGGCCATTACCGGCTGCTGGAAGCGGCTCTGTCATCGAGCACCGGTATTCCGCTGCTGGGCAGGCTTCCGAAGCAGAAGGCTGTCTCCATTCCGGAGCGGCATCTTGGGCTGCGCACAGCCGAAGAAGAGACGGCTCCTGACGCGCGCCGCGAAGCGCTTGCGGCGATGGCGCGGGAGCATCTGCAGCTTGAGCCGCTGCTGCGTCTTCAGCATGCCGCAGAGATCGCGCCGGCGCCTGTGCCGCTGCCTGCGCCCATTGTGCGCTATGGAGTCACGCGAGACCAGGCCTTCTCCTTCTGCTACGAAGACAATCTGGACCTGCTGCGGCGCGCAGGCGCGGAAATTGTGCCTTTCAGCCCGCTCAGCGATGCCCATTTGCCCGGCGATCTCGACGGTCTTTATCTGTGCGGAGGCTATCCGGAGCTGTATGCGGACAGGCTGCATGCCAACGCTTCGATGATGGCGGAGATTCGCGCCTTCGCGGAGTCCGGCCGTCCGGTCTATGCCGAATGCGGCGGCATGCTGTATCTGAGCCAGGGCCTGCGCAGCGCCGATGGGCAGATCTTTCCGATGACAGGCATGCTGCCGATGCGCTTCGAAATGACCAATTCACTCGTCCGCTTCGGCTATGCCGATGTGGAGTTCACCGGCGACTGCCTTCCTGCCATAAAGGGCGCCACCGCACGAGGCCACAGCTTTCACTATTCGCAAATGGTGGAGGACTGCTCACTTCCCTCCGCATGCCGCGTGAAGTACTCGCTTTCCGGCAGAACGGAAGATGAGGGCTTCCAGCTTCAGAACGTCTATGCCAGCTATATTCATCTGCACTTCGGAAGCTGCCCATCAATTGCAGAGAGTCTGGTTCGATCTGCCGCCGTTGCGCGAAGGAATGCAGAGGTGCTGTCATGACGCGTACCGTTCGATCAGTGCTGGCCGCGGCGCTGGGCATGATGCTCTGTGCTGTCTCCGCATCGGCTGCCCGCACCGTGACGGATGAGCTGGGCCGCACCATGACCGTGCCCGATCATCCGCATCGCATCGTCTGTCTGGTTCCCAGCATTACCGACGATGTGTATGCGCTCGGTGCCGGAGACGATGTGATCGCGGTGAGCGACTACACGAAGTATCCTGCGGAAGCGCGCCTTAAGCCGAGTGTGGGGCTGCCGCTCAGTCCCTCGATTGAAACCATCCTCGCGCTGCATCCCGATCTCGTTCTCGGGAGCAGCGATCACAATCGCATCGCGAGCGTGGACCGCCTGCAGCAGATGGGCATTCCTGTCTTCATGGTCGACCCGCACGGTATCGCAGGGATTTACAAATCCCTGCACACCCTGGGACAGGCGCTGCATCGCGAAGAGGCCGCGGAATCGCTGATTCACCAGCTGCATCAGCGCGAGCAGGCGGTGCGGCTGCGCGTTCAGGGCAAGCCGGTGGTCAGCATCTTTATGCCGATCTGGTACGACCCCATCGTCACGATCGGCGAACACGCCTTTATCAGCGAGCTGATCGATATCGCGGGCGGCCACTCGATCACCAGCGATATTCATCAGGAGTGGCCACAGGTCAGCCTCGAAGCCATTATTGCGCGCAGGCCGGAGGGTCTGCTGCTGGTGCGTGGCGCAAGAATGTCGCTGTCGGATCTGACCGGGCGTCCGGGCTGGGACATGCTTCCGGCCATGAAGAACCATCGTTTTTATTACGTCGACGACAGGATCGATCTGCCTGCTCCCGTCGCCTTCGATGCTCTGGAGGAGCTGGCCGCAGAACTTCATCCCTGATGATGGAAACGCTCCATCTTGTGTCTGTAACCCAAACCAGCAGGATGCCGGGAAGACGGTGCAAATCCGCCACTACCCCGTAACTGTAAGCGCCGAGAACGGAACGCGGAAGAGATTCCAGCCACTGGGTTTTCCTGGGAAGGCTGTTCCGGGTCGATGAAGCGCAAGTCAGGAGACCGGTCCCGCTGCACTTTCCGAGGGGAAAACTATGTACGAAATCCGTTGCAGGATTCGATGCCTGTATTTGTTCGCGCTTTGCACACTCTTCACCACCGCTCTTTCGGCACAGACCGCTACTCTCCGGGGAACGGTAACCGATCCTTCAGGAGCCGTTATTCCACGCGCCACGGTTGAGCTTCTGGAGCAGAACACTGTCGTTGCCTCCGCCACCACCGATGCGCAGGGCGAGTACCGTCTCACCGCGCCGTCGCTGCAGAATGCCGTTCTCCGCGTCTCTGCGCAGGGCTTTGCGGCCATCTCCCGCAATGTGCCGGAAGAAACACGCGGCCACGAAACCGCCGTCGATGTTCATCTGGATCTTCAGTCGCTCGCGCAGCAGATCACGGTCACGGCGACGGGCACGCCGACTCCCGAAGGCCAGCTTGGATCGGCGGTCACCGTTCTTGGCCAGCAGGATTATCAGGGCACCCGCGATATTCAGGAAGGACTGCGGCTGGTTCCCGGCCTGCAGGTGAGCCAGACCGGACAGGCCGGAGGCACGACCGCGCTCTCCATTCGCGGAGGCGGCAGCGACGCCAATAAAGTGCTGATCGACGGCATTCCTGTGAATGACATTGGCGGCGGCGTGCAGTTTGCCGATATCGCCAGCGCGGGGATCGCCTCAGTCGAGATACTGCGCGGCCCGAACAGCGTTCTCTACGGGCCGGACGCGCTGGCTGGCGTAGTGAGCATGAGCACCAGCCGCGGAAACACTCCGTTGCCGCTGTTTACTTATCTTGGCGAAGGTGGAAACTTCGGAACGTATCATCAGGAAGGCTCGCTCGGGGGCGCCTTCCATCATTACGATTACTTCTCCGACTACTCCCGCTTCGACAGCACGAACACTCTGCCCAACGACACGTATCACAACGGCACCTTTGCGGGAAACTTCGGATGGGCTCCGACGAGAACGACCAGCCTGCGCGCGACGATGCGCCACGACCGCGTGGCCTCGGGGCAGCCCAATGCCATCGAGCTGTATGGAATCCCCGACGACACGAAACAGAGCAATGAAGACGCTTATTTCGGCGTGACCTTCGAGAACCAGACGAGCGAGGCGTGGCATAACCTGGTGCGCTATGGAGGCATCCGGCTGCGCTCGCTCTTTACGGATTTTGCGCCGACAGGCATTCCGCAGTATGTCGACTACACGGCTCCATCGGGGCCGGTCTATAACTGCGATCCAGCATCTGATTCGAACTGCTCGCTGGCGGGCTACCTGGGCGCGCCGGTCACGATTCATGGAGCGAACGGATACACCGTCAGCGGCCAGGCGCTCTTTCAATATGTCGAGGCGTATCCCAACTACTACGCGACATCCACCGACAAGGACTTTGTCTACGCGCAGTCGGATTATCGCTTCAATCCGCACACGATCGGGCTGTTTGCCTTTCAGTATGAGAATGAGCGCGGCTACTCCGTCTCTCCCGATCCGTCGGATTCGGTGCAGCGCGGCAACTACAATTACACACTGCAGCTGCAGGGAGATATCAAAGGCCGGCTCTTCTACACGCTTGGAGGCGGCCTGCAGAACAACGGCCTCTTCGGATTTGCGGGCACGCCGCGCGCCTCACTGGCTTATGCCTTCGGTCCGGCACGGGATGGGCACCTCTTCAGCGGAACGAAGCTGAGAGCCAGCTTTGGCGAGGGTATCAAGGAGCCAAGCATCAGCGACCAGACCTCATCGCTCTTTGCGCTGCTCTCCGGGATCGAGAATGGCGACCAGCTCATCTCGCAGTATCATGTCTCGCACATCGGTCCGGAGCGGTCGCGCACCTACGATATCGGCATCGACCAGCAGTTCCTTGCGGGCCGCGCAGAGGCGAGCCTGACGCTCTTTCACAACGAATTCACGGACGGCATCGAGTACATTCCGCAGCAGGGGCTGCTCGATCTTGGAGTGCCCGAGCCCGTCGTCGCCGCCGCGAGCTTCGGCGCCACGGTCAACTCGGAGGCCTACCGGGCGCAGGGCGCGGAGCTGGAGCTGGAGTATCAGGCCGGCAGATCATGGTTTCTGCGCGGCGGATATACGTATCTCGATACGCGCGTGCAGCAGTCGTTTACGAGCGATGCCATCGGGCCCGGCTCCAATCCTGATTTTCCCAGTGTCCCCATCGGAATCGACGGACCGATTGTCGGAGCGCGGGCATTCCGGCAGGCGCCGCACACCGGCTACTTCGGGATTGCATACAGGCACTCGCGCTTCACCGGCAATCTTCGCGGCACGCTGGTGAGCCGCCGCGACGACAGCGACTTTCTGTCGTCGGATGCGAACGGTCTGGAGACGATGCTGCTGCCCAACCGCAACCTGGACGGGGCCTACCAGCGTCTGGATGCCTTCTTCAGCTACCAGGCGGTGCGCAGCGTCGCCTTCTACGGCGGCGTGCAGAACCTGCTGAGCGAGCATTACAGCGAGGTCTTCGGCTATCCGTCGCTTCCGTTCACCTTTCGTTCCGGTCTAAAGTTCTCGTTTGGGGGCGAGCGTTGGTCACTCCGTTAGCAGAGCCGAAAACCGGAACCGCGGCACCAGGCAGGGCAGGCGTGCGCCCTGCCCTGCTTCTTCTGCTGGGCATCGCTCTGGTGCTTGCGGTGCTTGGCTCGGCGCTGGCAGGCTCGGTTCATATCTCGCTTGCGGAAATTCTCGGAGCGGTCTTCAGAGGCCGTCCGCTTTCGACGGTGGATCGCGAGATCCTCGTCTCCATTCGGCTGCCTCGCATCTTCGCCGCGGTCATTGCCGGCAGCGCGCTTTCGGTCTCCGGTCTACTGTTTCAGGGACTCTTCCGCAATCCGCTCGCCGACCCTTATGTGATTGGCTCTTCCGGCGGCGCAGTACTCGGGGCCTCGGTCGGCATCTTTCTCTTTCCGGCCGTCTCGGTGGGGGGATTCAGCACCATCACGCTGCTGGCGCTGGCCGGCTCGATGACATCGATCACGGTGGTCTACGCGATTGCCCGCGTCAACGGACGCACGCCGGTGGTCTCTCTTCTGCTCGCAGGATTCGCCGTCAGCACCATGCTGAGCTACTCGTCTTATTTTCTGGAGGCGCTCGATCAGGACTTCGGCGTGGGAAGCCGCGTGCTCGCCTCGTGGCTGCGCGGCGCCATCAGCACCCCAACATGGACGCAGCTTGTAATCGCGGTGATTCTGCTGGCTACTGGTCTTGCCGGATCGCTGCCGCTGGCGCGCAGGCTGAATACGCTGGCACTGGGAGAGGAATATGCCAGCCAGCTCGGCCTTCACATCGAAACGGTGCGCATCCTCATCATTCTCATTGGCTCCATTCTGACCGCGGTTGCCGTTTCACTTGGAGGCCTCATCAGCTTTGTGGGCCTGATCGTTCCGCACGTCGCGCGTCTCGTGCTCGGCCCCGATCACCTTCGTCTGCTGCCGGTGACGGCGCTGGGCGGGGCGATCTTTCTGCTGATCGCCGACACGCTCGCCCGCACCATTCTGTCACCCGCGGAGATGCCCGTCGGCGTGCTGACGGCCTTTGTCGGCGGACCGTTCTTTCTCTATCTGCTGCGGAAGACGCGTCAGGAGCTGCAGGCATGACCACGCTGCTCGAATTCGCGGACGTAAGCTTTGGCTACACGGCGGAGCCGATTCTCGAAGCCGTGAATGCCACTGTTTCTGCCGGTGAATGCATCGCGCTCATCGGTCCGAACGGAGCAGGCAAGACGACGCTGCTGCGCCTTGCCGCAGGCATGCTGACGCCCGCATCCGGCGAGGTGCGGTTCCAGGGAGCACCGCTGCGCAGACGAAGCCGGCAGCATATTGCGCGGTCCATCGCCCTGGTTCCGCAAAATCTCGACGTGCCTTTTGCCTTCACCGTGGAACAGATCGTCGAGCAGGGCAGAACACCTTTTATCCGCGCCCTCGGCGGCCTGCAGCGGACCGATCGCGAGGCCATTGAAAATGCGCTGGAGCTGACCGATACGGGGTACCTGCGCGCACGCATCTTCAATCAGCTGAGCGGAGGCGAGCGGCAGCGGGTGAAGATTGCGCTCGGACTGGCGCAGCAGCCCCGGCTGCTGCTGCTGGATGAGCCGGCACAGCAGCTCGATATTGCGCGACAGATGGAGATGATGCAGCTGATCCGCTCTCTTCGCTCTCAGGGCATTACGCTGCTTGCATCGATGCATGATCTTTTTCTGATCGACGATACGTTTTCCTCGGTCTGCTCCATCAGCCCCGGAGAGCCGCTGCAGCAGGGCCCGGTGGACGAGATGCTTTGTCCGGAATCGCTGGAGCGGATCTTTCACTGTCCTCCCGGCAGCCTGCCGCGAAAGGAAATCTGCCTCGCATGAATGCTTCTCTGCCGCATTTCGCCGCTGATGTCATTGCACAGATCAACGCTCCTGAAGAGAAATACCGGGAGGCGGCGCAGCGGCGTCTCGACAGCCTGACCAAACCCCTTGGCAGCCTCGGCGTACTGGAAGCGCTGGCGGCGCAGATGTATGCCATCACGGGCGGCAATCTTTCGCTTCCGCTGCGCAGGGCGGCGTATGTCTTTGCTGCCGATCACGGTGTAACGGAAGAAGCGGTGAGCGCTTATCCGAGAGAAGTGACCGCGCAGATGGTGCATAACTTTCTGCAGGGCGGAGCAGCGATCAATGTTCTCTCGAAGGCGCACCGTGTGGAATTGACCGTGGTGGATGTCGGCGTCGACGCGGTCTTCGCTTCCGCGCCCGGACTGGTCGAGGCAAAGGTGCGGCGCGGCAGCCGCAACCTGCTGCGCGAACCGGCGATGAATCACGAAGAGCTCTGCGCTGCACTTGAGGCGGGAGTGAAGCTGGCGCAGAGTGCGCAGGCGAAACAACAGCAGATGATTGCGGTCGGCGAGATGGGCATCGGCAATACCACCGCCGCCAGCGCCATCACTGCCCTGCTTACCGGCCTTCCTGTCGCCGAAGTGACCGGCCGCGGCGCGGGGCTCGACGACGCGGGCAGGAATGCCAAGATTGATGTGATCGGCCGCGCCATCGAGCGGCACTTTCCATCTTCAGGGATGAAGGCCGATCCGCTCGAAGTGCTTCGCTGCGTCGGCGGCCTTGAGATTGCCGCGATGACCGGCTTTATCCTGGGCGCTGCGCGCGCACGTATTGCGATCATGCTGGACGGGTTCATCTCGACCTCGGCCGCAGCCGTCGCGTATGCGATGGCGCCTCAGATGAAGGACTATCTTTTTGCCGGACACTGCTCACAGGAGCCGGGGCATCAGCATCTGCTTCGCCAGCTTGGGTTGCGGCCCATTCTCAGCCTCGATATGCGCCTGGGAGAAGGCACAGGCGCAGTGCTGGCTATGCCGGTGCTGGAGTCGTCGCTGCGTCTGTTCTCGGAGATGGCCACTTTTTCTTCCGCAGGGGTGAGCACAGCAGCCCGATGAAGCGCCTGTTTGCAGAGATGATCGCGGCCTTTCAGTTCCTCACGTGCGTGCCCATGCCTGGGCTTGCGGGTGGCGCCACGGACCTGTCTCGCGCGGCGACATTCTTTCCTGTCGTGGGCCTGATTCTGGGCCTGGCGGCGGGGCTCCTCGATTTGTGGCTGATGCATCATCTTCCGGCAACGGCCGCAGCGCTGCTCGTCGTGCTGTTCACGGTGCTGATCACCGGCGGCCTGCATGAAGACGGTCTCGCCGACGCGGCCGATGCTTTCGGAGGCGGATGGAGCCGCGAGCGTGTTCTGGAGATTCTGCAGGACAGCCGCATCGGCAGCTTTGGCGCAATCGCCATCGCATTTTCCCTGCTGGCGCGAACACTGCTGATCGCTTCACTGCCGCCGCATCGCGTCATTGCATATTTCATATGCGCCCATGTGCTCTGCCGCTGGACGGCTCTGCCGCTCGGCTGCTTTCTTCCCTCTGCGCGCAACAGCGGGCAGGGGATGCGCCTGGCGCGGCAAATCTCTCCTGTATCGCTTATCGCAGGAAGCGTGCTGGCCCTTGGCATCTCCGCGTATCTTCTCCGCGCCTCGCTGTGGCTTCCCTGGACCGCGGTGCTTCTGATCACGCTTCTCAGCGCGATGTATTATAGGCGGCGCATTGGAGGCATCACCGGCGACTGCTTCGGCGCCACGATTCAGCTTGCCGAGATCGCAGTCTACCTGTGCGGGGTGTGGCAATGAGCCGGATCGTCTTCATCCGCCACACGGCAACCGATATGGCCGGACGCTTTTGCGGCCATTCCGACCCTGATCTGAATGCAACAGGCGAAGAACAATTGCGGCATCTGCTGGATGAGATTGCGCCACTCGGCATCGAGCGCATCTTCTCGAGCGACCTGCTCCGCGCGCGCAGAGTAGCCGAGGCAATCGCCTCGCACTACGAGGCCGAGCTGTATTTTCGCAGCACGCTGCGCGAAATTTCATTCGGAGAGTGGGAGAGCATGGAGTGGAGCGAGATTCAGTCGCGATTTCCAGAGCAGGCGCAGCGCTGGCTCATTGGGTTTC
This sequence comes from Paracidobacterium acidisoli, assembly GCF_003428625.2. Lineage (GTDB taxonomy): Bacteria > Acidobacteriota > Terriglobia > Terriglobales > Acidobacteriaceae > Paracidobacterium > Paracidobacterium acidisoli. Next base: position 411,346 of record NZ_QVQT02000003.1, on the reverse strand, counting down.
CTCTTGAGGCTGCTCCGGGAGGAGAAAGCTATGAGAGCTTTACGACGCGGGTTGCTCTGGAACTACAGACGATTGTTTGCGAGCAGGATAAATCTGTGACGGCGATCGTTACACATCGGGGCGTGATGCAGTTTGCGCTGGCTCGCTTCTTCTCCATACCGGCGGCAGAGACATGGCAACGCACTGCGCGTTATGGAGCGGTCGTGAGCGTCGAGTTTGATGAAGCGCTCTGCGCGCTGACACAGGAAATCACGCGATGACCCCTCTCTTCGAAACCATTCGCGAACTGGCGGCCTGGGGCTTCGACAGCGAAGCGGACCGCGGAGACACCACGCCGGCAGCGCTGGAAGAGATCGGACGCCGCGCGCAGGCGGTGATTGCCGCACGAACGTGCTGGCATACCGAGTCCCCCATCCTCGCGGAAGAGACCAGCCATCTCGCCGATGCACTTTCTTTGCGCGGGGAGTCCATCGCTGCAAGCGGAGAGTTTCGCGGCCTCGACTGGGAGCTGGCTGTCGTCGATCTGCGCCGGCTGCTCGCCTTTCAGCGAAGGATCGAAGTCTGCGGCAACGGCACGCTGCCGTGGAACAGCGATGCGAGCTGGGAACGGCGTCTCGATCTCGCGCTGCCGCACGCTGCCGCGCCATCGCCGCAGTTTTCCGTGCGGCGGAGCTCTCCGCATGCGATGCAGATCGAGACCTTGTCACCCAATGCGACGGTGCGGCTGCATTGCGCAGATGAGGCCGGACAGCAGATGCCTCATTTCGTCTTCGGCGCGGGGAGCCCTTACATGGAAGCGGCTGCTTATCGCGGGCGCTGGTTTCTGCGGGATGGGTATCATCGCTCCGTTGCGCTGCTGCGCAGCGGCATCTCGCAGGTTCCGGTAGTGATGGTGCATGCGCGATTGCTCGCAGAGCTGGGCGCAGGCAAAAGCTGGTTCTTTCCGGAGGAGACGCTCTTCTCCGAACAGCCGCCGCGTCTGGCCGATTTCATTGAAGAGAGTCTGACCTGCTGTTACACACGGCGTGTACAACAAAGAGGCTGGCGAATTTCGCTTGAAGAGTACAGGGAGCCGGTAACTATGACTCCCGGCTCGAAAGGAGCAAGAGCATGAGCATTGCAACCAAACGTGGCGACGGCGGCGAGACTGCGCTCGCGGGCGGCATCCGCGTCTCGAAGGCTGATCTGAGAGTTGAATCTTACGGTACGGTGGATGAGCTGAATTCGACGCTGGGATTTGCGCGCAGCATCTGCCGCAACGAGCAGGTGAGCACCTGGACGCATGACATTCAAAAGGTTCTCTTCCGCGTTGGATCGGCGCTGGCCACACCCGCCGAGAGCCGCAAGCCGGCTCCCGTGCTCACGGAAGAGGACGTGAACTGGCTGACGGATCTGGTTCATTCGATCGAAACCAAAGAAGGCATTCTGTCCGACTGGTCTCTTCCCGGAGCGAATACGGAAGCGGCTGCTTACGAGGTGGCCCGTACCGTATGCCGCCGGGCAGAGCGCAACATCGTTCGCCTGGTGGAGAGCGGGCAGACCATCCACGCGCAGGTGCTCCCTTACATCAATCGCCTGTCCGATGTGCTGTGGCTCTTTGCGCGGCTGCTGGAGCTGGAGGCAGGAGTCGATTCGCGCCTGCGCGATGAGGGTCACACCGGTCCCCGCTGGTCGAGAGCGTGGTAATGCAGTCTGGCGGCGCCTTTTCACTATCGGAGACAGAGGCGGTGTACCGCGCCATTCGCGAGCGCCGCGATGTCCGCTCCGGCTTTCTGCCCGATGCGGTGGAAGAGGCCGTGCTGCTGCGTCTGCTGCGCGCGGCTCACTGCGCACCGTCTGTCGGGCTTATGCAGCCGGCTCGATTTATCGTCGTGCGCAGCCACGAGACACGGTCTGCGGTGCATCAGCTTTTTCTCGAAGCCAACCGCGCCGCCGCCGCGGCCTACCATGATGAGCAGCAGGAGCTTTACCGGAGCCTTCGCCTCGAAGGCCTGCTGCAGGCGCCGCTGCACCTGTGTGTTGTCTGCGATGAAACCAGCACACAGGGTCATGGGCTGGGACGGCACACCATGCCGCAAACCTCGATCTATTCGACCGTATGCGCGATCCAGAACCTGTGGCTCGCCGCACGCGCGGAAGGCATCGGTGTGGGCTGGGTCAGCATTCTCGATCCGGCTGCGCTGAAGAACCTGCTGCACGTTCCGCCGGAGATGGAGCTGATCGCCTGGCTTTGCCTGGGTTATGTGGAGCAGTTTGCTCCGCTGCCCGATCTGGAGCGTGATGGATGGGAGCAGCGCAGACCACTTGCATCGCTGCTTCGCTCTGAATTTTTCGACCGGCCTTATCCGGTCACTGAAGAGGAGCTGTGACAGCAAACGCCATCATGGTGCTGGGCACGGGCTCGCACGTCGGCAAGTCGCTCGTCACCGCCGCGCTCTGCCGCATCTTCGCGCGCGCCGGATATCGCGTCGCTCCTTTCAAGGCGCAGAATATGTCGCTGAATTCCGCTGCGACGCCGGAGGGTCTGGAGATTGGACGGGCGCAGGCGCTGCAGGCCGAAGCGGCTGGCGTTCCGCCCTCTGTACACATGAATCCGATTCTGCTGAAGCCAACAGGGCATGCCTCTTCGCAGGTGATTGTGCACGGCAAGGTGTGGAAGACTCTTGATGCAAAAAGCTATCACGAGGATCGCGTGCTCTCACTGCTGCCTTTTGTCGAAGAGAGCTACCGCACGCTCGCCGCGAAGAACGACATCCTTGTGCTCGAAGGCGCAGGCTCACCAGCGGAGATTAATCTGAAGCGGAACGACATCGTGAATATGCGCATGGCCGCTCTTGCAAATGCGCCATGCCTGCTTACCGGCGACATCGATCGCGGCGGCGTCTTTGCTTCTTTGCTGGGCACGATGGAGCTGCTCGATGAGGAGGAACGCAGCCGCATTCGTGGTTTCATCATCAATAAATTTCGCGGCGACCTGAGCCTGCTCATGCCGGGAGTGCGCATGATGGAAGATAAACTGAATCGACCCTGTCTCGGAGTCATTCCTTATCTCTCCGGGCTCTTACTGGATGAGGAAGATGGCGTTGCACTGGAAGATCGTGTTCGGCAGGACTGGAATGCGGATGCCAGCCCGGAGCGCGCGCTGCGCATCGCCGTGATTGCTCTTCCCTCACTTTCCAACTTCACGGATTTCGACGCACTACGCCATGAATCCTCTGTTTCGCTGCGATATATCAGCGCTCCGCATGAGCTGGCCCTGGCCGATGTTGTCATTCTCCCCGGCAGCAAGCAGACCATTCACGATCTGCGCTGGCTGAAAGACACCGGCTTTGCGAAAGAGCTGCATCGCATTGCAGACACCGGCGGCACGATTGTGGGCATCTGCGGCGGCTTTCAGATGCTCGGCGAGGAGATTCGCGATCCATATCATATGGAGGGTGATGCCTGCGAGATCGGACTGCATCTGCTGCCGGTAAGAACCACCATGACCCAGGAAAAGATTACGGTTCCTGCGCGTGGAACGTTGCTGCATCATTCTCTCTTTGCCGGTGACGAGGAACCGGAAGAGATCCGAGGATACGAGATTCACCTCGGAGAGACGGAATATCTGAACAGTGCGCGTCCATTCGCATTACTTTCCCGCGCCACAGATACGACAGGAACGGTGCGTGACGGCTGTGCTTCGGCAAATGGACGCATCTTCGGCACCTATCTTCACGGCCTCTTTGATGAGGATGGCTTTCGTCACTGGTTTGTCCGAGCTGCGCGCGCGGCGGCCGGTCTCACGGAGCCCGCGCATCTGGCATCCTGGAAGGCTCACCGCGAGACGCAGCTCAACCGGCTGACCGACGAGTTTGGCCGCGCGCTGGATCTTGAGGCCATCTTCCGCATGGTGAAGCTCACGTTGCCTTCGGCGATCTCTCGCACAGCTGTGGAAGCACGATGAAGCGCAGCCTGCTCGTTTTCTCTGCATGCCTGCTCGATGGAATCACAGGAGACCCGGAAGAGATGCCGCATCCGGTTCGGGCTATTGGAGCCAGCATTCGGGTTGCAGAGAGGTCGATGCGACGCCACGGCTCCGGCAAAGTCTTTGATCTTGTGGCCGGAGGCATCGCCGCCCTGGTCATTACGGCGGCCTCCCTGCTTTGCGGGCGAGCGGCGCTTCGCATTGCTTACCGCTTTCCGGACATCTGCGGTCCGCTCTTCGAGGCCTGGCTGGCTTCGGCGTGTCTGGCAGCTCGCAATCTTCTGGAAGAGGCGGCGGCGGTTCTTTATGCACTTGAGGCAGGCGATCTGCCTCTGGCCCGGCAGCGCGTCAGCCGCATTGTGGGCCGCGATACCGCTTCGCTCACAGAGACGGAGATCAGCCGCGCAGTCATTGAGACGCTTGCGGAGAGCCTGTCTGACGGCGTGATTGCGCCTTTGTTCTATTTGTCTCTGGGAGGAGTGCCGCTGGCTTTGGCCTACAAGGCCGTCAACACGCTCGATTCGATGATCGGTCATCGCGACGAACAGTATCTCTATTTTGGCCGCGCGGCAGCACGCCTTGATGACGCAGCCAACTGGATTCCCGCGCGTATCTCTGCTTCGCTGCTCTGCCTTGCTGCATCTGTTTGCGCGCGGAGTGATAGTGGGCGCAGCGCGCTGCGCCTGTGGCTGCGCGATGGGGATAGACACAGCAGTCCAAACGCGGGCCAGGTGGAGAGCGCTATGGCAGGCGCTCTCGGTGTCCGGCTGGGAGGAACGAATTACTACGACGGAGAGGAGCATGCGTCGCCCTGCCTCGGAGCGGAGTTTCCGCCGCCGCAAAAGCGGGATGCTGCCCGGGCGATGAAACTCACCGCAGCGGCCTGTCTGCTGGGTTTTGCCGGGGCGCTTCTGTTGACCGCGAGGCGCACACGTGTCTGAGACGACATCTGCGATATTCCCCGAGCATGGCGGCCAGCTGCGTGCTCTTGCTGTTCGCTTCGGCATTTCTCCCGATACGCTGCTCGACTTCAGCGCCAGCATTCATCCGGTTCCGCCGCCGCAGCGTGTTCTTGCAGCGCTCAGTCGCTGGGTCGCCGATCCACATAATCTGATCGTCTATCCCGATTCCGCATATCGCGACCTGATCTCCGCCATCGCCACCTATGTGGGAGCGGACGCAACCTGCATTGCCGTGGGCAATGGGATGATGCCGCTGCTGCACGCGACGCTGGCGGCGTTCGAGGCGAAGTCATGCCTGGTGCTGGCTCCCTGTTTTACCGAGTACCATCGAGCTCTCGCCCTCAGCAAAACCAGATCCCATAGCCTTCTGCTCTCCGAGGAAAAGGATTTCACGCTCGAGCCGGAGAGCATTCTCTCCGCTATACGGAACAGTGGCTGTGACACTTTGCTCTTCGCCAATCCGCACAGCCCGTCCGGAGTCGTCTGGGAGCGGGACTCTGTTCTTCAGCTTGCAGAATCAGCCGCCGTAATGGGCGTGACCACGATCGTGGATGAAGCCTTTATCGATTACCTGCCGGAGGAGAGCCTTGCGCTGCACGCCGCGGCATCGCCGCATCTTGTCGTTCTTCGCTCGATAACCAAATTTTTTGCCATGCCCGGAATGCGCGTGGCCTATGCTCTTGCGCATCCTGCACTGCGCGATCGAATCCATGCCTGCATGCCGCTGTGGCCGATCGATTCGCTCGCCGCCGAAGGAGCGAGACTCATGCTGTCCGATTCTGAATACATCGACGAGGCACGCCGCAGCAACGCGACGGAACGTACATGGCTGTCGGATGCGCTTTGCGCGCATGGACTGCACGTGTACCCCGGACGTGCAAATTATCTGCTCATGAGAACCACACCCGGCACTGGCGCCGCATTCTGGAAACGGCTGATTACCGAACACGGCATTGTTCTGCGTGCCTGCGCTAATTTCGAAGGACTGAATGAGGATTATTTTCGCATCGCCGTAAGATGCCGCGCAGAGAATGAGCGGTTTATTGAGGCGTGTGCACAGGTGCCTGGCTGATGACAATAATTGAGGCCAACTATCAGGTATATGGTCTGCGAACTCCATTACATTCTCTGTACAGAGAATGCGGCAGAAGTACAGTCAAATCCCATCACCTCAGAATAGAGAGAGAGCACGTGCGTCGTCATCCGACCAGCCGTAAATTCAGAATGGACTCGAACTCTGGCGGCATCGTCAGAATGAGAGTACGGATATGAACCAGATCGCAATATCACGAAGCCCGATTGTCCGGAACCAGACCCTTATAGTTATTCAAACGTAACAGGAACGTCGCGCCACCTGTTGCAGACTTCTGCATATACAGACCAAGTGCGCGCCGCCATAACATCGGCGGTATATTCGGTATTGACTCTGACCCTCGCCGCTTCGCCAAATTGTTCCCTGAGATCGTTTCGCTCCAAAAGTAATTGCATAGCCCTGGATAAAGCAGTGGCATCTCCCGGCGGCACTGTGATTCCTGTCTTTCCGTCGAGACAAACTTCCGGAACCCCGGAATCGATATCGGTGTTGACGACCGGCAGCCCCGCTGCCATCGCTTCCAGCTGCACCATTCCAAAGGCCTCTGCCCGCGTCAGGGAGGGAAGCACAAAAATAGATGCCGCGGCAAAGTAAGGGCGAATATCCTCGACCCGTCCGGGCATGATAACTCTTTCCGTGACACCCTCGGAGGCCGCCAGCTTTGCTAATGGATCGTATTCTGGCCCGGCACCCACCAGAACGAGCCTGGCGTCCACATTCTTCATGGCGCGAACGAGAATGTTGAAGCCTTTGTAAGGAACAAGTCTGCCGACAGCAAGAATAAAGCGTTCTCCAAACTTCTGGCGAAATTTTGAAATCGTCTCATTATTTCTGCAAGCGATGTCCTGAAGGTCAATTCCAAGTGGAACTATACAGCACTTATCCCGGAAAGGCGCCAGTTCAGGAGAGGACTCCAGATAACGGGCCGATGTAACGATGATGCGGCTCGCGCGGCGCATTACACGATGAACAAAGGGATCGCTGAATTGCCGGAGTATGCGCCGTCCCAGCGTATCGGCATGATGCGTGATCACAATTTTGCCGTTCTGTCCACTCATCAGCAGAGCCAGTGCCGCCCCCGGATTGGGCGTATGGATATGCACCAAATCCGCGGGGGAGCGACGAATGGCGGCAGGCAGTCCAGGACAAACCGGCATGGATGCGATCGTGCCGAAGTGTGCGAGGCGTTCAACCTGCACGCCATCTATCTTCTCGATTTCGTAGCGCGCACCGGCATTGGCGACAATGACTTTAACCCGATTTGTTCTGGCTTGCCTGACTGCCAGGTCCCGAACATGGGTTTCTATACCGCCGCTGTCCGGCGGATAAAATTTCCCCAGATGCAAAATGGAAGGTCGATCGGACAAAAAATTCTCGGACATCTCCTGTGATCCCCGCTTCAGCTGCACAATCTGCTGAATATATCATCGGGAAATGGGTCGCCATCCGTGGGCGAGCGATGAAAAACAATGAAAATGAATTCTGATTCCATCGCCATCAACGGAAGATTTTTATCGCAGCCAATTACCGGCGTGCAGCGATATGCTTTTGAATTGCTTGGATGCCTGGATTGCCTGCTGAGCGCGAACTCTCTGCCGCAGGTTCCGGTTACCGTGTTCGTTCCGAAAAGTGCTGCCAGCATTCCGCGATATTCTTTCCTTCAGATAAGGCAGGTCGGGAGCCGGGAAGGCCGGATCTGGGAACAGGTAGACCTCCCTTCATATTGCCGGGGAAGCGTTCTATTTACGCCATGCGGGGGCGCGCCCATTATGCACGATCGCCATATTATTACCATCCATGACGCCGGGCCATTTTCTACTCCCGAGGCTTATCGGCTCCCCTACCGTGTTTACTACCGCGCGCTGCAGAGGTATCTTGCGCGTAAAGCTCTTCATATTCTCACTGTTTCCGAGTTTTCGCGTCGTGAATTGATGCGCGTTCTGCCTGTCGAAGAGAAGCGGATATCATGCGCTCATCTGTCAGGGGAGCATGTGCTTCGCTTCGAACGTTCTCCAGAAATTCTGTCGAGGCACAATCTTGTGAGGGGCGCATATGTGCTCGGCGTCAGCTCTGCGAATCCGAACAAAAATTTTGCCGGCCTGATGAAGGCGGCTCGCCGGCTGGATGCGTCCGGCATTCCGGTGGTGATTGCGGGCAACACAAATTCCCGCGTTTTCGGAGGGAGCGACGATGTCCCAGGGTGCATCCGTCAAACAGGGTTCGTCACCGATGCGGAGTTGCGGACGCTGTATGAAAATGCCGGCTGTCTTGCGTTCCCCTCGTTCTACGAAGGGTTTGGTCTGCCTCCGCTGGAAGCATTGACTGTGGGGTGTCCAGTCGTAGTATCCAATACTTCATCTCTGCCCGAAGTTTTCGGAAATGCGGCGACCTATTGCAACCCATATTCACCAGAAGATATCGCGCTGCGGATATCGCAGGTTATGCATGGCAGGCATCCTGCCCGGCAAATCGCGCAGACGCATGCAGAAAGTTTCAGATGGGAGATGTGCGCCCGGACAACCTGGAAAATCCTCTTAGGGGCTACCTCTTCTATCTGAGGTGAAACTAAAACGGTAGATATTGAGTTATGCAAAATCAGAGCGCTTCGGAAGTTTCATCTGAACATCCTGCCAAAGAGGCAGAAGAGGATGATCGATGCGACGGCTGCTTTCTCGATGGAAATAAGTGTAAGCGCAGAGGAACGGACACAGCGGTGAAATAGAGCCAGCCAAAAATAAATGCTCTAAGATAGCCGCCTGCAGAGGAATAAGCGTCGTCAAAAATCACCATCAATACTGAGTAAAAAGAAAATGCGAACATATAAGTGCTGAATTTTCCTCCCTGTCTTGCCTTGAGATAAAGCAGGGAATGAAAAAATCCCACGATCAACATGATGCACAGCATGCCCCCGATTCCAAGCTCGAGAAAGTAGAACTTGTACACCGTATAAACATTTGTGGGAAACGGCACAAGAATAAATTCATCGAAGCGAGGAGGAGGTATGTAGTTTGTGAGGTGCAGCGCTCCGGCCAGTTTAAGGGGGAACTCAAAAACATGGCTCCCAACCGGGACGAAGTCAAATGGCCTTTGTACTACGCGGTCAAAAGCGGCCAATGGGCCCGCAATATAACTGAGTACAAAATACACCGCGATTCCGCTGGCTCCGCCCACCAGACCTTCAGTGTTTTTATTGATGAAGATCAGCGCAATATACAGCGTAATAAACAGAAGGACTGGCCAGCGAAGTAGTTTTAAAGATTGAGAGAATGATTCGCGATGCGCCTGCAACAGGCGAATTGCGCTGAGGCCGCCTATCAGAACAAGCAGGCTCGTTCTGCCAGTACTGAGAATGCACCCGAAAAATGCTACCCCAGTCGCAATCCAGAAGCGCCGGTCTCTTTTTTCAGTCGCGAAGGCAAAAGAAATGAAAATTGCAATAGTAAGAAAGTAATCAAGAAAAAATGAATGGATTTGCTGCCCGTTTTGCATTGCATCCACCTGCGCCGCACGAGCCCGCATCAGGAAGCTTATTCCTGAGCCTCCCCGACCCAATTGGAAAACCTGATAGAAAAGGACGGGAAGTCCGCAAATCAGAATCAACACAAGCAGATTTCGAATGAAGCTGGGCTGTGGCTTTCTTTCAGGCAGAAATAAATGCGTGCGTAATATTCTTGTCGGCGTCAATATAGCCAGCCAGCCGCCAATACTAAATGCCAGTGCCCCGAAAGCTAAAATGAAAAGTGTTTTCCCGTGTACCGGATCAATTTCGAGAAGACCCGAACGATACACAATCAGGTCAAGAAGCCACATTCCGGAGAAGATAAAGGGGGGGTAAAGAACAGATCGTTGTACACGATAGTTAGTAACTGTCAGCAGAAGAAAAAATATCAAAGCTATGTCGAGAAAAATCATGATGAAATCTTCTCGCGCTGATCTTCAGGATTGGACTGCGAAATCATACGCAGTTTTCCCGCCTCAATCCAGCGTCGGATACGTTCTTTTCTGGGAACGCGCATCCTGTACATCCATTGCTCCCAGGCAATTCGCGAAAACTCGGGATTCTTATACTTTTTTCGCTGTTTCAGAGCGCGCACGAAAACGCGAAGGGTCTGTACGGCATTCTCCATGCGGCCTTTATACAGATCGTTGAATGCGCTTTCGGCATACGAAAAGTTTCTGTACCGGGAGGGCGACATCAGCCTGTCATAATCCATGATAGACATGTCGTGCTCCAGTGTTGCATCAGCAGCGCGCCATACCTTCAGACCGTACAAAAAAAACTGATGAAAGAGATAGAGATCCGAGTAGTCCAGCCAAAAGTCTGTACTGTAGCCGCCCACCTGCTGCAGAGCAGTGACCCTCAGGACACAGCCGCTGTTAATGGCAAATGCCTCACCCGGAGCGATGCCGATCTCACCAAATGGATATGCGCGATGTCGGTTGAATAACTGCTGCCGAGGAGATACCAGAAATTTCCGAACAAAAACAACAGGCGCCACCGCAGCGATCTCCAGACGATTCAGCAGTGCTTCGCAATGTTGGGCCATTTTTTGTAAGAAATCCATGGGAATGCAGGTATCCTGGTCCAGAAGCATCATCCACGGATATCCGTGCTCGTGCGCATAGTGGGCCGAGCTGTTATATGCACCCGAGACACCGAGGTTTTTTTCGGAATGCCGGTACAGCAGGGAAGGCGGCAACTGATCCGCTGGAATTGCTTCCTGAGAATTGTCCCAGATCATGATTGTGTACATGTTGGCCAGAACGGGGCTGGAAGCCAAAGCGTCATGAAGCCCTCGCAAAGTCAGCGACCTGGAAAGAGGTGTCTGATAGCGGACCATGACGATGAGAATCTTCACGTTTCAGGCTCTCGTAGCTTTTGCCTGAATCCGGGGAGGAAGCAAACGCCCTCTCAATCCCTGGAGGAGCGCCCGCTCATCCGCTGCCAGCATGAACCACGTGACGGCCGAAAGAGATATGAGCATGAGTACAGCCACCAGCAGTTTTATCGGCAGACTCATGCGGATCATTGCCAAAGCAAATGCCGTTCCGATCACGGCTGTCGCCGCAAAGATAGACCTGTATCGTAAAAATATGTCTGCGAACCGGCCAGCTACCCAGAACAACAGGATCGCGTCGACAATTACCCGCACCGCCCATGCAATGGCTGTGCCCTCGATGCCGAAATTTGTCGTCAGCACCCATACAGTCGCTACGTAAAAGGGTAATTCGAGAAGATGGAGTTTGCCGGTCAGATCCGCACGGCCGGCACCCTGTATCAGAGCGAAAGGAAGAGCCGCAATGCCATTTGCAAACACACCGATCGCCAGCCACTGCAGCACACGGGTGCTGTGACTGGCAAAAGCCGGGCCCAGCCAGATATCCAAACCATTCCGGGCAAAAAGTACCATCAACAGCGTAAGCGGCAGAAGTGTGAGTGTGACATATTTCACGGTTCGCCGAAACAGCTTTCCCGCATGCGCATGATCGGCTACGAGCGCAGTGGAGAATGCAGGAAACAGAACAGCGACAATCGCCCCGGGAAGGATCAGCAGCTTCGTGACAACTTCATAAGGAGTGGCATAATAGGCCACTGCCGTCAGCGACAACAACATACCGACGAGGACACGATCAAGATATTCCATTACCGGAGACACGATATTGGAAACTGTCATCCATGCGCCGAAGCTGAACAACATCGGCAGCAGGCTTCTGTCTATCTCAACTGTGCGCAGAATCTGCGGCATGTCGCGGGTGGCCAGATAGATATACGTAAGCCAAAAGACGGCTCGGGCAACCACCAGAATCCCGATAACTGCCGTCAGCTCTTTTGACCAGGGGAGCACAACGAGGGGAGCGGCAAAGGTTGCAATTCCCATCGGAATGCGCACGGAATTAATAATTCTGAATTTCTGGCGCGCTTCAAGAATGCCACGGAATCCAGCGGTACTGATAACAAAAGGCACCGACAGGCTCAGCAGATAAAACGCCCTTGTGGTTTCCCGTTGCAGCGCCGGCGGCGTTTTCAATAAGTGATGCACAAGCACGGGCGACAGAAATGCAAGGACGACTCCGCCCAGAAGTCCCAGCACAGCCATAAGCAGATTGGCTGTCCATATAACCGCGGGAAGCTCATGATCTTTTTCAGCCGCCAGCTTCTGGGCGACCAGATTGGTCATGGCACGTCCCAGCCCCAGATCAAAAAAACTGAAATAGCCAACTACCATCCAGGCGATTGTTAACACCCCGAATCGATCAGTTCCAAGCGCATGAATCAGCCGAGGAATCGCGACAATACCGACTGCCATCGGCGCGATCTGACCAACAAGATTCCAGATACTGTTACGAGCGAGCAAAGGACCGCTGGTCAGCTTTTTGGCTTTTATACTGTCTATTTTTGAGGGGGTATGCGGCATCGTATGAGCAATGTTATTAATTAAGTATTTTCTGCTCTCCTCGAATCCATCGTTTTGAGCATTATAATCCACCCCCAAAAGCAGAAAAATCGGCACATTTTCCGCGCCTGCAATTGATCTGGGTGATTTACATGGTGGACGCGGTAGGAATCGAACCTACAACCTGTCGATTAAGAGTCGAATGCTCTGCCAGTTGAGCTACGCGTCCACAGCTTTGCCTTAGGCGGGATGACTGCGGCAATTTTGGATGGAATGCACAGAAAACCGCGCTGCGCACTTTCATGAATATAACACAGGAGCGGCGCGTTACCGAGCCGCTTCCACTGATGTTCGGCCGTTCGGAAGCGATGTCCGCGCCGGTTAGAACGTGAAGGAGAGACCGCCCTGCAGGCAGCGCGCATCCTGCGCAAAATAGAGGCTGCTGCCGTCGCTGGTCACAAAGGGCCGGTAACCCTTCGCCAGCAGATTCCGCACATCGACGAGCGCCTCCACGCCGTTGGGAATGACGCGGCGATAGTGAATCGGCTGGCGCAGGAAGAAGCTCAGATAGGCGTCGGGCAGCGTTGCTCCGAAGGGGTCGACGCGGGTGAGCGTCTCTGCCGGCTGCCAGCGATACGAGGCGCGCCACTGCGTTCCGGCATGATGCAGCTTGCCGGTCAGCGCCACAGCATACATCTCGCTTTGCTTCGCCTTGAGATTCCCGAGATCCTGCTGCAGCGACGCGGAAACGGTGGAGGGAGCGTCACTCATCGCCAGCGCATCACCCATCGCGGCATAGAACGTCAGCGAGGCGTCGTGACCGAGCTTCCCCTGCACTTCGCCAAGAAGGCCGTCGCCTGAATAGTTCTGCCCTGCGACCTTCAGCAGATCGGTCGATGAGTCATAGAGCAGATTGCCGCTCTTCCAGTCGGCCTCCGTAATGGTTCCGCCTCCGATCACCACCGGATGCTCCAGGCGATCGCGATAGACCGACATCGCGACCATAAGTTTTCCATGCGTATGCGTGAAGCCGAGCTGCTGGTGCAGCCCATGCTCCATGGCGAGGTGGCCGTTCTGCTCCACCACGGCCGGCATCAGACTCGCTTCGGTGTCGAGGCGATCCGCATGCTGCGCACCTTCCGACGTGGCCATCTGCCACGAGATGGCGGTCGCTGTGCCCGTATGGACTGTGACTCCGGCAAAGGGATGGCTCTCCATCACATTTTCGCCCAGGTGTACGCCGACCATCTCGGTGCCGAACTCGGCCGTGACGGCTTCAGAGACATCCATCGTCTCGCCCACCCGCAGCATCACGGCTCCAAATCCCTCCGCCTGCGGGCCTCCGGCGATATCGGGACGATCTTCAAAGGCAGCGACGGTGCGCATCACCCGGCCCGGGGCCAGGCGCTGCTCGTATCCGGCGACGGCATTCAGCGCGGCGCTCTCCGCCTGGCTGAGGTCTGCGCGCAGAATCAGCTGATGGGAGTCATCGCTCGACCGCTCGAGCTCAAAGTCGTGATGCAGACCGCCGTCGCCGAAATCGCTTGCTCCGCCGCGGATCGTGACCCGCGCTTTCAGAGCCGCGGCGGTTCCGTCTCCGTCATTCACCACGACGAGAGGACCGTCCTGCAGCATGCGCAGCAGAGGGCGGTTTGCCGACAGGCGCAGCGTCCATGCCCAGTCGTCCTGCGGCTCATCGGCGCGCCGGGGCGCTGCGGGCAGCCAGCGGAAGGCCTCATAGAGTGTGCTCAGCGTGAGATTGACGACCACACGCGCGCTGCCCGGTATCTGCAGGTTTTCGCGCAGCGTGGGCAGAAAGAGCGCGCCGGAGGCCTTCAGCGAATACATGCCTGGCACAACCGTCGCGATGCTGTAACGGCCATGATCGTCGGTAAAAACTTTGGCGGCGAGAGAGTAGTCGGGGCGGAGGAGTTCCACCAGAGCACCGATCTGCGGTATTCCCTGGCTGTCGCGCACCACTCCTGTTACACGCCCCTGCTGGGTTGCTGCCCAGGCCTGCAGCGTGAACGATGCAAGAAGCACGGCGAGTGCGGTTCCGGTAATGGAGAAACGTCGGGTCACTGAATCAGTTGCTTTAGAATTGCCCCCTGGCCATTTGCTCCCTGTAACCTTCCATCCAGGCTGACGGCTCTTGTGGCCGCCTTGCCGTCAAACTATGCCTATTCCACGGTGAAGGGCGCCGACTGGGCAATCTCCTGTTTGGAGATGCTGTCATCGATCCTTATCTTCACCATATACTTCCCAGGCTGGAGACTTGCAAGGGGGAGACTCTTTTCCAGCGTTAACTGATCCGCACGCGCTTCCAGATTTCTCGATTCTTCCTGGGTGTCGAGAACCGCCTTGTTCGAGGCCGTATCGATGATCTCGTACTCGATCGTGGCGTTGTTTTCCTTACTCTTCTCGTCCAGCCCCAGATTGTACACCTGCATCCAGAAATTCAGCTTCTGATCGCGATGGAAGGTCGCCGGCGAGACCGGGCTGGTGCTGACGCGCGGACGGATGAAGGTATTGCCGATCACGAAGTTGCCCGCGCCGATCTCCTTCGAAGGCACCCGCTCCATCTTGTCTGCCAGAATCAGCGATGAGGCCGAAAGCCGGTCGTCGTCGTACTTCGGCACTTCAATGCCCCGCGCCCATACTCCCACATGGTCCGGGTTGTTCACATCCTTGATGGCAATGTCGATGCGATAGCGTCCCGGACGCAGCGGCAGAGCCTTCCAGTAAAGATTCATATTGTCCAGCGTCTTCGGCAGCAGCTCCGCCGGCACCTGCACGCCGACCGTCTGCTCGAAGGTCTGCACCACGTGATCGGTGATCGTCGAAACGCGGCCCAGAACATTCACCTGGCCGGTCGAGACGCCGTCCTTCGTATTGAAGGTGATGTCGCGGTTACGGATCTGCAGCGTCAGCGGCACCAGCACCGTATCGTCGGTCACCTTCACAAAGTCCGTCCGCACATCGAACGGGAAGGGTGGGCCGGTCAGAATCTTGTGGCTGGTAATAAAGGTCTCCAGGTCCTTGAACTTCACGACCGGAGGCGCCTGCAGCTTGGCGAAGAGCTCGAGCCGGTCGAATTCCTTGCTCTGCTGCATGGAGGACATCGGACCGGTTCCCAGGTTCTCGAGGCCGCCACGGAAGCGGTCCGCCTGCTTGGCCATGCCCATCTGCTCATAGAGAGTCTGTCCTGCGCCCGGCACGTGGAGCAGCGCATCTTTCTCTGAGCGGTCGATGGTCATGTGATAGTCGCCGCACATGCAGGTATCGACAAATTCGATGTCGACGTTGTCGCCGATGCCTTCGATATAGCGGTAATGCCACGTCTCGAACGGGAAAGTCGAGGTGGTGCCGCCGCCCTCATCGATAGGGCGGTCGTAGGTGCCGCCGCTCGGATGCGAATCGATGCTGTCCGCCGCGCCGTATTTGATGTAGATCATGCCGCGATCCGTCATCCAGCCCGGCTTGCCGGCGGCAAAATGCTCGTTGGCGTAGGCGATGCGCCGGTAATGCTCTTCCTTGTAGGTGTTCTCGGGAGAATCCGGGTCCGGATTACGACGCTGCCAGAAGGCCTCGATGAAGGCGTCGCGCTCTTCGTCGTTGCTGAGGCTGCGGAAGGCCTTCAGCTCCTGATCGGAGATGATCCAGCGAACGTCCTCATTGACCCACTTCTTGTATTCGCCCTTCAGCTCCTGCTTCAGATCCTTCTGCTGTTTGAAGCGCTCTTTGTCCGAAAGCCTGCGCTTCAGCGGGTCCTGATTGTCGGTCGTCTGGTTATCGGGCGTCTGGCTGGCAGTTGTCGAAGCGTTTTGGGATGCCGTGTCCTGCTGTGCTTTCGCAAAGGGCGCGCATGCGCCGGCAAACACAAGGGCCGTAAACACCACGGCAAGATCCAGTGAAAAACTACGTTTGAACATAAACGCCCTGCAACTCCTCCGAGGCTTTTCTATTCTAAGAGCACGCTCTCCTGGATACAAGCATCGTTCTTTCACTGTGACTGTAAACGAGCCCTGTTATTATGGAGGGCGCCCAGGAACTGTGGCCGGTTTCCCTCGATTCCAGGCCGCCCGGCGGAACCTTTTTTGTGGGTTTTTCGTACATCCCACGAAGCCTCGGCTGTTGTCACAAGTCGAATAAACAGGATGCGAACTTGAAAAAGGCCATCATTATTGTGGTCGTCGTACTGGTCCTTGGCGGGCTGGTCGGGCTGACGGTCGTGCGCGCTCAGTCCGGATACACCAAAGTCTTCATGGGCAAAGCCGTGCGCGAAAACCTGGTGGCCGTGGTCAACGGCACCGGCCAGATCAAGCCCAAAACCTACGTCAATCTGGGCGCGACGGCCTTCGGCCGCATCACCCATCTCTATGTAAAAGAAGGCGATCACGTCAAACAGGGCGAAGTTGTCGCCAGCATCGAGAACGTGCAGCAGGGCGCCAATGTTCAGGGGCAGGAAGCGGCCATCGCCGCGGCCAGAACCGACATTACCTCCTATATCGCCGCCGAGAAGACCCAGGACGCCAATATTGAGCACGCCAAAGCCGATCTGGAGCAGAAGCGGCTCGACTATCAGCGCGCTCAGGCTCTCTATCAGGCACAGGTGATGTCGAAGCAGGACTTCGACGCCAAAAAGGCCGCTTATGACCTGGATGTGGCGTCGCTGTCCCAGGCCCAGGCGGCGCTGGCCCAGGCAAAAGCGCAGACGGATTCGGCCCGCGGCCACCTCAATACTCAGGTCGCCGATCTTCGCGTGAATCAGGATCTGCTGAACCGCACGGTAGCGATCGCTCCCTTCAATGGCATCGTCACCAATCTTCCGGTGCGCGAGGGTGAG
This sequence comes from Paracidobacterium acidisoli, assembly GCF_003428625.2. Classification (GTDB taxonomy): domain Bacteria; phylum Acidobacteriota; class Terriglobia; order Terriglobales; family Acidobacteriaceae; genus Paracidobacterium; species Paracidobacterium acidisoli. The sequence continues at coordinate 394,083 of NZ_QVQT02000003.1, read as the reverse complement.
ACGGTGGTCGAGGGCATCCAGAACGCCGAAGGCTCCACGCTGATGACCCTCGCCGACATGTCGGTGATCACGGCCGAGGTCAAGGTCGACGAGACGGACATCGTCAACGTCGCCATCGGCCAGCCCGCCGATGTGACTGTAGACGCTCTGCCGGGCAAGGTCTTCAAAGGCCATGTCACGCTCGTGGGCGATCAGGCGCTGCTCCGCTCGACCGGCGTCGCTACCAGCCAGTCGACCAGCGGCACCGAAGAAGCCAAGGATTTCAAAGTTGTCGTTACCGTGGACAATCCCTCCGACGAGCTGCGTCCCGGGCTTTCGACCACGGCGAAAATCACCACGGCGCATAAAGACGACGCGCTCTCCATCCCGCTGCAGGCACTGATTATGCGCATGCCCGACGGCAGCGCCCCCAAGCCGCAGACCGGCAGCGGCTCGGGCAGCGTAGCGGCAAAACAGCCCATACAGGGAGTCTTTCTCGTCCGCAGCGACAACGGCAGAATGCGGGTTCACTTTGTGCCCGTCACCACCGGGATTACCGGGACCACGGATATCGAGGTCACCGGAGGCCTGAAGGCCGGCGATCAGATCGTCACCGGCACCTACCGGGCGCTGCGCGATCTGAAGGAAAACGCCCTCGTCAAACAGGACACTTCTCCGCCCGCGGTATCGCAACCCTCAGATTCATCGTCTTAAGAAGAGCGGCCCTGTCCGGCATGAACCTGCCGGGCAGGCCGTCATCGTATGCCCGGCAGGAGTGAGGAGATGGCGACAAAAACCATGAGCGAAGAGGAAGTCAACCGCCCCCCGGGCATTCCGCAGGGCGACGTCATCGTTGTCGAGGATCTCTGGAAGACCTACGAGATGGGCTCGGAGAAGGTGCACGCGCTGCAGGGAGTCTCGCTTCGCATCCGCCACAATGAATACGTCGCCATCATGGGCCCCTCCGGCTCCGGCAAATCCACGCTGATGAACCTGATCGGCTGCCTCGATTCGCCGACCGAAGGCCGGTACTGGCTTAGCGGCCACCTCGTCAGCGAGCTGAACGACGATGAGCTGGCGCGCATCCGCAACAAGGAAATCGGCTTCGTCTTCCAGACCTTCAACCTGCTGGCCCGCGCCACCGCGCTGCACAATGTCGAGCTGCCGCTCATCTACAACGGCACCCCGGCCGACGAGCGCATCGAGCGCGCCAGGCAGGCGCTGCGCGACGTAAACCTCGAAGAGCGCATGAACCACAAGCCCAACGAGCTCTCCGGCGGACAGCGCCAGCGTGTCGCCATTGCGCGCGCCCTCATCAACCGTCCATCCATCATTCTTGCCGACGAGCCTACCGGCAACCTCGACTCCAAAACCGGCGACGAGATCATGGCTCTCTTCGATGCCCTGCAGCAGAAGGGCAACACGATCGTCCTCGTCACCCACGAGCCGGATATCGCCGAGTACGCGCACCGCGTGGTGCACATCCGCGACGGGAAAATCTTTTCGGACGAGCCCTCCTCGCGCATCCGTCACCCCGAGAAAGCCTGAAGATTCATCCGTACACCAGCGCGCTTCACGAGCCGGCCGGGATTTCCGACCGGCTTTCGCTGTTTAGGGCAGAATTCGACCGGTAGATCCGGCTTTTAAAATACTTAAGTATTAGCTTGACAATTAGTTTCCCTGCGGCGCAATACTTAAGCGTTCGCTAAATAAAAGGGCGAATGGAAATAGCGCTATATGTGCGCCGGGAAGGAAGAGCGATGCGTAAGCTGATTGTTTTCAACCATATTTCACTGGATGGCTATTTCGTCGACGGCAGCGGTGCCTTCGGCTGGGCCCGCAACGGCAATGATGATCCGGAGTATGCGGCCTTTGTGGCGGAGAACGCGGGCGGCGACGGCCAGCTGCTCTTCGGCCGGGTGACCTATCAGCTTATGGCCGGCTACTGGCCCACGCCGATGGCCGAGCAGCATGATCCGGCGGTAGCCGCAGGCATGAACAGAATGCCGAAGACTGTCTTTTCTCGAACTCTAGACGCGGCCTCGTGGAGCAATACCACGCTGGTGAAGGGCGATCCGGTCGCGGCGGTCCGCAGAATGAAGGAGGAGCCCGGTCCGGGCATGGTCCTTCTGGGAAGCGGCAGCATCGTGGCTCAGCTGGCCCCGGAGCACCTGATCGATGAGTACCAGATGATGATCGATCCGGTCGCGCTGGGCCGCGGGCGAAGCATGTTCGAGGGCATTCCGGAGATGCTTTCGCTGCGCCTGGCCAAATCGCGGACCTTCCGCAACGGAAAGATCTATCTTTCCTATGAACCAGCAGCGTGAGCTCACCCATCAGGAGACAAGCTATGCAGGAACGATCCGTCGCACACAGCACCTTCACCATTGAGCGCAGCTATCCGGCTGCGCCCGGACGCGTCTTCGCAGCCCTGGCCGATCCGGCAAAGAAGCGGCGCTGGTTTGTCGAAAATGAGGCCTCGGTCTTCGAAGAGTTCACGATGGACTTTCGTGTGGGAGGCCAGGAGCGCATACGCTCCCGCATCGGCAGCGGGCCCTATGTCGGCGTTCCCTGCACGAATGACACGACCTATCTGGACATCGTCCTGGATCGCCGGATCGTCCTCGCTTACTCCATGACGCTGGGAGAGCAGCGCATCTCGTCCTCGCTTGCCACCTTCGAGCTTTTGGCGGCCGAAGCCGGAACGGTGCTTCTCTTTACCGAGCAGGCGGCCTTCTTTGAAGGAGCCGACGGCCCGGCGATGCGGGAAGAGGGATGGCGCCTGCTGCTGGATCATCTGGCGAAGGAGCTGTCGTGACGGACAGATCCGGATCGGGCGGGCACCGGCCGGCGGCGCGTCTTTCGAAGGGCAGGCCGTCTGAGAGCGCTCGACCGGCCTCCGGAGTCGACCGCGTCTTTCATGCTCTCGGTGATCCGACGCGGCGGGCGATCGTGGAGAAGCTCAGCAGCGAGGGTCCCGTTTCGGTCTCGCAGCTGGCGGCGCCGCTGCTGATCACGCTGGCCGCGGTGGTGCAGCATCTCCAGGTTCTGGAAGTGAGCGGCCTGGTGCGCACGGAAAAGGTGGGGCGGGTACGTACCTGCCGGATGGAGCCCGCCGGGCTGATGCTGATCGAGCAGTGGGTCAGCGAGCGGCGTTCTCTGTGGCAGCGGCGCTTCGACCGGCTGGGCGATCTTCTGGCGGAAGAGGAGTGAGCCGGACGGCCGATTCACCTTCCTCCCGAAGCTGCCGATAAACCCTCTGTTCGCACAGGATCGGCAGCTTGCACCTTACTCATCCATCCAGCTCTTTCGGACCGGCGCCTGTTCCACCGGAACATCGGCCGCGGCCGGAGTGGCGTCTGGGCGCCATGTTCGGACGCAGCCAGGCCATGCAGCGGCTCTTTGAGAAGATGCGCTGCACCGCTGCCCATTTTCGCGTGGCCACGATTGAAGGCGAGCCCGGCACCGGCAAGACAGTAGCCGCGCAGACCCTGCATGCACAGTGCAGAGAAACCTGTACGCAGCTTCGTGCAGGAGCCACAGTGCATCTCGCAGGCGCAGGCCCGGATGTGCCGGCGCCCGAGCCGCTGTTTCTGGCCTGTGCCGCGGCCCCGGCGCTGGCGACGCTCGACGCGCTCTTTGAAGAGGCCAACGGAGGCACGCTCTATCTTTCGCGTACCAGCGAGCTTTCTCCGGGTGAGCAGCGCCAGTGGCTGGATATTGTCGAACACTTCGAGCGGCACCGCTCTCGCAACGGCACAAAGGCCATGCCGCGCCAGCTTCTCTTCGGCACCTGCGAGCCGCTGCGCCGCCTTACCGCGGCCGCTTCCTTCCGCACCGATCTCGCGCACCGGCTTACGGCGATTCGCTTCGCGCTGCCGCCGCTGCGTGAGCGCCGCGAAGACATCTCTCTGCTGGTCGAGGTGCTGCTGGAGCGCGTTCGCGCCACGCACAGCAAGCCGGTGCGCGGTCTGGCTCCCGGCACGCTCAACCGGCTGCTGGCACACACCTGGCCCGGCAACGTCCGCGAACTCGAAACCGTTCTCTTCAACGCCGCGCTGGACTGCATCAGCGAATGGATTCGCCCCATCGATCTTCCGCCGATCACCTGGCCCACGTCGCAGCGGATGCACAGCGCGGGCACCGCCCTTCCCCATCCCGGCTCTCTCTCTGAAGCAACACCCGACCATCCGGCAGCCTGCGGCTCCGGTCAGGATCTTGACCCCGACCTCGACCGCGCCATTCTGCGCCACGTCACGCGGGTTCTGGGCCGCGTCGGCGGCAACAAGCTGCGCGCCGCCCATCTGCTCGGCATCAGCCGCTCCACGCTCTACCGGCTGCTCGAGTCCGGCCATCTGCAGAGCGGCCGCTGACCGGACAGGCTGCTTCTTCCGCGTGAAAGGCTGCGGCATCGTCACAACGCGTCTTCATGGCCGCGTTACACTACAAGCCGCAGCGCTTATGAACAGAATTTCCCTCACAGCAGCCCTTTTACCTGCGCTGGTTCTTCCTCTTGCCGCGCAGACCTTTCCCAAAGATGTGCAGCGCCAGGCCGAAGAGCGGCAGAACGCGCAGCACATGAGCGCGCCGGCCGCCCAGCCCGCGGCTCCGCAGAGCCTGGCGGACCGCACTGCTGCTCTCCGGTCGCTCTTCGACGAGATCTGGCAGGATCAGCTCAGCCACTCGCCCGAGTTCGCCTCGAGCATCGGCGACAGACGCTTCAACGACCAGCTCACCGACTACTCCGTCGCCGCCTACAATGACGGGCTTGCGCGCGATCGCGCTTATCTCGTCCGCCTGGGACAGATCGACACCGCCGGCATGAGCGAGCAGGAGACGCTGAGCAAGGATCTGATGGCCCGCGACCTGGTCAACGATCTGGAGGAGTCCGAGTTCACTCCCTGGGAGATGCCGGTCAACCAGTTCTCCGGCCTTCACACCGAGCTGCCGCGTCTCGTCGCGCGGCTTCCCTTCGACACGGTCAAAGACTACGACGACTACATCGCGCGCCTCGGCAAAATTCCGCACGCCTTTCAGCAGGTCACCGACAACATGCTGACCGGCATCGACGACCACCGCGTGCCGCCGAAGTATCTGCTGGAAAAGGTTCTGACCCAGGTGAACGCCATCACGGCGCAGAAACCGGAGGACAGTCCCTTTGCCGGTCCGCTGAAGAAGTTCCCCGCCGGCATCTCCGCTGCCGATCAGAGCCGCATTCACGACGCGGTCCTCGCTGCCATCACGAAGCAGGTGTATCCCGCCTACCTGCGCTTCGCCCGCTTTCTGCAGGTCACTTATATTCCTGCGGGCCGCATCGACCCGGGTGTGTGGGCTTTGCCCAATGGCGATGCGTACTATGCGTTCCTCGTAAAACAGCGCACCACGACCGATCTCACTCCGGCGCAGATTCACCAGATCGGTCTCGATGAAGTAAAGCGTGACGAGACAGAGATGCTTGCCGTCGCGCAGAAGCTCGGCTTCTCTTCCATTGCCGCTCTGCGCGCCGCCGTCGCCGCCAATCCGAAGCTGCATCCGGCCAGCCGCGAGCAGCTTCTGGGTGTCTATCGCACAGACCTCGATCAGATCCGGCCCAGGCTTCCTGAATATTTCGGCCGCCTGCCCAGGGCTTCGTTAGTGGTCGAGGCCGTCCCGGCGTATATCGAAAAGGATCAGGCGCCTGCTTACTACGAAGAGCCCAGCGCTGACGGCAAACGGCCCGGCACAGTCTTCGTCAACACCTACGACTTCGAGCACCGCTCGCTGACCACGGTCGAGTCCATCGCCTGCCATGAAGGGCTGCCCGGCCACCATATGCAGATCGCCATTGCGCAGGAGCTGACCGGACTGCCTGAGTTTCGCAAGTACCTCGACTTCACCGCCTTCACCGAGGGCTGGGGGCTCTACGCCGAGCGGCTTTGCGGGGATATGGGCTTTTATCAGGACCCGTACTCCGACTTCGGCAGCCTCGAAGCCGATATCTTTCGCGCGATTCGTTTAGTTGTCGATACCGGGGTGCACTCGGAGCACTGGACGCGTCAGCAGATGGTCGATTATTTCCATCAGCATTCAGGCCTCGACGACGCCACCATCAATGCCGAAGTCGATCGCTATATCGCGTGGCCGGCGCAGGCTCTCGGCTACAAGATCGGCCAGCTCAAAATTCTGGAGCTGCGCGAGGCGGCGCGGCAGCAGCTTGGCCCGAAGTTCGACATCCGGGCCTTCGACGATCAGGTGATCGACTCCGGCGCTCTGCCTCTGGATGTGCTCGACGCGCGTATTCACGCCTGGATCGGTGCACAGACCGGGCAGCAGAAGAGCCAGTAGCCTACTCCGGTTACGGAGTGCGACCCGGCTGCGATCGCACTCCGCAACGAACTACTTTGTGACCGGATAACCCTGCCACAGATATTCGAGGGCCTCGGGCAGAGTCTGCTGTCTGGTGGCGCGGTCCACATGCCCGGCGTTGCGGGCGAAGACGAACTGATAGTGATAGCCTTTGGCGGCCAGCACCCGGGCCATATCCTCATTCGCCACGACCCAGTCGTGCATGCCGTCGCGCATCGTGTTCGGATTGAAAAGGTCTCTGTCTCCGACCTCCATCCAGATACGCAGCGGCTTGCGCGGACTTTTCGGAATGAGCGTCTCGTGGAATCCCCATGCGCCGTGCGGCGTCTTCGGGTTCCAGGGCCACTGCTGATTGATGTAGGTGCCTGAGTACGTGAGCACGCGGTGGTAGAGCTCCGGGTGATACCAGGCCATGATGAGCGCGCAGGAGCCGCCGGAGCTGCCACCCATCGTCGCACGGCCATTGGGGTCCTTCGTCAGCTTTATGTGATAGCGCTCTTCCACCTGCGGCAGGACTTCCCGCTCGACGAACTCCGCATAGACGCCGGACATGGTGTCGTATTCGAGGCCACGCTCGCTGCCCTGGGCATCGCCTCCGCCATTGCTGATCGAGATGGCGATCATCACCGGAACCTTGTGCTCTGCGATCAGATTGTCGAGCGCGGTGAAGAGCATGTGGTCGGGCCCGTCGGCTCCGACGATAAAGGGCGCAGCGGTGCCGGGAACATATTGCTTCGGCACGTAGACCGTGACCTTGCGGGTATAAGGAGCGGGATGGCTGGTGGTAACGATCAGCTTTGCCGGGTTGTTCGGGTCCGGCGTGCCGAAGGTGCCGGGATCGCGCAGGATGCCGGGATAGATTTTGCTGTCCGACGAACTCATTATGAACTCGTAGACCGCTCCCTGCGGCACGTCATCGCGCACGGCCATCTCCGGAGCAGGATCATGTGTCGGCCCGAGAATGAAGTTGCCATCCTGATTTGCCGGAGCATTCGCGCCGTCGGGTAGTTCCTGCGCCGACACATAGCCCGGCGTGTGAGGATCGCGGGTGGGCGGCGTGGGACGCACAGGATGTGCCGGCGCAGCGGGAGGCGTCTGGGCGAGGGTAACAGCCGGACCCGCAACAGCCAGCGGGACAATCAAAAACGCGATGCTCAGAAGACGCAGCATGAAGCTCCTTGTGTGTGATCTCGACGCAGCCGCCGGACAGCAGGCTCGGAGGCCCTGCATAGGCGCAACATAGACAGCCGGAGAAATTTATACCATCTCCGCCACCGCCGCAGAGCACACTGGAGTCGCGCGTGAAGATATCACGCCTGTGCCGGAATATTTTCCTCAGCATAGTGGATGGCGGGAGCGCGCCTTAACGGCCGCAACACCCCCTGTTGCCGTGATCCGGCACTGCAGGAAGGCCCGTCCGGTTAAGCTTCACTTCCTGCGGCTGCCGGAGCCATTTCGGCGGCTGCCGGTGCGTCGGGATACGCGCGCAGATAGCTCTCTCCGGCAATATAGGTGATCGTAAAGCCGATCCAGAAGGCCGTTCCGAAGAACTGATGCAGCGTGAGATGGGTCACGCTTCGCGTCGCAAAGAAAGCACCCATCACCGGCCGTGTCGTCGCAATGCCCAGCAGCACCGCCACGGCCCGCACCATCCATCGGCGATGCAGCGTCCAGTCGCCTCTGCGCAGCATCAGCCAGGCCCGTCCCAGCGAAAACAAAAAGAGCGCATCGTAAAGCAGCGCCGCCGTGGCCTCATTCAGGCCGCCCACCGGATGCAGGCTAAGCAGCGCCGCCGTCACACCGACGATGGGTCCGAGAATCAGCAGCCCATACGTGATATTGCGGTGCAGATTCACGCGGCCTCTTACCGTTCGTGAAAACCACGCCGGCAGCAGCAGCACGAAGAGCAGCGCGGGAACGATATGCGCCAGCGTGAGCATTTTGTGCGCTGCAAAGGTCGCGTCGAGCGCTGCCGTCTGCGAGACACTCGGCTGCGCGGACGGCAGCAGCAGCACCGCAATCCTCCGAGCCGCAGCACCCACGGCAATCAGGCAGAGCAGAAAAAACAGGGTCCACACCCACGCGCCAGGAGCTCGCAGCGCTTCCGGCGCGCTCCATGCCGATTCACTTGTCCGAGTCATACATCCCTCCGCGATCCTGCCTCTGTGCTGCAGAGGACGTTCTTTACAAGGTGGGAATCGCCCACCGGAGGCCGGCTAGATCGCCGGTTGCGCGGCCTTCGGGCTTGCGTCGCGCCGCGACGGCAGCGTCACCGCCACTCCGATCATCCACACCACGCTCACGAAGCGTCCCACGGGAATAAACCACGAGAAATTCCACACCAGCAGGGTCAGCGTCGACAACTCGCATGCCACGGCCACGACGATCCCCAGCCACATCAGCCATCGCGGAATCAGGCGGTAAAGCCCCGCCGGAATCGAAATGCCGGCGATGAACAGCCCCAGGGGAGCGGTAAAGCCCGGGCCGCCGCCCGCAAAGCTCATCGCCTGCAAAGCCCGCACTGCACCATCAGCCTCTGCAATGCCGGGGCGCGTGAGCGACCAGATGGAGAGCGACGAAATCAGCAGCATCCCCGTGGCGATCACGCCGCCGCAGAGGGCAATCACCTCGCCTGCGGCGCGCACCCGCAGAAAGCGCAGACGGCTCACCGCCGTCGCCACAAATACGCCCAGCGGAATCGCAGACGCAAGCTCGCAGAACGATCCCCAGCGGATCTGCAGCGAGACCTTCGCCATATACGCCGCTGCTTTCTGCACCGAATCGTGCGGAATGCCGAAGGCGGCGCTCAGCGTTGCTCCGCCGCCGAACATGAGCAGGGTGTAAATCACAGCCGGAAGGATCAAAGGAGGTCCGGCATGACGAACCTGAGGGGAGAGGTTTGCAGCATTTTGTTCCATAATGTAATGATTATTATTTGTAACGATTATGGAATGCAATACTTTTGATCATGGACCTTGCACGACCTCCAAAAGGAGCCTTTTCAGCGCTTTTGCTGGCCCAGATCGGGGCACATGCCGCAAAAAAGTTTGCTGAACGGCTCGCTCCGCTGAAGCTCGCTCCGGCTCATGCCGGCATTCTGCGCAGGCTGTCGCTCTCCTCTGCCCTCAGCCAGCGCGAGCTGGCGGCGCAGCTGGGCATGCATGCCAGCCGCCTTGTTGGCGTTATCGACGAGATGCAGTCGATGGGTCTGGTTGTTCGTGAGGGCAACACAGGCGACCGCCGCACCAATTCCCTTCGGCTTACCGACCAGGGCAACGAGATGCTGGGGCAGATCCGGATCATCTCGCAGCAGCACAACGAAGATCTGTGCAGTGCGCTGAACGAGGAGGAGCGCGTGACGCTCACGTCGCTGCTGCAGCGCATCGCCGATCAGCAGGGACTGATCCGCGGCGTCCATCCCGGCTATAAAACACTCGGCAGCCGAAATGCCGGAGATCCCGGTGCTCCCCGCAGAAGGCAGCCCTGAGCGCAGTCGACAGGCAAAGCTCAAACCGACAACAATCCAAAGGCGACACCTCGCGGAGGTCTGACGCGAGCGGCCCGCCTGGAGCGCGAGTCCTGCTGTACTCTGGAACGATGAGCACCACAGGAATGACCAGCACTACTGCATCAGCGCTTCATCCGGATCTTTCGCAGCTCCGTGTCGCCGTGCTCGGCGCCGGCAAGATGGGCGGCATCCTGCTCCAGGCCTTTCTCAAGCAGCAGATTCTCGCGCCCGAGCAGCTTCTCGGCACCGTCGCGCATGCGGACAGAGCCGCGGCGCTCTCCGCGCAGTGGGGCGTCGAAGTCTCGACCGACAACCTCGCCACTGCGCAGCAGGCCGACGTCATTCTGCTCGGCGTCAAGCCGTATCAGATTCCCGATCTCGTTGCGGCGATCCGCCCGGCGCTCACACCGCAGAAGCTGCTCATCTCCTTCGCCGCGTCGGTCAAGACCTCGGCCATCGAGCAGGCCGCCGGCATGGAGATCCCGGTCATCCGCACCATGCCGAACACGCCGTCGATGCTCGGCGCGGGCATCAGCGCCATCTGCCGCGGCCATTACGCGCAGGATGAGCATATGCGCATCGCCTCCAGCATCTTCGAGACCGTCGGGCGCACCGTCATCGTCGACGAAAAGCATATGGACGCCGTCACCGGCCTCTCCGCCAGCGGTCCGGCCTTCATCTACATCATTCTCGAATCGCTGGCCGAAGCCGGCGTAAAGGTCGGGCTGCCGCGCGATATCGCCACGCTGCTGGCCGCGCAGACGACCTTCGGCGCGGCCCGCATGGTCCTTGAGACCGGCTACCATCCGGCCCTGCTTAAGGACGCCGTGACCACGCCCGCCGGCTGCACCATCGACGGCATTCTGGAGCTCGAAGAAGGCGGCCTGCGCGTCACCCTCATCAAGGCCGTGATGCGAGCCGCCCAGCGCGCAAAGGAGCTTGCCGCCGGCTAGGACTGGCCGTCCAGGCAACCGCGCCTTCGGCGCCAGTTTCTTATCGAGTTTTGCAGCGGGCCGCCTCTGGCGGCCTCTTGCAGAAGCCCTGGAAATCAGGTCGAGCCGAAGAATTCCTCGCTACGGCTCGCAGGCTGGAGTGCAGTGGAAGACGAAGCCGTTGCTCTCAAATCACCGCCATCGACTTCGAGCCGATTCAAACTCTCCTGTCACCGGCCCGCTATAAGATAGGCTCGTGCTGCTCCGCTCCCGCGCCGCGCTCCTTGCAGAATTCCTCGCGCTCTTCGTTGCGCTGCCGGTTGCGCTTTTCGTTCTTCCGGCGCGCATTCCGCCGATTCCTCTGTTGTGGCTCTGGTGCGCGTATTGCCTTTTCGCTCTGCTGCGCGATCCGGCCTTCCCACGCGGGGAGATTCGCAGCATCGCGCCGCTCCGCCGCTATCTGCCTTCCATTCTGATTTTGTTCGTTGCGGCAGCCGCGCTCATTACGCTGGCGGTACGTCTCCTGGCTCCGCAGACGCTCTTCGATATGCCGCGTACCCACACGGTTCTGTGGGCGGCCATCATGGTGCTCTATCCGTTTCTTTCGGTATGGCCGCAGGGCATGATCTACCGGATCTTCGTCCTGCATCGGTATCAGCCACTGTTACAAAACGAAGATTCTGCCCCTGCCGATTCCACCGGATGGCCTCTGATATTCCTCAGCGCCGCATCCTTCTCGCTGATCCACATCATCTTTCACAACTGGATCGCGGTGGCGCTCACCTTTCCCGGTGGCATCCTCTTCGCGTGGCGCCAGCGGCAGACGCGCTCCCACCTTACCGCCTGCTTCGAGCACGCGCTCTACGGCTGTTTTCTCTTCACCGTTGGCCTGGGCCACTATTTCTATGTGCGCTTCGTTTAAACGCAGTTTCAGTTCCGAGGCATAAAGGCCGCGTCCTCGCAGCAGGTTCGGACGCGGCTCCTTCGCCGCATTACCGCGGCGTCGAGTCGTTGATCTTCTGATCGGTCTCTTTGCTCCGGTCCTTTGCCTTTACGCTCGTCTCGTGCGCGCGGTCTTTGGCTTTGGACGAGGTCTCCTTCTTCCGGTCGAAGACGTGCTGGGTGCCTTCCTTCGTCCTGTTGAAGCCCTTCTGCGTGCCTTCTTTGGTCCGGTCGTAGGTTTTCGTGCCGCCTTCCTTCGTCTTGTCGTAGCCGGTCTTTGTACCCTTCTTTACGCCGTGTCCGGTCGATCTGGCGGCGTCCTTCGTGTCGGTTCCGGCGTTCTTCATATCCTGCTTTGCGCCCTGGTCCTGAGCCCGCGCCGTGGCGGAAACCATGAAGGCGGGAGCAAAGAGCAGTGTGGAAGCGAGCAGAGCTGTGGTCAGACGTGAGTTGTTCATACGCTTCATACAGATTCGCATGAGGCACGCCAGGTTGTGCCCGCGCCGTCTAATATAACGACAGGCAGATGACCCGATGACCACCCGCGCCGCGATCCCGGTGCCCGCAACCGCCTCCGCCACGTCCCGTCCCTCGGCCGGTCTGCGCGGCTTTGCCTGGGGCGTGGTCGCCTATAACGTGCTGGTCATCGTGTGGGGAGCTGCTGTGCGCGCCACCGGCTCCGGCGCGGGCTGTGGAGACCACTGGCCGCTCTGCAACGGGAATGTCGTGCTGCATCATCCCGGCGTCGCCACGCTTATCGAGTTCGCGCACCGCGCCTCGAGCGGCGTTGCATTGCTCGCCGTCATCGCCCTGACCTTCTGGATCTTCCGCACCACGCCCAGGTATCATGCCGCCCGCTTCTGGTCGATGGCGTCGCTCCTTCTCACGCTCAACGAGGCGCTGCTCGGCGCACTGCTCGTGCTGCTGGGGCTGGTCGCTCACAACCAGTCGGGCGCCCGCGCCGTCTACTTCGGCCTGCACTTCACCAATACGATGCTGCTGCTGGCCACTCTCGCGCTGACTGCGCACTTTCTCTCGCGCCGCCTGGGATTTATGCGCGGCAGCACCGAGTTTCGCGCCCCGCTGCTGGCCTCGGTGGGCCTGCTGGCGACTCTGGCGACCGGCGTGATGGGCTCGCTCGCCGCGCTCGGCGATACGCTGTACCCGGCCCGCGATCTGTGGGCCGCCATTGCCGAGGATTTCTCTTCGCACAGCTCATGGCTGCTGCGCATCCGCTGGATTCATCCCGCACTCGCCTTCGTCGCCGGGGCCTTCCTGCTCTGGCTCATCATCCGCAATCTGCCCGGCGGGAATGCTCCCGGCAACCGCAGCCTCGCCCTTGTGCTGCTCGGCCTGCTCGCCCTTCAGTACACGCTTGGATTCACCGACGTGGCGCTGCTTGCTCCGGTCTGGCTGCAGCTTGCCCACCTGTTCGTTGCCGATCTGCTCTGGATCACCCTCGTTGTCCTGGCCGTGCGCACCAGCATTGTCCCCATCGGCTGCACCTTTGGAACCTGCGGGTTCCGGTCCAAAAAGACTGCGGAGTAACTACCTCCGAGCCCTCGCCGGCTGCTGATTGGGAAAAAACTTCAAATTTATTTTCCTGATCCATGTCAAATAGACTTGACATTCTCTTCCCCTGATCTGTAAGGTTTGCTTGTCTTTATGGGAGGGACACTTGTCATTCTGCCTGAATAAGCACCTCACGCCACTGCAGCGCCGCTCGATCCGTCTTATGGGGGCCGCGCTGCTGCTGGTCGTCCTCACCAACTTCACAGACGGGAAGCTGCCGAATCCTCTCGTCGATCTCTTTCCGGCGCTGGCGCACCTCAGCCCTCACCCAGGACAGTCGGCTTTCCTGATCGGGCTGATTTCCGCGCTCTCCGCTATTCCTGTGCTCTTCGCGGTCTTTGTGGTCGGCCGCTATCTCAGCGCCGAACCCGACGAGTTCGTGCGGGCGCTCGTCATTCGTGCTCTGCTGTGGAGCTTCGCCTTCACCATGGCGGGAAATGCCGTCGCCGATGCTCTGATGCAGATCTACTCCCGCACCTTTCCGCTCACGATCCTCGACGGAGACATTTTCTTTATTTCGTTTGCCCTCTCGCTGCGGCTGATGCTGAGGACCTATCGATGAAGAACCGTCTGCGTGTGCTTCGCGCCGAACGCAACTGGAGCCAGGCCGATCTCGCCGAAAAACTTGGGGTCTCGCGCCAGTCCGTCAATGCGATCGAGACGGGACGCTTCGATCCCAGCCTTCCGCTCGCCTTCCGGCTGGCTGCGCTCTTCGAGCTTCCCATCGAGTCGATCTTTTCCGAATAACGCATCGGAGCACAGGCCACGCGCCGCGTGCTCCGTGCAAAATCCTTAGCTGCCGACGGCACCGGTCGCCCGGGGCGGCTCGCTTGCTATAGCATTACCTGGAAGCGACAACCGAACTATGCAAAGTGCCCAGGCTACTCCCGCGCCCGCTCCTGCCATCGCCGACAACCGTCTGGAAATTGCTGAAAAGGAAGCGCGTCTTGCGGCTTTCCTCGACCGCAACGGCCTTTCCGCTGTGCTGCTTGCGCGGCATCCGAACCTTGCGTGGATCACTGCCGGCCAGGTGGAAGCCCGCGTCGGAGGCGGCGATGCCGCTGTCTGCTCGGTGCTGCTTACCCGCGACGGCCGCCGCTACTGCATTACTCCGGCGAACGAAGCGCCGCGCATGGCCGCTGAAGAGTTCAACGGCCTTTTTTATGAGCCGGTTCTGTATCCCTGGATCGCGGACCGCACTGCGGAGCTGGCCCGTGAGCTGGCAGGAGACGGCAAAATCGGCTCCGATCTGCCCCGCGAAGGCTTCGAGACGGTGAATCTCGCCTCGCTGCGCACCCCGCTTCTCGCGCCGGAGATCGACCGCTTCCATGCCCTCGGCGCAAAGACCGCGGAGATCACCACGCAGGCTCTCCAGGACCTTGAGCCAGGCGTGACCGAAGACGAGATGGCGGCGCGCGTCGCCGCGGCGCTTCTCGCCGTGCACATTACGCCGACCGTGCTGCTGATGGCCGTGGATGAGCGCATCTACCGCTATAAACATGCGGTGCCCCGCGGCGCGGTGCTGAAGCGCTATGGCATGCTCAACCTCTGCGCGCGGCAGCATGGACTCATCGTCTCCATCACGCGCTTTGTGCACTTTGGCGCTCCGCCGGCCGAGCTTGCCGCCAACTTTGTTCACTCTGCCGCCATCAACGCGAAGCTGCACCACGCCACGCGCAAAGGCGCGACCGCGTCGGAGATTTACACGGCAGCCGAGCGCGCTTATGCCGAGGCCGGAGCCGCGGAGGACATTGCCCTTCATCACCAGGGCGGCGCTGCAGGCTATGGAGAGCGTGAGTGGCTGATTACCCCTGGAGCCACGACCGTGGTCGAAGATCCGGAGGTCTTTGCCTATAACCCAAGCCTGCGGGGGGCCAAGGCCGAGGATACCGTCGTGCTGCGCAATGGCGCGATCGAGCTGCTGACCGCTACGCCCGAGCTGCCTTTCATCGAGACAGAGGTGGGTGGAAGGGTTTATCGTTCGGCTGATCTGCTCGTCCGTTAGAGCGGTTCGCCCTGCGGGTGCAGAACGGAGCCGATACGCTGGAGTGGTTTTCCTGTCCGGGAAAGGCCACACTGCATGCTGCCGGATGCTCCCCAGGAGCGGAAGAACCGCTTCAGCGGTGGGTTCGCCATCGGAAAGTGAGAGGAAAGATGAAGTCTCTGCGTGGTTTCGCCCTCAATGCAACCGTTTACCTTTTCCTGGCCGCGGTCTTTTCCGGCGCCTTCGCCGCCGCCCAGGCCACCCGGTATGCCGATCAGCCGCCGCTGCTTGTCGGTGCTGCGTGGTATCCGGAGCAGTGGCCTGAATCGCAGTGGGAGCCGGATCTGGAGCGCATGGAAGCGGCCCACATCCATCTGGTTCGCGTGGGCGAGTTCGCCTGGAGCACGATGGAGCCCTCCGAGGGCCACTACGAATTCGGGTGGCTGGACCGCGCCATCGCCCTCGCCGCGAAGCACCACATCTGCGTGGTTCTGGGCACGCCGACGGCCGCGCCTCCGGCATGGCTGACCACGAAGTATCCCGAGACGCTGCGCGTCAGCGAAGACGGCGTTCGCGATGAGCACGGCAACCGCCAGCAGTTCTCCTTCACCGACCCGAAGTACCGGCAGCTGGCGCACGCCATTGCCGAGCAGATGGCGATGCACTTCGGCCACAACGCGGACGTGGTCGGCTGGCAGCTCGACAATGAGCTGGCGAATCCCTCCTTCGATCCCAGCGCGAAGACGCAGTTCCACGAGTGGCTGGAAAAAAAGTACGGCACCATCGCCAATCTCAACCAGCACTGGGCGACGGCGTACTGGAGCCAGACCTACGACAACTTCGATGAGATCCCGGTCCGCGAGGATCATGAGAACCCCGGCCTGCTGCTCGAATGGAAGCGCTTCGTCAGCGATGCATGGAAGAGCTACTCCGAGAACCAGATCAGCGCCATTCGTCCGCACATCGATGCGCGCCAGTTCATCACCACCAACACCATGGGCTGGTTCGACGGCTTCGACGAATACACGCTGCACACGGTTCTCGATATTGCCGCGTGGGACGATTACATTTCGACGGAAAACTATGACTACATCGACAACGCTGCGCGGCACGATCTGACCCGCGGCTTCAAGAACAAAAACTTCTGGGTGATGGAGACGGAGCCGGCCTTCGTCAACTGGCGTCCCAACAACAACGCGCTGAAGCGCGGACAGGTACGCGACATGGCGTGGCAGGCCATCGGGCACGGCGCCGATGCCGTCGAGTACTGGCAGTGGCGCAGCGCGCCCGGCGGGCAGGAGGAGTATCACGGCGTGCTGGTCGGCGCCGATGGCACGCCTGTCCCCGTCTATGACGAGATCAGACAGACCGCCGAGGAGTTTGAGAAGGCCGGCAAAGCACTGACCGGAACCACGCCCCACTCCGAGGTTGCGCTCATCAACGACTACGACAGCCGCTGGGCTATCGACTTCCAGCGCCACAATCAGAACTTCGATCCCGTCGAAGAAATGCTCGCCTTCTATGGTCCGCTGCGCGAGCAGTCGCAGGCCGTTGACATCATCTCGGACAAGGCTCCGCTCGACAGCTACAAGCTCGTCGAGGCTCCGGGCCTGAATGTGCTGCCGCAAACGGTTGCCGACCGGCTGATCGCCTACGTGAAGAACGGAGGCCATCTGCTGCTCGGGCCCCGCAGCGGCATGAAGGACGAGTACAACGCGCTGCAGCCGGAGCGCCAGCCTGGCCCGCTCGCCGGTCTTCTTGGCGGCCGCGTCGAGCAGTTCTACGCCCTCGATAAGGACGTGCCCGTATCCGGCGCGTTCGGCGACGGCACCGTGAAGATCTGGGCCGAGCAGCTGAGCACGCAATCGCCCGAAACGAAGGTGCTGATGACCTACGGCAAAAGCAATGGCTGGCTCGACGATCAGCCCGCCGTGATTACCCGCCAGGTCGGCAAGGGCAGCATTACGTATGTCGGGGCATGGCTCGATGCCACACTACTCGACAAGCTCACGGCTTCGCTGCTGAAAGAGAGCGGCGTCGCGCCGATTCTGCCCGATGTGCCTGAGGGTGTCGAGGTCTGCCGCCGCAGCGGTGAGGGCAGGTCGGTGGTGATCCTGATCAATCACAACACCACGAACGAGCATGTTTCCCTGCCCGGCGCGATGACGGACCTGATCGCCGGCGGCACAGCGCCTGTCAGTTCGGTCGATCTGCCGCCGTACGGCGTCGCCGTGCTCTCAGCTTCGCGGTAACGGATGCTCTCCCCGGTGTTCGCCGGTGCTGACTCCGCTGTTCTGTGGAATCAGTACCGGCAGCACCATATCGTAGACCCAGCCGGTGAAGGTCTCAGAATCCGGAGGAGGCGACTGCCGCAGCGCCGAGGCGGCCGCTCCATAGATGGCCCAGCTCAGCGTGGCCGCCACCAGCCCCGGATTTCGATCGCGCGTAAACTCACCGCGGCGTACTCCTTCGAGCAGCACCTGCTCGACCTCCGTCTGCACTACACTCTGCGCAAACGGCTCGAAGTTGCCGTGCTGGCCCGGGCAGCCGCGGCGCAGGCTCTTCAGAAAGTCATAAACCGCCAGAATCACGATGCGCAGTGCGGACGGGCATCCTCCGTCGAAGTGGACCTGGCGCTCTTCCAGAAACCGCTGGAAGTCGCAGCGTATCAGGTCGGCCAGGAGAGCTTCACGGTCTGCATAGTGTGCGTAGAATGTCGCACGATTGACCGTGGCCTGCTCGGCGATATCCTGGATCGAGATCGCCTCGAAAGAGCGCGTTGCCAGCAGCGTCGACAGCGCATCCCGCAGCAGCTTTCGCGTGCGGCGGATGCGCGGGTCAAGAATCTGTTGACAGCTACCTTCCACGCCTGGCTTCTCCCCTCGGGATTGTAACAACCCATTTATTGGATGTAGCTCCGGCTCTCCGGCTGCATTTGCGTGCGGTCCGTGGTATCGTTACCCCGCGGCGACTGCCGCGTGCGGAAATCTCCATCTGTCATGGACAGCGAATGTGGGGATGCCGGCGAAGCGCAGGGGGCAGAGAAAAAGCCATCTTTGGGCCAGAGAATTATGGACAAGAGAGAGTTTTTGAAGACATCGGGCATTCTTCTTGCGGGCAGCATGCTGCCTCGCTTCGCATCAGGCGAGCCGAACGCTGAGGACGCTGCTTCGCAGGCCGTCATCGGCGCAAACCCGCGCACCAACTGGTCCGGCAACCTTACGTACCATGCGCGCAGTCTGGATCTGCCCTCCGGCATCGAAGAGCTGCAGCGCGAGATCAAAGGCGGCGGACCGGTCAAGGCTCTCGGCGCACGCCATTCGTTCAACACCATCGCCGACACGACCGGAGATCAGATATCGCTGCAGCACTTCGATCAGATGTCGCTCGATGAAAACACGCACACCGTCACCGTGGGCGGCGGCGTGCGCTATGGCCAGCTTGCGCCGTGGCTCGATGCGAAGGGTTACGCGCTCCACAATCTGGCATCGCTTCCGCACGTTACCGTCGCCGGGGCCTGCGCCACGGCCACGCACGGCTCCGGCAACCACAACGGCAACCTCTCGACCGCCGTCGCCGGGCTCGAGATGGTTACAGGAACCGGAGAAGTGGTGCATCTGTCGGCGGAAAAGGACGGCGACCGCTTCCACGGCGTGGTCGTGGGGCTGGGAGCGCTCGGCATCGCGACCCGCGTAACGCTCCGCATGCAGACGCGCTTTCTGATGAGCCAGGTCGTCTACCAGAACATGCCCTTCTCTGTGCTCGAGCATCATCTCGACGAGATTTTTGCGAGCGGCTACAGCGTCAGCCTCTTTACCGACTGGCAGAACCATCGCGCCACGCAGGTCTGGATCAAGAGCCGCCTTACCGGCGACACCCCGCTGCACTCCGCGCCGGAGTTTCATGGCGCGACGCTGGCAAAGCAGAATCTGCATCCCGTGACCGGACACTCCGCCGAAAGCTGCACCGAGCAGATGGGCGTTCCCGGTCCCTGGTACGAGCGCATGCCGCACTTCAAAATGAACTTCACGCCCAGCAGCGGGCAGGAGCTGCAGACCGAATACTTTGTGCCCCGCGAGCGCGGCTACGAAGCGATTCTCGCCGTCGAAAAGCTGCGCGACGAGATCACGCCGCACCTGTTCGTGAGCGAGCTGCGCACCATCGACGCCGACAATCTGTGGATGAGCCCCTGCTATCACCGTCCTTCGATGACGCTGCACTTTACATGGAAGCCGGAGTGGCCGGCGGTGAAGCAGATTCTGCCGAAGATCGAAGCCGCGCTCGCGCCCTTCGCCTTCCGCCCGCACTGGGCCAAGATGTTCACCGTGGCGCCGGCGACGATTCACGCGCAGTATGAGCGCCTCGCCGACTTCCGCAATCTGGTGAAGGAGTACGACCCACAGCGCCGGTTCGCCAACGACTTTCTCAGAACCAATCTCTACGCCTGAGGTCGTCTCTGCGCCCGCCGCCGCTTACTCCGTGCGCAGCGCCTGCACCGGCTCAATGGAGGCTGCGCGCCGCGCCGGCAGAATCGCCGCAATCGCCGCCGAGAAGGTGAGCACCACCAGGGCCGCCAGCAGCACCAGCGGATCGAAGCGCGGCACCTCGTAAAGCTGATGCGCCAGGAAGATTCCCGCGATCAGCGCGAGGGGCAGACCGATCGCGAGACCGATCGCGATCTGCGCGAAGGCGCCGCGCATCACCATCGAGACCACGCGCCCGCGATCGGCGCCGAGAGCCATGCGTATGCCGATCTCACCCGTTCGGCGAGCGACGTTGTACGCGGTCACGCCGTACAGGCCGATCGAGGCCAGCAGCAGCGCCAGAATGCCGAAGAGCCCCGTCAGCCGCGCCGTGAGCCGCTGCTGATTGAACTGCTGCGCAATCTGCTCGTCCATCGTCTGCGTGCTGATCACGGTCAGATCGGGATTGATCGACGCGAGCGTGCTGCGCACCACCGGCACATAGCTCAGCGGAGATCCGTTGACCAGAAGCTCGATGCGATGGATATAGTGCGAATCGTTCTCCACCCACTGCATCAGCGACTGCTGATACGTGACCGACTGCGTAAGCGGCAGAAAGAACATCGGAGGCTGCGTCTGCAGCGGATGCAGATAGCGGGTGGTCTTCACCACACCCACAATCGTGAAGTCGCCCTCGTGTCCGGCGAGATAGCCCCAGCCAAAACGCTCCCCGATCGGATTCCGGCCCGGGAGATATTTCCTTGCAAAGGCCTCATCGATCACCGCAACGCGTTCGGAGGTTGCCGTATCCGCATCCGTAATCACACGCCCCCGCATCAGCGCGGTGCCGATGGTATCGAAGTATTTCGGACTGACCCGCACCCATGTCACATCCTGGTGCACGCCGGCCGGTACCGGATGGCCTTCGATCGCAACTTCGTCGTTCCAGTTATCGCCGTCGAGCGGCGAATACAGAGACAGCGCCGCGCTGCGGACTCCGGGAACGGCGTTGAGCCTGTCTTCCATCTCGCGATAGAGCTGCGGCAGCTGATCGACTTTATATCCGGCGCTCTCGGGATCGACGGCAACAACAAGGCGGCCTTCAGGCTCGAAGCCGAAGCCGCCGCCCTGCATATGGCTCAGGCTCTGCGTCACTAGTCCGGCTACAGCCAGCAGAACCAGCGAGAATGCGGCCTGAAAGACGACCAGCGATTTCTGCGGCAGCGAAGATGCATCCCGGATGCTGCGGCTCGCGCCGCGCAGCGCATCGGCCGGATTGGTGCGCGAGCTGATCAGCGCCGGAGCAACGCCGAAGAGCACCCCGGTGATCAGCGAAAGCAGAAAGGCAAACGCGAGGACCGCCAGCGAAGGTGAAGGATCGATGGGAACAGTCGTCGCACCGCGGAAGATCACCAGCAGAATCGCCTTCGTTCCCACATACGCCAGCACGAGCCCTGCAGCACCGCCGATCAGCGAAAGCAGAATGCTTTCCGCGAGCGTGCCGCGCACCAGACGCTTCCGCGACGCCCCCAGAGCCAGCTGCAGCGCCGCCTGCTGCCTCCGCGCCGTGCTTCGCGCCAGCAGCAGATTGGCAAGATTGGCGCAGGCAATCAGCAGCACCAGTGCCGAGGCCCCGACCAGCAGCATCAGCCCCGAGCGGAAGCTTCTGCGCATGTGCGTGATGCCCGCGCCACCAGGACCGAGAATGATGTGCTGCTTCGGCAGATCATGCTGCCGGTTGCCTATCATCGGCACATGTGTGGGCAGCCAGTGCTGCAGCTCAGCCGTCAGCTGCTGGCTCACCACCTCCGGCGACGCGCCCGGCTTCAGACGCCCGATCGCGTAGAGCCATGATTCATCAGGCAGATGAATCAGCGGGGTGGTCGCACTCATGACCGATTCCTGGTGAATCGGCAGGTACAGATCCGGCGGATCGCTGCGCAGACGGTCGCCGTAAAACGCAGGCGGCGTCACGCCGATCACGGTGAAGGGCCTGCCATCGATCAGCAGCGTTCCGCCGAGGATCGAGGCATCCATCCCATACTTCTGCTGCCATGCGCGATAACTGAGCACCGCGACCGGCGCGGCGCTGTCCGTGTCATCACCGGGGCTCATCATGCGGCCCGTAAATGCGCGCACTCCCAGGGTGGAAAAATAATTTCCGGAAACGAACTCGCCGCCCATGGGCGCGGCCGGCACTGTCGTTCCGCCGCGCCGCACGGCAATCGGCATGGTGTTGGCGCTGAAGGCGGCCATCGACTCCACGCCGGGAGTGTTGTCGCGCATCTGCCGGTAAAAATCGTAGGAGTACTCCGCCCAGTCGTCCTGGAAGCCGCCCCACTGGCAGCACTTGTCGTTATCGCCGATCTGGTACAGGTTCTGCGGGTCGACCGAAGGAAGATTGCTCAGCATCACCGCGTTTACCAGCGTGAAGATCGCGGTATTGGCGCCGATTCCCAGCGCAAGAGTGATCACCACCGTCAGCGTAAAGGCGGGAGCCTTCCGCATCTGCCGCAGGGCATGTCTCAGATCGTGAAGAAAACCTGCCATTCCTTAACCCCGAATAGTTCTTTTAGCATGCCGAGGACCAAACGAGTCTTCCGGAACTCTTTGCCTTTCAGTCCGCGGCAGGAGCAGGCCCTCTTCCCCATCGTTCGCTTCCACCGTCAGGTGTTCAGAATCGAACAACTCTTCCGCTGATATTTTCTCTGCGACTTTTGCCGCAACGGGTAATCTAACGGCTAACCAGAAACACAATTTCAGCCATGGCTCGACCTCGAGGGTCGCGCTCGGGGATACGCTTGCCGGAACCGCACTACGACGCTCCCAACTGGAAGCCGCGCCACAACCCCTGGCTGGTGGCGATCACCGTCACGCTCGCCACATTTATGGAGGTGCTCGATACCTCCATTGCCAACGTTGCTCTGCCGCACATGGCCGGGACGCTCGGCGCCAGCACGGAAGAGGCTACCTGGGTGCTCACCAGCTATCTGGTCGCGAGCGCCATCGTGCTGCCCATCTCCGGATGGCTGATGCAGCGCTTCGGGCGCAAGCGCTTCTACATGAGCTGCGTCGTGCTCTTCACCATCAGCTCTGTGATGTGCGGACTCGCCGCTTCGCTGCCCATGCTGATTTTCTTTCGCATACTGCAGGGCGCCGGCGGCGGCGGACTCGCCCCCAGCGAGCAGGCCATCCTTGCCGACGCCTTCCCCATCAGCAAGCGCGGCCAGGCCTTCGCGCTCTACGGAATGGCGGTCGTCGTCGCGCCGGCCGTGGGTCCCACCCTCGGCGGGTGGATCACCGACAACTTCACCTGGCACTGGATCTTCTTCATCAACGTGCCCGTCGGCATTCTGTCGCTCTTTCTCACGCAGCGCATGGTCGAAGATCCGCCGTACCTCAAGGCCGGCATGAACCGCAAAGGCAAAGTCGACACGCTGGGTCTTGGCCTTATCGCCATCGGAGTCGGCTGTCTCGAATTTGTGCTCGACAAGGGGCAGGAGAAGGACTGGTTCGGCGATCGCATGATCGTCACCTTCACTCTGATCGCGGCCTTCACGCTGATCGCCTTCGTCTGGTGGGAGTGGCAGCATGAAGATCCCATCGTCGATATACGGCTGCTCAAAAACCGAAACTTCGGCACCGCCGTCTTTCTGCAGTTTGTGCTCGGCATGGTGCTCTTCGGCTCAACCGTGCTCATTCCGCAGTTCGTGCAGGTGCTGCTCGGCTATACCGCAGAGCGCGCCGGTCTGGTCCTCTCGCCGGGAGCCGTGGTTCTGCTCTGTACCATGCCCATCGCCGGGCGCCTCGTCAGCTCGCACAAGCTCGATCCGCGCCTGATGGTCGCGCTGGGCTATGCCGCAACTGCCATCGGCCTGTACAACCTCACGCGGCTTAACCTGGGCATCTCCTACGGGGAGATCACGCTCATGCGCGCCTTCCAGGTCATCGGGCTGTCCTTCATCTTCATCCCCATCAGCACGCTGAACTATGTGGGCGTGCCGCGCGACAAAAACAACCAGATCTCCAGCTTCTCCAACTTCGCGCGCAACATCGGCGGCTCGGCCGGAACCGCGCTGCTGACGACCTTTCTGCAGCGCACCGAGCAGACGCACCGCCAGGCCCTTGGCTCGCATGTGCTGGCCGGCAGCCCGCAGTATGAGAGCTTCATCGAGATAACGAAGGCGGCGCTGATGCGCCTCGGCCAGGACTCGGACCACGCGGCGCAACTCGCCATGGGCAGCGCCTGGCAGACCCTGGGCCGGCAGGCCTCCATGCTCAGCTATCAGAATGCCTTCTGGGCGCTCAGCGTGATCGTGGCGCTGCTTGTGCCGCTGCCCTTCATCATGCGCAGACCGCCGCCACACGGCGGCCCGGCACCGGACGAGGCCGCCGGGCACTGATCCCCGAGCGCGGCGCGCCCGCGTTCGGTCTTCTTTCCTGCCTTTTCGCGGTTCTTTTCGAGGTTTGGGAGCGCCTTATCGCGCCCCCTGTTCTATGCTGGAGACTCACCTGCCTATGGATTTCGAACAGCTCAGAACCTTTCTCGAAGTCAGCCGGCTCAAGAGCTTCTCACGCGCCGCGCAGAAACTGCTGCGCACACAGCCGGCGATCTCGGCGCAAATTCGCTCGCTCGAGCAGGAGATCGGCGCGCGCCTCTTCGACCGCGAAGGCGGAAAAGTCACCTTCACCGCCGCCGGACGCCTCTTCGAGCCCTTCGCCGAGCACTGCCTCGAGTGCCAGAGCCATATTCATCTGGCCATCGCCGAGCTCGAGCGCTCGCCTCGCGGCGAGCTGTCCATCAGCGCCAACGAGGCCACGCACCTTTACGTGCTGCCTCCGGTCTTCGCCCAGTTCAAGATGCAGTATTCGCGGGTCATCCTGAGCATCGTGCGCTCGGAGCGTCTGCGTACGCTCGAGGCGGTGCTGAACCGCGAAGTCGATTTCGGGGTGGTCTCACTGCCTGTGCGCGACTCCCGCCTGGCCGTCGAGCCGATTCATCGCGACGACCTCGCGCTGGTCGTTCCGCCCGGGCACCCCTTCGCATCGCGAACCACCGTGCGCCTGCAGGATATGGCACGCACGCCGCTGCTGCTGCCCAGCCACGGGCGTCGCCGCGAGCAGCTCAACGAGCTCTTCCGCACGCATGAGCTTTCGCCCCGCGTCGCGATGGAGGTCGAATCGAGCGAGCTGCTCAAGCGATACATCCTCGCCGGTCTCGGCGTCGGCCTGCTGCCGCGCACCAACATTACCGAAGAGGAGCGCATCGGCACGCTGAAAGCCATTCCGCTCGAAGGCGTTCGCCTCGCGCGCGATCTGGCTCTGGTCTACCGCAAGGACAAGCAGATCTCCCGCGCCGGCCAGGCCTTTCTGGAGATTGCCTCGCAGGCGGGCAAATCGAAGTAGCCTGCAGCCTCGCGCCGGGGACGCTGCCGTATCATAGTAAAAACACCATAAAATATGCCGCGCAGGCCGCTCCGTTTGCATCTTCAATGTGGTACGTTTCAGCGGGGAATGATGTGCCGTGCGCGGCGGAGCATTCTCTCGCGGAGGAGCTGAAAATTGGGAACAGGTATGGTTCCGAAACGCCTTTTTTTTACCCGGGGCGTCGGGAAGCATAAAGAGCGGCTGACGTCGTTTGAGCTGGCGCTGCGCGATGCGGGCATCGCCGCGCAGAACCTGGTGCGCGTCTCGTCCATCTTTCCGCCCAATGCCAAACTCATTCCCCGCAAGGAAGGGCTGAAGTATCTTTCGCCCGGCGAGGTCGTCTTTGCCGTGGTTGCCGAGAACTCCACGCGCGAGCCGCACCGCCTCGTCGCCTCCAGCATCGGGGTGGCGATTCCCACCGATCGTGCCATGTACGGCTATCTGAGCGAGCACCACAGCTTCGGCGAAACCGAGGAGCAGGCCGGCGAATACGCCGAAGAGCTTGCCGCGGAGATGCTCGCCACGACGCTCGATGTCGACTTCGATCCGGACAAAAGCTGGGACGAGAAAAAGGAGATCTACCGCATCTCCAATAAAATCGTCCGCACCGCCAACGTCACGCAGTCGGCCATCGGCGACAAGCGCGGCCTTTGGACGACCACCATCGCCGCCGCCATCCTGATCTTCGAATGATTCTCCGGCGAACAACAACCATGGTTCGCTAACCGCTTTTCACTACCCCGGAGTTCAGCTATCCGGTTTTTAGCTGTCTGCTTTCAGCTGTCAGGGAACACTATGCCATCGAATAAAAACTTCCGTGTGGGCCTCGTGCAGATGAGCTGCGGCCCCGATCCCGACGCCAACCTCGACCGGGCCGCGGATCGCGTCCGCGAGGCTGCCCGCGAAGGCGCCAACGTTGTCTGCCTGCCCGAGCTCTTCCGCGCGCAGTACTTCTGCCAGCGCGAAGACATTGCCCTCTTCGATCTCGCCGAGTCCATCCCCGGCCCCTCGACCGACCGGCTCACCGCCATCGCCCGGGAAGAGAAGGTGGTTGTGGTGGCGTCTCTCTTTGAGCGCCGCGCGCCCGGCCTTTATCACAACACCGCGGCGATCCTCGAGCGCGACGGCAGCATTGCGGGCATCTACCGCAAGATGCACATCCCCGACGATCCGCTCTACTACGAGAAGTTCTACTTCACGCCGGGCGATCTCGGCTTCCGCGCCTTTGACACCACGGCCGGCTCCATCGGCACCCTGGTCTGCTGGGACCAGTGGTATCCCGAAGGTGCGCGCATCACGGCGCTCAAAGGGGCGAACGTCCTGTTTTATCCCACCGCCATCGGCTGGCACCCGGCAGAAAAGGCCGAGTACGGCGAGGCGCAGTATGATGCCTGGCAGACCATTCAGCGCGCGCATGCCATCGCCAACGGCGTCTACGTTGCCGGAGTGAACCGCGTGGGCCTCGAGCACGGCGACATACGCGGCAACCGCGTCGAGGGTCCGGGGCTCGAATTCTGGGGCGGCTCGTTCCTGGCCGATCCCTTTGGCCGCATCGTCGCAAAGGCCGCGCACGACCGCGAAGAAATCCTCATCGGCGAGATCGATCTGAAGCTGCTCGAAGACACCCGCCGCAACTGGCCCTTTCTCCGCGACCGCCGCATCGACGCCTACCCGCCCATCACGCAGCGCTTTCTCGACGACAGCACAGGCGGCGCGCAGTGACGGCACAGGATACGGAGCACAGAACACCGCGCACGGGCACGCCCCGCGAGCACGGCTACCGCATGCCCGCCGAGTGGGAGCGGCACGCGGCCACCTGGATCGCGTGGCCACATAATCCCAGTGACTGGCCGGGCAGGTTTCAGCCGATTCCGTGGGTCTATGCCGATATCGTCCGCCATCTCGCCCAGGTCGAAGACGTGCATATTCTCGTCAACGATGCAGCGGCAGAGAAGCGCGCGCGCGGCGTGCTCAAGCGAGCCGGTGCGGACACGGTCCGCGTGCATTTTCACCACTGGCCTACCAATCGCGTCTGGACGCGCGACTCCGGCCCCATCTTCGTGAAGAACGCGGACTCGCTCGCCGTTACCAACTGGAAGTTCAACGCCTGGGCGAAGTACGACGACTGGCAGCTCGACGACCAGAACCCAGACCGCGTCGCCGGGTATCTCGATGTGCCCGAGTGGATGCCCGTCATCCAAACGCCGGAGGGTGAGCACCGCGTCGTTCTCGAAGGCGGATCGATCGACGTGAACGGGGCGGGCACGCTCATCACTACCGAGGAGTGCCTGCTCAGCGAGGTCCAGCAGCGCAACCCTGGCATCTCCCGCGAGCAGCTCGAGCAGGTCTTTCACGACTACCTTGGCATCGACCAGGTGCTGTGGCTGCATCGCGGCATCGCCGGCGACGACACGCATGGCCACGTCGATGACATCACCCGCTTCGCCGGCAAAAACACGATCGTCACGGTAACCGAATCAAACGTGCACGACGAGAACCACCTGCTGCTCGCCGAGAACCTTGACCGGCTGCGGTCGGCGCGCAATCCCGAGGGCAAGCCCTTTGAGATCGTCGAGCTGCCTATGCCGGCCCCGGTCATTTTCGAGGGACAGCGGCTGCCGGCCAGCTACGGCAATTTTTACATTGCCAACAATCTCGTGCTCGTGCCAACCTTTAATGACTCTAACGACCGTGCAGCGTTACAGATACTGGCAGAGGTCTTCCCCGGACACGTCGTCGCCGGCATTCACTGCAGGGATTTTATCTGGGGGCTGGGCGCGCTGCACTGCATGACGCAGCAACAGCCGCTCTGACGGAGTACCGATGTCGAAAGATAATCTTGAATGGCTGGATGAGTGGTATCAGCGCCAGTGTAACGGTACCTGGGAGCACCGGCAGGGCGTACAGCTCCGCCAGCTCGACAACCCGGGCTGGCATCTGACGATCAATCTCGCCGGCACTTCTGCTGAGAACTCCCTCCCCCGGAAAATCAGTCTGAACACCCCTGCCGGTGACTGGATCGCCTGCTCGATCGCCGCCCATCGCTTTGAAGGCTCGGGAGACCCGCGCAAGCTCGAACAGATCATCGGCGTCTTTCGCAAATGGGTGGAAGCACCATCGCCCGCTCTGTCTGTCGCCTCGCGCCGCCGGATACCATAGCTGCGTGGCCGATTCCCTCTCCTCTTCCGGCAGCGATTCCGATCTTCTCTTCATGCGTGAAGCCCTCGCCGAGGCCCGTGCGGCCGCGCTTGCCGGGGAGGTCCCGATCGGCGCCGTCGCTGTGATCAGCGGCATCGTGATCGCTCGCGGGCAGAACCGCGTTCTGCGCGACCAGGACCCCACAGCGCATGCCGAGATGGTCGCTCTTCGTGCCGCGGCGAAGGTCATCGGCAACTATCGCCTGCTCGACTGCGCGTTGTATGCCACCCTCGAGCCCTGCGCCATGTGCGCCGGGGCCATTATCCACGCCCGCCTCAAACGGCTCGTTTACGGAGCTGCCGACCCCAAGGCCGGAGCGGCGGGGTCTGTGCTGGAAGTCCTGAACCATCCGCGCCTGAACCACACCCTTCCGGTCACCGGAGGCCTTCTGGCGGAAGAGTGCGGAGAATTGCTCCGGGAGTTTTTTCGCGCCAAACGGATTTAGATTCAATGATTTAAACTGTAATCAGCACCAGCCAGGAATCGCCCGGCCAGAGTTTAACCGCCATTCACCTCCCATCCCGTAGACTGGAAGTGGATGCTTTCCCCTTTCAGGCTGCCAGCCCCCAGGCTCATTGCGATCGATATCGACGGAACCCTGCTGCCTTCGCGCGGGACGGCTGTCAGCGAGCGCAATCGCCAGGCGCTCCGCGAGGCCGAAGCAGCCGGCATTGAGATCGTCATCGCCACCGGCCGCAGACACACGTACACCACGCCGATCATCGAGCCCATTGGCCTTCGTTCGCAGACCGTTCTCATTACCTCGAACGGCACCGTCACCCGCGCTCTGGATGGAATGCGTATCGATCGCCGCCTGCTCCCCGTCGAAACCGCCCGGGGAATATGCCCGCTGCTGCGCGAGTTCGGTGAAACCACGGTCTTTACCTTTGACCGCGACGGCGCAGGAGAGCTGGTGATCGAGTCGTTCGAGCAGCTGCATGCCCGCATCTCGCTCTGGGTCGAGGCCAATCGCGCCTCGCTGATCGAGGTACGCCCCATCGAGCGGGTCTTCGACTCCGGCGAGGCGCCCGTTCAGAGTATGATCTGCGGCACTCCGCAGGAGATGCGCGACGCTGAGCAGCGGCTCACGGAAAGCGCCTTTGCCGAACAGATCGAGCTGCACCGCACCGAATATCCGCACCGCGATCTGACCATCCTCGACATTCTGCCGCCCGGCTGCTCGAAGGGCGTCTCTCTGCACGATCTGGCCACCGCGCGCGGCATCGCCCGGGAAGAGATTATGGCCATTGGCGACAACTGGAACGACCTGGAGATGCTGGAATATGCAGGCCGCCCGGTGGTGATGGCCAACGGCGCTCCGGACCTTGTCGAGCTCGCTCAGAATCGCGGATGGACCCTTGCCCCCTCAAATGATGCCGATGGCGTAGCCCAAATGATCGAGAGCGTTTGCGCCGGAGTAAGCGTCTGAGATTCATGGCCGGAGTGATAGAGTTTCTCTACATGCTCGGACTTCCCCGGAAACGGCGGTGGTACGCTCTGGCGCTTGTCTCCTGCTGCGTCTCTGCGGCCTTTGCCGCCGACCGCGTTACCCTTAAAAATGGTTTCGACATCGTCTGCGATCATCGCGCAGCCGATGGAGACCGGGTGCGCCTGTACACGGATGCCTCGGGACAGAACTTCGTCGAAGTCGCCGCCGAGGATATCGTGTCCGAGCAGCATGTCGACCTGCTGCCGAAGACTCCTGCGGCCGCTCCGGTAACGAAGCCCGCTTCTGCTGCGCTGACTCCGGTCCGTCTGCATGCCATGCTGACCCATGCGGGAGCCGAGTACGATCTGGATGAAGACCTTCTGGCCAGCGTCGTGCGTCAGGAGAGCGGCGGCAACGCCCGCGCCGTCAGCCGCGCCGGAGCGCAGGGGCTGATGCAGCTGATGCCGAAGACGGCGGCGCATCTCGGCGTCTCCGACAGCTTCGCGCCCGACCAGAACATCGAAGGCGGCAGCGCATACCTCGATGCGCTGCTCCACCGTTATCACGACAATCTGCCGCTGGCGCTGGCTGCCTACAATGCCGGGCCGGAGGCGGTCGACCGCTGGCACGGCATTCCGCCTTACCGCGAGACGCGCAGCTATGTTGCCCGCGTCATTCACGAGTACAACCGCCGCTATGCTCTGCGGCTCCGCTCTTCGGCGCAGCGCCAGGCCAGTCTTTCCGCGGCTCCGCTCGCCGCATCCGCCGAGTAGTTCCGGCTGTACCCCGTTTGCCAACCCTGAAAGGAAACTGACGCCTCCGTGAAGAAAAAGAACTGGATTCTCGGACTCGTCGTCCTTCTTGCGCTCGTCATCCTTGTCGTCGTCGCGCGCCATCGCATCCACTTCAACTGGAGCGTCTTCACGCAGCAGCTCAGGCTGGCCGACTGGAAGAAGATCGGCATCGCCGTCGCCATGATCTGGCTGGCCTACGTGATCCGGGCGCTGCGCTGGGCGCTCTTCCTCAAGCCGACCAAGAAGGTTTCGGCATTCAGCGTCCTGGGCAGCCAGGTGATCGGCTTTACCGGCGTCGCGCTCCTCGGCCGCCCCGCCGACCTGGTCCGGCCTTACCTGGTCGCGAAGCGCGTGCAGCTCCCCCTCAGCTCTCAGGTCGCCGTCTATGTCGTCGAGCGCATGTTCGACGCCGGAGCCATGGCGCTCATCTTCTCTACCGTCCTGCTCTTCGCTCCCGACCGCCACTCCCTGCCGCACCCCGAAATGATGAACAAGGCCGCCCTCGGCGGTCTGCTGGCGACCGTCGCCCTGGCGCTCTTTGCCGGCTTCGCGCGCGTCTCCGGCGGCGCTTTTGCGGCGGGGGCGCGGAAATCACTGGGAGCGATTTCGCCGAAGCTGGGTGAGTCGGTGAGCGAGAAGATCCTGCACTTCCGCGATGGCCTGAACACTATCGCCTCCATGAGCGACTTTCTGCTGGCTGCGCTCTTCTCCCTGGTCATGTGGGGCATGATCACCTTCGCTTACCTCGAGACCACACGCGCCTTTACCGCCTCACCCGAGCTCTCCGGCATGACCCTTTCCCGCTGCATGCTGCTGATGGTCGTCAGCATGGGCGGCTCGATCGTGCAGCTGCCGGTGATCGGCTGGTTCACGCAGATCGGCCTGCTGACCGCGGCCCTGCAGGGCTTCTACCACGTCGCTCCTGAGCCGGCCCTCGGCTGCGGCGCACTGCTGCTGGGCGTAACCTTCCTCAGCATCATTCCGGTCGGCCTGATCTGGGCGCGCTTCGAGCAGGTTTCGCTCAAGAAGGTCGCGGAAGAGAGCGGCCACGCCGGCGAAGAGCTGGCCGCGCACAGCCCGGCCGCCTCCGCGCAGTAGGCACCGCACCAGGCTCGAATCCGCCTGCCGGAAATGCGGGAGCCTTCCGGTGGCAGAAACTTTCACCTCCATAAAAAGAGCCCGGCATGATGCCGGGCTCTTTTTATTGCTGCGATCTGTGTTTACCTGCGGCCGAAGCGGTAGACCACACCCATCTCAAAGCCCGCGTTGTGCTGCAGCGTGCTGCCGTAGTCGGTCAACAGATAATTCGGCGTCAGGCGAATCGCCAGACCGGGTCCGAGGTTGTAATCCACCGAAGCGCCTGCGGTCACATTCACCACGTTTCCGTCCGGATACAGGCCGATCAGCGTTGGTGGAAGACCACCCGTTCCCGTGCCGAAGTTTCCGTGCCCCACGCCGGCCAGTACCTGTCCGGTCCAGCCCCAGTGCAGGCCGCGGTAAAACCGGTACTGCGGTCCGGCCATAAAGGTGTACTGGCTGATGCTCGGCGCAAAGATGTGAAACTCCTGCGCGCCTGGATTCGTGCCCGTGTAGGTGGTTCCGTAGTAGCCGCGGAAGTCCGCCGCAACCCCCAGATTGCCGTGGATGTAGTCGGTGATGCCCACGTTCCAGCCGGACTCATTCACATGCTGCAGCGTATTGCCGGGACGGAACCGCTGATAGCCGCCGCCGAAGTACACCTCATATTTATGGCTGTAGGTGTCCTGGATGATCTGCTGAATGCGCTGCTGACGCCGCGCGCGGACGCGCTCCTGCGCCTGGCGAAGCACACTCACCCGGTTCGGATTATTCTGCTGGGCGCTCTGATCCTGCTGCGGCTGCTGACTCGACGAATCCTGCGCGCGCATGGGAGCGGGCGCGAAAAGAAGAAAAGCCAAAACGGGACTCAACCACCATCCCACACGCTTGCCTGAATGCATGAACCTCGAAACCTCCACTGCCTGTGCTGCCGGCCGCCGCTTTCACCCGCATCGCTCCCCGTACTTTCCGGGAAGTCGTCTTCCGGGAGAACGGCGCTTTGCGTGAATTCCGCGGGCGGGAAATGACGAAAATGTCTCTCCCTTTGTATTAAAGCATCCGCGGGCCATTCTGCGCCGAGCCCTCCGCCGATTCCTGCACCGTAAACAAGCGATTGAGAGCCTCCGGGTTTGCCGTTACTATGCTGAAAAGGCTCGTAGCGAGGTTCATGACCAGGTGAAATCATTTCTTGCCGGACTGCTGCTTGGGCTGATCGCCCTCCCCGCCGCTGGTTACCTCTGGCTGCACTTTGGCCATCCTCCGGTCGCCGTAACCGATTCTTCCTTCCCGTTCGAGCGCGATATCGTCCGTATGCCGCTGCATGCGCGCATCGACCGCGAGCTGCCGAAGACCGCCCCGCTCGAGCCGAGCCAGACGAATCTCGAAGCCGGAGCGCATATTTACCGCCAGCAGTGCGCCTCTTGCCACGGTTTATATGGCCGCCCGGCGGATTTCGGCGCGCATATGTATCCGCATGCGCCGCAGCTCTGGGCGCCTCATCGCAACGGCATCGTCGGCGTCAGCGACGATCCTCCGGGCGAGACGTACTGGAAGGTCTCGAACGGTATCCGGCTGACCGGCATGCCCTCGTTCAGCAAGGTTCTGAATGAGACACAGATGTGGCAGGTCTCGGTCCTGCTCGCGAACGCCGACAAGCCGCTGCCGGTCGACGTGCTGAGCCTGCTCAAACAGCCGCTCGATCTCGATCCGCCGAATCTGCCTCCGGTGCCGGAAGGGCCGCCGCAGACCATCACCAGCCAGCAGATCAACGCGATGCCGTCGCCCGTTCCGCCCGACGCGAAGTAACGGGCGGATGGCGTCAGTACTTCGACTTGAGCAGATACACGATTCCCGTCGTGAACTGGAGTGAATTCCGCTTTGTGGGCGGCGTGGCCTCCGGAGGATCGTTCAGATAGCTGTCGTTGGTGCCCACCGAGAAGCTGAGATTTTTGAAGAAGGGCATGGTCAGCGTATTCGCTTCGTTGGCCGAATACGCGTAGGGGTTGTTGTAGGCGGGGATGTAGGAGATCTCCTGCTTGAAGATCACGCTCCTCGGCAGCTTCAGCGCGTAGGTTCCGTTCACCGTCGAGCCGATCAGGTTCTGGTCTTCGCCTGGGGCGGCATCGATAAATGTCTGCTTCTCATATTGCAGTGTGGTCTTCAGGTCCAGCTCCTGCTGAGGGCGCTTCAGAGCCGTCAGTCCGATTCCTCCACCGTAAATCTGCTGCAGATCGAGGTTCTGGCCGAAGTTGTGATCGAAGGCCACCTGGCCCAAGGCAAAAAAGCGCGCGGAGAAATACTCGTCCCGCTCCGCATCCGCATGGTAGATCGAGCTCTTCGAGCTGCTCGATGGCGTCACCACGCCATCGGCAACATACGCTGGCTGAATGATCTTGCCGAATGATCCGTTGAAGTCTGCCGTCGTGCGGTTGTGGGGATTCAGCCAGCTCACCGTCGGCACGACACGGGCCAGCGATACGCCGCCTGAAAACGTGTACTGCTCCTGTGTTGCCTGCACGATCGTGGCGCCCGCCGTCAGATTGCCGTTCCAGCCGCCCAGAAATCCAGGATGGCCGCCGATCTGCTTCTGCAGCGTCGTCTCATCGAGGATGTACTGCGCCTTCTTCACCGGGATGGGAGCGAGCGCTGCACTGTCTTTGGGGTGCACGGTGATCTGCTGATTGGCGACCGCCAGCGTTCCGCTCTGCGGCACTGTCAGCGAATGGATGCCGCGCGTTGGAATACCCTCCTGCAGCACCACCAGACGCGACTGCGTATGCAGCTCCTGAATCTTGTCCCACGTGACCGTCACATCGCCCAGAACATCGCTGTGAAACATCACATGCCCGCCCACTTCGCGGATAAACTTGCCCGAAATTTTATCTCCGTTGGTGAAGAGAATTGTGTCGGGCGGAGTCTTGTCGGCAGTCTTCGCAGCCGGCGGGTCTGCGCCGAAGGCAGACGGAAGAACCAGCAGGAAGGCAAGAAACATCAGAGACGGCGCGATAAAACGCGCGGCAAAAAAAGTACGCACACATGTCATTGGAGAAATACAGGCTCCTGACAGATTTTGAAGAGCGCACCCGGCAGGGGGCCGGCGTTCTGCGCAACTCTCCCTCTGTCTATCGTAATGCCACAGGGAGCCAGATGGACGCGGGAACCGGACGATTCCCGCGCCTGATGTATCGGAAAGAGTTCAATAGGACGACTTGATCGTGTAGGTCAGTCCCATAGTGAACTGAAGCGAGTTGCGCTTTGTCGGCGGCTCGGTGATGGCCACATCGTTCAGATAACTGTCGAGCGTTCCCACCGTGAAGCCAAAATTTTTGTAGGCGGGAAAGGTGAGCGTGTCGGCCTCCGACACCGACCACGCACGCGAGTTATTGAAGGCGGGGATGTAGTTCAATCCCTGCGCGAAGATCATTCCCTTAAAGAAGTGCAGATTGTATGCGGCTGCGATCGTCGAGCCGATCAGATCCTGATTCGGATTCTGTCCGGAGCCGGCGACGACATTTTCAAACGACTGCCTCTCGTACTGTACGGTTCCCTTCAGATCCAGCTCCTGATTCGGCCGCTTGATCGCCGTCCAGCCGATGCCTCCGCCGTAGATCTGCTGCAGATCGAGACTCTGGCTGAAGTTATGATCGAAGGCCACCTGGCCGAGAGCATAGAAACGCGGCGAGAAGTATTCATCCCGCTCGGCGTCCGCATGGTAGATCGCGCTCTTGATGGATGGCACATCCTTCTGCGTGATCTTGCCGTAGGAGCCCGTGAAGTCGAGGGCCGTGCGGTTGCGCGGAGCCAGCCAGCTTACCGTCGGCACCACACGAATCAGTCCCACCGCGCCATTGAAGGTGTACTGGTTCTGCGTGGCGGCAACGATGGTCGCGCCCGCCGTGGCGGTGCCGTTCCATGCCTGGGTCAGGCCGGGGTGTCCGCGCAGCTCCTTGTTCAGCGAGGCCTGATCGATCACATAATCCGCGTCCTTCACCGGAATCGGCGCCGCAGCCACAGCCGTCGGCTCGGCCTGCAGAGTGATCTGCTGATTGGTGACCTCCATCGTGCCGGAGGGAATCTGCGACATCGGGGTCTTCCGCGTTACATTCACTCCCTTGCGCAGCACCGCGACCGCCTGTGAGGTGCGCAGCTCTTTGATCTTGTCCCAGCTCACGTTTACGTCGCCGACAATGTCGCTGTGAAACGTGACGGTGCCCCCGACTACGCGCACGAACTTGCCGCTCAGCTGATCGCCGTTGGTAAACACCATGACGTCGGGAGTAGCGTCCTTCTTAGCCTGCGCATGCAGCAGTGCCGGATAGACCAGCACCAGCAAAGCCAGAGCACTGAAAGGAATGAGGCGGTGCATCTGCGAAAAAAACCGGGACATAAAAAGCTGCTCCTGATGTTGCACTGCGATATGGTTTGCGGCTGTGCGCCGGCAGGCCGTAAGCCTGTCCGAACTTCGCCGCCTGAGCCAGAGAGCGTTTCACCATGTCAGAGGAACGCAGAAACACAAATGGGATTCGTATCTGAAACTGGTTAGGATGCAACCCCGTTGAAAAGCGATGCAGCATGAAACTCCTCCTGCTCCATCCGGCGCCGGATCGGGATCTCAGGCAGTGCCCAGGCGCCTCTTCACACGATACGCTGTAACCCCGATAGCCGATACGGTCAGGCGGCATTAAAATGGAGACATGTCACTGACCCGCCAGCAGGCCCTCGACCATTTCCGCTCCGACGATCTCATCGGCCTCGGCATGGAAGCCGATGCCGTGCGTCGCAGACTGCACCCTGAGGGCGTGGTGACCTACATCATCGACCGCAACATAAATTACACCAATTTCTGCACGGAATACTGCACCTTCTGCGCTTTTTACCGCCCGCTCAAAGGTAAACTGGCCAGCGAAGGCTACATCCTCGACTTTGAGACGATCTATCAGAAGATCGCCGAAACGGCAGAGATGGGCGGCACCGGCGTGCTGATGCAGGGCGGCCTGCATCCGGACCTGAAAATCGACTGGTTCGAGCGCCTGCTGAAGGGCATCAAACAACGCTTTCCGCAGATCTGGCTGCACTGCTTTTCCGCCTCAGAGATTCTGGCCATCGCCGAGTACAGCGAGCTCTCCGTGCGCGACACCATCGCCCGCCTGCGCGATGCCGGACTCGACTCCATCCCCGGCGGCGGCGCCGAGATTCTGGATGACGAAGTGCGCAGCCGCATCGCCCGCCTGAAGTGCCGCACCGAAGACTGGCTGCTCGTTCATCGCACCGCTCATCAGCTGGGCATGCGCACCACCGCAACCATGATGTTCGGCGTGGGCGAGACCTTCGAGCACCGGGTGAATCACTTTGAAGAGGTTCGCCGCCTGCAGGAAGAGACCGGCGGCTTCACGGCGTTTATTCCCTGGAGCTTCCAGCCGGGACACACGGCGCTCGGCGGCCGGGGATGGGACGAGGCGACCTCGGTCGAATATCTGAAGGTGCTCGCCATCTCGCGCCTCTATCTCGACAACATCGAGAATGTGCAGTCGAGCTGGGTCACCCAGGGGCTGAAGGTGCTGCAGCTCGGCCTGCGCTTCGGAGGCAACGATGTGGGATCGGTGATGCTCGAGGAAAACGTCGTCCGCGCCGCCGGAACCGCCAACTGCACCACCGAAGAGGAGCTGCGCCGCGTGATCCGCGATGCGGGCTTCAAACCGGTGCAGCGCGATACGCTCTACCGGACGATGTTTCTCAACTAGCGCTTCGCGATGTTTATTAACTGACGCTTTGCGATGCCCCTCAACTAGCGCTTCGACGTGATCTTCGCGTCCAGGCTGTACCGGCCACCGCCGGCGATCAGCAGCGTCAGCAGCATGCCGAGATACAGCACGATCAGCTCACCGTGATCGGTCTGCGGACCTCGCCCCGTAAAGGCGAAGTGATGGATGAACGCCCACGCGACGAAGATATTGCACAGGCAGTAGAGCGCCGCCCAGCGCGTTCCCAGCCCGATGATCAGCAGGATTCCGCATACAAAATCGCTGAAGAAGGCGACGAGGAACGAAGCGGAGCCTCCGATATGAAGAGGATTCGGAAAATGCGCCATGAACATCGTCCAGTGCGCGGGGCGCTTTTCCCATCCGTGCCGCAGAAACAGCGTGACGCCGGCCCATACACGCAGCAGGCTCAACCCGGCCTCTGACCGCTTCGGCACAAAACTCATCGGCACAATCTCTCTGATTCCCGGCATCGATCGTCTCTCCGTGGCCGCCATTCTACGGTTTCCGCGGCCGGCCGGCACAAAATTTTTCGCGGACGCTCCCGTTCAGGCACCCATCTGCTGGCGGCAAACCGCTTCCCTTACAATAGCTTTGGAAGAAATACCAATGGAGGCCAGCCCCTGCTTCAACAACCTGCCGCATCGCTGGCTGCCGGATTCGTGCATGCCTCCCGCGCCTTCGCCATGCTGCTGATGAAGAGCGACTGGCGCCACTATCTCCGCTCTCACTACGGCGACCACACCTTCGAGCACCTCTATCGCTGGAACCTCTTCGACGCGTCCCTGCTCATCCCCTACTTTGTGGTCATGATCATTCTGGCCTTCTACGGGCTGCACCGCTATCAGCTCGTGTGGCTCTACTACCGGCACCGGAAGAACGCCACCAAAGAGCCCGCGCACCACTTCGAGCAGCTTCCCCGCATCACTGTTCAGCTTCCCATCTTCAACGAGCAGTTCGTCATCGACCGCCTTATCGAGGCCTGCTGCAACCTCGATTATCCCCGCGACCTGCTGGAGATTCAGCTGCTCGACGACTCGACCGATGAGACCAAAGAGGCCGCCGCCGCCATCGTCGAGCGCTACCATGCCGCCGGAAACCCCATCGTCTATCTCCACCGCACCAACCGCCGGGGCTTCAAGGCCGGCGCGCTCGATGAAGGCCTGAAGGTCGCGAAGGGCGAGTTCGTTGCGATCTTCGATGCTGATTTCGTGCCGCCGCGCGAGTGGCTGATGCAGGTGGTGCATCACTTTGCCGAGCCGGAGATCGGCATGGTGCAGACCCGCTGGACGCACCTCAATCGCGATTACAGCTTTCTCACCCAGGTGGAAGCCATTCTGCTCGACGGCCACTTCGTGCTGGAGCACGGCGGCCGCTCCCGCTCCGGCGTCTTCTTCAACTTCAACGGCACCGCGGGCATGTGGCGGCGCTGCGCCATCGACGAGGCCGGAGGCTGGCAGCACGATACCCTCACCGAAGACACCGACCTGAGCTATCGCGCACAGCTCAAGGGTTGGAAGTTCAAATATCTGCAGGACGTCGAGTGCCCCGCCGAAGTGCCCATCGAGATGACGGCCTTCAAGACGCAGCAGCAGCGCTGGGCCAAGGGACTCATTCAGACATCGAAAAAGATTCTCCCTTACGTCTTCAAAAGCGACGCGCCCTTTCACACCAAGATCGAAGCCTGGTACCACCTGACCGCGAATATCAGCTATCCGCTGATGGTCGTGCTCTCCGTGCTGCTGATGCCCGCGATGATCATCCGCTTTTATCAGGGATGGTTCCAGATGCTGTTCATCGACTTCCCGCTCTTTCTCGCATCGACCTTCTCTATTTCGTCGTTTTATCTCGTCTCGCAGAAAGAGCTCTTTCCCGGCCGCTGGTATCGCACCTTTCTCTACCTGCCGTTTCTTATGTCGCTCGGCATCGGGCTTACGCTCACCAACACTATCGCGGTGATGGAAGCGCTCTTCGGCATTCAGAGCGCCTTCAAGCGCACGCCGAAGTACCGCGTGGAGAAGCGCGGCGAAAAATCGAAGGCCTCAAAGTATCGCAAACGGCTCGGTCTCATTCCCTTCTTCGAATTGCTCATCGGAGGCTACTTCGCGCTCTGCGTCTGGTATGCCATCGTCAATGAGAATTACTTCACCGTGCCCTTCCTGCTGCTCTTCGTGATCGGCTACTGGTACACGGGGCTGCTCTCGCTCTTCCAGGGCCGCTTCGAGCGCTGGCGCTCCGGAGCGAACCTCGAAGAGTCTTCGCCGAAGCCGTTTCCCGTGGGCGTGTAGCGGCGCAGGCCATGCTATCCCAGTTCTCGACTGTTCTCTCGCTGACCGTTCTCTTCGTGCTGATCGCACTGCCGGTCTGCGGCATGTTCTTTGCATGGAAGAGCTGGAGGCGGATTCCCGCGCCAAAGGGGTGGCGCCGGTGGATGGCCTTCGCAGCGCTGCTTTCCGGCAGCATCGGCACGGTGGCCGCGCCCTTCGTGCTGCTGCTGATTGCCTTCCATAAGCCGGCAGCCACACCCGCGAAGCATCTCGACATATCTCAGAGCTGGTCGGTGCTCATCGGCATGGCAGCATCGCTGCTCGGGGTGATTCTGAGCTTCTTCGCTTATCGGCGTGTGCGCTGGCTTGTGCTCTTCTCCTGCCTGCTGGCGCTGGCCATCTGCTACATCACGGCGATGTCTCTGCCGTACTGAAGCAAAAAGGGCAAACCCCGAAGGGTTTGCCCTGAGATGAGCCCTGATGACTTGCCTTAGAAACGGAGACCGAAGGTCACCGGAATCAAACTCTGAGTCCCTGATCCGAACGGATCGGAGTTGCTTGCCACCGGAGAATCGACCCATACATAGCGCGCTTCAGTGAAGAACTTCGCGTTGCTGTCCTCGCCGAAGGCTTTCCAGTAAAAGCCGGCGCCGATGTTGAGACCACCCTGATTACTGGAGGAATGAGCTACCGTCGAAGGCGCATAACCGACATAGCAGTAGTAATAGCACTGCTCCTCTTCCTGCAGCTCCGTGAAGTT
Source organism: Paracidobacterium acidisoli (assembly GCF_003428625.2). Taxonomy (GTDB): domain Bacteria; phylum Acidobacteriota; class Terriglobia; order Terriglobales; family Acidobacteriaceae; genus Paracidobacterium; species Paracidobacterium acidisoli. Next base: position 353,647 of record NZ_QVQT02000003.1, on the reverse strand, counting down.
GGTCACCTTGCGGTAGAAGCCACCACCGCCGGTGACATACGCTCCGGACTTTTTTGTGAAAGGCTGATAGAAGATCGGCTCAAGCGTTAACGACCAGGTGTTGACATTGCCGCCGAGAGGCCCTGAAAGCCCCGCACCCTCCGACTGGGCCTGGTTGTAGAGAGCCGTCAGCGTCGATCCCGGAATCTTATCCTTGTTGAACCGATACTGCAGCAACACCCCGATCCGCTTCGTAAAATTCCATCCACCGCCGAATCCGATGTTGTATCCCCATGTTTCGTTCCCGTGGGCCGTATTGCCGATGGGGATTGTAAAACCGCCGCCGGCATCAAATGCCAGGTGGCTCCAGCGGTTCTGATACTGCGGATAGCGCGGATAATTGCGCTGCCCGCCATACTGCGGCGAAGCGTTCGCGCCGGCAGCGGGAGCAGCAGGAAGCGCGGAGGAGCCCAGCAGGGCGTCCGTGCTGATATATGTCCTGTAATCCGTTGAACTGGAACTATTACCGGCGTCTGCCTGCGTCTGAGCCATCGCCGAAACGGCAAACGAAGTCAGAGCAGCCACACCCGCGGCTACGATTACATGCCGCCACAGCCTGTGCGAAATACTGCAGGTTGAAAACATGGAGAATCCCTCAGGTCGAAGAGATTGGGGGACTTCGTGGGATACTCCCCCGTTTATCGAACACTATCTGGATGGTTTAGACGCGGCGAATGACATTTTTGTTAACTGTGCCGGCTGCAAAGTACAACCGGCACAGCCAGATCATTCCGCTTAGTGGATATCGAACTGCTCCGGATGCAGTGCCGGATCGCTCTTGACGATGATCGTTTTGCCGGTCATCTCCTCGAGTTCGTTCAGCCAGCGCGCATTGTTGGCCTTCAGCGTCTTCACCACTTCAGGATTGACGCGGAGCAGCACGTCGTTCCGCTCCAGATGGCGCTGCATCTTGCGCATTTCCGTGTAAATCTCGTTGGCCACCGTCACCGGGCTCTTGACCATGCCGGTCGCCACGCACGTCGGGCAGGGAATGCTCAGCGTACGCTCGAGCGACTGCTTCACGCGCTTGCGCGTAATCGCCACGAGACCGAAATCGTTAAACTGCAGCACCTTCGACGGCGCGCGGTCGGACTTCAGCTCCTCTTCAAGCGCCTGCATGACTTTGTGGCGATTGCGGCGTTCGTCCATGTCGATAAAGTCGATCACGATGATGCCGCCCAGATCGCGCAGGCGAATCTGCCGGACGATCTCCGGAATGGCATCGAGATTCGTCTTGAGGATCGTGTCTTCAAGCCGCGCCGTCTTGCCGACATACTTGCCGGTGTTGATGTCGATCGCAACCAGCGCTTCCGTCTGGTTGATGACGATCGAGCCGCCGGACTTGAGCCAGACCTTGGACTTGAGCGCCTTGCTGATCTCGTCCTGAATGCCGAACTGCTCGAAGAGCGGCGTCTCTTTGGTGTAGAGCTTGACGCGCCGCACCAGCGAAGGCTGGAAGCGGTTCAGGAAGCGGACGATGCGCTCGTAATCGACTTCGCTGTCGACCCAGATCGTCGAGAAGTTGTCGTTCACCTGATCGCGCAGAATGCGCTCCACCAGGTTCAGATCGTGATAAATCAGCGCCGGAGCCTTCGCCTCTTCCGAGCGCTGCCGGATCTCTTTCCAGAGACTCAGCAGGAAACGGATATCGGCGCGCAGATCGTCCTCGCTCGCCCCGTCGGCCGCGGTGCGCACAATGAAGCCGCCGCTCTCCGTGCCCTTTTCGCTGATCAAAATCCGCTTCAGGCGCTGGCGCTCTTCATCGGACGAGATCTTGCGCGAGACGCCGACATGATTCACCGTCGGCATGAACACGAGGAAGCGTCCAGGCAGCGCAATGTGGCTCGTGATCCGCGCGCCTTTTCTGGCGATCGGCTCCTTCGCAATCTGAACCAGAATCTCCTGCCCCTGCTTCAGCAGCTCGCTGATAACGGGAAGATCCATCGTCTGCGCGCTCGGCCTGCGTCCGCCACCACCACCGCCTCCGCCCGGACGCCGGCGGCCACCACCACCCTGACGGCGGCCTCCACCGCGGCGGTCGCCACGGCGATCCTCTCTGCGGCCTTCACGCGGATGCGGCGCAACGGCTTCGGCAGCCGCTGTCTCTTCAGCCGGCTCATCGCCTTCGTGATCCTCAAACTCCTCTTCGTCCACCGTTTCGACGAACCCAGGATCGTAGCCGCCTTCGGACTCTTCGTCGTCCTCTTCCTCAGCCTCTTCCTGCTCGTCCTGTTCCGCCTCTCTCAGGCCCAGACGCTGATCGAGATGCGCGTCGCGCACCGCTTCGCCGATTTCTCCGGCGTGGTCGAGCGTCTCTTCTTCCAGCTCCTCGACCTCCTGCTCATCCGCATGCCCGTGAATCGGCTCGAAGTCATACTCTTCCTCGTCGATCACCTCTTCTTCGAGCACGCCCATGCCAGGCGCAAAACCGTACAGATGGTCGACAGCCTCAGCCTCGGGCGTCGCGGCCGGATGCGCATGCGCCTCGGCAGCCGAAGCCGCTTCACCGGCCTCGCTTTCGCCTGCCGCAGCTTCAGCAGCTTCCGCTGCGCCGAGCGGCGGATGCTCTTCGCTTTCCGCTTCCTCTTCTGCCGGAGTTTCGATCTCCTCCGTCACCCCGCTTACACGGAATTCACTCGGAGCCGACGGATCGATCCGGTATGACGCCGAAGCGCTCTCCGGCTCGAACTCCTGCACCTCTTCGTGGAACTCCTCCGGAGTCTCGGCAACAACCTCCGCAGGCGCGGGTGCCTCCGGCTGCGCTGCGGCAACAGGAACACTCTCTTCCTGCTTTTCCTCAACCGTTGATTCCGTGGAAACCGGCGATTCCACAGGGGCCGACTCGATTGTGGCCGGCTCGATTACGGCCTCTTCCACGGGCGCGGGTACCGTTGCCGCTTCCGTAAAGGGCGCATGTTCCTCAGCGGGCGCGTCTGCGACGATCGCCTGAGGCGCTTCCGGCTCGACCGCTTCGGTCGCCGGCTTTGTTTCAGCAGCAGGCTCTGCATGAGCACGCTCGCTGCGGCGATATCTCGAGAGCGACTCGCCCGGCAGCAGTGCTCCGCCGTCCCAGCCGAGAGGGACTTCAATCTGCGTGGAAGGCTTCGGCGCCGTGTAGTTCACCGCGGGCGCCGCGGAAGCAGCGGGGGGTTTGCTTTCCGCTTTGGGTGTTGCGGCAGCAGGGGCGGCTCCATACTTCGAGAGCGACTCGCCGGGAAGCACCACCGGAAGATGCTGTGCGGGGATTCCGCCCGGTGCGCCGCGCTCGGGCCGCGCTACCGGCTCATCGGCGATCGCCTCTTCGACGACCTCGAACGACTCCAGTGTCTGCGTGTCTTCGGACTGCGATTCCTGCTGATCCTGCTGCTGGTCCTGTGGACCGCGGCCGCGGAAGCCTCTGCGGCGGCTGCGGCGTCCTCTCCAGCGCCGGGTGCCTGAGGGCGAGTCGGAATCCGTTCCTTCCCCGCTGTCGGCTTCGCCCTGAGCTGCCTCGCGCGGGGCTTCTTCCTGGCGTGGCGGGCGCGATTCGCGTCCATGTCCGCCGTCGCGGCGCGGCGGCGCTGCCGGAGCAGCTGTTTCAAAGTCGGCGGAGTCTTCCTGCTCTTCGAGAAAATCCGTGACGTAAAGGAAGGCGTCCCGTTCAAGGCCAAGGTCCACAAATGCGGACTGCATACCGGGAAGAACGCGGGTTACGCGTCCTTTGTAGATGGACCCTGCGAGGGTGTATTCATTTTCGCGCTCGTAGTAGATTTCCGCGAGCTGATCGTCTTCGAGAATAGCCAGCCGTGTCTCGTGCGGCGTGCTGGAGATGCATATTTCCTTTGCCATTCTGCCTCTTTCGCCCCGCGTTATCGGCGGAGTATCAGCCGAGACAGATCAGACCGGATTGCCGGAAAAGACCGGAAGTGAGAAAAAGATGTCCGCTTTGTGCTCAACGCCCTGCGTGAGAAACGACGCTCTCTCCCGCCTGTTCACCGACCAAAGAGCGCGAAACGCGCTTCCGGTCAAAGGCGGGCCATCCATGTACGAAGATCCGGTGACCACTTCAGCCTTCATGGAAGGCGGGGCCGTTACCCGTCTCTTTGCTCTCATTCCCGATCCTGCCCGGCCCCGGTGATCCACCTGGCCGGTTGAAATTGTTAAAAACCTGGACCTGTACTTCCCGGCGCCCATCGCTTCGCATTCAGCGGAGACCAGGCGCGTACTGTTTACCAATCCTGTTGTCGCCGGGGATTCAGTTCACGAAGCGGCTCATGCGGACGTTCATCACCATGCCCAAAGCCAGAAACGTAAACAGTACCGAGGACCCTCCGTAGCTCATCAGCGGAAGAGGAATTCCGGTAACCGGCATCAGCCCAACGACCATTCCGACATTGACCGCGATCTGAAAAATCAGGACGGCCACCACGCCCATCACCAGGAACGTTCCCGGGAGGTCTGCGGCTGTTTGAGCGTTTTGAATCAAACGCATCAATACGAGGAAGTATATCAGCAACACGATGACCGCGCCGATGAACCCGTGCTCTTCGCAGAAGGCGGCAAAGATGAAGTCGGTATACGGGATGGGCAGAAAGTCGCCCTGGGTCTGGGTGCCCCTGGTGGCGCCCCGTCCAAAGACCCCTCCGTCGCCGACGGCGATCTTTGACTGGATGATCTGGTAGCCCGTCCCTTTGGGATCGGCATCGGGGTTGATAAAGCTGGTCAGCCGGGCCTTCTGATACGGCTTCAGCACCTTGCCGCTCATCCAGATGCCGCCCGCGCCCAGAATCACTGCCAGAATCAGTATCGCCCCCTTCTTCCAGTCGATTCCGCCCAGAAACAGCCCCACCAGCAGCACCGGCGAGTAGGTCAGCGACGTGCCCAGGTCGGGCTGCTTCAGCACCAGCAGCATGGGGATGGCCACCAGGGCGATCGCCTTGAAGATATCCTTCCAGGTCAGCTCGCGCCCCACCAGGCCGGCAAAGTACCGGGCCATAATGACGATCAGCACCAGCTTGACCCACTCCGAGGGCTGAAAGTGAATGCCCCCGGGCAGCTTAATCCAGCGCCTGGCGCCCATGACCTTCGGGGTCGCCAGCACTCCGACCAGAGCCAGCATGAAAAAGCCGTAGATCCAGTGCACGATGTCGAGCAGCAGATGATAGTCGATCACCGACATCAGGAACATCATGGCCATGCCGCCGCACAGCCAGAGGATCTGGAAGCGGTAAAAGCCGACAAACTTGGTGTGCAGCGTGGCGCTGTAAATCTCAAAGACGCTGACCACCGAAAGGATCAGCACGAAGCCCAGCAGCGTCCAGTCAAAATCGCGGAGAGAGAGGAAACGGCGCATCGTGTGCTTTACAGGTCCATCTTAACCTTTAGCCCTTCTCTCAAAGGCTTATTTCCGTTTATTTGTCCATCCATGAGAAGTACATTTCAATACGCCTGAATTGTCATCCCGACCGGAGCGAACCGGGGTCCCCGGCGCACACGTTGTTCGTGCGATGGGGTGGAGAAGCGCAGTGGAGGGATCTGCATTTTCTCTTTTTTCAGTCGAACCACCCTTCACTGAGATCAACCCACGATGAATTGGCAGCATTCACCAGCGCAAGCTTCTTCTCCCGGCGCCAGTTTTTGATCTGCTTTTCTCTTGCAATGGCATTCCCGATGTACTGATAACGCTCAAACCATACAAGCCGATCACAGTTGTATGTCGCACAGAAACCGGGAGTTTCATGATCTTTGTGCTGGCCCACTCGGCATCCGATGTTGCTGGTCACGCCACAATAGAGCACCAGCATCCTGCTTGCCATCAGATACACGTAATAGTTGTGCTCGCGATCTTTCATGAATCCTGCAACGATTGAGGTTTGTAAATGCAGATCCCTCCACTTCGCTGCGCTGCGGTCGGGATGACAAATAAAACGATATGGCGAATACAAAGACCAGTGGCGAATGAAGCGTATATCGCGGCCGGATCATCGTCATCATTACCGGTGATTGCCGGTCAGCCTGCGATTTCCCCGTCACTCATTCCCATTTGTCATGAAGTGACCTGCATATATCGCCGTCATCACCGGCTTCTGCTTTCCGTCGTTCGGAAGGCCGGGGATGGACCAGATGGCGCTGACCTCAATCTTCTTCGGAGCCTCAGCCACCAGGTTGTGCTGGAGCCGCCGCTGCTTGTTCACATACGCCTCGATCACACGCGCCGCCAGACGGCCCGCCAGCTTGCCGTGCTCGCCGGCCTCAAACAGCACGCACACCGCGATATCCGGGTTTCTCCGCGGAGCCACGCCCACGAACCACGCATTGTCATGCATCGAATGTGCATGGCCGAGACGCGCGGCGAGCGCATTGCTCATGGTCTGCGCGCTGCCCGTCTTGCCCGCGAAGTCGATCCCCTCCAGATGCGCGCTCGGGTCGGTGCCGATGGGCATCGTCACATCGGCCATCGCATCGGTGATCGTCTCCCAGTCCTCGCGCTCAAACGGAACGGTCCGGTCGCCGCTGCCGGAGTACGACTCCTCAAGCGCCGTCCGGAAATCCTGCGGTATCCCGTTCTCCGGATCGTTCAGGTTCACGACATGCGGCCGCTTCAGCGCGCCTCCCGAGGTGATGCCGGCAATCGCCCGCATCATCTGCACCGGAGTAGCCGTCACCGCTCCCTGGCCGATGCCGACCGATGTCACCTCGCCCGGATACCACTTCTGATGGAAGTTCTTCATCTTCCACTCTTCGGAAGGCATGGTGCCGGCGACCTCATTCGGCAGATCGATGCCGGTCTTCACGCCGATGCCGAAGGCATTCGCCCATTTGGCGATCTTTTCAATTCCCAGGCGCACCGCCAGCGTGTAGAAAAACACGTCGCAGGACTGGTAAATCCCCTTCGTGATGTTGACCTCGCCATGACCACCGTGCACCCAGCACCGCTGATAATGGCCGTAAAAACTCACGCCACCCGAGCAATGCACGTTCAGCGTCTGCGCCACGCCTTCTTCGAGTCCCGCGGCCGACATGATGATCTTGAAGGTCGATCCCGGCGCAAGCTGCGCCTGAATCGCCTTGTTCAGCAGCGGATGCTCCGGATCGCTGATCAGCTTGCTCCACTCATCCCGCGAGATGCGCACTGCAAAATCATTCGGATCGAAGGTCGGACGGCTGACCAGCGCCAGGATCTCCCCCGTATGCGGGTCCATGGCAATGACCGCGCCGTTGCGGTCGCCAAGCGCATTCTCCGCCGCGCGCTGAATATCGATATCCATCGTCAGCCGCAGGCTGTGCCCGGGCTTTGCCGGCTCCATGCCCAGCTTACCCATCTCGCGGCCATGGCTGTCGACGACCACATCCTCGGAGCCGTCGGTGCCGCGCAGTATCTGATCGTAGGAGGCCTCGACGCCCGAGCGGCCCACTACATCACCCGGCTCATAGGCGGCATACTGCGGGTCGTTCAGCATCTCTTCGCTGACCTCACCCACATAGCCGATCAGATGCGCCGCAAAACCGTCTTTCGGATACAGACGGCGCTGCTCCTGGATCGTCTCCAGCTCCGGCATCTCGTCGCGATGCGCCTCGATGAACTCCTGCTCGTCCGGCGTGATGTCCTGCCTGAGCGGCAGCGGCTGATACTTCGGGGCGAGACGGTATTTCTTCAGCACCGCGTCGATCTGATCGACGGTCATGTGCAGGCCGCGCGCAATCAGCGGCAGGTCGGGAGCGATATCGTGCCCCTGATCGCGCACCAGAAAACAGGAGACCGACGGGTAGTTATCGACGATCAGACGCCCTTCGCGATCCAGAATCTTTCCGCGCGGCGCAAGGATCGGCACCTTGCGAATGCGGTTCGCCTGCGCCAGCGCCCGGTAGTTCTGTGCGCCCACCACCTGCAGTCTCCATAACCCGGAGACCAGCACCAGCATCACCCCGGCGATCACATACTGAAAGACCGTCAGCTTCAGCGCCGGAACCTTTTCGCCGCGCCCGGCCACCTCGCTGCGCCGGACCGCCCAGCGCCGTGGCATGCTCAGCTTCAGTCGGATGCGCACCTTTGCTACTCCCCTTCAGGCTTCAGCCGGAAGTGTCCCGCATCGATCGCGGCCAGCGCCGGAACCGGACTGCCGCGCGGCGCCTCAGACGCGGGCGGCTTCGACCATACCGCACCAATCTCTACAGGTTTCGTCATAACGTCTTTTACCGGCTTTGAGGTATCGGCTACCAGATTGTGATGCAGTCTCCGCTGTTTGTCCACATACGCTTCGATCACACTCGCAGCGATGGGCGCGGAGACATTTCCCCAGCCGCCGTGCTGCCACAGGACCGCAACCACGATGTCGGGATTGCGCCGCGGAGCCATGCCCACGAACCATGCATTCGGCCGCTGCGCCACACTGCTGGAGATTTTATCCATGCCCGCGCTGTGGCTCACCACCTGCGCCGTTCCCGTCTTTCCGGCGAAATCGATCCCGTCGAGATGCGCGGCAAAGGCCGTGCCCCCGGCCTCAGTGGTGCTGGCCATGCCCTCGGTAATGATCTCCCAGTTCGATGCGTCGATCGGCACCGTCACATCGCCCGAGCCGGGATAGGAATCCTGGACGGCCTGCCGGTAATACGCAGGCAGCTCGCCCGGAAATACAACATGGGGACGCTTCAGCACGCCGCCCGATGCGATGCCTCCCAGGGCGCGCGCGAGCTGAATCGGTGTCGCCGCCACCGCTCCCTGTCCGATGCCGACCGAGATCGTCTCCCCGGCATACCACTTCTCATGAAAGTTCCTGAGCTTCCACTCTTCCGACGGCATGGTGCCGGAGACCTCGCCCGGCAGGTCCACGCCTGTCTTTTCCCCGATCCCCAGCTCATGCGCATACTTCGCGATGGTCTCGATGCCGAGCTTCTGCGCCAGCGTGTAGTAATACGTGTCGCAGGAGAGCGGGATGGCGTTGTGAATGTCCACCATGCCGTGGCGCCGGTCGCAGGCAAAGAAGTGCCCGTAAAAGGTGGCGCCGCCCTGGCAGTCGACTCGCAGGTTCTCCGCAATGCCCTCCTGCAGCCCGGCCACCGACATGATGATCTTGAAGGTCGAGCCCGGAGCCAGCTGCGCCTGGATGGCCTTGTCGAGCAGCGGATGGTTGGGATCGGTGACGAGACGGTTCCAGTCCTCGCGTCCGATCTTCACCGAAAATTTGTTCGGATCAAAGACCGGCCGGCTGACCAGGGCCAGAATCTCGCCGGTATGCGGATCGAGCGCGACCACCGCACCGTTGCGGTCACCAAGCGCGTTCTCCGCCGCACGCTGGATATCGAGATCGATGGTCAGCCGCAGGTCCTTTCCGGGCTTCGCCGGCTCCGTTCCCAGCACGCCGACTTCGCGTCCGTGGCTGTCCACAATTACATCTCTGGACCCGTCCACGCCACGCAGCATCGCGTCGTAGGATTCCTCGACGCCGGAGCGGCCCACCACATCGCCCGGCTCATAGGCCGCGTACTGCGGATCGTCGAGCATCTCTTCGCTGACCTCGCCGACATAGCCGATCAGGTGCGCGGCGAAGCCATCGTTCGGATAGAGCCGCCGCTCTTCGTCGATGGTCTCCAGCTCCGGCAGCTCGTCGAGATGCGCCTCGATGAATCCCTGCTCGTCGGGCGTGATGTCCTGTTTCAGCGGCACGGGCTGAAATTTGGGAGCGGTGCGGTAGCGCTTCAGAATCTCCTGAATCTGATCGACGGTCATGTGCAGGCCGCGTGCAATCAGCGGCAGATCGGCGGCGATATCGTGCCCCTGATCGCGCACCAGAAAACAGGAGACCGACGGATAGTTATCGACGATCAGACGTCCTTCGCGGTCGAGGATCTTCCCGCGCGGCGCAAGGATCGGTACCTTGCGGATGCGGTTCGCCTCCGCCATCTCGCGGTAGTTCTGTGCGCCCACCACCTGCAGCCGCCACAGCCCCGAGATCAGCACCAGCATCACCGCCGCGATCACATACTGAAAGACCATAAGCTTCGCGGGAGGAACCTTCTCCTCCCGGTTCACCGCTGCGGAACGCTCCGGCCGGCGGCGCCGGATACCTTTGAGGATGATACGCACGTCCGGCTAGTCCCTCCGCTTCGTTTTATCGAGCAGCGCAAAGAGAATCAGCGCCACCAGCGCGTTCACCACCGCGCGAATCACCTCACGCAGCCAGTTCCACACCAGCGGCTGGGCCAGCATGCGATGCTGCAGCAGCCAGAAGATGCCGCTGTGCAGCAGCGTGGAGATAAACACGACCAGCAGCCGCGTGCCGTGGTTCTCCGTATCGATGCGCACGCCGAGCGATGCAGCCAGATACCCCACGACCGATTTGCCGATGCCGAAGACACCCAGCGGATGCTGGGTCAGCACATCCTGCGCCACGCCGATCAGCGCGCCTGCCACCGTGGCGCTGATCGGATTCCGCCACGTCATCGCGAAATAAACCGTCACCAGCAGAGGCAGGTCCACCACATCGAAGAGCGGAAAATGCAGCGTGATGAGCGACTGCAGCCCCAGCGCCACCAGCGGCACCAGCAGCATTACGGGCAGAGGAAGCGACTGCTGATCGGCCTCACGCCGTGTGGAAGCAAGGAGGACCAAAATCAGTTCCTCCCCTGCGGTCCGGCGCCTGCAGGTCGCGGCGGCGCTGACGGTGCAGCGTGAGCGGGCGGCGCAGGCTTACGCTTCTGCGTGCTGCGGTCCGGCCCGTCGACAATCACCGTGGTGCGCGGAAGCGCATGCTCCCCGGCGGCCGGTGCAGACGTGGCGCTTCGTGGCGCTGCCGGATTCAGATGGGAAGCGGTCTGGCCCGGAGGATGTGGAGTCGCCTGACGTGAAGTTCCCGGCCCGGCAACCGTCGATGGAGTTCGCACAGCCGGATGGCTGTACTGCGGCGGTGTCGCACCGCTGTAATCATGCACCAGCTGAGGAGCCTTCTCTGCCGGCCGGACCGGCTGAGGCGCCGCGGAAACAGCTCCTGGCATAGCCGGAGCGCTCTTCTTCACCGCTGCGGGCACCGCAGACGAGGCAGATGCCGGCGCTGCGGGAGTGGTCTTCCTGACCGGAACGGGCTGTCCTTCGCCGGAGAGAACGTGCCCCAATCTCGCGCCCGGTGTCATGTCGGCAGCCGAAGGCGTGCTTCCGGGCGTAAAGACGTCCGGATGCAGCGTTGCCGGCGGACGGATCGGACGCGCCACGTCGCCCTCCGCCGTGGCATCCGCCAGATCGTCTCCCTGCACCTGCGGCGCATTGGGGTCCGCGCGGCTCGGCAGACGCTCGGCAAGAATATCGGAGGCCTTCTGCGCCTCGCTCTCCGCGATATCGATCTGCGTCTGCCCAGGGACCAGGTCGCCCATGCTGGTGACCACCAGCACCTCTTCGAGGCGCGACAGATTGGCTGCGGGATGAATCAGAATATCCATCAGCGTCCCGTCCGGATCGGGGACCGTGCGGTCCACCGTGCCCACGGGAAGGCCGCGCGGAAAGATCGCGTCGCCGCCACTGGTAATCACCTTTTCCCCTGCTTTGATCCGGTCGTCGGGCGAGACGTTCACAATCTGCGGCTGCCCCCATGAGCTGCCCCGCAGCACTCCGCGAATGCGCGTCGTCTCCAGAATCACGCCCGCGCCGCTGGTCGCGTCCGAGATCTCAAGCACCTGGCTGGAGTGCGCAAGAACCTCGCGCGTCTTGCCGACGATGCCATCCGGCGTAATCACCGGCATATCGATTTTGAGCCCGTCCTTCGATCCCTTGTCGATGATCAGCACGTGCGAGTCTTCGGTGCCCGAGACACCGATCACCTGCGCCGGAACGGTCTGATAGATGTAGCGCTCGCGAAAGCCCAGCATTCCCTGCAGGCGCTGGCCCTGCCGTGCATCCTCGGCAAGGCTGGCCTCTTCGATGCGAAGATGGTCGATCTGTTCCTGCAGCTTTGCGTTTGTTCTGCGTACGTGGATCAGATCCACATAATTCGACCACAGGCCGCGAATGCCGCCGCCCGTCATGTGCAGCAGGTGCTCCGGAGGAGCGATCAGGCTCATCACCCAGTAGCGGATCAGGCGCACGCCTTTACCTTCGGGGCCCTCCGACGCAGGACGCCGCACCTGTACTGCCAGGCCCAGAACCTGCACCAGCAGAACAGTCACCAGCACCAGGGCGTTCTTATAGCGGCTAAGGAAGGATTCCATGGCACTGCTCGCGACGTTCCGTGTGTCTCTCCCGGCCCGCTGCCGCAGCGGCAGGCCTTCCCTTTAGTCGATCTTAATCTTGCGCAGCAGCCGGAAATCGCTCAGCATCTTGCCCGTGCCAAGAACGACACTGGCCAGCGGATCGTCGGCAATCGAGACCGGCAGCCCGGTTTCCTCGCGGATGCGCTTGTCTAAATTCTTAATCAGCGCGCCGCCTCCTGTTAAGACGATGCCGCGATCGCTGATATCGGCGCTCAGCTCCGGCGGCGTCCGTTCGAGCGCGACGCGGATGGCATTCATGATCGTAGCGATCGACTCGCCCAGAGCCTCGCGAATCTCGCTGTCGTCAATGGTAATCGTCTTGGGCACGCCCTCGATCAGGTTCCGGCCCTTGATCTCCATCGTCAGCGGCTTGTCCAGCGGGTACGCCGACCCGATCTCGATCTTGATCTGCTCCGCCGTCCGCTCGCCGATCAGCAGGTTATATTTCCGCTTCAGGTAGTTCATGATGGACTCGTCCATCTGATTGCCCGCCATGCGCACCGACCGCGAGTAGACGATGCCGGAGAGCGAGATGACCGCGATATCGGTCGTTCCGCCGCCGATATCGACCACCATATTGCCGCTCGGCTCGGTGATCGGCAGTCCGGCGCCGATCGCCGCCACCATCGCCTGCTCCACCAGAAAGACCTCGCTCGCCTTGGCGCGGTAGGCCGAATCCTCGACAGCGCGCTTTTCCACCTGCGTAATCTCAGAAGGCACGCCGATCACGATGCGGGGATGCACCAGCATCTTCCGGTTGTGGGCCTTTTGAATGAAGTAGTTCAGCATCTTTTCGGTGATCTTGAAATCGGCGATCACCCCGTCCTTCATCGGCTTGATGGCGACGATGTTGCCGGGCGTGCGGCCCAGCATCTCCTTGGCCTCCTTGCCGACTGCCTCTACTTCACCCGTATTTTTGTTGATGGCCACAATCGAGGGCTCATTCACGACGATGCCTTTGCCCGCGGCAAAGACCAGGGTATTGGCCGTACCCAGATCGATCGCCAGATCGCTCGAAAAAATGCTGAACAGCGAGCGCACCCCGTGCGATCGCGACGAACGCGACTGAAAACCATTCGAAGACATGTAAGGATTGACTTTTCTGAGAAGACTCACCTCATTGTAAGCCCTGCGAACGGCAGGAACAGGGCAAAGCCGCCGGAAATTACGGGCTTCGGCGGCAGGCGATGCTGTGCAAAAAGTGGAATTTCCTGCAGAAAATCAGCACTAAAGTCACTGTGCTGCGGCGGCGCCAGCTTCAGGCACCATCACCGCCGGCGGGAACATCAGAATGCGCAGATCGACGAGCGCATGCAGGATCATCGGCCACAGCAGCCCGCCGGTCACCACATACAGCACGGCAAAAACGCCGCCGAGGATAGCCGTCAAAACAATGCCCTTCACTCCCTGATATCCATGCGCGATACCGAAGACACAGGACGACAGGATGACCGACGCCACAAGCGCCAGGTGCCACTGACCGCTGAAGTAGCGGATCAGAAAGCCGCGGTAGAGCGTCTCCTCGCAGATGCCGGCGGTGATCGAGACGGCGGCGAAGAGCCAGCGCTCCTTTGCCGTGACGGGCAGAAAAAAGCTGAGATTCTCCAGCGCCCTGCGCAGGCTGCGGCGCGCCTTTTCCGAGCGCCAGGCCAGAATGACCGGCATCAGCAGCGCGATGGTAAAGCCGACGCACATACCGGCCAGCAGACCGCCCAGTGCATCCTGCTGCGGCAGCCATTTGGGCTTCAGGATGACCAGCGGGAAGAAAAATCCGGGCCGGTCCATCCACCAGACCAGCGCCGAGGCCACCCACACCCACCCCATCGTGACCAGATACACGCGGGCCTTCATGTTGGGATCGGTCGAGCGTCTCAGACGGCGCGTATACCAGGCGTCCCAGATGGGAACGATCACGATCAGAAAGACAGCCAGCGCGTGCTGCATAGATCGCCATCATACAGGGGCCTGTTTCAGGCTCCTCACCTGGCTTCTCTGCGTGACGCAGCACGAGAAAGGCCCGCCACCGGAATACGATGGCGGGCCTGAGAGGCAGGGATTCAGCTCCGGTTTTGCCTTAGTGCTCCTTCGGCGTCAGACGGAAGACGCCGCCAGGCTTCGCATCCTCAAGCAGCCATATTGCGCCGTCGGGAGCGACCTCCACGTCGCGAATGCGATGCCCGACATCCCAGCGCTCAGCGGGCCTGGCGCCACCCTGACCGTCGAAAGTAATGCGGTTAAGCGATTCCGTTGCCATACCGCCGATCAGAGCCGAGCCCTTCCACTCCGGAAACATTGAGCCGTTGTAGAAGGCAAGGTTGCCCGGCGCGATGACCGGCTTCCAGTAGATGACGGGCTTCGCCAGATCCGGGCGCGTGTCCGGACTGGGGATCGGCACGCCATCGTAATTCATCCCGTAGGAGACCAGCGGCCAGCCATAATTTTTGCCGGGCTCGATCAGGTTCAGCTCGTCGCCGCCCCGCGGACCATGCTCGAGTTCCCACAGCCGGCCGTCGGGCGCAAAGGCCAGACCATAAGGCGTGCGGTGGCCGGTAGTCCAGGTCTCGGACGGTGTCAGATTCGGACCGGGGAAGGTATACGTTCTTACCACCGGAGCCGTTTGGGCAGCTACGGTATCCGCCGGCGGATCAATTACAGGCACGCTGGCAGCGCCTTTCTTTCCTGCCATCGGATTGCCTTTGGCCGGCTTGCCATCCAGCGTCAGACGCAGAATCTTGCCCAACGGCTGATTGGGGTCCTGGGCCGGCGTGAAGCGCTGCCGTTCGCCAACGGTGAGGAACAGGTATTTGCCATCCGGCGAAAAAGCAACCTGCGCGCCGAACTGGCCGCCATTGCCCCGCTCGCCATCGCGCCAGATCACCGCAAGCTCTTCAAGGCTTGCCGAATCCTGGCCGATCACCAGCTTAGCGCGCGCCAGCGCCAGGCTCGAACCGCCGTCGCCCGGCTCAGAATAGGTGAGATAAATGTAGTGGTCTTTGGCATAGTGGGGCGACAGAAAGACACCCAGCATGCCGCCCTGTCCCTTCCAGAGAACAGCCGGCACATTCTTCACAGGCGTCTTGTCTCCCTGCTGCGTGACCAGCCACAGAGCGCCGACTTTTTCGGTAATCAGCATGCGGCCGTCGGGCAGAAACGCAATCCGCCAGGGCAGATTGAGGGTCGTTACCTGAACCATATTGAAGGGCAGGCTGGCCTCGGGCTTCTGTTCGCCTGCATTGATCTGCGCAAAGGCGTGGGTGGCCGGCAGAGCCGCGAACAGCCCCGCAAATACCCCCAGGATCACTGCTTTTTTAATCCTCATTTTCCCTCTGTCTGTATGAATTCGTCCTTCATGAGCCCGTCGTAAAACCCGTTCCCGGCATCTTCGGCGCGGTGTTTCCCGCGTTTCACGCACCTTATCGCTGACTTGCGCCTATGAGCATTTATACAGGTTTGGTCTGACCTCGTTCGCAGTCCCGGCGTGAAACTCCGGAACCGCGCGATGCTTTCAGGCACGGAGGGCGGCGCAGGAAGGCCGGATCGGGGTTCGCCCGCGGCCGCAGGAAGCTGCTCCTCTCTGCTTATAATCTCTTCCCATAACTCTGCTTATCACGCATACTGGACCAGCGAATCCAGCACGGCTTCCGCTCCTTCTGCAAATTGAAATCCGGATAAACCATCGGGCAGTCGTACATAAGCCCCTTTGAGGAGACTTTACGATGTGTCTTTCGAACGCTCGTCGTCTTGCTGTCTGCATCGCTCTGGCAATGAGCTTTGCGCAGGCCGCTTTCGCCGCTGAAATCCTGATCGCCGATGCGAAGTCCCAGCCGGAAAGCCTGACTGTGGCGCCGGGCGGCGTGCTGATCGTGGGCAGCGCCAGCTCGCCGTTTGTCTATAAGGTGCGTCCAGGCTCTTCCACCGCCGAGAAGTTTGTCGATGCCAGCGCCGAAGGCCCTGGAACGTTTTTCTTCGGCATGCTGGCGGATGCTTCCACCAATACGCTGTGGACCTGCCAGCTGACTCCGGTGCCGAACACCACTCCGGCACGGCGGCACACCGCGCTGAGAGGCTTCGATCTCAACACCGGCGCGCCGAAGCTCCGCTGGGACCTGCCCGGGGACAATACCGTGTGCAACGACTTTACGATCGGACCGGATAAAGCGCTCTATATCAGCGACACCGCCACCGGCAGAATCTACAGGCTTCCGGCAGGCGCTTCCAGCGCGGAGCTGTACCTCGAGGCCAAGGTGCTTGAGGGCATCGACGGCATCACCTTCCTGGACGGCACGCTCTATGTGAACAATGTGATCTTCAACAAGCTCTACCGCATTCCCGTCGATGCCTCCGGCAAACCGGGAAAACCGGTCGATATCTGGATGGACCAGCCGGTCAGCGGGCCTGACGGCATGCGCGCCGCGAACGGCAAGCTCTATGTTGCCGAAAATGGCAACGGCACAATCGCCTCCATCACCGTTCATGGCGATAAGGCGAGCGTGATGGTCATTAAAGACGGACTCAAAACGCCGACCGGCATCGAGCCCGCGGGCGATACGCTCTGGTTCACCGAACGCGCCATCGGCAAGGCCGAGTCGGTCCCGATGCCCAGATAGCCGGCCCGCTCAGCAGAGCCCTGATATGCAGCAGCAACGCGGCCTCTCCTCTTTCCTGAGGAGGGGCCTGACTTTTTCGGGGATATGCGCACCTTCAGCGGCAATCCTCGAGAATTCTATGGAATCAGCTTTGGAACCTGAGAATCTAAAATAGGAGATTCTCCGTACATACTCCTAGGGCGGAAGATGTAATTGGAAGTTATCTTTTGGGGTCTCCAATGACAAACTTTGACTTCGATGTGTTCATTTCACATGCCTCCGAGGATAAGGCTGGTTTCGTCACGTCACTCTCAAATGAGCTACGAAAACATGGACTGAAAGTGTGGTTTGACAAGTTCACGCTGAAGGTAGGCGATAGTTTACATCGTTCTATCGAGAAGGGACTTGCCCGTTCGCGCTATGGCGTCGTGGTCTTTAGTCCAAAATTCCTTACAAAAAATTGGCCCCAAGCGGAATTGGATGGGCTTTTTGCAAGGGAGATGGATGGACACAAAGTCATTTTGCCGATTTGGCACAATATATCTTCCGCCCGCATGAAAGATGCTCTGCCGATGCTGGCGGACAAAGTTGCTCTAAGAAGCTCAGATGGCATCGAAGCTGTCGCACGATCGCTGGTCGAGGTCATTCGGCCTGAACTTCTTGAACTGGATAATAAAAAAGCGTCTGCCTTTGAAGCTGCGGATACTTTCATGGCGGAGGCGCGGAGGAAACATCCCGGTTACGATTTCGCAATTCAATCCGGCTCATTCTCCGCCCCCAAACTAACTGGCGCGCCATCTGCGATAGCGAACGCAAAGCAACGAATTCAAATCAGTGTTTCTGATCCTGCAATCATTGGAACATCTCCCGGTGGACGTATTGAGTTTTTTGGAGAAGGCGCAAGAAAAGCGATTGAATTTGTACGTACGGGCAAACCACAAAAGTGGGAATCTGGAGAGTTCCGGTTGTTGGATTGGAATGTGCCTCTTATGCCCACGCACGTGGAAGGAAGCACGCTGGAAGTCGGAATAGACAATAACCTGCTCAATATTCCGCCGAAATATATGCGCGTCGAGGTTAGGTCTCGCCCGCCTATTGTATTTCCAATAATGGAGATGAAACCTGTTCGTCTTGGCACGGATGAGGTGGAAGCTATTCTTTCGGATAAGGAAACACCCCTAAGCATCAGTCTCGTGTTTTCTGTCGGCTCTAATTCACTTTCCAATGCGTCTCGGGAGATAGACTTCACACTGTCCTGGGAGACCACGGGAAAGAAAATATCCGAGTGCAAAAACTTGATTGAAGCTATTGATGCGTTACGGCGCGGAAATGTTCTGCGCTTGATTGATATACGTCTCGATAAGCCTATTTTTGAATCAAAAGCGCGCGTGGCTAGTCGTACCGATCCATTTGCAGGAACTTTGCGACGGACCGTTCTTCTGGCATCTCAGATCGAAAAAGAATTCTCCGTGTCCTTGCGAATGCCCGAAGTTGTCTCGGAAGAAGATGGTGAATCATTGTTGCACCTAGATTGCTTGCTGAATGATCACCCATACCAACAGGTAAACGATACGCAACTGCGATTAACGAAAGCTGATGGAGAGGTGGGTGCCGGTCAACTGGCTTTCATCAGAGGCGAATTGTCTGCGACGTACACAGACGTGCCATCGAATTATCCGGGATACTTTCCATTGTTCGGGCAACAAATTGCAACTCGAAATTGGGTTCGGGTTGTGGAGCTTGTTCCGAAAGAACCTTGTGCTTGTCTCAAGGAGTTCAGCGAATCGCCAATAGGCACCCAGTTCAGCATCGAAATTACAGCAAAGGGTCCTGTATTTCTTCGCTGGAGGGACGATTCGATTTTGAGGAATATCGAGGTTGGGAGCCTAGCACAATTACAGCTGTAACCCAATTCGCACAGGCATCCGGTAAACAAAATCAGTGATTCACAACGGTCTACCTCAACATGCATGATCATAGCCGATTCACTCATTGAGAACGGATCAAGGACGATTAGTCGGCTTCTCGTCAGTGATCCATGTCTTTGCATAGATTGACTGGCGATGCGGACGACGGCCGATTTCGTTCCGATTGATTATGATGATCCGGCGAAAGCAACCAGCGTTTTGCTTTCCTGAGGGGACCAGTGAAGGTTGAGCTTACGATGAACATCCCTGAGAGCAGAATTTTGGCTAATGCATGCTTGTCCGCCTGTTTCTGCGCCGTGTCGATACTTCCGGTTTGCGGGCAAACTGCTCAATCAGCCCAACAGCGCATGGAGGCTGTGCAGAGTCACCTCTCTCGATACGTCGTCATTACAAACAGCACAAATGACGAAATGAATCTGGCCTCGCAGATGAAGGCGCTCGGTGTTCCTGCAGTGAGTATCGCCGCCATTCGAAATGGAGCGATTGACTGGACGCAGGCTTATGGCGTTTCGTCCCTACAGGGTGCGCCGGCATCGACGGAGACTTTGTTCGGCGCGGCTTCCATTTCAAAGCCCGTTACCGCACTTGGAGTGCTCAGGCTTGTGGAAGAGGGCAAAATCGACCTGGATGCAGACGTCAATCAGTACCTGAAACGCTGGAAGATTCCGGAGAATCAATTCACCACAACACAGAAGGTCACGGTTCGTGAACTTCTGAACCACACTTCGGGTATCGGGACACATAACGGCGAGATCTATGATCCAGCTACGCCGATCCCCACACTGCTTCAGCTTCTGGACGGTGAAAAGCCTGCGAAGACGCCCCCGGTTCGGGTCGAGGCGATTCCAGGCACGAAATTTGCTTATTCCAATGGCGGTTATCTCGTGCTCTCCCTGCTGATCGAGGATGTGACCGGAGAATCGTTCGCCGCCTACATGAAGCGAACTGTACTCGACCCGATCGGGATGAAGCACAGCACCTTCGACGCGCCGCTGCCGCTCAAGTGGCAGGAGAATGGGGCCACAGCCTATGGAGCAGATGGAAAATGGGCGGTGCCTCCTTCAAAATTTGTTGAGCCGAACCTGGCCGCTGGCGGGCTCTGGTCCACGCCTGCTGATCTGGCGAAACTACTCCTCGAAGTTCAGCGCGAATACGAAGGAAAATCGCACAAAGTCCTTCACCGGCAAACAATCCACATGATGGTTTCGCCCGGCAAGGGCCCCGCGCCGACAAGACGCTATGGACTTGGCTTCGAGGTGGGTGGCAGCCCGGAAAATCCATATATCCGCCACGAGGGTTCCGCGTTTTTCCAGGATGACATGGTGGAATACCTCGGCGGCAACGGCATTGTCGTGATGACGAGTGGCGGCGGAGGCGGAGCGCTCGCCGACGAAGTCCTTCGCAGCGCGGGAACCGTATACGGCTTTCCCGATTTCAAGTCGGTTGAACACACGGTCGCAGACGTTCCGGTCTCGGTTCTGCGTAGCTACGTCGGCACCTATGCTTACGTCAAAGTGGCTCTCGAGGGCGGCCATCTTACTGCGGAGATTCCGGCCGGATCGCCCGCTGCCCAGCTCTATCCGGAATCGTCCACGCGGTTCTTCGTGCTTGATGGACCGCAGGAATTATCCTTCATTCTCGATCCGCAGCAGAACGTTACAGGCACAGAGTTCATCGCACCCATGGGACATCATCGTCTGGACAAAACTGCGGCGCACTGACACGGTGAGCCTGCAAAGAACAGGCTGATTTCCACGCTCTCCGCCTTTTCGACTATGCTGAAGTGTTTTCGGATCGGCGTCTGCGACACAGGGAGGATTTTCACGTGCCAGCAACCACGTACAAAAACCTTATCGGCGGCGAGTGGGTCACCGCTCGTACCGGCAGCACCTTTCAGAACCTCAGCCCGGCGAATCACGATGACGTCATCGGCATCTTCCAGGCCTCCGGCGCAAAGGACGTGGATGCGGCCGTCACCGCGGCTGCCGAGGCCTTCAAAAGCTGGCGGCTCGTCCCCGCTCCGAAGCGTGCCGAGATCCTCTACCGCACCGGCGAGCTGCTGACCCGCCGCAAGGAGCAGTATGCCCGCGAGATGACCCGCGAGATGGGCAAGGTGCTGAGCGAGACGCGCGGCGACGTGCAGGAGGCCATCGATACCGCTTACTACATGGCCGGCGAAGGCCGCCGCCTCTTCGGTCAGACCACCCCGTCGGAGCTGCAGAATAAGTTCGCCATGTCCGTTCGCATGCCGGTCGGCGTTATCGGCATGATCGCGCCGTGGAACTTCCCCATGGCCATCCCCTCGTGGAAGCTCTTCCCGGCGCTGGTCTGCGGCAACACCTGCGTCATCAAACCTGCGGAAGACACACCGCTTTCCACATTCAACCTCGTGCAGACGCTCATCGACGCGGGCCTGCCGCCGGGCGTGGTCAACATCGTCACCGGCTTCGGCCCTGATGCGGGCGCACCGCTTGTCGAGCACCCCGGCGTGCGCGCCGTCTCCTTCACCGGATCGTCCGAGGTGGGCCGCATCATCGGCCAGACCGCTGCAGGACTCTTCAAGCCCTGCTCGCTCGAGATGGGCGGCAAGAACGCCATGATCGTGCTCGATGACGCCAACCTCGACCTCGCCCTCGACGGCGCGGTCTGGGGAGCCTTCGGCACTACCGGCCAGCGCTGCACCGCGACCAGCCGCATCATCGTGCAGAAAGGCGTGGTGAAGGAGTTCACGAAGCGCCTGGTGGAACGGGCAAAGGCTCTGAAGATCGGCGATGGCCTCGACGAGTCCATCCAGATGGGCCCGCAGGTGAACGAACAGCAGATCGAGACCTCGGCCCGCTACTGTGAGATCGCCCGCAAAGAAGGTGCGAAGCTGCTGACCGGCGGCAGGCGGCCTGCCCGCGGCGCGTTTGGCCGAGGAACCTTCTTCGAGCCGACCGTCTTCGGCGGCGTGAAGCCGCAGATGCGCATCGCGCAGGAGGAGGTCTTCGGACCGGTGGTCAGCGTTCTCGAATGCCGCAGCTTCGACGAGGCCCTCGAGATAGCCAACGGCATTCAGTACGGCCTTTCGACGGCGCTCTACTCACGCGACGTGAATCACGCCTTTAAAGCCATGCGCGATCTCGAAGCCGGCATCACCTACATCAACGCTCCAACCATCGGCGCTGAAGTGCATCTGCCCTTTGGCGGCGTCAAGCAGACAGGCAACGGCCACCGCGAAGGCGGCACCGGCGCGCTGGACTTCTACACCACGTGGAAATCTGTATACGTGGATTATTCCGACAAGCTGCAGCGCGCGCAGATCGATGCAGGGGAGTAAGGCCTGTCAAATAATCGGCAAAGAAATCGAGTTTAGCTAAAATAGCTATATCATCTATTTTAGCTAAACTCAGGAATCATTCATGATCACCGTCACCTCAGCGGAAGCACAGAACAAGTTTGGTCAGCTGCTCGATACTGCGCAGCGCGAAACCGTCGCGATTACGCGGCATGGCCGTCCGGCAGCGTTCATCGTGTCGCCGCGGGAAATGGGTGAACTTCTCGACGCGCGGCGCCGGCGCAGCAAGGCTGTATCCAATCTGCAGAAGTGGAGCGCGCAGGCAAAAAAACGACTGAAGCCAGCCGCCGCCAAACTGTCCGATGAGGATATCGTTCGGCTGGTGCACGAATCCCGGTGAGCCGGCGCGTCATCCTCGACACCAGTGTGCTGGTGAGCGCAGCTTTACGCCCTGAATCGATACCTCATCAGGCATTGCAGGAAGCGCTGGCCGTCTGTGCTGTATGCGCAAGCGCAGAGACACTTGCCGAACTGGAACGAATCCTGAGCCTTGAAAAATTCAACCGCTATCTCAATCGAACCTTATGCCTTGAATTTGTCGCTCTGATTCGCCGCCATATCCATCTGTTCACTGTGCAGGACTCAGACTTCGAGGCTGTTAACCCTCCATGCCGCGATCCAGGCGACAACAAGTTTCTCGCACTGGCAATAGCGGCTGAGGCTGACGCTCTGGTCAGCAGCGATGACGACCTGCTGGTGTTACATCCATGGCGCGGTATGAAAATTGTGACACCTGCAGACTTTCTGGCTCACTCCAAAGCGCTGCCCAGGAAGAGCGCGGAAAGTAAATAAGCCGCGGCGTGGAATACACGCTCATCTATTCCGCAGCTCTTCTCGCCCCCATCATCAGATAATCCATCGGCCAGCCTGGGTTGATGCCATGCTGGCGCACCAGCGTCGCAAGCTGGCCATAGTGGCGGATGCTGTGCAGCAGCATATGAAACACAATGGTCTTCGCTGTCGACTCGATCGGCCCCAGCGTGCGCGTCTGAAAGACCATCGTCTGCGACCAGTTATATCCCTCATCGACGAGCATTTCGCGCACCAGCGCCATGGCGCGGTCATGCGTGGCGTAAATCTCGTCTACGGTGCCCGAAGGAATCTGCTCGTAGCTCGTTTCAGGCAGCCCCTTCAGCCGCTCCGCGTAGCGCAGCTCCACGGCGACAATGTGCTGCAGCAGCCCTGAGACAACAGACACGCCGGCCACATCGCAGGGCAGTGCCAGCACCTCCGGATGGTCTGTCAGCAGCCGCTTCCACTTCTCTGAAGTCTTCTCTACCCACGCCAGCACCTCGGTCGCCGACAACGATGGCTCACTCATCTTTCCTCCGTATGCAAAAAGCAGCTTTCGTCCTGTCCTGGCGCGCAATCCGAATCACCGGCATTGCAGCTCAGAAGGAAACATCCGCCGGCTCGGTCACCTTCAGCACCGACTGATCGCCGGTCTTCTGCTTCCACGCTTTGCGAATGGCCTCGATGTTTGCGCGGTTCTCCGCCGTATCTGGATAATCGATCACCAGACACTTCGACCGCAGCCGCTCGGGCTCGGTCTTTCCTTTGTTCAGCCACTGGCCATACACATCCAGCACGCTGAGGCCGTCAGGAAAGCGCGGCGTCACTTCCTTATCCAGAAATGCGCGCCAGTCTGCCTCACTGACGCCGGCCTGCGGCGTGTCCGCCAGTCCGAGGCCGAAGTAGAGGCGCGTATCCACCCATCCCTGCGTGTGGCCGGGATGCGCACGATCGCCGTGCAGCGTCGCCGTCTGCGCAAACGAAGCGACAGATGCGGGAACGACGGTGACAGCGAAAACCAGCGACAGAGCAGCGGGCAGAAGCAATCGAGTCTTCATCGTTTTCCGGATCTTTCCTGTGCGTTGTATTTCGGCCGTGGAAAACCCCTAGCCTGTTTCAAGTCTATGCGTCCCTCAAAAGTCTATGCACGCCGAAGAAGAAAGCGGGCAGGAAAGCTGCTTCTGTCCGTCGCTGCCGGCCATTACGCCTGCGCGTAATAAGATAAGCAGATGCGCGCCCTGCTGCAGCGTCTCGGGCAATTCCTTGGCCGGAAAAGGAATGACAAAGAGGTATGGGCATCGGTCGTACTGCTGCTGCAGACGGCGCCTTCTCTCAGCGATGAGGCGCTGCTCGCCGCCGCCAGGGCCGCTTACCGGAACATCGAGAATGTCGAAATCGTCGGCAGACTCGACAACACACGCATTCTGCGCATCTCCAGCCTTCTGATCAGCGTCATCATCGCCGACGCGCCTTACATCCATCCTTCGCATCCCGTCGAAGAGGCATCGCAGAGCGCTTACGACCGCGCCTGGTCCGAACAGCGCGCCTGGCTCTCCATTGACGCGCCGCAGACCACGGGCAAGCCCAAAGAGGCTCGCATGGCTGTCTACAAGGTTCTGATGGTACTGGCTGAGCACCTCTGGAGCGACCAGTGCACCGGCCTCTATCTGCCGGCCGAAGGCATCACTGCGCCATCCATGGGGGAATGGGGACCCACGCTGCGCTGGTTTGGAGAGAACCAGGAGCGTCGGCGCTCAGAGACGCCGCAGGACTTTCCCTCCTGAAAGCGGCAGATCATGCCGCCCGGGATGATTCGGGCACTCGCTCGCGCGGCGGACGGCTCCCGGTCGAAGACGCCTCCATTCGCCATGCATAGAGGCGGGCGAGCACGGCCATCCAGAGAAAGAGGTTCAGAGCAAAACCGAATCGCGGATCGGAGTTGGTCAGCAGAAACGGCACGGTATAGCACACAGCCAGCACCAGCGTGAACGTGTCGAAGATTCTCCAGCCCATTCGCCGCGACAGAAAAAGCACGATCAGCCACAGGGGAAGAGCGATGCTGATCAGCAGCCGGATCAGGCCCTCCGCCGAACGAAGAGAGTGCACCTTCGTATCCGGGCGGAGCATGGTGAAACACTTCAGCGCGCCGTAGTCGAAGAGCCACGTCGCCGTATGCGTGTGGACGAACTGCAGACCATACTGCATGTACAGCTTCTGCATCGCGGGGTCGGCGTGCTGGTCCGTGGTATAGGCGACTCCGGCTTTGTGCAGCGCCTCCTCAATAGAAGGCTCACCGTTGAGATACTGCCTGAGTGAGTTGCCCGTAAACTCGTTTGCGCCGGCAAAGAAGTTATAGGGACCGTTTTTTGCCCAGTAAGGAGCGCCGTGGGCAAAGCTGCTGAGCGACGCCAGCGTAGCCACGCCCAGTGCCGACATCAGCAGCAGATACAGCGCAAATCTTCCGAACCGCTGCCTGCCCGCCGGAAGCGCCGTCCACAACACAAGAGCCAGTGGGATACCGAGAAACGGCAAGTTGGGACGAACGGCAATGCCCGCACCCCAGACGATGCCCGTCAGAATGGCCTTCGGCAGGCTGACGCCTCGCCACAGCAGCAGCATGCAGAACACCAGGACGGCGAGCGCCGCGCAACTGGCGTCCATGTCCCATATCTTGCTGATGCCGGTCACCATATCCGGGCAAAGCGCAATGGCAAGAGCAAAGACAGAGGCCGCCAGCCTGGAGACGTTCAGCAGCCGGAAAACTCCGTACACGGTGATCGCGAATATCTCATAGATCACCCACTGCAGGAAGATCGGACCGTGCGCGCCGAAGAGGCGCAATGACTCACCCAGCAGCGCCGGGTAAAAGTCGGGTGTAAATGTATCGGCGATTTTTGCGTTGCGGGCAAACTCCTGCGCGTCGATCCAATAGACAGGCATCGGCGTGGAAAAGTGCGTACCCACCGCACCAGCGAGACCGGCCAGCAGAACCAGCAAAAGAAATGCGGGCAGGATATACGGGCTTCCCGATATCTTTCCGGTGGAGAAACGTCCCTCAGCCGCCTGCGCATTGATCGGAAGAGTCATAAGAGAAAAGGCTACTGCTGAATAATGAACCTATTATTGCACCCGCATCTGTCTTCTTCTTCCAGGCTTTCCTGACCGGCCTGCGGATGTTCTGTTCTTCAGCAGCTCTCACAACTGCGATAGGATGGAAAGTTCTCTCAGGGAGCTGCCATGATCATCGGAGTCCCAAAGGAAGTAAAGGATCACGAAAGCCGCGTGGGCATTACGCCTGCCGGAGTGAAAGCGCTGACCGAAGCCGGCCATACCGTTCTGGTGGAGACCAGCGCCGGAGACCTCTCCGCGTTTACAGACGATGAATATCAGGCCGCCGGAGCTGAGATCACCGGCGCGGCCGGCAACGTCTGGGGCCTCGCCGATATGGTCGTCAAGGTCAAGGAGCCTGTCGAAAAAGAGTACCGCTTCTTTCGCGAAGGTCTTGTGCTCTTTACCTACCTGCACCTTGCTCCGCTTCCCGAGCTCACCGAGCAGATGCTGGCCAGGAAAGTCACCGGCATCGCCTATGAGACCATCCGCGATCGCGCCGGGACGCTTCCGCTGCTGACGCCGATGTCCGAGGTCGCCGGACGCATGTCCGTGCAGGTTGGCGCGGCCTATCTTGAAAAAGAGCGCGGCGGACGCGGGCTGCTGCTGGGCGGTGTGCCCGGCGTGCCGCCCGCAAATGTGTGCGTCATCGGCGGCGGCATCGTGGGCACCAATGCGGCGAAGATCGCTGTCGGCATGGGCGCAAAGGTTACGCTCGTCGATCTGAATCTTAATCGCCTGCGCGAGCTCGACGACATCTTCGGGGGCAGAGTCTTCACTCTCGCATCGAACTCATACAACATCACCCGCGCCGTGCAGGAGGCCGATCTGGTGATCGGCGGCGTGCTTATTCCGGGCGCTGCAGCGCCGAAGATCGTGACGAAAGAGATGGTTGCAAAGATGAAGAAGGGCGCGGTCATCGTCGACGTAGCCATCGATCAGGGCGGATGCATCGAGACTGCGCATCCCACGACGCACAGCGACCCGTCCTATGAAGTAAACGGCGTGGTCCACTACTGCGTGACGAATATGCCCGCCGCTGTACCAAACACCTCCACGCTGGCGCTGACCAACGCGACCTTTCCTTACGTCATGCGGCTGGCGCATCAGGGCGCGAAGGCGGCGATTCTGGCAGACGACGGCATTCGCGACGGCGTAAATACATACGACGGCACGATTACGTGCGAGCCGGTCGCCGTCTCTCAGAAGAAAGCATGGAAGCCGGTGCGCGAGCTGCTTTCCTGAAAGAGTGCAAAGCTCAGAGCACAGCGCTCAGAAAAAACAAACGCCACCTCATCTGAGTGGCGTTTTGTTTTGTGCAGAATTTTTCATTGCCAGGAGCAACATCCCAGCAGTTTTAGTTCGATTCTGAGCCCTGAGCCCTGATTTACTGTGCCGTCACGTGAACCGGCCGTTCGAGACGGAAGGTCAGCAGCGTCTCCGACGGCAAAAAGATCTGCTTGTTGCCGGTCATCGCCGATCCTGCCGTACCTGCCCCACCGCCAACAAGACCACCGATCAGCGCGCCTTTGCCGCCTCCGGCGATGCCGCCGATAATCGCGCCCAGTCCCGCGCCGCCACCGATGAACCCGGCCGTGCGCTTGCCTTTTCCTTGTTCGGCGCGCTCCATGGTGCTGGTTTCAACCGGATAGCTGCCCCAGTTTGTGCGCACCCGGTCGATGCGCAGCGCCAGCAGCGCTCCGCCCTTGAAGTGGCCGAGCGGCTTCGCGTCGACGACCGTCCCGGTCGCATGCGCGCCACGCGGAATCACCGTCTGCCCGTCGACAATCACCGGATCGGCAACCGTCGCGCCGAAGGCCTGACCGGGCTGGCTGATCTTCGAGCCGAGATCCTGATCCAGCCGCACCCGCAGGTGGGTCCGCACAGGAATCACCAGCACCGTAGGCGCAGGCGCGGCAGGCGCGCTCTGTGCCGCAGTTGTATCGGCCGGAACAGCAGCCGAAGACGTCGGAGCCGCAGCAGGGGCCGCCGGCGCGGCAGCCGGCTGTGCGCTCTGATCCTGCGGCGGAGCCGGAGGATTCTGGGCCGCAGGCTGCGCCTGAGGATTCGTGGCAGCCGTCTGCTGGTCGCTCTTCTTGCTGCAGCCGCTGGCCAGCAGCAGGCCGGCCAGCATCAGTGAAACCATCGGAAAAGTCTGTCGTCTGAAGGTCATAGCGTCCCCTTGTGATGCCATTTTCTATGTTCCGGTTGCGTTTGCGCTACTCCGATTCCCGTCTATCTCTGTGGACGCGGTTTTCACGCGCCTATAATCTCCTCGACGGGAGCAGTCCGACTTGGCGGAATCCAGACACCGGCGCACAACCCTGATCATTCTCGCTGCAGGTATGTTCCTGCTGCTCTTCGTTCTCGCCGCGCTCAATGCCTTCAATCTGCGTTTTCTACATCCGCGCAGCACCGGGCAGATCCTCATCTTCACCTCGCTCTCGGTGGTTGTCTTCCTGCTGCTCATCACGGTGATGGTGCTGCTGTCACGGAATACCCTGCGGCTGCTGGCCGAGCAGCGCAGTCATGTGCTGGGCTCGCGTCTGCGCACGCGCATGTTCATGGGCGCCGTGCTGCTCTCCTTCGTTCCCGCATTTTTCATGTTTCTCTTCAGCTTTCTGCTGATGAACCGCTCCATCGACCGCTGGTTCTCGCAGCCCGTCGCCGAGCTGCGAGAAGACACCTCCCGGCTGGCCATGGAGCTTTCGCACTACGCCGCGCTCAACGCGCGGGCCGAAGCCGAGTCCTTCGCGCGCTCGCCCGAATTTACGCAGAGCTATGAAACCGGCAACACCCAGGCGCTGCTCGATGACATTCGCGCGCATCGCATCACTCTCCAGGGCGGCTTCACCGTACTCTATCGCGACAACGCAGCCGTCGCGCAGTATGAGCTGCCTCCGGCCTCCGGAGCGGTCGTCGTCAGCTCCTGGATCGACAGCGACGCACAGGCGCAGCCGGAGCCCTCGGGCGGGCCGCTTACCGCCACCGTACTCAGCGCCTCGCAGCGTACGGACGAGCCGGTTCTCTCCGTCGGCGGACGCGAATTCGCGCTGGGCTCGGCCAGCCTCGCCGGCGGAGGCACCATTATCGTCGGCCTGCCCATGCCCTCCGGCCTCAGCTCGGTCATCCGCCAGGTGCGCGTCGGCGCGTCAGAGTACTGGATGCTCTACCGCGAGCGCCGCACCATTCGCACCACTTACTTTCTGCTTCTGCTGCTGCTCACCGTTCTGGTCTTCTTTGCCAGCAGCTGGCTGGCGCTCTATCTCTCCAAGCAGATCACCCGGCCGGTCGAAGCGCTGGCCGACGCCATGAACGAGATCGCTCAGGGCCACTACGATCAGCGCATCACAGTCACCGCTACCGGAGAGATGGCTGAGCTGACCGTATCGTTCAACCACATGGCGGCCGATCTCGAACAGAGCCGCCGGCTCGCCGACACCTCGACGCGCGAGCTCTCGCAGGCCAACCTCGCCCTGCAGGCGCGGCGCAACGAGCTGGAGACGATCCTTGAGACTATCCCTACCGGCGTCGTCACCCTCGATGGCGAACGCCGCATCCTCGGCACCAACCGCACCTTCGCCGATCTGCTCGGTCTCGACCTGCAGCGCGATCTCTCCGGCGTGCCTCTCGATTCGCTGCTGCCCCTCGAAATGACCGAGGAGCTGCAAAGGCTGGACCGCCGCGCGCACCGCATGGGCGTTGCTGCGTCGGAGTTCGAGATGCGCACCACACGCGGCCGTCTCAGCATCTCCGCCACCATGGCCGCGCTCGATCTGGGCGAGAGCCGGCGCGGCTCGATTCTTGTCATCGAAGACGTTACCGAATTCCTGCGCGCGCAGCGCCAGGTCGCCTGGAAGGAAGTGGCGCAGCGTGTGGCGCACGAGATCCGGAATCCGCTGACGCCGATCGGCCTCTCCGCCGAGCGCATTCGCCGCCACATCGACCGCAATCTTCCGGAATCGCCCGCCGTCATCCGCAAATGCTGCGATGTCATCCTCGGCTCGGTCGAGTCGATGCGCACACTCGTCGACCAGTTCGCCGCGCTCGCCGAGTTTCCCGCGGCGCAGCCGCGCCCCGCAGCTCTCAACGCCATCGTTGAAAGTGCCGTCAGCCTCTTTCACGGACGCATCGAAAACATTCGCATCGAGCAGCACCTGACCGCGGATCTTCCGCCCGTCATGGCCGATCCCGAGGCGCTGAAGCGCGCCCTGGCCAACCTCATCGACAATGCCGCCGAGGCCATGCAGGACAGCCTGCTGCGCGTTCTCTCCATCGAGACCTGCCTGAGCGAGCATCGCGGCATCGCCGAGATTGTAGTAGCCGACACCGGCCCCGGCCTTACCGACGAGATGCGCGAGCGCATCTTCCTCCCCTGGGTTTCGACCCGGCAGCGCGGCACCGGCCTCGGCCTCGCCATCGCCGCCAAGATCGTGCAGGATCACGGCGGGGCCATTCGCGCCGAGCGCAACGCGCCCGCCGGGGCACGCTTTATCATCGAACTGCCGCTGGCGGAAAACCCGAACGGAAACGGGAACGGCCATGGCAGCGGAAAAACCGCCGCCGCGCTCACTTCCTCCGGCGCCATTCTGTCATGAACCATATCCTCATCTGCGACGACGAAGCGGAGATTCGCGAATCGCTGGCGGAGATCCTGCGCGAAGAGGGCTACTCCGTCGCCGGAGCCGGCACAGCGACCGAAGCCCTGACCCTGCTGCATGATTCCGCCTGGGATCTGTTGCTGCTCGACATCTGGCTGCCCGACCGCGACGGCCTCGAAGTGCTTGCCGAGCTCGCTTCGATCAACCCCGACGGACGCCCCGAGGTCATCGTCATCTCAGGGCATGCCACCATCGAAACCGCGGTCAAGGCCACCCGCCTCGGCGCCTTCGACTTTCTCGAAAAGCCGCTGAGCCTCGAACGTACACTGGTTCTGGTGCGCAATGCGATTGAAGCCCGCCGCCTGCGCATGGAGAACATCGAACTGCGGCGGCAGTTCTCGCTCGAATCGCAGATCACCGGCGAAAGCGTCTCGGCCAAAGCTCTCCGCCAGCAGATTCGTCTGATGGCGCCCACCAACGGACGCGTACTGATCTACGGCGAATCCGGTTCCGGCAAGGAGCTGATCGCGCGCGCCATCCACGCCGAAAGCCTGCGCAGCGAGCGCCTCTTCGTCGAGCTGAACTGCGCCGCCATTCCTGAGGACTACATCGAAAGCGAGCTCTTCGGCTACCGCAACAGCGCCATCGCCGGCAACGCTCCGGAGAAGCGCGGCGCCTTTGAGCGCGCCAACAGCGGCACTCTCTTTCTCGATGAGGTCGGCGATATGAGCCTGAAAACCCAGGCCAAGATTCTGCGCACCCTCGATGAGCAGCGCTTCGTACCCGTCGGCGCCACGCAGCCCGTCAGCGTGGACGTGCGCGTCATCGCGGCAACCAATAAAAATCTCGAGGAGGAGATCGCCAAGGGCAATTTCCGCGAGGATCTCTTCTACCGCCTCAACGTCATTCCCTTCTATGTGCCGCCGCTGCGCGAGCGCCGCGAAGACATTCCGCTGCTGACGCGCGAGTTTCTCCGCGCGTTCGGACGTGAGTATGGACGGCCGCGCATCGAGATCGCCGATGACGCCGTGGAGCTGCTGCGGCAGTATCACTGGCCCGGCAATGTGCGCGAGCTGAAGAACATCGTCGAGCGCGTCGTCATTCTCAATCCGCAGACGCAGCGCATCGAGCGCAAACACCTGCCCATGCTGGTGCATCGCACCGCAACGCGGCAAAGCACCGATTTCTCGACCCTGCAGAACGCGCGCGAAGCCTACGAGCGCGAATACATTCTGCGCAAAATCGACGACTGCCACGGCAATATGAGCCGCGCAGCCGAGGCGCTGGGCCTCGAGCGCAGCCATCTCTACCGCAAGATGCGCGCTCTCGGGATCGCCGTGCGCGAGCAGGTATAACGGCTTTACAGGGAAGACCTCTGCGGCGCATCCGCACGTCCGGTCAGCGTCTCGCGCAGCAGATCGTCCACATCGCCCAGCTTGTCGCTCAGCAGGTTCAGCCTGCCTGCAAGCCGCTGAATCTCGGCCTCCGCGCGCCGGTTGACCTCATAATCCAGCTCGCCGCGCAGCCGGTCTTTCATATCCTGGCGGTTCTGGCTCATCATGATCACCGGCGCCTGAATGGCCGCGAGCATCGACAGAAACAGATTGAGCAGGATGAACGGATACGGGTCCCAGGACTTCTGCCTCAGCGCCACGTTGATCGTGGTGTAAATCATCAGCACCACGCAGAACGAAATGATGAATGTCCACGAGCCGCCGAACTTTGCCACCGTGTCGGCGATGCGCTCTCCGAAGGTCGACTCCTCTTCGATCACCTCGTTCACGTTGCGGCTCGCCCGGCCGCGCACCAGCTGCTGCGATGCATGAAACTGACGGCTCGCCATCGTCAGCAGATCCATACCCGCCTGCGGCTTCCGCTGCAGCAGTGCAGTAATGTCATCGCGGCTGATCTCGATGCAGACCGTCGCTTCCACAGCGACCGCATTGGTCTGATGTGGCGTCTGCTCCAGCATGGAGGCAAACCCAAAGAGCTCGCCATGCTGCGGCTCGTCGACCAGCACCTGCTGATGATCCTCATCGACGGTGGTCACCTGTACCGCGCCGGAGATCAGGATGTAGGCGTTCTTTCCCGGGTCGCCGATTTTGTAGATGCGCTGCCGCGGCGCAAATGTCTTCCGCTCCACCTGGGCAGCCAGAACCGCGCCTTCCTCCTCATCGAGCAGGGAAAAGAGCGGAACATGCTTGAGTTCATCCATACTGCAGGCCATCGTTCACCTCGTTCAGCCTTATCTATCCGGCTCGCTTTAAGAGAGGATGAATTTTCGCCACAGGATGGGATACCGCAGGCCCGGACAGAGAGAAGATCGGCATCGATCCCCGCGCGACTCCCGCAAAGTGCTACTCCGAAGATTCGTCCTTATCGTTTCGCGAGGCAAGATCTTCAAGCTGTCTGCGCCAGTCGAGAGACTCGAGAAAGCCGCGCGACTCCCGCCAGTTCTCTTCGACGATCACGCGCAGCTCCAGATAGACGCGGGTACCGAGCAGCGACTCGATCTCTTTGCGCGCGCCAGCGCCGATCTCTTTCAGCTTGCCGCCGCCCTTGCCGATCAGGATCGCCTTCTGCCCCTGGCGCTCGCAGTAGATCGCCGCCGCGATGCGGGTGAGCGGCAGCCGCGGCTCGGGTCTTGCGGGCTCGACGGTTCCGGCTTTCATGGGGCGCGGCTTGCGGATCTTTTGCGGAGGCTGCGGAGGCGGCTCCTCGAACTGCTCGACGACGACGGCCGAGGCATACGGCACCTCCTCGCCCGTCTCCATCAGAATGCGCTCGCGAATCAGCTCCGCCACCAGAAAGCGCTCCGGCTGATCGGTGAACTGATCCTTCGGGAAATAGCGCTGCCCCTCCGGCAGATGTGCGATCAGCTTCTCCACAAGGCGGTTGAGCCCGTCGCCCTTCCTCGCCGAAATCGGAATCACCTCTGTAAAGGAGTGCAGCGCGCTGAGCTGCGCGATCATCGGCAGCAGCTTTTCGCGCTCGATGAGATCGATCTTGTTGATGACCAGAAAGACCGGGCAGTCGAGTTTGCGAATCAGCTCGAAGACGAATGCATCTTCACTGTCTTTCTTTGTGCTGTCTTTCTTTGTGCTGTCCTTCTTTTCGTCCTGCGGCTTCTCTTCGTTCTCCGGCTCCGGCACCAGCAGACGGCGTGTGGCATCCACCATCAGAATGACGACGTCGCGTGTTTCAAGCGCTTCATGCACTTCATGCATCATGCGCCGGTCCAGCAGTGAGCCGGGCTTATGCACGCCGGGTGTATCGACAAAGACAATCTGTGCCGCAGGGTGCTTCCCTTTTTTGGCCTCGACCTCCACAATGCCGCGGATGCGGTTGCGTGTCGTCTGCGGCTTGCTGGTCACGATGGCAATCTTTTCACCGGCCAGGCGGTTCAGCAGTGTCGACTTGCCTGCGTTCGGCCTGCCGACGATCGAAACAAATCCGGAGCGCAGCTTCATGCGGCACTCTCCGCCGCGCGCGAAACGCGCAGCCGCACGATCCGGCGATCGGTTGACGCCGTCACCTCGAAGCGCAGGCCATACTTCTCGATCACTTCGCCGGCGAGCGGAATCCGCCCCGCCGTTTCACTGACCAGGCCGCCGACCGTCGTCGCATCCATATCTTCCGGCGAAACAAAATCGTCTTCCAGCAGCTCTTCAAGACGCGTAATTTCCAGACTACCCGGCACTACCCACGCTCCTCCCGGCTCGCGAGTCACCTCCGAGCCGTCTTCATCCTCATGTTCATCGCGGATCGCGCCCACCAGCTCCTCGATCAGGTCCTCGATCGTCACCAGCCCGGCCACGCCGCCATACTCGTCGATCACAATGCTCATATGCTGCTTGTCGCGCTGCATCTCGCGCAGCAGCTCATTCACTTTTTTGGTCTCGGGAACAAACATCGCCGGCCTCTGAATACTGGTGACCGTGCGCGTGCGCGCCGCCTCATCGGTGACCTGCAGCAGATCGTGCGTGAACGCGATGCCGATGATATTGTCGAGCGTCCCGCTGAAGACCGGCACGCGCGATAGCGGCCGCTCACGAATGATCTCAAGAAACTGCTCAAGCGTCAGCGAGCCGGGCACGGCCATCATCTCCGGACGCGGCGTCATTACCTCGCGCACCACCTTGTCGCCGAACTCGACCGCGGAGCGCACCAGATCGCGCGCGCTCTCTTCGATAATGCCTTCTTCCTCCCCCGCTTCGAGCAGCGCATCCACTGCGCCGGAGTCGTCCGCCTCATCGTTATGCTCGCGGCTCTCCGCCAGCGCCGCAATCGACAGCAGAAACTGCAGAAACAGCGTTATCGGCAGCACCGCCCACAACATCACGCGCAGCAGCCAGGTCCAGCGCTTCACCCACAGTCCCTGCGTGCGCGTAAAGAACATGAAGGGCAGCAGCTGGTTGAACAGCACAATCACCAGCACCACGCCCAGCGCCACCTGCGCTATCTCGGCCGGAGCCGGCAGGTCATGCGGAGGACGGTCAAAGAGCAGCATGCTGAAGACAAACGTGAGACCGGCCATCGCCAGCATCGCCAGAATCGCCGCCGAAAGCGCAATGCGCTCGCGGCTCAGACCCAGGTGCGGCTCAATATTCTGCTCCCAGACGTCGATATTTTCCTGGAACTCGCGCGCCAGCAGCCGGCCCATCTCGGAGTACAACCGCTCGATGTACGACGAGAAGGTAAGCACCACCAGCAGCACCGCGATCAGAACAGCGGCAAGCGGGGTCATGGCCGCTTCCCCTTTACAGCTTTTTTAACTGCGGCGGTTTTCGCGGCTGTTCCGGATTTCGCCTGAGCTCTCCGCCCCGGCGAAGATTTGCCGATGGAGGCTCCGGGCCCTGTGCCCTGCGCGCCATTTTTCGCGCGCTCGATCAGCCCGGCCGTAAGCCCCAGGCGGCGGCGCAGCAGCGCCTCGCGCCGCGCCATCTGCCCATTGTCAGCCTCGTGGTCGTAGCCGGCCAGATGCAGCAGCCCATGCAGGATAAGAATCTTCAGCTCGGCAGCCAGCGGATGCTGCTGCTCCTCTGCCTGCCGTGCCGCCGTCTCGACCGAGATGGCGAGATCGCCCGCATGCGCCGCGGCCCTTCCCTTCGGCATCTCCGCCGCCGGAAAGGAGAGCACATCGGTGGCTTTATCTTTATTGCGGAAGTCGCGATTCAGCCGACGAATCTGCGCATCGCCGGTCAGCAGCAGCGAAACGCTGCCGCGCAGCCCGGCCAGCTCCGTCCCCTGCCCGAGAAAAGCGGTCAGCTCGCGTCTGCGCAACGTTCGGCCGAATGTAGTTTGTATCGCAGGATCAATCAGGATCATGGTGAGGCGCGCTCCAGCCTCTGTATACCGCCAGGCGCACAAAAAACAGCAGGGAGGGCTTTACCCTCCCTGTCAATGGTATCGCAGGTATCGCAATCGCGGGCCGGTCACATCACCGGAAGAGCCGAGTTCAGCGGCGGCCTCCGCCCATTCCCCCACCGTGAAAACCGCCAGCCGATCCGCCGTGGAAGCCGCCGGCCGCTCCGCCATGAAAAGCGCCCGGTGCGCCGTGGAAGCCATGCGCGGGGCCGCGGTAGACGCCATGATAGCCGTATCCGTAGTATCCGCCGCGTACTGGGCCATAGGCATATATCCACCAGGGGGAGTAGAAGCCCCATCCGAAGGGGTTCAGAAACATGCCGTCTCCCGGCAGCCAGGTATAGGAGAGCAGCCAGGGGTCCCACATCCAGCCGGGAGCATAAGCCGATCCGGCATATTCGGTGGCCAGCTGCGAATTGGCCTGCGTGAGGTACTGCGAGCGCAGACTGCTCCAGTTGTAGAAATCGTCTTCGGAAGAGGCGGGGTCGAATTTCACGGACTTTTCCGCCTCGCCGGTGAGGGCAAGCATGTGATCGCCCTTCACCACCTCAGGCTTGCCGGAAGCATCGAAGACAGCCGCTTTGCCGTCGAAGACGCGAAGGTTCCCGGGGGCTGCGTTGAAGGCATAAAGGCCGTTCTTCAGAAGCTGCGTGGTGGTTCCGTTTTCGGCGACTTCAACGTTGTTCTGACGAAGAAGATTGTCGGCCTCCACCTCGGCCTGACCATGGACCAGCTCCAGTTCTGTATGTGTCAGGCCAGGCGCGACCATGCGCACAGCGCTGTTTTCATCGAGACGGAAAAAAATGCCCGGAGTAAGAAGAATTTCGACGCGGCCGTTGCCGGTGGTGAGCACCTGGCCGGGATCGAGCTGCGCGCTGCCAACGGCGCGCTGGGTAAGCGGCTGACCGGCAATGGCAGCCGATCCTTCCACATAGTTAATCGTTCCCGGCACGGCCGGATTCGCTTCCTGCGCAAACGTGGCAGACGCAAAAAGAAGCGCAAAAGAAAGAGTGAGAAGTCCTTTTGGCTTCGAAAAGATCACTTTTATCAACCTCGATTTTTAGATGGAGGTCGAAGTAAAAAGTATCTGCCCGAGATCAAACGCGCTTTGACCGAATGCAGGTCAATTGCCGGTGGAGGAACAACAAATCGCAGCGAATCGTGTTGACCAGGACAAGCCCGGAATCAGGCAGGTAAGCATGCCGCGCGGACTTCGCGGAGATGCAAAAGTCCGCGCAGGCAGAGTTAACTGGCGGCGTGCGCTCCGGTCGCGGGCATGGCGAGCGGAAGCTCCTGCTGATTGCGGCCAAAGCTGTCGTAGGCGCGGATGATGCGCTGCACCAGATGATGACGCACGACGTCGCCATCCTGAAAGTGAATGAACTGAATCCCGTCGACGCCGGTAAGGATGTCGATGGCCTCGATCAGACCCGACTTGCGCGGATTGGGCAGATCGATCTGCGTGATGTCTCCGGTGATCACGGCCTTCGCATTGTTGCCCAGACGCGTCAGGAACATCTTCATCTGCTCGCTGGTCGTGTTCTGCGCCTCGTCCATGATGATGAAGGCATCGTTCAGCGTGCGTCCGCGCATGAAGGCCAGCGGCGCAATCTCGATCACATTGCGCTCCAGCATCTTGTCCACGCGCTCGGGCTCGATCAGGTCGTACAGCGCGTCGTAGAGCGGGCGCAGGTACGGATCGACCTTCTCCTGCAGTGTGCCCGGCAAAAAGCCGAGCCGCTCGCCGGCCTCGACCGCCGGGCGCACCAGCACAATGCGGCTCACCTTTTTGGCCAGCAGCCACGAAGCCGCCATCGCCACCGCCAGATAGGTTTTGCCCGTGCCCGCCGGACCCACGCCGAAGACCATGTCGGACTGCTCGATGGCCTCGACGTAGCGGCGCTGATTGATCGAGCGCGGCTGCACCATGCGTTTGGCGCCCGCCGAGCGCTGGCGGCCGCTTTCCCCAAGGCTGCGCAGCGTAATCGAGGGATCGCTCACCACCAGCCGCAGCATGCCGTTCAGCTCTCCGTTCTGGAGCGTGACGCCCGAACGCCGCAGCGCTTCATAGTCGTGAAAAATGCGCTCCACGCGAGACACATCTTCCGGTGCCCCCTCCACCATCACCGCATCCGATTCCAGATCGATGCGCACATGGAGAGAGTCTTCCATCAGTCTCAGATTTTCATCGCGGGTCCCGAAGAGGGGCTCAAGGCTGGGCGTGATTTCCAGAGCTTTCTTCATCAAAAGGAGATATCACCTCCTGGCGCTCCCGCAGAAACAAATGCGGACGCCAATTGCAGAGTGGATGAGGATGTACGGGAGACGAGTTGCGTGCGGGGAGACACCACATCCGTTAGATGCGGCATCCTGAGCTTCGAATTGGCGGTCGGCACCAAATCCTTGCTGTTAATGGGGCCAGAGTAGCCCCGCTTCCCGCCGCCGTCAATGGGCAATCTGTAAATTCGAGCGACGCGGTGCCAAAGTGGTTCCTCTGTGCATTCAATGGAAAAAATGCCGCCGCGAGATGCGGTCAGACGGTGGCCGGTTTGAGCGAGATGACCTTTGCCACCAGATCGCCCAGCAGCCTTTCCTGCCCCATCAGATCCTGAATCTCGTCATAGGTCTTCCCCATATCGGCCCACAGCCTGTGCACCGTGTCGCGGGGATCGAGGCCGGAGAGATCGGTCTTCGTGACCGGCTTGCTTTCCGCCATGCTGCCGAGCTTGCCCGACAGTTTGCGGAGGTCGTAGCCGGCGTCGACGGTGCGCTTGTCCTGCCCGAGCATGCTGGCGAAGATCACAGCGCGGCGCTGCTGTGCCGCCATCTGGTCATTCAGCATCTCCGCCAAAAGGATATTGAGGCCCATGATGGCCTTGCCGGCGCGATCGGTAATGGTCTTCTCCTGCGCCGTGGCCTTCGTGATATACGCTTCGACGGTTCCCATCAGATGCATGAGGATTTCGACGCTGCCTTCGAGGACCTTGGCGGCGACGAAGATCTCGAAGCGGTCCTCGAAATTCATCAGAGCTTCGAGCGCTTCGTTGCTCGACCGGCTGGTTCCCCGCAGCGCCTCGAAGAGCTTCTGCAGCTGCTCGAAGCCGCGGAAGCCGGTGAGCAGACCGGTGCCGGTTTCCGGATGCGGAGTAACGGCGGAGTCGCCGAGGATGACGGCGGGAAAGTACGGGCTGTACAGATGGCGCACGCGCTGGATGGAGATTTTGAATGCGCCGACATTCGATTCGACGCCGGCAAGCTGGCTGAGCACCTGGCGCTTGTAGCCGTCTCCCACTGCTCCGAGCATGTTGCGCAGGGCCGTGTTGTCACCGCGAATCTGCTCGAAATCCCTGGCGGTACAGCCCTTGAGGGTGAGCAGCAGGTAATTATGCTGCGTGGAAGAAAGATCGGTGGCGATGCCGATCTTTTTGATCTCATCGGTGAACTGCCGGCGCAGCCGGTTATCGTATTGCGGCTTGCTGCTGTCGCCCTCGTAGATTCCGAAGACGCCGAAGTTCTCGGCCTTCAGCACTTCGTAGCTGAAGCCCAGGGTTTCGAGCACGATGCGCTCATTGACGGCGCCGCCGCCCATGGCGATGACGAGAAGATCGCAGTCCACGATCTCGGAGCGCCCTTTGGTCTGGAGCTTCTTCGTCGCGTTGTCCCACTGCGCGATGTTGAGCCTCATCTTCTTGTAGCGGCCGTTGCCGAGCCTGCCGTCGCCGGTGATTCCGGTAATGACGTAGCCGCGCTTCATCTTCACGCCCACGTCCTCGGCCTTTTCATAAAGAGCCTTTTCCATGGTGGATAGCGGCGCGACGCCGGAGGTCTTGTCTTTGATGGTCTTGTCGACAAGATTCAGCTTCTGCAGATGGCTGCGGATGGGATTTTCGAGCGAAGGAATGTTCAGGCGCGAGTAGTCAAGCCGCTTTTCGATGACGGTGACTTTCGCTTTTTTGAACTGGGTTTTGGCCTCGATTGCAGAGAAGAGACCAATGGGACCGCCGCCCATAATGGCAATGTTTTTGATGGACATACGGAGGGGTTCTTCTTTCTGAAGTGCAGTCGTACGAAGGCGCCGCGTGGCGGCACTAGTCTAGCCGGTCCCCCCGCATCCCGGCAATCTGATTTGAGAAGAGCGGAACGCGCTTTGCACGGCTCACGGGCGGCAGCCATCGAAGAGCTTTCATTGCTGCGACGCTTCAGCCTTTTGCCGCCAGATGCGCTTCCAGCACGACAAGAAACTTTGCCAGCCAGTCAGGATGCGCCGGCCACGCAGGACCGGTGACCAGATTGCCATCGGCAAAGCCGGCCGTCATCTCGGCCGGGACATACGTACCGCCCGCCAGCTCCACCTCCGGAGCGCATGCCGGATATGCACTGACCTTTCGCCCTGCGATCACCTTCGCGGCGGCCAGAATCTGCGCCGCATGGCAGATCGCCGCAATCGGCTTGCCCGCCCCGGCAAAGTGCCGGACCATCGCAAGCACCTTCGCATCCAGCCGCAGATATTCCGGAGCGCGGCCGCCCGGCAGCACCAGCCCGTCGTAGTCTTCGGCGCGCACTTCCGCGAAGGTCGTATTCAGCACGAAGTTGTGGCCGCGTTTTTCCGAATAGGTCTGGTCGCCCTCGAAATCGTGAATTGCCGTACGCACCCACTGCCCCGCCTTCTTTCCCGGACAAACGGCATCCACGGTATGCCCGACCATCTGCAGCGCCTGAAACGGCACCATGGTCTCGTAATCCTCCGCATAGTCGCCCACAATCATCAGCAGCTTCGCTTTCGCCTGGCTCACGCTCTGTTCCTCCGGACAATATGAGATACACTCCGCGGAGCACTCCGCAAATCGCCGCCGCGGCGCATTTGCCGTCTCCGGCCCTCATCCGTCATCTTAATGACACAAGGTCAAATCAAGGAGAATCCCCGCATGAGCCAGACCGCCTCCACCGTCTCCGCCGCAGCCGCCGGAACCATCACCCTCGGCGATCTCACCGTCAACCGCCTGGGATACGGCGCGATGCGCATCACCGGCAA
This sequence comes from Paracidobacterium acidisoli, assembly GCF_003428625.2. GTDB lineage: Bacteria > Acidobacteriota > Terriglobia > Terriglobales > Acidobacteriaceae > Paracidobacterium > Paracidobacterium acidisoli. The sequence goes on along the minus strand of NZ_QVQT02000003.1, from coordinate 312,641 downwards.
CGGCATCTGGGGACCTCCCGCAGACAAAGCCGCTGCCCTCGCCACGCTTCGCCGCACCGTCGAGCTGGGCGTGAACTTCATCGACACCGCCGACTCTTACGGTCCGAACGTCTCCGAAGAGCTGATCGCCGAAGCCCTGTCGCCTTACCCCAAGGACCTGGTCGTCGCCACCAAGGGCGGATGGGAGCGCGTCGGTCCTGCGCAGTGGACTCACAACGCCAGCCCGAAGCATCTTGAAGCCGCCGTCGCCGGCAGCCTGAAGCGCCTGAAGCTCGACCGCATCGACGTCTATCAGCTTCACATTCCCGATCCCGCCGTCTCCTTCGACGCATCGATGGAAACACTGGCAAAGCTGCAGGAAGAGGGCAAAATCCGTCACGTCGCGCTCTCGAACGTCACGCTCGAGCATGTGGAGCGCGCGCGGAAGATCGTGCCCATCGTCTCCGTGCAGAACCGCTACAGCTTCGCCGACCGAGAATGGGATTATCTGCTCGATCACTGCGAGAAGAACGGTATCGCCTTCATCCCGTGGGCTCCGCTCGGCCAGAACCGCAAGGCGCATGAGGTGATCGAAAAAGCGGCGAAGCAGCTTGGCGCGAACACGCTGCAGGTGGCGCTCGCCTGGCTGCTGAAGCGGTCGCGCGCCAGCCTGCTCATCCCCGGCACATCGTCGGTTGCGCATCTGGAGGAGAACGTTGCCGCCGCATCGCTCCGGCTCCCCGACGATGTCTATGCCGAGCTGGCCGCCGTCAATCCGCCCCCGATGAGCCTGCGCGGGTAATCCGGCCCGCTCAGTCGCAGCGCAGCGCCGTCATCGGATCCATCTCCGATGCGCGGCGCGCGGGCAGCGCGCAGGCGATGGCCGAGGCCACAAGCAGCAGCGCGATCACCCCCGGCAAAACCCGCGGATCGCGCGAGCTTCCGCTGGCCCACTGGGCCAGCACTCTGTTCAGCACCAGCACCAGCACAATTCCCGCAAGCATCCCTCCGCCGACGCTGGGCAGCATCGAACGGAAGACGATGCGCAGAACGTGGCCGCGCTGTGCGCCGAGCGCCATGCGAATGCCGAACTCGTTCGTCCGCTGCTCGACGGTGTAAGAGACGACGCTGTACAGCCCGACGGCGGCCAGCACCAGAGCCAGCACGGCAAAGGCTCCGAAGAGCCACGCCACCAGATGCTCCTGCTGCCACTCCGGCTCATTGCTGATCCAGTGCTCGAGGTCGTTGACCTGGCTGGTGACCTGCTGATCGGGATCGACGGAGTTCACCTCCGCGGCCACAGCGTGCAGCAGAGAGAGCGGCGGAACATCCGAGCGGATCAGAATCTGCGTGTACATCCCCATCATGGTCGTGAAGGGAACAAAGACTTCAGGCAGGATCGGCTTGCGCAGGCCGTCGTTGCGCTTATCGGCGATGACGCCGACAATCTGCATCCATCCGTCGGCTCCCGGTCCGGCAAGAGCATACGGCGGCGCGCTCCGCATCGCGAGCTCAGGCACGCGCAGAGAGTGCCCGAGAGCATCTCCGCCGGGAAAATAACGCCGTGCCAGGGTCTCATTGATGACGGCCACGTGCGCGGAATTGTGGCTCTCGGCTTCTGTCCAGACACGGCCGTGCTCGAGAGGAATGTGGAGGATGGGGAAATAACCCGGGCTGACGAAGTTCAGGCGGATCTGCTGGTTGTCGCTCGGCGCCTGGCCGAGGATCTCCATGCTCGTGTTCGCACCATTCGAGGGCGGCGTTGCGTTGCTGGAGATGGCTGCCATCTTTACTCCGGGAACGGTGGCGGCTTTGCTGCGCAGCAGCTCAAAATAGGCCGCGCGCTCGGGCCAGGTCTTGTAGGTGCCGTCATGCACCGGAATGCCCACGGACATGACGTTGTGCGGATCGTAGCCGAGAGGCGTGTGCAGCAGCTGCAGAAAGCCCTCCATGGCGGCGCCCGCCCCGGCCAGCATCAGCAGCGTCAGGGCAATCTGCCCGCCGATCAGCATGTTGTTGGTCAGGCGGCCGCGTACCCCTCCGGCGATGCGGCGGGTGCTGGACTGCATCACCTGGCTGACCTCCGGGTGCGAGAACTGGAGCGCCGGCCACAGTCCGAAGAGAATGCCGGTCAGCAGCGCAACGCCGACGCTGAACAACAGCACCGGCAGATTGATCTGGATGGCCGCTTCATGCGGGAAGGAATATGGCGGAAGCATGGAGACGATGAGCGCCAGCAGCTTCCAGGCAAGCAGGACGCCCAGCCCGGTTCCGGTCAGCGAAAGCAGCAGCGACTCGGTCAGAAGCTGGCGCACAATGCGCCGCCGCGAAGCGCCGATGGCCGCCCTCACGGCAAACTCGTGCTGCCGCGCGGTGCCCCGCGCCAGCAGCAGAATGGAGACATTGCCGCAGCCGATGGCCAGCAGCAGCGCCACCGCGCTGAAGAGCAGGTACAGCGTCCCGCCGAGCTGCTTCACAAAGTCCTCGTTCAGGCCGATCACGTAGAACTGCGCCCAGTGCGGAGGAAAGTGCGACGGCGTCTCTTTGGCAAACTGCCGGATCAGCGGCGTAAGCGCGGACGATGCCTGCGCATGCGTCACCCCCGGTTTGAGACGCAGGCCGACATAGTAGCCGCGGCTCGGGTCCTGGTTGATCTTCAGCGGCAGATAGACATCGCCGTCGTCCCAGGTAAAGCGCGGCGCGGCTACTCCCACGATGGTGTAGTTCTTCCGCACCAGCTGAATGGTTCGGCCGAGCACTGTGGGATCGGAGCTGAAGTGGCGCTGCCAGAATTTGTATCCGAGCACGGCAACCGGCTGCGGGTCCTGGCCGTCCACCGCATCGGAGGGCATCAGCCCCCTGCCCAGCAGCGGCGGCACGCCCATGTAGTTGAAGGTGTTCGAAGTCACGTAGACGCCGTTCAGGTCTTCAGGGATATCGTGGCCGGTGACGGTGAGATTCCAGTCGTCGCTGATAAAGGCGTCTTCGACCACCGGCGATTTACGGATGATCTGCCACTGGCCCGCGGTGAGACCGAAGCCGCGCTCCTGGCCCGAGCTGTCCTTCAGCCGCATGTGCACCATGCGGTCCGGGGCGGCATAGGGGAACGGGTTCATCAGCACGGCATAGATCACGCTGAAGACGGCCGTCGTCGCGCCGATGCCCAGCATCAGCGACAGGACCGCCGTCAGCGTAAAGCCCGGCGCTTTGATCAGTTGCCGCAGGCTGAAGCGGAAGTCCTGAAACACGGTTCGCATGGCATCCTCCTCCGGGGCGGTTTTTTCTAATCCTCGCGCAGCAGCCGCGCCGGATCGATGCGCAGAGCCCGCTGCACAGGGCCTGCGATGGAGAGCGCTCCGGTGAGCAGCATGGTGAGGGCAACGGTGAACAGCACGAGCGGGTCCTGTGCGGAAGCCTGATACACAATGGCGGCGAGAAGCCTGCTTGCGGCCACACCGAGCAGCAGACCAACAGACGATCCTGCGGCGAGCAGGACGAGCATACGCCCCAGCGAAGCGGAGACGATCTGCTTCGCCTGCGCGCCAAGGGCGACGCGGATGCTGAGCTCGCGCAGCCGCTTCGTGACGGTGTAGGAGGCGAGACCGAAGGTTCCGGTGATGGAAAGCAGCAGGCCGAAGAGACCGAAGAGGCCGAGCGCCATGGTCGCGGCACGCGCCGGGAAGAGCTGCAGGCCCAGCTGATGACGCCAGCCGCTCGACTCCTGAACCGGCACCGCGGGATCGAGCTCGCGGACCACCTGGCGGAGGGTCGCGGCCATCCCGGTCACGCCGGGACGGGGGCGCACGACGAGCGACATGGAGGTATACGGGCTCTGCTCGATGGAGTGGAACATAGCGGGCTGCTGCGCTTCGCTGAGCCCCTGATATTTGCCGTCCTCGACAACTCCGATAATCTGCACCAGGTGACCGGAGCCGTCCTTGAAATAGCGCCCGGTGGCCTGATCGGTGTGAAAGAGCCTGCGGGCGAATTCCCTGTTGACGATAGCGACCGGCGGCGCTTTCGGGCCGTCGCTCTGGCTGGCATCGCGGCCGAAGAGAAGCTTTGTGCCTGCTGCGTGGAGGTATCCGGGAGAAATGCTGTAGACGGAGGCATCGAAGGCCTCCGTCGAGGGACGGAACTCGACCGCCGACTGCGGGTAAACGCTCCACGTGGACTGGTCGAGCGCAAGCGGCGTGGTGTTGGCATAACCGGCGGACCGCACGCCGGGAAGCTGCAGGACGCGATCCAGAAGGCGATGCTGGAAGCGGGCGGCGTCTTCCTGCCTGTAACCGGCCAGGCCGAGATCGAATTTGGTGATCACGGCATTGTCCGGGTCGAATCCGAACTGCATGCTGACCGCCTTCTGCAGGCCGCGCAGAGAGACGAAGGCAGCGGTAACCGTCACGCAGCAGAGCGCGATCTGCACGGCAAGCAGCACGTCGCGAAAGGCCCAGCGGCGCCCCGCTCCCTGATGGCTGCTGCCCGTCTTGATGGCTTCATTGGGATCGGCGGCGAGAATCTGCCGCAGCGGCATGATGCCGAAGAGCATGGCGGCAAGGATGGAGAGCAGAAACGCGGCGGCCAGCAGCGACGGCTGCGGCATCACGGCAAGCTGGATGGGAAAGTTGCTCGGCGGGCGGTAATGGCCGAGAGCCGAGAGTCCGAACCAGGCGAGCGCGCCGGCGCAGGCGCCGCCCGCGACGGCAATGACGGCCGCCTCGGTGAGGATCTGGCGGACGATGCGCTGCCGGCTCGACCCGATAGCCATGCGGATGGCGATCTCGCGGGCTCGGTCGGCGGTACGCGCGGCGAAGAGGCTGCCGAGATTGGCGCAGGCGGCAAGCAGCACGATTCCCGCCAGGCCCATCACTCCGGCCAGAAAGCCGCGTGCCGGGGCGCCGAAGAGATCACCCGCCAGGCCGGGCTTCGTGAGCCTGAGCTTCAGGTGCTCTTCCTCTTTGGGGTACTGCTTCGCCACGCGGGCGGCAATCGCGTTCACATCGGCCTGCGCCTGCGGCAGGGTGACGCCGTCACGCAGGCTGACGATCGACCAGGAGCCGTGGTTGTAGCGGGTTTCGAGCCAGCTGTACCCCTCGAACTCTTCTTCGTTGGCCATGGGAACGAAGAGATCGGGCTGAAGAAACTTTTCCGTGCCGTAAAAGCCAGCCGGCGTGACTCCGACAATCGTGCAGGGGTGCTTGTCGATGCGGACGGTTTTGCCGATGATGGCGGGGTCGCCGCCGAAGTAGCTCTTCCATGCCGCCCAGGAGAGAACGGCCACCTGCGAGGCTCCGGGATGAGCATCGTCGGCCGGCTGCAGCAGACGGCCCAGCGCGGGGCGGATGCGAAGCACATTGAAATACTCGCCGCTGATCTCGTATCCCCAGACGGGATGGGTGGTGTTGCTTGCCTCCAGCCCGAAGTCATTGATGCGGAGAGCGGCCACGGAGGAGAAGACTTTGTTCTGGTCGCGCACATCGCGAACCTCCGGCCAGGAGAGATTCACGCTGCCGGGCTCATCCGGCTGGAGCGTCATGACGCGGTCGGCATGGGGCACGTCGAAGGGGCGCAGGATGAGCGCCTGCAGAACGCCGAAGACAGCGACGTTGGCTCCGATGCCGAGAGCGAGAGTGATGATGGCCGTAAGAGCAAAGCCCGGGGAATGCCGCATTCGACGGAGGGCAAAGCGCAGATCCTGAAGCAGGCTTCGCATGACTTTCTTCTCCAGAGACTTCTTCGGGGAGGGACCGGTCCGCCTGTGAAGAAGCACTTGTGATGCCAACTGCAGCCAGGCTTTAAGTCATTGAATTCGTTACGATGAATGCCGGACGGACGAGGCCCTCGTGTCCGGTTTGCAGGCAGCCCTGTTCATCCACGGACAGTACGGGCCATGAAAGCAGAGGGGAAGGCCGCTCCGACGGCGCATTGCGGGTTATGGTGCGCCATTCCGATTGACCTTGAGGCGGAAAACCCCTAAACTTAGGGATTGCAGGGGATGTGGCAAGCGAGTCTCTTCTGCCTGCATCCCATTTCCATAAGGAAAGCACAGGATTTCATCATGGCGAACCATGTTTCGGCGCTCAAGCGCGCCCGTCAGTCCGAAAAGCGCACCGCAGTGAATCGCGCCAACAAAAGCCGCGTGCGCGGCACCCTGCGCGCCCTGCGCGAGGCCCTTCAGAAGGGCGATCACAAGGCTGCCACCGAGCAGTACAACAAGACCGCTTCGGCGCTCGACAAGAGCGTGCAGAAGGGCGTGCTCCACGCCAACACTGCGTCGCGCTACAAGAGCCGCCTGAACGCCCGCGTCAAGGCGCTGGCGACGAAGAAGGCCGCCTAACCCGATTCGATTTCCGTTCAGACAAAAACGCCGGGATCGCTCCCGGCGTTTTCCTTTGCCCGGTTTTCAGCCGATCAGGCCTGGCTCAGCCAATCGTCCGCGTCGCCGGACTAACCGTTACCCTGTCGTCGCAGCTCTTGAGCGTGAGCACGTCTCAACTTTGCTCCGAAGATCAGGGGTTTGGGCTGGGGGTAAGAACACCGCCATTGGTCAAAGCATACGTTCGTCCCCCAAGCGCTGGACTTTTTGAGGCGCTGTAGTAGACCGTAAAGCCATTTCCGGCAATATTTGAAACGGATGTCCCGGAGATGCCCTCCGGGTCGGTAAGCGTCGTGATTGTCGAATTCGCGGTTACACTCCAGGTGCTGGTTGCGTCCAGCATCAGGGACTCTCCGGCGGAGGCAGCCCCGCGCAGGCTGGAGCCATGCGAAAGGCTTACCGTAAGGGAGTCTGACTGTACTGCATAGATATCTCCGCTTAACACCGCATTGCTGGCATTCAGAGTCACCCCACCGGCCGACACACTGAGGAAGGTCCCGGTATTCGGCGGAAGGGAAATGTCGCTCAGAGAAATCGTGGCCGGTTCGCTGACAGCAAACGTTATTCCCGCCGCAGACGATCCACCCGTCATGTTGAACGATCCGGCCTCTCCAGACACGGCATCTCCGTTGCCGGGGCCGATGCTGACAAGGCCGCCGGAGGTAACGATACCGCTTGTCAGAGTCACCGAGCCGTTTCCTTCGATCTCCGCAAGATATTTTCCGGATGCACCGAACGTTCCGCCGTTCGCGAGTATCATCCCCGCCATCGACGGCGCTTAAGACGGCATTCGAACCGGATGGCGCCACAGCTGTGACATTGTTCAGCGTGATCATGCCTCCCTGGTCCGCGGTAATCGCATTGACTCCATACGCGGCGTTCGCGTCGCCCTGGCAGCAGAATCCTCCAATGGTGACGGCGGTGCCGGAAAGCGTCGCCAATGCACCATTTCCGACAGCGGAAACTCCGCCTGCGTCAGGGATCTGCGCGCTGATCGTACCGCCCGTCATCGTCAGAGCGCTTCCGGAACCCAATGTGGCGCCGCTCCCGTACACGAATACCGCCGAGTTCAGACCATTGCTCCTGCTGTCATCGAGCGAGCTGGTACTGCTGTTGCTCGTGATCGCTGGATTGACCAGCGTAAGGCCGGAGCCGCTGTTTTTCACGCAGACAGCGCTCTGGTCTGTGCCGGAGGCGGTATAGCTCTGACCGCTCTGCGTCACCGTGCCGTTGCCGGCCACATATGCGCCGGTTCCCATGCCGCAACTGGCGGAAGCAGACGGGCTAAGACTGCTCACCATAAGAGCGACGGGAATGGACGTGCTGGCTCCGCCGGTTCCTTCATACAGCGCCGTCAGAAAATGTGTTCCGATATCGAAGCTCTCAGTCGATATACTGATCGTCGCCCTGCCGGAATCGAGCTCAGCCCTTCAAGCAGAGTGCTTCCGCCATTGAATGCGTCCTGAAAGACTACGGTTCCGAACATGGAGGGCGTCACCGTCGCCGTCAGAGTGACACTGTCTCCCTGAACCACTGCCGCGGAAGAGACCGTAAGGTTCGTCGTTGTGGGCGAAGGATTTGATCCGCAGTTCTCCGTACAGCGAGTGACAATCGGCCCGCCCCCGCAGGCGGTAAGCCACAACACGCAGATCACAGATAACGACAATCCGGCAGAAAGGAAGCAGTATCTTTTCAGGGAGTTCATTTTTCAGAGATTTCATTCCTGAATACATATAAACAAAAAAAATCTGACACAAATCATTATCTCGGCGCATGCACCGGAGATTGTTTACAGGAAACAATCTTCTTTGCGAAGCAGTTACCTGAAATCAGGCTCAGCTGATCGTCCGCGTCGCCAGATCGATCGTCACCGTGTCATCGGGCGTCTTGGTGGTCGAGCCATCCGACTGGGGATGAAACTCGACGGTCATCGTCTGCGCGTTCACCACAACCCGCAGATAGCCGTAGTCGGTGTCGTCGTAGCTCTCGAGGGTGAGCGTGTCGTCGACCTTGTACGGCGTACGATAGGTCCCGCTCATTTTGCTCAGCGGCGAATGCCCCCCGCAGCCCGCGACAATATACGGAGTCTGATAGCTGTTCACGATGCGGGTAAAGCGCTGGTAGTTATGAGCGTGCCCGGAGAAGACCGCGTGCGGCCACACTCCCGCCGCCTGGCAGGCGCTGTCGATATCGGCCAGCATCAGCGGGCTTCCGCCATGGACCGATCCGCCGGAGAACGGCGGATGATGCACAGCGATGATCACCGCCCCGGTGAAGTCGTCGGTCGTCACCCGCTTCAGCGCCGCGGTAAGAAAATCCACCTGGCGGCTGTCCAGCGTGGGATAAGTCGTGCCCTGCGCCGAGATCACTCCGGGGTCTTCGAGCACATTGCTGTAAACCCCCAGAATCCGGACAAACGGCGCCTCCAGCGTGAAGTACACGCCGGGAGCGATCATCGTCGTCCGCAGCAGACCACCCGCGTCCGGTGACTGGGCCGCAGAGGCGGCACAGAAGTTGCGCAAAAAGGCATCGAGCGTCGGAGCCGAATCGCTCGGGTAAACGATGCCGTCGTGGTTGCCGGGGATGGCGATAATCGGCGCCGGATACGAGCGGTACGGCTCGAAGAACTGATCGTAGTAATACGTCGCTTCGCCGAAGTAGTAGACCACGTCGCCCAGATGGAAGAAGAATGACGGCACATCCGCGGCGCTGGTTTCGCTGAAGTCGGTCACCATCTTGTCGGCGACCAGCGACTGCGTCGACGGACCCTCCACGCTGCCCGTATCGCCCACGCTGTGAAAGACGATCTGGCCCGAGCTCTGGATGGTCTGCGTGATCGTCTCTCCCTGGCTGCCGAATACCTGAGCCAGCGTCAGAACCGGCTCGACGGCTCCGCCGCGCGCCGGCGGCACCACCTGCACGCCGGGCGTGTCCTTATCGCTCTGGTCGGTGACCGGGTTCCGAAACGAGGTCGGGTCCGGAGAAGGCGCGGGCTGCGCGAAGACCGGATCACCGCTGGCCTGCGGGGCTCCCGGCTTGCCTTTTCCGCCGTGACCCTTATGACGATGTGCAGGAGAAGAATGCGATTCGTGTGCCATGGGAGACCTCCGAAGCAGAGTGCGACACGGCCAGCATAGTAGGTCCGGATACCGGCCGGGGTGAAGATTTTTTCACAATTCATCCGCCCTTCCTTCGCACTTGGGCATGCCGAGTGCTAAGAAAGTTGGGCAGGTTACCTGTTTAACATCTTGTTAACCGAAACGATTTGGGTACAGTAGTGATCCATACATGCGGAAGATGTGCCGATTCCTGACCGGGCGCTGCATCCTGGTGCCGACCGGAGGGCATACGAGCAGATCGAAACAGCCGTCCTGGCATGCGTGAGAGCATAGCCGGCAGCGGCGAGATGGAGATGCAATGGTTCCACTGGTCCCACGGGAGCATATGCTGCGCCAGTTCTTTCACGAAGTCGTGTCCGGGTGCTACCCCACATACACCGGCCTCGACGACTCTGAGGTGACGACTTACATCGCCGACCTGCTGACAGAATTCACTGCCTCGGAAAATCTCTACCGCATTCGCGACGCCAGCGGAAAACCGCTGCGTGAAATCGGCGAAATGCTGACGGCATCGGACCCGGTGCTTGGCTCCGCTCCCTCCTTCGACGCGGAACGCGAGATGCGCCGCCACATCGGCGACTTCGCGCTCTTCTCGACCGGCATGTATCCGGAATCGATGCACATGCGCCGCAATCCTCTGGACGCGGATTTTATGGAAATGGTCCGCACCGGCAAGGAGAGCTACTACATCGTCTCGCAGTTCGATCTCTTCGAGTACAAGCAGGAAGCTCCGTTCTTTGCCCGGCTCTCGGAGGAGTTCGAGCGCTGCATGTACGGGCTCACCAAGGTGCGCGAAGAGCTCGACCGCCTGGGTGCGCCGAAGATGCTGATGTAGGACTGGGCCGTCCAGCATACCGCTTCGCCCAGCTCAACGGATAAGCTCTGTGCGCCTGTGGTATTTTGCGGAGATGAATTTTCTCATCCGGCGGGCAGAGGCCGCTGACGCGGCTTCGATTGCATGCGTACATGTGGAGAGCTGGAAAAGCACCTATGCGGGAATCGTTCCTGCCGACTTCCTGGCTTCTCTGCGGGTTGAGGAGCGGACCGAGGCGTGGCGAGAATGGATCGGTCATGGAAATCCGTTCATTCTGATCGCGGAAGATAACTCGGGAATTTTCGGCTTCGCAGGCGGCGGGAAGCTGCGCGGCGAGATTGCCGGCTACGATGCCGAGCTGTACGCCCTGTATCTGCTTCCGCAGCATCAGCGGCGCGGGGCAGGTACCCGGCTGGTCCGCGCCCTGGCAAAGGAGCTGAAGGGGCAGAACTTTCAGAGCCTTGCGGTATGGGTCCTCGAAAGAAACCCATCCCGGGAATTCTATGCGCGTCTGGGGGGCATTCCGATTGCGCGCCAGTCGATCGACATCGGCGGAGAGTCTTTTGAAGAGATCGCCTTCGGATGGCCGAGACTCAGCGATCTGGCGTAGCTAGAGAATGTATCTCGACAGATCCTGATCCTTCACGATCGACGCGACCATCTGGCGCACGTACTCCGGATCGATGACGACGACCTTCTCGCTGCCTGTCGCCGTCTCGCGCTCCATCACCGGCAGCGGCGCAGTGGTTCCGTCGATGACCGCTGCCAAAGAGGGCACCGTCCCGTCCTTCTTCTGCTGCCCCCTGGTCAGGTCGGGAGCGAGGAAGCTGATCTCGTCGAGCACGCGCTCCATAATCGTGTGCAGCCGGCGCGCGCCGATGTTCTCCGTCGTCTCGTTCACGCGGAAGGCGAAGTGCGCCATCTCCTCGATGGCCTCGCGGGTAAACTCCAGCTTCAGCCCTTCGGTTTCAAGCAGCGCCGTGTACTGGCGGACCAGCGACGACTTCGGCTCGGTGAGAATGCGGATGAAGTCTTCGACGGTGAGCGACTGCAGCTCCACGCGGATCGGGAAACGCCCCTGCAGCTCCGGAATCAGATCGCTCGGCTTCGATACATGAAAGGCTCCGGCGGCGATGAACAGAATGTAGTCCGTGCGCACCATGCCGTAGCGGGTGTTTACGGTCGTGCCTTCCACGATCGGCAGAATGTCCCGCTGCACGCCCTCGCGCGACACATCCGGGCCGTGTCCGCCCTCGCGCCCGGCGATCTTGTCGATCTCATCGAGGAAGACGATGCCCGAGTTCTCTACGCGTTCGACGGCGGTGCGAGTGACCTGATCCATATCGATCAGTCGGCCTTCCTCTTCCTGCACCAGATACTCGAAGGCCTCGGCAACCTTCATCTTCTTTTTGCGCGTGCGCTGTCCGAAGATGTTCGGCAGAACATCCTTCAGATTGATGTCCATCTCCTCCACGCCCTGGTTGGAGATGATCTCGAACGACGGCGCGTTGCGCTCGCGCACGTCCATCTCCACCATGCGGTCGTCGAGCTTGCCCTCGCGAAACTGCTGGCGCAGCTTCTCCCGCGTCCGCTGGTGCGAATCGCCGCCCGAAGCTGACGCCGGAGCCGGCAGCGTGATCGTATTGCCTTCCACGTGAGGCTGCTGCTGCCCGCCCGGCGAAGCCGCAGGTGCTGCGGCAGGCGGCGGCAGCAGCAGATCGAGCAGCCGCTCCTCCGCATTCAGCTCGGCCTTGTCTTCCACCTCTTCGAGCTTCTCTTCGCGCACCATATCGATGGCGATCTCGACCAGATCGCGCACCATCGACTCGACATCGCGCCCCACATAGCCGACCTCGGTAAACTTCGAGGCCTCGACCTTGAGAAAGGGCGAATTGGTCAGCCTGGCCAGGCGCCGTGCGATCTCCGTCTTGCCCACGCCCGTCGGCCCGATCATGATGATGTTCTTGGGCATGATCTCGTCGGCCAGCTCCGGCGTCAGCTTCTGCCGCCGCATGCGGTTGCGCAGCGCAATCGCCACGGCGCGCTTGGCCGCCTTCTGTCCCACGACATACTTGTCCAGCTCCACCACAATCTCGCGCGGTGTCAGCTCATCGAGCGCCAGCTCCTGGTCTTCTGCGGTTCCGGGAAGGTAAATAGCCATAGATGCCTGCTCCTTTCGAGCGGCCGCTGCGAACGGCTTATGCTTTCAGCTCTTCAATCGTGATCTTGTCGTTGGTATAGATACAGATCTGTCCGGCGATGCGGAGCGATTTTTCGGCAACCTCGCGGGCCGGCAGATCGGTATTCTCCATCAGAGCGCGCGCCGCCGCCATGGCGTAGGAGCCGCCGCTGCCGATCGCCGCAATGCCCTCGTCGGGCTCGATCACATCGCCCGATCCGCTGATCAGAAAGGTCTGTCCCACGTCGGCCACAATCAGCAGCGCTTCCAGGCTGCGCAGCATCTTGTCGGTGCGCCAGTCCTTGGCCAGCTCCACGGCGGCCCGTCCCAGATTTCCCGCATACTGCTCGAGCTTGCTCTCGAAGCGGCTGAAGAGCGAAAAGGCGTCGGCGGTCGATCCGGCAAACCCGGCCAGAATCTTGTCCTGATACAGGCGGCGAATCTTGCGCGCGCCATGCTTGAATACGGCTTCGCCCATCGTGACCTGGCCATCAGCGGCCATGACCACGCTGTTGCCGCGGCGCACGCAGACAACCGTTGTGGAACGGATGCGGGGAGCGCTGGATGACGCGTTGTTCTGTGCGGAAAAACGACCGCCGGAAGGGGCGGTCGCGGAAACCCTGCGATTCGACATGTCTCTTTGGAGTATAGCGCAGGGGACTGGCCGTCCAGGCGGACGCGCCTTCGGCGCAAAGACAAAGACCCGGCCTCCGCGGGCCTTATTTTTCCGCTCTCTGTTCCCTGCTTCCCGGAATTATCCTTCCGGACCGGATGGTTGCCCCCGTCCGGATTTCCGGACAGGGGATCAGGACCAGACCGAATCAGCGATGAAACCGGCCGAAGACCACGCCTTTGCCAAGAATGTGTCCGTCCATGGCCTTCAGCACATCCTCACGCGTCGCATCCGGACCGAGATCGAGCTTCGTGTCCAGCGCAAAGAGCTCCCAGGTGTAATGGTGGTAGGGGCCGGCAGCCGGCGCGCCCATGCCCATATAGCCCACCGTGCCGCGCTGATTCTTCCCCTGGATCGTCCCGTCAGGAAGCTGCGCCGTCGCCGGCACGCCCTCGGGCAGGCTGGTCGCCGTGCCGGGAATATTGAATATCAGCCAGTGCAGCACCTCCTGCGTGCTGTGACGGATGGAAGTATCCGGATCGTGAAGAATCAGTGCGAACGTGACCGTTCCGGCCGGAACGTGGCTCCATTCGAGCTTCGGAGAGACCGCCGCCGGGCCGGCATTCATCGTGTATGGATCGGGAATGATGCCGCCATCGGCGAAGGCACTGGTGGTGAGCGTCAGCCCGGGGCCGGCCGGAGGCTTCGGGGCTGCCGGTTTATCCTGCGCAAACAGCGGCGCCGACACTAACACTGCACAAAGGATCGCTGCTTTCATCGCTGCTCCTGTCTCTGACTGTTTTTCCATGGCCGGTCGTATTTTGACGCCGGCCGTTCGGACGCCGGAGATGTCTGCACTGAAGACCCGCCGCCAGCCGGATAACGCGGCAGGCTCTTCTGATTCGATGGACAAAACTATAACGCGACTTTCCGTCCGTGGTGAATCGCCGCACCGTTCTTCAAACCGTAATCTGCGCTGCCTGTAAAGCATACGGTGGAATGATATGCTGCATCTGTCTGTATCAGAGTAGTTCCACGGATGACGGCGGCACAGACAAAGCGCCTTCCTGTCCGGGCCTGCCCGATCCGGACACCCGGAGAGTCCGATGAGCGGATTTTCACTGCGCGACCCCGAGGTTATTGGAGCCATGGCGCTCGCCGTACTCTGCGCCGGTGGCGTCGCCGCGCTTTTTGCATTGCGCAAACGCCCCTCGCTCGAAGAGCTGGAGCGGCAGCGGCGCGCGGATCTGGTGCTCAGCGGCCGCATCATCGACGGCACCGTAATCGATATCTCCGAAATGGGACCGGGAGAGAACGGTCAGCCCGACGGCATGCAGCTCATTCTTTATAAATATGAGATCGGCGGCGTCGAGTACGAGTGCTCGCAGGACGTGACCGCGCTGCGCGATCAGATCAATCTCAAAGAGACGCAGCTCGGCATTCCCTGCTCGGTGCGCTACGACGTGCATCGTCCGGAAAACAGCATTGTGGTGGCGGAGGGCTGGAGCGGCCTGCGCGACACCATGCACTACGTGCCTCCTCCGCCGCCGCGCCGCAGATCGAATCCAGGGAAGCCCCGCACCTGGAATCCAACGGTGTAAAAACCGGATCGTGAAACTCCGTTGAATCTCGGATCGCCAAGCCGATAGACTGAAGCTGATGCATGTTCATGCCACGACGGCCGCCGCACAGAAGAAGATGCAGCGCGTGCTGCGCTTTTCTCTGATCGCAACCCTCGCCTATGTGGCGCTCACACTGCTTGCCGGATGGCGCGCCCATTCGCTGGCGCTGATCTCCGAGGCCGGCCACAACGCATCGGATGCGCTGGCGCTGGTCCTCTCCTTCGTCGCCGTTTACTTTCAGGGACGCCCGGCTACCGACAAAAAGACCTTCGGCTATCAGCGGGCCGGCGTGCTGGCCGCATTTCTGAACGCGCTCACGCTCGTGCTCATCGCCATCTGGATCGGGGCTGAGGCCATTCATCGCTTCGGCCATCCGGAGGCGGTGCAGCCGCGCATCATGATGCTGGTGGCCGCAGCCGGCGTGCTAATGAACGGTGTGATCGCCGCTCTGCTCTGGCGGGTCAGCCACGACGTCAACATCCGCAGCGTCTTCATCCACATGCTCGGCGATACGCTGTCGACGGCAGCGGTGATTGTGGGCGGCGCCGCGATTCTCTTCACCGCGCAGACATGGATCGATCCCGCGCTGTCGCTCGTGATTGCAGCCCTCATCCTGTGGTCTTCGATCTCCATCGTGCGCGAGACGCTGAACATTCTGCTCGAAGGCACGCCACACGGCATCTCTTTGAGCGAGATACGCTCTGCGCTCTGCGGCATCGAAGGCGTCGAAGATGTTCACGATCTTCACGTCTGGAGCCTCGGCTCACAGACGCACGCCCTTGCCAGCCATGTAACAATCGCCGACATTCCGCTGTCGGAGAGCAATCGTATTCTCGAAAAGATGAAGCACACGCTCAGCGACAGGTTCCACATTCACCACACCACACTGCAGTTCGAGCACACGGAGTGCGAAGTGGCGCACGGATGCGTAATGCCCGTCGAAGAGATGGCCGGGCATCATCACCACCATCACTAGCTGGGCAGCGAAGAAGCGCCCAGTTCAGGCTGCCCCGCATAAATTTCCTCGACGCGCTGCAGCGTGTCGATCTCCTCGACAGGCTTGTCGGTTCGGATTCGGACGATGCGCGGGAAGCGCAGCGCGAAGCCGCTCGCGTGGCGGTCGGAGCGCATGACGTTGTTGAAGGCGACTTCGAGGACGATCAGGGGCTCTACCGTACGGAAGGTTCCGAAGTCTTCGAGGGTGTGGGCTTTGAAGAAGTCGGTGAGTTCGGCGATTTCGGCGTCGGTGAGGCCGGAGTAGGCCTTCCCGACATTCTTCAGGTTGAGATTATTTGATTCAGAGCCATTCGCTGTCGCGCCATCGCGCACGGCGAAGGTGTAGTCGCTAAGGACGGCGGCGCGGCGTCCGTTGCCGAACTCGGCTCCGGTAACGACGACGTCGAGCGTGGCCAGCTCGCGCTTGAGCTTGAGCCAGGCGAGTCCGCGGCGTCCGGGCTGATAGGTGCTGGCGAGCGATTTGAGCATGACGCCTTCGTTGCCGCGATTGCGGGCTTCAGAATAGGCGCGGTCCAGTTGTTCTGCCGATGCGAGAGGCGTGGCGGGCGCGAGCATCAGGCGCGGGAAAAATGGCTGCGCGGTTTCCGGCGCGAAGAGACTGGCCTGTCCTCGCTGTACGGCTTCTGCGGTGACGGGGCCGTGGGTGGCGAGGAAATTTTCGAGCAGCGTTCGCCGTTGGCGCAGAGGCTGTTCGAGCTGTAATTCGGAGTTGCCATAGAGCAGATCGAAGGCCATGAAGACGACGGGGATCTGCTCGCGCATCTGCTCGGTGACGCGCTTGCGGCCGATACGCTGCTGGAGCGAGGAGAACGGCAGGGCACGCTGCGCGGCGGCATTCCAGGCGAGAATTTCGCCGTCGAGGATGACCGGCTCGGGGATAGCGGCGAAGGCTTCGATGAGGTCGGGGAAACCGTCGCTCAGGTCTTCGCGGCTGCGGGAAAAGAGGCCGACGCGGCCTGGCTCGGAGGAATCTCCGCAATGAAGCTGCGCGCGGATGCCGTCGTATTTGTCCTCCATTTGGACTGGCCGTCCAGGCAACCGCGCCTTCGGCGCCTCGGAAGAGACCTCATTAGCAACCGTCGCGGCGCTTTCGCTGGATGCTCGAAGGAATCCGGTTTCTTCCGCCTCAGTTTCCCTGGCGAAACGGTCTATGGCTTCGTCGACGGTGGCGACGGGGCTGGCGAGCATGAAGCCGAGGGGATGGAAGAGCTTCATGCGGGCCTCGGCGAGCGTGCCCTGCGCGGCCATCGCCACCACTTTGCCGAGGTTGCCGAGGAGCATGCCGGCGCGACGCACGGCGGGGACTTCCGTATCAAAGGCTGCGGCGATGGCCTCTTCGACGAGGCTCTGCTGCACGCCGGTGCGCATGTCTCCGAGGATGAGCTTGATGAGGTATTTGGCTTCGACGGGCGTGGCCTGCGCGAGGAGATCGGTCACCAGCCGCAGCTTTGGCGCGGAGCCGCGGGCGGCGGCGAGGTGGTCGAAGGCGGTTTCAAGAGCGGCGAGAGTGAGGGTCGCGGCGTGCGCGAGGCGGGCGGCGAGCAGATCGGCTGAGGCTGCGCCGAAGTCTCCGTGGCGGCGGTAGGCGGCGTGCATGGAGTTGCGGTCGGCTCCGGTGAGCTGGGCGACGGCCTTGCTGAGGAGCGAGCCTCCGGCGTTGAGGGCGCGGCGGTCGGTTTCGGCGAAGGGCGAGCCGGAGAGCCAGAGGACGGCGCGAGAGGCGTCGGCGATAGGCAGCGATTTGAGGTACTGGGCGATGAGGGCGCGCTTTTCGAGCTTCTTCGTGGTCGCGGCGAGGGCGTCGCACAGCTCGGCGAAGGGCAGGAAGAGGCTCATTCCGGATGGCTCCCCAGTTGACTATAGATGGTCGATGGGCGGGCGGCGTGCAGCGTCTTTTCTGGCTGCGGCGCATCCAAAAGAGCGGTAAACTAAGACAGATGCGGCAGAGTTTCACCTTCGGCACCCTTCTCTACGACGTTTCCAGGGATACGGCGTCCTCGTTGAAGTTCGCGCAGCGCCGGCGCTCCCTGATGGTCGCGCCAGCTCAGGAGCGTGGGCTTCGAGAGACAGCGTTCCTGGAAACGCGTTAGCGGCTCCCAGCCGCTGTCGCTCCGCTTCACCCTTCCCATCGAAATTGATCTTTGAAACGCCCCTGAGAGCACACCATGTTTGAACGCCTGGAACAGATTGAAGCCCGCTATGAAGAGCTGGGACGGCAGATGGCCGAGCCGGAGATTATCTCCGACCAGCAGAAGTATCAGAAGATCGCGAAGCAGCACCGCGAGCTGGAGCCGGTGGTCGATAAGTTTCGCGAGTATCGCGAGGTTCGCACGGGCATTGCCGATGCGAAGGGCATGCTGAACGAGAGCGATGCGGAGATTCGCACGATGGCCGAAGAGGAGCTGGCGCAGCTCGAAGAGCGCGAGCCGAAGGTCGAGGAAGAGCTGAAGGTGCTGCTGCTGCCCAAAGACCCGAACGATGAGAAGAACGTGGTTGTCGAAATCCGTGCAGGCACGGGCGGCGATGAGGCGTCGTTGTTTGCGGCGGAGATGTTTCGCATGTACTCGCGGTTTGCGGAGCAGCACCGGTGGAAGGTGGAGGTGCTGTCTTCGTCGGAGTCGTCGGTGGGCGGACTGAAGGAAGTGATCGCGATTATCGAAGGCGACCGGGTGTACTCGCAGCTCAAGTACGAGAGCGGCGTGCATCGGGTGCAGCGGGTTCCGGCAACGGAGACGCAGGGGCGCGTGCATACGTCGGCGATTACGGTAGCGGTGCTGCCGGAGGCGGAGGAAGTGGATGTGAAGATCGAGGCGAAGGACATTCGCATCGATACGTTCTGCTCGTCGGGGCCGGGCGGGCAGTCGGTGAACACGACGTATTCGGCGGTGCGCATTACGCATCTGCCGACGAATACGGTGGTGAGCTGCCAGGACGAGAAATCGCAGATCAAGAATCGCGAGAAGGCGATGCGCGTGCTGCGCTCGCGCCTGTATGAAGTGGAGATGGAGCGGCAGCAGCAGGCGCTGGCGAAGGAGCGGAAGCAGCAGGTGGGATCGGGCGACCGCAGCGAAAAGATTCGCACGTACAACTTTCCGCAGAACCGGCTGACGGATCATCGCATCGGACTGACCATCCATCAGCTTGCCGATGTGATGGAAGGACGGCTGCAGCCGGTGATCGACGCGCTGATTGCACACTTCAATGCAGAGCGGCTGAAGGCTGAGGCCGAAGCAGCCGCCTGAGTGCAGACTGCACGGACGTACTCTTGCGGAGAAGACAGCAGGCTCTTATTGTGCGGGGGTGAAGATCACGTTTGATGCGGCCAAGAATGAGCGCAATGTCCGTGAACGCGGCCTTCCCTTTACGCTCGCTGCGGAGTTTGATTTTCAGACAGCGGTCACAGTGGAAGACACCCGCCGCGACTACGGCGAAAAACGATATCGCTCTCTTGGCTGGATTAACGATAAGCTTTATGCGCTGGTGTTTACATTCCGGGGCGAATCTGTTCGCGTCATAAGCCTGAGAACAGCGAACCGAAAGGAGAGAAAGCGATATGCCGAAGCCTGTCAACCCTGAGCTGATCGACGATGAAAATCCGGAGTGGACCGAGGAAGACTTTGCCCGCGCCAAAAGCTTTTCGCAGCTTCCCGAATCGCTTCAGCGCAAGCTGCGCTCTCTGAAGTCTGCTCCCGAGGCGGAAAAGAAACCGGCTCGGAAGCAGATTTCCGTCAGCCTTTCGAGTGATGTCGTCGATCAGCTCCAGTCCACCGCCAACTGGGAACTGCATCTGGAAGAAGCTATCCGCGCGTGGCTTGCCCGGCAGGCCCGACGGCGCAACGCCGCGTCGTAGGCTTGCGGGCGCGGCTTCGCCGCCATTCCTGATTGAGAGCTATGGCAACGCTTCGTACGGTACTGAGTGAAGGCGCTGCACGGTTGGCGCATCTGCCGACCGGCCGACGCGATACGGAGCTGCTCTTGCTGCGGGCGGTAGGGCGCGACCGGGCGTGGCTGCTGACGCATCCGGATGAAGAGATTTCGCAGGAACATATTGACTGCTATCAGGCGTGGATTAGGCGGCGGGCGGCACAGGAGCCGGTGCAGTACATTCTGGGCGAGCAGGAGTTTTATGGGCTGCGCTTTCGCGTGACGCCCGATGTGCTGATTCCCCGCCCCGAAACCGAACATCTTGTAGAGGCTTTGCTGGCGAGAGTGAGCCGGGATGCTGCGCTGCGCGTGGCCGATGTCGGAACCGGGTCGGGCGCGATTGCTGTGGCGCTGGCGCATGTGCTGCCGCGGGCGCAGGTGACGGCGCTCGATATTTCGCAGGCCGCGCTGGCGGTTGCACAGGGTAATGCTCAGGCTCATGGCGTCGAGGAGCGGATGCGGTTTCTTCCGTCCGATCTGCTGGGCGCAGTGCAGGGCGAGCGATTCGATGCGGTCGTTTCGAACCCTCCATATATTGCAAGCGGCGAACTTCTTGAAACACAGGTGCGCGACTACGAGCCGCATACGGCGCTGTTTGCGGGCGCGACGGGGCTTGATATCTATGAGCGGCTGATTCCGCAGGCGCGTGAGGCGCTGGCTGCAGGTGGCTGGCTGATGCTGGAGATGGGCCATGGGCAGCGCGAGGCGCTGACCGGATTGCTGGCGGGCTGGAGCGACGTGGAGTTTGTGGATGACCTGCAGGGGATTCCGCGCGTTGCCATCGCGCGGCGCGGGGCGTGACAATAGGAGACGTGATGAATCCCGCAACCGCATTCGCCGATACCAAAGCCGACACGCAGTCTTCACAGCAGGAGTTTGAACGGAAGCTCGATCGCCTGGGCGAGGTTGCCATTCGCACCGGCCTGGGGCTGGCTCCCGGACAGCAGCTGGTGATGACCGCGACGCTGGACGCACTGCCGCTGGTGCGGCGCATTACCGAACATGCGTACAAGGCAGGCGCGGCGCTGGTGACGACGTTCTTCACCGATGAGGAGTCGACGCTGCTGCGCTATCGCTATGGAGCGGATGCGGGCTTCGATACGGCGGCTTCATGGCTCTATGACGGCATGGCGGCGGCGTTTAAAGAGGGCGCGGCGCGGCTGGCGGTGGCGGGCGGGAATCCTTCGCTGCTGTCGCAGGAGGACCCGGAAAAGGTGGGGCGCGCGAATCGCGCGGTGTCGAAGGCGTACCGTCCGGCGCTGGAGCTGATTACGCGGCACGAGATTAACTGGACGATCGTTTCGTGCGCGACGCCGGCGTGGGCCGCGGCGGTGTTTCCCGATCTGGCGCCGGAAGCGGCGCTGGCGAAGTTGTGGGATGCAATCTTTGCCGCGTCGAGGGCCGACCTGACGGACCCGGTAGAAGCGTGGAAGCAGCATGATGCCAACCTGCATCGGCGTGCAGCGACGATGAACGAGAAGCGCTACGCGACGCTGCATTTTCGTGGGCCGGGGACCGATTTACGTGTCGGCCTGGCAGACGATCACCTGTGGCTGGGCGGCGGAACGACGGCGGGCAACGGGCGGTACTGCATTCCCAACATGCCGACGGAAGAGGTTTTCACAACGCCGCACAAGGACCGCACGGAAGGCACGGTGACGGCGACCAAGCCGCTGTCGCATCAGGGGACGATGATCGAGGGCATCTCGGTGCGCTTTGAGGGCGGGCGCATTGTGGAGGCGCGCGCGACCAAAGGCCAGGAAGTGCTGCAGAAGATGATCGACACGGACGAGGGCGCGCGGAAGCTGGGCGAAGTGGCGCTGGTTCCGCATTCGTCTCCGATTGCGGCGAGCGGCCTGCTGTTTCTGAACACGCTGTTCGATGAGAATGCCGCGTGCCATATCGCTCTGGGACAGGCGTACAGCAGCTGCCTGAAAAATGGCGACAAGCTGACGCCGGAAGAGCTGGCGGCGAAGGGCGCGAACGACAGCCTGATCCATGTGGACTGGATGATTGGGTCGGGAAAGATCGACCTCGATGGCATTACCGCGACGGGCACCGTCGAGCCGCTGATGCGGCAGGGCGAGTGGGTGTAAGGCGGTTCCGTCTCCGGATACGCCTTACAGCAAACGTCCTGCCGCTGTCAGTTCGCAAGTCTCAGCTGAGACTTTTCTTCTTTCGTAAGACAGGTATTGTAATTGGGATGGTTAAGGCGATGGTAGAGATAGATGTCCTCATGCCAGGCTTCCGGCGGCACGGCCTTGAATGTATAGGCCGGAGAGAGGTGATCACGGAGCTGCTTCCGCTCCGGAGCGAGGTTGAACTGCCGGATCGCCTCCCGCTCGCCGATGCCGTCGGTATAGGCATTCTCCGGATATCCCCGGATGTCATCGAAGTAGCACCAGATACGCGGAAGAGTGTTCGCCTGGCTGAGAATACCGAACGCCGCCATCGTGGATGAGTAGAAGTCCAGGTCGAACATAATAGCCCCAATCGGGGCATGCGCCGCTGGCTCCCATCCGATCACTGTCTGTGCTACATCTCCGATGACCAGCTCAGCCCGCCCAGCGATGCGCGCCTCCAGAGCGGGACGGTCCATCTCGTAGGAGCCCGGAGGCCAGCAGTACAGCAGATCACGCGGGTCGCTGCTTGGCGGAAGTCCCTTCCCCGTATCGAACCCCACGACCCGAACCTCTACACCCATCTCTTTCTCAATCGCTCTTTTGTGCTCGCAGAGACAGATAAGCCCGTTCCCGCCGGCCACTCCGAACTCCAGAACAGTGATCGCCTTGTATCCAAGCGCTTTTGCTTCCTCTGCGGCATGGTAGAGGCACCATCCGTAATGAGGACGATTGACGGCTCCAAGATACAACCGGGAACGATAAGAGCCTGTCGGCCAGGTACGGAGCAGTTTGCGGATGGCCAGCGTTCTCAGCGGAACCGGCCTGGCCATGAGGGAAAAAACGCGCTCCTGCGTGCTCATAAATCTCCTTTGCCCAATTTTCCGGAGATGCCAGGCAGTCCTGAATCCATGAGGGGAATCCGCACGGTTCCAGATCTTCTTTCGCCCGCAACAGGCATCACCGGCAAAGCTTCCACTGTGTACTTACAGGCTACTATCTCCTGGCAGAGTAGAAACCGCAACCTTCAGATATGACTGTTCAGACATGGAATATTGTGCGGGATACGGATTTCATGAAAATGAATCCGCTGTTATCTCCTTCTCAATCGCGGCCGTGATCACCGGATCTTCCGGCGTCAACTCGGGCGAGAAGCGGGCGACAACGTTGCCTTTACGGTTAAGCAGGAACTTTTCAAAGTTCCAGAGGATGCCGGGGGCGGGGTTCGTGACGAGGCCATAGCCTTCGAGGTCGGCGCGAAACTTTCCCGGGTTCGGCGTCGTTGATTCGGGTTCGGCAGCGATAAGGGCCTGATAGAGCGGATGCGTGGCGTCGCCGGTGACGGTGATTTTTTCGTAGAGCGGGAACTCGACGCCAAAGTTCAGCGTGCAGAAGGACTGGATTTCGGCGTTGGTTCCGGGCTCCTGGCCGGCGAAGTCGTTGGCGGGAAAGCCGAGCACGACGAAGCCGCGGTCGCGGTACTGGCGGTAGATCTTTTCGAGGCCTTCGTACTGAGGCGTGAGACCGCACTTTGAGGCGACGTTGACGACGAGGGCGACATTGCCCTGAAACTCGCGCAGCGTGGCAGGCTCGCCGGTGATGCGGTTTACAGGGATGTCGTAGATCGGTGTGCTCATGATGGCTCCGTCGATGAGGTTGTTTCCAGGTAGATGCTTGGGACGCGCGCGGAGTTACGTGAAAATCAGGCTGCGTGGCTTTGGCGGGGGATTGCCGGGGTTTATCGGGAAACGACTTCTGCATCGGCTCGGTGGGGTCGTCCATCCAAAACGCATGCCGTCGTTCGGGAGCGGGCTGGGTTTTCAGAAGCGGGCTGGGAACGGCGGCGCACAAGGAGATTGGAATGCCGAAGATCGTTCGTTTTCATGAAGCCGGCGGGCCGGAGAAGCTGAAGTTCGAAGAGCAGCCGTCACGGCAGCCGGGCAAGGGAGAAGTGCGGCTGAGGGTCGAGGCGATTGGGCTGAACCGGGCGGAGTCGATGTTTTATCACGGCCAGTATGTGGAGGAGGCGCGTTTGCCCGCCGGGCTGGGATATGAGGCTGCGGGAGTCGTCGAAGCGGTGGGGCCGGACGTGGACAAAAACTGGCTGGGCAAGCGGGTGTCGACGATTCCGGCGTTTTCGATGAATCAGTATCCGATGGTGGCCGAGGAGGCGATTGCGCCGGTGTTCGCGCTGGGCGAGTATCCGGCGAACCTCTCTGCGGCGGAGGGCGCGGCGATCTGGATGCAATATGTGACGGCGTGGGGCGCGCTGATCGGAATTGCGAAGCTGACGCAGGGGGATTTCGTGATCATTCCGGCGGCGTCGAGCAGCGTGGGGCTGGCCGCGATCCAGATTGCGAAGGCGGAAGGCGCGGTGTCGATCGCGACGACCAGAAAGAACAGCAAGAAGGCCGAGATTGCTGCGCTGGGCGCGGACCATGTGATTGCGACGGAGGACGAGGATTTTGTGGCGCGGGTGTCGGAGATTACCGGCGGCAAGGGTCCGCGGGTGATCTTCGATCCGGTGGCCGGGCCGTTTCTGGAGACGCTGGCGCAGGTGGCGGCGCCGGAGGGGATCATCTTTCAGTACGGATGGCTTTCGATGGAGCCGACGCTGTATCCGCTGGTAACGGCGCTGGTGAAGGGCCTGAACATTCGCGGCTATACGCTGATGGAGTTCACGCAGAATCCGGAGCGGCTGCCTGCGGCGAAGAAGTATGTCTTCGACCGGCTGGCGGATGGGCGCTTTCAGCCGAAGATTGCGAAGACATTTCCGTTTGCACAGGTGGTGGAGGCGTACCAGTATCTGGAGTCGAACGCGCAGATCGGGAAGGTTGTGGTGACGGTTCCGTAAGGACGGACCGTTAGCTGACTTCACCAATGAGGGGGACGGCCTCTGCTTTCGCGGCGCGGATCAGGTCCGCATCGAGCGTGGCGAGGACTGTTCCATTGCGCTGCGCAAGTTCGAGATAGCACGCGTCGTAGACAGTGAGCCGGTGGGTCCGGGCAAGGCGCAACACCTCCGCTTCACTGGGCGCGCGATCGAGCGTGATGGGAAGCCCGGACAGGAAGCGCAGAAAAGCTGCGGTCTTCGCTTCGGTCAGTCGTCCGCGACGTTCGTTCATCAACAGAGCATTTCGAATTTCCAGCCACCAAAGGCTGGGCACTACGGCGGGATCGGTCTGCAGACGTTTCTCTGCCAGAGCGGCATGAGGATGACCTTCGTCGGAGAATGACCAGCTTAAGGTAATGGAAGCGTCCAGAACAAAGGGCATCAGTACTTTCTTCCTTCGTCCCGCGCTGAGAGTATCTCCTCGACAGTGATACGACCGTTGCTGCGGCGAAATTCCTTAAGTGCCGCAAAAGCCTCTGCGACTTTGTTTTGATCGGGTCTGGCTTCCGATGTCAACCGGGCAACGGGGCGGCCGTGGCGGGTAATCACCACGGTTTCTCCGCGCTCCACGTCGTCGAGGAGCTGCAGAAAGTGTGTTTTTGCCTGGGATGCCTGAACTTCTCTCATACAGACATTATTGACCAGTCATTTCGACTGGTCAATAATGTGGTTTCACTGCTTACGCCTGGCCGATGTGGATGTGGCTCTCGATCGGAATGCCGGCCCGGGTTTTGACTTCGATGCGCAGATGATTGCTCCGCGGGTCGGCTTCGATGCGCACATGGTCGCCGTGCAGCACTTCACCGTCGAGGATCTTCATGGCCAGCGGGTCCTGAATGAGGCGCTGTAAGGCGCGCTTCAGCGGCCGCGCTCCGTAGGCGCGATCGTAGCCCGAGGTCAGCAGCTGGTGGCGTGCCGCGTCGGTGAGCTCGATGGTGATATGACGCTCGGCCAGCAGCTTTTCGAGATCCTTCAGCCGCAGATCGACGATGTGCGTGAGCTGCTCCTCGCCGAGCGGACGGAAGATCACGATGTCGTCCACGCGGTTCAGGAACTCGGGACGGAAGCTCTGTTTGAGCACATCCATCACCTGGTTGCGGGCCTTCTCGAAGGCGACTTCGCTGGTAAGCGATTCGCCCTGCAGAAGTGCCGCGCCGAGGTTCGACGTCATGATGAGCACCGTGTTCTTGAAGTCCACCGTGCGGCCCTTAGAGTCGGTGAGGCGTCCGTCGTCGAGCACCTGCAGCAGGACGTTGAAGACATCCGAATGCGCCTTTTCAATCTCGTCGAAGAGGACGACGGCATAGGGACGGCGGCGAATGGCTTCGGTGAGCTGGCCGCCTTCGTCGAAGCCGATGTATCCGGGAGGCGCGCCGATGAGACGGGCCACAGAGTGCTTCTCCATGTACTCGGACATATCGATGCGGATCATGGCCTGCTCGTCGTCGAAGAGGAACTCAGCGAGAGCGCGGGCGGTCTCAGTCTTGCCGACGCCCGTCGGTCCAAGAAAAATGAAGGAGCCGATGGGACGCTTCGGGTCGCTGAGGCCGGCACGCGAGCGGCGGATGGCGTTGGCCACTGTCGTCAGGGCGTCGTCCTGCCCGATGACGCGCTCGCGCAGACCTTCTTCCATGCGGACAAGCTTCTTCACTTCGCCTTCGAGCATTTTGGTGACGGGGATGCCGGTCCACTTGCTGACGATGGAGGCGATGTCTTCTTCATCGACCTCTTCCTTGAGCATGCGGTGCGATCCGTCGGCGCCTTCCTGCTGCGCGTTGAGCTTCTTCAGTTCGGTTTCAAGCTTCGGCAGCTCGCCGTACTGAATCTGTGCGGCGCGTTCGAGGTTGCCGCGGCGGGTTTGCTCGTCGGCTTCGAAGCGCAGAGCTTCGACCTGCTTCTTGACGTCGCTGAGGCGGGTGATGGCCTCGCGCTCTTTCTGCCAGCGGGCGCGCAGGCCGGTGGTCCGCTCGCGCAGGGCGGCCAGCTCGCGCTCGACGGCTTCGAGGCGCTGCTTCGAGTTGTCGTCGCTCTCGCGCTTGAGGGCGGCGCGCTCGATTTCGAGCGACGTCGCCTGGCGCTCCAGCTCGTCGATTTCTGTGGGGACGGAGCCGATCTGGATGGCGAGCGACGCCGCTGCCTCGTCGACCAGATCGATGGCCTTGTCGGGCAGAAAACGGTCGGAGATGTAGCGGTGCGAGAGCGTCGCGGCGGCGACGATGGCCGCGTCCTTGATGCGAACCTTGTGGTGCGCTTCGTAGCGCTCCTTGAGACCGCGCAGGATGGCGATGGTGTCCTCGACATTCGGCTCGCCGACGAAGACGATCTGGAAGCGGCGCTCGAGGGCCGCGTCCTTCTCGATGTACTTGCGGTACTCGTTCAGCGTGGTTGCGCCGATGGCACGCAGCTCACCGCGAGCGAGCGCAGGCTTGAGCATGTTGGAGGCGTCGATGGCGCCCTCGGCTGCTCCGGCGCCGACGAGGGTATGCAGCTCGTCGATGAAGAGGACGATCTGCCCGTTCGACTCCTCGATCTCCTTGAGGACGGCTTTGAGGCGGTCTTCGAACTCGCCGCGATATTTTGCGCCGGCGAGCATGGAACCGAGGTCGAGCGAGATGACGCGCTTGTCCTTGAGAATTTCGGGCACGTCGCCGTGCACAATGCGACGCGCGAGGCCTTCGACGATGGCGGTTTTGCCGACACCAGGCTCGCCTATGAGCACCGGATTATTTTTGGTGCGGCGCGAAAGGACCTGGACGACGCGGCGAATCTCCTCGTCGCGTCCGATGACGGGATCGAGCTTGCCGCGGCGGGCGAGCTCGGTGAGGTCTTTTGCGTATTTTTCGAGCGCCTGGAACTTGGCTTCCGGATTCTGATCGATCACGCGCTGCGCGCCGCGCACGGTGCTGAGGCTCTTAAGGATCGCGTCGCGCGTGGCTCCGAAAGAGGCCAGCAGCAGAGCGGCGCCGTCGTTCTTCTGCCCGGCAAGGGCAAGCAGCAGATGCTCGGTCGAGACGTAGTCGTCCTTAAAATTTTCAGCCTCTTTGAAAGACTGCTCGAAGACTTTGTTGATTGCGTTCGAGGCCCCGGGCTGCGCGGATGCGCCGCTGACCTTGGGCAGCTTGCTCAGGGCGTCCTGCGCCTGCGCGGCAAGCTGCGGCGTGGGCACGCCGACCTTCTCCAGCACGGGCACGATGATGCCCTCTTTGTCGCCGAGGAGGGCGGCGAGCAGATGCAGCGGCAGCAGCTCGGGGTTGCCGTTTTCGGCGGCAAGCGCGCTCGCGGCCTGCACGGCCTCCTGCGACTTTACGGTGAATTTATCCCAGCGAATTGCCATGATTCTCCTGTAGCTGATGATGCGAGTAGCTGGTGAAACGGCCGGCGATGAAACCGTCAGCGGCAAGGCGGCCAGCGAGACAACCTGCCGACCGTTTTATGGCTGACTGCTAACTGCCTGCCCCAGGCGCACGGACCGAGTCCCTGCGCTCTGGCAGACCTCAACCTGCAGCTTATTCGACGCCACTATAGCACAAATGATTCATAAAATATGAGTGCATTCATATCAATAATAAGAGTCTGTGATAAACCCCTCATTTGAGTACGCTTTCCTCTCAATCGGCATTTTTTGAGATGGCTTCTTGACCTTCAGTATCCATCTTGACTAAGATAACTTAGCAGGATGACTCTGCCATGATTACTGCCACCATCTTCGAAGCAAAAACAAACCTTTCCGAGCTGGTAAAGAAGGCTCAGGCCGGCGAGGAGGTCGTCATCACCTCCGGCCGCGAGAAAACCCCGGTCGCTCGCCTGGAAGCCATTCAGCCGGTCGAGAAAAAGCGGCTGGGATTTCTCGCAGATCCGAATTTCGTCCTCGGAGATGCTTTCTGGGAGCCGCTCTCCGATGAGGAGATGGGCTTCGGTCCCGGAGAAGAAGACCCGCTGCTTTCCACTCCTGATCCGGCGATCCGCCGCGGCGACAGATGAAACTCCTTCTCGACACGCACACTCTGATCTGGGCTGGCCTGGCGCCGGCCGAGCTCAGCTCAAGCGCCCGCGCGCTGCTCACTGACGAAGCGAACCGTCTCTTTGTCTCCACAGCCACGGCCTGGGAGATTGCAACCAAAGTCCGTCTTGGTAAATTGCCCGGAGCCGAACGCCTTGAGCGCGAGTTCCTCGATCAGGTAACAGGCGCCGGCTATGAACTGCTGCCCATCTCCGCTGCCGTCGCTCTGCGGGCCGGCCGTCTCGCCGGGGATCATGGCGATCCATTCGATCGCATGATTGCGGCTCAGGCGCTGGCAGAAGACATGCTTGTGATCAGCAAAGACACGAAGCTCGACGCCTTCGGCGTTCGCCGCCTCTGGTAGGGCTGGCCGTCCGGGCATGCTGAAGCCGTGCACCGATACAGAACTGATTTCCCAGCAACCTCTTCAGTCGCTTTTGCAGCAGCTCTCTTTGTCGTCCGGTATGATTCGGCATCACGCAAACCGGCGCCGAAGGCGCGAGTGCCTGGACGGCGAGTCCCTGTTACCCTCAAAGAGTATGGTTAAGGGCATTACATGCATTCAGCCGGTCGCCTCGACTGAGCAGCTGGCGCTGCTCGAAAGCTTCTTTTCCGCGCTGGGGTTCGAGCCCGGCAAGGGCTGGGACGACGCTTCGGGCCGGGGCCGCGCCTTTCTCGCGCCCGTCGGCAATCTGGAGCTGATCGAGGGCGAGCTGCCTTCGCAAAAAGCAGGAATCTTCGTCGAGGTCACCAGCCTCGACTCCGTACGCGAGACCACGCAGGCATGGCTGAAGAAGCACGCTCCCTCCGCCGCCCTCGACGCGATCGCCGACACCGACTGGAAGAGCCGCCTCTTCGCTGTCGAGCCGGTTCCCGGCTTTTCCATCGCCTTCTGGGAGTGGCAGGAGCCGCTCAGGGGCAGGCCGGTCGCCCTTGAAGGCGACCTCTCCGCCGAAGGCATGAAGTTTGCCATTATCGTTGCCCGCTGGAATGCCGTGATCACCGACCGTCTGCTGCAGGGGGCTCTGGATTGCTTGTATCGCAGCGGCGCGAAGAAAGAAGACGTGCAGGTTCTGCGCGTGCCCGGCGCGTGGGAGATTCCCTCCGCCGCCCGCAAAATCGCCGAATCGAAGACCGTCGATGCCGTCATCACCCTCGGCCTGCTGCTGCGCGGCGAAACCGCCCACTACGAGGCCATCTATAACGAGGTCTCGCGCGGCATCGGCCAGTCGCAGCAGGAGACGGGCATTCCCCACGCCTTCGGTGTGCTGACCTGCGAGACGCTCGAGCAGGCGCTGGACCGCGCCGGTCTGAAGGCCGGCAACAAAGGCTTCGAGGCCGCCTCGGCCGCCATCGAGATGGTCTCGCTGCACAAAAAAATTGAGGTGAAGACGGGCGCGAAAGATGTCGAACAGAAGACAGGCGTCTCCGCATGACCATCACCGGCAAACGCCGTAAATCGCGGGAACTGGCCATGCAGATGCTCTTTCAGGGCGACGTAGGCAAACAGAACCCCGACGAGGTCCGCAAAAGCTTCTGGAAGACCCGCGACGATGTCGATGACGACACGCGCGGCTTCGCCGAAGACCTTTTCCGCGTGGCTACGGCGCGTGAGGAAGAGATCGACGCGCTGATCGTCGAGCACTCGAAGAACTGGAAGCTGGCGCGCATGGCCGCTGTCGACCGCAACGTGCTGCGCATGGCCATCGCCGAAATCATCGGCTTCTCCGGAACGCCCTTCCCTATTGTGATTAACGAGGCGCTGGAGATCGCGCGGCGCTACTCCGCGCCGGAGTCCATCAACTTCCTCAACGGCGTGCTGGATGCGGTGGCGAGAGCCAGACTGAGTGCGCGGTAGGGGACGGTGGAAAGTTGAATTGCGGTGAGAAGCATTTACCGAAAATCCCGTTTTGTGAGAGTTTCGCCTGAGATACGATGGCCTTCATGCAAATAGGTCATACTTTGCGTTTTTTTCTGCTTTCTTCACTCGCCTGCCTCTTGACTGGGAATATTTTGGCTCAACATATGAATGCGGCTGGAAATCCATGCCAGTCGATAGGTCCGGATTCTTCAGAGACGCAATGCTTCATAACGGCATCACAGGCTGCCGATAGGGAGTTGAACTCCTTCTATGGAAAACTTCGAGCACACTTGAGGTCCGACGACCTGAGTAACTTACAGGCAGCACAACGGCTTTGGATGCAGTTCCGTGATGCGAACTGCAAGGCTGAATACGATCTATATGAAGGCGGGAGTGCGGGGCCAATGGTACGTGCAGCTTGTATCGAGGCTGTCACTCGTCAGCGTACAGCAGAACTAAAGACCATATATGGCTGGGTGCTTGAGAAGTAACAATCTCTGCTCGCTAACAGCAGAAGATATGCGATATGCCCAGCAGCGTTATCCTGAAACATCTCAAAGGAACGTCTATGAAACTCCTTACCTGGCTGATGGAAACCTTTATCAACACCTTCGGCATCACCCGTCCCAGGCCCGAGCAGGAGCGCACCGCCAGCCTCATCATCGGAGGCTTTCTGCTGCTGATCATCCTTTTCGTCGCGAGCCTGACCAGCTTCTTCATCTATCAGCTTCGCGCCCCCGCCCATTGATCGCCGGAAGTTCCCTTTCCGGCACCTGCTCTTAAATTTGTGCGTATTGTCATATCTTTTTGACCGTCCGTTCGCGCTTTTTCCCGATTCTGTCCTCAGGGAGAGCCGATGCGTATCGCACGTTCTGTGCTGTTTCCTCTCACACACTGGAACTGGAAGGCGGCACTGCTCACCGCCGTCCTGCGCGGCTCTGCCTGCATCGCCGCCCTGCGCCACATGGAGCTGCACGCCCGCCAGCACTTCGGCATCGTCGAAGCCGCCTATGTTCTGCTCACCTCCGGCGTCTTCTCCGCATGGCAGCAGCAGTCGCTCAGTATCCGCTCACGGCGTCTCGGATGGTTCACCTGCGTCTTCGCCGTTCCGCTCAGCTCGCTCGGTCTTGACACATTGCTGCACCTCCGTCTCGACCACGGCAACATGCGCGCCCTGGGCATCTCGGCGCTCGTCTTTACCCTGGTCTCGGCCATGTTTCACTGGCATGTCATGCAGAACGGCGCCATGATTGTCGGCGAGAGCTCGCGCTCGCTCTGGACCGACCTCCGTCAGATGCCACGCCTCGTGCTCTCCTTCATCCGCACACCGCTTTCCTGGCTCGGGACCGCCGGAGATTCCGCGTCCGAGGCCGCCGAGTGCGAGGCCGAGCTGGCCGCATAAACGCCTTCGCAGCCCTTTTCATTCGCAGCGCTCTCTTCGCTTTCAGCCTGTCGAAGGTCTTTGTTTGCGCCCCGGCTGCGGGTACGCACAAAATAGCGAGGATGGAGTAACCTGCAGAGTGCGCTCCGGAAGACATGCCGGCCGCCGAAGATCGGCGCTCATCACGCTTTTTATGGCGGCGGGGCTTTGCGTCGCCGCCGCGCAGCCGCAAAAAAACGCAGCCGCCGCTGTGCCCGATCTGCAGCCCACCACGCGCATTCCGGTAGAGCCCCTGGGATTTATGCCGCAGGGCGGCTTCTACATGAGCTACCGCCTCTCGTCGGCCTCGCTCGGCTTTCTCGACAACGATCACCTGCTCTTCACCTTCCGCCCCGGCGGGCTGATGAAGCGCCTTCCCGGCGACGAGGATGGCGACGAGGATCAGGACATTCGCGCCGTCGTCCTCGACATCGCCACCGGCAAGGCCGGTCAGCCGGCGGAATGGCGCATGCACGACCGCTCCCGCTATATGTGGCCCGTCGCCGGCGGCGAGTTTCTTATCCGCATGCGAAACTCGCTCTTTCTGACCGACAGCTCACTGCGCCTCCGGCCCTGGCTGAACCTTCCCGAAGATCTGCGCGCCGTGCAAATCTCGCCCGACGGCACTACTCTCGCCCTTGAAATGAACGAGCCCGCTCCGCCCGCCTCGCAGAACACCGTGCTGGGCGACAAGCCGGCCGCACCCGAAAAGAAGATCAAAATCATCATCGTTCCCGTAGGCTCGCACGATGCCGAGGCGGCATCGGAGACTCACAACCCCGTCATGCTGCCGATGATTCCCGGCGGCCTGCTCGAAACGCTCGAAGGAAAGAAAGCGGACACCTGGGCCATCCGCAGCGTTCTCTTTCGCGGAGACCCGAAGATCGTAGCCGAGGTCCAGTCGCGGTGCCAGCCTACGCTCAACCCGGTCAGCGCCACCGTCACCCTGGTGGTCGGCTGCTATCAGAGCCTCGGCGACCAGCATGTCGTCGCGCTCTCGGCTGACGGGCACCAGTTGTGGGAGCAGAGATGGCAGGCCCGATACGTCTGGCCGACCTTCGACTTCGCGCGGAACGGCAGCCGCTTCGTCTACTCCACCCTCGACCTCGGACGCCCCATCGGCACCATGGACCCCTTCGACAGCACCGACGTGAAGGCGCAGATGGTGGGCGTCTTTGACACCGCAACCGGCAAACTTGCTCTGGTCCGCAACGCCTCGCCCGTCATGAGCGCGGGGCAGAACTACGCGCTCTCTGCCGACGGGCGGCGCTTCGCCATCCTGCGCGACGATGCCATCGAGATCTACGACCTTCCGCCCGTGGCGGAGCCTGCGCCCGGTCCGGCAGCGCAGACCCAGGCCAGTAAACAGGGCTCAGGCAAAAAGTAGAAGCGCGCAGGAGACAGAGCGCACCGGCTCACGCCGATCAGTGCACCCCGGCGGCCAGCAGCGTGGCATTCGCCTGGTTCCGTCGAACCGGATGCCCCGGAACCCTGCCTGCCGGCGAGTAGCTTTTGTACACCGTGATATGGAAGCAGGCCTGGTAGAACTCCTCTTCCACGTCGATCCGTCCTGCCGCCTGCAGCGGCATCAGCCAGGCGCGCATCCAGGCAATCTCGGAAAACGACATGCCGCGCTTGCCGATATCCACCGCCGCCCCGGTCAGGTGCGGCGAAGCGATCTCGCCCGTCGCGGCCGCGGCGTTGCCGTTGATCTCCATCAGCCGCCGCTGATAACTCACCGTCCGCACCGCCGAGTTCACCCGCAGCGGCCTGCGAAAGCGCGTATTGTGCGCACGGGCCAGATCCATCAGAAATCGCGCCGTCCAGGGACGGCAGTAGCGCCGGTCGGCCGGAATCTCCGGATTCACCTGAAGACCGGCAACCGCGGGCACCACCACCAGCTTGTGATCGTCGCGCAGCTCGTCCAGCTCGGCCGTGTCCTGAATCCGCTTCAGGCCGTCGGCTTCGGTCCGCTCGTTCTGGCGCATCAGCGAGGCCAGAGTTCCGCGCATCGGCGGCAGCGCTCCCGCGCGTGTCAGCCGGTACGCCGGAATCGATGTGGTCACCACCGGCACCGTCGGCTCCAGCTCGGCAGCCTGCATCTCGGCCTTTGCCTCTGTCTGTGGGCTGCGGCTCGCCGTCTCCGTCGCGCGGTGGTGCGCCGTCGTGCGCACATGGCTCACGGCGCGAGCATGACTCACACTATGGCGGCGATGATGATGGCGGCGCACGGCCGCTGAGGCCGGCAGCGCAGACGCGAAAACCAGCAGAAGGACCAGCGAAAAACCAGAACTGCGCATTGTTGGGGACCGCCGAAAATCGACCCGAGCACTCTGAGAATATCGAACCCGGAACGGCCGGGGAAGTACTTCGGCGGGTTCATGTACAAAAACCTCTTGGCCCGCGCCGCTGCTGAGCAGGTTTTCGGGGCAAATTTTCTGAACGCTTTCACCCTGCCGGAGTAAAATCCGGGCCAGTTGGAAGACGCCGCTTTTTAACCCGATCTCCGGAGGCTCCATGACCGACATCCACGCTGCGACCATTCCCGAAGGTACCCGGCTCAGCGAAGGCCAGCGCATCGTCGACACGTTCACCGCTCCCTCAAAGACCTTCACCGACATCCTCCGCAGCTCGGCATGGTGGGGACCGTTTCTGGTTCTGCTCATCGTCAGCATCGGCTTCTCCTTTGCCGTGCAGCAGAAGGTCGGGTGGGCAAGAGTCTTTGAGAGCAACCTGCACCAGAGCCCGAAGCAGGAAGAGCGCTTTGCCCAGATGCCCGCCGAACAGGCGGCGAACGCAAAAGCACTCGGGCAGAAGATCACCGCCGTCATCGCCTACAGCTACTCCGTCGTGGTCCTGATCATCACCGTCGTCAGCGCGCTGCTGATCTGGGTTACGGTCAACTTCGGCTTCGGAGGCACCTCGAAGTTCGGCCAGATTTATGCGGTCAGCATGTACGCCACGCTGGTCATGAACATAAAGTATCTGCTGGCCATCGTCGCGCTCTTCGCCGGACTCGCGCCCGACTCATTCACGCTTCAGAACCCGGTCGGCACCAATCTCGGCTACTACCTCAGCAGCGATCTTCCCCGCTGGCTGACGCTGCTCTGCACGCACATCGATCTCTTTGAGATCTGGTCGGTGATCCTCTCCACCATCGGCGTGGCAGTCGTGGCAAAGGTCTCGCGCGGCAAAGCCGCCGCCGCCGTCTTCGGCTGGTGGATCATCCTGGTACTGCTCAGCGTTGTGCTTGCTTCCTGAAGCGAAGGCGGGAGCCGTTTTATTCAGGAGAGCAGCCGTTTAATTCCCGTCCTCGATCGGCGTCAGCGCGTGCCGGTTCTCCGGCTTGCGAGGGTCCACCCCGAAGTCCCACACATCGAGGTTGACCTCGCCCGGAGAGAGAATCTCCATCAGCGCGTACTCGCCGAAGTCCAGCGGATACTTCGGCGTCAGCTTCATCCAGTAGCCGCCCGGCAGAATCTCCGCCTTCGTCGGCACGATGTCCTCCGACTGCGTCACCTTGCCCAGCATGCTCACGCGCATCGCTCCGATCGTGCGCAGTGTGCGGCGCGTCTCCACCCGCACAATCGCATAGCGGCTGTCCGGCGAGCTGTGCGAAACCGCCTTTTTATCATCCTTCACTGAGCTGGCTCCGCCCGTATTCACCGTCAGCGCCCCGTCCGGCCCCGCAGTCTCCGCATCGCCGTGATCGAGACTCACATACAGCACCGGCTGGTTCACGTGCAGCTGTATCTTCGACTCCGGCCCGTCGAGCTGAATCAGCTCCTTCGCGCCGCCCAACGGCGCAATCGCCGCGCGCAGAATAGTGTGGCCCGTATCCCGGTTTACATTGCCGTTGCTCTGCTCCAGATGCACCAGCTCCGGAATCCCCTGCCACGTATCGAGCGCAAAGATGCCGCTCTCATCCGGCAGCCGCAGTCCCGGAGCCACCACCGGCATCCGGTTCTTCTCCGCGGCGCGCTCCGCCTGCTCTTCCTTATCGATCTCCGCGGCAGTATTCTGCGCGGCATTATCGTCCGGAGCGGCCGCCGGATTTGCCCCCGGCGCATGATCCCGGTTCCACTTGTCCGTCGCCGGCCAGTCGACCAGCGCATACGGAATCTCCTCCACCTGCCCGTTTCGCTCCGCGCTGGTGTAACGCACCCGGTCGCCGACGACCTCGTACTTCAGCACCACCTGGTACGAGCCGTCCTTCAGAATCAGCCGCTTCCGCTCCGCCTGCGCAAAGCCGGGAATCGCCACCCCAAAGAGCAGAGCCACAAGCAGCAGAAGAGCCGGAATCAGGCGCACAGGTCGCATCTGCACCATTAGACACCGCGTCGCCAAAGCCGTCATCGCCCTCCATCCCTTTGTCTTTCATCCCGATTCATTTCCGCGAGGCTCGGGATGGCGTATGGGCCCAGCCGGAAAGATCGCCTCAAAGCCTCATCTTCACGCCGGCACTCCACCGGTCGGATAAATCTTTCAGGCTTTCAATCAATCACTTGATTAAATATCCAATCAGATGATAGTCTCCTCTTGAAATGGCCAGAACCGACACCGCCGCCGGGCTTCTCCCGGTCACCACCGAACAGATTGACAGGCGGATGAGCCTCCTCCAGGCCGCCTTCGATGTCATCGCCGAGGCGGGATTCGAAGGGTTGCGTACCCGCGCCGTCGCGCAGCGCGCCGGGGTCAACGTCGCGACCCTCCACTACTACTTCCCCACCAAAGAGACGCTGATCCACGGCCTCGCCGAGTTTCTGGCAACGATCTTTGCCACGCTCCATGCGCCGGAGGCGCCCTCGACCGGCTATCGCGCCCTCGACCACCTCCGTCAGGAGTTCACCGACATGCACTTCTACCGCGAGCACCATCCGCAGCTCGGCATCGTTCTGGCGGAGCTGGCGCTGCGCGCCGGCCGCGACGCCACCGTTCGAGCAGCCCTCGACATCATGATGGGCAAATGGCGGTACTGGATCGGAACCATCGTATCCACCGGCATCGGAGACGGCACCTTTCGCCCCGGGCTCGATCCGGAGATCACCACGTCCACACTGATGGCCATCCTCGGCGGCGCGCCGGCACTGGGCATGGAGGCCGTCGAAAACATTCGTCTGGGCGTCGAGGAATGGCTTCTCGCGCCCGCCATAAAGGAAAAGCTGAAGGGAGCAAACGCATGAACCGCGATCTGCATGTGCTCGTCATCGGCGGAGGCATCGGAGGCCTCTGTCTGGCGCAGGGACTGAAAAAATCCGGCGTCTCCGTCACCGTCTGCGAGCGCGATACCTCAGCGGCGGCGCGTCTGCAGGGCTTTCGCATCCATATCGACCCGCAGGGCAGCCAGGCGCTCCACGACTGTCTCCCCGAGCACCGCTGGAACCTCTTCACCGCCACCTGCGGCGACTATGGACGCGGCTTCACGCTTCTGAGCGAAAAGCTCGACGAGCTGATGCAGTATCGCGAGCCGCATGAGACCGCCGACCCCGTCCGGCGTCATCGCTCCGTCAGCCGCTCGACGCTGCGCCAGGTGCTTCTGGCCGGACTCGGCGACACCGTCCGCTTCAACCGCCGCTTCGTTCGCTACGAGCGCGGCCCGGAAGGACGCATCACCGCCTTCTTTGAAGACGGCTCGACGGAGCAGGCCGATGTGATGGTAGCCGCCGACGGCGTCAATTCACGCGTCCGCGAGCAGTACCTGCCCGGCAACGAACCCGTCGATACAGGCTCGATCAGCCTGGGCGGAAAGATTCCCCTCACCGATGGCGTCATGGCGCTGCTGCCGCCCTGCCTGCTCGACGGACCGGCCATCGTTCTGCCTCCATCGCCCGCTAACCTGTTTATGGCGGCATGGCGGCGCTCCGCCCATGCAAAGGAGATGGCCCGCCAGCTCCGGGATGCCTCGCCCGCCTCCCGCGCCGTGACCGACGACGAAGGCGATTACGTCGTGATGGCGCTCGGCGCGCGCCGCGAGTACTTCCGCCTCAACTGCGAGCCCGAAGAGATGACTCCCGCACAGATGCTCGACCTGATGCGGAGCAAAGTCTCCGCCTGGCATCCGAATCTGCGCAAGCTGGTCGAGATGATGAATCATGACCTGGGCTTTCTGAACATTCGCACCTCCCGGCCGGTGGCGCCATGGACGCCGACGAACATCACGCTGCTCGGCGATGCCATTCACAGCATGACGCCCTACCGCGGCGTCGGCGCCAACATCGCTCTCCGCGACGCCGGCCAGCTCTGCGCCGCTCTCGCCGCTGCCGCTCGCGGAGAACGGCCGCTGACCGAGGCCATCGGCGAGTATGAGGCGCAGATGCGTGTCTACGGCTTCCACGCCGTCTCCGAATCGCTGAAGTCGCTCGAACAGGCCATCAGCGAGAAGAAGTTCGGCTTCCGCGTGGCCATGTCGGCCATGCGCATGGCAAACCATGTGCCGGCACTGCGAAGAAAGATGGTTGCAAGCCTTGAAGCCCGCCCGCCGAAGAGCGTCGCGCAGGCATCCTGAGCTTTATCTCTGACGATTTTTCTTGCTGTCCGCCATATATTCACTATTATTGAAGAAATGGCAAAGCGAACCTTTCTCGGCGAGTTCGAGCTGATGATCCTGCTGGCGATCCTCCATCTGGGAGACGAGGCCTATGGGGTTCCTGTATCGCGCGAGCTTGAAAATTACTGCGGCCGCAGCATTGCGCTGGGCAGCGTTTACGCATCGCTGGAGCGCATGGAGAACAAGGGTCTGGTCAGCTCCAGCGTCGGCGATCCCACGCCGGAACGCGGGGGAAAGGCGAAGCGCTATTTTCGCGTGACCGGAGAGGGACTGCGCGAGGTGCAGGAGACGCGCCAGGTGCTGACCCGGCTCTGGCAGGGCCTGCCGCAGATAACGGAATGGAAGGGGAGGCAGGCATGAACTCCGGACGTCCGCCCGTAATTGCGACCTGGCTGATGGAACATCTGACTCCCGGCGGCAGGGACGAAGCGCTGGCCGGCGACCTGCTCGAAGAGTTCCTGCATGGGAAGACGGCCGGCTGGTACCGGTGGCAGTGCGCGGCGGTGGTTGCAGCCGGATACCGCGAAGCGCTGCGCACGCGCTGGCCGGCGGCGATCTTTGCCGCGGCGTGGGTCATCCCGGTGCCGGCGACATTTTTCCGGATCGCCACCGATGCGCGGCTGTCGAGGCTCTTCAACAGCGCCTGGGAGCTGCCGTGGCCCTGGTCGACAATGTGCGAGATGAGCTTTTATGTGGCGGCGAATCTGCTGTTCCTGTGGACCGGGCTGCTGACTTACCTTGCGCTGCATGCGCTGACGATGCGGGAGGAGCGGGTGCGCGTGCTGCGCGGGCTGGCGCATTGTTCTCTGCTGTACCTTCCGCTCTCGATCGCGTGGGCGGTGCTGACGGGGCTGATGCAGACGCCGGGACATCCGGTGGATATCCGGCACACCGCCGCCGTGGAGCTGATCCTCGATCCGCACTTTCTGCCCATGCGCGTGCCGTTCTTTCTGAGCCTGCTGCTCTCCACCTGGGCAGCGCTGCCCGCCAGGAAGCGGCATTCCGGAAAGATTGCGGCCTGAAGCTCGACCCTTTTGCACGTTAACCGTGAGGCGCGGTCATGGAACTGCCTGTCTTCAGCAAATCGGATGCGTCGGCTGACCCCTCTTCTGCCCCGGAGACGCGCGCCCGCATTCTCTGCGGAACACTGGCGGCCCTTCTTGTGGTGCTGGCCTTTTGCAATCCGCCTGCGCACGCTCTTTCCGGTCCCGCGATTTTTCTTCTGGCTGCGGGATATATCTGCTTTGCGACTGCCGCGGGGTTTGCCGGTGCGCTGATTCCGCGCCGCCGGAAATCGGAGCTGGGACCGGAAGGGGAATCGGAATGGGACCTGAAACGCAGCCCGGAACGGATCTTTGAGCGGATCTGTCTTTCCGGCGCGGCGGCACGCGGCGCGGCTCTGAGCTGGATACTGCTTGCGCCTGCCGTGCTGCTGCTGCGCGAAGCCTCAATGTGGGCGCTGCCGGTGACCGCGGCTGCGTCGGCCGCGCTTGCCGTGTGTCTGCGCAGGGCTGCGCCGGAGGAGACGTCCCCTTCCGCCGTATGGATGACATATCGGCAGGAAACACCGTACTTTGCGGAGCCGCTGCGCTTTTTGCCGAGGCGCCGGATGGCGGTGCTGTCGTCGATCTGTCTGCATGGAACAGTGCTGGTGCTGCTGATTCCCGCAATCTTTGCCGGCAGCGTGCTGCTGGCTGCGGCCGTCTTCGGTCCGGCAGCGCAGGTTGCCGGATGGAAGGCGGCACCGGATGAACCACGGAAAAACGCGGTCCGCGCGACGCTGCGGCTGACGCTGGGAACGGTCTTCGCGCTTTTCATTTTGTTCCTGGCGATGCTGCCGTGGCTGCCGGGCGGGACGATTCCGCCGGGGATGGCGGCGGTGCAGGATCGGGCGCAGGCCGCCGCCCGGGCTGCATCGGCCGCGGCAAAGGAGGCTTCCGCAGGCGCGCCGGAGAAAGGATTCCGGGCGATGATTCTGTGGCCCGCGCCGGAGAAGAAGCCCGTTGTTCTTCCTCCCGTGCCGCATCCGGTTCGTTCTCCTCTGAGCAGGCTTTCCGCTCCGCTGGTAATTCCCTTCAATGGTCCGTACTGGTATTCGAGAGAGCCGGGAAAGTGGCCGGGCGCGAATGCCCATGTCGCCCACGGAAGTCCGCTGACAACAAAGATCCACTCAACGGACTGGAAGCCGCTGCTGATGGCGGCCCATCAGCAGCTGGGCACGGCGATCGATCTGAACTGCTGCAGCCGTATCGAGCTCACCATTCGCAATGGCGACCCGCACGCGGAAAGCATAGCCGTGGGAATTTATCTGACGGATTCCACCCTGCCCGGCAAACCATCGCAGTATCTGGGTGCGGAGCCGGTTCTTCCAGGCGCGGAAATGGGCATGGACTCCGGCCTTTCGACGGCCCGCGTTCGGGAGCAGACCCTGACATTCCCGATGCGCGACGAGGGCCGCATTCGCAAATTCGATGAGATTACGGTCGTCTATCTGACCGGAATGGATCACTCGACCGAGGGAGCGAGGATCGCCGTACGGTCCTTCACTCTGTTTCCGCGCCAGCGCCCTTGAACCTTTCCGGAGAGGCATCAGCCTCTTTCTGCATCGAGCGCCGCTTTTGGTTATCCTCAAAGGTATGCGTTTCCCTGTAGTTCCTGTGGTTTGTGTTCTGGCGGGACTCTGTCTCTCCGCCTCGGGCCAGTCGACAACCGGCCAGCAGCCCTCGGGCTCCCAGGCCGCCGCCGCTCCGGCGACCTCGAGCGGCGCCTCTGCCCAGACTGCGGCTCCCGCCCCGGCCACACCGCCGCTGCGGCTGGAAAACCTGCCTCCCGAGCCGCACACGCCCACGCCGGAAGAGCAGGCCGAGATGCAGCGGCAGCGGCAGGTCGCCGCCATCAACCGCATCGCCACCATGCAGGCCCACTGGGGCGTGGCCATGTCCACGCCGGGCGTCTCCCTCTCGATGAAGGAAGTCGGCCGCACGAAGACGCCGCAGGGTACCGAGCTCACCTACCGGGTATCGGCCATCGGCTTTACCGCCGGCGAAAAGCTCGCGTTCATGCGCTGGCCGCTCGATGGAAATATTGAGACGACGATGGATAATCTGACCGTCAGCCCGAGCGGCGAAGCCATCTGCGGCCCTGCCCCCACCGCAGCCGACCCCACCTCCTGCACCAAAACCATGGAGGCCAGTCAGCCCCTCGAAGTAAAGGCCACGGTCGCGCCCGGAGAAGCCATCCGCATCGCGCTGATCGACGCCGACCAGAAGCGCGGAGCGGCGACTTCTGTCGTGCCCTTTCCTATCGCCGGAGCGGACAAGGGCTGCAAAATCGAGCTGCTTCTCGGTCTGAAGAATGCCGGACTGGTGCTGATCGAAGGCGAAGGCTTTCCTCCGAACGCCTCGCTCGCGCTCAATACCAGCTCCTTCGGAGAAAAGAGCGCTCTGAACGCAAAAACGGACCCCGGCGGCCATCTGATCGTGGCCATGATGCCCGGCGTCAAAGGACACGCCTCCGGCGCGACCACGGTGAGCTATCAGGGAACCGCCTGCTCCCCCTCGCTCACCTTCCCGTGGGGCGCAGACAGCTACAAAGCGCAGTAAAGCAAAGCCTTTCGGGTACTCCGCAGCAAAAAAACCGCCCGGCCCGCGCACCTCAGACAACTTCAGCCGCTGCAGCAGCCCGGCGGCTGAGGTTACCTCTCCCGCCACCCGAAAGGCTCTTCCCTTCGCCGCCGCTTCCTGCGATACTTGATTGTGCCAACCGGGTTCGCCCATCCCACACAATTGAAGAAGGTGATGCAGGAATGTCCGCAAAGTACATCTTTGTGACCGGCGGAGTTGTGTCCAGCCTAGGCAAGGGTCTTGCTGCGGCCTCGATCGGCTGTCTGCTCGAAAGCCGCGGCCTCAAAGTCAATCTGATGAAGTTCGATCCGTACCTGAACGTCGATCCGGGCACCATGTCGCCCTTTCAGCACGGCGAAGTCTTCGTCACCGACGACGGCGCGGAGACCGATCTCGACCTCGGCCACTATGAGCGCTACACGCACGCAAAGCTCACGCGTGACAATAACCTGACCACCGGCCGCATCTACGAGCAGATCATCACCAAAGAGCGGCGCGGCGATTACCTCGGAAAAACCGTTCAGGTCATCCCCCACGTCACCAACGAGATCAAAAACGCCATGCGCAAGGTGGCCTCGGAAGGCGACGTGACCATCGTCGAAATCGGAGGCACCGTCGGCGATATCGAATCGCTGCCCTTCCTCGAAGCCATCCGCCAGATGCGCCAGGAGCTGGGCCGCGAGAATACTGTTTTCGTCCATGTCACGCTGGTTCCGTGGATCAGCGCCGCGCAGGAGCTGAAGACCAAGCCGACGCAGCACTCCGTCAAGGAGATGCTCTCGATCGGCATTC
Organism: Paracidobacterium acidisoli; assembly: GCF_003428625.2. Classification (GTDB taxonomy): domain Bacteria; phylum Acidobacteriota; class Terriglobia; order Terriglobales; family Acidobacteriaceae; genus Paracidobacterium; species Paracidobacterium acidisoli. The sequence continues at coordinate 269,742 of NZ_QVQT02000003.1, read as the reverse complement.
AGCCCGACATCCTGCTCTGCCGCACCGACCGCTTCCTCTCGCACGAGATCAAGAGCAAGATCGCGCTCTTCTGCAATCTCGAAGAGAAGGCCGTCATCGCCGCGAAAGATGTCGAGTCCATTTATGAAGTGCCGCTCAACTTCTCCCACGAGGGCGTCGACAAACTGGCGCTCAAATATCTGCACATCGAAAGCCGCGAGCCCGACCTGAGCCGCTGGACGGAGCTGGTGCGCCGCTGCTACAACCCGCAGGACGACGTCTCCATCGCCATCGTCGGCAAGTATGTCGAGTATGAGGACAGCTACAAGTCTCTGAAAGAAGCCCTCGTCCATGGGGCGCTCGCCCATAATCTGCGCCTGCGCGTGACGTGGATCGAGGCCGAAGGCCTCGAAGCTGCCGACTATGAGAAGCAGCTGGAGGGTTTCGACGGCATTCTGGTGCCCGGAGGCTTCGGCAAGCGCGGCATCGAAGGCATGCTGAATGCAATCCGCTACGCCCGCGAAAACAGGGTGCCGTACTTCGGCATCTGCCTCGGCATGCAGACGGCGTGCATCGAGTTCGCCCGCAACGTCTGCGGCCTGGCTGCCGCCAACTCCAGCGAGTTCGACCCGGCCACGCCGCACCGCATCATCTATAAGCTGCGCGAGCTGACCGGCGTCGAGGAGATGGGCGGTACGATGCGCCTCGGTGCCTGGACCTGCATCCTCCAGCCCGATTCCCTCGCCTCGCAGTCCTACGGGAAAACCGAGATCAGCGAACGTCACCGTCACCGTTACGAATTCAACCGCGAATACGAAGCGCTGCTCACCGGCGCCGGGCTGCGCATCACCGGCACCACTCCCGACGCGACCTATGTCGAAATCGTCGAGATCCCCGACCACCCCTTCTTCCTCGGCTGCCAGTTCCACCCCGAGTTCAAATCGAAGCCGCTCGAGCCGCATCCGCTCTTCAGCGCCTTTGTGAAGGCCAGCTACGCGAACCGCACAAAGAATCTGCCCGCAAGGCAGCGCGAAGAAGACGCGGCTCGCATCACGGCATAACGATCCGCTCCGCCAGATCGGGCGCGAGCGCCTGAAAATGGCGGAGATTGAGCGTGTGGATTTTTTCCGCCCCGCACTTTCGCGCACACGCCAGCAAAAGAGCGTCGTACACACGCCCACCACCCACTCCTGCTTCAGCGGCGGTCTTCAGCGTGTGAAGATATTCCTTTTCGGAGAGAGCGACCGTGGAAAGCCGTTCGCATACTTCTCCGGTCACCAGAATGCCTTCTTCAGGCCGCAGGCGAAGCGGATGCGGAAGACGCGTGATGACGGAATACAGCTCCGCGAGTGTATGACTGCTGCATGCCGCCACCTCAGGACGCATTTTCCCCAGCAGTGCTTTGCACTCCCGGTGCTTCGCATTGGACTCGAGAAAAGCCGCAATCAGCACGGAGGTGTCGAGAAAATGCTTCACTCGGCATCACCCGGGTTCGCGCCCAGGCGAATCAGGTCCTGAATTCTTTCTTCCCGGTGTTCATCGATCAGGCCTGAGGCAGAGATGCCTCCGGCTTCCCCGGTAATGACCCACATTCCATCCCTTTTCACCAGCCCGCCACGGCGGTGAGGCCGCAATACAATCGTGTCGTCATGCTGCTCGACATCCAGCAGCTCGCCCGATTTCAGGTGCAGGGCATCCCGCATGGCCTTCGGGACCACCAGGCGTCCGGCTTTATCGATGCTGGTAGTGGCATTCATAATGCCATTTTACCATTTCAAATGGCACCAGCCGAAATTACGATAAAACGGGCTCATCCCACATCCAATCCTGCATGGTGACCCTGCCTCCTCCTCATGCTCAGCGGCGTACCTCGTTCTGGAAATACCTGCTCCTCGGCCCGCTGCTTGGACTTCTGTTCGGGTTCGGTATCCTCGCCTGGTTTCTGCACGCGGCCACGCAGGGCGTGTGGGACCGCGTCGCCACCGTAGTGAGCGGCCGTCCGCTGCACATCGACACCACACAGCCGACGGTCGTCAGCCGCATCCAGCGCCTGGCCCGCCTCGAAACCGTCACTTACACCATGGACAAGGTCGTCGAAGGCGACCGCGAGGGCCGCGTTCTGCCCGAATTCCTGACCGGAGACAAAATTCTGCTGACCGTGCACGGCGAGGCCATCGCCGGCATCGATCTGCACCAGCTCACCCCGGCCGATGTGCAGGTTAGCGGAAGCAGCGTGCATCTCCATCTGCCCGCCGCACAGATCTTTACCGTCACCCTCGACGACGAGAAGACCCGCGTCTACTCGCGCTACACCGGCATTCTGGTGCCCGCCGACCCGAACCTCGAAAGCGAGGTGCGCGCCAAAGCCGAGCAGGATCTGCGCCAGTCTGCCCTCGCCGCCGGAATCCTCAACACCGCGCATCAGAACGCCTGCTCCACCGTGACCACGATGCTGCTTGGCCTCGGCTTCCATCAGGTCGACTGCTCCTGAATCTGTGGTTGAATAACCCTTGTGAGCCATCCATCTGACAGCCGTGCATTTGAAATCGGCCCCGTCCATGTGGGCACCGGTCAGTTATTTCTGGTCGCCGGTCCCTGCGTCATCGAAAGCGAAGCGCATGTGCACAAAATAGCCGATGCGATCCAGCGCATCACCTCCGACCTGGGCGTGCCGTATATCTTCAAGGCCAGCTACGACAAGGCCAACCGCACCTCCGTCAGCAGCTTTCGCGGACCCGGCCTGATCGAAGGCACGGCGATTCTGCGCCGCCTGGCCGAGGCCACCGGACTGCCCGTTCTGACCGATGTGCATGAGCCTTCGCAGTGTGAAGTGGCCGCCGAAGGCGCCGATGTGCTGCAGATTCCGGCCTTTCTTTGCCGGCAGACCGATCTGCTCGTGGCCGCGGGTAAAACCGGCCGCGCCATCAATGTGAAGAAAGGCCAGTTCGTCGCCCCGACCGACATGCAGCATGCGGTCGAGAAGGTCGCCACCACCGGCAATACGCGCGTCTTTCTCACCGAGCGCGGCGCGAGCTTCGGCTACCACAATCTTGTTGTCGATATGCGCTCGCTGGCCATCATGCGGCGGCTGGCTCCCGTCGTCTTCGACGGCACGCACTCCGTGCAGATGCCTTCCGCCGCTAACGGCGTCTCCGGCGGCCAGCCCGAGTTCATTCCGCTGCTGGCGCGCGCCGCCGTCGCTGCAGGCATCGACGGACTCTTCCTTGAAGTGCACGACAATCCTGCCGAGGCAAAGTCCGATGGAGCGAACGCGCTTGACCTGAAGAACCTGCGACCTCTGCTCGAAACGCTGCTGGCCATCCACGCCGCTGCGCAAACCGTATAGCAGGAAGCAGCGTCTGAACATTGGGACTGCGTGTTCAGACAAAAGCGCAGAGCTTTGGACCGAGCTTTATATCAGGGCACGGCTTCAGCCGTGCCATAGCAGACATGAAGAAGACCGGATTTCAGCCCCTAAGGCTTTTTAACGCCTCTGCCGTCTGAACCAGAGAACGCCTCAGCTGCGCAGCCTTGCTCCCCGCGCTTCGAGGGCTGCGACGACCTGCTGCGACCAGCTCTGCACTTCCTCTTCGCGCAGGGTGCGCTCGAGCGACTGAAAGACGGTTCCGAGGAGCAGCGAGTAATGGCCGACGGGTGCGAGCTTTCCTTTTGGGTCGCGGAGGATTTCTTTGAGCGCGAAGCTTTGCAGCTCGGAGATGGTGAGCGAGGCGACGGCGTCGGCGATGACGGAATATGTCACCGTGTCCGGCACAATTAAGGAGAAGTCGCGGCGCACGGGCTGGAAGCGGGAGAGCTCGCGCATGGCGGGCTGGCGCAGCGACTGTTTGTAGAGGCGGTCGAGATAGAGCTCGCCGAGGAAGACGGTCTGCTTGAGCTTGCGGCGCTCGGCTTCGGCGGGGTGAAGCTGGCCGAAGTAGCCGACGGTGGCTCCGTCGAGCACGGCGCGGGCGCTGCGGCCGGGATGCAGCCATGCGGGCATGAGTCCGGTGGCGGATGGGAAGCGGTCGTAGTAGAGCGAGCGCGAGGAGAACTTTCCGAGCAGGGTTTCGACGGTTCCCTTGATGTCGAAGAAGTCTGTCTCTGCTGCGCCGAGCGCGGCGCCGGTTGCGCCGATGGCGAGCGAGGGGCGCTCGTCTACCTTTTCCGCGGCGCCGGTGAAGACGGTGCCCATCTCGAAGAGCGCGGCCGATTCGACGTCGCGGCTGATGTTGAGCGAAAGCATGCCGAGCATGCCGGGCACGAGCGAGGGGCGCAGCATGCCCGCTTCTTCGCTGAGCGGATTGCCGATGGCGACGGCGGATTTCGGATCACGGGAAAATGTATCTGCGTCGGTTACAGAACAAAAAGTAGAGGAGATGGCCTCGTTCCAGCAGAGTGCGAGGAGAGCCTCGCGCAGCGCGGCTTCTTTTTCGGCCCAGGGAAGGGCGACAACCGAACCTGAAAAGGATGGCAGCGTGTTCTGAAAACGGTTATAGCCGTAAACGCGGGCGATCTCTTCGATGAGGTCGATCTCGCGCTCGAGGTCGAGACGCCAGCTGGGCAGCGTGACGCTGTAGTGTTCTTCTTCTGTCTTGTGGAGCGTGCAGCCGAGGCCGGTGAGGATAGTTTCTGAAATTGCCGCGGTAATACCTTCTTTGTCTTCGGTCGGTCCGAGGATGCGGCGCGCTTCGCTGACGGCGAAATGGATGCTGGCGCGTTTTGCGGTGCGCTGCTCGGCTTCGGGGATGAGGACATCGACGAGATCGCCTTCGGCGTAACCGCCTGCTTCAAGGATGATGCGGCTGACGAGGGCGTTGGCGACAGAAGCGGCGTTGAAGTCGGCTCCACGCTCGAAGCGGTGCGAGGCGTCGGTGTGGATGAGGTGACGTTTGGAGCTGCGGCGCACGGTGGCGGGGTCGAACCATGCGGCTTCGACGAGGATGTTTTTCGTCTCGGGCGTGATCATGGTGTCCCACCCGCCAATCACTCCCGCGATGCCGAGGGCCTTCTTGTGGTCGGCGACGATGAGATCGTCGGGATCAAGTGTGCGCTCGATACCGTCGAGGGTCTTGAGCTTTTCGCCTTTGCGCGCGCGGCGGACGACGATGCCGCCTTCGAGCTTGTCGAGGTCGAAGGCATGTGTGGGCTGGCCGATGGCGAGGGTGACGAAGTTGGTGGCGTCGACGGCGTTCGAGATGAGCTTTTGCTCGAGGAGACGGAAGCGGTCGGCGACGATGCCGGTGGAGGGCGCGATGGTTACGTCGCGCAGGACGCGGGCGGTGAAGCGTCCGCAGAGCTTCTGCTCTTCGATGGTGACGGGGAACGGCTGCGAGGTCGGCTTTGCTGCGGGCAGCGCCGTTTCCAGCGGCTTAAGCTGCAGGCCATAGATGGTTGCCGCCTCGCGCGCGATGCCGTAGTGGTTCATGGCATCGACGCGGTTGGTGGTGATGTCCATCTCGAAGAGCGAGCCGTCTGCTTCAAAATCAAACACGCCTTCAACGGCGATGCCGCGCAGCGTGAGGTCATCGGCGAGCTGGCGGTCGGAGACGGCGAGTTCAGGAAGGTACGAGCGGAGCCAGTTGGAGAGAATTTTCATGCGTATTGTGTGGCGGTCAGCAGTCAGGGATGAAGCGGCCAGGAATAAAACGGCCAGCAAACCCTCCCTCAGCCATTTTCCTCTCTCATCGAATTCAATAAGCCGTGAAGCATACGGCCCAGTTCACTGCACTCGGACAGTACCTGCTGAAGCTCCTGCTTCCCGAGATAACCGAGGCTTTCTGCAAGTTCAGCCTGTGTCTCCAGTTCATAAAGCGATCCTCGCGCGTGGCCGAGAAAAAGAATGAAGACTTTGTCAGAGAGCCTTCCCTGGCCTTCCGCGATATTGCTCGGGATAGAGACGGCAGCACGTCTCATCTGCGCTGTCAGGCCAAATACTTCTGCTTTGGGAAAAGACTGCGTCACTCGATAGATTTCACGCGCAAGCGCCATTCCCTTCTGCCAAACCAGCAGGTCACGAAACTGCTTCACCCTCATGCCATGAACTCGCTGGCCGGTTTTTCACTGGCCGTCTTACTCCTGACCGTTCTTCCGCTGCCCCACTCGTTCACGCAAACTGCTCCAGAAAGCGCAGGTCTCCGGAGTACATGAGGCTGATGTCGCTGATGCCGTAGCTCATCATGGCGACGCGGTCGATGCCCATGCCGAAGGCGAATCCGCTGATCTTTTTCGGATCGTAGGCGGGCTGCTTTTGCTGCACGAATCCGAAGACGGCGGGGTCGACCATGCCGCAGCCGAGCAGCTCGATCCAGCCGGAGTACTTGCACTTGCGGCAGCCTTTGCCGCCGCAGAAGGGGCAGCTGATCTGCACGTCAGCGGAAGGCTCGGTGAAGGGAAAGAAGGACGGGAAGAAGCGCGTTTTGACGCTCGATCCGAAGAGCGCCTTCATGAAGTGGTCGAGCGTGCCCTTCAGATCGGAGAAGGTAATGTTGGTGTCGACGCAGAGGCCTTCAACCTGATGGAAGATGGGCGAGTGGGTGGCGTCGGCGGCGTCGTTGCGGTGCACCTTGCCGGGGATGACGATGCGCACGGGCGGCGGCTGCTGCTCCATGGTGCGGATCTGGACGGGCGAGGTGTGCGTGCGCATGAGCAGGCGGTCGCGGAGCGGCTTGCGCTCCTGCCCGGTGATGACGAGGGTGTCCTGCGTATCGCGTGCCGGGTGCCCCGGCGGAAAGTTGAGCGACTCGAAGTTGTAGTAGTCGGTTTCGACCTCGGGGCCGACGCCGACGGAGTAACCCATGGCCTGGAAGATTTTGACGATTTCGTTCCACGTCCTGATGAGCGGGTGCTCGGCACCAAGGCGGCGGCGGGTGCCGGGCTGGGTGATGTCGATGGCTTCGGCGTCGAGAACGTTCTGACCTCTCGAACCCGCGGCGCGTTGCAGCTCTGAAACGATGTGATCTTTCAGCGCGTTAAAACGCTGGCCGATCTCTTTCTTTTTCTCTGCTGGCGCCTCTTTCAGCCAGAGAGAGCTGAGCAGGGTGAGACGGCCCTGCTTGCGGCCCTCCCATTTGAGGCGGAGATCTTCTAGCTCCTCGGGAGTAGAAGCCTCTCGGAGACCGAGATCAAATTCAGCCTGGAGAGTCTGGAATCGCTGCGTCAGATGTTCGGGGGAATAGTCGAGAGAAGTGGGCGTCGGTTGTGGATCGGACATTTTCTGGTGAACTCAGGCTGGGATGGGCATTTTCGCAACGCGGGTGGTCGGCTCGGGCACGGGTTCGCCGTCGGCGCGCAGTCCTTCGATGTGGAACTCTATTCCTTCACGAATCAGCTGCTCGGCTTCTTCGTAAGTTGTTCCTGCAACCCCGAGACCGGGAAGGTCGGGCGCATACGCGCTCCAGCCGGTTTCGGTTTTCTCGAAGATGACTGCGTACTCTTTCATTTCAACCCTGCCTGCTTGAGAATATTGCTGAATGTTCCCTTCGCCATATCCGCTGAGGGATGACCGGCGATCGTTACCTTGCCAGGCTTTGACGGATGTTTGAACTGACGGTGGCTTCCTCGCTGCGTCACCTGATACCAGCCATCCTGCTCAATCAGCTGGATTACGTCGCGTACTTTCATCGGCGCGGCTCTCCATAAAGTCTATCGCAGAACCCTTGTTCCAGCCCTGATTCTCCAGAGGGACGTCACACCGTTCTACACTAAACCCATGATCCGCTCGTATCAGGGACACACTCCCGTTATTCCGGAAAGCTGCTATATCGACGTTTCGGCGCAGATTATCGGCGACGTAACGCTGGGCGAGCACGCCAGCGTGTGGATGAATGCCGTGGTACGCGGTGATGTGCACTCGGTTCGCGTGGGCGCGAACTCGAATGTGCAGGACTGCGCGGTGCTGCACGGGATGCGGAATCTGTATCCGGTGATTGTGGGCGAGTATGTCTCAATTGGGCACAATGCGACGGTACACGGCTGCGTGGTGGAGGATCACTGCCTGATCGGCATGGGCGCGACGATTCTGAATAACGCGCGTATCGGCGAGGGCTCGATTATTGCGGCCGGAGCGGTGATTCCCGAGCATACCGTCATCCCGCCGCGCTCGCTTGTCGCCGGAGTTCCCGGCAAAGTCCGTCGCGAGCTCACCTCCGATGACCTGGAGCTGATCCTCAAATACGCCCGCAACTACCTCGACTACACGAAGATTTATCTGGAAGAGCGGAAGAGCTGGTAGCAGCCGGACTTCAGCTCCCCTGTTGCGCGGCCATATTGCATGCAATATCATTCCAGCATGCGACTGGTCCTCGATACTTCGGTTCTGGTCGCAGCCATTCGCAGCAACCAAGGTGCATCCAGCCAGTTGTTGCAGTCTGCGCTCGAACGACGGTTTGTACTGCTCCTCTCCGTCCCGCTGATGATTGAGTACGAAGCAGTACTGACGAGACCGGAGCATCTCACCGCATCCGGGCTCACCGCCAGTGAAGTGGGTGCTTTGACCGATGCAATCGCGGCGGTGGCGGAGCCGGTCCATTTGTCCTTTCTCTGGAGACCGATGCTGCGCGACCCCGATGACGATATGGTGCTTGAAGCGGCGGTAAATGGCGGGGTCGATGCCCTGGTAACTTTTAACCTGAGAGACTTCGATGAGCTTGCCAAAGGTTTCGACATAGCCGTTCTGACACCGAAAGAAGCCCTCGGAAGGATTGGAAAACGATGAGGAAGAGCAACTTTGCATTGCGAGTGCAGGCGTCACTGCTCGATGAAGCTCGAAAGGTAGCAGACGCAGAAGGCGTGGCATTGAATCAGCTCATCAATGTCGCCCTTGCGGAAAAGCTCTCCGCCCTGCGCACGGAGGACTACTTCCGCGAGCGCGCCGGGCGCGCCGATATTGGCAAGGCTCTCGGCATCCTCAGAAAGGCCGGAGGAGATCATCCCCCCATCGAAGGCGATGAGCTGGGGTGAAGCCTGATCTTTCGGCAGCGAAGCACCTTCAACGTAGCCTGCTCCGCGCATAGCAACGGAATGTGTCCCTGATAACCTGAAGACAAGACCTTTACCTGACACCATGAGCACACTTAAAGCCGTACGCGGCACCCGCGATCTGCTGCCGCCGGAAACCGAACTCTGGAACCATATCGAAGCGACCGCACGGCGCGTCTTTGCGCGCTACAACTTCGGCGAGATTCGCACGCCCATTTTTGAAGACACCTCGCTGTTTGCCCGCGGCGTGGGCGAGGAGACGGATATCGTCTCGAAGGAGATGTACACGTGGGAGGACCGCGCCCGGGCACAGTCGGAGAAATCGCAGTCGCTGACGCTGCGGCCGGAGAATACGGCCGGGGTCGTTCGCGCCTATATTGAGCACAAACTGGGCGAAACCGGGCTGCTGCAGAAGCTTTTTTATATTGGTCCGCAGTTTCGCCGCGAGCGTCCGCAGAAGGGGCGGTATCGGCAGTTCTGGCAGATTGGCGCGGAAGTAATCGGGCCGCCAAGCGCGGGATCGGAGTCGCCGCTGCGCGATGCGGAAGTGATCGAGATGCTGGCCACGCTGCTGGATGAGCTGGGCATCGTGGGCTGGAAGCTCGAGATCAATTCGGTTGGGTCTTCGGCGGACCGCGCGCGGTATGTGGCGGCGCTGCGCGAGGCGCTGGCGCCGGTGAAGGACCGGATGTGCGAAGACAACCAGAGGCGGGCGGAGACGAATCCGCTGCGCGTGCTCGACTCGAAGGACGCGGGCGATCAGGAGATTATCGACGGCCTGCCGAAGATCGCGGAGTATCTCGATGCCGAGTCGACGGAGAATTTCCGACAGGTGCTGGCGGCGCTGAATGCGTGCGCAGTGCCGTATACGGTGAATCCGAGGCTGGTGCGCGGGCTGGACTACTACACGCGGACGACGTTCGAGTTCACGCATGGCGGTCTGGGCGCGCAGAATGCTTTGCTGGGCGGCGGACGGTATGACGGCCTGAGCGAGGTGCTGGGCGGCCCGAAGGCTCCGGGGATTGGCTTTGCGATGGGCGAGGACCGGCTGGTGCTGACGCTGCAGGCGCAGGCGGCGGAGGCGAAGGCGGCGCTTGCCGATGCGTTTGTGGCTCCGCTGGGTGAAGGGTTGAATGCCGAGGCGCTGAAGCTGGCGCGGGAGCTGCGCGGCGCTGGGTTGCGCGTTGAGCTGGGCGATGGCGGATTCCGGCTGAAGAAGTCGTTCGAGATGGGGAACAAGCTGGCGCGGAAGATTGTGCTGCTGGGCGAGGATGAACTGAGCTCCGGTATGCTGACGGTGAAGGATTTCGCGACGGGCGAGCAGGTCAAAATAGCTCGGACAAATCTGACTGAGGCTTTGCGCTGATCATTCAGCACCCCCGTTAAGGAACGATCAAAAGTGACTGAACATACTGACCGCCATCTTTGCGACGCCTGCCTGGAACGAGAGTATGAGACCTACCGACATGCTCGAGTTCACGAGGCTATAGACCGCAACAAAGAGTGGACGGAGCGATTCAGGATTGCTAGCTGGCCACGATGGGATTACAGCCTGGAATCGAGTACGCTGACCTTTTCGGAAAATGGTCAGCCACGAGTTATCGCGGATATCGTTGTAACAGGCTCTGTCCACAGCAACAAATGGGAGTGGAGCTGGGGTAACCCTCACATGCCCTCAGAATCGCGGGACCGGATGAGCGCAGTGCGCGACTTCGGCGAGGAAAAGGAATGGGCACCACTCACTACTTTGTTTCTGGAAAGTAATGAGTATCTGGGATGGGAGTTCACCGCGATAGCGGCTCACCTTCTGGGCGCGGATGCAGGATATAGGTGTCCGGACAGCGATGCGCCCGGTAACTTTGTGTATGTTGTGACATTCAACACCAGATTTGTGCAGTAATTACGGCTTTCATGCAGAAGCATTAAGGGATTCAGTGACACTCGACTTTTTAGGAACCAAACAGCGCACGCATACCTGTGGCGAGCTTCGTGCCGCCGACGCCGGGAAAACTGTCACCCTGATGGGATGGGTGAATCGTCGCCGCGACCACGGCAACCTCATCTTTCTGGATCTGCGCGACCGCTACGGCATCACGCAGATCGTGCTCGACAAGGATCTCGCGCCCGAAGGCCACCTCAAAGCCGAGCAGGCGCGCCCCGAGTACGTCGTCCTCGCCCAGGGGCTGGTTCGCGAGCGCGGCAAAGAAGCCGTGAACCCTAAAATGCCCACCGGTGAGATCGAGATCGCCGCGCATGAGCTGCTCATCCTCAACGACGCGAAGCTCGCGCCCTTCTCGCCCGCCGAAGAAGCCATCGGCAACGAGGAAGTGCGCCTCAAGTACCGCTACATCGACCTCCGCCGCCCCGAGATGCAGCGCAACTTCGAGGTGCGGCACAAGCTGGCGCTGGCCGTGCGCAGCCATCTGTCCCAGGAAGGCTTCCTGGAAATCGAAACGCCGTTCATGACGCGCTCGACGCCGGAAGGAGCGCGCGATTATCTGGTGCCGAGCCGCGTGCATCCGGGCGAATTTTATGCGCTGCCGCAGTCGCCGCAGCTCTTCAAGCAGATTCTGATGATCTCCGGCATGGACCGCTATTTCCAGATTGCGCGCTGCTTCCGCGACGAGGACCTCCGCGCCGACCGCCAGCCCGAGTTCACGCAGATCGATCTGGAGATGACCTTCCCGCAGCAGGAGACCATCTTCCGCGTGGTCGAAGGCTTCCTCGCCGCCAGCTTCGCCGCCGTCGGCATCCATCTGCCCACGCCCTTTCCGCAGATCACCTACGACGAGTCCATGCGGCGGTTCGGCATCGACAAGCCCGACCTGCGCCTGCCGGGGCTGACCGATGTGAGCGAAGCCTTTACGCAGGAAAACCTTGCCGCACTGGCCATCGATCCGGCGCTGCCCGTCGTCGCTCTGCGTATTCCAAAGGTCAGCGAGCTTTCGCGCAAAGAGCGCGACGACAACAAGCCGCTCTTCGACACGCGCAGGGGCGCAAAGTACATCGACGACCTGAAGCGCCTCGAAAAGGGCTTCCCCGAGGCCGCGGCAAAGGTCCGCGCGCTGGCCGATGCCGCAGCCGACGACCTGCTCATCATCGTCGCCGGAGACGCGGCCACGCACATCGCCGCCTCCGATACGAAGTCCGAAGGCCGCCTGTCGGAGCGCGAGATTGCGGTGCTGAGCGCGGCGGGCAACTTCCGCGTGGAGCTGGCGAAGAAGTACGCCGACCGGCATGGAGCTTTCGCCGTTACTGATGCGGTGGTCAATTCGCCCGATCGCGAGTCCGCGACGCTGGTCGATGGAACTGCGGCCTTCCGGCCCATCTGGGTAACCGACTTCCCCATGTTCGAGCACGACGAGGCCACCGGCCACTGGATGCCCGCGCACCACCCCTTCACCTCGCCGCACGAAGAGGACATGGAGCGCCTCGTCTCCGATCCGGCCTCGGTCCGCGCGCGGTACTACGATCTCGCCATGAACGGCCTCGAGCTCGGCTCGGGCTCAATCCGTATCCACCGCCAGGACGTGCAGCAGCAGATCTTCCGCGCTCTCGGCATGTCGGACGAGGAGGCAAAGGCCCGCTTCGGCTTCTTCCTCGAAGCCCTGCAGTACGGCACGCCGCCCCACGGCGGCATCGCCCTCGGCCTCGACCGGCTGGTGATGCTCCTTGCCGGAGCGTCGAGCCTGCGCGAAGTGATCGCCTTCCCCAAGACCGCCAAAGCCATCGACCTGATGGTCGACGCGCCCACGCCGGTCAGCGAGCAGCAGCTGAAGGAGCTGCATATAAGGACGAGGCTATAGTCCGGTCAGCGAAGAAGCGGTTAGCTGGCAGGGCGGTCAGCCAAAAACCGATCAGCGAGTGCATGGGTTGTGCAGGCTGCATGGGCTTGTGACGGCCAGGGCAGGGCAATACGATTCCCCAGGCCAGATACAAAAACCGCCGACCGCTTTTCTGCTGACCGGAGTTCAGCTGACCGCCTTTTCGCTGGCCGCTCCATCAGCTATTCCATCAGCTATGATGTTAACGAGGTTCTGGAATCGCGTGAACGTTGTCACCCGCCGTCTGTCTGTCCTGCTGGTCTTCGCCGCTTCGCTTTTTCCCTTCAGCTGCCTGCACGCTCAGGTCACTGCCACCGCACCGGTAACGGAGCTCTCGCAGTACTCCCAGCGCTGGGATGTCTTCGGCGGCGCGCAGTACGCGCACTTCAACCCCAGCCCCAATCGTGGGGTGGAGGCGATCAACCTCCTCGGCTGGAACGGCTCAGCCACTGTCTGGGTCCGTCCCGTATGGGGCATTGAGGCCAGCGCGCGCGGAGCCTACGGCAACATCGTTCTGCCGGCCGGCAGCGGCGGCCCGAACAACCCGCCCATGTCCGAGCATCTCTTCCTCTTCGGTCCGAACTTCCGTTTTCTGCGCACTCCGAAATATACCTTCGGCATGCACGCGCTCTTCGGAGCCGCCTACGGAAAGTTCAGCACCGGCTTTCCCAGCGGAGAGACGCCGCAGCAGTTCAGCATCTACAACGACAAGCTGGCCTTCGGAGCCGCAGTGGGCGCCTCCGGCGACTACAACCTGAGCCCGAAGTGGTCCGTCCGCCTGATTACCGACTGGCAGCCTACCTATTACGGCTACTCCCGCCAGAATGAGTTCGCCGGCGCCGTGGGCATCGTCTACAAGCTGGGATCGCTGCACAAGTAGCGGCAAGTCAGCGGTGAAGCACAAAAACTGTCAGGGATGAAGCGGCCAGGAATAAGGCGGACAGCAGACAGTAGCTTTGCTGACCGCTTTTTCACTGGCCGTTTTGTGCCTGACTGCTGCCCGCATCACCAGCTCCGTCTCAGTTCATCCACTTCCGGTCGTTCGGATCGTTGTCCGGATCGATGTACTTTCCATCGCGGTCGAAGCGCACATCGCGATTCTGCTTCCGCATGTAGACCTCGAACTTCTTCGCCGCGCGCCGCCGTTTCCAGCGGTAGTAGCTGTTGCGTATGCCATACCAGCGCTCGGTGCCGGCCCTGGCAAAGCCGCGCCGCGGGGCAAATTTGATGTACAGCCAGCCGAACAGCGCGCCGCCCAGCTCGGAGAAGGCAAAGGCCCGGTCCTGCGAGAAGAGCATGGCCAGCGCGATCAGCATATAGACCGCCACCAGATACTTCGCCTTGATCATCATCGGCAGCGGAAACATCATGAACTGCATGTCCGCATACAGCACGCCGAAGGCGATCAGCAGCCCGAAGATGCCTCCGTATGCGCCCGTCAGCATCACGGCCGAGGCGGGCATGGCGAAGTAAAGCCCGATCGCCGTCAGCGCCGCTCCCGCGACCGAGACAAAGTAAATCTCGGCCACCCAGCGCGATCCGTGGCTGGACTCCAGGAAGCTGCCCAGGAACCAGAGCGAGAGCAGCTCGAAGGCAGTGGCGAGAATCCCCGAGTGGACAAAGCTGTAGGTAATGATCTGCCAGATCCAGCCGTGCAGCACGGCGAGCGGCGACAGCGCGGTGTAGATCACCAGCGTGGAAGCCGCCGGCTTCGAGGCCACCCCCAGCAGCACCAGCGCGAAGTATGCGCCGAGATTCCACAGAATCAGAGCGCGTGTGAATCCCCGGAAGTCAGGAAATGTGAGAACTCCACCGAACTTTGGCATAGCCACCTGAATAACGATTCTACCGTCCTGGCTTTGCCCCCGTCTCAGCCATCCCATAACCGGCGTCCGCAAGGATTCCCGATCCGGTTCTCGCTCACCCCCGGGCACCTCGGCAGGTCTTTATCCATACTGGCCGGAGTACTCCGGCTGTGGAAGAATGCCGGCTCATTCACTTGTATGCTGAATCTGTTGTCCGACAAATTCGTCCAATGCTGTGGAGATGCCCGCAGCGCGGAAGAGGCCAGGCCGGCGGCCGGCCTTTGCTTTGCGGATTGCAGCATGAGTGCAGGCAACACCGGCGCGCGCACTCTCATCCTGACGCAGACAGGGGGTGCGAAACGGCGCCTGTGCACATCCCCTCTGTGGCACGTACGCTCCCGTTTTCGTCCGGAAAGGCCCCGGCTCGCTTGACGCAGCCGTGGCTTCTCCTCAACACTAACCAGGTTGTGGACCTGTTGCTAAAATATCGGGGTCACCCGGAAAAACCATAGACCCCTACCCCCATCTGGAGGATTGCATGCCAATTTGCCCTGAATGTGAGAGCGCGCTCGACTTTGAAGAGGATGAAGTCGAGGAAGGCGACGTGATCGCCTGCGATGAATGCGGCACGGAATACGAAGTCGTCGCCACCGACCCTCTTGAGCTGTCCAAAGTCGAGGAAGGATATGAAGACGACGAGGACGAGGAAGCCGCCGGCGAGGAAGAGGAATGACAACAGGCCGGCGTTCCTTTCTTCGCGCAGCATCCCTGACATTTACCGCGTCGCTCCTGTTTGCTTCTGCGGGCTTCGCGCAGAACTTTACCCAGAAGAGCGTGCAGGGGAAGGTCTATTCCTCCGACAGCAAACCGGTTACCGGAGCGATCGTCTACCTCGAAAACTCCTCGACCAAAGACATCAAGACGTTTATCTCCACAGCAGACGGCAGCTACCGCTTCGGTCAGATCTCCGGCGACTCGGATTACACGCTCTGGGCCGCATGGAAGAGCCGGAAGAGCCCTTCGAAGGAGATCAGCTCCTTCGACTCGCGTAAAACCCTCATCATCGACCTGCACATCAAGACCGACTGACGGCGCAGCGCGCCTCGCGCCGGCCCGGCACTCTTCAGGCTCTGCCAAACAAAACGCCACTCCCGAAGGAGTGGCGTTCGTCTTTCTGTGCTCTGCGCTTTGAGCCTGTCTCAGCGCTCGCGCTTCCAGTTCACCAGGTCGCCGAGCGTGGTCGTCGAGCTGGAGACCGGCTGCTTGTAGGCTTCCACATCGGCGCGGCTGGCTTCCTCGCCGACAGCGCGCAGGCTGAGGCCGACCTTCTTCTCATCCGGGTTCATCTTGATGATCTTGAAGTCGTGCTCCTGGCCCTGATCGAGCTTCATCGGGACGCCGTTCACATCCGTCGCCTCGGAGACATGGCACAGACCCTCCACGCCTTCGGTGATCTCGACGAATGCTCCGAACTGCGCCGTGCGCAGCACCTTGCCGTGCACCACATCGCCTACGCGATGCTGCGCAAAGAAGGACTCCCACACATCCGGCTGCATCTGCTTGATGCCCAGCGACAGACGCCGGTTCTCCGGCTCCACGCCCAGCACCACAGCACGCACCTTCTCGCCCTTCTTCAGCACTTCGGAGGGATGCTTCACGCGCTTGGTCCAGCTCAGGTTGCTCACGTGAACGAGGCCGTCGATGCCGTCCTCGATCTCGATGAACGCGCCGAAGTCGGTCAGGTTGCGAACCCGTCCTTCCACCACGGTGCCCGAGGGATAGCGATCCGAGAGATTCTCCCAGGGATTCTCGAGCAGCTGCTTCATGCCCAGCGAGATGCGCCGGTCCGAGGGATTCACGGCCAGAATCACCGTCTCTACCTCGTCGCCCGGCTTCACCAGCTTCGACGGATGCTTCATCCGCTTCGACCAGGTCATCTCCGAGACGTGCACCAGGCCTTCGATGCCCTGCTCCAGCTCCACAAAGGCGCCGTAGTCTGTCACGCTCAGCACCCGGCCGCGCACCCGGGCGCCAATCGGATACCGCTCGACCGCATCCAGCCACGGATCAGGCGTGAGCTGTTTGAAGCCGAGTGAAACGCGCTGCTTGTCCTTGTCGAACTTCAGCACCTTTACCTGGATCTCGTCGCTTACGTTCACCAGATCGCGCGGGTGCGTCAGGCGTCCCCACGACATATCGGTGATGTGCAGCAGACCGTCGATGCCGCCCAGGTCCACAAATGCGCCGTAGTCGGTCAGGTTCTTGACGGTTCCCGTCAGAATGCTTCCCTCTTCGAGGTGCTCGAGGGTCAGCGACCGCTTCGCCGTCAGCTCCTCTTCCAGAATCTCCTTGCGGGAGACCACCACGTTGCCGCGCTTCTTGTTCAGCTTGATGACGCGAACTTCGATCTGCTGCCCGATCCAGGCATCCAGATTGCGCACCGGGCGAACTTCGAGCTGCGAGCCGGGCAGAAATGCCTTGATGCCGATATCGACCGTCAGACCGCCCTTCACCCGTCCTGCCACCGTGCCGAGAACCGGCGTCTTCTCGTTCGCCGCCTTCTCGATGGTGTCCCAGACGCGCAGCCGCTGGGCCTTGTCGTAGCTCAGCAGGTAGCCGCCTTCGATCTCCTCGCGCTCGACCACGACTTCGACCGTCTCGCCGGGATGCAGCTTCGGCTGTCCGGTGTGGTCCGTGACCTGCTCGATCGGAATGAGGCCCTCGGACTTCAGTCCCACATCGACCACCACGTGCTTGTCCGTGAGTTTGATCACGGTGCCGGTCACAATGGTGTCGTCGAATGACAGCGCGGCCGCTTCGGCAGCCTGCTCGCGATCGAACGACTCCAGAGCGGCGGCGAAGTCTTCCATCCCCGGATCGGACTCTTCTTCATCATGAGCAGCCGGTATTTCGGCGACCGCATGCCGGTCCTCGGTGGTCAGGTGAGATTCAGCGGAAACTGCTTCCGGGTTGTGGGTGAGTTCAAGGGACGGGTCGATTTGATCCGTCGCAGGGTCAAGCGTCGGTGTTTCGAGTTCGGTATTCAGTGGAGTGCTCTCGGTTTGTTCAGGATTCAGGACGTCTGCCATCGCTGCCAGCTCCGGGATTCGATTGGCGGCTCCCGCAGGTCCGCCCTGCAGCCTGAGGATGTAACTGGTCAAAACGGCCGGTCACGGCTGCAGATTCCCTCGCTGACTACTTCAGATGTGCAGCAGGCCCGCGAAGGTTCGGGAATCACAGCTCCCTCTCTCCGGATTTGCCGCGCGGGTCAATCTCGAAGAGACGGTGAAGTGTGAGAGCACAACATCGGTCTCCATTCGGGAGTATCCGGCAGGCAGGGATGAGCAGAAGCGGCGATCACAGGCCAGCGCTAATGAATCCCGCACGCGCAAGTCTGTTATCAAAACTATAGAACTCGCTCCAGGGCATGTCAATGCAACTGAGGCCGCAGAAGCCCTCTGCAACCAATTCTTCACATTCGCTCTCCACTTTTTTATGCCCCGGAACCGCCCGTCCCGCTTCATCCAATAGAGAACTTATCCCTCCGGGCAAACGATTTGTTACCCTTTCCGGCATGCCGCGAATCACCCTGCCCGCGCTGCTTCTCGTCTCTGCTTTTCTTCTGCCTCTCGCCGCGAGCCACGCCCAGTCCTCCGCGCCTCCGCTCAATCCCACGCTCGTCGCCGCCCGCTGGCCCGCCGACTGGATCGCCTGCCCTCACGCCCCGGAGCGCGATGCCGGCGTCTGGTACTTCCGTAAAGAGATCACCCTCGCCGCCGTCCCCCCGCACTACTGGGTGCACGTCAGCGCCGACAACCGCTATCTGCTGCACATCAACGGCGCCTACGCTGCCGAAGGCCCGGCCCGCGGCGATCTCTTTCACTGGCGCTTCGAGACCGTCGACCTTGCGCCCCTGCTGCACCCCGGCAAAAACATCCTCGCCGCCACCGTCTGGAACTTCGGCACCCAGGCGCCCGTCGCGCAGATGAGCAACCGCACCGGCTTCCTCATGGCCGGCGATACCAAAGCCGAAGCCGCCGTCAACACCGATGCCTCCTGGCTGGTAAAGCAGGAGCCGGGCCGCAGCTCCCTCGGCCACAATGGCGTTCGTAACTACTACGCCGCCGGACCCGCTGAAAAGATCGACGGCCGCACCCTTACCTGGGACTGGGATCAGCCGAATGCCGATCCCTCCGGCTGGCAGGCCGCCCGGATCATCGGCCACGCCTCCACCCGCGAGGCCCAGGATGCCGATAACAACTGGGAGCTCGTCCAGGATCTGCTTCCGCCCATGGAGCACCGCCTCACCGCCGCCGGAACCGCCGTCCGCGCCGAAGGCCTGCCCGGCATCCCCGCATTTCCCGCGCAGCCGCTTGAGATTCCCGCCAACAGCCATGTCACCCTCCTGCTCGACAACCGCGTCCTCCAGACCGCCTATCCCGAGCTCATCCTCAGCGGCGGCAGCGGCGCCGAGGTCCATCTCACGTACTCCGAGGCCCTCTACGACGCCAAAGGAGAAAAAGGCAATCGCAACGAGATCGCGGGACGCCATATCGAAGGCGTCGAGGACGACTTCATCAGCGGCGGCGGCAGCAACCGCTCTTATTCCCCGCTCTGGTGGCGCACCTGGCGCTACCTGCAGATCGACGTCACCACCCACGCCGAGCCGCTGCGCCTCGACCGCCTTCAGGCCTGGTTCAACGCCTACCCCTTCAACGCCAAAGCCTCCATCTCCGCCGATATTCCTCAGCTCAGACAGCTCTGGGACACCGGCTGGCGCACCGCCCGCCTCTGCGCGCACGAAACCTACATGGACGCGCCCTACTGGGAGCAGCTTCAGTACGTCGGCGATACCCGCATCCAGGCGCTGATCTCCTACGCCATGACCGGCGACAGCCGCCTTGCCCGCCAGGCCGTCACCAACATCGACGCCTCGCGCACCACCGACGGCCTCACGCAAAGCCGCTTCCCCTCCGGCCTCGTGCAGATGATCCCGACCTTCTCGCTTCTCTGGGTCGACATGCTCCACGACTACTGGCTCTACGTCGATGATCTGCCGCTGGTAAAGCAGACCCTGCCGCACACCCGCGGCGTCCTCGACTGGTATGCCTCGCGCCTCCGATCCGACGGCCTGCTCGGCAAAGCCGAATGGTGGGAGTTCGCCGACTGGAGCAGCGGCTACCAGGGCGGCGTTCCTCCGCAGAACGCCGACGGCGGATCGACCTACCTGACCCTCCAGCTCATCGGAGCGCTCAAAGATGCCGCCGACCTCGAATCCGCATACGGAAGCCCCGAGCGCGCCGCGCACTACCGGGAGCTCATCGCCCAAGCCTCGGAGGCCATCAACCGCAGCGCATGGGACGCGAAGACCGGCCTCTACGCCGACCTGCCGCTCGGCAGCACCGTAAAGCCCACCTTCAGTCAGGAGGCCAATGTCATGGCCGTCTGGCTCGATGTCGCGCCCAAAGCCGAGCAGGCTCCGATCCTCCGCCGCGTCATCGCCTCGAACGAAGCCGGCACCGCCAGCTATGAAGGCAAGCCGCTGCCGCCGGTCTCGCAGATGAGCTTTTACTTCCGCTTCTACTTCGCACGCGCGCTGGAGCACGCCGGCCTCGCCGACCTTTACCTCGATCAGCTCGGCCCCTGGTACAACATGCTCAAGCTCGGCCTCAGCACCTGGGCCGAGACCCCCGAGCCCACCCGTTCCGACTGTCACGCCTGGAGCGCCAGCCCCAACTACGACCTGCTCACCGTCGTCGCCGGCATTCACCCCTCCGCGCCCGGCTTCAGCCGCGTCCGCATCGAGCCGCACCTCGGCCGCCTCGACCACCTCGACGCCGCCATGCCCCATGCCGAAGGCGAGATCCACGTCGTCTACCAGCGCACCGGCAGCTCGCTCCGGGCCACCATCACCCTGCCGAAAGATCTCAGCGGCGACTTTGTCTGGCAGGGCCGCAGCATGCCGCTTCATCCCGGCACACAGACCATCGAAACCGGAGCCGGACATCGTTCTTGAGAAACCGGCGGCCGGGCATTGAGCTGCCGGGCCGCCATAACTATCTCTTCACTTCTCTGTAACGTTTCGAAAAATCCGCTCCCTATCCGGCAGGGCGCAGAACCTTATGCGCTTCTGAAGGAGCACGAACATGCCAGGCAAGAGCAAAGGTCATGTGGAACTTAAAGGCAGTCATCGCGTGCCGCTCACAGGCGCAAGGCCCGTCGGCAAAGTCGATCCGGCGGATCATGGCTATGTAACGGTAAGGCTCAGGCAGAAGGAATCTCCGAAGAGCTTCGACAAGCTGGTCGACGGCATCATGGCGCAGCCGCTCGGCGAGCGTAAATATCTCACCCAGGAACAGCTGGCCGAGCTGCACGGAGCACCCGCCGCAAGCGTCGCCAAAATCGATGCCTTCGCGCACGAATACAACCTCACCGTCATCGAAACCAGCCTCGCCAAGCGCACCGTCAAGCTGCGCGGCTCCCTCGCCGATCTGCAGAAGGCCTTCGGCGTGAAGCTGCAGAAGTTCCGCACCGGCAACATCACCTATCGCGGACGCACCGGCTCCGTATACATTCCGCGCCAGCTCGCCGGCATCGTCGAAGGCGTCTTCGGACTCGATGACCGCCCGGTCGCAAAGCCGCACATCCGCATCGCCTCTTCGCACAACGGCCACACGGCGAAGAACGGACACAGTAACGGACGCACCGCAAGCAAAAGCAGCGCTGTGCCCAAAGCGAAAAGCCTCTCCGTCCTCGACGTGGCCGCCCTCTACAACTTCCCGAAGAAGCTCGACGGCGAAGGCCAGACCATCGCCCTCATCGAGCTCAACACTGCCGCCAATCCCAGCCAGCCCAAAAAGCTCGGCTCAGGATACACCCTTACCGATCTCAACAAATTCTTCAAAGGGCTGAAGCTCACCACGCCCCAGGTCACCGCCGTCTCCGTCGACGGAGGGGCCAATCTGCCCAATCTCAATCCCGACGCCGATGGTGAAGTCGAGCTCGACATCGAAGTTGCGGGAGCCATCGCGCCCGGCGCCAGCATCGCCGTCTACTTCGCTCCCAACACCGATCAGGGCTTCATCGACGCGCTCAGCTCCGCCGTGCACGACTCCGTTCGCCGCCCGTCCGTGATCTCCATCAGCTGGGGCGGGCCCGAAGACTTCTCCACCCAGCAGTTCCTCGACGGCATCAACGCCGCGCTGAAGGACGCCGTCGCCCTAGGCATCACCGTTCTCGTCGCCGCCGGAGACAGCGGCTCCTCCGATCTGCCCACCCAGTATGCGCGCCAGCCGAAGTACAAGGGACCGCATGCGGACTTCCCCGCCTCCAGCCCCTTCGCTCTGGCCTGTGGAGGAACCCGCCTCACCGGCTCCAAAACCACCATCACCAGCGAGGTCGTCTGGAACGAAGGCCGTCAGGGCGGCGCCGGCGGCGGTGGAGTCAGCGCCGAATTCGCTCCACCCTCCTGGCAGGCCGGGCTCTCCATGCCGTCATCGTCCAAACCGGGCCGCGGACTGCCCGACGTTGCCGGTAACGCCGACCCCTACACCGGCTACAAAATCGTGCTGCAGGGCAAAACCGTCCCCATCGGAGGCACCAGCGCCGTCGCTCCCCTCTGGGCCGGACTGCTCACCCTCATCAATCAGCACCGTGCCTCCTCCGGCAAGCCGGCCGTCGGCTTCCTGAACAGCACGCTCTACTCGCTGCCTGCAACCTCCGACGCCTTCCGCGACATCACGGCCGGCAACAACGACATCGACGGCAATCTCAAGGGTCAGTACACCGCCGGACCCGGCTGGGACGCCTGCACCGGTCTCGGCTCGCCGAACGGAACAGAGCTGCTCACCGCGCTGTCGTAAGCATGCAGAAACAGGGGACAGGGGACAGGGGACAGGGGACAGGGATTAGAAAAACAGAGATTAGCCATCAGGGCTCAGCGATCAGAAGTGTGCATCCACGCCCTGTGCCCTGTGCCCTGTGCCCTGTGCCCTGATGGCTAATGGCTAATCCCTGTTCCCTAATCCCTGTTTTCCGGCCTTCCTGAAGCTCACTCCCGCAAACGGCGATTCCTGCTGCTCCAGCAACGGAGATTTCTGCGACTCGAGCGTCTGCTCGAAAAACGCGACCGCGTAGCGATCAATCACCGTATGCAGCCGCGCCGTCTCCGCCAGATCGCTTCCACCGAAGCGCACATACCTCGAAAAGGCCGGCCGGTCGGTGAAGACGGCATGGCTTCCCGTCGGCAGCTCCGCATAGTACTCACCGTGCGCGGCCATCATCGGCAGCAGCACATGAAAATCCGCGACGTCCATCTCCGCGTCCACGCGCGCATCGGGATCGAGCTTTGCCAGCTGCTCCGCATCCAGCAGCGGAACGTGCTCCGTCATAAAGAAAAACGGCATCGGCACGCCGCTCTGCCGCGCCTGCGCCAGCAGCGGACCGGACATATCGAAAACCGCGCGAATCCGCGAATCTTCCACCGCGGTCTCCGCCGCCACCGATCCGCCCAGCGAGTGTCCCAGCGTGCCCACGCGGTCCATTGCCAGCCGCCCGTAAAACGCATTGCGCGGATCGTGCTCCCATTCCTCCAGCGTGTTCAGCACAAAGCGCGTGTCCGCCGTCTGCTCTTCCACCAGGTTGTTCAGGATCGCGTAAGCTCGGTCGAAACCGATCGTGCCCAGCGGCTCAATCGGGTTCGATGGCGTATCGAGCACCCGCCCGTCGCTCAGCTCCACCGGCCCCGTGCTGTAAGGATGATCGATCGAGAATACGGCAAAGCCCTGGCTCGCCAGCTCTTCCATCAGAAACGTGCTCTGCGTTCTCCGCCCGTCGATCGCCGGGCTGAACAGCAGCACCGGAAGCTGCCCTCCCGGCTGTACCGACCCGTCCTCGCACGCGTTCGTCCACACAAACCGCTGATACGACGACAGCAGTGTCGTCTCCTTCCATCGCCGGTATGGAGCCTTCCCCCAATTCGGCAGCAGAAGCCGCAGCAGCGCTGCGCGTCCCTGCCCGCACTGCGCCGGATACCATGCCTGCACCACCACTTCGCGATGGCTGCTGTCGTGCGCCGCAGGTTCCACGCGGCTCGTGTCCGTCAGGCTGAAGATCCTCGTGCCCACGGCGAACGGCCCATCCGGCTTCGGCAGCGTAAACATCGGAAGCACGTGCGCGCAGATTACCGCCGCGGCCACCAGCAGCAGCCCTGCCGCTCCGGCCGCCCGTGCCCGGATCGCTCTTCGCGTCATCACAGCGCCTGCCAGCAGCAGCGCCGCCAGATACACCGGCCCCATCTGCCAGTGCGGCCCCTCCACCACGGCGTGCAGAATCAGCACCAGCAGCGCCGCGGCCGCCAGACAACGCGCCAGTCGGCCGCCCGGTCTTCCCGCCAGCAGAATCAGCGCCGTCGCAGCCACCAGACAGGCGGCAATCACTTCGAGAATCCGCACTTCGCCCTCCGCGAGCGAGACCGCTCAGAACCGTGGGGAAAACAACCTGCTCTTCGGGGGCAAGAACCTTGCGCTGGCCAGTCCCTCCCATCATACTGAGAAGCGTCCCCCTTTCCTGCCCTCTGGAGCTGACCCGTGCAAGTAATGGAAAGGTACCCCTCCGCCTCGTTCGCGCCGCCCGCGGAGCATAAGCCGAAGAACATCCTGCTGGACTTTCTCTGGCGCTTTCTTCTCGTCTATTTCTTTCTGAGCGACTGGGTATGGCTCAACGAGCTGGCCGTCAATCCCACGCGCCCCATTCATCCTGTCTTCAACGCCGTCTTCGGAAGCCTCGCGCGCTGGACCGGCCACCACCTCTTCCACCTCACCGGCCCGCTCGCGCCCAACTCCTTCCGCGACACGCAGTACCTCTACCTGGTCCTGCTCGTCCTCGCCGTCACCTCAGCCGTTGCCGCCCTGCTGTGGACCGCCTTTGGCCGCAAAGGCCATTCGGCGCAGACCGCCTATCGCCTGCTGCGTATCTGGATTCGCTACACCCTCGCGTACATGATCCTCATCTACGCCATGGACAAGGTCTTCCGCCTCCAGTTCATCGCGCCTACGCTGCAGCGCCTCATCGAGCCCTACGGCGACTCCTCGCCGATGGCGATGCTCTGGACCTACGTCGGCTACTCCGGCTTCATGACCGTCTTCTCCGGTCTCGCCGAAGTCCTTGGCGCTGTCCTGCTCCTCTGGCGGCGCACCGCTCCGCTCGGCGCGCTCGTCTGCGTCGTCATGATGGCCAACGTCGCCCTGATGGACTTCTGCTACGACGTCTCCGTCAAGATGCTCGCCGCGCACTTCCTCGCCATGAGCGTCTTTCTGCTCGCCCACGATGCGGACCGCCTGCTTCGCGTCCTCACCTTCAACAGCCCGGCGCCGGCGCGCGATCTCGAAAAAGATGAGCTCACGGTTACAAATCCCTCTGTGCGCCGCTGGCTGCCGCTCGTCAAAGCCCTGATCGTGATCTATACTCTGGTGCCGGTCACCGTGCGCACCTACATCCAGTTCCGCCACTCCGGACCCTTCGCGCCGCATCCGCCCTTTTACGGGCTCTACCAGGTGCGCTCGCTGACCGTGAACGGAACGCCGCGTCCTCTGCTCGTCACCGACGGCCCCGTCTGGCGCTGGCTCATCGTCGAGCATCGCGCCGAGGCCACCATCAAGACCATGGACAACACGCTGATCGTCTGCAAAGCGCAGTACCACGCCGACGCGCCCGATCTGCAGATACAGGGCACCGCTCCCGGCCTGTCCTCCTCTGAGTCTGATCTGCCAGGGCATGGCCCATCTTCTTCGGCTTCGGATGCGTCGCCTCTGTCGCTCACGCTTTCGCCTTCACCTTCGCAGCACGGCGAGATGCTCCTCACCGGCACCGATGGCAGCGACAAAATCTCCGCTGTGCTCGATCCCGTCGATCCGCGCAGCTTCACCCTCGTGAATCGCGGCTACCACTGGATCAACGCAACATCCTTCAGCCGCTGAAGACCTGGAATCAGGGAATAGAGATTAGAAGAACGATCTGGGTCTGCCGCAAAAGGTCTCTGCGCCGGTCGAAGATTTATTTATTTCGCAGTGCTGAAAAGCTGACCGGCTTCAGGGAGCCCCGCGATTCGCGCGCGGTGCCGCGCCTTTCTAATCCCTGATCGCTAATCGCTGATGGCTGATCTCTAATCCCTGTGCCCTAGTAGTACAGATACTTCCGCCACTTCTGGTCCGAGTGGCCGATCATCCGCATGATATGCCGGCTGGTGTGCAGCGAAAACGGCCGCGGCTCGCGCAGCAGCTTCATATCGCGCAGCTCGTGCAGCAGCAGGTTGCCCTTGCGGCGATTGCAGTTGTGGCAGCACGCCACCAGGTTCTCCCACGTCGAAAGCCCTCCGCGCGAGCGCGGCACCACATGGTCCAGCGTCAGCTCGCACGACGGCAGCACCACGGCGCAGTACTGGCAGGTGTTCCGGTCGCGCAGCAGAATATTCTTCCGGGAGAGCGCCCGCGTCTGGTGCGGAATTCTCCGGTACTCCAGCAGACGGATCACCGACGGCATCGGCATGCGCGCCCGCGCCGCGTGCAGAATCGTGCCCTGCTCTTCTTCGGTGCGCGCCACGCCCTTCAGCACCAGCACCAGCGCCCGCCGCGCTCCGCAGATATTGATCGGCTCATACGACGCGTTCAGCACCAGCACCGGCATCTGCATCGCGGGGCCCGACGAGACGCGAGGGCCATACTCCGCAGCCGGTTCCGCAGGAGAGGCCGCATGGGATACGGCATGGTATTTGGCGATTGATTTCTGCTTTCTCGCGTGCACCATTACTTTTCCTGACGTCATCTCTCCCCCGTTCCGGCTGAACCCTGTCCTCCGGCGGCTGCAGGCACGTTGTCCCACAGAGCAACCTCGCTCTCCGCCGAATCCTCCGCGTCATCCATCTCCGCGAGCATGCGCTGCGTCTCTTCCTTCTGCGCCCGCGCCACCGTAGCCACCCACACGTTCTCCACACCGGCCCTGCGCAGCGCCTGCGAGCAGGCCCGCGCCGTCGCGCCGGTGGTGTAAATATCGTCGATCAGCAGCACCTCTCTGCCGGCAACCGCCTCTTTGCGGGAGACAAAAAAAGCGCCTCGCAGATTGGCGCGGCGCTGGTGTGGGGTCAGACCCGCCTGGCTTTCCGTCGAGCGTTGCCGCCCAAGCACCCCCGTCAGGAGCCTCGCCTTCAGCTCCGGTCTCCGCCGCCGCATCACGCGGATCGCCGCCCGCGCCAGCAGCTCCGCCTGGTTAAAATTCCGCGCCAGCCGCTTTTTGCGTGAGAGCGGCACGGCCATCACCACAAGCTCCTGCGGCAGATCGGGAATCGCCAGAATCCTCTCCGCCAGCAGCACGCCCAGCCGGTCGGCAATCGGCGTCAGCCCCTGATACTTCAGCAGATGCAGCAGCGCCCGCAGATTTCCCCGGTAGACACCGTGCGCCACCGCCCGGCGAAAGGGCGGATCGGTCAGGCGGCACGGCCGGCACAGAAGCTCATCGAGCATGACCGCGGCCTCCGGATCGGCACCCAGCGCCTCGCCGCAGCAAAGACACAGCGCTCCTGATTGTGGGGGAAGTTGCTTCCAGCAGAATTCGCAGACAGGCAGGCGGGAGAAACCGGGGAGGGGATTGCCGCAGACGCGGCAGTCAGCAGGAAAGAGAACAGTCGAGAGACCGTCCAGTGCATTTTCCGGAGTACTTCGGAGCACGCGAACCACTGCGCGCCATGCCGAAACCCCGGAAGCTCCCTGCGAATGGTCCCGCCGGGGCGGCGTTTCGGAAGGCGGAACTTCGGTCGTCAGCGAGTACGGCTCACTGCGGAAGACTCACCTCACTGCGGCAGGCTGCCCTTCAGCCGTGCAGCCACCTTTGGGTGTGAGTATACGGAGGAGCCCGGCCTGAATCAACTCGCTTTCACCATCTTTTGTGCAGATTTTCAAATCCGCCACAACCGGCTGTGCTCGCCGGGCAGCAAAAGTTGCTGTTGAAACAGCGCGCCACGGCAGGCTGCCGGTAGAAATTTGAAGAAGGATTACGGCGAATTCCGCTACCATAAAAGCCATGGCCGTCACCGCCCAGATTCCGATCGGCGAATATCTCCATACCAGCTATCGGCCCGACTGCGACTATATCGACGGCGAGGTTGTGGAGCGACACGTGGGCAAGACGGATCACGCAAGAATACAGGCACTGCTGGCGCTGTGGTTTGGCATGCACGAACAGGAATGGCACATCCTTGTGACTACCGAGCACCGCATGCGCGTCTCCGAGACCCGCGTCCGCATTCCCGATGTCACCCTGGTCCGTCCCGGCGCGCTGACTGAAGATGTTCTTACCCATCCTCCGCTCTGCTGCATCGAGATCCTATCGCCGGAAGACAGCTATTCGCAGATTCGTGAAAAGTGCCGCGACTATCGCCTCATGGGCGTCGAAAATATCTGGCTCATCGACCCGTCAACGCGCAGCGGACAGGCCGCCATCCCCCAGGGCTGGCAGGATACCCTCGAATTCGGCATTCCTGAAACCCCCATCCGGCTGTCCCTCGAAGACCTCTTCGCCCGCCTCGACCGCTCCCTCGCTTAGGCACAGAGCCGCTGCCGCGAGGCAGCAGCGAAGCGGGGGAATCCGCTTCTTCCTCTGAAACCCTGCTCAGCTCCCCCGAACCGGTTGCTCCCGCGTGGCAGGCATCGCCTGCTTCCCCGTCAGCGTGGCGAATACCCCCGCCACCACCAGCGCCGCCCCCGCCATCTGCGGGGCGGAAAGCCGCTCTCCCGCCAGAGCCGCGCCCGCCAGCAACGCAAATACAGGATTCACATAGGCATAGCTCGCCACCCGCGTCGCCGGCTCATGCGCAATCAGCCATACATAGCAGGTGAAGGTGACAATCGAGGCCGCAATCACCAGATACGCCATGCCCGCAACCACCCGCACCGTCAGCCACTGCGAGACCGGTGGAAAGCCGCGCAGCTCCCCGGTCACCGCTGCCAGCACCAGCAGCAGTGTGCCGCCGCAGGCCATCTGCCAGCCCGCATTCAGCGTCTGCGGACGCGGCAGCTTCAGCCGTCGCGACCACAGCGTCCCCACCGACCAGGAGATCGTTCCGCCGATCAGCACCAGCATGGCCGCCAGCGGCGACCGCCCCGGCCCTCCCGGCGTGTACAGCGCCAGCACCGCCACGCCTCCAAACCCCAGCGCCACGCCCAGTACCGAGAGAAGGGTTGCCCGCTGCGTCCGCAGCACCCACACCTCGCCCAGAAAGATCCACACCGGAATCACCGCCGAGATCACCGCGGCAATCCCCGAGGCGACGCGCACCTCGCCCCAAAAGAGCGCGGCATACATCACCATAAACATCGGAACGCCCAGCAGGCACGCATTCCGCGTGCGCCTCCGGTCCGTCTCCACCCGCGCCGTTCCGCCCCGCACGTAACTCCACGCAATCAGCACCAGCCCGGCCAGCAGAAACCGGAAGCCCGCGGCAAAAAAGGGCGGCACCATCGCCACCACCTCGCGGATGCCGAGAAATGATCCTCCCCACAGCACATAAATGGCTGCGTAAGCGAGCACTCTGCGAATCGGCATGACCCAGCATAGCTTACGGTCGGAGGCACACCCTCTCCGAAGCGAGCCGCCGGAGCGCTCCGAGGAATGAGTCCGCGACGGCGAGTATGAAATCGCAGACGGCGCTACTGTACGCTCTCCCGCGGCTGTTACACTCGTCCTTCGCAATTCGCACGCGGAGGCTCCATTTGTCCACCAATCCGGGATTTCAGCCCTATGTTCCCCCCACCCAGACGCGCCCCGAGTTCACCCTCCGCGCCATTCTTCTCGGCTGCGTCTTCGGCCTCCTCTTCGGAGCCGTCACCGTCTACGTCGGCCTCCGCGCCGGACTCACCGTCGCCGCCTCCATCCCCATCGCCGTTCTCTCCATCAGCGTCCTCCGCGCCCTTGGCCGCGCCTCGATCCTCGAAAATAATATTGTCCAGACCACCGGCAATGCCGGACAGTCCATCGCCGCGGGCGTTATCTTCACTCTGCCCGCGCTTATCTTTCTCGGCTTCGATCTCGAGTACTCGCGCATCTTCATCCTCGCCCTGCTCGGCGGATGGCTCGGCGTGCTCTTCATGATCCCCCTCCGCCGCCAGCTCATCGTCGAGGAGCACGGCAACCTCACCTATCCCGAAGGCACCGCCTGCGCCGACGTGCTGCTCGCCGGCGAGCACGGAGGCTCCTTCGCCAGCCGCGTCTTTCTCGGCCTCGGCCTCGGCGGCATCTATACGCTCTTCCAGAATGACAACCTCTTCGGCGCCTGGCCGGGCCAGCCCGATTACCAGCCCGACTGGGGACCGCAGCACATCCTCAAAGGCGCGGCCATCCGCGCCGATGCCACCCCCGAATACCTCGGCGTCGGCTACATCATCGGGCCGCGCGTCGCCGGGACCCTCTTTGCCGGTGGTGTTTTTTCCTGGCTTGTCCTCATGCCGGCCATCTACTTCTTCGGCTCGCACTTCCCCGGCGCGCTCTATCCCGCCACGCAGCCCGTCGCGCAGATGTCTCCCAGTGACCTCTGGGCCGCGTACATCCGCCCCATGGGCGCGGGAGCCGTCGCCGCCTCCGGGCTCATCACCCTCATCAAAACCATCCCCACCATCGTGGGAGCCCTTAAAGCCGGAGCCTCCAATCTCCGTAAAAACAGAGCTTCGACCGCAGCCGGCGATCTCCGCACCGAGCGCGATCTGCCCATGTCCGTCGTCCTCGGAGGCAGCATTCTCCTCGTTGTTCTGATGTGGCTCTTTCTCACCTTCAGGCCCGTGCCCGGCGCGCAGACCGGCTGGCTCGCCAACCTCGCCGCCTCGCTGCTCGTCGTTGTCTTCGGATTCCTCTTCGTCACCGTATCGTCGCGCATCGTCGGCCTCATCGGCTCCTCGGCAAACCCCGTCAGCGGCATGACCATCGCCACCCTCATGGCCACCGCCGCCATCTTCCTCGTCAAGGGCTGGACCGCGCCCGCCTTCGGAGCCCTCGCCATCACCATCGGCGGAGTCGTCTGCATCGCCGCCGCCAACGCCGGCGACACCTCGCAGGATCTGAAGACCGGCTTCCTCGTCGGCAGCACGCCCTGGAAGCAGCAGCTGGCCCTCATCATCGGCGTCTGCGTCTCCACCATCTCCATCGGAGCCACCCTCAATGCCATGAACCGCGGCCTCGAAGAGTTCCACCAGACCGCCCATCCCTGGAACCTCTCCGCGCCGCACGACGGCGTTCAGAACCAGGGCGCCTTCACCCGCAAAGAGATTCAGGTCATCCACTCCGACAAAACCACCGACACCCGCCCCGGCAGCCGGTACATCCTGCTCAACGCCCTCGGCTCGCACGAGTTGGCCGACGGCAAATACCTCTACAATCCACAGACCGGCAACATCGAGGTGCAGTGGATTCAGGGCATCGGCAGCGAAAAGGCAGCCGCGCCGCAGGCCCGCCTCATGGCGACCGTCATCAACGGCATCCTGCGCCAGCAGCTGCCCTGGGGGCTGGTCCTGCTCGGCGTCTTCCTCGTCATTGCCGTCGAGCTGCTCGGCATCCGGTCGCTGTCATTCGCCGTCGGAGCCTATCTCTCCATCGCCACCACCCTCGCCATCTTCGTCGGCGGAGTCGTGCGCTGGATGGTCGATCAGGCCGCGAAAAAGACCGGAGAAGCCTCAGGCACCGAAAGCGAGATCAGCCCCGGCTCGCTCTACGCCAGCGGACTCATCGCCGCCGGCGGCATCGTCGGCCTGATGGGAGTCGCGCTCAGGCTCTATGAAGCCGCCACCGGCCACGAAAACATCGTCGCGTTCCCCCACACCTTCCTCTATCACGCCTGGGTCTCGGTGCTGATGTTCGCGATGCTCGCCTTCTCCCTCTATTACTTCGCCCGCAAACCACTGAATAAGAACTAACGGCATCTGTGCCACAAGAGCCAAATATGACATTCAATCTTCCATCTGTCATACTGAAGGTGAGGTGTCACATGCAGGAAACTCGTCTCCGTGTAAATGAAAATGGCCGGGTTGTCATCCCCGCTGAATACCGCAGGGCGATGGGCATCAAAAAGGGCGATGAAGTCATCTTGAGCATGGATAAGCATGAACTGCACATCACCACGCTTCGTCAGCGTGTTGCAAAAGCTCAGGAGCGGATGGCCCGCTATATCAAACCGGGAAGACTCTTATCGGAAGAGCTGATCGCAGAGCGCCGCGAAGCGGCAAAGCATGAGTAAGATCGTCCTCGATGCCTCCGCCATTCTCGCCGTAATCGCACAAGAGCCTGGAGCTGATCTCATTCTCGCGCATATCGGCAGCACAGTCGCCAGCACCGTGAATCTTGCCGAAGCTCAGAGCAAGCTGGTCCATGATGGAGCGCCCAAAGACGATGCCTGGGAAGATATTCTGACCGTCGTTCAGGAAGTGATCAGTTTCGATGCCGAACAGGCGAAGCTGGCAGGAGCACTCCGGACACAGACCCGCTCCCTCGGCCTCTCTCTTGGCGATCGCGCCTGCCTGGCATTAGCCATTTCTATCGGAGCACCGGTCTACACCGCAGACCGTATCTGGAAGAAACTGCGCCTCGGCATTCCCATCCACGTCATCCGTTAAGTGCCGAAATGTGGGTGCCCCATGTCCGGAATTTCGGACATGGGTTTTCTCTCAGTCCTCCGCTATAAATTCCTCTTGAACAGCGGCGTTGCGATCAGCAGCGTCCCCGCTCCGTATAAGGCCAGAAACAGCATATCCATCCGGATCGACGCGAATCCGCCCTCCTTGAGCAGAATCGACTGCAGCCCGTGGACCGCATAGGTAAACGGGTCCACCACCGAGATCGCCTGCAGCCACTTCGGAAAGGCCGAGATCGGATAGATCGCGCCGCTCGGGAAGAACAGCAGCGTATTCAGCACGCCGAAGAGCGCCCGCGGCACCAGCGGGTCTTCGACGCGCAC
This sequence comes from Paracidobacterium acidisoli, assembly GCF_003428625.2. Classification (GTDB taxonomy): domain Bacteria; phylum Acidobacteriota; class Terriglobia; order Terriglobales; family Acidobacteriaceae; genus Paracidobacterium; species Paracidobacterium acidisoli. The sequence goes on along the minus strand of NZ_QVQT02000003.1, from coordinate 237,172 downwards.
CATCAGCAGGAACATCATCCCGTTGAAGGCCACCGATGTCAGCACGATCAGTATCAGCAGCTCCAGCGCCGGCAACGGATGAAAGATCGTGCCCAGCCCGGCCAGCAGCGAACCCAGCACGGTCAGCACCACGCCCGACATCACCGCCTTGATCGCGCCCGCCACATTCAGGCCCATGATCAGCTCCAGCCGTGTAATCGGCGTCACCAGGTAGCCCTCATGCACGCCCCGCGCCTTGTCGTCGATGTACAGCATGCCGCCGCCGATCATGACGGACACATACATCGCCAGCGCCACCGAGCCCGACAGCAGAAACTTCATGTACTCGACGTACGGATACAGCTCCACGATCTGCAGCGCGATCTGCTGCACCACTTTCGGCTGAATCACCGGCGCATTCAGCGCATCCACCAGCGACTGCATCTCGGCCTCGATGCTGCTGCTCACGAACTGGTCCGAGTTATCGACCACCAGCCCCAGCTTCGGCGAATCGCCCGCCAGAACCCTCCGCGAATACTGCGCCGGAATCACCACCACGCCCGACAACTTGCCCGTCCGCACATCCTCGACGGCCTGGTTCTTGTCCTCGTACTCCGTCGTCGTGAAGGTGCGGATATTCGCCGCCACCGCGTCGAAGGCCTCATGCACCTTCACCGCCTGCACGCCGTGGTCGTAATCCACCACGCCGATCCGCGCATTGCGGATCTTTCCGCCAAACGCGTTGCCCAGAATGATGAGCTGCACCAGCGGCAGCACCATCGCGGTCAGCATCAGCGCCGGCGAGCGGAAGAACTTCCGCAGCTCGCGCTCCACAATCGCGAACATTCGATTCATGGCCGCATCCCCGGTCGCGGCGGCATCACAAATCCCTGCGCCTTGACCTGTTCATCGCGGAGCTGCCGCCCCGTGTAATGAACGAACACATCGTCCAGTGTCGTGCTCTGCACATTCAGCGACCGGATCGGCTCCTTCAGGCTGTCGGCCAGCTGCACCAGCTGCACCGTCGTCAGCGATCCGTCCGAGGTCAGAATCCGGTACATGCCGCCGCTCTGCGACTGCACGCCCGTCACGCCGGCCAGCTTCTCCAGCCGCTCCTGCCACTCCGGCGCGTCTTTGGTAAAGCCCGCCTCCACCACGCTGCTGCCCGGCACGCTTGCCTTCAGCGTCATCGGCGAATCCAGTGCCACCAGCGTGCCGTGATCCACAATCGCGATCCGGTCGCACAGCCGGTCGGCCTCGTCCATGTAGTGCGTCGTGATCAGCATGGTCAGGTCGCGACTGCCGCGCAGATTGTTCAGCATCTCCCACACCGCCACGCGCGACACCGGATCGAGACCCGTCGTCGGCTCGTCGAGAAAAAAGATGCGCGGATTATGCACCAGCCCCCGCGCAATCTCCAGCCTGCGCCGCATGCCGCCCGAGAGCGTCTTGGTCTGCGCCTTCCGCCACTTCGTCAGGTCCACCGCCTCCAGCAGGTCTGCGATATTCTTCTGCCGCTGCGCCTTCGGCACGTCGTACAGTTTCGCGTAAATCGAAAGATTCTCTTCGACCGTCAGGTCGATATCGCTGGTCAGCGCCTGCGGAATCACACCGATCAGCCGCCGCACCGCATCCGGCTCCTTTGCCACATCGAGCCCGGCAATCCTCACCCGCCCGCTCGTCGACGGAATCAGCGTCGTCATCATGCGGATCAGCGTGCTCTTGCCCGCTCCATTCGGCCCCAGCAGGCCGAAGATCTCCCCGTCGGCCACCTCGAAGCTCACGCCCTTCACTGCCTCGAAGTCGCCGTACTTCTTCACCACGTTCTCGACCGAGATCGCCGGCTGTGCCGCTGCAGGCGTCGCGGCCGCTGCGGCCTGCGCGTTCATCGCTTCACCAGCCTGTCGCGCGGAATGTAGACCTCCGCCGTCATCCCCGGCACATAGCGCATTCCCGGGTTATCGATCAGCAGCTTCAGCTGGATGGTCTGGATATCGCGCTTCATCCGGCTCACATCGCGCTGCGTCGCAAAATCCGCCTCCACCAGCTTCGCAATCACCTTGCCCTGCATCGCCGCGCCGCTCGGCATCACCACGCGCAGCGTGTCGCCCAGCTGCACCGCATCGGCCTGCGTCTCGGGCAGCGGAGCGTACACCCATGTCTGCGTCAGATCCACCACGGTGATAATCGGCGTGCCCGCGGCCACATACTCGCCCAGCCGCGCGGCCTTCGTATCCACAATGCCCGTCACCGGAGAGACCACTTTGGAATAGCCCAGCTCCACATCCGCCTCATCCAGCAGGGCCTGCGCATTCGCCAGATCGGCGCGCGTCGCCGCCGTCGTCTGCACCGCCGCCTGCGCCTGATACGTATTCGCAATGGCCACCTTGAGCGAGGCCTCCGCCGCCGACACGCTCTCCTTCGCCGCGTCCACCGCCGCCTGCGCGGCGTTCAGCGATGTCTCGGCCTCTTCGCTCGATTGCGCGCTCATCACGCCCTGCTTCGCCAGCGCCACCGTCCGCGTCGTATCCGCCTTCTGATGCTCGTACTGCGCCTGCGCCTGCGCAAGCGATGCCCGCGCCACGCGAAGCTGCGCCTCGGCATTCGTCACCTGGCTCGACGTCTGCCCCGATGTCTGCCGCTCCGTCGCGCGCGACTCCTGCAGCTTGAACTGATCGCTCTCCGCCGTCGCCCTGGCCGCGTTCCGCGCCGCCTCCAGATCCTGGCTCTGAATCGTGGCCACCTGCTGGCCGGCCTGCACCTTCTGGCCTTCTTCGGCGTCCAGCGACTCCAGCAGTCCCGGAATCCGCGAGCTGACCACCACCTCGTTCGCGTCCACCGTTCCAATCAGCTGCAGATCGCCCGTGTTGTGCGTGGTCAGGAAATACCATCCGATCGCCACAACCAGCAGCACCCCGAGAATCACGAATATCCGTCGGCTTGCCTTCATGATGCTTTTCTTCTCCACACAGGAGCGTCCCTTTTTACTTCCGGCATGGGCACGCTCTTCAGCACTCGCTTCGCCGCGATCGCACCGTGTCTGCGATCCACAAACAGCGCCATACCCAGAAAGCGGATCGCGGCGCTGCGCCGCTCCTTCACCACGCCTGGGTCATACGGGTCCATCGGAAGCATCATCTTCATCATCGGCCCGCTCAGAAAATAAAAGACATTCGCGCCCAGCGCCGAATAGATCACCTGCAGCGCATCCACCTCGCACAGCTCGCCGCTCCGGATGCCTTCCTTCACCGCCGCCAGAGCCTTCTTCATCACCGGCTCAAAGACTGTCTGCACCAGCAGCGGCATCGAACCGCTCTCGCCGCGATGAAAGCGCACCATCTCCTGCTGCATCAGATTCTGAAACTCATGCTTCGACACGATCCGGTCGAAGTGGTTCAGCGCCATGTGCAGCACCCGCTCGCCCGCCGTCGCGCCCTGCTCCGCTGCGCTCAGCGCCCACACGGCAATCTGCTCCGCCGCATCCTGCAGAGCCGCGGCATACAATTCCGCCTTGCTTTTGAAGTAGTAGTAAAGCAGCGCCTTGTTCACCTTCGCCGCATCGGCAATCGCGTCCGTCCGCGCTCCTGCCAGCCCATGCTCGCTGAACTCGCGCACCGCCGCCCGCAGTATGCGCTTCCGCCTCTCATCGGATCGCTCCTGCGATCGTTCCTGGGAGCGCTCCTGAGGCCGCCCGTGCTCCGTTCGTTCTGTGTCTCGCTTCTTCATTAATTAACCAGTTAGTTAAAGTCTACTGCAAAAAAGCGGGCCGCGCATCTTCTGCGCAGCCCCTTTTTGTTTCAGCCCGCAAACGGCGCGATCTGTTCGGCTCTGGGAGGCTTCGTCGCCAGACTCACCACCACCAGGCACAGCAGCGCCGCGGCCAGGGCAGGAAAGATCGCATCCCGCTGCGCCACAATCGCCGGCAGATGATCGTGAATGAACGGCGCATCCCAGAAGACGGTGACGAACGTTCCCGCCGCAATCGCGCTCACCGCTCCCGCCGCGTTGGCGCGCCGCGAATAAAACGCCGCCAGAATCACCGGCGTCAGCGCCGCCGAGTACACCGTATAGGCGTACAGCATCTCCTTCAGCACCGACTGCGCATGCAGCGACTGATAGAGCGACCAGATTCCCAGCAGCACCACCATCAGCCGCGACACAATCAGCACCCGCCGGTTCGACGCATCCGGAGCGATGTAGCGCACAAACACGTCGTTCACCAGATTCGTCGCCGGAGAAAACAGAAAGTTGTTCGCCGTCGACATGATCTTCGCAAAGATCGCGCCCATCAGCGCCGCTCCCAGCAGTGCCGGCAGGCCATGCAGCGCCGCATACGCCAGAATCTCTCTTGGCCGCTGCGCCACTTCGCCGGAAGGAAAGATCACGCTCCCAAAGACCGCCAGCGCCACGATCACCGTCTCCAGCACCACCGTGCCGACAATCCATCCCACCACGGCCACGCGCGCGTCGCGCTCCGATTTCGCCGAGAAAAACTTCTGATACATCGCCTGGTTGCCCAGCATCAGCAGCATCGTCGGCACCAGCAGCTCCAGTCCCTGCATCAGCGAGAAGTCGCCCAGCACCTCGAAGTGCGTCGCCGGCAGCGCATGCGTTACGCCGCTCCAACCTCCCGCCGCATGCAGCAGAAAGGGCAGCGCAACAATCATCGTGACCGTCGCCAGCAGCCCGATCACCACATCCATGTACGCGACGGAAGACATCCCCGCAAGCGCCGTGAACACGATCACGAACGCCGCAATGATGTACCGCCCCAGCACCGGAGTAATTATCGTCGGGAAGACGAGATGCAGGATGTCGCCGCCGCCCGTCAGCTGATAGCTTGTGATTCCGGTATAGGCAAACAGCACGGCGATCACGCCCAGCACGCGCGCCGTCTGGTTATAGCGCGTCTCCAGCAGGTCCGGAATCGTGAACTGCGCAAACTTCCGCGCCCGCGGCGCGATGAAATAAATCAGCAGCAGCCCCAGCCATCCGCCCGCCGACTGCCACAACGCCGCAAAACCATGCCGGTACGCATTCTCCGCTCCGCCCAGCAGCGAGCCCGATCCGATCCACGACGAGAGCAGCGTAAACACCAGCACAAACGCCGGCAGCGTGCGCCCCGCCACCAGATAATCGGCCCGGGTCTTCACCTTCCGCACGCGGGTCAGCGACACCACAAGCAGAGAAAGAACGATCACGCCCAGAACCACGGCGTACAAAGAAGACATGCAGCTTCCTTTAAAAAACGGTCAGTAACCGCTCAGTGTACGGGAGAGCGTTCCCCTTGTCAGTCTGTCTTTCTCTGCGTAACAACCCATGCGGCAACGCGACAGGCATGCGCCCCGGCATTCGCTGAGCTGCTGCTGCGAAGCGAACGATAAGAGACCGTTCGGAAGGCGCTCACGCCTTCACCCTCCCCATCGCCTCTTCGAGCTTTGCAGCAATCTCCGCCGCCGGCCGCCCACGCACCGCAATCAGCTTGTTGCGCGACTGCGCCCCGCCTGCTATTTCGACAGTTGTTCGCGGCACATCCAGCAGCTCCGCCAGAAATTCGACGAGCGCGGCATTCGCCTTTCCCTCCACCGGAGGAGCCTGCAGAGCCACTTTCACCGCCGCCTCGTCGCCTGCGCCCATCACGCCGGTCAGCGCCGTCCGGCTCGCTCTCGGCGTGACGCGCACCATAAACCGCGCGCCATCGCGCGAATCTTTTACCAGACGGCTCACGGCTGTCTCCGGCATGCACATTACGGCTGCTTCGCCCTCGCGCCGAAGAGCGCCGTGCCGATCCGCACGATCGTCGAGCCCTCATCGATCGCCGCCTCAAAATCTCCCGACATCCCCATCGACAGCTCGCTGAAGTCCAGCCGCGCATGGCTCCGCGCCAGCTCGTCGCGCAGATCCCGCAGCTTCTGAAAACATCTCCGCGCGCACTCGGGATCGCCCTCGAGCGGTGCCACCGTCATCAGACCGCGCATCGCCAGATGCGGCATCTCCGGCAGCCGCTCCAGCAGCAGCCGCAGCTCATCTCCCGCCGGGTCGAGCCCCGTCTTCGCCGCCTCATCACTCAGCTTCATCTCCAGCAGCACCGGCAGCGGCTTTCCTCGCTGCGCGGCAGCATCGTTCAGCCGTTCCGCCACGCGCAGCGAATCGACGGTATCCACTCCATCGAACAGCTCCGCGGCCTTTGCCGTCTTGTTCGACTGCAGATGCCCGATCAGGTGCACCTCTGCACCCTCGACGCCCATCGCATTCAGCTCGGCCGCCTTCTGCTGATACTCCTGCACGCGGTTTTCGCCGAACAGAGTCACGCCCGCCGCCACGGCCTCTGCCAGCGCGCTCGCCGGATGCACCTTCGACACCGCCATCAGCTTCACTTCGCCGCGCGCCCGTCCCGCGCGAGCGCACGCCGCCGCGATCCGTTCCTCTATCCTCGCCAGTCGATCCTGAAACGCTTCCACAGTCCCCATCTTAAGCAATCCCGCGGTAAAGAAAGCGGGGCGGGATCGCTCCCGCCCGTCGTCTTATTGCAATCGGCTTCGTTATTTCTGCCCCGTCATCCATTCCTGCAGCTTCGGCTCCTGCGCCGAGCGCAGCTCGATGCAGTCGCTGATCGCATTCCCGGCGCGTGTCAGCGCATCCGCCGAGGCCGCGACCTTATGCGCCGCAAAGAAGCTCGTCACCTCATCCCGCTTCTCCGCGCTGCAGAAGTAGCCGGTGCCGCGGATCAGGTAAGCTCCCATCGACGTCGTAATCTGCGCCTGCACCTTGTCCCAGCTCTGTTGAATGAACGTCCATGCCCGGTCATGCGTCTCCGGAATCTCCAGTGAAATCGCCAGCACAATCGCGGCATCCTGGTTCTTCACCTTGCCGGAGACCGCATACTCCAGCGCTCTCTGCTCCAGCTCCGGGTTGCGGAACTCCACCAGACGACGCAGCGCGCCTTCTCCGATCTGCGGATCGCTCGTATCTTCAAAGGTCTTCTGCAGCCGATCGAAGAGCGCCGCATCGCCATTGCTCGCCGCAATCGTCAGCGCCGGCTGCGCGAGCGTGTTGTCGACCGATGCCGGATCGGCAAGATACTTCTCCGTAATCTGCTTCGCCTGCGCAATCACGTCCGGGTCCTTCCCCACAGCACCCAGCGCTCCAAACAGTGCCGCCCGCAGCTCCCGCTTCTCCGGACCATCCTCAGCCGATGGCGCTCCAAGCCGTTCATACGCAGGCTTGAAGTTCGCATTCACCCATGCCGCCAGCTTCGCATGCTCTTCCGGCGTATTCGCAATCCTGCCGTCGATCGCCTCCACCGCTCCCAGCGCGGTCGTCACCACCGCTGCGCTCGTGTCATCCTTCACCGCAGCCGCCAGATTCAGATAGTCGCCGACCGAGGCCGTATTCGCATGCACCTGCGCCCACTCGTTGCCCAGCAGGCTGATGCGTTCTTCCGGAGAAAGTCCGCTCTCCACATGGCTCACAATCGCTGCATACGCGCTTGCAGGGTATATATAGCGGTAATAGCCTCTGCCCTTCGCGTCACCGAAGAGAAACTCCGCCTGCGGAGCATGGAGCGCCTGCTGCGCGGCCGTCAGCACCTCGCAGTCCTGCTCTTCGCCGCCTGCCTTAAAGCACACCGGCATTGACCACGTCTGCGCCTTCTCCGGCTTCACCTTCGGATTCAGGAAGAACCGCTGCTGGCTCACCGTCACGCTGCCGCTCTGCGGCTCGCCAAAGTTCAGCACCGGCTCACCCGGCTGCGAGATAAAGCTGTCCATGATCTTATCGATGGGCCGGTGGCTTACCTCCGTCTGCGCGCTCCAGAAATCCTCCGCCGTCGCATTGCCGTACATGTGCGCCTGCAGATAGTTATGCACGCCCCTGCGAAAGACCTCGGCGCCTTCGTAGTTCTCCACCATCAGCAGCACGGCCGCGGCCTTGCCATACGTAATGCCGTCGAACATTTCGTTGATCTGGTCCGGCGTGTTCGCCTCGGCGCGAATCGTCCGCGTCACCCGCTGCGCATCCAGATTCAGCGTGTCGTTCAGGTCCGTCGCCACATCCTCGGGAATCTTCCACTCCGGCTTCCACGCCGCCACCGGCTTGTCCTCCATCCACGTGGCGAAGCCTTCATTCAGCCAGATGTTGTTCCACCACTGCATCGTCACCATATCGCCGAACCACTGGTGTGCCATCTCATGCGCCACCACCTCGGCCACTCTCTTCTCCGCCGCCACCGACGCGGTCTTCTCGTTCAGCAGCATGTCCGTCTCGCGATAGGTGATCGCGCCGAAGTTCTCCATCGCGCCCGCCTCAAAATCCGGCAGCGCAATCAGATCCAGTTTCGGCATGGGATATCGAATGCCGAAATAGGTGTTGTAGTAGTGCAGCACAAACTCCGCGGCCGACAGAGCGAACCTTCCGTACTGCACTTTATCGGGAGTCGCGCAGGCGCGGATCGGCACACCGTCGCTCTCGCCCGAGACGCACTGAAAATCGCCCACCAGAAACGCCACCAGATACGTCGACATCTTCGGCGTCGTCGCAAAGCGGATCGTGTGCTCGCCCACCAGCGGTCCTGGCGTGTCCGACACGATATTGGTATTCGAAATCGCCGTATCGTTCTTGTCGATCGACAGGCTCACATCGAAGGTCGCCTTGTACCCCGGCTCATCGAAGCTCGGAAATGCCCGCCGCGCATCGGTCGGCTCAAACTGCGTCACCGCATAGTTACGTTTTGCCGTCTTCGACAGATAGAACCCGCGCAGCTCGTTGTTCAGAATGCCGCTGTATTCGATCGCAAGCGTCATCCGGCCGGCAGGCAGCGTCCGGTTGAAGGTGAAGGTCGCCTGCTGTTTTTCGGCGTCTTCGCTCACCGTCGCCTTCAGCGTTTTGCCGTTCACCTGGGTCGTCACGCTGTCGAACTTAATCTCCGCCGCATTCAGCGTGATCGAATCCACCGGCTGCTCCACCAGTACGTCGATCTTCTCACTGCCCGTAAAGGTGGCATCCTTCAGGTTCGGCACCAGCGACAGGCTGTAATGCTCCGGACGCACCGTCTGCGGCAGCCGCTGCGCATGAAGAAGTGCTCCGGGGAGCGCCAGCATGCCCGCAAACGCCGTGGCCATCACACCACGACGCACACTACAAAGAACTGGAACCATACACGCCTCACTCAAAAAACTCTTCTCTTGCCTCTTTCGACGAAAATACGCCTCTTACGATATCGCAAAGCCTCGCGCATACGCCTGATTGTGATCTCAGAAGGAACTCCGCAGTGTGCGGATATATTTGTGTGATCGCAAACCGCCGGACAGCGGTTGCCCGCGCCGGATGCGCCGCCCGCCGGGTGGCCCCATCTCCGGATTTCCGGACAGGGAAGGCTACGTGCTTTACTCTTTTTGCTGTCCGGTCCGCGTTTCTCAGCTCTCCCGATAATCGAGCAGCAGCAGGCCGATCAGCATAAGACACACCGGCCACACCCATGCGGCGATGCGCCGTCCGCGCCGTTCTTCGCCGCCCATTCCCGGCAGGCCGGCCGTCGCCAGCCGCAGCTCCAGCCATCGCCCGCAGCCTGCCGTCACTCCCAGCAGCGCAATCGGCGTATGCGTCATCTCGGCAAACATCTCGGCCTTCATATCGCCCAGCGCATGGCTGTGCGTCAGCAGCAGCGCGCCGCCCAGCATACACATCGCAGGAAAGAAATACTTCGCCTTCGCCCAGGTCAGCCGTCCCGTCTCCACCCCGCACTGGAAGAGCGCAAAGACCGCGATCAGCGCCGCGTAAAGCCGGTGCTCCAGCACATCGGGAGCCGTAAAGCTCGCCCAGAAGGGCCGCGGCCCCAGCGGCCAGCACTCCGGATCGGCGCGCAGAATCAGAAATACCGACAGCCCGAGGAAGAGCAGCGGCCAGTATGCCGCCCAGTGCTGCCGCGGCAGCCGCGAGAGCAGCGCAAACAGTCCGGCCGCCAGCACAATCAGTCCCGCCCAGTGATGGTTGTACTCCGACCACGCCCGGTCGTTCGCATCGTTCGGCACACCGCCGGTAAACACCACCTCCGGAACCGCCACGCTCAGCGGTGTCGGCGGTACAAGCTGCGCCACCGTAGGCGTGCGGAAGCTCGGCCACTTCCACTCCATGCGCTGCGCAATCTCGTGCCCGGTCAGCTTGTCCTGCGGCATATCATCGGCGGCAGGAGACTGTGCCGTCAGCGATGCCGCCGCCAGAATCGCCGCAAATCCCAGCACGATCTCCAGCTCGCCGAAGCGTCGAATCTGTAACAGTAACGGTTGCGGTTTCCGCTCCATCCGCCGCACCAGCAGAAAATTCCCGCCGCCCAGCGTCAGCGCCAGCAGCAGCAGGTAAATCTTCGCCGACAGCATCGCGCCATACGACGTTCCATACAGTCCCTGCCACGACCCGACGTAAAACCACGACATGCCCACGCCGGCCAGCACCAGCACAGGCACGCTCACGATCGCCATCGTCGAAAACCGCCGCACCATCGTCTTCGCGGCCTGCTCCGCGTCCGCTCCGCTGCGCCGCAGCCCCAGCAGCAGATACGGCATCGCCCCGATCCACGCAGCGGTTCCCAGATGATGCAGCCCCGTCAGCACCAGCAGCAGCACCCGCGAATCCATCCGCGACGCTGCATGGCTCAGCGCCACCGACGAGCACAGCAACACCAGCCCCGCCAAAGATGCCGCCGCCAGTACCCACCGCCGACGGCTCCGCAGCAGCACAAAGAGCACCAGCGCTGCGCCCGCCATCGCGCATCCGGCAATGAAGTATCCGGCGCTCGCCACCTCGCGAAAGCTCATGCCGGAGTCGCTCATCAGCTCGAGCGAGCTGATCGCCAGCCCCGCCGCCTTCACCGCTACCAGCGCCAGCGCAAACCATGCCGCCACGCGTCGTATCCGCGTCTGTATCAGGCGATCCGCGCCGGCCGGCACGGCAACAAGAAGGAGGAAGATCAGACCGCCGAGGGTCAGAGCTTCCAGAGACAGCGATGCTGCCCGCAATATCACGGACAGCAGATCGAAGTCGCGAAGCAGCCAGATCAAGGGACTCTACTGAACCGTGAACGGAATCTCGCCGCGCGTCGTGTGCCCGTCGGTCGAGAGCGCCTGCCACAGCAGAATGTAGCTGCCGGCCTGCAGCTTCGCATGCGAGCGCAGCGCGTCCGGAGCATCCTGCGGGTCCAGCGCTTCGGTCTGCGTCTGCCCGTTCGGCAGCTTCAGAAAGATCCGCGACCGCACGCCGTCCACGCGCGAGTTGAACTTCAGGTGGATCGTCACCTCCGGCCCCCGCACCGTCGCATGCGCCTCCGGCGTGCTGCTCACCAGCACCGCATGCGCCAGCGCCAGCCGCGGAGCCATCAGCAGCAGCGCCAGCGCCACCATACTCATACCGTACGACAATCTCTTTTTCATCTCGATTCCCTTCCTCTGCACTCTTATCGCGACGCCGCCCGCTCCGACCGCCCGCTGGTCTCCGCCGCCCGCGCCTCGGCAAAGGCCGCAGCGCCCATCAGCGCAGCGCGGCTCTCCAGAATGATGCGCACCGGCGTATGGATCAGCAGATCGCTCAGCCTGCCCTTGTCCGTAAACGAGTGCAGGAACGCTCCGTCCTTCATCTTCTTCAGTATCTTCGGGGCGATCCCGCCACCCAGATAAATCCCACCCGAGGCCAGCACCTTCAGCGCCATATTGCCCGCTTCCGCGCCATAAGCGCTCACGAAGATATCCAGGGTCTTCGAGCACAGCTCGTTGCCGCCGTCTTCGCCCAGCTCGCCGATCACCGCATTCGGATCTTCATTTTCCATCCGGTCGCGCAGCCACTCCGGCTCTTCCATGCGCTTCTCATCGCGCAGAAAGGTATAGATATTCTTCAGCCCAATGCCGGAGACCACGCGCTCGAAGCTCACTCTGCCGTTCAGCCGTCGCATCAGCCAGCGCAGCAGGTCTATTTCCAGCTCATTCCTCGGAGCAAAATCCGCGTGCCCGCCCTCCGACGCCATCGGCACATGCATCTTGCCATTCCACACCAGGATGCCCTCGCCCAGGCCCGTGCCCGCCGAGACCAGCGCGCGATTGCCCACCGCGCTCGCGTCGCCCGCATTCAGCGTAAAAATCTGATCGGGACTCAGCTCCGGAATGCCGTAACCATTGGCCTCCAGATCGTTGATCAGAAACAGATGAGCAATGTTCAGATGCATCGACAGCTCGCGGCTGTCGAGCGTCCACGGCAGGTTCGTCAGCTTCAGCCGCCCGTTGCGCACCGGCCCCGGCACGCCGAAACACGCCGCCGTAATCTCCGGCTCGCCGCTCTCTTTCAGAAACCGCGTGACGATCTCTTCCAGCCCGCTGAACTCATGCGCCGGAAACCGCTCATCCCGCACATGCGTCAGCTGTCCATGATCGAATCCATACAGTGCCAGGTGAACCTTCGTCCCCCCTACATCCCCGGCCAGAATCATCGCGCAATCTCCAGCTTTCCCGCGCCCTGCGCATCCGGAGCAGGCAGCAGCGCCGCCGCGTCCTTATCCAGCAGCATGCGCAGCAGGCCGCTGCGCGGCTGAATCAGCTGCGAGGGCAGCGTCTCCGGATCGTACGGCCCCTCGAGCACGCGATGCAGCGGATCGGCCTTGTCCTTCCCGCCGATGAGAAAGAAAATATCCCGCGCCTGCACAATCACCGGCCACGTCAGCGTCACGCGCCACGTGTCCTTCTGCGGCACATGGTTGGCAACCACCACCCGCCCCAGCTCATGAATCGCATCCGTGTGCGGAAAGATCGACGCAGTGTGGCCATCGTCGCCCATGCCCAGCGCCAGCACGTCGAAGGTCGGAAGCTCGGCGCCCTCCAGCCGAAACTGTCCGCGGATCGCCGTCTCATACCGCGCCGCCGCCTGCTCCGGTTCCAGCTCTCCCTCGATGCGGAAGATCTGCTCCGGCTTCAGCGGCACCTTGTCCAGCATCGCCTCGCGCGTCATCCGGTAGTTGCTGTCTTTGTCGTCCGGCGGAACGCAGCGCTCATCCACCCAGTAGATCTGCACCTGCTCCCACGGCATTGCCTTGCGGTACGGCTCCGCGGGATTCGCCAGCAGCTCAAAGGCCCGCTTCGGCGTGCTGCCGCCCGAGATCGCGATCCGCGCCAGGCCGCGCGCGGCCGCCGCCGTGCGTGCGCTTTCGACAAAATACTCCGCAGCGGCGCGAGCCAGCGCATCCGCCCCCTCATACACCCGATACTCAACAACGTAAGGCCGTGGCATGGTCTCCTGCCGATGATTGAAATTTATAGCTTATGCCATGCGCGGCCGTCGCGTTCGAGCAGGTCGTCGCCGCACTGCGGGCCCCACGCTCCGCTCGCATAGTTCGGGAAGGTCTTCGGCACCTTGTTCGCCCACGCCTCCAGCACCGGCGTATACAGCGACCAGGTGGCCTCCACGCCGTCGCGGTGCGCAAACAGCGTCGCATCGCCCAGCATCGCATCCAGCAGCAGCCGCTCGTAGCCGTTCGCCGACGAGGTCCCGAAGGCATTCGCGTAGCTGAAGTCCATCACCACCGGGCACACCGCCGTCTCCGGCCCCGGAACCTTCGCGCCGAAGCGCAGCGAAATACCCTCGTCCGGCTGAATCCGCATCGTGATCCGGTTCGGCTGAATATCGCACGCTCCGTTCGAGCCGCCGCCAAAGAGCAGCAGCGGTGGCTGCCGGAACTGCACCGTCACCTCCGTCACCCGCTTGGCCAGCCGCTTGCCGGCGCGCAGATAAAAGGGCACGCCCGCCCAGCGCCAGTTCTCGATCTCGAGCTTCACCGCGGCATAAGTCTCCGTCTGCGACTTCGGATCGACGCGCTCTTCCTCGCGGTAGCCCTTCACCGCCTTGCCGCCCACCGTTCCCGGACCGTACTGCCCGCGCACCACATTCTGAATATCGATCGGCCGGATCGCCTTCCACAGCTTGACCTTCTCGCTGCGCACCTCATCGGCCGCAAAGCTCACCGGCGGCTCCATGCCGACGAACGACAGCAGCTCCATCACGTGGTTCTGCACCACGTCGCGCAGCGCGCCGGCTTTTTCATAGAACGGTCCGCGCCCCTCGATGCCGATGTTCTCCGCCGCCGTAATCTGCACGTGATCGACGTAATTGCGGTTCCAGATCGGCTCGAAGATACCATTCGCAAAGCGGAAGACCAGGATGTTCTGCACCGTCTCCTTGCCCAGGTAATGATCGATGCGGAAGATCTGGTTTTCGTCGAAGACGCGGTTCACGTCGTCGTTCAGCTCGCGCGCGCTCTCCAGATCGTGCCCGAACGGCTTTTCGATGATCACCCGCGCCGTGCCCTTTTCGGGATGCGACATGCCGTGATCGCCCAGCCGGTGAATGATGTCGGAGAAGTACTCCGGAGCCGTCGCCAGGTAAAAGAGCCGGTTGCCGCGCGTTCCGAACTCGCGGTCATAGCCCTCGAGCAGCTCCTTCAGCTTTGCGTATCCCTCGCCGTCGTCGAAGTTCATCGCATGGTAGCTCACCTTGCCGATGAACTCGTCCAGCTTCTCCGCGCCTTCCGTCACGCCGCCGAATTCGAGAATGCCTTCACGCATATCCGCGGCAAAGCTAGAGCCCAGATCGCGCCGAGCCACGCCCACAATCCGAATCTGCTCCGGCAGCAGCTTCGACTGTTCCAGATGAAAGAGCGCGGGCAGCAGCTTGCGCTTGGTCAGGTCGCCCGATGCCCCGAAAATCACCACCACGCACGGCTCCGGAATCCGCTCCCGTGTCTGCGCCGTCGCCTGCTTCACATCTTCAGGAGAAATCTTTACTTCCGTCGTTGCCATAAGGACCTCTTGCTTGCGAAGACCGCTCTGCGGGAAGAATGATTTTCGGTCTCTTGAAAGGGGACGGCCCTGGGGCCGTCCGTGGATGCTGCAGCCTCACGCGGACCCGGCCGCATGAGAGACGGTTGCGTCAGTCCTTCTTCACCGCGTGGCCGCCGAAGGCGTTGCGCATAATCGCCAGCATGCGGTCGGTAAAGTTATTCTCTTCGCGGCTGCGGATTCTGCGAATCAGCGACTCCGTGATCACCGGCGCGGAGATGTTCAGGTCGATCGCCTCCATCACCGTCCAGCGCCCTTCGCCCGAATCCTCGACATAGGCCTCCAGATCCTCGAGACCCGGGTCCTTCTTCAGCGCATCGGCCGTCAGGTCCAGCAGCCACGAACGCACCACGCTGCCGTAGCGCCATACCTGGGCAATCTTCTCAAGGTCGAGGTTCAGCTCCTTCTTCTGGCCCATGATCGAGAAGCCTTCGGCATACGCCTGCATCATGCCGTACTCGATGCCGTTATGCACCATCTTGACGAAGTGCCCGGCGCCGGCCGGCCCCATATATCCCCAGCCAAGGTCTTTGCCCGGCGCCAGCGCCTCGAAGATCGGCCGCAGCGACTCGACCACCGGCTCCTCGCCGCCGATCATCATGCTGTAACCCTCTTTCAGCCCCCACACGCCGCCCGACGTGCCCACGTCGACGAACTTGAACCCTTCCGCCTCCAACTCGTGATACCGCCGCTGCGAGTCTTTGTAATTCGAGTTGCCGCCGTCGATAAAGATATCGCCCTTCTGCATCAGCGGCTTCAGTTTGGCGATCGTGTCGTCCACCGGCTTACCCGCCGGCACCATCAGCCAGATCGCTCGCGGAGCCGAAAGGTTCTTTACCAGGTCCTCCAGCGACGAGACACCCGTCGAGCCGGCATCCGTCAGCCGCTTCACCGCTTCGGCGCTGAAGTCGAAGCCGACCACCTGGATGCCTCCCTGCCGCAGGCGCTCCGCCATGTTGCCGCCCATCTTGCCCAGACCGATAATGCCAAGTTCCCTGCCTGCTGCCATTGCCGCCGCTCCTCTCGTTCGTCTTCCGTTCTGTTCGTCAGTTCCGTTCGATGGACACGCCCAGCCGCGCCAGCTCGTTCCGCAGCGCCCGCGATCCCTCATAGCGAATCGCGTGCATGCCCTCGGCCGCCGCCGCCGCCGCATTCTCCGCGCGGTCATCGATGAATACCACGTTGTCCGGATCACGCTGCAGCACATCCAGCGCCAGCCGGTAGAATTTTGCGTCGGGTTTCCGAAGGCCCACATAGCATGAGCTGAAAAAGACATCGAGGCACGACAGCAGCCCGAACTCCTCCAGCCGGAAATCATTCAACTCCCGGGCTTCGTTGTTCAGAACGCCCAGCTCTGTCTCTTCTGATGCCGCCAGCTCGCGGAGGATGCCGAGAGCGCTGTCTTCCAGCACCTTCGACTGGGCCTTCATCGCTTCGATAAAGTCGCTGTGCGTGAAGCTGCGCGGCTCGTAAAAAACGGTACGGTCGAGATACTCCTCGACCGTAATCAGGCTCTTCTCCCAGGCATCGTTCGGTTCGGTGTGTCGCTGCTCAAAGGCATCGCGGTCCAGGCCGAACTGCGCCAGCACCGCTGCCCGCTCATGATGGTCCCATCCGTTGGTGAGAAAAACACCGCCCACGTCCCACAGGATCGTGCTGATCTCGCTCATCGCTGCTCCTGAATGCGCCAGAGTCGTATAAAAAATACGAGCAGAACTGCGTGACAAACAGATGAACAGTATTGCGTGAATCGTGAAACCGGCTACCGGCCGGCCCCGAACTCCTGCTTCACCGCCTCCGGCATATAGCGCGTCTCGATCGCCTTCACCTTGTTCAGCCGGCGCACAAAACGCTCTTCCTGCTTCTGGAATTTTGCGTTCAGATACGCCGCCACCAGATCAAAGGCCAGCGCCGGACCGATAATCCGGGCCCCCAGCACCAGCACGTTCATATCGTCGTGCTCTACCCCCTGGTGCGCCGAGTAGGTGTCATGGCACATGCTGGCGCGAATGCCCGGCATCTTGTTCGCCGCCACATTCACGCCCACCCCGCTGCCGCACACCAGGATGCCCCGGTCGGCGCGGCCCGCCATCAGCGTGCGGCCCACCGCTTCGGCGAAGTCGGGATAATCCGACGGCTCCGTGTTGTAGGCGCCGAGGTCGATCACCTCGTGCCCCAGACGCTCCAGGTATCCGCGAATCTCTTCCTTCAGCGGATACCCGGCGTGATCTGCTCCAATCGCCAGCTTCATGGCTACTTCCCTGCCAGCGCCGCTTCGCTTTTGCGGGCATGCTCCACCAGAGCCTTCGCCCGCGCCGCCACATTCGCCGCGCTGAAGCCCAGCTTCTCGAGCACCACCGGTCCCGGAGCCGACGCGCCAAAGCGCTCCAGTCCGATCACATCGCCGTGGCGTCCCACATACTTCCACCAGCCGTACGGCACTGCCGCTTCAATGGCCAGCTTGGGCAGATGATCGGGGAAGATCGACGCCTTGTACTCCGCGCTCTGCTCCTCGAAGAGATTCGTGCTCGGCATTGAGATCACACGGGCCCGGATGCCCTCCTTCGCCAGCTCTTCTGCGCCCTTCAGCGCCGTCCACACCTCCGCGCCGGTGCCCACGATCAGCACATCGGGGGAGTCGCCGCCCTTTTCCACGATGTACGCGCCGTGCTTCACGCCCTCGTAAATGGACAGCTTCTCCGCGTCCAGAACCGGCAGATCCTGACGCGACAGCGCCATGAAGCTGGGGCCGTGGTTCCGCTCGAGCGCCAGCCGCCATGCCGCCGCCGTCTCGTTCGCATCCGCCGGACGGAAATCCGTCAGATGCGGTATCGCGCGCAGCATCAGCAGGTGCTCGACCGGCTGGTGCGTCGGACCATCCTCGCCCAGCGCAATCGAATCGTGCGTGAAGATGAACAGCGACTGCGTGTGCATGATCGCCGCCATGCGGATGGCCGATTTGCAGTAATCGGAAAAGGTGAAGAAGGTCGAGCCGTATCCGATCAGGCCGCCGTGCGCCGTGATCCCGTTCACCGCCGCGCACATGCCGAACTCGCGCACGCCGAACCAGATGTTCCGGCCCTTCGGATCAAGGTGGAAGTTGCCGCCATCCTTCAGAATCGTCTTGGTCGAGGCCGTCAGATCGGCCGCGCCGCCGATCAGCTCCGGCACTTCCTTCGCAAAGGCGTTCATGATGGCATTGCCTGCATTGCGCGTCGCCACCGCCTTGCTGGTCGGGAAGACCGGCAGCGACTTCTCCCAGCCAGCCTTCAGCTTACCCGCCTGGGTGCGCTCGAACTCGGCCGCCAGCTCAGGAAAGCTCTTTCTGTACTCAGCGAAGAGCTTCTTCCACTCCTCTTCAAACTTCGCGCCGCGATCGACGATCGTCGACCAGTTCTTCTGCGCCTCCTCCGGCACATAAAAGAACTTGTCCGCGGGCCAGCCCAGATTCTTCTTCGTCTCCGCCGCTTCTTCGGGCTTCAGCGCCTCGCCGTGTACCTTGTTCGTTCCTGCAATCGGGCTGCCGTAGCCGATCACCGTGCGCACCGCGATGAGCGACGGCTTATCCCTGACCGCCTTCGCCGCCTCAATCGCCGCCGAAAGCGCGTTGAGATCGTTGCCGTCGGCGACCTTCTGCACATGCCAGTGATAGGCCTCGAAGCGCTTCTCCACGTCTTCGGTGAACGACAGCTCCGTCGGTCCGTCCAGCGAGATCAGGTTGTCGTCGTAGAGAAAGATCAGCTTGCCCAGCCCCAGCGTCCCGGCAAGCGAAGCCGCCTCGTGCGAGATGCCTTCCATCAGATCACCGTCGCCGCAGATCCCGTAGGTGTAGTGATCGACGATATCGAAGCCCGGCTGGTTATACACCCCGGCCAGATGCTTCTCGGCGATCGCCAGGCCCACGGCCATGGCAAACCCCTGCCCCAGCGGACCCGTCGTCACCTCCACGCCGTCCGTATCGCCACGCTCCGGATGCCCCGGCGTCTTCGATTCCCACTGCCGGAACTGCTGCAGGTCCTCGATCGTCACGTCGTAGCCGGAGAGGTGCAGCGCGCCATAGAGCAGCGCCGAAGCATGCCCGTTCGAAAGCACAAACCGGTCGCGGTTCGACCAGTGCGAGTTCTTCGGATTGTGCCGCATGTATTTGTGGAACAGCAGGTAGGCCATCGGAGCATCGCCCAGCGGAGCCCCCGGGTGGCCGCTTTTGGCCTTGTCGACGGCATCCACCGCCAGAAATCGAAGGGCATTAATGGAAAGCTGATCGAGTTCGCTCATAAGTCTGGTTTCTCCTCTGATATGCCCGGGCCTGCCGGATAAAAATTACGGTGATACTTCGATGATATGAGATTTTCGGCAACGGGTCAGTCTGAGGGATACGGGCTTCGGCCCGCCGCATCGGCCATTGCATGACTGCGGCCTTCGCTCCTCAGAACATGCCCTTCCAACCAGCCCGCTGCCGGATATGCAGAATATTTTCAGGAGGCCGGCTCAATCTCCACGTCAAAATTGCGGCCTTCCCAGCGCTGTTCGTCCGACCAGAAAAGAGTAAATGAAAGTGCGCCGGTCTGTTTTTCCCCGGTCGGCAGATCGGCATACGACCCCGCGAACCCCACCTGCGTGCTGTCCAGAACATGCGACGTCTTCCACCCGTCGTCGCTCCACACCACGCGAAAGCGCGACGCCGAGGTCATGCGCAGCGCCTTGCCCGCCGTGATCCTCCGGATCTGACGCCGGCTTACCTTGTAGACCTCGATCCGGCTCGGCTGATGCTCGCCGCCCGCATACCGCCGCGCCACCACCGGAATGCAGTCGTAGACCCTTCCGTCCTTCGCCGAGCGCAGCAGCTTCAGATACTCCGCATGCGCCCACACCAGCGGCATCGCCGAGCCCGCCGGCCCGCCGAAGCACAGTCCGTTTTTGTCCGCCTCATCCCAGATCTGCTCCGGCAGCATACCGCCCGCCGAGGCGAACTGCTCATAGGTGTGGATCAGCGGACGCACATCGCGCCCCGCGGCCAGCTCATAGTGCGCCCGCTCGCCGGTCAGCAGCGGCCATGCCCGTCCCTGCCCCCATCCAAGGTACGGACCGCCATCGTGCCGCTGCCCGTAGCCGTCGTGGTTGTAGCGGCGCCAGCACGGTCCCTGCGGGGCGTTGATCTTCAGCACCCGGTCCACCACCTTCAGCGAATCCACGATCAGCGGATCGTCGGGCCGGCGTACGCCATACCGCACCAGCTCCAGAAAGCCCGCGTCGATCACCTCGCGCGCCTCGAACTCGTACTTCTCGCCCGGCCCGCGGTTGTTCAGCCGCAGCGTCTCCGTGCCGCACTCCTCATGCGCATACGGATCGCCGCACTCCGGAGGACGAATCCGCATATAGTGCCGCTTCACCTCCGGATCGAGCACGCCGTTGTTCGTCACCGTCCAGTCTTCGAGGTGGCTCTCGATCCAGTCCGCGTGCTCTTCCAGAAACTGCCCCAGCTCCGGAGATCCGTGCGCCCGCGCCATATCCGCCGCACACACCAGCCCTGAAATCACCGCCGCCAGCGTCGACGGCGAATACCCCGCCGCCTCTTCCCAGCGCTCCTGCTGCGTGACCGGAGCGTAGCGCACCAGAAAACCCGCCGCCCGCTCCACGAACGGGAAGACGTCGAAGGTGCCCAGCGCATCGGCCTTCCACAGCCGCCACGCCAGCATAATCGGAAACGCGACCTCGTCGAGCTGAATCCCCGACCAGTACGGCGTTCCGTCGATCCAGAAGTTCTGCGCGAAGCCTCCATCCGGCTTCTGCGTGCAGGCCAGATAGACCAGCGCGCGCAGTGCCGTCTGCGGCCTTCCGCAGGCCATCAGCGCCGTGGCGCTCTGCACCATGTCCCGCGTCCACACCAGGTGGTAGCCGCCCAGATCGTCGTCGCCCTTCGCATAGCCCCACGGAATCGACGCCGAAGCGATAAACGCTCCGCCGTAGGTCTTGTCCTCATGCGCCAGCACAACGTTGTGGCTGATCTGCAGCAGCCTGCCGCCATCGCTCGCATGCTCGCCCAGTTCCCCCGGCGTCGCAGCGCGGTGCCACTGCTCGATAAACCGCGTCAGGTGCCGCTCGAACTTCGTCGCGCGCGCTCCGAGCGTCGTCGCCAGCGCCGCATGGTGTCCTTCGCCGAAGCCGATCGCGATCACGAACCGGTGCGTATGCTCCAGCGGAATCTCACCCATGATGGAGACATTGCCGTCGAGCGCCGAGCCGAACTCCCAGTCCATCAGGAAGTTCTGCTTCAGATCCTGCCAGCCGTCGCTCGCGCCCACATAGCCGCAGCTCACCCGGCTGAAGCCGCAGCTGGCCGCCATCGCCAGCGACGTATGATTTCTCCACGCCAGCCCCACGCGCCTGCCGGCCACATCCACCACCCGCGCCGAGTTGCCCATGCCGCCGCCTTCGATATGCGGGGAGAGCAGCGCATACACCCGCAGCCGCGAGATCACATCCTCTTTGCCTTCGAGCTTCACCCGTATCAGCACCACCGGATAATGCGGATCGCTGATGATCTCCTTCGTCAGCACGTACCGCCCGTCGGGGTCGACGTTGCGGATGCGCACGCCCAGCGCGTCGGAATCGATGTACTCGAACTCATGCTTCAGATTGCGCCGCTCTTCGTGAAAGAAGGTCTCGCCGTCGGTGATCAGAAACTGCATGTCGCGAATCTGCGGCCGGTCGATCGTCGGGTAATAAATTTCGTTCAGAATCCCGTGCGATACCGTGAACCACACCCGGCTCGATGCCGAATACGCCGTGCCCACCGCATCCTTCGCGCTCGAAGTCCATCGCGGCTCCAGCCCCGGTCCTCCGAACGCTGCCCCCTGCCCCTCCAGCCACCTGTACTGCGACGCCGCCTGTGCCATGCCGTCCTTCCGTTAAGTCCGCTACTTTACACCCCGGATGTGAAAACCGGGGAAACCTGGGTAACTTCCTGCCCGCAGCAGCGGCAGGGCAGACCGATCGACTTTGCCCCGGAATGGCGCCGTAGGCGCGATCGCCCGTGACGGCGAGTCACAGCACCTGCGAATTCGCCTCCGGGTCCGGATGAAACTGCACCAGATCCATGGCATGGGCGATCTCCCGGTTCTTCATAAACTGCTGCCATACAAACCGGGTTCGCAGATTCTCTGCCATCAACAGCGTAATCCCCTGGTCGATGCCGAGAATATCGGGCGCAAACCAGCTCGCCTTCGGCTTCGGCAAAAATGCGTCGACAAAGCCATACCGTGTATACACCTTATCGCCGAAACGCTCCCGCATCTGTAACAGAACGTGCGAACATTCTGCGGGAAGAAAGACCAGCGATCCTCCTGTGGCACAGGGCACCAGCGTGCCGTCGATCGACCCCATCGCCGGCGGCCCTCCCCACACCCGGTAACCGTCCCGCGAATCCGAGGCCGAGATCCCCCACATATCCTGGTCCATCCACGGAAAATTCCGGCCCTCCGTCAGGCACCAGAGCTGGTGCGCCCGCGTCGCCGCGATCGAGTTCGTGAAGTAATTGGTGTGCAGATCCCGGACATCGCGGTAATTGCACCACGCATGGGCATACTGGTGGATAAACAGCGGGGCCACGCCGCTGATGTAGTCGATGCCGCCAAACTGCACCACTGGCCGCTGCAGCGCGTTCCAGGTCTGCGGAACCACCGGATGGGTCGGCGATCCGATGGCCATCAGATACATCGTCATCAGCTCGGAGTAGATGTCCCAGCGATGCTTCAGAAAGCCCTGGTCCGGCAGCCAGCCCATCGAGAGCGTATCGCCGCCGTTCAGCATCCACTCCCAGTCCACCCGCCGGTAAAAGGTGTTCGCCAGCGCCTCGATCCGCGTATTGCCCGCAAAGTACTGGCGGCAGGTCAGCACCCCGCACAGCAGCAGCGATGTATCGATCGACGACAGCTCGCAGCCGAACATCCGCTGCCCGCTCGTCAGGTCGATGAAGTGGTACAGGAATCCATGCTCGTGCGGGCAGTCCTCCAGCAGAAAGGCCAGGGTTTTCTCGACGCGCTCCTCGCAGTCCAGAGGCCGCAGATAATTCCGCTTGTGCGCGATGCACATCGCCGTCAGCCCGAAGCCGGTCGCCGCGATGCTCGAGACCCGGCTCAGCGACAGTCCTGCCGCGGGAGCGCGATCCCGCACCAGCCCCGTCTTCGGACTCGCCTCGTTATAGAAAAAATCGCACGCCCGGCCCTCGAGATCGTCCAGCAGCGCCTCGGCCGCCGTCGAAACCTGAGTCAGCGGGCGGTTGATGAACACACCCGGCGGGTGCGGATAATTCTGCGCCGCCTGGCTCTCGGTCTTCGGCTCCTGGCCCGGCTTTACCGGAGGAGCCTGCGACTGATTCTGAAAGCCTTCCGCCGCGGCAATCGCCGGAGCGCCCAGCGCCAGCATCCCGGAGGCTCCGGCCCTGCGCAACATGTCTCTGCGGGTTATCTGCGATCGGGCCAAAGCAACGGATTCTCAGACGGATACAAGGTAGAGATGATCAGAACGTGCGGATGGTCGCTCACGGAAAAATTCTACGCGCTCCCGGCTCCCTCTGCCGGAGCCTCCGGGCCCGTCTCACCCGGCATGGAATTGGCTTCCGCTCTGTGATTGGCTTCCGCTCTGCCATCGCCACGGTGATCCGCACCGTCCCCCGGCTGCCATCGAAGCCTGTGTCATGTACCGCCGCCTGATCTGACTTCTGCGCTCTGCGGCCTGAGCCCTGTCGCCCGTTTTCCGCATCCATTATCATCAGGAGCGCAGACACAGTGGCCATCCCGGCCGCGCCCAGAGAATTTCATCAACCCCAACGCATCGTGAAGGAGAACTACTTTGGCACACACCGTTCCGCCTCTGCCGTATGACTACGCCGCACTCGAACCCCACATCGACGAAGCCACGATGAAGCTCCACCACGACAAGCACCACCAGGCCTATGTCACCAACCTCAACGCGGCCATCGAGAAGCATCCCGACCTCTCCAGGCACTCCGCCGAAGACCTGCTCCGCAATCTGAGCAGCGTGCCGGAAGACATCCGCACCGCGGTCCGCAACAACGGCGGCGGCCACGTCAACCACACCATGTTCTGGACCATCATGCAGCCGGGCGGCGGCGGCGAGCCCACCGGCGCCATCGCCGCGCAGATCCGCAAGGACTTCGGCGACTTCGAAGCCTTCAAAAAGCAGTTCAACGAGACCACCGCGAAGCAGTTCGGCTCCGGATGGGGCTGGCTGATCTTCGAGGGCGGCCAGCTGAAGATCGTCACCAGCGCCAACCAGGACTCGCCCCTCAGCCAGGGACACTTCCCCATCCTCGGCAACGATGTCTGGGAGCACGCCTACTACCTGAAGTATCAGAACAAACGCCCCGACTACCTCGCCGCCTGGTGGAACACCGTCAACTGGGACGAGATCAACAAGCGCTTCGAAACCGCAAAGCAGTAGGACCAGCCGGTGCTGGCCGCGCGGGCAACTGCGCCGCGGCGCCATGAAAAAGGGACGGGCCATGCGCCCGTCCTTTTTTGCAGAGGGAACGCCTTCCCGGGAACTGCACCCATCATGGACAGACATCCGGCCTTCGTGAAAGGAACTGGCATGAAAGAGACCGAAGACAGGGAACAGCAGGCTGAGAGGACCGCTCCGTCGTTGCGGCCGCCACAGCAACCACGTGTGCCCGGACGGCCGGTACCTGCCTGGTTCGAGCGAAAGTTTGCCTTCACCTTCCCCGTCGAGCAGTACCCGAACCTCTGCGTCCGTCTTCTCGGCGCGCCCGTGCGGCTTGAAGAGCTTCTCCACAGCGCATCGGCCTCTGCTCTCACCGCAAAGCCCGAAGGCAAATGGTCCGCGCAGGAGCACGCCGGCCATCTCCCCGACATGGAGCCCCTCTGGCTCGCCCGCGTCGAAGATTTTCTCTCCGGCAGCGGCACGCTCACCGTCGCCGACCTCGCCAACCGCAAAACCCACGAGGCCGGCCACAACGACCATCCGCCTGCAGAGATCCTCGCCGCCTTCCGCGCCGCTCGCCTTCGCCTGCTCGACCGCGTGGAAGCCCTCGACCCGGCCCGCTTCTCCGCCTCCCTGCTCCATCCGCGCCTGCAGCAGCCGATGCGCCTGGTCGACCACCTGTACTTCATCGCCGAGCACGACGACCACCACCTCGCGCACATTTTCGAGCTCATTCGCCCCTGAAATTCTGCCTGAAATCCTCCCTCAAACCCCTTCTGAAACCCCAGGTTTGCCATTTTCGAGGCCCGGACCGACTATGAATGCAAACCGTGAAAGGAATTCTGATGATGGGGAAGATTGCTCTCTTCGGCGCCGCCGGAGCCATCGGCAAAAGCATTGCCACCGCTCTGCAGCAGCATGGCATCCCGTATCGCGTCGTCGGCCGTTCCGCAGCCTCTCTGCAACGCGCCTTCGGCGGCGATCCTCATGCCGAGATCCGCACCTGGAACCCCGACGATCCCGCCTCCGTTTGCGACGCCGCCTCCGGCATCGATACCATCATTTACCTTGTCGGCGTGAACTACTGGCAGTTTCAGCTTCATCCTGAGCTGATGCGCAAAACCCTCGACGGCGCCACTGCCGCCGGAGTCCGCCGCCTTCTCCTTATCGGAACCGTTTATCCCTATGGCCGCCCGCAGACTCCGACGGTCACCGAGGACCATCCCCGCTCACCGCACACCTTCAAGGGCAGAATGCGCAAAGAGCAGGAGGATCTTCTCTTCGCAGTCCGGCAGGCCGGGCAGATTCAGACCTGTGAGCTCCGCCTGCCCGACTTCTTCGGCCCCGGCGTGGATAAAAGTTTTCTCTGGAGCGCCTTCCAGGCAGCTAAAAACGGAGGCCGCGCTCAGCTCATCGGCCCTGTCGACACGCCTCACCAGTTTGTCTTTGTGCCCGACGTGGGACCCATCGTTGTCCGTCTGCTTTCAACCGAAGCCGCCTGGGGCCACGCGTGGAACTTTGCTGGCAGCGGCATCCTCACCCAGCGTGAATTTGTCGATAAAATCTTCGCCGCCGCGGGCCGTCCGCCTAAGTTCATGGTCGCCGGAAAACTCATGCTCCGCGCCCTGGGCATCTTCAACCCCCTGCTGCGCGAACTGGTGGAGATGCATTATCTGCAGACCACGCCGGTCCTGCTCGACGACTCCCGCCTTACACAGCTCCTCGGCGGCGTGGAGCGCACCTCATATGATGAGGGCATTCTTCAGACCCTCGCCACCATGCCTGCCGGCAAATCATCCTGATACCCGCTGCTGACCCTTCTCTTCGACCGTCAGTTTTACGCATACAGCTACGCCCTCCGCCGCCAGAGCCACTTCCTCCAGCTCCGGAAACGATGGGGCGATGCGAATCGTCCTGTCCTCCGGGTCCTTCCCCAGCGGATGCGTCGCGCCCGCCGGCGTCAGCTCCACGCCCGCGGCCTTCGCCAACTCGATCACGCGCTTTGCGCAGCCCGGCGGCACATCGAGGCTGATAAAGTATCCACCCTTCGGCCGTGTCCAGCTCACTCCCGCAACGTCCGACAGCTTCTCATCGAAGATCTCCAGCACCTTTTCGAACTTCGGAGCAATCAGCGCCCGCTGCCGTTCCATCAGCGCCGTAATCCCCGCCTCGTCCTTCAGAAAGCGCACATGCCGCAGCTGGTTTACTTTGTCCGGACCGATCGTGCGCGGCGTCATCCGCGCCGTCAGCCATTTCACGTTGTCCTTCGACGAGGCAAACAGCGCCAGCCCCGAGCCCGCCAGCGTGATCTTCGAGGTCGACGCAAATACATATGCCCGGTTCGCATGCCCCTGCCGCGCGCATGCCTCCAGAATATTCGCGATCTCGACCTTCTCTTCCGTCAGGTGATGCACCGCATACGCGTTGTCCCAGTAAATGCGGAAGTCCGCCGCCGCTGTCTTCATCCCCGCCAGCCGCTCCACCACCGCATCGGAGTACACCGCGCCCGTCGGATTGCTGTACTTCGGCACGCACCAGATGCCCCGGATCGACGCGTCGCCCGCAGCCAGCCGCTCCACCTCGTCCATATCCGGCCCATCGGCGTTCATCGCCACCGGAATCATCCGGATGCCATAGTCCTCGCAGATTCTGAAGTGCCGGTCATACCCTGGAACCGGGCACAGAAAGGCGATCTCGCCCTGCTGCGACCACGGCTTCTCGCTGTCGCACGTTCCCTTCAGCAGCGCATACACCACCGTGTCGTGCATCAGCGCCAGGCTGGCGTTGTTGGCCACAATCACCTGCTCCGCAGGAGCGCCCATCAGTCCCGCAAACAGCCGCCGCGCCTCGGCCAGTCCCTGCAGTCCGCCGTAGTTGCGGATATCCGTCACGCCCTCGGCCATATAATCCGCCGCGCCCGGCAGCGCCAGAAGCTCCGCGCTCAGGTCAAGCTGCGCCGGCGCCGGCTTGCCGCGGGTCAGGTTCAGCTTCAGACCTCTCGCCTTAAATGCCTCATAGCCTGCCCGAATCGTCTCTGCCGCCACACCGCTCTCCGCCACACCTGCCTGCGCAACCTCTGTCGTCATCGCCAAACATCCTTCTGTCGGATTTCTTTCTTCCATTATCAATCATCGGCGCGGAAACCCCGGCGGCAGAGCGGCGGATAAGAATTTCGGTCGGAGAAACGAAGATGCGATTTGAGGAAGGGGAAGGAATAAGAAATTCGATGAAGAGGAAGGAAAGAAGTGCGACGAAGAGGAAGGAAAAGCTGTAAGGCAGGAAGCGGAAAATACTCGAGAAGAGAATGAAAGAAGAGAGGTGAAGAAGAAAGTGAAAGAGGCAGGAGAGTCCCAGGAACGACGCCGTTGATTCCTGGTTCTAATCGCTAATTGCTAATTCCTGATCGCTAATCGCTGCTCCCTAATCGCTGCTCCCTGATCGCTGCTCCCTGATCGCTGCTCCCTGCGAGCGCCGGCCGCCGTCCATGATGGCGGCGGCGGCCCTGCGCTCTCAGGAATCGGTTGCTCTTGTCAGCGCTGGTCCGGCGTCCTCACGCCTGCCACGCTCAGGTCCACGCGGTACACGCTGCTGCTGGCCATGATGTACAGCGTTTTGAAGTCCGGTCCGCCCCAGGCCACATTGCCCACGCGCTCCGGAATCAGCAGCGTGCCGATGTGTTTCCCCTCGGGCGAAATAATCCACACGCCCGCCGGTCCCGCCGACCAGATGTTCCCCTTCTCATCCACCTTCATGCCATCGGGCATTCCATCGCGCGTATCCGCCGTCGCATCCAGCAGAACCTTTCCCGCTCCCACCGTTCCGTCCGCCTTCACCGGATACCGCATCCACAGCTTCTTCGGCGTCGTGTTGTCGACGTACAGATACTTCTCGTCCGGCGAGAACGCAATGCCGTTCGGCCGCGTCAGGTCCTTCACCAGCAGCTGCAGCTTGCTCCGGTCGGGAGCCGCTCCGGCCGGCTGCGACGCCGCACCCGGAATCCGGTAGACGCCGTTGAACGGCAGCTCTTTTTCCGGGTCCTTGTCGCTCTGCGTCCGCAGGCCGTACGGCGGATCGGTGAAGTACAGCGAGCCATCGGACTTATACACCAGGTCATTCGGGCTGTTCAGCTTCTTCCCGTGGTACGAATCCGCCAGCACCGTCTGCTGCGCCTGTCCATCCAGCGACTCCAGCCGCCAGATATCGCGCTGCGCATGCCCGGCCACCGTCAGCCGTCCCTGTTTGTCCACCGTCATGCCGTTCGATCCCGGCTCCGGCCCGCCATACGGAGCCGATCCCTTGTATCCGCTCGGCTGCATAAAGATGCTCGCCGGTCCATCCGGCGACGTCTTCCGGATGCTGTTGCTCGGAATCTCGGCGAAGAGCAGATACCCGTCGCGGATCCACACCGGACCTTCCGTCCACTTGTATCCGGTCACGACCTTCGTCAGCACCGGATTCTGCGGCACCAGAGCATCCAGCGATGCGTCCAGCCGCTCCACCTGCAGCGGCATCGTCGTCACGGCAGGCTGGGCGCTCTGTGCAGCAGGCTGCGCCGCCTCGTTTCCGGTTGCCGTGCTTTTGTTGCATCCGCCGAGCGCCAGTACGCCCACCGCCATGACCACCACCGCCTGTAACGGTCCTGTATGCCTCACTCGCCATCCCTCCCGCATTGAAAAATGTGAAAACCGGATTGAACAATATGCAAAGCCGGCAAAGCCCCGCCAGCAAACCCGTTCATTCTCGTGTCCTCACCGCAGCTCCGTCAAATACACCCGCACGCTTCGTCCGCAGCATGCGCTCTGCTCTCGCCTGTCAACCCTCTCCTAATGCGTCCTTCTTCCACCTGACACACCCGACACAGCTTCCGCTTCATGCCGCGCTGGCATGAAATTTTCCTAATCCCTCTAGACTCAGAAAAACAGGACTCAGAACAACGGGACTCACCACAGCGAAAGAAAAAGCCCGGCCATCGCGCCGGGCTTTTTTCTGCGCATATTTCAGGAGGCACAGCCGCCATCATGACCATCTATGTCGCAAAAGCAGCCGCGTATGCCGCAAAGACAGCCGTCAACCTCGCAAAGAAGGCCGTCACCATCATGCCGTGTTTTCTGTTGCATGGCCTCGTCTCAGCCGCGTCTGCGGCATGCACGGCCGTTTATACCGCATGCAGAGCCGTCTCGCATCTGCTCTGCTTTCTGTCATTTCTCCCGCTCGCGGCCGTCATCCATCGCACGCCATAATGAAAACAGGGCACTTCGCAGAATTCCAACGGAAAATACACGAAGATCTTGCCTCTTCCATACCGGATTCGGGTACGCCGGGCTGCTTCTGGTCGGGTATGCCGTGCTACTTCATCTCAATGCGCTGCGTTCCATTGCCTCGTACACTGCACGCAACGCGTCCGGCCGGCGTCCACACCGAGCCGTCGGCGAAGGTCACCTCTTCGAGCGTCACCGTGCCCACTCCAAAGAGCGCCGCATCCACCGGAAGGCTCCGCATGAGATTGTTTGCCGGGTCCACCACGCCGGTTCCCGACACGGTCAGGTCCAGCTTCACCGTCGCCGCATCCAGGTCGTAGACATTCCGCTTCACCTTCAGCTCCGCGCCGACCTCCATCGAGCGAATCTCTTTCCCGCTCTGATTGCGGAAGCTCAACTCGATTCCGCCTTCGCTCTGGACCGGCGAAGTGAGCTGAAGATGCGCCTGCGCGGCAGGCGAAACGGCGGTCAGCTCGACCGGACATTCAGCCTCGGCGTATGCGGCTGTAGTGGTTGCAGCGAACAGAAGGGCAAGCGCGAAGGGCTTCATGGGAGTGCCTCCCGTTGCCCCACAGCATAGCACCGTCCCGCAACACTGCGCCGCCGGCATTACACTGGAAGAAGCCCATGGTCTTCGTCCTCGACAACTACGACTCCTTCACCTTCAATCTCGTGCAGTACATGGGCGAGCTCGGAGCCGGCCTCACCGTCCGCCGCAACGACGAGCTGACCGTCGAAGAGGTGGAAGCCCTCGCGCCCGAGCGCATCGTGCTCTCGCCCGGCCCCTGCACCCCGCACGAGGCCGGCATCAGCATCGATCTCGTCCGCCACTTCGCCGGCAAAGTGCCCATCCTCGGCGTCTGCCTCGGACATCAGGCCATCGGAGCCGCCTTTGGAGGCGAAGTCGTTCGCGCTCCGCAGCTGATGCACGGCAAAACCAGCGCCGTCGAGCACGACGGCAAAACCATCTTCCAGGGCATCCCCAGCCCCATGACCTGCACCCGCTACCACTCCCTCATCGTTCAGGAGAAAGGGCTGCCGAAGGATCTCGAGATCACGGCCCGCACCGCGGACGGCACCATCATGGGCCTGCGCCACCGCCGCTATCCGGTCGAAGGGGTGCAGTTCCATCCCGAAAGCGTTCTGACCGGCGACGGCAAACAGCTCATCCGCAACTTTCTCGCGCTGAAATAAGCACCCTCTGCCGTTTGCGCAGGAGCCGGTCCCGTGGGATCATGCGGCCATGAATGGCCGCCTGCCCCTGCCCGCTCTGCTGTCGCACACGCTGGTCGCTTTCACCATCGAATTCGACAACGAATTCGAGCGGCGGGTGCCGCATCGCACCACAAACCACGGCTCTGTCCCCGGCGCTCCGTGGCTGGTGTCGCGCGTCATGTGGTCGAGATTCCTGCAGTTCCTCCCCGAGGAAGGCATCTCCGTCGCCGATCTGCAGCAGCGTCTCGGCATCGGCAGCAAAGACCTGCAGATCTGGCTGACACGGCTGGGCAAATGGTGGGGTTACATCACGGTAAAGCCGGATGCAGCCGCGTCCACAAAGCGCTTCCGGCCCACCGCCATCGTCCGCCTCACTCCGGGCGGCCTGCGAGCCATCGCCGTCTGGCGGCATCTCGATGGAACCATCGAAACACGCTGGCATGAGCGCTTCGGCCAGGACTCTGTCGAACGGCTGCGCGAGCTGCTGCGAACGCTCACCGGCCGCATGGACCGGAGCCTGCCCGACTCCCTTCCGATCCTCGGTTACGGTCTCTTCAGCAGAGAACCCGACCGTTCGCTGCAGCCTGCACCGGACGGGCACGAAACCAGACACGGCACCATGCACGAACCCTCCCTTCCCGTAGTTCTCTCAAAGGCGCTGCAGGCCTTTGCCATCGAGTTTGAGCATGAATCGGAGGTATCGCTCGCCGTCGCCTCCAATGCTCTCCGTCTCTTCGGCGAGCTGCCCGAAGGCAAAGCCGGTCTCCGCGCCCGGGACCTGCCCGGCCTCGCCGGCGTGTCGAAGGAAGCCAGCACCATGTCGCTGAGCTTTCTGAAGAAGCATGGATACCTGACCGATAAACCACAATCGCCGGGCAGCCGGACAAAGCATCTTGCCCTCACCTCAAAGGGGCAGCGCGGCCATGAAGCCTGCCATCAGCGCATCCGGCTCATCGAAGCGAGCTGGCAGGAGCGCTTCGGCAGCGATCTGCTGCTTCCTCTCTGCGATGCGCTGGAGCATCTGGTGGGCGAGCCTGTCCGGCAGCACTCTCTCCTGTTCCGCAGTCTCGAGTCCTTTCCCGGCGGATGGCGCGCCTCCCTTCCGCCCTCCGAGGCCCTCCCGCACTTCCCGGCCGTGCTGCATCGCGGCGGCTTCCCCGACGGCAGCTGACCCTCGCCGGAGACCTTCGGCTCACCTCGCGCGGCCGCTGCGGCCCGTTCCCATAGCGCGCCTGCTGTAAAATCGGCATATCGGAGCGTTTCCTCATCCGGATCCGGACGAAGATCCGTGGTTCAGCGATACGGCTCGCTGCACTTCTCCCTTGAATTCAGGTAAGGAGCTTCTTCAATTTATGGCGATTCCCGCCACACAAATGCGTCCGGGCATGATCATCAGGCACAACAATGAGCTGCATGCGGTCTTTTCGGTCGAGCATCGCACGCCCGGCAATCTGCGCGCCTTTATTCAGGCGAAACTGCGCAACCTGCGCACCGGCTCGATGTTCGAGCATCGCTTCCGCTCGCCCGACCCCATCGAGCGCGTCATCGTCGACGAGATCTCCATGGAGTTTCTCTACAACGACGGCGACGACTACTACTTCATGAACACCGAGAACTACGAGCAGACCCACCTGAAGCGTGACACACTGGGCGATGCCGTCGAATACCTGACCGCCAATCTGCAGATTACCGTCTCCTTCTTCGACGGCGTTGCCGTCGGCATCGAACTCCCGCAGACCGTCGAGCTGACCGTGGTCGAGACCGAGCCCGGCCTTAAATCGGCCACTGCTTCTTCCGTCACCAAGCCCGCGAAGATGGAGACCGGTCTCGTGGTCCAGGTTCCACCCTTCATCAATGAGGGGGAGCGCATCCGCGTCGACACGGCAGAAGGCGCGTATCTGAGCAGGGCATAGGCATCCGCAAACTTTTGTACCAGACGGCGCGGCCCCGGCTGCGCCGTTTTCTGCTGTTGTCCACATACAATCGCCACAGTTAACCGCAAAGATTTACAACTGCTGGCGGATCTCAGATTGCGCGAGGCTCGTCTACTCTTGAAGGCCGGAGAAAGCAGTGGCGCCTATTACCTGGCCGGCTATGCGCTTGAATGTGGGCTCAAGGCTCGCATTGCAGGAAATATTCCGCGGCATACGTTTCCGGACAGGAAACTGGCGAACGACGCATATACACACGACCTCACAAGACTGATAAAACTCGCAAATCTATCGGATATTCTCAGCGAGCGGGCTGGGAAAGACCCTGTTTTCCAGCAGAACTGGCTTTTAGCGACCCGCTGGTCGGAAGCAAGCCGCTACAGTATCTACACAGAGCAGGATTGCAGGGATTTTCTGAACGCCATCGCTGAAAAGCGCCACGGAGTCATGTCATGGGTGAAACAGCACTGGTAGAGGTTGATTTTCGCAGGAGCGCGCAGATCGTG
This sequence comes from Paracidobacterium acidisoli, assembly GCF_003428625.2. GTDB lineage: Bacteria > Acidobacteriota > Terriglobia > Terriglobales > Acidobacteriaceae > Paracidobacterium > Paracidobacterium acidisoli. Next base: position 203,954 of record NZ_QVQT02000003.1, on the reverse strand, counting down.
GGGACGCTGGAAGAGAAAGGCATCCACGTTGCGCTCGCGGTATGGGCCCACTTCCCCGAGTACGAAGACTGGCGCTTCGTGGTCGCGTCAAAAGAACTCGATCCACTTAGCCTGGCCGAAGGCTATGGCAAAGTGACCTCAGCACTCCACGAAGCGGGAATCGATGCATGGCAAACGCCACTGATCTTTCTGATGAAAACAAGTGATCCCTTTGTCCGTGCTCTGCGTAAAGTCTTCGGAAAGACCGATAGCGTTTTCGGAATGCGTCTCGGTGGCCAGACGTGGGGGAACCGCTTTGTTGACGACGCCTATGCGTACAAGATCGCCTGAACACCTGCCAGCTTGCACCCTGTCTCCGCTTCTGAAAAACTAACCACGCATCTCATGGTCCGCCATTACCTCGTTAAAGGCCGCGTGCAGGGCGTTGGATTCCGGTGGTTTGTGCATCGGGAAGCGGGCGCGCTTGGCCTGAAAGGCTGGGTGCGCAACACCGAAGATGGCCACGTCGAAGTTGTCGCTGCCGGAGAATCCGAAGAGCTTGCCGATCTGTCCACGGCTCTGCATAAAGGCTCCCGCGGCAGCCGCGTCGACCAGGTCATTGAACATCCGCTCGACGATGCCGAAGGCGAATCGCTCGGACCATTTCAGATCGAAGGAGCCTGGTAATCCAACTCATGTCTCGTTCACCGAACTGCGATCATCTCAAGGCGCTGGTACGCACCGTCCCCGACTTCCCCAAACCCGGGATTCTCTTTTACGACATCACTACCCTGCTCAAGGACAAGTATGGCTTCGCTTCGCTGATTGACGCGCTGGCCGAACACTACATCGGACGCGATATTGACCTGGTCCTGGGTATCGAGGCCCGCGGCTTTATCTTTGGCCCCGCGCTTGCCTATCGCCTCAACGCCGGCTTCGTTCCGGTGCGCAAGCCACGCAAGCTGCCGGCTCCGGTCGCGCGCGTTACCTACGATCTTGAATATGGAACCGATACGCTCGAGATCCATCAGGACGCCATCGAGCCCGGCCAGCGTGTCATCATCGTCGATGACCTGCTCGCTACCGGCGGCACCATGGAGGCGACCATCAAGCTGGTCCGGCAACTGGGTGGAGAGATCGCCGGTCTCGGTTTCGCCCTCGAGCTGGATTTTCTGAAGGGACGCAGCCGCTTCCCGGATTTCGACGTCTTCAGTTTGCTGCACTACGACGAATAGCAGGCCGGAATCAGAGGTTCGGCTGAGCGTCGTCGCTCATCGGCATCAGCGGGGGAAGCTTGCTGGTGTGCCCTGCTTCCTTCAGCACGGCATCCACATGCTCCAGCACTTCCTCCGTGCTCATCGTGTACATCTCACGGCCATTGTCGTAACCGGACTCGACCGCCTGCTTCAGGTAGCGTCCCGCGGCCTGAGCGGCCAGCGCATCGGTAATGATGTGTCCCGTACGCTGCTTCTGCTCGCCCCAGGCCTGATACGGCATGGCAATCCACACCGGGCGTCCGCTCACGTCATAGCGAATATCGACGGCATCGGCATGGCGCGTGGCAATCGCCACAATGTTGGCGATCCAGCGGCAGTGCAGCTCTTCGCCGGTCCAGCGGTCGGTTACGCGAAAGTCTTCATACATGGCATCTCCAGAGTAAATGGAGCATCGCAGCCGCAACAAGTCACGTCCTCGAACATGACAGGGTAAGCTGGCTTTATCGCCATGCGCCGCCTCATTCTGCTCCTTTTGCTCTTTACTGCGCCTTTGACACTTTGCGCGCAGACTTCGACCTTTCGCGTCGTCCATTCCTGGCCGCATGATCCGCAGGCCTTTACTCAGGGGCTCGTCTTTACCGGTGGACAGCTCTATGAGAGCACCGGGCTCAACGGCCGCTCTTCTCTTCGCATGGATGACCTCACTACCGGTCGGGTTTTACAGCATCTCGATCTGCCCGCTCAGTACTTCGGCGAAGGCCTCACCGAGTGGGGCAGCACTCTCATTCAGCTCACGTGGAAGGCGCACCTTGCTTTTGTTTACGACCGCTTCAGCTTTCGTCTCCTGAAAACGCTGCATTACAGCGGTGAAGGATGGGGGCTGACCCAGGATGGCAGACACCTCATCCTCAGTGATGGAACCGCTGTGCTGCGATTTCTCAATCCCGATACCTTCGCTGTCGTACGCCGGCTTTCCGTCACCGATCACGGCAAGCCCGTCACCCAGCTCAACGAGCTCGAATACGTTCACGGCGAGATCTATGCCAACGTCTGGTACACGAATAAAATCGTGCGAATCTCTCCGCAAACCGGCAAAGTTCTTGGCTGGATTGATCTGACCGGCATTATCCCTGCTTCCGAGCTCCATGATCCGGGTGCAGTCCTCAACGGCATTGCCTGGGATGCACAGCATGACCGCCTTTTCATCACCGGCAAACTCTGGCCGAAGCTCTTTGAAATCCAGGTCGTTCCTGCAGGTTCCGGAAAATAACCAAAGCGTCTTCACTTTTTCTGCCGGAAAACTGCTATTTCCGGAAAAGGAAAACAAATCTTTCTTCGGTTCCTGCGTCAAATGGTTGTAATTCGTACGTGAGTCACGCCATCAGGAGTCGAGCGAAGTGACAAATCATTCCCTCTCCGTCGAACGACTTGAAGAGAAACTCCGTCAGCAGCAGCGCATGCTGGAGCATTCCATGCTGAGCACGGTGAAGCAGGGCCGTCAGGCTGTTGCGGCAGATACCCAGGATGTCGCCGATCAGGCAGTCATGTCCTATCAGAAGGAGCTGATCTACACCCAGGGCACGCAGGGGCATACACAGCTCTCTTTGGTGCGTCTTGCTCTTGAGCGCATCCGCGAAGGCAATTATGGAGAGTGCCTGCAGTGCGGCAACCCAATCGGCGTCAAGCGGCTTGAGGCGCTTCCCTGGACGCCCTACTGTATCGACTGCCAGGAAAAGATTGAAAACGGCGAGATTCAGGACATTATCCGCGCTGCATAAAGTCAAAAAAACGGGAGCCCGGAGGGCCGGATCGTCCGTGCCGCCGGGTTCTGCGTGTTTGACCCTCCCACCGGGCGCTGCTAGACTTTTGATATCTTACGCAGACAGCCGAGAGACCCCCTGCCAGTCTGCCAGTTCCTGCCCGGAAGGATTGTCGAAGGAATTTCGTGGACACTCAGACACGTCACGCGCTTAAACAGGACAGCTTCGTCGATGCGACGGCTTCCAGCCTCGACTGGGTCAGCGAACATCGCGGCCTTGTCATCAAAACCGCTGTCACTGTAGTCATCGTGGCCGCAGTCATCGTTACCGCCGTCCTGATCTATACTTCGCGCGAATCCAAAGCAGAAGGCCTGTTCGGACAGGCGATGAACATCTACGAAACGCCGCTGAGCCAGCCTGGACAGCCGGCCGATCCCGGCCAGCCGTCGTATGCCACCGCGGTCCAGCGTGCCAAAGCTGCTTATCCTCTCTTTTCCCAGGTTGCGAATGATTATGGCTGGCTCCGGGTGGGCGCAAATGCCCGCTACTTTACCGGCCTCACGGAGCTCGATCTGGGACAGAGCTCTGCCGCCGAATCCGATCTGAAGAAGGCTTCCGGCTCGATGGACAGCAATCTTGCAGCTCTGGCAAAGGCCGCTCTGGCCAATGTGTACCACCAGACCGGCCGCGACTCACAGGCCATCGACCTCCTTCAGGGGCTGATCAAAAATCCCACCGTCACGGTTCCGGCCGGCGCCGCCAAACTTCAGCTTGCCGCCCTGTATGAAATCAGCCGCCCGCAGGAAGCGAAGCGTCTCTATGCTGAACTTAAAGATCAGGATAAAGAAACCGCTGCCGGCATGATCGCCACACAGAAGCTGCAGACGCTGAAGTAGCACGAAATAAAATACAAAGAGCCCGGGAGGCAGGCCTTCCGGGCTCTTTTATGTCCGGTTTTCATTTCAGGATGGAAAACCACTCCGGGAATTACAGCAGCACTGTTGATGAACTGATAATTTTCTTGCCTCTTCCCCTTCCCAGACGCACCCGATAAGGAGCAATATGTAAAACGCATTTCGCTCCGTCTCTTTGGCGGACGGGAGGTGCACATGAAATCTGTTCCTGTTACTCCGGTCCTCAGGGTCTGCAGTTCCTTAATTTTTGCAGCACTTTTCTGCGGTAGCCCGAAAGCCTTCGCCGCGGAGCCTCAGGCGCCGCCCTATCAGCCGGTCGTTGTCCCCGCAGCCAATGAGATGGCCAGCCTGTCTCCGGAAATGCGAGGCGATCTGCTGATGTTTCATCAGCAGTATCTGGCCGCCATCGATGCCTATCGACAGGGTCCGAAGGATTCCGCCATCATCTGGAATAAAATCGGCATCGCTTATCACCACATGTTCGCGCTGAAGGAAGCGAAGCTCGATTATGAGCGCGCCATATCTCTGAATCACAATTACCCTGAGGCGCTGAACAATCTGGGAGCGATCTATTACGCCGAAAAGGACTATCACAAGGCCGAGCGCTATTACCGGCGGGCGATCCATCTCTCACCGCGCGCCGCGGCCATGTACAGTAATCTGGGCACCGCTTATTTTGCCGATGGCAAATTCCGGAAGGGTTCCGAAGAGTACCGCAAGGCCTTCCTGCTCGATCCGCATGTCTTCGAAGGCACTTCGGTCCAGATGGTCTCCGAATCTTCGCCTCTCCACGAGCGCGCCCGCCAGGACTATTGTCTGGCAAAACTCTTCGCCCAGGCAGGTATGCAGCAACAGGCACTGAAATATCTGCGCAAGGCCATCGACGAAGGCTTTGACGACCGCAGAAAAATATTCGGCGACGAGGAGCTGGCCACTCTTCGCACGACCGCGGAGTTCGCGCACCTGATGGCAGAACAGCGCATCCAGCAGTAAAACGGAGCGGCTCCTTTATCGAACCGCGTGCTGGGAAATGACTGTCCAGGCCGCTTTACCCACCTCGCTCAGAATGGCGCTCACGATTGTCGTGGCAGCTGCGCCCATCCCAACGGTCACCAGCGTCTTTTTCGTTGTGGCAGATTCCATCTCTTTCGCCAGATCTGCTTTGCGCGTCTCATATTTTTTGCTCCACAACGCCGCGGCTGCCTCGACCCCGGCTGGCGGCCGTGACTGCAGATCCGCCGCGATTTCCGATACCTCTTCTTCGAGTTTGTTCAGACTGCCCGAAAAGAGAAATCGAGCATCCACGCCACTGGTATTTTTGAGGGCTTCAGCTGCCAGGGTCAGCTGCGGAGGCACCTCGGAGCCTGCATCCAGCTCCGCTTTCATCTGCAGCGAAACCTCGTCATCGACAAGCTTCGTCCGGCGATCGGCCAGTTCGCCACGCAGCTTCGTCAGCTTTTCCTGCCATGTGAGCGGTGTAGGAGATTCCAGAACGTCCACCAGACCGGCAATAAATCCACTCTGCTCCTGCAGGAAATCGAGCCGGCGGCGACGTGCTCTTTTGCTTCCGATCAGATAGGGAAGCAACACCACACATGCAAAAAAGAGCAGCAGCAGCAGCAGGGTCCGCAGAGAAAGTGTCCCCGAGAGAGCCGCCATGTCAAAGCTGTGATTCACTCCGCCTGCCCCAAAGGCCCACAGTGCCAGAGCCACGAAGAGCGCGGTCGGGATCATGCCTCCGAGCTGATTGATAAAGATTCCCTGGCGTGTCTCCTCATCGAGGTTCTCGGAAGCCAGGAGCCCGATGAGCACCACCAGCATCAGCGGATAGCCGCCCAGAATCAGCAGCAGGAGCGAATATTTCACCATCAGAATCTTCACGACACCTGAATACAGCGGATGCCGGAAGTAGATCACACCGGCCACGATCGGATAGCACCAGAAGACGATTCCCGTCAGCCAGGTCATGACTTTAAAGAGCATCGGCTGCTGCATTTGCAGCTCGACGGCCATCCACATAGCCCGCATGGCGCTCTTCGGCGTCTCTGCGCCCAGCAGCGCCGCCATTCCCAGAGATACCAGGGTACCGAGCTGCGATGCAAGCAGGAACATAACGACCAGGCGCAGGCTCCATAGCCCTGACAATATCCAGATGAAGCCGAAAAACGCGCCGTAGTTCAGCAGCAGAAGCAGTTCTGAAGCCCAGAATGTGTGCCCTTTGACTGCATCGCTCTGCAGCTTGTTCGAAGCCCGCAGACACGCCAGTACCCAAACGATGTACGCAACAAGAAAACCTGCAAACAGCAGAACTCTCAGCATCATCAACCCCTTGAGGACACACAGAAGTCAGCCTCCGCGGCATGGCTTCCGCATCGGCACACTCGCCACCTGTTACCAGATGACTCCCGGGAGAGAATTCCATGACCGGATCGGGCTATACGTTCTGCCCGCGGAGTTCAGGCGAGCAATCCCATCATGAGAAAGGGAGAAATTCACGGAATTGTACATCAGCGGCCCCAGGATTCAGGAGCGAGAAATGTGCTGTGTGTCCACAGTCATCCAACCTGACAATGAATGAACAGATGGCATGCAGGAAAAATACAGGAGGGAATGGAGGCGCGGGTCGGAATCGAACCGACGCATAAAGGTTTTGCAGACCTCTCCCTTACCGCTTGGGTACCGCGCCGTAACAGGGAATTCTATCGCAGAGGACAGGCTCGAAGCCAACCATGGAACAGTCTTGTCGACTGGAGCGGGAGACGGGACTTGAACCCGCGACCCTCGCCTTGGCAAGGCGATGCTCTACCACTGAGCTACTCCCGCTTGGTACTCACTGAGTATATCGGTCGGCCCCAACAAGGTCAACGCAGCCGAGTCTTTCCGTTACCACTGGTGGGTCTCCACTGCGCCCTTTCCGGCCTCGATACCCGTAATGTGGCCGTCACGCATATGAATGATGCGGTCGCCGACCGATGCTGCCTCCGGATTGTGCGTGATCATCAGAACGGTTTGCCGGAACTCCTTATTGGAGCGGCGCAGCATTTCAAGCACAATGTCCGAGTTCTCCGTATCGAGATTCCCCGTCGGCTCATCCGCGAGCACAATGGCCGGCCGGGTGATCAGCGCACGGGCAATCGCCACCCGCTGCTGTTCACCGCCGGAAAGCTCTGAGGGACGGTGATCCAGCCGTCCGCTGATTCCCAGCAGATCCGTGAGATGCGTCAGATACTTCTGATCCAGCGGCTCACTGCTGCCCGAAATCTCATGCGCAATGGCGATATTCGCTCGCGCCGATAATGTGGGCAGCAGATTGAACCGCTGAAAGATAAAGCCGATCTTCGACTTCCGCATCCGTGTACGGTCCGTATCACCGAGCGACGCGAAGTCCACACCGTCGATTACTACCCGTCCGGAAGTGGCCTGCGTCAGCCCTCCGAGCAGATAGAACAGTGTCGACTTGCCGCTCCCGGAAGGACCGACAATGCTGACAAACTCGCCTCGGTCAACGGAGAAAGTCGCGCTGCGAAGCGCCATGACTTCTATCCTGCCGGACTTGTAAACCTTGACCAGATTCTCTGCGGTAATAATCGGCTGCACTCTGCGATTGTAAATCGTGCGTCGTCAGCTTCAGGCTGCGCCCACCGTTTCCTGCATTGCCCGGCTCATCTCGTGAAACGCCGGCCGAAGTGTCTTCCTGGGTCCGCGCTTGCGGGCGATCATAATGCGAATCCGCTCCAGCATCTCCACAGGAGTGCATGCACCTTTAGGCAGAAACGCATCGGCGCGGTTGGCGCGCTCAAATGCTTTCACCGTACCGCTCATCAGAATCGTCGGCACCTCGGGCGTCATGTCCTTCATCCGCCGGACCAACTCATTGCCGTCCATTTGCGGCATCAGCAGATCGCTCAGCACCAGATCGATTCCGCCATTGCGGAACACCTCCAGAGCTTCTTCGCTCGAAAGAGCGGTAATCACCCGATAGCCACGGGTTTCCAGCATAAATTTACGCACGGCAAGAGCCTGCTCATTGTGATCGACGCACAGAATCGTTTTTTTAGGCCTCATGGTCTTCCTGACCGCCTCGCGAGCACGGCAAGGCTGCTTCATACAGGCACACATATCGCGCATGCACCCGCAGGGGGTTTCCGTTGGCCGCACCTGGTCCGAAAGAAAGCGCACAGTCGCTGCCGCGTGGCAGCGCTGTTCCCAGCGCGCAAAAAGACGCGGAGCCGCCCTCCGGTTCGGACCAGGATGCGGAGAGCAGAAGCTCATTTCATGATTGCCCGCGGGCCTTATTCCGCTTCGGCACTTTCACGGAGTGCTTCATTCCGCGCATAACCGAAACGGCAGGAACGCGCATGAAATGCGCCTCTGCTCAAATTAAGTTGTTTATCAATCGGCGAAAGCTGGTTCCTTTTTGGGGGAACGCTTGCCAAGAGTACGGAGACTGACGCACCGTGTAAATGGAGAACAATAAGCGAAGAAACAGATTACTTTTGGCGTAGATTCACGCCCTCAATCACATTCGTATTGTCATTGCTGCTACTTCTGCATTCTGCCTCTGTTGAAAGCATGTGAATCACTCAAGGAAAAACCGTCCTTTTGCTACAGAAACAGTGCTGCCCGCAATACGCACTTCGCTCACCCGGCCATCGCTCAATTTTGCACGGCCGTAAATACCGCTCGGCCGGCCCATTTCAATGCCCTGCCGGAGATGCACAACGTTGTCCGAGGCAGCCAGGTCATGCGCGACAAGCCATGCTGTGGCGCAGCCTGCTGCCGACCCCGTCGCCGGGTCCTCACCGTTGTAAAACTGCATTCGCGCCCTCCATGTGCCTTCTTCCCCGGGCGCTATTGCATAGATAAACTTTGCGTCGGTGCTGCGGAGATAGTCGTCCGCTTCTCGCGCATGGAGAGACAGCCTTCCCAGTGCCTCGACGGAACGCAGCGGCACAATGCAGAACGGCATACCGGTAGAGACGGTCTGCGGCTTCCACTCTGGGTGCAGATCCTCCACCGCAAGGCCCAGGATAGCCGCCAGTTGCGCGCTCTGATGGTACGCACCGAAGACCGGCTCCGGCTGTGTCATTTCACCGAAGACAGATGCCCCCGTACTGCGTTCCGGCGAAAACCTCACTGGTACTATGCCTGCATTCAAATCAAGCCGCACGGTCTCCGCGTGCGCATATTCGGCGCATGTCTCGCGTATCGTTGCCGCTGTACCCAGCGTGGGATGTCCTGCGAACGGCAACTCTTCCTGTGTGGTGAAGATGCGCACCCGCACACCGCGTTCGGCTTCCACTGCAGCTTCCCGCCGGCAAATAAATGTTGTTTCCGAAAGATTCGTTTCTTTTGCCAGGGCCTGCATCTGCGTACCGGTCAACGCGCCACCGTCGAGAAACACCGCAAGCTGATTACCTGCGAGCCGCGTCTCCGTGAACACATCGCAAAGACGGTATTCAATTTCTCTCATATGCTCTTCGGAATTGACACAATTCCCCTTCCCGCTCTAGGCTAAGAAACGATAGACGATGCATCTGGCACGATGTCCCGCATCGTCTGCAATTCAGATATGACAAATTTCGCTTCCATCTGCCCGTATATGTGCCGCTGCTGTTGTGACCATCGCACGTGCGGGTGTGAATGAGCGAATCGAACGAATCAGGTTTCGACAGACACTCAGAACCCACCCGCAGCCGGGTGGGTTTTACATTTGGTTCTTACGCTTGCACAACCGGTATCAGGATTCCACTGAAGAGGCAGAAAGAAATATGTCACTCCGCATAAACGATATCGCCCCCGACTTCACTGCCGAAACCACTCAGGGCACCATTCATTTTCATGAGTGGATCGGCGACAACTGGGCCATTCTCTTCTCGCACCCCAAGGATTTCACTCCCGTCTGCACCACCGAACTCGGCGCCGTCGCCGCTCTCGAAAGCCAGTTCGCACAGCGCGGAGCCAAAGTCCTCGGCCTCAGCGTGGATCGCGTCGACGATCACAGCCGCTGGGCAAAGGACATTCAGGACGTCAGCGGACACGCTGTAAACTATCCGATCATCGGCGACCCCGAGCTGAAGGTTGCCAAGCTCTACGATATGCTCGCCGCTGACGCCGGCAATACCTCTGAAGGCCGCACGCCGGCGCTGAATGCGCCAGTACGTACTGTCTTCGTTATCGGCCCGGACAAGCGCATCAAGCTGACGATTTCGTATCCCATGTCGACCGGCCGCAACTTTGATGAAATCATTCGCGTCCTCGATTCCATCCAGCTCACCACGCGGCATAAGGTTTCGACTCCCGCGAACTGGAAACAGGGAGACGATGTCATTCTCTCCGGAGCCGTAAGCAACGAAGAGGCGGATAAGCTGTATCCTGGTTACAAGACAGTGAAGCCTTATCTGCGCACTGTTCCACAGCCGGAGTAAACACGCAGTTGGTTGTAATTTGTATCGCTCCGCTGCGCCGCCCCGCGCAGCGGACAATGAGCACCGGTGGCGAAGTGGCTAACGCGCTGGTCTGCAAAACCAGTATTCGCGGGTTCAATTCCCGCCCGGTGCTCCAGATTCTCTTAAGCCTCGGAACAATTCCGAACAGGCTGCTTCGCATCGAAACCTGCCATATTGACACACGTCAGTGCAGCAGGACTGCATCGATGTTCGCCACATATTTTCGTGACCGCTGGGCTTCATCCGTATCCGGAATAAGCGCAATCACCGTACTGAAATGCAGGCGCGCCTCGCGCAGCAGCTCTGGATTTCCGTTGCCGTTATATTCTTCGGCGTAAACGAGCCCCAGCCGGTAATTTGCATACGGATCGTCGTGCACATAGCTCAGAGCCTTCTGGCAGGACTCAGCAGCGGCGGAAAATTGTTTCTGCATCCAGAGACAGTCACAGATGCCGACATTCGCCTGCGCCCGCAGCTCGCGCCAGATATCCTGTTCCGCCGCTCGCTTCTTCACGCCGAATCCGAAGAAGCTGCCGAGAAGGTAATAATTCAGCTGGCCCCCGAGAGCACTGTTAAATTGACTTAGCGCCAGGTACCGGCTGTATTCGGGGTTCGCTTCCGTGCACTGGTTTGACAGCCGTAATGCTTCGGCCAGCCACAGATGCGCCTCCCCATTCGATGGAGTGATCTTCACCGCCTGCTTTCCCGAAGCAACCGCCTGGTCATAACTTCCTTTGCGTACAAATGCCTGCGATTGCAGATACCAGGCCATCCCGTTCGATGCATCGCGCTGAATAACCGCATTCGTCTGACGAATCGCCTCATCATAATCGCCTGTATCGAGCAGCGCCGCCGCATAACTTAACCGGGCTTCCAGATAATCCGGATCAATCGCGATGGCTTGCTTCAGGTAGGTCTCTGCTTTCTCCGGATCATAAAGAGCCTGCCAGGTCCTGCCCAGATAGAGCGCCGCCTGACTGTACTGCGGGTCGAGCTGCAGCGCCTGCTCGAAATCGACGGCGGCCTGCTTATAATTCACTGCAAAACCTCGAGTGTAGAGTTCCACACCTTTGTCGAAGGGTTCTTCCGCAGCGTGATTCTTCTGCCTGGCAATCAGTATGCGAATGCTGACCGAGGTGTCCTGTCCTGGATATACCTGTTCCTCGCGCGGCCCATCCGGCTCATACCCCAGATGCACACCCTTCACGGTATGCGGCCCCGGAGCCATGCCAGGCAGACGTAATGGCTTGTTTTTATCGATTACACCAACGCTTTTTCCGTCGAGCCAGACCTCCACGCCATCCATGTTGGTCTGCACAACAAGAGTGCCGTAGCGTGGCGCGCCGGGACAGTTGGCCGTGCATTTAACCGAGCGTCCCGGGTTGTAGGCCAGCACCATATTCGGGTCAAAGCTGCCGCGGTCCGAGGTTGGATTCTGCAGCGTCTTCGTCGCCAGACGCACATTACTGCGCACATACTCAGCCAGCTCATCGGCTGTCACAATGCCGTCACCGGATGCGTCGGCTTCGCCTTCCAGTCCGCGAATCACGTAGTAAGTAAATATGCCGTGTCCGCCACCCCACTGCGGGCTCTCGAAACTCTGCTCGCGATCCCGGCTGGCAGTGAGAGAAAACGTCGAGACATCCAGGTTCAGCAGATTGTGATTCACCTGAGCGGTGTCATCCTCCGGAGTAATGGAGCCGCTATGGCACGCATCCGTAATCAGCACCTTCCACTTGCCATGAATCTTTGTACCGATATCTCTTCCCAGGTCTTCCATCGGGTATGCTGTATCGGCCAGATGCATCGGATCAACATCCGTCGTCGCGAGATACCCCTTACCTCCCGCGATAAATCCATGCCCGGCAAAATAGATCAGCACGCGATCGTCTGGTCCCGTCACCGACGGGAGCCATTCGGTCAGCTCGTGGCGCAAATTCTGAAGCGTCGCCTGTTCATTGATCAGCTTATGCACATTTTCGGGGGGAAAATTCCCTCCCTCTGCGCTGATCAGCGTCGTGTACATATCCTCCGCGTCACGGTCAGGAAACTGTAACTGAGCCTTCGCCGGGAGGTGCGCGTAGTGCGATACGCCAACGACCAGCGCATAGCTGTGAGGAATTGCTGGTGCGGGAGAAGGGTTAGCCGTCGTTTCTTTTACATGCGTAAGATCGCGGCTCTGTTCCTGTTGCGGCGCATCTCCCGATGCAACCGCAGCATTTTGCGCTGCGGCAAAATAGCCCGCGAGTGCAACCATCACCAGTATCAGCATGCAGCGCTTCATATTTACCTGTGTGCCAGTCGAAACTGATAGATCAGCGGCCCCATAGCACCATCCTTCGGAGCAACCACCGTGGCAGCCGGCTTGTTGATGACTGTGATGTCGCGAGGCGTTGCTCCTGGAGTGATTGGCAACTGTGAAGGCAGCGTTTCGTCGGGACTCACCGAGCGCGGCCCGGCCAGCACATCAACGCACTCACCGCGCGCTCGAAATACTGAATCATCACATCGCGGCAGGAGTGCAGCGGGGGCGCTGGGCGGCGGAGGCTCAGCCGGCAGCGGATGCGGTGGCGACACGGCAGCCTTTTCCATAGGCACCGGACTGATCAGAAAATAAACCGTCTCATATCCAGGAGGATCATCCACGCGAAACCACGATCCATTCGTTGCCGGAATCAGATATTCCTTATTCTGCTCGACACGGTTTGCGTTCTGTACTTCCTGCACAGGAAACAGCAGCAGATACTTTCCCGACGTGCTCTGGTCCATCACATAGAGATATCCATCGAAGGACGAACGGAAACGGAATCGAACCAGATCACCCGCATGAAAAATATGCTGCGGATTTTTCACTTCGACCTTATTTCCAGCCTGCTGCTCCACAACGATCCCCATATGAGGCGTCTGCGCGAACAGACTACCTGGGGAACATATAAGAACGATCAGCAGAAGCCCTGAAGCGGAGGAAGAGGCAAAGCGTTTTCGCATACGTGCGTGACCTCAGCGAAGCATCTTTATTCATGATCCAGAACAAGCGATGCGACCACACGGGAGCCGTGCGACTCGGCAGAGAGCGAATTCACCACATAAATCGCCTTTTCGCCAGACTCTCCGCTGCTGCCGCCATTGCTGGTCGCCGGGGTATTCACCTGTTCCTGCACCGGAACCAGATCGCGACTGGCAAGCTGCTGTACCAGCGCATCGGTTATGCGGTTCGACGCCTCCAGCCTTTCTGTGCCGGGCATCTGAGCCGGAGCCGGAGTGCTGCTCGCAGGTGCTTCCTGACCGTTATTCCGGAGACCGAAAATCGCTCCATCCAGATCCTGGATCGGATCAAGGCTCAGCACGATGAAAAGGTGCTCTTTGCCTGCCTGCTGATTCAGTTCGAAGGCGCCGTCGCCCGGAATTTCATACACCTTCCCGGCCTCTACGTAATTGGATTCACGAGCCGCGTCCTGACTGGGAAAGATTGGCGACCAGTTCCCGCTCGATCCCTGCTGGATGATATAGAGATACCCGGCATGATTTGCCATGATGCTGATCTTTACCCGATCACCACTGTGAAAGACCGTCGACGGCATCACCTCGACGTACTTTGCATCAGCATTCTTTTGCAGCAGCGTATAGCGAAGACCGATACGATCGCTTGTCATGCTTACGAGATGCGGCTGCACACCATAGCCATTCGCCGTCACCAGTTTCGGGTCCAGCTGATGTTTCACTGCCGCTGTCTGCTTCACAGGTCTTCGTATCGCTGCGGTTTTCTTTTCGGGAGGCTTCGCCGCAGCGGCACCTGTGGTTCCGGGATTGGGTGCAACACTCACCAGATCGCTCGCAGACCAGAAAACATCGCGCGCGCTCATCCCGGACACAGCATTCTGCTGTTGCGCCACCACCGTTGCAGCGGCCAGCAGCATAACGATCACCGGCAGCTTATGCATAGGAACTACCTTCCAAAAATAAGCAGATGCAGACGGGAAAGAAGGCCTTGTTGCGGCACAGCACGCACGCAGCGGAATCCAATGATCGGCGAATGCTGGTCTGAAGGGAAACCCCTCCGCATAAAACACCGGAAGAATACATCACCGTGTGGAGAAAAACTACCGCCTTTAATCGCATACCAGCGTCTTGAGAAGTCCGGACTGCCCAGCAGCGACCGCATGTCCGTAAATTCACGGTCACCTGCCGGAAAGACTGTAGCCGTCCATTCGAAGACATTCCCGGCCATGTTGAACGCTCCATAGGGGCTTTTGCGATCGGGGAAAGACTCAACCGGCTGGACAGTCGTCGGCACACCGGTTGTCCATGCATCGCTGCCCCAGGGATAAGGGCGTCCATCCGTTCCGCGCGCTGCCTTCTCCCACTCCTCTTCCGTTGGAAGCCGCTTGCCCACCCATGCAGCGTACGCTGAGGCATCGTCATAGCTGACGCCGGATACCGGATCGTCCGGCTTGTCTGCATAGCTGTCGGCATTTGGCGGTGCATGTCCGGTAGCCTCGATGAAGTGCCGGTATTCCCGATTCGAGACCTCCGTTTCATCGATGTAATACGCTGGCAGCGATAACGTCTGCTGTCTGCGCGGCGCATCGGGAGAGTTGTCGCCATAAATAAAGCTGCCTGCCGGAACCAGCACCATCCTGCCATGCGCATCCTGAAAAGCCGAAGCCGGATGCTCCGGAAGGAAGAACGCAACAGACAGAGGGGCGAGCAACAATACAACGATTGTCAGCGCCCAAAGACCCTTCGGCTTTTTCCTGGCTGCAGCACGTGGCTCCCTCTGGGCAATAGTGGATGTTGCCGCCATAGGCGTTTCAGAAATAAGCGATGACACTGCAGTTGCCGTCTTCACAGGTGCGTCTGAGAAATCGGCACTTTGCCTCGACCCGATGTTGGCGGCACTTATCGTTTGCATATTCGCCGGTGTACCTGTGATCGGCTGGTGCAGGTCTTCCTCGATTGCCATGTTCAGCTGCGGCCGTAATTGCCCGGGCCCCGAAGTGGCGCCCAGATTTCGCAACTCCTCCAGAAACCGCTGCGGGCTTTGATAACGATCTTCCGGCCGCTTCTGCAGCATCTTCTGCACCAGTTGCCCGCATATCTCGGGCAACTCCGGCTCCACGCTTAGCAGATCCGGCGGGGCCTCCGTCAGATGCGCCATCTGAATGGCCGTTACCGATTCATGGTCGAACGGCCGCTTTCCTGTCATCAGCTCGAAGAAGATCACACCAAGCGAATACAAATCGCTGCGCACATCGCACGGCAGGCCGCGAATCTGCTCGGGACTCATATAGCAGGGAGTGCCCAGGCTTTCTCCTGGCCGGGTGAGCCCATCCGATACGTCGGCTGCCTTCGAGATGCCAAAATCCAGAATCATGATCCGGCCATTGGTATCCAGCAGCATGTTTGCCGGCTTGAGGTCGCGATGCACTACCTTATGACTCTCGGACCAGATCAGCGCTTCGGCAGTCTGTGCAATCACGTTAGCCGCATCCGGCGGAGCCAGCTTGCCGTTCCGGCGAAGCCAGCTCGCCAGATCTTCTCCTGAAATGAACTGCATGATGATGTAGTGCAGGCCATCCCCCTGACCGATATCGAAGATCGGCACGATATTCGGATGGCCGGACAGCGTTGCTGCCGTCCTCGCTTCCTGCTCGAAGCGCGCCACAATCTGCGGGTCCTGCGCAAGATATTCGGACAATACTTTCACTGCAAATGCGCCGCCGTGACGGCGATGACGGGCAAGAAACACCTGAGCCATGCCTCCGCCTCCGATGCGGCGCATGATCTGATACTTCTCTCCGAGCAGAGCTTCCAGCTGTGCAAGCTGCATTTCTTCCATTCGCATTGGTTCGCCATTATACGACCTGGACTAAACGCGCCCTTTGAAGATGCGGCGGAATGATGTTCTGCACCTGGAAACGATTTGAAGGATGCACACACTATCCCGGCAGACGTTCTGCGTGACGGCTCATGCATGGCTATAACCGCCATTTCGCAGTCTTTTAAATTTATTTGCTCGCCGATTGAAGCAAGGGCGATAATGGCCGCGCTCTCGTGTTGACACCTGCCGCATCGCGCACCTGCAAACCGATTGAGGCTCTATGTCCAACGAAGCTTTTCCCGATATTCTGCGAAATCCTGCGGTCAGCATCGCTGCAATGCTATTGATCCTTGCAGGAGGCTGTGGGACAACTCCCACCGGGGTTCCCGTTTCTCCCTCCGGCTCTGCCTCTGTTGGCGTCACCGCCGGCCCCATGCTGGGTTATGCCTGGGACAGCACGGCATCCGGACTTCGACCGATCTACGGAGTGCCCGGAGCTGCAGAGTTCGGATCACCGCAGTATGCCGGAATGGGTTACAGCAATGCTTCCGTCTGCATGCAGAAGAGTTATGCGCTTTTCACGGGCACAAAAGGTCAAACTTTCCTCGCTCAACTCCCCGCGGGCACGCCTGTAACGATCACTGCTCAGTCAGGAGCAAAGGAGCAGATTGCTCTAAGCCCATCCTGCTCTGCAGCGCTTCTTTATGCGCAGGACAGTGCCGGTGCGGTCCTGATTACCGGCTTGCCTGCGGCGCCCCAGGTGCAGACTATGGAGCTGCCGTCTTCCGGTTCCCTGACCGCGGCTGCAGTCAGTGATGCGGGAATGGTTCTCGCAGCCTTTGGCCAGCCCGGTGGCGAGATCGCCATCGATGTACTCTCCTCAAAGAGCTACTCGACTGTGACGAATGTTGCCACTCTGGCGGGCATGACGTTCATCGCATCTGCTGCTGCACCTCAGAATGAGAGCGCAGTCATTGCGGACGGCTCGAAAGGTACAGTCTGGCTCGCGTCGAATCTCACATCTGCTGTATCGCTGCAACCTATCGCCGGCACCGAACAGGGGGTCTCACAGCCATCGGCTATTGCTGCCTCCGCCGATGGACGATGGCTGACCATCGCTAATCTCCGAGGCACATCTCTGATGCGGATCGACCTTACGGGTCAAACCTCTATCACGCAAACTGCATGCCGCTGTGCAGCGGCAAACCTGCGCCCGCTCAGCGGCAATAGTACCTTTTTGCTCTCCGATCCATCATCCGGTCCTGCCTGGGTCTTTAATGGTGATGCTGTCACTCCACGCACTTTGTTTATCCCCGGAGTTCGCTCCGTTACTCAGGGAGCGGCGCAATGAAGCACCTTCGCCATATCGCCACTCGTTGCAGCATTGGGTTCGTCATCGCGGCGGCGGCTTCTTCTGTTCTGCTGCGCGCCCAAACTGTCCCGCCGCCCGCGGCGTCCGCAAGTGCCACCTCTCTCACTTCGAGCAGTCCTTCGCTCACGCTTCCCGGCAGCCTCACACTGACCTCTGTGGTCTCCGCTCCCAAAGGCGGCGGTATGCCCACCGGCAAGGTCAGCTTCTTCTATGACGGCACAAATTCTCTGGGCAGCGCTTCTTTGTCCATTCTTCCGAAGACACAGTTATTCCCTGCCGGACTGACGCGCACCCTTAGCTACGGAACGAATCCATACGCCTTTGGGGCCTCGGGCTTTACTCAAACCGGTCCCATCAATATCGCTCTTTCTGATCTTCAGGTTCTGAGCCAGGAAGATGGTCCGGTGCTGGCTATTTTTCCCACACTCGGCCGCGGAGGCTTCAGTGCCTCTTCCGTACAGACTCTGCAGACGCTGCCCGCCGGCTACTATATTGACGCCGTAACCAGCGGCAATTTCAACAACGACGCTAATCGCGAATTTCTCATTCACCTCACGCCCTACCTTTTCAGCTCTGAAACGTCTTCTTTCAATGGTCAGCTTGTTATTGTCGATTCCGCACTCAACACGGTTTCCACACAAACGCCTCTTCCGAATTGCCTGGGTACTACGGAGGATGGCTCCTGCGATGAGTATGATCCCGACGCGGAGAATCTGGCCGTCGGCGATTTCACCGGAGATGGCTTTGATGATGTGGCCTCACTCGTAACAAGCGCCGGAGCGCCCCTTGAAAACGTCACAGATGGCGTCTATCGGGTTGAGGTTCCGATCATTCGCATCGGCATTAACAATACTCAATCGGGTTTCACCTTTGGCGCGAATGCCGTACTTCCTGGATTTCCGGATGTGCTTTCAAATAAGCTGACAGATACGTATTGCCCCAATGCCATCGCAGTCGGCCGTTTCCGTAAAGGCGGCAATCTCGATGTAGTTTCTGTCGGCCAGCAGACTGCATATACGAATATTCCTTCGTCGGGCTTGTATCCCGGTGACTGCAGATACCCCGTCGCTATGGGTCATCTTGTTCTGCTCCTTGGCGATGGCAAGGGCGGTCTCGCAGCTCAGCCTGCTCTTTCACTTGGCAGCAATCCGGCAGCCGTGGGTGTGGCCGACTTTAATCTGGATGGAAACGACGATGTTGTCGTCGCTGACGCGACCGATAATACCGTCGAAATCCTCTACGGCAAGGGCGATGGAACCTTTTCCACCCAGGCCTTTACCATCTCCGCGGGCAATGCGCCATCAACACTGCAGGTCGCCGATTTCAATGGAGATGGTTACCCCGATGTCGTCATCGGCGACAGCGGAAATAACAACGGTTCAAATGGAGATGGCAATACCTATGTCCTCATGAATGATGGCACGGGTAAGCTTCTTGCTCCTGTCCTTATCTACACCGGCACAGGTCCGGCGATCGCTATTCTCGCGAAGGACATGAATGCAGATGGACTTCCGGATGTAACGGTTCTGCAACCACCTCCATCCGACAGCGATCAGGAGACCCTGGCTTCAGTTGCCATTCAACTCAGCACAGCATCCGCACAGGCCGTTCTCTCCACCGCAGCGCAGACGCTGCCGGCGGGAAACCATGCACTGACTGCCACCTTCCCGGGAGACGCTAATTTCATTTCCAGCACATCGCCTGAGGTCCCCGTTGCGGTTACACAGGCTACACCTGTCCTTACCTGGCAGCCACCCGCTGCAATCGAGTACGGCACTCCTCTGGGAGCGGCACAGCTCAATGCCACAGCCAGCGTGGCGGGCAGCTTTACCTACCAGCCCGGCGCAGGTTCTGTTTTGCTGCCCGGCGTCTCAATGATCACAACTGCCTTCACACCCGCGGATAGCTTTGACTATGCACCACTTACTGGCTCCGTTCCAATCACGGTAAATCCACCCCTGCTCACGGGCATCTCACCCACAAGCGCAAATCTGGGCAGCCCCGCCTTTGTTCTTACCGTAAATGGACAGGGTTTTACGCAGGGGGCTTCTGTCTTCTGGAATGGCACAGCGCTCGCGACAACATTCGTCAGCCGGAACCAGTTGACGGCAACGGTGCCTGGGGCGCTGCTGACCGCTACCGGAAAAGCTTCTGTTACGGTTACAGATCCTGGTCCGGTCTCTGTGAGCGGCTCGGAAAGCTTCGCAATTGTTGCTCCCACGGCAGTCGCCTCTGCGAATGGCCCGGCTATGAGCGATCCTGGCTCACAACCATCCATTCAGTTATCGCTGAGCCCGTATCCGGCTCCTGTAACTGTTACGGCGTCTCTCAGCTTTGCACCAGCTTCGCCTGATCAGCCAAACGACCCGAAGGTGCTGTTCGCAAATGGAACGAGGACCGATACCTTTGTCGTCCCTGCAAACTCCTCGGCCGCTATTCCATCCATTGATTTGCAGGCTGGTTCAACCGCGGGGACCATCACCATCACCATCCAGCTTTCTGCCGATGGAACGGATATCACCCCCTCAGCGCTGGCTCCTGTCATCATCGACGTCCCGGCAGTGGCGCCCATTATCATGAGCGTCATGCTTCAGCGAAACGGAACGGGCATGCAGATCGTGGTCACAGGTCTGTCATCTCCTCGTGACATGTCCAATGCGCAGTTCCAGTTTGAGCCCGCTCCCGGAGCATCGCTCAAAACAAAAGATCTGACCGTCACGCTGACCAGTGCTTTCACCACCTGGTACCAGAATGAAGACTCTACCGCCTTCGGTACTGCGTTTCAGTACACGCAGCCATTTATTCTCGACAGCGACGCGACAGATGTTAAAATTGTAACCGTGATACTTACAAATTCAGCAGGATCATCACAGCCCGCGTCTGCTCAATGACGCGTGCCGTAAGAAAAGACACAGCCATGCTTATTTATCGCCTGTTTCTTCGGATTGTCGCTCTCTCTCTTTGCATGCTGCTTGCCGGCGGAGACCTGTTGCCTGCCAGTGCCCAGTCAACGGCGCCTCCGAAGTCTCTGCAGATCGTTATTCTGGATGGCGAAGGCGCGCTCAACAACATTAAGCTGCGCACAGCGCATGAACCGATCGTGCAGGTGCAGGACGAGAACCACAAACCAGTTGCCGGCGCCCTGGTGTTCTTCCTGCTGCCGGATTCCGGTCCCGGCGGGTCATTTCTGAATGGGGCAAAGAGTCTCCAGGTAACCACGGATGCAGAGGGCAAGGCTGTAGCTCATGGCTTTGTAAGCAACCGCGCCACCGGTCAGTTTCAGATTCAGGTACGTGCCCAATACGGCGACCTGAAGGCACAGAACTCCATATCGCAGCAGAATATCAGCGAAAGATCCGGCAGCCACGCGTCCCAAACCGGCCATCCCATTTTGAAATGGGTGCTTATTAGTGGTGCCGTAGCTGGGGCAGGTGTAGCCATCGGCATCGCAGCTACACAGGGTGGGCATTCCACCACAATCATTCCCGGTACGCCTACAGTGGGAGCGCCATAGAGACGCGGGCCGCTGGTGTTCTCAGAACCGCTGAAGGGTTATGCAAACATCTCGTTTGACGGCAATATGTACCAGCTGAAAGCAGACGATTCTCCTCTTTGCAGGAGATGATCGGTCAGGCCTTCTCTGCGCAGCAGGCATATGCTTTTGGCATATCTTCGTATTCATCATGACGACGGACGAAATCCATCGTCGTCTTCTCATTGCGTCCCTTTGGGGCGCGATCGAGAATCATCAGCGTACCGATCAGCTCCTCTCCACCACGCGCATACGTGGAATAAGTGTGGAAGAGGCCGCCGGTCTCATCTTTGTAGAAAACGCTAAGGCCCGGTAGCTCCGTCCCTGTGAAGCCAGGCGGTAATGGTGTTTCAGTGAAGTTATAGGCAAGCTTTCCGGCTGTCAGATCGTCGTTATCAAACGACACGTGATAGTCGTAGTTGAAATCACTGCCAAATGCAGAAGCCCACGGAAATTTCCAGCCCATGCGCTTTTTATAAGTCTCAATCTCCGCAAGCGGTGCGCGTGATACGGCGGTCAGAGTAACGTCGTGATGATTGAGGTGAGGGAGCGCTCCATCGAGGTGATCCACGAGAAAGGAGCAGCCCGGACAGCCAGCTTCCCATCCAGGGCCGAACATGAAGTGATAGACCATGAGCTGGCTGCGATTTTCAAAGAGTTCCGACAGGCTCTTCTTTCCTGTGGGCGTGTCAAAAATGTATTCCTTTTCGACTTTTACCCAGGGAAGCGCGAGCCGCTCTGCATTCACGCGATCGCGCAGATGGGTCGCTTCTTTCTCCTTCGCCAGCAGCGCGCGACGAGCGATCAACCACTCTTCCCCGGATACAACAGGATGATTCTGCATGATGATTACCTCACACTGACGTTCGTTCTTTGACAGAATACGTTGATATCAACTATTCTGGGCACATGTCAAGTACCATGAAGCCTTCCTATGAAACTACGCTTCTGGTCCGCGACTGCTGCCTGTGCCTGCATGTGCAACGGGCAGCGCGAGCATTAGCTCGTCGTTTCGACGAAGCGCTGCGTCCGCTCGATCTGACCAATGGCCAGTTCTCGCTGATGATGTCCCTGAATCGGCCGGAACCACCGGCAATGGGCTCTGTTGCCTCTCTGCTTGCTATGGATCGAACAACCCTGACCGCGGCGCTCAAGCCGCTGGAGCGGCGAGACCTGATTCACATCACCGCCGATCCGTCGGACCGGCGCAGCCGGCTGCTGGCGCTTACACCAAAGGGGAGAAGTTTGCTCGCTCGCGCCGTTCCCATTTGGGAGCGCGAGCACCTTGAGATTGAAAAGCTGATTCCTGATGGCGATCCCGGCAATCTCCGGAAAAGCCTGATCGCGCTTTCCTGACAGGCCGCGTCAGGAAAGCGCTTCTGTGCGAGTGGACCAGCCGGCTCTGGCGCTATCTTTCCGCTGCTTCGTCCTCAGATGCCTCTCCGAACTCAATTGCTTTTGCACCTTCGTGCAGACGCTGATCTCCGGATGCAGATGCGTCGCCGGAAACCGCATAGGCAACAGCCGCTCCGATCAATGCAGGGATGATAAACGCATGCCCCCCCGTCGCTTCAGCGACAAAGACGACCGCGGCAAGCGGCGTCTTATAGCCGGCGGCAATGAAGGAGGCCATTCCCACTGCGGCATACAGACCAGGAATGGAGCTGTGGACGATGCACTGGGCAAAAGCCGTTCCAAGACTTCCACCGGTCAGGAACAGCGGGACGAACATCGCGCTGACGCCGCCCGCGGCCAGAGTAAACAGTGTCGCCGCCAGCTTGAGCACACTGAAAATCACCAGCTGAACCGTGCCGTGATGCTGGTTGAGTATCTCTCCCACAGCCTCGTAATTCGGCCCAAGAGGCACAAGGTTCCCCTGATATATATGCAGGAAGAGAAGGCCGCAAAGACCCGTCAGCAATCCGCCAATGACAAGCTTCAGCCAGTGGGGTATAGCCCACTTTACAAAGAAGCTGCGTGCCCGCCGAAATGTGATCACGAATGCCATAGCGACCAGGCCGATCAGCAGGCCAAGTAATGCGCTCCAGTAAAGATCAACGCGCGCATACGATCTTGAGCTCGCGAAGTTGAAGAGCGGCGCTGCTCCCAGAAATGAGCTGAGCGTCACAAAAGAAACCACCGACGCAATCAGAGACGGCACCAGTGCTTCGTGCGCCAGGTCATCGCGATACGGCATCTCCAGCGCAAATACGATGCCGGTAAGCGGCGCACGAAAGACCGCCGACATTCCGGCCGCCGCGCCGCAGATCAGCATAATGCGCCGGTCGCGATCGCTGAGACGCAGACGGCGCAGCTTCGTCCAGAGCCACGAGCCAATGGCCGCGCCGCCATAAATACTCGGCCCTTCCAGGGCGGCACTGCCGCCAAAGCCCACCGTAGTAATGGCTGCCAGGAGCTTGGGCACGAAAGACCGCATCCCAATCTTGCCTTCGTGCTCGTGATAAGAACGAATGATCTCTTCGGTGGAGTGCTCATTCGGGTCCGGAGTCAGAAACTGCATGATGAGCCCGGTAAGAAGGAAGCCCAGAACCAGGCCGGGGACAATCGCCCAGTGATGAAGCAAAAAGTAGCTGAGAACCGCCGGCCACAGCTTGTCCAGAATGATGACGGCAATTCCGGTGATGATCAGGCCGGTCAGCACCCCGATGATCGGAGAAATAATGAGCCACTTGCGAAGATCGCGCGCATAAACCACGCTCAGGTCTTCGTGCACCAGAGGAAGATATCTGCGCAGCAGCGGATGCCTCAGCGCTCTCATCGTTCTGTGTTTTTGCCCTTCCGCCGGCTTGCTTCTCATTTGCGGTCTTCCTTTTCGCGGGTAAAGTTCTTCAATCTGTGAGCGGGTTTGCTGAGGGCTGGCCTCCCGGCAACGTCCGTTGCCGCGTGCCCTGCAGCCAGCTGTGACTTTCGTTTTTGGGGGTTCAGCGATCCGGCCCGCACACGCCGAACCTCTTCCTGGTGGAGCAGCGCCAGACGCGACAGAATCTTTTCCCCCTGGGAGGTAAGAGACACCACCACGAGTCTTCTGTCAGATTCGCTGCTCTCCCGGCGTACCAGACCACTTTGCACAGCGCGGTCCACCAGGCCGACAACTGAATTATTTTTTTCCTGGAGGAATTCGGCCAGCTCCGAGATCGTCGCTTTGCCCGTACCGGTAAAACCGGCAATACCCAGCATCAACTGATGCCGCTGCGGAGTGACCCCGCATTCCCTGGCCGCGTTCTCACTAAATCTAAGGAACTTCCGGAGGCTGTAGCGGAACCACGCCAGATCCTGAATGATTTCGTTATCGATGAGCGGTTTCATCTCTGATGAGCCTGGACCGCAGGCCGGAGTCTGCGGTGAAATGGAATTAGATCGCGATACGATCTAATTTACATCTCAATACGATCTTTTTCAAGAGTCGAAGGTAACAACATCGCCGGGGACAGCCAGTGCTCATCGCACACGGCGCTTCACTCCCGCCCCGTCATGCCGGGAATATCTTCATCCTTCTTCAGATTATTGGGGCAACCGCAGATGCTGTGCTTTGTTGCGCAGAGATTATGTCCTAGCCTGCTGCAACAACCGTCTGCTTTTCCACCTTCGCCGGATCAAACTCGATATTGAAACCGGTCCCCGCCGGAAGTGCAAAGTGCGCGCGGAGTGGTTCTGGTGGATGCTTTTCAAAAAAGTAGTAAGTCGGCATTTTAGGGGGCGCCAGAAGGTATTCCGCGAAAGGGAAGCTGGCCGGCGACTGGCTGAAGATTGTGTGAAGAGCTGCATGCACGCCATGACCATGAGGCACCACAGGAATCTCATAGACCGAAGCAAGCGTACCGATCTTTACCAGCTCCGATATGCCGCCACACCAGTCCGGGTCAGCCTGGATAATGGAGATGGCTCCGGCTTCCAGAAACTTCGCTGCATCCCATCTTCCGAAAAAATGCTCACCGGTAGCTACAGGGATGTTCGTACTCCGCCGCAGTGTCTGAAACGCATCCAGCTTGTCGGTGGTGACAATCTCCTCAATCCAGCGCGGATGATACGGCTCTGCACGGCGCGCCCACTCCAGCGCATAACTCAGCGTCCAGCCGTTAAAGGCGTCGAACATCAGATCGTCATAATCTCCAACTGTCTCGCGGAGAATCTGTACCATTTCGATGTTCTTCTTCAACCCGTCCTCGCCCGAGCCTGGCCCATAAGGAATAAACCACTTCTGCTTTGTGTAACCGTTTTGCTTATTGATCTCTGCGCGCCTGCGCAGCGCATCCGGCTGTACGGAGTAGTTCAGATTGCTCGCATATGCCTCTACGGTCTGCCGCCCGGGGCCGCCAAGGAGTGCATATACCGGTATGCCATAGTACTTTCCACGCAGATCCCATATTGCATTGTCGATCGAGCTGATAGCCATGCACTGAGCACCGTCGCGGCCAAACGGCGCCGAGCGATACATCTCGTCCCATAATGTTTCCTGCGCCAGAGCATTGCGTCCCAGCAAAAACTTCCGGAAATGGCCCAGCACCAATGGCGCATCTCCATCGATCGGACCAAACAGGCCATCGAGCCCCTGCCGTGTCCGCAACCTGACATACGTGCTCGACACCGGAACAGTCCGCATCTGCCCCGGATGCTCGACATATTCCGGCGGCCGCATATCGTCGTAAATGTATTCCCCTTTGACCTGATACTGATCGTCAATGCCGATGTCCACTGTATGGTGGCCTTCCAGATGGATCAGCTCTACTTCATCGATGATCAGCGGCCCATTGCTTCGCTGAAAATCAAAGAGCATCCCGACAGGAGTATTAAGCGGCTCTGCGGCGGCAACCAGAGTTGTGACCGCACCGGCAATCGATCCAAGCAGAAATTCCCGACGCCTCATTGATCGCACCTCCCGGATCGAGCCACCAGCTTATCAAACCGAAGAAACAGGAAAAGACTATTGCAGCCCTCAAATCAATCTGCAGATTTTCTTAAAACACTTTGCCCTTCAATTTTCTGCTGACGTGTAACCGTAATGCGCTAATATGAGGAGCCTGTGCATGAGACCTGTCATTCAGGAATCACACAGGCTGCCCTCCCCCTTCGCGGCCTGCCGCGCACAACCGGCCCACACAGGTAAACCATCTTCGCGGGTAAGAGGGAAAATGAGCACGCAACCTCAGCTTTCGCTGTCCGATCTGAAGAGCTTTCCGCAGCTTAGCCCCGACGCCTTTCAGCATGCCGACGATCTGGCGGCGACAGCAACATTACAGAATGTACCGGTCTTCCCCGCAATCGTGAAGTTCATCGCGGGCGGCGTCACAGAGAAGGCGACCCGGCTCCATCATCTCTGCCAGTCCATCCGGGTGGGACCGTCTCAGGCGGTCAGCCTGTACCGTATCTACGTCAAGGCCGCGGAGATCCTGTCTATTCCGGAACTACCCGAACTCTTCATCAGCCCTGAAAGCGGCGTGAACGCCTACTCCATGGGGATGAATCATCACTCAGTAGTGGTGACGCGCGACCTGATTGAAACCATGACTATGCCCGAAATTATGGGCGTTTTGGGCCACGAGCTGGGCCACGTAAAGTGTGGTCACATGGTCAACAAAACCATCGCCAGCATGATCGCTCAGTTCGGCGTCGCAGGGGTTGCCAAACTGATTCCAATTGCGGGAGAAGCGGCACTCTTTCCGATCATGGCTCACCTTCAGCACTGGAGCCGCATGGCAGAGCTTAGCTGCGATCGCGCTGCGCTTCTTGTCGTGCAGGATCCCAAAATCGTCGCCAGCCTTCTTGCCAAGCTGGGCGGATGGCCGGTTTCGCTCGGCGATATCGATTTTGAAGCCCTGCGCGAGCAGGGCGAAGAGTACGACGAGCTGGACAATGATTCTGTTGCGGCCGTGCTCAAGATCATCAACATGCTGCAGAGCGAAATCTATCTCTCCCATCCACTGCCGATTCAGAGAGTCAGAAAAATTCTCATGTGGGGCGAGTCCGATATGTACCGAACAATCCTCACGGGAATTTATCCCCGCCTGGATCAGGCGCTTCCGGATCGCCGCTGCCCCAATTGTGGAGCAAAGGTGATTCCGGGCAGTCAGTTCTGCAGTAACTGCCAGACCAGACTGGACGTGAGTCCGCTCGAGGACAGTTGCCCCCGATGCGGAAGTCCCCTTCCACATCCCCTGCCGAAATTCTGCGGTTATTGCGGCAACCCGCTGAGCGGCCCCGCCACGCTCAGCAGCTGAACTCCGTCTGGTAGAACGCTCCCATGCCACTGCAACGCTTCAGGCCGACACAGGAGCGTATTGTGCCTGAGCTACATCATGCGATACGACCATGGTGCCGGCCAGCTTGTCTCCGATTCTTTCGCGAGTCAGAATCACCATCAGCGCTTCAACCAGGATGACGAAAAGCTGAATGGGATAATCCGTCAGGCCAATGTACGGAATCAGCAGTGGCAATACCATTATGGCAAACGGGAGATTACGCAGAATCCGCTGCATCGTCGTCGATCGGCCACCGCCGCGGCTGACGATCGCCAAGCCAAGAAGCGACTTGCCCGGGCTCGCGCCATTAATGTCCCGTAAGAGCCAGTACAGGGCAATAATCGGCGTGATAATCAGCCCCACAATCGGGATTGTCCCGACCAGAACCAGGAGAAACGCGATGCAAAAATCGATGAAATAGGCTCCGAAGCGACGGCCACGCGACACCGGAGTTATCGCTGCAACATCGGCAACTTTTTGCAGACGGCGTCCGCAGTTCGGGCAGAATTCAAGCGCAGCATTTTGAATTACCCCGTGGCGTTTCGTGTAGTCGCACTCTGGATTCGTGCAGATTGAAGCCATTTCGTTCTCTCCGGGGGAGCGAATGATTCGAGAGTGTAGCAAACGGGAAACCAAAGAAGAAGCACAAATATTGCTTCTTCTTCAAAGGGCTTCTGAGCCAAGCTCTCGTACCAGACGCCGTGCCATTTCGTGTCCCTGACCAGCAGCCCGCTCGGCCCACAGCAGGGCTTCGCTGTGATCGGCCGGCGCGCCGTATCCATGCATCAGCATCCACGCCAGATAATACTCAGCCCCGGCATGGCCCGCACCGGCGCACTCACGCATAGCCTCCAGAGCACGCGGGTAATTCCGTTCGACGCCCCTTCCATTCAGATAGAGCAACGCCAGGTTATACCTGGCATCCGTAATTCCCTGTGCCGCCGCACGATCAAACCAAACTGCAGCTTCGCGT
This sequence comes from Paracidobacterium acidisoli, assembly GCF_003428625.2. Classification (GTDB taxonomy): domain Bacteria; phylum Acidobacteriota; class Terriglobia; order Terriglobales; family Acidobacteriaceae; genus Paracidobacterium; species Paracidobacterium acidisoli. The sequence continues at coordinate 175,680 of NZ_QVQT02000003.1, read as the reverse complement.
GCATTCGCAGACTCACCGCGTTCCTGCAGCAACATCTGCCCCCAGGCGAACTCGGCCGGGGCGTAACCCAGCTTTGCCGCAGTCTGTATCCAGCGAGCGGCTTCAGGCTCGCTGCGCACCACGCCATTTCCACTGCGGTAAGCGAGCGCGAGCTTCCACGCGCTTTCCGCATGCCCCTGCTCGGCCGCTGCCCGAAACCACCTGACAGCCTCAGCAGGGCGGAGTGTCTCGCTCTGCTCATCCGAGTAGTGAACAGCAAGCCGGTATCGTGCTTCAGCATCTCCACGCATGGCCGCCGCCTCACACGCCCGCCAGTCCTGGTCCCCTTCCTGCTTCTGTACAGACGCCTCTCCGATAAGCCTTTTCAGAACGTCGCCGAGCTGCCTCAGCGCTACTTCATTAAGTCCCGCCGTTGCATCGATTGTTTGCACCCGATCGAGGTAGTAAAGCAGGTCGCCGCCAAGCTGAAATTTTTCCAGTCGAAACGGCACCAAAATGCGCTTGCTTCGGAAAGCAAGATGCACTTCATTGGCAACATCGCGCGACCGGTTAGAATTGCGCGTCAGAACGAAAACACAGGCCACCGCGCTCTGAATTGCCTCAACAATCGGGGTCTGATAGAACTCCGCTGCAGGCTCATCCCGATGAGCAATCCAGCACGGAACTCCCACGCTCTCCAGAAACGAGCAGATGGTATCGACCGCCGCGCGGTCGGCATTCGAATAGCTGATAAAAACATGATTCATCGGCGTGATTGCAGCGCTCCTGATCGGTTCTTCCATGTATCTTTGCGGCGGTTCAGATTCCCTCCTCGAATACTTCCGGAGCGTCTGTCTCCCGTTTCAAAAGGCACGCTCCGCCGGCGGCAACGGCTGCAAGCAGATAGGCAGCAGCAAAATGCCACGGCAGCGTCGATCCCGCCTGCCATGGCAATACAAAGGTCCCCTGTGCCGTGGGAGAATGAATCACGCCGAAAAGACAGAACAGCGCTCCTGTCACAAGATAAAACGCGCTGTGCCGGAAGCGCCGGTCGATCAGTTCGGCCGTTGCCGCTCCCCACAGAATCGCTGTAATGATGAATCCGTTGCTCAGCAGAATCAATGCGTGCAGTGACTCGCCGGTCTCACCGGTAATCTGACTTATCTGCGCACCGACAGCCGAAATCACCGCATTCACCTGCAGCACGACCAGAAATGCCAGCGAGGGCAGCAGCGAAATCGCCACAGCTACGCCATGCCGCTTTGGGCTCGCCAGGAACGCCTGCGCAATCACCTCCAGCCCGATGTACACCAGCACCGGCGCAATCGCAGAAGCCGGAATTGCGCCGACAAAGAACGGCAGAAAGCCCAGCATCCCGCCGAGTCCAATAAACAGACCGGTCAGGATGGCGTATCCCGCGCCCGCCCCCATCGACTTATATGCCGGATGGCCAATATATGGCGTGCTCTCCACCACGCCACCGCACAACCCCGCGGCCAGGGTGCAGAATCCCTCCGTCAGCAGAATGGCTCGCGTGTCATATTCATCTCCGGCAACCGCCGCGCTTTCTGTGTTGTCGATGCCGCCCACCACCGTCGACAGCGAGAACGGCAGCGCAATCGGCAGGAATGCCCATGCCTTCGAGAGACCGCCCAGGAATGCAAACGACGGCCAGGGAAATGCCGGATGCAATGCCATGGAAACCGGTCCCGCTCCCGTCAGGAGAGGACTTCCCAGGTGAATCTCCCGCAACAGGTAAAACGCTGCGATCCCCGCAAGCGCCGAGATCAGCGCGCCTGGCAGCCTCCACGGCAGGCGCATCCGGGCCACCAGCGTTACCAGCAGAATGCTCAGCGCCAGCATGCCCGGAACCGGATCGGCAAAGACCTTCAGCAGGGGCAGCACCCCGATCAGCGCCAGCCCGGCCCCGCCAATCGACCCAAGCAGCGCGGCCCTCGGCACAATCGATCGCACGCGGTTTCCGGCAAATGACAACGCAATTTTAAAGACTCCCGCCAGCACTGTAACGGCCATACCGATCTTCCAGGCCAGCATCGCATCGTGCGTCAGCAGATAGGCCGGTCCGATCACCGCAAATGACATGCCGAAGATGCTCGGCGCATTCAGCCCCAACGGCATGGCCGTCACATCGTCGCGGCCCGTCCTGCGCGCCAGCCGTCCAGCCATCCATGCATAGATCAGATCGCCAATGAGCACTCCCACCGCCGTGCCCGGAACCATCCTGTACAGCACGATCTCACGCGGAAACTGGAACGCACCGATCAGAATGCTGGCCAGAATCACCAGATTTGCCACGTTATCGAACATCAGCGCAAAAAACGCATTCAGGTCGCCTGCGCGAAACCAGCGATAGTGGCTCATGCTCTCCTTCTATGTGCCAAGAATGCACTCACTATATCTTCTCCGTCTCCTCTCGACACCCCGAATTCGACGCCTTCACCTCTTTTGAAATCGGCCAACACGAGAAAGGACCGCCTGTATCGCCCTGCTTCGACTTTTGCAGGTAAAACCAGACACTCATCTCTGTTCTGAAGCCGCACGGGCTTCAGTAAAATCGGAGAACAACGGGGAGCACACAACGCATGCTGGAAGCAGCCGAAGCGGTCAGACAACTTACACAGGCAGGAGCGGCGCTTGCCGGCCGGGGATGGCTGCAGGGCACCTCCGGCAATCTCAGCGCCACGCTTGCTTCCGACCCACTCCGTCTGCTCATCACCTCCAGCGGTCAGAACAAAGGCAATCTTACCCCGCAGAGCTTCGTGCATATCGATGAACAGTGCCGCGTTCTGCAGGGCGAGGGACGACCATCTGCCGAGGCCGCTCTCCACGCCGTCATCGTGCGCCAGCGCAGCGCCGGATCCGTTCAGCACGTGCATTCTCCCTGGGCAACGGTCCTCTCCGGCTTCTACGCAGGCGCCAAAGGCATCACGATTGCCGGCTACGAAATGCTCAAAGGACTCTCCGGCGTCACCACGCACGAACATTCCGAATGGCTGCCGGTCCTCGAAAATTCGCAGAACTATACTCAGTTATCGGCAGAGCTCGAAACGCTTCTTCGCGAGTATCCTGATATACATGGTGTGCTCCTGCGGGGACACGGCCTCTACACCTGGGGAGCCGACGTCGCCGAAGCACAGCGCCACGTCGAAATCATCGAATTTCTGCTGGAAGTCGCTGGCACCACCGACATGCTGCGCGGCCGCTTTGCGCAGGCACAGTAGCTACTGCAGGAGGACCCGTCATGGCCGTCGTCGAAATTCCCGATGAAAAAATCGTTCTCCGCGAAGAAAGCAAGATCCGTGCGTATCTCGCCGAAGTCGGCATCGAATACCAGCACTGGCAGACCGGCCGTATCTCCGCCGATGCTCCTGCTGATGACCTTCTCGCCGCTTATGCTCCGGAAATCCATGCGCTGAAAGAGAAGGGCGGCTATACCACCGCCGACATCATCGACATCACTCCGGAGACGGAGGGCCTTGCCGCCATGCTTGCGAGGTTTAACCGCGAGCACTGGCACAACGAAGATGAAGTCCGCATCACCCTGCGGGGCCGCGGCCTCTTTCACATTCATCCGCACGGCCGTTCTGTTTTTTCTATCGAGGTTACCGAAGGCGATCTTATCTGCGTGCCCCGCGACACGCACCACTGGTTCAACCTTTGCAGCGATCACAATATCCGCGCCATCCGCCTCTTCCAGGACAAGACGGGCTGGACGCCGTATTACACATCAAGTGGTGTGGACAGCCGCTATGAGCCCGTCTGCTTTGGCCCGGCGTATATCGGACCGCGCCAGTCCGGCGCCTTCGATGTTCCCGCATGAACCAGGCCGCGATCTCGGTCGTCCTTCTCGACATTGAAGGAACGACCACCCCTGTTTCTTTCGTCTATGACGTACTCTTCCCTTATGCTCGCGCCCGTCTGCTGAGCTTTCTCAGTGAGCATGTCGATGATCCGGCGACACATAACGATCTCGATCTGCTGCGGGCAGAAAATGTGCGCGACCTTTCCACTTTTGCTGCAGTCCCGGTTGTTTCCGGTGCCCTGTCATCCGTATCGCTGCAACTGGAAACGGCGCATGCATATCTGCTCTGGCTCATGAATCAGGACCGCAAATCTCCTGCTCTCAAATCCATCCAGTGCCGCATCTGGGAAGCGGGTTACGCCGCCGGGGATCTCCACAGCATTGTCTTTCCCGATGTCCCCCTCGCTTTCGAGCGGTGGCGCGAGCAAAAGCGCGGCATTGCGATCTATTCTTCCGGCAGCGTTCTCGCACAGAAGCTGATCTTCCGCCACACGCAGGCAGGCGATCTCACCCCATGGATCGAAGCGTACTTCGACACCGCCGTCGGCCCCAAGACACAAAGCGCAAGCTACCGGAACATCGCTTCCACCTTAAACACGAGTCCGGAGCAGATTCTGTTTCTCTCCGATGCGCCCGCCGAGCTCGACGCAGCCTCCGCTGCTGGTATCAGCGTCTGTCTTGCTGTCCGGCCCGGCAATAAAGCTATCGATGCCTCTGTTGCGCATACTCCAGTGTCTGATTTCGAGAGCTTGTAAAACCCTTTCCGGAAACAGAATCCGAGGTTGTCCCATTCAGCCGGATCGGCGGAACTTCTGCGCTCAATGGCCCCGAAAGACTTCAATCAGCAGCCAGCCGTTCAGCGCAGCAATCAGAACGGCGACTCCATATCCCAGCATCCGCAGCCAGCTTTTATTCACAAACTCGCCCATCTGTCGGCGGTCGCTGGTGAATGCGACCAGCGGGAACACGGCAAAACTGAGCTGCATGCTCAGAATCACCTGGCTCAGCAGCAACAGCTTCGATGTTCCTTCTTCGCCATACAGCGCCGTCACAATCACTGCCGGAATAATCGCCAGCGAACGTGTCACCAGACGGCGCAGCCATCCAGGCATGTGAAATTCCAGAAAGCCTTCCATCACTACCTGGCCGGCCAGCGTGCCGGTAATGGTCGAGTTCTGCCCGGAGGCCAGCAGCGCCAGCGCAAACATCAGGCTTGCTCCGGTAAAGCCCAGCAGTGGACTCAGCAGCTTATATGCATCGCCGATCTCGGCAACCTCCGTATGCCCGCTGCGATGAAATACCGCTGCGGCCACCACCAGAATGGCCGCATTGATAAACAGCGCGATCGTCAGCGCGAGAGCCGAGTCGAGATTCGCAAACCGGATCGCATCCCGCTTTCCCTCCGGTGTCCGCGGATAATCGCGCGTCTGCACAATCGATGAGTGGAGATACAGATTGTGCGGCATCACCGTAGCACCCAGGATGCCGATCGCAATATAGAGCATCGCCGGATCGGCCACGATTGTTCGCGCCGGTACAAACAGATTTTTCAGAATAGGAAGATATTCCGGCCGCGACAGCACTGTTTCGATGGCAAACAGAGCCGCAATGGTGCCGATCAGCACCATCACCAGTGCTTCCAGCCAGCGGAAGCCTCGATGTTCCAGCAGCAGAATCGCCAGCACATCCAGCCCGGTCACAATGACGCCCACCAGCAGCGGCAGCCCGAACAACAGTTGCAGCGCGATGGCCGAACCGATCACCTCTGCCAGATCGCAGGCGCCAATCGCGATCTCGGCAAACAGCCACAGCGCAATCGATACCGGGCGGCTGTAATGTTGGCGGCATGCCTGCGCCAGATCGCGCTCCGTGGCTACGCCCAGCTTTATCGCCAGGCTCTGCAGCAGGATCGCCATCAGGTTCGACGCCATGATGACCGACAGCAGCGTGTATCCATAGCGCGAGCCTGCCGCAAGGTCGGTCGCCCAATTGCCCGGGTCCATGTACCCGACCGCAATGAGAAATCCTGGCCCCAGAAAGCCGACCGCCCTGCGCCAGAAATGCGGCGACTGTGAAACGCGCACGCTCGAATGCACATTCGGCATAGACGGATGTGCGCTTTCGCGGCGCTGTTTCACGGGGGTGGTGATCGGCATAAATCGGCGAGCTGCTCCGTTAGCTTCAGTATGCCATACGGAGTTAATTAAGGTTAAATGAAAATATAATCCTGTATTATTTCGCCGTCTTTCGCTTTACCCATACCTTTTCCGCTGCCGGCTTGCCGAGAGTTGATTTGCCGGCGGGCGTTTCAATTCCTACTGTCTCGTCGTAGTTTTTGTTCAGCACATGCACCCGTGCATTTGGACTGATGCCTGCTTCATGTAAAAACAGCAGCAGCTTTGGATCGCGTTCATACAGGCTCGAAACGATATATTCAGTCCCTTCAGACGCGTCGGAAAGCGGCACCAGTCCTCGCTTCCGCCGCTGAGCCGGGCTCTCCGGCAGCACCGAGTTGCCGTGCGGGCAGGTTCCCTTTTCACCCAGCTTTTCGATCAGTCTCGCTTCAAATGCCGGAGAAACCGCATGCTCCAGCCGCTCCGCTTCGTCGTGGATCTGATACCATTCCATCCCGAAGATCTCTGACAGCATCCGCTCGATCAGGTGATGACGAAGCGCCGTTCGATAAGCGATCTCCCTGCCCTTCACCGTCAGGCGAACGATGCCGTCGCCGCGAACATCCACATAGCCATCCCGCTTGAGACGCTTCAGCGCCATCGTCACCGCCGGTGGCGAGACGGAGAGCCAGTGCGACAGTGTTACCGGAATGACATTCTGCCCCTCTGATTCCGCCTCCAGAATCGCCTTCAGGTAGTCTTCCTTCGAGATCGTGATCGCTTCTCTCATGCCGCTCTCATGCTACAGCCTGAGCCGTACGGTCGTGGCCATGCAGTGCTCGTTCCAGGGCTGCTGCGCTGCCTGTCTCTCACACACCGGTAAATACCCCGCCGCCCTGTCAGGAAAAGCCGAGTTGCGTCTCCCGTCGCTGGCTCATACACTGCTATCCGAAGATTTTTCTGTTCCCGGTCCTGCAGTATGCGGGCCTCTGATGTTCGGAAACGCCTCGCAGAAAGCTGCGAAAACCATGCCACGGGCCTGATTGCACAGGATTGAAGCGATACCCGTGAAAACGCTTTCGAGCGATACGATTTTGAAGGAGACCACTTGCGCCGTCATCGGAATTTACTCTTCGTCCTGCTGTGTCTTTTCGGTTTCGGCGCCTTTCTCCCATCAGGCTCCGCGCAGGTACAACCGGCTTCTGACTTCACCGTACCGCCCCCGCCTCACGCCAAACCAACACATCTGAAACACGTTCTCGTTATCGGCGAGACCAAAGGCTTCGAGCATGATTCCGTCTCCGCGGCCATGGACGCCATTTATCAGATGGGCCAGCAGAGTGGTCTCTGGGATACCGAGATGCGCACTGACACGGAGCTCCTGACCAAGAAGGACCTGGGCCGGAATGCGAAGAACCTTAATTACTTCGACCTTCTCATATTCACCAGCACTACCGGCGAGCTCGATATGGACGCGAGCCAGAAGGCGGACATGATGTCGTTCATCCACGACGACGGCAAAGGCTTCGTCGGTATTCACGCCGCGCTCGACACGAATTACACCTGGCCCGAATACGGCGAGATGATCGGCGGCTGGTTCGACCAGCATCCCTGGATGACCTTCAACGCACCAATTATCAATGAAGATCCCAGCTTTCCGGCCATCCGTCACTTTCCGAAGGAATTCGTGAAATATGATGAAATCTATCAGCCGAAAGACTGGTCGCGGTCGAAGGTAAACGTTCTGCTCAGCCTCGATCCCCGAAAGCTCGACTATGAAAATAATCCACGCGTCCATCGCACCGATCATGATTTCGCGGTGGCGTGGTCGAAAATGTATGGCAAGGGACGGGTCTTCTATTCAACGCTTGGTCACACCGAAGAAGCGTGGCAGGACCCCGATATCCGAAAGATGTATTTTGAAGCGATTAAATGGGCACTTGGCATGACGGAAGGCAGCACCGCATCGCATCCGCGTCCGGCGCTGCCCGACGACAACAATCACTGAAATCACTGAGCCTGGTTTCTGCAGCTCCAGTCACAGGAAATGTGCTTCTGATCTGAATCTATGAGAACACTTGGAATGGGCCTCATCGGCCCTGGATTTGTCGCTGCCCACCATATCGATGCCGTTCGCCGTCTCGGCGATGTAGAGGTTGTCGCCGTCGCCGGCTCGTCGCAGGCATCGGCGGAACGCAAAGCGCAGGAGTATAAAGTGGACCGCGCCTACGGCGACTTCCATGCGCTGATTGCAGACCCTGACGTACACGTCATCCACAACACCACGCCGAACTATCTTCACTTTCCCGTCGTCATGGCGGCGCTGGCGGCCGGCAAACACGTCATCTCCGATAAACCGCTCGCTCCCAATGCCGAAGAAGGCCGCAAACTCTACGAAGCGGCGTTGGCGGCAAAGGTGGCGCATGTCGTCACCTTCAATTACCGGGGCAATCCTCTCGTTCAGCAGGCGCGCCTGATGATTGAGGGTGGGGAAACAGGCGATCTGAGCTTCGTTCACGGTTACTATCTGCAGGACTGGATGACCGACCCGAACGTCTATTCGTGGCGCTCGGACCCTTCAAAGGGCGGCGTCAGCTCTGCTCTGGGCGACATCGGCTCGCACTGGTGCGATCTGGCGGAGCATGTCTCCGGCCTTAAGATCGACTCCGTTCTCGCGGATCTCACGACCGTCATCCCCACCCGATATTCCTCAGGTGCTTCCGCTGAGGCATTTTCGGCCAAAAGCTCCGGAGATCGCGTCCCCGTTCAGGTCCACGCAGAAGATCTCGCCAGCGTTCTGCTGCGTTTTGAAAATGGCGCGAAGGGATCATTCTCTGTTGGACAAGTCCTGCCTGGTCACAAGAACGATCTGCAGCTTGAGCTTAACGGAAGAAAACTCTCTCTGAAGTGGCGGCAGGAAGAACAAAACGAATTATGGATCGGTCATCACGATCGTCCGAACTGCTCCATGGCCAAGGATCCTTCTCTGGTTTCCAAAGGCGTTTTGCCCTACACGCATCTGCCCGGCGGCCATCAGGAGGCGTGGGCCGACGCCTTTTTCAACCTGATTCGCGATGCTTACAGCTGGATTCGTGAAGGAGCGGCTCCGGAAACGAAGCCTGCGCTCCTGCCGACATTCTTTGATGGCTATCGTTCTACCTGCCTGGTGGAAGCGATGCTGAAAAGCCACGCTGCCGGCGGAGTCTGGCAGAAAGTAAACTGCGCTTCCGGCGCCTGAGACAAGCAAGCACCACTCTCCGGAGTGGAGGAGCCATTCGGATGAGACTTGGAGTATTTACCCCTTTGCTGTCGCAGCTGCCGCTCGACAAAGTGCTTACAAAGCTCAGGGCGCTCGACATCACCACCGTGGAGCTCGCGACCGGCAATTATCCGGGCGATACCCACTGCAAGCTCTCCATGCTCGACGATGCCGCAGCACTGAAGGCCTTTCAGCAGACGCTGAAGGATCATGGCACATCCATCAGTGCGCTGAGCTGCCATGGCAATCCGCTGCATCCTGACCCTGAAAAGGCAAAGCAGGCTCAGGAAGTCAGCCGGCAGACTATCCTGCTCGCAGAAAAGCTTGGCGTCTCCGTCGTTGTCGATTTCTCCGGCTGCCCGGGAGATTCGGCGCATGCGAAGTTTCCCAACTGGGTTACCTGCCCCTGGCCGCCGGAATACCTCGACATTCTTGAGTGGCAGTGGAAGGAAGTTGTGGTTCCGTACTGGATAAAGCGCGCGGAATTCGCTGCTCAGCATGGCGTGAAAATTGCCATCGAGATGCATCCCGGCTTCGTCGTCTACAGCCCGGAGACGCTGCTGAAGCTCCGCTCCATCGCCGGACCCGCCATTGGCTGCAATTACGATCCCAGCCATATGTTCTGGCAGGGCATCGATCCTGTTGCCGCCATTCGCGTTCTCGGTGATGCCATCTTCCACGTTCACGCCAAAGACACGCAGCTGTATCCGGCAAATCTGCCCCGCACCGGCGTTCTCGACACGAAGCTTTACACTGACGAGCGTAACCGTGGATGGATCTTCCGCACCTGCGGTTACGGTCATGGCGCAGAATGGTGGAAGGAGTTCGTCTCCACGCTCAGAATGTTCGGCTATGACAATGTGCTCTCCATCGAGCATGAAGACAGCCTGCTTTCACCCGAGGAAGGCCTCAGCAAAGCAGCCCGTTTTCTGCAGGAAGCCGTGGTCCGCGAAGCTCCAGCCGCGGCATGGTGGATATAGGAACAGGGATGTCGTGCAAAGCACCAGCTTTGCAGTAAGAAAATTTGCAGGTTGTATCAGTACGCCTGGGATTGAAAAGGAATGATCGGAACGATGAAAAAATCAGGAAACTTTGTGTGGTTGGCGATGGCTGCCGGGATGTTCGTCGTTCTGAGCGCGCCTGTGTCTGGTTATGCGGCCCAGGCGGCCCAGACCGGAGAGACTCTCTATAAGAACAACTGCTCTATGTGCCACGGCGACAGCATGGAGGGCAATCCTCCGGCGATCCCCTCCCTGGTGGGTGTAACCCAGCGCCTCAGCTCACAGCAGATCACCGATCGCGTGCATCACGGTGGCGGCGCCATGCCTGCATTTACTCAGCTTACCGACGCGCAGATCGCGGAGATTCAGCGCTATCTCGCCAGCTCGGCACCGCCATCAGCTCCCGCCGCACCGGCAGCGCCTGCTGCCCCTCCCGCCAGCCCTGCTCCCTCAACGGACTCTGCTGCTCTGGTTCAGGCTGGCTCTTCCCTCTTCCAGCAGAACTGCTCGTTCTGCCATGGCCGTGATGCAGGCGGCGGCGAAACCGGCCCCGATCTGACGCGTTCCAAACTCGTCGCGTCCGATTCCGGCGGCGATAAGATCTCGCAGGTGGTTCGCAATGGGCGCCCGGACAAGGGCATGCCCTCCTTCAACTTCTCCGATCAGGATCTCGCCGGCCTCGTCGCCTTTATCCACTCTCAGGCCGCGAAGGCGAGTGCACAGCAGGGCAGCCGCCGCGGTGTCGATGTCTCTGACCTTCAGACCGGAAACGTCGAGGCAGGAAAAGCCTACTTCAACGGCGCTGGCAAATGCTCCACATGTCACTCGCCCACAGGCGATCTTGCCGGTGTCGCTTCGCGCTATGAGGGCCTGCACCTCGAAGAGCAGATGCTCTATCCTCATGATGCAAAGAGCAAAGTAACCGTCACGCTTCCCTCCGGTCAGACTGTCACGGGTACCCTCGCCTACCTCGATGAATTTACGGTCGGGCTCCGCGACTCCACCGGAACCTATCGTTCCTGGTCGATTCCCACCGTGAAATATTCGGTCGATGCGCCGGTGGAAGCTCATGCCGATCAGCTTTCGAAGTACACGGACGACGATATTCACAACCTCATGGCTTATCTGCAGACGCTGCGCTAAGCCCTGATCTCTGTTGCCGGGTTCGTTTTTAAGGCAAACGGACCCCGCACTGCCCGCGGGATACCCGGCTTCATGGGGGAAATCAAAAAATAAACCCGCTGCCTTTTTCCGAAAGGTCTGAAACCAGGATGAAGTTTTCAAAGACTGCTCTCCTTCTTGCCTTTGCCGCCGCAACGGCCGTTCTTGTATCGCCGCATCCGCTGAACGCACAGGACAAGACTGTCGACGCGCCAGAGCTTCTTCATCCGTCCGCGGACAGCTGGCCGATCTATCACGGAGACTACTCCGGAAAACGTCACAGCCCTCTGACCCAGATCACACCGCAGAACGTTCATCGCCTCGGTCTCGCCTGGGCCTTTCAGACAGACCAGGGCGCCTCGATCAAGTCCACACCGATCGTCGCCAATGGCATTCTGTATTTCACTGTGCCCGATAACGTCTGGGCGGTCGATGTCCGGTCCGGACACAGGATCTGGCACTACCAATATCACCCGAACAAAGGCCTTCACATCGGCCAGCGCGGCGTCAGTATTTACAGGGACTGGCTCTACTTCCTTACTCCGGATGCTCACCTGATCTCGCTGAACGCGAAAGATGGCTCCGTTCGCTGGGATGTGGTCGTCGCCGACGTCACAAAGGGTTACTGGACCACCATGTCGCCGATGATTATCGGGAACCATGTCATCGTGGGCGTTTCGGGCGACTTTGATAACCTCACCGGCTTCCTCCGCTCCGTGGATGCCGAGACCGGTAAAACTCAGTGGCAGTGGAATGCCACCCCGCCTGTCGGCACGCCCGACTCGACAACAGGCGGCATGACGTGGATGACCGGCACCTATGACCCTGAGCTGAATATGCTCTACTGGGGAACCGGCAATCCTACTCCCGTGCTCAATGGCAAGCCTCGCCCCGGCCTTGATCCGTACACCTGCAGCATCGTGGCTCTTAACCCCGATACCGGCAAACTGGTATGGTCCTTCTCGGCCTCGCCGCACGATACCCACGACTGGGACGCGGTCGAAACGCCGGTACTCGTCGACAGAGACTTCCATGGCCAGCCGCGAAAGATGCTCATGCAGACCTCGCGCAATGGCTACTTCTACGTTCTTGACCGCACCAACGGAAAGAGCCTTCTGAGCACGACCTTTGGCCCCGTCAACTGGTCATTGGGCCTCGACAATCAGGGCAGGCCCATTCCGAATACAGAAAAAGAACCGGCTCCGGATGGCCGTCTGATCGCTCCGGATGAGGGTGGCCTCACGAACTACCGCTCACCCAGTTTCGATCCAAAGACCGGACTCTTCGTCGTCGATGCGCGTCCCAGTTACGGCATTTACTTCGCCAAGCCGGCCGATGGCACCTTCGGCTGGGCGGGCGCAGATTATGGCGTCTGGAGCAAAGGTGTCATCGAGGCCATCGACTACCACACCGGCAAAATCCGCTGGAAGCATGAGGTTGGCCAGCATGGTTCAGGAGCGGGCGTGCTCACCACCGACTCCGGAGTCACATTCACCGGTGATGCCGACGGAAACATCCTTGCCCTCAGCACCGCAGACGGTAAAACCCTGTGGCATGCAGGCACCGGCTCCCCCATGCAGAGCTCTCCGATTTCCATTGAGATAGATGGCCGTCAGTACGTCATCACCGGCAGTGGAGGAGTGCTCTTTGCATGGGCACTGCCCGATGCGGCCGGAGAATCAGCAGCCACGACCCGGCAGGGGAATTAAGCGCTCATAGCTGTTCCTGACCTGCCATCTGCGTCGGGAACAGCTCAATCCACGAGCCGCTGCGAAAGCAGTGCTGCGAAATCACTCGCAAGCAGATGACCGGAAGCGGGACAGCTTAGTCCTCAATCCCCAGTTTTTTCCATATCGCATCCACGCGAGCCTTCGTTGCCTCGTCCATCTCAATCATCGGAGGCCAGGGCCGCGTAAATCCCTCCGCCGCCCACTTGCGCGTCGCGTCGATGCCCATCTTGCTTCCGTAATTCGGGAGCCGCGACGCATGATCGAGCGAATCCACTGGTCCCAGTGTGAACTGAATGTCGCGCTCCGGATCGATATTATTGGTCACCCGGAGCGTGACCTCCGCCAGATCCTGCACATCGCAGTCCTCGTCCACCACAATGACGCACTTTGAGAACATCGCCTGTCCCATCGACCAGATGCCATTCATTACCTTGCACGCCTGCCCCGCATAGCTCTTCCGGATCGACACGATGATCAGGTTATGAAAGACCGCCTCTACCGGCAGATTGATATCCACGATCTCAGGCAGCGTCAGCCTCATCAGCGGCAGAAAGATCCGCTCCACCGCTTTGCCCATCCATGCATCTTCCATTGGCGGTTTACCGACGATCGTCGCCGCATAGACGGGATCTTTACGATGGGTGATGCAGGTGATGTGAAAGACCGGATACTCCTCCTCCATCGTGTAGAAGCCGGTGTGATCGCCGAATGGCCCCTCGCTGCGTAGCTCGTCCAGCTTCACATAACCTTCGAGAACAATCTCCGCCTGCGCCGGAACCTGCAGATCGACGGTCTCGCACTGCACCAGCTCCACCGGTTGCTGCCGCAGGAATCCGGCAATCAGAAATTCTTCAACCTCAGGCGGCGCCGGCACAATTGCCGCGAACGTCGTCGCCGGATCGGTCCCGATGGCAACGGCCACCTCCATCCGGTCATCCTTCACATTTCCCAGTGCGATCGATTTCGTTCCACCGGCTGTCTCTGCCATCGTACGCACGTGATCTGCCGCCGACGCGCCTGACGCCGCTCTCAGCCGCTCCCGCAGATGCTCTGCCGCGTTCTTCTGCCGCTGCCAGTGCATGCCCGTCGTCTGCCCGTCATACACCTGCATACGGTACATGCCCACGTTGCGCTTTCCTGTCTTCGGATCGCGCGTCACCACGCACGGCAGCGTGATGAAGCGTCCGCCATCAAGCGGCCAGCACTGCAGCACGGGAAAACCCAGCACACTGAAATTTTCCCGGAGGATCACTTCTTTGCAGGCTGCATCTTTTGCCGCAATGGTCTTCGGAAAGAACTTTCCGATGTCAGCCAGCATCGGCAGCATCTTCAGCTTTTCCAGAAAGCCTTCCGGTGACTTCACTTCGAGTAGCGTGCGAATCCGCCCGGCAATATCATCGAGTGAGTCCACACCCAGCGCCAGCCGCATGCGCCGCTCGCTGCCGAACTGGTTCATCAGTACCTTTGCGCCTGGATACCCCTTCACCTTCTCAAACAGCAGCGCCGGACCACCTGGAGCATGCCCTTTTACGCCGCCTCTGCGTCCAGCCTTTGAAACGCGATCGGTAATTTCGGTGATCTCCAGAACCGGATCGACCTCTTCTCGGATGCGTTTCAGTTCGCCAGCTTTATCGAGAGTTTTGATCCAGTCGCGAAGGTCGTCGTAGGCCACGCTTTTTTCCTCCAGGAACAACTCTCCATACTATCGTCAGCAGGGTTGCCTCTTTCCGTAACGGCGCAAAAGCCAAACGGATTCTTACTTCTCGATATATATGTGGGGATATACAGGCAGGGTGGAATCACTGGTCATATGGAAGCTCGACTATCCCTGACTTCAACTTCGCTTTTTCGCTCGAGCCTGTCGATTACCGGTCGATCTTCGCGGTCATCCAGCGGTCCATCAGCGTCTGCGCACACCGCTGTCCGCACAAATGCCGGACAGAGGCATCGTGCGACAGGAAGGTGTGCCAGCGCGTGATCTTCAGCAGCGGCTGTTCCGGTTCACCTGGCAGCGGAGCAAGGCGCTCTGTCCAGGAAAGCCACCAGTCTTCGCTTTCTTCGCTCTTTTCCTTGCCGCAAATATCGCAGCGGAAGATCTCATTCCAGGCCACGTCTGCACCTCATCCCATCATGCGTGATCCGGATCAGCATAACCGCTCCCCGTCCCAAAGAAGCCGAATCCGTGAAGAATTCTTCGTGAACCGTGCGAATCAGGCTGAAACTGCATTGCCGGAAGATGTCTCCGCATCCAGTGGTTCCGTCGGAATATCCACCAGAGGATATCCCAACCGTTTCCACTCGTCGAAGCCGCCACGCAGTGGCCGCACCCGGTAGATGCCCATCTTCCGCAGCGCCAGAGCCATCTTCGCGGCCGTCGCTTCGCTCGGGCAGGTACAGAACAGCACTACATCCCGATCTCGCGGAATCTCGCCGCTGTGCTCGACCAGCTTATCCGGCGTCAGCTGCATCGCTCCTGGAAGCGTCCGCGGGTCGGGAAGATAATCCAGCGGATGCCGCAGATCAACGATAAATACTTCGCGGCCGTGATCGAGCATCCCCTTCAGATCCTGGGGCTCCAGCCGCGCCATCCGGATCTCCTTCAGAAACGCACGCTGGCGCAGCACTCTCCACACCAGAAATCCCACGAACAGCACAATGAACAGAATCCCGGCATACTGTGCTGAGGAAGACAACGCATTCGGGTGCCGCTTCAGCACATCTCCGAAGAATCTTCCGCCGAGAGTTGCCGCCAGCGCCCACAGCAGGACCCCTCCCGCGTCGTAAAACGCGAACGTCGAATACCTCATATTGATCTGTCCGGCAATCGGCGCCGCAACCGTTCCCAGCCCTGGAATGAACTTCGCCAGCAGCAACGCCTTTTCGCCATTTTTAGTGAAGTATCCTTCCGTTTTGCGCACGCAGGTCGAACTCTCCATCGACAGCCGACACAGAACCTTCACCACCGTTCCGCCAAAACGCTTGCCGAGGAAATACCAGATCGAATCGCTGATCAGACTGCCGGCCATGACCGACAGCAGCACCAGCGGCAGACTCAGCTTGTGCGTCGCCGTCAAAGTGCCCGCCGTGATCATAATCGGCATACTCGGCACAGGAATGCCGATCTGTTCCGTCAGTACCCAGAGGAACAGAATCAGATAGCCGTATTGGATAAAGAAATCGAGTGCGACAGGCAAGGCGCGCTCCTGCAAATGCAGTTGCCAGTATAGATGTCTGTCAGGTGAGGAAGGACTCTCCCCTGAAAAATTACAGGGTCAGAAACCTTCCTGAAAAGGCTTCTGACCCCGTTTTACGAAGCGATATTACGAAGGGATGAGCGGGAACAACCTGAATCCGTTACTTCACCCGAACCTTTGGCTCGACCGAAAGACCTGGCCGCAGCAGGTGATCCGAGTTCTGTTTCACATTCGTCAGATCAATACGAACCGGTATACGCTGGACCACCTTCACATAGTTACCCGTCGCATTCTCCGGAGGAAAGAGGCTAAGCACCGAACCAGTTGCTCCGCCGATCTGCGTGATCTTACCGTCATAATCCCGGTCATAGGCATCCACGTGAATCGTGACCGCCTGCCCCGGTCTCATGTGCTCAAGTTGGGTTTCCTTGAAGTCGGCGGTGATCCAGACATCATCCAGCGAAACCAGTGTCGCCAGGTTCTGCCCGATACCGACGTTCTGCCCCTCTTCCACATTCTTCACTGTGACAATGCCCGCTACCGGAGCTACGATCTTTGTGTAGCTCAGATTCAGACGCGCCTGCGCCAGGGCGGCCTTCGCCTGCTCTACCTGGGCTTCCGCCTGGTCGGCCTTCGCCTTTTGAATCGCCACCTGCTGCGGCCCTGTCTTCGCATAGCGCAGGCCGGATTCCGCCTGAATCACTTTGTCCCGGTTCATCCGCACGGCTGCCTGAGCCGCCAGCAGATTTGCCTGTGACTGCTCCACCGCCGCCTGGTCCGCGTCGGCTGCCGCGACCGCCGCGTCATACTGCTGCTTCGAAATAATGTCTTTCGCTACCAGCGGAGTGTAACGGTCCAGATCGAGCTTTGCCTTGGTGTGATTGGCCTTCGCCTGGGCCACGGCTGCCTGGGCTGCACTGAGCTGCTGCTCTGCCTGGGCTACACCCGCCTGCGCACTCGACACATCGGCATTGGCTGTATTGATGTTGCTGCCCGAGTTCACATTTGTGATCGGAACATTCACCCGCGCTGCCTCATAGTTGGCTTCCGCGCTCTCGAGATTCGCCTCGTCCTGATTGACAGCAGTCTGGTAGTCCGCCGGGTCCATCTCCACCATCACGGTTCCGGCATCGACATACTGGTTCTGATCCACGTTCACCCTGGTCACGTGCCCGGAGATTCGTGAGCTGATCTGGATCAGGTGTCCGTTCACCTGCGCATCGTCCGTGTCCTCGTAATACGTGGAGTGCCACCAGAACAGTACCGCTCCCACCACGAGGATGGCGACCACGCCGATGATGATAAAACGCCGCCGTGACTTCGGCTGCACCGTGTCAGGCTCGCCCGCCTGCGGCACATCATTTCTGGTTTGCTCGTCCGTCATTTGCTCGGCCACGCTCACTTTCCTCCAACGTAATCCCTGTAGCTGCGCTGCGCTATACCCAGAGCGCGCGCCAGCGACAGTTTTGCAATGTTGTGCGAATAAAGGCTTGTCACATACTGCTCGTTTGCCTGCGCAACCGTCTGCTGAGCCTGAGAGACTGCCAGATTGTCGGAGACGCCCGCTGCGTACCGTTGCTGCGCCTCGCTCAGCGCCTCATTCGCCAGCTGCACATTGCTGCGCGCCACTTCCACCTGCTTCTGCGCCGACTGAATATCAAGAATGCTGTCGCGCACATCCGCGCTGATCTGTCCCTGCAGATCGCTCAGCCGCGCCCTTTTCTGGTCGAGCGTCGACTGTGCCTGCTTTGCATCGCCGCGCAGCTTTGCCTCTTCGAACAGCGGCACATCGATCGAACCGCTCGCATTTCCGGTACCGCGCGACGTCGCAGGATTAATCCCGATATCGCCGTAATCCCCGGAGAAACTGACCGCTGGCAGCCGCTCATCGGTCGCGGCTTTGCGCGCGTGCTCCGCCGCGGTCACTTCCTCACGCATCGCCTTCAGGTCGCTGCGATTGTCCAGCGCCTGGTGAATGGCCGTCTCCGCATCGAGATGATCGAGCGGAGCATAAGGAGCCTGATCCGTCAGAGCAAACTTCTGCTCCAGAGGCAATCCGATAACTCGCGCCAGCGCAATTTTGTCCTTGTCGAAGGCATTTTGCGCGGTAATCAATGTCTGCTCCTGGGTCTGGTAATCCACCCGGGCCCGCAGCTCATCCAGCAGAGGAGCCGTCCCCGCCTGATGATTCGCCGAAGCCTGATCGAGGGAGACCTTTGACGTATTCACCTGTGCCTGGTCGGAATCGATCCGCGCCTGATCCGCAATCACCGTCAGATAAGCATTCCCCACCGTCAGCACGACCATGTCGCGCGCATCCTCGGCCGAGAGTTTCGTGCTCTGAAAATCATGCTTTGACGCCAGGTAATTTTGCAGCGATGACAGATCCAGAAGCGACCACTTCAGCGTGCCCCGAATATCCGTATTCCCGTACGGTCCGATAATGGTCGGAAATCCTGGAATACGCAGCCCCTCCGCTGCCAGGTCTGTCTCCTGCACTGCGACTTTGCCTTCCGCTGTCACCGTCGGCAGCAGAGACTGCAGCTGTTCCAGCTCCGAGCCCTTTGCCGTCTGCGTGCTCTCACCCGTCAGGATCAGCCCCAGATTATGCTTCAGCCCGCGCTGAATGGCTTCGTCGAGTGAAAGCTGCAGTGTCTCTGCAGTGGCCTTTTCTGTGGAGACGCTGCCCTGATACGTCGAGCTGCTGATCTGCGGTTGCTGAATCGGTACAGGCGACTGCGGCTGAATGACGGTTGAACTGCTGTCCTGCGCAAACCCGGTTATCGCCGGAAGTAAAAGAAGCATTGCCGGAAGTACGGGAAGAACACGCGGCAGCCAGGAGCCCGTGCCGGTCTTCACGCTAGTCCGCACAGAGTTATCCTTTGCTGCGCAGACCTCAGAGCATGCGCTTCGGCCGAAAACCGATGGAGCGGCGTCTATCGGCGCATTCCGGGTACTCAGGGACCACCTTTTCTCCCTCTTTGGGATGGTTCCAGCTTCTGACACGCAGTATTCACCCGTAACGAAAAAGGTATTTGCCCAGGAAAATCAGGGCGATTCAACAGGGTACGTGCTTTGGATGCTATAACGCCCCAAAGAATTCAGAAAGAACACAGATTGAGTCCGGCTTTCCCTGTCGAACAGAGCCCTTTCGTACGCCGGTTACGAGATTCAGGCCATCGAGGCGGCATGCACCAGCGAATTTGCCAGCGAGCACAACGCCTGACGAAACAGCTGGCTCACCTGTTCTGCGCTCCAGCCCCGCGAGGCAGGCAGGCTTTCGTCCATCGTGTACGCAGTTCGCGCATTGTCCCGGCCCAGAACCGCCCGCTGCACAAAGATCACTCTCTGCGCCAGAGGAAGCTGATCCAGCCAGGCACGCAGCCTGTCCCGGCCACTGCCGCTGATCAGCTCAGCCATATTTTCCGTTGAGAGTCCGGCCGCAGCGATATCGTCTTCCTGAATGCAGCCCGCTGGTCCTGCCTCTGCCGGAGCCGGTACAAAGGCCTTCGGATTCTGTTCGTCCATCCGGCGAATGGCCACGCTGATCAACCGCTGCTGCGCTATCTCCCCCGCCGCCGATGCGTCTGCACAGGGATCGATCTCCACTCCGGCAATCGTCTCCTCGACCAGGCCCAGAGCTTCCGTCTCATTGCCCAGCATCAGCGCTGCAATCTGATACAGTTCCATAGCCGCATTTTCTGCCATGTGCGCTCCGGCGCTTCCCTGTCCGCAACCCTGATCCGTCATGCAATACCTCCGGAATCTCCCATCTTACCATCGTCCCGGACGATTTCCATGGGGTCCGGAATGCCTTCCCGCTCCCTCATCTGTACATTTTCGCAGCCTGTTTACATCCCCGGAGACGCCACAGTGTATAGCAATCTGTGTAGACTTTGAACGGGATATCGCCCCCTCGATATCCCCCACCTGTACCGGGAACGAGCGTCTCTCGTATGGCAAAAACCAGACATCAGCCGGAAACCCTCTATTTTGGCCGGGACGAATCCTGGCTCAGCTTTAACGGCCGTGTGCTGGAAGAAGCACAGGACACCTCCAACCCGCTGCTCGAACGGACGAAATTCCTCGCCATCACGGCCAGCAATCTCGACGAGTTCTTCGAAATTCGCATTGCCGGCATCCTGCAGCGTCTGGAAGATGGATACAACGAAACCGCGCCCGACGGCCTCACCCTCCAGCAATCTCTCGACCAGCTTACTGAAGAGGTGCATCAGTTTGTAGACGCGCAGTACCGCTGCTGGAATGAACAGCTGTTACCGGCACTGCACTCTGCCGGCATTCGCGTCCTCTCCTGGGAGGAGATCGACGACGAAGCCCGCAAGGCTGCCGCCGCTTTTTATCAGCGTGAAGTAGACCCGCTGCTCACACCGATTACGATCGATCCGGCACACCCGTTCCCTCGCGTTCTCAATAAGGCTCTGTGCATCGCCCTGCTGCTGAAGCGCCGCCGCCGCGGCACCGACGGCTCCGTACTGGGCGTGGTCACGGTGCCCCGCGCATTGCCGCGCCTTGTGCCCGTACCCTCTGCTTCCGGCACGCACGACTTCGTCTTCCTCCACGTTCTCATCGAGCAGTATGCCGCCGGTATGTACCGCGGCTATGAGATCCTCTCCAGCGCCGCCTTTCGCGTTACTCGCAACAGCAATCTTTACTTCCAGGAAGAAGAGTCGCGCACTCTGCTCGAGACTGTTCGCTCCGAGCTACACAATCGCCGCAAGGGCGATGCCGTCCGTCTGGAGATCGAGCGCCGCGCAGACCCAGAAATCATCGATCGTCTGCGCACCAACTTTGAGCTCGACGAGTCTCAGGTTTATCGCACCGACGGCCCTGTCAACCTCTCACGCCTCATGACGCTTTCCAGCGTTGCCCGGCCCGACCTGAAATTTCCGCCCTTTGCTCCTCATGAGCTGCGCCTGAACCGCAAGTCTGCCGATCTTTTCGAAGAGCTGCGCCACCGCGACATTCTGCTCCACCATCCCTACGACTCTTATGACGCTGTCGTCGGTTTCATCCAGGCCGCTGCTCTCGATCCGCATGTTGTCTCCATCAAGCAGACGCTTTACCGCACCAGCGCCGATTCACCTATGTTCAAGGCGCTCGTCGAAGCGGCTCAGAATAAGGAAGTGACCGTTGTCGTCGAGCTGACCGCACGCTTCGATGAGGCCTCGAACATTCGCTGGGCTCGCGATCTGGAAGACGCCGGCGTCCAGGTCTTCCACGGCATCGTCGGCCTCAAAACCCACTGCAAGCTTGCCCTGCTTGTTCGCCGCGATCCCGACGACGTCATCCGCCGCTACGCACATCTCGGTACCGGCAACTACAACCCGGATACGGCCCGCTTCTATACCGACCTCAGCATGCTCACCTCCGACCCGGAGATCACCGCCAGTATGCACAGCGTCTTCAACTACCTCACTGCCCGTTCCGAATCCGACGACTACAAGCCTCTGCTCGTTGCTCCTCTCACGCTCGCTGAAAACTTCATTCGCCTTATCCATCGCGAAACGGAGCATGCTGCTGCGGGGCGTCCGGCGCGCATCATCGCCAAAATGAACTCACTCCTGGAGTCGAGCGTCATCGAAGCGCTTTATGCCGCTTCGCAGGCAGGCGTTCAGATCGATCTCATCGTGCGCGGCATCTGCTCTCTCCGCCCCGGCCTGAAGGGCATCAGCGAAAATATCCGTGTCCGCTCCATCGTCGGGCGCTTCCTCGAACACAGCCGCATCTTCTGCTTCGATAACGGAGGCGACGAAGAGATTTACTGCGGCAGCGCCGACTGGATGCCCCGGAATCTCTTCGAGCGCTGCGAAGTCGTGTTCCCCATTCGCGATCCGCAGATCAAAGCCCGCATTCGCAACGAAATTCTTGCCGCCTATCTCGCCGACACCGTCAAGGCACGTCTGCTCGCAATGGACGGCACTTTCACCCGAGCCGAAGAACTGGATCGCAACGTGCCGCACTTCAGCTCCCAGGATTTCTTCATGCAGGTCGCCGAGTCCAAAGCCTCAGCCGACGATATTCCCACATCGGCCGTACAACGCCAGGCCGCTCCGCAGCGGCGCTCGGGAAAATCCGTCCGCAAAGCCGCCGCAGACTGACAGACCGGCTCTGAAAGCCCTCGGGATCAGAGATTTCTTCTCCCTCGCCCTCTGATCCCACTCATCATCCTGATCGCTTTATCATGGAAACGTGGCCATCTCCGCGATCCCGCTGCCGGCAAAAATCCGGGCCCGGCGGCTCGCAACCCGGCTCCTCCCCGGCGCTCTCATGCAGCTCCCGGAGTGGTGGCATCTGCTCAGTCTTGATGCTCCGACTGTGGCTGTGCTCTGGGCATGGAGCTTCGCGCGCGTCGTTCACGTCCATCTGTCTCCCGCATCGCTCGCTATTCTCGGTCTGGGAACCTGGCTGGTCTATGTCGCCGACCGTATTCTCGATGGCCTGCGCCCTAAAAGCATCCTCATACTGCGGCGCCGCCACTTCTTCCACGCGCGCTATCGCCTGGCATTCCTGCTCGCAGCTCTTGCCGCCGGAACAACTCTGGTCTGGCTCATCTTCAACCGCATGCTTCCTGTTGCGCGTCTTGAAGACTACTGGCTCTTCGGCGCAGCCCTGCTTTACTTCGCCGTCATCCA
Organism: Paracidobacterium acidisoli; assembly: GCF_003428625.2. Lineage (GTDB taxonomy): Bacteria > Acidobacteriota > Terriglobia > Terriglobales > Acidobacteriaceae > Paracidobacterium > Paracidobacterium acidisoli. The sequence goes on along the minus strand of NZ_QVQT02000003.1, from coordinate 152,766 downwards.
CCTGCTCGGTGGCCTGCAGAACATAAATATTGAACGCTGGTTTCCGAAAGAGCTCGCAGTCGGCCTGCTCTTCGCTCTTGCCACGGCCGTCCCGGCCCAGTCCCGCATGCTTCAGACACATCTCACCGCATCAGCAGATTTCGGCGCGCATACCATTCTCGCTCTTCCGGTCTTTCTGTTCGGCGCACTCTGCTGTCTGAACTGTCTCGCCATCGAAGCCTGGGAAAGCCTTCCTCATGCGCAACACGCCTCCGCTTCTGCCGCTCATCAGCGACGGCCTCTCGTGCGATGGGCGCAGCAGCATCTCTCGTGGATGATTCTCTTTGTCGGCGGCATGGCGGCTGCACTCATGCTCCTCTCGCATCGTTCAGCACCGGCGGCCGGACGTTTGTATTGTGCGGCGCTGGCCTCAGCGGCTGTGCTTGGCCTGCTCCATATACGGCGCAATCGCCTCTCCATCCTCTCTCTGCGCATCGCCGCCGACGCGGCCCTGCTAACCCCGCTTCTGCTGATGCTTCCGCTTCACCTGATATGACGAAGCCGGCTCCCAACTTTGACTTCATCGCCCGCCCCTACCGGTGGTTTGAATACCTCACCTTCGGCCCATACCTCGAACGCTGCCGCTTCAGCCGTCTGCCCGAGATCACCGGCGCGCGCCGCGCTCTTGTCATCGGCGATGGAGACGGACGCTTTCTCACCCGTCTTCTGCAGTCCAATCCCGATGTTCTGGTTGACGTCATCGACCTCAGCCCAGGAATGCTGAAGCTGCTCGAACAGCGTGTCCGCAATCTTGGAACGGAAGCACACAGCCGCGTCGCCATTCACCGTGCCGACGTCCGCGATTTTTCGCCGCCGGAAAGCTTCACTGCGACAGGCTACGATCTCGTTGTCACTCACTTCTTCCTCGACTGCCTCACGCACCTCGATCTCTCCCGTCTCACCGCGACGCTCCGTCCTCATCTCGTGCCTGGTGCGCGCTGGCTGGTCTCAGAATTTCAGGTTCCTGAAGGCGGCATTGTCGAGCCGTTAAGCCGCTTCCTCGTCCGCAGCCTCTATCGGGCCTTCGGCATCCTCACCGGCCTTGAAGTCCGGGAGCTGCCCGCCTGGGATATGCTTCTCGAGCGTTCCGGCTTTTCACGCTTCGATGAGCGCTCCTGGCTCGGCGGCCTCCTCACCAGCGAAATCTGGACGTTCATGGCAACTTCGGCTGCCGCTGATGATTCTTACGCGAAAGATGGCCCTTCCTTCTCCCCCGCCGGCCCTTTTTAGTTGCGGCTCTGTTCCCCCGATCGATCCTCCCCCACTACCCGGTCCCGCGCCTGAACCCGACCCACGACCGAGCCCTGCTCCCGATCCCGATCCGGTTCCCCTTCCAGGCCCCTTTCCTGTCCCGCCCGTGATCTGAGCCAGCCTCAGACAAAATTTGCCCTGAAAATTAACATTCGGGCTGCCTCTTCATTGTTACAATCGTGTTAACGGGATGCGCTGCTCTGCGCTAACACCAGCTATTACAGTTGATTACAACTGACACCCCGATACAGATCAGCCCTTCAGACTTTTCGGATCATTTCTCATGAATCTTTACATCCTCCGCCATGCCAGCGCCGGAATCCGGCGCGACAACCCTGTCATTGATGTTCGCCGCCCTCTCGATAAAGAAGGCAAGCAGCAGTGCATGCTCGTTGGCAGTTATCTGAATGCTTTCAGGGTGCAGTTTGATGTCATTGTCTCGAGCCCGCTCAAGCGTGCGCTGCAGACCGCTTCTTTCGTGGGTACCGAAGTCGGCTATGACTCGAAGATCGTAATTTCCGACGCACTGCTGCCCAATGCGCCGCTCGCTGACTTTCAGAAGCTGATTGCAGATCTCTCAAAGTACGACAATGTCCTGGTCGTCGGGCACAACCCGAATCTGCCTGTCTTCCTTGGTTCGATCATCGCTCCACCGGGCAAAGCCGCCATTCGTCTTCGCAAAGGAGCGATTGCCCGTATCGACTGCGCTCGCCGTCCAGGTCTTCTGCATTGGCTCGTCGATCCCCGCATCCTGCGCGGCGTCTATGCCAGAGTGACAAAAAGCTCTCGCCGGAAGACCTCGCGAAAGTAGACTGCCTCTTTGCGCAGCGACCACAGCTCCAGCTCCGCGCCCGTACGTCCTGGAAAGACCTCGAGCAAAATCCGTTTGGGATAGGTCCGCACGCGGACCCGGAGCACATCGCTGGCCCGGTCCTGATTCAGGCCCACTGCCAGTCGGAGCAGCACCACCGTCCTGCGCACATGCTCGTGCTCTTCAGGTGGAACCTGCCGCATCGTCCGTCCCTCCGGCTCCGGACGGCTCTTTCCGAGATACCGCGCAATCGCCGACGTCACAATCCTCTGCTGCGGCGTAAAACCGAACAGCTCGGAGTTCGCAATGATGTACTGCGCATGCCTGTGATGTCCCTGGTAATTCATGAACTTACCAATATCGCGCAGCATGGCCGCCGCTTCCATCCAGCTTTGATACTCGGCGGGAAGCTGATGTACCGTCTGCAGGTCGCGAAACAGCTGCACTGCATGCTGCCTGACCGGCTCCGCCTGCTTTGGATCGACTCCATAGCGGCGGCAGGTCTCCAGCACCCCCTCCCAGCGGTCGCGCTCGAACTGCAGATGTGCCGAAGCCCGGGGGTCCTGTTCGGCCAGCATCTGCGCCAGAACCCCATCCCGCAGCCCCATATCGGAGTAGCGAAAGCCCTGCAGTCCAAAACGCTCCAGCAGCTCCGCATATACATGCGCTCCGGCGACGATAATTTCTGATCTCCGCGGCCCAATCCCTGGAATCACCATACGCGCGGCGTTCTTCTGCTTTGTCAGCTTGTCCGCCAGACGCCGTACATCGTGGGCGGGCGTGACATACGGCTGCCCGGCCCGTATCTTCCTGCCCACCTTGCTCGCCTCAGACAATGCCGCTGCTGTGCCTGAGGTGGCAATCACCGTGCGCACCCCTTCTCCGGCAATGCGGCGCTCCGCGCGTCGCAGCTCATGGGCAATAAACTGCTTCATCCGGGCAATCTCTTCTTTCGCCGGCGGATCGGCATGCAGAAACTCCTCAGTGAGCCGCACCGCGCCCAGATGAAGGCTTACGATCTCCTTCAGCCGCCGGTTTTCCGACAGAGAAATCTCGCAGCTCCCGCCGCCCACATCGATCAGAAGACAGCGCCCGGCCACACCGGTCTCATTCGCCATCACTCCGCGATAGATCAGCCGTCCTTCCTCGATGCCGGAGATGATCTCGACATCCCACCCCGTTTCGTCCTTGACCCATGCAAGGAAGGCACGCGAGTTCCGCGCGTCGCGCATCGCCGCCGTAGCCACGGCGCGGATTCTGTCGGCTCCGTGCGTCTGCACCGCCTTGTAAAACCGCTTCAGAGCACGCAGCGTTGCCGACATCGCTTCCGGAGAGACCAGACCCGTCTCGAAGACGCTCGCTCCGAGCCGCGTTACCTCGCGATCTTCGTGAATCACCCGCAGTTTGTGCTGAACAACTCGCGCAATTTTCAGCCTGCACGAATTCGAGCCGATATCAATCGCCGCAAACGTCTGCATATGTCTTCAGAGAGCAAAGATACACGACACAAAGCAGAGATCAGGAGAACTCCGCCGGAAACCGGGAAAATTCAGATTCAGTCTGTTTACTGCCCATTGTTTGTGGTCGCGGGCCTGCGCGGTAACCGCTGACGGCGAAGCGGCTGATCCTTTGCCAGCCACTCGCCCATCAGCCTGCCTCGCAGGCGCGCCGCCATCTTCATCGCCGAGTCGTAATGCTGGTCGCGCTCTGTTTCAATCCTGCTGGTGAGCTCCGTGCCCTGCGCGCCGAGTGCGCGGCGCGCCTCGTCCGCCAGAACCAGCCAGTCATGCCAGTCCCCGATCTCATCCTGCAGCCGCTTCAGAGCGCCGCCTACGGCCTTCGCGCTCTCATCCTCACCGCCTGACTCAGCCACATATCGCGCCTTCTTTGCACCCTTGCGAAAATCATGCAGATTCAGGGCGTCGAGCAGCTGCATCTCGGTCGCCAGCAGTGCAAAGTTGTCCAGCGCCACCTTCGCCGGACGCTTTACCGGAGCTCTCCGTCCCCCGCGCGATGCCACCTTTGCCCGCAGCGCATCTTCTACACCTGCCATCTGTTTTTCCAGCTTCTCTGCCCACTTTGCCGCGCTCTTTTGCAGCGGTGCTTCATTTTCATGGCGCTGATGTTTCAGCCAGGCATCCAGATCCTCTGCCTGTTGCGTCGCAGGAGCAAGCGGGACATCCTGCAAAATGTCCGCCATCGATGCCGGCTCGTGATTCTTCTCCCGTGGAACCAGCTTTTCCAGCAGCTTGCGATGCACATCCAGATCCCGCACCGGAGCCGCGGCACGGCGAATCTTCTTCAGCAGGCGCATCAGTGAATGAATGGATTGATAAAGCACTTCTTCCTTTGCCGGTGTCAGCTCGCGGAGCGTCGTCTCCAGCATGGCTTCGATTCGCCGCGTGCCGGTCCGCGTGTCATGCACCGCATCCACATCGGGGTTCTGCGCGCACCGGCTCAGATTCTCCTTCAGATTTGCCGTCAGTTCCCTGAAATGTCCGGAATCGATGCTCATTTCTCAACCTGTATTCATGACGGCGAAACAGCGTGCCGCCGGGACCAACTGTTATTCTGAACTTTGTGCTTCCCTCACGCCAAATGACGGATTCTGATCTTTCGCCCCGGCCTGATACCACCACGCGCCCGCCGCTGCTCTCATCGCCGGTGCGCGCCTGGACTTTGCTTCTGCTCGTTTTCCTCGCCGTCCACTTCGCCGCGCTCTTCACACCGGCGCTGCTCGATGATGCCGACGCCACCCACGCCCAGGCAGCGCAGCACATCGCCCTCACTGGCGACTGGGTGACTCTCTATGTCAACGGCATCCGTTATCTTGAAAAGCCTCCGCTCCCCTACTGGATGGCCGCAGTCGATTATCACCTCTTCGGCTTCAATGTCTTCGCCACGCATCTGCCCATGAGCCTTGCCGTACTGGCCTGCGCCATCCTCGCCTGGTTCTGGGCACGCCGCGCCTGGGGAGACCGCGCTGCCTTCTACGCCGCGCTTGCCATCCTTACTTCTCTTGGCATCTTTCTCTATACGCGCTTCTTCATCCCCGAATCGCTGCTGACCTTTTTCCTTGCTCTTGCTTTGTACTGTTTCTTTACCGGCATCGAAGACCGCAAGCCTGCCCGTTTCTATCTTGCCTATGGCTCGCTTGCCATCGCGCTGCTGGCCAAAGGACTTATTGCGCCTGTTTTCTTCGTCGCTGCGATCGTCCCCTATCTTGCCATTACCGGTGACTGGCGCCGCTGGCGCGAGTTCCGCCTCTTTACCGGCCTGCTGCTCTTCCTCGCTATAGGAGCTCCCTGGCATATCCTCGCAGGTCTTCGTAATCCCGACCACGGCAATCCCGTCGGCAATGTGCCGACGCCAGGCCACGTGCACGGCTTCTTCTATTTCTACTTCGTCAACGAGCATTTCCTGCGCTTTCTGGGCAAACGCTATCCACACGACTACAACAAGCAGCCGTGGTTTGCCTTCTGGCTCGGCCAGCTGGTCTGGCTCTTTCCCTGGAGCCTTTTTCTGCCGGTAGCCATCCGCCGCGCGTGGCGAAACCGCCGCATCTTTGCCTCGGATCTGCGCTACGACTCGACCAACACGATCCAGTATCTCGATCCAAAGCTCTCCGCCTGGGAAGCCTCTACCATGGCGGCGCGGCTGCGCTTCCGCGCCCGCACCAGCCTGCTGCTGCTGCTCTATGCCGGCTTTATCCTCATCTTCTTCGCCATCTCCACTAATCAGGAGTACTACACCTGGCCGGCCTGGTTCGCGATTCTGCTGCTCACCGCAGGCTCGCTCTCTGCAATAGAAGAAGCCCCGGAAAGCGCGCCTGGCCGCGTGACCGGCTCCAGCCGCTGGCTCACCGGGGCCCAGGCCTTCTTCGCCTTCATCGGCATCGTCTCAGCCGCTGCTCTTGCCTATGGACTCTGGACCTCGCGCCATCTCCCTTATGTCCATGACATCGGGACGCTGCTCGCTCATCGCGCCGTCGGCAACTACTCGCTCTCCACATCGCACTTCTTCGATCTCACCGGACCCTCCTTTGCCGCACTGCGCCTGCCCGCTGCGCTTGCTGCCATCGCGCTCTTCCTCGGGCCGCTCGTGGCATGGAGACTCCGCCGCCGTGGTCATTCTTTTGAATCCACCGTAACCGTCGCCTTCACCGCCGCCGTTTTTCTCGTCGCCGCGCATCTGGCCTTCGCCCGATTCCAGCCCATGCTCTCCTCGCGCGCCATGGCCGACACCATCAACCACATCACAGCCGAGCCCGGGCAGCAAAATGCGCAGGTTATCCTTTATGGCGATCAGGCGAACGGTTCTTCGATCATCTTTTACACGCGGCGCCAGGCACTGCTCGTCAATGGCCGTACAACATCGATGATCTGGGGTTCGGATTACCCGGATGCGCCGCACATCTTTCTCGATGATGCCGATCTCGAATCCACCTGGGGAACCGGCGAACGCAAATTCCTCTTTGTGCCTGCAGATTTTCACGATCATGTGAAAAGCCTGCTCGGCAGCCGGCTCCATGAGCTGCAGGAAGTCTCTGATAAAACGCTCTACACCGACCGTCCGCTCAATTAAGCACAGTCAGTGGACAACTGGGATTGCTAATTCCGTGGCAGTGGACTCGCAGACATCGCCGCACACTTAATCCGCCGGCATCACAAGGTACTGTTCCAGCTTTCCATCCGGCATCGTGTAGGTCGTAATCGTCAGCCGCTGGCTGCTGTGCGGAAACTCCACGCGATAGATGCGGAAAGTCATGCCGCCACGTTCATCCTCACCCACCTGCTTCAGACCTGACGGCGTACCCAGCGGCGCCAGACTGCTGTGGAAGTCATCTACCGCCTGCTGGCTGAAGTATGCATTGCAGTTCTCTGTAAACAATGAGCGGTCGATTCTTCCCTGCTGAAAACCCTTAAAGACCGTGAGCGCCTGCTCTTCCGCCTTGTTCGCCGGCGCTTCCTCGACGCCCAGCAGGATCGGTCCCAGTTGCCGCGCAATGCGCTCCGCTGCCGGAGATGCATCCTGATTCGTCAGTACAGCAATCGCGATTTTGTCCTGCGGAAAGACTTCATTCTCGGAGACAAAGCCCGACACCTCGCCGGAATGCTCGTAATAAGGATGGCCACTGAGCTCTCGCACAAACACGCCCAACCCATAGTGCGTATCGCTGCCGTCCTTCAGCTTCACCGCATCGGCCATCTCGTCATAGGACTTCGTCGCGAGCAGCGAGCGATCCATCATGCTGATGTCCCATTGCGCCAGGTCGTAGGCCGGCATCGCGAGCTCACCGGCAGCAAACATCCAGCCCTTGCCTTCGCCCACAGCCGGACGCAGCGGTCCCAGAGCGTACCGCACATATCCCTGCGCATCCGTATCGCCCAGCTTCTCCACGTCGGAATTCCACACGGCTTTCATATCCAGCGGCCTGAAAACATGCGCCCGCAGAAACTTCATCAGCGGCATTCCGCTTACCTTCTCCACGATCTGCCCGGCAATCACGTAATTGGTATTCGAATATTGCCACTTTGTGCCTGGATCGAAATCCAGCGGCTTCTTTCCCCATACATCGAGAATGTGCTGCGCTGTCGTCGCTACCCGCATCGGCGGCATCGTATAGTCCTCTGCGTAATAGTCCTGATAGCCCGAGGTGTGTGAAAGCAACATGCGGATCGTTACCTCATTCGCCCGCGTCAGATCCGGCAGATACTTCGACACCGGATCGTCAATCGACAGCTTTCCCTGTTGCTCCAGCATCAGAATTGCCGCTGCCGTGAACTGCTTCGAAATCGATCCGATCGAGTACCGCATCTTCGGCGCGGCGATCTCCGGAGGATCAAGACGCGCTTTGCCGTAACCATGCGTATAAACGATGCTGCCGTGCTCGACGATTGCGATCGATGCACTCGGCACTCCTGTATCCGACAGAATCTGACCCGCCGCAGTATCGATCTTCAGCTTCAGCTCCGGCGGGATCGTATCCACCGCCAGACCTGCGGGTGTACTCGAGGCATAAAGGGGAAGCGGCAGCACCCCGAAAGAACAGCTGAGCAGGAAAATTCCGAAACGGCGCATCACGTATCTCCGAACTCAAAAGGGTATCAGTTCATACAGGCCGAAGAGCAGGCAGAGTGGTATGCTTGCCGCCGGGGCATTCCTTCATGTTTCCCCTGTTCAGAGCGCTCACACTGCTTTTCGCGACAGCCTCACCCGGCGCGGCGCAGCATGGTCTCATTTACTTTTCCGTACCCAGAAGCGAGCTTGAAGGGCAGGTCCACGCCGTCCCGCAGACCGATGCGGCACGCTTCACCCACCTGCAGGAGTCCTTCATCACTCTTGGCTGCCGCGGCGGGCACATGGAAGAGCAGATCGTTCATGGCAGGCACCAGGCTAAGGGCAAAAACCTTATCTGTACTCTGCCTGGCACCACACCCGACACTATCGTCATCGCGGCTCATTATCAGCTTGAGGGTCATGGACAAAGTGTTGTCGATGACTGGAGCGGAGCCATGCTTCTTCCATTTCTCTTTGAGGCCCTTCAGGCTCAGCAGCGCGACCATACCTTCGTCTTTGTGGAAGCCTGGAATTCTCAGGGAGCCTCTGCCTGGATGCACTCCCGTACAAAGCAACAGCAGCGCTCCATCCAGTCCATGATCGATCTGAATGCGCTCGGGCTCGGCGATACCAGCTATTTCAGCCCGTCTTTTATCAGCCCATCTCCGCAACTTGCGACCCTTCATCTGCAGGAGGTGCTTGGCCTCGCCGCCGAAGTCGATGGTACTCAGAAAAAACTGCCTCAGCCCGTTGATCCCACTCTGTGGCTGCGCACGGACGACACCGAGTCCTTTCGCTCGGTCAGTATTCCTGCCATTCTGATCCACTCCGTCTCCATAAATCAGTACCGCCTGCCCGGCTCATCGCAGGACATACCTTCAGCTATCGACCCCAATGCCTACTACCGTTCCTACCGTCTGCTCTGCGCCTTTCTGATCGAGCTCGACAATTTTGCCAGCCATCTCGACGAAACTGAGTCAAATTGGCTCAGGTCCGCACGCAACGGTTCTCCAGTCCACCCATCGGCCTCCATGTCTCCTCACTGATACACTCAGTCTTTCCAAAAGTCCTGAAAGAGAGATCAGCATGACCACACGCCGCGACTTTCTCTCCCTGGGAGCACTTACCGCCGCCGGCCTCGCTGCTGAAGCCGCTCCGGCACAGACCGGAAGCGAAGCCGCCATCGCCGAAAGTGTCAAACAGCTCCGCCCTCCCAGGCAGCCGGTCATCGTTACGCGCACTACCGGCGATCAGTCTGTGCAGGAGGCCTATCAGATGCTGCTCGATGGAGCCGACACACTTGACGCCGTCCATCACGTCTGCCTCGGCCGCGAAAATGATCCGAAGGATCACAGTGTCGGTCTCGGCGGACTACCCAATGAGGAAGGCGTCGTTGAACTCGACTCCTGCTGCATGCACGGACCCTCCAGAAATGCGGGCTCCGTCGGCGGTGTGCGCAACATCCGAAATGTCTGCCTCCTTGCCCGCAAAGTTTACGAGCACACCAGCCACGTCATGCTGGCCGCCGAGGGTGCCGAGCGCTTCGGCGTCGATCTCGGTTTCAAACGCGAAGACCTGCTCACCGATGATGCTCGCAAAATCTGGATGCTCTGGAAGGAGAATCATTCGCAGATGGATTGGTGGGGGCCCGGTCTGACCAGCTCTGACTGGAAAGATCCCTATGCCGGCAAACCAGCTCCGAAACCAACGATTGATCTGCATGGCATCTCCAGACTGCAACCCTCACCCATGCCTGTAAGCCCAGCCGAGCCGGTCCGATGGGGTGCCATTCCACGACACCCTACCCCCGAATGGGCTGGCATAATTCGCGCCGAAATGGAACGCCTCACACGTATGGCTGCCGATCTTGGCATTCCATCCGAAGATCGCCTCTTCGCTGCAGAACAGGTTCTGTGGCCCACCACCGGAACCATCCATGTCTCGGCGGTGAATCCCAAAGGAGAAATATCCGGCGCTACCACCACTTCCGGCCTTGCCTGGAAGCTGCCTGGACGTCTCGGCGACTCTCCCATTCTCGGCGCAGGTTCATGGACCGATCAGGATGTAGGCTCCGCCGGCGCCACCGGCTCAGGAGAAGAGAACATCAAGGTCGTTGGCGCACACACCATCGTCGAGCTTATGCGCCATGGTCTCAGTCCCCGCGATGCCGGCCTCGAAGCGCTTCGCCGCATCGTCCGCAACTACAACGGCGACATGCGGAAAATCCGGCTGCTCGATATGGAGTACTACATCGTGCGCAAAGATGGAGCTTACGCCGGAGTCTCTCTCTGGAACACCAGTCCCACCGGCAAACCCCGCGTCTTCGCCGTCCATGACGGTACTTATCGCATCGAAAAGCACGTTGCTCTCCTCGAAGGCTCGCCGGAAGAATGGCCGCCATTCTGAAATGCAGTGTCAATAAATACTGGCCTCTGTTCTGAGTACACTGGAAGAACATGAAGCGACTGCTTGAGGGCTACGCAAAGTTCCGCCGCGAAGCGTTTGAACCGCGGAAAGACCACTTCCATCTTCTTTCGGAGATTCAGTCGCCGGAAGTGCTTTTTATCACCTGCGCTGACTCCCGCATTGTGCCCGATCTGATTCTGCAGACGGAGCCCGGAGATCTCTTCATTTGCCGTGTCGTGGGGAATGTCGTTCCGCCGGCCGGTGAGCTGCCAGGAGGCGTCTCCTCCACCATTGAATATGCCGTGGAGGTGCTGAAGGTAAGGCACGTCATCGTCTGCGGCCATTCTGACTGCGGAGCAGCGAAAGCAGCGCTCAATCGTGATTCCCTTCAGCGGTTACCGCTGACGGAAAAATGGCTTCGCTACATTGAAAGCGCCTGGAACTATCTCGATCCTGGCGTCTCCAGAGACGATCCCAAAGCGCTGCACACCGCGCTCATCCATGCCAATGTCATCGCCCAGATGGAAAATCTGAAGACCCATCCTGAGATTGCCCGCGGCCTGACGTATGGAACGATTCAGGTTCACGGCTGGTACTACGACATTCTCACCGGCACAATCGAGGCGTGGGATCAGAAAGCCCGCCGTTTCGTGCCCCTCGAAGAGTTCGTCCTGCCGGAAGAGGCCATACTGGCTCCCCGCAGCTGATCGGATCAGGACTCGAGCAGCGCAGCGCGCAGAAGGCGCGTCAGATTCGCTTCCAGGCCCAGCTTCAGCTCCTCGTCGCCCATCTCCGGAAACTCCACGCATAACTGCGCCAGCAATTCTCCGTGGTCTCGCGTGCCATCCAGCATCTGCAGCAGACCGCGCACTCTCATATCATCCAGCTGCACCGTTCCATGCCACAGGTTTGCTGCATGTGGATGAACCCGCGCCTCCTGACGGCTCACCGCCGTCGCTTTCGGCTTTTCCGAAACCACATCCGCTACTGCGGGCTCATAAACATGCAGCTCAATCATCCGCGCGATCGCCATCTGCTGCAGCAACCGCTGTACATGGGCTTCTGATCGCAGCCCGTCTTCAGCCGCGGTTTGCCGCATCTCCTCATATCCCAGCGTGCGCGGCCAGGCCGTCATCAGCCGCTCCATCACGCCAATGGCCGGAGCCTGATCACAGCCCACCTTCAGGCCACCCGGCAGATTGTAGGCACACACGCCTTCACGCTCCCCCGCTGCCGGCGTCGCCTGCGATGCAAATCGCATTTCGCGTAAAACATCACCAGCGAGATCTCGCTGCACTGGCTGCTCTGCATGGACCAGAAGCGTCTCGCGATACATCCGCATCCGCGCAAAATCCAGCATCTGCTCCAGAGCGACCGTATCGTCTCCGGCAATCTCCCGCAATGCCTCCATCAGCTCAGGCCGAAAAGAGGGATCATTCGGCACCGGCAGCACCGATTCGCTCAGATACTCCAGACCATGCCGGCGCGCATGCTGCACAAACGCTGCCACGGACACCGGCGCATAGACCGGACTGAGCTCATCGTGAAACAGCACCTTCGGACTGCGCTTTCGCAGTTTTGTGAGCTGTTCTTCCGTCAGTCTCCGATATGGGTCCTCTTCGGGTCTCGTCCGTATCAGCAGGCCCAGCAGGTCCAGTCCCGCTGCCGCCTGCTCTTCCGGTCCCATCGCGTTCCCGGCCGCATGCTCCGCACGCCACACGATTGCTTCGCGGATCATATTCCGCATGTGGCTTCCCGGCAGTGCGTTGTAGCTCACGAACGCTACCCCATTCCTGGCCAGATGCGCGCTGCATAGTGCCAGCAGACGGTCGCGGACCGGCTCGGGGACCCAGGCATACACGCCGTGAACAATGATGTAGTCATATTCGCCAAGGCCGCCGCTTTCAGGCGCGGTTTCTGCCTCCATCAGGTCTCCCTGGAAGAGCCGAATGTTGGTCAGACCGAGCTCGCCGATACGCTGCTGCCCGCGGGCAATGGGCAGCCCTGCCAGATCGAAGCCGGTAAACTCCGCTGCGGGCAGCTCGTACGCCATCGGAATCAGATTTGCGCCCTCGCTGCATCCGATCTCCAGTACCCGGCACGTCGCTACCGGCGCAGGCTGCAGCCCATGCAGGGCGGCCATCACCGCCAGCCGGTCGGGATGCGTATCGGGATAAGAAAAGCCCGGATATTCCACCGTGTCATAAGAAGTTTTCGGAGCATTGGTATTGCCGGCCATTCTTTCCTGCCTCCGGTGCCCACACAGTGTAGCCGGTAAGGCCGAAAAGAATTCCAGTGATCCGACTTTACAAATTTGGCCGCAAGCTCCGGATAGTGCGGTACCGGCCCTCTCCCTCATCGTGAAAACAGCACGGAATCACTCCGGCGATATCCCAGGCGATCAGGAAGAGGACTATGCATCGGACAATCGAACCCGCAATTCTTTACTTCGGCACACCCGTCGTGCTGATCAGCACACTGAACGAGGACGGCTCGCCGAACCTTGCTCCCATGTCTTCGGCCTGGTGGCTTGGATGGCGCTGTCTCCTCGGCCTGGGAGCACGCTCAAAGACGCCGCAGAACCTTATCCGCACCGGCGAATGCGTCCTCAACCTGCCCTCGGCTGAGATTGTGGCGCAGGTCAACCGCCTGGCGCGTCTCACTGGCTCCGACCCCGTGCCCGAGCACAAAATCAAAATGGGTTATCGTCACGAGCGCGACAAGTTCGGTGTCTCCGGCCTTACGCAGCAGCCGTCAGAGCTGGTCAACCCGCCGCGTGTCCTTGAATGTCCTGTACAGCTTGAGGCCAGGCTTACCCATATCCATCCGCTGGCGGAAGACGAAGAGCCGATGAAAGGACGTCTCCTTGGGCTTGAGGTTCGCATCGAGCGCGTCCACATCGACGACAACCTGCTGCTCGATGGCGAGACCAACCGGATTGATCCCGATAAGTGGCGGCCGCTTATCATGAGCTTCCAGCACTTTTATGGTCTCGGACCGCGACTGCACGATTCCACTCTCGCGAAGATCCCCGAATCAATGTACAGAGCGGCGCGCCCCAACCCCTCCGTCGCTGAAGAAGTCACCGCGCAATGACAGGCCGGCGGACGCACTGCTCCTCAGTGCGCTCCTGCCGGTCCCCGGCCCGGACGTGCTTTTTTGAAGAACCATACCAGGATGACGCAGGCAAATGCCAGCAGCGACGTCCACCGAAAAATATCAACATACGCCCACAGCAGCGCTTGCCGCCCAAGCTGCTCATACAACTGTCCTGCCGCCGCTCCGCCTGCATTGGGAGAAGCCGTGTGATGGCTCAGATAGGCAGAGATCTGTGCCAGCCGCTCCTCGAACCAGTACTGCGATCGCGTCGCCAGCCCCGCAATCTGCGTCTGGTGCATGGCCGATCGTCGTATCAGCAGCGTCTGCGCTACCGAAATGCCGATCGATCCGCCGACATTGCGCAGCAGATTGAAGATGCCGCTGGCATTGCCGATCTGCTCATTCCGCAGCGTGCTGTAACACTGCGTCGTGATGGGCACAAAAACAAAGCTCAGCCCAAACCCAGTGATGATAATCGGCCACAACAGCGTCGTCGGGCTGATACCCAGGTTCACGTCGCCAAAGATCAGCGAAGTAAATCCGAAGACAATAAAGCCAAACGTCAGCAGATAACGCGCATCCAGGCGATTGGTCAGATAGCCGATGATCGGCATTCCGAGAATCGCCCCGATACCACGCGGCGCGACCACAATGCCCGCGGCAAAGGCGGTGTATCCCAGCAGTTCCTGGTAAAACAGCGGCAGGATCGTGATCATCGAGTAGATACACACGCCGAACATCATGATCAGCGCGCATCCAATCGCGAAATTCCAGTTCTTCAGGGTTCGCAGATCGACCAGCGGCCTTTTGCTGCGCCAGGAGTGAACGATAAACCAGACAAACGCGATCACCAGAATCAGGACAGCCCAGCGAATCCACACCGCTCCGAACCAGTCGTCTTCCTGCCCCTTGTCCAGCACTATCTGCAGGCAGCCCGTCCACACTGCCAGCAGCCCGAAGCCCAGGTTGTCGAAGGCGCCGACCTTCGCGTTCTTCACATAGGGCGGATCGTGTACAAAGCGGCTGATCATATACACCGCCAGCGCGCCTACCGGAATATTGATGTAGAAGGCATAGCGCCAGCTATAGGTATCCGTCAGCCAGCCGCCCAGCGTCGGCCCCAGAATCGGGGCCACCACCACCCCGAAGGCGAACAGCGCCATTGCCGCTCCGCGCTTCGCCGGCGGAAAGCTCTCCAGCAGGATCGCCTGAGACAGCGGCTGCAGCGCTCCGCCTCCGGCGCCCTGGATAATGCGCGCAATCAGAATGAAGGCCAGCGTGGGCGCCGCTCCACAGAAAAATGAGGCGATCGTGAAGATGATCACGCAGGTGATCAGGAACCGCTTGCGGCCAAAACGAAGCGAAAACCAGTTGCTGGCCGGCAAAATGACCGCATTCGCCACCAGATAGCTGGTCAGAACCCATGTTGCCTCATCGTTTGAAGCGGAGAGCGACCCTGCGATATAGGGCAGCGCGACCGATGCAATGGCGGTGTCCAGCACCTCCATAAACGTCGCCAGCATCACGGAAACCGCGATGAGCCAGGGGTTTACGCCAAAGTTTTGCGCCTGCTGGTCGCTCTCGGCTGCCATCTGCCTCTGAATAAATCTTTGGAATCTGCCGGTCTATGAATCTAAACGATGGACGGGAGTCGAATCGACCCCAAAACTTCTATCAAGCCCTGTTCTGTCTGTTGGATACGCAAACCTGGCTGACGGATGCAGCCCTCGCGGCCGAATCTGAAAAATTGCTGCCTATAGACCTTCATCTCGCAGATTTAATGACACTTAGCATTACTGCATCCTTCCATTACTTTCTCGCATCAGATACATTGACAATAAGTCACTCAAGTGCGAAGCTGGGTACGGAGAATAGCCCGCAGGGACTTATTCAGGAGCAGGGACAGCAATGGCAAAGATTATTGGAATCGATCTCGGCACGACCAACTCGGTCGTCGCCGTCATGGAGGGCGGCGAGCCCAAAGTGATTCCCAATGAGGAAGGTGGCCGCACCACCCCTTCCGTCGTTGGATTCACCAAAAGCGGTGAGCGCCTCGTCGGCCAGGTGGCAAAACGCCAGGCCATCACCAACCCCCAGAACACGATCTACTCGATCAAGCGGTTCATGGGCCGTCGTTATAACGAAGTAAACGATGAAATGAAGATGGTGCCTTATAAGGTGAAGCAGCAGGGCGACCATGTGGTCGTTGAGGCTCAGGGCAGGGACTATACTCCGCCCGAGATCTCCGCGCTCATTCTTCAGAAACTGAAGAAAGCAGCGGAAGACTACCTTGGCGCCAACGTTACCGAAGCCGTGATTACCGTCCCGGCTTACTTCAATGACGCACAGCGTCAGGCGACCAAGGACGCCGGCAAAATCGCAGGTCTTGAAGTCAAGCGCATCGTCAACGAGCCGACCGCGGCCGCGCTTGCCTATGGTCTCGACAAGAAGAAGGACGAAACCATCGCCGTGTACGACTTCGGCGGCGGCACATTCGATATTTCCATCCTCGAAGTCGGCGAGGGTGTCATTGAGGTTAAATCGACCAACGGCGACACTCACCTCGGCGGCGACAACATCGACCAGCGCATCGTCGACTGGCTGATCGATGAGTTCAAAAAGGATGAGGGCCTCGACCTCGGCTCGAAGGGCAATGAAATGGCCCTGCAGAGGCTCAAGGATTCGGCCGAGCGTGCCAAGATCGAGCTTTCGACCGCGCTGGAAACGGAGATCAATCTTCCATTCATCACCGCCGATGCCAGCGGTCCGAAGCATTTGGTCAAGAAAATGTCCCGCGCGAAGCTGGAGCAGCTGGTTGAAGACATCCTGCAGCGGTCGATCGAGCCTTCAAAGAAGGCTTTGGCCGATGCCGGTATCGACGCCAGCAAAATCGATGAGGTTGTGCTGGTCGGTGGGCAGACGCGTATGCCGCGTATCCAGCAGATCGTCCGTGATCTCTTCGGCAGGGAGCCTCACAAGGGTGTGAACCCCGACGAGGTTGTCGCCATCGGCGCCGCAGTGCAGGCCGGCGTGCTTGCAGGTGAGGTGAAGGATCTGCTGCTGCTCGATGTGACGCCGCTGACCCTGGCCATCGAAACGCTGGGTGGAGTGGCTACGCCGATGATTCCGCGCAACACGACCATCCCGACGAAGAAGACAGAGACCTTCTCGACGGCGGCCGATAGTCAGACCGAGGTCGAAGTGCATGTCCTCCAGGGCGAACGGCCTATGGCGGCGCAGAATCGCACTCTGGCCAAGTTCAAGCTGAGCGGCATCCCTCCGGCTCCGCGCGGCGTGCCGCAGATCGAGGTCACTTTTGACATCGACGCCAACGGCATCCTCAACGTAACCGCGAAGGACAATGCCACGAGCAAAGATCAGAAGGTGACGATTACCTCATCTTCGGGCCTCAGCAAGGACGAAGTGGAGCGTATGGCGAAGGAAGCTGAAGCCCACTCCGCCGAGGACAAGGCGAAACGCGACGAGATCGAAGCGCGCAATGGTCTCGACAACCTCGTCTATAACATCGAGAAGATGCTGAAGGAGAACGGCGACAAGGTCTCCGGCAGCGACAGAAGCGATGTGGAAGCTGCGCTGGCCGAGGCAAAGAAAACCCTCGAAGGCCAGCCACCGGCGGCCGAGCTGAATGCGGCACGGGAGAAACTGACCGCTGCCTCGCATAAACTCGCCGAGGCGATGTACAAGGCCAACGCGACGCCGGGAGGTCCTGCTCCGACCGACGGCGCGCAGGCCGCCGCCGGAGCGGGGGATCAGAAGAAGGACGAAGGTGTTATCGACGCGGAGTACGTCGACGTCGAAGATAAGAAGTAAGGCGGTGCCTGCACCCGGAAGATCCGAGGCGGGCCCGCTCACTGAGTCTGGTATTTGGTATGGGGCGTTCCGAAAGGAGCGCCCCGGTTTTCAGCAGGATGTAAACGAAGGCAGAACCGGAACGGCAGTTTTTTGCGTACCCCAGGCAGAAGAAATCAGTTTCGGAAAGGCAGTCAGAGGAAATCAGATGACCGACACATTATGGAAATGCGAGCAGTTACGGGCTGGCGCGGTCACCAACAAAGTGATGTTCAACACCCGTGAGGAAGCCGAGCGCTTCGTCGCGCAGATGCAGAAAATGGAGCCCGACCTCTTCTGGCGTATGGAGCCCGTCGAGGCCCGAATGGTCTGGAATTAAGGCTGATCCGGAACTAAACGAATGCCTGAGGGAAATGAAATCCACCGCTTCGCCGACCGTCATGCAGCCGCCTTTGCGGGCAAACGCGTGCAGGTGGATTCGCCCAACGGCGCCTTCCCCGATGCAGCCCTTCTGTACGGCAGAAAGCTGCAGGCTGTCGAAGCGTATGGCAAGCACCTTGGTTATTTCTTCGGACGCGATCTGATCCTGCACATCCATCTCGGCATGTATGGCGATTTCCGGGATGGCCGGATGCCCATGCCGGAAGAAAAGGGCGCGCTTCGGCTGCGCATGTGGACCACTCGCGACTGGATGGAGCTGCGCGGCGCTATGGACTGTTCACTCTTCGACGAAAAGAAGTGGCAGAAGCTCATGGCCCGCATTGGCCCCGATCCTCTGCGGCCTGGCTCCGATCCGGAGCCGGCCTTCGCGTGGATCAAAGAACGGACTGCCCCTGTCGGCCTTTTGCTTATGGATCAGTCCATCTTCGGCGGCATCGGTAATATCTTTCGGGCGGAGCTTTTATTCCGCGCAAAGATCAATCCCTGGCGCCCTGGCGGTCAGACGGAAACAACAGCCCTGCGCGGCATCTGGAAAGAAGCGAAGACTCTGATGCGCGAGGCGATGGTCGATCGCCGCATCGTGACTACCCGGTCGAAGCATCGCCCGCATAAACGCGGGCCCGCTGAGGACCACGAAGTACACTACGCTTACCGCCGGGCCGGCAAGCCATGCTTCGTCTGCGGTGCAACAATAAAGAAGGCCGATATGGGTGGACGCACCGTGTACTGGTGCCCGGAGTGCCAGAAAGACTAAACCCGCTCAGCAGGAACAAGAGAGCAGAAACACATGGCGCAAACGCAGCACAAAGATTATTACGCCACGCTTGGCATCAAAAAGACGGCGACCGCGGATGAGATTCGCAAAGCCTTCCGCAAGCTCGCGCGCAAGTATCATCCCGATGTAAACCCCGGCGATAAAAAGGCCGAAGAGAAGTTCAAGGAAATTTCCGAAGCCAACGACATCCTCAGCGACGAGAAGAAACGCAAGGTTTACGATCAGTTCGGCTTTTACTCCGATCAGATCGATCCAGCCGCTGCCGAGGCTGCTGCCCGCTCCGGATACACGCCCGGAACCGGCGGCACATCCTCCCGCCAGGAAGTTCCGTTTGACTTTGGCGGATTCGACTTCTCCGACTTCGCCACCGGTGCCGGAACACAGCGCCAGCAGACCGGCAGCGCTGGCAGCGCCGGTACCGCCGGGTGGGGCGGCTTCAAGGACATCTTTTCCGGCATCTTCAATCAGGGCGGCGCACCCCAGCAGACCGGCCCGCAGCCTGGCACTGATCTCGAGTACCAGGCCACCGTTGATTTCTGGACCGCTATTCGCGGAGGTACTGCCCGTCTGCAGATTCAGCGCCAGGAGCTGTGCCCTACCTGCAAAGGCAAAACCTCTACCGGCGGCGCGCAGACCTGCCCTGAATGCCACGGCTCCGGAACCGTCACGCAGATGGGCGGCCGTATGAAGTTCAACATTCAGTGCCCGCGCTGCGGTGGCACGGGCAAGGTGCAGAATGCCTGCCCCACCTGTTACGGCCAGGGCACGCTGCACCGTACCGAGACCATCGAATTTCGCGTCAAGGCCGGCACGCGCGACGGCCAGCGTATCCGTCTTGCCGGCCGCGGCAATGCCGGCACGAACAGCGGCCCGGCTGGTGATCTCTACCTCATTATCCGTACCGGCTCGCATCCGGTCTTCTCCCGCGAAGGTGACGACATTCGGATTATTGTGCCGGTTACCGTGGCTGAAGCTGCTCTGGGCGCAAAGATTGAAGTTCCTACCATCGATGGACGCACGCAGCTCAGGATTCCGCCCGGCACGCAGAGCGGCCAGAAACTGCGCATGCGGGAGCGCGGCGTTGCCTCGGCAACACGCGAGGGCGCACGTGGCGATCAGATTGTCACCGTCGAAATCACGGTGCCGCAGGTGCGCGACGAGCGATCCAAGGAGATTCTCCGCGAATTCGCCAAACTCAATCCTGACGATCCCCGCGAGTCCATGTGGGCAAAGGTG
The DNA here is from genome assembly GCF_003428625.2 of Paracidobacterium acidisoli. GTDB lineage: Bacteria > Acidobacteriota > Terriglobia > Terriglobales > Acidobacteriaceae > Paracidobacterium > Paracidobacterium acidisoli. The sequence continues at coordinate 132,838 of NZ_QVQT02000003.1, read as the reverse complement.
TAAAGTCTCTTATGAATTGTGGGAGCAGCAGGGAATGGCAGTGACCGAACAGACGCAGGACCAGAAAGTCGCCAATGAGCTGCTGAATGCCGCCATGTCCTTTGCCCGCGTCGTACTCCGCCGTTACGGCGAGCTGGGTCCGTTCGGCTTCTTCATGGATAACGATCGCCAGGTAGAGCGCGCCAAACTCGATATTCCACGCCTTCCCCGCGATCCGGAGCGCCTCTATCATCTGCTCGGCGAATATCTCGTGAAAGAGGCCCGCCGCGGTTCCATCAAGGCTGCGGTAATGGCGGCGAACATCGCGCTCAGCCAGCCCTCGAAGGAAGGTTACCGCGACGCAGTGCTGCTTCATATCGAGCAGAAGAACGGATACTGTACCGAAGCCGTCATTCCTTATCGCATCATCGGCGGACAACTTCGTAACCTGTTGCCTCGCCGCATCGCCTTCGGACAGATCGAAGCAACTGACGCCCGGGCAAAATTATTTACCAGCTGACCTGATCCTATGCCGACCAAACGCAAATCCAAAGGCGCATACATGATCTCGGCAGTGGCCGAGATGTACGACATCCATCCGCAGACCCTGCGTCTTTACGAGCGTGAAGGCCTGCTGAAGCCGTCGCGCACCGAAGGCAATACCCGCCTTTATACCGATGAGGACCTGGAGCGCCTTGAATTCATCCTCAATCTCGCACGCGATCTCGGAGTCAACATTGCCGGCATCGCCATCATTCTGCAGATGCGCGAGCGCATGGAGGAGATGAACCGGCAGATGCAGGACTTCATACACTACGTTCGTACCGAGATGCTCTCACGCATGCAGCAGGCCGCTCCGCAGGGCGCGGCTATGGTTCCGCTGCGCCGTCCCGTTGACGTTCCGGCAGCGAAGGCCAGACGTTAACGTCCTGATATGACACCGCGATAACGTCCCTCTCTTTATCTGCACGAGTCATCACACCTCCTGTAATCTGAAGAGGGTATTTTCTGCTGCAGCAGCCCTGCGCGGCAGACCATTTCTTATGTTGAAAGCTCTTCTCGGCCTCGGGCTCTTCGGCCTGCTCACCTCCTCGGTCTTCACCGGCCTCGTGATCGCCGGAGCCATACGCTTCATTCGCCGCAAAAGACACAGAGCGGAATCGCAGACCTTTCAGCAGCCGGTCAGCCTGCTTAAGCCGCTTCACGGGGCAGAGCCAAATCTCGACATCCATCTTGAGAGCTTCTTTCTCCAGGATTATCCCTCTTACGAAATCCTCTTCTGCGCCCGCAGCGCCACGGATACCGGTCTGGCCATCGCCCGTCAGGTAGCCTCCCGCTATCCGCAGATCCCTGTCCAGTTCCTCATCGCGGAGGAGCCTGTCTACATTAACGCCAAAGTCTCTTCACTGGAGCGCATGGCTGCAGCAGCCCGCCACGATCTGTTCATCATCAGCGACAGCGACGTCCGTGTTACACCGGACTATATCCGCTCAGTCGTTGCTCCCTTCGCAGATGCCAATGTCGGAGCTGTCACCTGCCTTTATCGCGGAGTCGCCGATAAAGGCACCATCTGGTCGAAGCTCGAAGCTGCCGGTATGTCCATCGAGATGACTTCCGGCGTCCTCGTTGCGGACATGATGGAAGGCATGCAGTTCACCCTCGGCCCTACTATGGCCGTGCGTCGTCCATGCGTTGATGAGATTGGCGGCTTCCGTATCCTCGGCCCTTACTGCGCCGATGATTTCGTGCTCGGCAATCAAATCGCCGCCCATGGGCACACCGTCGTTCTCTCCACCCACGTCATCGATCATGTCATCCTCAACCTGAGTTTTACGGCCTCCCAGAAGCATCAGATCCGCTGGATGAAATCCACCCGCTTCTCGCGCCCCAAAGGCCACTTCGGCACCGCACTTACCTTCTCGGTGCCCTTTGGCCTGTTGTCTTTCGTCGCGGCGCTGGCCCTCCATCATCCATTTCTCGCTTCCGCCCTGTTGCTCTATAGCCTGGTCATCCGTATGCTCCTGGCCGCCATCGTGGGTGCCTCGGTAGTGGAAGAGCGACACCTGTTGCGGACCATCCTGCTTTATCCTCTGCGCGACTTTCTCGGATTCTGTTACTGGATGGCGAGTTATGGATCGAACAAAATCCTTTGGCGCGGAGAAGTTTATCGCCTGATGCCGGGTGGCCTCATGCACGCCATCGCCGAAGAACGGCGAGGAGGCTCTGCCGTCTCAGCCATCTAACGGCTTGTTGTCTGAAACGGGATCTTTCTCTGTCGGCAGACTTGTTTGCCCCCGCTCCGTCTATAGTTGCAATAACAAGGAAAGAGGCCGCCGCTCTCCAGCCCCATACAGATCGCTCTGCCGGCATGCGGGTTGCCTGGATGGTCCGCTGGCTCGAACATAGTTTTATATGCAATATTGTCTGTTTCTCATCGGCGCACCACTTTCGCCGTATCATCTCTGCCTGCACGGCAACGCCGGAGCCGCCCAGTGAGCACCGGCAAAACCGCTGTCATCATCGGTGCCGGCCCTGCCGGCCTCACCGCAGCCCTCGAATTTCTGCGCCGCTCTGACGTTCAGCCCATCGTTTTCGAAGCCACGCAGCGCATTGGCGGTATCTCCTGCACCATCCAGTACTGCGGCAACCGCATGGATATCGGAGGCCACCGCTTCTTCTCAAAGTCCGATCGCGTCATGGACTGGTGGACCTCTCTGCTGCCCATCGCTTCCAGCGAGAATGACAGCGAAGAGCACTCCATCCGCTATCAGAGCCGTGAGCGAACCATTTCGCAAAACGGCTCCCCATCACCTGACTCTGATCTGGTCATGCTGGTGCGGCCCCGTCGCAGCCGTATCTATTTCCTGCGCAGCTTTTTCGATTACCCGCTCGCGCTGAATGGCCAGACCATTCGCCAGCTTGGACTGGGACGCATGGTACGCATCGGCTTCAGCTATCTGCGAGCCCATCTCTTTCCGCGCCGCGAAGAAAAGACTCTGGAAGACTTTCTCATCAATCGTTTCGGCCGCGAACTCTATCTCACCTTCTTCAAGTCTTATACCGAAAAGGTCTGGGGAGTTCCCTGCGACCACATCAGCGCCGAGTGGGGTGCGCAGCGCATCAAGGGACTTTCCCTGCGCACGGCCATCGCTCACTTTCTGAAGAAGACTTTCCGCGCGAAGAAATCCGGGGATATTGCGCAAAAGGATACAGAAACCTCTCTCATCGAGAAGTTCCTGTACCCGAAATATGGACCAGGCCAGCTCTGGGAACATGTCGCCGATCTGGTTACGAACAGGGGAGGCGAGGTCTGTCTCGGCTGGCGGGTCACCAGGCTCCATGTCGCCGGCAATCGCATCGCTTCCGTTGAGGCCATCAACGAGCATGGAGAAACCCGCACCATCGAAGCCGATTACGTCTTCTCCACCATGCCCGTCCGCGAGCTGCTGCGCAGCCTGCACTTCCCCAATCCGGGCACAGAAGTTCCCGCTTCGGTCCGCGAAGTCGCCGACGGCCTCGTCTACCGCGACTTCATCACCGTTGGCCTGCTCGTCAACCGGCTTACAGTGACCGAGCCCGACGGTTCGCTTCTTAAAGACACCTGGATTTATATCCAGGAACCCGATGTTCTCGTCGGCCGCCTGCAGATCTTCAATAACTGGAGCCCATACATGGTTGCCGATCCCTCAAAAATCTGGATCGGTCTCGAATATTTTTGCTACGACTCTGATGATCTGTGGAAGATGCCCGACGATAAGATCGCAAAGTTCGCCATCGCTGAAATTGAAAAGATCGGCATTCTGAAATCCTCCGATGTACTCGACGCACACGTTGTGCGCGTGCCGAAAACCTACCCCGCTTATTTCGGCACGTATCACCGCTTCGACGAAATCGTCCGCTACATGGATGGCTTTGAAAACCTCTTCCTCGTCGGCCGCAACGGCATGCACAAGTACAACAATCAGGATCACTCTATGCTCACGGCGATGACCGCCGTGGACAACATCCTCGTCGGAAATCTCGACAAGGATGCGCTATGGGCGATCAACACCGAGCAGGAGTATCACGAGAAAAAGTAGGTTTCTTCATCGTGCCGGGATAGTTCGCAGTTACTCAGGAATCGGCACGCATATAGACATCGCATCCGTTCTATTCCCAGTGCGTTTTATGCCGTTCGACCCACCAGCAGGCCGGCGCTCCGTCGTGCGGAAACAATGCGCGCGCGCAGGCCACATCCGCGCTGCCCATGTAGTCGAACTCTTCCTTGTGGCCCTTCAGCGGGGTCGCCAGAAACTGATCAACCTCAATCGAGCCCATCGCCATACCCCGCATCGCTCGAAGGTGAAAGACTACCCAGTCTCCCGCATAAAGCAGAACAGCGGCCATCAGCAGGCCCTTCAGTATCTGCACAGCGATTCGCTGCATCGTCGCTCCTGCGCCTGTATGAACCGATTGTAGCCGAGCCCGTCCGGTATCCGGTCTGCACAGTTCTCCGCCGGCCCCCCTCCAGCTGCGTTACACTCATCCTCGGTGGCCACCGTGAACCTCGACGCGATCCAGTCCGCCCTCCGCGAGCAGCAGCTCGACGCCTGGCTCTTCTATGACCACCACCACCGCGACCCGCTGGCTTATGCCATCCTCGGCCTGCCCGAAGACGCGCATGTCACGCGGCGCTGGTATTACGTCATCCCCGCCACAGGTGAGCCCCGCAAGCTCGTCCATCGAATCGAAGCCGGGCGACTCGACATGCTTCCTGGCTCGAAAGGCGTCTACTCCTCCTGGCAGGAGCTCGAAGCAGGACTCGGCGCTATGCTCGCTCCTTATCGCCGCATCGCGATGCAGTATTCCCCGCGCAACGCCATCATGTACGTCTCCATGGTTGATGCCGGAACCATCGAGTTGCTCCGCGCCTTCGGTAAAACTATCGTTTCCTCCGCCGATCTCGTCAGCCACTTCCAGGCTGTACTCTCTGAGGAACAGATCGCAAGCCACTACGAAGCACAAAGAGCACTCGACGAAATTCTTCCCGAAGGCTTTCGCGAGATCGGGCGCCGCATCCGCGCCGGCTCTCAGCCCACGGAGTACGACATGGTTCTCTGGCTTCAGGAAGCCATGAGCCGTGCCGATCTTGTCTGGGAAAACGGCCCCAATGTCTCCGTCAATCAGAACAGTTCTGACTCGCACTACGAGCCCACATCCACAACCGCGAGGCCCATCCGCGAAGGCGACTTTGTTCTCATCGATATCTGGGGACGCAAAAACCGCCCTGGCACCATCTGGTATGACATCACCTGGACCGGTGTCGTCGGCCGCGAGCCCTCTGATCGCGAACAACAGGTCTTCACCACCGTGCGCGACGCCCGCGACGCCGCCGTCAGCACAATCTCAGAAGCCTTCGCCACGAAACATCCCATCGCCGGCTGGCAGGCCGACGACGCTTCCCGCTCGGTCATCCGCAAGGCCGGCTTCGCTCCATACTTTACGCATCGCACCGGCCACAACATCGGCACCGAACTGCACGGCAGCGGCGCGCATCTCGATAATCTTGAGACCCACGACGAGCGTCTCATCCTGCCCTTTACCTGCTTCTCCGTCGAGCCGGGCATCTACCTGCCCGAATTCGGCGTGCGCAGCGAGCTGAACATGATCACCACCACCGACAGCGCCGCACCGACAGGCCGAATCCAGCGCGATCTGGTGAGAATTTAAGAAGCCCTTAGCCCGGCACCGGAGAACAGGCCACCTCCTGACCATCCGCCCCGGATTCCTGCAAACCATACATGGAATCTCTGTCTGACGTACTGGGTTCCTGTATAGTCAAAGGGATGGTCTCAAAGGTTCAGGTGCCTGAAAAGAAGGAGTCCCAGGGCTTTGTTTACGGAGCTTTGCTGCTCGGCTGGCTCATCCCCGGCGCGGGGCATCTGCTCACCCGGCACTGGATACGCGCACTTCTTCTCTTCACCTCCATCACCACCATGTTTGCCCTCGGACTGGCCATGCAGGCAAAGCTGTACCAGCCAAATACCGGCGACATGCTTGACATGCTTGGTTTTGCCGGTGATCTCGGTACCGGACTTCTCTACTTCATCGGGCAGCTTCTCAATCTGGGCCACACCGCCGTGCAGACGGCCACCGCCGACTACGGAACCAAGTTCGCCGTCGTTGCCGGGCTGCTGAACTTCATCTCCGCCGTTGACGCTCACAATCTTCGCATCGGGAGAAAAGCTTCGTGACACTCTCCCACTTCTCCGCCGTTCTCATCTACGCCGTCTTCGCATCCGTGGTTTTCGGCATCACGCAGCGCGCCACGCCCCGCGCCATGATCCGCTACGGCCTCTTCTGCTGGGTACTCTTCGCCGGTTCCGTTATCCTGGCCAGCTGGCTGATGTACTTCATCCGCCACTGATCAAGCTGCACCGCCCTCCGTTTCAAATTCTGCTCTGAACGCATCCTGAAAACCTGCCGCCTGAACAGCGCGCATGGTTGCATTCTGTCTTTTCCGGAATTCAATGGAAAAAGGCCGCACCCCGAAAGATGCGGCCCCGCCCTGAATCAGACGGCATCTGCGCTATCAGTTCACCGTCACCGTCACCGTTGTATTACTGTGGAGGCTTCCACTGGTGCCCGTTACGGTCACGGTATAAGTGCCCGCCGTGGTACCCATGCTGCCACCACCGCCGCCGCCGCTGTTGCCACCGCCGCCGCCGCAGCCAACTCCGGCCAGGGTAACGATCACAATCAGCAGGCCCAGCATGGTCTGCCAGCCCCGCCGCCGCGCTGGAATCCCGAAGAACACCACCAGTGCCAGAGCCACTCCGCCCGCTGTCGTGAAGAACTTCTTCAGCGGCAGACTATTGTGGGCAGTACTGGAAGCCGTTGTGTTGATCGTCAGCGTGGTATTGGCGGCCGTTGCGCCGGTTACATTCGCCGAGCTTGAACTAAGACTGCAGGTTGCCGGATCGGTCGCGCCCGCCGGACTGGCCACAGAGCAGGCCAGAGCCACGCTGCCAGTGAAACCATTACTCGGCGTCACGGCAATAGTCGATGTATTGCCTGTCGTCGCTCCCGGATTGATCGTAAGCGAAGGCGGCGCTGCAGTCACACCGAAACCGGCGCTGCCCGTCGTCCCGCTCACCGCAACTGTTACGCTGCCTCCGCTCGACGCGGCATAGTTGGCATCACCGCTGTAGCTGGCCGTGATCGTATTGCTTCCGCTGTTCAGGCTGGTGCCTGACACACTGATAATCGCCTCAGCTGCGGAAGTGTTATTGGTCTCAAAACCATTGTTAAAGCTGGTAGCCGTGCCTACGGTCTTGCCATTTGCCGTCAGCGTAATCGTTCCGGTAGGGAATGCGCCTTCGCTGTCTGTGCTGATCAGTACAGTAACGTTAGTTGAACTGGAAGCCTGAATGCTCGTGCTGCTGGCACTCCCACTGAGACTGGTTGAACCTTTGGCAACCGTAAAGGCAACTGCGTTGCTCGTACTCGCGTGATAGCTCGCATCTCCTGAATACTGCGCGGTCAGATTGTAGGAGCCGACCGGAAATGCCGGGAACGCATTACTGGGCGTGGTGTAGGACGCAACACTGACATCTGAGGTTACATTTGAGGTGCCAAGTTTCGTCGAGCCATTCAGGAAAGCTACCGAACCAGTCGCCACTCCTTCTGTCCCGTTCTTCTGTTCGTCAGAAGAGGTTCCCTGAATCTGGGCATCGGCAGAGATGAACTGTCCATAGGTGAATGCAGTTCCCGATATCGCCCCGCACGATCCCGACGCGCACGCAACCGGATCATATGCACTCACAACCAGATTTGTCGCACTCGATTCAGCGGAGATCGTGACGCTGATGCCGGCAGACTGGCTGGATGCATGAGAGGCGTCTCCGGCATAGTTGGCATAAACGGTATAGCTGCCGCCTGGCAAACCATTGTAGTTGGTGGTCGCTGCTCCACCTGAAAGTGTCAGCACCGTCTGGTTGCCATTATTACTGCTCACCGGACCGTTGGCAGAACCATCTGCATTATCCACAATGGCCACGTCGCCGGTCGCCGAAACAGGCGTCACCCCGACCTTGAACATCAGACTTGTACCGTGCGAAACATTCACTGCCGCTGTCGATCCATTAATGTCAAAACTTGTCGATGTAGACGCCAGCGACACACTGCTCCAGTTGTTCACCATCTGTGCCGCGTCCACGCTGCCCAGGCCGGACGCATAGTCATACCCGGTCCCGGCATTATACCCAGTCAGGAAGCCCGCCGAGTTGCAGTCTGCCTCCGTCCCGCCGGTGCACACCACCGAATTATCACCAGTCGTAACGTCATGAAAGACGGTGCTGTACTTTGAGCTTGCCAGGTTGTACAGCACGTAATCTGCCTGACCAAGGCGCGAGCCCGTCTTCTGTTCCACCAGCGCCAGCATGCCGGCAAATGCAGGAGCCGCAGCGGATGTGCCTCCATATCCGCTGAATGTAGTCTGGTCGGTGATCTGTCCTCCCGATGTCTGGCAATCGGTATAGGTGGAAGAGGAATCTCCATCCGCCACATTGTCAGCGCACACCGCCCAAAGTGCTCCGTAAAATCCGTCAGCCGCAAGCAGGGAGACGTCAGGAAGATCGCGAACCTGATCATTGGGTGTCAGAGAAGTCTGAAACGACGGCTTGGAGTATGCCTCGCAATTTCCAAACTGATCCTGAGCGACACAGCTGCTCTGTCCACCGCCAGCTGCAACGATGTTGGTATTGCCTGTATTTGGATCCAAATAGGGAACGTTCGATGCGACGTTTGTATTTGGGAAGGTCGAGTTATTCCAGGGTTCTTCTGGAATATAGCTTTTTGCCGTCCGGTAATAGGGAGCCGAGCCGCTACTACTGACATTCACATACTGGCTGAAGGCCTGACCGTTGTTGCCGATGAGCGCATCGTAGTCCGTGCCGCCCACGGCAATATTAAAGGGCGTGGAGGCCAGGCCGTTCACATTCAGGCCAAACTGCGCCTGCGTCTCCGTATTATCGTTATCGCAGCCTGCCGAGCCGCTGTCGCCTGTCGAAACAGTCACACTGATACCCTGCGCTGCGGCTTCCTCCCACATCTCGCTGATGAGCTGGTTTTCGCTTGTTCCCTCTCCAGCCTCGCACTCACCAAAACTCAGATTAAGAATACTGACGGTGTTATCCCCGATCGCGCGCAACGCCGCCAGAATGATGCCACCCTGCAGATCGGTATTATCCGCGGTATAAAAATTGATCGTTGCCTTTGGAGCGATCCCGCCGGCAATTTCATTGTCCAGCAGTGCTTCGCCTTCATCTCCGTTGATTCCCGGATCGTTGCCCTCCACAATCACGGTCGGATTGTTTGTGCTTCCGGATGTCTCTCCGAGGAACGTCTCCCGGTAATTGATGATGTCCTGCATCGTGACATTTGAATCGCCCACAATCCCGATCGTTACCCCGGTTCCGTCATACGTCGTCCCGGAATAGTTCGGATTCAGCGTTGCATTCGGTGTGTCATAAATCGTCGCAGCATCTGCCGGATCAACATACAGGTACGGATTATTTTGATTATCGAACAGAGTTAAGTCAGGCTTGATCCTTTTCAATGCACTGTCATAGCGCCCTGTTCCCCCTAACTTTGCGTTCGATTTCGGCCGAAAATCATTCATCTTCGCCACACCCGCAACCACCGGCGCCAGAGCAGCCGGAATCTGTGGATCGCTGGCATTGGCAAAATGCATCACTCCCTGAACCAGATATTTACGGATCGACGTGTGAAAGGCGGTCTGTAGCTGATCGAACGTGCCTGAAAACCTCATAAAGTTTCTCGATGCAGGCACTGTCCCTACCTGAAAGCCCTTTGAGGTAAGCCATGACTGCACCGCATCCAGATCCGCATCGCTCACTCCGTACTGTGCTCCATACTGCTCCGGCGTCAGCCACTTGTGATAATTCGGAGAATTCACATCCTGCAGGGAAGCCAGATACTGCGTCAGAGCCTGTTGCTGCTGTGCGCTGCGGCTCAGCACCAGAACAAGCTGGCCCGTTGGCAATGAGCCGGACGCCGCGCCCCGGTCAAACTGCGCTCGCGCCTGCGGATGCACATTACCTTTCAGAGGCACCAGATTGTTCTCGTTGATGGGTGCGGTAATGCGGCTGGCAACCAGCGAGGGTGTCGCGGCGGTCTGTGCGAAGACCGGAGCCGTCAGCAGTGAGACGAGAACAGTGGTTGCGGCAGCAGCAATGTGGAGGGAGCGGATTCTTGTGAGTAACATGGCCATCCTGTCCAAAAAAGGTGTGCTCGGAGCCGTCCGTCAGCCGAATCTGTGATCAAACGGCGGTTACGCATTCTGGTGATGCGTCGATAGGAGTATCTGGTACCAGCCTGATGAAAATCAACGATCCGATGCATCAGCGCGGCAACCATATTGGGAATTACTTCCTCGGACTCAGCAGTGTGCTGGTTGTATGACATCGAAATGCCGCTGTCAAGCAAACCCCGGCATCATCACGTCATCATCCGGCATGATTGTAGACGGAATTTGAAAAAGGAAGTCGCGCTGCGAAGATCGTTTCTCTTTCACCAAACTCATATTTAATGCCCTGCAAAAAAGCGGCCGGACGGCAGCCCCCCGCCCGGTTTATCCGCCACTGGTTCAGAGATCCGGTCCGTGCCCGGAAACATAGCGGAGACTTTCATTTCCACTAATTCACCGTCAGCATAAACGTCGTGGATGCCGTAAGGCTGCTGTCGGAAGCGGCCGTCCCGGTCACCTTCACCGTATAGCTTCCCGCAGTCGTCCCTGTTGTGGTTCCGCTGCCTGTCCCGCCGGTGCTTTTACTGGTCGCCCCTGACCCACTGCTTCCGCAGCCCATCGGGGCCAGACAAATCACAAGAATCAACATGCCCAGCATCGCCCGCCATCCTCGCCGGCGGGAAGGTATGCCCCACAGGAACACGACCGCCAGCGCGGCGATGCCTCCCGCAGGAAAGACATACCTCCGCAACGGCTCCTGCAGCGCGGCGGTTGCGGCGGTCGTGGCCAGCGTAACCTGCGCCGTCACGCCGCCCGTACCGGTAATGCTCACCGAAGACGAGCTCACACTGCATGTCGGCACATCCGTGGCGCCGGATGGGCTCGCCGTCACCGCACAGGCCAGATTCACCGCGCCCGTAAACCCGCCTGACGGAGTAACCGTAACCGTCGAGCTGCCGGAGCTGCCCGCGGCCACGGTCACATTAGTCGCCTGCAGCGCAAAGCTGCCACTCCCGCTGCCCGAGCCGGTCGACGACCCCGAAGGCCATGCCATCAGCAGATTGTAAAGATCGATGGAACCCAGACCGGTGGCCTCGTCATAGCCTGTTCCGGCTGAAAAGCCCGATTCACCTGCCGCCGAACAGTAGCTCGGTCCCGCCGAGCACGCGATGCTGCCGCTTGTGATGTCGTGGAAAGCCGACGCGTAGGTAGCCGCATTCGCCGCCATTGTGTACAGCGTCGCATTCACAACGCCCTGCCCCGTCGCGTTCTGTTTCTGGTTAAGAATTGCCATCATTCCGGCAAATATCGGCGCCGCAAAGCTCGTGCCTCCGGCCACCGTCAGGTCCTGCGAGCTCGCATCACGAAAACTGCTGTTACAGCTTGCCTTCTGCTCGCTCGACCACCCTGACGTATCGCTCGAGCAATACAGATAGCCCGCACGATCCGCAGACGAATCCAGAGAGATATCCGGAACCAGCCGAGCATTTCCGGACGGAATCCCTGCACCCGTCTGCCAACTCGGCCTTGCCGTCAGTCCGCTTGCGCCACCGCCTCCGGCGGACAGCGCATACATTGCCCCAAGCGAAGACGAGTCGTCATTCCATGCACCCTCCGGAATATACGAAAGCGCCGAGCTGATTACATCGCTCCCGCTGGCCGAGTCCCAGTACGTTGTGTTGGTCGAGGCCACATCCGCCGCCGGAAACTCCGTCCCACCCAGTCCCGTTGCATACTGGCTGCTCGCAGGGAAATTGACCGCCAGCGCCTCCTGCTCTGTCGTCGTCATCCCCTTTATGCCATAACATGCCGTCGAGCCGTCATCGCCTGAAGCCGCGACAATGGTCTGTCCCTGGCTGGCTCCCTGTTCAAGAATCGCATTCAGCGCTGCATAATTGCTCGATCCCAGATCGGTTTCGCAGTCGCCATAACTCACGCTGATAATCGGAGCAATGTCCTCATCCACTGCATACTGAATCGAATCAAAAACGCCGTAATTCGGATTATTTCCCGTGTAGACAAAATCAATCGTGGCACCCTTTGCTATCCCGCCCGAATACTCAAGATCCAGGTCCGACTCCGCCTCATCTCCTGAGACAACCGCGGAGCCTCCCGAACCGGGCACCAGGACCATTGTCGGAGCCTTCACCGTCAGCCCGGCCGCGCTCTGAAAATTCTCGATATCCGATAGTTCCACGGCCGATTGACCCATAATTGCAATCGTTTGCCCCGTACCGGTGTAGCCCGAGTTGTACGCCGCATTGATGTCGTAAATCGTCGCCACATCTTTAGGAGTCAGATAGTGGCTTCCGCCCTGTGAGGAAGTAAAACCCGGTCCAGCCTCCTCTGCCGTCTGAGGCCTGAATCGCACAAAAGGCTTCGGCCGGAAATCATTCAGGTTGCGCACCGTTCGCACAACACCGGAAAGCGCCGCAGGCACCTTGATCGCCGCAGCGTTGGCAAAATGCGTTTCTCCGCCGATCCGAAACTGGTGAATCTCCGTCTGAAAAGCGGCCTGCACCTGCTCCGCCGTACCGGAAAATGTGATGCTGTCCCGACTGTTCGCCACGCGATCGACGCTGAAGCCCTGCTGTTCGAGCCACGCTTCCACTTTCGCCAGGTCGCTGTCGCTCAGCCCAAACCGGCTCCCATACTCTGCCGGGGTCAGCCATTGATGATATTCCGCCGAACCTGGTGTCTGTTGCGCCTTCACCAGCGCGTCCAGATCGGCCTGCTGTTCTGCTGTCGGCGCAAACACCATCGTCATTCCATTGATCTTCATTCCCGCTGCTACCGGGCCTGTGTCGAACTGCGCCGCAGCCCGCGGGTCAATGGTCCCCGCAAGCGCGACACGCCCGCTCTCGCCGATTGCCTGTGAAACCCGCTGCGCCGCGGCAGCGCCGGCCTGAAAGGAACAAACAACAGCAGCAAGAAGGGTAAGGAAACCACGCATCCCTGGGGGCATTTTCCCGGCTCCATCATCGTGCACTGCAAAGCGCACCTGTCTGCGCCGCTCGCGGGAAGCGGCGCAACGTCCATGTCACACACCACAGCCATCGACGTGGGACCGAGCGCTGGGAGCAGGAAATCACTGCGAGAATCACAGCTTCATCTGTGGAACCGGCAAAGGACGCCGGGAATCACACGTAAAGAATCTGCGCCCGGCATAACCTGCGCCGGGAAATCTAAGCCCTTGGACGCGGGTCGAGAGAAAAGGATAGACAGAAAATGCAACATCTCCGCGAGAAATCGCACGGCATTACAACGGATACCGCCCCTGTTCCACCGCTGCCTTCGCAATGGCTCGTCCGGCCAGCACCACGTCCGCTGGCTCACGCTTCGTCAGCCGCCGGAAGATCGCCATCTGCGTCCGCAGCATATCGCCCTCGGCAATCGCGCCAATCACCTGCCGTGCCGCCGACTCAATCGTGTCGAACGCGCGCACTGCATAAAGCCGCGTCATCTGCGCGGCCAGTGCCGCCGGCGCGCCACCCGTACCGCTGGCCAGTTTGCGTGCCCTCAGCAGAGCACATTCCAGCGCATAGACCTCAGTGATCATATCCGCGAGCGCTGCCATCACTTCCTGCTGATCTGCGAGAGCGTTCATATACTTCTGGCTCGCCGCGCCGGCCGCAAACAGCACCAGCTTTTTCGCATTCGCCAGCAGCCTCGCCTCCGCAGCCAGGACATCCTCGTCTCCGCTCGCTCCGTCAAACGACGGCGGAGCCATCAGCTCTTCCATCAGCTGTTTGATCGCCGGCAGCAGCGGCAGTTGCCCGGTCATTGCCCGCTTCATCAGAAAGCCCGTAATGATCAGCCGGTTGATCTCGTTCGTCCCCTCAAAGATCCGGTTGATCCGTGAATCCCGATATGCCCGTTCCGCAGGATACTCCTCGACATACCCATAGCCTGCGTAGATCTGCACGCTGTGATCCACAATCGCATCCAGCATCTCCGATCCCCACACCTTCAGAATCGAGCACTCAACCGCGTATTCTTCAATGCGCTTCTGAATCTCCTTCGCATCATGTGCCAGCTCGGATGGAATCGCCGCCAGTGCCGCATCGATTGCTCCAATCGTCCGGTACGTCATCGACTCGCCAACATAAATTCGCGCGGCTGCATCCGCAATCTTCTGCTGAATCAGTCCAAACTCCGCAATCGGCTTGCCGAAGGCTTTGCGCTCCTTCGCATAGAGGATGGCGTTTGCCAGCGATGTCCGCCCACCACCCACACATGCTGCGCCCAGCTTGAAGCGGCCGATATTCAGAATGTTGAATGCAATGTGGTGCCCCTTGCCGGCCTCGCCCAGCAGATTCCCCACAGGCACCTTGCACTCGGTCAGAATCAGTGGACAGGTGGATGAGCCGCGAATCCCGAGCTTGTGCTCCTCCGCACCCACCGTCAGTCCCGGCGTATTCCGCTCGATCAGAAATGCCGACATCTTCGTCTTCCTGATGTCCGGTTCCGATGCGTCCACGATCTTCGCAAACACCGTAAACAGGTCCGCAAAACCTGCATTCGTGATCCACATCTTTTCGCCGTTCAGAACATAATGCTGTCCGTCTTCGGAAAGCACAGCCCGCGTCCGGATATTCATCGCGTCCGATCCCGATGAGGCCTCCGACAGCGCATAGGCGGCGAGCCATTCGCCTGTTCCCAGCAGAGGAAGATACTTCTCCTTCTGTGCCCGCGTGCCATACCACACCAGAGGCAGGGTACCGATCCCCACGTGCGCGCTGAACGCCACCGAAAAACTCGCCAGCACCGACATGCGGTCCGCGATAATCGCCGACGTTACCTTGTCCATCTCCAGTCCGCCGTACTCCTCAGGAATATCGACCGCCATCAGCCCCAGCTCACCGGCGTTCCTGAGCAGTCCTCGCGTCACATCGAAGTGTTTGGCCTCGATCGCCTCCGCCGCAGGCAGCACCTCGTTCGCCGCAAACTGAGCCGCCGTTTCGGCAATCTGCCGCTGCTCCCCGGAAAAATCCTCGGGAGTAAAAATGCTTTCCGGGTCCGACTCGCTCAACAAAAAGCCGCCGCCGGCAACCGGAGCAGGCATGACTGTCGTGGTCATAACAGGAACTCCTCCGCAACGAGCCATCCTACGCTGCTTTTATGGTTTCCATGTTTCAGTTGAATTGTTTATCCCACCCGCTCAAATACACCCGCCGCGCCCATCCCGCCGCCCACGCACATTGTCACCAGCCCATAGCGTAGCTTTTGCCGCTTCAGCTCGTGCAGCAGCGTCGCCGTCAGCTTCGCTCCCGTGCAGCCCAGCGGATGTCCCAGCGCAATCGCGCCGCCGTTTACGTTCACCTTCTTCGGGTTCAGTCCCGCCTGCTGAATCACCGCCAGTGCCTGTACCGCAAAGGCCTCATTCAGCTCAATCAGGTCAATCTCTTCCAGCGTCAGCCCAGCCAGCTTCAGCGCCTTCGGAATCGCCAAGACCGGCCCGATCCCCATTACCTCCGGCGGACATCCCGCCGTCGCAAAGCTCACAAACCGTCCCAGCGGCTCAATGCCCAGCGCCTTCGCGCGCTCGCCGGAAATCACCACCGACGCCGCTGCCCCGTCAGAGGTCTGCGACGAATTCCCCGCCGTAACGATCCCCTGTGCGTGAAAGGCCGCCTTCAGCTTCGCCAGTGCCTCGGCCGACGTATCCGCGCGCGGCCCCTCATCGGTCTCGAACACCGTCTCCGTCACCACCGGCTTTGCCGGAGAAGCACCCGGCGCCATATTTGTAACCATAATGGGTACGATTTCATCAGCGAACCTTCCTTCCTCAATCGCTGCCAGGGCCTTCCGATGGCTCGCCAGCGAAAATTCATCCGCCTGCTCGCGCGTAATTCCATATCTTCGTGCCAGATTCTCCGCCGTCAGCCCCATCGACAGATAGGTATCCGCATAGTGCTCCATCAGCCAGGGATTCGCACTCACTTTATTGCCGCCCATCGGCACCATGCTCATCGACTCGGTCCCGCCCGCAATCGCCGCCTCGCTCTGCCCGGCAATAATCTGCTGCGCCGCAATTGCAATCGCCTGCAACCCCGACGAACAGAAGCGATTGATTGTCATCGCCGGAACCTCTACCGGCAACCCCGCGCGAAGGCTCGCAATCCGAGCCACGTTCATCCCCTGCTCCGCCTCCGGCATGGCACAGCCCAGAATGACATCGTCGATCTCCTTCCCATCCAGCGCAGGCACGCGTTTCAGCGCCTCGCCCATCACCACGGCCGCGAGATCGTCCGGCCGCACGCCGGCCAGCGCACCCCTGGGAGCCTTGCCCACCGCCGTCCGCATGCTGCTCGCAATAAAGACTTCTGCCATTTTCCCTCCCTGCTGCTCTGTCAAAGCGAGGCCTGGTCACCGCTCGCCCGTGCCAGCCACTTCCCATCCTGGTAGTAGTGAATAACCGATGACCGCTCCAGGTGCGCATCCTCGATCCCGTCGTGATCGAACGCGTCCACCTGCCGCCCGTGCATAGTATCTGCAGACCGCGCCGCAATGCCCCACGCCGACCCGTACATTGCGCCTGCATACTCTGCACCAAGCCACTCGTTGTCGGGCTGTGCACGTAAGGTCATCGGCTTCTCGACTGCATCGCCAAAAAACACCAGCAGTGCGCTGGTCCCGTTCTGAGAGCACAATACCGCCCAGTCGCTGCTGCCTTTGCGTTCAAATGCTCCGTGAATTACGTTCTCCGGCGCGCGCGCCTCATACGTTTGCGGAATCATGCAGTGCCGCAGGACCAGCTGCTGTTTCACGCCGGGAGGAAGTTCAGGAAACGATGCCGGCGGCAGTAACCGAATGTGATAGTGCACTGCGCTTCCATTCGGAAGCGTGTGTTCTCCCGCTTCAGCCTGTTCCGCAAGCTGCGCGAGCAGGGTTCCGGCAAGACCGATCACCACCATCACCGTAAATATCGTGCGCCGCATGGCTGACCTGAACGGTTACGACCCCAGAATGCTTTGATACGAGTTTTCGCTCAGCCACTCCGACGCCGACTGCAGCAGGCTTTGACAGTATGCAATCCCGGCATGCGGCAAACGCGTCACCAGCCGCCTTTCCCGCACATCGTCGATCTCCGCAATGGCCGACATATTCTCGAATACTTCCGCCGCCTCGTGTTCCTCCAGCAGCTTCGGATCGCCCTCCAGCCCAATCGTCAGCCCTTCGCGAAAGGTATAGCAGATGCCAACCTTTCGCTGATCCAGCCGCAGATACGCGGGCTGGTACCTCGCCAGCCGCGAGTAGGCGTCAAACACCAGCAATGCCCCGGGAATCTCATCTGCATCCACCAGAACGCGCGCCGCGCCATTCTCCAGCGCAATCCATATCTCCAGACCGGCTGCAAAGCTGTCGCTGAACTCTCCATCCGCCCGGTCTTCGGGCATTTCCGCAATGGCTTCGTCCAGATCGTTAGCTTCAGCTTCCTCAACATCGTCCTGCGCAGGTTTCTGTGCCGGAGGATGGGTAATATCCACCGCCAGAACCGCCGTTATTCGCAGCTGTTCGTGCAGCTCCTGCAGGCGCGGCCCATTCACTTCGGCAATATGGTTGCGGCGCAGTACGGCCGCGTTCGGTTTATCCAGCAGAGCGCGCAGGCGCGTGCCTGGCTGCGCGTGGGGCTTTTCCGCAATCTTCAGTTCCAGACAGGGCATCGCACCTCTCAGTTCCGCAACGGCTTTCCTGTCTGCAAAGTATACGCAATGCGCTCCTGCGTCCTGCGCTCCCCGCACAGTGAAAGAAAGGCTTCGCGTTCCAGATCCAGCAGGTATTGCTCGCTTACCATCGATCCCGCCGTCAGTGATCCTCCACACAGAATGCGGGCCACCTGCGTCGCCACCTTTACGTCGTGATCGCTGATGTACTCCGCCTGCCGCATCAGATGCACACCCAGCTTCA
The DNA here is from genome assembly GCF_003428625.2 of Paracidobacterium acidisoli. Taxonomy (GTDB): domain Bacteria; phylum Acidobacteriota; class Terriglobia; order Terriglobales; family Acidobacteriaceae; genus Paracidobacterium; species Paracidobacterium acidisoli. The sequence goes on along the minus strand of NZ_QVQT02000003.1, from coordinate 114,699 downwards.
GCGTCGGCAGCACCGCTTCGCCTGCCACCGGAACCATCCGTGCCGCCGGAGCCGCATATCCGCCCTCCGCCATATGCACCGCTTCACTCCGCGCTTCGATCAGCAGCCGGCCCCGGTTCGGCGTAATCGTATCAGCGTCCGTCAGCAGGTCCAGCCCTCGCGCCTCAGCCGCCGAAGTCGAAACCTTCGCCATGGCAATCGTCTCAAAGCGTTGCCGCAACGCGTCCTGCAGCTCCGCCGAGCGGGCAAACTTTGCCGGCATATCTGCCGGACTTACCCCCGATGCCTCCGCAGCAGCGTCGATGGCCCGCAGCAGCATCTCCTTCGTGCCCCCGCCGCCTGGAACCAGCCCCACGCCCGTCTCCACCAGCCCCATATACAGCTCCGCATGCGGCTGCCGCTTCGCCGCATGCAGACAGATCTCCGTCCCGCCGCCGAGACACATTCCGAACGGCGCGGCCACCACCGGGCGCGGACAGAACTTAATCGCCGCGGTCATTCCCTGAAAACCGCGCACCGCAAAATCCACTTCCTCCCAGTCTCCCTCCTGAATCGCCAGCAAAAGCTGCATCAGGTTGGCTCCGACCGAAAAATCGCTCGCATCGCCCGAGATGACAAATCCGCGAAACTCGCGCACATACCGTCCGCCGGCGCTCAGCGTCTGGGTCACCATCGAAACGATATCGCCGCCGATGGCGTTCTTCTTCGAGTGCAGTTCTAACAGAGCAACGCCCTCGCCCATGTCGATCAGCGAGCATCCGGGATTTGTCCGCACCACTCCATTCGCCCGCCGGAACGAGGCCGCCGTCGCTATGCCCGCAGCCTCTTCGACCGGCCTGTACGCGCGCTGCGCAGGATCGAACACCAGCCGCCCATCCCGGGTGTCCTGGTACCAGGAACCTCCGCCGGCAGTCAGCAAAGTCTCCGCCTGCGCGCTCAACGGCTCCCCGGCTGCCTTCATTCGATCGCAGCTCGCGCGCACCCCCACCGCGTCCCACATCTCAAACGGTCCCATCTCCCAGTTGAATCCCGTCCGCATGGCCCGGTCGATCGCCGCCGCTGAGTCCGCAATCTCCGGCAAACAATCCGCCGCGTAATTCCATATCCCGGTCAGCAGCGGCCACAGAAACGCTGCAGCGCGATCTTTATGCACATCGCCGGAGAGCAGCAGCTTCAGCCGCTCGCTCAGAGCATCGGCGTTCTTTGCCATCTCCACGGAAGGAAACTTCGGCCGAGCCGCTGCACGATACTCAAGCGTCTGATAATCGAGCGCCAGCCGATTCTTTTTCGTATCCGTCGCGCTCGAACCATCCTTTTCGGCGGAATCTCTGCCGGTTTTTTTATAAAAACCCTGCCCTGCCTTATCGCCCAGCCACTTCCGCTCCAGCATCGTCTCAATAAAGGCCGGCAGCTTTACCGCGGCTGCATCCGCTTCATTCGAGTGCGCAAAGTTCTTCGCTACATGCGCGAGCACGTCGATGCCCACCATATCCGCCAGCCGGAACGTCCCGGTCCGCGGCCATCCGATCACCGATCCCGTCAAAGCATCCACGTCCTCGATCGTCAGCCCCTGCTCCTGCATCCGCCGCACCGCCGTCAGCATGGCGAAAACACCGATCCGGTTGGCGATGAAGTTCGGCGTGTCGCGCGCATACACAATCGACTTACCCAGCCTTCGATCCGCAAAATCAGCGGTCGCCGCAACCGCTACGGCATCACTCTCCGCCGTCGGAATCACCTCGAGCAGCCGCATATAGCGCGGCGGATTGAAGAAATGCGTTCCAAACCACCGCCGCCGGAACTCAGGCGTCATCTTCGCCGCAATCGAAGCCACCGGCAGTCCGCTGGTATTGGTCGTGATTACCGCATCCGGCCGCACATACGGCGCAATCGTTTCGAGCAGTACCTGCTTGATTGCAAGGTCCTCGCTCACCGCCTCGATAATCCAGTCGCACTCCCGCAGCAGCTTCAGATCGTCTTCGAGATTTCCCGCAGTGACCCGCCGCGCATTGCCCGGCTCATAAAATGCGGCCGGCTTTGCCTTCAGCAGTGCCGCAACCGCACCGGATGCAATGCCGCTGCGTGCCTTCCCTTCGGTATTTGCCGGAACGATATCCAGCAGCACTACTGCCAGCCCCGCATTGGCCAGATGCGCCGCGATACGCGAGCCCATCGTGCCCGCGCCCAGCACGGCGGCGCGGCGCAGAAAGGGTAAAGTCGCGGGTGCTGCGTTTACAGTCGCGGACAGAGTACTCATGAGCTGTGCTCCTTGAGCCAACAGCAACGTATAACGAAGGCGGGAGACGGCGTCAACGCAGGACCAGCCTGTCTTTGCCTCGTTTGACACCACTTTCACACCCGTCTAGCGTCAAACATAGACGGAGTTTCTATTCAGACGATGAAATTTCCTATACGGAAATCCCCCTCCCCTGCGCAGTGGCTGCTTATTCTTTGCATCCTGGCCCTTCTTGCTCCTTTGTCCGGCTTCGCGCAGTACCAGGCCGGCCTTGAAAAGCGCGTGACTGTAAAGAAGCTGCCCAACGGCCTCACCCTGCTCATCTGCGAACGGCCCGAAGCCCCCGTCTTCTCCTACTTCACCATCGTCGACGCGGGGGACGCCAATGATCCGGGTGGTGAGTCCGGTCTGGCGCATATGTTCGAACACCTCGCCTTTAAGGGCACCAAAGACATCGGCACCACGGACTACGCAGGCGAGAAGATCGCACTCGACAAGCTGGAGGACGCCTGGACCGCGTACGACGCTGAATACCGCAAGCGTGTTCAGCAGGATCAACAGAAGCTCAAAGAGCTGAAGGCGCAGTTTGATGCAGCTGAACAGGCCGCAAACAAATTTGTCATCCCCAATGAGTTCACGCAAATCGCCGAAGCCAACGGAGCAACCGGCCTCAACGCGGAAACCAGCCTTGATGCCACACAGTATTTCTGGAGCATGCCCTCCAATCGCCTCGAGCTCTGGGCCTATCTCGAAAGCGATCGCATTGCGAATCCCGTCCCCCGCCAGTTCTATCGGGAGCGCAATGTCGTGCAGGAGGAGCGCCGTATGCGCGTCGACTCCAGCCCCATAGGACGGCTTGTCGAACAGTTCCTCGCTGTCGCCTACATTGCGCATCCCTATCGCCGCCCCGGCGTCGGGTGGGAGAGCGAGATCAGCCAGGTCAATGCCACCGAGGCTATGGCCTTCCACAGAAAGTATTACGTACCCTCCAACATCGTCATTGCCGTCGTCGGCGACGTCGACACCACCCAGGCTCTGCCTGTTCTGGAAAAGTACTTCGGCGCGATCCCCTCCGGCCCATCGCCTGAGCCAATCACTACCATCGAGCCGCCACAGACCGCCGAGCGGCAGGTCATCATCAAAGACGCCTCCCAACCGCTTTACCTTGAGGGCTACCATCGCCCCGATTACCGCGATCCTGATGACGCCGTTTATGAGGCCATTCAGGACATCTTCTCCAACGGCCGTACCTCACGCCTTTATCGCAGCCTCGTCCGCGACCAGCAGATTGCTGCCGAGGCCGAAGGCTTCAGCGGATTTCCCGGCGAGAAATATCCCGGTCTCTTCGCCTTTTTCGTCGTGCCCAACCCCGGCCACACCCCTGCGGAGATGCGCGCTGCCCTTCACAAGGAGATCAACCGACTGAAAACCACCGACGTCACCGACGATGAACTGGCTATGTTCAAGACCCGCGCCCGCGCCGACATTCTGCGCAGCCTTGGCGACAATCAGGGTCTCGCCGAGGAGCTTGCCATTAACCAGCTCCGCTACGGCGACTGGCGCGAGCTCTTCAACCAGCTCAAACAAATCGACGCTGTGACCAAAGAAGACATTCGCCGCGTGGCCAATAAGACCTTCACCGATACCAACCGCACCTGGGCGGAGGTGGATTACAACGCCCCTTCGCAGGCCGAAGCCCGGCCAGCGGCAGCCCCTGCAGGAGGTGCGAAGTGAAGATGATGCGTCGAGTGACTTACTCCTTCGGTGCTCTCGCACTGTTTACCGCGGCTCTGCTTCCTGCCTGTGCGCAGATTTCCAGCCAGGAGCAGAGCACGACTCCTGTCATTCCTCCTGATGCCCGCGCCGAAAAAAATCCCGGCGCCTGGGAGAAGCTTCAGATCCCTCCTCTGCACCCCTTTCATCCCGGCCAGCCGAAGCGCATCGAGCTGAAAAACGGCATGGTCATCCTGCTGGAAGAGGATCACGAGCTGCCCTTCATCAACGGCACCCTCGAAATTCGCGGCGGCTCCCGCTCGGAGCCCGCGAGCAAAATCGGCCTCATCGATCTCTACTCCCAGGCCTGGCGCACCAGCGGCACCACAACGCAGAACGGTGACGTGCTCGACGACCTGCTCGAATCGAAGGCGGCCAAAGTAGAAACCGGAGGCGATGACAACTCCACTTCCGTCTCCTGGTCCTGCCTCAAACAGGACGAAGACCAGGTCTTCCATATCGCTGTCGATCTGCTCGAGCACCCCGCCTTCAACCGGCAGAAGCTCGCTCTCGCCAAACAGCAGGACATTGCCGGCATTGTTCGCCGTAACGATGATGCGAGCGGTATCGCTTCGCGTGAAGCGGCCAAACTCGTCTATGGGGCCGATAGTCCCTACGCCCGCCAGCCTGAGATCGCTACCGTCATGTCGGTCACTCTCGCCGATCTGCAGGCGTGGCATGACAAAACCGTCCATCCCAATAACATCGTCGTGGCCGTCTCCGGTGACTTCGACTCCGCGGCCATGGAGAAGACTCTCCGCGATACCTTTGAGACCATGCCCCGCGGTCCTGCCTGGAAAGATCCCGACATCCCGGTACCTGGTCCCACTCCAGGCGTCTACGTCGTCAACAAGCAGGATGTGAACCAGAGCAATATCTGGATCGTCGGCGTCGGTACCCGCCGCGATAACCCGGATTTCTATGCGCTCGCGGTCATGAACGAGGTCTTCTCCGGGGGCTTCGGCTCACGCCTCTTTCAGGACGTCCGTACCAAGCTCGGCCTCGCCTACGGTGTCAGCGGAGGCTACAGTGCAGCCTACGATCACCCCGGCCTCTTCTACACCACCGCTGCCACTAAAAGCGAAAGCACAGTCGCCGCGACGAAGGAGATGCTGAAGGACATCGATGAGCTTCGCACGGAGCCGTTCACCGAAGATGAGGTTCGCATCGCGAAAGATCAGCTGCTCAACTCCTTCATCTTCCGCTACGACACGAAGGAAAAGGTTCTCAGCCAGGCTGTCACCCTCGAGTTCTATCACTACCCGCCCGATTTCCTTGAGCGGTACCGCGATGCTCTTGAAAAAGTCACAGTCGCCGATGTGGAGCGTGTCGCAAAGAAGTACATCGAGCCGTCGAAGCTTGCCGTGCTGGTTGTCGGGAACCAGACAGGCTTTGGAAATCCACCGCTCACCTCGCTGAACCTTGGTCCGGATCATCCGATCGATATCACGATTCCTATGCCTGCCGCCATGCGGCAGCAGATGATGGGCGGGCCGGATCAGTGAACTCCACGCCACAGAACAGCACCAGAGAAGAACAGGAAACCCTCCGGGTCTTCTGGGGACGCTTCGCCTTCTCCATCGGTCTTCTCTGGGGCACATGGAACCTCACTTCTATGCCCGTCACCATCGCTGCCGCGGGCGGGAACCTGCCCCGCCCGGAGGTCTTTGCGCTGCTGGTCTGCGCGCTCTCCGTCTTCCCCGCCAGCACCCTCGCCTTCTGGCATCGCCGCGTGGCCTCACTCTGGCTTGTCGTCGCCGGTATCGTGACCGCAGCCGGCATCGTCGCCACGTGGCATCAGCTCTCCACCGTCCCCGGGGGCGATATCAGCTACATCGCCAATTCTCTGGCCTTCGCCTTTCCGCTGGCTTTGGGTTTCTTCGGCCTGACGACAGATCTCATGGGCTGGCCGCGTCTGCTGCCGCGCAAACGGCCGAAGCCATAGCAAAGCCAAAGCCGCAGCAGAGTCGAGGCGCCGGACGACAGCAGGATATCGGGTGACTCCGCTCTCCCTCTTCCCCGCTCTCCATGTCCGTTTTCCCTATACCCTGTACATATGCGTCTCGGAATCCTCATCATGGCGGCGGGCAAAGGCACGCGGCTGAAGTCGAAGCGCGCCAAGGTACTTCATGAAATCGGCGGACGTCCGCTGCTCAGCCACGTTATCGCTGCAGCGGCGCAGATCGTTACACCCCAGGACATCCACGTCGTCGTTGGGCATCAGGCGGCTCAGGTGGAAGCTGCAGTCAGCAACACTCACGTTCAGTTTGTGCAGCAGACCGAACAGCGCGGTACAGGCCATGCCATTCAGTGCGCCGAAGCCGCCACCCGTGACTACGAGCACCTGCTCGTCCTCTCCGGAGATGTTCCATTGCTCCGGCCCGAGACAATCGCTCGCCTTCGTGACTTTCACCTCTCTGAACGCGCCGCTATGACCATCCTGACCGCTGCGCCCGCCGATCCAACCGGGTATGGCCGCGTGGTGCGCAGGTCGCCAAAGTCACCTGAGGTCTCCGTTATCGTCGAGCAAAAGGCTCTCACGCCGGCCCAGCAGCAGGAGCCCGAAATCAACTCCGGTATTTATGCCTTTCGTCGCGATACGCTCTACCAGCACATCGGCAGCCTCCACGACGACAATGCGCACCACGAGCTCTACCTCACCGACATGGCCGGCATCCTTTCCGCGGCCGGCGAGCGCGTGGTTGCGATCGAAGCGTCCGATCCCATCGAGGTTCTTGGCGCCAACACTATTGCCGAGATGATGGATCTCGATCGTGAAATGCGTCTCACTGCCGCCCGGCGGCTCATGTCACAGGGCGTCACGATCTTCCGTCCCGACACTGTCATCATCGACGTAAACGTCGAGGTCGGCCCGGACACGATCATCGAGCCCTTTGTGCAGCTCCTCGGCGAAACAAAGGTCGGCAGCGACTGCCGTATACGCTCCGGCTCGGTTCTGGAAAGCGCCACTCTCGGCGACGGAATCATCGTCCGCAATTCCTGCGTCATCAGCGAATCGAAGATTGAAAAAGGCGCGCGCATCGGGCCCTTTGCACACATCCGTCCCGGCTCTCACATCGGCGAATCGGCTCATGTCGGCAATTTTGTCGAAACCAAGAAAGCCCGTCTCGGCACCGGAGCAAAGGCCAACCACCTCGCTTATCTGGGCGATGCGGAGATCGGCAACGGAACCAACATCGGCGCGGGAACCATCACCTGCAATTACGACGGGGTCCACAAGCATCCCACAATCATTCAGGATGGCGTCTTCATCGGCAGCAACTCCACTCTCGTTGCCCCCCTGGTCATTGGCGAAGGAGCTTATGTCGCCGCCGGCTCGTGCATCACGGAAAATGTTCCTGCTGACGCCCTCGCTCTCGGCCGCTCTCGCCAGACCACCAAGCCTCACTGGGCCAAAAACCGCCGAGGCCGCGATAAAGGCCAGTCGTGATTGTCTAATGATTGTGAGACAGGCTTTACAGAATTAGCAGCAGTGTAAGGCTACAGCCGCAGCATCTGAGATAAAGCTAACACCTTCCAACAATCAAAGATGAAATCAGGCTGCCTCTCGGCAGGGCATGGGGGCCGTTGCCAGCTGCTGGCGCAGCCGGATGCGTGCTGCCATCAATGCGCGCCGCACATTCGTCTCTGAGAGTTTCAGCAGTTCTGCAATGGCAGAGGGCGAGTAGCACTCCACATCACGTAACAGAAAAATCAGACGTTCGGTATCGGGCAGCTCCTGAATCGCCTCTTCCAGCTCGGTACGGCGAACATTCCGGCTCACTCCCTCGTCCGAGATAGCCGGCATGGCCCAGCTCTGCCCATCACTCAGTGAATATCGTTCGCGCAGCCGTTCCATCAGCGCTCGATCCACCATGCCGCAGTCCGGCTCAGGATCAGTCTGAAACGCAGCCACAAAGGTTTCCGTCAGAATCGATTCGGCTTCGATCTCATTACCGGTCATATAAAACGCCAGCGAAAACACCCTGTGCCGGTGGCTTTCGTATATATCCCTCTGACGTTGTTCCAGTGACCTCTTCGCACCCTGTGTAGCCACGATTTTCGAGGTTGCTTCTGCCGGGAACTGCTTTTCAAATTCGAACAAGATCACCTCTTGCGTTGACTCTATACCATACATTACGAAAGTACTCTTCAGGCTACCTTGTAGCCTTGTACAGCAACATAATCACTGTCGTAAACATTTTTGTTGGATGCTTTCTGTTCGGGCGATGTTGGATTTCGTCCTTCGTTTGAAATATTGTTGGAAATGTTGCGCATTCTGCCGCCTGGCGCAGAACGGCAATGGATGGCAGCAGCAAAAATAAAGTTTTGATATTGGGTGATTCTGTAAACCGCTGACCAGCACAGTCGGTCACTCCCGGGCTATGATGGGAGCATTTCACTCCCGCGACGGGAGAGTTTCACTCCTGAACCAGGCGCGTTTCCTGTCCCCTGGAGGCAAATGGCGTCCGAACGCATCTTGGTTGTCGATGACGAGCCTTATGTCAGGACCGTCATAGCCGCCATGCTGGAAAAATCGAATTACTCCCCTGTTCTGGTCTCTAACGGACTGGAAGCCGTCGCACATCTGGAAAAGGACCCCCCTTACGACCTGGTCCTCTCCGACATCATGATGAATGGCCTCGACGGCATAGGTCTGCTCGAGCGCATGCGTCAGATCCATCCTGACACCCCGATGGTTCTCGTCACCGCCATTCATGACATCGGCATTGCCATCACGGCAATGCGGAAAGGGGCCTACGACTACCTCCTCAAGCCGTTTGAAAAGGAACAGTTGCTGGCCACGGTGCGGCGCGCCCTCGACTACCGCAGACTCGTCCAGCAGAATGCCATGTACCGGCAGAACCTCGAGCAGCTCGTCTCGGCCCGCACAGAAATGCTGCGGCAGACCATGACCGATCTCGAGCGCTCCTACGACATCACCCTCGAAGCCCTCGGCGACGCTCTCGATCTCAAGGACGCCGAGACCGAAGGCCACTCCAAGCGCGTCACAGCCTATACCATCGCTCTCGCCCGTCATATGGGCGTCGATTCCGCGCAGATGCGCACGGTTGCCCGCGGGGCCTTCCTCCACGACATAGGAAAAATGGCCATCCCCGACGCTATCCTGCTCAAGCCCGGCAAACTCGATCTCAATGAGCAGACCGTCATGCGCGAACACTGCGCACGCGGCTATCAGATGCTGCGCAAGATTCCCTTCCTTCGCGAAGCTGCCGAAATCGTATACAGCCACCAGGAGCACTTCGACGGCAGCGGCTATCCCCGTGGCCTCAGGGACGAACAGATCCCTCTCGGTGCCCGCATCTTCGCCGTGGCCGATACCCTCGACGCCATCACATCGGACCGACCCTACCGCCGCGCCAGCACCTTTGAGGCCGCCAAACGCGAGATCATCCGATGCTCCGGCACCCAGTTCGACCCACGCGTCGTCAACGTATATGTCCAGCTCCCCGATCAGCTCTGGGAGGATCTGCGCTCAGAAATCAGCCAGCACGCGCGTTTCTCCCCACTTTCGTTCACCAGCGGGGATAATGATGAATTCAGGTTGTGAACCCTGGGAGAACCCGCCATGCCGCTGATGAATGAATCTGAAATCTCCGAACGACTCCAGTCCACCTCCGGATGGCAACGCCAGGGCGAACAGATCGTCCGCCTGTTCACTTTCGGCAACTTCATTCAGGCCATGGAGTTTGTTAATCAGGTCGCCGAGAAGGCCGAAGCCGCCGGCCACCACCCCGATATCGACATCCGCTACAACAAAGTGCGCCTCGCACTCTCTACCCATGACGCCGGCGGCCTGACGCAACGCGATTTTGACCTCGCTGCCTCTGTTGATGCGTTGCTAAGCTAAAGATTTTTCTGGCTTTAAGTTCCAGGATGAACACTCAGGGAAGCAGCCTTCCGCAACTTTTACTGCTCGTCGGCGTCTTCTTCTGCAGGAAAGATTTCGGGGTTGGTTCCTGTCTCTTTCCGCAGTTGCGCCAATGTTCTGCGGTGCCATAATGCGACGGCAATACCGCCAAGCGCAGCTGTAGCCGCAAACAGCAGGGCCGTACACACCACATGTCCCGGTGCAGCATCGGCAGACGAAGGCTTTTCAGGGGGATGCGGTATTTCGATGGGATTGGCAGCCATAATCGCAGCTGAAACTGCGGAAGTGATAAAAGTATACCGCCTTTATACGTTGCAAAAGCAAAAACAGGCTTGTATACCGGTCTGTTCAGATGTACACTTTGTTGGAGATCGGAAGTTGCAGTTCTACTGAATTCAGAATTGATTCCTGAATTCTAAAAAATAAGCAGCTTTTTTCTTGCTTCCGCATCCAAATAAATGTAGAAGTAAGAAAGCCCGAAGATAGAGCCAAGACTCTCAAAGGCTGAAAAAAAGTTTATAAGTTGCGTCACTGGCCTCCCGGCACGGACAAATTACCGTTCGTGCCGTCTTTTTTTGCTTTTTACGCGCATCTCCCTGCGCTGACTCTGATGAGTGCCGGTTAAAGATTCCCTATCCCACCATCGATTAAAAGCTCGCTGCCCACGGTAAATGCCGATTCGTCAGAAGCCAGGAAAACGACGGCACTGGCAATCTCGACCGCCGGTAATGAGTGCCCGCTTCCCGCTGAACCGGTTCATCCCTGTCCTCCGCTGCCATTGACCGGCATTACGATCACGACTTTGCCATGGCCGAGGTTCCGTTTGACCTGTCGCGCATAAGCGGCCGACGCGTTCGCAAAGGGCACCTCCGCATCCACAAAAACAAGCAGCCTGCCCTCATCCAGCAGCTTTCCGATTCCAATAAGCTGCTCCTGCTTCGGCTCGACGATGAAAAATGCGTCTTTTGCTCGTGGATCATCACTTGAAGGAGATGTATCCTCCACAATCGTGACCATCCGGCCCCCGGACTTCAGCACCTTCCAGGACCGCTGCAGTGTCTCGCCACCAATGGTATCGAATACCACATCCACATCCTGCACTTCGTCTTCAAATGCTTCCGTCCTGTAATCGATCACCCGCTGCGCCCCAAGCTGCGCAACAAATTCCATATTCCCGCCCGAAGCAGTGGCGATCACCTTAGCGCCTCGCAACCGGGCCAGCTGAACAACAAAGACACCTACGGCGCCCGCCGCACCGTGCACCAGCACACGCTCCCCGGTCTGTAATTTCGCCCGATCAACCAGTCCCTGCCAGGCCGTTAGAGCATCTATCGGCACAGCGGCGGCCTCGGCGTGCGTCAAATGCGCTGGTTTCGGCGCAATACTCGATGCGGCAGCGACACAATATTCCGCCGTCCCTCCGTCAAGAAACCAGTCATTCATGCCGAAGATCGCGTCGCCCACGGAAAAGCCCGTTATTCCAGCTCCGAGCCCGGTAACCACACCCGAGAACTCATGCCCGGGAATCGCATGGAGTCTCGAGCCACCTTCGCGGGTATGCGTTGTGGGATACCAGAGCAATTCCGTGTGCGTGACTCCGGCCGCATAAACCTGGATGAGGATTTCACCGTTGCCTGGAGTTGGTACGGGGACATCCGTTTCTTCGAGAAGCGGCTCCTGTTGCGAGCCCGTGAACAGTGCAGCTCTCATGCGGATCGGCCTTTCTACAGGCAATGGATGCAACGAACGTACTATACCGCACCCCGAAGTGACATGCGGAAGAGCACCGGAATCGATATGAAATCCTTTGTTGTGCCTACGATCTGTCCTTCGCAGTCGTACCATAAAGTGTCATGAATCGTCGACAGTTCAGCCAGCTCATCGCCGCTGCAGGTCTCGGGCAGATGCTTCCCCGCGGCCACGCCCAGACCGCACCCTCCACAAGCGGATTCCGCTTCTCGGTCATGCTCTGGACCCTTGATAAGAAGATCCCCTTCGACCATTGCCTGGAGATCGTGGCCGATGCCGGCTATGAGGGTGTCGAGCTCGTCGGTGAATTTCACAAATGGTCGAGCGAGGAAACCCGGCGCGTCATGGCCAAAATGCGCTCGCTTCGGTTACATTTCGATCTGCTCAGCGGCGTCTCATCCGGATTCACCGATCCCAGCGGCACCAGCGCCCTGCTCGCCGAACTCACCGCGCAATTCAATACGGCGAAAGAGCTGGGCAGCTCGCAGATCAATCTCAAATCCGGCCCGCGTATCGAAGGCCTGTCCCCGGACGCCCAGCACGCCGCCTGCGTCGAGAACCTGAAACGCGCTGCGGACCTCGCCGCTGCCGCCAACATTCAGATCCTCATCGAGCCCATCGACCCCATCGAAAGCCCGTCGATGTACATGACCAGCGTCATGGAAGGTTTCCGCATCGTTCGCGAGGTGAACAGTCCCCACGTTCGCGTGTTGTACGACTTCTACCATGAGCAGCGAGCCGCCGGAAATCTCATCGAAAAGCTGGAACAGAACTTCGATCTCGTCGCGCTCGTTCACGTCGCCGACGTGCCCGGCCGTCACGAGCCCGGTACCGGCGAAATCGACTACACGAATATCTACAAAAAGCTTGCCGAATTGAAATACGACAAATTTATTGCTATGGAGTTCTACCCCATCGCCGATCCCACCGAGGCTCTGCGCAAAGCGCGGCTCGATGCCCTGCAGGCTCAGGCCTCTGTCCGCACTGCTTCCTGAGTCGGCAGTTTCTGCGGCTCTCATGCCAGCTGTCTGACGATCTTTCGCATCCGCTCGAGTCGAAAGACATCAAAATATCGCATCTCCATCAAAAACGGCAGGCAGAACAATCATGGCAAACGAAGAACTCCTTTGCACCGTGGCTCTTAACTCGTGGAAACTCACGGTGGGCCGGTTTAGTCAGACCCTTGCGGCATTTACCGACGAGCAGTTGCAAAAGCAGGTTGCTCCTGGTCGAAATCGCCTCTTTTACCTCCTCGGCCACCTCACCGCCGTGCACGACCGCCTGTTTACGATGTTCGACCTCGGCGAACGCCTTTACCCGGAGCTCGATGAGCACTACATCAGCAATCCGGACAAAGCACTCCCCGATCCGGTTTCGGCCGCCGATCTGAGAAACTCCTGGACTGAGGTCAACGCCAGGCTCATCGCCGCGTTTGATCGCTTTTCGTCACAGGACTGGCTCAAAAAGCACGCAGCCGTCTCGGAGGAAGACTTCGCAAAAGATCCAGCCCGCAATCGCTTCGCCGTCCTTCAGAGCCGCACTAACCATCTTTCCTTTCATCTCGGACAGGTCATTCTCGCAAAAGAAAAGTAGACTCATCGTGCAGTTGCGATGTGCAACGTGCTTCCTATCAACAGCCTGCCAGAGCCGAATCTCTTTCCCTGGCAGGCTTTACCCTTCCATCCGAAAGCCTCATCCTGCCTCTTCTCTGTTTTTCATGAGCGCGAAGGCTGTATCCTCCGTCTTTAGGGCAGGAAGACGAAGATGAGTGCCTTACAGGGACAACTCGTCGGCTGGATCGCACCTGTTCTGCCTGCGAAGCCATTGGACACTACAGACACGATCGCGGCCCTGGTGGCCGAATATTCGACTACGCTTTATCGCGTAGCCTTTTCCGTTACGCGGAATGCTGCCGAAGCCGAAGATGCCGTGCAGGAGACATTTCTTCGCGTGCTCAGGCATCAGTCGCAGATCGCTGAAATCCGTGACCTTCGTGTCTGGCTCGTACGCATCGTGTGGAACGTTGTTCTCGACCGCAAACGGCGCGTTAAAACCCGCCCTGAGAACGAGGATATCGACGACCATGTTCGCACATTGACCTCCGGCGGGCGCGCCGCCGATGCGGAAGTGATCTCTTCAGAACAATGCGCGCACATCCTGCGTCTCATCGACCGTCTTCCGCACAAGGAGCGGGAAGCGCTGCTCCTCTCGGCCATGCAGGAGCTCTCCACAGTAGAGATCGCCGCTGTCCTCGAAACCACTGAATCCTCCGTCCGTTCGCGCATCTTCCGGGCGCGCCGCGAGCTCGCAATCATGCTCGAGAAGGCAGGAATACCCCGATGAATCAGAACCCAAACCTCTCCGGTAACGGAACCAGTTCGACTGCTGAAAGCTATCCCGATACAGCGTTTGATCGCCGCATCGACGCAGCGCTGCGCACCCTTGATTCTGTTACGCCCTCACCTGGCCTCGAAGATCGTATTCTCATTCGGCTCAGCGCCCGGTCCGCGAGCCGACCCGCCAGGACGTCTTTCTTTCGCATCGGCACTCCGATCTTCGCATTCTGCGGAGCGGCCTTCGCATGCGCGCTCATTGTCGTCGGCACCGTCAGCTACTCGCACCACAGCCATCCCGCAATGCCAGGCGCCATGCAGACGGGTACCAGTGGCATTGGAGCCGCTTCAGCCATGCATCGCCTGGCTCCGCAACCGCTCGCCCCGGCTCCTGAAGGACACGGGAGGTCCCACAGGAATGCCGCAAACCCTGTGCAGAAACCCGGCCACCAGAAGGCCACAGCAGACGGAACAGGCAAAGCCAGCGTTGCTCCTGACGCAGGAGCGCAAAAATAAAGAGCGGCGGACGAGTCCGCCGCTCCTCCCTGCCTGAAAAAGCGCTACGCTGCCAGCCGTTCCTGACGCTGCGCTTCGATCCCGTCCAGCGCATGCCACAGGGCCTTCGCAGCCGCCTCTGCCGACTGCAGTGCCGCCTCTGCCACCTCGGGATCACGCTGCACGAGCTTTGAAAGCTCCTCGCGCCAGACATTCGAGTGATGTATGTCGGCCGTCGTATGCAGAGTGAAATAGCCGCAGGTCCTGGTGTCAGCGCCATACCACTCGCGCAGCCCGCTGGCCTTTTCCTTCGCTACGCGCGGCACCTGCGACTCATACGCATAGAAAGCCGCCAGAGCCTCTGCCGTCGAACCCTTCTGCGCCATCTCGCGGAAGTGCGCCATCAGCACATCGATTGCCGGATTTCCGGACCGGCGCGCAGCCTCGCGATCCGCCCCCATGCCCTCGGCAAAATCCAGCCACAGCTCCGAGTGTGGACGCCCGCTTCCCATACCCTCTTCGTCGGCCAGATTTTCAAGCACCGTGCGGCGCAGCGCGCCATCCTCCAGCCGCGCATACAGCGCCGCCAGACAGGTCGGAAACGCCGAAACATGCTGATAATAGCTCACGGCATACTCACGCAAATCGTTCTTCGTCAGCTCGCCCGCGCTCCATGCCTTGTAATACGGGTGGCACAGCAGATCATACTTCGCCACACGCTCGTTCAGTTCGGTCCGGAAGGCATTCAGTTCCACACTCACCTCGAAGGTCGGAGATGTATCCATCATAGCGTCATATCGCGGCCGCGCATTTTTGCCGCTTCTTTTTAGTCGGAGCTGTCCAGCAGCCCAAGGATGATGTGCAGCAGCGCGAGGACGACGGCGCCGACAAATGCAGCCGTAAAATCCCGTACGTAAAACCCCGGGACCAGACCGCTCGCCAGTTTCAGTACAAAAGCATTGATCACCAGGAAAAAGATGCCGAAGGTGATCACGCTCAGCGGAAACGTAATGATCTTCAGCAGCAGACCGAGCGTGGCGTTCAGTAATCCGATCACCAGAGCGGCGATCAGTGCCGCTCCCAGCCCCGTTACCCGAAAACCCGGAACCAGCCAGGTCACAATCAGCAGCGCCAGAGCGTGCAGAAACCAGCGCAACAGTAAGCGCAACATTCCCTGAGCCTCCTCACCGGTGAATCGATCGTTCTTCCCGAGCGTCCAAAGAAAGCGAATGAAACCTGTCCGGTCGTAACAGCGTACTGCAGAATATCCCTGAGAGGAAATATGTTTTCATTGCTTCTCTCCAGCATGCTGCTTTTTACGCAGCACACCCCGGCTGCTCCCCCCGCACTGCCGTCTGCATGCACATCTGTTTCCAGCGCGCCTATTCCCGATATCTCTGGTTTGCTGCATCAGGTCGTCGACCATCAGCGCCAGCTTGATATGACCCGCGAAAACTATACCTATCGCGAAGTACAGGTCACGCAGGAGCTGAACCGGGACGGCAGCACGAAGAAAACTGAAACCGAAGATTACGACGTCTTCTTCGTCAACACGCACCAGGTAGAGCGCCTCGTTGAGAAAGACGGCAAAGCTCTTACTCCGGACGAAGAGAGAAAGGAGCAGGATCGCATCGCGAAGTCCATCGCCAAAGCGCAGAGCACACCGCCCGGCCAGTCAGCGGAAGCAGATACCATCAGCGTCACCCGCCTTCTCGAAATCATGAAGGTCGATCACCCGCGGCGCATTCTCCTCGACTGCCGCAGCACGATCGCCTTCGATTTCACCGGAGACCCGCACGCCAAAGCGCACGGCCGCATTGAAAATCTCTCGAAAAAACTCTCCGGCACGCTCTGGATCGACGAGCAGGATCACCAGGTTCGCCGCATCATCGCCCGCATCGACGACAATTTCCGCATCGGCTTCGGCCTCATGTCCGTACAGAAAGGCAGCAACTTCACCTTTGATCAGACACTCGTAAAAAATGAGCTTTGGCTGCCCACCGGGGCCGACATCCATCTCGTAGCGCACGCCCTGGGTCTCATCGGCTATCGGGCCAATATTCATGTCACCGACGGCAGCTACGAAAAATTTCACGCCACAGCCAGCCAGCAGCCTGGCGCCCGAACCACCCAATAGCACTGTTCGCTGTCTTCTCTACTCAAAATGCTGTATACGAGTTGAAGATAGCGCATATACCGCACTACATTCGTTTCATGAAGACGGAACCCCACTCCGGGGCATCACATTCGTCGACGCAGTCCTGCTCTTCAGCAGACGCGCTTCAGCTGCGCACCTTTCGGCCCGGAGATGAAACCGCCTTCCGCGAGCTCAACGTCGCATGGATCACACGCCACTTCCGCCTTGAGGAAGCCGATCTTCAGATACTCGGCGATCCGCGCACACACATCCTCGACCGCGGCGGAGAGATCTGTATTGCACAGATCGAAGGCCGCATCGTCGGCTGCTGCGCCCTGCTTCCAATAGCTTCCGGTGAATTTGAAGTGGGCAAGATGGCGGTTGCCGAAGAGATGCGCGGGCGCGGCATCGGCCGCCGTATGCTTCTCTTCACGATTGCGCACGCCCGCAAAATCGGCGCGCATCGCCTTTACCTTGAGTCCAGCTCAAGGCTGCCTTCCGCGCTCCATATTTATGAAGCAGCGGGCTTCCGGCATCTCTCGCCGGCACAACGGAAGCCCTCGAAATACGACCGTGCCGATGTCTTTATGGAGCTGCTTCTGACTCCGTCCGCTGATACCCCGGTTTGGCCGGTTGACCGTTACAAATAGCGGATATCTGCAACCGTGACGGATCTCTGGAGATGAAAAAGACCGCTGCATGAGCGGCCTTTTTCTGTTTAGTTCGACTGCGGTGCAGCACCACTGTCTTCAGACGGAGGTCCGCCGCGGCCGCGCCGCATGTGCTCCTGCATGGATTCGAACTTCTGCTTCTGATCGTCGTTCAGTACCGCTTCGATCTTTGCTCTGCTGCCTTCGCGAATCGAACGCATCTTCTGACGCCGGTCCTGCTGCGACAGCGACTGATCCTGCCACAGGGCCTGCGTCTGCTGGTCCTGATCCGCAAGAATCGGTTTGATCTGTGCCTGCTGATCCGCCGACAGATTCAGCTCCTTCGTCATACGCGCAAGCTGCCTGTCGGGATTCATCTGCCGGTGTCCGCCACCCTGTGTGGCTGGCGGTGGTTCCTGAGCCGCGTTGTCCTGCGCCAGCGCGGCGCCTGCTGTTCCAATTGTCAGCAGACCCGTCAGCGCGATCGTCCAGAATGTCTTTCGCATGGGTTAGTTATCCTCCGTTGCCTGGCGTTAATCCTGCATCCCGCCGGCGCGGTGCAGGGTTCAGCCACCCGTATAGACGCCGTTTCCCGGCGCGGGACGCGGTGGCCGAAAGATATTTACCGCCTGGTCGTCGATAACAGCGGCATGACTACAGGGTTCGACCGGAGCCCGCAGGTCAGCAGGTTCGGCACATGTTCTGCCGCATGTGGCAGATATGCATAGGCAAACACCGCCCGATATTCATCTTCGCCGGGATAGTTGCACATCGCGCAGCTGGGGCGATAATCAATCGCCGGATGATCCCGCATCAGCTCCGTCCACTCCTGCACACCGTGTGCCGGAATCGCCATGTAGTGTGGATCGCCCGGTTCCGTCGCCGGCTGATAGGCGAACATTGGTCCTTTTTCCTGAATGGCATCCACCAGCGCGCCGCCGCGCCCTGCTGAAGCTCTCCACAGCCACCGGCCGCCCACATGCGCATACCAGTGCGCGCTCGAAGGCACAGGTTGCGCCAGCGTTACCGGTTTGGCCGTGTGGTTTTCGATACGAAAGAGAAACCCAGGACCGGCCCCCGGCGTTGACTCCGCCAGATAGCTTGCCGTCATCGTCAGGCCTGCGCACGATGGAACCACCGGGCCGGGCCGGTGCACCGCCGCCTCCGGATGCCGGGCTGACAACATCAGCGAAAATATCAGTAGAAGAAGATACGAAGCCGGACGGCGCATGCGGAACACCCTTTCAGCTTAACAAGTCCGCTCCGTCATTGCGGCTCAACTGCTCACAGACGAGGACAGCGGCTCCGCGTCCGGCAAAGCAGGCTCATATCCCGGCCATGCGCCACCCTGAATCATCAGCAGCGCTTCGCGCAGTGTAGTCACCACCGCATCGGGCCGTGCCGCACCAAAGCGTTCCCGGATCTTCTCCGGGTCTCCCGCGCCTCTCCACAGTCCTACTAAAATCCGATTCTTCGGCAGATGGCGGCGTACCGTCTGGCACAGCGTTCGGGCATGTACAAAGGCAAACGGCGGCAGCGCCGAGATGCACACCGTCGTCTCCTGCTCTTCACCCAGACGGCTCAGAATCTCAGGAGAAATGGCCTCGGCGGGCAGCAGCATTGTCTTGTGGCCGCGCTGTTCCAGCAGCTGAGCCAGCATCGTCGCCGCAATTTCATCTGCCTGATCGCTCGCAGGCATGAACACAATCGGAGCGCATCTTCCCTTTGTCAACCCTTCATCGCACTCCACGGGCGCGGTCAGGCCGGCGCCATAGTCTGTCAGCTCCGCAATCAGCTCCGTCGTACTTTGAAACAGAAAGGCCGTCCGCGCCTCATCCAGCGCGCCTTTATGCCGGTCCTGCTCCGCCAGGCTCAGCGCCGGAAGCACCACCTCGTCATAAAGCTGTATCGCATTTCGCGTCTCAAGAAAGCGGTCGGCGATCGCATGCGCCTCCACCTGATCCATGGCCAGCAGGCGCTCGTAAAAACCTGCCTCTGGAGACAGCTCCGCCTGATCGCCAAGCAGAATATACAGAAAGGAAAGCTGCGGAACATACCGTCCCATCACAATCAGGCACACCGTCAGCGGGGTCGACAGCACCAGTCCTGCCCATCCCCACAACAATGTCCACACCAGCGCGCTCATCACCAGAGCAAAGGCTGAGATCCCCGTATTTCTTCCATACAGCCATGGCTCGATGAAATTGCTGACGGCAATCTCCAGCACGCCGAACAGTACCAGCACCAGCAGCGGATGCCACCAACCCGGAAACACCGCCAGCGTAAAAATCAGCGTTGCCGCTCCCGCAATCAGCGTGCCGATATACGGCACCAGCCGCAAAATCCCGATCAGCACGCCCCACAGCGTCGCATTCGGCACATGCAGCAGATACAGACCGCCGGCATAGACCACGCCATAGCTGGCGTTCACCAGCACATTCATTCCCAGATAACTGCTGATGCGCTCCGCTGCATCGTTCAGCGCCTGGCTCATCAGGCTCATGCGTCCCATGCCCGCCAGCAGCAGCAGGCGGTTGCGCAGGTCTTCCCGCTTCACCAGCATGTAGATGGTAAAGATCACCACCATGCCCAGGGTACCCAGTGGCCGCAGCACCGGCAGCAGCAGCTCGCGCAGATAAGCTCTCTCCGACTCCGGCGCCTGCACCACCGTGACCGGCATCGGCTTTGGATTGGCCTCCGCCTTCTCACGATCTTCGCGCTCCTGCGCCTCCCTTGCGCGGCGGGACAGGCGCGAAAAATGCGCCAGCGATGGCGGAGTCATGGCGCTGCTTGACGAGGCCGGCTCGCCCGAAACCTCCTCACCGATCTCCTTGATGCTGTTGATCGCCCGCCCCACCGGACCGCCGGCAGGCGCATGAATCGAAACGATTTTGTCGTGGATATTATCCCGGTAATTCGGCAGGTCGTTGACCACACCGATCACCTGGCTGCCGACGATCCATCCAATGCCGACAGCAACAGCCGAGGCCGCGGCCATCACCAGAATCACCGCCGTAACCCGCCCCAGGCGGAGGCGTTCCACCCGCATCACCACGGGCGCGAGCAAAAAATTGAACGTCAGCGCCATCGCCAGCGGAATAAAAATATCCCGGCAGAAATACAGCGCGACCACCGCCAGCGCAATCAGCAGCAGCGGCTGGCTGTTCGGCCAGCCTTTACGCGATCGTGTGAGAGGACCGGAGGCCATGAAGAACTATTCCGACAGATATAGATGCAGATCCGCCTGTCGAGAGTATGGCTGGCCGGCCCGGAACGAACAAGCGGGAATTACCGCGCGCCGGCAACCCAGGCCGGACTTGCCGTCCGCCGCCTCTTCGGTGCCAGCAGCCGCATCGTGATCCCGATCGCCGGAATCAGAAAGATTGTCGATCCGCATACCCACATGAACGCGCCTGCGGCAATCTGATCGTTGAGAGCGCTCAGCCCGAAAGGCCGCGCCACGGCCGCGTAACTCGGATAAAACAACCTGCCTGAGAAGCACAGCGTCGCCGAAAGCCCGGTATTCACAAAATCCGCCAGCAGCAGATAAGGCAGGATCATCCAGCGCGATCCCCTTCTGCGAAACGGCCATGGCTCGATGATCGGCCACCAGAACATCAGACTCGTAAAGAAGAAGCAGGCATGCTCGCAGTTATGCCAGTTCTCAGACCGCAGCGCGAACTCATATGCCGCCGGAATATGCCACAGGAGGAACGCCGCATTCATTGCAATCCATGCCACGCGCGGACGCACCAGAACACTGCCCAGCCTGTGAATGACCTGCGACCGGAACACCGGCCGCAGGACACCGCGAATCAGCCCGCGCGGCAGCCCGCGCAGCATCGGCACCACCGGCGCACCCAGCACAATCAGTGGTGGCGCAACCGACATCAGCACAAAGTGCTGCGCCATGTGCATGAACAGCAGGGATTCACTGAATGTATCGAGAGGCGAGGCGACCGCTACGAAAAGAGCCAGAATTCCACCCAGGAACGCCGCCAGCCGCGCTGCCGGAAACTGCTGCGGCCTTGTTCGCCGTATGCGTATCCAGCCAGCGATATAAATCGCCGCCGTCACCGCCAGCGCGCAGGTCACCAGCGGAGGAACATCCCACTGCGTGAACAGCGCGTTGACGGAGTCCTGCATTCCTCTGCTACTTCGCTCCTGAAGGTGCTCCGGTAGCTGGTGCAGCGCCGGCCATCGCCGCTGCGTCCTGAACTTCTTTCCGTGACGGGTCGGTGGCCGGTGCTTCGTGCTCCGGGTGCAGCGTTTCGAGGAAGCTCACCAGGGCCTCGACCTCCGGAGGCGACAGGTTCTTTCCATACGCAGGCATATTGCCGCCGCCGAATTCGACCTTAAAGATGAGCTGATCGCGCGTCAGGCGCGTGGCAACGGCATCGAGAGCCGGGCCGCGCTCGCCGCCGGCTCCGCCGATCGAGTGACAGTTGCGGCACTGCTTGCCCTGAAAGACGACCGCTCCTTCGCGTACCAGCGGTGTTGCATTATGGAGATTCTTCCCCGGCACCGGATCGCTGCTCCAGGCATCCATGTGCGGGCTCCACGGCGTATAGGTTGCCAGATGCGTCAGCACGCCCCAGCCCACCGCTACGGAGACCAGTGTCAGCACAGCCACCGGTCTGCGATGCCAGCTCTTCTCACCCTCTGACGCATAGAACGGCAGTGCCAGCAGAACGGCGATTCCAATCACCGGAACGATCAGTATGAATGGCGTCTCGAGTGCGGGTGGCAAATAAGCCAGCGCCGCATAGATCCACAAAAAGAAGAAATCCGGCTTCGGAACCGTCTGAATGATCGTAGGGTCCGGCTGTCCGCCCGGCCCATAGGGGCCAAAGACAAACGCGCAGATGGCCACCGCCGCGATCACCGCTCCGGAGAAGACCGCGTCCTTCCACAGCGCTACCGGAACAAAGGGAACGCCGTCCTTGTGCGAGAGATCGTGATACTCCTTCTCGTAGGTGGCACGCTTCACTATGCGTCCCGGCATCGGCCACTCGTTCACACCCAGCTTCAGCACCATCCATACATGCAGACCGGCAAACACCAGCATCGCGCCGGGAATGACAAACACATGCAGCGCGAAGAATCGGGACAGCGTGGCTCCGGCAATCGTGGGTCCGCCCAGTAGCAGATGTACCAGTGAGCCGCCGATCACCGGCACACGGCTCATGATCGATGCACCGATTCCCAGCCCCCAGTATGCATCCTGGTCAAAGCGCAGCACCTGGCCCGTAAACGCCATGCCCAGAGTCATCAGCAGCAGAAAAACACCAAGAATCCAGGTCAGCTCACGCGGAAATTTGTACGCGCCGAACATGAATACCTGCGCCATGTGAATCAGCACAATGGCGACCATGAAATTCGATCCCCACCCGTGCATGGCGCGCAGGAACCACCCCAGCTCCAGCTGATGGTTCAGAATATTCAGGCTGTTCCAGGCCTGGCCCGCCGACGGCACATACACAATCGCCAGCAGAATTCCCGTTGCGATCTGCAGAAACAGCAGCGTAAATGCGGCGCTGCCGAAGACATACCACCAGCTCGCCGTGTTGCGCGGAACCGGATGCAGCGCGGCATCCTTCACCGGCCCTTCCAGCTGCAGCCGGTGTTCCAGCCAGTCGTACGTTTGTTTTACCCAGCGCATGGAGGATTCCCTTTGGCATTGCCGATCTGCACCAGCTTCGCCGTATTTGAAAGCGTCGGCATCTGCCCGGCATTAATCTGTAACTGCCCACCGGCTAATTTGTAGTCGTAGGTGAAAAGTCCGCGCTCCGGCGGTCCCGAGGCACGCGATCCATCCGCGTAATACACGCCGCCGTGGCATGGACACATGAAAAGCTGCGACTGCGGGAACCACCGCACCGGGCATCCCAGGTGCGCGCAGTTCACGGCAAAGACCTGAAACTCGCTTTTGGTGTTGCGGCGGACATAGCAGGCCACGCCCTGTGTCTCTCCGTCCCACGGACGACTGAATGGGTTTTTGAAGTCCGCAAGCCGCGTCTCTCCCACTGGAAAGCCTTCGATCGGCCCCAGCGTCACCCACGAGTTGTAGGCCGAATCGCGCTTTACCGGCGACAGCAGATAGCGAATCACAGGCGTGGCGAGCGCAAGGCCAACCAGGCCGTTGAAAGCGACGCCCAGCTTGAGCAGCAGCCAGCGGCGCGAGACGGCCAGCTTATCCTCTGCGCTCTGCTGCTCACTCTTTACTTCGATCTCGTCGCTCACCTTTTCACCCCCGCCTTTTCCTCCTGGCCGGCCTTTTCTCTCCGTCCCTGTCTCACTTCGCCTCCGCCTGGCTGCGCAGCGAATCCAGATACGTAACCACATCGGTTACATCCTGTGCGCTCAGCGGTTTCCCCGGCACATCATTGCGCCAGTCGGGATGTCCGATGTCCGGACGTCCTGCAATAACGATCGACCGCAGCGCCTGATCGCTCACCAGTGCCAGATAATTCGCATCGGTAATCTGCTGCTTCGCCTGCTGATGGCACGATGCGCACGCCGTCATATACACCGCATGCCCGTGCGCCGCGTCGCCCGCCTTGTCCTGCGCATATTGCGGAGGCGTCTGTCCCCCGAACACATCCGGCTTCGACCACTCCTTCCGCATTCCCGCGACCAGAGCATTGATCTGAGTATCCGTCAGCATGCCGCCCGCGGATGCCCCAAAGGCAGACATCTCTGTTCCCGGCATGCCTCCGATGATCCATTTCTTCATCGTGGCATCATCGACCAGTGCCTGATACTCCGGATTCGCCAGATCGATCGCTGCGCCATTTTGTCCCTTCGCTCCATGGCATCCCGAGCAGTTCTGGCTGTACAGCACATGAAAGTCCAGTTGATCCTGAGGCCGCAGCGCTTCCTCAGTCGGATATCCCGGTGCACGGGTGCATCCGGAGACCGAAAAGACCAGCGCGCACGCAGCGGCGACGATCAGCGGCAGGCGCATCAGTGTTTCTCCCCGGAGTGTTGTGAATGATCGTCGTGCATCAGCCCTGGAGCTTCAATGCCCATTCGCACCACAAACGGCAGTGACTGTGCCGTTCGGATACGGCTTTCGCGCGCCACCACCAGTCCCGCAACCACACCAAATGTCACCTGCGAAATCACAAACCATCCCCACGCAATATGCTCATCGAGCACAGGATTGATCACGCCGAGCGTCGAGTGCAGCAACCCCGTCCACAGCAGGGGTGCGATAATCCCGCCGAGCAGCACCGGCCGGCGCGGCAGCATCGGCAGCATGGCTCCGTACAGCAGCCCCACCAGCAGGCAGGCGACGATCTGAATCACGCTCGCCACCAGCAGGCCTTCCCAGTGAAACGCCGCAATATCGGCCGTCGTCGGGTTGCGCCAGTTCGCCACGCCCGCGCCGCCCAGAAGATTAATCGGATACCAGATGCTGTGCTGCGCGATCAGCCCGTACGCCAGAGCCGGAAAGATCATCGCGATGCCGCCTGCGATGCCGCCCTTTACGCCTGAGAGCACCGGATACGTCTCCACCGGCAGATGCGCGCGATGCTCTTCGCTCACCTCGATGCGCTCCACGAACTTGCGCGACGATTCGATCGTCACCGGCTGCACGCGTACAGGAACATCCTCATGCTGCTCGTGCGGCAGCACCTGCCGGAACCAGCCGATGCTTCCCACAGCAATCAGAATCACGCCGAGAACCGTTACGCCAAGATTGGTCACCAGCCCGGCAAAGCCGAGCGTCACGCCGAACGCCAGAACAATCGGCCACGCCGTAGGAGCAGGCAGATGAATCGTGCCTTCGCGCTCCCGTCCTGCCTCGTGTTGTACTGTGTCCGTCACTCTTTCACCGCCCAACGATATACACCACTGTGAACACTACAACCCACACCGCATCCACAAAGTGCCAGTACAGCGCCAGCACCTGGATGCGCTCCGCGTGGTGCTCTGTCACCCGCCCCATCAGCGTGAACACCAGCACCAGCAGCAGCATCGCCAGACCGATCACCACGTGCGTCGCGTGCAGACCCACCAGCGAGTAAAACGTCGTGCCGAAGAGGTTCGTGCTGATGGTCAGCCCGTCGTGATAAATCAGCTTGTACCACTCAAGCCCCGTCCCCACCAGAAAGACCACACCCAGCGCAATCGTCACGCCCCACCACAGACCGAAGGCCTTTATTTCATTGCGCTCGATCCTGCGCTCCGCCAGCCAGATCGTAATACTGCTCGACAGCAGGCAGATCGTGTTGAAGATCGGAACCTCAAGCACCTGCCCCGGCGTCGGTCCTGAAAGGCTCTTGCCGATGTAAAACACATAAGCAACGACGAAGATTGTAAAGATCGCCGACTCGCCGATGATCAGCGACAGCATGCCGATCCGGCCGCGTGACGGCAGGTGCCATGGCTGATCCTGCAACTCTGGAACAGTAGGTATCGCGCTCATTATTCGTACTTCCAGTCCGGATCATCCGGATGCTTCAGATCCCATAACGGTCTGCGGCTCTTTACCTCAGGGTCAGTGGCGAAGTTATAATCCGGCGGCGGCGACGGTGTCGCCCACTCCAGCGTCCATGCATCCCAGGGATCGTTGCCCGCCACCTCTCCGTGAAAGTACGACCACACCAGGTTGTACACGAAGATCAACGCTGCCACGCCCTGAATGAACGCACCGATCGACACCACCATGTTCAGGCCATTCCACCCACGGTTCGGCTCATAGGTGTAAATCGAGCGCGGCATCCCGAGGAATCCGAGAAAGTGCATCGTGTCGAAGGTGACGTGAAAACCGATCAGGAAGAGCCAGAAGTTCCATTTGCCCAGCCGCTCGCTCATCATGCGGCCCGTCACCTTGGGATACCAGTAGTAAATCGCCGCAAAGATATTGAATACGATCGCGCCCACCAGCACATAGTGGAAGTGCGCAATCACAAAGTAAGAATTGTGCAGCTGCCAGTCCCACGGCGCCACCGACAAAATAATGCCCGTCAGGCCTGCAATCAGAAACTGAAAGACAAATGCCGTGCAGTACAGCATCGGCGTAGCAAAACGAATCTTGCCGCCCCACATCGTCGCCAGCCAGTTGAAGATTTTGATGCCTGTCGGAATGCCCACCAGCATCGTCGAGAGCACGAAGAAGGCATTCGAGACCGACGTCATGCCGACCGTGAACATGTGGTGCGCCCATACGCCCAGGCTCACAAACGCGATGCCCACTGACGCGGCCACCATCGCCGGATACCCGAAGATGGCCTTGCGCGAAAACACCGGAATAATCTCATTCGCAATCGCAAAGGCCGGCAGCACGAGCACGTACACTTCCGGATGTCCGAAGATCCAGAAGAAGTGTATCCAGACCAGCGCCGATCCGCCGGCCTGTGTGTCGAAGAAGTGGCCGCCCAGATAGCGGTCGATCAGCAGCATGAACTGCGCTGCCGTCAGTGGCGTGATCGTCACCAGCGTCAGCGCGCTCACCACCAGCATCAGCCATGCAAACAGAGGCATACGCAGCAGCGACATACCCTTGCAGCGCATGGAAATAATCGTCGCCACAATGTTGATCGCGGTGCCCAGCGTGCCGAAGCCGCTCACAATCAGCGCCAGCGCCCAGTAATCCGTTCCGTTGCCTGGAGAAAACACGTGCGCGGTCAGGGGAGCATAAGCGAACCAGCCCACATCGGGAGCCGCGCCCATTCCGTAGAGGCCCGGTCCGCCAATAAAGCTGAAGTACAGCAGCAGGCCGCCCAGCGCAGTGAGCCAGAAGCTGAAGGCATTCAGCCGCGGGAACGCCATGTCCCGCGCGCCGATCATCAGCGGCACAAGATAGTTCGCAAACCCGAACAGAATCGGCATGCCCACGAGAAAGACCATCGTGGTGCCATGCATCGTAAAGAACTGGTTGTAGGTCGCTGCCGTCAGGAAATGATTTCCCGGAATCATCAGCTGAATGCGAATCGCCAGCGCCTCTGCGCCGCCCACCAGCAGAAAGATCAGCGAGTACACCACATACAGAATGCCCAGCTTCTTGTGATCGACTGTGACCACCCAGCCGTGCAGCCGCTCGAGAAATGTTCCTGCCGCCGCATGCGGCGGTGTCACATCGACCGAACCCGAAATCGGCAGTGTTTGATCAGCCATTCTTTTCTTCCCGCCCCTCCGGGAGCAGATGTTTAGTGAAGGGTGGACAGATAAGCCACCAGATCATCAAGCTGCTGGTCGCTTAGCTGCATCGCCGGCATCAAAGAGCCCTGCTTAAGATCGTCCGGGTTCTTCACCCATACCCGCAGATTCTGCGGAGTATTTGGCGCCGCGCCCGCCGCAATCGTGTCGCGGCTCATCAGGTGCGTCAGATCCGGACCAAAGGTTCCCCTGCCATCCGTGCCGCTGATCGTATGGCAGTTCATGCACGCTTCGGTCTCGAATACGTGCCGCCCCGCGGCCACGTGCGGATCCTGCATCCCTAGCTGCTGCTGCTCTTTCACCCAGGCCGCGAACTGCTCCGGCGTATCCACGTAGACGCGCAGCAGCATCTTTGCATGCTCGATGCCGCAGAACTGCGCACACTGCCCCACATACACTCCCGGATGCAGCGGATCGATCCACATGTCGTTCGGATGATTCGGAATCAGATCGGTCTTGCCTGCGAGCTGTGGCACCCAGAAGCTGTGATCCACATCGGCGGAGAGCAGATGAAGAAACGTCGGCTTCGGATCGGAGGTGCTGCTCAGCGGAACATGCAGCTCATTTGCAGTTACAATTCCCAGCTTCGGATAACGGAACTCCCACCAGAACTGATGCCCCACCACCGTTACATCCAGCGCCGACTGCGGCTTCGGAGCATCCTGGATCGCGAAGATCATGCGCGCCGTGGTCAGAAACAGCACCACGACAATGAGTACCGGCACCACAGTCCATGCCAGCTCAATCTGATTACTGCCGTATATCTGCGCAGGCTCCGTGTCGTCTTCCTGGTTGCGCGCGCGAAAGCGGATCACCGCATAGGCGAGCAAACCACCTACAACCACAAAGATTCCGCCCACTATGCCAAGAACAAAGAGAGACAGATGAAAGATTTCATTCGACGGTGTCGAGGACGGAGCAAATATGCTCGGCGTATTCTGCGCGACATCCGCAAAAGCCCGGCCGGCCGCCGAAAGAAACAGCAGGAGTATAAACAGGGACCGGGAACAGCCCGTCTTGTGCGTCCAGTCTCGAATCATCTTTTCTGTCACTGCGCTCAATGAAACAACTCGTTGATACAGAACTCGCGACGGTCTTGTGTGCCCCGGGAATTACCCGCAGAAAGACCGGACTCTTCTGAGCAGAGAACAAACGATATAAGAAGGTGAATTCCCGATGCGGTGTGTGACGGAATTCAGGTTGAGAGAATGAATCTCCCGGCCTTCTTGCTGCCTGAGCAGTTTGAGTTGAGTACTGAGAGATTTCCGCATCACGAATCCCTCTCCGAATACCCATCTTAACAGCGTTATGGCCCAAACAGTTGTGATATAGGTCACCGCTGTGAAATTTGCCGATCTGAAAGTGTGCTTACAGAGGGAGGATTTCGACGATATTTTTCACTGCCTGCGCCAAAGCGGCCACACCGCTGCCGCTCGCATAAGCACGCAGAACAAGACTGCGCAGCATGGGTGCTGTCAGTACCCGATACCCTGTATCCGGATGCGCATAAAACCAGCGCGCTCCTGCAGAGGAGAGGCGAAGATCGGCACGCAGCCGCGCCGTTGCCTGCATAAACGCCGAGGCGGCGGCTTTCTTTCCGCGAAGATCGCCTTCAATCGCCTTTGCAGCTGCCTGTCCGCTCATGATCGCACCGTAAATCCCCTCACCCGTCAGCGGATCGGCAAATCCGCCGGCATCTCCCACCAGAAAGATGCGGGCGCTGCTCGTCTCGGCCTGCTCCGCTCCAAAGCCCAGGTACTGTCCTACAAATTGCTCAGTGTTTACGGCTCCACAGCGGGTCGCAATATATGTTGCCAGTCGCTCGCGATTCAGCTTCTCTGAGCTGTCGATCGTATATAGCCCGATGTTGAGGTGATCTCCTTTAGGAAAAACCCACCCGTAACCACCGCTCACCGTCCCCAGATCGAAGACCATCGCCGCTGAAGCTGCATCCGGGGTGCGCACATTCGCCTCCAGCGCGAATCCTCGCCGAAACCATCGCGCCTCTCCGGTAAGCCGGCGCACCTGGCTGTGCACACCATCGGCACCGACAAGAAACTGTGCCCGGAAGTACCTCGCGCGCGTCCGAAGATGGACCTCCCGGTTCATCTCGTCGATGGTCTCAATCGGATCGATGCGCTCGAACTGTACACCGGCCTCAACCGTCTGCCGCAGGCAAAAATCATCCAGCTCGTCGCGAACGGTCATCGCGCAGATCGGCATGAGGCTGCGAATCACGGCGCTCTCCGCCGCATTCTTTTCCACGGTGATTGCACTGGGACGCTCCCGCACCACCGGTGTCACCGAATAGCGAAGAGCGCTGAGCGACTTACGAGTCAGTCCGCCGGCGCATGCCTTGGGGCGCGGAAAATCCGCCTTGTCCAGCAACAGCACGGAGCGTCCGGCAATCGACAGATCATAGGCTGCGGCGCAGCCGGCCGGTCCTGCGCCCACCACAATCGCATCCCAGCAGACTGCGTCTCCGTCTCTCACAGAACCAGTATCCACCAGTCCGCCACCGGACCGAATGCCACCCGGTATAGAGCGGCCCTCCGGCATGAACGAGGGCTGCAACGCGGTTATTCGATGGTTGTCATGGGTACCCGGATCGATGCCCGGTAGCGGTCGCCGCGATACCGCGAGCACGCAAATTCAATCGGTGACTCCTGCGTTGTCATGATCGTCCGCGTAATCGACAGCACGCTCGCCTTGCTGCGGATATTCAGCAGCTCCGACTCCTCACGCGTTGCGGGCAGAGCCTCGATAATCTCGTCCGCATAACCCACACGCACGCCATACCGCTCACGCAGCGTCTGGTACAGCGAGTGCTTCGCAAAGTCGATCCGGTCCAGCCCTGGAAACTGACGCAGCGGAATATGCGAATCCTCCAGCGCCATAGGAATCCCGTCCGCCAGCCGCAGACGCCGCAGACGCAGCACCCGGTCCCCCGCATCGAGCTTCAGTCTCTGCATCAGCTCTTCGGTGGGCGGCACGGCCGTCTGCTGCAGCAGACGCGAGCTCGGTTTCATCCCACGCTGCCGCATGTCTTCGGTAAAACCCTGCAGGTGCATGATGTTCTTTTCGAGCTTCGGCCGGGTTACGAATGTGCCGCGCCCCTTTTCACTGAAGGCGTATCCGCTGATCTTCAGCCCGTGCAGCGCCTGGCGCGCCGTCATCCGGCTCACCTGGTAGTACCGCGACAGCTCTTCTTCCGACGCCAGAGGATCACCCTCGCCGAGTTCACCGGAATGAATCTTTTCCATCAGCGCCCGCTGAATCTGATAGTAGAGGGGTATAAAACCGTTTTTATCCAGGGGCTGAACCGGCAGTTCACTCAGGGTGCGGCTTTTCGGCACGATTTCTCCTTCTTCTTTGATAGTTATCCCATAATCCGGCAGGGCGCCTGCTATTTATCTGTAACGGTGCCTTGTCCGGAAACAGAAATACGTACCGTCGGAACGTCAGAACCCTGTATAAGATTCTCTTTCATCAAAAATTCGTACTGAGGTACGGGATGGACGTAACTGAATACCCGCTTCCGGCGGCTCTCCGCGGCCGCCTTATCGTCTCCTGCCAGGCTCCTCCGGATGACCCCCTCGACGATACCGGAACACTTGCCCGCCTTGCCGTCTCGGCACTGCGCGGAGGAGCTGCCGGTCTGCGCGCCAACGGTGCCGAAGCCATCCATGTCTTCCGACAGAAAACCGATCTGCCCATACTCGGCATTCTCAAGCGCTACCAGCATGGCGAAATGTGCATCACTCCCGATTTCACCTCGGCCCAGGCTATCTCCGATGCCGGAAGCGACGTTATCGCCCTCGACTGCACCATCGCTCGGCCCTCCTTTGCGGAACCCTGGCCAACTCTCATAACGCGTATCCATCGCGAGCTCCGCAAACCCGTCCTCGCTGACATTGCCACCTTCGATGAGGCCGTGGCCGCCGCGCAGGCCGGAGCCGACGCTGTCGCCACCACCCTTCGCGGATTCACTCCGCAGACCGCCTCTGTCCACTCCGTCGACTGGCCTCTTCTCGACCGTCTCGTTCAATCTCTTTCCGTACCTGTCATTGTGGAGGGCCATATCGCGCTTCCGGAAGAGGTTCGCCGCGCCATCGATGCGGGAGCTTTCTCTGTCGTCGTCGGCTCGGCCATCACCCGCCCGGAATCCATCACCGCTCGTTTCGTCAAAGCCCTTCTCTGAACGTATCGCGCAACGGCCGCTCTCCGCAGACAACGGCCGTCACACGATCTCCAGACCTGCTCAGAACGCATACTTCAGCGAAAGCTGAATATGCCGCTCCGTCGAGTTGGTATTGGTAATCTGCCCGAAGTTTCCGTCGGCAATACCGCTGTCCGGCGACTGATAGCTGGCAATGTTGAAGACGTTGAAGAAATCTCCGCGGAAATCAAAGCGGTGCTCTCTCCACATAGAAAACGATTTGAATACCGACATATCGATCTGTTCAAAGGAGGGGCCACGCAGCGAGAAAGGACGAACATTGCCGAAGGCATTGTTCGGCTGCTGGCTGAAGACGCATGGATTGCCGGCAGAATTGATCACCTGACCAGGACCGCACGAGGTTCCCTGCACCGCAGTACCCCAGTATGCCTTGATCGAGCGGCCTGTCACCTTCAGCGGCAGGTTCTGATTTGGACGGGCCGCACCGGTGAAGGCATATACGGTGCTCGAGTAATTTGCCGGCGAACTTGCCGTTACCGGAAACGCCGTATAGCTCACATCGGAGCCAGCCAGCTTCCAGCCGCCGATGGCATAATCCACCAGCCGGCTCCAGTTTCCGCCAAACCGCTTGCCGCGCCCGAAGGGCAGATCGTATTCGCCTGACACGCTCAGTGCCTGGCGAATATCGAAGCCGGCTGAGCCCCATTCTGCGGCCGTGTTATAGGCGTCCTGCTGATAGTACTGGCCGCTGTTGGTATTTGTGACGCCGTAATAACCAAAATCGTCCGTCAGCGCCTTCGCATAGGTATAGTTCGCTGTCAGCTCCAGACCTGCCGTCAGTCTCTGCCGGAAGACCGCCTGCAGCGCGTTGTAATTGCTTGCGGCCTCCGTGGCGCTGATTTTGACGACTCCGCTTGAAACATCAGCCGGATTCGGAGACGTACCCGCCGGAATGTTCTGTCCATTCGATTTCAGTGTGCCGACAATGCTGTCATAAGGCCCGAGCACATCCGGCGATACCCTCTGGTTGCCCCAGTATGGCTCTGTGAGATGGTGCCCAAGGATACCCACGTATCCCACCTGGAACGTTGACGACGGAGTGATCTCATACTCCGTGGAAAGCGTGACCTCCTGCGTAGAAGAAGGCTTCAGATCCTTCGGCCACACATAGAAGGTTGTGGTTGGCGGCGTCGATGTCGGAAAGCCTGCCGTCGTGGTGAAGAAGGTGCCCTTCGAAGTCGAAGTGGGAGCCTGCCCCTGCTGCTCGAAGTCGGTATGGAACGGAGGGTTCTGCGTGAGTCGCAGGTTCGCACCCATGCCCTCCAGATAGCTCGTAATGCCATAGCCGCCACGGATCACCCAGCGCGGCGTTGCCTGATAGGCAAAGCCAAACCGCGGCTGGAACTGCGTGTAGACCGGGTCATACAGAGCACGGCTGTTGCCGTCCACACCTGCATACTCGATCTGTTTGGTCGTCATGTTCACGTTAGCCATCTTGTCGTTCACTTCGTAGATAGGCTGATCGAACTCCCACCGCATGCCAAGATTCAGCGTCAGGTTCTGCATAACCTTGAAGTCGTCCTGCGCAAACACACCATCGCGGTACTGGCGCTGTCCCGTCAGTCCGGATACGTTGCCGACCTGCACGTCGAAAACGCGATTCGTCAGAAAATCGGCGAAAGGATAGGGCGTCTTCGCACCCGGAGCGACCGTATATTGTCCCGAATAGGTAAAGTCTCCCAGCTCTCCGTCGTTGCCTGGATAAAAGCTGTTCTGCTGATACCGCGTAACCTCAACACCAAACTTAAAGAGATGACGGCCCCGTTGCCAGGTCAGGTTATCGGCGTACTCAAAGACGTTATCGACAAATACTTCCGGCGTTGGATTCGCGCCAAAGCCATCTACATAACCGCTGCCCTTCGATGGATTCGGCTGGCTCTCGATTCCGTTGAATGACTGCAGACTGAAGCCCGCCGTCTGCTGCGGCTTGCTCGGAATGCCCACAATCGAGTTGCCGTTCAGCCCGAACACGCCGCTCGGATCCACCGTTACGCCGCTGTTGAACTGGACACGCGCATAAGAGGCCCGGGCATAGTTGACGATGGCCGGCGAGAACGTATGGGTCCAGGTCACCGTACCCAGATGGTCCGGATAATTGGAAGCACTCGGAAACTCGACAGGAATCGGATTGCTGACTGTGCCATCCTCCGCATATCCCTGTGAATACCGGCCGGAAATCACATCGTTATTGTGAAGATGCCAGTCGATCTTCACATCCCCCTGACTGTTACGGGAGAAAATGTCGTGGGGACCGATGAAGTTTCCAAAGATATTCAGCGGATCTACCGGGCTTTGGCGATTCGGAAGCGGATAAATGTTCGGATGGCTGAAGAGATACTGCGCTACCGGATTCGTAATCGGAACCTGATTGTTCGCATAGGGAGTGCCGGTCTGCGTATCGTAAAGCTGAATCCCGAGACCTGAGCCGATCAGAGAGAGATCGCCGGTGCGAAAGGCTGTCGGCGCCACGCTGTACGCCTGCTGCCCGGAGGAGTGGTAGCGAAACGCCTCATAATCGACAAAGAAGAACAGCTTATCTCTGATGATGGGACCGCCGAAGGTTCCACCGAAGATGGACTGCGTATATCCGGCCTTGGGAACGCCCTGATTATCGTTTACCCAGCTGTTGGCATTGAGATTGTCATTGGACAGAAAACCGAAGGCGCTCCCATGAAACTGATTGGAGCCGCTCTTCATCACCATCACCACTTCACCGCCGTTCACGTTGCCAAACTCCGCATTCGCATTCGAGGCGATCACGCGAATCTGTTCCAGTGAATCAGGGCTGGGACTGTAGCCGATAGTATTGTTGATGTTCTCGTTGATCTCCTGCCCATCGAGCAGATAGTTGTTCGACTGCTGACGGCTGCCGTTCACGTTCGCTTCGTTGCTGTCATTCGTCGACCGCTCTGAGGAGTTCGAGGAGCTTCCGCTCACCGTGCCAAATGTGCCATAGCCAGTCGAAACCGCGCCCGGCGTAAACACCGTCAGCTGCGCGAAATCGCGCCCATTCAGCGGCACGCTGTTGATCGTGTTTTCGGTGAAGGTCTCGCCATTAGTCGCATTCTCTGTCTGCAGAATCGGCTGGAACTGATCGCTCACCGTAACGGTGGTGCTCGCCGTACCTACACTCAGTGGAATATCGATCTTCGCTGTCTGGTCGATCTCAAGCGAAAAGGGGCCGTAGTTAGCGGTCTTAAATCCCGCAGCCTCCACCGTCAGCCTGTACTGTCCGATCTGCAGAAAGCGGATTGAATACTCGCCCGCCTGGTTCGTGACATCGACGGTTTTTATACCTGTGGCCACATTAGCCACAGTTACCTTTGCGCCGGGCACAATCGCTCCGGTGGGATCGGTAATCGTCCCGCGCACTGCGCCGGTGGTGGTCTGCCCCGCCGCGGTCATGCACACCGCGCACAACAGGACGAATAAAGGGAGTCCGCATCGCATGCTTCTCACAGCGGCGCTGAGTCCCTGCCTTTGCCTGAGCCCTGAAAGAATTCGTTTCATTCATGCCTCCAGTACTGCTTCAGCTCTCGTGAATGCCTCGCTGGTATCGCTCTCTCTGAAGCGGAACGACGTGCAAACTGCTGAGGATTGCATGCGACCAGTCTTTGGCTTGGCAGGAAATGTATAGACATCTGTATAGGAATGCAAGTGTGATTTTTATCTGATCTTTATTTTTCCTATGGCAGCTATAAGCCTTTGTGCGGCCAGCAGGCACTGGAACCGGTTCCCAAAATCAGGCTTATTTCCCCGTAAAGTCATGTTTTTTTTGAGACTCAAAGCCGGATATCGCTCTCCCATTTTTCTGCCCGGTAGGCAATTTGGTCCGTTTCCTGCATACTCCTAATGTCTGGTTGTCCATACAGGATTGGCTCAAATTGCCATCTATGACAGACACTGAATATTCAGGAGGCCACACGAGCATGACGCCGCCCGCCGAGACCGAGCCCCGCACCTTTTCTCATGCCATGCTGCGCGAGATCTACGAACAGCCGGAGGCGCTCGCCGCCACCATCGCCCGCTATGCCCCCGGCGGCACGCTCAGTGCTGACGCCTTTTCCGGCGCCGCCGACGCGTTACGCGGACGTCAGCGTATCGTCATCGCCGCCAGCGGCTCCAGCCGCCACGCCGGCCTCGCCGGCGAAATCATGCTTGAGGACTATGCCGGCCTCGCCGTCGATGTCGAATACGCCAGCGAATACACCTACCGCTCCACCCACACCCTTCACGATCCCGGTGTCATCGTCATCTCACAGTCCGGCGAAACTGCCGATACCCTGGCATCGCTGCGCGAAGCAAAATCACGCGGCCTGGCCACAGCTGCCATCACCAACAATGCCGCATCCACTATGGCGCGGGAGGCCCACGCATCGCTCCCCACCGTCGCCGGCAAAGAGATTGCCATCCCCGCCACCAAAAGCTTCACTACCCAGCTCAGCGTGCTCTATGTGCTGTCCCTTTTTCTTGCGCGCCTCGGCGGCCGCATGACCGCCCACGCCGTCGCCTCCCACTGCGAACAGCTCCAGCGCCTTCCCGGCATCCTCGAAGCGACTCTGCCTCGGTGGGAGCTTGAAATGCGCAGTGTGGCCGAACGAACCCGCTCTGCTCAGACCTTCCTCTACCTTGGCCGCGCTATTCATTACGCGATTGCCCGCGAGGGCGCACTCAAGCTGAAGGAGTCTGCCTATGTCCAGGCCGAGGGCTACCCCTCCGGAGAGCTCAAGCACGGACCCAACGCCCTCGTCAGTCAAAGCGCCCCGCTCGTCATGCTGGCCACCCGCGATCGCGATGACCCGGATTCCGTCCTTCGCTGGGAAAAATCCATTCAGCTCATGCGTGATATGCGTGCTCAGGGCGCGGAGATCATCGCTCTGCACACCGAAGGAGACGAAGAGACG
This sequence comes from Paracidobacterium acidisoli, assembly GCF_003428625.2. Taxonomy (GTDB): domain Bacteria; phylum Acidobacteriota; class Terriglobia; order Terriglobales; family Acidobacteriaceae; genus Paracidobacterium; species Paracidobacterium acidisoli. The sequence continues at coordinate 78,122 of NZ_QVQT02000003.1, read as the reverse complement.
CCAAAACTCGCCAGCTTCGCGATCTCCGTCCCCGCCATGGACGAATTCCTCCTGCCCATGCTCGAGGTCGTGCCGCTTCAGCTGCTCGCCTACTTCACCGCCATCCAGCACGGCATCAATGTCGATGCTCCGCGCAATCTGGTGAAAGCTGTCGTTCGGGAATAGCTCGGAAAAGGAAAAGGATGGGTGTCGGCGCAGAGGAAAGTGACTCCGGCCTCTCACCAGGCAGAGTCGCAGATTCTGTGAACTTTCCGGAAAAAATTTCGTCTTTTGATAGCAGAGGGTGCGGAGGTTCTGACGAAGACCACGCCGCAGCCCCTCATGGAAAAGCCCCGGTGGTTCGTGGGTCCGCCGGGGCCTTCCTTCAGGGAACTTCTATTAAGCTGACATGGCAGGGCTTCCTGCTGTAGCGTGCGAAGCGGCCCGGGTCAGCCGATGGACGAAGTGATACGGCGGCCACGGCCCCGAAAGCTGCATCTGGCAGTCTTTCATCAAAACACTCGCGCTCGAATACTTGTTCTGATAGCGCTCGATGCACTTTGAGTCGATCAGGTGTGCAATATCCAGCAGCATCTTGCCCGCGTCCGTCCGCTTGCAGGTAATCTCTTCCGCAAGGGGCGAAAACATCCGGTGCATCTGGACGGAAACAGCTCGCGCCCGGGTCTGGCGCTCCCGCTGTAAAGTTGCATTCTCGCGCAGATTCGACAGATATTCCTTGCCGACCGCGTGCATCGATTCCGGAATGAGACGGCGAATCTGTTCACGGCAGCAGTCATCGAGTGTCACCTTCAGGTGCATCTCGGCCTTGCCCCGTAAACGATCGATATTGGTGACAAACTGCCGCTGATTGGACCGGATCGACCGCCGCAGCGCATCGTCGTCGTTAAATACCGTCCCAAAGCGGAAAGGAAGCACGGTGGACATCTTGAAGCAGTCGGAGATAACCCGTGCATGATCCACGGCTGCCTTCTGATTGAGATTTTCGGAAGAACTATGTTCGCTGACGATAACTGCTAAATCACTGGCTGGATAAAGGAAGACCTGATTTCCCTCGATTCCCTGAACTGTCTCCATTGGAATTGGTTTCCGGTGACGAAGAAGTTCAGGAAACGCCTGCTTTTCGGCTATGCAATAGGCATACCACGCCATAGAGAGTCGCTCCACATGCTGGTACTGGGACTGTATTTTGACTTCTGCATCGAAAGACTACTGGACCTTGCTCTCGTCCTGGCACGTCCACCGATACGCAAACTGCGCCGAACTGTCAGGTATCCTATGCCCGCATATGGACAACTGGCAACCGCACGACGCAGCTGAGCGAAATTTGAATGGCCTGAAACAAGAAACCGCTTTCATTTGACGAAAACAAATTTGATTTCGTCAAATAACCGGGCTTTGAAGGGGAAATTATGTGCCTTTGAGGCCATTTTCGACGTTACCTAAGTTTGTTCTGGTTCCCGAGAACTCTCATATCCAGCCGCATCGTCGCGCCTCGAGCTCCCTCAGTCAGTACGCCCCAGCGGCATCCGAATAAATGCAGCTTTCCAGCCGGAAATCCCCGGCTGGATCACCGCGCAGTTTGCTGCAAAAGGAAAGCAGGCGCTTCAGGGCTGTCAGGACCGTCGCAGTCAGCTGAAACCCCGTTGTACCGTTTGGTTTAGGTAACGTTTCTCGCCGCAGGCGGCAGGTCTTTTTTCTTCCGGCTCAGAACGGATTCGTTATCGTGCTTCCGCGTCATGGCCGAGGCCTTGTCGATCTTCTTCCAGAACGCCACGAAGTAATCCACGCCTGAGATCGTCGAGACAATCACGACATAATAGATTCCTACCACCGCGATCAGATCCACCGGCACAATGAACCAGCCGAAGTGCCAGACATACCAGCCATGATCCAGAATCGTCGCCACGACCGACACGATCTGAATCACCGTCTTCAGCTTGCCTACGTCGCTCGCCTCGATCGTGAAGCCTTCCGTCGACGCTATGGAGCGCAGCCCGCTCACCACAAACTCCCGCCCGATCACCAGCACTGCGATCCACGGCTTCACCACGTGCGGATTGAACTGCACCAGCGTGATGTAAGCCGATGCAATCAGCAGCTTGTCCGCGATCGGGTCCAGCAGCATCCCCATCGTTGTGATCTGCCCACGATGGCGCGCCAGATACCCATCCACTCCATCGGAGATCGAAACCAGGATGAAGAAGAGAGAGGCGATCAGCTCCTGCTCACCATGCCAGCCACTGTGGGGAAAGTGTGGCGAAAGCATCCAGATGAGCACGGGCACGCACAGAATGCGGCTCATCGTAATGGAGTTGGGCAGATTCACGGCGGACACTCAGCGCGAAAGCGTCGTGCGGCACTTCTCCGGTCGAAGAAAATGCCGTAAAGCCATTATGCACCACACGGGCCGCCGCCTGCCTCTCCTCCAGCAGCTATACTTTTTGTGCTCCCGGTGAAATTTCGCCTGGAAATTGGCGGCCGTCGCAGTGAAGCAGATAAAACGCGTCGGCGAGCATTCCGTCGTTTGCAGTCCCCCTTCAGCATGGAAACCCGGCCTCGCCCCATACCCGCACAGCACGCCGAAGTCCCGCCGCCATCTCCCTTCCTGCTGGCCCTCTATTACGTCGCCGTACGTTTTCGTCTCGGCTGGAACTTCCGCTCCCTGCGTATCGCCAACCCTGACCGCTTCCCTGCGGACAATCAGCCTGTGATCGTCTTCATGAACCACCCCTCGTGGTGGGACCCCGCCGTCGGGCTTCTTATTCATCATCGTTTCCATCCTGGCGGGAGTTTCTACGCTCCCATAGACGAGACCGCGCTCGCCCGTGTGCCCTATCTGCGCCGGCTCGGCTTTTTCCCCATCCGAACCGGTTCTATCTCCGGCACACGCCGGTTCTTCATCGATGCCCGGTCTGTCCTTTCCCGTCCCGGAGCCATTCTCTGGGTCACCCCAGAGGGCGAATTCACTGACCCACGCGAGCGTCCCATCCGTCTCCGCCGGGGCCTGGCGAAGCTCCTCTCCACCCTCCGGCTACAGAACTCCGAGCCGCTGGAAACAGGCCGGCAGAGCATCGGGCCGCTTACCCTCCTGCCTATGGCCCTCGAGTATCCCTTCTGGGACGGCATCCGCCCCGACATTCTCGCCTCCTTCGGCGAGCCCATCCACATCGAGGACGGCAAGGCCATCCATATCGACGAGTGGCATCAGATCCTCACCCAGGCCCTTACCTCCGCGCAGAACGATCTCGCCGAAATGGTCGTGAATCGCCAGGCCGGCCGCTTCCACGTCCTCTTCTTTGGACCACCAGGTCCTGGTGCCTTCCTGCGCCTGCTGCGCGGTCTCCTTCCTCTCTTCCGCAGGACATCCCTGCCCAAAACAAAAGGGCAGCCCTGAGGCTGCCCCTGTCGTTCTGTACAGCGTTACGCGTAGATCCCGCGCTGTCGAATGGTAAACGCCACGCGGTCGATCGCCAGCATGTAGGCCGCAATGCGATTGTTAACTCCATGCGCCTCTGAATATCGCAGCACGTCGTCGAAGCTCTCCGCCAGAATGCTCTCCAGCTGCTCATTGACCACGGCTTCCTTCCAGAAGTATCCCTGGCGGTCCTGCACCCACTCAAAATAGGAGGCTGTCACGCCGCCGGCATTGGCCAGAATATCCGGAATGACGAAGATCTTCTTGTCCGCCAGAATCTCATCGGCCACCGCGGTCGTCGGACCATTCGCGCCCTCGCAGACAATCTTCGCCTTGATGCGGTCGGCATTCCTGCTGGTAATCACATTCTCTGTTGCCGCGGGAATCAGAATCTCGCACTCCCACGTCAGCAGCTCTGCGGAATCCACCGGCTCCGCTCCACGGAAACCAAGCACCGATCCGTTCCGCTGCCGGTACTCCTGCAGCGCGCACACATCGATCCCTGCCGGATTAAAGAGGCCACCGTCATATTCGGCAATACCGATGATCTTGTAGCCTTTGTCCCGCAGCAGAATCGCCGCATTCGAGCCCACATTGCCGAAGCCCTGAACGATGACGCGGCATCCGTCGCGCTGCAATCCCAGATACTTCAGCGCTTCATCGCACACCACGCTGATCCCGCGCCCCGTCGCCTCGCGCCGTCCGCGCGACCCGCCGATATTCAGTGGCTTGCCGGTGACGACCGCTGTAACCGTCTGGCGCATGTGCATCGAGTAGGTGTCCATAATCCAGGCCATCACCTGCTCATTGGTATTCATATCCGGCGCGGGCACGTCTTTTTCGGGCCCGATGAACTCGATGATCTCCGACGTATAACGCCGGGTCATGCGCTCCAGCTCGCCCATCGACATCTTCTTCGGGTCGCAGATCACGCCGCCCTTTGCGCCGCCAAAGGGAATATTCACCACCGCGCACTTCCACGTCATCCAGCTGGCAAGCGCGCGCACTTCATCCAGCGTCACATCCGGCGCATAACGAATTCCGCCCTTGCCCGGCCCCCGCGCCATCGAGTGCTGCACGCGGAATCCGGTGAACATCTCAATCTTTCCGTTGTCCATCGACACCGGAAAATGCACAATCACTTCCCGCGAAGGGTAGCGCAATACCTTCCACAGTCCCTCATCGAGGTTCAGCTTGCGCGCCGCGAATTCAAATCGCGCTGCCTGCGCTTCCCATGGATTGATCTCCTGCTCGAGCGTTATCGTTGCCATGCCAGATCTCCGTTCCTGCTTCCACCTGCGGACCGAATTCTCTCCTGCCTCCGTGAATTCCCGTTCAATTCAGAAAACACGTTGCATCCGGCCGGTCAACAGGAAACTTCTCCGTATCCTGCATCCGCACTGTACTTCCTGCGGGTCAGGCCGGTTCATTACCCTGATCCGGCCAAACCTACAGAGTATAGGCCGCGCCCGAAGTACCGGCAAGCCTTCTCTGCTGCCTGCCAGGGCATTCGGATGCCGGATCCGATGCCCATATTCTGTATCCCATCCATGTACCATAACCACAAGCCATGCCATCCCAGGACGCATCCCATCCCACCCGCGCCGATTTTCTGAAACTCGCTCGCACTCATACGCTCGTTCCGCTCTGCCGCATCCTCCCCGCCGATCTTGAGACTCCCGTTTCCGCCTTTCTCCGCCTCGCCGGCGACGAGCCCGAGTGCTTCCTGCTCGAATCGGTCGAGGGAGGCGAACAGCTTGGCCGCTATACCTTCATCGGCATTCGTCCCTATCGCAGAATCCTGTCTCGCGGAAAAACGATCGAAATTACGGAAAAAGGAAGAAAAAAGACCATAGAAGGTGACGTCTTCCATCTTCTCCGCGACGCGCTCGCAGGACACACCCCCGCCCGTCTTCCCGGTCTGCCGCCCTTTACCGCCGGAGCCGTCGGATTCCTGACTTATGACGCAGTCCGCCGCATCGAGCGTCTGCCCGAGCTCACTCGGGACGATCTGCATATGCCCGACGCCTGCCTGATGTTCTTTGACGAGGTCCTTGCCTTTGACCACGTCAAAAAAGAGATCCTGCTCATCGTGACCGCCGATGTGCGCCGCCAGTCTCCGCTGGCGGCATACGCCGATGCGCAAAAACGCCTTGGCCGCCTCGAAAAGCGCCTCGCGCGGCCTCTGCCGAAGCTCAGACAGAAGAAGGTCTCCGGCAGGCTGAAGGTTGAGCCGCAGATGAAGAAAAGGAGCTTCCTGAAAGCAGTCGAAGAGGCAAAGGAATATATCGCCGCGGGAGACATCTTCCAGGTGGTTCTCTCCCAGCGCTTCGACGTTCGCCCTGAGGTCGATCCCTTTTCCGTCTATCGAGCCCTGCGCACCGTCAACCCGTCGCCCTATATGTATTTCCTGCGCTTCCAGGACTCTGCCCCTGTTTCCAGGTCCGGGAAGTCCCGTTCCGCAAAGCCGCCGACACATATCGTCGGCTCATCGCCTGAACTTCTCGTGCGCATCCAGAAGCAGAGCGACGGCAGCAAAGTCGAATATCGCCCCATCGCCGGAACGCGTCCCCGTGGCGCTACCGAAGAGGCAGACCGCGCCATCGCCGACGATCTTCTGCACGATGAAAAAGAGCGGGCCGAGCATGTGATGCTCGTCGATCTGGGGCGCAACGATGTCGGCCGCGTCAGCGATTATGGCTCCGTTCAGGTCAAAGACCTCATGTTCGTCGAGCGCTACTCCCACGTCATGCATCTCGTCAGCTCCATTGAAGGAAAGCTCCGTTCCGACCTCACCGCCATCGACGCCCTGCGCTCCTGTTTTCCTGCCGGAACCCTCAGTGGCGCCCCCAAAATTCGCGCCATGGAGATCATCGAAGAGCTCGAATCCACGCGCCGCGGCATCTACGGCGGCTCCGTCCTCTACGCCGATTTCTCCGGCAATCTCACCTCCTGCATCGCCATCCGCACCCTGCTCATGCAGGGCGCGCAGGGACACTTCCAGGCAGGCGCCGGCATCGTCGCCGATTCTGTTCCTGAAAAGGAGTTCGAGGAGAGTGTGAACAAAGCGAAAGCCATTGTTCGTGCCATCGAACGAGCGCGCGGAAACTGATGATTTTTAACCAGCCTGAATCGACAGTTCCGAATCGGCAGGCCTATAGTGGGTTCGCTCCCGCGGGTGCGCAGTCGCTCCCCGGGCCGGGCCAGGCTGTGAGGAGTTTCACCAACATTTCATCTGCCTCCAGGATCTGACCCGCGCCCGCTCTGCCATCGTGGGCCCAGCGGTTCAACAGGTCCCCCCGGAGGTCCACGATATGTTCCTCGTGAAGCGCCGTCCTGTGGTCCGAGCCTTCGCTCTGGCCGTCGCCCTCACCACCACCCTTTGCGCGAAATCCTTTGCTGCTCCCGACTGGACGCCTATCCAGACAGCCCTTCAGGCCAATGGCGTTGAGCTTCCCGGTAATGTGCTGCGTTTCGAGCTCTCCCGTCAGGATCTTCCCGTCACCGCCAATGGCCAGACTCTGGCCATCGGCGAAATCGCCGCTGTCGCCAATGGCTTCGTGGCCTTCAAACCCATCTTCGGGCACGACTTTTTCGTCGATGGAGCACTTCCCGCGCAGGAAACCGAACTGGGTGCGCTGCAGACCGCGCTCCGGAAAGACTCGCGGATTCATATCACTGCCGTCATCAACCACTCCATCGGCGAAACACCGAAGCTTATCTGGGTCCACTTTGAGGCACTCGGATCGGGAGCCGATCTCGCAACATCTCTGGCCACTGCGCTTAAGGTTATCCATAGCCCCCAGATCGGCAATCATTATGCCATCGGGACGAACAGCATCATCGATCCCAGCCAGCTTCCCGCTCCCTTCCAGAAGCTCTTTAACGAAGGCACCGTCGAACAGTTCAACGGCATCTTCGTCTTCTATCTTCCCCGGCCGAACGAGCAACGTCTCTTTGTGGATGGGGTACGAGGAGAAAGCGGGCTCGGCGTCGGTCACAGCTTCTATATTCAGTTCTCCTTCTCCGGAGGCACGACCGCTACACTGAATGTCGAGCTTGCCCTTCGCTCCGGTGAAATCCAGGCCGTCGAAGACATCCTGCGCGCCGGTGGATTCACCATCTCCTCGGCAAGCAATCACTTCGTGAACGACACGCCGCACCTCTACTTCGTTCACGCCACTGCCACCGGTGACGGATTCACGCTTGGCACCGCTCTTGTGGACGCCATCGACACCATCCGCTCCGCTAATCGGGACCACCGCTTCGACTTTTAATCTATCCAAATGATCAAGGCCCGCTCCGCATCCGTGTGAACGGGCCTTTTCCTTTCCTTTTGTCCTGATTTCAGATTGCTAACTTCAATTCTGTGAATCGAATCTGCGCCTCACCGCACCTTTCCTCTCAAAATTGCGTTCTAACTGTATGGAAGGAATTTTGCGAAGATGCGTTCTCTCTTTTTCTCGCTCCTTGCTTCTGCCGCTGTGGCCTGCCCCATTGCGCTCCCGCCGGCTGCCGCTGCGCAGCAGCTCGCTCCTCAGGCTGCTCCACTGTCCGCCGGTTCTGCGCATTTCACCATCGTGCAGGATAAAAAGACTGTAGGATCAGCCGATTACACCATTGCCGCCGATCCCGGAGGCTATCTCATCAGTTCCAGGGGTGAGACGCAGAAGTACCACTACACCTTCAATAACGCCAACAAGCTCGACCCGTCATTGAACGTCGTTCACGATCAGCTTAGCGGCGATGTCAAAGGCAGCAGCGTAACCTTTACCATGGCCTCTGATTCCACCGGCCGCTCGTTCCAGGTCAATATTGCCGCCAGCGGCAAAAACACGCAGACCACCTTTGACCGTCACCAACGCACCGTGCTGCTTGCCGATCTCGATCCCGCTGCATACGTCGAAATGGCTCACTTCGCCCTGCAGCATCCGCCCACTGCCTGGATCGTCATCCCCAAGGGTGAGGGCGTCCTGGTGCCCGCCGATTACGAGCCGCAGCCCGATGCCGAAGGCTCATGGAACGGCCGCACTGCCACAGTTCACCACACCAGCGTCATCGTAAACGCGCAGAACGGCATCACTGTTGAGCTCTATTACACCGACAGCGGAGATCTTCTTGAAGCTGACCTGCCCGAACAGAACTTCTGGATCATTCGTGACGGTTTTGACCTGCACAACCGCCCGAAGTATCAGCCACCGCACAGCTCCACACCGCCACCGGATCAGCAGAACCAGCAAAGCCAGCCGCAGGGAGCCTCACCGCAATATCAGGCGCCGCAGGGCGGTTACCCACAGCTGCAGCGACAGTAAGCCGGCAGAAGAGCGGGTAGCTATAAACCGGGTAGCAGAGAGACGGGTAGCGAAAAACGAGGCAGTTACACGGTTCTTAACGACTCCTGGCTGTCCGCTTCTTAGCTATCCGGACTTTAGCTGACCGGCTTTTAGCTGCCGACTTTATCAGCTATCCGCTTCACCAGCTCAATTCCTTCTTCGCGGGTGGTGATGCGTCCTTCGAGCTGCGCGTCTTCGGCTGCCTGCAGCATGGCTTTGAAGGCCGGTCCGGGCTTGTATCCGGCGTCGATAAGGTCACGCCCCGTCACCAGCAGCGCGGGGCGTACCTGGTCCTGCGGCATCGATTCGTACCGCTGCTTTGCGTAGTCGTAGAGGCGCAGGTCATTGATGCTCGACAGCGCGTCCATGCGGTGCAGCGCGAGGTGCTCGGGGAAGCGCGGCAGCCGGAAGAAGCGCTTGAGCGTCGATTCCTTCATCTTCTCGATGTCGCCGAAGCGCATGTGGTTTTCAACCAGGCTGACAATCTGCGCCTGATCGTCGCTCGAAAAGCGCAGGCGGCGGCAGATGTCTTCGGCGATGCGCATACCGACCTCGACATGGCCGTTGAAGCGGATGCGGTCGGGCGGCGCGTGCGAGAAAGTCGCAGGCTTGCCGATATCGTGCAGCAGGGCGCCCCAGGCGAGGGTTGCGGGGCAGCCTGGCTCCAGCTTTTCGAGCAGCATGAGGGTGTGAATCCAGACGTCGCCCTCGGGGTGGTACTCCGGCGGCTGAGCGACGCCGTGCAGGCGGTCGATTTCGGGCAGGATTTGTTTCAGGAGACCGGTGCGGTCGAGCAGCTCGAAGGCGCGGCGGGCGTGGCCCTCGGTGAGCATGCGGGTGAGCTCGTCGCGGACGCGCTCGGCACTAACCTGAGCGATTCCGGAGGCCAGCTCGCGCATGGCCGCTTCGGTCTCCGGCTCAATTTCATAGCCCAGTCGCGCAGCGAAGCGAACCGCTCGCAGCATCCGCAGCTTGTCTTCTTCAAAGCGTCTGCCGGGATCGCCAATAGCTCGCACCAGACGAGCCTTCAGATCGGCCTGTCCACCGACAAAATCCAGCACCGCTGCCCGCAGATCGCCTGTCTCCTTCCACCGCAGCGGATCGAGCAGCATGCCGTTGATGGTGAAGTCGCGGCGCTGCACATCTTCCTCAGGGCTTTGCGAAAAGCGCACCTCGGCGGGGTGACGGCCGTCGAGATACACACCGTCATTGCGGAAGGTCGCGACCTCGGTGACGCGCTCCTGTCCCTCCGAGCCGTCGGCGGCGACCAGCACCACACCGAAGTGCGCTCCGACGGAGAAGGTGCGGGGAAACATCTGCAGCACCACATCGGGCAGAGCATCGGTCGCGACGTCGAAATCTTTCGGCGCGAGGCCGAGCAGCAGATCGCGCACGCATCCCCCGGCGAAGAAGGCTTCATACCCTTCCGCTCGCAGCCGCTCGACGATCTGTTCTGCCGCGATTTGCGCCTTACCGTTCATCTGTCTTTACTCTTGCGCAATCCACGTACAGCATTGAAGAATAGCCTCACAGCAATAAATCCTGAGAAAGCAGCAATCAAATATATAAATGGCGCATGCTGATCATAGCCAATCGTAGCCAGCCCCAGTCCGCACAGCAGAAACATAAAGCCGAAAACAGCGATCCCGATTCGCTGAACCAGCGGAGCATTTTCATCCCCCTTCCATAGAAGCTTATCGACGCCACGGTTGTTTCTATGTGCATCCTCCCAAAGGATGTTGCTCTGTTTTGTCTCCAGCTCCCCAATATATGCCTGCAAATAGTCTTTCTCTTCTGAGATGTTCTCCGGCTGATCGCGTTCCATCTGTCACCACCGTTTGCATTCTCTAGCTTTACGATAGAGATATGCCTTTGGAAACTAACACAGGCGGTCTCATCCTCGGCATCGAGAGCTCCTGTGACGAGACCGCTGCCGCCGTCGTCCTCTGCGGCTCCGAAACCCTCTCGAATGTCGTTGCCTCCCAGATCGCCATCCATTCTCCTTACGGGGGAGTCGTTCCGGAGCTTGCTTCACGAGAGCACCTGCGCAATATCCTGCCCGTGGTTCGCGCCGCGCTTCGCGAGGCCGGAGCCACATACAACGACCTTGACGCCATCGCCGTGACCGAAGGCCCCGGCCTCGCCGGCGCTCTGCTCGTCGGCATTACCTTTGCCAAATCGCTCGCCTTTGCCCTGAACAAGCCTCTGATTGCCGTAAATCACCTGGAAGGACACATTCACGCCGTCCTGCTCGAACAAAAAATGCTGGAGGAGCAGGAAAAGCGCAAGGATAACGAATTGTCATCCCCGGCTGACAGGTCTTCGTCCGCGGGGTGGGAAGCGGAGGGACCTGCGTTATGCCTGGTCGTCTCCGGCGGCCACACCCATCTTTATCTTTACCGCCAGTTTGAAGGAGCCGGAGGCCCGTCCACCCCTGCGGCCAGCAAAAACGTAGGCCGCACCGTCGATGACGCAGCCGGAGAAGCCTTCGACAAGGTTGCCAAACTCCTCGGCCTCGGCTACCCCGGAGGTCCCTGGATCGACGCTCTGGCCCCTCACGGCAATCCACACGCCGTCCCGTTCTCCTTCGCCCAGATCAAGGCCAAGGTTCATCGCAAAAACGATCCCAACGCCCTCGACCCCTCGCGGATGACCTATTTCTCCTTCAGTGGTATCAAGACAGCTGTCCTGCGCCATACTCAGGTCCACGAGATGGCTGCCGGTATCGAAGCTCGCCGTGCCGCCCTCGCTGTCATCTCCGACCCAAAGCCTTCGGACGCACTTCCCCTCTGCGATCAGTCCACCCTCGACCTGGTCGCGTCCTTCCAGCGAGCCGTTGTCGACGACCTGCGCCGCAAAACCTTCCGCGCCGCCGAAGCCTTTGGAGCCGCCACCGTTCTCGTCTCCGGTGGAGTCGCCGCCAATCGAGAGCTGCGCGTCCGCTTCACCGCCGAGGCCGCCGAGCGCGGTCTCCCCATTGCCTTCCCGTCACTGACCCTCTCCACGGACAATGCCGCCATGATCGCTGCCGCCGCCTGGCCAAAACTCGTCGCCCGTGACTTCGCCCCCGAAACCCTCACCGCCGTCCCTTCCCTGGCGCTTGGTCGCGGCTGAGGCAATTGCCTGTCTCCTGTTCCCGAAGAGCTTCCGCCGAGTTCGCGATTCTTTTCACTGGGACTAACGACTGAGAACCGGAGACTATCACCACCCGGCTGATAGAATCACCACGAGACCGCTCAGGAAACGAACCCGCCGTACGAATGACCATCCGACTCTTCAATACCCTCTCCGGACAAGTCGAAGAACTCAGCCCGTCCGACGGTAAAGCCTTTCGCATGTATGCCTGCGGGCCGACGGTTTACGACTACGGCCACATCGGCAACTTCCGCACCTTCCTTCAGGTCGATGTGCTGCGCCGCTTCCTTCGTCTCAATGGTCTTGAAACGCGCCACGTCATGAACGTCACCGACGTGGATGACAAGATCATTCGCAACGCTGCGGCCGCTGGTCTGCCCATCGGCGAATATACGAAGAAATACGAAAAGGCCTTTTTTGAAGACCTCGACGCTCTTTCCGTCGAGCACCCCGAGATTGTCGCCCGCGCCACCGAGCACATCCCTTCGATGGTGAAGCTGATCCAGCGCCTTGCCTCTGAAGACATCGCCTACAGAACCGATGACGGCTCCTGGTACTTCCGCATCGCAAAGTTCCCGCAGTACGGCAAGCTCTCGAAGAAGGATTTCACCGGCATCACCGACGGCGCCCGCGTGGATGTCGACGAGTATGACAAGGACTCTGCCCGCGACTTCGCCCTCTGGAAAGCTCCCAAACCCGGCGAGTATCACTGGGAGACCGAGCTCGGTCCCGGCCGCCCCGGCTGGCACATTGAGTGCTCGGCCATGGCCATGAACTATCTGGGCGACGCCTTCGACCTCCATGCCGGCGGCGAAGACCTCATGTTCCCGCACCACGAGAACGAGATCGCTCAGTCGGAGTCAGCCTCGCACTGCACCTTCTCCCGCCACTGGTTCCACATTCGTTTCCTGCTGGTCGAAGGCCGCAAGATGTCGAAATCCGAGGGCAACTTCTACACCCTCCGCGACCTGCTCCTCAAGGGCTACAAAGCCTCGGCCATCCGCCTCCTGCTTATCTCGGTGCCATACCGCCAGCAGCTCAACTTCACCTTCGAAGGCCTGAACGCCGAAACCGGAGCCGTCGAGCGCCTGCGCAGCTTCCGTGAGCGCATCCGCGCTGCGGCAACCGTTCCCGGTCTCAACGCCAGCCTCGCCGCCGAGGCCGCCCGCGCCAAAGAAGGCTTCCACGCAGCTCTCGCCAATGATCTCAACACCGCCGAAGCCCGCGCCGCGATCTTTGAACTGGTGCGCGCAGGCAACGCCGCCGCTGCCGCCGGAACCCTCGGGGCCGAAAATGTTCCGGAGATTCTCGCCGTTCTGGCTGATTTCGACGCCGTCTTTGCGGTCCTCGATGACCATGACCCCGAATGGACCCGCTTCGCCCTCGACTGGGCCGAAAAAGAAGGCCGCCTCGATCAGGCTTCACCGGAGATCCGTGCCCAGCTCGCTCTTACCGATGAGCAGATTCAGGCACTTGTCGACGAGCGTACTCAGGCCAAGCGCACCCGCAACTTCGCTCGCGCCGATCAGATCCGCAATGACCTCGCCTCCAAAGGCATCCTGATCGAAGACTCCAAAGACGGCGTACGCTGGAAGAGAAAGTAACGCCGCAACATTCACGCGCACATAGAAAAACCCCATGCCCGTCGGCCGGACATGGGGCTCACAGATTAAAAGAGACGATACGTGTTGCCTGACCTCACTTCGCCCAGGCAAGACCATCCGAGCCGCGGCCCGCATCGATCGTCTGCGTCACCTTCCAGTCCGTCAGATCGATCGCCGCCACCTGGCCGGCTCCGGAGCAGGAGACATACGCTACCTTGTCATCCGGCCGCACCAGAATCTCCTGCGGCGCCTTAGGCACATCGATGCTCCGCACCACCTGCATCGTGTTCAGATCCACAACCGCAACCTGGTTCGTATGCGGTACGGCAACCAGCAGCCACCGTCCATCGAGCGTCGACGCCGTCCCGTAGCCTTTTCCTGGCAGCGGAACCCACTTCGTCACTTTGTTCGTCACCGTATCGATCACCGCAAGCTGCGGCTTCGTCTGGTCGGAAGTGAACACCCACTTGTCATTCGGCGAAATCGAGATCCGCTGTGTGTTCGCAGAGATCGGAATCACCGTAATCAGCTTCCGGTGCACCATATCCAGCACCGAGACTGTTCCAGGTCCCACATTCGCCGTATAGCCAAGCCGTCCGTCATGCGACAACGCCAGCATATGGGACTCCGGCTGCCCGGTCGGAACCTGCCCCACAATCTTCATTGTCTTTGGATTAATCACGGTCACGGCCTTGTCCAGCTCCGTCGTCACATAGAGCAGATCCCGCTTCCGGTCGAATACCGGATCGTGCGGCCGCACACCATGGCCCCAGTCCACATGGCCAATGATCTTCCGCGACGCCAGATCAACGACGATCATCTCGTGTCCGTCGATCCCAGCATGCCCAACACCGGTGCTGCCGTAAATCGGCATCCACGCTGTTTTACCGTCCGAGGAAGCGGCGACCTCGTGCACATGCACGTCCGTCACTCCCTCATCCACCGTCGCAACCTGTTTGCCCGTTGCAGGATCGACAATGCTCATATCCTTGTCGCCCTGATTGATCACCAGCAGTGACTGCGCCCCGGCACTCAGCGCAGCCAGCGCCACTCCGACACCACATAAAAGAACGTGAGAAAAAACGGTTTTCTTCATAGCCCGAAAAGTGTACCGCATCCCATACAGACATCGCTTCAGGCTCTTTCGCCGATCCTCGCCTCCAATCTCAGGCTCCCGCCTTCCAAATCCTTCCCGCCGCATGCTATCCTCAAGGCGAGAGCAGGAGCAGCGTGCATCACACAGCCGCCATTCCGTACCCGGTCGTCTTCAGCCGCAAAAGCTGGAGCCGCACCTTTGTGCGCGCCATCGCTCCCCGGCGTTATTTCCGCGTTCTGCCTTCCCGGACGCGACCTAGCCTCTTCGGCAGCGCGTAGTCACCGCTGCCTGCGCCGTGTCGAAATGCAGATCTGGCCCAATCGCTCCAGCTTTGCCGCCATCGCCGCCAGCGCACCCGAAGATGACCTCATCTGCACCCTGACCGTAACCCGGTCGAATCCCCTGGCCCAAACCAATGCCCTAGTGAGGAAGCTATGCAGAGCAAGACCGTCAGTACCGAAATCCTTGCCCAGTACGGACCGAAGCTGGTCACCACTCTTCCAGGCCCCAATGCCCGTCGCATCGTGGAAGACGATGACCGCCTCATCTCGCCGAGCTATACCCGTTCGTATCCCATGGTGGCAAAGCGCGGCCGCGGCATCCGTGTCGAAGACGTCGATGGCAATGAGTTCCTCGACTTTGCCGCCGGCATCGCCGTCAACTCCACCGGGCACTGCCACCCTGAGGTCGTGAAAGCCATTCAGAACCAGGCCGCCGAGCTCATCCATATCTCCGGCACCGATTTCTACTATGAGGCCCTCGTCAGCCTCGCCGATCGCCTCTCCTCCATCGCGCCTATGCCTGGCCCCCATCGCTTTTATTACGGCAACTCCGGAGCCGAGGCCATCGAGTGCGCTCTTAAAATTGCTCGTTACCATACTGGCCGTCAGAACATCATTGCCTTCTTCGGCGCCTTCCACGGCCGCACCATGGGCGCGCTCTCGCTGACCGCGTCGAAGCCTCAGCAGCGCCGTCGCTTCGCCCCACTCGTTCCGGGCGTCACGCACGTCCGCTATCCCTATGCCTATCGCGGCTGCTCGGGCGGCCCGCAGGAAGAGGAGGCCTTCGCTCTGGGCTGCGCTCGGTACATTGAAGAAAAGCTCTTCAAAACGACGCTTCCTCCTGAGGAAGTCGCTGCTATCTTCGTCGAGCCCATTCAGGGCGAAGGCGGGTACGTCGTCGCGCCGACCATCTTTATGCAGGAGCTGCGCCGCATCTGCGATAAATACGGCATTCTGCTGGTTGTCGATGAGGTGCAGTCCGGAGCCGGACGCACCGGTAAATGGTGGGCCGTCGAGCACGCCGGCGTGGAGCCCGACATCGTCTGCATCGCCAAAGGCATTGCCTCCGGCATGCCTCTCGGCATCTGCATGACCCGCGCCGAGATCATGGACTGGAAACCCGGCTCCCACGCCTCCACCTTCGGAGGAAACCCGCTCTGCATCGCAGCGGCCCACGCCACGCTCGATGTCCTCGAGCGCGAAGGCATGGCGAATGCGAAACACCGTGGAGAACAGGCGCTCTCTCGCCTGCGTGACTGGCCGGCAGAACACTCCATCGTCGGCGAAGTCCGGGGACGCGGCCTCATGATCGGCATCGAGATCGTGAAGGATCAGAAATCTCGTGAAGTAGCTCCCGCACTCCGCGACCGCATCGTCGATCTCGCCTTTGAACGCGGCCTGCTCATCCTCGGCTGTGGCGAAACCAGCATTCGCCTCGCTCCGCCTCTCATCCTCAATGAGCATGAGATGACGATCGCGCTTGATATTCTCGAAGCCTCGATCGAGCAGACGGAGCAGGAGCACGCCAGTGCTTCCTCACTGGCCTCTGCCTCCGTTTAACCGGAAAATTCCTACCTCACCGCCCCCCGTGTACGCATCAGCGAACATGGGGGGGCGGCTTTCTGCCGCTGTTCTCAATGTCCGTTCTAATCTCTGTCTTCTGTCTTTTGCCTGCGCGCCTGTCTGCGAAAAAACATACCTGCCGCCAGAAATACCGCAGAAACCGCGGCATCCAGCAGCCCGATCGTCAGTGAGCCGCGGTGAAGCCCGAACGCGGCGTCGAAGAACCATACAGCCGCCCCGGCAAACCATATCCAATACAGATTCCGGCTCACTCTGTTCTGGGATGCATTCTGCCTCATCGCAATTTTTCCACCGCCCGCCGTCTGACAGACATTTTCGCCTCAGAGGCTGCGGCCGCACAACAGACACTCCCCGGCATCTGATCAGGCCAGACCAAACCCGTCTTTGTCTATGGAGGCGGTGTCGACCGGACCCTCATCCCTCATCTCGGCCTGCGCTTCCAGTACCGCGGTGATCTTTACCACGCGCCCGATTTTTTGAAAATCGCCAACGATACACACGAGGCCACTCAGGCCGCTCAGTCCATGATCGGCACATACTTCAGCTTCTGATACTGCGGTTATCTGCGACCCTCAAAGAGCGTCCGGATATCGGCTTTCCGATTTTTGCGGTTTTCCTGCCACACCAGAAGCCGGTATCGCAGATAAAACGCTGCACACAGTGCAGCAATGGCTATGCCATATTCCAGAATCTTTTGCACAAAACAACGTAGCACGCGGCTTTACCGCAACCACGGTGCCTGTGCTATCCTCCCTTCTCCTGAAGGCCCGTACCTTTCGCTTTCGCGAAATTTTCGCGCCGGACAGGCCACCACATGGGGTGTGGACCGCACCGCCGCTTCTCACCTGAGACGCCTCACGCGACGCCTTCACGACTTCCCTGTGTCCGGCATTCTGCGATACTGCTTCCCTCCTTTATTCCCCTTCGCCACGTAACGCATTTCACGCTCATCCTCACATGGAGGAGCGACTTCATCCCCCTCGGAGTTCTTTATGAAAAGCTATCCAGGAAGTGAAATCCGCAACGTAGCTGTAGCCGGGCATGCGCACAGCGGCAAGACCACGCTCGTCTCCGCTCTGCTGCATGCCGCGAAAATGACTCCTGTTCTCGGCCGCGTCGAAGACGGCAGCGCCATTACCGCCTACGATGAAGAAGACGTCGCCCGTCGCACCACCATGCAGAACGCCGTCGCCTTCGCCGAATGGAACGGCGTCAAGGTCAACCTCGTCGACACTCCCGGCTTCCACATGTTCGTGCATGAAGCGCGCAGCGCTATGCTCCCCGTTGAAGCCGCCCTCATCGTCATTCATGCCGTCAACGGCGTCGAAGCCATGACCACCCGCGTCTGGCAATACGCTGCCGAATTCAATCTTCCGCGCGTCGTCGTCCTCAATCAGATGGACCATCCCCGAGCCGCCTCTACCGCCAACTCCACACTGCAGGCGCTGCACGATCGCTTCGGCCGCAATCTCATTCCGATCCAGTTGCCCATTCACAGTGATCGCGGTTTCGAAGGTGTCGTCGATCTCGTCACCATGGAAGCCTTCTATTACACGCCCGGCGGCGATGGTCATGGAAAAATCGGTGAGATTCCACCCGGCCTCGCCGGCGCCGCGCAGCAGGCGCACGAGACCCTCGTTGAGCTCGTCGCCGAAGGTAAAGATGAGCTCATGGAAGAGTTCTTCCGCGAAGGCACCATCCCCGAGCAGCACCTCATCAGTGCTCTGCATGAAGCTATTCGTGAGGACCGCATCTTTCCTGTCCTCTACACCAGCGGCCTGGCCGGTATCGCCACCGATCATCTGCTCGACTTCCTCAAGGTCTACGCACCCGCGCCCATCGAGCGTGAACCCGTAGCTGCACGCGCCGTGCTGCAGACCGTCGCCGCCAATGGCAATGGAGCCGCCGTCATGGCCACGCCCGCCGAGGTTGATTCGGAAGATCAGCCCGAGATCGTTCTCCGCAAGGTAGACGATGCCGAACCCCTCTCTCTCTTCGTCTTCAAGACCATGACCGATCCCTTCGCCGGCCGCATCAGTTTCTTCCGGGTCTTCTCCGGCTGCCTGCGTAATGACGCCACGGTGCAGAACTACTCACGCAAGGGCGCCGAGAAGTTCTCTCATCTCTCCATCATGCAGGGCCACACCGCCGTCCCTGTCAGCGAGCTCCACGCCGGCGACCTCGGAGCCGTCGCCAAGCTCCGCGAAACCTTTACCTGCGACACACTCGGTGACAAAGGCCACGAGATATTCTTCGAGCCTGTCTGTGTTCCCGAACCAGCCATGACCTGGGCCATCGAGCCCAAAACCCGTGCCGATGAGGATAAGCTCGCCCCTGCCGTGCACAAGCTTATGGAAGAAGATCTGCTCGTCCGCTTCTACCGCGATCCGCAGACCAATGAATTCCTCATTGCAGGTGCCGGTCAGCCGCACATCGAATCACTCGTCAGCAAGCTGCGCCGCCGCTACCACACGGAGGTCACGCTCAAGTCGCCCAAAGTCCCCTATCGAGAAACCATTCGCGGGCGCGCCGACGCGCAGGGCCGGCACAAGAAACAGACCGGTGGCCACGGTCAGTACGGCGACTGCAAAATCAAGATGGAACCGTTGCCTCGCGGTGGCGGCTTCGAATTCGTCAACGACATCTTCGGCGGAGCTATCCCGCGTCAGTACGTTCCCGCCGTCGAAAAAGGCATTCAGGAATCTGCTGCGCGTGGATACCTCGCCGGCTATCCCGTCGTCGACTTCAAGGTCACCGTTTATGACGGCAGTTATCACGATGTTGATTCAAATGAATTGTCGTTCAAGATGGCCGGCCGCATCGCCTTTCGCAAATGCATGGAGCAGGCAAAGCCCACCCTCCTCGAACCCATCATGCGCGTCGAGATCGAAGGCCCCGAAGAGTTCGCCGGAGCCCTCATGGGCGATCTCAACCAGCGTCGCGGCCGCGTCCAGGGGATGGAAAGTACCGGCGCATCCACTCTCATCCGTGCTGAAGTTCCTATGGCCGAAATGCTCTCCTACGGTCAGAGCCTCACCGCTCTTACCCAGGGCCGTGGCAGCTTTCACATGGAGATGGATCACTACGACGTCGTCCCACCGCCCATCGCCGAAAAAATCGTCGCCAGCGCAAAGAAGCCCACCGGTGACGAAGACGAAGAATAGCTCTCACCTGTATACGGATGCGGTGTCCCTGTCTCGTGCTCGCTTTGAGCGTGAGACAGGGCACCAGCAACTTTAGACGTCAGCCTTTGCTCCGTATTCTTTCAACATCACATCGGCGTCGTCATAGCCGCAGGGAATCTCGATGCCCTGCGTCGAGGCTCCCGCCTCCAGCAACAGACGCACCAGCTCCGGCGAGCGCCTCTCCTTCCAGTGTGAAGCGACACTGCCGCGTATCGCCAGTTGCAGTGGCGTACGCCCGTTGCCATCGGACACATTCACCGGTGCTCCGCGCTCCAGTAAAAACGCGACCATCGCATGCTGCAGCCGCCACGCGGCCACATGCAGCGGTGTACTGTCCTTCGGAATCTCGAAATAAGGATCGCCCGGATACAGCGCCGTCACCGGCACTCCCAGACCAAGCAAAGCGCGCACACCGTCTATGTTTCCGTTTCCGGCGAACTCTCCTGGCAGCGTTGCGCCCTCTGTCAGCAGGGTCCGCAACGCTTCCGGTTCACTCGCCGCAATTCGCCGGACTTCCTCATCGTCGCCCTTTGCACATGCTGCGATCAGCCGCTCCACACCCTGCAGTGCGGGAAGCAGGCCACGCCGCTCCAGTGACCGCAATACGTCTCGACGTCCACACCGTATCGCAATCGAAACCCCGCTTCGCCCGTCCCCTCTGTTCGGGATGGAAGGATCGGCGCCATGGTCCAGCAGCAGATCCACCATTGCGATCCCGTTATCGCGCCGCAGGGACTGATGCAGCGTAGTAAAGCGTCCAGCGAACAACCCATTTGGATTGGCTCCATGCTCCAGCAGATACTTCATGCCGTCATAATCATGCCAGTCCGCCTTGCGCAGCAGCAGCGTCGTCAGGCTCGTCTCATTCAGTCTTCCGCTCTCGACAAGAATCTCTGCAATGCGATTGTCATACGTCTCCGCCACGTGATACGGAGTCTCCTCGTCATTCGGGTCCGCACCGCGCTCTATCAATAGCCGCGTCAGCTCCACATGCTGGGCAATGCCCGCCACGCCATAAAGCACGCTCTCGAACGTCTGCCTTGGATTTGGATGATCGATCCACTCCACCCACCCCGTCTTCGAGCTCGCACCTGCGTCCAGCAGCATCCGCGCCGTTCTCACAAACGCCTCCGAGCGTGTTTTGTCGAGCCGCAGATACCGCGAAAAGCAGAGGTGCGTCAGCGCATCCCATCCGTGCGGGCCGCCTTTTGCGATCGCCAGCCCACTGTCGCGCTGCAGAAAATCCCGCACGGAGCCCTCATCCGCCAGGACGGCAGCCGCAAAGATATTCGCTGTCGTTACCGCGGGATATCGTGTCCGAATCGCTTCCGCATCCTCCACTGTGCCCGATCCATGCCATCCATGCCGCGGCACACACGCCATTTCCAGAAATGCCAACTCCGGATCGCTCAGCTCTTCCACCATGCGAATCCGCTCAAGCATCTCGACATGCTTTGCGAACTTCGGCCAGCTATCGAATCCATGCTCGCGAGCCAGCACCAGTTGCGCATCGGTTCGGCTCACCTGTGAACCATTGAGGTTTTTCTGTGAATGAAAACGTGGATGATGCCTTCGCACGCGCTCCAGCGCTGCGGGAAGGTTCTGCGCACACTCCCGCACCAGATCGCGAGCCTGCTTTTTGTATTGTTCAAGGTTGGGACGGAGGGGTAATTCCCTGTCAGACATACGAAGCTCCTTTCGTGTGAAACGCCTGGCAGTCCGCACCGGTCAGGCAGGAAAGAAGATTCGTCAGATTGTCGAAAAATCAAAGGTGGGCACGGCCCTTTCCGCGGACTGGAAGCGCCCTTCGCGCTGAGGGTGAGCTTAATCCGGCATGCAGGGTAAGTCAAACGAAGGGATTCCATCCTTCGCAGAATCCGTTGACCGTCCCTGCTTTCGCATAAACGGGCGCGGCCTTCACGGCTGCGGAATCCGCTTCTCTGACGTAAATGGCGATGCCGGCAGTCCTGCTCCGTTGAAGAGGTTCACCACCGGCGCATTCTGCCATCCGTAGCGCACATATTCCGGCTCCGGTACGGCAGCATTCGACGCCACTATGCTATCGCCGTCAATATGCGCAGTGGCTGTTACAAATTTGTGATCTGCTCCGGCTACTTCAAACCCGGTCGGTTCACCGCCCTTCGCGGTCAATCCACTCACCGCATGATCAAACCACACCCGCATTGCCGTGCCGTCCACAGTCGCCTTCCGGAACGCCGGCCCTGAGTACTCCACCTTTTCGCCATACGACAGCGCCCTCGCCGCCAGAGCCAGCCTCGCGCCCACATCCTGCTTATCGGCTGGGTGAACGTTATCCGGATTCCCGATATCGATCGTCACCGCCATCGCAGTATTGGCGACACCCAGCGTCCGTCGCTGCGCCTCGCGCACGACCGCCCAGTCTTCATGCGGTGTGGACCTGAAGCTCGAAATCTGCACATAAAGAAACGGGAAGTCTCCTTGGCGCCACTGTTCGCGCCAGTCCCGGATAAGTGCCGGAAACACCCGCTCATACATTGCCGCCCGGTCCAGCGCGCTGTTTGTCTCCCCCTGATACCAGATCACACCGCGAATGGGAAAATTCACCACCGGTGCCACCATTCCGTTGTACAGCGCGGCCGGAGCCCACGACGCAGGGTTCGGATGCCACGGGTGCCACGGCGCACTCGTGCCCGTCGCCTTCGCCTGCGCTTCCTCCCGCTTCTCCTTCGCAACAATGCGCGGCATATCCGGCTGCTGGTCTGTCATTGTCGCCCAGGTCGCAAACACCGGCATCAGGGAGGCGTCAGCCGACAATCCCTCGAGGCTTATCCAGGCCTCGGCCGGCGTACCGCCCCACGTCGAATCGATCAGCCCTACCGTCACATGTTCCTTCTCTGCGATATCACGCCCAAAGAAATACGCTGCGGCCGAGAAAGTTGCCGCGGTCTGCGGAGTACAGTCCGTCCACGTCGTATCGATGTCATCCACACGATATTCCGACGCCTTTTCGTGAATATGCAACAGACGCAGTTGCGGTTGATTCGCGTGCGCAATCTCTTCCGCTGAATTCTGCAGCTCCGCGCTTCCTGGAAATCCAATCAGCGGCAGCTCCATATTGGACTGCCCGGAAGCGAACCACACATCGCCGATCATCACATCGTCCAGCGTGATGGTATTTGTGCCTGCTACGGTTACCTGATAAGGTCCGCCCGCCTGCTCTGGCGCAAGCCACACGCTCCACTTACCCAGATCATCGGCCCTCGTCGTCTGCTTCGTGCCGTTCAGGGCCGCCGTCACCTGCTCGCCCGGATCAGCCCATCCCCACAAATGAATCGGCCGATCGCGCTGCAGCACCATGTGACTGCTCAGAATCCTCGGCAGTGTCACTTCGGCACGCGCATATAATGCACCGGCAGATAAGGCAATGGCGATCGCAGCGGAAAGGCATACTCTTTTCACGGAGGCAGCTCCTGCAAAGAATTTGAAGTCGCCCAATTCTATGCGAGAGGAGCAGCCGTCTGTGAAAGCTTCCTGTTGTCAGAGGCCATCAAATAAAAAGGGAGGACCGTAGTCCTCCCCGCCCGTCTTGCTGGGGCAAAGTCAGAAGTTGAATTTCAACTGGAACTCCGCACTGCGCGGTCCGCCTTCATTGAAGGTACCCGAGCCGCGCGACGTCCGCAGCTGCTGCAGATTCAAGAAGCTGTTCGGGCTGTTCGGATAGAGTCCGGCTGCTCCCACATCGGAGGTGTTCAGCAGCGTCGCGCTTCCACCCGAGTTGAGCGGACCATAATTGCCGAAGTTTGCGACGTTATAGAAGGCCACTGTCGGCTCAATACTTGCACCCTCCGAAATGAACCGCAGCTTGATCGGATACGCAAAGCTCGCATCCATCTCCTTGAAGTCTCCATTCGGAACCGCACTGTTCGACGCTGGCGCCATCGGCTGCATCACGCCACCCAGCTGCTGCATCTGCTGTGCCGTAATCAGACCGCTGTTAACAACCGTCTGACCTGCCGGCGTCAGCTGATTCGCATACCTCGCATTGAACTGGTTGATGACTTTGTTCAGGCTGCCCGGCTTCGTGGCTCGCATATATGTACCAGGATCGGTCTCAGGAACAATGTCGCCGGTCTGCCCATCACCCGTCCAGTCGGTCTGGAAGATCTGTGCGCTGTCGCCTGACGTTGCATCCAGTACCAGGCTCGACGGCGGCGCAGAGTAGAAGTGCGCAATGATGCCGATCGTCGGTCCCGTGCTGAACTTCCGCATGAAGGACGGCTGCACCGGTGTAATAAAGCCGCCGAACGAAATCTGCTGCGGGCGGTCGAGCGATCCGCGTCCGATATAGCGTGTCGGATTGTTGTAATCCCACACGCCCGGCGTGAAGTACTGATCCGACGTAGGTGCATTTACGTTCGCTCCCGCTGCCCCCACGTTGGTTACAAACCGCGAGTAGTTATAGGAGACTTCCAGGTTGCCGAGCGTAAAGCCAGGGAAGGGATTGGTCTTCTGCCCGCGGAACTGAATCTGCAGAGCGTCGTAAGCCGACTTACCGCTCGGGAACTGGAACTGTCCCTGCCCGACATTCGGATTTTTACCTGGAAACGCAATGTTTCCTGCGTTCGGATATCCACCCGTCAGTGCGACTCCCGAATCCATTGCTGGTCCGGAATAGCCGTTAGGATACAGATTTCCGGGGTTTGCGAAGTCGAAGATGGTCGCATGACCGGACGCATCCGCCGGGCAGGAATCGATCGCCTGCTGCACGTTCGAGGCATTGCACGCGCTCAGTACCGCATTAATCGCGCCCTGCGCCGCCGTCGGATCGAAGTACTGTGCGGCTCCCACGCGGTTTACGTCCACAGCCTCTTCAAACTTCCAGTCCACCTGGTGCAGGAAGTCCACCGTCAGCACGCCACCGTTGAACAGCTTCTGCTGAATGCCGAAGTTTACGTGAAGCGAACGCGGCGTGGTGAACTGATGCGGCGCGTATGCGTCGTAATCCGCTCCCGCCGGAATCGCCAGAGTCGTTCCTACAAAATTTGGATTCGCCTGAGCTCCGGCAGTGACTGCTGACTTCTGATATTCCGCCTGCAACCCGGCAAAAGCATCAGCCGCCTGTCCGACAGGCTCCGAGCAAAGCTGAGAGATCGGTACACCGTTATAGCTGTCTACCGTTTCACCCGTTGGCATGGTGAACGAGTTCGTCCCGCCGCAGATCAGTTCCTGCGCCGAGAACAAACCCTGCTGCAGCTTGAAGGGCCTGTCAAACAACACATTGTTGAAGACAAAATTCTCATAGTACATGCCAATGCCCGCGCGGAAGACCGTATTGCCATTCAAGGCTGACGGAGCATAGGCAAGGCCGAGCTGTGGACCAAAGTCACCATTCGGCTGATTGATCCGGTCTCCAAGGCCAGCACCGAACTGATCGAGAATCGACTGATTACCCGAGCACGGAGCAGGCGAAACCGTAATCTCAGAGCATGGCAGGGGGGCTAGATCTGAATCCGAGCGGCCCGTGTCACGCTGATACAGCACGCCGTAATTCAGCGTAAAGGTCGGCGTCACCTTCCATGAGTCGGCGATATACATATCCAGACGCCAGTCACCCTGGCCGCCCGCCGGTGCCCCAAACTCCGGTGTTTCGGTGTAGTAACCCTGGCCATTGCCCAGCGTAACCTGCGCCGCCGAATAATCCAGAGGATTGCTCGGGTCGCCGCCAGCAATCGGGGAAGTACCCGTCACCACCTCTGGCGCAATGCCGAAGAAGGATGCAAATCCTCCGCCCAGAATGCGGTTAAAGCCGGCTCCATAACGGAGAATATGCGCGCCCTTCGTCCAGCTTCCGTCATACCGGAACTGCTTCTCCGATTGGTAGGTCTGCTGCGGTGCCAGAAGATTTGGACCCGTATACAAGCCCGAGGAGGGAATATGCAGTTCGATGTTCGGGAAGGGATTGTAAAGTCCGGAATCTGCACCCGTCAGGTCGCTGATGAGGTTATGGAACTTCTCATAACCGCCGCGGAAGCTGTGGGTAAAGTGGCCGGTGACAAAATCAGCACCGTAAGCAATACCTGGCGTGTTGTCACGGTTCGCATAAAGCGAATATCCATATCCGAAGGTAGACGCCACGCTGTTCACTTCATAGTTGCCGCGTGCGAAGTAGTGCACGCCCCAGGGACCGTTGTAATCCAGCCGTATTGTCGAATAGGTATCGCGAAAAGGAGACGGATAGGTCGGGAACTGCGAATTCAATGCAGAAAAGGTCGAAGCCAGCGACACCACCTGTGCCGACTCCTGCTTGATGCGCTCCGAGTCGCCGAAGATAAACAGTTTGTCTTTCAGGATAGGGCCGCCGATATTGCCCCCGAACTGATTGCGTTGAAACGGCGCATCGAGGCCGTTCGGTGCGTTTGCAAAGCCGGCCACGTTGTCCTGAAAGTTATAAAAGAGCTGCCCGTGATAGCTGTTTGTTCCTGATGGGGTGCTGACGTTCACCGATCCCGAAGACGTGATCGCCGACGAAGCATCGCCCGTGGACCGTGTCAGCTGAAACTCACCCACAGCGCCCGATGGCACGTTAAAAATCGTCGTGCCCACAGTCTCATCGGTAATGTCAGAACCATCCAGAAGAATACGCGTCGTGCGCCCGGAGACACCGCCGATCGACAGGGCCGAGTAACCGGCCTTCGTCGGGTCGAACGTCTCGCCGCTCTGTAACTGAACGCCCGGCTCCAACTGCGCCAGATCGAGGAAGTTCCGCCCCTGCACCGGCAGGTTTTTGATCTGCTCCGGCGTAATAACGGACGAGACCGTCGTCTGGCTCTGATCCACCTGGATCGCGCTCGCACTCACCTCAACCACCTGCGACGAGCCACCGACCTTCAGCTTGTAGCTGCCGTTCGTCACCAGACCAATCTGCACCACCATCGTGGCTTTGATCTGGGCAAACCCAGCCGCCTCAATCGTTACCTGATAGTTTCCGGAAATAAGCGGACCGGATGCATAGCTGCCGGCGCCGTCCGTCGTAACCGCCTTGGAGACGTTTGTATCGAGGTTCGTGATCGTCACCGTCGCATTCGGCACCAGTGCGCCGCCCGGATCGGTAATCGTGCCCTGAATGGCTCCGGTAAGGTTAGTGGCCTGTCCCCAGGCAAAGGATGCGGGAAGGGAGCCGAACAGAAAAACCGCCGCAACCGCGAGAAAAAGATGACGCAGCGACTGAGCTCTGAAAAGGCAAAGCTGATTCATGACACCCGGGATATGCAATTCTGTGTCCGGACTGAAGGGGTCTCATAACCACAATTCCGTCTCTCACGCAAGTTCTGGATTATGAATCAGATATGAAAATCACTTATTTACTTTTCGGTAATACGGTTTGCTTCAGAAATCTTCTGCGATTCACAAAACAGAAGTGAAAACCAGGATAAATATTAAATTTTGTAGGAATATTAACGTGCATAACTAGTACACATATAAGGCAGGCTAAAGGTGCAAAAGAGGTAAATCCATAGGCGGTGAGATAGCAGTAACGAAAGATATAAAGAGAACTTATCGGCCCCAAAAATAAAGCCCGTATAGAGGACTAACACTCTATACGGGCCTGTTCCTGACTTCCAACAGCCGATTCTGCTCAGATGTCGAGGTTCTTCACATCCAGCGCGTTATCTTCAATGAATTTGCGGCGCGATTCGACATCCTCGCCCATCAGTGTCGTGAAGATCGTCTCGGTCTCCGCGATATCTTCGAGCTTCACCGAAAGCAGTGTTCTGCGCTCCGGGTCCATTGTCGTCTCCCATAACTGGGATGAAGTCATCTCGCCGAGGCCCTTGTACCGCTGTACCTGGTACTCGCGCCGTCCCTGTTCGATTACATACTCGAACAGCTCCTGCGGTGTCTGTTTCTCCACCGGCTCGTGCGAAGCCCTGCCCGAACGCTTCGGAGCCGGCCGGCCGGCCTCTGCTTCACCGATCGTCTCGCCTTCGCTCTCTTCCGGATCGGCTGTTGCAGCGGCTCCCTTCGCCGCATACTCAATCAGGAAGGGTGGCTGCAGTGCCTCCCTGATCAGCGCATACTTCGCCGTCATCTGCCGGTACTCCGGCGACGATGCCAGTGTCCAGTCGATCTTTCTTGGAGCACCCTGAGCATCCGCAAAGCTCAGAGACCACGTCTGGTGCTCTTCGTCATATACCGGCCTGGCCAGCGCCTTGAACTGATATTTCTTCTGGATCTTCTCCAGCTCAGCATAGAGTTCCGTCAGCTTTGACGGAACAGCGTCCGCACCGCCTTCAAAGTCGACGCGGCGCGCCAGCTCCAGCCGTGCCAGCAGAGCTGTTACCTCTTCATTACGCAACCGCTTGTTTACCTTATCGAAGAAGCCCAGATAGTCGTTCAGCGATCCCATGAATTTCGTGAGCGCCGCGCCTTCCAGCCTGCTGGCACCCTCTCCGTAACGGATCACCATTCCTTCGGACGCGCGCTTCACCATCACTTTTACGAAATCGCGGTCATCCTTGATGTACTGCTCGAAACGGCCCTTCTTGATCTTGTAAAGCGGCGGCTGGGCGATATACACGTTCCCGCGCCGGATCAGCTCGTTCATATGCCGGAAGAAGAAGGTCAGCAGCAGTGTACGGATATGCGATCCGTCCACGTCGGCATCAGTCATAAGAATGATCTTGCCGTAGCGCAGCTTTGCCGGATCGAAGTCCTCTTTGCCAATGCCCGTGCCCAGCGCCGTAATCATGGCGCGGATTTCCTCATGGCCCAGCATCTTGTCGTAGCGAGCCTTCTCGACATTCAGAATCTTGCCTTTCAGCGGCAGAATCGCCTGGAACTTCCGGTCGCGTCCCTGCTTCGCTGTTCCACCGGCCGACTCGCCCTCCACAAGGTACAGCTCGCACCGGTCCGGCTGGCGCTCGCTGCAGTCGGCCAGCTTGCCCGGCAGCCCGCCGCCGTCGAGCGCGCCCTTGCGGCGCGTCAGGTCGCGCGCCTTGCGAGCCGCCTCGCGGGCCCGCGCCGCTTCAATCGCTTTATTGATGATCCGCTTCGCTACCGGCGGATTCTGCTCGAGGAACATGCCGAGCTTCTCATTCACCAGCGCCTGTACCGTTCCGGCAATGTCCGAGTTCAGCTTGCCCTTCGTCTGTCCTTCGAACTGCGGCTGCGACAGCTTGACGCTGATGACAGCGACCAGTCCCTCACGCACATCGTCTCCGGACAGGTTCTCCTTCACGTCTTTGAAGAGCCCCATCTGCTGTCCGGCAGCATTCACCGTTCTGGTGAGCGCCGTACGAAAACCCGAGAGGTGCGTGCCGCCATCCACCGTATTGATGTTGTTGGCGAAGCAGAAGACCGCCTCCGAGTAGCTGTCGTTGTACTGCAGCGCGATCTCCATATCCACGCCATCGCGCAGCCCTTCCATCACAATCGGCTTGTCGTGCAGTACCTGCTTGCCCTTGTTCAGGTGCCTGATGAACTCCGCAATCCCGCCCGCATATTTAAAGTCCGCGCGCTTCGCCTCGCCCGTCTTGGCATCGGTCGTGCGCTCGTCGGTCAGCGTGATTTCGAGGCCCTTGTTCAGAAATGCGAGCTCCCGAAGCCGCTGCGCCAGCGTGTCGTAGTTGTACTCGGTCACGGTAAAGATCGACTTGTCCGGCAGAAAGTGAACCTTCGTACCGCGCTTTTTCGAGGTCCCCGCCTGCCGTAGCTTCGAGACAGGAATACCACGCGAATAATCCTGCTCCCAGGTATGTCCGTCGCGCCAAATCTCCACATCGAAGACCTCGCTCAGCGCATTCACGCACGAAACGCCCACGCCGTGCAGTCCGCCCGAAACCTTGTAGGTTGAGGAGTCGAACTTGCCCCCGGCATGCAGCTTCGTCAGCACCACCTGCACCGCCGGCATCCGCTCACCGTTGTCCAGCAGCTTCTCGTCAACGGGTATACCGCGGCCATCATCGGTCACCGTGATCGAGTTGTCGCTCTCAATCACCACTTCGATTCTCTTCGCATAGCCGGCCAGCGCTTCGTCGACGGAGTTATCGACCACCTCATACACCAGATGGTGCAGCCCCATCTCGCCCGTCGAGCCGATATACATCGCAGGCCGCAGGCGCACCGCCTCCAGGCCTTCCAGCACCTTGATGTTTTCGCTCGTGTATCCGCCGCCGGATTTTCCGTTGCTGCCAGCAATTTCGGGCAGAACTGCGTTGGTGGTGGGAGATATCTCTTTTGTGGCCATGAAACTCCGGAGGGCGAAAATCCGGAACGCCTGTCAGGGAGCACTCTCTTACGGTCTAACCCTTTGAAAGCGAACCGGTTTCGTGCTTTGATCTGTTGTTATTGTAGCATGTAAGGAGCTGCGCCGCCGAGCGTAATCCAGCCCGGAACCGCCCCTGCCGCTACATGCCTCGATCCTCTCCGCATCACTATTATCCACTTGAAAATAAATAGCTTATCGCCAATATGGACACCGCGGCATCCACTCTCTCTCAGGATCTCCACTCGGCCTTTATATCTCCTGCTGGAAATCGCCTCCTCTGCTCCTCGGCCATCTGCATTCTGAGCACGTACTTTCCTCCGGCCGGTATCCGGACGCTGGCAGGAATTTTTTTTGGACAACCCCTGGCCAGCATCGTGCATCACCCCGACCAGCATTCCCCTTCCCCCGGTTTTTCTGACACATAGGTTGTAGAACAATGACCTGTTCGTAGTTTGTGGACAGCCTGGTTTCGAGCTATTCTTAAAAGTCTCAAGGGGTAGCTATGGCGCTGTTGGAACACGTGCTGATCATTGCCGAGCCGGTACTCCTGGTGTCGCTGCTGGCTCTGCTCCTCCGTTCAGGAGGCATGCGCCGTTTCCCTGCTCTCGCGACCTACTTCGGCATTCGCCTTCTGTCGCTCGCTTTCTTTGAGGCTGTCACCCTGCTGCATCTCTCGCATCAGGTCTATACCATCGGCTTCTATGCCGCCTCCATCGTCAAAACGGTGGCCGTCTACTTCGTCGTGCAGGAAGTCTTCGCGCACCTCATGGAGCCGGTGCCGGGCCTTCGCCGCCTCGCGCTCATCGCCTTCCGCTGGATCACCATCGTCTCGATCGTCATCTCCGGCGTGGTAGCGTCTCTGCTCCTCTATACGCGCGGCTTTCAGGCGCATCTCGCCATGGCACCGCTCACGCTGGGCATCAGCATTCTCGAGATATCCCTGCTGCTCTTCCTGGCCCTCGTCATTCACAGCCTCGGCCGCTCGTTTCACAGCCGTCTCTTCGGTATTGCACTCGGCTTTGGCGTCCAGGCGACCATTGAACTGGTCAGTTCCACCCTCGACAGCTCTCGTCCCGGTCTTCACGCCATGACCGATGGGATCGCGCAGGCTGTCCTCTTTGCAGTCCTGCTGATCTGGACGGCATACTTCCTTATCCCCGAACCCGCCGGAGAGCGCATGAAGGTCATCCTCCCTTCAGAATCCCCTATCCTGCGCTGGAATGAGATCGCCCGGGCACTTGGCCACAGCACACCTCAGGTCGCCGTCGGTACCGCCTCCAGCGGCTTCTTCCTGCAGGACGTTGAAAAGGTCGTCGACAAGGTGCTCGCCCGCAACGCCCTCGGCACCACTCGTCAGTAGCACCGCGGCACGCGCTCTTTCAATCTCCCCGCCGTCTCACCGGGAATGAAACTGCGATGCTTCTGTGTCTCTGGTGAAGCCTTCCCGGCCTGCTTTCATTACACTCCCTGCCTAAGTCCGCAAAAACGCAAAAGGCCGAACCCGAAGGTCCGGCCCCTGTCAGAAAAACCCTGGAGAAGCTACTCTGCCGCAACCGGCTCGATGGCGACAAATCTGCCTGTCCTGCCGCGGTCGATAAACTTCACCCGTCCGTCGATCTTCGCAAAAAGCGTATCGTCGCTACCCCGGCCTACATTCAGACCCGGCTTCAGCTTCGTGCCGCGCTGCCGCACAATGATCGAGCCGCCCGTGACCACCTGACCTCCGAACGCCTTCACGCCCAGCCGCTGTGCGTTTGAGTCGCGGCCGTTTTTCGAACTACCAAGACCTTTTTTGTGTGCCATGATTCACCCTCTGCCACCTGCCGTGGCCGCGATTCCTGTCCGGCCTCTGGAGCCGGTAAAAACTCTGCGCTTACTGCGCCGTATAGCTGTTGCCGCCCACCACGATCTCGTTGATACGGATCTGCGTAAACGACTGGCGATGCCCCTGCAGCTTCTTGTACTGCTTCTTCCGCTTGTAGTGGAAGACCAGAATCTTGTCGCCGCGTCCGTCGCCAACCACGGAGGCGACAACCTTCGCGCCCGCCGGATCGGCGAACGAGCCGGCCTCGCTCGAGGCCGCAACCACATCGCTGAATTCGACCGTGCCGTTGTCATCGGCCACGACCTTCTCCACCTTCAACACGTCGCCCGGAGCGACACGATACTGCTTCCCACCTGTGCGGATCACCGCGTACATAAAACCTCCGGCGCCCGTTCTTCGGGCGCGATACTGAATCCCTGGCTGGGCGGATACATGCTTCTCAGGGGGCCGCGCTTCCGTTCCCGGAAGCCTCCGGCCATTCCCGCTGCTCCGGTTCATCACAGAGCCGTAGGCAGAATCGCCAAACTATAGTAGTGTACCGGCGACTTCTCCTCCGGTCAATCCTGCTTTGCCAACTCACGCCTGCTCGACTTCGAGCATCCGCGCCTCGCGGTCCAGTTTCACAATACGAAAACTCCGTACCTGCCCTGCCCGCAGAGCCTCCGGCCGCACAGCAACCGGTGCCGGGCCGCTCTTCCACCGCGCCTGCAACATCGAAGTCAGCGAAGAGAGGTCGGCCTTCCCTTCGGCCTTCTTCTCCTCCACGACGGGTCTGCCTGCCGCAGGACGGCAGAACGCCTGCACTCCTTCACCCAGTTCCACCGTCGCACGATCGCCGTCTTCTTTCACCACCCGGCCTGAGACGATGTCGCCCTCATTATGTTCCGCCAGATACTCATCGAGGCTGCTCGGAACCAGCTGCTTCATGCTCAGGCGGATCTGCCGCTTCTCCCGATCCACCGCCAGCACCAGCGCTTTCACTGTCTCGCCCGCCTTCAGCACGTCCTGAGGATGGTTGATCCGCTTCTCCGCGCTGATCTCGCTGACGTGCACAAGGCCCTCCACGCCTTCTGCAAGCTGCACAAATGCGCCGAACTTCGTCAGCCGCGTTATCCTGCCTTCCATCGTGGTTCCGGCGGGAAACTTCTGCTCCGCATCGGTCCACGGGTCGCCCAGCGCCTGCTTCAGTCCCAGTGACAACCGCCGCTCCGCCGGACTGATCGACAGAATTACCGTATCTACCGTGTCGCCCTGTTTCAGTACATCGCTCGGCCTGCGTACCCGCTTGATCCACGACATCTCCGACACGTGAATCAGCCCTTCAATCCCCGGCTCAACCTCTACAAAGGCTCCAAAATCGGTCAGCCGCGAAATCGTGCCCGTCACCCGCTGACCAGCCGCATACCGCTCCGTCGCCGAATCCCACGGCTCCGGCAAAAGCTGTTTCAGCCCGAGCGAGATGCGCCTGTTTTCCGAATCGATCTTCAGCACCTTCACCCTGAGCTGCTGGCCTACGGAAAGCACTTCCTCAGGACTGTTCACCCGGCTCCACGAGAGATCGCTCACATGCAGCAGTCCGTCGATCCCGCCCACATCGACAAATGCGCCGTAGCTGGCCAGACTGCGCACCTGACCATCGAGAACATCTCCCTCTCTCACCGCAGACCATCTGCCCGCCTCCAGCGAGCGCGCCTCTTCTTCAGCGATCACACGCCGGTCGACGACAACATCCTCCTCAGCCGCGTCAAGCTTGATGATCTGGCAGGTAATTTCCTGCCCCACCAGCTTTTCCATCTCTCCGGCCTCACGGGTGCCGCTGCGCGAAGCGGGCATAAAGGCGCGCACGCCCACATCGACGCTCAAACCGCCTTTCACCACGCCTGTCACCGTCCCCACGATGGGAGCTTTTTGTACAAAGGCCGCCTCAAGCGATGCCCAGTCCGTTACCGGAGCCAGCTTCAGACGCGAGAGCTCGTAATAGCCCTCCGCATTGCGCCCCTTCACCGAAACTGGAAACCGGTCTCCCGGCGCCACCCCCTCGGCATGATTGTCGAAGGCCGTGCGCGGCAGCACTCCTTCGGTCTTATAGCCGATATCCAGGAACACCCCATCGGCGGAGACAGAAACAACCGTGCCCTCCAGTTGCTTCGTGCCCTCGCCGGTTCTGTGAACATGGCTGCGCTCGAACTGCGAAAGCAGAGCGCCAAATGACTCGGCGGGTTCGCTCACGGCCACGGCTGCACCCGAAGCTTCGGGGCCTGCCAGGCTGGTGGAAATGGGCTCAGAGGGGTCTGCTGCCCGTGACGGGGCTTCCGAAATACTCTCGTTGGTCATAAGTCTCGGTCTGTCTTTCCATTGTGGCACCATTCCGCCGCCAGTGTCTCCGCTCCGCTGCTCAACACCGGCCAGCCGGAGCCTCCACCCTGGCCCGGCGATTCCGCAATTCGGAGTAAACTCCACGGGGAAACCCCCGTCTATTCCTGTGCATGGAACAGACAGCACCTACAGAGATGGCGGCGGTTACCCACGATCAGGCCATGCTTGAGCTCGCCGATTTCGACGAGGTGGTTCGCCTCTATCGTCCACGTATCTTCCGCTTCCTGGTCTCCTCGCTCGGCGACCGCGATGCCGCCGAATCGCTGACCCAGGACTGCTTCTTCAAGGCCTGGAATGCCCGCCAGCAGTTTCGCGGGGAATCCAGCCTCGGCACCTGGCTCACCCGCATTGCCGTCAATCTCATGCGCGATCATCTCCGCAGCCGACGTCTTCGTTTCTGGCATCGGACCCGCGCAAATGCCGTGGATCTGCTCGAGATCAGCGACTGGGTGCCCGACAATCGCAGTACCCCGGAGCAGACGCTTCTCGCCCGCGACCGCGTCCGCCATCTCTGGACCGCCGTCGACAAGCTCTCGCCGCAGCAGCGCACCGTCTTCGTGCTCCGCTTCGTCGAGGAGATGGAGCTGGACGAGATCTCCACCACCACAGGCATTAATCTCAGCACCGTAAAATCTCATCTCTATCGCGCTCTGCACATCGTTCGGGAGCGCATGGGAGGATCGCAATGAATTCCCGCAAATCCGAATCGATCGACGTCACCCGGGAAGAAGTTCGCGAGATCGCCGAGTCTCTTGCCCTTTTTCGCTCAGCCATGCATCATGTCGCGGACCACGAGGCCTCGCGCCTCGCGCCGGCGACCCGGCCGGCGCATCTTCGCTCGCCGCGGCTCTTTCTGCATCCGGCCATTGTGGGCCCTGTGCTGGCCACCGCCATCTTTCTTGCCTCGCTGCCGCTCTGGCTTCACCCCCGGCACGAGCCGCATGCTGCGGTGGAGACCGCCGTTTCCGTTCATACTTCGCAGCCGCACCGCATCCCCGACGCCGAACTGCTCAGCCAGATCGATGCTGAAGTCTCCGAAGAGGTGCCCGACGCCCTGCAGCCCATGGCAGACCTGGGTTCCGCCGCTTCCGCCACGTCAACCTCATCGTCTGCAAGGGAGAACCAAAATGCTACTCAGGAATAACCGCCTCCTGCTCACCGCTTCTCTGCTTTGGATTGCCTCCGTCCCGCTCGCCTTCGCCCAGATGGGCCCTCCCGGCGGTGACTTTCACCGGCCGCCCATGGAGCGCGCCTTTCACGACGGCCATATGGGCCGCTGGTGGGACAATGCGCACTTCGTTCAGCAGATCGGCCTCAGCGATGCCCAGAAGCATCAGATGGATGACATCTTCCAGCAGCACCGGCTGAAGCTCATCGACCTCAACGCCAGCCTGCAGAAGCAGGAAGCCATCATGCAGCCGCTCGTCGAAGCCGACAATCCCGACGAGACGAAGATTCTCGCGCAGATCGACGCTGTCGCTCAGGCCCGCGCCGAGCTCGAAAAAGCCAACGCCCGCATGCTCTTTGATCTCCGCAAGGTTCTCACCCCCGATCAGTGGAAGAAGGTGCAGACTCTGCGCCAGGAGCACCGCAGCGAGATGTCGGATCATCGTGGCCCTGAGGGGCCCGATGCCCGCTGGCGCCGCTTCGGTCCCGACCACCGTGACGGCGGTCCGACGACGCCTTCCGCTCCCCCGGCCGGTTCACCACCACCCTCCGGTGATGCCCGGTAACAAAAGACCTCAGTGTTGGTCCTTCCAAACCCAGTGGTTAAGGGAGCGTTCTTCGCTCCCTTTTCTTTTTCCGCTTCTCGACGGCACTGCACTCCTCATCAGTACAGAACCTGCACCCGGGCTGTCGCGGGATCGGACCGGAGAAAAGATTCACAGGCGGCGAGAAGTATCGTCGGATCGATCAGCCCTTCGCGCAGCAGCAGAATGCGCAGGTGCGGATGGGTTTCGTGCAGCCGCTCGACAAAAAGTCTCTGCTCCTCGGCGGAAAAGGTATGACCGACAAGGATCACTGCCGGCTCCTGCTCCACGGCAAGAGCCAGAGCGCTCTGCAGATTCGTCGCAGAGACAGTTACATAACCGGCGCGCTGAAAGATCTGCTCACGCGTATAGAGCAGATCTTTGTCGCGGGAGAGAAGCAGAATCCGGTCCGGCACGAATTCATCTCCTTTCCGCTCTGCGCAGGAGGTCGAGGCAGGCTAATCCTGTAATGGGTCTCGCAGGTCTCGGAGGAAAGAATAAAAGCATCGGTTCCTGCTGAAACGGAAAGTTTATTTCTGTTTTGTCCGCGAGAGAAGACCCTGTGAAACCACGGCGGAAAAATAAATTTTTACCCGGCGGCCGGCAAGTCCGAAGGCTCCCGGCCGGGCATCTGGAAAGGAGAAATATGGCCGGCATATCAGGCAGGCTTTTGCCGAACGGTGCTCAGGGAAGGGATCTCCGAAAGAATCGCGAAAGCGTGGGTATGAATCTGTTCTTTGTCATGAAAACCCCGTGGAAGAACTTTACAGGCTGCCGCCACAGCAGCTGGCTTTACACGCTTCGGGGGGCTCAGTAGACTTGAAATTTCGGAGTAAGGGCGAAGTGTGCCCGCCGGCGAGTTCGCCAGGCAGGCGGGCTTCGTGCGCCGAAAGCAGTTGAAAATCGGTATACGCGAACGCAGTCGACAGGAGACAGGCATGGCAGCAGTGGAAGAGAAAGTAAAACAGATTATTGTCGAGCAGCTTCAGGTGGATGAGGCCGAGGTTACGCCGGGCGCCTCCTTCCAGGAAGACCTGGGAGCGGATTCGCTCGATGTCGTGGAGCTGGTAATGCAGTTCGAAGAGGCCTTCGATCTGGAGATTCCGGACGAAGACGCCGAAAAGATCAAGACGGTAAAAGACGCGATCGAGTACATCGAGAAGAACGCGAAAGGCGGCAAATAACTTTGCAGCGGCGCGTGGTCGTTACGGGGCTTGGGCTGGTGAGTGCGATCGGCAACACCGCGCCCGAAGTGTGGAAGAATCTGCTGGCAGGGCGGAGCGGAATGGCTCCGATCACCGGCTTTGACACGACGGGCTTCTCCGTGACGTTCGCGGCCGAGGTGAAGAACTTCGATCCGCTGCAGTTCGTGGACAAGAAGGAAGCGCGCAAAATGGCGCGCTTCATTCATCTGGCAATGGCTGCGACCCATGAGGCCATGGAGTCGTCAGGTCTGAAAATAACCGCCGAGAACGGACCGCGGGTCGGGGTACACATCGGGTCAGGAATCGGCGGGTTTGACATCATCGAGCGCGAGCACAGCGCTATGCTCGCCGGAGGCCCCCGCAAGATCTCGCCCTTCTTCATTCCTGCGGCCATCATCAATCTGGCCGCAGGCCAGGTCAGTATTCGCTACGGCGCAAAAGGACCGAATGAGGCCACGGCAACGGCCTGCACCACCAGCGCGCACTCCATCGGCGACGCCTACCGCATCATCGAGCGCGGCGATGCCGACGCTATGATCGCAGGCGGCTCTGAAGCAGCCATTACTCCCATGGGCATCGGCGGTTTTGCCGCCATGCGTGCCCTCTCCACCCGTAATGACGATCCGGAGCATGCCTGCCGGCCCTTCGACAAAGATCGTGACGGCTTTGTCGTGGGTGAAGGCGCAGGCATTCTCATCCTTGAAGAACTCGAGCACGCGAAGGCGCGTGGAGCAAAGATTCTGGCTGAGATCATCGGCTACGGCATGAGCGCTGACGCCTATCACATGACCGGTATGCCGGAAGACGGCGACGGCTGCTTCCGTGCCATGCAGAACGCTCTGAACAGCGCGAAAGTCACCCCCCAGGACGTGCAGTACGTCAACGCGCACGCAACCTCAACGGAGCTGGGCGACGTAACCGAGTCGCGGGCGATGCAGCGGCTCTTTGGCGAGCACGCCACCAGCCACCGGCTGAGGATCAGCTCCACCAAATCCATGACCGGGCATCTGCTCGGAGGTGCAGGCGGACTTGAGGCGGGTATTACCGTGATGGCGCTCATTCACCAGATCGCTCCGCCCACGACCAATCTTGAGAACATCGACCCAGGATGCGTGCTGAACTACGTGCCCAATACGCCGCAGGAAGCGAAAATCGATGTGGCGCTCTCGAATTCCTTCGGATTCGGCGGAACAAACGGCTCGCTCGTCTTCCGGCGCTGGGAGTAACCCGCCGCACGAAACGGCATCTTCCGGAACGCATGGCATCTTTTCGCCGGACGGAATTCCTGAATCTCTTTTACCGTTTCCGTCATTGAATAGAAGTACACTCTGAGAATGGCCGGGATGGCTTAACGGTAAAGCAGGCTATTCCCGCCGCTGTTCGTTCGCCGCACACATTCGGGCGGAACGGCGTTGGTTGCCGTTTATCGCTGCTTCGAGAGTCCAGGAGACAGGAGAGCGCACCGGTGGCTGCAACGACTGCGGAAGCTCCGACAGAAGCGTCGCTCCACGAGCACTGGAAGCCGAGGGTCAATCCCTGGCTGATCGCGATGACCGTGGCCCTCGCGGCGTTTATGGAAGTGCTCGACACGTCTATTGCAAACGTCGCCCTGCCGCATATCGCCGGCAATCTGGGCGCCAGCACCGATCAGGGAACCTGGGTACTGACCAGCTACCTTGTGGCCAACGCCATTGTGCTGCCGCTCGGGGGCTGGGCATCGAGCGTCTTCGGCCGCAAAAACTTCTTTCTCCTCTGTATCACCATCTTCACCGTCGCCAGCTTCCTTTGCGGCATTGCCCCCACACTTCCCATCCTGCTGCTCTGCCGCGTCCTGCAGGGCGCCGGCGGCGGCGGTCTGCAGCCCATGGCGCAGGCCATCATGGCAGATTCCTTTGACGAGCGGCAGCGCGGGCTGGCCTTCGCACTCTATGGCCTGGTCGCGGTCCTCGCTCCCTCCATTGGTCCCACTCTTGGCGGCTGGATTACCGACAGTTATTCGTGGCGATGGATCTTCTACATCAATATCCCGGTCGGCATGCTGACCTTCCTGCTGGTCACACGTCTGGTCGACGATCCGCCGTGGATCAAGGCGGACCGGAAGAATCTCCTGAATATCGATTACGTCGG
The DNA here is from genome assembly GCF_003428625.2 of Paracidobacterium acidisoli. Classification (GTDB taxonomy): domain Bacteria; phylum Acidobacteriota; class Terriglobia; order Terriglobales; family Acidobacteriaceae; genus Paracidobacterium; species Paracidobacterium acidisoli. Next base: position 38,956 of record NZ_QVQT02000003.1, on the reverse strand, counting down.
CCTCGGCTTTCTCACGCTGGCTATGGGCGGCCTGCAGATCATGCTCGACAAGGGCGAGGAAAATGACTGGTTCGCTTCGAACTTTATCCGCATCTTCGCAGTGTTCTTCGTCGTGGGCATCATTGGCCTGATCGTGTGGGAGTGGCGCCAGAAGAAGCCGCTGATCAATCTCCGGCTCTTTCGTTACAAAAACTTCGCCGTCTGCTGCTTTCTCATGATGCTGGTCGGCGGTGTGCTCAATGCCAGTACCGTGCTGCAGCCCCTGTTCCTCCAGCAGCTTCTCGGTTACACGGCGACCAAAGCCGGAGAGGCCCTCACCGCCGGCGGCATCGCTCTGGTGATCGTCATGCCGATGGCCGGCTATATGACCAACAAGTTTTCTGCACGGAACCTCGCCGCCGCGGGCTTCAGCATCTTTGCTTTTTCATACTATTTTTCGGCTACGCATATCGATCTGCAGATGAGCTTCAGCTATGCCTCGTGGCTGCGTATTCTGCAGGTATTTCCCATCCCGTTTGCGTTCATCTCCATCACCAATGCAGCCTATGTCGGCATGCCGCGGTCTGAGAGCAATCAGGTGGCCGGCCTGATCAACTTCGTCCGCAATATCGGAGGCAGCATCTTCATCGCCGTCACAAACGCAGTGGTAACCAATCGCACCCTCTGGCACGAGGCCCGGCTCCAGAACCATATGCAGGACGGCAATATTTTCTTTCATCAGCAGGTGCAGGCCCTGAGCAGCTTCTTCAGCGGGCACGCCGGCGCGGCAAACGGCTCCTCGATGGCGCTTTCCAGCATCTACAATCAGCTCAACCAGCAGGCCGCCATGCAGGGTTACCAGGATGTCTACATGCTGCTCTGCTGGATGTCGCTGGCCATGATCGCCACTGCATTTCTGCTCAGCAAAAACCGTCCCGGTCAGGGCGGCGGCAGCGTGGCTATGCACTGAGGCCGCAGCCGAGAACCGGCACAGGTGCAGTTTCCTTTGTGAAAACGAGTACAGCATTTCCCGTTATGGATGGATCAGAACGGTACGATAGTGACTTTGCGATGGGTCTCGGGATCGTTCCGGCGTAGTATTTCTGTGTCGCATGTCTCCCCTGAACGAAAATGACCTGCGCAAGGCCCTCGAACGGGATGAGATTGTTCCCTGGTTTCAGTCCATTGTTGAACTGAGAACCGGACGGCTATCCGGCTTCGAGGTACTGGCGCGCTGGCAGCACCCGGAAAACGGGCTGATCCCGCCTGTCGATTTTATCCCCCTCGCCGAGCGGACAGAGCTGATCGGATCGCTCACCGAAAGGCTGCTGACACAGGCCTTCGCCGTCGGAGCCGGACTTCCGGAGCATCTGACACTTTCAGTCAACATCTCTCCCATCCAGCTTCGCAATCGCATCTTCGCCTCGCGCCTGCATGCTGTAGCCGAGCGCGCGCACTTCCCCTTTCGCCGCCTGATCGTCGAGATCACCGAAAGCGCTCTCGTGCTGAATCTGGAGCTCGCCTCAGTCATTGCCGAGGAGCTTAAGGAGATGGGAGCCCAGCTTGCGCTCGACGACTTTGGAACCGGTTACTCCAGCCTGCGCCACCTGCAGGCTTTACCTCTCGATCGAATCAAAATCGATTCGAGCTTCGTGCGCTCGATGAATTATCAGCGAGGCAGCCGGAAGATCGCAGCCGCTGTTGTGGGCCTGGGGCATAGCCTTGGGATGGAAACCGTGGCGGAAGGCATCGAAGAGCAGGAACAGGCGGAAATGCTCTTCCGGATGGGCTGCGAGCTCGGGCAGGGCTGGCTCTTCAGCCGCGCTGTTCCCGCCGCGGAGCTGCCGGCCATTCTGGCGGCGAAGACACTCGGGACCGTGGCGAATGTCTCCGCGCCGAAGCCGCCTGGTGAAGAGGTGGCCCTTCAGCTGGAAGCCCTTCCCGCGCAGCGTCTGGCACAGCTGCAGGCGATTTATGACGGCGCCCCGGTCGGCCTCTGCTTTCTCGACCGCAATCTGCGCTATCGCAGCCTTAACCGCTGCCTCGCCGAAATCACAGGCAAGCCGCTTTCCCAGCATCTGGGACGCACCGTGGCCGAAATACTGCCCGAGGCCTTTGCCGAAGTGGAGCCTTGGCTGCACCGGGCTCTCATGGGCGAATCGATCTCCGACCTCGAGATAGAAAGGCCCCATGCGCAGGAGCCCGGCGGAAAAAAATATCTGCTCATGTCCTATGAACCGGTCCGTGACGAGGCCGGCGAGATCATGGGCGTCTCCTGCGCGGTTGTGGACATCACCCTGCGCAAAAAGGCGCAGGAGGCTCTCATCGAGAGCGAGGATCACTATCGCAATGCCGTGGAGCTGAACGCCGAGGTGCCATGGACCGCCGACGCCGAGGGAGCCATTCTCGATTCCGGTCCTAAATGGGAGAGCCTCACCGGGCAGACGAAAGAGCAGACGCGGGGCGATGGCTGGAAACAGGCGGTGCACCCGGACGATCTTGAGCGTGTGCAGAATATCTGGAACGTGTGCCTCCGTACCGGCAGACCGCTCGATATCGAATACCGGGTCGGCCGGGGCGATGGCAAATGGCGATGGGTGCGTGCGCGCGCAGCCGCGCGTCGCGGGTCAGGCGGAAAGATTGTGCGCTGGTACGGAACGGTCGAGGATATCGATGACCGCAAGCGGGCAGAAGAGGCGCTGAGGCAAAGCGAAGCCCGGCTGCAGGCCGTTTTTCAGGCCGTCCCGGTGGGTATCGTCATCGCCGAGGCCCCCGGAGGTCGCATTGTCATGGGTAATCCTCAGGCTGAAGCCATCCTGGGCCGTCCGCTCTTCCGGGGAGTCGATCTGGCCGAACAGCAGCAGGGAGTCGTCTTTTATCCCGATGGAGAACCGGTTCATGCAAGGGATCTGCCTCTGGAGCGCGCCATCTTCTTCGGCAAAACAACCGACGCAGAAGAATTCCGCTATCGGCGGGGCGACGGGCAGATGATCTGGATCTGTGTGACCGCTGCTCCCATCCAGTCCGCAGACGGCACGATCACCGGCTGCGTTGCCGCCATTACCAACGCAAACGACGGCGCGGGAGAGCGCGAGCGGCTGCGTCATATCGTGGAAGATCTGCAGGCAAGGCTTGCCGCCAGCACTTCCTGACTCGCCATCGCGGGGAACAAACTGAACAGATTCTGACCTTCGCGCCGGCGCATCATTCCACTCGCCGCAGCGTTATGTCTTCTCTGCAAACGGAGGCTGCATCAGACGCTCCTGCTTCTCTCCGCCGGATGAGACAGCGCTGAAGCGCGTACGCGGAAACGCGTCCGGATAATTCTTCTGAATGTAAGTCACCATCTTCTCGCGAACCTCGCAGCAGATATTGAACTGCCTGCTCGAGTCGGCGGCGCTCAGCAGGCAGCGAATCTCCATCGTATGCTCGGAGAGATTGGTGACCTGCAGCACGCAAACCCGTTTATCCCAGTCGGGCGAGGCCTCCAGAATCCGTCGGAATTCCTGACGAAGCGGCTCCACCGGCACCGAATAATCGACGTAAAGATAGGGATACCCCAGGAGATCGGCGGTATTCCGTGTCCAGTTCTGAAATGGATTCTCGATGAAATAGCTCAGTGGCACGATCAGGCGCCGTTGATCCCAGATCGCGACAACAACATAAGTCGTCGTGATCTCTTCGATGCGCCCCCATTCGCCCTGCACAATCACCACATCGTCCAGACGAATCGGTTCGGTGAAGGCGATCTGCAGACCAGCCAGAAGATTCGAAGCCGAAGACTTGGCTGCCGTGGCCAGCACCAGACTGGCCAGCCCGGCCGAAGCGAGCAGCCCCGCACCATAGTGCCAGATCTGCGAATCGCGAAAGACAGAGAGCGCGAGGCCGACATCGATCACGATCAGCAGCGTGATCAGCATGCGTCGCATCAGCTGGAGCTGCGTGCGTGCCCGGCGCGCGCGCAGATTATCGGCGACGGAAATGTCGAAGCGCAGAATCAGCAGATCCTCAAGACAATAGACCGCGGAGATCATCAGCCAGCCAAGAGCGATAAACCACAGCACCGCCAGAGCCTTCTGCATCGGCCCCAGATACACTGCAGGCATATCCAGCAGCGGCAGAATGAAGCCAACCCCGGTAAACAGAACCAGCGCCTGAACCGGACGTCGAACCCGATGCACGATGCGTGCCAGCGGCGAGTTGTCGCCGAAGTGAAAACCGCGGATACGCGCCAGCAGCCGCGTAAGGATACTGCGCACAAAAGAGCTGAGGACTACCGCGGCAACCAGAATGGCCAGACCGATCAGCCAGTGAATCCAGTGAGCGCGAAGAATATGCAGTGTCGACTGAGGGAGGGCAGACATAGATCTCCGGGCGTTGATATCTGGTTTTTGGTTTCAGCTTTCGGTTTCAGACTGTTCGCGGAATCTGCCATGCCGGCTCTTGTGCGGAACTCGCACAGCATTGAGGGGAAACCGCAGCTTCGGCCGTTCGCTTATCGCCTGCGGTGCATGATTCTCCCGCAGGCGCTACGAAAAGAGGATGCGAAAAGCCTGCCGCAGGTTTGCGGGATTATCGGTCGCTTTACCGGTCCGGCGCGTCATTCCACTCACCGCAGCGTTACGTCTTCTCTCCAAACGGAGGCTGTATCCGGCGCTCCCGCTTCTCTCTACCGGGCGAATGGCCCGCAATAACTTCCAGCCCGGCCGGACAGGAAGAAAGAAGCATCTTCGCGCGTGATAAAAAATTTTACCTGTAAAATAAAATGGCGAACTTTCAAAGGAGAAACATACATTTGCCAACGCTCGAAGCTGAGGCCCTGCGCGAAACTGCTGCCGAGTGGCAGGCTTACGTCTCTTCTGTGGATACGCGGTGCCGGGAAATTCTGCACCGGATTCTGACCGATCACATTCAGGATTTATGCGATCGATATGTAGCCTTTCTCACAAAAGACCGCGAGATCGCCAGTGTGATTCCAACCGATGCGGGACGTCAGGAGATCACCGAATTATTCCTGAAATGGATCGAGCATCTGTTGATGCTCGATCCAGATGCGGTCGACGAGTATTGTGAACGCCAGAAGGAAGTTGGACGAATGATGGCGCGCATTGGGCTGCCCCCTTACGCTTTATCGCGGTCCATGCGCAAACTGAAACTCTGGTTTATATCGCATCTCGGGACTCTTCCCCTTTCATCCGAACAGCTTCTGGAAACCGTTAAATGTTTGGTATTCATCATCGATATTTCCGTAGAAATTCGGGCGGCCAGCTTTTATTCTAGGCAGGCCAAACATGCGCGGCTGGAAGAGACATACCGGCTGCAGGCGCTCTGTCAGAATCTCGCCATGGAGAAAGAGCGGCAGCGCGCTGCGCTCATGGAGTGGGTCCAGCATATTTTGACTTCCTTCTGCCAGTCTGGCGATATTCAGTGTCTTCCTCTCCTGGGAAAATCAGACTTCGGCCTCTGGCTTGACCATAAGGCACGCCTTCTTTTCGAAGGTGCGATGGAAGTCGGCGTGATCGTGGATGCCGTTACCAGAATCGACACTGACCTTGTGCCGGCGCTCGAGTCCGCCGTCTATGCTGAACGAAACGTGGTCGGTTCACTGATCGCGTATTCAGCAGGAGATAGCCTCCGTCAAATTCAGCCTGAACAATCTTTTCGAAGCCCGTCTGGAAATCGAAAATGGCCGCGATCCACTAACTTACCTGCTCAATCGGCGCTTCCTGCCGACGGTGTTGATGCGTGAAATCGCACTCCAGAAGATTCGAAAAGACCGGGGCTTTTGTATCCTCATGTTCGACATCGACCGCTTTAAAGAGGTCAACGATACCTTTGGCCATCTGGCTGGAGATGCCGTGCTGCAGCAGGTTTCTGCCGCCATTACGCAATGTTGTCGCCCTTCTGACTTCATCTTCCGCTATGGGGGAGAAGAAGTATTAATCGTGCTCGTGGATTGCGATCCCTCTCTCGCCGGCAACATCGCTGAACGCATACGGCAATGTATTCAGGACCTCATTCTCCGGCTTCCGGACGGGAACGTCCTCTCTGTAACTGCCAGCCTGGGGATAGCCGCATTCGCCGGGGAGCTGGACTACGAGAAACTGTTAGCTCGCGCCGATCAGTCGCTTTACACAGCAAAAGCTGCGGGACGAAATCAGGTCGTAATGGACATGGCTCCTTCACCGGACGGAACAATCTCACAATGAGGGATCTTCTCGTGCCCCCCGGCGCACATCTTTATCCGGGCGAAGAAAATACGTAAGGCGTAAGATGCAGATATGCTTTTTTCTCTGGCTGCAGCGCTCATTCTTGGACTCGCCGCCGGCGGCCTGCTCGTCTTCCTTCTTCTCGCCAGCCGGCGCAGTGTGGAGCTGCAGCCGCTGCAGGCGCGGGCCGAAGCGCTCGCCTCTGAGCTCGCTGCAAAGAACACCGCGCTCGACATAGTCCGTGAGCGTGAAACGGCCGGCCTCGCCCGTGTTGCCTCCCTTGAAGCCACCAGTACGCAGATCGCCGCACAAATGGCTGATCTGCGCAGCGCTCTGGAAAAATCCAGAACCGAAGCCGAACAGTGGCGCACACAGGCGGGCACGCTCGAAACAGAGAATGCGAGACTGCGCACCGCTCTCGACAAAGAGCGTGTGAATGCCGAAGAGAAGCTTGCCATGCTCACTGCGGCGCGTCAGGAGCTATCCAATCAGTTCAAAGCGCTGGCAAACGAAATTCTCGAGCAAAAATCAAAAGCCTTCACCGAACAGAATCAGACGAATCTCACGAACCTGCTTCATCCGCTTAAAGAGAAATTTGGAGAGTTTCAGACAAAAGTCGAGAGCCTTCAGAAAGACGGCATCGCCGGCCGCTCCGAGCTGAAGACGCAGATCGATCAGCTTCGTACGCTGAACGAGCGCCTCTCGCAGGATGCCACCAATCTGGTCAGCGCGCTCAAAGGCTCCTCCAAAATACAGGGCGACTGGGGTGAATTCGTCCTCGAAAGCCTGCTCGAATCCTCCGGTCTTCGCAAAGGCCACGAATATCGCGTGCAGGAGAACTTCCAGCGCGAAGATCGCAGCCGCGTCAAACCCGATGTCATCCTCAATCTGCCCGAGGGACGGCACATCATCATCGACGCCAAGGTCTCGCTGGTGGATTACAACAACTATTGCAGCAGCGATGATGAGGCCTTCCGCAGCGATGCACTCAGCCGTCATCTCGCCTCCGTGCGCGGCCACATCAAAGAGCTCTCCCAGCGCAACTATCAGTCGATCTACGGCCTCAGATCACTCGACTTCGTTGTGATGTTCATCCCCATTGAGCCTGCTTTTATGCTGGCCCTCGCGCAGGATAGCCGGCTCTGGGAAGAGGCCTGGAACCGGAATATCCTTCTCGTCAGCCGTACTACACTCCTCTTTGTGCTGCGTACCGTCTCTCACCTCTGGCGGCAGGAACAGCAAACGAGAAACGTTCAGGAGATCGTCCGCCGCGGTGGTGAGCTTTACGATAAGCTCGCGGCCTTTGCAAAAGATCTGACCGATGTTGGACGTAGTCTCGAAGCAGCTCGCCAGAGCTACGATGAGGCATATAAAAAGCTGGCTCAGGGAAAAGGCAACGCTATCCGTCAGGCAGAAATGCTGAAAGGTCTCGGAATCAAACCCACAAAGAGCTTTCCGCTTGTCGTAGTCGAACAGGCCATCGAGGAACCGTCACCCGAGCTTTTCGAGCTTGCCGCGGCAGCTCAGGACAACGTGATGTCCATGACGGAGACCGAAAAGCCCTGACCGCGGCAGCGCCCATCAGCCGGCCTTGCGCCTGTTATGCTCTTCGCCGGCCGTTTCCTGCCCCGCATCGTCCGTAAACGATCCTGTCGCATGCTGCCCCGCCGGAGTCTCGGGATGCCGCTGCGTCTGCCCTTCCGCAACGTTGCGCTTCAAATGCTCGCGCTGCTCGGCATGCCGGTCGCCTGAGCGGGCCGCGTTGTCAGGAGGGACTGGCTGCACCTGCGCCGGCGCTGCTGTGCGATCCTGCTCCTGCTCTTCGTGTGTTGTTTTCCGTGCGTGTGGGTCATAGCAATTCCTCCTGCGTTCTTCCTGGGTTGGATGTTGTTTTCGCATACTGCGGAGGCTCACAAACGGATTGACTGTACGGAAAACGCAAAGGGATACGCTTGCATTCCAGGAATGCGTCTCGAAAGATCAACGGAATAACAGGGAAAACACCTGCACTTATTCCACCGAGGCAAATGCTTCGCGCAGCCTCTTCCACGTCACACGCAGCTCCTCTGGAAGCACGCGCGTCTCGCTCACCACGGTCATAAAGTTTGTATCGCCCACCCAGCGCGGCATCGCATGCAGGTGCAGATGGCCGGTCACTCCCGCTCCCGCAGCCCGCCCCAGGTTCAGCCCGAAGTTATATCCATCCGGTGCATACACCTGCGCCAGCGCGCACTCCGACTTCTGTGCCAGATCCATCAGCTCATGCGCCGTCGCGGTGTTCAGCGCCGCCAGCGATGCCTGATGCTCATAGGGCAGCACCATAATGTGTCCGGCGGTGTAGGGATACCGGTTCAGGCAGATAAAACAATGCTTCGCACGCAGTACAATCCCTGCTGCGGCTTCGGCTTCTTCCCGATCCATGCCGTTCGCAATCGCGTAATCGACCGACGCAATCACATTGCAGAAGACACAGCCTGTATCGCCCGGCCACGCCTGCAGCTCGTCAGGAATTCCCTGCCGCCGCTTCCGGTCGGCCTCCGTCACATACGCATACCGCCACGGTGTCCACAGATGATCCACGCAGGCAAGTATAAAGGGCAGGCTCGAAAGCCTGCCCCTGTGCCAAACTCTATGATCTGAGTCTGTTTTTTTTGCTTAGCTTACGGCTTCCCCTACCTGCCGCCGGTCTGATGGCTTCGCTGAGGTCAGCTCTGCCGCAACCTTCTCCGTAGTGAAGGCCTCGATCGTATCGCCGACCTGCACGTCGCTGTAACCGGAAAGGCTTACACCGCACTCCATGCCGTTGGTCACTTCGCGAGCATCGTCCTTGAAGCGCTTGAGCGAGGTGAGCTTGCCCTTGAAGACCTGCTCTCCGCCGCGCATCAGGCGAATATCCGCGTCGCGCCGCAGGATGCCGTCGGTGACGCGGCAACCGGCGATGGTGCCCACCTTTGGAATTTTGAAGACGTTGAGCACTTCGGCACGGCCAAGGTAGTTCTCCTTGAAGACCGGCTCCAGCAGGCCCAGCATTGCCTTGTGAATCTCGTCCTGCAGCTCGTAAATAATCGAGTGCAGCCGGATCTCCACATCCTCCTGCTCCGCCAGATCGGAAGCCTTGCGCTCCGGCCGTACGTTGAACCCGATGATGATCGCGTTCGACGCCGAAGCCAGCAGCACATCGCTCTCCGTGATTGCGCCCACGCCCGAGCGAATGACCTTGATCCGCACCTTTTCGGTCGACATCTTCTGCAGCGAATCTGCCAGCACTTCGACCGATCCGGTTACGTCGCCCTTCAGAATCAGCGGCAGCTCCTTCACGCCGGCCTGACGAATCTGCTCTGCCAGTCCTTCCAGAGACACGCGTGACGACTTGGCCAGCTGCGCCTCGCGCTCCCGCATCTTGCGATACTGCGCAATGCTCTTGGCCTTGTCGCGGTCCGCCGTCACCAGGAACGTATCGCCCGCATCCGGCATGCCCTCCAGACCCAGAATCTCCACCGGAGTCGAAGGTCCGGCTACTTCGATCGCCCGTCCGCGGTCATCGAACATCGCGCGGATCTTACCGAAGGTGTTGCCGACGATAAAGCTGTCCTGGTTGCGCAGTGTGCCGTTCTGTACGAGCACCGACGCTACAGCGCCGCGGCCGCGATCCAGTCTCGCTTCGATCACCGTGCCTACCGCCGTGCGGCCCGGAGTCGCCTTCAGATTCCCCAGATCGGCGACCAGGCAGATCATCTCCAGCAGCAGGTCGAGGTTCTGCTTCTTCTTCGCCGAAACGTCCACGAAGACTGTGCTTCCGCCCCAGTCCTCCGGAACCAGCCCGCGGTCCGCAAGCTGCTTCTTCACCCGCTCCGGCTGCGCATCCGGCTTATCGATCTTGTTCACCGCCACGATCATCGGCACATTCGCCGCTTTCGCGTGGTCGACCGCCTCCAGCGTCTGCGGCATCACGCCGTCATCGGCTGCCACCACAATCACAACAATATCCGTGACCTTAGCGCCACGCGCACGCATACGCGTAAACGCCTCGTGACCCGGTGTATCCAGGAAGACGATCTCGCGTCCGAATGCCGGTGAATCCGACTTGCCGATCTTCACCTTGTAGGCGCCGATATGCTGCGTGATGCCGCCCGCCTCGCCGCCCGCTACGTCCGTCTCGCGGATCGCGTCCAGCAGCGACGTTTTGCCATGATCGACGTGGCCCATCACCGTCACCACCGGAGGCCGCGGCACTTCCAGTTCGTCCGGATTCTCCTGCGACAGCATGTTCTCGAACGCTTCGTTGGCCATCTGGTCTTCGAAGGTGATCACCTGCACGTCCGCGCCGAACTGCCGAGCCACATCCTTCACCAGCTCGCCATCCAGCGACTGATTGACGGTTACAAATACTCCGCGCATCAGCAGCGTCGCGATCAGATCCTTGGCGCGAAGCTCCAGCTTCTCCGCCAGGTCCTTCACGCTGATGCCTTCCGTCACCGTGATGGTGCGCGTAACCGGCACCGGCTCCATCGGAACCTGCGCTCCGCCAAAACGCGGCGGCGGCGCAAATCCCTTCATCGGGCCTTCTTTACTCTTCGGATACTGCTGACGGCCACGCCCTCTCGGTGCGCCCGGCCGCTGCGGACGCGGCGCTTCTCCCGGAGGCGGCACCAGTCCCGGCGCTCCACCCATTCCGGGCCTTGGCCCGCCAAATCCTGGCCTCGCGCCAAATCCTGGCCGTGCGCCCATCCCTGGCCGCGGGCCTCCAGGAGGTCCACCACCTGGCTGGCTGCGCGTCGGATGCATCGGACGCCGTCCGCCCGGGAACTGTCCCTGACCGCCGCCTGGTCCACCCGGACCACCCTGCGGACGCGACCCTCCCATCGGGCCACCCGTCGGTCTGCGATCGAAAATCGGCTTGCCCCGCTGAATTCCTGAACCTGCTGCCTGCCCACCTGCAGGCGGAGGCGCCACCGGAGCCGGTGGAGGTGCCGTATATACAGGGCGCGGTCCCGTCTGCGGCATAATGACACGCCTTGCCGGAGGTGCCGGAGCTCCTGTCGCCGTTGCTGAAGGAGCAGCAGCAACCGGCGCAGCCGAAGCCGAAGCCGGGGTTGCCGTGCCTGGGGCTGCTGCAACCGATCCAGTCGCCGCCGCCGGAGGTGCCGAAACCGGAGCCGGAGCCGAACTTACCGGAGCACCGGCTGGAGCCGAAACCGCAGCCTGTTGTGGGGCTTCCTGAGCTGTCTTTGGAGCCGCCGGCGCCACTGCCGGAGCACTCACTGCCACGGGAGCAGCCGCCGTCACCGGAGCCGTCACGGCAGGGGCCGCCTGCGCAGTCGCGGTTGAAACTGGCTGCGCTGCCACGGCTGGTGGACGTACCGTCACCGGAGCCGCTGCCGGAACATTGGTCGCTGGAGAAACCGTTGCACCTGAGGGTGCCGCCGTTACCGGAGGCTTCGCCACAACCGGTCCAGCCGGGGGCCGAGCAGCAATCGCCGGAGTCTGAGCCGGAGGCGCCATGACCACATTCGGTGCAGGCCGGGGCTGCGGAACGATTCTTCTTGGAGCAGGCGCTGCCGCAGCCGGCGTCGTCGCAGGAGAGGCAGGCCGGAATGTTCCAGGAGCCGACGAAACCGCGGCACCAGATCCAGGTATATTCACAGCGGGTCGCGCCGTAACCGGCGAACCTGTCGCTGGCGCCGCGCCTGGTGTCTGTCCGCTGACCGGTCCAGGAGTCACAGCGGGAGCCGGTCTGGGAGCCGCTGCAGACCGTGCCGCCGCAGCTTCCTGCTCTTTCTTCTGCTGGATCGCCTTCAGCACATCGCCCGGCTTCGAAACCTGCGACCAGTCGATCTTCGGCTTCGGCTCGGCTTCCGTCCGTGCCCCGCCGCCGGAGTGTCCCTTACCGCTCTTTTGCAAATAGGTACGCACACGCTCGGCCTCATCGGCTTCGAGCGAACTGGAGTGCGTTTTTTTCTCGGTCACCCCGACTTCGGTGAGTGCCTCGAGGATGGCTCTGCTTTTCACTTCCAGTTCCCGTGCTAAATCGTTGATCCGAACTTTACTCATCCGCCCCTTTGATTCACTTCCCCCGGCCATTAGTCCGTCATGAAAAACTCCTGGCTGCAGGCTAAGCTCTGTTTTGTATTATCCCCTGAAAACCAGCGCACCGCGCCCCGCTTCTGCGCTCGATTCAACTCTGTGCGGCGCATAACTACGCGCCGCTCCCTTCATCAACCTTCCGTTCACCCACGGCTTCGTCCTTTACCTCTTCCACATTACCTTCCAACACAGTTTCTGCCCGCGCAATGTCGAAGTCCGGATTGTGCTCCGCCAGCCTCTCGCTTGTGTCCTCGAGACCCGGTGCCACCGCTTCCGCTCCCTCTGTCTCCAGATCAGGACCGGTTTCGGTAAGTTCTGACAGCTGCTCTTCGGCGACATCATCTCGGATCACACCCGAGCCTTCGTCGCTCGCAGCCTCTTCACCTTCCTGCGTCAGATCCAGCCGCAGTGCATCTTCTTCTTCCGCCAGACTCGCCTCCTCGGCGCGTCTCGCTGCCTCTTCGGCTGGCGCAGGCTCTCCGGCCGGACGCTCCTCGCCCTCTTCATACTGGCCGAAGTAGTGCCGTACCGCCACGCTGATCTTCTCCAGCGTCTTCTCGCCGATGCCCGGAATCTCCTCCAGCTGCTCCGGCGTCATATCCGCCAGCGATTCCACCGTCGTGATGCCCGCCGTAATCAGCTTCTGGATGATGTTCTCGCCCAGCTCCGCCACCTGCTCGATCGGTGTCGTCTGTCCGCTGCCGAAGCCCTGCATCTGCTGCTCAACTTCCTGCCGCTTCTCTTCCTCGCTCTTGATATCGATCTTCCAGCCCAGCAGCTTCGCTGCCAGCCGCACGTTCTGACCTTTTTTGCCGATCGCCAGCGACAGCTGCGTATCGTCCACAATTACTTCCAGCTGTTTCTCACCCAGATCGGCAATGCTCACACGGCTTACCTTCGCCGGCTGCAGGGCCTTCTCTGCAAATGTGGTGACTTCTTCGCTGAACTCGATAATGTCGATCTTTTCGCCGCGCAGCTCACGAATGATCGACTGCACGCGCATGCCCTTCATGCCCACGCACGCGCCCACCGGGTCCACGTCCTTGTCCCGCGACATCACGGCAATCTTCGTCCGCTCGCCTGCCTCGCGGGCAATGGCGCGAATCACCACCGTGCTGTCATAAATCTCCGGCACTTCGCTCTGGAACAGGTTCTGCACCAGCTCCGGAGCTGCGCGTGACACAATCACCTGCGGGCCCTTCGCCGCGCGGTCCACACGCAGCAGCACCACCCGCACCCGCTCTCCGACGGCAAACTGCTCCAGCCGCGACTGCTCCCGCTTCGGCATGCGCGCTTCGGCCTTGCCCAGATCGAAGATTACGTCCTGCATCTCCACCCGCTTCACCGTCGCCGTCAGTACTTCGCTCACTCGATGCGCATACTCGTTGAAGACCGTGTCCCGCTCCGCCTCGCGCACCTTCTGGAAGATCACCTGCTTGGCCATCTGCGCGGCAATCCGTCCCAGTACATCCGTCGGCTTGTAGTAGCGGATCTCTCCGCCGGCCTCGACCTCCGGCGCCAGCTCCCGCGCCGCTTCCAGCGCAATCTGGTTTACCGGGTCTTCAATCTGCTCCGGAGTCTCCACGACCGTCTTGTAGACATAGGCGCGAATCTCGCCGGTTTCCTTGTCCAGCTCGGCGCGCATGTTTTCCTGCGTCTTGTAGTACTTGCGCGTCGCCAGCGCGATCGCATCCTCGACCGCCGACACGACGATCCCCGGGTCGATCCCCTTATCCCGGCTCAACACTTCAATGCTCTGATAAAGCACACTTGCCATCTGTTTCTCTCTGTGTCCCTGATTGGGTGCCCCGTCTTCACCACCACGTCACTTCAGCGGCTACGGCTGCAGGACAACACCCTTGTTCCCTGATTCTCAGATCTCCGGAATCAGGTTCGCCTTTTCTATATTGCTCAGCCCGATCTCGACCATTTCACTCGCCGCAACCGGCTTCTTTTCTCCGGTCTTTCCCTTCGGGCCCTTCTGTTTCTGCTTCAGCGCTGTTAAATCCAGACGAATCGAGCGCTCGCCTACCTCTGTGAGCCTCCCCTGCCAGTGCCGGTTGCCCGCCACCGCCTCAAACGTCTGCAGCTTCACCAGATTTCCACGAAACCGTTCAAAATCAGCCCGTCCGTGCAGCTTCCGGTCCAGGCCCGGCGACGAGACCTCCAGCGTATACTCACCGTCGCCCGGTATCAGTTCCTCGACATCGAGCACTGTCCCGAAATCCCGGCTGAACGCCTCACAATCCTCATGCGTCACCCCGGCCAGCTGATCCATATTCGCAGCCGCGTCGCTGTCAAACGCCTCTTCTCCGGTCTCATCGCTGACCGGCTCGTCAGGGGTGGTTCTGGCCGCATGCTTCTCCCGCTCTTCGGCGTTCTTCTCGATAAACACCCGCAGCGACCGATGCTTCGCCCCCCCGAAAAACTCCAGATCGGCAACGTCCAGCCCGTGCGATGCAGCGACCCGTTGCGCAGTGGCGCGAATTTTCTCCAGCTCGACCGCCATCGTTTCCCGCGAAACACCACAAATTTTGCCGCAAATAAAAAGTGGGCCTAAAGCCCACTCATTCCTCCGCGCCTTCAACGCTTATCGCCGGAAACTCACGGCCCGGGCGGGACAAACTCGTATGCAACTTTAAGAATACGCCCAATCCCCACCCAAATTCAAATACTCTCTCAGCCCTCATCCTGACGCACAATGTCTGCATGAGCATCGCGAACCCCTACGACTCCTTCCTCGCCGGACAGGACCCGCTTCCCATCCTCGCCGCCACGCCCGCAAAGCTCGCCTCGCTCGCAGAAGCTATCGGTTCCGGCCTCATAACCGTCTCACCCGTGCCCGGTAAATGGAGCCCCCGCGACATCCTCTGCCATCTCGCAGACTGCGAGATCGCTTTCTCGTTCCGTCTCCGCCAGACCCTCGCCGAAGATGCCCATATCATCCAGCCCTTCGATCAGGACCACTGGGCTCGGCCCTACTCTGCGCTGGGCGCCACGGAAGCTCTTGCCACCTTCATTGCGCTGCGCACCTGGAACCTGCGCCTTTTCCAGGCCAGCCTGCCAGCCTCTGCGGCAAAGCCCGTCAGTCACCCGGAGCGCGGCTCCATGACCTTTCTCACCATCGTAGAAACTATGGCCGGACACGACCTCAACCACCTCGCCCAGCTCGAACGTCTTGCCGTTTCCCGCTCCGCGTGAGAAGAATACCGGCGCATCCGCTCAGAACCGTGCCCCGAATGCACTAACGCCGCACGACCGCCAGATGCAGCTGCCTCCGCACGCCGAAGCCCAGCCGCTCATAGACCCGCACCGCCGCGTTCTCTGTCTTCACATGCAGAAACGGCATCTCTCCCCGGCGTTGAATCCCATCCGCCACAGCCGCGACCAGCGCATTTCCATATCCCCGCCCCCGGTGATCGGGATGCGTGCACACCGCGCTCACTTCGGTGAATCCCGTCAGATGCAGCCGCTCTCCTGCCATCGCCACCAGCAACTCACCGTCAAATATCCCCAGATATCGTCCCAGCCCGATCGTCCGCTCCCGAAACGGCCCCGGCTCGGTCAGCTTCGTCAGCGCCAGCATGGCCGGAACATCCGCCTGCATCAGATCGCGGATCGGAGCACCCATGCCCACACGCACCGGAGCCTCGCAGACCATCTGGTACATCTCTCCGCGATGAACTATCTCCCAGCCCTCCGGCACAGCCGGCTCCACATCCAGAAACAGCGCCACCGCGTCATGCGACGCAAGATCCTCCAGCGCTGCGTACGACTCCGCCGACTGTTCCCTCAGCGCGCCGAGCGGCGCTATATCTATGGGGAAACGCTTCGCCAGTTCGTTGCCTGCGGCCAGTTTTTGCTGTTCTGTCGACAGAGCATGCCAGATCGGGTTATCGAGTGCTTCATTTCCCGTCAGCGACGTACGTGGCAGCGGCTCTGCCCGTAATAAAACCTGAGATTCTTCCATAACGCGGCTCAATAACTGTCAGATGACAGACCGCCGCATTGGATTCGCAGCTTCGCCTGAAGATCAGAGCGCTGTCGCGAATGAGATTTCCGGCACTGAGGATATGCGCGGAAGAATCTTCATCCATCAGCGCAGGTCAGTACACAGTCGAAGAATGCCTTCGCCTGCCGCCATGCCGGCAAGACAATAAAAGCCGGGCACGCAGGCGTATGCTACGCCCTACTCCACGTGATAATTCGGCGCTTCCCGCGTGATGATCACATCATGCACATGGCTTTCGCGCAGGCCCGCGTTTGAGATCCTCACAAACCGCGAGTTCGTCTGCAGCTCTTCGATCGACCCGCAGCCCAGATAGCCCATTCCCGACCGCAGCCCGCCGACCAGCTGATACACCATCGCTTCCAGTGGACCGCGATGCGGCACTCGTCCTTCGATACCTTCCGGAACAAACTTCGCCAGCCGGTTCTGTCCGCTGCGCTCGCGTGCCACTACGCCTTCGCTGCTCGTTTCCCGCTCTTCCATGTCGCGGCTGCTCTGGAAATACCGCTCGCCCGAGCCCTGCGCCATTGCCGACAGCGATCCCATACCGCGGTATGCTTTGAACGAGCGTCCCTGATACAGAATCGTCTCGCCCGGACTCTCATCCACGCCCGCAAACAGCGATCCGATCATTACCACGCTTGCGCCCGCTGCAATCGCCTTCGCCACATCGCCTGAGTACTTGATACCGCCGTCCGCGATGATCGGAATGTCGTGTTTCCGCCCCGCGCGAAATGCCTCGCTGATTGCCGTAATCTGCGGCATACCCGCGCCCGTCACCATGCGCGTCGTGCAGATCGAACCCGGCCCGATGCCCACCTTCACCGCGTCCGCGCCGGCGTCGATCAGCGCTTCGGCGCCTTCGTATGTCGCAATGTTGCCCGCCAGCAGGTCCACCTCAGGAAAACGCTGCTTTACCGCCCGCACTGCCTCCAGTACACGCGATGAATGTCCATGCGCTGAATCCACCGCCAGCACGTCCACGCGGTTCTTCACCAGCTCCGCAGCGCGTTCCAGAAAATCGCCTGTCGCGCCGATCGCGCCGCCCACACGCAGCCGCCCCTGCTCATCCTTCGAGGCATTTGGATACTTCAGCTTCTTCTGAATATCCTTGACGGTGATCAGGCCCTTCAGCTCGTAACCGCCATTCACCACCAGCAGCTTTTCCACCCGGTGCTGATGCAGAATGCGTTCCGCTTCTTCGAGCGTCGTGCCTACCGGAACCGTGATCAGATTCGTCTTCGTCATCACATCGCTGATAGGAACATCCGTCCGTGTCTCAAAGCGCAGATCGCGGTTCGTCAGGATGCCGACCAGTTTTTTGTTCCGCGTCACCGGCACGCCCGAGATCTTGTACCGCCGCATCACCTCGAGCGCATCCGAGATCAGCTGCTCCGGCTCCATCGTCACCGGATCGACGATCATCCCGCTCTCCGACCGCTTGACCTTGTCGATCTCGCTTGCCTGCTGCTCAATCGACAGATTCCGGTGCACAATCCCCAGTCCGCCCTGCTGCGCCATCGCAATCGCCAGCCGCGACTCCGTCACCGTATCCATCGCCGCGCTCAGCAGCGGAGTATTCAGCACAATCCGCCGCGTCAGCCGCGTCTGCGTGCTCACCTGCGCCGGAACCACGTCGCTGTAGGCAGGCACAAGTAAAACGTCATCAAATGTCAGGGCTTCGGGGACGGGATGTTCAATCATAAAAAGTGTTTGATCGTTTCGATCCGGATTTGGATTCCGGAATCGGATGCACGAATGCCCTGCATCTGAAAAACACGCGTGGGCAAAAGGCTTTTGAGTATTGTAGTCGAAGAATACCGTGCCCGACGGGGCCGCAGACCGCCCACACTTCGTCCCGCTTCCTTCACACGCCCGTATCCCTTTGCAGCAAAAAGAGTACCACCGGCGTTCATGCTACGTTGAAACTGGTCTTTACTTGGTCATGGCGCGTCGTCAGTCACCACTTCCGCACTTTCTTGTCTTCCTTCTCCTTCTCCTGATCGTTTATTTCGTCTTCCGTAACAACCGTTCCCTTCAGCCTCCGCGCAGCATACGCGAGCACCATCGCCGTTCGGAGCGTTTCTCCGGGCGCTCCCACCCGTCTGCATCCCCGTTCGCACAGAATGAGCCCTCCACCCGGCAGCCGGTAAACTGCTCTGCCCTCGGCGTCTCCTGTACTTCGCAATACTTTGCAGCGTGGACAACGCCCCATGGCCGGGTTCCCTGTCACATGGTCATTAAAAATGGCTACCCCGAACCCGATTCCGGCTGCACCCCCGGCGGCGCCAATCCCTATGTGACGCTCGATACCCTCCGCAGCCCCTCATGGCGTACCGGCTGCGTCCGCAACTGCGAATCCAGTGAGTCGCAGAAGCACCTGGTGTACAGGTGGTATGGAATCCCTGTGCCACGCAACAACACCGGCGCAACCCAGGTCTGCGAGCTCGATCATCTGGTTCCTCTGGAGCTCGGCGGAGCCGACGGCCTCGGCAATATCTGGCCCGAATGCGGTCCCGGTCAGACATCACTCGACAATCGCTACTTCAAAGTGAAGGACCGCGTCGAAAACTATCTTGCGGAAGAAGTGCGCGCAGGACGCATGCCGCTCGATGAGGCTCGCAGAGGGATCGCCTCGGACTGGACACAGTATCTCGACGCGGCGAATGAGTACTGCCGCCAGAGCAGAAAATGCTGACGCGCTAAATGGCTCGCAGCAGGCGCGCCGGCAGAAAGATCAGCGCAGCCACCAGTTCCAGTGCTCCGCCCACCGCGATCCCGACAATGCGGAATGGCAGCAATACCAGCCACACCAGCGGATACAGAACCAGCGCCAGAAGCGCCAGCGGCCAGCACATCAGAAAAAGAATGCACCACAGAAGGAATCGAACCATCGCCTCCACTCCGTTCTGCCATACGCGGATCGGCACGCGAAAGTTCCATGGAGTCGGCTTGTGAGCCCTGAATCGCTCCCCGCCAACCCTCTACACAAAAATATGCCGAAGAATCAGAACCGCCAGCCCCAGAACCAGAAGGATGGTCCCGAAGAGCAGAGCGGAGATAAAAACAGTCGCCGTTCTCTCCTGCTCCGGCCGCGGCGGAGTAATGCCGAAGGTAAAGATAAAGCTGTTCGTGAGCTGCCGAAACGGATTCATCGCAGACACCTCCATATCCTGTGTACGGTGGCGTGCAGCGGGCAGTGTGCATTTCCTGCGCAAACTATGCCAAACCTGCCGAAATCATCTCGGCAGCCCGGCCATGATTGGTGGTCGGCCGCGCCTTCCTGTGTCTGCTGCGTCCAGCCTGAAAAAAGGCGCATGATAGAAATCAGAGACCTTCCATGAGCCGGATTTCTGTCATTCGCGATGACCAGGTCGTACCGCTTCTCCCCGGTAAGCCGGCATCGGGCACCATCTTTTCTCCATGGAATGGCCTCATCGTCGAGAAACACTCCATCCCGGGTATTGAAATTCCCGAACACGAGCACTCCTCCCTCTGCCTGCACATGCAGACCAGCGACCCCGTTCAGATGGAGTGGTGGAGTGAAGGAAAAAACGGAAAGGAATCTCCCGGTCCCGGCTCACTGATCCTTCTCGCTCCCGGAACCCGCGACCGCCTGCGCTGGAACGCTCCTTCCCGCCGGCTCATTGTCTCCATCGATGATTCGTATCTCTCCCGCGCCGCTCGCGAGCTTGATCTGAAATCCCGTTCCGGCTTCGCCAGCCTCTGGCACTTCAGGGACAGCCAGCTCAGCCTTCTGCTCACGGAAATCCAGCGCGAAATGGAAGAAGGATGGTCCACCGGCGCGCTTTACGGCGACCTTCTCGGCATGTCTCTCTCCGTCGCCCTGCTCCGGAAGCACGCAAAGGAAGATCCGGAGGCCATCTTCGCCAAAGGCGGCATCTCAAAGGCGCGCCTCCGCCGTGTTCTCGACTTCATCCACGAAAACAGCCACTCCGATCTCCGCCTGGAAGATCTCGCTCAGGTCGCGGAGATGAGCGTCTTCCACTTCGCGAGGCTCTTCCGCACCGCCATGGGAATCTCCCCGCACCGCTATCTGCTTCGGCAGCGGCTCCGCCAGGCTCAGTCCCTGCTGCGCCTGGGCAGCCGGACCGTTGCCGAGATCGCTGTCGAAGCCGGCTTCTCCAGCCCTGGCCATCTCTCCCGCGCATTCCGCAGAGAAGTCGGTATCAGCCCCACCGAATGGCTGCGGCGGCAATAAAGCAGTTCTCCTGAAGGCGTGGAGGGGAATGAAGGCTCTGGAGTGGCCGTTCCGCCGAAGAACAGCCACACGGCACGGCTCTGCCACTCTATGGCATCAGGAGAACTGCTTTCAATCCTCTTCGCAGCAGGAAATCGCTCCTTATCGCAGGAAAAGACCATCCACTCCACACATCCGCTGCACTCTGAAAAGTGGAGACTGCTCCCGGCAGAAGAACCCCGGAAGTCAGACTTCAGAACCGGAGGAATGAAACATGGCTATGGAAATTATCGGTCTCATCATCGTCGTATCGCACCTGATGGTCATGGGCGCGCTCATTCTCTGGTTCGGCCTGGGTAAGCCCACCACGGCGGCAAAGTTCCGGCAGCGCTTCCGCGCTCAGTTTTTCGGCAGAAGCCCTCGCTCCGGCTTCTGACCTTCAGGACCAGGCTACCCTGCGTGGCCTCCATTGCCATAATCGGCGAGCCCACATAAAAAGGCGCACCCCTCTGGGAGGGGTGCGCCTTCGGACATATAGTCCTGAAACCGCTTAAGCTGTTTCGCCGCCTTCGCCGCTCTGAGCCTGCTGCTCTTCCATCTGCTTCTGCAGCTCCTCGCGCTTCTTTGCGCGGCCTTCCGCGCGCTTCTGGCGCTTCTCGTCGAGCAGTGCCTCGGCGCCAAGCAGCTCGATGAAGGCTGTCTCAGCTCCATCGCCCTTCTGGAAGCCCTTGCGCACAATGCGAAGATAGCCGCCGTTGCGGTCGCCGTACCGAGGCGCGACCGTATCGAAGAGGCGTGTGACTGCCTCGCGTGTCTGGAGGAAAGACAGCGCCTGCCGGCGAGAATGGACATCACCCTTCTTGCCGAGGGTGATCATCTTTTCCACATGCGGCCTCGCCGCCTTGGCCTTCGTCACCGTCGTGACGACGCGGTCCTCAAGAAGAATGGACGTCACCAGGTTGCGCAGCAGCGCGCGCCGATGGCTGGTGTTCCGTCCGAGTTTAAATCCTGCATTGCGATGACGCATGGCGAATCTCTCTTTACAAAGTTCTCAGTTTACAGCGGCCAGTCTCCAGTTAAGTCAGTCCTCAGCGCCAAAACAACTGACAACTGAGGACTGTTCACTGACAACTGCTCTTAAAAGTTTTCCGTTTCGGCCGGCAACGGAATCTCGTCGCCCAGTCCGTCATCATCGTCGTCGTCGTAACGGCCATATCCTGCCGCCAGGGTTGCCGACGGCAGCACGCTCGTCGGTCCAGGCACCGGGTTACCGTTCTCGTCGATCTTCATGCCGAGCGAAAGCCCCATCTGCGCGAGAATTTCCTTGATCTCGTTCAGGGACTTCCGTCCGAAGTTCTTCGTTTTCAGCATCTCGGCTTCGGTCTTCTGCACCAGTTCACCGATCGTCTGAATATTCGCGTTCTTCAGGCAGTTGTAGCTGCGAACGCTCAGCTCCAGCTCTTCGACCGACCGGTTCAGATTCTCGTTCCGAAGCTGCATCCGGCCTTCTTCTGCATGAGCTTCGGTCTCGATCTCTTCCTCGAAGTTGATGAAGATGCTCATGTGGTCCTTCAGCAGCTTCGCCGCCAGACCTACAGCGTCCGCCGGAAGCACCGAACCATTCGTCCACACTTCGAGCGTCAGCTTGTCATAGTCGGTAATCTGACCCAGACGCGCTGCTTCCACCGTGTAATTCACCTTGCGGACCGGAGAGTGCACCGAATCCACCGGAATAAATCCGATTCCCAGATCCGAGTCGAAGTTCTTGTCCGCCGAGACATAGCCGCGGCCACGCTTCAGCCGCATCTCCATATCCAGCTTTCCGCCTTCGCTCACGGTAGCGATATAAACGTCCTTGTCGAGGATCTCCACATCCCCATCGGCCTCGATCATGCCCGAGGTCACCACACCCGGCTGGTCCGCGCGCACGTACAGCGCCTTCGGGCCGTCGCCGTTCAGCTTGAACGGAACCTGCTTCAGGTTGAGGATGATATCCGTCGCATCCTCGACCACGCCGGTAATCGACTGGAACTCGTGCAGCACGCCTTCGATCTTCACCGCGGTCACCGCCGCGCCTTCAATCGATGAAAGCAGCGTCCGCCGCAGTCCGTTGCCGATGGTGGTGCCAAATCCGCGCTCAAACGGCTGCGCGCTGAACTTGCCGTACTTATCGGTGAGCGTCTCGCTCTCAACTGCCAGACGCTTGGGTTTTTGAAATCCTCGCCAAAGCATATCGATATCGCCTTTCCATGCGCAGCGAACGCCGCGAAGCATTTTGCAGCGGCTGCGCCGGTTTACCTCATCGTTAAATTTCACCGCTTTCGCGGTGTTACTTCCTCCGGATCAAAGATCCGGAAACCTTTGAAGTTGTCAGTCTCCGGTTGTCAGTAAAAGCCGAACGACTGAAAACTGGAAACCGACAACTAAGAACTATTTCGAATACAGTTCGACGATCAGCTGCTCGTTCACCGGCAGGTTCACATCGTCGCGCTTCGGCAGGGAAAGCACCTTACCCGTCAGGCTGTTGTGATCCACGCTCAGCCATGCCGGAGCCGGCTGGTGGCTCGCAAACTCCCGCGCCGTCTCCACCACCGTCAGCTTCGCCGAATTCGGACGAATCCTGATCTCATCGCCCACGCCCACCTGGTACGAAGGAATATTCACCTTTCTGCCGTTCACTTCCACGTGTCCGTGGCGGACAATCTGTCTCGCCTGGCGGCGTGAGCTCGCAAAGCCGAGCCGGAACGCGACGTTATCCAGCCTGCGCTCCAGTTGCTGCAGCAGCAGCTCGCCGGTCACACCCTGTGCGCGCGACGCCTTCTCGTAGTACTCACGGAACTGGCCTTCCAGCGCGAAGTAGATACGCTTTGCCTTCTGCTTTTCGCGAAGCTGCAGACCGTAACCGACGATCTTCGCCTTGCGGTCGCGGCCATGCTGGCCGGGGGCGAAATTGCGCTTCTCGATCGGGCATTTATCGCTGAAACACTTCGCGCCCTTCAGAAAAAGCTTGGTGCCTTCGCGACGGCAAAGGCGGCAGACTGCTCCGGTATAACGTGCCAACGTCTTCTCCTCGTCCGAGCCTCAGCCCGGATCGCTTCTTTCAGGGGCCAACCGGTTTACGCGCGGCACGCGCTTCCTCCCGGTCCATAATCAGTTTACCGTTGCCAGTCTCCAGTTGCCAGTCTGGTTTTCACCGGGAACTGGCAACTGATCCCTGACAACTCGTCTTACACTCTGCGGCGCTTTGGCGGACGGCAACCATTGTGCGGTATCGGCGTAACGTCGCGGATGGACCGCACTTCGAGGCCGGCTGCGGCCAGAGCACGCACCGCCGACTCGCGGCCTGAGCCCGGCCCGCTCACCCGCACATCCACCGAGCGCAATCCGTGATCCCGCGCCTGATTGGCGGCATTGATCGCCGCCTGCTGGGCGGCAAACGGAGTGCCCTTGCGCGATCCGCGGAAGCCCAGTGAACCCGAGCTCTTCCACGACAGCGTGTTGCCCTGTCCGTCGGTGATCGTCACGATCGTGTTGTTGAACGACGCCTGAATGTACACCAGACCGAACGGGACATTCTTGCGCTCGCGCTTCTTGAACTTCTTGTTCCTGGCAGCCTTTCCGGCACTGCCCTGCTGTTGCTGCTGTGCTTTTGCCATTAGGTCTTCGACGTCGCTTTCTTCTTGTTCGCTACCGTGCCCTTACGCGGTCCCTTGCGGGTGCGTGCATTGGTATGCGTGCGCTGTCCGCGCGTGGGAAGGCTGCGGCGGTGCCGCAGTCCGCGATACGACTGGATATCGATCAGCCGCTTGATGTGCATCGAGACGTCTTTGCGCAGGTCTCCTTCGACCCCGCCTTCCTCCTCGATCACCTGGCGAATGCGGTTGACCTCATCCTCGCCCAGATCCTGGATCTTCTTGAACGGATCGACATTCGCCGCCGTCAGAATCCGCAGTGCACGCGGATTTCCGATCCCGTAAATGTAAGTAAGCCCGATCCGCGCCTGTTTGTTCCTGGGCAGATCGACGCCGGCAATACGTGCCATGCTTCTTCCTTCATATGCTCCGTGCAGCTTCGCCGCCGGAAGCGGTTAAACCAGTCCCCGTATGGGAAACCGGCAGTTGTGGAGTCGAGGTTCTTCGCAAGCCTTTCTTCAGCTAACTCGCCCCTGCCCGCATTGGGGCCTGACTCCCGATTTCAGCTCCAGCCTTCAGCCCTGGCGCTGCTTGTGCTTCGAGTTCTCACAGATCACCCGCACCACCCCGCGGCGGTGAATGACCTTGCACTTGTCACAAATCTTCTTTACCGATGCACGAACCTTCATTCCACTCCTCAATCCTGCGCCCTGAGCCCTGCGCTCTGTTATTTGTAGCGATATACAATCCGCCCGCGCGTCAGATCGTACGGGCTTAACTCTACCGCCACCCGATCGCCGGGAAGAATGCGGATGAAGTTCTTCCGCATGCGCCCGGAAACATGCGCCAGCACCTGGTGCTTGTTTTCGAGCTCCACCTTGAACATCGCATTGGGCAACGTCTCCAGCACCGTTGCCATGACTTCAATCGCGTCTTCCTTCGACAATCCGTATCCTGTTTCCGCCGGTCACCGCCGGCCTTCCGCCGTTTCCTACGTAAGAACCAGAGCACCTTCGGCCGTTACCGCTACCGTGTGCTCAAAATGGGCGCTCAGACTCCCGTCTTCTGTTACCGCCGTCCAGCCGTCCTCAAGAACCTGTACACCCGGCCGTCCCACATTCACCATCGGCTCAATCGCCAGCACCATGCCTTCGCGCAGCTTCTGGCCCTGTCCGCGGCGGCCATAATTCGGAACCTGCGGATCTTCATGCAGCCGCGTCCCGATTCCGTGCCCCACAAACTCCCGTACCACGCTGAAGCCTTCCGCCTCGACCACTTCCTGCACCGCCGCGCCCACATCGCCCAGGGTTGCTCCGGCCTTCACCTCGCCGATCGCCCGCTCGAGCGATGCCTGGGTCACTTCCAGCAGCTTCTTCGTCCGCGGCGCAATCTTCTCGCCCACTGCAATCGTCGTCGCCGAGTCCCCGTAATACCCATCGATCACCACACCGGTGTCGATCG
This sequence comes from Paracidobacterium acidisoli, assembly GCF_003428625.2. Lineage (GTDB taxonomy): Bacteria > Acidobacteriota > Terriglobia > Terriglobales > Acidobacteriaceae > Paracidobacterium > Paracidobacterium acidisoli. The sequence goes on along the minus strand of NZ_QVQT02000003.1, from coordinate 13,381 downwards.
AAACGATATCGCCCTCGCGCAGCACCCGGTTTGCCGAAGGAATCCCGTGTACCACCTCGCTGTTGATCGAGGTGCACAGCACGCAGGGATATCCGCGGTACCCCTTGAATGCCGGCCTCGCGCCCAGCTCCCGCATCTTCTCCGCGGCCGCGTTCTCCAGATCCTGCGTCGTCGTACCCGGCTTCACCAGTGAACGCACGTGCTCCAGCACCTCGCGTACTACCTGGCCGCTGCGCCGCATCTTCTCAATCTCCTGCGGCGTCTTGATCATGATGGCCATATCCTGCCGTTCGCTCCCCGGTTCAACCCCTTAAACGCATTACGGCGGCCATCACACTGGCCGTCACAGCGCTCACCGGCTGCTCTCCGTCCACTTCCTCAAAACGCCCCAGAGCACGATAATGCTCCACAACCGGAGCCGTCAGCGAATCATACGTCCGCATCCGCTCTTCAAATACTTCTTCCGTGTCGTCTGAGCGCCGCACCAGAGGTGTGCCGTCCAGGTCACAAAGCTCATCGACCTTCGGCGGCTGCAGGTAGATGTTGTAAATGCTCCCGCAGACTGGGCAGTTGCGCCGGCCGGTAATACGGCGCAATAACTGAGTATACTCCACGCGGATGCTGACAGCAACGATCGGCAGCGCCTTCGGCTCGGTCGCGATATGCGCGTCCACCCAGTTCGCCTGCCCCAGCGTCCTCGGAAATCCGTCGAGGATATACCCCCTCACGGTGTCCGGAGCTTCCAGACGTACCGCTACCATCTGGTTCACCAGCTCATCCGGAACCAGCCTGCCCGCCTCCATCAGCTGTTTTGCCGCCAGCCCCAGCTCCGTCCCGCTCTGCTTATTCTCGCGCAGCAGATCTCCGGTCGAAATCTGAGGAATCCCCCAGGACGCCATCAGCTCCTTGGCCTGCGTTCCCTTACCGACCCCCGGCGCCCCCAGCAGCAGAATCGGCCCTGGTGCTCGTTTTGGCTCTTCCGGCACTGCCTTTGATGAAACCCTGGATACTGCTTCCGGCTCCGGATTCACTTTCCCCTCTGTACCGGAAACCGCCGTTGCTGCCGTCACTACCAAGCCCGCCTTCCGCGGGTGCGGCCACTCTTCGTCGTGAAGCCTTCGTAATGCCGCATAATCAGCTGCGATTCCACCTGGTTGACCGTATCCATCGCCACACCCACCACAATCAGCAGCGATGTGCCGCCGAAGTAGAAGTTGAAGCCCATGCCGTTGGTCACCCACAGAGGCAGCTTCTCGAAGAACGGTCCGATCAGCCACAGATGGTTCAGGTGAATACCGCTGATCAGAAGCTGCGGAATGATCGAAACCACAATCAGATAAATCGATCCGATCAGCGTGATCCTCGTCAGAATGTCGTTGACGAAATCCGACGTCCGCTTGCCTGGCCGGATTCCAGGAATGAATCCGCCATACTTCCGCATGTTATCCGCGATGTCATCCGGCCGGAAGACGATCGAGATATAGAAGTAAGCGAAGAAGACGATCGAGATGATGTACAGCAGCTCGTACCACGGCTCACCCGGACGCAGTGAGTCGAAGATACGTGTCAGCGCGGCGCTGTTGCGCACAAACGCCGCCTGCGCAAACAGCAGCGGAGCCGAAAGTACCGAGGCTGCAAAGATGATCGGCATCACGCCGCCGGAGTTCACACGGAGCGGCAGATGCGTCGACTGGCCGCCCATCAGGCGCCGTCCCACAATCCGTTTTGCGTACTGCACCGGAATGCGCCGCTCGCTCTTCTCCACGAAGACGATGAACGCCACCACCAGAATCATGCCGATCACCAGCAGAATCAGTGCCGGCACCGTCAGCGCGCCGAACTTCTGCGACTTCGCCGTGTCGACCAGCTCTCCGATGCCCTGCGGCAGACCCACCACGATGCCGGCAAAGATCAGCAGACTCATGCCGTTGCCGATGCCGCGGTCTGTGATCTGTTCCCCCAGCCACATGATGAACGTCGTGCCGGCGGTCAGCGTCAGAACCGTCATCAGAATGAAGCCCATGCCCGGATTGAGCACCATCTGCTGCCCGGTCGAGTGCGAGAGCGCCACGGCAATCGCCGCCGACTGCACCACGCCCAGACCCACCGTGACATAACGCGTCCACTGCGTGATCTTCCGCCGTCCCAGCTCGCCTTCCTTCTGCAGCTTGGCCAGCGGCTCATACACCACGGTCAGAAGCTGGAAGATAATCGACGCCGTGATATACGGCATGATGCCCAGCGCAAATACCGTCAGACGGCGCAGGTTGCCGCCGCTGAACATATCTACGAGGCCAAGGGAAGAGCCGCCCTGCGAATTGAAAAACTGCTCCAGCGCGGCGGTATTGACGCCTGGCGTCGGAATATGCGCGCCCAGACGATACACGGCAAGTACAGCCAGAGTGAACAGGACGCGCCTGCGCAGGTCCGGAATGCGGAAAATATTGGCCAGGTTCTCAAACATAGAAAGGTGCTCTCATCATACGCCCGCCCCAGCCGGGCCTATGTCCGCGTTATGCGACCAGAATCGCCTTGCCGCCCGCCTTCTCGATCTTTTCCTGCGCCGTCTTCGAGAACTTGTGCGCATGCACGGTCAGCGCCGTCGTCAGCTCGCCGTTGCCCAGCACCTTCAGCAGCTCGTTCCGCTTCTTCAGCAGGCCCTTCGCCGTCAGCGCTTCCAGCGTCAGCTCTGTCTCGCCAAGCTCGGCCAGACGATCAAGATTCACCACCGTGTATTCGGTGCGGAAGATATTCGTGAAGCCGCGCTTCGGCAGACGGCGGTGCAGCGGCATCTGGCCGCCTTCAAAACCGCGCATCAGACTGGAACCGGAGCGCGATCCCTGGCCCTTGTGCCCGCGGGTCGAGGTCTTACCGTGACCCGAGCCCATACCACGGCCCACACGCTTGCGGTTCCGATTTGCCTTCTTTGGCGCACGTAAATTCGAAAGATTCATCGTTTCCTCGCTTAACGCCGGAAGAGTCTTTGCTCTGCCGACTCGCATATTCAGGCTGCAATTGCAGCCGATGTTTGCGCCCTGAGGCGCAAATGCCTGGACGGCCAGTCCCTAGTCCACTATCCGCACGAGATGCGGAATTGTCTTCACCATACCGCGGATCGACGGTGTGTCTTCCCGCTCGACGATCTGGTTCAGCCGTGTAAAGCCAAGGCCCTTGACGACCTTCTTGTGCTTTACCGGTGCCTGAATCATCGACCGGAAGTACTGAATCCGGATTTTGCTCACTGTCTCTGCCATGATTAGAGCTCCTGCACCTGCTTGCCGCGCACCGCAGCGACTTCACTACGGTCGCGAAGCTGCACCAGCGCGTCGAACGTCGCCTTGATCACGTTATGCGGATTCGCCGTGCCCAGACTCTTGGTCAGCACGTTCTGCACACCCGCCGAGGTCATCACCGCGCGCACCGCGCCGCCGGCAATCACGCCTGTACCTTCCGGAGCAGGCTTCAGCAATACCTGGCCGGAACCGAATCGTCCCAGTACCTGGTGCGGAATCGTCGTCTCCGTCAGGTTCACGCGTACCAGATTCTTCTTTGCCGACTCGATCCCCTTGCGGATCGCCTGCGGCACTTCCTTCGCCTTGCCCGAGCCGTAACCGACCACGCCCGCGCCCGGATCACCCACCACCACCAGCGCGGCGAACGACATATTCTTGCCGCCCTTGACGACCTTGGTGACGCGGTTGATCGCCACAACCTGATCCTTCAGGTTGTACTGACCGGCATCCAGTTTTTTCTTCAGTGTTGCCATTCGCTTCCCGATTCCTTCCCAAATCCGTTTGTCATCCCGAGCGCAGTCCGCGCAGCGGACGGAGTCGAGGGACCTGCTTTTCGCCCTTTAAAATTCCAGCCCCGCCTCGCGCGCCGCATCCGCCAGCGCCTTGATGCGTCCGTGATACAGATAGCCGCCACGGTCGAACACAACCTTCCTGACGCCCTTTTCTTTCGCCCGCTCGGCGACCAGCCTGCCGATCTCCTTCGCCGCCGCGACGTTGCCGCCGGTCTTCAGCTTCGACGCGACCGTCGAAGCCGAGACGATCGTCTCACCCTTCGCATCGTCGATGACCTGCACATAAATATGGTTCAGCGACCGGTACACATTCAGCCGCGGACGCTCGGTCGTGCCGTGCACCTTCTCGCGGATACGCGTATGCACGCGCTGGCGAATCAGATTTCTGTCTCTCTGCGGAATCATCTTTTCTTTTCCTTCCTGACAGCGGAGCTGCCCTGCAGCTCCGGTTACCAGTCGTATGGCTTTCCATCTTTCACGAAAGGCGGAAAGCTCTTAGTCTGTCGTTACTTCGCGCCTGTCTTGCCGGCCTTCTTCTTCAGCTTCTCATCTGCATAGCGAACACCCTTGTTCTTGTACGGATCGGGCTTGCGCAGCGAGCGCATATCGGCCGCAACCTGGCCGACCTTTTGCCGGTCGATACCGCTGATGGTCAGCCGTGTCTGCTTCGGATCGACGGCCGCCGTAATACCAGTCGGCAGCGGAAATTCGATCGGATGCGAATACCCAAGCGTGAAGACCGCCATGTTCTTGCCCTTCAGCTCCACACGGTAACCGATGCCGACGATGTCCAGATCCTTCGACCAGCCCTTCGTCACACCCTCGATCGCATTCGCAACCAGAGCGCGCGTCAGCCCGTGAATCGCCGCCTGCGAGTCATTCTCGCGCACCGCATGCACGTGACCGTCTTTGGTCTCGAGCTTAATCCCGGACGGAATCGCCTGCTCAACCTTGCCCTTCGGGCCTTCGACAACAATGGTGTTGCCCTGCACCGCATACTTCACGCCATTCGGCAGCGGAATCGGCTTTCTTCCAATACGTGACATCTTCTGATCCTTATCGGCTTGCGAGTCCCGCAATCTTCATCGCGTTCCACTGCAGCCCGGCGGAATTTTTCACCGCCCCCTTACTTCTTCACTGTTCATCCGCGCCAGCGAGCGCGGCCACAACTTTTATCACCGCACGAACAGGCGCGCAAAGCGCGCGTCTGCCCCACGCGGTCAGCGTTACCAGACTTCGCAGAGAATCTCGCCGCCCACGCCTTCTTTGCGTGCCTGACGGCCGGTCATCACACCGCGCGGCGTGGTCAGGATGCTGATACCCAGTCCACCCTGCACGCGCTTGATCTCATCGCGGCCCACATAAACGCGGCAGCCCGGACGCGATATCCGCGACAGGTCGCGAATCGCCGCTTCGCTGTTCGTCCCGTACTTCAGATACACGCGCAGCACATTGCGGCCGTTCTCTTCCGTCGCCTTATAGTTGGCGATGTAACCCTCTTCCTTCAGAATGCGGGCAATCTCCGTCTTCAGCTTTGAAGCAGGGACATCCAGCTTCTGATGGCGCGCCCTGATCGCATTGCGAATCCGCGCCAGGAAATCTGCTACCGGATCGGTCAGACTCATCGTTTCTCCTTCATCCCCCGTTCGCTCCGCTTTCCGCGAAGAACCTGCGGGAATGTCTAAGACCACCGGGCTCTGAACCCTGCAGTCAAATCTGTTTTGGCGCGCAACGCACGCGTGTACCCGATGCAGCCAGTGCTACCACGAGCTCTTGATGACGCCGGGGATCTCGCCCTTCAGCGCCAGCTGCCGGAAGCACAGGCGGCACACACCGAACTTGCGCAGGAACGCCCGCGGCCGTCCGCACAGCTTGCAGCGATTGTGCTTGCGGCTGCTGAACTTCGGCTTGCCGGCATCCTTTACTCTCTTTGCAGTCGTTGACATAATCTTTATTCCTTAAAACCTTAAAACTTTCTGCCAAAATCTTATGCCGTCTGGCGGAAGGGCATTCCGAACTGCCGCAGCAGCGCCCGTGCTCCGTTATCGTCCTTCGCCGAGGTCACAATCGTGATGTTCATTCCCTTCAGCTTCTCCACCCGCGAGTAATCGATCTCGGGAAAGATCAGCTGATCGCGAACGCCGAGGGTATAGTTGCCGCGTCCGTCAAAGCTCTTCGTGGAAACACCGCGGAAATCGCGCACGCGCGGCAGAGCAACCGAAATCAGACGATCGAGAAACTCGTACATCGTATCGCCGCGCAGCGTCACCATCGCACCGATGGGCATACCCTCGCGCACCTTAAAGGCTGCGATTGACTTCTTCGCCCGCGTCGTTACCGGCTTTTGTCCGGCAATCGAGGCCAGATCCGCCACCAGTGGATCGAGCAGCTTCGAGTTCTGTGTCGCCTCGCCCAGACCCATGTTCAGCACGATCTTTTCAAGGCGGGGTACCGCCATCGTGTTATCGAGACCAAGCTCTTTCTGCAGGGCCTGCTTGATCTCTTTCAGATACTTCTCTTTCAGTCTCGCTGCCATCTCTTCTTCTGTCTTTCTCTCCGGTCCCGGAGTGGCTCCCTTAAAAATCAGGAACCGTATACCGTTGCGGAGGGTGCTCATCTGAACTGCTCATCAGGACTCTTGCGCCGTCGGCGCGTACGCCTGGACGGCCAGTCCTACTTCTTCTTCGCGGCGATCTCGTTGCCGCACTTTTTGCAGACGCGGAGTTTCCTGTCGCCTTCGATTCTGTGCCCCACCCGGGTCGGTCCGCAGTTCGGGCAAACCAGCATCACATTCGACACAGGAATCGGCGCCGCCTGTTCGGCAATACCACCCTGGATGTTCTGCTGCGGATTGGGGCGAACATTCTTCTTCACCATCCGCACATTCTCGACCAGAATCCGGTTCTCGCCCGGGAAGACCCGCAGTACGCGGCCCTTCTTGCCCCGGTCGCTGCCCGTAATGACTTCGACCTGATCGTTGCGCTGAATATTCAGACTCATATCTTCCTCTGTGCTCCGCCCGAAGACTAAAGAACCTCGGGAGCGAGCGAAACAATCTTCAAAAACTTCTTCTCGCGCAGCTCGCGGGCAACCGGCCCGAAGACGCGTGTGCCCACCGGCTCGCCGGCTTCGTTGATCAGCACTGCGGCGTTGGTATCGAAGCGGATGTAGGTTCCATCGCGGCGGCGCGTCTCCTTGCGCGTGCGCACCACTACGGCCTTCACCACCTTGCCCTTCTTTACCTGGCCATCGGGCGAAGCTTCCTTCACCGCCGCCGTAATTACGTCGCCCAGTCCCGCCTTCAGGCCGCTCGCGCCGCCCAGCGGCAGAATCATCTGCAGCTTGCGCGCGCCGGAGTTGTCGGCGACCTCGAGCATCGTTCTCATCTGCACTGCCATTGTCGTATCTCCTGGTCTCGCTCAGCAGCCGGCCCTGGGTCTTCACTGCGGACGGCCTGTCGTCCCGGCTTTTCTCTGCTCCGGGCTCTGCACCCGAGCCCGTCTTTACTTTGCCGCTTCTTCCACCTGCGCCAGCGTCGAGCGGCGGATGATCTCCTCGAGACTCCAGCGCTTCAGCTTGCTCAGCGGCCGGCTCTCGCGGATGCGCACCATATCGCCCACGCGCGCCGTATTCTGCTCGTCGTGCGCATAAAATTTCTTGCTCGAGCGCACAATCCGCTTGTACTTCGGATGCGCCTTGCGCATCTCCACTTCCACCACGATGGTCTTCTGCATCTTTGTCGAGACCACGTGTCCTACCTTCTCATTACGGCGCGACTGCGCCTCCGCACTCTGTGTCGTTTTCGTCTCTTCGCTCATCGCTTAACGAGACTCCTTCCCTGACGTCTCTGCTGACCTTGACGCCTTCGTCTTCTTCGATCCCGCAGCTGCTTTTTTGCCCTTTGCAGCCTTCGCCGGCGCAGCCGCGTCCGCCTTCGGAGCTTCGCCATGCAGACCAAGCTCGCGCTCTCGTCCAACCGTCTGTATGCGGGCGATATCCTTCTTCAGCCCGCGCAGCTTCTTCACGCCTTCGGTCTGCCCCAGCTTCATCTGAAAGCGCAGGCGGAAGATCTGCTCAGCCGCCTTCTGCTCCTCGACACGCAGCTCGTTGTCGCCCAGATTGCGAATCTTTTCCAGTTCCATCGTCTCTTCTTCTCTCCAGGACTACGGAATTCTCATTCCGCGTATCCCCAAAACTTCCGGCGCCCCGCGCTCACTGCTACTTCGCTGCTACCGTCACCTTTACATCGTGGCGCTGCACGAACTTCGTCTTCAGCGGCAGCTTGTGCGCGGCCAGACGCATGGCTTCCTGCGCCATCTCCGGCGTCACGCCCTCCATCTCGAAGAGCACCTTGCCCGGACGCACCACCGCCACCCAGTGATCAGGAGCGCCCTTGCCTTTACCCATACGGGTTTCAGCCGGCTTCTTCGTCACTGGCTTGTCCGGAAACAGGCGCAGCCAGATCTTGCCGCCGCGCTTGATAAAGCGCGTCATCGCCACACGGCTGGCTTCAATCTGCCGGTCCGTGATATAGCCGCACTCCATGACCTTAAGGCCGTAATCGCCGAACGACAGCTCGCTGCCCCGCCACGCCTTGCCGCACATACGGCCGCGCTGCTGCTTGCGGAACTTGACCTTCTTTGGCATCAACATAACGAAACCCTCGAAACAGTACTCAGTTGCCAGTACTCAGTTGCCAGTACTCAGTTGCCAGTAAATCCCGCTGGAGACTGACAACTGTTCACTGCCTTAAAATACCGTGGTGCCGACCGCCGCCTGCGGCTCACGCCGCTTCTGCTGATAAATATCGCCGCGGTAGATCCACGTCTTCACCCCGATCACGCCATACGTCGTGCGCGCCTCGGCAAAGCCGTAATCGATGTCCGCGCGCAGCGTGTGCAGCGGCAGACGTCCCTGCAGATACCACTCCGAGCGCGCGATCTCGTTGCCGTTCAAACGGCCCGACACGCGCACCTTGATTCCCTTGCAGCCGAAGCGCAGTGCCGAATCCACCGACTTGCGCATCGCGCGGCGGAAGCCGACGCGCTTTTCCAGCTGCAGCGCGATGTTCTCAGCCACCAGCTGCGCATCCAGCTCCGGCTTGTTCACCTCGAGAATGTCGATGAACACTTCGCGGTTGGTGCGCTTCTGCAGCTCGCCCTTGAGCTTCTCGATCTCGGCGCCCTTGCGCCCGATCACGATGCCCGGACGCGCCGTGCGGATGATCAGCCGCAGCTTGTTGCCCGGACGCTCGATCTCGACCGAGCTCACGCCCGCCGCCTTCAGCTTCTCCTTCAGCTCGCGCTTCAGGTGCACGTCCTCGACCAGCAGCTTGTCGTAATCACGCTCGACAAACCAGCGCGACCGCCACGGCTTGTTTACTCCGACCCGGAATCCGTAAGGATGGACTTTCTGTCCCATAATTGCCCTCTGAGCTCTTTCCGCTTACTTCGCGGACTTCTTCGCGGCTTTCTTTGCCGCCGTCTTCTTCGCAGCGCTCTTCTTTGCGGGAGCCTTCTTCGCCGCCGCCTTCTTTGCCAGCTTCTTCACCGGCTTCGCTGCTGCATCTTCATCCACACGCTCCACCAACCCGGCTGCCGCGCCCCGCTCCGCCAGTGCGATCGAGATATGCGACAGCCGCCGCTGGTAGCGGTAAGCCCGGCCCATTGGAGCCGGCCGGATGCGCTTCATGCGCGGACCTTCGTTGGCAATCGCCTTCCGCACATAGAGGTTGTCCACATCCACGTCGAGCCCCTGCTCCTGGCTCAGATAGTTCGCGTTCTGCAGCGCCGAGCGCAGCACCTTTTCGACCAGCGGAGCAACCGCCTTCTTCGCGAAGGCCACTATGTTCAGCGCCTCTTCGATGCTCCGTCCCCTGATAAGGTCCAGCACCAGACGCGCCTTCTGCGGCGATACCCGCTGAAACTTCGCCTCGGCCCGGAATTCCCGTGTTTCGAGTTGCGTTGCCATGCCTGTAATCCCTCTGCGTACCTGCCGGAAGCCGCTTCGGCCCGGCTTGAATTCTTAGCGCGGCTTGGCCGCAGTCTCCGCCTTCGCCGAGTGTCCCTTGAAGGTCCGCGTCGCCGCGAACTCACCCAGCTTGTGCCCCACCATGTTCTCCGTCACATACACCGGCACAAACTTCCGGCCGTTATGCACCGCAATCGTATGGCCTACCATCTCGGGGTGAATCGTCGAGCGGCGGGACCAGGTGCGAATCACCTTCCGGTCGTTCGCCTGGTTCATTGCCTCAATCTTCACCATCAGGTGCGTATCCGCGAAGGCGCCCTTTTTCGTTGACCGTGCCATCTTTTAATCCTGTTCCTGTTGCCTGTTCTACTTCGACCGCCGGCTCACGATGAACGCGTCCGTCCGCTTGTTGTTGCGCGTCTTATAGCCGCGCGTGGGCTGGCCCCATGGTGTCACCGGATGGCGTCCGCCCGAGGTCTTGCCCTCGCCGCCGCCATGCGGGTGATCGACCGGGTTCATCGACACGCCGCGGTTGGTCGGGCGAATGCCCTTCCACCGGTTGCGTCCCGCCTTGCCCACCGTCACATTTTCGTGATCCGTGTTGCCCACCTGTCCGATCGTCGCCATGCAGCCGATCAGAACCCTGCGCGTCTCGCCGGAAGGCAGCTTCAGCAGAGCGTAATCGCCTTCCTTGGCCACCAGCTGTGCCGACGAGCCCGCCGAACGCACCATCTGCGCGCCCTTGCCCGGCCGCAGCTCCACGTTATGCACCGTGGTGCCGGCGGGAATGTTTTTCAGCGGCAGCGCGTTGCCGATCAGAATATCGGCCTCCGGCCCGCTCATCACCGTCTGCCCCACCTTCAGCCCCACTGGCTGCAGGATGTATCGCTTCTCGCCGTCCGCGTAGCTGATCAGCGCAATCCGCGACGAGCGGTTCGGATCATATTCGATCGTTGCCACTTTGCCGGGCACGCCGTACTTGTCGCGCTTGAAGTCGATCAGGCGCAGCTTCTGCTTGTGTCCGCCGCCGTGGTGACGAATGGTCAGATCGCCCGAGTTGCGGCGGCCGCCGGTCCGCTGCTTGATTCCGAGCAGCGGCTTGTGCGGCTTGTCCGTCGTAATATCGTCATTCACCAGCGTTGTCTGGAACCGCAACGTCGGCGTGATCGGTCTGTATGTCTTGATCGGCATCTTTATCTCTCTGCGCTCCGAGCCATACGCTCTGAGCCCTGTCCTACAGGTTGTTCGCGTACTCCGGCATCTTCTCGCCCGCCTTCAGGCGCACATACGCCTTCTTCCAGTCGGGACGGTATCCGGAAAACTTGCCCCGGCGGCGCTCCTTGCCCGCAAAGTTCGCGGTGCGCACATCGAATACCCTCACCTTGAAGAGCAGCTCAACCGCCTGCTTCACTTCCGTCTTGGTCGCCTTCGCATCCACCTCGAAGACCAGCGTCTCCTGGGTCTCCTTAACGGTCAGTCCCTTTTCGGTAATCAGCGGACGACGAATCACGTTATAGGTTGTCGGCATCAGGCCACCTCCGCATGCTTACGCTTCGAAACCGTCTTCTTCAGCGACTCCTGCAGCTTCTCAATCGCTGCCCGCGAGAAGATCGCCCGCTCGTACCGCAGCAGATCGTACGGGTGCACTTCATTGTTCAGCATCAGCTCAACGCCCTGGAGGTTCCGGGCACCCAGAACCAGTGTCGGGCTCAAAGCTTCGCCGTTCTCAACCAGCAGCGTCGTCTTCTTCGCTTCAAGCCTGTTCAGCGCCTGACGGTACAGCTTTGTCTTCGCCTCTTTCAGATCGAGGCTCTCCACCACCGTCAGCTTTCCGTCGGCCAGCTTCACCGCCAGCGCCGAGCGCAGCGCACCCAGCAGCTTCTTCTTCGGAAACGCATAGTCGTAGGAGCGGGGCTGCGGTCCGTGCACCGTGCCGCCGTGACGCCACAGGGGCGAGCGCACCGAACCGATACGCGCGCGGCCCGTGCCCTTCTGCTTCCAGAGCTTTTTGCCCGAACCGGAGACCAGTTTGCGGTTCTTGGTTGCCGCTGTTCCCTGACGCAGTGCCGCACGATAGTGCTTCACCGCCTCCCACAGCAGCGCCTCGTTCTGCTGGCCAAACACCTCATCGGCCAGCTCGAGCGATCCCACTTTTTCTCCGCTCAGATTCAATACGTCAATGTTTGCCATCGTCTTCTCTTCTTGCAGCCGCGCATGACGTCAGGCTGCCTGCAAAACTTCTGGTTCTTCACGCCCCCAGGGCGCAGCTGTCCGACGCGGCCAGCGTCATTTCTTCTTGCCCGAAGCCTTCTTCGAAGCCTTCAGCGGATCGACCGTGCCGCCACCGGCAAAGCCACGGCGCTCGCGCGGCGGAGCCTTGGCCTTCGAGATCAGCACATAGCCTTCACGAGGCCCCGGAACTGCGCCTTCGACCATGATCAGGTTCTCGTCGAGATCGATTCCACGAATGCGGAGATTGCGGACCGTCACCTGATCGACGCCCATGTGTCCCGGCATACGCTGCCCCGGAAAAACGCGCGACGGAAACGACGAAGCGCCGATCGAGCCCTGCACCTGAAACATGTGTCCGTGCGACTTGGGGCCGCCGCCGAAACCGTGCCGGCGAACAACACCCGCAAATCCGCGGCCCTTGCTGGTGCCGATCACATCGACATACTTCTCATCGGTAAAGATATCGACCAGAACGCGGTCGCCCGCCTTCGCATGGCCGTTCGATTCCTGATCTCCGGCTGCGTCTTCGACTGCAGGCTTCGCAGCCTCAATGCCGACTTCCTTGATCAGCCTGACCGGCGCGACGTTGTTCTTCGCAAAGTGACCGGCCTGCGGCTTAGTCACCTTCGACGCCTTCACAAACTCCACGAGGCCGATCTGCGCGGCATCGTAGCCATCCTTCGCCGCCGTCTTGAGCTGCGTAATCACGCAGGGACCGGCCTGCAGGACAGTGATGGGGTGAACCTCACCCTTCTCATCAAACACCTGCGTCATCCCGATCTTCTTACCCAGAATTCCCGTTACCGCCATTACTTCCTCTCCTCATCATGCGTCGCAGCGATGCGCGCACTGCCGGGTTTTATGCGCCGAAGGCGCGATTGCCTGAACAGCCAGTCCTACTTCTCGAACGCCTTGATCTCGACGTCCACACCAGCGGGCAGATCAAGCTTCATCAGCGCGTCCACCGTCTGCTGCGTCGGCTCAAGAATATCGATCAGCCGCTTGTGCGTGCGGATCTCGAAGGCCTCGCGCGACTTCTTGTCCACGTGGGGCGAGCGCAGCACACAGTACTTGTTCTTCACCGTAGGCAGCGGAATCGGCCCCGCCACCTGTGCACCCGTGCGCTTCGCGGTATCCACAATCTCACCCGTCGAAGTATCGAGTACCCGGTAGTCGTAAGCCTTCAGCCGAATGCGTATTCTCTGTCCAACCATCGTTTTCAATCTTCCTGCGGGTCAGCGGTTAATACCGCCGGCCCGCTTCAAAAAAGCCAACTGTCTGTTGCCGTAAAACTTTTACTGAATAATTTCGGTGATGGTGCCGGCGCCTACGGTGCGTCCGCCTTCGCGGATCGCGAACCGAAGACCCTTCTCC
>NZ_QVQT02000002.1:345025-874375 GCF_003428625.2 Paracidobacterium acidisoli | reverse complement strand
CGCGCCTTGCGACGTCAGATCAGCTGACGTCGCAAGGCGCGCCGTTAAAAATAGATGGGGAGCAGTTCACTTTTAGAGGCAGATATTGGTCACCGCCTGCGGGGCTTCACTGGAAAACAACTGTGCCGGGGCTTGGTCGCCTCAACAAAGCCGGACGTGTCATTGAAGAAGGAAAGTCTATTCGCTATGTCCGTTTCATGGATGACTTTGCAATAAATCCACAGATCAATGTATGGCTGGATATAGGTGGAGTCCAAAGTCGTACAGACCCGAAGGTGTATGTTGTCCAAACTGCAACAGAAGCAATTAAGCGTTGCATCCTGATGACGACCGATCCTGGTGATCTTGTCCTTGACCCTACCTGCGGTTCAGGGACCACTGCATATGTGTCCGAACAATGGGGACGCCGTTGGATTACCATTGATACTTCGCGCGTAGCTCTGGCACTTGCCCGCGCCCGCATCATGGGAGCGCGTTATCCCTACTATTTGCTTTCCGATTCTCGTGAAGGTCAGGTGCAGGAAGCGAAGCTGCATGCACGCATTCCATCTGAAACAACTACGCATGGAAATATCCGGCTCGGTTTTGTCTATGAGCGAGTGCCGCACATCACGCTCAAATCCATCGCCAATGACGCCGAGATCGATGTCATTTGGGAGGAGTATCAGAAGACGCTCGAACCTCTGCGCGAGAAGCTGAATGCCGAACTGAAGCAGCGCTGGCAGGAGTGGGAGATTCCTCGTGAAGCGTCCGAAGGCTGGAGTAAGGAAGCCAGGTCCACACACTCTGCTTGGTGGGAGGCACGCATCGCTCGCCAGAGGGCCATCGACGCTTCCGTTGCTGCTAAGGCCGAGTTTGAAAACCTCTACGACAAACCTTATGAGGACAAGAACAAGGTTCGCGTCGCCGGGCCGTTCACGGTGGAGAGTCTTTCTCCGCATCGCGTGCTGGCCGTAGATGAGAACGAAGAGCTGATTGAGACTCCGGGGCAGAGCGATAGCGGCATCCGCGATGTGCAGGACTTTGTTCAGATCATTCTCGACAACCTGAAGAACTCCGGCGTGCAGCAGGCACACAAGGAAGACAAGATCACGTTCACCTCACTGGCTCCGTGGCCGGGCAAATACATCTGCGCTGAAGGCCGCTATACGGAGGCCGACGGCACGGAGCGCCGCGCTGGCATCTTTATCGGCCCGGAGTTTGGCACCGTCACCCGCGAGGACTTGGTTGTAGCTGCACGCGAGGCCGGGGATGCAGACTTCGACGTGCTGATTTCCTGCGCATTCAGCTACGACGCGCATTCCGCCGAGATGAACAAGCTGGGCCGCATCCGCGTGCTGAAGGCCCGCATGAACGCCGACCTGCACATGGCCGAAGACCTGAAGAACACCGGCAAGGGCAACCTGTTTGTCATCTTCGGCGAGCCGGACATTGAGATTCAGAATGCCGCAGGCAGTCAGATCACTGTAAAGGTTCGCGGTGTAGATGTATTCCACCCAAGCACCGGCGAAGTCCGCAGCAACGGACCTGATGAGATTGCCTGCTGGTTCATCGACACGGACTACAACGAAGAGAGCTTCTTCGTCCGTCACGCTTACTTCCTCGGCGCGAATGATCCATACAAAGCGCTGAAGACGAGCCTGAAAGCGGAGATCAACGAGGACGCCTGGGCAACACTACGCAGCGATACATCCCGCCCCTTCGACAAGCCTGAGTCCAGGCGCATTGCAGTCAAGGTCATTAACCATTTGGGCGATGAAGTGATGAAGATTTTCCGGGTGTAGTTGGAATCATTTGAGGGAACAGCATGGAATTTCGGATCGCGGACACATTTACGGACAGTCTTGGCCGTCTGACCGGCGACGAGCAGAAGGCCGCAAAGATGGCCGCGTTCGACCTGCAATTGAACCCGACACATCCGAGCATGAGCTTTCACAAGCTGGACAAGGCAAAGGATAAGAATTTCTGGTCGATCCGCGTGACCAGCGACATCCGGCTGATCGTCCATCGCAACGATACCAGCCTCCTGCTGTGCTATGTCGCCCATCACGATGATGCCTACCACTGGGCCGAGCGGCGGCGGATGGAGACGCATCCGAAGACCGGTGCGGCGCAACTGGTGGAGATTCGGGAACGCGTTCAGGAAATCACAGTTCCGAAATATGTCGAGGAAGAGCAGGTAAGGCCGAAGCGCAAGGCATTGCCGAACATCTCCGAAGGCACGCTGCTGAACTACGGTGTCCCCGAAGAGTGGCTGTCGGAAGTGCTAAACGCCAGCGAAGATGACCTGCTAGAGATTGCTGGGCATCTTCCGGCGGAGGCCGCCGAGGCGCTGCTGAATCTTGCCACGGGCATTCGCCCGCCATTGCCGGAGCCGGTGGCTCCAGGCACTAATCCGTTCGAGCACCCGGATGCGATGCGCCGCTTCCGTGTGATGAAGAATTCTGAAGAACTGGCTTTGGCGCTGGACTATCCGTGGGAGCGCTGGGCTGTCTTCCTTCATCCCGAGCAGCGCAAACTGGTGGAGAAGAAATACAACGGCCCGGCGCGCGCCTCTGGCACCGCAGGCACGGGAAAGACGATTGTTGCGATACACCGCGCCGCGTATCTGGCCCGCACGCACCGCGATGCGCGTGTCCTGCTCACGACATTCTCCGTGCCGCTGGCGAATGCGCTGCACACGAAGCTGCGGTTATTGTTGACCAACGAACCCCGCCTCGGAGAGCGTATCGAAGTTTATTCGATGGATGCCATCGGGCGACGCCTGTATGAACTGAATATCGGCAAGCTGAAGATCGCGACCAAAGCGCAGATTGCGGAACTGCTGCGACAGGCATCGAAGGACGCCGAGGAGCATAAGTTCTCGCTGCGGTTCTTGACGACGGAGTGGGAACAGGTTGTCGATGGATGGCAACTGGACTCATGGGAAGAATACCGCGACGTGAACCGCCTCGGACGCAAGTCGAGACTCCGCGAAGAACAACGGAAGCTTCTATGGACGATCTTCGAAGCCGTCCGCGCCGGACTCCGTGAACAGAGAGTCATTACGGCGGCAGGGATGTTTAATGTTCTTGCCCGCCACTATGCAAACGGTGCGGCACCGCCGTTCGACTTTGCCGTGGTAGATGAAGCGCAGGACATCAGCATTGCTCAAATTCGCTTTCTTGCCAGCATGGCCGGAGGAAAGCCGAATGGGTTGTTCTTTGCAGGCGATCTGGGGCAGCGCATTTTCCAGCAGCCCTTCTCGTGGAAGGCTGCGGGCGCGGATGTACGGGGACGGGCTACGACGCTGAAAATCAACTACCGCACGTCGCACCAGATTCGCACTCAGGCAGACCGCTTGCTTGATGCGCAGATTGCCGACGTGGATGGCAACGAAGAGAGCCGCAAGGATGCGGTATCGCTCTTCAATGGCCCCAAGCCGGACATCAAAATGTATGCCTCTCACGAGAGAGAAAGCGAGGGCGTAGCCGAATGGCTGCGTCAGCTCGCCAAGGCAGGGCTTCAGCCTCACGAAATCGCATTGTTTGTGCGCTCGGCAGAGCAAATTGACAGGGCGACGAAGGCAGCGGAGTTGGCTGGCATCAAATACCGTGTGCTGGATGAGCATGTCGAAGTTGCGCCGGGGGTCCTGCCAGTATGCACGATGCACCTTGCGAAAGGGCTGGAGTTCCGGGCCGTCGGCGTGATGGCCTGTGATGACGAGGTGATTCCGTTTCAAGAGCGCATCGAAGCGGTTGCCGACGAAAGCGACCTTGAGGATGTTTACAGCACGGAGAGGCATTTACTTTATGTAGCCTGCACCCGCGCCCGCGATCACCTGTTTGTAACCAGCACGGAACCTGCGTCGGAGTTCCTGGAAGACATGGCCGCGCTCCCCAATTGAATTCTGATGCGGGACATCAGATGCGCCGGTCGATCAGGTGTTTAGGTCCCTCCAAAATGTCGAGTAACGTTTGGACGCAGGCCATGAATTCCACTTAGTTGGCCAGATCACGTGTCACCGAGCGGTTACAGTATGCAATGTAACCGATCGCTCTCTTTACATAATGTCACCGCTCGGTTACTCTTGTAGTGCAATGCAGGAGGCGCCGTCTATGAAAATACGGACTGCCGCAGATTTGGGCGCTTTTATCCGGGAACGCCGCGTCAAGCTGGGGATGGACCAAAGCGACCTGGCGGAAAAGGCGGGAACGAGCCGCAAGTGGATCGTGGAAGTGGAGCAGGGGAAGCCGCGTGCCGAGATCGGCCTTGTCCTTCGAACCCTTAAAACCCTTGGGGTTTCTCTGGACATAGCCGTTGAACGGACGCAGAAGGCATCTGCCGTCAGCGAACCTGGGAACGTGGACATCAACAATGTTCTCAACTCCCTGAAGAAACGCCCATGACGAACCAACTCATAGCGCTGCTGGATGGCCGGGAGGTCGGAACCGTCCATTACAAGGAATCCCGCCTCTCATTCACATACAGCGAGACGTGGCGGCACGACCCGAACGCGTATCCGCTTTCGCTCTCGATGCCTCTTGGTTCAGCGACCCACGGACATGCCCGTATAGAGGCTTTCCTATGGGGGCTGCTGCCCGATAACGACCGCGTTCTACAGAACTGGGGCAAACGCTTCCAGGTGTCGCCCAAGAATGTCTTCCGGCTGATTACCCATGTAGGCGAGGACTGCGCAGGCGCCATTCAGTTCGTCACTCCTGAACGGTTAGAAATGTTGATTGCGGAACCGGCTGCGCGGGAAGTGCAATGGCTGACGGAAGATGACGTGGCAGGGCGTTTGCGCACCTTGCGCGCCGACCATTCTGCATGGCGAGCCGCAAGCGATACGGGGCAATTCAGCCTTGCAGGCGCTCAGCCGAAGACGGCGCTTCTCTTTGAACGCAGACGATGGGGCGTCCCGTCGGGCCGTATTCCAACCACTCATATCCTGAAGCCACCGACAGGAGAATGGGATGGCCACGCAGAAAACGAGCACTTCTCGCTGCAACTGGCGCGTTCACTCGGCCTCATTGTGCCAAACTCCAATATCCTCCGATTCGAGGATGAGATCGCGATTGTCGTCGAGCGGTATGATCGTGCGCGCGTTGGGAACAGATGGGTGCGCATTCACCAGGAAGACATGTGTCAGGCACTTGGCCTGCACCCTGCGCGTAAATATGAAAACGAAGACGGGCCGGGAGTGCGAAAGATCGTGGAGCTGCTCCGGGAGCAGTCGAGCAGCGCGGATGAGGACGTTGCATCCTTCCTGGACGCCATTGCGTTCAACTGGCTGATTGCGGGAACAGACGCTCATGCCAAGAACTACTCTCTGCTTCTCGGCCAGAATGGAGCCGTGCGCCTAGCGCCTCTCTATGACCTGGCAAGTATCCTTCCATATCCCGCCGTGGAGATGAGCAAGGTGAAGCTCGCCATGAAGATTGGCGGGGAGTACCGGCTCCGAAATATTGGGCTGCGGCATTGGCGGAAGCTCGCCGACGAGTTGCGCCTGAATGAGGTGAAACTCATTGATCGACTCAGGACCATGGCCCAGGCTCTTCCGGATCAGGCGACAACGATCCAAGAACAGGTTGAAGGACAGGGCTTGTCGCATGTCACGATCACAAGATTGTGCACACGGCTTAAGACGCGAGCGACCGCTTGTCAGCGACTGCTGAAATAGAACGCACCTCGAATTTTCGATTTTGTTCGAAAATCGAAAACCGTGAATTCTGCTATTCGCGCCGCTTGCTCGCTCACCGCAGTTGCCGGATGTTGCCACTTCTGACATGATTAACGTCAAGTGAACGGGTTCTGCCATGCGATTTGCTCTTCCCCCAAGCCTTCGCATCGCTACCGGTTTGCTTTTGGCCGCCCTGCTGAGCATTGTCGGGTATCAAGTCTTCCTGCGCATATCTCATTCTCCAGAGGCGCTGCTGAAGCGAGCCGACGACTTGTCATGGCTCAATAGCTGGATCGCAGTGGCTCCGGTCTACCATCAAGCTGAACTCGAATTCATCAAGAAGGGCGATGCTTCACAAGCGCTCTATGCGCATGTCAGCCAAGTGCTGGCGCAGAGCGAATCCTCCAGGACAATCCCAAGCCAAATTGCGGAATTACGAGGCGATCTGAACCGGCCCGAAGCGAGCGATCCGGAAACCCGCCTGCGAATCCTTACAATTCTTGGGATGCTGGAAACAAACTACGATGCCGGCATGGCCCGCGATACCTGGTCGCAGGTTGAGTCGGTCTCACTTCGACAGCAGCATTATCTTCTCGCCTCGCACGCGATTGGTGAGCAGGGAATCGCGGCGTTCCTTCTTGGCGATTTTGCAGCCGCCAAGAAGGATGTCGAGAAAGCATGGATGGTGGCGAAGGTTGCCGATCCTGCTGCCCACATCCGTTATGCCAGCATGTACGGCACTGGTCTAGTTGAGCTTCGTAAATACAAAGAAGCGCTTGGCCCGCTGAACGAAGCGATCAAGGTTGCCAGCAAAACTCGCGATGCGGCCTATCCGTCGATTGCCGTTAATGCCAAAATCGAAGCGCTCAGCGGTATCGGCCAAAGTGACAAGGCACTTGCGCTCGCCGATGACGCAATGAAGAAGGTCGGGGCTCTTCGCCTGGCCGGTCACCTGTATGAGCTCTATAAGGTGCGCGCACGTGTCTACGAGGAAAAGAACGACTGGAAGGAAGCAATATCGGACCTTAGCCAGTCCGTTCAGTACGCTCGGCAGCTCTCCTATTGGCGTGGAATCACTCAGTCGGGCGGCCTGCTTGCGGAAGCACATCTACATGAGGGCAGCCTCCAGGCCGCACTAGCTCCAATCAACGAAGCAATCGATGCAAACAAGCATATCCCGGATGAACTGTATCAGGTGCCGAAGAATCTCGCTATCAAAGCACAGATTCTTGCGCGGCTAGGATACCCGATGTCACGTTGCTTGCTCGAACCTGGACTTCGAATGGTATTGGATTCGAAGCCCAGTAACCCGAGCTAGCTTGATTTATGCCGCGTGATGCGATGCCGTCTTCTTCGTTGATCCCTCGACCCTCTTGCCCTGATCCTCGCCGCCTGCGGCGGTTGGATTCACTTTTTTGGATAGAGACGTCAACTTCGCATCTGTTTCTTTCTCTTCTTCCAGCGTTTGTTCGAGCAGCTTCGGTTCATTCACGTCAGGCACGAAGAGGCAGCCGCATTCATGGCCTGTGCCTATGCAAAATTTACTGGCAAGCTGGGAGTATGCATCGCAACCTCCGGTCCAGGAGGTATTCATCTCTTGAACGGGCTATATGACGCGAAGATGGACCATGCGCCCGTGCTTGCGATCACCGGGCTCCAACACAGCGATTTGATCGGCACCTTCACTCAGCAGGATGTTGCTCTGGACAAGCTCTTCATGGACGTAGCGGTGTACAACGAGCGGATCATGAGCGGAGCACATATGGAAAGCGTGACCGACCTGGCGATCAGGACTGCGTTAGCTTCGCGCGGCGTCGCACACATCACCATCCCTGTCGATGTGCAGGTTCAGGAAATTAAGAAGGGCCAGTCGGAGCGAAACCCTGTTCATCACACATCGGCGGTGCCCGCTTACTTCGATCAGCTTCCGGCCCGAATCGAGCTGGAGCATGCGGCAGACATTCTCAACCGCGGAAAGAAGATTGCGATTCTAGCCGGCCAGGGGGCGCTCCATGTGACCCAGGAGCTGGAGGAACTTGCCGCGACTCTCGGTGCGCCCATTGTGAAAGCTCTACTCGGTAAGGCGGCCGTGCCGGACGACAGCCCTTACACCACGGGCGGGATAGGCCTGCTTGGCACCGAACCCTCACAGGATGCCATTGAAGCCTGCGACGCATTATTGATGGTGGGAACATCATTCCCGTATATCGAATTCCTCCCTGAGCCAGGCTCGATCAAGTGTGTGCAGATCGATATTGATCCACAACGCATCAGCCTTCGCCATCCAGCCGATGTTGGTTTGGTCGGAGATGCGAAAAATACCCTGCGGGCATTGCTACCCCTGCTTGAAAAACACGAGAATGGCCTTCTTGAGAAAGCTCAGAAGGGCAAAGCGGAGTGGCAAAAACTCATGGAGGAACGCGGTACCCGGACTGACAAACCGATGAAGCCCCAGGTCGTGGGCTGGGAGCTCGGAAAACGCATCCCATCTAACGCGATCGTCACCTCCGACTCCGGAACAATTACAACATGGTGGGCGCGTTATGTTCCCGCTCTGCGCGGCCAGAAACATAGTTGCTCGGGCAATCTCGCCACGATGGCATGCGGCCTTCCTTATGCCATCGCCGCGGCCGTGGCCTATCCGGACAGGCCGGTCTACTGCATCATCGGTGACGGCGGCCTGAGCATGCTGCTGGGCGAGTTGATTACGGTCGCCGCATACAAGCTCAACATCAAGATCATCGTCATCAAAAACAATACGCTGGGACAGATCAAATGGGAGCAGATGGTCTTCCTTGGCAATCCCGAATATGCGTACGACCTTTACCCGGCCGATTTTGTCACGATTGCCCGCGGTGCTGGAATGGACGCGATCCAGGTTGAAGATCAGGCAACATGCGGATCTCAATTGGAGAGTGTCATGGGACGTCCAGGTCCGGTTCTCATCGAGGCGGTTGTCGATGAATTTACACCGCCTATGCCGGCAAAGATCAAGGCCGGGCAGGCGCTGAAGCTGGCTGAGTCTCTAGTTCGCGGCGAGCCAAACCGCATGAAAATCGTGCTGACGAACGCGCACGATAAGGTTCGTGAACTGGTGTAATCACGCAAATGAGGAGCCGCCGCCAATATGACAATGTCGGACGTTCCGGTAGGAAAAGTGGATGTCTCCGCCTACAGGAGACAACGATGAAGGCAGTTCTGCTCCCTGCATACGGCGACGACAGCCAGCTCAAATATGAAGAGACCGATATTCCGGAATATGGTCATAACGAAGTTCTGATTCGTATCCGCGCCACCAGCATCAATCCGATCGATTACAAGATGCGGAGCGGAGCGGCAAAAGGTCGTTTTCCCGTCGAGTTTCCCGGGATACTTGGCCGTGATCTGGCAGGGGAAGTAGAGGCGGCAGGTTCTGACGTGTCAGGATTTCCGAAAGGAATGCGCGTCATGGCGCTCGCGAATGGAACATATGCCGAATACGCTGTTGCCAAAGCCGGCGTGCTCTCTCCGATTCCGGAAGCTTTGGATTTCCCTCATGCCGCGGCATTGCCTCTTGTCACTCTCACCGGTGCGCAGCTTATCGAGCGTGCGGTGAAGCCTGAAGCCAATCAGACAATTCTTGTAACGGGCGCACTCGGCGGTGTCGGCAGGACTGCTGTGCATGTTGCTCGCAAACATGGGACACGTGTATTGGCGGGTGTGCGCGCGTCACAGCGGGCAGAGGCGCAGGCGCTCGGCGCGGAGGCCGTCGTAGCTCTGGACGACGAGCAGGAGATCGCGAAGCTCCACGAACTGGACGCCATCGCCGACACAGTAGGCGGTACGACGATCGAGCGGCTTCTGAAAAGTATCCGCAGCGGCGGAGTTCTCGGCTCGGTGCTGGGCGTTCCTGAAGGAGCGAAGAAATATGACATCCGCGTGGAAGCCTTCACGGCACAACCCGATGCCTCGCGTCTTTATGAGCTCGCCGAAGACGTCGCGCGCGGGGAGTTCTCGATACCGATCGCTTACCAGCTGCCGCTGAGCAGGGTACAGGTGGGTCATCGCATGGCCGAGGCAGGCGGCGCAGGTGGAAAAATCATACTCATTCCCTGAAGCTCCGGAACCTCTCTGAACCGGAGCAGACACGAGTTACTTCATCAACAACGGCAATCAGTAAAGATTTCCCACCACCTGTCCGGCGGCGAGCTTTACTTTCTGTTCGAGAGCCTCCTGGGAGAAGGCCTTATCTTTTTCGCCGCCGCCGCTCACTCGTATCGTGAATACAGAATCGCGAACGCGGCCGATAATCTCCGCGGTGTACTCGTGGCCCCTGTTCTTCACCGGGCACAGCACCGCTTCATTCCCAACCGCGCGAAGCTCGTCTGCACTTCGGCCGCACTGCGTCTTTCGAGCCTGAAAGTCATGTTCTGCATTCTGCTTCTGTTCCACCGTAATTCTTAACTCGCGGGATATATCTTTTTCCCGGTACGTGAATATACAGGCGGTGGAGTTCACTTCGGGCGGTTTTTCCGCAGTTGAGCCTGCATCCCCTTCAAGAATTCCGGAGGCCGTGGCGGCATTGATCCAGGGACATAAAGTCTCCGCGCGGCAGGCGATCGACGACATGCAAATCGTAACCGCAATCAGGACAAATCGCATCTGCTTCACTGGGCTCCGCCTCCACTGGAGCCGTAGCTCCCCCCGCCGTAGCTCCCTCCACCGTAGCCGTGGCCCATGCTCGGATTCACCGGCTGGTCCTCATGCGGCAGGTCCGTGTACAGGTGCCAGGGGATTGCCTCATTCGCTATCTCCGGATGCTGCCGCAGGAAATCGAGAGAATATGTCTGAGAAACAGGATCGAATTTCTTCGTTACGAACATGGCTTCCTGTTCCGCGGATTCCTTCTGCATGCCCATGCGGCGATACAGGATGGCCAGATTGTAGTGGGCCGCCAGATCATCGGGATCGATCTGCTGCAGCGCCGTGAACTGCTCCAGTGCTGCGTCGTAATCATGCTTCTGGTAATACGAAATGCCCAGCTCACGGCGCGCATCGCGCGACTGCGGATACTGCCGGACCACTTCTTTCAGGTCCGCGATGGCCTGCTCCGGATGCGCCATCCGCCGTTCGATCAGCGCCGCGTAGTAGAGCGCCCGCGCATTGCCCGGACTGAGAGACAATGCCTTTTGGACAGCTCCCCACGCGGAGCCGTATTTCTCCCACTGGATATCGGTCAGCGCGATGTTGGTGTACGCATCGGCATAATCGGGCCGCAGCTCTTCGACTTTGGTAAATGCCTGAACTGCTTCCGCATACTGCAGCTCGTCTAGCAGCGAGATGCCAAGGTTGTTCCAGCGCATCCAGTCGAGGTTGTCCTGGGGGTTATGCGGCTGCGGATCATTCTGGCCTATATTCAGTACCCGGGTTCGCGACGTGATCTCCACGATGGGATAGGCCGGATGATCCTTTCCAAAGACATTGTCGATATAACTCTTGCGGAAGTGGCGGTAATTTACCCGCGCCGTAATCGTAACCGGGCCCCTGATGGAAGCGGGAATCCGAAACATGTAACGAACCAGAGTGGATCGGCCTGACTGCACGGTGTTGTCATAAGCCGCGGAGCGAATCGTCCACACTTTATGGTTGTCGACAAACTCGCTGTCCTTTGTTACCGGCCGATTGGTAAAGCTGTGGGCGCGCACGTCCAGCGTGCCGTCGGGTTTTACGTAGCCGCTGTGATAAATCTCCCGTCCCTTTTCGTCCTGAACATTGAATTCAACCCATGCCTGATAGAGATCCCTGACCTCAGGAATCAGGGAATGCCCAATGTTCTTGTTCTGGATAACCACCCAGGCTTCGACGACATCGTTCGGCGCAAGCTGAAAAGGCACAGAGCCGAGCGGAGCGATCAGTTTGTCTTCGCCGGCCTTCTTCAGCGCGAAGATATCGACATTCAGAAAGCTGCCCGAGCGCAGAAAGCGGATCGTTTTCTGCAATTGCTCATCGAACCCGTAATAAAAAGGAACGGCGCTGTTGCCTGCTGCCCAGCTATGGGAGGCAAAGGTTCCGTTTTTGGCGCCGTAATCGGGAAGCGTATTACGGGAGCGCGGCATATGGCAGTTCTGACAGGTGGCAAAATTTCCGGAATAGAATGTCAGCGGATTCCGCTTTGAAAACTTCGACATCTGCCACTCATCATATGTAGTGAATGCGCGCACGAACTTATAGTCATTCAGCGATTCCGGAAGATTCGCCTTGTGGCACGCCGCGCAGAATTCGGGCGTGCGATAGAAGTCCTTCATGACCGCCCGCGAGTGACGATCTGGGTGCGCAAGAATTTCGCTGTACGGCACTTCGCCGGGTATACGGTTTCCATTTTCATCGACCATCACCGCCGGAACGCCCATGATGTAACCGCCATTTCCATTGGTCGATTGCAGGCCCTGGATCGAGTGGCAGGTCATGCAGGTGAGCCCGTCATCATCGAATTTGCGGTCCACCAGGGAATTCTGAGTCAGGCCTCCGGAGAGAACGGCTATCGGGTTGTGGCAGCTGTCGCAGTGGCGAGTAAACTCGATGCCTTTCGTACGAATCAGGATGTTGACACTGTTGCGATAAAACGGAGTGCGAAATGAATTGGAATGCAGCGCCTGGCGCCATTGATGCCAGGCCTCCTGATGACAGTGCGCGCAATAGCTCGCGTTGGGGAACGCGCCCGGCTGGATAAATTCATCGCCCACAACTTTGGCACTTCCGGGGATAAACGGCTTGTCTTTGCCAAAACGGAAATTATAGGCATCGCTGATTTTTTCGGAGTAGTCTTTGCGATCCCCCTCCGGCTGAGCGCTGCTGGACGGGGCTTTGCCGTATGCATCCGGCTGCGCATTGCCGGATGAGGCTTTGCCATATGCATCCTGCTGAGGGCTACCGGATGAGGCGGAATATGCGGGTCCGCATACACACAGCGCACCGCCAATCATGAGAACCGCTGCAATCTTTTTCATGCACCTACCCTGGTGTCGTCGTTCATACCGGGAAAACAGCACTCCCTCACTGCGGCTATTTCTGCGAGCTGAGCTTTGCGGAGGTTTGGGCACGGCCAGCGGCTATCGCATCGTAGACGCTGGGCACCAGACCCTTTCCCTCCTCGATCATGAAATAGCGATCCACGCCGGAGAGCGAAACATGCTCCACTTTGCCATCCGGCCAGTTAATCTCAGCGTCGTTTACCGACGTGGCCTCACCCAGTCCGAAGTGAAGGCGCTGGTCGTTTGACGATTCATAGCTTCCGCCGCTCATCACGTCTGCGCGCTGACGAATTCCGCCTGCCGTGACGAATACTTTTGCACCGATGGCATCCCGTGGCCCTTTTGCTCCGCCCACAAGCGCGATCCCGATCCAGTGGTTTGTATCCGCGTCCACATTGCGCAGCAGGACCGGCGTGTGGTCGATGCAGTTAATGACCACATCGATCTTTCCATCGTTAAACAAATCGCCAAAGGCCGCGCCGCGCGCAGGAATGACATCGGCAAGCCCGGTTCCTTCTACCGCGGGAACAACCTCAAACTTTTTCCCGTGGTTGATGTTATGAAACAGCATAGGACGCTCGGCAAACGTGGTGCCCCAGTCATGCTGGTCCACCTGCGGGTATACGTGGCCGCTCACCGACATGATGTCCTTCCATCCATCATTGTCGTAATCGATAAACTCCGTGGCCCAGCTCAGGAACGGATACGTGACCTCGGCTATCCCCATCTGGGGCGAGATCTCTGAAAAATTGCCGTCCCCGTCGTTATGGAAGAGGGTCTTGTAGTCGTCGGAAAATGTCGTGGTGTAGATATCGACTCGCCCGTTGTTGAGATAGTCTCCCACGCCTACGCCCATGTTGGCCGTCTCACGCGCATCCTGATTCAGCGCAAAGCCCGAGGCATAACTATCGTCTTCAAATGTTCCATCGCCTTTATTGATGTAGAGATAATTCGGCGATGAGTCATCGGCGACAATAAGGTCCAGTTTCCCATCGCCATTGACATCCACAAACGTCGAGGAGAATCCGTAGCGGCCTTCCTTATCGCTGACTCCGGCCTTTTCGCTTACATCCGTGAACGTCCCATCGCCATTGTTATGAAAAAGGTGGTCGGGCTCGCCCTCCAGTCCGCGCGGGCCGCACATCACCTGCACGCCGCGGAACGCACAGAAGGTTCCGCCGACGGCGGGCGAACCGGACACCGGCGGATGCTGCATGTCGTAATGAACATATCCGGGAACAAACAGATCGAGCCGCCCGTCCCCGTCATAGTCGCCGAAGCTCGCTCCCGTGGACCAGTTTCCGAGCGTGACTCCTGCCTTTTCGGCAACATCGGTGAAGGTGCCGTTGCCGTTATTGTGGAAGAGGCGGTTTTTCCCGTAATTCGTCACATAAAGATCAGGCCAGCCGTCGTTGTCGTAATCGCCTACGGCGCATCCATATCCCCATCGGCCATTGGTTACACCGGCGCTTTCCGAAACATCGGTGAAGGTGCCGTCGTGATTGTTATGAAAAAGAGCCGCGTGCGGCGGTTCCGCTTTTCCTTCCTGCGCTTCGTACGTCGACCCGTTCACCAGATAGATGTCCAGCCAGCCATCATGGTCGTAATCGAGCAGGCAAACGCCCGATCCGGTCGTTTCAATGATGAAGGGCTTTTGCGGAGTGCCCATTTTGTGATGCCAGCCTGTCAGGCCTGCTTTCGCCGACACGTCCTCGAAAACGACCGGGCCAGTCTTGACGAATCCACCGGCGGTGATCGGGCGCTTCTCTGAATCGAGAATGGGGGCAAAGACACCTGCCGTCGCCGAGCCTCCCTGCTGACTTGTCTCTGCTCCGCCACCATAGAGCGGGGGCGTGGTCGGTTGTTGCCCGTACGCCTCGAAGGCCGCGCAGGAGGAGAACATCACGAGCAACGCAGCGACATAGTATTCAGGGAACTTCCGAAGCGAACGTAAAGGCATGAAGACACAATCCACAAAACTAAAATTGGTTACGGGCGCCAATTATCTCTGGCTCACGGCTCATTGTCTTCAGCCCTAAGGTGGATAAAAATATCAGTCCTACCGAAGCCGATGGCTTCGCTTCTCGAATCCTGCATGCGGGAATCCAATGATGACTGCGCCGGAGAAGTCGCTACTTATCCACGCGCTGGTAGCCCAGAGATTCAAGATCGGGCAGTGACGCCTTCGCTCCTGCGAGAGTCGCGTAGCGATCTCGCTCAAAGATCTCTTTCATCGCAGCCAGCTCATCTCCGGAAATGCCGGAACGAAAAAGACGCCGTATGCAGAGGACGCACTTCGACCAGGAACCGTGTCCCTCATAAACAGCGGGAACACCCTCCGTAGCCACGACCAGCATCCGCACGTTCTGCCGGCGCTGCAAACCAGACATCCCAATGAGATGGATACGAAATGTGAATTCGGAGGAATTACATCGATGATTCATCGTCAATAGAGTGAAGTCAGCGTGAACGCTCTACTGCGAAAACAATACCCGGCAAACTGCCCGCAGACGACCCACACAGTAATGTCATGATGCGCGTTGCGGGATGCTCTGAAAGCAGAAAGCTGCACGAGATCAGGCGAAGCATTCAGTACCGCCTCAGGGCGTGCGTGCAGAAAGTATACTTTTTAAGCCGTCGACAGCGGATCAATCAAAAGATTGAAAATTATACCCATCCTGCCGGCTATGGATCGTATGCGTGTCGAATATCGTTGCTGATTCAATCTTCAACCAGCAGTTTCGATGCAGAATTAGCTCGGCAAGCAGACTTATGCTGACATCGAGGCATCGCAGGAAGGCATCTTTTAATGAGTAAGAGGAGGCCCATCCGATGCCGGAACAGAAAACCATCAGACACGTCGAGCAGGGTCTCGGAGAGAGCAAGTCCCCGTCAACAGCCGCACAGGGCTGGCATGAGGCATCAGCGAGGGCTGCGGGAACCCGAGCCAGACACAAAGCCGCATGAACAGAAAGAGGCCTGCCTTGCCAGCGACGATCCTCACTCTCAATCCGGGCGGTAATTCTCTCAAGGCGGAGTTTGTGGAATGCCGCGCGAGCCAGCAGTACGCCTTCGAGGGCCGGACACTTCTCAGCGTAAGCATTGAGGGTATCGGTAAGGCGTCCGAAATTTCGATCTTAAAGGGAAAAGAGAAAACATCCACAGAGGCCATTTCGGCGGGGAGCTACGAACAGGCAGCGTCGAGCTTTCTGAAATGGTGCGACAATCGATCCCATTCCGGTGAGCATGCAGAACTCTCCGATGTCGGAGCCGTGGCCATTCGCGTGGTGCATGGCGGGCGCGACTTTGTGGAGCCCGCCCTCATGGATCAGCACGTCATCGACAGGATCACTCAATTCGAGAAGCTCTCACCTTTGCACAACCAGAGCTCGATTGAAGTGCTGGCGCCGGTGTGCTGCCAGTTTCCCGGCGTGCCGGTGTATGCGGTCTTCGACACCGCCTTTCACCACACGATGCCGGATCACGCCTCGTTATACGCAATTCCACCTGACCTTGCAGAGCGGCACCAGATTCGACGCTATGGGTTTCACGGCATATCTCACCGTTATCTTCTGGAACGGTATGCGCATCTCGCGGGTAAGGTTCCGGAGGAGTGCAGCATTGTTTCGACTCACCTTGAGAGCGGCTGTTCGCTGACAGCGATTGAGAAGGGTCGATCAGTCGACAATACGATGGGCCTTACACCGCTCGAAGGGATGATGATGGGCACTCGTTCCGGAGACATTGACCCGTCGATCGTAGCTCTGCTGATGCGCGAAGAACATATGGCAGTGGATGACGTCATGACGCTCCTTAACAGGAAGTCAGGCCTTCTTGGAGTTTCAGGTGACTCACTGGACACAAGAATCCTTATGAAGGAGTACGAATCGAATCCGAGGGCAAAGCTGGCGATGGATATGTTCGCCTATCGCGTGCGTAAGGCGGCAGGCTCTTTCGTCGCCGCGCTGGGCTCCGTCGATGCGATCGTCTTCGGAGGAGGCATTGCGGAGAACGGCCCATTCCTGCGAAGGGTAGTGTGCGAAGGCCTGTCAGGCTTCGGTCTCAAGCTGGACCATAAAGCGAATGAAGAGTTGATCGATCAGGAAGGTCTTCTGTCGACTTCCGGCTCACCGCTTAAGGCGTGGGTGATTCCGACGCAGGAAGGACTGCAGATGGCGCATGAGTGCGTCCGGAAGATGAGCATGAAGGATCAGTGAGATATGTGAATGTGAGCCTTCCCGATCCTGCATCGTCTTCGATCGCAAGAGACA
This sequence comes from Paracidobacterium acidisoli, assembly GCF_003428625.2. Classification (GTDB taxonomy): domain Bacteria; phylum Acidobacteriota; class Terriglobia; order Terriglobales; family Acidobacteriaceae; genus Paracidobacterium; species Paracidobacterium acidisoli. The sequence continues at coordinate 857,432 of NZ_QVQT02000002.1, read as the reverse complement.
GCGCGCTATCGGTGCTCATTCGGGAAGCTTCCGAAAGCGTTGATGCTGTTTCGCTCCCCTCTATTCGCATCCAAGAGATTGTATGGATTAGACATGGAGGGAAACAAAATGCGGCCGATCCTGAATGTGGTGATTACAGGGGCTTCAGCCGGGCTTGGACGGGCCATCGCTCACGAATTTGGAAAGACCGGCGCCCGGGTAGGCCTGATCTCGCGCGATCTGCCGGCGCTCGATGCGACAGCAGCAGAAGTGGAGCGTTTGGGAGGAACAGCAGCGACCTATGCGGCCGATGTCAGCGATGACCAAGCAGTAGAAGCGGCTGCAGCTTCCTTTGAAGAACGACTCGGCCCAATCGACATCTGGGTCAACAATGCTATGGTCTCCGTGTTCTCGCCGATCAAAGAGATGGAGGCTGCAGAGTTCAGACGCGTCACAGAAGTGAATTACCTTGGCTACGTGCATGGCACGCTCGCCGCGCTGCGCCGGATGCTGCCACGGAATCGCGGTCGAATCATCCAGATTGGTTCGGCTCTGGCTGTCAGAAGCATTCCTCTGCAATCCGCTTACTGCGCAACGAAGCATGCGATCGTCGGCTTCACGGATTCGCTGCGGTGTGAGCTTTATCATGACAGCAGCGACGTAAAGGCGATCGTTGTTCATATGCCGGCGATGAATACCCCACAGTTCACCTGGGTGAAGAGCCGGCTTCCGAATCTGCCTCAGCCTGTGCCTCCGATCTATAAGCCGGAAGTGGGCGCCCGGGTTGTCGTTCATGCTGCATTCGCGTCCATGCCGAGAAGAGAGTATTGGGTCGGAGGGTCGACGGTGAAAGCCATCGTGGGCCAGAAATTCATTCCTGGCCTGCTGGACTTTTATCTGGGCAAGACCGGCTACAAAGCGCAGCAGAGTCCGGAGCCCGATTCTCCGGATCGGCCGAACAACGTCTGGCACTCGGTTTCGACGGACCTCGGCGCGGATGGACCGTTTGACAGAAAGTCCAGGTCATTCAGTCTTGAAGCCGAAGTGTCGAAGCATCGCGGGTGGTTTGTCTTCGGATGCGGGCTGATAGGAGCTGCCTTTTGCGCAAGGAAGATTCTTGCCCGCTAGGCGATGCGCGGATTTCCCTTGAAGTGTGTGTAAGGCGGGCTCAGGTCATATCGGATTCCCGGTTCTTCCTGATCGCGTCGACTGGAGTAGAAGATCGTATCGCCCTGCCGGATCAGATAATCCGCGGTACGCGCGGCCAGGGCCTGGATGGTAAGGCCCGGATTCGCAGACCCCTGGGTCGGGAGGATACTGCCATCACAGATGAATAAGTTTGGAACATCATGGGTGCGGCCGAACTTGTCGACGACAGAAGTCGAAGGGTCGCTCCCCATACGAGCAGCGCCCACCAGATGAGCGTAGCGCGACTCCTGCACCACCTGTTTCGCTCCGGCGGCCCACATAATCTCCATCACCTTGTTCCTGCCAAATTCGATGAGCTTTTTGTCGTTGTCGTGAAGGTTGAAGGTGACCTTCGCAACCGGCAGGCCGTGCTGATCTTTCTCTTCGGCCAGCTCGACCCGGTTATCCTCCCACGGCAGAATCTCGCCGAGGACGCCAAGCGTCGCCCAGTGGTTGTAGTCCATCATCACGCGGCGCATTCCCCATCCCCATGCGCCCATGGCCACAGCCATCTGCTTCGCAAACGCGACAGGAAGCGGCCCTACTGTCTGCACGGCGAAGCCACGCGCGAAGCCGCGGCGTGGATCGGTCTCGTAAAACTCTTCCGTCAAAGCATGCGCCGGCGGCGCTTTGTAGAGACGAATAAGCTCATCAAATCGTCCTGCTACAACATTGCCGGCCTGGGCCATTAAGTACTTGCCAAGCGTTCCGCTGGAATTCGCCAGGCCATGCCGATGACCCGGGCATGCGGAATTGAGCAGCAGGCGCGGCGTCTCAATGGCGTAACCGGAGACGATGACGGCGCGGGCGCGCTGGAAGTGCTCCTTTCCTTCGCGGTCTATATAGATGACGCCATCCACCCGGCCGTCTCCGCGCAGACTGATGCGAGCCGCCATGGAATGCGCGCGGATATCGGCTCCGTGCGTAATGGCATCCGGTACATGGGTGATGAGAGTGCTTGCCTTTGCTCCAACCTTGCACCCCTGCAGGCAGAACCCGCGATAGATGCAGTGCGGCCTGTCTCCATGGGAGGCTGAGAGGATGGCGACAGGCCCGCCGGCAACAGAACGAAGGCCCAGCTTTGTGCAGCCGCGAACCAGCACATCGCCGACACCGCCGAGCGGATGCGGCCCATAAGGATGACCATGCGGATCGCCCCAGGGAAACCACACCGGACCGGCAACGGGAATCTCCCGTTCCAGCAATTCGTAGTAAGGCTTCAGATCCCAATAAGACATCGGCCAGTCGGCGCCCACGCCATCTTCGGAGTAAATGCGGAAATCAGAGGGATGAAAGCGCGGCGCGAAGGCTGCCCAGTGAACAGAGCCTCCACCCACTCCCTTGCCGCTGTTGTTTGCGCCCAGGGCCAGCGGATGCGTTCCTCCGGTGATGCGCAGATCATTCCAGTAAAGCTCGTGCGAGCCTTTTTCATCGCTGACCCAGTCTTTTTCCGTGTCCCAGAACGGCCCGGCTTCGAGTCCGACTACGCGGAATCCTGCCCGCGCCAGGCGCTGCACCAGCACTCCGCCTGCACTTCCTACGCCGACGACGCAGTAGTCGACAGTCTCATGGTCGGCAAACCGTCGCACAGGCGAAGGAAGGACCTGCATCGGACCAAGGCGATGCGGCATCAGTGACTGTCCTCTAACTGTGAAAGTGAATCGATGGGCTCATTCCACTCATAGCGCTGTTCGTCTTTCTCCCAGGGCTCAGGCAGGCCGTTCTCAAGCCGCATGTATCCACGAGGATATGCAGGGCCGCCAAAGCCGATCTCGTCCCATGCCCAGGGGTGCGAATAATACGCCGTCGCGCAGTCTTCCATGAGGAGCGCCCAGAATCGATGCAGCGGCATCCTGTGCCAGACGGCGTTGTCGGGCTCAGGCTTTCCGTCGTGCAGCGATTTCAGAATCAGCTCCTGCCGGTGAACGGTGAGGTCAGTGAAAGATTCTTTGAAACGTGACTGAGCCATCTCATCGATGGCCCGGATGGCAAGCCTATAGGCCTCCTGATCCGGCGGCATATCCTCATAGCGAAACCCGTTCAGGGAATTTTTGTAGAGCCGCTCGTCGATGACAGAAAGAACAGGTATGGTGCGGTCTTCGGCACGGTCATCCTGCGGCATGACTCTGTCGACGACCGCGCCAAGCAGTGCGGCCTCTTCCTGTGAGAAGAAGCGAATCGGCGCAGTCTTCTCAACACGCTCGGTGACAGTCTTTCTCGTGGCTTCTTCCCAGCTCTTCTTCTGGGCAAGCGTGCTGTAGCCGGGGTAATAGCCCGGCTGTTCGAGATCCCGCAGCTCGCCGCCGGTTGCGCGGCAGGGAAACGACCTTCGACTCATTTTTTCTCTCTCCGAAGAAGGCTGGCTACAAGCCCGAGAAATCCACATGCGGCGAAAAGGAGCGGGGCAAAGACAGGCGGTCCATAGAGGATGTTGTACAGAGGCTTCTTTATGCCTCCCGGCCTGCGCACGATACCGCGTGCGTGGTAGCAGAAACCGGCAGCCCCGTCAGCGAGCGCCAGCGCGGCGACAGCCGGAAGCGCGGTGTTGGCGATCCGGCGGCTCTTCATTGCGCCAACGCCTGCCGCCATCAAAAGCGGTGTCAGCAGGACCGGCGTCCACTGCGCCTTGTAGCGAAAGTTTGTTTTGTAATGCGAGTAGAGCGCTTCGACACCGCTGAAAAATGCCCACAGGACAGTCACTGCGGAGAGATGTTTCTGGAACCTTCCATGCCGGAGGTTCATTCGCCAGTCGGAGCTTTGCGGCTCGAACCATTCTGTGAGGTGCTGCGCCGGCCGATCCAGATCCTCTTCGCGGCGCAGATACGAGGCCATCAACCCCAGATATGCGCTCGTGCCGAAGAGCAGCGGCGCGAAGATCGGCGGACCCATAACAATGTTCGTGACGGGAAGACCCCATCCGCCGGGCTTTCGAGCGATTCCGCGCACGTGGAAGAAAAAGCCGATGACTCCGTCCACGAGAGTGATCACACTCACCCAGCGGAGAAGCGTGCGAGCCGCGAGACGGCTCAACATTCCCGACAGTCCCGCGGCGGCGAGAGCTCCGCTCAGAACGACCGGCGTATACATGACCGGATTGCTGTAGCTCCCTTTGTAGTGCTCATATCCAACTTCGAGGCCGCTGGCGATGCTGGTGGCGGCGACAATAAGACAGAGGCTCCGCTGAAAACAGCCTTCGCGCAGATGCTCGAGCGCCGTGACCACGGCTGAGGACAACGGCGCAGGCAGATTACGATCCGCGCTCCGTTCCAGCGCCGTCGTAAGAGTGAACGTCATTTGTTTCTCCACACGAGGAACCGTTCCGCATCGCGGTGCCGGAAGATGAGGCCCATACCGGGCCGCGACCGGTCCGGTCTTAGCTGCCCATCTGTGGGTGGGATGAACCCATCGAAGAGCATCTCTTCGATGCGCGCGTGATCGTGGAAGTATTCGACGTGGCGAAACTGTGGAACCGCACATCCGACGTGCATGTGCAGTGACGGAGCACAGTGCGCAGAGACGGGGCACCCGAAGCTGGCCGCGATGGCTGCTGCTTCCAGAAAGCCGGTGAATCCTTTACAGCGCGTCGCATCCAGCTGCAGAACATCGACCGATTCCGCTTCAAGCATCCGTCGAAAATACAGGGAGTCGTATCCATACTCGCCTGCTGCGATCTCCATAGCGTCGGGAGCCCGGTCACGCACCCGCCGCAGACCGTCGAGATCGTCGGAGCTGACGGGCTCTTCAAACCATGTAACGCTGAACTGCTCAAAGCTGTTTGCGAAAGCGATGGCCCGCCGCGCGTCGTAAGCGCCATTCGCGTCCACAAACAGGTTTACGGAGGGCCCGATCGCCTCCCGCGCCGTGCGAACCCTCTCCAGATCCGCAGCCGGTTCCGCGCCGATCTTCATCTTGACGCTTTTCAGACCGTCCGCTGCCCAGCCGGAGAGCTGTGCAGCCAGTTGCGTGTTGCTGTAGGTGGTGAACCCTCCGCTCCCGTAAGCCATCACGCCGGCATGCGCGGCGCCGAGCAGATCGGCAAGGGAGCAACCGAGCAGCTTCGCTTTGAGGTCCCAGAGAGCTACGTCCAGCGCTGAGATTCCCATCGATGCAATGCCGCGGCTTCCATCATTGCGGACCTGGGCCACCATCGATGCATGAAGGCCGGGAATATCGAGCGCCGGCTTGTGCAGCAGGCATTTCCCGGCCAGGTGATCCGCTATCCATGCCGTTGCTTTGCTGCCGTAGGTGTACCCGAGCCCGATGTGGTTCGCTGCATGAATCTCGGAGACGATAAGGGTCGTCGAATCCCATTGCAGCGTGCCATCGCCTTCCGGTGCGTCGGTCGGTATCGTATAGGCGGAAACCTCCACCTTCTCTACCGAGTTGGCCGGCAGCTTCATGCTCAGGGTGCTCCTCATCGAATGGGTTATATGAGCTCGCGGACAGTATCATGCGCATTGGTCAGCGCGATCTTCATACGGTTCGGCTCGCCGCGCACAAGAGCCTCAGCCAGTTTGAGAGCCTGCGAGGCCTTGATCTTCGCCGGCATCGGAGGCGTGAACTGATCGACGACTGCCTCGATGAGTACGGGACCGGGACGTCCAACGATGCTCTCCAGCTGCGCTCCGCAGGCCGCCGGGTCTTCGATCCGAATACTCTCGATGCCCGCGCCTCTGGCGATCGTCACAAAGTCAGCGGGGTAGAGGTCACATGCGTATTCCGGATTTCCCAGGAAGACCATCTGCTCCCATTTGATCTGCCCAAGCGTATTGTTCTTGATCACGACGATTTTGATATTGAGCTTGTATGCGGCAACCGTGATCAATTCGCCCAGAAGCATGCTCAGGCCGCCGTCTCCGATAATGCAGCAGACGGGCCGGTCAGGATAGGCGACGGCTGCTGCAATCGCATAAGGCAGGCCGCATGCCATCGTGGCGAGATTTCCTGAGCAGCTATGTTTCTGTCCGCGCAGCGCGGGCACATAACGCGCCCACCAGGTGGTGATCGTTCCTGAATCGGAAGTGACGATTGCGTTCGACGGTATGCGCTTACCGAGCTCCCAGCCCACGACCTGGGGCTTCATCGGCTTATCCGCGCGCGTGCCACGCTCCTCCATCAGCTTCTGCCATTCTGCTTTGGCCTTTTGCGCCTTATCGAGAAAGCCTTTCCCATGTTTTTCGAGCAGAGGAAGCAGGGCGCGGATCGTGTTCTTCGTGTCTCCGACCAGGCCGACATCGGCCGGATGACGAAGGCTGATCCGCTGCGGATCGATATCGATCTGCACACACTTGACCGAGCCGGGCTCGGGAAGGAATTCGATGTATGGAAACGATGTTCCCGCCATCAGAAGCGTGTCGCAGCCTTCCAGCGCGTCCTGCGAAGGCTCGGTCCCCAGCAGGCCGATCCCGCCTGTCGTATAAGGGCTGTCATCCGGCACGGCGGCTTTGCCCAGCAAAGCCTTGACGATCGGCGCGCCCAGCGTCTCCGCCAGCTCTTCGAGCTCCTGAGTCGCATGCAGCGCTCCCTGACCGGCCAGGATCGCGATCTTCTTTCCGCGATTGAGAATATCCGCCGCATGCTCCAGCTCGATTTGCGCGGGAACCTGATCGAAGTACGCCGGAATGGCCGAAGTGTGATGAATGGGATTTCGCTCGGAGCGCCCCTTTTTGATCTCCTGCACCTGCACATCGACCGGAATCGTAATATGAGCGACACCACGGGAAGAGAGAGCGCTGCGGATCGCCAGATCGGCCACGCTTTCCATGTGGGCGCCGCTCATGATCCGCTCGTTGTATACGGCAACGTCGATAAAGAGCTTGTCGAGCGCCACATCCTGCTGTGTGAAGGTGCCAACCAGATCGCTGTGCTGCATGCCTGTTATCGCAAGAACAGGCGCGTGATCCATCTTCGCGTCATAGAGGCCGTTCAGAAGATGAATGCCTCCCGGTCCGGAGGTTGCAATGCATACCCCCAGCCTGCCGGTGAACTTCGCGTAGGCGCACGCCATGAAGGCCGCGGCCTCTTCATGCCGTACGTGGATGAAGCGTATCCGCTCCTGCTGCTTGCGAAGCGCCTCGAAGACGCCGTTGATGCCGTCTCCCGGCAGACCGAATATCGTGTCGACGCCCCATGCGAGGAGCCGCTCAACGAGTACATCTGACGCGTTGCTCATGACTGTCTCCGGAAAACGGTGGGATGGTCTTTCCTGACTGGATACTGGTTAGGACGCGCATTTGTTCGCACGGGTTTGATCGCGGAGTGCAGGCTGCAAAACATCTCCGGAGAGTATGTCCGGAAGCGCAGCGAATCACGGAGCCGTCTCTTCGCAGCCGGCCTTATGGCGCCACAGGAATCTGCGCAGCGCCGGTCATAATGCGCTGCGAAGAATGCGCCGGGCAAATTCGGTGGTCAGTCCATAGACGAGATGCGCCGAGAGGTGCGTTGCAAGCTCCGCTTTCGGCTGCTCTGCGGGAGGCGGTCCAAGCTGCAGCACAGGCACGCCGATCAGATCGGCTCCGGTAAACAGCGCGCTTCCGAAGGTTGTGCCGAAACCGGATCGCACTCCCGGCCAGTATTCGGCCAGCGCTCCATAAAAGGCGCCCATCAGGGAGCCGAAGGCATAGTGCACGACGGGGCCTGCTTTCTCCCTGGCCTCCCAGGAGAGATGCAGTCCGCCGGTTGCTGTGCTGACCACCGTGTCAGCCACTTTCATGGTGGCATCCTGCTTCGGCATCTCGTCCGCTTTTTGATCCTGCTGGTTCTGCCCGGCATACTGGACAGCCTGCTCCAGCTTCTTTCCGGGCCCGGCAATAAAGCTGTTCATGATCCAGGAGGCCAGCATGCCGCCTGCGGCGCCGGCGATGGCTCCCCGCAGAAGATGTCTCCGTTTGTCCATATTCCATCACCTCCAGGATTGTGGTACTGTTCCTGAGTTCTGAGATGCAATGCGGGCAGAGGAGTGGAAGGGTTCTTATGTGTCGTTATCGTCCTGTCCAGAGACGCGTAGAGAGTTTTTCCTCCGGAAGCGCGTTTCCGACCCGGATGAATTCGCCTTCGACGGTCATGTGGAAGTCAGGAGGAGCAATATAGACTGTGCCCTTCTTCACCGGGGTATGATCGGCCGGATGCTGGTGAAGAACTGTGGCGAGCTCTCGCATCTGCGGCGGCCACCTGTCCCGGAGGCATCTCTGCCTTCTGCGGAATGGCCGGAGGATCGCTGACGGATTTTGCCTGGGCGCGAATCTCCTTCAACATCACAGAGCCGGAAAAGAGCGGATCTCCCGCCAGGCGAAGCATGTCTTTGAGCTGGGCTGCCTTGCTGCACAGCCTGTTGTCCTCGGTTCCGGACAGGGAAGCATGTCCTTTTTTGCTGAGGATCGTTTCATACGCATGGCGCGCCAGCCCGCGATAATGCAGGCACTCTCTGGTATCCAGGGCATTGCGCGCCGCCAGCGCAAAGGTCATGCCGATATCCGCTTCAATAAACAGGTGACCGGAGAAGGCGGCCTTCACCTCCGACCAGACTACCAGGCAGTCCCTCATCGAAGTTCCGGGAACGCCGGGCCGAAGGAAAGGCCAGCATGCTGCCGGTCAGCGTTCACGCAGGTGAAAAGGGCAGTCATGCAGTTGAATCTGTGGCGTTAGATGCAGAGAGCAGGGAATCGGTGGCTCCGGTACGCAGACACTCTCGCATTTCCATCGGCCCCGGCATAAAAGCGGGAGCGGGATATTTCTGTCGTGGGCCAGTTTGAATGGTTTTGGGAAGGGTACGGCTTCACAGTTTGCGGAAAAATTCATGATTTCCGGGATGCGGGTGCGGTCCGTAGTTTGGGTAAGCGGTCTTTGTGGGCTTTTGAGTGCCGGACACATTACGGCTGCGTCATGGCCCCTGCGAACCCCTGGAAACCACAAAATTCATGCAGAGGGAATACAGGCTCAGGAATGCCCGCCGCCCCCAAACCCTCCCCGGAACCCAAATCTGCGAATTTCTTGCTGTTCCGTATATGAACTTTGTATATCGCTAATGATAAAGTGTTTGCCGGGTCGATTCTCCGTATTCCGCCGCACGCAATCTGCGCGGTGTCGGAAAATGGCTAACACACCGTGAGAAGGGAAAAGAGTTCATGAAGGTATCGAGGCGGGCATTTTCAAAGGGCATCGTCTTTGCGGCATCCGGTCTTGCCATCGGAGAAACGACCACGCGGGTGTGGGCGCAGGTTCAGGGCGAGCACATCCAGACATCGAGCGGGCATCCGGTCCCTGCCATTCAGGACACCGAGACGCCGGAGCAGAAAAATGCGCGCCTGCACTGGTTCCGCGAGGCGCGCTTCGGCATGTTCATTCACTGGGGTCTGTATTCCATCCCCGCCGGCCGCTGGGACGGCAAAGAAGTTCCCGGCATCGGCGAGTGGATCATGAATCACGCCTCCATCCCCGTCGCCGACTACAAGGCGCTCGCGCCGAAGTTCAATCCCACGAAGTTCAGCGCGGCAGAGATCGTGGGCCTCGCCAAATCCGCCGGCATGAAGTACATCGTCATCACCTCCAAGCATCACGACGGCTTCGCCATGTTCGACTCGAAGGCCGACCCCTTCAACATCGTCCAGGCCACGCCCTTCAAACGCGACCCGCTGAAGGAGCTCGCCGCCGAATGCCGCAGGCAGCACATCAGGCTCGGCTTCTACTACTCGCAGGACCAGGACTGGACCGCGCCCGGCGGCGCTGCCTACAAAACCGGCGACCATCAGCCCCCCACCTTCCACTGGGACCCCGCGCAGAACGGCAGCTTCTCTGAATATCTGCACAAAAAAGCCATCCCGCAGATTCGCGAGCTTCTCTCCAACTATGGCGAATATCCCGCCATCGTCTGGTTCGACACGCCGACCAAAGACATGACGCCCGAGCTCGCCGGCGAGATCGTCAAAGTGCTCAACACCGATCCCCGCCTTATCTGGAACAACCGCCTCGGCGGCGGCTACAGCGGCGATACCGAGACGCCCGAGCAGTACATCCCCGCCCAGGGCTACCCCGGCCGCGACTGGGAATCCTGCATGACCATGAACGACACCTGGGGATACAAGCAGGACGACCTCAACTTCAAGAGCACCGAAACCCTCGTGCGCAACCTCATCGACATCGCCAGCAAGGGCGGCAACTATCTGCTCAACATCGGCCCCATGGCCACCGGCGAAGTCCCCGCTCCCGAGGTCGAGCGCCTGCAGCAGGTAGGCAAGTGGCTCGCCGTCAATGGCGAAGCCATCTATGCCACGCAGCCCACGCTCTTCGGCCCCGAAGCCGGGTCCTTTTCACCGACAGAGACCGGCAAAGACGGCAAGCCAAAGTTCATCCCCAGCTGGAAGTGGCGGTCGACCACCACGGCCGACCGGATCTACCTCCACATCTTCGAGTGGCCCGGCAGCACCTTCCACCTCGACAACGTGCCGCGCAACGTGACCGGAGCATATCTGCTCGCCGGTAAAAAGCGTCTGAAGGTCACAAAGACCGGCAGCGGCATCGACATCGCTCTGCCCGAACAGGCGATCGATCCCATCGCCACCGTGGTGGTGCTGAAGACGGCATAATGGTTCCAGCCTCCGTCGGCCAGGCTGTTGCATCGCAGTGACAGTCTGGCTCGAGAGAAAGCCGTCCTGGCGCGGACCGCCGCAGTGTCTCTCGCTGCCGCTTCTGCGCCGGGCATTCGCCGTGCGGCATAATGGCTGCGCGAAGGAGCACAGACATCTTCATGGCATCCGATCATCCCCGGTCTCCCTCTCTTCCCGACACACAGTCCATCGCGATGCCGCGTCCGAAGCAGCTTCGGCCCATCATCGTCATCGGCGCCGGCGGCATCGTGCGCGCCGCTCATCTGCCCGCCTACGCAAAGGGAGGCTACTCCGTCATCGGCATCATGGACGAGGTGCCGGAGCGCGCCGAGTCTCTGGCCGCCGAGCGCGGCATTCCCCGCGCCTTCCGCACCCTCGACGAGGCCATCCGCTTCGCTCCGCCCGATACCGTCTTCGACGTCGCCGTTCCCGCCTCGCAGCTCGTCCACATCCTTCCGCACTTCCGCGACGGATCGGCCATCCTCATGCAGAAGCCCATGGGCGACAACCTCGCGCAGGCCGAGACCATCCGCGATCTCTGCCGCAGCAAACACCTCACCGCGTCCGTCAATTTTTCGCTGCGCTACTCGCCCAACAATCTCGCCGTCCGCGCCCTCGCCGCCGCCGGCCTGCTCGGCGAGATCCACGACATCGAGGTGCAGACCAGCACCTACACGCCCTGGCAGCTCTGGACCTTTCTCGCCGTCGCGCCGCGTCTCGAAATCCTTTACCACAGCATCCATTACTTCGATCTCATCCGCTCCTGGCTCGGCAATCCCCGCGCCGTCTCCGCAAAGACCGTCAAAAGCCCGCAGACCCCGAACCTCGCGCCCACCAAAACCGTCGCCATCCTCGACTATGGCGACTCCACGCGCGTCTTCGTCGCCACCAACCACAGCCACAACTTCGGAACCGCGCACCAGCACAGCTTCGTGCAGTGGGAGGGCCTGAACGGCGCGGCCCGCATGACCATGGGCCTCAACCTCGACTACCAGTCCGCAAAGCCTGACTCCGCCGAATACGCGCCCCGCGGCTACAGCGATCCCGCCTGGATTCCGGTCCCCATCAGCGGCAACAATTTCCCCGACGGCTTCATCGGCACCATGGGTGAGCTGCAGGCTTACGTCGAAGGCTCCGTCTCCACGCTGCCCACGCACTTTGACGACGCATACCAGACTATGGCCCTGATCGAAGCGCTCTATCAGTCCAGCGAAAACGGCGCGGCATGGGTTTCGCTCAAAGGCTGATCGCACCGGCCCTTACAACATCGACCCGGATCGCGGCTCATATCAGGACCATCCGGTCCGGCACTTTCCCGGAGGAAGCACAATGAAGCGATATGGAATGGTCATCCGCCTGCGGCCCGAGCACGAAGAGGCTTACCGGGTCTCGCACGCCGCCGTCCCGGAGGGTGTTCTTCGCACCATCCACGCATGCAACATCCGCAACTACTCCATCTTTCTCCGCAATTCGGTGCTCTACGGCTACTTCGAATACATTGGTTCCGACTACGCCGCCGACATGGCCAAAATGGCCGCCGACCCCGCAACTCAGGACTGGTGGGCCATCATGGAGCCTATGCAGGAGCCTTATCCCGACCGCGACCACGGCACCTGGTGGGCTTTAATGGACGAGGTCTTCCACACCGACTGAGCAGTGTCTGACGAATCGGTTTCCGGTAAAGTTTTGTATCAGGGCACGACTTCAGTCGTGCCGTAATGAATTCTGGAAAAGACAGGGGCTTCAGCCCCTGCATCTCGCGCCAGCGAGACCGGTAGAAGCCCCCGGCTTTAGCCGGGGGAATAGGAGGCACAAAAAAGAAATGGGGCTTCAGCCCCGGCGAATGCTCCATATCCGCTTTGTCCGGGTGCCGGGTGCCGGGTGCCCCATCCTTTGCGCCAATTCTGGCGCAAAGGGTGGGAATGCAGAACTTCCGATAAGAAGTTTTTGCTTTGTATCAGGGCACGGCTTCAGCCGTGCCGTAACCGTCCCCAAAAGACCGGGCTTCAGCCCTGTGCTTTCCTCAGCCGGAAGCAATGGCTCAGGCGCTGCGCCAGGGGTGCCCCACCTTCGCCGCTTATTGTTGGCGGCTAAGGTGGGAGAGAAACAAACCTGAACCCTGCAGCCCGCCGGACCGTTGACATGATCCTCTGGAAAGCTACTCCCCGCCGATCTCCTTCGAAATCTCGAGGCACGCCCGCTGCAGATGGAAGCGCACATCCTTCGCCGTCGTCGGATCTTTGATCCGCTTCAGAAAGGGAACGGAGAGCGCGGCGATCGCAAATCCCTGATCGTCAAAGATTGGATAGCTGATATTGATTACGCCGTTTACCTGATAGCTGGCGCGCTCCTCGAAGCCTCTCTGCCGAATCCGGATCAGATGCTTGTGCAGATCCGGCGGCACCTCTTCGTTCGTGTCGCGCTGCCATTCGAGAATCGCCCGGTTGCAGATCTCCGGCCGCTGGTGCGCCAGAATCACATGCCCCGTCGCCGCTTCCATCAGGTCCACGCTCGATCCCGCCTTGACGTAAAAGCCCGTGCTCGTCGGCGCGTCCACCTGCGCCAGAATGATCACCTGCCCGCCGTCCAGCACGCCAAGATGGCACGACTGGTTGATCTTGTGCGTCACGTCATGCATCACCGGCAGCGCCTTCGCCGTAAGCCGCTTCACCGGCGGATGCTCCTGCGCCAGCTTGAACAGTTTCAGTGTCAGCCGCAGCCGGTCCTCTTCCGGCGACTGCGCGATATAGCCGCGCTGTTCGAGGCAGACCAGCATGCGGAAGATCTCCGAAACCGTCCGTCCCAGCCGTCGCGCGACCTCGCGTTTTGTCAGCTCATCTGACGTGGAAGCAAACAATTCAAGAATATCCAGCCCTTTTTCAAGGGCCGGAGTAGTGTATCGAGCAGCCGTTTCAGCTTTGCCTCTTCTGGCCACCAGGCGAACTCTCCTCATTGCACGGTTGTGGGGCAGATGTGATGAGCATTTTACGGCATTTCCCGAAGACCGCGGCATTTTCAGCCGCGCAGCCCTCTGCAGATCGCCCAATATGCCTGGCAAAATCTTCCTCATCTCTGCCACACCTTCCGGTGAGAGCCCTCCGCTTACACCGGCAACTCCATCTTTCGCGCAGCGAAGGGTGGGAAGGCAAGCTTTGTATCAGGGCACGGCTTCAGCCGTGCCGAAACTGGACTAAAAAGAAAGGGGCTTCAGCCCCTGTTCTGTATAAATCCCAAAATTTCTCCGCTTCGGCCCTTTTTCAAAGCACAAGCCCACTCACCGCGCGATGGCATTCTGAAACGCGGCCGGATCGTTATACTTCGCTGTCTGCAGGTGCTCGCAGTAAAGCACCAGCTCGCCTGGATGTTTGAATACCTCGTACGACACGCGCACCAGCCCCATATCCGGATACTTCGGCGCCTTTTCCAGGTTGGTGCGAATCGTATAGATCGTGTCTCCGATAAATACCGGTTTGATAAACCGCAGCCGGTCGTACCCGTAGCTGAAGGTGTGCACGCAGTTGTGCGCCATCAGCCCCAGCCCCAGGCTGAAGACAAACGCTCCCGCCACGATCCGCCGCCCGAAGATGCCCTCCTCCGTCGCAAACACCTCATCGGCGACATACGGATGCATGTCCATCACCAGCGCGTTGAACGCCATGCTCTCGCCCTCTGAGATCGTGCGCCGGATCGACCGCATCCGCTCGCCGATGACGAAATCCTCAAAGTGCCAGTCCTCCGTGTGAAAGAGCGGAATCTCCTTATGCTTTGCCGGGTCGGGATTCGGATTCTTCATCGCTGTCTGTCCTTCGCTGTTGCTCGTTTCCTGTCGCCGTGTTGTGCCTCTGCGCCGCCGCCCGCTACTCGCCAAAGGGCGGATGCCCGATCAGGCTCGCATCGTACGTATCCAGCGCCGGATGCTTCTGCTCCGGCACAAATGCATCCCACTTTGTCACCGGCTCGGGCTCGGCCACGCTCGTGCTCGTCTCAAAGTGCAGCGTCACAATCTGCTGCGGACGCACCGGAAAGCTGTACCGTGAGGATTTGCCTCCGCTCGATATCTTCCGTCCCGCCAGGTCCGTGAATGTGACGCCGTTGTGCGGCAGCAGCAGCCTTACCTCCGCCTCGCCCGCCACGCCAAAGCACTCTGCCAGCCGAACCTCGATGTGATCGCCCTCGCGGCGCATCGCCTCCACCACCACATTGCCCGACGTGGTCAGATACGACTTCGGCTCCATCTTCGCCCGTCCCGCAATCACCACCGGCTCGCGGTTATACTCCCACGCCGCCTGCGGAATCGCCGCCTGCTCCCATCCCTCCTGGTGGGGAAGCAGCGCATACGGCATAAGATGTCGTCCCCTGCCGCTCAGCCACGCATTCTCATAGCCCCAGTACTTGTCTTCCGCATTGATCAGGTAAATCGCCGCGGTCCGCTCATCCAGCTCGCGTCCGCTCAGCCCGCGGTCGAAGAGCGCAATCCCGCCTCCACCCGTCAGCGAATAATCGGTCCACCGTACCGCCGGCACAATCCCCTTCGTCCATCCATGCCGCTCCGGGTTCGGAGCCGACCACGCCCCGTGCGAAAACCCATACGGAATCCCGCGCCTCACCTCCGGAATATCCTCCGCGAGAGGGAACTGCGCGAACACCACCGTGTAATTCGGAATATCGTTCAGCTCCGTCTCGAAATCGATCCGCGGATGATCGTGGTAAAGCCGTATCGAGCGCCGCAGCGTGCCGCCGCCATAAAACTTTCCCGACACCACAATCGTCGTCGCCACTGCGCCCTTCATCACCTGAATACTCGACGGACCCTCCGCCGAAGTCGCCAGCCGCTCCTGCTCCGGAATCGGCGGCATGTGATCGCCCGCATCGTCCGGCTTCTTTCTCGGCCGCTCGGCGAGAATGCGATTCGCCGCGCCCGCCAGCAGCTCGCGCCCCGTCGCCTTCAGCTTCAGGCTCGCCACATCGCCCGTCGCCGCATCCATCTTCACTACGTAGTATTTCGTCTCGATCGTCTCCGCCACCTCAGCCGGTACTGCTGCTGCAGGAGCCTTGTCCGAGAGCCGCCATCCTCCCACGCTCACCGATGGCATATCGACCTGGCACAGCACCGACCCATCTTCGAGCGCCTCACATGCCACCCCTTCCAGGCTCTTACCCTGCGGCAGCCGCAGCGCCACCGGATCGTTCCGCCTCCAGTTCAGCGGATTGAACAGACCCACATTGCTGCCCTCTTTCACCAGGCTCGCGCCCGCCGACTCGAAGGCATCACCGGTGGTCTTCTTCACCCACATCATGCGGTCCTGCACATCCCACGACTGCTCGCTCACAAAGACCATCCCGCCTGCCGAGCCCCAGATCGTGTTCCGGTCCATGTTCAGACACATCAGCACCCACGCATCGTTGAGCGCCTGCGCGGGATACACATGCTTCGCCGTCAGGCTGGCAATCGTCGCCAGCGCCTCCGCCGCCTGCAGCGCCTGCTCGTCGCGGCGATACCAGCTCTTCACCGTCTGATTCTCGATCCAGAACGCGTCGAAGTCGTACGCCGTGCCGCCATGAAATACCGGAATCGAAATCCGTCCCGCATCGATCTCCGGCCGGATCACATCGACATATTTGCTCAGCGTCGTAAAGCGAACCTTTCGTCCCGGCTCTGCCTCCCGCCACTGCTGCAGAAATTTGCTCGGATACTCCTTCACCGTCGGCGCCAGCGAATAATCCTGGCTGCCGCCCAGCACCATCACCGGAGCACCCGCGGGCGTAATGCCGTCCTTCTTCTCGAAGAACGTCTCCAGCTCATGCAACTGCGCGCCCGTCAGCGGCGTCTTCGTCGAGAAGATACTTCCCGCATCCGTATAACTCCCCGGACACAGCGTCAGAATCTTCGAGCCATCCGGCGCCACGCTCCAGTAAAGGCTCCTCCCCGTCGGATTCCTGCGCGTATAAATCATCGCCTCCAGACCCAGCCCCGAGGCGATCTGCGGCATCTGGTCGTGGATGCCGCACGTATCGATATTCCACGCGAATCGCGGCGTCAGCCCGAACATCTTCCGGTACCAGCGCTGCCCCATCACGCCCAGCCGCACCAGCGCCTCGCCGCCCGACAGATTCACTCCCGATTCGAGAAAGAAGGCGTTCACCAGCTCCACGCGCTTCTCCGCGACCCTCTGCTTCAGCTCCGGAATCCTCTGCGGCTGAAAGTTCATGATCGCGATGATGTTGTTGATCTCCGAGAGCACAAACTCGTAATTCGGATCGTCCCGCACCCGATCCAGATGGCTCAGGTAGCTGTTCGCGCAGTAAATCCGCTCCTTCGAGAAGGTCGTCAGCCAGCCGCAGCTCGCCGGATGAAAGTTCGGAACGATATACACATCGCGCTGCGTCCCCGAAGGCAGCGCCAGCGACTCGCCCCGCGCCATCGTCGCGGCTGCAATCGTCGCCATCGCAGTTACAAATTCGCGGCGGTTCCATATCAGGGAGTTTTCCCGGTTCAACATTTCCCCGTTCGGCATTTCGCTCTCCTTCATCCGTGCGTCCGTGATCCGGCAATAAATTTACATGTAAACAAATATTTTGTGTATAAAAAATACAGAACTACGGCTTCTTCCTCCCGCCTCACCGGGTGCGATCATCGAAAAAGGAGAACTCCATGCCCCGTCACTTCCTCCGCGTCCTCTTGTCCGCCTTCGTCCTCCTGCCCCTCTTTACCGTTCCCGCCATCGGCCGAAGCGAAAGAATGGTCGCCGAAAAGATCGAATGGACCTGGGAGGTCACGCCCGATCATCCCCAGGCCGATCTGCCCAGCGTCCTGCTCGTCGGCGACTCCATCACCCGCAATTACTATCCCGCTGTCGCCGAGGACCTCGCCGGCAAAGCGAACGTCTATCTCTTCTCCTCCTCCATCTCCATCGGAGATCCCCGCCTCGTCGCCGAGCTGAAGCAGTTCTTCGTCATGGAGCACACCCGCTTCCGCGTCATCCACTTCAACAACGGAATGCACGGCTGGGGCTTCTCCGAGGCCGAGTACAAAGCCGGCTTCCCGGCGCTCGTTCGGGAGCTGCGCCGCGCGCAGCCCGCGGCAAAGCTCATCTGGGCCAACACCACCCCCGTCCGAAAAGACAATCCCGACGGCGCCACCAACGCCCGCGTCACCGCGCGCAATGAAATCGCTGATGCAATCGTGAAGCAGGACCGCATCCCCCTCGACGATCAGTACGCCGTCATCCATCAGCATCCGGATATGTACAACGACGACGTGCATCCGAATGAAAAGGCCAGCGCCATCCAGGCCCGCCAGGCAGCCGACATGATCGCGAAGCTGCTGTAACCTCGTCCGCGGCACAGCCCGTGTGGTCCTGGCGGAAAGGCACGATTTCAGCCTGTGCCGTCACAAGCCGCCATAAAATTACTGGGTGCCGGATGCCTGGGTGCCCCATCTTCGCCGCCCGTAGTTGGCGGCTAAGGTGGGAGCCCGATCTTTTGTTCGGCCGGCACAGTCGTCTCTTCGTGCGAAACATCGCCCGGATCGCCGATCTTTCCCGGCACCTGTTTAGAATCGGAAACCATGCGGCAGCGAATCCTGCATTTGTGCGTGAAGCAGCTGAGACGGTGGAGCCTTCCCCTCATCCTGATTCTGTGGATCGCCTCCACCTCCCGCCCTCTGCCTCCTGTTCGAGCCGCGCAGACAGCGCCGCGAGCCGCACAGGCGCAGCCGCCCTCTGCGCAGAGCAGTCAGCTCGCGATGCCCTCGCAATCCGCCGCCACCTGGCTCGGCTCTGACGCATGTGCCGTCTGCCACCGCCAGATCTACGACGAATTCAAGCAGACCAGCATGGGCCGCTCCATCGTTCCGGTCACACCCGCTCTGCTGCAGACCATGCATCTGCCGGTCAGCTACGACGATCAGAAGCTGAACCGGCATTTTTCCGTCTACGCGCAGAACGGCACGCTCTATCAGAGCGAGTCGCAAATCGACGCCTCCGGGCACGAGGTCTTCCGCGACATACATCCGCTGCAGTGGAAGATCGGCGCCGGAGAAAATGGTTTCGGGCTTCTCACCACGCGCGATCACTATCTCTTCCAGGCGCCGCTCTCTTTTTATGCGAAGCCGATGAGCTGGGGGCCCTCTCCCGGATACGAATTCGCCGACTACGGCTTCAACCGCCCTATCCTCGCCGGATGCATCATCTGTCACAGCAGCAGACCGAACCCCGTGCCCGCCGCCAACGGCCGCTATGAAGATCCTCCATTTACCGAGGCGGCCATCGGCTGCGAGCGTTGCCACGGCCCCGGCTCCACGCACGTCCAGGCTATGGAGGGCCGCATCAGCCGTCCCGCGGGCGAGGACTTCATCGTGAACCCCGCGCATCTCACTCCCTACCTCGCCAATAACATCTGCATGTACTGCCATCAGACCGGAGACGTCAGAATCCTCCAGCCCGGCAAACACTTCAGCGACTTCCACCCCGGCATGCCGCTCGACGATGTCCTCGCGATTCTCAAAGTGCCGCCCACCCGCGAATCGCCGCCCGACGACGATCACGTCGAGCACTACTACTCCATGACGCTCAGCAAGTGCTACCGCGCCAGCGGTGAACGCCTTCGCTGCATCACCTGTCACGATCCGCACATCGAGCCCACCGCGCAGGAAGCCCCCGCGTTCTACAACAAGAAGTGCCTCACCTGTCACACCACGCACAGCTGCACTCTGCCCGCCGCGGCGCGCCGGCGCAGCACGCCTGCCGACAACTGCATCGGCTGCCACATGCCGAAGCGCGACATCCAGGCCATCTCGCACTCCAGCGCCACCAATCACCGCATCGTGCGCCGTCCCGGCGAGCCTTTCCCTGACGTCACCTTTCAGCAGACCAGCGCCGGGCTGCCCGACCTCATCCATCTCGACCCCGCTCCCGGAAAGCCCGCCTCCGCGCTTCCACCGCTCACGCTTCTGCAGGCCTACGGCGAGCTCGCGGAGAACAAGCCGCAATATCTCGCGCCCTATCTCAAGGTCCTCGATCAGCTCAGCCAAAGCCAGCCTGACAGTGCACTCGTGCAGGCCGCGCTCGGCCGCAAAGCGCTGAAGGATGGAGACACTCTTCAGGCCGCCGATCATCTTCGCCGCTCTCTCCAGCTCGATCCCGCGCAGCCCGCCGTTGCCGGAGACATGGCCGATGCGCTGCAGAAGCTCGGCCATACGGACGAAGCCGCCGCGCTCCTTCGTAAAGCCGTAGATCAGGACCCCTTCAATCCCGTTCTGCATAAGAAGCTCATCGTGAGTTACATCGCACTGCATCGGTACCCGGAGGCGAAGGCTGCGATCGAAACCTATCTCAATATCTTTCCGCAGGATTCCTTCATGCGGCAGATGCTCGCCCGCGTGCAGGGCGCGTCCACAGCCCGGTGACCCATTGCCGGGTCGTGCCTGGGCTTGCATTTGCTTTGTATCAGGGCACGACTTCAGTCGTGCCGGAACTGGCGAAAGGTAAGCCGGGCTTCAGCCCCTGAAGCACTCCATTATCAAACTGAGACATCACCCATCGCCGGTCTGCTTTGCCGCCGGCGCGCCGGAGCCGTATGATACGGGCTCAGCATGAGTCTGTCTGAAACGGGTCAGGAGAAGCATCGCCGCATCGCCGCAGGCCGTTGTGTGAATGCGGCGCTCTTCGCACTGCTGGCATTGTGCCTTGCGTCATCCGCCGCCTTCGCGCAAAACCCCTCCGGCTGCAGCGGCTCGGCCGATCTCGAACACGCTGTCGCCGCGCATCCATCGGCCTCTGCGTGGAACGCCCTCGGCGCATGGTTCGGCAGCCGGAATCAGCTCACCTGCGCCATCGGCTCCTTCGAATCCGCGCTGCGTCTCGCGCCCGATTCCTGGGAGAGCCATTACGATCTCGCCCTTGCGCTTCTGAATCAGGGCAACGCCGCGCGTGCCGTGCAGCAGCTGCGCCGGGCATCGCAGCTCAGGCCTGCATCGCTGCAGATCCACGCCGCCCTTGGCGTCGCGCTCAGCCGCACCGGCCAGAACGACGCCGCCATCCCTGAGTTCCGAATCGTTCTCCGCTCCGATCCATCCTCTCTCGCCGCTCTCGACGGCATCGCCAAAGCCCTCACCGCTCAGAAAAAATACGCCGAGGCCATCGCCGCACTGCGCAGCGCGCCGCACGATGAGTCGCATCATGATGAGCCGCTGCAGCTCGATCTCGCCGCCGCGTATTCCGGAGAAGGCGACACCGCCTCCGCCATTCGCATTCTCTCCGCCCTGCTCGCAGGCAATCCCTCGAACCTTCAGGCGCAGGTCAATCTGGGACTCGTCTTCGCCTCTGCATCGCGTTATGGCGAAGCCGAGGATGCACTCCGCAAAGCCGACGCGCTCAGCCCCGATAATCCAGCCGTGCTCACGCCGCTGGCCATGGTCCTCTCCCGCCTCGATCAGAAAGATCAGGCCATCGACGTTCTCCGCAAAGTCTGTGTCATCGAGCCTTCGTCTCCCGAGGCGCATCTGAATCTCGGCATCGCCCTCGCCGACGAAGTGCAGCTCAGCAATGCGCTCGCCGAGTTCACCCAGGCCGTCCGCCTCGCGCCCGGCAGCGCCGCGGCCCATTACAACCTCGGCCGTCTCCTGCTCGACATGCAGCGCAACAGTGAAGCGAAGCCCGAGCTCGAGGCCAGCGTGCATCTCGATCCGGCACTCTCCGGGTCGTGGTATCTGCTCGGTCTCATCGCCATGCACTCTTCAAACGACAGCGAAGCCATCGCCGACTTTCAGAAAGTCGCCGCTCTCGATCCGCATAACCCCGAGGCCCACTACATGCTGGGCCGCGAAATGCTCAACAAAGACGACCGCGCGGGAGCCATCGCCGAATGGCGCAAAACCATCGCTATCCAGCCGAACTACGGTGAGGCGCTCTACAACCTCGCGCGCCTGCTGGCCAAATCCGATCCGCAGGAATCGAAGCTGCTCGAATCCCGTTTCCAGAACATGCAGCAGCAGCAGCACATCACCGACCGCGCCCACCTGCTCGGCAACTTCGCGCTCGCCTCCGCCGGCGCGCATGACTGGCCGCAGGCCATTTCACAGATGAAGCAGGCTCTCGCCATCTGCGGCGCCTGCTCCGACCTGCCGCAGCTCCACAAAGACCTCGGCCTCATCTATTGCCACTCCGGCGATTTTGAGCACGGCCGTGAAGAGCTTCTCGCCGCGCAGAAGCTCTCGCCCAGCGACGAAGACATCCGGAAATCCCTGCAAATACTGGCAAAGCAATAACGTAGCGGCCTTTCGCTGTGCTCTCTCCTGTGCCTTCTGCCCATCGGCAGGGAATCCCCGCGATACATCCCAAAAAAATTGCCATTGACAATCCTTTTTGCGCTCAGCTATTTTTTCGGCGTTTGACAAGCAAACTAATTGTTTGACATGTAAAACAAACTGCCACACCCGTATGGCGCCGAATTTCGATGTAACCGTGTACTTTCGTCAGCCGTCGGACCACCGGAGCGAACCAGCTCGCGAACAGAAAGAACGCATTTGAGGCTTGTTTACAGGGAGAGAGGGACGCACATGAGATCACATTCACGCGCATGGGGAAAGCTGCGACGGAGCGTATGGCTGTTCGGCCTGCTCGCCGGCTTCTTCCTGATGACGACGAACGGCTTTTCCCAGATATCCACTGCATCGCTGAACGGTGTCGTAAAAGACCCCACCGGCGCGGCGATCCCCAACGCCACGGTGACCCTGCGCAACCTGGACACGAACGTCGCGCGCACCGCCGTTTCGAACGGCGACGGTCTCTACGCCATCGTCAGCATCCTGCCCGGCAGGTACACGCTGGAGGCTTCGGCAAACGGCTTCGGCGCGCAGAAGATCGCTTCCTTCACCCTCGCCGTCGGCCAGACCGCGACCTATGACTTTGCTCTCAGCGTCGGCGTTCAGAACACCGTAGTGACCGTGCAGGGAGCCGCGCCGCAGCTCGACGTGACCAGCTCCAACCTTGGCACCGTCATGGCCACGAAGCAGGTCAACGATCTGCCGCTCAACGGACGCAACTTCACCCAGCTCCTGCAGCTCACGCCCGGCGTCGTGCCCATCAACACCGGCCAGAGCAATGGCAATGGCGGCGGATTCGCCGGCCCGGCCACCGTGCAGGGCTCCTCGTTCACCTTTCCTGCCATCAACGGACAGACCAACCGCAGCAACTTCTACTTCACTGACGGTCTGATGAACTACGGCAGCCTGCTCAGCACCTATGCTGTGCCGCCCATCATCGATGCCATCCAGGAATTCAAGATCGTCTCGCACACCGATGACGCATCGACCGGCTCCGTGCTCGGCGGTGTCGTCAACGTCGTTTCCAAGTCCGGAACCAACTCGCTGCATGGCGCCCTGTGGGAGTACATCCGCAACAACGCCTTTGATGCGCAGGAAGACTTCACGTCCGTTCCGGCCTTCCGTCAGAATCAGTTCGGTGTCGCCGGCGGCGGCCCGGTCTTCTTCCCGAAGCTCTACAACGGCAAAAACAAAACGTTCTTCTACGGCGCGTATCAGGGTCTGCGCTATACCCGCCAGAACGACACAGGCATTTTGGTTCCCACGGCTGCTCAGCTTGCCGGCGACGAAAGCAGTTTTGGCTCGCAAATCTATAACCCCTTTTCCACGACGCCCGATCCGGCCCACCCCGGCGAATATCTGCGCCAGCCGTTTCAGGGAAATCAGATTCCTTCGAACCTGATCGATCAGCGAATGGTGGCCTGGGCGCAGTTCGTCTTCCCGCAGGCCGGAGCCAAAAATCCGGTGAACGGAGACAACGCGATTGATCCCACTCCCGTCGCGCAGACGCAGAATGAGTGGACCGCCCGCATCGATCAGACCATCGGCTCCAACAGCTCGGCGTGGTTCCGTTACAGCGAGATTCATTCGACGACCACGCAGTCCGGTGGCGTCCCGGGGCTTGTGACCTCAACCACCACGCCCGGCACCAACTGGGGCGGCAGCTTTGTCTATACCTTCAATCCCAGCCTCATCGTCCAGGTTGAGGCGGGCCACACCAACGTGCAGCACAACGGAGAAACCCGCTGGGGCAAATCCATCGCCGGAATCTTCAGCCAGGTGGGCTTCTCGAGCGACTTCGCCGGCAATTTCAATGCGAATAACGGCGGCAATCTTTTGCCCTCTCCGGGAATTTCGGGATACGCGAATGGCGGAGAGAGCGTCCAGAATCAGCCCAAGGTGACCGACAGCACCCAGGTCAGTGGAACCGTCACCAAAATCATCGGCGATCATGAGCTCCATATCGGCGGAGGCTATATCTCCAACTCCTTCGCCACGCCGATCGGATATGCCAGCCTCGGATTTTTCGCTGAACAAACAGGCGATCCCGAAGACTTCACCACATCGCCCGGCGATCCGCTTTCTTCTTTCATCCTCAACGTCCCGAACCAGGCCAATCGCCGCAATGTCAACGAGACCACGCGGCCCGGCGGTGTGCTCAGCGGATATGTTCAGGACACCTGGAAGGCGCTGCCGAAACTTACCCTGAACATCGGTCTTCGATACGATGTCACCTTGATTCCCGCCTACGGCACAAATGCCACCATCGGTGAAAATGGCGGCATCGAGACCGGAGACATGGATCTCGACAACGGCACATACATCCTGCAGAAAGTACCGCCGCCGTGCAGTGTCCGCGGTCATGCGCCCTGCATCCCGGGAGACGGCACGCTTCCTGCTCACGTTGTTGTCGACCCGCGCGGCAAGATCGCGCACAACGATTACGACAACTTCGGACCCCGTCTTGGCTTTGCCTATCGTTACGACGACAAGACAGTGGTACGCGGCGGCTTCGGCATCGTCTATGACAACTGGGCAGCCGTCAGCCAGATGGCGCAGAACATCGAAGGCTCCTGGCCGGACATCGGTCAGCTCATCAACAACAGTCTGAATATTCCCAGCACCACTTCGGCCACTCCGAACGCGACGGCGCAGGACCCGTTTGCCGGCAGCACCGCCGGACTCTTTCCCGCGGCAACGCCCTTCCAGCAGGTGCAGTGGTTCTACGATCCCCATATCAAGAACGCTTACTCTGAGCAATGGACGCTCGGCGTCGAGCGCCAGCTCAGCACTTCGACCACCGTTGGCCTCAACTACGTCGGCTCAGTCGGACGCAGAAACGATGTCGGCGGCTATTACAACACGGCGCTCACTCCCGGACCGGGCGACGCTCAGTCGCGCGCTCTGTACCCCTACATCGCGCCGACGTTCTATGACCGCAGCATCGGATCGTCGTCCTATCATGCGGCACAGTTCATGCTCAACCGGCGCATGAGCAATGGCCTCTCGTATCAGGTGGCGTATACCTGGTCGAAATCGATGAACGTCGGCGGCGACGGCTGGTTCGGCGTCGAAGGCACAGTTCCGCAGGACCCCTACAACGTCGCTGGTTTTGGAAGCTACGCCGTATCGGGAACCGATCTCAGAAACGTGCTCTCTGTGAATACGCTCTATGAGATTCCTGTGGGCAAGGGCAGACAGTTCTCAACCGGAAACCATCTCTTCGATTACGCCCTCGGCAACTGGCAGTTCAACAATATCTTTACCGCCCGCTCCGGCCAGGTCTATACGCCTGATACCAGCACCGATGTGGCCAACACCGGAAACGGATTCACTTACGAAACCCTCGATGTCGTCGGCAATCCGAACAAGAGTAAGCGAACGCCCGCGGAGTGGTTCAATACCGCGGCCTACGCCACTCCTCAGAACTATACGTACGGCTCCGCCGGACGAAATTCATTGCGGTCGAACGGCTTCTGGAATCTGGATACATCGGTCTTCCGGCAGTTCCCGATCCACGACAACCTTACCTTTGAGTTCCGCGCAGAGGCATTCAACATCTTCAACCATCCTGTCTTCGCGCCGCCGGATGCAAATATCAACGATGCAACCTACGGCAGCGTGGTCTGGTCTAACTACCCGACCGGCACCGTCAGCACCTCGCGTGAGCTGCAGTTCGCTGGAAGAATCACCTTCTGAGGTGGCTCATCCCTCAACCCCACGGCCTCTCCTGCAACCGGACCGGCCGTGGGCTTTATGCAGAGAAACAAAAGCCGCAGGATTGTAATCCTGCGGCTTCGCTTTGCGATACGAATCGGCCTTACGCCGGCTTCTACAGCGTTCTCAGTTCGAGCACGCTCACGTTGGCATCCGGAGCCTGTGCCGGCAGATCGATCTGCACTCCGGTCTCCGACTGCCGGAACGTCAGCGTCTGTCCGGTCGCGAGCAGATGGGCCGAGATCACCTTCCTGTCCAGCCCCGGGACAGTGAGCGTTGCCGATGGCCAGTCGAAGATATGAACAAAGATGCTCTCTCGCTTTGCTGTCGTCCGAATCCCGTTCACTCCCTGAACCGGTCCGTACGTCGTGCCGTAAATCGAGTCGCTGTTGACCGTCATCCAGTTGCCGATCGCGCGCAGCCGCTCCTGAAACTCCGGCTGAATCACCCCATCCGGCTGCGGCCCCACGTTCAGCAGAAAATTCCCGCCGCGGCTCGCCACTTCCACCAGCGCCCGAATCAGAAACTGCGCCGATTTGTAATCGTGATCGTGCATGTTACAGGCCCACGTGTTGTTAATCGTCATGCACGTCTCCCACAGCTGAAAATCCTCCGGACGCGGCACGCCCGGCTTCAGCTCTTTCTGAATGCTCGCATCCGCGCCGCGGAAGTGGACCTGCTTCGTCGGAATCTCCTTCGGAATAAACTGCTCCGGCGTAACATAATCGCCCGGCACGCCGATGCGGTCATTCACCAGTGTCCCAGGCTGCAGCGAGTGGATCAGCTTCAGAAAGCGCTCGCCGTCATACTTCTCCTGGTGAAACAATCCGTCGAACCAGATCAGCGCCACCGGACCATACTTCGTCAGCAGCTCGGAAAGCTGCAGCTGCATGTACTGCAGATACATCGGCCATTCCGGCCGCTCCGGCTGTCCATTCCAGTTCTCGCTCGCCGGCTTCGACGTGTCGCGAAAGTCGGGATGGTGCATATCCGGCGGCGAGTAATAAAAGCCCAGCCGCATATCTCTCGCATCACAGGCATCGGAGAGCTGCTTCACGATGTCCTTTCCGTACGGCGTGTTCGTGATCTTGTAATCCGTGAACGACGAATCGAACATGCAGAAGCCGTCATGGTGCTTCGTCGTAAAGACCATGTACTCCTGCCCCGCTGTGCGCGCCAGATCGATCCACGCATTCGGATCGAACTTCGTCGGATTGAACCGCTGCGGCAGCGCCCGGTACTCCGCCTCTGTGATCCCGCCCGGCTTCGGCCGCATGATCGGCCACGAAGCCTCCACGCTGGCCAGCGAATACGGACCCCAGTGAATAAACATCCCGAACTTTGCCCGGCGATACCACGCCGTCCGTTCGTCTTCCCGGTCGTTCTGAAGAGTCGATCCGAACCCGGGCACTGGAAAAAGCGAAAGCGAGGACGCGGCAAGCGCGAGCTGCAGGAAGGTACGGCGGCTGGTAGTTTGAGCGCTCATATCATCAAAAACGTTAGTGCCCGTAAAAGATGGATGTCAAGCAGTATTCGATGAAATAACCGCACTCTTTCGAGTGATTACCGCGTCACTTCTTGAATGGTCGAGCGATTTTGCTTCTGCCATTCAAGCGCTTATTTGTATAATCGTCAGAACTGCGATCGGCGCATTTTTTGAGACAGGGAAGAGCATGTTCATCAGGGAAGTCACCACACGCGATACGCGGTTTCAGTTAGAGCCCGGCGAAGGCTCCGATGCCGTCCACTCCACGCCGCAGTACTCCTTTGCCGTAACGCAGATCGCCCTCGACACCGGACTCCAGGGCACCGGCCTCGTGCTCACCATGGGCACCGGCAACGACCTCGTCTGCAGCGCCATTGAAATGCTCGCGCCCTCCCTTATCGGTGCCGACCTCGAAGAGCTCATGGCCGGCTTCGGCGCAAAGTTCCGCGAGATGGCCGACGATCCCCATCTGCGCTGGCTAGGCCCGCATAAGGGAGTCGTTCATCTCGCCCTCGCTTCCATCACTAACGCCTGTTTCGATCTGTGGGCCAGAGCCCGCCGCGAGCCGCTCTGGAAGCTGCTTCTCGGCCTCTCCCCCGAGGCCTTCGTCGCTCTGCTCGATCTCAGCTATCTCGAAGATGTGCTCGACCGCGAAACAGCCCTGCGCATGCTGCGCGAAGAAGAGCCCGGCCGCGTCGGCCGCTCCTCTGTGCTCGATCGCGGCTATCCCGGTTACGACACCAGCGTCGGCTGGTACCACTACGACGATGCGCAGATTCGCGAAAACGTGCAGCGCAGCCTCGACCAGGGCTTCGGAGCGTTCAAGCTCAAAGTCGGTGGCTCACTCGACCGCGATCTGCAGCGTGCCCAGGGACTGCGCCGCCTCGTCGGCCCTTCCGCGAACATCATGCTCGACGCCAATCAGCAATGGTCTCTTCCCGCCGCCATCGTTGCCTGCCGCGACCTCGGCAGCATCAATCCTTACTGGATCGAAGAGCCCACGCACCCCGACGACATCCACGCGCACCGCCAGCTCGCTCAGGCCATCGCTCCGCTTTCGCTCGCCCTCGGTGAGCACGTCCCCAACCGCGTCGTCTTCAAAAATTATCTTGAGGCCGGATGCGTCGCCTTTCTGCAGCCCGACTGCACGCGCCTCGGCGGCGTCAGCGAGTTCCTCACCGTCAGCCTGCTCGCCCGCAAATACAACGTGCCCGTCGTGCCGCATGTCGGCGATATGGGCCAGATCCATCAGCATCTCGTCCTCGTCAATCACATCGCCATGGGCCATCCCGAGACCTTTCTCGAGCACATCCCTCACCTCAGCCGCTACTTCGTCCATCCCGTGCAGCTCGCCGCGGGCCACTACCGCACACCGCAGGAGCCGGGTAGCAGCTCGGAGCTTTTATGAGCAGCAGCCTCACCGGTATCCTGCTCGCTCTGCTCGGCGGCGTCTGCGTCGGCAACTGCATGCTGCCGCTCCGGCGCATCCGCAAGTGGCCGTGGGAGTGCACCTGGCTCGTCTTCAGCCTCGTCTCGCTCGTCGTCGTGCCGTGGCTCATTGCCGTGCTCGTCATTCCCGGCTGGCCGGGACTTTATCTGTCGCTCGCTCCTGCCGTATGGCTGCCCTCGTTTCTGCTGGGTTTTGGATGGGGCATCGCGCAGGTCCTCTTCGGTATTTCCGT
This sequence comes from Paracidobacterium acidisoli, assembly GCF_003428625.2. GTDB lineage: Bacteria > Acidobacteriota > Terriglobia > Terriglobales > Acidobacteriaceae > Paracidobacterium > Paracidobacterium acidisoli. Next base: position 828,455 of record NZ_QVQT02000002.1, on the reverse strand, counting down.
CGTGCGCCTCGGCATGTCGCTGGCCTTCACGATCATCATCGGTCTGGGCACAATCTTCGGAACCCTCGTTCCACTTGTGGCGCTGCATCGAAGCCAGTTGTTCAGCGGCAGCTCCGGAATCCTCATCGCAGGCTGCGCCCTTATGGTCTTCGGCGTCATGCTCTCCGGCATCGCCGGCAGGCTGCGCGAACAGCGTGCCGCTTCGCCCGCATCCGCATCGCAGGCAGACACCGCATACCTCACCGGACTCGGCATTGCCATCCTCTCCGGCGTGCTGTCGTCCATGCTCAACCTCTCGCTCGCCTTTGGAGAGCCGATCGCACAGGCCTCCGTGCATGGCGGCGCCGCTGCTTCCAACGCCGCATTTGCCGTCTGGCCCGTAGCTCTCCTCGGCGGCCTCATTCCCAATCTCGCCTACACCCTCTGGCTGCTCTCGAGAAACCGCACCTGGAAATTCCTCTCTCACACCTGGCAGGACGCATCACTCAGCCTGCTCATGGGCCTGCTCTGGATCGGCGCCGTCGCCATCTATGGCGTCTCCACGCGCTACCTCGGCACACTCGGCGACTCCGCCGGATGGGCCATCTTTCAGATCGTCATGGTGGTCACGGCAAACGTTGCCGGTCTGGTCTCCGGTGAATGGAAACAGGCTCCGCGCCGGTCTCTGGTTGTGCTCGCATGCGGCGTGCTGGTGCTCGTCTTTGCCACCGTCACCACGGCATTTTCCACACGGTAAGCTCTGGCTCTCCCACACGCTGAGCGGTCGCGGGTCTGTTTGAATTGTTTTGTATCAGGGCACGGCTTCAGCCGTGCCGTAACCCGTCAGAATGAATGAACGGGGGCTTCAGCCCCTGCGGAGAAAACGGACCCAGGACCACTCAGCCCCGCACATTTCACAAAAGCACGCAGCTCGCTATATACCTGAACACAATCCGATTTATCTATCTGCCCCATGCCGCATACCAAAAACTCGCTTCACGAAGAAGCATCGCCGCTCGTCAAGCAGAGCCTTGCCGCAAAGCTGCGCGAAGAGATCATTCAGGGCCATCTCGCGCCCGGCCAGCGCATCATCGAAGGCTACTGGGCGCGAAGATTCGGTGTCGCACAAACCTCTGTGCGCGAAGCCATCAACCTCCTCATCGGGGAAGGCTTCGTCACCAAGGCCTCCGGACGCAGCGCGCGCGTCACCTCATACACCGAGTCCGACCTCGCCGAGATCTATGAGCTGCGCGGAGCGCTCGAAGGGTTCGCCGCGCATCTCGCCGCGCAGCGCCGTGCCGACCTCACTCCTCTTGAAGAAGTTCTGAAAGAGATGCGCCGCGCCACAAAACAGGGCGATGTCCGCAGCCTCATCGAGGCCGACCTCGCCTTTCACCTCACGCTCTGCGAGCTCAGCGGCAATCACTTTCTCAGCGCGCAGATCCGCACGCTGCTCGTGCCGCTCTTCGCCTTCGTCTCCATGCGTGTCGCGCAGGTCCATCAGACGGCAAAGGCGTGGGAGTCCGATCTCGACCGCCACAAGCGCATGATCGAGCTCATCCGTGAGGGCGACCCCGCCGCCGCCGAGTTCACCGTCCGCGCCACGCTCCGGCACTTCGCCGCACGAGCGCACGGCATCTGGCAGGAAGCTCGCTGATCGCATTTTCCTGGTAAAAAAACCGCCCGCGCAGCGCGTCGTCACTGAAAGCGAATCTTCTTCGCCAGCGACTGCTGCTGCGCCCGCTGCAGAATCGACGCCGAGGGCTCATCGCTCTCGAGCGCAGCTTCGACAACGCCGTTCACAACCTCTGCAAACTCCGGCAGACCGGACGTGCGTGGCAATCTCCGCGCTCCCATCGAGATCGCTTCAATCTCCCGAAAGGCCGGAACCATTCGCTGCACCTCCGCATCGCGCCATGTTGAAAGCCGCACGCCCACCGCGCCATGCCGCACCACTTCGCGATCCATCTCCGGCCGCGCCAGGAAGCGCAGAAAGTCGTACGCCGCTTCTTTGTTCCGCGAGCCGCTGCCGATGCCCATCGTCCAGAAGACAGAGAGCGACGCCGGTGTCAGCCCCGGACTGCAGGGAATCGCCGCCAGCGCGACCTTTCCCTCCAGCGCGCCGCCCGCGCATCCGCTCTGCGATGCGAACCCAAACCAGTTCACCATCATCGCGACCGAGCCCGACAGAAACGCATCGCCCGACTGCACTGAATCGAAGCCCGTCGATCCAGGATGACAGAGCGTCGCATCGCGCACCACACGCCGGTAGAAATCGAGCGCCGCCTCTGCCTCCGCGCTCATCAGCAGCGGCAGCCCTGCGCCATCCTGCAGCTCGCCGCCGCGGCTCCATACCTGCAGCGCAAAGTCGTACAGCGTATTGTGCCCATCCGGAAAGCACGCGAAGACCGTACCGAAGAGTCCTTCCTCCGGCCGCGTAAAAAAGCGTGCCGCATCTTCAAACTGCTGCCACGTTTGCGGAGGTGCGAGGTCATATCCATACGCCGCGCGAAAGTTTTGCTGTTCCTGCGCAGACGAAAAAAGGTCGCTGCGATAGATCAGACACTCCGGCCCGTCATGATACGGAATGCAGTAAACATCGCCGTTGAAATCGAGCGGCTCCACCAGCGAACGCGCCCATCCCTGCGGCCACTCCGGCAGCGGCGCCGCCTTCATATAGGGAGTCAGATTTTCGAGCCGTCCCTCCTCCACCGCGCCGGCCAGCCAGTCCGTCACCACCATTCCCAGATCCCACTTGCCCAGGCGCAGACCCTCCTCGGCAAACAGCTCTCTGTAAAGCTGTTCGAGATGCAGCGAGACCGTTTCGATCTCCACGCCCGGCCGCTCCGCGCAGTACAGCTTCGTCTGCGCAGCCAAAGCCTTTTCAAAGCCGGAGAACTCACGATAAGCGATCCGCAGTCTGGTCATGAATGACAGTCCTTTACTTCTGCGCTCTGGGCAGCGGCGCCGTAAGCCCCAGCGCCGTCGTAATCCGCTCCGCGCACTGCTGAATCACCGGGATCAGCTTGCGCTCCCTGCCGTCGTTGGCCGAACCCGGCAGAAACGGCACGCCCAGCGCCGCCATCACGTTCACACGCGGATTGCCGACCAGGCACGAAGCATCGAGACCCGTGCGCCGCGTGCTCGTTGCCATCAGGTAGCCGTCTCTGCGAATCTGTTTCAGCTCCGCCGCCGCCTCCGCGCACTCCTTCTTCGTCATCGCCATGTAGGTTGCATCGTTCAGAAGAAAGCGCTCCTGCTCCGCATCCTCCAGAAACGCCGTCAGCACGCGCCCTGAGACCGTGCGCAGCGGCAGCACGCGATCGCCCACCTCCACCGACAGCCGCACCGGCTCCGGACTCTCCGCCTGCGCCACCACCACCAGCATCGCTCCACTCAGCACGCACAAATGGCACGACTCGCGAATCGTCTCCGCCAGCTCGCGCATGGGAATCGTCGCCGCCTTCAATAGCTGATCGACCGGCGAGTGTGTGTGCGCCAGCTCATACAGCCGCAGCGTCAGGTGATATCCATCCGACACCGGATCGCGCGCAATATATGCGCGCCGCTCCAGCGCATCCAGCATCCGGAACAGCTCGCTCGGCGTGCGCTCCAGCCGCCGCGCCATCTCCGTCAGCGACTGCGGAGACTGCGCCGACGCCAGGCTCTCCAGAATATCCAGCCCCTTCTCCAGCGCCGGTACTGAATATCTGCTCTTCTTTTCCACCTTCATCGCTTTCATGCCCGCACAGAATACAGCACCTGCGTCCTCCCGCCCGCCATCGTCTGCTATGGAAGCCCGAACTCTCTGCGCAGCGCCTCCGTGTCCTCGCCCAGCCGCGGAGCGCCGCGCTCGCTCTTCAGCAGCTCTTCGTCAATCCGAATCGGACAGCGCGTCGTCGTCATCTTCACGCGCTCATCGCGTCCCACCGTCTGCAGCATATCCAGCGCATCGAAGGCCGCATGCTCCATCAGCCGCGGCCATGTGAAAACATCGGCGCACCAGTAGCCCGCCGGCTCCAGCCGCTCCAGCCAGTATGCGGTCGTCTGCCTCCGCAGATGCTCCGCCAGCATCGCCTTGATCTCGTCGCGCTGATCGAACGCATCCGGAGCGCTGTACAGCTTCAGCGCCGGGCAGTCCAGAATCGCCGCAAGCTGCAGCAGCGAGCCCATCGCCAGCGCAAGATAACCATCCTGCGTTGCATATATCCCATACGGAGCGCCCAAGTACGCATGCGCATTGTTGTGACGGCTGCGCTGCGGCACTTTGCCTCCGTCATTCAGATAGGTCGTGAGCACTTCGAACTGCAGATCCAGCACCGACTCCAGCAGGCTCACCTCCACGCGTCCACCGCGTCCCGTAATGCCGCGCCGCACCAGACACGCCAGCACACCCTGGCACAGATGCGCGCCCGCATACAGATCCGCGACCGCCAGACCAAACGGCACCGGAGGCTGCTCCGCATCGCCGTTCAGCCACGCCAGCCCGGACAGCGACTGCACCAGCAGATCCTGTCCCGGCTTCTTCGCCCACGGCCCGCTGCGTCCGTATCCGCTGATCTCTCCGTACACCACCCGCGGCCGCCGCGCGCTCACCGTTTCATAATCCAGCCCCAGCTTCTCGATCACTCCAGGCCGAAAGTTATGCAGCACCACATCTGCCCGGTCGATCAGCGCCAGCACCGCCGCGCGACCCGCATCGTCCTTCAGGTCCGCCGCAAAGCTCTCCTTGTTCCGGTTGATCGAGTGGAACAGCGTGCTGTCTCCATCCAGCTCGAGGTTCGAGATATACAGATCGCGGCACAGATCGCCCGTCTCCGGCTTCTCGATCTTGATCACCCGCGCGCCCATGTCCGCCATGCGCAGCGATGCCGACGGCCCGGAAAGAAACTGGCTCAGGTCGATCACCAGCAACCCCTCCAGCGGCCTCAACGCGCACCTCCTCTGTGCGCTTCCTGCAGCATCTCGTTCATCGCTTCCATCACCGGACCCTCCGCGCCGCCCTCGCGCAGATACGCATGCAGGCGCTCTCCCGCGCGGCTCTGAAACGTCAGATATCCATCGAACCGCGGTCTCACCCACGCTCTGTCCAGCACCGGCAGCGTCTTCTCGAAAAACCCATTCGATCTCCGGTTTACCTCCGCGTCCAGCCACGCCGCGCGATGCCCCGGCTGCCCGCCCGCATCGAAGTACAGCGTCTTCTGGCACCGCTCCGACGCCACATATTGCGCGTATGCGGCAGCCGTCGCCACATCGCTGCAGCGTGCGGAGATCGCGAGCCCCGCTCCGCCCAGCGTCGATCGAAGTACTGTGCCGTCCAGCGTCACCAGTTCGCCCGCCTCCACAACATGCTCCGCATAGGCGCGCCTGCTGTAATTCGAATACCCATACGCGAAAGGGCAATACGCCGCGCTGTCGCTCGTCGAGAGCACATTCCATATCGCAATCGGGTTGGCGTGCAGGCATCCCTTTGGACACAGCAGCAGCAATTCGCGCAGCCGCCGCATCGCCTCTCTTCCCACCGCATCGCTCGCAACGCGCCCGTCTGTTGTGAACGGCTCCTCGCCCAGCGCCTGGCACAGCATAAAAAAGTGCATCAGGCTGTCGATCGCCAGCCCCGCCGCCGCCACCAGACCCTTCCGCGCCAGTCCCATCAGCTCCTCCCACGTGTGCGGAGCAGCCTCGCCCGCCCGCTCCAGCAGATCCGTGCGGCGCAGGCTCACCGGTGTCGCCGCGTCAATCGGCAGCGCCCACACATGTCCCTCGTACACATAGCTGGCATAGCTCTCGCCCACCGAGTGCTTCGCCTGGTCCTCCAGCACGGCAGCCGCCATTACCTCATCGAGCGGTCGCAGAAAGCCTCCGCTCGCCGCTCGCCCGCATGAAGGATGATCGATCACCATCAGGTCATAGCGTTCAGCCAGCACCTCCAGCGGCTCATCCGCAAATGACTGCAGCGACCGCGTCTCCCACGTAATGCTCAGGCCCGCATGCATCTCTTCAAAACGCTGCGCCGTCGCCAGCATCGGCATCAGGCCGCGTGTATGCTTCCAGGTAATTCCGCGCAGGCAGTGCGCTGCGGAAGTGGTCATTGTCTCCGTCTTTCCTGAGTGATATATTGACCCGCGCGGCGATTTTATCAGCAAAAAAAGATTTCACATAAGGATTTTGATCGATCCCTCCCGCACCACGCAAAGGCAAACCATGAACTTCCAGGACGTGTTTTTCGAGGAGTACGAAATCGGCCAGCGCCGCACCACCACCGGCCGCACCATCACCGAGGCCGACATCGTGCTGCACGCCGGGCAGACCGGCGACTTCTACCCTCATCACATGGACGAAGCCTGGTGCCGCACCCAGCCCTTCGGCCGCCGCATCGCCCACGGCACGCTCATCCTCAGCATCGCCATCGGTATGACCGCAGGCGACATCAATCCCCGCGCCATGTCCTATGGATACGACCGCGTCCGCTTCATCCGCCCCGTCTTTCTCGGCGACACCATCCATGTCACCGCCGCCATCCGCGAAAAACGCGAAGACCCCAAACGCCCCGCCCACGGCATCGTGGTCGAAGCGGTCGAGGTCCGCAACCAGGATCAGCACACCGTGCTGGCCTGCGAGCACCTCTATCTGGTCGAAAAGCGAAAGCTCTAGCGCCGCTCAGTACCAGAACCGGATGCCGAAGACGAAGCGCGGGTCGCTGCTCGTCTCACCGCGCTGCCGCGCATAGCTCACCGTGCCGCCGAATTTCCCGTCCCACGCGAAGCCGAGATACGGAGCGAACTTCCGGCTCACCTCATACCGCACCCGAATTCCCGTGTCCATCTCCGACAGTCCCGACCCGATCCCGCGCGGCGCATCGTCTTTGCTGTAGAAGTTCAGCTCCGCCTCCGGCTCCGCAATCCACCGCTGCGTCAGCAGCAGATCGTACGATCCCTCCAGCCGTCCCGCCACGCGCCCATCGTTGCGGATATACAGCGTCGGTGCAAATGCAAAAAAGTACGGAGCCAGCCCCTCCACGCCGATCGCCGCCCATGCCCGCGCCGGGCCTGAATCAAGGTCCGCGCGTATGCCGGCCTGCGCATCGAAATAGCGCAGCCGTGGAATCGGCCGCCCATACAGTGCCTCGTGGTCGCCATCGCTCACGCCGCCGCCGTCGCCGTATGCCTCCGACTTCACCCGCAGCCGGTTCATATCCGTGCCCAGCCATCCTTCGCCATCCCAGCGCAGCTCGTTGTCCGCGCCGTTCGTGCGGCCCTCAAACTGGCTGAACATTGCATGGCCTATCAGCCCATGCCCCATCGCCTCGCCGTCTGAGCCCTGCATGCCGCTCATGGTGTTTCCGGACACAGTGCTCATCGGTCTCGGACTCTGCGCCGTTTGCTGCGCCCGCATGCTCGTTCCGCAGAGCAGCACAGCCACAAGCCCTGTCAGCGCCGCATGCGCGGCAACACATCTGTGGCTTCTCGTGGGAAGGCGCTTCATATCACCTCCATCACGCGGAACATCCCCGCTTCCATGTGATAGAGCAGGTGGCAGTGGTACGCCCATCGCCCCGGTGTGTCCGCGCTCACCAGATAGCTCAGACGCTCCGCCGGCTTCACCGTCACCGTGTGTTTATAAGGATTGAACGCGCCATTCCCGTTCTCCAGCTCGCTCCACAATCCATGCAGGTGAATCGGATGCTCCATCATCGTGTCGTTCACCAGCACAATGCGCAGCCGTTCGCCCAGCTTCATCCGTATCGGTTCCGTATCGGCAAACTTCCTGCCGTTGAATCCCCAGATGTAGCGCTCCATATTGCCCGAAAGGTGCAGCTCGATCTCCTGCGTCGGCGGCCTTCGATCCACGCCGCTGTATCGCGCGCGCAGATCGGCATACGTCAGCACCCGTCTTCCGTTGTTGCTCAGCCCGTCACCAGGATCGTTCAGCCGCTCTGTTGCGCGCATCGCCACGTTATCCACTTGCGGACCCGTGTGCATGGGCACCGGTTCGCTCCGCACCACTGGCGGCGCCACTCCCGTCTCGCACATCGCCATCACGGGGTGCGTATCCGGACCAGGCTGCGGAAAGGGAACTGTCCCTGCGCCGCCGCTTCCTGTCCTCTGTCCCGGCATATCCATCGCACCCATCGCGCCGTGTCTGCCCGCATCGTGCATCTCTCCCATCGGCATCGCGGCAGCAGCATCGCTCTGCATCGGCATGTCGTCTTTGCGCATGCCGTCCATGCCCGCCATATTCATGTTCATGCCGGCCATTTTCATCCCGCGCATGTCCATGCCCATGTCCACCATCGTGCGCACCGGCCGCGGGTCCATCTCCGGAACCGCCGCCGTCATCCCTTCCACCGGAGCCAGCGTTCCCCGCGCATAGCCTGTACGATCCTCCGCCTGCGCAAAGATCGTGTAAGCCTCCGCCGTCTTCGGCTGCACGATCACGTCATAGACCTCGGCGATGCCGATGCGAAACTCATCCACCTCCACCGGCTGCACATCGTTGCCGTCCGCCTGAACCACCGTCATCGCCAGCCCCGGAATCCGCACATCGAAAAACGTCATCGACGATCCGTTGATCACCCGCAGCCGAATCCGCTCGCCCGCGCGAAACACGCCCGTCCAGTTCGCCGCCGGAGCATTCCCGTTCAGCAGGTAGGTATAGGTCGCGCCCGACACATCCGCGATATCTCCCTCGCTCATGTTCATGCGCCCCCACATGCTCCGCTTCGCCAGCGTCGCGCGCAGTCCGTTCTTTCTCGCCTCCGACAGAAAATCGCCCAGCGTGTGCCGGTGATAGTTGTAGTAATCGCTCTGCTCTTTCAGGTTGCGGTAGATCGTCTCCGGATTCGCATCCGTCCAGTCCGACAGCAGCACTACATACTCGCGCTCGTACGCGACCGACTCGCTCTCTTTGCGATCATCTTTCCGATCGATGATCAGCGCGCCAAGCAGCCCCGTCTGTTCCTGAAAGCGGCTGTGGCTGTGGTACCAGTATGTGCCGTTCTGCAGCACCGGAAAGCGATACACAAACCGCTCGCCCGGAGCGATGCCCGCAAAGCTCAGCCCCGGCACGCCGTCCATGTCCGACGGCAGCCGTATCCCATGCCAGTGAATCGACGTCGCCTCCTTCAGCCGGTTCGTCACCGCAATCGTCACCGTGTCGCCCTCTCGCATGCGCAGCACCGGCCCCGGAGACGTCCCGTTCACCGCCGTCGCTCTCGACCTGCGCCCTGTGAAATTCACCGGCAGGGAATCGACCGTCAGCTCAAAATGTGTTCCTGTCAGCGTTGCCTGCTTCTGTACCGCCGTTCCCGCAAACGCAGTCCAGCCGCCCGGGCCCATCGCCGCTATCGCCGCCATTCCCTGAACAAAGCGGCGGCGGCTCACCACAGCGGTCTTCGCTCTCTCTGTCTTCTTTTGCTGCATTGACATTCCTCAAACAGGTTGCTTCCCGGTCCATCTCATATCCACAACATCGTGCCGGCGCATCCGTCGACATATCTATAGATATGGGTGTGCGCCTGCCGATACAGCCGTGCCTCTGCCGAACGAGGCCGTCAGCAGGGAAGCCGCTCTAGACGCGGAGTGAGGAAGTCAGAGGATCGTATTGCGCCGTGGCAGGGTCTCCGCGCTCAGGAGCGGAGCGCAGCAGGCGTGCGTCCCTCGAGGCTGGAGTACCGAAGTACCGGGATAAGGCGTCCTGATAAAAAACCGGGGCCGAGGACCGGGTCACCGCCACCGTTTGCTTCTGCAGCAGCTCCATCTCGCCGCGGCAGACCATGCTCCGGCAGCATGCCGGTGCATGCACGGCGCGTCCCGTGCCGAAGGAAGAGGACGTCATCGCATGGCAATGCTCCATGCCGCTCATCGGGCCGTGTGCAGCGGCTCCGGCCATCGCATCGCACTGCACCGCGCACACACCTGCCGCTGTCTGCATGCTCATCAGCAGCAACAGAAGCACCGGCCATGCAAATCTGCGAAGCATCCGATGTTTAATCTACCTTTCCTCGTCCGGAGAAGCAAAACCGCGGCAGGCAAAAGCCGCACTGCGCCATCTGCGAAGTGCTTACTTACCGGCAGGCGTGTCATTTTTCTCCCATTATGGGAAATTTTTTTCTGAAAAGTCACAAAAGCTGTACCGGAGTTGCTCCGTGGAGCTAATATGGTGTGCGGCGTAATTGGCAATGTAGATTGCGTATTACGCAAATACCAAACCCCCTGAGCCCAGCGGCCGAAAGAGGTTTTTTCATGAAGTTCAGGCTCTTATGCTTGGTTGGTGCATCCTGTCTGCTCCTGTCGGCCTCTCCCGGCTTCGCGCAAACGCCCAGCTTTTCTCCGGATAAGTCCTTTCAGGGCTCCAGCCTCGATGGCTGGCATACGATGGGCAGCGCAAAGTGGCAGGCGGAGAACGGCACCATCGACGGTGACGGACGCGCCGCGAATGCTCCAGGCTGGCTTGTGCTCGACCACCCCTATCAGGACACCGGCGTCTACGCCTCGTTTAAGTGCGAAGGCCCCTGCGACACCGGCATTCTGCTGCGTGCCGTAAAGACCGGTAACTACATTCAGGGCGTCTTTCTCTCCATCAAACAGAACGACCTCGCCGCCTACCGCGTCACGCTCGACGCCTCCGGTAACGAGATCGAGCGCACGAAGCTGCGCAACGCCGGCGGCCTCATCCGCTTCGCGCCGCCGCTGCCCAGCCCGGCTGAAGGTCCCGAGCCGCCTCTTCGCAGACCTGTCGTCCCCGCGCCTGCCGGCGAGACCATGCCTCTGCAGCTGCCCGCGCGCGGCCTGAAGATGGGCGACTGGAACGAAGTGGAAGTTCTCCTCGACGCCGACATCATCCGCGCCTTCTTCAATGACGGTGGTGCGCAGGTCAGCACCGCGACCGAAGGCATGGACGCCTACGGCCCCTTCGCTCTTTACGTCGGCGCCGGTACTGAGGTCCACTTCCACAACATCGCCTGGAAAGACCTCGCCTTCAAAAATGTCCCAGTAGAGAAGGTGTCGCCGCGCTTCCATGAGCAGCGGCTCAGCCCCTTTTATTATGGATGGTCCGCCGCCGCCGCCGACTTCGACCGCGACGGAAACCTCGACATCGTATCCGGCCCCTTCATCTACTACGGGCCTGACTACACGCGCTACCGAGAGATCTATCCCGCGCAGGGCTATAACAGCTCCACGGAGTTCTCTTCGAACGACTGGGTCGAGCACGCCTACGACTTCACCGGCGACGGATGGCCCGACGTGCTGACCACCAGCCACGCCGGCGGCGGTCTCGTCGGCGCCGTTCTTTACGTTAATCCAAAGGGCGAATCGCGCCGCTGGAAGAGCTCCATCGTCGTCTCTCCCATCAACAGCGAAGAGACCATCCTGGCCGACGTTGACGGCGACGGCAAGCCCGAGCTGGTCTACATGGGCGACGACTACATGTGCTACGCCAAGCCTGATCCAAAAGACCCGACCAAACCCTGGATCGTGCACCGCATTTCAGAGAAGGGCCCCTGGCCCGCGCACGGCATCGGAGCCGGCGACATCAACGGTGACGGCAGGGTCGACATCGTCGGCGCCTATGGATGGTGGGAGCAGCCCGCCTCCGATACCGGAGCGCCCTGGAAGTATCACCCGGAGCCCTTCGGCCGCTGGGGCAGAACCTCCGCGGGCGGCTCAGAAATCGGTGTCTATGATGTGAACGGCGACGGCCTCAATGACGTAGTAACCGTCATGCAGGCGCATGGCTGGGGTATCGACTGGTTCGAGCAGAAGCGTTCCGCCGACGGCCAGATCTCCTTCGTCAAACACGTCATCATGGGCAAAACGCCCGAAGAGAGCGCCGGCGGCGTGGTCTTCACCGAGCCGCACGGCAGCACCATCGCCGATGTCGATGGCGACGGCATCCCCGATTTCATCGTCGGCAAGCGGCTCTGGTCGCACCTCGACGACTACTACGATCCGGACCCTTATGGAGCCCCCGTCCTCTACTGGTTCCGGACCGTTCGCGATCCCAAAGCTCCCGGCGGCGCTCGCTTCGAGCCGGAGCTGATCGATAACCGTTCCGGTGCCGGATCGGATGTCCTGGCCGTCGACCTGAATAAGGATGGCGCCATCGACATCGTGACCTCCGTGCGCAGCGGAACCTACATCTTCTGGGGCACTCCCGGGAAGCAGGCTTCGCACAAGTAATGGAGTTTGTTTTCCTGTCGAAGAAATCCGGTTTCGAGCGGCCTGATACAGCGCCGCCGGAATCGGATTTCATGCCGCCACAAAACGGAATCAACGGTGCACGGTGCCTGTCTGTGCCGCGGGACGCTTCCTTATGGAGCGCCTGCCTCGTGACAGGGAACCGGCACGGCAGTCTGCTCAGCCCGATCGCGGGCAGCGCCGTGAAATGCAGCAATCCCGTTGCTGACCCCGAAGCCCCGGGCCGTTTCGCGCACGTTTCCGGCCGGTCCGGGTTCAACCTGAACACTCTCGATTGTCATTGGATTCGGGCTCGAATCCGCACCCGTTTGAGCTCCGTCCGCCACCTGTCACAGATCGTTTTCAAAATGCGAAACAGCCTGATTCCATGCGTGTTTTCGCAACAGTTATCCCTGGAAATTGCTGTCTCATCACAGCTTAAATTGTGTACTTGACTTTTGTTAAATGCGGGTGCTACCTTTTCGACCGTTGCATCTTATTGTTGCATAATACGCAAAAATAGTTGCATATAATGTTTTCCACTAAAACTTACGGAGGCGCAATGCGAATCCAAAGGCCCTTTCTTTACGGCATTACCATACTGGCTGCCGGGTTTTTCTTATTGATTTCCTCAGCCAGCGCACAAAATATTTTCGGCTCGATCGTTGGAACGGTTTCCGATTCCACCGGCGCAGCTCTGTCCGGTGCCACGGTGACCGTCACGAATGGCGGGACCGGTGAAAAAAGAAACATCACTACAGATGGTTCCGGTAACTATCAGGCCCTGTCTCTCGTCCCGGGCCAATACAGCGTGGACGTTGACAGTGCGGGCTTCAAGCACTTCAGCCGCACCGGCATCGACGTCGTCGTCGATCAGGCAGCCCGCGTCAACGTGGCCATGTCCGTCGGTGAGCAGACCCAGCAGATCACGGTAACCTCCGCCGCTCCGATCATGCAGACGGAAAATGCCTCGCTTGGACAGGTCGTTCAGGGCAAGGCCGTCACCAACATCCCGCTGAACGGACGCAACGTGCTCGCACTGGTTGCGCTCGTCCCCGGCGTCGTTCCGCAGGGCAGCTCTTCCGGCAACCTCACCGGCCAGAACGTCTTCGCGGCCGGTAACTATCAGATCGGCGGCGGCAACGCGAACCAGGGTTCGGTGCTCCTCGACGGAGCTCCGGTCAACACCTCCTACGGCAACACTGTGGAGCTCGTGCCCGATCAGGACGTCATCCAGGAGTTCCGCGTTCAGACCAACAACAACACGGCTGAGTTCGGCATGTATACCGGCGGCGTCATCAACATGGCCACCAAGTCCGGCAGCAACGCCTTCCACGGCACGGCGTACGAATTCCTCCGCAACACCAACCTCGACGCGAACGACTTCTTCGCCAAGCGCTCCGGCGCCGGCAGAGAGGCCTTCCACCAGAACCAGTTCGGTGGCAACATCGGTGGCCCCATCAAGAAGGATAAGTACTTTTTCTTTGGCGACTATCAGGGCTTCCGCCAGAGCTACGGCCATCTTTACCTGGTGAACGTCCCCACTCCCGCTGAGCTGAACGGTGATTTCAGCGCTGAGACTGTGGACCCGATCTATGACCCGCTCACTACCTGCAGTTCGCAAAAAAATCCCATACCTGGCAATCCTGCCTGTACACCGGCCCAGTTGACCGGCAACGCTCCCATGCGGCAGCAGTTCTCCTACAATGGTGTCCCGAACGTGATCGATCCCGCCCGCTTCAGCTCGGTGGCGAAGAACCTCGTCGCTTTTCCTGACTGGGCGGCACAGAATCAGACCGGGCAGTCTTCGGTCTACGGCCCCATCAACAACTTCTCGAAGTTCGGCACAACTGGCGGCAACAACGATCAGTACACCATCCGCGGCGATCAGACCCTCAGCGAGAAGCAGCGTCTCTTCGAGCGCTACACCCACTGGAAGTCCAGCAACACGCCGTCCAATCCTTACGGCAACGGTCTGATCACCGGCGACCCCATCTCGCCGGAAGCCTTCACCACGCAGCAGGGCGTCGTTGGAGACACCTATATCTTCAACCCCACCACCATTGCTGACATTCACGTTTCGTATCTGCGCTGGAACTACCAGAGAACCCCTGGCCTTCTCGGTTACGATGAGACCAAGCTCGGCTGGCCCTCCTACATGGGGCAGATCAGCGCGCTGAACGATCTGACAAACTCCACCACACCGCCCAAGATCAGCCTCGCAAGCCCCACGCTGACCACCGGCGGAACGGGATACATCTTCTCGATCAACAACAACTACGTCATCGCGCCCACGTTCACGAAGATCATCGGCAATCACACTATCAAAGCCGGTGCCGATCTTCGTCGTCTGGAGATGAACTACTTCCAGAACAACTCGCCCGGTGGCGTCTTCACCTTCGACAACATCTTTACCTCTGCCAATCCTTCAAACACCACGCTCATACCACAGGGATCGACAACACCATTACTGCAGGCATCCGGCAACTCATTTGCTTCGTTCCTGCTCGGTTATGTAGCCCAGAACGCTTCACAGACCGTCCAGATCGCTCCTCCCACCTACCAGACCCTTTACTACCAGGGTTATTACGTGCAGGACACCTGGAATGCTACCCCCAAGCTCACGTTGACCCTCGGACTTCGCTATGAAATCCCTGGTGTCTATGTCGAGCGGCACAATAACGCAGATACCTTCAACCCCACCGAGATCAACCCTGTCGTCGGTGTACCCGGTGCCTTCGATCTGGTCGCCAGCCCCCAGCACCCGGCGCGCGGGGTCCGCAACGAGCACTTCAACAACTTCTCCCCGCGTATCGGCGTCGCCTATCGTCTCGACGACAAGACCGTTCTCCGTACCGGATGGGGAAAATTCGTCATTCCCTCCGATCTGCAGTTCCCGGAAGCTCCGCTGCAGGCAGGCGTCAATTTCCTGAACAACATCATGGTGCAGTCCACCAACGGCAACCTGACTCCGGCCAACACGTTTGATAACCCCTACCCAGGTGGCCTTCTCGGTGCGCCGCACCGCAATCCGGACTACCAGCAGACCCTTCTCGGCGGCAATGCGCAGGCTCTGTACGCCAATGAGCCGAACGGCGCCACCTACCAGTGGAACGTCGCCGTCCAGCGCGAGCTTCCGTATGGAATCGCTCTGGAAGCCGCCTACGCCGGTCTGCACGGCTCGAATCTGCCGGTCAGCGTTCCCATCAATCAGGTGCCTGATAAGTATCTCTATCAGGCGGCTGCCGATCCTACCTGCGAGGCAAGCGCTCCAAACTGCTTCCTGAACCAGCAGGCCACGAATAACTTCTACGGAAAGGTCTCTCAGGGAGTTCTGCAGAAGCCAACCGTCCTGTATAGCCAGACGGTGAGGCCGTTCCCGCAGTACGGCAGCATCTCCAATAGCGGTCATTATGCGGGCGTCAGCAATTACAACGCGCTCGAGCTGAAGCTTGAGAAGCGCTTTGCCTCCGGCGGCACGCTGCTGGGTGCTTACACCTTCTCCAAGCTCCTCACCAATGCCGAGTACCTCACCAGCTGGCTCGACTCCACCACCACCGCCGGCTTCCAGGACTACAACACCTGGCAGACCAGTGAGTACTCGCTCTCCAGCTTCGATTCGCGTCAGCGTCTCGTCGTCAGCTATGTGTATGGACTGCCCATCGGCAAAGGCGGTAAATTCCTCGCTAATGCCTCGGCACCGGTCAATGCCATCGTCAGCGGCTGGGGAGTCAACGGCGTAACCACCTTCCAGGAAGGTTACCCGCTGGGCCTGACCATGGCGACGAATAACATCGGAAACTATGTCTATGGCGGGAGCACCAGACCGAACGTCGTATCGGGCATGAAGAAAAAGTACAGTGGCTCGATCTACAACCGTTTGGGAGGAAAGCTCTCCCAAAATACATACTTCAACGTCGGAGCCTTTGCCGCTCCTGCGGTCTTCCAGTACGGAGACGAATCCCGTACAGACAATGCGCTGCGGACTCCGGGCATTGCGAACTACGACATGGCCCTCTACAAGAACACGCCGATCCACGAGAACGTCAACTTCGAGCTTCGCGTGGAAGCCTTCAACCTCTTCAACCGCGTTCAGTTCGGTAGCCCGAACAGCGTGATCGGCAGCGGCACAACCGGTCAGATCACGACAGATCTGAACCAGCCTCGTCTGTTGCAGATCGGTGGCCGGTTCAACTTCTGATGCATCCTCGTGAGGCTGCGGACCGAACCTGGTCCGCGGCCTCATTTTTCTTCCGCCCCCATATCGCCTCCGTCCACACAAGACAGGTAGCATAGCTGGGACGAACGGCAATGGCGCGCAGCGGTTTCAGATCTCCTTCCTTCTTTCAGGCTCACCGGTGGCAGCTCGCCGCACTCGGCGTCGCCGTCATTCTTCTCGCCGCCGCTCTCCTTTTCGTTCTGCATCGCCGCAGCGCCTCGCGCTCCACCGCCGCGCAATCCGGATACGTCGATCCCGCCGTATGCGCCCGCTGTCATGGCGATGTTGTCGCCACCTACAGCAAAACCGGCATGGGCCGATCGTTCTCGCACCCTTCGTCGCAGACCATGCAGGGTGACTTCACCACCCACAACACCCTCTGCAATCAGGCCTCCGGTCTCTGCTACACCATGTTCGAGCGCGACGGCCAGTACTACGAGCGCCGCTACGAGATCGGATTCGACGGCCATCCCGCCAACATCGTCGAAGAGCGCGTCGACTACATCATCGGATCGGGCAATCACGCCCGCACGTTCCTGCATCGCAACACCGCCGGAAACCTCATCGAGCTTCCCGTCAGCTGGTACAGCGAAAAATCCGGCTATTGGGCCATGAGCCCCGGCTACGATCGCGCCGATCAGGAAGACTTCCGCCGCGCCATTCCGCAGGAGTGCATGTTTTGCCACAATGCCTACCCCGCGGCCGGCGAAACGCCTGCGCAGATCGACGGTGAAAAGGCCGTCTTCGGTCCGCATCTTCCCGAAGGCATCGACTGCCAGCGCTGTCACGGTCCGGGAGCCGCGCACGTTGCCGCCGCCGATTCGCCCGACTCCACCCTCGCAAAAATTCGCGCTGCCATCGTCAATCCCGCTCACCTCAGTCGCGACCGCCAGCTCGAGGTCTGCATGCAGTGCCACCTCGAGACCAGCAGCCGCAATATGCCGAACGAGCTTCGCCTCTTTGGCCGCAGCGTTTTCTCCTATCGCCCCGGCCAGCCGCTCAGCGATTACAAGCTCTACTTCCATCAGGTTCCGTCCAGCAAATCCGGAGAGGTCTTCGAGATTGCGCATCAGGCCTACCGCCTGCGCATGTCCGCCTGCTTCCGCAACAGCCAGATGACCTGCCTTACCTGTCACAATCCGCACAACGTCACGCACGGTGAAGAAGCCGCAGAGCACTACCAGAAGATCTGCCTCGGCTGTCATCAGAATGTCGCGCACAAAGTGTCGCTTCCGGCCGCCAGCCACTGCGTCGACTGCCACATGCCGAAGCGCCGCACCGAAGACGCCGTGCACGTCGTCATGACCGACCACTACATCCAGCGCCTTCTTCCCAAAGGCGATCTGCTCGCGCCTCTGCCCGAACAGATCGACACATACGTCCCCGGATCGAAGGTCGCGCTCTACTATCCGCCGCAGCTTCCGCAAACGCCGCAGAACGATCTGCTGCTGGCCACCGCGAAGATCAGCTCACCCCATCCCGCGCCCTCTGATATAGCAGACCTCGAAGCTCTCCTCGACCGCAGCCCGTCCGCGCAGCCCGAGCCCTGGCTTGAGCTCGGCCGCGCCTACGCAAAGATCGGCAATCATCAGGACGCCATCCGCTGCTTCGACCACCTCCTCCAGCAGAACCCCGACTACCTGCCCGCTCTGCAGGAGCTCACCGTCGCCCTCTTCGCCACCGGCCAGCAGCAGCGCGCCGCCGATCTGCTCGAGAAGGCCGTCGCGCGTCATCCCTCCAACGCGCTCCTTCTCACCAATCTCGGTAACGCCAGCCTGCAGCTCGGCGACATTCCCCGCGCGCAGCAGCTCCTCACGCGGGCGCTCCAGCTCGATCCCGAAAATGCCGAAGCCGAAAACCTTCTCGGCCTGGCATCGCTGCGCAGCGGCGACCGTACTCAGGCGGAGAAGTCCTTCCGCGAAGCCATCCGCTTTAACCCGCGCGATGCCGGCGCGCAGAACAATCTCGGCAATCTCCTCACCTCGCCGCAAAATCTCACCGAGGCCGAATACCACTTCCAGCGCGCCATCGCCATCGATCCCGCTTACTCTGAGGCGCATCACGGCTACGGGCTGCTCCTCATCTTTGCCCACAAATATCCCCAGGCCCTCGACCAGCTGCAGACCGCCGTGCGTCTCGATCCACACAGCACCTCCGCGCTCAGCGATCTGGGCGATCTCCTCTCCGCGCAGGGACGTCTCCCCGAAGCCGCCGCCATCTACCGCCAGCTCCTCGCCCTCGCTCCCGATCAGCTTGAAGCGCGTCTCGGTCTCGGCCTCGCTCTTCTCCGCGAAAACAAACCCTCCCAGGCCCTCCCCGAGCTCGAGCGCGCCGCCTCCAGCTCCGACCCCGCCGTCGCCGGAGCCGCCGTCAGCGCTCTGCGCCAGATGGCGCGATAAGTTTTGCCCACGATTACGGAACCAGCCCGGTGGCGGATTACAGGGCAGAGCCAGGTACCGGGTGCCCCATGTCCGTGTGTTCGGACAAGGGAATAAAAACTCCTTTCTTGTCGCCCGAATCTTCACATGTCACCCCGATACCCTCCTTTGTCATCCCGAGCGAAGCTGAGGGATCTGCATTTGCTTTTTGTGAGGTGAGTATTCGCAGTATCCGGGTGCCCCACCTTCGCGAACCGGGGTCCCCGGCGCGCGGTGTTCGTGCGCTGGGGTGGAGAACCGGGGTCCCCGGCGCACGTGATGTTCGTGCGCTGGGGTGGAGAAGCTAAGGTGGGAATGAAAACTCTTTCTCCATGTCGTCCAGACTTCCCCTTTGTCATCCCGACCGAAGCGCGCAGCGCGAAGTGGAGGGGTCTGTATTTCCATCTCGCGCCAGCGAGACCCGGTAGAAGCACCGGGCTTCAGCCTGGTGAATAAAGCCTTGCTCCTCGCCCTGCAGCGAGAAAAACCGCCTGTCTCCCACACAGAACCGCCGTCTTTGCCGAGCGTCATCTTCGCCTGCATGAGTTGCTTGACTTTGATATTTTGCGCTTGCTACCATTCCTCGTCTTCTAAATACGCAATAATAATTGCGAATTATGCAATGACGGCCCGTGGTTCTCTACGCATTTCTGCACAAAGGGGCAAGCCTTAGCACCATGCAAAACATTCTGTGGAAAGCATCCGCATTTTCCGTCGCGCTGACCGGCGCCGTCGGGTTGTTCCTCGTTCACGGGAGCGGCTCGAAGGCCAGCGCGGCCGATGCAAAGGGAAGTGCGCCATACACCCAGTGGCGTGAATACGGGGGCAGCCCCGACGACGCGCAGTATTCTGCCCTGAAGCAGATCAACCGGTCCAACGTCACCCAGCTCAAACAGGTCTGGTTCTATCCCGCCGGCCGCAACGGCTTCCGTTTCGGATCGAACCCCATCATCATCGACAACGTGGTCTACGTCATCGGGCTCGACAACAGCATTGCCGCCCTCGATGCCACCACCGGAAAGCAGATCTGGATTCACCAGACCGAGCGCCCGCAGAACATCACCAACCGCGGTCTCAACTACTGGGAGAGCAAAGATCGCTCCGAACGACGCATTCTCTTTTCCATCAACAACAAGCTCACCGCGCTCGATGCCCGCACCGGAGAGACCATCGACTCCTTCGGCGATCACGGCCTCGTCGATCTGCGCGAGGGCCTCGGCCGCGATCCCAACTCCATCCGTCAGATCCGCTCCGGCACGCCCGGCAAAATCTTCGACGATCTCATCATCCTCGGCTCTGCCACCGGCGAGGAGTACGAGTCGCCTCCGGGCGACCTGCGCGCCTACAACGTCGTCACCGGCAAGCTTGCGTGGCAGTTCCACACCGTCCCTCATCCCGGCGACATCGGCTATGACACATGGCCCAAAGGCGCATGGAAGTACATCGGCGGCACCAACACCTGGGGCGAAATCTCCATCGACGAGAAGCGGGGCATCGCGTATTTCCCCACCGGCTCGCCGACCTATGACTTCTATGGAGCCGATCGCCACGGTGCCGACCTCTACTCCGACTGCCTCATCGCGCTCGATGCCCGCACCGGAAAATATCTCTGGCACTTCCAGACCACCCATCACGATCTCTGGGACTACGATCTCGAGGCCGGGCCCAAGCTGCTGACCGTCAACCACGACGGCAAAAAGATCGACGTCATCGCCGAGGCCGGCAAGAACGGCTTCGTCTGGGTGCTCGATCGCGTCACCGGCAAGCCCATCTGGCCCGTCGAAGAGCGCCCCGTGCCGAAGTCGCCCATGCCTGGTGAAGAGTCCTGGCCCACGCAGCCTTTCCCCACGGTCATTCCGCCCTTCGCGCGGCAGAAGTTCACCGCCGATGAGGTCGACCCCTACATCGCCGATCCGAAGGAGCGCGAGTCTATCCGTCAGGAAATCCTCGCCGCCCGCAACGAGGGTCTCTACACGCCGCCCAGCACCGATCCCACTCTGGAGACGCCCGGCAATAACGGCGGCGCCAACTGGGGATCGACTGCCATCGATCCCTCCACCAGCACCTTCTATGTCCTCTCGAAGGACGCGCCCTCGATGCTGAAGCTTGAGCCCAAGCCGCCGCACTTCGAGATGCGTGGTTCGCCGGAGACGCAGGGGCAGGTCATCTACGTCCAGAACTGCGCCCTCTGCCACACCGCGACGCTGCAGGGACAGCCTCCGGGCGTTCCCTCGCTGATCGGCATCGTGCAGAAGGTCGGCGCAGATCGCGTGAAGAGCACCGTGCAGAACGGCCTGTCGCCGATGCCGGCCTTCCCCGATCTCTCCGATGCGGATATCGGCAACCTCATCGCGTATCTCTCGCACCCTGCAGACGCGCATGTTCCGCCCGATATCCTCACGCGCCTCGAGCATCCGCCGGCGCCTCGTCCGAGTCTTGAGCCCGGCGTCACCACCCGCTACTGGACCGGCTACGGCTATATGAATTCGAGCGACGGTCTGCCCGCCATCGGGCCGCCGTGGTCCACGCTCACCGCCTACAATCTGAACACCGGCAAAATCAAGTGGCAGATTCCCTTTGGCGGCGTCACCAGGCTGGAAGAGAAGGGCATTACCAACACCGGCAGCTACTGGCCGCGTGGAGGTGTCGTTGTCACTGCCGGCGGACTCATCTTCGGCGGCAGCAAGTCCGACTCCACCTTCCGCGCCTATGACAAGGACACCGGAAAGGTCCTTTGGGAAGTCAAGCTCCCCGCCGGACCCGAAGGCATTCCCGCCGTCTACGAAATCGCCGGCAGGGAATACGTCATCATCAGCGCGCGTCCGGATTCCGACAAGGTCGTCTCCGCGGGAGGAGTCGCTCCCAAAGAAGAGGATGAATCCGCGGGCGCAAATACAACGCAGGAGACTCAGGGCTATTACGTATTCGCCCTTCCGGAATAAGTCGATAAAACAGACGTATCCTCCATCTATGCGGGCATGAGCTGCAGCTCATGCCCTTTTTCTTTCCCCAGCTCCCCTCCCTTGTCATCCCGACCGAAGCGGAACGCAGTGAAGCGCAGTGGAGGGATCTGCATTTCCTCCTTCTGCGCGGAATCGGGGTGCCCCACCTTCGCGACTGGGGTCCCCGGCGCACGTGGTGTTCGTGCACTGGGGTGGAGAAGCTAAGGTGGGAAGGCGTCATCGCTTTGTATCAGGGCACGGCTTCAGCCGTGCCGAACCGGCCCCAAAGGACCGGGCTTCAGCCCCTGTACAACATAACCACGAAGCGCATCTCGTCTCGCACAGCGAGACCCGGTAGAAGCCCCCGGCTTTAGCCGGGGGAATGAAGATGTGGGAAAGAGGGCTTCAGCCCCGGTGACTGAGTCCCCGGAACAAAGCCATCGCCGAAAGGCGATCACCTTGCTGCCGCAGGCCCGGCGAGCACAGGAGCAACAAAAAAGGCTGCGAAATACATCGCTGTATCCCGCAGCCGCAGAGCACTCGGAGAATAGAAGAATGAAAACGGAAAAGGTTACTTGCCCTGCCAGCCGCCATCCACGTAGAAGGACTGGCCGGTAACATAGCGTGCTTCTTCTGAGGCGAGGAACGCGGCGACCGAGCCGATCTCGCACGGCTGTCCCGGGCGTCCCATCGAGATCTGCGCCAGCACCATCGGCAGCAGATCCGGACTCTTCATCACCCAGTCGATCATCGGCGTCTCGATCAGGCCCGGATGAATGCAGTTCACGCGAATCCCCAGCGGCGCCATCTCCGCCGACACATTGCGTGTCAGCGCTTCGATCGCCAGCTTGCTCGGCGCGTAGTGCGTGCGTCCCGGCAGCACCTTCGCTGCCTGGATCGATCCGATGTTCACGATCGCTCCCTGGCGCTTCGCCGCCACCGCTCTGCGGCAGAAGATCTGCGAGCACAGCCAGCCGCTCTTCAGGTTCACCGTCGTCACGTCCGACCATTGCTCGTCCGTCAGTTCCAGGAACGGAATGATCGTCTCAATCCCTGCGTTGTTCACCAGTATGTCGATCGATCCCAGTTCGTCCCAGCCGCGCTCGACCATCGCTTCCACTTCGTCGCGTTTGGTCACGTCTGCCTGTACCACAATGGCCCGTCGGCCCTGCTGCCGAATCCAGTCCGCCAGCTCGTCTGTCTTCTCCGAGCACCGGACGTCATTGATGATGACATCCGCTCCCTCGGCGGCAAACGTCTGTGCAATGCCTTTTCCAATTCCCTGAGCGGCGCCGGTTACCAGCGCGACTTTGTTTGCGAGCTTCATGTCATCATCCTGTCAGTTGAAACCGTGTTATGCAGCGTTGCAGCGTCTTTCTGCGTGCGCGGGCCCGGCGCACGGCCTAGTGAATCGTCCAGCCGCCGTCGACCATCAGCACATGCCCCACCACCATATCGGCGAAGTCGCTCGACAGGAAAAGTACGGCTCCCACAAGATCTTCCGGCTGGTTCCAGCGTCCCCGCGGAATCATCTCCTGCGTCGCCCACTCCTTATAGCCGGGACGCTCAAGAATATTTTTGCGTGACTCTGTCTCCGTGATGCACGGCGCCACCACATTGACCAGAACGCCCTCATGCGCCCACTCCAGCGACAGCGCGCGCGACAGATGATGCACGCCCGCCTTGGCCGCCGCGTATACCGAGCGCTTTTTGAAGGCGATCTCTCCGAAGTTCGAACCGATATTGATGATCCGGCCGCGGCCCTGCGGAATCATGATCCGCGCCGCCGCCTGCGAGGCGAAGAACACGCTCTTCAGCGTGGCCGTCATCGTCTTGTCATACTCTTCTTCGGTTACATCCAGAGCCAGGGTGGTCCCCGTCCATCCTGCGTTATTTACCAGAATGTCAACGCGGCCGAACTCCGCCTTCGTCTTTTCCATCAGCGCCTGCACCTGGGCCACGTCGTTCACATCGGCCAGCACAATCAGCGCCTTCCGGCCCAGAGCTTCTATCTCCGCCTTAACTTTCTGGATATCTTCCATCTCCCCGTGGGGATACTTGGCCAGAACTACGTGTGCGCCTGCCTGGGCAAGACCCAGTGCGATTGCGCGTCCAATGCCCTGCGAGGCGCCGGTCACCACCGCGATCCTGTCTTTCAGCCCAAAACTCGAATAATCCATCGAACGGACTCCCTTCATTCCGAACGCTCGTCAGCTGCGGAGGGTATCGTTTCCACCCCTCCGCTCCTCGTCTGAATTGATTGCAATAATTGATATTTTAATTGCGTATCGTGCAAACACCGTGAATCTTATCTTCCGCTACAAACGTCGTCAAGCCCGTTTCGGAAACCCCTTCCCGCCGGAAACAACCCACCCTTCCGGTGCTTGACAACCGTATAAGTAAGGATGCAGAGTTGTTGCATAAAACGCAATGCTGTATGCGTAAAACGAATTAAATGGAAGAGAGCAGCGCCATCGCGGGACCCTGTTTCCATCCCCTGTCGCTTCGCTCCTTCCCCGGCTGACCGGATGCGATATCAGGAGGAACAGTTGTTGAACAGCAAAATGACCCGCCGCACCTTTACCACTCGGCTGGCGGCCAGCGCCGTCGCCGCGGCTACGCTTCCAGAAACCCTCTTTGCCGCCACTCACCGCAACATTCACATCGGTCACACCGGCATCACCTGGCTCAACTCGCAGGTCGAGCAGGCGATTCAGGATGTCGCAAAGCTCGGCTTCTATGGCTTTGAGACCTTCGGCGAGGTGCTCGCCGCCGAGGAGGCCAAAGGCGGCATCGGACGCGTTCTCGAACAGAACAAAATCCCGCTCATCTCCGGCTACTGCACCCTCAACCTCACCGACCCTGAAAAGCGCAGGGACGAGATGGCCAAAGCCGTCGCCTGGTGCAAGCTCATTAAGAAGTACAACGGTCGCATCTTCGTTCTCGGACCCAATCAGGTGCACCGCGATACCTATGTCTATGCGGATCACAAGGCCAACATCGTCAGCACCCTCAATGAGGCGGCCAAAGTCGTGCAGGATCAGGGCCTGACCCCGGTTCTGCATCAGCACACCGGCACCTGCGTCATGACGCGCGACGAAACCTACGCCACCCTCGATGCCGTCGATACCCACGTCCTCAAGTTCGGACCCGACGTAGGCCAGCTCACCAAGGGCGGTGTCAACGCCGTGCAGGTGGTGAAAGATTATCTGCCGCTCGTCCAGCACATGCATCTCAAGGACTACAACGGCAAGGATGACCATCTTCTCGGCTACTGCCCGCTCGGCCAGGGGCAGGTCGATGTCCCGGCGATCCTTGATTTGCTGAAGGGCAGAAAGCTTAGTGGTATGGTGATGACGGAGCTCGATAACGACCCGAGAAACCTGTCGCCGACCCCGCCAATTGAGCTTGTTGAGCAGAGTAAGACGTATCTGAAGAAAATTGGGGTAAAATTCAGAACATAATTTAAAGCTGTGTATGCCGCCCAGGAAGAGTCCACAAGTTCCGTTCATTCAAAGTCTTGATCGTGGTTTGACGATCCTCAGATCCGTCGCGCTCTCGCCGCAGCCTGTATCGCTCGGCGAGATCGCGGATCTGCTGGATATCGACCGGAGCAGCGCCTTCCGCCTCGCGCACACCCTGCGCCGGCGCGGTTTCCTCGCCTGTCCGCCTGGTCGAAAAGACTATGTGCTCGGCTCGTCCATGTGGACACTTTCCCACCAGTACGACTGGAGCAACATGCTCGTGAAGGTGGCGCACCCCGAGCTCAAGCTCCTCGCCACCCAGATCAATGAGACCGCTCACCTCGCCATCCGCGAAGGCAAGAACGCTCTCTTCATCGATTCCGCACACGCCACCCACGTCATCGCCGTCGCCGGCCAGACCGGTGAGCTCGTGCCCCTCTACTGCACCGCTCACGGCAAGGCTCTGCTCGCCGATGCCGACGAGCGCGAGCTGCGCGCCCAGTTCGGCGCCGGCCCGCTGCAGAAGTACACCAAGAACACCATCACCAGCATCAAGGCCCTTGCCAAAGAGTGCGATCAGATCAAGCAGCGCGGCTTCGCCACCGACGAGTCCGAGTACGGCTCCGAGATGCGCTGCGTCGCTGCTCCCATTCGCCTCGGCAACGAGCTCATCGTCGGCTCCATCGGCATCTCAGCTCCCGCGCTGCGCTTCGGAAGAGAGCTTTACCCCGATTACGCCGCCAAAGTCTGCCAGGTCGCCGACCGCATCGGTCAGTACCTCAGCGGTGCCGAAACCAAGCCGTAGCGGTCTCCGGTATCTCTGCATCTTCTATGGCCGGCCCTGCGCCGGCCATGTGATTTTTCGGCAATTTCCCGATCTTCTCTCGCGAGTCCTCATTTCCCCGTGATAGCATTGCAATGCGAATTGCATCATACGCAATACTCGCGTGAGACGAATTCCGGCGCATGACTGGTTTCTCTCGCCGCGATTCAGGGGAAGAATGACAAATCCGGTTCTCGACTTCGGCATTGATAAATCCTCTCTTCAATATGTGGGCAGCGGTCTGCAGCGCCCCGAATGCATCCTTGCGGAGCGCGACGGCTCTTTGTGGTCCGCCGACGCGCGCGGCGGTGTCGTCCATCTCACCCCCGACGGGCAGCAGCAGATCATCACGCAGAAAATCTCCGGCCACTTCGAAGGGGTAAGGAGCGAGGCCTCGCGTTACCTTGAGGGCACGCTTCCCAACGGTCTGGCCTTCGCCCGCAACGGCGACATCCTCATCTCCAACTTCGGCACCGACCGCCTCGAGGTCATGACCCGCACCGGTGACTCCCGCGTCCTCGCCGACAGCATCGACGGCGAGCCCATCGGCAAGGTCAACTTCGTCCTCCGCGACTCGAAGGACCGCATCTGGATCACCATCTCCACCAAAATCAAGAACTGGATGCACGCCCTGCGCCCCGATCTGCCCGACGGCTATATCGCGCGCTACATCGACGGCAAGTTCCGCATCGTCGCCTCCGGCTTCCACTTCACCAACGAGATCCGCATGGACGCCCGCGAGGAGTACATATACGTCGCCGAAACCACCGGCGGCTGCATCAGCCGTCTCCGCGTTCATGAGGACGGAACCCTCGGCGAGCGCGAGGTCTTCGGACCCTCCAGCCTCGGCAAGGGCGCCTGGCCCGACGGCATCGCCTTCGACAGCTTCGGCAATCTCTGGGGCACCATGGTTTACTCCGACAAGCTCTTCGTCCTCACGCCGCAGGGCGATATGCGCCTCCTCCTCGATGAAGGAGATCCGCAGAAGGTCGAAGCGCTCGAGAAGGCCTTCTTCAAAAACGAGGTGAACGAGCAGGTGCTCTTCGCCACCGGGCAGGGAATCGCTCCCTGGATGGCCAGCGTCACCTTCGGCGGAGCCGATCTGCAGACCCTCTATATTGGATCGCTTAAGGGCAGCCGGATTCCGTTCTTCCGCGCGCCCGTTCCCGGCCATCCCATGGTGCACTGGAACGACTGACGGACTCATTCAGGCGGAATCGTCCGCCACAACGAAGCGCGGACAGTCATCGGCGCCGGCCAGGCTGAAAGACGCGCACATTACGGACCGGGCCGGCGGGCAGGAATGGAGAATTCGCAATGACACAGACAGCAACGACTGAAGCAACGTATATCGGCGGCGTATGGGAAGAAAGCAAAGCATCGGCCTACTCTGAGATCGTCAATCCGGCGACCGGCGAAGTCATCGCCCGCATTCCGCTGGCCGACGAGTCCGTGGTCGGACGCGCCGTGGAAGCCGCGGCGAAGGCGTATCCCGCGTGGCGCAGAACCCCTCCGCAGGACCGCATCCAGTACCTCTTCCGCTTCCGTGAGCTGCTCCTCAAGCGCATCGACGACATCGCCCGCACCGTCACCCTCGAGAACGGCAAGACCCTCGCCGAAGCGAAGGCCGAGACCCAGCGCGGTATCGAGAACGTCGAAGTCGCCTGCGGCATTCCCACGCTCATGCAGGGGTACAACCTCGAAGACATCGCCAGCGGCATCGACGAGATCATGATCCGCCAGCCCCTCGGCGTCACCGCGGCCATCACACCCTTCAACTTTCCCTCGATGATCCCGCTCTGGTTCCTGCCCTACGCCATCGCGACCGGAAACACCTTCATCCTCAAGCCCTCCGAGCGCGTCCCGCTGACCGCCATCCTGCTCACGCAGCTCCTTGAAGAGGCCGGGCTGCCTGCTGGCGTGATGAACCTGGTCGTCGGCGCCAAGCCCTCGGTCGATGCGCTGCTGCATCATCCTGACGTGCGCGCCATCAGCTTCGTCGGCTCCACGCCGGTCGCGAAGTACATCTACTCCGAAGGCTCCGCGCACGGCAAGCGTGTGCAGTGCCAGGGCGGCGCCAAGAACTACGTCGTCGTCATGCCCGATGCCGATCTCGATATGACCGCGAAGATCGTCAGCGACAGCGCCTTCGGCTGCGCCGGTCAGCGCTGCCTCGCCGTCTCCGTCGCCGTCACCGTCGGCGATGTGAAGCAGAAGTTCACTGACGCCATCGTCGAAAGGGCTTCCTCCATCCGCACCGGCAACGGTCTCGACAAGGATGTGCAGATGGGTCCCGTCATTACCGCGCAGAGCAAATCCCGCATCCTGCAGAGCGTCGAAAAGGGGCTGAAAGAGGGCGGCAGGGTCGCGCTCGACGGCCGCGCCGGAATCAACGGCAACGCGCCGCACGGCAACTTCATTGCGCCGACCATCCTTACCGACATCGACGCCTCGAACCCGCTCACCTCGACCGAGATCTTCGGACCCGTGCTCACCGTCAACAGCACCAATACGCTCGATGACGCGATCGAGGTGCTCTCGAAGAGCGCCTTCGGCAACTCCTCCGCCATCTTCACCTCCAGCGGAGCCGCCGCCCGCAAGTTCCGCTATGAGGTGCCCACCGGCAACGTCGGCGTCAACATCGGCGTCGCCGCGCCGATGGCTTATTTCCCCTTCAGTGGCTGGAAGGACAGCTTCATGGGTGTCCTCCACGGCCAGGGCAAAGACGCCATCGAGTTCTACACCGACAAGAAGGTGGTCATTGAGCGCTGGCCCAAAGAATGGTCGCGTAAGTTCTAGTTCTTCGCCGGTGCCGCCGGCCGGCATCGGCGCATCCGTTTGCAGCGCCTCCTTAAACCCCGGGGAAAGGCAACACTCTCCCCGGGGATTTTCTTTTCTGCGGCACTGCTTTACAGATCAGCGCTGGATGATCGTTAGAAAATCTTTACCAGGTCGTATCGACATATAGGCGAGCCGCTGATCTGTTGATTCAGGGAACAAATTTGAATTGTCATCCCGAGCGAAGCGCATCGGGGTCCCCGGCGCGCGTGGTGTTCGTGCGCTGGGGTGAGAAGCGGAGTCGAGGGATCTGCATTTCTTCTCTCCCAGCCTGAAGTCTGACCGCGAATCCATTCGTTTCCTCCGCCTGCTGTTCCCTATGTCGCGCTACACGATCGCCCCGTTTTCGATCAGCCAGCTCACCGCTTCCTGCACCGCCTCGAGCGAGCTGTACCCCGGCTCATATCCCAGCAGCCTCCGCGCCTTTTCGATGCTGCACTGCGGCGAGTGGCGAATGTGGTCTTCGGTTACCGCGGCATCCCGGCCCGTCTGCTCCTGCTTCCACTCTTCCCACGGCAAAAACGCGATCCGCGCCCTCTTTCCGAACCACTCCGCCATGCTCTCCGCATAGCCGCGCAGCGTCACCGCTGCCGCCGACACCACATGAAAGCTCTCGCCCAGCGCCGCCTCGCGCCGCTCCATCGCCCGCAGAAATGCCCAGGCCACGTCCTTCGCGTGTACGTGATGCACCGTCTCCAGTCCGAAGTGAGGAAGCCGAATCTCCTCGCCGCGCTTCAGCGCCGCAAAGACATTCGTATTGAAGTTTCCCGCCGGATTGATCGGAGCCCATCCCGGCCCCACCAGATGCCCCGGGTGCAGCACCGTCACCGGCAGGCCGTTCTCCTTCGCCTCGCGCAGCAGATACGCTTCGATCGCCGCCTTGTGCACGCCGTAGTCGCCGAAGGGCTGCCGCGGCTCATCCTCCGTCGTGGGACGCCTCACGCCATGCCCATGCACCCAGATCGTGCCGCAGTGCAGCAGATGCCGCACCCGGCCCCGCAGACCCTCCACCAGCATCTCCGCGCTCTTCGGCTGATAGCAGGTCAGGTCCACCACCACTTCGGCCTCGATCCGTGCGATCCGCTCGCCAAAGCTGCCCGCGTTCTCCTCCGCCGTCCGGTCCAGCCGCACATGCGTCACCGCCGCCCACGCCGGATGCGCCTGGTACGGCTTCTTCGTTCCTCTGCTCACACACACAACATCGTGCCCGGCCTCATACAGCAGCGGAGTCAGATAACTGCCGATATGCCCCGTCCCGCCAATCACCGCAATGCGCATCATCAGACAACCTGCCTTTCCCATGCGGGTTTTTAGCCCCGAGAGTCGTTCCCATTTGAACTTTCAACAATTTGTTGTTCTTTTATCACTATCACGATCCGGCCTTCCACTCACCCGTTCCGGCTCAGATCTTCATGCTTCCGCGTCCCGCTGAATACCGGCTTATCCGTTAAACTGCAGGATCATGCGAACTTCCGCTCCCGTGCGAAAACCGCCGCCGAAACCCGTCCCCGGTTTCCTTGACTGTGCCACTTTCGGCTGCTTATACTTGGGTTCATTTATGCAATAACGATTGCATAATACGCATCATAATCCGATATCGCAATGGCGAAATCAATTTCGCCGCCGGCACGCAGACGAACAAGGACATAAGAATGAAAAACGCAGGCACCAGCATTGCTTCCCATCGCTCCCTGGACCGGGATCTCTTTCTTCACCGTGACTACCTGCTTCGCCAGGGCATTCTCCGCCTGCTTGCCATCAAGGACTCCGACATCCGGCTCCTCACCCTCGATCAGAGCCGTGACGCCATCGATAACGGACTCCACTCCGGCGGCGCCTTTTCCGCCACCATTCCGCTCGTCGCTCTCTTCTACGGCGGTTATCTCCGCCTCGATATCGAGGACCCCACCCGCCGCGGCCAGGACATGTTCACCCTCAGCAAGGGCCATGCCGTCGCCGCTCTGGCCTCCATCTACGCCGACCTCGGCTACTTCGACGAGAAGATCCTCCACCACTCCCGCTCCAGCGAGAGCATCCTCAACGGCCATCCCGGCCCAGTTCTCCCCGGCGTTCAGATCGCCACCGGCCCCATGGGGCAGGGAATCGGCGTCGCGCAGGGCTTTGCCATCGCCGGCCGCCTCAACCCGTCCTTCGATTCCTACTGCATGGTCGGTGACGGCGAGCTGCAGGAGGGCTCCTGCTGGGAGACCATCATGTACGCCGGCCAGCACCACCTCGATAACTTCTGCGTCCTCGTCGACCGCAACAACGGCCAGCTCGACATCGCCAACCGCATGATCTTCCCCATGCCCGAGCTCGAGGCCGTCTTCCACTCCTATGGGTGGGAGGCATACAACGTCGACTCCACGCAGCACGACGGCGTCCTCGCCGCCCTCGACCGCTTCCGCTTCGGCGCCCGCAACGGCAGGCCCACCGCCATCATCTGCAACAGCACCAAGGGCTACGGCGCCTTCTCCGACTTCATGAACAAGCACAAGGTCACGGTCAGCAGCAGCCTTGGCGCCCAGGAGATCGAGCTGCAGAAGGAGCGCCGCAGCCAGCGCGTCGACGAGGCCCTCCGCTTCCTCGACCAGCTCGAAGCCTCCTCCGAAGGTGCCGCCGTCCGCCGGCTTCTCCTCGACGCCGCCCATGACATGCACCTGAAGATCGACAGCGCCTCCATTGCCTCCGTTCCCGGCCCCGCGCTCACCCGCCGCGTGCCCGTCCGCGACAAGCACATCCGCTGGGACGAGGCCGCTCTGCCGAAGCTTGATCCCAAAAAGTCTTACGCCGCGTCCGACATCGTCACCTCCGCGATGAAGGTCTTCGCGCGCGACGGCCGTGTCGTCTCCATCGACTCCGATCTGGCCTCCACCAGCGGGCTTGAGGCCGGCATCGCCTCCGTCGATCAGCGCCGCGCCCTCAACACCGGCGTGGCCGAAGCCAACATGATGCTCATCGGCGAGGCCTTCGCCGCCCTCGGCAGCAACACCTGGGTCAGCACCTTCTGCCCCTTCTTCAACTGGCAGGTGCTGCGCCGCGTCGCCGTCGGTCATCAGGAGCGCCTCGAGGCCATCGAGGCCGAAGACGGCTGGCTCAGCGAAGGTCACGGCCTCGACCTCACCTTCCTCGCCACCGCCGCCAACTTCGAGACGCGCACCAACGGCGCCACCCACATGGGCAACGACGACATCACCACCTTCGACGCCGTCGGCCATCTCAAAATCATCGATGTCTCCTGCCCGCAGCAGATGCTCTCCATCATGAAATGGATCATGGAAGGCAATCGCGGCCTCATCTATCTCCGCGTCATGCGCACCGGCTCCGCCGTGCTCTACGGCGGCGACTACGCTTTCACCTTCGGCAGGGGCTATCGCCTGCGCCAGAGCGCCGAAGACAAGGCCGTCATCATCAGCAGCGGCCGCGGCGTGCACGAGGCCATCAGCGCCGCCGAGGCCTGCGCGCAGCGCGGCTTCAGCGTCGGCGTCGTCGACATGCCCTCCGTCGATGAAGAGCTGCTCCTTGAGCTCTACGCCTCCGGCCAGCTCCTCGTCTTCGCCGAGCAGAACAACGGCTATCTCTGGCAGAATTTCCTGAAGGTGCTCTATCGCAACCGCGACCGGGCCGGCCTGAAGAGTCTGAAGAACGTGCTTACCATCAACACGCTGAACGCGAACGGCCGTCCGCAGTTCATTCACTCCGCGACCTACGATGAGCTGGTCGCCGAGTTCGGCCTCACGCCCGGCGCCATCGCGGACGCGATCGAGAGCGGCCTCGCAGCCGCGCGATAGCATAAACAAGTGGGCCGGTTTGCATTTGTTTTGTATCAGGGCACGACTTCAGAGCTTGCGGAAGCACGGCTCCAGAGCTTGTGGAAAAGCCGTTGTTTTGAAGGGGCACGGCTTCAGCCGTGCCGCAAGACCAGCAGTATCGGTGCGGCTTTAGCCGTTGAGGGCCGGTTTGCTCTCTCTGTATGGCAGACTGGCCAGCAATCAGGTCGTGGGCCGGTTTGCATTTGTTTTGTATCAGGGCACGACTTCAGTCGTGCCGAAAGTGGCTGCAAATAAGTCCGGGCTTTAGCCCCTGTGAGACGGGTTCTTTCAGGCGAACCCACCATCAATACAGGTTCAGCAGGAGTACAGTATGAAGCTTCCAATCGTCGACGAAACCACCGTGGAAGAGCTCGACCTTCCCGGGCGCGGACTGCGCTGGGTGGTGACCAATGAAAACACCAATGCGCAGCACTGCACCATGTGCGTCATCAGGGTCGCGCCCGGCCAGGCCGTGCGTCCCGCGCACTCTCATCCCAACGGAGAAGAGGTCATCTACATCCTCAGCAGCTCCGGCCGCGTCATGATCGACGGCGTGGTCGAGCCGGTGAAGGCGGGCTGCGCCGTTCTCTTCCCGCAGGGAAGCATCCACATGCTCCAGAATCTCGGTAACGAGGAGATGAAGGTCGCCTGCTTCTTCGCGCCGCCCTCCGACCTCAGCACCTACAAATTTTTTGAAGACATTACGTTTCCGGACTGAGCCCGCTTTCCTCTCCGTCCATCTTTGCATCTCATCAGCAGTCGCCGCCGGAATACCGCGCAGACTACAGCGCCTTCCGGCGGCCGGCTCCACTCGGAAATCACGCCCGTTCCCTGCATTTCCGGCATAACCGCTTGACTCCCGCAAAGGGGCAGTCATAAAGTGGTAACAGGTTAAAACGCAATGAAAATTGCATAATACGCAATAATTTCAAATATGAAACAGTACCCCATCGCACATCGTTCCTCGCCGGCGTCGCTCGTCCGCCAGTCTGTGGTGGCCGCTATTGCAATCGCGGCCTTTTCCGCAGCGGGCTTTGCGGCGTTGTCCGCCACTCCGCCTCCCGTGGCCAGTGCTCATGCAAAGCAGGGAGACGCCATCTTTCACAAGCGCTGCATTGTCTGCCACAGCAAGCAGCCCGGCGACATGTCGCCCTTTGGTCCGCCCAATCTTCACGGCGTGTTTGATCCCGGCTCTCAGTTGAAGATCACGCCCGCCGACGCCGTCAACATCATTACTCACGGCAGGGGGCACATGCCCTCGTTCGCAGGCACCCTGTCAAAAAGCGAGATTGAAAGTGTTGTCGCGTATCTGAAGACTCAGTGACAGCCCGGCTGTTCACTGAACCACCTCCCTCGGAACAGTTCACGGGTTGAAAAAAATTCCGGGAGGAGCGATTTGACTGAGCCTGTTCTTTTCTCAGTCCCGTTCCCTGACAGACAGCCGCCTGCACTTTCGGTGAAAACCAGCACCGAAGCTGCAGGCGGTTTGTTCTCTCTGCACAGAGCCAATCAGAACCACTCGGCAGAAGACCGGCGCTTCAGCCCCTGCGAATGAAAATCTGAAAGAGATCGGGTGCCCCATGTCCGTCTTTTCGGACATGGGAATAAAAATCCTTCCCTTGTCATCCCAAATCCTCCCTTTTGTCATCCCGAGCGAAGTCGAGGGATCTGCATTTGCTTTTCATGAGGTTGGGTGTTCGCAGAATCCGGGTGCCCCACCTTCGCGAACCGGGGTCCCCTGCGCACGTGGTGTTCGTGCGCTGGGGTGGAGAAGCTAAGGTGGGAAGGCGATATTGAATCTGGGTGCCCCATGTCCGGATTTTCGGACGTGGGAATAAAACTCCCTCCCTGTCACCCGAATATTCCCATGTCATCCCGACACCTTCCCTCTGTCATCCCGAGCGAAGCCGAGGGATCTGCTTTTCGTCTCGCGTCAGCGAGACCCGGGTGAACAGGCGGACAAAAGAATCCCGCTGCGCCAGGCCCAGGTCCGTTTGCATCCACCGCATTGCGAGCGATACTCTGTGGAGCGAACCCATCCGTTACTCCTTCACGCATCACCACACACCCTATGCAATGAAAGCGGGGATTGGACCATGCTCTCCATGAATCGCCGGGACCTGATGGCCGGCATGATGGCAACTGCTCTCGCAGCCCCTTCGGCCGGAGCGCGCTCCTTTACCGGTTCCTCTTCGTCTTCCTCGCCCGCGCAAAGCGGCGGCGGCTCGCCGCTCAAAATCACCGCCGTCGAGCTGCTTGAGCTCCACGGCCACTATCAGGACGAAGCCGGCGTCAACCGCCAGCAGCAGGTCAATCCCCTCGACATCTACGACGATCTCCGCCCCGATCCCCACGCCGACAAGCCCTCCGGCACGAAGGACTTCTCCACCGAAGCCATCTACGTCCGCATCAAAACCGATGCCGGCATCGAAGGCCTCTACGGCCCCATCGAGCGCGATGCCGCCTACGTCGTGCACACCGACCTCGCGCCCTTCCTCCTCGGCAAAGATGCGCTCGCCGGCGAAGCCCTCTGGGACCAGATGTACCGCTCCAACCGCCACTCCCGCGCCGGCTTCTTCATGATGGCCATCAGCGCCGTCGACAACACCCTATGGGACATCCGCGGCCGCTGCTACAACGTGCCCGTCTACCGCCTCCTCGGCGGCCCCACCCGCGAGTCCGTCGAGATGTACGCAAGCTGCCTCGGCTTCTCCCTTGAGCCCGACGCCGTGCGCGCCCGCTGCCTCGCCGTGCAAAAGGAAGGCTACCGCTACCAGAAGTGGTTCATGGGCTACGGCCCCGGCTCAGGCGCCGACGGCATGAAGAAGAACATCGAGCTCGTCCGCATCCTGCGCGAAACCCTCGGCAACGACACCGAGCTCATGTTCGACGCCTACAGCGGCTGGGACCAGACCTACACCCTCGAATGGGCCCATCAGGTCGAGCAGTACCGCCCCCGCTGGATCGAGGAAGCCACGCACCCCGAGAAGGTCGACAGCTTCGCTCTCATGCACCGCAGCACTACCATCCCCATCGCCGCCGGCGAGCACCTCTACGGTCGGTGGGAGGTGCACCGCTACCTCGAAGCCAACGCGCTCTCCGTCGTTCAGGCCGACCCCGAGTGGTGCGGCGGCGTCTCCGAGCTGCTCAAAATCGGCACTGTCGCTTCCATCTACGACCTGCCCGTCATCCCTCATGGACACAGCCTCCGCGCCGCCATCCACGTCATCGCCAGCCAGTCGCCCATGACCTTCCCCATCGGCGAGTACCTCATCAACAAAATGCGCCACTACTACCACTTCGAGAGCAACCCCCTCGTCCCCGTGCGCGCCCACATCGCTCTGCCCACCGGCCCCGGATTCAACGTCCAGCTCAACCCGGCCCGCATCGACTCGCAGCGCATCCTCACCTTCTGATTCCCAAAGAAGAAAGGCTCCGCCATCTTCGCCGGAGCCTTTCTTCTTTAATACCCTGTCATCCCGAGCGAAGCCGAGGGATCTGCGGTTGCTTTTCGTCTCGCGTCAGCGAGACCCGGTAGAAGCACCGGGCTTTAGCCCGGTGAATGAATGCTCAAAGAAGAAAGGGGCTTCAGCCCCGGCCTCGGTACGGAAAACCGCCCTTACATCGTCGGCTCGATCACCTTCATGCCCGACGCATCATCCGGACGCCGCTCCAGTGGTGTCGGATACGCCGTCACAAATACCTCAAGCGTCGGGTTCACATTCGCTTCGAAGATATGGCCGCCAATCGTGCTTCCGTCATGCCGCGCAAACACCGCGTGCATGTGGATCATCGGCTTTCCCTGATACGTCGAGATATCCCCCACCATCGAAAGCACCTCCACCTGCTCGGGAATCGAGATGCGGTGATACTTTTTGATCGAGAGATCCAGCCACGCCACCGTTGCGCTGCTCACCGCCCCGATCGCTGTAAAGTGCCCATCGACGACGTGGTACTTCTTCGCAAAATCGGTCAGCCCGCTCAGCGCTTCATCGCCCTTGCTGAAGACGATCGAATAGACCTTCTCCTGCGGCGTATCCATCACCAGCTTCACCTTCATGCTGGGAGCCAGCCCGCTGGTCACCGGTCGCGACGGTGAAATATACGGTCCATCGAAGGGCTGCCGCGTTCCTGTCTGTGCTGCCACCGACACGGCCGTCAGCACCGTCATCGTTGCGGCAAGCAAACGAATCCTGTTCATCCTCTGTCCTTTCGGAGTTGATCTCGCTCAGATTGTGCGTTGGTCCGCCGGCGAAGCAGCGGGGAAGGGAAAAGGGGGGAGTGCAACCGATGGGTATTAAGAAAGATCGGTTGCACGATATGCACAATATCCTAAACGCGGGGATGCGGGATAGTCCAGTAAAAATCGCTTTTCCTGTGCATTCCAGGCGGGAGCGCGATCCCCCTGCGGAGAGAGATCTGGATCTGCTTTTCCTTCTCCTGCGAAAATCCCGGGTGCCCCATCTTTGCGCAGCAAAGGTGGGAAGGAAGAATCCAGGCTGCTGCGAAATTCGCGACCTCATATCGCTCCCGACAATCACAGACGAGAAGCTGACTTATCGGTACTGATCGTGATGACGTGAATCGGCGATCTGACGCCAAACTATTTATGTCGCTTGCTCGCAGATGTACGTTCGCCGTATCTTTCTGTGAAGTCTGACTTACTAATTTTTCTGGGCTTGAAGGAGAGCCGTACCTTAACTATGGCTGAAAACGAAGAAAAAGCAACCTCTCCACAAGATTCGCAGCCGCAAAGCATCAAGAAGGCTGCAACAAAAAAGGCCAAGAAGAAGCGTGCAAAAAAGACTGCCAAACCAACAGCAAGTAAGGCTGATACCTCAAAACCGAGGGGTTCTCGGAATTTTCCTGCCTCTACATTCCAGGACGCTTTGGTGGTTGCTGAAGCCTTTCAGAAATACGCCGCTGGCCAGACACGCGTGCGCAAACTTACACTTTTCGACAAGATGGGGAAAAGCCCAGACAGCGGACCTAGCCGCCAGTTGATTACTAATTCATCACGCTATGGGCTAACGAAAGGCGGATATCAAGCTGATTTTCTAGAGTTAACCGCGGAGGGAGCTCTCGCAACTGGAGATGATGTTCCGCCTCCGAAGAAGCTGCAGGCTCGGTTCGATCTTGCTATTAAGAACATTGAACCGTTCAATTTTCTCTATGAGCGTTGCAAAGGCCAGAAGCTACCGAGTAAGGAATTCTTGATCGACGCTCTTAGAGAATCTGAGCCTAGCGAGACATCTCTTTCGGAATGTGTGGACACATTCATCCTGAATGCGACGTTTTTAGGGCTGCTGCGAACTATTGCGGGCTCCGAGCGTCTGATTACCATCGAACACGGGCTTGAGGAGACGGGGAAGATAGCTGGCTCGTCCGCAGCTGTTCCAACTCGCCTAGAGACGCAGGATGCCTCGCTACAAGCAATTTCTCAACTCGATGGCTATGAG
The DNA here is from genome assembly GCF_003428625.2 of Paracidobacterium acidisoli. GTDB lineage: Bacteria > Acidobacteriota > Terriglobia > Terriglobales > Acidobacteriaceae > Paracidobacterium > Paracidobacterium acidisoli. Next base: position 790,323 of record NZ_QVQT02000002.1, on the reverse strand, counting down.
TCAATCTGCTTCTACATCACTCCAATCGGAGGAGATGACTCTGAGCAACGGAAGCATTCAGACTTTTTTATGGAATTCGTGATCACGCCAGCACTGAAGGAGTTTGATCTACGCTTGGTTCGCGCTGATCAGATCGGAAAACCCGGTATGATCGGCAAGCAAGTGTTAGAGCACATCCTTAATGCACGCCTCGTGATAGCAGACCTTTCTTTTCACAATCCGAACGTATTCTACGAATTGTGTTTGCGGCATGCGACGCGACAGCCGACCGTGCAAGTGATTCGTGCGTCAGAGGCTATCCCTTTCGACATAGATCAATACCGAACCGTCAAAATCGATACTGGTGATATTTACGGACTTTTACCTAAACTGCAAACTTATATATCTGAAATCGCGAATCAGGTTCGAATGGCGCTCAAAGATCCAGACTCCGTAGATAGCCCTGTATCGATGTATTACCCGCTCCTTAAGTTGACGTGGAAGGCTTAAGCATATACCCCGAGTTTTGCGGGCAATCAAAGGATTTCGGCATTCGTCCGATGCTGACAAACCGCTGCGCTTATTTAAGACCTCGCTCGGCGATTACTCCTCATAAGCGCTGCTCCAGGAAGCCGGGGTGCAGAAGCTTCGCAGGGATGTCATACAACCTGAAGCTTATGGCAAGCGCTTACGGAGCTGTTCAGCTCACAGAAGTGCTCCACAGGAGCGAATCAAACGAACCATCGCGCTCAGGAGCGAATCAAACGAACCATCGCGCTGTTGAAAATTGTCCGGCGCGAGTTCCGCCGAACTTAAATCGAGTTATGTAACGACCTGGAATCCAGCCTCTGCAACATGGCCTTGAAATACATCCTGTCTCGCGTCAGCAAGACCCGGTAGAAGCCCCCGGCAATCGGGGCCCCCGGCGAACAATGTTCGCTGGGGTGATCTTTAGCCGGGGGAATGAAGATGTGAGAAAGGCGGGCTTCAGCCCCGGGCCTGTCTTATCGGACACAGATTCGCATCCTGACCGGCAGACCGAAAAGAAAAGCCTGCCGAGCCCTACCCGCCTCTGAGACCCGCCGCAGTGGTATCGTTAACTCCCGTGGAAACCTGCGGTATCGATACCATGCGCCGAATCGTCCTCTCCCTCATCGCCATCGTCCTTCTCGTCGGCTCCGCCTCCGCCGCCCACGCCGCCGGCCATACCGTCGTCTTCTGGCAGTCCGGCTTTCCCTCCGCCGATGCGCCCGCACCCTCCGAGTCCGCCCTGCGCTCCGCCTTTGCCGCTGCCGATTTCCGCAACGCCGCCAGCCTTGCCCCGGCCCTCGACAGCGCCGATACCGACCTCCTCGTCCTGCCCTACGGCTCCGCGTATCCTGAGGCCGCCTGGCCGGCCATCCTCCGCTACCTCGACCGCGGCGGCAACCTCATCGTCCTCGGCGGCAAAGCCTTTACCCGCGCCGCGTATCAGGACGCCTCCGGCTGGCACCTCCGCGCTCCCTCCGTTGCCCAGTCGCTCGAGCTCTTCATCCACGACTACCAGCAGACCCCCGGCTCCGCCGGCCTGACCTTCACGCCCAATGAGGATGTCACCCCGCAGCTCCCCTCCTTTTCATGGAGCCGCGCCTTCAGCCCCGTCCTGCGCCTCTCCGTCGTCGAAAAGTACCACCGCGACGGCTCTACCGGAGACGAAGACGCCGACCTCACCACCCTCGCCTGGGGTGAGCGCGACGGCCACAAGCTCGCCGCTCCTGTCTACGAAATCGACCACAATACGTACCGCTTCATCGGAGGCCGCTGGCTCTTCGTCGCCTGCGATCCCGATGCGTCCTTCTTCAGCAACACGCAGCTTCTCGCCGAGCTCGGCGCGCTCGCCACGCGCCGCTCCGACCGCTTCACCTTCCGCCCGCGCCTGCCGCTCTTTCTCCCCGGCGAGGCCCTCGAGTTCCGCTTCACGCCCTCCGATCCGCTCACCCCGCAGCCCTCGGGCGATCAGCTCCGCATCCGCGTCACCGCCGAGCAGGGAGGCACCCCGTACGAAGCCACCCTCCCCGCCGATTCCGCGCATCCCGTCACCCTCCCGCAGAGCGCCGAGAGCGGCAGCGGCCTCCACACCGTCGTCGCCACCCTCCTCCGCGACGGCAAACCCCTCCGCACCGACCGCTCCGCCTTCTGGATTCGCGACTGGAGCTACCTGCTCTCCGGCCCGAAGCTCACCGTCGGCCCCGACTACTTCCAGCTCGACGGCAAGCCTCTGCCCGTCGTCGGCACCACCTACATGTCGAGCGATGTGCAGCGTCTCTACCTCATGCGTCCCAACGCGTACGTCTGGGACCACGATATGGCGCAGATCCGCGCCGCCGGCCTCGACATGATCCGCAGCGGCCTCTGGAGCGCCTGGGACCCCGAGCTCGCCGCCAACGGCCAGGTCAGCGAAGACGCCCTGCGCACCATCGAGGCCTTCCTCATGTGCGCCCGCCACAACCATCTGCCCGTGCAGTTCAACCTCTTCGCCTTCCTGCCGGAAAACCTCGGCGGCCTCAACGCCTACCTCGACCCCACCGCCCTCCGCGCCCAGTCGCTTTACGTCAGCTCGCTCGCCCGCCGCTTCCACGACGTGCCTTTCCTGGCCTGGGATCTCATCAACGAGCCCAGCGCCAACAGCAATCTCTGGAAGACTCAGCCTGTCGGCGACCCCTTCGAGCAGGCCGCCTGGCGCGCCTGGCTGAAGCAGCGCTACCCCGATCCGGCCACCCTCTTCGACGCCTGGGCTGAGCCTTCTTACGGCATGGGCCGCCAGCTTCAGCCGCAGACCGGGAGCATTCCACCCGAGACCGCGGCCGCCGATCCCTACGCCCTCCCGAAGGCCGGAGCCTTCGGTTTCGACAGCGTCCGCACCGGCTATAATCCGCTCAAAGTCTATGATTATTACCTGTTTACACAGGATATCTTCGCTGACTGGGTGAGAAAGATGCGCAATCTGATTGAATCCACAGGATCAACACAACTTATCACCGTTGGCCAGGAAGAAAACGGCGTCGGAAATCGCCTCTCCCCGGCTTATTTCTCGCAGCTCATCGACTTCACCGCCGACCACACCTGGTGGGACTTCGACGGCTCGCTCTGGGCCTCTCTCGCCGCCAAATTCCCCGGCAAGCCCATGCTCATTCAGGAGACCGGCGAGCAGCAGCGCCTCTTTGAAGACTCGCACCTCCGCCTCACCGCCCAGGAAGAGGGCTGGCAGCTCGAGCGCAAAATCGCCATGGCCTTCGCCCAGGGAACCGGCGCGCTCGAGTGGGTCTGGAACGTGAACAGCTACATGGCCAACGACAATGAGATCCCTATCGGAGCCGTCCGTCCCGACGGGACCGAAAAGCCGGAGGCCGAAGTCCTCTCCGCGTATGCCGCCTTCATCGCGAAAAGCCCCGGCAGCTTCACCCGCATCACCCTGCCCCAGGTCACCCTGGTCACCTCGCAGGCCATCCAATATAGCAACATGAACCCCCAGGCTCAGGACGTGCAGAAGAAAGCACTCCGCGCCCTCGCCTACTACGACCACACCCCGGCGCGCATGCTTCCGGAAAACCGTCTGGCCGAGCTGGGCTCACCAAAGCTCGTCATCCTGCCCGCCGCCCAGGCCCTCACCGACCGCGCCTGGCAGCAGCTCCTCGACTACGCCGCCGCCGGAGGCACCCTCCTCGTCAGCGGTCCTGTCGCCTGGAACGAGCACTGGCAGACCGTCAACCGCCTCGCCTCGCTCCACGCCGATGCCCCTGGCCTCGAAGCAAAGATCCTGCCCCTCGATGTCCGCCAGTCCACCCTCGATCTCCCCGGCGAAAAACCCATCGACGTCAGCTTTCCGACCATCATTCAGCAGTTGCCGCTCCAGGTCCTGCGCTTCGCCGACGGCAAATCCGTCGAGTCCATCCCTCACGGCAAAGGCCGCATCCTCTGGGCACGCGATCCCGTCGAGTTCGCCGAGGGCTACGACGCCACCGCCGCGCTCTACCGCTACGCACTCGCCCAGGCCGCAGCCGCCGCGCCCTTCCGGCAGGTCACCCCGCTCTCGCCCGGTGTCCTCGCCTTTCCCACCGTGCTCGACGACGCCGTTCTCTACAGCTTCAGCAATGAGTCGCTCGACGCGCAGCCCATCGACCTGACCGATGCGCTCACCGGAGACCGCATCCGCTTCACCCTCGCCGCCCAGCGCGGAGCCATGCTCCTCCTCGATCGCCGCAGCGGAGCCGTTCTCGCCGCGTACGGACCCGCTGCCGCAACCCCCGCCACAATCAAAGCCAGGCTGGGAGAAGGAAAGCCCGACACGCACCCCAGCCGCCACCGCCCCGCCGCATAACGCAGACCTCCGGATACCGCGTGTCCCGTATCCGTCTTTCCGGACATGGGGCCGGAAACTCTTCCTTTCATCCAGAATCCCGCCACGCCATCCCAACTTCCTCTTTGTCATCCCGAATCCTTACTGTTGTCATCCCGAGCGAAGTCGAAGGATCTGCGGTTGTTGATGAAGTGGCTGTTCGCAGGGATCAGGGTGCCCCATCTTCGCCGCCCGTTGTTGGCGGCTAAGGTGGGAAGCCTTACCACTTCCCAGGCATCCCGGATGCCATGTCCTGTGTGCGTTTTGTATCAGGGCACGGCTTCAGCCGTGCCGAAAAAGATATCTGAAAGAGGGGCTTCAGCCCCTGTGCGACATAGCCACGGAACACATATCCTCTCGCGTCAGCGAGACCCGGTAGAAGCACCGGGCTTTAGCCCGGTGAATCAGGGTACGGGAAGAAAGGGGCTTCAGCACCGGCTCCCCAAAACATGAACCCGGGTGCCGGATTGCCCCATGTCCGGATCTTCGGATATGGGGGCAGAATCCCCACTCTTGTCATCCCGAGCGCAGCCGAGGGATGACAGTGAGACCGGCGAGCAAAAGAAAAACCCCGGTCCATGTTCTGGCCGGGGTGGAGGTAGGTGATACCTAAGAGACTCTCTCAGACTAGGTTCCCGTCTGACATCTGTCATGAGAGCGGCGATGGGTTTTTATGTCCAACCTAAGGTGGACATTTTCCGGCTATCAGCCGCCTCCTTCATTTGTCCGCCAGCGTACACTGCCGTTCGTTTATGGACAGCATCACGCGCCGCCGCCACCGGCATACCCTGCAAAATCAAACATTTTGCTGCAAATCTGCACCATTCCGAATGGCTGTCCGTCTGCATTCTGTACAAGTGGCTCTCTGGCTTCTGCTCCGAGCCAGCCCACGGGAACGAGGTACGCCGTGCAGAATCTGCTCCAGCACCTTCGCTTTGCTCTGCGCATGCTGCGCAAGCATCCGGGAATGACCATCACCGTCCTGCTCACCCTGGCCCTCGGCATCGGAGCCAACACCGCTATCTTTACCGTCGATTACGCCACGCTGCTCGCGCCACTGCCTTATCCGCAGCCCGACCAGCTGGTCATGGTCTGGTCGAAGATTCAGACCTACCACAACAGCGTCTCCGCCGGAGACTTCACCGACTGGAAGCGCCAGGCCACCTCCTTTCAGGATCTGAACGCCTGGACCGGCGGCCAGTTCAATATCTCCACAAAGAATCAGCCCGAGTACGTTGAGGGAACGAAGGTCACCGTCGGCATGCTTCAGATGACCGGCAATCCCTTCTTCATGGGCCGCGGATTTCTCCCCGAAGAAGGCCAGGAAGGGAAGGACCACGTCGTCGTGCTCACCCACAAGCTCTGGGCGCGGCTCGGAGCCAACCCGAACATCCTCGGTACCACCCTCAGTCTCGACGGAGCGCCCTACACCGTAGTCGGTGTCGAGGCTCCCGGAATGGCTGATCGCTCCGACGCGCAGCTCACCGTTCCGCTTGTCTTTAAGCCGGAACAGTTAAACCATGACTTTCACTTTCTTCTGGTCATGGGGCGTCTCAAGCCCGGCGTCACCATCAAACAGGCCCAGCAGGACATGAATGCCGTCACCACCCATATCGCTCAGCAGTACCCGAAGAGCGACAAAGGGTGGGGCTCCTTCGTCGAGCCGCTGAAGAACGACTTTCTTCCCAGTGACCGCAAGATGACCCTCTGGCTCCTCCTCGGCGCCGTCGGCTTCGTGCTCCTCATCGCCTGCGTCAATGTGGCCAACCTGCTCCTTGCCCGCAGCATGACCCGGCAAAAGGAGCTGGCTGTGCGCAGCGCCATCGGTGCCTCTCCCGGCACTATCTTCGCGCAGCTCCTCACCGAAAGCCTGCTTCTCGCCTTCATGGGCGGCATTCTCGGCATCGGAGTCGGCTATGCCATGCTGCACGGCCTTATCGCCGTCATGCCCAACGGAACCCTCCCCACCGAGGCCGACCTGCGCCTCAATCTGCCCGTGCTCCTCTTCACCCTGGGAGCCACCACCCTCGCCGGTCTGCTCTTCGGATGCGTGCCCGCTCTGCTCGCCGCCCGTGTCGATCCCGCCGAAGCTCTCAAGGAGGGCGGCCGCAGCGGCACCAGCCGTGAGCGCCACCGCCTGCGCCGCATCCTGGTCGTCGGCGAGTTCACCCTTGCGCTCACCCTGCTCGCCGGAGCCGGCATGGTCATCCACAGCTTCTGGAACCTCACCCGCGTCGACCTCGGCGTCACCATCGATCACGTGCTCACCTTCGGCCTGCCCGTCCCCGACAGCCGCTCCAACGACCCGGCCTCGATCGTTGCCTACTACCACCGCATTCTCGGCGCCATCGACGCCGTTCCCGGAGTCTCCCACGCCGCCGTCATGACCGGTATGCCCCTCGAAGGCACCTACTTCGGCATGCCCTTTACCCTCGCCGGAAAGCCCGCCTACTCCGACCTCTCGCAGCGTCCCAACGCCGGCTTTGAGATGGTGACGCCCGACTACCTCAAGACCTTCGACATCCGCCTCATCCGAGGCCGTGCCTTCACCGATCAGGACACCGCATCGAGCGTGAAGGTCGCCATGGTCAACGAGGACTTCGTGAAGGAGTTCCTCAAAGGCGTCGACCCGCTCCAGCAGCGTGTCGTCGTCGAGCAGCTCATCCCAGGTGTGACAAAGCTCGGACCTCCCGTCGAATGGCAGATCGTCGGCGTCATCCACAACGTGCGCAGCAACGGCTTCCGCAAAGACTATCCGGAGATCGATATCCCGTTCTGGCAGATCCCCTGGCCCTCCGCCTCCATCGGCGTGCGCACCGCCGAAGACCCCGCCTCGATGACGAAAAGCATCGCCGCCGCCATTCATGCCGTCGATTCGCAGATTGCGCTCGCGCAGCCTCAGACCCTCGAGCAGGTCCGTGACACCGTGCTCTCCAATGACCGCTTCACCGTCGTCCTCTTCGTCACCTTCGCCGCTATCGCCCTGCTGCTCGCGGCCCTCGGCATCTACGGCGTCATGGCCTTCGCCGTCCTCCAGCGCTCGCATGAGATCGCTCTGCGCATGGCTCTCGGAGCCACCCAGGGCGGCGTCATCGGCCTCGTGCTGCGCGAGGGCTTGCTGCTCGCCTGCGGCGGTCTGGGACTCGGCCTGATCGGCGCCTTCTTCGTCGGCCGCGCGCTCAAAAGCACCCTCTTCGGCGTAGGTGCGCTCGATCTCTCGGCCTTCGCCGCCGTCGGCTTCATTCTGCTTGCCGCCGCGCTCTTTGCCTGCTACTTTCCGGCCCGCCGCGCCGCTTCGGTCGATCCCATGCGCGTCCTCCGCACGGAATAAACAACAAGGCCTGTCTCCGCAGCAGGGAAGACATAGCGCCGGAGCTTTCTCTGCCGCGATTTCCGTGCATGCGAAAACCGCTCTGCCAGGAAGCATTCCGATGCCTGGCGGCCGTGCCATGTGCTCGACATAAGAGGCTGCCGGACAATGCTTTACCGCAGTCTTCGGGCTCTCCTATAATCCGCTGATGTTCACCCTCAGCGAAATAGCTCCGGAGACCTACAGAATCTCTGTCTTCGTCCCGCAGATCAATCTGGCATTCAACCATTTTTTAGTGAACGACGATGAGCCGCTGCTCTTTCACGCCGGACTGCGGGGCATGTTCCCACTGCTCCGGGAGGCGGTCGCCAGGGTGATCGATCCAGCCGCACTTCGATACATCGGCTTCAGCCACTTTGAGTCGGATGAGGTAGGCGGCCTCAATGAATGGCTTCAGATCGCCCCCCAGGCTGAGGCCGTCTGCGGCCTGGTCGGAGCGATGGTTAGCGTCAACGACTATGCGATCCGGACGCCGAAAGCGCTCGCGCCGGAAGAAACGCTGAGCACCGGCAGACACCGCTTCCGGTTTTTGCCGACGCCCCATCTTCCGCACGGATGGGATGCCGGGCTGCTCTTCGAAGAAACGAACCGGACGCTGTTCTGCTCCGACCTGTGCGTCCAGGGGGGTGACCGGGAGCCCCTCGCGACCTCCGGATTTATCGAGCGCTGCCGCGAAGACCTGATCGCCGGAGAAGGCGGCCCGTTTGCCGGAGCCACACCCTATACGCATCGGACGGGAGACATTCTGAGGAATCTGGCCGGCCATCAGCCGCAAACGCTGGCCGTGATGCATGGCTCCAGTTATTCCGGCAATGGAGGACAGGTACTGACTGAGCTTGCGACCGTCCTGCGAGAGGTCCTCGGCCCCGCCGAATCCTGAGGGATGTCCCCACCGGCCGGTACCCCATGTCCGGATTTTCGGACATGGGAATGAACACTCTTCTCCCACGTCATCCCAGCCTCCCCTTGTCATCCCGAGCGAAGCCGAGGGATCTGCAGTCGGTGGAGTGTTCGCAGAGTCCCGGGTGCCCCATCTTCGCGAACCGGGGTCCCCGGCGTACGCGGTGTTCGTGCGCTGGGGCGGAGAAGCCAGGATGGGAAGCGAAAGGTGTGAAGCCTTACCGCTTTGTATCAGGGCACGGCTTCAGCCGTGCCGAACCAGCCTCAAAAACCAAAGGGCTTCAGCCCCTGCGCAACATAGTCACGGAATATATCCCATCTCGCGCCAGCGGGACCCGGTAGAAGCCCCCGGCAATCGGGGCCCCCGGCGAACAATGTTCGCTGGGGTGATCTTTAGCCGGGGGAATTGATCGCCCAAAGAAAGAGGGGCTTCAGCCCCGGACCGCTACTCGGCCACCGTCATCGTTGCATGCAGCGGCGGCTCCGCCGACGAAGGACCGGCGAGAATCCTGTACTCGCCCGGCAGCAGCTCGAAGCTGTTTTTGTCCGTGTTGAAGATCGACAGATACAGCGGGTCCACCTTCAGCGTCACTGTCTTCGACTCGCCCGGATCGAGTGCCACGCGCTGCCACGCTACCAGCCGTTTGAACGGCTCATCGGCCTTCGCCGGAAGCTCCGCGTACACCTCGGCAATCTCCGTGCCCGCCACGCTGCCCGTGTTCTTCACCTCGAAGCTCACCGAGCGCTCCTGCGCGTTGGCCTTCAGGTTTGAATACGCATAGGTCGTGTACGAGAGCCCGTAGCCGAACGGAAACAGCGGCGTCCTGTGCTCCGACTCATACCACTTGTAGCCCACCCGCGCGCCTTCCGTGTTGTAATCGGCATCGAAGCGCGGCAGCTCTTTATGGTCAGGGTTTCCCGGAACCGCCTTCTCTTTCAGCCCGATCCCCGGAACCTCCGGATGCGGAAGCTGATCGTCGCTCTTCGCAAACGTGACAGGCAGCTTGCCCGATGGATTCACCTGTCCGAAGAGCAGGTTCGCCAGCGACTGCGCCCCGCCAATGCCCGGATACCACGCCTCCACAATCCCCGCCACGCGATCCGCCCACGGCATCGTCACAGGTCCGCCTGTCTCCAGCACCACAATCGTGTGTGGATTCGCCGCCGTCACCGCCTCCACCAGCGCATCCTGGTCATCCGGCAGCGAGAGCGTCTTCGCGTCTTTTCCTTCGATCATCGGCTGATTCACAAACACAATCGCCACCTGCGACTGCTTCGCCAGCGCCGCCGCCGCGGCCACATCGGTGCCCGCGTTAAACTCCACCGCCGCATGCGGAGCCTGTCTGCGAATCTCCTTCAGCGGCGAGGAAGGGAAGTACACCGCCTCACCCCACTTCATCGTTCCCGGCTGCGGATCGGCCGCATTGCCCCCCGGCGCGTCCACCTGCGCCGAGCCGCCGCCCGACAGCACGCCCACGTCCGCATGCGATCCGATCAGCGCAATCGACTTCACGCCGCCATCGAGGGGCAGAAGATGCTCCGCATTCTTCAGCAGCACAATGCTCTCGTTCGCAATGCGCTCGGCATCGTCGCGTCCGCGGAACGGGTCCACCACCCTGCGCGGAAACGGCGGATGATCGATCACGCCCGCCGCGAACATGCTGCGCAGCACGCGGTGATCCATGTCCTCCAGGCGCGACATCGGCACCTGGCCGTTCTGCACCGCCGCCTTCAGCGGCGCGGCAAACCACGCATCGTTGTCGTCATGCTCCTGATCGTCCGGATGGTTCGGCCCCGGCTCCTCGTTATCCAGCCCCGCCAGCGCCGCCTTCACCGTGCTGTGCGTGCCCATCCAGTCCGAGACCACAAAGCCCTTAAAGTCCCAGTCCTTCTTCAGCACCTGGTTCAGCAGGTAGTCGTTCTCGCACGAGTAGTCGCCGTTCACGCGGTTGTACGAGCACATCACCGCCGAAGGCGTCGCAATCCCGATCGCAATCTGAAAGGCCAGCAGGTCCGACTCGCGCATCGCCCGCTTGCCCAGAACGGCATTCACGATCGTGCGGCCCGTCTCCTGGTCGTTCAGGGCATAGTGCTTGATGTCGTTCATCACCTTCTCATCCAGCACGCCCTTTTCCACGTTGCCGACCATCGTGCCCGCCAGCACCGGGTCCTCGCCCGCATACTCGAAGTTGCGCCCGTTGCGCGGCTCGCGCGTAATGTCCACGCCGCCGCCGATCGACATGTTGTATCCCTGGTCGCGCAGCTCGCGCCCAATCACCGAGCCGTACAGATGCGCCGCCTCCGGGTCCCAGCTGCTCGCCGCGCCCAGCACCGAGGGCAGCAGCGTCGCATAGCGGCTCTCTCTCGCCGCCAGCCGCACGCCCACCGCCGAGTCCGCCATGTTGATCCCCGGAATCCCCAGCCGCGGAATCCCCTGCACATAGCCCGCTCCCTCATTCGACCCCTCGGCAATCGGAGATCCGTCCTTGAGCGCGCCCCATCCCGTGCCGTGCACCAGATCGAGCTTCTCATCGAGCGTCATCGCTTTGATCACCAGATCCGCGCGCTGGTCGGGAGTCAGAGATGTATTCATCCACGGCCGGTCCGCAGCCGCGGTGGACGCGGTCTGAGCAGGGCTCTGCGCTGTCGCGGCAGGAAGAGAAAGCAGGCCCGCGGCAGCAAGCGGACAAAAGGCAGTAAGGATCGAGCGGCGAAGTCGCATGAAGCTCCAGTCGTTAGGGTTGCCGTCCCATGCTATTGACCGCACTCAGTGCCAGTCAAGCTCAAACGATTTAGCAGGCATCTGCAACTGCTCCACCACGTACTGCTTCACCACTTCAGATCAGCCCCGGGCCCTGGGTGCCCCATGTCCGGATTTTCGGACATGGGAATGAATACTCTTTCCCTCGTCATGCCTTCCTCCTTGTCATCCCGAATCCTTACTGTTGTCATCCCGAGCGAAATCGAGGGATCTGCATTTGCCTCTCATGAATGGGCTGTTCGCAGAATCGGGCGCCCACCTTCGTGAACTGGGGTGGAGAACGCAGTGAAACACAGCGGAGGGATCTGTTTTTCTTACACTTGCGAAGAATCGGGTGCCCCACCTTCGCGAACCGGGGTCCCCGGCGCACGCGGTGTTCGTGCGCTGGGGTGGAGAACCGGGTCCCCGGCGAACAAAGTTCGCTGGGGTGGAGAAGCTAAGGTGGGAAACGAAGCGAAAGATGAAAGGCTTCACTGCTTTGTATCAGGGCACGGCTTTAGCCGTGCCGAACCAGCCTCAAAAACTAAAGGGCTTCAGCCCCTGTGCGACATAGCCACGGAACACTTCTCGTCTCGCGTCAGCGAGACCCGGTAGAAGCACCGGGCTTTAGCCCGGTGACAAAAGCATCAAAGAAAAGAGTGGCTTCAGCCCCGGAAAGCCGCGTTTACGACTGCTTCGCTTCGAGCTCCGCCCACCGCGCAAACAGCGTATCCACCGCCTGCTGCGCCGCTTCTGCCTCCGCCAGCGCCGTCTGCAGCTTTGCCGCATCCGTCACCACAGCGGAGTCCTCAAGCAAAGCGCGCTTCCCGCGCAGAATATCTTCCGCCTCGGCAATGCGCTCTTCGATCGCCGCCCACTCGCGCGCTTCCAGATACGAGAGCTTCTTCTTCGCCGTCTGCGCCGCCGCCCCGCCCGAATTCGTAACAGTGGATCTGTCATTTTCCGCGCGCAGGCTCTTCTTTGCGGCGGAAGCCTGTTCCGCCTGCCACGTCTCCCACTGAGAGTAGTCCGCAAAGGCCGCGGCCTCGCCGCGCCCGTCCAGCCCCAGCACCACATTCGCCACGCGATCCAGCATGTAGCGGTCGTGCGTCACCAGCAGCACCGAGCCCGGATACTCGAGCAAACTCTCTTCCAGAATCTCCAGCGTCGGAATATCAAGATCATTCGTCGGCTCGTCCAGAATCAGCAGGTCCGCCGGCTGCAGCATCAGCCGCGCAATCAGCACCCGCGCCCGCTCGCCGCCGCTCAGCCTTTCGACGGGCTGGTTGAGCTGCTCGCCCGTAAACAGAAACCGCGACGCCCACGACGCCACATGAATCACGCGATCCTGATACACAATCGCATCGCTGTCCGGAGCCAGCGCCCTCCGCAGCGTCTGGTTTCCATCCAGTCTCCGGTTCTGCTCGAAGTACGTCACGCGCAGCAGGTTCGCTCGCCGGATCGTGCCTTCTTCCGGCTCCAGCTCGCCCGCAATCAGCCGCAGCAGCGTCGTCTTGCCGCTGCCGTTCGCTCCCACCAGCCCCAGCCGCATCCCCGCCGTCACTGCAAAATTCAGATTCGAAAAAAGCGCCCGCCCGCCGGCCGAATACCCAACGCCTTCCAGCTCCACCAGCCGCTTCGTCTGCCGCTCCGTCGCCGTAAAGTCGATGCCTGCCGTCGCCGTGCGTCCCCGCGACTGCATCGCGGCGAGGTCGCCGATCAGCTCGTTGGCCTTGTCGATGCGTGCCTTCGATTTCGTGGTGCGCGCCTTCGGTCCGCGCCGCAGCCACTCCATCTCCACCTTCACGCGGTTTTCGAGCGCCTCCTGGCGCTTCGCCTGCGCCTCCAGAAACTCTTCCTTGCGCTCCAGAAACGTGCTGTATGTGCCCGCCGTCCGCAGCATCCCCGAAGGATACGCGCGGTCCAGCTCCGCCATGCCCGTCGCAAAATTCTCCAGGAAATAACGATCGTGGCTCACAATCACGCACGCAAAGCCCGACTGCCGGATCAGCTCCTCCAGCCACTCGATGCCCGCCAGATCCAGATGGTTCGTCGGCTCGTCCAGCAGCAGCAGGTCCGGCTGCTGCACCAGTCCCTGCGCAATCGCGAGGCGCTTTTTCCAGCCGCCCGAAAGTGTAACCGCCTCGGTATCAAATTCGATCAGGCCCGCTTTACCCAGCGTAATCCGCAGCCGCGACTCCCGGTACGCCTCCGCAACCCGCGCCCGCCGCAGCCCCTCTTCCACCACCGAGCGCACCGTCTCGCCCGGAGCGAACTGCGAATCCTGCTCGATGTACACCATCCGCGCGCCCGAGCGCAGCGTCACCGCGCCTTCGTCCGGCGGAATCTCTCCCGCCATCATCTTCAGCAGCGTCGATTTGCCCGACCCGTTCGGCCCGATCAGACCAATGTGATCGCCCTCGTTCACCGTGAACGAGATATCGCGGAAGAGCGGAGCGGCTCCAAAGGCCTTCGTCAGATTTTGCGCGTTGAGAATCAGCAAGCTGTCTTCACCATGCGGTCTTCGCCGGAGCAGGGAAGCCGCCTTCGTCCGTTTCGCACTTCACGCAGCCGAGCACGCTGCCCAGATGCTCTCTGCGTCCCTCTTCGCTCACTACCCAGGGCCGCAGCTCCCACGGAGGCCGGTGCCGCACATGCTGCGTATGCCCGCACGCCAGATCGGCCACCCAGTCGCCATGCTCGTCCTGGTGAAAGCCCGTAATCACCTGCGGCAGCCCGCGCATTCCGGCCATCGGTCCTAGCGCGCCGCCGCCGCAGCCTGCTGATACTCCTCGTACGGCCCCTTGAAGTCTTCGATCGCGCCGCCATCGAAGTGCCAGATGCGCGTGCCGACTTCATCGATCAGGTCGTGATCGTGCGTCACCAGCAGCACCGTGCCTTCATACTTCTGCAGCGCCACGTTCAGCGCGTTGATCGATTCCAGATCCAGGTGGTTCGTCGGCTCGTCGAAGATCAGCAGATTCGGCTTCTGCAGCATCAGCTTGCAGAACAGCAGCCTCGCAGCCTCGCCGCCCGACAGCGCCGCCGTCTGCTTCAGTCCCTCTTCGCCGCGAAACAGCATCTGCCCGAGAATGCCGCGAATCTCTTCCTTCGTCACCTTCGGGTCCCACTGGTGCAGCCAGTCGGAAACCGTCAGCCCATGCTCAATGATCCCCGTGTGATCCTGCGGGAAGTACCCGATCTGCACCTCGTGCCCCCACTTCACGCTTCCCGCGTCGAGCACGAAATCCTTCTCCGCAAAATCCGGCTGGCTCGCCAGCAGCGCCTTCAGCAGCGTTGTCTTGCCCTGCGCGTTGCGTCCCATCAGCGCGATCTTTTCGCCGCGCATCACGCTCGCGCCAAAGCCGTCAATCACCACCTGGTCGCCATACGTCTTGCGCAGACCTTCGAACTCCATCGCATGCTTGCCCGACGGCCTTACCTGGTCGAAGCGGATATACGGGCGCTGAATATTCGACCGCGCCAGCTCCGTCGTCTGCAGCCGCTCCACTTCCTTCTTGCGGCTCGTCACCTGGCTTGAGCGCGTTCCGGCGGCAAAGCGCGCGATGAACTCGTTCAGCTGCGCAATCTTCTTCTCGCGCTGCTCGTTCTGCGACTCCAGCCGTGAGCGAATCTGCGTCTTCGCCACCACCATCTCGTCATACCCGCCCGTGTAGGTAATGATCGTCTGGTAGTCGATATCCGCCGTGTGCGTCGTCACGCTGTTCAGAAAGTGCCGGTCGTGCGAAATCGTGATCAGCGTGCCTTCAAACCGGATCAGAAAATCCTGCAGCCAGTGGATCGAGTCCAGATCCAGGTGGTTCGTCGGCTCGTCCAGCAGCAGTGCCTGCGGCTTGCCGAACAGCGCCTGCGCCAGCAACACGCGCACCTTCTGTCCGCCCTGCAGCTCGCCCATCCTGCGCTCGTGCAGCTCATCGGAAATATCCAGCCCCTGCAGCAGAATCGCCGCATCGCTCTCCGCCGTGTAGCCGTCCTCTTCGCCGACAATGCCTTCCAGCTCGCCCAGCCGCATGCCGTCGTCGTCCGTCAGCTCGGCCTTCGAGTAGATCCGGTCGCGCTCTTCCATCGCCGCCCACAGCGGCTTGTTGCCCATGATCACGGTGTCGATCACGCGGTACTCGTCGAAGGCAAATTGATCCTGGCGCAGCACGCCCAGCTTCTTCGGCCGCACCACATTGCCTTTCTGCGCGTCCAGCTCGCCGGTCAGGACCTTCATGAACGTCGACTTGCCCGCTCCGTTCGGCCCCGTCAGCCCGTAGCGGCGGCCGGGAATGAAGGTTACGCTTACGTCCTCGAAGAGGATCTTCGCGCCGTAGCGCATGCTTATATTGCTGACGGAAATCATGGTTCTCTCTGTATGTTGCAGGGTGGCGCGCGGGTTCCGGCCCGCCCGCGATATTCAGACAGATACGCCGGGAAGGGGCCTCGCTCAGCCCCGACGGTAAACCGCTCCCAATATGCGTTGTCTTGTATAAGGATACCAGTTTGGAGCCAGGCAGGAAGACATCGCCCCGCACATGTCCGCATGAATCGCTTCGTATCAGGCATCCCCAGGGTGCCTATCCTTCGCGAACCGGGGTGCCCCATCTTCGCCGCCCGCCGTTGGCGGCTAAGGTGGGAAGCTAAACCCCATTTCGGCCGCACCATAAAATTCTGGATGCCCCATGTCCATCCCTTCGAACACGGGACTGAAAACTCTTTCCTTGTCATCCCAGATCCCTCCTTTGTCATCCCGAGCGAAGTCGAGGGATCTGCAGTTGCTTTTATGAGACTGGATGCTCGCAGGACCAGGGTGCCCCACCTTCGCGAAGCTAAGGTGGGCGGGCCAAATCTGCCGGGCTCGCAAAAAATCGTCCCCCCAAACTTTTCGCGGAACTTTTCCTGAACCAGCCCCGTACTCCTGTGGCACAACCACAGAGAGTTGCGTTACTCTCCTGTGGTTACCGCACAGGAGAGCTGCATGGGAGACTCCAAACTCGATCTGCTTCAGGGAACCCTCGACCTCATGGTGCTGCAGACCCTCTCCGCCATGGGCGAGCAGCACGGCTACGGCATCGCCCGCCGCATCGAAGAGGTCAGCGGCAACGAAGTCCTGCTCAATCAGGGAACCATCTATGCCTCGCTCGTCCGCCTGCAGCAGCGCGGCTGGATCTACGCCGCCTGGGGCACCTCCGACAACAATCGCAAAGCAAAGTTCTACTCCATCACCCGCGCCGGCCGGAAGCAGCTCGCCGAAGACACCTCCTACTGGCAGCGATTATCCGGAGTCATGGGCCGTGTGCTGGCCATGCAGAACGAAGGCGGAGCAAAATGAGCGGCCTCCTGCGCTGTTTGCTCCAGCGCACGCGTGCCTTCCTCGGCCGCAAGCCGCTCGACGACGATCTCGACGCCGAAATGGCCACCCACCTCGAATTCGCCGTGGAGGAGAATCTCCGCCGCGGCATGTCCGCAGAAGAAGCGCGCCGCCAGGCGCTCATCCGTTTTGGAGGCATCATGCAGGCAAAAGAGCAGCACCGCGAGACCCGCGGCCTTCCCTGGCTCGACATCCTCGGGCAGGACGTGCGCTACACCCTCCGCACCCTGCGCCGCGACAGCATCTTCACCATCGTTGCCGTGCTCATCCTCGCCCTCGGCATCGGAGCCAACATCGCCGTCTTCAGCGTCGTCAACGCCATCCTGCTCCGCCCGCTGCCCTTCCGCAATCCGGATCGGCTCGTCCGCATTCTCGAGAAAGATCCGAAGGGCGGCGAATCTTCGATGACCTATTCCGTCGACGCCACCCGCGAAATCCAGCAGCGCAATCACTCCTTCGCGTCCGTGACCGGCTACTTCGCCTTCACCGGCCCCGACAATTTCAAGCTCACCGGCCGCTCCGTGCCGCTGCCCGTCACCGGACTTCTGGTCATGACCAACTTCTTTCAGACCCTCGGCGTCGAGCCCGAGCTCGGGCGTCTCTTCACATCCGAAGAAGGCCTCCAGCACGCGCGCCCCGTCGTCCTGCTCAGCCACGCCTTCTGGAAGAGCCGCTTCGCCGCCAACCCCTCCATCATTGGACAGGCCGTCAGCTTCAACAACACGCCCGTGACCGTCATCGGTGTTCTGCCCGAGAGCTTCGACTTCGGTTCGGTCTTCGCGCCCGCCTCCAAAGTCGATATGTTCGTCCCCTACATCGAAGAAGATTTTCGCCATGATGGAAACGACCTCGCTCTCATCGCGCGCATGAAGCCCGGCGTCACCCTCGGCGCCGCGCAGGCCGAGGCCGATGAGCTCTTTCCCACCCTCGACTTCGATCTCACGCATCCCGAGTACAAGCCCGGCTACACCGGCCGCATCTACGGCCTGAAGGACTACGTCAGCGGCCGTATCCGCCGCTCGCTCATCGTGCTCTGGTGCGCCGTCGGCCTCATCCTGCTCATCGTCTGCGTCAACCTCTCCAGCCTTCTGCTCGCGCGCGCCGCCTCGCGCAGCAGGGAATTCGCCATGCGCACCGCGCTCGGCGCGGGCCGCGGACGGCTCGTCCGCCAGCTCCTCACCGAGAGCCTCATCCTCTCCTGCGCCGGCTCGCTCGCCGGCCTCGGTATCGCCTTCTCTCTCACCACCTGGCTCGCGCATCAGGGCTCCATCGCTCTGCCGCTGCTCAGCAGCGTGCGCGTCGATGGCCGCGCCCTTCTCTGGACGCTCTTCGTCGCCATCGCCGCCGCGACCCTCTTCGGCCTCGCCCCCGGTCTGCGCATCTCGCGCGTCAATCTGCAGGAGGCTCTCAAAGAGAGCGGCCCCAGCACCAGCGAAGGCCGTAAACGCGACCGCCTCCGCTCCGTGCTCGTCGTCTCTGAGGTGGCGCTCGCCTGCGTTCTTCTCATCGGTGCCGGTCTGCTGCTGCGCAGCTTCCTCCGCGTCCTTGATGTCGATTTAGGCTTCCAGCCCAGCCAGGCCGCCGCCATCAGCGTCGACTACGACGACGGCAACAGCGCCGACAAGCGCTCCGCCATCTGGCAGGAGGTCATCCGCCGCGTCTCCATGCTCCCCGGCGTCGAGACCGCCGGCATCTCCGACAATCTGCCCATGAGCCGCAACCGCAGCTGGGGCATCAGCGCCAAAGGCGTCCTCTATCACGAGGGCGAGCTGCAGGCGACCTTCGTCTACATCGTGTCCCCCGGCTATCTCCGCGCCATCGGCATGCGCCTCATCGAAGGCCGCGACATCAGCTGGGACGACAGCCCCAAAAGCCAGAAAGTCGTCATCATCAATGAGACCGTCGCCCACAGGCTCTGGCCCGGCCAGGACCCCATCGGACGCATCGCCAGCGTCTCCGGTACCGACGCCCGCGTCATCGGCGTCATCGCCGACGTGCATGAAAGCAGCGCGGAGAACAGCGCAGGCTGGCAGATGTACCTGCCCGCCACCCAGTTCGGTCCTGAAGGCGCACAGCTCGTCGTGCGCAGCAAGCTGCCGCCCTCATCGCTCGCGTCCGGCATCATGAGCACCCTGCGCTCCATCAATCCCGGCCAGCCCGCGACCGAATTCCGCCCCATCCAGGGCATCGTCGATCACGCCACCTCGCCGCGCCGCTTCTTCGTCCTTCTCGTCGGAGCCTTCGCCGCGCTCGGACTCATCCTCGCCTCGCTCGGCATCTACGGCGTCATCGCATATTCGGTTACGCGTCAGACGCAGGAGATCGGCATCCGCATGGCCCTCGGCGCCAGCCGCTCCCGCGTCCAGCTCGGCGTTATCCTGAAGACTCTGTGGCTGGCCCTCGCCGGCATCGCCGCCGGCACCGTCATCTCGCTTGCTCTCGCCCGCGCCATCGCCTCGCTGCTCTTCGGAACCGCGCCCACCGACCTGCTCACCTACGCCGGCATGGCTCTGCTGCTCGTCGCCGTGGCTCTGCTCGCCGGATACATCCCCGCCTTCCGCGCCTCGCGCATCAACCCGCTCGTCGCCCTGCGCGGAGAGTGAACCCAGCCGGGGAATCGGCTGCAGCTTCTCACGAGTGGGGCGTTCGCAGAATCCGGGTGCCCCATGTCCGGACTTCCGGACATGGGAATGAAAACTCTTTCCCCTTGTCACCCCGACCGAAGCGGAACGCAGTGAAGCGCAGTGGAGGGATCTGCATTTCCCCCTCCGTAGAATCAGGGTGCCCCACCTTCGCGAACCGGGGGTCCCCGGCGAACAAAGTTCGCTGGGGCAGGAAGCTAAGGTGGGAGGAAATATCCGAATCGGGTTTCCGTCTCGCGTCAGCGAGACCGGTAGAAGCCCCCGGCTTTAGCCGGGGGATAAAAGCGTGCAAAAAAAAGGGGCTTCAGCCCCGGCTCACGCCACCTGATTCTTCAGCGTGCCGATCCCTTCAATCGTGATGTGGATCGAATCCCCGTGCGCCAGCGTGAACGAGTCCGGAGGAACGATCCCCGTGCCTGTCATCAGAAAGCATCCCTTTGGAAAGCTGTTGTCGCGGAACAGATACTCCACCAGCGTCTTCGGATCGCGCTTCAGCTCCGTCAGCGCCGTCTCGCCCGCAAATGCGGCCCTGCCGGCGCGCAGAATCTCCACGCTGATCCGTGTCTCCCGCTTCGGCATCTCGCGGCTCAGCAGAACGCACGGACCCAGCGCCGCGCTGCCGTCATACACCTTCGCCTGCGGCAGATACAGCGGGTTCTCGCCTTCGATATCGCGCGAGCTCATATCGTTGCCGATCGTGTAGCCCACAATCTTTCCTGTCCGGCTCACCGCCAGCGCCAGCTCCGGCTCCGGAACCGACCACTTCGCGTCCGTGCGAATCCTCACTTTGCCGCCGTTGCCCACCACCGCCGGCCCATTCGCCTTGAAGAACAGCTCCGGCCGCTCCGCCGAATACACGCGGTCGTAAAAGCTGCCGCCGCCCGCGTCCTTCGACTCTTCCATGCGCGCATTGCGGCTGCGGTAGTAGGTCACTCCCGCCGCCCACACCGGCTGGTTCTCCACCGGAGCCAGCAGCGTCTCCTCGCCCGGCTCTGCCACGGCCGCGCCTGACTTCGCCGCCGCCAGACACACATCGTACACATCGTCGCGGGCAATCAGCTCATCCCACGAGCTGCCTTCCACGCGGTAAAACGCTCCCTCGGAAGCGACAAAATTGCCCTCACGGCTGCGATACAGTTTCATAGATCTCCGGCCTCTCCGTTTGTGTTTGTGTCCATCGCGTTCGCGGCAGCCAGCCGCGCCACAATCCGTTCCGTGTCGTACACACATCCGCCCCACACGCCGCCGCTCGCCTGGATCAGCGCCGCCCACAGCCGCGTATCGTCCGGCAGCCTCGGGTGCGGAGCCAGGTCCTCGCGCGGCCCTCGCAGCGCCAGCCGCCGCGCGCCCTCTTCCGCGCTGAAGCTCTCCTCGCCCTCGCCCACCAGATTCACCGTGCCCGTCATGCCTCTGCGGTCCACCACAATCTCGATCACATCGCCCTCGCGCACCCGTCCCACCGGACCGCCCGCCAGCGCCTCCGGCGACACATGCCCCAGGCACGCGCCCGTCGACACGCCGCTGAAGCGCGCATCCGTGATCACCGCAACATGCCTGCAGAAGGGAAGCTGCTTCAGCGCCGACGTGACCTGATAGATCTCCTCCATCCCCGCCCCCATCGGTCCGCCGCAGATCAGCACCATCACATCGCCGTGCCCCACCGCTCCGTTCTTCAGCGCCTGAATCGCCGCCGCCTCCGACACAAACACCCTTGCCGGTCCTGTATGGCGGTACACCTCATCCGCATCCACCAGTGACGCATCGATCGCCGTGCTCTTGATCACCGAGCCCTCCGGCGCCAGGTTCCCCGCCGGGAAGCACACCGTCGCCGTCAGCCCGCGCTCTCTCGCCCGGTCCGGAGACATAATCACGTCGTCCGCGTCGATCCCGTCCTGCTCGCGCAGCTCCTGCTTCAGCCGCCTCCGCCGCTCGCTCTGCTCCCACCAGTCCAGATTCTGATCCAGCGTCTGTCCCGTCACCGTCAGCACGCTCGTGTCCAGCAGCCCCGCTGCCCGCAGATGCAGCATCACCTCCGCCACGCCGCCGGCCAGAAACACCTGCACCGTCGCAAACCCCCGCGGCCCGTTCGGCAGCGCATCCACCAGCCGCGGAATCTCCCGGTTGATCCGCGTCCAGTCCGCGACCGTCGGCCGCCGCAGCCCGGCTGAGTACGCAATCGCCGGCGTGTGCAGCAGCAGGTTCGTCGATCCGCCGAAGGCCGCGTGCAGCACCATCGCATTCTCGATCGCCGCATCTGTCAGCACGTCGCGCATGCCCACGCCCGTCTGGTGCATCCGCAGCAGCGCCCGCGCCGACCGCGCCGCCGCATCCAGCCAGATCGGCTGGCCCGAAGGAGCCAGCGCCGAGTGCGGCAGCGCCATCCCCAGCGCCTCCGCCACCACCTGCGACGTCGCCGCCGTGCCCAGAAACTGGCAGCCTCCGCCCGGCGACGCGCACGCCCTGCATCCCATCTCCGCCGCATACTCCAGCGTGATCTGCTGCTGCGCATAGCGCGCGCCGATCGTCTGTACCTTGCCCGCGTCCTCGCCGTTCTCCGGCAGCAGCGTCGTGCCGCCCGGAACCAGAATCGCCGGCCGCTCGCCCGACGACGCCAGCGCCATCATCATCGCCGGCAGGCCCTTGTCGCAGGTCGCCACGCCCATCACGCCTTTGCGTGTCGGCAGCGAGCGCATCAGCCGCCGCAGCACCGTCGCCGCATCGTTGCGGTAGGGCAGGGAATCCAGCATCCCGTCCGTGCCCTGCGATCTTCCGTCGCACGGGTCCGTGCACGCGCCGGCAAAGGGAATCGCCTGCAGCGACCGCAGCTCCTGCGCCGCCTTCTCCACCAGCAGCCCCACCTCCCAGTGGCCGGTGTGAAAGCCCAGAGCAATCGGAGTCCCGTCCGCTGCCCGCACGCCGCCATGCGTGCTCAGAATCAGAAACTCCGGGTCCAGCAGCCGCTCTGCGCTCCAGCCCATCCCCGCATTCTGGCTCAGGCCGAAGAGATTCCCCGAAGGCTGCGTCAGCAGCATCTGCGGCGTCAGCGGCAGCAGCCCGCCCGGTCCCGGCGCATGCGTCCGCACCGTGACCGCATCGGCCCCGGAGCTCTCCAGCACGCTCACAATCGAAAGTGGTTCGACCTTCATATCTCCTCTGAAAATCCCTGACAGCAGCGCTTCATATTCCCGAGGTACGTGACCCCACGTTCATATTTCCGGCCATGGACATGAAACATCTTTCCCGGAAAACGAAACCTCTTCCCTTTGTCATCCCGGCCGGACCAGAATTCTCCGGGTTTGTCATCCGATCCGAAGGTGAGATAAGAGTTTTCGCTTTGTATCAGGGCACGGCTTCAGCCGTGCCGTATCGGTCTTAAATCTGGACGGGCTTCAGCCCCTGTTTGCCCGGATACTCCTATCTGCATTTTTCCTTACCTAAGAACGAAACCTCTTTCCCTTTGTCATCCCGGCCGAAGCGCGAAGGGTGGGAATGAAAAACCGGGAACCCAGCCTTTCAGTGCAGCTCCGCAAGCTGCGCGGAAGAGAGCCCGTCATCCAGCGGCTTCTTCCGCGGCAGCAGCAGAATCAGCATGCCTGAGAGCACGAGCGAGACCGACATCAGCAGAAACCCGTCCCGCGGACTTCCCGTCTTCGCCTGCAGCAGACCCACCAGCCAGCTCCCCACAAACGCGCCCAGCGCGCCCGAGCTGTTCACCGCCGCGACCACCTCGGCCGCGACGTTCTTCGGAACGATCTCCGGAATAATCGCGAAAAAAGGCCCATACGGCGCATACATCATGCCGCCCGCCACCACCAGCCCGCAGTACGCCAGCCAGAAATCGTGTCCCGACAGCAAATACGAGCTCAGCAGCGCAATCCCCGACAGCACCAGCGCCGGCCAGATCAGCCCCGCCCGCCGCAGCGTCCGGTCCGACAGCCACGACACCGCAATCATCAGCAGAATCGCCAGCAGGTATGGCACCGCGCTCAGCAGCCCCGTCGCCTCAATGCCGACCGAGGCGCCCATCCGGATCGTCTCCGGCAGCCACAGCACAAACCCGTACACGCCCACGCTCCAGCAGAAGTACTGCAGCGACAGCAGCAGCACCTCCGGCCGCACCAGCGCCGCGCCCACATTGGCAATCTTCGGCAGCGCCGTCTGCTCCTGCGCCAGCCGCTCTTCGAGCGAGCGCGCCGCCGCGCTCGTCAGCCACGGAGCATCCGCCGGCCGGTCGCGCGCCGTCGCCAGCCATATAAACGCCCAGACAATCGACGGCACGCCCTCCAGAATGAAGGTCATCTGCCATCCGAAGGCATGAATCAGATAGCCCGTAATCGCCGACATCCACAGCACCGTCACCGGATTGCCCAGGATCAGCAGCGTATTCGCCCGCGACCGCTCCTCGCGCGTGAACCAGTGCGTCAGCAGCGTGATCATCGCCGGCAGAATCAGGCTCTCCGCCACGCCCAGCAGCAGCCGGTCCGCCGCCAGCAGCCAGAAGTTGCGGATCACGCCCGTCAGCGAAGCGAACAGCCCCCAGCTGATCAGGCTGAAGCACACCAGCCGCGTCGCGCTCCGCCGCCGCGCATACGAAGCTCCCGGAATCTGAAACAGGAAGTAGCCCAGAAAGAACAGCGAGCCCAGCAGCGCCGTCTGCGATCCGGTAATGTGCAGCGTATCCGCCAGCCCCGCCGCCGCTCCGAAGCCGTAATTGGCCCGGTCGACATACGCCAGACTGTAGGTGATGAAGACCGCCGGCATCAGAAGGACCCAGCGTCTGCGAAGCGTGCTCTTCTCCGCTTCGTTGCTTCCGGCAATGGTACGTTGCAAAGCTGGCTCCCCGAGTGTCCCGTCGCGCGGGCGGTCCCACCGTCAGCGCGGGACAATTCTACAGGCGCGATTTCTCAATATGCAATTCGGATTGCGCATCCGGCAGCACATCCGCGCCCTTGTATCGCTCCGGAATCCGGCCTGCGTTCAGCATAGCCGAAACCCGCGCCGCCGCGCCGCGCCCGTACCCGGTAGCGGGAAAACCCCATGTTTCCCGCTCTGCAGCCGGGTGCTCCGCCGCCGGGGTGCCCCACCTTCGCGAACCGGGGTCCCCGGCGCACGCGGTATTCGTGCGCTGGGGCGGGAAGCCAAGGTGGGAAAGTCATGCCGGGGTGCCCCATCTTCGCCGCCCGTCGTTGGCGGCTAAGGTGGGATAAGAATTTCGCTTTGTATCCGGGCACGGCTTCAAAGCCTGTCCTGAGCGAAGTCGAAGGGTGCCGTAAGAAGCTCAGAATAAGCGTTGGGTGCCGGGATGCGCCGTCTCCGCCGCCGTCGTCTCCGACAGGCTCTTCAGCCGCCACGCCAGAAACAGCATCTTTGCACCGATAAAGGCCGCATACGCGCCCAGCAGTCCCGTCGCCTCGCGGTCGCCGGTCTGCTGCAGCCGGATGAACACCACAACAAAGGCCAGCGACCCCAGCCCCGGAATCAGAATCGAAGCCCTCGCTCCGGCGGTGTGGCCCCGGTGAAAGAGATAAAACGCGCTCCACAGCACCATCGCCGCGGCATGCGCCGCCGCCATCAGCAGCATGATCCGCATCGTCCGGTCGGGAAACGTCGCGATGTAAAACCCCATCACCGCCAGCAGCGCCCCGGTCAGCATGTAGTAGATGATCTTGTGCAGCCGTGCCACCTCGGTCGCAAAGGCCGCGGCCCAGTCCGTCACCGCCGCTATCAGCAGCGACGCGGCGGAGAGAATCACCGCAATCAGAATCGCTGTCGTCTCGAAGAGCACCATCGTCATCGTGGCCCGCAGATAGATCAGCGCGATTCCCAGCAGCAGAAAGATCCCGCCATGGATCGCCAGCACATACCTTCGAATCTTCTGCTGCTCCGGCATCGGAAGGGCCACCTCGATATCCGCCCAGTATCGCACCGGCGCAGCCGGCAAAGCGCAGAAGGGGAGTCCCGACAGCGACGCTGAGGTCCCCATCGATGCAACGCCGCGGCTTCCATCGTTGCAGACCGGGGTCACCATGGATGCAGAGAGGCCTGGAATATCGGGCAATATGGAACCGTCCTGTATCAGGGCGCGGCTTCAGCCGTGCCGCAACCGGGAGAAAAATAGAGGGCTTCAGCCCCTGCGTTTGCCCCATGAACGGGCTCTCTGTCTCCGTCTTTTCGGACATGGGAATGAAAACTCTTCCTCTTGTCACCCCGACTTCCTCCCTTGTCATCCCGACCGAAGCGGAACAGAGTGAAGCCCAGCGAAGGGATCTGCTTTTCTTCTCCGCAGAATCCCGGGTGCCCCACCTTCGCAGCCTGTCGTTGGCGGCTAAGGTGGGGAAGCTATCGTCTCGTGCCAGCGAGACCCGTTGAGTAAAGATGTAAGAAGGAAAGGGGGCTTCAGCCCGGAGGGAGAAATTTCCGCAAACAGCCCTGGATACACCCCGCTTCCCCCTGCCCGTGAATTCAGATAGCATCGAAGGGAGTGGCCATTCGCAGACAGCCGGATCTGTTCTGCCACGCTCTCCCGGTTTTTCACCTCATTGCATGAAAATTCGTCGCTTCCGTCATCTACTTTCCCTCCACACTCGTCTCGTGAATCAGCAGCGGCAACCAGGCCCTGTATTCTCCGGAAAAGGCCCGTCTTTCGGAGCCGGATGGTGACAGTTTTGCCCACGACAGCTCGTATTGGCTGCAGCGTCCTTCTGCTCGCAGCCTGTTTCACCGCAGTTTCTGCCCAGGCCCTTTCTCCGGAGTACACGGCATCGTCCCCGGCCACAGACAGCCAGCCTGTTTCGCTTCCTGATTCCCCCGGCGCCCTTCTGCAACAGCAGCAGACCACGCCGCCCGCGTCGTCTTCCTCTTCTTCCGCCCAGACCCAGACACAGACCCAGACACAGCCGCAGAATCAGAAATCAGGCACCCCTGCCGACACCAAACAGCAGCAGCGCGACCAGGCCCAGCAGCAGCTCAAGCAGCAGGAGCAGCAGCGCGTCATGGGCGTCATGGCCACCTTCAACACCACCACCAATCGCGACGCTCTCCCTCTCACGCCTGGACAGAAGTTTCAGCTCTTCTTCAAAAGCGCCACCGATCCCTGGCCCTTCGTGCTCACCGGCTTCAGCGCCGGCATCGACCAGGCCCAGGGCGCTTTTCCTGAATATGGGGGAGGCATCGGCGGCTTCGCCAAGCGCTACGGCGCCGACTACGCGACCTACTTCGCCGGCAACTTCTTCGGCAACGCCGTGCTGCCCAGCCTCTGGCACGAAGATCCGCGTTACTTCCAGAAGGGAACCGGCAGCTACACCGGCCGCGCGCTGTGGGCCGCTGCCAGCACCGTCTGGTGCCGCCGCGACAATGGCACCTGGGGACCGAACTACGCCAACGTCATCGGCAACCTGATGGGCGCTGCCTTCTCGAACCTCTATTTCCCCGACTCCGACCGTACCGTCGGCGACACCCTCGAGCGCGGAGTCACCGTCAGCGCCGAAGGCATCGTGGGCGCCGAGGTCATCGAGTTCTGGCCCGACATCGCTCGCCGCTACAAACGCAAACACGCCGAAAAGCTCGCCCGCCAGGCCGCGCAAAAGGACGCACAATCCTCCGGCGTCCCCGCTCCACCTCCGGCCCCGCAACCCTGAAGACTGCTGTTCCCGTCTCGCCGGGTGCCCCATCTTCGCCGCCCGCCGTTGGCGGCTAAGGTGGGGAAGGCTATACCCATTTAGCCGCCCATAAAATCCCCCAGGGGAAGGGTGCTCCCTGTCATCCCGAGCGAAGCCGAGGGATCTGCTGTTCCCGTCTCGCGTCAGCGAGACCCGGTAGAAGCCCCCGGCTTCAGCCGGGGGAATAAAGATGTGAGAAAAGAGGGGCTTCAGCCCCGCCCACTCAAACACGGTCGGGATGCCGATCTCCCGGAACCGCTCCGCGCTACGGGAAAATTTACGAGAGCGAGAACCCTTCGCCCAGGTACACGCGCCGCACTTCAGGATCGTTGCCCAGTTCCTCCGGCGTGCCGTGCCGAAAGATCCGTCCTTCATTGATGATGTACGCGCGATCGGTCACCGAGAGCGTCTCCCGCACGTTGTGATCCGTGATCAGCACGCCGATGCCGCTCGCCTTCAGGTCGTAGATGATCTCCTGCAGATCCAGCACCGCGATCGGATCGATCCCCGAAAACGGCTCGTCCAGCAGGAT
The DNA here is from genome assembly GCF_003428625.2 of Paracidobacterium acidisoli. Classification (GTDB taxonomy): domain Bacteria; phylum Acidobacteriota; class Terriglobia; order Terriglobales; family Acidobacteriaceae; genus Paracidobacterium; species Paracidobacterium acidisoli. The sequence goes on along the minus strand of NZ_QVQT02000002.1, from coordinate 762,753 downwards.
GAACGCCGGCTGAATGCACAGGCACCGCGCAATCTCCACGCGCCGCCGCTCGCCGCCTGAGAGCGCATAGCCGAGCGTGCGCCGGATGTGTCCGAGGTTCAGCTGATCGATCAGCTTTTCCGTGCGCGCCCGCCGCATCTCCTGCGAGATCGGCTGTACCTCCAGCACGGCAAGAATATTCTCCTCGACCGTCAGCCGCCGGAAGACCGAAGGCTCCTGCGGCAGATAGCTGATGCCGTACTGGCGGGCCCGCAGGTACATCGGAACGCGGGTAATGTCTTCCTCATCGGCGAGGATGCGTCCCCCATCGGGCTGAATGAGCCCGACAATCATGTAGAAGCTCGTGGTTTTTCCTGCGCCGTTCGGGCCCAGCAATCCGACGACTTCGCCCTGCGTCACCTGTACGCTGACGCCGCGAACCACCTGGCGGCCTTTGTATGATTTCCCGATCTCGTCGGTCGACAGCCTGCGCATCTACTTCTTCGGAGTACGGGTATCCGTCACCGCTCCAAAGCTCCCCCCGCTCACTTCGACGCTATCATCCTGACTATTGAAAATCAATGCATTCCCGGTCGTCTTTCCGTGTACCTGGTCGACGAGATACGGCAGCGCCTGCGGCCCTCCCGTCAGCACATACCGTCCGTCCGCCGCCGTGTACACCAGCCGCGTCCCCTCGCCCTTCCGCCCCGTCTGCGTCAGCAGCACATGGCCGGTCGCAATCATGCGGTCGACCTGGCTCTCTCGCCCCGCCATCCCTCCGGCCGCATGATCCGATGCAGCGTGATCCACCGCTGCATGCTCCGTCTTCCCGGCTGAAGGCTTCGGAGCCGGTTTCAGATACACCACCGCATGATCGGCGCGGACCGTGCCGTCCGCATCGTCGGCCACCACCGAGCCGTCGAAGTCTCCCTGCCGCGCCTTGTCCGAATACACCAGCGTCACGCTGTGAATCCGTATCACGCTCGGCTGATGCTTCGCCCCCATCTCTGAGGTAAAGTTCGTGTTCACCACCGCCGCCGGGCCCGTATCCTGCCCGTACGCCTTCAGCACCCCATCGGCGCGGTGCAGCTCGATCACCGGAGCCCATACCGAGTTATCCTGCTGCCACATGCGCGCAGGCGCAAGCGCCGTTCCGTAGAAAAATCCAGTGCCCGAGCTGCGCCGCAGATCGGCGCGATCCGCCAGCACATGCACCGGCGCGCTGCTGCCTCCTCCAAAGACCGAAGGCGCAGCAAATCCGTTTCCAGCCCCGTTTGCCGCTGCGCTCTCCGCCGCACCCGTCCTGCCGCTGCCCGAAGCATGGCTGTCCGAGCTCCCGTTCTGCGGCGGCTGCACATACGTCGCCCTGATCTCGCCCTTCGCCGCCATATCGCCCGAGTCGCGGTGATAGTCGATCGTCCGCGCCGCAAGCTGCAGCGACTGGCCGTCATAGATGCGTGGGCTGCCCGTCAGGTGCAGCACCTGGCTGCTTTCCAGATACTCGGCGTGATCCGCCCAGGCCGTCAGCGTCGCTGGCGCCGCCGCCGCGCCCGGCTTCTTCGCCGGCGTCTGCGTCATCACCACATGGCCGTCCTGCACCGCCGTCTCAATCTGCGCCGGAGCCGCATGGCGGCCGCCCGAAGCATGATTTCCCCGGCTGTTGCCCTCGTCCCTCTTCGCCTCGGCAAGGTCAGCGCCGCCATCCACGCGCGCGGCAGAATGCTGTGCCACGGCGGGATGCTGTGCCATGGCAGAACGCGGCGCAGCGGGCACGAACGTCACATGCAGCGTGTCGCCCGTGCTGGTGTTCACCGATCCATCGGAAGCCTCGCTCACAATCCGCGTGTGTCCCGTGCCGTCCAGCAGACGAAGCGTATTGCCGTCCGCAAGCGTGGCCAGCAGGCTGTCGCCGCGAATCGTGGTCGTCTGCGGCGCACCCTTCGCCGAAGCCTGCAGCAGCGTCGCCACCGGCTCGCCCGTTGCCAGCGCCGTCTGCGCCAGACTCTTCCTGCCGCCCGGCGCGGGAGCAAACGCAATATCTACCTTCGCGGCCTGCAGCCGCCGCGTCGCTGCCGGCTTCGTCCTGTCTTTGACCGTGAACTGGCTGTCGGTAAAGTCGACCGCCTCGCGCATCTGCGCATGCTGCAGCAGGGAATTGGCCCCGAAGGTCAGCGTCCCCTCGCGCGCCACGCCATGCATGCGGTCGATATTGCCCGACGCGTTGCGCTTCGCATCGCCGCTGCCGGAGTCGAACGTCACGCCGCCCGCCAGCTCCGCCGAAAGCGGCTGGCTCTTCTCGTTCAGCACCACATGCGCCGTCTGCGATGTAACCGTGTCGCCGCTGTCCGTCACCAGCCGCACATGCCCCTGCGAATCGATCTGCCGCGCCGAGCCGTCATGCCGGAACCACACCACCGCCTGGTCCGCCGAGCTCTGCTCGCTCTCGTACTCGCTCGTCGCGTCCACCAGAAGCGCCTGCTCCGTCTGCCGCAGCAGCGTCGCATGGCTTGCATGCACCACGGTCGAGTGCCCGTTGCTGCTGCTCACCAGGTTCACCTGGTTGTCGAGAACCAGAATGCCGTCCTTCGAGTTGTAGCTCGCTCCCACCGACGAGCCCGCCGCCCGCGGAAACTGAAACTCCACCGCCTGCGCCGTGCTCGCGTCTCCCGTCTTCTGGCTGAAGATAAGACCCGTGGTGCGAATGTGGATCGTGCTTCCGCCCGGCTGCGCCTCCTCAGCCGCGACCGAAGACCCGCCCGTCTGCGCAGAAGATGTACCGGCTGCAGTCGCTGTATTCCCGGCCTGCGCCGCCGTCGCAGCCGAACCCGACGCCGTACCTGCAACCGAAGCCCCGGCAGGCGCTGCCACCGGCCCCGAGAGGTCGATGTTCACCTCGCCGTCCGCGCTCACCAGCCCGGCATTCTGGTCATAGGCAAAGCTCTCGCCCGAAATGCGGTCCTGGCGTCCCGAGCCCGGCGGCCCGTAAAGCGTAATCACCACATTGTGAAGCTGCGCGTGCCCCGCCTTGTACTGGATCAGCTTCGAGGCGTGAATGGTGTAAAGCGTATGCCCCTGGCTCGACTGCGAGTAGGTGAATTCGTTCGCCGTCTGCTGCACGTCGATGCCGAGACGCGCCGGCAGATCCTTGTCGATATGGCGGAAGCGGTAGCGGGACCATAAAAAGAAGCCGAGCAGCACCGCGATCAGCAGGCAGGCCAGAGCGACGATCCAGCGGCGCAGGCCGGCAATGGTTATCCGCATACAGTTTTCATCATCTCATCCGCGGCGCGCGATCGCGCTCACTCACAGAGACGAAAAACGGCGCCGCAAAGATCACGGCGCCGCGAGGTTATGAACGGAGGACAGGGGAAAAATCTCAGGACCGCCGGGTACCGGATGCCCCATGTCCATCTGTTCGAACATGGAAATGAAAACTCTTTCCCTTTGTCATCCCAAATCCCTCCCTTGTCATCCCGAGCGCAGCCGAGGGATCTGCATTTGCTTCTCGTCTCGCGTTAGCGAGACCCGGTAGAAGCACCGGGCAATCGGGGTCCCCGGCGAACAGAGTTCGCTGGGGTGATCTTTAGCCCGGTGACAAAACCATCAAAAGAAGAGGGGCTTCAGCCCCGGCTCCGTCAAAACACGAAATCACCCAGAGTGCCCCATCTTCGCCGCCCGTTGCTGGCGGCTAAGGTGGGAAGCCCTCACCAGCTTCCCAGGCATATATCAGGGCGCGGCGTCAGCCGTGCCGTAAGAGGATCAGGGGAGCCCCGGCTGCCACGGAGCCGTTTTGACGGGACGTAAACGCGTCTCTGTTTATTCGCTGCGCAGCGCGACGCTCGGCTCGATGCTCGCGGCCCGACGCGCCGGCAGCGCTGCGGAAAGAACCGCGACCACCGACACCAGCAGTGCTCCGCAAATATAGATCGTGGGGTCGGCCGTCGAAACACCGAAGAGCTGGCTCTTCAGAGTGCGCGTCACGAGCAGCGCCACCGGAATCGCGGCGATCAGGCTGATGCCCGCCAGCGTGAGAACATCGCGCAGAACCAGAACGACCACCCCGCGGCGATCCGCGCCGAGCGCCATGCGCACGCCGATCTCGCGCGTGCGCTGGGCCGTTGCGTACGCCAGCACGCCGTAGAGGCCGATCGCGGCCAGCAGTGTGGCCAGCACGCCGAAGCTGACAGCCAGCATCGCGATCATGCGCTCGTTGCTCAGGTCCAGATCGATCTGCCCGTCCATGGTGGTGAGGCTGTCGATCACCAGCTTCGAGTCGATACCGGCGATCGCATGCCGGATCGCCCCCATCGCCGCCTGCGGCGCGCCCCACGTGCGGACGTAGTAGTTCATCCCGCCAGGAGTTTTGTCCTGCGCGGCTGAGTGATACAGCGTCATCTTCACCGTGTCGCGCATATTGCGGTGAAGGTAGTCGCGCACCACGCCGACAATCTGTATCTCGTCTTTCTGTTTGCCGCTGGGGCCGGTGTAGGCCATGTGGCCGATGGCCTTTTCAGGCGTGCCGAAAAAGCGCTTCGCCAGCGTTTCGTTGACAATGGCCACCGCCGGATGAGTCATGTCGTCGGCTTCCGTAAAGTAGCGTCCAGCCAGCAGCGGAACCCTGAGCGTGGAGAGGTACTGCGCGGTCACGATGGGCTGCTCGGCGTTCATCGATTCGTCGTTGTGACGCTCATAGCCCTGAATGCTGATATTGCCGCCGTTGCCGTCGTCGGCAAGCTCGGGATCGGTGGTTGCGCCAACGCTGACCACTCCGGGCAGGACGGCGAGGGTCTGCAGAATGCGCCTGTGCAGCGGTCCGACGGAGTTCTCGGAGTATCCGGCAAGGTTCGGCTCGATACCGAAGGTGATGAGATGATCGGTGGCGAAGCCGACATTCACGCTGCGCAGGTTCCGCAGCGTGCGGACAAACAGGCCGGAGGCGACCAGCAGCAGAAGGCTCAGCCCGATCTGCAGGCCGACCGTGAGGCGGCGGAAGCCGAGATGGCCGCCGACGCTTCCCGCGCCCTGCTGCTTCATCTGGCCGGCGAGATCGGGCTTCCGGAGCTGCAGCGCCGGAGCAAGAGCGAACAGCAGACTCACGCAGAGGGCGATGGCGAAGTTGAAGGCCAGCACCTGCAGATCGATGCCGGTCGAAAACGGCGGCTGGCCGCTGCCGTTCGTAATGCGGCTGGCCAGCACCCGCACCACAGCGGGAGCAAGCGCGAAGCCCGCAACTCCGCCCGTGACCCCCAGCAGCAGCCCTTCGATGACAAGCTGGCGAACGATCTGCGCGCGGTTTGCGCCCAGCGCATAGCGCATCGAAAACTCGCGCGTGCGTCCGGCGGCACGCACCAGCACAAGGCTCGCGACGTTGACCGAGGCCATCAGGATGACGAGCGCGACCATCCCCATCATCACCAGCAGAGGCGTGCGAAGGCTGTTGCGGGAATACGAGAATCCCTTTGTGCCGTCGTGCACCTCCAGTTGACTGTGCGTGACAAAACGATCGAAGAAGCGCGGCGAGGTGTTCTCCATGACAGGAATCTCCGCAGCCCGCAGCGCATGCCACAGCGGAGCCATCGCCGCCTGCGCCTGAGCGCGGCTCTCGCCCGGTTTGAGCCGCCCGAGAATATTCAGCCAGCGCGAGTTGTGCAGATCCAGATCGTCCCAGGTCGGCGTTACCACAGGCTTCATCGTCATCGGGATGAAGAGATCCGCCGGCGAGCCCCAGATGGCGCTCGCAAAACCCGGAGCCGAGACGCCGATAATCTGAAAGGGATGGCCGTTGATGTCGAGTGTCTGACCCACGGCGTGCGGGTCGGCCCCCATGTGGTTCTTCCAGTAATCGAAGCCCAGCACGACGACCGGGCTTCCGTTCTTCACCACGTCGTCCGCCTGCACAAGCAACCGGCCCACCGCGGGACGCACGCCCAGAACATCGAAGTAATTGCCGCTCACCAGCTCCGCATTGTTCAGCGCGGAGTGCTTCTGCCACTCGACGCCGACCTGCGTCTGAAACATGGCGATGAGCCCGTCGAACGCCTGATTGCGGTCGCGCAGGTCTTTATACATCGGATAAGAAAAATAGGCGGTGTTATCGCCTCCGTTCGTCGTCGTGCCACCGTTCCACGCGTCGTAAGGAGTGGCTTCGAGCAGCACAAGCTGCTTTGGATCGCGTACCGGAAGAGAGCGCAGCAGCGCCTGGTCGAGCAGCGAAAAGATCGCCGTATTCGCGCCGATGCCGAGCGCGAGCGTCAGAATCGCTGTAAGCATGAATGCCGGCGACTTTCTCAGCTGGCGCAGGGCATATCGGATGTCGGTAAGCATATTTGTCGCCTTCTCCGTTACATATTCAGTGCGCGGCTCAATGTCTTCGGTCGAGCCGCTTTCTTCCTGCGTCTATTCGCTGCGCAGCGCGTCCACCGGGTCCACCGCCGCCGCCCGTCGCGCCGGAATCCACGCCGCCAGCATGGCCAGCGCCAGCATCAGCACCGGAACCAGGCAGTACGTCACCGGATCGAGCGCGCTCACTCCGTAAAGAAATCGCTCGAGCAGCCGCGTGGCTGCGGCCGCCGCCGCCAGTCCCACCACCGAGCCGGTCAGTGCCAGCAGCACGCTCTGCCGCATGATGGCCTTCACAATCTGCCAGCGCCGCGCGCCCAGCGCCAGCCGTATCCCGATCTCGCGCGTCCGCCAGCTCACAATGTACGCAATCAGGCTGTAGACGCCGATCAGCCCGATCAGCACCGCCAGCGATCCGAAGCACAGCAGCAGAATCGTCAGCGACCGCGGCGCCGAGACCGATGCCGAGATCACCTCGTTCAGCGTGCGCACCCGCGTCACCGGCGCAAACGGATCGATCCCCGCAACCGCTCTGCGAATCGCCGCCGCCGCCTCCGGCGTCGTCAGCCGCGTCCGCAGCAGCACATACATCACCGGAGCCTCCGTCGCCGGAGTCAGCGGCAGCCACACCTCATCGCCGAACCGCCCCGCCAGGCTGTCTTCGTGCGTATTCGCCGCCACGCCCACAATCACCGGCGCATCGTTCACGCTCCAGACCGCCGGAACCTTCTCATCGGCGACTTCGATAATGTGTTTGCCGATCGGGTTCTGCTGCGGCCACAGCCGCGCCGCCATGTGCTGATTGATGATCACCGCGCGGCTCGCGCCCGATGCATCCTGCTCTGAAAACAGCCGCCCCTCCAGCAAATGCATTCCCAGCGTGTCGAAGTAGCTCGGCGTCACCACGCGTCCGGTCGCCAGCGCCGCTCCCTCGTGCGGATCGCGCGGATGTCCCTCCGCGTCGTACACATAGCTCCCCGAAGGCCCGCTCATCGGCAGCGCATTCGCCAGCGAGGCGCTCCCCGTTCCCGGAATCCCGCGCAGCGCATCGGTCAGCGTTGCGAAAAACTCCTGGCACCGTCCCTTCTCTTTGCACGCGCCCGCATCGAGCGAAACCTCGGCCGTCACAATGCGGTCCGCGCGAAAGCCGGGATCGACCTGCGAAAGCCTGTACAGGCTGTGCAGCATCAGCCCCGCCGCCGTAATCACCACAACCGACAGACCGATCTGTCCCACCACCAGCAGCATCGACGTGCGAAACTGCGATGCATGTCCCGCCACACTGCGGCTGCCCGAGCGCAGCGTCCCCTGCAGGTTCGGCGAGGCCATGCGCAGCGCCGGAATCAGCCCGAACAACAGCCCCGTCAGCACGGAAACGGCGGCGGCAAACAAAAAGACGGGCCAGTGCAGCCCCAGCCCCGCAAGGCGCGGCGTATCGGCAGGCAGCAGACTCACCAGCGCGCGCAGGCCAGCAGCGGCGACGATCACTCCGGCCGCTCCGGCCAGCACGGCGAGCAGCACGCTCTCCGCAAGCAGCTGCCGCATCAGCCGCCATCCGGAAGCGCCCAGCGCTCCGCGAATCGCCATCTCGCGCTCGCGTCCCGCCGCGCGCGCCAGCATCAGGTTGGCCACGTTGGCGCAGGCAATCAGCAGAATCAGCCCCACCGCTCCAAACAGCAGCAGCAGCCGCGGCCGCGTCGCGCCCACCTCCGCTTCCAGCAGCGGCACCACCGTCATATCGCCCGCCCACAGATCGGGCATCCTCCACGGAAACAGCGGCAGCAGCACATTGTGCAGCCGGCGCATCTCCGCCTGCGCCTGAAGCGGCGTCGCGCCATTCTTCAGACGCCCAAAGGCCAGCAGGCTGAAGTTGTTCCAGGGATCGATCGCATCGCCGCCCTTAAACGCCACCGGAATCACAAACTGCGTATCGGCATACGGAAAGTGAACGCCCGCCGGCATCACGCCGATAATCCGCCGCGGCACGCCGTCGATGCGCAGCGTTGTTCCAACCGCAGCAGGACTCGCCGCAAAGTGCTGCCGCCAGTATCCGTAGCTCAGCACCACTTCCTGATCGTGCCCGGTTACCGCATCGTCCGCCGTGAAGAACCGTCCGATCGCAGGATGAATGCCCAGCGTATCGAAGCCGTTCACCATCATCTGCGCGCCGAACACGCGGTCCGAGGTGTCGGCCTGCGCAATGTTGAACTCCGTATCGGCGCCGAAGCCGCTCAGGGATTCGAGCGCCGTCGCGTGCTCGCCCAGAGCGCGAATCCAGCCCTTCGGAAAATAGCTCAGCTCGTCACCCGTGATGCGGATCAGCCTGTCCTGCTGCGCAAAGGGAAGAGGACGCAGCAGAATCGAGTCGACCAGCGAGAAGATCGCCGTATTCGCTCCAATGCCCAGAGCCAGCGTCAGTACTGCGGTCACAGCGAACGCGGGCGAGCGGCGCAGCTGCCGGAATGCGAATTTAAAGTCAGCCATCATAATGTGTCACATTCTCTGTTACGTATTTTTGTTGAAGGCTCCGGCTGCCGGGTGCCCCGCGTCCGTCTGTTCGGACGTGGGAATGTACACTCTCAAACTTTGTCATCGCCGGGTGCCCACCTTCGCGAACCGGGTGTTCCACCTTTGCGAAGCGGGTGCCCCATCTTCGCCGCCCGTTGTTGGCGGCTAAGGTGGGAAGAAGCCCCCACGCATCTCATTCCGTCCGCAGCGCCTCCATCGGCTCCACGCTGGCTGCGCGCCGCGCCGGCAGCAGACACGCCACGCACCCCGTTGCCGCCAGAATGCAGATCGCTCCCGTCGTAACCGCCGGGTTGTACGGGCTCACCTCGAAGAGCAGGCTGCTCACCAGGCGAGCAGAGACAAATGCGATGGCAATGCCTGCCGCCGCGCCCATCAGCACCGGCATCATGCCGTCGCGCAGCACCATGCCATAAATATCCGCATGCTGCGCGCCCAGCGCCAGCCGCAGACCGATCTCCCGCCGCCGCTGCATCACGGAATAGGTCACGACGCCATACACGCCCAGTCCCGCCAGCAGCAGCGCGCTTACCGCAAACAGCATCAGCAGATCCATCTCGAAGCGCCGCGCCGCCACCGAATCGGCAACGATGCCGTCCAGCGTGCGCACCGTCGGAACCGGAACCGACGCATCGACGCTCCAGATCGCTCGCCGGATCGAGTCGGCCATCGCCGCCGGGTCCTGGCTGGTGTGGATCACCAGCCCGCCCCCCATATCGGTGCGATACCAGTACGGCACATACACCATCATCGGGTCCGCGCTCGCCAGCGAAATCGTTCGCGCATCCGCCGCAACGCCAATCACCGTCAGAGGCTTGTTGCCCGGCTCGGTGATATCGCCTCTCCGGAACTGCTGGCCCACGGCATTCTTTCCCGGCCACAGCGTTCGCGCCGTCTGCTCCGAGACGATAGCAACATTCTTCCCCGCATCATCGGCACTGAGTGCGCGCCCTGCGATCAGCGGCAGGTGCAGCGCCTCGAAATATCCCGGACTGATCCAGCGAAAGTGCTCCACTGGTATCTGCGATATCGGCCGCGTGTCGCCTGGCAGGCGCACCATGTCGCCCCACCCGTCGCCGCCCAGCGGCAGCACGCTCGTCACCGCCGCATACTGCACTCCGGGCAGACGTCTCAGCCGCTCGAGGGCCTTCTGATAAAAGGCCGCGCGGTCTTCATCTTTCTGATAGCCCATCGACGGCAGATCGATCGTCGCCGTCAGCGTGTGGCTCGTCTCGAAGCCGCGGTCGATATGCATCAGCCGGAACAGGCTCGCCGTCAGCAGCCCCGTCACCAGCACCAGCGCCACGCTCACCGCCACCTCGGCCGACACCAGCACTCTGCGCAGCCGCCTGCTGCTGCGCGGCTCGCTCGCCAGCCGCGATTCGCTGTGCAGCACCTCCTGCGGCGCCATCCGCCAGCTCAGCCAGGTAGGAGCAGCCCCCGCCAGCAGTGTGGCCAGCATCACCAGCAGCACCGCGCACCCCGCTCCCGCCCAGTCCAGGCGCAGCGCGCCGCGAAAGTCGAGCGTCGGAGGCAGAAAGTGCTGCATCATCGGCACCGTCATCGCCGCCAGCAGCACGCCCAGCGCTCCGCCCCCCACCGCCAGCGCCGTCGACTCCCGCATCGCCGCGCGCAGCATATCGCCGCGGCTCGCGCCCAGCGCCGACGCAATCGCCATCTCCTGCCGCCGGCTCACCGCACGCGCCAGCAGCAGATTCGTGATGTTGATGCAGCCCACCAGCAGCAGCCCCGCCACCGCGGCCAGCAGAATCAGCAGCGGCCTGCGATTATCTCCCACCAGATCTTTCTGAAAAGGGGTCAGCACCGCATAGAGCGTCGCCTTTTCATCCGCAGGAACCCCCGCCGCAATCGTGTGGTCCATCGCATTGATCTCGGCATTGGCCTGCGCCGCTGAGACGCCCGGCTTCAGCCGCCCCAGCCCGAAGTAGTCGAAGTCCGACATCGGCTCCTCGAGCCGTTCTTTGGTCAGCGCAATCGGTACAATCGCCTCCGCCGGCTCCGGTGTCGCCATCATCGCCGCCGCGGTGCTCAGCAGGCTGGGCAGGTGAAACGACGGCGCCATCACCCCGATCACCGTATACGGATAGCCGTTGAGCGTAATCGTCTTTCCCAGGATCGCCGGGTCCGCGTGGAACTGCCCGCGCCACAGCCCGTCCATCAGCACCGCCACGTGCTCATGCCCCGGCTGGTCTTCCTGAACGGTAAACACCCGCCCCATCTGCGGAGCTGCCGCCAGCACCGCGAAGATCCCCGGCGTCGAGCGCAGCACGCTCATCTGCAGCGGATGCTCCCCGCCGCCCAGCGGAAGCGTGTCCTGCCGCATCAGCGCCATCGACTGAAAGCTGTGACTGTGCTCCTGCCAGAAGACGAAGTGGTTCGCATTCATCGGCAGCGTGGGATAGCTGTCCCGCATCTCCGCCACCTGCTCTTCCATCACCGTCAGTTGTTCGGGATGCGCATACGGCAGCGGCCGCAGCAGCACGTCATACACCAGCGAAAAGATCGCCGTCGTGGCTCCGATCCCCACCGCCAGCGTCAGCACCACCACCAGCGTGAACCCCGGAGACTTCTTCAGACGGCGCAGCGCGTAACGGATATCGGTCAGCATACAGTTGTCCTTCGTGCATGCGCCGTACCACCGCCGGCCCGAAGATAACCCGCCCTGAATCAGCCCTTTATCAATATGAAGAACTGCCGCGCACTGTCCACGCCCGAAAGCCGCTGTTCAGAAATGAACACGCCACCCGAACGCCGCCAGCGAGACCCGGTAGAAGCACCGGGCTTTAGCCCGGTGAATGAAGGCAAAAAAAGGAAAGGGGCTTCAGCCCGGCTCCGCCAAAACACGAAATTACCAGGGTGCCCCATGTCCGGCTTTTCGGACATGGGACTGAAAACCCCTCCCTTTGTCATCCCGAGCGAAGTCGAGGGATCTGCATTTGCTTCTCATGAGGCACATATTCGCAGAATCCAGGTGCCCCACCTTCGCGACCGGGGTCCCCGGCGCACACGATGTTCGTTCGCTGGGGCGGGAAGCTAAGGTGGGAGGCTAGCTATTCCATTTTTCGCTTTGTATCAGGGCACGGCTTCAGCCGCGAAGGGACGGTCTTTCCGGATATCCCATCTCCCACTCAGTCATCCCGACACCCTCCTCCTTGTCATCCCGAGCGAAGTCGAGGGATCTGCATTTGCTTCTCATGAGGCACATATTCGCAGAATCCAGGTGCCCCACCTTCGCGACCGGGGTCCCCGGCGCACACGATGTTCGTTCGTTGGGGCGGGAAGCTAAGGTGGGAAGCTGGATGCTCCATTTTTCGCTTTGTATCAGGGCACGGCTTCAGCCGTGCCGAACCCATCCTCAAAAATCAAAGGGCTTTAGCCCCTGTGCGACATAGCCACGGAACACATCCCGTCTCGCGCCGGCGAGACCCGGTAGAAGCACCGGGCTTTAGCCCGGTGAATAAAGGGAAAAAAGGGTCTTTAGCCCCATCACCTCAGCAGCGCCGCCGCAATCTGCTCCCACTCCTCGTCGAACGTCATCTCCGGAAGCGGCCTGCCCGCCTGGCCATACCAGTACCCGGCATTCGACGTGTCGCCGTCTTTGCGGTGCAGATACGCATGCACCCACGCGCCATCGCGGCCAGGAACATCCTGGGCGATCTGGTGCGCGCGATCCCACTCCCCGTGCGCCTCCCGCCACAGCGCCTCCGCCAGCGGCGGCAGGCCCGCAGGAGGCTCGTTCTGGTCAAGAGTCCGGCGAAAATCCGAGGCATTCATGCCCGCTATTGTAGTGCGGCCGAGCGCTTCCGGAGCGGGAATCTCTTCCGTCAGCACCGTCCCCGGACAAACCAGGAGTAAATTGGTCGCAATTACGCTATGATGAAAAAGCGGACCAAAATGGACCGGGAATAAAGCCCCGGAAATGTACGGTGAATGACAAAAGTCCGCGGAGCACCAGGTGACTACTCTCAGCGAACTGGCAATCGGCAGAACCGGCATTGTGGAAAACATCGATCTGCCGAACGAGATCCAGCACCACCTGATGCACATGGGCTTTGTTCCGGAGGCACGCGTAGTCGTAGTGCGGCGGGCGCCTGCGGGCGATCCCACCGTCTTCGGCATTGACGGATTCGAAATTGCTCTGCGCCGCGATACAGCACGATACATCCGGGTGCGGGAACTGAATGAGAAATGAGCGACTGCTGCGGCACAGAAACGATTGAGATCAGGGCGGAACCGCGAGTCCCCGGAAAGATTCGCACCGTAGCGCTGGTCGGACCACCGAACTCCGGCAAGTCCACCCTCTTCAACCGCCTCACCGGGCTCCGCCAGAAGGTCGCCAACTATCCCGGCGTCACCGTCGAGCAGCATGTCGGCAAGCTCGCCGGCATCGGCCGCAGCGACCTCATCCTCATCGACCTGCCCGGCATCTACAGCCTCGATTCCTACTCCGAAGACGCCCGCGTTGCCGTCGATGTCCTCCACGGCCAGATGCCCGGAACCCCCGCGCCCGACGCCGTGCTCCTCGTCCTCGATTCGCTGCACCTCCGCCGCCAGCTCATGCTTGCCGCGCCCGTTCTCAGCCTCGGCCTGCCCACGCTCGTCCTGCTCAACATGAGCGATCTCATGGAGGCCCGCGGCGGCGAAGTCGACACCCTCGCCCTCGCGCAGGAGCTCGGCGTGCCCGTCGCAAAGATCAGCGCCTCGCGCGGCACCGGCCTCGACGCCATCACCCACTTCCTCAACCGCAAAGCCGAGCCCGTCGCCGCCGTCTCCACGCGCATCGAGCTGCCCGTCATGGGCAACGCCCGCTCCTACCGTCAGTGGGCCACCGGCATCAGCACGCGCACCAAATACAAGGCGCCGCTCTCCTCCGAGTGGACCCAGCGCCTCGACCGTCTCCTGCTCCATCGCATCGCCGGCCCGCTCATTTTTCTCGCCGTCGTCTTCGCCGTCTTCCAGGTCGTCTTCACCATCGGCCAGCCGCTCAGCGACGGCTTCGGCGCAATCCTGAACCGCGCCGGCGACCTCATCGGCCTCCTCATCGGCCACAACTGGGTCGAGTCGCTGCTCATCGACGGCGTATGGCGCGGGGTCGCCTCCGTGCTCGTCTTCCTGCCCCAGATCCTTCTGCTCTTCCTCTTCATCGGCGTGCTCGAAGACTCCGGCTATCTCGCCCGCGCCGCGCTCATCGCCGACCGCATGATGCGGTCGATCGGGCTCAACGGCAAGGCCTTCATCCCGCTGCTCTCCGCCTATGCCTGCGCCGTCCCCGCCATCATGGCCACGCGCACCATCGAGAACAAGCGCGACCGTTTCGCCACTATCCTCGTCACGCCGTTCATGACCTGCTCCGCCCGCCTGCCCATCTACATGCTCATGATCGCGGCCTTTATTCCGAACAAGCCGGTCATCGGCGATCTCCTCGGCCTCCGCGCGCTCGTCATGGTCTCCCTCTACCTGCTCGGATTCCTCGCCGCCCTCGGCACCGCGCGCCTGCTCAAGTCCTCGATTCTCAAAGCGTCCTCAGCGCCCTTCATCCTCGAGCTGCCCCAGTACCGCATGCCCACTCTGCGCTCGCTCGGACTGCGCCTCTACGACCGCGGCAGGGTCTTCACCAAACAGGCCGGAACCGTCATCCTCTGCGTCATGATCGGACTCTGGTTCCTTAGCCATGTCCCCTTCCATTCCACGCTGCCCGAGAGCGTAATCGGCCGCGTCGGTCAGTGGATCGAGCCCGTCATCCGCCCCCTCGGCTTCAACTGGAAGATCGGCATCGGCCTGCTCACCTCCGTCGTCGCGCGCGAGGTCATCGTCGGCACCCTCGGCACGCTCTACGGAGCCGACCCCGCCACCCAGTCTCTCGGCCTCCAGGCCGCGCTCCGCCACGACCTCACGCTCGGCGGAGCCATGGCGCTCGTCGTCTTCTTCGCCTTCGCCATGCAGTGCACCTCCACCCTCGCCATCGTGCGCCGCGAGACCAACAGCTGGAAGTGGCCCGCCCTCCAGTTCACGTACATGGGCATCCTGGCCTACCTCGCCGCCCTCGCCACCAACCAGATCATCCTTCACTTCATCCACTGATCCGCACCCTTGTCATCCCGAGCGAAGTCGAGGGATCTGCAGTTCTCGTCTCGCGCCAGCGAGACCCGGTAGAAGCACCGGGCTTTAGCCCGGTGAAAGAGGCAAAAGAAAAGGGGCTTTAGCCCCGGCGGGCCTGTCAACCCCTGCCTCTCGGCCCACCGCCGCACATGCCTCATTCTCCGCGACATACGCCCGCAACAAAGCTGGCATGAAATTTCACTCATCCTGCTACCTTGAATCCAGACAGGAAAAAGCCGACAGCGGCGGAAACAGTTCAACCTCAACCCTTTAGAATCATGAGTTTAGCCTGGAATAACCAAGGTAATCCCCACGTAAATTCATGAAAATAAAAGGCTTACCGGAGGGATAGGGTCTAAAAAACAACCTTCTTACTGCTTCGCTTCGCCGGGAAACGGCGCCGTCTGCTGTTCGATGATCTTCACCACCATCGCCCGGATCGTATCGTAGTCCGGATTGCCCGAAAACATCCGGTAGTCAAGATTGATGCTCGTTCCATGCCCGGTCAGCTGATACTGCCTCTGCCCCTCGGCCGCCTGCTTCGGATACGCCTTCGCCCACGAGGTCTCGTCGAAATCGTTGCTCTCCGCATCGATCGACCACACCCTCTTCCGCCCCTGGTCGCGGATCAGGAACCGGTAATAGATGTGCATCTTCTCGACCGGCCTGTAAAACTCCACCGCCTCCACGCGGTACTGCTTCACCGGGAAGATCTCCAGCAGAAAGCCGCTCGTCTGCTCCGCGTCCTTCGCCGTAGGATCGCTGTGATACTTCCGCAGCAGCATGCGCTCGGCGTCACGCTGCGGCCGCATCCCCGCCGCCGCATAGGCCGCCACCAGCGTGGTGTGAATCTTCCAGTCATTCGGATCGATTGCCCGCGCCTTCTCGGCATACTGCACCGCGACCGGTCCCTGATACAGGTTGAGCGCCGCATCCGCGGCCAGCAGCAGCACCGCCTCATTGCCCGGATCGGCTGCAATCGCCTCGCGCAGAACCGCCAGCGCCTGCGCATCCTGCCCGGCCTTCAGATCGGCAATCCCCTGGTCGATCTTCTGGCGAGTCTGTGCCGCCGGCGCCGCGCTCTGCGCCGAGGCCTGCATGCCCGCAAACAATGCGACAGCGGCAACAGCCGCTGCCGCTCGATACATGAAGTGGTTCATTCGAGCCTCACCATATCACAGCACCGCAGCCGCATCGCCCATGCGATCTCGCCTGTGACCGCAAACGGCGCAACAGCATCGGACAGATATTGAAGGAGCCTGCCGCTGCATGCTCCGGGAACCATCAAACTTGTGTATCGTGGAGTGGACGCAATTCAGGAGGACGCTTTGGCACTGTTCGCAATTGGCAGCTTCGTGACCATCTTCATCGTGAGCATTCTGTGGGCCACCAGCCGCAAGGCCGACGAGCACCACGGCCACTGAGCTCCATTCGGAATCAGCGGCCCCGCACCAGACGCGGACCTGTCTGTCGCGGCGTTGCAGCCTCGATGGGTCTTTGCTCTTCGAGAAACCTCTGCACTACGGTGCAGAATAACTCCGGATCTTCCTCATACGGCAGATGCCCCGTATGAGGCAGGATCTCCAGCCGCGCATTCCCCAGAATCTCCATCAGCCGGTACGCCGAGTCGAGGCTTACTGCCCGGTCATCGCTTCCCCATAAGAGCAGCGTCGGCACCTGCCGGAGCAGCGGCAGCAGCGCCTCCAGCGTCTGCATGTCTTCCTGCCACCGGCTCAGGATATTCAGGACATGATCCACCGTACCGGGTATCGCCAGCGAGCTCATGTAGAGGTCGAGCGCTCCCGGCACGATCCGGCTGCTGTCGGCATACATCCGGCCCAGCGCCAGATTCAGAAACGGCCGCGGCAGAAACGGAATGCAGTACGCCAGCCGCTGTCCGAACTTCCCGCTGAAGAACTGAATGCGCGGATCGGCCAGATCGGAGAATGGATTCGCCGGGGCCTGCAGGATCAGGCTCCGCACGCGGCCCGGATACGTCGCCGCAAACTGCAGCGCCACCGCTCCGCCGTGAGAGGTTGCAACGATGTCGGTCGAGGAAACGCCGACTGCGTCGAGAAAGGCAGCCAGTCTTTCGGCATGCGCTGCAAGGCCGGCGTCCAGTCCGGGTACCCGGTCCGATCTGCCGATTCCGAGAAAGTCCACCGCGTAGACAGCGGCCTTTTGCGAGAAGCGTCGAACAGACGGTCCCCAGCATGAAGCTGTTCCGAGCAATCCATGCAGCAGCAGTAATGGTGATCCCGAGCCCGAGTTGAAGTAATACATGGAGTGCCCCTGGACCCGGACGGAACCCTCGACAATAATCGAGCCGTCCGGCCCAGGGGGCATCCAGTTTGCCAGCGCCATCCTGAGCGAATTCTCCCTGCACCACCAGGCGCCAACTGAATACCGACCGCTACTCCTGTCGCTTCGGCGTCGACTGGTAAAACAAGAAGTATATCGCGATTTGCACTACGGTTGGGGCTTAGTTATGTGGATGGTCTTCAATTTGGCAGTATCCTGCGGCAATTCGGTTTTACCCGCTGGAAACTTGTTGGCGCTGAGAATGTAAGCCACAATCTGAGCCGTCTCTTCCGGCTTAAGCGATCCTGGCGCTGTCGCCGGCATCGTCGTCTGAATCTTGCTGAAGAGATCGCCAACTGTCTGGTCCGACCAGTTGTTGAGGAAGTCATTGCCTGCCAGCGGCGGGTTCTGCCCGAAACCGCCGAGCGTCGCGCCGTGACATGTTGAACACATCTTCGCGGTGTACAGCGCTTTGCCCTGATCGGCCTGTTCGGAGGTATATACCCCGTCCTGCGTGGAGGCACCGCCTGCAGCCTGTGCGGCATGTACAAGGTATATCGGTTGAGCCACTCCACAAACGATGAAACCGATGCAGACAGCCATGCTTCTTTTCATCAGACGACTACTCTCCTCTGCGCAGTTCTCACGAGGTCATTGTAATGGAGAGGAGAAAACGATGCGGTATCATGAACCATCCATTTTGCAGGGAGTTTCGGAATGATTTCTGCGATAAGGCGTTCGACAAAGCGTTCCATGATGCGTCCGATCCTCGGACTCTTCGCGTTGCTTACTGCATTCTCTCTGACCACCCTTTCCGCTTTCGCAGCGGCTCCCGCCTGCGACAGCGGCAATGGAGGCATCACCCTCCCTTCGGGATTCTGCGCTCTTGTCGTTGCCGATAATCTCGGCGCTGCGCGTCACGCAGTCGTCGCCCCGAACGGCGATCTCTTTGTTGGCCTGCAGGACGGTGGAATCGCCGCTCTCCACGATTCCAAAGGCAACGGCCGGTTCGATGTGAAAGAGACCTTCGGCAAGAAGAGCGTTACCGGCATTGCCTTTCATGATGGCTACCTTTACTTCGCGACTCCTCTTACCGTAGAGCGCTACAAGTGGTCTGCCGGGCAGCTGAAGCCGACCGGCGCGCCTGAAATCGTGGTTTCGGGCTTTCCGACAGAACATGAGCATGAAGACAAGGGGCTGACCTTCGACCGCAGCGGTCATCTTTATGTCAATGTCGGCGCGCCTTCCAATGCATGCCAGTCGCGTGACCGGCGGGCGGGCGTTCCGGGAATGAATCCCTGTCCCATTCTCGAGAAGCACGGCGGTGTCTGGAGGTTTGAAGCGGACAAACTGAATCAGACTCAGCAGGACGGAGTTCGCTTTGCAACCGGTCTGCGGCAATTCCCAGCCATCACCTGGCACGACGGCGCGGTCTTTCTTGTGATGAACAACCGCGATCAGCTCGACACTCTGTGGCCGAAATACTTCACCGTAGAGGACAACGCCACGCGTCCGGCAGAGCCGATGTATCGCGCGGTCATGGGCTCAAACTTCGGCTGGCCCTACTGCTTTTATGACTACACGCAGCAAAAGGTCCTCCAGAACCCCGAATATGGCGGCGATGGCAAGACCTCTGATCACTGCAGCCAGTACACGCTTCCTGTTGCCAGCTATCCGGCCCACTGGGCTCCTGTCGACGTGATGTTCTACAGCGGCGATCAGTTTCCAAAGTCGTATCGTGGCGGCGCGTTCATTGCCTTCCACGGTTCATGGAATCGGGCACCTCAGCCTCAGGCAGGTTACAACGTAACTTTTCAGCCCTTTGCCGACGGAAAGCCTTCCGGCAAATTCGAAGTTTTCGCGGATGGCTTCAAGGGAAAGGACCCGCTGATGAACCCCTCAGATGCGGTGGCACGTCCTGATGGGCTCGCCCAGGCGCCGGATGGTTCCCTGTACATTACCGACAGCCAGCACGGAAAGATCTGGAGAGTGATCTACCGAGGCAATTAAGATTGCCACAGCCAGACTTTAGCGAAAGCAATTTCACAGCCAAGACAGTTTCCTCGCCGGCGTCGATCGTGATGCCGGCGATTTGCTGAGCGGATGACTATCTGCCAATTCTGCCGACCACTCTGTGTCCAATATTCTGAAGCTCATTGGCGTTAAAGATTATTGTGACGCCAACGGCTCACCCTATGATTTTCCATACAAATTCGCCAAATTTCAGAGCGTATGCTTCTGAAAATATCTGTGAAGCCGCTTCGATTTGTGACCAGCTGCATTTATGTCTATGCAAATAAAGCGCTATACTCATCATTGCCAAAATACCGATTTTAGAACCGGAGCATGGCAGGTAATTTGCTGACATTTACATAAAAGCAGCATGAACAGCGATCTCGTCTCTTCAGACCCGGTGCCGTTTAAAGATCAGAACGTCCGGAAATGTAAATGAAACAAATCATCCGACACCAATACAAAACACGACATTAAAAACCAAATAATTGTCGCGGACGTATAGACAATTTTCTGCAATGGAAAAGTCGTTCCAAACTCGGGTTGCAGTTGTTTCACTGGCTCTGGCCACTGCTGCAGCAATCATTTTCGCCCTGTTCAATTTCCTGCAGGAAGGCCATTATCAGCTTCCCACGGATGGCGTGTGGTGGACCGAGGCACATGGTGGGCTTGAAGCGCAGCGCGTTCTGAAGGGCAGCGCAGGACAGCGCGCAGGTGTTAAAACCGGCGATCTGCTGGTTGCAGCAAACGATACTGCAACGCCCCGCTGGTCCGTCCTGGTTCGCCAGATGTGGGAGACCAAGGTCTACGGGACCATTCATTACACCCTGATCCGCAATGGTGTCAGGCTGATCGACGTTCCGGTCATTCTGGATACTCAGGATCGCAGTTTGAATCAGGGGTTCCGCCTGATTGCGCTGGTGTATCTCGGGATCGGATTGTATGTTCTGTTCCGGCGCTGGACAGCACCCCATGCAACCCATTTCTACCTTTTCTGTCTGGCTTCATTCGTTCTTTATTCGTTCAGGTACACGGGCAAGCTGAACGAGTTTGACTGGATTGTCTACTGGAGCGGCATAGCCGCGGGAGCACTTCAGCCCGCTTTATTTGTCCATTTCGCGCTCGCATTTCCTGAGGAGCGGCGCAGATGGCACAAATCGCTTATCGGGGTCACGTATTTTCCAGGGATCATCGTTGTCTGCCTGCAGGTTCTGGCTCTTGAAGCCTGGTCCGCAACAGAGGTGCTGCGCCATCGGCTGGATCAGATTGCAGTGGGTTATACCGCGCTGTTCTATGTTTTGGCTGCAGTCATTTTCTTCGTAAACTACCGGCATACAAATGCTCCCCTGCGCCGCCAGCAGCTCAAATGGCTGACGCGCGGCACCGTTCTGGCTGTTGCGCCGTTCACACTGCTCTCAGCGATTCCCTTCATGGCAGATATGTCTGTACCGGATGCGCTGACCAAAATTGCCGGACTGTGCCTGATCTTTCTGCCGCTTACTTTCAGCTGGGCGATCATCCGCTACCGCCTTGTGGATGTGGATCTGATCTTCAAGCGCGGCGTGACCTATACGCTGGCGACGGCAACTCTGGTTGGCCTCTATTTTGCGTTGGTAGCGGTTGCCGCTGAGCTGGTGCACACACGCCTGCCCAGTGCGGGACCGTGGGGGCTGCTGGCGGCGATTATCATCACGGCTCAGCTCTTCGATCCGCTGAAAAAGATGATTCAGGATCGGGTGGACCGTGTCTTTGACCGGAAGCGTTATGACTATCGGACCACACTGATCGATTTTGGACGAGGACTCAGCTCACAGACGGACTTGAACGCTCTGCTCAATGCGATCGTGGATCGTCTGTTAAAGACATTGCTGGTCGAGCGGGTGGCTGTCTTTCTTTCTGAACGCTCCGGCGATTACCATCTGGCGGCGGCACACGGTCTGCCCAAAACGCTGTATGGGCAGGAAGCGGTTCTGGACTTTGGCTTTCTGGATTTCGACCAGCCGGATGCCGGCTCACATGTCTTCCTCGAAAATACACAGCAGACTCTTTACCTGACGGAAAGCGAGCGGCGGAGTGCCGCACTACTCGACCTGAATTACTATCTGCCCTGCCGCGTCCAGGACCGCACGATTGCGGTGATCGGTTTTGGACGGACGTCGGGCGGCGATTTTCTGTCGAGCGAGGACGTGGAGCTGCTGGAATCGCTGGCCAGTTACATCGGTATCGCATTACAGAATGCTTTACTGTATGCCAGCCTCGAACTGAAGATCTCCGAATATGAAAGGCTGAAGGAGTTTAACGAGAATATCGTTGAATCCATCAACGTCGGCATTCTGGCAGTCGATCTTAAAGAGCAGGTGGAGAGCTGGAATTCGCAGATGGAGGTTCTCTTCGCTCTGCCGCGCGGGGAAGCTCTTCGTCAGCCTCTTTCTTCTGTCTTTTCCGAAAGCCTGATGGAGGAGTACCAGCGCGTTCGCGACGACCCTGGGGTTCACAATCTCTACAAATTCCGGCTGGAGACGAAGACCGGTGAAAGCCGCACGGTCAATGTCGCCATTGCTCCTCTGATCGCGCGCGATTTCCAGATCGTCGGCCGCATCATCCTGATCGACGATATTACGGACCGGACAGAACTCGAGGCACAGCTGTCACAGGCAGAAAAGCTGTCTTCCATCGGCCTGCTTGCCGCCGGCGTGGCGCACGAGGTGAACACTCCGCTGGCGGTGATTTCCTCCTACACCCAGATGCTGACCAAGCAGGTTCGCGGCGATGACCGCCTTTCTCCATTGCTTGAAAAGATTACGCAGCAGACCTTCCGCGCGTCGGAGATCGTAAACGGTCTGCTGAACTTTTCGCGCACGGGCAGCACGGAGTTCCGCGAGACCAACGTGAATGCGATCATTCACGACACGCTGACTCTGCTGGAGCATCAGTTCAAAACAGCGCAGGTCAGGGTGGATATCGCGCTTGCGCCGGAGCTGCCTCCGATTCTCGGGAATGCAGGCAAGCTGCAGCAGGTTTTCCTGAATCTCTTCCTCAACGCAAAGGATGCCATGACCGGCGGCGGCAGACTGCGCATCATGACCGAAGCGAACGGACATGTGGGCATCGCCATTACCGACAGCGGGTCAGGCATTGCGCCGGAGCATCTGCAGAAGATCTACGATCCGTTTTTCACCACCAAAACCTCGCCGAAGGAAGGACAACGACGAGGAACAGGGTTGGGCCTTGCAGTCACGTACGGAATCATTCAGGAACATGCGGGCAAAATCCACGTGGAAAGCGAAGTCGGCAGCGGCACGACTTTCTACCTTGAATTTCCCATGTTAAGGAAACCCGCGCATGTCTGAAGGCACACTTACTCTTTCCTCGGCCCCCTCCACCGCCAGCTCCCAGACCGCTCAGCGGATTCTCATCATTGATGATGAAGCGGCGATCCGGGAATCGCTCGAAACGCTTCTTTCGCTCGAAGGGTACGAGGTGGAGACGGCACCGGACGGAGAGGCGGGTCTCGAACACATCGAACAGCATTCTTACGATCTGGTGCTGCTCGATCTGGCGCTGCCCGGAAGAAACGGGCTTGAGGTGCTGGGATTGATTCGCCAGCGCCAGGCTACGCTGCCGGTGATCATGATCACCGCTTACGGCACGGTCGATAACGTGGTCGAAGCGATTCAGAACGGGGCGCAGAACTTTGTCCAGAAGCCGTGGGACAACGAGAAGCTGCTGGCCGATATCCGTTCGGCGATTGCGCGGTACCACGCCGAAGAAGAGAACATTCAGCTCAAGCGGGCGCTGAAGCAGCGGTATAACTTCTCCAACATCATCGGCAAGAGCGAAGCGATGCTGCGCATCTTCGATCTGGTGGCGCAGGTGGCGCCGAGCCGTTCGACAATTCTGATTCAGGGCGAGAGCGGAACCGGCAAGGAGCTGATCGCGAAGGCGCTGCATGCGAACTCTCCGCGAAAGGACAAGCCGTTTGTTCCGGTGAATACCGGAGCGATGCCGACCGATCTGCTGGAGTCGACGCTCTTCGGACACGTCAAAGGCGCGTTCACATCGGCAATCGCCGTCAAGAAGGGGCTGTTCGAAGTCGCCAACGGCGGCACGCTGTTTCTCGACGAGATCGGCACGATGGGCATGGACACCCAGGCGAAGATTCTGCGCGTGCTGCAGGACCGCCGGTTCATGCAGCTGGGCGGGGTGCACGAGATACAGGTGGATGTGCGCATTATCGCGGCCACCAATGTCGATCTGCGGCAGGCGGTGCGGGAGGGCAAGTTCCGCGAAGACCTGTACTACCGGCTGAACGTCATTACCGTCGAGCTGCCGCCGCTGCGCAGCCGGCGGGAGGACATTCCGCCGCTGGCGACGCACTTCCTGAAGCGCTACTCGGACGAGAACACTCTTCCGGACCGGGTTCTGGCACCCGATGCGCTGCGCATTCTGGTGGATTACGACTGGCCGGGCAATGTGCGCGAGCTGGAGAACGTGATCGAGCGCGGAGTGGTGCTGTCGTCGAACTCCGTGATCGGCACCGATCTGCTGCCCGGGCACCTGACGGGCCGCGGCTATTCGAGCAGTCTGCTGGAGCACAGCCCGGACGCTTCCCTGTTCGACATCATCGAGGACATCGAGCGGCGGATCATCATCGACAAGCTGGAGCGGTGCAACTGGAATCAGACGGAGGCGGCGGAGCAGTTCCGGATTCCGCTTTCGACACTGAACCAGAAGATCAAGCGGCTGAGCATCGAGATCCGGAAGAAGATCAGGGAGTAGAGGCCGTGGTAGTCTCCAGTTGAGCCTGGAGAATCGGGTTCTGCATCCAAACAACGGACTATGCCACTCGCCACACTCGATACCAGCGCCCGGAAGTACGTACTGGCCGTGCAGCAATACGTGCTGCTTTCGGCGCGCGCGCTAGGCAATGTCGCCCGCAAGCCGTTTTACGGCGCGGATGTCATTACCCAGGCGGACTCGATCGGAGTCGGGTCGCTGCCGATTGTGCTGCTGACCGGGTTCTTCCTGGGCGGCGTGCTGGCGCTGCAGTCGTCTTCGACGCTTGCGCAGTTCGGCGCGGCGGCGTTTACGGGGCAGCTGGTCAGCTTTTCGATGATCAAGGAGATCGGGCCGGTGGTAACGAGCCTGATGGTCTCCGGGCGCAACGCGTCGGGCATGGCGAGCGAGCTGGGCTCGATGATGGTGACCGAGCAGATCGACGCGATGCGGGCGCTCGGCACCGATCCTCTGAAGAAGCTGGTGATGCCGCGGATCGTGGCGACGATCGTCATGAACTTCTTCCTGACGATCCTCTCGGACGCGGTCGGCATCCTGGGCGGCGGCCTTGTCTCGGTCATGATGCTGGGGCAGGACGGGACACAGTACTTCAACACCAGCTATCAGTCGCTGCAGTATCCGGACATCATTCAGGGGCTGGTGAAGCCGGTGGTCTTCGGGTTCATCATTGCGACGATCGGCTGCTTCTACGGCATGTCGACGCGGGGCGGCACGCAGGGCGTGGGCCGCTCGACGACGCAGGCGGTGGTGGTGTCGTCGGTGCTGATCATCGCGTCGGACTTTATCATCAGCCGCTTCCTGATCGGCATTCTGGGCCGGTAGACACGATGGCCGGAACTGCCGCTCCGATCGACGTCAACGGCCACCAGGAAGAGCCGGTGGTGATCTTCGAGCATGTCTCGATCGGCTTTGACCGCAAGCAGGTGCTCGAGGATATCTCCTTCAAAGTGCGGCGCGGCGAGACGCGCATTCTGCTGGGACCGGCAGGCGTGGGCAAGAGCGTTCTGCTGAAGCTGGCGAACGGACTGCTGAAGCCGGATTCGGGGCGCATCTTCGTCTTCGGGCAGGAGGTGAGCGCGATGCGTGAAGAGGACCTGTTTGCCCTGCGCGGCAGCATCGGAACGGTCTTCCAGGAGGGCGCGCTCTTCGACTCGCTCAATGTGCGCGACAACGTCGGCTTCCGGCTGGAGGAAGAGCATGTGGCCGAGGACGAGATCACGAAGCGGGTGACCGAGGCGCTGCGCTTTGTGGAGCTGGAGCAGGCGATCTACAAATTTCCCTCTGAGCTTTCGGGCGGCATGCGGCGGCGCGTGGCGATTGCGCGGGCGATTGTGACGAACCCCGATCTGCTGCTGTACGACTCGCCGACGGGCGGGCTGGACCCGATTACGTCGACGACGATTATCGAGCTGGTGGTGAAGCAGCGCGATGTGTACCAGACCAGCTCGCTGCTGGTGACGCACCGGCTGCAGGATGCTTTTATGATGGCGACGCACCGGTTCAACCGGGAGACGAACCAGATGGAGCCGCTGCCTGAGGACCGGATCAACGCCAATACGAGCTTTCTGATGCTGCACGACCGGAAACTGGTCTTCGACGGGACAACGCACGATCTGGTGCATTCGAGCGATCCGTTTATCCGCGGATACATTGCGTGATCGATTTTTTTCGCGGGGTGGTTCCCGGAAACGGTTTATTTTGAATGGTTTGCAAAGGGATTACCTCGGTTATCCCCGCGTAAGTCGTTGATTTTTCGTGGCCGGATCAGGCTCCCTTTTTTTCGTCCGGGGCCGGCCTTCCCACCTTAGCCGCCAACAACGGGTGGCGAAGGTGGGGCACCCGGATTCAATACTGCCTTCCCACCTTAGCTTCTCCACCCCAGCGCATGAACATCGCATGCGCCGAGGACACCGGTTCTCCACCCCAGCGCACGAACACCGCATGCGCCGGGGACCCCGGTTCTCCACCCCAGCGCACGAACACCGCATGCGCCGGGGACCCCGGTTCGCGAAGGTGGGACGCCCGGATACTGCGAATACCCATCTCTTTCCATTTCACGTATTCATTTCCCTTCACACTTTTATTTCCATTCACGCTTTTATTCGCCGGTCAGCTTTCAGGCGCGCCAGGGACGGCAAAGGAGTCAGCGACGGCTTCGATGGGCGGGAGGAGATGGGCGCGGGCGGGGCCGACGATGTCGATCATCTCTTCGCGCTGGGCGATGAGCTCTTCGCGCGTGAGGTAGCCCTCCTCGGGGAAATCGTCCTCGTATTCGATCTCCGGCCTGCCCTGCTGGCGGAGGTGCTCGTTGTAGAGCATCTTCTCGAAGGACCAGACTTTGCGGAGCTCGCGTTTGCCGCCGGGACCTTCATATTCGCTCTCGGGTGCGAGCACGTCGCCGGTATCGGTCTCGGTGATCACTTCGACGGGCTCCGGAAGAGGCTCGGGCGCGGGAGGCAGAGCGGGCGTGGCGGCGGCGGCGGTTTTGCGGACGCGCTCCTGATGCAGGCGGATGCCGAGGAGAGTGGCGGCGATGCGGAGGCCGCGGAGAGCGAGCGTGCCAGCGTCGTGCTCGATCTGCCCGGTGAGGACGGACTGCACGACCTGGCTGACGACGACCTGGATGGAGTCGAGGTCTTCGAGGAGCGGGATGGAGACGCAGTTGCGGAAGTGTGGATGGCGGTGGCGGCCGTGGAGGTGGCAGTAGTCCTGACCGCGAATGGCGATGCCGCGGCACTGGGTGCCTCCGGTTTTGAGGTAGCGGCACTGCATTTTTTTGGGTTTGCCGGAGGCGGCGGCTTCGGACATGCGCGGTTCCTTTCGGTGAGCAAAAAAGAAAGGGGCAGCGTGCGCTGCCCCTCCTTATTGAGGTTAGAGGGTTGGGAGAAATTTCATGCCAGCTTTGTTGCGGGCGTATGTCGCGGGGAATGAGGCATGTGCAGAGGTATGCAGAGAGGAAGGGGTTGACAGGGGGCCGGGGCTGAAACCCCTTTTTTTTGACGGCCTGTTCACTGGGCTAAAGCCCGGTGCTTCTACCGGGTCTCGCTGACGCGAGACGAGAAGCAAACGCAGATCCCTCGACTTCGCTCGGGATGACAAGGGGAGGGGTTATTCATTCCCATGTTCGAAAATCCGGACATGGGGCACCCTTGGTGATTTCGTGTTTTGGCGGAGCGGGCTGAAGCCCCTCTTTCTTTTGATGGTTTTGTCACCGGGCCAAAGCCCGGTGCTTCTACCGGGTCTCGCGGACGCGAGACGAGAAGTGTTCCGTGGCTGAGTCGCACAGGGGCTGAAGCCCTTTTTTTGAGGCTGGTTCGGCACGGCTAAAGCCGTGCCCTGATACAAAGCGGTGAGGTTTCCCACCTTTCGCCTCGTTTCCCACCTTAGCTTCTCCACCCCAGCGCACGAACACCACGCGCGCCGGGGAACCCGGTTCTCCACCCCAGCGCACGAACACCGCGTGCGCCGAGGACCCCGGTTCGCGAAGGTGGGGCACCCGATTCTGCGAACACCGATTCAGGTCGCGGTCGTGCGCGTCTCCTCCGTCGTATGCGTTGCTTCGGGGCGCGTATTGACGAGTGAGGCGGGCACGCAGAAGGTGAGCGCGGAGCCGAGGAGGAGGAAGAAGGCCAGGAGGTACATGCCGACGGTGGTGTGGTGGGTGAGATCGACGATCCAGCCGACGAGGTAGGGGCTGATGAAGCCGGCGGTGTTGCCCATTGTGTTGATGAAGGCGATGCCGGCAGCGGCGGCGGTGCCGCCGAGGAATGCGGTGGGCAGGTTCCAGAAGAGCGGCTGGCTGGTGAAGACGCCGGCGGTGGCGAGGGTGAGGCCGGCGAGGGCGAGCGCGGTGTGGCCGGCGAAGAGAGTGCTGAAGATGAGACCGAATCCTCCCATGAGCGTGGAGACGGCGAGGTGCCAGCGGCGCTCGCCGGTACGGTCGGAGCTGCGGGCGAAGAGGATCATGGCAACCATGGCGGCGCCGTAGGGAATGGTCATGAGCAGGCCGATCGCGAGAGGCTTCTGGACGCCGGTGGCGCGGAGGATGGAGGGAAGCCAGAAGCTGATGCCGTAGAGTCCCATGACGGAGCAGAAGCTGATGAGGCTGAGGAGCCAGACGCGTCCGCTGCCGAGGATGCTGAGGAAGGAGCCGTGCTTCTGCTTGTGCGCGGATTCGGTGTCGATGCGGCTTTCGAGCCACTGCTTCTGCTCTTCGCTGAGCCAGTGGGCGTCGCGGATGCGGTCGCTGATGCAGTAGTGGAAGACGACGCCCATGACGATGGCGGGGAAGGCCTCGATGAGAAAGAGCCACTGCCATCCGGCGAGTCTTCCGGTGCCCTGAAGGAACTGCATGATCCAGCCGGAGAGCGGGCTGCCGATGAGGCCGGAGACGGGCTGTGCGGCCATGAAGAGGGCAAGGATGTGGCCGCGGCGACGGGCCGGATACCAGCCGGTGAGATAGAAGATGATGCCGGGAAAGAGGCTGGCTTCGGCGATGCCGAGCAGGCAGCGCAGCACGTAGAAGCTGACGGGCGTGCGGACGAAGAGCGTGCAGGCGGAGATGATGCCCCAGGCGACCATGATGCGGGCAAGCCAGCGGCGGGCTCCGTAACGGGAGAGCAGCAGATTGCCGGGCACCTCGAAGGTGCAGTATCCGACGAAGAAGATGCCGGCGCCGAGGCCGTAGGTGGCTTCGCTGAAGTGCAGATCGTGGAGCATCTGCAGCTTGGCAAAGCCGACGTTGACGCGGTCGAGGTAGGCAATGATGTAGCAGAGAACGAGAATGGGCAGCAGACGCCAGGTGACGCGGGCGTAGAGGCTGTTCTCTTCCGGCGCCGAAAGGGCCGGCAGATCATGAATCGAGTGAGGCATGGTTTTCAGCGTTTCCTGACGGGCGGTGCGGGTGTCTCTGGAAGTGTATGGGAAGAATGCGCGGCATGCCGGGCAGCGAGGATGGCAGGCAGAAAAGGGATGCGTACCCGTGCCGGAGACGCGGACGAAAAAGGCGCGCCGGAGCGGTGGAGCAGGGGTGGATTTCGATATAGTGAAAACAGAAGCAGGCGGAAACAGCGTGCGGTGACCTGGGCAGGCGGTGGTGAGGGACGAGGAAGAGCACTCCTCGAAGCACAACCGTTGCGATGGCGATGGGTTACCTTCTTTGGCTGATGTTTTTTTGTCCGAAACCCGGAGGGCAGCTTCAAAAGCTGCTTCGGAAGGATGTGGGCCAGGAAGCTGCGGGACGGAACAGGACGAATAAAGGCTCAACAGGCTGACGATTCCGTTTCCGAATGAATGACGAATGGATGCGGGGAGACGCGGTTCGCTTTGAGCGCACCGTGAAGGAGCGGAAGTTTTCATCCGTAATTTTGAACTTATTTCAAAATCGTCAGGAGGAAGGGCAAGGGATGCGCAGAGTTTTTCATTCGTTCTCGCCGGAGCGAGTTCAACATATCGTTCTATGCGCTCTGGTCAGCGCGGGCATGATTCTGCTTGCGAGCACTACGGGGTTTGCCGCTGCAGGCAGCGGCGAGCCGGCGGGCGGCCCGGCTGCGAAGCGGGGCGATGCGATCTTTCATCAGCGCTGCGTTACGTGTCATAACAAGGAGCCCGGCAACACGTCGCCGTTCGGACCGCCGAACCTTCACGGGATCTTTCGCGACAAGGTGCTGACGCCGCCGCAGGCAGAGTCGATCATCCGGCAGGGCAAGGGCGGAATGCCGACCTTCGGAAAGATTCTGACGCCGTCGCAGATCAGCGACGTGGTCGCGTACCTGAAGACGCAATAAGAGAGGGCCATCCGATCCCATGTCCGAACAGACGGACCCTTCGGCTCCGCTCAGGGCAGGCTGTGGGGCACCCGGTGGAAAGATTCACACTGAAAGTACAGATCGCCATTCCTGATTTCCGGGGATGGCGTTTCTTTTTTGGCGCGGACTTTTTTGCGGGTGAGCAGGGAGCGGCTTGTGATGAGGAGCGGCGGCTTACTCGCCGGTGAGCTCGTCGAGGAGGACGTGAGCCTTGGTGGCGAGGGTGTTGGCTCCGGCCAGATCGTCGGCCTTGAGAGCGGCCTGCGCCTTGGTGAGGAAGGTGCGGATCTGGGCCGCGGTCTTTTCCTCTTCTTCGGAGAGCTTGCGGTGGATGCCGTTGAGACCCTTCTCGGTAGAGTCGATGAGGTCGAGGATGCTGTGCCGGTCGAGGGTAGCGGTCGAGGTATCGTTGCTGGTGGAAAGCTGGCCGATGGGGGACATATCCGAGGGTTGCGTGTTCAGCGCCTGCTGCTGCTGCTCGTCAACCGGGGCGGCGGGCTGCTGGCCGGGCGTCTGGACGGCGGTCTGGCCTGGCTGCTCGGGGGTGGTCTCTTCGGCCGGCTTCGGGCGGCGGCGGCCGGTGCGGTGCGGATGCGGCGCCGGCGGCGCTTCTTCGGTGCTGGCCTGTTCCTGATCGAGGACGACGGGGCGGATCTCAGGCGGAGGAATCGGTGGAAGCACGGGAGGGTGCACCATGGCGGACATGGGCAGTGCCGGAGCCACAGATTCAGGTGAAACGACAGCGGCCGGTTTATGGCTGCATCCTGCGAGGGGGAGAAGAAGCAGCAGTCCGGCAGCCGCCTTTGTAAGCGCGGAGTTCATTGCCCAAGGCCCTCAGAAACGGCAGTTTCAGGTTCCCAGCTACTGCGTGTTTTTTGATCGGCGGGATTGATCGGCAAACGAAAAGTAAACGTAGAACCGCTTCCCGGCTTTGATTCTACGTCAAGTTGGCCGTGATGCAACTGAAGGATTCGGTATGTCATGGCCAGGCCGATGCCGCTGCCGTCTTTTTTGGTGGTGAAGTAGAGATCGAAGATGCGGCCGCGGATCTCGTCGGGGATGCCGTCGCCGTGATCGCGGACGGAGAGCGAGGCGAGGCGGGAGTCTTCGGAGAGGCGGACTTCGAGATCGCCGCCGGAGGCCATGGCCTGCGCGCCGTTGAGCACCACGTTGAGCAGAGCCTGCCTGAGCAGGTCGGCGTCGACGCGGACGATGACGGGGCGGTCGGGGAGGCGGCTGACGACGCGGACCTGACGGGTTTCGAACTCGGCGGAGGCGAGATTGAGGACGCTGGAGACGATGTCGCGGAGATCCTGCACGCGAAGCTGCAGCTCGACGGGGCGCGAGAAATCGACGAGGGTCTGGACGACGCGGTCGAGGCGGGCGATCTCGCTCTGAATCACATCAAGGTGACGGATGGCGCCGTGCTCCCGCTCGATTTTGTTTCGCAGCAGCTCGAGGTGGACGACGATGGCGTTGATGGGGTTTTTGACCTCATGGCCGACGCCGGCGGTGAGGCGGCCGATGGCGGCGAGGCGGCGCGAGACTTCGAGCTCGCTTTCGATCTCGCGGACGGACTCGAGATCGTGGAGGGTGAGCAGCGCGCCGAGGGAGTGGCGGTCCTGCGAGCGGTCGTCGTGGATGAAGTCGAGGGAGACGGCAACGCGGCGTCCGGTCTCGGTGGTCACCTCTTCCTGCACGATGGACATACCGGCGTCGAAGGCATCGCGAATGGTGCGGCCGAGGCGGGTGTTGCGGTGGAAGATATCGCGGACCTCGGCGCCGAGGATGTGATCGCGATGGACATCGAGGAAGCGCTCGATGGAGCTGGAGACGAGAACGGCGCGGGAGTCGCGGGTGAAGAGCATCATGCCGTCCTGCAGATTGGAGAGGATCTGGTCGAGGTTTTCCTTGAGGGCGGAGAAGACCTCCTCGACGTTGCGCATGCGGCGGCCGAGGCGCTCGATTTTGCCGGAGACCTGAGCGACGGCGTCGACGGAGCGCGGGGCTTCGGCTTCGGAGGCGGCTTCGGCATCGGCTCCGGCCTGGGTGGTGAGCAGATCGAGGCGGCGGCTGATCAGCTCCATGGGCTGGAGGGCCAGGTTGGCCATGAAGGCGGCGACGATGAGCGAGATGACGATGGCGAGTCCGATGAAGGTGAAGGACTCGTACAGCCAGGGATGGAAGGCATTCTGCAGGAAGGTGGTGCGGATGCCGACGCGGACGGTGACGAAGGGCTGGTTATTGCGCTCGAGGCCGAGGGTGACGTTGAAGACACGCGGCGGTCCGAAGACGATGCGCAGGATGCGGAAGAGGGATTTATTGCGCAGCGTGGCGTAATCGGGACGCAGCGGCAGCATCTGGTCGTCCTGCGTGGGATCGGGCGCGGCGATGAGCGCGCGTCCGTCGTGGTCGGCGACGGCGATGTCGAGAACGGTCGGCGAATAATTGATGACAGAGGTGAGCAGAGAGTTCAGTCCGGGGTCCTGGCGGAGGGACTCGGCGACGGCGGTGCGCACAGCCCGGGGATCGTTGAGATCGATGGGGCGGTTGCGCAGGCCGGTCTCAAGCGCGAGGCGGACCTGGAAGAGCACCTGATGGGCAACGATATCGGTGGAGAGCCAGGACTGTTCGATGTGCTGCTGGAGCATCCGGCTGAGATACAGCCACGAGATAACCGTGGCCAGCACGAAGACCAGGCTGGTGATCGCCGTTACGAGTTTCGTTTTCAGTCGCATGGGCTGGAACCGGCAGAACGGGGGAGAAACCGGTTCTTCCTACTGGTCCTCGCTATTATCGGCCGATCCGCCGGAATTGCCATACTCTTTTAATTTGTTGTGCAGCGTTTTCAGGCTGATTCCGAGGATCTCCGCGGCGCGGGTTTTGTTGTTGCCGGTGGATTCGAGGGTCTTGAGGATGAGCAGGCGCTCGGCCTCGTCGACGGTGGTACCGACCTCGACCTGCACGGCGTTGGAAGGCGTGTCGACGGCGGCGGAGCGGCTGCTCTTTGCGCCGAAGCCGGGCGGAAGGTGACGGGATTCAATCTGGCCTTCGCCGCAGAGCACGACGGCGCGCTCGATGGTATTGCGCAGCTCGCGGACATTGCCGGGCCAGTCCCACGCCATGAGGCGCTCCATCATTTCGCTGTCGACGCCGGTGACCTCGCGGCCGTGCTTCTGGTTCATGTCGAAGATCATGGAGTCGACGATGGAGGGGATATCCTCTTTATGCTCGCGGAGCGGCGGCATGTGGATGTTGAAGACGTTGAGGCGGTAGAAGAGATCGCCGCGGAGGTGGCCGTCGGCGACGGCGCTCTCCGGGTCCTTGTTGGTGGCGGCGAGGACGCGGACGTCGACGGGCGATTCGACCTTGCTGCCGAGGCGGCGAAGCTTGCGGTCTTCGAGGACGCGGAGGAGCTTGGCCTGGGTGCCGATCGGCATCTCGCCGATTTCGTCGAGGAGCAGCGTGCCTTCCTCGGCCAGCTCGAAGCAGCCGGCGCGGCGCTCGATCGCTCCGGTAAAGGCGCCCTTTTCGTGGCCGAAGATCTCGCTTTCGATGAGGGTCTCAGGGATGGCGGCGCAGTTGACGGCGACGAAGGCCCGGGTGCGGCGCGGGCTGAGATCGTGAAGGGTGCGGGCGGCGAGCTCCTTGCCGGTGCCGCTTTCTCCGGTAATGAGCACGGAGACGTTGCTGGAGGCGACACGCTCGATGAGCGCGAAGAGCTCCTGCATCGTTTTCGATGACCCGACGAGAGAGCCGAGGACGCCGGTTTCGCGGAGCTTGCGGCGGGTGACTTCGAGCTCGCGCTCGGTGCTGCGCTGGCGGGTGGCGTTGGCCAGGATGTTTTTGAGGCGCGAGGAGTCGACCGGCTTCTGGATGAAGTCGTAGGCGCCGAGCTTCATGGCCTCGACGGCGGTTTCGATGGAGCCCTGAGCGGTGAGCAGGATGACGGCGCGGTCCTCGTTCATCTCGCTGAGGCGGCCGAGGAGCTCGAGGCCGTCCATGCGCGGCATCTTCATGTCGGTTACGACGATACCGGGCTGCCAGGCCTGCACTTTGTCAAGAGCTTCGAGGCCATCGCGGGCGGTTTCCGTGCGATAACCCCAGCCCGAGACCAGCTCGGCCAGCCCAATAAGAGCATTGGGCTCGTCTTCGACGATGAGGACCTTTTCCTGACTATTCATCTGGCTCGGTGGTGGGGGCACCTCTTGTTGTATCACGCGGAGGGGAGACGAAGAACCGGCTGAGGGTTACGGACCGGCAGGCGTGAAGCCGCGAGAGAGGAGTATTCGCCGGGATGTATGCTGAAGAGCATGCCGGAGTATGAGATTACGCCGCAGGAGCTGGCGCAGCTGATGGAAAGAAAAGACGCGGGCACGGGCAGCCCGGTGCTGCTGGATGTGCGCGAACCGGGCGAGTATGCGATTGCCCATATCGAGGGCAGCCTGCTGATGCCGATGGGGGACGTTCCGGGGCGAGCCTTTCAGGAGCTGGACCCGGAGGCGCACATCGTTGCGATCTGCCATCACGGCGTGCGCTCAATGAATGTGACGGTGTGGCTGCGCAACCAGGGCTTCGAGCGAACGCAGTCGCTGCGGGGCGGCATCGACGCATGGTCGGTGGCGGTCGATCCCGCGCTGGCGCGTTACTGAGCGGCTTCCGCGCCGGGATTGTGTTTGCGCCAGGCAGGGTGCTTCGGAGCGGCCGGTATGGCTGCTATGATCGCAGGAATCCGCAGGGGCGGAGCCGTGCTTCCCACGGTTCAGGCTGCGGCGCGTGCAGGGATGGAGATCGAAGCAGGGCAGAGGGTCGGGGATTACGAGATTATCCGCAGGATCGGCGCCGGCGGCCTGGGCGTGGTGTATGAGGTACATCATGTGGTGTCGCGGCGCGCCGAGGCGATGAAGATCCTGCTGCCGAACCAGGCGGGCTCGGCGGAGGCTCCGGAGCGTTTTCTGCGCGAGATTCAGCTGCTGGCGGGGCTGGACCATCCGAATATCGCGCGGCTGAACAACGCGTTCTACTTCAAAGACCAGCTGGTGATGGTGATGGAGCTGGTGGCGGGCGAGACGCTGCGGCACCTGGCGGCGGCGCGGCCGGTTCCGCTGCCGAAGATCGTGGAGTATGCGGCGCAGGTGTTGTCGGCGCTCGATTATGCGCATGCGCGAGGCGTGATTCACCGCGATATCAAGCCGGCGAATGTGATGGTGGGCCGCGAGGAGCGGCTGAAGCTGCTGGACTTCGGCATTGCGACGAGCAGCCAGGCGGCGGGGCTGACGCAGTCAGGCTATCTGGTGGGGACGCTGAGCTATCTCTCGCCGGAGCAGATCACGGGCGCGAAGGCGACGGCGCGATCGGATATTTACTCGGCGGGCGTGACATTTTACGAGCTGCTGACGGGACGGCTGCCCTTTCAGGGGTCCACCTATTACGAGGTGATGACGGCGCACCTGCATGCGGAGCCGGTGTCGCCGGCGGCGCTGAATCCGGGCGTGCCGGAGGCGCTGGCGCGGGCGATCATGAAGGCTCTGGCGAAGAATCCCGCGGAGCGCTACGCGACGGCGCAGGAGTTTCTGACGGCGCTGCAGGCGGTTTCGGCGGGGCTGGGCGATGCGCAGTCGATTCCGACGATGTCGATCGGGATTCCGCTGCGGAGCGTGACGGGGAGCTCGGGCGGCGGAGCGATAACGGGCGGCGCGAACCTGCCGGTGGAGGAAGTGACGCGGCGGCTGGCGACCTTCCTGGGGCCGATTGCAAAGATCATCGTGCGCAGGCTGGCCGCGAAGTCAAAGGATACGGATCAGCTTTATGCGCTGGCGGCGGAAGAGATTCCGGAAGAGGCCGACCGGCGGAAGTTTCTGCTCTCGCGGCATAAGTGATAAATGTCGACTCGCTTTGGGGAGCCCGGCAGGGGCTGAAGCCCGGATGTATTTTCGGCTGCTTACGGCACGACTGAAGTCGTGCCCTGATACAAAACTTTACCGGAACCGATTCGTCAGACACTGCCTGAAGCCCGGTGCTTCTGCCTTATCTCGCTGACGCGAGATTTTGTGTCCCATACGAAGCGATGACGCCTCCCACCTTAGCTTCTCCACCCCAGCGAACGTTGTTCGCCGGGGACCCCGGTTCGCGAAGGTGGGGCACCCGGATTCTGCAAACACTCACCTCCTGAGAAAGTAAATGCAGATCCCTCGGCTTCGCTCGGAATGACATCGGGAAAGTGTTATTCCTGGTCGCTGCTGAGCATGTCCATCGCCTTCTTCAGGCTGGTATGCATGCGATTGAAGGAGGCGGTGACCTGCGCGATCTCGTCTTTGCCTTTGACGGGCAGCGGGGGAAGGTCCATCTCGCCGGTACTGATGCGGTCGGCGGAGCGCGAGACGGCGGCGAGCGGCCGGATGACGATGAAGTACATGCCGAGATCGATGAGCAGGATGGTCGCAAGAAAGATCACGGACAGATTGATGATGAGCTGGCGGAATCCGCGGCTGGCAAGGGCGAGCGGCACGGACATGGGGACGGAGACGATCTGCGCACCGATGATCTCATTAGGCTGCCAGCCGAAGCCGTGCTGACGGCCGTAGTGGTGAATCATGGCCGGAGGAGCGATCTGCGGATTGCTGTGGCAGATGAGGCAGTCGGGCTCGGCGACGATGGGGCGGGCGAGATAGAGGCTTTCTCCGGTGGCGCTGAGGCGCCGGCCGATGCGGGACTGCTCGGAGGGATGATCGCGAAAATAACGGATGAGGTCGGCCTCCCAGTCGGTGGCGCGGTCTTCGAGGTTGGTGGGGTTGAGCGTGGCCTCGCGATAGGAGTAATCGGGGAACTGCGCGCGCAGGCGGTTGAACTGAACGGTGGCGGCGTAGAAGGGGATGGTCTGCGGCAGGAAGGTGTTGTGGTGCTCGGGGGTCTTCTCGAGGATGGGGCTGATCTCCTGCTCGGTGTAGTCGCGGCTGGCTTTGGCGCCGGCGGCCATGAGCTCGGCCTGGCGCGTCACCTGCTGCTGCGCGTTCTGCATGAGGAAGTCGCGGGAGTTCCACGCAATGAGAGCGAGGCCGATGCCGAAGACGACGATGAGCAGCAGATTGAACTTTGCAAGAAGCTTCACGAGCGGGCGTTTCCTTTTCGAGGCAGACGAAGATTACGCGATGGGCGGCGCAAAGTAAACGGAAAGCCCGATTCAGGGCACAGAACACAGGGCACAGGGCGCAGAAGCTCCGTTTGCGGAGGAGATGTGGATACATCACCTGCAGATGAAGAAAAGCAGGTTCCTCCGCTGCGGCCAGGATGACAAGGGGGAAGAGTGTACAAACCCACATCTGCCAAAGACAGGCTGATGTGGGGCACCCGGAGATTCTGCAAAACCCATGTGCGGAGAGGCGGAGATGAGGCACCCGATGCCGCGCACGGTGACAGACAGGAGCACGGATGGATTACTGCACGGGCTCGCTGGCCTTGTAGCCATCGCGGGCGATGATGTCGTACTTGAGCGGCTTGTGCTTTTCGTCCTGCATGCGGAGCGGGTGGCCTTCGTCGTCGACGAGCTCGACACGGAGGCGGCGGTAGGTGCCGTCGAGCTTCGTGTTGGACGGGCGGTAGGTGAGCACGTACTGGTTGCGGATGGACTCGTTGATCTGGGTGAAGATGTCAGGCATCTCGGCTTCAAAGCGCGGGAAGAAGGCCATGCCGCCGGTCATGCGAGCGAAGGTGCTCATCTGGTTGTCGGCCTGGAGGTAGTCCATTTCACGGATGGGTCCCATGCCGCCGGGGCCTTCCGCCATGATGCGCGCGAACTGGCCGGTGCCGATGGAGAAGATGGTGACGTTGGGCGTGGCCTTGATCTTCTGCAGCACCTTGTCGAGGGTGATCTTCGAGAAGGTGTCGCGGCCGGAGGAGACGAGGATGACGTACTTGCGGCCTTCGATGCGGGTGAGGCGGTCGAGGGTCTCATAGAGGGCGTCGAAGAGGTTGGTCTCGCGCCAGGTGGGAATGATGAGCGAGTTGAGGGCCTGGGAGATGAGGCGCTTGTCCTGGGTGAAGTCGGTCAGGATCTCGGTGTGCATGTCATAGGTGACGACGGCGACGTAGTCGTCGGGGCGCAACTGCTGCGCGAAGGAGTAGGCGGCGTTGCGCATGTCGTAGATGAAGGCGTAGCTGTTGGCGGCGAATTCGCAGAGGAGCACGGCGGTGATGGGAGCCTTGATCTGCGAGAAATGGACGATGTCCTGAGGCTGGCCGTCCTCGAAGACGCGGAAGTTGGCCTGCTGCAGATTGGGGACGAACTGGTGGGTCTTCTCGAGGATGACGCCGACATCAACGTTTACGACGGGGACGTCGACGTGCAGGGTGTAGTTGTTGAGGCCGGGAGGGTTTTTGACCTTGGGCTCGACGGGCGCGGGCGGCGGAGGCGGCGCGTCCTTCTTCTTCGGGATGGCGATGGCGCCGTTGTCTCCGGTGGGTCCGCCGTCGGCGGGGGCTGCCTGGTCGTCGCCGTTGGGATGGGCGGGAGGGGTCTGCTGCTGCGGCTGCTGCGGAGCCGGAGCGGTGTCGCCATACTGCGCGAGGGCGGCGCGGGGCATCTGCGTGATGAAAAGGCCGAGGGCGAGCACGACGAGGGGGCGAAGCGC
Organism: Paracidobacterium acidisoli; assembly: GCF_003428625.2. GTDB lineage: Bacteria > Acidobacteriota > Terriglobia > Terriglobales > Acidobacteriaceae > Paracidobacterium > Paracidobacterium acidisoli. The sequence goes on along the minus strand of NZ_QVQT02000002.1, from coordinate 724,244 downwards.
GCGACGGGAGAGAGTCTGCATCGGGAGCTGGGCGGCGGGATCGGAAACCAGCGCGGAGCGCTTCATGGAAGAACCTCAGATTTTCATTGTGAGACGCGGCTGCCCTTTGCGGCAAGCGCGTAACCGGCTACTCTTGTAGACGTGTTTATGTGTCGGAAAGACATCCGCGGCGGGCCGGTTTTGCGGGCCCTGCTGCCGGTCCTGATGGCGGTCCTGCTCGAAACCTGCCCTGTATTTGCTCAAACCCCCGCCAGCCTGCCTCCCGCGCCCCCGGCGGTGACGACGTTTTTTCCGCTGAGCGAGGTGCATCGCGGGCTGCAGGGCGTGGCGTACACGGTTTTTGAGGGCACGAAACCGGAGCCGATGGGCGTGGAGATTCTGGGCGTGCTGCACAACGCGCGCGGCCCGCGGCAGGACATGATTCTGGCGCGGCTGGAAGGGAAGAAGGCCGAGTACACGGGCGTGGTTGCGGGCATGAGCGGCAGCCCGGTGTATATCGACGGAAAGCTGCTGGGCGCGCTGGCCTTCCGCATCGGGCAGTTCAGCAAGGAGCCGATTGCCGGTATTACGCCGATCGGCGAGATGCTGCAGGTACGCGATACCGCGCCGAGCGCGGAGAACGACACGGAGCTGGCGCAGAGCGGAATTCAGAACGGGACAGAGAACAGCGGAACGCCGGGCGCGCAGGAAGAGCCGGTGGCGGTCTCGGCGGGCGGGGCGTCGCGGACGGTGCCGGATTCGCCGCTGATTCAGCCGATGGAGACGCCGCTGGTCTTCAGCGGATTCAGTCCGGAGGCGGTGCAGCTCTGGAAGCAGCATGCTCCGGTGGCGGGGCTGATGCCGGTGGCGGGGATCGGCGGCTCGTCGAGCGACGAGAAGCAGCCCGACCCGGTGGTTCCGGGCTCGGCGGTGAGCGCGGTGATTGTGCGGGGCGATCTGGATATCTCGGCGACCTGCACGGTGACGTATGTCGACCCGAAGCAGCTGCTGGCATGCGGGCATCCGATCACGCAGTTCGGGCCGGTGAACATGCCGATGACGAAGGCGGATGTGGTGGCGACGCTGGCGTCGCCGCTGAACGCGTTCAAGATCATCAACACGACGGAGACGGTGGGCTCGTTTACGGAGGATCGCGAGTCGGCGATCAAGGGCGTGTTCGGGCGGACGGCGCGGATGATTCCGGTGACGCTGCGGATTACGGGCGACCAGAACCGGAGCCTGCACTTCGAGGTGATCGATCAGCCGCAGATTACGCCGATGGCGCTGATGGTCTCGGTCTTTCAGGGGCTGATGGGGCAGAACAGCTACTCGGCGGAGACGACGTACCGGCTGCAGGGGACGGTGAAGCTGGCGGGGTATCCTTCGCTGAAGCTGAACAACCTGCTGGCGCCGACGGATCTGCTGCCGGCGAATCTGCAGGCGGCGCTGGCGCTGGGCGAGGGGTTCACGAAGCTCTACGACAACGCGGCGCGGCGGACTCCGATCGAGAGTGTGGATATCGAAGTGAAGGCGATTCCGCGGCGGCTGACGGCGCAGATGGAGAGCGCGCAGGTGAGCGCCTCGGAGCTGCACGCGGGCGACACGGTAACGGTGGAGGCGACGATCCGGCCGTGGCGCGGCGAGCCGCACAATGTAAGGATTCCGGTAAAGCTGCCGGCGACGCTGCCGGACGGCCAGGTGCGGCTGCTGGTGAGCGACGGAGCAACGCTGGACCGGCTGCTGCAGCCTCCGCAGTTTGGAGGGCAGCCGCTGGACGTGGAGGCGACGATCGCGCAGCTGAACAGCGCGCATCCGGGCGACCGGCTGTACGTGACGCTGCTGACACCGGACGCTCAGGCTTCGGTGGATGGACGGACGCTGACGGCGCTTCCGCTTTCGATGGCGAACGTGCTTTCGCCGCTCCAGGACAACCACGGCATGACGCTGCACGGCGAGTCGGCGATGCCGGTGGCGTCGGTTCCGCTGGACGCCGTACTTAGTGGGTATCAGGTTCTTACGCTGCAGGTAGAATAGGGTTCGCCGTTACCTTTGGAACGAGGTTCCCTCTGCCATGGCAACTATTCAGGGCTACGCTGTCTACGCGGCCGGAGCGGAACTGCTCCCGCTGAAATACGAGACGGGCGAGCTGCGGCCCCAGGACGTCGAAGTACGCATTTCGCACTGCGGCGTATGCCACAGCGATGTGCACCTGATCGATAACGACTGGGGAATGAGCCTGTATCCCTTTATTCCCGGGCATGAGATTGTGGGCACGGTGAGCGAGACGGGCTCGCTGGTGAAGCACTTTCAGCCGGGAGACCGGGTGGGCATCGGCTGGCAGGCGGACAGCTGCGGGCAGTGCGAGTGGTGCCGCAGGGGCGAAGAGAATCTGTGCGCGCAGGCGCAGCCGACGTGCGTGCGGCGGCATGGCGGATACGCGGAAGCGGTGCGGGTGAATGCGCGCTTCGCGGTAAAGATTCCGGAGGCGCTCGAAAGCGAGAAGGCGGCTCCGCTGCTGTGCGGCGGCATTACGGTCTACAACCCGCTGCGCACGCTGGGCGTGAATCCGTCGTCGCGGGTGGGCGTGATCGGGATCGGCGGACTGGGCCATCTGGCGCTGCAGTTTGCGCGGGCCTTCGGCGCGGAGGTGACGGCGTTTTCGACCTCGGCGGCGAAGGAAGAGGAGGCGCTGTCGTTCGGCGCGCACCGCTTCGTGAACTCGCGCGAGTCGAAGGGCGTGAAGGCGCTGGAGGGGACCTTCGATCTGATTCTCTCGACGATCAATGCCGATCAGGACTGGTCGGCGTATGTGAGCGCGCTGCGCCCGCACGGAACGCTGTGCTTTGTGGGCGCGCCGCCGAAGCCGGTTTCGCTGCCGGTCTTTCCGCTGGTGTCGACGGCGAAGAGCGTGTGCGGATCGAATACGGGCAGCCCGAGCCGCATTGCGGAGATGCTGGATGTGGCCGCGCGGCACGGCATCGGCGCAAAGACGGAGCGCTTCAAAATGGCCGACGCGACCCAGGCGGTGAAGCGGGTGCGGAAGAACCAGGTACGCTACCGGGCGGTGCTCGCCAGTTAGAGGCAGCTGGTGAGGCGGTCGGCTAACGTCCGGTCAGCTGGTGAAGCGGTCAGCGGGAAAACAGCTTTCCAGCGGTTCTTTTTTCTGTTTGTGGAGCTTTCGGGAAAGAGAACATTCCTGCATGCCTTCGCTGACCGTATTTCCGCTGGCCGTTTTTTCGCTAACAGCTTTTTCGCTGTCCGCTTCACAGCTGGCCGTTTCCTGGCTGACCGCTTCTCCGCTAGACTCAATCCAGCATGATGCGCCGCCTGGCTTTGCCTTTCTTTACCCTCCTTCTCGTGTTTCTCCCCGCACTCCGAGCCTACTCGCAGGGAACGCGCCTCTGGACCGAATCGACCTTTGACGGACTGGAAAAGGGCACGCCGGATGGCGTGGCCATTACCAGCGACGGACGTCTGGTGCCGGGGCCGGAGAGCCGCGCGGTGTATACGACGCCTTCCACCTATGTATGGTCGGTGGCAGCGGATCGCGAGGGAAATGCGTATGTGGCGACGGGCACGCCGGCGACGGTGCTGAAGGTGACGCCGGCCGGAAAGGCGACGACGCTGTTTACCAGCAGAGACCTGAGCGTGCAGGTGGTGCGCGTGGGTCCGGATGGAGCGGTGTATGCGGCGACCTTGCCGAGCGGAAAGGTCTACCGGCTCGATCCGAACACGGCGGATCGCACGGAAGAGAATGCCACGGTGGTCTTTGACCCGGCGGCGACGGCGGAGAAGCCGAAGTATGTATGGGACATGGCCTTCAATGCCACGGGGCGGCTGTATGTGGCGACGGGCGCGCCGGCGGCGGTGTATCGCGTGGCGAATGGCGCGAAGCCGGAGCTCTTCTTCAGAAGCGATGAGCAGCATATCCGCTCGATTGCCTTCGATGCGGCGGGGAATCTGATTGCGGGATCGGATGGATCGGGGCTGATCTACCGCGTCGACAAAGCGGGCAGCGCGTATGTGCTGTACGACTCGCCGAAGAAGGAGATCACGTCGGTGATCGTGGCTCCGGACGGCACGATCTATGCCGCGGGCGTGGGAGACAAGGGGCACAATACGCTGCCTCCGCTGCCGGTGACGGGAGCGACGTCGGTGACGGCGACGATCACGATCATCGCGCCGGGCTCGGTGCAGGCCTTCAACGGCAATACGCTGATCCCGAACGGGTCGGAGATCTACGAGATTCCGCCGGCCGGGAAGCAGGCAGGCTCGACGGGCACGACGGAGCCTTCGGGCGCGCCGCGGAAGCTGTGGAGCGGACACGACGATATCGTCTACGCGCTGGCGTGGACGAAGGACGGGTTGCTGGCATCGACGGGCAACCGCGGGCGCATCTATCGCATTCAGGAAGACGGCACCTACGCCGATGTGGCGCATCTGGAGGCGTCGCAGGCGACGGAGTTTGCGAAGACCGCGCAGGGGCTGTATGTGGGCACGGCCAATGCGGGCAAGCTGTATCTGCTGAGCAGCGGCGAGGCAGCGGAGGGCAGCTACCTGAGCGATGTCTTCGACGCGGGCGCGTTCACGCGCTGGGGTCGCGCGGAGGTGGAGGTCGGCGGCGGAGCGCAGGCGAAGAACTTCGAGCTGTATATGCGCGCCGGCAATGTGGAGAATCCGCTGCGGGCGTGGGGCGAGTGGAAGAAGGTGACGCCAAACGACGGCGAGCCGGGGATCGACGCATCGCGCTTCGTGCAGTGGAAGGTGGTGCTGCATCCGGGCGCGGAGGTGGGTTCGGTGGGGATCAATTTCCTGACGGTGAACCTGGCTCCGGTGGTGGATGAGGTGGTGGTGGCGCCGGGCGCGAGGGTGAATCCGGCGGTGGCGCAGCAGGCACAGCAGCAGCAGGTGACGATCAATTTTCCGGCGCCTCAGAACGTGATCTCGTATACGGCCGATCCGGCTCGGGAGCCGCTGGCGGCGGTGAGGGACAAAGGCGCGGTGACGGCCCGGTGGGTGGCGCACGATGAAAATGGTGACGATCTGCTCTATTCGATCTACTACCGGGGCGAGGGCGAGCGGGACTGGCAGATATTAAGGAATCGGGTGAGAGATCCATACTATTCCTTTGATTCAACGAGGCTTCCGGATGGGCGGTACCGGCTGAAGATCGTGGCCAGCGATGCGCCGTCGCATAATCCGGGCGAGGCGCTGACGGGCAGCCGCGAGAGCGAGGAGTTTGTGGTGGATACGACGCCTCCGGCGGTGAACGGACTGGATGCGCAGAGGGTGAACGGGAAGATCCACGCCACATTTACGGCGGTGGATGCGACCTCGCCGGTGACGCACGCCGAGTATTCGATCGACGCGGGGCGCTGGCAGTATGTGGAGCCGTCGGGCAGCCTGGCGGATTCGCTGACGGAGAAGTTCGATTTTGACGCGCCGCTGCCGCACGACGACGACGTGCCGGCGAATTTGCGGCCCGATCCGCAGGAGCATGTGATCGCGATTCGGGTATATGACAGGTATGACAACATGGCGACGGTGAAGGCGGTCGTCCGCTGAGCGGCCATGCGCTTTGAACTTTTCATCGCGGCGCGGTATCTGCGGGCGAAGCGCCGCCAGGCGGTGGTCGGCATTATCACGGCGATCTCGGTGGCGGGGGTCGCGGTGGGTGTGGCATCGCTGATTCTGGCGCTGGCGATCACCAACGGCACGCGGCATGACCTGCAGGACCGGCTGCTGGCCTCGACGGCGCACGTCGATCTGATGCGCACGATGAACGACGGCATCCGCAACTGGCGTCCGCTGACGGAGCGGCTGCGGCGGCTGCCGCATGTGACGGCGGCTGCTCCGGGGCTGTATGAGCCGGTGCTGATCTCGCACGGGGCGCAGGCGGGCGGGGCGATGCTGAAGGGGATCATTCCGTCGGAAGAGCGGACGGTGAGCGATCTGCTGTCGAACCTTGCAGAGGGCAGCGCGGCGCCGCTGTCGGCCCAGGCCAATGCAGAGGACGGGACGAGCGAGCCGACCCCGCCTCTGGTGATCGGCTACGACCTGGCGAATACGCTGGGCGTGAAGGCGGGCGACACGGTGATGGTGACGAGTCCGCAGGGCGAGCTGACGCCGTACGGGCTGGTGCCGAAGTACCAGCGGTTCCAGGTGACGGGGATCTTTCACTCCGGCTTTTATCAGTACGACTCGGGGTATGGGTTTATCCGGCTGACGGACGCGCAGAAGCTGTTCAGCGAGCCGGACCTGGTATCGGTGATCTCATTCAAGGTGGACGATCTGTATCACGCGGACCGGATCGGCCGGGAGATCGAGCAGGCAGCCGGAGCGGGCTTTTCGACAACTAACTGGATGGAGCAGAACCGCGAGCTGTTTCGCGCGCTGAAAGAGGAGCAGGTGGTCACCTTTATCGTGATCGGCCTGATTGTCTGCGTGGCAGCGCTCAATATTCTGATCGCGCTGACGATGATGGTGATGGAGAAGACGAAGGACATCGCCGTGCTGCTGTCGATGGGCGTTCAGCCGGGGCAGGTGCGGCGCATCTTTCTGCTGCAGGGCTTTCTGATCAGCGTGATCGGGACGGCGATCGGGCTGGTGGTGGGCTATACACTGGCGTGGGCCGGGCATCACTACCGCTTCATCCATCTGGCGGCCGATGTGTACTCGCTCGACTACCTGCCGTTTGCGCCGCGGCTGATTCACGGAGTGATTGTGACGGCGGTTTCGCTGGGGGTGTCGCTGCTGGCCACGCTGTATCCTTCGAGCTCGGCGGCGAAGGTGCTGCCGGCAGAGGCGCTGCGCTATGAGTAGGAGCGGGCACAGGGCGCAGAGCGCAGGGCTCAGGAAACAGGGCGCAGGGCACAGAAAAGGCTCGGACGATTCTGCGAACGGAGTGGGCTTTGCTGGAATCGCTGTCATTTTGCTTTTTGTGATGTTTGCTGCGCGGGGCGCGTGGGCCTATTCGTTCCTGACGCATGAGGCGATCATCGATCTGACCTGGGATGCGGCGATCCGGCCGCTGCTGCTGGAGCGCTTTCCGGGGACGACCGAGGCCCAGTTGCGCGAGGCGCATGCCTATGCGTACGGCGGCTCGGCGATTCAGGATGCGGGCTATTATCCCTTCGGGCATACGTTCTTCAGCGAGCTGACGCATTACGTGCGGACCGGGGATTTTATCTCGAATATGATTCACGACGCGCGCAACGTGAACGAGCTGGCCTTTGCGCTGGGCGCGCTCTCGCATTACGTGGGCGATACGGTGGGACACAGCGAGGCGACGAATCCTTCGACGGCGATCGTCTTTCCGAATCTCGAGAAGCAGTACGGGCCGGAGGTGACGTATGAGGAGAGCCCGCATGCGCATATCCGGACGGAGTTCGCCTTCGATATCGATGAGCTGAGCAGCAGGCGGTTCGCGCCGGCGTCGTATCTGCGGCATGTGGGGCTGAGGGTGTCGCGGCGGGTGCTGGAGGAGGCGTTTTATCAGACGTACGGGCTGCGGCTGCACGACGTTCTGGGGAACGAGTTCGCGTCGTTTCGAAGCTACCGGTCGTCGGTCGAGAATCTGCTGCCGCGCTTTGCCTATGCGGAGGTGCTGCTTTACCGGAAGCGCTTTCCGCAGGATGAGCCTTCGCCGGCGTTTACGGAGTTTACGCAGCGCCTGAAGACGGCCGATGCGGAGAACGGGTGGGAGACGTTCCGGAAGAACAAGGTCAGCTTCCGGACGCGGCTGCTGGCGGTGCTGATCTTTCTGACGCCGAAGTTCGGTCCGATGTCGTGCCTGGCGATTCGCGGCCCGAATGAGCAGACCGAAGAGAAGTATATCGACAGCGTGAATCACAGCATGGATGTGTATACGAAGCTGCTGGGCGGGCTGGGGCAGAAGGGGCAGGACGGCTTTCAGCTGGCCAATCTCGACCTGGATACGGGCAATAAAATCCGTCCGGGAGGATACCGGCTGACGGATGAGACGTATGCGAAGCTGCTGGCGACGATTACCCGCGACGATGTGCGGGTGCATGTTCCGGCGGAGCTGCGGCGCAATGTGCGGGAGTTCTACTCGAATCCCGATGCGCCGATTGAGACCAGGAAGCATCCGCGGCAGTGGAAGAAGGTCATGCGCGAGCTGGCGACGATCGAAGCGCCGCGGTAACGCGGAGAGATGATCCGCTGTTGCGATGAGGCTGCAAAAGTAACACTCCACTACCCCAATTTCGCCATTCCGCGTCCAACGGAAAGAAGTGCATTCTTCCCTTTCGGGGTTGAAGAGTGATACAGGTAGATATGGGGATGGTTTCAGCCAGCGACGATTTCCCAGGGCGACCGGACTCCGCCGGGCTGCGTCCTTCTGCCTTTCCCGAGCATCCATATGTCATTCAGGTAAGGAACCTGCGGAAGGAATACGTCACCGGCCGGGGAAGGCTGGTTCTTTTCGACGGTCTGAGTTTTGACCTGGCGCAGGGCGAGATGCTGGCGATTGTCGGCCAGTCGGGAGCGGGAAAAAGCACACTTTTGCACATGCTTGGCGCTCTTGATGCTCCTTCAGAGGGTGACGTATACTGCGCCTCAATTCAGTTGAGAACACTGAACAGCAGACAGGCAGCCGCGTTTCGGAACCGCGAGGTGGGGTATGTCTGGCAGTTTCATTACCTTCTGCCCGAGTTTACGGCGCTGGAGAACGTTGCCATGCCGCTGCTGGCCCGGGGAGAGCCGAAGGCGAAGGCCTTCAGAAGTGCGGAGCAGTGGTTGAACGAGGTAGAGCTGGGTGACCGGGTCACGCACCGCGCCGGAGAGCTTTCCGGCGGGGAACAGCAGCGGGTTTCCCTTGCCCGCGCGCTGGTGACGGGACCGAAGGTACTGCTGGCCGATGAGCCGACGGGAGACCTGGACAGCCGGACGGCTGAGATGGTCTTCAGTCTGATCGAACGGCTGCATCAGACACACTGTCTGACGTCGGTGATTGTGACGCACAACATGATGCTGGCGCAGCGATGTAGCCGGGTTTTGCGGCTGGAAAAAGGCCGCGTGGATGAGGTGTCTCCGCGAACGCTGCAGTAGAGATGGCAGCCGGAGGCGGAGAAGCCTGTTTTGAAAGACCGGAAGGGGAGAAACGGCTCGTTCCGGAAGTGGGATGGATGCGGAGATCGCACCCAGCCTGAAGGTCGCTCCCGTATTGCCGTTATTTACCGGCAGGGGCGATGACAAGGGACGAAGGCACTGGACGCTGCTGCGTCCGCCGGCACACGACCGGCGGGACAGGCGGCGGAGAGGCTTTCTCAGGGGGAATATGTTCGAACGCTACACGGAAAAAGCGCGTCGAGTGATCTTCTTTGCCCGGTATGAGGCGAGCCAGTTCGGCTCACCCTATATCGAGACGGAACACCTGCTGCTGGGCCTGCTGCGCGAGGATAAGGCGTTAACCAACCGCTTTCTCCGCTCGCATGCATCGGTTGAATCGATCCGGAAACAGATTGAGGGCCATACCACGATTCGCGAGAAGGTTTCGACCTCGGTCGACCTGCCGCTCTCGAATGAATGCAAGCGGGTTCTGGCCTATGCCGCCGAAGAGGCGGAGCGGCTGTCGCACAAACACATTGGAACCGAGCACCTGCTGCTGGGTCTGCTGCGCGAAGAGAAGTGCTTTGCGGCGGAGATTCTGCATGAGCGCGGGCTGAAGCTGCTGGCGATTCGCGAGGAGCTGGCGCGGGCGACGCAGGAGAAGGCTCCGGCGCAGCAGAGAAGCCGGGAGTCGAGCCTGCTGGCGGAGTTTTCGCGCGACCTGACCCAGGCGGCGCTGGACAGCCAGCTTGACCCGCTGGTGGGACGCGACCAGGAGCTGGAACGGGTGATCCAGATTCTGTGCCGGAGAACGAAGAACAATCCGGTGCTGATCGGCGAGCCGGGCGTGGGCAAGACCGCGATTGTGGAGGGCCTGGCGCAGCGCATCTCGGACGGAGACGTGCCGAGCTTTCTGGCCGACAAGCGGGTGCTGGCGCTGGACCTGTCGCTGATCGTGGCCGGAACGAAGTACCGCGGCCAGTTCGAGGAGCGGCTGAAGACGATCATGAAAGAGCTGATGGAGAATCAGAACTCCATCATCTTTATCGATGAGCTGCACACGCTGGTGGGCGCGGGATCGGCCGAAGGATCGCTGGATGCGGCCAACATTCTGAAGCCGGCGCTGTCGCGCGGCGAGATTCAGTGCATCGGCGCAACCACGCCGGGCGAATATCGCAAGTCGATCGAGAAGGACCGGTCGCTCGAACGGCGCTTCCAGGCGGTGAAGGTGCCTCCTCCGAATGAAGAGGACGCGATCAGGATCATCATGGGCATCAAGGACCGCTATGAGAAGTTCCATGCGGTGAGCTACACGGATGACGCGATCAATTTTGCGGTGGCGCACTCGAACCGCTACATCTCGGACCGCTTTCTTCCGGACAAGGCGATCGATCTGATCGACGAGGCGGGAGCGCGGGTGAAGCTGCGCCAGACCTCGCTGCCGGAGGAGATCACCGAGGTTCAGAAGCGGATCAAGTTCATCGTGCACCGGATGGAGAACGCGATCGCGAACCACGAGTTCGAGAAGGCGCGCTTCTATTCGGACGAGGAGCGCAAGGAGCGCGAGAACCTGCGCGCGCTGCGCGACAAGTATCATCTCGACGATTCGACGGCGGGCATTGTGGGCCGCGAGGACATCGAGGACGTGGTGAGCCGCTGGACGGGCGTGCCGATCACGTCGATCAAGGAAGAAGAGACGCAGAAGCTGCTGCGGGTGGAAGAAGAGCTGCACAAGCGCGTGATCTCGCAGGACAAGGCGATCTCGGCGCTGGCGCGGGCGATTCGCCGCTCGCGCGCGGGGCTGAAGTCTCCGCACCGGCCGATCGGCTCATTCCTCTTCCTGGGACCGACGGGCGTAGGCAAGACGGAGATGGCGCGCACGCTGGCGCAGTTCCTGTTCGGAAGCGAGAAGGCGCTGATCCGCTTCGATATGTCGGAGTTCATGGAGAAGCACTCGGTCTCGAAGCTGATCGGGTCGCCTCCGGGCTATGTGGGCTACGAGGAGGGCGGACAGCTTACGGAACGCGTGAAGCGCTCGCCGTACTCGGTGGTGCTGCTGGATGAGATCGAGAAGGCGCATCCGGATGTGTTCAACATTCTGCTGCAGGTCTTTGAAGACGGACAGCTGACGGATGGACTGGGCAATACGGTCGACTTCAAGAACACGATCATCATCATGACGTCGAATATCGGCGCACGGCACCTGCAGCGCAAGCAGGGGCTGGGCTTCCAGAGCGAACGGGAAGACCTGGTGATGGAGAAGATCGAGGACCTGGTGAAGAACGAGGTCAAGCGGACCTTCAATCCGGAGTTCCTCAACCGTATCGACGAGATCATTCTCTTCCAGTCGCTGACGGATGCGGACCTGATCCAGATCCTGGAGCTTCTGGTGCAGCAGCTGAACGCGAACCTGGCGCAGAAGGCGATCACGATCTCGGTGACCGAGGATGCGAAGAAGTGGATACTCGAGAAGACGCTGGTGGACCGCAGCTACGGAGCGCGTCCGCTGCGCCGCGCACTGCAGCGCTACGTGGAAGATCCGCTGTCGGAGGCGCTGATTGCCGGCGGCATCACGGAGCGTCCAGCCTTCCTCGAGGTCTACCTCGAGAACAACCAGCTCTTCTATCGTCCGGTCGGAAGCGAAGGGGCGGAGAAGATGGACGGCGTGCTGCTGTACAGCTGATTCGTTGATTCATCACAAGCCAAAAGCCCTGTCCCGCGGGACAGGGCTTTTCTTTTCCGGCGTGATGAATCTTTGGCGTGGCTGACTGGTGGATCGATCAGCTGATGGTAGAGACCGCTTTTTTCACGGTGCTCTGCGCGGTGTCGACGACGTCAGCGACGGCTTCGCGGCCACGCTTCACATATTTTTCGGCCTGATCGCCGAGGGTGCTGGCGGTGTCGCGGATGTACTCGCCCGCGTCCTCGATATTGCGGCGGAGCTGACGGCGGGTGCGATCGCCGGTTTGCGGAGCGTAGAGGAGAGCGACGGCGGCTCCGGCGGCGACGCCAATGGTGAAGGCCGCCCAGACTTTAACGGAATTCATAAAGGACACTCCTTTATTGTTTGGGCAACCAGGCCCTTTTTGTTGAGATACCGCGAAGCGCGCCGGGGTTGCTGAAGTCTCCGGCGCGGCAGCGCGTTTCCATGATGCGAGCGGGCGAATTACAAGCGCAGATATTTTCTTTGACTACATTCCCAGGTACTGGACGTGGACATACGCGCCGGTTTCGACGTTGTAGAGCAGATACCAGCCGGGGTGGTCGGGGTCCTCATAGACGACGAAGTCGTCGCCGCAGTCCCAGCACCAGTCGGCGGCGATGGCCCAGTCCCAGTCGGCGATGGCGAACCCGTAGCCTCCGGGGAACCAGAAGCGATGCGCGTTGCGGTCGATGCGGAGGACGTTGAAGCGATTGCCAGGACCGATGCGGTCGAAGTGACCGTGCGCGAAGGGATGATCGATGTGGAAGCGCGGGTCGTTGGCGGGCTCGTGTCCATACCAGGTGTTGTGGTTGACGTGCGGCGTGCTGTTGACGCGTCCGCCGGAGAAGTGTTCGATATCGGGCCTGGTGCCGGGAGCGGGACGCGCGGCCGGAGGCGGCGGGAGATGTCCCTGATTGGCGCGCGGCATGGCGTGAGGCTGTGACGGGGCACGGTGCTGGGCGAGCAGGGGAGTGGCGGCGAAGAGCGCCACCGCAGGCACCAGAAGCATCAGACGAGCTTTCATTCGTTCCTCCCGGAGTTCCAGTGGTCTGAATACTATACAGGGAGAGTGCGGAATGAAAAGAAAACTCTTCCCACCTTAGCTTCCCACCCCGATTGTCGGGGGCTTCTCCCGGGTCTCGCTGACGCGAGACGAGAACTTCCCCACCTTAGCCGCCAACGGCGGGCGGCGAAGATGGGCACCCGGGATTTTTCGAAGGGAAAGAAAATGCAGATCCCTCCGCTGCGCTTCACTTCGTTCCGCTTCGGTCGGGATGACAAAGAGGAAGTCGAGGTGACAAGGAAAGAGTCGGGATGACAAAGGGGGAGAATGTTTGTGCCATGTTCGAAAGATGGACATGGGACACCCGGCACCCGGCTGAAGAGCTTTACACCAGAATGCAAAAAGGCCGCGGCTGAGCGCGGCCTTTTGCGTGAGGCGGGATGAGGGCTACCGCTTTGCGCTGAGCTGCTGTGCCTGGAGAGTGACCAGCTCGCTGAGGTCCTGCTTTTCGAGGCCGTGGACGGTCTTGTTGAACTCGTCGACCTTGCTGGACCAGTTCATGGAGCAGAACTTCGGGCCGCACATGGAGCAGAAGGCCGCTTCCTTGTAGTAATCGTCGGGCAGCGTTTCGTCGTGCATGGAGCGGGCGGTTTCCGGGTCGAGGGAGAGCTCGAACTGCTTCTCCCAGTCGAAGGTGTAGCGGGCGTAGCTGATGGCGTCGTCGCGGTCGCGGGCGCCGGGGCGATGCCGGGCGAGATCGGCGGCGTGGGCGGCGATCTTGTAGGCGATCATGCCGTCCTTGACGTCCTTCTCGTTGGGCAGGCCGAGGTGCTCCTTGGGCGTGACGTAGCAGAGCATGGAGGCGCCGTGCCAGCCGATGAGCGCCGCGCCGATGGCGCTGGTGATGTGGTCGTAGCCGGGAGCGATGTCGGTGACCAGCGGTCCGAGGGTGTAGAAGGGCGCGCCGAAGCAGTACTCGACTTCCTTGTCGACCTGCTCCTTGATCTTGTCGAGCGGCACGTGGCCGGGGCCTTCGATCATGACCTGCACGTCGCTCTCCCAGGCCTTTGCGGTGAGCTGGCCGAGGGTTTTGAGCTCGGCGAACTGGGCGTCGTCGGAGGCGTCGGCGATGGAGCCGGGGCGGAGACCGTCGCCGAGCGAGAAGCTGACGTCGTGCTTTGCCATGACCTTCACGATGCGGTCGAAGTGCTCGTAGAGGAAGTTCTGTTTGTGATGGTGGGTCATCCACTGGGCGAGGATGGCGCCGCCGCGGCTGACGATGCCGGTGATGCGCTTTGCCACCATAGGCACGTACTGGATGAGGACGCCGGCGTGGACGGTGAAGTAGTCGACGCCCTGCTCGGCCTGCTCTTCGATGACTTCGAGATAGACGTCGATGTTGAGGTCTTCGAGGCGCTTGACACGGTTGAGGGCCTCGTAGATAGGCACGGTTCCGATGGGCACGGGTGAGTGGCGCAGGATGGCATCGCGGATCTCGGGGATGTTGCCGCCGGTGGAGAGATCCATGACGGTGTCGGCGCCGAACTGGACGGCCATGTGCAGCTTGCGCAGCTCTTCTCCGATATTGGAGGAGACGGCGGAGTTGCCGATGTTGGCGTTGACCTTGCAGCGCGAGGCGATGCCGATGGCCATCGGCTCCAGCTCGGGGTGGTTGATGTTGGCGGGAATGATGAGGCGGCCCGCGGCGATCTCATCGCGCACCAGAGCGGCGGAGATATTCTCGCGTTTTGCGACGTACTCCATCTCTTCGGTGATCAGACCTTTACGCGCAAAGTGCATCTGCGACACGTTGGTGTCGCCGGTGCGGGCGGCTTCGGCCCTGCGCTTCACAATCCATTCGGCGCGGGGCTTCAGGATTTCGAGTGTGGAATTGGTAGCCATGATCACCTCTGTCTCAGGAAAAGAATCTCGTGTACTTCATTGGATGATGTCGCAGAAAGAACTTTTCAGGATTATAAATTGACGGCGCGGAGACGAAGCGCGGATAGCAGCGACCTGCGCTCACGGCGGGGTCTCTGTTTACATTTCAGGATTGGATGGGATTCCGGCGAAACGCACGCTCCACTGCATACTGAGGAAATAACGAATGTCGAATGAGAGCGGCACCAGGATAATTTACAGGAGGACGCCGGAGTCGGCGGCCATGCTGGCAAACGTCAGACGGGCGATGGCGATCACCGCCGCGCTGAACCGTTTGACGTTCGACGATGCAGACGCAATTCGGGCCCTGTTCAGCGAACTCATCGGCAAAAAGGTCGATGAGAGCTTTCTGCTGATCCCGCCTTTCTATACTGCCGGCGGGGACGAGATCCGCGTGGGACGTAATGTCTTCGTCAATCAGAACTGCACGTTCTATGACCTTAGCGGCCTCGATATTGCGGACGATGTGATGATCGGGCCGAATGTGAGCCTCATCACGGCGGGACATCCGCTTGAGCCTTCGCAGCGCCGCGCCGCGACGATCGGAAAGCCCATTGTGATTGAGAGAAACGTCTGGATCGCAGCCGGCGCAACGGTTGTCGGCGGGGTGACGGTGGGCGAGAACTCGGTTGTAGCTGCGGGCTCGGTCGTCACCAGGGATGTTCCTCCGAATGTCCTTGTGGGAGGAAATCCGGCGCGGGTGATTCGCTCGATTGGCGAGGACTGAAGGAAGATCCGCCAGCGGCGCGAGTGGAAATTCGAACCGGGAGATGATCGCGCGCACGCAGGAGTGGACGGCAGAGGGGCGCGAGCGAGTAAAATAAATCCGTCATGAATAAAGGCAACCAGGGATTGCGCATCGGAATCGCCATGATGGTCGTGGTGGGGGTGATCGCGTGGCTGGCGATTACCGGCGTTGAGGCGAACAAGAGCTACTACGTCACGATCAGCGAGCTGCAGGCGATGGGATCGAAGGCGTATACCCGCCATCTGCGCGTGGCTGGCAATGTGCTGCCGGGCACGATCGCGCGCAGTGGAACGAATGCGGACTTCGTGCTGGTGGAGAACGATAAAAAGCTGCACGTTGCCTATATCGGTGAAGAGCCGCCGCCGGATACCTTCAAGGACAATTCGCAGGCGCTGGCCATCGGCACCTTCGGACATGACGGCGTCTTCCATGCCACGCAGCTGCAGGCCAAGTGCGCGTCGAAGTACGCGCCGAAGAATACTCCGGGCCAGCCGGGAGACAAGCCGGCGGTTGCGGCGACTAACGCGGCAGCGGTGATGCCGGCCATGGCGGCGAAGTAGCCCGCGGTTGTCAGTTTCCGGTCCTCAGTTTTCAGTGAATGCCATTGTGCGGGAATGCGGGCTTTGGAGCTGACAGAGAGCCCTCTGCAGGGACTGGCCACTGAGAGCGCGCCCTCTACTGCTGCTTATACTCCCAACAGCATGCCTGAACCTATCGCCGAGCTGGAATCCGTCTCGAAGCTATACGGCACGTTCGCCGCGCTGCGGAAGGTCTCCGTGAGCTTTGAACGGGGGCGCTGCTATGTGGTGCTGGGCGCAAACGGAGCAGGGAAGTCGACGCTGCTGCGGATGCTGGCCGGACTGCTGCGTCCGAGCTACGGCAGGATGCGGGTCTTCGGCGAGGAAGATCCGGCAAATGTGCGCGACCGCATCGGCTATATGAGCCACGCGACGATGCTGTACGACGAGTTTACGGGCGTCGAAAATCTGCGTTACTTCGCAAACCTGTACCGCGGGCGCGCGTGCATGAAGCCGGAAGAAGCGCTGGAGGCGGTGGGGCTCGATCCGTCGCTGAACAGGCCGGTGGGGCAGTATTCGCAGGGCATGCGGCAGCGGGCGTCGCTGGCGCGGGTGCTGCTCTCGCAGCCGGAGCTGCTGCTGCTGGATGAGCCCTTCTCCAATATGGACATCGAGAGCGCGCACCAGATGCTGCGGCTGCTGGAGACCTTTCGCTCGGAGCAGAGAACGATTCTGCTGACGACGCATCAGCGGGAGCTGGCGGAGCCGCTGGCGGATTTCATGCTGCGTCTGCGGGCGGGCAGCGTGGAGTCGCTCTCGGACGGGCCGCATGCGCAGGGCTGCTTCGCGCCGGAGGCGGGCCGATGAAGACGAACGGAGCGCGCTTTCTGGATTCGCTGGGGATCGCGTACGAGATCCGCGAATATGAGGTTGCGCCGGAGGAGTTTTCCGCAGTGGTGGTGGCGGAGAAGATCGGACTGCCGGCGGAGCAGGTCTTCAAGACGCTGCTGTGCACGACGAGCGATCGCGAGCATGTGTTTGCGGTGATTCCGGGCGACGCGGAGCTGGACTTTAAAAAGCTGGCCGCTGCGGCAGGAGCGCGGAAGGCGGAGATGGTTTCGCTCAAAGAGGTGCAGCCGCTGACGGGCTATGTGCGCGGCGGGGTGACGGTCTTCGGCGCAAAGAAAGAGTTTGCGGTGTATGCGGACGAGACGCTGGAGCTGTTCGATGTGATCTCGGTCTCGGCGGGCGCGCGCGGAGTACAGATGGTGCTGGCGCCGGGGGATTATCTGCGGGCATCTAAGGCGGTGGTGGCGGATCTGACGAAGGACGCGAGAGCGGCGGAGCACTCCGGATGAGGCAGCCTTACTTTCTGATCCACCTGGCGAAGGATCTGCGGCTGGAGTGGCGGTCGAAGGACGCGATCAACTCGATGCTGTTCTTCGCGGTTCTGGTGGTGGTGCTGTTCAGCCTGGCCTTCGATCCGACGAGAGAGGCTTCGCGGCAGATTGCCGGAGGGATTCTGTGCGTGGCGACGATGTTTGCCGCGGTGAGCGCGCTGAACCAGGCGTGGGCGCGCGAGCTGCGCCATCAGGTGCTGGATGCGCAGCGTATGGCGTCGGCGCCGGGGGCGGCGCTGTTCCTGGGCAAGGTGCTGGCGAACTTTATCTTCGTGATGGCGGTGGAGATTCTGCTGGCGCCGCTGTTCGTGGTCTTCTACAACCTGCATCCGCTGGGCAATGCGTGGCTGCTGGGGCTGGTGATGCCGCTGGGGACCTGGGCGCTGATTGTGAACGGGGTCTTCTTTGCGGCGCTGTCGATCCGGACGCGCAGCCGGGAGCTGCTGCTGCCGCTGCTGCTGTTTCCGATCTTTATTCCGGCGCTGCTGGGAATGGTGCTGTCGGCGAATGCGATTCTGACGGGGGATTCGGACCCGGGGCTGTGGATCAAGCTGCTGGCAGGGTACGACATCATCTTCACGACGATCAGCCTGCTGCTCTTCGAGGTGATTCTGCACGCGGAGGGCTGACCGCCCGGGTATACGCGCTTCGCGCCTCAAGGGGCAGGCGATCTCGCAGACAGCCACGACCAATCGGCCAGAATGGACATGTGGGCTAAGCAGCCATCAGCCCTGGAGGGCAGATGGGCATGCAGATCGCCAGGGCAAAGCTGCCGATGTCGGAACGGCCAGCACTACCAGTTGCCGCTGTGATGCATATGCAGCAGATGTGCTGCGGAGAAAGCCACGAACCACAGGCCCACGACCAGTGAGCCGAGTGCCACGACCATCTTGCGAGCCTTCCGGTCTTCCGGATGATGAAGGCGCTGCTTGCCGACGCCAAAGATCTGACCGCCGATGCCGATGCCCAGCAGAAGGGCGCCGAAAAGAAGGGTAAACCATGCCATGGGCAACATTTGTACTCCTCTCCCTTAACAAGTGGGAAGAGATTTTTCAGAAATTTTGATGTCTGCGAATCGAGGTAAAGGGCCGGGATCGGTTTTGCCGCATGAAAGCCAGGTTGTGAAGAAGTGAACGGGAGATTGCAGGGAGAGGAAACTCTGCCGTGCCAGCGGTGCGCATGCTCCGGTACACTGGGGCGAAAGGCTCTTCCAGAGGAACTCCCATGAAGTTGTTTCGATGGCTCTTTGCGGCTGCAACGGTTGCGGCGCTTGCCAACGCCTTTCGCGTGGCGATGTTCGTGGTGCCTGCCGATAAGGAGCAGGGCGATATCTTTCGCATCTTCTTCTACCACTTTCCGTCGGCGATGATGACGTTTCTGTTCTTCTTCATCAGCTTTGTCGCCTCGATCGTTTACCTGGTGAAGCGGCGGTCGAATCCGGCGGGCGCTCTGAAGGCGGATGCGCTGGCGCTGGCCGCGGCGGAGATGGGCGTGGCCTTCTGCACGGTGGTGCTGATTACCGGACCGCTGTGGGCGAGGCCGGTGTGGGGCATCTGGTGGACATGGGACGAGCGGCTGACGTCGACGCTGGTGCTGTATCTGATCTATATCGCGTACCTGCTGCTGCGGCGCTTTGCGGCGGGTCCGCAGATGCGGACGCTGGCGGCGGTGATGGCCATCTTCGGTTATGTCGATGTGCCGATCGTCTATATGTCGACGCGGTGGTGGAGGACGCAGCATCCCTCGCCGGTGTTTTTCGGCGGAGAGAATGCGGGGATCGATCCGAGCATGATGCCGGCGGTGTGGTGGAATCTGGCCGCGTGGCTGGCGTGGGGGATTCTGATCATGAGCTGGCGGTATGCGGCGGAGCACCGTCTGCAGGCCGCAGAGCAGCGGGAAGCGCTGAAGGCGCTGGAAGTCTAGAGATACAAGGCCGAGCGGGAGAAGCTATGAGTCCGATGTTTCATCGTCATCTGGTTGCGGCGTATATCGCCACGTGGGTGGTGCAGCTGAGCTATGTGGGCTGGGTCGCTAAAAAGTGGGCCGACGCGCGGAAGGCGAGCCGCTGAGGCGGCGCTGCCGGGGATCTTTCCGGAAATTCATTTCTGGCCTTCGCTGTTTTGACAGAGCAGGCCTTGTAATGCGCACCGGTGGCCTATAGTCTGGCCGCCGGGCCCGAACCTTCCCCAAAAATCAATTATCCGGCCCCAGAGGTTCTTCCGTTATGGATACGACTGCTCAGACCCCCGTGGATACGAACGTTCAGCCTGCGGTGACGCCGCAGCGCATTATGCAGATGGCGTGGGGCTTCGCGCTGCCGCTGGCGATTCAGTCCGCGGTGACCAATCACATCTTCGACACGCTGGCGGGTGGCGGCAAAACCCCGGAAGAGATTGCGGCGGCGACCGGCGTGGCAATGCGCGGGCTTCCGTTTCTGCTGAACATTCTGACCGAGGCCGGGCTGCTGAAGGCCGAGGGCGAGCGCTATGCGCTGACTGCGGAGAGCGAGAGGTTTCTGGTCTCGTCGAGCCCGGCCTTTCACGGGGTGTTCTTCGCGCATGTGCATGATCTGATCGAGCACTGGCTCGCGCTGCCGGAGGCGATTCGCACGGGCGTATCCACGATCCAGGTCAACGAGCAGTCGGGTGGCGCGGAGTTTTTCGAGAGCTTTGTGGAAGCGATCTTTCCGACCAGCTATCCGGCGGCGCAGACGCTGGCTCGGGCGCTGCGGCTCGGAGAGGTGCAGGACGAATTTCGCGTGGTGGATCTGGGCGCGGGCTCAGGTGTGTGGGGGATTGCCGCGGCCCAGGCGTCGCCGCGGGTGCATGTGACGGCGGTGGACTGGCCGAATGTGCTGAACGTGACGCGGCGCGTGGCGGCACGGATGGGCGTGGCGGAGCAGTTCGACTTTCTGGCGGGCAATCTGCGCGATGTGGCGCTGCCGGGCGGGACCGATCTGATCACCATCGGGCATATTCTGCACTCGGAGGGCGAGCGGCACAGCCGCAGCCTGCTGGAGCGCTGCTATGCGGCGCTGAAGCCGGGAGGCAGAATCGCGATTCAGGAGTTTCTGCTGAACGACGACCGGCGCGGACCGATGCAGCCGCTGATGTTCGGTCTGAACATGCTGGTGCACACGACGGAGGGAAGCGTGTGGTCGGCGGCGGAGATCGGCGGATGGCTGCGCGACGCGGGCTTTACGGATGTCGAGCTGCTGCCGGCGCCGGGACCGTCTCCTCTGATTCTGGCGCGGAAGTAGAAGGCCGGGGCTGAAGCCCCTTTCTTTGTCCGCCTCTTCATCCGGCTAAAGATCACCCCGGCGAATACTGTTCGCCCGATTGCCGGGGGCTTCTACCGGATCTCGCTGACGCGAGACGAGAACGGAAACCGGGATTCTGCATTCCCACCTTAGCCGCCAACGACGGGCGGCTAAGGTGGGGCACCCCGGATTCTTCGGAGGGAAGAGAAAGCAGATCCCTCGACTGCGCTCGAGATGACAAAGGGAAAGAGTTTTCATGCCCATGCACGAAAGCACGGACATGGGACACGGTGGTAATGGAAGCACCTGAAAACAGTGGAGCAGAACGCGTCGAAACGGTTCTACAATCGGGACAGAGACTGACGATGGCGGAAAACGTTCTTCAAACTCTGCAAACACTGATTCAGGACATCATTGCTCCTGGGGTGCGTGAGCTGCAGGTGCGCGTCGGAGCGCTCGAGAAGCAGATCGATACAGAGTTCAGCTCTCTGAAAGCGCAGAATGATGCGGAGTTCAAAGCCATCATGGCGGCGATCGGAGAGGCCAATGCAAAATCTCAACTGGAAATGATGAGGCAGCTCTCCGCGCTTCAGCAGCGCGTTGCCGTTCTGGAAGCCACGCGTTCCCATCAGTAAATCTCTGAAGCCTGGTGCTTCTGCGCTGCGCCTCTGAGGGATGCATTCCGCAGAGGCGTGGTTTCAGCAGCGTTTTTTGACGCCTCCCATACTGTCGCCGCGATCAGTGCTGGCGGTACATCTCCATCACATCTTTGCGCAGGTCGACGCGGCTGGATTCGCGTGAGTAGAACATGTGGCCGCCGGGGTATTCCTTTACCGCGACGCGGGTGGGGTCGCCCATGACCGGCATCTGGTTGATGGTGAGCAGGGAACCCATGAAGGGGCAGGAGAGATCGTTCCAGCCATGGACGATGAGGACGCGGAGCTTGGGGTCGGCGGAGACGGCTTCGCGGAGCTGCACGACGGAGCCGCGGCGGAGATCGTCGCCGCGATCCCAGTCATTGGCCACTTCATAAGAGAGCGCGTTGTAGCGGGCGTCGATCTTCCAGCCGACGACGCGGGTGACGAAGTCGACCATGGCAGTGGTGGTGGGGGCGATGATGCTGGCGAGGATGGGGTCGTTCGAGCGCTGCTCGGGCGCGTAGGGGAAGGGATCGAAGGCGGTGACGTTGGAGTCGTAGATGGAGCCGATTTTGCCCTCCTCGCGGAAGACTTCGCGGAGGTAGGCCTGGGTTTCGAGGCGTCCGCCGGAGAGCTTGACGAACTCGGGCTCGAGGCCGGTCATCTCGGTGACGTGCTGGATCATGGCCTGGGTGGTGGCGGGATCGGAGCGGCCCTTTAACAGCGCGGTGGCGTAGTCGCCCATAGTGTAGGCGATGACAGACTGCATGGCGTCGGGGGTGAGCTTGTGCTCGCGCTCAAGGTGCGCGGCGGTGATGGAGGGGAGGGTGACCATCCAGGGAATCGGAGAGAGGTCACCGTCGTCTTCGAGGGTGGGATTGAGATACGGCGAGACCAGCACGACGCCGTTCATGGCCACGCCGAGCTGCGACTGCAGGTAGTAGGTGATGCGCGGTCCGCGGAAGCCGCCGTAGCTCTCGCCGACGAGATATTTGCGCGAGGCGAGGCGGTCGTTCTTCACCAGCCAGTCATAGATGGCGCGCGAGAGGTAATCGATGTCAGGCGTGGTGCTGTAGAAGATCTTCTTCGCCTCGGCCTGGGGGACGAGGGAGCGGCTGAAGCCGGTGCCGATGGGATCGATGAAGACGAGGTCGGTGAAATCGAGCCAGGTGCCGGGATTGTCGGAGAGCGTGGCGGGATCGGAGGGGCTGTCGCCCTCGTTGCCGACCTGCAGATGTTTGGGGCCGATGGCTCCGAAGTTGAGGTAGACGGAAGAGGCTCCGGGGCCTCCGTTGACGGCGAAGGTGACGGGGCGGTTGGGGCCCTCGGCGGTGTAGGCGGTGTAGACGACCTGGCCGGTGAGCTTGCCTTCGGTGTTGCGGACGGGGAGGGTTCCGACGGTGACGGTGTAGCGCAGCGTTTTGCCGTCGATCTGGATGCTCTGCTCGGTGTGCGCGTCGGGCGGAAGCGGCGGCAGATCGACTTTATCGGGAGCCGCGGCCTTGTCGGTGGCGGGCTTTGCGGCAGCGTCGTTCTGCGCGGAGGCATACGGGGCGCTGAGAGAGGCTGCAAGGCAGAGACCGCTGAAGGCGAGGAGCAGGCGTCTTCCGGCGCAGGGGAATCCATAGAAATTCATGTGGATACGATACATGGGGCGGTGCGGGAGCGCAGGCTCGGGCGTGGATATCCGATCTGCCGGGATCAGATGGCGGCGAGGGTGCCGGACGAGTGCGTCTGCTGGTGGGAGAGCGCGAGAAGCAGCAGGAGGATGCGGCGCAGGGCGAGCTCGCGGCCGCGGGCGTCGTACCACTCGGCGCGGGTGTGGATGCCGCCGCCTTCTCCGCCCGATCCGAGGCTGAAGGCGGGGACGCCGAGCGAGAGCGGGATGTTGGCGTCGGTGGAGGCGACGCGCGGCTCGGTGCGGATGCTGAGATGGCGGTCGACGGCGCGCAGGGTCTCGAACAGCGGCGATGCGGAGGGAAGGCGTCCGGCGGGTCGGTTGCCGATGCGGGCGATGGAGAACTTCAGGTCGCCGGGGCCGCGGGCGTGGCCGTCTTTCAGAGCGGCGGCGAAGGCGTGCCTGGCGTCGAGGACGGCGTCTTCGACGGCGCGGTGCAGCTCGACTTCGAGGCACATGAGCTGCTCGGGGTCGGTGGAGCGCAGATCAAAGCGGGCGGAGGCCTGCTCGGGAATGGCATTGACCGATGTGCCGCCCTCGATGGTTCCCACGTTGAGCGTGGTGCGGGGCGAGCCGCTGAGGGCGAGGGAGCCGAGGCGGGCGATGGCCTGGCTGAGAACGACGATGGGGTTGGGGCGTCCGGCATCGGTCCAGGAGTGGCCTCCGGGACCGCAGAGGGTGACGAGGAAGCGCTGGCTGCCGAGGGCGTGGGTGACGGCGATCTCGTGTCCCGCGCCGTCAAGAACGATGTGAGCGGCGATGCGGTCGCGCCAGGGAGCATGGCGGTAGATATGGCGCATGCCGCGAAGGTCGCCTTCGCCCTCTTCGCCGACGTTGCCGAGGAAGACGAGGTCGCAGGGGAGCTCGACGTGGGCGTGGCGGAGAGCGGCGGCGATGGCCAGCATGGCTGCGATGCCGGCTCCGTTGTCGCAGGCGCCGGGGGCGGTGAGGCGGGTGCCGTCGAGGACGGGATCGATGGGCGTGCCGGCGGGAAAGATGGTGTCGATGTGGGCGGAGAGCAGAAGGCAGGGGCGGGGAGCGGCGCTGACGGGGGCATCGGAGCCGGGAAGCTCGCCGATGGCGTTGCCTTCCTCATCGATGAGCACTTTGCGGAGGCCGAGATCGCGGAAGCGGTCACAGAGCCATTCGGCGCGGGGGCGCTCGCCGAAGGGCGGCGCGGGTACCTCGACGAGACCGGCCTGCCACTGCATGATCTGACGCTCGTGGAGGTGCATCCACTGAAAGGCCTGATGCACGCGGCGATCGGACGCCAGATTAGCGATGCGGGCATAGGCGGAGGTGGGGGCGGCGGACATAAAAATTCAGCGTAGCACTCTCAGGGCTCAGGCGAGGATGCAGGCGGGTACTCGACGTGGTCGAGAAAGAGGCCGCGGGCGGGGGCGGTGGGTCCGGCGGCGGAGCGGGAGCGGCGCTCGAGGATCGCGCGCACCTCTTCAGGGGCGATGTGGCCGCGTCCGGCATCGAGGAAGGTGCCGACCAGGTTGCGCACCATGTGGTGCAGGAAGCCGTTGCCGCGGATGCGATAGAGGAGCAGATCGCCGTCTTCGTGCCGCTCTTCATGCCACGAGGAGGCGTAGATGACGCGGACACCGGCGCTTTTTCCGTGGAGAGATTCTTCGGCTGCGGCCGGTTCGGCATTGCGGGTGGCGAGATCGGGATCGGAGGCGGCGAAGGAGGTGAAGTCGTGCTCGCCGAGGACGAGAGCGGCGGCCTGGCGCATGGCGTCGACCTGGAGGGGCCAGTTGAGGGCGTAGACGAAGCGCGAGAGCCAGGGTGGGCAGATTTCTCCGCGGAAGATGCGGTATTCATAGGTCTTGGCGCAGGCGGAGTGGCGGGCATGGAAGCCGGAGGGCGCGTGTTCGGCGGAGAGGATGCGGATGGTCTCCGGGAGAGCGCGGTTGAGGGCGCGGTGGAGATTGGCGGGCGGAATGGGCGCGGCGAGGGTAAAGGAGGCCACCTGTCCGCGGGCGTGGACGCCGGTGTCAGTGCGTCCGCTGCCCTGCGGAAGGACGCGCTCGCCGGTAATGCGCTCGATGGCGCCGGCCAGAGTACCCTGAATGGTGAGGTGGCCGGGCTGAACCTGCCATCCGTGGAAGCCGGTGCCGTCCCAGGCGAGGGTCAGTTTCCACGTATGTTCTTCATTTTTCGTCATTACACAAGATTTTTAATCATTTTCCATCTGTGTGCGATCTAAAGGAAAACGAATCGGGATGCGCATCGTACTCAGCGGTTTACCCCTGGCAGGTTCACGGGGGAACGAAGCGGGGGAAGATCGCGTATCTGAGAAAGACCGGAGGTCGCCCGGTCAAAGGATGAAGGCAGCGCTGCATCCGGACCGGAAGGCAATCTTCGGCAAAGGCGAAGACGCCGGGGCAGGGAGCGGCGCAAATCGCAGAACTGTTGTGAATCGTGGAGAAGCGAATGCAATTTTTGCCAGTGCGTGGTGAGAAGTGGAAGCAGGAAAAGAGCAGTTCCAGCACGTTTCAGAAGTTAAAGGGCACGGCGGCGGTCTGCTGCCTGCTGGTCGGCACGATGCCGGCCGGTGCCATGGGTTTTCAGGCTGCGCCGGCGGCGCAGACCCAGCCGGACGGGGCGCAGCAGACGCTGCCCGGCGCTCCGCCGCCTAACTTTACCCAGCCGCTGTTCATGCGGCCGGGCAATCAGGATTTTGCGAAGCCGCGTGGGTATTTTCCAAATCCGCTGCGGCCGTATGAGGCAGTGACGGTGCCGCCTCCGAATCTGCTGAATTCGCTGCACCTGAACGATCTGGTAAAGGACGGCAAGATTTACCTGAGCCTGGGCGATGCGGTGCTGCTGGCGCTGCAGAACAACTACGACATCGCGATTCAGCGCGTGAACCTGAACATTGCCGATACCGATCTGCTGCGCGCGCGGGCCGGATCGTCGCTGCTGGGCGTAAGCGCGGGCACGGTGACGGGAACGATCGGCGGCACGGGCTCGACGGTGAGCACCGGCGGCGGACCGGGCGGCACGTCGACGGCGGCGGGCGGCGCGGGCACCGGATCGGGCGGACTGGCTTTATCGACCAACGGCGGCGGAACGGTCCCGGAGAACCTGGACCCGTATCTGACGGGGACGATCCAGCTGGAGCGGCAGCATCTTCCTCCGGTGAGCTCGTTTTCGGCAACCGACGCGAATACGAACGAGTACAACTTCACCTACAACCAGGGATTCATTACCGGCACGGCGCTGCAGGTGGGCTTCCAGAACACCCGCCTGACGACGAATGCCCCGTTCACCATCTATAGCCCGCAGTTGTCGACATCGTTCAACGCGCAGGTAACGCAGCACCTGCTGCAGGGCTTTGGGTGGGGCGTGAACGGACGCTTTATGGTGCAGGCGCAGAATGACCGCCGGATTGCGGATTCCGCCTTCCGCGAGCAGCTGCTGTACACGATCAACCAGGTGGAGAACATCTACTGGGGCCTGGTGAGCTCGTATGAAGACCTGCAGGCGAAGCAGCGGGCGATCGATCAGTCGGCGCGGCTGCTCTCCGACGACCAGAAGCAATTGCAGATCGGCACGCTGGCTCCGCTGGACGTGGTGAACGCGCAGAGCCAGGTGGCGAGCGATCAGCAGGCGCTGATTACCTCGCAGAGCAACCTCGAGTATCAGCAGCTGGTGATGAAGCAGGCCATCTCGCGGAACCTGGACGATCCGCGGCTGGCGAATGCGCCGATCATTCCCACGGACCGCGTGAGCCTGCTGGAGACGCCGGAGGAGCACACGGCGGTGGACGATCTGGTACGGCAGGCGGATGCCAACAGCCCGGCGGTGGAGCAGGACATTCTGACGCTGAAGAATGACGAGCTGACACTGAAGGGCGTGAAGAACGGCCTGCTGCCGCAGGTGGATGTCTATGCGTTTTACGGGGCATCGGCTCAGGGCGGCGCGCAGGGTCCGAACTGCCTGAATTTCGATACCAGCGGAGCCGTCGTTCCATGCCCGCCGAACCAGTATGCGAGCGTGAACTACTCTACGGCCTTCGGAAACCTGTTCAACGGCAGCTCGCCGAACAAGGGCGTGGGCTTCAACATCAACATTCCGATCCGCAACCGGACGGGCCAGGCGGAGCAGGCGCGGTCGATGCTGGAGTACCGCCAGGCGCAGATGCGGCTGGCGCAGGCGTATGTGCAGATCCACATGAACGTGATCAACGGGCAGTATGCGCTGACCAACGATCGCGCGGCGGTGAAGGCGGCGCTGGCGAACCGGGACTACAACCGGCAGAGTCTGGATTCGGAGATCAAGAAGCTGCATCTGGGCGCGTCGACGACGGCCAATGTGCTGCAGCAGCAGCGCAACCTGGCGACGGCGGAGAACAGCGTGATCTCGACGACGGCGCGTTATGCGATCGACCGTGCCAACCTGGCGGAGCTTCTGGCGAGCACGCTGGATCGTTACGGGATCTCGATTGCAGACGCGGCGACGGGAACGATCAATACGCAGCCGACGATTCCGGGGCTGGAGCCGGCAAAGCAGGAGCAGGAAGTGACGGTTCCGGCGCAGCAGCAGCAGCTGGAGAAGCAGGAGCAGCAGCCGCAGAATCAGGAACAGCCGCCTGCTTCTCAGCCGCAGCCGCCTGCAAATCCTCCGCAGCAGTAACGGGAAGCGGCAGACAGAGACGGCCTGGGCAATGTGTTCCGGGCCGTTTTTCTTTTGCGGAGCGTATTGTTCTTTCTTTGCGGAGCATATTGCTCCGGGAGCTGCGGGGCGCGGTGGAAGGTGCTTCTGCAGAGAATGCGTGCATGGGCAGAAGTTCCCTCGCATGGGCCGCCATCACCTGATAGAATCTATTGAATCCACTCGACGGAGAAGCAATGCAGGCGATTCTTGCGCTCGAAGACGGGCGCATCTTCCGCGGTGAGGGCCATGGCGCGAAAGGCGAATGCTATGGCGAAGTCGTTTTCAATACTTCTTTAACCGGCTATCAGGAGATATTCACCGATCCTTCCTATGCCGGGCAGATTGTGGTTCTGACCAATCCTCAGATTGGTAATTACGGAACCAACGCTGCCGATAATGAAGCGAACAAGCCCTATATTGAAGGCCTGGTGACACGGGAGTTTTCCCCGATCAGCTCGAACTGGCGTTCACAGCAGGTAACGGACGAATATCTGGAGCGGTATCAGGTGCCGGCGATCTCGGAGATCGACACGCGGGCGCTGGTGCGGCATCTGCGCACCAACGGCGTGATGCGGGGCGTAATCTCGTCGATCGAGAGCGATCCGGATGCGCTGGTGAAGAAGGCGCGCGCGATCCGCAGGATGGACGGGACGGACCTGGCGAAGGTGGTTTCGACCAAGGCGCGCTATGAGTGGGAGGACGACGGCGTCGATCCGCTGCGCACCGATGAGCCGGTCGAGGAGACGGCGCGGCCTGACCTGCACGTGGTGGCGTACGACTTCGGCATCAAGCACAACATTCTGCGCATGCTGTCGCGCGAGGGATGCCGGGTGACGGTGGTTCCGGCGCAGACCTCGGCGGAGGATGTGCTTTCGCTGAATCCGGACGGCATCTTTCTGTCGAACGGGCCGGGCGATCCGGAGCCGGTGACCTACGCGCAGGAGAATATCCGCAGGCTGGCGGGGAAGAAGCCGATCTTTGGGATCTGCCTGGGGCATCAGCTGATCGGGCTGGCGCTGGGCGGCAGAACGTACAAGCTGAAGTTCGGGCATCATGGCGGGAATCATCCGGTAAAGAACAGCGTGACGGGTAAGGTGGAGATCACCTGCCACAATCACAACTTCGCGGTTGATCCGGAGTCGATGAACGTGAACGAAGTGGACCTGACGCACATCGACCTGAACGACAATACGCTGGAGGGGCTGCGCCACAGAACGTTGCCGCTCTTCAGCGTGCAGTACCACCCGGAGGCGAGCCCCGGTCCGCACGACTCCAACTATCTGTTCCATGACTTCCGCAAAATGATGGAGGAGTGGAAGGGATGAAACGGCAGCAGCAAATTTTTATGTTGCATGGTCCGAATGGCGGGGCATAGTCTCCCGCCATTTTTATGAGATCAGCGAAGAACACTTTTCAGAGGATGCAGAGCAGAGATGCCACGCAGGAATGACATCACCAAGATTCTCGTGATCGGCTCGGGGCCGATCGTGATCGGCCAGTCGGCGGAGTTCGACTACTCGGGCACGCAGGCGTGCAAGGCGCTGAAGGCCGAGGGATATGAAGTGGTGCTGGTGAATTCGAACCCGGCCACGATCATGACCGATCCGGAGCTGGCCGATCGCACGTACATCGAGCCGCTGACGAAGGAGTACGTCGAGGAGATTCTGCGCATCGAGTCGCAGATGCTCAGAGACGAAGGCCGCACCGGAAAATTTGCGCTGCTGCCGACGGTGGGCGGGCAGACGGCGCTGAACCTGGCCGTCGATCTGGCGGATGCGGGCATTCTCGACAAGTACGACGTGGAGCTGATCGGCGCGAAGCTCGAAGCGATCAAGAAGGCCGAAGACCGGCTGCTGTTCAAGGACGCGATGACGCGCATCGGCCTCGACGTGCCGCGCTCGGCGCTGGTGAACAACCTGCGCGACGGCATCGATTTCACGGCGAAGATCGGTTTTCCGGCGATTATCCGTCCTTCCTTCACGCTGGGCGGCTCGGGCGGCGGTATTGCGTA
Source organism: Paracidobacterium acidisoli (assembly GCF_003428625.2). Taxonomy (GTDB): domain Bacteria; phylum Acidobacteriota; class Terriglobia; order Terriglobales; family Acidobacteriaceae; genus Paracidobacterium; species Paracidobacterium acidisoli. The sequence continues at coordinate 694,628 of NZ_QVQT02000002.1, read as the reverse complement.
CAACCGCGAAGAGATGATGGAGATTCTTTCGCGCGGACTCGATCTTTCGCCGGTGCATGAGTGCCTGATCGAAGAGTCGGTGCTGGGCTGGAAGGAGTTCGAGCTGGAGGTGATGCGCGATCTCGCCGATAACGTCATCATCATCTGCTCGATCGAGAACTTCGATCCGATGGGCGTGCATACGGGCGACTCGATCACGGTGGCTCCGGCGCAGACGCTGACCGACCGGGAGTACCAGTCGATGCGCGATGCGGCGATTCGCGTGATGCGCGAGATCGGCGTTGAGACGGGCGGCTCGAATGTGCAGTTCGCGGTGCATCCGGGGACGGGACGCATGACGGTGATCGAGATGAACCCGCGCGTGTCGCGCTCCTCGGCCCTGGCGTCGAAGGCGACGGGCTTCCCGATTGCAAAGATCGCGGCGAAGCTGGCGGTGGGCTATACGCTCGATGAGATTCCGAACGACATTACGAAGATGACCCCGGCGTGCTTTGAGCCGACGATCGATTATGTCGTGGTCAAGATTCCGAAGTGGCAGTTCGAGAAGTTTCCCGGCGCGGATGAGAACCTGAGCCCGCAGATGAAGTCGGTGGGCGAGGTGATGGCGATCGGCCGCACCTTCAAGGAATCGCTGATGAAGGCGCTGCGCTCACTCGAAACCGGCAAGCGGGTGGGAGCCGAAGTGCTGGAGCCGCGGCGTCTGACGCAGCGGCTGGTGACGCCGCAGCCGGAGCGGCTGGATTACATTCGCTTTGCCTTCCGCCAGGGCTTTTCCGTGCGCGAAGTGGCGCGGATGACGGCGATGGACCCGTGGTTCCTCTTCCACATCAAGGAAGTGACGGACACGATTGCGGCGGTGGCGGCGGAGTCGCCGGACAATATGTCACCGGAGCTGTTACGTAAAGCGAAGCGCATGGGCATCTCGGACGAGCGGCTGGCCGAGGGATGGGGGCTTGCCGGCAAAGAAGGCGTTGCGCGTGTGCGCGAGATGCGCCAGCAGCAGGGGCTGCGGCCGGTATACAAGCTGGTGGATACGTGCGCGGCCGAGTTCGAGAGCATGACGCCGTATCTGTACTCAACCTACGACGAGGAAGACGAAGCGGCGCCGACGGCGAAGCGCAAGGTGATTATTCTGGGCAGCGGCCCGAACCGCATCGGGCAGGGCATCGAGTTCGATTACTGCTGCTGCCACGCAGCCTTTGCACTGAAGGAAGACGGCTACGAGACGATCATGGTGAACTGCAATCCGGAGACGGTTTCGACGGATTACGACACGAGCGATCGTCTGTACTTCGAGCCGCTGACGCTCGAAGACGTGCTGGCGGTGTACGAGCATGAGGCTTCGAGCGGCGCAGAGATCGGCATGATCGTGCAGTTCGGAGGACAGACACCGCTGAACCTGGCGCTGCGGCTGAAGGCGGCGGGCGTGCCGATCATCGGAACGTCGCCGGAGTCGATCGACCTTGCCGAGGACCGCAGGCGCTTCGGAAAACTGCTCGAAGACCTGGAGATTCCGCAGCCGCCGGGCGTGATGGCGACGAGTGTGGAAGAGGCTGTTTCGGGCGCGGAGCGGATCGGATATCCGGTGCTGGTGCGGCCTTCGTATGTGCTGGGCGGACGCGCGATGGTGATCGCGTACGACAGCGATGCGGTTTCACGCTACATGAAGGAGGCCGTCGAGTACTCGCAGGAGCGGCCGGTGCTGATCGATCACTTCCTCGAAGATGCGGTGGAAGTGGACGTGGACGCGCTGTGCGACGGCGAGGATGTGGTGATTGCCGGCATCATGCAGCACATTGAAGAGGCGGGGATACACTCGGGCGACTCGTCGTGCGTGCTGCCTGCGGTGGATCTGTCGGCCTCGACGCTGGAGACGCTGCGCACCTATACGCGCAGGCTGGCGCTGGCGCTGAACGTGATCGGCCTGGTGAACCTGCAGTTTGCGATTCAGCGGAAGGCGGGACAGGCGGAGAAGGTCTTCGTGATCGAAGTGAATCCGCGCGCCTCGCGCACGGTGCCGTATGTGTCGAAGGCCACGGGCGTGCCGCTGGCGAAGATTGCCTCGCGGCTGATGACGGGCCGGAAGCTGCGGGAGTTTCTGCCGCAGAATATAGCGCAGCGCAAAGACCTGGGAACGGGCGCGCACTACTTTGTGAAGTCGCCGGTGTTTCCGTGGAATAAGTTTCCGGGCGTGGACACGGTACTGGGACCGGAGATGCGCTCGACGGGCGAAGTGATGGGCGTGGCCGATAACTTTGGCGAGGCCTTTGCCAAGGCGCAGCTTTCGGCGGGCCTGACGCTGCCGCTGAAGGGCACGGTGTTCTTCAGCGTGAACGACCGCGACAAGACGAACTTCGCCGATCTGGCGCGGCAGTATGTGGAGCTTGGCTTCCACCTGGTTGCGACGGAGGGAACGGCGAGGGTTCTGGAGCAGGCGGGGATGCTGGTCGAGCGCGTGTACAAGGTGAAGGAGGGCCGCCCGAATGTCGTCGATCTGATCAAGGGCGACCGCATTCAGCTGATCGTGAACACACCGCACGGGCAGGACACGTTCTTCGATGAGAAGGCGATTCGCCGCGCTGCCGTGCTGGCGCGCATTCCGACGATCACCACGCTGGCTGCGGCCCGCGCCGCGGCCGAAGGGATTGCCGCGCTCCAGCGCAGGCAGACGACGGTAAATCCGCTGCAGTATCTGCATGCGTCGCGGGTGGCTGTATAGTTGCTGTTCTCTCGATGAGGAGCTTACGGCAGTCAGGCGACTGCCGTGAGCCGGAGAAGATCGGGATATTCAGCGATCCGTGAATATCTGCTCATCCGGCAGCATGCTCTGGTGGAGAACTCTGCTGATAAAGGCGCCATACTCCTCCGGTCTGTAAAAGATGACATGCCTTCCTTCTTCCATACGCCGGAAGCCCGGATAGATGGAATCGCACGCCCGCCCGAGTAAAGGCATCTGCGCGATGCGGCCAAAGCATTCCGCCAGACCGTTCAGATAACGGTCTGCCTGCTCTTCTCCCCAGGTTGCGAATGTGTAATGAACAATGTTTCTAAGGTCTGCTTCCGCGAGGCGCGACAGACGATATACCCGCAAGCTCAGGCCGTCTTTGCCGCAAGCTCGCGAAGATAGGCGCGGGTCCGGCCAATCACATCACCCTTTGCGATGCGGCTGTCGATACCGGCCTGAATCGCGGTCCGAAGGGCTTCGACCTTTGCCTTGTCTTCCAGCTCCGCCTGTTCGAGTGCCCGAAGGCCGGCGCGGATGACCTCACTGGCATTGTCATAGCGGCCACTCTGGATTTTTTCGCTCACGAAGGAGTCGAGTTCCGGAGTTAGATGAACGTTGCGAGTCGGCATGGCTGCTCCCGTACATCGTTAGCGTAGCACCGCTATGGCAAAAATTGCCATAAAGTGGTTTCCGTCCGGCCTGCACGCCTTTTTTACTCGTAGCGCCACAACGCCGCGCCGCCAAGCAGGCCGTCTTCATTGGAGACGATGGTGAGATTGGGCTCCAGTTTGAGACAGATCAGTCTGGCATTGCCGCCGCCGAGATAGAGGTGGTCCCAGTTGAAGGTGGCCGATGTTTGCGCGATGGCTTTTTCGAGGAGCTTGTTCCACCGCTTTTCGCCGTATTTCTTCAGGCCGCGGCGGCCGAGGAAGTCTTCGTAGCTCTTTCCCTTGTGCCAGGGGTGGTGGCCGAATTCGAGGCCGGGGCAGAGGCGGCCATCGGTGAAGAGTGCCGTGCCCATGCCGGTGCCGAGCGTGATGATGAGCTCGACCCCGCGGCCCTGGATGGCGCCGAAGCCCTGAACGGCTGCGTCATTCGCGACGCGCACGGGCTTCTTCCAGCGCTTTTCAAGCTCGGCCTGGAGAGGAAAGCCCAACCATTTGTGATGAAGATTGGCGGCGGTGAGGGTGACTCCCTGCTTGACGACACCGGGATAACCGACGCTGACGCGGTCAAAGGCTCCGACCTTCGCGCGCAGGCGGTCGAGCACGGAAAGCATACGCGACGGCGTGGGCGGATCGGGCGTAAGAGCGCGCAGGCGCTCGGAGAGAGGCTTGCCCGCGTGGTCGAGTGTCATGATTTTTATCCCGGTGCCGCCGATGTCGACGGCCAGGGTAACGGCTTGCCTGGCAGAGCGTTTCTTTGTTGGCATAAGACCCCGACAGTGTAGTGGATGCGCGATGGAAGGCGAAAGCTCGGCAGAGGGAGGAGCCGCGGCTGAGCTTTTTCGGTGAAGGATGCGGAGGCTGTCTGCGTTTATGCCGCATGGACACGGAAAGCCGTCGTATGAGCCGGTCTGCGCACGCTACTCGCCCGACATGATGATGGGCAGTGTGGGAGTCTGCGAGCCCTGAAGATCTTCGATGGTCACACCGAAGGCTTTGGCGGCAACACCGGAGGGAAGCGGCGGCAGAACGATGGACGCGGCTCCGGAGGTATCGGGACGGAAGAGACCGGCGGGCACGGGCGCCTTGCCGCTGGCGGGGATGAGCCAGAGCTCATACGTTTTGTTCGGCGGCAGCGGATTGAGATTGCTGGCGACGAAGATGAGCGCGCCCTTCTTCGGAAGATAGATGGCGTGTCCGGAGGGATGCGGGATCTGCTTCGTCTCCGTCAGCGTGACCTGGGAGGCCTGCGGAGCGGTGAGAAGATCCATGAGATCCTGGGCGCGCTGCATGCCGGCCTGGTACTGCGCGTTCTGATACTCCGTCTGGCTGAGCTCGCGCTGCAGACGGGTGTTTCCGTTGTACAGGAAGACGGCGCCGGCGAGGCAGGCTGCGGCAGCGACCCATCCGAGCCAGCCGAAGATGCCGGTTCTGCCACGGCGGAAGGACTCCTCCGGATACTCCGAACGGGGAGTTTCATGACGGGGAGCTTCGACGACGGCGATGCCGGCGGGGGCTTCGTCGATGCGGCTGAGGAAGCGCTCGCGCGCGCCGGCGGGCAGGGGTTGCTCCTCCACGCTGAGAGCCAGCAGCGCCATGTCTCCGAGTGCGGACGCGAGAGCATCGCGGCACTGCGCACACTGATCCAGATGCGTCTGCACCTCGCGCATTTCGTCAGGCGCGAGCGCCTGCATGGCGTAGAGGGTCAGGTCGTCTTCCGGGATGTGCTGCGCGCTCAAGACTGCAATGCCTTTCTGATGGACAGGAGGCCGAGACGGATTCTGGTTTTCACCGTTCCCAGCGGCTCTCCGGTTTTCTCTGCAATTTCTGTGTGACTGAGGCCCTCGAAAAATGCCATCTCCAGCGACTTCTGCTGCTCGCCGGGCAATGTTTGTATCGCAATACGAACCTTTTCCATCAGGACGTTCCGCTCGGCGGTGCGGGCGAGATCGCCGGTTGCGGGAAGGTCGAATAACTCGATGGGGTCGGCGGTGCGGCGGCGGCGCAGTGTGTCGATGGCGCGATTGCGGGCGACGACGGCGAGCCATGCGCCGAGTGAGCCGCGTCCTGCAACAAAGGCTCCGGGGCTTTTCCAGAGCTGAATCAGGATCTCCTGCATGACGTCTTCGGCCTCAGCCGGGGTGCGCAGCACACGGAGCGCAACCGAGTAGACTAAAGAGGCGTAGCGATCGAAGAGGACGGACATGGCGGACTGATCTCCGGCCTGGATCAGCGACAGAAGGACGGAGTCCTGCTGCTCTGTGGCTCGGGGAGCTCTGTCGGAGGAACGGGACAGAGAACCTGCCGGATTTTCAGAATCCTTCGACATGCCGCAAGAACTCAAGGTATTCCATCGTTACAGATCATTGCAATAGATGCAGATCGCCGCGATACCGCCGTCTGCGGGTTTTACAGCATCGATTTTTCCTCTCATGAAAATACGCCTCGACAAGTTGTTGATGGATCGCGGACTGACGCCGACACGGGAGCGGGCGCAGGCGATGATTCTTGCCGGACGCGTGCTGGTGGACGAACAGAAGGTCGAGAAGCCGGGGCACAGCGTGTCTGCCGATGCCGTGCTGCGGCTGCTGGGAGAAGAGCCGCGCTACGTGAGCCGCGGTGGAATCAAACTGGAAGCTGCGCTGCAGCGCTGGTCTATCGATCTGACGGGACGGTTTTGTCTTGATGTGGGCGCGTCGACCGGCGGGTTCACCGACTGCATGCTGCAGCACGGCGCGGCCAGGGTGCTGGCAGTGGACACCGGCTACGGCCAGATCGCGCAATCGCTGCGAAGCGATGCACGGGTCACGCTGATGGAGCGCACGAATGCGCGTCTTCTGAAGCCAGGGGCGCTGCCGGCGGGAATATCCTTCCTGTCGATGGATGTGTCGTTTATTGCAGCAACGCTGGTGCTGCCGGCTGTGGTGCGGGCGATTGCCCGGGAGACTGGACAGGACGCAGGGCTGGAGGCGGTGGTGCTGGTGAAGCCGCAGTTCGAGGCGGGCCGCGAGCATGTAGGCAAGGGCGGCATCGTGCGCGACGCTGCGGCGCATCGTCTGGCGGTGGAGCGAGTCAGGGAATGCGTGACGGCGCTGGGCGGCAGCGATGCAGATGTGATGGAGTCGCCGATTACGGGAACCGAGGGGAACCGCGAGTTTCTGCTGCACTGCCGGTGGTGATCAGGAAGCGCTGCCGTGCATGATGCAGGCAGCCGCAACCATGGTCAGCCGCATATCTTCCTTCTGCACGGCTACTTATCCTGCAATAACAACAGACTAAAAGCAGGATGATGTCAGCATGCCCTGGCAAACCGGTTCGGCACGCCCGTTGAGCCATGCGCAGCCGGATAACTGTCAAGGAACTGAAGTACGCGTTCCATCAGAGGCATGTCGGAATAAGTTATATCTTCTTTTGTCCTGGACGGATAACTATAGTTATCTTTGCAGCATTCAGTTCGTTGGTGAGATGGGGGAGCCGATGACCGGGAGCTGTTGCTGAATTGCAGACTGTCGTGCTCTTGCCGAGACATATCATCTCCTGCGAAATAATTTCTCCACAACGTCCGGTCGAATCGCATAGTGCGGATTTTTTCGGACTTTGAGAACCAGGCATCATGCAGCAAAAAAGAGAAACAAGGGGAGTCGAACGGTCTCGTGCGGGCCATTATGCCACTTTACGGACCATTGCAACGGATAAATCTGAGCTATGAGGGAGTAGTTACCAGGCCGACAGCGAAATCATTACCCCGGAGTCCTGCTTCCTCCGAGGGTATGGAACAGGGCAGTTTCGATCAGGGTACCTGCTTCATCCTGCCTGTGGGGTAGTGAGATCAGCAGTCATTTCGTTACAGATATCCCTGCCGGATCAGACGCCGCCATAGAGCTGGAAGGTTGCCCAGTAGAGCGGCTTCCGGTAGATGCTCCGCGAATGAATGACGGAGAGCTTGGCGTCGCGCAGAGCGGAGTCGGGAGCCTGGCCCTGGGCGAGCGCGCTGTAGAGGCGATCCATGAGCTGGGGCGTGGAGGCGTCGTTGGCCTCCCAGAGTGTGCCGATCACGTAGTGCGATCCGGCGCGGAGGAAGGCCCAGGAGAGGCCGATGAGGCCTTCTCCGGCGTACTCGCGCGAGCCCGAGCCGTAGCAGGCGGAGATCGTTACCAGGTCGGCATGAATGGGATGGCGGATGATGTTGCGCGCGTAGAGCTTGAAGTTGTCCGGATCGCCGGGCGTGCGGGAGAGCACGACGGCGGAGTCGAGCGGGCTGAGGCGGCTGGCCATGCCGTGAGCGACAAAGTGGATGTAGGAAAACTCCGCGGGATCGCTGGCCGCATAAGCGGCGGGGACGGCTTGCCGCCCGGTCAGCACGAGGCGCTTGGCGGCAGGGAAGTGATCTTCCACGTCCTGCAGCTCGGTTGCGGCGTTGGGAAGGTTTTCGTACTCGGCGCCGGGAGAGACAGGATTGCCGATGAGGAGCAGGTCCTTCGGCGTCTTTGCGGCGCGATGCGTGGCGAAGGCGTTGAGCATGCGCAGCGAGTCGGCGCTGGTGAGGGTCACGTCCTCGATCCAGAAATGCGGCACGGGCCGGGGCACGAGCAGGGTTTCGAAGTTGAGCTCGTCGAGGCTGCCGTCGGAGATGATGAAGACCTTCGATCCTTTGGGGATCATGGCGGCGGCGGGAGCGATGAGCATGTTATAGAGCGCGAGACCGTTCCTGTCGCCCGTCGCAACGACGTCGGAGGAGCTGAGGATGGCGTCGCCGTAGGCGCGGATGCGGGCGGCGATCTCGGCCTTCGGCGGCAGACGGTAGAAGCGCACCTGCGAGCCGCTGACGGCCCAGAGCCAGGACTCGTCGTCGCCGAGCCACCAGGAGAGGATGACACCGTGCAGCTTTCGTGCCACGGCTTTGGGATCGAGGCCCTGCTCGAAGAGCGAGTGGGGAAGTTTTGCGGTGACGCCGAGTCCCATCTCGAGCGTGCGGGCGCGACCGAAGTCGAGGAGACGGAGAGCGTCTTCGGTTTTGCCGCGGCGAATGAGCCAGCCGGCGTAGTCGCTGTAGATCTTGTCACCGTTGGCGAAGAAGGGAAGGCTGGACTCCTCGCTGGCGACGGGGGGACGCTGCGCTTCGAAGGAGCCGATAGCTTTTTTGTACCAGGTGTCGGTGGCGGCGGCCTGGTTCTGCTCGGCGTAGACACCGGCGATGCGGTCCTCGAGGTCCCAGTGCAGGTCAGGGTAAGGCGTGGAGGAGGCGTGCACCTGGAGGAAGGCCTTCAGCGCAGCGGAGTGGTCACCGGTCTTGTCGGCGATGGCTCCCTGAAGGGTCTGCAGGTCGAGCATGGCGCGCTGATCGTGAATCGACTGCGCGGTGTTGAGGGCGGCAGCGGCATAGCTGCGGGCCGCGTCGGTCTCGCCGGACTGGAAGGCGAGATAGGCAAGATTGACCTGGATGGCGGCGATATCGGGAGCATCATGAATGGCTTCAGCAAGGACGAGCGCCTTCTGATGCAGGCCGATGGCGTCCTTGAGATTGCCCAGATACCAGGTGTCATGTCCAGCGGCAGCGGTCCATTTCACCTGGTCCTGGACAGCGCCGAGTTTTTCCGCCTGCTCCCTGGCCTGCTCATAGCTGGCCAGAGCGCGTTCGTAATCTCCCATCTCGTGATAGGCCCAGCCGATGTTTCCAAGGTTTCTTTCAAGATGCAGGCGGGCGCGAATAGATCGAGCGATATCTGATGATTCGTTCATCCGGTCAAGAGCTTCATCAAAATGTTCTTCGCGTAGAGCTACGACGCCGAGATTCGAGAGGGCTCTAACTTCGAGATATTTGTCCTGTTGGTGGCGTGCGACCGCCAGGCTTTGCTGGAATTTCAGCTCTGCATCAGATAAATCGCCACGGTTAATACTTACAATTCCACTGATGCCAAGAAGTTCCCCCCGCAGTGGACAGCGATCATCTGAACATAATATGCGCGCACGCTGTAGCTCCTGTTCTGCCTGGGAGATGCTTCCCTGACTCACATATGCCCATGCCTGAAGCATCCTCTGCCGAATCAGAAGATCATCTGACATTGCCTTGGGGGGGAGCTGGGTTTTCAGGATGACAAGAGCATCTGAAGATCGCCCCTGCTGGAGACGGATAGTGGCTTCCAGAAAGCGAAACTTCCAAGCCCAGCGAGGGCGTGTTTTTTCAAACTCGAGAGAGAGTTCGTGCGCCATTGTCTGCGCTTCAGTTAACTCTCCATGTAGATAGAGAGTTTGAACCGTCCGGTATCCTGCTTCAGGTTGCGGTAAAGATCTGTGTTTGCAGCCTGGAAGCAGGAGTAGGAGGGGAAAGATAATCAAACGGAAAATCAGCCTGAGGTGCTGCCATTCACGCCGCCGGTGGCCACGCTCACTTTGCCCGAGACGGGGCAGCCGAGCTCGGCCTGCAGCATGATCACGCGATACGAGTTCTGGTCCAGAACCACTTCGCCAAAGTAGAATTTGCCGACATCCGGAATGTTCACGCAGTGACCGTAGGTCTCTCCCGGAAATTCGCCATAAATTGTGTCGACCAGCGAACAATGGAGATAGCCTCTCTCATGCAGCTCTTCTTCGGATTCTACCCAACCGTAGCGTTCATGTATCCATTCGCGCAGGGTCTCGTGGCCGCCGCGTGATTTGTGCTGCTCACGGATGGCTTTGCGGAACTCGCGGTCGTAGTAGACGGCGGTGTCGGGAAGATTGGGCGCGGGCGTGAGAATACGGGGATTGATTTTGGGAATGATGGGCTGGCCGGCAATGCGCAGATTGACGTACTGCGAGCCGATGAAGTTCACCTTGGGATGGCGCTTTTCGTGGCGCGGGTGTTCGACGGAGATCTGGGCCACGATGCGGTCGGCGGTGACGATCTCCAGAATGTTCAGACCCTCGACGACGGAGCTGATGAGGGTGGTGAAGTTTCCGTTTTTATCGCTGACCGAGCCGAGGGCGTGCGTGTAGGCGTTCTCAATGCGGACGATTTCGCCGTAGTTGAAGTTGCCGGTGCGTTTTGAGGTGAAGCCGCCCGCCGCGGGTAAAGAAAGCTCGGCCTGGGAAGGCACGACGCTTCCGAGCGGGTGATTGAGCGTGCCGCCGAGGGCATTGCCGTCGGCGTGGTAGTAGTGAACCCTGTCCGTTGCCATAATTCCTCTTTCGAACGGTCGTATTGCGGCTGCACTTACCACAATAGAAACGCCCTGGGGGAAGGTCAACGAATATAGAAGTGCGAGCCGACTTTACGAGCGCATTTTTACATCGGAGGCCGGAGAACCGGCCGGAGGCCCGTGCGCTGCTCCCTGACCGCTGCGAAGGTCAGGAGCGAATGGTGAGAAGAAACGAGTCCCGCGAGAGATCGACGGGGGTCGCGTCCCCTCCGGATTTCGGAATGCCCTGAATGATCAGCGTATTGACGCCGGCCTTCGTGGTATCGGGGGAGATGCTGATGGGTACGGCGTCTGTGGTGCGGGAGGCCGGGATGGTCATCGTCCAGATACGCGAGCCGGAGGGGGAATAGAGCGAGCAGGTGTATCTGGAGAAGCGATCCTGGGCAGGGATATCCACGGAGAGCACAAAGCGCTGATGCGGCTGCGTGACCACCTCGGGCGTGGGGCCGCCGCGGCTGCTGCCGTCGGCCAGGGCCACGGAGGAGAGAAGCTGCGGACGGTCGAGAGAGGCGACGTCGCCGCGCAGAGAGGGAACCGTAACGGCGTTCTGGAAGACGATAATGGCGAGCATGGCGGCCATGGCGGGAATGAGCACGGCCGGCCTCATGAACAGCGGGAAACGGATCAGCTTTTTATCTTTACTGACGGCAGGCGCCATGACTTCCGGCTGCCTGGCGAGCTCGAGTTTCGCCGCGTCCAGAAACAGTTGTGCGGAGCGCAGATCGGAGAAGCATTCTTCGCAGCCGAAGTAGTGCTCTTCGAAGGCGTCGCGCTGTTCGGGTGTCAGCTCGTGCAGCAGGTATTTCTCAACTGCCGATATACCAATTGCATCCTTGTGGTCCATGGACCGGTTCCTCAATATGAGCGGCGCCGAAATCGCTTTGGAACGATCTCCTGTGCTTCTTACTTCCGATTCCGCTCAGCTCAAAATCACTTCAATTTAATAGTGCAGCAGGGGCGTAAACGTGTCGTCCAAAACTCGATCCACTTCCACCGGAACCCGGAGGTGATTTTATCTGTTTGATATAAGACGATTTAAACGATTGTTTGGCGCGATGCACCAGTACCCGAAGATATTCCCTGTCGACGCCGAGCTCGCGGCAGATCTCGTCTTTGTCGCGCTCCTCAAGAAAAATGCCCTTCAGCAGGAGGCGGTCGCGGGCGGGAAGCTGGTCGAGGATGCGGCCGACGATTTTACGGGTGTCCATGGAGATGACTTCGCCGAGGACGCTGCGTCCTTCGGCAGGGATGTCCATCTCCGAGGCATCCTCCATGGAGTCGCTGCGGTCCTGTGAGCGGTACTGCTCGAGGAGCACATTGTTGCAGATAGAGTTAACGAGAGCGCCGAGAGCGGCGGCGTTGCGGATGCCTTCTTTGCCGCGGAGAAGGGCGAAGACACGAGCGAAAGTCTCCTGCCGCACGTCTTCGATGGCGTCACGGGAATTCAGGCGAGAACGCAGCTTGAGATGAATGAGCTCGCTGAAATAGCTGACAAAATGCGCCTCGGTGCGAGGATCACCGACGCGAAGATTCTCAATATAAACTTCATCGAACTTATGGAACTCCAAGCTATGGTCCTCAAAACAGAGTACTTCAGTCTCATTTGGGGGAGGGAATGAAACACAACAGGAATGATACATGCTGCAGAGCAGATGGGGTAAGGAATGTTGCGGGGGCATCCTGGATGGCATGATCCGGGGAAACGGACAGCGGGGCGACGGGGTGAGGCGGCAGGCCTGTTGCCGGTGAATCGTCCATTACCGGGCAGTGGCTGAGGCGGCGAACGCTGAAGATCGTCCCACGGGTACCGTAATTACTTTGCCAGGTAAATTTTCTGCATTTCTCTGGCCGGAGGGCCCCGAGAAGAGCAGGAGGCGTCACGCGGTTTCTTCCGGATGGCCGGCGGACGGGAGAGAGTGCCGGCGGGTCTTCACTCTGTTTCTTCCTTCGTGCTTGGCCTGGTAGAGCGCTTCATCGGCGAACTCCACGAGCGTGACCGCCTTGCTGCCCCGGGGGGGGACGACCGCGGTGCAGCCGATGCTGACGGTGACGATGCCGGGCTGGTTACCTCCGTGCTCGATCTCGCGGCGCATGACGGCTTCGCGAATCTCTTCGCCAAGAGCGGCGGCGCTGGTTTCCTCTGTATCGGGCAGGATCACGGCGAACTCTTCACCGCCGAAGCGGGCCACGATGTCGGCGGAGCGGCGCACGACTTCAAGGGCGGCGGCGGCAATCTCGCGCAGGCAGGCATCGCCGCGCACGTGGCCGTAGATATCGTTGTAGGACTTGAAGTGATCGACGTCGATGAGCAGCAGGGCGAGAGAGGTTCCGGAGCGGACGGCGCGGCGCCACTCATGATCGAGCGCATCGTCGAAGCGGCGGCGGTTGGCGACGCCGGTGAGGGCGTCGACGATGGCCATCGCTTCGAGCGTCTCGTAGGCATTCTGCAGCTCTTCTTCGGCGGCCTTGCGTCTTGAAACGTCGCGCGCCACTTTGACGAAGCCGATGGGCTCGTCGGTGAGGCTGTCGCGATAGAGACTGAGGCTGGCCTCCATCCAGACATACATGCCGCCTTTTTTCCGGCAGCGGTAGATGATGATCTGGCCGCGGTCGAACTTGCGCACTTCGTCAAGGGTCTGCTGAAAAGCGGGACGATCGTCGGGGTGGATGACATCGGTGTGGAAGGAGCCGCCGACCAGATCGCGCGGCGCCCAGCCGAGGATGGGCGTGACGGCGGGCGAAACGTAGAGCCTGCGTCCGTCGAGATCGGTGAGAACGATGACGTCACGCGCGTTCTCGGCAAGCATGCGGAAGCGCCGCTCATTTTCGCGGGTGAGGTCGGTGTGCCTTCTGCGCTCATGAAAGACGAGCGAGACGACATTCACGCTGACGATGATGGCGGCGAGAAAGGCCTGCAGCACCAGAAGGCGCTGCAGCAGCGGCGGATACGGCAGCGGTCCGACACGGTAGCGGTGGAGCGTCATGAGGCTGGCGGCGAAGGCGATGAAGGGAATGCCGATGACTCCGCCGGCCCAGCCGAGCTCGAGCACGACGAGAACGAGCGGCGGGAAGATCAGGAAGCTGAGAAAGAATCCCCCGGTTGAGAATGCGGTGATGGAGACGAGGATGAGGAGGGAAAGCAGGAGCAGCGTTTTGCGGCGGCGGCCCGAAGCGAAGAGGCGCAGCGGCTCCTCGCCGAAGAGAGCGAGGACGGCCGGGGCCACTGCGGCGATGCCCAGAGCGTCGGGCAGAAAGAGCCAGAGGAAGGCATTCCGCCAGGGGACGGCGTGCGGACGGCGAAGAATGAGGGTGGCGAGGAGAGCTCCGGCGGCGGGTCCGATGAGAACGCCGTAGAGGGCGAAGCGCAGAAGCTGCGGGGAGTGTGTCAGATCTGTAATTTTCTTCCCGGAGCGGGTAAGAAGCCAGGCGGCCAGAGTAACTTCGGCGAGATCACAGAGGCTGAGACAGAAGTTATCGGCGAGGGCGCTTCGTGTTATGAGATGAGAAAGAAGAAAACCGGTGAAACCAATCGCCAGGAAACCCGGCCAGCGCCGCACAGGGTTCAGGAGCAGGAAGGCGAGAAGCAGGCCGTTCGTGCTCCAGAGCGGAGCGATGTGATCGAAGCCCGCGGTGTACCGCAATCCCACCCAGGAAGCCGCGATAACGAGGATGAGCAGGGCCGCCAGGGTTGCAGGGTTTTGTGCGGCCGGGTGATTTCGCCCGGTATCTGAGGTGAGCTGCATCTGTGAGTACAAGTGTGCTTAACAGCCTACCCGTAAGAATACAGGCGGGCAAGAAAGTTCAATTACGGCTATAACTGCCGGAATATCCGGCTGGCCTGAGTCATACAGGCAGGCATGTAATTCAATTATCGAGCTGTATTTACGGTTTTGTAACCAGATCCGTCGCCCATTTTACGTGGTCTCCGGCTTCGACAGAGACCTGCAGGGTGCCCTGCTCGCCTTCGGACAGCTGGGGACCGGTTGCATTCGTGGGTTTTCCGGAGTCACCGGTGAAGGTGATCGTCACGGGGCCCGAGCCCTGGACCTTGAAGCGATAGTGGAATGCCTGCTGCGGCGCGATCTGATCGGTGCCGAAGCTGGCGCTGGGGTAATCCACTTCGATCAGCCGCAGAGGGGTATCCGTGTGATTGGTGATGGTTGTCTGCACGTAGCGCGAGCGGCAGCCGCTCAGCAGGCAGATCCCTACAGCGGCCGGAAGGAGCATGATCCGGCCCTTTTGCAGAAGGAGATTCATAGGATGGTCTTTCGTTCGAGGATTCGCGCCGTCAGCACCACGCCGGTTTCGCGGGTGTGCAGCGTAATGGGGAAGATGAGCACGTTCCAGACCCATTCGACGCCTCTGCGCGGCAGATTCAGCAGGCCCCTCCAGGTGCGGTCCATGTAGGTTTCGCGCGTCTCGGCGACGGTGCGGATGGTTTCGAGCCAGTCGGGGACGAGCTCCGGCATCTCCTCGAACATGTTGCGCCCCTGGAACCATTCGCGAGGATGTTCGAGCAGGCGGGCGCAGGTCTCGTTCACATACTGCCAGTTGCCTTCGGCGTCGAGGATCTCGAGCACGACGTCGTCGCCCATCGCCATATTGATGCGCGAGTAGAAGAAGTCGCGGGCGTCGACGACGACCTGTTTGCCGCGGAGGCGGGCCTCGAAGGAGCGCAGAGCCGTCAGCAGATCGTCGATGGAGCTGTAGCCCTTCAGCAGATGCATATCCTCGACGCCGCCGAAGCGTCGCTCGAGGGTGGCGGAGAGGATGATGATCGGGACTTCCGGGCGCCGCCGCCGCAGCTCGGCAGCGACATCGGTGCCGAACTTACCGGCGCCGAGGTGGTAATCGAGGACGGCGATGTCGATGCCGTCGAGCATCTGCCCGGCCTCCTCCACGGTGCTGGCAGTTTCGGTGAGATAGCCGTACTTGCGGAGGATGGTGGACCGCAGAAGAAGGTTCTCCGGATGATCGTCGAGCAGCAGAACGCGGACCGGCTCCACGACTGCCTCACTGCTTCCGCCCGCTCCTTCTGTTTCCGTGTCTCTGTACATGAACTTTGTTTGATGCGATTCCGGCAGTATATGCCGCCATGACATTTATATAGACGGCGTTCCAATGGTAATAGGTTACTCAGGGTTCTTCTCCCGCCGCTGGAGCTGTTTGATCAGCTCGGGCAGACGGCTGAAGATGGCGGTGGAGCGGAGCCACTGGCGGTTGTCGAAGGCCGGCGATCCGCTGATGACCTTGCCGGGCGGCACGTCGTGGGAGACGCCGGACTGCGCGGTCATGATCACGCCGTCGCCGACTTTGCAGTGACCGGCAACGCCGACCTGGCCGGCGAGGATGGCGTTTTTTCCGATCTCGGAGGAGCCGGCGAGGCCGACCTGGGAGCAGAGCAGGGTGTTTTCGTCGACCGAGGAGCCGTGGCCGACCTGCACCAGGTTGTCGATCTTTACGCCGTCGCCGATGCGGGTTTCGCCGACGCTGGCGCGGTCGATGCAGGAATTGGTCTGCACCTCGACCCGGTTGCCGAGGATGGCGGGGCCGGACTGCACGATCTTGAACCAGCGGCCGGTCTCGTCCTTTGCGAAGCCGAAGCCGTCGGAGCCGACGACGGCGCCATTCTGCAGGACGACATCGTCTCCGAGGCGGCAGTGCTCGCGCACGACGGAGTGAGCGTGGGCGAAGAAGCGATGGCCGATGGAGACGCCGGGATAGATCACGACATGAGGCAGGAGGACGGCGCTGTCGCCGAGGATCACGTTCTCGCCGATGACGACATAGGCGCCGATGTGGGCGTTGCGGCCGATCTTTGCCGAGGCGGCGATGACGGCGGTGGGGTGGGTGCCGGGCTCCCATGCGGGAGGGCGGTAGAAGATCTCGACGGCGCGAGCAAAGGCGAGGTAGGGGTTCTTTGTGCGCAGGGTCGCAGCTTCGATCTCGGGAAAGTCGGGCGCGACGAGCACGGCTCCGGCCTGCGTGGTGCGGGCGAGGCTGGAATACCGGGGATTGGCGACGAAGGTGATCTGGGACGGGCCGGCCTGCTCGATTCCTGCCACACCGGTGATCTCCGCCTCTGCATTGCCGCGGCATTCGCAGTCCAGAATGCCGGCCAGTTCCGCTAACTTCATGCGCCGATTGTACCAGGCGTGGTTTGCTTCGGGCAGCCGGTTGTCCGCATCCGGACAGAGCAGTACGGTTCCGGACAAGGGCGGAAATAATTTTGCTCATGTGGAACAAGGGTTTAGCGGCCCGCGTATGTGGTGACAGACGTGCATTCGTCAGGGTGAAACTTTCACCTGAGGATGTGTGGAGCGAATGGTTCACGATCTGAAATTCGTATTCCGGCAGCTGCGCAAGTCGCCTGGGTTTTCGGCGATGGCGATAGTGATGCTTGCGCTCGGCATTGGGGCGACGACGGCTATTTTTTCGATTGTGGAGGGTGTGCTGCTGCGCCCGCTGCCGTTTCCGGAGCCGACCCGGCTGGTGGTGCTGGCGGATCACCTGCAGGGAACGGACTTCGGCGGCAACGGCGAGTCGGGGGTGACGGGGCCGGATATCGTCGCGTACACGCGCGATACGCACAGCTTTTCGAGCCTGGGCGGTTATCAGCAGACCGGGTATGAGCTTTCAGGCAAGGGCGAGCCGGAGGTTCTGAGCGCGGCGCGGCTGGGCAGCGGGGTTTTCCCGGCGCTGCGCGTGGCTCCGCTGCTGGGGCGCACCTTCACGCAGCAGGAAGATCAGCGGCACGAGCGGGTGGTGGTGCTGAGCTATGAGCTGTGGCAGAGCCGCTTTCACGGCGATGCGGGCGTGGTGGGCTCGACGATTCAACTCGACCGGAATCCGTATGTCGTGATCGGCGTGATGCCGCGGGGCTTTGAGTTTCCGCTGGTGCCGGGGCAGCTGAACCAGAGCCAGTTGTGGGTTCCGCTGAGCCTGCAGCCGGACGAGGTGGGCAACGGCGGGCAGGCTTCGTGGAACTTCCAGATGGTGGGGCGTCTGCTGCCGGGTGTTTCTCCGGCGCAGGCGCAGCAGGATGCGGAGCGGGTGGCCGAGCAGACGATGCGCGGGTATCCCGCGTTCATGAGCAGCCTGCACATCAGCGCGCTGGTGCATTCGCTGCAGGAAGATACGGTGGCCGCGGCGAGGCCGATGGTGCGCACGCTGTTTCTGGCCGTGGTGGTGGTACTGCTGATTGCCTGCGCGAACCTGGCGGGGCTGCTGCTGGTGCGCGCGATCCGGAAGCGGCGCGAGATTGCCGTTCGTCTGGCGCTGGGGGCACAGGCTCCGGCGATTCTCCGGCAGACGGTGCTTGAAAGTCTGGTGCTGAGCACGGCGGGCGGCGCACTGGGCCTTCTGCTGGCGGGCGTGGCGCTTCGTGTGGGCACTGGACTGTTGCCGGAGACGCTGCCGCGTGTGCAGGGTATCGGGCTGGATTGGCAGGTGGTGGCGTTTGCGTTGCTGATCTCCGCGGCGACGGGCGTGCTTTGCGGGCTGGCTCCGGCATTTGCCGCGATGCGCACCCGCGTGAACGACGCGCTGAAGGAGGGCGGACGCACCGGCAGCGCGGGCAGCGGGCATGCGCGGCTGCGCTCGGCGCTGGTGATTGCCGAGGTGGCGGTGGCGCTGGTGCTGCTGACGGCCTCCGGACTGCTGCTGCGCAGCTTCGAGAAGATGCGCGAGGTGAATCCAGGCTTCCGTCCGGATCACACGGTTGCGGCCTCGTACGGCCTGCCGGAGAAGCAATATACGACCCAGGCGCAGGTGGATGCGTTCAGCAAAGAGCTGTTGAGGCGGCTACAGGAGCTTCCGGGCTATCAGGCGGCGGGTCTGACCACGCTGCTGCCGGCCACGGGGAGCAATTCAAACAGCGCATTTGTAGTCGATGGCTACGTGCAGCCGAAGGGCTCGCCGCTGAATCTGGGATGGCCGTCGCAGGTGATGGGAGATTACTTCCAGGCGATGGGGATTCCGCTGCTGCGCGGGCGCTTTTTTACCGAAGCGGACAAGGCGGGGTCGCAGCTTGTAGTCATCGTGAACCAGAAGGTCGCCGAGCGCTTCTGGCCGGGACAGGACCCGATCGGCAAGCGGCTGCGCTGGGGGATGCAGGAGACGCCGACTCCGTGGATGACGGTAGTGGGTGAGGTGGGGAATGTGAAGCAGGGCTCGCCCGATCAGGACACGAGCGACCAGCTTTATCAGCCGGTGAGCCAGATGGTCGCGTCCTTCGGGACGTTCGTTTCCTCGTCGATGCTCTCCGGAAACAGCGGCAACATCGCGCTGCGCTCGGCGCTGCCTCCGGAGCAGATGGAGAATGCGCTGCGCTCGGTGGTGCACGCGATCGATCCGCAGCTTGCGCTGAGCCAGGTGCAGACGATGGAGCATGCGATCTCGGACTCCGAGGCGCCGCGCCGGTTCAATACCGCTCTGATCTCCGCGTTTGCGGCGGCGGCGGTGCTGCTGGCGATTCTGGGAATCTACAGCGTGATTGCGTTTTCCGCCGCGCTGCGCACGCAGGAGATGGCGATTCGCATGGCGCTGGGCTCGCAGCGGTCGGGCGTTCTGGGACTGGTGCTTGTCTCCGGAATGAAGCTGGCGGGGGTGGGCTGCGCGATCGGCCTGCTGGGAGCCGTTGCCGCCGCGCATCTGCTGCGGTCATTCCTGTTCGAGCTCAGCCCCTTCGATCCGCTGGTGCTGAGCCTGGCCGCAGCCAGCGTGCTGCTGCTGTCCATTGCCGCTTCGCTTTTGCCGGCTCGCCGCGCCGCCTCGATCGATCCGATGCGGGCGCTGCGATCAGAGTAATGAGAGTTTTCGCTCCTGCCCTTCTGGAGTTCCGGAACGGTCAAAGAGCGTCTCCGGGCTGCGCTGGTCAACGGCGCAGCCTTCCTTTTTTCCGTGCACAAGGGCAGGACAGCCGGAATCTGTTCTTCCGCGCGCCGGAGTCCCCTAAAAGGCGGCCGATGTGAAATACTTTTGCCGACCCTGAAGCGCGGCCCGGACGGGCCCTGTAGGGAGTTTCTGTTTCCGCAGCTATGAAGCAAATGAAAACGATATCAATGATCGCAATGTGTGCGGCCGTACTGGCTGCGGGGGCCGGGCATCCGGCGAAGGCGCAGGATGTGACCAATAAGCTGCTGCTGCATCCGACGCCTGACAGCTGGCCGTCGTATCACGGAGATTATTCGGGACAGAGGCACAGCAGGCTGACCCAGATTACGCCGGCGAACGTGCACGATCTTTCGCTGGCATGGGCCTTCCAGACCGATCAGCCGGCGGGCATCAAATCGACGCCGATTCTGGTGGATGGAATACTGTACTTCACGGTGCCGGACAACCTTTGGGCGGTGGATGCGCGGTCGGGGCACATGCTGTGGCACTACCACTATCCGCCGAACAAGGGAGACCATATCGGGCAGCGCGGCGTCGCGATCTATAAAGACTGGCTGTACTTTATGGGGCCGGATGCGCACATGATCTCGCTGAACGCGAAGGACGGCTCGGTGCGCTGGAATGTGCAGATCGCCGATGTGAACAAGGGCTACTGGACGACCGAAGCTCCGCTGATCGTGGGCAACCACGTGATTGTGGGCGTGGGCGGCGATCTGGATAACCTGCCGACCTTTGTGAAGGCCTTCGATCCGGAGACGGGCACGCTGCAGTGGAAGTGGGACGTGGTTCCTCCGGAGTCGGGCGACAAGGCGACGGGCGGCACGACGTGGATGCCGGGAACGTACGATCCGGAGCTGAACCTGCTGTACTGGGGCACGGGCAATCCGACGCCGGTGCTGAACGGCAATGCGCGGCCGGGCGATAACCTGTACACCTGCAGCATCGTGGCGCTGAATCCGGATACGGGCAAGCTGGTGTGGGGATTCCAGATCTCGCCGCACGACACGCACGACTGGGACGCGGTGGAGACGCCGGTGCTGGTGGACGGGACGTTCCACGGCAAGCCGCACAAGATGCTGATGCAGGCTTCGCGCAACGGCTACTTTGTGGTGCTGGACCGGGCGACAGGGAAGGATCTGCTGACGACGACCTTCGGACCGGTGAACTGGAGCCTCGGCGTCGACAAGCGGGGCGAGCCGATTCCGAATCCGGCGAAGGAGCCGGCGCCGGATGGGCGGATCATCGCGCCGGACGAGGGGGGACTGACGAACTACCGCTCTCCCAGCTTCGATCCGAAGACAGGGCTTTTCCTCGTGGACGCGCACCCGAGCTGGAGCATTTACTTTTCGAAGCCCGCGGACGGAGCCTATGGCTGGGCGGGCGGCGATTACGGCGTGTGGGGCAAGGGCGTGCTGGAGGCGATCGATTACCAGACGGGAAAGATTCGCTGGAAGCATGAGCTGGGGCCGCATGGATCGGGCGCGGGCGTGCTGACGACGGACTCCGGGCTGACTTTTACGGGCGATGCGCAGGGCAACATGCTGGTGCTGCGGACGAGTGACGGCAGGACGCTGTGGCATGCCGGTCTGGGCTCGGGCATGGCGAGCTCTCCCATTACCTATATGCTGGACGGCCACCAGTATGTGCTGACGGGCAGCGGCAACGTGCTGTTTGCGTGGCGGCTTCCGGAAGAGGCGGCAACGCATGCGCTGCCGGCAAAGACCGGAGGACGCTGAAGAGAAACCAGCCGCGTGGCCCACATCCGATGAATCGGGTGTGGGCTTTGTGGTTTATGCGGGAGAAAATTCCGCCGCTACGCGCAGCGTGTTCCCTGCAGAAGAGCGGCGTTTCACGGAATGGGCCGTGCAGTGAGCAGCGCCGGGAGCTGAAGCTGAATGCGGGCTGTCTCCGGAACCAGGATTGCATCGGTACAGGGAAGAGCTTTGTCGATTGCCGCGAGGTGAGCATGAAACGGACTGCGCTGAGAAATTCCGGCTGGTGCTGGGGTGTTGCTGTGCTTGCCGCCGGGCTGTGCGCCCAGGCGCAGATGACGACCTCGCAGTATGACAATGCGCGGACGGGAGCCTACCTGCATGAGAGGACGCTGACGCCGCAGAATGTGAACGCGCAGCAGTTCGGAAAGCTGTTTACGTTGCGGGTGGACGGCGACGTGTACGCCCAGCCGCTTTTTCTGAGCGGTGTGGAGGTTCCGGGCAAAGGCCGTCACGATGTGCTCTTTGTGGTGACGGAGCATGACAGCGTCTACGCCTTTGACGCTTACGGCAGGCCTGCGGCGCCGCTGTGGCATGTGAGCTTTCTGAAAGACGGCGCGACGCCAGTTCCGGCGATGGATGTGCAATGCCCGTTTATCCGTCCGGAGGTGGGGGTTACCTCGACTCCGGTGATCGACGCGAAGACGGGAACGCTGTATGTGCTGGCGCGGACGAAGGACGGGCAGGGCTCAGGGAGCGAGTATCACCAGCGGCTGCATGCGCTCGCGGTGACGACGGGCGCGGAGAAGTCAGGCGGTCCGGTGGAGATTCGCGCGTCAGTGCAGGGCACCGGCGATGGCAGCGCACGCGGCCGCGTGAAGTTTGAGCCGCTGCGGGAGAATCCGCGGGCGGCGCTGCTGCTGGTGAACGGGATGGTGTATCTGACATGGGCGTCGTCGTGCGATGTGGGGCCGTATCACGGATGGGTAATGGCCTACGATGCGCAGAGTCTGAAGCAGAGGGCGGTCTTCAACGATTCTCCGAATGCCGATGATGGCGGTATCTGGGCGAGCGATACGGGGCCGGCGGCGGACGGAGCAGGCAATCTCTTTGTGGCGACGGGCAACGGGCGCTTCGATGCGGCGAAGGGCGGACACGATTATGGGGACTCGCTGCTGAGAATGAGCCTGACAGGCGCAGGCCTGAGAGCGGTGGACTACTTTACGCCGTTCAACGTGGATGAGCTGGATAAGACGGACCGGGATCTGGGATCGGGCGGGCCGCTGCTGCTGCCGGATCAGCCGGGAGCGCATCCGCACGTGGCGCTGGTGGGCGGCAAAGGGCCGATGATCTATGTGGTGGACCGCGACCGCATGGGGCAGTTTCACGCGGGCGACAACAGCCATGCGGTGCAGACGATTGCGACGGTGGGCGGGATCTTCGGATCGATGGCGTACTGGAACCACCACGTATATGTGCTGAGCGACGGCGATGCGCTGCGCGATTACGAGGTAAAGGACGGACGGCTCACCTTCCGGGCGGCGAGCAACTTCCGGTTCCCGGTGGATGCGGCGACGCCGACGGTTTCAGCCAACGGCGACAAAGACGGAATTGTGTGGGTGATGAGCTCGAAGGCATGGGATGCGACGGCGGGAACTCCGGTGCTGCACGCGGTGGACGCGCTGCATGTGACGCACGAGCTTTATAACAGCGCGCAGAATGCGGCCCGCGATGAGGCGGGAGCGGGGACGGCGCTGCGATTCAATCTTCCGATGGTGATGAACGGGCACGTGTATGCAGGCGCCAAAGGCGAAGTCGATGTCTATGGGCTGCTTTCGACGAAGCACTGACGCGGCGTGAGCCTCTATCCGGCGGAGAGCTCGGGATCGGGAGCGGCGGCGCGGGGATGCGGTCCGCGGCGATTGAGCATGGCGATGAGCAGCGCTCCGGGGAGCGTGAAGACGGCGAGCGAAAAGGGTCCGGCGAAGTGCGTATGGAAGTGGGCTTCGGCCCAGACCTTGATGTTGGGAGCGACGAAGCCTCCCAGATTGCCGAGGGCGCTGATGAGAGCGATGCCGGCGGCGGCGCTGCTGCCGGAGAGGAAGCCGGTGGGGAAGGTCCAGAAGAGCGGCTGCACGGCGATGAGGCCGGAGGCGGCGACGCAGAGCGCCAGTAACGCCATGATCGCCGGTGCGGTGGAGAGATCGTGGATGCGGATCAGGCTCTCTGCGATGGGCAGCAGGAAGATGGCCAGGCTCGACGCGAGCAGCGTGAGCGAGGCGACGAGCCGGTGGCTGCGATAGCGGTCGCCGAGCAGCGGCAGCCCGAAGGTGGCGGCGACGGAAAAGACCCAGGGAACGGCGGAGACGATGCCGACACGGAGCCCGATGGAGGTTCCGAGGATGATGGAGACGTTGCTGGGCAGGTAGAAGACGACTCCGTAGACGCCGACCTGGATGAGGAAGTAAATCAGCGCGAAATAGAGAACGCGGGGATTGCCGAAGGTGGCGAGAAGCGATGAGGGACCGTGCGCGCGGCGCTCGTTCTCTTCGCGCGTGAGCACGGCGAGGAGCGCCTGCTTTTCCGGCTCGGGCAGCCACCGTGCGCGATCGGGCTTGTCGTCGAGGTAGAGAAACGACATGACACCGCCGATGACGGCGAGCAGCCCTTCGACGAGAAACATCCACTGCCAGCCCTGGAGATGGAGAAATCCGTGGAAGGGCGCGATGTGGAGATCGAGCAGAAAGCCGGAGAGAGGCGCTCCGAGAACGAAGGCGAGAGGCACTCCCAGGTAGAAGATGCCCATCATCTGGCCGCGGATGCGGTTGGGAAACCAGTAGGTGAGATAGAGGATGACGCCGGGAAAGAATCCGCCTTCGGCTGCGCCGAGGAGCAGACGCAGAAAGCAGAAGGAGCGCGGGCCGGTGGTGAAGAGGGTGGCGGCGGAGATGAATCCCCAGACAACCATGATGCGGGCAAGCCAGATGCGGGCGCCGACGCGATGCAGGACGAGGTTGCTGGGGGTCTCGAAGAAGGCATAGGTGAGAAAGAAGAGTCCGGCGCCGAGGGCGAAGGCGGCGTCGGAGACATGAGCCGACGTCAGCAGCGCCTGTTTGGCGAAGCCGATGTTGGCGCGGTCGAGGAACGACACGATGTACATGAAGAGCAGAAAGGGCAGGAGTCTGCGCCGGGAGCGGATGATGGCGTGTTGGAGCAGGGGCTCGGCGTCAGACATGATGGCCTAAGGGCGGTGCGCAGCAGCGGGAGCTTTCCCTGACGCTGCGACCCGATCAGGGTAAATTACGGATGCACTGGCGGGAAAACTCCACGGGCAGAGGATGTTCCCACACAGGCGAAAGAAGCCTGTGTGGGCCAGCCTTTTTCCGCTCAGCGGACTTTGCCGGCGGCGTTGCGGAAGAGAACGTCGGAGAAGTCGCCGGTGTCGACGGTGGCGGCCAGATGCGAGCAGAAGCCGATGCCGACGTAGAACGGGCCGTCGAAGTGAAGCTGAATGGGCGGGCCGAACTGGTGCATGGGCTCTCCCTGCAAGGAAACGAAGATGGCGATGGAGTCGCCGCGCTTTTCGATGCCGATGCGCTTCGCTTTGATGCCGGAGATGGTTCCGCTGAAGCGGTACTGCATGTCCTTGATGAAGGCTCCGGGATCGGGGCGCCAGGCGAGGTGGATCATGCCGGTG
Source organism: Paracidobacterium acidisoli (assembly GCF_003428625.2). Taxonomy (GTDB): domain Bacteria; phylum Acidobacteriota; class Terriglobia; order Terriglobales; family Acidobacteriaceae; genus Paracidobacterium; species Paracidobacterium acidisoli. The sequence continues at coordinate 669,756 of NZ_QVQT02000002.1, read as the reverse complement.
CCGTGCTCGCCGAGCATCGCCTCCTTCGCGTCGTCGTCGAGGCTCTGGCGGATGACGAGGACGACTTTGCGGTCGCCGTAACCCTTCGGGTCGGGGAAGGAGGCGTCGGCGGCGAGAGAGATGTCTCCGGAGGCTTTTCTCCAGAGGAAGCGGAACTCGTCGCGCGAATACCAGATGTTATAGCCCGCGGAGTGGATGGTGTACTGCTTCGTCGCGGGATCGTAGGTGGATGAGCCGGGGACGAGCGCTCCGCCCACGTCGGACTGGCCCTGAAAGATGCCGATGGGCATGTCGGAGGTGCGGGTGGGGCGGTGGAAGCCTGCGGGCGGCGGCACCTGCACGTGCGTCGCTGAGCCGGGGAGAGCCCATTCGGGAACCTCGGGCGTCTGCGCGCGGAGATGCGGCGCGGCACAGAGCAGGAAGGTAGAGAAAAGTGCGGGCAGGGCGAGACGGAGCGCGGTACGAGCGGGGTGAATGGCCATAGGAGAGAACTTTAGCAAATTCACGCGCTCGTACGCGGCTCCGGTGCGATTTTAAGGAGCTTCGATCAGCTCCATCCTGCCGTCGCGCTTGCGGTGCAGAACGCAGACGTTGCCTTCATTGTTGCGGAAGACGAAGACTTCGCGGTCGCGGAACTCGGCCTCCTTGACGGCCTCTTCGAGGGTCATGGGGCGGAGCGCGACGGAGTCGACGGAGCGAACGATGTGCGGCTCATGGATGGGAGCCTTCGCGGGAAAGGTGTGGACGGTGACGGGCAGCACCGGCTGACGGCCGGCGGGCAGAGGCTTTTTGCCGTTGGCGCGGGCGCGGGACGATGCCGCTGCGGAGTGTCCATTGGACGGCGCGGCAGGCTCGACCGGCTCGGGCGCGGTGCGGGCTGCGGCTCGGCGCGCGAGCTGCGGCTCGGCAGGAAGCTTTTCCGCCCTGGGCTGACGCTTGACCGACTGCAGGCGCTTTTTGTAGCGGATGGCCTGGGCCTCGGCCTTGTCGAGGGCTTCGCGGAGCGCGGTATCCATGCTGGTGGATTCGGCGATGCCGACGATGTTCTGCTGACGGGTTTTGATCGTAAGCTCGGCGCAGTGACGGTACTTTTCCGATGAAAGAACGAGATGGACGGAGGTAATGCGGGGCAGGATTTTGGAGATACGGGCCAGGCCTTCTTCGGCCAGTTTACGCAGGGCAGGTGTAACGGTGACTTGCCTTCCGGTGTACTCGATTTGCATTTGGGCTCCCTCCCGGAGGGGACTGTGAAAGCACAGAAAGCGAGATTGTAGCTCCTGCGGCGCGTTAACTGCGAACGCGGCGCTGATGCGTGCTTGGGATGCGCAGGTCTTCGCGATATTTGGCTACAGTGCGGCGGGTGACGTCGATGCCCTGGCTCTGCAGCATGGTGGCGATCTGATCGTCGGTAAGAGGTTTGCCGGGGTCCTCCTCTTCAATGAGCTTTTTGACGCGGCGTTTGAGCAGCACGAGCGGCGTGGCGGAGCCTTCGGGTCCGTTGACGCCTTCGGAGAAGAAGAAGCGCAGCTCGAAGACACCCTGCGGCGTGTGCACGTATTTGTTCGAGACGGCGCGGCTGACGGTGGAGGGGTGCACGCCGATCTCTTCGGCGACCTCCTTGATCATCATGGGGCGCATAGCGTCGACGCCCTTTTCGAGGAAGTCGGTCTGGCGGCGGACGATGGCCTCGCAGGTGCGGAGAATGGTGTTCTTGCGCTGCTCGATGTTACGCATGAGCTGGAGCGCGGAGCGGTAGCGCTCGCGGACGTAATCCTTTACATCTTTTTCCGCGCCATCCTTTGTCAGCAGGCGGCGGTACCCCTGGTTGAGACGCAGGGTGGGAAGATCTTCCTCATTCATGACCACAACGTACTCTTCACCGCGCCGTACGAAGGCGACGTCGGGCTCGATGAGGCGGGCTTCGTCGCGGTTGTAGCGCTGGCCGGGGCGCGGATCGAGGGTACGGATGAATTCGACGGCGTGCTGCGTCTCTTCGACGCTGCAGCCGACGGCCCGGGCGAGCTCGCGGTGATCGCGCTTCTGCAGCTGCGCCATGTGACGGTCGATGATGCGGGAGGCAAGGTCGAAGACGGCGGTGCGGGGATCGGAGGGTCCGGAATCAGCCGATCTGGTATCAGCCGATCTGGGATCAGAGTGTCTGGCCGGGGCCGCGGGAGGGTCGCCGGCTGCTGCAGACACGGTATCGGGCGAGGAATCGGATGCGGCTTCGGCGTGATGGCCGTTGGCGGCAGCGGTTTCCGCAGCGGCGTGGCGGCGGCGGAAGATGAGATCGAATTCACGACGCTGCGCCTCGATCTGAAGGAGAAGGCACTCGCGCAGATCGCGGGTGGCGACGCCGATGGGGTCGAGCTGGCGGACGGTGTGAAGGGCGGCGGCGAGCTGGTTGCGGGCGCGATCGATTATCGCCTGCGGAACGGCCGGCAGCGCTGCCTCCGGCGCCGGCGCGGGCCGGTGCGCGGCGTCTTCGCTTCCTTCTTCAGGGTTGAGCTGCTCGCGGAGATAGCCTTCGAGGAGCTCCGCATCGGTCGCGGTGAGATAGCCGTCCTCATTGAGGTTGCCGATGATGAATTCGGCGGCTTCGCGGAGGGCAGGCGAGAGGCTGAGCGAGCCGAGCTGCCAGAAGAGATGGTCGCTGAGCGTGCCGGGCGAAGAGAGGAAGTTTTCCAGCGAGGGGCGCTCGATCTCCTCGAAGCTGCCGGGAGAGCGGAAGCCGGGGTCGAGATAATCCTGGAAGTAGGAGCCGAAGTCGATCTCGTCGAAGGGGTCTTTTTTCTCCGGCTCAGTGGCGGAGGCCTGGAGATCGACGGGGCGGTCGCGCTGTTCTTCCTCGCGGGCGACGTCGTCAAGGAGCGGAACGTGCTCCTCGAGCTCCTCAAGGACGGGATTTTCAACGATTTCGGCGGCGATCATCTCCTTCAGCTCCAGCTTGTTCAGCGCGAGGACGCTGACCATCTGCATCAGGCCGGGCGTGAGAATCTGCCGTTGTGAGACCTTGAGGCTCAGCCTGGGTTGGAGAAGTGGCATACCGTTTGCTTCCGTCGAATCTGCTGAAAAGTGAAGATATTGGTCAAAGTGTAACTCGCGGACGCGACTCCTGCCGATCTTTTCGGCGTCCCGAATGCAACTTCAGTACCATACGATGCCGCTTTGGGAAAAGCGTCTCGGTGTGGAAATTTTCACAGATCCTGGAGCAGGGCTTGTGATATGAAGCGCCGGGGTCAGAGGACTCGGAGGACGACGACGGTTTCATCGTCGAAGCGCTCGCGTTTGCCCTGGAACTTTGCCACTTCGCCGATGATAGCTTCGGCGATCTTCGAGGCGGATTTCTGATGGTTTTTACGCACGCAGGCGATGAGGCGCTCGTTTCCATACATCTCGCCGGCGCTGTTCTGCGCGTCGGGGATGCCGTCGCTGAAGAAGATGAGCGAATCGCCGGGCTGGGTGGCGAGGCTGAACTCCTCGTATTCGGCGTTGGGGAACATGCCGAGGGGGAAGCCTTCGGCCTTGATGGTCTCGACCTCGCCGGAGCGGCAGAAGAGCGGCTGGACGGCGCCGGCGTTGGCGATCTGGAGGGTGAGGTTCTCGTCGTTCCAGACGGCGAAGAGCATGGCGACGTACTGCGAGTCGAGGCGGCGCTCCTGGAGGGCGTCGTTGAGGGTGCGGAGCATCTCGGAGGGCGAGAGATGCTGGTTCGACACGGAGCGCATGATGCCGCTGACCAGGGCGGCATAGAGCGCGGCGGGCGCGGCCTTGCCGCTGACGTCGCCGAGGGCGATGGCGCTGCGGTTTTCGTCGTACTGCAGGAAGTCGTAGAGGTCGCCGCCGATGGTGCGGGCGGGGACGAAGCGGGCGGAGAACTCGGCGCGCCTGTGCTGCGGCTTCGCGGGCGGCAGAAGGCGGAGCTGGACTTCGCGGGCCATGGAGAGATCGCGCTCGAGGCGCTGCTCCTGCTGGGTGACGCGCTGGTAGAGGCGGGCGTTCTCGATGGCGATGGCGACCTGGGCGGCGAGGGTGGTGACGGCGCGCTCGTGGTCTTCGTTGAAGTAGCTGGTGCGGGTGTGCTCGATGTCGAGGACGCCGATGACGGCGCCTTTGTGGATGAGCGGGACGGCCATCTCGGAGCGCGTCTCGGGGTTCATCATGTGGTAGCGCGGGTCTTTGCGCACGTCGGGGATGTTGACGACGCGGCGCTCGGCGATGGCGATGCCGCAAAGGCCCTCGTCGACGGGCAGCTTGACGGTGATGTCGAGGCGCTCGCCGAAGCGCGTGGCGAAGCGGGCCTCGAGCAGGCGGTCGCGCTCATTGACGAGCCAGACGGAGAACATCTGATAGTCGATGATGCGGCGGAGAAGCTGGCCGATGCGCTCGAGCAGCTCGTCGAGGTCGAGGATGGAGGTGAGCTCGCGGCTGATCTCGTTGAGCACCTGAAGGGTCTGCGCCTGGCGCGCCACGCGGGTGTAGAGGCGGGCGTTTTCAATGGCCTGAGCGATGCGCGAGGCGGTGAGGGTGAGCAGGCGCTGATGCTCGGTGGAAAAGTAGCCGGGCTGTTCGGACTGAATGTCGATGACGCCGATGAGGCGGTTTTTGACGATGAGCGGAACGGCGAGCTCGGAGCGGACGTCGGGGTTGGCGTTGATGTAGTTCGACACCTGCGTGACGTCATTGAGGAGGATGGGCTCGCGGCGCTGGGCGACATCGCCGACGACTCCCTGGCCGATTTTGATGCGCATGCGCTCGACCTCGGGCGTGTGTCCGAGCTGGAAGCGCATGCGGAGATCGCCGGTGCGGTCGTTGAGCAGCAGGATGGCGAAGATGCGGTAGTCGATGACGGCGCGGACGAGCGAGGCGGTGCGCTCGAGCAGCGTCTGCAGGTCGAGGGTGGTGTTGAGGGCGTCGGCGAGGCGGATCAGGAATTCGGTCTGCAGGGGATCGACGCGCGCCTGACCAGGGCTGGTCAGCGCCTCGGGAGAGCTGGGCCGGTAGTCTCCTTCAAATACTTCTTCGCCGGGCTTGTTCTGAGACTGTTCGGACACGATTCTCCTGTCGACGAAAAATGATACAGGGCTCAGCGCTCCCGAGGACAGGGTACCGAATACAAGGCGGAGCCTGCAGCCACTTTTGAGTTATATCCTGATGCGAACCATTTTCCTGGGATAGCGGTTGCGCACAGAGACGGACGGCGTTTCTCAGTAGCCGCCGGTGTTTTGAGCGCCGCGCTCTGAACCCTGGGTCAGCTCGCGGACGATGGCGACGGAGGCGCTGGCGCCGATGCGGCTGGCTCCGGCACTGAGCATTCTGCGCGCGTCGTCGAGGGTGCGGATGCCGCCTGAGGCCTTGATGCCGCAGCGGCTGCCGGCCACGCCGCGCATGAGCGCGATGTCTTCCGGGGTGGCTCCGCCGGTGGAGAAGCCGGTGCTGGTCTTGAGGAAGTCGGCTCCGGCGGCGATGGCCAGCTCCGAGGCGCGGAGCTTCTCTTCGACATTCAGCAGGCAGGTCTCGAGGATGACTTTGACGATGGCTCCGGCATCGTGGGCGATCTCGGCCACGCCGCGGATATCCTGCTGGACGGCCCGGTTGTCGCCGGACCTGAGCAGTCCGATGTTGAGCACCATGTCGATGTCGTGGGCGCCGAGACGGACGAGGATCGCGGTCTCGTCGCGTTTGGTGGTGGCCAGCGACGCGCCGAGAGGGAAGCCGATGACGACACCGGCGGGAACGCCGGAGCCGGCGAGCTCGGAGCAGGCGAAGGCTGCCCAGACGGGGTTGACCATGGCACAGGCAAAGCGGTATTCGGCGGCCTCGCGGCAGAGCTTTGCCACCTGATCGCGAGTCGCTTCGGGTTTGAGCAGCGTGTGATCGAGGACGGCGGCAAGGTTTTGCGGAGAGGCGAGCGCGTGGCCGGCGAAGGCTTCGGCGTCGAAGCTGCCAGCCTCCAGCTCAGGATCGTCTATCAGAGGTGCGCTCATGCGTTGTACTCCTGGGGAAGATAAGGTGCGCTATTCGGGGAAATCGGGCGGCATGAGGCAGATGTCGGGCAGATTGCGAAAGCGCTCCGCATAATCCATTCCATAGCCTACGACGAACTGGTTCGGAATGGTAAAGCCAACGTAATCGGCGTCGATTTTTTCGAGGCGGCGGGAGGGCTTGTCGAGCAGGGCGGCGATGCGGAGCGACCTGGGCTTGTGCTGCTCGAAGAGACTGCGCAGGAAGCAGAGGGTGAGGCCGGTATCGAGAATGTCTTCGACGATGATGACGTTTTTGTTCTCGATGTGCGCGTCGAGGTCTTTGATGAGGCGGACGGCGCCCGAGGTGCGCTGGCCCTTGCCGTAGCTGGAGACGGCGACAAAGTCGAAGGTGTTTTCAATGGAGATGTTGCGCGCAAGGTCGGAGAGAAAGATGGCGGCGCCCTTCAGCACGCCAACCAGGATGATGCGCTCACCGGCGAAGTCCTGATCGATCTGCCGGCCGATTTCGGCGACGCGCTGATGGATCTGTTCACGGCTGAAGAGGATTTCGAGTCCTGCGACTGCGGTCGGTGTGCTCACACCTCAAGTTTAGCGTGAAACCGCCTTGTGGAAGAGCGGACGCGGGAGGCGGCGCGTGTGGACGGATATACTGGAGGATAGACTTTCTTAACTTATGTATCCATTTATTCACCTTGGCCGTTTTTCCCTGGGAACGTTCGGCATTATGCTCTGGCTGGCCGCGGTGTGCGCCTGCTGGGTGCTGCATCGCAACTTCCGGCGCTGGAAGATTGAAGCGGATGCGATCAGCATCGTTGCCGTGGCGACGGTAATGGGCGTGATCGGCTCGAAGCTGTGGCACGTGCTGGAGACGCCGCACGCTCTGATGCTGCATCCGGCGGATCTGCTCTTTGATCGCGCGGGCTTTGCGTGGTACGGCGGGCTGATTGCCTCGATTCTGACGCTGATGTGGCAGGGCCGCGTGTACAAAGTCGGCAGCCTGGCGATGCTGGATCTTTCGGCCTCGGCGGCGGCTGTGGGATACGGTGTGGGGCGGCTGGGGTGCCTGGTCTCCGGCGATGGGGATTACGGGATTCCGACGAAGCTGCCGTGGGGCATGGGCTTTCCGCATGGGCTGGTGCCGACGCCTCCGGGCGTGAGGGTGCATCCGACGCCGATTTACGAGCTGATCGCGGCGCTGGTGATTGCCTGGGTTCTGTGGCGGCGGGGACGGCCCGAAGTCGCCAGACCGCTGGGCGAGATGACGGGCGAATACCTGATCTACACCGGGATCGCGCGGTTTCTGGTGGAGTTTGTGCGCATCAATCCAAAGCTCTACTGGGGCATGAGCAACGCGCAGATGGCCAGCATCGGCGCGGTGATTGTGGGCGCGGGCCTGGTGATGTGGGCGAAGTCAAAGGCGCTGCCGGTGCTGCCTGGGAAAGCAAAAGCGACTGCGGCGGCAGGATAGAAGGATTGCCCTGCGGTTCTTCCTTTCGGGAAGAATGGACCCAGATTCGCTACTTCGTCTCCCAGGGATTGATAAGGCGGATGCCGCAGCCTTCAAAGTCGCGGATGTTGCGGGTGGCGAGCGCTGCGCCGCGGGAGCGGGCGATGGCGGCGATCTGATTATCGAACTCTTTGAGAGGCCGGCCTTTCGCTTTTCTTTGAGCAGCAATGTGCGCATACGCTGCAGTATCTTCGCTGGCGAAGGGGAAGATTCTGCCGGCGAAGTCTTCCCTGAACATGGCTTCAGCGTGAGCGTAAAGATTTCTGCGCCTTCGGCCTGCAGGCATGCGCTCAATTCCCGAAAGAATTTCCGCCTGGGTGATCGATGTGGTGTACAGACATTCCACAGGCTGCTGCGCCAGCCATCGGAGCACGATGGCAGAGGGCTTAGGACGCATCGCTTCGGACAGGACGTTCGTATCGACGATCAGAATGGGATCGGGAGTGGCACTACTCATCGTCGTATGTGCCGTACTCGGGCCCGCTGAAATCGACTGGCTCACGCGCCATGAGGCGCTCAGGAAGGTTCAGCTCGACGCCGCCGAGCGGGGCGAAGCGACGGCGGATACGGTCGGCCATGTTCATTTCACGCGGTACCGGCGAGGGTGCGATCGCATCGCTCAGGATCTCCCGCGCTTCCTCTTCCATGGAGCGGCCGTGCTCGGCGGCGCGGATACGCAGCTTTGCCTTGACGGAGTCGTCGAGTTTGCGGATGGTAAGTGTAGCCATACAGCAATGATAGCATTGACTGCATTGCATGCATAAATCAGTCAGGAGAAACACGGCCAGTGGTGAAACGGCCAGCGATAAGACGGCTGGTTAAATCTGAAATAAACCACTGATGTTTTTGGGGCTGATCGCTTTTTCCTGACCGCTTCTGCGCTGGCCGCTCTGTGCCTCCTTACAGTGTCTTCAAAAAGGCGAGGGCGCGGTCGAGATCGGGGAAGAGTTTTTCGTCTGCCTGGAAGGCGCGGGAGTGGACGCAGCGCCGGCCGTTCTTCGATTTCACGGGATGACGGAGGTGCAGCATCTCGTGGTACATCAGGTATTCGATGGCGTAGCGCGGCGTGTTCTTCCGGTCGAAGGCGCGGCTGATCATGATGGTGTTGTGCGCCGGGTCGTAGTGGCCGAGGAGGCGCTTCGCGGTGTACTCGCTCCACGTAAGCTGCGGGCGGCCCATGAGCCCGTGGAAGAAGCGCTGGTTTAAGCTCTCAAAGACTTCATCGAGATCGTACTGATCGCCCTTCGGAGTGGAGATGCGCTTGCGCCCGCGTGTCTGGCGGATGCGCTCGCTCTGGCGGACCATGGCCTCGCTGGTGGTGAAGCGGCGGTAGCGTCCGGCGTGCGCGGAGTCGATGGGTTTGCGGTAGAGCTTGGCGACGAGGATGTGCGCGATGGCGCGCAGGATGGCCTCCGGAGCGCCTTCGAGCAGGTCGGAGAGCGAGACCTTCATATGCCCTTCGCGCAGGCGGATGGTGGTGTTGAGGCTGGTGAAGCGGCGGAAGCGGACCTCGATGGGAGGCATGGGCGCACGCGGACGCAGGGCGCGGTATTCCTCCTGAAAGATACGGATGAGTTCGGGGTTCACGTAATTCAAGGATACAGGGGCTCAGGGATTCGCCGTCCTCGCGCGCGCTCTTCGGGCGCAAAGACCTGGATGGGTATGGGCGCTCCGGATTCAGAGCCGCGAAGCGGTGTCCGCCGGTGCTGCGAAGACCTGGTCGAGGAAGCGGCGGAGGGTTTCGTCGCGGAGATCGCTTCCGGCTCCGCGCAGATCGGAACAGATTTTTGGATCGGAGGCGGCGCTGCAAAGCTCGGCGGTACGGGCGTGAGCGGAGCCTGCATCGAGGAAGAGTTTGGGTGTGCTCAGGCGTGCGAGTGCAGGCGCGGGGTCGAGGAACTCGTTTTGTAACAGCCACAGTGGCAATATGCGGGCGCGGGCATCGGCATGGAAGATTACACGAGCGGGCGGGTTGGGGTCTTCGAGGATGACGGCGGGCGGCGCATAGCGCACGGCCAGAGCGGCGGCGAAAGTGGCTCCCGTGCCGCGGCCGTAGACGGCGATGGAGCGGACGGGGAGATGGCGTGTGTCGGTAAGGTACGACCAGGCGGCTGCGGCATCGTCATTCGCGGTGCGCTCGGTGGGATGCGCGCCGGAGCTTTTGCCGAAGCCGCGGTAGTCGAAGGCGAAGACACTGATGCCGAGACGGTGCAGGGCGGTAAGCTGCGGAAGGCAGCCGGAGAGCGAGCCTTTTCCGTCGTGCAGGTAGAGGATGGTGTCGGCACTGTAGCGGGCGTTGGGCGCGGCGGGAATCCACCAGCCGGTGAGGCGCGCGAGGCCGGTCTCGGTGTAGTCGAAGCGGATATCGTCGTAGTGGAGACCGGCAGAGGATGGTGTCTGCGCGACGGATCGCGAGGGGTGGAAGAGCATCTGCCACTGGCCCTGGTAGAAGAGCAGGCAGAGCGCTCCGTAAGCGCAGGCTGCGGCTGCGGCGAGCATGATAGCGATGGCGGAGAGCAGCCACCGGCCGCTGACGAGAGGCTGCTGCGGCGCGAGCGGATCGATCCATCCGGGAGGATGCTTTGCGGCTGAAGGTTTTGCGGCTTTCCGCGATGGAGTTTTGGAGGACATTATCCGAAGGCCAGCTCGTCGGGAGACTCGAGCGGAGTGCCGCAGACGCGGCAGATGACGGCGGAGCAGTCTCCGCAGACGAGCGGATCGCTGACGGAGCGGGCGCAGACGGGACACCACAGGCCGGTGGCGGGCTGAGCGGGCGCGGGTGGATTCGCAGGCGGTACTTCAGGCATTCTGGATTGAGCGTAGCACGCTGTGTTGCTGGTTCGCTCCATGCGAATGTGAGACGAAATTTCATTTTGCGATGACCAATCTGGGGAGTGTGAGAAAGATGGCGGAACTGGTGAGGATTTGCAGTAAGGCGGAGCTGCCGTGGGAGGGCGAGGCAAAAGAGTTTGAGGTTGGAGACCGGCAGATCTGCGTTGCGATGGCGAATGGAAAGCTGTCGGCGATGAATAACCTGTGTCCGCACCGCGGAGGGCCGCTGGGGCAGGGGCTGGTGGAGCAGGGAAAGATTGTGTGTCCATGGCACGCGTGGACCTTCGATCTGCAGACCGGAGCGGCAGTGCACAACCCTGACGTGAAGGTGACTCTGTACGAGCTGAAGGTCGAGGGCGAGGATGTATTGGTTCAGCTGTGAAGCGGACAGCTGATGAAGCAGTCAGCTGATAAAGCAGCCAGCTAAAGTCCGGTCAGCTAAAAAGCGGTCAGCGAAAACAGAAAGGCTGCGGTCGATGAAACCGCAGCCTTCTTTTGTCTCTGTCGTGTTTGGTTTTCTGCAGTTTGCCATCCGGCCTTCGGCTGTCCTCTTTATCAGCTGACCGATTCTTCGCTGACCGTTCCTTCGCTCGTCTTAGTACTTCACGATCTTTGCGAAGGAGTTCGGATCGAGGCTGGCGCCGCCGACCAGGGCTCCGTCGATCTCGGGCTGGTTGAGGAGCGCGGTGGCGTTGTCGGGCTTCACACTGCCGCCGTAGAGAATGCGGATGCTGTCGGCGATGTTGCGGCCGAGGCGGCGGGCGATCTCGCTGCGGATGAGCAGGTGGGCTTCAGCGGCCATCTCGGGCGTGGCGGTCTTGCCGGTGCCGATGGCCCAGACGGGCTCGTAGGCGACGACGATGGCTTCAGCGTCTTCGGGCGTGACGCCGGTAAGGGCGAGGGTGATCTGTTTGCGCAGGACTTCGTCGGTGTGTCCGGCTTCGCGCTCGGCGAGAACTTCACCGATGCAGACGATGGGCGTGAGCTTGTGCTTCAGCGCGGTGGCAAGCTTTTTGTTCACCATCTCATCGGTCTCGTTGAAATACTGGCGGCGCTCGGAGTGGCCGATGAGGATGTGCGTGGCGCCGATGGCATTGAGCATGAGCGGCGAGGTCTCGCCGGTGTAGGCTCCCTCATCCGCGAAGTGCATGTTCTGGCCGCCGACGGCGATATTCGATCCGGCGACGGCGGGGATGACGGCCGCGAGCGACGTATCGGAGGGGCAGAGCACGATCTCATCGCGGTCATGGCCGGCGACGAGCGGCAGAAAGGCGGAGACGAACTCCTGCGCCTGAGCGGGGGTTTTATACATTTTCCAGTTGGCGGCGATGAGTGGTTTGCGTGACATGTTTTTTTTATGAATTCCTCGACTTGATTTTAGTGGATGAGCTCGCAGGATTGGAAAACAGGGCGACTCGCGCGGCAGGCAGGTTTTCATGGGCGTAGAGTATAATATGACTATAGTCGGTGACTATGGGAGGAAGATGCTGTGTCTACCACAATCGGGGCAGGGGAGTTCAAGTCGAAGTGCCTGAAACTGCTGGATGAAGTTGCGCGGACGAATGAGCCGCTGGTGATTACCAAACATGGCAGGCCGGTGGCGAAGGTGGTGCCAATGCCGCCTGAGGGCGACCTCGTGGGATCGATGCGGGGAAGCGTTGTGTGGCAGGGCGACATTATTTCTCCGCTGGAAAATGAGTGGGAAGCGGCGCAGTGACAGAGCCGGCCTCGCGGAAAGCGCCTTCCCTCCTGCTCGACACGCATGCTCTGGTGTGGTCGGTCGAAGGGAATCCGAGGCTGGGACCGCAGGCCAAACGGGAGATCAACCGGGCGGCGCGGGAGCAGCGAATCGCGGTCTCGGCGATTTCGCCCTGGGAGATTGCACTGCTTGTCAGCAAGGGACGGCTGAAGCTGAAGGCAGATGTCATGGAATGGCTGCGCGAGGTGCTGGAAAAGCCGGGCATCCGGCTGATTGCGCTGGAGCCGGAGATTGCGGTTGCCAGCACGCGGCTGCCGTGGGAGATGCACTCTGACCCGGCGGACCGGATACTGGTGGCGACGGCGCGGCATCTGGGAGCCACGCTGGTGACAGCGGATAAGGCGCTGCTGGAGATGTCAGGGCAGGGGCATTTCCGGGCGATGAATGCGGCGGGGTAATGAATGGGGAAAGCGCTGCGCATTCGATCCTTTACATAAATTTTCTACGCCTGAAGACTGTAATGTCTTCCTGCGTTAAAGAAAACCATTCGCCGTTCGCGCGCTTATTTGCATACCGACGGTGCCAATATTGTTCTATACCCTCTGGATCATCGGTTCTAATTTCGTGAACGAGTATCCCTTTTTCCGGGAGTTGAATCCGAAGGTCGTAACTTCGTCGGCCCATATCTCTGGTATGGCCAATTTTGTAGAACTTGCCCGACCGGAGTAAATAAACCGATCCATCAAGTTCTGATTTGTGAGAATAATTAGCTGATTTACCGTCGTGAATTTCAGGAGAAACTGGCAAAAATTCGACGATATCTCGAAATTCATCGCGATCTTGACAAAAATCACGAACTAAACGAATCAATGTCGCCTTAGCACCAAGGCGCCTAATAACGCTGTCCCATGGAAATTCGGGATCAATTTGCTTTTCCATCCGAATTTCCGTACTAGTTGGAAAGCGCTCCTTTTTTCTGATAAGGCCAGCAAGTTTAGATAAGACCAGATCCTTTGCGTATGCAGCCTGAAATTCACGAGGACTGTATCCAGCTTCGACGATTGCCTCAGACCACTTAAGCCAGTAAATACCGCGCCACTTGCTTTCGCGGATGCCAGTCTCTTTTTCAAATTTGTCTCTTCCGGGTGCAATCCCTCCATCAGATTCTGCAATGCGGCGAATTTCGTCGATGATGACTTGCTTGTTCATCGGTACATTCAGTAGCTTCTGTAACCGCAGGATAATTCTTCGAGGCTAAAGCCCGGGCACATTTTCTGATGTCTGCGGCACGACTGAAGTCGTGCCCTGATACAAAACCAATTTCAATCGGCCCACTATCTGATTCCAGCAGCGTTTGACAAATGATAAAGAAACGGTCCAGGGCTAAAGCCCCTCGAAAATCCTGGCTTTATTCACCGGGCTGAAGCCCGGTGCTTCTACCGGTAAACCGGGCTTCGATTGAGTTTTTGCTTTGTCAGATGCGGCCTGTTAGGCATCGTTTACTTGTTGTTTGTTCTTTACTTATTCGTCAGTGCTTCGACGCCGGGGAGTTTTTTGCCTTCGAGGAATTCGAGGCTGGCTCCGCCGCCGGTGGAGATGTGTTTGATCCGGTCGGCGACGCCGGCCTGTTTCACCGCTGCGACGGAATCGCCTCCGCCGACGATGGTGACTGCATCCTGATTAGCGGCGACGGCTTCGGCGATCGCGTTGGTGCCGACAGCGAAGCGGGGGAACTCGAAGACTCCGGCGGGGCCGTTCCAGACGATGGTTTCGGCTTCGGCGATCTCGGCGGAGAAGAGCTTTACGCTTTCGGGACCGATGTCGAGGCCCTGCCAGTCGGCGGGGAAGTCTTTGCTGGTATCCCAGGCCTGGGTTTTGGCGTCGGGGGAGAAGGCATCGGCGAGGATGTTGTCGACGGGCAGCAGGAGGGTCACGCCTTTGGCCTTTGCCTTATCGAGCGCCTCTCTGGCGACGCCGATCTTGTCTTCTTCGACGAGCGATTTACCGGTGGTGACTCCGAGGGCGCGCTGGAAGGTATAGGCCATGCCGCCGACGATGATGAGGGTGTCCACCTTGTCGATCAGGTTATTGATCACGTCGATTTTGCCGGAGATCTTGGAGCCGCCGAGGATGGCGACGAAGGGACGGGCGGGCTCTTCGAGGGCCTTGCCGAGGTACTGCAGCTCCTTCTCCATGAGCAGGCCGGCGGCGGACTGCTTTACGAAGTGGGTGATGCCCTCCGTGGAGGCGTGGGCGCGGTGGGCGCTGCCGAAGGCGTCGTTGACGTAGAGCTCGCAGAGCGAGGCGAGCTGTTTGGCGAAGGCCGGATCGTTGGCCTCTTCCTGGGCGTGAAAGCGCAGGTTTTCAAGCAGCAGAACCTGGCCGGACTCAAGCTGGCGCGAGAGCTCGGTGGCGATGTCGCCGACGCAGTCGGGAGAAAACGCAACGTTGATCTTTTCGCCGAGGTGATGGTCGAGCAGGACGCGGAGCCGGTCGACGACGGGGCGCAGGCTGTACTTCGGGTTCACCTTGCCCTTGGGGCGGCCGAGGTGCGAGGCGAGGATGAGCTTGGCCTTGTGGCGCAGCGCGTATTCGATAGTAGGCAGGGTCTCGCGGATGCGGGTGTCGTCGGTGATCTCAGAGCCGTCGTCGGTGAGCGGCACGTTGAAATCCACGCGCATGAAGACATGTTTATGCGCAAGGTCGAGGTCGCGGATGGAAAGTTTCGACATATTCGATTTCCGGAAGTCTTTTTCAGGGACACAGATCCCTGGTTGTTTCAGCGGTTGAGGTGCGGGCGGGAGGCCCGTACCCTTCAAAGGCTTTCGATAACGGCGTCAGCCTCGATCTCGATGCGCCAGGAAGGGTTGAGAAGCGCGGCTACAACCACCATGGTTGCCGCAGGACGGATTGAGCCGAAGAATTCGCCGTGTGCGCGGCCTGCCGCTTCCCAGTCCTCGGCCCGGGTGAGGTACATACGCGTACGCACAACATCTTCGAGCTTTGCGCCGGATTTCTCAAGCGTGGCGCGGATGATTTCGAGGATGTGGCGGGTCTGGCCGGCAACATCGGCCTGGTCGGCTCCCACGGGCCCGGTGCCGGAGACATGTACGGAGTTGCCCACGCGGACGGCGCGGGAGAAGCCGATGATGGGTTCAAAGGGCGATGAACCGGAGATGTTCTGACGCATGGAGTACTCCAGGAAAGTGCGTACTGCCGATGAATACTGAGAAGCATATCCCTCCGCTGCCTCTTTCACTTCGCTCAGAGTCCGGCCGGGATGGCAACTCTTAAGAACCTTCAGTCCCGCATCCGCCCATGGATGACCGATGCGGGGTTTCTGCAGTTTGCCGGAAGCCCATCTCTCAGCGGCTAAAGCCGCGCGATTTTGAGATGGTTGTGGCACGGCTAAAGCCGTGCCCTGATACAGAACGTTTTCCGGGACTGCCAATGCAGTCCCGGAGACTAATACAGTCCCGGAAAACGGATAGTTTACAGACCCTTCTTCGCGAGGAAGAGGATGAGGTCGCGGACGCGGTTGGAGTAGCCCCACTCGTTGTCGTACCAGCTGATGACCTTGACTGACTGGCCGACGACCTTGGTCAGCGGAGAATCGACGATCGAGGAGCGGGCGTCGCCCTTGAAGTCGCTCGAAACCAGCTCGCCGGTCTCGTAGCCGAGGATGCCCTTGAGCTCGCCTTCGGAGGCGGCCTTCAGCGCGGCGTTGACGGTCTCGACGGTCGCGGGCTTCTCGGAGATGAAGGTGAGATCGACGACGGAGACGTTCGGGGTTGGGACGCGGATGGCGAAGCCGTCGAGCTTGCCGGCCATCTCGGGGATGACGAGCCTGAGGGCCTTGGCGGCGCCGGTGGAGCTGGGGATCATGTTGATCGCGGCAGCGCGGGCGCGGCGGAGGTCCTTGTGCGGGAAGTCGAGGATGACCTGATCGTTGGTGTAGCTGTGGATCGTGGTCATGATGCCGCTGACGATGCCGAACTGCTCGTGCAGCACCTTGACGACGGGCGCGAGGCAGTTGGTGGTACAGGAGGCATTCGAGATGATGTTGTGCTTCGCCGCATCGTACTTGCCGTCGTTGACGCCGAGGACGACGGTGATGTCCTCGTTGGTGGCCGGGGCGGAGATGATGACCTTTTTCACCGAGCCCTGGAGGTGCGCCTTCGCTTTGGTTGCGTCGGTGAAGATGCCGGTGGACTCGACGACGATCTCGGCGCCGGTGGAGGTCCAGTCAAGCTTCGCGGGGTCGCGCTCGGCGAAGACGCGGATCTTTTTGCCGTCCACGGAGATGGAGTCTTCGCTGGCGGTGATCTCGTTCTTCAGGTTGCCGAGGATGGAGTCGTGCTTGAGAAGGTGGGCCAGAGTTGCGGGGCTGGTGAGGTCATTGACGGCTACGATTTCGATGTCGGAATTGCCGAGCGCTGCGCGGAAGACGTTGCGTCCGATACGGCCGAAGCCGTTGATGCCAACCTTGACTGCCATGTATTGCTTTCTCCTTAAGGTCAGTGGTTCAGAGTGGAACAGGAATAAATGTGGCACAATCCGTTCTGTTATGCGGGACAGCGAATGCCCGCGGGCCACCAATTACAGATGCTATCAGGGTTGGTCAATGGGATGAAAGTTCCATCCTGGATTTCGCTGCCGGGAAAAGGACGCGGGAGTGATGAGCGTGGTACCAAATGTACGGCGGATTTGAGGCGCGGAGCGGTCTGTGTTACAGACTAAGTATGCGCGAATTGCGCGACGATATGCTATGCGCGAATGGATGCGCGGACTCATGAGAAAACGTTCGAAGCGTGGACCGAATAATTCGGAAGCCACAGGAAAAACAGGCCGGGAGATACCGGTGGACCAGCCTACGCCTCTGCGGCCGTCGTACGAGTCGGAGGGCAAGGGCGCCAAACCGGAGCCGGAGGATCTGCCGGAAGAGTCGGCAGCGGAGCCGGAAGAAGCCGAAGACGGAGCCGCCGCGGCGGAGCCTGAAACGGTTGCCGAGGCAGCAGCGGAGCCGGCGGGCAGGCTGGTTGTGGAGACACAGCCGGAGTCGCCCTCGACGCCTCCGCCGGAGCCGCAGGCGGCCGGTGTGGCGCGGAACCCGAAGGGCTTTGTGGTGCTGGCGATCGGGTTGCCGGGCTCGGGTAAGACAACTTGGTTCAAGCGCCGGGGCGTGACGCCGCTGTCAAGCGACATGCTGCGGTCGATTCTGTTCGACGATATTACCGAACAGCGCTACCAGGGACTGGTGTTTTCGACGCTGCGCTCGCTGCTGCGCGCGCGGCTGATTGCGAAGATGCCGTGGAACTACGTCGACGCGACAAACCTGTCGCCGCACGAGCGGCGGCAGTGGATCAAGATGGCCAAGAGCTTTGGATACGAAGTGCAGGCCGTCTTCTTTGATGTTCCACTTGAAGTGTGTATGGAGCGGAACAGCCGTCGCGAGCGTGTGGTGAGCGACGAAGTGATGCAGAAGATGGCGGAGCGGCTGAGACCGCCGTCGTTCAAGGAAGGCTTCTCGAAGATTACGCTGGTGCGGGTGAAGAGCCCGGCGGCGGGTGGTGCCGCGACGGAAATCGAAGGCGCGTAGTTCCACACAGAGAGAATGCTGTCGAAAGCCGGGCTTTGGCCCGGCTTTTGTCATTTGCAGAGGATTTGATTCCTGCATCCTGGGATTTGGGCATGGCGTCTTTCGAGAGAGCACCGGGAAAAGCGGATCTTCAGGCAGCGCTTACACTGGAGAGCATGCCGGCCGCGATTGCATTTCGGAAGGTGACGCTGACGGTCGCGGACGGACGGCGGCTTCTGGACGATCTGAGTCTGGTGCTCGAGGAGGGCTCGACGACAGCGGTGCTGGGGCGCAGCGGCGCGGGAAAGACGACGCTGCTGCGGCTGGTAAACCGGCTGATCGATCCGACGGAGGGCAGCGTGCTGGTGCAGGGGCGCGACGTAGCCGGAGAAGACGTGACAGCGCTGCGCCGGGGCATCGGATACGTGATTCAGGAAACGGGGCTGTTTCCCCACTTTACGGTAGCGCGCAACGTGGAGATTGTTCCGGAGGTGAAGGGCGCGTCTCGCGAGGAGCGCGCGGCGCGTGGCCGCGAGCTGCTGGAGCGGGTGGGGCTGGCTCCGGGGGAGTTTGCGCAGAGGTATCCGCATCAGCTCTCCGGCGGGCAGAGGCAGCGCGTGGGTGTGGCGCGGGCGCTGGCCGCTGATCCGTCGATTCTGCTGATGGATGAGCCGCTGGGCGCGCTGGACCCGCTGACGCGCGCGGAGATGCAGCAGATGCTGCGCGATCTGCTGCGGCAGCTGAAGAAGACGGTCCTGATGGTGACCCACGATCTGGAAGAGGCGCTGTATCTGGCGGACCGGATTGTGCTGATGGGGGCAGGGCGTGTGCTGGCGGACCTGCCGGCGCATGATTTTCTGAACGCGGAGCATGAAGAAGTACGGGCGTATGTGAAGGCCTTTCGCCGCGGCGAAGACGCGCTGCAGAGCGGCGCGGCGGGAGGACGGCGATGACCCTGTCTCCGGCGCTGTCAGCGGGCTTTTGGGCGCAGGGCTTTTTGTCGCAGCATGGCGCGGAGATCGTGACGCTCACGGTGGAGCATCTGTGGCTGACGGGGGCGGCAATGCTGCTGGCCGCCGGGATCGGCGTGCCGCTGGGGATATGGCTGACGCGGCATCCGCGCTGGGCGGGGCTGGTGATCGGACTTGCGAATGTGGTACAGACGATTCCGTCGCTGGCGATGTTCGGCTTTCTGCTGCCGCTGCCGTGGCTGGGCGAACGGGCGGCGCGGATCGCGATCGTCGCGCTGACCGGCTATGCGCTGCTGCCGATATTGCGGAATACCTATGCGGGGATTCGCGGGATCGATCCGGCGGTGACGGAGGTGGCGCGGGCGCTGGGGCTGACGAACCGGCAGCGGCTCTTCAAGGTGGAGCTGCCGCTGACGGCGCCGTTTCTGCTGGCAGGGCTGCGCACGGCGACGGTGACCTGCGTGGGCATTGCCACGATCGCGGCGGCAGTGGGCGCAGGCGGACTGGGTGAGCTGATCTTTCAGGGTGTGGCGTCGGTGGATAACCGGACGGTGCTGGCGGGGGCGATTCCGGCGGCGCTGCTGGCGCTGGCAGCGGATGCGATGCTGGGGCTGCTGGAGCGGTGGACGAGAGTGCCGGGCGCGGCGCGGGGTGTCTGAAGTGAAGCGGAAAGTGGGTACAGACCCACATCCGAAAATCCGGATGTGGGGCACCCGGCAGGCATGGCGGATATTTGTCACTGTCGTTGTGACGATTTTCTCTCTGCTGATGGCGAGCTGCGGACCGCCGCGGCCGGATCATCCGGTGATCGGAGCGAAGAATTTTACGGAGCAGGTGGTTCTGGGCGAGCTGCTGGCGCAGGAGATCGAAGCGAAGACGGGGCTGAAGGTCGAGCGGCACTTTTATCTTGCCGGCAGCTACATCTGCCATCAGGCGCTGATCGCAGGGCGGATCGATGCGTATGTGGAGTACACGGGGACGGCGCTGACGGCGATTCTGAAGCAGCCGGTGGATCGTGACCCGGCGCGGGTTCTCGATACGGTGCGGCGGCTGTATGCGCAGAAATATGACGTAACGGTGGCGCAGCCGCTGGGATTTGAGAATTCGTTTGCGATGATTGTGCGCGGGGACGATGCGCGCCGCCTGGGAGTGAAGACGCTGAGCGAGGCGGCCCGCTATGCTCCGAAGTGGCGGCTGGGCGTGGGGTATGAGTTTGAGGAGCGTCCGGATGGCTTACAGGGATTGAGCCAGGCGTATGGGCTGAAGTTTGCGGCTCCGCCCAGAGTGATG
This sequence comes from Paracidobacterium acidisoli, assembly GCF_003428625.2. Lineage (GTDB taxonomy): Bacteria > Acidobacteriota > Terriglobia > Terriglobales > Acidobacteriaceae > Paracidobacterium > Paracidobacterium acidisoli. The sequence continues at coordinate 649,892 of NZ_QVQT02000002.1, read as the reverse complement.
GACCTGGGATTGTTGTACCGGGCGCTGAATCAGAAACAGGTGGACATGATTGCGGGGAATACGACGGACGGACCGATTGCGGCCTTCGGGCTGACCGTTCTCGAAGATGATAAGCACTACTTTCCGCCGTATCAGGCGGTTCCGCTGGTGCGCGAGGATGCGCTGCGGCGGTGGCCGCAGATACGGACCGCGCTCGATGCGCTGGCGGGTAAGATATCCGCTGACGACATGCGCGGGATGAATGAAGCCATCGATGGAGAGCATCGCGACGTGGCAATCGTAGTAAGAGAGTTTCGACAGAAAAGGAGATTGTGATGAGTGAACATCCCACCAGCGAGCTGCGCTCGCCGGGGACCCCGATACAACCGGAACCGTGGCTGCGGGGAACGCATGGCGATGTGCCGGCAGCGATTCGCGCGGTGGTGCATGCGCTGGAGCTGGCGAAGGAAGATGTGGAGCTGTGGTGCGGACCACTGACGGAGGAGCAGCTGAATGCGCGTCCGGCGGAGATTGCTCCGGTGGCGTTTCATCTGCGGCATATCGTACGGAGCCTCGACCGGCTGCTGTCGTATGCGGAAGGGAAGCAGCTGAGCGGCGAGCAGATTGCGTCGCTGAAGACGGAGCTCGATCCGGGAGCGGCGCACGATGCGCTGTTCGCGGAGTTTCGAGCCGGCATAGACGATGCGGTGCGGCGCACGCAGGCCTTTGCCGGGGCGAATCTCGAAGAGGCGCGCGGCGTGGGGAGAAAGATGCTTCCGACAAGCGTTGGAGGGCTGCTGGTACACTGCGCCGATCACACGCAGAGGCATGTAGGGCAGGCGGTGGTGACGGCGAAGATTGCCGGGAGCTGCGAAAAAGCGGTCAGCGAACGTCCGGCCGGCCAGGAAACGGCCAGCTAAAACCGGCCAGTGAAGAAGCGGTCAGGGATGAAACGGCCAGCAGCCAGTATCTGACTGGCCGCCGTATCGCTGACCGACATTGTGCCTGGCTGCTGACCGCTTTTTAGCTGACCGGAGTTCCGCTATCCGCTTTATCCGCTTTATCAGCTAACCGCTTTTCAGCTGACCGTTTCTTCGCTCTCGTTCAAAACTGCTTCGACTCGTGATGCGGATACCAGGTGAACTGTGCGGTCACGGTTGTATCGCTGTGAGCGCCGGGCTGATAGATGGGGATCTTCCAGCCCTCGTACTGGACCCAGGCATGCACTTCATAGTCCTTCATGAAGCGTTTCGTCACTGAGACCTCGTAGTCGTTCTGTGTTGAGCCGTAGGTGAAAAATTTAGGAGAGGCCTTGGCATTGCGATAGGTGAACTGAATGTTCTCCTGCGGCGAGAGATGCCAGGTGAGCCACGCCTGACCGCCTTTGTCCTGACGGCCGATCCAGTCGCCGACGAGGAAGCCCTTGTTGGTGGGACCCTGCTTCTGCACGGCCTCGTAGTAAAGGAAGCGGCCATTATTCAGGGCGCTGCTGACGGGCTCGGTGGATGCGGCTTCGACGCGCATGTCGAGATGCGGAAGGCGGGGGAAATGGGAGAGATAGATGCCGGGGCGAATGCCGGAGCGGCGCGGCGCGCTGATGGGGCTGACATCGTCGTGAACGAGCGAATCGCTGTAAAGCGTGAGCCAGTTGCGCACGAAGGGCAGACGGTAGCTGAAGTCGAAGGTGCCGAAACGGGCGCCAGGGTCGTCACGACCTAGCTTTTCAGCAGCGGTAACGTTCTGGAAGCTGAAAAAGCTCTTGAGAAAGGTGTGAATTGTAATGGGCGTGTGGTCTTTGCCGCCCCAGATGACGAGGCGGTCGAAGCCAAACTCAAGATCGCGCGTGGGCTTGAAGCTGACCTTCTCCATGTGTACCCAGGGCGAGTTGGGATCTGTATGGCCCTTGAGGCTGCCGACGAAGAAGTCGTAACGGAAGGGGCCGGTAATACGGGAGAGCAGCGGAATGCGCAGCGGCTCGACGCGATCGATCTCGAAGTCGTAGATGTCTTCGGCGTTGTTGCTCCAGAGCATGCTGGCGCCTTTATCGGGGCCGAGCCAGTGATCGTTTTTACCGAAAGAGACTTCGTGATTGAGGATGTGATACGAGAGGTTCGCCTCGAGGACGCGTGAGCTGTCGGCCGATGGGATGATGCCCGCAGGGATGGTGTCCTGACGCTGGCCTGGAATCCAGGGAACTCCATCGACCGTTTCCGAGAGGTACTGGGCGAGAGACGTGTCGTAGCCGGTATAGCCGGGAGCGTGCTGATATTCGCCGCGATAGTAGAGCGTGAGGCGTCCGGCCTCGGCGCGGGCGCTGAAGCCGGTGTAGTTGTTGAAGCCCTCGGCATAGGGGCGGCCGTAGTCGTCAACGAGGGTCTGGCCCAGGTGATAGCTGTCGCGGAGCGGCGTTCCGCTGATGCCGCGGAACTGCGAGTAGACGCTTTCGAGCTCGGAGTGAGGGTGCTCGATGGCCGTGGAGCTGTCGATGTCCGGCTGCACCTCGCCGAGAACGGCGAGATAGATCTCGCGCGCATCGTCGTCGCTGGTGTCGGCGTCGATGCGGTCGGCGGATTCCTGAAGCATGTGCGCGATGCTGAGGCGCGTCCAGGGGCGCAGGCCGAGAAAGGCGGTATCGACATAGCCGAGTCCGTGCAGGCGGTCGAGAGCCGGGTAGATCCAGCTGTCCACGGGGACGTAGGTGGAGCCCTGTGCGCTGGTGTAGATCACGGAGGGTTCCGGATGGTAGCTGACGGGAGCGGGGGACTGATTTGCCGCCGGCGAGGAAGCCGTAGTCTGCGCCGAAAGGGCGGGCAGGATGGTTCCAAGCGCCAGAAGCGTGCAGAGAGAAGAGAGAAGTTTCACTCACACCTCAAGTCGTAGGGGAATTTGGTGCCGGCCTGTGCGGCGGAGCGTTGCGTCAAAGGATCTCTTTGTCAGGCTAGATGAATGCGTGGGCGAAAACAAGTTTTGCCGCGCACTCCGGAGAGAGATGAAACTGCGTAATAAACCCTGCCGGAACAATACGATGATCGCAGAGCAGGATGACGGAATCTTCATCTGAGGCGTAAAGGCTGGTGAGAAGGAACGACCCTGTGCCTTCGCTTCGATGCCTCCGGTGAAAGATGGGTGGTCTGTGTTGTGTCGCGGCGCAGACGAAACCAGGCTCAGGCAAAACGGGCACCCGCTTTCACGGATGCCCTTGTTTTCCGCTGACGGAAAATGCCTGCAGCGGAGATGGGGTTCAGAGACGGGCCGGGTCGCCGCCTTCGGTGTTGATGCCGAGATCGGCAAAGGCAGCCTGCGCCTTCACGGCGTCGAATTTGCCGTCGCGGGCCAGCTTTGAGAGCGTGGCGGCGACGATGGATTCGGCATTGACCTCGAAGTGGCGGCGCAGATGCTCGCGGTTGTCGCTGCGGCCGAAGCCATCGGTGCCGAGCGTGACAAGACGCGTGCCGAGCCAGGGAGAAAGCTGGTCGGGCATCACCTTCATGTAATCGCTGGCCGCGATGACCGGGCCTTTGGTCTTCAGCAACGCGCTGACGATGTACGGAGTCTTCTCGGGCTCGGCGGGATGGAGGCGGTTCCAGCGCTCGACGGAGAGCGCATCGCGGCGCAGCTCGTTGTAGCTGGTGACGCTCCAGACATCGGCCTGCACGCCGTACTTCTCCGCCAGGATATCCTGGGCGCGAAGCACTTCGTTGAGAATGGGACCGCTGCCGAAGAGCTGGGCAACCGGCTTGCCGGCGGGCGCTGCTTTGAGCTTGTAAATGCCGCGAACGATGCCTTCACGCACCGCCTCGACGTTCGTCTCAGGCAGAGCGGGCATGGCGTAATCTTCGTTGTACATGGTGATGTAGTAGAAGACCTGCTCGTTCTCCTGGTACATGCGGCGGAGTCCGTCCTGAAGAATAACGGCGAGCTCGTAGACATAGGCCGGGTCGTAGCTGACGCAGGTGGGGACGGTCGAGGCCAGAACGAGGCTGTGACCATCCTGATGCTGCAGACCCTCGCCGAGCATGGTGGTGCGTCCGGCGGTTCCTCCCATGAGGAAGCCCTTGCCGCGCGAGTCGGCGAAGGCCCAGATCATATCGCCGACACGCTGGAAGCCGAACATAGAGTAATACATGTAGAACGGGATGGCGGGAACGCGATAGTTGGACCACGCGGTTCCGGCGGCGGTGAAGGAGGCCATCGAACCCGCTTCGGTGATGCCCTCCTCGAGAATCTGTCCATCCTGCTCTTCGCGATAGTAGAGCAGCATGTCGACATCGTGCGGTTTGTACTTCTGGCCTTCGCTGGCATAGATGCCGACCTGGCGAATGGCGGACTCGAGACCGAAGGTGCGGCCTTCATCGGGCACGATGGGCACGATGAATTTGCCGATCTCGGGGTCCTTCAGAAGATGGCGCAGCATGCTGACGAAGCCCATGGTGGTAGAGACTTCGCGTCCGCGCGAGCCCGAGGTCCACTCGCTGAAGTAGTCGAGAGTGGGCGCCTTGAAGTTCGGCGCGGGCGCTTCGCGGTGCGGCATGTAGCCACCGAGAGAGCGGCGGCGTTCGTGCATGTAGGCGATCTCGGGGCTGTCCTGAGGTGGACGCAGGAACTTGCCCTGTTTTGCGAGATCTTCGGGCACAGGAATATTGAAGCGGTTGATGAAGGCCATGATGGCATCGTCGGTCAGCTTCTTTTCCTGGTGGGTGGCGTTGCGGGCCTCTGCGCTGCCGAGACCATAGCCCTTGACGGTCTTGGCGAGAATGACGGTGGGCCCGCCCTTGTGCTCGACGGCGCGCTTGTAGGCGTTGTAGATCTTGGTGGCGTCGTGGCCGCCGCGGTGCAGGTGGCCGACCTCGTCGTCGCTGAGATGATCGACGAGTTTGAGCAGCTCAGGGTACTTGCCGAAGAACTCGCTGCGGATGTAGGCTCCGCCCTTTGCCTTGAAGGCCTGATAGTCGCCGTCGACGCACTCTTCCATGCGGCGCAGCAGCAGGCCGGTGTGGTCGCGCTCGAAGAGCGGGTCCCAGTCGGAGCCCCAGATGACCTTGATGACGTTCCAGCCGGCTCCGTGGAAGGTGCCTTCGAGCTCGTCGATGATGCGCTTGTTGCCGCGCACCGGACCGTCGAGGCGCTGCAGGTTGCAGTTGACGACGAAGACGAGGTTGTCGAGCTTTTCGCGCGTGGCGGCGGAGATGGCGCCGAGGGTATCGACCTCGTCCGTTTCGCCGTCGCCGATAAAGGCCCAGACCTTGCGCTGCGTCTTCTCGATCAGGCCGCGGTTTTCGAGGTAGCGCATGAAGCGCGCCTGATAGATGGCGTTGAGCGGCCCGATGCCCATCGAGACCGTGGGGAAGCGCCAGAAGTCGGGCATGAGCCACGGGTGCGGATAGGAGGACAGGCCGGGAGTGTCGCGCAGCTCATGGCGGAAGTTCCCCAGGCGCTCTTCGTCGAGGCGGCCTTCGAGGAAGGCGCGAGCGTAGACACCAGGCGAGGCGTGGCCCTGGAAGTAGATGAAGTCGCCGGGCTGATCCTGACCGGTGGCCGAGGGATAGCTGGCGTGAAAGAAATGATTGAAGCCGACTTCAAGCAGGGTGGCCAGCGAAGAATACGTCGAGATGTGGCCGCCGATGCCCGCATCCTTTTTGTTCTGGCGATGCACCATGGCCATGGCGTTCCAGCGGATGAGGCTTTCGACGCGGCGCTCGAGCGAACGGTCGCCGGGGTAAGGCACTTCCTCGTGCTTCGGGATGGTATTGAGATACGGCGTTGTGAGCTCGCTGGGGGAGGAGATGCCGGCTTCGCGGCCGCGGCGCTTCAGCGCTGCGAGCAACTCCGCGCCCTGTTCCGGGCCCTCGGCGACCACCATGTCGTCGAATGCCTCAATCCACTCTGCGATCTCTTCGGCAAGGTCGTTCTGTGCGGGAATGGTAAGTTTTGTGCTCATGAGAAGTCCTGGTGCGCCCGGAGGCCGGACTTCTGCCCGGCACGGCCCCACTCTTTGTTATACAACGTGCGTTGGTCGAGGATCAGGCGGTCTTGTGAAAGCGGTCAAAGCGGTACCGTGCGGCGACAGAGTCGAGCGCGTCCCGGGTGCGTCTGCTTTCTTCGACGGCAAAGCCCATGCGCGCAGGATATTCTCCGGAATCAAGCTCAGCCAGCACGGTAGTAAGCGCGTTACGCACCGCCAGCAGATCATCCAGCGAAAAGGTCTGCATCTGATTCGATGACGCATGGTGCAGACGTTCGAGAAGCGTCAGAGCATGATCTCTGGAAACGCCGATGGCGGCGGGAAAATTAGCGACGGTGAAACCGTTGCAAACCTCATTGAGTGCGTTGTTCCACTGTTCAATCTCATCTTCGTCGAGGCGGAGGATGAGGCTCTCATTTTTTTGTGCTTCGACTGTCATCATGGCTCATCACGCTTTCGCAATGCATTGAAATAGCGTTTGCCCTCAGCGGGACGAAAGGCCGTGCCGTAGTCCTCGCTTTTATAGTCTACGATCACCAGCGTCTGGTGCGCATCGCTCCAGAACGCTTCCCGGTTTCTGCGAAGCGGGGAAGTCGCAGAGGGATTCGTCAGAACGTCGAAGATAAGAGTGAAGAAGTCATCATGAGTTTTGACTTCAGGGAAACGCTCATCTCGCAGGACGTGGGTTTCCCAGGCATGACCCGCGGAGATTCGTCCGGCGATATTCCGCGCGTCGTCTTCCTTCATTTCTTCTTTTGTGGGACGCCCCCGGCCTTTTTCACCGCTTTATCCAGCTCTCGCGTGAAGTCGCGGACGAGCTTCTGCTTCCAGCGTTCGGAGAAGAGATGCTTGCCGGTGAGATAGTGCTCCATGTTGTGGATGGGATCAGAGGCTGCATGGCCGCTGCCGGTGGAAGCATTGTGGCGCAGGCCGATGCCGGATCTGCATTCGATGAGCGCGGGACCATTGCCCTGACGCACCCGCGTGATGGTCTCATAAGCGACACGGTAGACGGCGACGACGTCGCTGCCGTCGACCGGTATGCCGGGAAGTCCGCAGTCGAGCGCGACGCGGCTGAGGTCGGCATCGCCTGCGGTGCGGACGACACAGATCAGAGGAAGACGATGAGCGGCGGCAAAGTGCAGCGTCTCCTGCCAGAGAGGCTGCGGCGCGGAGACATTTCCGCAGAAGGCGACGGCGATGCTGCCGTTCTGCTTCAGCTTTGCCGCGAAGGCGGCTCCGGTAGCGATGCCGAGTTGTGCTTCCAGCGTGGGCGCGGGCGGAATAAGAGGCAGCGGCGCGTGACCGTTCGAAGAGGCTTTGCTCTTTTCAGGCGCGGATGCGTGGCCATTCCGCGCGGAGGCGCTGCCGTTGCGCAGAGAAGCCAGCATGGCTCCGGGAGACGCGCCTCGGAGCATGGCAGCGATGAGGTCGCCATGTGATGCCGCGAGGATGTCGTCGGGAAGCAGGTCGATGGCAATACCGACGGTCGAGGCTTCGTGCCCGATGGACGATGCATGGCCGCTGCGCGCGCTCCGCTTTGCGGAAGGGCGCGAATGCTCCTGCAGCATGCGGCATTTGAGCATCCATGCGTAAAGCTCGCGAAGCTTTTCATCGCCGATGAGAGAAAAGCTCTTCTTCGGAGCGGCTGAGGAAGGAGTTACCTGTTCCCTGAGCGTGGCTGACATGCGTATGAACGATTTCCTTTGAGTGTCGATTGTAACGCAGGTGCTGTGCTGTTTCAGGCGGCGCGCGAACAGCAAAAAAGGGGCCTTCCGCAACCGGGGTTTTCAACAGTTTTGTGAATAACTCTGTGTATTTCGGCTTTAAGCAGGCCGCAACGTCAACACTGATGCGGCCCTGAGCGATCTGCACTTTTCGTGATGCAAAAAGGAAAATTTATGTGGAGTAGTCGGCATTGATGCTGACGTATTCGGCGGTGAGATCGGTGGTCCAGAAGCGGCATGTACCGGAGCCGATGCCGAGGTCGATGCGCACGGAAAAATGACGCTGCTGCAGCCAGGCATGCGCCGTCTGCTCGTCGAAGTGCGGCGAGCGTCCGCCGTTGACGCAGATCTGCTGTGGACCGAACCAGATGGCGATGCGCTCGGGCTCGATGGCGACACCGGAGTAACCGATAGCGGCCATGAGGCGTCCCCAGTTGGGATCGGAGCCGGCCCATGCGGTCTTGACGAGGGGCGAGTGAGCGATGGACTTTGCGATCTTCAGCGCATCGGCGTCGGAGGGAGCGCCTTCAATCTGCAGCTCAACGACGTGCGTGACCCCTTCGCCGTCGTCGACGATCTGCTTCGCCAGCGAGGTGCAGACCTCGGCGAGCGCCTGCGAGAAGGCCGCATCTCCGGAAGCGATGTTGACGCCGGAGGCTCCGGAGGCAAGCAGAAGGACCGTATCGTTGGTCGAGGTGTCGCCGTCGATGGAGATGCGGTTGAAGCTGACTTCGACTGCGCCGCGCAGGTATGTGTCGAGCACGGCGGGCTCGATGGCCGCGTCGGTGAAGACGTAGACGAGCATGGTGGCGTGCGGGACGAGCTGCGGATGGATCATGCCGGCGCCCTTGCAGACTCCGGCGATGCGGACTTCTTTACCGTCGACGGCGATGGTGGCGTGCGCGACCTTGGGCTTCGTATCTGTCGTGAGGATGGCGCGGGCGAAGGCAGAGAGGCCTTCAGGCGTGGCGGCCAGCGCGGCGCTCACTTCGGGCATGGCGGCGACGAGCTTTTCCGCGGGCAGAGGAACGCCGATGATGCCGGTGGAGGATGGAAAGACTTCGTGCTCAGGGCAGCCGAAGGCGGCAGCAGCCGCGGCGCAGGTCTGCTCGCAGGCGCGCAGGCCGGCCTCTCCGGCGGCACAGTTGGCGTTGCCGGCATTGACGGCGACGACGCGAACCTGTCCGCTGCTGCGAACCAGATGTTTGCGTCCGATGGTAATGGGCGCTGCCTGCACGCGATTTGCGGTAAACATGGCAGCGGCCGAGGCGGCGCTGTCCGCGACCGCGACCGCGAAGTCAGGACGCCCGCTGGCCTTGATTCCGGCCTTTACGGCAGCAAAACGGAAACCGCGCGGCAGAGCATGAGAGGAGAACAAAGAGGAATCGGACATGTGCGGTTTTACTCTATCAGGAGAGGAGAGTCGATTGTCTGAAAACGGGAAGATGTCCGACGGTACGTTTCTGGAGATGCGGCAGGTCACGGTAGCGCGTGGCGACAATGTGGTGCTGCACGAGATCACGCTCAGGATTGCGCGGGGCGAGCATGTGGCCATTCTGGGGCCGAACGGGTGCGGGAAATCGACGCTGATCAAAACGATTACCTGCCAGGTGTATCCGATGGTGACGCCTGAGATGCGGATGGAGCTGCTGGGGCACGAGCGGTGGGATGTCTCGCAGCTGCGGCAGCACCTGGGGCTGGTGAGCGCCGATCTGCCGGGCGAGCGGACGCCGTTGACGCGCGGCGTGGATGCGGTGGTGGCGGGGTTCTTCTCGGCATCGACGCTGTGGCCGAATCTGCACGTGACGCCGGAGATGCGGGAGCGCGCGCACGAGGCGCTGCGGCTGATGGAGGCGACGCATCTTGAAAACAAGCTGGTGGGCGAGATGTCGGCCGGCGAGCAGCGGCGGATCATGATTGCGAGGGCGCTGGTACACCGGCCGGAGATGCTGCTGCTGGATGAGCCGTCGAATGCGCTGGATATTGCGGCGCAGCGCGAATTGCGCGATGCGCTGCGGAACGTGGCGCAGCAGGGCACGGGCATCCTGATGGTGACGCATCACCTGGCGGATATTCTGCCGGAGATCGATCGCGTGATCATGATGCGGCAGGGGCGGATCTTTGCGGATGGTCCGCGGGGCGAGCTGATCACGGCCGGCAAGCTGCGCGAGCTGTTCGGCGTGGAGGTAACGCTGATGGAGCGCAACGGTTACTGGCACTCATGGTAAGCCGGGGCCGGGCGTAGACTGCCTGCATGCACTTTACGAAGCGCCTTCGCGAGGGAGTGCGGTGCGGGGAGATTACCTGCAGCGTGCGCATCTGGCACAGTCCCCGTGTGACGGTGGGGAAGCGATACCAGATGGAGGAAGGCGAGATCGAGGTGGATTCGATTGAGCCGATCGGTTTTCCGGATATTACGCCGGAGCTGGCGCGCGCTTCAGGGTTTCTCGGCGTGCTGGATCTGCTGAAAGTGGCAAAGCACGGCAGCGGCGACAGGATCTACCTGATCCGCTTTCATTACGTGCCACCCCGCGCAAAGAGGCCGGCGCGCAAAAAGACGGTGTAACCTGCGCGCTGGTCTGCGGCGCTGTTTACGGTGTCATGAGGGCTTGATCTGCGCGGCGGCCGCCTGCATCTCCTCTGTCGAAACATCTTTGATGTGCGTGGCGATCCACCACTTGTAGCCGAAGGGGTCGAGCACACCCGACATGCGATCGCCGTAGAACTGGTCGGCGGGCTCACGCAGACTTTTGGCTCCGGCAGCGAGGGCCTGCTGATACGTGGCGTCGCAGTCTTTCACGTACACCATGATGCTGACGGGCGAGCCGTGATAGTGCTCCGGGCCGAAGGCCTGCATCGGCTCGTTTTCGTCGGCCATCATGATGACGGAGTCGCCGATCTGAATCTCGGCATGGCCGATGCGGCCATCCGGGCCCTTCATGCTGAAGCGCTCGGTGGCTCCCAGGACCTTCGTGTAAAAAGCGATGGCCTCGGCGCAATTTTTGAACATGAGATACGGCTGGACCTGATGATAGCCATTCGGAACGAACGGGACAGTGGACATAGTGTTTCTCCTGACGGCACCCATTGTCGTACATGGTGAGCGCCTGGGATTGTAAAAAACTGAACGGCAGCAAAACCGCGCAGCTAAAGCTGTCAGGCGATGGGGACGTGGTTGAGGTGCTCGGTGGCGCGGGCGTGATATGCGGTCGGAGTGAAGCCGGAAAAGGCCTGAAAGTCGTGGATGAAGTGCGGCTGGTCGTAATAGCCGCAGTTGAGGGCTACTTCGGTCCAGTCGATCTGGCGCACGCGGTGCACAGTTTCCAGCACGCGCTGAAAACGCCGTACGCGGCAGAAGGCTTTGGGCGTGATACCGATCTGGTTGCGGAAGATCTCGATGAAGCGGCGCTGGCTGAGACCGGTTTTGTCCATGACCCGGGAGACGGTCGTCGCGTGCGGCTCGCGGCAGAAGAGCGCGCGGGCATAGTGAACGGCCGGATGCAGCTCAGGCGGGCGAAGGAGCTGTTCGAGAAGGCAGCGCTCCATGAGCGCGAAGATGACGTCGAGGTTCGGCGCAGCCAGAAGCTGTTCGCGCAGATCATTTGCTGTGGAGGGCCACAGACCGGCGAGAGGGAGCGAGGTATTTTCAAACTCCGATGCCGGCATGCGGAAGAAGGGAAACGAACCGCCGGGGTGAAACTGAATGCCCACGACGCGATCCTGCTGCGCGGTATCGATGACGAAGCTGCGGGTGTGTGCTCCGGAGAGAACGGCATGGCCGAAGGTGCTGTACCGGTCTGTATCGCCGCTGTCGTAGATGCGGATGGGGTCGTTGCGCAGGTTAAAGATGATGGCCGGCTCACCGTTAGGCATCAGCCGCTCTTTGGTGTGCGTCTGTGGAGCGCCCTCCCAGTACCAGAAGCACTTGACGAGAGAGCCGAGGGGCCCGGCGGGATGGTGGAGGCGGTTCATTGCGAAGACGCCGCCAGTGTATCCCGGTTGCAGGAGAGAAGGATGGATGGATTTGCGTAAAAGCAAAACGGGAACGCCGAAGCGCTCCCGTCTGTGAGGTGTTTTGAAGACCCGGTAAAAAGCTTAATTGCGGGTGGGTGTCAGCGCCATGGGCTCGGTGAGGCTGAAGACGATCTCCGATCCCTCGGGAACAGTGGCGGCGCGCGGATGCTGCATGAGCAGATGCGCGGTGACGACGCCTGCACCGACGAGTCCGCCGACGAGCGCACCCTGGGGGCCGGCGATCTTCGCGCCGACGAGGGCCCCGGTGCCGGCGCCTGCTCCGTACTCGATGCTGTCCTTCTTCAGATTCGAGCTGGGCTGGATGCCGCCTTCGTCATCGGTGCGTGTGCCGGGCGCCTGCGACTGCACGACCTGCGCGTAGAGATGATAGGCGGTGCCGTCGGGCAGAAGAACCATGTCAGGACGGAGGCGCAGCGTGGCGTGCGAGCCGATGTGATGACCCTGGGTGACGCCGACGACGCGGCCGCGCAGCTCTGAGCCCGCGGGAATGATGACACGCCCGTTTTTGTAAACGTTGTAGGCCACGACGCCCTTGAAGGACTGGCCGGAGCTGGTGCTGGTCGTCGAAAGGCCCTGCGAGAGGCGCACGCGGATGTTGGTGCCTTCAGCGAGCTCGTTGCCCGAGGAAGGAATGATGTGCACGATATCGTCGTCGGAGTCCGCTCTCATTGAGCGCCGGCTCAGGGTCGCGCCGCCCGAGGCATCCGCATCTTCGTCGGGGTGCGCGGGAACCGAAGAGACGATGCCGTAGTTGGGATCATTGGCCGGATTGACCGGAGCTGCCGCGGGAACCGATGCGACGGGCTGAGCGGGGGGCGGCGGAGGAACGGCCGGGACCGCAGCCGACGGTTTTGGCGCCGGACTGGACATGTCAGGGCTGGCGGTGATGGTGTCGTCATTGGGCGGATGTGACACACCCGAATACTGATCCTGCGCCGCCTGCGGCTGCGTGTTCTGTGAGCTGTTCTGAGCGAAGCCGGCGGAGACCAGAAGGGTGCTTCCGACGGCGGCATGCAGAAGATACTGACTGAATTTGCTCATAATGCGACTCCGTGATCGTCTCTCCAGCTCGTCATGCTTTACCTGATGTGAGCTGCCGGCCCTGGCCACAGCGGCCGCCGCGCTTCCGTTTTCGAAGGGCCCACAGCCATATCAACACCTGTTGGATGCTCCGGTTGCGATGCATTTTAAGTGCGCGCACCGCTGTTTCCCGATTCCGCGCTTTCGGTTCTGTTGCCCGATCCGGCGCGCCAATACAGGCTATCTGCGGCTAACTATAACGAAAAGCTACAGGAACGGGTGCGCTGAAAGGCAAAGATCACAAGGATTGCGAACCACGGCGGTTACTGGCGGTTAAACGTTTGCATAACGTTTGCAGGAGGGCCGCTGCGGTTCTCCGCGATCGAAGCGGCTTTGTTAGAATCGGCTGGGACACCAGAGAAATTTGCGGAAGGCTGCAGGAACTGCGATGAGCTTCATCGACACGATTGGCGGGACTGCCGGTGAGTGGATTCGCGTGGATCGCCGTCCAAAACTACGAGACCGCTTACAACACAGGATTCTGAGGAGTGATATGACGGAGATTGCTGCGATTCATGCGCGCGAGATTCTGGATTCGCGTGGAAACCCGACCGTGGAAGCCGATGTGGTGCTGGCCGACGGCACGCTGGGCCGGGCCGCGGTTCCCAGCGGAGCATCGACGGGCGAGCACGAGGCGGTGGAGCTGCGCGACGGCGACAAGAGCCACTATCTGGGCAAGGGCGTGCTGCAGGCGGTAGAGAACGTGGAGAGCGTGCTGGCTCCTGAGCTGACCGGCATGGACGCGGCGAACCAGCGGCTGCTGGATGCGACGATGATCTCGCTCGACGGCACGCAGAACAAGGCCCGGCTGGGCGCGAATGCGATTCTGGCGGTCTCGATGGCGGCGGCGCGGGCCTCGGCGAATGCGCTGAAGATTCCGCTCTACCGCTACCTGGGCGGCGTGAATGCGGCGATCCTGCCGACGCCGATGATGAACATTCTGAACGGCGGCGCGCATGCAGACAACAACGTGGACTTCCAGGAGTTCATGGTGATGCCGGTGGGCGCAGAGCGTTTTTCGGATGCGCTGCGCTGGGGCGCGGAGATCTTTCACACGCTGAAGGGCGTGCTGAAGAAGAAGGGCTATAACACGGCGGTGGGCGACGAGGGCGGCTTTGCTCCTTCGCTGAAGTCGAACGTGGAAGCGATCGAAGTGATCCTCGAAGCGATCGACCTTGCCGGCTACAAGGCGGGCGAGGATGTGGCGATTGCGCTCGATCCGGCGGCCAGCGAGTTCTATGACAAGGACTCGGGCAAATACATCTTCAAGAAGTCGGACAAGAGCGAGAAGACGAGCGAGGAGATGGCGCGGTACTGGCAGGATTGGACGCGGCAGTATCCCATCGTCTCGATCGAAGACGGCCTGGCCGAGGATGACTGGGAAGGCTGGAAGATGCTGACGGAGCTGGTGGGGCAGCGGGTGCAGCTGGTGGGCGACGATCTCTTCGTCACCAACACCGAGCGTCTGCAGCGCGGCATCGAAGAGGGCGTCGCCAATTCGATTCTGATCAAGGTCAACCAGATCGGCACGATCAGCGAGACGCTGGAAGCGATCGAGCTGGCGCGGCGGTATGGCTACACGTCGATCATCTCGCACCGCAGCGGCGAGACCGAAGACACCTTCATCGCCGATCTGGCGGTGGCTACGGGTGCGGGGCAGATCAAGACCGGATCGGCATCGCGCACGGACCGCATTGCGAAGTACAACCAGCTGCTGCGCATCGAAGAAGAGCTGGGACAGGCCGCGGAGTTCCTCGGCATCGAGTCCGTCAACTTCGGTGAGTAATTCATTCTGAGCCTGCGGCGCGGCGGCGAGAGAGCTGTCGCGCCGTTTGTTTCTCTGCAGCATCTGCATCTGGAGAAGAGAATTGTCCGTATTGAAGAAGCCGCTCGTTCTGACCATCCTGGATGGATGGGGTTACCGCCCGCAGGTGGAAAACAACGCGATCGCACTGGCGCGCAAGCCGGTTTATGACAGGCTGCTGGCCGAGTATCCGAATACGCTGATTCGCGCGTCGGAGCACTTTGTGGGCCTGCCGGACGGGCAGATGGGCAACAGCGAGGTCGGGCATCTGAATATCGGCGCGGGACGCGTGGTGCGCATGGACATCACACGGATCGACGCGATGATCGCGAGCGGGGAATTCTTTACGCATCCGGTGATCGTGGATGCGATGAAGCGCGCTCTCGAAAGCGGCCGGCAGCTTCATCTCTTCGGGCTGCTCTCGGACGGCGGCGTGCATTCGCATCAGAACCATCTCTACGCGCTACTGAAGACGGCGAAGCAGCTTGGGCTGGAGCGGGTCTTCGTGCATGCCTTTATGGATGGGCGCGACACGCTGCCGACGAACGGCGCGGGCTATCTGGCGGCGCTGGAGCAGAAGATGCGCGAGTACCAGGTGGGTAAGCTGGCCAGCGTGTCAGGCCGCTACTACGCGATGGACCGCGACCGGCGCTGGGACCGCGAAAAGAAGGCCTTCGACGCGATGGTGACCGGGCAGGCCGAGGGCGGAGCGTATCAGGACGCCGTGGCGCGGGTGAAGGAGCTGTACAACAACGGCACGACGGATGAGTTTATTGTGCCGTTCGTGGTTACAGATTCGCATGGGCATCCGAATGGCATGATTCGCGATGAGGATGTCTGCATCATGTTCAACTATCGCGCCGACCGTGCGCGGCAGATTACGCGGGTGCTGACCCGCAGCAGTAACCTGGCGAAGGATGGCGGTATTTCTCTCATCGCCGCGGCGGAGCTGGATGAGACGATTCCGCGCAGCGAGATTCCGAAGAACCTGCACTACGTGTGCATGACGCAGTACGACAAGAATTTCACGCTGCCGATGATCATCCTGCCGGAGTCGATGGAGAACCTGCTGGCAAATCTGCTGGCGCAGGCGCAGCTTCGCAATCTGCGCGTGGCGGAGACAGAGAAGTATGCGCACGTGACCTACTTCTTCAACGGCGGCATCGAGACGCCGTTTCCGGGCGAGGATCGCGAGCTGGTGCAGTCGAAGAAGGTGGCGACGTACGATCTGGCTCCGGAGATGTCCGCGGATGGCATTGCCGATGTCGTCGTCAAAGCCGTGAACGACACGGCCTTCGATCTTGTCGTCGTGAACTTTGCCAATGCGGACATGGTCGGGCATTCGGGGCAGCTGGCTCCGACGATCAAAGGTGTGGAGGCGGTCGATGCGAGCCTGGGACGGATCTATCAGGCGATCCGGCAGCACGGCGGGTCGATGCTGATTACCGCCGATCACGGCAATGCGGAGATGATGGTCGATCCGGTGACGGGCGGGCCGCACACGGCGCACACGACGAATCCGGTGCCGTTTATTTACGCCGCCGAGGATGCGCAGAAGTACACGCTGCGGCCGGATGGATCGCTGCGCGATATCTCACCGACGATTCTGGGGATTCTGGGGCTCGATCAGCCTGGACAGATGACCGGTGGAGATATGCGGGTACGCCTGGGGTAGAACACCCGTACTTCACCCATGTCCGAAGATCCGGACATGGGGCACCCATACCGTATCGATGTCTAAAGATCCGGGCCCTTCGGCTGCGCTCAGAGCAGGGTGCGGGCGCCCGGCTCTAGAAGTCGACGTGGGTGCGCACGCTTTCCACCCAGACCGGGCCGCGGTCGCGGTTGTAGCCGGGGTTGTCGACGTGCTGCACGTCGAGTGAGAAGAACAGGCCCTTCCAGGCGTGGTACGTGTAGTAGGATTCGAGGATATTTTCGCGGCCGTAGTTAAGGCGGCCGTCGCCGAGCAGGAAGCCGAGTCCTCCATACCTCAGATAATTCTGGTGGTCGCGCTTGATGGCGTTGCTGACAAAGGCTGCGCCGATCTTGTCGTTGGGGCGATGCCATCCGGCGCCGGCGTAGTCGCCTCCAAAGGCCACGGTCTGGTCGACTTCGGTGTAGGCAAAGGACTCATGCTGGCCTTCGTTCCAGCCGAAGCGGCTGTAGACGCGGAGATTCTGCGTGAGCTCCTGCTCATTGTTCCAGGTAAAGCCGTACTTCACGGCTCCGAAGTGCTCGTGCGCGGTGATGGTCGGAGTGGAATCGACTCCGGCGAGGTAGGCTTCGACCGCCTCGCGATAGCTGCCCATGTGGGCATTGTTGACGTAGCCGAGAATGCGGGTGACGCCTTTGCGTCCGGGAAGGACGGAGCGGCGCAGCTCGAATTCGATGTTCTGTCCGCGCGCGCGGGAGAATGCCCAGTCGAGATCGATGCCGTTGGCGACGACGGGCATGGCGAAGAGGCCGTAGCGGGCGCTCCAGTCCTTGTCGTCGTATTCGAGCATGGCGCCGACGGTGTAGCCGCGGGTGTCGGCGGCGTAATCCCATGCGCCGTTGTTGTCGATCGTCCAGTTCATGAACTGCAGGTGACTGTCGCTGCCGATGGAGTTGAGGTCGAAGGCGTCGGGCAGGCTCATCTTGCCGATGCGGAATTCAAAGCGCCGCTCGGGCACTTTTGCAGCGAGGGAGAAGTATCCGCGCTCGGCGTCGGTCATGCGGTCGGTCAGGCCGATGGTCTGATGGATGATGCCGCGCGCCAGGTAGGGGGTCGAACCCAGATTGGGGTTGCGCACCACATCGAGGTTGGTGAAGCCGGCGAGGCCGAGGGCTTCGCTGAGTCCGCGCCCGCCCGCGCTCTCGAAGTCGACGATGAAATCGGTGTTGTAGCGCAGGTTGTGGTGGGGCTGGTAGCCGAGAAAGAGCGTACCTACCAGCGAGGTCTTGTACTCGCCGGCATTGCGCAGGCTGTTCGGCCCCTGATAGGCAGAGTGGAAGCCGGGGTGCGCCTGGAAGATGATATTGGCCTGGCCGGAGACCCACCAGGGAGCCGTCTGGCTGTGAGGGAAGAGCGTGACTTCATTCGTGTCCGCGGGCTGTTCCGGAGAGACGCGCTCGGAGGAGGTGGCGGCATCGGGCCGCGGCTGCGTGCCGAAGTCCTGCGCCTGGTAAAGCGAGGCGATTTTATAAAATGATGCCCGTTCCCAGGAAGCGGGCGTTCCCTGTGCGTTCTGCGGCATGGGGGTCTCCGGCAGTCCGTTGGAGGACTGCGCGGCGGCCGGCAGGCAAAGCAGGATGCTGAAGAAAACAGGGTAGATACGCAAGGTGTCTCCGGGAACTCTCTACGATGCTGAAGGAGAGAGTTTTCAGCAGTGTTAATCCGGAATGGTTCCGGTCAGGAGTATTTATAACATATCCCCCTATGGTATAAGGGACGGCATGAGTCATAAAGAGAAGGAAAAGCAGAAGCTGGTGGCGAGGGTGAGGCGGATTCGCGGCCAGGTGGACTCGATCGAGCGGTCGCTGCAGAGCGAGTACAACTGCGCGGATATTCTGATGCTGCTGGCGAATGTGCGGGGCGGGATCAACAGCCTGATGGGCGAGGTGCTGGAAGACCATATCCGCAACCACATGATGGCGCCCGAGGGGGAGCCGCTGCCGAATCTGGAGCTGGCGGAGGATCTGATCGATCTGGTGCGGGCGTATCTGAAGTAAGCCGGATCGAGTGAGAAGGAGTGCGCTGCTGACGGCGGGCGCGGGCCTTCAGCGAAGTTTTTCGAGGGCCTGCCGGAGAGCGCGCGAGAGCACCTGCTGCGCTGCCTCGGTAAGCCGGACGCCGTGGGCGGTGAGGTAGAAGACGTCGATGGCGATCTCGCCTTCCGTATCAATGAGGGCCACCTGGATATCACAGTTGCAGGCGGCGAAGGTGAGCGCGATCTCGCGCAGCAGACCGGGCGTATCCTCGGCGACCACCTGAAGCAGGGTGCTGTGCGTGGAGGCCGCGTTGTCGAATTCGAGGCGCGTTTCCATCTCTACCTTTGCCGCCGTGCGTCTGGATGCGTGGCTGCGGGCGCGGAGCAGCTTTTCAAGCGAGGCATGGATGGAGAGGCCTTCACGAATGCTGGAGAGGAAGCGGTCGATCTCTGACGGGTTGAGCTCGAGGGTTTTGTAGGGATCGGTGAACTGGAAGGTATCGACGATGACGCCGGCTTCGTTGGAGAAGGCATCGGCCTTCACGATATTCATGCCCCAGGCGGAGAGCACGCCGGCCATGTCGGCGAAGAGCAGCGGGCGGTCGGGCGTGATGAGCGTGATCTCGTGGAGCTGGCGCACGGTGCGGAAGGCAAGCTGGATGGGCTCGCGGGGCAGATCAAGGGTCATGCGGAAGTGGGCGATGATCTGCTCGGGCAGGCGGGTCTGCAGATAGCGCTGAGGGAGACCTTCGAGGAAGAGGCGCAGCTCATCGGAGCGCTCGGGCATGAGAGCGACGATGCGGTTGAGAAGCGCGGGATTGGCGGCTGCGTGATAGCGGGTCTCGTCGACGCTGCGGTCGAAGAAGTTGGACGCGCTCATGTAGAGCTGCCAGAGGCTCTCGGTCTTCCACGGGGTCAGCGCCTCGGGTGAGACGGATTTGATGTCGGCATAGGTCATGATCGTCAGCATTTTGAGCTGCTGCGGGCTGGCGATCTTTTCGGCAAAGGTGCGGACGTTTTCCGGATCGAAGATATCGCGGCGCAGGGCCGCCGACATCTCCAGATGGTTGCGGATGATGCGGCGGATGGTCTCGCGCTCTTCGGAGTCGAATTCAAGACGCGCGAAGAGGCTTTCGCAGAGCTCGACGCTGGAGGTGGCGTGATCGCCGGTGCGGCGCGCCTTGCCGGTGTCGTGCATGAGCAGGCCGAGGAGGAAGAGGTCGGTGCGGTCGAGTTCGGGCAGAAGGCTGCCGAGGCGCTTCTCCCATTCATTCTGCGGCTGCAGCAGCCGGTGCACGTTGTCGATGACGAGGAAGGTATGCTCGTCGACGGTATAGCGGTGCCATGAGTCGCGGATGACGAGCGAGTCGATGCCGTGGAATTCAGGGATCAGCAGCTCGAGAATGCCCAGGGCATGCATGGTGCGAAGAGCGTGCGCTGCCCAGGGGCCGAGCAGGACGTCGCGCAGGCAGTTCCACAGGAACGGGCCTTCGGGCATCTGCACGGCGAGCACGGGAAGGGCGTCGGTGATCTGGTCTTCGGCGGCCTGGCTGAGCTTGTAGCCGTGTCTCGCGATGAAGCCGAAGATCTGCAGCATGCTGTCGGCGTCATTGACAGTGGCGCCTTCGGCGAGATCAAGGCGGCCGTTTTCGAGAAAGAAATCTGTTCCCGGGACGGGTGTGCGGCGGCGGCGGAACTGGCGGTAAAAGGAGCGGCGCGCCGGGGGCACGGCATCCAGCAGAAGGCAGGCGCGCCGGAAGACCATGCGCGCTTCCCGGTAATAGGTGCGCATCCAGTAGGCGGGGTCGGAGGTACCGCGGGTCTCAAGACCGATGCTGAGAGCCGCGGCCTCGTCCTGCGCCTGCCAGCTCAGCGTGTTGTCGTCGCGCCCGCTGCGGTAATGGAGAAAACATCGCGTGGCGGCGAGGAAGTCGTAGGCGGACTCGGGCTCATCGTGCGTGCCGTAGAAATCGTTGGTCGGCGGCGGCCACTGCTTGTGATCGTGCAGGGTGTTCAGCAGCGTAAGCCATTTGGAGAGGTGATAGTCGCGCAGGCCGCCGGGGCATTCCTTGATGTTCGGCTCGAGGTGATGGATGGTGTTGCCGTATTTGGTGTGGCGGGCGCGCGCGATCTCGGCCAGGTTCTGAATGATGGTGTTCCACTCGCTGAGAACGACGGAGGGGAGCAGGTCGCCCTCGAATTTTCTGTAGAGACCGAAATCGCCGGCGAGGAAGCGGCGGTCAAGGAGCGAGATGGTGAACTCGAGATTGTCGGGATTGACGCGCTCGCACTCTTTCATGGTGCGGGTGGTGATGCTGGCGCGGAAACCGATGTCCCAGAGGGACTGCGCGACGACGCGAATGGTTTCGCGAAAGTCCTGCTCGATCTTTTCGGTCGCGCACAGGCAGAGCACGTCGACGTCGGAGAAGGGAAAGAGCTCGCGGCGGCCGAAGCCGCCGGTGGCGATGAGCGCGACTCCGGCATCGGCGGCCTGCGGAGCCAGATCGTCCCAGAGCTGCGAGAGCAGGCGGCCTGCGCTGAGGGCACGCCGCCGGATCGCGGCCGAACCGTCGCCGGTGCGCTCGAAGGCCTGACGCAGCTGTGCGGACTCCTGCTGATAGAGGTTTCGCAGACGCGTAACAGCGGCGGGCTCAGAGATCATGCGGCTTCGTGGGTTGGTCCATCTCCCATGTTGTCCCTGAACAGTGTCGGGCAGGGCAGAGGAGCTCTCTGAATGAAATCGCCGGTCTGCTGCAATGGCTGAACGGACCGCGGGAAATGTACTCCCGTCAGAGAAAACTATTGTCTCAGAGTCCGGAGCTTCCGAGAGTGTCGATGTGCAGCACGGCTTCGGCCGTGTCTGGTGCAAATCCTATTTTGAAGAGAGTCTGTGACCGGATCACCGGCTCTATGCGGACATTTCTGCAGCGCTGCGAACTCCGCGCCGGTTTCAGAAGAGGTTTCGGCTCAGGCGAAGCAGAGATCCGGAGTCCGGTTTCCCGGTCTCCGGAGAGACTGTTTCCCTGATGCGCGGAAGCCGCGGATCAGAGGGCCGAAGTGCCGCGCTCGTCGTTGCGGATGCGGATGGCTTCGTCGATCTTCGAGACGAAGATTTTGCCGTCGCCGATTTTTCCGGTGCGCGCCGAAGAGAGGATGGCCTGAATGGCTTTCTCGACCAGCTCGTCGGGCACCACCATCTCCAGCTTGATCTTGGGCAGGAGGTCGACGGTGTATTCGCGGCCGCGGTAGAACTCAGTGTGCCCCTTCTGGCGGCCGTGGCCCCGGGCTTCGAGGATCGTCATGCCTTCGATTCCCGCCTCGAGGAGGGCATCCTTGACGGCATCAAGCTTCGAGGGCTGAATAATGGTTTCGATCTTTTGCATAGTTTCGGTTCCGGATATCCAAGGTATCAGGTTAGTGGCCTACGATGCGAAATCGTAACCTTCTTCGCCATGCTGCGTCACGTCGAGACCTTCGATCTCCTGCTCGGTGGTGACGCGCAGACCGACGACCATGTCCACGATCTTCAGCAGGATCAGCGTGCCGACGATGGAGATGCCCCAGGCAATGGCGACGCCCACGAACTGATTCAGAAGCTGGTGCCAGTTGCCGTCGACGACGCCGGAGGGCAGGGTAGCGCCGGCGGCATTCTTGAAGATCGGATTGATGGCGCTGGTGGCGAAGACCCCGGTCAGGATGGCTCCGAGGGTGCCGCCCGCTCCGTGAACGCCGAAGGCGTCGAGGGAATCGTCGTAACCGAACCACGACTTGACCTTGACCACCATGAAGTAGCAGAAGATTCCGGCGATGAGACCGATGATGATCGCCGACATGGGCTGCACGAAGCCGGCCGCGGGGGTGATCGCGACCAGTCCGGCGACCGAGCCGGAGATGGCGCCGAGGGCGCTGGGCTTGCCGGCGCGAATCCATTCGGCTGCGGCCCAGCTGATGGCTGCCGCTGCGGCGGCGAAGTGGGTGTTGACGAAGGCGCTGGTGGCGAGGGTTCCGGAAGAGAGAGCGCTGCCCGCGTTGAAGCCGAACCAGCCGACCCAGAGCATGCAGGCTCCGATAACGCTCAGCACGACGGAGTGAGGCGGCATGGCTTCGCGCGGATAGCCGACGCGTTTACCGAGATAGAGCGCGCAGACGAGGGCTGAGACACCGGAGGTGACGTGGACGACGGTGCCGCCGGCGAAGTCGAGGCAGGGGAAGCGTCCGCCGAGCGAGGCATTGAGCAGGCCGCCTTTCCCCCAGACCATGTGCGCCATGGGCGAGTAGACAAAGATGGCCCAGAGGGTGAGGAACAGGGCCATGGCGCTGAACTTCATGCGCTCGGCGAAGGCTCCGGTGATGAGCGCCGGAGTAATGATGGCGAACATGAGCTGGTAGACCATGAAGGTCTGCAGCGGGATGGTGGCCGCATAGGCCGGATCGGGGGCGAGGCCGACACCGTGCAGGAAGAGATTATGCAGGCCGCCGATAAAGGCGGAGCCGGAGCCGAAGGCCAGACTGTAGGTGAGCAGCGCCCAGAGCACGGTGATGATGGCCATCATGGCGAAGCTCTGCATCATGGTGGCGAGGATGTTCTTTTTACGAACGAGGCCGCCGTAGAAGAGGGCGAGTCCGGGGCCGGTCATCAGAAGCACCAGCGCGGTGCTTACCAGCATCCAGGCGTTGTCGGCAGAGGACTGAGCGGCGACAACCTGATTCTGGATGGTTTTCAGCTGGTCGGCGACAGAAGGGGTTGCAGCCGTCTGCGCGATTGCCGCGGAAAAGCTACAGAAGAAGAGAGACAACATCAAAAACAATCTGACGGTACGCGGACGCATAACACTCCGTGAAAGATGCTTTGAAAACAAATACAGACCGGCTCGGCGCCCGCCTTTCCGGGCCGGTGCCGATGAACGGGACCTGCGGGCGGGACGTCCGGGATGCCGCAGAACCGTAATCCTTTGTTGCGTTGCAGTTACTTTTACACATTTTTCGCAATCGGCAACAAAGAACAGGGGGCCATCCAGATAATTTATCGGCCGCATATACGACGCATATATCGCGGGCAGAAACCGGCCTGAAAAGCGGCGAAGATATTGACACAAATGGCGCAGGCGGCGTTCCGCGGCGCGCAGGCGGAGGTATAGTAGAGGCATGAGCGAAGAACTGCGTGACCGGTATCTGTTCGGGTCACTGGAAAGCAGCGGCAAGAACCGCGCCAGAGTGCAGGAAGCAAGCTACGGCTACGAGGAGCCGGAGGGGGTTTTCCTGACCACGGTCGATTCGGCGATCAACTGGATTCGCAAGAACTCGATCTGGCCGATGACTTTCGGACTGGCATGCTGTGCCATCGAAATGATGTCGATGGGAGCTTCGCGGTTTGACGTGGCGCGTTTCGGTGCGGAGGTATTCCGCGCCTCACCGCGGCAGTCGGACCTGATTGTGATCGCCGGACGCGTCTCGCAGAAGATGGCGCCGGTGATTCGCCGGCTGTATGACCAGATGCCGGAACCGAAGTGGGTGATCTCGATGGGGGCCTGTGCTACCTCCGGCGGCGTATTTAATAACTATGCGCTGCTGCAGGGAGTCAACCAGGTGATCCCCGTTGACATCTATGTTCCTGGGTGTCCTCCGCGTCCCGAGCAGCTGCTGTATGCCATCACGCTGCTCCAGGAAAAGATTCAGCATGAGCGCGGAAGCCTGAAACGGGTTCTTAACTTGCAATAAATTTGATTTTTCAGTAATTTAACTGACTGTAAAGAAGATTGTTCCATTGTCTTCGTCAGCGGGATTACTGGCCGTATGATCCGGTATTTGTAATTATCGCAGGCACACTATGGGGTAACCGCCATGATACGTCGCAGGAAAGTGCGACTTGCAGGGCGGCCGGACGACGGAATGATGCTCTAAGCTATCTGAAAGTGGTAATTTTTTTAACGCTGTGGTTCTTCGGACGCATTCGTTTGCGATGTTGTCCGCTTAGCTTCTTGACATTTTAATCCGATCGTCGATTTTTCTGACTTTTGAGTAGTTGCGGAGGATAGACGCATGAATTCTCGTCCGTTGAGTATTTTGGGCCGGGTTCTGCTTGCAGGGTGCACAGTAGCTTTCAGTGCAACGACTCTCTTCGGGCAGAGTTCGTCTTCGACGCCTGCGGCCCCGGCCGATCAACAGGCTTCCCGTATTGACATCTTCGCGGGTTATTCGTACCTCGCTCCCCACGGCACAGTCACCACGCCGCTGGTGAACGGAGGTTCGCTTCCCCTGACATATTCGTCCATCGATGAGGGCGCAATTGCCAGTGGCGCCTACTACTTCAACCGCTATGTCGGCGGCCAGGTGGAGTTCGGCGCTCATCCCAGCGGCAATAACGATGGCGCGTACACCATGCAGGGCGGTCTGATTTTCCGCTATCCCACGCAGGGCATGGTTCCCTTCGTGCATGCGCTGGCGGGTGCAGTACGGCTTGCCGGACCAAACGATGAGCCTTTCGCGGCGCACAGCTGGACCTGGGGCCCGGCGCTGACGGTGGGCGGCGGTCTTGATTACGACCTGCCGTTCTTCAATCATCACCTCGGACTTCGTCTTTTCCAGGCGGATTACGAATACTTCCACGCCGACTTTGGTCCCGAGGTCGCCTTCGGCGGCCGCGCCAATGTGGATTCGGCGCGTCTGAGCACCGGTCTGGTATGGCACATCGGCAGCATCGTTCCGCCGCCTCCGGTGCAGTATGCCTGCTCGGCGAGCCCGGCCTCCGTCTTCCCCGGCGACCAGATCACGATTACCGGCACGGCATCGAATCTGAATCCCAAGAAGACTGCAACCTACAGCTGGACCGGTCAAGGTCTGACGGTCAGCAGCACGAGCAACACTGCGACGATCGACACCGGCAGCCTGGCAGCTGGCTCCTATACCGTCACCGGTCATGTGACCGAGGGCGCGAAGGCCGGACAGTCCGCCGACTGCACCTCGCAGTTCACGGTGAAGCAGTTTGAGCCGCCGACGGTCAGCTGCGTTGCGAATCCGTCCACAGTAAAGCCCGGCGACAGCGTCACGATTACGGCCTCCGGCGTGAGCCCGCAGAATCGTCCGCTGACCTACAGCTACTCGGCGTCCGCTGGATCAGTGAGCGGCACCGGCAACACGGCGACCCTGTCGACCTCCGGCGCACCAGCTGGCTCGATTACGGTCACCTGCAGCGTGCAGGATGACAAGGGTCAGACTGCCTCCTCCACCACCACGGTCGACGTTGAAGCTCCGGCGCCTCCGCCGCAGCCGAAGACGCAGACGCTGTGCTCGATTCAGTTCGATCACGACAAGCGTCGTCCCGGCCGCGTAGACAACGAAGCCAAGGCCTGCCTCGATGATGTGGCGCTCAACGCGCAGCGTCAGTCCGATGCATCCCTGGTGGTTGTCGGCAACCAGACCGAGAAGGAGCAGGCTGCAGAAGAGCGTGAGAGCAAGCGTCATCGCCACCACGTTGCTGTGGATCTGGCAGCGCAGCGCGCGGTCAATACCAAGGAGTATCTGGTCACCGACAAGGGCATCGATCCGAGCCGCATTCAGGTGCGCACCGGAACGGCTGCTCAGGGCGAGGTCGAGAACTACCTGGTTCCTGCGGGAGCGAACTTCGACTCCGATATCCCGGGCACGACCGCCGTGGATACGACGGCAGTCAAGGCACAGCGCCGCACCGCCGCCCCGGCTCACCACCACCACCATCACCACGCGGCTAAGAAGCAGTAGTTCCGCTGCGGGGAGAACAACCCGTTCTGTGAAAGCAGGCGGATCAAAAGGCCGACCGGGAAACCGGCCGGCCTTTTTCTTTACGGTTTCTTACTGAAAAGATGCTCCTGCCGCCTGCCGTACCCGGACCGCGATACGATAGATTCAGCCGTGTCTTCCCGGCACTCTGAATCTCACGATGAAGCGAACGCAGTTGCGAATTTTTCTTTCCGCCTTGTCCCTTTTCCTTTTGGCGCTCGTTGTTCCGGCACATGCGGCAGAGACGTGGTGGCCGAGCGTCGGTCCGGACGGCGGCGATGCCAGGAGTTTTGCCTCCGATCCATCGAGCCCGGGGCATCTCTATCTCGGCACGACGAATGGATGGATCTATGCTTCGAGCGATGCCGGAGCGAGCTGGTCGAGGCTGGCGCGGCTGGACGGAGATGACGATCTGGTCGTCGACAGCCTGGTGGTGGATGAATCCGACGCGAAGACGCTGATTGCGGGCGTGTGGGAGCTGGGCCACGCCGGAGGCGGCGTTTATATCAGCCAGGACAGCGGAGTGACGTGGACTCCGAGCGCTCCGATGAAGGGGCAGTCGGTGCTGGCCCTGGCGCAGGCTCCGTCGAACCCCAAAGTGCTGGTGGCGGGAACGCTGAGCGGTGTTTACCGGAGCGAGGACAAGGGCGCGCACTGGAGCGAGATCAGTCCTCCGGGCAGCACGGAAGTGCATGAGGTGGAGTCGATCGCAATCGATCCGTATGATCCGCACACGATTTATGCGGGCACGTGGCACCTGCCGTGGAAGACGACGGACGGCGGCAGGAACTGGTTCAACATTCACAAGGGCGTGATCGATGATTCGGATGTTTTTTCGATCGTCATCGACCCGAGCCGTCCCAGCGTGGTCTTTGCCAGCGCCTGTTCAGGGATCTATCGCACCGACGATGGCGGAAGCGAGTTTCGCAAGGTGCAGGGCATTCCCTCGACGGCGCGCCGCACACGCGTGCTGATGATGGACCCCAAAGATCGCAACACCGTATACGCGGGCACGACAGAGGGCCTGTACAAGACGACGGACGGCGGCACGAACTGGACACGCACGACGGGGCCGGATGTCATCATCAACGACGTGTACATCGATCCGCGGGACCCGAAGCATGTGGTGCTGGCGACGGACCGCAGCGGAGTGCTGTCGAGCGAGGATGCCGGGGCTACCTTTGAGGCGTCGAATGCCGGGTTTTCGCAGCGCCAGGTGGCTGCTCTGCTGACCGGCTCATCGGGCAGCGACACGATGTATGCCGGGGTGGTGAACGACAAGACCTATGGCGGCGTCTTTGCCAGCAGCGACGGCGGACATACCTGGAAGCAGCAGAGCTCCGGCCTTGACGGGCGCGATGTGTTCAGCCTGGCGCAGACCACCGATGGCACGCTGCTGGCCGGCACCAGCCGCGGCATCTTCCGGTGGAACGGATCGGCCTGGATGCCTTCGGGAACGGTCGCTTCTGTGGCGGCTCCGGCAGAGCACAGGCGCAGCAACAGCAGGAACGCGCGGACGAACCATCGTGGCCGGCACGCGCCTCCGAGCGCCGCACCGGTTGCGGCTCCCGATGCCATTATGAATGGGAGAATCCATTCGCTCTCGCTGACGGGCGACGTGTGGTATGCGGCGACCTCGGGTGGGGTGTACCGGAGCACCGATCAGGGGAATTCATGGCAGGCGACGACGCTGGCGGCAACCGACTACACACTGTTTGCGGTGAATGGATCGACGGTTTTTGCCGGGCGGCGCGTGGGCATGATGGTCTCGCATGATGCGGGGCGGTCCTGGGAGCTGACGGCCTTTCCGCGCGGTCTGAGCTCGCTGCAGGCGCTGCTGTTCACGCCGGACGGCACGCTCTGGGCGGGAGGCCGCGAAGGCATCTTTTACAGCACCGACCAGGGGCATACGTGGACCTTCAAAAAGGAAGTGCCGGTGGTGGCCGTGAACGGCCTTTCGTGGGATTCGGAGAGAAAGCGCGTGATTGTGACCTCGAGCCAGACGACGCTGATCTTCGCCGTGCCGGCCAGCGGCGGCGACTGGAAGTGGTGGAACACCGGATGGAAGGTGCATACGGTGCGCTCGCTCAACGGCCACATGGTGGCGGCATCGCTCTATAACGGTGTGGTGATGCAGCCGGAGCATGCGGCCGAGGGTACTCCGGTAGCCGTGAACGCGAAGCGATAAAGGCCTGGAAGTGCGAAGCGAAGTCCATCTTCGGGCAGGCATCGTTCTTCGCGAGATACGCCGCGAAGATCTGGACGCGCTCTTCGTGCTCGACCAGGTCTGTTTCCGGCCGGGGATTGCTTACTCCCGAACCGAGCTGCGCTATTTTCTGCTGCATCCGAAGAGCATCTCTCTGCTCGCGGAGGAGTGCTCTGCCGGACCGGAGAGCGCGCGTATTGCGGGCTTCGTGATTGCAGGCCGCGTCTTTCATGAAGGGTGCCCGCTGGGCCACATCATCACGATCGACGTCGATCCGGCGCTGCGGGGCCGCGGCGTGGGCAGCATGCTGATGGAAATGGCGGAGCATCGTCTGCACGAGGCCGGAGCGGCGTCGATTCGTCTGGAAGTAGCGGTGGACAATGTCGCCGCGCAGAAGTTTTATCTTCGCCACGGCTACAAACAGACGGGACGGATTCGAGGGTTCTACATGGGAACGCTCGATGCTCTGGTGATGGAAAAGCCGCTCTCGGCGGCGAAGCGATAAGAGCCGTCAGTTCTGATGCGTGGCTGCGACGGCGGCCAGAAGCGACGCTTTCTTTTCCGGAGTGAGCGGGCCGTAGGCCTGCCAGAGAACGTGTCCCTGCCTGTCGGTCAGCAGAAGAGCAATCTGACGCTCGTCGGGAATCTGCAGGCTTTGGCGGAAGCTGTTCTTGTCGACGAAGAGGGGAACGATCCAGTGCCAGGTTTCGGGATCGGTCTCGTCGCTGCGCATCGAAGAGACCTCCCACCAGCGAAAGAGCATATTTTCGCGAGCGGAGACGGGCAGGCGGTAGTAGCGGAAGCTGAAGTTGGAGTGCTGAATGGCCTGAGCGACAGGAAACCAGGTTTCGAGATCTTTCTGCTGCTCGGCCTGGAAGGAGATCATGAGCAGATCAATCTGCCCTTCGAATCCCGAAGGCATATCGACCTTTTGCCGGTCGAGGCTGTAGCTGGTGAGCGATGGAAAGACCGCGGGCTTTCGCGCCTGGGCCGACAACGCGATTCCGCTGCCGCACAGCAGCACGGCAGACAAGGCCAGTTGAGCAAGGAATCGACGCAATCAGCTCCCACGAACAGCGATGTGATGTAGACACTTCCCCTGTCGAATATACCGGTTTCGGTCAGGAGCAAGGCAAAATAAACCGGTAGCGGCAGCCGTGCTTTGCGGCTGCGGTTCCGGCAACAGGTGCAAACGCTATCCTATCAGCGGAGCGTACGACACGCTGTGAGCGCCCGGCTCTTTGCTTCCACTGGACCAGCAGGACGAGGACACGAACCGGAGTCTGCGCGCGGGTTCAGTGAGCGAGCTGAAGTATCATAAAGAAGATGATGACTACGGAACGGCGTCCCTTTCAGACAGACGATTCGCGGCTGCACAGAGTTGCCGATAAGGTGTTTGCCGGTGAGCGCCTCAGCGCGGAGGATGGCCTCGCGCTGTATGGCTCGTCCGACATTCTGGCTGTGGGATGGCTGGCGAATAATGTGCGCGAAAAGCTGCAGGGAGATGTGGCGTACTTCAACGTCAATCGTCACATCAATCCCACCAATGTGTGCGTGGCAGCGTGCCGCCTGTGCGCCTTCGGCAGAAAGAAGGACACTCCCGGCTCATACACGATGGCGCTGGAGCAGGCGTGGGAGACGGCGGCTTCGGGATACAGCGAAGCGGTGACGGAGTTCCATATTGTCGGCGGACTGCATCCGGACCTGCCCTTCGAGTACTTTCTCGATCTGGTGCGCGGGCTGAAGGTGCGGTTTCCCCAAGTGCACATCAAGGCATTCACGATGGTCGAGATTGCGTTTCTGGCGAAGCGCGCGAAGCTGACGATTCCGCAGACGCTCGAGAAGCTGAAAGAGGCGGGCGTGGATTCAATGCCGGGGGGCGGCGCGGAGATCTTTGCCGACCGCGTGCGGCACATCATCTGCGATCACAAGATCGACGGCGACGAGTGGCTGGAGACGGCGCGGATGGCCCACCAGGCGGGGCTGAAGTCGAATGCGACGATGCTGTACGGGCACATCGAGAACGATGAGGACCGCGTGGATCATCTGCTGAAGCTGCGTGCGGTGCAGGACGATACGCACGGCTTTCAGACATTCATCCCGCTGGCATTTCATCCGGACAACACGCCGCTCGAGCATCTGCCGCGCACGACGGGACTGACCGATATCCGGCAGATTGCGGTGAGCCGGCTGCTGCTCGACAACTTCCCGCACATCAAGGCCTACTGGCAGATGATGACGGCGAAGATTGCGCAGATCGCTCTGCGTTTTGGAGCCGACGACATCGACGGCACGGTGATCGAGGAGAAGATTTATCACGACGCCGGCGCCACCACGCCGCAGGGGATGCGCCGCCAGGATCTGATGCGGCTGATCACTGAGGCCGGGCGCGTTCCGGTGGAGCGGGACACGCTCTATCGCGCGGTGACGCGGACGGAAGACAGCTTTACGGTGGCCGTGTAAGAGCTGTCCCTGCACAAACTGCTTATCTTTGCCTGAACCCCCTGCGTCCGGACGTGCTGCTGCTGCGCTTGTCGAACGCAGAGGCTGTCAGCAGCAGTGACAGACGTGTCCCTGGCGTGCTGCGCGGCCTTCCTTTATGAGAAAGGGAACGGCGGCGAGCGCGGCGAGGGAATCAAACCACGCGATGTGAAAGAGCGCATTCACGGCGAGGCCGGTGAGTGCGATGGCCGCAAGGTATGCGCAGGTTGCGGACTGCACCGCATCTGCGGCGAGCGCGGCATTGCCGCTGCGGCGCGCCTCTCTGCGCTTGAGCCCGGCGAGCAGAGGCATGATGACGAGCGCGGCGAGGGTGGTGCCGATGCCGACGCAGCTCGTCTCCGGATGTTGATGAAGAATGAGTGAGGCAGCGGCGATAACAGAGACTACGGCGGCAAGAACGTAGAGCAGAATTCCGGCGATGCGGGCCGCGCGCAGCTCGGAGAAGGCGATTCCCGGCAGCAGAGGCAGGAGAACGACGGTGGCGGAGAGCAGCTCAACAAGGCTGTCCGAGCCGAAGGCGAACATGGCCGGACTGTGCGCGGAGGCCGCGGCATAGAGCGAGAGGCCGCACTCGATAAGCATCCAGAACAGGGTGATGCCCTGAAGCCAAAAGACAACGGAGCGGCGCGCAGGGCGGCAGGCTGCAGAAGACGGCGAGCCGATCCGGGTGAGCTCAGACATACCTGCATCTCAGCATAACGCGGGCGCTATCGCGAAACGCTTTGCGGCTCGGCAACGTGCGGCGTGGCGGGCTGGTTCTTTTTGTCGCGGCGTTTGCGGACCTCGCGCGCGGCGACCCAGGTGAGCGAAACAAAGGTGACGACGAGGAGAATGACGGCGGTCCAGCCGTGGAGCTGCTCGACCTCTCCATAGAGCAGCGCGAGGCCCACGAAGACGAAAAAGAGATGCGCGCAGAAGACCTGCAGCGAGGCTTTGCCGAGGGTGAGCAGCGGCTCGCGCGAGACGACCCGGATGACATACTTGCGCAGCCAGTAAAAGACGATGGTGAAGCAGATGAGATTGACGACGCGCAGCGGGCCGATCTGCCACTTATCGAGCTGCAGACCGAAGGACTGCGGCGTCATGTTCGGGCCCAGCCAGCTGAAGCGGATTCCGATAAAGAGAAGACAAATGAGAAAGCAGATGGCGACGGCCCAGCGAGGCACTTTGCGGAGCGGGAAGCGGTCGTAGGCCAGCTCGGCTCCGAGCCAGAGGCCGACGGTCCAGACGGCCTGCCATGCAAAGAGATTGAAGGCTCCGGTCTCCTGCAGCGGGATGTGAAGGTGCGTGAGGTGAACGATCCAGTTGTGAACGTAGTCGCGCAGGCCGAACTGCGCGAGCAGCCAGACGAGAGCGCTTGCGGCGAGAATCTTCCTCCAGCCGAAGCGCACGGCCGCGGAGAGAACGACTGGGGTGAAGACAAGAAAGATGACGTACATCGGCAGAATGTCGAGCAGAGGCGGACAGTAAAGCAGCAGCACCGAGCCGACGATGGCGGTCGCGGGGTGCGCGAGGTAGAAGTCGAGCAGGTTGGTGAGCGCGGCCTTGTGCGTATGCACGGCATAGGCGGCGGCGATGGTGAAGGCGAAGAAGAGAAGGAGCAGGTGGTAGCCGTAGATCTTCAGCGAGCGCTTGAAGAGCTTACGGTGAACGCCGGCCTCGTCGCCCTGCTGGATTTCGCGGATATAGATGCGGCCGACGAGCAGAGCGGACATGAAGACGAAGCCCTCAGCGGAGGAGAGAAAGCCGATGGGCTGGTTGACGAGATCGGCAAAGCGCGTCGGCAGATGCGTCAGCGTCATCCATACGAGGAACAATCCTCGCAGCGCGTCGAGTTCGGGCCGTCGCTCAAGCCGTGGCAGATGCATAAAGGTGCGTGAGGAACTACTTCTCACTTAGACGCCGGAACCACGGAGGCGTTGCGCAGACGGCGCAGTTCTCCTGCGCTGCGCGAGAGGAGAGCAGAAAGTTTATCTGCGGCTGTTTTTTATGCCCGGATTGAGCCGGATTGTCCGGCAATTTGGCGATATGGACGGCGGCTTCAGTACGCCGGTATACCGGTGAGGCTCTGACCGATGATGAGGGTATGGATATCGTGTGTACCCTCATAGGTTTTCACCGATTCGAGGTTCATCATGTGGCGCATGACCGGGTAATCGTCGGTGATGCCATTGCCGCCGAGGATGTCGCGGGCAAGGCGGGCGCATTCGAGCGCCATCCACACATTGTTGCGCTTGGCCATGGAGATGTGCTCGTGGCCGACGCGGCCTTCGTCTTTCAGGCGGCCGACCTGGAGGGCCAGAAGCTGCGCCTTGGTGATCTCGGAGATCATCCAGGTCAGCTTTTCCTGTACGAGCTGGTGGCCGGCGATGGGCTCGTCGCGGAACTGCTTGCGCAGCAGCGAGTACTGTAAGGCGGTATCGTAGCAGGACATAGCCGCGCCGATGGCTCCCCAGCTGATGCCGTAGCGAGCCTGATTGAGGCACATGAGCGGCGATTTGAGGCCGCCGGTTCCGGGCAGGAGATTCTTTGCCGGAATGCGGACGTCCTGAAGCGACAGCCCCGAGGTGACGGAGGCGCGCAGAGACCACTTGCCGTGGACATCGAAGGCGGTGAAGCCGGGGCGGCCGGTCTCGACGAGGAAGCCGCGCACCAGGCCATCGCCTGTCTCCTCTCCATCTTCCTTTACTTTGGCCCAGATGACGGCGACGTCGGCAATGGTGCCGGAGGTGATCCACATCTTTTCGCCGTTGAGGATGTACTCGTCGCCGCTTTTCTCGGCGCGGGTGCGCATCCCGCCCGGGTTTGATCCGAAGTCGGGCTCGGTCAGCCCGAAGCAGCCGAGTTTTTCACCGGTGGCAAGCTTTGGAAGCCACTCGTCTTTCTGCTCGGCGGAGCCGAAGGTGTAGATGGGGTACATGACGAGAGCCGACTGCACGCTGACGAAGCTGCGCACGCCGGAGTCGCCGCGCTCGAACTCCTGCATGACGAGGCCGTATTCGACATTGGACATGCCGGCGCAGCCGTAGCCGTGCAGATTGGCGCCGAAGAAGCCGAGCTGGCCCATCTGCGGGACGAGCTCGCGGGGAAAGCGGCCTTCGCGGTTGCACTCCTCGATGATGGGAATGAGATTGTCTTCGATGAACTGGCGGGCGGTGTCGCGGGAGAGACGTTCATCGTCGCTGAGCAGACGGTCGAAGCCGATGAAGTCGACGCCTTTGAATTTGAAGGCCATGGGTGGACACGCTCCGGGTGGAGATGAAAACTCTTCAGCGTATCAGAGCGGCAGGGAGGGGAAAAGCGCGTCGGAGCCGGGTGAGCGGTTCAGTGCGCGCCGTGGAAGGGCAATCCGAGGCCGAAGGCCATGCGGAGGGCCAGGGCTCCGGCGAGCGTGACGATAAACCCGGCGGTGGTCAGCACATCCTGCAGGAAGGTTCCGACCCCCTCGCGGTATGCGGCATAGAGCACGACGAAATAGACGGGCAGATCGCTGAGGGCGACGGCGACGACGGCTCCCAGCATGCCGTAGTAGTGATAACCCAGCGGAATGAGGGTGAAGAGCGTGATGCAGTAGGCGAGGTATCCAGCGGCGTTGTAGTGCGCTTTCGAGAGCGAAAGAATGGCCGGATTGATGGTGCTGTAGAGCAGAGTGTGCCAGAGACCGGCGGCGAGAATGCCGATCATCCATGCGGCCTGGTGATAGCGGTGGTCGTAGACGTGCACGATGAACTTGTCGCCGATGCAGATGACGAAGATGATCATCAGCCCGCCGACGGCGAGCACAGGCAGACGGTATTTGAGCAGGATTCTGCGGTATTCGGCGCGGGACTGCTCGGCGAAGCGCGCGATGAACGGGAAGCCGACGCGTGTGCAGAACTGCGAAATGATCTGGCGGGGAAGGTCGGAGAGCGAGAAGGCGATGCCGTAGACGCCGAGCAGCTCAAAGGAGATGAGCTTACCGAGGATGAGCCGGTCGGACTGCTGGGCGAGGAAGGTGAGCGCGGTGCCGACGAGAATCCATTTGCCGAAGTGCATCAGGGTGCTGACGCACTCCTTGTCCCAGGCGAAGCTGGGCCGGAGCTCGGGCATCATGAAGTAGCTGGCGATGGTGCGCGCCAACTCGGCGGCGATGCGGCCGCCGACCAGTGCCCAGAGCGTGGGCTGGTAGAGCGCCCATCCCAGAGTGACGATGAACTGCACGAGCTGCGCCAGCAGCTCAAGAAAAGAGAGCTTGCCGACGCCCATGTGGCGGGAGAGGGTGAGCAGGCTCGGCGAGCTGACTCCGGCAATGACGCAGCCGAAGCCGAGGGCCGGGAAGAGCGCGATCATGCGCGGCTCGTGATAGAAGGCGGCGACCGGCCAGGCGAGGGCGATGGTCATGACCCAGAGCCCGACGCCGCGCAGCACCTGGAGGGTCCATGCGGTATTCAGAAAGAGCGGCTCGTCGCCGCGCGCATTCTGAATGATGCTGTCCTGCAGTCCGATGTGCGAGAAGAGATTGAGGCCGACGAGTACGGTCGTCAGCAGCGCCATGACGCCGAAGTACTCCGGCGTGAAGAGGCGGCTGAGGACGATGCTGCTGAGCATGCGCAGCGACAGCGCGACAGCATAGAAAAAAACGATGTAATACGTGCCCTTGAGTGCCCGCGATTCCAGATTTTTGGTCTGGACCGCGTGCTCTTCCTGGGTCAGAACGCTCTCCGCGCTGGAGCCAGTTGTCATGCTGTGAAATTCACTCCGGGCCCTTTGGTTGCCGCTTTGCCTGAAGATTCCAGTGCCGGAGCAGGTAGTCCTGTCCCGGAGCTGCGGAAAATTCAGAAACGGTCTGTCAGTTTCAAAAACAACGTCCACAGCGGGGGGAGTCTGTGGGGATATCGTGCTGGCGGAGGCTGTGGCTGCGCCGGTCATTTATGCCGGCCAGATGCGCCTCTAAACAGAATCAGGCGTTTTTATTATGCACGTTCGATGGCGGGGGCACACTCCCCGGTTGGTAACCCCCAGGTGCACAGTATGGGTATGCCGTTGTACCGAAATGGGCAGATAAAGACGGCAGCGATCTGTAAGGGGCTGGTATGAAAGCAGGTTCGGGCAGCGTGCAGCAATCCGGCCGGAACGTTACCATCTATCCTGATGAAAGCTGCCGTACGTCCTGCCCTGATGAAGTCCGCTGAAGATTCCGCCGTGATGCATCACACTGCCCGTCTCCGCGCGCTGCGCCGAGCGCTTTTGCGGCAGGGAATTGAATCCCTGCTGGTCACTCATCTTCCGGATGTCCGCTGGCTGTGCGGTTTCACCGGCTCAAACGCCGCGCTGGCGATCACATCGCGCAAGGCTGTGCTGTTTACTGACGGCCGTTATACGGCGCAGGCCAAAGAAGAGACGCAGGCCGCGCGGGTGGTGATTGCGAAGGGCTCGGCACTGAAGGAAGCCTGCGCGCTGCTGGAGGCTTCCGCCGCCGGGGCGGCATTCGATCCGGAGCAGACGACGGTCAGGCAGCTTGGCATGATGCGCGAGGCGCTGCCGGCGAAGGCGCGGCGGAGCTTCTTTCAGCCGCTGAAGGCGCCGGTCGTCTCCGAGCTGCGGATGGTCAAGGATGCAGACGAGCTGCGCGTGATGGAAGAGGCCGCGGCGGTGGGGTGCACGCTCTTCGACGCGATTCTGCCGCACATTGTGCCGGGCGTTCCGGAGACGGAGATTGCCGCGACGCTGGAGTTTTTTGCGCGCAGTCTGGGCGCCGAGGGCATGTCGTTCGAGACGATCGTGGCTTCAGGGCAGCGCTCGGCGCTGCCGCACGGCCGCGCCACGGAGGCGAAGCTGCCCCGCAACGGCTTCGTTACATTGGACTTCGGTGTTATCCTCAAAGGTTATTGTTCGGATATGACGCGCACCGTGTGCCTGGGCAAACCGGATGGCGAGGCCCGCCAGGCGTACGACGCGGTGCTGGAGGCGCAGCAGGCGGCCGTTGAGGCGGTGCGTCCTGGAGCGACCTGCGGAGAAGTGGATGAAGCAGCCCGCGCGGTGCTTCGCAAAGCCGGGCTTGCGCAGTACTTTACGCATTCCACCGGTCACGGCGTGGGACTGGAAATCCATGAATTGCCGCGTGTTGCCGCGGGGCAGCGCGCAGAACTTGTGCCCGGTATGATGATTACGATTGAGCCGGGAATTTATCTGGCTGGAAAGTTTGGAGTTCGCATCGAAGATATGGTTGCCGTCACTGACCGTGGCCGCCGAGTGCTGACTCCGGCGGTCAAAGCCCTGATTGAGCTGTAACGCCGCGTCACGAACGAGCGCGAACCAGAGTAAGGCGAACGAGAGCGAAACGATGAATCCGGAAGAGATGAAGGAATTAAAGGAACTGATCGAGTTCCTGAAGGAAAACAAGATTGGCGAATTTGACCTTGAACGCGGCGATCTGAAGGTCCGCATCAAGTTCGCTCAGGAAGGCGGAGCCGACGCGGCCGGCCTTGCCCGTCTGCTGGCAGCGGCGCAGCAGTCGGTAGCTGCTCCGGCGGTTGTTTCGACGGTGCCGGTGGTGCACGCTGTGCATGCCTCCGCTCCGGCGTCTGCTGCGGCCGAGGCTCCGGTGGATGAGAATGCCGGACTGCACATCGTCAAATCGCCGATCGTCGGCACGTTCTACGAGTCGCCCTCGCCGGGCACGCCGGCTTTTGTGAAGGTCGGCGACCAGGTGGAGAACGGACAGGTGCTGTGCATCGTCGAGGCGATGAAGCTGATGAATGAGATCGAGAGCGACGCCACGGGTGAGGTTGTGAAGCGGTTTGTCCAGAGCGGCCAGCCGGTCGAATACGGTCAACCCCTGTTTGCGGTGCGCCAGCGATAGCCATGTTCAGAAAAGTCCTTATCGCCAATCGCGGCGAAATCGCGCTGCGCATTATCTGCGCCTGTAAAGAGATGGGTATCCGCACGGTGGCGGTGTACAGCGAGGCCGACCGTCACTCGCTGCATGTCCGGTTCGCCGATGAGGCGATCTGCATCGGGCCGCCGCGCTCGGCGGAGAGCTATCTGAGCGTTCCGGCGGTGATCAGCGCCGCGGAGATCGCGGACGTGGATGCCATTCATCCGGGCTACGGCCTGCTGAGCGAAAACGCCAACTTCGCCGAGGTATGCCGGGTCTCGAATATCAAATTTATCGGGCCGCCTCCGGAAGTGACGCGGCTGATGGGCGAAAAGGAAAAGGCGCGGCAGGCGATGAAGCGCGCCAAAGTGCCGATTCTTCCCGGCTCGGATGGCGTGATTCAGTCAGAGGGTGAGGCGCTGGAGTGGGCGAAGAGCGTCGGCTACCCGGTCATTCTCAAGGCCTCAGCCGGCGGCGGCGGACGCGGTATGCGCGTGATCCGCTCTCCCGAGGAGCTGCCCGCGCTTTTCCAGGCGGCGCACACCGAGGCTGCGAATGCCTTCGGCAACGGCGACCTCTACATGGAGAAGTTCGTCGAGCAGCCGCGCCACATCGAATTCCAGATTCTGGCCGATGAGCACGGCAACGTGATGTCGCTGGGCGAGCGCGAGTGCTCGATCCAGAGACGGCATCAGAAGCTGATCGAGGAAGCGCCGTCGCTGCAGGTGACGCCGAAGATGCGTGAAGAGATCGGCAAAACGCTGAAGAAGTCGCTCGAAGCGGTCGGCTATCAGAACGCAGGCACGATCGAGTTTCTGATGGATGAAGACGGCAAGCTCTACTTCATCGAGATGAACACGCGCATTCAGGTGGAGCATCCGGTCACGGAGATGGTTACCGGGATCGATCTGGTGAAGGCGCAGCTGCGCATCGCCTCCGGCGAGAGGCTTTCGAGCATCGTGCCGGGACCGGTTTCGATCAACGGCCACGCCATCGAGTGCCGCGTGAATGCCGAGCATCCGGAGAAGTTCACGCCATCCGCGGGAAAGATCACGGCCTTCAACGTTCCCGGCGGCAACGGGGTTCGCGTGGATACGGCGCAGTATGCGGAGGGCGTGGTTCCTCCGTATTACGATTCGCTGATCGCGAAGCTCATTACGCATGGCAAGGATCGCGAAGAGGCGATGTCGCGGATGCGCCGGGCGCTGGAGATGTTTGTGGTGCAGGGCATTCACACGACGATTCCTCTGCATCGGCGCATCTTCGAGGATGAGGATTTCCGGCAGGGACGCTTCGATACCAAGTTCATGGAGCGGTTTTTAGCAAAGGGCAAAGAGCAAAGTTCCTCATAGAACGGCCGTACGGCTGTTTGTCACCGGATTTGCACAGCACAGCCGCAGTGCAAGCTCTTTGCCGCAAAGAATGTGGATGGTATTTCCACAGTAAGGCCGCCATTTCCACACCAGGAAATCTTTGACAGCCTCTGGCATTTTTCCGGAAGGCGAGTACTATTCATTGCAACGGAAGAGAGATCTTCCAGAAGGAGAAAGCGGACAAGGGGACGCTGCGGGGGCCGGCAACGGAGCCTGCGAGGCAATCGGGAAACCGGAGGCCGAAAAGGTGAAACCAGGAAAGCTTTTATGACCGGCGCATGGAGGGATCATGCGGAAAGCGCAGGCGAAAGCCTGCAGAGACCGAATGACTCCGAAGTGAAAGCAGGTTGTGATCCGGAAGCCGAACCGGATCTTCGAAAAATCGGACAGAGGGGGCGAGATTCCGCAAGGAAAATCGCCCCTTCGCTTTTTTCCCGGTAATGCACTGAGGCTTCCATTCTCAGTGTCTGAGCGATGAGCGACCGCTTTCGCTTCACCGGCTGGCGTTTCACCACAGAGGACACGGAGAGCACAAAGAAATCCTGCGCTCCCGCGCTTTCTTCGGGGAAATGGTCAGAGCAGC
This sequence comes from Paracidobacterium acidisoli, assembly GCF_003428625.2. Lineage (GTDB taxonomy): Bacteria > Acidobacteriota > Terriglobia > Terriglobales > Acidobacteriaceae > Paracidobacterium > Paracidobacterium acidisoli. Next base: position 610,341 of record NZ_QVQT02000002.1, on the reverse strand, counting down.
ACGTTACTGATCGGATAACGACGCATCCTTTCCCCCTCTTCGGCGCATCACGGAATCAGGTAGACTGCCCACGATGAGCGCTTCCATGTACATCGTCGTTGAAGGTGAAGACCCGGGATACGATATTTTCGTGAACGGGCACGCTCTGGCGCGCAATGAGGATGCGCTTGAGAAGCTGGCTGAGCGGCTTGGCATCAAGCCGATGCTCGAGTTCTTTTCCGCCGATGAGAATTCGATGGCTCTGCTGCTCGAAGAGGGCGCAGGCGACCCGGAGTGGGCCAAGACGCTGCCTCCGCCGCAGTGGTATACGCCGGAGGACGGGCTGGTCACGATCGGCACGCTGCTGGATTTTCTGAAGGACGCTCCCATGTCGCTCGGCAGCGAGACGGCTCCTGTGATGAGCGAGCTGGAGGAGTATGAGCGCGTGCTGCGCAAGACGGCGCTGCGCAGTCTGCGCTGGCACCTTGCCGTGAGCTGGCGATAGCGCGGAAGGTGAAAAGCAGAAAGGCCCGCAGATTCGCTGCGAGCCTTTTCCTTTTTACAATGAAAAGCAGGATTTACCGATAACGTTGAGCGGGATTCAGACAGAGGCGTGAGCGAGCACGCGCTCCAGCGTGGGCGCGATGTGCTGATCGAGCGGCACCTGCCCCTGCATGACTTTGGAGAGGCCGTCGGCGGCGATGAACTCGACGTTCGTGATGCCGATGAAGCCGAGGATGGTGCGCAGATACGGGATCACAAAGTCCATAACGGCGAGCGGAGTGTCAGGCTGGTAGACGCCGCCGCTGCTGATGATCACGGTCGCCTTTTTCCCCTTGATCAGGCCCTCGACGGAGCCGCCGGAGGTGTAGGAGAAGGTGCGGCCGGCGCGAACGACCTGGTCGATCCACGACTTGAAGGCCGCGGGGATGGAAAAGTTGTACATAGGAACGCCGAAGACGTATTCGTCGGCGGCCTGGAGCTCCTGGATCAGGGTCTCGGAGACGGCCAGAGTCTGATTCTGCTCGGGCGTGCGGGCTGCGGGCGGTGTGTAGGCCGCGCCAATCCAGTTGACGTCGACCAGGGGCAGCGGAGAGGCTCCATAAAGGTCGCGCTCGATGATCCGGGCATCAGGGTGATGTTTAAGCCAGCGGTCTGCGAAAGCCGCGGTAAGCTGGCGCGACACGGAGGCGTCTCCGCGCGGACTGGAATCGATCTTCAGAAGTGTGCTCATGGCTGAGACCTCACATTTGGACGCCAACATATGGCGTCTAAGCAACAGATGTTAGTTAATGGAAAGCGATGCAGAGATTTTGGCAGGGATGCGGATGGGGTATGGAGCGGTGAATTCTCAGCGCGGAAGGTCCCGTGATGTTCTCGTGCTGGGGGCCGGAGCCGCAGGGCTGATGGCGGCGATCGAGGCGGGGCGGCGCGGGCTAAGGGTGACGGTGCTGGACCATGCCGAGCGGCCAGGGAAGAAGATCCTGATCTCAGGCGGGGGTCGGTGCAATTTCACGAATATCCACTGCCGGCCGGAGAATTTTCTTTCCGAGAATCCGCATTTTGCGCGGTCGGCGCTGGCTGGGTTTACGCCGCAGGATTTTCTGGAGCTGGTGCACCGGCACCGCATTCCGTACCACGAGAAGACGCTGGGGCAGCTTTTCTGCGATGGATCGGCGCAGGCGATTCTCGATCTGCTGCTGGAAGAGTGCGCGGCGGCGGGCGTGGAGATTGAGCTGCGCCAGAAAGTGACCGCCGTGGGGCACGGCTCCGGCTTTACGGTGGAGACGGAGAGCGATTCATTCGGCTCCTCGGCGGTGATCGTCGCGACGGGCGGGCTGTCGATTCCGAAGATGGGCGCGACCGGGCTGGCCTACGAGATTGCCCGGCAGTTTGGGCTGAGAGTGGTCGAGCCGCGGCCGGCGCTGGTGCCTCTGACACTGGATGGAGCAGCGCGGGAGAGCTGGTGCGATCTGGCGGGCGTTTCGGCAGAGGTGGTGGCGTCGACGGGAAAGCAGCGCTTTCGGGAGAAAATGCTGGTCACGCATCGCGGCCTGAGTGGTCCGGCGATTCTGCAGATCTCTTCGTACTGGCGGCAGGGAGAGACGGTGGAGATTGACTTTGCGCCCGGAGAGCCGGTCTATGCAGGGCTGCTCGCATTGAGCGCCGGGCGGCATACGGCGGCAGCGGAGACGGCATTGCGGCAGGTGCTGCCGCAGCGGCTGGCGGAACGGCTGCTGGCGCTCGATCCGCCGCAGGGGTGGAGCAATCGTGCGCTGGAGGCGGCGGAGCAACGGCTGCACCGATGGCCCGTCGTGCCTTCGGGAACGGAAGGCTTCGACAAGGCCGAGGTCACGGCGGGCGGAGTCGCCACGGCGGAGCTTTCAGCGAAGACGATGGAGGCGAAGCGGGTGCCTGGTCTCTACTTCATCGGTGAGGCCGTCGATGTGACAGGCCATCTGGGCGGGTTCAACTTCCAGTGGGCGTGGGCTTCGGGCGCGGCGGCGGGAAGGGCGGTAAAAGCAGGGATTAGGGATTAGGGATTAGAGATTGCCGACGCGATCTCGCCGAGGATGGCTTCGGCGGCCTGTGCCGGGTCAGGAGCCTGAGTGATGGGGCGGCCGACGACGAGGAAGCCGGCTCCGGCGGCGATGGCTGCGGCGGGGGTGGCGACGCGCTTCTGGTCGCCGATGGCGGCTCCGGCAGGGCGGATGCCGGGGATGACCAGAGTAGCTTTGGGCAGATGGCTGCGCAGCGCGGGAAGCTCTTCGGCGCTGGCGACAAATCCGCGGATGCCGGAGCCCCAGGCCATTTGGGCGAGGCGCAGAACCTGCGAGGCAGGTGGATCGGTGACGCCGGTGGCGGCAAGCTGCTGCTGATCCATGCTGGTGAGGACGGTGACCGCGAGGAGCTTCGGCGCGTGCGGAGTCGAGGCGGCTTCCGCAGCGGCCGCGAGCATGGCCGGTCCGCCGGAGGCATGGACGGTGAGCATGTCTGCCCCGCAGATGGTGGCGGAACGGACGGCTCCCGCGACGGTGTTGGGGATGTCGTGGAGCTTGAGATCAAGGAAGACGGAGAAGCCGCGGCGGCGCAGGGTCTCGACGATGCCGTTGCCGGCAGCGAGGTAGAGCTCGAGGCCCACTTTGAACCAGCCGCAGAGACCGCTGAGACGGTCGACGGCGGCGAGCGCCGAGACCGAATCCGGATAGTCGAGGGCGACGATCAGGCGGTCCCGTGCCGAGGTGTTTTCGTTCCCGGTGTTCTGCGCAGGCGACAGATGCAGCGCGGCTTCCGCAGCGGAATTCATTGTGAATTCAGTGTACGCTGCGGGCCGCCATGCGGAGCGATCAGCGTGCAGCAGCAGGAGTAAGCGGCCAGCTGAGCTGAGCCACTTCGGGATTTGCGCGGATCAGTTCGACGCGCACCGGGGCCGTTCCCCTTTGGCTGAAGCCGAGAAACCTGGCTGCCGCATACGAAAGGTCGATCACACGGTTCTCCGGCAGCGGCCCACGGTCATTGACGCGTACGACGACCGATTTATGGTTGCGGAGATTGGTGACACGGACCAGGGAGCCGAGCGGCAGAGTGCGATGCGCACAGGTCAGCTCGTTCATGTCATAGACTTCACCGCTTGCTGTGGTGCGGCCCTGAAAGAACCGTCCATACCAGGAAGCGCGTCCGATTTCATACCAGTGGTGCTTCGGCGCATTGGCCGACTGATGGGTTTGGGTACTGTCGGCCGGGGAAGCGGCCTGCACTCCGGTGATACCCACGATGGTGGCGAGCAGGGTTCCGGCAATGGTCCAGAGTCGTCGAGGTCGAGCCGTGATTTTGGGTTCGATAGAAAACATACTCCTCCTCACAAAATTGTATGGAGGCAGATAGAGCTAAGTCAAACATTCTGAACAATTTAATTTCTCGATTTACTTGCATATCTTTACTCATTGTGATAGGCCGGAAGGGCTGGAGCAGAGGAGCGGGAAGGCCTTCTGAGGCATGTAAAGGTACGATGAACTGGGAGCTGAAGGCGATGCCAGCCACGAATCTTTCTCCGGTCAGACAGACTAGACCTTGAAAACGAATGAGACAACCATTTCCGGAGGAGCCCCGCCGGTCGCTTTGACTGTGGCCGGATTCGATCCGGGGTCGGGTGCCGGAATCACGGCCGACCTGAAGGTCTTTGCGGCGCATGGGCTCTTCGGGGTCTCGGCGATTACGGCGCTGACCGTGCAGTCGACCCAGGGGGTGCGGCGGGTCGAGCCGGTTGCGGGAGCGCTGCTGCGGGAGACGCTGGATTGCCTGGCCGCGGATGTCGAGATCGCCGGGGTGAAGATCGGCATGCTGGGAAGCACCGAGGTAACTGAGGCTCTGGCCGGGTTTCTGGCCGCGTCGGGCATTCCGCGCAGCCGTGTAGTGCTGGACCCGGTGCTGCGGTCGAGCTCAGGGAAGGCGCTGCTGGAGGAGGCGGGCGTCAGGCTGCTGCGGGAAAAACTATTGCCTCAGGTGGGATGGGTCACGCCGAATCTGGCTGAGCTGGCCGTTCTGACGGGGCTGCCGGAGCCGGCGCAGCCTGCGGAGATTCCGGAGGCGGCGCGAGCGCTGGCCCGGATGGCGGCGGAGACTGGAAGGGCGGCGGCCGGAGAAGCCGGACTCCATGTTGTGGTGACGGGCGGGCATCTGGACCGGCCGGATGATTTTCTGCTGGCTGCGAATGGGGAGGAGCGCTGGTTTCCGGGGACGCGGGTTGAGACTTCGGCGACCCATGGAACGGGCTGCGCCTTTTCGTCGGCGCTGCTGAGCCGGGTGCTGCTGGGAGACGGTCCTGTGGAGGCGGTCGCCGGGGCGAAGGCTTATGTGCGGGCGGCGATGAAGGCTGCGTATCCGATCGGCAAAGGCCGGGGGCCGATGCATCATCTGTATGCGCTTGAGCCGAAGGCAGGCGAAGGCCGGTAGGGCCCGGCGGCTATTTCTGTGCTGCAGGAGCAGCGGCGGCGGCTTCTTCGGGCGCGGGCTGCGGCGGGATCAGGGAGATTTCCTCGACGATGCTGATACCGGTGCGGCGCAGAAGCTGCAGGACGATGGGCTTGGTAAGGCGGGTGGCGTCGTACTCGACGCGGATGGTCTTTGCTGCCTCATCGACACGGATACGGCGAATTCCATAGACCTCGCGGGCGTTGCCGAGGGAGAACATGGCGGCTTCGTCGGGGTGGTGCTCGTAACGATAGAGGACTTCCAGCTGCGTCATGGCTTTGATGATACTTCATCCGGAACCGGGACCGGGCGGCGCGGTCAGAGGCGCTGCAGGTAGTTCACGATCTCGGGGCTGGTCCAGTCCTGCGGGCCGATGAATTTGCGGCGGATGACGCCATGCGCGTCGATGATGTAGGTCTCGGGGGGACGGGTGGTGCCGTAGGCGAGGTTCGACTTCTGCGAGAGGTCGAGCGCGGTGACCAGATTGTCGATGTGGTTGTCGGCAAGGTACTGGCGGTAGGCGTCCGCGTCCTGATCGAAGCTGACAGCCAGGACGACGATGCCGGGCATCTGGCGCTGGAGCTGCATGAGCGAAGGGAACTCCTCGAGGCAGGGCGGGCACCAGCTGGCCCAGAAATTGAGCACGACGGTTTTACCGCGGTACTGGCTGAGGCTGACGTTTTGCGATCCGTCATGGATGGTAAAGGCGGGGGCGGCTTCGCCGACCTGGATGGGGTGGTCGCCGCGGTTGCAGCCCGAGGCGGCCGCGAAGAGCAGCGCCAGGCTCAGAGCGCACGAAGCGGTCTTTGCGATGCGTCGCGCGGCGCATGTGGCTCCGGCAGGCAGGCGGGTCGAAAGCATGCTTCTATAATAATGAGTCGACTGGTCTTTGATAGCAGCAGTGATCCATACCCTGTGAATACATTCCTCGAAACGGCCTCCTCATACTCGCTCAGCGTGATCGTTCCTGCCCGCAATGAAGAAGACTGCGTGGGCGATTGCCTGCGCTCGCTTGCCGCACAGTCGGAGCCGGGCTGGGAGCTGGGGCGGGAGTGGGAGATTCTGCTGGTGGATGACGGCTCGACCGACCGCACGCGCGCCATTGCCCAGGGGATTGCGGGTGTGACGGTGATGGAAGCGGCGGCTCCGCCGAAGGGGTGGACGGGAAAGGCCCATGCCTGCTGGACGGGCTGGCTGGCGGCGCGCGGCGAGTGGCTGCTGTTTACCGATGCGGATACGGTGCATGAGCCGGGTCATCTGCGTCTGGCGATGATCGAGGCCGAGCGGCACAAGGCGGGCATGCTGTCGTATTCGCCGCGGCAGGTGGTGACGGGGCTGGCGCAGCGCACGCTGATGCCGCTGATCTTCAGCGAGCTGTCGATGACGTATTCACCGGCAAAGATCAACGATCCGGAGACCCATGTGGCGGCGGCGAACGGGCAGTTTATCCTGGTGCGGCGCGAGGTGTATCAGCACATCGGAGGACACGAAGCGGTGGCTGACACGGTGCTGGAAGATGTGGCGCTGGCGAATCTGGTGAAGCGGCGCAAACTGGGGCTGCGCTTCCGCTATGCTCCGGAGGCGGTGTCGGCGAGGATGTACCGCAGCTTCGGCGCGATGTGGGAGGGGTGGACGAAGAACCTGGCGCTGCTCTTCGGGAATCCGCTGCCGATGGCGGGGATGAAGCTGGTGCAGTTCGCGGTGATCGTGGGTATACCGCTGCTGGCGTGTTTTATGTGGCAGACGACGGGACGCTGGACGGTGGCGGGTTTATTGCTGCTGGTGTGGCTGCGGGCGCTGTGGGGCTACTATCGCAGAGTGGCGAAGTCGCATTTTCCCTTCGTCGATTGCCTGATCAGCCCTCTGGGGGTGCCGCTCTTGGCCGCGCTGCTGTGGCGAAGCTGGTTTCAGCACACGATGACCAGACGGGTTTCGTGGAAGGGACGTGAATATGCCGGCGGACGTTAAGTGAAGCGCCACCGGGCTGTGAGGCATCCATCAAATATGTCCGTCTAAAATCATGTGCCTGACGTACAAAAATGGATTATGACAATGGATTTGCCCTGCCCTGGAGGAGAACGTGACGGAAAATCATACCCGCTTTGAAAAGGTCGACTATAAGACGTTGAATGCTCGACAAAAAGAATTGTTCAACTTCCAGAAGATAGCGGCTACGCTTGCCGACTATGGATTTAACTGCATCAAGCTCGCCGACGATTGGCAGGGAGCAGATTTCCTTGCGTACCATGTAAATGGGACGAGCACATTGAAAGTGCAGTTGAAGTCGAGGCTGACAATTGACCGGAGATACTCCGGCAAAGACATTTGGATGGCATTCCCGCACGGAGGCCATTGGTATCTTGTGAAGCACGATTGCTTAATCGAAAAGGTCCTGGCGAACACGGATTGGCTCAGCAGCAGTTCATGGAAGGACAAGGATAAGGGTAAATACCATTCGATCAGCATCAATCCGGAACTGTTGGAGAGCCTTACAGAATACAAACTTGGACCGATTTATGGTCTTGTTTTACAGGTCTGAAACTGTGCCCAAATTTTCGAATTTTATGACAGATAAGCTGTTTCGAGTTTGATCCTATGATTCTGCTGACGAGACGGGCGGAGTTTTCCGCTTCGCATTTTTACTGGAACGACGACTGGAGCGCGGAAGAGAATGAGCGCGTCTTCGGAAAATGTGCCAATCGTAACGGTCACGGACACAATTACACGCTGGAGATCACGGTGTCGGGCGATGTGGACGCGAAGACCGGATTCGTTGTGGACCTGAAGGAGCTGAAGGAGATTCTGGAGCGCGAGGTGGTTTCCGTCTACGACCACCGGCACCTGAACTATGAGGTTCCTGAATTTCGCGATGCGATTCCGACTACGGAAAATATTGCGATCGCCGTGTGGAAGCGGCTGGACGGAAAGATTCCCGGCGCAAAGCTGGAACGCGTGCGCGTGTATGAGATGCCCGATCTGTTTGCCGAATATTACGGGGATTAACCGCGCAGGCAGACACGTCTTCTGCGTGGAGGAAAGGACGATGGCCGGATACATGAGGACGCGAGGGACAGAACGGTGAGGGCCTGGCTGGGGAGGAGATATCGGCTGAGCGCGTCGCACCGGCTGCATACCGATGCGCTGAGCGAGGCGGAGAACCGCGCCATCTACGGCAAGTGCAATAACCCTCACGGGCACGGGCACAACTACGTGATCGAAGTCACGGTAGGCGGCGAGGTCGATCCGAAGACGGGGATGGTCTGCGATCTGGCCGCGCTCGATGCCTGCGTGCAAAGGAAAGTGGTGGAACCTTTCGACCACATGAACCTGAATACGCTTCCATGCTTTCAGGATCGTGTGCCCACCACGGAGAATCTGTGTATGGAAGTGCATCGACGGCTAAAGGACGCGCTTACGGGAGTGGAGCTGGCGCGGGTAAGGGTGGAAGAGACGTCGAATAATTTTTTTGAGTATCGCGACGGCGCAATACCATCCGGGAAAGGCAACAGGGCATGAAGAATGGGGTAAAGGGCAGAGGGGCTGTTTCGATGGCCCTGGTGGACAGACTGGTGGAATCCACGGGGCTGGAAGACTGTTCGACGCAGGATATTTACCGGGAGCTGATCCGGCGCTTCGATGAAGACCCGACGCGGGACGGCCTGCTGCGCACGCCGGAGCGGATGGAGAAGACCATCGCCTTTCTGACCAAGGGGTATCACGAGGACCCGACTGCGATTCTGCGCGGCGCGATGTTCGATGTCGATTACGACGAGATGGTGATCGTGAAAGATATCGAGATGTTCTCTCTGTGCGAGCATCACATGCTGCCCTTCTTCGGCAAGGTGCACGTTGCGTATATTCCGAATGGCAAGGTGATCGGACTGAGCAAGATTCCGCGGCTGGTGGAGGTGTTTGCGCGCCGCCTGCAGGTGCAGGAGCGGCTGACGCGGCAGATTGCCGATGCGATTCATGACGCGATCGCTCCGCAGGGCGTGGGCGTGGTGATTGAGGCGCGGCATCTGTGCATGATGATGCGCGGCGTGGAGAAGCAGAACTCCTCGACGGTCACCTCGGCGATGGTCGGCGTCTTCCAGAAGCAGAACACGCGGGCGGAGTTTCTGTCGCTGGTGCGGGAGCGTATGCAGGCGAGCGTGTAATCCGCACGCCGGCTTTGCCTGGCGAGCCGGAAACCTGTATCTGCCGCGCGACGGGAAACATATATCTGCCGTGCAGCAGGAAACATATAGTAGTAGACGTGAACGGGCTTCTTATTCTCGACAAGCCGGGCGGCATGACCTCGCACGATGTGGTGACGCGGGTGCGGCGCGCGACCGGCGAATCTTCGGTAGGACATCTTGGCACACTGGACCCGATGGCGACCGGTGTACTTCCCCTGCTGCTTGGCAAATACACACGGCTGGCGCAGTTCTTCGGCGCGGCCGAAAAGGCCTATACCGGAACGATCCGCTTCGGCTTTGCCACCGACACGTATGACGCGGAGGGCAAAGCGGCCTCCGAGGTACAGGCGGTTGCGCTGACGCTGGAACAGGTGCGCGCCGCCGCATCGCGCTTTCACGGCGAGATGGAACAGATGCCGCCTCCATTTTCGGCGAAGAAAGTCGACGGCAAGGTGGCGCACCGGCTTGCGCGGGCCGGTGAGATGCCGAAGCTGAAACCGGCGCGGATCACCATTGCCGAATTTTCCATCGACTCCGTGGATGGCGATGTTGCCGCATTCACGATGCGCGTCTCGGCCGGAGGATATGTGCGGTCGGTCGCGCATGAGATGGGCCTGGCGCTGGGATGCGGCGCGCATCTGGCGAGCCTGCGACGCACGGCCGCGGGGCCGTTTACCCTGGCCGGTGCGCTTTCACTGGAAGAGATGGAATCGCTGGCGAGCGCTGGAGCTCTGGAGACGCGGATGCCGCACCCGCGCACGCTGCTGCCGGAGATTCCGCCGGTTGCCGGAGACGAGCAGACGCTGGGCCGTCTGCGCAACGGCATGCAGGTGAATCTGCCGGAGTTTTCAGGCGCTCCTCTGGTGAAGATCTTTGAAGGACAGCGGGAGCTGGTTGCGATTGGGAGACGCGTGGCCGGGACCCTGTTTCAGCCGAATGTGGTTCTGGTCTGAGCCGGTCTTATTTGTGCAGCATGGGCAGCAGCAGCGGAAGAAAGTTCTGCGCGATGAGCTCAGCGCCCTTTGCCGTGGGATGAATGCCGTCTTCCTGGATGGTTCCGGGGACGGTGTAGACATTGGCATAGAGCATGGGCAGCAGCGGGACGCGATATTTTGCCGCGACCGCGTGGTACATCTCATCGAACTGGTGGATGTAGTCGGGACCGTAGTTGGGAGGAAGCGTGATACCGGCGAGCAGCACGCGGCTGCCTGCTTTGCGCAGCGTGCCGACGATGGCGTCGATGTTATCGCGGGTGACGCTGAGAGGCAGGCCGCGCAGTCCGTCGTTGCCGCCGAATTCCACGATGACAACAGCAGGATGCAGCTTCAGCACGTCTTTCAGGCGGTTGACTCCGTCTTTGGAGGTGTTGCCGCTGATGCCCAGATTGACCACATGGTAGCGATAGCCGCGGGCGCTGAGAGCTTTCTGGATATAGTCGGGGTAGCTGTGGCCGGGCTCGGCGCCGTAACCGGCGGTGATGCTGTCTCCAAAGCAGACGATGGCCGGAACGGGCGCAGCGGGCGCTGCGTATATAGGGAGAGGAAGCAGCAGCGCGACGAGCAGAAGAAAGCGGCGACGCATCACTGCTTCAGTGTAGCAACGGCGGATAAGCAGGCGGCACGGAGAGACGGGAATGATTGAGGTGCGGGGGCTGAAGAAGTCCATTCGCAACGGAGCACGAACGGTGGAGATTCTGCGCGGGATCGATCTGACGATTCCGCGGGGTCAGTTTGTCGTCATCATGGGCGCGTCGGGAAGCGGAAAGAGCACGCTGCTGGGGCTGTTGGCGGGGTTGGATTCTCCGACGGAAGGCGATGTGATTCTGGATGGCGTGACGATCAGCCGGATGGAGGAAGACGATCTGGCGCAGGTGCGCGGCAGGAAGATCGGATTTGTCTTTCAGTCGTATCAGCTGATTCCCACGCTGACAGCGCTTGAAAATGTGCTGCTTCCGCATGAGCTGAATGCGCGCGGCGACGGACGAGCAAAGGCGCAGAGCCTGCTGGAGGCGGTGGGACTGGCAGACCGTCTGCATCACTATCCTGTGCAGCTTTCAGGAGGCGAGCAGCAGCGTGTGGCGCTGGCGAGGGCGTTCGTGCTCGATCCGCCGATTGTGATGGCCGATGAGCCGACCGGCAATCTCGATTCGAAGAACGGCCAGCATGTGCTCGACCTGCTGACGGACCGGCAGCGCAGCGCGGGCACGACGCTGGTGATGGTGACGCATGATCCGCAGATCGCCACATGCGCCGACCGGCAGATTCATGTGCGGGACGGAGTGGTTGTGGCCGATGAAGTGACGGAGGAGCGCGGCGGGGTGCGGGAACGATGAGCGGCCGCGGCATATCGGAAGACGCGAAGCCGGCTTTGCCGTGGATGACAGCGGCGCGCATTGCATGGCGCGAGCTGCATGCGTCGAAGGCGAAGTTTGTTTTCGTGCTGCTCTCAGTAGCTGTCGGCGTGGCTGCTCTGACGGGCGTGCGCGGCTTCAGCGAGTCGTTCCGCAGAACGCTGCTGACGCAGGCGCGGAGCATTATGGCCGCCGATCTCTCGGCGCGTATGAATCAGCAGGCGACAGCGCAGCAGATGCAGCAGCTGCAGGCCCTTCAGACGCATGGCGTAACCACGACGGCTGTAACGGAGATGGTCTCGATGGCGTCGCGCGAGGGCGATCCGGTCCCGCTGCTGGTGTCGCTGAAGGTTGTCGATCCTGCGATGTATCCGTTTTACGGCGCGGTTGTGCTTAGCCCCGCGGGCGATCTGCGCAGCGTCCTTACAGACGCGACGGTTGTGGTGGATGACAATCTGCTGGTGCGTCTGCAGGCGAAGATCGGCGACCGGCTGAAGGTCGGCGGGAAGTATTTCCGCATCGCCGCGGTGATTGCACGCGAGCCGGATCGCATCAACTCCGGCGTGGGACTGGGGCCGCGCGTGATGATGACTCGCGGCGCCGTCGAAGAGACGGGACTGCTGCAGGCGGGCAGCCGTGCGACGGAGCGCTATCTGTTTCGCATCGATACAACAAAGGCCAGCGTGGCCGATGTGCGCACGGATCTCGAGAAGATCTTGCCCGAAGCGCAGATTACGGACTTTCGCGAGACGAGTCCGGCGCTGACGGAGGGGATCGATCGCTCGACGGGATTGCTGAGCCTGATCTGCCTGGTGGCGATGGTGCTGGGCGTGATCGGCGTAGCGATGGCGATGCACGCGCATCTGCAGCAGAGGATCGAGGTGCTCGCGATCATGAAGTCGATCGGGGCACGCTCTTCCGATATTTTGCGAATCTATCTGCTGCAGACGCTGTTTCTGGGCGTGGGCGGCGCGCTGATCGGCGTGGCCATCGGCGCGGGCGTGGAGTATGCCTTTCCCTCATTGCTGGGCTCGCTCGTTCCGGTGCATACCGAGATTCATCTGCCGGTGAAAGTGATCCTGGCGGCGGTGGGAACGGGTGTGCTGACGACATTGCTGTTCTGCCTGCCGCCGCTGCTCGATGTGCGAAGGATTCGCCCGGTAGTGGTGCTGCGGAGGGTGATCGAGTCGGGTGAAGGTCAGCGCAGTTTTGTAGCACGCGTGAAGGAGCGGAAGCTGCAGATCGGCGCAATAGTGGTGATTGTCGCGGCACTGGGCGGGATTGCGGCGGTTCTCTCCGATTCGATGCTGGTGGGGAAGTGGTTTGCGGTCTGTCTGACGGCGCTGCTGGTGGTGATTCTGGGATTGTCTGCGCTGACGCTGCGCGGGCTGCGGCTCTTTCTGGCGCGAACGCGGCTGTATCTTCACTCGGCGGTGCGGCACGGGCTGGCGAACCTCTACCGGCCGGGAAATCAGTCGTCGGCGGTGCTGGCCGCGCTGGGTACAGGCGTAATGCTGATTCTGAGCGTCTTCTTCATGCAAAGCTCGGTGCTGGCCGCGCTGCGCGAAGGAGCGGGGCCGAAGACGCCGAATCTTTTTCTGGTGGATATCGGCAGCGAAGAGCTGCAGGGCGTGGAAGCGCTGCTGAAAAAGCAGCCGGGGCTTCAGGGCCCTCCGGAGATGATTCCGATCATCTCTTCGCGCGTGGTTTCCATCGACGGCAAATCGGTGGAGTCACTGGAACTGGAGCATTATCCGAAGCGTTTTTTGCGCTCAGTCCCGATCAGCTGGGCCGATGCCGTGCCGCCGGGAGCAAAGGTCGTGGAAGGGAAGTGGTGGCAGGACGCTTCGGTCTCTGAAGTAGCCGTTGTGAACCGCGTGGCGCAGAGGCTGCATCTGCACGCGGGATCGCAGGTGACCTTTGCGGTCGGCGAGAAGGAGATTCCCGTGCGCGTTGCGGCGATCTATAAGGTGGACGGCGAGCATGCTTTTGCGCGCAGCGAGTTCGTGCTTGCCTCTGGATTGCTGCGCGACCAGCCGACGGTCTGGTACGGAGCGGTGCATGTGCAGCGCGGCACGATTCCCGACTTCGAGCGGGCGATGTTTGCGGCCTATCCTACGGTGACCGTGATCAACATTGCGGACATTATCGACACGGTGCAGGGTGTGATCGACCAGATCACGATTGTGATCCGCTTTCTGGCAGGATTTTCGATTTTGTCAGGGCTGGTGATTCTTGCGTCGAGCGTGGCCAGCACGCGCTTTCGCCGCATTCGCGAGGTCGTCGTGCTGAAGACGCTGGGCGCGACGCGTAACCGTATCGCCGCTGTCTTCAGCGTGGAATTTCTTGTGCTGGGTCTGCTTGCAGGCGGTGTGGGCGCGCTCTTCGCGAATCTGCTTTCGCGGATTCTGCTGCACCGGATGGATGTGACGTTCCATACGAACTGGCAGGGAACGCTGATCGCGATTCCGGCGACCGCGCTGCTGGCTATCCTTACGGGGTGGATTGCCAGCTTTCGCATCCTCGGGCAAAAGCCGCTCGAAGTGCTGCGCGAAGAAAACTAGCCGCCCGGGTGAACCGTCTGACGGCGCAAAAGGCTGCACGGGGCTTCTTCAAAGCGCGTACTTTTCCGAAGCGCCTGTGCAGCTTTTTATCCGCGCATGCCGTTCTGCCTTATTCACTCACTCCGTGATCGAACTCGTCGCGCGAGCTAAAGCGGCGCACCAGCAGCGGCATGACAAAGAGAATCGCGAAGACGGTCGTGACCATTCCGCCGACCACAACGCGAGCCAGCGGCTGCTGTGCCTGGGCGCCAATCTCGCTGGTGACAGCGGCCGGAAGCAGACCGAGTCCGGCCGCCATGCAGGCCATCACGACAGGACGCATCTCGTCGAGACAGCCTTTTTCAAGGCCATGATCGAAGCCCTCCTCGCGCTGCGCACGGCGAATTCCGGAGAGGAAGACGACGGCGCCGAGCGTGGCCACGCCGGTGAGCGAGGTGAAGCCGACGGCCGCGGAGATGCTGAAGGACGTGTGCGTGAGGAAGAGTGTGAGGATTCCTCCGATGGCTGCGAAGGGCAGCGTGCCGACGACGATGAAGGCGTCGCGCCAGGTGCGGAACTGGATGTAGAGCAGCACCAGAATGACGACCAGGCTGACGGGAATGATGAAGGCCAGACGAGCCTGCTCCTTGCGCAGACTGTCAAACTCACCGGCCCATGTGTATTCATAGCCGGTGGGCAGCTTGATCTGCTGAGCCATGCGGCTTTGCAGATCCTGAATAGCGCTGGCGAGGTCGCGCCCGCGCACGCTGAATTTGATGGGGATGTAGCGACGGCCGCCTTCGTGATAGATCATGAAGGCTCCGTTATGCAGCGTGACATTGGCGACGGCGCCGAGCGGAACCTGATTCCCGTCGGGTGTTGCGACGAGGATTCTGCTGATGGCGTCGGGGGTGTCGCGGTACTGCGCAGCATAGCGCACGGAGAAATCGAAGCGGCGGTCGCCGTCGATGATCTGCGTAACGGGCGCTCCGCCGACGGCGGCCTGCACGACATTGTTGATGTCCTGCGCCTGCAGACCGTAGCGCGCGGCTTTGGCGCGATCGATGGAGATCATGAGGCTGGGCTGGCCGGTGACGTCGAAGACGCCGACGTCGGTAATACCGGGAACCGACTTCATGATGCCCTGGATTTTGTCGGCGATCTGCGTCAGCTGATCGAAGTCGCTGCCGAAGAGCTTGAGCGAGTTCTCTCCCTTGACGCCGGACATGGCCTCTTCGACGTTGTCCTGAATATTCTGCGAGAAGTTGAAGTCAATTCCGGGATACTTTTTGAAGCTGCTCTGGATCGCAGCGATGAGTGCGTCTTTATTGCCGTGAAACTCGGGACGCCACTGCGAGGCGGGCTTGAGATCGGCAAGAAATTCGATGTTATTGAAGGTGCTGACGTCGGTGCCGTCATCGGGGCGGCCCATCTGCGAGATGACCTGAGAGATCTCAGGATAGGCACGCAGAGTATCGCGGATATCGTCGGCGAGGTTCGATGAAGTCTGGAAGGAGACGTCCTGCTGCATGGTGGCGCGAATCCAGAGGTTGCCTTCTTCGAGCGCCGGCATAAATTCACCGCCGACAAATTTAAAGAGAATGACGGCGCCGATCAGACAGGCCAGCGCGATCATCCAGGCCGTTTTACGGAAGCGCAGCGCGCTGCGAAGTCCGCGGTCATAGTGACGGCGCAGGAAGGCACTCAGCCATGTTTCCGTGGCAGCGTGCGGCTTTGCTTTCTTCGGTGTCATGATCGCGCCCAGGACGGGAGCAAAGATCAGGGCGAAGATCAGCGCGCCGGTGAGAGCGAAGCCGTATGTGACCGACATCGGCGCAAAGATCTTGCCGGGCACGCCCTGCATGGTGAAGAGAGGAATGAAGGCGACCAGGATGATGAGCGTGGCGAAGAGCACAGGCTTTGCGGCCGCGCCGACGCCTTCGGTGATGAGGTCGCCGACCTCTTCCCCTTCGACTCGTCTTGAAACCTTTCGGTGCACATTTTCGAGAACGACAATGGACGCGTCCACGAGGATGCCGAAGTCGATGGCGCCGATCGAGATGAGGTTTGCTGAATGGTTCGTCAGCACCATCATCGTGAAGGAAAAGAGCACGGCAAAGGGAATGGTGATGGCGGCGATGAAGGTGATGCGGAGATCGCCGAGCATGCTGAGCAGCACCAGCGTGACCAGAATCAGCCCGGTAATGATGACGTGGCGGACGGTCGTGGTCGTGGTGTTGATCAGCGTGGTGCGGTCGTAGAGGGTCTTGATCTGCATGCCGGGAGGCAGCAGGTTGCCGTGGTTGAGCTGATGGATTTTTTCACGCAGTCCGGCGAGCGCGGGCAGCGATTTTTCGTTTTTCTGCAGCAGGACGATGCCTTCGACGATGTCGGGGTCGCCGTCGCGGCCCACTTTGCCGAGCCGCGGCTGATGGCCTTCCTGCACGGCGGCCACGTCGCTGAGCAGCACGGGAACGCCGTTGTGCTCGGCGACGACGATATCCTTCATGTCATCGACAGAGTGCAGCAGTCCGATGCCGCGCACGTTGACGCTCTGACTGCCGAGGGTGAGATAGTTGCCGCCCGCATTCGCATTACTGTTCTGCACAGCGTTGACGACCTGCGTCATCGTTACGCCGTAGGTGAGCAGCTTATTGGGATCGACTTCGGCCTGGTACTGACGAGTGGAGCCTCCGAAGGTGGCGACGTCGATGATGCCGGGGACCTGCTTGATCTGACGGACGACCAGCCAGTCCTGCGTGGCCTTCAGCTCATTGAGAGAGTAGCCTGCGCCGGTCAGCTCGTAGCGGTAGATCTCTCCGATGGGGGATTCCGGCGAGAGCTGCGGCTGCAGATTGTTCGGCAGGTTGACCTGCTGAATACGGTTCAGCGCTTCCTGACGATCGACGAAATAATCGCTGTCGAAGGTGAAGTACATCTTCACGTCGCTCAGGCCGAAGATGCTGATGGAGCGGATCTGATCGAGCCGGGGCGTTCCGTTCAGGCCGGTCTCAAGGGGAATGGTGACCTGCTGCTCCATTTCCTCCGCGGACCAGGAAGGGTTCTGCGTGATGAACTCGACCATCGGTGGCGATGGGTCAGGGTAGGCCTCGATGTCGAGCTGACGAAAGGCGAAGATGCCGATGGCGAGCCCGGCAAGAAAGAGGATCAGTATGACGTTCCGGTAGCGAAGAAGAACTCGAATCAGCGTCTGCATTTACTGCCCCTCTGATTCGCGCAGAAGCTCTGCTCCGGTGGAGACGATCTGGTCCCCATCGTTCAGCCCCTGGGTGATCTCATCTGATTTTTCGTGTATGGCGCCGAGCACGACATTACGCCGCTCATATTTACCGGGCGAAGTCTGCACGAAGACGAATGTTTCCTGTCCGCTCTGAATCACCGCTGTGGACGGGACGACGATCACGTCGCGCTTTTGATTGGTAACCGCGATGGTTGCATACATCTGCGGCTTGAGCTTGTGCCCGGGGTTGGGCAGCACCACGCGAACTTTGAGAGTGAGCGAGGTGGGATCGACTGCGTCGGAGATATTGCCGATGACGCCGTGCAGCGTCATATCCGGATAACCGTTGACGCTGATGTTGACCGGCTGGCCGACGTGAACGCCGGCCTGATCGCGCGGATAGAGATCGCCCATGATCCATACGGTGTCGATATCGGCGATGGTGGCGATGGCGTTGGCATTGTCGAGCGAGCGCTGCAACTCGCCGGGACCGGTGTTGACGTCGAGCACGACACCGGAGATGGGCGAGGTGATGGGCACGATGTCGGACGTATCGTTTTCCGAGAAACCGAGGAGGCGAAGAGCCTGCCGCGCACGCTCCAGCTCCGCATGGTCGGAATCGTCGAGAGCCTTCAGATCGTCGTAGTCGCGCTGCGCCATGACCTCATGCTGCAACAGCTCTTTGGCGCGGCTGAGCTGGAGGTCGGCGCGAGTGGCTTCGATCTTTGCTTTCTCAAAGTCGGAACGGGCCTGTGCGGCATCGCTGCTCTGCAGTGTGCCGATCTGCTGTCCCTTCTTCAGCTCCTGCCCGGGAAGGACACGGAGGGAGAGAACGCGGCCGCTGATGAGCGGGTAGACATGCACGATGTCGGTGGGGTTCGCGGTGATGCGCGCAGGCAGCATCAGCTGATCGGCCACGTGTTGGTGGCTGACGGTGATGGTATCCACCATCGGCTGCTTCGGAGTGGCCGTTTCCGGCGCGGTTTGCTCCTGTTTATTGCAGGCCGTCAGCGGCAGCAGGATGAGAACGGAATACAGGAGAAGACGATGGCGGCTCATGGGACGATCTCCGTTGCGGAAGCGAAGCTGAGTTGGTGGAGGCTGAGCCAGACCTGCTCATTGGCATTCAGCGCATCGAGGTTGACCTGCCGGTAGTCGCGCAGCGCATCAAGGTAGTCGAGCAGCGTGGCGCCTCCGTGGCGATAACTGAACTCGAGATTGTCGCGCACGCGGGTGGCCTCGGCCGCGTAGTGGCTGTTGTAGCGTTTGGCCACGTTCAGCGCTGCGTCGTAAGCGGCCCAGGCCTGGTCCACATCGCTGATGACCTGGTTGCGCGCTGCGATCTCGGCGAAGCGGCTCGACTGCGCCTCATAGCGCGTGCGCTCCTTTTCGCCCTGGTTGCGGTCGAAGATGCGAAGAGGGATGGAGACCTGGAAGCCCGCGCTGTTGTACGTGCCCACCCGCTCATACTCGCCGCCGACGGTGGGATCGACCGTTCCGTCGGCGACGGCCAGTTTCACGTTCGCATCGGCGAGCTGTACCGACTGCCGCGCGGCGAGATAATCGGGTCTCGCGGCGAGCGCCTCCTGTTCGATCTGCGGCAGCGCGACGGTGATCGATGGCGGATCGAGCGTGCCGGCGATGTCGAAGGCATCGGCCGGTTTTTCGACGCCGAGCAGAAGCTGCAGCGAGTCGCTGGCCTGCACGAGATTGAGGTGCGCGTTGTCATAATCCGATTCGAACTCGGCCTGCTGAAGGTCGATGCGCTCGAAGTCGGTATTGCTGATGTCGCCGGCATTCAGGCGCGCCCGGCTGAGATCGACGGTTTTGCGATAGCCGTCGAGATTATCCTGCGCGATCTTCAGAGCGGCCTTCGCGGCCAGCATGTTGGTGAAGGACTGCTTTACCTGCAGGATCGTCTGCCGCTCGGTGTCACGATACTGGCTCTGCGTCACATCGGTGGTGGCATGCGCGATATCGAGGCGCCAGCGCCGCTTTTGTCCGCGCTCGAAGAGACGGGAGACGTTGGCGGAGTAGCCATAAGGGCTGCTCGGGTTATCAGCGGGAAGGGAAACGTCGGCTCCGGAGACCGTGAAGTTCGGGTTTTGACGAAGCCCGGCGGTGATCTCGCTGGCCTTTGTTGCCGTTACGTGCTGCTGACCGGAGAGCAGTGTCGGATTTTTAGCGCGGGCAATGTCAATTGCCTGCTGCAGTGTGAGCGGCGCGGGGCCGGCCTGAGCATGAGCTGAGGCAAAGACGAAGGCCATTACCAGTAAAAGGGCCGCGCCTCGAACAGGAGAGAATCTCATACGCACATCCAGGGATCGCAATAAGCGATCGGGCGATTAACGAGAGTGAATTCAATATGTGACTGCGAGTGAACGGAGCCTGAGTCGGGGATCAGGCGAAGACAGGCGGTGGCCGAATAGCTGCGGACTGAATGTGGCCCATTTCCGTCTTCCCGAACACAGGATCGGGCGGCGGAAATTCAAGACAATGCAGAAGAGAAATGTCCTGATGCAGAGAAAAGCCGGTTACGGCCAGCACAATGGTGTGCAGAAAGATATCGTGAGCCGGGAGCAGAGATCCACGGCGGGAGAGATGCTCTGCCTCCACGAGGGTTGCACCGGTGTGCAGGTCGTCGGTGAGTGAAACCACAGGCAGGAGGATCACGATCAGCAGAGCAACAGCAATCAGCTGTATCCCGATCGGGGATGACGAGAGATGGCTGCGGCTGCCACGCCGAAGACGGCAGTAACAGAAAAGCCACAGACTCAACAGGCCGACCGAAAGGGCCAGCCATACCAGATTGGAAAAACACTCTGCCAATTTCTGTGATTCTACAGGAGGGTTATTGATATTTCCATGAATCGGCAGTTATGAGCACAGTTGTACCTTCGAGAGAAACAGGTTTTAAGAGGTGGCTTGTACCAGCCCTCGACCAGCCTGGATCGGCTCATTTGTGAAGGCCGCAGCCAGGTTTGACGATAGATTGCAACACCTTTACTATAAGGAAGCGGTTGTGAAGGCGATTGTCATCCTGCCGTCTTGCCTGTGCATTGCCCCCTCGTTCAATGGTAGGACATCTGCCTCTGGAGCAGAGTATCGGGGTTCGAATCCCTGGGGGGCAACCAGAACTACATTTCCTGAAATTCTCCCAAACCTCTTCGCACAGCAAAAAAATTCCAATAAATCAATGATTTAAGGGTATTTTTTGTTCAGGAGCGTCCGAGGGCGTGCGCCTGGAGCCTTCAATAGCCGGGGAAGCTGGCCCATCTCACGAAAGCCAGCCAGATTCCGCTCCCCATTCCGAATCAGGTGCGAAGCAAACGCACGGCGTCAGCATCCTCAGATGATGGAGACGCTGCTACCCGGCGGGCTTTTCCTCTTCAACGATCTCGATGGTGACGACACCCGACCATCCGCAGGTGGGGCGCGTAATGATCCCAGTCGTAATCGCTCGAAGACCTATGTCTTTCAGGTTGACGATATATCCACATTTCGGACACCTATGGACGCTCTCTCACTCTTTCTCTGCGTCGGGACCTGGGACTCGAAGACTCATGGACTCCTCGGTGGTGTGGACGTGAGTGCGACTAACGGCCTGATGCGCTGAACCAGGAACGGTCGGGCTGAAGCCAGGACGGCCAATCCCACAACGTCTTACTCGATTCCGTGTCCAGGCGCTCTCCGCGCCACAGATGACATCCGTCTGGTCGCTCTATTGCTATCTCTCCGCAGAAGCGTCTTTATCCGATTGAAACAAACGAGGCGCGAGATTCGCGTGGCCCTGTTTAGGGGGCACGATGCTGCGTCAAATCGTGTCTTCAAAGTAGGAAGTGCCCAGGAATAAATGTTTTAGAAGAATACGGCGTGGAACTATGCGCAAGGGAGATCGTGGCTTCGCGGGCCCCGCTAAATGAAAGGTTAGTGAATTGTCGGCAAGTTGTCGTATGAAGGCCCTACATCGGGAAGATAGAGGTATACGCCATGCACCTCATCAAGCCAAACCGCGAAGAAGCCGTCGTGTCTCTGGAGGCGATTTTCGCCGCGAGATACGACTGGCTGCTGAGATGGGCCTTGCAGTTTGCCGAGGGCAATCGTGCAACCGCCGAGGACATGGTGCAGGATACGTTTGTCCGTTTCATTGTGGCGCAGCCGGATGTCAAAGACCCTGAGAACGCGGAGCCGCTTCTCTACACCTATTTGAGGTATGTCCATCTCGCCCATCAGCGCCGTACCCGCCGTCATCTGCTGCATCATCTGACGATTATTGATTTCGACTCCATCCAGTTGGCGGTGCGGGAAAATCCCAGCACGGATGCGATCGATATACAGGATGACCTGCGCCGTGTCGTCGCCTATCTATCCTGGCGAAAAGAAACTGCTAAGTCGGCAAGCATCCTGATCCTCCGGTTTCTTCATGGTTATCGCCGTGAAGAGATCATGCAGCTCGCTCTCATCTCTAAACAGGCCGTGGCCAATGGGTTGTTGCTTGCTCGTGATGAGACGAAGCGGTATCTCGAAGATGCAGCCAGTATGCGGGTCCTGCATCACCCTGCGCCGCCGGACCCACTCCCCAGGCAGATCGCCGTGCCGCTGGAGCAGTTGTTGGCAGAGCTGCGAAACACCATCTTTGACGCCTGCCAAACCTGCTGTCTTCCGAAAGACGAACTGTTACAGCAATACACCAACCTGAATCCGAAGCCGCTCGATACGGTTCTCCTCGCGCATATTGTCAGTTGCAGGCGATGCCTGGATCTCGTTAACGACTTCCACCAGATACCGCGCATCGATCTGCGTTCGCCCGATGATGCGACCGCCTCGACACGGCGGACGAAATCCGAGTCGAGAAAGAGGAGCGGCAAAAACGCAGCGGAACCGAAGATCGTTATCCGCAAGGCGTACCAGCGGCTCCGTGAACTATACGATCATCGGCCAGAATCCATCAGCATTGCAGTCAACGGCCACATCCTCGCCGCGCGCGACATTAGTTCGACGGTGAACCGGCTTGAGGTTGAGGTTCATCCCGAGACCCGTATCGAATTCATTGAAGTGTTGAGCGAGCAGGGTATCTGCCTGTTGGCAATTCCTGTCGTCTCCGAGCCGCCGCAGAGTGAACCGGAGATTCGCTACGAGGTGTTCCTGGGAGATGCCTGCAAGCTGGAGCTGCTCGTGAAATTTATGGGCAACGGGCCTCTGATCGAAGTTCTTTATCACGATGAGTCTTTGGCCTCGGAGCAGGAGCCGGGTGCAGAGGATGCATTGATCTCGATGCGACAGGAAGTGGTCTCCTCTCCGCTGGACAGGCCCTCTCTTCTCCCCAAAACGAAGTGGCAGACGAGGCTGAGGCGGAGGGTCAGGCGTATCTTCACTCCTTCTTTGAGTCCCGTCTTCACGAGCGCAGTCATTCTGGGCGTGGCTTCGCTTGTGTGCTTCGGTATCTGGTGGAAGAACCGCCCGCATATCACCCCTCACGAGATTTTGGCGCAGTCGGTGAAATGGGATCATGGCGTTCCGGGAAGCAGCCAACCTGGAGTGATCTATCAAAAGATACGGGTTCGGACCTCGACGCAAACTGTCGAGCGTTCGATCTACCACGACGCCCAGGGCAAACGGCGTCTGAAGCCACAACCGATCACCCCGAATCTCGATCAGTTGCGCACGAAACTGTCCGGAGCCGGTGTGCCCTGGGATGAGCCTTTGTCGGCGGGCAGCTACCAGAGCTGGCATGACCATCAACAGATACGGAAGGATCAGGTGGTTCGCTCCGGCGAGAATCTGCTTACTTTGACCACTCAGGTCGAAGGTGGAGACATTGCGCAGGAATCGTTGACCATTCGTGAGAGCGACTTCCATCCGGTGGGCCGCACGATTGAGTTCCGGCAGACCGGAACGGTCGAAATCGCGGAGCTGAATTACGACCTGATGCCGTGGGGCGAGATGAACGATGAGCTGTTCGAGCCGATCGGCCAGCCTCTCGCTGCTCTGCACATGCACGCGCCAGCTATCCATCTTCCTCATGTCCTCTCCGACCTGGAACTGGACGAAGCGGAGCTAGCGACGCGTCTGGTCCTGAACCAGTTGGGAGCGGACAAGACGGAACGTATCGACCTCGTTCGTTCTTCGGACGGCGTTCAGGTCAAAGGAATTGTCGCAACCACGGAGCGCAAGAACGAAATCGAGTCCCGTTTGCGCCTGGTCCCTCATGTCATTCCCGTGATCTACACCTTTCAGGAATTTGACGACCACACGCACGGCACCGAAGGAATTACCGGAATTCAAACTGCATCGGTCATCGCCGATGTAACGCCGCTGGAGAAGTACCTGCTGGACAAAGGCCGAAGCCGCGAGGACGTTCGTCGCATCTCGGTCCAGCTTTTCAACGACGCGGCTTCGCTCACGCAGGACGGAAAGGCCATTGATGATTTACTGCAACGCTTTGACCAGGATCAGCGACTCACGCCGGAAGCCCACGGTGCTCTTACTCAATTACTTGCCAGGCATCAGGCCAGCCTTCTCTCGTCTCTGGACGAAGAGGACAAGCTGGTCGCCGAACTCGGCATCCCGGCAGGGGATGCCAACCGTGCTCCTAATGACGTGGCGGGTTCTCTCAGGAATGAGGCAGAGCAGAACATTCACCTTTGCAAAGAGTTGATCTCAGGCAATGGTGATTCGGCAAGGACTGCGGACGCAATCGTTCCAGACCTTCTTGCCTCCGTAAGGCGTCTGCGCGTGGCTGTTCGCCAGGCGGATAGCAACGACGCCCAAAGGCATTAAACAACAGCTTCATCAGTTCATAGAAAGCCCTGGAAATGCGCCGATCATTTTTACATTGCCTGATGTGTGTCCTGATTCTGACAGGTTGCCACTCTGCCTGGGGGCAGAATGCAAGATTTACCGGACACGTTACAGACCAGCAGGGAGCCTCCATCCCGAATGCTCAAGTGCAGCTTCTTAACCAGGATACCGGGGTTAAGTTTGAAACCAGGTCGGATGTCTCCGGCGCGTATACCATCCCCTATCTCACGGCGGGGCAATATCAGATCGAGATCGACGCTCCGGGGTTCAAGGCCGCCGTGAACAATGTCAGTCTCGGGATGGGACAGGCATTTGTCTATGATGTCCAACTGGCGGTCGGTTCAGCCCAATCGACAGTGAACGTTGATGCAGGGGCGTCGTCCGTATCCCAAGTCAACACCGAGAATGCGGAAGTGAGCGGCACGATTACCGGGAAGGAAGTCGCTGGTATCCAGCTCAATGGTCGCAACTATTCTCAGTTCCTGGCGCTCGCGCCCGGTGTCAGCAACCAGACCGGCCAGGACGAGGCCCGCGTCGGGATGGCCGGAAGCGTCAGCTACTCCATCAACGGTGGACGTACCGAGTACAACGCGTTTCTCGTGGACGGCTCCGAGACGCTGAACGTCGGTATCAACAAAGACCATACCTCGCTAATTGTCACGCCCAGCATCGATGCTATTCAGGAGATCAAGGTATTGACCTCCAACTATGGCGCGCAGTACCCAAGCACCGGCGACGGCACTTCCATCGTCACCACCAAGTCCGGCACCGACCAGTATCACGGCAATCTCTACGAGTTCATCCGCAATGAGATGTTCAACGCCAAAGGCTACTTCGATGTGACCAACGGCGCGCCGCTCTATCGCCGCAATGATTTCGGTGGAACTATTGGTGGTCCGCTCTCGATTCCGCACCTCTACAACGCCAGGGGCAAGACACACTTCTTCTTCTCGGAAGAGATGCGGCTCGAAAAAGATCCTTACCCATATCGGCAAGGCGTACCCTCGCTCGCTGAGCGTGCGGGCAATTTTAGCGACGTGTGTCCGGCTGCGGCGCCGGGAGTTGAAGTGGGGTTCAATCCCGCGAACTATCCGGATTGTCCCCGTATCCATGGGATATTCAATTCCGGTCTGTACTCGACGGGAACCTTTCCCGGAAATTACTCCATCCCTAATCGAAATGCTGCCGCTCTATTGAATACCGGCATTATTCCTGAGCCCAATGCGACTACCGGCTGTACGTCATCCATCGGCTCCTGTTACAACGCCGAAGTCTATCTACCAACATATTGGCGTGAAGAGCTCTTCCGCATCGATCATCAAGTCAACGAGAAGGCCCAAATTGGCTTTCGCTATATTCACGACGAATGGGACGAGACTACTGCCATTCCTCAGTATGGTTTTGTTACAAATAATTTCCCAACTATTCAGAACAGATTTTATGGTCCGGGCTTGAGCCTTGTAGCTCGCTCTACCTATATTTTCTCGCCTTCACTGCTCAACGAATTTATTGCGAGCTATACCAATTCCTATCTCACGTTGTCGGATGTGCCGGGCAGAGGCGTCGATTTGCAGCGCCCGCCCGAACTCGATGCTCCGTGTGCTCTCAATGGCACTGGCACCCAGGAATGTGGCATGGGGTCACTCTTTCCCGGCAATAATAACGCGGGCCTGAACGGCATTCCGAAGATGCCCGGTATCGCTATCGCCGGCAACAATGCCGAGTATGGTGGATACGGTTTCGCCTCGGACCCGGGCTATATGCCCTGGGAACATTCGAATCCAACATACAGCTTTATTGACAACATAACCAAAACCTGGCGAAAGCATAATTTTCAATTCGGCGCGCAGTGGATCGTCTTTCAGAGGAATCAAACCAACGGTCCCATTGGAGCTGCAACTGGCGAGCCTCAGGGCGTGATGACGTTCAGCAATGTCAAAGCTCTCTTCTCCACGGGAAACTCATTCGCCGACTTTCTGAATAGCAACGTCTCGAGCTTCCAGCAAGACAGCACGCAAACGAAGTATCGGCAGAGGTATCAGATTGTTGAGCCGTACGTCCAGGACGACTGGAAGATTACGTCGCGGCTGACTGTGAATCTCGGTCTGCGCGTCAGTCTTTTCGGAACCTATTACACAGCCAATCACAATGCATACAATTTTGTTCCATCGGCCTGGAGCGCAGGGTTGGCTGCCACTGTGACCGTGAATCCATCTCTTGGTAACCTGGTCGATGGTTTGACTTCCAAACCGATCCCTCTGAATGCGATCAACCCATCCCAGGACCTCGACCCACGCGTCAGGAACGGCATCGTGCGATGTGGGGTAAATGGCGTTCCCGCGAGCTGCATGGATGGACATCTATGGAGTCCGGCTCCGCGCATAGGCTTCGCCTGGGACCCGTTCGGCAATGGCAAAAACTCCATCCGGGCTGGCTACGGCATATTCTTCGAGCACGGCACCGCAGACGAGGCCAACACAGGATCGCTTGAAGGCAGCGCTCCGATGGTTCTCGATATGACGCAGTACAACACGTCTTTTGCAAGTATTGGTGCAGGTGCCAATGGGGCTCCATCGCCGTATGCGGGGACATCAGGCCCGGTCGCATTTCCCTTGAACGTAACCGCAATTCCCACGCAGGCAGTGTGGCCTTATATCCAGCAATGGAGTTTCAGCATCGAGCGGCAGCTTCCGTGGAACATGCTGCTCACAGGGGCATACGTGGGCGGCAAGGGAACACACCTGACGGCCGAAGAGCAGATCAACCAACTCAAGCCGATCGCAAGTGGACAAAACCCTTATGGTCCTGGCGATCCCTTTCTCACGTCGGATTGCAGCAGCACAACCGGGCTGCTGCACAACGGCAACCCCATAACCAATGCGGCAAGGGTGAATCTGCAAGCGGCATGTAATGTCGATCCCAATGTTTTGCGAGAAGCGTATCCCGGCATGGGCCAGATATTCTCGCTCCAGAACGTGGCGACCTCGAACTATAACGCATTTCAGTCGGTGCTTCGCCGTACTCAAGGGCCTCTGTTCATGGGCGTGTCCTACACGTATAGCCATTCGCTCGACAATTCTTCCGATCGCTCCGACGCGACCTTTGTAAATTCGTTCGACCTGCGTTCCAACCGCGCCAGCTCTAACTTCGATCAGCGGCACTTACTACATATCAGCTACATCTACGATCTTCCGCTTCGCCGCTTCCTTCAGCATCTTCTCGCCAGCATCGACGGCGATCCCGATTCGGAACGCCAGGCAAACGACCGTCCCGCGTCCGGCTATCTCAACTCGCATATCGGGAAATTACTCACCGACCACTGGCAGTTGTCCGGATTGACTCTCTACGAAACAGGTACGCCGTTCTCTGTGGTGAATAACGGCAGCCCGAGCGGCATTGCGACACAGGACAACGCCGGAGTGGCCAATTCTACGGGTTCAGGTTCATACCCTGACCTCTCGGGAATATCCGCGCGTTCAGCGGCTCCCGCCGCAGGCAATAACAGCCGAAGCATTGGACCACTGTTGCTCAATCCAGCCGCTTTTGTAGCGCCACGCGGCTTCACCTTCGGCAATGCAGGGCGCAATTCGCTCAATAACCCGAGCCGGTTGAATTTCGATATGACGCTCGTGAAGGTGTTTTCACTCAGGGAAGGAAGCAACTTCGAGTTTCGCGCGGAAGCCTTCAACGTCTTCAATCAGACGCAATTCCGAATTTACGACTCGACACTCGGCAATCAGGCAAACAACACGGTGAGCTGCTATGGCGATTACGGTACACACTACTCCGCTGCCGGCGGCAATGGCACGGACTGCTTAACGGGAAGTTCCTTTCTTCATCCGATCGACGCGCATCGTCCGCGCACGATGCAGTTTGGTCTTAAGTATGCATTTTAGCCGGGTAGGGAAGGTAATTATGTGTGAGTTCAAGTCGATGGGACGGATTTGGAACGGAGATAGAAGAGTGGTAGGCGAGAGC
The DNA here is from genome assembly GCF_003428625.2 of Paracidobacterium acidisoli. Taxonomy (GTDB): domain Bacteria; phylum Acidobacteriota; class Terriglobia; order Terriglobales; family Acidobacteriaceae; genus Paracidobacterium; species Paracidobacterium acidisoli. The sequence continues at coordinate 582,300 of NZ_QVQT02000002.1, read as the reverse complement.
ATCGACGCGCAAGGGTTAAGAAAATGGCGCTGCCGCAATGTAACGAATGTTCTCCATGCTTCATTGCTGCTGTGCGGCGTAGTACTGAGCGGATGCGGCAATGCTACACCGGCAACTCCAATGCCTTCCAATGGGGGCACGGTTCGCACCTATCAAGGTGTCAGCAATATGATCCAGGCGACCTATGGAGCACTTGGGAGCGTTCCTTCCTGGAGCCTGGTGCTGAGCTCGACCGAGAGTTCTTTCAGGCACAATGACGCATATTCCAGCGACGTACTTCCTGTTACGGGAACCTATTCAAGCGACAACGGCTATCTGTTGCTGACCAGCTCTGGACAGCCACCAGCAGGAGAGGGACAGGGGTATTCACTCGTGCTCCCTGGTGAAGCTGCGCTTCTCCGGCCTGGCGATTCTACGTTCGCGCCGGTGATTGCTGCTGACATGGAAAGCTGCCCTGCCATCAAGAACAATGAAACATTCCTTTTTGTCGCCCTGCCTGGACTGTTCTGGAACAATGCCACATCGGCAGCTTATGGAACGGTGCAGGCCGCCACGGATACGACAGGCGTCAGCTGGAGTTTCTCGAGTCAGAGCCAATCGCTGCTGACAGGAAGCGGCTCTCCGCCGAGTTATCCGACGTCGTTCTCGGGCACATGCGGTCAGGGCATCAACGGCTACAACATCGGCTATGGCATCAGCATTCTTCCTACGGCAAAAACGCCATATTACAGCCCGACGATCTCGGTAAGTCCGGGCGGTCTCTTCACCGAGTCTGCGACAGGAGCGGCGGTCACTAATATCAATGCGCCAAACAACTATCCTCAGCAACCTCTTGTAGGCGTAGCCGCTCCTTCGTCCGCACTGGACACCAATGGTCTTGCTGCCGGCAAATATCTCGGATTCATGTATCAGTCCCTGCCGAATTCCAATTCAGCCGACCAGACTCAAACTACACAGCTCATTTCCTTCGGGACGATCACTCCCGGTGCCGGCACGACAATGACCGGCGGCGTGTTCCCGAAAGATGATCCGTCACAAATGCCCGCAACGAACGTCGTCGTGAACCTGGGAGCCCAGAGCGCATCGCAGAACGGTCTGTACACCGGCGTGAGAGTGACGATGCCGGACACGAGCACTGTCGCAGGTACTTGCGCTAAATACGGTGGCAGCCCCGGCATGACAGCCGGTGGCAGTCTTACGTGCAGTTTTCCAGCAGTCGCAGTGGCCGGGAATCCCGACAACAAGTTCGTCATCTTCCTGATCGGTCAGAACCCAATACAACAAGCGCCGTTTGGCCTTTACCTCTATCAGCAGTGAAACCGGAGAAGCGAGATCGACGCATGACTAACAAGACAAAAAGAAAACGAATCTCATCCTCTGGTGGGCTTCTTGTTGCGATTGCAACAGGAGTAGCACTCGCGGTTGCAGGTTGCAGCTCTGGAGGCTCCTCCAGCGCCAATTCCGCCGGAGCCACATGGCCGCCATCGACTCCTCCTGCTACTGCTCAGAAGAATATTTACGTTGGCACGCAGAGCCCTGGCTGGTACACGATCACCATCGATCACACGAGCAACACCTTCAGCTATCAGGACCTTTCCGCAAATACTCCCGCTGTCTCCGGCACCTTCACTACAACCGCAAACGGCTTCATGGTTCTGAGTACAAGCGCGGGAAGCCTAGCGGGTTATGCGTTGGAGCAGCTCAGTCGCGCGGTCTTGCTGGTTCCAGCGGCCGAGTCAGTCAATGGTCGCTTTCCGTTGACGGGAAACGCAATCTTCGCAATCACAGCTCCTTCGTGCCCGGTAATTCCTGACAGGACGAAGTTGGAATACCTCGGCTCCGGAAATGCGAACTTCCAGACACCTGGTGTCAACGAAACGAATGTTGGCTCAGGACTGGTTTACGTATCCACTGACAGCAACGGAATGAACTGGACATTTGGCGGGCAGCTCCAATACATCCTGCCGAGCATATCGCTCCCAGCCATCGGCTCCATCTCGCCTACACCTGATCCTTTCAACGGTGCCTGCACCGGCAACTCCGGGTTTTCATCAATCCAGACAACCATTACCGAACCGAACTCACTGCCCGCAAATTTTGCTATCGGGCCGTCCGGTTTTTTTGTCGAAGACCGTTACCAAAGCGATCAGATGGCCTTTATCGGGGCAGCCATGCCCGCATCGCCCATCGACTTGTCCGGCCTGAGCGGAGCCGCTTTTCTTGGGGTGAATATGTCCGGAGGAGAAGGAACAGCAAACCAGGCGAATCTTTCCGCGCCGCAGCTGGTCTCTGCTTCCGCAGCGGCGGATGGCTCCGGGAAGAGTATCAGGCTTGTTGGCGGAGCGTTTCCATCGAATGATCCAACACAGACTTCCGTCAACACGTTCAACATCACTCTCGGTACGCAGGACAGCGTAAACAACGGCTATTTCCCCTCGGCTACCTACCTCTTTACCGGTCCCAACAGCGCCGGACAGAACGACCCCGCATACGCGATCGTGACTCAGGTCGGCGGGAAATACACCATCTTTGTGCTGGCGGAGACAGGATCAGGCATTGAATCGGGATGGATTTTGTTTCAACAATGACCGATCTCGCGCAGGTTCTTTTCTGAAGTTTATGCAACAACGACATGCAACAGCCTTGGGAGGGTAAGTTCATGCAGCAGATTTGGAAATTGAGGGTGTATCGACTTGCGCAAGCCGTCACATTGTTGACGTCGCTTGTCATGTTAAGTGGCATGTGTGGCGCGCAGACGCTGGCTTTTCAACCCGGACTCACGGATCTTGTCGCAGGATCGATACAGGGAGCTGCGGGGTATACCTCAGTCTTCGACTTAGCCATATCCCCCGCCAACTACGTTGGGCCTGCCATCGGTCTCGTCCCACAATCACCAAGCGGCTTCGTATCCGAGGCGACGGATAAGAACGGGAACATCTACATAGCAGATGCAGGCGGAAATATCGTCCGCGTCATCGCTTCGGGCAACGGCGCGATTCCAACTTTACCCGGCGTGACCCCCCAGGCTGGCTATGTGTATACGGTGGCTGGCACCGGTTTGGACCTAAATCCCGCGGACGCGAACTACTTTTCTCCGAACCCGGTCTCTTCCAGTTGCAGTCCTCCCGCGGCCCCTACAGGCGATGCCTACGGCGACGGCTGTCTGGCAACACAGGCTGTTTTTGAAGGTGGGGGCGTCGCAGGTCTGGCGGTCGACGCCAACGGTAACGTGTACATCGCGGACGGAAATGCGGGCCTCATTCGTGTGGTCTATGGAGGAACGGGTTCTATTCCCGGCCTGACGGGCCTGATGCAAGGCTATATCTATGCGGTCGCCGGCGTTGCCGACAACTATAACTACACTGGGCAAAGTGGCCTGGCAACAAGCACCCCGATCAGCCTTCCCTATTTCGGCGTTGCAGTCGACCCGAATGGAAATATCTACTTTCCTATCTATGACACAAATACCAGCCATGCAGCTCTGCTCGCTATTTTCGCAAGCGGCAGTCTGCCGGGGATTTCCAATCCCACGACAGGGTATGTCTATACCATCTCGGGAGAGAACGGCGTTTCTGCCAGTGGCCGCCAGGCTTCGCAATTCAGTTTTCAGAATCCTAATGGCAGCATAGCCAGTGACTCTTCAGGGAATATCTACATTCCTGACCACGGCACTGGTTCAGTCTGGGTGCTTTATACAGGGTCAGGCTCAGTGCCTGGATTGAGCAACCTGACTTCGGGTTTTGTGTACCAGGTTGTCGGCGGAGGCACGAACCGCACCAATTCTTTCTTTACTCCCAGGTCCGCGAGTCAGGTCCAGATCTCCCCCACCGGGGTAGCCATTGATAATGCCGGGAGTCTGTATATAGCGGATACAAGTACCGTCGACAAAATCGATCTCTCTGGAAACCTGGTTACTGTATATGGGAAGACGGGCGACGACAGCACGTACACTTGCTCCACCCCGGTAGATCAGTATAACGACGGCTGTGCAGCCGACACTGCAACAACGGCAGCCGGCCCGACTGCAATCGCGGTGGATCCGCAAGGCAATTTCTTCATGCCAGATCAATTCGGTCTGTTGCGTGAATCGAATGTATCCACGTCTTCGCTCTATTTCACTCCAACGCAGACAACGCAGACCATTGCCATCTATAACACGGCAAGCCCGGACACCACTGGCGGTCATGCAACTGACCTGAAGATAAGCGGCCTGGCTGTCTCCTCCTCTGCATTTAACGTCGTTCCCTTATCCACGCTCCCTGCGGGGATTTCAGATTGCAGCGCCACACCCTCACTTGCGCCCGGCCAAAGCTGCGAAATTCAGATTTCGTATACAGCCGGTTCGTCGACTGCCACCGGGACGCTTACTGTCACCAGCAATTCCGTCAACACCAATGGGACGAACACGATTCAGTTAGTCGGGGAAAGTTCGACCGACGCGGCAAAGACACAGAGCAAGTTGACTTTTGTTTCACCCTATCCGGGCAATACTGCTGACGCCGGCACAATGGTTAATGCCAACTTCAGACTGAGTTTCGGACTTGGGCAGTCAGCGCCCGTGACCGGCCAAGTCGTGTTGTACAGCAACGGCGCCGCTCTCCCCGTGTCCGCGCCGTTGGTAGCGAATGGCAACAGCTTCAACATCAGCTTCAACAGTATTCTGCCTACCGGCAACAACCTCATCTACGCCGCTTATAGTGGCGATTCAAACTACGCCCCATCACAATCCACGCAAGTACTGGTAACGGTCAACGGCGCGGCATCGACGACGGCGCTGACCGCAACACCAAATCCCGCTGCAACGAGCGCAACCGTCACCGTCACCGCCACGGTGAAGTCAACTTCCGGGAGCCCAGGCGATGGTACTGTTACCTTCAAAAATGGCAACACCGTAATCGGCCAGCAAGCACTGAGCGGAGGCTCGGCGTCGCTGCAAACCACAGCCCCATCCACGGCTGGCACGGCCACGTACACCGCCAGCTATGCTGGTTCTACCACCTACAATCCTTCCACCTCTAATGCTGTGCAAGTGACTGTAGAGGCACCGATCAACACCACGATGGCTGTCTCAGCTTCGCCCACTGCCCCCGCCGATGGTGCGAGCGTGACCCTCAGCGCGATGGTCTCAGCCGCCTCCGGCACGACCGCTCCCACCACCGGCACTGTGCAGTTTTACTACGCCTTCAATGGCGGTGCTGCGATGGCCCTTGGGAGTCCCGTCGCGGTTACTTCCGGCAGTGGCACTACCGCCGTGGCCACGTTGAACAACGTCACTACTTTGCCTGTGGGCACGGACACCATCACTGCGACCTATAGCGGCAGTACGGACGGTCTCTTCCAGGCATCCTCCACAATGCCAGCGATGTCCGCCACGGTCAAAGTAGGTTTGCCTGCTACGACGACGATGATCACACCCCCAACCGGCAATATCACCTACGGCAGCAGCTACACGTTCACAGTGAATGTTGCTGCGCAGGTAGGCAACACCGTCCCGACTGGAACAGTGACCTTTACAGCGGGAAGCACAACTCTAGGTTCGCCGGCCACACTCAGCGGCGGCAGTGCAACATTCACCACCACTCTGCTTCCCGGCGGGTCGAATCAGGTGACAGATACGGTGACAGCAACCTATAACGATCCGAGCAACACCTTCGCTTCCTCATCAGGTACAGCCTCGGTGTCGGTGACTCCGGTGGGGACGACGACGAGCACGCCCACTTCATCCAACCTCAATCCTGTTTCCGGACAGACGTTGACGCTGACGGCTATGGTCGCAGCAACGGGAAGCAGCGCACAGCCGACCGGAACAGTGACCTTCTACAACAACGGGACTCTGGTCCTGTGCAGCGCAACGCTGGGTAGCGGTTCAGCGAGTTGCCCAACCTCCTTACTGCCTCAAGGTGCGGATTCGGTGACGGCGGTCTTCGAGGGAGGGAATGGATTTACAACCTCTACGTCCTCGGCGTTGTCGCTGACCGTCGCACCTCCGTCGGCATCTACGGCCACGGCGCTGACGGCATCTACGACAACGGCTTCTACCACCCAGCCCGTAACCTTTACTGCAACGGTGACAAACACTACAAGCGGATCAACCGGCATACCTACTGGCGTCGTGACCTTCCAGTCAGACTCAAACGTGCTGGGCACCGGATCGTTGAACGCAGGCGGAGTGGCCACATTCACGACCACCTTCACTAAGGCCGGAGCCTATCCTGTGGTGGCTATCTATCAGGGCAACTCCTCTTACACGGGTTCCACTTCGTCTTCGGAGACGGTCAATGTGAGCACGGCTTTGGCGATGAGCACGACTTCGCTGACGCTTTCATCCTCCGCTGTGCAGCAGGGCAACAACGTGACCTTTACCGCGACAGTCGCGCCTGCCTCGACATCCACAACAATCACACCGACGGGAACCGTCACCTTCTACAACGGAGGTCAGCAGATTCCCAGTTCGACGAGCACCCTGAACGGTGGAATCGCAACCTTCTCCATAGCGACCCTCAATGCAGGCACGTACTCTGTGACGGCGGAGTATTCCGGCGACGTCAACTACAGCGGTTCAGGCTCGACCGCTGCATCCTTGACGGTCGGAGCGCCGACGCCCTCCTTCACCCTGAGCGCGACGCCGGCCAACCTGACGCTTACAAGCGGCCAGAGTGGAGCGGCGATCATCACGCTGGTTCCGACGTATGGTTACACGGGCACGGTGGCGCTGAGCTGCGGAACTCTCCCCGCAAACGTAACGTGCAGCTTCTCGCCGGCCAGCCTTACAGCTGACGGCAAGAACGATGCGGTGCAGAGCACGTTGACGATCACGACCAGCGGAGCAGCTACGGCGGCAGCATCGGCAGTTCACGCTGACGGCGCAGGACGGAACGGTTCGATGCGGTCACTCGCATTCCTCTTCCTTCCGAGCGGTCTGCTGTTGTGGGGCTTCGCGGCGCGCAGGAAGCGGGTTGGCTTGTACCTGCCACTGCTAATGCTTGGCCTGCTCACTGCAGGTCTCGTGGGGCTCTCCGGGTGCGGTGGCGGTAACGGTGGCAGCTCGCAGAACGCCGCTACCGGCACGTCGAAGATCACGGTGACGGGGGCAGGCTCAGCCGGAAGCCAGTCGCAGACGGTCAATCTCAACATCACGATTCAGTAGAAGTGGTGGAGGCCCCTGTCGGGGCCTCCACTTGTTTCGCTGAAGAGAGGCCAACGATATTCGGTGCGGGATGGAAACTCGGGATTCACTTGTGGCTGACGACCGTGGCTTCTCGTATCGTCGCAGCGGGGATACTGAATCTGTTATGAATCGGCGCTGCCTGTGCAATGACGGTTCTGTTGCCGGTATTGATCGGGGCATGGGCCACTCGTCCTGCCTCCAGGTTGAAGACACCCGCGCCCTCAAATCCGTTCCGGCTGCAAGGAGTTCTGTAGGCAAAGGCCACGGAGTCGGATGAATTGGAGGGTGACGGAGTGGTTTGTACCCCTGCCGAGATACTGCTGCACGAATTTCCGGTTCCGCATCAAGTCCCGCGAGGGAGTGTAGAGAGACCGTGAAAAAGATCTCCGCATAGAACCTCCACTGCGGCGTCGTACCGACTCCGGCTCGACGCCGATTTTCAAGTGTAGGCAGCAGACACAACATGACAGCTTGACAGGCTCGGCTCGCTGACCCACCTCAGCGACCACGGGAAGGCTTTGCCTTTTTTCAATCGCACGACAAGGAGAAAGAGACGATGAACATGAGCAAGAGAGTATTAAGCGCATTGCTGCTTGCGGCAAGCGTTGTCGCAGGGCAGGCGCAGAGTACGACAGCTCCGAAGAAAGAGAAGCCGGAGACCGAAGAACAGAAACGTCTGGACCAGGTTACGGAGCAGATGTTGCAGCTCCAGCGTCAGTTGGATGCGATGAAGGAGCAGTTGCAGCAGGCGAAGGATGCGTCTGCCGCAGCCCAGGCGAGAGCGGATGAGGCGGAGAAAAAGAGCGACGCCGTGCAGCAGGGGCTTGGAGAGAACAGCCAGGCGGTGAGCGGTCTTCAGACCTCTGTGAGCGATCTAAAAGCCAGCACCTCCGTGATCGTCCAACAGGCCGCGGACGGCCAGAAGAAGATTCTGGCCGAGCAGAAGAAGACGAACGAAACGCTCGATCATCCCGACGTACTGCACTATAAGGGCGTGACGCTCTCACCGGCTGGAAGCTATGTCGCGGGTGAAACGGTATGGCGTGCGCACTCCACCGGCGCGGACATCCCCACGCCGTTCACCTCGATCCCGTTCCCGCAGGCCGAAGGCTATCACCTGAGCGAGTTCGACGGCACCAGCCGTCAGTCGCGCATCGCGCTGATGGGCGAAGGCAAGACCACCTGGGGCACGATGCGTGGGTACTGGGAGGCGGACTGGCTCGGCACCGGCATCACCTCGAACAACAACCAGTCCAACAGCTACGTCTTCCGCCAGCGCGTCATCTGGGGCCAGGCTTTGCTCAACAATGGATGGGGCGTCGCAGGCGGGCAGATGTGGTCGCTCGCCACGGAAGATGCCAAGGGGCTCTCGAACCTCTCCGGCGATATCCTGACTCCGCAGACGATCGACCCGAACTATAACCCCGGCTTCGTCTGGACCCGTCAGTACGGATTTCGCGTCACCAGGAACATCGGGGACAAGGTTGTCGTTGGCGTCGCTTTGGAGAACCCACAGGTGCTCGGTCCTGGCGGAACCCTCGGCAACGTCAACCCCGGCATCACGTATATCTATGCGAACCCCGGCTCCAGCTCCGGCCTGACCAACACCGGTGGCACCGACACCACCGGCTCTCTCGGCCAGGCGACGCAGTACGCCATCAGCAAGACGCCGGACTTCATCGTCAAGGCCGCCTTCGATCCGGGCGTCGGCCACTACGAAATCTTCGGTATCGGCCGCTCCTTCCGCGACCGCGTGTACAACAGCACTACGTCCTCGGCCTTCACCAGCACCGTCTGGGGCGGCGGCATCGGCGCGAGCGCCCGTGTTCCGGTCGCCAAGAAGAAGCTCAGCCTCGGCCTCAAGGGAATGTACGGCTCCGGTACTGGCCGCTATGGCGATTCCACCATCGCGGACGTGACGGTCAAGCCCGATGGCACCTTCGAGCCGCTGAAGAGTCTGTCGGCTCTTGCCTCGCTCGACTGGGCCGCTACACCGCGCCTCTCGGTGTATGCCTACTACGGCGGCGACTACATCGGCAGGATGACCTATCAAAATACGGCGGGCAAGTACCAGGGCTACGGCGTTCCCGGAAGCGAAACCAACTCGGGATGCGGCTCAGAGAACCTGACACCGGGCGGGCCGACCTTCCCGTCGAGCGGCGCGAGCTGCACCGGCACCACCCGCGACGTACAGGAAGGCACCCTCGGTTACTGGTTCGACTTTTACCGCGGACCCAAGGGCCGTCTGCGTCAGGGCTTCCAGTACAGCTACACCACGCGCGGCATCTGGGCCACACTCCCCGGCTACGCTCCGAAGGCAATCGAGCAGGGCATCTGGACCTCGTTTCGGTACTACCTGCCGTAATCAACGCAACGTCAACGGGTGAAATCTCTTCATCCAGAAAGGAGGCAGCCTGTGTTTCTTCAGGGGTTCTTATTCGCGCTGGGCTTTGGAGCAGGCTGCCTCGTCTTTTCCCTATACTCTCTCGACACAGCCGCCTCCTGGAAGGAACTGAATGCCACCCATGCCGACCCTTATCAGGGATTAGGTCAGGCGTCACCACTCTTGAAGAGTGAAGAAAGAGAAGAAGCCGGAGACCCGCATATTGCGGAAGGGAAGAACGACGCCTCATCAGGCTCTCTACGATGGTTTCCTGAAAAGGCCCATCTCTGCCCACGAGGAAGCGGGGCTAACGCAGCGCGAGGTCTCCGCGATCATGGGCAGGTCGCATTCCTTCCTCTCAAAATGCGAGATGGGTGAGCGAAGCATCGAAGTCTTTGAACTCCTGCAAATTGCGCAGCTCTATGGAAAGCCAGCGCAATACTTCCTTAACCTTGACCGGCCACAACCACGGAAGGCTAGTGCGGCTGGCGGGAGCTAAGTGAACTCTGCAGACGCGCTACCCTATGTCGAACTGGTCTCAGAAAGTCCGATGAAGTGCGCGAAGAATCAGTGTGTGAATGTTAATTTTAGGCGAGGTACAGGTGGGGATGGTTGCGGTGAAAACTTGTATCTTATTTTTTCAACACTCGTGAATCCCTGGGGGCAACCAAACACGCGCGTCCTGCGCTGTCCGGCAAAAAGAGTGTGAGTCCATGGACCATGGAACGCTCTTCCTCGCGGCATCCGCAAAGTAGCCGGTTTTGCGAAAGCATTTCCTGGGAACGAATAGCTGCTCTTCAGATTTCGGTGTTTCTCAATTTGAAGGGTGTGTCACTACAGACCTGGTGCCTTAGGGTGCTTCGGCTGATAGAGACCTACGTTGCCTCCACTGGGAAGCGGAATTTTCGTAATCGAACCCCATCGCGCTTCATAAACCCCGGAACAATGGACTCCTCGTTGCGCGAGGGAATCTATCTCGGCCTCCAGATCGTCGCACATGAAGTAGAGCTCCTGTGTGACGTTGTCATCAGAGGGATGGATTGCGATCTCTGCTGGTGGCAGGGCAAAGATCAGCCAGCCGTGACCCGCATCCACGAATTTTAGTCCGAGGATGTCGCGGAGAAAGGCGCGGTCCGCCTCGGCATCCCTGCAGTAAATGACTACGTGGGCACCTGAAATCATGGTCGTCCTTCTTATTGCTCCGAATCCCGGAGTGGTCGAGTGATACCGTCGACGTTTAAGGAACCAGTTGCGATCAAATCCGGATACGCAGCTACTCAGCCGCTGTCTGAGTCATCGGATTATGCATCGGAACAAGGAAGTTGCTGGCGAGAACGTAATCGTAAAGATGGCTAAGCGGCGGCGCAGGACGAAGCTCGCTGGCAGAGACCCATTCGTCCGTATCGGTCCACCGCCAGCCTGTGGCGGAGATGCTTTGAATCGCCTGTTCGAGATCCGTCGAGCTCATCGGATAAGCGTATATGCGGACGTTTTGTGCGAGGAGGCGAGACAAAGCCTCCAGAAAGCCGCCGGGAAGAGCTTTGTACCGATACTCCCACACACGGATCAGAAGAGACAGGCCCACAACGAACCGCACTCGTTCCTTTGTGTAGCGGTTCACGAGGGCGGTCATGCTGTAAAGCTCCTGCTCACGAAACAGCAGCACGTCGCCACCTCGCGTTTGAAGAGCATTGATCCGTTTCAGCAAGTCAGAGATACCCGGCTGCGAATCACTTTCACGAAGCGGCATTGCAGAGAAGCAGAAAAACCCTGCCGGTGCAGGGGCATTTTGTCCTGACTCTTCGCGGAGCTGCCGGACCCCTGAGGCCAGTATCCTTTCATGGATTTCCGCATGGGCAAGATCTGAATGTTCGAACGATCCTGGCGCAAGTACGACGGCCTGCTTGTGCAAAACTTCGATGGGCGGAGCCGGCGGTCTGCCGGACAGGAAACATACAGCCTCAGCAAGTTCAGCGCGCACCAGTTGTATCAGGAGCTCGCGCTTGTCCCACCCTTCAAAAGCGGTCCCGCTTACTTCTATATAGTCAATCTCAATACGCTTTTCGATGTCCTCAGCAATGCTTCTGAGGAATGAGTCTATGGTGTGCAGTTGATAGAAAACTGCGTAGATAAGGTTTACACCCAGGATGCCGATTGCCTCCTGCTCAAGGGAGCTGGAAGGATCGCGCATGTTGATGTGGAGGACGACTTCGTTGGCCTGACCGCCGGGCTGCAGTTGAAAACGCAGGCTAACCCAGCCGTGAGGCTCATTTGTTCCGGCGTAATTGCGAGCAGAAATGGTATCGACAAAGGAAAAGAAGCAGGTGCTCGATCCACGGCTTTTATTCAACTGGTGGATAAGCTGAGTCCATTCGCTGTCCAGCATCGCTTCGAGCCGTTCTTTGGAAACGTAGCGGGCACCGGAACCGTACAGATCGTCACTCACTTCCTTGTCATACGCAGAGATCGATTTCGCAACTGTCCCGGAGGCTCCTCCGACAACCAGGAACCATCTTGCGACTTCCTGGCCCGCGCCAATTTCGGCGAAGGAGCCATAGCTGGTCGGGTCGAGATTGATTCTGAGCGCTTTTTGATGAGTATTGAATTTCTCCGTTGATGTCATTCCATCGCTCCTTCACGCCTGATTGTCCATTCCCTGTCACTTTGTCCAACCGTACATGCCGACGATGTGCTCATCAGCCGCATCAAGGCTGATGTGGTCATTAAATCAGAGGAGCAGAATGGCAACAATCGGGCAAAGCTATCGATCTGTACATGATTGACAGGTCATCATTATGCCGATCAGGAGCGCATCTGCAATGGTCTTCTCTTATTGATGGCCGAGGACCGCGGCCTCGAATAACTCTCTATAGGCGTTTGTCAGCATGCCGATGGTGAATGCGCGGTTCAGGCCGCTTGGATTGGGTAGTACCCAGGCCACAGATCCGCCGAGTGCAGCTCGCTGTAACCCCCACGAGAGGTCGCGCTGGTTTAAGAATACTGAACATGCCGGCTTGCCCAGGAACGCCAGGTATCTGGGTCTGTACTTCGCGATTTTGCGCTCAAAAAAAGGACGGGCGGCGATGTAGTCGGCTCGACAGAGATCGGTTGCGCTGACTGTCGGCCGATCCACTGCAGAGGTGATTCCACAACCGTAATCGAGCAGGAGCGGTGCTTCTTCCGGCTCCAGCTGTCTGGCGGTGAAGCCCGCGAGGTGAAGCACACGCCAAAAGCGATTGCTCCGATTCGCGAAGTGGAGTCCGACTGCGGCCGACCGCATTCCCGGATTGATCCCACAGAAGACCACGTTCAGGGATGTCGAAATGACGTCGGGCAGGCCTGTTGAATATAACTGCAGATCAGAAGACATTCCCTGAAAACACTATAACGCTGCGGCGCTGATGCCGAGACTTATTCAGCGTGCGCGGCCATAAATTTACGAGCCAGAGCTGCAATCTCATCTGCTTTCGTATCCAGTGCGAAGTGCCCGCATCCAGAACGTGCACCTCGGCATTTGGCACGTCTCTGCGATAGCGTTCCGGTTCGCCGGCATCGAACGAGAGATCATGTTTGCCCCAGATAACTAATAGTTCCGGTTGTGTCTTCTGCATCCAGGCCTGCCATTTGGGGTATGCTTCAACGTTTGTACGATAGTCGTAGAAGAGGTCGCTCTGGATCTGTGCCTGGCCTGGCGAGTTCAGAAAGGCAAATTCATCGCTCCACAAATCCGGATCGTACAATTCGACATCTGGATCGTCGCCGACATGCCGTGTCCTGGTAGCTGCAAGGGACAACAGATTATTGCGAAGCGCTTCTTCGTGTCCTGCCCTGTCAGCCCAGAAAGCCCGCCGTGTGGTCCAGTTCGCTCCCAGGCCTTCGTTGTGAGCGACTGCGTCCTGGACGATAAGTGCAACGACGCGCTCCGGGTGTGCGAGGGTCATGCGAAAGCCGACAGGGCCGCCGTAATCCTGCATGTAGAGCGTGTAACGAGACATCCCCAGGATCTCTGTGAAATTCTCAATCACCTGCGCGATGTGATCGAAGGTATAGGCAAAATCTTTCGGATCAGGCCAGTCGCTGTGTCCGAATCCTGGATAATCGGGCGCCACAAGGTGGTATTTGTCCGAGAGCCGCGCAAACAGAGACTCAAACATCCGTGACGATGAGGGCAGGCCATGCAGCAGCAGGAGGGTCGGAGCATTCTGCGGCCCGGCTTCTCGATAGAAGATGGAAACTCCATTGACCTTTACTGTGCGATAAAGCACCAAATGCTTCATGGCTTCCTGTCCCTTCCGGGCATACAGGCCCGCGGATGTGGCGAACATGACCATAAGCACTGTCAGAACGCGAACCATCCGTTGAGGCTGAGGCATAAACGCTTCGACCTGATCTGTGATTTCAAAGATGACTTCGAGTTCAACAGGCATGCCTGGTGGAAGACTCGCGACCCCAATTACACTTCGGACAGGTAATGTATCACTTCCGAAGATGTCGCGAAATAGATCCGAAGCCCATCCGCAGCCTTCGACTGGTCAAAGAAATCCTCGTGAGTGGCAATGAATACACTCAAGCGCACAACCGGAAAAGAGCGCATTCACTTCGGACTTAGCGGTACCGGTAAAGGCGCACCCTGTAGATTCGTCCCTGGGCTGCGTCGGTATCGTAGAGCCGTAATGCCTGCCCCTGAGAGCTTTCATCGCCATTCAGCCGCCTTCGGGGAACCCAGGTTCCGTTTTCGAAAAACTCTTCGTCGATGCTTTCAATTCCAACGAGAGGCGGACCTGGTTTATCCGTCGAAAAAATTATCTGGGCGTTGCCGCAGCATCCAACGACCAGGAATTCGTTCGGGCTGGTTTCAATGAACATAGCGCCGATTCGGCTTTGTGCGCCCGGCTCGCTTCCAGCCCTTGTGATCGTGGCGATGTAGTCGCCAACCGATACTCTTGCAGCGCGTTGCGCATCTCCTTCGATAAGCGCGGCCGTAAGCTCCCCGGTTTCCTGTTTCTTCAGGATCGTTGGAGCAAGCCGGGACAGGCTGGCATACACATGACTCAGAGCACTGCTGTCCACATGCACTGCCGGGTTTGTTATGCCGGCGAGATCGAGTGGAGCATTCCCCTGATCATCTATACCAAATGGAGAAAAGCCAATGGCGGACAGGCGGCCGAAAGCATAAAGCGCGTTCGCCGCGCCGGTCGGACCGGACTGCGTCTCAGGAATGAAGAGTGGATTATCAGGACGCGCATACCAGCCGGCCCACTGCCCAAATTCATTGAAGTAGATATCGGGAGAGAGAATATCCAGCGATGGCGCTGCAGCATGCCAGATATCGATCGAGTGTGGCAGAGGGCCGCCACTGTTGTATTGCCCGGGCTCATAATTCGGCCGTATCAATGCGGCGTTTACGAACATGGGAAGAGGGTATTCGGCCTTACCCGCCGCAGCTATGTGCCCGATGTAAGTGGCGTAATACCATGCCATAAAGAGGTCGTCGGTCAGAGAAGTGTTTCCGAAAACTTCCTGCCATGTTCCTTTTGCTTTTCCGCCGGCTGACTCCCAGGCAGCGCGCAGCTCCGGGTTCAGGACCGCTCGATGGCTTTGAAGAAAGCCGGTAAGTGCCGCAGGCACCTGGGCAGCGAAGGCAGAGTCAGCCACTGCAGAATGGTCCCGCGACTCCGGGATAACGCCCACTTCGTTTTCCACCTGCACCATCAGAACGGTGTGCTTCTCACCATCTGCCGTGCGCAGGTGCCGCATGAGCTGGGCGAAGGCGTGTGCATCGGCATCGCGAACGGTTGTGCTGAAAGGCGAAAGGCGTTCTGTATCACGGCCGTCGCTCGTCTGGACGCGAGGGAAGCGCTCTGTATTTGTTTTGACCCATGCCGGCACATAGCTGGAGTAGGTGTTCTTCCATGCGCCGAACCACAGAAAGATGATCCTGAGATTATTTGCGCGGGCCCCATCAAGGAGCCCATCCACAGAGGCGAAATCAAACTTTCCCTCTTCCGGCTCAATCGTCTCCCAGGCGACGGGCGTTAATACCGTATTGAGGTGCATTGCGGCGAGCCGCGGCCAGACGGCGTTCATGTACTCAACGCTGGAGGAGCTGGAATTATGCAGCTCTCCTCCAAGCACCAGGAATGGCTCGCCATCCACGATGAGCTGGCGCGCATTGCCACGCCTATCCAGGTGAGGAAGCTCCGCATGAGCATCGTGTGCCTGCCCGAATGCGGCGTTTTGTCCAAAAGCAAGGAAAGCAACCAGTACGAGCAACACCCTGTGTCTGTTCAATACCTGAACCCCCTCTCTGTCATATACCGTTTTGGTCCTGTCCATATAGAGGACAAATGGATCATTCGGCACTTTAGCGAAGCCTCAGAGTGAATTGATGCGGGGTTGGAAGCGCGGAGTAAATCAGAAGCTGCTCAGGAGAAAGTCTCTCGCGGCCGTCAGCACTTTTTCTCGCATGGCTGCTTCCGGCAGCAGGCGGGCGATTTCAATTGTTCCGATCATGGTTGAAAAGATTGCGAAGAAAGCGCGCTCTCTGTCAGCTATTCTTCGTCCGGGCATGAACGGGAGCATCTGTTCCCTGTATTTCGCCAACTCTATGAAGATCCGGCGCTTCATCGTCTTATCTGCCCGTGACAACTCAGGCGCAAGGGCCACCAAAGGGCACGCACACTCGATGTGGTCGCAGTGTTCCAGGCTGAGGTAGGTCTTTACGATTGCTTTCCACGCAGTTTCCGGGCGGGAGCTATTTCCGGCCTGGGTCAGGCGGTCCGCGATCTCCTGGAAGCCGTCACTCAGCGACTCTACGAGCAGCTCGTCCTTACTCCCGAAGTGTTTGTAAAAGCCTCCGTGTGTCAGTCCGGCATCGCGCATTACGGCCGATACGGAGGCTCCTGTTAAGCCTTCGGCGCGAACGCGCCGCGAGGCATCTTTCACAATCTTCTGGCGGACCTCGTCTTTATGTTCGGGCCGGTAGCGCATGGCACATTATAGGATGCTGGCGATCATCCTACGGACCAACCGGCCACCATGGCTCAAAAAAAACCTGAACCTATAGGATTATATGCATAATCCTATAGCCGGAGGTCTGTATGTCGATGTCGCCGGAAATACTCTTCCCAATGCAGCTTGTTCTGGGCTATGTCGTATGTCTGCTTTGCTTCTGTGCATACGTTTTGCCCAGGCTCAGATCGATGGACCGATTCGAAGCGCACCGCGCTATTGCCACTCTGCACAGCTTCCGATTCTTCGGACTCGTCTTTATCCTGCCGGGTGTCGTCGGTCCCAGTCTGCCTGCCGGCTTCGCCACGTTTGCCGCTTATGGGGATTTTGCAGCCGGAGTGCTGGCTATCCTGGCGCTTCTTACGGCAAGAATACGTCCGCTCTTCTGGACTTTCGTTGTTGCTTTTAATTTCGTGGGGGCAACAGACATCCTCGTCGATTACTACCACGCCATTCAGGCCGGCCTTCCGGCAGTGGCGGGGCAGCTCGGCGCTGCTTATGTAATTCCGGTCATTTATGTGCCTTTCCTGATGATCACGCACGTGGTCGCGCTCTACTGGCTGGTGCGTCCCCGGCCTGGGGCGGCTCAAGCCCTTACTGGCGATGTGGCGGCTGCTTAGAACGGGTCAATCACGCGACCCCTTTCATCGCCGGCGCGATTCCGCCGATTGTTTCGCCAGGAGCTCACGGCTTTCAGCCATTCCTGATGCGTGCTCTCGGCGCTGGTCAAAAGATTTCTATGAATCGCTGCTGCCGGTTGCACTGTGCAGCATCTGCTCTACCTCTGCGATCGACGGCATGGATGGCTGCGCTCCGGGCCTGGTAACGGAAACTGCAGCCGCGGCTGCTGCGAAACGCGCGCTCTCCACAGGAGTGAGATTCATCATCAGTCCGGTAGCGAATGCGCCGTTGAAGGCATCTCCGGCTGCGGTGGTGTCGACGGCCTTCACTGCAAATGGAGGTAGCTGCTCCGCTACGTGCGCACGCGTGGCGATATAGACGCCGCGCGATCCCAGCTTGAGCAGAACGCCTTTGATGCCCTTGCCCATCAGGAACTGCGCCATCGTGGATGAGCTTTCGGCATCGGCATTGCCGGTGAAGAAGGCGGCTTCTGTTTCGTTTGGGGTGAACCATTCGACGATTTCAAACAGCTCTGCAGGAAGCTCCTGCGCCGGCGCGGGATCGAGAATGAGCGGCACCTTTTCGCGTGCGCAGATGCGCGCCAGGTGCAGCACTGTAAGAATGGGGATCTCAAGCTGGGCGAGCACAACCCCTGCGGAGCGGATGAGCTCAAGGTTAGCGTCAATGTCCGTGGTGGAGACATGCGCATTCGCCCCGGGAGTGATGACAATGCTGTTCTCGCCATTGTCGGAAACCACGATCACGGCAACACCGGAGGTTCCAGGTGATACGGCTACGGCAGAAATATCCACGCCCGCACCTGCAAGATGCTCGCGGAGCTGCTCCCCGAACGCGTCGTCGCCGATGCGGCCGATCATGGCTACCGGATAGCCGAGGCGGCCCACGGCTACGGCCTGATTCGCGCCCTTTCCGCCAGGATGAATTTGAAAATCACGGCCCTGTACCGTCTCACCTTCCACCGGAATCCTTTCTGCACGGACGACGAGATCGATATTGATACTGCCAACCACCACGACTGGTTTTTTTCCAGCCTGCATAGCTTCTCCTTCAGATCTGAACGCGATCGCTTACCTGCCAACTATGGGAGCGAGAGCTACCGCTCCCAGACCACAAAGAAAGAAAACGAACATCCAGAATAAAAACTTTCGCGACCGCGCGGGAGCAGCCGCGAACTCGTGCCAGATAAAGACGCCCCAGGCCGCGGAGATCATCGTTGCTCCCTGACCAATCGAGTAGGAGACGGCTGGTCCCACGATATTGGCTCGTGACGCGACAAAGTTGAGTACCGCTCCCGTGCACCAGATCGCACCGCCCAGAATGCCCCACATGTGCCACGAGCCGCGTGCTCTCCGGAAGCCGCTCATCGCCACCTGGGCACTGCCATCGAGAGGGCGGCGCATCAACAGGTAATTGAACGGAAGGGCACAGAGAGCCACGCCGATGGAAAAAAACAGTGTGGCGGCGTAAGGCCCCGGAGCTCCTTCACCGGTCATGCCCTTTGAGACGATGGGATAGAAGGTTCCCATCAGAAGGCCGGCCACGAGGCTGATGACAACGCCGCGGGTGCTGAGCGTTCGCGGACCGGTCTCGCGCAGACGGTAAGCGATCGCATCAAAGATGATGGCGATGGTCACCAGCGCGATACCGCCGAAGAGCAACAGAGGATTGCCTGCAGGAGAGATGACATAGCTGCTGACCGCGCCGACGATCAGCGCGAGTCCGATGCCGACAGGGAAGGCCACTGCGAGTCCGGCAATGTCGATGGCTGCAACCAGCAGCAGATTGGCGATATTGAAATCAACGCCGCCGGCGACCGCGAAGAGAATGTGAGACGTGTCGGCATGAGCAATATCAGCAAAGAACGGCCTGCCGGATGCGCCCATACTGCCTAACGTGATTCCCCATGCGATGGAGCCAGCCAGCAGACCGATCACGTAATCCCAGTAGAAGAGCTGGAAGCGGTATCCCTGACATACCTTGATGGTGTTGGCCCATGATCCCCAGCAGAACATGGTAATTACCATGAAAGAGAACGCGATCGAATATGTCTGCGGTTGAAACAACTTCTGCTCCTTTGCCTTGCGCAGGCCTGAAAACTTACAAAGATATATAACAATCTGAACTGGCTAAGCATCGTTTGCAATGGCCATATATCGATGTTGTGCGCAGAAATGATACCGGTAATACAGCCTCGTGCTTATTCGGAAATGCGCCTGAAGCATGAAATGCCACTTCTGAGGGTGCTTATCTTGGTTTGCCGAGGCGCATGTTGATGCCAACGATGGGGCCGTAGACGTTGATCCCGAAATCTTCATACCGTGGTTCGGAGAGATAGAAATTTGAGACATGCATGTAAGTCATGCCGGCGGCGATGCTGTATTTCGGATTGAAGTTATAGCGTGCGCCGGAACCCATCATAAGGGTGAAGGTCAGATCCTGTCCCTGTGCGTAAAGAACGCCGTCAGGGCCTTTGGCATTGATGTTGCCTGCTCCGCCCCGTGCTTCAAAGTAAGGCACGATTCTCCACCGAGGCTGGACAAGATTTC
The DNA here is from genome assembly GCF_003428625.2 of Paracidobacterium acidisoli. GTDB lineage: Bacteria > Acidobacteriota > Terriglobia > Terriglobales > Acidobacteriaceae > Paracidobacterium > Paracidobacterium acidisoli. The sequence continues at coordinate 562,550 of NZ_QVQT02000002.1, read as the reverse complement.
GGCGTATGCCGAAGTCGAAGGCGAAGTAACGAGTCTCCGGACCACGTGGAATCGCAGTATAGGAGCCGCTGAAGGTGAGATCGGTGTTACCACGCAGTGGACCAGGGCCGTTGATGTTATCCACCTGCCAGCGAATGGAAGCGATATTCGGCACAAGGGTGTAGTGGAGTGGCCAGGTGGTATAGGGGCTATGAACGAGAAAATCGAAGACAAAGGGAATATTGTTCGGCAGCCATCCGTTTTCGAGCGAAAGCTCAATCTTGTTTCGATAGTAGATCTGCCGGTTGAAGTCAGGGTTTATGCTCTTCTGGAAGAGTGCGTCTGAGGGCGAGGCAGGAGACTGAGCAGGCACAGGAAGTGTATGGATCAGAAGAAGCACAGGGAGACAGAGCATCGGTCTCTTCATGGACACCTGAATCCAAAGAAAGTGCAGGGCCCGCTGGACTCCGCATCATACATGGCCTGGTAATAAACGAGTACACATTTTTGCAAAGAGGTACACGCCGGCAATTGGTGCGATAAAAGAGCTTCCTCCCGTTGCTTTATGCGCCTCCGGTATGGATCTCAGCGGCGCTGATTTGTCGTGATGATGCCGAGAGCGTGATAGCCTGCGGTTGCAGGGCATAATACAGACCTGCCAGCCGATCCTTCGTGCAAAACGGATACGTTTGTTTGTCGGTACCGGTAACTTTGTTTTGCAGTGAAAGTAAACGTTTGCTTCCGGGGAATGAAGAGCGATGAAAACGGAATTAACACGCAGATCCATGCTGGGCGGATTAGGCGCCGGTTTGGGTCATCTATTGTTCCAAAAGCAACTGAAGGCAGCCTCGCTGATTGCAGAAACAGGCAAACCGGGCAAACTGGATTTGAGCCTCACCGCGATGACCTCAGGAATACTCCGTATCAGCATTGCGCCTTCGGTTGCGACGCCTCCATCTCAGGAGCTGGGTGTGCTGGAAAGCCCTCATGAGGTCACGCTCCACACAGGAGATGCAGATGGCGCTGTGCGCTGGGGCAGGTACAGCATCCGCGTAGAAGAGGAACCGCTGCGAATCATCGTGATGGACGCGGAACAGAAGGTTCGCCAGGAGATTCAGTTCGACACGGATAGTACAGCGGTGCGATTCCGTCTGGGTGCCCGGCCGGTCTTCGGCCTGGGTGAAGGCCTGATCGGATATGACAGACGCGGGACGAAAGACGGGATGCATAATGGCCAGGATACGCCGGAACTGCGCACCGCCGGCTCGCGTGTGCCGATTCCATGGGTGATCAGCCCTGAAGGATGGGGTGTCTTTGTCGGAGAACCGATGGGAACATTCGATCTGACAGGTGAGACAGGTGTGGTGCGTTCGCCGGTCGCGACATCCACACGCAATGTGTATGTGGTTTTGGGCGAAACGCCGGCGGAGGTGTTACGCGGATATGCGGAGCTGACGGGATATCCTCACTTACCGCCGTTGTGGTCGCTGGGGTACATGCAGTCGCACCGCACCCTTGCGAGCCGTGACGAAGTGCTGGGGATTGCGAAGACATTCCGCGAAAAAAAGCTGCCATGCGATGCGCTGATCTATCTGGGAACAGGCTTTTGCCCTTCGGGATGGAATACAGGGCACGGCTCATTCACATTCAACGCCGATGTTTTCCCTGATCCGGCAGAGATGTTTCGGCAGTTCCATGAGGAGCACTTTAAAGTCGTGCTGCACGTGGTGCCGCCGTATGATCTGCACGGAAAGATCACGGATACGAACGCTGCAGCGCATGCTCCGGGCGATGCGGCTGCTTACTGGGCCGAACATATGCCGGTGGAAGAGGTTGGGGTCGATGGCTGGTGGCCTGACGAAGGCGACCTGCTTCCGCCAGATGCGCGACTGGAGCGTAACGAGATGTACTGGGAAGGGCAGATACAGGCACATCCCGAGCGCCGGCCATTTGCACTGCACCGAAACGGATATGCGGGATTGCAGCGATATGGATGGCTGTGGTCGGGCGACATCGATGCACGGTGGAAGACACTGGCTGCGCAGGTCACGGTCGGAATCAACATCGGGCTGTGCGGTATTCCATACTGGGGAACGGATACCGGAGGCTTTATACCAACGAAGGAGCTGACGCCGGAGTTATATCTTCGATGGTTTCAGTTCAGTGCGTTTTGTCCGCTCTTTCGCTCACATGGTGTTGCCTGGAAGATGCGTTTGCCGTGGGGTTGGGACATGGGCACTCCGGGACCGCTGGAGGGTGCCGGGGCGATAGGGAGCTGGCCTGCGCCTCAGGATCTGCATAATGCGCATGTAGAACAGATCTGCCGGAAATATCTGGAGCTACGCTATCAGCTGCTGCCTTATCTCTATTCGACTGCGGATCAGGCGCACGGAACAGGAATGCCGCTGATGAGAGCGCTGTGGCTCGCTTATCCGCAGGACCCAAAGGCTGAGACGATCGGTGACCAGTATCTTTGGGGAGATCATTTTCTTGTGGCTCCAGTAACTGAACAGAGCGCGACGCAGAGAACGGTATATCTTCCGGTGGGGACGTGGTGGGACTTCTGGAAGAATGAACGAACAGTGGGTGGCGCAATCGTGATGCGTGAGGTGGATATCGAGACGATCCCTCTGTATTTGCGAGCCGGATCCATTGTGCCGATGGGGCCGGTACGTCAATATGCCACGGACACAGATGAGGAACCGATTACGCTTAGGATTTATCCGGGCACGGATGGCCGGTTCAGTTTGTATGAGGATGATGGGATCAGCTTCCGTTATCTGCAGGGCGAGTTCATGCGGATTGAATGCATCTGGGAGGATGGCCCACGAAAGCTGACGCTCGAATGCGCCGAAGGAACCCGGCTATTCCCTGGAAAGAAGATGACCATCCGGGCGATGGACAAGGGGACGAACCAGGTTGTGACGCTGAATGACCGTGTCACTGTCATTCAGTTGTAGCGGAGGCGAATCGACATCGATAAAGGGCCAGTTCCTGGAACGGCAACTCGCCCTCGATCAATATCTATAGCTACTGTTTGCTCTCCAGTTGCCGATCAACGCAGCCTTGTGGTTTGAGAACAGTATTGCAGCGAGCCGCTTCGTTCCCGGGCAGAGTCACAACATAGCCGCTGGGAGCGGGCTCGGTGGAAGGGTAATCGGTACTCACCATCTGAGCGCCACTGGACAATGTCTCATCCCGGCGGGAGGTATCGTTGTCACGTGCCTGCCGTGTGTCAGCGTCTGCACGCGTGCGCACTAAATATCCCTGGCGCACAAGTGCGTCGATGGTCTCAACGCTGCCGTCATTTTCTTCTGTGAAGGCTGCATCCGGTGTGCCCGGTTCGGCGTTGGTGAACAGGACCCGTCCACGCAGCGCGACGTGACCCTCAGTATAAACACGGCTGACTTTTCTCTGATCCAGCAGAAAGACTACCTTGCCGCGCGATTTGCCCAGCGTTGGCCAGTTGCCGTGATGTACAGCTTCATCAAGCGTGTCATATTTGCCGCGTACCTGATCGGGGAGCACAATCTCCCGACGCGGAAATACGGAGAGAATCTCCTGATCGAGCGCGTCGAACACAGACGGAGTGAACGGCTCGGGCTGCACGGCATTGAATCCTGCTCTGCTGCCGAGCGGCGTTTCCTTGGTTTCCACGAGAATAAAGATCGGCACATGTCCTGGATGAGCCCGAGACCAGGCGCGAACCTCAGCGAGGCAGGCGGTGAAGGGCTGGCAGGTGCTGCGCTCGTCGATATCCTGGACGTGCATCACTTTGAAGCCAGGTTTGTCCATCAGGTGCTGCGGGTCGAAGTCGGGATCGGGAGGCAGACCGGCCTGCTTTACAAATGTGTCAATCGCAGGATGCGCATAGCGTCCACCGTGGCTGTCTGCGTAAACGTCCAGCTCTATCTGACGAACGCCACCGTTGAGCTGATCGGTCAGCGGCGCATGATGGTAATCGAGTGCGAGCATTGCCTGCGGATTCTTTTCCTGTAGCCATTTGTGCTCACTGGGCGCGAGTCCCGCATGATAGCTGTTATGCGTCCCAATCACCTGAATCTCGTTGATTCTGACTGCGTCATCGTTCTGGCTATGGGCGACAGCTGCGCTGCAAAGCAACAACAGCAAAGGTAAATACCTGGGTGACATTCGCGCTCCTGATATTTCTCACCGGCTATTTTGCGAAGAGATAAGCGAATCCGTATTCGTGCGCAGCGAGATCCTGGTTATTGTGCAGGAGCAGTGACCCGGGAAAAAAGTGGAAGCAGACGTGGCAATCAGTTTATACACCGTGTATCAGGCGCGAATGCTCGGCTTATTATCAGGTAGTTGCGAGGCTTGCCAGGAAAGCGGGTTCACCGAAAATTTACCTTCAGGATGGCCCGATGCGCTCACTTAATACATGCGGCTGGGAAGCATTCGCAGCAATATTGTCAGTCGAGAGCAGAATTTCAAATGGCCGAATGACCCCATTCGGGCTCATCGCATGCTCCAGAACAGGCTGCATCAGTGATGCGTTGAGAAGGAATTCACCGGCAGCCTGCGTTCCAGCCATATTGACCCCTTCGATGAGAAGGACATGTCCGGCGCCATCGAGATTAGGGAGCCAGGCAATCACACCGTATGTTCGGAGCAGGGGATCATTCGGCTCGCTTGCATAGGTGAGGTGCTCTCCAGGAAGAGGGTGCCTGTTGGTGATGGTGCCTGAGCCGCCGAAATCCGCCCCGTGAGAGAAGTGGAAATTGAGCCGCTGCTGAAAGAGATCGACCCAGGGATTGGCTTCAATCGATCCAATGAGGATCGCGTTGCCGGCGCGGAGGTCATCGATTCTCAGGTCGCGTGCATACCGGATCATAAGCCGCTGAGGAATGACCTCCGGCATACGCGCCAGATGCGCAGTCAGCTCCAGATCGGCGATGCTTGTGTACCGGCGATTGCCGATCGCCTGCACTTTATTGGTGAGGCGCAGCATGTCGTCGGCCTTTGCAGGCTGAACCAGTCCAACTATGCCCTGCGCGATTCGCGATTCTGTGCGGTAGCTTCCATTTGCATAATCCTCCAGTGAGACATGCTGGCGAATAAAGCTCTGCAGCATCACCAGGCCGCCGTCGGCCGGGACAAGGAAGGTATCGCGATCTTTATCGAATATCTGCTCCCAGAATGCTCTGTTGACCCGGTCGGCGGCTGGCTCGCGGTGAAGCCACCTGTACGGCAGATGGTACAAACCACCGAAGTATCCAGCGCAGGTACAGAGAGCTGCGATACACACCACCATCAGAATATTAAAGGCATATCGCGGCTTTCGGATTGGCTCCGGATGGGTGTTCCGCATGAGCAGCGGGGAAGCAGGCGGAGTCCTTTCTTCGGTCGCTTTCTGGTCGAGAAGCCGGTCGGAAGCGTCGCTCGTTTCTTTGAAGAAGTCTGAATTCAGAACCGCTGCTGAGGGAATCGAAGCAGCAACTGCGTTGCTGGCTGCTGTGGCGTCGGAAGAGGCAGGCAGTACCGCTTCGGGCTCTGCAGTGACAATGTGCGAGACGCCATCGTCGTTCTTTCTGGAAAGAAAAACTGGTACATAGCCTCCGCGCGGAATATGCAGCAGAAATTCTTCCTTCTGTCCTTCTCCGGCGAAGTATTCTTCCAGACGTTTACGCAATGTGCGGGCATAGCTGCGGACAATATTGTCGCCACTTGCGTTATAGCCCTCTGTGCGGCCGAAGACCTGGAGACCGATCTGCTTTTCATTGATTTCCGCGGTTCTGCCGCTGAGTTCTCGATCACAAACGAAGAGCAGAAAGTTGCTCAACAGCGCAGAACGCCGGAAGTTGTTACTGGCCACGATGCGCTGTACCAGCATCCATCGCGGATTATCTGCATGTGTCGAAAGAATGAATGGCGGCTTTGATCGCCGGCCTTCAGGCAGCGGCCACTTTGTGGCAGAATCTGTGACGCGCCTGGATGAAGGCTCAAACGTTTTCATTTCATAGAGACAGGAAGCCGCTTGCCGCACCTTTCCGGCTGGCATGCAAAGTTGTCATTCGACTTGTTCAGGGTAAGCGTATGCGGTTAAGGGAAAGTAAATGGTGCTTTCCCCCGGGGTAACTGCCACCGTGTGCAGAGGGAATTTGCAGGAAAAAAATAGACTGATATTGAAGAAGATGCGGGCGATAACAGCAGTGATCTGCCGTCTTTACCCCGGGAAAACACCTTCCGCGGCTTTCAGTGATCCCTGGATACTGGCCATACAGTAACGACGATCGGGAGATAAACGCGAGAAGTCGTCACCCCCATGAGCGGCTTCGCGATCCACGTCTGTATGGAGGTTTTATGTTTCGCCTGAGTACTTCAGACCTGTGCCGGATTCACAGCGGCAATATGCTGCGCGGAAGCGTGAGGCACCATGCGGCCGCACATCACAGGGCTTCCTCGCTGTCATACGTGCGGAGAACGGTGCTCCATGTTGTTTCCTTTTTTATCCTGATATGCGCTCCGGCTCTTCTGTGGGCTCAGTCGGATCTTTCCTCCATCTCCGGGACGATCACAGATGCTTCCGGTGCGGTGGTCGAGCATGCGGCGGTGACGCTGACAAGCGAGGCCACCGGTGCACAGCATGAGACGAAGACGAATCATTCGGGTTTCTACACGATTCCGGGCCTTGCTCCGGGCAGGTATACGATTACTGTCGGCGCCGTCGGATTTGAGAAGCTCGTCAGGACGGGCAATAACCTCGACCCCTCTTTGCCTACTACCGCGAATCTGCAGCTCGTTGTCGGACATGCCACGCAGTCTGTTGAGGTGAAGGCGCAGGAGACGACGCTGGATGCTGACAGCGCGACGCTGGGCCGCGTGATTACCAGCAATCAGGTGGAGAATCTTCCTCTGAACGGCCGCAACCCTATTTATGTTGCGCTCACCAAGGCCGGCATCACCAGCGGTCCAACAAGCCCAACCGGAGCCAACGGCACCGCAACGGGCAGCAACCTTTCGAGCTTCAACTTCAGCACCGGACAGGGGGCCATTCAGATCAATGGTAGTCGCGATCGCGATAATCTCATCACCTATGATGGCGCTGTCGCGGTGCGTGTACGCGCGAGTGGAGATTCTGTCGGAACTCCCGATCTTGATGCCGTACAGGAAGTTCAGGTGCTCGCGACGAATTATCCTGCTGAGTACGGGCATTCCATCGGCGGCCAGATTCGCATCACCACGAAGGGAGGAAGCAGCCGCTTCCATGGCAGCCTGTATGAGTATCTGCAGAATCCGGTGCTCAATGCCAACAGCTGGGTCCGCAACGACAACGGCAATAATGGCAATCCGAATTATCCGCAGGCGCTGAAAACCAACTTCGTCGCGCCCTTCACATTCAACCAGTTCGGGTTTGTCTTCGACGGCCCGCTTTACGTACCGAAGGTTCTGCCAAAGGGTAAGGTCTTCTTTCTTTACTCTGAGGCATTTGTTCACTACCCGCAGACAGTCGATAATCCCGTCACGGTGCCGAATCCAGCCTTTCGAAGTGGAGACTTCAGCTCGCTCATAACCGGGAACCCGAAGACGAACCACTATATTAAGGACCCGAAGTCAGCGCTGGCATGCAGTGCTTCGACGGGTGGCCCCGGCTGTTTCCCCGGCAACATGATTCCGAAGGACCGGCTCAGCTCTACCGGTACAGGCCTGCTCTCCATCTTTCCGACACCGACACCAAATTTCCTCGTCGGCACGGAAAACCTGCTGCAGGTCGCGAAGTATCCGGCAAACGAAGAGATCGACAGCGGCAACCTGGATATCGTGCCGAATGACAAGGACTACATCCGTTTTCGTCTGACACATTTCTTCTATCACGAAGACAATCCGTTTTCTGCGGCATACGACGTGGTGCCACGCCTCTACGACCGCCCCAACCAGACGGGATCGCTGGACTGGGTGCACACCTTCAGCTCCAGCATGATGAATGAAGTACTGCTGACAGCAAGCCATGATGCGGCGCGGCTGAGCATCGACACTTCTTCGGGCCTGTACGATCGCACCCGTTATGGCGTGAATTATCCCTTCCTCTTTCCTGGGACAAAGGATCTGCCGAACAAAATTCCCACGGTAAAGTTTGATTCGACGACCAGTATTACAGCGATGGATGGAAGCACGTATCCTTCGCATTCGCAGGGAGAGATCTTCGATTTCGGAGATACCTTCACCCGCATCATCGGCGATCACACCATCCGAGTGGGCGGCGTGTATGAGCGCTCGGGCGAAAATGACCGCGACCAGATTGCATTTTCAACTTCGACAGCCGGAGAGACCAACAACCAGAACGGCCAGTTCGATTTCAACAACAGCAATCCGAACGGAACCGGACTGGACGTTGCCGACGCGGCACTCGGCCTCTATTACACGTATTCCGAAGTGGGAGCGCGCTCCGAGACTCCGTACCGCGCGAATATGTTCGATTTCTTTGCGCAGGACTCCTGGAAGGCTACCCCAAAGCTTCACCTGGAATACGGCCTCCGCTATACCAGCATTCGTCCCTATTACAGTCTCTGGAACAATGCAGGCAGCTTCGATCCGGCTTTCTACAGTTCAGCCACTGCGATGCAGGTGAACTCGAGCACGGGGAACCCGATTGCCGGAACGGGTGATCCGCTCGATGGCACAGTTCTGTGGGGCAATGGGTTCACTTCAAGTGCAAAAGCTCATGTGCCGATCGCTGCCACCGGGCAATATAACAATCTCTTTCATAACCTGCCACGCGGTTATATTCATGTGCAGAAATTTCTCTTTCAGCCGCGTCTTGGCATAGCGTACTCGCTGAATGACAAGACGGTGTTGCGTGCAGGCTTTGGCCGCTATGTGAATCGTCAGGGTGTCTCGGACTTTGTCTTCGCCGGAGGTATACCACCGCTGCAGCAGGTGGCTTCAGTCAGCAGCGGAACGGCGGATGATCCGGGAGCAGGCACCAATGGATCGTATCCGACGCTCTCGGGCGATATCGACCGCGCCTCACCGCAACCGGAGGCTTATATCTGGAATGTTTCAGCGGAGCGGTCGATTGGGTTCGGTACGGTAGCGGAGATCTCCTACGTTGGGCGTCGCGCGCTGCACCAGCAGTATGCGGCCAATATCAATCAGCTTCAGCCTGGGACGCTGACCGATCCAGCGAACAAAGGCATCTCGGCCAATGCATTGCGGCCTTATAAGGGATACTCGGCGATCAACCTGGTCATGCAGGGTGATGGCGCGGCTTATGAAGGACTTCAGATCGATGTAAACCGCCGCTTCTCGCATGGTCTTGGTTTGGGTGTGGCCTATACCTATGCGTCTTCGCAGGACTGCGATTCGTTCCAGAAGACGGTGATTCCGAATACCTACGATCCTAAAGCCATCTGTGGGCCATCCGATTATGATGTCCGTCAGGTGCTGGCATTCAATTCGGTTTACAGCATTCCTTTCCCGGAAACTAACCGCATGCTTCATGAAGTTCTGGGAGGCTGGCAGCTTACGCAGTCCTATCAGTTCCAGACTGGCGCACCGCTCTCCGTCGCTACGGGTACGGATGTGGCAGGCGTGGGACCAGGCAGTGGCAATCAGCTGCTGCAGGTTACGCCGGGAGCCAATCTGAAAGGCAACGGAAAGTTCTCGCATGGAACCGATGAAAATTCGTGGTTCAACACCACGAACGGGGATGGGTCGCCCATCTTTACTCTGCCCACTTCCGGTACATTCACGGCGGAGCATGTTCGGAATATTCTTCGCGCTCCGGGGCAGGAGTATTTCAACGCAGCGATTCTGAAGAAGTTCAATACCTTTGAAGGTCAGTCACTCTCTTTCCGATTCGATGCCTTCGACTTCCCCAACCATCCTAACTGGAACGCTCCCGACACAAATTACGCAGACGGCACCTTCGGTAAGGTGACACAGAAGAATGGCCAGCGATCCATGCAGGCCAGCCTTCGTTATTCCTTCTGACAGGGTGGTATTTCGTCCTGCTAAACAGGGAATGCGCGGAGGGGCGATAGGCCTCTGCGCATTCGCATTTCACAGTTCATAAAAAATGAAGAGGGTATCGACGGTGCGATCTGGTGCTGGTCTGGATTTAAGAGCTGTTGTTTTCATTTTTCTCTGCCTTTGTATGACTGGCATCGAATACAGTCATGCAGCACCTGCTCAGAACAAGGCATCGGTGCCGGACCATGTGCATGATGTCTATCCCTTTCTTGGCGTGGACTGGGGCGGCAACACTTTTATCGGTGCTGCTGTGCCCTTTGGCATGGTCAAGCTGGGTCCGGATATGGAGAGTTTTGACGGTCGCCCTTCCGGCTTTGGATATATGAGCGGAGGCCGCATTATAGGCTTCAGCCATCTGCACCTCAGCGGAGCCTCCGGTAAATATGGCAATGTTCTTGTCGCTCCCGTGACCGGTGCACTCGATATCGCCGATATCCGATCGCCGCGCACCGGCGAGGTCAATCATCCCGGTTATTACGCAGCCACATTAACGCGCTATGGCGTGCAGGCCGAGCTGACGTCGACGCGGCGTGTGGGTTTCCACCGCTATACGTTTCCAGCTTCTGCTCAATCGCATCTTACGGTGCGCATCGATCATTGCCTCGACAAGGGACCTGGTTCAGAGTCGCAGCGTTTTTTAGGCGGAGAGGTTCATTTAATTTCCGGTCACGAAGCGGAAGGTATGGGCCGCTATGCAGGCGGCTGGAACAAGGGTGGCGAGTATCGGGTCTACTTCTATATGGTTCTCGATACACCAGCGGCCGGTGCAAGAACGTGGGCTGGTGGTGCGATGACCACTGAAAAAGATGCTGTAATCAATAGCGATCAGCCTCTCGGCCTCACATTCGATTTTCACACCCGCGCTCATCAGACCATTCAGGCAAAGGTCGGCATTTCCTTCATCAGTACGGAGCAGGCTCGCCGGAATGTGCAAATGGAAGCGCCTGGATGGAGCTTCGATACCATCCGCGATGCTTCGGTCCATCTATGGAATCAGGCTCTGTCGAAGATCGATCTGCATGGAGAGACAGATTCAAAGCGCATCCAGTTCTACACCGCGATGTATCACACCATGCTTATGCCCTCCGATCGCACCGGAGAAAATCCTCTCTGGAAATCGAACGAGCCATATTACGACGACTACTATGCGATCTGGGATACATTCCGCAGCTCGGGGCCGCTGCTAACGCTGATCGCTCCGGACAGGCAGCGCGATCTGATCCGTTCGCTCATCGATATCTATCGCCATACCGGTTATATGCCGGATGCCCGCAGCGGTAATGACAATGGCAGGACGCAGGGCGGCAGTAACGCCAATGTCGTTGTTGCTGACGCGTGGGTAAAGGGGCTGAAGGGAATCGATTACCCAACGGCTTTCCAGGCGATGCTGAAGGATGCCTCGGTGCCGCCGGCTAATCCGCAAAAGGAAGGCCGCGGAGGCATCGTTGATTACAACGCGAAAGGTTACATCACGCTGGCTGACGAGCGTTCAGGTTCGCGCACGGTTGAGTATTCCTACGATGATTTTGCCATTGCTGAAGTCGCCTGCGGCTTGAATCATCCCGACGAGGGCAGGCTCTTCGCTGGTCGCGCTCACAATTGGGAACACCTGTGGGACAAGAACCTAACCGTGCAGGGATTCAGTGGTTTTCTTCGCCCACGTAACCCTGATGGAAGCTGGGCAGCGCCTGATATGCAGGTTCGCGGCACCTGGCCGGATTTCTTTTACGAAGGCGACCTGTGGACTTATTCTCTGTATGTTCCTCAGGACGTGCGAAAACTGATCGAATTGTCCGGCGGAGACCAGACTTTCGTGAAGCGGCTGGACAACGTCTTTTATCGAAAGCATTTCGATGTGACCAATGAGCCTGGTTTTCTCATTCCGGTCCTTTATAACTGGGCCGGACGTCCTGACAAGACTGCCGATGTGGTGAATGCGCTTCTCGAAAAGGCGTTCACCGATCAGCGAAGCGGTATTCCGGGCAATGATGATTCAGGCGCCATGTCCAGCTGGTTTATATTTCAGTCGCTTGGTTTTTATCCTGATGCCGGCCAGGACTTCTATCTGATCGGAACGCCCAGCTTCCCCGAGGCGAATATTCATCTTGCTTCCGGAAAGACGCTTCGCATTATTGCTCGCAACCTGGACAGCGAGCACATAAACCATTACATACAGTCTGCAACGCTGAACGGCAAACCGCTTGATACCTCATGGTTCCGGCACAATCAGATTGTCGATGGCGGAACGTTGATCTTCAATATGGGGTCAGCACCTGACAGCTGGGGCACAACCAATCCTCCGCCATCGATGTCAGACGCTGTGTCGCCGCCGTGTGCTGCCGCAAAGTCTCAACAGGAGTAAGTAAGCCGGCTCAGGCGTTGGCCCGAAATATGGCATGTCCTATGGTTCGCGAAAGCGATAACCGATATAGTTATCCGTCAGCAGATATGCAGGATGGGCCGGGTCGTCTTCCAGTTTGCGCCGCAGTTGACTGACGTAGGTGCGCAGATATTCTCTCTCGTTACCGTAATCCGGACCCCATACGAGAGTGAGCAGCCGCTGGTGCGATAGAGGGCGCCCGGCGTGTTGCATAAGCGTATGAAGCAGATCGAACTCCTTCGGCGTCATACGTATCTCTCGATCTTGCCGCATGACACGACGAGTGGCTGGATCAAGGGTGACGTCGTCGACGACGATGGGGCCGTCCAGCGTATCTGCTTTGATCCGGTAGCGGCGGATTGCAGCACGGAGGCGTGCGCTTAACTCCGGAAACTGAAACGGTTTGGTGATGTAGTCATCGCTCCCGGCATCAAGGGCATCGATCTTATCTTTTTCCTGGTCGCGGACGGTGAGCACAAGAATCGGAAGGAATGGATACGCTCGGCGTATTCGGCGACAGGTTTCCATCCCTCCAATGCCGGGCATATTGATGTCAAGAAGTACGGTCTCGATTGTATTGTGGCGCAGTGAGAGCAGAGCGTCCTCGCCTGAAGATGCTTCATGACAACTAAATCCAGCTACATCGAGCGTGCTGTGCAGGCTTTGACGCAAAGCCGGATCGTCTTCCACGATTAATACAGAGCCTGATGCCGTCATGCTGATCTCTCCGTGTCTCCGGGGATTGAAATCACAAATGTCGTGCCGGTTTCTTTGTCGCTCTCGATGGAAATTCTTCCGCCATGTGCCTCCACGGCTCTTTGAGCTACCGAAAGACCGAGGCCTGTGCCGGGAGCGCGATGCTCCACGGATGGGCTGCGATAGAACCGCGTAAAAATCCTGCCTTGCTCTTCGGGTGATATATATGAGCCTTCATTATGGATGCGCAGCGTAATCTGAGATTCTTTAAGCTTCGCCGTAATACTTACAGGCGAACTTTGTGAAGCGTATTTTGCCGCGTTGTCGAGGATCTGAACAATCGCGAGCGACAGTAATCGTGGATCGCATTGGATATTACCGATATTTGAAGCCACGTCGAGAGAGGTATGCCTGGTAGCAAGCCCGGGTTCGCACTCGTCCATCGCGCCCTGAATCAATGTGCGGAGATCAGTTTGCCGTTCACAAAAAACGAAGCGTGATGATGCCGGTTCGGAGGCATGCAGCAGACTGGTGGTCAGCTGACCAAGCCGTGTAGCTTCGCGATTGATAAGGTCAATAAGGCTGATCTGACGATCATTCAAACCACCCGCCGCAAGGAGTCCGGAGCTTGCAACCGTGATGGTGGTAAGAGGCGTTTTGAATGCATGTGCCAGCCCGTCAAGCAACGCAGAGCGCAGCTGCCCGGACTGGTGCTCTGCTTCCAGATTCAGCTCGACAGCGAGCGATCTGGTACGTTCAATTGCCATGGCTGCGATGGAGGCGACAGCGTTGACACTCAATGAGTCCATCGAATGCCCGTATAACATCAGTGCGCCTACCGCGCGGGTTCCGAAGTAAAGGACGCGAAATGACGCATTGCGCGTGGGATCGTCATAGGTTCGCTCATTGAAGTAGACAGCTTTAACGGTGTTCTCCTCGTCCGGAGCCTCTCCGTGACGCGACATCGTATCTTCATATGCATTCCATAAAGCGACGCCCCGCAGCGGAAAGCTTCTTGTAATCAACGCACATAGCTGTCGCTCCGGTGCCTGCTTCCAGTCGAGAAGGAGTGTATCGCGGCAAAGCTCATAGAGTGCTCTCTGCTCTGTGCTTTGCTTTTCCAGCATAGCCTGATGACGATGTGCCCGATGAGAGAGGCGGCTCACGATCAGCGACACGCCTTCAAACGTGGCAAGTGCCACCCAGTTTTCAGAGCGGTCTACGCGAAAGCTGAAAAGTGGCGGGGCAAAGTAGTACTCAAGGCACAGAGTTGCAACAACAGAAACAATGCTTGCCTGTATGAAGCCAGCCTGATCCGCTACCGCCAGAGTGACGAACAGATATACCGAGATGGTGGATGCCAGATTCAGATAACGGTTTGAAACCATGCCGAAAAGAATGAGAAAAGCAGAAGCAAGCAAAACTAAAGCGATGGAACGGATACGCGCATGAGCGGCGACATGCATTTCTTCCATGCAGTATAAGAGCGAAACTCATAAGAAAGTCATATGGAGTTGGCAACGGAGTTGTAAAGGGAACAGGCTGCTCTCTTTTTATGCCTTCCTTGTGGCTCGCGTTTTCTCCTGTAAATGGCGGGTATGAACCGTATGAATACCCGTCAGGAGAACTACATGAATACGCATAAAAACTCAGCGGAGGAATTTCACGGTCTGGCAATTGTTTGTCTGAGAGCACAGCAGACGCAGCAGTCGCTTCATGACGCTGAGAAAAGCCGCGAGCTGCGTTCCGGAGCACATGATCGTAACGCATCGGTGCACAGGCTCCGAGTTACGGGAATCGCGATCGCGATCCTTGCAATGCTTTTCTATTCTGGCCGGTGTTTTGCGCAGTCAACATTTGGAAGTGTGGTAGGAACCGTACAGGATGCCACACAGGCGGTAGTGCCCGGTGCAACTGTGGTACTGCATTCTCTGGATGACAATAGCGACCGATCAACTATATCGAGCGCTACCGGCGACTTTCAGTTCGTGAACCTTAAGCCCGGCCATTATTCCATTGTGTCAAGAGCCGCTGGCTTTGCAGATGCACAGGTTTCGGCCTTCGACCTTACGCCCAGGCAAACGGCGCGTATCAATGTGGTGATGAATGTGCAAAGTGCGCAGCAGACGGTAGAGGTATCCGCTACCGCAACGATGATCAGCACGGACAAGGCCACGCTGGACTCCGCAAAGGATAATTCGGCGATGGTGCAGTTGCCGCTTAACTCACGCGCCTCTTCCTCAAGCCCTCTGGCGACTCTTTCTCTACTGCCAAACGTGCAGCAGGATAATCAGGGAAATATTGCACTCGCCGGCGCCACTGCAAACATGGTGAACTACTCGGTCGATGGCATTTCGACCGCAGACGTGTTTCACAATGGCGCTCTGAAGAATGCATATCCGTCAATGGAAGGCGTGGCGGAAGTAAAGGCCACCGACTTCAACAACAGTGCAGAGTTTGCCCAGGTTGGAGATGTAACGTTCACGACCAAAGGCGGCTCCAACGTGTTTCACGGAAGCCTGTTCGAATATCTGCAGAACGATGCACTGGACGCGGATGTCTATGGATTCGGTACCAAAGCTCCAAAGCGTTATAACGATTTTGGAGGAAGTCTGGGCGGCCCGGTTATCATCCCTCATCTTTATCAGGGCACAGACAAAACATTTTTCTTTATTGATTTTGAAGGGAACCGCAGAAGTACTTCGAACCCGGAATATCTTCTTGTTCCGACGGTTGCGCAGCGCCAGGGTAATCTGAATGGTCTTCCCATCGGATCCGGCGGAAACGGAACTCTGAGTAATCCTTTGCCTGCGGGATATAACTGCTCGGGAGTACCGTTCACGAACAATACAATTCCTTCGCAGTGTATTAACCCAACAGCGCTGGCGCTGCTGAATCATTATTATCCGCTGCCAACACCTGGTCTGGATGGTGCCACTCTTGGTTACAACTATCAGACGCTGGTTCCCATTCCAGGCAGCAGCAATGGGTTCGACGCGCGCATCGATCAGAATATAAACAGCAAACAGCAGATTTATGCACGCATCAGCTGGAAGAATCTGGTGACGAATGTCTTCAACCAACTACTTCCGGATGATGCAGATGAGGAGCATGATCGCAGCTTTCTGGTTTCGCATAATTATGCAATTACTCCGCGGCTGGTCAATGAATTTCGTTTCGGTTTTACCCATTCTTTGATTAACCCGGATTTCCCAATAGAAGGAACGCAGGCGCTGAATGGTCTGGGCTTTGCGACTGGCTCCGCTCCGGGAGAGATCAACACAACCAACCATCCAACACAGGGAGGATTTCCGGCCATTAACTTTTCAGATGGAACGGGATTTTCCACCATCGGGCGGGATATCACAGGCGTACTGCAATCAAATACGAAGCAGCTCACGGACAATATCACGTTAACGAAGGGGCGCCACACTATACGTGCGGGAATCGATTATCGCATCGTCAATTACATAACACCGTCTCTGGAAACGGCCTCCGATGATTTCGGCTTATTTACGTTTAACCAGAATGTCTTTACGGGAAGCTCATTCGGAGATTTGCTGCTTGGGCTGCCCAATACTACATATTTTGCGGTGACCGGACCGCGCGACGACGGAAGCGCCAATCAATTTGGCTTCTATGGGCAGGATCAATGGGAAATCAATAATCACCTTACCGCGAATGCAGGTGTGCGCTACGAATATCTGCCGGGGTTCCAGGATCAGATCGGTAATATGGCTAACTTTCTTTCTGCCACGAATACTGTTGTGATTCCGGACAGGCTGCAGCACGGAATAGGAGCGGTTCCGGCATTTTTGCAGTCGTTCAATTCCTGTTCGCTTCCGGGACGCAATATGAGTATTCCGTGCTCTAACTTTGAGACAGCAAGCCAGGCTCATGTGCCGCAGAGTCTTCGTCAAAACTATAAATACAATTTTGACCCGCGTATCGGTATCGCTTACCGCCCGTTCTCCAACAGCAGAACTGTGATACGTGCCGGCTTTGGTGTGTTTACTGTCACAAATCTTGGACCACTGGCGTTTAATATGTCCAGCAATCCCACGGCTTCAGTTCACACCTATCAAAATAATGTCAATGGCGCGCCTCAATTCCAGTTTCCCATGGTGCTTACCCAGAGCCAGTCTGTGCAGTATGGAGGCGGCGAGCTGGAGCAGGGTGATGCGCCGAATTATCGCGATCCGGAGATTATTCAGTGGAATCTGACTGTAGAGCATGAGATCACCTCTTCCACGGCTGCCCGCGTCAGCTATGTCGGCATGGAAGGACACAGGCAGAATGTGACTATCGATCTGAATCAGGTTCCGGAGAATACTGAAGGCTATAACGTTCCTGCGGGTGGGTGGGTTGATCCGCGCGCACCATTTCAAAACTGGTCAGAGATCTTCCAGTCCGCGAATCTCGGTTCGACTGCTTATCACTCCCTGCAGACAGAGATCTCGCATCGCCTGTCTCACGGTCTGACTTTCCAGGCGGATTACAGCTGGACAAAAAGCCTCAGCGACGTACAGGGCGATGCGCCCAACGGGTTTGCTATTGAGAGTTACTACGGCTATGCGGTTTCTGATCGATTCCATATTCCTGCGGATCGCGGCAACGTAGAGGGAACGCCTCGCCATCGCCTGCTGCTTACGGGGACCTATGAGCTCCCATTCGGTACCGGGCGCGCATGGCGCAGCGGAAACCGGTTCGTGAATGCCGTGGTCGGCGGGTGGAACGTTAACTCGATTACGCTGCTGCAAACGGGACTGTGGCTGACGCCAACGATGAGCCCTGCGCTTGACACTTCGGGCGTTGGCATTGCGCAGCGAGGAACAATTGCACGGCCGGACAGAGTGGCTGGTGTCTCAGCTACTCCGGCTCATCGAAGTGCAGCGCAGTATTTTAATATCAACGCATTCACTACGGACACCGCTCCTGGGCAAACCGGCAATGCATCAGTAGGTTCTGTGGAAGGACCGGGAACGGCAGCCGTTGCTGCAGGTCTGGCGAAGGAGTTTACCCTGCGCGAAAACATGAAGATGCGCTTTGAATCGACATTTACAAATGTGATTAATCGTGCAAACTTTGCCATCCCGGCTACGGATGTCAGTAATCCCTCTACATTTGGTGTGCTGACGTCGGTACAAACGGCGAATAATGCCGGGAACCGCACGGGTCAGGTCGCGTTGAGAATTGATTTCTAGCAATGCGCTTTAATTCATCGAGTCCGATAACCGGAGCAGTCCGTTCAGGTCTGCCGGCTATCGGACTCGGGGTTTTGCGCATGAAAGCGATGCGTCGATTCTTTATCCCGGTTTATTGCCCCTGCTGAATCTCATGAGAGAGATGTTCGTAATCATCCGAGGAAATGAAGTCTGCCTTTGCGTGAATAGCTGCCTTCCACCTCGGCATTACTGCATCAGGAGATCCGAAATTATATTCGGCTTCCCATCCCTGATTATTATCCTGAGTAAAACCGTCGAGGCAGTAAAAGCTCATCAGGTAACCAAGCTTGTGCCCGTAACGCACAAACTGCTTTAGCCGCGCATCCTTTTCTGCGCTCCAGGCGTTGCTGTGCTCTTCTCCGCCTTTCTCCACATAGGACCAGTCGAGACCCCACCACCGGTGATAATTGTCCGCGTGCCCGGTGACGATTTGCTCAGGAGGCACAGATGCAAGGCTATCTATGTACTCCTGTTTCGGAAGGTGATTCGGATTTTCCGCCGGCTTGGTTACTGATCCGAAGACTCGAATTGCTCCCCCGACAGGCAGGTCGTCATAGAAGAACTTCTGCTTGATGTCATTCTGCTTGTCTTCGACCAGCACCATCATTGGGCGCAGCCTGAGCGGAGACTGTTTTGAGAGATCATCGGTTTTAACTGCTGTAGTCAGCCAGTCCTGATAGCGATCCAGAATGGCATTGATTGCCTGCAGATGCTCAGGCGGGTCGTTCTTGATATCCAGATAGAGAGTGACGACAGGCCAGTTTCCCTTATTTCTCTCCTGCAGTGCCTTTTCGATCAGGGGCTTTATCTTCGGGAAGAAATAGCTCTCCAGCGTGGGGTCTTCGCCTGAAGCATTTTTTGCGCCGTGGATCAGCAGCGATTTTCCATCGATCCACGCGAGATCTTCCTCGACAACAAACGGTACGCCGGTTGCAATGGCGCGATCGAGCCGGTCTTCGTACTTACCGTGATCCGGATAAGCATTATGCGCCAGAAGTATGGTTCGCGCTCCCGGCGTCACTGGCCTTTGCGCCTGTACTGTTACTCCGGAAAAGACGGACAATGCTATACACAAAGCTGCAGCTTTCATGACGTCTCCCTGTTATAGAGGTGTTTTTGAAAAGCGATGGCGTGTAATGTGACGAGCTGCGGATGATGTATCCGCAGCCCGTATGGCCCGTTATGATCAAAATTCCAGCTTCAGGCCAAACTGTAATTCACGCGGCGTTCCTGTTCCTGTGGGGCTTGTGTTGTAGGAACTGGAGATGAGGCCGTAGCCATTTGGATTGTCCGCACCGGGCGCCCAGTTCGTGTTCGGCTGCCCATACTGCGCACCATTGAAAACATTGAAGGCCTCTGCGCGAAACGTAAGACCTATCTGATCCGCGAGTGGAAAGTGCTTCGAAAGGGAAGGATCGATCTGCCAGACACCTGGTGCGCGGACTGCATTGCGTCCAAGATTACCCCACGTACCCGTTTGCGGAAGAGCGAAGGCTGCCGGATTCAGCCAGAGATCGGTGGTTTTGTGTCTGGGATAGAGAGGCACTCCCGGAACACGATCGGGACGCTGATTCTGATTCAGCTGATCAGGAAGATCGCTGGTATCGCGATTTACGGTGACATTGAGAGGCAGACCGCTGCGTGCAGACAGGATCGTGCTTAGCTGCCATCCTCCGATGAACGTGTTTGTGAAGCGGGATACGCCCCCCAGAAATGCATGCCCTCTCCCAATGGGGAGCTGCCATACGGAACTCGCCGTGAAGTAGTGACGCATGTCCTGATCACTCGATGCGCGCTCACAACGCAGACAGTTGATGTTTTGCGGTGTGTCCGATTCGCCACCGCCGATGCCGCCATTGTTGATCGAGTGAGAGAACTCGTAATTGAGCGAGAGCAGCAGGCCCGTTGAAAAGTTGCGCTGAAGACTCGCCTGAAACGCATTTGTACTGGCGTGGTTTGTAAATTCCTTGTATTCGAAACCGGGAGCAAAGCCGGGGTAGGGAAGCAGTCCGGTAACGGGATTTACGCCATTGATCGCTGTGTCATTGAAGACGTGTTCGACTGCGGTCCCGAAATAAGCTGCCTGAAAGATAGTCTGACGCGCAACCTGCTGCTGAATCGACAGCGTCCACTCGTTTGACGCGGTGTCTTTACGGTGGATGTCTGCACCTGTAGGACTGTTGCTGGACTGTCCGACGCCTGAATCGGGATATACAGGGTAGCTGACGTTATAAAGCGTGTAATCAGTGCTGATGTTGCCGATGGGGTCACCAAGGCTGCCAAACTGGCCGTTGCCGTAGTAGATGCCGAAGCCGGCTCGTATCGCTGTCTTGCCGTGCAGAGCTTCAGGAGCCCATGCCACGCTGATGCGCGGAGAAAAATCCAGAAGATTGGGATAATACCAGGGAACTGACTTAGGGCAGATCACATCGGGACAATGCAGCGGATCAACACTGACACCTCGTCCCTGAACCTCGTGATCCTGACCGAAATATTCATAGCGGAGCCCCACATTCATATTCAGGGTCTGGCTTGCCTTGAACTGATCGAGGACGTAGAGGTATGTCTCCTTCATGCGAGCGCCGGTTAACGGGTTGGCGCCGCGGTAGTAATCGGAGTCAATGGCATTATTCAGAAAATCCTGAGTACTGTTATAGGTCAGTTCCCAGTCCGGGCTGTTCGGCGATGCCTTGTTCTCCTGCATGGCGAGAAATGTTATGCCCGCCTTGATGGTGTGCCGTCCGTGCTGAAAGGTGGCGTCGTCGATAAAGGAAAAGGTATTGTCGTTGCGCGTAGTTCCGCTGGAGGTGTCGAGCGTAACGAAAGGAGAGATGGATAATAAAAACGGGAGTGGGGTAGTCTGCCCTTCCAGCGATACCGTCCGATTGAAACCGTATCTGAAGTCATTCAGAAAAGTGGGGGAGAAAGTATTTTGCAGACCGATGACGGCACTAGGCTCGCTTTCATTATGAAAGCCTGTGAGAGGGTTGATGTGATCGGGTTTTGACTGAGTGAATGCATCCGTATTGAAGCGTGCGAAGGCACTCATTTTATCGTTGATGTGCCAGTCTGCGCGCGCCAGTCCTGAGTTCTCCTGCGTCACCTGAGGCCCGCTTCCGAACCATCTTGTGACTTCGGCACTGTAAGGTACCTGGCCAAGGGGAAAAGCATCGATGAGAGGCGCCAGTATGGGCTGATCTGCCGCTACCTCTGCGCGAAAGCTTGTGCTGGGTACAAATCCGCTGAGAACCTGATTAATGTCCTGACGCAATCCTTCGTAGTTAACAAAGAAGAATAGTTTTTTCTTCAATATTGGCCCGCCAAGATTCGCTCCGAAATCGTTGTACTTCAAAGCGGGGAGCTGGCCAGCCGAGTCCCAGGGAGAAGCATCGAAGATACTGTTGCGAATGAACTCCCAGGCAGCGCCGGTGAATTTATCGCCTCCCGTTTTAGAGGAGACTTCAATCTGCCCGCCAGGAGCGCCGCCCTGGTCTGCGCTGTAGGCAACGCTGTTTGCTCGAAATTCCGCAATAGCCTCAGTGGAAACGAGCAGGCGCATATTGACGTCGACGAATGAGTTGTTGATACCGGAATTGTCGACTCCATCCAGATGCCAGACATTGTCTTCATCGGACAGTCCTGCAAAGCGAACATCCTGCATCTGTCCCGTGCCCGAATCAATCGCTCCCGGAATCAAAGAAATCAATCCAGTGAAGCTGCGCCCATTGATGGGCAGATCAGTCGCCTGCTGGCCATGGACGACGCCACCGATTTCTCCCGAGGATCTGGACAGACCGGAGTCGGGCTGCACATTGATCTCTGTAACGCCGCCCGCTACAGAGAGCCTTGCGTCGAGCGTCCGGATCTGTCCCACGTCGAGGGCGACGTTGTTAAACCGAAGCGTTGTAAAACCCTGTGCTTCGATGCTTACCTGATACGTTCCTGTTTCGAGAGACGGCGCGCTGTAAACACCGGACTTATTTGTGCTGACAAATGTTTCCAGACCGGTTCGAAACGATGTGATTGCAAGTTCCGCTCCTGCGATTCTTCTGCCGGAGGGGTCGGTAATGGTGCCCGTTAAAGTACCGCGGTCGGTCTGCGCCATCACTGGCAATGATGCGAGCAGGAGAAATAACAACAGCTTCTTCATCACAGTCCTTCTTTCCTTCGTTGTGGTTCGTACGCAGAGCTGCGGTAACGCAGCATAATGTCAGGCCCGATCCGGTGTTACTGTGTGCGCCGCCACGCTCTGAGCGCCTCTGCAAGTGCGGCCCTGGCCGCAGGCAAACAGTCGTGCGGTGTGGACGTAGAGAATCGGAATGAGCGGCTGAAGTTCCGTGCCGTACAAAAGAGCTACTGCGGCTTCAGCTCGACCACAAGCAATCCCGGCCAGGGAGTCTGTGTGAGGCACCAGCACGCTCTCGGCTGATGACTCACGATGTGGAGTCATTCAAGCCGACGAACCTTAGCTCAGCCTTAGAAAAGCGGAATTGTCATGCAGGATTTATGGCGCAGCAGCGAACTTTTTATATTCACTGGCGTTTATTACGCGGTGTCCATCTCATTGCAAGATGCGGCGTTGGTGCCATTCATCACGCGGAGAGCGTATGAAGCCGGATTATGTCGAGCGGTGAGGATGGCGTGAGGAGAGTTTCAAATGGTGACGGCTTTTAACTTGGGCAATTCAGAAGAAAATACGTGCGACTGTTCAGGTATGGAGACGGTAAAGGTTGTGCCAACTCCAACAGAAGAAGTCACACGGATCGTCGCATTGTGAGCTTCCACAATCCATTTGGCGATTGCTAATCCAAGCCCGCTGCTTCCGTCATCCTGATTGCGAGACTCGTCCACTCTGTAAAAGCGGTCGAAAATTCGCGACAGTGCATCCGGTGGAATTCCAATTCCGGTGTCGCCTACACTGAGCTCAAATCGATCGCCTGCCTTTTCCAGGTCAACAAAGATTGTGCCTGCCTCAGGGGTATATTTGATGGCGTTGTCGAGCAGGATATTGAGCAAACGGCGAAGCATCGAGATATCGCCTCGCGTCCAGGCATTTCTGCAGAGATGGGAACGGAGCGTCTGATGCTTTGTCTCAGCATTTGCACGCAGGTGCTCACAGACCTCCAGGCTGATCTCAGACAGATCGACAGGCTCCCATTCTATATTTCGCTGGATGATATCGGCGCGGGCAGCGGCGAGCAGATCATCAAGAAGCCGTGACGTGGTATGGCATTCCATGGCGATGGTGCTCAGAGCTTCCCGATAATCGTCTTCGGTGCGATTTCTTCTGAGAGCAAACTCTGCCGTTGTCCTCATCACGGTGACAGTGGTGCGCAGGTCGTGCGAGATATCGCTCGTGAATTGTGTCAGCCGTCTGACAGCCGCTTCCAGACGCGCCAGGAGATCGTTCCATGTTTCTGCCAGAACCTGAAGTTCATCACCGGTCTTTGGAACTGGAAGACGATGCTTCAGATCCTGAATTCCGATTGTGCGCGCCTCGCTGGTGATGCGATGAACGGGCTTCAAAGCACGATGGCTGAGGAGAAATCCGCCGGCCACGGACGCGAAAAGTAACAGAGGGCAGGAGATCAGATAGGAATTTCGTATCAGGCGTACGACATCGGAGTGTTCATCGGTGGTTCCCGCTATGGAAAGCCGTACCTGCTGACCATCAAGTGTCACAACGTGATTCAACGTACGAATGGTATGACCGGCCTTCTGAACAACAGCAGCGCATGGATGAACGCACGTACCTCCGGGCCAGTCTACTTTGTAGATATCGGGGCCAGGAGAGGAGTAGAGAAGGTTTCCATGGAGATCGTACACCTGAATCGTATCTGATTCTGCAATAGCGACGCTGAGCTGATGGAGCTTCTCTGCGAGAGTCGGAGAGGTATCATGTTTCGGCCATGTGTTGACGAAAGCGATGAGTCTCTCCTCACGCTTTACCATCGTTTGCTCTCTGGAACTGGCAAGCACGCTGCTGAAGTACCAGTAGGTGAAGATGCCGAGACAGATCATCGACGTCAGCATGAAGACGGCATATAGAAGCGCCAGACGGATACGCAATGAGCGAACAGAAAATGTCATTCAGAATGTTCCAGCAAATATCCAAGAGACCGTATTGTGCGGATCGAGCTTGGTTGCTCCTTCCGGTTAATCTTCTGCCTCAGACTGTGCATATAGAAGTCGACTGTGTTGTCTCTTACATCTGCGTCGTATCCCCAGCCGGCCTGAATGATCTGATCACGCGTTACCACCTGATTTACGCGTCGCATAAGTAATTCCAGAATTACATATTCCTTCCTGGTGAGCTCGATCTGCTCTTCACCTCGCGACGCTGTCCTGTTGTTCCTGTCCAGGATCAGATTTCCAACAGAAAGCTGAACTTGTTGCGGGATATGACCACGCCGCCCCACTGCGCGAACGCGGGCAAGGAAAACCTCAAGCTGAAAAGGCTTGGTGAGGTAATCGTCTGCGCCCAGATCCAGGCCGTGAACGATATCCATCATGGAGTCTTTGGCCGTCAGCATCAGAATTGGAACGGCGCGCCTTGCGGTGCGGGCATGCTTCAGAATGCTGAATCCATCGACACCGGGCAGCATAACGTCGAGAACAACGACGTCAAAGTGCTCACTCGTTACGAGGTCGCGCCCCTCATCGCCTCGATAAGACAATTCCACCTGATGGCCATCTTCAAGCAGGCCTTTCCTGAGAATGTTAGCGATACGCGCATCGTCTTCAATGACAAGAACATTCATAGAGCGTAATCAGAACCGGTGAATATGAAAATTTCACTGAAGCAGTGTGAATCTTGGATGACAGCTCGACTTTTCTAATGTTGGTCTAAGGTTCCCCGGCTTGAATAGCCCTACTGCAACCGCTCTCAACATCGTTCCGATGCAGGTCTTTCGATGATGTCTGAAATCGACAGAGATCTCAAAAGACGCTGCTCTGCAGGGCAAACACTCGACGCCGCCAGTTCAAACGTTGACTTAAATCAGGAAGGGAACCGAAGTGTCTCAATTCATCGTAAGAAGTGCTCTCGCATGCATGCTGATGTTTAACCTTGTCCCGGCCACGCTGCACGCACAAAAGACTCCGCCGCAGGATCCATCCACCTACATGCACGTGCACGCCCCCTTCGCACAGACCCTGGTCGACAGCGTGAAGGCGCATCACGACGACATCGTGAAGCTCGGTATCCACGCAGTGCCCCCAGGCGAAACCGACAACGTCATTATCGCGAACATCACACGCTCTAAAAATGGCAAGAAATCATCCGCAGGCGATCTGAAAAAACTGGCTACCGGTGAGCCGACTGCCGTTCGTGTGGAGAAGGATCAGATCTTCGATTTGTTGATCCCGATGACCGATGCGAGCGGAGGAGACCTTGGAGGCGGATTTGTTGTGATGGAAGTTCCTTTCTCCAAAGCGAACAACGAGCAGGAAGCACTGAAGATCGGTGTTGCGATTCGCGATGAAATTCAGGCCCGGATTCCAAACAAGGCCGCCCTGTATCAGCCCTGATAACGGGTCACAAACAAAAAGGAAAGAGGGACTTTTATGAAGAGGCTGCTCCTGTTTCTCCTGCTTGCGTCATTGCCTGTGATGGCCCAGACCGATCGCGGAACCATCACGGGCACTGTGACCGACCCGTCCGGAAGAAGGGTTGTCAATGCGGATGTTCTGATTCGATCGAACGCGACCGGTGTGGAGACCCCGGTTAAAACCAATAATGCCGGCGTGTATACGGCAACATCGCTGTCTACGGGAGACTACGACGTCTCTGTCGAAGCAGATGGATTTGCATCGCTGCGTTTTGAGCACGTGGGCCTTGATGTGGGCCAGGTTCGCACGCTGGATGCAAAGCTGTCTGTTACGGGCGGGTCGGTGCAGGTGAACGTCCGCGCTGATTCCGGTCTGTCCAAATCGTCGATTGAAATCGGCGGCGTGATCAACGGAAGACAGGCGCAGGACCTTCCTTTGAATGGCCGCAGTTACGTAGGCCTGGTTTCGCTTGCACCGGGCATGATTGACTCCGGTACAGGCACACAGCAGGACGTGCGTGCTGCAGGCCTTTCGGACGAAGACAATACATGGCACCTCGACGGTGTCGATAATTCAGGCATTAACCATCAGTATCAGAAGGTAGACCTGCACCTGCAGGTGTCGACGGAGGCTATCGCAGAGTTTCGCGCAAATGGCGTTGCCTATAGTGCCGATCAGGGCGGCTCGGTTGGAGGCCAGATTGAAATCGTCTCTAAAAGTGGTGGAGATGTCTATCATGGCGCCGCGTGGGAATTTATTCGCAATAACGTCTTTGACGCCAGCCCATGGAATGCTCAGGGTACGCTTCCCGCGCTGCGTCTGAATAATTTTGGCGCGAACATCGGCGGCCCGATCGTGAAGAAGAAGCTCTTCTTCTTTGCCAATTATGAAGCTCTCAGACAGAACCTGAATCAGACACTGAGCGGCACCGTTCCGAGCACGGCGTATCGGGCACAGGTTGCGGCTGAACAGCCGGTGCTGGCCCCTCTGATCAATGCGTTTCCCATCGGCCTGGTTCCGGTTGCCGGCTCCGTCGACCAGATGACGTGGTACGGCAGCGGACCCGAGGTGACACATGAGGATTCGGGACTGGTCCGTGCGGACTATCACATCAATGACCGGATGAACGCCTTTGTGCGTTTCAACACGGATCATTACACGGAAACAGCACCGGATACCTTTACTCCGTCGACTGCGTTCAACGATCTGAATACACCGAACGCCACGATCGGCATACAGAATACATTCACGCCGACTTTCCTGAATGATGCAAGATACGGATTTGACCGTGCCGAATTTGCTCAGGGGCAAGATACACCATTTCTGTTTGCACTGCAGATCGCGCCTTTCACTGGAATAGATACTCCCAGCGGGTCTGTGCGCAACGATAACTCCTTTACCGGCATCGATGACGCCACGCTGCTGCGCGGCAGGCACACGATCAAGATGGGCATCACCGTACGCCGGGTACAGGAAAACAAGGCGTCTCCGAATACTCCCGATGAGACGATTTCCTATCAGGGCCCGGAGCAGAAGGGTACTCCGGACGATTTCCTCAAAAATCTGATCGATTCCGACAGCTATGCCGGCGCTGTTCCGGTAACCGGGCAGCGGCTCACGGAATATTTCGGATACGTTCTGGATCAGTTCAAGCTGGGCTCGACGCTGAACCTGAACGTTGGACTGCGCTATGAGAATTTTGGAGTGGATCACGAAGTTCTGGGGCGTGGCCTTAACGTTGATCCAATCAACTGCCCGAATGTGGTCTGCCCTTCCAACATACCCTGGTACTACCAGAGCAACCTCGAATTTTCGCCGCGTGTCGGCGTGATCTGGTCGCCGGCAATCTTCAACGGGAAAACTGTCTTTCGCAGCGGCTTTGGTATTTATGACGGCTTCGGTCAGTTTGGAGGCTTGGGACAGCCGATCGGCAACCTGGCTACAAAATATACTTTGACGCAGGCGCAGGCGCCGGGCTTCGGCTATCCGGTTCCATCGGGGCTGGGCGTTGCGACGCACAGCAACAGCCCGGCAGGCGCATCCATTCATCGCAAGATCACATCGGTGAATGAATGGACACTCTCGGTTCAGCAGGAAGTAGCTCGTCAGACCATCGCCCAGGTGGCTTATTTCGGCACCAGAGCGACACACGTTTTTTCGAGCATTACTCTGAACGGGATCATCAATCAGGCGACCAATGCGCGCACTTACGCAGGCTACTCGACCATCCCTTATCAAAACAGTTCCGCTGACGCGTATACACATGCATTGCAGGCCAGTATTCAGCGTAACTTCTCAACCGGCTGGATGCTCTCTGCAAATTATGAGTGGTCGCATTCCATCGATGATGGCGGTATCGGCGGCGGCGAGGCGGACACACCGCAGAACAACAACTGTCTCGCCTGTGAGCGTTCTTCGAGCGACCAGGATGTTCGCTCATATTTCAGGATGAGCACCATCTATCAGCTTCCTTTTGGCAGAGGGCGCGCTTTTCTGAACAACTCTTCCCGAATTACAGATCTCTTCCTTGGCGGCTGGCAGTTGAGCGGCATCGCTTCCGCCCGCAGCGGTCTTCCTGTGAATATCACAATGAGCCGTTCGGCGACTGCATTGCCGGATGAGATCAACAAAGGGCAACGCCCAAATCGCGTTCCAGGCGTGCCCCTTTATCCCTCGCATAAGACGACCCAGGAGTGGCTGAATGCGAATGCATTGACGACTCCTGCATCCGGCACGTGGGGAAACCTTGGGCGCAATGCGGTCCGTGCCCCTGGTATCTGGCAGATCGATCCGGCGCTCACAAAGCGCTTTGCTCTCACAGAGCGGGTCGGCCTGAACTTCCGTGCGGAGGCCTTTAACGTCCTGAACCGTGCGCAGTATGGCACGCCGGCTTCTACCTTCGGATCGGGAACCTACGGTCTTATCACGAAAGCCTACAGCACAAACGCCACCGGAACAGGAACTCCCCGCGAGCTGCAGTTCAGCCTGAAGGCGGAATTCTGATTTAGAAACCTCTGGAGGGGCTGCGCAGCTTTTCTGCGGAGCCCCATTCATTCAGCCCTGGGAACGAATCTCGCTTTTCAAGGGCTCGATCAGATGGAAAGGCAGGATCATGAAGCAATCTGCAGTTCTTGTGGCACTCATTCTGAGCTGCTGTTTCAGCGCTCAGGCGGCGGACTACAAAGTACAGACGCGGTATCCCGTTCCGGGCAATGAGGGATGGGATTACATCTCAATTGACAGCACAGCACGCCGTCTTTATGTCTCACACAGTGTGCGTGTCAATGTTCTCGATGCGGATACGGGGACAGTAGTCGGCACAATCGAAGACACACCGGGCATCCACGGAATTGCGATTGCTTCGAAGCTGAAGCACGGCTTCACCAGCAATGGTAAGGAAGATAAAGTCACCATGTTCGATACGGGGACGCTGTCGGTCATAAAGAAGATCGATGTCGGCAAGGGACCTGACGGTATCTATTTTGATCCCGGATCGCAGCGCGTATTTACGAACAATCACCACTCTCACGACATTACCGCTATCGATGCAGCAACCGGCAATGTGACTGGAACAGTGGACGTCGGCGGCAATGGAGAGGGAGCTGCCGTAGGTAAGGATGGCCTCATTTATGTCGCTCTCGAAGATAAAAATGAGGTTGCAGTCTTCGATCCGAAGACTCTTGAAGTGAAACAGCACTTTCCGCTTGAAGATGTGAAAGCGCCCACGGGCCTCGCGGTCGATGCGAAAAGCGATCGGGTCTTCGTCGGCGGCCACAACAAAACCATGGAGGTGCTGGATGGGACAAGCGGCAAGAAAATCGCCAGCCTTCCTACCGGGTCCGGTACCGACGCCGCCGGCTTTGATGCAAAAAAGCGTCTCATCTTTTTCTCGAACGGTGAGGGTAATCTGACCGTTATTCGGGAGAAGTCTGCGAATGACTATGCCGCGGAAGACTCGGTGACAACCCAGCCCAGTGCAAAAACAATGGCATTCGATTCGAAGACGGGAAAGATATTTCTTTCTGCGGCGACTGTCGTATCGACTCCATCCGCCGATCCGGCGCAAAAGCCAAAGAAGACGATCACCGATGGCACCTTCTGCGTTCTGGTCGTCGGCAAATAGCGCCATCATCGCATAACAGCACCGTTCTCGGGAAAATTGTTATCAGGATGAATCTCGATGCAGCGTAGTTCAGTCATAAAAGCGATAAGAGTAACCCATCGATATCTTGGGTTGTTATTTGCCCCGGCAATTGTTTTTTTTGCCTTCAGCGGCGCAATGCAGGTTATGGGCTGGCATCAGACGACTCGCGGAAGCAGCTATGTTCCCCCGAGATGGATTGTAGAGATGGCGCAGATTCATAAGAAGCAGACGCTTGCGCTCCCCGCTCCAAAAGCACAAAAGCCGGCAGACGATGCCGGAGATACTCGAAATGCACCAATGCCCAGGAAGCCGAAAGAGTCAGGGTCGAAATTTGTAATGCAGTGTTTTGTATTTGTTATGTCGATAGCCCTGGCTGCGACGACCCTCCTAGGTATTGTTATGGCTTTTCTATACGGCGGAGACCGCAGGATTACGTGTTTGGCCGTACTGGCCGGAATGTTATTTCCACTTGCCATACTGTTTCTGTAGCTACAGGCATCGATCCATCCGCTATCAAGTTAACCGGAGCATACATTTATGTTGAATCGCAAAAGTATTCTTTTATGTGCGGCCCTGTTTGTGGGCTCAACGCTCTCTCTGACAGCACAGGAGACAAAGGCGACGAAGGTCAGGCCGGAAGATCTTCCGACTTCAAATCTGATCAGTACCAGCGGTCCCAGCTTTCGCGTATCCAAAGTAAGCAAAACGACGACGGTGATCGTCTATGGTGATCAGCGCTTTACCGATCCTGAAAATACCAAGGTGACCAGCCCGAAGGCACGGCGCTGGCTGGTTCAGAAGATCGCGGAAGAGAAACCCGATGCGGTTCTGCTGAATGGCGATGTTCCTTACAGTGGCGATCACGTGAACGATTATGAGGTATACAAAACCGAGTCGAAGCCCTGGCGTGATGCACATATCCATGTCTATCCGGCATTAGGAAACCATGAGTTTCATGGGGACCCGCAGCAGGCTTTGGATCACTGGTGGGCGGCATTTCCGGAATTGAAGGACCGCCGGTGGTATTCGGTGGAACTGAGCAAAGCAATCTATACGATCGCTCTCGACAGCAATACATCGCTGCTCCCTGAAAGTGATCAGCGGAAGTGGCTTGATGCACAGCTGAAGGGATTGTCCAAAAGCACAAAGTTTGTCTTTATCAGCCTGCACCATCCTCCTGTTGCTGACTTTCAGACAAGATACAACGTCAGTCATAACCCCAGGCCCAATGAAATTGCGCTGCGCGACTACCTGGAGAGTGTAGCTCCACAGCTGAGCGCGAAAATAATTGTGAGTGCAGGGCACATTCACAATTACGAACGCTTTTTAAGAGGGGATGTCACCTATCTGGTCTCTGGAGGAGGCGGAGCTTCTCCCGTTCGCGTTGATCGTGCCCCGGATGATCTTTATCAGAGCAATGATTTTCCGAATTATCACTACGTCAAGTTCGTTCTGGACGGAGATACACTGCACGCCACAATGTACAGACTGGCAGACGTAAACGCCGACACCCCAACCTGGCAGGATCGGGACGAGTTTACGATTCACGCGAAGTAAATCTCAAAGCCTGCGTATGCGCTCTGGTGAATGCCGGAGCGCATATGGTCCACGGCCTGTTCTGCCGGTATAGCTATGGCATTCAGGGAAAATTCAGGCTGGATGGGTAGCATTTTATCGCGGCCTTATCGTTATGAGAGTCCTGATTGTTGAAGACGATCCGAAGATGGCTTCTGTCCTGCGCGATGCGCTCGAGAAGTGTTCTCACAGGATTGTGATCGCCCCGACAGGTTCCGATGGGCTCGACATTGCACTTCACCACCAGTTTGAAGCCATTGTTCTGGATGCGATGCTGCCGGGGATGGACGGATTCTCTGTCGCTCGATCATTGCGCCACGCGAGAGTGTCGACTCCGATTCTTATGCTCACAGCGAGGGATGCGACCAGCGATGTTGTTCGCGGGCTGGACAGTGGAGTTGACGACTATCTGACGAAGCCATTCGCCTTTGAAGAGCTTTTTGCCCGTCTGCGCGCTCTTAGCCGCAGAACAACGACCGCAGCATCTCTCCTTTATCGTCTCGCAGATCTGGAGCTTGATCCAACGACTCATGCTGCCTCCCGCTCCGGATCGCCGATCAGCCTTACCCGCACAGAGTTTCTTCTCCTTGAATTTATGATGCGGAACCCTCACGTCGTTCTGCGGCGCGATTCGATCATCAATGCGGTCTGGGGGTATGAGCGAACGGTAGAAAACAATACCCTGGATGCCTTTATGAAGCAATTGCGATCAAAGATCGATGGAGGATATGAGGAGAAGCTTATTCACACAGTCAGAGGATTCGGATACAAGCTCACAACGGACAGTGAGCGATGACCCTGACCATTCGTACGCGACTTACGATCTGGTATGCGGCACTGGTCGCCGTTATTCTCGCATTTCTCGGCGTCAGTGTTCTTTTTGCGGCCTCGTGGGGACTTAGAAAGGCGGCCGATCAGGAACTGAGCTCAGGCATCGACGGCGTAGCTGCATTTCTTCACCATAAGCTGGCCATCCATCAGATGAATGATCTGAATGATGAGCTGCGGGAGCACTCGGCTCTGCTGCCTCGCGGGAAGATGTTCAGGGTAAGCGATCTTCATGGAGTGATTATTTATCAGCCGGACGCGATGGCAGGCGTCACGTCGATTACTCCTCCGCCTGGTAAGTCACGCAGGGAGAGTCTTGTTATCCAGGGGAGATCGTGGCGGACCATCAGCCGATTTGCCGACGTTGGACCTTACACATTTCTGATACAGGTTGCTGTCGATCAGACCGAGTATCGAGAGCTTATTACAGGCCTGGCATGGATACTGATTTTGAGCATTCCGCTTGCCGGATTGCTTGCCGCCGCTGCCGGTTACTGGATGAGCGGGCGGGCGCTCTATCCGATCCATCAGATTACAGAAGCGACGAATTCCATCGATGGGCCGAGCCTTTCGCGCCGTCTTCCATTGCTGGGCACAAATGACGAACTGGATCGTCTTTCAGCGACAATCAACCGTATGCTCAGCCGCATTGCAACCTCTTACGAGCGCATTGCGCAGTTTACTGCGGATGCATCGCATGAGCTGCGCACCCCCGTGGCGCTTATTCGCTCGAACGCGGAATTGCTGTTGATGGAGCCCGGCAGCAGCCCTGGAATGTTAAGAGGGCTGGCGGATATTCTGAGCGAAAGCACATACATGACGCGGCTTATCGGCGATTTGCTGACTCTTGCCAGGAGCGGTAATGAGGATGCATCGATTCCGATGGAGCTGCTGGAGCTGAATGAGTCGGTTCGCGGTATTCTCGACCGGGCTCGGGCGCAGGCGATGCTGCGTAATATTAAGCTCGAGTACCTTCCACAGGATCAGGTTGTTCCGCTGCTTGGTAATCAGGCTATGGTGGAGCGAATTCTGATGATTCTGATCGATAACGCTGTGCGATACACGTCTCCCGGCGGAAGGATCTGGATTGAAACATGGGTCACTGCAGAACATTGTGGGTTTGCTGTGCATGACACAGGCATTGGCATCGCACAGAGCCACCACGAGCATATCTTTGAGAGGTTCTTCCGCGTCGACTCTGCTCGAACGCCACGCGATGGCGGGTCGGGCCTTGGCCTTTCCATTGCAAAGAGCCTTGTAGAGATTCACAAAGGCACCATTCAGCTTGAAAGCGAAATTGGCGAGGGGGCCAGATTCGAAATCGCTTTCGCGCGTGCGGATATTGTGCATGGAGTTACCACAGAACATCAACTAACTCATTAAAGCTCTGCATCAAACCTTCAGAATAAATTCAGGCATCCCGGGTTACTTATAAGGAATGAAGTGCTTCTTCCGCCGTGGAGTGAGATGGTATCTGGCTGCCATTCTGCTGATGCATTGCAGCTTTGTACTTGCCCAGGTAAATATATCCGGTATAGTTCAGGACCCTGACGGTGCCGCAATACCAAATGCAGAGGTGCTTTTACGTCCGTCGAACAGCGGAGCGATGGATGCGAAGGCGTCTACTACTACCGACGCTGCAGGCCGTTTCCATTTCGCACAGGTTGCAGCAGGAGAATATAACCTGGAAATTCCTTCGAAATATGGGTTCGAACGGTATGATGCGTCTCTCCATGTGATCCACGGTCTGCACGAACTACAAGTACAGCTGACTCCTTCTGTCGTCACACAGAATGTGACTGTTGCTTCAGAAGTCGACCAGATCGCTCTGGACCCGTCGAGCAATCGAGATCAGATTTCGACCGACGCCCGGATGCTTGAGACAGTGCCCGTGTTCGATCAGGACTATATTGCGGCTCTTACGCCATTCCTCGACCAGACGGGTATTTCAACAAGCGGAGTAAGCATCATTGTCGATGGCGTGGAGATGAAGGGAACAGGAGTGTCTGCCTCAGCCATTGCCGAGGCACACATTAACAATGATCCGTACAGCGCAGAAACAAACAGGCCGGGGAAGGGAAGGATTGAGATCATTACGAAGCCTGGATCTTCAAAGCTTCACGGCACTCTGAACTTTACGTTTCGCGACTCTGCCTTCGACGCAAAAAATTATTTTGCAGCGACCAAACCATTTGAGCAGAAGCGGATTTACGAAGGGTCTGTTACAGGGCCGGTCCATATCGACAATAAGACTACCTTTCTTCTCTCCGGTAGCCGGCAGGAGGACAATCTCCAGTCGATCGTCCATGCGGGTACGCCGTCGGGTCTCGTTACTGCCAATGTTCCCACTCCTGTTCACGATACAGAGTTCGCAGCTCGTATCTCGCATGACGTCTCGACCGTACATCGCGTCTCGCTGCAATACAACGTCACAGATACAGTCTCTGAAAACCTGGGCGCAGGTGGTTTGGTACTCGCTCAGGGCGGTGTGAATGCTCAGGCACGTGAAGACGACGTCATCTTTAATGACAGGATTGTGATCTCTCCGACGCTGCTCAATCAATTACAGCTGTTCTTCGAAAAAGATCACAACCCAACGCGCAGTGTGGTGGCGGCGCAAAAGATCGTTGTCGATGGCGCCTTTACCAGTGGCGGCGCGCAGGGCGATTTGCTGAACACAGAAAACAATCTGAAGATCAACGATATCGTGAGCTGGAATCACAGTCATCATTATGTGAAGTTCGGCGTGAACATTCCTAATCTGAGTCGTCGCGCGTGGGAGGATGATTCAAATCGTCTTGGGACTTTCAGCTTTTCGAGCCTGGCCGACTACGAAGCAAACACGCCATACTCTTTTACACAACAGTCAGGGATTGGGCGAGCAGTGTTCTGGATGAATGAGATCGGTGCTTTTATTCAGGATCAGATTCAGATTCGGCCCAATCTGCAAGCCTCTGTGGGACTGCGTTATGACTGGCAGACATATTTCAAGTCGATCCACGACTTCGCTCCCCGGCTTTCGCTTTCGTATGCGATGCCGAATCGCAGAACAATCCTGCGTGCCGGAGCCGGAATCTTTTATGACCGTTCCGGCGCGCCGCCAATGGCGGACCTGAAGCGTTATAACGGCGTCATACTCCGCGCCTTCACGTTGCTCGATCCTGGTTACCCGGTCCCTTACTCAGCCGGCATCAATCCTGCGAGCCTGCCCACCAATCTTGTACGGCTGGCGAACGGTACCCGGCTTCCTTACGTGACAAATTACAGCGCCGGCATCGAGCGGCAACTGGCGAAGGGCACTACACTCGCCGTCACATACAGAGGCACTGTCGGCATTGCAATGTTCCGGTCGCGTGATGTCAATGCACCTCTGCCTCCTTATGATCAGGGGCGACCCAATCCGGAGCTGGGAGTGGTTCGGCAGATTGAATCTGAGGGGAGGCAGATGGGCAATGCAATGGATATCACTCTGAGCAGTAATGCGAATCGATGGTTTTCGGGACTTGCCCAATATACTTTCAGCCATACGAATAACAACACGGGAGGCATTACGTGGTTCCCCGCAAACCAATATTCTTTTGCAGGAGAATATGCGCGTGCAGATTTTGATCAGCGGCATCGCTTCAATCTGCTTGGCACTATCCATGAGGATCACTGGCTGAACCTTGGTATTGCAGCCAAACTTTACTCCGGCACTCCGTACACGGAGACATCCGGGAATGACACGTTCAACACCGGCATCCTTAATGCGCGCCCGGCAGGTATAGACAGAAATACTCTTGAGAGTGGTGGCAATGCAGAGTTCGATCTTCGGTGGAGTCATGAGCTTTGGTCATACCGTAAATCCTCTGACAAAACGCCTTCATTTTCTCTGGCCTTCGATGCTTTCAACATCACAAACCGAACGAATTACACATCGTATGTCGGCAACGTGCAGTCGTCATTCTTTGAACAGCCAACCGCCGCTATGCCAGGCAGAAGGCTGCAGTTTACCGGGAGAATCAAATTCTGACCGGGACCGATGGTTTGTTCGTGAGATCCCTGCGAGACTCGCAAAGCTGAATTTCTACTGAAGGGCAATTGTTCCGAAATTGACTGCATCGTTACCCTTTTCCATAAGGACACTCTTACGCTCTTGTTAGAAACCTATAGAGAGCGAGTGTTCACTTATTTTGAGATTCACGATTCAGTATCTGAAGCCTGTCCTGTTGTGCGCAATGTTTCTTCCGGCTGCTGCAGGCTATTGTCAAAGCGCCGATCAGTCATCGATGGCTGGCCATGAGCCGCTGAGTCTGGTGCAGACCTGGCAGCTGCCCAAAGAGATTACGGGACATTTCGACCACTTTGAAGTGGATCTGAAGAGAAACCGTCTCTTTTTTGCTGCGGAAGATTCAAAAGCGGTACTTGTTCTCGATGAGAGCACGGGCGAGATCGTCCACAAAATCGGCGATCTGGTTCGTCCGCATGCCATTTTGTACCGTGCCGATTCTGACCGGCTTTACATTACGGATGGCGGGGATGGTTCGGTCAAAGTGTATGACGGAGACAGCTATCGTCAGATTGCGCGTATTCCTCTGCTCAAAGACGCAGACTCGATCGGATACGACATTTCAAGGAAGTATCTTTACGTCGATAACGGTG
Organism: Paracidobacterium acidisoli; assembly: GCF_003428625.2. GTDB lineage: Bacteria > Acidobacteriota > Terriglobia > Terriglobales > Acidobacteriaceae > Paracidobacterium > Paracidobacterium acidisoli. Next base: position 525,535 of record NZ_QVQT02000002.1, on the reverse strand, counting down.
GAGGAGATGTCGGTCAGAAGTATTCGATGCTGAGCGTCATCGATACAACGGCGAACTCCAAAAAAGCGGACATGCGGATTGACGGCGACACGCTGGAGGCGATGACTCTCGATAATTATCGTCCTCGCATATATGTAAACGACAAGGCTACAAATCAGGTCGTAGTCGTGGATCGTTTCAGAAATGCCATCGTGGCGAAGTGGCCTATAACAATGGGCAGGCAGAATGTAGCCATGGCTCTCGATGAACAGCATCAGCGACTGTTTATCGGTTGCAGAAGCGGTCAGATCGTTATATTCGATACCAACACGGGCAGGGAACTGCAGGCGCTTCCAATTGCAGTGGGGATCGATGATCTGATCTACGATCCTGGAACACGGCGGATTTATGCTGCCGCAGGTAATGTCGTGAATGTGTTCGAGCAGACGGATCTCGATCACTATACTTCGCTCGGCACCGTACCTTCCGGCACGAATGGCCGTACCGCAAAGCTGGTGCCGGCATGGAATCGGCTGTTCGTGGCGGTTCCGCAGGATGAGAAAAGCAATGCACGTATTCTTGTCTACGAACCCGTTCATTTGCCGGCGGTGAAGGCGCGGCCTGACGAAACCAAAGAGCCCGTCCACGCACCTGTTGCGGAGAAGATCGTCCTCGAGACGCTTTCGGCACATCCTATGCTTCGCAAGCTTGGTCTGCATGCCATTCCTCCGGGTGGCAGGACAATGGTTATCGTCGCGAATGGAAATGCGACCCGTATCGGCATTCCTACATCGGAGGGAGATTTTGCCGCGGTGAAGAGCGGAAAGATCTACGGCCCGAAGATTGAAGACGGCCAGTTCTACAACATGAAGATGTACCTGTCCGATGCAAAGGGCCGCAGGATCGGGATACTCGTTATGGAGATTCCCTGTACGTTCGCGACGAGCGAAGAAGATGCCGCTCAGAAGGCGGCGGCCATTCGAGACGAAGTTGAGAAGAAGATTCCCAGTCTGGAATCTCTCTTCGCCACGCCGACCGGCAACTGAGCCGACAAAGAGCTGAAGAGTTATCGCGGGCCTGGCTGCCATGCGGCCGGGCTCGGTACAGCCGGGGTGTGTCCGGGCTTCACCGTAATTCTTTCAGGGGGTCATGTATGAAATTGCTTGCGCGCTATGCAATTATTATCAGCCTTATATTGTTTCCGGTCTTTGTTCGAGCACAAATTGATCGCACCGAGCTGAATGGGACTATTACTGACCAGTCCGGTGCTACGGTCGGAAATGCCGTAGTAACCGTGACCCAGGAAGGGACCAACCAGCGCCGGGTAGTGATGACAGATGGGCATGGGCAGTTTGTCGTGTCCTCGCTTCCTATCGGGCGGTTTTATGTCGTCATCACACATGATGGATTCAAGGACCTGCGTATCGCCGATCTTGATCTGCACTCCGGCGACATTCGCACCGTCAATGCAAAGCTTGAGATTGGGGAGATAACTCAGACCATCGGCGTTGAAGCGGATACAGGCGGAGCCCAGCTCGATAAGAGCAATGCAGCTTTTGGAGGGACGATTCAGTCCGTACAGATCTCAAAGATTCCGCTGAATGGCCGTAACATCACAAACCTTGAGCTTCTGGCTCCGGGAGCGATCGATTCCGGGTCGGGAGCGCAGTCTTCGATTCGCTTTTCCGGTAACGGAACAGACGATAACAATTTTCGGCTTGATGGTGTGGACGCGAGCGGCGTGTTCCACGCTTCGCTCAAATCAGCGCTGCGTCTGCAGTTCTCTACCGAAGCAATCGCTGAATTCAAAGTGGACTCCGGTGCCTACACTGCTGATACGGGTGGATCGGCCGGCGGACAGGTAAGTCTCATTTCAAAGACCGGAACCAATGCATTTCATGGCAGCGTATTTGACTATCTTCGCAATAATTATTTCGATGCCCGCGGCCCGATTCAAAGCAAGAACAAGCGTCCGGTTTTCCAGCTGAACCAGTTTGGCGGAAGCCTTGGCGGCCCGGTCATTAAAGATCGTACTTTCTTCTTTGCAAATTATGAGGGGTTTCGTCAGCAGCTTGGTGGTGTTCCGCAAACCGGATTTGTTCCCAGCGCTGCTTTCCGGTCTGAACTGACGGCAGCTCAGCCGGCGCTGGCATTTATTGTGAATGCCTATCCGCAGGGAGAGGCGCCTACATCCGATCCGAATGTGGACTCATTTACCGGTGTGGTTCCCAGTCCGGACAGCGAAAATGCAGGAACGGCTCGTATCGATCACAGGTTTTCTCAGCAGGACTCGGCGTATGTCCGATACAACATCGATGACGGGGTTTCCACAAGCGCACTGAATGCGCTGGCACAGGGCATCACGGTTACATCGCGCGTGCAGAACCTGGTGCTCGAAGAGACGCATATCATCAATCCCCGCATGATCAATGAGGTACAGTTCGGTTTAAACCGCAATACCTATATTCAGTCACAACAGACGGGATTGCCTTTCAACTTTTCGATCACAGGTTTCACCTCGCTATCCGAAAATTACACCAAGGAGCAGGTGGGGCAGTCGGAGTCAGCAAACGACACCGTCACCTGGACGAAGGGCTATCACACACTGAAGTTTGGGGCAGAAGTTAAGTTTCCCTGGTTTAACGAACAAAATTCCGTCGATGGCACAGCCGCTTATCTGAATGAGGCGGCCCTTCTCGCCAATCAGCTCAGTACCTTTCAGACGACCGCGGCTCTTCCGGATAAGGGGATGCGCAAGATCCATGTCGCCGGTTATGCTCAGGATGAATGGAAGGCGACGGAGAATCTGACGCTGAATTATGGTCTTCGGTATAACTACTTCTCTCCATTTCACGAAGTACACAACAACGAAGATCCATTCGACATTGCCGACTGCGGCGGTTACTGCGGGGTCGGTACCTCTTTTTATCACCCGAATTACCTGAGCTTCGACCCGCGGCTTTCGATCGCCTTTGCGCCGGCCTCACTGAAAGGCAAAACCGTCTTTCGGGCCGGATACGGCAGTTATCATGGAGAGGTTCAGCTCGGTGACGAAGACAGCCCGGTAGTAAATACTGAGCCATCTACACTGCTCACCAGTGGTGTGCAGTCAGACGGAAGCATCGTTCAGTATTCCTATCCTGTGCCACCCGCTCTGACTCCCTCTACCGGTCTGGCATTGACGCCGCGCTCGATGGCGCGTCATCATCCGGACTCCTATGTAGAGCAGTGGACGGCCTCTGTACAACAGGCGCTTCCTGGGCAGACGGTCTTTACGCTGACCTATCTGGGCGCTCATGGCGTGCATCTCTTCCGGCGTGGATATACAAACCTCATCAACCCAGCTACGAATACTCGCCCTCTCCCGCAGTATCCCAGCGAGATCGATACGAAATACAACGAGGGAGGCTCGAACTTCAACGCGCTGGTGGTCAGCCTTAACCGGCGCTTTCACAATGGCTTCTTTGTAGCGGGCAACTATATGTACTCCCATGCGCTGAACGATGGATCGGTGGGAGCAGGTGATGCGGATGCTGCCCAGAATATTGCCTGCTTCAGCTGCGATTATGCCACCAGCGATTTTGATGCAAGGCACAGCGGCACATTCAGCGCTGTGTACGATCTGCCCTTCGGTCATGGACAGCGCTATCTGGCGAGCGGAACTGCGGCAGATCTGATTGCGGGCGGATGGTCTGTAAATACTCTGCTGAGCGCGCGAGCGGGGCTGCCGGTGAATGTGACGCTCAGCCGCAGCAGCACTGAGCTGCCGGATGGCAATAACGTCGATCAGAGGCCGGATCGGGTTTCCGGAATTTCTCTTTATCCTTCCGGAGGGCGCGGCATCTCGCACTGGGTCAATCCAGCTGCATTTACTTTGCCTGCGGTTGGAAGCTGGGGAAATGCGGGACGCAATCTGATGAACGGGCCGCCCTTGTGGCAGGACGACTCGGCAGTCGAAAAGAATTTCCGCATCACGGAACGAAATAATGTCATCTTCCGTGCAGAGGCATTCAATATCTTCAACCGCTCGCAATATGGCCAGCCGTCGTCCTCGCTGAGCGTTACAACAACAAAGTCGGGTGATCGAACACTGACCGTGCCCGCCAGTTTTGGCAAGATCACCTCTACTGTGAACTCCGCAGGCCTTGTGGGAACGGGGACACCACGTGTACTGGAGTTTTCACTGCGCGTCACGTACTAGCGGTACGCGGTGATGGGACGAAGAGAGCAGCTCTCGATTCCTTCAGCGGGAGCTGTTCTTCTGAATGGTGAAAGCAGAATCTAACTTTGGAGCGAAGGCAGGTGCATGGTGCAGACTCCGGACAGGTCGGTACCGTCAGAGCTGCCTTCGAAGATATAAGGCACTGACTGTCGCCGGCTGGCATATTCCAGCGCGATGGAATGAAGCAGCGGCCTGTCCTCGCACCGGCCAAGCACAGCCACTACACCGCCTGCTCCTCCCCCTGTCATTTTTGCTCCAGGAAAGCCTGCGTGCAGCGCAAGGGAGACCAGCTCATCGCAGGCATCGGAGCCAAGTCCGCATTCGGCGTATGCAATGTGGGACTGGCGGAAGATCTCTCCGACGAGATGGATCACATCCTCGAAATTATCGCGGCTGATCGTTCTGAGCAGAGCATATACGGTCTGCACACGAAAGTGCTCTTCCACGGCGTAACGAACGGCCGCACGAACCGGATATTCCGTGCCCGGAGAGATTCCTGTGAATGGATCGACGTGCGGTCCCGCGTGCTCCAGAAATTCGTCTCCACTGAGCCGCTCAGGAAGCCAGCGTTCATACTCAGCGCGAAATACAGATGGAGAAATATTGGAGAGATAGCCCTTCCACCGCCGGTCTGTATATCTGGGTATCTGCGAGTCCGCATCCGGAACCACGTCGAGGTTATCTTTCCGGCAGATCAGGCTGTATCCCATGAAGGCGGCTGCGCGTGCTGTTTCATAGGCGGCACCGGTTGTGGAGCGGGAGACCATGGAATCAATCCCCCAGATGCAGATACCCTCGGGCAGAGTCACAGGCGTAAACGGCTGGCAGGGCTGGCAGAGCAGAGGAAGAAGATGATTTTTCCGGCCCAGAACGATAGCAGCCTGGTCCATAATGCCGCATGCTGCGCCGACGGCTACGTTTTCCGTCCATTGGCCGGCTGTTGCGAGTGCAACGCCATCGAGAGTGATTCCGTATGCGGCTGAGGCTGCCCTGAGCACCGCTATCTCAAGCGCCGCCGACGAGCTCACGCCTTTATTCGGCGGCAGATCGGATGCGAGGAAGAGATCTGCGCCACCACTGTCGCCCCAGTTGTGATGCTCCTTCAGAAAATACAGCGCGCCGAGCACATAACAGCTCCAGCGCAGGGAATCGCTTTGTTCACTGAGCCGATGCAGATCCCGCGGACTGCTGAGGTCGTCTACGCAGAGCTCGAAGTATGGCTCCCATCCAAATCGCGAGGCGCCAGGATTGAGGATGCGGATGGTCTTGTCTGCCCGGCGTTGTACCGCGGCCCATGTCGATTCACGCAGGAGACTTTGCAGCACCAGCCCGCCGGTATAGTCGACATTGCCTCCCATGACGTCGAGACGGCCAGGCGCACGGGCTACATAAATCGGCTTTGCAGGCGCAAAGAAGCCATGCGCGGCAATGCCGTCAACGACCTGCTCGTCGAATAAGCCCGCTTCCGGCCGGCTCCTGACAGAATGAGACATCCTCTCTGCAGGCTATCTGAGCGTCATCCATACAGTATTAACAAAGATTTATTCCGCGACCTGCACCTGGGTCGTCTGCCTGAGCCGCGACAGGGTTTCGGGCGAAATGCCGTTGTCGGTCAGGATCAGATCGCAGTCCTCAATACCGCAGAGGCGGTAGGTGGCTTCGGTTCCGATCTTGCTGCTGTCCACTACAAGAACCTTTCGCTTGCCCGCATTCAGCATCTCGCACTGTGCATCGGGATCGTGAACCATGACTCCCCGGGTGAAGGAAACTGCGGCTGCGCCGAAGATCACGGTGTCGGCATAGATAGAGGACAGGCTTTTCGCGACGGCCTGCCCGATCAGATCATGGCTGCTTGGCCGGTAGACTCCTCCGGTAAGCTCCACGCGCACATGCTCGGCTGAAGTCAGTTCTTCCAGCACGGTCAGGGAAAAGGTAAAGACCACAACATTGCGCCTGGTGCGCAGCGCCCGGGCGACGTGCAGCGTGGTGGTGCCGGAATCGAGCACGACCGATTCGCCATCACGCACCAGCGCAGAGGCGGCGCTGCCGATACTGCTCTTGGCATGCGACATCTTCTCCAGCCGCTCAAAGAAGGTTCGCTCCGCACCGCGCCAGTACTCGATGCGCGCTCCACCGGGAATGCGGATCACCTGTCCCGCCTCCACAAGCTTCTGAAGGTCGCGCCGGATGGTCATCTGGGAGACACGGAAGGTCTCTGCAATCTCCGCGATAGAGGCAGTCGTGTTCACTTTTAACATTTCAACGATCGAGCTGAGCCGGGATCGTTCTGTCACATCGTTCATGAGTATCTTCCCTAAAACAGCAAATATATCAATGATTTATATGATTTGCGCAGATATTTACGTCTGGGGGAATGAGCGTCATATCCGATTTTGTAAGCTGCTTATGATCATTTTTATCATTTAATCGAGAATGTTTGTTATTTATTAACAACTTCTTGTTACGGTTCGATCATCGCTTGCTGGTTCCTGGATCAGACAGAAAACCAGCCCACAGCATGCTCCATTTGAAAACGGACCTTTAAACCTTTGGGGTTTCCATGATTGATGATCGCTTTCCTTTTTCTTTAGCAGCCAGTTGTCTGCAAGTCGGTACGGTGCGTCGGTTTCTGCGATGCGCCTGGATTCCTGTGTTATTGGTTGTGCTGATTTTTTCCGGCAGCCGCCTCAATGCCCAAACTTTTTACGGCTCGATCAGCGGGGTCATTAAGGACCCCAGTGGAGCCGTTCTTCCAGGCGTTTCTGTGACGGTACATGAAAACGGTACCGGAACAGAGTACAAAACGCAGACGGATAAAGGCGGCAGCTATCGTGTCTCTTTTTTGAAGCCAGGCGGATATACGGTGCGCTTCACAAAGGATGGCTTCGATCAGGCGGTCACCGATGAGCTGAAGATCGTGCTGAATCAGGAGATCGTTGTCGATCGGTCTCTGCATATCGGCACAACTTCGCAGATCGTCACCGTCAGTGCGGCGGCATCCTCGCTTAACACGACGAATCCGCAGGTCGGAGGAGAGCTCAGCGGCAGCGAGCTGATCGATCTTCCTGAGGTGACCGGCACGCACGGGGCGAATGAGTTTCTGATCACGAAAACCTTTGCCGGAGTTTCCAGCACCAGCCAGGATTATTCGAACGTCAATGACCTCACGCTGGGCGGAGGGCGGCCGGTCACCAATCCTCTGATTGTCGACGGTCTTCCCAGCAACATGGGCGTCGACGGCACCTACGGTCTTGTACCGACTCCTGATTCGACCGAAGAGCTGCAGGTGCTTACATCTCCGTTTTCAGCGCAGTACGGGCAGAGCGGCGGCGGCGCCGTGCTGACCACGACGAAGTCAGGCACCAGCAACTTTCATGGCACCGCATTTGAGTCGTACAGCTCGCAGGATCTGAATGCTCTGGGATACTTCACAGCCCATGGGGCGGTTGTGCCGGCCTCGGTATTCAATTATTTCGGTGGATCGGTTGGAGGCCCGGTTCTGCTTCCGAAGCTTTTTGACGGTCGCAGGCACAATCTCTTCTTCTTTACCGATTGGGAAGATACGCTCACGCATGCAGCGTCTCAGCTGAACACGGACGTGCCAACTGTGGCCGAACGCAACGGCGATTTTTCGGGTCCATCTCCTGAAGGAACGCCGACACCGGTGATCTACGATCCTATGTCGACGAAGATCGTGAACAGCAAACCGGTGCGTACTCCATTCGAAGGGAATATTATCCCGAAGGATCGTCTCGATCAGGTCGGCATGAACATTGCTGCGTTCTTTCCCATGCCGAACTGCAGCAATGGAACCTTCAACTATTGCGTCAATCCGCCGTCGCTCAGCAGCTATCTCTACAATGCCGATCGCATTGATTACAACGCCTCTGATTATGACCATCTCTGGGCGAAGTTCTCGCGCGATGGTCCGACGAACCAGCCGGTTAACAACATTCCCAATGCAGCCAATACGTCGGCGCTGAATGGATGGGTCGATGACCACTATGAGGTCTCGTGGAGCCATATCTTCTCGCCGCGTATCTCGAATGAGGCTCGTTTCGGATATGTCTCCGAAGAAAACTTCAGCACTCCCAACACGACAGCCGTGGATTCGATTGGGCTGAAGGGCGTTGCGCTGACCCAGTTTCCGAGTGTTACTACCAATGAATATGCCAATTTTGGCGCCGGTTCTTTTGCCCGGACAAGAGACGGGCACTACATCCTGAACGATGCTCTGATTCTGCAGATCAGAAACCACACACTTTCCATGGGCGGCGAATTTATGCGCTATGCCTACAGCTATTACGAGCCCGGCGTGCTTTCCGGAAAATATACATTTTCGGGAACATTCACCTCAGCCGGTGGCCAGTCAGGCATCGGGCTTGCTGATCTGGAGCTTGGGCTGCCGGAATCGACGACTATCAATACGACCAATACGGTCTTCCACGAAAACCTGAACTACTTTGCCGGTTACATTCAGGACGACTATCGAATCACTCCGAACCTTACGCTGAACGCCGGACTGCGCTGGGAGTTCGATGGACCCTTCTCCGAAGAGCACAACAACATGTATACGTTCGACCCGGATATCATCGATCCGACGACGCAGGTGCGGGGTGGAATTCGCTTTGCCGGCTATAACGGTGCTCCGCACAGCCTGATCGCGAATGTGTATACCGGCATTCTGCCGCGCATCGGCTTCAATTATCATCCTTTCCGGAATACTGTCGTACGCGGCGGCTACGGTGTTTACGAGCTGCCGAGCATTGGTTTCGGCTCTAATGGACTCACATCCCCTTCAACCGTAAATGCCACCTTTCAGAGCTCTGACGGAGTAACACCTCCCTATGAGCTGTCGCAGGGCGTTCCGCCTTATTCACCGAATGTGGGGCCTGATGGCTTGCCGTTGATTCCCACAAGCCTCACTCACCCTACGTCGAGTGTGGCCGAGCTGCAGCAGCATCCGGTGCTCCCGTATCTTCAGGAGTGGCAACTCAGCGTTGAGCAGAGTCTTGGTCACGGGTGGGTCGCCGAGGTGGATTATGAGGGCAATCACGGCGTGCACCAGCCGGTTTCGCTGCCCATCAATCAGATTCAGCCTTCCACCGGCTGCTGTTTTGGCGTGAAGAACGCTCAATCTCTTCGGCCATATCCGCAGTTTCTTACCATCACAAATTACACGAACGGCGGAGCGTCTCTGTATGCAGCGCTTCTTGCACAGCTTAGTCACCGCTGGAACAACGGTATCTCCATGCGCGCCGCTTATACCTGGGCCAAAGCAATGGACGACGTCGATGCTCCGGCACGCGCAGATGCCGTCCCCATTCAGAACGTGTATAACCTGCACGCGCAATGGGGAACAGCGATGACGAATGTTCCGCAGAGGCTTTCGCTCTCGGCGGTCTATGAGCTGCCCTTTGGAGCAGGCGGCAGGTGGATGTCTCAGACGCCTGTTGTCTCCCAGGTGATCGGACACTGGAAGGTCAGCACCGTTGCGCAGTTCCAGAAGGGATATCCATACTTCGTCACGCAGCAGAACACCCTCGGCCTCTTTTCCGGAGGACAATACGCGACCAAAGTTGGAGATCCCGATATTTCGCGATCGTCCCGCACGAGAGAGAAGTGGTTTAACACCGCAGCCTTTCAGGTCACGCCGCAGGATATGCTCGGCAATGCACCGCGTGCAGCGCTCTACGGGCCGGGACAGAATGTGTGGGACATCAGCCTGATGCGCGATGTGCCACTGAGAGAGCGTGCAACGTTCACCTTCCGGGTGGATGCGCACAATGCCTTTAACCATCCGCAGTTCTCCGGTCTGGATATGACCATCACCGACACCACGTTTGGCACAGTCACGGGCGCTCAGGACCCGCGGTCGGTGCTTCTGATTGGACGTCTCCGGTTCTGACGTTCCGGTAAAACTTTCAAACATACAAAAGAGGGCATTCAAAGAGATGAATAAAGCTATTCTGACGCTGTTGATCGGCACGACTTTTGCGAGCCTGTGCGGATTCGCGCAGGCAGGGCCTGCAACAGGAAGCAGTCCCAGGAAAATTATGGTGATCGCTCACCGGGGCGAGCACCTGAAGCATCCGGAGAACACTCTGCCTGCGTTTCAGGCTGCGGTCGATGCCGGTGCGGACTATTTCGAGCTCGATGTGCGCACCACCTCCGACGGCAAGCTGGTTCTGATGCATGACAGCACGGTCGATCGAACCACCAATGGAACCGGTGCGGTGCATGATATGACTTTCGACCAGATTCGGGCACTGGATGCAGGCAGTAAGTTCTCTCCTGCATTTGCCGGAACCAAAGTGCCGACACTCGATGAGGCATTCGATCTTGCCCATGGAAAGATCAATGTCTATGTCGATACGAAGCATGCGGACGCGCAGCAGCTTATAGACACCATCGAGCGTCACGACATGCAGGATCATGTGGTGATCTACGGAAATCCCTTCTTCCTGTATGACGTGCACAAGATCAATCCCGCCCTGAAGATCATGCCCGAGGCGGGCAGTCCGGAAACCTGCAAATTCTTTGTCCGCGCCCTGCAGCTGAAGGTGCTGGCCTTCGATGCGGGCGATTTCAAAGACGGAGCTATCGACTGCGCGAAACAAGCCGGCGCGCAGATCTTTGTCGACCGGCTGGGTGATGCCGACAACCCGGAGACGTGGCAGAAGGCCATTGATGAGGGGGCAAACGGAATTCAGACCAACCTGCCTGCCGAATTAGTGACATACCTGCGTGCACATAACATGGCGACGCACTAAACCTGTTCAAGGAGCGAAACTCCCTGGTTCTCCGGCACAGAGAGCCAGGGAGCAGCTTTCCCGTAGTACATTCCTCCCGGCTTTTCTACAGCCGCACTGCCATTCCGCACAGATATGGTCTTCTGAGCAACGTTTCCCCTGCTTTTCTGAACGCATATATGGAATAACCCGATGCGCCAGAGTCAGGAAATGCTCTAGACTTTGAAGCACATGTCGGAATTTCTTCTCTTTCATGGCGTTGCCATCGTGGTGCTCATTCTGGCCAATGGCTTCTTCGTGGCGGCCGAGTTCGCGCTGGTCAGCGTGCGGGAGACCCGGATCGAGCAGCTGATTGCGCAGCGCCATCCTGGGGCGCGCGCCGTGCGCCGGCTCCAGGAGAATCTTGGCGACTTTCTTCCCGCGGTTCAGCTTGGGGTAACGCTGTGCAGCCTTGCTCTTGGCTGGATCGGCGAGCCGGTGGTTGCGGAGATCTTTGAGCCCTGGCTGCGCGTGCTGCCGCACTCGCGTGTCTACGCGCATCTGGCGGCGGTTGTGGTTGCGTTTGCGTTCATCACATACTTTCACGTTCTGCTTGGCGAGCTGGTGCCGAAATCCCTGGCGCTGCGCCGTGCAGAGCAGATGGCAGTGGGCATCTCGGGCCCGATGGATGCGTTCATTCGTCTTACCCGGCCCATCGTTCGCTTAATGAATCGCTCAGCGGAGCTGGTATTGCGCATTTTTCGTGCTCCTATGGCTTACGAAAATGCCGTGCACTCCCCGGAAGAGCTGAAACTGATGGCCACCGCCGCGCGCCGCATGGGTATTCTTCCCGAATTTCAGGAAGCGCTCATTCATCGAGCCGTCGAGATCAATCACGTAGTGGTGCGCGAGATTATGACGCCGCGCCGGCGTATCTTCTCGCTGCCGATTGATATGCTGGTCGAAGAAGCCAGCGCCCGCATTGTCGAGGAGCTTCACTCCCGCATTCCTGTTTATGATCCGGCTCGTGGTCCTGAGTACATTATCGGCGTGGTCTATTCCAAGGATGTCAGCCGTCTGATGCACTTCCGGGCCTCCGCCAAAACCCGCTTCGCCAGCGCGCCCTTCAGCGACATACGCCTGAATCAGGTGATGCGCGAAATCCTCGTGGTTCCTGAAACGAAGCCGGTGCCGGACCTGCTGCATGAATTTCAGCAGCGCCGCCGTCATCTTGCAATCGTCGTCGATGAGTTTGGTTCGACGGTTGGCCTGGTCACCGTAGAGGACGCCATCGAGCAGCTGATTGGCGAGGTAGAGGATGAGTTCGATATTGCTGCGCGCACCGTTCTTACGACAGCCGGCGGCGGCATGGTGCTGGATGGCAGCGTGAACCTGCGCGATCTGGAGACGCAGATGCGCTGGCATCTTCCGCGAGAAAGCGGCGTCGAAACGCTGGCGGGATTTCTGCTGACCTGTCTCGGACGCATTCCTGAAGGCGGCGAGAGCATTGAGTACGATGGCCGGCGGCTCACTGTGCTCGAAATGAGCGGCCATCGTATCAGCAAAGTACGCATCGAAAACCTGGCGACGCAGTCGGTGACGGAGAAAGCCGGCTGATGCCAAAGCTTCTTAAAGCGCTGCTGCAGCGCCTTGCCTGGACCCTGCCTGTGCTCTGGCTTGTGGTGTCCGTCGTGTTTCTGCTGATTCATCTTGTCCCTGGTGATCCGGTCGAGCAGATGCTGGGCGAAGGTGCGCGCACCACGGACATTGCCGCGCTGCGTCATGCATACGGGCTGGATCAGCCTTTGGGCCACCAGTACGTGCATTACTGGATGCGGGTTCTTCACGGCGATTTCGGCCGCTCGATCCGGCTCAACGACTCTGTCGCTCACCTCGTGCTGACGCGCTATCCTTATACGGCGGAGCTGACGGCAGCTTCTGTGCTGCTGGGGATGCTGCTTTCCATTCCTGCCGGAGTCGCTGCGGCGCTGCGCCGTAATCGATGGCAGGACCAGAGCATCGGAGTGGTGAGCCTGCTTGGGCTGTCCATACCAGGCTTTGCATCGGGACCGATCCTTATTCTGCTCATCTCCATCAAACTGGGATGGCTGCCGGTCAGCGGAGCAGGCGATCTGTCGCATCTGATTTTGCCCACAATTACGATGGGGACTGCGCTTGCGGCCATTCTGACTCGCATGGTGCGCACTGCAATGCTGGAAGAACTGGGGCAGGACTACATTCGCACGGCGCGCGCCAAGGGATTACCGGAGCGCACGGTCGTGTATAAGCACGCTCTGCATAACGCGCTGATTCCGATCGTTACGCTGGTCGGCCTTCAGTTCGGCGCTCTGCTGGCGGGAGCTATTGTTACGGAGACTATCTTCAGCTGGCCGGGCATCGGACGCCTTACGGTATCGGCCATCTCCAATCGGGATTACCCGCTTCTTCAGGGATGTATCCTTGCTGTCGGACTGACCTATGTGCTGGTCAACCTCTTCACGGATGTCCTCTATATGGTCGTGAATCCACGCATTCGGGACTGATCCCAGTCAGCGCGATGGTTTCTTAGTCGAAGTGCAGCTTCTGTACCCACCACACCAGCCAGGTGCAGAAGGCGGCCAGCACAAGTGCCAGCAGAAGAGCATGGATGATCTCAGGACGTTTCCAGCGAATCTGCCGCAGCCGTTTTCGACTGCCCAGGTGCAGCATCTTTACTTTGGCCATACAGTTTGCATGAAAGAGCCGGAGACGGCGAGCGCCGCTCCGGCTCCAGCTCAGAATGAGAAAGTAATTTGCCCGGTAATGGCGCGCGGTGTTACATAATGCGTGCCGCTGAACGTGGAAAGGAAGTTATAGAGCGCGTATTTATTGGTTACGTTGATGGCCGTCACACGCGCGCCCCATTTGTAGCGGTCCCCGTGGAAGAGATTGTCTTCGCCGAGAGCCATGTCAAACAGATCTCGCGGCTGAATACGCGGAGGATTTTTATCGTCGTCCTCCGTATTCGGCGCGGGAACCTTGACCAGATTCGAGGTCAGCTCAGACGCAGGGCAGGGAGTTGGCAAAGCCTGCGTAGGCGTGGCGCGGATACCGTTACACATCAGGCCTGCTTCGAACTCCTGATCCGCAGTCAGTCCGCTCAGATCAATCGCCGGCGCTCCATTGAGCGTCGTTGACGTGCCTGCGCAGCTGGTGTTGGAATCGGTGACGTTGTAGCAGGGAACGGACCCGGCAACCAGGCCGCTGTCGAATCGCCAGTTGAAGCTGTACCAGGGGCTGTATCTTCCAGGCAGCTGATACTGCATGTGAGTCGTTTCGTTGTAGCGCTCGTCGTGATCGATACGGAACGGCAGGCCGCTGGCGCCCACAGTAGAGCCCGCGCCGCCGATCTGTGGCGGGAAAAAGCGTGCCGCCACGGACGACATCACCACATAAGCGCTGAAATTATGTACCTGCGTCAGATCAGCCCGCAGTGCAAATCCGGGAATCTTCGAGTTATGCCATTCGATTGGAAAGGTAATGGGTGTATTGCCAAGCACGCTGAAATCGTAGGCGTTGTGTGTGTACTTCCAGATGTAATCGCCACTGAAGACGAAGTGTCTTCCGAGCGCCTGCTGCAACCCGGCATGGAACTCATTGCGATAGCCAGGGTTCAGCGTATTATTCTGACCGGCGCAGGCGAGCAGCGGGGCGAGTACGTCGCTGTTGCAGCCGTTATTCGAAAGCACAAGGTTTTCGTTGAACGGTGTTTCGAGCGTACGCGCGTATGAAGTGCGCAGAACGGTGTTAGTGCGCTTGATGCTGTAAGCGAGGCCAAGCCGCGGCTCGGCCTGACGAGCAACGGTGAGACCGTTATACAGATCGCCGCGAATGCCCAGGTTGAAGAGCCAGTTTCCTTCGGTGATCTGGTCCTCGATGTAGAGAGCCAGCTCCTTCACATCTGTGCGTCCACTGAAGTCGAACAATCCTCCGCCACGGGTGAGGTCATACGGCAGCAGATTGGGATTGAAGCTGCCGTTCGCTGCATATCCCGCCCCGGCGCATTGCGAGGGGGAGCTGTAACCCTGTACCGGAGCGCCGCTCTGATCGAGACAGGGAGCATTCAGCGTGTAATCCACAATGCCGAGCTGGTCGTTCTCACGCAGGGGCGTCTGCGAATACATGACGCCGGCCTTCGCATTGTGAATACCCTTTGCGAAGGAGATATCTCCGTGAACACCATAGTTCAGCAGCGAGCGATTCTGTCCGATTGTTTCCCGCTGAAGGTTAGGCGGGCCAAGGTCCGCAAACGGATTGCCACTGGGGTAGTAGTTGTACAGATCTTTTCTGACGAAAACGCCCAGATTGAGTACCGAGTACTGATTGAGCAGCTTCGTATAACTTGGCGCTATATCGAAAGTGCCAATCTTCGACCGCTGATCGGTCGCGCCGACAGACTGTGTCGGATCGATTGGACTGGTTACGCCAATGTTCAGATTGTCATAAGTATTGGGTGTCTGAAACCACGATCGCGAATAGTTCAGGTTCAGGTGAAACGAATCGCCGGGGCGGACCTGATAGTCCACGCGGTCGAAGACGTTTTCCTCGTTGCCCTTGTCATGAAAAACAGTGAACTCCGGCGGATCGAGAAACCGGCTGGACTTCTGGGTATCGAGAGCAATGAAATTGCCCCAGTTCTGCTTGCCGTAGCTAAGATCGAAGCCGGCCGTGGCCGCTCCAAAGGAACCGTAGGAGCTGTAGATAGATCCGGTTGGCCTGGTGACTCCCTGCCCGGAGCGAGTCGTTACCTGGATGACCAGGCTCGTCTTGTCTCCATACTCAGCAGGTGGAGCACCGTCGATGACCTGAATGGACTGAATGGAAGAAGAGGGAATCTGATTGGAGAAGACTTTGCTCTGCTGATCGGTGATCGGCTGGCCATCGACAGAGAACGAGTTCTCCGCATGATCTCCCAGCCCGTGAAACATGCCATTCGAGTCGGCCGCCACGCCGGGCGATGCGAGCGTGACCAGAGAGCTTACCGAGGAGGACTGGCTTTCCAGAGGAAGCTTATCCATCAGCTTTCGATCCACGTCGGTATGCATGGTGGAATCGTTCTCCACCAGATCGCTGCCGCCTTCGACCACCACCGTGCTCGATCCGCCGGAAATCGCGAGGTGAATGGGGACGGTCACCGGCACGCCGGAGCGCACATCGACGTCCTGCACGGCTGCGCCGAAGCCCTTCGCGACTACCGTAAGGTGATAGGGATTGAAGGGGACGTTCGTAAACTGAAAATATCCTGCGCTGTCGGTTGTGGCGCTTTTCTGATACTGGCTGACCGGATTCTGAATGGTAACGGCCGCACCGGGAACCAAAGCTCCACTGGGATCAGTTACCGTACCGCTGATCGAGCCTGAATTGCTGATGGACTGAGCAGAAAGCGTGAGCGCATACCCCACGCAGAAGAGGCAAAAGAAGCGAAAGAAAGCAGCGCCACGTACGAACGTGCGCATATACGACCTCCGATATCCGTTGTATTGGGCCTAACTTGAACTTCTGTCTATGCGGAAACAGAAATTACAGGCGGAGGACGATTGGCGAGCTTGAGAATCAGCCGCTGACGAGGGATCGGCTGGGATGCTTCCGAGACGAGAGGAGCGACAGGCTGTGAGGTGACAGCCAGAGTGATCAGCGTGACTGCCTGTACCACGTTGTGCGCTGTAACGCACAGCGAGCAATCGTGATCGACCTGACCGGAGGTGCCGGAAGCATGGTAATGCGTGACCTGAATCACACCCGTCATCAGCACGAGCAGGATGCAGAAGATCCCGAGCCATCCTGCCCAGGAATACTGTGACCGCCGTACTGTGGAAAGTGCACGCATTCACTATGAATATAGCCTGAACAAGGGGTACGGGCAAAACTGCCGGCTCAAACGCATCGAAGTAAGGCCCGGATTGCCGTTGGCGCAACCGCTGAAAGCGGTATTGCGTGGAGAGCCTGCAGATAGAGGGATGCCACGGAAGCAGGGCGAAGGAAAGATCCCGGCTTTTGTTATTTACAGGATCAAAGTGCCGATGAGCTGCGCACGATCAGTTTTGGCTCGAGCAACACTGTCTGCGGGGCCTGCTCGCTATCCTGATCAAGAGACAGAGCCAGTTCGCCGGCGATCCTGCCCAGTTCCGGGATCGACTGATCGATTGAGGTAAGTGGATGGCGGAGATGGGTGGAATAGCTGACGTTGCCGCAGCCCACAAAGGCGATATCTTCGGGGATTCTGACGCCGGCTTCATCGGCTGCCTGCATGGCTCCAATGGCGGCGAGGTCGTTGTAACAAAAGACCGCGTCCGGCTTCTTCTTCAGGCGCAGAAGATCCTGCATGCTCCGATAGCCCACCGCGTCGCCTTTCTCCTCGAGATGATCGTGCATGATCACATAACTTTCAGGCGGAGCCAGGTTGCAGTTTGTAAGGGCCTGCCGATAACCACGCAGACGCTCGAGAGAAGGATGAATGCGTGTGCCGGCGATGTGGGCGATGCGTCTGCGGCCGGACTGGAGCAGATGATCGGTGGCAATTTCACCTGCGCGAAAGTCGTCGATGCCCACGAAGTTCGCGGCTAGCTGCGGGAAGTTGCGGTCCAGCAATATATAGGGAACGTGCTGATCGCCGAGCCTGTAGAAGTTTTTGAGGTTCCTCTGGCAGGAAGCAATCAGTAAAACATCGACTCCGCGTGAGAGGAGAGTTCGGATCTCACTATGCTCGATCTGCGGGTCATCCTCAGAGCTGGTCAAAATGAGCGCGCGGCCTGCAGTACGAAGAACGCCGCTGATGGCCTTTGCAAGCTCCGCGAAATAGGGTTGTACAAGGTCAGGAACAACCAGGCCCGCCGTATAGGTACGGCCGCTGGCGAGTCCGCGAGCCATAAGATTCGGCCGATAGTCCAGCTCCCGCATGCGCTTCAATACGCGGTTGCGGGTCTTTTCTCCGATGTCGCTGCTGCCACGCAGAACCTTTGAGACGGTAACGACGGAAACCCCAAGGTCTCTGGCGATATCTTTCAGGCGAACAGGCATGGAGAATGCTCCCTCAGCAACAAATAACTCCTGAACGAAAGTCTGCGGTTAAGAACGGGAGTTTGCTCGTGTAATTATCCGGAGAATAGCACAGCAACTAATCCGGGCATCCTGTGCGTATCAAAGTCTCCTTCGGCTCAGGGATGACCAAAATTCTGTCTGGTGGAGCTGTCTTTAAGAATGTCCTCCAACAATGTCTCAGACGGCTCCCATTCTCCAATGGGCGGATAAAGCAGCATGGCCTTCCGTGCGGTCAATGCGGAGCCTGACAGCGCCGCCTGAATCACGGCGCGCTCGTAGGCCTTGACGGAGAGAACCAGACCACGCGCTGCTTCGGGCAGAGCTCCGCATGCCTCGGGCTGAATGCTGTTATCGGAGATCGTACAGGGTACTTCCACGATGTCCTCATCTCCGATATCTGTAATGGCGCCGCGGTTGGGGACATTGACCACGATTCGCCGCGGTGTTGCACCGATTAAGGCATTCATAACATCGAGCGCGATGCGATGGTAGCCGGTAGCCGTACGGAAAGGATCCTGCTCCGGATCAACTTTTTCGTCAAAGGCCGAACCTGCGCTCGCTTCCAGCTTCATATAAGAGCCTGATCGCTGATTGAGATAGGCAGTATAGGCAGCGATGGCTTCTTTTATCTGTCCGGACTGCAGATATCCCGCCAGCTCAGCCAGAAGCCGTTCATTCAGACGCGCCACTTCTTCGCCCCGTGTGGTGCCAGCCGCGCGCTGATTCGCCAAAGCCCGGCGGCGGCAGTAATAGAAATAGAGGTATTCGGTGGGAAGCATCTGAAGGCTTCTCAATAAATCAGGATCAAAGAGGTTGCCGGGATAGAGCTCTCCCAGTGCGCGGTTGTCTCCAAGCAGATCCTGCAATACATCTTTCCCATCGAGCCGGATTCGATGCACCCAGCCCAGATGATTGAGCCCCATGTAATCGCAGCGGACGCGCTCCGGCGGCGCCTGAAGTGCCGTTGCGATTCGATGAAACAACTCAATCGGAGTGTCGCAGATGCCGACAACCTTCACCCCGGTGTGATGGGAGATTGCCTGCGTGATCATACCGGCGGGATTGGTGAAGTTGATCAGCCAGCCGTCGGGGCTGTGCTTTTCCATCAGACGCGCATAACCGATCGATGCATTCACCGTACGAAGGCCCATGGCAAAGCCGCCGGGGCCGGTAGTTTCCTGACCAGGATAGCCATGCGCAAGAGCGATACGTTCGTCCTGCGCGCGAGAGGCAATGCCGCCTACGCGAAGGCTGCTGAGAACAAATCCGGCGCCGGCGATGGCGTCCTCAGCGGACGCAGCAATGCGAATACGCAGACTTCCGCCTTCGCGAGCTACGATGCCTCGGCCAAGATCGGCCATAATGCGGACGCGCTCGGCATCAGGGTCAAACAGGACCAGCTCGTCGGCGTGCAGGGCCTGAGCCGATTCCTGAATACCGAAGATGACGAGTGGAGTACGTACTCCTCCTCCGCCGATCAGCGCGATTTTATTGCTGGCTGCTTTACTCATGAAATCTGTTCAGCTCCTCTCGCCCGGGAAGGGCAGCAAGCGCGCCTGTACGGCGTGTGGAAAGGGAACCGCAAATGCAGGCGCGGCGGATCATTTCCGATGGAGCCGCGCCATCAAGAAATGCATCGATGAATCCGGCGTCGAAGGCATCACCCGCGCCTGTGGTATCCACTGCTTCAACCGCCGGAGCCGAAGCATGGCAGACGAGGCCGTCTGTCATCATGGCAGCTCCGGCGCGTCCCAGCTTGATCACGCTTCCACGGATGCCGGAACCAGTCAGCACGGCGAGCATCTTTTCTGCGCTCTGTTCGCCGGTCATAATTCTGCCCTCCAGTTCATTGGGCAGAAAAAAATCACACTCACTGCATGTCTGCCAGTTGTCCCGATTTCTCAGCCATTCGGGATGATGCCCCGGATCGATGGAAATCGTGCATCCGGCGCTGCGGAGAGGCGGCAACAGCTCCAGCGCGAGCGGGCGGCTGAGTGTCATTGCGAAGTGGACGTGCCTGGCGCGTTCCAGAAGTACTTTGGTCTGCGGGCTGCGCAGATACTCACGAAGATCTTTATTCGCACCTGGCCAGGTGAAGAAAGAGCGGTCTTCCCGGGTGGAGATACTTACCGTAACTGCGGTGCCACCTTCCGTACTGCGCAGACCATCGGAAGCTACGCCAAAATCGGCAAAGCGATGTTGAATCCAGCCGTCTTCCTTCCCAATAACGCCGAAGACCGCTGCACTGCGTCCCAGACGTGCCAGCGCACAGGCTGTAATCGCAGCGCCTCCACCGACCTCACGCGCATAGCTGTCAGTAAAAAGCTCTTCGCCCGGCTGCGGCCACTTTTCAAAGCCGGCGAAGATATGATCGGCGAATATTTCACCGGCGACGGCAACGTCCCATTGTTTTGTCATGCTGTCCTGAAGGGCCATTCGCGCGCCTTGAACGATCGTAAAAGGTAAGCAGCAATTCCCAGCGCCATCAGCAGAAGACCGATGCTGATATATCGAAGACCGCTGGTGATAACGATATATCCCCAGCCGCACAAAGCAATGATGGCCGGCAGTGGAAACAGGGGCATGTGGAAGCACGACGGATCGTCTTTGAAGCGCTTCCGCAAGAGGATGACGGCAATGCACTGCGCAGCGAACTGCAGCATCGTCTGCACCACGATCAGGGTGCTGATGAGATCGCTCAGGCTGAAGATGCATGCCAGAGCGGAGAGAGTGCCCATGGTGATCACGGCGATCGCAGGGTATTTCCCCTTTGGATGCAGCTTGCTGAACACCGAGAAGAAGTGTCCATCGGCCGCGGCAGCGTAGGGAACACGCGAGAACCCAAGCAGAATGGCGAAGACCGAGCCGAAGGTTGCAACAAGAATAAGAACCGAGACGATGCGTGCTCCGATCAGGCCATAGATGTGGTCCATAAAGAGCGCGACAATGGCTTCCGAATGCATTGCCTCACGCCAGGGAATCACGCCAAGTATTGAGATATTCATGGCGAGATACAGAACGGCGACAAGGCAGATGGAGATAAGGATCGAGCGCGGAATGGTCTTCCGCGGTGATCGTACTTCTTCTCCAATCATGCAGACGTTGTAATAGCCGCCGTAATCGTAGACGGCTATCAGGGTCGCGGCTCCGAGGCCTGTCCAGAAGCTGTGTGAAAGATGAAAAGCCCCGGCTGGAAAATCAAACGCCAGCGCCGCGTGAAAGTGCAGCACACCGCTGAGAAGAATCCAGCCGCCGGTGGCAAAGACAACGACTGCGATCAGAATGGAAAGGCCGTTGATGGATTCGATTCTGCGCAGAAGCAGAACTGTATTCAGCAGGCAGACCAGGGCGGCGAGTGCGGGCAACTGCCAGCCGTGCAGACCGGGAGCGATATATTTCGTGTACTGGGAAAAGCCGACGGCTCCCGAGGCGATGGAAATGGGGCCGATCAGCATCGATTGCCAGAGAAACAGGAAGCTGACAAGGCGTCCCAGACTGTTTGGGCCGAAGGCTTCAAGAAGGTAATAGTAAGGGCCTCCGGATCGGGGCATGGCCGAACCAAGCTCAGCCCAGACCAGTCCATCGCAAAGGGAGATCAGTGCTCCGAGAATCCACCCGAACATAGCCTGAGGGCCGCCCATGGCTGTCAGTGCGAGAGGAATGGTAAGAAAAGGACCAACCCCGATCATGTTCAGCACGTTGGCTGAAATGGCGCCTTTAAGATCGATACCCTGCTTCATCGCAGAGCGATAGCCATGCCGCGATGACAGATCGATTTCCGATGGAGGGCGAGGTCCGCTCACCCGAGACTCACAGAGTTCTGCATGGCTGCCCCAGAAACCGCCAGCATATCACTTCATCGCTTACGTCATGAACAGGCAGCCCGCGGCTTATTTCGCCTGGCACGGCATAATTCAAGGCATGACGGTGCGCCTCAACCCATTCAGATAAGGGAAGAATCTATCACGCTCAGAAAATCGCGGCAAATGTTGAACTTTCGTTAAAATTTTCTCTTGCCAACGTCGTAAGCGCTAACGTATTTTCGTTGCTGCTTTCAATTTGCCGGTCGTGCAGAGGTCATCATGACGCGGAAAGCAGCGTATACAGCAGGGAATCTTCGATATCGATTTCTGCATACCGGCACGCCTTTCAGCGATCGCCCCTCTGCATGCTTTGACGTATCTGAGCCGCGAGGAAAGCCGCAGCGCGGGGCCCACTTTCTGATTTTCAATATTAATCCCTGTAGTATCCCTTGTTGTGTTTTTCGATCAGCAGTTCAGGAAACTGCTGTTTCTGAAAATGATTCACCTTGTTTTCTGGCGGAGGCCGTAGATGCAGATTCCCGGACTGTTTACAGGCGGAATGCGAAAAACGGGCCGCATTCTGAGCGGGCTGTCTATTCTTTTGTTTCTGATGTCGATACAGGTATCGGCGCAGATTGATACAGGCTCTGTCACAGGAACCGTGCGTGACGCAACCGGAGGCGCGATTCCCGGGGCAAAGGTTGAGGTAGTCAATACATCGACCAATGTCGTCACACCGGTTGTTACAAACTCCGATGGAACGTATGTCGTACTTGCTCTCATTCCTGATACATACGACGTCAGGGTAACAGCCGCCGGATTTTCGCCTGCTGTGGAGCATGGAATTCGGGTCAACGTGCAGACCAGAGCGCAGGCTGACTTTAGTCTCAGCGTCGGCCAGGTTCAGCAGGAGATACAGGTAAGCTCCGCCAGCCAGGTCCTGCAGACACAAACAGCGGATGTGGGCGGCGTGATTGAAAGCAGACAGATCAACGATCTTCCGTTGAATGGACGCAATTACGATCAGCTTGCCCTGCTGGAGCCTGGGGTTTATCACAATCCGGACTCCGAGGTTGCAAATCCCGCGGAAGGCCGCTTCAGCGCGAATGGCAATCTTGAGCTGCAGAACTACTTCTCGCTGGACGGTATCGACAACAATACCGGATCCGAAAATCTGCAGGAACAGTCGACGCAGGCTGTGGTGCCGCCTCCGGATGCGCTCCAGGAGTTTCGCATTCAGACACGAACCTACTCGACGGAGTTTGGAACTTCAGCAGGCGCGGTTGTGAACGCCTCAACCAGGTCGGGCACGAATCAGTTTCATGGCGATGTCTGGGATTATCTGCGTAACAGCGCACTCGATGCGAATACCTGGTTCAATAACAACAGCGGAGTAGCGAAGGGGCATTTCAGTCAGAACCAGTTTGGTGGAACGATCGGCGGTCCCATCATAAAAGACAGGACATTCTTTTTCGGTGCCTATCAGGGGCTGCGCAGCAGCACAGCACAGACGGTGACATCCATTGTGCCTACGGCGGCGATGAAGAGCGGCGATTTCAGCGCACTGAGCGGTACCTATAACCTGAATGCCGTGGCGAATGGCCAGTCAGGCTGCATTGTTGATGATGTGATCCAGCCAGGATGCATCGATCAGGTAGGAGCGAAGCTCATGGCGCTCTATCCTGACCCGAATTACGGACCGAATTTTGCGACAGATTTTACGGGCAATCCAAACTACCAGTACGTAACGTCAGTTCCGAATAACACCGAAATTGTGACGGGCAGAGTCGACCACACATTCAACAGGCACCATCAGATATTTGGACGCTACAGCTACGATCTGTCCGATTATCAGTCTCCGTTATGGACAGCCAATCCGCTTGCAGGAAACGGCGACTTCTCGACGCAGTACATTCTGCATGACCAGTCCCTTGCGCTCGGCTGGGTTTATACACCGTCGTCTTCGCTGGTGAATTCGGCGCACTTCGGGTTTCTCCGCGACTACTCGCACAGCGATCCCGTGGGACTGACCCTCGGACAATCGGCTGCACCCCAGTTTGGGCTGACCGGCATTCCTGTCAATCCGGAGACGGCCGGCTTACCTCCAATGTATGACTTCGGCCTGACGACACTGGGTTCTTCTATTTACAGACCGCAGTTTCAGGTGGCCCAGGTATGGCAGTTTGCCGATGACATTTATAAGCTGATCGGGAATCACAGCCTGCAGTTCGGCTATGAGTATCACGAGAATTCGTTGAACTTCTTCGATCTCGAAGCGCCGCAGGGCGTGATTCTTGCGGAGGGCGTTTACACGCAAACGCCTGGATTTGGCGTGGCCGACTTTCTGCTCGGTGATATTACAGAGGCCATCTATGAAACGGATCTTGAGGTCAACAACTATATGCGCGGCAACTCTGTCTACGCGCAGGATACGTGGCGCGTTTCGCCCACACTGACGATCAACTACGGAGTCCGCTACGAGCTGTATCCGCCTTTCTGGCTGGATCGGAAGAACCAGCTATCGAATTTCAGTTCCGCCAACGGCGGAGAGATCGCATCCGCAACCTCGAATGGCGGATGGTATGGACGAACACTCATTCATCCCGACAGGACAAACTTTGCGCCACGGTTTGGGTTCGCGTGGCATGCTGCTGCGCCGCTGGTATTTCGAGGAGGCTTTGGAGTCTTCCATCAGTTCGTGAACCGTATCGGATCGGAAGCGATGCTGGAACTGAATCCACCATTTTTGCGTGACGATGCCGTATCCCAGCAACTGGGCAGCACAACTCCGGTATTTCAGCTGAAGAATGGATTTCCCTCTGAGCAGCTTGCTTCCCTCGGCATCGACCTTCCGCAGCTGCAAATCAGAGCGCAGGACCCGAACGAGCGTACGAGCTACGTGGAGCAGGCCAGCTTTGGACCGCAGCTCCAACTCAGCCAGAACACTGTGCTGAATCTTACCTGGGTAGGCAACTGGGGCCGTAAAATGAACCGTCTGAGAAACGCGAATCAGGGCGTAATCACCGGATTCAGCGGCGCAGAACCGATCATTACGTTTCCTTATACCAATCTCAACACGATCTCCCAGTCTGTAAAGGGGCAGGGGCAGCATGCGTTTCTTGAGCTGGGCACCAATGATGGAAATACCGACTATGAGGCCCTGGAAATCAGCCTCAAACGCCAGTTCACACACCGGCTTGCTTATCAGATCAGCTATACGTGGTCGCACAATCTCGCCAATTACGTCGACAATCTCACAGGAAATGCGTTTCCGCAGAATGCCTATGACTACAGCCAGGAGATGAGCAACTCACCGCAGGATGTACGTCATCGCTTTGTGGGAAATGCTGTCTGGGAGTTACCCGTGGGGCAGGGCGGCTGGGTACTGAATCACGATTCTATGGCCGCGCGTCTGCTTGGACACTGGCAATACAACGTGATTGCCAGCTTCCAGACCGGAATCCCGTTCGACGTTACGGCGCCGGATGAGAGCTTTACCGGCTCGAACCATCAGTCCTATCCGAACTGTGTGGGTGATCCCTATGCCGGAACAACGACTGACCCGAAAAATTATGCCGGCAGCGGAGCAACGGGGGCATTTCTCAACTACGCGGCATTTGCGGTGCCGGCAGAGGGCGACTTCGGCAACTGCCGTCCGCGTATGTTTCATGGGCCTGGAATTCAGGACGTGGACATGAGTCTGTTCAAAAGCTTTTCTCTGGGAGAGGCGCGCCGGATCGAGATTCGCGGCGAATTCTTTAACTCGTTCAACCATCCAAGCTTTGCCAATCCTGCGGCGAGCCTGTCTTCACCGCCTGCGGCATTTGGCAAAAGCAGTGCAACGGTGACCGATCCTCGCGAAATCCAGCTCGCGGGAAAATTCTACTTCTGATATTCCGAATTCGGCCGGCCGTGCCGTGGCCGGCTGCTTTTCTGAGGGGATGAGATGTTCGTTTCACGCAGGCTTATGTCCCTGGCAGCGGCCGGCATCCTTGTGCCGGCGCTGTTCAGTTTTTTCGCGCAACCGTCCCTGGCGGAAGCACCGTGTGAAGCGGCGGTAGACGCGCGGCAGGATGCAGTTGCCATTCCCGAAGACCGCGGCGCAGCCGCTCTTTGGCAGGTACTGCAGAAGCTGCATACCCGTGCCAGCATGATGATGATTACGGCTCACCCCGATGATGAGGATGGCGGTGTGCTTGCCTATGAGTCACGAACCGAGGGCGCGCGGGTTGCGCTGATGACGCTGAATCGCGGCGAAGGCGGCGCAAACGTCATGTCGTCCGATCTGTGGGACCCGCTGGGTCTGGTGCGCACCGAAGAGCTGCTGCAGGCCGATCGCTATTACTGTGTTCAACAGTTCTTTTCAGTGGCGGCCGATTATGGTTTCTCCAAAACGCTCGACGAGGCTCTTCAGAAGTGGGGACATGACCGCATCTTTTACGACGTAGTCCGCGCGGTTCGTATCACCCGGCCTCTTGTGATTACTTCCGTCTTTGTCGGTGGGCCATCCGACGGGCATGGAAACCATGCTGCTGCCGGACGCTTTGCGCAGGAGGTCTTCAGGGCCGCGGGCGATCCGAATGTTTTCCCCGATCAGATCAAAGAGGGGCTGCAGCCGTGGAACCCTCTGAAGGAGTATGCGCGCGTTCCGTTTTCTCTTGAGCAGGGTAATGTCTCTCCCAAAGGGCTGTATGACTATGCAACGCATCACTGGGCGCCGGCCGGCGTGCAGAATTACATCACCGGCAGATTTGAGCCCGGAGCAGTAAGCGCTACGGTCAACGTACCGGAAGGAACCTATAACAGTCTCATCGGTCTGGATGATCGGCAGATTGCGCGCACGGGCCTGGGCTTCCAGAAATCGCAGAACGGCGGCCCTGAGGTTCCGCTGGATGGTCCGGAAGAGTCCGCGTATCACCGCTTTGCTTCACGTATCCCCGCAGGAGACAAGGAGAAATCGTTCTTCGACGGCATCGATATCTCGCTCTCCGGCATTGCCGATCTCGCCGCAGGAGAGAACCACACTTTTCTGACGCAAGGGCTTGAGCGGTTAAACGGTATTGTCGAGGGCGCGATCACAAACTATTCCGCGAGCGAGCCCGGCCGCATAGCCGGTGCTCTGGCTGACGGGCTGAAAGCGACGACCGGGCTTATTGCGGAAGTCAGCGGCAGCTCGCTCTCTGAGCGCGCAAAGTACGATGTTGTGCACGAGCTGAAGGTGAAGCAGGCACAGTTCAACGATGCGCTGGTCCTGTCACTGGGCATCACTGTTGCCGCCAACATCGCTCCGGCGCATGAGCCATCCGGCCCGTTCGCCCGTTTCATGGGCATTCAGCCCAGCTTTCAGATGGCGATTCCGGG
Organism: Paracidobacterium acidisoli; assembly: GCF_003428625.2. Classification (GTDB taxonomy): domain Bacteria; phylum Acidobacteriota; class Terriglobia; order Terriglobales; family Acidobacteriaceae; genus Paracidobacterium; species Paracidobacterium acidisoli. Next base: position 498,362 of record NZ_QVQT02000002.1, on the reverse strand, counting down.
ACAGGACTTTCGCGTGAAGGTCCATGTGGCAGAAACAGGCGCAACGCCGGTAAGGATCGATGAGGTTGCAGTGCATGCGGTGGGGAAGAGCGCATGGAGTATCCAGCCCGGCGGAAGCACCTCTGCTCAGCTTCATGGAGGCGACACCTTCGACGCATCCTTCGGCGTTCACGTTCCGGATGACGCGGCGTATACAAGGCCCTACTTTGAGCGTCCGGATATGGAGCAGCCTTACTACGACCTGCGCGATGCACAGTATCGCGGAATGCCCCTTGCTCCCTATCCACTCGAGGCATGGGTGACAGCGAGCTATCAGGGAGTTCAGATACGGCTGGCGGAGACCGTGCAGACCGTTCAGAGACAGGTTGGACCAGGGCTGGTATTTCAGCCGATGCCGATCGGTCCCGCGATCTCTGTTTCATTGCTGCAGAGTGCGGGTGTCGTCCCGCCTGAGAAGACCTCATTCCCGGTGAGTGTGCGCATCCACAGCAATGTGAAGGGGTCTGCGCAGGGAAGCCTTCATCTGGAGATGCCTCCCGCCTGGAGATCAGAGCCCGCCACGTATAACTTTTCACTCGCGCAGGACGGGGAAGAGCAGGTCGTAACCTTCCAGGTCTTTCCGGAGCATATTGCGGACCAGGCATATCAGCTGACCGCGGTCGCGGAGTATCAGAACCACCAGTACAAAGAAGGCTATACAGAGACTGGATATCAGGGGCTAAGGCCGTATTTTTACTATCAGGCCTCCACATACAGGGCAGTTGGAGCGGATGTAAAAATTGCTCCTGGCCTTTCCGTGGGATACATCGAGGGAAGCGGAGACGACGTGCCGCAGTCGCTTGAAGATCTGGATGTGCATGTTCACTTTCTCACGCAGCAGGATCTGGCCGGCTCCGATCTGAGCAAATATAACGTCATTCTGGTCGGTGTTCGCGCCTATGCGGTTCGCGACGACCTGCGCACCTACAATGGGCGCCTGCTCGATTATGTGAAAAACGGAGGAGTGGTGATCGTGCAGTATCAGACTCCGGAATTCGATCACAATTTCGGACCCTATCCGTACACGATGACCTCGGACCCTGAAGAAGTCACCGATGAAAATTCTCCTGTCGCGATTCTCGATCCGTCCAGCCCGGTTCTTTCGTGGCCGAACAGAATCACGGAAAAGGATTTTCAGGGATGGATCGAAGAGCGCGGATCGAAATTTATGCAGTCGTGGGATTCGCACTATCAGCCGCTGATTGAAACCCACGATCCCGGGCAGGACCCGCAGAAGGGGGGATTCCTGGTGGCTCACTACGGCAGGGGCATGTATGTCTACACGGCCTACGCGTTTTATCGTGAGCTGCCCCTTGGCGTACCGGGCGCATTCCGCATCTTTGCGAACCTGGTCAGCCTTCCGGACAATCCGGAAAGGAAGCAGTGAATGGCATATCGACAGTGAAGTGTTCAGCGGTCCGGACTGTATTTGTCTCAGATTGTGGCGGCTGGTTTCTTAAATAGCGACCTTGTGATGTACAACAGAAACCGGCAATGAACACAATGATGAAAAAGATTTTGCTGCTCGCCACGCTGTTCGCAGGTCTCTCTTCCGCCGCTCTGGCCGCATCCGTCATCACGACCCGGCTCGACGATCCTGGCGCGGTCTATCTCACAGCGCAGGCCTTTGGCGCGCGGGGCGATGGACAGGCAGACGACAGCGCGGCCATCCAGGCCGCCATCGACAAGGCTGAGGGACCCGATCACGCCGGAATTGTGTTCATCCCTTCAGGACGCTACCGGCTCACGCGCACGATTTACGTCTGGCCGGGTGTGCGCGTTCTCGGCTATGGCGCAACGCGTCCGGTTTTTGTGCTGGCGGACAACACGCCGGGCTTTCAGCAGGGTATTGGTGACATGGTGATCTTTGCCGGCGCACGCCCAGGTACGCCCCATGCACAGAGCCGCCGCATTCCGTTTCCTCCTCCTGGCAGCGTGCCGCCCAACGATGCGATTGCCGACGCCAATCCCGGCACATTCTATTCAGCGATGAGCAACGTCGATTTCGAAATCGGCGATGGCAATCCGGCAGCCGTGGCGATCCGGTTCCATGTCGCGCAGCACTCCCTGCTTAGCCATATCGACTTTCATATCGGCTCGGGCCTGGCGGGACTGACCGAAGTCGGTAATGAGGCCGAGGATCTGCACTTCTATGGCGGACGCTATGGAATTCTCACAGATAAGCCATCGCCGGCCTGGCAGTTCACGCTGATCGATTCTTCGTTTGAAGGGCAGCGCGAAGCAGCGATTCGCGAACACGAAGCCGGGCTGACTCTCATTCGCGACACATTCCGCAATGTGCCGACGGCTATTGATATCGATCCGCACTATTCCGATGAGCTGTGGGTGAAGGATTGCCGCTTCGAGAATATATCCGGCTCCGCGGTCATCATCAGCAATGAAAAGAGTCCGCTCACGGAGATCGGATTTGAGAATGCAGTTCTGAAGAATGTACCGACCTTTGCCCAGTTCCGCGAAAGCGGGAAAAAGGTGCCCGGCAAAGGCATGATGTACCGGATCAGAAATTTCAACTACGGGCTTATTGTGCCGGGGGAGGGAAGCACCGGCAGCATCGGCATGCTCTATGACGCTGCAGCTCTCAGCACCATGCCCGCATCGCTGCCACCTGCGATTCCGGCTCTGCCGCCTGTCGCAGAGTGGGTGAATGTACATACGCTGGGCATCATCGGAGATGGCACGACCGATGACACCGCTGCGATCCAGAAGGCGATTGATACGCATCGCGTGCTCTATTTTCCGAGCGGCCATTATGTCGTCAGCGACACACTCAGGCTGAAACCGGAGACGGTCCTGATCGGGTTGCATCCTTACCTGGCTCAGTTCGATCTTCCTGACAGCGCGGCGGGTTACCAGGGCACAGGCGCGCCCAAAGCCGTAATCTATGCGCCGGAGCATGGCTCGAACATCGTTCAGGGGCTCGGAGTCTTCACCGGAGGTATCAACCCGCGTGCGGTGGGCGTGCTGTGGTGTGCCGGAGCCGATTCGCTTGCCGACGATGTGCGCCTGCTGGGCGGCCACGGCAGCGGGATGAATCCTTATAACAACACCCACACGGCCGATCCCGATCTGCATAAGAGGTGGGACGGACAGTATCCCAGCCTATGGGTGACACATGGCGGCGGAGGAACCTTCGCCAATATCTGGACGCCGGACACCTTTGCTCAGGCGGGATTCTACGTCTCCGATACAACCACGCCCGGCCATGTGTATGAGCTATCCAACGAGCACCACGTTCGCAACGAAATTAAGTTCGATCATGTGGAGAACTGGGATATCGACGCTCCGCAGACCGAGGAAGAAGCGGGCGAAAGCATCGAAGCTCTGTCTCTCGAATTCGACTGGTCGAAGAACATCACCGTCGCCAACTACCATGGCTATCGCGTTACGCGCTCTCGGGCGCCATTTCCTGCAGCCGTTCGTCTTTATCATTCCTCAGAGATCCACTTCCGCAATGTTCTCGTGAATGCCGAGAGCGGATTTGCTACCTGCGATGAAAACGGCTGCGGCACATTTCTGCGGGTAAGCAAGTTTCCGTATGAGAATGCGATTGAGGATATGACGCACCATCTGGAGGTGCGCGAACGGCGGTTCGCTGTGCTCGACGTTCCGGCCTCTCCTGCTGTGCCGCCTGCGCCCGATGCCTCTGCTGTGCTCGCGCCGGATTCCCGGGTCAGGAAGCTGGAGGATGGCTTTTATTCCATCTCCGGCGCGGCCGTGGATGCAGCCGGCAAACTGTATTTTGTCGATCACCATCAGCAGCGCATCTATGGCTGGTCGGCAGACGAAGGGCTAACGATCGAGCGCGACAATCCGCTCGATCCGGTGAATCTGGCCTTCGATAAGGCGGGCGATATGCTGGTGCTCTCTTCCGCGGGCGCGGAGGGAACGGTGTATGCTTTCCGTCCCGGATCACCGGAGGATCAGATTACGGTGCTTGCGCCGCAGGAAATGAGGCCGCATCCCGATGCGATGGCCCTGCTGCCCGTCAATTACTGGAACAATGGAGAATTTGCGAATCAGCTCAACTTCAGCACCTTCACCTATACGACGCTCGCCGAAATGTTCGCACAGGATGTATCGACGCCGAAAGCAAAGGAATATGTTTCTCCCGATGGCAGCCTTTTCCTGCCTGCGGCGCGCGTCTTTCAGCAGGGGCCACCGGACTATACCGGCACGCGCTTCTCTGACAATCTGGACAGCTATGGCTTTCTTCGTGCCTTGCCGGGGCATCGGGTCTACGTCAGCAGTGAATCGGAAGACCGCACTTATAGTGCGCTGGTTGGCGCAGATGGCACACTAAGCGATCTGCGGCCCTTTGCCGAACGAGGCGGCGAAAGTGTCGCCGTCGATGGCGCCGGCAATGTGTACATCGCCAACGGGCAAATCTTTGTTTACAACCCTGCCGGCCGGCAGATTGGCCGCATCGACGTGCCTGAGCGTCCGATTGATATTATTTTTGGCGGCAGCGATCATCGCACGCTGTTCATTCTTGCGCATCATGCCTTGTTTGCGGTCAATGTGCGTGGCTCGAAATAATGCGGGAATCCAAAAGATGATCGGCGTGCAGGAATGAAAATCGCCGGAGGAAGCAAATATAAAGGCGTAGCCGGGATTTCAGAAAGGTACAAATAAAAGGATCGGTTTGGGCAACCGATGCTGTTTATGGCGGAGAGACAGGGATTCGAACCCTGGATACCTTGCGGTATACACGCTTTCCAAGCGTGCGCCTTCAGCCACTCGGCCATCTCTCCGGCGCTATCCATTATCGAATTTACCACAGTCTGCTCCTGCTCCTCTTCCGCAGCCATCGCCCGATACAATCGTGCAGATCCCCGATACGATCATCGTGCAGACCTATGGACCAGGCATCCGAGATTCAGGTTTTCGAGCAGACCTCGCAACAGTACAGTCTTCGCGCCGAGCTGCGTGCGCTTCTGGCGCTGGCCATCCCTGTTGTACTGTCCGAAATCGGCTGGATGACCATGACCATCGTCGACCTCATCATGGTCGGCAAGCTAGGTCCTGATGCCATTGGAGCGGTTGGTCTCGGCAATGCCGTTTATTATGCGCCCTCTCTGTTCGGCATTGGCCTTTTGCTGGGGCTGGATACGCTTGTTTCGCAGTCGTGGGGAGCGGGTGATTACGACGGCTGCCATCGCTCGCTGGCACAGGGAATCTACATCGCTCTTGCCGTCACGCCGCTGCTGATGCTGGTCGTCTTTGGGGCGGAGATTGTTTTTACCGGGCACGGCGTCGATCCGGTTGTTGGCAGCCTCACCCGCGCCTATACCGGAGTGCTCAACTGGAGCACTCTGCCGCTGCTGCTCTATGGTGGGTTTCGCCGCTACCTGCAGGGAGTCGGCCGGGTGGGTCCGGTTACCTTTGCGCTGATCACCGCCAACCTCGTCAATGTGGCCGGCAACTGGATCTTCATCTACGGCAAATTCGGTATGCCTGCCCTGGGCGTGCGTGGCTCCGCCATCTCCACCTGTGTTGCGCGCCTGTATATGGCAGCGGTGCTTATCTTTGCAGCCTGGGCGCACGAGAGGAAGCGCGGCCATGCGCTCTTTGCGCACTGGCCTGGGCCGGACTGGAAGAGTATTCGCTCACTTCTGAGGCTGGGATTGCCCGCCGCCTCGCAGGTGGTGCTTGAAGTTGCAGCCTTTGGCGCGGCGACGGTTCTTTCCGCACATCTCACGCCTATTGCACTGGCCACGCATGAGATTGTGCTGAGCTGCGCCGCTTATACCTACATGGTCCCGCTGGGTGTTTCCGCTGCGGCTGCCGTGGCCGTGGGCCATGCCGTCGGAGCGGGGAACCGCGCGAAGGCGCGAAGAGCCGGCTGGCTGGCCATCGGACTCGGCGCGGGCTTTATGGCCTGCACGGCGGTTCTTTTCCTGGCTGTGCCGCAGCCGATTCTGAAAATCTGGACACATGACCGGCAGGTGCTCACCCTTGGCACGCACATTCTGGCGATCGTGGCGGGCTTCCAGATCTTCGACGGCATACAGACCGTCTCCACCGGTGCGCTGCGCGGCCTCGGTGAGACGCGCTTTCCCATGCTGATGAATCTGACCGGCTACTGGATTCTTGGTCTGCCTCTTGGAGCGCTGCTTTGTTTCCGCCTGCGCTGGGGGCTCTCCGGCCTGTGGAGCGGGCTCACATTTGCGCTGATTACCATCGCGCTGCTGCTCTGCGCGCGCTGGCGAACAGATGCACGAAGCGCCGCCGCCGCGTAAGCGCCGGCAGGAGCCGCCAGAGAGAGTCGACTGACTGCTGTCGTTACTTCTTCTTAATGGATTTCTTCACTAACTGATTCAGCGAAGTCTTCGATAACTCTTCCCGCAGCGCCTTTTCTGCGCTCCGGAATACACCCGCGAGTACAGGATTGACCTTTCCCGTCATCGGCCCGGAAAGATCGGCCGCATGGAAGAGCGCGCCGCCGTCCAGCGCCCGATAGATATCTTCAAGCGATATTTCCTTTGCAGGCTTCGCCAGTTTTGAGCCGCCATTCGGTCCCTTCTGGCTTTCCACCAGATCTGCCTGGTGAAGCAGCGAAAAGATACGTCGAATGACTACGGGGTTCGTGTTCAGTTTACGTGCCACGTCCTCTGAGGTCTGCAGTACATCCGGTTCGACAGCAAGCAGAGCCAGGGCATGAACGCCGGTTGCGAATCGGGTATTGACGGCCATGTTGTCACGCTACCACAGGTCGGCAGGAATCAATACGCGGAGATTGTAACAATCGCGTTTTCCTGCTCGCATCCCGTGTTAGCATCGAACTTCTTTATCCTCTCGATCAGGCTTTGTGCAGGAGTGAGTGTGCGTATTTTGTTCGTCGGAGACGTCTTCGGCAGTGCCGGCCGCCGCATTGTGCGTGAGCATCTTGGCCATATCATTACCGGGCGTCAGATCGATCTGGTGATCGTGAATGGAGAAAACTCCGCGGGCGGCTTCGGTATTACGCCGGCGATTGCGGAGGAGATATTCGACCTTGGCGCTCATGTGATTACTACGGGTAACCACGTTTGGGACAAACGCGAAATTATCGAATACATGCAGTCGGTGCCGACGGAGAGCCATGAGCGCCCTCGCCGCGTTGTGCGCCCTGCAAATTATGTCGCCGGCACTCCCGGTCACGGCTTTTATCAGGGATCGCTGCCGACTGGGCAGGCCTATGCCGTGATCAATCTGCAGGGGCGAGTCTTCATGGGTTCAAGCGATGACCCCTTTCGCGTTGCCGACGATCTTCTGAAGCAGATCACCGCAAAGGTGATCCTCGTCGATATCCATGCTGAGGCGACCTCGGAGAAGGTTGCGCTGGGCTGGTATCTTGATGGACGCGTTACCGCCGTTCTCGGCACGCACACGCACATTCCCACCGCCGATGACCGCGTCCTGCCAGGCGGTACGGCCTATCAGACCGATGTCGGCATGAGCGGCCCCTGGGACAGCGTCATCGGCGTGGAAAAAGAGCTGGTGCTGCAGCGGTTTCTTACCGGAATGCCGGGAAAATTCGAGCCGGCAAAGGGCGATCCGCGCCTGTGCGCCACGCTGATTGAATGCGACGGCGCAACCGGGCGGGCTGTATCTACGCAGAGATTGCTGCTCGGCGAATAGATTTGTGTAGCTATAAATTTGTAGTTACAATCTTTCTGTACGCATGATCCTCTTCGAGTGGGATGAGGCAAAGGCCGAAAGCAACCGCCGCAAGCACGGCGTCACCTTCGAGGAAGCCATGATTGTCTTCGATGACCCGAATGCCGTCTTCGTAGAAGACCGGATGGTTGACGGGGAGCTTCGATGGCACGTCATCGGATTTGCCGCAGGCACAACGCTTCTGCTCGTGGCGCATACCCTGCATGCAGCGCCGAATGAATCGAAGGAAATCGTGCGACTGATCTCTGCAAGACCGGCAACCAGGAGAGAAAGGATTCTTTATGGGAAAAATTGTGCGAAAGACGCTGACGGATATTAAGGTAACTCCGGCGATGAAGCGCCATCTCAAAGAGCTGGCTTCCCGCCCCGACGGCGAGATCGACCTTTCCGATATTCCTGAGCTGACAGAAGATTCCTTCAGGAACGCCATCCGGAATCCCTGGTACCGCCCCGTCAAAAAGCAGCTAACCGTCCGTCTGGATGCCGATATCATCGCCTGGCTGAAAAAGAAGGGAAGCGGCTATCAGACCAGAATGAACGCCCTGCTGCGTGCCGCCATGTTGGTGGAGACCGAACAAAAGCGCCGCCGCGCCAGTTAAAACATCGCGTCTGAGGTGCATCTAAAAAGTGTTAAGGCGTCTTACATCTGCCTGTAGTTGGGATCATATGCTCTCACAGATTGTCAATCCCCGCCGGAGAGTCGAAGGCGCGCAGCGGAAGGACCTGCTTTCCCCTTTATTCGTCCGCATTCTGCGGTGGCCGCATCAGCGGGAAGAGAATCACATCCCGAATGGACTTTGATCCGGTCAGGATCATCGTGAGGCGATCGATGCCGATGCCCTCGCCGCCTGTCGGCGGCAGCCCATAGCCCAGCGCGCGGACGTAGTCCTCGTCCATCTGGTGCGCTTCGTCATCGCCGCGCTCGCGCTCCTTTAGCTGATCTTCAAAGCGCCTGCGCTGCTCCTCCGGATCGTTCAGCTCGCTGAAGGCATTGCCGACTTCGAAGCCGCCGATGTAGAACTCGAAGCGCTCGACCCAATCCGGCTCGTCGGGCTTCTGCTTCGACAGCGGGGAAACTGCGAGAGGGAACTCGTAGATGATGGTGGGCTGAATCAGATGTTCTTCCGCAACTGTTTCGAAGAGAGTGGCGATAGTCTTGCCGAGTGGCTCACCAGGCTTGTATTCCACGTGAATCTTAGCAGCGCGTAGCCGCTCGACAACCGTGATCACGCAGTCGCTTGCGTTGAAATCGGAGATCGAAGGCTTTGCACCCGCCGCCTCCGGCCAGAATTCAATAATCGCTTCGCGCATCGTAAACCGCCGCCACTTGCCCAGATCGATCTCCACATCATTGAAGACCGTCTTCGTCGTACCGTTCACTTCGAGCGCGACAAACCGGATCAGCTCTTCGGTCAGGTTCATCAGGTCGTGATAGTTGGCGTAGGCCTGATAGAACTCGAGCATGGTGAACTCGGGATTGTGCTGCGTCGAGATGCCCTCGTTGCGGAAGTTCCGGTTGATCTCGTAGACGCGATCCAGCCCGCCGACCACCAGCCGTTTCAGATACAGCTCCGGTGCGATGCGCAGAAACAGATCGAGATCGAGCGCATTATGGTGCGTGGTGAATGGCTTTGCCGCCGCGCCGCCCGCGATGGGCTGCATCATCGGCGTCTCGACTTCCACATACCCGCGCTCATCGAAAAACTTCCGGATCGCCCGCAGCACCTGAGCGCGCTTGACGAAGACCTCGCGCACCTCGGGGTTCATAAAGAGATCGACATACCGCTGGCGGTAGCGCAGCTCCAGATCGGCCAGGCCATGATATTTCTCCGGCAGAGCCAGCATGGCCTTCGCCAGGAAGGTCAGGCTCTCGACGTGAATCGATAATTCGCCCGTCCGCGTGCGGAACAGATAGCCGGTCACGCCGATGTGGTCGCCCAGATCGAGCAGTTTATAGAGATCAAAACCGGCGTCGCCGACGGCGTCTTTGCGAACGTAGATCTGCAGACGGTAATTCGGAGTTTTATTCTCACCTTCGGCCGCAGGCTCGGCATTCTTCTGCGCATACAGCGCATCCTGCTGCTGCAGATGCGCGAAGCCCGCCTTGCCCTGGCCGCGAATCGCCATCAGCCGGCCGGCGACAGCAACATGCACGCGCTCTGACTCGAGCTGTTCGCCCGTCGCCTTGCCGTACTTCTCCCAAATATGAGGAATGGTCAGCTCCGTATACCCCCCCGGCGCTTTGAACGTGTTGGGGTACGCGGCCTGTCCCAGCGCCTCAATCTGCTTCAGCTTTTCCTGCCGGAGCGCAAAGAGGTTGCGCTCGAAATCCGATTCAAACACGTATAGTTCCTCAATCTGCCTGCAAAGGTTCCTTTGAAGTATAACTTTGCGGCGGAATGAATCTGCCGTGATCGGTCGCAATGCGCCCGGATGCTGTTCGTTTCGCGGGGCCGTGCGCATGGAAGGCAGATTTGTGTATAAAGACGAAGAACATGGCGGTCGATCCAAAATCCGCAGGGAACGGGAACAACGCCCTGCACAGTCTGGTCCAGGCCGAGCGGCTGGTACAGATTGCGATTGTTCTGCCTGCGGCGGTCTTCATCGGCTGGGCCGGCGGCACGCTGCTCGATCACTGGCTGCATCAGCACTGGATTTACATTCCGGGACTGCTCTTTGGTGTGATCGCGGGGCTGGTGGAAGCCGTGCGCCAGGCTCTCCGCGCCGGTGAAAGCCAGCCCGATGGAAAGAAATGACGACTGAAGCTAATTCTTTTCTGCAGTTTACGGATGCGGATCTGCAGGCTGCCTTTCGGCGCGCCCTGCGCACCATCGTGATCCTCGCCCTGATTGGCGGAAGCCTCTTCGCGCTGATTGCCGGGTGGCAGAGCGGCGTTTATGTGCTTGTCGGTGCAGCGGTTTCCGGAGTGGGGCTCTATGAGTGGCAGCAGCTGGTTGCGCTGATCAATGCGCGGCTCGACAACCAGAAGACTCCCCGGTCGACCGGGTTTCTGCTGGTGATGTTTTTCCTGCGTCTGGGTATTGCGGCAGTTGTTCTGTATGCTACCCTAAAGTGTTTGCATGGATCGCTTTACGCGCTGATTGCGGGTCTGGCACTGGCGGTGGCAGCCCTGACCATTGAGGCCGTACGGCTCGTGCGCTCCTGAAAAGAATCGAATCACTTTTATGCTGAGCCTGATTGAAGCCCTGACACGACTCCTGAACCACCTGTTTGCCGTGCCGATTACAGCCACCATGCTGAAGCTCGGCATCCACCCGGTACACCCTGCCGCGCCCATCAATCAGGCGCTCGCGCTCGAGAGCTTCATCGCGTTCCTCATGCTGCTCTTTTTTGTCCTGGTGCGCTCCGTGCTGAGCGTGGAGCGTCCTGGCAGCGCGCAGCATCTGGTGGAGATCGTGCATGAGTTTGTCTGCAGCCAGGGAGAAGCGATCATCGGCCACGGCTACGAGCCGCACGTCGCCATTGCGACCATCGTTCTGGTCTTCCTGCTCTGCTGCAACTTCACGGGCCTGCTGCCGGGCATCGATTCGGTCACATCGGACCCGGTGGTTCCGCTGGGCGTCGCGCTCGTAGTCTTCCTCTACTACCACTGGAACGGCGTTCGCGCGCAGGGGCCCATTGGCTACCTGAAGCACTTTGCCGGGCCGGTATGGTGGATCGCGCCTCTGCTTTTCCCCATCGAGATCATCTCGCACTTCGCCCGCATCATGTCGCTGACGATTCGTCTTTACGCCAACATGTTCGCCAGCGATCTGCTGACCCTGGTCTTCTTCTCGATGATCCCGATCGGCATTCCGATCATCTTCCTCGGTCTTCACTTTGCCGTTTCCGTGATCCAGGCGTACGTGTTTATGCTGCTGACGCTGATCTATCTGTCGCAGGCGGTCGCGCACGAGCACTGAGGAATAAGAATCTCTCCGGGAGTCTCGCTTCCACTCCCGGCAGAAAGCCGTTCAGCGTGAGGGGGCCAGCACGGTGAGCCTCAACCACCCACTGGCGGCAATTTTCGGAAGCAGGAGTAACACCATGCGCAAGCTGCAATACTTCCTGATGACGCTGGCCGCCCTGATCATGGCGACCCCGGCGTTTGCTCAAACCGGAGAAGGTGGCGGAGCCGCCAGCCTCGTTCCCATCGGCGCCGGAATCGGCATGGCCATCGCTGCCGGCCTCTGCGGCCTCGGACAGGGCAAGGCCACCGCATCGGCCACCGAGGCGCTCGCCCGCAACCCCGGAGCACGTGCCGGCATTCAGCTTCTGCTGGTTCTTGGGCTCGCGTTTATCGAGTCGCTGACGCTGTTTACCCTGGTCATCATCTTCCTCAAGGTGAAGTAAGCGAATTACAGGAATAAAAAAGCCCGGCTTCGGCCGGGCTTTTCTGTTTGCGGATGCTGCGACTTCAGCGGCTTGCCACCGTCGTTCCGTTTCCGTTTACCGAAGCATAGGTCTGTGCTCCGGCTTTGGCGGCGGCCAGAACCCTTCCCGGCACAATGCCGAGGATGAGTGTCGTCACCACAGTGAGGAAGAGCGTCAGCATCAGCGGAACCGATGCCGGAGGCACTTCATTCACCGGAGACGTAGCTGCCGGTTTGGAATAAACCGCCGTGATTACCCGCAGGTAGTAGAACGCCGCGATGCCGCTGTTGACCAGGCCGATAATCGCCAGCCAGACCATGCCTGAGTGAAGCGCCGCTGAGAAGACATAGAACTTGCCGAAGAAGCCGCCGGTGAAGGGAATTCCGATCAGGGAGATCAGGAAAAACGCCATTACCCCGCCGAGAAGCGGAGACCGGTAAGCGAGACCACGGTAATCCTGAATCGAGGTCAGGCGGTCTTCAAATCCGCCCGCCTGGCTCAGTACGGCAAAGATGCCGACGTTCATCGCCGCGTACGAGACAGCGTAGAAGCTTGCTGCGGCAATTCCATCCACAGACAGCGCCGTGAACGCCACCAGCAGATATCCGGCATGTGCGATCGACGAATAGGCCAGCATGCGCTTTACGTTCAGCTGGCGCAGCGCGCCAAGGTTACCCACCGTCATGGAGATGACCGCCAGCCACCACAGCAGCGGAATCCAGTGGGCGTGCAGCAGGGGAAGCGCTCCATAGGCAATGCGCAGCAGCACCGCAAACGCCGCGGCCTTGGGAGCGGTCGACATCAGCCCGACGATGGGAGACGGCGCACCTTCATACACATCCGGCGTCCATACATGGAACGGCGCAGCAGAGACTTTGAAGCTGATGCCGACCAGAATCATCGCCAGGCCGATGTAAACCAGTCCGGAGACCTGCCCCGTGCTCAGCGCGGCGGCAATGTCGCCGATTCGCGTCGTGCCGGTGGCGCCGAAGAGCAGAGCGATGCCGTACAGAAAGAAGGCTGTTGCAAAGGAGCCCAGCAGAAAATACTTGATGGCGGATTCAGGTCCTTTGGCGCTTTTCTTCCGGAAGCCCGCCATGATGTAGGTCGAGATGGATGAGATCTCGAGGCCGATGAAGACCAGCAGCAGCTCGACGGCGCTGGTCATGAGCAGCATGCCGATCGCGCCGAAGACAATCAGCGCAAACAGCTCTCCCAGATTCTCCGTCGTGTCAGGCACGGAACCGAGCACGGCAAGCAGAGAGGCCAGTACGATCCCGCAGAGCAGCACATGGAAGAAGACGCTGAAGGCATCCGTCTGCACCACGCCGAAGTATGCCGTGCCCGGAGGCAGCTGATACTGCCACAGGCTTGCCGCCAGCGCAGCCAGCGTACCCAGCACCGCCAGCCAGCCCAGCGGTTTGCGGCTGGACTTCTGAGCGAGCAGCGGCTCGATCAGCATGATAAGCACGCCGGTAATGGTCAGAATGACCTCAGGCAGAATGCGAAGCACCTGTGCCGGACCGTTCACTGCTTCACCTCCGCCACCGGAATCGCCGCATTTGTCACGGTGTGTGTTACAGAATTTACCTGGCTGTTTGCAAGACTGCTCACCGCTCCGTCGATTGCACGAATCCAGTAAGGCGAGGCCACACCCATGATGAGCATCAGTATCGCCATCGGCCACAGCGTAACCAGCTCACGGAAATTCAGATCGCCGGCCGCCTTGCCGGCCACCAGAGCCGACTGCGGTCCATAGAAGATGCGCTGGACCATCCACAACATGTAGGCCGCGCTCAGAATGACGCCGATCGTTGCCGCGGCGACCCATCCTGGGCTGACCGGGAAGCTGCCGCTCAGCACCAGAAACTCGCCGACAAAACCATTCAGAATCGGCAGACCCACCAGCGACAGCGTGGTGACGACAAACAGTGTTGCCATCCAGGGCAGCTTTGCCGCAGCTCCGCCGAACTGGGTAAGGTCCGTTGTTCCGTAGCGCTCATACAGAATGCCGACGAGGATCAGCAGCGCGCTGCCGGTGAGTCCTTCGTTCAGTGTCTGGAAGACAGCGCCGTTCAGCCCCGAAACCGAGAAGCAGAAGATGCCCAGCGTGCAGAAGCTGAGACTGCTGAGCATGGCATACGCTACCAGGCGCTTCATGTCAGTCTGCGCGAGCGCGACCGCAGCGCCGTAAAGCAGTCCGATCACCGCCAGAGCGATCATCCAGGGCGCAAACTCACGCGACTGAGCAGGGAAGAGGCCGAGATTGAAGCGCAGGATCGAATAGAGTCCCAGCTTGCCTGCGACCACCATCGCCATGGCCGTAGGTGCTTCGCTGATGACATCGGCCAGCCAGCCGTGCAGCGGAAAGACCGGGACCTTGACCGCAAACGCGACCAGGAAGGCCAGCGAAACCCAGCACAGGGCCTTCGGAGCCAGAGCCAGGCTGCCGTCGCCGAGTCTGCTCTGCAGCTCCACGAAGTCGAAGGTGCCGGCCTTCGAGTAGAGCCACAGAATCGCAACCAGGAACAGCGCCGAGGTGAGGAAGGTGTACAGGAAAAACTTGATGGCCGCCTGCGGTCCGCGATTTCTGCCGAACATCGCAATCAGAATCGCCATCGGCACCAGAGACAGCTCCCAGAAACCGTAATACAGGAACATGTCGAGCGAGACGAAGACGCCGATCATCGCTGTCTGCTGCAGCAGAAAGAAGAAATAGAACTCTTTGGTTCGCGACTCAATCGCTTTCCACGAAGCCAGCACGCCCAGAGGGCCGAGGAAGGTGGTCAGCAGGATCAGCCACATCGAAAGGCCGTCCACGCCCAGGTGGTAGCGAATGGCCGGGCTCGCGATCCACGCGTAATTTTCCTCAAACTGGAAGCCGTGCCGCGTGTAATCGAAGTGAAACGGCAGATGCAGCGAAAGTATAAAAGTGGCCAGCGCGACTGCCAGCGTCCACCACTGGATCACACGTCCCCGCCGCGGCAGCAAAGCGACGACCAGCGCGCCCGCAGTGGGCACAAACGTCGTCAGCGTCAGTATCGAATCGCTCAGCACGAAGCCTTTCCTTAAATAAGTCTTCCGTTCCGGCTTACCGGAGCAGGAAGTGGGCCGTAAATCCGAAATACGTCACAAGCAGCAGCACTGCGGCAAACAGTGCCAGCCAGCCTGCATACGAACGAATATTACCCGACTGAATGCGCGCCACCAGCGCGCCGAGCCCCTGCACGGAGTATCCGGCCGCGTACGTGCCGCCGTCGATCACACCGCGATCGATCAGGCCTTTCAGAAGGTATCGCGAGACCAGAAGGACCGGCGTCACGACGACCGCGCCGTACAGCTCATCCACCCAGTACTTTCCAGCCAGCAGGGAGTAAAGCGCCCGCAGCTTTCCGGCAAACTGAGCGGGCAGATATGGTTTGGCAAAGTACAGAATGTGAGCTGTCAGCCAGCCGAGAACGGCCACCAGCACGGAAGCACCTGCCAGTGCGAGCTCCAGACCGCGGCTGCCTTCAGGCGACGGCTGATTATGGAACATCACTGTCACCTGAGTACCAGGATGTAGTCCAGGTAAATACTGGAACGATTGGAGTACCGGCTCCAGAAAATGTCCGAACCAGTTGCTGCCACCCAGCGCCTCCGGCCATCCGAGAAGCCCACCGAACACCGAGAGCACCGCCAGAATCACCAGCGGCCCAAGCATGATCCACGGACTTTCGTGGACGCCGTGTGCGTGGCCGTGATCCGCGGCATGCGCATGATCGTGCGCATGGTGTGCTTTTCCCGTCCGGGACTCTCCGAAGAAGGTCAGGTACCACAGCCGGAACATATAGAACGAAGTCAGTCCCGCTGTGACCAGTCCGACGAACCACAACACCCGGCCCAGACCGCCGGAGACGAATGCCTGATAGAGGATCTCGTCCTTGCTGACGAATCCGGAAAGGGGCGGAAAGCCGGAGATGGCGAAGACCGCTGCCGTCATGGTCCAGAAGGTGACGGGAATCTTCTTTCGCAGCCCGCCCATTACGCGCATGTCCTGCTCGCCGCTCAGTGCATGAATCACCGAACCTGCAGCGAGGAAGAGCAGCGCCTTGAAGAAGGCATGCGTGACCAGATGGAAGACGCCTGAAGCGTATGCCGCCACGCCGCAGCCCAGGAACATGTATCCCAGCTGCGAGACCGTCGAATAGGCCAGCACACGCTTGATATCGGTCTGCACGATACCGATGGTCGCTGCAAAGAAGGCCGTTGCAGTGCCGATGATTGCAATGGTTGCGAGTGCAAACGGCGAGCGATCGAAGATCACATGCGTGCGAGCCACCATGTAGACGCCGGCTGTGACCATGGTGGCAGCGTGAATCAGCGCCGAGACCGGCGTGGGGCCTTCCATCGCGTCAGGCAGCCAGATATACAGAGGGATCTGCGCCGATTTGCCGGTGGCTCCGAGAATCAGGAAGAGGGCGATGGCCGTCAGGAAGCCGCCCTGCCACTCCGGGTGCGCCGCAACGGTGCTGAAGATGGTTCCGAAGTTCAGCGTGCCGAAGTGCGCGATCATCAGAAACATGGCCAGCAGAAAGCCGAAGTCGCCGATGCGGTTGACGACGAAAGCCTTTTTGCCCGCCTTTGCGGCCGAGTCCTTCTGAAAGTAGAAGCCGATCAGCAGGTACGATGCGAGGCCCACGCCCTCCCAGCCGACGAACATCAGCAGGTAATTGGCAGAGAGCACCAGCACCAGCATGAAGAACATGAAGAGGTTCAGGTAGGCAAAGAACCGCCAGTATCCCTCTTCCTCTGCCATGTAGCCGGCCGAATAGACGTGAATCAGAAAGCCGACGCCGGTCACGACGCACAGCATCACCAGCGTGAGCTGGTCGACCTGAAAGGCAAAGTCCGCGTGGAACCAGCCTGCCTGAATCCACGTGCCGATTGTTTCCACGTGCGGCAGCGTCAGCGATCTGAAGTTCAGAACGATGGCGCTTACCTGGAACAGCGGAATCAGCGTCGCAATCAGAGCCACTGCGGAAACGACCGCCTTCGGGAACCGGCGGCCAAGCAGGCCGTTCACCAGAAATCCGATGAAGGGAACGATCGGGATCAGCCACAGGGGCCAGAGATGTGTGCCTGATGCGCTGGTCATAGTTTCATCAAATCCACTTGATCGACATTGAGGGTGTTGCGCGTGCGGAAGATGGCGATGATGATCGCAAGCCCCACCGCCGCCTCGGCCGCAGCAACGACCATGACGAAGAACACGAAGATCTGCCCGCTCACCTGATGCCACTGGTGAGCGAAGGCGACAAAGGTCAGGTTCACGGCATTCAGCATCAGCTCAATCGACATGAAGATGCTGATGATGTTGCGCTTGACCAGAAAAGCGGCTACGCCGATCGAAAACAGGATGGCCGCGAGCACAAGGTAGTAAGAAACCGGAACCATGATCAGTGCTCCTTCCTGGCCAGCGCCACTGCGCCGAGAATCGCAATCAGAATCAGCACCGAGGTGACTTCAAAGGGCAGCAGCAGATCGCGGAACAGCACTTTGCTCAGATCCGCGGTTGTTACCAGGTATTCGCCAAGCTGCGCCTGTCCGAAGCTGCTGCTGCGCGACAGAAAGACAAAGGCCAGAAGCCCAAGCAGCGCGGCCACGCCGGGAAAGCCGAAGAGATACGCCATTTTGCTGCCGTGGGTTCGCTCTTCCGATCCCGCATTCAGCAGCATGATGACAAAGGTGAACAGCACCATAATGGCGCCGGAGTAGACGATCACCTGCGCCGCAGCCAGAAACTCAGCCCCCAGCAGCAGGTACAACACTGCCAGCGACGTCATCACAACAATCAGCGACAGGGCGCTGTTGATGGGATGGCGCTGCAGCAGCAGGTTCAGCGCTCCCGCCACACACAACGCGCCGAAGATGAAGAACAGGACCAGATGCATGCTTTCAGTCGCTCGCAGAACAACAGGGTTCAGCCGGATAACAGCAGAGATCAGAAGAAGAATTTCCGGGGTCCGAAACTGTGATTGTAAATCACAGCTACCGGGCCCGCAGAGCCATCCAGAAGCTGGTGACAACGATATTTGCAATAGCTACCGGCACCAGGAATTTCCAGCCTAATCCCATCAGCTGGTCGTAGCGGAAACGCGGCAGCGTGCCGCGTACCCAGATGTAAAGAAAGAGGAAGAAAAAGACCTTCAGAACAAACCAGAACACCGGCAGCAGTGCCTGCACGACCACACCGCCGACGGCAGGAATGAGATTGCCGAAGGGGCTCGACCATCCCCCGAAGAACAGCAGGGTAGCCACGCAGCTTACCGTAATCATGTTCGCGTACTCGGCCATGAAGAACATCGCGAACTTCATCGAGCTGTATTCGGTGTGATAGCCGGCCGTCAGCTCGCTCTCCGCCTCAGGCAGATCGAAGGGAGCGCGATTCGTTTCCGCATACGCGGCGATCAGGTAAATAAAGAACGCAACGAACTGGAAGCCGCCGAAGAAATTCCAGGACAACAGGCCATGCGTCGCCTGCACGCTGACAATGTCTTTCAGGCTCAGAGAGCCGGTGCGCATCACAACACCCACAACGGCGAGGCCCAGCGCAAGCTCGTAGCTGATGACCTGCGCGCTCGCGCGCAGCGCGCCCAGCAGCGAGTACTTGTTGTTCGAGGACCATCCGGAGAGGGCAATGCCGTAGACGCCGACAGACGTGATGCCCAGGATCACCAGCAGACCGATGTTCACATCGGTGATCTGGAAGAGGTTCACGCCGTGCCACATGACCGGCGCGCCAAAGGGCACCACCGCAATCGACATGAGCGCGCAGCTCAGCGCAATGATCGGCGCCAGAATGTAGAGCGGCCGGTAGACCGACTCCGGGATCAGATCTTCCTTCAGAAAGAGCTTCGCGCCATCGGCCAGCGGCTGCAGCAGCCCGAAGGGGCCGACACGGCTGGGTCCCCAGCGGTTCTGAATGCGGCCGACCACTTTGCGTTCAAGCAATACCGTGTAGGCCACCGCAGTCAGCAGAATCACCACCACCACGAGGATCTTGATGATGCTGATGAGAAGAAATAACCAGAACCCGGTCTCCATCCAAACCCTTTCAAACTGTTCCTGCGGCTCCGCAGGCCCTGAAAGGTACGGTTTTCAGGCCGTACAAACCATCGTTAAAACCCGCGCGGCTTCGGCCGCTGCGAGCGGTGCGCTAATCGGCTGCGGTCTCCGCAGTCTTGCGCGTGTGCGACTCCATAACGGAATGAAGCATCGCGCTGTATTTACCCAGCGTGCCCGATGTAAACAGCGTGTCCTTCGACGGCAGCACCAGATCGCGCCGGCTGCCTGTGTTTTCGATCTGCACCAGCTCGGTCTTAATGTGCTGATCGTTTCCGGTGAGAAGATCCATGCGCGGAATGTCGTATGCCGGAACCAGCCGCTGCACTTCATCGAAGATGGCAAACGGATCGAACGGGCTCGCTTTCAGCTCGATGTGGTGCGCCGTCAGCCACACCTGATGGCGGTCCGCCTCGCCTGACTGCGCTCCGCGGGTCTGGCCAAAGTCGGCACGTACGCCGCCCCTGCCGAAGGGAACGAGCTTCTTCACATCCGCGCCCATCCGGTCCGCAAGACGGACGATCAGCTCGAAGTCGGAGCGGACACCGGCGCGGTCGGCAGCCTTCTTCACAAGCTGAATATCACCGAAGGTGTTGGTGACCGTTCCGGCCTTCTCGTACAGATTGGCAGCAGGGAAGACCACATCGGCCAGCTTTGCCGTCTCCGTCAGGAACATGTCCTGCACGACGAGGAAGACATTCTTCAGCGCGCTGGCATCCACGCCATAACGCGAGACGGGGTTCGACCCGACTACATAAAGCGCCGCCAGATCGCCTGCGCCCGCCGCGTCGAACATCTCGACCAGATCGAGTCCGGGAGCAGCCGGAAGCGCTTCGCCGTACTCTTCGGCAAACGTGCCCGCCGCTGTTACAGGAACATAGCCTGGCAGCAGATCAGGAAAGAGCCCCATATCCGCGGCGCCGCGTGAGTTCGCGTAATCGCCCAGGATGGCAAACTTTGCCTTCGGAAAGCCCATGCCGAACTTCACCAGCGCCTCAATATCTTTTCCGCGATACTCGGGACCGAAGACGATCAGCACCGATTCTTCCTTCAGCAGGTCTTCACGGAAGGATGCGGCCTTTTCATTGCTCGACAGTGCGCCGCCGTTGCCGCTGAGGAAGGAGACCAGATCCGCATAACCGTCCTGCGAAATCTCCAGGAAGGCCTTCGCCTGCCGCCGCAGCTTGATCAGCTCATGGTTCACGACATACAGCCGCGCCTGGTTCAGCCGCACATCGCTGCGCAGCTGCCATGCCAGGCCGGGATGCTCTTCGGTCGGATCGCCGCCGAGCAGCAGAATCGCCGGAGCCGCCGCAAAGTCGCGAAGCGAAGCCTCGCGATCGGCATTGCCCTTCAGCGCAGCGGCAAAGGTCGCATAATCCGCCGTGCGGTGGTGGTCGATATTGTTCGTCCCCAGCACCGAGCGCGCAAACTTCTGCAGCAGGTATGCCTCTTCGTTCGTCGTGCGGTTCGAGCCGATCACGCCGATGGCGCGTCCACCCTTCGCATCGCGAATCTCGCGCAGCTTCTTTCCCGCAAACTCCAGAGCCTCTTCCCAGCTCACCGGAGCCAGCTCGCCATTTGCCTGCCGCACCAGCGGCTTCGTCAGACGGTCTTCGCGGTTCGAGTAATCGAATGCGTAACGGCCCTTGATACAAAGGAAGTCGCCGTTGATGCCGCTCTTGTCGCGGTTGTCGCCGCGCACAATTTCCATGCCGTCATCGGCCCGCTTCAGCCCGAGCGTGGTCTTGCAGCCGTCACCGCAGTGCGCGCAGACGGTGCTCACGTGGTTCATCTCCCACGGCCGGGTCTTATAGCGGTACGTGCCGGAGGTCAGCGCGCCCACCGGGCATACGTCGATGCACTGGCCGCACTCTTCACACTCCAGATGATCCTGCTTGTTCGGCGCAATGACCGCGCCCGCGCCGCGGTTCTGAATGCCGAGCGCCCAGACGTCCATGCCCTCGCCGCACATGCGCACGCAGCGGTAGCAGAGAATGCAGCGCGGCCGGTCGAAGAAGACCACCGGCGACCACTGCTGCTCCTCGCGGTGCTGCTTGATCTCGACGTACTTCGATTCGTGCGCGCCGTAGCGGAAGGTCATATCCTGCAGCTCGCACTCGCCGCCCGCGTCGCACACCGGACAGTCCAGCGGATGGTTTCCCAGCAGCAGCTCAATGGTGGCTTTGCGCGCCTGCGCAATCTCCGGGCTCTCGGTGGTGAAGACCAGGCCCTCAGCCACGGGAGTCGTGCAGGCCGTCTGCAGTTTAGGCACCTTCTCCTGACGCACCACGCACATACGGCACGCCGCCTGCAGCGACAGTCCCGGATAGTAGCAGAACGCCGGAATCTCAATCCCATGCGCCCTGCACGCATCGATCAGCAGCGTCCCCGCCGGCGCAGTGAGCTTTTTCCCATCGACTGTGAAACTTACGTCCGCCATCAGTGCGCCCCCGAAATCTGCAGCAGCGGAGTCTCGCTCCGAGCTTTCCCGTTCACGTAATCCTCAAACTCCTGCCGGAACTTCTTCACGAACCCCAGCGTCGGCATCGCCGCCGCATCGCCAAGCGGGCAAAAGGTTCTGCCCATCATGTTCTCCGCCAGATAACGGATGTTATCGATGTCTTTTTCCATGCCGCCGCCGGCATAGATGCGCCCGATCGATTTCTTCAGCCAGTCCGTACCCTCACGGCAGGGGATGCACCATCCGCAGCTCTCATGCTGATAAAAGCTGATCGTGCGCAGTGCGAATTCAACGATGCTCACCGTCTCATCGAGCACCACGATTCCGCCTGAGCCCAGCATCGATCCGGCCTTGCCCAGCTGATCGAAGTCGAGGCCGATGTCGATCTCTTCCGGCAGAAGTACCGGCGTCGAAGAGCCGCCCGGAACCACAGCTTTCAGCTTCTTTCCGCCACGAATGCCCCCGCCAACCTCATATATGGCCCTCTTCAGGTTGTAGCCCATCGGCAGCTCATACACGCCTGGCCGCTCCACATGGCCGGAGATACCAAAGAGCCGTGTGCCGCCGTTACGCTCCGAGCCGACCTTTGCGTAAGCCTCGCCGCCCATCAGCAGAATATGCGGCGCAGTCGCAATCGTCTCCGCATTGTTGATGACTGTCGGACCGCCATAGAGTCCCACCACGGCAGGGAAGGGCGGCTTGATGCGCGGCACGCCGCGCTTGCCTTCGAGCGACTCCATCAGCGCCGACTCTTCGCCGACTTCGTATGCGCCCGCACCCGTCTGCGTCACGATGTCGAAGTCCACACCTGTGCCGAAGATGTTCTTACCGAGAAAGCCTTTGGCATACGCATCCGCGACGGCCTTCTCGACGATCTTCAGCAGATAGCGGTATTCGCCGCGCAGATAGATGAAGCCGAGCTTGGAGCCGATCGCCAGACCGGCGATCATGGTGCCTTCGATGACCGCATGCGGATCATGCAGAAAGATCAGGTGGTCTTTGCAGGTTCCCGGCTCGCTCTCATCGCCGTTGACCAGCACGTACTTGGGCTTTGCCGACTGCTTGGGAACGAAGGACCACTTCATGCCGGTAGGGAAGCCCGCGCCGCCGCGTCCGCGCAGCCCCGATGCCTTCATCTCGGCGATGATCCAGTCCGGACCCTTTTCGATCGCTGCCTGGACGGCCTTATAGCCATCCATCTCCAGATACTTTTCGATATCCGCCGCGCCCTGTCCAAAGCGCCGCGAGAGAATCTTCACTTCATCAGGATGGGAGACCAGACTGGGCATTACTTCGTCTCCTTTCCGCGTCCTTCGCGGTAATCGTCCAGAACCTTGTCCAGCTTCTCCGGCGTCAGCTGGTCGTAGAAGTCGTAATTCACCTGCACCACCGGGGCCCAGCAGCATACGCCCAGGCACTCCACTTCCTCGAGCGAGAAGAGACCGTCCGCCGTGGTCTCCTTGTGTCCGATGCCGAGCTTCTTTTTGCACTGATCCAGAGTGGCGTATCCATCACGCAGCATGCAGCTGATGTTCGTGCACACCTGCACGTGATATTTGCCCACCGGCTTCGTCCGCAGCATCGAGTAGTAGCTCAGCACGTTGCGCACATCGAGCTCCGTAATCCCGATCCGCTCCGCAATCTCGGCCACGACTGCGTCCGAGATGTAGCCGATGTCGTCCTGCGCATACAGCAGCATCGGAACCAGCGCCGAGCGCTTCACCGGGTAAATCGTCACCAGCTTGTCGAAGCGCGCCGCCGTCTCCGGCGAAAAGATCGTTGTTTTTTCTGCTGCCATCCGCCGCTTACTCCTCGTCAAAAATCCTGGCGGTAAAAGCCTCTGCCGCCACTTCAAGCTCCAGCGTCCCGCGCCGGTCGCTCAGCGCCACCAGGCTGTCCGCGCCGATGCGATACTCGCCGCGCTCCAGAACCCGCTCGGGGCCGGGATCATCCTCATATAGTGTCCACGTTCCGGCGCCGTTCTCCGTGGAAAACTCAAGCACCAGAATTTTTTGCCCGTTGCGCAGCGTCAGACGCCCCGCTCCATCTTTCAGAGCGTCTTCATCCACCAGCGTCCTGCCTGTGGGACGCGCCATATCATGCGCTGCCACATACGATCGAACAACAGAAACAAAGGAAATCCAAAGTTCCCGCAACACCAAAGCATCTCCGCCGAAGGCGGGTCCGCCCGTGCGGCCAGTGCTCATCGGTCGATCTCACCCAGGACGATATCGATCGACCCGATCACCGCGACCACGTCCGCGATCAGCTTGCCTTTGCACATCGTCTCCAGCGCCTGCAGCGTGGCAAACGAAGGGTTGCGCATGTGCACGCGGTACGGCTTGGCCGTGCCATCGCTGACTACGTAGTAGCCCATCTCGCCGCGCGGCGATTCGACGCCCTGATAGACCTCGCCCGCCGGCACCTGAAACCCTTCGGTCACGATCTTGAAGTGATAGATCAGCGATTCCATCTGGGTCTTCATCTTTTCGCGGTCCGGCAGCACCACCTTCGGCGCATTCGCCTTGATGTCGCCCTCCGGCATGCCGTCCAGCGCCTGCTGGCAGATCTTCACCGACTCGCGCATCTCCTGGATGCGGACGATATATCGCGCCCACACATCGCAGTCATTCGAGACCGGCACATTGAATTTGAACTTGTCGTAGCCCGAGTAGGGCATGTCGCGGCGAAGATCCCAGTCCACGCCCGAGGCGCGCAGCGGCGGTCCGGTCACGCCCAGCGCAATCGCATCCTCGGCGCTCAGGTGTCCCACGCCCTTGAGGCGGTTGAAGAAGATCGGATTGCCGGTCAGCAGGTTTTCGTATTCGTCGATCTTCTCAGGCAGGATTTTGACCAGCGCCTGCACGCGGTCAAAGAAATCCAGCGTCGACTCCAGCGCCAGTCCGCCCACGCGGAAATAAGACGTCATCATGCGCTGACCGGAGATGTTTTCGAAGATGCGCAGAATCTCTTCGCGCTCGCGGAAGGTATAGAGAAAAACCGTCAGCGCGCCGATATCCATCGCGTGCGTGCCCAGCCATACCAGGTGCGAATTCAGCCGCGTCAGCTCATTCAGCAGCACGCGCATCCACTGCGCCCGGTCGGGAATTTCCAGCTGCAGCAGCTTCTCGACGGCCAGACAGTACGCCAGGTTATTGGTCATCGGACACAGATAGTCGATCCGGTCCGTCATCGGAACCACCTGCTGATAGAACTTCGCCTCGCAGGTCTTCTCGATGCCTGTATGCAGATAACCGATATCAGGAACGACCCGGATGACCGTCTCGCCATCGATCTCGATGACCAGACGCAGCACGCCGTGGGTGGACGGGTGCTGCGGCCCCATGTTCAGGACCATCGTGCGGTCCTTTGAGCCTTCCTCCGGACGCGGCGTAATCAGCGTCGACGTGGCGACAAACTCAGGCAGATTTCCCATCAGCGGTAGCCCTCCACCGGATAATCCTTGCGCAGCGGGTGGCCTTCCCATTCTTCCGGCATCATGATACGCCGCAGCCACGGATGGCCGTGAAAACGCACTCCGAAGAGATCCCACACTTCGCGCTCGTAGTAATTGGCCGAAGGCCAGATGCTGGTAATGCTGTCCACCGAAGGATCGTCGCTGCCGACGCGCACATGCAGCCGCACCCGCTCCTTCAGGCGATGCGAAAGAATATGATAGGTCACCTGAAAACGAGGCTCGAGAGGATACCAGTCCACGCAGGTCACATCTTCGAGAAAGTTGTATCCGGCCAGCTGCAGGGTGCGGCAAACGGTGCGGATCAGGCCGCTGTCCACGATCAGCGTCAGCTCATCGCGATCGAATTTTGCGTCGGTAACCGCTTCGGGATGGGCTGCGCGCAGTGCGGCGATGGCCGTGTTCTGCGCGTGTGCTTCAAAAACTGCGTCTTTACCATGCAGCGCGTCTGCCATATTTGCCCTTAGATATCCGCCTTGTCTGTGGCCCAGTCGAGAATGCCCTTCTTCCATACGTAGAAGACGCCGACCACGACGAAGCCCAGGTACACCAGCATCTCCCAGAAACCGAAAAGAGGTGAGCCCGTGATGTGCGGCAGCTGGCGATAGATCACCGCCCAGGGAATCATGAAGACCGCTTCGACGTCGAAGAGAATGAACAGCATCGCCACCATGTAGAAGCGGACCGAAAATCGTCCGCGCGCATCACCCTCGGCGGGGATGCCGCACTCATACGCTTCCAGCTTGGCTTTGGTATTGCGATGGCGCCCGATGAACCAGGAAAAGGTCGTCATCGAGCACGCCATGCCCACTGCGACCAGAATCTGTATCAGCAGGGGAATGTAATTCCATGTATAAGGATGGGTCTGCATGGTGCTCAGGCACTCTCCGGAGGCAACCGCACATAACCTCCATTTCGACTCTAAGTCTGTGACTGTCAAGAGTCAAGTTACTGCGCAGTAACACGGGATTTCAGCATTCGTAAAGCACATGCTGCGCCTGGTTTTCCGCCGTGATTTTCATTTATGGTGCGCGGACTCATCGCTGTCGTGACGGATTACGGCGCCTGGTTTGCTGTGACCACGCCGCCGGTAAATGCAAAAAGCGAATGGTCTTCTTCAGGCTTTGTATATCAGTTCTCAGCGAAGGTTTCTTTGGAGCGTCAAGGCCTGGGACTCAGCAATCTCGCCGCTTACACGCCCAGTTGTTCCGCCGCCAGCGCAGTGCCTTTGACCCGGGCCGCGATTTTGGCGAAGGCGATTTCACGCGCAGTGGAGACGTCATCGGCGAAGGGCGAAAAGCCGCAGTCGTCGGTCGTGCCCAGCTGCCATTCCGGAGGCAGAAAGAAGGCTGCCTCGATCACGCGATCACGCACCTGCTGCGGCTTTTCCACGATGGGAGAGATCGGATCGATGACGCCGATGAAGATCTTGTGCTGTCTGCCGGCCAGCTGGCTGATCAGCCGCAGAAGCGGTCTGCGGTCGGGCTCGCTCGCCATCTGGAGGTAAAACCTTCCGACTTTCATCTCGAAGAGATCGGGCAGAAGTGCCGTGTAGTCCACATCGGCGGAGTGCGTGGCATCGCGGTCGCTGCCCTGGCAGACATGCACGCCGATTTTCCTGCGCTCTTCGGGGGTAAAGTGCTCCAGCACGCGGTTATTCAGCGCGACGAACTGGCGCAGCAGGCCGCCGGAGGGGTCAAGCTTCAGCGAGAGCCGCCCTTCGGTGAAGTCGATCTGAACGATATCGGCTCCGGCATCGAAGGCGGAGCGAATGTCCGCTTCGGCCTCGCGTACCAGGTCTTCGAGGAAAGATTCGCGCGGATAGCCGGAAAGACCCTTTTCCGGATAAAGCAGACTGAGCGCCGAGGCCGATATGACGGCCTGTTTCAGCGGCAGAGAAGTAAACTGCCTGGCGCGCCGAACGAATTCACCGGATTTGTGGCCGTAATGAAACGGTCCCTGTGTCAGCCGTGGAAGCTGGCGCGTGTGTCCGTCGCTGAAGGGAATGATCACGCCATCGGGCGCCAGATGATCGATGCCGTCGAGCGGGTAGGTGGCGAAGCTCGATTTGCACTGCTCGCCATCGGTAACGACGGGCGAGCCGGTCTCTTCGAACCGCTGCAATGTGTCGCGCACGACGTCGTCGCAGGCGGAATCCAGTGCTTCCCGGGTGGTCATGCCGGCCGCGAACGACTGCATGGTCTGCAGCAGAGCGGCGGGACGAGGAATACTGCCGATCGGTTCGGTGTGGATGGCCATGGGCCGGAGTGTAGCCGGATGCGCGCCGGACCGCAAACGGTCAGAGCGCAGCCGACGGCCGCTGGCGCGGATCGCAGACGGGCAGAGCGAGCGTGGCCACGGCCAGCACGCCGGCCAGCATCACGCCCTCTTCCACCAGCACCGAGGTGTGGTGCAGCCGGTTGAAGGCCACGCGGTCGGGGTTGTTTTCCGGAACCGCGTCGACCGAGCCGCCGGCGGCGATGCGGTAACCCTCCATGCGCGGAATGATGGAAAACTGCGAAAACGCTGTGAAGCCAAGCATGATCAGAACGAGAACGATGGGGGCTGCGACCAGCTTCGAATAAGCGCGGGCACGCCATCCGGCGAGCAGCAGAACAATGATCAGCGTTCCGGCGCAGAGTCCTTCATAGTGAAGAACGCGCAGGCATTTGGCCACCACTGTTCCGGCGATGTGTGTGTCCGCAACGGTGCTGAAGGCAGCCCAGGCGGTGACGGGGAAGAACATGACTCCGCCCAGCCACAACACCAGCAGCAGCCAGACCAGCGCGCGAATCGCAGTTCTCATAGTGCTGCCAGTATAGCGGCGGCGTGATGGCCGCCGCCCAGGCTTGCTGCCGCCTTACCGGTTGACCGAGCCGTAAAGGCTGGGGCGTCCGATCAGCCGCTCGATCCGTTTGGCGATGGGCGGATGAGTGGAGAAGAGGCTGGCGAAGTCGCCGCGGCTGAGCAGCGGCTGCACGATGAACAGATGCGCGGTCGAGGGCGATGCAGCCATCGGCAGGCGCTTCGAGTAGGCGTCGATCTTTTCGAGCGCGCTGGCAAGAGCGTACGGATTGCCGGTGATGTGCGCGCCTGTGGCGTCGGCTTCGTATTCGCGGGAGCGCGAAACGGCGAGCTGGATCAGCATGGCTGCGACGGGCGCGAGGAAGAGCATGAGCAGCGCGCCGATGCCGCCACCTCCGCGCTCGCGGTCACGGCCGCCTCCACCGAAGCCGCCGAAGAGCGAGGCCCAGTAGCCCATGCGGGCGAGCAGAGTAATGGCTCCGGCGAGGGTAGCGGCGATGGAGCTGGTGAGGATGTCGCGGTTGCGGACGTGGCCCAGCTCATGCGCGAGGACGCCTTCGAGCTCTTCGTCGGTCAGCAGATTGAGAATGCCGTGCGTGACCGCGACCGAGGCGTGCTGCGGATTGCGGCCGGTGGCGAAGGCATTGGGCGAGTCGGTGGGAATGACGTACATCTTCGGCATGGGGATGCCCATGCGCTGTGTCATGCGCTCGACGACCTGATACGCGCGGGGCAGCTGCTCGCGCGTGACCGGCTGCGCGCGATACATGCTGAGCGCCAGCTTGTCGGAGTAGAAGTAGCTGAAGAAGTTCATCCCCGCCGCAAAGATGAAGGCGAGGATCATGCCGTTCTCACCGCCGAAGTGGCCGCCGATGAAGATCAGCAGCAGGGTGAGGGCAGTCAGGAGAAACGCAGTCTTGAGAGTATTCATGTCAGCCCGCCTCCCTGAAGCAGGCCTTCATGAATATTCTCGCATAAAATGTGAGTGCATCGTTATAAGAATCGGGGCGATGCGCGTAACTCGCTTGTTTCCCTAGCGTTCTGCGATCTTGTCCAGCAGATCGTAGAACTCGGGGAAGGAGACGGAGGCGGATTCGGCGCCGTGGATGACGGTCTCTCCCTCGGCGCGCAGAGCGGCGATGGAGAAGGCCATGGCGATGCGGTGATCGTCGCCGGAGTCGATCTCGGCTCCGTGCAGCTTCTGGCCGCCGGGCACGTCGAGGCCGTCCTCGAACTCTTCGACTTCGGCACCCATGGCGCGAAGGTTCTGCGCGACGAGAGCGATGCGGTCAGACTCCTTGATACGGAGCTCTTTGGCGTCGCGGATGCGGATGCCGTGCTGCGTGTACGGAGCGATGGCGGCGAGAACGGGAAGCTCGTCGATGAGCTGCGCGGCGAGGGCTCCGGAGATGGTGGTGCCGGTCATGCCGTTTAACGGTCCGTTGACCTGGACGGTGCCGATGAGCTCGCTGGCCTTGTCTTCCAGATCGAGCACGCCGATGTGGGCTCCGAGCGCGGTGAGCACGTCGAGCAGCGTGGCGCGGGTGGGGTTGAGGCCGAGGCCGTCGAAGATGAGATTGGAGCCGGGGAAGAGGGCGGCGGCGCAGAGAAAGAAGGCGGCGGAGGAGATGTCGCCGGGAACCGCGGCCTCGATGGCCTGAAGCTGCTGGCCGCCGGCGATGGAGACGGAGTCGGCGGTGCGGTCGACGGTGGCGCCGAAGGCGCGGAGCGCCAGCTCGCCGTGATCGCGGGTGCGGAGGGCTTCGCGGACGGTGGTGGTGCCGGGCGCCTGCAGACCGGCGAAGAGCACGGCGGTCTTGACCTGGGCGCTGGGCACAGGGGTGGTGTAGTCGATGGCGGTGAGCGGCGCGCCCTGAATGGTGAGGGGCGCATGACCCTCGGTGAGCGTGATCCCGGCGCCCATCTGCGAGAGCGGTTTGCGGATGCGCTCCATGGGACGGCGGCTGAGCGATGCGTCGCCGATAAGGGTGAAGATGCCGGTCTGCGCGGCGAGCAGGCCGGAGAGCATGCGGATAGTCGAGCCGGAGTTGCCGCAGTCGAGGTGACCGGAGGGCTGCGCAAATGCGCCGCCGGTGCCGGTGATTTCGACGGCTCTGCCCTCTCCGCGGGTGACCGTTGCGCCGAGGGCCGCGGCGCAGCCGAGGCTGTTAGCGCAGTCGGCGCCGGTGGAGTAGTTGGTCAGCTTTGTAGTGCCGTGAGCGAAGGCGCCAAGCAGGGCGTAGCGATGGGAGATGCTTTTGTCTCCGGGGAGGCGAAGGCTTCCGCCGATGCCGCGGGCGGGCGTAATGAGGCGTTCGGTCGTAGTTCCGTGCAAGGCGACTCCGATGGATTCTGTTTGAGTTCTATCGTATCGCCTTTCGCGGCGGTTCTGCCCGGTCTCGGTTTATCCCCTGACTTCGGCCGGGATGACAAATCTAAAAACTGTGCTGCATGAAAGCTTCTAGAAGCCGGGAGGGTTTTCGTCTGCGACGTTGAAGGCGTGCTCGAGGGCGAGGCCGGCCTGGGCTAAGGTGCCTTCGTCGAAGAGTCGGCCGATGAGGGTGATGCCGTGCGGGACGCGGCGGGGTGGGGAGAATTTCGGCAGCGGGTGCGCGGGGTCGGGCGCCCAGTCGCTGCGGGCCTGGGTGATTTCGATAAAGCCGGCGCGGAGAGTGAGCGAGGGATGACCGGTGTTGTTGGTGATGACGAGCATCTCGTCGCGCAGGGAAGGCACGAGGAGCAGATCGACATCGGCGAAGACGGTCGCCATGTGCTGGGCGACTTTGCGGCGGAGGCGGTCGGCCTGGACGAAGTCGACGGCGGAGAGAAAACGCGCCTGACGGAAGGCGTTGGGCCAGGCGTCGGGCACCTGCATTTTGAGCTGATCGACCTGGTGGCTGAGGGTGAGATCTTCAAACGCGGCGGCGCCTTCGGCGAAGAGGAGGAGGTTCAGCGAGTCGTACGGCCAGTCGGGGAGGGTGAGCTCGACGGGCGTCATACCGATGCGCTGGATGGTTTCGAGGGCGGCGCGATCGACATCCGTGGCGGGGTCTTCGTGCATCCACGCAGGGAAGTATCCGACGCGCAGGCCGGTGACGGGTGCGGTTGCGTTGAAGGCCAGCGTGGAGGGGACGGAGGCGACGTCGCCGGGGTCGGGTCCGGAGATGGTGTTGAGGACGAGGATGGCGTCTTCGACGTGGCGCGTCATGGGGCCGAGTTTGTCGAGGGACCAGCAGAGGGTCATGGCTCCGGTGCGCGCGACGCGGCCGTAGGTGGGGCGCAGGCCGGTGATGCCGCAGCGCATGGAGGGGCCGATGATGCTGCCTCCGGTTTCACTGCCGATGGCGAAGGCGACGAGGCCCGCGGCGGTTGCCGCTCCGGGACCGGCGCTGGAGCCGGAGGAGCCTTCTTCGAGAAGCCAGGGGTTCATGGTCTGGCCGCCGAACCAGATGTCGTTGAGCGCGAGGGCTCCGAGGCTGAGCTTGGCGACGAGCACGGCTCCGGCGTCGTTGAGGCGGCGGACGACGGTGCTGTCGGCTGTGGGGACGCGGTTGCGGAAGGGCTCGGCTCCCCAGGTGGTGGGGATGCCGGCGGTGTCGAGCAGGTCTTTTACGCCGTACGGGATGCCGTGGAGCGGTCCGCGGTAATGGCCTGCGGCGATTTCGGCGTCGGCGTTGCGAGCCCGCTGGAGCGCATGGTCGCGGGTGAGGGTGATGACACAGCGCAGCATGGGATTGAAGCGGTTGAGGCGGTCGAGGTAGATGGTGGTAAGGCGCTCGCAGGTGAGCCTGCGGGTTTCGATCCAGCGCGAGAGCTGGGCGACGGAAGAGAAGGCGATGGCCTCGTCGGTGGAGGGGAGCGGGGTGTTGGGATCGGCGCTGCGGGTGAAGGTGTTGCTGCCTCGATGAACAGTGATGCCGGGGAGGGCGGCGTTCCAGACGGTGGCGGGCGCGAGACCGGGTTCGAGAGCGATTTTGCGCGGGCCGCTGCGGCGCTCGAGGAGCGGAGCCATCTGCATGCGCCAGTTGAGGGCGGCTTCGGCGCGGTCGTGCGGGGTCATCTCGACCTGCACGAGCTTTTCGGCTTCGGCGAAGGTGGTCGCGGAGACTTCCGGGCCGACGGGGGGAGCGGTTCCGAAGGCGGGCGGAGTGCCGGGCACGGGCTGCTGCGACTGTGTGGGCGTCTGAGCGGCGGCGATGGCGGTGCCGAGAAGACCGAGGGCGCTGGTGGCGAGGAAATCTCTGCGCGAGGCTGGCATGGTGGTCCTTTTTTGCGTAACAGCGAAACCGCAGGATGACAAATTAAAACATGTGGCCACGGAGTTGTGGTTTTTCGCTCTTTGCTTCGCAAAAAAAGTTCCGCAAAATTTCTCTCTGAAATTACAGGCTCTTTTTCCTTTAGGGGTGTCCAGAGGGATATTTCTTTGGGGGAGGGAAAAGCGGTGAGATTGTGAGACCAGAGCGGCTGTTGACGTCAACCGAATGCTCTACCGGAAATACCCTCGTTTGTTAACCAACAACGCGCTGATGCGAAAATCTACCTGGTTTTATTAAAGGTTTCCATGAACGAGTTCCGCTGACCTGAAAGATCTGAAGCGATGCAAACGCAATTTCTTCCAGATGTTTTTGCTTCGTAAAGCATGGTATCGGCACATTGAATGAGTTCCTCGATCGTGCCGTCGATGGACGGGTAAGCTGTCGCTGCTCCGATGCTCACAGAGACAGGTCGCTTAGTTTCCGGGAGTCTAAGCGTTTCTACCGCCGCTCTGATTCTCTCGCCGACATGCGCCGCTCCCTGAGAAGGAGTATAGGGCAGAAGAACTATGAACTCTTCGCCGCCATATCGTCCTGCAAAATCTCGCGGACGTTCCAGTGATTGTTGTAAAAGAGCAGCGACAAGAGCGATAAGTGCATCCCCTGCCGGATGTCCAAATTCATCGTTGTAGGACTTGAAATGGTCGAGATCGATCATCAGCAGCGATAGTGGATCTCTCTGTCGAAAAGCAATCGACCACTCCTGTCGCAAACGTCCCTCAACCGTTCTGCGATTCGGCAGTTGACTGAGGAAATCTGTTTCCGCCAGCTTCTCCATTTCGCGATAAGAATCCTGTAGAAACTGTTGGAGTTTCTCTCGTTCTCTCAGGGTGGCGCCCACGGCATATATGGTCACGACTAAAACAATAAGAAAAAGCTGTAGCAGGAGAACGCCGTGGACCACGTGCCCAGAATGAAACAGCGAAAAGGGGCCATGTTCATAGGAGGTAAGATACGCTGCGGGAATCGCCAGGAGTACAACTGCGATCGCAGCCACCGATGTTCCCAGACGAAAGAGCATAAGGAGAAGAACAGGAAATATCAGGAACGTGATGGGTGCCTCGTTCTGCATAAAGATATACAGTGAAAGCGCCACAAAGCCTCCCAATAAGGCAAAGCTTTCGATCCATCGCCGTCTCACAAAGAAACGCTTTAACTCCGCAGGCTCTATAAGCAACACCAGAGGGGTCATAATGGCGATGCCGAGAACATCGCCGATATAGAGATCCCGCATATAGATGAGCGTGTCCGAGAAAAGCGAATGAATGAAAATTAAATGGACAACTCCGATGACCAACGGACGAGATATGGGTGCTATTACTGCTGCGCCGATGAAAAACCAGAGGAAGTTCCTGACCTGCATCAGGTCAATATTTTTGGATTTATGCGCTTGCAGAAAAAGTATCGCTAAGGTCATTTCAATGATGGTTCCGAGCACCCATCCCGTGTCGACTGCCAGGGGAAAGTGAAAAAAGATGTCCATCAGATAGTTGAGAATCGAGACCTCCAGCAGGTAAAGTCCCCACATTCTCTTTGGTGCACGCAACATCATCCCAAGCAGAATGCCATTCGCGGGCCAGATGACATCAGCATTGGCTCTGGAATGGCCCAGGATCATCGCTTCCACGACTGCCGCTACATAAAACACACCTAATAGAAGGAGTTGCAGTATTTCGGATCTTGTGAACCCTGGTTTCTGCATTTTCTCGGTTATTTGTGTATGCAATGTGCCTGCATGATCGGGAGCCATCAACCCTCCTCACCCCAACTATGGCTACTCCAGGCTTCGTTCTCAATCCAATCCAGAATGAACGATCATCACACTAACACAGAGGTGAGGCAATGGGCCGCTGTGGCGCAGCTTCAGGGCACGTTGATCCGTGGAAACAGCTTTGTCCCCTCATACCTCAGACCGCTTCGGAATATCCCGTATGTGGCGTGGAACAATTTCCTCGCGACGGCAATGAGTGCGTGCTTCGCTCAGGATGACAAAGTTTAAGTGTGGGTGATCCCATGTGTCCGAAGATCCGGACCTTTCGGCTGCGCTCAGGGCAGGCTATGGGGCACCCGGGCATTCGGGCTGTGGCGGGTAGAAGTTTACAGGCTTCTGCCTGTACGGGTGTTTTACAATCGCGCTGATGGCCGATCCTGATCCGAAAACGCCGCCTGCGCGCAAAACCCGCTCCGGATGGAACTGGCTGCTCTTCGTTCCGCTGCTGGCGCTGATGTTTCCCGGCGTGTATGCGCGGCAGACGCCGGAGCTCTTCGGCTTTCCGTTTTTCTACTGGTACCAGATGGGTTGGATTCTGGTGACGGGGCTGATCACCGCGGTGGTGTATCTGGTAGTGAAAGAGGACGTGTAAGGCGGCTCTGCCCCCGCGGGCAGGCGTTTCATGATGAGCCGGTGTTGCTTTTCTGCGATTCCGCTCGAATTCCACTCTTATTGACCTGAAATTACTGGCTGACCTGCGAGAGGCGGCGGATGGCCTCGTCGACGCGCGAGATCAATGCCGACTGGCTGCCCCTGAGCTGGCGCTGCAGGCTGCGGTATTTCTCGATGGCGTCGGCATTTTTCTCCGAGATCTCGAGGATTTCCGCCTGAATGAACTCTCCTTCCGGTCCTGAGGGAGGATTGGCACCCTGAGACTGCGCGAGCCATTGCCAGGTGGCCCATGCGTCCTCGGCGGAGACGGCGGAGAGCGTTTCTTCGAGCTCGGTCTGCTGATTCATGGCTGGGTTGCAGGCAAAGGTGAGGATGCGATGCGCCTGGTCGTGATCGATGGGCTCGCCGTGCTTTCTCATGTCGTCGGCGGCGCGGAAGAGCTCGGCGCGCGCGCCGGGGGTCTCGTTATAGATAAGACCGCCGAGCTGCATGCGGCGCACGAGGGGCCGGGCCTTTCCTGTATTGACGGCGGTGCTGAAGTGTTCGATGGCCTCGTGAAAGCTGCCGCCGGTCTGCAGCATGACGTTGGCCAGCATGGCGTTGGCGTAGACATTGGATTCGTCGATGGCCAGCGCCGACTGCAGGTTCTGCTGCGCGACAGAGCCGTACTCCCGCTGCGCGATGTGCCAGTTGAGCCAGTGGGCCCACCCGATGTGGGCGAGCACGTCGGCGGAGCGGTCGGCATGGTTGCGGGCGAGTCCGGCATCGAGGATGGGGAGGATCTCGTCGAGCTTTGCGGCGGCGAGAGCAGAGGTCTGGTGGGTATCGTCGCCGAGGACCTGAAAGTTTTCGACCCAGAGCATGGCGGCGTTGAGCTGATCGTCGAGAGCCCGGTTGTTCTGCGGATCGGCCTTGAGAATCTCCTGCGCGGAGTGAATGGACTCCTCGTATTCGCCGCGCTGGAGCTGGCTTTCGGCGATGGCGAACTGTGTTTTGAACTCCTGCCGACGGTTGTGGCGATCGTTCAGCCAGCGAACCCCGCCGAGGATGCTGGCGCCGAGCGCGATGACGGCGCTGGCTGCGCCCACCCACGTCATGATGCGTTTGAGGCGGTCCGGCTTTTCGCGGACCTGAGACTGATGGCAGTGCGAACAGACTGTCGCGTCGGCAGGAATCAGCTCCCGGCAGGCAATGCAGGGCTTCTTCGCTTCAGATACGGTTGCCACAGATGTCGTCCCTTCAGAATCTGGTTTATGCCGGAGGGAGCAGCATATACAGACAGAAACGCCGGGGGTGCCGGCGTTTTCGCCATCCGAGAAAAGCTTAAGGCATTTTCCGGATATCTGTAATGTTTTTTGAAGAACGGAGGGGCGCCGTCAGTAGATCCAGACCGGCTCGGGCACAAGCCGGATGCCGTACTGATGCTCGACGGCCGATGCGATGCGGTCGCGGAGGACGATGATCTCGCGGGCGGTGGCACCGCCGCGATTGATAAGAGCGAGGGTGTGGCGGCTGGAGATGCCGGCTTTGCCCAGCACATAGCCCTTGCTGAAGCCGGCATGCTCGACCAGCCAGGCGGCCGGAAGCTTGACCTTGCCGGGGCCTGCCGGGTAACGCGGCACGGGGATGGGAAACTGAGCGGCGAGGCGGGCGTAGTGATTCTCGGTGATGACGGGATTGCGGAAGAAGCTGCCCACGCTGTGGCTGTCGGGCTCGCCGGGAACGATGAGCATGCCCTTGGCGCGGCGTATCTCGCGCACGGCGGCGCTGACTTCGGCGAGCGAGGGCTGGCCGGGGTGCTTCTCAAAGCGGTTCTTCAGGTCAGCATAAGAGAGTGTCGGCGCGCCTCCGGGGCGAAGGCGGTAGTCGACGCGGGTGACGATGTAGCGGCCGCTCTCAGTGGAGTTGAAGATGCTTCTGCGATAGGAGAAGGAACAGGCAGAGGCCGGCAGATCGATGAAGGCGGCGGTAGTGAGGTCGAGCACACGCACGGCGGCGATGGTTTCGGAGACCTCCTGGCCATAGGCGCCGACGTTCTGTATGGGCGTGCCGCCGACGGTGCCGGGGATTCCGGCGAGACATTCGATACCGGCGAAGCCGCGCTCGACGGCAAACGAAACGAAGTTGTCCCAGATATCTCCGGCGGCGACCTGGAAGAGATCGTCCTGCTGCGTGATGCCCTGAAGGGTCATGTGGAGGACGAGGCCGGGAAATCCGTCGTCGGAGATAAGGACGTTGCTGCCTCCCCCCAGAACGAAGAGCGGAAGCTGGCGGTCGTGGGCGAAGCGAAGGGCCTGGATGATGGAGTCTTCGCTGTCGGCTTCGGCAAACCAGCGGGCGGTACCACCGATGCCGATGGTAGTCAGGGGAGCGAGGGGCACATTATTTCGCGGCTGCATCTGGATAGAAGGTAAACCAGGATGGGCGCTGCATGATGGATTGCGCATCGGATTAGAATCACTCTCTGGTTACTCCTGTGACCAGGAGGGTGCCGGAGCGGAAAGCGAAGCATCCAACCAGGAGAGCCGGGAGATTTCTGTTTGCGCATCGAAGGGGACATTATGAATCACGGAACGGACGCAATGCATACCATGCCGGAGCCGGCCGACACCCTGCCGGCCGATCTGTCGACACTGTGTGAGATTCACGTCAACGGATCGACGGTGCGGGCCGTGGAGGGCGAGCGGCTGATCGATGCGCTGAACCGCGTGGTGGGCGAACCGCGCGTGCCGCAGGTGTGTTACCACCCGCGGCTGGGGCCGATCCAGACCTGCGACACCTGCATGGTGGAGACAAACGGAAAGCTGGCGCGGGCGTGCGGCGCGAGCGTGGTCGCGGGGATGACGGTGGTGACGGAGTCGGCGAGGGCGCAGAATGCGCAGAAGGAGGCGTTCGACCGGATTCTGCGCAACCACATGCTGTACTGCACGGTCTGTGACAACAACAACGGCAACTGCACGGTGCACAACACGACGGCGCTGCTGGACGTTGAGCACCAGAAGTATCCATATAAGCCGAAGCCGTATGAGCAGGATCTTTCGAATCCTTTTTATCGCTACGATCCGGACCAGTGCATTTTGTGCGGGCGGTGCGTGGAGGCGTGCCAGAACGTGCAGGTGAACGAGACGCTCTCGATTCGCTGGGAGGATGAGCATCCGCGGGTGCTGTGGGATGGAGGGACGGAGATTGGCGGGTCGAGCTGCGTGTCGTGCGGGCACTGCGTGACGGTGTGTCCGTGCAATGCGCTGATGGAGAAGTCGATGATCGGCCACGCGGGCTACTTTACGGCGCTGCCGAAGAGTGCGCTGGACGGCATGATCGATGTGGTGAAGGCGGTTGAGCCGGAGATTGGCTACGGGCCGATTCTGCAGGTCTCGGAGACGGAAGCGGCGATGCGCGAGGAGCGCGTGAAGCGGACGAAGACGGTGTGCACGTACTGCGGCGTGGGCTGCAGCTTCGACGTGTGGACGGGCGGCAAGGGCGGCGACCGGCACATTCTGAAGGTGGAACCGGGCGAGGGCGCGGCGAATAATATTTCGACCTGCGTGAAGGGCAAGTTTGGATGGGATTACGTGAACAGCGAGGACAGGCTGAGGAAGCCGCTGATTCGCGAGCGCAGCGCGGAGGGCGATCGCTTTCGCGAGGCGAGCTGGGACGAGGCGCTGACGCTGATGGCGCAGCGGCTGACGCAGATCAAAGCGGAGCACGGGCCGGACGCGATCGGGCTGATCTCTTCGTCGAAGTGCACGAATGAAGAGAGCTACCTGATGCAGAAGCTGGCGCGAGCGGTGGTGGGCACGAACAACATCGACAACTGCTCGCGGTACTGCCAGTCGCCGGCGACGCAGGGGCTGTTTCGCACGGTGGGCTACGGCGGCGATTCGGGATCGATCAGCGATATTGCGCAGTCGGGGCTGGTGATGATTGTGGGCAGCAATACGGCGGAGGCGCATCCGGTGCTGGCGACGCGGGTGAAGCGGGCGCACAAGCTGCATGGGCAGAAGCTGATTGTGGCGGATTTGCGCGAGCATGAGATGGCGAGGCGCGCGGATATCTTCTTCCGGCCGTCTCCGGGGACGGACATTGTGTGGCTGTCGGCGCTGTCGCGGTGGATGTTCGACAACGGGCACGCGAAGACGGAGTTTTTATCGCAGTGGGTGAACGGCGTGGAGGAGTACAGGAAATCGCTGGAGCCGTTCACGATGGAGTACGCCGCGAAGATCTGCAAGGTGCCGCTGGAGACGCTCGAGAAGATTGCGCATGAGGTGGCCGCGACGGAGAGCATGTGCATTCTGTGGGCGATGGGCGTGACGCAGCACTGCGGCGGGTCGGACACGTCGACGGCGATCTCAAACCTGCTGCTGGTGACGGGCAACTATATGCGGCCGGGGACGGGCGCGTATCCTCTGCGCGGACACAACAATGTACAGGGAGCGAGCGACTTCGGCTCGATGCCGGCGTATTTTCCGGGATACGACAAGATCGCCGATGACGAGGCCAGAGAGCGCTACGAGCAGGGCTGGGGCGTGAAGATTCCGACGGCAAAGGGTCTCGACAACCACGAGATGGTGGACGCGATCTACGAAGGCAGGCTGAAGGCGATGTATCTGATCGGCGAAGACATGCTGAATGCGGATGCGAACGCGAATTATGTCGGCGGCGGATTCGAGCGGCTGGAGTTTTTTGTGGTGCAGGATATTTTCTTCAGCGAGACGTGCCGTTATGCGGACATTGTGCTGCCGGCGAGTCCGAGCCTGGAGAAAGAGGGAACCTTCACCAGCACGGAGCGGCGGTTTCAGCGGCTGTACGAGGTGATGGAGCCGCTGGGAGAGAGCAGGCCGGACTGGAGGATCATTCAGGAGGTTGCGAACCGGCTGGGCGCGAAGTGGAACTACTCGCATCCGGCGGATGTGATGCACGAGTCGGCGGGTCTGGCTCCGATGTTTGCGGGCGTGACGTATGACAGGCTGGCGGGATACAAGACGCTGCAGTGGCCGGTGGCGGTGGATGGAACCGACAGCCCGCTGCTGTACACGAAGGAATTCCACATGCAGGACGGCAGGGCGAAGCTGTATCCGATGGAGTGGATTGCGCCGTGCGAGACGGAGGGCGATGAGTACGATCTGCACCTGAACAATGGCCGGCTGCTGGAGCACTTTCACGAAGGCAACATGACGTATCGCGTGCCGGGCATTCATGCGGAGACGCCGGAGTGCTTTGTGGAGGTGTCTCCGGAATTGGCGAAGGAGCAGAGCCTGGTGACCGGTCAGTGGGTGGATCTGGGATCGCGGTACGGGCAGTTGAGGATGCAGGTTCTGGTGACGGACCGGGTGAGCGGGAAGCAGCTTTATCTGCCGCTGAACTCGAAGGAGCATCCGGTGAATCTGCTGACGGGCAGCTACACGGATCGGGCGACGCATACTCCCGCATATAAGGAGACGCCGGTGAAGATGACGGTGCTGCCGCTGAAGGGAAAGAGTCCGCTGCCGCGACTGAATTTTCGCAACGGCACGCCGACTCCGCAGCGCGGTGTGGAAGTAGAGCGGAAGTGGAAGCGCAGCGATTACACGATGCCGGGCGAGGGAGCGGGGAGCGGTCTGGTACAGATTCAGACGAAGTGAAAGGGACGTATGGCGAAGCCGATTGAGATTCGTCCGGTGGTGGCGGACGCGCGGGAAGAGCTGAAGCGCAGACTGGACAATGCTCCGCTGGAGCATGCGGATGCGCTGCTGTCGTGCTATGAGCTGGTGCAGCAGCTGCACGACACGGGCGTGATCGACGTGCTGCGCGGCGTGCTGGACGCGGGTGATCGCGTGGTGGAGCATGCGGTGAGCGTGGTGTCGCAGCCGGAGACAGTGCGGGCGCTGCGCAACCTGATGGTGATGGGAAAGATTCTGGGCAGCATCGATCCGGAGCTGCTGCACAGCGTGGCGGCTCTGCTGCCTGCGGAGGGTGAGAGCAGAGCGCCGGAGAAGCCTCCGTCGCTGTTCGCACTGCTGAAGCAGATGAACTCGGAGGACAGCCGGAGAGCGCTGGCGGTGACGGCGGCGCTGCTCGAAGGCGCTGGACGAGGCCTGAAGAATGGAGCCCGATGATGATCCGCATTCATAGAGAGAATGTGCTGCGCCGCTATTTTGCCCGGCAGGCGCGCCTGAAGCTGCATGCCCGCGACCTTGAGCGTATCAATGCCGCTGCTGCGCGGCTGAATGCGGAATCTGAAGATGTTCTGGAATATCAGGTGTAAGCCTGACGAGCTATGCTGGATCGCTTTCCCCGTCAAAGATGGCAGATGTGAATCGCGCTCTGAGAATGGCCCTTGATCTATAGGCTCTTTCAGACCCGGGCAACAGATCGTCTGCGCCCAGGCTGACTCCACGATTTGAGATTCTCCGGTGCCGGGCCGGTGGATTCGCGCACGATCAGCTCCGGCTGCATGATAATTTCGCCGGGATATTCCTTGTCGGGGTGCTGGATGAGGTCGAGGACGACCTGCGCGCCGGTGGTGCCCATCTCGCGCAGCGGCTGCTTCACTGTGGTGATGCTGGGCTTGTAGTAGGCGGCGCTGATGATGTCGTCGAAGCCGATGATGGAGATGTCCTCGGGCACGCGCAGGCCGGCATCGCTGATGGCGCGGATGGCGCCGATGGCCGAGACATCGTTGAAGCAGAAGATGGCGGTGAAGTCGGTGCGCTGCGCGAGCAGATCGCGGACCGGGTCGTAGCCCATCTCCGGCGACTGGTTCATCTCAAGCAGTTGCAGAGAAAGCTCAGGGGCGACGCAGATGCCCAGCGACGCGGCGGCTTTCTCGATGCCGCTCCAGCGATAGATGGCGTCGGTGATGCCGACGGGGCCCTTCATGAAGGCGATGCGGCGGTGTCCAAGATCATAAAGATGCTGCAGGGCAAGCTCGGCGGCTTTGTCGTGATCGAGGATGATGTTCACCACGCCGGGCGCGGGGTTATGCGCGGAGATAGCGACGGTGGGCAGAGAGGTCTGGATCTCCTCGGGCGTATCGACCATGAGGAAGCCGTCGACGGCGCGCTCGAGCAGCAGACGCGAATACTCCCGCGTGAGATCGGCTTTGCGATAGTGGCTGGCGGTGAAATAAAAGTAGTGCGACCTGATCAGGTACTCTTCGACGGCGTGCATCAGGACGGTGAAGTAACCGTCGCTGACGTCGGGCACGATGAGGCCGATGGACATGCTGCAGTTGCGGCGCAGGGAGCGGGCAAAGTAGTTCGGCCGGTACTGGAACTTCCGTGCCGCCTCGAAGACGCGCTCACGGGTATGCTGCGGAATCGATTTCGCAGCGGGGGAATCGTTAAGAACGAGAGAGATGGTGGTCTGCGAGAGGTGCAGCATCTCCGAGAGCTGGCGCAGATTGAGCGGCCCGTTCTCCGTGGTCTCTTTCGAGGCGCTCTGCCTGCCCCTGGGGCGGTTCTCCTTCATATCAATCCTTTCTGAGGTTCCGCAGGGGGAAGCCGCTTCTTCGGAAGTCCCGGCTTCTGCGCTCTGCCTTCGGTACATGCCTGAAGAAGAACCGTAAAGACTACGAAAACGTTTTAGCATGTTTCGTGCGACCGGCCATAGTACCTTACAGGGCACGATACCATCCGGAGCGGTCTTCGGTCTCATACACGTGCGGGAACTACGAAATGCCGGGCTCCTGATACGCGCCGAAGACGGTAGTGAGCGCGGCGCAGATTTCTCCCACCGTGGCGCGGGCGCGCACACAGTCGAGGAGAAACGGCATGGTGTTGGCGGCGGAGAGTGCGCCGTTCTGAGCGGGCTCGGGCTGCTGCTCCGCCGCGCGGCAGAGGGCGCTGAGTGTGCGCTCCACCGCTTCGTTCGAGCGGCCGGCGCGCAGCGCTTTCAGGCGGAGGGTCTGCGCCTCGCGCACGGATTCGCCGATGTAGAGCGTCTGCGGAGGCGGCTCGTCGATCACGTAATCATTGATGCCGACGATGATCTTTTCGCGGGTCTCGACAGCGCGCTGATATGCGTAGCTGGCTTCTGCGATCTCTTTTTGCGGCCAGCCTTTTTCAATGGCGCGGACCATGCCGCCCATGGCGTCGAGCTTATCGAAGCAGTTCCAGGCGTCGCGTTCCATGTCGAGGGTGAGCTTTTCGACGAAGTAAGAGCCGGCGAAGGGATCGGCGACATCGGCGACGCCGGATTCATGCGCGAGGATCTGCTGGGTGCGCAGCGCAATGCGCGCGGCATCTTCGGTGGGCAGAGCGAGGGCCTCGTCGAAGGCGTCGGTGTGCAGGGACTGGGTGCCTCCCAGCACGGCGGCGAGCGCCTGCAGCGCGACGCGGGCGATGTTGTTCTTCGGCTGCTGCGCGGTGAGCGAGACACCGGCGGTCTGGGTGTGGAAGCGCATCCACGCGGAGCGCGGATTGCTTGCGCCGAAGCGCTCGGTCATGAGGCGATACCAGAGCCTGCGCGCGGCGCGGTATTTGGCGATCTCCTCGAAGAAATCGTTGTGCGCGTTGAAGAAGAAACTGAGGCGCGGAGCGAAGTCGTCGATGGAGAGGCCGCGGCGCAGCGCCCACTCGACGTATTCGACACCGTCGTAGAGCGTGAAGGCGAGCTCCTGCAGCGCGGTCGAGCCGGCCTCGCGGATGTGATAGCCGGAGATGGAGACGGGATTGAAGCGCGGCACGCGGCGGGCAGCGAACTCGAAGGTGTCGACGACGAGGCGCATGGAGGGCTCGGGCGGATAGAGATATTCCTTCTGCGCGATGTACTCCTTGAGGATGTCGTTCTGCAGCGTGCCGGAGAGCGCGGTCCAGTCGGCGCCCTGGCGCTCGGCGGCGACCAGATACATGGCCCAGAGGACGCCGGCGGGCGAGTTGATGGTCATGGAGACGGTGGTGGAGGCGAGATCGATGCCGGAGAAGAGCGTCTCCATATCGTCGACGGAGTCGATGGCGACGCCGCACTTGCCGACCTCGCCTTCGCTGAGCGGGTCGTCGGAGTCGCGGCCCATGAGCGTGGGCAGATCGAAGGCGACGGAGAGGCCACCGGCGCCGCCGGCGAGAAGGCTCTTGTAACGGCGGTTGGTCTCCTCCGGCGAGGCAAAGCCGGAGAACTGGCGCATGGTCCAGAGGCGGCCGCGATAGCCCTCGGGATAGAGACCGCGCGTGTAGGGCGGCTGACCGGGCAGGCCGAGATATTTGTCCTGGCGGGCGCGCCAGTCTTCAGGCAGATCGGCCTGCGTGTAGAGGCGCTCGACGGGCGTGCCGGAGATGGTGGTGAAGGCCGTCCCCGCGGCGATGCGTCCGGCAGCGTTTTGCGCGCTGCCGATGGGGCGCTCGGGAGATTTTGCGAGCGCAGGGGCGAGGGTCGAGGTCTGCCAGCGAAGCTCTTCGGCGGAGGGATGGCGGTCCGCGGCCTGCTCACCGGAGTGCGGCGCGGGTGAAGCGGATGCGGGTTCCGATGGATGTGGCTGAGGCATAAGAAAACTCTTCAGCATAGTGAAGCGCGCGAGGGTTGAGCAAGGGAAGCGGGAGTTCTCCGGCTTTCAGGGTTTTTCTTCAGGGCGTGAGAGTGGGTATTTTCCGCTTTGTGAGTGCATTGACGATGATGCGCTCGCTGAGGGGATTCTGATGCGCCAGGCGATTACCTGCGAGGTAATTGCTGCGCTTCCCGATCCATTCGATAGTGGAGCTGTAGATGCTCAGGATCGCCTGCCACCTACCTGTATCACAGGAGAATTACATGCCGATCTATCCGATTCAAACCATCGCCTCCGCGCCGGAGAAGTCGAAGCCGGTGCTCGAGCAGTTGCAGCAGGCTTTTGGCTTTCTTCCAAACCTTCTCGCCGCCATTTCAAACTCGCCGAAGCT
Organism: Paracidobacterium acidisoli; assembly: GCF_003428625.2. Taxonomy (GTDB): domain Bacteria; phylum Acidobacteriota; class Terriglobia; order Terriglobales; family Acidobacteriaceae; genus Paracidobacterium; species Paracidobacterium acidisoli. Next base: position 453,874 of record NZ_QVQT02000002.1, on the reverse strand, counting down.
CCTGACCGGCCTCGCTGGCCTGTTTCAGCAGGTACATAGCCCCGGCCTCACCGAGGCGGAGAACCAGATCGTTCTGCTGACGGATGCGGTCACGAACTCCAGCGCCTATGCGGTTGCATTTCATACTGCGCTGGCACATGAACAGGGCATAAGCTCTGAAGAGACCAGCGCGATTCGTGAGCGGCGAGCGCCCGGAGACCAGCGATTTGCCGCGCTTTCGACGCTGGCGAAGACGCTCATCGAGAAGCGGGGACACCTCAGTGAACAGGAGCTCGATGCATTCCTCGGTGCCGGGTTCACAAAAGAACAGATCCTGGAGGTGATCGCGATTGTCGCGGCCTCGGCGATCACCAACTATGCTGGAACCATCACGAATCCGCCGCTGGAAGAGCGGTTCCGGCAATTTACCTGGCAGGGATAAAGATGACCGGGGTTTTGGCAAGGCGACGGTCCGGCCTGCCGTCGGCCCGCATCCGGAGCTGATGAAGGGGAGAGCAAAATGGCAACGCAGTCTGCTTCGGCCGTTCCTCAACTCGGAGAGCTGCTGCGCTACTGGAGACAGGAGCGCGGCAAGAGCCAGCTCGGCCTCTCACTGGATACCGGCATCTCGCAGCGTCATCTGAGCTTTGTGGAGAGCGGGCGCAGCGCTCCCAGCCGGGACTTTCTTTCCACCGTGTCCGATGCTTTGAACATTCCTCTCCGTGAGAGGAATGTTCTGCTGCTTGCGTCGGGATACGCTCCGCTGTATGGCGAGCAGAGTATGGACGCCGGGCAGATGGCGATCGTGACTCGGGCGATCGACCGGATGCTGGAGCAGCATGAGCCGCATCCTGCGCTGGTGCTGGACCGATACTGGAATGTGGTTCGAAGCAATCGGGCTGCGCCGCGGTTCTTTGCCTCATTCATCGATCTGGATGCGAGGCCGAAGCCGCGCAACCTTCTCGATCTGATGTTCGACCCGGCGGGGATGCGGCCTTTCGTCGAAGAGTGGGAGAAGGTCGCGGCCGGCCTGCTGCAAAGAGTTCGGCGGGAGGCTGTGGGACAGGTCGTGGATGCAGGACTGGCAAAGCTGCTGGAGCGACTGCGGAAATATCCCGGTGTCGCCGCATTGAAGCCGCCACCGGCGCCCCAGAGTCCTGTGCTGCCCATTACCTTTTGCCGAGGCGAGGAGCGCCTTTCTTACTTCTCGCTGATCACCACGGTCGGCACGCCACAATGCATCACGGCACAGGAACTGCGCGTGGAGTGCATGTTCCCGCTTCACGTCCAGGAGGAATGAACCTGTATGAGCGCTCCTTTGTTTGTTACCGGGAGACCGGGGCCGCAGATAACGACGCGGCCGCTTTCTGTGGGCTGCCTGATCTTCCCGCAGATGGATCAGATCGATTTCACCGGTCCATTTGAAGTGCTCTCGCGCATGCCGGATACCACGATCCAGGTCATAGCGAAAGAACCTGCGCCGATTCGCGACGTGCAGGGGCTTCAGCTTGCTCCGGATATGCGCATCGCAGAAGCGGGAGACTTTGACGTGCTGGTTGTGCCGGGAGGATATGGGCAGCAGGCACTGATGCACGATGAAGAAGTGCTTGCATTGATCCGCAAACAAGTCCACGCGGAAAGGCTGCTGTTTTCCGTCTGCACCGGAGCGCTGCTGTGCGGCGCGGCTGGTGTCCTTGCTGGAAGGCAGGTGACCACGCACTGGGCCGCGAAGCCACTTATGCCTTACTACGATGCGATCGTTGCCGATGCCAGGGTGGCTGTGGATGGAAACATCATCAGCGCCGCAGGCGTAACGGCCGGGCTGGATGCGGCTCTGGTGCTCGTCTCTCTTCTGCGGGGAGAGGCGGCCGCTCAGGAGATTCAGCTCGCAATCGAGTATGCGCCGAACCCTGTATTCCACAGTGGCACACCAGAGAGCGCACCGGCTGAAGTTCTGCAGAGCTTTCAGAGAAAGTACGAGCAGATCGGGACGGCAAGGAAGGCGGAAGCGCTTCGTCACGCTGCAAACAAGACAGGCTCACGCTTCCGGTAATTGTTTGCCTCGAGCTCCGGCACCGGATTTCAGCGTCAGGTTACTGGAACTGCGCGGCGAGTCTTTTCATTGCCGCATTTTCCCGGATCACCTCACCGCGCTCTCGACTGTACAGAGCTATCTCTGCGGCGATGGAGCGGCCGAGAATTTGCTGATCAATGTTACCGAACGGCCCGGGCACGAGTCTTCCCAGCCAGCCGACCCAGACCGGGGTATGAGCGTTGCCGACAATGATGCCGGGGCGAAAGATGGCGAGGCGGGTAAAGCCGATGCTGCGCACGGTGTCTTCCTTCATGCCCATGACGCGGACATAGCGAAACCGGCTGCGGGCCGTGCTTCCTGCCGCAGAGAGCAGGCAAAACTGGGCGATTCCGGCGTCGTGGCAGCCGCGCGCAAAAGCACCGACGACGCCGAGCTCAAGCCGTTTCAATTCTTCTTCGCTCCAGCGCATCGATCCGGAGCCGACGCCCACACAGCTCACCGCGCTGACGGGACCCTGGCTCAAGACTTCGCGGGCAAGGGCAGCCGTGCGCTCGGCGAAGTCAGCAGCGCCGGTATCCAGAACGACATTGCGCACGCGCGATTGCGCCGCAACGGGCTTTCTGGTGACCATCACCACTTCCCGGCATTCCGGAATTGCCAGCATCTGCGCGACGGCTGCACCACCGACCTGTCCGGTGCCGCCGAGGATGATTGCGGAGAAATTCTGCTTCATGAAACAGGCCTCCTGCTTAGATAAGAATGCCGCAGCCCGATCACCGCAACAGGGAAGCATACGCGAGATTCAATGCTCCGCCTTTCTGTGCTTGTGTGTGGATCGACGCTGGAAGTTGTGCCGAGCCGCTCCGTTTTGCTAGTTTGGCGTCGATGCCGATACCTGTGCCCGAACCGATCAGCCGGACCATTGAGACTCTTTACCGGACGGAATCGGGCCGGGTTCTGGCGACGCTGGTGCGCCTGCTCGGAGATCTGGATCTCGCCGAAGAGGCGATGCATGAGGCATTCGCCGTCGCGCTGGAGTCCTGGCCCCGGACGGGTGTTCCGGAGAAGCCGCGCCCGTGGCTGATTTCCACGGCACGCTTCAGGGCCATCGACGGAATGAGACGGCGCGCGCGCCTCGATGGCGCAGAGACAGACCTGATTGCCCACATCGAAGCGCGCAACAGCGATGCACCCACCGGTGAAGATGACGAGATCGAAGACGATCGGCTTCGCCTGATCTTTACCTGCTGTCATCCCGCTCTGGCTCCGGAGGGACAGGTTGCGCTCACCCTGCGCGAAATCTGCGGCCTGACGACGGAGGAGATTGCAAGGGCATTTCTCGTGACGCCGGCCACGCTGGCGCAGCGCATTGTGCGCGCAAAGGCTGTCATTCGCGATAAGGCTATTCCGTATCAGGTGCCGGGCTTCCAGGAATTGCCGGCGCGGCTGGGGGCGGTCCTTCTGGTCGTGTATCTGATCTTCAACGAAGGGTACTCGGCGGAAACGACAGGCGCCGGGCTCAGCCGCGAAGCGATCCGTCTGGGCAGGCTGCTGCTCGATCTGCTTCCGGAACCCGAGGTGATGGGCCTGCTGGGGCTGATGCTGCTGCAGGAGTCGCGCCGCGCGGCCCGCACCTCGCCCGGCGGCGACCTGATTCTGCTGGAGCAGCAGGACCGGTCGTTGTGGAACCGGGAGCAGATCGCCGAAGGCATCTCGCTCACCGAAAGCGCTCTTCGGTCGCGCCGCTTTGGCGCCTACACGCTGCAGGCGGCCATTGCGGCCGTGCATGCCGAGAGCTCCTCCGCAGATTCCACGGACTGGCGCCAGATTAAGCTGCTCTACGACCGGCTGCTTCGGATTCATCCATCTCCGGTGGTGGAGCTGAACCGCGCGGTGGCCGTTGCGATGTGCGAGGGTCCGGAGCAGGGTCTGCGTCTTATCGATGACCTGCTGGAGCGGGGGCACCTTGCCCACTATCACCTCGCGCACGCTGCGCGTGCGGATCTGTGCCGCAGATTACAGCGGCTTCCGGAGGCCCGTGCTTCGTATGAGAAGGCGCTTGCGTTGCTTGTGCCAGACAACGATCGGCAGGAAGCGGAGCGCCGTTTTCTGACGAGGCGGATTGAGGAGTTGAAATAAAACGACAACTCATCTCACAAATGTTTCTGGCAGGCGAAGCCCTGGCAGAAGTACTTTCGGATTGGCGACAAAACGGAGATGACGCCCAATCTGGTTGATCCAGTTCTGAAACAGCAAACGGCGAAAAAAGCTATTCGCGCAGAAGAAGATGACCCATGAAGCTTCTGAAGATGTTCAAGAACTTTATCGAGAAAGCTCCACATTCCGGGACCAGAGAGGTGCGGTCCATCGTCATCATGCAGCGTGAGGTGCATCGGTTTAACGAGGAGGAGCTACGAGCTGCGGGAGGACGTGGGTGGGGCAAGAATTTTGATGGAAAAGAAGATCCGATGTACTTCGTCTCGGCTGACCATCCGGCCCTTACTGTCCTGAAGGCTGGTCCTCATATCATCCGAGTGACTTCTACCCCTAAACGATATGCCGACGATGATGAATATGCTCTTTCTCAACTACCTCAGCCAGAACAGAAGAACGCCTGGACTGAACATCGTGCCTGCGCTTTCCTCGATTTGTTTAATGATCTTTCGAGCGCATCGAGGAGTATCCCCGATGCGGATGCTTATGCTTCGTTAGCGAAGTTAGCTTTACAACTCGGTGATTCGAACTGTACTGCGATCTTTGTGCCGATTAAAAACATCATGATGCCGAATGATGGCACAGCGGAGCAAGGCCTGCGGCTGCTGATAAATAAAGAGCCACCGTAAAGCACTGAAATATGGATATATACGAAGCCCCAAATTACAGCGTTCTAAATCTGCAATGAGCTGCCAACTTCTTGCTCAGGACGCATTCCCGGCAACACGGAAGCTATCTGCGAATCACGTGCAGACCGGTTTGAGTGCATGGATGAGATAGGCGACAAACTAAAATTAAAAAATAATTCGTCTCGGCTGTCGATTTTCTCCGTGCGTGACGACTATAGGATGAACGGGCCAGCGCGCGAGGCTGTGCTGCCGGCTCGAAACCATTCACAGGAGAAATACATGCCACAGTATCTGGCTTGTAATTACATGCCGGACGACTTCGACCCGTCCACCGTAACCGAAGCGATGATGGAAGAGATCCACGCGCTCAACCGCGAAATGATTGCCGCCGGCGTGAGGAAGTTCGCCTGCGGGATCTCCCCGGCCGCCAGCGCGAAGACGCTGCGGAAGCAGTCCGACGGCACGGTGCTTGTGACCGACGGGCCATACGCCGAGACCAGGGAGCACATGGGCGGTTTCTGGATACTGGAAGCCGCCAATATGGACGAAGCGCTCGCGTGGGCGCGCAGGGGCGCCATCTCCTGCGACGTGCCCGGCGAGGTGCGCGAGCTTCTTTTCTTCCCCGCTCCGGAAAAATGACCGGGCAGAAGCAGGCAGACAGTTCGGGGCCGCCGCGCCTTCGGAACGCGCGCCGATAAGGAGACTCAGATGAGACATCTAATCTTCGCCATCAACATCACCCTCGATGGCTGCGTCGACCACACCAAACAGGCCGTCGATGAAGAAAAGCTTGAGTATTTTACGCAGCTTATGCGAGAGGTTGACGTGCAGATCTTTGGGCGGAAGACCTATGAACTGATGGTTCCTTATTGGCCTGACGTTCTGAAAAACCCGTCTGAGACCAAGGCAGATACCGACTTTGCCCGGGCATTTGACTCCACCAAAAAGGTTGTCTTTTCACGATCATTAGAGAGTGCCGAAGACAGAAATACGCGAATCGTTCGCGGGGGCCTTCGCGACGAAATCCTGAAATTGAAGCTGGAACAAGGCAAAAACATTCTGGCCGGTGGGGTGGATGTTTCTTCGCAACTGATCGAGCTCGGTCTGGTGGATGAATACCGCTTTGTCGTTGGGCCGGTCATCGCAGGAGAAGGGAGACGGCTGCTGGAAGGGGTCAGCCTGCCGGAGAGACTACAACTGAAGCTGGTTGAGTCAAAGGTTTTTCAATCGGGAAGCGTCGCGCTTCGTTATCTGAAGCAGTGACAGAAAGATCTGCGGCCGCTGTGCCGGAGGCTTCCACGCAGAAAAGGGAGAAGAACGATGAAGTACATCTGCTTCGGATACTACGACAAAGATAAATTCGATGGCATGACGGAGGACGAGCGAAACGCGATGTTCGACACATGCTTTACATACGACGACCATCTTCGCGCCAACGGGCACTGGGCCGGCGGAGAAGCACTTCAGTCCGCGGAAACAGCTCTGACCCTGCACTGGAAGGACGGCAAAGCCATAACTACAGATGGTCCCTATGTGGAGACCAGGGAACAGCTCGGCGGCATTCTTGTCCTCGATGCGCGGGACATGAATCATGCGGTACAGCTCATAGCGCAGCATCCGGCCCTGAGGTACGGTAATACTTTCGAGGTTCGGCCCGTCGGGGATATGAGCGAGATCATGAAGGCAAGCGAGGAGCGGCGGCGGCACACGGTGCGCTGAAGACGGCCTGGCTGAAAACGGCTCTGATTTGAGCGGCGGACGGCCGATCTTCGACCGTCCGGAGGCGTGCAGAGCGATCAGAACGCAGAGCGATCAGAAGAGGTACGGCACCAGGGCTGCGGTCTGGCGCGCATAGGCGGCATACGCCTCCCCGAAGCGGGAGCGCATCCACTCCTCCTCCATGCGGAACTTGGCCCAGAAGCCGAGGAATACCAGGGCGAGAGCGATGACCCCGCGCACCTGGGAGAGCGCAATGACGGTGCCCAGAAATCCGGCCAGAATGCCGGTGTAGATGGGGTGGCGGACCAGCGCATAGGGGCCGCTGGTAATCAGCTCGTGATCCTGCTTGATGGTTACGGCGTGGCTCCAGTTGCGGCCGAGGTGCTGGCGCGCCCAGACGGCGAAGAGAAGGCCGGCGACGGCAACCGCAGCTCCAATCCAGAAAGGCCAGAGGCCGGACGGCCAGAGCTGGCGATAGAGCCAGGGCAGCGGGATGCGGTTTATGGAGAGAAGGACGATTGCGGTCAGAATGGCGATGGCCCGCAGGATGCGCGAGGCGGCGGGTTCGAGGCGCTGGTTGATTTTGGTGCCGGCGGCCTTGATATTCCAGTAGACGAGAAAAGCGATCCAGACCACGGGAAAGAACGATTCATAGAACCAGAGCATACAGGACCTCCGCGCGGATGTAGCTGTTTTGAAGCTCTTCGTACCTGCTTACGTGGGCGGGCAAGGGGGAGTTCCACCGCGAGTGACGTTTCCCGCGAGCCGGGGGCTGCGCCGGGCGAGGCGCCGGACGGAGCCAATCAGAACACGCTCCGGGATGATACGCAACACCCCCCGGTCTCATCCCGCTCTTAAACGCCGCTCTGTTTTGAGGCTTTGCGCGCCGATTCCCAGGCTTTGGCATACTTCCAGCTCACGTAGCCGGAGTGGTACAGGTGCAGCAGCAGGCCCTCGCGTCCGTCGAGGAAGCCGAGCCGGAAAAAGTAGTTGTAGGTGAAGGTCGCGACGGGGTTCAGCACGACGTTCCAGAGAAATGCGAAGAGGGAGCGGCTGGTTTTGCCCTTTGCCGCGGCGAGACGGCCCATCTCCGTGCTGTAGCGGTTCATGTGCTCGAGGTAGAGCGGCAGCGTGGGATAGGCATAGTGCAGCATGTCGCCTTTGAGGATGCCGGGCGTGCCGGCGAACTGCGGCGTGCTGTGCGGACCGACACCCTCGCTGAGGCGCGCCGATCCGCGGCGGAAGAGGCGGAGCTTGCGGTCGGGATAGAAGCCGCCATGGCGTATCCAGCGGCCGAAGATGAGGTTGAGGCGGGGAATCCAGTACGCGTCGTGTTTTGCGGGACCGGCGAGCACCTGCCGGATCTCTTTTGCGAGCTCGGGGGTGATGACTTCGTCGGCGTCGAGGAGAAGAATCCAGTCGGAGGTGCAGTGGTCGATGGCGACGTTTTTTTGTTCGCCGTGGCCGGGAAAGGGCTTGTTGACGTAGACCTTTGCGCCGTATGACTCGGCGATGGCGACGGTGTTGTCGGTCGAGCCGGAGTCGAGGATGATGAGCTCGTCGGCCCACTTCACGCTTTCAAGGGTGCGGGCGATGTTGGCGGATTCGTTGAAGGCGATGGTGGCGACAGAGAGGGTTTCGGGCATCGGTCTGTGACGTTAGACGAGGGTGACCGTCTCTTCGCCGAGATGCTGGTTGATGAGCTTTGCGACGAGTGGTTTGAGGGCGAGGGAGTCTTTGGCGGAGACGAAGTCCTGGGCGGAGTCGGACCAGTCGAGCTTGAAGCTGGTGGAGAGGGCGGAGATCCAGATCTGGCGGGCGGGCGTGTTGGGCGTGATGACGAACTTTGCCGGTGGCTCCTCGAAAAGGATGTTGAGGACACCGTTCTGCTCTTCCGCCTCGAAGTCGCCGTTTGATTCTTCGGCAAGGATGAGGCTTTTCTTGAGCGATTCGATGGCCGCATCGGCATGGCGGCGGAAGGTGAGTTCGTCGAGCATGCCACAAGTGTACCAAGGCGGGAACGCGACGATTTCTCATCAAACCTTCAGCGGGTTTTCACGGAACTGCACACTTTCCAGGGCAGGATAATCTCGTAAACCGTCCGCAGGGCGGTTTCGGAATTCCACCTGAGGAGGTCACGGATGCGTCCCCACGCCATGCTCTGTCTCGTAACTCTCGCTGGAACTCTTACCTTCGCCGCCCACGCTCAACCCACCCCCACCCCGCAAACCGCGCACGATCTGGTGCGCGATGTGATCTTCAACGAGCTTCACGACCGCGAACGCGACAGCCACTGGGAGTATCGCAGCAATGCGGTCACCCCCTCGCAGAACCTGGTCCGGGAGCAGGTGGAGACCAGCCAGGGTCCGATCTTCCGCGTGCTGGAGCGCGGCGGACGGACGCTCGATGCCGACCAGGCGCGCCAGGAAGAGGCGCGGCTGAATGAATACGTGAAAAGTCCCGGACAGATCGAGCACGTGCAGCACGAGCACGAGGTAGACGAGGAGCGGCTGGCCGGCATTATGAAGATGCTGCCGAAGGCCTTTCTCTTCGAATACGAAGGCTCGGCGACGGGCGACGTGGTGCGGATCGCCTTCCGGCCCGATCCGGCGTTTGTGCCCGATGGCTACGAGGCCCGCGTCGTGCATGTTCTGGCAGGCACGCTGACGGTGGATCAGAGACTGAAGCGCATGATCGACATGGATGGACATCTGATCGAGCGTGTGGACTTCGGCTTCGGCATTCTGGGGCACGTGGAAAAAGGCGGAACCTTCGAGATTCACCGCGTGCAGGTGAGCGCGGAGCGCTGGAAGACGAGCCTGGTGGCGGTGCATATTCAGGGCAAGGTGCTGTTGTTCAAAAATGTCAGCAAGGATCAGCAGGAGACGCGCTCCGATTTTCGCCCGGTGCCGCATGACATCAGCCTCCAACAGGCCAAAGAGATGCTGGATCACCAGGCGGATGCGTCACTCCCCGTTGAGGCGAGGCTGGCTGCCGGAGGCCGCTGAGGCAGGGCGCCGGAGGACTCTCATCCGGCACGCATGACAGAAACTTCAGACGGAGGTCATGCCGCGCATGGGCCGTGGATGTGCCATCATCATCCAAACAGGCTCATGCGCGTGTATTTTCTGGTAAGTCTTCTCGGGCTCTCTCTTCTTATGCCGGTACTGTCTGCACAGACTCTTCCGGCGCAGTCCGCACAGGATCTGGTGCGCGACGTGATTTACAACGGACTGCATGACACGGAACGGGATCTGGCGTGGGAGTTCTACAGCCACCGCATCACGCCGGGCAAAGATACGCTGCGGGACGAGATCGAGACGCCGCGCGGGCCGCTCTACCGGGCTCTGGAGCAGGACGGCAAGCCGCTCGATGCGGATCAGCAGAAGAAGGAAGACGCGCGGCTGAGCGAGCTGGCGGAAAGCCCCTCGGAGCTGGCGCGGCTGCGGCGCGATCACGACGCGGATGACGACCGGCTGCGCTCGCTGATGAAGATGATGCCGGACGCCTTTCTCTACAGCTACGACGGCGTGCCGGAGGGCGACCGGGTGCGGCTGGCGTTTCGTCCGAATCCCGCGTATTCACCAAACACATACGAGGCGCGAGTGGCGCATGAGCTGACGGGGACGATGGTCGTCAATCTGAAGCAGAAGCGGATGATCTCCATGCGCGGCGCACTGATGGCGCAGGTGGATTTCGGCTTCGGGCTGCTGGGGCACGTGGACAAGGGCGGCACCTTCGCCGTGGAGCGGGTGCAGGTGAGCCCGGCGCACTGGAAGACGAGCCTGATCGAGGTGCACGTGCGCGGGAAGATTCTGCTGTTCAGCTCGATGAGCCGCGATCAGAAGGAGTCGCGCTGGGGCTTTCACGAGCTTCCGGCGGACGTGAGCTTTCCGCAGGTGAAGGAGATTCTGGACCGGGCCACCATTCCGGCAGATGCGGAGACGGTGGCCGATGGTCATTGACGCTCACTCCGGCCGGTGATTGGGGGGCGACCGGGGTTATTCGTCTGCTGCAACGCGATCGAGACGGAAGGCGGCGGCCTGAAAGTCTCCGCGCAGATTCACATCGACACCGTGAGACATGAACCAGGCGCCGCTGGCGTGGTCGGGCATGGGCGTCAGCTCGGAGTGCGGGCCTGGCTTCTCCGGCTCGGAGCTGATCCAGTGCACGCGGTATTCGGCCTTCGGATCGAGGCCGCGCAGATAGATGCGCGGATACGGGTAGCCGAACTGGCTGGTGTGCAGGAAGGCAAAGACGGCGGCCTGGCTGCGATCGAGCGAGACGGATTCGGTGACGGAGTCTTCGCTGCCGCGCGGTGAGACGAGGCGGTAGAGCGAGCCGTGCTGCACGGTTTCGCGAATCTGTTTGTACTCGGCGATGAGGCGTTTGGCGGTGGCGAAATCTTCGGGCGTCCAGTGATTGAGATTGGCGCCGACGCCGAGACCGCCCTGCATGGAGGACAGGAAGCGGTACTCGACGGAGGTGATGCCGGGATGCCTCCAGGCGGGTGAGTCGGTGACCCAGGCCATCATGACACCGGGCGTGAAGGCGTAGGTGAAGCCGTCCTGAATGCTGAGGCGGTCGAAGGGGTCGGTGTTATCGGAGGTCCAGACCTCGTCGGTGTAGCGAAGGATGCCGAGATCGACGCGGCCACCACCGCCGGAGCAGGACTCGATCTCAAGCCCCGGATGCTTCGCGCGCAGCTCGCGCAGGATGGAGTAGAGGTTGTCGATGTATTGGACGTAGACCTGCTTCTGCTCCTCGGGGCTGACGGCGGGCCAGCCGGGCTCGGACCAGTTGCGGTTGTAATCCCACTTGAGGAAAGCGATGTCGTTCTCGGTGACGAGCTTGTCGAGGAAGCCGTAGACGTAGTCGCGCACGTCCTGCCGGGCGAGGTTGAGGACGAGCTGATTGCGGCCTTCGGTGCGCGGTCGGCCGGTGAAGTTGAGCACCCAGTCGGGATGTTTGCGGTAGAGGTCGCTGTCGGGGTTGACCATCTCCGGCTCGACCCAGAGGCCGAAGTCCATGCCGAGCGAGTGGACCTTGTCGATGAGGGGTTTGAGGCCGTGGGGGAACTTCTGCGGGTTGACGTACCAGTCGCCGAGGCCGGCGTGGTCGTCTTTGCGCTGGCCGAACCAGCCGTCGTCCATCACGAAGCGCTCGACGCCGATGGAGGCGGCCTTTTCGGCGAGAGCTTCCTGACCGGCTTCGTCCACGTTGAACTCCGTCGCCTCCCAGGAGTTGTAGAGCACGGGGCGTGCTTTGGGCGTGGGCTTCTGCGGCAGGATCGAAGCGATCTCGAAGCGGTGCAGCAGGCGCGAGGCGCCGCCGATGCCGTCGTGCGTATAGCCGCCGTAGAAAACGGGCGTGTCGAGCGATTGGCCGGGTGCGAGGCGGTAGCCGAAGTCGAAGGGATTGTAACCGCCGGTGATACGAATTGCGCGAAGCTGATCCTGCTCGACGGTGATGCGCCAGGAGCCGCTCCAGGCAAGGGTGCCGAACCAGACGTCGCCGGTGTCCTGATCGGTCGCGTGGTCGCGCTCGACGGCGAACCACGGGCTGTTCTGGTGGCCGGTCGAGCCGCGGCGGCTTTCGAGGACGCGCTGTCCGGGGCGGATCGCCTCCTGCTGGAGCTGGTCTTCGCCGGCCCAGCGGCCGGTGAGGTAGTCGAGGGTGTAGTCGGTGCCGCGGGGCAGGGTCCAGGTGGCGGATTCGGCCTGCTCGATGAGCAGCGGATCGCTGGTGCGGTTCTCGATGACGGCGGAGCGGCCCAGGATGCCGGTCTGCGGATCGGTGGTGTAGCGCAGGCTCACGAAGACCTCGCGCTCGATGTCTTTGAGACGGATGGTGAGCGTGTTGCCGTCAATGGTATGCGAGACGTAGTGCAGCACCAGATCGCGGTTGCCGTCGGGGAAGGTGATTTTGAGCGCGGGCTCGACGTAGAGACCGGCGCCCCAGCCGGCATACTCCTGCGGCGTGGTGCTGGTGGCCGGATCGAAGGACGCATTGCCGTCATTGCTGCGCGCGGCGGGGAAGTTGTCGGAGGCGGCAAGCGCTTTGCCCCAGTAAAGCTGCTGCAGCTCCTGCATATCGTTCACGCCAAAGGCATAAGTGGTTCCGGCGGAGTCGATGCGGAAGACATGGGTTTGCGGGTTGTAGTGGATCTGAGCGGAGGCAGCAGGCGCGGCGCAGGCAAGCGCGGCGGTGAAGAGAGCGGTCCGGAGATGCATGCAAGTCATCACCGGACACTGTAACCGATTACCTTACCCTGCTGGCAAGCGAAGACGCGAAGTATGCCTGGTTTTCAGAACCGGGTTCAACGCGTCCGGTTGCGGGCATGGCGCAGATGTGTGGATGCTTCGCCGCGGGCGATCAGTTCAGACCGGTGGCGCGATGCTCCTCATGCTCCTGTACGTTTACGCTGCTGGCGCTGTTGTGGCGGTTGCGCTCCCGAACGGAGACACCCTGGCCGAGGCGGCCGGTACCGCGAAAGAGGAAGAACAACCCAACCAGAACAAGAAACGCGACAATCCCGATAATCGCCATCATAAGCGCCTCCTCTATGGTGGGACGGCGGATGGCGGGCAGGGGTTTTCCCGCAGAAAGCAGTTTCCGCGGGATTTGACGGCCTTAAAAGGGGATATCGTCGTCGGTGATCTCTGTGGACTGCACGAGATCGTCTGCCGATGCGGGCGAGCGCTGGTCGTAGGAGGTCGAACCGCTGCGTGAGCCATAGCTGCTGCCGCCGCCGCCTTCGCCTTCGCCGCGGCCGGAGAGCAGGACCAGATCGCCGACGATGATCTCGGTGCGGTACTTCTTTTCGCCGCTGTTTTTGTCGTCCCAGGAGCGGGTCTGGATGCGGCCCTCGATGTAGAGCTTCGAGCCCTTTTTGACGTAGTCGCGGATGATCTCGGCGGTGCGCTGGAAGGCGACGAGGTTGTGCCATTCGGTGCGGTCGGTCCAGTTGCCGGTCTGGTCTTTGGTGCGGTCGGTCGTGGCGAGCGAAAAGGTGGCTATGGCGTTCCCATTGGCCGCGAATTTGATCTCCGGGTCTTTGCCGACGTTGCCCACAAGGGTGACTTTATTGACGCTCTTTGCCATGACGGAAATGCTCCCATTGAACGGATATATCCCATGAAGGATAGCAGGAGTGCGCGCCGGACGGGACGTTACGGCGGGGAAATGCGCGGCGGGCAGGCCGGAAACGAGACTGTACGAACTATATGCGCCCTCCCCCTCTGCTGGCGCAGCTTTTCGCAGCGCGCGACCGGCTTCCGGTTTCTTCGCGATCCAAAGCCCGCCTGCAGGGATGATTTGACAGAAAAGGTCAGCGCGCCATAGAGTCGATGATCGATATATCGATCATCGAGCATATATGCCTAAACGAAAACTTGATCCTTTACCTTCCGCTGCATTTCAGATTCTGCTTTCGCTTGCGGACGCCGATCTTCATGGCTATGCCATCATGCGCCAGGTCGAGGAGCAGACCGGTGGGCGACTGCGTCTTGGGCCGGGTACGTTGTATAGCTCGATCCAGGCGCTGCTGGAGGAGAAGTTCATTGAGGAAGTGGTGCAGACCGGGGAGGCGGGAGCTTCCCCGGAGCGCCGCCGCTTCTATCGATTGACAGGCAATGGGCGAAGGCTGGCCCGGGCAGAGGCCGAGAAACTTGCCGATACACTGCGCGTCGCACGAGCGAGAAAGATTCTGAGGGGGGATTATGTCTGAGAATATCTATATCCTGCTGCTGCATCTGTATCCCTCGCAGTTCCGCCGGGCCTATGGGGATGAAGCCATCCAGTTGTTCCGCGACCGCTTTCGCGATGAACAGGGGTTTGCTGCAAAGGTGCGGCTGTGGTCGGATCTGCTGGCCGATCTGGCTGTTTCGCTCCCGCGCGAGCATGGGTATGCACACCCGTCGCCGACGGGTGCGCATACGCAGCAGCGTTTGGCGGGTGTGCCCTGTTTCGATGTGCTCGAAAGCAGTATCCCTCGCCCGGAGGCACTGCTCTTTGGAGCCGTACTCTCTGTTGTTGCAGTCGCAGCCCTTTCCATTTCAATGAGCTGGTCAGCAGGCAACGGAAGTATGCGCGGCACGGCGCTGCGGGATACTGCTCCGGCAGCGATGAAGGCTTCTGCATTTGAGAGCCTGGATGCGTGGTCCGCAAAAAAATGGGTGGGTGCATCGAGCGCGTTTCCAGGCGGCGCTTCGAGCAGCGGCCAGCCGACGGGGCAGAATGCCGGCGGGCAGACAGCGGTACCCGCAAACAGCAATACAACCCTGGACGCAGGAGAACGCCAGCGTGTGATCGATCGCGCAGGCGCCGATCTGAAGAAGTACTACTTCGATCATGGCGTTGCAGAGAAGACGGCAGAGGCATTGCTGACGCACGAGAAGAATGGCGACGATGATGCGGCGACCCACGGCGCGTCCTTTGCCGCATTACTAACCGCCCAGATGAGGGATGCGAGCGCCGACATGCATCTGGTGGTGGAGTACAGTCAGAACCCGCTGCCATCCGGACCACCCGTGCAGACGGCTGAAGGAATGGCGCGCTTTCGATCTGCGATGTTGCAGCAACACTGCATGATTCGAAAGACGGAAATTCTGCCGCACGATATAGGGTATCTGAAGCTCGATTTCTTTCCGGATGATTCAGTGTGCGGGAATGAAGTACGGGAAGCGATGGCGTCGCTGAACCACGCAGACGCGATCATCTTTGATCTGCGGGACAATTCGGGGGGCTTTCCGGATACGGTGTCGCTGGTTGCCAGCTACCTGTTTGATCATCCGGTATACATGTATGGACCACGGGGAGCACCCACGGTGGAGTCGTGGACACATTCGCCGGTTGCCGGAAATAATCTGGCAAACAAGCCGGTGTATGTGCTGACGTCAGGCACAACGTGGTCCGGGGCGGAGCAGTTCAGCTACGACCTGAAGATGCTGAAGCGCGCGACGCTTGTTGGAGAGACGACGCGCGGCGGCACTCATGCCGGCGTCTTTCACCGGATCGATGATCACTTTGGGATGGGTATTCCGGAGGAGCGGCCGATTAACCCCTATGGAAAGACCGACTGGGAAGGGGTTGGCGTGACGTCGGATGTGAAGGTGAAGGCTGCGGACGCCCTGGAGACAGCGGTCAGGCTGGCGGTCGCTAAGCTGCAGTTGAAGCAGCGTTGAGCATCTCTGAAGCGCTGCCGCAGAATCCGGACCTTTTCCCTCTGCCATCTCCCGAATGGTGAGTTTCCTGACGGTCCGGAAACGGGAGCGCAGTGGTGCAGGCGCAATCGGCCTGCCGGATCAGCGGGAAGAAGCAGCGCTTCCAGTCAGCCTGCGGTTGCGGAGCCATTTGGCTGCGCCGAGGGCAAAGACCATGACGCCGAAGGGCAGGCAGGTCATGGCGGCCATCAGGGCCAGCCATCCGCTGTTGGTATGGGGGCCGTGGCGGGAGATGCCGCCGAAGACGGTCGCGGTGAGCAGAGCGGCGACGACGCCGGCCACGAGTATCCAGAACCCGGCGCGAAGAAGCTGGAGGGTGCCGTCCTCGCGGTTCAGCTGCTGCAGCGTGGGCGCGGCTCCGGCTTCTTTGCGGGGAGTCTGCTCTGTTCCGTGCTCGGTCATATAAGCCATGCCGTGTCCTGCTACCGCCATGCCGCGAGCATGATGTAGACCACCACGCCGGTTACGGAGACATAAAGCCAGATGGGGAGGGTGAAGCGCGCGATCTTCTTATGCTGCGGAAAGCGGCCGGTGAGCGAGAAGAAAAACGTGGTCAGGATCAGGGGCAGCGCCACGACCGAGAGCAGGATGTGGCTGATGAGCAGCGCGAAGTAGGCGGGGCGGATGGCGCCGTGTCCCGCAAAGCGCATATCGCCGTGCAGCGCATGGTTGACGATGTAGCAGACCAGGAAGGCCGCCGAAAAGACAAACGCCGTGATCATGGAGGCGCGATGGGCGGCGATCTTTCTCTGGCGGATAAAGCTGAACCCGACAATCAGGGCCACGGCGCTGAGGCCGTTGAGCACCGCGTTCAGCGCGGGCAGAAAGAGCAGGCGCGTGCGAAAGCCCTGCGGCGGCGGATGCACGTAGATGAGCCAGAGCAGAAAGAGCGTAGCCAGTCCGCTGATGACGAGGATGGCGGCGATGACTTTGCCGCTGGATTCGGACTGCTTCGCTTCCGTCACGATCTCACCGCCCGATGCCATCGTCTGCGGCCTCACTTTCCTGTCGCGTTCAGCATGAGCGCGGTGAGCAGCAGGGGAAGGTAGATCACGCTCACCTTGAGCAGGTCGCGCGCGTACATCTTCGACTCCGAGATGGTGCGGGCGCGGATGATCCTGCCGAAGCGGATGGTGTAGCCGAGATAGATCAGGCCGAGCACGAGGGCGACGCCGCCGTAGATGCGTCCGGCAACGTGCAGCCACACGGGCAGAAGGCTGACGGGGATCATGAGGATGGCATAGGTGAGCGCTTCGAGCACGGTCGACCAGCCATCGGGCTGCACGACGGGCAGCATGCGGATGCCGGCGCGTCCATAGTCCTCGCGATAGAGCCAGGCGATAGACATGAAGTGCGGAAACTGCCAGACGAAGAGGATGGCGAAGAGCGCGACGGCGGGCCACTCGATCTGCCCGCGGGCCGCGACCCAGCCGAGGAGCGGCGGCAGCGCTCCGGGAAAGGCGCCGATGAAGGTCGCGAGGCTGGTGACGCGCTTGAGCGGCGTATAGACGGCGACGTAGAGGAAGGCTGTAAGCAGCGTGAGCGTCCCGGTGAGCAGATTAGTCTCGCGGGTAAGCCAGACGGTTCCCACGGCGACGGCCAGCATGCCGAGCAGAATGCCGTGGGGCAGGCTGATGCGTCCGGAGGCCAGCGGGCGGTTGGCGGTACGAATCATCTTCGCGTCGAGGCGGCGCTCGATACACTCGTTGAGCGCGGCTGATCCGGCGGAGACCATGCCGATGCCGAAGAGGGCTTCAAGCAGACCGGGCTGCATGCTGCTGATGCCGGAGCGCATGGAGCCGAGGTAGAAGCCGGCCCAGGCGGTGAGCATGACCATGAGCGTGACACGCAGCTTGAAGAGCTCACGGTAATCGGCGAGCAGGGAAGCGGTCTCTCCGGCGCGCGGGCCGTGCAGGTGATGCGAAGCGGAAACGATCTTTTCCTCCGAATGAGGGGTCTGCACCGCTTTTATTTCGGAAACGGAGACGCCGGAAACAGCCGGGCTCACAGGCGTGCGGTCCTTTCTCTTCCGAATGCTGCATCCGATGAAAGCAGAAGCATGATGGCATGATTCCGAATGGGGCACAACGCCGCATTGCATGCAGAATCCACCCTTCATGATACCAAGTACCGGGCTCACGACTGCGTTGCCGAGTATAATCTGCACAGATATTTGGAGATTTCGATGGCTGAAACAATCGATAAAAACAGGATGGCACAGGATCTTGCCAAAGCTCATCGAATGATTGAGCCGAATATTACGCGTGTTATTCAGATCATCACTTCGCGCGAGTCGGAAACAGACGAGCCCGTGAAGCTTCTTGAGGTGAATCCTGACACTTTTCCGTCCGGGATTTTACCGATTGCCTTCGGAGCTAGTCCTCCTCGGATTCCATTTCCTTCTGTCATTGTCGAAGTGACGGAGGAAGAGTTCGGAAAAATCCGCGATGGAAATCTCTCTCTTCCGGAAGGATGGCTGCTTGGAGATACTCTTTATTCCGCTGCGGACTAATGCATGAGAACGTGGAGCGAAGCGTTTCTTTTGCAGGCCGCCTCCGATTTAGAGGTATTTGAATTCCTCGAAAAGAGCAGACTGCCTTCCTGTCATCGTCTGCACTATCTGCAGATGTGGCTTGAGAAGCTATGCAAGGCATATTTGTGGATGCCAAGCGGGGATTCCGGTGAATTGCGTCTGAGCCACAATGTCATTCGTAAAATTCTTCCCAGACTGATCGAGGAAGAATGGCGTCGAATCGAATTAAAGAGACGTCCGGATCTGAGATCCCTCAGCCTGCTGTGCCGGGAGATTGATCTGCTTCATCCGCAGATCGATGATGAGGCCCGGCGTCCGGATAATGTTGAGTATCCCTGGTCCGATTCTGCCGGTCCGGTGGAAGTTCCTTCAGGGTGGAAATTCCCTGTTACCGATAAGCTGTACACAACGACCGGACGACTGCTTTTGAAAGCGGCAACGCAGCTTACCCGGAATCCTTTTCCGACGTATCCGAGAAAATAAGACAGATCTCTTGTTCCGATGGGCCGCCTGTTACACCCTGACGCAGGCTCAGGCTTATTTGTTCACTGAGGAGATGTCGGCGGGGGTGACGACCAGATCATCCTGCGCCGCGTATTCATTGAGCAGCACGGCGACGAGGACGGCAGTGGGCACGGCGACCATGGCGCCGACGACTCCGGCGAGCGAGGAGCCGAGCAGCAGGGCGATCAGCACGGCCAGACCAGCGAGGTTGACCTGCGTCTGCATGATGCGCGGCGTGAGCCAGGAGGTTTCGACCTGGGCGTAGATGGCATAAAAGATGATCACGCCGAGGACGCGTCCCCAGGAATCGATGGCGGCGACCAGCAGAACAAGCGAGACGGAGACGATGGCTCCCACGATGGGCACGATGTTGAAGAGGCCCATGACGACGCCGAGCGCGTAGGCGTAACGAATGTGCAGCAGCGCGAAGACGATGGTGCTGGAGATGCCGAGAATCAGCATCAGAGAGCCCTGGCCGAGCAGCCAGCGGCCCATGCGGACCTCGGCGCGCCCGAGGGTCAGATTGAGGCGCTGACGGCGCTCCGTGGGCACGAAGGAGAGCAGCCAGGAGTAAGCGTTCTCGCCTTCGAGGATGAAATAGATGGTCAGCACGGCGCCGGTGATGATGCGAAAGACGGCGCTGGCCCATCCGCTTGCGGAATGAATGAGCCAGCTTGCGAAGTTGGTGGCGAAGTCCTGCAGTTTTTCGTTGAGCGAGTCGAAGTCGACGTGCTGCAGCAGGGGCAGGCTTTCGAGGCGCTGCAGCAGCTCGGGACCGCGCTTCGGCAGCTCTTTGCCGAACTCGCGCAGATCGCGCACCACAGGCGGGATGGCGAAGAAGGCAAAGAGCATGATGGCGATGAGCACGCTGAGCAGCAGAAGCAGCACCGCCATGGCGCGGCCGGGCTGCCAGCGGCCGATGCGCAGACGGGTAATGCAGCGCACCACCGGCAGAAGCACCACGGCAAACAGAGCGCTGACGTAGATAAGCACGAGCACATCGCGCAGCAGCCAGGCGAAATAGATCGCCAGCGCCACGGCGAAGGCAAAGAGAACGACGCCGCGCGGATCGCGCGATTTCATGGCGGGGGGATTCACTCCCGCTGCGAAGCCAAAGCTCATGGGGTTGTGCCCTCGTTCACTGCGCTCTTTGCCTCCGGCGTGAGAGCGATGCGGCCGCGCAGTTCTTCCAGAATGCTCTCCGCCAGGGCATCGGGTTCGAGCTCAAGGGTAGGCACGATCAGATGGGCCTCGCGGTAGAGGGGCAGACGCCCGGTAAAACGCTGCTCCAGCTGCTCACGCTCGGCCAGAACAGGACGCTCCGCGGCTCCGGGCTGTTCGAGACAGCGCGCGATCAGCACGTCGAGCGGCGCATCGAGAAATACGATGCAGGTATCGGAGAGCCGGTTGAGCGCCTCCCGTGTCAAAGGAGATTCCAGAGCGCCGCCGCCGGTGGCCAGCACAAGGGGCGAGCGCTCGAGCAGCGCGGCGATGGACTCCACTTCAAGCCGGCGGAAGGCGGCTTCGCCATCGCGGCGGAAGAGGGCTCCGATGGAGCAGCCGGCGCGGGCTTCAATAAAGCGGTCGGCGTCCTCAAACGGCCAGCCGAGGCGCGCCGCGAGGTGCGCCCCTACGGTGGACTTGCCTGCGCCCATGAATCCGATGAGGACAATTCTGCGGATCTGTGCGGGCAGAGACGATACCTGCGGTCTGCTCTCGTGCTCCTTCATGCGTTCTCTGCATTATAAGGAGCCGTCGAGGAAGACGGCGGTTCCGGCTGTACGACGATCGGGCTCCTGTCAGCGATCGAAACCCGCGGCCTACCTGCTGCCACCTGCCGGTGTGGGCGTCTGCCCGCCGGGGGTCTCTTCGCGCCGAATGGCCGACTGGATGTTGTTCCACACCCCGGGACTGGGGTCGTGAATGGGCAACAGCAGTTTGGCCTGCGAGGCAATGTACTCCAGATCGCGCACCAGAGCGGCACAGTTCTCGCATGATTTGAGATGCTCGTGCGTGGTGAGATCGGTATGGGTCTCGAACAGCTCGGGCAGACTTTCCTGAAATTCAGCACATGTCATGGTCTTTCCGTTATGGCTCATTGGGCGGCCTCCTTCCGCTGTCCGGTGCGGAGCAGGTCGCGCAGTTTCATTCGCGCCTTGTGCAGCTGCGATTTGCTGTTGCCGATCGAGCAGTCCAGCATGGTGGCGATCTCGTTGTGCTCATAGCCTTCCACGTCGTGCAGCACAAAGACCAGCCGGTAGCCGGGTGGCAGATTTTCGACGGCGCGCTCGAGGGTGACGCGATCGATCGATCCGGAGAGCATCAGATCGCGGGCGCCGATATCCTTGCGTGGACCGTCATCCTGCGACGGCTCCAGCGTCTCTTCGAGCGACACCTGGGGCAGGCCCTTTCTGCGCAGGTGCATCAGCACCACATTCACGGCCAGGCGGTGCAGCCAGGTGGAGAATGCGGAGTCGCCGCGAAAGGTGCCGATCTTGCGGTAAAGCTGCATGAAGGCTTCCTGCGTCAGGTCCTCGGCTTCAGCGACATTACCGAGCATGCGCAGGCAAAGAGAGTAGACACGCCGCTTGTGCAGCGAGTAGAGGGTTTCAAAGGCCCGTCCGTCGCCGGCCTGTGCCTGTGCGATCGCCTCAGCCTCTCCGGCGATGGGAGGATTACGGCGCATGTGATGATGTACTGGTTTTGGCTGTACTGGTCCCGCGCTCATCCAGTTATCCCTGTCATTAACATAGTGGCTGCAGAAGATTTCCCGTCTGCAGTGCTCCAGTCCGCCTGCGAAACCAAACCGCCGATCCGCAGGGTAAGTCAGTTCCGGAACGAATAAAGATTAATTAACGGTGGGATGGCAGAGTCTGCGTGAACGTTGCCTGCAGTGGAGCGCTCTGTTTTCTGACCGGCAGCCGAAGGGGAAGGGAGCAGCAGCCATAATCGGGTCAGATGTTGCCGCGGGAAGGCCGGATTCCGACGGGCGCGCCGCATGAGGGCCGCGCGCGCCGCCGGGAAAAAGAAGACTGCCGATCAGCGGCCGAAGAATACGGCGTTTTTCTCGGTATAGCTCTGCCATTTTTCCGGCAGATCGTCGGCGGCAAAGATTGCAGAAACCGGGCAGACCGGAACGCACGCGCCGCAGTCGATGCACTCGACCGGGTCGATGAAGAGCTGATCCGATTCGCCGTGCTTCGCTTCGTCTTTTTTGGGATGGATGCAATCCACCGGGCAGGCATCCACGCAGGCTGTGTCCTTCGTCCCGATACAGGGTTCCGCAATCACGTAAGCCATGAAAATCCTCTTCCAGAGTAATGGTGAGTCAACAGGCACATTGTACGGCATTTTGTTGCCCGATGATGAATCGGAACCGATGCGCGCACTTTGAAGCTGAGAAAAAAGCTCAGGACGATCATGCGGCTCAGGGCTGCGTCTGCTGCGCCCGCGCCGCGGCGTACTCCGCGGGAGTGGGGATGGGCAGCAGGTTGCGCCCTGCGAACATATCGCTGAAGAGCCCGACTATCTCATCGCGCAAGGCGCCGTTGGTGGCGAGGATCTCTTCGCTGTCGAGCAGAAACGGACTGCCGTCGAAGCGCGTGACGGTTCCACCGGCTTCGGTCACCAGCAGCACGCCGGCGGCGGTGTCCCAGGGATTCAGATTGAACTCCCAGAAGCCTTCGAGGCGGCCGCAGGCGGTGTAGGCGAGATCGAGAGCGGCCGAGCCGGCGCGGCGCACCCCGTGCGAGCGCAGCGTGCACTCCTGGTAGAAGTGAATATTCGGGCTGCTGTGGCGCTTGCGGCTGGGAAAGCCGGTAGCCAGCAGCGCCTCGGAAAGCGTCTTTACCGGCGAGACGTGGATGGGCTGGCCGTTGCGCCATGCGCCGCGTCCTTTTTCCGCGGTGAACAGCTCGTCGCGCATGGGGTCGTAGATGACGCCGGCGACCAGCTCGCCATCCTGATCGGCGGCGAGGCCGGCGGGACGATGCTCAAGGCCCATCGAGACGCAGAAGACGGGAAAGCTGTGCGCGAAGTTGGTGGTGCCGTCGAGCGGATCGATGTACCAGCGGTATTCGCGGTCGAGGCCCTCGCGCGTGCCTTCTTCGCCGTAGATGCCGTGCGTGGGGAAGGCGGCGTGCAGGCGCTCGACGATCTGCTTTTCGGAGGCGCGATCGGCTTCGGTCACCAGATCGACATCGCCTTTGTACTCGGTGGCGACGCCGCGGCGGAAGTATTCGCGCAGCAGCGCTCCGGCTTCGAGAGCGATTTCAGAGGCGGGTGCTGCGAAGGGCAGCTCCTGGGGAATATTCGACCGGCTCAATGGATCTCCTCTTCACTCCGCGCTGCCTCTTCCACACGGCGGGCCCGGCGGCGCGGGTCATCGCGGCGGGAGCTCTCGGTGATGCTGCGGATCTGGTGTTTGTAAATGAATAAATTGGGCTGGCCCTCGCGGGTCAGACGAATCATGCGGTCGTCGAAGTACTCGATCCAGCCGGAGACGGTTTCACCGTCGCGCAGCTTCACCTTTACGCCCACCTGCTTTTCGCTGAGAAAGCGCAGATAGAGAGCCTCCTGCCCGGTTTCTCCCGGAGGCGGCGATTTTTGCCGGCGGCGCGATGCATTGTAAGGCGGCACGCCCCTATTGTAACCAGGCCGCTGCGGTCAGCGCGGCGGCTCGGGAACGGAGGCCGGCGCGGAGTAGTAGCCGGTGCGGTAGCGCAGCGTATACGGCGGCTGCGGAGGGTCCTTCAGCGTGACCGAGATGCGATGGAAATCGGAGAAAGAAGAGTGGCGCACCGGGTAATAACCGATCAGGTATTGCGTGCGCAGGTCTTCGGAGATCTTCTGAAAGGCTTTTTCGAGATTGCCGGCTTCGGCATAGTAATATTTGCCGCCCGTCTCCTGCGAGAGCGCGATCAGCGCGTGCTCGCCGCCGGTATCGCGGCCGGCGTCGGCGACGATGGGCAGGTCGATGAGGCTGTAGACCATCACCTCGCCCCGCACCGCCTCTTCAAGCGCCTGCTGGTAGTCGACGCCGGAGACGGTGTTGCTGCCGTCGGAGATGACGACCAGCACCCTGCGCCCGGAGAGCGGCGTGAGGCGCTGCGAGGCCAGCCAGATGGCGTTATAGAGCGCCGTGGCCGGGCCGGTGGTGAGGTTTTCAATGCCCGCGTCGATGCGCCGCAGATTGCTGGTGAAGCCGACGACCTCGCGCACGTCGGAGTTGACGTCCATGAGGTCGAGCCGGTCGACCGGGCGCAGCAGCGCGTGGACGAAGTTGTGCGCCGCATATTTTTCGAGCGGGAGATCCTTCTGCACGCTGCCGCTGGTATCGATGGCGAGCACGAGCGAGAGCGGCATCTCGGACTGGCGCTCGAAGTACGAGATGGTCTGCGGGTGGCCGTCCTGGGTGAGCAGGAAATCATCTTTTGCCAGGCCGCCGACGGGCGCGCCGGCCGGGTCCGTGACGTTGACGAAGACATTCACGAGGCGCACGTCGACGTGAATCGGCGGTGGCTGCTGCGCGCCTGCATAAAGCGAGGCGCAGAGCAGAAGGCCGGTGATTCCGGCGCAGAGCTTCAACGGAGCGGCTCCGGACTCGGTTTCGGGTGGACCTGCGGCGTGAGCTCGGCCGGGAAGGGCTCGCCGTCGGACCACACGGCTCCATCCTCGAAGTGCTCTTTCTTCCAGATGGGCACGGTCTTTTTGAGGGTGTCGATGAGCCAGCGGCAGGCATCGAAGGCCGCGGCCCGGTGCGCGGAGGCTACGGCGATGAAGACGCTGGTCTCGCCGATCTCGAGATGGCCGAGCCGGTGGACGATGGCCACGTCGCGGATGGGATATTTGGCGCGAGCTTCGGCGGCGAGGCGCTGCATGCGGGGCAGGGCCATCTCTTCGTATGCCTCGTAGACCAGCCAGAGCGTCCTGCGGCGGCGGGTATTGTTGCGCACGATGCCGTCGAAGGTGACGATGGCGCCGTCCTCGCCCTGCTTGAGCGCGGCAACGACGGCAGTGGTGTCGATGGGTTCGCGGATGAGCGCGACGTGCGGGTTCTCCGTTCCGCCGCTGACCGGAGGCAGCAGCGCAACCTCATCGCCTTCGTTGAGACGGTGCGTGGCGGGGGCATACTCGCGATTGACGGCGACGGCGATGGAGGACCAGAGATTTCCCTGAGCGGCAGGGCCGGTCTGGGTGAAGTATTGGGCGAAGCGCGCCTGCATCGTCTGCAGAAGATCGTCGACGGTGGAACCGGCTTCGAGGCAGATCGAATCCGGTTGATCCGGCAGTAAGTCTTTCAGTACGCCAAAGAGGAGGATTCGCACCTGCATATCCTTCACGATACTCATATCGGACGTGAAGCAGGCTGGTCCGATGCTGAGTGACCCTGGGGTCTGTTCGCCCTGGCCATTGGACGCAGCAGACGCGGGATTGTTTCCGTCAGGGATAGCCGGGGAAGAGCTCGCCTTCGGCGGGGTACCAGAGATGCTGTCCGTCGGTCCGGGCAAAGGAAGTGAGCGCATGCGGCTCGGTATGGCTGTGGCCTTTGGCGTCGCAGAAGATGTTGGTGACCGGAACGCCGCGGAGGGTAAGCGCGTCGGCGACCAGGGAGCGGTGGCAGCGCCAGGGAACAGCTTCGGCGCACATGATGGCGGTATGGTCCAGGTCTTCGGCGGCGAGCAGCTCGTCGAGGGCGGCGGCGAAGGCAGGCGTCTGCATGTAATCGGCGTATCCGCGAAAGCTGCTGTTGCGCCAGCCGGTGTTGATCGAGTCTTTGCGCGCGTGGCGCAGGCCGCCGAGCGAGCGCTGCCAGCGGCAGGCGATGCCGGCATCGCGCAGAGATGCGAAGAGATTGTCCTGCGCGAACTGCGGGTTATGGCGCGACTTCGGAATGCTGCGGATATCGACGAGGGTGCGGACCTGGTATGCACGCAGCGCTCCGAGGAAGACATCGATGGGCAGCGTGGAGTGGCCGATGGTGAACACCGGCTTTCATGGTAAACGCGCGAGAAGGCCGGCCCGCGCCGGGCACCGGTGTTACTCGATGCCCAGGCGGTGCTGCAGCTGCTCGAGGGAGACGCCTTTGGTCTCCGGGTAGAAGAAGAGAACGACGAAGAACTGCAGGACCATCATGGCGGCGAAGAAGGCGAAGGGCGCTCCGGCCGAAAGCACGGCGATGGAGGGAAACGCCTTGCTGATGATCGCGTTCATGATCCAGTGCGAAGAGCTGCCGAGGCTCTGGCCGCGCGAGCGCACCTTGGTCGGGAAGACTTCGCTGATGTAGACCCAGATGACGGCGCCCTGCGAGACGGAGAAGAAGAAGATAAACCCGACCAGCAGCCAGAGCAGATCGCCCTGGTGGCTTTTCGTGAGAAAGACGGCGGCGACGCCGGCCAGACAGGCCGCAGTTCCGACGGAGCCGAAGAGCAGCAGCGTCTTGCGGCCCAGCCGGTCGATGACGGTCATGGCCAGCAGCGTCGCGCCCAGGTTCATGGCGCCGATGATGACGGCCTCGCGGTCGGCGGAGAGGCCGCGGAAACCTCCGGCGGTGAAGATGTCATTCACGTAATAGAGAATGGCGTTGATGCCGGAGAGCTGATTGAACATGCCGATGGTGACGGCAAGAAAGATGGGCAGGCGGTACTTGCGCTGGAAGAGCGGCTCGGCCTTTGCGGAGCGCTCGAGGTGGATTGATTCGACGATCTCCTTCAGCTCGGCCTCGGAGTCCGGCGTGCCCATCAGCTCCAGAACGCGGCGGGCCTCATCGATGCGGTTCTGCGTGACCAGCCAGCGCGAGCTCCGCGGGATGCCGTAGAGCATGACGAGGAAGAGCGCGGCGGGAATGCCGGCGACGCCCAGCTGCCAGCGCCACTGCAGCAGTCCCAGATTGAAGCCGGCGATGAAGAAGTTCGAGGCGTAGGCCAGCAGAATGCCGCCCACCACATTGATCTGGAAGAGTCCGACGAGACGGCCGCGCAGCTTCGCCGGAGCGAGCTCGGCGAGATAGACGGGGCCGAGGACCGACGAGCCGCCGATGCCGAGTCCGCCAAGGAGGCGGAAGAAGAGCAGCGAATACCAGTCCCACGAGAGGGCGCAGCCCACGGCAGAGACGACATAGAGCGCCGCCATGACGCGCAGCGCTTCGCGGCCGCCCATCTTCTGCCCGAGCGGACCGGCGCCGATGGCGCCGATGACAGTGCCGAGCAGCGCGATGGAGACGGTGGTTCCGAGGGCGCTGGGCGTGAGGTGAAAGACTTGGGTGAGCTGCTGCGTGGTGCCGGAGATGACGGCGGTATCGAAGCCGAAGAGCAGACCGCCCAGTGCGCCGACAATCGAGCTGCGGATAAGAGTCGCGCTTAGTCGCATGGGGCTCCGTTTGCTGACGGCGAGGAGCTCGCCGGGAAGGGAAGTATACAGGCCCCGAGCAGGCCTGCGTCAGAGCCAAGCTCGGCGGCCAGCACCTGCGTCCCGCCGCCGGGAATGCTGGCGGAGGCCACGGCGCCGGGCTCGGTGAGGCGATAAACGTACGAGCGATGGCGCAGCTCGCGGAAGAGCTCGGGCGCGAAGAGATCCCAGGAGGCGACCAGACCTCCGCCGATCACGTAGAGCGGCAGATTCAGCGTGTTCACCAGTCCCGCCAGGCCGATGCCGATGGCGCGGCCGGCCTCTTCAAAGATGGCGCGGGCATCGGGATCGCCGCTGCGCGCCGCTTCGCCGAGGTCGCGGGCCGTCCACCAGGCGTGGCCGGTTTTGCGGCCGGCCAGCCCCGGAGCTTTGCCGGCGGCGACCCTCTGATTCGCGGTGCGCACGATGGCGGTGGCCGAGGCGTACATCTCCATGCAGCCCTTGCCGCCGCAGCCGCAGTCGGGGCCGTCGGGGTAGATGGTCATGTGTCCGGCCTCGCCGCCCATGCCGGTCACGCCGTGCCAGATCTTTCCGTCGAGAATGATGCCGTTGCCGATGCCGGTGCCGAGGGTGAGCATGCAGAGCGAATCGACGCCGAGCGAGCGGCCGAGGCCCAGCACGCACTCGGCGAGAGCTGCCGCGTTGGCATCGCTCTCGAGCACGACCGGCATGCCCAGGCGGCGCTCCACCTCGTCCTTCAGGTCGAAGCGGTCCCATCCGGGCAGATTGGGCGGATTGTGCAGGCGCCCGGCGGGCAGCTCGATGGGGCCGGGCGTGCCGATGCCGATGCCGGCGAGCGCATGCTGCGGGCTGTACTTCTCATAAAGGCGACGAACCGCGCCGCAGAGATCGTCTACCACCGCGAGCCGTCCGGCATCGAGGCGGGTAGGCAGATGAATCGTCTCCAGCAGGCCGTCGCGAACCGTCCAGGCCGCGATACGCAGATTGGTGCCGCCGAGATCGACGCCGATACTGAAACCGGAAGAAGAATCCTTAAGCATAATTTTTCACTTCATTCTGTGCGGCATTGGGGAACAGACAGCGCAGCAAATTGATTGCCGGAAAAGCCACGTCTTTCGCGGGGCCTGTCCGGCAACCACCAGCACTATAGCAGGAAAAAGGGAGAAAGTGGAAACGTTCCCACTTTTCAGCAGGGAACTCGAGGAAGGGCGATCACAGAGCCGCGCGGGCGCATCCGCAGGATTCGCGCAGAACCAGCAGCGGCTCGAGGCGGACCGGTCCTGTTTTGCGGGCCGGCGCGGGACGCTTTGCCCGCGATGAGCCCTGGGGCTGCTCGGCGGGAAGCTGCGTGAAGAGCAGCTCGGCGGCGGTGCGGCCGATGTCCTCGATCGGCTGCTGGACGACGCTGATGGATGGGCGCAGCGTGGCGGCCAGCTCGAAGTCGTCGAAGCCGAGCAGGGCAACGGTCTTCGGAATGTCGACGCGCATCTTCTGCAGCGTCTCGAAGGCGTAGATGGTGGTGCTGTTTTTTACGGTGAAGATGGCGTCGGGCGGAGCGGTCGCGGCGAGGTGGCTTTCGATGGCGTGCTCGGCGGATTTGTAATCCTTCACACTCATGTCTTCCATCGGCTCGAGTCCTGCGGCCGTCATGGCCTGACGGTATCCGCGCAGACGCTCGCGAATGGTGTAGAGCGTGGTCTCGCCGCCCAGGCAGAGGATGCGCCGGTAGCCGTGGCCGACAAGATGCTCGACGGCGATGCGCGCGCCCTTGAAGTTGTCGATGCCGACCGACGCTACGCCGGAGTGTGTCACGGGACGGTCGATGCAGACAACGGGGATGGGCGTGCGCTCAAGAAAGGCGGCCAGCGCTTCGTTCTGCGAATTGGCCGGGGCGAGCAGAAGGCCGTCGGCGCGGTGGCGCATGAGAGCGTTGATGTTTTCCATCTCGACGTGCGGATCGTTGCCGGTGACGGCGACGACGAGCATGGAGTCGTGGGCGCGCGTGATGCGCTGCGCGGCCTCGGCACAACTGGCGAAGAAGGAGTCGGCGATGCTGGGGATGACCAGTCCAATGGTGCGGGTGCGCTCGCCCTTGAGGATGCGGGCAGCCTGATTGGGCGTATAGCCGATCTGGTCGATGATGGCGCGAATTCTGGCCAGGGTTTTAGGGCTGACGCGCTTTCCGCCGTTGATGACCCGGGAGACGGTAGTTGTACCAACGCCGGCTCGCTGCGCGACATCACTGAGTGTGGGGTGCGAACTTTTTCTCTTCATT
Source organism: Paracidobacterium acidisoli (assembly GCF_003428625.2). Classification (GTDB taxonomy): domain Bacteria; phylum Acidobacteriota; class Terriglobia; order Terriglobales; family Acidobacteriaceae; genus Paracidobacterium; species Paracidobacterium acidisoli. The sequence goes on along the minus strand of NZ_QVQT02000002.1, from coordinate 424,395 downwards.
TGAGCGGGCTGCGCAGCCAGTGTACGCCATGCGGCCCCGAGGCTGTTCATTTGCCGGGAGGCTGTTCAGTCGCTCAGGGGCTGTTTGTCCGCTATGGCTGAGTGAGCGGCACAGTGCCGGGAGCGCGGCGTGGTTTCATGCTGCTCGACGTGGTGCCGGCCGGAGAGATCCATGTCTGCCCTTCTTCGAGGGGCAGCATCGCCTCGCTGAGACCGGCCCTTCGCGCGGCCACGAAGAGCTCAGGCAGCGGCTCGTCGGGGCCCTCGAACGAAAGCTGAAAGGTGCCGAAGTGCATGGGGATCATACGCGACGCGCCGAGATCGATGAAGCCCCGCAGGGCATCGGAGGGGCTGGTGTGGACGCGGCGGAAGCTGTCCGGCTTATAAGCCCCGATGGGCAGCAGAGCCACCTCGGGCTTCAGACGCTCGCCGATCTCACGGAAGCCGGGAAAGTAGCCGGTGTCGCCGGAGTGATAGACGGAGTGCCCGCCGGCCCGCAGCATGTATCCGCCGAAGCCACGATGCGTATCGCGGAAGAGGCGCGCGCCCCAGTGCTGCGCTGGGGTCAGAGTCAGCTCGAGCGGACCGGCGTCGCCGCCGTCGAGCGAGACGGACTGCCACCACTGCAAAGAGATCACGCGGGAGAAGCCGAGGCGGCGGACCAGGTCTTCGACGCCCCAGGGCACGACCACGGCCGGCGCTTTGCCCGACTTTCGGAGTGTGTGCCGGATGATTTTTCTGAGGGAGGGGAAGTTGAGGTGGTCCATGTGCGCGTGCGTGAGCAGAACGGCGTCGATGGGCGGCAGGTCTTTGAGCTTCACGCCGGGACGGCGGATGCGGCGCAGCAGAACCAGCCAGTCGGCGAAGACCGGATCGACGATGAGATTCAGGCCCGCGATCTGAATCAGAAAGGTCGAATGGCCGATGAAGGTGATTCCGAGATCGCGCTCTCCCGCAAGGATGGGCTTATGGGACCTGCCCTGCATGGGACGGAGGGCCGAGCGGCCGACAAGGTTGAGGGCAAATTTCAGACGGCCGAAATTCGGCATGTATGCTGCGACTCCTCATCTTTCAGATGCCGCCGGAGGCGGGAGGATGCGATTTTGGAGGCGAGGGATGGGCAAAAGAGACCGGAAGCACACTGAAAGGACTGCCGGAAGAGGGATTGCGAAGGGAGAACCAAAGTAACAACTTTCCGGGCTGCGGCGGCCGTAAATTGTGGCAACGGATGGCTGATTCCACCATCTGTAGTAGGCAGGACAGCCGGAGAAATGCCAGGAAAAACCGGTGATCCCCCGGAAGACGAGGAAAATCCTTGAACCGGGAGGCGGGACGGGATATAAGCATGGAGCCGGGATCAGGTTTGCGCCTTCCCGGATCGCAAAAACCCCGCGCCACCGGAAGGAGCAGCGATGAAGGCAGCGATCAATGCCTCAGGGCCCCGCAGCAGCGAGATTCGGGAAGTGATGGATATTCGGCAGGCTTCTGACTACCTTGGAATCAGCCCGGACAGCCTTTACAGGTATGCCTCGGAGGGTTTTATTCCCGCCTTTAAGCTGGGAAACCGCTGGCGCTTTCGCCGCTCGCGGCTGGAAGAGTGGATGGACCGGCAGTCGGGTCTCGACGCCGTTCCTGAGCCCGGCCTGGAACCGGAGCCGAAGCTGGTAAAGCCCCGGCAGAAGAAGCCGGTTCGCGGCACGACGGATACGGTGGCCACGGAAGCGGCCGGAACGGCGCGAGCACGGTCAAAGCGGAGTGGTACCCGCGGCTGATCGCGGTGCAACTTCTTTGTTGTCTGGCTTCTGCTTCGGATATTTCATGTTCCCGATGAGCTTTTGAGCTGTTATGCGCTCTGCAGCTCGTGCGTTTCTGTCGCGGCAACGGTAGGCTATTGCGAGGAGACCCTTGCGCTTGAACGCCAGCCGACAGGATATCGGGCCGTCCGAGGCCAGCTCGCAGATCGATCCCACCCTGCTGCCATCGTTTTCGCTGAAGAACCGTCTGGCGAGAGCGCTCTGGAACCTTTGCTATGCGCTGCTGTACCGGACCTCGCCCCGGCCCTTGCACGCGTGGAGGTCGATGCTGCTGCGGGCCTTCGGCGCAAAGATGGGCGCGGCCTGCCATTTTTATCCGAAGTCGAAGGTCTGGGCGCCCTGGAATCTGATCTGCGAGGACCGGGTGAGTCTGGCGGACGACGCCGAGCTTTATAACCCCTCGTCGATGTATCTGGGGTCGCACGCCATCGTCTCGCAGGGCGCGTACGTCTGCGGGGCAACGCACCTGTACAACGAGGTCTCGTTCCGACTGGTGTCGTTCCCGATGCGGCTGGGCGCGTATTCGTGGGTCTGCGCGCGAGCGGCGGTGAATCCTGGGGTGAATGTGGGTGACGGCGCGATTCTAGGGTTGGCCTCGGTGGCGACGAAGGATCTCGAGCCCTTCGGCATCTACGCAGGCATTCCGGCGCGGAAGGTGAAAGAGCGGCTGCGCTCGGCGGTGCCGGGCGGGCCGGAGACGCACTGACGCGGGTACTGTGAATCGGATTCTGCTTTAAGCTTGGTCAGAACGGTCTCCGGAGCCTGCATGGTTTCTTTCACTCGCCGAACCTTTGTTGTTCTGCTGCTTCTGCTGGGCGCGTATTTTCCTGCGTTATGGCCGCAGACGACGCCGGTCATCGCGGTCGATCATGGGCCGAATGCGCCACAGCAGGCGGCGAAGCATTACGTGGTGATGGTCTCGCTCGACGGCTTTCGCTACGACTATGCGAAGAAGTATGGCGCGACGCATCTGCTGGCTCTGGCCGCCGAGGGCGCGAGCGCGCCGCAGGGCATGATTCCGTCGTATCCGTCGATCACCTTCCCCAACCACTACACGCTGGTCACGGGGCTTTATCCGGAGCACCACGGCATTGTGGCGATGACCTTCTACGATCCGGCGCGGAAGCAGACGTATTCGTACCGCGATCCGAAGACGAACAGCGACGGAAGCTGGTACGGCGGCGTGCCGCTGTGGTCGCTGGCCGAGAAGCAGGGTATGCGCAGCGCCTGCTTTTTCTGGCCGGGCTCGGAGGCGGAGATTGCCGGTGAGCGCCCGAGCTATTATCTGCATTTCGACGATGCGTATCCCGATGAGAAGCGCATCGATCAGGTGATCGCATGGCTGAAGCTGCCGCCGGAGCAGCGGCCGCACTTCATCACGCTCTACTACTCGAATGTGGATCACGCGGGGCATGAGTATGGCCCGGATGCGGCGCAGACACGGGCCGCGGTAAAGCATGTGGATGTGCTGATCGGAAAGCTGAAGGCCGATCTAGACCGGCTGCATCTGCCGGTGGATCTGATCGTCGTCTCCGATCACGGCATGGAAAAGACCTCGGGCGGATGGATCGATCTGGATAAGTATGTTCCGCTCGACGGCTTCACGACGGAGGGATCGCTGCTGTATGCCCCCTCGGAGACGGCGGCGAATCACGTGTACCAGAAGCTGAAGGCGGCGGATGCCTCGTTCATGGTCTACCGGCGCGAGCATGTTCCGGCGGAGCTGCACTATGACGAGAATCCCAGAGAAGGCGATCCGGTGATCGTGCCGCGCGGCCCTAACGCTATTCGCGCAAAGGCGCCCGCCGCAGGAAACGAGGATCGTCCGCCGAACGCTGGTTCGCACGGCTACGACCCGTATATGATGCCGACGATGAAGGCGATCTTTTATGCTGCGGGGCCGGATATCCGGCGCGGCGTGACGGTGAAGCCCTTCGAGAATGTGAATGTGTATCCGCTGGTGGTACAGATTCTGGGGCTGGAGAGCCCGAAGGTGGATGGAAGCCTCGGAGTGCTCTCCGGAGTCCTGGCCGATCCGCCGGCGGATCACTAACTGCAAAGGCTTTTGAGAGAACGGATGGCCCTTTTTCTTGGATTTGACGCAGGCGGCACGAAGACCGACTGCGCGCTGGCCGAAGATGACAGGATTCTTGCCCGGGCCCAGGGGGCAAGCATCAAACCGCTGCGGGTCACGATGGAAGAGGCGCAGCGGAACATCGCCGCGCTGCTGGAGGAGATTACGCGGCAGAGCGGCCGCAGCGGGCAGATCGTGGACCTGCGCACGGTCACCGCTTCGTGCATCGGCACGGCGGGGCTTCGCTTTCCGCAGACCGATGGCTGGATGCGGCGGATTTACTCGGCGTGCGCGGGCGGCGCGGTCGAGGTCTGCGGCGATGAAGAGATCGCGCTCGACGCAGCCTTTCCGGGAGCGGCGGGTGTTCTGGTGATGGCGGGAACGGGCTCGAATATTCTGGGCCGAACCGGATCGGGCGAGCGGCTGAACGTGGGCGGATGGGGCCAGGCGCTGGGCGACGAGGGATCGGGCTACTGGATCGGGCATCAGGCGCTGCGGACCGCCTTTCGCGCGCTCGATTTCGGAAGGCGCAGCCCGCTGCTGGACCGGGTGGTCGCATTCTGGCAGGCGGGCACGCTGGAAGAGGCGGTGAGCATCGGCAATGCCACACCAGGGCCGGACTTTTCAAAGCTTTCGCGGCTGGTGACGGAGTGCGCAGAAGAGGGCGACACGCTGTGCCTCGGCATTCTCGATCTGGGAGGAAAGCTGCTGGGCGAAAGCGCGGTCGAAGCCTTTCGCCGGGTGTGCCTGCTCGATCCGGATGTGCCGCCGCCGGGCATCGCGTTTACCGGCAGCATTCTGAAATATGTGGCGCGGGTGCGGGAGGCGATGTTCGCGGCGATTCGCGAGGCGCTGCCCACGGCGCACGTGGAAGCGGAAGCCGCCGATCCGGTGCTGGGAGCGCTGTGGCGCGCCCGGCATCTGGTGCGGGCGCAGTAGATCAGGCTTTGGAGCAGCGCTCGCCGAGCACGAGGGTTTCGACGACCTCGTTCTTCGCCGAGAGCACGGTGATATCGGCGCGGCGGCCAGGAGCCAGCGTGCCGATTTCGCCTTCGAGACCGGTCATGCGCGCCGGGTTGCGGCCGGTGACAGGCAGCATCTCTTCGAGCGAGGCACCGGTAAAAGCGGTGAAGTTGCGTACGGCGCGGTCAAGCGTGAGCGTGCTGCCGGCGAGCGTGTTTTCGCCGATCAGGCAGACGCCGTTCTTCACGCGGACATCGAGCTCGCCGAGCTTGTAGTTGCCGTCGGGTTTGCCGGTGGCCGACATGGCGTCGGTAATGAGCATGGCGCGGTCGCGGCCCTTCGATTTCCAGAAGATTTCGACCGCGGCGGGGTCGACGTGCAGGCCGTCGCAGATGAGCTCGGCAAAGAGAGCATCGTTCGAGAGCACTTCGCCGATCAGGCCGGGCTCGCGGTGATCGAAGGCGCGCATGGCGTTGAAGGTGTGCGTGGCGGTGATGGCTCCCGCGCCTACGCCCTGGCGCGCTTCTTCCAGCCGGGCGTCGCTGTGGCCGAGGCTGACGCGGACGCCGAGACCGGCGGCGCGGGCGATCACTTCAAGAGCTCCGGGCAGCTCCGGCGCAATGGTCATCAGGCGAATCTGCCCTTCGGCGGCCTGCCACATGCGGTCGAATAATGCGACGGTGGGCGGCTGCAGCAGGTGCGCCGGGTGCGCTCCCTTTTTATGCGGCGAAAGAAACGGGCCTTCGATGTGAATACCGACGGCGCGCGCTCCGCCGGTCTCCTGGCGCATCCGCTTTGCCAGGCCGCTGAGCGATTTCAGCGTGGAATCGACTGGGGCGGTGACGGTGGTGGCGAAGTACGAGCCGACGCCGTGCCGCGCGAGAAATCTTCCGATGCCTCCGAGCGAGGCATCGGTCGCGTTCATCACGTCGAATCCATCGCTGCCGTGGATGTGCACATCGAAAAAGGCCGGAATCAGGGTGCAGCCTTCAAAGTGAAGGTGCTCGCCGGCGGGAAGGCTGGAGCTCGACTGCGAAGCCGTGCTGAGGATGTGGCCGTCTTCGATGATGACGACGGGGCGCTCGACGCGTTCTTCTTTGCCGTTCGCTGCTGGGGAAAGAAACCGATCTGCTGTGACGACCGTTCGCATACTTCTGGAATCCAGCCTCCATGCTGTATGTACATTTCGTCAAGTGAGCGATCGGATACGCAAGGGACGATTCGTTCGGCAGGGAACCATCGCGGCGTGGCGGGTGCGGCTGAAGGGCTTTTATTGTTTGCCGATGGACTGGTAGAGCAGCAGGATGCCGATGGCGACGAGACCGGCGTGAACGTATTTGAGGAAGGAGTCGCCGCGCAGGCGGTGGTTGATGAAGCGGCCGAGAAAGATGGCCGGAATGGCGACCGGCAGCGAGACCAGATAGTAGCGGGTGACGGCCGGAACCCAGAGTCCGGCGAGCCAGTATCCGGCCATGGCGGCGATGCTGGCGGGCAGGAAATAACCCTGCAGGGTGGCGCGGAAGTGCGCGGGCGACCAGCGCCGCATGGCTCCATAGATGACCAGCGGCGGCCCGTTCATGCCGTAGGCACCGCCGAGCACGCCGGCGAGAAAGCCGCAGCCCAGAAGCCAGGCGCGGTTGTCGCTGTGAAGCTGGGGCGGGCGGCTGCCGAGCAGGAAGTAGCCGGAGAAGAGGATCAGAATGGCGGCCAGCACGCCTTTGACGATGTGCTGATGGCTGCCGGCCAGCAGCAGCGTGCCGGCGGGGACGCCGAAGAGGGTCGGCGCAAGCAGCCAGCCCGCGCTGCGGATGTGGATCTTCTGCCAGTCCTGCAGAATGACGATGGCGGCGATGGTGATCGACAGCAGAACGGCGACGGGTGCGGCGATTCCGACGGGAAGAAAGAGGGCGAGCAGGGGGACGGCGACGAGCGCTTCGCCGAAGCCGAAGGTCGATCGGATGAGCGTAGCGAAAAAGACCACCAGCAGAACAAACAGAGTCGCCTTGTCCATGCTCTCCTCACTGCGTGCGATCAGGACAAAGCGCCTGCCGGTCTGGTTGCTGCTGCTTCCATTTTAATAGGGCTGCGGTGCTTACCGGGCAGTGATCTGTTTGAAAGAACCGGTCTCCCAGGGGCTGAAGCCCGGCTGATTAGCGCCTATTCATACCGGAGCCGCAGTTGAGAGGGGAGATGCCGGAATTTGATCCGGACACGAATGGATTTAGCCGGTCCGCGCTTCGCGAGGCAAACCTTGACGGCGATGTGGAGCAAGCCGCACGGGAGTACAGAATGCCGGTTACTCTGTAGTGGCTTAACGAGAGCCGATAAAGACTGTCCAGGCGAAATACCCAAATACAAATACCGGGATGTACAGCCAGCGCTCAGCCGTTATGAAGGCGGCACTTATGCAAATAAAGGTAGCAAGTATTAGAGCAAAAACGACGCGCCTCAGAAAAATATCGACTCCTGATTCCGCGCGATCTGCACTTGATTGAGAGTCTTCGGGATGAAATTCATCGGTACTCTCCATTATTCTTTGATCCGGCGCTTAACCAGCTTCATTTTGAACTCGCGGCCGGAATCATCAACAACAGTGAGTGTGTCTTTCTTCAGGCTGAAGCGAACCATAGCATTCTCCGTGAAATGCGGATCGCGCTGCCATCGAAAGCTGAGGGTCCGCTCGGCGAAGTACAGCATCTTTCCATCATCGAGAACTACATGATAAGTATTATGTCCCCATGTGCTTTCTGTAGTGGTTGAAGAATAATTTCCGTTGCCATCCACGTGTCCATTGGTCTGACTTCCGCCATTACTTATCCAGTGTTCCATTCCGAAGGACAAGAGCTTCGCAGACTGCCAGTCAGCATCAGATGTTTTATTCCAAGCGTGCGCGGCGAACGGCGAAACTGAGAGCGAGAGAGCGAAGGCAAAGAGAAGTGCAATGCGCAGGGGCAATTTCATAGCTGTCTAATTTACGCCCGGAGCAGTGCGGCGTACAGATTACATCCGTCAGTATGGCGCAGGCGCATGAGCTGACTGGGCTTCAGATGGCGGTTTTCGATCCAGAACGACATAACACGGCTGAAGCCGCGCCCTGATACAAAACGAAACGATTCAAACGGGAGCGCGACCGCTTATGGCGGACAGGAGCGGCCATCCCCATCAGGCCTCGTACACTGGAGAGAGATGGGCCTTCCTCGTATCGGTATGCATCTTTCCACCTCGGGCGGCGTATGGCGGGCCGCCGAGCGCGCGCGGGAGCTGGGCGCAAATACCTTTCAGATCTTTTCCGCGAGCCCGCGCATGTGGCGCGCCTCCATGCCCGAAGCGGCGGACTGCAAAAAGCTGCAGGCCCTGCGAAGGGAGCTCGACTGCACGCCGATGGCGATTCACGTGAGCTACCTGGTGAATCTGTGCAGCCAGTCGGAGGAGGTGCGGAAGAAGTCGGTCGCGGCCTTTCGCGGCGAGGTGGAGCGCGCGCTGGCGCTTGGGGCGGAGTATCTGGTGCTGCATCCGGGATCGTGGCGCGGCCTGACGCGCGAAGAGGGTCTGCGGCTGGCGGCGGAGTCGATCGCCGAAGCGGTCGAGGGCCTGCAGCTTCGCGGCTCGGGAAAGGCAAAGCCGCGGCTGCGGGTGCTGATCGAGAACACGGCGGGGGCGGAGTTTTCGCTCGGAGGCAGCTTCGAGCAGGTAGCGGAGCTGATCGGACGGCTGAAGACGGTGCTGCCGGTGGGGGCATGCCTCGACACCTGCCACTGCCACGTGGCCGGGTACGATCTGGTGAGCGAGGCGGGCTACGAGGAGACGGTGGGGCAGATCGCGGCGACGATCGGCCTCGATACGGTGCGCGTGTGGCATGTGAACGATGCGAAGGCGGCGCGCGGCTCGAAGCTCGACCGGCATCAGCATATCGGCGAAGGCACGATCGGCCTTGAAGCCTTTGGACGGCTGCTGAATGATCCCCGGTTTGCGCACTGCGCCTTTATCGCCGAGACTCCGGTCGACGAGCCTGGGGACGACGTGAAAAACCTTCGCGCGCTGAAACGGTTACTTCGCACCAGTCAAAATCAGGTTACCGCCGTAAATTCACTTGCATAGCGGCGTTGTACCCTGGAAACTGGATACCTCCCCTGTTGTCTTTTCCTTTCTTTTCTTTAGAGGACTGTCTATGAATTTCCGCTCTCTGGCTGCTGTCACGGCGCTGGTTGTCTCTCCTGTATGTGTTCTGGCTGTGCCGGGTATCGCTTCGGCGGCTGCCGTTGTCTCTTCCGGCAACAATGGATTGTCGGCGTGGACGGCGAAGGATATCGCGCAGGTAACAGGAAGGCCCTTCTCGGCGACGCGCGTGACGACGCAGATCACGACCGGCGCGGACGGCTCGCCGGTGACGCGGGAGATTTCGTCGAAGATCGTGCGCGATTCGAGCGGACGCGTGCGCGTGGAGACGCCGGTAGTGCACCAGCCGGATGGCGCGGTCGATCCGTCGCATGTTGCCGTGCAGGTCTATGACCCGGTCGGCCATACGCTGCTGACCTGGACCACATCGGGAAGGGTGGCGACGCTGATCCATCTGCCGTCGCAGACTGCTCCCTCTGCTGCGTCTTCGCAGGAAGTGGAGAGCCTGGGCAGCCAGGCGGTCAACAACATGCAGAGCGAAGGCCAGCGGGTGATGCAGGTGGTGCCGGCGGGCACGAACGGATATAAGGAGTCGGCCACGGTGGTCGCCGAGACCTGGACCTCGCCGGAGCTGAAGGTTCCGCTGCGGCAGACGATCCGCGATCCGCGCCACGGCACGGTGACGACAGAGCTGAGCGGGATTCTGCAGCATGAGCCCGATCCGTCGCTCTTCGCTGCCCCCGCCGGTTATGCGGTGCACGACCTGACGCCGCCGGTGTCTGCGCAGGGCGCGGCGCAGTAACGAAATTCCTTCATACGTGACTTTTGCGTGGCTGCGCGGGCTCCTCCTGAGCTGCGCAGCCCGGTTACACTGAAGAGGACATGCCTTCAGGAACGAAACCGGAAGAGACACCCGCGGAAAAAGACGTTCGCTATTTCCCCGCCGATATTGAACCGCGCTGGCAGGAGCGCTGGACCACAGATCCTGAGCTCTACGCCGCCGAGCCGGCCACCAGCAGCAAGCCCAAATATTATGTGCTGGAGATGCTGCCGTATCCCTCCGGGCAGCTGCACATGGGGCACGTGCGCAACTACTCCATTGGCGACGCGCTGGCGCGCTACATGTGGATGCAGGGCTACAACGTGCTGCACCCGATGGGATGGGACGCCTTCGGCCTGCCCGCCGAAAATGCCGCGCTCAAAAACAACACGCCGCCGCGCGAGTGGACGCTTTCGAATATCGCCGCGATGAAGCGGCAGATGACCCGCCTGGGCCTGAGCTACGACTGGAGCAACGAGGTCACCACCTGCCTGCCCGATTACTACCGCTGGAACCAGTGGTTCTTTCTGCGCATGGCGGAGCGCGGACTGGCTTACCGCAAAAAGAGCAAGGTCAACTGGTGTCCGCAGTGCGCGACGGTGCTGGCCAATGAGCAGGTGATCAACGGCTACTGCTGGCGGCATGAGGATCAGCTGGTCGAGCAGCGCGACCTGGAGCAGTGGTTTCTGCGCATCACCAACTACGCCCAGGAGCTGCTGGACGATCTGAGCAAACTGGATGGCTGGCCGGAGAAGGTGCGCACCATGCAGCGCAACTGGATCGGCCGCAGCGAAGGCGCCGAGGTGGAGTTTGAAGTGGCCGATCCGGACAGCGCGGAGGCCGCCGAGAAGCCGAAGGGCCCGGCGGAGCTGATTCTGCAGGCGCTCGATCCGGCGCGCAGGGGCACGCATATTCTGCCCGCGAGCGACGCGGTGAAGGGAACCGGGAAGAAGATCACCGTCTTCACCACGCGCATCGACACGATCTTCGGCGCGACGAGCCTGCAGCTGGCTCCGGAGCATCCGCTGGTGAAGGAGTTCGCGGCAGCCGACGAGAGGCTGTCGGCGGAGGTCGCGAACCTGCTCGAACAGCAGCGGAAGGCGCGCGAATCGGGCGACGTGGGCGAGATCGAGAAGCACGGCGTCTTCACCGGGTACCACGCGATCAATCCGTTCAACCACGAACGGCTGCCGATCTGGGTGGGGAACTACATCCTCTCCGACTACGGCACGGGCGCGATCATGAGCGTGCCGGCGCATGACGAGCGCGACTACGACTTTGCGAAGAAGTACGGCCTCGAAATCCGCGTGGTCGTGCTGCCGCGGCGCGTCGGCGAGGATGGCGGCGAGGCGCATCCGGAGCTGCCGTATACGGCCGAGGACAGCCTGCTGATCAACTCCGGCGAGTTCAGCGGCCTGGGATGCGAAGAAGCGCAGCAGAAAATGGCCGCGCGCGCCGCGGAGCATGGATTTGGCAAGGCCACGGTTACATTTCGGCTGAAGGATTGGGGCATCAGCCGCCAGCGCTACTGGGGCACGCCCATCCCGATGCTGTACTGCGAAAAGGACGGCATCGTGCCGGTGCCGGACGATCAGCTTCCGGTGCTGCTGCCGGATAACGTGAAGATCACGCAGCAGGGCGGCTCGCCGCTTGGCAATGTGCCGGAGTTCGTGAACGCGGTGTGCCCGAAGTGCGGCGGCGCGGCGCGGCGCGAGACCGACACGATGGACACCTTCGTCGATTCGTCCTGGTACTTCTACCGCTATACGGACGCTAAGAACGACAGGGCTCCATTTGACACTGCGACGGTTGCGTATTGGTTTCCGATCGATCAGTACATCGGCGGCGTCGAGCACGCCATCCTGCACCTGATCTACTCGCGCTTCTGGACGAAGGTGATGCGCGACCTGGGGCTGATCCGCAACGACGAGCCGGTGGCGCGGCTGTTCACCCAGGGCATGGTGATCCGGAACGGCGCGAAGATGTCGAAGTCGAAGGGCAATGTCGTTTCGCCCGATGAGATGATCGCCCGCTACGGAGCGGATGCGACGCGCATGTACTCGCTCTTTGCCGCGCCGCCGGATCGCGATCTGGACTGGCAGGAGGACGGCGTTGCAGGCGTGAGCCGTTTTCTGAGCAAGGTGTATCGCTTCGTCTCAAGGCACGCCCCGGCTGCCCGGACGGTTTCGCAGACAGCTTCGGGAACGCTGCCGGACGGCAAGTCCCCGCTGACGCAGTCGCTGCTGCGCAAGCTGCACCAGACGATTCGCAAAATCACCCAGGACTTTGCGGGGCGCTGGCACTTCAACACCTCGATCGCCGCCGTGATGGAGCTGGTAAACACCTTCACCGCGGCCGATGAAGAGATCGCCGCCGGCAAGGTGCCCGCGGTATATGTGGCCGAGCTGCTGCGCAGCCTGGTGCTGCTGATTGCGCCGTTTGCTCCTTATATGGCCTTCGATCTGTGGGAGCAGCTGGGGCAGACGGATAATCTGCTGCGCGCCCCGTGGCCGAAGTTCGACGAGGCGCTGGCGAAGGAAGACGAGATCGAGGTTCCGGTACAGGTGAACGGAAAGCTGCGCGCCGTGATTACCGCCGCCGCCGGAGCCGGCGAAGATGTGCTGCGCGATGCAGCGCTGGCGCAGGAAAAAGTGCAGGCAGCCATCAGCGGAAAACAGGTGGTGAAGATGATTATCGTGCCCGGCAAGCTGGTCAACCTGGTCGTGAAGTAGCGCGGCCATGGCTGACCTTCGCACCGCCGGAGCGCCGGTTCGCGGCACGCAGTCGTTCGTGGCCATTCTGGGCGAATGCCGCCGCAGGCCATCGCTGCTGGCGCTGGAGCTGCTGTGGCGCTGGCTCTTCGGCATTCCCATGCTGGCACTGCTGGCATGGGAGGCGTTGCGCATCCACGCTGCAGCCGCGCCGCAACTGGCCGGTACCGGCATCTATCAGTTCTCGCTTGAAGACCCGATGCGCGCCGCTGTGGTGATCGCGGATACCTGGGCGGTGCTGTGGCCGCCTGTGCTGCACGTGCTGCTGTGGCTGGTGCCGCTGGGCATTGCGGCCTGGGCGGTGATCTCCGGTGTGGGACGCAACCTGGTGCTGCGCCGCTATGACCGGACGATGCCGTGGCGGCCGGGGCAGATGATCGCGCTGCAGCTGATTCGCATGCTGGCCTTTGCGGGCAGCGTGATCGGGTGGTTCGCCGCGATCCACTGGTCGGCGCAGTCGACGCTGTCGGGGGCGGAGCCGAATCTGGTGAGTTACAGCGTGCTGGTCATCCTGTTTTCGCTGGGCATCTTTACGCTGTGGGCGCTGCTGAGCTGGGTCTTCTCGATTGCGCCGCTGCTGGCGCTGCTGGAAGACCGCGGCGTGGCGGCGAGCCTTGCGCGCAGCCTTCGCCTGGGCCCGCTGACCGGCAAGCTGGTGGAGATCAACCTGGTGATGGGCATCGTCAAACTGGGCCTGGTGGTGCTGGCGATGGTCTTTTCTGCCATCCCGCTGCCGTTTGAAACGGTGATGCATGGCACAGCGCTGTATCTCTGGTGGCTCGCGGGCTCGATTCTGTACCTGATCGCCTCGGACTTCTTCCAGGTGGCGCGGCTGGTGGCGTTTATCAGGCTGTGGGGACTGGCCGTCCAGGCGGACGCGCCTGCGGCGCAAAGCCGCCGCTCGTAAAGTAAACTGTCCTGTGGACACCTCCTCGATCGTCATCCTCGACTTCGGCTCCCAGTACACACAACTCATTGCTCGCCGCATTCGCGAGCAGAATGTCTTTTCCGTCGTTCTGCCCTGCACGGCAAAGATCGACGAGATCCAGGCGCAAAATCCGCTGGCCATCATCCTCTCCGGAGGACCATGCTCGGTCTATGACGCCGACGCGCCGCCGGCCGATCCGGAGGTGCTGAACCTTGGACTGCCGGTGCTGGGCATCTGCTATGGGCTGCAGTTCATCACGCATCATCTGGGCGGCAAGGTCAGCCCTGCACCCAGGCGCGAGTACGGCCACGCCGAAGTGGAGCTGATCGACAGGGCGAATCCGCTCTTCTCCGAGATTCCCGCCAACATTCACGTCTGGATGTCGCACGGCGACGAGGCGCTGGAGCTGCCGCCGGGCTTCCATCTGACCGCGAAGACGGCGAACGCCGTCGCCGGCATTGCCAATCCGGAGCGCCGCATCTGGGCGGTGCAGTTTCATCCTGAGGTCCATCACACGAAGCAGGGAAGCGCGCTGCTGCGCAACTTCCTCTTCAGCATCGTCGGCGCAAAGCCTGACTGGACGCCGGGGCACTTCATCCAGTCGACTGTCACGGCCATTCGCAAAAAAGTGGGCAGCGGCCACGCCATCTGCGCGCTCTCCGGCGGCGTCGATTCGTCGGTGGCGGCGGTGCTGGTGAATCAGGCGATCGGCGGCCAGCTGACCTGCGTCTTCGTCAACAACGGCGTGCTGCGCAGGGATGAGTTCCAGAAGGTGCAGCGCAACATGCGCGACAACCTCGGCCTGAATCTGGTGGCCGTCGATGCGAGCGAGCGCTTTCTGGCAAAGCTGGCCGGGGTGACCGATCCCGAGACCAAGCGCAAGATCATCGGCAACGAATTCATCGCCGTCTTCGACGACGAGGCGCACCGCATCGCGAAGCAGACAGGCGGCGTGGACTGGCTGGTGCAGGGAACGCTTTACCCCGACGTGATCGAGTCGTCCTCCGTCAAAGGCCCGTCGCAGACCATCAAGAGCCACCACAATGTCGGCGGCCTGCCGGAGACGATGAAGCTGAAACTGATCGAGCCGCTGCGCGATCTGTTCAAAGACGAGGTGCGGCGCATTGGACGCGATCTGCACATGCCGGACGACATTCTGCAGCGCCAGCCCTTTCCCGGGCCGGGGCTTGCGGTGCGCATTCTCGGCGAAGTGACGCCGGAGCGCGTGGCCCTGCTGCAGGAGGCCGATGACATCGTGGTTGCGGAGATCAAGGCCGCGGGCCTCTACCAGCAGATCTGGCAGTCCTTTGCCGTGCTGCTGCCGGTGAAGAGCGTGGGCGTGATGGGCGACCAGCGTACTTATGCATACACCTGCGCGATCCGCGCCGTTCACTCCGAAGACGGCATGACGGCGGACTGGGTGCCGCTGCCGTATGAGGTGCTGAAGACGATCTCCAGCCGCATTGTGAACGAGGTGCGGGGAATCAACCGCGTGGTCTACGACATTACCTCGAAGCCGCCGGGCACCATCGAGTGGGAATAGGCGCTGACCGCACGGGCGGACGCACCTGCGGTGCAAGAGCTCCATGGTGGCGCAAAGCCACATCGGGCTGCATCGGATGTGCTACCATTCGGCGGCTGAGAATTCTCAGCCGTGCTGATTTAATTTGATATCCGAATAAATTAAGGAAGACGAGGTTGCCGGTATGGCCTGGCTGCGCCGTTGTGGAGGGTTTTTCATGCTGTGCATTGCGGTCATGCTCGCGGTGCCGGTGACCGGCCATGCCGAGACGGGCGCGGCAGGGTGGCTGCGCTATGCGGCCATTCGCAATCCGGAGACGCTGCGCAGAGACCAGGCGCTGCCGGCGGGTGTGGTGCTGCTGGATCGCTCGCCGGTCCCGCTGAGCGCGGAGCAGGAGCTGGTGCGCGGGGTGCGCTCGATGCTCGACCGCACGCTTCGCATTGACGACACGCTGCCGGAGGAAGATGCCTTTGTGCTGGGCACGGCGAGCGAGATCGAAGGTGCGCTGCCGCAGGCGCGTGCGGGCACGCTGCAGCCGGAGAGCTTTTCGCTCAGTGTGGTGCATGCGCACGGACATGCCTACTGGGTGATTGAGGGCGGCGATGCGCGCGGCGTGCTCTACGGCACATTCCGCCTGCTGGCGAAGATGGGCACGGAGCAGGACCTGGCGATGCTGCACGACAGCGAATCGCCCTCGGCGCCGATCCGCTGGGTGAACCAGTGGGACAACATCGACGGCAGCATCGAGCGCGGCTATGCGGGGCGGTCGATCTTCTTCGATAACGGCGCGGTGCGCGAGGATGTGAGCCGCACCGGGGAGTATGCGCGGCTGCTGGCGTCGGTCGGCATCGACGGCTGCACCGTGAACAACGTGAACGCCAGCCCGAAGATGCTCTCGCCGGAGATGATCGGCGGCCTGGCGCGCATCGCCGATGAGTTCCGCCCATGGGGTGTGCGGCTGTCGATCTCCGTGGCGCTGAACAGCCCGCAGACGCTCGGCGGGCTTTCGACCTTCGACCCGCTCAATCCGCAGGTTATCGCATGGTGGCAGAGCAGAGTGGATGCTCTCTACGCGCAGATCCCCGACTTCGGCGGCTTCGTCGTCAAGGCCGATTCGGAGGGGCAGCCGGGGCCGTCGCAGTATGGACGCACGCCGGCCGATGCGGCCAACATGCTGGCGCGCATGCTGAAGCCGCACGGCGGCATCCTGCTCTATCGCGCCTTTGTCTATAACCATCATCTCGACTGGAACGACATGAAGGCCGACCGGGCGCGGGCTGCGTACGACATCTTTCATCCGCTCGACGGGAAGTTTGAAGACAACGTCGTGGTGCAGATCAAATACGGTCCGATTGATTTTCAGGTGCGCGAGCCTGTATCGCCGATCTTTGCCGGACTGAGAAAGACGAGCGAGGCCATCGAGCTGCAGGTCACGCAGGAGTACACCGGGCAGGCGCATCACGCGGTCTTTCTGATTCCGCTGTGGAAGGAGAGCCTCGACTTCGACCTGCATGCCGATAACCGCTCGACGACCGTTGCGAGCATTGTGGAAGGGAAGGCCTTTCATCACGCTCTGGGAGGCTTCGTCGGCGTGGCGAATGTCGGCCTCGATGCGAACTGGATGGGGCATCCGCTGTCGATGGCGAACCTCTACGGCTTCGGGCGGCTGGCGTGGAATCCGGAGCTGACCTCAGCGGCGATTGCCGAAGAGTGGACGCGGCTGACCTTCAGCAACAATCCGGAGGTGGCGTCGACAGTTGACGGCATTCTGCTGCATTCATGGCATGCGTACGAGGGCTACACGGGCTCGCTCGGCATCGGCACGCTGACCGACATTCTGCATGCGCATTACGGGCCGGGCATCGAGTCGGCGGAGCGCAACGGATGGGGGCAGTGGTTCCGCGCCGATCATCAGGGCGTTGGCATGGATCGCACGGTGGCGACGGGGACGGGCTATATCGGGCAGTATCCGCCGGAGGTGGCGAAGCGGTATGAGTCGCTGGCGACGATGCCGGATTCGCTGCTGCTCTTCTTTCATCATGTGCCGTGGAACTACAGACTGCACAACGGCCAGACGGTGATTCAGTACACCTACAACGCGCACTATGCGGGCGCGGAAGAGGCGGCGCAGTTTATGACCGACTGGAAGCGGCTCGACGGCCTGATCGATGACGAGCGCTATCAGAAGGTGCTCGATCTGCTGATCTATCAGTCCGGGCACGCGGTTGTATGGCGCGACGCGGTCTGCAACTGGGCGAAGAGCATGTCGGGGATTCCGGATGACAGGGGACGCGTGGGGCATTATCCGGATCGCATCGAGGCCGAGAATATGAAGCTCACCGGCTACACGGTCGTCGATGTCACGCCGCCGGAGACGGCCTCGGGCGCGAAGGGCGTGGTCTGCGAAGGGCAGGCAAGCTGCATGGCGGAGACGGTCTTTCACGGAGCATCCGGATGGTATGACTTAGGCGTGGAGTACTTCGACTATCGCAGCGGCGACTCGACCTTCCGCGTCTTTCTGAATCAGCAGCTCATCGGCGAGTGGACGGCAGACAACACGCTGCCCGCGGAGCGCATGAACGGCGATACGTCGTCGCGGAAGACGCTCGACGGGATTCCGCTGCGCACCGGCGATACGATTCGCATCGAGGGTACGCCGGACGGCAATGAGCCGGCACCGCTGGATTACATCGCGGTGGACCGGATTGTGTCCCGCACAGACAAGGCAGCGGGGAGTAACAGTCCGGACGCGGCGCAGACGAAGCACTGAGCCGAACGATCGAATTTCTCATACGCTGCGACCTGCCGTGGCAGGACAGATCCCGGCACGAAAATGCAATTGGGATGCGTGCATCAGGAGCCGAAGACCACGGAAACAGCGGCCTCCGATAGCAACCGTGAAGATGCAGAGGTATTATCGTGAGCATGGCAACCATTCACATCTCGGCGACCGAGGCAGCCCGCGACTTTGCAGGTCTGCTGGCCCGCGTACGGGCAGGCGCGGAGGTCGTGATTGAAGACGGTTCGCTGACCGTGGCCGTACTACATACGCCGTCGCCGCCTCGCCGCTCCATCGAGGAGTGCATTGCGCTGCTGCCGGAAGATTCTCCGGCAATGGTGGACGAAGACTTCGCTCGCGATGTTGCCGAGGCCGTTGAGATTCACCGCGAGCCTCTGAACCCACCAGCATGGGACTGATCCTCGACTCCAGCGTGCTCATCGCAGCGGAGCGCAAAGGCATGAATGCGCGGCAGACGCTGATGGAAATTGCCGGGCACGCAGCCGGTGAGGATGTCGCTGTTTCGGTGATTACGCTGATCGAGCTGGCGCACGGAGCAGCCCGCGCCGACACGCAGGAAAGAAAGGCCATGCGGGCAGCAGTTTCTGCATGAGCTGGCGGCGGCGCTGCCGGTGCATCCGGTAACTGTTCCCATAGCCCTGCGCGCTGGACAGATCGATGGCGAGAACACGGCGAAGGGCATCCGCGTTGCGCTCTCCGATCTGCTGATTGGAGTGACAGCGCTCGAGCTCGGCTATCGTATTGCCACAGCTAATATGCGCCACTTCCGGATGTTACCGGGACTTGAAGTCGAACCTTTCTAAGTACGGGAACGGCTTGCATCGTCACAGCGGCTGTGATATTTATTTGGTATTCAAGTTTGCTCCTAATAAGAGCGAGCCTGAATTTCATGCAGAGTGGCTGAGGGACGGGCCCTGTGACGCCACGACAACCGGCCTGAGCAATTCAGGACATCGGTGTCAACTCTCGCTCACCTTAAGTGGTGGGGAACATGAGATTCGGGGTGCATGCTGTATCGCACTTCGCGAAATCCATCGAAGAGTAGTGAAAACAGCGCTGCATTTGCTGTTTGAGTTGTCACATTTGCCCGTAAGGTCCACCTTGTTGTGGATCGCTGAAGGCCGCTCTCGGAAGACGAGGGCAGAATGGCTGCAGCTTACGAATTACGATGTCGCGAATGCGGGAAGCGTTTTGACAACGCACCGCTTTCGATCTGTGACGAGTGCTTTTCGCCGCTGGAAGTGATTTGCGACCTGGAGGCGGCTCGCGGGACGTTTACCCGCGAGGCCATCGCCGCCGGACCCTCCAGCATGTGGCGCTACAAATCTCTGCTGCCGGTGCCCGAAGATTACAAGCCGGTCACGCCAGCCGGATGGACGCCGCTGCTTCCGGCTCCGCACCTGGCGGAGCGGATCGGCGCGAAGAACCTCTACATCAAGAATGACGCCGTCTGCATGCCGACGCTGAGCTTCAAGGACCGCGTGGTCGCGGTAGCACTGGCGAACGCGCAGACCTTCGGGTTCGACACCGTCGGCTGCTCCTCGACCGGCAACCTGGCAAACGCCGTCGCCGCGGGAGCCGCGCGCCACGGCCTCAAAACCTACATCCTCGTCCCCTCTGACCTGGAGCCCGCCAAGATTCTGAACACCCAGGTTTACGGCGCGACGCTGGTGCGCATCGACGGCAACTACGATCACGTCAACCGCCTGTGCTCGCAGATCGCTGACCGGTACAGCTGGGGCTTCGTGAACGTCAACCTGCGGCCCTACTATGCGGAAGGCTCGAAGTCGGTCGGCTTCGAGATCGCCGAACAGCTCGGCTGGCGCCTGCCCGACAACGTGGTCTGCCCGATGGCCGGTGGCTCGCTGATTACCAAAATCCGCAAGGCCTTCAAGGAGCTGATCGCGCTCGGTCTGGTGGAGGAGAAGGAAGTGCGCTTCTTCGGCGCGCAGGCCACCGGATGCTCGCCAATCTCGACGGCGGTGAAGAACGGCGCGGATCACATCGAGCCGCAGCGTCCTTCGACGATTGCGCGGTCGCTGGCGATCGGGAACCCGGCGGACGGCGTCTACGCGGCGCGGGCCATTCGCCAGAGCGGCGGCTGGGCCGAGGATGTGTCGGATGTCGAGATCGTCTCCGCGATTCAGGAGCTGGCCGAGACCGAAGGCATCTTCACAGAGACGGCCGGCGGCGTGACGACGGCGGTGACGGCGCGGCTTTACGCGCATGGCCGCATTCACCCCGACGATCTGACCGTGACCTGCATCACCGGCAACGGCCTGAAGACCACCGACGCGCTCGCGGGCGTCTATGACCAGGAGGCGGCGATTCGTCCGCGCCTGACCGACTTTGAAGCTTACATCTCACAGAAGAACGATGAACCGGAACTGGTCGTGGAGGGTGCAAATGTCCGTTAGAGTCCTTTTACCGAATGCTTTTCAGAAACACACCAACGGCGCGCGCGAGCTGACCTCGAGCGCGGCCAATCTTCCCGGACTCATCACGGAGATCGAAACGACCTTTCCGGCGCTGCGCACGCATCTGCGCGATGAGAACGGCGAGGTCCGCCGCTTCATCAACTTCTACGTCAATGAGGAAGACATCCGCTTTCTCGGCAACGAAAAGTACAACTTCCAGGACGGCGACGAAGTGCTCGTCATCCCCTCCATTGCAGGAGGGTGCTGCACGAAGGGCGAGTGCCGCTGCTGCTCCTACTGCGGCGCGGAAGAGTGCCGCTGCGATCTGTAATCGCTGCGCTTCCGAATCATGATCGGGCCGGGCTCGCTTTTTGCGGGTCCGGCCTTTTTGCTGTGCGGCTCTTTTCAGCTTGACGAATCCGCAGACGGAGTGACACCCTCAGTGCCTCCCCCGAATGCGGAGGTTCTATGTTCATTGTCTGGTGGATTATCGTCGGCCTGATTGCAGGATGGATCACCGGCAAGCTGATGAGCGGCGGCGGATACGGCGCGCTCATGGATATCGTAATCGGCATCATCGGAGCCATCGTCGGCGGCTTCATCATGCGCACGCTGGGCTTCGCCGGCTCCGGCGGTTTGCTTTACACCATTCTGGTGGCGATTCTGGGAGCGGTGATTCTCACGCTGCTGCTGCGGCTGCTGACGCGAGGCCGCGTCCGCCAGATCTGAGATCGCTCACAATCTTGACGCCAGGCCCTGGCGGGACACGAAAACTGCCGTGTCCTGTCAGGGTTTTACTTTGCCGGCATCTGTGCCTGCGCTACGGCCGGAGCGGGCGGTGAAGACGGCTGTGCCGGTACTTCGGCTACGCCCAGAATGCGTCCTGTACGGCGGTCCTGCGCGAAGACGACCAGGCGCATTGGCTTCTGCTGCTTGTTGCCGGAGAAGGGGATCGCGATGGGGCGATTGAAGGGATGGTCGAGGGAGCCAACCTTCTTCATGACGCGAACGACGGCGACATGCTCCAACTGGTGCCCTGAGTTTTCGCCGCGCAGCACGTTCGACTGATCGTGGTCGTCTGCCAGGGTGGCGTAGAGGTCGGCTTTGGCGGTTTCCGTGGTGGTGATGGTGGCGGTGGCTTTGCCGTCGGACCAGTTCACGTCGGCAATCGTAATTGCGATGGAGGGGTGTTTCGCGGCTTCTTCGATGGCGGCCACGACTGCGGGCCGGTTGTTGGCCGTGATTCCCTGGGCGCCGTCGATGACCGCTTCCGGAGTGTAGTTGCTGTCCTGGCGGAACTGCGAAGTGTAGGCGGTCTGCCGCTCGGTCATTTCCTCGGAGGACCAGGGGTCGTGCCAGCCGTCATGGTCCCAGTAGTCGACGTGCTCACTGAGCACGATGACGCGGGCGCCGGGAATGTTTTCGGCGCGGTCGAGGGCCATGAGGAACTGGTCGGCTGGCGGGCAACTGGAGCAGCCTTCGGAGGTGAAGAGCTCCACCAGTACGGGCTGCCGGGTGGAAACTTGCGCGGAGGCTGGAAACGGCAGGGCAAAGCAGCCTGCGATGAGGAGAATCGCTGGGAAGAGGAAGCGATATTGGGGCCAAATCATTGCGTGCCCTCCAATCCGGCGGACATTTCTTTGACTGTCAGGGTCCAGTCTGGTTACTACGGGAGGGGTCTGTCAACCATTCGATCGCGGATAGGAGCGGTTGAAGGGGAAGACCAGCTCCGACGTGGAAGCGACGGCATTGCCGTTCACGGTTGCGGGATGGAAATGCCAGCCCTTTACCGTGTCGAGTACAAGCTGATCGAGGCCGTTGCCGAGGCCCTGTACCAGCTTCTCGTTCGTGACTTCTCCGGAGACGCTTACATCGACGTCAACGACTACGTTCTGATTCACGCCCGGCAAAAGGGTGCGATCGGCGACGTGCGGCGAGGGCGAAAAAATGGGATAGGCCGGCTCGGCGTCATCGGACCCGCTGCCGGTTCCGGCGGTCATCTGCGATGCGGGCTGTTGAGGCGCGGGGCTTCCGGCGGAGTGGGCGGAGGTGTTTCCGGCGGTGCTGGTCTGGACTTCCTGAACGACCGGCTCAGGAGGGGTGGGCAGCAGCGATTTCTGCTTTACGACTGTTTTTTTCGCCTGATGCGATCCGCTGCCCGGATGAGGGATGGGAGGCGCGTCGATGCCGACGCCGTTGGCCTGATAGAGCGCGACCATGCAGCAGCGCGCGGCGGGGCGAATGGGGTGAATTTTGACCGAGTGCAGCGTGAGGACGAAGACCAGCAGAACGATGACGGCATGGATGGCCGCCGAGGACGCGGAGATGGCGAAGCGGGAGAGCCGCCCGCGCCGGCTGGTAAGGTGATCGCGGTACAGGTCCATTCTGCCCTCCAGTCGTTTAGTCAGTGAGACGCAGATGCACGTCGTTTGGCTCAGCGCCGGCGCTAAATCTTTCCGCGCAGCAGGTCGCAGGCCTTCTTCAGATCTTCGTCGCGCTTGGCAAAGCAGAAGCGCAGCAGATTTTCGCCGCGGCCACCGGTGAAGAAGGCGGTTCCGGCCACGCCTGCGACTTTTTTATCGCGAAGCAGATTGCGAGCCTTTTCCTTCGCGGTCGCGCCGGGCAGCGAGCTCACGTCGGCCAGCACGTAATACGCTCCCGGAGGAACGGACGGGGTAAGACCCGCAGCGGTGAGCGCGGAGCACATCTGATCGCGTTTTGCCTGATACTCCGTCGCCATTGAGGTGTAGAACGAGTCGGGAAGCTCCATCAGCCCCGCGGCCGCGCCGTACTGAAAGGGCGAAGGGCTGCAGACGTAGGTCAGATCGTGGAAGTAGGCGATGGAGCCGAGCCATCGGCGGTCGGCGATGAGATAGCCGATGCGCCACCCGGTGATGCTGAAGGTCTTCGACAGGCCGGAGATGGTGATGGTGCGCTCGGCCATGCCCGGCAGCGTGGCCGGACTGATGTGCTTCGCTCCGTCGTAGACGAAGTACTCGTAGATCTCGTCGGTGAAGAGAAAGAGATCGTGCTCTTCGGCAAGCGCGGCAATGGCCTCGAGCTCGGCGAGAGTAAAGACCTTGCCGCAGGGATTGGAGGGCGAGTTGACGAGGATGGCTTTGGTGCGCGGCGTGATCGCGGCGCGCAACGCATCGAGGTCGATCTCCCATGTGTGCATGGCCATGGGCACGGCAACCGGAACGGCGCGCACGCTCATCAGCGTGTTCAGGTGGTAGCCGTAAAAGGGCTCGAAGAGAATGACCTCGTCGCCCGGATCGAGCAGCGCGAGGCAGGCGGCGTAGAGCGCGCCGGTCGCGCCGGAGGCGACGAGAACCTCTCCATCGGGATCGGCCTTCATGCCGTTGTGGCGCTCAAGCTTTTGTGAGATGGCCTGACGCAGCGGCGTAATGCCGTCGAGCCGCGTATAGATGTTGTTGCCGTCGTGAATGGCGCGAATCGCGGCTTCGACGACGGGCTCGGGGACTTCGGTATCGCAGACACCCTGTGCCAGGTTCACGCCACCCACACGGTCGCACTCGACGGTCATCGACCGGATCTCGGACTGCATGATTTTCGGGGAAATCTCGCTCAGGCTCAGCTTCTCGACGGTGGCACGCATGCTTTTATTGCATCACAGAAAGGCCGCCGAGGGTATGACGAAATCGTGGCAGGGGCTGCCGAACGAAAAGACGGGGCTTTGAGCAGGAAGCCCAAAGCCCCGGGAGACGCAATCGACGATCACATAGCCGTGTCCGGGCGATCTTCAGCTCAGAGTGACAGCCAGCCTTGTTACCGACGACGGCGGAAAGGTGAAGCGCACGCTCTGCCCGCTCACAGCAGCCGTGGCCGTTCTGGTCTGCACGGCTCGCGGCTGCTCGAAGGTGTTGTGCGCGTGAATGTCATCTGCGGCGAGCACGGTCGCCTCGGCCGAGACGGCGCTGCCGCCCTGCAGCCGAATCTCCGTCTCCCGCGCCTCGGTCAGGTGCGGATTTGTAACCGTGAGAGTGAGCTGTTTGTCCTTCACCGACGCGGAGCCGTTCAGCCCCCACAGCGGACCCTTCGTTACTCCGGGCGTGGTGCCTGCGCCGAACGGGCCCTGCTTGTTGTCCGTGTACGAAAAGTCGATGGCAGGCGCGGCGAACTCGGTGCGCACCGAGCGGCCGCCCTGATGCGAGGCATACATCCGGAAGACCTCGAAGTTCGGCGTCTCGATGAAGTGATCCTCATGCGCGAGGAAGAGGGAATTGATGCAGTTCACTAACTGCGCGCAGGCGGCCATGCTCACCTTCTCCGCATGGCGCACGAAGGTGTCGAGGGTGAGCGCGGTCATGACGGCGTCACGGATGGTGATCTGCTGCCCGAAGATGTGCGAGGGATCGAGCTCGGTGTCCATGCGGTACCACGGGCCGTATTCATCGACGACCAGCTTCACGCGATGCTCATGGTCGTAGACACCCATCGCCGTCCAGTGATCGAGGATGATCTTCTCCATCCGGTCGGCTTTGGCGTAGGCCGGGTAAACCTCTTCCGCGGTGAAGTCGAGCGCCTCGGGCAGGTCGGTGTAGTAATGCAGCGACCAGCCGAAGGGCGGATCGATTTTGCGCGACCCGAAGATGTTTCCGAAGAACTGTGTCGTCCAGTCCACATCGTCGCCGTTGGGGCCGGAGGCGACGTATTTGAGATCGAGCCCGTAGTGCGGCACCCACGCCTGAAAGCGGCGGTACTCCGACGCATAGGCCTCGGGCGTAAACTGGCCGCCGCAGCCCCAGCTCTCATTGCCGATGCCCCAGTACTGCACGTTGTAGGGCGCGCTGGTGCCGGCCTGCGCGCGCATGTCGGCATAGGCTGTGCTGCCGGCCGGAGAGTTGCAGTACTCGACCCACTGATCGAAGGCGTAGGGAGGCAGGCTGCGCAGATTGGCGGCGATATACGGCTGCGCGCCGGAGAGGCGGCAGAGACGCGCAAAGTCGTCGGTGCCGAACTGATTCGGCTCAAACTTTACGGGCGAGTCGTTGGGCAGCTTTGCGGCGTGCTCCTCGTCGACCCAGAAGTCGGTACGCTTCGGCCGTTTGCTGCGCGGTCCCACACCGTCGCGCCAGTCGTAGCTGTCGGCAAAGCAGCCGCCGGGCCAGCGGATGACCGGGGCATGAATCGCCTTCAGGCGGTCGATGAGCGCGGTGCGAATGCCGTCCGTATTGGCGATCTTCGAGTTTTCTCCCACCCACACGCCGTCGTAGATCACGCCGCCGAGGTGCTCGATGAAGTGGCCGAAGATCTCGGGCGCGACAGTGGCGACCGGCTCGTCGAGCAGCACTTCGATGTGCGCGCCGGCTCCGGCTGCGGCAAGGCTGTGACTGCGGAAGAGAAAGAAAGCCGAGCCGGCCAGCGTGCCGGTCTTCAGAAAATCGCGTCTGCGCATGAAGTTGTTCTCCGTAATCGTTCCCGGGGAAGAGAAAACCGCAATCGCATGAGAAAACATTTTCTCGTCCGCGTCAAGCAAAAGAATGAAATAGCCATTTCAGAGGCAGCCCTGCGGGGCATCTGCGAATCAGAGGAGAAGATGCTGGTCTGTCAGCGGTCCTTTATAAGGGCGCGCATAGCCGTGACTTCGCCGTGGAGCTCGCGCGCCGCGGTCTTGCGATCGGACGAGGCGTTTCTTTCGGTGCCGAACTGAATTCCGGCGCGAAGCTCACCCATACCGAGCACGCGCACCAGATGCGGGCCGAAGGTGATGTCTCCGTAGTAACAGAGATCGCGCTCGCGTCCTCCGTCGATGGAGTAGCCGATGGCCGCAGCGGTGATCGCGGCATGCGCCTGAAGCGCGGGCTCGAAGAGGGAAGAGTGAAAGGGAAGCACGGTTCCGCCGTCGGTGCTGGTGCCTTCGGGAAAGAGCAGGACGGGTATCTTCTCATGCAGCGCTTCGGTGATCTGCCTGGCAGCCTGGCCGACCGCGGAGGTACGCTCGCGGGTAATGAAGATGGTTCCCGCGCAGCGCGCGAAGAGACCGAAGAGCGGCCAGGAGCGTACGTCGCTCTTCGAAACAAAGACGCAGGGCGTGATCGTCGCGTAGAAGAGAATATCGAGATAGCTCAGATGGTTTGAGACGACCAGACCGCTTTCAGGCAGAGGCCCTTTGTATTCCACCCGCATGCCGAGCCTGCGCACGATCAGAGCGCAGGACTGCTGCAGCCACAGCGCGCGATGGCGCGGAGTCAGTCCGCCCGCGTGACGAAGACGAGTGAGGACGAAGCCGAGAAGAATCTCCGCCAGGCAGGTGAGCATTACCGTGGTGCGCCAGAGGTATCGAATTATGCCGGGCGCCTGCTGGTTTCGGGCATAAACCGGTTCTTCGCCGCCGGCGAGAGCTGCGTCAGATCGAGCAGTGTCAAAAAGTCGATGGTTCCGAAATCCCGATCCCATGCAGGTTCGCCACAGATTCTGGCTCCTACTGCAATATACGTCTTGAGTAGTCTGGGAATCTTTACTTCGGTCTCTGAAGCAACCATCGCCTGGGGCAGTTCATACTTAGGCGCCGGAGTGGTCCGGAACTCTTCCGAAGCAAGAAAACCGGATAGCTGAGAGTACATGCTCCATCCGGTTGAGGGGTCCAGAGAGTTCAGCGAGGAACATCCGATGAGGTAGCGCAGGGCATAGAATTTGGCGTACTGTATGATGCCGCGCCATAACAAAGTAAGTACTTCACTACTGCGATGCTCTCTGTCTATACAGGCTCGGCCAAGCTCCAGTACTTCGCCGCGAATTTTCTCGTAAGCAGTGAAGTGGAATTCCTGTTCACTGTAGTAACCTAGATTCTGCGCAGCAGTTATGCCAGACTGCATTCGGTAGGTACCGATAATCTCGCCGTGCAGACGATCTTCCACAATCAGGTGGTCGCAGAACAGGTCGAACTGATCTTTGTCGAGTCCGGTGGAGTAGGAAGAGTTTAGTCCTTCGCCGAGCTCAATGTTGAAGACCCGGAAGCGAAGACTGCACGCAGCATCCCGTTCGGCAAGAGATTCAGCAAGGCGAATCTGATACTTTCCGAGCTCGATGGAGATATGCGGAGAGGTGATACAGGGTGAATCTGTGATCGGTGGAACTATCCGTGATTGCAGCAACACATGGGCATCTGCCTCTGTCTGGCAACTTTCAGCTTTGGCAGGGGGTAACTTACGCAGTTGTTCCGGCCGAAGTAGTGTGATCACGCCATTATCATGTGTCAGTTTGAGTGGACAAACCTTAAAGTCCGAAGAAAACAGTGCAAATTCTCCATGAACAGGTTATGAAGGACAGGTGACTTCAAAGGCACCTCCGATCCGCGGTACGTCCCTGATTTGTTGCTCGGTACTATCGCCGAATCGTCCAAGTTATTATGATGATTGCAGTTTCGTTCCCCATTTTTGAATTCTGCAGTTGAAAGGGACCCTGGATAAAAACATGACACGCGAAGAAATTCTTGCAGCAATTGATGAAGAAATCAGCCGACTCGAAAAAGTTCGTGAGTTACTTCAAAGCGCAGGCGGAGCCAAATTTACCTCCTTTGGCAATCGCCCGCATAAGAAGCGGTATCTCAGTCCGGAAGCCCGGGCTCGTATTGCCGCTGCACAGAAACGACGCTGGGCCAAGCAAAAGGCCACAACGGCCACGACAAAAAAATAATTCCGGCGCCTCTCGCATGCTGAAAGTCCGGTTACTGCATCCCGATGCCCGGGTGCCCACGGTGAATTATGCCGGAAGCGACCTGGGCTTCGATCTTTATGCCGTGGAAGATGTCCTCCTTCTTCCCGGCGTACCTGTCAAAGTTCGCACCGGCATTGCCGTGGAAGGTCCGGCAGGCTGCGGGTTTGTCCTGGGCGACCGCTCTTCCATGGCCGCAAAAGGGGTCACGTATGCCGGCGGGCGCATCGACGCGGGCTATCGGGGAGAGATCCTTGTTTGTCTCGTCAACGTGAACCAGCCGGAATATTCGTTACGCACCACGCGGAATCCGGATGGAACCATCGCCGATGTGGCTCTTGAACAAAGCAATGTAGCTGTCTCCATTCACAAGGGAGATAAGATCGTGCAGATGTCGCCCTTTCAGGCGCGCACCGACCTGGAAGTAGTTACCGTCGAAGCTCTCACATCCTCTGACCGTGAGGCGAAGGGCTTTGGCTCGAGCGGTCGGTAAGTAAGAAGGGAAGCCACTCCTCTGTGGCTTTCCTGACTGCCGGGCAATCTACTTTGTGCAACTATCCTCCGGGAAAAGATGGAGACCTGCCGCCGTCTACTCCGGACTGCGCGCGCTCTGCGGTGAGTTATCCGCGGAGATAGGCGTCGGTACCGGCGATCCAGTCGGCGCGCGGCGGAGCGAAGACATCCAGATCGACGGTGTCTTCCAGTGCTTCGGCGCGATGCGGCATATTCGGCGGAATGACCAGCACCTCGCCGCTGCGCACGACGAGGACCTCTCCATTGCCCAGCATGAAGCGCAACGCACCCTCAAGAACGTGCGTGATCTGCTCGTTTTCGTGATGATGCTCGGGGACGATGGCGCCTTTGCGCAGGAAGAGCCGCGACAGCATGGTCTTTTCGCCATAGACGAACTGGCGGTCGATCATGGGACTGAGATGCTCGACCGGAATCTGCGCGAAGCTGACGTGCTGCGGTGCGGAAGAGATGTTGTCGGCCACGGTATCGTTTCTCCTGCGGAAAACGATATTCGATTCCCATACGGCGGGGGAACCGGCAGCCGGACGCCGCGAATGGAATGAGCTTTCAGAACTCCGTTCCCGCAGGTATCGTAGATGAACTCGCACTGAGTTTCGGGAGGAGGATGGAATGAGTTTTCAACGACGCCGGTTCCTTCAGATACTGCCCTGCGCTTTGGGGTCCGGCCTTCTTCTGACCCGGAATGAACCAGCGATGGCGGCACAGAACCCCGCACAGCCAGAGAGTCCTGCTGCGCCTGCGAAGGCAGCGGCGAAAGATCATTCAGGAGGAACGGAAATGGAAAAAGTAGCCGGCATCGGAGGGTTGTTCTTCCGGGCTCATGATCCCGCTGCGCTGGGGAACTGGTACCTGCAGCATCTGGGGATCTCGCTCACACCGACAGGCGAGGGCTCACCCGTCTGGCAGCAGGAGGCGGGGCCGACTGTCTTCAGTCCCTTTCCCGAAACGACCAAATATTTCGGGGATCTCCAGAAGATGTGGATGGTGAACTTTCGCGTGCACGATCTCGACAAAATTGCGGCCCAGCTGCGAGCGGCAGGCATTGAGGTGAAGGTCGACCCGCAATCGTATCCCCAGGGGCGCTTCGCTCATCTGCATGACCCGGAGGGAAATCCCATCGAATTGTGGCAGCCGTTGTAATTCGGTCCCGCCCCATCAGAGACTTTCGCAGGACCTCTGATGGATGACGAGCCGGGGCGGGGCCGATTTCTGTGCCGATTCACGGATCAGTCTTCCGCAGGACGGCGGTAGGCAACCTGCAGATAGTGGCGCGCCTCGTTCATGGCGCCCGCGGTATTGTCGTTGGTCTGCACGGCCTGGCGGTATTCGTTCACCGCCCGGTCGCGCTGGCCGGTCACGTCGAAGATTTTGCCGATCTGAATATGGCTCCAGACCTCGGTCCATTTCGGATCGTCGTCGCCGTTCAGCGCATCGCGATAGGCATTGACCGAAGCCTGGTAGTTGCGCATGTTGAAGAGCAGCTCGCCGATGCGGTAGCTGGCGAGAGAGCTTTGCGGATTGGCCTTGAGCGCATCCTGATACTGGGCGAGCGCGCCGGTCGTGTCTCCCTGCGCAGCCAGCTGCTGGCCCTTCAGAATGGCGACCTTCACCTGCATCTCAGGCGTGTTTTTGAGAATCCAGCTCTCGGGATCGATCTCGATGTGGCGCGGGCGGCCGAAGGTATCGACGACATACTGCGAGTCGGTGCCGACGACTTCGACGCGTTTGTTTTCGGTCTTGCCCTCGGTCTCGATGCGCAGATCGACCGGCATACGGAAGAGATCGAGGTCCTGCTGAATCTCGCCTATGGTGCGGAAGCCTTTGTTATTGCCCAGGCGGTAGACGGCGTATTTGTCGTTGAACTGCGGAGCGCCGGTGCCGTCGAGCCACTCAGAGAAGAAGGGCGTGAGCTGCTGCTGCGACTGCGCCTCGGCGATCTGCTGGAACTCGCTGGTTTTGATTCCCTTGTCGGTATGCTGCGACAGAACGGCGCGCAGAATTTTGATAAAGCTGTCGTCGCCGACCTCCCAGCGCAGCATGTGATAGACCATCGCGCCCTTTTCGAGGGTCATGGACTGAAACTGCGGCGACCAGGGAGCGAGCGTTCCGGCGCTCGACAGCGGAATGGTGTCGTAGGCCAGCGCGCCGGCCGAGACATCCAGCACAGCCTGCTGCAGCGCACTGCTGCCGGCTGCGTCTTCCAGATACATCAGCTCGCCGTAGCGGGCCATGCCGTTGGTGATCCACGTATCGCTCAGCGTCGCGGGGCTGGTCTCGCTGCCCCACCACTGATGGGCGATGGTATTGGCGAGCAGGCGGAAGTCCGTCTTGCCGCCGATGTGCGCTCCGCCGATGGCGGCGATCTCCGGCGCCCAGTAGGAGGGCACGGTGTCGTCGGGCAGCTCCACGACATTCAGGTGGATCGATTCCGGAATGCCGAAGGTGCTGGTGAAGAAGGCGAACTCCTTCAGAGCGGTGCCGGCGAAGTCGGCAGCCGCGGCCTTGTGGGCGTCGGTCACGTAGACCTTAATGTTGCTGGCGCCGGAGACCGAGACCGGCGCGTCGAATTTGCCCGCGATGATGGTTCCGGGAAAGCCGGGCTTGTCCCAGCGAAAGTCGTACTCTTCTTCGCCGCCCGCGGCTGTGGGGGTTCCGGCTTCAGCGCCTGCGGCCGTGCGCAGAACCGGTCTGCCGGACCTTGCGGCGGGAGCTGCAGACGGGCGTGGAGCCGTTCCGGGCGGGTGGGGCGCGCCGGTGCTGCCGCTGCCGATCACGCGATATCCGGCGGGAACCGTGACGTGAATCTCAGCCGTGAAGCGGTCGGTGGTGTAGCCGGTCATGGGGAACCAGCGGCCGGCGTAGAACAGGTACGAGATCGGATCGCCGACGTAGGCCAGCTTCAGTCCTTCGACCGCGCCTCCCGCATCGGTTTCGAGCGCGCCGGAATAGTGGAAGGTCCATGTATACGACTGGCCCTTCACGAGAGGCGTCGCGGGTGTGATCAGCAGCGCCGCAGCCGCTCCGCGCTCGCCGTTCAGAGGCGTGTTTTTATCGTCGGTGACTTTGTCGACGCGCAGCGCGCCGTGCATCTCGAAGGGAACGACCGGCAGATCGTCGAGCGCGGTAAAGGTCACGCGGGCGGTCGCGGTCAGCGTATGCGTGGACGGGGTGAGCTCGGCGTCGATGTTGTATGCGGTGATGTTGATGACCGGCCGATCGGCGGCAGCGGCGGACCGTGCGGTGAAGATCGTCACAGCCAGCAGTGCCAGGGTGACAGCGGTTCGGGCAATCCGGGATTGGGTCATGACACTGGGCTCAGTCTCTCATTCCGGTGCAGCATACGGCTGGTAATACGGGCGACGCGGTCGATGGCGCTTTCTTCTCCCTGAAGCATTTCTGCTGTCTGGGACAGATCAGCCTGCATGCGTACCCGCGCCTCCTCGTCATACAGCAGCGGTCTCAGGAGTGAGACGACGTTTGCTGCCGTAAAGTCACCCTGAATCAGCTCGGGAACGATTCGTTTTCCTGCAATCAGATTCACCATAGCGACATGGGGCACATCGACGACGCGTTTGGCCACCGCATAACTGAGCGGCGAAAGCCTGTAGACCACAATAAACGGATTGCCGATCAATCCCGCCTCGACCGTCGCCGTGCCGCTGGCCACGACGCTGGCCTGAGCATGCTGCAGCACCGCCCGGGCGTCGTCGACCAGCGTGATGCGGGGGGGCGCGGATTCGGCGGCGAGCAGCCCGGCCAGCACCGCGCGGATATGATCGCGCTGCGGTGAGGTCAGCGTGTGCGCCAGCGGCAGCAGGAACTCGCAGTTTTGCCTGGAGTTTTCGAGCGATTCCCGGTGCAGCATGGCCGCGGCGCGCACCATCTCCGGCAGATTCAGGCGCAGCTCCTTGCTGCGGCTGCCGGGGAGCAGGCCGACCCACAGCTTCGACGCATCCAGCCCCGCCTGGCGGGCGAAGGCTTCGCGGCTGATCACGGGCCTGGGCAGCTCGGCCAGCGGATGCCCGACGAACTCGGCCTCTACGCCGTGATCCTGATAGAAGCGCTCCTCGAAGGGGAAGATGACCAGCATGCGGTCGACGTACTTCTGCACCTTTTTGATGCGGTACTTCTTCCACGCCCAGAGCTGCGGGCTGACAAAATAAATGACCGGCACGCCGCGCTTTTTGAGTGTCCGCGCCAGCGAGAGATTGACGTCGGGAAAGTCGATCAGCACCGCCGCGTCGGGCTTTTCGGCGAGAATCGACGCCTTCAGCCGCTGATACTCCCGGTAAATATGCGGAATGTGCCGGACGATCTCGGTAATGCCCATGACGGCGACGTCTTCGGAACGCACGATGGGCCGGAAGCCGAGGGCTTCCATGCGCCGCCCGCCGAGGCCGAAGAACTCCGCCTGCGGATCGAGACGGCGCAGCGCGGGAATGAGAAGCGTGCCGTAGTGCTCGCCGCTGGCCTCGCCGGCAGAGAGGAATATCTTCGGGCCGGGCGGCATCAGTCCGTACCCGCGGCCAGAGCCGGTCCCATCTCGAGCGACGGAGAGAGCCCGGTGGCCGGTTCGCCCAGCTCCTGATCCCTGTACTGGAGCTGGTAGAGCTTCCAGTACAGGCCGTGCCGCGCCAGCAGCTCCTGGTGCGAGCCCATCTCGCGAAGCTGCCCGCGGTGCATCACCAGAATCACGTCGGCGCGCTGCACCGTCGAGAGGCGATGAGCGATGACGACCGAGGTGCGCCCCGCGACCATCTTTTCAAGCGCCGCCCGGACGCGCAGCTCGGTATCGGTATCGACCGAGGAGGTCGCCTCGTCGAGGATGAGGATCTTCGGATTGTGCGCCAGAGCGCGGGCAAAGTTGATGAGCTGCTTTTGTCCGGTCGAAAGGCTGTTGCCGCGCTCGCGCAGCGGCTCGGCGTAGCCGCCCGGCAGCGAGAGGATGAAGTCGTGCACGTTGACCTGCTCGGCGGCCATCTGCATCTGCTCGTCGGTAATGCGCTCGGTGCCGAGGCGGATGTTGTCGCCGATCGTGCCGCTGAAGAGGAACGGGTCCTGCAGCACCACGCCGAAGCGCTGCCGCAGCGCCTTCAGGTCGTGCTCGCGCACATCGACGCCGTCGACCAGAATCGCTCCGGACTGGATGTCGTAAAAGCGCATCATCAGGCTGATGATCGTCGTCTTGCCGGCGCCGGTGTGGCCCACGATGGCCGCCGTCTGTCCGGGATCGATGGTGAAGGAGACGCCGCGCAGCACCCACTCGATCTCTTCCATGCCGTCGAGCTCATCTGCCGTGGAGCGGGCGACGCGCGCCGCCGTGGCTTCATCGAGGTGCTGATAGGTGAACCACACGTCGCGGAACTCGATGCATCCCGAGCCGTCGCCGTGGCGGGGCGTCTCCGGCGAGACGATGGCGGGAGGGGTATCGACCAGGCGGAAGATGCGCTCGCTGGCGGCCATCGCCGCCTGCAGAATGTTGTACTTTTCGCTGAGATCCTGAATCGGCCGGAAGAAGCGCTGCGCGTACTGCATGAAGGCCACCAGCACGCCGAGCGTCACCGCGCCGCGGAGCACGCCGCGTCCGCCGATCCAGATGATCAGCGCGATGGCGATGGAGCTGAGCAACTCGACGACAGGATAGTAGAGCGCATAGGCCAGGATGGCGTCCTTGAAGGCGTCGAGGTGCGTCTGGTTGACGGCCTCGAAGTCGTTATAGGCGCGCTTCTGGCGGTTGAAGAGCTGCACCAGACTCATGCCGCTCACGTGCTCCTGCGTGTAGGAGTTGATGCGGGCGATGGCGGTGCGAATGCGCCGGTAGGAGTCGCGCACGTATTTGCGGAAGATGCGCGTGACCAGCAGGATCAGCGGGAGCACGGCAAAGGCCAGCAGGGCCAGCCACCACTTCATCCGCAGCATGACGAAGACGATGCCCGCCAGTACGAAGACATCTTCAAAGATGGCAAAGACGCCGGAGGTGAACATCTCGTTCAGCGCGTCCACGTCGCTGGTGAGCCGCGTGACGAGGCGGCCGACCGGGTTCCGGTCGTAGAAGCCGATGTGCATGTGCTGCAGGTGCCGGAAGATCTGGCGGCGCATGTCGAACATGATCTTCTGGCCGGTCCACTGCATCAGGTAGGTCTGCGTGGCTTCGAGCGCGAAGCTCAGCACCAGCGTGCCCAGGTAGATGAATGCGATCTCGGAGATGCCCTGCCAGGCATTGGGGCTGAGCCGTCGCGCCAGCCACGAGAGGTGCGCTGCCGGTCCGGAAGCCGCCCCGGCCGTCATATAGCGGTCGACGGCCACCTTGGTCAGATACGGGCCCAGCACGTCGGCCGCGGCCTTGAACAGGATGGCGGTGATCGAGATGAGGGCAGCCCATTTATAGGGATAGAGATAGCGCAGCAGCCGCCGCATCAGCCGGCCGTCGTATGCTTTGCCGAGAACTTCTTCTTCCTGCCCAGGCTGCGCAGGTTTGGCGGCATCGCCCTTTTTTCGCGAGTCTTTCCCGTCTGTTCCGGCCATGGATCGTCTCTTCTATCTTACGGGTTAACCAGGGGAAGCCGGACAGGGAAGCCGTCGATTTCCGGGCTGCCCGGTCCTTACCCTGATCTTTTGAGTGCGCCATGCCTCTCGAAGATTCAGTCCGGGCCAGCGATCGGCGGCTGTTCCGATTCGGGACACTCCTCCGGAAGAATTAAAAAGCTCTCAAGAAACACGGGAGGGCCGCCGATACAGAGGGCAATGGAGGAACCTTCCATGTCCGCGCGTGTATCCAGCGACCCGCGTCAGCTCTTCCTCATTCACAGCCGGGAAGAAGAGCCGCGCCAACCCAGTGGCGGCAGGGTCTTTCGCGGCCTCGCCTACGCCTTTTTCTTCAATTTTCTGCTTCTGCTCGGCGTTTTTGCCGCATGGCACACCCTCCTGCTCCTCCTGCCGCACTGAACCGGATTCCGCGCTGGACATACGCTGATCTGTCCGGTTCCGGTCTGCCGCCTCTGCCTCATTCCCCCGGAGGCGGGGCGCAGACGGGCATCCCGCAACCTGAAACGAAGCGGAGACGGCTTCCGCGGGCTGGAGATTCCGCGCCTCACGGCTCAGGCTGTTACATTCAGATTTATGCACCTTGTCATCAACGGCCAGCCTCGTGAGATGGCCGAAATTGCCTCCGCATCGACCGTCCATGATCTGATTCAGGCGCTGGGTCTGAAGGGCGACCGCGTGGCCATCGAACATAATGGCGAGATCGTCTCGCGTCCGGCCTGGGCGGAGACGCCGGTCGCCGACGGCGACCGCTTCGAGATCGTTCACTTTGTCGGGGGCGGCAGCGGCCGGTAAGATCGGCTCGCTTCCGGCTCGTCCTCCCGCGGCTGCGTGCCGCGCGCTACCAGCAGAATCGTCACAAAGACCACGCCCGCCGCGGCGCCGAGCACGATAATGCCGCGGCGAAGCCCCTGCCGCATCCGCGGAGCCGAGCCCGCCGTCGTGTCGCGGCACATGCTGCAGCCCTGGGCATAGAGCGGGGCTGCGAAGCCCGACAGCGCGAGGGCGAGGATCAGCGCGGCGATGAGCCGGCCGGGAAGCATCCTCCGCTGCGCCGATACTCCGGCTCTGCGCCGCCGCCTTCCGGCGTTCTGCGCACTTCGCTCTCTGAGGCCGGAAAGGCTCCTGCTACACTCGGGTTCTGATCCCCCGCAATCCTTACAAACGGCAGCAAGGAAAGAACCCGCATGGAACGA
Source organism: Paracidobacterium acidisoli (assembly GCF_003428625.2). Taxonomy (GTDB): domain Bacteria; phylum Acidobacteriota; class Terriglobia; order Terriglobales; family Acidobacteriaceae; genus Paracidobacterium; species Paracidobacterium acidisoli. The sequence goes on along the minus strand of NZ_QVQT02000002.1, from coordinate 388,221 downwards.
TTCGAGCGGATGAACAATATCTACCGCCTGTTTGTGGCCACCGCAGTCTCCGCCATTGCAGCTCTGGTTCTGGATCGCCTGCAGCAGATCTTCCGGCAGCGCTCTGTGCTGTGGATCGTAGTGCTGGCGCTGGTGGCGGTTGTGCTCTTCTTCCTCAATCAGGTCTTCGAAGGGCTGCTCGAACACTCGCTGGCCTTTCGGCGTCTCGTGGCCGGGAACGAATTTATCGAAGGCTACTGGTTCGATATCTCGGTCGATAAAACACACAGAGCGGTCCATCACGGCAGCTTCATCACCATCTGGTGGGAGAGCGGCCGCTTCGTCATCAACGGCATCGAGTTCGACCCGAACGGAAACCGCATCTGCACCTTTCGCTCGACCAGCTCGGCGTATCTCGACCGGGTGCTGACCTTCAGCTACGAATCGCATACCGAGACCTACAATCTCGCGATCGAGACGGGCATCGATCAGCTGCAGTTCGACAACCCTCCGCAATCGTACTCCGGCTTCTACTTCGATTACACCAAAACGGTCGACTTCCGGGTCCAGGGATCGCGGATCGATCAGAGCGTGCTTGAAGAACAGAAGCACTTCCGCGATGTAGCCGCAAAGCAGACCTTCATCATGGCGAGAATCGCGGAGACGCAGCAGAGGCTGGACGCGATCTGACCGGACGATGCCGATTACTGGAAAAAGACAAGCAGCACGAAGAGAAAGAGCCAGAAGATGCCCATGGTATGCCAGTACCAGGCGGTGCAGTCGACGGCAATCTGACGCATCTCCATGCGGCGCAGCAGGAACATCGCGCCGAGCGCGAAGAGCAGCGCGAAGATGCCGAGGATGAGGTGAATACCGTGGGCTCCGGTGATGAGGTAGAAGAAGTGGCTGTTGGGATTGGTCGAGAAGAACAGTCCCTGCGCCGCCAGCTGCTGCCAGGCGATCCACTGCCCGGCGAGGAAGAGCACGCCGAGCACGCAGGTGGCGATCATCCAGGGCGCGGCGCGCTTCACGGCGGGCCGTCCCAGACCGAGCCACTCTTCCATTACGTCGATCTCGTGGAAGAGCTGCCGCCGCGCGATCTCCATGGTGAGGCCGGAGAGGAGCAGGATGGCGGTGTTGATCCAGAGGATGGGCGGGATCGAGAGCGGGTGCCAGTCGGAGATGTAGTTCTCGCGCGCGTCGAAGTGGCCTGCGCTCTGGCGCACAAAAAAGGCGCTGACCAGTGCGATGAAGAACATCAGATCGCCTGCCAGCGCGAAGAGGATGCCGAGCCGGTAGCGGCTGAGCAGCTCACGCGGGCCGCGCCGCCCGGACGGCCGGTTTTCCCAGTCGTCGTCACCGCCTCCGCCGCCGCCCGTAGGCCTGCGGTCTACCGGCGGTTTGCCGCCGATACCGGTATCTTTCCGTTCGGTCTCAACCTGATGACGAGTGAAGGTGGCGGGCATCACAGCTCCCCTCAGCTATAAAGCTTACTCCCATTCTGCTTCCGCCTCCCACTGAGAAATAAAGTCGGATTCGGAAGATCGAAAGCCATATTCGTATGGCCCGTGCGTGATCCGGGCGGCTCGTGCCGGAGCCCATTCGAGTGTGGTGGCCTTCCAGGGGTTTGCTCCCGCCGGTCTGCCGCGACGCGCGCTCTGCAACAGGTTCCAGAGAAATATAAGCTGCGCAGCCGCCAAAAGCAGCGCTGCACATGTGATGCCGCGCTCGAGCGGAAGGAGTGCTGCGAAAGAGTGCGCCGGTCCGGTCAGGCGCTCGTAGTGGCGCGGCTCGCCCGCCAGCCCGGCAAAGTGCATGGGGAAGAAGGTGCCGTAGGCGGCGATGAGCGAGATCCAGAAGTGAGCCTTGCCCAGGGTTTCGTTCATAAGGCGGCCGGTCATGAGCGGAAACCAGTAGTAGATCCCGGCAAAGATGGAAAAAACTCCGGCCATGGCCATGACCAGATGGAAATGCGCCACGACGAAGAAGGTGTTGTGCAGGTATCCGTCGAGGTCCGGCTGCGCGAGGATCGGCCCGCTGAGGCCGCCGGCGATGAAAAAGGAGAGGAAGCCGAGCATGAAGAGCATCGACGTGGTGCGCTGCATGCGTCCGCGAAAGAGCATGGCCAGCCAGGTGAGCACCTCGGCCGAGCTGGGCACGGCGATGGCCATGGTGGTGAGCGCGAAGGCGGCGCCGGCGTAGGGATTCATGCCGGAGACGAACATGTGATGTCCCCAGACCATAAGGCCGAGCAGCCCGATCAGCACCAGCGCCGAGGCCATCAGGCGGTAGCCGGGGACCGGACGGCGCGTGAAGTTGGCGATCAGCGATGAGGCCAGGCCCATTCCGGGCAGGATGGAGATGTAGACCTCGGGGTGGCCGAAGAACCAGAAGAGGTGCAGCCACAGCAACGGCGAGCCGTCGCCGTGACCGACCACGCGGCCATTGACGAAGTCGCCCATGGGGACGAAGAAGCTGGTGCCGAAGTGCCGGTCGCAGAGCAACAGCACCACGGCGGCGATGAGCACGCTGAAGGCCAGCAGGGTCAGGATCGAGGTCACCAGCCACGACCAGACGGTCAGCGGCAGCCGCGACCAGGTCATTCCGGCGCAGCGTTCGGTCAGGATCGTCACCAGAAAGTTCACCGCGGCGAGAATGGCGGCGATACAGAAGAGCCCGATGCTGACCAGCCACAGATCCATGCCGGTGGCCTGGCCGGGACCGGCGGCGGGCACCGCGCTCAGAGGGGGATAGTTCGCCCATCCGGAGATGGGAGCGCCGCCGGGCACGAAGAAAGCGGAGAGCAGCACCAGCAGGGAAGCGGCGGTGATCCAGAAGGCAGCCGCGTTCAGCCGGGGAAAGGCCATCTGCGATGCGCCGATCTGCCGCGTGAGCACCAGATTGGGGAAGGCGCTTTGCGGCACGACGGTCAGCACAAAGAAGATCATCAGCGTGCCGTGCATGGTGACCAGCGCGAGATAGTCCTCCGGCTTCACCAGGCCGAAGAAGGGAAGCGGCGTGTCCGGCCAGACGCGGTGCACGCGCATGAGCAGCGAGAGCAATGTGCCGACAGCGACGGCAGCCAGCGCCAGCAGAAAGTACTGCACGGCGATGGCATGGTGATCGGCGGTGAAGATCCAGCGGCGGAGAAAGCCGCGCTCTGTATCCGAAGCCGCCGTGCGCGCCTGCTTCATCGCGACACCGCATGCTCGCGGGTGCTCAGCCACCGGTCGAACTCGGCTGGAGGCACGACGCGCAGCGTGGCCTGCATGCGCGCATGGCCCATTCCACAGACCTGGCTGCAGAGAATGGCATAGCTGCCTGGCTGCTGCAGCGTGAAGTGCACATGCAGCACCATGCCCGGTACCGCGTTCTGCTTGAGCCGCATGCCGGGAATGAAGAGGCCGTGGATCACATCCTGCGAGCGCAGGCGCAGATCGACTTCACGGCCGGCAGGCAGCTCGAGCACGCTCGAGATCACATCGTCGTGCCCGCGCGGGTCGGCGGGGTCGATGCCGAGCGGGTTGCCTCCGGCTGCGTCGATCAGACGCGGACGCGTCGCGCCGAAGGCTGCGTCCTGCCCCGGATAGCGGAAGTACCACTGGAACTGCACGCCGGTGACCTCGACCTGCATCGACGCCGGAGCCGGTCCGGCGAAGCGGTCTGCGGCCCACAGACGCTCGGCGGTTACGGCCATCCAGACATAGAGAACACACAGCCCGGCAAGCGGCAGCCATTTCGTCAGCAGGCTCGGTATCTTCGCGGCGGACGAGGCGGACGCCGCGCCGCGCCGCAGCAGAGCGGCGATGAGAAGAAGATGGGCGAGCAGGAAGAGGGCCAGCAGAATGGCAAGGTTCCAGCCCATAAGGCGATCGAAGATCGCGCCGTGCAGCGCGCCGTTCCCCGGCATCCAGGGGACTGCGGCGAGGATCGCGCTGTGCGGAAGGCTCACAGAAGAGATTAGAGCATTTCTGTGAGGGCAGACGGGGAACATGGGCCAGCCGGAAAAGATATGCAGGGCTTCAGCGCAGGCTCTGTCGGACGAGATCGACAAAGCGCTGATGCACGCGGCGGTCGGCGGAGAGCTCCGGGTGAAAGGTCGCGGCCATGAGGTGCCCCTGCTCGACCAGAACCGGGAAGCCGTCGCGCTCGGCCAGCACGGTCACGCCTTTGCCGGTCTTCGTGATGCGCGGCGCGCGGATGTAGACCATCTCGAGCGGACCGCCGGGGAGCGCGGTCCGGGCAGTATAAATGGCGCTGTCGATCTGGCGTCCGTAGGCATTGCGCTCGACAGTGGCGTCGAGCACGCCGAGGCTCTGCTGCGCGGGGTGCAGCACTTCCTTTGCCAGCAGAATGCAGCCGGCGCAGGTGCCGAAGGTCGGCTTCTCCGCGACGAAGGCCTGGAGAGCGCCGAGAAATCCGTCGCGCTCCAGAAATTTCAGAAAGGTGGTCGACTCGCCGCCGGGGATCACGAGGCCATCGACGCCAGCCAGCTCTTCGGAACGGCGCACCAGCACGGCATCGGCGCCCGCTTCGCGCAGCGCGGTGGCGTGGGCGTCGAAGTCGCCCTGGATGGCGAGGACGCCAATCTTAGGATTGAGCTGCTTTTCAGATGAAATCAACATTCCTCGTCGAGTTCTAAAATCCGTTTGGCTCCTGCGCCTGTTTTCGGCCCTTGTTCAGGATTTCAGAAATAAGAGAGCCAGATGCGCGGAAGTTTGTTTGCCGCAGTTCTTTAATGGCCGCTTCAAGGTCTGTCAGGCCGGCTTTTGCAGCCTCTCCGAGAACTCCTAATGTGCCGGTAACGGAGATTCCCTGCCGTATCGCAGCTTTGCGGGCGGCTTTGTCATCAAGAAGGATTAATTCCGCACCCAGGGCATGGGCCAAAGCGATTCCGTCCTGTTCCCCTCTGCCCAGTAAACCGATCGACGCGTCCTGATTCGTCAGCTTTCGCGATTCGATCCAGGAAGGAAGGTTTTCTACCCAATGACGAACAGACGATGGCGCTCCCATGTCAGACAATTCGATCATCACTGATTCGGGGATGTAAATCCGGCCATATAGTTTCTGGAGAATATCGATCCTGGTGATGAGAACCAGATAGTGCAGGGTTGAGCTGTCTGCAACAACGATCATGCGGAGCGCTTCGTGCTCGCCGCCTCCTTGTTTCTCAGCCTTTCCAGTGTGGCGAGATCCTTCTCGTATTCTTCCATCGTGTAGTTCAGATAGACGTCGTGTTCCTTGAGGAAGGCGTCGACCTGCATCGGCGTGCTGAAGCCAAGCAGGCGCTGCACCTGGCCTCTGCCGAGTTTCCCGGAGCGGTAGCCTTCGAGCGCAATGGCATCAACAGCCGTGCGGGGGAGATCCGCCGACTGCAGTGCCTGAGCAATGTCATCCGGCAAGTCGAGCTCAATACGCATAATAATTTCCTCACAGCATTGCGCCGAAGGCGCATGTGCCCGTGCGGCCAGCACCGGCCAGTTCACCAGCCGCGGGTCTGCAGCAGATCCTTTTCTTCAAGAGCAGCGACGGCGAGGCCCTTCATCGATCCGGTGACCTGCTCGGCGGCTTCGGAGAGAATCTTCGGATCGTTGAAGTGCGTGGTGGCGATCACGATGGCTTTAGCGCGGGACTCGGCCTCGGCACGCTCGGCCGGGTTGTTCGGCTCGCCCTTCGCGTCCAGCTCCACATCGAGCGGCGTGGCGCGCTCCTTCATGAAGATGCCGGAGCCGACGAAGACAGACTCGGCGCCAAGCTGCATCATCAGCGCGGCGTCGGCCGGCGTGGCAATGCCGCCTGCGGAGAAGTTCGGCACAGGCAGCTTGCCGGTCTTTGCCACCATACGCACCAGCTCGTAAGGCGCGCGATGCTCCTTCGCCGCGACGTACAGCTCCTGCTCGCTGAGCACGGTCAGCGCCTTCATCTCCTGCACGATCTGGCGCATGTGCTTCACGGCATGCACGACGTCACCGGTACCGGCTTCGCCCTTGGTGCGGATCATCGCCGCGCCTTCGGCAATGCGCCGCAGCGCCTCGCCCAGATCGCGCGCGCCGCAGACGAAGGGGGTTTTGAAGGCGTGCTTGTCGATGTGGTGCGTTTCATCGGCAGGGGTGAGCACTTCGCTCTCGTCGATGAAGTCGACGCCCAGATGCTCGAGGATCTGCGCCTCGGCGAAGTGGCCGATGCGGGCCTTGGCCATGACCGGGATCGAGACCGCTCCGATGATCTCCTTAATCAGGCTGGGCTTTGCCATGCGGGCCACGCCGCCCTCGGCGCGGATCATGGCGGGAACACGCTCGAGCGCCATCACGGCAACCGCTCCGGCCTGCTCGGCGATCTTCGCCTGCTCGACGTTCATCACGTCCATGATGACGCCGCCCTTGAGCATCTCCGCCAGACCCACCTTCAGACGCAGCCCGGTTGTCGAATTCGCCGTGTAATTGCCGTTTGTATTGTTTTGTTCTGCCATTGCGCGACTCCCTTATCAATCCATCGCAGCGCGTACGGGCTGGGGCCCGTTTCCGGCGCTGCACGGAAATCTCTCTGAAGGGTCAGTTTATCAAGATTCAGGTTGATCCGAATGTAACGTTCCGGCACTTCGCGCACCATCCTCCAGAGGAACACGCTCCGGGATGAACGATCGGCCCAAATCCCTGTCTCTATCCGACCTGCATACTGCCGTCAGGGCAGCCCACCAGATCACCCGACATGTCTATCCCGCCGATACCGCACTCTCAGACCCCGCCAATGTCGTTATCTGGCGCTGGGTGTGTGGCCTTCCTGTCTCGTGGCCGGTCGAAAACCCGGAGCGCGTACTCAACTCTGCCACCACCTTCGCTCATGCCCTCAGCAAAGCCATTGCCGAGCAGACCAACGGCGCCATTGTTCCGGAGCCCGTCGTCTCCGGCCTGCCGGGAGAGCCGGCCATCGCCGGAGTAAGCCTGGCCTGCCTCGATATTGTCTCGAAGGACGAGCTCTAGACGAGCCGTGAACCCCGAACGGCTTACCGGCCGGCCGCCTGCGCCAGACGCGCCGGATCGACCGCGATAAACAGCGCCTTCGCCCTCGCCAGCACCGTGCCCTCCGCATCCGTGATCTGTGCCTCGCACTGATGCTTTCTGCCGTGCGCCTCGACGTGCCGCCCGGTCAGTGTGAGAGATGTACGCAGCCGTACCGGCCTAAGGTACTCGACCTCCATCTGACGCGTCATCGCCACTACGCCGCGGGCGCGGTTGGCCTTGCTCATCGCCTCGTCGAGCAGCGTGGCGATCACGCCTCCATGCACGCAGCCCGGAGGGCCTTCAAAGCGCTGCGCCACGCGAAGGCGGCAGACGATGTTTCCGCCGGCATCGGTGAAGAATTTCAGCCGCAGTCCGGTCGGGTTCTGCTGTCCGCAGCCGAAGCAGCGACTGAGCGCTCCATGCGCAATCGGCGTCAGCTCCGCATCGTTCTTCATGCCGCGTCTCCGGTCTGCTCCATCGCCGCAAGAAAGGTCTCTCGATCCACATTGCCCCCGGTCAGCACCGCGCCGACGCGCCTTCCGGCGACGGCCTCGCGCTCGCGCAGCAGCCCGGCCACTGCGGCCGCTCCGGCTCCTTCGGCGAGGTTATGCGTATCTTCAAAGAGGACGCGCATGGCGGCGGCGATCTCCCCCTCGGTGACTTCGACGATGTGATCCACGCCCTGCAGAATCGCCTCGAGCGCGTCGGCATTCGGAACCCGGCAGGCCAGTCCGTCGGCGATCCTGGTCTCCGCGGGATGCGTCACCACATGTCCTGCTTTGAAGGACAGCGCGTAAGAGGGCGAGGCTTTTGCCACCACGCCGACGATCTTTGTACTTAGCCGCGGCGCTGCTTTCAGCCCCGGCGCTGTTCTCAGCTCCAGTGCCGCCTTTGCCGCCATCACGCCGCAGATGGACGAGCCCAGGCCGATCGGCACATAGACCGCCTCCAGCTCCGGCGCATCCTCGAACATTTCAAGCGCATAGGTTCCCGTTCCATGCACCAGCAGCGGATGAAAGGAGGGAATCATGTGCAGGCCGCGCTCCTTTGCCAGCTCCGCGGCATATTCGAGCGAGCTCTGAAAGTCCTCGCCGTGCTCGATCAGCTCCGCGCCCAGCGCCTGCATGGCGCGGTTTTTCGCAGGGCTGTTGCCGTGCGGCACCACAATCGTGGCCGTCACTCCGTAGTGCGTCGACGCACGCGCCACTCCCTGGCCATAGTTGCCGCGGGTGGCCGCGGCAACTCCGGTTACGCGAGGATGCTCGCGCCGCAGCCAGTCAAGGTAGACCATCGCGCCGCGCAGCTTGAAGGCGCCGACGGGTGAATGGTTCTCATGCTTCAGCCAGACTTCTGCGCCGGCTCGCTCGCTGAGCAGCGGCCAGGTACAGGTGGGCGTAGGCGGCATGACCTGGCGGACGATTTTCGCTGCGCGAAGCAGATCATCATAGGCGGGCAGCTGCATGGCTTTCACTTTACCGGCTTTATGCCTCCGGCGTTATCGCGCCTGCGCCACCAGCTCGGCAACGCCGCCGACTTCGCGGTAAACATGCTCATCGAGCAAAGGGAAAGCCGTCCGCAGCTCTCCCGGCTGCAGCGCATACTCGGGAATCTCGCGCCCGCGGAATCGTTCGTGCTCCGCCGTGAACGTTTTGCAGACCAGGATGCCTCCCGGCGCGAGCAGCCGTGGAAGAGCAGGGAAGAGAGCGCGATCGAGAAACCAGAAGACCGCGATCAGATGGAAGCATCGTTTCTCTGTGAGCGCCCAGGCGATGGTCCCGGAGGCTGTTTCGCGGCGGCATTCCACGCTGCCGTCGAGCCGGCCCGTCTGCTGCGCCAGACGCTGCCGGGCGAGTGCCATTGCGTTGTCGGAGATGTCAGACAGGGTTACCTGCCAGCCCCGCTCCGCCAGCCAGAGCGCGTGCCGCCCGGTGCCGCCCGCCAGATCCAGAGCCAGGCCAGGCGCCATTCCGGCGACGGCCTGCCGCAGCAGGGGATCGGCCGACCGCTCGTCTTTTTCGCCGGCGGCGTACTTCGCATTCCAGCGCTCGCGCTCATCTGCAGGGCTCATCGAAAATCTCATCGGCGCGCCTTCCGCACCAGACGCGCGCCCGACCAGTCCGCATCGACGGCGCACATTTTGAAGCCGCTGAAGCCATGCGCCAGACCGGTAGCGAGAACATCGGTCTGCGTGAAGTCCGAGCGCAGCTTTCCACTCTGTTTGGGATGGATCACCCACAGCACGGCCTTTGCCGGAAGCTGCGCCTCCAGCATCCCGAAAACATCTTCCATCTCTCGCGCGGTGCGCACCACGGCCAGAGCGATCTCCGTCTGTGCATCGATCTGCTCTTCGTATGCAATGCCCAGCCGCCGTCCCAGCCCGATCACGTCGCCGAGAATCACTGTCCTTACTTCGCCGCCGAGGCCCATCTTGCGCGCCAGCACCGAACCGGCGACCGCTCCTGCGCCGCGCGTGCGGGGCTGCACAGGCCGCACGGGAGCATGATCGATGGCATGCTTCACCCCGGCTGCGATCTGCTCCCAGGAGCAGTACACGGCATCGGGAATCTCGACGCGAACCAGAGCGATCTTCTCTTCCACGCCGCCGGCAAAGACCAGCGGCACGGGCCGTGTGGTGGGGCTGCCGCGCAGCTGAATGCCGATCTCGCGGCCATAGGAGGGCTTCGAGCTCAGGTCGATCACAACGGCATCCACACCGGCCCGCGCCAGTTTGCCGATCAGGCCGGAGCTGCGGTGGATCGATAGTTCCAGAGTGAACCCAGCCCTTTCGAGCCGTTGTTTCTGCTCGCCGATGGCTTCGGTATTCCACGAAATCAGAGCAATGTTCTGCTTCTGCCGCATGCTGCGAAGATACCGCAGCGAGCTCCGGGACGTACCCGCCGGGAAGCAGGGTAACCGATGTGTGTCTCCCCGGAAGATTGATCGTGACGGATGCGCTTCAGCATGGCATGCTGGATGGGAATCCCCATTTGTTAACAGATTTGCCGGAAAGGACCCTGGGCAGAGCGGATGTCCATGCGCGCTTTAATGGCCGGATACGCAGTCATTCTGGCCATGTTCGTCATCGGCTGTTTTGCAATCGACCGCAGCATGCCGAACCTGAAAGGTATGCGCTGGCTGAAGTCGGCGTTCGCCCTGGCCTTTGCCGGGATCGTGCTGTTCTCCGCCCGTTCTTATACCCATCTGTTTTTCATCGTGAGTCTCACCAATCTCAGCCTGGTGATGACCTACGTTCTGTTGCATCAGGCCATCTGCGAAGTACTGGAGCGGCCCAACCACCAGATACGGATCAGCATGGCGGTGGTGGTCTTCAATATCCTTGCCTGCGTCGATTTCACCCTGGTTCATCCCAACTTCTCTTACTTCAGCTACGCATTTTCAACCACGGCGGCGGTGCAGATCGCGCTGTCCGCTTACGTTCTCTTCCGACACTATCCACCCCTGCTGCGCGGGCCGGCTATGTTTGCCGGCGGCATTATGGCCACTCTGGCCTCCATTCACGTGGTGCGCGCGATCGTGACGATATTTCTCGGGCCGCCGCACACCGACCTGACACACCCGTATCTCTTCCAGTCCTTCTTCACGCTGGTTCACTGCATGCTCGGCATCAGCGCGGGACTCAGCTTCGTGTGGCTCTCGGTCTGCGCCCAGCGGCTGAATCTGCAGACGCTCGCCCTGACCGACGGCCTGACCGGACTGCTGAACCGCCGCGCCTTCGAGGAGGCGCTGCAGCGCGAGCTGACCTACTCCAACCGTCACGGCAAGGCGCTCGGACTGGTTCTGGTCGATCTCGATTTCTTCAAGATCATCAACGATACCTATGGGCATCCCATCGGCGATGAGGTCATTCGCCGCGTCAGCGCCGTTCTGCAGTGCACCACGCGCGGCTCCGATGCGCTGGCCCGCTTCGGCGGCGAAGAGTTCACCATGCTGCTGCGTGATACCGACTCGATGCAGGCGGCGATGGTGGCGGAGCGCATTCGCCACTCCATCGAGATGATGGACAATCTGCCGGTCTCGCTCAACATTACGGCCAGCGTCGGCGTCGCCGTCAGCACCTTCGGCGATACCAGCGAGACGCTGCTGAAGCACTCCGACGAGGCGCTCTACCGCTCCAAGCGCGCCGGGCGCAACATGGTCAGCATCCACAGCGACAGCACGCTCGAGCGGGTCTATCTGCCCGCGCCGCAGAGCCGCCACGCCTTTCTTTCCCCGCACCGCTAGACGCGCTCTACGCAGGCTGCGCCGCGGCCCCGCGCTATACTTGAAGAGAGCATGACGACACAGAACAACCACGATTCGGCGAGCCCGTCGAAGACGTTTTATCTGGAGACATTCGGCTGCCAGATGAACGTTCATGACTCGGAAAAAGTCATCGGCACACTGGTACAGCAGGGCTATCGGCAGGTGGAAGACGAAGAAGCGGCCGACCTGATTCTCTATAACACCTGCTCGATTCGCGACAAGGCCGAACAGAAGGTCTTCAACCGGCTCAACGATTACAAAAAACTCTATCGCCAGGGCAAGCGCTTCGGCGTTCTGGGCTGCGTGGCGCAACAGGAAGGCGAGCGCATCTTCGAGCGCGCGCCGTTTGTCTCGCTGGTTTCCGGCTCCGCCTCGTATCGCAGGCTGCCCGAGATGCTGATCCAGATCGAGCAGGGAGCAACCCGGGTCACCGGTCTCGACGACCGCCAGACGGAAGAGACCTTTGAAACGGAGTTTACCGCCCGCACCAATCCGCATCGCGGCTACATCACGATCATCGAAGGCTGCGACAAGTTCTGCGCATACTGTGTGGTTCCTTATACCCGCGGCAAAGAGCGCAGCCGCACATCGACCTCGGTGCTGGCTGAAGCGCGCCGCATGGCCGATGCGGGTTATACCGAGATCCAGCTCCTCGGCCAGAATGTGAACTCGTATCGCGATTCGGAAGGGAAGCTGAGCTTCGCGGAGCTGCTCGCCGCCGTCGGCCAGATCACCGGCATTCGCCGCGTCCGCTTCACGACTTCGCATCCGCGGGATTTCACGCGGGATATCGTCGAGGCCATCGACGCGGTGCCGTCGCTCTGCGATCACGTGCACCTGCCGGTACAGAGCGGCTCATCGCATGTGCTGCAGATGATGCAGCGTGAATACACGCGCGAGCAGTATCTGGAGCGCATCGCGTGGATCAAGGCGGCCAGGCGGCCGATCAGCATGACCACGGACATCATCGTCGGCTTTCCGGGAGAGACGCCGGAGGATTTCGAGCAGACGATCGATCTGCTGGCCGAGGTGCAGTACGACGGCGTCTTCGCCTTCAAATATTCGCCGCGGCCCAATACTCCGGCCGTGACCATGCCGGATTCCATCGTGGATGAAGAGAAATCGGCCCGGCTGCAGATCCTGCTCGAGCGGCAGCGCGAGATTCAAAGGATCAATTACAACAACCATGTCGGGGAGATTTTTGAGGTAATGGTTGAGGGTCAGAATGCGGCGCGCGCGCAGGTCATCGGGCGCACCAGCCAGAATAAGACCTTGAACTTTACCACCAGTCAGCCCATTATGCCCGCAACCGGGAATTATCTTCCGGTCAGGGTGACGAAGAGCTTTCCCAACAGTCTTGTGGGTGAGGCAGTCTGAAGCGGAAGAGGGGGCGCCAATGGAAATCGAAATGAAAATCCGGGGACTGATGGTCGACCCTTCGACGAATATGCCGATCGTGCTGCTGCGCGATCCGGAGAGCGACGCCATTCTTCCCATCTGGGTGGGGCTTTATGAGGCCAACGCCATCGCGATGGAGGTCGAGAAAGCGACCGCCACGCGTCCGCTGACGCATGACCTGCTGAAAAATCTGGTGCAGGGCCTGAATGCCCAGGTGCAGCGCATTGTGGTGACCGAGCTGAAGGACGATACGTTCTATGCGGTGATCTGGATGGTCCAGAACGGGGAGATGGTGGCCGTCGATGCGCGCCCCTCCGACGCGCTGGCGCTGGCGCTGCGCTCGGACTGTCCGATTTATGTCGCCGAAGAGGTGCTGCTCGCCGCCAAAGTCCTGCCGAATCCCGCCGACTCGCAGGCTTCGGCCCAGGATATCCGGAACTGGCTGGAGAATCTCGGCGACGAGGATCTCGGCCGCTACAAGATGTAGCCCGATCCATCCCGCAAAAAATCTTTGCCTGCTGTCGCCGCGTCACAGTGCGCTTCTGTACAGCTGCATGCATTCAACCTGAATTGACAGTGGAGCTGCCGGTCCCGGTGTAGCCTGTCCCTGCGGTCATGGCGGGTCGAAGAGCTTCCGATGCAAAGAGCAGAAAACATCAGACGGACGATCCTTGCGGGCGGGGCTTTTTGTCTTCCCGCATTCCTTCTGCTGGTACCGCTGGCCTGGGCTGCGACCCTGGCCGGGCCGGTCACCTGGGGCTCGCCGGATCAGGCATGGGGCACGCGCCGGGCCGTCACGCCAGCCGACCGCGCCGCCATCGCGGCATGGCGTTCAGGCCACAGAACGCCCATTCTTTCGACCGATTTCACAAACCTTTCCGAGCTCGACAGCAACTGGAGCCCGGTGAGCGATGACAATGCGAGCCTGAAGTCCTGCCGCCGGCCGGACAGCGTCCAGGCAACGCCCTCGGGCCTGAAACTTGAGGTTCTTCCGTCGAAGGACTGCCGCACCGCGCACTGGTCCATCGGCTACATCGCCAGTAAGACCAAATACGGTTATGGCTTCTATGAGGCCAGTATCCGGATCGCCGATATTCGGGGGCTCGACAACGCCTTTTGGCTGACCACCGACGATCATTTCGAAATCGACATCACCGAGACGTTCTACCCCAGCTACATGCATCTCGGATTGCAGTACTGGCCTTCGAACAAGACGGAGAAACACACTGCCATGGGCTGGGGCGCCAACTTCGTCGAGAACCTTTCCGCGGGTTTTCACGACGTGGGTCTTTTGTGGACGCCGACCGATATGATCTACGAGGTCGATGGCGAGCCGATCGCGGCGGTCATCACCCACGGCGCGGTCAAAGGACCGGCCACGATCCGCCTCTCCACGGCGCTCGCCGACTGGGCAGGCGGCAAGGTCCCCGACCATCCCGAAGGCCACGGCATGGCCGTGCGGTCATTGCGAATCTTCGGAAGCTGACGCGGTCCGGCTCAGCCTATATTGACCATCGGCTTGGTTTCGGGAACATCACGCGGCGCAGGGGTAAGCATGCGTGCCAGCTTTTTCCCCAGAGCCATCGTCGGCCGTTCCACGAACCGGTAGAAGAGGATGGTCGCGACGATGGTTCCCACGATATAGGCCGGAACCAGCAGCGAGAACCAGCGTGTCTGATACAGGCCGAAGAGCAGCGCGAAGAGAACCGTGGCGTGCACCAGATAAAGGGTGTAGGAGGCGCGCCCGGTCCAGAGAACGAGCTTGTGATTGAGTACCGCTTTGGTCCTGCGGTCAACCAGAGCAAAACAGATCGCCGTGGCGGCGCACAGAGCCGCGATCCAGTCTCCGGCTGCCTCATTCATATATCCCAGCGCAGCGGAGCTGGCCCACGCCGCATGCGGGAACGCCCGCATGACGCGCACCAGAACATGATCGTTAAAATGCGCGCTCCAGAGTGTTTTGATTCCTGTGGTGTACATCAGGAAGGCAAACAGTGCGATGGCGGCGCGGCTCCATTTGCTGATGCTGCTCAGCCAGTTCGAGATCGGCTCCCGGTTCTTTGCCAGCACCGCTCCGAGCAGGAAAAAGCTGATGAAGTGTATGGTCTCGGGAAAGCTCTGCAGGCTGAGATCGGCCGCAGGGTGAAATATGGGAATCAATGCCGTTCCCGCTTCGAGCAGCAGAACAAGCAGCACCAGTCCGCGTGTGCTGAGTTTGAGCACAGCCAGCGCGAGCAGCGGGAAAACGATGGAGATGCGCATCTCCTGCACGAGAGACCACAGAACCGTGTTGTACTGCGCGGCGGGAAAGACCCCCAGCATGAGCACATGCTGTATCACGCGGTGCCAGGTGATGGGCTCATTCCATGTGTTATTGATCGCTCCCGAAAACCCCGGCAGGGTGCGCTGCCCCAGCCACGCATCGAAGATCAGAGCAAAGCCGATTGCCGCCACGTATGGCATCCAGATGCGGCAGATGCGCTTTACCAGAAACGGAAAGTATGGATTGTCCTTCTTCCTGAGGAAGGGAAGCATCAGAACGAAGCCGCTGAGCACGAAGAAGAAGCGCACGGCCGCTCCGCCGGACATGATCACGGTAAGCGGCGTGTAATTGACGAGCACGATCAGGTGCCGCCAGAAATTCCACTGCGGATTGAGTGGTCCTGATGGGCCGCAGAACACCATCATCGAAAGGTGTCCGAACACGACTGTTACGGCAGCAAGACCACGCAGTGAATCCAGCTCATCGTAACGCTGTCCTTCGCGAGCCGTCATAATGCGCTCCGGTCGGGGGTTACCATTGTGCAGTGCGAATTGCAGGTCATTGTGTGGATGCAGTGTCTCATGATTCAAGGGGTAATTCCATGAGAATCATGCAAAGACAGGGCTTACCTGATGCAGCCGGAGAAGTCTTTCCCGTGTAACATAGGGTTATCATCGAAATGGTATACATGGAGTATCTGTTCCTGACACCGGCTCAACAGAGCTGAATTTTTGCAGTGAACATGACCCACCCGATCCCGGGCGCAGGCATAGCAGATACCAAGTCATTTTCTTTTTTGAATGAGACCGCCAACGAATGAGTCGTAGTGGAAGAGCCGCCAAAGGTTTTCTTACCAGTCTGGTGCAGTATGCCTCGCAGATTCTCGTCCAGGCGCTGCTCGCGCCGGTGGTGCTTAAGCTCGCCGGACGCGAAGCGCTGGGCGCTTATGCCGCGATCATGCAGACGCTCAGCTTCCTTGCGCTGGTCGACATCGCGCACTCGTGGTCGCTCGAGCGCTTTCTGGCGCAGGCGATCGGCATGGACGACGGAGGCGTGCGCTTCCGGCACGTCTTCACCACTGCGCGCACGCTGCTGCTGATTACCAACACCGTCTTCGCAGGACTGGTGGTGATCTTCAGCATGTTCATCGCGCAGCTGTTCCATCTCTCGCCGGGCATTGCTCATCAGGCAAGGTATGCGCTTTACGTGATTGCCGCGTGGGCCATTCTTCGCACGCCGCTGGCCGCATATCTGAATGCATCGGTGGCCACACAGGATCTGGCCGCGACCAATCTCATCGGAACACTGCTGGGGGCATCGCGCACACTGGCGTCGCTGCTGTTCGTTCTCGCCGGCGGAGGTCTCTTCGGCCTGATGCTTGCGGGCACCGTGGTCGAGGCCTGCGGCAGCGTTCTGTACCGGGTCCGCTTCCGCCGCAAGAATCCGCAGCTCACGCCTGGCTGGGGCGTACCTGATAAAAGATTGCTGCGCGAGATGGTGGGATTCGGCGGTCATGCCATGTTTCTGAACGTCGGCAATATGCTCATGTTCAGCTCCGGCAACACCGTCGCGGGCATAACGAGCGGCGCGGCCAACGCCAGTACCTTCTATACATCGCAGATGCCCACGATGACGGCGTACAACATGATTCTGCGCCTGTCAGACAGCGCAACGCCGGCCATCAATGAGCTCTACGGCAAAAAAGAGATGGACCGCATGAAGCAGGCGCTGTTGCGTCTCTCACGCTTTCTGCTGCTCATGTCGCTGCCGCTCGCGGTGGGCGTCTTCCTCTTCAATCACGATCTTGTTGTCTCGTGGGTGGGCGAAGGCCAGTATGCCGGAGAGCTGCTCACGGTCTGCCTTGCAATCTTTTGCGTGACCATCTCCATGCAGCGCGTGGCCATCGTCTACTCGTTCGTCTTCGGATGGATGCGCCTGCTTACCGGCACAGCCTTCTTTCAGGGCGTAGCCAATTTCGCGCTGGCATTTTATCTGGGAAAGAAGATCGGACTCGGCGGCATTACTCTGGCCCTCGTCATCGTGCAGCTTCCGCAGAACGTGCTGCTGTGGCGCAAAATCTCGAAGACTTTCCATCTGAATGTCGTTCGCTTTTTCGGCGGATGCCTCCTGCGGCAATCGCTGCCGCTGGCTGCAGCAAGCGCTCTGAGCCTGCTCGTGCATCACTACGTCCACATCCAGCACAAGCATCTGGGCGGGCTGCTGGCGGAGGTATTTACGTTTATCATCGTGTACTTCACGGGAGCATACTTCACGATGGTTCGTCAGGATCGCAACGACATCAACCGATACCTGCGCGGTTTTGCCAACCGTGGCCGCAGCATGCAGCAGCGCGTGGCCCGCTCTCTGGGCGCGGCCTGAGGATAAAAGACACTGATGACCTCTGAGCTCCCCCTCGTTTCCGTTCTCTTTGTCACCTACAAGCGCTTCGACCTGCTGGCGCAGACCGTCGAAGCCTTTCGCAGAAACACAGACTATCCGTCGCTCGAGCTGGTAATTGCCGACGACGGCAGCGGGGAAGAGATTCAGGCGAAGATTCGCACGCTGCCGGCGGATCTCTTCGCGCTGGCGCCGCGCAATCAGGGACTCGGCGCGAATAACAACAACGGCATCCGCCACTGCACGGGCAAATACATTTTCATGGTTCAGGATGACTGGGTCTGCCAGGGTCCGCGCGATTATCTCCGCCAGGCAATTCAGGTGATGGAAGAGAACCCACAGGTGGGCCTCATCAACTTCGGGGGCGCGCCACATCCTGCGGATAAGAACATGCGGCTCTCCGGCAGCAGCGAGCCCTGCTATGCAACGCCGAAGCCATACGAAGACGGACGCATTGAGTACTTCCTCTACAGCGATCAGCCCCACATCCAGTCGCGCGCCGCTCTCGATCACGTCGGGCTCTACAAGGAAGACCGCGACATGGAAGAGTGCGAGATTGACTACAACCATCGCTGGAAGAACCAGACGGCCTTTCTGACCGCGGTCTTTCCCGCCTGGTATATGAAGGCCTTCAGCAACGAAGGCCAGCAGCAGAGCTTTCGCACCACGCGCTTCCGTTATAAGGTGCAGGGATTTCTGCAGCCCGCCAAGCCCATGCTGGAGAAGTTCGCACCCGGCCTGGTTCGTTCCGGCAAGCAGATGGTGCAGAGCACGCTGCGCTGGCTCGAGCGCCGCGGCGTCGTACGCTGACCGGGAAATCAGATCGGCAGAAAATTTCGGAAGCGAAATGCGGGGAAGATGCAGACCGGCGCGATTACGCCGGCTGCGAAGAGAGCTGATTGACCGCGAGGCGGTCACTGCCCAGTCTGGACATCAGGGAGTCGATGGCGCGGTCGTATCCGCGGCCGGCTTCGATCTTACGCACGGTCTCGACCGCTGCGGCTCCCATCTCGCGGCGCAGCTCTTCCGACTCATACAGACGGAGAATGCCTTCGGCGAGCTGATCTTCGCTGGCCGGCTCGACCACAATGCCGTCGCGGCCGCTGGTGATGAACTCCGATGCGCCGCAGTTGCTGCTGGCCACGCAGGCGACGTAATTCGACATGGCCTCGACCAGCGCCATCCCGAAGCCGTCATCGACGCTGGGAAGCACAAAGGCATCGCAGCGCTGATAGAACTCGGAGATGTTGGGCACATAGCCGACCAGCTCCACATTCGGAAGCTGCTTCATCAGCTCTTCCAGAGCCGGAAAGCCGGCAAAGCCGCCGCCGGAGCGGATGAGGAGCTTCGCATTGGGCAGCGCCAGCTTCTTCCACGCCTTCAGCAGATAAAGATAGCCCTTGCGCAGCGGAGCTCCGC
This sequence comes from Paracidobacterium acidisoli, assembly GCF_003428625.2. Lineage (GTDB taxonomy): Bacteria > Acidobacteriota > Terriglobia > Terriglobales > Acidobacteriaceae > Paracidobacterium > Paracidobacterium acidisoli. The sequence continues at coordinate 369,501 of NZ_QVQT02000002.1, read as the reverse complement.
CGACCACGCCAACGGTAAAGACGCTGTTCTTCTCGGTGCGGGGCTTCTCCGCGATCTTTGTGCGGCCCAGCAGAGGAGCCTTCACCAGCTTATGCTGCAGCTCGGCAGGGAAGGTGCGTCCGGTATACATCGAGGGCACCAGAATCGCCTCGGCCAGGTCGTACTCCTCAAGCTGCCGCTCACGGAACCACTCCGGCTGCGGCTGCCAGGCAATACCTACACGCTCGGCCTCCCGCTGGCCGAGAGCCTGCTGGAAGTCGCGATGCGGGCAGGCGCGGTCGAGCACAAAGGCGCCGCCACGGCTCTTTGCCGCGCGAGCCGTGTAGAGGCTCTGCGTCGCCAGCCCGAAACAGATATCCGGACGGCCCATGCGCGCGGCTACCAGCGCGTCGTAAAAGAGGGTGTCCAGATCCACCATGCTGTGAGGCACCCGAAACGGCAGCACTCGGGAGACGATATGAATGGGCGCCGGTGCCATACGCACCGGGATGGTCTCGTCGAGGCCTTTGAAAAACCGGCGCGGCGCCGAGCTGAAGATATCGATCTTCCTGGCGTGCGCACGCAGGGCATTCGCGAGCATCACGAAGTGAAAGGGCCTATGGGCGGAGAGGGTAACGCGCATCTGTGATTACCTTAGCATAAGGAAGTGCAGAAAAGGGAACACTTACATTCCGGATACCGATCAATATCATGATTTATTTCAATATCTTAGTACGCTATATATGATTATTTACATGAGATTCTGACGGCCAGCAACTGACTGGACCTTCGGTTTAAGAGCCTCGGCTGGCCTAATCAATACTTTCCGTGAGAGCAAGACAGGAACTGAATTGGAAAGCCCACGTCGGAGCATGTCCTGTCCTTTACGAATCCCTGGCGGGCGCGATGGCACCCGGGCAGGCAATGCAGGAAAGCGTCACCCGCCCTGTGAATCAGGTTCAAGGACAGCCACGGCGCAAGCTATTCATCTGCAGCACTCACTATACAGAATATCCGTTATCGGACATAAATGCTGTTGAGGATTCCTGCGGAATGGCTCTGATACTCTGTACTTTCGTAATAACCTTCTGAGCCTCAATTGTCTGCCGTGATCTGCTGAAAGATCCTGCCGTACTTCGGCCGAACCCCCAACCCCCGAGTGCCTGGAGGCCCGATTTCATGGAGGCGAATCTTTCGACGGTATCTGAATCCACTTCAAGCGTCGGATTACCGCCCGATGCCGGCCCGGCCGCCGCACGCACCGGAAAGGCTCCGCAGGTCAAGCTGCTCAATGTGCAGATTCTGCGGGCGTATGCCGCCTTCGCTGTCGTCTTCTTCCATACCGGCTTCCATCGCGGTCTGCCGCGTCCGCTGGGCCGATTCGGCGTCGATACTTTCTTCGTGATCAGCGGATTCATGATGGCGTATATCTGCGCCACCAACCCCCGCAATTTCTTTCTGCGCCGCGTGGCCCGCATCGTACCGCTTTACTGGCTCGCCACCTTCGCCGTCTTCTTTCTGGCGATTGCCGCTCCCAGGTTTCTGCAGGCGACGCAGGCTTCGTCCGTCCACCTGCTCAAGAGCCTGTTTTTCATCCCGTTCCTGAAATCCGACGGCCTGGTTCAGCCGATGTTGTTTGTCGGCTGGTCGATCAACTATGAGATGTATTTCTACGTCATCATTGCGCTGGCGCTGCTGCTTACGCGGCGCTATGCGGCAGTGCTGTCGGCGTTCCTTCTGACCGGAATCTTCGCCGTTCTTCATGTCCTGCCCATTACGTCGAAGGTGCTCCAGTTCTTCGGCGAGCCGCTGATCTTTGAGTTTCTGCTGGGCATGGTCTGCTTCTGGTTCTTCCACAGGCTTCCGCGGGCTGCAGTCACACAATACCGGTATCTGATTCTGCTTCTGGGCATTGCGGGTTTGATCGGCCAGCCTCTCTTTGCGATCTATAGCCCGCTTCACCCTGTGGCTTGCGCAATTGGGCTCCAGCTGGCCGCCATGTGCATGGTGCTGTCCGCGGTGCTGCTCGACCGCATCGGCTTCTCCCTGCGCGTGGCCGCACTGGTGCTGCTGGGCGACGCCAGCTATGCGACCTATCTCACCCATTTCTACTGCGTGGGCGCGATAGGGGCAGCCGCCGGAAAGATCGGCTCAGTCTTTTTGCAGCGCGACCATCTGGCAGGCATGCTGCTCTGCCTGATCTTTGCGCACCTTGTCGGGGTTGCCGTCTATCTGGCAGTCGATAAACCGGCGCATACCTGGTTCCGGCGCAGACTGGATTAACACCTTAACACCTGCAGACACAAACGCCGCCCGTGGGCGGCGTTTGATCAGCACGGTAAATCCGTTCAGAGCGTGGATTCGATCTCGAAGCCCCAGGCTTCCAGCAGTGCTTCCGGAATGTACTTCGAATTCCGATTACGGCGAGCCCACTCACGCAGCCGTGTGGAACGAACATACTGATCCGGAGTGAGCTTGTATTCCTTTACCACCTGCTCGAAGGAAGTAACGGTAGGAACCACCGGGCCGATCGGCTCCGGCTTGCCCCAGTTGGGATTGCCACGACGTTTTGCCATGTTTCCTGTTTATCCTCAGTCGTAAAGTGACGTGCACAAAAAAATCGGCGTCTGCCCTGAACGGTACAGTCAGTCGGGCTCACCGGGAAGTCACAAACTCTTCTATTCTAAGGATTTTTTATACGAAAATCAATAGAAAACAGCGGGGATTCTCATTTCGTCACCCGCGGTTTAACTCTATCTATATCAATTATCTGGAGATGATTTTCATCTGCTCGAAATAGCAGGGTAAGCGCTTTCGTAAACCCTGTGCAAACCGGCCCATACAGCTATGGAATGACAACGGCTCTATCAAATTGCGTGACTTTTGCCCAGTCTTACGTACAATCCGGAGATGTTCGCTTTTCTGGACCGCCTGCGGCCCTTTTCCGCACTCGTTGCGCGCCTTGCTCTGGGCGCGATCATGATTGCCCACGGCTTCCAAAAGATCTTCCCGAAGGGCTCTCTGTATCACTTTACGCAGATGGTCGGCCACATGGGCCTGCCGGTGTGGCTGGGTTATGTGGCTGCTTTTACTGAGTTTTTCGGCGGCGTCATCCTGGTGCTCGGCCTGCTGACTCCCATTGCCGCCGCAGGCGTCGTCATCGACATGACCGTCGCCATTCTCAAGGTGCATCTGCGCCACGGGCTGACCGGCCCCGGTGGCTTCGAGTTCCCTCTTGCTGTCTTCGCGCTGGCGCTGGTGGTACTGGCGATCGGGCCAGGCTACCTGGCGGTCGACGCGCTGCTCTTCCGACGAAGCCGGTAACGAAAAAGCCTACAGACACTCGCCGGGGAGCCAATCCCCGGCATTCTGCTTTCAGCAATCCATCCGGACATTCCCCCGGCTGGCTATTCCCTGCTGCCGGTGCGCATCACGCGTACGCCGCTTCCCTGCCCGTTGCTCTCCGTCGACGTATCCGGAGGCGCAGTCGCGGACGATTCGACCATGCCCTGTCCCGTTCCGGCTGAAGGATGGCTGGCGCCGGGTGCGGTCTCTCTGCTTTCTCCGGGATCGAGTCCGCTCTCCGGTTCGTAGACCACGGCCTTTGGATCGGTGTGAAAGCGCCCGTCGACGATATAGGCAGCGACCAGCGAGCCGGCGACAACGGGGTGCAGAAGAGCCAGCGGCAGTACGTACTTCTTCGACTTCACCAGCGACTCAATCACTCCATCGACCGATTTGCTGCGAGGAATGGAGCCCGGCACCTGGGGAATGACGAAGGTGCGCATATCCATCTCATCGTGGTGGCGGTCGTACTTCACCAGCGAGCGGGCGATCTGCTTCGGAGTCATGATGCCAACATCGACGATGAAGTTCCGATGCACCGCATGCGGATAGTAGAAGTTCATCACCGTCTCGGAGAAGTTGGCGCAGTTGCGAAAGAGAAGATTGAAGTGCGCCTTGTTTCCGCCCTGATTGAACTGCTCGATGAGCTGCCGGTCCTGCTCCGCTGTCGTTGCGACCTCGAAGCCCCAGATGCGCCGGTCGTACGAGGAGCCGACAAGCTGAATCCATTCGCCGCGCGGAATCTCGCGCTTTGGATCGTCGGGCGCGATCGACATGAGATATTTGCGGCGGTAGGCATCGCGCAGGTGCAGCTCAAGCCTGGGACTTGCCGTCTCGGGAATCTCATTCACATTCTCGACCGCATACAGATAAGGGATGAGCGGAATGGCGATCCAGTCATAGCCGCCGACGTGATGGTAGCGGCTGATGACGACGCCCGCTTCACCGGGATGGCAGGGGCGCAGCTCAGTGAGCGATGCGGCACATACATCGGTGAGATACACGGCTGCGTGTCCTGTGGGATTCATCGCGCCGAAGCCGCCGAAGGGCTCTTCCAGCAGCAGAGCGGCATCGGCATAGGCGCTGGCCACAATACCGGCCGTCAGGAAGCACAGCAGCAACAGGGCCCTCGAGATTTGTCGCATATTCATCGCGGCTATAACCGGGAGTCCGATCCATAAACGCTTCCGGCAAAAAAACACCGGCCAAAAACGTTCGGCAATCGTGAGCACGGCCCACAAAATTAAGATGCCGATTCTTTTGAAAATATGAACGCGCGTTCATGGAAAAAGACGCGGCGAAGCGCAGGAATCACGCGCCAAGAAAAGAAAATGAAACAGATACAACCGCGGGTCTGTCGATTTTATTCATCTGGCGGACTTTGATACGCTGCAAAAGACGATGAGCATTCACAAGGAAACGCTGACCGGCCAGACGCTGCTGATCGACGCAGACGACACGCTCTGGGAGAACAATATTTACTTTGAGCGCGCCATCGCTTCCTTCATCTCGTATCTGAACCATCGCGAATATTCGCCGCAGCAGGTGCGCGAAAAGCTGAACCAGGTGGAGCGCGAGACGGTGCTCTCGCATGGTTACGGATTGTCCAGCTTCCGGCGGTCGCTGATGGAATGCTTCGAGCGGCTCTCCGTCGAAGATCTGACTGAGGAGAAGCGCGAGCGCGTTCTGAGCTTCGCCCAGTCCATCGCCGATCAGGAGATCGAGCTGCTGCCCGGCGTGGCCCAGACGCTGCCGGTACTGGCCTCACGCCATCGGCTGATCCTGATGACCAAGGGCAATGAGGCCGAACAGGCGGACAAGCTGGTGCGCTCCGGCCTCGCGGAGCACTTTACCGCAGTCGAGATTCCGCGCGAGAAAAATCCCGACGCCTACCGCTCCGTCTGCGCGCGCTACGAGCTGGCTCCGCACACCACGTGGATGATCGGCAACAGCCCGAAGTCGGACATCAATCCGGCACTCGCCGCCGGCCTGCACGCGGTCTACATTCACCACCATCACACCTGGGTGCTGGAGCACGAGCACTTCGACGAAGCTCCGTCGGGGCAGAAATTTGTTGAGCTCGAAAGCTTCTCTCACCTGACGCAGTGGCTGTAGGACCGGCGATGCGGAGCGGGCGCGGGGAGTATTCGTTTACCGCCAGCGCTCGCCGCGGCTCGCACCATATTCCCGCCACACATAGCTCCACGGGATAAGCGGCACAAAGACCACCACCATCAGCACGGCGGTGATATCGGCTGCCACGGCGTCTGTAATCTGGTGCGCTCTCCACAGCGGCAGCGCGAAGGCGATCAGATAAATCGCCTTCCAGGTCAGCTCAAAGAGCAGCAGCGGAATCATCTTCACCGGATACCGCAGCCCCAGCAGCGCAGTTGCTCCCAGCCCCGCCAGCAGGCTGAAGCGTATGCCCAGCGATATCGCGAACGATGCCGTGTGATGGATCACGCTCGGCCAGATGTAGAGTCCCAGACCGCCGGCAAGGATCAGGTAGCAGACCCGCAGCGTATACAGCCGCCACAACGGCACTGCCGTGGAGGAGGCATTGCCGGCTATCCGGCGGTCTCTCGCGTCGTTCCGATCCATGCACGCCTCCGCACACTCCGGTGTTCCATTGTCACCGAAGTGTGCGCGGCTGCCTATCGTTCGTTTTGTCTATTTCCCCTCCACCACGACGGACTGATCGAGGCCGCTCCATCCGGCTCCTTCATGTTTCAGCCGGTGCGCCGCCTCATTCCAGATCAGCGTGGTGACTGAGCCTGCGCCCTTTTCGTAGCTGTAGGTCTTTCCGTCATCCTGGAAGACGGTAAAGCGGCCGTCCGCGCCGGGGTACACCTCGATGGACGCGATCGCCTGTGGCTGTCCCGCGCTCAGAACCTCCGCACCAAGCGGCACGATGCTGCCCGCCCGCACAAAGAGCGGCAGCGTATCGATCGGAGCATCGGCCACGATGGTCTGCCCGCCGTGCAGCCGCTCATGGGTCCAGTAGTTGTACCAGTCGCAGCCCGCCGGCAGATACACCTTGCGGTGCGTCGCGCCCTGCTCCGTCACCGGAGCCACCAGGAAGGCCGGTCCATACATATACTCGTCCGGAATATTTGCGGCCTTCGGATCGTTCGGGAAGTCCATGAAGAGCGCCCGCATATACGGAGCGCCCGTCTGATAGCTGCGGTATGCAGCCGAGTACGTGTACGGCAGAAGCTGGTAGCGTAGCCGCAGATACTTCGCCAGAATCGGCTCCGCCTGTTTGCCGTATGCCCACACTTCGTTGTGATTTCTTTCGCCGTGCGCGCGCATCACCGGCTGGAAGGCGCCCCATTCAAACCAGCGCACAAAGAGCTCGGGATAGTCTTCGTAGTTGCCGATCGTGCCGCGCACATCCGAGCCGTCGATCAGCGGCTTGTGAGCCGCATGGTAGTCGGCGGGAATCGCGGGCGAGAAGAATCCCGCAATGTCCGTGTCCCAGTAGGGCAGGCCCGTCGCGGTAAAGTTCAGCCCCGTCGGAATCGAGCGCTTCAGCATGTCCCAGGTGGAGAGAATGTCGCTCGACCAAAAGACCGTGCCGTTACGCTGCGCGCCCAGATACGCCGCGCGCGCCAGGATCATCACTCTGCGGCTGTCTCCAAAGTCACGCCGGAAGCCCTCATACACCGAGGCTGTGTGAAAGAGCGGATACACGTTGTAGAAGCGCGTGCCTGAGCCGATCGAGAACACGTCCTTCGCCGGATCGATGTCCGGCTCCGTCTCATCCAGCCAGATGTAATCGAAGCCGTATGGCTTCACGTAGCGGTCGCGAATCTTCTCCCAGAACCACTTCGCCGCCTCGGGGTTGGTGGTGTCGATATTCGGTCCGATGGCGTCTTTAAAATTGCCCGGGTCGGGCTTGCCGTCCGGCGTGTGAATCAGCCAGCCCTTGCTCTGCAGCATGTCGTAGAACTGCGTGCCGGGCGAGTAGTGCGGCCACACGCTCAGCAGCGTGCCGATGCCCATCGCATGCAGTTCGCGATTCATCGCCGCCGGATCGGGCCAGCGTGCGGGGTCGAGATCCATCTCGCCCTGCGCCGTCATGTTCAGAAAGTCCACCACCATCACATCGAGGGGCAGATTCTTCGCGCGATACTCCTTCGCCACATCGAGCACCTGCTGCTGCGTGGGGTAGATCGCCTTGCTCTGGATATATCCATAGACCGCTCTCGGCAGCAGATGGGTCACGCCGGTCAGCAGACGGTAGCCCTCATAAATTTCGTCGCTGGTTTTGCCCGCGATCACGAAGTATGAAACGCGGTCTCCCACCTCCGACGACCACACATTGCGCCCGTTGAAGCCGAGATCGACCGTCGTCTTCGACGGGTTGTCCCACACCAGCCCGTAGCCGCGGCTCGACACCATGAACGGCACGCAGACGTCCTCGCCGCCAATGGCCGAATACTCGTGCCAGCAGCGAATCTGGTGATCGCGCAGATCCATCCAGCCCTTCTGCTGCTGCCCGAGGCCGTAGTAGTGCTCGTCTGCCGGAGAGTCGAAGGTCGAGGAGACGCGGTACTCCTTCTCGCCCGTATCCGCCGCCACGTCCGGCCGCTCCGGCGCCATGGACCACGTGCGCATGTGCAGCAGCTCTTTGCCCTCCGCCGTCGTCACCAGCAGCGCATCGTTGTGCGGACCGTGTCCGCCGCCTCCGCCAAAGTAGTGCTCGCGCAGCTGCAGGTTCAGCGCATCGAGGGGCATCGGCTGCGGCAGCTTGTCTTTGGGAAGGCCTGCCGGAGCCACACGCACCACCAGGCGCGACGAACGATATACATCGCTGCCATCCGCCTCCCGCTCGTGCGTCCAGCCCTCTGCCGAAGGCTGCGCCACAAATCCATATCCCGGAGCCGACGTCGCCGCGGCCTTATCGGTGCTCATCGTCACGCGCAGAATGTTCGGAGCATAGGGCTCGAGCGAGATCACCCTGCCCTCGCGCTCCAGCACCAGGGGACTGTTCTGGGCCATCGCCACACTGCCCGGTAACAACGCCATGAGCATTGCGGCCAGCCCTGCCGCAAAGAGGTTCGGCATGAAACGGCGCGCGCCTCCGGCTCTGCGGCCGGCAGCGCCCCATATATCTTTCCTAAACGGAATCCGCATCTCTCTCCCACTCTCCGGTGTGTTCATCTCACCCGCTCTTCTCTCGCCCGGCAAACGTTTACCGCTCTCGGCACAGAATGAAATCGCATCGCAATTCTATGCGACTTCGGTCTCCGGCATCCAGGCAGGCAGATGGTGGATAGCCGGTCAGTTTGAAATCAGAGTTTCTGCCGCAGGAATTCCACGACGATGTGTCCTATGAAGGCCGCGGTCAGAGCAATGGCAAAATTTGCCGGAGTAACAATCTCATGAAGCGCACCTGAAAGTGTCTTATGGATGGATCGATCGAACTCGCCCATCAGCAGATTTGCATAGAAGAGAAAGATGATGAAGCCAACTTCCACAACCGCACGCAAAAGATAGGAGCGAGGGCCGCTGGATTTGGAGGGCATATTCAAAATCATAGCGAAGAGACTGCGCTGCGGCTCTCTTTCTGCTGCCTTCCGGGTGGTCGAACGGGCCATTCCGACGCGAACGGAGAATTTCAAACCGATGCACTGCCAATGGTGTGATCAGAATCGAAAAATGGCATCCTTCCCGGCCTCCGGAGATTCTCACAGCGCTTCAGCTTTGTTATAGTTACGTGAGGACAGGGTTTCACCGAGTGCGGAAGTGGTGAAATGGCAGACACACCATCTTGAGGGGGTGGCGCCGAGAGGCATGGGGGTTCAAGTCCCCCCTTCCGCACCAAACAGTCCGACATTTTTCAACGCGGAGCCGGTCAGTGTGAAGACCGCGGCTGCGGCCCGCAGGAAAGCATGTATCGATGATTTATCTGGTCAGCACGATCCACGTTATTATCTGTCTCGTTTTAATTCTGGTCATTCTGCTGCAGCAGGGCAAGAGCGCCGATCTGGCGGGCGCCTTCGGCGGCCAGGGATCGCAGACCGCATTCGGACCACGCTCGGCGGCCAACATGCTCACGAAGGCCACGGGCTGGCTGGCATTGGCCTTCGTCATCACCTCCATCGCGCTGACGCTGATGATGCAGCACCGTACGGCAGCATCTCACTCAGTGCTGTCAGGCTCGCAGACCACGCAGAGCGCTCCGGCAAAGAAGTAGAACAGCATTCGGCTTTACGCAGAAAAGGCAGGCTGTGCGCCTGCCTTTTGCTTTTGCGGGCACCGGATGGCGGCAGCCGATGCATGCACCGCAACCACTTCTGACAGCCGCTCCGCGGTCGTTCTGCAACCGGTCTAAAACAGCTCCGGAACCGATCTACAAACGTTCCGGGCACGCGCCGTACAACTGCAGCAGCGCTTCGACCTTTGCCGCGTCCTTCGATCGCCAGGTCTCCTCGGCCCACTTCTTCACCTCGGGCGGAGAGCCGCTCTCCAGCTCCTGATAGACGAAGCTCAGGGCGCGGTCGAGCGGCTCCTCGACCCAGGTGTTCCCTTCTCCGTGCACGCGCGTTGCGCCCTTCTCCCAGCCGCGGGGAGTCAGATGCCATTCGGTCCATTCTTTTCTCGGTGCCATAACGTCCCTATTGTGACGCAATTTTGCACTTCAGGGCAGCCTCGGGGACAATCGATCCGGAGTTACAGCGATATTTGGTGGCTGACTTTGGTGAACCCTGCAGACACGTGGCTTTATTTTGGCTGCTGCCCGCATGGAGAGAAGCGCGAAACCGTTGGATACGATGGAGGAAGACGGCTGAATTCCGGGCCTCATAGATCAGGTTCGTTTCTGTCACGACCGCGCGCGTCTTCTCAGAAAGCGTTGTGCGCCACGCAAACGCCTTTGATAAGCTACAGGCATGAAGGCTTCCCTCAGTCCCGATGTGGAGCGCCTGATCCAGGAAAAGGTCAGCAGCGGCCGTTATCGCTCGGCTGACGAAGTCGTCCGTCTCGGGCTCTCCCTGCTCCAAAAAAGTGAGGAACAGGCTCACACTGCCCCACCCGGCAGCGCCGGCGATTTGGCGGCCATGTTTGCAGAGATAGCCAGTGATGTGCCCGATACCGACTGGCAAAAGGTCCCGGCTGATCTTTCAGGGAATCTCGATCACTATCTGTATGGTGCGCAGAAGACCTCCTGATGGAGCGCGTATTTGCGGATACGGGCTACTGGATCGCCCTTCTGAATGCCCGTGACGAACTCCACCAGAAGGCTTCCGCTGTTTCGCGCGACATTGTTCCCGACCAGATCGTCACCAGCGAAATGATCCTGACCGAATTCCTGAATAGCTTCAGCGATTATGGAATTCACCTCCGTCAGGCAGCAGCGAAGGCAGTCGAATCACTTCGTCAATCGAAGGTCCGTATTTTCCCGCAGACACCACAGTTATTTGCAAATGCTCTTCATCAGTATCAGCTGATGGCAGACAAAAGCTGGAGCCTTACAGACTGCGCCAGTTTCCTTATTATGGAAGAAGAGCGGCTGACGGCAGCGTTAACGCATGACCGGCATTTCGCTCAGGCGGGATTTCAGGCTCTGTTGCGATAGTCCTGTTGCAGGTAATTTTTCGGTTTTGTTCCATGCTGGCTGAAATCTGAATGTCCGGTAAAAACTATGATCCGCGAAACCTTCCCCGTCGGGCCGCTGCAGTGCAACTGCACGGTACTGGGCGATGAGACCACGCGCGAGGCGATGGTCATCGACCCGGGCGACAACATCCCGCTCATTCTGTCGCGGCTGGCAAAACACGGGCTGACGCTGAAGCAGATCGTCGTCACCCACGCGCACATCGACCACGTCGGCGGAGCGCTGCAGCTAAAGCGGGCCACCGGCGCGCCGATTCTGCTGAATGAAAATGATCTTCCCCTGCTGGAGATGATGGATGCGCAGGCGGAATGGCTCGGCGTTCGTCCGCCGGAGGTGGCTCCGCCCGACCTCAGCGCCAGGGAAGGCGCCGCCGCCGGTATCTCCGGACATGCCGCGCAGATTCTCGAAACGCCCGGCCATACTCAGGGCAGCATCTGTCTTTACTTTGCGCCGCAGCGGCTGCTGCTGGCCGGCGATACGCTCTTCGCCGGCTCGATCGGCAGAACCGATCTGCCCGGCGGCGACGGCCGGCAGATTCTCCGCTCCATCCACGACCGCCTGCTCACCCTGCCCGAGGACACGCTCGTCGTTCCCGGCCACGGCCCCGAAACGACCATCGGCGAAGAGCGCCAGTCGAATCCCTTTCTGCAGCCCGGTGTCCGTCTGGCGTAACGGGTCCGGTGGGTGTAACGGGTCTCTGGCTGGTTTTCTGCGAAGCAGCGGCCGCTGCCATTCAGAAGAGCCGTTCCTGCGTCTCGTCCGCCTCTTCGGCGGGCTTCTTCTTCGCCGGCTTTGCCGCAGCTCCTCCGATGACGGCCACCACCTCGGCCGCTTCGACCGAGCTGCGCGGCACCCAGATACGCTGCGTGTTAGAGCGGATATCGGGCGGGGTAAGAAAGAGTCCTTCGCCGGTCACCAGGCTCACGTCATTGGCGGCGAGGCCCTCGACCTGGTCGCCGTCCTTCAGCGTGAGCCGCAGAAAGACGCCTTCTGTGCGCGGCCGTACTCCAAAGGCCTTGCGCACCAGGCGCTCAGGGTTATTCAGCTCGCCGGAGTTGAAGTCGCGGACAAAGCAGATCCACTTCAGCGTATCCGCCGGAAGAGAAAGCACCTTCCCCTCCAGCCCGAGCAGCTCGACATCGCCCGCGTGGACGAATCCGTCAGCGGGCAGATAACCGGCCACCCAGTCCCGGGTCAGCCTGCGTGCGATGGCTTTTTTTCGGCTGCTCGAAGGCATGCACTCCTCGAAAAATCAGAACGATCCGGCCACAAACTCAAAATTGTTGCACGCTGAAGACTCAACGCATCGAAAATTGTGCAAAGCGGTAGCCAGGAATGTTACCGTATGTTACATTGTACCTTTGAATGGCGTTTCCGCCTTCCTGTAAACATTTGGATCAGAAGACGTTAGACCAATTAAGGCAGCTGGGCGGCACAGAAATCCACAGCAGACACTGAAAGCATGCCCGATTACGTCTACCTCATAGAAAATCGCCTCTCCCTGGCACAACAAAGTGCTCTGAAACACGTTCGGGATGCGGCCCGTGACGCCGGAATGACAGTATTTCTCGCCGGCGGCGCAGTACGCGATCTCTCTACCGGCTTCCCTGTCCGCGACCTTGATTTTTCAGTTCAGGGAAATGCCCTTAAGCTGAAGAAAGCGCTGGAGAAAGCCGGAGGTAAGCTGTGGGGCGAGCACGAGCCGACACGGACCCTCTTTTTCTGGTTTCCGGGCAGCGTCCGCATCGAGATTTCGAGCACCCGCCGCGAGGATTATCCGAAGCTCGGCAAGCCGGTCTATCACTGGGCCACGATCGTCGAAGATCTGCGCCGCCGCGACTTTACCGCCAATGCGATGGCGATCTCGCTGAATGAGGGCTCCTACGGCCTGCTGCTCGACCCGATGAACGGAATCGCCGACATCGAAGCGCGGCACCTTCGCCTGGTCAGCAACTACGGCTTTCTGGAAGATCCGTCGCGCATGATTCGCGCCACCCGTCTCGCCGCCCGCACCGGGTGGGAGATGGAAGAGCGCACCAAAGTCCGCTACGAGAACGCAAAGGCCGAAGACGGGATTGATTCCCTGTCTCCCTACCTCAAGGGCTATGAGCTGGAAGAGATCGGCCACGAGGAAGACGCACTGAAGATTCTGCGTGCGCTCGAGGCCGAGGGCTGGATCAAACACCTCTTCCCTGCCTGGACCTCGGCGAAAGCCGACCTCGCAGGCCTTGAGAATCTGCACAGGATTCTGATCCAGCTGCTGATGCAGGGGGTGAATCCCGATCCATCGGCGGCGCAGATGCAGCTGCTGACGGCAAAGCTGCCGCCGAAGGATCTGAGCGCGCTGAAGAAGATGTTCCCGTGCCAGGGCTTTGTGGAGCAGTGGGACCAGCTGGACGAGGATGCGAAGGAGTTCGCGAAGGTTCTGACCGGCCGGGAAGCCCACACGCCCTCCGCCACCTGGAAGCTGGTAACCAGCTATCAGCCGGAGCCGGTTCTGTGGCTGGCTTACAGCAGCAAAAGCGCTCCGGTGCAGGCGAAGTTCAAAAACTTCTTCACCGTCTGGCCCGAGGCCCGTCAGAATGTGCCCGTCGCGCTGATGCAGGAGATGCGCATTACGCCGGAGCTGCCGGATTATGCGAAGCTGCTGCAGGAGATGTTCTATCAACTGATCGATGGCAAGCTGCAGACTCCCGAGGAGATGCGCGCTTTCCTCGAGCCCTGGTCGCCGCCCGCGCCGCCGCCTCCGGTCACCTTCCGCCGTACTCGCGGACGCCGCTCCGAGACCAAAAGGATGGATGAGGACGAAGACGAGAACGAGATGCCGGATGCGGGCTCACTCGAAGGCGACGAAGATCTCGACCACGATGAGGCCGACGAAGACGAGAGCGAAGACAAAGAGATTATTCCGCCAATGCCTCCGGCTCGAATCGCAACGAAGGCGGTGAAGAAGGCTGCGCCGGAAGCGCCGTCCGCGGCAGAAAAATCTGCCGCAAAACCGGCTCCGGAGGCCGGCAACAAGGCGAAGCATCCTGTTCCGCCGGCAAAACCGGAAAAAGCTGCCGGCAAGGCTCCGGAAAAACCGGCGGCAAAGAAGCCTGAGCCGAAGCCGGCTCCTGCAAAATCGGCGAAGGCTCCTGTAAAGAGCGCAGCGAAGACGGTTGCGAAGCCTGCCGCCAAAAAGCCGGCTCATAAACCTGTTCCGGCCAAAAAAGCGGCGAAGCCCGTCCATGCGCATACGCACGCCCAAAAAGCTGCAAAGCCGGCCCACAAACCTGCAAAGTCGGCCGCTGCCGCGAAGAAAAAGAAGCACTAAACGGCTGGCGGCGGCAGCTTTGCTCCTCTCTGAAGACCGAGAGCCCCTGGCCGCGATCTTTCAGCGGTGAACTTTTTTGCGAAATTCTCATCCTCCCATCAGACAAAGGCGTACAACCCCTGGCGGAAATGTATGCTTCCTACAGTGGAATCGTGCAGCCGGTCAGAACGACGCCGCTCTGAATGCAATGCCACGTTCCCGCACACCCCTTGCTCTGTGAACGCATGGCAGTAGAACCAGCACCCCCTCGAAAGCGGGCGATTTGAAAATCGAAACACCGATCAATTTTTATTCTGGTCAGGAACAACCTATGCCGGATGAAAATACCGTACCCACATCCAAAGTTCTGATTGTGGACGACGAAGCGATCATCGCCGATACCCTGCAGGCCATTTTCATGCAGGCCCACTATGAAGCGCGCACGGCCGGCAATGTGGAAGAGGCGATCGCGATTGCCGAGGCCTGGCAGCCGGATCTGGCCATTGTCGACGTCATCGTTCCGCGCATGAGCGGCGCCGACCTCGCTCTGCTGCTCAAGGGGCTGTGTCCGGATATCCATGTGCTGTTCTTCTCCGGCAAATCGGTCAGCTCCGATCTTCTCGATCAGGTACACCGGAAGAACGAAGAGTTCGAGCTGCTGGTCGAGCCGGCGCGGCCGCCGGAGCTGCTGCACTTTGCCTCGCGCCTTCTGCATCCCGGCTGCGAAGCATAAAGCCCGGCTGCAAAGCATAATGAATTCCGGACGCGAAGCATGACCGCGTCTTCCCGCAACCCGCTCCCTCTGCTGTGATATGGTCTCTCTCATTCCCGACTTCTTCGGGAATGGAGAGTGACCGGATGCTCTTCCGCTTGCGCCGCTGCGTTGTGCCTTATCTCGTATGGCTGTGCGCGGCTCTTTGTTTCATGACGGGCTTTACGGCGGCTCATGCCGCGACCGCGCCGCTGCCCAGTTCCTACACCTTTCAGCGCAACGGATGGACCTACGTACATCTGCAGGGCACCCCGCAGCAGATTGGCTACCAGCACGGTTACCTTTTGGCGAATCAGATTGAAGATGCGCTGCAGGTCTTCAGGCTCGAAGATGAGCACACGACGCACCGCAGCTGGAAGTTCTTTCACGATGCGGCGAAGAACATGCTGTGGCCGCACATCGGCGAAGAGTATCAGGAAGAGCTGATGGCCATGGCCGAGGGCGTACAGGCCAAAGGCGTGCACATCGATGTGTGGGACCTTGTCGCGCTCAACGGCACGATGGAGCTCGCGGAATATTACGTGCCGTGGCTCGACAAACAGCAGCACGACAGCCGCGCTCCCAGGATTCATGCGCCGGGCAACTGCAGCGCCTTTATCGCCACCGGCAGCTACACCAAAGACGGCAAGATCGTTCTCGCCCACAACAACTGGTCGTCGTATGCCGAAGGCGCGCGCTGGACAGTGGTCTTCGACATTCAGCCGGCGCATGGCCACCACATTCTGATGGAAGGCGTGCCGGGCATGATCACCAGCAACGACGACTTCGGGCTGAACAGCGCCGGCATCATGGTGGCCGAAACCACCATCACGCAGTTCGAGGGCTGGAACCCGGAGGGCACACCGGAGTTCGTGCGCTCGCGCAAAGCGCTGCAGTATGCCTCTTCCATCGACGAATATGTGGCCATCATGCGCGAAGGCAACAACGGCGGCTATGCCAACGACTGGCTGATCGGCGACCGCAAAACCGGCGAGATCGCCTACCTCGAGCTCGGCCTGAAGCATACGCCGCTTTGGCGCACCAACAACGGCTACTTCGTCAGCTCGAACTTTCCCCGCGATCCTGCTCTGATTCGCGACGAGACGGAGGGCTTCAACCCGCGCGATCTCTCCACCTCGCCCAATGCGCGCCGCGCTCGCTGGGAGCAGGAGATGAAGGAGCATCGCGGCGGCATCGATCTGGCGCTGGCGCAGCAGTTCCTCGCCGACCATGTGGACAGCTACACCCATCAGACACACGCCGATCAGCGCACACTCTGCGGCCATGTCGATGCGGCGAAGGGCGGCATTCCGCTGTGGGACTGGGGTCCGTACTATCCCGGCGGCGCCGTGCAGGGCAAGGCCACGACGAGCGATATGGCAGCCGCGATGAGCTTCTCCGGGCACGCCGGTCATCCGTGCGGCGAAGATTTTCTGGCAAAGCCCTTTCTCGCCGCGCATCCGGAGTACGCCTGGATGTCGCCCATTCTGCGCGATCTTAAATCCGGTCCGTGGACGACCTTTACCGCGGGCGAGCGGGCGAAGTAGCCTCTCTTCAGCGAATGGTTGCTCGCCGGGCCTTATCCATGTATGCTTGAGCTACGCTCTTCACCGAGAGTGGGTTTGTCCGCCGGTATTGCCCTCTAAGCACTGCTTGCCTCTACACCTTCCTCGATCAAATCAGCGCAATTTAACTTTTAAGGAACACCTTTTATGGAACAGGGTACTGTCAAGTGGTTTAACGATGCCAAGGGCTTCGGTTTCATCACCCGCGAGAGCAACAACGAAGACGTTTTCGTGCACTTCTCCGCGATCAACACCAATGGCTTTCGCAGCCTGCAGGAAGGCCAGCGCGTGCAGTTCAATGTCGTGCGCGGCCCCAAGGGCAACCAGGCCGAGAACGTTCAGGCCGTCTAAGCCGTTTTCGAAGACGGAAAGGCCGGGCAGCTTGCCCGGCCTTTTGCTTTGCGCCTGATAACAGCGCCTTCTGCTCATGAGGCGCATTTTCTCTTAGTGCGCTGCCGTCCCGCCGCCTGGCCGGAAGGGTCTGCTCCACAGCGCCAGCGGAATGCCGACCAGACACACCACGGCGAGCATCCGGAAGCAGTCCATAAAGCCGAGAAAGCTGGCGTGCTGC
Organism: Paracidobacterium acidisoli; assembly: GCF_003428625.2. Taxonomy (GTDB): domain Bacteria; phylum Acidobacteriota; class Terriglobia; order Terriglobales; family Acidobacteriaceae; genus Paracidobacterium; species Paracidobacterium acidisoli. Next base: position 352,374 of record NZ_QVQT02000002.1, on the reverse strand, counting down.
CCGAGCTGCTGATAGACAAATCCATACGCATGCGCGACTGCGCCATCGTGCGAAAACCCCCGATGCTCGAAGAAGGCGATCTGGTCGGCCAGCCTGCTCTGCAGCAGATTGTTCCCCGGCGCCAGATCGCGGGCCAGGTAGTTCTGCCGCAGATCCATGCGGCGCTCGTGCATGGTGGTGATAAAGGCCACGCCGAAGCTGCCGCCCCAGTTGCGCGCGAGATTTGTAAGGCTCGATGCCTTGTTGTTCTTGTTTGCGGGCAGAAACGAATACGCCATCACGCTGACCGGAACAAAGAGGAAGGCGTATCCAAAGCCCTGAATGGCGCGGGCCAGCGCGTAGTGGAAGTAATCGGTCTGCAGCGTAAAGTGGCCGTAATACACCATGGAGAACGCAACCACACAGAAGCTGAAGACGATCAGCATCTTTGGGCTGATCACGCCGCGCTGCGTAACCCGCGCCACCAGCGGAGCGAGAATCGTGATCACCGCCGCGCCTGGCCCCAGCACCAGGCCCGCATCGGTTGCCGTATAGCCGTAGAGCTGCTGCAGAATCTCAGGAATCATCGTCGTGCTGCCGAAGAGCACGAAGCCGAAGAGGAAATAGAACGCCGCAGATAAGGCAAAGTTCTTTTCGCGCAGCAGTGTCAGCTCGATGATCGGGTCGCTGTGCCGCCACTCCCATACAACGGCGATCACCAGCGCCACCGCTGCAATACCGAGCATGCTTGTGATGAGATGGCTGCCAAACCAGTCGTCGATCTGTCCGCGATCGAGCACCACTTCGAGACACGCAAAGCCGATTGCCACCAGAGCGATGCCGATGTAGTCAATGCGCAGCTTCCCTGCCCGCCGCACCTCGGCCACTTCGGCCTTGAACTGCTCCGAATCATGCACTAAGCGGCTGGTAAGCAGCAGCGACACAATGCCGATGGGCACGTTGATGAAGAAGACCCAGCGCCAGGAGAGATTGTCCGTGATCCAGCCGCCGAGCGGAGGCCCGATGGCGGGAGCGGTGACAATCGCCATGCTGTAAAGCGCAAAGGCTCCGGCACGTTTGTTCGCCGGAAAGGTATCGACAAGAATCGCCTGCTCTACGGGAGCCAGTCCGCCGCCGCCGATGCCCTGCAGCACGCGGAAGAGCACAAGACAGTTCAGGTTCGGCGCAATGCCGCACAGAAACGATGTGAAGGTGAACAGCCCCACGCTGATCATGTAATAGCGCTTGCGGCCAAAGACGCGGCTGAGCCATGCGCTCATGGGCAGAATGACCGCGTTTGCCACCAGGTAAGAAGTCAGAACCCAGGTCGACTCGTCGAAGCTGCGCCCCAGTCCGCCGGCGATGTGCGGCAGCGATACGTTGGCGATAGAGGTGTCGAGCAGCTCCATGAACGTTGCGATCGTTACCGTGATCGCAATCGCCCAGGGATTCACCGCGGCTCGCTTCGTCGCTGTCGCGGGCTGCACCAGTGTGGTTGTCGCCAGATCGTCCTCCGCACCAGGAAAGGGTATGAGCAATGGATGCGACTGAGACCGATCGGTCGCTGAACTTTTGCTTGCAGGTTGAGACCGAGCGGTCTCATAATGAAGTCCGTGAAAAAACGGCACACATTATCGGATCGCGGCGAGGCGACGCGGCAGAAGATCATCGAGCGGGCGGCTCCCGTTTTTAACCGGCACGGCTATGCCGGTACGGCGCTCTCTGAGCTGATGGAAGTCACCGGATTGCAGAAGGGCGGCATTTACCGGCACTTTTCCGGCAAGGAAGAGCTGGCCTGCGAGGCCTTTCTCTTTGCGTGGAAGAGGGCCACGGCTCCGCGTATGGAGGGGCTTTGCGAGACCGACGGCGCTGTGGATCGTCTGCGGCTGCTGGTAAGAAATTTTGTGCATCGCGTTCCGCCGCTTCCCGGCGGCTGCCCCCTGATGAACACCGCTGTCGACGCGGACGATACCAACCCTGCTCTGCTGCAGCTGGCGCGGAAGGCCTTCCGCGACTGGCGCGCGCTGCTGATGAAGATTGTCCGCGAGGGGCAGCGCCAGGGCGAGATGCGCCGCGACCTCTCCCCGGGCTCTGTGGCCGACCTTCTCATCGGGTCGCTCGAAGGCGCGCTGCTGATCGGCCGCATCGAGGGCAACCGCAACGCTCTCTGCTCGGCGCAAAAACACCTCGACGGCTGGATTCAGTCGCTCGCTTGTCGCGCCGGTGTCAGGAAGTTGTCACAAAAGCGAAAAGCCGCCTGATGCCGCTCGCGCCTGCGTTCAAAGTGGCGGAGAATAGAAGCATGCAAGCCAGGGCGCCGTTTACCGATGTTCCCGGAGCGATCGAAGAGATCAAAGCCGGCCGCATGATCGTCGTGGTCGACGATGAAGACCGCGAGAACGAGGGCGACCTCACGCTCGCCGCCGAGCACGTCACGCCGGAAGCCATCAACTTCATGGCGAAGCACGGCCGCGGCCTCATCTGTCTCGCACTCACCGAAGAGCGAGCCGACTATCTTCGTCTGCAGCCCATGACGCAGCAGAACTCGTCACGCTTCGGTACCGCTTTCACGGAGACCGTCGAAGCGCGCGAGGGCGTCACCACGGGCATCTCTGCATACGACCGCGCGCACACCATTAAGGTCGCCATCGATCCCGCCTCCACTGCGCACGATCTGGCTCGCCCCGGCCATACCTTTCCGCTGCGCGCCCGCAGAGGCGGCGTGCTGGTGCGCGCCGGACAGACCGAGGCCTCCGTCGATCTGGCGCGTCTCGCCGGACTGATCCCCGCCGGGGTGATCTGCGAAATCATGAAGGACGACGGCACCATGGCGCGCGTGCCCGACCTCACCGAGTTCTGCCGCGAGCACCACATGAAGATGCTCACCGTCGCCGAGCTGATCCGCTACCGCCTGCAGAACGAGCGGTACATCTACCGCGTCGCCGAGAGCGCGCTGCCCACGCCGTACGGCGAGTTCCGCATGATCGCTTACGAAAGCGAGGTCAACGGCGGAGAGAGCCATCTGGCGCTGGTGCGCGGCGACGTCAGCCAGGAGCCGGGCGATGAGCCTGTGCTGGTGCGCGTGCATTCGCACTGCCTGGCCGGCGATGTCTTCGGAGCGACCACCTGCGACTGCCGCCGCGTGCTGCAGCAGTCCCTGCGCGCTATTGCGGAGGCGGGCCGCGGAGCCCTCGTTTACCTGCACAACGCTTCACGCGGATTCGATATCGATCCCGCGCCCAATCCGCACGGCGCCGTCGATCCGCACCGCATCGTCTTTCATCATGAGGCGAGGGCGCGCGAGCGGCAGGAGGAGCGCCAGCAGCGCACCCTGCGCCAGGTCGGTCTGGGCGGGCAGATCCTTGCCGATCTCGGCATTCACCGCATCCGCCTGCTGTCGAACACGCCGACGCATGTGCCGGCGCTGCAGGGCTTCAATGTGGAGATCGTCGAGCGCGTGCCGCTTCCTGAAGAGCAGGCCGCTCTTCGGATATGACGCTGGGCTGGTTTGCAGAAAAGAGGCTGAAGCCCTTTGCTTTCACAGGACTGTATGCAGAGATTAAAGCCCGTACCCTTCAGACTGGCTGCTATGCCGGAGATTGACTTCTTGACTTCTTGACTTCCCCCCTCGAATCCGGCATTATAAGTTGTTGTAGTCCTACGGAGGCTCCGGATGACTGGTGGTCAGACAGATTTTGCGTAGTTACCAGGTCCACTGAATGCGGTACTCATTGCCCATTTTAGGACTTTTAGCTTCCAGAACATAAGCGCGCCTCCCGCGTGTAAAGTACCGTAGTTCTCCTGTTCCTGTTTTTACATCCCGCCATATCCCTGTGTCATTCACTTTTCTGTACACGGCTCTGGCCGTGACAGGCGGTTTTTCTATGGGAAAAATGACAAAAATGGTTGTATTATCCACAGTTGCGCGTATGCCCATGGACTGCGATTCCTCGCGCTCGGGGTATCCATTTTCGGAATGCGCCCGAAAGATGCAGCGCAGGGTTGTTCCTTTTCCATAACGCACTTCATCTCTTGCCGCAATCACTCTGGCGCTCCCGTCTTTCTCAACCTCTCTCCATTGCGTGTCCTGGTTGTCGATCAGAAGCTGATCGATCGTATCTCTGCCGGATGTGCCATAAGAGAAATGCGGCATGGAAGTATCGTCTTTCAAAATCTTCACCACTCTGTCCTGAACAAAGTGGGCTGTCTGCATGCCGTCCTGAATTTCAAACTCGAGCGTCGTCAGAGAAGAGACAAATTTATAGCCCGACGCGGAAAATCGGTCATAAACGGAGTTTCCCACCGCCCGCGAAATCTGCCATCCCAGGTCGAGGATTTTGTATCCGAGCGATACCTCCTCAATACCGGTCATCGTGCCTCCGGAGCAGCGAAATGAGATCAGGTTATGTATAACATCCGCTGCATACGACCAATCACCGTGAATTACGAACGGTTGGCTCCGGATCGGGCAGCGGCAATCCGTTGAGCAGCCCGGTCGATTCCAGCTCCACGCGGAGCTGATCGACATTGCGGAACTGGATGGCATAGAGGCCCACCGTCTTTGCCGCCTCCACGTTCTCCGCGCGGTCGTCGAGAAACAGCGCCTCCTGTGGCGGAACGCCGATCTTTTCGCATGTCCATGTATAGATCGCCGGATCGGGCTTGATGAGGCCCACTTCGCACGACCACGTGTGGTGGTCGAAGGCGGCCAGCCACGCAAACTCCTGGCGCATGTAGCGCAGCAGGTCCTCACCCATATTGGAGAGGATGGCCGTCGGCACTCCGGCCTTCTGCAGGGCCTCGACCCACGCCAGCATCTGCTCGTTGACCGTCGCCCACATCAGCACGTCGTTCTCGATCAGGCTTTCGATCTGCTCCGGCGTCAGAAGAATACCTGCATCCTGGCCGAGACGCGCCCAGTAGCTGCGCCCGTTCAGCGTGCCCTGATCGTAGTCCAGGCGGTACCGCCAGTAGTGCGGCTCGAAGGTGTCGCGAGGCAGACCCGTAATCTCGAGGAGCTTTGTGTAAGCCGCCGGCTCCTGCGCGTTGCTCAGCACCATTCCGTAATCGAAAATCACAGCCCGAACCGCCAAATTGTCCTCCGCGACGTAAAAAGAAATGTCTGTTTCCATTATCGGGGATCGCAACGCCGCGCTGTTGTCCACTGGATAAATATCCGGGCGCGCCGATGCGGGGCGGCACGTCGCTGCAGAGCACATCGCGGCAGGTTCGCCGGCTTCTGCAGAAGCGCGCGCCACTGCGACCGCTGGCCGAGGCGCCGCCTGTGAAAAGATAGTTGCCGATGCGCTTCTCTTCCCGCACGCACTGGGACCTGCAGCCGACCGAGCTGACGCAGGCTCTCCACGCTCGCCAGGCGGCGGGCCTGCCGCTGCTCGATCTCACCGCGTCCAATCCGACGCACTGCGGCTTTCGCTACGACGCTCCCGGCATTCTGGCAGCGCTCGGCGACGCCGCTTCCCTGCTCTACGATCCGGACCCGCGCGGTATTCTGCGCGCCCGTGAAGCTGTCGCCGCGTACTATGCCGAAGCGGGCGCGGCCGTCTCGCCGCAGCACGTCTTTCTGACCACCAGCACCAGCGAGGCCTACAGCTATCTCTTCCGCCTGCTCTGCGATCCGGGCGAAGAGGTGCTGATCGCTCAGCCCAGCTATCCTCTCTTCGACTTTCTCGCACAGCTCGATGACGTGCGCCTCGTGCCCTATCCGCTCTTTCACGATCACGGCTGGCATCTCGATCTCGAAGCGCTGCGGCAGCGCATCACGCCGCGCACCCGGGCCATTGCTCTGGTGCATCCCAACAATCCCACCGGTCACTTCACCAAAGCGGGCGAGCGTCTGGAGCTCGAAAGCCTCTGCGCCGAGCATGGCCTGGCTCTGATTGTGGATGAGGTCTTTCTCGATTACGCCTTCTCCGGCGACAGCCCCGGCAGCTTTGCCGCCGGAGCCCATCCGGTGCTGACCTTCGTTCTGAGCGGCCTCAGCAAAATTGCGGCGCTGCCGCAGATGAAGGCGGCCTGGATCGCGGCCTGCGGCCCGAAGCCGTCACTGACGCAGGCGCTGGATCGCCTTGAAGTAATCGCCGACACCTTCCTCTCCATGAATGCGCCCATTCAGCATGCCCTGCCGGAGTGGCTGAACCATCGGAGTGAGATGCAGCGGCAGATCCGCGAACGAACCGCCGCGAATCTGGCGGCGCTGGACGAGACTCTGGCGCAGCAGACGATGGTCTCGCGCCTCGGCGTCGAGGCTGGCTGGTATGCCGTGCTGCGCGTGCCGGCTCTCGAACCCGACGAACACCTCGCCGTTCGGCTCATCCGCGACCATGGCGTTTCGGTTCATCCGGGCTATTTCTTTGGATTTTCCGGCGATGGCTGGCTGATTCTGAGCCTGTTGACACCGACAGAGGCATTTCTTACCGGCATACGCATCATCTGCTCTGCTTTCAGTCGTTTATAGCCGGAATCAAGATAATGGTTATCTTTTTTGATTCTCGTCATGTGATACATGATGTTTATTAATCTATAGCGCTGATTAATAAAGGCTAACTCTAATTTTTAATCTCTGCCTGAGCGACCTGTTCGGCGCCAGTCCGTAAAACCGCTTGTTCTCCTGCGGGGGGAATGATAAATTCGCCCGGAACAGGCGGTTTCCATGAGCGAAGATTCTTCGGGCAATGCGGTGGGTAAATGGGTCGCCGGGGTTCTGGCAACCGTGGTCGCGGCTGTCCTGGTCTGGGCTATCACGACTTTCCTGCCGGGCTGGCTGAACTCGCGGAACGCCGGCTCATCGAGCACGCAGGCCTCCGCCCAGACCTCGACGGGTTCCAATTCCACGTCCGGCACGTCCTCGGCCCCCTCGGGCGATCCGGCAAAGGATATCGAGGTGGACGGCATCGTGATCGACGGCATTACGAACAAGGTGCTTGGCGGAGCCAGCGTCACTCTGACCGTCGGCGGCGGCTCCCAGCAGAACGTGACGACCAGCTTCGGCAGCTACAGCTTCCTGGTAAAGGGCGCCGATCCGTCAGCGCTGGCCCAGCTGGCTGTTGCCGTAAGCGGCTATCGCAACGTGACCGATCAGGCGGTGGTGGGACAGTGGGGCATTCGGGAGAGTGTCATGATTCCCCTCCAAGTCGCCGAAGCTCCTGCGGCCGGACCCGCGCCGCCTGGCAATCTCACGGGAGCGGTCGTGGCACAGGGAGCGCACCATGAGCCGCTGCGCATTGCGAAGGACCGCTTCGTCCGGCCTGCGGAGACACGCGTGCTCACCACGAGGCCGGATAACAGGCACTGACCGGCTTAGGTACCGGTGCCGCGCACGACCACTTCCGCCGTGCGTACCAGAATCTTCA
>NZ_QVQT02000002.1:343341-345015 GCF_003428625.2 Paracidobacterium acidisoli | reverse complement strand
GTTCTCGACATAGGCCGTATCGAGCGCAATGTACTTTGCGAACGATGAGTCCTGGCGCGCCTGCACCTGCCAGAGACCGGTGAGGCCGGGCAGCACTTCGAGGCGGCGGAAGTGCTCGAGGTCGTACTTCGCGACTTCGCTGGCGATCGGTGGCCGCGGACCCACGATGCTCATCTCACCGCGCAGCACGTTGAAGAACTGCGGCAGCTCATCCAGCTTGTACTTGCGCAGGAAGCGTCCGATACCGGTGATACGCGGATCGTTGCTGACCTTGAACAGAATGCCGTCGCGCTCGTTCAGCGCGGCAAGATCCTTCTTCAGCTTCTCCGCGTTTTTGACCATGGTGCGGAACTTGAAGCACGGGAAGACGCGGCCGCGTTTGCCGATGCGCTCGCTGACGTAGAAGATATCGCCCGGGCTGTTGAGCTTGATGGCCACCGCAATGGCCGCCATCAGCGGAGCGACGGCGGCAAGCGCCGCCAGCGACAAAGCGATGTCGACGATGCGCTTGCAGAAGAGCGCGACGGTGCGCGGCGCGCGGCGATGCAGCGAGACCACCGGGAAGATGCCCAGGTACTCGATCGGCGCATTGGCCGTCAGCTCGCTGTAGTAGCCGGAGATGGCGCGCACGTCGATATCGAGCTCACGCGCCTCTTCGACCAGACGGATCGCGTCATCGGTCGAGCAGGGTTCGGCGATGACGATCTCATCGATGAAATGAAGCCGGGTAAGCTGGCGAATCCTGTCGATACCGCCCAGAATCTGATCGCGCTGAATCTCGACGCTGGGCGAGTCCGGGCGCTTGAGAGAGATGAAGCCGCACAGGCTGTAGCCGTAGCGGTATTCCTTGTCGATGTGCTGGCCAAGCGCGCTGCTCAGATGATTGGTGCCCAGGATCACGACGTTGCGCAGCTCGATGCCCCGCGCATACTGCCGGTAACGGGAGACACGCCAGATGGCGCGGCGCACGCTGAGCACGATGGCCGCACAGACGACCAGCAGAATCACCAGAACCCGCGAGACCGACTGCCCGTGCGTCATATACAGTCCGCCGCACAGCAACAGCCCGGCGCTCAGGCAGGCCTGCACGGTAAGACGCAGCTCGTGCGCGCCGCTGCCCAGCGGCACCGGCGAATAGAGGCCGTAGCGGCGGGCAACCAGAAGAAATGCAAGGATGAACCAGCAAAGATAGACGACGCCGACCGGAGCGCTCCAGAAGACATCGGAGCCGTCATAAAATCTTGCGATCTTGTCGAAGACCACAGCGCGAAGGATGAAGGAGATGCCCGCCGACAGCAGAATGGCCAGCGCATCGTTCAGCATCATGACCGCCGACGTGATGGCCGAGGGGCCGATAAACCTGGTGGCGCGCGTTTTTTGCCGTCGTGGGTTTCCGGAAGAAAATCCGGGAACTGAGCGCCTGTTGCGTAGATACTCCGAAGTTGCCATATCCCTTTCGCAAAGCCAGCCACACCGGCTTGTCAGAATAAGACTTCAGAAACGACTACGATCGACCGTTTCCTGAATCGTGCCTATGGCTGTGACGAAAAGCCTGGACATTCTCCAGTCAGCAACCTGATGTGTACAGATGGGTGAATCAGGCGGCTGCCTGTTTTGCGGTGGGTTTTTAAGCCCTCTTTTTACCGCTGGACAGGGGAAAGAAGTATTGCGCTT
>NZ_QVQT02000002.1:0-343331 GCF_003428625.2 Paracidobacterium acidisoli | reverse complement strand
AGGCCGGATAACAGGCACTGACCGGCTTAGGTACCGGTGCCGCGCACGACCACTTCCGCCGTGCGTACCAGAATCTTCAGATCGAGCCAGAAGGACCAGTTCTCGACATAGGCCGTATCGAGCGCAATGTACTTTGCGAACGATGAGTCCTGGCGCGCCTGCACCTGCCAGAGACCGGAATTACCGTTCTTGCCTGCTCTATGTATCAAACATACAACAGAATCGCTCGTACTGCATTTAATTTCCGGCAAAATCAGGTACTCACAATGCTGCTTTTTTCTGTCCAGAGATAGTTCTGTAGATGCGAGCCATAAATGAGAATGCAGGACCCATTACTTTGGTTTTCTCTCTATCACAATCTTTATGCATCCTTCATGCATCGTGCAGCCGCTTCGCTTTATACACACAGTTTGCTGCCTTCACCTGAAGCTCAGGCGACAGTGAATCATCCTGGTATCGTCACAGTGACGGTGTCAAATGTACATGGTGATGGTGTCAAAATCATGACATTCGTTTCATCCATGATCTGTCAGCAGTTCTGCAGGTAAATCATTTCCGCCGGATACCGGCGTTGACGTTGAAGAGACAGGTGCAATTCTTTCCGCGCTCCTGTTAGATGAATCTATGACTGCTGACTTTCGCACTGCGCTCCCCGCATTCATCGCCCAGGAAGCCCGCCCTGTGGATAAGTTTGGCCATCAGCCGCGTCTTGAAGCATTGACCCGGGAAGTGGCCGCAGGTTGCGCGCATGATGCCGATATCGTCTTTGCCGCAGCGTGGCTTCACGATCTCGGCGTGTTCGTGGGACACCGGCCGGAAGATCCGGAGAAGCTGAGCCGCTGGGATCATGTGGCGTATGCCTGCCAGCATGCTCCGCGGATTCTGCGCGATGCCGGCTTCCCGGAAGAAAAGATTCCGGCTGTGCTCGACGTGATCCGGCAGCACCAGCCGAAGGATGAGCCGCTGACCATCGAAGCCGTGATTCTGCGCGATGCCGACATTCTTGAGCAGCTCGGAGCTGTGGGCATCTTCAGAACCGTTTCCAAGGTCGGCCGCGATACGCGATTCGCACACTTCAGCGATGCTGCCGCAGCGCTCCGGCGCGCTCTCGACGATCTGCCGAAGCATATCCGGCTCGATTCCACACGCCGTCTTGCCGAGCCGCGTATCCGGATTCTGCAGGCCTTTCTTGACGCCGCCGATGACGAGGCGGGTACCAGGCTGCTCTGACCCGGCCGCTGCTCTGGCAACGCGCCCTTCGGCCTTTTATAGTGGATAGAAGGACACTGTTGCGCATTTCCATGAGTAAAACCATCCTCCAGCCTGTTGCGGAAATCCGGTCCCGCATTGCCGGCCGCGCCGCCCGCGTGGGCATTATCGGTCTCGGCTATGTCGGCCTGCCGCTGGCGCTGCTCTTCAGCGAAGAGGGCTTCCCGGTCACCGGCTTCGATATCGACGCAGTAAAGGTCGCCGCGCTGAACAGCGGCGGATCGTACATCGTGCGCATTCCCGGCACGGAGATCCAGCTGGCGCAGAAGCGCGGCTTTAAAGCCACGGACGACTACTCGGCGATCCGCGAGATGGACGCCGTCATCATCTGCGTTCCGACTCCGCTGAACGAGTTTCACGAGCCCGATCTGAGCTACATCACCGGTACGGCAAGGTCCATTGCGCCGCACCTGCGCGAAGGCCAGCTGATCGTGCTCGAAAGCACGACGTACCCCGGCACCACGGAAGAGGTGCTGATCCCGCTGCTCGAAGCCGGCAATGCCGCCGGGCTTCGCGCTGCCCGCGAGGAGCAGGAGGCGGGCTTCCACGTCGCCTTCTCGCCGGAGCGCGAAGACCCAGGCAACGATACGGTCGCGCGCCGCAATATTCCCAAAGTGATCGGCGGCTTCGGAGCCGTCGCAGGCGATCTGGCCTCCGCGCTCTACGGCAGCATCTTCAACCGCACGGTTCCGGTCTCGTCGCCGGCCGCGGCGGAGATGACCAAGCTGCTCGAGAATATCTACCGCTGCGTCAATATCGCTCTGGTAAACGAGCTGAAGCAGCTCTCGCACCGCATGGGCATCGATATCTTCGAGGTCATCGACGCGGCAAAGACCAAGCCCTTCGGCTTCCAGGCCTTTTATCCCGGCCCCGGGCTGGGCGGGCACTGCATTCCGATCGATCCGTTCTATCTCTCGTGGAAGGCGAAGCAGTTCGACTTCCGCACACGCTTCATCGAGCTGGCCGGCGAGGTCAACATCGCCATGCCTTACTACGTGATCGAGAAGACGACCGAGGCGCTGAATGCGCAGCGCAAGCCGCTCAACGGGTCGAAGGTGCTGGTGCTGGGCCTGGCCTACAAGCGCGACATCGACGACCTGCGCGAGTCGCCCTCGCTGACCATCATCGAACTGTTGCGCCAGCGCGGCGCCGAGGTATCGTACAACGATCCGTACTTCCCTTCCGTGGGACGCGGCCGCCAGTACGACCTGAACATGACCTGCACGCCGCTCGACAACCTTGCGCAGTACGACTGCGTGCTCATCGTCACCGATCACTCCGCTTACCATTACCCGCAAATCGTCACTGAATCGCAACTGGTGGTCGACACGCGCAACGCAACGCGCGGCATCGACTCGCCCAAAATCGTCCGCTGCTAAGGAAAACGACCGTGGAAGACTTTTCGAGAATCAAACGCCTGCCCGCCTACGTATTCAACATCACCGGCGAGCTGAAGGCGGCGGCGCGGCGGCGTGGCGAAGACATCATCGACTTCGGGATGGGCAATCCCGATGGCGCAACGCCGCAGCACATCGTCGACAAGATGATCGAGGCTGCGCGCAAGCCGGAGACGCACCGCTACTCGCTCTCGAAGGGCATTCCGCGCCTGCGCAAGGCCATCTGCAACTGGTACGGCTCGCGCTATAACATCGATCTCGATCCGAACTCCGAAGCCATTGTCACCATCGGCTCGAAGGAAGGCATCGCGCACCTTTGCCTGGCCACGCTCGATCAGGGCGATGTGGTGATGGTGCCGAACCCCAGCTATCCGATCCACATTTATGGTCCGGTCATCGCCGGGGCGAATATCCGCAGCGTCGCCATTCACAGCACGGACGAATTCCTCGCCGAGCTGGAGCACACGATCCCGCTGATGTATCCGCGCCCGAAGATGCTGATCCTCAATTTTCCGGCGAATCCCACCACACAGTGCGTCGATCTCGCCTTCTTCGAGCGCGTCGTCGATCTCTGCCGCCAGCACGGCATCTGGCTGGTGCACGATCTGGCCTACGCCGACATCGTCTTCGACGGCTACCGTGCGCCGTCCATCCTTGAAGTTCCCGGCGCAAAAGAGATCGCCGTCGAGTTCTTTACCCTCTCGAAGAGCTACAACATGCCGGGCTGGCGCGTCGGCTTCATGGTCGGAAACAAGACGCTGGTCGCCGCGCTCGCCCGCCTCAAGAGCTACTTCGACTACGGCACCTTCACGCCCATTCAGGTTGCGTCCATTCTCGCGCTCGAAGGTCCGCAGGAGTGCGTCGGCGAGATTCGCGACAACTACCAGCGCCGCCGCGACTGCCTCGTCTCCGGCCTGAACAAGCTGGGATGGGAGGTCGCGCTGCCGAAGGCCTCGATGTTCGTCTGGGCGCCGATCCCCGAGCCTTACCGGCATCTCGGCTCGCTCGAGTTCTCGACGCGGCTGCTGCAGGAGGCGAAGGTCGCCGTCAGCCCCGGCATCGGCTTCGGCGAATACGGCGATGGCCACGTGCGCTTCTCTCTGATCGAGAACGAGGAGCGCACCCGTCAGGCGCTGCGCGGCGTTCGCCACATGCTGCAGAAAGATGGAGTGGAGCTGCTGGCGGCGCGCTGATCCGGCGCCGCTATGCCGGTGCTGTGGCTTTGGCGATGAGCTTCGTCGTGCTGAAGCCTTCCACGATGGGAATGATCTTCACACGTCCGCCCCACGAGCGCACCTCTTTCGCGCCGACGATCGTGCTCTCGTCGTAGTCTCCACCCTTCACGATCACATCCGGCTGCAGCGCCTCGATCAGCCGCAGCGGTGTCGGGTCGTCGAAGACGACCACCGCATCCACCGCCGCCAGAGCCGCCAGAATCCGTCCCCGCTCGCGCTCGCCGACGATTGGCCGCGTCGGTCCCTTCAATCCGCTGACGGAGGCATCGCTGTTGATCGCCACAACCAGCCTGTCGCCCTCGCGCCGCGCGTCTTCGAGCAGCGTCACATGTCCGATGTGCAGCAGGTCGAAGCAGCCGTTGGTAAACACTACCTGCTCTCCTGCCGACCGCCATGCTGAGACGCGTGTCTTCAGCCGCTCCAGCGGCAGGACCTTCTCTTCTGCATGCAATCCAATCTCGGGAGTCAGGCTGGTCAGCAGCTCATCGCGATCCACCGGCACCGTACCCACCTTGCTGACGACGATCCCGGCGGCCACATTGGCCAGCTGCGCCGCCGTCTCGACTTCGAGACCGCTGGCCAGCGCCAGTGCCAGTGTCGCAATCACCGTATCGCCCGCGCCTGAAACATCAAAGACCTGCCGCGCCTGCGCCGGAAAGACCTGCTGCTCATCGCTGCGCAGCACGGCAATCCCTTTTTCGCTCAGCGTTACCGTCAGGTATGCGAGATCGAGCTGCGATACCATGCCCTGCCCGGCTCGCAGAATCTCCTGAAGCTGCCTGGCCGCCACGCCGGTCGCAACAGAAAGCTCACTCAGATTGGGGCAGACCGTCGTTGCGCCGAGATACCGCGAAAAGTCCCTCTGCTTCGGATCGACCAGCACCGGAATGCCCTGACGCCGCGCCATGGCAATCACCCGCCGGCACACATCTTCCGTAAGCACGCCCTTCGCGTAATCCGAAAGCACCACCGCTCCGGCGCCGGGCAGCGCGCGCTCGATCCCGTCCAGCATCCTCTCATAGGCTTCCGCCGGATAGCCATCCGTCTTCTCCGTATCCAGACGCAGCATCTGCTGTTTGCCGCCCACTATGCGCAGCTTGGTCGTTGTCGGATGGCTGGCCACCGGCGTCAGCTCCGCATCGATTCCAGCGGTCTGCAGGCGGTTCATCAGCAGATCGCGATTCGAATCCTCTCCACAAAAGCCGAAGAGCGAAGCCCTGGCGCCCAGCCCGGTCAGGTTCATGGCGACATTCGCCGCGCCGCCCGGCTGCTCCGTGCGATGAATCGAGCGCACCACCGGTACCGGGGCTTCCGGTGAAACCCTCTCCACATCGCCCCAGATGTAGCAGTCGAGCATAATGTCGCCGACGATGAGCACGCGGACTTTGCTCCATTCGCCTTCGATCAGAGAAATAACACGATGCAGCTCCTGGATCATCAGCGGGCAGCCCCGCTCTCCGCCGTCTGCGAACGGCAGATGGCCAGCTCGATCCAGTCGCACAGCACATGGCCGCAGAGAATATGCCCTTCCTGAACCCGTGCCGTATTCTTCGACGGCACACACAGCGCCGCATCGGCAAGACCGGCCATCGCGCCGCCTTCCGCACCGGTAAAGGCCACGGTAAACGCACCCAGGCTACGCGCCTCTTCCAGAGCAGCCAGCACATTACGGCTGTTGCCGGAGGTCGAGATGCCCACGACCACATCTCCTGCCACGCAAAGCGCCTCTACCTGACGGCGAAAGACATGGTCGTACCCGTAGTCATTCGCCACCGCGGTCAGAATCGATGTGTCGGTGGTCAGCGCGATCGAAGGCATCCCGCGCCGCTCGCGACGGAAGCGTCCCACCAGCTCAGCGGCCAGATGCTGCGAATCGGCAGCGCTGCCGCCGTTGCCGCACCATAACACTTTTTTCCCGGCCAGCAGAGCCCGCGTCATCGCTTCGGCAATCGCTTCCAGCACTTCATGCTGTGACGACAGAGCGTCGATCACAGCGGCGTGCTCGGCAGCGGCCTCAGCAAAAAAATCCGGCATATTCAGGGGAGATGGCATAGAGTCAGTCAGAGTAACTGGAAATCCCAGGCATCATCGGGCGTTGACTTCTTCGTTATCATACTATCGAGTGACCCATCAAACGATGAACGCCGTGTCCGCAAAGAGTCCCTTTCACAACATTGATTACGTCTTTCTCGACCGCGATGGTGTCATCAATCAGAAGCCGCCGGAGGGTGAATACATTTCCTGCTGGGACCGTTTCCACTTCCTTCCTCTCGCGGAAGCGGCCATTGCCGGCCTGAACCGCTCCGGAAGACGAATCATCGTCGTCACCAACCAGCGTGGCGTGGCCCTGGGTCTCTACTCCGAAGCCGGCGTGCAGTCGGTGCACATCGCCATGCGCCATCACCTTGCTGCACACGGCGCTCGTATCGATGCTGTGTACTACTGCCCTCACGATAAAAATCAGTGCGACTGCCGCAAGCCCGGGACCGCCATGTTCGAGCAGGCCTTTCACGACTTTCCCGGCGCCTCTGCCGCCAACAGCGTGATGATCGGTGATTCCCTTTCAGACATCGAAGCGGCGCGCAGGCTGCACATGCCCAGCATCTTCATCGAGGGCGACCCGGAGAAACAAAAACCGGGAGCAGAGAAAGCCGCTCTCCTGGCCGATGCCACCGCATCTTCGCTCGCCGAGGCCGTTCGCCGGTATCTGATCTGAATCAGACGGCCCTTTCAGCCCGCCGCGTCTGCCCATACTCCCACGCCTTCACAGAGCCTTCCAGCATCTCTTCGACAGAGATCGAAGTAATGCACTGCTTTTTGTTCTCAATGCAGACTTCGAGATTGCACAACGAGCACGGCAGCGTATGGTAAGCCACCTCATGCCCGTCTCCAATGGGAAACCAGTGCCCCTTTCGGCTGCGCGAGGCATACACGATCGCGCATGGAATGCCCAGACCCGCGGCCATGTGCATCGGACCGCTGTCCGGTCCCAGAAACAGCTCCGCTCCTTCATCAAGCACCGCGCCGGTCTCGCGCGGCGTCAGCGCGCCGCAAAGGTTCAGCTTCGGACCGGCCCAGTCCGTCGCGGCATAGTCGCTCACCTGCGCATCTTCACGCGCGCCCACCATCACCATCGCATGCTCCGGCCAGATCGTGCTCAGCCTCGCAAGCAGAGCGCGCCAGTTCTCTCCGCCCCAGTCCTTGGCCTGCATCTTGGTGCCTGGGCCGCAGGCGATGAACCGGCGCCCGGCCAGCGGCGCGAGCCCTTCCTTCGCCTTTCGCCGCTCAGCCTCCGTCAGATGCAGATCCCAGTTCCGCAGATCGAGCGCATCGGCCTCTCCCAGCGGACGAATTGTCCGCAGAAGACGCGCAGATTCGTGTTCGAAGATTCCTGTCGCCGCGTCCTGCTTTGGGCGCGCCAGATCACCCGTGGGAATTCCGACCATGCGCGAAACGCCGCAGAGCCGGAAGAAGCGCCGGTCTCGCTCGAGCGCCTGCTCACCACGCGACGGTGCCAGGTATATAAGAATATCCGGGCGGAAGCGCCGGATCTTCCACCAGATACTGAACAGCTTCGCCGGACTCCTTGTTCCCACCGGATAGCCAATATATCCGTGCACCAGCCCCGACTCACCAATCACCGCCGAAGAGGCCGGAGCCTTCACATGCACGGGAAGGTTCGTCAGCATCAGCCGCTTCGCGTTTGGAAAGGTATGGGCCACCCGATGCAGCGCGGGCAGCGCGACGACCGTGTCGCCCAGGCTGCCCAGGCGATAGATCAGCACGCGCTTCACCCTCTCGGGATCAACGCCCGCCAGTTCATATCCGGCTTCTCTCTGCAGATCGGTTTTCAGCGTTCCTGCTCCGGGGTTCACGATTGGGTCGAACGATCAGAGAGCGGCACACAAACAACTACGGCAGCCGATGTCCGACGGCCGCATCCCGCGTCTGCTGTGCAGGCGGACGGCCCACGCTCAGATAGGTGAATCCGCGCTCGGCCATGGCAGAAGGCTCGAAGAGGTTCCTGCCGTCGATGATGATCGGATACCGCAGCGTGTAATGCAGCCGCGCCAGGTCCAGCTCCCTGAACTCCTGCCAGTCGGTCAGGATGAGCAGCGCATCCGCTTCGTTCGCGGCAGCGTAGGCGTCGCCGACATAACGCATCTGTGCGCTCTCCGGGATCACCTCTCTGGTGCGGTCCATGGCCGCGGGATCGAAGGCCGAGACCGTGCTGCCTTCGTGCAGAAGCTGCTTCACGATATCCAGCGCCGGCGATTCGCGAATGTCGTCCGTGCCGCCCTTGAAGGCCAGCCCCAGAACGCCGATCCGCTTGCCGCGGAAGGTCCAGAGCGCCGAGCGAACCTTGCGGAAGAATCGCGCCTTCTGCTCGGTGTTGATCTTTTCCACCTCGCTCAGCAGTTCAAACTCCATGCCAAGCTGCTCGCTGACATAGCGAAACGCCGCAACATCCTTGGGAAAGCAGGAGCCGCCGTAACCGATGCCGGCGCTGAGGAAGCGTGGGCCGATGCGCGTATCCGTGCCGATGCCCTTTGCCACCTCTTCGATATCCGCGCCGACCGCTTCGCAGATATTCGCCACCACGTTGATGAACGAAATCTTCATCGCGAGGAAGGCGTTC
Source organism: Paracidobacterium acidisoli (assembly GCF_003428625.2). Taxonomy (GTDB): domain Bacteria; phylum Acidobacteriota; class Terriglobia; order Terriglobales; family Acidobacteriaceae; genus Paracidobacterium; species Paracidobacterium acidisoli. Next base: position 334,791 of record NZ_QVQT02000002.1, on the reverse strand, counting down.
GACGCATGCTTGATGAGCTCCGCGGCTTTGGTCGAGGTCAGCAGCACCGGCGGAGGATCGCTCTCGCCGCGCATGCCCGGCACTGCAGTCGAAGAGCGATAGTAGCTGCCGGAGCTGAGCGGCGCATACACCTCCTGCAGCAGCGCGGCAGCCTTTTCGCTGTCCGTGCCCAGCACGATGCGGTCTGCATGCAGAAAGTCGATGACGGCCGTTCCCTCGCGCAGAAACTCTGGATTCGAGGCGACATCGAAGAGCTCCTTCGAAACCCCGTTGCGCTCGATGACGCGCCGCACCCACTCGTTCGTGTAGACCGGAACCGTGCTCTTTTCGACGATGACTTTATAGCTGTCGATCGAACGCGCGATCTCGCTCGCCACCGCGTCCACATAAGAGAGATCGGCGCTGCCGGTCTGGCTCTGCGGCGTTCCCACCGCGATAAAAATTACCTGCGCCTCTTTGGCGGCCGTGCTCAGGTCCGTGGTGAACTCCACGCCCTGATTTCTGTAACGGCCCAGCAGCTCCGGCAGGTAATCTTCATGGATCGGCACGCCGCCTTCGCGCAGCATCTTTACCTTCGATTCATCGTTGTCGACACAGACCACACGATGTCCCATTTCCGCAAAACATGCTGCGGCTACAAGTCCCACATACCCCGAACCGACCACTGCGATGGAAACCGGCTTGCTCATAGCTCCTCAAAAAAGGTGAGATGTGCCCATCTTCAGAAATTTTGACTCAGACCGCGATCTGCTCACGATGAACATATCTGAAAATTATCGATATTCCCTGTCTCCCAAAAGATATTCGGAGACACCAACCGCGGAGAGAATGAGGTGCGAAACTGCGGCTACGGATCTGAATCCTGAATCTGCAACCTGTACGCCGCCTCTGTTTCAAACAATCTTCACGCCCGTGGCGTGTGGGCAAACAATTCAGATCAAAGACACGTACAGAAGACTACATCCAGAATCTCCAAAGCGGAGCGCATTGTCAATACAGTTACGGGCCGGAAGTACCGGTCATAGTACCGTGTTATCATTCAGCTACGCACCGTCCGCTTCTTCCCTTGATGGGTGTGTACTTTGCAGGCATGGCTCAGATACCAGGCAGCGCTAAACTTCAGGCGCCGCGCGGCACTCAGGAGCCGCGCCGGACCGCACGGCTGGCTTATTTTGTCAGCCATCCCATTCAGTATCAGGTACCTCTGCTGCGGCGCATTGCCGCAGAGGCCGATATCGATCTGCAGGTTTTTTACTTCAGCGATCTGTCGGTGCGCGGCTACAACGATGCCGGCTTCGGCGGCGTGCGCGTCGAATGGGATATTCCGCTCCTCGATGGTTACAAATCCGAATTTCTGCCCGGCTTTCGCCACAGAGACTCATTCAGCTTTGCATCTCCTGTAAATCACGGTATCTTCAGCCGCCTGCGCCGCGGCCATTTCGATGCGGTCTGGCTGCACGGCTATCACACCATGAGCTGCCTTCAGGTACTGTTTGCGGCAAAGCTGCTTGGGCTGCCGCTGTTTCTGCGCACCGACTCGAGCCTGAACGATCGCGTGCGCTCGACGAAGACGCTACTGGCAAAGAAGCTCTTCTTCGGCATCATCGGCAGCGCGGTCTCCGGCATTCTGAGCGTGGGCAAAGCCAACGACGATTACTGGCAAGAGGCTCTGGGGGCGAATGTCCGCATCTTTCCCATGCCTTACGCAGTCGATAACGATTTCTTTCATTGCCAGGCAGTGAAGGCCTCTGCTGGCCGCGAAGCATTTCGCAGTGAGCTTGGCCTCGAGCCGGGCAGGCCGGTCCTTCTCTTCGCTTCGAAGCTGCAGGGCCGCAAGCGCTGCATCGATCTGGTGGAGGCTTATCTGCGCCTCTCCTCTGCTCCCGGCAGGCCGCGGCCGTATCTGCTGATCGTCGGCAACGGTGAAGAGCGCCAGGCAGTGGAAGCGCGCGCCGCAGCCGCGGCTGATGGCGATATCCGGTTCCTCGGCTTCCGCAATCAGACGGAGCTGCCGCGCTTCTTCGATCTCTGCGACATCTTCGTTCTTCCCTCGATCCATGAACCGTACGGACTGGTGATCAACGAAGTGATGAACGCATCGCGGACGGTCGTCGTCTCCGATCAGGTGGGCTGTCATCCCGATCTGGTTCACGATGGTCTGAACGGGCGCGTCTTTCCTGCAGAAAATATCGATGCTCTCGCGGAGTGCCTGCAGCAGTTACTCGATCAGCCGGATCTTCGCGAGTCGATGGGGAGAAACAGTCTGCGTCTGATTCAGCATTTTACCTTTGAGCAGGATGTCGCCGGCCTTCGCCAGGCGCTTGCCTTCGCGGTTCCAGGATTTCACGCATGATGGAAAAGACACTGGCTGCGCTGCCTCGCCGGCGGCGCGTTCTGTACGTGACCGGCATGGCGCCCTTCGGCACCACGACGTTTCGATACGCGGCCCTGCAGCGCCTTGGACAGGACGTGCAGCCCTTCGACTGGCGTCCCTATGCCTTCCGATTCTCCCTGCTGAACTCGATACGCAATCGCTACCCTCTCGGCCCGCTGGTCTCGCGCGTCAATCGCGATCTGCGCCGCGCGGTTCAGTCCTTTCGCCCGGATGTCGTCTGGTTCGATAAGCCGATCTACTTCACGCCCGCCACCATGCGCGCCATTCATCAGGCCGGCGCGCGCATTGTTTTCTATGTTCAGGACGGTCCCTTCGGCCCCCGAAAAGACGGCTACTGGAGACAGTTCTATCGCGTCTTCCGCATGGCCGATCTTCACTGCCTTGTGCGTGAGGCCGATGTTGCCCGCTATCGCGCATGGGATCTGCCCTGGATCAAAACTATGTTCAGCTTCGATCCGGTGATGCAGTTCCCTCCTCCTGCAGGATGGTCCGATGCCGACCGCGATCGCGAGCTCTCCTACATCGGCCATCCGCATGAAGAGCGTCCGAAGTTTCTGCTGGGGCTCGCGGAACAGCATGGCCTGCCGCTTTCGATTGACGGCAACGGCTGGCAGTCGGTCTTTAGTCCGGAACAGCTTGCCAGCTATGTCAGGCATGGGCATCTTCTCGGCGATGCGTACCGCGAGCATATCTGGAAGTCGAAGATCAACCTGAGCTTCGTGACTCACGATAACGAAGACGACATTGCGCACAAGAGCGTGGAGATCGCCGCATGCGGAAGCTTTCTGCTCGCGCTGCGCACCCCGGGACATCTGTCGATCTTTGAAGAGGATCGTGAAGCCGTCTTCTTCTCGTCCGTCGAAGAGTGCGCAGACAAGGCACGTTTCTATCTTGGCCGATCCGATCTGCGCGAGCAGATCGGACGGAAGGCACACGAACGCGCCCTGCGCTCGGGATACGACAACGACAGCCAGTTATCGCGGATTCTCAACCGGCTGGACGGAAAGCAGGAGAGCGGTTAAGACACGTCTTCAGCGTGCATCCGCGGCGCGCCACGAAGAAGGCTTGCCGGTAGTCTGCGCCTCGGCCTTTCCGGAAGAGAAAAGAGCGCGCAGCGCGATCGCCGTATTTTTTGTGGAATAGCGCCGATGAAAGGCCGGCATGGCGCGCCCGGCCATGGCCTCGCGCTCCTGCGGCGCAAGCGCAATCCACTTCTCCAGCAGGCGCAGCGTGCCTTCCGCGGTATCATCTTCGACAAAGCCGGTCTGATCGGCAACCACATCCTTCCAGATATTGACCTGGCTGGAGATCAGCACCGGGACGCCGCAGGCCAGCGCCTCTGCCACGGCGATGCCGAAGTTCTCCTGATGCGAGGGCAGAACAAAGGCTTCCGCTCCGCGAAACGCGCCCCACTTGGCATCGTTCTGCAACAGGCCGGGCCAGTGAACACGCTGCGTAATGCCGAGAGAGGTAGCCGTCTGCTGCAGCTTTGCCTGCAGCCCCACCTGATCGGGGCCGGCCATCACCAGATGCAGCTCCGAATCACGATCGGCGACGCGGGCAAATGCATCGATCAGCAGATCGCAGCCCTTTTTCTCGTGAATGCGCGCCATGAACAGCAGATATCTGCGGCCGCGCACCGCCGGACAGATTGCAAAGAATGCCTGCCGCTGGCTTTCCGGATCGCCCGAGGGCGGATTGGTGCCGTAGGGTACAACAACGCTGTTCCAGGTATGAGGCCAGAAGCTCTGCCGCGCCAGCTCCGCCTCGGTCCGGCTGGTAAACAGAACCGCCGAGGCCGAGCGCAGAGCCGCATACTGCATCGGCCAGTAAAGACACTTCTTCAGATGCTTGAGGGGATATTGCTTCTTAAACCAGGGATCGAGCGCGCCATGCGTAAAGACGGCATAGGGCAGACGGCCGCGCGCCGCGCGCATCACCGTAACATTCGACCATTGCCAGACTCCATGCACCACGACTCCGTCGAAGCGGCTGAGATGCTGCCGCAGCCACGGAAACAGCCGCGGAGAATACAGCAGGCCGTTGTTCACTGCGCCCAGCGGATGCACCGGGCAGGAGACGTGCCGCAGATATTCCGCATCGGCGTCATCGAGGCAAACTACTTCGGCGTCGACACCGATCTCAGGATAGGCGCGCAGAATCTGCTTCAGGCCCTCCGGAGGACCTCCAATAGCCGGTGAAAGCGAATGAATGACGTGCAGGATCTTCATGAAATGACGGGCCCGGCCTGCATGCTGAACGGCGGTCTGTCAGACGGCTTTTCCAGGGCGATCAATGCAGCTGCTCCTGCTCGGAGAGATGCTGCGCGATAGCTGCGCCGTAAATGCCGTAATTCTTACGGATATTCCGCTGCTGCTGAAACTGCTGCAGCGGACTCATCTGCACCAGCCCATTGCTGCTCAGCTTTGAACTTGCTCCGATTCCGAACTCATAGCGCTTCCATAATGCGGCAATCTTCTGATCCAGATCCGCACCGCGGGCCCCTCCTGAGATTCTGCGGGCATGCAGAGTGGGGTTCAGAAATGTGCTGTTGGCAAAATCAGTCATACCACCGGTGGCCACCCCTGGATCGAAGCCGAAGAGCGGCTGGCTTCCGGCAGAGAGAGAAGGACTCGCGGAGACAACCATGCGTGTGCTGTCGGGAAATCCCAGCAGAGCCTCAGAAGATCCGCTGGCGCCTGCACCCGATGACGGCAGGCTTTCCCCCGCTGAAGTCGCGCCGGATATTCCACTCGTATCAGGAATGTCCAAAGCAGCTCCACTGAATTCCCGCATGCCGGCAATCCCGCTCTGCCGCCCACCGGCCGCGAAGGCCGTGGTGGAAAATCCGGAGATCTCTTCTCCGGCCGCTCCCTGCATCTTCGAGGGCTGCCATCCATGCTCCGCGCCATGAGAGCCTCTTCTACCGTGACCGGAGGAAACCGTGCCCGCATCCACAGCTTCCGAGACCGCTCCGCCTACCGATACCGAAATATGACCCGATATGGAAGAATCTGCCTGCGCGGAAATGCCGGACGATACAGGCGAACCGCCGCCTGCAGCAGCTCCGGAGGAAGCCGCCATCGATGTCGTCGCTACGGCAGATCCGGCCGGAGCGAGGGAGGCTACCTGGCTTTGCGCTGCCGGGGAGAATGATATGGCTGCAAACAGCAAAACCCCCAGGCACATCGAATGAACGGAAGCGGCGATTCGCTTTTCGGGAAGACGCGGCAGTGTAGCCATCTCAGGCGCGGCTCCGAAAACGCGAAGCGAACAACGAGCTGAAGAGAATCAGCACAACCGTCAGGATGATACTGTCACGCATCATGATAACCAGGGAGAGCGGTCCGTCTTCTGTCTGCAGAGACAGAAACAGCGCGTTCAGCGCGATAAAGAGAACCGCCAGCCGGTTCGGGATAAAGCGCCCTGCGATCTCCACAAAGCGGCGCAGCAGATAGATAAGCAGCAAAGGATAAAAGACCGCTCCCAAAAGCCCGAAATCAAGCGCACCTGCAGTGATAAGAGAGTTCGGCTGATCGTTATTGTTCATGCCAAACTGCTGATTGGCAAGAAGCTCTTCCACAAGGAATGTTTTCTCAGGAAATAATGCGTGGGGCAGTGCCTCTTCAAACTGGCTGATGAGATCGGCTCCATGAGCCGGTGTGTTGTGCGTGCTGGCTTCGAGAAGATCGGCATAGAACGTCAGCACAAAGGTTCTCTTCGTGACGTTACGGCGAGTCATATCGAGAGCTGTGCTGAGTGCCGTACCTTCCTCGATCATCTTTCCCGCCTCGGAGAGGCGCTCTCCGATAGAGGCTTCCTGCACCAGACCATATCCGCCGATCGATCGCAGCAGCTCGAAGCTCAGTGTTCCCATCACCACAATGAACATCAGCATAAACAGCAGCACGGTCTTTTTCAGAAGGCTGCCGCGTACTCTGTAGCCGCTGAGGCGCACGGCAAAGACAATCAGAAACCCTGTATAAATCTGGTCGCGCCGTGTCTGCGTGGTAAGCAGCAGAAGCAGCAGTATCGAAATGGCTCCGAGGACTATTTTTTTTAATCCCCGGGGCGTTGCCAGGAATGCTGAGACTGCGAAGGCAACAAGCGGGAAAAAAAGCCAGAGCAGCAGTTCACTGATGGGAGAAACCCGGCCGGAAACCGACGCGCTGATGCCGCCGATCGTGAGCCTTTTAGTGAGAAAGCCGGCGAAGATAAGCATCGTCGCCACAAGGATGAAGCAGTACACTTCGCCGTCTATGGTGATCCGAAAATCCTCACCGAAGACAGGATGCTCATACAGTTCGCCGACGGCAAGGAGAATCCCCGCGGCCAGCAGTACGGAGGATACTCCCCGGCTCAGAACAGCCGGATCACGGTTATAGAGCTCGGCGAGCGTGAAGCTGCCACGAGGCACCGTGAGCCACGTGTTCATCGTTCCCAGGCAATAGCCGAAAAGCAGAGCCAAGGTATAAGCCATCGAGAGGCGAAGCGGCCCGCGCCGAAGCAGCCAGTCAGCGGCGATATAGATGCTGATGGCTGAGCCTACCACGCAGGCAAAGACCATCATCGGCTCGACCGGCATGATCCAGGACAGAATCGCAGCCAGGAAAAGACAGAGCGGGAGGTGCAGAATATACCGCTGGCGCCGCGGCGGAAAGACTTCTCCGAGTGCGCGCGGAGGCTGAAGCCGTGCCTCCATCGAATACGCCGGACGTGCGATCTGCATACTGCTCATCGAATGGTCATCCGTAAATCAGTGTCCGCTCTGTCCGGAGAACAGCGGAATACTCATATCTACTGTGCCGCTTTATAGGCGCTTATCTGCTGCGCGGCTGTTACTGTCGCCTCGATGCCGCGATAAGCCAGAGTCTTGCCGAAACTGGACGGAACAAACAATATGTCTCCGTCGTCTACCTTCAGATCGGCCTGTGTCCCGAAATAGACATGTTTCAGGTCGAGCTTGATCTCTTCCCGTCCCGAAGGAACCTTCCGGATGAGCATGGTCCGGCTCAGAGCGGACGTATTGGTTGTACCACCGGCAAGAGAAAGTACCTGCATCAGCGTCAGATGCTCATTGTTGTCGACCAGAAATCCGCCCGGATGTTCCACATCGCCGAGGATATAAATGATCCCGGCCTTGTTCACCACAACCGTATCGCCGGGAAGAATGATCGGGTTTTTCTGCGAGGAGAGACCGGACGCCTTCTCCGCCAGATCTACATCCTCAGGATGCTGGGGATCGTTGCGATGGATGATCGTGACCAGCTTTCCCGCGGTAGGACTCAGACCGCCGGCCAGCGAAATCATATCCAGCAGCCGGCGCGAGCCGAGTGTCGGATAGATGCCGGGCGAATGAATCTCACCGGTCATCGTGGCTCCCTGCGAGGCATATTCCGCAATCGACACCGTGACGTGTGGATCGAGCACCAGGCCATGCTGCTTCAGCTGTGTCTCGATCTCCAGCGCGGCCTCGCTCGTATTCAGTCCCGAAATATTCACCAGCCCCAGCACCGGCAGATTGATCACGCCGTTCTGGCTCACCCGGGAGGTTCCGGATAATTCGGGGATATCGAAGACCATGACGTTCAGCAGGTCGCCCGGACCGATCGAAATCGCCGGCGCGGTCTGTTCGGAAGCCGCCGGTGCGGGGGCTGCCTGTTGATCCTGCGCAACGGCTGATACGGCAAGCCCGGTAATCAGAAGGGCCAGTGCGGCCAGCGTCAGAGGATGCCGCTTATTCCTCACCATCTTTTCCTCCTGCGTATCCTGCTCCATATGCCGAGCCGTACCCTTTGTATCCCTTGTAGCCGTAGTCATATCTCCTGGAGTACGTATAGTAATTTTCGAGCCGCAGATCCACGTCGTTGATGATGGTGCCCAGTACGCGCGCGCCACTGCGCCGCAACTGCTCGCGCACGCGGGAGAGCGCCTTCTTTCTGGTGATGCCCGAGCGCAGCACGATCAGCACAGCGTCGGCCTGCGGCGCGAGGCTCAGGGTGTCGGATACGGCCAGGATCGGAGACGAGTCGAGAATGACATGATCGAACTCCTGCCTCCAGCGCGCCAGCGTATCTTCCATCATGCGCGAGGCCAGCATCTCGCCCGGGTTGGGAGCGATCGGCCCGCGCGTCATCACCGCCAGATTCGGCAGCCCCGGAATCGGATATTCGAAGGACTCCTCTTTCGACTCACGAGAGAGATAGGTGGATAGGCCGGTCCGGTTCGAAAGCCGGAACTTCATATGCAGCGTTCCCTTGCGCAGATCGGTATCGACCAGCAGCACACGCGCATTGCGCTGCGCGAAGGAGACGGCGAGGTTGGAAGAACAGGTCGACTTGCCTTCTGCAGCAAAGCCGCTGGTCAGCAGTAGCAGCTTCGGCTCGCGATCCACCGCAGAGAGAAGAATGGAAGAGCGCAGCGAGCGGAAGCCTTCCGCCACGATCGACTGCGGCTCGTTATAGGCCAGCAGGTCGGGTGAGACCTTTGCCAGCGAGCCGTTCCTGTCTGCGGCCTCATCCTTCGCGTTGATCGCCTTCTTGGAAAAGGGCTGGAAGTGCGGAATGACAGCCAGCGCAGGCAGCAGCGAGACCGCTTCGGCATCGTCCGAAGTCCGCAGCGTATCGTCCATCGACTCAAGGAAGACCGCCAGAATCAGACCCACGATCAGTCCGCCCAGAAAGCCGAAAGTGGCATCCTGACGCTTCTGCGGCAGGACCGGGTAAGGCGGAATCATGGCCGTATCGATCACGTCGATATTGTTCGAATTCAGCCCGGCCGTAATGCCGGCCTCTTTCAGCTTCATCTGTAGAGCGTCATACAGCTCTGAGGCCGACTCCGCGCCGTGCTGCAGGATCTCGAACTGCGCCGCCGACTCATTCTCATGGAAGGCCTGCTGCTTGGTGTCGTCGAGACGCTGCTGGAGCAGCCCTTCTGTCTTGACCGCTGCGTCGTACTCGGTCTGGAAGCGCTGCGTAAGATTTGTGATCTCGGTCTGAATGTCGCTGCGGACCGAGCCGAGCTGCCGGTCGATCTCGCGCAGCTTCGGATATTCCGGCCCGAACTTCGACTGCAGCTGCGCCTTCTGTACCATCAGGTCTGCTTCCTGGCTGCGCAGCGATCCGAGCACGCCGCCGGAGACGGAGACCAGCAGATCCGGATTGCGCGTCTGCGCCATGCGGTAGCGAGCCTCCTTGACGATGCGGTCGGCGCGCGCTTCGGCGAGCTGATCATTGATTGTCCGCAGATCATCCGTTACCAGGCTGGTTCCGGTCGGCCCCAGTCCGACCAGGTTGTTCTTTTTCTGGTAATCGCTCAGCTCCTGCTGCGAGCTCTGCACCTGCGACTTCAGCGTACTCAGCTGCTGCGAAAGCCAGTTCGATACCCGGGTCGTGCCCTCAAAGCGCGAGCGCAGATCGCGTTCCATGTACGCCTGCACGATGGCGTTGACGACCTTGGCCGCGACTTCAGGGTCCGGATTCTGAAAGTGAATCTCAACGATCTGCGTTCCGGTCTCGACGATCACCTTCTCCGAGCTCTGAAATGCGCGGATGAGCTGGTAGCGCTGCAGCGGCGTCAGATGACCGGTATACGGCTGCTTCGCGAACATGTCCGAGAACGGCTTCCTGTGGTAGAGGTCGAGGGAGTTGATGACATCCATCACCACCGAGTCGCTCTGCATGATGCGCAGTTCCGTCTGCAGCTTCTGATCCGACTCTTCTCCGCCGGAGAGCTTCGACTCGATAATGTCCTCAATGCCGATGTTGGTCGAGCGGCTGAAGTCGATGCTCATGCGCGAGATCGCTTCGTATTGCGGAATCGTCGTGAAAATATGATAAAAAGCGATCCCGACCCCTACAAGAACGCAGAACAGGATAACCCACTTCCGCTTGATGATGATCTTGCGGAAGTCGGCTGGCGTGAATGCCGGACTCTCGTGGGGCGGAACTCCGCCCGGCGGATGTAGCTCTTGCTGTCCCTGTGGCGCGATCGCCGACCCTTGCATCCTCTGCGCTCCTTATTTAGCCCGTGTGCTTACTGCTCTCTTGCCGAATCTGCAGCCGCCGGCAATCTCTGCCCGAACCCGTCCCGGACCCTCCGGCATTCTCGGTCGGGATCGGGCAAACACTCTCCGGCATGGATGGAAAGAGTATGTCTCCCGATTATACGAAATCATCACAAGCACAAATTCTCATTTCCGCCGTTTGAATCATGACTTTACGGCTCATCAGAGCCACCGCGGCAGAACAGGGATCGCCATGCCGCTGCCCGAAAACCATATCCATAACCTGACACTCAGCCCTGAGCGCCGGCCTGGGGAAAAACACATCTCATTCCTGAATGGAATCTGTCAGTCTGGTAAACCTTCATCCTTGTCAGATGAACCGCACAGAAGATTTGAGAATAACGGGAACTGCGGAGTTGCACTGCGGGCACAATCAGGCCGGTGTACGCCAGTGACTCGGTCTTCCCTGGCGCCTGAGATGGGGCTGGTTGACGTCTGGTTACCAATCGTAACTAAAGTCTACCTGGGGATGAGTCGCCGGTCAAACTCTTTTCCCACAGTTATTCAGACTGTAACTTACCGTCCTTTAATGATTTCCGGCACTTATCGCTCATTACCCCGCAAAGAAAAGACCGGCGCATAGCTGCGCCGGCCTCTCTGTTACGTCACCACCTTCAGTCGTGAGCCGCTTTGGAAGGGTAGTCCACCCGTACCGCCAGAATCTCGTACGGATGAATGGGAAGGGTCACCACATTTCCGGTTACCGGCAGTGCCGATCCCTCCGGGTTCTCCATCAGGTTCGTCTCCGTCGCCGAAGTCGCACCCGGCGGCACATGCAGCGCTACGTTCCCTGCCCTGCCTGCCCACTCGTACATGTGGAACTCCAGACCATCGCTGTCCTCGGCCTTCTTCATCGCCGTCAGCACCACATCATCCGGCGTCACCGAGACAAAGGAGTGTTCGGTTCCCATCTCTCCGGTGTGCGCTTCGACCTGTATGGCCTTCAGGCGATAGTTGAATTCGTAACCGTGACGGACCGTAAGCGCCTGCTTCCAGTCCCCGGCATGCGGATAGAGCGCGTAGTTGAAGTGCTGATGGCCGCGGTCGGCATTCGGGTCAGGCCAGATGGGCGAGCGCAGCAGCGTCAGACGAAGCTGATTGCCCACACCGTCGTAACCGAACTTCGATTCGTTGATCAGGCTGAAGCCGTGCTGGCCGTCGCCCAGATCGGCCCAGCGCTGCGCCGGAACCTCGAACCGTGCCTTCTCGAAGCTGTTGTTGCGCGTCGTCGGCCGTTCGATGCTGCCGTACGGAATCTCGTACGTCGCAAACGGACTGGTCGCCGCCAGCGGGAAGGACGCCTTCAGCAGCACGTGCGTCTCGTGCCAGTCGATGTCGTTCACCACTTCCACTTCATCGCTCCCGGCATCGAGAATGATGTCCTGCACGAACTTCGAGTTCTGCCAGTGCCGCGTGACGCGAATCTCACCGCGCATCGGCCCCTTTTTGATCACCTCCACCGATTCCGCTTCGGTCAGAAGCGTCGGCGCCTGATCGAGCGTTCCCGGATCGATGTTCCACGCGTCGTAATCCTTCGGCGTGTCCTTAAACGCCTGCAGCTCGTTGCCGCATGCGCCGGCGGCCAGCGTCTCAAAGCCGGCCTTCCTGTCGTAGAGGCTCGTGATGCATCCGGTCTTCGGATCGACGGTCACCCTCAGCAGCGCATTCTCGAGCGTGGTGCCCGAGACATGCAGATCGCTGGTAAAGGGCCGCTTCTCCGGAACCGCATGCACGACTTCATAACCGAGCGACGGCACATCCTTCGCATCGACCAGCAGATGGAAGATATGCGTCGCCGCGTCGCTCGAGAGCACTTCAGAGGGCAGCACGCGTCCCTTCGCATCGAGGATCGAGACATTCTCCGCCGCCGCCGGCATCTGCACGTCGACCTTCACTACGCCGGAGCGCTCCCAGCCCACCGGATTGAAGATCATCACCGGCACCTCGCCCGCAGCGCGCGTATTCACGTGCGCTGCCAGCGTCTTGAGCGACTTTGCAGAGATCTCGTCCGTTGCCCAGCGAACCTGGTCGTAATCCTTCTGTGCTTCCTTGTAGATAATGCCGATGCCCGATCCCGCCGCCAGATCGTGGAAGTCATTGAACGTGATCTTCTTCCACGCCTCGGTCAGCTCATCACCCGGATACGGATTGCCGTCGAGCCACGCCAGCGACGCATATTTCTCCGCATTCAGAGCCCACTCCGAGCTCTCGCGCAGGTTCTGCTTCATCTTTGCCTGGGTGGTGAAGACGCCGCGGTGATATTCGAGATACAGCTCATCCTTCCACGTCGGAATGGAGACCTTTCCCTCTACCGCCTGCGGATACTGGTATCCATCGGCGATCGTGCGGTAATCCCATGTCCGCGACTCCGGAGCGATCTCCTTGTCCACAGTGTTGAAGTAGGTCTGCGCAATGCCGAACTGCATCTTCGGCGCGATCTTTCCCGGCTGCATCCAGTGCACGCCCTCGTCGAGCACCGTACGCGTCGGGCCACCGCCGTGATCGCCGATGCCGTAGAGGTCCATCATCTGGTCCATGCCCGGCGAATCTTTGCGCGCCGCGGCCAGATCGGCCGACAGACGCACGGGGCTGAGGTCGTTGTTGCCGTATCCGTGCGGGAAGTAGGTCAGCACTTTGCTGCCGTCCGGCGACTCCCACCAGAAGAGCTTGAACGGAAGCTGGTTGGTGTCGTTCCACGACATCTTCTGCGTCACGAAGTAGTCGACGCCCGACTTTTTGTAGATCTGCGGAAGCTGCCAGTTGTATCCGAACGAATCCGGGTTCCAGCCAATCTTCACATCCACGCCGTAATGCTGCAGATACCAGCGCTTGCCGATCAGCAGCGAGCGCGCCGTCGATTCCCCGTCCGGCATATTCAGATCGGGCTCGACCCACATGCCGCCGACCACCTCCCAGCGGCCTTCCTTGATCCGCTGTTTGATCTCGTCGTTCATGGCCGGATACTTGTCCGCCATCCACTCGTTGTACTGCGCCGCCGACTGCGTGTAGGTGTAGTCGGGATACTCGTTCATCAGCTGCAGCGCGGTGGAGAAGGTCCGCTTCACGGTGTCCACCGTCTCCGTCCACGGCCACAGCCACGCCGCGTCGATGTGCGAGTTGCCGGTCAGGTGCGCCGTCACCGACTGCAGCTCCGGCCGCAGCGTGTCGAGCGTGGCCTGCGCCTGGCGCAGCGACGCATCGAACCCGCTCTGGTCGCCGGCGTCGAGCGCCTTCAGATCGACCGACTCGATGGCCTTGTCGAGCGTGGCCTCATCGGCCGAGACGTTCTTCGAAACGCTCGGCAGCAGCGCCGTCGCGGAGAGAAACTCCTCACGCGCATCGTTCGGGCTGGGACGGTTCTCGGGAAAATCGATCTTCATCACTGCGCCGTCGAAGTGCTTCTCCTCGACCGTCGCCAGCAGCTTCACCGCGACAAGAATGCGGTCGCCCGGCTTCGCTCTGTCGAAGAGCACGATGGGGCCGAGGTCTTCGCCGAGCGCCACGCGCCGGCCGTCGAAGTAGATGATCTGCGGCATCGGTCCGTGCGCCCGTCCGCCGAAGTGGAACCAGATGCGCGCGCCGGTCAGGTCGTAGCCGCGATACGTCTTCGGCACCTCGATCCAGCGGCGGTACCAGACCGATCCGGCGGGCGCGTCGCTCTTTGCCTGCACCTGCTGCCAGCTCGAATCGTCAAGGTCGGTATTTTCTCCGTGCGGCACGTCGCCGGCGTGCATGCGCCATGCTCCGTCGGGCAGATAGTTCAGCTGCCCCAGGCGCTCAACGACGTTCTGCGCGGCCTCCGGCAGAGTCTTCGTAATCGCCGCCGCCTCTCGCGCCGATTGTGCCCAGGCAATACTTCCGGCAGAAACTGCTGCCGCAAGACAGACCAGCAACGCTTTTTTCACTGCATCTCACCTCAGATTCGTAAAAGTGATTCGCCGCGGATTATAGCTGAGATGAGCACAAAAGTGGAAACGTTCCCACTTTTACCCCGAATCGGGCTGCCGCCATAGCATTGAGAATGAAGAGGATTGGCGCGGGAGCGTCACGCGCCAGGAAAGAGGGGCAGGCCGGTTACGACGCGTTGCCGCACAGATTGCGGCTGGCCGCCAGGTCGCTGACCAGCAGCTCCGGGATCGACGCGGCGCGCTGCGGACGCGCGTAGAGATACCCCTGATAGATATCGCATTCGAGGCTGCGCAGAGCCTCCTGCTGCTCGACCGTCTCGACCCCTTCAGCCACTACCTGCATCTCGAGGCTGTGCGCCAGCGAGATCACGCCCTGCACAATCGACCAGGTTCCACTGGGCACGCACATGCGCTCGATGAATGAACGGTCGATCTTCAGCCGGTTGATGGGAAGCTGGTGCAGATGCCGCAGCGAGGAGTAGCCGGTGCCGAAGTCATCGACCGACAGCAGCACGCCCATCTTCGACAGCGTCTGCATCTGGCGAGCCGCATCTTCGAGGTTCCGCATCACGGTCGTCTCCGTCATCTCGAGCTCGATAAAGCGCGGATCGATCGAGTATCCGTTGAGCAGGTCCTGCATGTTGGAGGAGAAATCCGTCCGCATGAACTGCAGCGGCGAGACGTTCACGGCGATGCGCACCGGAGGCAGCCCCTTCGCCTTCCAGGAAGCGCTCTGGCGGCAGACCTCCTGCAGTACCCAGCTGCCTATGGGAACGATCAGGCCGCTCTCTTCCGCAATGGGAATGAAGCGGTCGGGCGCGAGCAGGCCCAGGCGCGGATGCGGCAGGCGCAGCAGCGCCTCGAGGCCGGCCAGCTCGCCATGCCGCGTGAACTGCGGCTGATAATAAATCTCGAATGCGCCGTCCTTCAGCGCGCGGCGCAGTAACGCCTCAATCTCGCTGGCCTCCGTGGCCGCGCTGCTGATCTCGTTCGACACCAGCAGGAACTGATTTCCTCCCGAGCGCTTGGCCCGGTACATTGCCGCGTCGGCGCTCTTCCACAGCTCCGACGAATCCGTGCCGTGATCGGGAAAGAGCGCGATGCCCACACTGGCCGAAAGCTCGATCTGATATCCATCCGTGGCAAAGGCACGGCTCACCACGGCCACAATGTCCTGCCCTACCTTTTCGGCGTCGCGCTGGGTGCGCAGATCGCCGAGCAGAATCAGAAACTCCTCGCCGCCGGAGCGCGCGATCGTATCCACGCTGCGCAGACGGCCCTTCAGCTGCTCCGCCACATGCCGCAGGCAGCTGTCCCCGACCGCATGCCCGTAGGTGTCGTTGATCTGCTTGAAGCGGTCGAGATCGATGCACACGATGGCGGCCTTGCTGCCGTGACGCATGGCCGCGGCCATGGTCTGCGCCATGCGGTCGCGCAGCAGCACGCGATTGGGCAGACCGGTCAGCATGTCATGGTGCGCATGGTGAACGAGCTGCTGATGCAGCTCCTGCCGCTCCGTAATGTCCTGGGCCATTACAAAGCGCGCCTGCCTGCCCTGGAAAGGAATGGTGTGCGCGGCAATCTCCACCTGGATCAGGCTTCCGTCGCTGCACACGTGCGTCCACGGCCCGGAGAACTGTTCCGGCGAGCCTGCCGTATTGATCTCCCAGCGCAGATCGAGCGCATCGCCTGTGGGTCGCAGATCGCGGATCGTCATCTTCAGAAACTCGGCTTCACCGTAGCCGTACTGCTGCACCGCGGCTTCGTTCACCTTCAGAAAGCGCAGCGTGTCGGGGTCGAAGATCCACATCGGGTGCGGA
The DNA here is from genome assembly GCF_003428625.2 of Paracidobacterium acidisoli. Classification (GTDB taxonomy): domain Bacteria; phylum Acidobacteriota; class Terriglobia; order Terriglobales; family Acidobacteriaceae; genus Paracidobacterium; species Paracidobacterium acidisoli. The sequence goes on along the minus strand of NZ_QVQT02000002.1, from coordinate 318,603 downwards.
TTGCTCTCGAACAGAAGGCGGTATCCCTCACTCTGCCTGCCCGTCGCCACCAGCTCATCTTCGAGCAGCGTGAGAATCATGCCGAACTCGACGAAGTACTTCGGAATATTCCACAGCTCGCTGTACACGTGAATGTGCGGCAGCAGCGCATAGACCGCCAGGGCGCAGGGAAAGACCGCCGACCACGCCAGCAGTCCCAGAACCGAAGTCACCACTCCCGTCGACAATCTTTGGAAGTCGCTCCAGTAGATGACGGCGTTCATGAAGAAGATCTGCGAAAGGATCGCGTAAATGCCGATCGCCGGCTGGTTATGCCACAGGCCGTAACCGGTCCACAGCGTTGCCGCGATAGCCGCGCCGAAGTGCGGCCAGATGATCAGCGGGTTCCTGCGGTAGAAGCGATAGCCGATCGCCAGCGCAAAGAGCTCGCCCGCCGGAAAATCAACGGCCAGCAGAGGCCGGCTGGTGACGCCGAAGACCACGAGATTGGTGTAAAGCAGAATCGGCACCGCGATCAGCGATACCCAGACAAAGAGCTGCTTCGGCCCGCGGGTCACCAGAGAGCTCGACAGCAGGAAACACATGCCGGAGAGGCACAGCGCGCTGAGGCTTACGCTTGTGACCAGGGCCGCGCCGAGCTGTCCTGCAGGATGCAGCAGCTCCACGCCGAAGTGGGTCAGCACGAACAGCCATCCGAGTACCCAGTAGCGCAGACGATCGGAGGAGCGTTTGCGGTAGATCGACCCGAATACCAGAACGAGCAGCCCGAGAATCAGTATGTCAGGCAGAGTCTCCTGCATGAAAACACACGCTCCAATTCACTTTTTGGATGTTCTGGAAACCACACTGCCAGGAAGACATGGCTGGGCCAAATCACAAGGACAGAAAAAAAACCGGCAAACCAGCACCCAAACGGATGCCGATTCAATTATTAAGTACCTGGTGGGCAGTGCAGGATTCGAACCTGCGACCCCCTGCTTGTAAGGCAGGTGCTCTAACCAGCTGAGCTAACCGCCCCGGGACTTTGCGGCCTCATCTTACCGGTGGCCGCTGCGACAGAATCGCCATTTCTATGATTGGTTCGATTCTATCAGTCCCGTGCAATACACACGACTCTGGATTTCCGCACTTCCGCTCTTTGCAGCTGTCGCCGCCCCCGCATCGTGCTTCGCGCCTCACCGGCCACGAAAAGCAGTGTGAAGAGGACAATGGCCATCCCATTGACCAGAAGCCATGCAGCTCCCGCTGCCAGTGCGATTTCGCTTGAGCTCCATCCCATCGGTTGATCCAGCCTGTTTCTAAAATATGAATGAGTGTAGGAAAGCAGCACGCCCACTGCCCATACCACCTCGGTGCTATCGCATCGCACAAAGGCATCACCCGGCGCTTCGCCGTCCACTCTTTCGCCCGCTCCCGGACTCGATCTAGACTCGATCTGGTGACGCGGCTCATTCTCAACGCAGACGACTTCGGCCTCACAACCGGCGTCAATCGCTCCATCGTCGAGCTCCACCGCGCCGGCGCGCTTACCTCCGCCACGCTCATGGCCACCGCGGCCTCCTTTACCGAGGCCGCCGCGCAGTCCGCAGCGCTGAAGACTCTCGGCACCGGCTGCCACGTCGTCCTCGTCGACGGATTCCCTGCCCTGCCCGCTTCAGAGATTCCCACGCTCGCTCCCGGCGGCTCGCTGCGCCCCACTCTTGGCGGCTTCGTCCGCGATCTCTTCCTCGGCCGCATCCGCGAAGCGGAGATCGAGCACGAAGCCGTTGCGCAGATCCGGCGGCTCCAGCAGTCCGGCGTGCAGGTTACACACCTCGACACCCACAAGCACACCCACATGTTCCCCCGCGTGCTGCGCCCCCTGCTGCGCGCCGCTCTGCAGTGCGGCGTCCATGCGGTGCGCAACCCCTTCGAGCCGGAATGGGCGCTCGCCGCAACACCGGGAGCCCCGTTCGTGCGCCGCATGGAAGTCCGCGCGCTGCGCACGCAGCAAAAGACCTTCCGTCGGCTGGTTCGTGAGGCAGGGCTCGCCACACCCGACGGCGCCATCGGCGTGCTCGCTACCGGAACCCTCGACGCGACGACGCTGCGCAGCCTGCTCCGCGCGCTGCCCTCCGGCGATCAGGTCTGGGAGCTGGTCTGCCATCCCGGCTATACCGACGCCGAGCTCGACCGCGTCCGCACCCGCCTGCGCGCCTCTCGCAACACGGAGCATGCCGCGCTGCTCGAAGTGATTCCCGGCGCTGCGAAGATCGAGCTCATCCACTTCGGTCATCTGCATCCGGCTCTCTGAAAATAGGCTCGTTGAAATCTGCTTTAATTGAGGGGCCGGAACATCCCCCGTCTGAATCCTTCCCTGCGTGCGGGCATCCCAGTGTATGTCCGTCTTCACCTCAGCGTGTCCGGCGAAGCAGCCCGGCCCATCGATTCTGTCTTCAGCGAGTTGGCGAATGAAAATTGGTATCACCTGCTATCCCACCTACGGCGGCAGCGGCGTTGTGGCGACGGAGCTCGGCATCGAGCTTGCCGCCTCCGGACACGAGGTCCACTTCATCACCTACTCGCAGCCCTTCCGTCTCGACGGCCGCGATCAGAACATCCACTTCCATGAGGTCTCGGTCTCGAACTATCCGCTCTTCGAGTACCCGCCCTACGACCTGGCGCTGGCCACGCGCATGTCCGACGTGGCGACGTACTATCAGCTCGATCTGCTGCACGTGCACTACGCCATCCCGCACTCTATCTCGGCGTATCTGGCCCGGCAGATGCTGCTGCCGCATCACCGCCACCTGCCCTTCGTCACCACGCTGCACGGAACCGATATCACGCTGGTCGGCATCGATCACTCCTACCTGCCCATCACCCGCTTCGGTATCGATCAGAGCGACGGCGTCACGGCGATCTCCAGCTACCTGCGCGAAAAGACGATCGAGGAGTTCCACACCTCGCGCGAGATCGAAGTCATCCCCAACTTCGTCAACTGCGACGTCTACACCCCGCTCAGCGAAGCCGCCCGCGCCGAAGGCCGCGCACGCTACGCCGCGCCCGGCGAAAAGATTCTGGTGCACCTGTCGAACTTCCGCCCGGTCAAGCGGGCCGTCGATGTCGTACGTACCTTCTCGCGCATTGCGAAGGAGGTGCCCGCGCAGCTGCTGCTGATCGGCGACGGCCCGGACCGCTCCGCCGCCGAATGGCTCGCGCAGCGCCGCCACATCCGCGACCGCGTCCACTTCCTCGGCAAGCAGAGCAGCGTCTCGGAGATTCTGCCCCTTGCCGACCTGATGCTCATGCCCAGCGAGATGGAGTCCTTCGGCCTGGCCGCGCTCGAAGCGATGGCCTGCCGCGTGCCGACCATCGCCACCCGCGTCGGCGGCGTGCCGGAGCTGGTCGAGGACGGCGTCAACGGACGCCTCTTACCAGTCGGCGATGTCGACGGCATGGCGCGCGCCGCCATCGAGATCCTCAGCGATCCCGCACAGCATGAAGCACTGGCCGCAGCCGCCCGCCATACCGCACAGCAGCGCTTCTGCGCCTCGAAGATCATTCCGCAGTACGAGAAGTTCTACGAGCGGATACTTGAGCGCGCCGCTGCGCCGCTGCCCTGAGCTTCGTCCGAGTCGATGCCCATCGGCATCGCCATCACCACCTTGGTGCCCCGGCCCGGACGGCTCGTGATGTCGAACTCCGCCGCATCGCCGTACAGCACCTCCAGCCGCTCGCGCACGTTCTTCATGCCGATGCCCGAGCCGCGCAGCACGCCGCTGGTGTGCTCGCGTCCGGGCGCGATGCCGACGCCGTCGTCCTCCACCTCGATCATCAGCCGTCCATCCTTCAGCCGGCTGCGCAGCGTGATCGTTCCGCCGCTGATGCGCGGCTCCAGCCCATGCTTGATGCTGTTCTCGACCAGCGGCTGCAGCAGCATGCTCGGCACCGGCAGCTCCAGCGTCTCCGGATCGATCTCCTTCACCACTTTCAGCTTGCCCGCGCCGAAGCGCACCACTTCGATGCCCAGATAATCGTCGGTAAAGCCCAGCTCCTCGCGGAACGGCACCCACGCGTCGCGCTCCTTCAGCAGCGCCCGCAGAATATTCGCGAGCTTCACGATCAGCTCTCTTGCCTGCTCCGGGCGAAAGCGCACCAGCGATGCGATGGAGTTGAGCGTATTGAAAAGAAAATGCGGATTGATCTGCCGCTGCAGCGCCTCGAGACGCGCCTCCAGCAGCAGCCGCTTCTGCTCTTCGAGCGTCTGCTCGATGCGGATCGCGTTCCAGATCTTCAGCGGAATGCCGACCACCATCGCCGCGCAGGCCCACACCGCGACACGGATCAGCCAGCTCTCGCTGCGCAGAGCGAAGAGCCGGTGCGGATAGATCTTCGCCATCCACTCCCGCGCAATCTCCATCGAGACGATCAGCACCAGCAGCAGAATCTGCCGGTCGAAACGCGGCTTGCGCAGATTGCGCCGCACCCAGCGATAGATGCTGAGATCGACGAAGGGCGAAAACGACCAGACCTCTTCCTTTTCGACGAAGCGTCCGAAGATGCCCGCCGTCAGCGCTACTGCAACATCGAAGGGCAGCGCCAGGTATTCGTGATGCAGCACCGCGGGCAGCGACAGCAGCAGCGCGCCGACCAGCGCCGACAGCGGCCCGACCAGAATGCCGAGAATGATCGTGGCCTCGAAGGAGATATCGGCCGCCAGAAAGTTCGGCACCGTCGTGCGCACCCACACACCCAGACCCAGCGGAATGCAGATGAACAGCAGCAGCCCCAGCGCCTGCCGCGGTGTGCGCTTCTCGGTAAACAGCAGCCGCTGAAAGACCCGCGACCGCGCCAGCGCGCTCGATACCGCCGCCGCCACGCCCAGCTTCACCAGCAGCGTAATCAGAATCAGCTTCTGCTCGTACACGTCTCTATTTAACGGCAGAAAGGCACACCGCGAAAGCCTTCCTCTCTCGCGGCCGTCCCGCTCATCGAAGAAAATGAGCGCCGGAAGCGGCTGTTAGAATGTTCGTTTTGCACGCCCCGCAATGGTCCGTCAGGGGCCGCGTAGAGAATCAAGGAGACGAAACCCGGCGATGCCCCCCGGAAGCGACAAGAAGGAAGCCATTCTCGAAACCATGCTCGATCTGATCGCCGAGCGCGGCTTTCACAATGCGCCCATGTCCGTTCTGGCAAAGCGCTCCGGAGCCAGCCCCGGCGTCATCTATCACTACTTCCCCAGCAAGGACGATCTGATTCACGCGCTCTATCAGCGGGTGAAGTCCTTCAAGCTCGAGGTGGTCCTCAGCGGCTACTCCGAAAGCATGACGCTGCGCGAGGCCTACCTGCACTTCTGGCTCAACGCCTACTCCTTCTACCGCACGCACCTCCGCGAAACGCGCTTTCTCGATCAGTATCTGAGTTCGCCGTACTGCGAAGAGGTCTCCGCAGACGAAGTGGACGAGACCGATCCCGGCATCGCCCGTCTGATCCGGATCTTTCGCCCCCGCAGCAAAGGCGGCCGGCTCAGCGACCTGCCGCAGGAGGCGATCGACAGCCTCTCCTTCGGCCTCGCGGCAAATCTCGCAAAGTCTGCGAAGGAATTCTCCCCGGCCACGCTGAAGAAGATCGCCGAAGCCTCCTGGACGGCCATCGCCGGCGACTGATCCTCATCGAGCCGCAGCCGCCTTGCGCATCACCGCCCGCCTGTCGCACGATGGAAGGGCGCAATTCCATCCTCACTGAAGAGTTCCCATGGCCACCGAAGAGAAAACTCCGCTGCAGCTCTGGACCGCCGTCGACGCCTACATCTCCGAACAGCTCATCCCCGCCGATCCCGTTCTCGATGCCGCGCTTGCCGCCAGCGCCGAGGCCGGACTGCCGCAGATTGCCGTCTCCGCTCCGCAGGGCAAGCAGCTCCACCTGCTCGCGCGGCTCATGGGCGCGCGCCGCATCCTCGAGATCGGCACCCTCGGCGGCTACAGCACCATCTGGCTGGCCCGCGCCCTGCCTGAGAGCGGCCGCCTCATCACCCTCGAAGCCGACCCGAAGCATGCCGCCGTCGCCGGAGCCAATATCGCTCGTGCCGGACTGAGCGGCGTCGTCGATCTGCGCCTCGGCCGCGCCCTCGATACCCTGCCCCAGGTCGCCGCCGGCTCCTCCGAGCCCTTCGACCTGATCTTCATCGACGCCGACAAGGAGAACATCCCGCACTACTTCGACTGGTCCCTGCGGCTGGCGCGCCGCGGCACGCTCATCCTCGTCGACAACGTGATCCGCGATGGTGAGGTCACCAACCCGGCCAGCACCGATCCGCGCATTCAGGGCGTCCGCCGCTTCAACGAGCAGCTCTTCGCCGAGCCCCGCGTCACGGCCACGACTATCCAGACCGTCGGCAACAAGGGCTACGACGGCTTCACCATGGCCCTCGTCACCGGCTGAGCCCGGCGCGTTCTTCGTCCGCGTGCCTCTGCTTTGTCACTTTTTTGCCATTTGACTGCAGGCGACTGCCGCGGCGGAAGCGCCCGTTTTATCAGCGCCCTATAATGAAGGCATGCCGTTCGAATCAGTCTGCAAGGTTGCTGACGCGGATTTTCCCACGCGCTGGGGTCACTTTCGCATCCTCGGGTTTGAAGGCGTCATCGCCAATCCCGAGCCCTGCCGTGACGGCGTGCCGGTTCCGGCCCACAAGATCGAGAGCGCCGTGGCGCTGGTGATGGGCGACATTCACGCCGCGCCGCCGCTGGTGCGTATCCACTCGCAGTGCCTTACCGGAGACGTCTTCCATTCCCTGCGCTGCGACTGCCGTCTGCAGCTCGAGCTTGCGCTCGCGAAGATCACCGCCGCAGGCACCGGCATCCTGCTCTACGAGCAGCAGGAGGGCCGCGGCATCGGCCTGATGGCCAAGCTGCGGGCCTACGAGCTGCAGGACCAGGGCTACGACACCATCGAAGCCAACGAAAAGCTGGGCTACAAGGCCGACTGCCGGCAGTTCGAGCTGCCCGCCGCGATCCTGCGCGAGCTGGGCGTGCCCGCCGTGCGGCTCGTCACCAACAATCCCGAAAAGATACAGGCGCTCACCGATGCCGGCATCGCCGTGGTGGAGCGCGTCTCCGCCGAAGTACCGGCTGAGGATACCTTCGAGCGCTATCTGAAGGTCAAGCAGGAGAAGATGGGCCACCTCTTCGACGGCCTCGAAGCCGCGTCGCGCTGAGCCTTCCCGGCTCAGCCCATCGGAGGCGGTCCCGCAGGCATCGGCCGCGACCGGGTGCCCGCCCACGCCAGCCAGAGATTCCACAGGCCCGCGCCGCCCATCAGCAGCACCGCGGCCACAAAGGCCCAGTCCCAGGCGATGGTGATCATGCCGATGCCTCGCTGCATCACCTCGTCGTCCAGGTGCGAGCGCATCACCAGCAGCAGTACGCCTCCGGCCACGCCCGCAACCCCGCTGCCCAGCGGAAAGCCTTTGCGGAAGAGACTCAGCAGCAGCCCCGCGACCCCGCACGCCAGCGCGATGCTGGCAAATGGATTAGGCGCGATATGCCGCGTCTTCGCCGGCCCGAAGACGGTCACCGGCTGGTCGATGCTGGTGCCGAAGGCGAGCTGCGTTCCATTGAACTGCATGAACTTCTGCCCGGCGCACGAGACCGTAAAAAACGGCATGAGGAAGCAGAGGATCGACGCCAGAAAGCCCACCGCCGACATTTTTGAATGACCCATCGGGATCGCTCCGCGGAAGAGATTTTATGAGGACCCCAGGGCAGAAGCTGAGCACCGTCGTTCAGCCCTCAGAAGACGCACGGAGGGAGGTAATTCGGTGAAACCTAACAGGGCGGCGGCCGCAGTGTCAACCGGACCGGCGTGCCGGCTCCCCGAAAGTCCGGCTCCAGAGAAAAGGCCCGGCGCTGGCCGGGCCTTCGATCGGCGTACCCCGATCCTGATCTCCGCAGACTACAGCTTTTCGTGAAACTCGCAGGCGGAGCAGGAGATGTAAACGCCGCCCGGCGTGCCGCGCTCGCGGTCCTTGACGCGCTTCACAATGCGGGTCGGCTTCGAGCACTTCGGACAATCGGTGCTCTTGGAGGTATCCATCACTTTCTTACGGTCGGCTGTCTTGGCAATCTTGGCCATCGGAACAATAACTCCTCAAACTTCTCCGGCTCATATATGGCGGGAGGCGCAGTTGCGCTCCGGTCTTCCGGGCGATTCACCTGATCACGTCGGGAAACAGTGCAGGGGACAATGCAGAAGGGTACCGGACTCGCTCCCAGTAGTTTACATCAGATTGCAGCGGTAGATTTTCCATCAATTTTCGCCCCGGACTGAAACGTTCGCCCCGCCCGGCTCACTTTCCTGTCAGCAACAACCCGTTCTACGATGCCCGCGCGCCGCCCCTCCGCTCTCCTCCCGTGCCGGCAGCCACTGCACGGAATCACTCAGGAGAAAATCCAATGGCAAACGCTCTTACTGCCGGAGAGCTTCGCAAAGCTCTGCAGGCATCCAACGCGAAGTGGACCGTCGACGAAAGACTGAAGGACAGCGATGTCGTTAAAACCTACCCTACGGGCGGCGATCTCACCCAGGCCGTCAAAGTCACCAGCGTCGAGCGCATCGACATCACGCCGTTTATCAGCACCGTCTCCTCGAATCCCTTCCTCCGGCAGCTTCGCGTCGACCGCGGTCTGCTGCAGCTGAAGAATCTGCCCGTCGAGCTGCAGAGCCCCATCAACCTCAAGGCTCCGGTTCTCGAAAAGCCCATCCTCGGTCCTGAAGCTCTTCCTGTCGGCAAGCTGCCCGTTGAGCCGGTTAAGCCTCCGGTCCCGGAGCCTGCGCCCGCTCCCGCCGCCGGAGCCGGCGCCAGCGCCGCGGTCGACTGGCGCAACCGCTTCGGCTGGCCCTGGCTTACGAAGATCAAGGATCAGGGCCCCTGCGAATCCTGCTGGGTCTTCAGCGCCGTCGGCGTGGTCGAGGCCATGACGCGCATCGAGCACTCCATCTGGAGCCTCCGCTCTGAAGGCGACGTGCACGACGGGCTTGGAGCCAGCTGCGGCACCACTGGCTGGCCTACCACCGCCTTCAACTGGATGAAGACGAATGGCGTCGCCGATCCCGGCTCCTGGCCGTACGAGACGAGCAACGAGGCCTACAAGCCCACCTCCGACCGCGACGGACGCACGGTAAAACTTGCCGACTACGTCACCCTCAGCAATATTCAGGACCAGAAGTCGTGGATCGACAACGTCGGCCCGCTCTCGGCCTGCTTCACCGTGTATAACGACTTCTTCGGGTACGGCCCCAACTCCGGCGTCTACACCGCCAATACCTCGACCGGCGTTGCCGGAGGCCACTGCATCGTCATCGTCGGATACGACGACAGCAAACAGGCCTGGCTCATCCGCAACTCGTGGAATACCGGCTGGGGCATGGAAGGCTACGGCTGGTTCGGCTACGGACAGGCCGACATCGACAACAACGCCAAGTTCGGCGTGCCCGGCGCCAACGTCAATCCCGATCCCTGGACCAAGCGCCGCTCCCACAACGGCAGCCTTTACGAGAGTGGAGACGGCAGCCTGAACCGGAACTTCGAGCTCTGGACCCAGGCCCCCGGCAACGCCATCCGCCACTACTGGCGCGACGGCGTCTCGCTCAACTGGAGCCTCGCCGAGACCGTCGGCAACGACTGCGCCGCCAGCCCCTGCGCCCGCGGAACGACATACAACCGCAACTTCGAGTACATCTACCGCACCACAGGCAGCCAGCTCCACCATCGCTACTACGACCAGAGCGCCGGGCAGTGGGACGACGGCGGCGTCTTCGGCCCCAACGATGTCACAGGCGCTCCGGGCTTCATTCAGAGCAATTACGGCGCTCCCGGCAATTTTGAAGTGGTCTTCCGCGTCACGAGGAGCACCATCGTCGTCGATCCGAACCCGGTTGCCGCCGCAGCCGCGCATGAGGAGAAGGAGCCGAAGGCCGTCGAGATCGGCAAGCTGCCGGTGGAACCCACTCCGGTCAGCACGGCGCCGGTCAGCACCATCCCCATCAAGTCTCCCATCGTCAACCCGTTCCTGATCTCCGAGCTGCAGCATTACTGGCGGAACAACTCCGGCGGTAATGTCTGGAATGCAGGCCCGCTCTTCGGTTCCGGCATCGAAGCCAGTGGAGCATCCCTGATCCAGCGCTTCGACAACGGACTCGATGTGATCGCCGTTGACGGCTCCGGAGTCATGCAGCGTTACTGGCGCAACGATCCGGCCGGTGCGGCCTGGCAGGCCTGCGAAACCTTCGGCTCCGGCGTCAGCACGGCGCCGGTCATGATCCAGGGCATGTACAACGCCACCGATGAGACCGTCCCCGGCAACTACGAGCTGTGCGTTGCCGTCAACGGCGCCATCCAGCACTGGTACACCGCCGCGCCGAAGACCGCCACAACCACATGGGCCATGAGCGCATCCTTCGGTTCCGGCATCAAACAGGTGCTTGGACTGATTCAGTCGAGCTTCGGCTTTAACCTCGAGCTCATCGCCCTGCTGAACGATGGCTCACTGCAGCACTTCTGGCGCGATTCCTCGAATCTCGTCTGGCAGGCCGGGCCGATCGTCGGCTCGACCGTGTCGTAAATACGCAGGAGGAACATGGAAACACTCACACTCCGGAAGGGCGAGCAGCAGATGCTCGCTCTTCCCGGTCACGGATCGGCGGGTTACCAGTGGAGTATGGTCTCTGCCGATGCCGGGATCGTCTCTGTCGAAGAGATTCTCAATGACGCCAGCGAAGCAAGCGGCGCGCTTCAGGGCAGCCTCGACCAGCGCTTCCAGCTCACCGCACTGGCTCCCGGCGAAACCTGTATCCGCTTCGTGCTGATCCGGCGCTTTGCGCCCGGAGAGCCGCAGTCGACGCACGAGATCGCACTGACCGTTATAGCGGACGGTCAGAGCGCCGCTTAATTTACAGGTCTGTTGATCGCCACGTAGTTCTGCGGCGGCGCGGGGCTTCCCTGCGCCGGCGGTGGCGTCTTCAGAGAGGGCGGAGTCTTCAGCGAAGGTGGCGGATTCTGCGAAGATGCAGACGACGCGGCCGGCTGTGCCGGAGCCGAAGGCGGCTGCTGCTGCGCAGACGCGGGCACCGCTGCCGGTTTGTCGTTCGGCTGCGACTTCGGGAAGTTGACCGGACCCATCACCGGATGATTCGCGTCGTTGTCGTTCGGCAGCTTTTCGCCGCCCTGGCGCAGCGTCGGCACATTCTTCCGGGCATCCTCTTCGGCCGCCGAGGCCGGCCCCTGATCGCCGAGCTTCACCTCGCGGATATTCGGATTCGGCTGCGTGTTCCAGTAGTCGCCCATCTCATCCGCCGTGCGCACCACCACCGGCTTGCCCACGCTGGCATCTTCCACGCGAATCACGCGGTTGCCGTTGATGCGGACGAACTCCACGTCCTGGGGCGCTTCGCCGTAAATCCATACCTCGAAGGGCATCTGGCCCTCCTGCTCGCGCATTTTGCCGATGGGCTGACCCTTCGCGCTGAGCACCATATCGGTGTTCATGCCCACCAGAACGTGGTGCGCCAGGATCGCGGCGCGCAGAAACGGCGGCAGCGTATCCGTATAGGCTTCGAGCGGCGTCTTCACCGAAAAGTCGATGATCGGCTTCATCAGCTCCTCGACCTGCATCCCGGTAACCTCCGGAAGGCTGTGGTCGAAGAGCAGCGTCAGGCGCGAGCCGGTCGGCGCCTGCGGATCATCCTGCACCACCGGTGCGGTGTAGTTCGGATCGGCTCCGACCGAAATATGACGCAGGAAGCGGTGTTTGCGGTACGGCCCGCCGTTGAAGTCGAGCACGATCCGGTCGCCGCGAATCACCACATTCGTGATCGTGACCCGTCCGGCAGGCTTGACCGAGATGCCCTTCGACTGCAGCTCGGTGATGTAATCCGAGCCCGAGGGGTGCATGTCGCCGTTGGCGCGCAGCGTCAGCTCGCCGATGGGCAGCGGACGCATGGCAAAGCCCTGCTCGGCGGTAAGAAAGCGCAGCAGATCGCGCCGCGTGCGCTCCGTCATCGGCTGCGTCGGCAGCGCTACATGAGTGGGCTTGAATTCGAGGTAGTGTCCGTCGATGTGCTCCGACTGCACGACAAAGACCTGGGCATGGGCCGATGCGCCGCAGAACACAGGGATAAGAAGCGCTGTAAGCGTGATCGATGCCGCCGGAAACAGCAGCCTGGAGCGGATTGGGCCGGCTGATATGGACCTTCGCATGAGGCCCCCACAACGAACTGGTAACAGAATGGGCCTGCTGCCGCCAATTTGCAAGCATGCCGAGGGGTCTGCGCCGGTTTCTCTTTGACAGGAGCGAAAACCGCCGTGCTCTTCAGCGCGAAGTATTCGATACGGCTGGCTATGCGTCGCCGCCGGGAAGATTCTCCGGTGACTCTTCTGCCGGGCGCTCTGCCGCCGCTGCCTCGGGCGAAGAAGATACCGTATCCGAAGCAGGAGATGAGGCAAGCGGAAACGATCCGCCCGATGCCGGAAGAATCTGCACCAGCTTCGGCTCCGCAACGACTGCCGGAGAGGCCATCGCGGTTTCATGCTGCCGCCGCGCCGCCGCGTCGATATCCACCGGAATGCCTCCGGGGATGATCACCGGCTGCGCATACAGATGCTTCAGGTCGCGCGTCGCCTTCACCATCACCACCAGCAGTGCCAGCAGCACCAGAACCGCCAGCAGGCTTCCCTCCGGACCGTATCCGTCGCCGGTAAGCCAGGCCGGCCCGCGCGCGTTGGTCAGAATGACCGGCGAAAAATCGGTGATGCCGCTCATCGGCAGCCCGAAGAGCACAGCCATGCTGGCATTCCATGCAAAGTGAAAGCCCCAGCCCACCCACAGCGCCCGCGTTCTGAGATACGCGAGCGACAGCAGCCATCCCGCCAGGATCGTCACCAGCGTGCTGGCTCCCGTGGCGGCAGGATTGCGCAGATGCGCCGCGCCGAAGATCAGGCACATCACCAGAGTCGCAAGATTCGGACCGATGGCATCGATCAGCCGCTGGAAGGGATAGCCGCGGAACGCGACCTCCTCCAGCAGCGCCGCGATCGCCAGCACCAGCAGGTCCAGCAGAATCATGCGGAACTGGTGCCAGGTGGTAAAGAAGGTCACCACCAGGCCGCCGATCAGCGCCACGGGCAGCACGCAGGCCACGACGCCGCCCCATCCGATCGCGGAGCCGAGGGCAAATTCCTTCCGCCATCCGGGACGCAGCACCAGCCCCATCGCCTTCAGCGGCTCCTGCTGCCGCTGCCCGACGTAGCCCATGGCGGCAAAGCCGGCCAGCAGGAGAAACAGCAGCATGCTGCGATGCACCAGCTCAAACCAGTCGCCCGAGCTCAGTCCGTTTGCCGAGTGAAAGGCCACCTGCTGCGCCACAATGTAGTAAACGGCTGCAACCAGAAACCAGGCGAGAGAGCGCAGACGGTTCGGGAAACTCATGCGCACTCACCGGGAGGTGCCGGAACCGGACGCGGCGAGGCTGAGGAACGGCTGATCATCATCCGGCGGTATAGAACTGTGCCATATTGCGAAATTTTTCGTAGCGGCGCTTCAGCATCTCGTCGCCCTGCAGAGCCTGCAGTTCATTGAGATGCCAGTGCAGCTTCTCCGCCAGCAGCGAAGCTGCGCCAGGCCCATCCTCATGCGCGCCGTTCTCCGGCTCGGGCACGATATCGTCCACGCATTCCAGCGCCCGCACATCCTCTGCAGTCGCCTTCAGCGCCGCCGCAGCCAGTGCCCGCTTTGAGGCGTCGCGCCACATGATCGACGCGCAGGCTTCCGGCGAGATGACCGAATAGATCGCCCGCTCCAGCATCAGCACGCGGTCGGCCACGGCCAGCGCCAGCGCGCCGCCCGATCCGCCTTCGCCGGTGATGGTGGCAATGGTCGGAACCCGCAGCCGCGACATCTCCAGCAGATTGCGCGCAATCGCCTCGGCCTGTCCGCGCTCTTCCGCGCCGAGGCCGGGGTTGGCGCCCATCAGATCGATAAAGGTCAGCACCGGACGGCCGAACTTCTCCGCCAGCTTCATCGCCCGCAGCGCCTTCCGGTATCCCTCAGGATCGGGCATGCCGAATTTGCGATGCACCTTCTCTTTGGTGGTGCGGCCCTTGAGGTTGGCAATGACCATCACCTCCTGCCCATCGAAACGGGCCATGCCGCAGATCATCGCAGGATCGTCGCCAAAGGCGCGGTCGCCGTGAATCTCGCTGAAATCGGTGAAGATCCGCTCGATAAAGGCCAGTGGATCGGGCCGCTGCGGATGACGCGCCTGTTCTGTCCTGAGCCACGCGGGGGAAACCGGCTCCTGCTGCGACGGGGGATTGCTGGTGCCTGGCTGATCACTCATAAGCTTCAGCATTTGATTGTAATGGACGAGAGACAAAGAACAGGGCTCAGATCACAGGGCGCAGAGCGCAGGGAGTCGTTGTAACGAGAAACAGCCGGATAAAGCAGGAGGGTGCGCCGATCCTTCCTGCCCGGCTTTTTCAGAACAAAGATCCGCTGTTTTCAGTTTCTGTGCCCTGCGCCCTGTGATCTGTGCCCTGCTCTAATCCAGCGCCTGCACCATGCCGCGTCCCAGCAGCAGCTCCACCTTGTCGATGAACGCGCGATCGGCGGCGATGGTCGTGTCTTTCGGCTCCAGCACCACGCAGTACTCGCCGGCCCGCTCCAGGTTCAGCATCAGGCGTCCCGGCCCCGGCGTGGCCACGACCAGATCGCGCAGCTCCACCAGCGTCGTTTCGCTCACGCGCTCGAGCGGCACGCGAATACGTACATGGTTCGGCAGCCTCACCTTCACATCTTCCAGAGCCTGGATCGACGACACCGCCAGCTTCGGCGCGGCGTCTTCCTCGGCGCGAAGCTGCCCGCGCAGCAGCACCGGCACCTCGATCCTCAGACTCTCGGCCAGCCGCTCGTAATCCTTCGGAAAGCAGATCAGATCGATTCTGCCCGTCGCATCCTCCAGACCGGCCTGCGCATACAGATCGCCCGAGCGCTTCGACTTCGCCACCTTCAGCCCGACGATCACGCCGGCAATGGCGATCTCGTTCTCCGGAGCCGCCTGGCCGCGCCGTCCCGTCGAAGGCGCCGGCTTCATCTCCAGTGCCGTCGCCGTATCCACCACGCCCGGCAGATTGCGCAGCTTCTCCGCATACTTGTCCAGCGGATGCCCGGAGACGAAGAAGCCCAGCACCTCTTTCTCCGACGCCAGCCGCAGATGCTCGTCCCAGTCGGCGACCTTCGGCAGCTCATCGGCCTTCGCCGTCGTGGCAGGATGATCGTCGAAGATGCCGAAGAGCCCGTGCTGCCCCGACGCTTCGTCGCGCTGCGCCTTCTGCGCCCGCTCGATGGCCCTGTCGGTAGCCGACATGAGCTGCGCGCGGCGGCCGAACGAGTCGAGCGCCCCCGCCTTGATCAGCGACTCCAGCACGCGCTTGTTCATCAGCCGCAGATCGACCTTCTCGCAGAACTCGAAGAACGACGCGAAGCTCTTGCCCTGCTCCGCCAGCTCTTTGCGCGCCGCCAGAATCGAGTCGATCGCGTTGCGCCCGACGTTCTTGATCGCCGTCAGCCCGAAGCGGATCGCCGTGCCGTGCGGCGTAAAATCCGCATCGCTGTAGAGCACATCCGGCGGCTCGACCGGAATCTCCATCTCGCGGCATTCCTTGATGTACTTGACCACGTTCTCCGGCTTCGAGATCTCCGACGTCAACAGCGCCGACATAAACTCCACCGGATAGTGCGTCTTCAGATACGCCGTCTGATAGGCCAGCAGCGCATACGCCGCCGAGTGCGACTTGTTGAAGCCGTAACCGGCGAACTGCTCCATCAGATCGAAGATGTGAACGATCTTGTCCTTCGGAAAAGCCTTTTCAATCGCTCCCGAGACGAAGCGGTCGCGCTGCTTCGCCATCTCCGCAGGGTCTTTCTTGCCCATCGCGCGGCGCAGCAGGTCGGCTTCGCCGAGCGAGTAGCCGGCAAGCACGTTCGCGATCTGCATCACCTGCTCCTGATAGACGATGACGCCCAGCGTCTCCTTCAGAATGGTCTCGAGCGGCGGCAGCTCGTACTCCACCTTGCGGCGGCCCCACTTGCGCTCGATGAAGTCGTCGATCATGCCACCCTGGATCGGCCCGGGACGATAAAGCGCGTTGAGAGCGGTCAGGTCTTCGACGGTCGTCGGCTTGTAGCGGCGCAGCACATCGCGCATGCCGCCCGATTCGAACTGGAAGACGCCCGAGGTCAGCGCGCGGTGAAAGACCTTCTCGTACGTCACCTGATCGTCGAGCGGAATCTTCTCGAGATCGAGCTCCGTTCCCTGGTTGCGCCGGATCAGCTTCAGGCAGTCGTCGATCACCGTCAGCGTCGTCAGCCCGAGGAAGTCCATCTTCAGCAGGCCCAGCTTCTCGACCGCCTTCATGTCGTAGGCGGTGACGATTTCATCGTTCTTGCTGCGGCTCACCGGCACCAGATCGGTCAGCGGACGCGGCGCAATCACCACTCCGGCCGCATGCACGCCCGCGCCGCGCACCAGCCCTTCGAGCTTCTTCGCCGTATCGATCAGCTCGCGTGTCTGCGGATTGGTGTCGTATGCCTCCTGCAGCTGCGGCGAATCCTTCAGCGCCTCTTCGATGGTCACGCCGATCGTTGCCGGCACCATCTTCGCGATGCGGTCGACGTCGCCGTACGGCATATCGAGCGCGCGGCCCACGTCCTTGATCGCCGCCTTCGCCGCCATGGTGTTGAAGGTGATGATCTGCGCCACCTGCTCGCGGCCATACTTGCGCGTGACGTATTCGATCACCTCGCCGCGCCGGTTCATGTCGAAGTCGATATCGATATCGGGCATCGACACGCGCTCCGGATTCAGAAAGCGCTCGAAGAGCAGCACATTCTGCAGCGGATCGATATTCGTGATCTCCATCACGTAGCCGACCAGCGATCCCGCCGCCGATCCGCGCCCCGGCCCTACCGGAATGTTGTGCTCGCGCGCATAACGGATGAAGTCCCAGACGATCAGAAAGTAGCCGGGAAACTTCATCTGCTTGATGATCGCGATCTCCCGCTCCAGCCGCGCCTCGTAGTCCACAATCGGACTCCGCAGCAGACCACGGTCCTGCAGATGGCGAATCGACGTATCCAGACGCTTTCTGAAGCCTTCGCGGCACACCTGCTCGAAGTAGCTGTCGATGGTGTGGCCCGGCGGCACCGCGAATTCCGGAAAGGGATTGTCGACCTTGCTCAGCTTGAACGAGCAGCGCTCGGCAAACTGCATGGTGCGGCTCACCACCTCCGGCGCGTGCGAAAAGAGCCGGTCCATCTCCTCGGCCGTCTTCACATAAAACTGATCGGAGTCGAACTTGAAGCGCTTCGGATCGTGGATCGATCCCGCTGTCTGCACGCACAGCAGCACCTCGTGCGCGTGCGAGTCGTCTTCGCAGAGATAGTGGCTGTCGTTGGTCGCCACCAGCGGAATGTCCAGCTCTTTTTCCAGCCGGAAGAGGTCCGCGTGAATCTTCTTTTCAAGCTCCAGCCCCTGATCCTGAATCTCAAGAAAGAAGTTGCCGCGCCCGAAGATCTCCTGATACTGACCGGCCGTCGTGCGCGCCGCTTCGTACTTTCCCGCCATCAGGTTCTCGCACAGCTCGCCCGCCAGACACCCTGAAAAGCCGATCAGCCCCTTCGCATGCTCGGCCAGATACTTCTTGCTCACGCGCGGCTTGCGATAAAAGCCGTGCAGCGACGCCTCGGAGGTGATCCGCACCAGATTGCGGTATCCCTCTTCGTTCTCGGCCAGCACCAGCAGATGGTTGTAGTCGTCTCCCTGCGGATCGGCGCGATGATCGTCTTTCTTGCAGATGTAGAGCTCGCAGCCGAGGATCGGCTTGACGCCGAACTTCTTCGCCGCCTCAAAAAAATGCACCGCGCCGTAGATATTGCCGTGATCGGTGATGGCGACGGCTTTTTGTCCGATTTTGGAGACGCGCTCGGCGAGCTTCTCCACGTCGCAGGCGCCGTCCAGCAGCGAGTAATCCGTATGCAGATGAAGATGAGTAAATTCGGCCATGGGGACAGGTCAATTTTAGTCCCCGTGTAAAGACACACGGCCGCGCCGGCTGAGGCAAAGCTCTGGAAGAGCTGAGGAAAAGCGGGTACGAAATGCAGGCTGCGTCCGCAGGCCGAAGATTTTTTCTCCGGCCTGCAGCGCGAAGCGCTACGGCAGCAGAGGCCGCAGATACTGGTAGCTGGAGCGGATGCTCTCGATCGGATGACCGTAGGTGTTGTCCTGCTCCACAAAATAGTGTTCGACATGCAGCCGCTGCCCCAGCGCGAGGATCGGCTTCCAGTCGATGTTTCCCTGCCCGACCGGAGCGAAGTGCGCCGACGATGCGCTCATATCGTTCGAGGGCGGAAAGCCCGGCTTGCGGTCCTTGAGATGCAGCAGCCGCGCGCGATGGCCGAGGCGGTCGAGCAGCTTCAGAGGATCGTGCCCGGCCTGCGCCACCCAGTAGCAGTCGATCTCGAAGAAGACCAGTTCCGGATCGGTCTCATCGATCAGCACGTCGTAGCCGGTCTTGCCGCCGAACTCTTTGAACTCGTAATCGTGATTATGGAAGGCAAAGCGCTGGCCCTGCGCCTTCGCCTGTTTGCCCCACGCGTTAAACTGCTTCGCCGCGGCCTTAAAGCCCTCCGCCGAATCCCACAGCTTCCGCGTGATGATCGGACAGACGATCCACTTCAGTCCAAGCTGCTTCGCGTAATCGAACTTGTCCGACAGCCCGTCGTAGTTGAAGTGTCCGCTCGGCATCCGCAGCCCAGCGGCCTGCACCATGCCCAGAAGCTCCGCCGCAGAGCGCGAGTACAGCCCGCTGAATGCCTCGACTTCGTCATAACCGATGGCCCGAATCTGCTTCAGAACGTCCGGCAGCTGATCTGTCAGGTTGCGGACGGTATAAAGTTGGACTCCGATCGGAATGTGCGTGGCCGCCAGCGCGCGCCTGCCGCTGAATGCCATCACCGGCAACATCGCCGCCGAAGATTTGAGAAAATTTCTGCGTGTGAGCATAACCGCAACATCATACGTGATCCTGCAACCGGTTACAGGTGCTGTTGACCGCTGCCTCAAAAAAATCAGAAATTCATAACCAATAGATTGACAACCCTTTCCTCGCAGGAGCAGCCTTACATGTTTTGCTGAGGGCAGTATGCCTCCCTGACCTGGCGGATGGAGATCCACCGCCAGGCTTTTTTCTTTTCACCCGCTTTGTCATCCTGATAGCGATGAGCGAAAACCAGCGCCCCCTCGAACCCGGCATCGTCACCGACTTCTCCAGCCGCCTCAGTTATGCCGGTTATCTCTGCCTCGACGAGCTGCTCCACCAGCAGAAGCCGCTCTCCAGCCCACCCCGCCACGACGAGATGCTCTTCATCGTTCAGCATCAGGTGGCCGAGCTCTGGATCAAACAGCTCCTGCACGAGCTCTCCGCGGCCATCCGCTTCGTGCAGCGCGATCAGCTCGATCCCTGCTTCAAAATTCTGTCGCGCGTCAAGCTCATCCAGATCCAGCTCTTCGAGATGTGGGCCGTGCTCGAAACGCTGACGCCCTCGGAGTACATGGAATTCCGCGGCGTCCTCGGCCACGCCTCCGGCTTTCAGTCGTATCAGTACCGCCGCCTCGAATTCCTTCTCGGCAACAAGAACCGCGACGCCCTTCGCGTCTTCGAGCACGACGCGGCGATCCACTCTGAGCTGACGCAGACGCTTGAAGCGCCGTCGCTCTACGATGAATTCCTGCGCCATCTCGCCCGCCGCGGCCTCGCCGTGCCCGCAGAGTGCATCGAACGCGACTGGAGCCTGCCGCACCAGCGCAGCTCTGCTCTCGTCGAAGTCTTTCGCACGATCTACGAAGCTCCGCGTGAGCACTGGGACGCCTATGAGATGTGCGAAAAACTCGTCGATGTCGAGGAGCACTTCCAGCTCTGGCGCTTCCGCCACATGAAGACCGTCGAGCGCATCATCGGCTTTCGCCGCGGCACCGGCGGCTCATCGGGAGTGGGCTTCCTTCGCCAGGCGCTGGAGCTGACCTTCTTCCCCGAGCTGCTCGACGTGCGCACAGGGCTGCAGCAGAAATGACCGCGACCCTTCGCACTGCCATCCATCCACGCATCGCGCAGGCCGTCGCCGCGCTCGGCCAGGGCGCGCTCACAGAAGCCGCCGTCGCCCGGCACATCGCTCCGCTCTTCTCTCGCGTTCTCGCGAACGATCGCATCTACCTCGCCAATCACTCGCTCGGCCGCCCGCTCGATCTCATGGCCGACGATCTCGCAGAGGCCACGCGCCTCTGGTACGAACAGCTCGGCAGCGCCTGGGACGCCTGGCTCGACGAGCGCGAGGCCTTTCGCGCCCGCATCGCACAGCTCATCGGGGCGCCCCGCGCCGACTGCATCGTGCCGAAGACCGCTGCCGGACAGGGCCTGCGCGCCGTGCTGAACATGCTGCCCGGCCGGCCGCGCGTGCTCACCACATGCGGAGAGTTCGACTCCGTCGACGTGATCCTCAAACAGTACGCCGCGCTCGGACGCATCACACTGCGCTCGGTTGAGCCCGATGCTGATGGAGACTTTCGCATCGAGGATCTGATCGATGCGGTGCGGCAGGGCATCGCGCTGCGGGAAGGCATCGATCTTGTCGTTGTCTCGCAGGTCATGTTCATGACCGGACAGCTTCTTTCGCCGCTCGACCGCCTCGCCGCAGCCTGCCACGCGCACGGCGCTCGCCTGCTCGTCGACGCTTATCACGCCATCGGCGTCGTTCCCGTCGACACGGCCGCCATGCAGACCGACTTTCTGATCGGTGGCAGTTACAAATATCTGCGCGGCGGCCCCGGAACCTGCTTTCTCTACATTTCTCCGCAGATGCTCGAAAGCGGTCTGCGCCCGCTCGACACCGGCTGGTTCGCCAATGAAGAGTCCTTCGCCTGGCAGCGGCCTGACCCTCCCATCCTGCGCCCCGGTGGAGACGCCTTTCTCGAAGGCACGCCACCCGTTCTTACCTGGTACCAGGCGCGCAGCGGCCAGCAGTTCACGCTCGCCGTCAGCGTGGAGCGGCTGCGTCAGTGGTCGCTCGATCAGCTTCGTCGCCTGCGCCAGTACCTTGAACAGGCCGGCATCACGCAGGCTGGCGTCACGGCGATCAAAGGAGGCGACAGCGGCCACGGCGCATTTCTCGCTCTGCGCCATCCGCAGGCCGCACAGCTCTCCGCCAGGCTCTCCGAACAGGGCGTGATCGCCGACGCGCGCGGCGCATGGCTGCGCCTCTGCCCCGACTGCCTCACCCGCGACGAGGAGCTGCGCTATGCCGCGGCGGCACTCGGCACGATTTTGCGTAGCTTCTGAGAGGTTTCGCAGAAGGCCGGGCCTGGCTACAGCAGCTCCAGCCAGGCATGCAGCAGATCGAGACTATGCCTGCAGCAGCCTGGACCGCTTCGCCGCCAGGGTCGCGATCAGCTCGCCGAAGAGCGTGTTCGCCCACGCGAACCACGCGCGGGTAAAGCGCTTCGGATCGTCTTTGAAGTAGCTCTCGTGCATGAACCCGCTGCCTGCCGAAGAAGCCTTCAGCATCGCGAGCGCATGGCGAATCTCCGCATCGTCCGCGCTGGTGAGCGCATACACCATCTGCGACATCGGCCAGATCATGTCTTTGCCCTCATGCGGACCGCCGATGCCCTCGCCCGCCGTTCCGCGAAAGAACCACGGGTTGCGCTCGCTCCACACAAAACGGCGCGTGCGCGCATAGAGCGCAGCATCGGGCGAGCTCTCCAGATACGGGAGACCGAGCAGGCTGGGAACATTGGCGTCATCCATCAGCACGCGGCTGCCGTAGCCGTCCACCTCATAGGCCCAGATCGTCCCTTCCGGCGTCTCGGCGGTGGCATACTGCCGCAGCGCGGACTCAACCTCCGCCGCCAGAGCGTGCGCCTCATTCGCCAGCACATCGTCGGCGAGCACCGCATGCGCCATCTCCGCAAGCTGGCGGAGCGAGGTCACCGCAAAGAGATTCGACGGCACCAGGAACGGAAAGAGGCACGCGTCATCCGACGGCCGGAAGCCCGAAGCGATCAGCCCCACCGGCCTGACCGGATTCCCATAGCCCGACGCCGGCAGCGTCTCCGTCGCGATCTCGGAGCTGCGCTGAAAGTGATACGGCCCATCGCCCTGCTTCCTCTGCTGCACCCGCATCGTGCTCACCACAAGCCGCATCGCCTGCTGCCACGCGGCGTCGAAGGGGCGCGTATCGCCGGTCCGCTTCCAGTAGCCGTGCGCCAGCCGGATCGGATAGCAGAGCGAATCGAGCTCCCACTTGCGCTCACCCACGCCCTGCTTCATCCCGGTCTTGTCGCTCCTGCTCCATTCGAGTGGAGGCGCATGCAGGTCGGCCATAAACGCATTCGCATACGGGTCGATGAGGATGCACCGCGTCTGCCGGCGGATCACCCCTTCGAGCAGCTCGCGCAGCGCCGCGTCGTTGCCTGCCAGCGGCAGATAGGGCCACACCTGCGCCGAAGAATCACGCAGCCACATCGCCGGAATATCTCCGGTAATCACCACCGTGTCCGGTTTGCCCTCGAAGCTGCCGGGCTCGACCGTGGTGTCGAGCGTATTCGGGAAGCAGTTGCCGAAGAGCCATGCCAGCTCCGGATCGCCGACGCGCTGCTGCGTCTCCGCGATAAAGGCATCGACGGCTTGGCTGCGGAACTTCCGGTCGGCCGGCTTCGGGCGGCGTGAGGCGAAGCGCGTGCCTTCGCTCTGTTCCGCAGCCAGGCCTCGATCCTCATTCCGATCTTCGATCGGAGAAGAAATCGGCGCGAACGGCTGCGAAAATGCCGTCATCGGCAGCGCAGCGGCGGCGGCGGCGAGCCTTCCGGCTGCAGCAAGAACAACTCTTCTCGTCGGTTTTCTGTCCAGCGTCTTATCCAGCGTCGGGGCCCTCTGCTTTCCGAGGCCATTTTAGAGCAGTTCTCCTGATACGACAGAGTGGCAGGAACCATGCAGGGTGGCCGTTCTTTGGCGGAACGGCCACTCCAAAGCCTTCCTTCCCTCTACACCTTCAGGAGAACGGCTCTATCGTTCCGCAAAGGGCCTGACGCTGCGTCTCGTCTAGAAGCTGTAGGCAAAGCCGACCGACATGACGGGGTAAAAGCGCGCATCGTTGGCGTCGCTCTGATACTTCTGCTGCTGCGCCTTCAGGTTCGCCTGTACGCCCGGATCATCTGCCACGTTCTCGCAGCCCCGGCCCTGTGCGTCACACGCTGTGCCGTGCAGGTTCAGCACCAGATTCGCATCGCCGACATAGGCAAAGCCGATCTCGAAGGGCACGCTGAAGTGCCGTCCGCTGCGCGGAATATGGTTGCCGAATCCGACGGTCAGCTTCGGCGCGGCGCGGTTGAACTTCAGGCTTGCGCCGCCCGTCACCGGGTCCGTCGCGCTGCTCAGATAATCCACGTCGTTCAGCGTAAAGACCGTGCCCGCCGGAGCCTGAAAGCTGGCGGCGGCATCGTTTCCGTTATAGAGCAGAACGCCGGGGCTGATGTGAAAGCCTTTGGCCCAGGGATACCAGTCGACGCTCGCATCCGCCGAGCGCAGGTGCAGCGTGGCCTGATAGGTAAAGCCGCTGGTCGTGAAGTTGTCGCTGAAGCTGAAGAAGTTTGCGCCGGCGCGCAGGTTGAAGTGCTGCGCGAGCGGCGTCGCGCCCTCAAAGCCGATTCCGAGCGTCCCCATTCTCACTCCGAGAGCGAAGCCTGAAAAGGGAGCGATGTGCTGCGACGGCAGCACTGTTGCCGCACGCATGGCCGTCAAAGGACGATCGGGCGAGGCGGTGCGGACCAGGGTCTCCGGCTCCGGCAGCAGAGAAGACGAGTATGCCGTCTCGTAGGCTGGCTCCGGCCGAGCCACCGGAAGGGACGCCGATGAGGTCGAAGTCGAAACCGGTGTAAAGGCTGCTCCACCGGCAGGCAAAGTGATGAGCGGCCGAATGGTCTGCGCACGGGCAGCGGGCCGGACCGGTTGAGCAGCAAGGGTGAGGGCGAAAAGACAGACTCCAGGGAACAGCAGGTACCGCATAGTGTGGGGGAGCATTGGGTTCTCCTGTACGGGAACTGCAACAATTTGTTGATCTGAATTACAGTACCTTTCTAACGCTTATCGGCTCTCCTGCAAATACGATGACGCGGATTCTTCCGGCCCGTGACGCCGGCCGGATGGCTCAGGTGTAGTCTGCGCTTCGGAAGCAGGCAGTCAGCACCTTACTCGTCAGATTAGGATGCCTTGCACGTCTCCGGCCGCAGCATCCTGTTTTGCACGGAAGTACCCTGTTTTGCCGTCATGCACGGCCCGTTCCGTCCGGCGCCTCCAGCCGCTGCCGCAGCGCTCCGGCCAGCTCCGCCATCTGCTTCAGCTTCGCCTCGAGGCCGGGAGGAATGTCCTTCTCCGCCAGCGCCAGCTGTGACTGCAGCAGAAAGCCGGTGACCGCATCCTTCAGCTCGCTGTCCACCGCGGCCACCGCGGCCTGCGTGGCGAGCAGCTGTTCCTGCTCGCGCCGCGCCAGCGCCGCCCGCACCTCGCGCACCAGCCGCGCCGCGCCGGAGATGGCAAAGTTCACCTCCAGCGGCACCGCCAGCCCGGCATGCTTCCACAGCAGCTCGGCGCCGTCCGGGTCCGACTCCGTCACCGCGCGGTCGACGATCACGACCGCATACTCCCGCCGCCCCAGCAGGGTCAGCGCCGCCTTCCGTCCGGCGGCCACGTCGATCATCAGATGCAGCTGGCGGGCCAGCTCGGCCGCGCACTCCTCGACCCCCTCGATGGTAGTCACCAGCAGCGCCGTGTTTCCCATAACCCCTCCGTCTCTTCCCTCTCCGCACTCTGCCGCCGCGCCGTCTCTCCGGAAGCTGTCTCCGGATTTCCGGGTTCCGTCGTCCGCCTCCGGGATCGGCGCTTCGTTATGCCGGACCCAGCCCGTATTCCTTCAGCTTGCGGTAGAGGGTCGTCTTGCCGATGCCGAGCAGCCGCGCCGCCAGCAGCTTGTCGCCTCTCACCTGATTCAGCGTCGTCAGAATCGCCTGCCGCTCCATCTCCGCCAGCGGCATCACCGCCAGCTCCTGTACCGGAGCATCCGCGCGGGGCCGCAGGGTCTGTAACCGGTGCAGATACGAATCGCGGATCGAGGTCGTCATCTCGCCGATCTCGATCACCTCGTCCGATGCGGTATTGCAGGCGCGGTCGATGGCATTCGCCAGCTCGCGCACATTCCCCGGCCAGTGGTACTCGCTGATGAAGCTCAGCGTGTCGGCGCTCAGGCGGAAGTCGCGCCGGTACTCGCGGCTGTTGCGCTCCAGAAAGTACGCGGCCAGCAGTGGAATATCCTCTTTCCGGTCGCGCAGCGCGGGAAGCTGCAGCTTGACGACGTTCAGCCGGTAGTACAGATCGCGCCGGAAGCGGCCCTGCTCCACCATGCCCGCCAGGTCGCGGTGGGTCGCCGTCAGAATGCGCGCGCGGATGGGAATCCTCTGGCTGCCGCCTACCGGCCGCACCTCTTTTTCCTGCAGCGCCCGCAGCAGCTTCGCCTGCAGGTCGAGCGGCAGCTCGCCGATCTCGTCCAGAAAGACCGTCCCGCCCTCGGCCGAGACCAGCAGCCCGTCCTTCGTCCTCTCGGCCCCGGTGAATGCGCCCTTCACGTGGCCGAAGAGCTCGCTCTCGATCAGCGACGGCACCAGCGATCCGCAGTCGACCGGCACAAAGGGGCGCCCCGCGCCCGGCCCGTGCGCATGAATGGCATGCGCCACCAGCTCTTTGCCCGTTCCGCTCTCGCCCAGGATCAGCACCGGGTGCGTGCTCTGCGCCACCTTGGAGAGAATCCGGTAGAGCTTCTCCATCTCCGGGCTCTGTCCGATGATGTTTCCCATGCCCTGCTGCGTGCGCAGCTTCTCGCGCAGAGTGCGGCTGGCCCGGTCCATATGGCGGTGCTTCGCCAGCCGCTCCAGAATCGCCGTCACTTCCTCCACGGCAAAGGGCTTGATCAGGTAATCGCTCGCCCCTGAGCGAATCGCCTCTACCGCCGCGCTTACCGTCGATGCCGCTGTCATCAGCACCACCGCCATCACCGGCTGCAGCGCCTTCATCTCGTCCAGCACCTCGAAGCCGGCGCTCATCGCCGCCTTCTGGTCGATCAGCACGATATCGGCGCCGCGTCCCGTCAGCAGCGCCCGCGCCGCCGTCAGGCTGTCGCTGCCGTGCGGCACGCAGCCGCAGGCGGCCGCAATCTCGCAGCAGGCGTTCCGGATCGCCGGGTCGCGATCGATCACAAGCACGTGCAGCCTGCCGGCCGCCGCAGAGGGTGTCGGTTGCACTGGATTCAGCATGGTGGAAGATGTTGTTTCCCATCCTCGCATCATTGGAGGCTTCCTTCCGGCAGAAGCCGTGTCGCAGAATGGGAAGCCACCGTTACGTTCGTAAGGGGCAGCTCCAGCTCGAAGCGCGTTCCGCGCTCCGCGGAGGAGACGACCCGCACGCTGCCGCCCGCGGCCTCCGCCAGGCTGCGCACAATGCTCAGCCCAAAGCCGCGATGCGGCGGCTTCGGCCAGCAG
The DNA here is from genome assembly GCF_003428625.2 of Paracidobacterium acidisoli. Taxonomy (GTDB): domain Bacteria; phylum Acidobacteriota; class Terriglobia; order Terriglobales; family Acidobacteriaceae; genus Paracidobacterium; species Paracidobacterium acidisoli. The sequence goes on along the minus strand of NZ_QVQT02000002.1, from coordinate 291,933 downwards.
GTGTCGAGCTGCCGCGTCGTAAAGCCGGTCTCGAAGATGTGCTCGAGAATGCCGGGAGCGATCCCCGGTCCGTTGTCCTGAATGCAGAGCAGCGCCGTCTGCGGCGCGGGCAGGGAGCCGGCCGCGGCGTCGAGAAAGTTCCCTCCCCCGGCCTGCTGCACCGTGATCCTCACCCGTCCGCCGCGCGGCATGGCATCAGCCGCATTGCGCACCAGGTTCACCAGAATCCGCGTCAGGCTCTCCGAAGAGATCCTTGTCTGTCCCGGGCAGGGCAGGCTCTTCACTTCGAGCGCGATCGCCGGACCGGCCACCGCCGCCAGCAGCGGAACCATCTGCTCCACGGCCTCCGGCAGATTCCGCACCCACGGCTCAGGAATCCCCGCAATATCTCTCGCTTCATGCAGCCGCGCCGGCCGGGGCAGCGAAAGGCTGCGTTCCTGCGCCTCCTCGCTGGCCAGCGACGAAATCTGCTGCAGAAGCTGCCGCCCCGCCGTGCAGATGGCGCGGACCTCGTCGGCATAGTGCCGGTACTTCGGCGTCAGCACATCCTGCTCCGCCACCAGCTCGCTGTAGAGCTGCAGCGCGCCCATCACATTGCGCGCGTCGTGGGCCAGCGCGGCCAGCGGAGACAGCTCCGACCGCGAAATGCCCCGCAGCTTCGGGGACTGCGGTCTTTGCGCCGCCGAAGCCGCGGCCGGCGCGGCTCCCGCGGCCCTGTTCCTGACTCTGCTCTTTCCGTACTGCACCAGATTCTGCATGCGGCTTCCTCTCCCTGACCCGTAGCAATCAGGAGCGGGAAACCGCCATCGCCCTGGATAGTCCCGGCGGTTCCCGTTCCGGGGTCGGAACTTGCGACCCGCCCTCTTTGGTGCAAGCCACGTTCCAAACCGGCACAGTCCTGGATCTGCATAAAAAGAAAGCACTTATACGAGTCGGAGCAAATCCGGGCCAAGCTGTGCCCGCCTTTTTCGCGTTCCAAAACGGAACCGGCACCGACCACTATGTCTGCAAGGCCAGCTATTTCAGCCGCTTACCGCGGCAGTTCCCTTTTGAAACGCAAAACGCCCGTTCCCGAAACGGAATCGTCCCGTCCCCGTACAATGGTCCGGATGACTGAAAGTCCAGCATTTTTCCGCAGCGGGGGCCGCGGCGTTGCCGAGCTGCGTCCCGTCCGCCTCACTCCCGACTACGTCCAGGTCTCCGAGGGCTCCATCCTCATCGAGACCGGCAACACCCGCGTTCTGTGCAATGCCACCGTCGAGCAGGGCGTGCCCTCCTGGCTGCGCAACAGCGGACGCGGCTGGGTCACCGCCGAATACGGCATGCTGCCCCGCGCCACGCTCACCCGCACGCCCCGCGAGTCGGAGCGCGGCAAAATCGGCGGACGCACCCACGAGATCCAGCGCCTCATCGGCCGCTCGCTGCGCGCCGTCGTCGACATGCACGCCCTCGGCGAGCGCACCGTGATCCTCGACTGCGATGTGCTCCAGGCCGACGGAGGAACCCGCACCGCCGCCATCACCGGGGCCTGCGCCGCGCTGGCCATCGCCTTCAGCCGCATGGTCGCGACCGGAGCGCTGAAGAGCTCGCCGCTGCGCCAGATGGTGGCCGCCACCAGCGTCGGCATCGTCGAAGGCGTCACGCTGCTCGACCTCGCCTATGAAGAGGATTCGCAGGCCGAGGTCGACATGAATCTCGTGATGACCGAGGACGGCGGCATCGTCGAAACCCAGGCCACCGCCGAGCGCCGCGCCTTTCCCCGCGCGCGCCTGCTCGAGATGATGGATTATGCGGAGCGCGGCATTCACGAATTGTTTACGCACCAGCGGGCCGCCCTCGCGCAGGCAGCCGCAGGAGCGGTTAAAATCGGTGGTGGAGACTGACTCCCTCACGAAAAGAAAGAAAAAGTAAGGAAGAAAGAGGCAGGAGGAACACAATGTCCAAAGAAACACTTACGCCTGGCAAACTGGCCGGCCTGAAATCGGTATCCGATGAGCGTGGCGTGATCGCCGCAGCAGCCATGGATCAGCGCGGCTCGCTGAAGAAGTCGCTTGCAAAAGAAAAGGGTGTGGCGGATCTCCCCGATGCTGCCCTCATCGAGTTCAAGGAGCTGGTCACCGAGGTGCTCACGAAGCATGCTTCGGCCATCCTTCTCGATCCTGAGTTTGGTCTGCCCGCGGCAAAGCGCCGCAACGGCAAGGGCCTGCTGCTGGCCTATGAGAAGACCGGTTACGACGCCGCCCTGCCGGGCCGTCTGCCCGATCTGCTCGACGTGTGGAGCGTTCGCCGCCTGAAGGAAGCCGGCGCCGACTGCATCAAGATCCTGCTCTACTACACCCCCTTCGAGAAGTCGCACATCAACGACCACAAGCACGCCTGGGTGGAGCGCATCGGCGACGAGTGCATCGCGCACGACATCCCGTTCTTCCTCGAGACCGTCGGCTACGACGTGCATGGCGAGGACGAAAAGGGTCTGGGCTACGCGAAGCGCAAGCCGGAGATCGTCACCGGCTCGATGGAAGAGTTCGGCAAGGCCCGCTACGGCGTGGACGTGCTGAAGGTCGAAGTTCCCATTCAGATGGAGTTCGTCGCCGGCACCAAAGCCTTCAAAGGCGAGCAGGCCTACACCCGCACTCAGGCGCTGGAGCACTTCCGCATCGCCGCTTCCTCGACGCACAAGCCGTTCATCTATCTGTCGGCGGGCGTGTCGAACCCGGTCTTCATCGAGACCCTCGAGCTGGCCGTCGAGTCCGGCACCACCTTCAACGGCGTGCTCTGCGGCCGCGCCACCTGGAAGGACGGCATCGCCATCTACGCGAAGCAGGGCGCGAAGGCCTTCGAGGAGTGGCTCAACACCACCGGTGTCGAGAACATCAACAACGTCAACAATGCGCTGAAGTCGGCGAAGTCCTGGCACGACAAGGTCAACGTACCGGCCGAGGCTCTGGCCTGATCTTTCAGGCTTTTCGTTCGATTCACCCGAAAGCGCCGTGTTGTTTCGCGGCGCTTTTGCCTTATCTCATGCTGAACCGCACGGCCACACCCGGCCGGACAGGAGCTCCGCTGTGACCGATCTTTCCACCGTGCACGTCGCGCGTTACAGCCGCGCCGAGTTTACGGAGACCGTTCTTTCCGCCCGGCCCCGCACCGCGATCTTCGACTGCGACGGAACGCTGTGGAGCGGCGACGCCGGCATGGGGTTCATGACTTGGTCGATGGACGTGGGGCTGCTCTCGCGCAATTCCAGCGACTGGATCGACTCCCGCCACCGCCTCTACCGGCAGGGCGAGGTCTCCGAGCTCGAGATCTGCGGCGAGATGGTGCAGGTCTACGCCGGCCTTCGCGAAGAGGAGCTGCGCCGCGCCGCCGCCGAGTTCTTCCGCACCCACATCGAGTCTCATATCTTCCCCGAGATGCAGGACCTGGTCGCCAGGCTGAAGGCGGAGGGCGCCGACGTCTGGGCCGTCAGCTCCACCAATAACTGGGTGATCGAAGAGGGCATGCGCCGCTTCTCCATCCACGCCGACCATATCCTCTCGGCGCGCGTCAAAGTCTCCGGCGGCCTCGTCACCAGCGAGCTGATCGACGTGCCCACCGACGAGTACAAGGCCGAGGCGCTGAAGCGCAGCGGCATCCCCGCGCCCGACGCCGTCTTCGGCAACTCCATCCACGACGCCGCGATGCTGGAGCTTGCCGGTCAGCCCTTCCCCGTCAATCCCACGCCCGGATTGCTTGATATCTCCGCCCGGCTCGGCTGGACCGTCTATTACCCGCAGGCCGTTCTCACCGATCACATCAAGTAGCGCATTTGTAAAAAGAAAACCATCGTGAAGATCATCTCTCTGCAGCCCAGCATCACCCTCACGCTGGAACGGCTGGGCCGCCTCGATCTCCTGGCAGCCTGCACCCGCTATTGCCTCGACGCCGTACCCGCGCTGCGCGGCCGCGGACTGCCCGTCGTGCACGACTCCTGGTCCACCCGTGTCGAGGAGCTGCTGCCCATCCGGCCCGATCTCGTTCTCGCCTCCGTTCCCTATCGGCAGGAATCGCTCACTGCAATCCTCAAAGCCGGCTGCCCGGTCCTGCTGCTCGCTCCGCATACCCTCGCCGACATCTTCCAGGACATTCGCCTGCTCGCCTCCGTGGTGCACGCCGCCGAAGCCGGAGAAACGCTGATCGCCGAGATGCAGGCCGCGCTGGCGGAAGCTCGCGCTCAGGCCGCCTCCGTCACGCAGCCTCCGGTGGTCTGCTGCGAGGAGTGGGGCAAGCCGCTCATCCACTCCCAGACCTGGGTGAAGGAGCTGGTCGAAGCCGCCGGAGGCGTCTTCCTTGGCGAGCCCGGCTCGACCACCACCGCCGAAGCCATCGCCGACGCCGATCCCGATGTTGTACTGATGTCCTGGTGCGGCGCCGGAGACCGTGTGCCGCTCGAACGCGTCGTCGTCCAGCGCGGATGGCAGCAGCTTCGCGCCGTCACCAGCGGCCAGGTCTACTGCGTGACCGACGAGCTGCTGAACACCCCCGCACACACGCTGCTCGGCGGCCTCCGCGCCATCGCCCAAGCGCTTCGTCCCCGCACCGCGGAGCCTGATCATGGTTCAGCGCAGCCTGATCATGGTTCAGCGGAATCCGCTCCCGGCCTGCGCCGCATCGATCTCGCCTCTCTCCCCGCGCTGCCGCCGGAATCCGACTGACCGCCACAGGGCTTAGTTACTGGAGCCCGGCACACGGCCGCCTCGGCGCCATGTATCCCTCTGTTCGGCCGATTGCACCGCTTTTGCAGCGTCTGCGTCTAAACTAGTGGTTGCATGGAGAGCATCGGCACAGAGAACGGTTCGACCGGAGAGGCTAAGTCCATCCGCTTTGTGGTGGCTGCGCTCATCCTGCGCGGCGGCCAGGTTCTGGCCTGCCAGCGCCGCCCCGATCAGGCCATGGCCCTGAAATGGGAGTTTCCCGGCGGCAAGATCGAGCCCGGCGAAGGCCCTGAAGAGGCCCTCGTCCGCGAGCTGAATGAGGAGCTGGGCATTCACGCCACCATCGGCACCCTCGTCGCCCGCACCCGCCACACCTACCGCAACGGCGGAGCCGTCGATCTGCAATTCTTCGCCGTGCACCAGTTTGAAGACGAGATCGTCAACCGCATCTTTCAGGAAATCCGCTGGGTCGACCTTCGCGATCTGCCCACCTACGACTTCCTCGCCGCCGACCGCGACCTGGTACGGGATCTGGCCGCAGGCAAGCTGCTGTGAAACAGGACGCAGGGCTCAGCGCGCAGGGCGCAGAAAAGCCAGCACCCCGGTCATGGCCAAATACATCCAGACGCATCCCGCGCCCGGGTATCCAGCGCAGACATTCCTGGATCGCCGGTAACGATTGAAAGTGGACTGTGTAATTTCAGAAGGCGGCCCGGTTTTTCTGTGCCCTGCGACCTGTACTCTGTTCCCTATCCTCTGAACTGCTGCACCATCAGCATCACCGACAGGCCGATCACGATCACCGCCGTGGCCCAGGCGATCGCATTGAACCAGCGTGAGTTCACGTGCTCGCCCATCAGGTCCTTGCGGTTGATCAGCAGCAGCATGTAAATGATGACTACCGGCAGCAGAATCCCGTTGAGCGCCTGCGACTCGATCGCCCACTTCACCAGCGGGAAGTTCGGAATCAGCACCACCGCCGCGCCGCCCGCGATCAGCAGCGTATAGAGCCAGTAAAAGAACGGAGCCTCGTTCCAGCGCTTGTCGACGCCTGACTCCAGCCCCAGGCCCTCGCAGACCACGTAAGCGGTCGACAGCGGCAGCACCGAGGCGGAAAAGAAGCCCGCATTGAAGAGGCCGAAGGCGAAGAGCAGAAACGACCACGAGCCCGCCAGCGGCTTCATCGCCTCCGCGGCATCGGCCGGGTCCTGAATCGCTCCCATTCCATGCGCCCACAGCGTCGCCGCGCAGGCCACGATGATGAACCACGCCACCACATCGGTGAAGATCGATCCCACGATCACATCGAGCCGCGAGGCAGCGTAGGTCTTTGCCGTAACGCCCTTCTCCACGATCGACGACTGCAGATAGAACTGCATCCACGGCGCAATCGTCGTCCCGATCACGCTCACCACCATCAGGATGTATCCGCTCTCGCGCCATACCGTGTGCGAGGGCAGCCGCACCGTCGCCACCCACGCCGTATGCCAGCTCGGCCCGGAGAGCACTCCGGCGATGATGTAGGCGAAGTAGAAGACCGACGCCGCCAGAAAGACCTTTTCGACGCTCTTGTAGTCGCCGCGCACGGCCAGCAGCCACACCAGGACCGCGCAGACCGGCACCGCAATGTATTTGCTGACGTGAAACAGCTCCAGGCTGCCCGCAATGCCGGAGAACTCGCCGATCACATTGCCGAAGTTCACCAGCACCAGCAGGAACATCACGATCGTCGTCGCCCGCAACCCGAATTCTTCGCGGATCAGGTCGCTCAGACCCTTGCCCGTCACCGCGCCCATGCGCGCGCACATCTCCTGAATCACGATCAGCGCCAGCGTGATCGGAATCATCGTCCACAGCAGCGTGTAGCCGTACTGCGCTCCCGACTGCGAATAGGTCAGGATGCCGTTGGGATCGTTGTCCACATTGGCGGTGATGAACCCCGGCCCCAGCACAGCGAGGAACAGCACGATCCGGGTTCTCCAGCGTTTCAGCATCAGGAATGAGCCATCAGGGGTTAGGGATTAGCGATCAGGGATTAAGATCAGCGATCAGAAAAACGCTCCACAGGTGACAGTCAGCACTTATTAAGAGAAATGATTGGACGTTGGGGAGGAGCGAGTCGTTTCGAGCTTTTTCATCATCACTACCAGCATCTTACCGACTTCCGGGGAAAGCTCTTCGGCTCTCATCATTTTTTCCCTGCCGCCATAGCCGAGCTCCCGAGCGATCACAAGCTGCGTTTGTATTTCGAAGTTCGATCCGCGCGCCATCCCGAGGAAATGCCGATACTCGCCGGTCGTATTCCGTCCCCAGCCCTCAGCAATATTGCTCGCGGTGGAAATACCGGCATGCCGCAGCTGACTGACCAGGCTGTAAAGTTCTTCGCGCTGAAACTCGGCAGTGAGTTGATAAATCGCAACGGTCATCTGAATGACACGCTGCCAGACTTAAGGTCGCGGCAGGAGGGCTTGCAGGCTGTCTCAGACATCCCTCAAAAATAAATTCCTGCTTATTCCTCAAAGCCCTTCCAGCAAATCCTGTCCATTACCGAAGGCATGCTGAATCATCCCCGACCCCTGACAGCTAATGGCTGATGGCTAATCCCTGATCCCTAATGGCTGCCCCGCAGAAACGCGATCACATGATCGGCCTCAATCGCTCCGACCAGCTTTCCGGCTCCGTTCACCACCGGCAGCGCGCGCAGGTTGTATTTGTCGAAGAGCTCCGCGACCTCGTTCTGGTGCGCATCACCCTGCACGGAGATGAAGTGCGGCTCCGTCAGCACGCTCAGCCGCGTCTCCGGCCGCGCCAGCACCAGCCGCGCCAGCGGAACCACACCCTTCAGCGTGTCGTTCTCCTCGATCAGATAAATCTCCGTGACCGTCTCCGGATCGCCGTCAAACTCGCGCAGCGCCTGAATGGCATCGCCGACCGTGGCCGTATGCGCGACCGCGATGTACTCGGTCGTCATGCGCCCGGCGGCCGAGTCCTCGCGGAATTCGAGCAGCTCCTCGACCTCCTGCCGCTCCTCCGGGTCCATCTCCTCGAGAATGGCCTCCGACCGCTCATCGGGCAGCTCGGCCAGCAGGTCGGCCGCCGCCGACGGGTCCATCTCCTCGACGATTCCCGCCGCCGTCTCCGAATCCAGCGCCTCCACCAGCGACTTCTGCAGCCGCGGGTCCACCTCTTCCAGAGCCTCCGCGGCCACTTCCTCGTCGAGGGTCGTCAGCACCGCCTCGCGCTCGGCCGGAGCAAGATTTTCCAGAATGTCCGCGATATCGGAGGGGTGCAGCTGCGCCAGCCGCTCGTGCTCGATGCGCAGCTTCACCCGCCGCGCCGGATCGACCTCGATCATGTCGACAAACTGCCAGGGAATCACCCGCGCCGGAATCTTCCGCACCAGCGCCTCGATCGTCCGCTTCGGCATCGTCCCCGCCAGCAGCCGGCGCAGCGCGCCGCGCAGCCCCGTCTCCACCTCGGAGACGCGCAGATCCTCGACATTGCCCGTCGTGAACCACTGCAGGTCCACATCGTTCACCCGGACCACCTTACGCCCGTGCACATCGATGATCTGCCGGTCCAGCAGGTCCTGCCGCAGCAGGATGAAGTTCTCGTCGCCCTTCAGCTCGCGCAGCGTGGCCTCGGGACGCAGCTCGAGAGCCCCGCTCGGCGTCCAGCGCAGCTCCTTTGCCGGAACCACCTCGAGCCCGTTGCGCGTCTTCAGCACCAGCCCGGCCACGCGCCCCGCATCGGCGCCCGTGCCCACGGCAATATCCTTCAGACGCCCGCGCAGCCGCCCCTCCACGTCCGTGATGGGCGTGCCCTGCAGAGTCGTCAGCGCTTTGATGGCCAGCTTATCCCGCATTTTTCAAGGGTCCCGGCCCGAGTGTAACAGGCATGCATATTCCGGTGAGTTCTGTGATCCGCAAACAATCCCTCACGCTTCGCTTGACATCTAAGGTCTCAGCAAGCAAACTGCGACGTACGAGGAAAAGTGGTTCCGGGGTCGCCGCAGCAGGCGGCAGCACGGGTTACGCCGCTGAGGTCCGAGATGCGGAAATTGCCCGAAAACGCTCCAGGAACGCGATGCAGCAACGATGAGGAAGAGCATTTGACCGGACAACAGGCAAGCCGCATCACCTACACGCTGGAGTCGTCGCTCGACAGCGTGAATAAAGTGGAGGCAACCGCCGAGCAACTGGCGAAAAAAGCCGGCATCGAAGAGGACGAAATCTTCCGCATCACCATGGCCGTCCGCGAAGCGGCCGTCAACGCCGTGCTCCACGGCAACGCCTACGATCCGTCCAAACGCATCACCGCCGTATTTGAAAATACCGGCAAAGATCTCGTGATTCGCATCACCGACCAGGGCAAAGGACTGGACCCGGAAACGCTTCCCGATCCGCTGGCGCCGGAGAATCTGCTGCGTGGCTCAGGCCGTGGTATCTTCCTCATTCGATCGTTCATGGATGAGGTACACTTCAGGCAATTACATCCCGGGACTGAGCTGACGCTGATCAAGCATCTGGGAGCCGCCCCAACAGGAAATTAGTTGCAGTCAGTTAAGGAGGATTTTCTACGTGAGCATGAAAGTGACGACCCGTCAGGTGGACGGCGTAACCATTCTTGATCTGAGCGGACGCATTACTCTCGGCGAGGGCAGCGTGATGCTGCGCGACTCCGTCCGCGATCTGCTGTCCAGGGGACAGAAGCAGATTCTGCTCAACCTGGCAGACGTCAATTACATCGACAGCTCGGGCATCGGTGAGCTGGTCAGCGCGTACACCACCGTACGCAATCAGGGCGGCGAGCTGAAGCTCCTGAACCTGACCAAGAAGGTGCACGACCTGCTGCAGATCACCAAGCTCTACACCGTCTTCGACATCAAGGACGACGAGGCCAGCGCCATCGCGTCCTACGCGCGTGCCTGAAGCGGCAGCCGGTCTCCACTCCTCTGTTTCAAAAAGGCTGCCGCCACCGGCAGCCTTTTCATTTTCTGTGCCGGAAGGCTTTCATGCTGCCTGAACTCGTCGCTCCCACCCTGCTGCTGGCCTTTGGAATCGCGCCTCTCGCCCTCGCGCAGCAGCCCGCGCCGCCCGCTCTCACCAGCGCCGACTACGCCCACGCCGAGCGGTTCATGCCTTACAACACCGCGAATCTGGTCTACGGCGCGGTCGAGCACCTGACCTGGCTGCCGGCGCAGGGTTCTGAGCCGGAGCGCTTCTGGTACAGCACCATGACGCCGGAGGGCGCGCGCATCATGCTCGTCGATCCGTCCGCAAAGAGCGCGAAGCCGGCCTTCGATCACACCCGCATCGCCGCCGCTCTCTCGAAGGCCACCGGCCAGTCCTTCACTGCCGGCGCGCTGCCCCTCAAAGGCTTCGACCTCGCCCCCGGCGCGAAGACCGCAACCTTTCAGGTGGACGACCACTCCTGGAAGTGCGATCTGGCCTCCAATACCTGCGCCTCCGACAAACAGGCGGAGACCTGGAGGAAAAACGCCTCCGTCTCGCCCGACGGAAAGCGCGCCGTCTTTATCCGCAACTGGAACCTCTGGGTCCGCAACCTCTCCACCGGCCAGGAGACGCAGCTCACCACCGATGGCGTGAAGGACTTCGGCTATGCGACCGACAACGCCGGCTGGAGCTCGAGTGACAACCCCGTCGTCGTCTGGTCGCCCGATTCGAAGAAGGTCGCCACCTATCAGCAGGACCAGCGCGGCGACGGCGAAATGTATCTCGTCGATACCCGCATCGGCCATCCTCATCTGCGCGCCTGGAAGTATCCGCTGCCCGGCGATGCCGTCGTCACCACCATTCAGCGCGTCGTCATCGATGTGGATGTGCCCCGCGTCGTGCGCTTCAGAATGCCGCCCGATCAGCACCGCTCCACCCTCTGCGACGATCTCGCCTGCCACGGCGGCGACTGGCAGGACGTGCAGTGGAGTCCCGACTCCGCGCACCTCGCCTTCATCTCCACCTCGCGCGATCACAAACAGGAGTGGCTCCGCATCGCCGACGCCGCAACCGGGGAGATCCGCGACGTGATGCAGGAGACGGTGAAGACCTTCTACGAATCCGGCAATGGCAAAGCCAACTGGAAGTATCTTCCGCAGTCGAACGAGGTCATCTGGTTCTCCGAGCGCGACAACTGGGGCCAGCTTTACCTCTACGCCCTGACCACCGGCCGGCTTAAAAATCAGATCACCCGCGGTGAAGGCAACGTCGCGCAGATGATCTCCGTCGATCCCCAAAGCCGCACAATCTGGTTCATCGGCAACGGACGCGAGCCGGGACGCGACCCCTACTATCGTGCGCTCTACAGCATTCGCTTCGACGGCAGCGGCCAGAAGCTGCTCTCGCCCGAAGACGCCGACCACGACATCAGCGCCTCGCCCTCTGGCCGCTGGTTTGCCGATTCGTACTCCACGCCTGACCGTCCCGGCATCTCCGTCGTTCGCGACACCGAGGGGCATGTGGCCGATACCTTTTCGAAGACCGGCATCACAAAACTGCTCGCCGCCGGATGGGTCCCGCCGGTTCCCTTTACCGTGAAGGCGCGCGACGGCGTCACCGATCTCTACGGTCTGATGTTCAAACCCTCGCACTTCGATCCGTCGAGGAAATATCCCATCGTCAATCACATCTATCCCGGCCCGCAGACCGGCAGCGTCGGCACGCGCTCCTTCCGCGCTTCACGCGGCGACTGCCAGGCGCTGGCCGAGCTTGGCTTCATCGTCATCGAGCTCGACGGCATGGGCACGCCCTGGCGCTCGAAGAAATTCCACGAGACCTGGTACGGCAACATGGGCGACAACACACTGCCCGATCAGATCACCGGCATGAAGCAGCTCGCGCAGCGCTATCCGTGGATCGACCTCAGCCGCGCCGGCATCTACGGCCACTCCGGCGGAGGCAACGCCACCGCCGACGCCATGTTCCAGTATCCGGACTTCTTCAAAGCCGGCATCGCCGAATCCGGCAACCACGACAACCGCGAGTATGAGGACGACTGGGGCGAGAAGTGGATCGGCCTGCTCGATACGCACCCTGACGGCACGACGAACTACGACAACCAGGCCAATGAGAACATCGCAAAAAATCTCAAAGGCCATCTGCTGCTCGCGCACGGCACCATGGACAACAACGTGCCACCTTACAGCACGCTGCTGGTGGTAGACGCGCTCATCCGCGCCAACAAAGACTTCGACCTGCTTCTGCTGCCGAATCAGAAGCACGGCTATGGCCCCGACACGGCTTACATGACACGCCGCCGCTGGGATTACTTTGTCCGCTATCTGATGGGCGCCGAGCCGCCCTTCGAATACGAAATGCATCCCGAGCCCTGATATCCAGGCCCGGCGCAAACTGACGCAGCCTCAGAACTTGACCTGAGGCGCCTGGCGCGATCCCTCACTCGCCTGGAAGTACGCGTTGTCCGGCTGAAAGCCCGCTACGCCCGCCCAGATGCTGTTGGGAAACTGCCGGATGAAGGTGTTGTAGTCGCGCAGCGTCTCGTTGTAGCGCCGCCGCTCCACGGCGATGCGGTTTTCGCTGCCTTCGAGCTGATCCTGCAGCGCCAGAAAATTCTGGTCCGCCTTCAGGTTCGGATAATTCTCCGAGATCGCCAGCAGCCGTCCCAGCGCGCCGTCGAGCTGCCCGTTCGCCTGAATCTTCGACTGAGGATCGTGCGCGCCCAGCAGAGCCTCCCGCGCCTTGTCCACATCGCCGAAGACCGTCTCCTCATGCTGCGCGTAGCCCTTCACCGTGGCCACCAGGTTGGGAATCAGGTCCGCGCGCCGCTGCAGCACCACATCCACCTGCGACCACTCCTCGTGGACCGCTTCCTGCTTTGCCACCATCTGGTTTTTGGCCGTAACGTAGCTGCCGAAGACCAGCAGCCCCGCCAGAACCACCACCACTACCACCGCGATTGCAACCCACAGCCCGCGACGCATCATAGAATCGAAATTTCCTTTCCGCTTACCCGCATCCGTTCACCGCACCTTCTGACCCGCAGTCTACCAGTCGCCCCCGGCGCCGCCACCGCCGGTGCTGCCGCCGCCCCATCCGCCGAAGCCGCTTCCGCCATCACTGCCTCCATCGCCGCCACCACCCCAGCCTCCTCCGCCGCCGCGGCCGCCCCATCCACCGCCGAAGAACATGCCCAGCAGAAAGCCCAGCAGTCCCGAGCCGCCCGCCCACAGCAGAAAGATCACGATCAGGATGAGGAAGATGATTCCGCCGATAATCTGCCCCGGCGTGGCGTGCTGCGGCTGCGTCGCCGCGCCCTGCCGGGTCAGCGGGGTCAGCTTCACGCCCGCGTCGTCGGCGATAATCTGCGCGATCTCATCGGTGGCCAGCGTCAGCGCGCCGTCAAAGTCGTTGTTGCGCAGCATCGGCACCATCTGCCGGCCAATCTGTCCTACCTTCGCGTCGGGCAGAATCCCTTCGAGCCCGTACCCCGTTTCGATGAAACGCCTGCGGTCGTTCACCGCAATCAGCAGGATCACGCCGCGGTCCTGTTTATTGCCGACCTTCCAGGCGTCCTCCAGCTCCACCGCGTACTGCTGGATCGGCTCGCCGTTCGTGGTGTTGATCGTCACCACCGCAATCTGCGCGTGCGCCTGATGATCCACCTCGCCGCACAAATGGTCGAGCTGCAGCTTCGCCCCCGGCGACATCACATGCGCAAAATCGTTGACGTAATCCGTGGACCGGGGCAGGTCTTTTACCGCCTGGCAGACGCCCGGCATCGATCCGCACAGCAGTGCCGCTGCGCACCCCAGCAGCACCGCAGCCGCAAACGTGCATCGCTTCCGTCGAAACATGGCCGGAGACATTGCTTCTATTGTATGCACGCTGTCAAAGCTCAGCGGCTCTGAGCCTCAGCCGGCGGAGCGTCGACCGGGACGTGGTGTGCCTGCGCGATCTGATAGATCATGCGCAGATGCTGCGAGAGAAGGTCGCCGCCGTGCTTCGCCGCCTCTTTCACCGCCGCATCGTGCCCCTGCGCCGCCTCCACGCGAAAGGCCTGCAGGTCCTCGCGGTGATCCTGCACCATGACGCGGATATACGCATCATCGAACCGGCTGCCCGAGAGCCCCTTCAGCCTGTCCTCCTGCCGGCTGCCCTCGGAGGAGATCTCGTCCGTCGGCTGGATGCCGAGCCGCTGCCCCGCCGGCTGGATCTGCGCATTCAGCGCTTCATGATCGTCGATCATCTTCTGCGCAAACTCCTTCACATCGCCGCTGGCCGCCTTCTGCCCGGCAAGCTGTCCCAGATGGATCTCCGTATTGCCGCTTTCGAGCGCATGACGGATGAAAGCCCTGTCCGCATCCGTCGGAGCGCTCTTCGACGCATCCTGCGCTCCGCCGCGCCGCGGCGAAATGATGGCGCCCGCGCACGAAGCAAACACCGTCACCGCAGCCAGCGCCACAAGGACCGGCACGGCTGCTGTTCGCTTTCCGGATAGCTTCTCTGTTTCGTTCCCTGCCTCAGCCTTCATACGGTAGCCCCGCTTTCTGCGATATATTTTGCGCCGTGTAGACTGACTCTGCCTGCCGGCTATGAATCCATCATCTCCCTTGCTTGAATGCGCAAACCTTACCCGCGAGTTGTACGCGCCTGCCGAGGGAAAGGTGACCGCCGGTTCTGCGGGCCCTGCAAAGACCCTCCTGCACGATGTGAGCTTTTCTCTCAGCCGCGGCGAGGTGCTGGCCGTCGTCGGCCCCAGCGGAGCCGGTAAAAGCACCCTGCTGCGTCTGCTCAACCGCCTCGACGAGCCCACCTCCGGCGCCGTCCGGCTCGACGGCGAAGACTACCGGCAGATCAGCCCGCTCGATCTGCGCCGCCGCGTCGGCATGGTCATGCAGCGCGCGTATCTCTTTCCCGGGACCGTCGCCGAAAACATCGCCTACGGCCCCGCGCAGCACGGCAAAAACCTTCCGCCGGAGACGCTCGCCTCCATGCTGGCCCGCGTCGGCCTCGAAGAGTACGGATCGCGCAACGCCCTCACCCTCTCCGGCGGCGAAGCCCAGCGCGTCGCCATTCTCCGCGCCCTCGCCAACGATCCCGAGCTGCTTCTGCTCGACGAGCCGACCTCAGCCCTCGATGAAGCCGCGCGCTCCGGCGTCGAGCGCCTGCTCGAATCGCTGATCCGCGAGCGCCATCTCGCCTGCGTCTGGGTCACGCACAGCACCGATCAGGCGCGCGCCATGGCCGACCGCGTCCTCGTCCTTGCGGCGGGACGCATCCGCGCCATCGGCACGCCCGCCGACGTGCTCGCTCCATCCCTGCCCGGCTCATCATCCGAACCCGGAGGTGCCGCATGATCGAACACTTCTTTCACACCGAAATCGCACGCGGTCTGGTCGAGTGCGCCATCACCGCTCTGCTCGGCCTCGTGGTCATGCTGCTCGCCCGCCGCCGCGCGCCCGATCTCTTCCGCGATCTGCCCGTCGCCGAGCTGCGCGGCGTGCTCCAGATCGTCGCCGTCGGAGCCATCCTGGCCTTCCTGCTCCACGGTCCGCGCTGGACCAGCATCTTCGTGCTTGCCGGAATGGTCTTCGCCGCCGCCGGCATCGTGCGCAAACGCGCCAGGCTCATCCCCCGCGCCTTCCGCCTCGCGCTTACCGCTATCGCAGCGGGAGCCGGAGGCGTTCTCTGTCTCATGGCGCTGCTTGGCGTCATCCCGCTCGGCATCACCATCCTCATTCCGGTGGGCAGCATGGTCATCGCCAACACCATGAACACGCAGTCGCTCTTCCTCGACCGGCTGCGCGGCGAGGTCCTCGCCCACACCGGCGAGATCGAGTCGGCGCTCGCCCTCGGAGCCACCGCCGAAGCCGCGCTCTCGCCCAGCCTCAGCGCCGCTTACCGCGCCTGCCTCATCCCCTCGATCGACAACATCCGCTCGCTCGGCATCGTCTGGATTCCCGGCATCATGGCCGGCATGGTGCTCTCCGGAGCCTCGCCGCTCTATGCCGCGCTCTATCAGTTCGTCGTCATCACGACCATCTTCTCGGCCTCGGCATTGACCTGCCTCATCGCCAGCCGCATGGTCACGCGCCGCCTCTTCTCGGCGCACGAGCAGCTCCTGCTGCGCCCGTAACCGGTCGGAAAGTCGCCGCTACGCCGTCTTCGGTCTGCGCCCGAGGAACAGCCAGACGATCGAGAGCAGCGTAATCACCGCGATAATGCACTGCGAGGTCACGCAGTACAGGCACCAGGTTTCGAGCACGTGCGCTTCGATGTTGGTCAGGTAGAGCGCAAAGCCCAGGCCCGCCAGCGCCGCAATCAGCGTCAGCGCCTTCTGCCGCAGCAGCGCCAGCACCGCCAGCACCACGTACCCGATCATGCCGATCACCGCTACCGGAATCCCGTGGAAGAGCGAGTAGCGGCTGTGGTTGACCGTGCCGCAGTCCCAGTGCGAGTTGATGTCGCAGAACTCGACCGCATGGCTGTAGTGCAGGTGCAGAGTATACGAAGCGACCGCCAGACCGGCCAGAGCGAGAATCACAAGCAGCACGCGCATCCGTCTATCGAACCCCCGAGTTCAGAGTAGCAGCGGCCCGGGCCGAAATCCCGATTTCCGCAGGACCGTCGCAAAGCGATACATTAGAAGGCATGGTGAGTAGACGCCGTTTTGCACTTTTCGTTTTGGCTGCCCTCTTTGTTGTGTACTGCGGTCTTCGACCGGCGCAGGCCCAGCAGGTACCGGCGCAGGTGCACGATACCTCCGCGCTCAAAGTACCGCCCGGATACCACATCGCCCTCGTCGAGTTCGCCGACCTCGAGTGCCCGATGTGCGCGCACGAAAACCCCATTCTGAAGCAGGCCGCCGAGCAGTACCACGCCGCCTGGGTGCGCCACGACTTCCCGCTCCCCATGCACAACTGGAGCTTCCAGGCCGCCGTCTACGCCCGCTGGTTCGACACGAAGGCGAAGAAGACCGGCGATGAGTACCGCGACGCCGTCTTCGCCAACCAGGTCAACATCGAAACGAAGGCCGACCTGCAGAGCGCCACAGCGAAATTTGCAAAGGATCGCGGCATCGATCTGCCCTTCGTCATCGATCCCCAGGGCAGGCTCGAAGCCGATGTGCGCGCCGACGTCGCGCTCGGCGACCGCATGGGCGTGCATGAGACGCCGACCGTGTGGATCGTGATCGACAAGGCCGGCTCCGGCGCTCCCAACTACGAACAGGTGCTCGACTTCAACAAGCTCTACTCCATGCTTGACGAAGCCCAGGCGCAGACGCAGTCCCCACACACCGTCGCACGCGCGAAGAAGTGAATCTAAGCCAGGAATGAGCACGGAAACCGTCCTTCAGCCCCCGGTCGCGGCCATTCGCCACACCGAAACCCGCCTTCACGGCCACACCCTCGTCGATGACTACGCTTGGCTCCGCGAGCGCGAGAACCCGGAGGTCATCGAGTACCTCGAAGCCGAGAACGCGTACTGCTCCGCATCGCTCGCCGCCACCGAGCCGCTGCAGAAGCGCCTCTACGACGAGATGCTGAGCCATATTAAGGAGACCGACGTCTCGGTCCCCTTCCGCAGCGGCGGCTTCTGGTACTACTCCCGCACCGAGCAGGGGCTGCAGTACTCCATCCAGTGCCGCAAAGTCGCCGGAAGCATCTCCGCCTCCGCGCCCGATTCTCTCGCGCCGGAGGAGATCATCCTCGACATCAACGAGCTCGCCAAGGGCGAATCGTTCATGGCCGTCGGCTCCATGACCGTCTCCGACGATGGCCATCTGCTCGCGTATTCCATCGACAACAAAGGCTTCCGCCAGTACACGCTGCAGGTCAAAGACCTGCGCACCGGAGAGCTGCTGCCCGAGCGCGTCGAGCGCGTCGGCTCCGTCGTGTGGGCCGCCGACAGCCGCACGCTCTTCTACACCATCGAGGACGAGGAGCAGAAACGCCAGTACCAGCTCTTCCGCCATCAGCTCGGCACGCCGCACGACTCCGACGTGCTCGTCTACGAAGAGACCGACGAGCGCTTCAACATCGGCGCAGGCCGCACGCGCGACCGCCAGTACCTCATTCTCGGAAGCGCCAGCCACACCACCTCCGAAGAGCGCTTCCTCCGCGCCGACCAGCCCACTGCCGCGTGGAGCCTCATTGCGCCGCGCCAGGACAGCATCGAGTACTACGCCGATCACCGCGGCGGCCTCTTCTACATCCGCGTCAACGACACAGGGCGCAACTTCCGCCTCATCACCGCGCCCGTCGCCTCGCCCGGCAAACAGCAGTGGACCGAGCTGATCCCTCACCGCGCCGACGTCATGCTCGAAGACTTCGATCTCTTCGCAGACTTCGCCGTCGTCTGCGAGCGCTCTGCCGGCCTCGAGCATCTTCGCGTCACGCCCTTCGCCGGTTCCGGAGCCGCGCTCGCTCCCGGCCGCGAGATCGCCTTCCCCGAGCCCGTCTACGCCGCGCATCCGCACATCAACCGCGAGTTCGAGACCGCCACGTACCGCTACGGCTATCAGTCGCTGGTCACGCCCGGCTCGGTCTACGAGTACGACATCGCCACCGGCGCATCCACCCTGCTCAAACAGCAGGAGGTCCCCGGCGGCTTCGACCGCACGCTCTACGCCTCCGAGCGCATCTTTGCCACCGCGCCCGACGGCGTCGAGGTCCCGGTCTCGCTCGTCTATCGAAAAGACCGCTTCCGCGCCGGCGCCAATCCGCTCTGGGTCTACGGCTACGGCTCCTACGGCTACTCGCTCCCCATCGGCTTCAACAGCAACCGGCTCAGCCTGCTCGATCGCGGCTTTGTCCTCGCCTATGCCCACATCCGCGGCGGAGGCGACCTCGGCAAGCCCTGGCACGACGCCGGCCGCCTCATGCACAAGCAGAACACCTTCACCGACTTCATCGCCGTCGTCGAGCACCTCACCGCCCGCGGCTATGGAGATCCCGCACGCGTCTCGGCCGAAGGCGGCAGCGCCGGCGGCCTGCTGATGGGCGCCATCGCCAATCTGCGCCCCGATCTCTTCCGCGCCATCGTCTCGCATGTGCCCTTCGTCGACGTGATGAACACCATGCTCGACGCCTCGCTGCCCCTCACCGTTCCCGAATACGAGGAGTGGGGCAACCCGAATGAAAAAGAGGCCTTCGAGTACATGCTCAGTTACTCCCCCTATGACAACCTCGCGGCAAAGCCCTACCCCGCCATGCTGGTCAAAACGTCGCTCTACGACAGCCAGGTCATGTACTGGGAACCGGCCAAATATGCCGCGAAGCTGCGCAGACTGGGCACCGGCGCGCATCGTCTGCTGCTGCAGACCAATATGAGCGCGGGCCACGGCGGAGCCTCCGGCCGCTACGACTATCTGAAGGAGATCGCGCTCGATTACGCCTTTCTCCTTGAGGAACTGAAGGCCGGCGAGTAACCGGACTCGCCCTGTCTCGCTTACACTGTGAAAGACCTCATGTTCTACCCGACCGACGACTTACGCATCAAGTGGACCAAAGTAGTTCTTCCACCGGCCTTCCTCGAAGAAGAGCTGCCCATCACCGACACCGCATCGGCCACCGTCTTTGAGACGCGCAGACAGATCTGCGACGTCCTCAACGGCGACGACCACCGCCTGATTGTCGTGGCCGGGCCCTGCTCCATCCACGATCCCAAAGCCGCGCGCGAATATGCCGCGCTGCTCAAAGACGCCATGTCCGAGTTCTCGAAGGAGCTGCTGCTGGTCATGCGCGTCTACTTCGAGAAGCCCCGCACCACCCTCGGCTGGAAGGGCCTCATCAACGATCCCTGGCTCGACGAATCCTTCCGCATCAACGACGGCCTGCGCCTCGCCCGCCATCTGCTGATCGATCTCGCCGGGATGGGCGTGCCCGCCGGCTCCGAGCTGCTCGACATCATCACGCCGCAGTACATCGCCGCCCTCCTCAGCTGGGGAGCCATCGGCGCCCGCACCACCGAGAGCCAGAACCACCGCGAGCTGGTCTCCGGTCTGTCCTGCCCGGTCGGCTTCAAGAACGGCACCTCCGGCAACACGCAGATCGCCGTCGAGGCCATCCTCTCGGCCAGCCATCCGCACACCTTCCTCGGACACTCGAAGTACGGCCAGTCGGCCATCTTCGTTACCAGTGGCAACGAGGACTGCCACATCATTCTGCGCGGCGGCCGCGAGACCACCAACTACGATGCCGCGTCGGTGCAGAAGACCTGCGAGCAGATGGCGAAGACCGGCGTACCGCAGCGCGTCATGATCGACTGCAGCCACGCCAACTCGAACAAGGACCACACTCGCCAGGGCGCCGTCTGCCGCAACGTGGCCGGGCAGATCGCCGGAGGCGACCGCCGCATCATCGGCGTCATGCTCGAGAGCAATCTGGTCGCCGGAGCGCAGAAGTTCGTCCCCGGCAAAACCCAGGTCGGCGCTCTGGTCTACGGCCAGAGCATCACCGACGCCTGCATCGACTGGAAAGAGACGCGCAGCCTGCTCGCCGAGCTCGCCGCCGCCGTCCGCGAAGGCCGTCCGGCCGCCGTCACCGTGTAACCCTGCGGGTTCGCTCCCCCGAACCCGCGGAACCCTCCCGCGCGAAACGCATTTCCTCCGAAAGTCCGTCTTTCCAGACTGCAGAATGCAGGCCCGGCCCGTACACTGATACGGCTTGCACTCTCTCTTTCATCCTGAGCTTCATCCGCTCTTTGAAGTGCTCGGATACGTGGGCGGCTATGCCTTCTACCGGCGCAGCCGCAGCCGGCAGCAGGACTTCCTGACCACCGAACAGCGATGGATTCTGCTTGCCGCCGCTGCAGTTGGAGCGCTCGCCGGCAGCCGGGTGCTGGGACTGCTGGAGCAGGCTCCGCGAACAGGGTTGAGCTGGCACAGTCTCTTCCTGCCGGGCGGCAAAACCATCGTGGGCGGTCTGCTCGGCGGCTGGCTCGCGGTGGAAATGATAAAGTCCGCGTCCGGAATCGGCGAGCGCACCGGAGACCTCTTTGCGGTTCCGCTCTGTATCGGGATTGCCATCGGGCGCATCGGCTGCTTCTTCGCGGGGCTGGCCGACGACACCTACGGAAAAGCGACTTCGCTGCCCTGGGGCGTCGATTTCGGCGACGGCGTGCGACGGCACCCGGCGCAGTTGTACGAAGTCCTGTTTCTGACGGCTCTGGCAGGTATCCTGTGGCGTTATGGCAGGCGGCCACATACAAATGGACGCATCTTCCGGCTGTTTCTGGCCGGCTATCTGGCATGGAGGCTGGGGATCGACTTTCTGAAGCCGCAGCCTCTGATCGGTGGAATGAATGTGATTCAGTGGGCCTGCGTGGCGGGATTGGCGGCGCTGGGAATCATGGAAGGAAACGACCGGCGGCAAATCGAAGCCGTCTGACCGGTCACTCCGGAGGAGCGCATGAAACTGCAGTCGGAAAACCGGACGGGACTTGCGAAGGCAGCGGCAGTGCTGGCTTCGGTCTTTACCGTCTCGCTTGGATTGTGCGGGGTGAATTTCCTTGCCGTCACGGGATTACGGTCTTCGAATATATTTCAACCATTTCTCGCAATTGCCGGATGGACCGAATTGCTTGCGATCGTACTGAGCTTTGCAGGTCTCGTCCTTCTGGGATTTTTCGCACTTATCCTCGCAATATATAAACGCTTCTTTCAAAATGTGGATCGAAGCGGAGATCGGTGATGGCAAAGACGCGCGATTATCTCTTCTACGACACCGCCGTGTCGATCTGCACGGTATGCTTCCGCCGGATCGATGCAAAGATCGTCTTTGAAGACGGCAGCGTCTACATGTTCAAGCGCTGCCCGGAGCATGGATTTGAGCGCGTGCTGATGGCCGACGACATCGACTATTACCGCCGCTGCCGCGAGGTCTTCATCAAGCCTCCGGAGATGCCGCAGCACTACAACACGCCGGTAAAGTACGGCTGCCCCTATGACTGCGGCCTCTGCCCCGACCACGAGCAGCACTCCTGCCTCTCACTCATCGAAATCTGCGACGCCTGCAATCTCAACTGCCCCGTCTGCTACGCCGAAAGCGGAACCCACCGCACAACGTATCGCACACTGGAGCAGATCGAGGCCATGATGGACATGGTCGTCGCCAACGAGCTCGAGCCCGATGTCGTGCAGATCTCCGGCGGCGAGCCCACCCTCCATCCCGATTTCTTCCGAGTGCTCGACGCGGCAAAGCGCCGCCCGATCAAACACCTGATGGTAAATACAAACGGCATCCGCATCGCACAGGAAGATGGCTTCGCCGAGCAGCTCGCCGCCTGTATGCCGCAGTTCGAGCTCTACCTGCAGTTCGACTCGTTGCGCCGCGATCCGCTGATGCAGCTTCGCGGAGCGGACCTGCGCTCCATCCGCGAGAAGGCGCTCGAAAAGCTGAACCGGCTGAACGTCTCCACCACGCTGGTCGTCACCGTCGAGCGCGGCGTGAACGACGATGAGATGGGCAGCATCATCGACTTCGCTCTGCAGCAGTCCTGTGTCCGCGGCGTCACCTTTCAGCCGGTGCAGCGCGCCGGACGGCTGCAGGGTTACGATCCCGCAGTGCACCGTCTCACGCTGAGCGAGGTGCGGCGGCGCATTCTGGAGCAGACCAGCGCCTTTCGCCCCGAAGACCTCATCCCCGTACCCTGTCATCCGGATACGCTGGCCATGGCCTACGCACTGAAGCTGGGCGGCAAGGTCGTTCCGCTGACGGGGATGGTCGATCCCGATGTACTGATCAACGGAGGACGCAACACCATCCTCTTCGAGAAAGATCAGGCGGTCACCGATCACATCTTCAGACTCTTCGCGACGAACCACTCGCCGCAGTCGCAGGCAAACACCCTGCGCGAGCTGCTCTGCTGCCTGCCGCGGATCTCCGCCCCGGCCAGTCTGAGCTATGAGAATCTCTTCCGTGTGCTGATCGTGCAGTTCATCGACGCACAGGGCTTCGATCTGCGGTCGATAAAGAAAACCTGCATCCACATCGCTCACCCGGACGCCAGGCGGCTCATTCCGTTCGACACCTATAACATGTTCTACCGCGATGAGCTGGAACAGACCCGGCTCGCGCCACTGAGAGAGCGCGCCATGGCCTCCGTTTAGCCCCTTTCCATCCGATCTTTCGGCGCCATAACGGCAAATGCGGCCGCTTCGCTTTGCGCAACGAAGCCAGCCGCATTCCAGGTTATGTCAGATCCATCAGCCCGTGCGTGTTACGGCAGCTCTCTTACCCAGATGTTCCGGAAGCTGATCGGCTCGCTGTGGTCGCCGTGCGCCTGCAGCTTGATCGGCGCCGAGTCATATGCCTTGTAAAACGGCTTGCCGATGTACAGCGTCTGCCCCTTCAGTTCGAAGTGGTTCTCGACCAGCACGCCGTTGAAGAAGACCGTCGCATAGGCAGGCGTCTTCAGTGAGCCGTCCGCGTTGAAGGTCGGCGCCGTCCACACCACGTCGTAGCTCTGCCACTCGCCCGGTTTGCGGTTCGCATTCACCAGCGGAATCGCCTGCTTGTAGAGGCTGCCCGCCTGGCCGTTCACATACGTCTTGTTGTTGTACGAATCCAGAACCTGCAGCTCATAGCCCGCATCGCCCGGTCCCATCGAAGCCAGAAAGACGCCGCTGTTGCCGCGTGCCTGGCCGCTGCCGGTGATGTTCTCCGGAATCTTCCACTCGACATGAAGCTGATAGTCCTTGAACTTCCGCTTCGTTTCGATATTGCCCGCGCTCTTGCTTACCGTCACGATGCCATCGGCGACGGTCCACTGCGCCGGCGTGTGGTCCTGAGCCGAGACCCACTCGTCCAGGTTCTTTCCGTCGAAGAGAATGATCGCGTCCGATGGCGGAGCGCCGCAGGTCGCGCCCGGAGTCACCACCTGAGGCACCGGCTCCCATACTTCGGTGTCCTCCGGTTTGGGCTTCGTCTGCTGCGCAGCAAGAGGAAGCGTGACAGACACAAGAAGAGTCAGCGAGAGAAGATGTGAAAGTCGGATGCTCATAGGTCGTACTGAGCATACACCTGCTCCCACCGCACCGCCCACGCGTCGCGCTGACCCGCTACAATCTTTCTGAGGGCATCCCGCTTTTGTCACGATTCGCAGAACCCATGGCGCGGCTCATCGAAGAGCTGCGCAAGCTCCCCGGCATCGGCACCAAATCCGCGCAGCGCCTGGCCTTTCACATCCTGCGCTCCGGCAGCGAAGATGCTGACGCGCTCTCGGCCGCCATCCGCGATGTCAAAGCCGGTCTCCGTCTCTGCTCCGTCTGCAACAACATCACTGATATCGATCCCTGCGTCTACTGCGCCAGTCCCACGCGCAACCAGCGCCTCGTCTGCGTCATCGAGGAGCCGACCAACATCGCCACCATCGAAAAAACGCACGCATGGAACGGCGTCTACCACGTCCTGCACGGCACGCTCTCGCCGCTGCACGGCGTCGGACCGGAGCATCTGCGTGTCTCCGGCCTCACCGAGCGCGCCCGGCACGGCGAGCTCGATGAGGTGATCCTCGCCACCTCGCCCACCGTCGAAGGCGAGGCCACCGCCAGCTGGCTGGCCGACCTGCTGCGCCCGTCGAAGGTCCGCCTCACCCGCATCGCCACCGGCGTTCCCGCCGGCAGCGACATCGAATACGCCGACGAAGTCACCATGACCCGCGCGCTCGAAGGCCGCCGCGATCTCTGAATCCTGCGCCCTGTAGTATCCTGCGCGAAGACGCGTCATGCTTCTCGAACTGCGGGCTGAAAATTACGCTGTCATCGACCACGCCATCGCCGTCTTCGGTCCGGGCCTGAACCTGCTCACCGGAGAAACCGGCGCAGGCAAGTCCATCCTCGTCGATGCCCTCGCCCTGCTCATGGGCCACAAGGCCTCGCCCGACGTCATCCGTCACGGCGCCGACCGCGCCGTCGTCGCCTGCGTCTTCGAGAGCACGCCCGGAGCCGAAGCCGTCCTCGAAGCCAACGGCATCGACGCGGAGGGCCAGGAGATCATCCTGCGCCGCGAGATTCTCGAAAGCGGCAAGGCCCGCGTCTACGTCAACAATCAGCCCGCAACCGTTGCCGTGCTCCGCCAGCTTGCGCCCGAGCTCGCCCTGGTCCACGCGCAGAGCGAGACCCTCGGCGGCTTCGATGCCGCGCAGCAGCGCCAGCTTCTCGACCGCTTCGCCGGTCTCTCCACCGACGCAGCAGCCGCCGCGCACACACAGTGGCAGCAGATCCAGGAGAAGCTCGCCGCCCTCGAGCGCGACGAGCAGGACCGCCTTCGTATGGCCGACCTGTGGAGCTTCCAGGCGCGCGAGATCGAGGGCGCGAAGCCCGAGCCCGGCGAAGATGAAGCGCTTGAAACCGAGCGCCGCGTCCTCGCCAATGCGGAAAAGCTCTACGCCGCCGCCATGAGCGCCTACGGCCTGCTCTACGACGACAGCGCCTCGGCCGAGACCGCTCTCCGCGCCGCGCTTCGCCAGATCGAAGAGCTCGCCCGCTACGACCCGAAGTTCCAGGAGTCCGCGCAGCAGCTCGCCTCCGCCCGCGCCACTGTGCAGGATGTCAGCGCCACGGTGCGCGATTACGCCGAGGGCATCAACGCCTCGCCCGAGCGCCTGGCCGAGATCGAAGACCGCCTCGCGCAGCTCGACCGGCTCAAACGCAAGTACGGAGCCACGCTTGCCGGGGTCATCGCGTATGGAGAAGAGGTCCGCCAGAAGCTCTCCGAGATCGAGAACCGCGATGAAATTCTGAAGTCGCTGCGCGCCGACCTCACCCGCGCCGCCGAAAGCTATCGCAGCGCCGCCCGCAGCCTCAGCGCCGAACGCGCCGCCGCAGCAAAGAAGCTCGAGAAGCTCGCCGAGTCGCAGATCAACGATCTCGCCATGAAGGTGCGCTTCGCCGTCGCCGTCACGCCCGAAGAAGACTCGCTCGCCTGGACCACGCACGGATGGGACGCCGTCGAGTGCCGCATCGCCACCAATGCCGGCGAGCCGCTCAAGCCGCTCGATGAGATCGCCTCCGGCGGCGAGATGTCGCGCGTGCTGCTCGCTCTCAAAGTCAGCGTCGAAGAAGGAGCGGGACAGAAGGGCAAGCGCAAAACTCAGGTTCCGCGCACCCTGGTCTTCGACGAAATCGACATCGGCATCGGAGGCCGCGCCGCCGAGGCCGTCGGCCAGAAGCTGAAAGCCCTCTCGAAGGCGCAGCAGGTGCTCTGTGTCACGCATCTGCCGCAGATCGCCGCCTTCGCCGATCAGCACTTCCTCATCGAGAAGCAGGAGAAGCAGGGCCGCACCCGCACCTCCGTCCGTCTGCTTGGAGAAACCGAGCGCGCCGAAGAGATCGCCCGCATGATCAGCGGCGCCACCGTCACCGATACCTCGCGCCGCCACGCCGAGCAGATGCTGAAGACAAGCCGTTGAAATCCGGGCGCTGAAAAATACGGCGTAAAAAGCGGCGCTCAGCTCGCCATCTTTTTTTCTTCGCGCTGCAGCGCCTCGTGAATCAGCATCTTCAGATACGTCTGATACTTCAGGCCGCGGTGCTCCGCCTGAGCGCGGGCGCGCTCGATATCCGCAGGATCAAGGCGAATGGTCGTCGTCGGTGTAATTCCCCGCCGGGCCGCAGTTCCTCTTCCCAGGCGGCCTTCTGCCGCCGCGCGACGAAATTCTCCAGCAAGAGCGCTCTGGTTCTCAGCCCACCAGCGTGCTTCGTCCGCTTCGCTCTGGAATTCAGGGATTTTCAGTTTCTTCTCCATAGCCGGCCGCCTTTTGCGTGATGTAGAAGGTCCGCAGAGCCTTCGGTGCCGGAAAAGCTGTGACAACGTCTTACCCAACAACGTAGCCATATTGTAGCTACACGTCAAGCTGCCTTGCAGCCTCAGACATCCGAGCGTAAGTCGCTTGTTTCAAATGCAGATCGGCCTGTCACTGATCTGATTCCTGCCCGCCGAAACGGCCTCCACCACCTCCGCGAGGCGAAACCGCATCTGATAACGTGATAAGCAGGCGATGATACATCTTTTTAGTGCCACAGCATTCTTTCTGTTGCAGACCGACGCCGGCTCCTCTGCTCCACCGGTCAGCAACGGCAGCGCAATCGTCGAGATGGTGCAGAACAGCGGGCCGGTCGCTCTGGCGGTTCTGGCCGTTCTCCTCGTCGCAAGCATATGGTCGTGGGCCATCATTCTCGGCAAGAGCTCCTCATTCCGCAGAGCCGGCGCGCAAAGCCGCCGCTTCCTCCGCGCCTTTCGCAAGGCGTCGCGCCTGCAGGAGATCGCTACCGTCAGCGAACAGTTCAAACCCAGTCCTCTGGTCGCCGTCTTCGACGAAGTGTATGAGACCTACAAGCGGCAGACCGGCGGCTATGGGCAGCCGCGCAACATCACCGCGCTCGAGCGCGCCGCGCAGACGGCATCGAGCGAAGCGCTCACGTCCATGGAGCACCGCCTCACCTGGCTGGCCACCATCGGCGCCATCTCGCCCTTCGTCGGTCTCTTCGGCACCATTATGGGCATCGTCGATGCCTTTCACGGACTCGGCACCGCCGGCACCGCAACGCTGCGCGCCGTCGCGCCCGGCGTCTCTGAAGCGCTGATCACCACCGCCGCCGGACTGCTCGTCGCCATCCCCGCCGTCGTGGCCTACAACCAGCTGACCGCGCGCTGCCGCGACTTCGGCGCGCGCATGGACGACTTCGCGCGCGAGCTGCTGAACAGCATGGAAGAGGTCGCGCTGCGGCCCGATCAGGACCCGATGGAAAGGGAGACCGTGCGTGGCCTTCACAAGTAGAAGCGGCCATACGCAGACCTCTCTGGCAGAGATCAACATCACGCCGCTGGTCGACGTGGTGCTGGTGCTGCTGGTGATCTTCATGCTCACCGCTCCGGTGCTGCAGTCCGGCATCGACGTCAGCGTGCCGAAGACGCGGACCGTCAAAGAGATCACGCAGCAGCGCACGGTGCTTACCATCAACCGCGATCAGGAGATATTTCTCAACGACAAGCCGGTGAACCTCGCCGACCTGCCCGGCCTTCTGCATCAGCAGCCGGACAGCGATCCCTCGCACCAGATCATCTATCTGCGCGCAGACGAGAAGGTCCCCTTCGGCGCATTCGCCACACTGATGGATGCGGTGAAGCAGGCCGGCATCACCAACATCAGCATCGTCACGCAGCCCATCCCCGGCGGCGCGTCAGCAAAGTAGTTCGCAGGGGCAGTAAGAGAAGTTATGCCGAGAAACAGCGTCCCGTTGCAATCCGATCCCTTCGGCCCCCCCGTGGCCGGATCGCTTCTGCTGCATATTGCTATCGCGGGCGCGCTCGTTCTGTATATCTGGCTGGCCGGCCGCCTGCATGGAAATGAATGGGGCAACAACGCGCCTCCCGGAGCCATCCAGGCCACGCTCGTCAGCTCCGCTCCGTCCATTCCTCTGCCTCAGGACACGCCGCCCACGCCCAACGTTCTGGCCACCGAGCAGCCCAGCCCGGCGCCTGCGCCGCCCGCTCCGAAGATCGAGCCCGTTCCCGTTCCCGACGCCATACCCATCCCCGCGAAGCAGCCGAAGGTGAAGCTGAAGGAGAAAAAACTGCAGCCGCCCTCGCCACGCCACGCGCAGCCGGTTCCCAATCAGCGGAACCGCGCCAACTATGGCGAAGCACAGGCCACGCAGATTCCTCACGCCACCACGGGCAACCCGACGCCCGCAAGTCCCGTCAACGTCAATGGGGGAGATTTCTCCTCGCGGTTCCCCTGGTATGTATCGCTGATCACTCGGAAGGTGAGCGAAGCATGGTACCGGCAGGAGATCGATTCAGCGACGCAGTACGGCAGCCAGGTGCGAGTGGAGTTCACCATCTCGCGCGACGGAACCGTGCACGAAGTTCACATTTCGCAGCCCAGCGCCTCGTCCACTCTGAACACCTCCGCTGTGCGAGCCGTACAGCGCGTGGATTCTTTTGGACCGTTGCCTAATCAGTACACAGGATCGACCGTCAGCGTGGAGTACACTTTCACCTATGATCAGCCGTCGCGCTGATCACCGCAGCAATGACCTGCCGGAGTATCGGCCGTCTATATCTTTACGGAGTATTTCTGTGGATGCGGAAGCATGAATAAAAGCGAGAACCCCCAGCTGCATTCTTTTCTGAAACTGTTTTCCCTCTTCATATTTCTCTTTTCTGCCGGTTTCGCAGCACCGTCTCTGCACGCGCAGGACTGGGTCCGCACCGGAACCAACCTCGGCGTACAACGCATCCGCCTGGCCGCGGCAGATTTCAAGCCCGGCACGATGGACGCGCAGACCACGCCGCTGAAGACCGTCTTCGACCAGACCTTTTACACCGATCTGAAAAACGCCGGCATCTTTGACATGGTTTCGCGCAGCATGGCGCCTCCGGTCATGCCCGGCTCACCGCAGGAGATCAACCTCACGCAGTGGTCCGCGGCTCCCTCCAGTGCCGAGATGGTTGCCTTCGGCGCCATCGGCGTCTCCGGCGGCCGCGTCAATGTGCAGGGTTATCTCTTCGACACGAAAAACGCGCAGACTCCGCAGGTCCTCGGCAAGCAGTACTCCGACAACGCCACGGAAGAGGCCGCGCGGCAGATCGCGCACCGCTTCGCCGATGAGATCATCACCCGCCTCGGCGGCGTGCCCGGCATCGCCGAGACCAAAATCTACTTCGTCTCCAATCGCTCCGGCAACAAGCAGATCTGGGCGATGGACTACGACGGAGAGAACGAGCATCAGCTCACGCATGTAAGCGGTATCGCTCTTTCGCCGCGCGTCTCTCCCGACAACTCCCGCGTCGCCTTCTCCGAGCTGGGCAAATACGGCTGGTCGATTCGCATGTATTCGATCGAGCTCGGCCGCCTCGTCGCCTTCTCCTCGTGGACCGGCACCACCATCACGCCCGCATGGACCAGCGACGGATCGAAGCTCGCCTTCTCCTCCTCTCACTCCGGCGATCCTGAGATCTACACCTGCGATGCCAGCGGCGGCAGCCAGCATCGCGTCACCGCATTTCGCGGACCCGACTCCTCGCCCGTCTGGAACCCCAAAACGAATTCGCAGATCGCGTGGGTCAGCGGACGCACCAGCCTGCCGCAGATTTACATCATGGATGCGGACGGCGCCAACATTACCCGGATGACCGACGGCGGCTATGCCACGTCGCCCTCCTGGTCGCCCAACGGACAGTTCCTGGCCTTTGCGTGGAACCGGCACTACGGTCCCGGCGCGCCCGGCGGGCAGGATATCTACATTATGGACATCGCCAGCAAACGCTGGGTTCAGCTCACGCACGAGGAGGGAATGAACGACTTCCCCTCCTGGTCGCCCGATGGACGGCACATCGTCTTTCAGCGCGAGCAGAACGGACACAGCGAACTCTGGTCGATGCTCGCGGATGGGACACAACAGCAACAGCTGACGCACGGAGGCTCCAATTCCATGCCCAACTGGAGCTGGAAATAAATGACGGTGGCAGGCTTCGGCCTGCCTTTCTGCTTTGGTTAACAAAAAATGGCCCGTCAGCGGCCAAATAAACACTCCTGAAGGAGGAGAACGTGCAATTCACTTACCGTAGGTCTCTTACTCTTGCTGCGGGTCTTGCAGCGCTGCTCACCGTGGCCGGCTGCCACAAGAAACCCGCTCCGCCACCGCCGCCGCCGCCCACGCCCGCTGCTGCTCCGGCACCGACTGCAGCCATCACCGCCACGCCTGACACCATCAACGCGGGTGGCAGTGTGGTTCTGACCTGGCACACCTCCGACGCCACCGACGTTTCCATCGAAGGCCTCGGACAGGTCGCCGCCAACGGCACGCAGACCGTGAACCCGGCCAACTCGACCAGCTATCACCTGGTCGCCCGCGGAGACGGCGGATCGGCGGATGCCACCGCGAATGTCACGGTGAACTCGGCTCCCGTGCAGAACAATATCGCCGAGTCGAACATCGATGAGGCGGCCTTCGAGCAGAGTGTCAAGCCCGTCTTCTACGACTACGACAGCTACGATATCCGCGCCGACGCGCAGACCACCATCCAGGCCGATGCCAACTTCCTCAATCAGCATCCGGACCTGAAAGTGGTCGTCGGCGGTTACTGCGACGAGCGCGGCTCGACGGAGTACAACCTGGCCCTCGGTGAAAACCGCGCCAATGCCGCCAAGCAGGCCCTGGTCAGCGCCGGAGTAAGCCCGGACCGCCTGCGCACGGTGAGCTACGGCAAGGAAAAGCAGTTCTGCACCGACCACTCCGAGAGCTGCTGGCAGTTGAACCGCCGCGGCCAGTTCACGCTGGACCGCTAAGGCATTTTCCGAAGTCATTCGGAAAATGTCCGGACGCGGACCCGCGAGGGTCGCACCCGAGGCCGGTTTGCCCCAGGCGAGCCGGCTTCGCTGCCGCGGCGGCGCAGCAGCAGAGCCGACGCGCAGCTTCTCTTTGCTGCGTCCGCGGCACTCGCCCTCGGCCCGGTTCGTCGTTGATAATCAGAGTGTAAGAGTTTGAAGGAGCGCCACCGGCGCTCAACGTGGACAACAGATTGAGGATGTGCGCTATGCGAAAGACTCTGACCTTGCTTCTGTCTGTGGCGGCTCTGGCATGTCTCTGCCCTGCTCCCCGGGCCTTCGCCGTCTCCAAAGAGATGATTCAGCTGCAGACCCAGGTACAGCAGCTGCAGGATGCCGTACAGCATCTGCAGGAGACACAGGACCAGCAGCTCAGCGTCATTCTGCACGTCATCCAGCAGACCACCGATAACGTAAACCGCATGAGCACCGCCCTGAACGCCCTGCAGCAGCAGGTGCAGGTGCAGAATGAGTCCGGCGGCGGCAAGATCGATCAGGTCTCGACCCAGATGCAGGGGCTGAACGATTCGGTCGACGAGCTGAAGTCGCGCATCGCGAAGCTCGATACCGAGCTGAAGGCCATCCAGTCGCAGCTGCAGAACATCAACACTCCGCCGCCCGCCGCCACGCCCGGCTCGACTGAGCCCGGCCAGCCGGGCGCTCCCGCCCAGGGCCAGCCCACCGATCAGCAGCAGGGTGGACAGCAGAATGGCCAGCAACCCGCACCGCAGGGCGCCATGATGATGATGCAGCAGCAGCCTCAGCAGCCGCAGGCCCCGCCGCTCGAGCAGCTCTATCAGAGCGCCATCCGCGACTACAACGGCGCGCGCTACGATCTCGCCGGCGGCGAATTCAGCGACGTGCTGAAGTACTACCCGCAGGACGATCTCGCCGGCAACGCCCAGTTCTACCTCGGCGAAATCTCTTACCGCAAAGGCGACTACGAGAACGCCGTCAAATCCTACGACGCCGTGCTCGAGCAGTTTGCCGGCAATCCCAAAGCGCCCGCCGCGCAGCTCCACAAGGGTGAGGCCGAGCTCTCGCTTCACCGCCGCGACGCCGGCATCCGCGATCTCAGAAATCTGATCGCCCGCTATCCCCAGACGCCGGAGGCTTCGCAGGCCCGCAGCCGTCTGAACGGCATGGGCGTGCGCATCGTCGCCGCCAAGCCCAGCGCCTACCGCTGATTTTCCCTCCGGTTTCCGCTCCATTTTTCATTTCATTTTTTGTCCCGGGGGGTACAATTCCCCCCGGAGGTCGCTGCATCTCATCACCCTATGACCAAACCTGCCGTTTTTCGTCACGACAGCGATGTGCGCAAAGGTGCGCAGGAAGAAGAAGCGCCTTCGAACCCGGCCCTGCGTCCTGATGCCGATCACCGGCTCGGTGGCCAGCTCTCTCACCGCGAAACCGATGACCTCATCAAGGAATCCGACACCGATTTCCCCGAGCCCGGATCGAACCCGGAGCACACCGGCCAGCGATAAACACCCTGAAGCCGCGGTTTCCGCGCCGCGGCCCAGACTTCCCCGCCCGTTACTTCCGCCTTACGCCTCTTCTTTCTTTTTCCCCCCTGCCCGGTTCCGGTGGTAGCCTTCGGGCATCCATTACCCATCGCCCTGAAGGATAGACGGAGGCTGTGTGAAAGGAATCCTCGCAACTACAAACGACTGCACGCTCGCGCTGATGCGGCTTGTCCTCGGACTCATCTTTTTCGTGCACGGAGCGCAGCTCGCTCTCGGCTGGTTCGGCGGCTACGGCTTTGCCGGAAGCATGCACTTCTTCACCACCGTGGTGGGCATCCCGCCCTTCTTCGCCGCCATCGCGATCCTCTCGCAGTTCCTCGGCGCCATCGGACTGCTCGTCGGCTTCCTCACCCGCATCGCCGCCCTGGGCATCGCCATCGACATGGTCGTGGCCATCTTCAAGGTGCACATCGCGGTCGGCTTCTTCATGAACTGGTACGGCCAGCAGAAAGGCGAAGGCTACGAGTTCCACCTGCTCGTCATCGCTCTCTGCATTCTTCTCATCGTCAAAGGCGCGGGAGCGCTCTCGATCGACCGGGCCATCGCCAAAAAGTAAAAGCCCGGCCATTGCAGCCGGGCTCGTTTGCAGGGCACGCAGCACGCGTGTCCTGCAAGGCTCTCGTTACGCCGGAACCAGATCGCGCCGCGCCGGATCGTTCAGCTTCGCGTGGGTCGCCCACAATCCCGCCGACGGCGTGCTGATGTAGAAGACCTCTTCTCCGTCGGGCATCGTGTTCCAGCCCTCCTTCATCTTCTCCGGCGAGTAGCGCGCCTGCGCCTGCTTCAGGTCGGCATACTGGTATCCCACGCTTTCGATCTCCGCCCGCGTCAGATGCCCCGGCGCATACGTGATCGTAAAGCGGCCCTCACTCGATCCGTGAATCAGGTGAGCCACCGCATGCGGAATCGCCTTCATATCGGCCTCGGTCTGATACAGGCGAAGCACGCGCTCCGTGCCCGTGTAGCCATATTTGCGAATCAGCGCGTCCACCTCGGGCTGCTCGCCGAAGCGCTCCAGCCCCGGCGCAATCACCAGCAGCTCGCCGCCGTCGGCAATCACCATGCGCGTGCGGTACACCGCCTTGTTGCCCACCCATGTGCTGCGGAACTCATCGGCCTGCATCACGGCGACTACTTTTTTGATCGGCTTGTCGAAGATCGTGATGTTCTGCTCCCGGCTGGCGCGCGCCGCGGCCAGATAGGTATCCAGATCGTCGCCGACATAAATGCCGCTCGTCACCAGCTTGTTCTGCTCGTCGCGGCGCATCACGATCTGCAGATAGACATCCGGGAAGCGCTGCAGATACTTCTCTTCGGCCCAGTTGAAGCAGGCGCGCAGCGGCGTCACCAGACAGCCCAGGTTATTCTCGATGCCGTAGACCGCGGCGGCAATGTGCGCCGCGCAGATCGTATCCTTGCCGCCCAGCCCGATGAAGTAATTCTTGTTGTGGTTCGCAAAGCCCAGCACTTCGTGCGGCACCACGTGGCCCACATTCACGATCAGGTCCCACTGCTCATCGACCAGCATGGAGTTCATATCGACCGGAATGTCCCAGTTCGCCTTGCCGCCCGTCGTCTCCTCCACCAGGCTCGCCGGAATCACGCCCACCGGTGAGACGCCGTTGCGCCAGTCGTGCGCGAAGATACGGCTGTGCGGAATCGATCCGAACATCCAGCGGTTCTCTTCCTCGGTGTGCGGAACGTGCTGTCCCAGCGTCGGAATCACCGCGACCTCGCACTCAGGCAGCGCCTGATAGAGCATCTCGGTAATCTTTCCCGCTCCGCTGTGCGCGCGTGTCAGATCCGGCGGCAGCAGCAGCACGCGCTTCAGGTCGCGTTTGATGCGGGTGCGGGCTTCATCCAGCAGTCGCGTCACGGCATCGCGAATCTGCTGCTCACTCAGGGCGGGTGCTTCTGTCGAAAACCACGGCATATCGAAGACAGTGTACAGGGCCAAAAGGCAAAGTGTAAGTGGTCTGACCGCTTTGTTCCCGCGATTCATCCACACTGCAGCAACGCAGAGGCCAATGGAAGTGTTCGCTTTGGGAAGGGCAGACTTCAGCCGCGCCATCCAGGCTGCACCATATCGCGGCTTCAGCCGCTGAGGGATGGTCTGCTCTCACTGCATTCCTGAGGTTGCCTCACCTCCTTCTGCATGGATCTTCACATGACACACTCCACGGTCTGTGATACGGTTGGCGCGCTGAACGGGGCTCCGTGCCGGTTGCGCCCGCGAGCCGCGTAGCTGTCTGCCTGATCTGGTCGCACGAAAGGAACGAATGACTATGAACAAGGGTGGATTTCTTCCCCTGGCAGCGGGGCTCGTACTCTCTCTGTTATGCTGCCCGGTAATGAGCGCACAATCTTCCGCACACGATTCGAACACAGGCAACGACGCACGGACGGCCTGTGCTCAGCTCCCCTCACACGGCGCCCTGCGCGCGGCGCTGATCGCGGCGCGCTCACAGCAGAACGGCGGCTTCAACCTCGATATGTGGGCCACCGTCGTCAATCGTGACGGCATCGTCTGCGCCGTCGCCTTTACCGGCAGCCAGCGCGGCGATCAGTGGCCGGGCAGCCGCGTCATCTCCGCGCAGAAGGCCAACACCGCGAATGCCTTCAGCCTGCCGAAGCTCTCTCTCTCGACCGCCAACCTCTACACCGCCGTGCAGCCCGGCGGAAGCCTCTACGGACTCCAGCACAGCAACCCCGTCGATACCGACGTTGCCTATCGCGGTAATTCCGAAGACTACGGTCAGGCGAATGACCCAATGGTCGGCGGAAAGATCGGCGGCGTGAATGTCTTCGGCGGCGGTCTCGCTCTCTACAACGCGCAGGGTGAGCTCATCGGCGCCCTTGGCGTCAGCGGCGACTCCTCCTGCGCCGACCACAACATCGCCTGGCGCACCCGCCACACGCTGAAGCTCGATTACGTTCCGGCCGGCGTCAGCGGCGATGCTGCCCGCCCCGACAACATCGTCTACGACATCTCCACGCAGCCCGGCTTCGCCATCGGCGTCAGCGCCAATGGATGGGGCCATCCCGCATGCAGTGCGCTGGCAACATCCATCGCTGCACAGCTTCCGGCCATCCCATAATTCGCATACGTTCTTCGGAGAAGTCCTTCGAAGAGTTGATTCAAAGCGACAGCCCCGCCTCGCGCGGGGCTTCGCTTTTGCCTCGGGCGCTGTCCTCTGGGTGGCTGCTGCGTTACGGCAATCGAATCACGATCCCCGTGCCCAGCGTTCTGGGGTGAAGATTCTCCCCCAGGTTGGCGAAGCCGCCGTAGGAAAATTCCGCGACCCGCCAGTCGATGCGCGGAAAGATCGTGACGTCGGCGCCCGCCACCAGCTGATACTCGAAGGCCGTATCGCTGGCATTCGCGACTCCCTCGCCCACGTTCACATCGCCGGCGCCGCCCAGTGCCTCGACATACGGCTTCACCGGAAGAAGATGCGGATGCAGGGAGACACGCGGGCCGAGAAGCCCGCTGTAGATCTGGCTCGATCCCGATCCCAGAAACTGGGCGCGGACATCGAAGCCGACCCCCAAAAACGGTATCGCCCCGAACTCATGGTAAAGACCGACCGTTGGACCATACTGCCAGTCCACATTGGGCAGGTTGTAATCGGAGGCGCTGAAGGTGGCGTAGATTCCGGTTTGAGCCAGTCCGGACAAAGGCAGCAGAAGCAGACCGCATAACACAAGGTAAATACCGCGCATGGTAATCCCCTCGGTACGACGACCTTACGTACGCTTGGATGCGTTCCGCCTTCCGCGCAGACGCAAAAAGAGCCGCACATCGTACGAAATGCGGCTCTTTCCTGCTGTTTCGCTGTTACGAAGGTTACTTCAGCCGGTTCATGATCTCGTCCAGAACCTGCTTTGAGGGCCGGGTGCGCTCCTGCGGCAGCGTCGCCAGCGGATCGTCGACCATGTTCAGCAGCTCCGTAAACGTCGGCTTCTCCGGATCGATATAGAAGACGCCGGTCAGCACCTCGCCCTTTTCGTGTGCTTCCATCAGCGCCTTCACGGCCTGCACGCGATCGGTCGGGTTGTAGTTCTCATGCAGCTTGTGCAGACGCAGGTGCGATCCGTCGTGCATGCGCACGTCGAAGGTCGAGCCCGCATCGTAGTCCACGCTGATGTCCTCGAAGTGCGGCACAAAGCCCACTTCGGCGATGGCCTCTTCGTGTTCCTGCATGTACTTGTAGCTCTTCGTCGATCCTTCGTGATCGTTGAAGGTCACGCAGGGCGAGATCACGTCGAGCATCACCGTGCCCTTGTGCGCAATCGCCGCCTTCAGCATCGCCGAAAGCTGCTTCTTGTCGCCTGAGAAGGAGCGGCCCACGAAGGTCGCGCCCAGCTGAATCGCCAGAGCGCAGGTATCGATCGCCGGCAGATCGTTGATGACGCCCGTCTTCAGCTTCGAGCCCAGATCGGCCGTCGCCGAGAACTGGCCTTTGGTCAGCCCGTACACGCCGTTGTCCTCGATGATGTAGATCATCGGCAGGTTGCGGCGCATCAGGTGCACGAACTGGCCCATACCAATCGAGGCCGTGTCGCCGTCGCCGGAGACGCCGAGGCCCATCATCGTCTTGTTCGCCAGCAGCGCGCCCGTCGCCACCGAGGGCATGCGTCCGTGCACGCTGTTGAAGCTGTGCGCGCGCGAAAGAAAGTACGCCGGGCTCTTCGACGAGCAGCCGATGCCGGAGAGCTTCATCACCCGCTCCGGCTGAATGCCCATCTCATACAGCGAATCGATGATGCGCTCGGAGATCGCATTGTGGCCGCAGCCGGCGCACAGCGTCGTCTTGCCGCCGCGATAGTCGAGGACCGGCAGGCCGATACGATTCACTTTCGGTGCGGGAGGAGGTGTCGCAGTCGTTGCCATAGGTCAGATTCCTTCCTGCAGAACAATTTCGTCCGTAACCGAGCGCGCGTCGATCGGCAGACCGTTGAAGTGGCGAACGCTGCGCAGCCGCACCGTCTCTTCCGCCGGAAGATCCAGTTTCAGCAGGCTCAGCATCTGCGCATCGCGGTTCTGCTCGACCACATACACCCGCTCATGCGACGCGACGAAGTCCAGCACCTCGGGCGTGAAGGGCCACGCGCGCAGGCGCAGGTAATCGACCTCGAGGCCGTATTCCTTCTTCATCTGATCACGGCTCTCTGTCACGGCGAAGTCCGACGTGCCGAAGGCGATGATGCCGATCTTCGATTTGCCGTTCTGCACCACCACCGGAGCCGGCACCATTGTGCGCGCCGTGTCGAACTTGCGGTTCAGCCGCTCCATCAGGTTCTGGTAATCGTCCGGACGCTCCGTGTACAGCGCCTGTTCGTTGTGGCCGCTGCCGCGCGTAAAGTACGCCGCCTTCGGATGATCGGTTCCCGGCAGCGTGCGGTACGGAATTCCGTCGCCGTCCACGTCCTTGTAGCGTCCGAAGCCGCCCAGCCGCTTCAGGTCTTCCGCCGTCAGCACCTTGCCGCGCTGAATCGGCGTCTCCGGATAATCGAACGGCTCCGACATCCAGTTGTTCATGCCCAGATCCAGATCCGACAGCACGAAGATCGGCGTCTGCAGCTGCTCGGCCAGATCGAAGGCCGCGCCGCCGAACTCGAAGCACTCCTTCACGCTGCCCGGCAGCAGCATCACGTGCTTCGTGTCGCCGTGCGACAGATACGCGATCGACAGCAGATCGCCCTGCATCGTGCGCGTCGGCAGGCCGGTCGAGGGCCCCACGCGCTGCACGTCGAAGATCACGCCCGGCAGCTCGGAAAAGTAGCCCAGTCCGGCAAACTCCGCCATCAGCGAGATGCCCGGTCCCGAGGTCGCCGTCATCGAGCGTGCGCCGGCCCAGCCCGCGCCCAGCACCATGCCGACCGCAGCCAGCTCGTCTTCGGCCTGCACCACGGCAAAGCTCGCCTTGCCGTCCTGCTCCACGCGGTACTTCTTCAGATAATCGATCAGCTGCTCGACCACCGAGGACGAAGGCGTGATCGGATACCAGGTCACCACCGTGACGCCGGCGAACATCGCGCCCAGCGCCGCCGCGGCATTGCCGTCGATGATGATCTTGCCTTCCGTCGCGTGCATCCGCTCCAGCACGAACGGATCGTGCTTGGTCAGCGACTGCGTCGTGTAGTCGTAGCCGGCCTGCACCGCGCCCCAGTTCAGGTCCGCGGCCTTCTGCTTCTTCGCGAACTGGCGCCGCACCGCGGCTTCCACCACCGCCATGTCCATCTGCGTCAGCTTCGCGACCACGCCGACATAGATCATGTTGCGGACCAGCTTGCGCAGCTTCGCCTCGGGACACACCTGCGCCGTCAGCTTGTCGAAAGGCACCGGATAACAGATCACGTCTTCGCGGTACTGCTGCAGGTTCAGCCCTTCCTCGTAGATCGCGACCGAGCCGGCGCGCAGCGACAGAATGTCATCCTTCGCCGTCTCCGGATTCATCGCCACGAGAATGTCGATATCTTTTTTGCGCGCAACATAACCATGTTTGCTGGCGCGGATGGTGTACCAGGTCGGCAGTCCGGCAATGTTCGACGGGAAGAGATTCTTGCCGCTGACCGGAATGCCCATGCCAAAGATGCTCTTCAGAAGCACCGCGTTCGCTGACTGCGAACCTGAACCGTTGACCGTGGCAACCTGAATGCTGAAGTCGTTGACTACAGGCCTGGTTGTACTGCCTGCTGCGGACTCGCCCTGCGCGGACGGTGCGCTGGCGTTTGTTGTCGCCATGTGGCGCTGTTCCCTTCAGATCGGAGATTGGAAAGGAAAATTTCTCTTTCTTTTATTCATTATAGCGATGCGGAGAGTGCAGGAACGCACATATCATTCGGAACACGAATTGATTTCGTAAACGGCAGAAATCCCGCGCTGAATGACGATTCTCCGCCCAAGCCGTCTAAGTGGACCCGCCTAATTGCGCGTATCCGCCATCGCCTCAGCGACCTCCGCCTGCTGCTCTGCATTCAATGGCAGCAAAGGAATCCGCGGTCGCCCGCCATAGTAGCCGTTCAGATCGCAGCCATGCTTGATGCCCGGAATGCCGTACCGGCTGGCCACCAGCCGCGCCGCGCCGAAGACGCGCTCCTGCTTCTCACGCGCCAGCTTCGGATCGTTATCCTTCCAGGCCGTGTACACCTCCTGGCAGGCCTGCGGAGCGCACGCCGCAAAGCTCAGCACCGCGCCCGGCGATCCCGCCTCCAGCCCGTCCAGCAGCCTCTCCGTCGAGCCGTTCAGCACCTGAAAGCCGATCTCCTTCGAGCGCATTTTGATCGCTTCTCTCGGCGGAGCCACCGCCACCGCGGCCGCATCCGTGCCCAGAATATCGGCCGGCACAAAATTCGCCGGAGCCAGCGGCTGATCCAGCAGCATGCGTCCGGTAATCGCCGTGAAGATCGTCGTGACCGAGACCGTGCGCTTCGGAGCATTCCCCGTCGCCGCCATCAGCGCCTTCAGCCGCTCCACGCTTCCGCTCGAATCCTTGATGCCGATGATGTTCGGATGCTGCGCCAGCTCCGCCACCACCTCCACCGGCAGCTCGTAGTGCGTGAACTTCGGAATGCTGTACAGCACCACCGGCAGCGGCGAGCGGTCGGCCAGCGCGCGATACCAGGTCAACATCTCCAGCGCGCCCATCTGCGCGCCGTAGTAGTGCGGCGTGCGCACCATCACCGCATCGTACTTCTGCTCGGCGGCATACTCGGCCAGGTGCAGCGTCTCCTGGAGACTCTCGCGCCCCACGCCCGCCACCAGCACCTTGTCCGGAGCCGCGGCCGACCGCGCCGTGTGCAGCACATGGCGCGTCTCCTCATCGCTCAGCATCACTGCTTCGCCGGTCGACCCCAGCACTACCAGACCCGCCACCGGCGTGCGCGAGTAGCGGTCGAGATTATGCTCCAGCTTGCGGAGATACAGTTTTCCATCGGGATAAAAAGGAGTCGTTACCGGGATGAAGATGCCTTCGAGCAGCATGAACCGATTGTAAGGCGAATCGGCTCTGCGCGATCCGGAGGAAAACCCGTCGCAGGGCCGCAGGCACCCCGTCTTCGTGCCGCACTCTGTTTTCTGTCAAGCCCCTCGATGAAATTTATTTTCTAACTAATTGAAAACAGGCCGGTTGTTGGCGCACAAATTTGGCATAGAGTTTTTCGCTGCCTTCTACAATGGAAAACAGAGACACAAGCCCGGCTTCGGCCGGGCTTTTTTATTTCAGGAGAACCTCCCCATGCTCAATGAATGCAACTTCGTCCTGTCCAGCGGCCGCAAATGCCGTGGCGTCTCCATCCGCCGTCAGGATTTCTGCCGGCATCATCTCTCCCTCGGCGGTCTTCGTCCCAGGCCGCGCCACCGCATCGAGCTCTACTCCCGCATGGCGCGCTGGCGCGATCTGCGCCGCTCCGTGGCCACGCGCCCGATCGAGCATCTTCCCTCCGATATCATCCTGGTCCTCCGCTCGCTCCTTTATGAAGGAGCCGGAGGCATCTCCGACCGCCAGGCAGGACGGCTCATCCGCGGCATGCTGCGCCGCCTCGGCGCCATCCCACCCTTTCCCTCCGAGCTGCTCTCCGGGAATGCGGAGGACAACAACGCGGACAGCGAATCGTCTGATGCAGAGCCCGATGCCGGACCCGGCTTCGAATCCGGCTGCCGGTTCAGCACGGAATCCGCCGCCGCTCTCAGCATCCATCTCGCCCGCGATCCGCGGACCACGCCTGCGCCTCTGGCCGAGCCGCCAAATCCTCCCGGCAGCTCTCACGGTGCCTGCCCTGGTCCGGTGCGTGAGCGACGGAGCTGCACACCCGGCCTCTATCCCATGCGTACTCTGATGATCTGAAAGATCACTCTGCCCTGCATACGCGGCCCGCATTCCTCCCGGCCGTGTATGCCGCAGTCGCGGTCGCGCGTTCGGCACACGCGGCCGTGAAGCCGTCAGAGACGGCCCTCCCGTCTCTAACATGTTTTCGGACACATGACCTTCGGGACAGCCGCGCATGCTGCAATCATGGCCGTCTCTGCAGCATCGCGGCTCTCTCGCAACTGCCCTGTCCTCCGGCATCTGCGGGCTTCGCTGCCGTCCGCGTACGGCAGCGCCGCATAAACGGGCACTTCACCGATTGGAGACTCTTTTTTGCATCGCCATTCGCCCTCTCCCCTGTTCACCCGGCCGAAGTCAATTCACTCTCAGACCTGTCATCCTGGAGCGAAGCACGCGTAGCGTGTTTCACAGCCGGGTGCCAGGGTGCTCTATCGCCTGCCCTGAGCGCAGCTGAAGGGTCCGGATTCTCGAACGTGAGTTCCAGCCTCCCTCGAAACAAATCCCCAAGCCGCTTCGTCTTCTCATCGAACAGCGGCGTACTTCACCGCTGTCCGGAGATCGACCATGCTGCGTTCCGTTCGTTGTGAACTGCTTCTTCTGCTCTGCGTTGTCCTCATTTCCACCACTGCTTTCGCGCAGCCATCCGACACATCTCCCACAGCGCCTGTTCCGCCCGCCATCCTCAACGCAAAGACAGTCTTCCTCTCTAACGCCGGAGCCGACAGCGGGCTCTTCCCCAGCCCCTTCACCGGGACCCCCGACCGCCCCTATGACGAGTTCTACGCGGCCCTGAAATTATGGAATCGCTACACCCTCGTCGCCGATCCCGCACAGGCCGATCTCGTTTTCGAGATCCAGCTCACCGCGCCGAATGGTCCATCGAATGGAAGCAAACAGAACGGCGCCTCCGATCCGGTGCCGATGTTCCGCCTCGTCATCTACGACCGCGCCACGCACTACATCCTCTGGGCGATGACTGAATCCGTCGACACCGCGCTTCTGCAGAAATCGCATGACCGCAACTTCGACGACGCTCTCAACAACATCCTCCTCGACCTGAAAGACCTCAGCAACAACACGCCCGAAGCGATTCCCTCCAAACCCGGGAAATACCGCTTCGGTACTCCGCCGCCGCCTCGCGGCTGATCTACAGCCGGCCCCCACCAAAATAGCCACTCCCTGATCGCGATACCGGCCGGCTTGGCAGCCATACGGGAGCTCACGTTGAAGCAGGCTGCGGCCCGCTTTAACATGAAACCTCTCCGCAAACCTGCTTCGCCATCTGCTCTCGACTATGAACCGCCGGTCGGGCATGCTTGTGGTAGTCCATCTGGTCTCCTGAGTCGGGACACAGTGACGAGGATTTTATGGATATGAAGCCGCAGCGCGAGGGAGACACTATCCGGTTCTCGGTGCCGGGCGCGGTGCTGGCCGCGAAGGTTCTGCATGAGTGAGAGAACGATGCGGGTTGTGATTGCCGGCGGCGGCACGGGCGGACACATTATTCCGGCGCTGGCGATTGCCGACGAGCTCAAGTCGGCCTTCGCGGCGGAGATGCTGTTCATCGGCTCGCCGAGGGGGCTGGAGTCGCGGCTGGTGCCGCAGGCGGGCTACCGTCTGGAGCTGATCCAGGTGGGGCAGCTGAAAAATGTTTCCCTGATGACGCGGGCGCGCACGCTGCTCGATCTGCCGCTCGGCATAATGCGCTGCATGCGGCTGCTGCGGGATTTTCATCCGCATGCCGTGGTGGGTGTGGGCGGTTATGCCTCGGGCCCGGCGATGGGCGCGGCGATTCTCGAGAGGATTCCGGCGCTGGCCTTTGAGCCGAATGCGGCGCCGGGGCTGGCGAACCGGCTGGTGGGCCGATGGGTGACCGGGGCAGCGGTGAATTTTGCTCCGGCGGCAAGGTATTTCCGCCATGCGCAGGTGACGGGGATTCCCGTGCGCAGCGAGTTCTTTCGTCTCACGCCGCGGCTGGCGGCAGAGCCTCCGCACCTGCTGGTCTTTGGCGGCAGCCAGGGAGCGCGGGTGCTGAACACGATCCTGCCGAAGATTGCGGCGCCGCTGCTCGATGCGGTGCCGGGGCTGACGATTCTGCATCAGGCGGGCGCGCGGCACGCGGAGACGACGCTGGCGGCGTATGAGGCGAGCGGCGCGCCGCCGGAGCGATGGCAGGTGCACGCCTTTCTCGATGACATGCCGCGGCGCTTCGAGGCGGCGGATCTGGTGCTGGCGCGGAGCGGAGCCTCTACGGTGGCGGAGCTGTGCGCGGCGGGCAAGCCGGCGGTGCTGGTGCCGTTTCCCCAGGCCGCCGACGATCATCAGCGGAAGAACGCCGAGGTCATGGCCGGGGCGGGTGCGGCGAAGATGCTGATCGAGGCCGATCTGACGCCGTCGCTGCTGGAGGCCACGCTGCGCGAGCTGCTCGACAACGCCGCGGCTCTGGCGGCGATGGGAGAACGAGCACGCTCGCTGGCGCATCCCGATGCCGCGCTGCGGATCGCCGCGATGGTAGCGGCGATGAGCCGGAGAACATCAAAGGCAGGCTGAGGTGTTTCCTTCTCACCCTTCTCTGCGGGAAGAATGGGCACGCCGGACTGTGGGGAGAGGATTCATCCTGTGTCCGAAATACGAACATGGGCACCCGCCGGATCTTCAGGCAGAAATACGAAGGCCCGCTCCGTAGAGCGGGCCCCGAGAGAACCACAACAGGCAGATCGATTACCGGTGTCCACCACCGCCGTGGCCGCCGCCACCACCGTGGAAGCCTCCGCCTCCGCCGCCGTGGAATCCACCACCGCCGCCATGGAAGCCGCCGCCACCACCGTGGAACCCGCCGGCAGAGCCGCCGTGGAAGCCACCCATCGAGCCGCCGCGATAGCCGGTCGAGCCGTGGAATCCGCCGCCGTAGCCACCGCGGTAACCCGTCGAGCCAT
Organism: Paracidobacterium acidisoli; assembly: GCF_003428625.2. GTDB lineage: Bacteria > Acidobacteriota > Terriglobia > Terriglobales > Acidobacteriaceae > Paracidobacterium > Paracidobacterium acidisoli. The sequence continues at coordinate 247,634 of NZ_QVQT02000002.1, read as the reverse complement.
GGAAGCCACCACCGTAGCCGCCGCGATAACCGGTTGAGCCGTGGAATCCGCCGCCGTAGCCGCCACGGTATCCATATCCACCGCGATATCCGTAACCGCCACGATAGCCATAACCGCCGCGATAACCCCAGCCGCCACGGTATCCGTAGTAGCCTACGTGTCCGAAGCCCCATCCCCATGGGCGGCCATACCAGCCGTGGAACCACGGGCCCGCGCCGATGAAGAGGCCGCCTGCAAACCAGTCAGGACCCCAGTAGCCGTAGGGCGCGCAGTCATACGGGTAGTAGGAGTAGTAGCCGTATTCGCAGACCGGAGGGCCGCCAACGTAGACCGGCGCCGGATACTCCACTGCCGGACCGATGCCGATGCCGACTGCGACCTGGGCATTCGCCGGCTTTGTGAACGCCAGTGGTGCCGCCAGCAGTGCCAGAAACAAAAGATAGCGCAAACTGCGCATGACCTGAACCTCCCCGTCCGGCTGGTGCTCCGTTCGGCAGCCTGACGCGGTCCGCATTCGATCCCGTTCCGGATATCGTTCGGACCTGCTCATACTAACAACAGATGACGGAAAAAGTTGTTCGGATTTCTGCCGCTTTTATCCGGTTGTAAAACGCTGCAGCCAAAAAGAAAACGCACCCGGAAGCGGGGAGCTTCAACGGGTGCGCCGGGCGGGCAGAGTGTGTGGGGACTCTGCCGCCTCATCTCGTGGAATTACCGGCGGCCGCGATAGCCGTGTCCGTATCCGCCGCGGTCGTAGTGATCGTCATGGTGTCCGGCCCAGGCGCGGCCGTAGTCATCGCGGCGATACTCTTCGCGATGCATCCAGCGGCCGGGATACCAGGCGGTGCCCACGTAGTAGCCGGGAGCCCAGATAAAGTCCACTCCGGGGCAGGGCGGCTGCACGGCATAAGCCGGAGGGACGGACGCTCCGACATAGATTCCAACCTGCGCCTGAGCCGCTGCCGCGGCCAGACCCATCACGCCAGTCAGTGCAAGTGCGCGAAGTACGCTTTTCATCGCGAGACCTCCTGGCTCCGGCCTTGAACTTCTCTCAACGCCCTGGAGCCCTCGTCCGGCTTCTTTCACCGAACCGTCTCTGCGTGTGTGAACAGCGGCTTTCGCGAATTGTTGCGGAGATTTATTTCGCTGCGCCGGCCGCGAATTTCGCGACTTTTCGCATTCATTCCGCATCGTGTTTCATTCGATGCAGGCGGCGCTGATAGAGTAACGAAGGCTCTTTAAAAAGATGTTTGCCAAAGCACAACGCGTTCATTTCATCGGAATCGGCGGGATCGGCATGAGCGGGATCGCCGAGATTCTGCTCAATCTTGGCTATGCGGTCTCGGGGTCGGATCTGCGCCGCTCGGCGGTGACGGAGCGGCTGGCTGTGCTGGGCGCGACGGTCTTTGAGGGCCATGCGGCGGCGAATGTGGTCGGTTCGGGCGTCGTCGTCGCCAGCTCGGCGGTGAACGAGCGCAACCCGGAAGTGATTGAGGCGCGGGCGCGGCGCATCCCGGTGATTCAGCGCGCGGAGATGCTGGCGGAGCTGATGCGTCTGAAGTACGGCATCGCCGTTGCGGGCATGCACGGCAAGACGACGACGACCTCAATGATTGCGGCGGTGCTGGCTGCCGGTGGGCTGGACCCCACGGTGGTGGTGGGCGGCCGCGTGGACGCGCTGGGATCGAATGCGCGGCTGGGGAAGTCGCAGTACCTGGTGGCGGAGGCTGACGAGAGCGACCGCTCCTTTCTGAAGCTGTCGCCGATTCTGGGCGTAGTGACGAATCTGGATCGCGAGCACATGGACTGCTATCGCGACATGGCCGACGTGGAAGAGGCCTTTATCGAGTTCATGGACCGCGTGCCCTTTTACGGAGCGTGCGTGGCCTGCGTGGACAACGCGCTGCTGGCGGAGATTCTGCCGCGCGTGCGGCGGCGGGTGTTTACCTACGGCACTTCGCCGAAGGCGGACTTCGTGCTGCGCATGCTGCCGGCGCCGCCGATTACCGTGGCTTCCACAGAGGGGCCGGTGATCCGGTCGCGCTTTGAAGTGGTGGCGGGCGGGCAGGTTCTGGGGCCGTTCGAGCTGCACGTGCCGGGCCTGCACAATGTGCTGAATGCGACGGCGGCGGTAGCGATTGGCGCGCAGCTCGAGATGACCGCGGCCGCGATGGTCGAGGGACTGCGCTCGTTCCGCGGCGTCGACCGGCGCTTCCAGGTGAAGGGATGCGTGCGCGGCGTGACGGTGATCGACGACTACGGGCATCATCCCACGGAGATTCGCGCGACGCTGCGCGCGGCGAAAGACTGCGGCTACCGGCGCGTGCACGTCATCTTTCAGCCGCACCGCTATTCCCGCACGCGCGATCTGATGACGGAGTTCACGCAGGCCTTCGACGACGCGTCGACGGTCGAGATGCTGGACATCTATGCAGCAAGCGAGGAGCCGATTGCGGGTGTGACGGCGCAGGCTCTGGTGGCTGCGATCGGACGCGATGGCGTGGAGTACGCCGCGTCTCCGGCTGAGGCGATTGGGCGCGTGGTGGAGCGGGCTGAGGACGGCGATGTGATCCTGACGCTGGGCGCGGGAAGCGTCTCGCAAATGGCCGGCGCGGTGCTCGAGAAGCTGCAGAGCGCAGGGAGTCACGGGGTATAGCTGGTTCTTATCGCGATTGAATTGTCTGTCCGCGTGCAGGGAACTCTTTCTGTGCCCTGCGCCCTGTGACCTGCGCCCTGTACCTCACATCAGGCTCACTGCATCCACATCCACCACAATGTTTCCTCGCGGAATCCCCGCGCGCTCCGCATGCGCCAGTGCCGCCCTTAGCGCCTTCTGCAGTGCCTGCCGCTTCTCCGCCTTCACCACCAGGTGAAACCGGTAAATCCGCTTCACCTTCGCCAGCGGAGCCGTCGCCGGACCCAGCACCCGCACACCCGGCAGCGTCGTCTCCTGGAACCACCGTCCCAGCGCCGCCGCCCATCCCGCCGCCTCTTCAAAGTGCTGGCTCTGCACAATCACATTCGCCAGCGGCGCAAACGGCGGATAGTGCATGAAGCGCCGAAACCGCAGCTCCTTCTGCACAAATCCGTGATAGTCGTGCTTCGCCGCAAACTCAATCGCGTAGTGGTCCGGATGATACGTCTGCACAATCACCTTGCCCGGCAGCTCGCCGCGACCCGCTCGCCCCGACACCTGCGTCAGCAGCTGAAAGACCCGCTCCGCTGCGCGAAAATCCGGCAGCCCCAGCGCATGATCGCACCCGACAACGCCAACCAGCGTGACGCCATGAATGTCATGCCCCTTCGCGATCATCTGCGTCCCCACCAGCAGATTGATCTCGCCCGAATGCAGCCGCATCAGCAGCCGCTCCATGTCTGACCGCCCGCGAACGGTATCGCGATCCATGCGCCCAATTCGCGCGCCGGGAAAAATCTCCTGCAGCCGCTCCTCGCCCTGCTGCGACCCCGCGCCCAGAAAGTACAAGTGCTCGCTGTCGCACTTCGGACACGTCTTCGGAACCGTCCTTTTGTAACCGCAATAGTGACATTCCAGCCGCTGCCCCACATGCGCATGATCGTCATCCGACGGAACCGGCTTGTGATACGTCAGCGCAATCGAGCAGTTCTCGCACTCCAGCTTGTCGCCGCACGCCCGGCACATCACCACAAACGAATACCCGCGCCGATTGAGCAGAATAATCGCCTGCTCGCCGCGATCCAGCGTCGCCTGCGTCTCTTCCATCAGCTTGCGCGCAAACAGATGCTCCTGCCCCGTCTCCTGAAACTCGCGCCGCATGTCCACCAGCTCCACCGCCGGCAGCGAACGCGCATTCACCCGCTCGTGCATCTCGATCCGCGCATACTTGCCCAACTCGCCGTTATGCCACGTCTCCAAAGAAGGAGTCGCCGACCCCAGCACCACCGTCGCCCCCGCCAGCTTCGCCCGCACCACCGCTACATCACGCGCGTGATACCGCGGCATCGACTCCTGCTTATAGCTCGAATCGTGCTCCTCATCGACTACGATCAGCCCCAGCTTCTCCACCGGAGCAAACACCGCCGATCGCGTCCCCACCACCACCCGCGCCTCGCCGCGACGAATGCGGTGCCACTGCTCCGATCGCTCCTCGGGCGTCAGCTGCGAGTGCAGCAGCGCGACCTCCGTCCCGAATGCATGATGCAGCTGCGCCGCCATCGCCGGCGTCAACCCAATCTCCGGAACCAGCAGGATCGCGGCCTTCCCCGCATCGAGCGTCCGCCGCATCGCGGCTAAATAGACAGCGGTTTTCCCCGACCCCGTCACGCCATGCAGCAGATAAGGCCGAAACTCACCGGCCTCCATCGCGCCTGTAATCGCGTCCAGTGCTTTTTGCTGCGCTGCATTCAGCACATGCCCATACTTCGACACATCCCGCAGCCCGCTCAGATGAAACTCCGCCGCCCGCTCCTCGATCCGCACCAGCTCCCGCTTGACTAAGGTCGTTAAGGTGGACGCCGGAACCTCCAGCCTCCGCAGCTCCGCCACCGGAAGCGCACCGCCCGCTCCCGCCAGCTCCGCCAGGATCGCCGTCTGATTCTCATTCAGCTTCGGCAGCCGCGCATCATCAACCAGCACGGCGTATCGAACCGTCCTTCGCGCATCTCGCTGCTCCGCCGACGTCTCGCGCACAATCCACTTTTTGCGCACCATCCCGTTCAGCAGCGCAGGACTCGCCCCCGTCGCCGACCGCAGCTTCGCCGCGCGCACCGCATCCCCGGCCTCCAGATAGTTCAGAACCGCATACTCCTTGTCCTGTTCTTCGGGAGAAAGCTTCGAACGCCGCGACGACCCCATCTGCGCGCCCTCGAACAGCGCCTGCCGCCCCGCATCCGCAATCCGATACAGCACCTGCCGCCTGACCTCGCTCATCAGCGGCAGCATCGCCCGCAGCACCTCGCCCACCGGAGCGATGTAGTACTGCGCCGTCCACTGTGCCAGCTCCATCAGCTGCTCTGACAGCACCGGCTCCTCATCCAGAACGCTGAGGACCGTCTTCACCTCCACCGGCGCCGCATCCTTCGCGTCTCCCGGCGAGCCGGTGCGCTGCGGTGGCTCATCATGCACCCGCACCACAATCCCCATCAGTTTTTCATTGCGAAACGGAACCAGTACGCGCCCGCCCACCGGAGGCGCCTGCGCCTGGAGCGCAGGGGGCAGCGCGTAGGTAAACGCACGATCCAGCGGAACCGGCAGCGCGACATCGCAAAACCCAGGCACCTTCCCAGAGTATCGCGTCGTCATGCGGAGGCCGTCCTGCGCCGCTGTGTTTTCAACAGCTTCTGCTCGCCGCTCCCTCCGCCAGCCTGCCCCGCACCCCGGGCGAGTCATGAAAATACAACGCCTCCGTCACATCACCGCAACAACCCGCGCATAGCGTCGACCGGGCGATCCGTCGCGAACCTTTTTTCGTGAGGTACAGTCCCCTATGTCTACCGACCGCCGTTCCTTCCTGAAGCTCCTCACCACCGGCGCACTCTCTGCAGCCTTTCCCGCCAGCATCAGCCGCGCGCTGCAGATTCCCGCCCACCATCAGACCGGAACCATCGACGACGTGCAGCACATCGTCTTCATGATGCAGGAGAACCGCTCCTTCGATCACTACTTCGGCACCCTCCGCGGCGTCCGCGGCTTCGGCGACCCGCGCACCGTCCGCCTGCCCTCCGGCCAGTCCGTCTGGTATCAGCCCGATCCCGCAAACCCCGACGGCTATGTGCTGCCCTTCCATCCCGGAGCGCCCAGCCTCGGCCTGCAGTTCATCCAGGATCTCGCCCACGACTGGACCACCACGCACGCTGCCTGGGATGAGGGAAAGCACGATCAGTGGGTGCCGCAAAAGGGCACCACCTCCATGGCGCACCTCACCCGCAGCGACATCCCCTTCCACTACGCACTCGCCGACGCCTTCACCGTGTGCGATGCCTACCACTGCTCGCTCCTCGGTCCCACCGATCCCAACCGCTATCACATGTGGACCGGCTGGGTTGGCAACGACGGACAGGGCGGCGGACCCGTCATCGACAACGCCGAGGCCGGCTACGACTGGTCGACCTTCCCCGAGATCCTCGAAAAGGCCGGCGTCTCCTGGAAGATCTATCAGGACGTGGGCCTCGGACTGAATGCCAGCGAGTTCTGGGGCTGGACCAGCGAGGACGCCTACATCGGCAACTACGGCGATAACTCGCTGCTCTACTTCCACCAGTACCAGAACGCGCAGCCCGGCAGCCCGCTCGCCAACGGCGCAAAGGTCGGCACCGATATCGCCGTCTCCGGAACGCTCTTCGATCTCTTCCGCCAGGACATCCGCAGCGGCAATCTGCCCCAGGTCTCCTGGGTCGTCGCGCCCGAGGCCTACACCGAGCACCCCAACTGGCCCGCCAACTATGGCGCCTGGTATGTCTCGCAGATCCTCGACGCGCTCACCGAAAACCCCGATGTCTGGAGCAAGACCGTCTTCTTCCTCATGTACGACGAGAACGACGGCTTCTTCGATCACGCCATTCCGCCTACGCCGCCGCAGACGCGAGCCGAAGGCATCTCCACCGTCGACATCACGAACGAGATCTTCCCCGGCGACTCCGAATACCCCGCCGGTCCCTACGGTCTCGGCGTGCGCGTGCCCATGGTCGTCATTTCGCCGTGGAGCAAGGGCGGATGGATCAACTCCCAGGTCTTCGATCACACCTCGCTGATCCGCTTCGTCGAAGAGCGCTTCGGCCTCGTGCAGCGGGGCTTCGCGGAGACGAACATCACGAAGTGGCGCCGCGCCGTTACCGGAGACCTCACCTCCGCCTTCAACTTCACCAACCCCAACGACGCAAGCGTGCCTTTGCCGAGCACCACCGCCTACATCCCGCCCGATAACGAGCGCCATCCCGACTACGTGCCGGTTCCTCCCACCGATCAGGCTCTGCCCGCGCAGGAACAGGGCACGCGTCCCGCGCGCGCTCTGCCCTACGAGCTTCACGTCCACGGCAACGCCGGCTTCACCAGCGGCGTCCTCACCCTCGATTTCCGCAACTCCGGCACAGCGGCCGCCGTCTTCCATGTACGCTCCGGCAGCGGCGATGCCGGCCCCTGGACCTACACCGTCAGCCCCGGCACCAGTGTGCAGGACAGCTGGCCCGTCACCGGCGGTCAGACCGAATACGATCTCTCCGTCTATGGTCCGAACGGCTTCCTCCGCGCCTTCCGCGGCAGCGTTTCAGGCAGCGGCAAGGCCGATCTCGAGGTTGAGGCCGTCTACGATCGCAGCGGCTGCGGCATCGCTCTCGAAATCCGGAACCGCGGGCAGCACACCACGCCCGTCACCATCACCGATGCCTATTCCGGAGAGGCCATCCGGCGTACGCTCCATCCCGGCACCAGCTTCGTGCAGTCCTGGGCGCTCGCAACGCACTACGGCTGGTACGACCTCATCGTCGAATCCGATTCCGACAGCACCTTCCGCCGGCAGCTCGCCGGTCACGTCGAAACCGGACGAGACAGCATGACCGATCCCGCCATCGGCAAACCCCGCGCGTAAAACTCGCTGTCCCGACTATCCCTCTGCGGGCCGGAGCATGCTCCGGTCCGCAAAAGTCCCTCCCTCCTCCCCGCTCCCCGATCGACCTCCGCTCGCGGCATCCGGTTCCCATGCGCTGCTTTCCTCTTGCTTTCCCATAGGTATCGTGCGATCCTCTTCCCTATGGCATACCCAGAGGAGAAAAAGAAGAGGCCAGAGCAGAAAAAAGGGAGAACGGAGAAGAACGATGAGCGGTAAAGCGGACATCCCGCAGGGCACGCTCGCCCTGATGGTCCTTAAGACCCTCGAAGCGCTCGGCCCTCTGCACGGCTACGGCATCGCCCGCCGCATCGAGCAGACCAGCGGCGACCTGCTCTCGCTGAACTACGGCACGCTCTATCCCGCGCTGCTCAAGCTCGAGCAGGAGGGCTCCATCGCCTCGGCATGGGGCGTCTCCGACAACAACCGCCGCGCAAAGTTCTACCGCCTCACGAAGTCCGGCCGCAGACAGCTTGCAAAGGAAGCCCGCAACTGGGAGCAGACCACCGCCATCCTCGCCCGCTTTCTCGCTCCGTCGGAGGAGGCGCTGTGAAGCGCCTTCGCGCATGGATGCTCCGCTTCCGCGGTCTCTTCGCCACCGGGCATTCGCGGCGCGAGAGCGATCTTGCCGCCGAGCTGGAAGCTCATCTGCAGATGCACATCGAGGACAACCTTCGCGCCGGCATGTCGGAAGAGGAAGCGCGTCGCCAGGCAATCCTCCGCCTCGGCGGCATCGAGCAGACAAAGCAGGCGTACCACGAGCGCGCCACGCTGCCGCTCCTTGAAACCTTCCTGCACGATCTCCGCTTCTCCGTGCGCCAACTTGCAAAGAACCCCGGCTTCGCCGCGACCGCAATCCTCACGCTGGCTCTCGGCATCTGCGCCAGCGTGTCCATCTTTGCCTTCGTCGATGCAGCTTTGGTCCGTCCGCTGCCTTACCCCAGTCCCAACACACTCGTTGCCGTCAACGAAAGCGCTCTCAACTTTCCGCACGGTTCGCTCTCCTGGCCCGATTACGTGGACTGGAAGCGCCTGAATACCTCCTTCCGCTCGCTCGATGTCTGGGGCGGCTCCAGCTCGCTGATCGAGATGCCTGCGGGCGTCCAGCCCGTGCCCGGTCTCACTGTCAGCGCCGGCTTCTTCCGCACCCTCGGTGTGCCGCCCATGCTCGGCCGCGGCTTCCGCGACGGCGAAGACGCCGTGGGAGCGCCGCGTAACGTCGTCCTCAGCTATAGTGCCTGGCAATCCTGGTTCGGAGGCCGCCGCGATATCATCGGCCGCTCCGTCACCCTCAGCGGAGTTCCGCACACCATCATCGGCGTCATGCCGCGCGATTTTCAGTTTGCCCGCCGCGGCCGCGTCGATTACTGGGTGACCGTCCAGCCCGACAAAGGCTGCGCTCCGAGGCGCATCTGTCACTTCCTTGACGGCATGGCCCGTCTGCGCGACGGCGTCACGCTCTCGTCCGCCAGCGCCAACATGAAGGCCATCGCTGCGCAGCTCGAAAAGCAGTATCCCGCCTCCAACCGCGATCAGGGAGCCAGCATCCGCCCGCTGCGTGAATCCATCGTCGGCGATATCCGTCCTGTTCTGCTCACTCTGCTCTGCGGCGCGGGACTGCTGCTCCTCATCGCCTGCGTCAATGTCTCCAGCCTGCTGCTGCTGCGCTCCGAAAGCCGCCGCCGCGAGATCGCCGTCCGCGGCGCACTCGGAGCCTCATCTGCGCGACTCGCACGCCAGTTCATCACCGAGGCCTTTGCCCTCATCGCCTGCGCGACCCTTCTCGGCCTGGCAGCCGCATCTCTCATCATGCAGCTCCTGCTTCGGCTCATTCCCAAAGACACCCTCGACAACATGCCGTATCTGCAGGGCCTCACCCTCAACCGGCACGCGCTCGCCTTCACCGCCGCCGTTGCCCTGCTCGCGCTGCTGCTCTTCTCGGTCACGCCCATGCTGCGCCTGTTACGAGTCGGAGCGTGGTTCGGGCGCCTGCTTTCTCTCCCTATACAGCCGCGTACCAGTCTGCGTGACGATCTCGCCGAAGGCACTCGCGGAGCCGGAAGCACGCTCTGGCGGCATTTTGGATCGAACCTCGTCATCGTCGAGCTGGCCGTCGCCGTCGTCCTGCTTACCGGAGCCGGTCTTCTCGGTCGCAGCTTCTACCGCCTGCTGCACGTCGACCTCAACTTCCAGCCCGACCATCTCGCCATGCTCACCGTCGCCGCCTCCGACGCCGCGTATCCAAAGAACACGCAGTCCGCCGCCCTCGATCGCGCCGTCGTCGATCGCATGGCCGTTCTTCCCGGCGTCGAGTCTGCTGCTCTCACCGATCTGCCCGTCGTTACCTGCAACTGCAACACCGACTGGATTCGCGTCGTCGGCCATCCCTTCCACGGCGAGCACAATGAAGTCAACGACCGCACCGTCAGCGCCGGCTACTTCACCACCCTGCACGCGCGCCTGCTGCGCGGCCGCCTCTTCACCGCCGCCGACGACAGCACCAGACCACGCGTCATCCTCATCAATCAGGCATTTGCGAAGAGCTACTTCCCCGGCGAAGACCCCATCGGAAAAAAAATCGCCGCCGGCGACCTCGATCCGAAGACGGTGCGCACCATCGTCGGCGTCGTCGACGATGTCCGCGAAGGCTCGCTCGACAGCGAAATCTGGCCCGCGGAGTACACCCCCTTCCGCCAGCGTCCGCAGAACTACTTCCACGTGCTGGTGCGCACCACCCAGGCTCCCGCATCGATTCTGCCGGCTATGGCCGCTGCCCTGCGCCGCATCGATCCCGGCCTCGGCATCACCGACGAAATAACCATGGAGGCCCGCATCGCCGACTCGCCCAGCGCGACCATGCACCGCTCCTCCGCATGGCTGGTCGGCGGCTTCGCCGTGCTCGCCCTGCTGCTCAGCATCATCGGACTCTACGGCGTCATCGCTTACTCCGTCAGCCAGCGCACCCGCGAGATCGGCGTGCGCATGGCTCTCGGCGCGCAGCGCGCGACCGTCTACCGGCTCATCTTCAAAGAGGCCGCCTGGCTCACTCTTGCCGGAATCGTCATCGGCCTCGCCTGCGCCGTCGCCGCTGCCGGCTTCATGCGCAGCCTGCTCTTCGGCGTCCACTCCTGGGACATCGCCACCCTCGCCGCCGTCGCCATACTGCTCGCCACCGCCGCGCTCTCCGCAAGCTGGCTGCCCGCCCGCCGCGCCGCGTCGGTCAACCCCGTCGAAGCCCTGCGCGCGGAGTAGCTTTGAAATCTCAGGCCTCTCGCGGGCAAATAAAAAGGTGAATGCCCGGACTCGGCACCCGCCTTCCCTGGCTTCGGAAAGGGCTCCGGATAAAAAAGCGGATACCGGAACTCCGGCATCCGCTTCGACGATTCCCTAATCGCTGATCCTTAATCCCTAATTGCTGATCCCTGCCTTTACCGCAATCCGCCGCTGGCTACAAGCAACTCACCCGTCAGCCAGCCCGAGTCCTGCGACGCCAGGAAGACCGCAATCGGCGTGATATCGTCCGGCTGCCCAATGCGGCCCAGCGGCGTCTGTCCCTCCAGGTTCTTCTGGAAGTCGCTGCCGATAAAGCCCGCCGCATGCACGCCCTCGGTCTCCACCATTCCCGGGTTGATCGCATTCACGCGGATCTTCTTCGGCCCCAGCTCCTTCGCCAGCACCCTCGTGATCGCATCCACCGCGCCCTTCGTTCCCGTATACACCGCGCTCGCCTGCGGATGAATCTCCGTCACCGCCGATCCGATGTTGATCACGCTGCCGCCCTCTTCGCCGAACAGCTTCTCGGCCTCCTGCGTCGCCTGCAGCAGCCCCAGCACGTTGGTGTTAAAGATGCGGTGGAACTGTTCCTCGGTGATCGCATCCAGCGGGCTGAACTCATACACGCCGGCATTGTTCACCAGCACATCCAGTCTTCCGTAAGCCTTCTTCGTCTCGGCAAAGATGCGCTTCACATCGTCGGCCTTTGCCACGCTGCCCTGCACGGCAATCGCCTTGCCGCCGTTCTTCACAATCTCCGCGACGACCTTCTCCGCGCCCTCTTTGCTCGACGCGTAATTCACCACGACCGCGGCGCCCTCCGCCGCCAGTCCCTTCGCAATTCCGGCGCCAATGCCCTTCGACGCGCCCGTCACCACAGCAACCTTATTCGCCAGCTTCCCCATGGACGATCTCCTTTTCAATCCCGTCGTCAAATCTTAGACATTTCGACAACTATCGAATTGATGAACCGAGCCCTGAAAGGATTCAACCTGTGGAAATGAAATTCTCCGAAACACGGGTAATGTCTCACAGTTGCGAAAGGAATTGTCATCCCGGCCGAAGCGGAACGCAGTGAAGCGCAGCAGAGGAATCTGCTTTTCTTACTCTCCCCGGAATCCGGTACCGGGTGCCCCATCTTCGCCGCCCGTCGTTGGCGGCTAAGGTGGGAAGGTCTGCCCCGAGCGCAGCCTCATGTCCGGACTTTCGGACATGGATAAAAGGTCAGATCTTCCCCAGCTCGTCCAGATACGCCTGCAGCACCTCGCGCTCCAGCACCAGATTGGCGAACTTCCCCTCGCGCTCAATCCGGATCAGCCCCGCCATCTCCAGCTCTTTCATGTGGTGCGAAAGCGTTGCCGCGCTGATCGGCTGGCTCGCGTGCACCTCGCTGCACGCCGCTGGTCCCCGGCAGCTCCCGATCTGTTTCAGAATCTGATATCTCCGCGGATCGGCCAGCGCTTTGGCAATCAGTGCTCTCTGCCGCTCCGTCAACCGAATTTGCTTCTTCACCGCCATCTCATCAGCCGTCATCTATCAGCCACAGATGCGGGTGCCCCATGTCTCGATTCTGAGACACCGGATTACACCGAAGGTGTTTCCGCCCGTGCGGCCAGCACCTTTAGCCCCAGCTCTTTCATCGCGATCTGCAGATCCGCCCAGGCCTCTTTCTTCTGCCGAGGATCACGCAGCAGATACGCCGGGTGATACGTCACAATCAGCCGCGACCCGCGCGCCTGGTGAATCCGCCCGCGCAGCGAAGCCAGCGAGCTCTTGCCGCCCAGCAGATAGGTCGCCGCCGTCGAACCCAGCGCCACAATCACCTCCGGCCGGATCACATCGATCTGCCGCTCCAGAAACTGCATGCACGTATTGGCCTCGACCGGCTCCGGCGTCCGGTTCCCCGGCGGCCTGCACTTCACAATGTTCGCAATGTAGACCTCGCTGCGCTTCAGCCCCATCGCCGTAATCATGTTGTTCAGCAGCTGTCCCGCGCGTCCCACAAACGGAAGCCCCTGCGCGTCTTCATCCGCGCCCGGACCCTCGCCCACAAACATCAGGCGCGTATTTGGATCGCCGTCGCCGAACACAATTTTGTGCCGTCCCTGAAAGGCCAGCGGGCATCGCGTGCAGTCGCCGATATCCAGGCGAATCGCCTCCAGCGCCGCCGCGCGCTCCTTCGGCGCGACCGCTTCCCTCTCCGGAAACACCAGAGCATCCGCCGCTTTTGCTGTACTCGTTTTACGTGGAATCGCCGTCTCCGCTTCCACAATGGCCGGCTTCGCCGCCACCGCGCCGATAAGAGTCTCCGCAGAAGAACGCGCCGCCTCTGCATCAGCTATTGTAACTGTACTGGATACAGTTACGAATTCCGCAGCCTCGGCCGCAGGAGCCTCGCCTCTGCGATACAAATCGAAGACGCCAAGATCGCGATAGTATCCGATCCGCGCCGCCAGTGCTTCACTTATCTCTGCGGAAATCCGTCCCGCCATCCTGATCGTTATCCCCTGCGCCTGTTTTTCTGTGCCCTGCGACCTGTGCCCTGCGACCTGTTTCTCTACGTCTCCGACATCACCAGCGACGGCCGCCGCAGCGCGATCACCTCTTCCAGAATCCGGTCCGCCAGCTCCCGCTTCGACATCTCCGGCAGATCGATCGCCGTATCCCGCGTCAGAAACGTCACCGCATTCCGGTCCGAATCGAAGCCGATCCCCTCGCGCGACACGTCATTCAGCACAATCGCATCCGCGCCCTTGCGCAGCAGCTTGTCGCGCCCATGGACCACGGGATTTTCCGTCTCCGCCGCAAAGCCCACCACCAGCATCTCCGGATGACGACGCTGCGCCACCTCCGCCAGAATGTCCTCCGTCGGCTCCAGCTCCAGCGTCAGCCCGCCCTTCCGCTTCAGCTTCTGATCGGCCTTCATCTTCGGCTTGTAATCCGCCACCGCCGCCGCCTTGATCACCACCGACGCCTGATCCACGCGCCCCAGCACCGCGTGCCGCATCTCCTCTGTCGTCACCACCGGAACCACTTCCACATTTGCCGGAGGCCGCAGCGCCGTCGGCGCCGTCACCAGAATCACCCTCGCTCCGCGCCGCTCCGCCGCCTCCGCCAGCGCGTAGCCCATCTTGCCGCTCGACCGGTTGCCCAGAAACCGCACCGGGTCCAGAGCCTCGCGCGTTCCGCCCGCTGTAATCAGCACCGTCTCGCCCGCCAGATCGTTGCGCCGGTGCAGCACGCTCAGCACCGCCTCCACAATCGACGAGGTCTCCGCCAGCCGTCCCGCGCCCACCATCCCGCACGCCAGGTACCCCGCATCGGGAGCCACGATCTTCACATGCCGCTCTGCCAGCGTCTCCACATTCGCCTGCGTCGCCGCATGGTTCCACATATTCACATTCATTGCGGGAGCCACGATCACCGGCGCCGTCGTCGCCAGATATAAGGTGGTCAGAAAGTCATCGGCAATGCCGTGCGCAAACTTCGCCAGCACATCCGCCGTCGCCGGAGCCACCACCAGCGCGTCTGTCGTCTGCGCGGCATCGATATGCTCGATCGCCGACGCCAGCGCCGCCTCGTCCGAGCCCGAATGCGAGATGGAATCCGCGCCCAACCCCGCGCCCGCGTCCGAACCGCCAGCCCACAGACTGGTAATGACCTTGTGCCCGGTCAGAGCGGCAAAGGTCAGCGGCTGCACAAACCGCTGCGCGCCTTCTGTCATGACCACATGTACATCGAGCGCCTGCTGCTGCAGCGCCCGCACCAGCTCCGCGGCCTTGTACGCCGCAATCCCGCCGGAAACCCCAACCGTGACCTTCATAGGCTTGATTCTACGCCGCCCGTCAACCGGTCATCCTGGTGGAAAGCCAAGTTTAAACGACTAGCCAACGTCTGCAAATGAAACTAACTCAACGCCAAGCCAATTCGTGATGACTGAGATCAATTACAACCCTCTTGAGCCAGATCGAAGCACTATCAGAGGGAAATGATATGATTCTGCTCGATTTCGAAAAGATATGTCAGTGAGGATGTAATGGCCCTAAGCAGTTCTTATGTATTGCCCATTAATCGTATCCCAGATATCTTTAATAAAATTCGGGATGGTCAAGCACCAGAGAGATTCTCAAATCAACTGCTTAAAGATTGGGGGTTTACGTCCACTAACGACCGAGGTTTTATTTCGCTGCTCAAATCGCTTGGCTTCCTATCATCTGAGGGTAAGCCCACCCAACGATATAACGACTACCGCGATCACTCCCGCTCGAAGCAAATAATGGGTGAGACCCTCCGAGATGCATACGGAGATATATTTCTGATCAAAGAACACCCGACACAGTCCGACAAAAATGCAATTGAAGGTAAGTTCAAGAGTTTCCACAACGCGAGTGATCATGTAGCAGGTTTGATGACGAAGACGTTTCTGGGGCTTCTGAATCTGGCTGATCTTTCTAAAAAACCGACGAACTTGTCAGGGGGTAAGGAGCCAGAAAGGAAAGTTGAAGTGGAACCTTCGCCACATCCAAACGGTGTGGACCATGGGGTGTCTGGGTTGCACTACAACATCCAGATTCACCTTCCCGCGACCAAAGACGTTGAAGTTTACAATTCCATCTTCAAATCGTTGAAGGAGCACCTCCTTGAAAAGTAGCGAGGTGCGGGAGTTTCTGTTCCGAGGCCTCATGTTTGAAGCTGAGTCTGAGCAGTTTCGGCTCGCCGGAATTCAGATCGGCGCTAACTCTTCAGATGCTGAAGAAAACCTATTAAAAGAAGCACTAGCTCCCTTTGGTATAGCCCGTCGGAATAATGCGCTCGAGATGGCACGACTTTTCGCAGTCCTGTTCTGCTTCGAGAATGAAATCCGTGACTTCATCAGAGAGGCATTAGTTGAGGAAGAAGGCGTTAACTGGTCAGATAAGTTACCTCCCAAAATCAAGGAGCATGCTGAATCACGAAGAGACGCAGCTTTGAAAGACTCATGGCTAGAAGGAGAAAAATCTGATCTTCTAGGGTTTGTGGATTTCGGCCATCTCGCGCAAATCATTATCGCCAAATGGGACATTTTTAAAGATGTTGTTCCGACGCAGCACTGGTTGAAGCAGCGTATGGATGAGTTGGAGAAGTGCCGCAACTTCATCGCGCATAACAGGATGCTCTTACCCAGCGAATTCCAGCGCATATACATGTATATCTCAGACTGGAACCGCGTCATTGGCCTTTGAGACACTCACAAAGCAGTTGGTTCAGCTTAACATTAACATTTTTTCAACCCTCTCTTAGCTCAAGGGTAAAAGATAGTCCCGAGCGCTTACATAACTCTAGTCGCTTCCCCATCGACGCATATAGCTCCTCACCACCGAACGCTTCTATTCCGGAACGATTGTGGTCCGCGAATCCATGTCTGAAACAAAAGGACGTGCGAGTGCAACGCATATCAGGCCGGTAATGAAGGGGAACCGCAGTGATAACCCAGCGGTATTTGAACGACCGCCAAAATCTAACGCATTCCACCCCTCTTTATTCCATTGACACCCGAACGTCCTTGCTTCCTAATCGGAGTGCACTTTCAGGAGGCAGGATGAGGATTCCCCACTGGATGATTCTGAGCATGATCGCCCTCACCGCGGGCGTGTCCTGCTCTGCGCAGCAAAAATTTCCCCTCCGCTCCGGCGAGTGGGCCGTCACCAGCTCCAGCGCCGAATCCGAGCCGACGCTCTTCTGCCTCAACGACGAAATGTGGGAGAAAGCGCTGACGCGAAACCCCAGCTGCACCATCCAGGAGCTCACCGTCACCTCCGGCGGCGCCAGCTACTCCATGAGCTGCGCGCTGAGGACCCTCCAGATGAAGGGAAAAGTCACCCTCACCTTCGACGGCATGGAACACATGACGGGCAAAGCGCTGATCGACATCATCCGGAACGGACAAACCACCACCAGCACATCGCTCGTCGACTACCGCTGGAAGAGTCCCGCCTGCAGCCCGAACGACGTCAACATGCGCGCCAAACCGGCGAAGTAGCCGCCCGGCTGGCCCTGCTCACTGCGCATTCTGCAGATACCTGAACCTTGCCACCAGAAGCTGCTCGATCTGCTCTTCCTTCAGCGCCCGCGGAGTTCCAAGCTGGTTCGCAACGAAGGCCACATGCGCCAGGTGTTCGACCGTCTCCATCTTCTGAAACGCATCCGGCAGCGAGCACCCATAGCTCACCGCGCCATGATTCGCCAGAAGCACCGCGTCATAATGCGGAATATACGAGACCAGGCTGGCCGCCACATCCCCTGTCCCCGTCGTGGCGTATCCCGCCAAAGGAACAACCCCCAGCGTCATCACCGCTTCCTGGCACAGCATCTCCTCCAGCCCCCGCCCCGCGCAGGCAAAGGCCGTGGCGTACGGCGGATGAGAATGGACCACCGCCTGCACATCGTCCCGGTGCCGGTAGATGGCCAGATGCATGTTCAGCTCGCTCGTCACCTTCCGCGATCCGCTGATCTGCCTGCCGTCAAAATCGACAACCACCAGGTCCGCCGCCTTCAGCAGAAACTTGCTGACGCCCGTAGGCGTAATCAGCAAACGCTCCGCGTCCAGCCTGACGGAGAGATTCCCCGACGTGCCGGGCATACATCCCTGGCGATAAAGCAGCTTGCTGAACAGAACAATCTCCCGCCTCAGCCTCAGCTCTGTCCGGTCTTCGTTTTCCGCCAATGCATACTCCTCTTCCTGAATCTTCATCCCTGCAACCCTTCGCGCTGGAGCAAAATCACGACCGCTCTCCCCCGGACCACCCTGTTTCAGGTATCGATTTCCTTAACAAAGCACAGAGTCTTTCAGGGTACAGGAATCCTGATTTTGCCTTAAAGTATCCTGAAAGGACTCGGCTCGCCAGCAGAAACGGGCTTTCGCGACACCGCCCTGTGCAATCTGCGCCATCCCTTCCCCACCCGGTCTGAAGCCATAAAGATCTGTCCCGCCGTCAGCGGCCCCACCAGCCTGTAATGCCCCACCGCCGCCAGCCCCATTGAAGCGATGCAGCCGCACTGCCGGCAGTCGGGCTTCCCTCCAAACTGGCAGGGCGTGATCTTCGTCGTCAGATCGGCCGACAGAGTCGTGGTCGTCCTCGCAAAAATGCATTCGCCAGGACTCCCCGGGGGAGAAGCGATCTCATCGATGACCATATCAGGCATATCCAGAATGGAATATTTACGCCGCAGCACCCTCAGCTCCGCCACCACCGATGCTCTCTGAGCCGCCGTCAGCACCTCCGCGTCCGTCGCGCCCACCTGCGGCGTAAACAGGCTGAACCAGACCTTCGCGATCTCAGGACGCCCGCTCCAGAAGCGGAGAAACTCATCCAGATACCCCGGCCGGTCCGCGATCTGCGAAGTAATCGTGCAGTGGATCGTCACCCGCGCGCCCGCAATGTTCCGCAGAATGCGCTCATACGTCGCCGGTTTGCGCCGCGCGTCATGCTCCGGCTGCAGCCCGTCGATCGACACCACCACGTTGACCCTGCTCAGTTCCTTCCAGGCCGGCGGAATCTCCCGGAAGGCGCTCGTCACCACCTGCGTATGCACCCCCCGGCTCGCGATCTGCGGCAGCAGCGCGTCCAGCTCCCGATAGCGAACCATCGGGTCGCCCCCCACCAGCGAGACATGGAGCGGCCTGTACTCATCGATTACCGCCAGCACCCTCCGCACCAGCTCATCGCCCTTAAAGTCCGAGAGCTGACGAAGCCCGGTCCCGCCTCCAAGATGAGCCGCATCGAACGCATAGCATCCCGGACAGCGCAAAGGGCACTCTTTCGTAATTTCAATGGAAAGCGATGGGGCGCGGCCCGACAGGATCGTGGACCACGCTTTCAGAACTTCGGATGTGTGCATATCTTCTCCAGGAACGAATCGCGGAGGCCACGATTCGGTTGCGGAAACGTGCATGACTCGAACGAGCCATTCGGTTCGCCTGATGGGCTGGATCAGATTTGAATCGGTGCGTTATACGTGGCAGGCGCGGTCCATCGATCAGGTCTGACCTGTAAAACCGCAGTGCCTCCGCGCTTCAACGCGGCTGCTTCCCTCGTCTGCAGGGCGAAGGAGAGCATCTGCGCGATGGCAAACAGAAAAGCCATTCTTACTTTCCGATGGCGGGAGAGTACGAGGATCAGAGAAAAAATCGTGATCAGAGCCAGAAGGCCCAGCTCAAGGTCCTGACCGCCGCGCAAAAACCCGTCGAAATGCCAGTAAGATTCCGTCCACGGCATCACGAGAAGCAGAAGCGCCGTGAACAGCAGAAGGATGCGCCCCGCAACGATGGAGTCCGCAAAAAATCCATCGATACACATCCGTCTTGTCATGAAAATCTGCTTCACACGGCTTCTCAGATTAACCATATAGTACACCCCCTCTCCACAGGGACAGAGGAAGTACGAATCGAAATGGAAAACGGAAATGGAAGCGAGCGCTGTTTCCCTCCGTGCCAATCCTGTTTTCGGAAAACCCCAGCCCGGCCCGCATGCAACGAATCCGCTCATCCAATCCACGCGTTTATTAAATCCGCGTACGTTATTGGATGCGCCTGCCGAAGAAATCGTCTGGCCGCCGGACGCATGGTGCGAGTGCCGGGTGCCCCATGTCCGGATTTTCGGACATGAGAGCCAAACAAAAGGCTACAAATCCTGATTCCTGTCATCCTGAGCGAAGCGACCGCAGGTCGCGTAGTCGAAGGATCTGCATTTCCTCGTTGCAATCTGCTCCATCCTTTGCCCTACAGCCTGCCTTGCGCGCACCCTAAGTGTCTGGACTCAGACGCGGATTCTGCACACACCTGGACATCCCTTCCAGCCATCATGCGGGATATTCCCGCAATTCACTACACTAACCAAATGCACGATCCCGCACAGGCGAGACGGGCGCTCGGCCATGTCTCCATCGTCTCTCCGGACCCGTCCTGGCCGGAATATTTCTCGCGGGAGCGTGCGCGGCTGCGGTCCTTCCTTGGCCCCCTGGCCGATGAGCTTCAGCATTACGGGAGCACCGCCGTTCCCGGACTCAGCGCGAAACCCATCATTGACATGATGACGCCCGTCGCCTCTCTTGAGCAGGCGGACGCGCTGAGCGAGCAGCTTGCAGCCGCAAAGTACCGCAGGATCGATGCAGGTTTCTTCAAACGGCGCTTCTTCCGGAGAACAGCCGCAGATACGAACCTCGCCTGGCATCTCCACCTGGTCGTTGCGCCCGCCTGGCCCGTCAAAAATGAGCTGCTGCTCCGTGACTGGCTGATCCGTCGCCCTGACGTCGCCCGCGCCTACGAGGCGCTGAAGATGGAACTGGCAACCGCATACGGCGACGACATGCCGCGATATACCGAAGGTAAAACCATCTTTCTGCGAAAAGCCGTCAACGATGCGCGTCTCAGCCACGGCCTTCCGGCCGAGCACGACTGGGATGAATAGTTCCTCCTGCCTGCGACGGCCAACGCGCTCATACAATGTGAAGAGCAATCCCGTCTGAACAGAATCTGACTGCGGCAATCATGGAGTTATCCGGGGGTGTTATGGCGTTTCGCGTTTTACGTCATCCGCATGAAACTAAAATCGGTATGTCGCAGTCTTCCCACAGCAGGAGAATTACCCTTCACAGGAAAGACTATGAAAATCATAGCGTTCGTTGCATTTCTCTTCGCTGCATTGATATCAGCATCTGCCCAGGCTCCGTTAGACGGCCCTCTTCCTCCATCCTGTGGTCCCAGGTACGACACGTTCAAGGTGAAGCTGGACAACTCCCGGCACTCACTAGCGCAGCCTGATTCCGGAAAAGCACTGATTTACTTCATTCAGGAAAGAGTTGCCGTCGTTGGCGTCGCCGACTCCATGTTATTCGGAATTGACGGAACGTGGGTGGGCGCCGATCGTGGCAATTCGTACTTTTCGGTCTCCATCAATCCGGGAGAACACCACATTTGTGCCGCGCTGCCTTACTACCGGCAGACAAAATCCTCCGGCTTCCATCGCGAAACAAAAATCGTGGTGCCGATACAGCTCGATGCGAAGGCGGGAAAAACTTATTTCTATCTCGCACAGCATGTTACGGCAGGTTACACGCTGGAAGTAACTCCGGTCAGCAGGGACGAGGGTAAGTATCTGATCGCTTCATATCCGCTAAGCGTTTCCCACAACAAACACGAAAAGGAATAGCACGCCATTCCGGCTGGATACCGCAGGCAAAAAGGCCCGCATCAGCGGGCCTTTTTGCCGAACAGCCTTCAGATCACCGCAGCCTCAGACCTCCTGCCGCAGGTTCGCGCGCAGCGTGAGTGAGCCGTCCTCATTGAGCTGCTGGTGGCAGGCCCAGCGCACCGGATAGCGCATCTCCTTCACCTCGATCTCCGCTTTCAGTTTCAGCCCCTGCCACTTCGTTCCCTTCGGCAGCACGATCTGCGCCTGACGAATCTTCCCCGGCAGCGGATACCCCGGATCGAGACAGCCGCTCCGCAGCGGCTTGCCGTCCTCGCTCTCCACCGTCACCCGCAGCACGCCCGGAACCCCGGCAATGCCGTCATTCGCAAAGCCGATAATCAGCCCCGTATAGCCATCGGCCTCATAGCCCCAGATGAACGATGGCCGCACGCGATACCCGATCTTCCGGTTGATCCGGTCGAACCACGCCGGATACGCCTGGTAGTAGCCCGCCAGATTCTGTGCGCTGATCTGATGAAAGTTCCACAGCGACCAGTAATTCGCCCCGATATCCATCACATGGGCAATCATGTTCTCTGCCGGAGAGATGCCCTCGACGCTGGCCTTCGGGTCCGCCGGCTTGCCCGGAAGCCCCTGCTCGAGCAGCGCTCCAATCCACGGCGGCCGGTTGCTCAGCGCCTCGATCTGTTCGTTCTCGATAAAAATCGTGTCGCTGCGAATCCAGTTATTGCTCCGCACCGTGCAGTCCAGCATCTCCGAGTTCCCTACCCGGCTGAAGTCCGGCTGCGTGTTGGTCAGCAGCGGTGTCTTCTTAAAGTTATCGAGCTGCACTTCGAGCATGTCCATCCACGTGCGCTCCGCCGTCTGGTAATCGGGAAAGGGATTGTTGCTGAAGGGCCACGTATGCCCCTCGCCCCAGAACCCGTACATGAAGGTGTCGATAAACTCGACCGACGGATTGCCGTCGAACTCCGCCGCCAACTGTCCCACCAGCTCGCGAAAACACTGCTGAAAGAAGGGATCGTCGAAGCGCGGCTGATACCGCGAGTAAGGATTCTTCACAAAGCGCGCTCCCGCCGCCTGATCCTTCGGATCGTTCAGCACCAGATCCACCTTCGGCACCCGCTCCAGCACAAAATCCGGCAGCGCCGGCGCGTGCCAGTAGTCCGGCGCGGACATCTGAATGCGCAGCCCCACCTGCTTGCCGCTCTTCTTCGCCAGATCGAAGACCAGCTTCACGTAATCCGGCAGCTCCAGCCGTCCCGGCCGGGGCTGAACCTCCCGCCAGGTGGGACGGATATACAGCTTCTGCCCCAGCGGAAAGTTCACCAGATCCTCGATCCCCTTCGACACGTTGTCCGACTTGATCTCTTCGGTTCCCATGTCCGCCGTAATGTAGGTGACCAGCCCTTTGCCGTAATTCGGCACCACCTCGTCCGAAGGCGTCGTGGTCATCACCACCTCGTCGCTCGGTATCACCGCATCCGGCGGATACTGCGGAAAGGGCCCCTGGTTCAGCCGGTCTTTTACCGCCGGCCCCGATCCAAAGTCGTACTTACTCCAGTTATGGGCAGGCACAATGCCCTGCGCCGCGCCGGTGCCGATCCCGAGCACGCCGGCCGCGGCAGCGCCGCCTTTCAGAAAGTCTCTCCGCTGCATCAGGTTCGTGTCTCTCTTTCCGGTTCAGATCATTCCGCTGAAGACCAGCAGCACTATATCGTCGGCATCCGGCTTCCTGCAAAACAAATCGTAAAGGAAACAAAGAAAACGCAGGAAAAATGAAAGCAAAACAAAAGGCCCGCCATCGCCGGCAGGCCTTTGATTCTGCTGAATGTCCCCGAATTTACCGAATCGCCGCTGTTTGCTACCCGCGGCGATCAGACCTCGAAATCGACCTCGACCGGATCGACCAGCGGCACCAGCCAGCTCAGCAGCCGCTGATGCACCGGATGTCCGTGATACGCTTCGAGCGAAGCCAGGTCCGTGAACTTCATCACCCCGCCCAGCTCATAGCCCAGCGACCGCGGCGAGAGATTCGTTCCCACCCATGTCTCGTCCAGCCCCGGAATCTGTCCCTGAAGCGCTCGAATCTCGTCGATCACGCGCTGCTTCTGTTCTGTCGTAACACCCGGCTTCCACCGGAACGCAAAGGTATGAATGACCATGCGGTCATTCTACCCGCGCTCAACGATGCCTGTTGTTACGAGATCACGAACCGCGGTACATCCGGCGAAGCGATCTCCGGTTTCACAATCGGAGTGTTCTCATGCCGCACATACGCCACTTTCCCGGCTGCGATCTCTTCCTGCGCCACCTTGCACGCCTTTGTCGATCGCGCTGAAATCAGTGGCTGAGAACCGTTCTGAAGCTGCCGTGCCCGGCGCGCCGCCACCAGCACATAACGGAAATTACTGTCGAACTCCTGTTGTATGCCCATCTCTGCTCCCCTGGCCTTCTGAACCCGATCTCCCCGTCCGGCCCCGGCAGCCGCCTGTCAGACGTGCACCGGCGTCACCCCGAACTTCTCCAGTACCGGCCGAATCCGCGCCTCAGCGTTCTTTTGCCTGCATCCTTCCGCCAGCCGGATCAGCCGTTCCGTATCCGCCGTGATTTCGCCGCCCTGACGGCGCACGCGCTCCGCCGTCACAATGGCTGCCAGTTCTTCCACGGCCCGGTCGAGAATATCGTTGACGAGAATATAGCCATATTCGCGGTAATTCTCAATCTCCTGTTTTGCTTTCGCCAAACGCCGCTCGATAATCTCGTCCTGAATCTTCCCCTCGGCCCGGCTCCGGTTCCTCAGCCGCATCGCCAGAATCTCCGGACTCGGCGTCACCACAAAGATGCTCACCGCCTCCGGAACCTTTGCCCGCACCTGCGTCGCGCCCTGCACGTCGATATCCAGCAGCAGATCGCGCCCCCGCGCAAAGGCATCGTCCAGAGTCTGCCGCGCCGTTCCGTAGTAGTTACCAAAGACATCGGCATACTCCAGAAACTCGCCGGCCTCGATCATCTGCTGAAACGTTTCCCGCGTCGTGAAGTGATACTCGCGGGCCTCTTCTTCCGATCCGCGCGGCGGCCGCGTCGTGTACGAGACCGAAAATTCCAGTCCGTTGACCAGCGACCGCAGCTGGTTCACCAGCGTCGATTTCCCCGATCCCGATGGCGCCGAAATGATGAATAAAATACCAGCCAAGTGTGTGCGCTTCTCCTTAAGCGATACCTGCCTTTTCGGTAGAAGCACCAGGCTTCAGCCCGGTGAATATAGCCGGAAAAGGAAAGGGGGGCTTTAGCCCCGGTGCTCTTCAGACCCTTCTCATCGGGCACGCCCTGCCTCTCTACTGGCAGTTATTCTAAATTCTGAACCTGTTCTCTGGCTTTTTCGATCTCCGACTTCATCGCCAGGCCGGTTTCCGTTATGCGTGGACCATTTCCGGCAACGCCGCCCGTCTTGGAAAGCAGCGTGTTGGCCTCGCGGTTCATCTCCTGCAGCAGAAAATCCAGCCGCTTGCCGACTTCTCCGCCTGCATGCAGCAGCCCGTGAAAGTGATCGATGTGCGTCCGCAGCCGGGTCACTTCCTCTTCCACATCGCTCTTCTCCACCAGCAGCGCTACCTCCTGCAGCAGCCGGTCCTGGTCGAGACTGCTGTTCAGCACTGCCTGCAGCCGCGTCTGAATGCGATCCAGATAGGCCTGCTGCACGTTCTCGCGCAGCTTCGCAACTTCTTCCACATGCACCAGCAGCCGATCCATCCCGCCATGCAGATCCACCGCCAGCACGCCGCCCTCCTGGCCGCGCATCGCATTCAGCGCATCCACCAGCCCGTCGATCTCCGGCAGCACGGCCTTTTCCATCGTCTGCATCTCTTCTTCCGAGTTCCGCGAGTCCCCCGTCAGCACGCCCGGCAGCCGAAAGATCACATTCAGATCCGGCTCCTCGCGCAGTCCGTGCTCCTTCGCCGCCGTGCGGAAGGCGGCGATGTAGCCGGCCACCAGCGCCGCGTCGTAGCTGGCTTCGGCCTTCTGGCTGCGATCGAGGCTCAGCGTTACCTCCACGTGGCCGCGAATCAGCTTTTCCTTGAGCGCCCGCCGCAGCTTCATCTCCAGCGCATCCGTTCCGCCCGGCATGCGCATGTGCAGATCCAGAAAGCGGTGATTCACGCTCTTCAGGCTCAGTGAAAAGCCCAGCGTCTCTGTGACGCGCCCGGCAATGCGCGCGTACCCCGTCATCGAATGCACTGTCTTCGCCGCCGTCGTCATAGCTCTGCTTTCCCCATCAGCGCCGGCTCCGCTGTCATCGCTTCATCCATATCGATAAACTGCAGCCGGTACAGCTTCTGATACGTGGGCGATATCTGCAGCAGCTCCTCATGCGATCCCACCGCCGTAATCCGCCCGCCTTCCAGCACCACAATTCTGTTGGCCCGGCGCACCGTCGACAACCGGTGCGCGATCACGATCACCGTGCGCGCCGCCATCAGATTGCCCAGCGCCACCTGCACCAGCGATTCGCTCTCCGTATCCAGCGCCGACGTTGCCTCGTCCAGAATCAGCACCGGAGCATTCTTCAGAATCGCCCGCGCAATCGCCAGCCGCTGCCGCTCACCGCCCGACAGCCGAAAGCCCTTCTCGCCGATCAGCGTGTCGTACCCGTCCGGCATGCGCAGAATAAAGTCATGCGCCAGCGCCGCCTTCGCCGCCTCCTGCACGCGCGCGAACGAGACGTCCGGCTGACCGTACGCAATGTTGTTCCGCACCGTGTCGTTGAACAGAATCGTCTCCTGCGTCACCTTGCCGATCTGTTCCCGCAGCGAAGCCAGACTCACCTCGCGCAGCTCGTGCCCGTCAATCAGAATCCTGCCACCCGTCGCATCGAAGAAGCGCGGAATCAGATTCACCAGCGTCGACTTCCCCGCGCCGCTCGGCCCCACCAGGGCCAGCACCTCGCCCTGCCGGATCGTCAGATTGATATCGTGCAGCGCTTCCTTCTCGCCCTCATCGTCGCTGTATGCAAAGCTCACATGCTCGAGCGCAATGCTCTCCCGAAAGCCCTTCAGCACATGAGGATGACGCGCCTCGCACACCTCATCCTGCGCGTCCATAAAATCGAAGATCGCCGACGATGCGCCCAGCGCCTGCTGAAAGCTGTTGTAGTACTGCGCAAATCGCCGGATCGGGTCATAGAGCTTGAACAGCGCCACGATGAAGGCGAAAAAGGTGCCCACCGTCATCGCGTGGCTCTGAATGCGCCCGCGTCCCACCAGCAGCAGCAGCGCAATCGCCACCGCTCCCACAAAGTCCATTAAAGGAGAGCTGATCGCCTGCGCCCGCACCGAGCGCAGATTGGCGCGGAAGAGCCGCCGTGCCGCCTGGCGAAAGCGC
This sequence comes from Paracidobacterium acidisoli, assembly GCF_003428625.2. GTDB lineage: Bacteria > Acidobacteriota > Terriglobia > Terriglobales > Acidobacteriaceae > Paracidobacterium > Paracidobacterium acidisoli. The sequence continues at coordinate 221,209 of NZ_QVQT02000002.1, read as the reverse complement.
AGCAGCTCCCAGAACTCCATATTGAAGGCTTTGACGATGCGGTTGCCGGTGATCGTCTCGTGTAAAATGTTCTGGATCTCGGCCAGCCGGTCCTGCCCTTTGCGCGTCGTCTGCCGCACATCGCGGCCGATCCGCCGCATCGACACGATCACCACCGGCACAAACAGCAGCAGAATCCATGCCAGCTTCCCGCCCAGCGCGATCACCAGAATGACGGTGAAAAAGAGCGTGAAGATCTGCTGCAGAAAATCCGACAGCACCGACGAGGTGGCATACTGCACCCGTTCAATGTCGTTGATCAGCGCCGACAGCAGCGTTCCCGTCGCATGCTTCTGAAAGAACGAGACCGACCGCCGCAGAATTGCCTCATAAAGGTCGTCGCGCAGATCGGTAATGGTGCCGAAGCCGGCATAATTCGCCAGATAGGTGCCGATGTAATCGCAGATGCCCTTGAGCAGCGTCGAGACCACAAAGGCAAACGCCACCACGCTCCAGTCGTTGTGAATCCAGCTCGGGACCAGGCTTTGCAGCGTGATGTGCAGATGGAAACGGGCGCCGATCTCGGTCAGCAGCGAATTCTGTTTGACGCTGCCGGCCGTCTGCCCCGGGTGCAGCACATTGTCGAAGATCGGTCCGACCAGAAAAACACGAAAGGCGTCGAAAAGTCCCACCCCGGCGGCCAGTACCACCGCCGCCAGGCTCTGCAGCCAGTACCGGCGCGCATAGTACAGCAGGCGCCAGACTCGCTTCACGCGCGCCCCGTTTCAGACCAGGAAGAATCAGGCATCCTCGTATTCTAGGGGATTCCGCGCCGCCCGGCATCTCCCATCTGCCCGGCAGCCGGTGAATCCCTCCTTGCCATCCCGGCATACCGCTTGCCATCTTTAATCCTTCTCCTGTCATCCCGAATCTGCCTTCTCATCCCAAACCTTCCCCTTCTCATCTCCGAGCCCTTCCTTTTGTCATCCCGAGCGAAGCCGAGGGATCTGCATTTGCTTCTCGTGAGGTGGGTGTTCGCAGAATCCGGGTGCCCCACCTTCGCGAACCGGGGTCCCCGGCGAACAACGTTCGCTGGGGTGGAGAAGCTAAGGTGGGAAGGCTTCATCGCTTTGTATCAGGGCACGGCTTTAGCCGTGCCGAACCAGCCTCAAAAACTAAAGGGCTTCAGCCCCTGTGCGACTCAGCCACGGAACACTTCCCCTCTCGCGTCAGCAAGACCCGGTAGAAGCACCGGGCTTTAGCCCGGTGAATAAAGATGTAAGAAGAAAGGGGCTTTAGCCCCGGCTCCGCCAAAACACGAAACCACCAGGGTGCTCCATGTCCGGATTTTTGGACATGGGAATGAGAATCTCTCCCCTTTGTCATCCCGAGCGAAGTCGAGGGATCTGCATTTGCTTCTCATGAGGTGAGTGCTTGCAGAGCCCGGGTGCCCCCACCTTCGCGAACCGGGGTCCCCGGCGAACAACGTTCGCTGGGGTGGAGAAGCTAAGGTGGGAGGCGTCATCGCTTTGTATCAGGGCACGGCTTTAGCCGTGCCGAACCCATCCTCAAAACCAAAGGGCTTCAGCCCCTGTGCGACATAGCCGCGGAACACGTCCCCTCTCGTGTCAACGAGACCGGACGCACCTGTCAAGCCCCCTGACCGCTAACCTGTTCCGGAAGAAGCACTTCGGAAGAAAGATTCCGGAATGGATTTCTTCCCCGTTTTTTATACTGGAAACAGGAGAAAACCGGATGGGCATCTCTGTCTGGCCTCACAGCTATGATTTCTTTTAAAAACAACAGGATAGCCGGGGATAACCGAAGTAATACCTTCGTAAGATGTTGAAAACAAATGATTTAGCGCGCCTATAGGGTCAAAAAGAAAACGCGCTTAACGGGGCATATCCCGGTGCTCGGTTTTGACCCGATACCCCTGATTCGAGAGCCGCCGCGCAATCTCTTCGGCAATCATCACCGAGCGATGCTGTCCGCCCGTGCAGCCGAAGGCCAGCGTCAGATAGCTCTTGCCCTCATGAATGTAGTGAGGCAGCAGAAACAGCAGCATCTCCGTCACCCGCTCCAGAAACTCCTTCGTCTGCGGAAACTTGAGGATGTACTGAATCACCTCCGGGTCCTTCCCGGTCAGCGGACGAAACTCCGGCACGAAATGAGGATTGGGCAGAAAGCGAACATCGAAGACCAGATCGGCTTCGAGCGGCAGACCGTTCTTGTAGCCGAAGCTGAGCGACGAGACCAGCAGTGTGCTGCCGCCGCTGTCCTGACGGAACTTGTTCTGAATGTAGGCGCGCAGCTCATGCACATTGAAGTTCGAGGTATCGACGATCAGATCGGCGACATTCCGGATCGGATCGAGCAGCTTCCGCTCCGCCTGAATCGCCCGCGCCACCATCTCCTCGCGCCCCAGCGGATGCGGTCGCCGCGTCTCGGAGAACCGCCGCAGCAGTGCCGGCTTCGAGGCCTCCAGATAGACCACCGAGGTGGGCAGAATCTCCCGCACTTCCTTCAGAATCGCAGCAAACTGATCGAGGCTCTGCCCCTCGCGCACATCCACCACCAGCGCCGCCCGCCGAATCTCGACCGACTGCGCCACCAGCTCGGCAAAGCGCGGCATCAGCGCAATCGGCATATTGTCGACCGCGTAAAAGCCGAGATCTTCAAAAGCCTTCAGCGCAGAGGCCTTGCCCGAACCGGAGAGCCCGGTCAGCACCACCAGGTCGCGCGTCTCATGCGCCCTCGCCGCTGCTGCTGCTGCCGCTCCGGTCAAAGAAGCGGCCGGAGTACGATCCGCGCTCTTTGCAGACTTCTTATCGGCTGCGGGCCTGCGCCGCTGATTCCCCTTACTCCCGGATGGCGGCGGCGGTGCAGGAACGCTCCTGCTGTCTTTACGGGGAGGCATGCGCCCATCCTAGCATTCTGTCATTTCATCCTGTCACTTCACCTGATACATGCCACAGCACTTCATGCTCGCGGCTCAGTTACAGCGGTTACAACGGTGCGGTGATCGGTTCAGGTCACAGATAGTTGAACAGAGTGCCCTCTTTCTCGATGATCGAGATCGTCTGCGAGATCGCCGACTGCTGCGACTCATCGAGGCTGAGCTGTGTCGCCGCCTGCGCCGTATCCGTCTGCAGCAGATTCGTCTGCGCCGCCTCGGCATCGGCCGACTGCGTTCCGTTGTAGGTCTGCGCCGCTTCAAGCCGCGTCATCGAGTTGTCGAGCGTGACCCGCTGCGCACTCAGCCACGTCATCGCCGTGTTCAGGGCCGTGGTATCCGCCGCCGCGGTTGCCGAAGGCGTGCCGGAGGAGTAATCCGCAATCAGGTTGTTCAGCGCGGCCATCACATTGCCTCCGCTGCCGGAGAAGATCTGACTGCCGGGAAGATTAAGCTGAATCTTCTGTCCGCTCGGCGTCTCCAGATAGCTCACCACCGTATCGCCCTGATATGTGCCGGTTGAAGAGTACGCGGGAGTATTGCCCTGACTGCCGGAGAAGACATACTGGCCCAGATACGTCGTATTCGCCAGCGCCACCACCTCATTGAGAATGCTGCCCAGCTGCGAGGAGATCGACTGAATATCGGAGGCATTCAGCGTTCCGTTGTTGGCCTGCGTCGCCAGCGAAAGCGCCTGGGTCAGCTGGCTCACCACGCCTCCCAGCGCCGAGTCGCTGACCTGCAACATGCTGTCGACCGCATCCGACGTCTGCGAAAAGGTGTCTTCGACGCCCAGCTCCGCGTTCAGCAGCACGTTGCTGCCCACCGCCACCGGATCATCGCTCAGTGCATTGATCCGCCGGCCATCGGAGATCTCCTGGCTGATCTGCGCCTGATTGGCCGTCGCCGCATCGAGTGCCGCCGTCAGATTGGAAACATACTGCGAATCCACACGCATCGCTTTCTCCTCGCTTCTCCCTGTTTCTCCCGTCTCTGCCCCGTACCGCTCTGCCTGATCCGCTGCGCCTCGATCTGTGTTTAGCTGATGGAGGTCTCCACACCCAGATTCAGCGCCGACACCATTACCTCATCGAGAATGGTGAATATCTTCGAAGCCGCCTGATACGACTGCTCGAAGGCCTCCAGCGACGCAGCCTCTTCGTCCTGATTCACGCCGGAGAGCGAGCCGATCTGATTGTTCAGCTGCGTCAGCGATGAGTTCTGCGCCGTATTCTCCGTCGAAACCTCGGAGACCAGGCTGCCCAGGCCGGTGACAAAGGCCGAGTAATAGCTCGTCGCCGTGTCCCCGCCCACGATCGTCGCACTGGCGAGATTCGCCATCGCCGTCGCGTTCGTATTGTCCGACGAGCCATTGCCCGAAACCGCTGCAGCCACCAGAGACGGATCGCTCATCACGACCGACAGATTCGCCGCCGATCCCTCCGGATTCGCTGCCGTCGCCGTTCCCGGAAGGCTGAAGATCGCCGTTCCCGCATTGCCGTTCAGATCGGTTCCGGCCTCGTTCTGTGTATTGACCGCAGATGCCAGCGAGTACGCCAGCTCATCGAGCGCATGCTGCGCCTGCGGAATGTCCTGGTCACGCGTTGTGAGAATGCCGCCCAGTTCCCCGCCGCCTGAGGTCAGATCGGAGGTGATATCGGCGTTGGCCGCGTCGTAGAAGTGTGTGACCCCGTTCTTCATGCCGGTCGTAATCGCATACGACTGGCCGCCGGAGACCAGCAGCGCGCCACTCGAGGTGGTCAGCGTCAGGCCGTTATCCTCGGTCTGAATCTGGTTGAATCCGATCAGCTGCGAGAGCTGGGTCAGATCCTGCTGGCGCTGATCCTCGAGCACGCCGGCATCGCTGTTCGGACTCGTCGACTCGATCTGGAGGTTGAGGCCCGCGATATTCTGCGTCAGCGTATTCACCTCGCCGGCAATGCCGCTGCTCTGCTGGTCGAGCGCCTGCTGCTGGCCGGAGAGCTGCGAGGCCACGCTGTTGAAGTCGTCGCTGAGTGTCGTCGCCGCGCTCAGAACCCCCTGCCGCGCCGCGTTGCCCGACGGACTTGCCTCGAGCGAGGAGAGCGAATCGAAGAACTGCGTGATGTCATTTCCGATGCCGTCCGCAGTATTGTTGCTGCTGCTGGTATTGGAGGTCGCGTCGGAGAAGAGCTCCTGCAGCTGATCGAGCGCCGTCAGCCGCGCGCCCGAGGCGCTCTCCGCCTGCGTCTGCTGCTGCATGCTCTGCTCGAGCACCCGGTCCCGCTGCGAGACCGGCCCGGTCACAATGGCTCCGTCGCCATAAGTGGTTCCGTTCAGCGTGACCGAATCGTTCTCTTCCCAGTTCGCCACCTCGCGCGTATATCCCGGCGTCGAGGCATTTGCGGTGTTGTTGGCGACAATGTCGAGCGCCGCCTGATCGGCATCGAGCGCTCCGGTGGCAATGCTGAATGCGGTATTGAGAGTGGCCATAGTCTCCGTCCTTCGTTCCCTGTCGTTGCGCCGCCGGAATGCCGCCGTACCGCTCAGCCCCGGAAGGGCGGCCAGGCACTCCGCCGCTCATCTCCGGGCAGATGTCTGCTTCCCGCCAGACGGAGGTTGTGCCGCGTATATCCCAGCATTCGTGCCAGTACCCTGCTGCGTGTCATCACTTCCTTCCGCTCTCCTGCCAGAGGTGGCGAGACCGGATGCATCGCCGCCTCCGCCAGGGCTTCCAGCCTTTCCGCGTCGACACGCGTCAGAGCTTCAATTGTCTCGTTGACCAGCATCAGAGCGTTCATCCCGTCACCTCTCCAGCATCGAACCCATCAGTTTCTCCGCCACCGCCGAAGCGCTGACGCTGTACGTGCCTGCAGACAATGCCTGCTGCACCTCTTCCACCTTGTCCATGCGCACATCGGGCAGCGCAAGCGCCTGATGCACCAGAACCGCTGCGTCACTCAGATGTGCTTCATCACTGGCCGTCGTACCGGTTGCCGGATATCCTCCGGCTACTTCTGTCGCCGGCGTCTCTATCGCCTGAGCTCTCTCCGCCGCCGGTACAGCCTCTGCCTGCCGCACTCCCTGAAACTGACTTCCAATGTCCATACACTCCGAACTCCTCTCTCTGATCCCTGCATCGGCAAGGGAGAGGAAGCACTTTAGTCATTTCTGATGTTCGACTCTGAGACAGTTCTCACACTTCCGTGGGACGGCTCCGCTTTGCCCGCCGCCCCGGTCTTTTCGAAGTGCTTCAGAATCTCCGTGGCGATCCCGAAGCCGCCTCGCTCGGAGATAGCCTTTGCCATCGACTCTGACCCGAAGCTGGCTAGCGCATTCTGGCTGTCGTCTCCGTCCTCCTGGCCGTCCGCCCCGTCAGAAAACAGGCTGTGCCGCTGCATCGGCTCCAGAAGCTCCTTCATCAGAGAGGCTTCAAACTCGTGCGCCGCCGATTTCAGCCTCGGATTGTATGGCGCAGCGGCTCCGGCGGCAGCGCCGGTACCGGTCAGTCGGCTTGCCTCCATCACAGCACCTCCAGTTCCGCATCCAGAGCCTGGGCCTCTTTCATCGCCTGCAGAATCGAGATGATGTCCCTCGATGTCGCGCCAATCTCCTGCAGGCGCTCCACCAGGTCGTCGACGGTCGCTCCCTCGTGCAGCTCGATCTGATTGGCCGGCTTATCCTGCGCCTGAACCGAGGTTTGCTGCACGACCTGGGTCGTTCCCTGCCCCAGCGCATTGGGCTGCGACACTTCCATCCGGCTTACCACATTCACAATCAGCCCTCCCTGCAGAATCGAGACCGGCTGCAGGCGCACATCGCCCCCGATCACCACCGTTCCCGTGCGTTCATTCACGACCACAATCGCACGCGGATAGACCGCCGTTTCCACACTTTCGACACGGGCAAGGAGTGCCGGCAGATCCTCATCTGGGCGGGGTGCGAGAACAATTCTCCGGCTGTCGACCGCGTGGGCCAGATCACGCCCCAGCGTGTGATTGATGGCATCCGCCATCCTCTCCGCAGTGCGGAAGTCGGCGTCGTTCAGCAGCAATGAGAGAGGACGCAACTGCGAAAGATTGAGCGGTACGGCGCGCTCGACAATCGCTCCCGAAGGAACCCGTCCCGTCGTCGGGTGATTGAGCGAGCGGGCATTGCCATTGCTGCTGACCGAATATCCGCCCAGCACCAGAGGGCCCTGTGCCTGGGCATAGATCTGTCCGTCGGCTCCGTAGAGCGGGGTCATCAGCAGCAGACCACCCTCGAGACTCCGCGCATCCCCTGCCGAAGAGACCGTGATATCCATCTTGTTGCCGGGCTCGGCAAAGGCCGGCAGCGTCGCCGCCACAAAGACCGCCGCCATATTCTGTACCCGCATCTGGGCCGCCAGCGAGGATTGCTGCAGGTTCACTCCCATGCGCTGCAGAGCCGAGATCAGGGTCTGCACAGGAAAGACGGTCTGCGAGCTGTCGCCGGTACCGCGCAGCCCCACGACGATACCGTAGCCCACCAGCTGGTTGTCGCGAATTCCCTCGACCGTCGCCAGATCCTTCACCCGCACCAGCCTGGTATGTGGAGTGGCCTGCGCGCCGGCGGATTCCGCTCCGGTGCCGGTCTGCGCTGCCGCCGAGAGCGGGCAGAAGACCGGCAAAAGGCTGCACAGCAACAGACTTCGCGCGCAGCGCCGCATTGTGTCCATCCAGCCTGATCGCACCCTCGAACTCCTCAGAAGATCAGCAGTTTTTCGAGCAGACGCACAATGGCATTCTGCCGGTATGTGTAATCGTTGATGATGCCCTTGCCGGTCACTTCCACCTCAAGATCGGTGATGGCCGTCGAAAGCACCTGATTCTGAGAGCTGATATCGTCCGGCCGCACGAGACCGCGCAGCGTAATCAGCTCCGTCTGCTGGCTGAAGGTCACCTGGCGCACGGCCTCGATCACCAGCATTCCGTTCGGCAGCACATCGGCCACCTCTCCGCCCAGCGTCGTGCTCAGGCTGGAATTCGTCACGCTCTGTCCCTGCGCGTTCAGCCCCGAGGAGGAGTTCTGATTCAGCAGATTGTTCAGCACGTTGCCCCCGGTACGCTTCCCCAGCAGGGCGGAGATCGAAGAGCTGGCAGTGGAGGCGCGCGAGTTCTTGACTGTGCCGTCGGTCGAAGCCGCCAGGCTCTCGGAGACCACGACGGCGATCGGATCGTGAAGGTGCATCGCGCGCACGTCGGCGGTGAGCCGCGAGAAGCGCCCGTCATCCCTCCAGATCGAGCCCGGCGTGCGGGTGTCGATGCTGGCCTGCGCCTTCACCCGCGTGATATAGGCGCGCAGCTCGGCATCCGGAGGAGAGCTCTTTGCCGTCTGGGTCTTTTTGCTCTTTGCCGCATGCGCAGGCAAAGAGCAAAAAAGCAGAAGACACAGCGCCGGCAGCAGAACAAAGCCCGGCTTCATCGTTTCCTCCATCCCGTTGCCGCAGGCAGCAACTCGACTGAGGCCGGCCCGCGTACTACCCCGGTCAGCACGGTTCCGGAAAGACCGGTTCGCACGCGAATCTTTTGTCCTGAGTGCCCGGCCTCGAGCGCTGTTCCGGTCAGACGCATGTCAGCTGCTGACTCCCGCTGCCACAGGGTGACGCGCATACCGTTTGTCACCTGGGGAGAAGAGGGCGTGATGCGAGCCGCTTCCATGCTCTGCGCATCGCCAGCCGCGGGCGTCTCCTGCGAAGGCATGAACAGGGCCGGATGGTCCGGATGGGCGCAGTCGATCATCATGGCCCATCTGCGATGCAGGCCGGCATCCTCCCAGTAGCGGTAAATCCGGGTCGTCGATCCGCTCCGGCAGGGAGCCGCATGGGCGACAGGGCTTCCAGCCAGCATGGCAATCAGCAGAGGTATGGCTCGCATCGTTCTTCTCCTGCTCTTCCTGCTTCTCTGAGGTCTCTTCCTGTTACCGGGCCATATTGTTGACCTGGCTGTACATGTCGTCCGCGGCGCGAATCACCTTGGAGTCGCTCTCATAGGCGCGCTGCGAGAGCACCATCTGCACGAAGGCGCTGACCACGTCGACGTTCGAGTTTTCGAGATATCCCTGCTGAATGGTTCCCAGTCCCTGCGTGCCACCCGGAGTATCGAGAATCGGATCACCGGAGGAGAGCGTCGCCGTGTACAGGTTCGATCCGACGCTGTCGAGGCCTCCGGGATTGACGAAGGTCGCCAGCTGGATCTGCCCGAGCTGCGTCGGGTTCTGCTGACTGGGCAGCGTCGCATTGACGACGCCATACGGCGTGATAGTGATGGCTGTGGCGTTGGAAGGAATGGTGATATTCGGAATCAGCGTGTTTCCGTTGATATCAACCAGCATTCCCTGATTGTTGGGAGTGAAATTGCCGGCGCGCGTGTAGGCCAGCGTGCCGTCCGGCCGGGAGACCTGAAAGAAGCCTCCGCCCTGAATTGCCATATCGTACTGGCCGTTGGTCTGGTTGAGATCTCCCTGGGTCATGATGATCTCCGAGGCCGCAGACTTCGTGCCGAGACCGACCTGGAGACCGGCGGAGACCGCCTGCTGGCTCTGCGCCGCGCCGGGCGTGATCAGGTTCTGGTAGATCATGTCCTGGAACTGCAGCTGCCGCTGGCGAAAGCCCACGGTCGAGGAGTTGGCCAGGTTATTCGCAATCGTGTCAAGGTTGAGCTGCTGCGCGCTCATGCCGCTGGCCGCTGTATAAAGAGCTCGAATCATCGCATTCCTCCGTGCATCTGCCGATCTGCGCGCACTCTCTGCCGCTATACCTTCGGAAGGTCTTCGCTGGCTGTCTTGTCAAACTCTCCGTTGAAGATGGAGAGCGCCTTCTGCATCATCTCGGCCTGCCGCTGCACCAGGATCAGCTGCAGACTGCCCTGAATCACATCCTCGTTCGAGGATTCGAGCGCTCCCTGGCGAATCGATCCGTCCGCCGCGCGACGCACCGCATTCTTCACCGGCGCATAGCGGTTGGCGCCCTCCGCCTCGATGTCGGAGGCCGATGGAAAGGTAAACAGCCCAATCCTTCCGGCGACGGCGCCGCCCACGGAGACAGCCCCATCGGAGCCGACCGTGATCTCGCCATCCGGAATCTGAATGGCTTTGTTCTGCGCATCGAGCACGGGATCGCCATCGGCGGTAATCAGCATGCCCTGCCGGGTGCGCTGAAACTGGCCGTCCCGCGTATAGCGGATGCCCTGCTTTGTCTGAATGGCGAAGAATCCCTCGCCCTGGATGGCGAGGTCGAGCGTGTTGCCGGTCGGCGTCATCGCTCCCTGTCCCAGGTCGAGCCGATTGCCGCCCAGTACGCCAAAGTCGTTGACGGTACGGTTCAGCTGGGACCCCGGAGCATCCGGCCCGACAATCGCATCACGGAAGTATTCGCGCTCGGCGCGAAATCCGCTGGTGTTCACATTTGCCAGATTGCTGGCCGCCGAATCGAGGGCTTCGGTTCGGGCCAGCAGTCCGGAAAAAGCTGCATAGTAGCCGCTGTCCACCGTTTCTCTCTCCTGCCCTTACCTGTTGCAGAAGAAGTGCCAGAGTCGGCGGCCGCAGATGAGAAAGCTCTCAGCGAATCTCTTCGGAGAAGATGGTAAAGCTGAAGGCGCAGCTCTCAAACTGATAGCAGCGCTCGATGCGAAACTCCGCGCGCTGCGGATACAGCTCATAGCTGGTTCCGGTAACTACAGTCGGTGTCGAAAGCATGCAGGCCGAGGCCAGGGCGGGCAGTTTTCCCTTCCATGCTCCGGCGATCATATTGCAGACCTCACCGACCGCGTCCTTCACCGTTGGATCGAGCCCTGTGATCTCCATCCCGGTCAGATGCTCGGCCATGCGTATGGCCACACTTTCGCCGGCGCGCAATACGCAGGCCCCGCTCATCGCGCCCGCAAGCCCGATGACCGCCGAGATCGTCTCCCGCTCCTCGGCCGGCCACTCCTCCACGATCGAGCAGGGCAGGCCCATCATCATGCCGAAGACCTCCTCGACCGTCTGGTCAAGGTGCTGACGATAGACCTCTGCTTCCGAAATCCTTGCCGATGTTGCCATTCTCTTCTCCGTTTCGCGGTGGTTTAGCTGAAGCTCAGACTGCGTCGAGCAGCGGGAGTACCCGGTCCTTGACCTGCTCCGGAGTGAAGGGTTTGCGGATATAGCCCATGGCGCCGGCCGCAATGGCCTCGCGCACATGTTCCTCGCTGCTCTCCGTCGTGATCATGACCACCGGCGTATCCGGCGCCAGATTACGGGCCTGCATCTGGCGCAGAAACTCGAGGCCGTCCATGTGCGGCATGTTGATGTCGGAGAGAATCAGATCCACCTGTTCTCTGTGCAGAAGATCCAGGGCTTCCACCCCGCTTGCAGCCTCAAGAACCGTTGAAAGCTCAAGGCCGGCCTGGCGCAGGGCGCGTTCCACAATCTTTCTCATCACGGAAGAGTCGTCCACGATCAGCGTGCGAATCCTGTTCATTTGGTGAGTGCTCCCCTTCTTCTCCGGATTATCGGCAGGGCCGATCCGGACTTCAGAGCGGCTCCCGGGGGGAAACTCCTGGTCATCCGAACCGGGTGATCGAGCACACGACGTCTTCCGTTTCGTCTTCCTGTGCCGGCGCGCCCTTTCGATGCCACAGGCGCAGCCAGAAGTACTCCCGCAGCCTCACGAGTTTCCCCTCCTGCGGTTTTGTGGCTTCGATTACCCGGGTCAGCTCCTGCGTCAGAACAGATGAAGAGGCCGCTTCGATCAGCCGGGCGGCGGGAAAGCGCTCTCCAAGCATCACCGCATGGGCGGCGCGAAACTCTGAGCCGTCGGCCAGACCCGCCTCCACCCGCAGCCCTGTCATACGCTCGAGAGCAAAGGTCACACAGCGATCGATCCGATCGGCAAAGGCCACATACAGCACGCTTGCTGCAGCCACATGCAGCGGCAGAACTCCAAAGGCATCGAGAAAGAGCCGCGGCACCAGGCCGCAGACCGTCTCCGGCCGATAGTTTGCAATCTCAAAGACCGGACAGTTCCACTGGATGCCGAGCGCACGGGTCAGCAGCCGCTCCTCGAGACCGGTCTGCTCGACCAGCCACGTACCGACGCGCACCGCCTGCTTCCCTTTTGCGATTGCCTCGCGGTGTGCATCGAGTGCCGCACGAAGCTGCTCACGGGAGATCCATCCCTTTTCGAGCAGGATCAGCCCGATGGGAACACGATGCCGGTGCCCCTGCGGAAGGTCGGCGGCACCCTCCGTCTCGCGCCGCAGACAGCCTTCGACGGCTGCACGCGTGCATTCGGCGCTGCATGTCCAGCCGCCCTCGATCACCGGCGCCTGCCGGTTTCGCCATAACCGCAGCCAGCTGCTGCCGCACTTTGGATTGGCGCAGACCGGAAAGAGCGCGGAGTTTCCCCGCACCGCGCTTTGAAGAGACACCTCTTCATGAGGCTTCGGCTTTGCTAAAACAGGCATCGGATGCTCTCCAGGCGGCTCCGCGGCTCCGCCACTTCGGTGACGCGCAGCCCGAAGTTTCCATGCACCAGCACCACTTCGCCGCGGGCAACGATCTTGTCGCCCACCACCAGATCCACCGGATCGGTGACGTTACGATCAAGCTCCACCACGTCGCCTGGTCCCAGATCGAGGACCTCCCGCAGTGGCAGCTCCCGCGAGCCGAAGCGCAGCGACGCCTCCAGCTCAATATCGAGAAACAGATCCAGATTTTTCACCCGAGCTCCGGAATCGGCCGCAGCCGTTTGTGTGGTTCTCCCGCTGTCCTTCTTTCGCACTTCATCGGAAAAGGTGATGCGTACCGCCGAAGCGCTGAAGCGCATTTCATAGCTGACGGCGAGGCTCCCGAGCGGTTCTCCGGATACTTCGCGGCATTCCACCGCAGAGGTTCCGGGAACCGATTCCGCAGCGGCGCAGAGCCATGCCGCCCATCGGTCTTTTCTCTCCTGCCGCTGCCCCTGCTGCTGATCTTCCTGTTGCGGGCTGCCGCCGGCCGGCAGCGGAAGGCTGGCCCAGTCGGCAAAGGTTCGCAGACGCCCCGCATGCTCTCCTTTTATGGTCAGCTCGAGCGCGGCACTCTCCGGATCGACAGAAGAAGACGCGCAGGGCGCAAAGAGAACCGATTCATTCAGCTCACGCTGCAGCACCCGTGTGACCGCAGCCAGAAACTCATCCAGAAAGTTCTTCATTTAGTCTCCCGTGTCCTCTCTGTAGGAAACCAGGTGGGCCCCGCGCTGCTCTCCGTGTCTGACCGCTACCGCCTGGAAGCGTGAAATGCCGGCGATGCGAAACTCCGCCGGGTGATGCGCGCCCAGAGGCAGGCGCAGGATCATGCCCTCCTCGAGACGCTCCAGCTCCTGTGCCGCGAGGCGCATCGGGGGCAGCTGCAGCGCAGCGCCGAAGCGGGCATGCGCCAGACGCTTTCGCATGCGCTCGCGAATCTCGGCCGGATGCTGGCGCTGCCGAGTCCAGTCGCCGCTCAGCCGCCGCAGAATCGTATTCGAGACCACCGCCGGAAAGGCCAGATTCAGCAGACCGCTGGCTTCGGCCATGCGAATCTCGAAGCTCAGGCAGAGCGTCTTCTCCGAGACCGGCATCAGCCGCGCCACCTGCGTCTGCATCTCGCGGCGCTCAAAGTGGAAGTTCAGCCCCACCGGCTGCCAGGCGCTGCTCAGCTCGCGGCAGATCGCTTCGACGACGCTCGACAGAATCGACTCTTCGATGTCGGTCAGCTCGCGCAGCTGTCCGGAGCGGCCTTCGCCGCCCAGCAGCAGATCGACGATCGAGGGAGCCGGCGCAAGATCCATCTGCAGCACCGAGACCGCACGCAGCGGCTCCAGACGTACCGAGCAGATATAGGCCAGCTCCGGAATGCGGAGCATAAACTCGTTGAACGGCATCTGCTCGGCAGAGACCAGATTGACCTGAAAGCGGCTGCGCAGCCATGCGCCCAGGTTGTGGGTGAGATTCCGGGCAAACATGTCGTTGAGCAGGCTGATGGCGCGAAGCTGCTCGTTGCTGATCTGTCCGGCACGGTTGAAGCTGTAAGGCTGGACATGGCTCCTGTTCTCCTGGACGGTCGACTGCCTGCGCGCCCGCGCCGCCTGGAAGAGCTCATCGATCTCATTCTGCTTGAGTGCTTTCTTTTCCATCATCCGTCCTGTCAGTGACCGGCCCGCGTACGAGGTGCCCGCCATGCTGTGCCTGCGGGGCGTTTCGCGCCCTTTGCCGCAAAGTCGGCCAGCAGCGCACGAAGGTGCAGCACGGCGCCGGCGTGAATCTGAGAGACCCGCGACTCGACGACACCCAGCGTCAGCCCGATCTCCTTCATCGTCATCTCTTCGTAGTAGTACAGCGTCATCACCAGCCGCTCCCGCTCCGGGAGCTGCTCAATGGCCTCCACCAGCCGCTCCCGCAGCTCTCCGTGCAGACAGCGAAAGAGGGGATCATCCTCCGGCCGGTTCGGAATATAGGCGAGCTCCTCTTCGCCCGAATCCTCGGCCCGCTCCATGTGCAGCGTGCCGATCTCAAGCCCCTTCAGCTCGCCCAGAAGCTGCTGATAATCGCTCAGCTCCATCTCAAGCTCGGCCGCAATCTCGGTCTCCGACGGCGCGCGCCCCATCCTTGCCGTCAGCCTGCGAATCGCTTCTTCCACAGCGCGGCCTTTGCGCCGCAGATCTCTCGGACCCCAGTCAAGCGTGCGCAGGCTGTCCAGAATGGCGCCGCGGATGCGGAACTGCGCGTAGCTGCGAAACTGTACCTTCTTGGCCGGGTCGAACTTCTGAAAGGCGTCAATCAGACCCAGTACGCCCGCGCTTACCAGATCTTCCATCTCCACATGCTGAGGAAGCCGTTCGTGGATACGCCTCGCCAGATAACGCACGATAGGCAGATGCTCAACCATCAGCCTCTCCTGTTCGGACTGGGAGTTCTCGCCCGCATATCCTGTGGCTCTGGCCGCCTCTTCTGCGAAATCTCCTCCGGCATCGGCCGGGGCGGTGGAAAGCCTCAGAACCGCGCCTTCCTGGAATGCAGCCTCGCGGAGCGTCAGCTCCACGGAGGCCGGCCGTACCTCGGTTCCTGAAATCCTCTGCGCCCGCACCGTGTTTTCCATATCTGTCCTGTCCGTATCCGGCCTGACCGTGACTTTCCCGACGGCTGTTCTCTTCCTGCTCCGCTTTTTCTCTGCGCCGGCGATCACCGCACCACTCCGATCGATCGCAGCCGGACTTCGGGGGAGATCTCGGCAGGCGAAAGAACGCTGATCTTCGGCATCACAGGCTCAAGCCAGCGCCGCAGGTAATATCGGGCCGGACTCTGACAAAGGAGCACGGGACGTGCCGAAGATGTGCCGGAACCGATTAGCTGTTTCAAAGAATCGGCGATGCGGCGGATGACCGGCGTCGACGGCCCACGGGTATCGGCGGAGAGGCGCGCCGCGCCCTCCGGATGACAGGCCGCTGCCAGCTCCTCCTCGATCGCAGGATCGAGAACCACGACCCGCAGCGTGCCGTCGCCGTCGAGCAGCGGCTGCACCACGCGCCGTCCCAGCGCCTGGCGGGTGGCCTCCACCAGATACGCGAGGCTGCGGTTCTGCGGCGCCGCTTCGACCAGCGTTTCAAGGATCGTCCCCAGATCGCGGATCGAGACCTGTTCGCGCAGCAGCTGCTGCAGCACCTTCTGCACCTCGCCGAGAGAAAGCGTCTTCGGCACCAGCTCTTCGACCAGCTTCGGATGGCTTTCATTCAGGGCATCGAGCAGCCGCTTCGTCTCCGCGCGCGTCAGCAGCTCGTGCGCATGTTGGCGGATCATCTCGCCCAGATGCGTGCTGACCAGCGTGACCGGATCGGCCACGGAATATCCGGCCGCCAGCGCCTGGTCCTCGAGCGCCGGCTGAATCCACTTCGCGGGCAGGCCGAAGGCCGGCTCCCGTGTCTCCCTGCCGGGCAGCGGACGGGGCTGCGCGTCGCTGCTGACCGCGAGCAGCGAGCTTCCCTCCGTCTGCCACCGGCCGATCTCCATGCCGCGCAGCGAGAAGACATACTCCCGCGGCTTCAGCCGCAGATTGTCGGAGATATGCACGGGAGGCACCAGAAAACCGAGATCGCCGGCCAGATGGCGGCGCAGCATCCGCACCCGGGTCAGCAGCTGTCCACCCTGTTTTTCATCTACCAGCGGGATGAGCTGGAAGCCGATCTCGAGGCTCAGCTCGTCCATTTTGAGCAGCGAAGCCATCTCCTCGCCCCGCGCTCTGGCGTCGGCCTTCTTTGCCGTCTCCTGTGGTGCGGCATCCGCCTCCGGACGCTTCTCCATCCTTCGCCCCAATGCCATCAGGCTGGCTGCCGGCAGAAGAAAGGCCAGCTTCGGAAGCCCCGGGACCAGACACAGCGCAGCCAGCACGCCTCCTGCGATGTACAGCGTGGTGCCGCGGCGAAAGAGCTGGCTTCCCAGCTCGCTCGACAGCGCTCCGGAGGTCGATGCCCGGGTCAGCACAATGCCGCCCGCCACCGAGACCAGCAGCGAAGGGATCATCGTCACCAGACCGTCGCCCACCGTCAGCGTGGTGTAGGTTTTAAGCGCTTCGCTGACCGCCACTCCCTGCTGCAGCGTGCCGATCAGCAGCCCGGCCACGATGTTGATCGAGGTGATCAGGATCGTGGCCAGCGAATCGCGCTGGTTGAAGCGCGCCGCGCCATCCATTGCGCCGTAAAACTCCGACTCCTGAGCCAGCGCCTGGCGGCGCTTTCTGGCCGTGGCCTCATCGATCAGGCCCGCATTCATGTCGGCGTCGATCGCCATCTGCTTGCCGGGCAGCGCGTCGAGGGTGAAGCGGGCCGTCACTTCCGCGGTGCGCACCGCGCCGTGGCTGACCACCAGAAACTGAATCGCGATCAGCGCCAGAAAGAGCACGAAACCCACGACATAATTGCCGCCCACCACGAACTGCCCGAAGGCCTCGATGACCTTGCCGGCCGCGGCTGTTCCTTCGCTGCCATGCAGAAGAATGCGGCGGCTCGAGGCGATGTTGAGTGAGAGGCGGAAGAGGGTCAGCAGCAGAAGCAGGGTCGGAAAGACGGAGAAGTCCACCGCCTTTCTCACCTGCACCGCCGACAGAAAGACCAGCACCGAGGCCGCCATCGAACAGGCCAGCAGCAGGTCCATCAGCAGTGCCGGAATCGGAATCAGCATGACGAAGATCACGCTGATGGCGCCGGCCGGCAGCGCCACTTCTCTCAGCCGATGAATGAATCCGCCATGCTTCGGCGTGGCCGCAGGCAGAAGCGTTGCAGTACTCATGGTTGTTCTCCTCCCGAATAAGCGTGTTGCATGGTGGCTGCCTGTGCGGCATCCTGGGCGGCCCTGGCCTGCCGCTTCTTCGCCTGCTCCCGCAGCTGTTCCTGGCGAATGCGCTCTTCCACCTGGCGGCGATAGAGCCATGCGAGAATCGCGGCCACGGCGGCGTAAAGATCGTGTGGAATCGCCTGTCCCGGCTCGACGTGCCGGTAGAGTGAGCGGGCCAGCGGCGGGTTCTCGACGATGGGCACTCCGGCCCATCGGGCCTCGCTTTTGATCTGCTCTGCAAGCAGATCCCGGCCCTTCGCCAGAACCTTCGGAGCCTCCATCGTGTCGAAGTCGAAGCTCAGCGCGACGGCATAATGCGTCGGGTTCGTAATCACCACCGAGGCCCGGCTCACATCGGCCTTCAGCTGTCTGCGGCGCATCTGGCGGCGCAGCGAGCGGATGCGCCCCCGCACCTGGGGATTGCCCTCGGTCTGCTTCAGCTCTTCACGGATCTCTTCCTTCGACATCTTCAGCCGGTCTTCGCGGCTTCGCCATTCGACCAGGTAATCGATGGCCGACCAGGCAAAAAGAATCCACGCCGTATCCTGCAGCAGCCGCCAGGCTTCTCCAAAGAGCGCCGGCATCCGTGCCAGGCTGAGCACCGGATACGTGAGCTGCTCCATCGTCAGCTTTTGAGCCATCCACAGCAGCGCTGCGACCGGGATCAGCGTCTTCGCGAGGCGAGCGGCGCCGCGCAGCGAGAAGATGTTCTTCAGATTGGTCACCGGGTTATACCGCGACCACTTCGGCTGCAGCGCTTCGGCATGGAACCGCAGTCCGCGATTCTGCGCGATCCCGCAGAGCAGCACCGCCGCGACTCCGGGCAGCAGCACCGTCACCAGCGGCAGCAGCGCCACGACCGTGGTTCTGCGCAGCGCGAGGATCACCTCCATCGTCCGGCCTTCGTGCCACACGGCCGGAGAGCCGAGAGAAAGAAAGTCGTCATAGGCTCCGCGCCATCGCATCACCCACGACTCGGCCGCCCATCCCAGAGCCAGAACACTGGCCAGCATGCCGCAGGCCGAGAGCATCTCCCGGCTGAGGACACGGTCTCCCTGCTCCTCGGCCTTCTGCCGCCGCCGCGGTGTTGCCCGTTCTGTCTGCTCGGCGCTCATCGCAACCCCGGCTGCACTGCCGAATGCCGTACCAGCTCGGCGGCAGCGGTGAGCAGGCTGTCAAACCTGGCTTCGATAAAGCGCGGCCACAGCGCAAGAGAGCCGATCAGGACCACATAACCGCAGATCGTCTTCAGCGGAATCGCCACCGACATCACCGGCAGCTGCGGCGAAAGCCGCCCCACCATGGCCACGGCAAATTCGACCAGCATGGTCGCCGCCAGCACCGGAGCGGCCAGCTGCAGCGCAGCGAGAAAGATGCCCGCAGCCATTTGCGGCAGCACCACCCCCGGATGCGAATCCATGGCGAACCCTCCCAGCGGAGCCCAGGCAAAACTGCGCAGCAGCGCCGCCAGCAGTGTGCGGTGCAGCCCCGCGGCCAGCAGCACCAGCGTGCCCAGCAGCGAGAGCGCCTGCCCCAGCAGCGGCGTCTCCACCTTTGAATTCGGATCGAGCAGGTTGACCAGAGAAAAGCTGAACTGGATACCCAGTATCTGCCCGGTAAAGAGCAGCATCTCGTCAAGCAGGCTGAGGCAAAGCCCGAAGATGAGCCCCACGCTCAGCTCTCCCAGAACCGGAAGTACGCCGATCCGCGCCTGCGCCAGAGGCAGACCGGCCACCGCCGGAGCGATCAGGATGCTGACTGCCAGCACAAAGAGCGCTTTCACTCGTACCGGAATCGCTTCGGACGAGAAGACAGGAGCGAAGACCATCAGCCCGCTCAGCCGTACCATCACCAGCACCATGGCCGACAGAAATCGTGGCCAGCCGGGCGCGGATGGCATCCCTGCTCCGGACGCGATCATCCCTGCCCCAGAAAGCGATGGAAGTCGAGAAAGAGGCTGCTGGTATAGCTGATCAGCCGGCCGAGAAACCACGGCATCCCGGCGATCAGAAGCGCCATCACCACCAGCAGGCGCGGCACGATCGAGAGTGTCTGATCCTGCAGCGAGGTCAGCGTCTGAAAGAGACTCAGCAGAAAGCTTGTCGCGCTCGCCGCAATCAGCACGGGCGCGCCGAGAATGAGAGCTTCGCGCAGCAGATGCCGCATCAGCTCCGCCGCCTGGTCCGGGCTCATCGTTTCCTCCCTGGGAACGTTGCACCGCACACTAAAAACTCTTCAGCAGCGACCCGGCCAGCAGGTTCCAGCCGTCCACCATCACAAAGAGCAGAATCTTCAGCGGCGTCGAGATCACCACCGGCGGCAGCTGAAACATGCCGATCGAGGTGGTAATCGAGGCCACCACCATATCCACCAGCAGGAAGGGCAGAAACAGCACCGCGCCGATCTCGAATCCGGCCTTCAGCTCGGAGAGCATGTAAGCCGGAATCACCACCTGCAGCGGCAGATTCTCCGGCTTTGCCGGACGGCTGGTCTGGGAGGCCGCCGTAAACAGCGCCAGATCCTTCTCCCGCGCATAGCGCAGCATGAAAGTCTTCGGCGGCCCGGCACCGCGCTCGATCGCCTCCCATCCGGTGATCTGTCCGTGACGGAAGGGCTCGACCGCCTGCTGATCCACCTGCAGCAGCACCGGCTGCATCAGAAACCAGGTCATCATCAGCCCCAGCCCCATCAGCACCTGATTGCTTGGTGCCGTCTGCGTCCCCAGCGCCTGGCGCAGAAAGTGAAAGACCACCAGCAGGCGCACCATCGGCGTCATCGACAGCACGATCGCCGGCAGCAGCGTCAGCAGCGTCAGCGTGAAGACAATCGTCCAGGGAACGGAATTGCCCCCTGCTGCCAGACGGCTGTCCAGTCCCGGCAGCGGAAGCAGGCCGGGCGTGGCAGCCACGGCGCTCATCAGCAGTGCTGCGCTCATCGGGCCTCGCTCCTGTTCCGCTCTTTTCTCTGCACAGTCCTGGAATCCCTGGAATCCATTGCCGGATCGGTCAGCGAAACCGCCGTCGGATCTGTTCGCGACTCTCTCGCCGCGCTGCGCGGTATCGCGGCGATCCGGCTCCGGCCGGTGGTCGGTGCTGCCTCCGTCACTTCCATCAGAGGCGTGATCGTCTCATCGGAGACCGCGATCAGCATCTGCCGGCCGCAGCAGCTCACCAGCATCAGAGCCTTCCGCTGGCCCAGAGGCAGACGCTCCTCGATACTCAGCCGCGTCTCCCGGTGCATCTGTCTTCGGCTCGCGCTGCGCGCTGCAGCCTTCAGGGCATGGACAGCCTTTGCGCACCACGCGAAGAGCGGCACCGTACTCAGCTGCATGACGAGTTCTTTCTCTCTGATCCTTTGCATCGCGGGTTCTTACACCAGGCGCGTTACGCGCACGGCGAGTTTTTGTTCCACCACCTCGAACTCGGACCAGACCAGCTGCACACCACCGCCCCGCACGGGCAGATCGTCGCCGCTGGCCCACACCGTTTCGAGCACGCGGCCTTTTTCGAGCGCAAGCAGGTCTTCCACGCGAAAGCCCGGAACCGGAACCAGAACGTCCATCTGCACGGGAAGGCGGCTCAGCACCGATTCCGGAGAGAGAGGGTCCTTTGCGGCAGTCGCACTTTCGGTCGGCACCAAAGGGGCTGGTCCGGCATGCTCCTGGGAGGCGACTGTGGGGGTAGCGGGAATCTCGGCATCGGGTGGCATGATGCCGGACTGAAGTGCAGATATGTGACCGAAAATGAGGCAAAAAGATAAGCAGTTTCTAATAAAAAGCGGCGACATCAAAGAGATACCGCCGCTGGAGTGTCCGTGTGCTGCCTGTCAGTTTCAATGGATCATATTTATTGTTTCCTGCGCGATCTGATCGAAGGTGGTGACGGCCTTGGAGCTTGCGCCGTAGGCCTGCTGTTCCACGATCAGGTTCGAGAACTCGTTCGAGATATTCACGTTCGATCCCTCGAGCGCTTTTCCCTCGATCGATCCCAGTCCGTCGGTCCCGGCCACCCCGATCGTCGCCGCTCCGGAGGCTGCCGTTGTCTGGTAGCTGTTGCCCGCATCCAGCTGCAGGCCCTGTTCATTGATCACGCTGGCCAGCGCAAGCTGACCCACCGCAGCCGTCTGGCCGTTGTCGTACGTGGCAGAGATCACACCGCTCGAGTCCACCGTGAAGCCGCTGTACTGGCCGCTGGTGTAGCCGTTCTGCAGGGTGCCCGAAGAGCCGGAGGCTGCCGATACCTGCTCGATGGAGGCGTCTCCGTTCGATTCGAAGAGATTCCAGGTGATATTCAGGTTCCCCGCCCCGTCGGCCAGGCCGGCAAACTGAATGCCGGAGATATTCGCCGAGGGAGAGGAGAGATTCCCGCTGGCATCGAAGCTGAGCGTGCCGGTGGTGTTGGTTCCGACCGCATCCTGCACCACGTTTCCGGTGGTGGAGATGTTCGTCCCCGAGATGTTCAGCGTATTGCCGGTCACGGTCACGGTCGTGCCGGTAATGCCCGCCGTGGTGATGGCGCTGTTCAGATCGGCGGCATAGGTCGCGAGGCTTTCGCCCGCGGTAATCGCCGGAGCGGCAATCGTGCCGGTGCCGGCCCCGGCCGGTCCGGTGATCGTCAGGTTCGTGGAAGGATCGAGGGTGGCGCCTGCGCCGAAGTTGTAGCCGACCGTTGTGACTCCCGCCGTTGTCGAGGAGGCCGGTGAAAGCGTGTCGGCCATCGAGATGTTATACGACCAGGTATTGGTTCCGGTCTTGGTGAAGTTCACATTCGCCGTGTGGCTCTCTCCCAGCGAGTCGTACACCGTGATCGGCACGGTCACCGCCGAGGCGGAGCCGGCCGCCGCCGAGGCGTCCAGATTGGCCGTCATCGACATCGTGGTCGTCGCCTGCGGAGCTTCCACCTGGCCGATCGGGAGCCGAATCGCCGTCAGTCCTGCGCTGGTATTCACGGCGCCGTTGGCCACCGGATATCCCATCACCGACTGGCCGCTCAGCGTAACCAGGTTCCCGTTCTCATCTGCCGTGAAGCTTCCGTCGCGCGTATACTCGGTGCCCGAACCATTCTGCACGACAAAGAATCCATTCCCGTTGATGGCATTGTCATACGCGCTGGACGTTGGAGTGATGCTGCCCTCGTCGGAGAAATCGGTCGTGGTCGAATCGACCTGGGTGCCGGCGCCCACCTCGATCGGGTTGCCCGAGCCGGTCGAGCCCAGCTCCTGGTAAAACAGATTGCTGAAGCTGGCCTCCTGACTTTTGAAGGCCGTGGTGTTCATGTTGGAAAGGTTGTTGGCAATGGTATTGAGCGCGGTCTGCGCCGACTCAAGCCCGGTCAGTGGAATCGAAAACGAGGACATCCTTTTCTCCTTTGTCGGTGTTCTGCGCATAGCGCGCGTTTACTGCTGATGAAGTCTCTGCAGAATGTAAGCCCGCAGATCAGACGCCGAGGACGATGACGGCAGAGAAGATCGATCTGCGCTTCCGGATGCCGCCTCACCTGTTGCACCTGGTACATGCGCACTGAGAGCGGTCGCCACTCTTCCGGCTGAGGCTCCTGTGTCGTGTGCGCTCAGGTTGCCGTGGATTGTCTGCTGGCTGGCCGCCGCCGCCGTGCCCGATGCTGCATCGGAGCTGCTCGTTCCGGAGCTCGAAGAGCTTCCACCCAGATCCGTATTGATCTGAATCAGCTGCTCCAGACTGTTGACCTGCACCAGCTGATCGATATATTCGTTCGGATCCTGATTCGAGGTTGGATCCTGATTCTTCATCTCGCTGACCAGCAGCGTCAGAAAATCATTTGCGGTAATGCTTGCTTCGCTGGTATTCGAAGAAGAGCCCGAAGAGGCATCCTCTGCCGAGGCCCCGGAAGCCGCCGGCGCCGGATGCAGGCTCTGAAGAGATGACAGCTCTGCTCTTTGCTGCTGCGGAATATGCATACTTTCCTTTCTGTCTCGTTCGTCCCGATCTGTGTCAGGCCACAACGCGGATCCGGGAAGCCGTACCCGTCGTGATGTTCCCGGCAGCCGGCGTGGACGCATCCTGATCCGGCCCCGGCTGTCCAGCGTGCTGCGCAGCCTGCGCCTGGCGGGACGCATCAGGCCCCGCGCCGCCCCCCTGACCATGACTGTGCGGAGCATTCCCCGTGCCTCCATTCCCGGCATTGGTTCCTGCACCGGCACTCTGCGACCAGCCATGCTGGACCGCTACGTTGCCTATCGCAACGTTGTGGTCAGAGAGAAACTGCGAGAGCGAGGTCAGATGTGATGCCAGGCTGGCATGTGCGGCCGTGGAGGCGGTGGTGAGCAGCGCCGAAACCTGGCCTGCCTGCGACTGAGCGTGAATCTCCGTCCAGCCCAGAGCCGGATCACGCACTCCGACCGTCACGCTCTGCGGCGTGCTGTGGAGCAGGATTGCGGCTGAGTCGGTCCCGGCGTGCTGATCCATCCGGTCATAGGGGTTCACCGAAGTTGTGGCGTCGTGACCGGGTGCCGTCGCGGCAGTCTGTACCGCCATCCCACGCGGCGCGGAGGAAAGATGTCCTGCTGCCGCGATGCTCCCTCCCGGAAGCGCTGCGCCTGAAGGCGTTCCCGAAGCCGGCCCTGTCAAAGCGCCTGATGTGTCTCCGGAAGCCGCTCCCGCTGAAATGGTTCCGCCCGGCCGTGCCGTGGCCTTCTGTGCTGCGGCATCTTCGCTGGCTGCGTGTCCCACGGTCTTTGCGGCGTCGGCTCTTTGTTCCACCGGAGAAGCCGAACGGTCAGGGACAAAAGAAAGAGCCCTGGAACCAGAAATGCCTTCGTTGTCCGCGGATCTTTCTCCCCGCCCGCTCGGTATTCCCTGCACTCCGCTCCCAGGCATGGAATCCGGCGGCGCCTCGCCGATCTTTACCGCCCCTGTATTTGTATTTGCAGCTTCCGGTGATCCTGTACCTGCTTCTTCGACATCCGGCGCGCGATCTGTACCATCTGTGCCTTTGGTGCCGCCATGCAATGTCGCTGCATTCTGCCGCGTATCCGCTGCCACCGGCGAGTCCGGCCTCTGATCGTTCTGATGTACGGTCCCCCGCACTGAGAGAAACAGATGCGGACCGTACAACGTCGCGGAGAAAGCAGGTGTTGCCACTCCCCCTGATGCCTGCGAGCCTTTCGCATCGGTCCCGGATTCCGGCTTCGTATGCCGCTTCGATTCTGTCTTCGCTCCCGCGCCGTTCGAATCTGCATCCGCGTCCGTCTTCGCAGTGGAAGGCGCTGCTTCGTTCTGTTCTGCTGGCCGTCGTTCTGCCGCATGACCGGAAACGGTCTCCCGCACAGCGAGCCGTCCGGCCTGTACTCTTTCTGTTCCGGTCTGAAGCTCCGCAGTGGTTTCGGCATCCGCGTCGCTTCCTTCTGTCAGAACCGGATGCTGGTCCGGCTCCTGCGCCGGTCCGCCGCGAGATCGCCCTGCAGCCGGCGTACCCTCTCCGGCGGTGTTCTTCATACTCTTCGAATCGGATATTTCCTGCTCCATGAGATCCGTGAAACCTCCGCAATGCACGGAATCTGCGTCCAGCCTGTCCCGCAGCACTGCACCGAACATTGCCGGATGGATTTCTCCGGCCGACGCCAGGGACCCGGCCGGTGATTTTCCCGGTCCCCCCGATCCTGTGAAAAGGCTCTGTCGCTCTGGCGAATGCGCCGAAGCGGCTCCGGCGGCGTGAACGGGCAGGTGCATGCGTTTCTCCCTGCCCTGTCACATGCAAACGACGTGCCAGGGAAGCGCACTGGCGGCTTAGAAAATTTTCAGGCAGGTCCGCTCTTCGATCCACGCTTTTGCCGGGCCTGCGACTGGGCGCGGCGCAGCTGAAACCAGTCATCGAGGCTTCGCTGCATCCGGCGTTCCTCCTGCACCTTCGCCTCTGCCGCTCCTGCTTCGATCACCACCGCCACCTGCCGCTGCTCCCGCCGCCGCACTCGCCAGACCTCTCTCGCGCGATCGGCCTCCTGCGTCTTACGCTCTCGCAGAACATCGAGCTTCGCTTTCTTCCATTGGGCCAGATCGCCATCGGCCCTGGCCAGCAGCCGCTCTTCACTCGCCGCTTCCGGGCTCTTCTCTGTTGAGGCCATCCGGATGCGCAGGCTCTCCGTCAGAATGGACTGTTCTCTCGCCACGCTCTCCTCAATGCGAGCCAGCTGCTGCGTCCGCTGCTCCACCTCTACGCGGCTTACGTCTTCAAACAGTGTCCGCAGGCGCAGCACGCGCGTAAGATTTCCTCTCACCCTCCGCACTCCCGCGCCAGAGCCAGCAGGCGATCACGGCCTTCCGCAAAGGTGACCCGTTCCGCGGCGTCCTGTTCCAGATAGCGGCGGATCGCCGGCCGGGAGCGCATCGCCTGATCCAGCTCCGGGTCCGACCCCTGGCGGTAAGCACCGATGCGCACCAGATCTTCCGATCTTGCCCACGCGGCCAGCAGACGGCGCACCACGGCAGCCGATCGCCTGTGCTCCGGTGTGGTCACAGCCGGCATCAGCCGGCTTATGGAGTCGAGAACTTCAATGGGGGGATACCATCCCTCGGCTGCGAGCGTGCGAGAGAGAACGACATGCCCGTCAAGAAAGGAGCGCACCGCATCGACCAGCGGGTCCTGCTGATCGTCGCCCTCCATCAGCACGGTATAGAACGCGGTGATGCTGCCCTTCTGAAACTGCCCCGCCCGCTCAATCAGCCGGGCCAGACGATGAAAGACCGAAGGCGTATAGCCCTTGGCCGTCGGAGGCTCTCCGGCAGCCAGCCCCACCTCCCGCGCCGCCATGGCAAAGCGAGTGAGCGAATCGAGCACCAGAAGAACATGGCGTCCCCGCGCGGCAAACCACTCCGCCACACAGGTCGCCGCCAGAGCTGCGCGCATTCTCAGCAGCGGCGACTGGTCCGAGGTGGAAACCAGTACCACCGCACGCTTCCGCCCCTCCGGACCAAGGCTCTCTTCCAGGAACTCTCCCACCTCACGTCCGCGCTCACCCACCAGCCCTACAACAATCACTTCGGCTTCGCTGTTCCGCGTCATCATGCCGATCAGCGTGCTCTTGCCTACGCCCGAGCCGCCAAAGATGCCCACACGCTGGCCACGGCCCACGGTCAGCATGCCGTCGATGGCACGGATTCCCGTCCCCAGCGGTCTGCGAATGGCGACACGCTCCAGCGGATGCGGGATATTGCCATCAAGAGGCATCGCCGCAGAGACCTGAGGACGCCTGCCTCCGTCGATCGGCTGCCCCAGTGCGTTCAGAACTCGCCCGATCAGCGCCTCGCCCACTTCAATATGCGGCATGATGCCGAGACCGGTAACCGCATCGCCGTAACGAATGCCATCCGAGGAGTCGAGCGGCATCGAAAGCACCTGAGCCCCGCGAAAACCGATCACTTCGGCAAGGTGCCGCGTGCCCTCTCCATCGATGATTTCGCAACACTCGCCGACCGAGCAGAGAGGCCCGGCCGACTCAATGGTCTGGCCGACCGCCTCCAGCACGCGTCCTCTCCAGCGCAGCGACGATCTCTGCCGGAGCCGCGAAAAATAAGTGCCCAGCAGTTCCATCTACCCCGCCTGGCCCCGGCTCCCCGACGCCTGCTCAGAAGCCGCACCGCGCATCTCCTCACGGCTCTCCAGCAGATCGAAGAAGCCCCGTTCAATCTCTTCCATCTGGGCGCGCACTCCCAGATCCACGCTGCCTGTCTGCGCCTCCAGCACCGCTTCGCCCGACTGCAGCCGCTCGTCGGAGATCAGCTCCGGCCGCAGCGCCAGATTGGGTATCAGCCGCAGCATCTCCGCCCACAGATCAAGCTCTGCGGCAGGCACGCGCAGACGCACCTCGGCCGTCTCGGCGAGCTGCCCCAGCGCCACGCGCACCGCGCCGGAAAGCATCAGCGGGTCCATCTGCGCTTCACGATGCAGAACGCGCGCCGCGACAGCGAGTGCCAGACGAACGACTTCATGTTCCACCGCGCCAAGATACTGGTCCCGATCGGCGCGAAAGGATTCCGCCGCCTGCGTCAGACCCGTTGCGCATCGTTCGAGCAGCTCCGTCTGCCTGTGCAGCTCTTCCGTGCGCCCCTGCTCGATACCCTCCCGCCGTGCTTCTTCGGTCTGCCGCGTCAACCTTGCCGTCTGTTCGCGCAGAGTGGCGATCTGCCGCTCCAGCTCCGAAGCGCGCTCTGCGGCGCTCTGCTCCTGCACCTCGCCGGGCTCGGCCAGTATGCTCACAGAAAGGTTTGCCCCGTTACCGCCAAAGGGCAGGTATTCAAGACGCTGAACTCTGCGTTCGGTCTCCTGCAGCATTGCTTCGCCTCCGCGATCAGACAATCAGATCGTCACCCTGTTCCAGCTTCAGAATGATCTTGCCTTCGGACTCGAGCGTCCGCGCCAGATTGAGAATCTCCTGCTGTGCGCCGGCGATCTCGCGCGCCCGTACCGGTCCCATCACTTCCATGTCCTCGCGCAGCATCTCCACCGCGCGCGAAGACATCGCCTGATAGACATGCGCCCGCAGATCTTCCCGCGCGCTGCGCAGCGCCAGAGCCAGCTGACGCTTGTCTGCGGCGGCGACGATCTCGCGCATGCTGCTGACCGGAATCGTCACCAGATCCTCGAAGGTGAACATCAGGTTCCGGATGTTCAGCGCCATCTCGGGATCGGTCTCTTCGATCTCTTCGAGAATCTTCTTCGCCTGCTCTGCATTCTGCCGGTTGAGCAGATCAGCGACCGCCTTGTGGCCGGAGTAGGATTTCCGGGTCCCGTCGCCGATATTTTCAAGACGCCGGTGCAGAATCACGGCAACCTTCTGCGCCATCTCCGGCGAGAACTGACGCATGGCCGCCAGCCGGACAACCGCCTCTACCCGGCGCTCCTCATTCAGGCTGTCCAGCACCAGAGAGGCACGCCTCGGATCGAGATGCGCCAGTACCAGCGCGATGGTCTGCGGATGCTCGCTGTCAAGAAACTTGCCCAGATGCAGCGGGTCAACCTTCTGCAGCATCGAAAGGTTTCCCTGGCTGGCCTCCTGCGCGCGCTTCACCAGCTCCAGCAGATCCTCGGCGCGCTGTTTGCCAAAGGATTCGACCAGTAACCGCGTCGCGTAATCGATGCCGCCATGCAGCATGTAATGCTGCGTCTCGAGCATCTCGTAGAACTCCTCCACCACATAAAACGAGAGGTCGGGAGGAATGTTCTTCAGGTCCGCAAGCTCTTCCGCCAGGCGCTGCACGTCCTGCTCGGGCAGGTTCTGAATGATCTTCTTGCCCAGCTCGTCGCCCATGGCCACGATCAGGATCGCCGCCTTCCGCAGACCGGAGAGGCCAGGGTAGGAAGTCCGGCGATCCGGAGTCGAGGCAGGCAGCGCCGGAATGGGGGATACAGGTGTGGTCATCGCGCTCTCCGTCATTCCGTATGAATCCAGCTCTGCAGCAACCTGGCGCTCTGCGCCGGATCGCCCTTCATCTGTTCGGTCACCTGGTCAAAGACCGCCTGGGCCCGCAGCTTCTGCTGCTCGATGGGAGGCTGCTCCAGAGCTTCAGACGCCGCGCCATCTCCGCTCACCAGCGCCGCCACCGGAAGCTCACCTGCTCCGATCTTTCCGGCTTCGGCTATGGCGTGCATTGCCGGCCGGACCGCAAAGAACAGCACGGCCAGCAGTCCGAGCAGCAGGGTTGCGTATTTCAGCAATGGCTGCGAAGAAGAGAGGGTTCGCAGCAGACGCTCTCCGGTGTTTGCCTGCTGAACCGCGCCATTCTCCTCGAAGGCAATGTCCTCGACGCTGACCTGATCTCCGCGCGATGCGTCGTATCCAACCGCAGCCTGGGCAAGATCGGTCAGCCGCTGCATCTCCTGCTGCGTGCGCGGCTCCCACTGCGGCTGTCTGCTACTGCCCAGCTGACGGTAATTGATCAGAATCGCCGCCGTAATCCGGCGCACCCGCCCCGGATTCTGCACCGTATGCCGCACTTTTTTCGATGCGCCGTAGGTCGCGCTCTCCTGCTTGATGCTCTGCATCTGCGCGCTCTGCGAGGGATAGAGCGGCGGCTGCACGTTAGGAGCGTTGCTGGCCGTTCCTGGAATCCCGGAGACCTGCGGCGGTGCGGAGGTCTGTTCCGAGCGCTGCATCGAAAGACTCACCGTTCCGTTCGGATCGTAGGTCTCGTCCACCTCATCGGCGCTCGATGTGTCATAGTCCACGTTGACCGAGGCGCGCACATTGCCTGCTCCCGCCACCGGCTCGAGCGTGCTTACAATTCTCTCTGCCAGCGCCTGCTCATGAGCCTCCGCGACCGCATCCGCGCTTTTGCGGCCGAGCTGCCGTCCGGCATCATCCACCAGCACCACATTCTCCGGATGCAGGTCGTCGACGGCGCTGGCCACGAGGTGGCGAATGCCGTCGGCCTCTTCGTCGGAGAGCGTGCGGTCCCGCAGCTTCAGCGTCACCGACGCCTTGGCGTCGCGCTGCTGCTCGCTGAAGAGGGAGTCATGCGGCATCACCAGATGCACATGCGACGACTCGACCGGGCCCAGCGTGTCGATGGTGTGCTCGAGCTCGCCCTCGAGCGCCCGCTGATAATTCACCTTTTCGTCGAACTCCGAGCCCACCCAGTTCGGCTTGTCGAAGAGCTCGAATCCCATCCGTCCGCTCTTCGGGCCGCCTTTGGCCGTGGCCGCCAGCCGCGCCTTGTCCAGCCACTCCGCGGGAACCCGCAGCACGGTGCCATCCGGCGATACATCGTAGGGAATCCCGGCCGTAGTTAATTCCGCAGCGGTCTCCCGCGCATCGTCCGGCTGCATCCCCGCATAGAGCGTGCGCCAGTCAGTCCGTGTCGCATACCAAAGGATTCCGGCCAGACAGGCCAGAACCGCGGCCGCGGCCACCGCCAGGCGAATCCGGTGAGGCCGCTCCATCTTCTGAAGACGCGCCAGAGCCTCTGATGCCATGGCGCTCGCGCGCTGCGGAAAGCCCCTTTGTAGCTGCCGATTCTCGTCCATCTCTCTGGTTTCGCTTTCTCAGCTTCCGCTCGTTTGTGTTGCCCGCTTCCCACCTGCGCATGCTTCGCAGTGCAGCGTGAGATCAGAACTGCATCCCCATCACCTGCTGATATGCCGCTACGGCCTTGCTGCGCACGGCCAGCGCCAGCTCGAACGACATATCCGCCTTCTGGGTAGCGATCATCGCCTCGTGCACATCCACCCCCGTGCCCTCGAGAAGCCCGTTCACCGCGCCCGATGCCTGGTCTTCGAGCGCGTTCAGATTCTTTACCGCATCCTTCACCATGCCGGAAAACGGCATCGCTGCCCCGGTCGCCTCCGCGCTGCTGGCCGTCTCCGGCGTCACTCCGGTACTGATCGATGAAAGAGCCACAGTCAGCGCATCACTCACCGCGGAGGTCATGGCATTCACGGCGCTGGCCATCATCGGAGAAAGCTCCCTTCTACGGTCTTCTTTGCGATCTGCATCGTCTTCGGCCTCTTCATCGTTTCCGCGGCGCGCTGTTTCGGCAGCCGGCTATTTGAGGATGTCGATCGACGAGCTGATCATGCCCTTCGTCGCCTGCACCGCCGAGCTGTTCAGCCCGTAGGCCCGCTCAGCGCCCATCAGGTCCACCATCTCGGTCACCGGATTGATATCCGGATAGGAGACAAATCCATTCGCATCGGCATCGGGATGCTGCGGATCATACCGCTTCAATACCGAAGCCTTGTCCTCGACCACGGCCGAGACCTCGACACCGCCGATCTGTGCCTCATCTTCGGCCTCTGCCCCGATTGGCGCGCCGACTGGAAAAGCCGTCGTGGAAGTCCCACCCAGCACGCCAGTCTCTCCCAGCAGAACGTTGCCGAATGCAGACTGTGTCCCCGGCGCAGCCGTGAAGACCACATGATGCCGGCGGTAGGGACCACCCTCCGGCGTCCGCGTCGTCTCCGCATTTGCCATATTCGCCGCCACCACCTCGGCACGGATGCGCTCTGCCTTCAGTGCTGAGCCGCTCACTTCCATCACTCCGAAAAGATTCATCTCTGTGCTCCCTGCATGCTCCTGCCGCTGTTCTTAAATCCGGCCTGCTTCTGATCGACCCTACTTCTGATCGACGTGGATCGCGTCCATGACCGTGGAGTACTCATGTTTCAGCAGTTCCACGCCGGCGCGAAACTGCAGCTGTGCCTGGGCCATGTTGAGACCCTCGCGGTCCATCGAGACGTTATTGCCATCCGGACGCTCGAGCAGATGGTCCACCTGCCCTACCGCGATGCCCGGCTCCGCGGGCATCTCCGTTCCCTCTTCCTCGGCCCTGCGCTGCGCTTCCAGCTCTCCGACCGATCGCTTCATCTCCGTCTCGAAATCGAAGCCCATCGTGCGATACCCGGGAGTATCCACATTGGCCATATTCTGCGCGGTCAGCTTCAGCTCCAGCGTGGACAGTTTCAGATACCGCTCCAGCTCATCCGCCATCTGTGTCGTAATCTGCATCGCAACTCCTGTCACGCCTGCGGAGCAGGCCTCTCCGCTGAGGGTTTTTGCAGGAACGGGACCATATTTGCGGTTTAAAGATGAGAGTCTTCTCAGAAAAGCCCTTTCCGGGAATCCTCCGCGCCCACCCGCGTCATCGCTTCGCCGAATTCAATCTCCGCAGCATCGATCTGCGGCCGCTCTTCGGCCAGAATCCACGCGCGCTCGATCACATGCTCCAGCTCCCGCACATTGCCCGGCCACGGATGAGCTGCGATCCGCTCCATCGCCGCGGCCGTGATGATCTTGGCCGGACTCTCCTCGCCCATCCGCCGCAGAAAATGCTCCACCAGCACCGGCAGATCCTCCGTATGATCGGTGAGGCGCGGCGTACGAATCAGAAAGACGGCCAGCCGATAATAGAGATCGGCCCGGAAGGCTCCCTCCGACGCCTGTTTCGCAAGCGACTGATGGGTCGCGGCGACGATGCGCACATCCACCTTCACCGGCTCGTTTTCGCCCACCCGCTGCAGCTCACCCGATTCCACAAAGCGCAGCAGCTTCGACTGCAGAGCAAGCGGCATCTCTCCGATCTCATCCAGAAACAGCGTGCCGCCATGCGCCGTCTCAATCCTTCCCATGCGCCCCTGCACGGCGCCGGTAAAGGCTCCGCGCGTGTGCCCAAAAAGCTCCGCTTCGAGCAGCGCATCGGGAATCGCCGCGCAGTTCAGCGCGACAAAGGGCCGCGCCGACCGCAGACTCAGCCGGTGCAGGGCTCTCGCCACCAGCTCCTTTCCCGTGCCGGTCGGTCCCTGGATCAGCACCGGCGTGGTTCGCGGAGCCACCAGACGAATCCTGCGGCTGACCTCCAGCATCTCCGGATGCGCGCCGATCAGCTCCGGCAGCCGGGCCGTATTCGCAGCCGCAGCGGCACGCGAAGGCTTCTCCATCTGCAACGCCTTCCGCCGCTCATACGTGGGTGCTTCCCTCTCTTCCAGCACCGGAGCCGTATTCCAGATCGCGCCGTCGCCATCCTGGCCTGCGCGCAGCGCATGCAGCACCTCATTCCGGCGCGGGCTTCTCGCACCGCCCCGCAGCGCATCCAGGTCATCGACCGCCACCAGATCCACGTCCGGGTGCAGCCTCTCAAAATCGGCGAGAAACTCGCGGATGTCGAGATCCGGCAGCCAGGAATCCACAATCACAGTTTCGACCGGCGAGGCGTCGAGACAGGCCAGCGCCTCGGCCCCACCACCTGCCTCCCGCACCTGCCATCGCAGGCCGGCGAGCGCATCGCGCACTCTCTGCCGGAAGGAGAGATCGGCGCTGGCCAGTACGGCGGTTCGCGGTGGAATACGGTTTGCTGAAGTTGCCGGACAGGTTGCCATTACGCCTCCTCGGTATCCCTGAATCGTTGTCTCCTGCGATCTCGTGCAGATCGTTATGCGCTTACCTGAGAAAGACCGCGCCGGTTCAGCCCGATCGAGTAGCCCTGACCGCGCACCGTCTGAATCAGAGGCTCCGGTCCACAGTCCTTCAGCTTGCGGCGAAGATAGTTCACATACACATCCACCACATTCGTCGCGCCATCCGGACTCAGATTCCACACCCGCTCCAGCAGCGTGGCCCGGGAGACAGCGCGTCCCCGCTGCAGCAGCAGGCATTCGAGCAGCGCAAATTCCTTGTTGGTCAGCGTCACCGCTTCTCCATCCCGCACCACCGTTCGCTCCACGCGATTCACCTCGACTCCGCCATGACGCAGCACCAGGCCCGTATCGCCCCGGCGGCGCAGCAATACGCGACAGCGAGCGCGAAGCTCCGCGAAGGAGAAGGGCTTGAGCATGCAGTCATCCGCCCCCATCTCAAAGCAGCGCAGCCGGATGTCCGCTTCACTGCGTCCGGTCAGCACCAGGATCGGGAGGCCTTCCGCCAGTCCGCGGAGGAAGCACAGCACCTCGGCGCCGTCTCTGCGCGGCAGGTTCAGATCGAGGATCGCCAGATCGGGCAGATCCTCCGTCAGCACATCCATCGCCGTCTGTCCGTCGTGGACGATCCGGACCTCATGGCCGTCCGCTTCCAGGCCCCGGGCCAGAAAGCCTCCCAGCGCCCGATCATCCTCCGCAATGAATAGCCGCATCGCTTGCGTCTCCCGTCTGCTGCAATCACCTTCTCCTGTGTCCGGGAACGAAACAATCGAAATGGAGAAAGAAAAACAAGGCGATTCCGAAAACGGGAAGAGGAAGAAGGCGGGTGTCAAAACGGGAATCGGAGGGCGAAACTCCCCGGCATAACGGGGAACCTGTTTGTGTAACAGAAACTTTATCGCGTAATTCGCTTTTTATTCGCTATAATGCGCGCATGGCTGTCACACGGCGTCAAAAGGAAGTGCTCGACTTCGTCACAGGCTTCGTTCAGCGCAACGGATACTCCCCTTCTTTCGAGGAAATCGCCCGGGGACTCGATCTGAAATCGCTGGCGACCGTGCACAAGCACATCACGAACCTGCAGAACAAAGGCCTGCTGCAGCGCGCTCACAATCGCAGCCGCTCCATCGACGTGCTCCCGCCGCGCAGCAAAGCCCGCCAGAGCGAGCGGCTGCCGCTGATGGGACGCATCGCCGCCGGTCTGCCCGTCGAAGCCACGGAGACGCCGGAGAGCATCTCGCTCGGCGACATCATCGGCAACCGGGAAGTCTTCGCTCTTCAGGTGCGCGGGGAATCCATGCGCGATGAGCATATCGTCGACGGCGATTATGTTCTTGTGGAGCGTACCAGCGTTGCCCGCCAGGGAGATATCGTCGTCGCCCTGGTACGCGGTGCGGAGACCACCCTCAAGCGCTTTTACCTCGAAGGCTCTCTGGTCCGGCTGCAGCCCTCGAACGCCGAGATGAATCCGATCTTCGTCTCTGCCGCGCAGGTCGCCATTCAGGGACGCGTTCTCGGCATGCTGCGCAAGTACTGACCGCGGCAGGGTTGCCGGAAGGTCTCTGCCGCACAGCATGGCTCAAAACAGAAAGGCCCGGAGCACTCTGCTCCAGGCCTTTTCTCTTTACCGCGCTGAATGTTACTCGATGACGCGCGTGATGCTCTTCGCAATCGTGTCCTTCGGCACATAGCCGACGATCTGATCGGCCACCTTGCCGCCTTTGAAGAGGAGCAGTGCCGGAATCCCGCGAATTCCGTACCGCATCGGCGTCGCCTGATTGCGGTCCACATCCATCTTGGCGACCTTTAACCTGCCGTTGTATTCGACCGCAATCTCATCCACGGTCGGCGCAAGCGCCTTACAGGGACCGCACCAGGCAGCCCAGAAATCCACCAGGACCGGCTGATCGGACTGGAGAACCTCCTGTTCAAACGTTGTATCGTTCACTTCCACCACAGCCTGTCCAGCCATGTTCCTCCTTATTGTGCGTTTCACCACACCATGTGGTTTTTCTCTCGCACAAACAGTCTACAGGGCTAGATGCGCACACCCCTTAAAAAGTCGCAACGCAGGTGGCAGGAAGTGGAATAACTGCCTGAAAATGAAAGCGCCCGGGACTCCGTTAAAGAGAACCCAGGCGCTGGAGCAGCCCTCCCCCAGAACTGCCCACGGTCAGAAGTTAGGCTTTTCCAACTTCTCTGTAAAGAACTCTTAGGTAATGCCAAAGTAATAACATCCTTTGATTACGAGAGTTGCAGGCGTTCTCCCTCTTTTGGACTACTCTCTCCGGGGCGCCAGCTCACAGGCCAGAATCTCGACCGTCTCGCCGCGTGGCAGCGCCTCCCGGATACGCTCGCATGCTCCGGCGATATCCTCTTCCGAAGCCAGCAGTGCCAGCACCGCCGGACCGGCTCCGCTCAGGGCCACTCCCGGAATCCCGCCCTGCCCGGCCAGGGGCAGCAGCGCCGGCAGCAAAGGACAGACCTCTGCCCGATACGGCTGATGAATCCGGTCCCGCATCGCGTGGACCAGCAGGTCCGCTCGTCTCGCGGCGAAGGCTGCCGTCAGCAGCGCCACCGACTGCAGATTCACCACCACATCCGCGCGCGAATACCGCTCCGGCAGCACAGCGCGGGAGGCCGTCGTCGCCAGCGGCTTCTGCGGCATCACGACCAGCGCCCGCCACTCCGCAGGCGCGGCGAACGAGACGGCCTGCACACCGCTTTCATCCATGCCGCTGGCTGTGAATCCTCCCAGCCAGCATGCCGCCGCGTTGTCCGGATGTCCTTCCAGCCGTGAAGCCTCCGTCAGAATGCGCGCTCCATCCCACCCCAGGCCGCCGAAGTGCGCCGCCAGCGATACGCCCGCCAGGCGCACGGCAGCGGACGAGCCGCAACCCATCCCCAGCGGAATTTCGTTATGAACACGCAGCCGCAGCGGTGTCACCGGCCGGCCAGCGGCGGTCAGGGTTTTGCTGTAGGTCTCGAGCAGCAGATTGCCTTCGAGCGCTCCGCAGATATCCTGGTTGCGTCCGGACGCCTCGATGGAGAACGAGGCAGCAGCCTCGGCCTCGACCTCGAGATAAAGCCGCAAAGCCAGCGCCAGAGTATCGAACCCAGGTCCCAGATTGGCCGACGTGGCCGGCAGTTTAATCCTGAAAGCCTCACTGCTCATCGTGAGGCCCGCTCCAGCTCACGCAGCACATTATCCGCTGCGGCCTCCAGCTCGATCGTATTCCGCCGTGTTGCCTCGATCTCGGCTTCCATCCCCGCCGCTTCGTCTTCGCCGAGCAGCTTTCCGCGATGATACTGAATCGTGTACTCCGAATCCTTCAGCGTATGGCCGGTCAGCACCAGCACCACCGACTCTTCCCGCGCGATCCGGCCCTGCCGTACCAGCTTCTTCAGCCCCGCCAGCGTGACCGCCGAGGCCGGCTCGCACCCGATTCCCTCTGCGCCGATCTCAGCCTTGGCCAGCGCAATCTCCGCCTCGGAAGCCTGCTCCACCCAGCCGCCCGTCTCCTGAATCACCCGGACCGCCTTCTTCCACGACGCCGGATTTCCAATGCGGATCGCGCTCGCCCGCGTATTCGCGGCCACCGGCTCGAGCGTTTTACCGCCTGTCTTCACCATGCTGCAGTACAGCGGATTCGCGCCCTCCGCCTGAACGACCGAGATCTTCGGGACCCGCGTCGTCAGCCCCAGACGCTTCATCTCGAGAAAGCCCTTGCCCAGCGCCGAGCTGTTCGCCAGATTTCCGCCCGGCACAATCACATGATCGGGAACCTCCCACTCCATCTGCTCCGCAATCTCCATCGCCGGGGTCTTTTGTCCCTCCAGACGATATGGATTGACCGAGTTCAGCAGATACACCGGAGCCCGCTCGACCACTTCACTCAGCACCCGGAAGCAGCCGTCAAAATCCGTCTTCACCTGCAGCGTCAGCGCGCCGTAATCGAGCGACTGCGCCAGCTTGCCCCATGCAATCTTGCCTTCCGGAATCAGCACCAGGCTGCGCATGCCTGCCCGCGCCGCATAAGCGGCCATCGCTGCCGAAGTGTTGCCGGTCGAAGCGCAGGCCACCCAGGAAAAGCCCATCTCGCTTGCCACGGAAAGCGCCGTGGTCATTCCGGTGTCTTTAAAGGACCCCGTCGGGTTCATTCCCTGATGCTTGGCAAACAGCCGCTCCACGCCCGTGCTGCGGGCCGCGCGCCGCAGAGGATACAGCGGCGTATTCCCTTCCCGCAGCGACACAATGCTCGCATCGCTCTTCACAATCGGCAGCATCTCGCGGAAGCGCCATACTCCGCTCTGATCCTCCATCGCCGTCGAGGCGCGCCGCTCTCTCCACAGCCAGCGCAGCGCATTCGGATTCGGCCTCGTCGCCTGGCTCCGTTCTTCGTTTCGCCCCGCACTCCAGCCCGGATATTCGACTTCGTACAGATCACCGCATGCCTCGCAGCGAAAATTTCCGCGCAGCGCCTGCTGTTCGATCACGCGTGCGCATCCCGTACAACGCAGTTGATGTGTTTCGTTCACCATGGAATCTATTGCCAGCCTACCATCCACAGCGAGCAGCATGCCTCGCGCGCCCCGAAAATCCTGCACTTCCGCAGCGGCACAAAACCGTGATTCCTCCGGATACGCGCCGGAATATCGCGCCTGCATAAAGAAGGACGCGCCTCTGTCCGTCGAAGAATCGAAATTCGTATAGTCTGCCGGACGATTTGTATAAAATCGCCGCATGGCATCGCTCCTCACACCTCGGGAAGCTGCCCTTCGTCTCGGAATCTCCTGCCCCGCCATCAGGCAGTGGAGCTATCGCGAAAAGATCAGGGCGATGAAGACCCCCGGCGGCCATTCCCGCATTCCGATGCCGCGCGCGAAATGCAGATGAAAACCGGCGATACCATCGCAGCTCTGATCAAATCCACCGAGGTGATGGTGCTCCGTGTCTGAACTTCGTCGATTTTTCAGTGTGTGGATCGTCTCTCTTCTGATCGGCGTCTTTCCCCAGGCGCACGCCCAGCAGACACTCCGCATCGCCGCAGCCGCCGATCTTCAGCCCGTCCTGCCGCCTGTCCTCGCGCAGTTTGAAAAGCAGACCGGCATTCATACCGAAGCCTCGTACCAGTCCTCCGCCACGCTCGCCACGCAGATCATCAACGGCGCGCCCTTCGATCTCTTTCTCGCCGCCGATCTCTCTTTTCCTCAAAAAGTCATCGATGCCGGACGCGCCGAAGAATCTCAGCCGCTGCCTTACGCACGCGGTACGCTTGTTCTTTGGACGCGCAACGACAGCCCGTTCACCCATCTCTCGCTCAACACTCTGCGTGACCCGGCACTCAAAACCATTGCCATCGCCAACGCCGGGCACGCTCCCTACGGCCGCGCCGCGCAGGCCGCGCTCACGCATCTTGGGATGCTTGACACTCTGCGCCCAAAGCTCGTCATCGCCGAGAACATCGCGCAGACCGCTCAGTATGCTGAGTCCGGCAACGCGCAGATCGGCTTGCTCTCTCTCACCTCCGCGCTCACTCCACGTCTGCAATCCACCGGACATTACATCGAAGTTCCGGCGGACGACTATCCGCCTATCCTTCAGGGAGCCGTTGTGATCAAAGGCTCGGCCAACGCTGAGACGGCGCATCGCTTCCTCACCTTCTTTACCTCGCCTGCCGTCGGCCGGGAGCTCGCCGTGAGCGGCCTGCAGCCAGTCAGTCATTAACGCGATGGACCTTCAGGCCCTGTGGCTCACGCTTCGTCTGGCGGCAGTCACCACCGTCATTCTGCTCGCCATCGGAATCCCGCTCGCTGCCTGGATCGTCTCCACCCGCTCGCCGCTGCGCCCGCTCATCGAATCGCTCACCACGCTGCCGCTGCTTCTTCCGCCCACGGTCCTCGGCTTCTATCTCCTCGTTCTGCTCGGTCCGCGCACAGCTTTTGGGCGCCTTTGGATACATCTCCTCGGCCATCCACTCGCCTTCTCGTTCTCCGGCCTCGTCTTCGGCTCGGCCATCTACAGTCTGCCCTTCGCCGTGCAGCCTGTCGTCTCCGGATTCCACGCGGTCGATGCAGCGCTCATCGATCAGGCACGGCTTCTCGGTGCAGGCCGTATGCGACTGCTGCGCGAGATTCTGCTTCCGCTCTCCACGCGCTCCATCCTCACCGCCGCGCTGCTCTGCTTCACCCATACCATCGGAGAATTCGGCGTCGTCCTCATGATCGGCGGCGACATCCCCGGAGCCACGCGCACGCTCTCCATCGAAATCTTCGATCAGGTGCAGGACTTCCACTACACCGCCGCCAATCACACCGCGCTCGTCCTGCTTGCTGTTTCATTCATCGCTCTGGTCGTTCTCTACCGGCGCAACCCGCGCTCCTGGTCGCTGCATGCCTGACGCCGCAGCCTTCCATCTCAGCGCCTCCGTGCGTCATCGCGTCGCCGGCTTTTCGCTCGAAGCCGAATTCTCCATCGCGACCGCCTGGACCATCCTCTTCGGTCCCTCCGGAGCGGGCAAAAGCACATTGCTCCGCATCCTCGCCGGACTCATCTCTCCCGGCGAAGGCCAAATCCATCTGAATGGCCGCAGCCTCACCGATACAAATCGGAAGATCGCCGTCGCGCCCGGCCGCCGCGGCATCGGATTCGTCACACAGCAGGCCGCGCTCTTTCCTCATCTCACCGCGCGCGAAAATATTGCCTTTGGCATCCGCCATCTCTCTGCCGGGCAGCGCACAGAGCGCATCGAAGAACTCCTCGCACTCTTCGGAGCGGAGCCGCTCGCTGCCCGCAAACCCGCGCAGCTCTCCGGTGGAGAACGCCAGCGCATCGCGCTCGCCCGTGCGCTCGCTCCGCGTCCGCATTTTCTTTTGCTCGATGAGCCGCTGGCCGCGCTCGATGCCGCCTCGAAGCAGACGCTGCTCGCCGCCCTTCGCTCACTCGATGTGCCGGCTCTCTATGTCTCGCATGACCTCGCTGAAGTCTGGCAGGAGGACGCTGCCGTCCTCGTCCTCGATGCCGGACGCATACACGCCCATGGTCCTGCCCGCGAAGTCCTCGCCCCGCACCGCGATCATCTGCTGCGTCTGCTTACCACGGCCCGGTAATTTCGCATTGCTTCCATCGTCCGGATATCTCCGGAGATATCTGCCCTCTTCTGCATCCCGGCCGAATGCAGAGCTGGCTCTGCTTCCTTACGATAAGTAGTAACCGGTGTTTCAGGTGTTTCTAATAACGAACTGGACACTTGTCAAACTTCCGATCTTTGTTACAGTAACTCTACGTTTTGCAACATACCTGCATGTCTCATAGATAGATATCACTTATAAGATAGAAGAAACAGAATCTGTAAAGAGAATCCGCCAGCCATGATCTGCCTGTAAAAGCAGCTTCACTGAAGTTTTTCGCACCGGATCACTCCGGCCGTTCTGCCATCTCTCGATATTTCTCAAAATTTACCTTCCAGGAGGTTCCTATGAATCGACTGAAAAGGAGCAGAGTGTCTGCACGATGCCTCTGCATCCTTCTTCTTTCCGGGCTTATCGCTCCGCTGGCCGGCGCAGATACACCTGATAACGTCTCCGTTGTGCCGGATCACCTCAACTTTCCTGCCGCTGGTTCCGGAGCACCCGTACAAAGCCAGACCTTTACTCTGATCAACACCAGCGGGCACCGTTACACCATGAACCTGGCCGCTCCAAAGCAGCCTTTCACGGCGGCAACGGAGACACTTTGTGCCAATCCGCTGCCCTCCGGGCAGCACTGCGCCGTGACCATCACCTATCAGCCCACCACCTCCGGAACTGACAATGCCACCCTCGAGATCAGGCTGCAGGATGCTGACGATGCCACGGCAAAGCAATACACGGTGGATATAGCGCTCACCGGCGGCGGCCTGTCCAGTCCCGGCGGCAGTGCAGCGGCCACTCCGGCTCTGTCGCTTCCTCTGCTCGAAGGTGCGACCAAAATTGATGCCACCGGGCAGGAGGGTAAAGAGTATGCCGTCCTGGCTGGATGTGCCCCCGTACAGCCTGCCGTCGAGTGCACTCCGCGAGTGCTGGCCACCGGCACCGTACCGAAGGGGGGAACCATAACCTTTGATATATCCAGCAATACTCTGCGCAAGTCGCAGACTATCTGGCTCACCGCTTTTCCCCTGAGCGCGGACGTGCAGAAAGGCACTCCCGGCAAAGCTCTTCTGAACTCCGCAGTAGTTCAGCCCAAAATCAAAATGCCTGTTGGAGAGCAAACGCGGCTGATTCTCGGATATGAACAGGGCGGCGCCAGCGGAGCCGATGGAGAAGGCCGCCTGTTTCTCGATTTCTACTCGAACCGGGCCATCCCGGATACCCATGGCTTTCGCTGGATAGGCAATGTCCGCATCGGCAGCAGCGCCCAGACGCAGACCGCAACACTCGGCGATTTTGTCGCCGGCCTCGCCAGCGAGGAAAACTCTCTGAAGCTGAATGCAGTCGCCAGCGTAGCCGAGTTTCTGACCGGACTGGAGTATCCTTTAAATCGCGGCTACGCCCGCCAGTATGCGGATCAGAGCACGCCGGAGATGGAGCGCTTCTCGTTCGCGGCTTTTGCCATCGCCGGAGCCAGCGGCTATCTCTCCAGCAACGAGCTGAATCAAACCTTCGCCTTTCCTGCCGATACCTCGCAGGCCTACCAGTTACTCGTGCAGATGGACAAAAACCAGAAATACGCAACAACAACCCCAACAACCATAGGTCAGATCTGCGTAAACCCCGACGCCTCCACGAATAAAGTGAAAAACGTCAGCGACAGCTGTGATTTCGCAGAGTTTCATAAAACTGCGGATCGCTTCGACCGGGAGGCATATGGCGGAATCAAGCTCACGACACATTATCTTGATTCGTATGGGAAATGGCAGTACTCGCCTCCCGCTCTTGTAGCCTTCGGCATTGGAGTCGATGAGGCCGTGAAGACCAATACCCACTTCGGCGTCGCCAGGGTCGAAGGGTTTCTCCCTGTTCCGCTGCCCATCAGCTCCGGTTCCCATTCCAGCTCCGCCATCTCCGCGCTTTATGTCTTCGGCACCGCCAACATCGCCATTCATCACGGTAAGAATGCTTCTCCCAATACGTTTATTGGATTAAACACTTCCGATTCGGTGAAAACCGCCGACGGCGCCACCATCAACCCATCTGCGAACAATACTTACGTCATTCAGGTGCGGTCGGTCTCCCGGGATCTCTACAGCATCGGTGTGGGAATCGATCTGGTCTCCGCTCTGCGCGGTGGATTGCTCGGCAAGCTCTTTGGCAGCGGAGGCGGAGGCAACTGATCAGACTGCCGCAAATCACAAGCCAATCCTGGCACATTAAATTGCTTTCTCTCTGCCCGCAGGCCCGCATCTTTTTTTTGCCGGTCTGCGGGCAGTGTCGCGCGTGCCCGTTCCTCGCAGGCAACACGCTCGCAGTAAAGCGAAACTAAGAAGACGAAGGCCGGCAGCGCTGTTCCCCTGTTCACACGCCGCAATTCCCCCGCCGGTGTGCCGCATTTGACGCCGGGTGGTACTTGCCCTTATAAACGTGGGTCTATAAGCATCACATTGGCGCATCGCGCCGGAAGTTTCCGAGGCACGTACAGAAATGGTTCGTATACAGGAATCGCGTCAGGGAGCAGGCATCGGTAAAGTCCCCCGCACCATTGCCGGGAAGATGCGTCCAGTGGCGACCCAGCCGCAGCAGCAGGCTCTGGATACCTACCAGAGTGCGCTCAAGCTGATGCAGGAAGGCAAATACGAAAAGGCCCGCGCCCTTTTCGAAAAACTCATTCAGGATGGTTCGCCCGAGATCCTCGAGCGGTCGCGCGTCTATCTTGCCGTCTGCGAGCGCAACGCGCGAAACATCTCGCTGAGCTTCACCAGCTCCGAAGAGCGGTATGACTACGCCATCTCGCTGCTCAATACCGGCAATTACGAGGACGCGCGCGACCAGTTCGAGGCGATCCTCAAGAGCAAAGAGGACGTCGACTACGCCCATTATGGTCTCGCCGTGCTCAACAGCATGACCGGCCAGGCTGAGGAATGCCTCCAGCATCTGTCCCGCGCCATCGCGCTCCGCGAGCACAATCGCATCCATGCCCGCAGCGACACTGACTTTCAGGACATGGCCGACGATCCGCGCTTTACCGAGCTGCTTTACCCCGAAATCTCGTAGCGGCAGCCCTCACACACTGCGCGCCGCTCGTCGTGCCCTGCGTCCCGATTTCTGTGTCCCGCGTCCGTTCTTTCGCAGCGGCAGGCGCAGCAGCGCATCCGCGACCCGGTCCGCGGCGTGACGCAGAACATTCCCTTCGGCGGCAAAATCTCCCTCGATGCAGCGAATGCCCATCGCTTCGATGCGCTCGATGTCCGGCTGAATCACATCCGCGCCCTCCGCGGCATACCGCTTCCGGATATCCTCTGAAACCGGCGCCGTATTCACCAGCGCGTAATCGAAGATCGGCTGGCCGGTATGCTCGTAAATGCGCTCGATATGCTGCGATGCCGTCAGATCCAGACTCTCGTTGGCCTGCGTCATCAGGTTCGCGATATACACCCGCTTGCCCTGCGCTCCCGCCAGCGCCTCCGGAATCCCCTGCACCAGCAGATTCGTGACCAGGCTCGTGTAGAGTGAGCCGGGCCCCAGGGTAATCAGATCGGCGCGCTCGATCGCCTCCAGCGTCTCCGGCACCGGCCGCGCATCCGCCGGCTCCAGCATCAGCTCGACGATCCTTCCGTGGCTCGCGCTGATACTCGTTTCCCCGCGCACCACCGAGCCATCGGCCATCTGCGCCGCGAGCGTCACATTGGAGGATGTCGCCGGATAGATATGTCCGCGCGTCG
Source organism: Paracidobacterium acidisoli (assembly GCF_003428625.2). Taxonomy (GTDB): domain Bacteria; phylum Acidobacteriota; class Terriglobia; order Terriglobales; family Acidobacteriaceae; genus Paracidobacterium; species Paracidobacterium acidisoli. The sequence goes on along the minus strand of NZ_QVQT02000002.1, from coordinate 177,213 downwards.
CCAGCACCTCGGCCGACAGCCGGATCGCCTGCCCGAAATCTCCCGTCATCTCCATCAGAGCGGCTACCAGCAGATTGCCCACGCTGTGGCCTGACAGGTCTCCGCCCGCCTGAAAACGATGCTGGAAGAGGCGTGAGATCAGATGCTCATCTTCCGAGAGCGCGACCATGCAGTTGCGCAGATCGCCCGGCGGCAGCATGTTGAAGTCGCGGCGCAGACGTCCGCTCGATCCACCGTCATCGGTCACGGTCACAATCGCCGACAGGTCGCTGATGCGGTACGGCACTCCATCGTGCTGCTCATATCCGCCGGACAGAGACGAAGGTGCGTAACGTTTCAGTCCGCGCAGCAGCGTGGAGAGACCGGTTCCCCCGCCCATCGCAACCACGCGCACTCCCGGCAGAGAAACGGAGGAAACAGAGCCTGTACTCACAGCTTCCAGTGTAGCCGTTCAGACGGCCGCAAGTCGCTTCCTCAGGCTTCGCTCCTCTTTGCCGATAAGGAACGCAAAGCGCTCCTGCCCACAGGCGAAAGCGTGCAGACAGCAACCCGAAAAGAGGCGTGAAGCGTACTCATGACCGTCATTAAGCTGCAGTGTCCGAAATGCGGCGAATTCGAGCTTACACGCGCGCACCGCGCAGGATTTCTTCAGCTTCGCATCTATCCAAAGCTCGGCCTTTATCCGTGGGAGTGCGCACAGTGCCGTCGCATATCCATGCTCAAAAGCCGCACCGGACGCTCACTCATGGCTCACGCCAGGGTGGAACACCGTACCGGGCCCGGCAGCATTCCGGCCCATCTGCACGCCGATTGTCAGCCGCAGCAGCCGTCACGGCCGCCCTTCACCCCCTGAATCAGAAACTTCGGCAATCCATTCCCGATCCGCATCCGGTCTCCTGCCATCTGCCATCCATCGTGGCCTGTTACACTGCCGTCCGTGAACTACCGCACGCTCCCCGTCTTTGTCGCCATCTTCTGTCTGGTCTCTCTTCCCCTCTTCGCGCAGTCCTCCGCCGCGCCCGCCGAAATCATCTGCTTCCACGGCAACATCCTTACCGGCGTTGCGCTGCAGTCCACCCGTCCCGAACGGGTCACCGCTCTGGCTATCGCGCATGGTGAAATCCTCGCCGCCGGTGATGACACCTCCATCCTCGCCCGCTACAAAGGCCCCTCGACGGAGCTTATCGATCTCCATCGTGCCTTCGTCATGCCCGGATTCAACGATGCCCATGTTCACCTGGGCGATGCCGCGCAGATTCTGCTCTCCGTCAACCTCACCGGAACGCACTCGCTCGCAGAGATGCAGCAGCGTATCCGCGATGCGGCACAGAAAGCCGCTCCCGGCGCATGGATCACCGGCGGCGGGTGGGATCACACCCTCTGGGCCTCGAAGCAGCTTCCCACCCGCGCCGACATCGACGCCGTCGCCGGCAGCCATCCCGCTTATTTCGTCCGCGTCGACGGACACATCGCCGTCGTCAGTACCGCCGCGCTCCGCGCAGCCGGCATCACCCGCGCCACGCCCGATCCTTCAGGCGGAAAGATCGATCGCGATGCCAGCGGCAACCCCTCCGGCATCGTTCGCGAGACCGCCCGCGCCCTCGTGGAAAAGCGCATCCCCGCACCCACTCCCGAGCTGCGCCGCAAAGGCATCGAGATGGTTCTTCAGGATGCCGTCAGCCACGGCCTTACCTCCGTGCAGGACAACTCCGGCTGGCAGGACTTTCTCGTCTACGAGCAACTGGAGCAGGAAGGCCGGCTTCCTCTGCGCATCAGCGAATGGCTGCCCTTCGACGCGCCCGTCGCCCTGCTCAGGGAACATCAGGCACATCACGCAAAGACCGACCGCATGCTCCACACGACCATGCTCAAGGGCTTCATGGACGGCTCACTCGGCTCGCGCACTGCGGCCCTCGACGCGCCTTACTCCGACGATCCCGGCAACTCCGGCATTCCCCGCTACGATCAGGCAAAGCTCAATCAGATGGCCGTCGAGCGCGCCAAAGCCGGCTTCCAGATGGGCTTCCACGCCATCGGCGATCGCGCTGTTGAAATGGCGCTCGATGCCTTCGCTGCCGCCGAGCAGGCCGATCCCGCCGCGCGCAGCGCACGCAATCGTATCGAGCACTCCCAGGTCCTCGGCCCTGATGATTTTGCCCGCTACCGGCAGCTTGGCATCATCGCTTCCATGCAGCCCAACCATCTGCTTACCGATATGAGCTGGGCCGCGCAGCGTCTCGGCCCCGATCGCTCAAAATACGCCTACGCCTGGAAATCATTCCTCGACGACGATGTGGCCCTGGCCTTCGGCACCGACTACCCCGTCGAGCCCATCACGCCCTTTCGCGGAGTCTATGCTGCCGTGACTCGTCAAAACGAAGCCGGCAATGCCGTCTTTGATCCTGAAGAGCGGATCACTCTTGGCCAGGCCATCACCGCTTACACCCAGGGATCGGCCTACGCTGAATTCGCCGAGACGTGGAAAGGAATTCTCGCGCCCGGCTATGCCGCCGACTTTGTCGTCCTCGACCGAGATCTCACCGCGGTTGCACCCAACGCGATCCTCGGCGCGACCGTTCTCCGCACCGTGGTTGCCGGAAAGACGGTGTATCAGGCAGCGGCCGCTGAAGCGAAACGCCGCTGAACCGTCTCTCGGCGAGTGAAGAGGCAGTTATTGGATCAATGCCAGGTGACTGGACAACTGCTGGCCCGCCAGATGGACGATGGCTTTATCCAGAGTAGCGAGCTTTGCCTTATGCCGCATAGCCAGCCCCAGCAGATAGGCATCAGTAATCTGCCGGTGGCCGAAAATCCTGTCCTCAAATGGGGCTGCGGCCTCACGGAAGCTACATTCCATCTGCAGAAAGCCATGCCCCGATTGCTGCACCAGACTGTCCAGCAATTCCTGCGCCTCGTTCAGCGTAATCTTTTCGCCGGTCAGCACTGGGTTCATCATCATCCGCAGAAACCCCGCCTGCGTAAGCGCGCAGGTACAGAATGACTTCCTGCCTGTGCGTAAAAACCACTCGAAGACACGGCTGTGCGCCTCGTGCTCCGGTAAATGAAGCGCAACCATAACATTTACGTCGAGCAGGTGCAGGCTCATTCCTCCTCGCTCTCCAGCCGCTTCACCTCATCCGTCGTAATTCTGCGGCTGCCGGAGGGTAAATCCAGAATCGCAAGTCCTTCCGCATAGCGAACGCGCGGCTTTTCTCTTGCACTGCGCTCGATCAGTTCCGAGACTGCCTGACTCATCGAGACGTCACAGGATTTCGCATACCGCATCACAAGCTCGGAAGCTGCATCAGAAAGCGTAACAGTGGTTCTCATACGCAAAAAATGATACAAATTGCCCCGCGTTGATGCAATCCGATTACGCCGCCACTTCGACTTCAGTCCGCCTTTTAGTCACCACTACCGCCAGCAGGGCCGAAGCCAGCAGAATGGCCGCCGCCAGTACAAACGGAGCCCCCGGCAGGTGCCAGGTATTGCCCGGCCGTACCGCCTCAGCGAAGACCGACGTAAACAGCGTCGGCCCGATCAGCGCCGTCAGCCCGCGAATACACTGCACCGCGCCCTGCAGCTGCCCCTGCTCGTGCGCCTCGACATGGCGCGTCATCATCCCCTGGGCCGCCGGACCCGCCAGCCCCCATAAACTCATCACCGGAATCCCCGCCAGAAAGCCCGCACCCGTTCGCGCCAGTCCATACACGGCAAAGCCGATCCAGCCAATTCCCAGTCCCGTCAGCAGCGTCCTTCGCTCGCCCAGCCTTCGCACCACCGGCTTCATCACAAAGGCGCCCACAATCGCCGAGCACACCCCCACCAGCGCCAGCGACAGTCCGACCGAGCGGTTGGTCCAGTCGAAGCGGTAATCGAGATACAGCACCCAGGCATTCTGCAGCGACTGCTGCGTTAGATAGCTCAGGAAGAGCACGCCCGCCAGTCCCAGCAGCTCGCGATGCCGACGCATCAGGGCCAGTGAGCCGACTGGATTCGCCCGCTTCCACGAAAACACGCCGCGCTTCTCCGGCGGCAGCGACTCCGGCAGCACGAGCAGGCCGTACATCGCATTCACCAGGCTCATCGCACCTGCCACCCAGAACGGCAGTCGCGGATTCACATTCCCCAGAATGCCGCCCAGCGCCGGTCCCAGCACAAAGCCCATGCCGAAGGCCGCGCTGACCATGCCGAAGGCCTCCGCGCGCGACTTCTGCGGTGTCACATCGGTGATATACGCCATCGCCGTCGGCACGCTCGCCGAGGTAATGCCGGAGATCACGCGTCCGACGAACAGCCATCCCAGCGTCGGCGCCAGCGCCATCACCAGGTAATCCGCGCCCAGTCCGAAATTCGACAGCAGAATCACCGACCGGCGCCCAAAGCGATCTGAGAGCGAGCCCAGCAGCGGCGAAAAAAAGAACTGCATCAGCGCCCATACCGTCACAAAGACGCCGTAGATCTCCACCGCCCGCGACTCGTTGCTGCCGATAAAGTCGGTCACCAGTCTCGGCAGCACCGGCGCGATCATCCCCATCGCAAACATATCCAGCGAAATGGTGACAAAGATGAATGCCACCGCCGCCCGCCGGCGTCCCTGGCTCTGCTCTGATCCGTTTTGCAGAGAATCGCTTCCGGCCGCGTTCTTCGACTTCTCCGCGGCTGACTTCTCTTCACTTCTGTTCGCCATACTTCCTCGATTGTCTCTGATCGCGCCACTGCGTGCCTGCAGAAAACGGACCCCTGCGGTTTTCGTGACCGGCTGCCTGTTTTCAGGGGTATTTCCGCCGAGTTCTCAGCCGCGTGAGCCTCCGGCATGGTTTGCTACCCTTTCCCCATGTCCGGCTCACGCTCCCTGCGCGCCCACGTCCTGCTCTTTGCCGTGGTCTTTATCTGGGGAGCCACCTTTGTCCTCGTTAAGGACGCGCTGCACGATATCTCTCCGCTGCTCTTCAATTTCCTGCGCATGACGCTGGCCTTTCTCTGCCTCGCGCTCTTCTATCGCCGGCACTTCCGGCGCATGAGCCGCCGGTCGTTCCTCAGCGGCGCTGTGGTCGGTCTCTGTCTCGCCACCGGATACCAGTTTCAGACCGCGGGACTTCGTCTTACCACGCCATCAAAATCCGCTTTTATTACCGGGTTGGTCGTCGTCCTCGTTCCGCTTCTCTCCGCGACTCCCTTTCTTCGTCCCGGCGGCGGAGACCCTCCCCGCTGGAATGCCTGGTGTGGCGCCCTCGCCGCTTTTGCCGGCATCGTTCTGCTCACGACACCCGCCCGCTCCGGCTTTGCTTTCTCCGCCATCGGCATCGGAGACCTCCTCACCCTCGGCTGCTCGCTCGGCTTTTCACTCCACGTGCTGGCTCTTGCCCATCTCGCGCCGAAGATTGCCTTTGAGCAGCTTGCCATTCTCCAGACCGGCTTTGCCGCGCTCTTCATGGCGATCAGTATGCCGCTCTTCGAGCGGCCCTTCGTTCACTGGACGCCTCGTCTTGTCACCGCCCTTCTGATCGCCGCCGTACTCGCCACGGCCGTAGCTTTTACCGTCCAGAGCTGGGCGCAGCAATACCTGCCTGCCACGCATACGGCTCTCATCCTTGCCTTTGAGCCGGTCTTTGCCTGGATCACCTCATTTCTGCTGCTCGGCGAGCGCCTCAGCCTTCGCGCCTCCGTGGGAGCTCTGCTCATCCTCGCCGGTATTGCCCTCACTGAATTCCTTCCCGCCGCCGTACAACCAACCGCTCACGAAGGGGTTCCACTGAAAGAAAGCCGCTGAACAAAGGACCGGCTGCACTTGTTTGTGACTGTTCCGCCCGCATCGGCGTCTAATAGCATTAACCAGGATGAGAGTTACGACCGATTCGTCCATCCCGCCCATATATCCCGCTCGCTTTATACTGGGGAGCAACACTTTCTAAGGCTTGCAAAGAAGATTCGAGGTTAGACCTGAAATGAAATCTCTGTCCGGATGGCTCCGCTATCGCCGTCTCACTTCCACCTTTACGATCCTCGCCACCCTTTCGGCCGGAATCCTCATCGGCTCCGTCGTGGCGCACGGCGTACGCGGCCAGGAATCCAAAGTGGACAGCACGGATGCAACGGCTCTGCAGATTCCCGCTCCGCGCCAGTTGCCCACCGATTTCACCCGCATCGCAAAGGAAGTCGGCCCGGCGGTCGTCAACATCAGCACAGAGACGCTGCCCAAACAGTCCTTGCAGCAGCCGCATCGCCATAACCCTCACTCCATGCAGCCTTTTCAGCAGCAGCCGCCCGATGGCGGCGACGGTGGCGATGACGATCAGGACCAGGATCAGGGACAAGGACAGGGCCAGGGTGGCCTGCAGGACTTCTTCAACCGCTTCTTCGGCATGAATCCCGATCAGGTCCCCGACCAGAGCGGCCAGGTGCGTGAATCCCTCGGCTCCGGCTTCATCGTCGATCCCAAGGGCTACATCATTACCAATAATCACGTGGTCGAAAAGGCCGACAGAATTATGGTTCGCCTCGCCAGCGATCCCGACGGCAGCCAGCCCCGCCCGGCAAAAGTGATCGGCGTGGACAAGTTCACCGACATAGCCGTGATTAAAATCAGCACCGACCGTCCTCTGCCGACCGTAAAACTCGGCAACTCCGACGGCTCCGAGGTCGGCGACTGGGTCATTGCCATCGGCAGCCCCTTCGCACTCTCCAAAACCGTCACCGCGGGCATCGTCTCGGCCAAGAACCGCACCCTGCCCGGTGGCGGAGCCGCCAGCCAGTTCCAGCACTTCATTCAGACCGACGCCGCCATCAACCCCGGCAACTCCGGCGGCCCGCTGCTGAACATGGCCGGCGAGGTCATCGGCGTCAATACTGCCATCTATACCCAGTCCGCGGGATACGAAGGTATCGGCTTCGCCATGCCGTCCAACACCGTTATCAATACTTATAACCAGCTCATCGGACCTGAGCACAAGGTCATCCGCGGCAGCATCGGTATCAGCTTCCAGGCCAATACTTCAAGCGCCGTCAGCCGCATCTATGGATTCAAATCCGGCGGCGTGCTCATCAGCTCGGTCCGTCCCAACCAGCCCGCGGCCAATGCCGGCCTCAAGGTGGGCGACATCATCGTCTCCATCGACGGCCAGCCCATCAAGGACGGCGACGAGCTGGTGTCGAACATCTCCTCGCGCCACCCCGGCAGCACGATTGACATCGGTTACCTGCGCAACGGCCAGGAACAGCATGCAAAGGTCACCGTCGGCGACTGGGAGAAGGTACAGGCCGGCGCCGGCGCCGATGATGACCAGGGCTCGGACAACAACAGCACGCCCGACACCGCGCAGAGCAGGCTCGGCGTTACCGTGAGCAATCTGCCCCAGGGAGCTCCGCAGACCCTGCACGGTGTTCTCATTCAGTCCGTCAAGCCGGGCTCGTTTGCCGATGAGATCGGACTCGATCAGTACGAGGGTGGAGTCATCACCTCCGTGAACCGGCATCCGGTGCGGAATGTGAATGACTTCCAGACTGTCGTCGCCGCCATTCACTCCGGGCAGGACATTGCCTTCGAGATCGTCGATCCGCAGCACCCAGGGAACGGCAGCGCGTACATCGGGGGCACCCTCCCGTAACGAAGCACAGGAATCAGACTCGGCTCCTCCGGTACAGGGGCCGGGTCTGGTTTTTGTTGCATTTTTCAGGATTCGCCGTTAGTCTGCACTTTTAGCGTGGTGCGGGCGGCCGCGTAAGTCCCCTGTTTTGAACACCGGCGTCTTCAGCAAATCAGGAGATGGCAGATGTTCCCGGAGATTTTCGCGGAAACGTACTGAGACCGGAAGCTGGAATCTCAACATGCCCGTACCTCTCGTCCGTCATATCAGTCGTTGAGGTTTACCGCATGGTTTCTGTTCGAACCTGTCAGATGGTGCTGTTGAGCGCAGCGCTTGCTGTCACCCCCGCATTTGCAAGCCGCTCCCACCGCGCCGCCACGGCAGGCCACTCGCACAGCCTGCACAAAAAGCACCATGCCGCTGTGCATATCGTTCGCGGCCAGCGTGAAATCGCTCCTGAGCGTGCCCGTGAAATTCAGGAGGCGCTGATCCACCAGAACTACATGAACGGCACTCCCTCCGGTCAGTGGGACACGGAGACCGAATCGGCGATGCAGAAGTACCAGGCCGATCATGGCTGGCAGACGAAGCTGACCCCTGACTCCCGCGCGCTCATCAGACTGGGCCTCGGTCCCGATCACCAGACGGGTGGCCTGCAGACCGCCGCGGATAACAATAGTGGTCCCGCGCCTGCTTCTCCTGCAGTGGCCCTTCCCTCTTCGAATTTCTCGAATACTCTCGCGGACGCGCACTCGATTCAGAACTAGCAACGGTTCAGAACCAAAAACAAAGACCACAGAGGATCATCCCCTGTGGCCCATCGTTTTTCTGCGGTCTGTTCCTCTGAATCAGCCTTTGCTCGCTGCCAGGTGCCCGGAAATGCGCTTTGCCGTGTACATCGCACCGTACGCAAAACGTGTCAGCGGTCCGAAGGAGTTCGCCGAGGCCACGCCCACGAAATACAGCCCCGGAACCGAAGACTCGAAGGAGCGGTTCAGCACCGGCGTGTCCTCAATCGCATGAATCTCATGCCGCAGCGTGTCATCCAGGAATTTCAGCCTCTGCAGAGAGACGCGATAGCCGGTTCCGGCAATCACATGATCGACCACCAGCTCCTTTGCATCGCCGTTGCTGCCGATCTTCAGGTGAACCTGGTTTCCTTTCACCTCGGCCTGCATCAGCTCAGTGCTCATGTGCAGCGGGACGCGCCCTACCACCTTTTCCTTTACAAACCATCCAGGCGCGGGCCCCAGATGCCGCCGCACCACGCGGAAGCGGAAATCCTGCGGCATGGCGTGAAAGACCAGAGGAGCATCGGTGCAAAGCCGGGAGCGCCAGCCCAGTCCCAGTCCTGAGCGCGGCTTCGTGAGGCGCTCCATCAGCGGGCGGGGCTCGTTCGGCGGATCATGAAACGTGATCGCCTTCCGCCGTGCCACGATCTCCGCCTCTGCGCCCTCGTCCTGCAGAATCGCGGCGATATCCACCGCCGAAGCGCCGGCTCCCAGCACCGCAACTCTGCGGCCTTTGAACGGCGACAGATCTCCGTATGCCGAGCTGTGCGTCACAAACTCGCGCGGAAGCGACGCCAGCTCCGGAGGCAGCCATGCGAAGTGTGTAATGCCGGCGGCCACGACGACCCGGCGCGCCAGTACCTTCTCGCCCGTCTCCGTTTTCACTTCAAATCCCTGCGGCACGCGCCGAACCGAAGCGACGTTGACCGGCTCCAGGTGAGGAACCATCCGCTTCTGAAACTCCAGCCCATAAGAGGTGAAGGTATCCACCGGAACAGGAATACCCACATCCGCATACGGCTGGCGTGTCTCATCGCAGTAATGACGCAGCGTGAAGGCCCCGTCCGGATCGTAAAGGCTTGAGGCAAAGCCGTCGGACTTCAGCAGCATGCCCTTTGGCATCATCGTCTGCCAGCTCTGCATCGGGCGGCCGAAGATGCGATAGCTAACTTTTTTCTTATTGAGATGGGCAGCAATGGAAAGCCCGTAAGGCCCGGCACCCACAATAACGACATCGATAACCGGTGAATTCACGGTCACGCTCCTGTCCGATCGAATTCTGACACTTTTTCTGTAACAGCCGGATTCACATCCGGTGAACGGATATACAGATTTGCCATAGGGGAGAGAAATACGCTGCAGTCTGTCAAGCTCTGCGCAGCATGCTCAGGCATCAGCATGCGTGACTATAGTAGCCTTTTTTCGTTTGGCTGCTCATGCCACGAACGTGCTATTCTTGCCACCCCGGATCAGAGATACTGTCGGTATCATGGTATCGGCAGATTGCTACAGGCGATACCTTCCCCGTCTATCTCAGCACCTGTGACAACACCTGCAGCTGGCATCGCGCAGCGTTGCCGGCGAACGACCTGCGGCATTCTGAGACTCTGAGCCATCATTCCGGCAGAAGTAAGCACGAGCTTTTTTGAACGACCCACAGCAACCCGCCGTTCTCCTGGCAGCCACCGTATGGTGGCCTCTCTCCGCGCGCATGGCGATGCGGATGATCGCCTGTGGCTGCCGTGTGTCGGCGCTCTGCCCGCGCGGCCACATGCTGCGCCACGTGCACGGCCTCACTGCAATCTACCGTTATCGCGGTCTCCGCTCCATGGCCTCTCTTGAAGCGGCAATCCGCGCCGCCCGGCCCGATATCATCGTTCCCTGCGACGATCGCGTCGTTGCGCAGCTTCATGCGCTCCATACACAGCATCCCGACCTGCGGCCGCTGATCGAATCCTCTCTGGGATCGCCTGCCGCATACAGCATCGTCAGCCAGCGCGAGCTGCTGCTGAAGACCGCTCAGTCTCTCGGCATCCGCATTCCCGAGACGCGATGCATCCGCTCCGAAGCCGACATTCACTCCTGGTTCACCGGCTCCGCCTCTTCTGCCGTCATCAAGCTCGACGGCACCTGGGGTGGTCTTGGTGTCGAGATCGCTCACTCCGAAGAGGAAGCGGTCACCGCCTTCCACCGCTTTTCCCGTCCACCCGGCCTCGGCACCGCCATCAAGCGTCTGCTCATCGACCGCGATCCCGTCGCCATCTGGGGATGGCGCACCCGTACGGCCCCGGTCATCACCATCCAGCAGTTCATCTCCGGACGCCCGGCCAATGCCATGCTGGCCTGCTGGCGCGGTGAATTACTCGGGCTCGTCAGCGTCGAAGTCCTCAGCTCACAGGGCGCTACCGGAGCCGCTTTCATCGTCCGCATTCTCGATAATCCGGAGATGGCCGAGGCCGCGCGGCTGCTCGCCTCCCGCCTCGAGCTCACCGGATTTTATGGCCTCGATTTCATGCTCGATTCCGCTACCGGCCACGCCTGGCTGATCGAGATGAATCCACGCTGCACGCAGCTCGGCCATCTGCCGCTGCCAAAACAGGGTGACCTGGCCGGTCTCCTCTGCACCCGGCTTACCGGAAGACCCTGCATCAGCGGCGAAATCCCCGTCACCGGCGGAATCGTCGCCTTCTTTCCGCAGGCCATCTCATGGAACCCGCGCAGCACCTTCATCCGCAGCGGCTATCACGACGTTCCCTGGGAGCAGCCGGACCTGGTGCGGGAGCTGCTCCTCGACATCTGGCCCCGCCGCCAGTGGCTCTCCCGCCTCTATCACCACTTCCGCCGCATGCAGGCACCCGAAGCCGCCGACTTCAGCGCACAGGACTCAGCCGCCGAAAAATCTCCGGATGCTCTCTCTGCTTCGCTCTCGTCAAAGGGTTCGCGCGGGCCGTCGTCCTCTGATCCGTCCTAACGCTGGCCTGCGCCGACTCTCATCGCCGGCTCCCTTGGAACAGCTCGCACGCCCGTGACTCCTGCTGCTGCGCTCGCTCCCGATACCTCCGCCACACGAAAGATCTCGAAGTCGGCTTCAGGAAAGGTGCCTGACCGGCGCGAGAGCAGCGGCTCCTGCGTTCCGCGCAGATAACGCGAGAAGAAGGCGAGCGCATACTGGCCGATAATCGCATGAGCACGCGCCGGAGCGATCGTGCCCGCTCCGGTCCGCGACCGCAGCGGTGAATACAGTGCGCGATCGCTGAAGTTCCAGTGGCTCGTTCCGTCAATCGCCAGCCGGAAGCCTCCAAAGCGCCGTAACCCGGCCTCCACCGCCGCACGGTTCTCACGGTCCATCTGCCAGTATCTCTGCGCCGGCTCAGGAAGCGATGCAAGCTCACTGTCCGGAGGAGCCATCATGGTTCCCTTCTCGTACATCAGCATCAGCGGCTTGTTCAGCCCACGTGCCAGCACATCGCCGAAGCTCCATCCGTCCATATTGAGCGCCGCGCGAATGCGCCCATCGAGATAACATGCCTCTTCTGCCGCTGCGCCGCCCAGCGAGTGCCCCAGCGCTCCCACCCGGTTCGCATCCATGCTGCGATACCACTGGCTTCGCGGATCGTTGTTCAGGGCCAGCATCTGGTCGAGAACAAAAATATCGTCCTCGGCCTCGATCCGCGTATAGCGGCTGCCCAGCGCCAGTTGTTCCTCAATCGTCGAATGATCGAAATTCCCGATATCCGGCGCCCCGCTCGCATCCGTCACCTGTCCGTCTGGAAAAGCCACCCTGCCTGAATACCAGGTGTGATCGATCGAGACCACAATAAAGCCGTGGCTCGCCAACTCCTGCATCAGGAAGGTGCTTTGCGTGCGCTGTCCCATCCATGCCGGATTGAAGATCAGCAGCGGCCACGGTCCGCCATGCGAAAACAGCGGAGCATCGGTGCGGGACCGCGTGCGCAGCACCGACTGGTACGACGAGACCGGCGTCGTCTCCTTCCAGCGGCGATACACAGCGAACGGATGATTTGAAGGGCGCGCCGGATACCAAAGCTGCACCATCAGCGGACGTCCGCCGGCATCTTTTCCCTGCTGCTCTCCGGAAAGCGGATCGCCGGAGGTGTCGCGGCCTGTATCCGTGAAGCAGAGAAGGCTCGTTCCTGTGGCGTAGGGTCCGGTTGGCGTGGGCAGATGAAACATGGGCAGCACGTAGCAGAGCACGCACGAAGCCGCCGTCAGCAGCAGAGCCACAAGCCCGGTTCCCCGCAGCGCGACCACCGGTGCCACATCTTCGGCACGCACCGCGAGGCTCACAAACAGCAGCAACGCCACCGCCAGATACAGCGGTCCGAGCTGCCAGTGAACGCCCTCATAAATGGCATGAACTGCCGTCACCACCAGCAGCAGAAGAAAGAACAGGTGCGTCTCGCGCACCCCCAGCCGCATGCCTGCCAGCAGCGCAAACGAAACAGGCACGACGAGGCAACACATTAAAAATTCAAGAGGCCGCATAGCTCACCCGGTCAGCAGGAGCAATTGCCGAAAGAGTCGGAAGTTTTCAGGCGTTTTCCTTGTACTCGATCAGCTTCTGTCTTCTGCCTTGCCTTGCATTGAGATCGAACTGCAATTGCCCGATGCCGATGGGGATCTGCTGCAGATGAGAGTGGATACCGTAGAGGAGGAGGGTGAGTGGGGAGGCCGATTTCCAGCGTGCATGCCATGCAGAGCGCATCGACAGAATCAATAACAGACCCGTCCAGACTGCGACAGGCAAAAACGACCGCCACAGAATACTCGCGGCAATCGCACTCAGCAGAGAGATGGCCCAGAACCCCCCGCGAAGGAAGTTCTTTCTTCGTTGTGGCTGCCAGAGCGGGTCCGGAGTGTTACGAAACCGTCTGGAGACTTCAGCATATGCATGACCGGCGCGAAGTGCGCGCTTCCAGTACTGGCTGAAGCGTGTCATCGCCAGGTCATGCCCTGTCATGGGGGTGTCTGTATGCAGAATACTATAACCCTTCGTGCGCATGCGGCGGCACAGTTCAGGCTCCTCGCCGGCAATCAGCGTGGCGTCGTAGCCTCCGACCGCCTCCAGCGCTTCGCGCCGCATCAGCACATCACCGCCGCAATAGTCGGTCACTCCGGGCGCAAAGACCCAGTCAAGATCGAGAATGCGGTTGTAGACAGACTTTTCCGGATGAATCTCGCGGCGATGTCCCCACACCGCGGCAATCTTCGGATCGGCGGAGATCGCCTCCATCGCATGGCGCACAAAATCCGGGTGAAGAATCGTGTCGCCGTCGAGAAACAGAATGTACGCCGACCGCGCCATCGTCCATCCGGCATTGCGGCCCAGTGCCGCCGTGGGGCGCTCAGGATGCAGCTCCGCGACCCTCGCGCCGGCCGCAGCCGCAAGCTGCACGCTGCCGTCGGTCGATCCTGAATCCGCGTAAATCACCTCAATCTCGCCTTCGACTCCGCGCAGCGCGCGAATCGAATCGAGACAGCGCGCCAGCCGCTGCCCCTCATTGCGTCCGATGACCACAACGGAGAGCGCGGGAGCCGCCGGAAGCGCGTCGGGTTGCCTCATGGCAGCCTCTGCGGCTGGAATCGGTGTCTGCATCAGATCACCGCCTCCATCTGCGTCGTCGCGGCAGCAATCTCCACGGGAGCAGCCTGGTTCCGGTCTTTGCGCGGCAGGATGCGTGCCGGAATCCCGACCGCAATCGAGTTCGACGGCACGTCCGTAATCACCACTGCATTTGCGCCGATCGCCACATCGTCTCCGATATGGATCGGGCCCAGAATCTTCGCGCCCGCGCCGATATCCACGCGGTTGCCGATCACCGGCGATCCGCGATGTCCGGTATGACGAAGCCCCACCGTGACCCCGTTGCGAATCACGCAGTCATCTCCGAAGACCACATCGCCGCTGATAATGATGCCGCCAAAGTGGTCGATCCGGAATCGCCGTCCCAGCGTCACCTCGCACGGCAGCTCGATCCCGGTCAGAATCTCCGAAACCGGCTTGAGCAGCTTGTACAAAAAAGAGAATGGCACCCGCAGCAGGCGGGGGCGAATGCCGTAACGCCAGCGTCCGAAGCGGTAGACCACCATCACCCACAGACCCTGGCGCGCAGGATCGCGCTCATAGGTACGCCAGTCCTCGCGCAGATTATCGAACACAGCCGGCTCCCGGCGCCGTTTGTCGCGTTATAAACGAGCCGTATGCCGCGCGGATTGAACGATCAGGTGCCACACTCCGCCTCCGGCTTGTCTTTCTTCTCGGCAATACCGAACTTCTGCAGCTTGTAGAGAAACGCCTTGTACTCCAGGTTGAGGCGTGCGGCCGCCTGCCGCCGGTTCCAGCGCGTCGACTCCAGCGTATCCAGCAGCAGCTTCGCCTCAGCCTGCCGTGACTCCTCCGCCAGCTTGTCCATCGACGAGACATTGCCGTTCCCGGCGAAGCGATAATTTTCCGTCAGGCTCAGCACCGGACGCGGACGGCTCTGCTCCATGTTTCGCGCCAGCTCGTCCACCAGCATCGTCGCGCTCTGATACACCAGATAGCGCCGCATCACGTTTTCCAGCTCGCGGATATTTCCCGGCCAGTGATACTCAAGCAGAATGCTCTTCAGATCCTCGGTCATCATCGGCGCTGCCGTTCCAGGCCGCAGATGCCGCCGCAGCAGATTCTCCGCCAGCGGCAGGATCTCGTCCCGGCGCTCGCGCAGCGGCGGAATCACGATATTGATTACGTTGAGCCGGTAATAAAGGTCTTCGCGGAAAGTTCCCTGCTCGATCGCGCGGCGCAGGTCGCGGTGCGTCGCCGCCAGCACCCGGACATTGACCTTGATCGTGCGGCTGCTGCCGAGCGGCTGAATCTCACCGTCCTGCAGAACCGTAAGCAGTTTGGCCTGCAGGCGAACGTCCATATCGCCGATCTCATCCAGCAGAATCGTGCCGCCCTGAGCAATCTCAAACCTTCCCGGCTTATCGGTCACCGCGCCGGTAAATGCGCCCTTCTCATAGCCGAAGAGCTCGCTCTCCACCAGCTCCGAAGGCAGCGCCGCGCAGTTCAGCTTCAGAAACGGCTTGTTCGCCCGCGGCGAATACGCGCACAGACGGCGGGCCATCACTTCCTTGCCCACTCCCGTCTCGCCGTGCAGCAGCACGGGCACATCGGCCAGGCCGACGCGGGTAAGAAACGCGGTCGAAAACAGCGGCAGGCTGTCATCCGCCATCTCCGGAGCCGGCATCGGCTGATGCTTCGCAGCCTTTTCGGCAAGCGCTTCGGCAGCATGCACTGCGTGCCGCACGGTGTCGCACAGCTCGCTCAGCGTCGACCCTTTGTCCACCGTGCGAAGGTTGGCGTTTCTGACCGGAAGCTCCGGCAGATCGCCGTGGATGGCATCCGCCATCACAATAATCTGCAGATAAGGATGCAGCGTGGAGATTTCCGTGAGTGCGCTTACGTCGTGCTGTCTCCGCATGCTGACCGGAAAGAGAGCCACGGCCGCGGACGCCGCCGGGTCGCGCAGGTAGGAGATGGCATCGGCGATCTCCCGTATCGGGAGAACGCTGAATTCCTGGTCGCCAAGGCGGCGGTAGAGATCCGAATTTTCACCAACGAGAACAATTTCGCCAGACATATTGAGGTAGTAAGGACCCGAAGAACTCCGCATAAAGAATGGAGAAAAAGAAGCAGGACACTCTGATCCGGCACCGGTCTTTATATATATACAGAGCGGAGTCCGCTCCCGTGCCGGTTGCCATTCCCACCCAGACCGCTTCAGCAAATCTCTGAAGCCTGTTCTCTCTGCGCGGGAACTACTTCATTAGTACCGGTCCGTTGGAAGGAGGGCAATAACGCTTTCGTGTCGATTACCATCGTTTTTCTCCACGCTCCATCCGCGTAACCAGAGTAAGTGTAACCCCATCCGCGTCCCTTCCCCTTTCTCTTTCAAAGCCTGACTCCGCCGCCATCTCTGCTTTTGTTTTTTGCAGAAAACAAGAGCGCCCTTCTATGGAGAAGCGGACTCCCTTCTCGTGGCGCGAAGTGCAGAAAAAGCAGCGCAGAGCCGCATGATTGCTGCCTCGCCCACTTATCTGTTTTCCATCCGTCTTTTTCAGCGTCCGAACGACGCACTCCCCAGGAACATTTCTTGCCGTTTGGGAATCATGGATAAATTTGGGAACATCTCCGGCTCGATCCACAGCGAGAAGTTCAACAAAATGTTGCCAATTGCTCTTTTCCCGGTTTGGCACACCGATTGCACTATGTCCAGGCATCAAGGTTCCGTACCAGATGGCCGGCGCCTGGAAATACATAACGTTGGGTAACAAAAAGTGCCAATTAACCGAGACATATACCCAAACCTGAAGCTGAGGATGTTCACCAGCGGGATTCGACAGAATCGCCTGGCGAAGATGCTGGGCATCGACGAAGCCCACCTCAGCAAAATCGTTAACGGATTCCGCGAACCCAGTCATGACCTTCGGACTCAGATCGCAGAGATACTTCACAGCGATCCCGAATGGCTCTTCCACAAGATGCTGGTGACCGAGGAAGGCCTGGTCATCGATAACCAACCCGCGTACCCGAACAAATAGATTCGGATCGCCAGATACACCTTTTTAACTGCTACCTCCCCGTTGTGTTACTTCCGACAAATTTCAGTCTGCTGCGATCAGTTCCTGTAACTGACCTGGGCTGAGCCCGGATGTCAATTGAAGGAAACGAGAGAGATCATCATCATGGAATCCACCACCTCAGCTGCTTCCGCATGGTTCGCACTCCAGACGCGCTACCGCTTTGAAGAGCGGATCGCGACGGAGCTCGAAGCCAAAGGATTTGAGAGCTATCTTCCCCGTCTGAAGGAAACCCATCAGTGGAAGGATCGCAAAAAGGTCCTGGATGTACCGGCGTTCGGCGGCTATATCTTCGCCCGTTTCGACCCCTCCCTCCGGAACCGCGTGCGCGTTCTGGAAACGGCCGGTGTGGTTCGCGTCCTCGGCCATCATGGCCGGCCCGAGCCCGTTTCGGAGCTGGAGATCGAAGCCCTGCGCCTCGCCCTTGAAAGCGGAGTGCAGTGCGAGCGCCATGAGCACCTCGAGGTGGGATCGAAGATCTCTGTGCGGCGCGGTCCTCTGGCCGGTCTCAGCGGTCAGGTTATGCGCCTCGGAAACCGGGTGAGGATCTTCGTGAATGTCGTTTCGGTGCACCAGTCGATCTCGGTCGAAGTACCCCTTGAAGACATCGACCCGCTCGACATCCCTGCCGAACAGCTGCCCGTTGTCTAGGGCTGTGACGCTTATGCCTGTAGCTGTGTATACCGCTCCCCCAGAGAACGGAATCAGAGAAATGCAGAATACGACTTTTAATACAGTGGCTGTCCTTGGGGTCCCGTTTCACAACGTCACAATGGACGACGCCGTCTCCTTCATCGACAGAAAGATCGAGGAAGGCGGGTTCCATCAGGTTGCGACCGCAAACGTTGATTTTCTCATGCACGCCATCCGCGATCGCGAGCTGCAGGAGATTCTCTGCTCCTGCTCCCTCGTCGTTCCCGACGGCATGCCCATCCTCTGGGCCTCGAAGCTGCTCGGCAGCCGCCTGCGCCAGCGCGTCTGCGGTGTCGATCTGGTCCCGCGCCTGGCCGAGCTGGCCGTGCGGCGCAACTACCGCATCTTCCTCCTCGGCGCCAGCGAGTCCGTCTCGCAGCGCGCCTCCGAGAAGCTGAAGCAGAAGTATCCCGGCCTTCAGATCTGCGGGCGTTATTCCCCGCCGGTCCGCCCGCTGCAGCAGATGAATCATGACGAGATTCTGCAGAAGATCGAAACCGCCAATCCCGACATCCTGCTCGTCGCTTTCGGCAACCCCAAGCAGGAAAAGTGGCTCTCGATGCATCGCGACCGGCTCAAGGTCCCTGTCTGCATCGGCGTCGGCGGCTCGCTGGACTTCATCGCCGGGTCGGTGGCCCGCGCTCCGAAGTGGATGCAGCGCGGCGGCCTCGAATGGCTCTATCGCATGCTTCAGGAGCCGAAGCGGCTCGCGCAGCGCTACATCGGCGATGCGCTCGGACTCGCGGCGCATATGCCGCAGCAGCTCGTTACTCATGCCATGCAGCCGCGGCAGGTCACCCGCTCCGGCATCTTCGCCGACCGCACCGAGAACACCATGGTCGTTTCGATCTATGGCGACTTTGCAGGAGGCACCCTGACCGAGTTCAGCACCATCGCCCGCGATGCCGTCTTCAGCGGCATGAACCTGGTCCTGAACCTCTCCCAGACCACCTATCTGAGCGCCGATGCGCTGGGCGAGCTGATCCATCTCCGCTCCACCCTGCTGCCCGGCCAGCAGCAGCTCTGGCTCGCCGAAATGCGTCCGCACCTGCTCCGTCTGCTGCAGGCAGCGCGCCTCAACACATACTTTATGACGACCTCCAGCGTGCGCGACGCTCTCTACCGCACCGCCCGGGCCGAGCAGCGGATGCTGGCCCATGCCGCAGCTCTTCCCGGACACGAGTGCGTGGCTCAGAGCGGTGTGCAGGTTCGCGTTGAGCTGCTGCAGGGGATCTGCCAGCGCGTAGCCGCCGCCAGCCACCCCTCCCATGACGGATTTACCGGACCGACAGGCACCGTTGGTGGGTATACCTTCAACACTTCTGTGGGATAACAACGCAGCCGGGATTAAGAGACACTATCAGCGTATTTAGCTCAGGTTAAGCCATGCCAGCGATCGTATTTGCAGCGTTAATAGCATCGATATACCAGATAAAGCGCCGCGGCGTAAGCGAAGCGGTGCTGCGGGTCTATCTGCCTGCGCTGCTGCTGATCCCCGGCATTTATTCCCTGCGCCTCTCGCACCTGCCGCCTCTCAACTTCAGCAGCCTCGCCATCTACCCCATCGGTATCGCTCTTCTCTTCGGCCACATGCGCGAATGGAAGCTGACCCGGACCGATCTCTGGGTGATGGTCTTCATGGCCGGCGCGTTTTACTCCAATCTCGTCGCCACCGGCATGAACGATGCCATCTTCTTCATGTTCGACATGGTGGCCTCCGCGCTCTTTCCCTACATGATCGGGAAGCTGCTGCTGGAACAGCCGGGAATGCGTGAGCGCTTTGCGCGCCGCTTCGTTGGCCTTATGTTTATCGCCGCCGTGCTCTCCCTCTGGGAGTTCCGCATGGGAACGAACATCTTCACCACCGCCTTTGCCAGCTTCTTTCCCGGCCAGCAGCCGTGGCTGATGCAGGTTCGCGGCGGATGGGTTCGTGTCGCCGCCTCCTATCAGTCCGCTGAGCTCTGCGGCATCGTCTTCCTGGGCGCGCTGATGTTCGGACGCTGGCTGGTCTTTGTCGATAAGGACAGGCCGGAGAAACGGTACTTCCGCGTTCGCCGCTCCGTCATCATCTTTCTGGCCCTCGCGCTCGGCGTCTTTATGTCGGAGTCGCGCGGACCCTGGCTGGGTGGAATCCTCGGTCTCGTCATCGCCCAGGTCGGCGCCTCCAAAAATGTGCGCCGCGCGGTCACCATCGTGGGACTGCTCCTGGCCATCGGCGGCACCGCAGGCTACTTCTATGCGCAGAGGTACACTGCCGGCTCCATTTACGACGCCGACAACCTCGAGCAGGAAAGTGCCATTTACCGCCGTCAGCTGCTTGAAAACTACAAACCGATCGTCGAGCAGGGCGGATTCTTCGGATGGGGCGCCGTCAACTTCCCCAAGGTCCCGGGACAGAACTCGGTCGATAATGAGTTTCTCCTCGTACAGATCACCCAGGGCCAGCTTGGATTCTGGCTGTACGTGCTGCTGTGCGGCGAGGCGGCGTTCTCTATCCTGCGCGCCACGCAGAGAGGCACCAATCCGGTCGATCTCTGCTTCTATACCTGCCTCGGAGGACTGCTGGGCGGTGAATTGCTCACCCTGACCACGGTCTACATGGGCGGCCAGACCTATATGTTGTTTTTCCTTGCGGTCGGCTGGAGCCAGTCGCTGCGTGAGACGCAGACAGCCACCGCTACAGCTCCACAACTCGCGCCTGGACGGTTCGCCTTCCAGAAGGTTTTTGCCTGAACGGACAGGACTGCAACGTGACAGCGGAAATGAGCACTATGATTTCGATGACTTTGACGGCGATGGGAGCCCTCCTGGCGGTTGCCACGCTGCCGCTCGTGCTCGAGCTGCTCACGCTGACCGCGGCCTTCCTGCTGTTGCGCCGCCGCCGGCAGCTTTACCCCGGCAGCGCTCCGGCGCCACGTCTGACCGTCGTGGTCCCCGCTCACAACGAGCAGGGGCTGGTCGGCGGCTGTGTTGCCAGCCTGCTCGCCTCCGCCGCCGGATGGGCAAAGGTGATGGTGATCGCGCACAACTGCAGCGACGCGACGGCGAAAAATGCCGCCCTCGCCGGAGCCGATGTCCGTGTTTATGATGACCCGGCCATGCGCGGAAAAGGGCACGCTCTGCGTTACGGATTCGCGAAGGCCATCGAGGAGGGCGCGGAAGCCGTTCTGGTCGTCGATGCCGACTCCACTGTTTCGGCCGGCCTGATCTCCGCGGTGCTTCGTCATCTTCAGGATGGCGAGGCCGCAGTACAGTGCCGCTATGAGATGCTGAGCGCGACCACAAAGACGAAGAGCCGGCTCACCTCACTGGCCTTTCGCGCTTTTACATACATTCGGCCCATGGGCCGCGAGCGGCTGGGCTTCTCCGCCGGCATCCTCGGCAACGGATTCGCGCTGACCGCCGATCTGCTGCAGCGCGTGCCCTACGAGGCCTTCTCCGTGGTGGAGGACCTTGAGTATCACATCCACCTGCTGCTGGCCGGTGAGCGTGTCCGCTTCATCGGCGAGGCCATCGTCTCGTCCGACGGACCTTCTTCGGCAGCGGGAGAATCGGTGCAGCAGTCGCGCTGGCAGGGAGGCCGTCTTCGCGTGGCCCGCGTATGGCTGCCCAGGCTGTTCAGACAGCTCCTGCGCGGCCGTCTCCGGCTGCTGGAGCCCATGCTCGATCTGGCCGGTCTGCCGATGGCCTTCGGCGTGGCGGCACTGGTGGCGGCCTGTTTTGTGCCGATTCTCTGGGTAAGGATCTACGCTCTGACTTCGCTCGCTGTGGCCGTCATCCACGTGCTCACCGCGGCCTTCGCCGGACCGGATGTGGCCGGCACGCTGCGGGCGCTGGCGATGGCGCCTTTTTATATTCTCTGGAAATTCCGGCTGGTGCCGGGTCTCCTGCGGGCCTCCGGCGCGCAGGCTACATGGGTAAGAACGGAACGCAGGACATCACTTTAAAGGAACGGTAAGGGACGCGGATCGCAGATACAGAAAACTTTGTCAGTGACGATTTTCTGACGTAACCGCTGAAAGGTTGTCTTCACATGAAACACGCATACTCCTCCATTCCGGTTTGCATGGCGCTGCTGCTGGGGCTTTCCCCGGCCGGCATGCGCGCGCAGCAGACGCCCGCACAGGCCGTGCCGGTCAGCACCACCGGCGCGAAGCCCGCCGCGGACCCGCAGCTGAAGATCAGCCCCCTGCGCCAGCTGCAGGAGTTCGAGCCGGCCGCCGACGCTCAGTACCAGATCGGCGCGGGAGACACCATTGATCTGTACGTCGCCGGCCATCCTGAGCTGAGCCACCCATACACCGTCGGACCCGACGGACGCATTACGCTGCAGATCGCCGGATCGGTCACCGTCGTGAACATGACGCGCGACATCGCCGCGAAGGCCGTCGCGGATGCGCTCTCCGCTTACTACACCAGCCCGGCTGTGACCATCGGCGTCGAGAAGTACGGCTCCAACACCATTATGGTCTTCGGCGCTGTGCAGCATCCCGGCGTGCTCGACTATGAAGGCACACCGCCCACGCTGCTCGATGCCATCGCGCGCGCCGGCATGACCACCGTTCCGGGCTCGAAGGACGGACTGCCCGAGCGCTGCATGATCTACCGCGGCAACGACCAGGCCGTCACCGTCGAGCTGAAGCAGCTTCTGACCAGCGGCAATCCGCTCTCCGATATCCGTCTGCGGCGCGGCGATATGGTCTTCATCCCCATTCAGCAGCAGCAGTTCATCTCTGTGCTCGGCGAGGTGCTGCGGCCCGGACCGGTGCCCCTTACGGGCGACCTTGATCTCAAGATGGCCATCACCGATGCCGGCGGCCTCGGCGAAGGGGCCGGCTCGAACCCCACCATTCACATTGCGCAGACCGCCACCAACAAAGAAATCACCATCTCCTTCCATCAGCTGATGAAGCCCGGCGGCGGCAATGAAATCAAGCTTCAGCCCGGCGACATGGTCTTTATTCCCAAGAGCGGCTTCTATAAGCTGACGTATCTGGTTTCGAAGATCAGTCCGGTTGCCACCATGGTTTCGCTCGGAGCGCTGGCAGCTCCTTAAAAAGAGCGCGGCTGTCTGCCCTTTCGATTCTTGTTGTTTTTTATCTGATTCAGGTATCTGCTTTATGGCCCAGGGAAACGATCGTATGTATATTACCCAGTTCAATCCGAACGATGCGCGCAGCACGCAGTCTCCGACTACGCCGCACCAGCCTCTGCGTCCGCCTTCCAAAGGCTCTGCACTGAAGATCAATATCCTCCGCAGTCTTCGCCTCCACGCGGTCACGGCGATCCTCGTCACCGTGGTGGTGCTTGGTCTCGGACTTGCCGTTCTGCTGCGGCACGGGCTCATGTACTCGTCGACGAGCACCATTTACGTCTCTCCGACCTTCCCCAAAACCCTCACCGAAGATCACGAGACGGAATATCCCTACGACTCCTACGTCGCGCAGCAGGTGCACTCTATTACCCGCTATGACGTCATCGCCGACGCGCTCCACCATCTGCCTCCGGGCGTATGGCAGAAGCCCGGCGAAGTGGAGCAGTCCGCCGTGCAGCGTCTGCAGGAGACGCTGGAGATCAAGCGCATCGGTATCACCTATCAGGTTGGTATCGAGCTGACCGCCATGCGGCCCGACCATCTGGCCGATATCGTCAATGCGGTCACCCAGTCTTATCTCACCAAGGCCAAGGAAGAGGAGTTTTACGGACGCGACGAGCGCCTCGCCACTCTGCGTGACACCCGCGACGAGCTGCAGAAGGAGCTCGACGCCAAGCTGCAGGAGCAGGCCGCCATCACCCGCCAGCTCGGCGTCGCCGTCATCGGAGCCAGCACGCCGGCCAACCCCTTCGATGAGCAGCTCAACAAGCTCCGCACCGACCTGGAAACGGCGCACGAGCAGCGGATCGATGCCGAAGCTCAGCTCACGACGCTGCAGGCGGGAGATCCCTCCTCGCCCAACTCCGCGCTCAGTGCGGAAGCCGATTCGATCATCGCCAGCGATCCGCAGCTCACCGCCCTCAAATCGGCGCTCGGACAGAAGCGCAGCTCTCTGATGGAGCAGCTCGCCGGCCTCACCCCGAACAACCCGCTCCGTCTCCAGACCGAAGCCGATCTCGCTCAGATCGACAAGGGCCTGAAAGACATGCAGACCGATCTGCGCCGCAAGGCTGCCATACAGCTACAGGAAAAGCTGCATACTAACGTCAACCGCGCCGCCACCATCGAGTCGCAGCTGCAGAACCAGCTGGGGAAGTACACCTCCGCAGCCAATACCGCCGCTCCCCGCTTCCAGCGCGCCGATGAGCTCAAGGCCGACATCGACCGCCTCCAGGCTCGCTACGCGCAGGTCGACAACCGTATCGACGATCTCGAGATCGAAAGCACCTCGCCCGGCTCCGTGCATCTTTTCTCGCCCGCGCTGCCGCCGCTCGGGCCGGAGCCCAGCAAGTCGAAGAAGCTGATTCCGCTGCTGATTCCGATCGCTCTGGTGATGGGCGTCCTTTCCGCCATCGCCTTCGACTTCTTCGATCCTCATGTCTACACCGCTGCCGACGTCGAAGCGGTTCTTGGCTTCGCTCCCATCGGCTCGCTGCTCGACGATCGCGATGTGACTCAGCTCGTCTTCGATGAGTGCATTCTCCGGCTCGCCGCCGGTGTCGATCACGCCACGCGTGTCGCCGGAGTGCGCACCTTCGTCATCACCGGCACCGGCTCCCGCGCCGGCACAACCCTGATCGTCGAGAACCTGGGCAGCACCCTTGCCCGGCTCGGCCGCAAGACCATCACCATTGACGCCTCCGGAAACAGCAATCCGGTTGCGTACGTCACCGTTGGGATGAACGACAACAACGCTGCTTCGGGAACCGGCGACGGCATCCCGTCCACCTCCACTGCGCTCAATCTGCAGCCGGAGACGGTCTTCTCGCAGTCGCTGCCCGCCCGTCTCACGCCCCTGTCCAGCTTTGTGGCCCGGGCCTTCCAGGATCTGACCAATGAGTACGACATCGTGCTCATCGATACGCCCCCGCTGCTCAGCTCGGCGGAGACCGAATATCTCTCGCGCTGCGCCGACGTCACGATTCTGGTGGCCGAGGCCGGCAAAACCACCAAGAGCAAGCTGACCCGCGCCGCGCGTCTGCTCGAGCGCCTCGATGTCTCCGGCGCCGCCGCGGTCATCAACAAGGTTCGCCTCGTGCGCGCCGAAGACACGCTGAAGCACGATCTGCAGGAGTTCGAAAAGCGGACCAACGAAACCAATCTTCGCTGGAAGCCGGGCAGCCGTCAGGCAGCGGCCGCGGCAGCCGCAGGAGGCTTCCCCTTCGCGCGCACTTCAGAGAAGCAGGCAGCGGAAGAGCCGATCAGTTTTGCGGGAAAGGGATAGGAGCAGATTTACAGAGACCGATACCACAAATGGTGTACTCTGAATAACCCCTCACTACGCCGAAAATATAGTTCACTACAAATAACGGCAATCTGACTCCCCCGATGATGATTGGTCGCCCCTTCTGCGGTTCGAGCGTGTGCAAATGATAAACAGACACAATTCGCAGAATCCGGTTCCGGACCTTCCCTCACCCGTCGAGTCGAAGACGTCGCGGACTTCATTCGAGATCGAAGTGGCGCGTCTCTGGCAGGAGGTTCTCGGCTTCCACGTCACCGGACACGACGAAAATTTCTTCGAGATGGGCGGCACCTCTCTGCTGGCCACAAAACTTCTCACCCGCCTGAATCAGGCCTTCGAGCGCAATCTTCAGGTCGCCTCCGTCTTCGAATATCCCACCGTCCGCTCCATGGCCGGGCTGCTTGCCGGAAATGCGGTGGAGGAGCCGGTCACGGCTCCGGCGGCTGCTGCGCCTGCCCGTGAGCCGCGCCGCTCCACATCGGCCGATATCGCCATCATCGGCATGACCGGCCGCTTCCCCGGAGCCGATACCGTCGAGCAGTTCTGGAATAACCTCTGCTCCGGCGTGGAATCAGTCACCTTCTTCGATCAGAAGGATCTCGAAGGCCGCGACCGGTCGGCACAGCTTCCCGATAACTATGTCGCCGCGCGTCCTATTCTTGAAAATCCCGACCTGTTCGATGCGGAGTTCTTCGGAATCTATCCGAAGGAAGCCGAGCAGATGGACCCGCAGCACCGCGTCTTCCTTGAATGCGCCTGGGAGTTACTCGAGCGCGCCGGATACGATCCCACGCACACCAAAGGTATGACGGGCGTCTTCGCCGGCTGCAGCATGAACACTTACTTCATGCACAACCTCGCGAACGGCCGCCGCTTCCTCGAAGACTTCACCGGTTCCTACCAGGTCGGTTCCTATGTCACGATGCTGGGCAATGACAAGGATTTCCTGCCCACCCGCATCTCCTACAAGCTCAACCTGAACGGACCCAGCGTCGCCGTGCAGACTGCCTGCTCCACCTCGCTGGTCGCCGTCTCCCAGGCCTGCCAGAGCCTGATGACCGGCGGCTGCGATATGGCGCTTGCCGGGGCTGTTTCGATCACCTTCCCGCAGCGCCGCGGTTATGTTCCGCAGGAAGGCGGCATCGTCTCGGAAGACGGTCACTGCCGCCCCTTCGATCACCGCGCCACCGGAACCGTCTTCGGCTCCGGCGCTGCCGTTCTTTTGCTCAAACGCCTCGACGACGCCATCGCCGATGGCGATCAGCTTCTCGGCGTCATTCGCGGATTCGCCGTCAATAACGATGGCGCCAACAAAGTCGGCTACACGGCTCCCGGCGTCGAAGGCCAGTCCCAGGTCATCGCGCGCGCGCAAAAGATGGCCGGCATCTCTGCGGACTCCATCAGCTACATCGAGGCACACGGCACCGCGACGCCGCTCGGCGACCCGATCGAGATTGCCGCACTCAGCAAGGCCTTCAGCCAGACCACCGGCGAAAAACAGTTCTGCGCCATCGGCACGGCCAAGGCCGGTATCGGCCACCTCGACGTCGCCTCCGGCGCTGCCGGACTCATCAAAACCGTTCTTCAGCTCGAGCATCAGAGCATCCCGAAGCTGCTGCACTTTGAAAAGCCGAATCCGCACCTCGGTCTCTCTGATACGCCTTTCTTCGTTCCCACGGAGACCCTTCCCTGGCCGCGCCATGGCCGGACCAGCGAAAAAGGTCCGCGCCGCGCAGGGGTGAGTGCCTTCGGCATCGGCGGCACGAATGCGCACGTCATCGTCGAGGAAGCGCCCGAGACTGCCCCCTCCGACGAAGGCCGTCAGCATCAGCTGCTGGTCTGGTCGGCAAAAAACTCCGCCGCTCTTACCGAGCTCACCTCCAGCCTCGCCCGGCATCTTGCCTCCGGCCCCCGGCAAAGCCTCGCCGACATTGCCTTTACGCTTCAGGCCGGCCGCAGTGCGCATCAGCATCGCCGCGCGCTGGTTGCGTCCTCCGTCGAGGAGGCCGCTTCTCTGCTCGGCCGTCCCGACGGCGTGCTCAGTGAAGATCGCCCGCTCGCCCATCCCGGCGTCGTCTTCTGCTTCCCCGGCCAGGGGATACAGACGCCGCAGATGGCCCGCGAGCTCTATGAGACGGAGCCCGTCTTCCGCGCAGCCCTCGATGCCTGCAGCGAAAAGCTCCGCCCCTTCCTCGGCGAGAGCCTCATCGATCTGATCTATCCCGCTGTGACCTCGCCTGAAGCCGCGGCCCGCCTCAGCGAGACACAGTATGCGCAGCCGGCCATCTTCGCCGTCGAATACGCGCTCGCGCAGCTCTGGATCTCCTGGGGTATTCGTCCCGATGCGATGGTCGGTCACAGCATCGGCGAATATGTTGCCGTCTGCCTCGCCGGTGCGCTCTCGCTCGACGACGCGCTGCGCCTCGTCGCAGAGCGTGGACGCCTCATGCAGCAGATGCCGCGCGGCTCCATGCTGGCCGTACGCACCGGTGAAGAGCGTCTTCTCGACCTTCTCAGCGCCTCGCCCGATCTGCAGCTCGATCTCGCTGCCGTCAACGGCCCGCAGCTCTGTGTCGTCTCCGGCCCTGATGCCGCCATCGATGCCTTCGTGGAAACGCTCGACAACGAGCGCATCGCGCACCGCCGCCTCATTACCTCGCACGCCTTTCACAGCCGCCTCGTCGAGGACGCGCTGCCGCCCTTTGCCGAAGCCGTACGCACTGTCTCCTTCGGCAGGCTCGGCATTCCCTGTGCCTCCACCCTCACCGGCAGCTGGCTCACCGATCACGAGATCGCCGATCCCGGCTACTGGACCCGTCAGCTCCGTCACACCGTCCGCTTCGCCGACGCCATCCACACCCTGGCAAAGACGCCCGACCGGGTCTTCCTCGAGGTGGGTCCGTCCGAGACGCTGACCCAGCTCATGCGGCAGACACTCGGAGCCACTGCGAGTGATCCGGCCGCACACCGCTATATAGTGATGGCTTCTCTGGCAGGCACGCGCGACGGCGCACCGGCCAACAAAGCGATTCTGACGGCCCTTGGCCGTCTCTGGAACGCCGGCATTTTCCCCGACTGGACCAGCTTTCATGCAGGTTTTGAACGGAAGCGTGTTTTGCTTCCTACGTATCCATTTCAACGCAGGAGCTACTGGATAGCTCCGCCGCAAGAGGGCCCGCTCGCCGCCGATGCAACATTTGTACGCACGGCTTCACTACCTGTCGAACATACTTTTGCTGAGGATTCGATCATGGCTTCACCGGTTGCAGGCCCCGCCCCTGCAGACAAGATAGCGACGCTGAACGAAATCAGATCGCTGATTACCGACCTCTCCGGCATGGAACTGGGCGATGCTGATCCGGACTCGTCATTTCTTGAGCTCGGCTTCGACTCGCTCTTTCTGACGCAGCTCACTCAGGCTATTCAGAGCCGTTACCGCGTCAAGCTGACCTTCCGTCAGATCATGGAAAGCTATCCGACCATCGCGTCGCTTGCCGCGCACATGGAAGAGACGGCAGCGCCTGAGCTGCTCTCTGCCTCCGTGGCCGCCGCTCCGGCGCCTCAGAGTTCCACGGCCTCTTCTGCCGCGGCTGCAGTCGTTCCGGCATCAGTGGCAGTGCCGGCGACCGTTCCGGTCATCGCTCCAGGTTCTTCTGCTGCCTCGCTTCCCGCCGGCAGCTTTGAAGCGCTCTTTGCCGCGCAGACGCAGGCGCTCGCCAGCCTCTTTCAGCAGCAGCTCGCCATTCTGGGAGCCGGTGCGCCCGCACTTCCGGCACCTGTACAGCCCGTCGCGGCCCAGCCTGTCGCCGCACCCGTTGCCCAGCCGCAAACGATCGCGGAGTCGGCCGCTGCGGCTCCGTCCAAACCCGTCTTCACCCCCTTTAAGCCGCTGCAGCGCGGCGAAGATAACCGGCTGAATGAGACGCAGCAGCAGTACCTCAACACCTTCATTGCCGATTACAACCGCCGCACCCTGACCTCGAAGCAGTTCACGCAGCAGCACCGCTCGGTCTTTGCCGACGGCCGCGTCGTCTCCGGCTTCCACGCCCAGATCAAGGAGCTCATCTACCCGCTCGTCGTCGATCGCGCCAAAGGCGCTTACCTCTGGGACAAGGACGGCAACCGCTACATCGACATCCTCAACGGCTACGGCGCCATCCTGTACGGCCATTCGCCCGACTTCATCGTCGACGCCGTTCACCGGCAGCTCGAGCTTGGCTTCGCCATCGGTCCGCAGACCGAGCTCGTCGGCGAATGCTCCGAGCTGATTCGCGAGCTCACCGGCATGGAGCGTGTCACCTTCTGCAACACCGGCTCAGAAGCCGTCATGGGCGCCATGCGCCTGGCCCGCACCGTCACCGGCCGCAATCTTATCGTGATGTTCTCCGGCGACTACCACGGCAGCTTCGATGAAGTTCTGGTCAAGGCCGTCGGCGGTCACCGCACCATGCCCGCCGCTCCCGGCATTCCCCGCGAAAGCGTCGCCAATGTGCTCGTCCTTGACTACGGCACGCCCGAGAGCCTGGAGATTATCCGCCAGCGCGCCGGAGACATCGCCGCCGTGCTCGTCGAGCCCGTACAGAGCCGTCATCCCGAGCTTCGCCCCGCGGAGTTCCTCCATGAAGTCCGCCGCATCACCGAGCAGAACGGCGCCGCGCTCATCTTTGACGAGGTCGTCACCGGTTTTCGCACCCATCCCGGCGGCATGCAGGCCGTTTACGGCATCCGCGCCGACCTCGCCACCTACGGCAAAGTCGTCGCCGGCGGATTGCCCGTCGGCATCCTCGCCGGTCGCCCCGCTTTCATGGACGCCCTCGACGGTGGCTCCTGGCAATACGGCGACGAGTCCTTTCCGGAGGCCGGCGTCACCTTCTACGCGGGCACCTTCATGCGCCACCCTCTGGCCATGGCCGCCGTCCGCGCCAGCCTGCGCCACATTAAAGAAGAAGGCCTCGCCCTTCAGAATGGTCTCTCTGCGCGCACCGCGGCCCTCGCCACGGATCTGCAGAAGATGTTCGCCGAGTTCTCGCACCCGTCTTCGCTTGAGACCTATGCCTCGTGGTTTTACTTCCCGGCGGCGCACGAGCCCTTCCTCTCGCGCCTGCTGCACTTCCACCTGCGCCATCGCGGCATTCACATTCAGGAAGGCTTTCCCTGCTTCCTTACCACGGCGCACACGCCGGCCGATCTCGACTTCGTCCGCGAGGCCTTCCGCGACAGCCTGTCTCAGATGCACGCCATGCAGGCGTCCGCACATGCAGAGCCGCCGACCATCGACGCGCCCGCTCCGGAATCCACCGCGCCTGTCGCCGAGTCCGTCCGCGAGTTCGCCATTACCGAGCCGCAGCGTGAGATTCTGCTGAGCGCCGAGATGGGTGAAGACGCCAACTGCGCCTTCAACGAATCGACCTCGCTCACGCTCAAAGGTGCGCTCAACGAGACCGCGCTGCTCGAAGCGCTGCAGCAGCTTGTCGACCGCCATCAGGCCCTGCGCCTCACCTTCAACCGGGTTACTGAAACAGCGATCATCGCACCGCCCTCCGAGCCCTCCCTGCAGCGCGAGGATCTCAGCGATCACTCCGAAGCGGCAAAGGCCGATCGTCTGAAGGCGCTGATCGAAGAAGAAGGCTCCACGCCGTTCGATCTTGCGCAGGGACCGCTTTTCCGCCTGCGCCTCGTCCGTCTTTCCTCCTCCGGGCACGTTCTTTTCTTCACCGCGCATCACATTATCTTTGACGGATGGTCGACGAACGTTTTCTTCAGTGAACTGAGCGAACTTTATAACGCCGCGGACAGCGGCAGAAAGGCCTCCCTGGCCGCACCGCTTACCTTCAGTGCATATGCGGCGCGGCAGAGCGAACAGACCGGGACCATGGAGTACAAATCTGTAGAAGAGTACTGGATCGAGAAGTTCAGAACGCCGCCATCCCCCCTGCAGATCCCTACCGATCGCCCCAGGGCTGCCGTGCGTTCTCATGAAGGGGCCACCAAACGCTTCGTGTTCGATTCGGAGCTCTTCCGTGCCGTGCGAAAGACCGGCGCGCGCCAGGGCAGTACTCTGTTCGCCACGCTGCTCGGCGCCACGGCCTTTCTGCTGCACCGCCTCTGCGATCAGGATGACGTCGTTATCGGCATCCCTATGGCCGGACAGTCCAGAGTCGAGAACGGCTCCACGCTGGTCGGCCACTGCGTCAACTTCCTGCCCATTCGCAGCGGTCTCGAGAGCGAGCAGCAGTCGCTGGCCGAGTTCCTCAAGCAGACGCGCCGCACCCTGCTCGACGCCTACGATCATCAGGACTACACCTACGGCACGCTGCTGCATAAGCTGCGTCTGGCCCGCGACCCCTCACGCCTGCAGCTCATCGAGATCCAGGCCAATGTCGAACAGGTCGGTGCCGATCTGCAGTTCCGCAACCTCACCGCTGACCTGCGCGCCAACGGCAAGACGCACGTCAACATGGATCTGTTTTTCAACTTCGTCGATCGCGGCAGTGAGCTGTGGCTCGACTGCGACTACAACACCAACCTCTTCGACGCCACAACCATCGACCGCTGGTTCGGGCACATTGAGGCCATCCTCCGCGCCTTCGTGCAGAATGCCGACGAGCCCTGCTCGCAGGTCTCCCTGCTGACCGCCGCGCAGGAAAAGCAGCTGCTCACCGGCTGGAACCAGACCGCGGCCTCTTACCCCTCCGATTCCTCCATTCACCGCGTCTTCGAGGATCAGGTGCGCCGCACTCCGTCCTCCATCGCGCTGGTCGCGAAAGACCAGACCCTTACTTACGCTCAGCTGAACGAGAAGGCCAATCAGCTTGCCCGCTATCTCTTCCACTGCGGCGTCACTCCCGGCTCGCGTGTCGCGCTCTGCCTGCATCGCTCCCTGGAGTCCATCGCCAGCCTGCTGGCCATCCTGAAGGCCGGCGCCTCCTACGTCCCGGTCGATCCCGCATACCCGGCTCCCCGCCTGCAGTATCTGGTAAAGGATTCCGGCGCAAAGGTGCTGCTCACGCAGCAGTCCATCGTCGCCGGCCTGCCCGCGCTAGACGTCAACATCGTCTGCCTCGATCATGACTGGCCCGCCATCGCCGTCGGAGAGACCGGCAACCTTTCGCAGGATGTACGGACCGACGACCTCGCCTACGTCATGTACACCTCCGGCTCAACCGGAAACCCAAAGGGCGTGCTCGTCCCGCAGAAGGCCGTGCTGCGCCTGGTCAAAAACAATCCCTTTGCGTCCTTCTCTGCGGATGAAGTCTTCCTGCAGCTTGCTCCGATGTCCTTCGACGCCTCCACCTTCGAGGTCTGGGGCGCGCTGCTCAATGGCGGCCGCCTGGTCCTTGGACCGGCCGAGCGCGTCGCTCCCGAAGAGATCGGGCGTCTCATCGCCGATCACAATGTCACCACGCTCTGGCTCACCGCCGCGCTCTTTCACCTCATGGTCACCGAGCACCTTGAGGCTCTGCGCCCGCTCCGCCAGCTGCTGGCCGGCGGCGATATCCTCTCGCTGACTCACGTCCGCCGCGTCTGCGAAGAGCTGCCGCATCTGCGGCTCGTCAACGGCTACGGCCCCACTGAGAACACCACCTTCACCTGCTGCCATCCCATCACCCTCGACAGCCTCGGCGCGGGAACCGTGCCCATCGGCCGCCCCATCGCCAACACCCGCATCTATATCCTGAACGCGCAGCGCAAACCCGTGCCCATCGGCGTCAGCGGAGAGCTTTACGCAGCAGGCGACGGACTGGCCCTCGGCTATCTCAACGCGCCCGAGCTGACTGAACAGAAATTCGTCGCGCATACCTTCGGGAACGGTGTCACCGAGCGCCTCTATCGCACCGGAGACCTCGCCCGTTACCGCGCCGACGGCATCGTCGAGTTCCTGGGCCGCATCGATACCCAGGTCAAGATCCGCGGCTACCGCATCGAGCTGGCCGAGATCGAGTACGCGCTCGAACAGTCGCCGAAGGTGAAATCCGCCGTCGTAGCCGTGCGCACCGACTGGGTCACACCCGGCGATACGCCTGGCGACAAGCGCCTCGTCGCCTACGTTGTTCCTGCTCAGCCCGGCGACTCCGCCGCTCTTGTCCAGGATCTGCGCCAGCTTCTGCAGGAGCAGCTCCCCGATTACATGCGTCCCGCGGCGATCATGGTGCTCGACAGTCTGCCGCATACCATCAACGGCAAAGTCGACCGCCGCGCTCTGCCCGCTCCGGTGCCGGAGCAGATGCTGCGCAAACGCAGCGTCGTCTATCCGCGGACTCCCAACGAAGAACTGCTGGCCGGCATCTGGTCGAAGGTTCTCGGCGTAAAAGACCTCGGCGTCGAAGACAGTATCTTCGAGCTTGGCGGAGACTCGCTTCTTATCTTCCGCATTACGACCCTCGCGCAGCAGGCCGGTCTCGGCATCAATGCGCGTCACATCTTCCGTCTGCGGACCATTGCAGCCATCTGCGCAGAGCTCGATCAGGCCGGCCAGGAAGCCGCCTCGCCGGTAAAAATCAACCCAATTCAGGCTATTCCCCGTTCGCAGTACCGTCAGAAGCTAAAAACTACGCAGGCCGGCAGCTGAACCATGACCTTTGCACCTAAAAATAACCTGATACAGGAGATCGAGCTCACAGATGCGACTGTGGACGGGCTCGATATACAGACGCCGTCTGAAGGCGCAGACGTCTATATTTTTCCCGCCAGCCTTGAGCAGCACCGGTACTGGATACTCGATCAGGTTGACAGGCATTCGACAGCCTCCAACATGGCCATCGCCTTCCACCTCGAAGGCGAAGTGGATGACCTGCTGGTCGAGCGCTGCATCCGCGATCTGACCCTGCGGCATGAGGCCCTGCGCACCACCTACCGCATGGTCGACGGTGAGCTCTCGCAGATCATCTGCGAAGAGCCGCTCTACGACTTCGCGGTAACCGACCTGCGCTCGCTTCCCGCCGGGCAGAGACCACAGCGCGCGGAAGAGGTCATCCGCGACCAGAGCCATGTCGCCATGGATCTCGCCGCCGGTCCCGTCTTCTACACGCGCCTCATCCATCTCAGTGACGAGGAACACTTCCTCGCCTGTACCGTGCATCACATTGCCTGCGATGGCTGGTCCAACGGTGTGCTCGTCCGCGACTTCGCCGAGATCTACACCGCGTATGCGCAGCAACGGGACCCAAAGCTCGCCGACCTTCCCTTCCAGTTCGCCGACTTCTCCATCTGGCAGAAGCAGTGGCTGGAAAGCGAGGAAGCTCAGGCTGCGCTCACCTTCTGGAAAGAGCAGATCCAGCGCGGCGCGGTCGCCGTCGATCTCCCCACCGACGAGCCGCGCAATGCCCGCAAGGATGGCCCCGGCGACATCGAGTGGGAGATGATTCCGCCCGAGCTGCACAATGCGCTCAAAGCATATTGCCGCCAGCGCGAAGCCACCATGCACCAGGTGCTGCTCACCGCCTTTGAGGCCCTCATCTCGCGCTACACCGGTCAGGACCACTTCCTGCTTGGGTCGAGCATCGCCAACCGCACGCAGCTCGGCATGGACGATGTCGTCGGCCGGTTTGCCAATCCCCAGGTCATCGTCGCCGAAGTCGAGAAGAACCCCTCATTCCACGAGCTGCTGCAGCGTGTGATCGAATGGAGCGGAAAGGCCTATGCGCATCAGGACCTTCCCTTTTCGCGCCTCATGGAAGAGTTCCAGCTCGATCAGAGCGGTGCCGCCTCGCAGTTTCTTCAGGTCTACTTCGTCTACCAGAAGGCCTTCATGCAGCCGCAGCAGGCCGGAGAGCTGAAGATCGTTCCCCGCCCCTCGGTCAGCGGCGGCGTCAACTTCGACATGCTGGTCAGCATCGTCGAGCGCGCCTCGGGCCCGCGTCTGCAGATTGAATACAACACCGATCTCTTCCGCCAGGATCGTATCCGCCATTTCATTCTTCGCTACCTTCGGCTGCTCGAAGCCGTGATGGAAAACGACCGGCTGCGTGTCTCCGATATCCCGGTCCTCTCCGCCGAAGAAGAGCTTGCTCTCGACCGGGCAGGCCGTGGTCCCGTCCGTCTCGGCGAGCTTCCCGCTTCGCTGATCGAAGCCTTCGACCGCCATGCTGAGCATCGCGGAGAGGCCGCCGCCATCATCGCCGGCAGGCATCGCACCTCCTGGATGGAG
The DNA here is from genome assembly GCF_003428625.2 of Paracidobacterium acidisoli. Classification (GTDB taxonomy): domain Bacteria; phylum Acidobacteriota; class Terriglobia; order Terriglobales; family Acidobacteriaceae; genus Paracidobacterium; species Paracidobacterium acidisoli. Next base: position 141,950 of record NZ_QVQT02000002.1, on the reverse strand, counting down.
CTGGCGGAAAAGAGCCTCGTCTTTGCCGCCGCTCTGCAGGAGCGTGGTGTTCGTCCCGGCCAGCATGTCGCACTGCGCATGGAGCCGAATGCCGATGCCGCCGCCGCCGCGCTCGCCATCCTGCGCCTGCGCGCTGTTGTGCTCGCCGTCCCCGGCGCCACCACTCCCGAAGAGTGGGACCGTATTCTGATGGCTCTGCAGCCGCCCATCGCGCTGGCCTCCGCCGGTTTTACCGGCAGGACCTCGACCACCACCTGGTTCGATCAGCTCAAAAAAGCCGAAGCGAAGCTGCAGCCCCTCTTCGTCTCCAAAGACGATGATCCCGCCTGGGCTGGCATCGCAATCGACTCCGCCGAGCATTATCACAGCTACCTCGCCTCGCACCGCACCGCGCTCGAAAGTCTCACGGCAGCGGCTCAGACGCTGCGCATGCGCGCCGGTGATACGGCTCTGGTCGTTCCCGCTGAAACATCGGCCGACGCCTGGACCGATCTGATGCTGCCGCTGACAACCGGAGCCGGTATCGTGTGGCACACCGGCCATGCTGCGGATCACCTGCAGCAGATACTCGATCGCGAGCAGGTCAGCCTCGGCTTTGCCACACCCTCTGACTGGCTCACCCTCACTGCCGGCGGATGGTCCGGCGATCGCCGTCTCGAAATGGTTTGCCGCGGCAGCCGCCTTCCTTCAGGACTTGCGAAGCGTCTCCAGCCCATCGGCCGCATCTGGTCCATGGCCTCTTCTGCGCAGACCGGGGGCATCATCGGACTTACGGCTCTTGCTCCCGGAAAAACCGGCATACACTGGCCCATCGCTCCTCTGCCCGGACAGCAGCTCACCATTCTCGATCACCGCGGCAACACCGTTCCCGGTGAGGTTCCCGGCGAGCTGGCGCTTGCAAACGACGGCGACGCCGTTCGCACCGGCTGGCTCGCCCGCCGCTCTCCGCAGGGAGAGGTCGAGCTCATCGATGCCGTGCAGCGCCAGATTCGTCTGCACAACTACCGTCTGCGCCTCGGTGAGCTCGAAGATCACCTTCTGAATCATCCGTCCGTCACAGCGGCCAAAGCCTCGGTGCAGAACAGCCCGAACGGCACGCCCGAGCTCGTCGCTTATGTTGCCGGCGGTCCGGGATCGCAGCCTTCCGCACAGGTTCTCAGTGAGTTCCTGCGCTCCACCGCGCCTGCACACCTTGCTTCGGCCGAGATTCTTCCCGTGCCGTCCATTCCCCTGCGTCTCAATGGCACACCGGATCTGGCTCTGCTGCCGCGCCCTGACAAAAAGCATTCGGCGCGTGTCAAAACCGGCGATTACGTTCCACCGCGCGATGAGCTGGAAAGCAGACTCGTTCGCATCTGGGAGGAAGTGCTCGGCATCGAAGGCATCGGTGTGCGCACCAGCTTCTTCGATCTCGGCGGCTATTCGCTGATGATCGTGCGCCTCTTCGCCCGCATCAACAAGACGCTGAGCACCTCGCTGCCCATCACCACCATCTTCAACGCGCCCACCGTCGAGCAGCTGGCCGACATTCTTCGCGGACGCAGCGCCTACTCTTCGCTCGTCCCGGTACAGAAAGGGACGAACAAGCCGCCGTTCTTCCTGATTCACTCTTACCTTCTCTATGGCGGTCTGCCGTCGGTCATCGGAAAGGACTATCCCTTCTACGGACTCCGCGAGCTCGACCGGGATGGCGATATGACCATCGAGCAGCGCATCGCCACCTACATCCGCGAGATTCGTACTGCGCAGCCGCACGGGCCGTACTACATCGGCGGATGGTGCGCAGCCGGCCCGCTCGCCGTCGAAACCGCCCGCCAGCTCGTCTCCGAAGGCGAACAGGTTGGCCTCGTGGTGCTCTTCGATTCATGGCGCCCTGGTTATCCCGAAGACCTGGCGCGGGACCAGGACACGAAGGCGCACATGACCCTCGGCGGAAAACTCTCCCGAAAATACACCTATCACCAGCGGAAGATGCAGTCCATGACCTCCGCTCAGAAAGCGAAATACTTCTGGACATCAGCCATTCATAAGGTAAAGACCGTCCGGGATCAGCTCTACCTGCGTAACTGGGCAGCCGTGCAGTGGCTTTTCAAACACTTCGGCCTCGAGCTGCCGCATTTTATGCACAACATCAGCCTGAACACCCTCAACGCTGTCCGGCTCTATAAAACCGAGCCCTTCGACTGCCGCATTACACTCTTCCGCGCAACGGAGACCCAGCATATTTCGGGAGCCAGTGCGGACTGCGGCTGGTCTGCCATCGCCAAAGATGGCGTCGAAGTCTTCTGGGCTCCGGGCAGCCACGAATCGATGTTCATTGAACCGAACCTGAGCATGGTCGGTAACATGCTGCGCGAGTGTCTGGAAAAGGCTTATCGGCAACCGGCCTGATTACTTCAGATATGGTGCCTTCCCCGGGCATCCGGCATAAAAATAAAGGGAACAGATGTCATCCATCCGCGGCGCAGGCCGCCTGAACAATTTCGATACGCTTCGGCTTATCTTTGCGGTGCTGGTGATCTTTTCACACAGCTATCCGCTGGGTCGCGGCTCCAATCAGACCGAGCCGCTCTCGGTGCTCACCCATGGGCTCATCACCCTCGGCAGCGTCAGCGTCTGGGCCTTCTTCGTCATCAGCGGCTTTCTTATCACGCAGAGCTGGATGCGCTCTCCTTCGCCTCTGAAGTTCCTGCGCCGCCGCGTGGGGCGTATTTATCCGGGCTTTATCGTTGCCGCTCTCTTCGGTGGCCTTGTCGTCGTTCCTCTCGCCGCCGATCCGCACACGTATACGCCGGTCTCTCTCCCCAGCTTCTTCTGGCAGACACTGCGGCTGCAGACATTCTCCTGCCCGCCCGTCTTCCTTCACAACGCCAATCCCAATGCTCTCAATGGCTCGCTCTGGTCGGTGGCCTTTGAGTTCTGGTGCTACATCGGGGTCCTCTTCCTGGGCATGACCGCCGTCTTTCGCCGCCGCTGGATGGTCCTTGCCATCTTTGCGGCTGTCATCGCCTTTCATCTCTGCCTGGATATCACCGGATGGATACCGGGGGGCGGCATTCTTGGGACCATCTTTGGCTTTCCGCTCTACTGGGCCGTCGTCCTGCCCTTCTTTCTTGCGGGATCTATCTTCCATCTTTACGGTGGCGCGACGCTCCTTCGCCGTTCCTGGCTCGTCGCTGCCGGCATACTGCTCATCGCCTCCAACTTCATTCCGCACGCGTATGTCATTACGCTTCCCACCTGCGGCGCGTATCTGCTCTTCGGCCTGGCCTATCTGCCTCTGCTGCACCCGCTGAACCTCGGCCGTTATGGTGATTTCTCCTACGGAACCTATCTGTACGCCTACCCGATCGAGCAGCTCATCGTGATGTACGGCGGCGGCAAAATGGCTCCCTTTAAGCTCTTCCTGATCGCCGCGCCCATCGCTCTGTGCGTCGGTGCGCTCTCGTGGTTCCTGGTCGAGCGGCATTTCCTCTCCCGCAATTCACAGCTCAAACACGAGGGCAAGGAGAATCCCCGCCCGGAAGATGTGCGCATCGCATCGTCTTCGCCACGCCCCGCGCCTGTCGAAACAGCCACACCCCTCCCCGCAGAGAGAGAGACGTATGTCGAAGCCAGACTCTAGCTTTCACGTTCTCTCCTGGCCCAAAACCTTAGCCGGAGAAGGCCACGAAGCCGCTTCGCGCCAGCATGCGGCCTCGTTTCGGCCTGCGCCTCACCTTGCCGCCGATCAGGTGCATGTGTGGACGCTGAAGGATTATCCGGCAGACATCGCCGCCTGTGCCTCTTTGCTCAGCCGCGAGGAGCTCGACCGCGCCTCCCGCTTCCGCTTTCCGCATCTCTTCGATCGTTTCGTCGCCGATCACGGACGTCTGCGTCTGCTGCTCGGCGCCTATCTTGAGACCGATCCCCGCAGCCTCGTCTTCGCCGTCAACGCCTTCGGCAAGCCTCGTCTCGAAAAGCCGCATTGTCATCTGCGCTTCAATATGTCGCACTCGCTGGCCGTAACCATGGTGGCCGTCTGCCTCGATGCCGAAATCGGTATCGATGTGGAAGCGGTTCGCCCTGTGACCGAGTGGGTCTCGATCGCATCCTCGCACTTCTCCGCGATCGAAAATGAAGCGCTTGCTGCCCTGCCTGAAGAAGAATCCATCCCCGCCTTCTTCCGCTGCTGGACACGGAAAGAGTCCTTCATCAAGGCGAAGGGGACCGGGCTTTCCCTTCCGCTGCACTCCTTCAGCGTCTCCACTGCTCCCGGAGCTCCTCCCGCGCTGCTTCACTGCGACTGGGACACGCACGAAGGCCCTCGCTGGTCTCTTAGCCATCTTGAACCGGAACCCGGCTACGTCGGTTCGCTGGCCCTCGAACGAAAAGGCTGGTCGACCCTGTATTTCGCATGGCCTGAAAGTGAAGTTACGCTATGACATCCAACTCCCCTCAAAGCAGTACGGCCCTCAGACGGCGAATCTTTATGGTGCTTTCGCCACGCTCGCTCAGCTATTCGCGGTACGCGCTCGAAAGCCTCTTCCGCAACTCGGCTGAGCCTCTTCATCTGCATCTTGTTACCGATTCGCCCAGCGACAAGGCTCTCCTCGAAGAAGAGCTCACCCTGCGGCAGCAGACCTGCGGCCATGCCTGGAGCATCTATGACGAAACAGAGCTGAAGGACGCCGAGGCGGCCATCTTCGGACGTTTTCCTCATCTCCGCCAGTTCCGGCGCGGCCATCCCTGCTGGCGCAAGATCACGGACCCTCTGCTGCTCAGCTCGCCTGGCGAAGAGATGGTGCTGCTCGATCCTGACCTTTACTTCCCCAACCACTTCCGTTTCGAGCCCACTCCGGAACACGGCCTTCTGCTCATGTGGCAGAAGCCGAACTGCCTCTTTCCGCCGGAGACCGTGCGCGCCGCCATGACCGCAGGTATCCCGCTCGCGCATCACGTCGATATCGGTGTCGCCCACTGGCGGGCCACCGCCGATCTCGAATGGCTCGACTGGCTGGTGGAAAAACTCAATTTTTCCCGCTTCCCGCAGATCATGCACATCGAAGCCATCGTCTGGTCAGCCCTCGCCATTCACATCGGCGGCGGATATCTCGATCCGCGGCGCTGGCACTGCTGGTATCGCAGCCAGTACTCCCGTTTGCTCAGCCGCTTCGGTGTGAACGGCGTCCGGTCTCTGCGCAATGAGCCCTTCACTTCGATCAAATGCTTCCATGCCGGAGGACGCGCCAAATCATGGCTCGCTGACGCCAAAGCCGCAGGCATTCTCGACGGCAACAGCTCTCTGACTGAGCCTGGGAGCATTCTTCCCTTCGTCGAGCTCACCCCGCGCGCTTACCGCCGTCAGCAGAACATCAAGCACCTGCTTGCCAGACTCGGCTATTACGCGGTATTCCAGTCGATATAGATATGCGCATCTGTATCGTTGCCGAACATGCCTCTTTCCGCTTCGGCGGAGAGGCATCGATTCCTCTGCACTACTTTCTCGGACTTCGTGCCGCCGGTCAGGAGGCCTGGCTCGTCATCCATTCGCGCACCCGCGATGAGATGGAAGCAGCCTTCCCCTCCGAGCTCAGCCACATGCGCTTCGTCTCCGATACCTGGCTGCACAAGGCGCTGCTGCAGATCAGCCGTCCGCTGCCGCGCCGTATCGCCGCAGCGAGCTTTGGGCTGCTCAGCCACATGCTCACGCAGTTTCTCGAGCGCCGCGTCGTGCGCCGTCTGATTGCCGAGATGTCGATCGATGTCGTCCACCAGCCCACGCCCGTCTCACCGCGCTTTCCATCGCTGATGACGGACCTCGGTGCCCCGGTCGTCATCGGCCCCATGAACGGCGGCATGGATTATCCCCGCGCTTTCCGCCACGCCGAATCGCGCCTCAGTCAGATCAGCGTCCGCTACGGCCGCCGCCTTACGAACCTGATCAACGCCTGCTTTCCCGGAAAGCGCCACGCCGCCGTTCTGCTCGTCGCGAATGAGCGCACACGCCTCTCGCTTCCCGCGCCCATCGACGGACGCGTCATCGAGCTGCCTGAAAATGGTGTGGACTTCGCCACCTGGTCGTCTCCTGCATCCGCCAGCGCATCGCCTCTTCCCGCCCGTTTCGTCTTCATCGGGCGCCTCGTGGACTGGAAGGGCGTCGATATGGCCATCGAAGCCCTCGCCAGGGTTCCCGGCGCCACGCTCGATATCATCGGCGACGGTCCTATGCGTCCCGCATGGCAGGCTCTCGCGGAAAAACTCGGCATCGCCGGCCGTGTCAGCTTTTGCGGCTGGCTCAGCCAGAAAGACTGCTCGGCGCATCTGCAGAGCGCCACGGCTCTTGTGCTGCCCAGCATCTACGAATGCGGCGGCGCGGTCGTGCTGGAAGCGATGGCCGTCGGCATTCCCGCCATTGCCACCCGCTGGGGCGGCCCTGCAGACTATCTGCGCGAAGACTGCGGCATTCTCGTTGAGCCCTCCAGCCGCGAAGCGCTCATCGATGGCTTTGCGGCAGGCATGCAGCGGCTCATCTCCACTCCCGACCTGCCGGCGCAGATGGGCGCAGCGGGACGCAGGCGCGTCGAAGAACACTTCAACTGGAAGAGAAAGATCGAGCAGATCCTCGAAATTTACAACGAAGCCCTGCCGGCCCATCACTCCGAGACGGGAGCCGTCTCTCTTTCCCGCTGATCTTTCACCGCATCGATATCGAGCGCTCCGGCCGTGGGCACATTGAATCGTTTTGTATCAGGGCACGGCTTCAGTCGTGCCGCAAAAGTTTCAAATGAGTGCGGCTTCAGCCGCTGAGGAATGGCTTGTTTTCTCTGTTGCTGTAAATGAACCCGCGAGCAGCAATTCCGATACACTGCATGACAAAAAGTAAGGGCGGCCATTGCTGGCCGCCCTCATAACAGCCTGCGCTGTTGGGTTTAGTTGGTGGTGTAGGTCCAGCTGAGAATCTGCTGTGTGGCAGTTCTCGCGCCGGTGCTTCCGGTAAATCCGGCGTACGCGGTGTTGGCGCCCACCGTGGAAGGAATATTCACGGTGAACTGCTTCGTGAAGGTGGCAGCCGTCACCGTGTCCGTCACCGTCAGCGTCAGCGTCGTTCCGCTGTAGACGATATGCGCCTTGAAGATATCGCCGCTGTGGAAGTTGATCCCCGCGGAGGACATATCGACCGAGGAGGCCACCGGAGACGCTCCGTTCACATACACACCCGTCGTGCTGGGATTTGTACCTGAACCATTCTCCAGATCGAACTTCACCGCCACGCTCTTTGTAATGCCCTGGTATCCAAGAGCGCTTCCGTTTCCGCCGAACGCCCACAGACCTTTCGGAGCATTCTGCAGAGTGAAGGTAAGACCATCACCCGACGCGTTGGTATCGCGGAAGGTAAAGTCGGTGGTGAAGCCGCTGACCGAAACAGGAGTCGTATACCATCCTGTCCCGATCTGTCCGGCCGTGTTCTTTGTGAGCTGCAACGCCGTACCCGAGAATAAAGCACTCACGTTCAGGTTGACCTTGGCGGCGCTGAAGCCATTGGGATAGTTGATAGTCGGAGACGGACTACCGATCGTATAGGTTGCCGTAGCCACGCTGCTTGGATCGACCGAGTACACAGCAATGGCTTTGATCGTCTCGCTGCTGCCCACCGTAATCGGCCCTGTGTACTGAGTCGAGGATGCGGAGGGTGTTGTTCCGTTCGTGGTGTAGTAAAGCGTCACACCCGAAGTTGTATCTGTGATCGTTACTTTCTGGCCGGTGGTATAGGTTCCGCCCGCCGGTGAGAAGGTCGGTGTGGCGATGCCTTCCAGGCTGTAGACCGCCGAAGCGACAGTGCTCGCCGTGTGTCCGGCCGCCACCGCGATGGCCTTGATCGTGCCCGGTACCGTTGCGGTGAACGAACCCTTGTACACCGTCGAGGAGGTCGTCGGAGTTGAGCCGTCCGTCGTGTAGTAGATCGTGGCGCCCGATGTCGTATCGCTGATCGTTACAGCCTGCGATGCTCCATAGTTTCCCGTTCCCGGCGTAATCGCCGGTGTTGCGGTGGGCGAGGACTGACTCGTTGTTGCTGCGGTAATGGTATAGCTGACGCTGCTTACCGCGCTGTTGGTGTAGCCGGAAGCGACCGCGATAGCCTTCAGTGTCGTCGTTGCGCTGAGGGTGATCGCGCTGCTGTACTTCGCCGAAGAGGTCGTCGGAGTCGAGCCGTCCGTGGTGTAGTAGATCGCTGCTCCCGATGTCGCGTCGCTGATGGCCACCGGGATCGACCCCGTGTAAGACCCTGCAGCCTGCGAGAACGTGGGCGCAGCCGCCGTCGGTGTGGTCGTCTCCGTTCCTCCGCCCCATGTCAGCACCGTCATCGAATACGGCGGCAGAACATACTGCGATGAGGGATTGAAGCCGGTAAGCGTGCTGTTGACGATCTGCACGTTATTGGCGGTTTCGTTGTTATCGGTAATGTTCGCCGAGGTCAGCCGTCCCACCTGCACCGTGCCCGTCGGAGCGTTCGGCCCCGAGAAGGTCACCGGCAGCGATGTTCCCACCGTCAGGTTGAACAGCACCACGCTCGATTGCGTCCCGTTCGTGAAGGCGAAGGACTGAATCTCGTGCGCGCCGTTTAACTGAACGTTATCGCTGCTCAGAGGCTCGTTCCAGGTCGGATTCGCGCCCGTCTGCTGCGTCTGCAGCATGTCTCCGAAGACGGCCGTGTTGGCCAGCTGCTCGGCAAGGAACTGAGGACGCTTCCGGTTTGTCGTCCCCATATCGACGACCGTGCCCCACAGTTTCACCATGCTGCCATCCGTGCGTCCGAACTCGTACTGCGGCAGAGCGAACATGTTCTGCACGGACACGCCCAGACCCATCATCTGCAGCATATGGTCTGCCACGGCGACACCGGCTCCCACTGAAGGAGTAAGCTGATTCAGCTCCGTCTGTGTGATGCTGCCGAGCACCGTTCCCAGGTTCACTTCATACACATTGACCTTGGTCGGTGTCGAAGCAGTTGCGGCCGCCTGCATGTTCTTGTAAACCTCGCCACCAGAGGTGTTGAACATTTCCGGCTCGGCAAACAGCGACTGGAAGAGGCCGTTAACCGTGTCGTTGTTGGCGCTGTACAGCAGGTAAGGCGCAATATCAATGGAGTCATGCTGCGTGCTGTAGGTCAGCAATGCGGAGTTATAACCGGGCGTCGCCGCAATACCACTCAGCACCAGGTCAAACTTACTCGGCTCGTAACCGCTCGTCTGCCGCGCCGCTCCGAAGACTTGGTTTGCCCAGTCCGGATAGGCCGGATACGTCATGTATTCGCCGAGAAACACACCATTCCAGGTCTCATTCCCCAGTTCGATATGAATCTTGTTGAAGACCGAGGTCCACGGCGCCGTCTGCCCGCGTGCAATACGCGATGCGCTGTAAGGATCGGAGCCGTTCCCGGTCAGGTATTCGACCAGATCCGTCATCTCCTGCGGCGTGGTAGCCGTCGGAATCGTGATCCACGGATCAGCGCCCACTGCCGCGCAGAGCTGCAGCAGCTCGTGGATACCGTATGGGATGGAGTCCACTTCTGTTCCACCCGTGTTGTAGCCCTCGCGGTACCGGGCAAACGGAACTGCCAGCTGATCCGGAATATCCGCACCAAGCTCCGCATAGCTTGCCATCATGCGGATCACACCGGGCTTCAGCGACTTCAGCGCATTCACCACATCGTCACGGAACGCCGTCGTATTTGTCGGATCGGAGTTGGTCTGCTGCAGTGCCACATCGTCAAGCAGCACATTGGCGCCCGACGCGGTAAAGCTCAGCTCCACCGGACCAAGTGCCGAACCGGTCTCAGCCGCGGTAAAGGTAAGCGTGTAATCCTTCCACGCGTTGGTCAGAGTCACCGTCTGATTGATGTAGCTCGGCAGGCCCGCCATCAGGCGCGCCACCGTCACGTTCATCGAGTTGGAGCCGCCAGTCGCCTTGGCCCGGAAAGTCACCTGAAAGGTGCCGTTCAGCTGGATGAAGCTCATGTTCTGCATCGAGTCGAACCAGGAGGTCAGATTCACCGACTGCCCTTGTCCGGCTGCGTTCATGCTCACTGCCTGCTTACCCGGTGTCTCCGGAGAGAGATCGGTAGTATCCGTGGTAATCGTGCCGCCGCCCGAGGTACTGGTCCACCATCCCGCCTGGGCATTGCCCGGGAATGTATTCCGGACAATCACGTTGTCGTTGTGCGCCAGCGACAGGTTCTTGTCAAAAGTGATGGTCTGACCGCAGCCGTAGCACGACGACACAGCCGCGCTGCTGACAATCGTTCCCGTCGCGCCTGCCGATGCGCCCGAGACCACTTCGTAGGTTCCACCCGTCCAGAACCCGGCGGGCTCGGGGCTGTACTGATTATTGTCCACGCAGGTATTGGCCGTCGACGATCCGCAGGTCAGAATGCTGCGCCATACCATGGGCTCAAACCCGGGGTTATCGAATACCAGGTTCTTCACCATCTGACCGGAGTCATAATAGTCCTGATCGCCAAGGTTGATGCCCAGTCGCGTTACACTCGATTGCTGGACGGCGCTTGAAACCTGAATATTGGTGGCAGACTGCGCGCCGGCGACACCGCTGCAAATCGCAAGTGTAATCAGCGTAACAATCTGAAAATAAGTTACATACACCTTCCGCGATATTTGATACACGTATTCCATGCCAACACTCCTGGAAAGTTGGTGCAGGGGGAGACTTCCTCAACAACGACGTATCTGAAAATCGATTACCCTGGTTATAAGACCGGATGAATGTTCTGCTTCACCTGGGCGATCGGAGCAGGAGAGTGGGCTCGCCCGAAACATATGACCCAAAAGTCACATGCAGGTTTCACTACTATTAGCTGGTAAGGTTGTAACCGATTATACAAGCGGGGTCCAAAATTTGGTTACGATTTGCACCCCATTGACGGTACTTTTGTTACGTATCTGCTGTGTTTCACTGCAACGGTAAATATTTCCTGGCCTTATGCAACTTATTCCCACACGTCCGCATCCCACACAGCTAACTGAAGAACCTTCAGTTGTTGAAAAGCCGCGTATTGCTTACCTTCTAAGCCAGTACCCGGCTGTTTCGCATACTTTCTTTCTGAAGGAACTACTTGGCCTTAAGCAATTTGGTTTCCAAATAGAAACCGCATCCATCAATCCCCCGGATCGTCCTCACAGCAGTCTGCCCCCTGCAGAAGCATCTGAAGTCGAGCGGACCTGGTACATCAAAAGCACCAGCCGCTGGAAGGCTGCGGCAACGCTGTTTGGCGTGGCGCTGAAGCATCCCAAAGTCTTTCTCCGCGGGTTCAGTTCCATTTTGGAACTGCCTGCGTGTGGTCTATATCGGCGAGGCTATGCGCTTCTTTATCTCCTTGAAGCATTCCTTGTCGGAAACTGGATGAAGCAGCGCGGACTCACTCATCTCCACGTCCACTTCGGGGGACCCGTCGCCACTGTCGGCCTGCTGGTTTCCAAGTCCTGGGGGTACTCGTTGTCGCTCACCATACACGGCCCCGAGGAGTTCTATGATGTAGATCTCTTTTATCTTCAGCAAAAAATTCGCCAGGCGAAGTTCATCTTCTGCATCAGCGACTACTGCCGAAGCCAGCTCATGAAGTACTCCGCCCCCGATCACTGGAAGAAGCTGCAGGTCATCCGGCTCGGCATTCGTCCGGAGGAGTTTGTCCCACGGGCGGACACTTCCCCTCGCGCAGAGTCTTCCCAAAATGAAATCACCCTCGTCTGCGTCGGCCGTCTCGTGCCCGCCAAGGGGCAGATGATCCTTCTGGAAGCCGTGGCCTCCCTGCTCGCCGCCGGGCACTCCCTTCGCGCCGTCTTCGTCGGCGACGGCTCCGACCGCAAGGCACTCGAAGCCTTTACCGCCTCACACGGCCTCTCCGCTCACGTCACCTTTCGCGGCGCCCTCAATCACGACCACACCCGCGAACAGCTCGCGCAGGCCGACATCTTCGTGCTGCCCAGCTTCGCCGAAGGCGTCCCCGTCGCGCTCATGGAAGCTATGGCCATGGAAATCCCCTGCGTCAGCACCATGGTCGCCGGTATCCCCGAGCTGATTCGTAACCGTGTCGATGGCATTCTCGTGCCCGCCTCTTCGGTTGAAGAGCTGGCCGCCGCCATTAAGCTCCTCATCCTTGACGCGCCTCTGCGCCGCCGGCTCGGAGCCGCAGGCCGCGCTCACGTCCTCGAGCGCTACAATCTCCCGAAGAACCTCGAACGGCTTGCCGCTGCCTTCGAGCAGGCTCTCGCGCAACCATCCTCGTCTGAGGAGAATGGCTGACCCCATGACGTTTCCGGCATCTCCAGAGCACCCGATCGACGTGTCCATCGTCATCGTCTCTTTCAATACACGCGAAGTTCTGCGCGAGTGTCTGCAGTCGATCGAGCGCGAGGCCGGCGGTCTCAGCGTCGAAGTCCTCATCGTCGACAACCACTCCTCCGACGGCTCGCCGGAGATGGTCGAAAAGGATTACCCCTCCGTCCGTCTCTTTCGCAGCGATGTCAATCTCGGCTTCGGAGCCGCCAACAATGTTGCGCTTGCGCACACGCGCGGCCGCTATGTCGTGCTGCTCAACTCTGACGCCTTCCTCTGCCCCGGCTCACTTCATCTCGCCGTCGCGCACATGGATGCCAACCCGAAGGCCGGCCTCGCCGGCGGCCGCCTCGTCGGGCGCGACCACTCCTGGCAGCCCTCGGCGCGCATGTTTCCCGCTCTCTGGAGCGATGCCTTCGTCTTCACCGGCCTCGCCGGACGCTTTCCCAAATCCCGTCTCTTCGGGCACTTCGATCGCACCTGGGCCGACCAGTCGGTAGCTTCTGAGGTGGACTGGGTTCCCGGAGCCTTTTCCATCCTTCGCGCCGAAACCCTCGCTCAGGCCGGATTCTTCGATCCCGTCTTCTTCCTTTATTCCGAAGAGGTCGACCTCTGCCGCCGCATCAAACAGGCCGGCTGGCAGATCTGGTACTGGCCTGATATTGTCATCATCCACATCGGCGGCGAATCCTCACGCCAGGTGAAGACCCTCGAAATGTCCTCGACGGGCGCGCAGCTCATCCTGTGGCGCATGCGCAGCACCCTGCTCTATTACCGCAAGCACCACGGCTCGGCAGCCTGGTTCGCGAAAGCTCAGGAGACGACCCTCTACCGCCTCACAGCCCTGCGCAATGCCTTCAGTAAAGACCCGCGCCGCATCGCCCGCGCCCGCGAGAGCCGTAACCTGGTTACACTGATGCGGCAGGCCTGGAACGATACCTCCGGCGGCCGTATCTCCCCGCCCCGCCCCTGGTGATACCATCTCCCGTGGCCGTTACTGCGCGAGTATAAAGAATCCATCCTATGAAGCGCGCTCTCAAGGCTGTTCTCGGAACCCTGCTCTCCCGCATCCTCCGCTACACGCGGGGCCTGCGTGAAGCGGTGGCGCGCATCTACGCCTGGTCTCTGCTCGCCGCCGATATCAATCGTCCTCTGCCCGCCTCCGCCGTCATCCTCGGCAGAGTCGATGTCCACGGCATCGGCAATATTTCCATTGGAGAAAACGTACTCTTCTATCCCGGGCTGCACCTCGAGACACAGGAGAATGCCGTCATCACCATCGGCGATGACGTCGTCGCCTCCCGCGGTGTTCACATCGTCGCCATGGCCGGGGTCATCATCGGAGACGGCACCATGATCGGCGAGTATTCCAGCATTCGCGACGCCAATCACAGCCGGAGCGAAGACGTGATCATCCGTTACGCAGGTCACGTCGCCAAACCCATCGCTATCGGCCGCGAGGTCTGGATCGGCCGCGGCGTGACTATCCTCGGCGGCGTCACCATCGGCGACCATGCCACCATCGGCGCGAATGCCGTCGTCACCCGCGACGTTCCCGCCGGAGCCGTCGTCGTCGGTATCCCCGCCGCGCCCATTCGCGCCCGCAGCACCCTTTCGCCCATCCGGTGACCGGCCTTTTCCCAAGCACCACTTCCGCAAAGATCATCCCTCTGAGCAGACCCGCCTTCTGGCAACCTTTTGCGGTTTACCTCTGTGTCCTCTGTGGTGAAATCCTTTGCGCGGGAAACGCAGCTCAGACCGCTGCTCTCACGCGCGGCGCGAACTTCCTCCTGTAATAGGCCGTGGTTGCGATCATCGCCGGCACACCCACTGCGGTCGGCAGCAGCCACAGCCACCATGCGTGATGCAGCAACGGCCCGATAGTGACAATGCAGAAGGCCGTCCACGCTGCGATGTAGCTGCCCAGCATGCCCTGCAGGTGCCCATACCACCAGAACATCTTCTCCTTCGGAGGATGCGTGAACCCCCACACTGCATTCACCGCAATCCATATCCCGATCCCGCCAAACACCATCGCGGGAATCCCCAGATTCTGCACCATCGCGGGACGCACCGCGCCCAGTGCCGCCAGCGTCGCGCTGCACACAAAGTCGATCACAGCGGCCGCCCAGTCCAGCCTCGTCGCCACCTTCTCGCCCTTCCATGCCGCTTTCTGTCCGAGCACACGGTAAGCCACAAACGCCGAATAAAAGCTGAACACCGAGACGAAGGCCAGAAACAGGATCGGCCTCCACAGCGCCATCACCAGTGCTGTGACAGCCACTACTGTCATGCACCAGAAGTAGATCTTTCCCCAGAGGCGGTGCGCCTTTCCGCCCTTTGCCGTCATCAGCGCCAGCGGCGCCAGCACAAACGCTCCACTCCCGGCGCCGATATGAACAGTCAGAAAAGCCCGCATCCACAACGGATCGTGTCCATGCATACGTCACCTCCACGGTTACATGTTGGAAACAGCGGCGCTCCGCCCGCCGGGCCCCGCTACTTCAGCTCTTTCAACATCTCCTCACACCAGTTCATTTGTGCCTGGGCTATATGGATTCCATAACGCAGCGTCATCAGCCAGTGCTGCTTCTGCCGGGGGCTGCCCTGTTCGCCCTCAATGCGCTTCTGCACCGCTGCGTATGCCGTCAGCTCTGCCTCCGACTGAGCCTTTTGCCGGGCAATATGCTCCACGGTGAACTCCGGCGCCACCAGATCTCCGAAGAAGACCTTCAGCAGCATCTCGTTTCTCGGAATCTCCTCCGCTGCCGGCTTCGCCAGCCAGCGCTGCAGCGTCTGCTTCCCTGCAGCCGTCAGCCGATACTCGTGCCGGTCCCTGCGGCCGGTGCCGCGCTCCGTCTTTCGCGCCACCAGCCCGTCTGCCTCCAGCCGCTTCAGGTGCGGGTAGATCTGTCCATAGCTCTCCCGCCAGAAATAACCGACTGACCAGTCGCTAAGCTGCTTCAGATCGTACCCCGACATCGCGCCGAAGCTCAGCAGTCCCAGCAGCGCAAGCTGGCTCTGATTCAGCCTCTTCATAAATTGCGTGGCAGCCTCATATATCGGAACAATATATCTGTTTGATAGGTATGGCAACAAAAAAGAAGCAGAATCTCTCCTGCTTCTTTTTTTGTTGCTACTTGTCCAGCGAAAACTGGTACGTGATGATCTCCTTCAGCTGATCGTAGGAGAGCGCTCCCCCCGTCGCCGGGCCATCCACCACCCCACCGATCGGAATCGGCCGTCCGTCGATATACAGCATCGGCGTCTGGTCCACATGCAGGTCCTGCGCCAGCTTCAGCGACGCGTCCACCGCCGCCTTGCCCTCCGCGGAAGCCGCGCACGCAGACACCTTTGCCGGGTCCTGCCCCGCCGTCGTCACCGCCGCCGCCAGCGTCTTCTCCACACCCGCGGGCAGCTGCTCCTGGCTGTTAAAGACCGCATCGGCGTATTTGAAGAACGCATCGTTGCCGCCCTGCTTCGCCACGCACAGGCCGTAGTTCGCGGCCTGATATGCTGCCGGATGAATCCTCACCAGCGGAAAGTTCTGGAAGACGAAGTGCGCCTGCGGAAAATCCTTCAGCAGCTTGTCCACGATCGGCTGCGCCGCCTTGCAGTGCGGGCATTCGAAGTCTGCGAACTCCACCAGCTCGAACTGTTTGGCCGACGCTCCGCGTGAAGGACCATCGGCGCGCTGCTGCAGCACCTGGTTCGCCGGCGCATAGGGCTGCGCTCCGAAATCCAGGACCGATTCATTCGCGATCAGATGCTTTCCGTCCGGCGCGACAAAGAAAGAGAGGTTCGCAATCTGCTGCGGATGCTCTCTCTGCGCTACCAGCACCAGCACCTTCGACAGCCCTTCCACCGGAGTCTTCTCGATCGCGTATACCTCCCAGACACGGCTGTTGTCGTATCCCCATGAGGCCTTCAGAAACGCATTCACCGTCTCCGCAGTTGGTGAATCCGCGGTGAAATTTGCCTTGTCCACCGGAGGAAAGCGCGGCTCGCCCGGCGCCGCCGGAGCCGAAGGAACCGTAAACGGCTGAGGGGCTTTCTGCTGCTGGGCGGCCTGGGCCGCGCAAAGAGACGCTCCCGCCAGAACAAGCGCAGGCAGGGTGCCGCTGAGGATAAAACGAAAACGCATCGAGATCCTTTCCAGTGGAAACTTTTCCTTCGTCACTCCGGCCTCGCGTTGCCGCCGGCACCTTCGCAGACAGGGCTGCCGACAGCAACACCCGTCGAAACCCTTATACCTGAACCTTTACCGCGATGGGAAAGCGCCGTCCCATTCCGAAAGCCTTCGACGTCACCTTCAGCACCGGAGCCGCCTGCTGCCGCTTGTATTCGCTGCGCTCCACCAGCTTCACCACCGCGCGCACCGTCTCCAGGTCGATTCCCTTCTCCGCGGCAATCGTCTCCGGCGTCTCGTAGCGCTCCACATAGGCTTCCAGTATGGGATCAAGCACTTCGTACGGCAGCAGAGAATCCGTGTCCTTCTGATCGGGCCGCAGCTCGGCCGACGGAGGCTTCTCGAGAATCGCCCGTGGAATCACCTCCCGCTCGCGGTTCAGCGACTCGCAGATCGCATACACCCGCGTCTTGAACACATCGCCGATCACCGCCAGCGCGCCCACCATATCGCCATACAGCGTGCAGTAGCCCGTCGACATCTCGCTCTTGTTACCGGTCGTCAGCACCAGCGCATTGAATTTGTTCGACAGTGCCATCAGCAGATTGCCGCGAATCCGCGACTGAATATTCTCTTCCGTGATATCCGGCTTCGTACCCGCGAACAGCGATTCCAGCGCGCCGCGATACTCTTCAAAGAGTCCGCTGATCGGCACAATCTCGAAGCGAATCCCCAGGTTTTCCGCCAGCCGCCGGCTGTCGTCGATCGAGCCCTGCGACGAATACGGACTCGGCATACCCACCGCCGTAACGTTCTCGCTGCCCAGCGCCTTTACGGCAATCGTCGCCACCAGCGCCGAATCGATGCCGCCGCTCAGACCCACCAGCGCCTTCGAGAACCCGCACTTGCGCACATAATCACGCGTGCCCAGCACCAGCGCTTCCAGCACCGCGGCGTCTTCGTCTTCAATCTGATCGTGCCGGTCGCCGGTCAGCGCCGCCGTATCCACGAAGATCAGGTCTTCCTCGAAGCCCTTCGCCTGCGCGATCACATCGCCGTCCGGCCCCACCACCAGGCTCGACCCGTCAAAGATCAGACTGTCGTTGCCGCCCACCTGGTTCACCATCACCACCGGCGCCTTGTGCCGCGCCGCAATCGCCGCCAGCATCTCGCGCCGCACCTCGCGCTTGCCGCGCCAGTAAGGCGATGCGGAAATGTTCAGGATCGGCGCGCCTGCATGGCCGCGCAGCAGCTCCTCCACAGGATCGACCGTATACAGCCGGTTCTCCCAGAAGCTCTTGTCGTTCCAGGCATCCTCGCAGATCGTCAGCGCCAGATCCTGCCCGTCGAAATGGCAGATGCGCTGCCGCGCCGCCGGAGCGAAGTACCGCTGCTCGTCGAACACGTCATAAAACGGCAGCAGCATCTTCGACTGCACAAACTCAATGTGCCCATGCCGCACCAGCGCCGCCGAGTTCATCACATGCTTGCCGCTGCCATGCTCGGCTGCCGTCACATAGCCGGTGATCACACCGATCGAATCGCGCGCCGTCGCCCTGGCAATCTCGCAGACGGCCTCACCGCATCGCGCCACGAAGGAGGGCTTTTCCAGCAGGTCCGCCGGTGGATAACCGCACACCGCCAGCTCCGGAAACAGCACCAGCGACGCTCCACCCTGCTGCGCCCGGCGCGTAAACTCAAGAATTTTGCCGACGTTGCCTCGAAAGTCGCCGATGGTGGGATTGATCTGGGCGAGCGCGATCTTCACTCTTTCAGTGTAACCGGACCCCGGTCTTCGCAGCTCGCCTCCGCGCTCTCCTCGGTCTCCGTGTTCTTCGTGCTCTCTGTGGTGAACTCTCTCTGCGCGTTCTCAGCGTTTAGTTCACACCACCGCGAAACACCGCGTAGGTCCCGAACTTCCGGTTGATCGCCAGATCGCCCGCAGCGTAATCCGGATAGCTCAGCTTTCCCGACGCCATCACATCATCCACGGTCAGCGGATGCCCATTCGCCTGAAAGCTGCGCGTCGCCGTCTCTGCCGCAAAGCGCTCGAAGACATCGCGCCGCACAAAGAACCGCTTCTGATCGATGATCATCTCCACATATTCGCGGTAGAACTGCGGCGCCGCTTCCAGACCCGTCAGATCGGTCCAGAAGCTGTGCAGCTCGATCACCTCCGGTCGCCGCACATCCAGAATGTAATGCGGAGCAATCGCATAGCCCTTCTGCGCCAGAGTCCGGTCGCACAGCAATCCCAGATCCATCACGCGCAGATGATCGCCGAACAGCATCACACCGCCCACATCGGGAACGGCAAAGGTCAGATCCTGCAGCCCCGCCGCCGTGCGAATCTGCTCCACCGGAGGCACCAGTCCCGCAATCGCATGCACCGTCACCATCGGCATATACAGCGGCGCGTAAGGGCTCGCCAGCCGTTGCGCATTGCGCACCTCGCGGTACGCCAGCAGCACAAAGAGCAGCGCGCACGCCTGCCTGCGCAGTGAAGCCGTGCCCGCCAGCCGGAACGTCAGCCGCAGCAGCAGATAGATCAGGAACGGCAGCGCGCTGTAGAGCTCTCTCTCCGGAGGGCCCCAGTTCTTCCCCACTCCGAAATCCAGCAGCAGACCCGCTGTCGTCAGCACTCCGGCAACCTTCACATCGTCGTCCGCAAAGGTCTCCCGCAGCCAGGCCGGCGCCGAAAGCTGCCCCATCCGCTTCAGCAGCCTCCACAGCTCACGCCGGTTGCGCACCGCCACATAGATCAGCACCAGCAGCACCATCGCCAGCCCGCGTGCCAGCGTCTCCGCCGGAGCCAGATGCCGCATCAGCTCCTGGTGCCTCGTCGGCATCGAGTAAGGGAAATGCCTCTTGGCAATGATGGTGTTGGGCAGCAGCGCCCCGAAGTACTTCCGGCGAATCACCGTCGCCGTGCCCAGCACGCCGAACCACACCGCAGCCGCCACAATCGCACGCCGTACCGGACGCACCAGCAGCAGCAGCGGCGCAATCAGCACAAACGCTTCGTGCCGGCACAGCACGAACAGAGCGCCCGCAAGCAGAAAGACCGAGCGGCCTCTCACGCTCCGGCTGCGCAGGCAGTACACCGCGGCCAGCAGCAGAAAGAGCATCAGCGGGTCTTCCATCCCGTTGATCGACTCCTGAACCGTCAGCTCCATCAGTCCGAATGCGCCCGCGGCATAATCCGCGAGATCCGGCCGCCCCCATCGTCGCACCACCGCCCGCAGCAGCACGATGTTCAGCACATTCAGCAGGCACGAAAGCACCTTCGCCCCGCCCAGCAGCGCCATCGGAGTCGCCGTCACCTTCGCCACGGCCGCCAGCACCAGCATCCACAGCGTCGTCGAGTAGCCCTCCACGATGCCTGATCCGGGCGTCGCCTCCACTACGCCCGTATGCGCGAACGTGTGCGCATACGCCGCGGTAATCGCGCTGTCATCCCATGTATCGGCGTGAAAAAAGTAAGCCAGCAGCGGCTGGGCCGCCAGCGCAAGCGCAAACAGGCAAACGCCCAGCGAGCGGGTCCATCGATCCTGCATTCATCTTCCTCGCATCAGGAGTGGCACAGCGGAAAATGGTGCTCAGGCCATCCACCGGAGTCAAAAAACACCGGAAGACCGCCCTGCAGGGGGATGGTTTGATTGAATCACAACACCGGAGCATCCCGCTCTGCCCCGTTCTGGTCATTGCCGTATCAGATCGTTTTGGTCTGCGGCGCGGGCAACACACGCTCCCAGGTAAGCTGGGCCACAATCGTACTCCGGCCTTTGCGCAGCGGCAGCGTGCGCAGAATCAGCCGGTTGCCTGCGAAGACATACTGCCGCACCTCCGCCTGCCCCACCCAGTTCGGAAACAGGCTGACTTCCACATGATGTGTCACCTTGTCTCCGTCCACGGTAAAGCGGCCTGAGTATGCGATGTAATCGCGCGGAATTCCCCGCACGTGCAGCCTCGCCTCGGCCTTCTCCGCCGCTCCCGGAACCTCCGCCGTCAGCCGCCGCAGCCGTGAGCGCCAGGTACGCCGCGCAGGGCTCAGATTCCCGCTCATATACCCTTCGACGGAGTAAAACAGGTAGCCGGTCACGTCCGTTCCCCACGGCTTCTCTTCTCTGCCGTCATCGTGAAAAAACGTATAGTCGAGCAGCCGCCATGTGCCCACAAAATCACTGGTCTCTGCCGTCGTCTTTGTGTTGCGTGCCTCTGCGGGGGAAATAGAAAAGCCTCTCTCGGTTGGACATATAGGAATACAGCTCGAGCCATGAAAAAGGGCTCAGCCCTCCGGCAGCACCAGCGCGTCCAGAGTCAGAAACTGCCGCAGAATCTCGTCATTCGACTGTTTCATCTCCTCCATCGTCCCGAAAAAATGCGCCTTGCCCTGGTGCAGAAACAACACCCGGTCCGCCAGCCGCTCCGCGAAGCGCATATCGTGCGTCACCACAATGCTGGTCAGGTGCAGCTGATGCTTCAGCTTCTGAATCAGATCGCCCAGCAGCCGCGCAATCAGCGGATCGACCATCGTCGTCGGCTCGTCATACAGAATCGCCTGGGGCTGCGCCGCCAGCGCCCGCGCAATCGCCACCGACCGCTTCATCCCCGTCGAAAGCTCCGACGGCAGACCCTCCGCCATCTCGGCGACGCCCACCATCTCCAGCAGGCCGCTCACGATCTGCTGAATCTGATCCTCCATCAGCGTCCGCTGCTCCCGTAGAGGAAAGGCCACGTTCTCCCGCACGCTCAGCGAATCGAAGAGCGCTCCGTTCTGGAAGACCATCGTCACCTTACGCCGCACCACCTGCATCTGCGCTTCGGTGTAGCCCACAATATCCTCGCCGGCCACCAGCACCTGCCCGGCATCCGGCTTCAGAAAGCCCATAATCTGCTGCAGTGAGACCGATTTGCCAACGCCCGAGCGCCCCAGAATGCACAACGTCTCGCCCGGCATCACAAAGAAGCTCACGCCATCCAGCACCGTCTGGCTGCCGAAAGCTTTAGAGACCTTCTCGAAAGCGATATACGGCTGACGCCCCCCGTGGTCGTTCGGCGCATCGGGCTGCTCAGCCACCACTTCAATCGGAATATCGGCGGAACCGGCCAATCCTCAGTCCTCGTCTTTCAGCGTACATCGCTTCCCCGGCTTAGTGGCCGGCATGGTGGATAGAGGGTGCGGTTTGCTCAACCGCCGCCACATCGTCCGGTGCATTCAGGTTCCGGAACCACTCGTACACTGGCCGCTCCTGCGGCCATTCCCCTGCCTGCAGCGCTGCGGCAACCGCCTCCACGTCGAAGACATCCATTCGTCCCCGCGCGCCTTGCGCTGCCTCCTCGACCGCCGTCATCACCCTGTACCGCCCTTCCCTGAGCGCCTCGCTCAACCCCGGCAGCAGCTCCCTGCGATACACCGAGCACAGCGGCTGCGCCCGCCCGTTCACCGTGGGAATCGTCGCCGGCGCCTGCGTCGTCTCCGCTCTCCGCGCCAGCCAGCGCAGAAAGGCGCCGGGCAGCAGCGGCAGATCGACCGGCAGAAACAGATTCACTTCCTCATCCGATGCCGCCAGAGCTGCTTCGATCCCCGCCAGCGGCCCGCACCGTTCGTCTCCGCCGCCCTGCCGATCGAAGACTACCGGAGCAAACCCCTCCAGATCCGGGCGCAGCCCAGCAATCCGCGGCGTAAACCCCAGCTCGCGCAGCTTCTCCAGCGCAAGCTCGATCAGCGGACGCCCGTTCACCTCCAGCAGCGCCTTGTCGCGCCCCATCCGGAGGCTGCGCCCGCCGGCCAGCACAAAAGCGTTCACCGGCTCTCACCCAGCCGCTCAAAGAACACGATGATCGACTCGATCCCCCGGTAGAAATTCGCCAGGTGAAACTTCTCATTCGGAGCGTGCAGGTTATCGTCCGGCAGCCCGAAGCCCATCATCACCGTCGGAATCTTCAGGTGCCGCTCGAAATCCCCCACAATCGGAATCGACCCGCCCGAGCGAATGAACACCGTATCCTTTCCCCAGACCTCGCGCAGTGCCTCCGTAGCCGTCCGGATATATGGATTCTCCGTCCCCACCACGATCGCATCACCCTGGTGGATCAGCCGCACCTCCACCGTCACTCCGCGCGGCGCAATCTTCTCCACATATGCCTTGTACAGCGCAAAGGTCTGCTGCGGCGTCATCTCCGGCACCAGCCGCATCGACACCTTTGCCAGCGCCTTCGCCGGAATCACCGTCTTCGCCCCCGCGCCCGTAAACCCTCCCGGCATGCCGTGAACATCGAGCGTCGGCCGCGCCCAGGTCCGCTCGATTACCGAGTACCCCGGCTCCCCCGTCAGCTCCGGCGATCCCACCTCCGTCTGCCGGTAATGCTCCTCGTCGAACGGCAGCGTCTTCCACGCCCTCAGCTCGTCCGCACCCGGAGCTTTCACCGCGTCATAAAATCCCGGAATCAGCACCCGCCCATCGCTGTCCTTCAGCCCCGCAATGATCTGCGCCAGCGCCACAAACGGATTCGGCGCCGCTCCGCCATACATACCCGAGTGCAGGTCCGTCTTCGCGCCCCGCACCTCGATCTCCGTGTAGATCATCCCCCGCAGGCCCACGCACAGCGTCGGCAGCTCCGGCGCAAACATCTCTGTATCCGACACCAGCGCAAAATCGGCCTTCAGCCGCTCCGGATGCTCCCGGATAAACGCCGCAATCTGTTCGCCGCCGACCTCTTCCTCGCCCTCCAGAATCACTCGCACATTCAGCGGCAGCTTCCCGCTGTGCGCCGCGAACAGCGCCTCCAGCGCCTTCACGTGCATATACATCTGACCCTTGTCATCCACCGCCCCGCGCGCGTACAGATTGCCGTTCCGCTCCGTCGGCTCAAAGGGAGGCGTCGTCCACTCCTCCAGCGGGTCCGGAGGCTGCACGTCGTAATGTCCATAGCACAGGCACGTCGGCCTTCCCTCTGCGCGCAGCCAGTCTGCATACACCAGCGGATGCCCCTCCGTCGCAATCACTTCCACGTGCTCCATGCCGATCCGCTTCAGCTCCTTCGCCAGCCACTCGGCGGCGCGCTGAACGTCTTCCCGATGCTCCGGCAGCGTCGAAACCGAAGGAATGCGGATCAGCGTCTTCAGCTCCTCGAGAAAGCGAGTGTGGTGGCTGCGGGCGAATTCAACTGCGGCAGAGGCCATAACGTCTCCTGGTCAATCTGTAAAAATCCGTGGTGCGGACAGTCGAGTATAACCACCCCCGGCGGCCGGCGTCGGCTCCTGGTCCTTCTCGGAGTAATGACGCAAAAGTATGACTCTGGTAATGCGTGATAGTCATTGAGTTACCGCTTTTCCCTTGTTACCGTGAGATGAGCATTTCACGATAGAAACAGTCTGCCTCCTCAGCTCGCGCTCGCAGATTTCAGCAGGTGTGAACTGCTCATCGAGGTACATCATCCATGGAGACCATCGGCAGTTCGGTCCCGTATACGTGGAACATCCCCCTGGTCGGCCTCTCGATTCTCATTGCCGTCGCCGCCTCCTTTTCCTCTTTCGGCTTCAGCGAAAGGCTCTCCACCGCCGCAAAAGGACGCCGCATCTCCTGGCTGACCGTCGGAGCCTTATCTATGGGCTTCGGCATCTGGTCCATGCACTACATCGGCATGCTGGCCTTTCAGATGCCGGTTCCGGTGGTCTACCACATCGGCACCGTCGCTCTTTCGCTGCTGGCCGGCATCTTTGCCTCCGGCGCGGCGCTCTGGACCATGCAGCGCCCGCACCTCCGCAGCGCCGATCTCCTGCTCGGCTCCCTCTTCATGGGCGGCGGCATTGCCACCATGCACTACACCGGGATGGCCGCCATGCGCTCGCAGGCCATGCACCACTACAACCTGTGGCTCTTCGCGCTCTCCGGCGTCGTCGCCTTCGGATTCTCCGCGCTCGCTCTCCACATCGCCTTCCTCGCCAGACAGCATCAGCGCCAGTCGTTTCTTCGCACGCTCTCGGCCGCCGTCATCATGGGCATCGGCATCGCCAGCATGCACTACACCGGCATGGAAGCCGCGCGCTTCACCCTCATGAGCGGCACCGTCGACACATCGGGCAGTATTGGCATCTCCTCGCTCGGCACCGCCGCCATCATCGGCACCACCATCCTCGTCCTCGCCGCCGCTCTGGCCTCCATATCCGTCAGCCGCTACCTCTCAGAGGAAAAGCGCGTGAAGCAGATCATGGCCAGCGAGCTCGAGGAGTCCAGCCTCCTGCGCAGCGCCATTCTCGACAGCGCCGCCTCCTCCATCATCGCCACCGATCTCCACGGAACCATCGCCTCCGTCAACAAAGCCACCGAAACCATGCTCGGCTTCTCCGCCCGTGAGCTGATCGGCATGAAATCGATGACCGATCTTCATGACCCGCAGGAGATCGCTCACCAGGCCCTCCAGTTCAGCCGCGAATTCCGCGAGAACCTTCAGCCCGGCTTCGACGTCCTCAGCTTCCGCGCCCGCAAAGGCAACTGCGATCAGCGTGAGTGGACCTACATCCGCCGCGACGGCTCACGTCTTCCCGTCAGCCTCTCGGTCACCGCCCTCCGCGATCCCTCCGGCAGACTGCGCGGCTTTCTCGGCATCGCCAGCGACATTACAGAGCAGAAGCGGGCCGAAGAGCGTCTCCGCCACATGGCCCTCCATGATGTCCTCACCGGCCTTCCCAATCGCGCTCTGCTCCGCGAGCAGGCCCGCTTCGCCATCGACAGCGCCCAGCGCAACCGCCGCCAGGTCGCACTCGCCCTCATCGACCTCGACAACTTCAAGCGCATCAATGACTCGCTCGGCCATCACGCCGGCGATCACGTTCTGCGCTGCGTCGCACAGCGGCTCACGGAATCCGCCCGCAGCAGCGATCTCGTCGCCCGCATGGGAGGCGATGAATTCGTCATCCTCATGCCCGAGGCCGACCATCCCCATGGCACCGCCGAGATGGCCCGCCGCATTACCCACATCCTCTCCCGGCCCATTCATGTCGACGGAAACGAGTTCTGCGTCACCCCCAGCATCGGCATCACCTGTTACCCTGCCGACGGAGCCGACCTCGATAACCTCCTGCGCAAGGCCGACTACGCCATGTATCGCGCCAAGGACCAGGGCCGGAACACCGTGCAGATCTACACCCCGTCCATGGAGATCGACTCCTCCAACCGCTTCGTGCTCGAAAGCGAGCTGCGCGAGGCCTGCCTCCGCAAAGAATTTCTGGTGATGTATCAGCCGGTCTTCGACTCCGGCAGCGGCGAGATCACCGGCGTCGAAGCGCTGGTGCGCTGGAGGCGCCGCGACGGCACTCTGGTCGCGCCCAATGACTTCATTCCTCTTGCCGAGGAGACCGGCCTGATCGTCGAAATCGGCGAGTTCGTCTTCCGCACCGCCTGCCGCGACTGGAAGCATCTCTCCCGCGCCGCCGGACGCCCGCTGCGCCTCGCCATCAATCTCTCGCCCCGCCAGTTCCGCGATGAACATCTCACCGCGATGATCCTCCAGGCCCTCCGCGAGAACGATGTCGATCCGCACTACCTCGAAGTCGAAGTTACGGAAGGCGCCCTCATCGGCGACTGGGATGGCGCCGCCGAGGTCCTCAGCCGTCTGCGCGAGCCCGGCATCCACATCGCCATCGACGACTTCGGCATCGGCTACTCCGGCTTCGCCTATCTCCGTCACATCGCCGTCGACCGCCTCAAGATCGACCGCTCCTTCGTCGGCGACATCGGTCACGACATCGGCAACCCCGCCCTCGCCGGAGCCCTCATCGCTCTCGCCCGCGGCCTCCACATCTCCGTAACCGCCGAAGGCGTCGAAAACGAGAACCAGCTCGCCTTTCTGCAGGATCAGGGCTGCCACGAGGTGCAGGGCTTCTATCTCGGCCGCCCCATGCCCGTCGACGAAAGCGTCAGCTTCTTCGAGAAAGAGCGCCACGCCGCCAGCCCGGAAAAGCAGACCGCGATCGCAACCCTCCGCAACCTGTCCTTCGGCCGGCTCGCCTCCGAAAGCCGCTAAGCGCTCAGAGGGCCGGCTGCGGCACGCACTCCGGCCTGTTTATCAGCCGGAGTACCCCGTCTCCCGGTCCACCTTGTCGAGGAAGCGCTTCAGGTGGTCGATCTCCAGCCGAAACCCTCCCTCCGCCGTTTCACCCACCACAAAGGCGTACCGCAGATCCAGACAATCGGCGCGGTCCTTGTATACATTGTTGAAGCGGAAGGGCGGCTGCAGTGCGCAGATCGCTCCTCCGTCGGCCACGCTGTACAGCGCATGCGCCAGATGGCTGCCCTCGATCCCGAAGGCGACCCGTGCGCCCACCATCTGCCGCGCAATCTCTTCGGCCGTCATCTCCTCCGGCGTTACCATGACGAATCCCTGCGATACCAGCCACGCCTCGACTTCGTCGATATTCACCAGGTCCCGCTTCGCGCCGCCCTTGCCCCGCCGGATCCACACCCGATGATTCTTATGCGCCGCGCCCACCGTCTTCAGCCGTTCGCGAAGCTGCGCATACCGGCTCTTCCGGAAGCTGTTCTGCCCTGTGTCTCCCAGCAGCAGCAGCCGTTTGCACTGAATGTTCGTAATCTCTCCCGGATTCACCCCGAAGATCGCGCTGTATCCCGGCTCATGCGTAAAGCGCTTCCGCTTAACAATCACCGGAGATGCATAATCCTTCAGCACCAGGAACCGCGCCACATCATCCGCCATCCAGTGCCCGAAGTAGACGCCCCCGTACAGCGAGCAGGCCAGCGCGGCCTCCGGAATCTTCTCCGTCCGCTCCCTGATCACGAGCGGCCGCCCCTCCGCCGGGCTAACCGGATAAACGATGGCGCGCTTATACACATAGCCGTTCAGAATCTGCGCATTCCACAGCTCATGCACCATCGTGGCCCGGTGCTCCTTGGCCCCGCCGCGGATACGCAGCCTCTCCGTATCCATCGTCGTGTCTTCCATCACGGCGGTGATCAGGTCCAGATCGCTTTCGAGATAAATGGCGGGCCGGGATACCAGCGTTTCCGCCGGCGACAGTACGATCTCCCGATCGCTCATGTCATGCAGCGTCAGAGGTCGCCGGAAAATCTTCTGCAGCAGCCTGAATCGGAGCGGAGTGAAGTTCATGCGGGTGCAAGGCCATTATGCCGGGTCATCGAAGACGATGCCAGCATGTTCTCTGTCACCGGCCCCGAACGGAGTCGGACAGCCCTCGATCAGAACGCCGGAAGAAACAATTTGAGAAAAGATTTCAAGGTGGACGAGCCCTCCCGCCCACCTCAAAGCACGGAGATCATTCCGCCGCTGGTTTGCTCCACACATCCTGCAGGAACAGATCCCGGTCGCGATGCTCATCCGGCCTCGCCTCTGAATTCGCGTTCAGATGCATCACCTGCCACTCCGGAGCTTTGTACTGCGGCCAGTTTGGCACCGGGGTCCCCGGCGCGCCAGCTGTGGACGTACCATTCGGATCGCCGGTTTTGGCGAAGTTCGTCCAGTATGTCTCGATCAGGTCCGACATCTTATAGTCCTCAGGCGTCCACTTCGCATCCGGTCGCGAATCCAGCACCCCGAAGACATACTCGATATCGTCCGAGTGGAACGTTCCCATCGATGCGCTGTGAAATTTGTCCCCCGGCTGCGGCATCTCGAACTTGTAGCGGTACACCGGAGCGCCGCCCGTCTTCACCTGCGCCTCCAGCCACGCCCAGGTTGAATACGCGATAAATTTGTCGCCCGCGTAATCCTCCATCGCGCGCACCGCTTCCGCATCGCTGGTCGCCGCATACGCCTTTAGAAAATCCGCAGCGCGATCGCCAAACAGCTTTTCTGCCTGTGCCTTCATGTTTTCAACCGTCGGCTGCTCGGCCGATGCAAGGACATTCTCCGTCCCTTCATCGCGATTCCACCCCGCCAGCAGCGGCACATGCGCCTGCTTGCCCTCCGCGTAAATCTGCGGAACACTCTCGGGCAGAAAATATCCGTCCACGTCGGGACCGAACCGCTCCGGCGTTCCCTCTACCTTCTTCGACACCGCGGCCAGCAGATCCTCCGCGCTCATCGCCCGCAGCTGCGCCAGGTCCGAAGTCCCCGTGGCCCGTTTGATGTAATCCGCGTCCCTGACCTCACGGGTCGCCAGCGGCTGAAACGGCAGCGTCGCGCTGAAGGCCCCGCCGCTCTCTCCGATCGCCCGCTCAAATAATCCCCGGGCCAGCGGAGACGCCATCTGCGCGCTTACCGAAAACGATCCCGCCGACTCGCCGAAGATCGTCACCTGCGCCGGATCGCCCCCGAACTCCGCAATATTCTTCTTCACCCACTGCAGAGCCGCCGTCTGATCCATCAGCCCGTAATTCCCTGCTGCGTGCTGCGGCGACTCCGCCGCCAGGTCCGCATGCGTAAAGAATCCGAAGACGCCCAGCCGGTAGTTCATCGACACCACCACCACGCCCTTGTGCGCCAGATGCTCGCCGTCCTGCCGTGGCTCCGACGTGCCGCCGCCCGTAAAGCCTCCGCCGAAGATCCACACCATCACCGGCTGCTTTGCATGCTTGTCCTTTGCCGAAGTCCATATATTCAGGGTCAGGCAGTCCTCGCTCTGCCCCGCATCGCGAAAGCGCATGTCGTCGTAGATCTGCGGCTGCATGCAGCGATGTCCGAACTCCGTCGCCTGCCGTACTCCGCTCCACTTCTCCGCCGGTTGCGGAGCCTTCCAGCGCAGCGATCCCACCGGCGGCGCCGCATACGGAACCCCCAGGAAGGCACGCACCTGCCCATCCGCGCTCAGCCTGCCTTCGACCCTGCCCTTATCGGTTTTGACCTTCAGATTGTCCTTTGCATAGCCGGGAAGAGCCAGCATCGCCATGCACGCACACCCCCAAAGCGCACCGCGTCCGGCACGGAAAACCTCTGCGCGAGAAAACATGAGCAGCTCCATTGTCAGGAAATCACAGCGTTCAACACCCTATCAGACCTGCCCCGTGCGGCGCACCTTAAGCCCTTGGCGGCTGCGGCCTTACAGCGTCTCCGGCGCCAGCAGATCCTGCATCGTCTCTCTCCGCCGGATCAGCCTCGCCCTGCCGCGCTCGATCAGCACCTCCGCCGGCCGCGGCCGCGAGTTGTAATTCGAGCTCAGCGGCATTCCGTACGCTCCGGCATCGAGGATCACCGCCAGATCGCCGGACTTCAGCGCCGGCATCTCCCGGTCGCGCGCAAAGAAATCGCCCGACTCGCACACCGGACCCACAAAATCAGCCACCACGCGCTTCTTCGATTTCGTGCGCGTCACCGGCACAATCTCATGGTGCGCCTGGTACAGCGCCGGACGAATCAGATCGTTCATCGCCGCATCCGCGATCACGAACACCTTCTCGCCGTTCTTCTTCACGTAAAGCACGCGCGTGACCAGCGCTCCGGCCTGGGCCACCAGAAATCGCCCCGGCTCCAGCAGCAGCGTCACGTCGCTCACTCCCTCGACGGCCTTCTTCACCGCCGCCGCATACTGGGTCACTTTTTCCTTTGGATCAAAGCTGTGCGCGCCCGAAGCATCGTCTCCGCTCAGCGACAGGTGATACTCAATCCCCAGACCGCCGCCCGCATCGAGAAACTCAATCGTATGGCCGTCCCTGCGCAGATCCCGGATCAGCCCCGCAACCCGCTCCGCCGCCGCTCCAAACGGCTCCGCGCTGCGAATCTGCGACCCGATGTGCACGCTCACGCCGCGCGCATCCAGATACTTCGCCTTCGCCGCCTCTCGATACACCCTGCGCGCCCTGCGAATGTCGATTCCGAATTTGTGCTCCCGCAGCCCGGTCGAAATGTACGGATGCGTCTCCGCAAACACATCGGGATTCACCCGCAGTGACACCCGCGCCCGCTTCCGCTGCTTCGATGCGCGCTCCGCCAGCAGCTCCAGCTCGCCTTCGCTCTCCACGTTGAACAGCAGAATGCCCGCGCGCAGCGCTGCATCCATCTCCGCGGCCGTCTTGCCCACGCCCGAGAACACTACCCGAGCCGCCGCCGCGCGGTTCACCGCCAGCACCCGCTCCAGCTCGCCGCCCGAGACAATGTCGAAGCCCGCGCCCTGCGCGTCCAGCAGCTTCAGAATCGCCAGCGCCGAATTCGCCTTCACCGCATAGCAGATCAGGTGCGGAATCTCCGCGAACGACTCCTGAAACAGCTTCAGCCGGCCGGCGATCTGCTCCGCCGAGTACACGTAGAGCGGCGTGCCGAACTTCTTCGCCAGCCTGTCAAGCTGCACACCATCGCAGCACAGAATCGAATCTTTACCGGAATAAGCAAACGGACGAGCAGAGTTCAAGCGGCCTCGAAGTCAAAAGAGTTTTT
The DNA here is from genome assembly GCF_003428625.2 of Paracidobacterium acidisoli. Taxonomy (GTDB): domain Bacteria; phylum Acidobacteriota; class Terriglobia; order Terriglobales; family Acidobacteriaceae; genus Paracidobacterium; species Paracidobacterium acidisoli. The sequence continues at coordinate 111,142 of NZ_QVQT02000002.1, read as the reverse complement.
CCTGAGACTATCGGGCTTCCCTTGCTCCCGTAAAGTCGCTGCATCCTCTGGCAGCGGGCCGGATTAAAATCCGGCAGCAGGCCGGTTGAATGGTTCTGTATCAGGGCACGGCTTCAGCCGTGCCGTAACCAGCCTGAAAAGGAAGGGGCTTCAGCCCCTGCGGAGATACTGACCCACGACCTGTCTCCGTAAAGTCAGCGCATCGCAGGCGGCTGCGGAGGCATAGCCCAGGCGTACCGGCGCCTGCGGAAAAAAGCGCTTATCGTATAGAGAATCAAAATAAGAATCACCACCGGGACCATCAGCAGAGCAAACGGAAAGATCACCGTGTTCTCGTTCACCTGTCCCGCTTTATGCGAGTGCAGACCTCCGCCAAAGACCACGCAGTTGCCGCCCACGCTGCCGTTTTCACCAAGCTGCACGCCACCCAGAAAGGTAACGACGTTGCCCTCGATGTGATTTTCCGATTTCACGCTGCCCAGAAAGGCGACCGCATTCCCGTGCAGCTCTCCCTCGACCCGAATCGAGCACAGAAAGCAGACCGCATTTTCCGCCGTATCTCCCTGCTGCACCACAATGTCCTGAAGAAACCCCACACGGTTCCCATCGGCCCAGGCCTTCGGCAAAGCCACGCTCGCCAGCAGAGCCAGGCAAATCACCGTCATCAGGCGACGAATCATCGTCAACTCCTTACACGTATCTGCTGTTCCTACGCAGAATCCCGCTCCGCGGTTCCTTAACCGGCAACGGAATCGAAAAATCTTCTGAGCATCGACCCCGTCACCTCCGGCTGCTCCCACGGCGCAAAGTGTCCGGCATCGGGAATCTCGTGATATTCCGCGCCATATCCCCCGTTCCGGATCGTCTCCGCCAGCAGCCGCATATCCGCCGGCGGGCTCGCGCCATCCTCGCCGCCCGCGATCACGCAGCATGGTACCCGGATCGTCTTCGCCGTCGCCACCGAATCCGGCCTGGCCGCCAGCCCCTGCTGCACCGCGATCACCGCTTCGGCGCGCATCGCCTGCATCATCTCCCGCGCTTCGCCGACCTTCTGCGGTGTCCGTCGCCGCGCCGTCGGCCCGATCAGGCTGTTCAGCGACGCTTCGATAAAATCCCCTGTGCCCCGCAGCCGGACACCTTCGATCGTCTCCCGGCGCTTCGCCCGGTTCACTTCCGCATCGGCCTGCGGCCTGCTGCCGCTGAAGACCAGCGCCTGCACCCGCTCCGGCATCCGCCGCCATATCTCGTAAAGCGTGTAGCCGCCGATCGAGCAACCGCCGAAGAGCGCCTTTCCAATGCCTTCCTCCGCCATCAGCCGCTCCACATCGGCGCCCAGCTTCTCCATCGTGATCGCGCCTTCACCCGCCTCCGACTGCCCGTGGCCGCGCAGATCCGGCAGGATCACGCGATACCGCTCTGAGAGAACTTCCGCGACCGGCAGCCAGAACCGGTGGTTCACCGGCGTCGGATGCAGCAGCACCAGATCCTGCCCACTGCCCGTTACGGTGTAAAAGAGCCTGTCTCCGCCCGACGTATAGAACATCCCTCTATCTCAACCCAAATCCCGCCCTCTGTCCAAATCTCTGCCGGGCGCCCATCCTTTGCACCTGTCTTTGGCGCGATGGATGGAAAGGCATAAATCCCAACTGCGTCATCCTGAGCGAAGCGCCGCAGGCGCGAAGTCGAAAGATCTGCGGTCGTTTCATCTCAGGGCCTTGTATCAGAGCTTTGTATCAGGGCACGGCTTCAGGCCGTGCCGTAACGAGCGAAAAATAAGCCGGGCTTCAGCCCCTGAAACACTCCTTTTTTTAATACCCCTGTTTCAATCCAGTTGACGATACGCTTCGTAGCCGGAATGCTGAATAGCTGGATATCAGGGAGGGCCGCCTCGTGTTCTGGCTGATCGCTCACACAGAAATCTTTTTTCCTTTTTTGCTTCTCGGCCTGGCGCTGCTGGTGGAGCTTGGCCTCCGCACCCGGCGAGCTTCGGGTGATCTCGATGCCGTCCAGCCATTCATCGAATCGGCGCGTGACAGACTCGGTGTGCTCCTGAGTTTATTGCTCGGATTCTGCCTGCCCATGTCCCTGCCGCACTACGAGCAGCGCACGCAGCTGGTCACCGACGAAGCGAACGCCATTGCCACGGTCGCGCAGCGGGCTCAGATGATCCCCCAGCCATTCCAGGGCAGGATTCTTCAAACGCTGCCTGCCTATGTGGATGCCCGCCTCGAATTTGCCCAGGTCAGTCTCGACGGACCGGCGATGACGGCGTCCGTCTACCGCGCGGAACAGCTGCAGCAGGAAATGTGGCATCAGGCGATGATGCTCATTCCACAAAACGTCACTCCGCTGACTGTTCCTCTGGTGCAGGCCATCGGGGATTTAAGCAACTCGATCGAACAGCGTCAGGCCGCGGCTGAAAAGCATATCCCTACCGTCCTGTGGTGGGTTCTCATTCTGATATCGGCGCTGACCTGCTTTGTGGTGGGCTACAGCATGCGGGGGCGAGTCCTGCTGGGCATACTCGTTCTTCCGCTGACGGTCGCGATTGTCCTCTCTCTGGTCTCTGAGCTGGATAACCCCAGAACCGGCCTGGTTCGCGTGAGCCAGCAGAGCATGCTTCGGCTTCAGCAGAGCCTCAATGCAGAACCTGCACCCGGCCGGTAACTGTAATCCGTGGTATGCCAGCGCTCTCTGTGTCTGCAGCGCAGCGGCTCTTATTCGATCCGAAACCAGGAATGCAGAATCCCAGCCGTTGTCATCCCGACCGAAGCGCCGAGGCGCGCAGCGGAGGGATCTGCATTTTCTTTCCCTCTGAAACCCGGGTGCCCCACCTTCGCGACCGGGGTCCCCTGCGAACAAAGTTCGCTGGGGTGGGAAGCTAAGGTGGAAAGGTATCTTGCACCAGCAAGATCTCGTAGAAGCCCCGGCTTTTAGCCAGGGAATAAAGTCCGACGCGAACACGCCCTTTCCCGCTGCCGAAGCCGGAACGCGGCAGCTCGAGGATGCGTCTGTCAAGTCCCTTTATCGCCGAATACTTTCCATATGGTTGATTCCGCGGAGCTTATTCTTCCATCCAGATGGCATGAAATTTCCTCCGCCCTGCTACGCTGAATACAGAACCTGCAAAAAAAAACGCTGGAAATCGCGTCGTGAATGCGTCAAAGACGGCCCTGAGCGTACTGCTCCGGAATCAGGCACATCGCTTCACTGACTGCCGTCGATGCCTTACAGACGTCCGTCCATGCGGCACTCGCATCCGTGACCGAAGTGCTCTGTTTTCCGTCACATAGCTAGTTCATGCCAACTCGACGTGTTGAAAACAGGGCACTTACGGAAAGGAAGAAAAAATCAAACAAGAAGCAGGGATGTTCGTCCCGGTATCCGGTATGAAGCTCAGTGACTGGGCTGTGAGCCGGAGCTGCTCTGAGCGTCCTGCTGGCTGCCCGTCTGATCCTTACTCCGGTCGCTGGTCTGATTCTTCGCATCCGGACTCTTGCTGTCATTATTCTCCGGAGCCGGCTTTGCCGCTGGCTGTTGCGGTGGCCCACCCTGCTGCGCCGCAGGATTGTGCTTTTCGTAGATCGAGTACTGACGGGACGGTGACTGCAGATGGATCACAATCTCCTTCGTATCCGCCTTGATCGGATAATCGTTCCCGAAGGTCTGATACCCGCTCTTGATGACCTGCAGACGAAGCGTATCGCCGATCGGGATCACGTCCAGGATCGCCTGGCCGTCTTCGTTCGTCTTCAGCTCCATGCCGCCCTCATCCTTGTTGTCGCGGATGGGGTGAAACACGACGGCGGCGCTCTCCACCGGCTTGCCGTTTTCGCCCTTCACCACGGTGACCGTAATCCTGCAGGTCGGCGGCGGAGGCGTGTACTTCCGTCCCCGGCGTGCCTGTGCGTGAAGCGAAACTGTCAGAAGGAAGACCGATAACGATCCGGCCAGAACGGGGACAAGTCCCCGGCGAAGACGTACTGCGAAGCCCATGCAACTATTCTAAGCACGCGCGCCGACCGCTGAAAAGAGGCATTCGGATGGCCGGTTGCCGCCCGGATAAACCTCGAGCGCCGGTAATCCGTCTAACAGGATGTGCATACACCACAATCAGGGCAGAATCGTTCCAGGCAGGAGAACCTTTGTGCGCTTTAGGCACCTTGCTGGTCTGTTCTTCTTCTTTCTGATTCCCGCTGCCCCGGGTACCTTTGCGCAGCAGGCTCCGGCCGCACCGCCGCAGTCCTCTGCCGCTGATGAGGCCCCGGTTGCTCTCGTGCGCATCGCCACACAGAACGAGCTTGCCGCAGTCCGGGAGCACACGCCCCTCCGCTTTCAGCTGCGCAAAATCGATGACCGCCGCGATACGACCCGCGAAATCATCGAAACCCGAAACGGCGACGTGGCCCGCCTCATCGCAGTCAACGGGAAACCTCTCAGCCCCGACGCCATGCAGGCCGAGGTGGGACGCCTCGAATATCTGAGGGAGCATCCTGAGCTGCAGGAGCATCGCCGCAAGCGGGAGCAGGAAGACACCGATCGCGTCAACGGCATCATCCGCCTGCTGCCCGATGCCTTCCTCTATCGGGATGAGGGTATGACCCCCTGCCCTTCGGGACAGTGCCGCCGCTTCACCTTTTCACCGAAGCCGGACTTCGATCCGCCCAACCTCGAAGCGAATATCCTGCGCGGCATGGCGGGCGAAATGTGGATCGATCCCGGCCAGCAGCGTATTACGCGCATCGAAGGCCACCTGATTGACGATGTTGATTTTGGCTGGGGTGTTCTGGGCCGCCTGCACAAGGGAGGCACGGTGCTGCTGGAACAGTCTGAAGTGGGCAGTCACCAGTGGGCGATCACCCGTCTGAAGCTGAATCTGACCGGCCGGGCGCTGCTCGTCAAGTCTCTCAGCATCCAGCTCACCGAAGAGGAGAGCAGCTTTTCGCCGCTCCCCTCTCCCGTCGATTTCCGCCAGGCCATTCAGATGCTGATCCACTCCGATGGCAGTTCGGCGCAGCTGGCCGGCCTCCGGGATGAACCAGCGCCCGCTCAGCTGTAATCGTCTCCGCTTCCGCTGAAGTCTCCCCCGCCGGAATCGTCGACATAGCTCTGATCGTCACCGGTGTCGCCGCCGGAGTTGTCGTCATACGGTCCCTGCGGCTGTTCGTCCGGACCGCTGATATCGGAGGAGGCATCGAACGGTCCCTGAGGCTGCTCATCGGGACCGTTCGTTCCGTAGTTGTCCTGCTGCGGTGACTCGTAGTAGTTGTTGATCACGGTCTCTTCACCGGGAGCGCCGGGATATCCTGCGCCGCCACCCCAGCCGCCTCCATAACCGCCGCCGTGCTCAAAACCGTGAATCAGGGATTCAACCCCCTCAAAGGCCAGCATGCCTCCCGCAACTCCCGCCGCCGTCGTTGCCGCCGACCGCAGAAATCCACCCGCGGCGCCCGGCCCCGGCTGTCCATAAACAGGAGGAGCCGCAGCATACTGCGGAGGTGCCTGTGTGTATTGCGGCGGAACCTGCTGGTAACCCTGCTGCTCCTGCGCATAGGCCTGCTGCGCAGGCGGTGCATTGCGATGCAGCAATCCGCCCAGGAAGCTGGTCGCCCGCGCCGGCGGAGGCTGTAACGTCTGCTGCTGGCGAAGCTGCTGAAGCTGTGCCCGCGCCTGATCGAGCGCGATGTTCTGAATCAGAACGGTTTGCGCCAGCTTGTAAATCGCATCCGGATCGCGCGCGAGGCCGTCCTCGAGCAACGCCTCTGCGTCAGGGTCCTTTTCCGTAAGTTGTGTTCCCTGGACTTTCTGCACCAGGTCCTGCAACATCTGTGCTTCCTGCGGAGTCATGCCTTCTCCTTTGGCCTGCCTCACGCAGACAAATGTGACCCGGCGAGGCATCCTCTCTTCGATACGTAAGATGCAGCAGGAATGTTTCAGTGCGATAAAGCCGATGGCTTCTGAAGGAGATCCGGCGTCACAAACGCTGTAGAACGTCCTCTGTTTCTACCGGGCCCGGCTGATCCTGGACCGAATCTTCGCCAGCATTCCAGTCAGAATTCGTGCATCTTCCGAATTGCACTGCAGACGGCGAACAAGGCGGCGAATCTTCTCGACGCTGCTCGTTTCTGTACCAGCCTTGATGTAGCCGCTTTCCGCGAGAGTTTCAGCCAGCATCCCGGTCAGCCGTTCCAGATCGCCCGCTTCCGCGTATTCAAATGGCTCTTCACAACGAGCGGAAGCGTTGTCATCGCGTACGATCTCGTAAAGACACACGGCCACAGCCTGCCCCAGATTCATCGAGCTGTTTTCAGCGTGCATCGGGATATGCATCAGCCAGTCGCAGTGGCTGAGATCCCCTTTTGATAACCCGTGCTTTTCCGAGCCAAAGAGCAAAGCGACTTTGCCGGAAGTCAGCCGCTTTCGTATTTCTGCGCCGCCCTGCTCCAGCCGCAACAATGGATGCACGATCTCTCGGTGTCCCACTGCCGTTGTGCCGACAATCAGCGAGCAATCCGCAACAGCATCGGCAATGCTGCCGAATTCTTCGGCTTCCTTTAACAGATCGGCTGCACCCACGGCGGACTGCGCTTCGCGAAAAGAGACTTCATAGGGATGGACCACGCGAAGCCGCGAGAATCCGAAATTGTTCATGGCTCGCGCAGCCGCACCGATATTGAGCGGATTACGCGTCCGCACCAGAACAACCTGCAGAGAATTGAGTTCGGTCATCACCGGCAAGAGGCTATTTTAACGGGATCGTATTGCCCCCCGTCGCCACAGTTACCGTATGAACCCGGTAGTTGCGCGCATAACTGTCTCGCGGCAGCCCGGCACGAACAGCCTTTGCCCTCAACTGCATCGATTGCTCCCGGCTCATCCATCCGCCCAGAGTCACGAGATAGGGTTTGCCTCCATTCGGAGAAAACACTTCCGCAGTGAATTGTGGATACTTCTGAGCCAGCGCACTAACTTTTTGCTCCGCCTCGCTCCGCAGACCATAGGTCCAGACCACCACACGCCAGTTCTGAGCGGGTCCCGGCTGTTGAGCAATCTCCGACACCGGCCTCCCCACAGGCCGAGCAACCATGGGTTGCGGCATAGCTTGTGCCGGAATTGCTGACTGTTCAGACTTGATCGCTGCGGAAGTCGTGTGATGCAAAGCACTCCACATCACCACCGCCACGCCGATCAACAACAGCACGGCAACTCCGATAATCAGGGGAGCACTTCTGCGCGTCATTGAGCTGCTGGTCCATGTTTGCCGCCACTGCCGGAGCTTCCGGAGGATCTCTCCCTGCTGCGCTTCCTGATCATCATCTGATGATTCCGCCGGAAGCGCAGAGGGCGCGCGACGCCCGGTCTCCTCCCCGGACACCACCCTTGCCGCTTCCACCAGGCTCGCCGGAAGCTCCGTAATCGGATCTTTCGACGATGCAGGCATTGCCTGAAATGATCGATCGACAGATGCTGGTGTCACCGCCGGCAGTTTCTCCGCATCTTCTCCGCGCGAAACAATCGGTGCAGGTGTATTTACACGCATATTGACTTCGTGCCGAATCACGCCTGCCGTGGGCACCGAAATTGGAGTTACCTGAGCAGGACCCCCGCTTTTTTGCTCACGCTTCGGCAGAGCTCGCCCAATGATTCTGCTGATCCCATGCAGATCTTCTGCCGCGCAGCTCTCGAACTCAGCGCCAACGTCAACCTGCTGAAGACAATCAATGCGCAGCTTTACCGTCTCGCCGGAGGCCACGACGCTGGATGCATCCACTTTTCCATGCACGAGACCTTTCTCATGAACGGCACCGAGACCGGACACCAGCGCATTGACGATCTGCCGGGTTTCCGCTGTTGTCAGCGTCCTCTGCCGCAAAATGTCGTCGAGATTCTGCTCAACTGGCTCCATAACGGCATAGACCAGTGGAACCTCACCGATTTTTGCTATCCCTACATCCTGAATGGCAACCACATGAGCATGCTGAATCCGCGATGCAGCCTGCAGCTTTTTCAGTAATGGGCCTTCGTCATTCAGGACCTCGGTGACACTTACCACAGCGCACCGGCCCTGCTCATCTTTTTCCGTATCGAACCACGCCAGACGGCCTTCTGAGCGCATTAGCCGGTTCAGCCGGTAACGTCCGGCCAGAAGATAGCCCTCCAGATCGTTCCATAAGACCGGATGCTTTACACGAGACAATCTCATTTTCTTTGATGACTCCACCGAAACTACTCGGCACTACGAAAGAACTCTTCGGCAGATCATTTGCGGCGGGGTGTTAAGCAGAATGATTGCGAGGAGCTGGGAATTTGAATTCTTTCGATTCTTGTCTGTCCCTGTCGCTCAGGCTGTAGCCAGAAAAGGCCGGTCTCCTTCGGCTGAGGTGGGCGCGGCGGTTTTTACCTGCGCCAGCAGGCGCATACCTTCCGCTGCAAGCTCGCGTGCCATCTGGCGCAGTTCGCTTGGCCGCTCGTTGTAGGTATTGGTGAGCTGAACCAGTGCCGCAGCAGCCTTCAGCTTGGCGACACCTTCGAATGCTGCGTCATTTGCCCCTGCAATGGCCTGGACAATGTTGTCCGCTGTGACGCGAAATACATCTTCGCCAGAGATGATGTAGGCCGTCTGTTGCTGTTCGCTCTGTGGGTTGAATCCCGGAACGCTGGACATTCTGCGTTACCTCACTGCATGAAAATTCGCTCCATCGGCAAACTCATTTATGCCGAAAAGCTTTTACTGAATAGTAAACTTGCATTCCGGCCTCATGAACGCCGTCGCGGCAAAATTCCAGTAGAAAATTACATCGGAACAAAGATGGATACCGGACGCCAAAACCGCAGCATACCTTTCGTTTTGCACACTCTGTATGCTGTATGAAGTCGATTGGGAGATCTGCTGTTGAATGAGCCGGAAACAATCCGCGAAATCCTCGATAAAACAGAGACCATCGCCGTCATCGGTCTGAGCAATCGCGAAGACCGCGCGAGCCTTGGTGTCTCGCGATTTATGCAATCCCGTGGTTACAGAATTATTCCGGTAAATCCCGCTATTGAAAATGTGCTCGGAGAGAAGGCTTATCCGACCCTGGATGAGGCCGTCGAAGCGCTTGGTGAAAATCAGATTCAGCTCGTAAACGTCTTTCGTGCGCCGGAATTTGTTCCTGAAATCGTGAAAGATGTGATTCGCCTGAAGCTTGCCTATCTGTGGCTGCAGGAGGGTGCAGGCCACCCGGAAGCTGCCGCCACGGCTGAAACTGCAGGCATTAAAGTCGTTATGGATCGCTGCATCCTGCAGGAGCGCATGGCCGCAGGATGGTCCGGACATCCGGAACGCGTAAAATAGCGCTATACACATGCGCACGCGGCTTCAGTTCGCTCTGCTGATCTTTGTGGGAGTCTTATTCGCCGTCCTGCAGGCAGACGCGGCGACCCCGGCTTCTGCACCCGGTCCGTCTGCTGACTCTCAGCATCTGACTTTGGAACTGGTATCCCCTGCGGAAGCAATCTATCCCGGAGAAAGTTTTCACGCAGGCCTTTACTTCAGGCTGGAGTCAGGATGGCATGTTTACTGGACCAATGCTGGCGATTCCGGAGAACCACCCTCTGCTCAATGGACGCTGCCGGCCGGTGTAACGGCCAGTCCTATACAATTTCCGACTCCCCGGCGCCTTCCTCTTGGGCCACTGATGGACTTCGGCTACGAGCATGAGGTGCTCTTTCCTGTCCCCATGCAGGTTGCAGAGAACTTCAGGCCGGCCGGATCAACAGCAGTTATCGCAGCAAAAGTGAGCTGGCTGGTTTGCCGGGAAGTATGCCTTCCTGGAAAAGCGGAAGTAGCTCTGACGCGCAAGGTACTTGCTGCACCGCCATCGTCTGCAGAAGAAGACGCTTCGGCGAAGGTACTTTTCACGCGATTTGCCGGAACTATGCCACAACCTTTGCCGGCAACCGATAAAGCTACCTTCTCCAGCACGTCAAAGGAATTTACTCTGGCCGTGCAGACTGGTTCGCGCGAAAGCTCTGCGGAGTTTTTCCCATTCGACCAGACCATCATTGCCAATGCAGCACCGCAACCAGCTAAGCCATTGTCCAGCGGTATCGCGCTCACCCTTACCAAAGATGACAATATCCAGTCTTCCCCCAAAGAGCTTCACGGCCTGGTTGTCTTTCCGAACGGAAAAACATATGAGATTCACGCGGTACCAGGCAGAATTCCGGATGCGCCAGCCGCTGCTGGCCTGACAGAAGGTGGTCCTGGAACTCTCATAAAGATTGCTGGTTTTGCCTTTCTCGGCGGCATCATCCTTAATCTGATGCCGTGTGTCTTCCCCGTTCTCTTCATAAAGGGACTCGCTCTTGTAAATTCCTCACAGCATGAACGGCGGCAGATGCGCCTGCACGGCTGGGTCTATACGCTCGGCATTGTTGCTTCATTCTGGGCCGTCGTGGCTTTGCTTTTGATTCTGCGCGGCGCAGGCCAGCAGCTTGGCTGGGGATTTCAGTTTCAGTCACCCACCTTTATCGCGGTGATGGCGCTTCTGCTCTTCTTCCTGGGACTCTCTCTCGCCGGTCAGTTCGAAATCGGCTTGTCCCTGACCAGCGCCGGCGGCAGCCTCGCGAATAAGGGCGGCTATGCGGGCAGCTTCTTCACCGGCGTACTGGCTATGGTGGTAGCCACTCCGTGCACAGCTCCCTTTATGGGGGCTGCGATCGGTTACGCACTCTCCCACTCTGCACTGGTCAGCTTTGTAGTTTTCACTGCTCTGGCGCTCGGACTGGCCGCGCCTTACCTGCTGCTGGCATATAACCCGCGCTGGACAAAGCTTCTGCCCAGGCCCGGCGCGTGGATGGAGATTCTGAAACAGGCTGTTTCAGTGCCGATCTTCGGCACAATCATCTGGCTCGTATGGCTTTTCACGCAACTGGCGGGAACTAATGCACTCCTCGGCCTTCTGGCAGGATTTCTGTTACTGGCAATCACAGGATGGGTGCTCGGCCGCTGGCCTGCAAAGCCATTTTCCACTATCTGCGCAGCTCTGCTTGTGATTCTCAGTGTTGCAGCTCCGGTTTATGCTGTGCGGAATCTATCTTCCGCGGCAATGGATCATGTCTCAGACAGTACGGCAAAAAGCAGCTGGCAGCCCTTCTCGCCTGCATTAGTGGAGCAATACCGCATGCAGGGCCGCCCCATGCTGGTCGACTTCACAGCCAGCTGGTGTTTAAGCTGCCAGGTAAACGAACGAGTCGTGCTTGATCGCCCGGACGTGCAACAGCGGCTAAAAGACAGTGGTATCGTTCTTATCCGTGCAGACTGGACACGGCACGATGAGTCCATCGCTCAGGCTCTGGCGGCTCTGGGCCGCAGCGGCATACCGACCTATGTTCTGTATGACGGCAGCGTGAATGCTCAGCCGCGCCTGCTGCCCGAAGTATTGACCCCGGGAATTGTCTTCAGCGCACTTGATTCCCTGCCGAAAGTCAGGCAACAATCAGCGCAGCTGGTCCGTCCGTCAGTACGTTGACCGATACCGCGATAAGAAGGAGGTCCTTTCATGCGACGTCTTTCCGTTCTCACCGTTGCCGTCATCTTCTCGACTTTTACTCTGATCGCTTATGCTGTCCGCGTCGGCAGTACGGCGCCCAATTTTACCGGAACAGACATTCATGGCAAGACGCACAAACTGAGCGATTATCGCGGCAAATACGTGGTTCTGGAATGGACTAACAACGGTTGTCCCTATACACAGAAACATTATGAGAGCGGCAATATGCAGGCTCTTCAAAGGGAATGGACGGCCAAAGATGTCGTGTGGCTTACCATTCTTTCGTCAGCTCCGGGCAAACAGGGATATATGACCGGCCCGGCAGAAAGCGCTTATCTTTCTCGCGAGCATGCCGATCCGACGACTGCGCTCCTTGATCCTGCCGGAGGCATAGGGAGGCAGTACGAAGCGAAAACCACTCCGCACATGTTCGTCATCGATCCTTCAGGCAAACTCATCTATGAGGGCGCTATTGACGACCATCCGACGACAGATCCAGCCGATATCCGGATATCGAAGAACTATGTGAGCGAAGCTCTTACGGAAGCGATGTCCGGACAGCCCGTGGCTATTCCCTATACGCGGCCTTATGGCTGCAGCGTGAAATATCCCGATATAGATTAGAGAAAGCGATATCTATTCCTGATAGCGCTGGAACATGCCAAAACGTCAGTTCATGGCGGGCAGGTGGAAGGATTGTCTCTTTTATTCAGCTTACTTTGTGTCGGTAGTGGCGAGTTCCCCGGGTACGACGCTGGTCAGTACAAGATCTTTTGCGTGTGCGAATGAAATCGTTACCTTAAAGGATTGCCTCTGATTCCATTGATCGAATGACAGAGGATAGTTGAAAATAAGCAAACCCTGCACGGCCGCACCTGGCTGGAGAGTGGTATTGCGAAGCACTGGCTGCTGATCGGCAAAGGAAGACAGCTCCGGATAATACTTAAAAACCCGCGGAAAGTCGGATGCTGAAATATCAAAGCTGCGATATTCGCTGTTCCCCATCTTCAAAACCGCATACATTTCTGTGATGTTGAGTGGTTTTTGGCCAACATTGCTGATGCGAACCGGGGTAAGGATAACAAGTGAACCATCCTGATCTGTAGCCGCCTCTGCGGCTTCCCCGGATGAATTATTGTCCGTTCGTAACTGAGGCCTGTACACCCTTACCTGCAGCAGTTTTCCTTCAGCGGAGGGCGGCGTTTTGTTCCAGAAAACATAGCCGGCGATCACCACTGCGACAAGAAGTGCCGCGATCCCCATCAGCCCGAGGATGCGGACTGGACGTACAGACGGAATTTCCTCATTGACGTTGAACATTGGCCGGTCCTGTTTGGGAAGGTGGGATTGGTGCGGCACCCTTGATCAGGTTATATCGCATTGTCATGGGAAACCAGTACTCATCACCTGGTCCCTGCACGTTCTGCCGCTCACACCTTACGTTTTGCTTTTGGATTCACGTATTTTGCGAATTTCATCCATGCGCTGTGACAGCAGCTTTTCCCGCCCCTCGATTGTTGGATGATAATAACGACGGTCGCGCAGGCCGTCCGGCAGACATTCCATATCAGCCACCCGGCCTTCCTCGTCATGCGCGTATTGATAATCGCGTCCGTATCCCAGCGATTTCATCAGCCCGGTCGGCGCATTGCGAAGATGCAATGGAACGGGTTCCTGCCGTGTCTGCTCAATATCAGATAATGCCGCACCATACGCCGTATAAAGTGCATTCGATTTTGGCGCCAAGGCCAGATAAACCGCTGCTTCCGCCAGGGCCAGATCTCCCTCCGGGGAGCCGAGGAACTCCATCGTATCGCGGGCTGAAAGCGTCAGATGCAGTGCTTCGGGTGCGGCAAGACCGATATCCTCAACCGCCATCCGAATCAGCCTCCGTGCCACATACATTGGATCTTCGCCAGCCTGTAACATACGTCCAAGCCAGTAGATTGTGGCATCTGCGTCCGAGTTCCGCACCGATTTATGCAGTGCCGAGATGAGGTTGTAGTGCTCCTCACCCTGTTTGTCATACATCAGCACACGCTGTTGCAGAGCCTCTGTAGCGACCTCCCGCGTAATCTGCTTCTCCGGACGCGCATCCGCAAGTTTAGCTGCGATTTCCAGAGAATTCAGCGCGTTACGGGCATCTCCTGACGCGTAGGAGGCCAGCATTGTGAGTGCGTCATCCTCTGCTGCAATCTCCATAGCGCCCAGCCCTCGCGGCTTGTCTTCGAGAGCCCGCTTCAACAGGCTGACGAGTTGTTCATCCGAGAGCGCATGCAGCGTATAGACCCTGCAACGTGAAAGAAGCGCAGAAATAATCTCAAACGACGGGTTTTCGGTTGTCGCTCCGATCAGCTTTATCGCTCCGCGCTCCACCCAGGGCAAAAAAGCATCCTGCTGCGCTTTATTGAAGCGGTGGATCTCATCCACGAAGAGAATGGTGCGGGAGCCATAGCGAGATGCCTTTTCAGCATCACCCATGACCTGCTTGATCTCTTTTATTCCGGACAGAACCGCTGAGAATTCAATAAAAGAGGCGCGCGTAGACTCGGCGATGATTCTCGCGAGCGTTGTCTTACCTACTCCCGGAGGCCCCCAGAAGATCATGGAAGCCGTATCGTCTCGTTCGATCTGGACACGCAGCGGTTTTCCCGGTCCAAGCAAGTGCTCCTGATTGAGGAACTCATCGAGAGAACGTGGACGCATACGTTCGGCAAGCGGAGCCGAAACCGCACCGGATTTGAGATCGGGAACCGGATCAAAGAGGCTCATCTATTCTCGCTTCTTCTCTGAGCCCTTTGCCGTGCTGCTTCATATAACAGAATCCCTGCGGCGACTCCTGCGTTGAGCGATTCCACAGGTCCAGGTGTTGGAATTGTGATGCGCTCATCAGCCATGCGCAATATTTCGGCTGGTAAGCCTCCACCCTCGTTACCGATGAGAATCGCGGATGCAGTTGTAAGGTCTGCATCGCAGCAGGCAACCCCACTCTCTGCTGTGGATGCATAGAGAACAACTTTGTTTTCCCGCAGCATCGCTGTCAGGTCATCCAGCGATGAGAAGACTACTGGCAGCCGAAATGCTGATCCGGAAGACGCCCGCAGTGCTTTAGGGTTCCACACGCTTACAGTTCCGGGCAAAACGACTACACCCGTCGCGCCGAAGGCCTCTGCCGAGCGCACCAAAGTACCAAGATTCCCAGGGTCCTGCAGCGCCGCAACGACGACCACAAGAGGCTGTGCGCCCTTTAAGACATCCTGCAGAGCAAATCGCGGTGGTTCAATCAGGGCCGCTATACCCTGCGGGGTCTCCGTTTGAACGGCGCTCGCAAACACCTCGGGGGTGAGCTCGATAACGGATATCTCTTCAGGCAATGACAACCGCTTCAGTGCCGCCTGATTGCCACTGCGCACAAAAACTGCGTGGAATTGTATTCCACTGCGCAGCGCCTCCTGTACCAGATGCTCCCCCTCGATACTGATGGCTCCTTCCTCGCGACCAGGCCGCGGCACATGGGTAAAACCGGCGCGCAATTCCTTTACGCGGGCATTTTGCCGACTCTGTACAATACTGAGTAGGCGCGAGCGGTCTGAAGCCGTTGGCATGGAGTGGATTCTAGAGCAATTCAGGCCTTTCTGTACCTGATGGGCGATGGTACATGATGGTGTTTTCTGAGAGACGGACAGCAGCATATCGGTTCGTTTGCCGGAATCTGTTAAGCTGCCATCCATCCGGTCATACCTGCCGGTTTTGCAGTTGGACTTCGCTTTCCTCATCGCGCTGCGTGTTCCTTTAAGGGAGAGGTCTTGTCAGCGGAAATTCTGCGTATCCATCCGGATGAACCGGAATCGGACCGGATTCAATACGTTGTGTCATGCCTGCGCAGCGGTAAGGTCGTGGGAATACCCACCGATACCTTCTATGGTCTCGCCGTGGACCCGGTAAATCTGCGCGCAGTGGAACGTATTTATGAGATCAAGTCGCGCCTGAAGCACAAGCCGCTATCTCTGCTGATTTCCAGCCTCGCTCAGGCCTATGAACTCTCGCGGGATATTGATTCCTCTCTCGACAAGCTGGCCGAAAAATTCTGGCCAGGTCCGTTGACAGTCATCGTCAAAGCCAGCTCAAGACTGCCGTTGCGAAGCACCGCCAACACGGGCAATGTGGCGCTGCGCGTTCCCGACGCTGCGATTCCGCGTGCCGTGGTCGAAAGTTTTGGATTGCCCGTGACCGCGACTTCCGCCAATCTTCGCGGAACCCCCGAATGTACTCATGCCGCCTGTGTCCGCGATATGCTCGGCGACCGCCTTCCGCTGATCGTGGATGGAGGGCCCACCGGCCGCTGTGTTCCGACCACGATTGTCGATTTGTCCGGAGGCGCCGGCTCATGGCAGATTCTGCGTGAAGGAGCCATTCCCACTCACGCCATTGCGCTTGCACTTCAGCGATGATTTTGCCCAGAACCCATCTGCGAACCGCCGACCGAGCCGCTTCACCCGGTGTGGCAGTTTTGGCCAGCCTGTTGCGTCTGGTGGGAACACTTGCGATAGTCGCAGCGGTGGCGTGGGTTGGATGGGTTGAATCGCAGATTCACTGGTATGCGCGGCACGATGAGGCCCGGCCCGCAAATGCAATCGCCATCTTTGGCGCCGCTGAATACGATGGGCGCCCTTCTCCGGTACTACGCGCACGGCTCGACCATGGCCTGGAACTGTATCAGCGTGGCCTGGCTCCTCTCATGATTACTCTGGGCGGTAGTGAGCCATCCGATCAGCATTCCGAGGGCGCCGTCGGTCAGGATTACCTTCTTGCACACGGAGTACCGGAATCGGCCATTATTGCCGAAACGCAAAGCAGCAATACCGAAGAATCGGCGCGACGGCTTTCAATCATTGCCAGGGCAAATCGCCTGAAAAGTATTGTGGTGGTAAGCGATGGAACGCATCTCTTTCGCACTCATGCCATTTGCGAAAAGTACGGGCTTACGGTGTATACTTCACCCCGGCCGGTTGGCCATAGTATTCCTTTGCGGGAAGCACTGAGACGCACAACCCATGAGGTTGTGAGCTATACGCTCTGGCGCATGCATATACATTGAGCTATTGATCTGCATCGTGCATAGCGGACATTATGCACCTGCCTTCTGTTCCTCGCGGCTCTAAAGCGGCCTCGCATCGCCGGACTCTTTTGAATGCTCCGAACAGATTTTATCGAATTGCAGGAAAGTGAACGCTGTAGAGCACGGTGGCTGTTATCGCAGCTGCGAGGGTCGAAAGGGCATTCACCGCGTCATTATTCAGCCATCCTCTGCGTTCCATCGTGGCTCCTAGCAGACTATCCACAAAAAGTCCGCAAATGCCGCCTGCAAGAATCAGAAACACCTCTCGGCTGGTAAAACGCAGAACAAAGGCAGCCGCCAGAGTCGTTATAACTGCTCCGATCAATCCCGCTATCGTGCCCGCCAGGCTAATGGCTCCATCTGTTCCTGCCGGTACTGTACGAAATGTTGTGAGCATGCGCGGTTCGCCGCCAAGAACCTGTCCCAATTCCGAGGAAAGCGTGTCTGCAGTTGCTTCGGCAAGCACGGCAGCCATCGCCAGCAGCGATACGCGCTCAACTCCCTGAGCTTTGGAAAAAACATGCACTGCTGTCAGCGGAATGAGTGCCAGAGCTGCCACGCCCAGATTAGCGGCGACCTGGGAGGCGTTCCTTCCCCGTTTCCCTTCCCCTGTGCCCAATATCTCCTTCCGGCGCCGTCGAAAGCGGGTCGCCGCAAAGGTCAGTAAAAAGAGCGCCAGCAGAGGCCATAAGGCCGTGCGCCATCCGGGGGTCCGAAAATACAGAATTGCCGCAACCAACGCCCCAGTCAGCGCTGCAGCTGGGGTGGCGGCGCGCAGCGCAAGCACCAGTACCGCAAATCCCAAGCTGATTCCTAGAGCCTGCCACAGAACGGCATTGCCCAAAAACCACGCCTGTCCCGCCTGCAATGTGACCCAGGCTGCGGCAAATGGAAGAAAAAGCAGCAAAATTCCCTGCGATTGCCACCGCAGCGTATGCTGATTCTGTTGACGGTTCTGTGTCATGGTGTGCTTCCCGCAGCCTACAGCAAAAGAAGTGGGCCCGGTGATTTACAATCATCTTTCGCAGTGCCAGATTTGCAGCAGCGAGCGGAGTGAGTTACTTGCGAGTACCAGGAATGGCAGGATTGAACCGTTCTTACGATTCATTTGTGCAGAGTGAAGGCAATTTGAGCTGCAGCTCTCTTCAAGACATCAATAATTTTAACAGTACGTCATCGGCCGCAAAGCCGTTTCACAAGGCTTTTCACATGTCCGTGATGCTGCTTTTAGCGGTTATGGCCGGATGCGGCAATCAGTATCGCCCCACGGTCACGCCCATCAACCCAACCGGACCGTCCGCTCAGCCGACCGCCCAATTGGTCGTTATCTCCCAGCCGGGAATGGACAATGGCGCAATCATTCCTTCGAACTGCATGGCTAATGCTTATGCTGATCCGGGAGTCACCACGGTCATTGACTTCTCCGGCGATTCGGTGATGGCTCAGGCGCAGATCGGATATGGCCCGCTGACCTTTGCTCTGGCCAGCGGAGGCACGTCGGCTTACAGCCTGAATACAGACTGCAGCGTGAGCAATATTTCAGCCACAACGACCCTGCAGACAAAGGCCGTACAAACCAGCACATTACTCTCCGGTCTGATTCCGATCAACGCTCTTTCAACTACCAGCTCTCTCTATGTCGTACAACAGAATGTCACGACACCAGGAGCAGATTCGGTTGGGCAGTTTACCGGCTCACCTGAGAAGCTGCAGCAAACGATTTCGGTAGATCCGGTTCCGGTCAATATCGTTGGTGCAACTTCCGCACAACGCGTTTATGCCATCAGTCAGGGAGACAGCGATGGCGCATCCCCGCAACGAGGAGACTGCGATAATCCCTCCGCGGTAACGGCAACAGGAATGGCCGATGCCATTGAGACCGCCACGAATACGGCGACTGCGCGTATCCCACTGGGTGTCTGCCCAGTCTACGGAATGATGACACCGGATACCCTGCGCACCTTTATACTGAATCGCGGCAGTGGTACAGTCACTGTCATCAACTCGCAGCTTAACGCGCTGGATTCCACAAACAACCTTTCCACTGGCGGTGGTATGAACGGCAGCGGAACCATCACCGTGGGAGCGGGACCAATTTATGTGGATTACTATGCGGCGAGTCAGATTCTGGCCACGGCGAATTATGATTCGGGAACTGTAAGCTTTATCGATGCCAGTACCGATATTTATGGAAATGACAGCCCGACTTTCGGGAGAGTCATCAAAACAGTTACTGTGGGCGCGCATCCGGTCGATCTGTCCATCCTCCAGGATGGAAGCCGTGTCTATGTAGCCTGTCAGGGCAGCAATACATCGAGCATCGGTACCGCGCCAGGTTCTGTATACGTCATTAACCTGCCCGGCTATAACGTCGAAAAAAGTATCCCGCTTACAATCAACCCACGCTCGATTGCTTCGATTTACAACTATCCCATCGGTAAGGTTTACGTTAGCTCGCAAAACAGCTCGAACCTGACGATTATTCGAACGGATACAGACGTCATCAGCTCAACCGTTGGTATACAGGGCAATATTGTTGATATCCGCGCAAGCAGTCCTTACCCCGGAGCTTCCGCGCCTACATCAACAAACTACATTACAAATAGCCGGTCTATCGGTTCAGGTATGCCATAGTCTGTTTTTCAGCAAAGATTAAAGGCTGCCTTACGGCAAGCCTTTAATCTTTAGACCCGTGACCGGTTCTTACTATTCGGCAGCAATCTGTAACAGCTTCAGAAACTGATCGAAATCCGGCCGAATTCTGAGCAGTTCCGATTCGATCGTCGTCAGGGTCACAATCCCGATCCAGCTTGCAACACGAACATATTGCTGTACCTGCAGAACGCTCACCTGATTCATCGGCTGATGCTTCAGCATGAGCATTGCGGCCTCTTCGGCACCAGGAAATGGAGTAAGCAGCGGCCCCGCAATCATTGCATCCCTAAAGCTTTGCTTCATCAGCGTAATCTGAGCCTGAACATAAAGGACGAGTTGATTCCCCACAAGCAGTTCGTCTTCCCGCAGATAAACATTACCAGGAATGATCGTTTCACCGCTGCGTTGTATGCCAAAGCCTGGAACCCAGGTCCATCCATACGGAATCGCAGTGACAATCCAGCGGCCAATGTGTCCGGTGCCTGTTGCCGATGTTTGCAGCATAGGGTTCGTTCTCAGGGAATGCCGGCTGCGGCACAAATCTGAAAGGCGACAGTTACAATCCTCGTCTCCAGAAAATCTAGCTTCTGCGCGTGTTCAGGACCGGCAAAATCCAATGGAAAACCATCCAGATCTTTCGCCAACCCACGCTCCTGCTCTGCCCATGTAAGTATCGATTTGCTTTGCCCCGACTGAAAAGCGGCCGCACTTTCCTGAATATCTTTATTATGTTTCTGCAGTAAGGGCAGCACTTTATTGCGCCATGCCCTTAACGGCCAGGAATCTGCCGCAGCATTCTTCTGCATCGCTTCAGCAACAGCGGCGGCCACTTCGTTGACAAAGTCATTGAAGACAGCGGCAAAGCCTTCCACCAGAGCTGGCGGTACAGCAGATATACTCCCCGACATCACTTTCCTCCCTTCCCTGACCAGGGCGAAGGAAAGATCGCATCCGGTTTTGCAGTTCCGGGAGGAACCCAAAGCTGGGTTCCCCCGCCACCGAGACTTCCCTGACTGGAAGCCGGCCCCATCCAGGCTTTCATACCACCTGCCGGAACTTTGCAGACAGCAACCTTACCATCGCTGTTCCACTCCGGTTTTACTGCGCAATCCGAACGCCATGTTGCCTCATCGGCCGGGAGGTCTGGTGCCCAGTAGCCACCGGCAGGATTAGAGTCATCATCGATAACACGATATATCGTCGTACCTTCGGGTATTGTGACGGGTTGTGCGGACTGGAAATTAGGCGTTTCTTTGGCAGGCAGGTCTGGCCACCCCGGTTGTTGAAGGGTAATCGGTGGCAGGCGTCCTCCAGCAGGAGCTGAAGTCTGTATGGTTCCATCCTGCTGCAAAGTAGCTTTTGGCTGCGAATCGGATGCAGGAGGCGCCTGCATCGGAACAGAAGCACCCATGGCAGCAATACCACCCATTGCTCCCATCACTCCACCCGCGCCCGCCATACCGACAAGAACGGTTTCCGCACCCATCACTGCAATATCAGGGGGACCAACACAAACCAGTTGGTCTGTCACACGCGATTGCGGCATCATGCCAACCAATACCGTTGGCGAGCCCAGAACAAAGGGGCCGCCAACATGCGGCACGATCCCGGTTACCATCGGACATACATGCATGTCGCCGATGCGTGAAGCCGGCATGAAATTGATCAGTACCGTCGGATAGCCAACGGTGACTATGCCGCCATGGGCAGTCTGACTGGTAATGGTGCAGGCAGGCATTCCCATAGCGCTCAGGAACTCGCCTTCGAATAAGGATCATCTCCAGGGAAGGTCGGCGCTGTGGGTGCAGTAGGCGAGCCAGGCGCCTGCGGGTCCTGCGTCTGCGCCGGTGAACCCTGCAACGCAGCACCTCCGCTATTGATCTTTACCAGCATGCCCTGAATGGTGACTCCGCTCGGATCGATGGAGACAAAGCCTCCAGGTCCGGAAAGACAAACCCCGAGACCGCCTTCTATCACAACATTCATCCCGCCCTTGATATGTACTTCCTGGCCCGAATCGACAACATAAACCATTCCTGCCTTGCTGTATTGATTCATCCCGACATTTGAGGAATAGTTCATCCCGATCTTTTCATTCAGATTCTGACCAACATCAATATTAGAATCCTGGCCGATTTTAAGCTTGAGGTTTCCAGTAATACCTTCCGACTTATCCGCTCCCACCTGAACTATTTGATTGCTTTTGACATTCAGATGCGCTTCGTCGTCATTCTCTTCCAGCTTCTTTTTCTTGATCAGAATGTGTGATTCGCCATCGACCTCTTCATACTGGTTAGCCGTGATTTTTCTATGCTCTTCATTTCCCACGAGAGTATGCCAGTCATGCTCAACATGAAGGTCATAATCCCGCTCAGCATTCATATAAATCTGCTCGCTGCCCTTTAGATCTTCAAAACGAAGCTCATTCGCATTGGCTGCAGCGCCATTTTTTGAGCTTCGCGAGAGAATACCGGAAAGTGTGTACTGACCGGCCGGATCATATTTCGGCATGTTGACACCGTTATAGACAGAGCCAACAACGATCGGCTGATCCGGATCGCCCTCAATAAAATCAACGAGAACTTCATCATCCACTCTGGGCCAGAAGTACGTACCCCATCCTTTACCCGCCCATTGCTGCGCTACGCGCAGCAATGTGTTGTCGGTGGTGTTCGGCTTTCGAAGTCGATCCCAGAAAAACTGCACACAGACCCGGCCATATTTATCCATATAGGACTCTTCTCCGGAAGGGACAACCACCTTGCCTGTATGCATGCCGTTGACGGCCGGTTTCTTCACGCGGAATGGAGCCCGAAAGGGGGTAGAGAAAGGGATGGCGGTAAAGGTATTGCTATATGGACTGGACGCGGCCCGACCGCGCGTACGGTACGAAGGAAGCTGGCGCACAGCATGCTCGACACGCGTGGTCAGATATTTTGCATTCAGGCTGTTCTGCGGATATTCGGTGAGAGAAAAGCTATAACCGGTTTGCAGTGGTACAGCATTGGATGAGCCTTCAACGATAACCGCGCTGGCATCGCACTCCTCTTTTCGAATCTTTCCAATAAATGTTGCAAGGTCGGATATCTTTGTATCGGAAGCTTCTTTTTTCAGATATGCTGCTGCGCTTACTGCATAGTCATATTCTTCGTGATTATTTGCGCCAAGAGGACCGCTGGTCGTCGCATCCGCCAGCGGATCAGGGAGCGTTTTATAACGGATAAAGCTGTAATCCCATGCCAGATGATGCCCAGTCACGAGGCTGGTTCTGGAACGAAACTTCTGAACTACAAAATCGTAAAAACCTTCTTTGAGATTTTCTTCAGGAGCGTAACGATAACTATCCTGAATCGCGCAGGCGCTTAGCTTGCTCGATGTATCCTGAAGAGTCATCGTGTGATCGTTCTGAGTGTGCTTGAAGAAATAAAAGACGCCGTGCTGCTCCATCAGCCGTGAAATAAAGTCAAAATCTGTCTCACGGTACTGAGTGCAGTATTCCATTGGTGTGTAGCTGACTGAGGTCTCAACAGCGGGACTGATGTTGTACTTCGACAAGACGGCTTTGATGACATCTGTAACCGTCTTGTCCTGAAACACACGCGTATCTGTATTCAACGTTAATAGCCAAAGACCGGGTACCACATACGCGCAATAGCTGTTGAGCTCCTCATCCCCGCCCGTAAATTCAAATCCGGAGACGATGCCATTGATATATCGTTGGCCACCGGAATCCGCTGCCTGAATACCGATGGTAACTTTTGTCCCAATAATTTTTTTAGGATCAATCGCTGTTTGCACCGGCGCAAGCAGTTCAACTTTATAGTGAAAAAGCTCAGATATAGCTTCCGCGCCTGACACAGATTCGATCAACAGGATGTCTTTGCCCAGCGAGCTGGTAAAAGTCAGAAGCCGCTCATCATGAGTGTAATTTGCCATATCGGTGTATTAGCGTCTCATCGCTCCGGTGATTCGATGCTGGGCTCTCATCCCTTGAAGATCTACCACTGGTAAGTAAACTGTCCTTCCTGAGAAACACCTATCGTCACGCGCTCTGTCAAAGTCTCTTCTGCCATACGAGTCAGAATCTGGCGCGATACTTCCGGCAGCATCGTATTAGACAGGATGTTATCTACATTCCGTGCACCGCTTTCTACTTCGGTACAACGCCTAGCAACCTCGTCCAGAACGTTATCCTCGTATGCAAGCGCAATTTTATGATTCTCCTGCAAACGGCGCTGAATTTTCCCGATTTTCAGCCGAATAATCTGTTTCAATGCCTCATCTCGTACGGGAAGATACGGAATGATCAGCATGCGGCCGAGAAACGCCGGTTTGAAAATCTTGTTCAGCTCAGGCTTTAATGCCTGAGCCAGCGCTTCGGTTTCCGGCATCGTTTCTTTATCGGCCGTCAGCTTCATCAGTGTGTCAGTCGCGGCGTTGCTGGTAAGAATGATTACAGTATTCTTGAAGTCTATTTCGCGGCCTTCGCCATCCTCGAGCTGTCCCTTGTCGAACACCTGATAAAACAGCTCCAGTACATCCGGATGAGCCTTTTCGACCTCGTCAAGCAATACGACGGAGTAAGGCCTGCGCCGAACTGCTTCTGTCAGCACACCACCCTCTCCATAGCCGACATATCCCGGAGGCGATCCTTTCAAAGTGGAAACCGTGTGCGCTTCCTGAAACTCCGACATGTTGATGGTGATCAGGTTTCGCTCACCACCGTAAAGAAGATCCGAAATGGCAAGTGCCGTTTCGGTTTTGCCTACACCGCTTGGTCCAACGAGGAGGAAAACGCCGATCGGTTTACCGGGATCGTCAAGGCTGGCACGCGATGTGATAATGCGCTGCGCAATCGCCGACAAAGCATGATCCTGGCCGATGACTCGCCTGGAGAGCTGACCATCCAGTTCCAGCACGGCAGCTATTTCATCCTTCACCATCTTGCGCAGTGGAATACCCGTCCATGCGGATACGACCTCGCCGACGATATGTTCATCCACACAGACCCGCATCAATGGGTCTTCTCCCTGCACCTGGCGCAGTTCTTCTTCCAGAGCCTGAAGGCTTTCCACCGTTGCCTGAATCGATACTCCATCGGCATCTGTTTCTACATCTTTTATCTTTGCTTCCGTCGCACCCGACTCCAGAGCCTCCCGAACTGCACGAATCCGTTTCACCAGATCGATTTCGCGTTCCCACTGCTCTTTAAGGGCTGCCAACCTCGCTTCCGTCGCAGCCAGTTGCTCTTCGATATTCGCAATCCGCTCTGCATGATCTGCCCCGGTACTGGTTTCGCGATCGAGAATCTGCCGCTGAACCTTCAGGTCGTCTATGCGGCGCGTCGCATCCTCAATCGCCGGCGGAATCGTGTTTTGCCCCAGTGCGAGTCGCGCACAAGCAGTATCAAGAACACTTACGGCCTTATCGGGAAGCTGTCTTCCCGCAAGATAGCGGTGCGTCAGCCTGACAGTTGAAGTGACAGCCTCATCCAGGATGCGCAGATTATGGTGCTTTTCAAGAGCAGAAACGATGCCGCGCAGCATGGTGCAGCATTTTTCTTCATCCGGCTCTTCTACTTTCACTACCTGAAAGCGTCTTGCAAGAGCCGCATCTTTTTCAAAGTATTTTTTGTATTCCGACCATGTGGTCGCTGCGATGGTTCGCAGCTCACCCCGTGCCAGAGCAGGCTTCAACAGGTTTGCCGCATCATTCTGACCGGCCTGTCCGCCCGCACCTATCATGGTGTGTGCTTCATCAATAAAAAGAATGATCGGATGCGGCGAGGATTTTACTTCCTGAATCAGGCCCTTCAGGCGGTTCTCGAATTCACCTTTAACACTCGCACCGGCCTGAAGAAGAGCAAGGTCAAGGCTGTGCAGCTGTACATTTCGCAGTGCAGGTGGAACATCACCCTGACTCACGCGAAGCGCGAAGCCTTCCACAACGGCGGTTTTTCCAACACCGGCCTCGCCCGTGAGAATGGGGTTGTTCTGCCTGCGGCGCATCAGGATATCCACTACCTGGCGAATTTCCTGATCGCGTCCCAACACCGGGTCTATCTTTCCTGCTTTGGCATTAGCCGTAAGATTGACCGTGTATTGATCGAGATGCGGTGTTTTTCCTCCCGGTCCAGCTTTTGTGGGCGCACCGCTCTCTGAAGCACCTGACATGGGTGCCGATATTGTCTGCTCTTCTTTTGACTGCGCAGTGATCGCGTAATAGTCCTTGCGTAACGCTTCAATCGGGATAAGCTGCAGTTCTTTGCTGATATCGCGAACGAGCCGTGCGAGTTCATCACTGGAGAGAAGCGCAAGCAGTGTGAATCCGGTACGGATCTGAGTGGCGTCATATTCGATGGTGGCAATTGTCCATGCTTCGGTGAACATCTTCACCAGTTGCGGGCTAAAGGCAGGGCTTCGGGCGTTGCCGCTCTTCAGGCGGTCGAGACTGCGCTGAAGCTCGGCGGTAAGCCTGGATCGATCGACGCCGTATTGTTTCAGAATGAATGCAATATCGTTGTCGGAGCTATCGATAGCCTTTAACAGATAATGCTCGACTTCGATGTCATAGTGCGTGCGGGAAACGCATAAGCCTGCAGCGGCTTCCATTGCGCTGCGCGTTGCGTCGTTTAATTTGCCAATCAGTGCTTTCAGATTGAGACTCATCGTAACGTGCTCCGAAGAATAGGCTCTTTTTCAATTCACGACAATCGGTAAGTGGCTTCGTCGGGGTCGTGCCCCAGAGGACGATTCTTAATCCAGCTGACCAGTCCAAGCCTCGATGCTGAGGGGCCGGTCTCCCCCAGCTTCATTCCAGGCGTCTGCTCACGTTCCAGAACCAGCTGGATAATAAAGTCGATTTCGCGGCTGGCATAAATTCTTAGCCAGGCATGAAGCTCCCTGCTCGCGTCAGCACCTGGCAAAAACTGCTGGTAACGCTCAAAATTCATAGGCCCGAGACGCAGTGTCACGGTGCCATGCTGGTCCCACACTTCATCCCCAACAATTGTTCCCATGCCGAGACGCTCACAGAACATACCACTGTCACGCAGGAAGGTCAGATTTGTCGGAGGAAGGCGCTTCCAGACACCTGTAAACTGCTGTACCTGTACCGGCATATCAAAATAGTCTTCAATAAGCTGCTTCAGCCCCTGAGCTGTCGGGCGCCGTTGCGCAAGCAGGCCGGTGTAATACAGACAGGCCTCATCGGCGACCCCCATGCGATGCTGCAGGCCTTTGGTTCCGAGGCCAATCAGGTCCATCAGCCGGGCACTGATCACATCATCTCCCGCGCCCGTCCGCTCGTATGCAATATAGAAGCGGTACTTTTGCCATGCGCGGTAAAAAAGTGAAATGACCCGGTGATTGAAAACGTCGAAAAACTCCGCCGGACCCCGATCTTTTGCACGTGCTCTTTCCAGTAAAAACTCTGTATAAGGATGAGGAAGCGTGCCGACTGCAGCAGATAGTCCCATGAAGTTCACAGAAAGCTTTGCAGATCCTGCTTTCTCTTCAAATGCCTGAATTTCACTGGCAGGAAAGGAGAGGCTGGGTACGGACGAAAAACGTACCACCTCGGCTGAGGGAGAGACAAAAAGCCCCACAGGATGGCGATCCGGGTAAAGCCGCTCAAGCAATCGCACAGCCTGAAAGAACCGAACGCTGTAAGGATCGCGATCCAGCAGTGCCCGCAAAGGCTGCAGGTTGCCTTTCGACTGCTGCGTCAGATCAGTGGTTTGTTGCCCGCTCTGGGTGGCCATTCGCCGAGTACCTCCTTTCTTTGGTTAGTACGCGCAGCGAACTGGCAAAAACTATTGATGGACGTGTATGAGCCGAGAAAGTGATTCAACACGCCGGCAAACAGATAAACGCCGCCTCCAACAAATTGACGTTCGTCAAATTCCATCTCGATTCGTGTCCCTCGCGCGGGGATATTGCCATAATCCGACTGCATCACGGCAAAGTGAGGGCTCGAATTCAGGCCGATAATGCCGCCTATCTGATTTTCCAGATGAGCTGACTCCGTGAAGTTATGAAGCCGAAGGATTTCCTGAAAGGCACTCAGCCCCTCCTCAACCAGGGAAAGGTAATTCAGGGAAAGCTGCGAAGCCAGTCTCCATAACTGCCCCTTCTCCGCGGGAGGATCGTAGCTCGGCGTAGGCCGTCGTAATGCCGTGATGCGCTGTACCGCCGGAAAATCTTCAGCGCTGAAATCCCCTTCCTCCGCACCATATGGCAATCGCGAGGGGAGATCGAAATTAGAGCATGTACAACGAACTGTCAGCACCTCTGCGTCAGGCTGAGTGAGTTGTCCGTCAATGTCGACCAGTGACAGGAATAGCCTGGAAGGCTCACGTTCACCCAGAGGATTCCCCCGGCGTACTGAATGCCAGTATGTACGCCCTGCTGCGTTGCGCGCCTGAAAACGATAGGAGTAAAGCGGCTCCAGCTCGACGCTTTCGCGCCGGCTCGTATTGGATGCAAGCACGTCATCAACAGAAAAAATCTCTGTCGTTTCCTGATGGCGAACATCCGGAATAACTTCATACTCGTGCTTTGTGTGAGAAACGAGGATCGGCTCTGCTGTTTGTGAAAAGAGGTTAATGACCGGTGTGCAGCCAGGTCTTAGCGTACGCGAGGTAACTCCCACCTCGAGATCCTGACTTCGCTCAGGGCGATCAAAGCGTGAAAAATAGAAAAGGATTTCCGCCTGTTCCCTGCAGCCGGTCTCCGCAATGGCCTTTAAGCCATCAAGTTCGAAAAAGAGAAACTTTTCGGAAAAGGTGAAGTACTCCTGCAGAAGGCGATAGCCGCTGAACGAGCGCCGCGGATATGGAAGCAGCGCTTCGTCTTCTTCAAAACCCATTGCAGCCAATTGTGAAACCGGTACGGCAGAGACGGGCCCATTCGATTTCTGCGGATCGCGCACACAGATCGCTATACAGTTTCGGCAAAACAGCTCATAAAGCGTGTGAACCACATTTGTATCGCCGGTCAGATGGAAGCGCAGCATGTCCAGTTCCAGCTTTTCAAATGACACATCCGGAGCACATTGCAGACGCATACGGATTACACCCACCGCACCGGGTACACGAATAACCTGCGTTAACCGTTCCGGCTGGCGCCATTCACATTCAGATACAGTAAACGGCCAAAGCTCCACATTATATGCCGTGCGGAAACGGCAAGGCAGACTGTCAAAGGTGCGCTTTGTGGCAAGATGCGTTCCGGCAGGAACCTTCAGGCCGGCAGTCTGCTTACCCTGCTCCGGGTCAAGCTGGCATTCCACAATTGTCATAGATGGAATCGACCGAAGGTAATGAGGAGCGACAAGGTTAAGCAGCGCTGCCGTGACCTCCGGAAAGTCGTCATCAATGCGCAGGTGTACACGCGCTGCCATGAAGGCAAAGGACTCTATCAGCCGCTCGACATGAGGATCATCACAACGATCCGGCTCGAGCAAAAGACGACTGGCCACACGCGGATATTTCTGAGAAAATTCCGCGCCCAGTTGCCTTATATAGGCCAGCTCACGCTCGTAATATTCGAGAAGTTCTTCACGCATCTCTCTTATTTCACCTTGTATTCGCCGCTGGACAGCTCAAGCACGGTGTCAAAGGAAATCTCTTCCGGAGATGGATCGAGTTTCATACTTCCTTCAATGTGAAAACGGAGGCGGCGGTTCGCCGTTTCCGCTCCATCCAGGGAAACACGCACATCAGCCAGGCGAGGCTCAAAATTTCGGATTGACTCTTCTATCGCTATACGCAACCGCCGATGATCAGAGGCTGAGCTCAACCCCAGAGAGGTAATATCCGGCAGCCCATAGTTGATTACAGAATTTTTCGCCGCATCGTATTCCGCAAGCTCGGGAATGGGAGGGCGTCTCGTATTCAGCAGCCATTCCAGATCACGTTTCAGCGCATCTTTAAAATATCGAAGCGACTGCGAGCGAGTTGCCGGCCAGTCGTCAACGTTCGTAAGCCGGTCAAGAACGGATTGCGTGATCAGCGATTCTGTAGCCAGACGAGCCAAAAGAGTGCTCCTGATATTCAGCGAGAAAGGTCCATTGCCGCGATCGGATCAATACGGCACAAGCGGGAAAATAGTGCTTCTCTTTGCCCGTTGGTATCACCGGACGGATCAAGACATTTCAGCAATAACGCCAGTGGAGGCGCAATCACATCGCTGGCCTCCCATTCCTCCAGACTGCGTTGCTCGATCTCTCGTACCAGTTCTTCGAGTACTGGATATGCGACTTTATTTTGCCCGGCAGTGATACATAGCTGCGCCACCTGAAGGCGCCGCTGAAACCGGGCCCGGCCACTGGGCTGCTGGGCTGCGTCGCGCACCAGGAGCTGGATTGCCTGGGCAACCTGCCCTCTGCCGATCAGTTCTCGTGCCAGGCTCAACACATCCGGCGCTGCTTCATCTTCTTGCTCTTCTGCGGGCGCAATTTTTTCGACGTAGCTTAGCCCCGAATCAGGAGCTGGCTCCTCTGCTGGTGCCGGCTCTGCAGGCTTTGGAATAACCTGTTCCTCCAGCCAGCGCTGCGTTTCCGGGTTCGCAGCCGGTGTGTCGTCATCGAGTGTCCACGAGGGAATTTCGGGAATCTCTTTCAACAGACATTGCAGCTGATTCAGAACTGCTGCACTGATCGCTGAATATCCCGCCTCATAGCTTGCTCTCCAGATGTAACGATGTACATCCAGCCATGCACGCCCGCAGGACTCTCCTGCAGCGGCAGTTGCAATGCAGAGTAATTCTTCCCAGTTGGCTTCCGATGCCAGGCGCTTCAGGCTCTGACGAATATCCGTAGGCGGAGATACGAGGAAATCGTATGCTGGATAATTGCCCTGCTCCCGCATCTCGCCCCACCTTACCGCGGTTTGCAGCAGGTAAGGTATGGGGCTGGAAGGGCGTTCTTTCTGCATGAAACGCGCACAGTCCTGTATGCGCTTCATGGCATCATCCCAGTCTGCCGGCTCAGCAGAAAGAGATTTAGCTCTGGCAGGTTTTGCAGCAGGTACTACAACAGCGGCGGAGACATCTTCCTGAATTTCTTCCTGTTCTTCCGAGGGCGTCTCCTCGGTCATCTCCGCTGTCTCTTCCGCTGCTACAGGATCAGGTTCCAGTGTGCGTTTTTCGCCCAGAAGGTTGCTGATAACCTGACCGACTTCTTCAAGGCCGGCTTTTAGTTTGCCGAAACCTGGCCCATCATCCCGATACTTGTCCTCACAATCGATCTGCAGCGTCTCAAGCACCTGAGTGGCGCTGTGAATGGCCTCATCCAGCGAGACATAAAACGCTTTCGGCGTCGATCCAAACCCCGCATCAAATTCTTCTCCGGTAATCTTGCCATCCTGAACAGCAAGCTCCCGTGCTTCACGCTTTGCGTCGTTATATTCCGTCTCACTCTCGTAGCCAACAGCTCTTGATTCCCTGTACTGGAAGAAGCTAAGGCCATTCTTAGTAATCGGAGCTTCGCGGAGGATCGCTCCAATGCGATTGGCCGTCCACTCGATTGGAACGGCGCGCATTCCGGCGTCGCCTTCGTCAATCTCCGGGTAAAGCGTATCCCAGAAATTATTCTGCAGGTCCAGCATTAACTGGAGACAGGGAGCGACCATAACGATGCCTTCACGTTTTACGTGAGCTTCGCTCAGCCACGCTGCCAGTTGCAGATCTTTACTTTTTGTTGCGAGCGCTTCCCCAGCCAGTTTAAGGACGAGAGGATAATCGGCCTTTTTTACCTGACGCTGCCAGGCTCCCGCAGGTATGCTTTCGTCCTCTTCGGTGCGCGCTTCCTTGATTTGGTCGTAGATGCGTTCATATCGGAGGCTGACACCTGATGGATTGTCGCCAGGAATCGAATTCAGGAGATCATCACGTAATGGCACTTTCGGCCGTCTCCCGCGCGTGATGGAAGGTAAGACTACGGAGCTCTAAAATCGATTCTTCTTCCTCATCGCTTAAAAGTACTTTCTGACCGTGAGGAATGGCTCCGTATTCCGCATTTTCTTCCCACACGGTTTTGTGTCCCAGCCGCACCATATCGTCTGCGTGCCTCCAGGATAACGGTGCGAGCGCGGGCAGCAGCACCTCGCCCAGATCCTGAAGGCGAAAATCGGACGTAGTATGCAAAATCGCCGGAATCCAAAGAGTATCGCGCAATCTTTTGGGAGGCTGAATTTCCAGCGACTCTATGTACGCCAATGGTATCCACGTATAGCTGCCGGCAATGAATACTTCAAGATGCGAACCGATACGAAGATCACCGTCCGTCAGTGAAGTGAATTCCCGATGATTCCACTGTCCCGAGGGCGACGCCAGTGCAGAACCAACGGGCAGCTTATTTTCCGCGAACATCGCCTGTCGGGTTGTCTCAGCATGCAAAGCGGCTCTGTAGAGCATGGAGCCAGCGGCAGCTTCTTTTCCCGAATCCGAAAGAATATCAAGCTGCTTGCCCGCCCGCTCGTATTCACCGGCAAAGCACAACAATTCGAATAAAAAGGTACGGCGCCTGACGTCGAGCGGCTGCTTTCGCAACTCAACGCCAAGCGCTTCAATCGCCGGCTGCAACTGACCGGCTCGATAGAGAGAAAGCGCGTCCATTTAAAGATCGCCTTAGGTCAGCTTGTTCTGCTTCAGGTTGTATGTCACCGCGCCAGTGCTGGTGAGATTGCCCTGCTCATTCTGTACCGAATAATCGACTTTGATCTCGTTATAGGTGAATGAAATGCTGACAGTTGGGATCTCGCTGGAGGCAGAGATCTGAAGACTGCTGACAAACAGCTCCTTAAAGTCGACCTTCAGATATGGCTTATTGTTCGCGCCGGACTTAATGGCTGTCATGGTGCCGGTCTTGATATGAGCACCTTCGCAGATTGACTTAAAGAACTTCGGCGTTCCTTTATCGAAGTTAGTCATGATGCTGAAATCCGACAAATCAGCCTTACCGGCTCCGGAGCCACCGGTACCAGAGACGGAGGATACCTGTGATGCCCCCCAGCTCCAGCTCATGATCTGAATCTCGTCTTTGTGCGCTGCGTCTTCGGATTCACCCTGGATTCCATCCAGTTTCAGAAAATAATCAACAGCCATGGAAAAGCTCCTTTCCTGTTTCGCAAAATGCTGTTTTCAACTGCTGTAGACTTCCGGCCGGTTATGCTACTTCCGCGCCGACGCCGGCAGGTCGGCCACAAGACGAAGCGAAACAGATAGCTCGTCGAGCTGGAAATGCGGCTTGAGGAATGCAACCGCGCGATATGCACCAGGTTTCCCTGCAACCTCCGAGACCTGGATCACAGCCTCCCGCAGAGGCAATTTTGCTTTGGCAGCCTGTGACGCATTGTCATCTGCGCAGACATAGCTACTGATCCATTGATTAAGAAACTTTTCGCAATCCTGGCGACTCATAAAGCTGCCGATTTTGTCGCGCATCATGGCCTTCAGATAATGTGCAAAACGGGACATCGCAAGAATATACGGCAGCTGTGCTGATAGACGCGCATTGGCATTCGCGGCTTCTTTGTCGTACAGCTTCGGCTTGTTTGCCGTCTGGACGCTGAAGAACGCTGCATAATCAGTGCCCTTGCAGTGCACCAGTGGAACCAGCCCCTGATCGGCCAGCTCTTTCTCACGACGATCTGTAATCGCGACCTCAGTCGGGCACTTCAGTGCAATATCTCCTTCGTCGGTGCGGAAGGTATGAGCCGGCAGACCTTCGACGAGACCGCCCCCCTCCACTCCGCGAATCGCCGCACACCAGCCGTGACGCGCAAAGGAATTGGTCAATCGGGCTGCAAGACCGTAAGCCGCGTTGCCCCAAAGATATTTGGAGTGATCACTGCCATCCACCGCTTCTTCGTAGTCAAATGCCTCTACCTGTTTCGTATCCTTGCCGTAAGGAAGACGCATCAGGATGTGTGGGAGGGTAAGAGCCACATAGCGAGAGTCGTCGGACTGACGGAAGGATTTCCACTTGGCATATTCCGTGGAATCAAATATTTTCCCGATGTCACGCGGCGCACCCAGCTGTGTATAGCCGGACAGATTCAGCAGGTCGGAAGAAGCGGCGCTGAGGAACGGCGCATGGGCAGCCGAAGCCACCTGTGAAATGCGCTCCAGCAGCTCAATATCCTCCGGACCACGGCCGAATTCGTAGTCTCCTACCAGCGATGCAAACGGTGCACCGCCAAAAACACCGAATTCCTCTTCGTAAACCTTTTTGAAGAGAGCGCTCTGGTCAAACTCCGGAGCCCGCTGCAGATCTTTCAGCAGTTCGCGCTTGGAGACATTCAGAACCTTGATCTTGAGCATATCGCTGGTTTCAGACTGATCCAGCACATACTTGATACCGCGCCACGTGGACTCCAGCTTTTGAAATGCCGGATAGTGGAGCACCTCGTTCAACTGCAGCGATATCAGCTTGTCAATCTGAGCAATGCGCGCCTGAATGGAGGCTTCCGCATCACGCGTGAGCGTCATGTGACCATCGAGGACCTGGGAGACGAACTCTTTCACCATGTCCCGGCCGCGCTCAAGGGTAGCGGCATCGCGGTTGAAGCGTCCCTGAGAAACGATCTGGTCAAGCAGCGTCTGCTCCGAAGCCTGTTCGGTTGTCTGTGCTGCGGCGGCTGCAGCCGTATTAGCAGTGCTCATTGCTCACCTCCGGTTTTGCCGAGCTCGGCGCGCAGTTTTTCACGGGCTTCCGTACTGGAAACGGCCTCAAACAATGCCTCATCCAGTTTGTCGTTACCCTGCAGACTGCCTCGCAGGTCCGAAAGACGCGTACGCAGATCGAGAAGCTCGCGCAGAGGACCGACCTGCTTCGCCACATTTTCCGGAGAGAAATCGTCGAGACTTTCAAACTTCAGATTGACACCGATCTGACCCGCGTTCGGATCGTCGCTCAGCTTGTTGGCGACGGAATATGCGAGATGCGGCTGCATTCCTTTCAGCACGCTGTCAAAGTTGTCCGGCGTGATCTCAACAAACTTACGATCCTTCAGGGCGGCCAGAGGCTGTTCCGGCTGTCCGGTCAGGTCACCCAGAACACCCATTACGAATGGCAGCTCCTTGAGTTCAATCGCATCGCCGATCTCGACGTCGTAGGTAATGTGGACGCGCGGCGAACGCACGCGGTCCAGTTTGTGCTGCGTACTTTCCCTTGCCATATCTTTTTCCCTCGATTGGCCAGCGGAGGCACCGCCGGTTTTGATTCGGAACTCACAAAACCGATGTACTCGGATAGTGTGTCTGGATCATTATGCGTTACTGGTATTTTCGGACTTCGTTCACCATGCAGCAGAGCAACCCAATTTTCTGGAAGATGGCAATTCCGTCGAACGAAGGCGAGAGGATTATTTATCTGCGCTCAAAAGTGTGTCAAGCTGAAAACCGGTCCAAAGGTAACCTGCTCTCTGAAACAGACTCTTTCTTCTGTACATCGTTCCTCACGGTATACTCTAACCCCAGCGGGAATAACTGGAATGCGACAATTGCAGCCTGTTGTCTGGTCGAAAGGCGTTTTTCTCTCTCCTCAGCATCTGCAGGCACAGGATCGCTTCTTTGGTGAGACGCTGCGCTTCCTGATCGAGGCCCTTTCCAATCCTTACTGGGGCTTCATCGAACTTCAGCTCGATGGGACATCTCTGGGTGAAGGGCTGCTTGCCATTTCCCAGGCATCCGGCGTTTTTCCGGATGGATTGTTACTCGACATGCCATCTTCCGACACGCAGCCGCGTGCGCGCAGCCTGGACGAGTGCTTTCAGGATGGACGGAAGACCTGCGTTTTTTACCTGGCAATCCCTCAGGATCGCCCCGGAGGAATGAACGTCGGTACTCAGCGTGGGGTCAGCACACGTTTTTACGCAGATCTGCAGATGCTGCGCGATGAAAACAGCACAGGCACAGAAAAACCGGTCTCGCTGGCGCGTAAAAACCTCCAGATTCTGGCCGATGGAGAGAACCAGGAGGGATCAGTACTTCTTCCCTTCGCACAAATCGAACGCACTGAGGCTGGAAGCTACCGTCTTGATACAAAATTTGTGCCGCCGATGCTCAATGTCAGGGGCAACGAGCTGCTGAACGGCATTCTGCGTGGTCTTATCGAAGTCATGGTGGCGCGCTGCAGCCAGCTGGTAGGAACCCGACGCCAGCGCAACCAGTCCCTGGCAGACTTCAGCGCATCGGACATTGCGAATTTCTGGCTTCTCTACACACTCAACACGCATTTGCCGGTACTTCGCCACTTTCTGGAAGCAGATCATGTCCATCCGGAAAATCTGTTTGTACAGATGCTCTCGCTGGCAGGCGCTCTGACCACATTTTCACGCAAAATTGAACCTCGTGATCTGTCGAAATACGAACATGACAGGCTGGGCCCGTGTTTTATCGCGCTTGACGCGCTGATCTCCGAACTACTTGAAACAGTCGTGCCGGGTAATTTCGTCGCACTGCCGCTGAAGCCGCTGCGCGATTCTATTTACGCTGCGGCAATCGATCAGGACAAGTACTTCGAAAATTCACGCTTTTATCTGGCTGTCTCTTCGGATATGCGCGATGCGGATCTGATCAGCCGTGCTCCCTCTCTGATCAAAACCTGTTCGGCAACGCATATTGAGCAGCTGATTCGACAGGCACTGCCGGGGCTTAAGCTGACCCACGTACCTGTACCTCCTCGCGCGATTCCCGTGAAAATGCGCTATCAGTACTTCAGCGTCGAGCGCTCAGGCGGAGTTTGGGAAGCAGTCCAGCGTGCACGCAATTTCGCTGCATATGTTCCCGGCGAAATCCCAAATCCTGAGATGGAACTGATCATCCTCTTTGCCAGTACCGACTAGAGCATTTCCCTGCGCATCCTCTCAGGCTTCCTTCTCTGTTACTTGTGGCGTATCACGAAGAACAGAATCAGCAGGATCACCAGCAGCACAAAGACGTTCAGAATCAGAATCAGCGGAAGGTATTGCTGAAGTTTGCTCTGTGGGGCTGCGGGAGGAGCCGGAGCCGCTGCTGGTGGCTGTTGCGGCGGAAATGCAAATGCTGGAGGCTTAAAAGCAGCCGATTGCGGAGGCGCGGCAGCCTGAGGAACCGGGGCCACTGGCATGT
Organism: Paracidobacterium acidisoli; assembly: GCF_003428625.2. Lineage (GTDB taxonomy): Bacteria > Acidobacteriota > Terriglobia > Terriglobales > Acidobacteriaceae > Paracidobacterium > Paracidobacterium acidisoli. The sequence goes on along the minus strand of NZ_QVQT02000002.1, from coordinate 74,717 downwards.
GTGGCATCTGAGGAGGCCGGGGAACCTGCAGAGACGGCACTCCAGCAGGCGAACCGGGGACTGGCTGCTGTGGCAGAACCGGTGGACCGGAGGCCGGTGTCAGCCCAATGGTGTCACGCAAAGCCGAACTGGAGATCACCCGTGTAAATTCTCCCGGGCCGCTCGCCGGGGATTGTGTGGGAAAAAGTGCTGGCGGCATTGCCGCTGACGCAGGCTGCGCCGTGGAAGGTTCAGCAGAGAGCGTCCGCAACAATTGAGTAAACCCGCCCAGAGCCGGACCAGCGCCTGTCGCAGCAGGGCCGGAGGGCGCAGGGTCCGGCAAAGGCATCTGGATCTTCTCCGCTTGCGGTTCCGGATTCAGCGAGCGAAATAACTGCGTGAAACCTCCCTGAGCCGGTGTCGCCGCCCCGGAATGAGGATTCGCTGCCGGGAAGCCCACTTCGGCCTGAGCCGGTAGCTTCTGCCGGGGCTTAACGGGCGATAACGGTGCAGGCTGCACACCGAAGCCGGCATTCTGTCCCTGCGCGGGGGAAAGCTGTGAGAATACCTGCGTGAACGCCCCGGGGCTCGTTGAAGGCAGAGATGCTTCTTGTGCCGCAGGTGCGGGAGAACCAGGAGGAGTAGGCTTTTGTGGTGATATAGAATGAAACAGCTGAGTGAAAGATCCGGGAGCTTCAGAAGCAGCAGGAGGCGGCATCACTTCCGATCCTGTCTGCACCTTTCCGGGGGTAGAACTCTCCGGATGCTCCTCCTGTTTCACCGTTAAAGACTGAAAAATCTGTGTGAAGCTGCCTGAGTCAGCCGGCTTTTCTGTTTCGACACGCGCCGGCGGTACTGAGCGCACCGATTCGAAGACAGTATTTTCCTGTTCCTGTGATGGTTTGACCGCCAGTGACTGAAACATACCTGTAAAACCGGCTGACTCCGGTAAGGCTTCCTGCTGCCTGTGTGTCTCAGGCGATGTGACTGGACCAGGTTGATGTGACGGAGACACCTCATCGGTTCCGGAAGTTTCAGAAGCCTGAATCGTTCGCAGTAATTGCGTGAACTCCCCCGCGCTCTGTGGTGCGGGCGGAGCTGCAAACGGCAGTTGTTCTGCCGGGATCGCAGATGGCGATTGCACAACAGGCCTCTGCTGTCTGACTACCGATACAGGGGTAAATACGTTTGCAATATCTACGCCGGATCTTGATACCGAAGCTGCTTTCGGAGGGGCCGGCACCGGCTCATCCCTGTGAATTGCTGGAGGAGCAGGAGGTGTCTTCGTTTCCGGTACTGCCGGCGAAGTCAGCGACTGGAAGAGCTGAGTGAATTCTCCCGGCCGGGCTTCGTCTGTCGTCTGTAAAGATGGCGCATTTGCGGCCGAAGCAGGGGCTTGATTTAACGGAACATCCTGCTGCATGCTCATTTGCTCCGGTGTCGGGGGACCTGAATTCTTCCCCGCGGCCTGGGCAAAGATGCCTGTGGCGCTGTATGTCTCGCTCTGACCCGAGGGACTGCTTTCATCGAAGGGAGGCTTTGACCCGTCCATATCTGGCGTACCGTGGCTTCTCGTATACTTGCGGTTCCGGTGACTTAGATTATCGCGATGCACGAAGACAGTAAAGCCCGCAGAGATCGTGATGCGGCCCTAACGGGCTTCCGGAAATTTACACTATCCAGAGAACAGACACACGGGGTACTGTGTACCGTGGAAACAACATACAGACAGCTCCGCGCACGTGGCATTCGCTGCGTCGTACTTTGCCAGATGGTTCGGTCACTATGAAATTTCTGTCGCGGGTGGTGTGGTCCGAAGGGATGTACCTTGGACCGCATCATTTTCAAACACAGACCCGCTATTTTGAAGATTCGATCGCCTTTCTTGTTGCCAGCCTTTGGCACGAACCATGGGGTCTGCTGCATCTGGAGCTGGACCAGAAAGCCATCCGGAACGGAAATGCTGTACTGCTTCAGGCTTCTGGTATTTTTCCGGACGGGCTTCCCTTTGAGCTGCCCGGTTCCGACCCGTCACCCGCGGCTCGCAACCTGACCGACGTCTTTCCTTCGACCGACGCCTCATTACTTTTGTACCTGACAGTTCCCGCACGACGCGACAATGGCTTCGACTGCAGCCTGAATGGGGCGGGTGCCGGAACCCGGTTCTCCCGCATGCAGCGTCAGCTGCGCGACGAAACCAACGGGATGGATGAGCGCGAAGTTGATCTTGGCCAAAAGAACATTCAGCTGCGGACCGAGGCCGAGCTGACTCAGGATATGCACTCTCTTCCCATAGCACGGGTTTTGCGCGATGGACGCGGTCACCTGATCTACGATGAGGAGTTCATTCCTGTTTGCCTGCGCATCAGTACCAGCGAATCGCTGATGCTGTTGCTGCGCCGCCTGGTCGAAACACTTGGGGAAAAAAGCGCCACAATCGCCCGCGGAGCCCGCCATCAGGGTCGGTTTGAGGCGGGCACTTCAGCGCTCGATGTCGCCAATTACTGGTTTTTGCATGCTCTCCACAGTGCTCTTCCGGCTATTCAGCATCTCTACATCACGCGACGTGCTCATCCGGAAGAGCTGTTTCTCGAACTTTCACGTCTGGCGGGCTCGCTCTGTACCTTTGCCGTCGATTCCGACCCACATAATCTGCCGCCCTATGATCATCGCGATCCGGGCCCGGTCTTTCGCGACCTTGATGCTCATATCCGGCGGCATCTCGAGATCATCGTTCCGTCCAATACGGTCACACTAACCTTCCAGCCGACTGAACCGTATATCCAGGAAGCTGAGGTCCTCGATGAACGCTGCCTGCGCCGTGCCCGCTGGATTCTTGGTGTAAGGTCCAGCCTCGGAGAATCCGATCTGCTGCGGCTCATTCCGCGCCTGGTGAAGGTTTGCTCTGCCCGCTTTGTTCCGGAGCTCGTCAGACGGGCACTGCCTGGCCTTACGCTGACGCATCTGCAGGTCCCGCCTACTGCCATCCGTGCTGAAGCCGATATGCAGTACTTTGCAGTCGAAACTACCGGTCCATGCTGGGAACATATCCTGCAGACCCGCAGGGTTGGCGTCTATATTCCTGGTGAAATTTCGCAGCCGGAATTTGATCTTACCGTTATCGTGGAGGCGTCCTGATGGTTCCCGCGCGCGTAAACAGCCTGGCTCTGTCCTTTCAGGAAGCACTCACCGCTATTCTGCGTGTCCGCTTTCAGCGCCAGCAGGTTCAGGACTCAGAAAGTTTTCGTACACAGATGCGCCGCGCCCTGCAGGCTGCGATGCAGGAATCGCGGGCCATGGGCTATTCCTCTGAAACTGTACAGATGGGCGTCTTTGCCGCTGTGGCCTATCTCGATGAGAGCGTACTGAATCTGCAAAATCCCGTTTTTGCCGACTGGGCGCGCCGGCCTCTCCAGGAAGAGCTCTTCGGCGGCCACATGGCCGGCGAAACCTTTTTTCTTAATCTTCGCAATCTGCTCGGCCAGCAGGACTCTGCTGAAGTGGCGGATGCTCTTGAACTGTACTGCCTTTGCCTGCTGATGGGCTATCGCGGCCGGTACGCCTTCGGTGACACCGGGGAATTGCATTTGCTGCTCCGTCAGGCTCGAGAGAAAATTCAGCGCGTTCGCGGTCAGATGCAGATGATCCCTCCCTCACCGGTGCCGGAGGTTAAACCGCCTCGAGCAAAGGACTCATGGAGCCGCGGTCTGCTTATCACCACCTGCATTCTTGCCGTGCTTACCCTCCTTGCCTTCGGCGGATTTGAGCTGGCGCTCAGTTCCGGGATATCACAGATACAAACCAGCAGTCTCGTGGCACGTTAGGAGATTTCTGTGTTGCCGATTCTTATCTCTGTACTGGTTTTCGTTGTATCGCTCGTGCTGGCCTGGGCTGCAGGCCCTGTGCTGCACATCACCGGCTCTTCCCTGCTTATTCTGCGCATATTACTTGTGCTTCTCGGCCTGGCAGCATCTCTTACTATTCTCTTCTTCTATCTGCGCAATCGCCGTCGTGAAGCCGGTATCCGCAATGTCCAGGGGAATTCGGAGCTGGAAGTTCTCCTGCGTGACTCCGAGCGCAAGCTGTCCACGGCACAGCGTTCCGGTGGCAAGTCACTCGATTCCCTGCCCCTCCTTTACATCCTTGGAGAGGCGAACGCCGCCAAGACCACAACTATCCTAAAATCCGGGCTTGACCCTGAATTGCTTGCAGGGCAGATTTATCGCGATCAGGATGTCGTCCCCACCCCCGTCGTCAATCTCTGGTATTCGCAACAGTGCGTTCTGGTCGAGGCCGGAGATGCCGTCCGCAAAAGTCCACAGCTCTGGCGCAAGCTGGTCCGGAAAACCCGTCCGAGAGCCTACCGCGCTGCTTTGGGATCACAGGCGCCTGTCAGGGCTGCGGTTGTCTGTGTAAGCTGCGAGCAGTTTGCAGGAACCGCCGCATCTGAGACCGTTCCTGCATCCGCACGGGCTGCCAACCAGATGTTGCGCGACCTTGCGCAGCAACTCGGAACCGAGGTTCCTGTCTACGTTATTCTCACCAAGCTCGACCGTGTCCCGAACTTCGCTGAATTCGTTCGCAACCTCTCCACGGAAGAAGCAGCGCAGCCCTTCGGTATTGCTATGCCGCGCAGCGAGACAGCCAGCGGTCTCTATGCGGAAAAGGCCACGCAAGACACCACATCACATCTCGATCAGCTCATTTTTTCTCTCGGCGAATTCCGTCTTGAAGTACTTTCGCGTGAATCGGACCTAAAAAACGTCGATCCAGCCTACGAATTTCCTCGCGAGATGCGTAAGCTGCGCAATAATCTCTCCGCATATCTTGTCGAGCTGACCCGCCCCAGCCATCTCAATGCCAATCCATATCTGCGCGGCTTCTGGTTTACCGGCGTGCGCGCACATATCGTCGAGCAGATGGTCAGCGCTTCCGCGCCATCGGTGCAGGCACCGCAGGCCGATGCCGGAGCCACGCGGATGTTCTCGTTTCAGCAGATGCAGGCCGCTGCCGCACCGACACCTCAGGTTGTGGCACAAAAAATAGCGCAGTGGTGCTTCCTGCCAAAGCTCTTCCCGGTTGCCATTCTGCAGGATCGCAGCGCTTTGGCCGGTACCAGCTACAGTGGCCGCACACATCTGCTGCGCCGCATCGTTTTTGGAACCGTCTCCGCTCTTTTATTTCTTTACCTCATCTGTCTCGTCATCTCGTGGAGCAATAACGCATCACTTGCACATCGCATCAACTCCGCCGCTGAAGGATTGCCTGTCAAAGCTGTACCGGCTACTGCGCTCGCATCCACGCAGGATCTGACGTCTCTTGAGAGCCTGCGCGAAGTCGTCGCCCAGCTGGACACCTATCAGCACGATGGGCCACCTCTCATGTACCGGTGGGGTCTCTATCACGGTGATGCAATGCTGGCAGCAGCGCGGGCGCTTTATTTCGATCGCTTCCGGCGTCTGCTGCTCACGAATACCCAGACAAATCTCGTCGCCATGCTGAGCGCATTACCGGCTGCTCCGGCTCCGGGAGCCGACTATGGAGCTGCTTACAATCCTCTGCGCGCCTATCTCATCACTACATCGAATGCTGACAAGAGCACACCGGAATTTATGACCCCGGTATTGGTGCAGGCCTGGCAGAACGGCATCGTTCCTGAATCTGCTCAGCAGAAGCAGCTGGCACAGCAGCAGTTCGACTTCTATGCGTCTTATCTGCAACAGCACGGTAACCCTTACTCCATCGTTCCTGTTACACCAGCTGTCACTCATGCCCGGACCTACCTCAGCAGCTTTGGTGGATTCGAGCGGATCTATCAACAGATGATCGCTGCGGCGAATAAGGCTGCACCCTCCGTCGACTTCAATCGTGTTTACCCCGGATCTTCACAGACAGTGATTGAATCGCACATCGTCTCCGGAGCCTTCACTCGTCAGGGTTTTGCCTTTATGCAGTCCGCTATCCAGCATCCTGCGAACTACTTCAGCGGAGAGGCCTGGGTACTCGGCGATCAGGCCCCGCCTTCACTCGATCAGGCTGGCCTTACCCAGCAGCTAGCAACGCGTTACGTATCGGACTATCTTTCGGAATGGCGCACTTATCTGCGCGACGCATCCGTAGTCCGCTATCGCAGTCTGCAGGATGCTGCCACAAAACTGAATCAGATATCGAACAATAATTCCCCCCTCCTTGCCCTGGTCTACCTGGCCTCGCATAATACTGCCGTAGCAAATGATCAGATCAAAAGTGAGTTTCAGCCCGCACAGACCCTGGTCGCTCCCGATAGTGCGGACAAACTCATCTCTCCTGGAAACACCAGCTATGTGAACAGCCTTATCTCTCTGCAGGGCAGCGTATCGCAGATAGCCCAAAACCCAGCCGCTGCCACTGATCCTGCGCAAACCGGCCCTGTCACCAGTGCAGCTATCGCAGCGCACGGCGCTGCTCGCCAGACTGCCCAAGCCTTCACTATCGATCAGCAGGGACATGTCGATCAGACCCTCCTCGGACTTATGGAAGATCCCATTACCTCTGTCGAAGCACTCGCCCGGGGTGCAGGAGCAGCCCAGGCCAATGGTGGCGGCAAGAGTTTCTGCGCTGCATTCACGCAGACGATGAACAAATTTCCGTTCTCTCCTGCTTCTGACATCGATGCAACGCCTTCTGAAGTAGCCTCGCTGCTGCAGCCCGGCACAGGTGCGCTATGGCAGTTTTATAACGCCAATCTGAAGATCCTGCTTATTCAGCAGGGACCGGCCTATGCAGCTGCGCCGAATGCGCCCATGAAGGTCAGCCCCGCATTTGTTCGCTTCTTCAATCAGGCTGCGACCCTCTCCGCGCAGCTCTTTCCCGCAGGTGCAGCTGCTCCTTCGCTCACGTTTACTGCGCATGTTCTTCCGTCAAAAGGCATGCAAAGCGCGACTCTGGCTGTTGATGCACAACGCCTTTCCGGCGCAGATTCAACGAAGCAGTTTACCTGGTCTGCCCAGTCCGCTCAGTCAGCACAATTGCTGGGAAGCATCGGCGCAACCGACGTCTCCTTCCAGCAATTTAATGGACCGTGGGCTCTCTTCCATCTGGTTCAAAAAGGACGCGAAGACCAGCCAGGTGATCCCTACCGGCGCCTCTATCCGCTTCAGTCGCTGAACACGCAGACTACCGCCGCAGGTTCGGCTCTTGCTATCCGTGTCGACTTCTCTGGTCCTGGAGCAGCCATGCTGATGCCCGGAGCCATGGGAGGATTACGCTGTGTCTCTGAAGTTGCTCACTAGAAGCCAGCACAGATCAATGGCTGCCAGACCATTTTCTATACTCCGGAAGTTCCTCCCGGAATTGTCATAACTCGGGTAAAATCCTCTGAGCGCGCGACTCTTCTGAAAATCGCAGCAGCAGACAGGTCACGTTATCTGCCGCGCCCGCAGCCTTCGCGGCATCGATCAGCGCCCGGCATGCTGTAAGCAAATCGCGAGGACCGGGCAGCCCTCCAGCCCTCTCTCCATCACCGCTCATTTCAAGAACCAGCGCTGCAATCTGCTGTGCATTGGCATAACGGGTCAGGCCATCGGTTGTCAGCAATAGGATGTCTCCGGCTTCCAGAGATGCGGCAAACATATCCGGCTCAACGAAATCCGCTGTTCCGATCGCACGTGTAATCAATGACTGCAAAGGCGAGGCTCCTGCTTCTTCCACACTGAGTACACCGCTGCGCAGCTGCTCTGCCACGAAGGAATGGTCGTGCGTAATCTGAACACAGCCACCGTCGCGCAGAAAATATGCCCGGCTGTCTCCCACATTGCCGATCACGATTCTGCGCCCATCAAGGCAGGCCGCTACCAGAGTTGTACCCATGCCGCGCAGCTCATCGCGGTTGCAGGCCAGAGCGCGCACCTCCCGGTTCGCATGCTCGATGGCACGGTACAATCGCTCTTCCACTGGCGCTGATCCATCCCCGGATGTATTTTGCGCAATGAAAAAACCAAGTAACTGACTGACCGCGGTAGAACTGGCTACTTCACCTGCAGCCATTCCACCCATGCCGTCGCAGACTGCATAGATTTGCGCTGCAGAATCGTAGCCGAAACTGTCTTCGTTGTTGGAGCGTCTGCAGCCGACATCGCTAAGAGCCGCTACTTCCACTTCCAGCACAGTCTGGCTTTCCATACATTCGATCTCGTCAGGTCGCGCGGAACAGGCTTCAAGACTGCCAGATGCAATACCAGCCTGTAAAGAGGCGATTCCATGATTTAAAAAATCTCCAAATTACACTGATGCGTTCAAAATGGCAGTACGGTACACTCATTGTCGCTCACGAACACCTCCCGGGTGCTCAAGCTGGTTGTCCTCTGCAGGAGACCGCATATGGCATTGGAAGCTGGTCAGCGCGTTGGGGATTATGAAGTCCTCGGATTATTAGGCGCAGGTGGAATGGGCCGCGTCTATAAAGTTCGCAACATCATTTCTGATCGCGTCGAGGCGATGAAGGTTCTGTTGCCCGACTTTGCTGCGGAGCCCGAACTCGCTGCCCGCTTCATGGCAGAGATCCGCACTCTCGGCGGTCTTGACCACCCCAACATTGCGCAGCTGCGCACCGCATTTCAGTTTGAAAACCAGCTCGTCATGATCATGGAGTTTGTCGAAGGAACCACCCTCGAAAAACTCGGCAGCCAGTCACGGCTGCCTGTCAGCGACGTTATCGAGTATGCGCTTCAGGCACTCTCTGCGCTCAGCTATGCTCATGGCCGCGGTGTCACCCATCGCGACATCAAGCCGGCCAATATCATGATCACCTCTCACGGCCTGGTCAAGCTGATGGATTTCGGTATTGCCAAATCATCGAATGATCTGCACCTTACGCGCCCCGGCACCACGATGGGATCGGTCTATTACATCTCGCCGGAACAGGTACGTGGTGGCATCGCCGACCCACGCTCCGACATTTACTCATTCGGTGTCACTCTCTATGAGTTGCTGGCCGGACGACGTCCCTTCCAGGCCGACACGGCTTACAGCGTGCTGAATGCACAGCTTAACGAGACGCCGCCACCGCTCTTCCAGGTAAATCCTGATCTTCCTCAGGAACTAAGCGGGATCGTGCTGCATGCTATGGCCAAGAGCCCGGCTGATCGTTTCCAGACCGCTGAGGACTTCCGCGCGGCACTGAAGAGCCTGCGCGAGCCACAACCAGCACGGGCTGCTGCAACTGCACCGGCACCCTCCCCATCTCCCTCATGGAGTGCCATTTCCACCACCGGTATGCCATCTCCTGAATCGCCGACAGCCGTTCCTCCCGTCATACGAAGCCATCGTGGGCTTTGGATTGGACTTGGAGCTGCCACGGCTATTCTGGCCATTGTTCTGGCAGCGACGATAGGCCCGCGCCTGTCTGGCTTCGCAAAAAATAGTAAACCCACAGCTCCTCAGGCAGACAACTCCTCCGTCACGCCTTCCGCTGCGCCGGACACTGCGCCTTCTGCAGGTACTTCGGGAAATGCTGCAGCGCCTGCCACAGCCATATCCCCACTCGCCAATACTCCTTTGACACCATCTCCCACTACTGCTCCTCGGGAAACCACGGCGGCACACTCCACAGCACTATCTTCCGGTTCTGGCAGCAACCTGCCTGCGAAGAGTTCCTCTCCGCAACAGCCTGACAGAGTTGCCAATCCTGCGCCTTCCTCTGTAACGCCGCCCCCTGGCCCATCACCATCGGAAGTATCGGCAGCTCGAACACGGCTGGTACAGCTGCGTGCCAGAGCTGAGACTGCCCGGAATGGCATACAGCAGATCCGCAGCCAGCAGCAGGCTCAGGGATTCGATATGCGTGGAGATGTCCTCGCTTCAATGAACCGGATGAATACATGGATCAATGAAGCGAATCTCGCCATGCAGCAGAATGACATCGACTCTGCCAATCAGAACATGGATCATGCGGAAAAAGAACTCACGACACTCGAGGCCTTCCTTGGGCAATAGGAGAAAGCTCTTATGTATAAAAAAGTTTTGACTCTTTTCTGCCTCCTTCTTATTACCGGATCGCTGTCAGCTCAACAGCCATCGACACAGCGCCATCGAGTGGCTGTGCTTGACTTCAGCTATGGAACTGTAATGACCAGTTCCCAGGCTATCTTCGGCACCAATGTCGACGTCGGTAAAGGCATTTCCGATCTGCTCATTGACAAGCTCACCAATGACGGCACTTACCGCATCATTGAGCGCAATGAAATTAATAAAATCATCAACGAGCAGAACTTTTCGAACAGCAATCGCGCCGATGCATCCACGGCTGCAAAGATTGGCCACATTCTGGGTGTAGATGCTGTGATCACCGGAGACATTACGCAGTTTGGACGTGATGATGAGCACCGAAATTATGGCGGCATGCTTGGCCGATGGGGAAAGGGCGCAGGTCTCGGTGATGTCGGGACATCGAAGGCTAAAGCAGTGGTCGCAGTAACGGCACGTATGGTTGACGTCAATACGGGTGAAATACTCGCTTCCGCAACAGGCAGAGGCGAATCATCTCGTTCCGGCACAAACCTTCTCGGTGGAGGAGCCAACAACAGTGGTGTCGGTGGTGGCGATGTCTCTATGGGAAGCAGCAACTTCGGGCAAACAATTATCGGCGAGGCCGTCACCGCCGCTGTCGCGCAGCTTGCTCAGAGTCTTGCCGCCGACAGTGACAAGCTGCCCACTGCAGCCGCTGTTGCCGTGTCCGGTCTTATTGCCGACGCCTCGACTTCCGATGTCATCATTAATGTGGGCAGTTCCGCGGGGCTGAAGGTTGGCGATAAGCTGATCGTTTCGCATCCTGTCCGTGTTATTAAAGATCCGACCACAGGTAAGCCATTGCGCACGATCGAAAATCAGCTTGGGCAGCTAACTATCACTTCCGTCGACGCCAACTCCGCTGTTGGGAGCTTCAGTGGAAGCGGCAAACCTCAGATCGGAGACACCGTAAAAACACAATAGATTGACGCTGCATAACCTGGAGGTCTGTTAACCGATCTCTAGGTTGCCTGCATGAGTCCGGCAGAAGTTTTTCCGCCTTTGTCTGTCGAAGCCATTGTCGCCAGATGCTCCATAAAGATACGAAGCACTTCCTGCCCGGTTCCGGTAAAGTGCTCTCCCGGATGAAGCCCGCTCTTCCCCCATGCCAGCAAAAAGACCATAGGAATCCATCCGCGATTATCGTGCTCCAGTTCCTGCCCTAACCGGTATAAAGCCCGTGACAGCGTAAATGGAAACTTCACACCACGTACGTCGTGGATGGACGGATCATCGCAAAGTGCCGGCGGTCCGGTTACAAGGTACTCGCGGCAACTCAGCGGGCGAATAGGATGAATGCTGCAGTTCTCGTTCTGCAGAAACGGGCATGCTACTCTTGCATGAAAATAATCGATGGCCAGCCTTGTAACCGATTCCTCGTCTTTGCTCCACTCTTCGTCCAGAAGCCGCTGCAGAATTCCATTCTCCCGCAGAGCGAGCAGCGCCTGATGAAACCGCTGCTCAATCATTTCTCTCTGTTCCTCCTGCAGATCGCTGAACCACTGGAAAAGAGCTTCCGCTTCGAAAATGCTTACCGGGACTAATTGTCTGCAACATGCTCCGCAGCCTGCGCGGCACGAAATCGAATGTCCGGATGCAGTTGCCTCATGCACAACCTTATCGATAACCGCGGTTTCCAGATTTTGCAGGATGGGCAACAGGCCAGTCATCGTGGTTTGCCCGGCCGGAACATCGACTTTAGCCTTTAGTGTCCCCACGCCCACCCGAAGCTCGAAATGCACTTCGACCATCGGCGATGACATATCTTCGGGCAAATATGGGTTTTCCGGCAGCGTAGTCATTTTAGCTCTGTTTCTCGGGCTCTGAATACAATTGGGCGTAGTCTACGTCCGCACCATACTCTTTGTCAGTCTCTTTCATTGCGGTACCCGGCCTCGATCCTCAGAACTCCAGGCGTGCACCAAACTGCGTCTGGCGCGGCGGATGCGATGACCGAATCAATCCAAACTCGGGGTTAATCTGAACTCCGTCCGGACTATAGTTGCTGATCGGATTATCAAAGTTTGCATGGTTGAAAAGATTGTAGACCTCGCCCCGCAGCACAAGCCTGACGGAGTCTGTTCCAAGTGTCGTTATCTTCTGCAGCGCAATATCCTGCGAGATGTAGTCGGGGCCGTAGAATGAATTTCTGCGATCTGCTCCCGGAATCGGCCCCGCTCCCTGCGGGGTACTCGAATACAGACATGAAATTGCATACAGGCTGGAACAGCCATTCAGATAGTTGGTTCCGATCAGAGAAATAGCGCCGGGTTTGTAACTGAAATAGCCGTTCGGATTTCTGTCCATATGTACTGGACCGTTGAGCTTCACCATCTGTGTAATCTGCCCATATGCCGGCCCGGCAAAGATCGTGAATGGTTGACCACCTTCAGCCAGAAGAATTCCGCTAAGGGTAAAATCCCGCATCAGCCTTGGCAGATGTCCTGATGGGATGTTGTAGATAAAATCTCCGGCGACTCGCTGGCGAATGTCAAAATCCGAGGGAGCATAATCTGCATTCAGGTTCAGCGGATTCTGCGGAATGCTGTAATGGCTGGTAATCACTGGCCGTGCTCCTGTGGTTGTCAGCGCTGAGTTAAGCGTATCCACAGAAGGAACATGCGCATTCAGTACCGCCTGGGCAAGACACTGCTGGGCCGTACAGCCTGATTCGAATTGACCGCGATCCCCATAGGCTGCAGTATTCGCTGCCAGTCCAAATGCAGCTGGATTACCCATCCCGTAAAATTGCCTTCCGAACAACTGGTTCCAGACCGAATCAACGACTGCAGGAAACTGGCTTCCCGCAATATCATCCAGCGATTTTGCATAGGCATAGGAAACATCCAGGCTCAACCCATGCCACTCTTCTGTCCTTACCCTTGCAATAAACGAGTTGTAGTGCGAATAGCCGAAGTTGGATTCGGTAAAGACCGGAAAGAACGTATTTGGCAAACACGTATTTTTAATGGAATTGCTTGCTGCAACTCCTGACTGGCAATAAAACTCATTCAGGAAATTACTGTCATAGATAGCCGGGTGACGATGCCCTTCTGATCCGACATATGCCAGCTCAAACACCACGTTGCGTCCAACCTGTTGTTCGATACTGGCTGTGTATTCGAACACCATAGGGTTCTTTAGCCGCGTCTGGTCACGCTCAAACAGAGGTCCCGCGCCGCTAGCTACCTGATACGCCGCCTCAACGCCATTTGCAACGCCTCCACTGAGCAATGCAAGCGCGCCGTTACCCAGTCCGCATTGCGTATTTATTCCGCCACAGTAAGAGGAGGCGAAGTTCTGTCCATACAGCGCCGATGGTGCGTTGATGTCGAAAGGCGTCGGCCTGTTGCGAAGCAGCTGGAGCGTATAACTCGCAGGCAGGCGATCATAATATAGTCCTCCGCCGATGCGGTAGACACGCCTTCTCTCCGCATCAGGGGCATATGCCAGACCGAATCGTGGGGCAACACTTGTCTTGTCTGTCGGCAGATTGAACCCCGGCGAACCCTGACCGCATCCGGTAGAAGAAAAGGCAATTTGCTGGGCAGCGTAAACAGATGCCAGCGAGGACTGCGCCCCCGAGCATGCATTGCCAAATGCATCGAAAGCCTGCGTTGTACCCTCACGTACCAGACCATTGGTGGAGTTGATGTAATTCCACAACCGGCCTTTCTGTTCAAGAGGCTGTCCGAAATATTCATAGCGCACGCCCAGCGTGATCAGAAGTTTCCGATTGGGCGTAAATCGATCCTCAGCAAATACTCCGCCTGTCCAGCTCCGCAAATCTCCTATGTATGGAGTGGGCTGACGCAGCGCATAATCGAATGAGGGTCGTACAAATGCTTTGCCGCATGAGATGCACGTTTCGCTGTCCGAGGTAAATTCGCCCAGATTGTTTGATACCACCAGACCTCGTGTCAGGCTCCCGTCGTAAAGAAAATTCTGGTTGTATCTCAGGTCGCCGCCGACATTGAAAATATGTCTGTTCGTTAATTTCAGCGAGAGCAGGTCATATAACTGAAATTCGCTGTCACGATGCTGCGACGGGGCTACCAGAGGAGCTCCCAGCCGTGCCATTGGAAATTCTCCGTCAAGTGAAGGAGTTACCGGCGAGGGAGACTGCCACGCAGCCGCCGGCTGGCTGTAGTTTGGACAATGCCCCGAACCAACAGTACCGCCGCACGATGCCCAGAAGGAATCAAACCACCCGCCAAATGCACCAGGCGTTCCACTCTTTGCACCTGCATATTGTGAATCGACACCACTCAGAACAAATGTCGGCAAATATGCATTTGCGCCCGAATGACGATCCTGCGGCAGCTCGTCGAGGCGAAATTGGGTAAACCCGATTCTCAGCTCATTATTTCCATACCGGCTTGCGCCCCCGAACAATCTTCCACTCAGGCTAAGCGCCGCACTTTGATTCTGAGCGAAGCGCTCTGCGCCATTTCCGGCATAGTCCACCTGCGCCGGCAGGTTGTCATCATGCAACTGATCGAGGATCTGCCCGGTATATCGAAGACTCAGGCTCTGCTCGTGCGGCAGAATGATATCCGGACGCACCAGTACATTGTGCACATGTGTAAAGTTCGGCGCAGTACCACGATAGAAGTTGAAAATGTTCCAGCCACCGCTTGATGACCCGCCACCAGTGATATTTGCCTTTGGATACAATCCCAGATAGCGGCTTGCCAGCCCTGTGTTGTCGTTTGCCGCCGCATTCGCAAGATCTGTTCCTGTCGGAACCCGTTCAAAAATCGGATTTGCATTGTTGATCAGCGTGCCCTCGTAGCTCGCGAAGAGAAAGACCCTGCGACTAAGCAGCGGACCTCCCAGGTTCGCTCCAAACTGACGAGATTGTACCGGGAGCACTCTGCTGTCATATTGCGCCAGAGCGCCTGCTGCGTCCCAGGGCTGGAAATTGCCGCATGGCGCTCCGCCACAGGGAGTTGCACCGATCAACCCGCTTCCCAGCAGACTTGCCATTGCATTGTAGGTAGTGGGGGCAAATGACAGCCACTTTGTACCTGCATCCACGGCCGACAAATTCGGACTCGCACAGTTCGCCGCCACATCGCTGATACAGTCGAATGCGGAATAGCTTCCTGCTGCAGTATATGTCGGCGAATTCATCGGCCCGGCATAGGCCACAGCTTTGGCAAAAGTAGTGCCGGAATAAGCAGAAATCGGGCTTCCAGCGTTCAGACTGTCCGAGTTGTAATAGCCGAAGATCGAGCCATGCCAGGCCCCGCTCTGACTTCCGCGTCCGCGACTCGTCACCACGTCTACCACACCACCCGATGCGCCACCATATTGGGCACCCTGGTTGGCATAGGTAATACGAAACTCCTGAATACCTTCGTTTACCTGAAACGGAATCGCCTGATCTGTACTTGATGCAATGTTGCCGTGCCCATCGATCAGAAAGTTCGTCGCGTACGGTGGAGAGCCCGAGATGCTGAAAGCCGCTCCCTCGAGCGCTGATCCCTGCGGAACATCGTGCACACCAGGAGACAGATTTCCCAGAGCAAGGAAGTTCCGATTGTAAAGCGGCAGCACGCGCAATTGCGTGCCCGAGACGTTGACGCCCAGAGACGTGAGAAACACGGGCTGCACTGCAGGCTGTCGCTGCTTCGAAACGTTCTGTCGGACTGGCAATGGTTGAACAGTCGCAGAATTTTGTACAGGATTTGCGGTGATCGTGATTCCGCCCGAAGCTGTTGAAGGTGCTGGTGCGGTCGCACGCTGAGACGAACTCGCCTGAACGGGAGCCTGCGCCGCTACTGCAGGCACGGCGGGCTCTTCATACACAATGTCCGGAAGCACGAGCTTGGGATTATCGATCGGCACTTCAAACGCAATCGACTGAATCGTTATCTTCCCCATCACCTCCACTGAGTAATCAGAGAGCGGAGGCACATCCTCAAATGTGTAGACGCCATTTTCATCCGTGACTACTTCTTTATAAGGCAGCGAAGGATTGATCAGGCGAACCCGGATACCGGCAACTGGCTTTTTTGCACCATCGACTACCTGCCCCGACACAATGGAGGTCTGCGCCATCGCAGCAGTTACTGCAGTCATTGCAAACATAAGCAGAATGCACGCCTTCAACCAGTCTTTCATTTGCACGCTCCGTCCGATTTATTCGGACTTCTTCTCGTAACTTTTTGTGCGTTGTTCCCTGGCTTGCGCTTTATACGCTGCCTTTCCATACATTCAGAATTCTGGGAGACACGCTGCCTGGCACCGGCCGATATCCGAGACTCTTCGCCTGCGAAAATTGTTTCCCCGCGTCAGTACGCAATCGCTGATCCGTCTGTCCCTGCAAAGTCTCTGCCGTCTCCGCCGCTCCAAGGAAAAAGTGCGCGGCGCCCGCATGGCCTGCGCCAGAATCGAGATACTGCTTCAGCGAATCTTCTGCGCCGCGATAATCGCAGGTCAGAAATTCCTTGATTCCCTCTTTCAGCTGCAGATCTGCATTCGCACGCAGCGCATCATCAATCGCTTTCAGCCCTGCCAGCGCCTCAGCATTTTTCGCATCGATACCCAATGCTTCCTGGAACACGGCCTTAGCTTTCGTCAGATCACCCTTGTCCTGTAAAGCATGCGCTTCTGCTAAAAGAGCTTTAGGGTCTTTCACCACCGATACAGAGCGGGCAGGCACCGCCGCCTTAGCTGCTGTAGTCTGCAGTTCGCCAATTCGCGCCTTTACCTGAGCATTGAGAGGAAAGGAAGGATCTGCAATCAACTGATCATAGATATCGATCGCGACTTTAGGGCTCTGTGCTTCCAGCCCCTGTGCCTTTTCATAGAGGTTGATTTTGAAAAGATACTGTTGCGCATCCTCATACTGATCGGTGCCGGACTGAACCTGCAGAAGCGAGGTTTTTGCCTGTGCCAGATTCCCTTTACGATAAGCATCTTTGCCTGCGTCCAGACTTTTCTCCGCAGGCGTCAGATTTGCTTCCCGCTGCAGGTTTTCCGCTTCCTGCTTTTTCTTCGTCGCATAATCAATCTGATCCTGAGTGGCATGGAATCCTGGATTCAGTGCCAGCTGATAATACTGGCGAGCTTTGTCGTAATCCTTATTGCTCAACGCATCGTCACCCCGCTTGATATAGCCGCCCGCCAGTCCGCTCAGCGAGGGCGGAGCGCTCTCCTGGCCAGCGAACAACGTCTGCGGAGTAACCATCAGGAACGCTGCCAGTAAACAAAGGCCACCGGACTTTCGCAGCATCATTTTTGCCCCTCAACCAGGCTATCGATATCCATTTGATAGCCCGTGTTCACGGTGCATGTGTTTTGCGCTGAGCTGACTTCACACCGTCCCATTCCCTTTGTGCCATCCGGCTTCGTATAAAAGACCTCATAACTTCCCGCTGGAAGATTCACCAGCATTGGCGTGTCCTGATTGATTACATGTTCCTCTGATCCATTGCCTGCTGAGCGTACCATCCGATCAATGTGAGCCCAGGGCTGAGCATTGATTTGTACCCCGATCTCCAGCACATGAATCGGACTCGCCGGACGAAGAAAATACGCCAGTGCACCGCCAGCGAGCAACACAACGACCACCGCTGTAATCAGCATCCAGCGACTCAGGCCCTTGCGAATAACAACATTTCCGGTACCAGAGCCCTGCTCAACAGTTACCCCTGCTTTGGCTGCTGCTTCCACTAACCGCTGCCATTCCTGGGTTGCCGAATCTGACGCAAATTTCAGCGCAGGCTGAGCCGCCTGCAGTCCCTGTGCCGCCTCTTCATGTTTCTTTGTCAGCAGGGCTTCGCGCGATTGCCGCACCGCCTGCTCCACAACCCGGTCGGCAACTCTGGCTGCATTCATCCTGTATTCGGAAATTGCAGATTTCCATTGCGGAAACTCACCGTATGCGTGACGAACTCCCTCAAGAACATCTATCCCTTTACTTAGTTCACCCGCCCGCAACGCTTCCGAGGCAGATTCTTTCGCCGTATGCAGAGCTGCTTCGCGTTCGATTGCCGCGCGTACCTTGTCCTGCAACGATTCAAGCTCAGGAATTACTCCGAACTGCCTTGTCACAGCTTCGATCGCTCGCAATGCATCATCGTACTGACCCGCGTCAATCAGTTCGCTTACTCGTTCCGACGCTGCCAGAATCCTGCGTCCACCCTCTTTCTCGCGTTCTCTCGCTTTTTCCAGCAATTGCTGCAGCGATGCATCAGAGGTTGTTGCTAAAGCAGCTTCCAGTACCTGCGCTGCCTCATTGAAGCGTCCTGTACCCGTCAGTCGATCCGCTTCCAGGATCGTATCCTGCACCATCCTTTGCCGCGTATATTCCTTCTGCTGCGTCTGCGCAATATCCAGTAACTCATCCAGTTCCGGTGAATGACCAAACTCTGCCCTCAGCCCTTCCAGAATCTCAATCGCCTCACCGAATCGCTTCTGACTTAGCGCTGTATTGGCCTGCCTCAGTGACTCTGCACGCTGCGCGCCCGATGCCTGCCGCTTCACCTGCTGCCGCACGCTCCGCTGCATGTCCAGAAGGCGCGTGTCTGACGGATACCTGCTTAGCGCGGCACTCACAATCTGCAGTGCTTCTTCCGGAGAGCGGCTCAGTGCTTCCTGCACAGCTCGCTGTGTTGTTTCCACCAGCTTCTGTGTCTCTGTCTCCTCCAGATGACGTTCCACCTGTGCTTTTCTGCGCAGCAGCGACGGCTCGCCTGCCAGTTTTTCCAGTGCTCGATTCAGCTTATCCAGAGCATCCGAATACTGTTCCGCGCGAATGCTTACGTCGATCTGCTCCTCAATCTGCTCCAGTATTCTTCTGCGGTGCTGTTGTTCAGCAGCGGCCTCCGCATCCTGACGCAGCTGATCGATATCCGCCGACTGAATACCCAGCGTCTGTGCCTCGCTCAGTATCCTCAGTACCTCAGTAAACTGCCGTGAGTCGAATGCTCTCTGTGCATTCTCAAGAATCGTACGGCGCTTCCCTGCCAGTGCCGCCTGTTGTGCTTCGCGGCCAATCTCCTTCTGCACAAGAATCACGGACGAATTTGCGGGATCAAGTCCGGCGGCCTCCGATGCAAGCGCCAGAGCCTGGTCATAGTCGCCGCGCGCTCTTGCTTCATCCGCCCGATAAATAAGATCATTCACACGATTCGCACGGCGTCGCTTTTCGGTAATCTCTTCCCTGATCTGCAACAGGGTTGCATTTTTTGCATCCCAACTCAGCGCTTCTTCTACTTTGCTCAGCGCATCGTCATACCGGCGCTCGCGCAGGGCATCTTCAATTTCAGAGGTCAGAACGCGCATCTTTTCACGGCGCTCCTGTGCAGCCAGCTCATTATCCAGCTTTACGCGCAGCTGGCGGGCCTGCAGATGATCGCGATCAATCCTTGTGATCTGCAGCACAATATCTTTTGCGCCCACCAGATCGCCGGATTCATATGCGCGCTGTGCCGTGCGGAAGAGATCTCCCACCTGCTCGCGCTGCATTGTTTCGATTACTCCAGCGAGATCGAGAGACATCTCTTCGGCCGTTGCGTACCGTTCATCCGGATTTTTTGCCAGCGACCGCGCCGCGATCTGATCCAGCACTTCCGGCGCATTCGGCAAAATCGACTGCAGCGAGGCATACGACTCATTGAGTATTTTCAGCTGCACTTGTCCTGCATCCGTGCCTGAAAACGGCAGTTCGCCGGTCAGCAACAGATACAGCATCACGCCCGTCGAAAAAACATCGGCACGCCCATCGCACTGGTTGCGAAACCGTTCCGGGGCGAGATAATGCAGCGTTCCGATTACGCTGCCCACCTGAGTCAGCGTGCTGTCATACTCCGGTCCGTTATCCGGCTGATCGATTCGCCTGGCGATTCCGAAGTCAATAATGGTCGAAGTGCCATCCTGCTGCACGATCACATTTGCCGGCTTAATATCACGGTGAATTACACCATTCTGGTGACAGTAATAGAGCCCGTCGCACACGCTGCGAATGATTTTCAGCCGCTGCAGCATTGGCATAGCGCGGCCTGATTTCAGAATCGAATCAAGAGGCTCGCCGGAAACAAACTCCAGTACCAGATACGGCAGTCCATCCTGCTCCCCCGCATCCAGAACACGAACGACATTGGGGTGAGTAAGGAAACCAGCCTGTTTTTCCCGTTCGAAGCGCCGCAGATTCTCTTCGGTGCGATTCGTCAGCGTCTTAATCGCCACTTCACGCCCGCGGATGCCTTTTCTGTCCACAGCTTTGTAGACAACACCCATCCCGCCCTGGCCCAGTGTGCCAGTTACTTCGTACTTGTCGAAATGCGTGACAGGGGACGAACTCACCGCAGTGTTTCTCCCGACAATTTCAAAACCTCTCTCCCAAAGCGCATCAGGAATCTTTACTTCACCGTTATATAGAAGTAGTGCGTTCCTGAAGCGCCACCACCTGAATAATTCACCGCAATCGCATATGTTCCCGAAGGGGTTGCCGCAAGGCCTGACGTCGTTGCCGGCACACTCGGTCCCGCTCCGCAGGCCATTAAGCCTGTGCACATGGCCAGTCCGGCCAGCAGCCACACCACTACCATGAATCTGGTATTTCCCTGCATCCACTTTCGACGGAAGGTCAGTGGAACAATCATCCATGGTGCGAGCAACGACAGGAAAAACTTGCTCGGCAGCCCGGGACTTCCTCCGATCGCCGGTCGCTCCATCCTGGCAACCGTCGCCGTCGTACCAATTACGACACCGGGAATTGTGCTGTTCGTAAATGTATAACCTGTTGGATTCAACGCGCACGTAATCCCGAGCGAGCTCGCTGCCCAGCTTGAACCAGAGACAGACGTGAATTGCACTGCTGAGCCACCGAGCGTGCTCACGCTCGCACAGCTCAATTGATAGGGCACTCCTGCATTCCCGCTCGCCAGAAAATACAGGCTTTCCCACGCGAACGCCTGGCTCTGTCCCGCCTGAATTGTTGGAACGGCATAACCAGCAGAAACGCAGTTACTCTCGCTTGCTGCGCAGCTTGCAGGCTCATTCGGTACCTGGACATCCGGATCGAGATATCCGCCGACTGTCACTCCGCCGCCTGCACCACCAGGACTCGGCAGATACAAAACCTCCGCGCCTGGAACCGTAACATTGTTCTTCGTTAGCGGCAGCGCCTGCGATTGTGACGGAGTGCTCGCTGCGATCGCCTGCGCGTTGCAACTCGAAGCCGCCAGATATGCATACCCCGCTCCCTGCACATTGGGGTCGCAGAAGCTCTCCTGATTAAACGTCTGACTGCCGATCTGATCCGTGACCACCACATTCAGGCTCGCGCCGGTCAGCAGCGTCACGCTTTGCTTTCCTGCCGACGGAACCTGGCTGAATGGGGCCATCGGATTATTCGTGCCCGGATACGCATATATCGGAACTGCCGATCCTCCCAGCGAAACCAGAGAAGCCGAAGGGCTCACCGGCTGTGGAGGCTGCAGCAGATTATTCCCCGTAAACAACCATGTCGTCAGATAGTTGTTATCGTGACATGCCGTTCGCTGCCCACCGAGGTAGCATGGCTCGCCGTCGTTGTAATCGAATACCCCACCACTCGCGATCGACAGATCGAGAGTATATGTGGATGCCGTCACACCCTTACCACCGCTTGTTCCCGTCGGTGTCGACAGCGCTGCGTTCGTACCGAATGTGGGAGCAAAATTCAGCGGCTCCAGGAGTGCCAGCTTCATCGGCGAGCCACTCGCTGTCACATTGCCACTCGCAGGATAGCTCAGCGCTCCATTCGCGTATCCGTCTACCGTTCCACAGAAAGGCTTACCCAGAGCACTGTTCAGAACACTCTTCCCTCCGGCAGTCACGGTCGGATAGCCGTCGGTAAACTGCTCCTGCTCAGTTGCTCCGCTAATCTCAGCAATCGGCACAGAAGCATTTGGAGGTGCAACATTGAATACTCCATCTGACTGTACAGAAATTGCTCCCGATTGCATTGTTCCGGAAGGCACACCTTGAAGTGCCCACAGCAGTGCCCGTTCCGGCTTTACAAAAACCTCAGGAGGATTCGCGATACACACCGTCGTCATTCCGGTAATCGCAGCATCGCTGGCCGATTCGTAGTAGTACGGTCCGGGCTGCGTTGCATTACTTGTCGACGGAGAGCCATACACATATAGCTTTGCACCCTTCGCGTAAGCAGCTGTTGCCGCAGCGGCCACCGGTAAATCGCCGTCACTTTGTGAAGCTTTTACCTGCTCCACGCTGGTAATTCCGGCCTGGCTAACCGCCGGAATCGTCAGCGTCAGCGGCACATTGCTTCCTGCAGTCTGCGCAGGATCATACGGCTGCAGCGTAAATGAGCTTCCAACGGGCGTGTTCACCACTGTCACCGGCAGAATGGCCAGGAGCGGAGGCAGCGGCACATTGCCATTCCTGTTATCCTCCGCCTTTGCATCCGCAACACTGCCAAAGGCAAAGGCCTGCGTCTGAGCTGTGGTTCCACATAATGAATTCGCCGGGGCGCCCGTCTGCACATCGCAGTTCTCATTGGCAAACGCTGACAGGCCATAAAATCCATCAAAATCAAACAGCTCCGCTGCACTGCTCATCTGGCTCAGCGGGCCAAGTGCCTGACCAGTACTCGTGCCC
This sequence comes from Paracidobacterium acidisoli, assembly GCF_003428625.2. Lineage (GTDB taxonomy): Bacteria > Acidobacteriota > Terriglobia > Terriglobales > Acidobacteriaceae > Paracidobacterium > Paracidobacterium acidisoli. The sequence continues at coordinate 52,076 of NZ_QVQT02000002.1, read as the reverse complement.
GAACCTGCCGCAGCCGTAGAGGCATAGGCAATCACTGCGCCATTCAGCGGCTCGCCCACCAGCGTAAAGTTTTTATCTGTCGCCGCAGTCAGCTGCGGTTGTACCGACCAGTTCGGCCCATCGTTCACCACTGTCGCTTCATACCGAAGATAATTCGCCACAGCCCCGCCCTGCACTGCGGTCTGAGCCTCGGCGATACCGGCTCCACTCACACCGCCCACCGGTGCCAGTGCCGTCTCATTCGTCTGCATGATCTTCGAGCTCAGCACATGCAAATGCACGACTCTCTGCACACTGAAAGGAATAGTGCCGCTGGCAGCATCGCTGTTACTCACCGGATCGACTGCATCTGGTACCAAAGTCATCCCGTTCGTCGACACCGCCTTCGAGGATGCTGCAATCAGCGGAATCTCAGGAGTCCATCCGCTGACGGGTGATCCTGTAATATCTGCTGCCGCTCCCTTTCCATCGATAAACTTTCCCTGATAGCAAAGGAACGCCGCATTTACCGTGCATGCACCGGCGGGGCTGAGCGCAGAGCCACCCGCGAGACTGCCCGACAGAGTGCAGCTCATCGCAGCACCGCCTGCGCCCGTCATGTAACCTGCCGTAATGGTGGCCCCTGCAACGACACAACTCGCCACGGATGGATTCGGAGCTGTGACAATTTCAAAATACGGAGGCAGCATCTCCGTCACGGTTGTCCATCCTGCCGGAGCCGCATTCGCACCCAGGTTGCTCAGTGTGAAATCGAACTCCAGAGCGTCATTAGCTCCTGCTATCAGCTGGCCTGGATGCTCATCCAGATTGATTACCGGTTGCCCATTGCCATCTGTTCGAATTGCGAACGTCGCCGCCGGTATATCGATCGCGATGTTCCGCGTCTTCGTCAGCTTCAGATGAACCGCCCGCGCCACGTATATCGAGGGGAGCGCGCTCGCTACAGTTGTTGATCCGCTTGCCGGCTGGCCCGCACTCGCTGCTGTCGTCGATACCGTTGCAGTGCTGGCCGCAGCGACTGCAGTCGACGCGGTGGGAACCGTCGCAGCATCATACGTACCGGCGAAGGTTACCGTCAGCACATTCGTTCCCACCGGCAGATTTCCGCCTGAACAGCTGATCGACGCCGCTGTTGCGGTACAACTCACGGCGCTTCCAAATGCAGGCGTACCAGGTGTCTCCACTGGTCCGGTCGTTACATTCACAATGTGTGCCGTTGCTCCATTCAGCGCCTGCGGCAGCGGCAGTGTGAAACTGACGCCCGTCGCTATGTCAGGTCCATTGTTACTTACCTGCACTGTGTAGCTCGCGATATCGTTTGGCCCATATGGAGACGCAATGGTATTGGCCATATACACGCACGGCGACTGACCTGCCGGGCATGACAGGCTGCCACCCGTCGCAGTCGGTGTCGGAATCACCAGTGTGGCCGTGCGATGCACCGGACTGTTCACCGTCGCCGTGTTATCGCCCGAAGCGGTTCCCGCAGCATTCGAATCCGACGCGCTCCTCAATGTGCTGACCGCCGAAAATGCCTCTGGGATCACGGCCCCGGTTACCGCGGCATTGGTTGCTGTATCCGCGTAGGAACCCTGCACCGTAAATGTCACAGAATGATTCGCCGGAATCGACGGCAGAGTACACAGCGGGTTTGATCCCGTCCCGCAGCTTCCTCCCGCAGGTACGGCGATATTCGTGACCGTAAAAGCTGCACTGCCTGAGGGAGGCGTCAGCTGCAGTGTATCTGTCGTGCCTGTCTGATTCGGTCCAGAGTTTGTCACGGTCACCGTATAGGTGACTGTGTCTCCCAGATTGAACGCCGTCTGTGCACCGGAATAAGCACTCTGGGATGTATTTACTTTCAAATGTGCCGATCGCTCCACGGTGATCGGACCCAGGCTCCCCGTATTGCTGCCTGATATCTCGGTAAAGCCCGTTGGAACCGTGATTGTACTGCCGACCGTTACAGGTGTTCCCGATCCTAGTGATGCATTGACAGGGGCTGGGCCATCAGGAAAGACCACAGTGGCGGTGAAGGCATGTGCCACGCCATCGGCCGGCAGCACCGGAATCGTGCAGCTTCCAAAACTGCTGCAGGAAATTCCGCTGCCTGTCGAAACCACATTTATGGTCAACCCGCCGACCGTCAGCGTGTTGCCAAGCTGCAATCCATAGACAGCACCTGGACCTGTATTCGTCAGGTTGTACGTCAGCGCAATATTTGTACCGAGAACAAAGGATGACGCACCGGGACCGGACACGCTGAAGTTGCCAATACTGAACCCTCGATTGACCGTTGTGGTCACCTTTGTCGTATCTACAGCCGTCGTTCCGGTGGCAACCGCAGTGGCATTCACATCCTGCAATACCGTCACCGGTGTCGCGTCCGGAAACAGTGCTGAGTCGCTGTAGTACCCGGTGATCGAATAGGAGCTGCTGCCGTTTGCGGCCAGTGTTGCGATAGAACATGTCATTGCGGTGCAGGTCGACGGAGAGACCGTCACTGCGACGAAGTTTGCAGGTAGCGACGGCGTGATCACAACGTTGCTTCCCACATAGCCCGACGCATTGCTCACCTTGAAGGTGTATGTCTCCTCAGCAGTACCGCTGAATGCCAGAGCCACGGTCTGCGATGCAGCCGCGTACACAGTAGCCGACGACTGCGCAATGCTCAGACTCAGTTGCGGCGCGCTTGCCTGGTTCAGAGAAATCTGATCGCCTTCCGCGTCATATCCGGTTGCCATCAGTGTTAATCCGGCGGCAGGGCCACCCGAGGCGCCCAGCGTCAGCGCTGCAGTGACTGTAACGCTGCTGCCATCACCAAGTGACGGAATTATGCATGTGAGTCCTCCCGCGCCTGTCACGCATGAGCCCGGAGATGCCGTCCCGGTTGCACCGGTGACAGTAAATGCACTGTTCGCGCTCGCAGTCACCGGCAGGTTGACGACTACATCTTTGGCACCGCCGTTTTGTCCTGTTAGTGTCCAGATCCACGAGACAGCGTCACCAGCTGCAAGCCCGTTCGCTCCATAATTGTTGGTCGCTGACGCGACCCTGAACCCCGCCCCCGTTCCCGGAGTTGCTGCAGCCAGCGCTGCGACATAAGGCGTCGATGCGCTGCTTCCCTGCCCACTTTGCAGGCCAGATGCCGAGGCATACGCGACACCTGTCAGGTTCAGCGCAGCATACGACAGTCCCTGTGCATCGGCTGTGATTGCGGCAGTTGCCGGACCAGTCCCCACCGGGCCCAGATTTGCATCGTACAAGCCTGCCGACAGATCACCTTTTATCTGCACTGCGAACGCGTGTGTGCCAGCGGCATTTTGCATATCGGAAGGCAACGTGGCCGCAACCGAAGGAACAAACTTGCCCGACGTGGAATCTGTGCTGCCTACCAGAACGACATTTCCGTTGCTGTCCAGTGTGCCGCCCTGCAAAAAATCTGATCCATCGCCACCAAGATAGGTAAAACCCACTGGTTTTCCAGTTGCGTCCACCTTTGCCAAGTAGCCGCCCGGTGTACCGCCCGTACTCTTTGCTGGAAATACCAGTTGCATCGCCGTGCCGTTGAGCGTGCCCGCAGTCGGCGCTGTTACCGGACCTGCAGTATTCGTATAGGTGAAATTTGCTCTCAGATCGCTCGATGCTGTAGTGCCAAAGGCATAAGCATTCCCTGCCGCGTCGAGTGCCAGGCCGGAAGCCTCATCCGCCGCGCTTCCGCTCAGCCATGCAGCATAGGCCACACCGTATGTTGTCGCTGCGCCGACCGGCGGCGTAATCTTCGCAACAAATACGTCCCCGGTACTGCCATCGCTGCTGTTGTGCGCAAAGCTGTTCGTCTGTGAGAATGCACCTGCCTCCGGGAAATCTCCGGTCGATTCGCCGGCCAGATAAATTCCACCCAGTCCATCCACGGCAACCGATGCCAGCGTCGTTGTTCCTGTAAACCCTCCCAAATACGTCGCCAGCTGTGCGCTACCTGTCAGTGTTCCATTCAGCACCAGCACTGCGGCTCCGGGGTTCGTCGTGTATCCCAGCGCATTCGCCGTCGTCGGAAACGTGCCTGTCGGATCTACTCCCAGAGCCGCAGTAACATTCCCTGACGAATCCACTGCCAGGCCCGCTATGGTCACCGTCGTCCCCGAGCTGGCGGGAACAAACGTCGCACTCTGGATTGCGCCGTTCAGATTCAGGCTTGCAATCCATCCCACGGAGGCAATGCTCCCTCGTGAAGTCGAGTATGCCCCTGAAGTCGCAGGAAAATCGACCGACGCCGTGCTGCCGCCGAAATAAATCAGCCCGGGCGTCGTCGGAGCAAGCGTAATTGCTGAAGACGTCGCGCCCAGAGTCCCGCCGATAATCGTCACCCACGAAGCTTCTGCGCCCTCACCATTCGCCGGTAATGCAGCGACAAATGCATCCGCCGTGTTGTCACTCGGATTGTTTCCATCTTCATTCGCAACAGCACTGCCGGGCCCGAAAAAACCGGCACTGTCGAATGCTGTTGAGGCCGCCGTGGACGTCACGTTTCCTGTCAGGTACAGATTCCCGCTCGCGTCTGAAACAATTCCGGTCACCGTTGTTCCGGTCGACAGAGTGCCTGAAGCATTCAGAAATGTCGACCACACAATTACCGGATCGATAATCAGTTCGCGATGCCTGTCGTAATCGGCAAGCCGAAAACGGATCGAATTTCCCGCAACAACATACTCTGCAGCTATCGATCTCCGGCTTCCATCCTTATTTGTCTGGTAAGCCTGCGGTCGAAGCATATTCACGACACCGGACCGCGTCATCAGCCTCAATGATCCATCTGCTTCACGCGCAATTTTCTCTGCGCCGCCCACATCGATCACGACCCGCGCCGGCTCCGCTTCCGGCGCAATTACAAAATCATGCTCCAGATGCGATCCCGTGCCGTAATACTCCACATGAATGCCTGGATAAATCTCACTCGTGATCAGCCGTCGGTAAGTCGGCAGATTTTCCTGCCACTTTGATCGGTCGGAACCGATGTATTCATTCAGCTTTGTCGGTGACTGCTCCGCGCGCATCGCTCCTGCAGGCATTGCACCTGCAAACCGCAGCTGCACGCCTGCGATGTGATTCTCGACGTGGGTAGTAACGACGGAAAATCCCGTCTGACGCACCCATAAAGCGTATTCGCTGTTGAGGCCGCTGTATGCGCCGTCTGCCCCTGGCACGCCATTCGGATCTTTTAAAAACAGCAACGGAAGATTCTGCGCCTGCCGCCTTGCCACAGTTGGTGGGAGAACGGAGCGCTCGGGGGAAGAGCCTGAAATCGAGCCATCGTAAGCAGCAGCCCGAAAGCCGCCTGCCAAAAAGCCTGAAATCAGGATGACGAGAAAATAAACAGGTGCAGATTTCACGCACCAAGGCAGACGTAGGGGCATTGCTTATCACCCGCTTACGCTAAATTTCTACAAATTATTTCAGAAGAACTTTAGATCAGCGCGTAAGAGCGGTCAAGGGCAATCCATTACGTCCACGACATTGCCAACAAATACACACTTCCCATGTTGACTGCCTCTTCACTTTGGTAACAGTCATGCTTTCAGTTTACTTTTCGGTTCTGCCCGGGTTCTCCTTCATCGCTGCCGTCTGTCTGCGATAAAGTCCCAGCCGCTTTGTCATTTTGCATGGCCTGCTGGTCTGACAAATCTTCCGGCGGCAGAGCGTTCTCTTTGGTTTCAATCTTCGTTGTCTTGCCTTCCGCGGCGATATTGCCTTCCACTTCTGCCGAAACCTTTGATGATACGCGCATCCGGTCCAGCCGGTACCCCGCTTTCTTTGCTGCTTCTGTCGCATCGGTTATTCGTTTGGCTATAGCTGATGCCAGGGTTGAGTCTTTTGCAGAGGCGGCCGCTTTTTTCTCTGTCTTCTGCATCAGCATTTCCGTCAATTCCGGCAGACAGGTCCACCACAGCAGTTGCTCATGGGCTTCTTTGTTGAACCAGCGGATGCCGTTCACCTCGTGCAGGCCGGTCAACCAGGAGACGTCAGGATCATTCCAGTTAAGATTAAGAGTAGTCTGCCTTTCTTTGCCGTTCAGCAGTATCCGGATACGAGCGGCGGCACGATAGCCATCGTCGCCGTTAAGACCCAGCGGATGAAAGCTCTCTGCCAGCGCCGAACGCAGATAGAGGCGATCGAAGATTGTGGTGGCCTCCTCGATGGGATGTGTTTTAACCAGGGCCTCCACCAGACACCAGGCTGCCACCGGAGCCCAGATCAGGATCGCATTCACTCTCGGGCTGCGGCTGGGGAGAACCGCACGCGCATCCACAGGCCATCCACCAGCAAAAGCGTCTTCCAGTTGCGGAATCCTGGTCGCCGCCATGAGCAGCCTGCTGTACATCTGCGCGGCCTCATAGCGCCATGACGTTCCTGCCGTCTCTCCATCTGTTCGCAGAGCGGCGTTCGCTTCGGTGAAGAACTTCCCCGCTCGCTTTACAAGCCCATTCAGAGCCTCGTCGCGATTACACGGTGGCTGGCTCGCGCGAGAGATATGCCTGCTGTGTTCCACGTCTTCAAACTCGGCAATATCGGCCAGACAGCGCAGCAGCGCCGGATCGAGAGCCTGCTGCAACGCTTCATGTAGTGGCCGGAGCCTGTACTTCGACAGCGCCTCATCGGGATTCCACACTCCGCGCCCATTCAATTCATCGCACAATGCGTCCCAGGGGTATTCATCGGTCGTACGCAGTTCCTGCCAATGCTGAAATACGTGGTACTGATATGCCCGCAGCTGCAGCCGCAATCCCTGAAAGGTCAGCTCCGATGAGCGCCGCAGATAATGAAGCCCTGTAGCATTGTCATGATATGCAAAGATAAGTCCATCTTCTGCATTCAACCCCAGTGCCTGATGCAAAAAACGCTGATGCAGCGCGCCTGTTCCTTTATCTATACCCGCTGCTGAACGATGTAAAGTGCCCGTCGTATCGGAATACTTGTTATGAAAGATGACCAGCGCCCGCCGATCTCCAAGGCGGTTGGAATAGGCGAAGACGTTTTCGTCTACAGTTCCATCATCCTTATAGAAATCAAACAGTGAGAACTCCGCGCTCTCAGCAAACACCTCGCGGTTCTTCAGCAGGGGAGCAATCTCACGCTGATGCCTCTCCACCAGGCCTTCGTTGGGTGCCTCTTCGTAGCGTGGACTTTTGTACTCCATACCGTACTTCTCCGTGAACGCTTCAATCTGGCCGTGGCCAAACATCGGCAACCCCGGCAATGTCGACATCACAGTGCATACGCCAAAGTACTTATCACCCGTCCCAAACTGATCGATTGCCGTCCTCTCATCCGGATTGCTCATAAAGTTCACATAACGCTTGAGAATATCCGGATCAAATTCAACTGTGTTTTTAATAACTGAGCGATACTTTGCGTTTTCCTCGTCGCGCAGCATATTCATAAACGCGCTGTTGTAGACACGATGCATCCCGAGAGTGCGAACAAAATATCCCTCCAGCAGCCAGAACGCTTCTGCCAGCAACAACGTGCCGGGGACCTCGGCAGCGACGCGATCCACCACCTCACGCCAGAACTCATGCGGCATCGCCGCATCGAACTCTTCCAGAGTCATACTCGATTCTGCGCGCGAAGGAATCGATCCTCCTGTTCCCGGGAGCGGAAACCACAGTCGCTGTACATGCTTGCGGGCCAGTGTCATTGCTGCATCAAAGCGAATAATGGGAAACTGCCGCGCCACATGAAGAATTGTCTGGATCACCTGTTCGCGCACGTCGGCACGCAGATAATTCAGTTGCGCGGTATCGTTCCAGGGAAAGCTGGTCCCATCGTTTCCGTGATACACGTAACGGGTTTCGCCCGTATGGTTGTCGCGGCGGCGGAACACGACAGCGGCATCGCTTTGGTTGTAATAATGATCCTCAATTTTGATCTCGACACGCGGATCGCTCGACAGGTCGGGTCCATTGAAGCTGTATGCCGGATACGGCGAATCCCACCGAGACAAGAACCAATCCGGATGCTCGACCACCCAGGGTGAATCGATGCCCATGTGATTCGGCACCATATCACTCGCGAGCCGAATGCCGCGCTGCGCCGCGCGCTCACGCAGGTTATGATAAGCCTCTTCCCCTCCCAGGTCCCAGGCAATGTGATAGCTGCTGAGTGAATATGCCGACGCTACCGCATCCGGCTGCCCGCAAAGTCGTTTGATCGTCTGCGAAGCCGGGCTTCGTTCCCATATTCCAATCAGCCACAGCGCATTCAGTCCGCGGCGCGAAAGCAGATCCAGCTCTTCATCCGGAATCTGATCCAGCCGTTCAATTGCGCGGTTGTATTGACGCGAAAGCTGCGACAGCCAGACATAGGTGCTCTTGGCGACCATGACGACATTCGGCATCCAGTCCACATCGGGGCTGAAACGCTCATACTCCGGATCGCCAGGCCTCTCGCCCGCGGCTCGCTCGTAAAACGGAACCTCTGCATGGACGCTGCCGGCAGGAAATGGATCGTGGTGCCACTGCTCCGACGCCGGATGAAACCGCATCCAGACAGCGACTTCTTCCTCTTTCAGGACGTCCGCAGCCAACAACACGCGACGCAGTCCCTCGCCCAGTGCACTGCCCAGCCCCGTAGCCCAGTTCTGACGAATCCACGCCAGCTGCCCACTCAGTGAATCCGGAGCAGCTTCCATCGGTGCCTGCAGCAGATCAAGAAGGCTGCCGCGGCCCAGACCTGTATCGGGACGGGTGGCAAAATAGCTGCTCAGCTCAGTCGTAATCTGCGAATACGCAGTATTTTGTGCCAGCTTTGTATCGTCGTAAAGCTCACGAAAGGGTTGAAATGCCGGGTTGCGATTCGCCAGCCATAACAAAATCAGCTCTTCCAGCACGGCCTCACGATGAGACATGCCATCTGCTGTTGAGCCTTCCAGCCACTCATCCGGTTTTTGCTGACCGCGATAAATCGCAACGTTTGGAAACTCCCGCACAAAAGCTCGCAACAGCTGATCGAGATGCTCTTCTCCGACCTTCGCGCCAAACCAGTCAAGAGCAGCACGCGTCACCTCGGGGTCGCGCTGTTTGCGGTAATGGGCGATGAGCGCGTGGCTGATCTCATCGATCAGTCCCATGGCAAAGAGCGCCCCAGGATGAATCGTGCGTTCCGGATCGTTCGCCGTACCGCGCACCTCGTTCATGCGATATGCCAGTTCACGGCAGGCCGAGAGATCGCCAAAAATAACGTTGCCAACAAAGTTAAACAGCATATCGCTGACCTGATAGCGATCCCGGGCTTCGCGCGAAATGTGAAACTCCATCATGACTTTCCTTTGAGATGCAGAAGTAAGCCTGATCCGTCGGCCCGTTTTCCGCACTCTGCTATATCAGCCACTGTAAACCCGTAAATGACTCATTCGAGGAAAGAAGCAGCGGGCTCATCATACATGGTGCGGCGTCTCAGTTCACTATTCGGAGCAGCATATCCAGCAGGACCCCCTGTCCCTTAAGGATTTTTTCGCGCGCGGTCTCCAGTAAGAACCATTCTCCACGATCGACCTCCGGAACCTTCATCTTTTGCCCGGACCGCGGCGGCCATTCAATCGCGCAGGTGTTGGCTACTAACGTGGAGGGATCAAAATCCCCCTCCATCGCCCAGGCTGTGACAACCTTGCCGCCAGCCTGTCGAACCTCTCCCAGCGCAAAGAAAATCCCTTCCGGCTGCATGCCGGTCTCCTCGGCAAACTCGCGCTTGGCCGCCTCCATTCCATCCTCATTTTCGGCGATCTCACCCTTCGGAATTGACCATGCTCCCAAATCCTTCTTTGCCCAGAACGGCCCGCCTGGATGTACCAGGAAGACTTCGATCCCCTGCTCACGCCGCCGAAACATCAGCAGCCCGGCGCTCCGTTTCGTCATAATGACCTGCCTCATTGCTATCATGCGATACACGCGAGGTCATTTCCATGCCAGAGGTCGCCGCTCAGTCCGCACCAGTTTCCCTGAATGGCTTCGTGATCGTTCTCATTCAGTTCGATATCTGTGAGGAAATTCGCCTCGATCAGCTCCAGCAGATCATTTCTGCACGTATTGTTCAGCAGCCAAGCCTGAAGCATCCGGCCCCTGGATACATCCGTTATCAGCGCCCGCCTGTCGTGGAAACGATCGAGCCGATGGTGCTCGAAAGCGGCGAACGCCTCGATGTTGAAATTAAATACTATGATTACGGCATCATCAGCGTCGTACTGGAGCTTCCCTTCTCAGGTGACTGGGAAACTCTGGTCCGCCTCTCCAGCCGGTGGGTATGGGATGTTGATTTCTCAGCCCATGCCGGCCGTATCGTGCGTCAGCGGCTTGAACGTGCCGCCCCGGCGCTGGTCAAGCCCTACACCACCGAATGGCTCAGCGAAGACTATTTCATCTTCCATGTACAGGAGATGACAGATTCACCTTCAGCCAGCCAGATGATCACAGCCGACGGAAGTCGCATTGCCCAGGTCGTTCGCGGTGAAGTGGCTGCACTGGCCGAAGGTGAGATCAACGAAGTCCTCCAGTCGCGCATCTCGTACTACGCCTGTGATCTTGCCGTCATCGGCTGGAACTGCGCTTTTCTTTACGACACCGGTCCCGGAGCGGACACTGCGGTTCAATTGCTGGAATATGCCAATTCTCAGCTGCTGGAATTCCGCCACTACGATGAGCTTTTGACCGCTGAGCTCGAAACCGTCTACGACTCGCTGGACAACGGCACCGGTCTTCTTGCCCGCTGGCGTCTGGCGCGCTCAGCAACCCGCCTGCATACCGTGCTGCTCGACGTCGTTGAGCTGACCGAACACGCCGATAATGCGATCAAATTTCTTAGCGATATGTTCTCCGCTCGTCTTTACAAACTGGCGGCAGCCCGCGTGGGCGTGCCCGACTACAAAGATCTTGTTTCGGAGAAAATCCGAACGGCAGAAGACCTCTACCGCTTTATGGTCGATCAGTTCAATCAGGGACGCGCATTCTTCCTGGAATTGACCGTGGTCATCATTCTCATCATCGAGCTCGTCTTTCTTTTTCGCGGCAAGCCGTTCTGATGAGCCGGAGCTTCGTCATGAAGACATTCGATGGTTCGCATAACAGGATTCAATTAACTGACCAGGATGTCCTGCTTGTCGTGGATGTTCAGAATGATTTTTGCCCGGGAGGTCGTCTTCCCGTTCCGCACGGAGATCATGTCATTGAAGTCATTCATCGCCTTGCAGTCCGTTTCGCCCATATCATTCTCACTCAGGACTGGCACCCTCCGGGACATATCTCCTTCGCATCGTCACATCCAGGAAAGCAGCCATTTGAGTCCATTCAGACCGGCCACAGCGTACAGGTGTTGTGGCCTGATCACTGCGTTCAGGGAACGTCAGGAGCGGATTTTCCATCAACCCTGCACCTGCCTCAGGCAGAACTGATCCTGCGCAAAGGCTTTCGCCCGGAAATCGATTCTTACTCCACTTTCTTCGAAAATGACCACACCACATCCACAGGACTTGCCAGTTATCTTCGGGATCGTGGATTCGCACGCGTTTTCTGTGCCGGGCTGGCCTATGACTACTGCGTCGGCTTCTCCGCTGTCGACGCGCGGCGCGCCGGTTTTGCTTCCGTGATCCTTCCTGATGCCTGCATGGCAATCGATCTCAACGATTCCGTCGCCAGTATCGAGAGAGAATTCTCCCGGTCCGGAGTTTCAGTCGCACACAGCCAGAGTCTGGTGAGATAATGAGTTCCGCAGAGCTGCTCTTATTACTTCACCACTGACTGGAAGAGCGGCGACTGCAACAGACTCGAAAACTGGCTATCGGAAGCCGCAAAACTGACCTCGAGCTTACCCGCAGCAGAGTTGATCGTGGTGCTGTCGACGGCCTGCTTCTCTGTAGGCGTCCCACTTACTTTTTCATACATAGCTGCCGCATTGAGCAGAGAGGACATCGTGGCGGCCGTAAAGGTATCCGGTGTAATGACATAGAGGCTGAACTTAACTCCATTGTCAAAGTTCATGGTGTAGCTCGAACTTAACAGGCGCTTTTTGACGGTATCGTAATCGGCAAGCTGAGAAGCCTGCCCCAAAAGAGAGCGCATCATATACTGCGTTCCCTTTTGATCGAGAATGCTCCAGAGAGGCTCGGAATCGACCGACTGCATCGCCGTCATCATCGCGCTGTTATCCATAAAGTTCTGGGCGAGGTCATCGCGAGCGTCGAGTGCAGGCCGAATGGCGTCATTGGAACCGAAAAGCATCGTTGTCGGGTTAAGAAAGGTCACAAGCATCCCACTGGAACCCATCGGATAAAGATGGTTGTTACGAATGGAAGTGAATTTAATCTTCTTTTTCTTGAAATTTGCCAGAATATCGGCCACCGAGAACTGCCCCTGAGCAATTCCAACGACTTTGGTGCTGTCGCCATTTCCCGCACGGTAAGCGGCAAAGGCCAATATCTCTACATCATGGTTCTCATTAAAGCCTGAACTCTTCAGTGCATCTTCGAGCTGTTTCAGCTCCGGAGGCAGGACACGCGCTTTGAGATCCATCGCTGCCGTCGAATTCTGCATGGCACGGTAGTCAATCACGATAAGCTGCTGAACATTCAGGGGAATGGCTGAACGCGCATCGTTATCGAGCTGCGCTGCAGAGGCGGGCATTACAGAGACAGAGAAGGCCAAAGCGGCAATCAAAGTCATGCTCAGGATATTTCCGTATCGCTTACCGTGTTTCACGAAGACTTTCCTCCACATTACCGGCGGTACCGGATCATTCCGTTGACCGCCATTGTCATCTTAGACCCGAACCGGCTGGCAGAGATGCGGGCCAGGAAAGCGGGCGCTCCAGTCTGCGCTCGATGATCCGGCTGTCGGAGTCGAACTCCTTAAATAGACGCATCCACTCGCTGTCCCGCTCAATCGCGGCTTCCGGGATAAGACCGATAAGCTCGCCCTCTGTTACCGAAGCTCCGTAGCGAGCAGCCTTGTATTTCACCATGGCGTACACCTTTCCGACCGGTGTTCTCATGAAATCAGTGATATTCATTGAAATCTGAGCCCGCCCATGGGCCAGCACCCCCATTGCTTTTACGCCGGTAAGCCCGCCTCCGGATTGCCTGATTTCCTTTGCAATAGCTCTGGCAACAGCAACATCAGGAATGTCAAGATAAAGATTATAGGCAATAAGAAAACGGCGCGCGCCGACAGCGGAAGCTCCTGCGGTTGGATGCAGATCAGGACCGCCAACATCCGGCTGACGGGCTGTTTCTTTCTTTACCGCCTCGCGCAGACCTTCAAATTGCCCTCGGCGAACCTCCTCCAGCAAAACCCGGTCCGGGCGGGCGGTTGCGGCTTCATAGAAATAGACCGGCACACCGTACCGGGACCATATCTGCTGGCCGGCCTGACGCGCCAGCAGCGCACACTGATCCAGCGAAATGCCCTGTACCGGAACAAATGGGATCACATCCGCGGCCCCGATACGCGGATGAACCCCTCTCTGAGACGTCAGATCAATCAGCTCGGCGGCACGGCCCGCTCCGCGAACGGCGGACTCGAGCACACCGGCCGGCGGCCCGACTATGGTGACCACCGAGCGATTGTGGTCCGAATCGAGCGACCAGTCCAGAAGAGACACACCCTCTACCGCCATTGCGGAAACGATCGATTCAACAATGACGGCATTTCGGCCTTCTGAAAAATTGGGAACGCACTCGACAAGAGCATCAGACATTGTGTTCTGAGCCTTTCCCGTGCACTCTGCCCTGCTTCACTTCCACCAGGTATAGCCAATCTGGAACTGTATGCTGGCATTGACGCCTGGGTTTCTGTCTCCCAGCGAAGCACTGGAGATATGGATAGCGTTTGCGGAGAAGGTAATCGACTCCTTCGGCCTTACAAAGTAATGAAAGCCGCCGCCGCCCTGCGGACTGAAATTAAAAACACTGGTAGCACCTGGGGTTCCGTGATGAACCAGAACATCGGGCGGAAACTTATGTGTCGTATAAATCAGACCGCCGGCCCCCTGAAACCAGGGAACAAACCTTCCGTGCGGCTTAAAGTTCCAGCGCAGAATGATCGGCGTAATACTGACACCGGTATATGTGCCGCCGCCCACTGGCTCATTGACATAAGTTGTCAGGCCGGTAGCAGGATCGACAAATTTTTCCGCCTGGAGATGTGGAGGAGGTGTAAATGCCTGCCAATACGGCATGATCTCTCCCGCATACTCGAACTGCCCGCGGAAGAAGCCTCCCAGGTGCTGGTCGGTAATCACTTTACCCAGACGCACGCCTGCGCTGGTAAAGGAAAAGTCCGAGCGCTCGCCTACCCCGACACCGCCCTGAAAGAATGGTCCCCACTCCCACGGCCGTGCAGCAAGAACCGCGTCAGCTGACCGATCACCTGACCCGGTTGATACGTGCGCGGACTGCGCATGGACGTTGGGGACTGTTGTCAGTGAAATCCCAAACAGGGCAGCGAAAAAAAAAGCAAAAAGCTGTTTGCGCATTTAAATCCGTTCTCTCCACGGAGCAAAGCAAAGGCCGCCGATGGGCGGCCTGCCGGATGATATGACTACGGCCGTCAGCCCGCAACCTCTTCGAGCTGCTTCGCGTCCATGTCAAAGTTCGAATAAACGTTCTGTACATCGTCATGATCTTCAAGGGCATCGAGCAGGCGCAGCATCTGTGCAGCAGCCGCCCCTTCGAGCTTCGTGTAAGTTGAAGCGATCATGGTGATCTCGGACATGACGGTCTCAATACCTGCATCGCGAACAGCCTGAGCAACGGCTTCGTACGAGCCGGGATCGGTGAGGATTTCCCAGGTATCGCCCTCGTCGTTGAGGTCTTCGCCACCCTGCTCGAGCACAATATTCATGAGCTTCTCTTCGTCGGCCACTTCTTTAGCGACGGCAATGAGGCCTTTCTTCGAGAACATGAAGCGGACGGAGTTCGGCTCACCGAGGTTGCCGCCATTTTTTGAGAAGGTATGGCGGATTTCGCTGACGGCGCGGTTGCGATTGTCGGTGGTGCAGTCGACGATGACGGCAACGCCGCCAGGGCCGTAGCCCTCGAAGGAAATTTCCTCGTACTGCAGACCGGGGATCTCGCCGGTGCCGCGCTGAATGCCACGCTTGATGTTGTCGGCGGGCATGTTCTCGGCCTTGGCAGCCGCGATGGCAGAGCGCAGGCGAGGATTGCCGTCGGGATCTCCGCCTCCGGAGCGGGCCGCGATGGTGATTTCCTTGATCAGACGGGTAAAGATTTTCCCGCGCTTGGCATCGAGCGCGCCCTTCTTGTGCTTAATTGTCGCCCATTTTGAATGGCCGGACATGAGGACCTCGGAAGCATTTTGCTGGAGATGATTTTGCGGCGAAGTACAGGAAAAGAGGTGACTTCAGAGTACGTCCCGCAACTTAAAAGTATATATCAGGCCTTCGCGCATGGACGAACCTGTACCGGCGACAGACAACCGTAAGCAGCAAAACTGAAGGAACAGATCGGCATTCCCTGCCTCTGTAACAGGAATCAGAAGCTCTTCGGTGAGGCATAGTCACCTGATCCACTTTCATTCCCGGCATCGATTCGGACATTTATGGGCATCGAAAGAAGCATACCGGTGCCATAAGAAGTACTATTTCCCGCTGGGAACAAGAGCAGCGAATATAAAGGAGCGTTATGGAACCGCAGCTTCAGCGATCTGCTCATCGAATCTGGATTCTGGCCATCCTCCTGTCTTTATGCTTTTGCGGTTGCCTGCACCAGGTAGAGGCGCAGTCATTTCCCGGGAGAGAACAGGTCGAGATCGATGTAAATGCGAAGTCAGCTCCTTTTCCCCACTTCTGGGAAGAGATGTTTGGCTCGGGGCGAGCTAATCTGATGCTGCGTGAAAGCTGGCGCGACGATCTGCGCGCGGTGAAGCAGGTGACGGACCTGAGCTACGTGCGCGGCCACGGGATTCTGGATGATGAGAATGGTATCTATACCGAAGATGAACATGGAAACCCGGTCTATAACTTTCAGTACGTCGATCAGATTTACGACGGCCTGCTGAAAGCCGGCGTCAGACCCATAGTCGAGATCAGCTTTATGCCCAGAAAGCTGGCCTTCAATCCGGATGCGCTGCATGCCTTCTGGTACAAACCCAACGTGTCGCCGCCAAAAAGCTGGGAGCGATGGGATGGATTGATTACGCATCTCGCGCAGCATCTGGTCGATAGATACGGCGTCGATGAAGTATCGAAGTGGTATTTCGAAGTTTGGAACGAACCGAATATTGATTTCTGGGGCGGCATTCCCCGGCAGGACAGCTACTTCGAGTTGTATGCACACACAGCACGCGATATCAAGGGAGTCAGCAGCAGGCTCCGCGTAGGAGGCCCTGCAACAGCGGCAGCACAATGGGTGCCTGAATTCCTTAAGTACACGTCTGAAAATCATGTTCCCGTCGATTTCGTTTCCACGCACGGCTATGCCGATGACACGGTGTGGAACCTCTTCCACACACATGAAGAGATTCCGATGGACGACCGGGTGTGCCGGGCAATCGGAATGGTGAAAAAACAGATTCAGGCATCGTCAATGCCCAGCCTGCCGCTTCTGTGGACGGAATGGAATGTGCCCGGGCACGATGCCATTCGCGATACGACATTTGTCGGTCCGGCTCTGGCAAATACTGTGCGCGAATGCGACGGGCTGGTAACGATGATGTCGTTCTGGACCTTCTCGGATGTTTTCGAGGAGGGCGGTCCGATTGCCCAGCCCTTCGAAGGGAATTTTGGATTGATCGCGGAAGGGGGCATTAAAAAAGCGAGTTATTACGATTTCAGCCTGCTGCATAAGCTCGGCGATGAACGGCTGGCAAACTCATCGCGAGACGCAATCGTGACCCGGAGAAGCGATGGATCGCTGGCAATTGCCGTATGGAACCTGGTAGATCCGCAGGAGGGCGGCCTGGTAAAAGGCTCTCCAAAAGAGATTGTGCTGAAGCTTACAGGACTCCCTGCCGGAGCCACCGCTGCAGTAAGCCGTGTGGATGATGAGCATGGAAATACCCTGGGACTCTACCGAAAGACAGGAAGCCCGCAGTATCCCACCGTGAAGCAGGTTGATTCGCTGAATCAGGAGAGCGCACTGCCTCCACCCCAGGAGCGCAGAATCGAGAATGAACAACTGGAATTAAAGCTGGAGCCAAATGCATTGCTGTTGGTAGAGATAAAGAAATAACAGAAGGACGGCGCCCGCCACGGAGCAAATGCCCGAAGAGCTTTGTTTCGTCATTGCACTCTTTCTCTGCCCACTCTCCTGGAAGTAAAGAGGTGGGCAGAGAAAACGCAGCTTATGCTATTCGTTGGAATTTCCGCCCTTATAGACAGGGACAGGAGGCGGATTGCGTTCGGCGAACTGCCGCTGATGCCAGTAGGGATAAATCGGCGTCCGTTCACTGGCTTTGTCTAGTTTCTTCACCTGTTCAGCGCTAAGGGTGAATGTTGCCACCTCAAGATTCTGGCGAAGCTGGTGTTCATTGCGCGCGCCAAGGATGATGCTCGAGACAGTAGGACGCTGCAGAAGCCAGTTAAGGGCAATCTGCGGAACAGATTTCCCAGTCTCTTTGGAGACTTCTTCAAGGGCATCGACAACCGTATAAAGATATTCGTCGTCGACGGGCGGTCCCATCTCGGCAGTTTTGTGCAGACGGCTTTGTTCGGGAAGCGGCTGACCACGACGAATCTTACCGGTGAGACGGCCCCAGCCAAGCGGGCTCCAGATCAGAGCCCCAACACCCTGCTCCAGACCAAGCGGCATCAGTTCCCACTCGTATTCGCGGCCAACGAGCGAGTAGTACACCTGATGCGCAACATAGCGCGCCCACCCATAACGCTCCGAAACGGCGAGAGATTTCATCAAATGCCAGCCGGAAAAATTGGAGCATGCGATGTATCGGACCTTGCCGCTGTGCACCAGCGTATTCAAGGCATCTAAAGTCTCTTCGACAGGCGTGGCCGCATCGAAGCCATGCATATGGTAGATGTCGATGTAATCGGTGCCCAGACGCTTCAGACTGTTGTCGCATTGCTGCAGCAGGTGATACCGCGAGGAGCCGACATTGTTCGCCGCTTCGCCCATGCGGAAGGTAGCTTTGGTGGAAATCAGAACCTGATCCCGCTTGCCCTCGATAGCCTTGCCCAGAACCTCTTCAGCAAGACCGTAGGAATAGATGTTGGCCACGTCGAAGAGATTAACGCCTGCATCGAGACAAAGATTGATGAGGAGCCGAGCCTCATCCACATCCGTTTGTCCCCATGCGCGAAAAAATTCATTACCGCCGCCGAAAGTGGCCGCACCAAAGCTAAGCGCGGAAACCTTCAGACCCGATCGTCCAAGCTGTCTGTATTCCATCTTTGATGGATAACGCGTACTACGCAGAGATGCAAGTGGCCGGGCAAAGATTATGCAAAAATACAGTTTCGCCGCGTGTCCAATTATTTCCGGGAACCTGTATCCAGGTTCTTCCGTATGTCCAGTAACAGGCGGTGGCAGGTGTGCGACAGCCCAGCCAGGCACCACGAATCGTATGGAAAAAGGGGCAGACTATGAGCTTCTGCAGGAATCGATGGGGAATGGTGGTAACCACTCTGGCCATGCTAGTTACGCCGCTTGCAGCGCTGGCGGCAGATGGAGCATTCGACAAAACGCTTTCAGTGAGCGGGCAGGTAATTCTCAGCCTGAATACCGGCTCGGGGTACATTCATGTGTCGTCAGGGCCGGATGGAGAAGTTCATATTGTCGGCCACGTTCACGCGGGGAGCTGGGGAGATTTCGGTTCCGCTCAGGATCGTGTTAATGATGTGGTGGCGCACCCCCCGATTGAACAGTCCGGCAACGTTATCACGGTGGGCAAACACACCAACTATCACAACATTTCGATCGATTACGACGTAACGACTCCACGGGGCTCTGAGCTGGAGGCAAATTCAGGCTCAGGCGATCTGCGACTGCTGAACCTGGGTGGACCTCTTCGTGCGAATACCGGGTCAGGAGAGATCGAAGCCAGTGGGCTGACAGGCAGGGTGGCACTCCAAACCGGCTCAGGCGATATCCATGCAGAAATGCATGCGGCCAATGACGTAAAAGCTCAGACCGGAAGCGGATCGATTCATCTGCAGGGAGTGCAGGGCGCCTTATATACGCAGACAGGCTCCGGCGACATCGAGGTGAACGGGCAGCCGACGACAAACTGGAAGCTTCAGACTGGTTCCGGCTCGGTAACGCTTAATGTCGGAAACGCCAAATTCTCGCTGGATGCCTCGACCGGATCGGGCTCGGTCCACAGTGATCCGCCCATCAGCACGCACGGAAGTCTGGAGCACCATCACATTATGGGAGATGTGAACGGCGGTGGACCTACGGTACGGATCGAAACCGGCTCTGGCGATATCCGGATTCACTGACGATATAGAGATGTCTGTACCAGGCGGGTTGCTTTATTCGGAGCAACTCGCCTTACTCTGAAAGCTGCTCTATGCTGATCCACAGCGCGCAACAATCAGCGTAATATCGTCATGCTGTTCGCCCGGATGGAACCGGCGAATTTCGCTCACAATAGCCGAAAGCAGTTCTGACGCGATCATGCTCCGATGACGCCGCAAAGCTTCAATAAGACGGTGTTCGCCAAATTCCTCTCCCTGTAAGCCGGATGCTTCAGTAACACCATCGGTATACAGCAACAGCAGATCGCCGGCGGAGAGTGTGGTCTCGCCCCTCACGCACTCCCATTCCTGGAATAATCCAAGCACCGTGCAGGTCGAATCCAGGCGTTCGATAGCCCCGTCACTCCTGAGCAGCAGCGCGCTCAGGTGGCCACAGTTCACATAACGCAGCCGCTGTGAAGTGTCTTCGTACTCTGCAAAGACGAGCGTGGCATAAGCATTGTCATCCGTGTTCTCGAAGAAAAGCCGATTCACGGAATGAAGCAGACTCTCAGGATGATCCCACGCAAGAGCAGCCTGACCACGCAGGTTTGCCTGCAGATTGGCCATCAGCAAAGCAGCAGCAATCCCCTTCCCGGCAATGTCACTGACGATCAGCCCGAGCCGGTCGCGGCCGAGACCAAGGAAGTCATAGTAGTCGCCGCCTATCTGACGAGCCTGAAGACAAATGCCGGCATAATCAAGGGTCCGGAGCCTTGGTTGTGACTGGGGGAAAAGCCGCGCCTGCACCTGCCGGGCTATCTCCATCTCCTGAACCACGCGGGCCTCGGCCTCTCGCTTCGCGGCAAGAGTGCGCTGATATGCCTCTGCATCCCGCCTCACCTCATCCTGAAAGCGCTCCGTCGACATCTTCCATTGCTCTGTCAGATCAAAATCGGCTGGCCGTTCGCAGGCAAGGTCAAGTATCGTCACCTCCTGCATTCGGGAGATTCGATAAGTTCTGAATCCAGCCGGAGTACGTGCATACAAATACCATGTGCTGCCTTTGGCAATCAGCCCCAGCGGATCGACCGTCCGCTGCTCGACAATCCATTCCTGCTGACAGCCATCCGATTGCGGAACATCCCGCTGAACCGGGCTCCGTCTCTTGCGGTAGGTGAATCTGAGTTTTCGGTCCCCGGAGACAGCATCCTGTACGACCGGCAGAAGCGAGAGATCCTCCGAAGTTCCGGTCCATGCCGTGGGGTCCACATAAAGACGCTCCCGCATGGAAACAGCGCGATCCCGCATGGCTGAAGGCAGTGACGCCAGCAGTTTGCCGAGTGCCCGCTCCGCGGCCGAGGCAAGCCGCTTATCACCAAGAACGCGAGGCTGTGACATCAGGAGCGCACGCAACTCTGCGTCATCCAGACCGGGGACGTGCATCCGCCAGTTCTCATCGAGTTGCCAGCCTCCGCTGGCGCCACGCAGGGCATATACCGGAACCCCCGCGGCGCTGAGAGCCTCCATGTCCCTGTGTACAGTGCGCTCCGAGATTTCAAGCCGCTTCGCCAGCTCTTTACCGGTCAATTGGCCGTGAGCCTGAAGCTGCAATAAGGCTGAGAGCAGTCGATCAGCCCTCATAAGCACCTCGCCGGATGACCAGCACACATTCCGATCCGCTGGTTGTCAGAAATATTTTTTAAAATCCTGGAAATTATGACACAGGGTGACATATATGCGCCGTTAACTTCCATAGTGCGGGCTAAAGAGCCCATCGCGGAAAGGATCACACCATGAAGATGACTGATTTGTTTCTGGATGAACTGGCGCGGGAAGCGAACGCTACGAGGCGAGCACTGGAGCGTATCCCCGATGGCCGGTCGGACTGGAAACCACATCCGAAATCGATGTCACTGGGGCAGTTGGCCACTCTGGTATCAAGTCTGCCGTCATGGATTGTTACCACAGTGAATCAGGAAGAATTGGATATGAAGCCCGCCGGCAGCCCGGGTTATATGCCGCCTCCTGAACTGCACACCAGCCGCGAGCTGGTGGATGCCCTGGAAAAGCACGTCTCCGCCGCGCAGGAAGCGCTGGAAAAAACCAACGATCGGCATCTGATGATGCCCTGGCGTTTTAAAGTCGGCGGAATGGTTGTGAGCGAGGAGCCGCGCTACCAGGTCATTCGGGACTCGGTCTTCAATCATCTTGCACATCATCGCGGACAGCTTACCGTCTACCTTCGCCTGAACGATGCTTCCGTTCCGTCTATCTATGGACCTTCAGCGGATGATGGACATTTCGGCTGATATCCTGCCCGGGCAGAAAAACAAAAGTACGCCCGGGCAAAAACGCCATGTGGCTCCCGTTAACTTCTTCTCCTGGCAACGTCCGTATAAACCTTCACATATTCAGCAGCAGGACCGGACCAGGAAAAATCCTTCATCATGCCATTGCGCATCAGCTTGCTCCATGCCGCCTTGTCGGTAAACAGCGTCAGGGCACGATGAATAGCAGCGAGAAAATTTTCAGGTTCATAGCCGTGGAATTTAAAACCTGTACCAGACTCCGCAACCGGCTCCCACTCCGCAATCGTGTCATCAAGACCGCCAGTCGCACGCACGACCGGAACGGTTCCATATTTAAGGCTGTAAATCTGATTCAGACCGCACGGCTCATAGCGCGACGGCATCAGAAAAATATCCGAGCCGGCTTCCACCTTGTGCGCCAGCATCTCGTCGAAAAGAATGCGCACATGAACCTTATCCGGAAATCGCGACTGAAGATCGCGAAAGAGATTTTCGTAATATGGCTCGCCGGTGCCGAGCACGATCAGAGTGATGTCTTCTTTCATTAAGCGATCGGCAATACCGGCAAAGAGATCAAACCCCTTCATGGTCGCGAGGCGTGAGACGATACCGAGAATCGGGGTCGCCTCGCCAACATGAGAAACGCCGAACGCGTGCAGCAGATCGCGACGGCAATCGGCCTTTCCCGCAAGATTTTCCGGCGTGAAATGCGCGGCGATATTGTGATCCGTGGCAGGATTCCACTTGGTGTAATCAACACCGTTAAGGATTCCGTGCAGATCCTCTGCACGCCGGCGCAGAATCGGGTCCAGCGCATTGCCGAATTCGGGAGTCTGAATTTCCTCGGCATATTTGCGACTGACGGTCGTCAGCGCATCGGAATAAACGATGCCGCCTTTAAGGAAGTTGAAGTTGTTGTACTGCTCTACACGGTCCATGTGGAATATTTCCCAGGGAAAGAGCAGGTTTTCGGTGGTTGCAGGCGGGAAGAGCCCCTGATAGCCGGCATTGTGAATGGTAAGAACGGCAGCCGTACTGCTGAAAGCAGGATCTCCGGAATACACTGTGCGCAGATACACTGGCAAAATCGCCGTCTGCCAGTCATGCACATGAAAAACATCGGGGACGGCTATCTGCTTGGAAGCCTCCAAAACGGTTCGGGAAAAGAGACCAAAACGCTCCCAGTTATCTCCATAGTCTCCACTCGGCGTGCTGTAAAAAGACTCGCGGTCGAAAAGCTCCGGACAGTCTACAAAGTAAAACTGCACGCCATCCTGTTTGCCTCCATCCAGAATCGCAACGAAACGGTTGTAATAACGGAAGGGGATGGTAATGCTGCGGAGAACGATCTTCTTCTCAGGCAGGCGCGCCGCCACTTGCCGGTAATAGGGCAAATAGACCGTAACCTGATGACCAAGACGAACAATTTCGCGGGGCAATGCTTCGACTACGTCGGCAAGACCACCGGTTTTGGCGTAAGGAGCACACTCCGACGCTGCGAAAACAATGTGCATAAGAAGATTCTCCGGTGAAATATGATGCAGGAAGGCCGGAAGAATGAGTCTAACCTGCAGCCCTGAGCCAGGCAATGCGGGCACAGAAACACCATTTTCAGCCTACCTGTTTATCGATGCCGCAAAACACCAGGCGATCTAAACTCGGACAAAACTTTCTTGTGAATCTGCAGGCATGCGAGGCCATTGCGGCCGCGTCCGGAGATTTGTCACAACGAGCTGTTGTCGAAATCGGACCAGGCCGCGGTGCCATTACGGAGATTCTGGCGGCACGGGCGCAGCAGCTGATCGCCATTGAACTCGACACATTGCTGGCAGCACAGCTTCGCCAGCGCTTTGCAGCGCAGACGCACGTCAAAATTATGGAAGCCGATGTACTTGACGTTGATTTTGGCGAGCTGCAAACAGATAAAGCAAAGCTCGAGGTCATCGGTAATTTGCCGTACTACATTACGTCAGACATCCTGTTACATCTGTTCCGTTATTCCGCGGTGATTCATCGTGCGGTGATCATGGTACAGCGCGAAGTAGCCGAGCGGGTATTGGCCACTCCGGGTACAAGCGAATATGGAGTGTTGTCTGCGACCGCACAAATGTTTGCGCAGGTGGAGAAACTTATGACTCTGCCGCCCGATGCATTCTCTCCGCCACCTGAGGTGCATTCGACGGTGATCCGGCTAACGATGGCGCCTCGATTTGAAGAGCTGAAGGTCGATGCGGAGGGCTTCTTCGCCTTTCTTCGGGCAGGATTTGCGCAGAAGCGAAAAATGCTCGCGAAAAACCTGCGCATCGCGGGACTGGAAGCACAAACGATCGCAACCGCTTTCGAAAAGGGCTGCGTTTCGTCAACGGCCCGTGCGGAAGAACTGACTCTGGAGCAGAGCGCCGCTCTGTACCGGGAGATCAAAGGACAAAATTCGATAGCTCTTATCCGATAAAACCAGGCGAACCGTGTACGGAAATTCCTGCACTATCGATGAGGCGGTCCGCCTGCCGGATGAGCGGCCCCACCTCCAGCTCTCGGGGGTGCCGGTGGTGGCTGTGGATGGGGCGCTGCAATACCAGAATTCGGGTTTCTGCCGCCGGGAACTTCTATATTGCGGGGCGGCGCTCCAGCCGGATAGCGCGGCTGCACCTCGGGCGGATGCGAGCCATAAGCCGACGGAAAGTGAACATCCGGATTGCGAAGGCTGCCGCCATTTCTCAGGATCTCAGGATGCGCTCGTTCGACAGTCCTTGTGAAACCTTCTCCCAGTGGCCCTGGCTGTTGCGGATGAATCGTCCGTGCAATGGGGACAATGGTTTTTCCTTCGAAGCCGAAAGTCCGAGGTTCCGGTCGGCCCGCACCTAAAGTACGAAATCCCTGCCGAAACTGATCTCCTCGATTCACAGCGACCAAAGGCTCGGGATGCGGAATCCTGCCCGGACCTTTGCGTGGACTAAGGATGGGCACAGGCCGCTCCGGCGGACGATATCCATGGGGCACCCGCCATACGGTTGCGTAGGGATACCATCCTCCCCCGCGCGGACCCCAGCCACAGTTTCCTGGAAACCAGAGCCAGCCGAAACCATCGAACCAGCTCCATGCGCCGCAGTGATACGGCCACCATCCCCACGAGTAGCCGGAGATCCATGTGTACCCAACTCCACTGTAGTAGCCCCAGTAGCCCACGCCAAAAGGATCCCAGTTCTGATCGACTCCGGAGGGAGCCCACGCCTGACCGTATCCAGGAATGTCGTACCAGTCCCCGTAATAGTCAAGATCGCTCCAGCCCGGATCATCGGGGTTATCGGAGCCTGCGCGTGCCAGGGTCTCGCTCGCATCAAGCTGGGCCAGAATCTGATCTCGGTCCGAGTTCCACTGGTCCCAGGAATTTGCGGCGATACTCTGCACCAGAGTAAACGGTCCGCCGCCGTCTTCCATGCTGCAGCGCAGAGTCTGGTTGGTATGCACATCCGCTGTCTGAGACGGGCCTTCTTCGATGTGAACCGTGCCGTGCATCACGGCAAGTTCGGCAGGAGTATTGTCGAGATCAATGCGGAAAACCGAGTTCACCGACGGCGTGACAGCGTTTGCCCCAAAGTGCACACGATACTGCGCGGACTGGCCGTTCAGCTCGTAATAGCTGAGACCGCTGACGGCTTCGATCCCGGTCGTGAAACTACCGTCGGCTGCGCGGCTGAGCTGCGGAAAGGCTACAGAGCTGTCAGGCGCAACGCGAACCACACTACCGTCTTCGAGCTCGATCTCGGCGCGTCCATCATCAGCAGTTGCAATGCGCATCCCTTCGACGATGGGCATATTTCTGTATGCCTGGCTGAAGTCGAGCTGATCACCGCTGAAGATTTGTACTGTGCCCTCGACACTGCTGAGGCGAACGGTGCGAATATTGCTTTCCGGTGCAGGCTGCTGCTGCGCCTGATCACTCGGTGGCGGAGGAGGCGCACTTTGAGTGTCCTGTGCCTGAAGCGCCACGACAGCCGAAAGAAACGCGGCCAGTAAAGCCGCCAGAAGAATGGATCGACGCCTCGATGCCATTCGGACCCATTTGTTTCGCTTCAGGTGCCTCACCGGACACCTCCTTCGACGCGCTGCCGTCTGATTCTGAAGATGCCGGACGACGGAAAACGCTCCTCTATTCTTCGCCCGGCGGTATTGCTGTTCATCTGCTTCCCTGCCCCAACACTCTATAAACGTTTCAAAACGCCGTATGTTTCGCAATTTTGAGTAAAGGCACTCTGACCATGCGAAAAACGGGCAGATTTACGGATATGGAATCGCGGCGTCATCAACGATGAGCGGTTTCACCAGCGGCTGCGTTCAGTAAGGTGCGGGCACGATACCGTGCACGCTGCATCACTGCGTCGTCACCAGCAATGGCCTCGAGGACTGGGGCGATATTATCCAGTCCGGCAGCGCGCTGGTCTTTTGCTGTGCTTTGCAGATTCTCGAGCTCGGCATCAAGGCTCAGCCGGTTGTGCTTCAGCTCCACATCCAGCCGCCGCCCAATCTCCAGCGTATAGGCGACCGAAACAAGTTGATCGGAGAGCCGCTGCAGCGTCGCATCAGATGCCCAGTCAAAATCACATGTGCCGTGACCATCGGGACCGGCATACGTCAGCGTCCGCTTTCCGGTAAATGCCAGCTTCTTCTGTCCACGGTCGCACTTTCCGGCAAAGAAGTGATGCGCGCGGGCGTACTGGAAGAGCTCGGTGCGCAGTGAGTCGCTAATGTGTATGTCGCGATCGAGACGCGCAGGCGCCACCTGTTCGTCGGAAGCATCCACAGAGGCCGGACCGGGAAGAGAGTCGAAGCGCCCTGAACCATCTTCATGAAGAACGAGGGTGTAGCTGGAAGGCTGCAGCCGCTGATTCTCGAAGGTGTATGTGATCTGCGCCGGCGGGTTCTGAGCAGACGCCGCCGGCGGTATCAGGCAAAGCGCTCCCAGTGCGATCAGCGGTAGAAGTTTCATAAAGTCAGATAACGGAAACACTCTGCCGAGCCAGCGTCTGGGCATGATGTACGTGGCAGATTGCAATTGCCAGCGCATCTGCGGCATCGGCCGGTTCGGGGGCAGCGGCGAGACCGAGCAGCCGCGCGATCATGAACTGCACCTGTTCCTTTTGCGCCAGACCATATCCGGTAACGGTGGATTTGATGGTCAGAGGAGCATATTCGGCAACAGGCAGGCCGGCATTGGCTGCAGCGAGCAAAGCCACTCCGCGGACGTGCCCAAGCTTCAATGCGGATTTGGCATTGACCGAGTAGAAGACTTCCTCAATGGAGACGACATCGGGCTGGTGAATCTGCAACAGAGAAGCAATTTCAGCGTGAACAAAGGCAAGGCGCTGCGGCAGGCCCGACTTCTTCGGCGGACGGATACCGCCCGCAGCAATGGGGACCAGATGCGGATCGCGAGCGGCAGCGTTCCATTCGACCACGCCGTACCCGGTGATTTCGGTGCCGCAATCGATGCCAAAGACACGCATATTCGACTCGAGTTTACCTGAGAGACCGGTCCCGAGACAGTGACAACAGGAGTTCGCTCAGCGTGAGACGCCTTCGAGCGGCGAGCTCGCTGTGGCATAGAGTTTGCGCTGCATCCGGCCGGCAAGATACGCCTGACGTCCGGCGAGGATGGCGTGCTGCATGGCTTCTGCCATAAGGATGGGGTCCGCCGCCGCGGCGATGGCGGTGTTCATGAGGACACCATCCGCACCCATCTCCATCGCGAGCGCCGCATCCGAAGCCGTGCCGACTCCGGCGTCGACGATCAGCGGCACTTCTGTGATCAGTTCGCGGAGGATGCGGAGCGTCGCCGTGTTCTGAATGCCGAGACCGCTGCCGATGGGTGCGGCGAGAGGCATGACGGCGGCAGCTCCGGCGTCAATGAGACGTTTCGCAAACACAATATCATCAGAGGTATAGGGCAGAACGGTAAAGCCTTCCCTCACCAGCACCCGCGTCGCTTCAAGGGTTGCCTGAACATCGGGATAGAGGGTGGCCAGATCGCCGATGACTTCGATCTTGACCCAGTCGGAGAGCCCCACTTCGCGGCCGAGGCGAGCGGCGCGGATGGCCTCGTCGGCGGTATAGCAGCCGGCGGTGTTCGGAAGCAGGAAGTAACGCTGCGGGTCGATGAAGTCGAGCAGCGATTCCTTCGAGCGGTCGAGGTTGACGCGCCGGACGGCGACGGTCACCATCTCCGCGCCCGAGGCTTCAATGGCTGCCTGCGTCTCGGCGCCATCCCTGTACTTTCCGGTGCCGACGATAAGCCTGGACTGAAAGGCCCGACCTGCAATGACGAGAGGTTCCATAGCTGTATTGTAGAGCGGAAGCGGCTTTACCAGATGATTCGTACCAGGCCGGAGCGGCGGATATTCTCGTCCGCCGTTACCAGAGAGAAGCCCTCCGCCAATGCTGTTGCGGCAATGATACGGTCGGCAGGATCGCCGGGGAATGGAGAAGGAAACGATGCCGCCAGGAGAGCGATCTCTCTGGTCAGAGGGAGAACAGAAAACCGCGATTCAATCTCTCGCAGAAAAACCTCGACAGGGATATGTGTCTGGATTCTGCCCCGAACCACCCCGCGCGCTGTTTCATACAGAGACTGGCTGGAAACGGCGATCACAGCCTTTCTTTGGTGCGCCTCTTTTATGGCGTCCTTTGCCAGCTGAGAGAGCCGTCCAGGACTACCCAGCAGCCAGACAACAACATGCGTGTCGAGCAGAATCAATGGCTACGCTCAGTCGCTTTGGATGAAATGGATTCCTGCCCGGAAGAATCAGCATTGTTCTGCACCGCTTTGTTCCGCGCTTCTATGGCTGCCCGTTCCGGAGTTCCGTGAGGAAAGAAGTCGTCATCCACTTCCCATGGTTCGGTGATGGGCTCTACCAGATCACCGATAATCTCAATTTTCCCCGCAAGAGCACCGAAGATACTTTCCGGCTTCTCCTCCAGCGGAACCAGTTTTGCCATCGGTTTGCCGTGTTTGGTGATGATGACTTCACCATGGCCATGGTAGACGTCATCGATCACCGACAGGCAGTGGGTCTTGAAGCTTCCAGCAGGCATGGTTTTCATGGTGAAATTCCTTTACGACTATGGTCATTTTACCATAGTCATAAGTTATGCCCAGGGTTTGGACCCGCCGATAAAGGGAAAGGCCCGCTGCCTGTTCGGCACGCGAGCCTTCTGTCCCGGTGAGCTGTGGAGATTGACCTGAGGCGCCCTCGCTTACCATGAGTGGGCCTCGGCGATGGATGCGGCTTTCGCCAGGACTGGAGCCGAAGGCGGCTCTAAGCCTCAGTCACCTCACGTTGAGTCATACAACTACTGCCATCAGAATTCTTCATAGACTGGATCATCCTCCTTTCCCGTGTACCTCAGAAGTTATGCCTGAGTCCTGCGGCGGTCAAGTGGGACTGGCCGTCCAGACAGGACTGGCCGTCCGGCAATCGCAATCGCTGCGCGATTGCCACTCCTGCATCTGGTTCTCGGGCGCTCCTTCAAGTCGCGTACCAGGCGAGGCGCTTCCTCCGGTGGCTGTAGACTGAGGACGGATTCCAATTCATTCTGAGGAATGTTGCATGTCTGAGGTGAAGATTACGGTTCGTCCCAATGGACCGCTGCGGATCGAAGGGCCGGTGAAGCTGGTGGACGCAGAGGGCAACGAGTGGGATGTGGCCGCGAAGCCGGCATTCTCGCTGTGCCGCTGCGGCGCTTCGGCGAACAAGCCTTTCTGCGACGGATCGCACAACAAGATCGGCTTTCAGTCGGTGGAGAGCCCGGTAAAGCCGACGGAAGCGTAAGCACGAGGTCGGTCCTGAAACAGCAATGGCGGGCATAGTGCCCGCCATTTGTGCGTTTGCAGCGGTCTCAGTCGTAGTATTCGAGGCCAAGGTGGGTGATCAGGTCTTCGCCCATGATGTGGCGGAGGGTGTTCTTGAGCTTCATCGACTGGATGAAGAGGTCGTGCTCGGGGTAGAGGCCGGGAGCGGACTGCGGCGACTTAAAGTAGAAGCTGAGCCACTCCTGAATACCGAGATGGCGCAGCGACGAGGTGCGCTGGGCCAGGTCGAGGAAGAGGATGAGATCGAGCGCGAGCGGCGCGGCGAGGATCGAGTCGCGGCAGAGGAAGTCGACCTTGATCTGCATGGGATAGCCGAGCCAGCCGAAGATGTCGATGTTGTCCCAACCCTCTTTGTTATCACCACGGGGCGGGTAATAGTTGATGCGCACCTTGTGGTAGATCTCCTTGTAGAGATCGGGATAGAGCTCGGGCTGGAGGATGTAGTCGAGGACGCCGAGCTTGGACTCTTCCTTGGTTTTGAAGGACTCCGGATCGTCGAGGACTTCGCCGTCGCGGTTGCCGAGGATGTTGGTGGAGTACCAGCCGCTGAGGCCGAGCATGCGGGCCTTGAAGGCGGGGGCGAGAACGGTCTTGATGAAGGTCTGTCCGGTTTTGAAGTCCTTGCCGCAGATGGGAGCGCCGTTGGCGCGGGCCAGCTCGATCATGCAGGGCAGGTCGACGGTGAGGTTCGGCGCGCCGTTGGCGAAGGGGACGCCTTCCTTCAGCGCGGCGTAGGCATAGATCTGGGAGGGCGCGATGTTCGGGTCGTCCTCGAGCAGGCCCTTCTCAAAGGCCTCGACGGTCTGATGAACGGCGGAGGGCTCAAGGAAGATCTCGGTCGATCCGCACCAGATGACGACGACGCGCTCGACCTGGGATTTGAAGGTCTGAATGTCGGAGCGGAGCTGCTGGGCGAGGTCGCACTTGCTGCGGCCCTTCTTGACGTGCGTGCCGTTGAGGCGCTTGACGTAGTGCTGGTCGAAGACGCCGGGCATGGGGCGGATGCTCTGCAGGAAGGGCTTGATGCTGTTCAGATGGTCGTTGTCGAGCACCTGGGCGTGCGCCGCGGCCTCGTACATGTCTTCGGGGAAGATCTCCCATCCGGTGAAAACGATGTCGTTGAGGTCGGTCAGCGGGGCGAAATCCTTAATGAGGGGGGCCCGGTTATCGGTGCGCCTGCCGAGGCGGATGGTGCCCATCTGGGTAAGCGAGCCGATGGGTTTGGCAAGGCCTTTGCGGACGGCCTCCACGCCGGCGATGAGGGTGGTGGCTACGGCGCCCATACCGACGACCATGACGCCGAGCTTTCCGGTGGCTGGCTGAATCTTCGCTGCAGTGGCTTCTGACATCTTGCTTCGAGTACCGTCCTTCGGTTGAATAAGCCTTCTCAGTCCAAGCAATCAGTTTCTGCCGCATGGTCCGATTTGGCAAAGCGGGTTGGCTACTGCACCGGTTACGGAAAGGTTCAACGGCGGGAATCGGCAGTTGAATGGGGATTTCCGGATTTCAGAAGAAGGGCGGACGGGCACGCGGGCTCTCGTCCCGCGCAGCGAGACGGGAATGATGCCGAAGAGTTTGATTTTTGTGAGGGGTGGTTGCTGTAACCCGTTTATTTTCTGCGCTTTGTGGAGGGATTACCTCGGTTATCCCCGGCTAAGTCGCTCATTTTAAACGATACGGGCGTCTCGACATGGCAGAGAGGAAGAGTGAGAGGCGCTGTCCCTATTGTAAGGACCGAAGAGAAAAAACATGCCAGCTTTTTGAAGGCCGAAGCGGCGTGGATTGTGCAAGTTAGAGAAAGAAGGGCTTGACAGGCCGCGGCCGGGGCATCCGGGCGGGGGCATCCGGATGACTCCGGGAGAGAAAAGCAGATCCCTCCGCTGCGCTTCACTACGCTCCGCTTCGGTCGGGATGACAAAGTAAGAAGGTGTTTTCCGGATATTCCCACTGACTATGCAGCTTCTGCGTCTTCGGGGCGGACGCGGTTCTTCCAGTGCGTCCAGACAAACCAGACGAAGGCAACGACGACCAGAATCTCCACGGCAAGGTGGAAGCGGTGGTAGATGGCCTTGAAGCGCGGATCGCTGTCCCACGCCTGGCCCATCTTCATGCCGGCGTAGGCGAGGGCGTAGCACCAGGGCAGCGAGCCGAGAAAGGTATAGACGTGGAAGCGGAGCTGCGGCATTTTGGCGATGCCGGCGGGCAGGGCGATGAAGGTGCGGATGATGGGAAGAAGGCGTCCGATGAAGACCGTGATGCCGCCGTAGCGGTTGAAGAAGTGCTCGGCGCGGTCGAGGTCGTGATGGTTGAGCAGAATGAAGCGGCCGTATTTTGCGATGAAGGGGCGTCCGCCGATGGCTCCTATCCAGTAGGCGATGAGCGAGCCGATGTTGCAGCCGAGGGCTCCCGCGACGGCGACGCCGATGAGCTTCAGCTGGCCGGTGTGCACCAGATAACCGGCGAAGGGCATGATGATCTCGGACGGGAGGGGGATGCAGGCCGACTCGATGGCCATGAGGAGGGCGACGCCGGCATATCCGGAGGCGGAGATGACGGCAATGATGAAGTGGGCCAGAAGGGCGACGATCTTTTCGCTCATTCGAGTTGAGTATACCGGGACAGGGCGCAGGCTCAGGTCACAGGGCGCAGAAATCGGGATTAGCGATTGGGCATCAGGGATCAGGGATCAGGGATTAGGGATTAGGGTGCAGGGCTCAGGTCGCAGGGCGCAGAGTTCAGGACGCAGAAAAGCTCTTACAATGGCCTGCATGGCAGCGGAGAAAAAGAGCACGGGGCGCAAACAGGGTACAGAAAGACAGAGCACAGGGTACAGAGCGCAGGGCGCAGGACCTGAACAGGGCTCAGGGCGCAGGGCGCAGAGCACAGGAAAAGCGCGAAAGACAGGCGCGGCGGAGAAGGCAGCCGAGGCGAAGGCTCCCAGGCCGACGGGAAAGAAGAAGGTGGCCGCTGGAAACGATCTGGCGCCGGAGCGGGTTGCGGAGATTCTGCGGATTCTGGCGAAGACCTATCCCAACGCGGAGTGCGCGCTGGTGCACCGCAATGCGTGGGAGCTGCTGGTGGCGACGATTCTCTCGGCGCAGTGCACCGATGCGCGCGTGAACATGGTCACGCCGGAGCTGTTTCGGACATTTCCAGGGCCGAAGGCAATGGCGGCTGCTTCCCTGCCCGCGATCGAGGAGATCATCCGCTCGACAGGCTTTTATCACAACAAGGCGAAGTCGATCCTGGGCGCGGCGAAGAAGATCGTGAGCGACTTCGGCGGGAAGGTTCCGCAGACGATGGCGGAGCTGCTGACGGTTCCGGGCGCGGCGCGGAAGACGGCGAATGTGGTGCTGGGCGTGGCGTACAGGAAGGCCGAAGGGGTGGTGGTGGATACGCATGTGCTGCGCATCTCGAACCGGCTGGGGCTGACGCACTCCGATGACCCGAAGAAGGTGGAGCAGGAGCTGATGCAGATTCTGCCGCACGATCGCTGGATTGCGTTTTCGCATGAAGTGATTCACCACGGACGGAATCTCTGCGTGGCGCGCAAGCCGAAGTGCGTGGATTGTCCGCTGGAGAGGTTGTGCCATGCTCCGGACAAGACGTGGGAGTCGGGGGAAGGCAGGGATTAGCGATCAGCGATTAGCGAAAACTGCAGATCCCTCCGCTGCGGAGCTGCCTGACGGCTGCTCCTTCGGTCGGGATGACAATAACTTTCTTTATGGTTGGGGTGACAATGACTCTCTTTATGGAAGATGCTTCTCCAGCCGGCTCATCGCTGCGCTGATCCTCGCCCTCGCGCTGTCAGGCTTTACTTCCATGTGCCGCTACATGGCGGCGGACTCGATCGGGATGATCATAACCCTCTTTATGGTCGGGATGACAGATTGAGCAATTGCCCTGTGCGTTGCGCCCTGAGCCCTGTTTTCTGATCGCTAATGCCTGATCGCTAATCCCGATTTCTGCGCCCTGTGACCTGAGCTCTGCGCCCTGTTTTCTAATCCCTATTCCCTGTTAGCCAGTCCCTTCTTCACGGCGGCGACGAGGCCGGCGATGGTGTGCGGATCGGCTTCGGCGGCGGGCTCCCACTGATAACTGCGCAGGGTCTGGCTGGTGACGGGGCCGATGGAGATCGCCTTCATCGCGGGCGGCTGCCGGCGGATGCCCGCTTCGGAGAGCAGCGCAAAGAAATTAGTGACCGATGAGGAGCTGGTAAAGGTCGCGGCGCCGGGAAGGTCCTCTTTGGCGGCGAAGAGCTCCTGAATGCGCTCGACCGAGGAGCGCGGAACGATGGTGGTGTAGGCGTCTACGACGGATATCTCGGCTCCCCTTTCGCGGAAGGCATCGGGGATGAGGTCGCGGGCGATGGCGGCGCGGACGAGCAGGACGCTCTGGCCGCGGATCTGATCGCCGAGGGCGTCGATGAGGGACTCGGCCACATACTCCTTCGGCATGAAGGAGACGCGAAAGCCGATTTCGCGGAGGGATTCGGCGGTGGCGCTGCCGACGGCGGCGATCTCAAGATGCGCGAAGGAGGCGCGGGTGAGGCCGAGGACGGCCATGCGCTCGCGGAGGACCTGCACGGTATTGGTGCTGGTGATGATGAGCCAGTCGTAGCGCTGGAGCTGGCCGAGGGCCTGATCGAGCGGCTCGTACGAGGCGGGCGGCGCGATCTCCAGGGTGGGGATTTCGATGACCGATGCGCCGAGGGCCTGGAGCTCGGCGGTGAGGCGTCCGGCCTGATGCCGCGCGCGCGTGACGAGCACGGAATGTCCCTGCAGGGGGAGAGGCATGGGCTCACCGGTGAGCGAGGGCGAGGCGGTCATGACGGGGCAGCCTCGAGAAGCCGGCGGGCTCCCTGCTCGAGGAGACGGCCGGCGAGGATGCGGCCCAGCTCGGAGGGATATTCGATCACCTGATTTTCAAGCTCGATGCGGAGAAGCTGCGAGCCGTCGGGCGCGGCGACGGCGGAGGTGATGCTGTATCCCCGCTCGGCGGGAAAGCAGTGAATGCCGATGGGGACCTGGCAGCCGCCGCCGAGGGCGGCGAGGGCCGCTCGCTCGGCGGTGACGGCGTAGCGGGTGGGCGCGTGGTCGAGAAAGGCGAGAGCGGAGAGGGTGGAGGCGTCGCCGGAGCGGGCTTCGATGGCGAGAGCTCCCTGCCCGGCAGAGGGGCAGAGGATGAGCGGCGAGAAGCATTCGCGGCGGTAGGCGGTGAGGCCGAGGCGGTCGAGACCGGCGGAGGCGAGGATGATGGCGTCGGCCTGCTCTTCGAGGAGCTTGCGGATGCGGGTGTCGATGTTGCCGCGGAATTCGATGTAGTCGAGGTCGGAGCGGTGACGGCGGAGCTGCGCCTGGCGGCGGAGGCTGCTGGTGCCGACACGGGCGCCGGAGGGCAGCGACTCGAAGCTGCGGTGATGGACGGAGAGGAAGGCGTCGCGGGCGTCGGCGCGGGGCGGGATGGCGGCGAGGATGAAGGGCGGGGCGAGCTCGGTGGGGAGATCCTTGAGGCTGTGTACGGCGAGGTCGATGCGGCCGTCGAAGAGCGCCTCTTCGATTTCTTTGGTGAACATGCCTTTGGAACCGACCTGGGAGAAGGACAGGTTCTGCAGGGCGTCGCCGGTGGTGCGGATGATCTCGATGGAGACGGTGTGACCGGCGGCGCGGAGCTGCGCGGCGATGTGGTTTGCCTGCCAGAGCGCGAGCTGCGAGCCGCGCGAGCCGATACGGAGGCTGACAGGCGCAGAGGACGAATTGCGCGATGTGTCGGACATTTGGAAAGCAGTGATTGATCCAGATTCAGGCTATCGCTCCCTGATGTGTGCGTCCAGGGTACGGCCGTGACACCGGTGCAATCTCTTTTCACGCGATGAGGAGAGACGGCGGAATCCGGTGAAGAATCCGCCGCGTGGTTATTTCGGGATATGCGCAGTAAAAGCTATTTCGAAATATTTACGGTGATGGTGATCGACTGCGAGGCACCGCCGGAAGCCGCGGCTTTGATGGTCACGGTGGAGGTGCCGGGAGGGGTCGACATGGGCACACCGCAGGCGATGCCGCCGGAGGCCACGATGGCGAGGACGAGCATCCACAGCACTCTGCGGGTGGAGGCGCTGAGACGCTTTCTCTGCCAGCCGAGCAAGAGAGCGAGCAGGCTGCCGGGCAGCAGACCGTAGAGCATTCCTGTTGCAGAACCGCCGGGGCCGGAGTGCAGCAGGCTGACGGTGCCGTGATTATGGCCGAGGGTGGCGATGATGAAGGTGGTGGTGAGCGGCGTATTGGAGCCGTTGGCGGTGAGTGTGGTGGGGCTGAAGGTGCAGAGGGAGTCCTGGGGCACGCCGGTGCAGCTGAAGGTGACGGTACCGGAGTAGCCGCCGGAGGGCGTGAGCGTGATGGTGCTCTGGGCGTTCTGTCCGGCAGCGAGGTTGAGCGTGGAGGGACTGGCGGTGAGCGTGAAGGACGGAGTAACGGCGGCGGTGATCTGCTGCGTGACGGAGCCTGTGGAGCCGGAGAAGTTGGCGTCTCCGGAGTAGACGGCGTGGATGGTGTGCGTGCCGGCGGCGAGGCTGGTGGTGGTATACGCGGCCGAGCCCTGCGCGTTGAGCGAAACAGAGCCGAGGACGCTGGAGCCGTCGAGGAACTGCACGCTGCCGGTGGGCACGGTGCCGGTGGTGGAGGCGACCATCGCGGTGAAGGTGATGGAGGCTCCGACGCCGGCGGATGGGCTGGACGAGGTGAGCGTGGTGGTGGTGGCGGCCTGGGTGACGGTGATGGTCTGCGCGACGGGCGTGGCCGGGGAGTAGCTGCCGTTGCCGCTCTGCGAGGCGGTGACGACGACGGTGCCTGCTCCGGTGAGGACGAGGGTGCTGCCGCTGATGCTCGCCGGACCGGTGACGGAGTAGGTGATGGGGAGTCCGCTGCTGGCGGTGGCGGCGAGGGCGATGGGCGCGGCTCCGAAGGCGGCGGTGGCGGGAAGCGCCGGGAAGGTGATGGTCTGCGAGGACGCGGAGACGCTGAAGGGGGTGCTGGCGGCGCTGAGGCTGATGGGCGCGGTGAGCGAGGCCGGCGGCGGCGTGGTGGTGATGGGCAGCGCGGCGACGAGGGTGTCTCCGGTACCGGGAGCGCTGACCTGCAGAGAGGATGACGATGCGATGCCTGTGGCTGCGGTGGTGAGGCTGGAGGGAGTCAGGGTGCCGTTGTCACCGGCTCCGAGTGCGATGGGGATGGCGACGCCCTGCACAGCATAGGGGCTGCCGCTTTCACTGAGCTGGAGCGCCGCGGTGAAGCTGGCATTCGGCGAGACGGTGGATGGAGGCTCGGTGCTGAAGGTGAGCGAATAGTTTGACTGGATGGCTCCCGCATCGACGCAGGTGACGCCGCCACCGGAGGTCGCGTACGTGGTGGTGCGAGGCAGGCCGCGCTGGTCGGTGGTGATGCCGGAGGGAATGTCGGCGACGATGCCGGCGCAGAGGGCAGCGCTGCCGGGGGTCGTGGATGAGGCGCCCGGACCGACGACGTTGCCGTCTGTGCCGTTTGCCGGGCAGTTATTGCCGCCGCAGTCTGCATCTGTGACAGATGAGGAATTATCGCCGATGATGCTGTTGGTGATCACCATCGAGCCCTGGTTGTAGATGCCGCCGGTCGTGTTCTCGTGGTCACTGTTTTGAGCGATCGTGCTGTCGCGGACAGTGAGCGTGCCCTGGTTGTAGATACCGCCGCCTTCCGGAGTCTGTGAAAAATTCGGGTTATCCGGAGGGCTGTAGGGGATGTCGTTGCCGTTGACGATGCTGTCGATCAGCGTGAGTGTTCCGTTGTTCTCGATGCCGCCGCCATTCTGGGAGAAGGGATCGGAGGTATTCGAAGAGATATTGCTGTCGAGGATGGTCGCCGTGGCATTGGTGTCGTTGAAGAGGCCGCCGTTACCGATGGGGACCACATCGCCCATGTTGACGCTCTGATTGCCGGTGATCGAAGTGCCGGTGAGGGTAAGAGTGCCCTCGTTGTCTACTCCGGCGCCATTGCCGTTGGCGGTATTTCCGGTGATGAGGCAGTTGGCGACGGTGAGCGTGCCCTGGTTGTAGATGCCGCCGCCACCGGTGCTGTTGGAGCTGTTTCCATCGGTGAGGATGAGGCCCGAGATGGTGGCAGTGACACCGCTGTTCACGGTGAAGATGCTCTGAGCCACTCCTGAGGCGGCGTTATTGCCGTCGATTATGACGAGCTGCGCGAGCGTGGAACCGCTGCCGGTGACGGGGCCGGTGAGGATGGTGTCGGCCGAGAGGTTCAGCGAGCCTCCGGGGCCGGTGTTGATGGTTCTGGCCGAGGCGGGCTGGCTGGCGGCAAAGACCGTCGCGTCGAAGCTGATGTTGCCTCCGGAAGAGGCTGCAGCCGCGGCCAGGGCATCGCGCAGACCGCAGCTCGCGTCGCGCGTGGCGCCGGGAGCGCTCTGATTGGTGCAGTTGGAGGCGGCTCCGGTGGCGTCGTCGGTATTTACGGTGACGACATAGGTATGAGTCGTCTCAAAGTTGGCGGTCACGGACTCCGGCCCGGTCATGGCCACGGTGGTGGAGGCGCTGGAGGGTGAGGCGACGCTTCCCGTCCAGCCCGTGAAGGTGTATCCGCTGTTCGGTGTTTCTGTAATGTTCACCACAGCATTCGCGGCGTAGTACGCGCCGGAGGCTGGGGTGACGGTGCCGCCGTACGACGGGTTGGCGGAGATGGTAAGCAGATAGGCCGCGGTAAAGGCGGCGGTGTACTGCGTGGTGGAGGCTGACGCCGTGACGGTGTGGCTGAGGGCTCCGCCATCGCTCCACGAAGCGAAGGTGTACTGCGCGCCGCCGGAGGTCTGCGGCGACGTGGCGGCGAGCGTGTGCTGCGAGCCGACGACCCAGGTCAGCGTGACCGGAGCTGTGTACGTGGTGCCATCGACCGTGAACTGCGCCCCGGCCGGCGATGCCGAGACCGTCACCTGAATGGTGGTCGAGGGTGTGACGTCAAAGGGCGTGCTGGTGGCGGTAACACTGAGAGGTGCGGTGAGCGAGGCCGGCGGCGGCGTGGTGGTGAGCGGCAGCGTGGCGATGAGCATATCTCCTCCGCCTGCGGCGCTGACCTGCAGAGAGCCGGATGCAGCGATGCCGTTTGTGCCGGTGGTGAGGGTGCTGACGTTCAGCGCGCCGTTATCGCCCGCGGCGAGCGCGATGGGGATGCTGATTCCGTTTACAGGAAACGGGCTGCCGTGGTCACTGAGCTGGATCGCGGCGGTGAAGCCTACACTGGCCGCCACGGTGGCGGGCGGGTTGGTGCTGAAGGCCAGGGAATAGCTGGTCTGCGCAGCTCCGGCATCGACGCATGGCGTTCCGCCATAGGTGGTGGTGCGGGGGAAGCCGCGCTGATCGGTGGTGATGCCGGTGGGAATGTCGGCGACGAGGCCGGCGCAGAGGGCGGCCGAGCCGGGCAGCGGCGGCGCGGACGGAGTGGGACCACCATAGCTGCCGAGCGGAGCCAGCGGCACGGCCACGCCGATGACATTTCCGTCTGTGCCGTTGGTGCCGCAGCTTCCGAACTCGCAGTCGTCTTCGGTTCCACTGCCGGTGATGGTGTTTCCGGTGATGAGGTTGTTGAAGCCGGTGGTGACGCCGCCGACGATGCCGGCCCCGACGTCGTTCGACGAGCCATCCACGGTGTTTCCGGTAACGGTGCTTCCTGTCATGTTCAGCGTGCCGGCATTGTTGATGCCGCCGCCGTTTCCGGGGCCGGTGACGCTGTTGTTCGCAATAATGCTGTTGATGATGGTCATGGTGGCGGTGTTGAAGATGCCGCCGCCGGAGGTGCCGTAGGGGAAGGAGGGATTCGTGATCACTCCGCCGGTGAAGTTTCCGACGACGGCGCTGCCGATCAGGGTCATGGTGCCCGCGTTGGCTATACCGCCTCCCGCCGGGCCATTGCCTGCGCCGGTGGAACCGCCGGAGATGGTGCAGTCCGTGATTGTCAGCGTACCGCTGCTGTTGATGTCGGCGCCGTTTTCGCCTGATCCATTGGCGATGTTCAGTGCGGAGATGGCGGCTCCGGTCACATCGCTGGACGTCATGAAGACGGTGTAGGAGCCGGCGCCGTCCACGGTGACCAGATTGGACAGCGTTGCGCCGCTGCCGCTGGTGAGACCGGCGATGGAGGTACCGGATGGAATATTGAGGGTTCCGGCGCTGCCCAGAGTGATGGTGCGCGCCGAAGCAGACTGGCCGGCGGCGAAGACGGTGGCGTCGAAGGTGATGTTGCCGCCGGAGGAGGCCGCAGAGGCGGCCAGAGCATCGCGCAGGCTGCAGGCGGCGTCGCGCGTAGCGCCAGGCTGGCTTTGATCGGTGCAGTCGGAGGCGGTGCCACTCGTGGCGTCAGCGGCGGTGGTGACAACATAGCTGGGCAGAGCCTGGGCTATGAGCGGGCAGACGCAGAAGAGGATGGCGAAGAGAAGAGTCTGAAAAAGACGCCCGGAGTTGCACTTCAGGGCACGAAGACAGAACGAGAGCATGACTGACCTCCAGCGGCGAGAGGTGGAGCGGCAACGGATCGAGGAACCAATACGGTAATAAAGACTGCAGATAAACAGGACACGGCGCTGACGGTTGAATCGCAGCAGAAGGAGGGTTCGATTCGGCGCCTGAAACAGCAGGCATGCTTCCGCCAGTCGCACCGGAACATTACCCTGAAGTCAGCGCCTGTGTCTACTACTTTGTTACTATTTGACGGAATTTCACAGATGGGGCGATATCTTCCCGAGTCGCGCCGGCCTGGCGGAAGAGATACCGTCTGCAGGGACTTCTGCGGTGCCATGCACCGCTGGGCGTTACTGGAAATTAAGAAGATGTAATACGGATATTACCAGGGATTTATCGGGAATTTTATAAGTCCGGCTCTAACCGGCAAAGGAATGGAAACAGAAGGTCGCGGGTCAGATTGCCATGGGACCCCGATTGCGGGGGCTTCTACCGGGTCTCGCTGACGCGAGACGACAGGCGGCAACAGGTCAATACTGCATTCATCCCACCTTAGCCGCCAACGACGGGCGGCGAAGATGGGGCACCCCCGGCAACATGCGCCCCGGCTACTTTTTGACTTCTGAGGGCTGAGGATCGGAGGGGATCAGTTCGGACTTCGGCGGGGCGGCTTCCCTGCTCTCTCCGCTGCTCTCTTCTTTGCTTTCCGGCTGGAAGATGTGGCGGATGGTCTCCAGCGCGGCGGTGTCGCCCTCGCGGGCGGCGGCTTTTAAAGCCGTCAGCGGCAGGTGGAGGAATTTGTTCATGAGGCCGCGGGTAAGGGCTTCGACGGCGGAGTGCTGCTCGGGGGTGAGGGACTGAAGGCGCGAGCGGGAGCGGCGCAGCTCGGCCTGGCGGAGGTCTTCGATGGCGGT
Source organism: Paracidobacterium acidisoli (assembly GCF_003428625.2). GTDB lineage: Bacteria > Acidobacteriota > Terriglobia > Terriglobales > Acidobacteriaceae > Paracidobacterium > Paracidobacterium acidisoli. Next base: position 11,075 of record NZ_QVQT02000002.1, on the reverse strand, counting down.
CTGCAGATCGACGATGGCGGGGGCGAGGTCGATGGTGCGGGCGCGCTGCTCGAAACGGCGGGCCTCTTCGACGATGATGGCCTCGGCGCGCTCGGCCTCGTCGTTGCGATGGCTGAGGTTGGAGGCGGCGACGGACTGCAGGTCGTCGATGTCGTAGAGGAAGACGTTGTCGAGCTGGTTGATGGCCGGGTCGATATCGCGCGGCACGCCGATGTCGATGAACAACATGGGCCGGTTGCGTCGGCGGTGCAGAAAGGAGCTGGCGTGGCGCGTGGCGATGATGGGCGTGGCGGAGCCGGTGGAGGCGATGAGGATGTCGGCCTCCGGGGCGATGGTCTGGAGGTCGTCCCACGGATGGGCCTTGCCCTGGAAGCGCTCGGCGAGGCGGACGGCCCGCTCGAAGGTGCGGTTGACGACGACGAGATGGCGCGCGCCGTGGTGCATGAGATGACGGGCGGCGAGCTCGCTCATTTTGCCGGCGCCGACGAGGAGAATGCGGCGGCCGTCGAGGGAGCCGAAGATGCGGCGGGCGAGATCGACGGCGACGGAGGCGATGGAGACGGAGGAGGCTCCGATCGCGGTCTCGGTGCGGACGCGCTTCGCGGTGGAGAGGGTAGCCTGGAGGAGCTTGTCGAGCGGGCCGCCGCGGTGTGAGCCGATGGCTCCGCTCTCTCGGGAGACGGAGTAGGCATACCTGACCTGGCCGAGGATCTGCGCCTCGCCGACGACCATGGAGTCGAGGCTGGAGGCGACGCGGAAGAGATGCTCGACGGCCTGGCGGTCACGGTGATGGTAGAGATGCGGAGTGAGGCTGCCGGAGTCGACGGAGAAGTGGCCGGTGAGGAAGCGCTCGAGGATGGGCTCGGCTGCGGATTCGCGTGCTGATCCACTCTCTGGCTCGGACCCTGATTGACTCCCGGACTCACTCCCTGACCCGCTCCAGGAGATGAGCAGCTCGACGCGGTTGCAGGTGGAGAGGATAAGGGCTTCGTCGACGCCGGGATGGGCGAGCAGAGCGCGGGTGGCCTCGGGCAGCGACTCGGGCGAGATGGCGAGTCGCTCGCGCAGCTCGACGGGCGCGGTTTTATGGTTGAGGCCGGTGAGCAGGATCTTCATGGCAGGCTGAACCGGTGCACGGAGCTGAGAAGATTGGCAGCCCAGACACAGATGATAGCCACGAAGACGACCGAGGACAGCCACGCGGCGCGGCGTCCGCGCAGGCCGGTGCTGCGGCGAATGAAGAGCAGGGCGACGTAGAGCGCCCACATGACGAAGGAGAGCAGAACCTTGGGATCGGCGAAGTAGGCGGCTCCGACCTGCTCCTGCGCGATGAGGGAGCCGGCGAAGAGGCCGGCGGTCATGCAGACGAAGCCGATGACGAGCGTGGTCTGCGAGATCTCTTCCATGGTGTTGAGCGGCGGGAGCCAGGAGACGAAGCCGGGCGACTGGCGGTTCTTGAGGCGGCGCTCCTGCGCGAGGTAGAGGATGCTCGACAGCATGCTGAAGAGCAGCGCGGCATAGGCGGCGAGCAGCGCGGTGACGTGAAAGATGATCCAGCCGTTGCGGACGAGCGGCGAGCTGAAGGTGTAACGGCCGGGTCCGATGGCGGGGACGATGGTGAGCAGAAAGGCCAGAGGCAGCGCGAAGAGTCCGAAGGAGATGGTGCGGTAGCGCCAGGCGATGAAGAGGAACACCGTCACGATGAGCAGCGCGAGCGTGGCGGCGATCTCACGGGGACCGACCGGCATCCAGCGATGCGCCGCGATGAGCATTTCGACCGAGGAGACGAAGTGAAAGAGCCATCCTCCGAGGGCGAGCGGCATGGCGAGGCGGCGCCAGAGCGGACGGCTGCCGAGCACACCGGGAATAACGGTGATGGCGGCCAGACCATAGAAGAGGACGGCAACTCTGAGCCAGAGCAGGAACATAGGGTCCGAAAGATTATCTCTCAGTATACGAGGTGTGGGGCGGTCACACGGGGGGCTGCGCCGGTGCCGACTGCACAGGCGCACGCGGCCCCGCCACTTATTTCTGTCGGGAAATTCCTGCCGGAGTAGTGTAAGGTAACACTCAGGACTACTCTTCTATGCGTCTTTCCTCCACCACGAGTCTGAAGCTTACTCCCGAAACAAGGGAGCGGGTGCAGCAGCTGGCGGCTGCTCGCCGGCGTACTCCGCACTGGGTGATGCGGGAGGCGATTGAGCAGTATGTGGAGCGGGAAGAAAAGCGGGAGAAGCTGCGCCGGGATGCGCTGGCGGCCTGGGCCGATTATCAGGCGACCGGGCTGCACGCGACGGCTGAAGAGGCTGATGCCTGGCTGGCAAAGCTGGAAGCAGGCGAAGAAGCGGAAGCTCCTGCGTGCCACGACTGATCTGGTCACCTGCCGCTCTGAGGGATGTGGCGCGGCTGCATACTTTTCTGGTCTCCAAAAACAAGGACGCTGCGAAGCGGGCCGTGGGAGCGATTCGGCAGGGCGTGAAGCTGCTGGCTCATCATCCGGAAGCGGGCCGCATTGTCGAAGAACTGCCTGCGGAGTTTCGCGAATGGGTGGTTGAATTTGGCGATGGCGGGTATGTGGCGCTCTATCACTACGACGGACTGCGGGTCGTGATTCTGGCGGTTCGCCACGGCCGCGAAGCCGGGTATTAATGCAGGCAAGGGCTCAACTTCTTCAAAACTTACCGGCGAGTATCTCTCCTGCGAGCTTCGCTGTATCCTGACGTATTCCTGTGAGTGAGATTTCGGACAATCAGACGCCGCTGATGCGGCAGTATTATGCGGCGAAGCAGCAGAATCCCGATGCGTTGCTGTTTTTTCGCATGGGGGACTTTTACGAGCTGTTTTATGAAGACGCGAAGGTTGCGGCGCGCGAGCTGCAGATTACGCTGACGGCGCGGGACCGCGAGAAGACACAGCCGATGTGCGGGGTTCCCTACCATGCGGCGGAGGCGTATCTGACGCGGCTGCTGCGCAAGGGGTATCGCGTCGCCATCTGCGAGCAGATGGAAGACCCGAAGCTGACGAAGAAGATTGTGCGGCGCGAGGTGACGCGGGTGCTGTCGCCGGGGACGGCGATCGATTCGGCACTGGGGCCGGAGCAGAACAACTATCTTGCGGCGGTGTATGCGGACGCTTCTGAGGCGAAGGCCGGCAGCAAAGGCGTGGAGCGGACGGCCGGGCTCGCGTATCTGGACCTTTCGACGGCGGAGTTTCGGGCGACGGAGTTTTCGGGCGCGAATGCGCTGGCGCTGTGCGTGGATGAGCTGCTGAAGCTGAATCCGAGCGAAGTGATTCTGCCGGGCGGGGCTTCTTCTCTTCACCCCAGCGCGCCAAAACCGAGCGCGCCGGGGACCCCGGATTTGTTTGCGAAGGATGGGGAATTCACGAAAGCACTGGAGCGGGTGAAGACGCGGACGCCGGTCGAGGACTGGGTGTTCACTCCCGATTTTGCCCTGCCGCTTTTAGAACGGCAGATGGGGAGCAAGTCGCTCGAAGGCTTTGGGCTGGCGGAGCATCGCGCGGCGGCGGTTGCGGCGGGGGCGATCGTCCACTATGTGAGGACGACGCAGCAGAGCGAAGCGGTGCATGTCGATTCGCTGCGGTTCTACCGGCGGGCGGAGTTTCTGCACCTCGATCAGGTGACGGTACGCAATCTCGAATTGCTGGACCCGCTGTTTCATGATGCGGGGCGGGAGACGACGCTGTTTTATGCTCTCGACGCGTGCGCGACGCCGATGGGCAAGCGGATGCTGCGGGCGGCGATTCTGCGGCCGCTGCTGGATAAGGCGTGTATCCACGAGCGGTATGAGGCGGTGGACGCGGCGCGGCAGGATCTGATCCTGCGCGAGGAACTGCGGCGCGGGCTGGCGGGGATTCTGGATTTAGAGCGGCTGCTGGCGCGGATTTCGCTCGACAGCGCAGGGCCGCGGGATGTGCTGTCGCTGGCGGCGTCGCTGAAGCATCTGCCCGATGTGAAGGGCACGGTGGGAAGGCTGGCCGCAGGGGCTAAAGCCCCCGCATTTTCTGAAGCGGAATCAGCACGGCTAAAGCCGTGCCCTGATACGAAGCATTTGTTCTGGGCGCGTGCCGGACAGAATCTCGACACGCTCGAGGATCTTTGCGCGGCGATTATGGCGACCATCGTGCCTGAGCCGCCGCTGACGCTGGCCGATGGCGGTGTGATCCAGCCCGGAATGGACGCAGAGCTGGATGAGCTGCGGACGATTGGGCACAGCGGACGGTCGGCGATTGCGGCCATTGAAGAGCGCGAGCGGCAGCGGACGGGAATCGGATCGCTGAAGGTGCGGTTTAACTCCGTCTTTGGGTATTACATCGAGATCACGAAATCTAATTTGGCGAATGTTCCCGCGGATTATGAGCGCAAGCAGACGCTGGTGAATGCGGAGCGGTTTACGACTCCGGAGATTAAGGAGTACGAGACCAAGGTTCTGACGGCGCAGGAGCGCTCGGTCGAGATCGAGAAGCGCATCTTCGCGGCGCTGCGGGCGCGGCTAATGGAGAACGCGGGGCGGATTCGGCGGACGAGCACGGTGGTGGCCGAGATCGATCTGGTGGCGAACTTCGCGCATCTGGCGGCGATGCGGAATTACACGCGGCCTGTTTTGGATTCTTCGTGCGTGATGGAGATTGCGGCGGGGCGGCATCCGGTGATCGAGCGGCTGATGGAGGATGCGGGCGAAGGGCGGTTTGTGCCCAACGATCTGTATCTGGATGGAAGCGGGAACGTGGCTGCGCCGAATCTGCTGCTGATTACAGGGCCGAATATGGGCGGCAAGTCGACGTATCTGCGGCAGGCGGCGCTGCTGGTGATTCTGGCGCAGATGGGGTCGTTTGTTCCGGCGGAGCGGATGCGGTACGGCATTGTCGACCGGGTTTACACCCGCATCGGCGCGAGCGATAACGTGGCGCGGGGGCGGTCGACGTTCATGGTGGAGATGACGGAGACGGCGACGATTCTGAATACGGCTACGGCGCAGTCGCTGATTCTGCTGGATGAGATGGGGCGCGGGACGTCGACCTTTGACGGGCTGGCGCTGGCGTGGGCGACGCTTGAATACCTGCAGGAAAAAGTCGGGGCGCGGGCGCTGTTTGCGACGCACTATCACGAGCTGACGCTGCTGGCGGAGCAGCTCCCCAAGCTGAAGAACCTGCGCGTGGCGGTGAAGGAGTCGGCGCAGGGGATTGTGTTTTTGCACCGGATTGAAGAAGGGCCGGCGAACAAGAGCTATGGCATCGACGTGGCGCGGCTGGCGGGATTGCCGGCAGGGGTGATTCAGCGGGCGCGGCAGGTGCTGAAGCAGCATGAGCGGTCGGAGCGGCACAACGTGGCCGTGGAGACGGAGCCGTCGCTGCAGATGACGATGTTTACACCGCTGTCGCAGCGGATTCTGGACCGGCTGAACGAGACGGATATCAATTCCCTGACGCCGCTGGAGGCGCTGAATCTGCTGAGTGAGCTGAAGGTGGAGATTAAGGGCGGGCAGTGATGCAGGGCACAGGGCGCAGCGTTCAGGTTTTAGCGGGTCTTATCTTCGGGCCGAAGAGGGTGCTGAAAAAATCCCGATACCATAGAAACACTTACCTGCAGGGGCTAAAGCCCGATATATTTTCGACCGCTTACGGCACGGCTAAAGCCGTGCCCTGATACAAAGCAGACTTTTTCAGCACCCTCTGAAACCCGGAGCTCCTGCCAGGTCTCGCTGGCGCGAGACGAATGGTTGGGATGGGTTAGAGTTTACGTTCCCATATCTGCCAAAGGCGGGGCAGATATGGGGCACCTGTAAATTCCTGCCGGGCGGGAGAGAAATGCAGGTCCCTCCGCCGCGTTGCCGCCGAATGGCGCAACTTCGGCCGGGATGACAAATTGAAGGCGAAGGCGGCAGAGGATGAATCTGCGGGAGCAGGTGGGACAACTGATCGTTGCGGGCGTGGAGGGGACTTCCCTTTCTGCCGCCGACCGGGCGTGGATGAGGGCGGTGCGGCCGGGCGGGGTGATTCTCTTTCGGCGCAACATCGAAGCGGCGGCGCAGGTGCATGCGCTGCTGCGTGCATCGGCTGAGGCTGTGGATGCGGCCGGGGCTCCGTTGTTCCGGTGCATCGATGCGGAGGGCGGGCTGGTGGACCGCTTTCGCGATCTGATTGCGCCGATGCCTGCTCCGGCAGAGGTGTTTGCGACGGGCAGGACAGGGCTCTTCAAAAAGCACGGGCGGCTGATCGGCGCGGAGGCGCGGGCGCTGGGGTTTAATGTGGCGTTTGCTCCGGTGCTGGATCTGGCGCTGCCGGAGTCGGCACTGGTGATGCGGACGCGGGTGGTGTCGGCGGACCCGGCCGAGGTGGCGCGGTATGCGGGCGCGTTTCTCGACGGGCTGGCGGCGGAAAAGGTGCTCGGGTGCGGGAAGCACTTTCCGGGGCTGGGCGGAGGGACGCTCGACTCGCACGAGGCGATGCCGGAGATTCATCGAAGCTGGGAGCAGATGTGGGAGCAGGACCTTGCGCCGTACCGGGCGCTGGCGAAGCGGCTCCGCCCCAGCGCACGAACCGCGCGTGCGCCGGGGACCCCGGTACTCCACCCCAGCGCACGAACCGCGCGTGCGCCGGGGACCCCGGTGCTACCGTTTGTGATGGTGGCGCATGCGGCCTATCCCGATGCACTCAATCCGCGTCAGAAAATCCAGGCGTTGGGCACCCGGCGCAGTCGCGAATTCGGGGCTTCGACTTCTTCGTTCTGGATTGAAGGCGTTTTGCGGCGGCGGATGCGCTTTCGCGGGCTGGTTATCTCCGATGATATGGAGATGGGCGGCATTCTGACGCAGGCTTCGATGGAAGAGGCGGCGGTACAGGCGGTTCTCGCGGGGACGGATGTGATCGAGATCTGCCGCGATCCGGTTCTCGTGGTGCGGGCGTGGGAGGCACTGCTGGGTGAGGCGGAGCGGTCGGCGGCGTTTCGGAAGCGCATTCATGCTGCATGGCATCGCGTAATGGCGCATAAAAAACAGTGGCTGGAGGAGCGCATGCCACGGCACCCTTCGACGGCGCAGATGGTCCGACTGCGCGAGAGCGTGACGCGGTTTGCAGAGACGGTGGCGAAGGGTGAAACCGCTTGAAACGTGGAATCTCCATGCTCAGGCAAAATGCAGATCCCTCCGCTGCGCTTCCCCACCCCAGCGCACGAACTGCGCATGCGCCGGGGACCCCGGTTCCCCACCCCAACGCACGAACTGCGCGTGCGCCGGGGACCCCGGTTCGCTCCGGTCGGGATGACAATTCCTCAAAAAGGAAGTCCCTCATCGTGGCCGGCGTGATGAGCGGGACGTCGGCGGACGGGATCGATGTGGCCGTGGTGCGGATATCACCGCGCCGGGGTGCGCGGGCCGGCAGGCCGGGGATCGAGCTGATCGGGCATCGGGCCTTTCCCTTCTCCAAAGCACTGAGGACGGCGGTGCTGGCGGCGATGGATGCGAAATCGACATCCACGGCAGAGCTTGCGCGTTTGCACTGGCGGCTGGGGATGGCCTACGCGGAAGCGGTGCGGGCAACGGTCACGGATCTGAAGGCCGCGGTGGATCTGGTGGGATGCCACGGGCAGACGGTGTATCACCAGGGCGTTGCGCAGCCGTATGCGGGGCGGAGCGTCGCGTGCACGTGGCAGCTGGGCGAGCCGGCGCTGATTGCGGCGGAGATGCGGGTTCCGGTGGTGTCGAATTTCCGGCCGGCGGATATGGCGGCGGGCGGACAGGGCGCTCCGCTGGTGCCGCTGCTGGATTATGTGCTGTTCACGGATACAAAACGGGCACGGGTGCTGCAGAACCTGGGAGGCATTGGGAATCTGACGGTAATTCCGGCAGGAGCGGGGCCGGAGAGGCTGATCGCCTTCGATACCGGTCCGGCGAATATGGTGATCGATGCGCTGATGGAGAGGCTCTTCGACAGGGCGTTCGACAAAGACGGGCGCGTGGCGGCGCGGGGACGGGTGCTGGATTCGGTGGTGAAGGCGGCGCTGCGGGAGAGGTATTTCGCGATGAAGCCGCCGAAGAGCGCGGGGCGCGAACAGTTCGGGGCGGCGTACACGGAGCGGTTTCTGCATGCGTGCGAGAGGGCGGGCGGCGAGCCCGCGGATGCGGTGGCGACGGCGGCGGCGCTGACGGCGGAGAGTATCCGGATGGCCGTGGAACGATGGGTGAAGCCGCTGACCGGGCGCGCGGCGGTGGACTATATCGTTGCCGGCGGCGGAGCGCGGAACGGCACGCTGATGCGGATGCTGCGGGAGCGGCTGGAGCCGCTGGGGTGTTCGGTGAGGACGAGCGGAGATTCCGGCATTCCGGTCGACGCGAAGGAGGCGGTGGCGTTTGCGTTGCTGGCGTGGGAGACGTGGTTTCACAGGCCAGGAAATCTTCCGTCGGCGACGGGCGCGAAGCGGGCGGTGGTGCTGGGCGAGATCTGTTATGGGTGAAACAGGGCGCAGATCGCAGGGCGCAGGGCGCAGCTTCAGGCCGGAGCTGAAGCCCCTCTTTTTCCGCATTCTGTATCCCCGGGCTCTGCTTCGCAGGGCGATTGGTCTTTTCCTGCCGTGCGTTCTCGTATGCGGGCTTTTCGTTGCAGGGTGTGCGCGGAGCAGGCCTGATCCCAATACGGTGGTGATGTTGATCGAGAGCAGCCCGGCGAGCCTTGATCCGCGGGTCGGGACGGATGCGCAGGCGGAGCATATCGATTCGCTGCTCTTTGACGCGGTGGTGCGGCGCGATGCGCACTTCGGGCTGGAGCCGGGGCTGGCGGTGAAGTGGGAGCAGCCCGATCCGAAGACGTGGGTCTTTCATCTGCGCAGCGGCGTGCGCTTTCACGACGGACGGCCGCTGACCTCGCGCGATGTGAAGTGGACGATCGACTCGATGCTGAACGGGACGGTGACGACGGTGAAGACGGGGTCGTATACGAGCGTGGATCATATTGACGCTCCCGATGCGGCGACGGTGATCTTTCATCTGAAGGAGCCCGATCCGGCGCTGCCGTGGAATCTGAGCGAGGGCGCGATCGGGATTGTGCCTTACGGCAGCGGGCGGGATTTCTTCCGGAATCCGGTGGGCAGCGGGCCGTTCCGGTTTGTGAGCCAGGAGATCGACCGCGATGTGGTGATCGAGCGGGCGCAGAGCTACTGGGGCGGGCTGCCGCATATCGGGCGGGTGGTGTTCGAGGTGGTTCCGGATGCGACGACGCGGGCGCTGGAGCTGCAGAAGGGCTCGGCGGATGTGGCGAGCAATGCGCTGTCGGCGGACATGGTGTATGCGCTGAAGCGCGATCCGAAGCTGGCGGTGGAAGAGGGTCCGGGGACGGTGCTGAATTACATCGTCTTCAATACGCATGACGCGATATTGAAGGACGCGCGGGTGCGGCGGGCGATTGCGCTGGCGATCAACCGGCCGCTGATGATTCATGCGCTGTGGCGCGATGAGGCGCGGGTGGCGGAGAGTCTGCTGCCGCCGGAGCACTGGGCGTGGACGGGCGAGACCGATCAGCATCCGTATGACCCGGCGGCGGCGAATGCGCTGCTGGATGCGGCCGGGTATAAGCGCGGAGCGGACGGAGTGCGCTTCCACATCGCGATGAAGACCTCGACGGATGAGACGACGCGGCTGATGGCGGCGGCGATTCAGCAGGAGATGGCGGCGGTGGGCATTGCGCTGGATCTGCGCAGCTTCGAATTTGCGACGTTCTATTCAGACCTGACGCGGGGCGCGTTTCAGATGGCTCCGTCGCGATGGATCGGCGGCAACGAGAATCCGGACATTTTTCGCTACACGCTGGCGACGAGCAGCTTTCCGCCGCACGGGGCGAATCGCGGGTACTACAGCAATCCGGAGATGGACCGGTTGATCGCGGACGCGGCGGCGACGCAGGATCATGCGCAGCAGCTGAACGACTACCGGCAGATTCAGCAGATTGCGGCCAGGGAGATGCCGGCGATCGACCTCTGGTATCTCGATTCGGTCGTGGTGCACTCGCGAAGGCTCGGGAATATTCATCCTTCCGCGTCGGGGACCTTCGACTTTCTGAAGGATGCGGTGCCGGAGAGGTAAAGGAAGAGGCTCACGTCCGCAGAGACGGACGTGGGGGGACCCTGATTCGTATCCCCCGCTTTGACGGCTTACAGTCCGGCCTGTTTTGCGGCGAGGTTGCCGATGACGGGCAGGCGAGGCGTCTTTCCCTGCGAGGCGCTGAACATCAGCCATATCCAGAGGACGAGTCCCCCGAGCCCGATGAGCAGATTAACCGGGAGCAGAATGAAGGCGAAGAGACCCTTCGTGATCGCGGTAAGGATGAAGCCGATCACCGACCAGCCAATCCAGAAGCATATCCACGCGATGTTGAAGAAGATGGACTGAAAGGCGTGGAAGCGCACGAAGCGGCTGTTCTTGTAGGGATCGAGAACCAGGAAGAGGATTCCGGTAATCAGGCCGAGGAGGTAGCTGAGGGCTCCGGCGCCGTTGTCGGAAAGGCCGGAAGCGGTGGCAGCGGGCGCAGGCGGCGGGATCGGAACAGAGGGTGTGGTGGCGGCTGCAGCCGATGGGGTGGACGACCAGGCAGCAGAGGCTTGGGAGGCTCCACAGGTACCACAGAAGGCGGCGCCAGGATTGAGATTGGCTCCACAGGATACGCATGTGCTCATGGTGATGTTTCTCCTTATGCGAACGCAGATTCGGGGGGCGAAACTAAAATTGAGGCATTCTATATCGCAGAGGCAGGGTTTTCGCCAGCAGAATTATGGCCCCGGGTCAGACCGTCCCCTTGTACCACTCACGATGGTGGAGGGCCGGGCGGAAGCGTTACACGGCAATCCGGGGCTCGTGTTCCGATGGGAACGAAAAACGCCGGGGCTGAAGCCCCTTTTTTCTCACATCTTTATTCCCCCGGCTAAAGCCGGGGGCCTCTACCGAGTCTCGCTGGTGCGAGACTAAAAGTGTTCTGTGGCTATATTGCGCAGGGGCTGAAGCCCCTTTTTTTCGGATCTCTTTTCGGCACGGCTGAAGCCGTGCCCTGATACAAAGCGGTGAGGCTTCCCA
>NZ_QVQT02000015.1 GCF_003428625.2 Paracidobacterium acidisoli | reverse complement strand
TTGATGTTGCGGGTTCCGCTTCGTCAGGTGTATCGGGGCAGCTACTATCAGATGACGCACCGGGCGACGATTCTGACGCGTGTGCATACGGAAGAAGGGGTGGTGGGTGAGGCCTTCGTGGGGGACGAAGACCACATCAACGACCAGATCGAGCGGGTGATTGTGGATGAGATCACGCCGCGTCTGATCGGTCAGGATGCCTTCGCGGTAGAGCGGTGCTGGGAGCTGGCGCGTCCGGCGACGTGGAACATTCTGCGCGACCGGCGCATCGGCCTGGTGGCGTGCGCGGCGGTGGATACGGCGATCTGGGACGCGGTGGGCAAGGCAGTAGGCCAGCCGCTGTGGAAGCTGTGGGGCGGCTACCGGAATCAGATTGAAGTGATCTGGACGGGTGGATATTACAACACCGATCTGTCGATCGAGGCGGAGATGGCGGCGGCGCGCGAGGCGCAGATTGCGGGGATGAAGTTCAAGGTGGGCGGGCGGAGTCCGGAAGAGGACGCGCAGCGGTTTATCGCGGCGCGGAAGGCGGCGGGCGACGACTTTGTGCTGATCGCCGACGCCAATCAGGGCTACACGCCGGACGAGGCGGTGCGCTTTGCGCGGCTGGTGGAGGATTACGGGCTGTTCTACTTCGAGGAGCCGTGCCGGTGGCAGAACGACCGGCGGGCGATGCGCGATGTGCGCTACCGGTCGGGGGCGCGGGTGTGCGCGGGGCAGAGCGAGCTGTCGGCGGGCGGATGCCGTGACCTGATGGTGGAGGGAGCGATCGACTTCTGCAACTTCGACGGCTCGTGGTCGGGCGGGCCGACAGAGTGGCGGCGAGTGGCAGCGATGGCGCTGAGCTTCGACGTGAAGATGTGCCACCACGAGGAGGCGCATATCGGCGGGCATCTGCTGGCGTCGATTCCGCACGGCACGTTTGCGGATACGATGCATGAGGACCGCGACCCGATCTGGAACCACATGATCACCAACCGTCCGGAGACCCGCAACGGATGCATCACCCTGCCCGACCGACCAGGCCTCGGATGGGAGCTCGATCAGGACTTCATCCAAAAATACCAAGTCAAATATGAACGGT
>NZ_QVQT02000014.1 GCF_003428625.2 Paracidobacterium acidisoli | reverse complement strand
ATGGCGAAGGAGAAGTTTGACCGTAGTAAGCCGCATGTGAATGTGGGGACGATCGGTCATATTGATCACGGGAAGACGACGTTGACGGCGGCGATCACGAAGGTGCTGTCGAAGCATAACCCGAACAACAAGTTCCGTTCGTTTGACACGATCGACAATGCTCCTGAGGAGCGTGAGCGCGGTATCACGATCGCGACGGCGCATGTGGAGTATGAGACGGCGAACCGTCACTATGCGCACGTGGACTGCCCGGGTCACGCGGACTATATCAAGAACATGATCACCGGAGCGGCGCAGATGGACGGCGCGATTCTGGTGGTGGCGGCGACCGATGGTCCGATGCCGCAGACGAAGGAGCACGTGCTTCTGGCCCGCCAGGTGGGTGTGCCGTACATCGTGGTGTTCCTGAACAAGTGCGATGCGGTGGAAGATCCCGAGCTGATCGATCTGGTGGAGATGGAAGTGCGTGAGCTTCTGTCGAAGTACAACTTCCCGGGCGACGATGTGCCGGTGATCCGCGGATCTGCGCTGGGTGGACTGAACGGCGAGAAGCAGTGGGAAGACCGGATCGACGATCTGATGGCTGCGGTGGACGCGAACGTTCCGCTGCCGGCGCGTGCGATCGACCAGCCTTTCCTGATGCCGATCGAAGACATTTTCTCGATCTCCGGCCGCGGCACGGTGGTGACGGGCCGTATCGAGCGCGGCAAGGTGAAGGTGGGCGAGGAAGCGGAGATTGTTGGCTTCCGCGAGACGCGCAAGACGGTTGTGACCGGGGTTGAGATGTTCAAGAAGCAGCTGGACGAGGGTCTGGCCGGGGACAACGCGGGGCTTCTGCTGCGCGGTATTGCGAAGGAAGACGTGGAGCGCGGGATGGTTCTGGCGAAGACCGGGTCGATCACGCCGCACACGAAGTTCAAGGGCGAGATTTACGTGTTGTCGAAGGATGAGGGCGGCCGTCATACGCCGTTCTTCAACGGCTACCGTCCGCAGTTTTACTTCCGTACGACGGACGTGACGGGCTCGGCGAAGCTGCCTGCGGGCACGGAGATGGTGATGCCGGGGGATAATGTGTCGCTCGAGATCGAGCTGCACACGCCGGTGGCGATGGAGAAGGGTCTTCGGTTCGCGATCCGCGAAGGCGGACGCACCGTAGGCGCCGGCACCATCACCGAAATTATTCAGTAAA
>NZ_QVQT02000013.1 GCF_003428625.2 Paracidobacterium acidisoli | reverse complement strand
GCGACGCGCGCGCCCGCCGCCCGTTTGCCGACCCGCAGTAGGGGCCCCGGCCCCCAAAGGCACGTGTCGTTGGTGAAGCCCGCGCGGCGGACGAGCCGCTCGGGCCGCCTTGAAGCGCAATTCCCGTCGAGCGGTGGGTAGAATCCTTTGCAGACGACTTAAGCACGCGACGGGGTATTGTAAGTGGCAGAGTGGCCTTGCTGCCACGATCCACTGAGATTCAGCCCCGTGTCGCTCAGATTCGTCCCTCCCCCAAATCACTCGTCTCTTTTTACGAAAACCAAGGCGGAGGCTTCGAACCACACACCGTGGGGGGGCGGTATCGCTCCAAGTGTCGGAACGACGCCCCACGGTCCACCGGCCCGGCATCCACCGAACGACCCGACAAGAACGTCTGGGCCCCCGTCGAAAAAAATACCGACGCTTGAAAGAGAAATGGTTCGGAGCACGGCGGCGTCGATCCGTGCTCAACAGAGTACCGGTGCGAGCACCTAATCTCCTGACCGGGCCTGCGCATGCGAATATGAGAGTGCCAAGCACGGCCGTGTCTGAGGACGCAGTCAGAACTACTGCACGGTGGGAAGTGAGGACAACAGTCCTTTCTTGAAGGCAAGGCGTGAGGACAACAGTCCTTTCTTGATGGCAAGATCGTCTACAGCAAACGTTCCAGCAGCCAGGCGTTGCTCCGAAGGGCCATCGATGGACCGTGACGATTGGAGCCGTTACAAAGCCTTTGCCCGTGCATCTTACGCGTCGGTGCGATGGGCGTCTGCAGTTATCGTGCCACCGGATGCCCAGGCACGGTGTAACGACCCGTTCCTTTTAGTAAGCAAGCTGCCCCGGCCAAGGTTGCTGGAACGTTTGTGACATGCGGACTTTGCCAAGGCCACCGAGTGCCCAGGCGTGGTCTGACACGCGGACTTTGCCAAGACCACCGAGTGCCCAGGCATGGCCTGGGCCGGGGCCACCGGATGCCAAGGCTTGGCC
>NZ_QVQT02000012.1 GCF_003428625.2 Paracidobacterium acidisoli | reverse complement strand
TATGACCTCGGCGATCTCATCTACGATGCCGGCAAGGACTTCGGCTGGTGGGGAGGGGGACCGTCGTTCAAGGGAAATGTTGCCGCCTCGCAATCAGGGAAGAATGTGCCGGGGACATCGAGTGCTAATATACCCGGGCCGCCGGTCAGCAACGACGTGCCTATTGATAATCCCTGGGGACAGGCGGCATTTGGCCCGCAGAGTGCACCTACGTGGAATGCCGCAGCGGGTGCCGTCAGTCCTCTGGGAATTGCTACCTGGTATGGCGCAAGCCTCGCAGGTGCGGGCGCAGTCCTCGCAACTCCAGTGGCTAGTGAGGCGCTCCTTGGTTCATCTGAGTTCACAGGTCTGGACATCGAAGGAGCGGAGTCCCTTCCTCCGGGATGGACGGCAGAGTGGGAGCAGATGTATAGCCCCGCAAGGGGCGGATATAACTGGTTTGATACTGAAGGTGGTGAATGGAATCTGCATCAGGTCGATAGTTGGCATTCTGTGGAGCATTGGAATTACAACCCATGGAATAGTTGGAATTCCCAGTGGCTAAACGTCACAAAGGGAGGCCAAATCATGCTTCCGTTCTGAGGAGGGTCCATCCTGTTCTAACAATGCGGGGATATGTTATGCGAGAACAAGAAAAGCTTCCGGTTGCAAGCCTCGGTCTACGCGACGATGGATCCATCGTCTTGCGGATAGTCTGCTGCAGCGCGGAAGAGATGCTTACCATTACGAGGTTCCTCGAAGGGATGGCTAAAGGAGATCGCACTTCCTGCAGCGCTCCCGTTAAGATTGATGGTGACAGCCCTGACCGATTTGGGGCAGTCTACGGCGTCCTCGCGGCGAGCGGAATTCCAGAACAACTCGAACTCTCAAAGAATGATGTTGCCGGCCGGGAGGTGTTATGGTCGGGCGATTCTGAATACTGGATGGAATGCTTCGAGAAGTGCATGTTTCTCAAAGACGCGGGGACCGGCCATCAACACCTGATGGTGCGCTCTCGAAAGAGTCACGATGTCGAACTCTCGTACAACGAATGGCCGATCTAGAGCGCGGGCACCGACTTGTCCAGCCTGCTGACGGACGCGGGTTCTGTTTTTGTTTTTGGAGACGCGATCTACGGGCAAGGACTTCGGCTGGTGGGGCGGGGGACCGTCGTTCCACGGCAATGTTGCCGCCTCGCAGTCCGGGAAAAACGTGCCGGGGACATCGTCAGCCAATGTGCCGGGACCGGCCCAAAATAAAAATTGCTCTGTTCCGCCGGCCCCATCAGGAGTTTCAGTCAATACAAACATCAAGTTTGCAAATGTTTTCCATATCTTCAGCGTCGCGAATATTCCTGTGTTCTATGAGTTGGTACGGGGTAAGGGGCCTATGGATTACAAGCAACAGGCCCAGAATTATTCGGACGGGTACCCTATAGGATCGCCATACGCAGATTTTGGAAATTTCAATTATGGTGCTGTGGGTGCCGCGTTCGGAATACCGCAAAGTATTCTCTTGAGAGCTGCCGGTTACGCACAAGGACAAGCTGGTACATCCTCACCGGAGTGGGGAAATTGGAAAGGAGGGCCTCCTTATGGAGATGATCCGAATGATCAAGCACAAATCATGGATGGGTACAACTATTATCAAGCTGGCTGCTACAAGCACAATTAGGCTGCTTTTGTTGATGGTTGTAGTGCTAGTGGGGCTCACAGGTTGCAGCAATTGCGAGAACAGTCTGAAATCTGAGAGCCCTTCACCAGATGGTCAGCTAGTAGCTCGCGTCTGTGAACGTAATTGCGGTGCTACAACTGATTTTAGCGCTATCGTCAATCTTCAAAGCGCAGCAGCCAAATTTGATTCCAATGATGGGGTGCTGTTCGTCGCAAAAGGACGATACGATATATCCACAAAGTGGACTGGTCCCAAGAGCCTCTTGATCACCTGTAAAGATTGCTCGCGGTCTAACGTGTTTCGCGAAGTTAGCATATACGGAGACATAGATGTGAGCTACGTCTTCGGCCCCAAATAACGGTAAAGCGATAACGCAGCAGTGTTTGTCTCAATACAACAATTCCACTGCGGGCAAAGTCGTTCAGTTTTTCAGCCTTTATAACCTCGCCACAAATTTTCAACACGCATGGGCTGATTGGACGGTGCTTCCGGCACTGAAGTTCCTCTCTCTCAAAGGGCTTGATATGGCAAGTCAAGCAGTAGGAAATACTCAATTCTTATCTGTGACCAGTGGAACATCCACAGTAATTCAGGCTCCGACGTCAGCATTCATTGGACCCGACAGGGAACTCGAGAACGAACTGACTCGATACTTGGGATTCATGTTTCGTAATTGGGCAGCTCGAATCGTGCATAGCGAAATCGGAACGGTCGAAGTCGAGTGTGGACGAGTACGCCTGAAAACGATGCGCGAAAGAGAATTCCTTGTATTCACCATTGCTCCTCGGGATACTGAGAACTGGAATAACCCGGACATTACTCTCGCCGCAGTTACCGGCGAGAGTGAGACTGCTATCATGGGCGACCGCACATCCCTCCTTTCTCTGGCGGGTGTTCTCGAACCCCGAATGGCTCGGCTTCAGTGAGCCCGATCTCGGCGCTGCTGCGGGCGGCGTCGTTTTTGGCAGCCTGCTGACGGACGCGGGCTCTGTCTTTGTTTTCGGGGACGCGATCTACGATCTGGGGAAGGACTTTGGCTGGTGGGGCGGAGGACCATCCTTCAAGGGCAATGTCGCCGCTTCGCAGTCGGGAAAGAACGTGCCCGCTATGTCATCCGCCAATGTGCCGGGACCGCCAACAAACACACCTGGGATTCTGCATCAGGTGGTTTGCGGTGCCGCTCATCTTACCGGGTTCAGTGATTTGCCTGGAATGCTAAATTCCACCGTGGGCGTAGGTATTGGAGGATCGGGAGGTGTCGGACTCTACGGCGGTCTCAGTATTGGCGGCGGAATAATGGCTGTGGCAGATCAACAGGGGAACGTTGGCATAGCAGTTAGCCTCCAGGGAAATCCAGGTCAAGGTGTCTGGGGTATTGGCGCGGGAGGTGGAGGGCAGGTTATGCGTTCCAACGCTTCAAATATTAATGACCTTCGTGGAGTGGGCCCCGATGTCGGAGGATCAATCGGTGACGGGATAGGAGTGGGATTCGACTTTGCAGGTAGTGGAAATACTTGGTCCGGAACATTCACAGTTGGAGGGGGAATTGGACCTATAGCTCATAGTGTTGGAACAAATATTAGCAAGACATGGCTTCCAGTCTCTACAAACTGCAATTGATGGAACATAATAGATGAGAATGGCAAACATAAAGCCGGTGTATCGTATCAGCGCAATTGTTGTTCTTATTGCTTTAGCCGATTTGTTATTACTACTGATTGGCGGACGAGCGAATGCTATTCGCGTCGCACCTAAAAATCCTGCTCTGGTGTTAATCACAGATAGCACTCTGATCGGAATTGGCATAACGGCTCAGATCTGGCTGCGAAATAAATCAAAATACAAAGTACTGAGACTTTTGGCATATGCATTGACGCTTGCAATATGCCTTGCAGTGGGTCTGATTGTTGTCAATCTTATTCTCGTAGCGATATATAGAAGCTAATTTGACTGCGTGTCCTCGTTGTTGCCCAAATAACGTGGTCAAGCATTATGGGGCGGCTGTCCCTTGCAGTTCCTCAGCAGGCCAAGTTATGGCAACGGGAATGTGGTGTGGGAGCACACGAATGTGTGGGTGAACGGGGAGCTGATCGCCACCTACGATCCGAACGGACT
>NZ_QVQT02000011.1 GCF_003428625.2 Paracidobacterium acidisoli | reverse complement strand
TATGACCTCGGCGATCTCATCTACGATGCCGGCAAGGACTTCGGCTGGTGGGGAGGGGGACCGTCGTTCAAGGGAAATGTCGCCGCCTCGCAGTCGGGAAAAAATGTGCCGGGGACATCGTCCGCCAATGTGCCGGGACCGGCCCCAAATAACGTGAACAAGCCGTATGGGCGAACATTCCCTTGCAGTTCAACGGCAGGTCAGGTCATGGGAGCAGTTGAGAGCAATTTTGCAGCCTTTGGGAATTACTCTGCAGGTCCCTTTAGCCTCGCCTTTCATCAACCGCCGCAAATGGGCGTAGGGTCAGAAATTCCGATTACGGCTACCTATTTCGGAATCAATCAGAACATGGGCGTCAGCGTGCAGTCGATGTCTTCATCGAGCATGAGCTTTAGCACGCTTCCAGGCGGTCATCTGTTTTATCCGGGAGCCATCACATTCTCAGCGTCGCAAGCCGGAAATGGCATGGTCAGCTTCAACATCAATCTCTCAGGAACCTTCAATGGCCCTATCAACGGAGCGAAGTATTACCTTGGTGGGTCTGCGTTCGAGAATGCTCAGTGGAATCACTTCCTCTCGAAGGTTCAGGCTTACTGCTCGTTGGGGGGCTAATGCTTACAACTGGTTTAGTGTCATCGATGGCGCTGGTCACGCTGGTTGCATCGGGCGTGATCGGCTTCATCGTGGGGTTCATCACCTGTCGGGTGTTGAAGGTTTCTTGGGACGTGAAGATGGCTGCTACGGATACCATAATGACCGTGGCAGTGAGCATCGGAACGGCTTTTGCGTTCGCCGCTATCGCGATGGTTCGCGGCCCCTTCGATCCGGGCATAGGATGGATTTTCCTCATCGCCTCGGGGAGCGTTGTCATTCGTCATATCGTTCGCTCTAAACGCCACAAGGCCATCTAGCCCATGATGTATCGTCTCAGCCGGTCATGAGAGTCCCTTGCGAACCGGTGCTGCATGGCTCGTGAGAAGGGATAGGCCAGACGTGCGAGCGGGTGTCTGGGGCGGGATACCGCTTCGATCAGGTAGGATACGGCCTCGGTTGCTGGATCAAACTCAACGACAAAACGCTCCTGTCCCTGCTCGATGTGCCTGGCCGTGGTCGCGTACATGAACCCAAACTGGGTGGGTCTGTCCACGGTCTCCACGATGCGGTTGAAGACCACCGACCAGAGGCAGGCGGTATGAACCTCCACGCCGACGAGCTGTCCCGGAGTGATCTCAGCGCTTGGGTTCAGAACTTGAACCCAGCCCAAATCGAACTGCTGCCATCGGAGGAAGGCGTTGCGGGCGGCCTCGAAAGCCTGCAAACCTCTCCCGACCTCAGTACGGGACAGATCATGCACAAAACCCTTGGGTGGAGTTCCGAGCGCGCCGTCTGCCAAAGTCAACAGATGAGGGCTGGAGACCGGGGTCTCACGAGCGGTAGTCAGAAGCTTCAGCTTCTCGTCTTCGCTCGGCCTGAATAGTCGGAACACACTTCCAGTATCTCTGCTCCCTGGCCTCTGTGCCGACCGCGAGAAAAGCGACGCTGCTACGCATCGGGTTGAGGGTGACACCTCAAATGAACGAATCCGGAAGGTCACTGTTTCCACCGGAATTATTACCACGGTTGCTGGGAATGGAATATTGAATTACAGCGGTGACGGTGGTGCCGCAACAGGGGCAGAACTGGGCTATCCCTGGGCGGTTGCGCTCGACAGCTCGGGTAATGTTTACATAGGCGACTCGAACAATAATCGCATTCGCAAAGTCACTGCATCCACAGGAATCATCTCCACGGTTGCCGGCGATGGCGTGTCAGGATATGCCGGCGATGGTGGAATTGCTGTTAGCGCGGAATTGAATGCTCCCGAGGGCGTGGCCGTAGATCATTCGGGGAACATCTATATTGCAGATTCAGGTAATACTCGCATCAGAGCAGTAGGTGCTGGTTCCGCGCCGGCCGCGCCGGCATTGCCGACATTCTTGCCCCCCGCCGGGGCATATCTGAGCGCCCAAACGGTCACAATCAGCGATTCAACAAGCGGCGCGGCCATTTATTACACAACCAACGGTACAACGCCTTCAAGCTCGTCGACGCAATACACAGGCCCAATCAGTGTCAGCTCTACAGAAACAATCGAAGCAATCGCTGCTGCGGGTCCCGCGAGCAGCGCTGTCGCGACAGCAACATATACCGTCGGCACTGCGCCTGCGTTCTCGCCCGTCTCAGGCACGTACACAAGCGCGCAGGTAGTCTCTATTACCAGCACGGATGTTGGAGCGACGATCCACTACACAACCGATGGCACAATACCTACGGCCTCGTCGACGCAATACACGGGCCCAATCACCGTCAGCGCTACAGAAACGCTCAAAGCGATTGCGATAGTCGGCACCGCGAGCAGCTCCGTGTCGACAGCAACGTATACGATTAACCTGCCACCTCCGTCCACGGCGGTTATCACCGTACAGGGCAGTGAAGCATCAGGGGATGCGAACGTAATCACGGTCTCGTTCAATGGTTTTGCGGAGACCGTGCAGTACGGCCAGTTTTCAACGGCGGCGGCGGTTGCATCGGCGTTTGGGGCGAAGTTCTCGAACGACTACCTGCATGCGGGGTTGTGCGTCCATGCAAACGGCTCCGTGATCACCTTCCAGCTAAAGGGTGGGGCTCCTTTCGGTGCGCTCGATGTGGGAGGATCGACGGCGTCGTTCCATTTGACTTCGTCGGGGTTTGCATCTCAACAAGGTACGACGATCGCGGACACCGGTACCGTGACGCTGACGGTAGGCGGCGTGGTGGCAGCGCAAACCAGTTACGGCTACGGGGCTAAGGCAAGCACCGTTGCCGAAGGGTTGGCGGCGGCGGTCAATTCCAATTCGCCGGTGAACGTCATGGCCGTTGACGACGATCTTTATCTTCAATCAAAGCTGATGGGTGCAGGGACCAACTATAGCTATACGGTGCAGACGACGAGCTGGGATTCGGCGGATTTTCCGAATCCATCATTTGCAAATCCTCCGGTCAACGGCAGTCTGAGCGGCGGGTCCAATGCCGGTTCAGGCCAGGGGCAGGGTTCGCAGACGATCTACAGCTACAGCATTCCGAGCTATGCTGCCGGCTCGCAACCGACCGGTTATGATGCGGTCGGCGACATCGTGGGTTACAGTGATTCGGTGATGGGAAACTGGAGTATGTCGGGTGGCTACGATCCGTTGTACCGGCTGACATCGGCCAGCGCCACGTCTGGCGCGTATACCGGGCTCCAGATCAACTGGGGCTACGATGCGTTCGGCAACCGGACGAGTGAGACCTACGGAGGCACAACGAATGTGCCGGTACCGACCAGCAGCACCGCATCCTACAGTGCCAATAACTGGATCGCTTCCACCAGTCTTGGATCGGTGAGCTACGATGCGTCGGGGGATGTGACGTCGGACAACCAGAGCCAGTATCTGTATGACGGGGAGGGGCGGGTGTGCGCGGTACAGAACCGGGTCCTGGGCACCATGGTCGGCTACGTTTACGGGGCGGACGGGGCGCGGGTGTCGGAGGGTACGATCACGACATGGGGAAGCTGCGATCCGTCTCTGAATGGGTATCAGGCGATAAAGGACTCGATCCAGGGGCCGACTGGAGGCGAGCTGACGGAGGCGGGCGTGGACGGCAACGGGAATGTGGTGTGGGAGCACACGAATGTGTGGGTGAACGGGGAGCTGATCGCCACCTACGATCCGAAGTACCGATTGAGATGATGCAGCAAATCAACGCTTCCGTGGAGCGGAAGATTGAGGAACTGATGCCGAGTGCGTGGCATGCTCGAGACGACGAGAGCATAGTGTATCTCCTCGATTACATGAATAATCATTTCGCTCGCTACGTCGAAGACGGGAAGTGTTTGACCTGTGATTACCGGATTGAGAGTTTGCAAAGCTCATTGACTAACTGGCTCCCGCGGTAGTTCAGCTTGTGTTCGGGGCTAAGTTGTATATTGTGAAGCTAAACTCGCCAATTGCCTGGGACAACGAGATGCAAGTGCTGCCATTCGATATAGTCCGTGAGATCGGCTCTCGTATCAAGCGCGCAGCGGAGCAGAAATATCGGAAATGCCGTGTTGAAATCGATGGGCAGGCTATTGCGGGATTAGGTCAAAGCGCTCGGGCTGACCGTAGGTGACCTGCCGTGAAGGTGGCGGGTCATGATAAAGTGGCTGGTAATCTGCACTCTTAAATGAAGTGAGTTGCCGAGACGTGGTAGAGGACAGTGCAATGATTTCTCTACGTGGTGGGCCGCACACGCGAATACAAAGTTGAGTGTTCAACTATAAGTTGCTGGCACGAGAAACACATATTGACTTCATGTCCTGCAGCCGGTATCAGTGTGATGCGGTCGATTGCCAATGTGTGCTGGTACCTTGTGGGTTCCAGCACGAGCTTCAATTCTTTCAGCCATCCTGAATGAGCAATCTTAAAGCTCATTCTCTTTTCCTCTCTAAACCTCCAACCCTCTGCTCCTCATGCAACTGGGAGGCGGATCAATGGGGACACTGAAGAAAATCTATCTGTTTCGATATAGACAAAGACTAAAGATGTGTGAGGCAAAAGAACTGTGATACTTAATAGAAAGAGATTCTGTGCGAGCATTTGTGCCGGTACTGCCGTCCTCATGCTTGCGAGTGGAGTTGCCATCGCCCAAACCACGAATACGTTTCCTGCCAGCGGCAATGTTGGAATCGGTACAACATCTCCGCAGTTCAAGCTGGATGTTATCGGTCAGATTCATTCTTCGACTGGATTTGTTTTCCCCGATGGGAGTAGTCAGGTTACTGCCTATAACCCCAATGCGCCGCTTTCGATCAATGGCCGCTTTTCGATTAATGCATCCGGTTCTGACGCGCCCAATAGTGCGGCATTCCTGGTCAACGATACCGAAACGCCAACTAATGGATGGATGATTCCGTCGGCGATAGTGTCAGTGAATGCA
Source organism: Paracidobacterium acidisoli (assembly GCF_003428625.2). GTDB lineage: Bacteria > Acidobacteriota > Terriglobia > Terriglobales > Acidobacteriaceae > Paracidobacterium > Paracidobacterium acidisoli. Next base: position 25,440 of record NZ_QVQT02000011.1, on the reverse strand, counting down.
GTTAATGGAACGAATGTCATCCAGGACATTTGTGCTTTTGATTTCAGCCTGGGCGATTGCGCGTACTGGGGTCTCAACTATACCGGACATGAAAGTTCATCTAATCTTCTGACATTTGGTCTGACCGGAAGCGACCACCTGCTGAATATTCTTCCGAGCGGCAACGTGGGCATCGGTACGATGGCTCCAGGTGCGCGGCTGGAAGTCAACGGCAATCTCAAACTCACCGCCAGCAGCGGCGCCTCCATAACCTTCCAGGACGGAACAGTGCAGACGACTGCCTACACCGGTGTGGCCTGCGGCGGAGACTATGCCGAGTCTGTCGATGCGGCCGGTGAACGCAATCGCTATAAGCCAGGCGACCTTCTGGTGCTCACAGATGATGGCAACGGCGATGTGACAAAGTCGACTGAACCGTATTCGACGATGGTCGCGGGGGTTTATTCGACCAGGCCGGGTTATGTGGGCAGACGTCAGACCGGACCCAGGAATTCAGATGAGATCCCTATGGCCATGGTCGGAATAGTTCCCACAAGGGTGAGTGCAGAGAATGGACCAGTTCATCGTGGAGACCTGCTTGTGACGGCGTCGCTGGAAGGTTATGCGATGAAAGGCACGGATCGCAGCAGAATGCTGGGCGCGGTGATCGGTAAAGCCATGGGCTCACTGGATTCGGGAACGGGCGTGATTGAGGTCCTGGTGACACTGCAATAAACACTTATTAATGCGGTCCATGATAAGCAGTTAATGCTTGGAGTCCTGCGGTGAGAGCGACAATGTGGATCGCAGATCGCCGCCTTTAATCAGTAAACCAATCACTTATTCCCACTACCGTTCTTTGGTCCGAGTAATAAGAAGTACTGGACATTATCTTTATTCGTAGATAGAAATTAACAGCAATTTCAAGCCAACCTCCAGGAGTGGCGCAGCAATTGCTTTCCAGGTGAGGGCAATCGAGGTTAAATCTACGGTCTCCGCGAGAGGAGCGACACAACACCGTCTATATCGACGGGCCAGACAGGTTTGTTGTCTTACGTGAGGTTAGGCCATGGCTTCTTTCCGCAGAAGAGTCTGTCGAAGAACACAATGGACAATTTATCTTCGTCTCGCATCATCCGGAAATCTAAGGACGCGCACCGTAGGCTTTGATTCTTCCAGGAACAGAATGGCCAGGTATGTACAGTAAATCGATACCTGCAACTATTAGCAGGATATGCGAATTACCTCTACGAGGGCCGCTGGGAGCCAGCCTTAATTCTGTTCTGATCTCATTTCAGATATGCTCGAAAGCTTGGCCTGATTCTGTTTCTGATTTGTTTCAAATATTCTCTTGCCAACGCGGGAATGATGACGTTATCGAGCCATGACTTTGCATCTGGATTTAGCTTCTTACGGAGGTGGTCTAGATTGCTTGGAGGCTCGTTTCCGCTCTGGAGTAGAATCCCCCTCTTCACCTCTGGTGTTTTGCATTCCAATTACACCTCCAATGCTAAGTAGTGACCGGAACGTCCATGACATATTGCGTCTTTTTCCGTAAGAATGCAGTGGGAGGCGTCTTATCGTGGGACATTCTTTATTCCTCCTCGTCAGATTGCTCGTCAGTGTTAAACAAGGCGCCATGGCGAGCGCGTGTGTCGAGGTATAAGTCTGAGCCATCCAGTTCGAGATCGTTGATCTCGAGCTTCTTCAAAATAGCTGGTAGAACCTGATGGATGGTTCTCATCCCGACGAGAAGTTCATTCATGTAGATATCAGGATGCAGCCGAGCTGCATTAAACCCCAAACTCTCAGCCTCTGCCGTGTGACCAAGCTCTCCAGCATCCTTATCTACCATGTCCATCAACTCGGCTCCGAGCGGAACCCCGGCGTGGAAAGCCGCATCTTTGAGGGTCGTGAGCCATCTCACGTAGCTTTTTATGATTCGGGATCTGAACATCTTGATCTTGGGCGCAAATTTCTCATCGACCTCAATCTTGCAGGCGGCCAGGTCAATCAGGCCGGATTCAATATTACCGTCCAGATCTAATACCGACTCACCAGGTTCGCCATCATCCATCAGTTTATGGGTCAGTCCACTAACGTACGCAGCATAGAATCCGTATACGTCGTTCAGCGAATCAAAAATGTCGCTGATAACCTTTGAATAAGGGTTCGTGTTGAGCAAGTCCCAAAGAGCATCGTCAGTCTCAAATACAATCTCTTCAGCATCCTCGCCCACCGCTTCAACCTCCTTGTCGTCCTCGTCGTCGCTGTTTAAGTATGGATCCAACTCTGACGGAAATACCTTCGGCGGTTCGATCCCCATGTCCACGAGGGTAGAGGAGACGAATAGGCTCAGCAATCCCATGTCGTCCGCGAGCGGTTCCGTGTCGTATCCGGTTTCTGCACTTTCGCGGGCATTCTCAGCTAAGCGATGAATCAGCTCATCCCACTTGGCGGCATCCTCAGGCGAGCCTGCCCACAGAACAAACTCCGGATGCTGCTCGTCCCCAAGCTTCACAATTGCCCGAAACTTCCTTTCCATATCGGACGACATGTACTCACCGTTCTTCCATTTGCTGATCTGGGCCGGCGACACGGCGACGCGCTGAGCGAGGGCTTTTTGGTTACACGACAAAGTTCTCAGAGCAAGCTCTACCCATGCCTGGCTGATGTTCATTTTCTCTCCGTGTTAAGTAAATATTACGAGATGTTTAGTTCACTGAAGTCACTATACAGTGAATTCACTAAATAATAAATTATATTTACTTCAGTTTCTGCGGACATGGGTGCCCATATCTGCGCCTCTTGGTTCATGAGATTGGCGAAGGCAATCCCGATGGAGGAGCAGTGATTGCGAAAAGAAACAGCATGCAGGCTTCACCGCCCAGTCTCGCAGAAGCTTTATCCATCTCGTCCAGCATTTCCGGAGCTTCTTTCAACCGCGCATAGAAATAGCGGCGCATGAGGGCAAGAACCTTATTGAGAATGGGATCGCGGACGGAATAGAAACCTGGTTCCCGGCTTTGCGGTTCACAACAAGCTGTTTGGCTCGAAGCACCGCCAGATGCTGCGAGACGTTTGCCTGCTCCATCCCCGTTTTTTCAATCAGCTCACCGGCAGAAAGCTCGCCGTTCCCCGGCAGCTCAATGATGGCGCTGCGCGGAGTGCCGGCGCGGAAGGCTGTGATCTGCGTCACAGAGAATCTGTTCGAAGAAACCTATGGTGATAGCAGCGATGATCGCTCTGCTGCTGCTGCACTGGATCCACTTCGCTGCGGGATCATGCGCTTGAGAGTATCCCGGAAGGGAAGGAGATACTGTAATGGAGAAATTCGTTGAAACGCTGTTCGAAAAATGCGCTCTGGCCGCTCCCGATCGGATTCTGGTTGCGACCGATCTGACCGATCTCGAATATCTGACTCCGCATATCATTGCCCAGGCAATTGCGTGTCCGGCCCATGTCACGCTGGTCCACGCCGTAATCGTCACGGATTCACTGCCGGTCGAGGCGGCGGCTGTTCCTTACATCGACATGTCCAGGATCAATCGCGATGCCCGCCTCATGCTGATGGGAGCTGCCCGCGAGATTACCGCGCATGGAATCTGCTGTGATGCTGTGGTGAGAAATGGCTACGCCACGGATATAATCCGCGAAGAAATTAAACGCACGGGCGCCACACGGCTGATCATGGGCACGCATGGACGAGGGAAGCTGGGACAGCTTGTGCTCGGCTCCGTCGCGCAGGAGCTGATCACCAGGGTCAATATTCCGGTCTTCGTTGTCGGACCTCTTGCTCGTCATTCGCTCCGTCATGTGACGCCGCGAAGAATCCTTCATCCCGTATCGCTGATGGGCGACTACCAGGAGAGCGTGGACCTTGCAGTCGAGATCGCCCAGGCCTGCCGCGCAGAATTAACGCTGCTGCATGTGCTCGATCGGGACATCGCCGATGCAATCAATCCGGAACGGGTTCTCGACTGGGCCGGGAACGCACTGGCCGCGCTCGTTCCCGACCCGACGGATCTGGTGCCTCGCGTCTATACCATGGTGACAACGGGTAAGCTGGCGGACGAGATACTGAACGCGGCGGACCAGACCGATGCCGACCTGATCGTTCTGGGCGCAGATGGAGGGCATCGATTCGGTCCTCTCAGCGCGAGCGCAGCGTATCAGGTGCTCGCCGCTGCGAAGTGTCCGGTGCTGACTCTTCGCCATGAGCCGCATCCACATCAAATGGACGCGAGAAAGAGAGAAGAAGTACACTTTACTTTTCCTGTTTGATCTGCGGACGGTTCCACTGCCTGTCAGGGCGTTTTGCCCTCGAATGGACAACCGGCCGATGCCGCAGGCAACAGGTTGCCGTTGTTCCTCGAAAGCGATGTATGCCACTGGCAGCGCGACATTTCGATGAAAAGTGCACGGAGTGCAGCTATCGCACGCTGCGGCTGTTCTGTAACCTGAGCGATGACGCACTGCAGCATCTTGACAGGATTGGATCGCGTCTTGCCCTGCCCGGCCGGGCCGTGCTCTTCGAGGAGAGCCATCCCGCGAATGGTGTTTTCGTCGTCTGCGAAGGACAGCTGAAGCTCTCCACCACCTCGCGTGACGGCCGCGTGATGATCCTGCGGCTGGCCGGGGCCGGAGACGTCCTGGGACTGAGCGCGGCGCTGAACAACATACCGCATGAAGTGACAGCGGAGACGCTTGAACCGACGGTTCTCAGAAATATCCGCCGTAACGACTTCATGGAGTTTCTGCAAACCCACCTTGAGGTAGGCGAAAAGACCTCTCAGGTGATGGCGAAGGAATATCGCGAGGTATTTCTCGATGCCCGCCGTCTCGCTCTTTCCGGATCGGCTTCAGGGCGTCTCGCGCGCCTGCTGCTGGACTGGGCCAACACGGCCGCATGCGGTAAACCGGAGCTTCGCTTCACCATGGCGCTTACCCATGAAGAGCTGGCTAACATGGCCGGCAGCTCGCGTGAAACAGTGACCCGTCTTCTGAATCAGTTTGAGCGCGACGGATTGATCCGGCGCCGCGGGTCCTCGATCACGCTTCTCAACCCCGCTCAGATGGACCTGCTCGCCGGCTAGTCCATTTCTCCCTGCATCCCTGTTCGTCCTTCCGCAGAAGTGTGATGACCATCACTGCCGCGTTGCGATCAGCCGTCTACAGTTTTCCTCAATGCATTTCATGCCTGAGGAGAAAAGCGAATGCGGGACAGCACGCTGACATTCAGGACCGTCGTGGTCGCCACCGATCTGAGCCGTTATTCCTCTACCGCGCTCCGCTATGCGCAGGCGATCGCTCACGAGCATCAATCGACCCTGGTGCTCGTGCATGTGATCGATCCGGTGAGTTACGCCTTTCCCAAAGGCGCGCCGGATGTCCTCGCCGCAAACCAGGCGGCTCTGAAGGAGCTGCGCCAGATCGAAGAGGACGCGCGGCGTCAGGGAATCACCGTTCATTCGGTGGTGGAAAGCGGAGTCATCTGCGAGCGCATTCTGCAGGCCGCGGCCGATCACCACGGAGATCTGCTGGTGCTGGGCACGCGAGCGAAGACCGAAGCCGGACGCGTCGCTCTGGGCACGATGGCCCGTCAGCTTCTCGCGAAAGCGTCCTGTCCGGTGCTCACGGTTTCTCCCGGCGCTGAGGCATTTCTCTCTTCGGCCGGGCGGTGGAGGCGCGTGGTTGCCGCAATCGATTTTTCAGCAGCATCGGTTGCAGCGCTTCACATCGCGCACGGCATGGTCCGCGATCAGCTCCTGGTCCTGCACGCGACGCGCTGCGGAAACGAGCATTGCTGCTCGAACTGCCTGGAGCGGCTGCGTTTTCTTGCTCCGCTCAACGAATCGCATACTGTGCCGGTCGAACATGTGGTCATGTCGGGAGATGCAGGCGAGGTCATTGCCAGTCGTGCAGAGAACCTGCGTGCGGATCTCGTCGTTCTCGGATCGCCGGAGAATGAGCTCTCCGCAGAAGACTTTCTTCTCAGCACGGTCCTGCAGGTCATCTCCCGCGTTTCCTGTCCGGTGCTCTGCGTCCCGCCGTCAGGCAATCCCGCATCTTCGGAACTCATAAAGGAGATTGCATTTGCATGACAGCCGCAGGTAAACTCCGCATCGCCATTCCTGCAATTCACGGTTCGCTGGCCCTCCTGCTCGGGTTAACCCTCCTTTATCTGCACGCAGCCATGAGCAACCCGTTGTTTGAGGCACTCGCTGTCGGGATTGCGATCCTGCTTTCCGCCGCGGCTCTCATCCTGGCCGCCATTACGGACTGGTTCGCCGCGTTGACCGCGGGTATGAAAAAGCTCCATCGCGTCACGTTTTATCTTCTGGCCGGGATTGCATTTGCTCTGGCTGGAATCTTTCTCGGCGCTTATCCGCTTGTCCCGCTGCAATGGCTCGTGATCTTCGCCATCATTCATGCTTTGGCATTCGGCATTTCCGCGCTTGCCTACGCGGCCAGAGCAGGCCATCACTCTCAAAAGCGTCGTGCGATGTACTTCTTCGGCGCTGTCTCGATCCTGTTTTCCGGGGCGATGGCAGGGCTGATCAGAAATCCGACCGATTCTTCCGCGACTGCAATTCTGGGCTGGTATCTCTGTTTCGTGGGCGCAAAGATGCTCTTTTTTGCGTGGGAGGCGCGGCCTGTGAGGTTCATGCCGGACAGCCCCCGGCAGCCGGAGGAGAAAGACCGGCAGACCCGCTCCGCGATCCAGTCCGCTGCCGACCGCGTTCACACGCAACCGGCGAAGCAGAACGCGCACGCGCATCACAGATGATCCGATACGAGCCGCACGGAGCGCGATCACTATGAAATCTCATTCTCTTTTTGCCCGGATTCTGATGGCCACGGATTTATCTGCCGCATCCCAGGTGGCCTATCGGGTGGCCAGGGATCTGGCGGTGCTTCTCAATGCACATTTACTTTTGCTGCATGTCTTTGAATATGCTGGCGCCGCTTCGCCAATGACCGGTGGAATTGCCGAGGGCCTGTCTGCGTTCCGTCAATCGGCAGAGCACGAGCTGGAGTTATTGCTGCTGGACTCTGCAAAGCATGGGTTGACGGTCGAAGGCAGAATCACAGACGGCATCGTTTCGGAGGTGATCCTCGAGACGGCCGGGCAACAGAGAATCGATCTGGTCGTCATGGGAACCAGGCGAACAACCGGGCTCGAACGCTTCCTTCTCGGTTCGACGGCAGAGGTTGTATTTCGCAGCTCCGATTGCCCTGTCCTGACAGCAGGACCCCGCGTCCTCACTCCCACAGGCCCGCCTCATACGCGAGGGCCGATCGTCTTTGCGACGGATCTCAGCCACATGTCGACCGCAGCAGTCCGCAGTGCCGCTTTTCTGTGCGAGCGGACCGGTGTGCCTCTTCACTGCCTGCACGTTCTTCCGCGATGCGATCTGAAGCCCGGCGATGAAGATGCGCTTCGCAGGACATCGGCTGCGGCGATCGGACAGATGATCCACGAGGGCGGATTTGCGATAGGAGACCCGCTTTGCGCGATCGCCTGTGACGACGATGCCTCCACTGGGGTGCTCGACTATGCGGCACAACACAAGGCCAGTCTCATCGTACTGGGCGTGAGGCACGCATCGCCTGTAGCGGCGCACCTTCCCGGGAAAATCGCCTGCCAGATCATCGCCGGCGCCGCCTGTCCGGTGCTGGTCGCGACGGACCAGCTCAGATCTCGTTGCTGATAACATCACCTGAATATTTGCATCATCTGGATATTTGCCGATCAACCCGGAACAGGCAGACGAATCCTGATTAATAGCTGGATCTGCTTCTCGGCGCCGCATTCCCTCGAAATGCGCCGTGGCCTGATCTGCGTCGAATCCAAAACAGAGTGGTCTCATTCCGGCGACTCGCCTGCCGGCATAAGCTGGGCCGGAGTCTTCCAGAGCGGATAGGGTAATCCGGCAAGCCTGTTGATCAGTAGAGCCTGGGCCACGAGCAGAAACACGGCCACCTCGATCACGATAAGTTCGCGGGGCCTTGCGATGATACCGAGAGAAACGATCAGCGTTGTCGCACCGGCAGGCGGATGGCTGACATCGAGCAGAGCCATAAGTGCGCCGGTGGCCGAGAGTGAGAGCGCCGCCGCCAGGATTCTTGGCCAGAAAATGCCTGGATGCGTGCCGAACGGTATAGTCCCGGCACCTGTAAGCACGAACGCGCCATAGCCGCAGACGAGTCCGATCGCGTGTCCGGCAATCGTGTTTCGCGGACTGGAAGCTTTGGCGAGCGGTGAGAAGAAGAGAAGATATGCGGTGGGACCGAGCGACGGAAATACAAAGGGATTGCGAGTCACAAATGCCAGCAGCGCCAGGATTCCAATCGTGAGAAAGCCATTTACAAACACATAGAGCGAGCGAACGAGTCTCGATGGAAAGTGGCGCAACAGCCAGTTCAGCCGCAGCCTGCGCAGCAGCGAGAGGACATGGTCGATGCCGGCATGTTCCTGGTTGTCGTCCCGGCGCGACGGCGAATCAGACTCCAGCATCAGATGTTCGGCAGCAGGTCGAAGTATTCGTCATCTTCATTCTTGCCGCCTTCCCCTTTTCCGAGCAGCTTTTCAGAGCCGACGAACTCAATCCGCTCGATCCATTTGACCATCTTGTAGCCAAGCTGGTTCTCGACCCGCAGGCGCAGCGGAGCGCCGTATTCGAGAGGAAGCCGCTGCCCGTTCATCTGCGAGGCGAGCAGGCATTCCGCCTTGAGCACGTTGTCGAGCCGCTGCGTGTCATAGTAGGGACCGCCATAGAGAGCTTCGCCAAACGAGAAGAAGGCAACTGTCCTGGCCTCCGGTTTCGGGCGCACCAGCTCGACGAGCTTTGTCATGGGAAGACCACCCCACTTCGCAATGCCGCTCCATCCCTGGATGCAATGATGCATGGTGATCTGCTCGGTCTCGCCCAGCCTTTCAAGATCGGCGAGCGAAAGCTCAACCGGGTTTTCGACCAGTCCGCCCACCTTCAGCCGGTAGTTCTCGAACCCGCTCGCCGCCAGCTGCTTCCAGTTTTCGCTGATGGGCATCTTTCCATTCGGCCAGAAGTAGGGGGAGATGTCTTTTTCTGTATATTTTTCTCGCGGGACCAGGCGATTCAGAGTAAGCAGCTGCATCGGATACGCCACAAACTTGAGTGCGCGCTGCAGGCCGCGTGGATGATGCCACGAGATGTAGTGCGCTGCGATCCACGAAAGCAGGACCAGGGCGATCCCCGCAAAACCGAGAAGCATTCCAGGATGGCCCTGGTCGTCTGTGCCCAGCACAATGTGATTCATGTTGCGCGCGAATCCGGTCATCACGATCAGCGTCACATGCACTACGAGGAACGCTAGAAAGCCGAGCATGGTGAGGAAATGAATTGAGCGGGCCGCCTGCCTTCCGCCGAAGATCTTCGCATACCACGGAAAGCGATTCACTACGGCCGGAGACATGGCGATGCCGGTCAGGATGGCCAGCGGGCCGAAGACAAAGACCACCGAAAAATATGCAATCTGCTGCAGAGCGTTATAGCCGTAAAATCCATTCGGTTCCGGCGGCAGATGGAACGTCGCATAGTGGACCCACGTGTTCCATGCCTGCAGAAGCACCAGCGGCGACGCCGGCACAAGGCGCCTCCACTGGTTGGTGTTGAAGAGCATGGTAATGAAGAAAACGCCGGTGATGATGAATCCGTGGACGTTTATGAAATGCCAGACGCGTGCAATGCCTATGGTGTGCCGGTATCCAGGCGTAGCGACGAAAGGAGAGATGTAGCGGGCATCGTCTTTCGCGGTCCACATACGATCGCGGGGAACCCTGAGCGGCGTAACCCGAATCCACTCGCTGTCCGGTGTGCAGTTGTCGTTGAAGTAAAGACGCGGATGATCGACCAGAATCGAAAGACCGCTGCGGATCAGCATCATCACAAAAAGGAAGTTGAAGAAGTGGCTGTAACGCACCCAGAGCGGAAAGCCATGAGGTCCGGTGAAGTTATTGGGATAAATCTGAGGAACCGGCGGAATATGCGGCATGCCGGTTACTGCGACTTCGATCCACGCCGCCGCAATGACCAGCAGCAGTGCGATGCCGGCTCCGATCAGAAGAGAGGGGCGAATCCAGATGCGAAAGCGGCGATCCGCAGGGTAGTGGACCGCTCTGTGCTCAGCGTCAAACGAGACCATGATCTCCCCGAAGTTTCATCTCGAAGGTAACAGCCCGCAGGACAACGCTTCGTGACGCAGATCACAGGTGTGATGGGAATCACTGCCTGAATAACGATCGGATCGATACCGTAGGGATAGGTATCGAAGCCATGATCGATAAATGCGCCAACCCCGAATGCGACGAACGCCTGGTCTATCTGCGTTCCGGAGTTCTCTATGCCGTGGATATGCGCAGAGCGGAAAATGCCGGAAGAGCCACTCACTTTTTCTGGATGTGCGAAGGCTGTTCTTCCCGGTACAGGCTCCACTTTAACGGCCCTGGTGAGCCGGATGTGGTTTCCATGAGCGCGCCGGCCGCGCCTTATGATGCCGAGGTCTCAGAGCGTATTGTTTATTCCATTCTGATCAACCCTCCGCCTCACAGGATGCCAGGTCAATTTTCGCCGGCGGAAGACGAGATCGTGCCCAGTACGAAGAGGGGGCGGCGTATCTGCTCGGGAGGAACCGGACGCCTGCCGCTACGGCCATCTGCAGGAGCTCCGCCATTGTCGGCCAGTACGTCTGTGTCGGGAGGCAAAGAAAGAGTTTCAGGAGGCAGATGAATGCTGCCATCGTCAGCAGGATTGAATTCAGTCTGCAGAACGGAGATCAGTATTTTGCATATTGACAGGCGCTGCCCGGCAGGTTACTTTGCATTGTAAAGTTATTTGCGATGAATGATCTTTACAAAGCGCTTGATGACATCAGCAGCATTCGCAGGCAGATGGCCAGTACGACGGTATTTCGGGGTTATGGCCCCGCGACACTCGCCGCCACTGGCGTATTTGCGGCTCTGGCTGCAGGTGTGCAGGCGATTTGGCTGCCCGATCCGGGCAACCACATTTCCATTTATCTGAGTATCTGGATTACGACTGCTGTGGCGTCGGCAGCTTTGACAGGCGTGCAGATGTATACGCGCACGCGCCGCATCCATTCCGGGCTGTCGAATGAGATGCTCCGTATGGCGGTTGTGCAGTTTCTGCCGTCCGCAGGCGCAGGCCTGCTTGTAACGATCGTGTTTCTGCGTTATGTGCCGTTTGCAGTATGGATGCTTCCGGGGTTGTGGCAGGTGATTTTCAGCCTGGGAGTTTTTTCATCGTGCCGGTTCCTGCCAAAACCCATGATTGCGGCTGGTGCATGGTATCTGCTTACGGGACTCAGTTGTTTTGCTGCGGGAGGCAGCCGGGCGCTGTCTCCATGGACTATGGGAATTGCTTATGGGGTGGGCCAGCTGCTGGTCGCGGCCATTCTCTTCTTTCATGCTGAGGAGAACCTGGATGAAATCTAAGGTCTCCTCCAGCGAAGGCCGTTTCGCATACGAAGGGCTGGATCGAGTGATCCACGAGAGAGCTCGCCTGAGCATCCTTACGTCTCTGGTCACGAATCCGAAGGGATTGACGTTCAACGATCTCAAACAACTGTGCGCTCTTACCGATGGCAATCTGAGCCGGCATCTGAACGTGCTGGAGAAAGGGAAAATGGTCGAGATTCTGAAGGGGCATGAGCGCAATCGCCCGCAGACGGTTTGCCGCATTACGCCTCCAGGCCGTAAGCGCTATCTTGAATATCTTTCTACCCTCGAACAGGTGATTCGGGATGCGGCAAAGGAGACGAAGAGTGAGCCCGCAGGCAATCCGATACGCGGCCTGACACCGTCAAGAGCATAGATTTTTTTTACCTCAATACTTTGTAATACAAAGTACTTTACGAAAGGGAGTATTTCTGTGAGTGATTTCTCGTTATTGCAATCGAGTCCCAGGGGAATATTCAGATCCCTGTCGATGGGTGTGAAGCTCATTATGATTTGCGGTCTGGCACTGCTCATGACCATTCCTGCATTCTTCGTGGGTGGACTGGTTAACGATAGAACCAAACGCGCTGACGATGTCGTTGCAGAGATAAGCAGCCATGTTGGAGGTCCGCAGACCTTCCTCGGACCGACACTTGCTATACCGTATAGCGTTCCTCCGCAGTCTCCGGCCGATTCCACAAAGCACGGAACCTACCTGGTCTTTCCTGCACAGGCTTCCGCGACCCTCAGGACCAAAACGGAAGAACGGCACCGGTCGCTGTTCAGCGTCCCCGTGTTCCAGGCAGATTTGAAGCTCGATGCGAATTTCGATCTGTCAGGGGTTTCGGCCGCAACTCCACAGGGCGCCGAACTCGACTGGAGCCATGCAGAAATTATCGTTGGAGTGAGCGATGCACGTGGAGCGCTGGCCGACGCTACGCTGACGGCAGAAGGGAATACCGTCACGCTGGTGCCGGCGGAGACAGCCGACAATATCTCGATCGGTGGAGATCAGAACCAGCACATCAGGCTGTCATTATTTAGCGCAAAGGCCGGTGACCTTGCAAAACCGGATGCCAGGTTTCACGTGACATCTGCGCTGCGCTTCTCCGGCGCTGAGCGAATTGCAGTACTGGCCTATGGAAAAACGACTCATCTGATCGCGCAGGGAGACTGGCGAAACCCGGGATTTGATGGGGGAATTCTTCCTGCCAGTCACAGCATCACAAATCAGGGTTTTGCCGCTGAGTGGTCCGTGCCATTTATCGCCCGCGGCGTGCGCGCGGAAGGCCCGAGCGATTTGATTACAGGACTCGACGCCACAGCGCTTGGTGTGTCCTTTATCGAGTTGGCCGATCCCTATCAATCCGTCAACCGGTCCTTGAAATATGTACTTCTTTTTCTTGGCCTGGTCTTTCTGACCTACTTCGTATTTGAGGCCACAACGCGAAAGAGAGTTCATCCTGCGCAGTACATTCTGGTCGGTGTGGCACAGATCATCTTTTATCTTCTGCTTTTATCGTTCGCCGAAAGAATTGGCTTTGATTACGGCTTTATGCTTGCAGGCGCAGCAACCATCATTCTGCTCTCGGCCAATGCCGGGTGGATATTTGCCAGCCGGTTGCAGGGGATAAGGGCGTTCGTGATTTTCACAATGCTGTACACACTGATCTATCTGCTGCTGACTCTTGAAGACAATGCATTGCTGGTGGGCGCAATTGCGAGTTTCGTGGCCGTGGCTGGAGCCATGTACTTTACTCGGAGAATTGATTGGCATGGTTCGCTTCCGGCTCCCGATGCTTCTGAACAGTCCGGGCCCATGGTTTCAGGAGAAACATTGTGAGATCGGTGGAATCGAGGCAAAACAAAGGACTGCACGTAGCCATCATTATGGATGGCAATGGGCGATGGGCTGCGCGTCGCGGTTTACCCCGCGTCGCGGGCCATCGTGCAGGAATCGCCTCAGTACGTCGTATCGTGGAGCGCGCGCTGGATCGAGATGTTGCCCGGCTGACCCTGTATGCATTTTCTTCCGATAACTGGCGGCGGCCGGCTTCTGAGGTACAGAGCATTTTCTGGCTGCTCCGTGCCTTCCTTCGCCTGGAAATTCAGCGGCTTCTGCGGCAAGGTGTACGGTTTCAGATGATTGGAAGACGGGATCGACTGCCGAAAGCGGCGTTGCAGGAAATCAATAAGGCCGAATCAGCCACCGCGGCAGAAAGGCGTCTTCATTTATATGTTGCCATTGACTATTCATCGCGAGATTCCATTGCGTGCGCAGCAGCTGAAGTTAAGGTAGCAGCCCCGAATGAAGAAATGCGCTTTCCTGATTTGTTTCGGTCGATGATCGAGCAGGCGCTCATGATGGATGAGAGAGAGGTCGATCTTCTGATCCGCACAGGTGGCGAAAAGCGGCTCTCAGATTTTCTGCTCTGGGAATCCGCTTATGCTGAGCTCCTCTTCTCGGATCGTATGTGGCCTGAATTTAACGAGAATGATTTCGATGCTGCTTTAGATGAATTCCATCGCAGAGAACGACGCTTTGGAGGGCTGTCAACAATTCCTTTGCAGTCAGCCGTCCCGGCTGTATAAGTCTCAATCAGAGACCCTGGTTGCAGCACAGAAGAAGAGGGATACAGCCAATAATTCCAAACTGCAGTCGATCATCCGCCAGCCGAACGGGATTCCGCGAACTTATCCGGCGATAAGCGCGAGGCGAATAACGCCTCCATCTCTTTGTGCTTGATTTTCGTGATCTGCTGAGGTTAGTGTTGGAAACGTTTCCGAAAGTGAGGACGTGATCATGTCCCTTGAAACCAGCCGCCGCCGGTTTGTTCAGCTGCTTGGCGCTCTCAGCGCCGGATGGCCAGGAGTTCTGAAGGCGCAGGATACTGCTCCCAAACCGCAGCCCGCGCGCGTCTCGGCCAACACATTCGTCAATGAAACGGTCAATCGCAAAAATGTTGTCGGCATTCAGGTGAAGGCCTATGCGTGGCCGGATGAGGGAATCGACAGCATCCTCGACAACCTGCAGCAGAAGGGAAACGTCAATACGGTTCTGGCTTTCACGTACCTGTCAGACCCGACCGATATCGTCACGGGCAGTATTCAGCTGCCCGATCACGGAACCTTCGGCCGCAATAAGCCGCCCTCCACGGGCGGCGCGAATTACGACTACGACCTTAAATATTTTGCGAACACCACGATCCGGGATTTTCGCTCGCCTGACGACAATCATTTCAATGTGATTGCGGAGGTTGTTCCGAAGATGAAGGCGCGAGGCATGAGCTTCTTCGCCTTCGACTACAACAACACCTCGGCACGCATGATGCGCTTTATTCCTGGGTTCACGCAGGTGGCGGAGATCGATACCTATGGCCGCCGGACCGACAGTGCCTGCTTCAACCATCCCGATTACCGCGCGCACCTGACAGCGAAGATAGAGTCACTGCTCTCCGGTTATCCGAATGAGGTGGATGGCGTGACGTGGGGATGCGAGCGTATGGGGCCGCTCGACAATATGATTGGCGGTGGATGGGCGACAGCCGGTATCTCGTGCTTCTGTCCGTTCTGCACGGCGAAGGGCCGCGAGCGCGGCATCAGCGCGGAGCGAGCTAAAGAGGGTTATCTGCGGCTCGATACGCTCTTTCGCGCCGCTCAGAAAAAGCAGCGGCCGGACGATGGATACTTTGTGACGTTCTGGCGAACGCTGACGGAGTATCCCGAAATTCTGGCCTGGCAGGCACTGTGGACGGACAGTTATCACGAGGTGCGCGCTGAGCTCTACGGCACGGCCAAGGCGCTTGCGCCGAAGAAGCCCTTCGGCTTTCATGTGGTGCAGAACGTTACGTTCAGCCCGTTTTACAGCGCGGTCGAGGACTACGGAAAGATTCGCGAATACGCGGACTTCATCAAGATCGCAACGTACAGCAATGCAGGCGGTGGACGCATGGTGAGCTTTCTGAATCATCTGTGCTCGACCATCTTTGCCGACGTTACACCGCAGGCGTTTCTGCCCACGTACTACGGCATGATGAACTATCAGGAAAAGTCCTACGCGGAGATTCTCGCGAATGGATTGTCTCCGGATTATGTGGCGCGCGAGACAAAGCGGGCCATTACGGGTACCGGCGGCACGGTGCAGATCTATCCGGCGGTCGACATCGATGTGCCGGTACACGAAGGCCAGCATAAGACAACGCCGGAGAGTGTACGCGAGGAGATGGATGCGGCCTTTGGAGCAGGAGCGAACGGCGTAGTGCTGTCGCGCGAGTACACAGAGATGTGGCTGAAGAACCTGGCGGCCGCCGGAGATGCTTCGCGCAGAATCTTTGCTGCGCAAAAGAGCTGAACCGGCCACGGAAAGGCGGCACCAAATGAAGGCCGCCGATGTTCTCAGGGAAGCGTCCAGGCGATCAGGCTGTCGGAATATTTCTTCCCGCCCCCGCCTGCGGCGATCACTACATATTGCTTCTTCGACTTCGGTCCGGTGAAGGTGATGGGGGATGCGTGCGCTGAAGCGGGCAGCTTTACTGTCCAGATTTCTTTGCCGGTCTTTTCGTCAAAGGCGCGGAAGCGCGCGTCGTCTGTGGCGCCGATGAAGACCAGGCCTCCGGCGGTGACCAGCGAGCCGCCGAGATTCGGAGCCCCGGTCGGTGGAACGCCTTTGGCGATGAGCGAGTCCACGACGCCGAGGGTGGACTGCCAGCGGAATGCGCCTGTATCCAGATCGATTGCGGTCAGCGAACCCCAGGGCGGCATCTGACACGGATTGCCATCCTGATCGACGAACTTGGAGCTGCGCTTCTGCATCGGCCGCGAGCGGTAAGAGACGCTCGCTCCGGAGGAACTCTGCACCATGTGTACGAAATTTCCGAGATCCTGCGAATTGACGAAGAGTGTGCGCGTTCGTGGATCGAACGATGCGCCACCCCAGTTGGCGCCGCCGAGCGAGCCTGGGAAGAAAATTGTCGGGTTGGTGCTGATGGGAACGTAGACCTTGTCGAGATGAGCGCCGGCAAGGAGTTTGGCGCAGAAGTCATGCGATTCCTGCGAGACATTGGTGAGTTCGTCTGCGGTGAAGGACTGGCGCGCGAAGGGTTTGGGAAGAACAGGGAAGGGCTCTGTCGGCGAGGCCTGTTCGCCCGGTACATCGCTGGAAGGAATGGGTTTTTCCTGCACGTCGAAGAGCGGCTTGCCGTTCACCCGATTGAAGACGAAGGTAAAGCCCGATTTTGTAACCTGCGCGACGGCGGGAATGATTTTGCCGTTTCGCTTCACGTCGACCAGAACGGGTTGCGCGGGAAGATCGTAATCCCACAGATCGTGATGAATGATCTGGTAATACCAGATCATTTTGCCGGTCGTCGCATTGAGCGCCACCAGCGAATCGGAAAAAAGATCTGCGCCTTTGCGGTCTGCCCCGTAGTTGTCATATCCGGGCGAGGTGAGCGGAAGGAAAACTATTCCGCGCTCCGTGTCGACGCTGAGATTCGACCAGGCATTGACCGCCGAGCGATCCTTCCATCCATCGCCCTGCCAGGTGTCGTGTCCGAACTCTCCTTCGCGGGGCACGGTGTGAAAGACCCACAGCAGCTTTCCGGTACGCGCATCGAAGGCGCGCACATCGCCGCGTGGTCCCTTCGGCTCCGCGTCGGCGGTAATGGAGCCGCAGATCACGACGTTTTTGTAGATGACCGGCGGCGAGGTCATGCCGAGATGTTTGTCGGGAAAGTCTTCGGCGACGCCCAGACGCAGATCGACGGAGCCATCTTTGCCGAAGGCCGGATCGGGTTTGCCGGTCTCGGGATCGATCGAGATAAGGCGGCCGTCGAGCGTGCCGAGAAAGATGCGATGCTGCGTGCCGTCGCTCCACCACGCGGCGCCGCGATTGACCAGCAGCGGATAGGTCATGTTGGGATCGATCTTCGGATCGAAGGCCCAGATCTGTTTGCCGGTCTCGGGATCGAGAGCGATGACGCGCGAAAAGGGGGTAGTGATGTACATGCGGCCGTTCACCACCAGAGGCGAGGTCTCAAACGAGCTGTGCGCGGGCCAGTCGCCGGTCTGGCCATCGCTCATGTCGCCGGTGTGAAAGGTCCACGCTACTTCGAGCCTGCCGACGTTTTTTGTGTTGATCTGCTTCAGCGGAGAGTAACGCGTGCCGCCTGGATCGCCGCTGTAGCTCAGCCATTGCTGGGCATGCAGAGAGAGAGGCAATAACGCTGCGCCTGCAAGCAAAGCAGCGATTCTGATGCGCGCAAACGCGGGATGAAGGATACGGTTCATGATCGGCGATATCGCTTTCCTTGAGCTATTGCTGAAATGCCTCGTGACAGGTGGTGCATGTAACCTGCGCGTGATTTTCCCGATGGCAGTCGATGCAGGCCTTCATGCGCATCGGCAGATGCGGCTGCACGACGTCGGATGCCCAGACATCGCCGTGACACGCGGCACAGGCGGCTCCGGCTGCCTTGTGGCGGGCATGGCTGAAGGTGACGAAGTCCGGCAGTGTGTAGACGGGCTTTTCGGGCGTGATGTGCGTATCCGGCGGCAGTGCCGCGAGCTGTTTGATCGGCTCCGCATCTTTATCCACCTGGGCGTGGCATGCCATGCACTTTGACTGCACGGGGAAATCCGCATGGACACCGGTTTCCGCTCCCGTGTGGCAGTATGTGCAGTTGATCTTCAGCGCGGCATGGCGCTTGTGGCTGAAGGGGAAGGGCTGCTGCTTCGCAGACGCATCCGCCGGAGCAGGCGTCTGCGTTCCGGCGGATGCCGCGGGCGGCGAAGAGCTTTGCGCCTGCGAAGAGGATTGCGCGGCCGGCATAGCCATGACCGGCCTGACCTGTTCTGCGCCCACGGCCGCGGCGAGAATCGCTGCCGTTGCCAGCGTCTGCTTCCACCATTTCACTGCCTGCACCTTTTGCCTCCGGCGCGGTTCTGTCGCGGTTCGTGAAGAGTGCCGGGATGGGCAGGGAAATCTGGAAACGATTCCAGGTGCGGCCCTGATCATCCCCGTTCAACGCTTCCGATCGTGGACTTTCTCTTCGGGTCGGGATCATATACGAATTTCTTCGGCGCGCGCAAGCAGCCGTCTCGGGACGGCAGAGCCTCGGCTGGATGGCAGTTCCGCAGGAGTGAAGCTCGGCGATCTTTTCACTGCTTGCGACACCTTCGGCTTTGCTCGGGACAGGCTTTGAAGCCATGCTCCGATACAAAGCAGGGTTCTCCGGCAACTGTACTTTGTAAACGGAGACACTACTTTCCGGGCTCCTCCCTCTGAGACCTGGTGCGTTGACGAGTCTTTCTGGCGCGTGCCACGATGTGCGGCACCATGAAATTCGAACTCATCTCCCGCCGCAACTTCATTGCCGGGGGCACGGCCATGCTGACAACGCAGCTGGCCGCAGCCCTGCCTTCTCCGCCCGCTCTTACTGCCGGAGAGGTTATGCAGCGCATTCAGTCTCACGTGGGCATGCCGTGGCTTTCCTCCACGATGCCGACTACGGTGGACAAGCTCGTTTCCGGGGACGACAGCACTCCGGTGCGAGGCATTGTAACCACGACGATGGCGACGCTCGATGTGCTGCAGAAGACCGTCGCCGCAGGCGCAAACATGATCGTCAGCCATGAAACGCCGTACTACAGTCAGCCCGACAAGTACGACGACCTGAAGAACGATGCCAACCTGACCGGCAAGCTCGAGTACATTCGCAGCCACGGAATCGCCATCATGCGGCTGCACGATCACTGGCATCACCGCACGCCGGACAGTATTGCCGCGGGTATGGTGAGCGAGATGGGATGGCAGAAGTATGTGGACCCGCAGGAGCCGAGACAGTTCCGGTTTCCCGGCACGCCGCTGAAGACCTTTGCGCTGGAGGCGGCGAATCGCCTGCATGTAACCACGGCGCGCGTGGTCGGCGATCCGGAGATGCTGGTGCGCAATGTGGTGGCGTACTGGGGGAACGTGACGCGGGAGAAGGGAATTGCGACGCTGGCGCGGCCCGATGTAGACACGCTGATCTCCGGCGAGACCCACGAGTGGGAGGTGGTCGAGTATATCGAAGACCAGCTGACCGCGGGACGCCGCAAGGCCCTGATCCTGCTGGGACATGTGGCGACGGAGCAGGGAGGCATGCGCTATTGCGCCGAATGGCTGCGCGGTTTTGTGCCGGAGGTTCCCGTCCGCTTTATTCCTGCGCTGAATCCGTTCTGGAGCCCTTATCCGCGATCGTGCTGAATGAGCGTGAGCGGGCATCGGCGAAAAACATTTTGAATTTGCGTTTGACTGTTTTTTCTTCCACGTGATAGCTTCTCGTCCGTTATTGAAATCCACGGTGGGTTGAGTCTGCTGCGGGTCGGAAACGTTTCCATATTGGAAACGTTTCCGATTACCACCAGGAAAAAAATCAGGAGGTGCCTATGACAGGTTTCAGGTCCGCTCTCCCCTTTGCGCTGTTTGTTGCCATGCTTGCTGTCTTCTCCACGATCTCCGTTTCGGGACAGAACATCACCGGCTCGATCATCGGCCAGATCACCGACTCCTCGGGCGCTGTGGTCGCGGGCGCAACGGTGACGGCGACGGATCTTGCCACCTCGGTTGCCCGCGCGACCCAGTGCAATGCGTCGGGCCAGTTCCAGCTGCTCTCGATGCCGACAGGGCAGTACAGGATCGAGGTTCGCAGCAGCGGCTTCAAGACCTACACCAGAACACCGGTCGAGGTGCTGGTCGATCAGGCGACGCGTATCGATGTCGCGCTCGAAGTGGGCAACACGAGCCAGCAGGTGGTGGTTACGGCGCAGGCTCCGCTGCTGCAGGTGGAAAATGCGTCGCTCGGCCAGGTGGTGCAGGGCAAGGCGGTGACCGATATGCCGCTGAACGGACGCAACGTGCTTTCGCTGGTGGCTCTGGTGCCGGGGGTCGTGCCGCAGGGCGGCACTTCCACCAACCTCACGGGACAGAATGTCTTCGCGGCGGGGAATTATCAGATCGGCGGAGGCACGGCGAACCAGAGCTCCACGCTGGTAGATGGCGGTCCGGTCAATGTGCTCTATGGCAATGCGACGATGCTGGTGCCCGATCAGGATGTGGTCCAGGAGTTCCGCGTGCAGACCAACAACAATACGGCGGAGTTCGGCATGTATACCGGCGGCGTGATCAATATCGCGACCAAGTCCGGCAGCAATGCCTTTCACGGCACGACGTATGAGTACGTTCGCAACACGATCTTCGATGCCACGGATTTCTTCTCGAAGCGCGGCTCGAACGGCAAGCAGCAGTTCCATCAGAACCAGTTCGGGGGCAACATCGGCGGCCCGATCTGGAGAAACAAAGCCTTCTTCTTCTTCGATTACCAGGGCTATCGCCAGATTTACGATCAGCCTTTCAATGCCAATACGCCGACACCGGCCGAGCTGCAGGGCGATTTCTCCGCAATTACGACGAAGATCTACGATCCTCTCACCACATGCGGCTACAACGGCAACCCGGCCTGCACGGCGGCGCAGCTGAGCGGCACGGCGCCGCTGCGGACACAGTTCAGCTACAACGGCGTGCCGAATGTGATTCCGCCGGACCGCGAGAGCGCAGTAGCGAAGAACCTGATTGCGTATCCGGAGTTCGGCAAAGAGACGTCGCCGGGTACGCCTGGAACGGCGCTGAATAACTTCAACAAATTCGCTCCGACGGGCGGCAACAACGATCAGTACACGATCCGCGGCGATCAGCAGATTTCCTCGAAGCAAAGGACGTTCGAGCGCTACACGCTCTGGAAATCGAAGAACGTCGCGCCCGATCCGTATGGCAATGGCCTGGTCACCAGCAGCCCGATCGCTCCCGAGGCGTTCACGACTCGGCAGATCGTCTTCGGAGATACGTATGTCGTCAATCCGACGACGATTGCCGACCTTCGCATCTCCTGGATGCGCTGGAACTACAATCGCATTCCGGGCGGCATCGGATACAACCTCGCGAATGCGGGCTTTCCTTCTTACTTCAGCGCGCTGACACAATATAACGGCTTCGCTGATTCAACGTCGGTGCCGCGCCTGGTCTTCAACAACCCCACGTACTCAATTGGCGGTACGGGTCTCTATTATTCGATCAACAACAACTACGGCATCGCGCCGACCTTCACAAAGGTTCTGGGGCAGCACACGCTGAAGGCGGGAGCCGATCTTCGCCGCCTCGACGAGTCCTATTACGAGAACGGATATCCGGGCGGCCAGTGGACCTTCGACAACGTCTTTACCTCCGGAAACCCGTCTTCTCCAGGGTCGACAGGAAATCCGGTGGCGTCGTTCTTTCTGGGTTATGTCGCGACCGGTATCGTTCCGGTTTCTCCCTTCACTTATACGACGCTCGACTATCAGGGCTACTACGTGACGGACACATGGCAGGCGAGCAGCAAACTGACTGTCACCGCGGGCGTGCGCTATGAGATTCCCGGCGTCTATGTGGAGCGCCACAACCGCACGGATGCATTCAATCCGACGGAGACGAATCCGATTGTCGGAGTTCCAGGCGCGTTCGATCTGGTCGCAACATCGCAGCACCCGGAGCGCGGCATGCGCAGCGAGCACTTCACCAACTTTCAGCCGCGTCTCGGCATCGCGTATCGGCTGAATGAAAAGACGGTGCTGCGCGCCGGGTGGGGAACATTCATGATTCCCTCCGATCTGCAGTTTCCGGAGTCGCCGTATCAGGCGGCGATCAACTCCATCAACAACAACATGGTGACCACGGTGAACGGGAACGAGACACCATACAACGCCTTTGATAACCCTTTCCCTTCAGGCCTTCTCAACGCGCCCGGCCGCAATCCGAATTTTCAGCAAACGCTGCTGGGCGGTTCCGCTTCTGCGACGCTTGCGGATGAGCCGAATGGGCTGACCTATCAGTGGAATGTCACCGCGCAGCGGCAGCTGCCGTACGGCATCGCTCTGGAGGCCGCCTACGCGGGCCTGCACGGAGCGCACCTGCCGGTGAGTATCGCGATCAATCAGCTTCCGGACAAATACCTTGCGCAGGCCGCGTCCGATCCGGACTGCGTTGGTCCTTCGGCCAATCTCCGCACATCGTGCTTCCTGACCAAACAGGTGACCAATCCGTTTTACGGAAAGATTCTGCAGGGCACGCTGCAGCAGCCCACAGTGCAGCAAAATCAGCTTCTGCTGCCGTTTCCGCAATACGGCAACATTACGAATACGGGACACTATGTGGGCGTGAGCAATTACGATGCACTGCAGATGAAGCTTGAAAAGCGCTTCAACTCCGGCGGTGTGCTGCTCGGCTCCTACACCTTCTCGAAGGTGCTGACCAATGCAGAGACGCTTACGTCGTGGCTGGATGGCTCGCCGGGCGGGGCCACCTTCCAGGACACGAACAATCTGAATGGCGAATACGCGCTCTCGACATTCGATTCACGCCAGCGTCTGGTGGTGAGCTATGTCTATTCGCTGCCTTTCGGCAAGGGACAACGGCTGTTCGCTCACGCGAACGGCGTGGTGAACGGTGTGATCGGAGGCTGGGGCGTGAATGGCGTGACGACCTTTCAGGACGGCTTCCCGCTTGGCTTTACCGCGACGCCCAACACGACGACAACGTATGCTCTTGCCGGTGGGCTGCGGCCAAACGTAACGCAGGGCTGCGACAAAAGTGAAAGCGGATCGATGTTTGATCGGCTGGGTGGTGCGCTCTCGAAGAGCACGTATTTCAACACCACCTGCTTCACGCATCCTGGTGTCTTTACCTACGGCAACGAGAGCCGCTCCGACAACGAGCTGCGGACGCCGGGCATCGCCAACTATGATTTCGCTCTGTTCAAGGACACGCCGATCACGGAGCACACCAGCTTCGAGTTCCGCGTGGAGTCATTCAATCTTTTCAACCGCACGCAGTTTGCGCCGCCTGTTCAGGTGCTGGGCAACAGCCAGTTTGGACAGATCACGACGCAGCAGAACCTGCCGCGCCTGCTGCAGCTGGCGGGCAGATTATCCTTCTGAATGCCGGGGACCGCTGCCTGCTGTGTGGTGGTCCTCTGTATTTGGGGCATCGCCCAGGGTGTGAAAGGTTCAGCTTTGGACCCTGCGCACTTTACGAGGTGTTGATCTGTTGCTGAGGAGTTCACACGAAATGTCACGGGCGGCATGCGTTCATGCAATCGTTCTCTGTTTCTGCAGCACATTCTTCTGCGTGCCGGCATGGTGCGCCGCCGCGCCGCAGGTGCATCTCAACGATGGCGCCGTCGCGGGGAAATGGAGCGATGACGGCGCGATCCGTATCTTCCTGGGTGTTCCGTATGCGGCGCCGCCTGTCGGGGCGCTTCGCTGGAAGGCTCCGCAGCCTGTAACACCGTGGCAGGGCGTGCGGCAGGCTGTTGCCTTCGGCAGCCGCTGTATTCAGTGGGGTACTTTCCCTGACATTCTGTTTCGCGACGCGGGCGAAAGCGAGGATTGCCTGACGCTCAATGTCTGGACGCCGGCGAAGTCCACCGGAGCGAAGCTGCCGGTGATGGTCTGGTTTTACGGTGGCGGATTCAATATGGGAGGCACGTCGGAAGCGCGTCAGGATGGCACGAACCTGGCCCGCAACGGAGTCGTTGTCGTCTCGATGAATTACCGGCTTGGGATCTTCGGCTTTTTGGCGACGCACGCGCTGGCCGAGGAGTCGCCGCACCATGCGGCCGGCAATTACGGCCTGCTGGATCAGGTCGCGGCACTTCACTGGGTGCAGCAGAACATCGAAGCATTCGGTGGAGATCCGCAGAACGTGACGATCTTCGGCGAGTCTGCCGGATCGAGCGCGGTCAGCTCGCATATGGCCTCTCCGCTCTCGCATGGATTGTTTGTGCATGCGATCGGAGAAAGCGGCGGCGCACTCAAGCGCCATGATCTGGCGTATCCGGATGGCGCAACGGCGCAAAAGGAAGACGAGGTCTTTGCGCAGAGCGCCTTCGGCACAACTTCGCCGGACCGGCTGCGAGCGCTGCCTGTGAATGTGCTGCTGCACGCGGCTCTCACCAAAGCACCGAATGTGCCTCGTTTCCAGCCATCCATTGATGGCTACTTCTTTCCCCGGCGCGTTGCGGAGATCTATGCGGCGCATCAGCAAAATGATGTGCCATTGCTGGTGGGGTGGAATCGTGATGAAGGCACGAATCAGGTGGTGAACACTCCATCAAAGCTCACGGTGGCGGGATTACAGGCGACGGGCCGCGCGGATTTCGGAGCACATGCGGAGGAGTTTCTGAAGGTTTATGCGGCCTCGAACGATCAGGAGGCAGCGCGCGCGGCCGAGGACTATGCCAGCGATAAATTCATTGCCTACGCGACGTGGGAATGGATTACTGCGCAGGCGGACACGGGCCACGCTCCCATCTTTCGTTATTACTTCGAGCTTCCTCCGCCGGGCGATCCACTGCATCCGGCGGCGAACGGCACATTTCACTCGGACGACATTGAATATGTCTTCGGCAATCTGGATTCGCGGAAGGGCGCGCACTGGCGTCCTGAAGATTACCGTCTCTCAAAGCTGATGCAGACGTACTGGACGAACTTCGCCAAAACCGGCAATCCCAACGCTTCCGGACTGCCGTCATGGCCGCGCTATCACGGCGGTACCGGCTGGCAGGTGATGCATCTCGGCGCCGCTCCGAAGGCGGAGATCGATCAGCACCGCGCGCGCTTTGTCTTTCTCGACAGCGTCTGGAGCAACTGAACCGGCGGGATTCCGGAGCCAAATTTCTTGACCGGTCCGAAGGGCGTGGTTATAGTGGAAACGTTTCCGAAGAAGAAAGGGCGGAGTCCGCTCCGCAAGGCCAGGCAGGCAAACAGATGACAACAGTGAATCGTCTCAGGATTACCCGGATAGAGGTATTGATGTTGCGGGTTCCGCTTCGTCAGGTGTATCGGGGCAGCTACTATCAGATGACGCACCGGGCGACGATTCTGACGCG
>NZ_QVQT02000010.1:37775-37991 GCF_003428625.2 Paracidobacterium acidisoli | reverse complement strand
TCCGCAGTGGCGATGATTCCGTCCACTCCGGCTCCTGTGCCTCCGCCGTCTGAAGCAGCGATGATTCCGTCGACCCCGGCCCCTGTACCTCCGCCGTCCGCAGTGGCGATGATCCCGTCCACTCCGGCTCCTGTGCCTCCGCCGTCCGCAGTGGCGATGATTCCGTCCACTCCGGCTCCTGTGCCTCCGCCGTCTGAAGCAGCGATGATTCCGTCG
>NZ_QVQT02000010.1:0-37680 GCF_003428625.2 Paracidobacterium acidisoli | reverse complement strand
GCAGCGATGATTCCGTCGACCCCGGCTCCTGTACCTCCGCCGTCTGAAGCAGCGATGATTCCGTCGACCCCGGCTCCTGTGCCTCCGCCGTCCGCAGTGGCGATGATTCCTTCTACTCCGGCTCCCGTACCTCCGCCGTCTGAAGCAGCGATGATTCCGTCGACCCCGGCTCCTGTACCGCCGCCGGCCATCGCCTGACACTTTGGTCGCACGCTGAGTACAACTGTTTTCTCCTGGGACTCCCGGCTTTTATTGATATTCTGCTTTTAGTAAAGGCCGGGAATGAATTTCTCAGATCTCGATTCCGTGCTGGGAGTTTTGAACGCAGCCGCAAAGATTGCTTTGCTGGCGGTTCTTATCTGGCGCCGTTTGTACCGTCCTTTCCCCGTCTTTACAGCGCTGATTCTCTGGGACACGCTTACAGATCCATTCTTGCTGTGGATCATCCGGGCGCATAACGCCCTGTATGCCCAGAGCTATTTCATGGTCCTGTCCGTGGATTACCTGCTTGAGATCGCGGTTCTGGCTGAGATCGCTTTCAGTGTTCTTCGCCCGCCCAAAAAGAAGTCACTGCCCAAAGGCGTTCTGTATGCGCTTGCCGTCATCGTGATCGCCGTAGGGCTGGCAGCTTTCTTTTTTGCCACGCATGCCAATGCAGCCACGTTTACTCATCCGCGGACCGTCTTTGTCGTGGACAGTTCGGTGGCGATACTGCGGCTGGTGACCTTCCTCGCGATCGCGGGATTTGCACAGGTTCTTGGGCTGGGCTGGAAACATCATGTTCTGCAGATGGCGTCCGGTTTTGCATTTTATGCGGCGGTCGACCTGATCGTGACGTCGCTTCAGAACAGACTGCATGCAGGTCCGGACTATGCAGCCCGGTACCATTCGCTCTCTCAGTTTTTGCTGGCCGGTTACCTTTGTTCAATGTACTTCTGGTGCTTCACTTTTGTGCAAAAAGAAGCTCCGCGTAAAGAATTTAGTCCACAAATGGCGCAATTTTTGGTATCAATATCAGGAGGCGACAAAAGACAGCGTTAAAAGCGACTGTCTGAGCGCCGGGAAAGACTATGATTACCATTTTGCAGGTTCTGGGAATTACGTTTCTGCTGGCTTACGCGGTCTACTGGCGTCGCGGGCAGACTCGTCGCCGTGCCGCAACCTGGGAATCCATAGTAGCCCGCCTTCGTTCCAACAGCGAATTTGGTTTTGATCAGGTGGCCGAAAAGTATCTCTACGCCGAAGGCATTAACGCCACGACGGAAGATATCTGGCCCCGTATCGATGGCGCGAATGGTCTCTGGGCGATGTACACCAACGCAGGCGTGCTGATGGAGCTTGCCGATTACACCGCGGCCCATGCAAGCAATATCCCCGAAGAGCTGATTGAGAATCTGCGCAGCGATGCTTTCCAGGTACGCACTGCGGTGCTGATGGCGCTCGTGAAGTATGCGTTCTCTCATTCGCGGGTCGCTTCCTCGGTCAATGCGCATCGCGCTGCATCCGCATACAGCGGAATGCTGGCTCACATCACCACAATGTTCCAGGATCACTCCGCGCTGTTCTTCCCGCGTTTCCTCGAAGCGATGTAATCAGATTTCTTATAGATCACGAAAGCCCGCGTACAGCGCGGGCTTTTTCGTTTTGGAAACAATCCGTTTGAGTGTGCGATTTGATTGAGCGGGAGGAGCCGTCGCCCCTTCCTGGGAAAGTGCGACGGCCGATGTTCACGCAGATTGCAGGAACTGTTCCAGCTGAGCAGCTTCTTCGTCGCTGAGACGGAAGGTTGCCGCAGGAAGAATTCCATCGATCTGGTCGGGGCGGCGGGCACCGACAATGGCCGCGGTAATCGCCGGATGACGCAGAGTCCATGCAATGGCGACGACACCCGGTTCGACACCGTGGCTGCTGCCGATCTCACGCAGCAACTCGACGAGTTTCAGGTTCTGAGACAGCTTTGGCTCATTGAAGTTGGGGCTGCGCTTGCGCCAGTCGTCGGCGGGCAGATCTTTCACGCGCTCCGCGGTCATCTTGCCGGTCAGCAGGCCGGAGACCATGGGCGAGTAATTGATGACGCCGATGTTGTTCTCAAGGCAGAAGGGGAGAATCTCCGCTTCGATATCGCGGCGGAGCAGCGAATAAGGCGGCTGGAGCGAGGTGATGGGCGCGATCTTCTGTGCGCGCTTCATCTGCTCCACATTGAAATTGGAGACGCCGATATAGCGAACCTTGCCTTGTTCTTTCAGCTTTGCCAGCGCTTCCCAGCCCTCCTCGATTTCTGCTTCAGGATTCGGCCAGTGCACCTGGTAGAGGTCGATGGTGTCGACATCCAGGCGGCGGAGCGATGCTTCAATCTCTTCGCGTACCGAATCTGCCTTCAGGCTGCGGTAAATCTGCCGGTCCGGATGCCAGCGCATCGAACATTTGGTGAAGACGTACGGCCTGTGGATCGACTGCGTCAGAGCCCTGCCGACGATTTCTTCCGAGTGCCCGAGGCCATAGATAGCTGCGGTGTCGATCCAGTTGATGCCGCTGTCGAGAGCGCGCTCGATGGTGGCGATGGATTCCTGATCGTCCTGTGATCCCCAGGCAAACTCCCAGTTACCGCCGCCGATGGCCCATGCGCCATAGCCGATGGGCGTGATCTGCATATCGGAGTTGCCGAGAGTGCGCGTTTCAAAAGAAGTCTGCGAAATGTCTGCTGTCGCCATAAAACTAAGATGCCACAGCCGAAGGGGCAGCTTCGCGGGTATTTACTGAAAATCCTGCATGAAGAGACTTACGGTTCGACCAGGAATTTGCCGTCGCGCATAATCAACTCGTCGTCGATCCAGATATTGAAGCGCAGCCCCACCACATCGATGTGCGTGGAGGAGTACCAGGTCGCGCCGGTATGCTCGCCGTAGGGATTGCCGAAGGCGATGTGAATGCCGGGGAATTTCTCATCCTGCAGAATGTTGCCGATGACGTGGTCGACGCCGAGATTGGTGCCGATGGCGAACTCTCCAACGCGGTCGGAGTTTTCGTCGGTGTGGGTGTAAGCCCAGAACTCGTCGCGCAGCTCCTGATTGTCGGAGTGACAGGCGTCGATGCGGTTGGCTTTGATTTCGATGATGAGAGGAGCCGCTTCCAGCAGACCGAATCGCGCGCAGAGGTAATCGCCGACGACGCCGTCGACAACGAAAGTGCCGTTGACTTCGCCAGGGGTGGTGAAGATTTCGCCGCCGGGCAGGTTGCCCCATTTGTCGCGGGAGATGATGCCGGAGGTCTTCAGCCACTTGTACTCCGGATTCATGGTGGCGGTGATATCTGTTCCCGCCGCCGTGGTGGCGCGCACGGTGCGGGCGCGGCGGGCCTTCTCGATGATTTTGCGGGAGAGGCGATCGACGAGGTGGAAGTCGGCGCGCATGCCCTCGCACATAATCTGCGGCGTGATGTTCACCATGTGCGCGTGGCGCATGCGGCGGCGGTTCACCACTTCGGTCATCTGCATGCGCGAGCGCAGCTCGTTGCGCTGCACCTGCACGGCAAAGATGCTGACATCGGAGCTTTCCATGTCGGCGAGCACATTACCGGGCATATCGACGAGCGGGCGCGGGGCGAGATCCTCGAGCACGAAGGCGTTCCAGCGGCAGCCGTTGGCGGCGAGCTCCTGCGCGAGCGAGGCGGCGATAGGCGCGGTGGTGCGGTCGGTGATCAGCGTCACCTTCTCCGCGGCGTCCACGCGGAGGCAGGTGGAGACTGCCGAATGCGCTCCCGGCGTGAAATCAGCGGGGAAGGGCATGGAGAGCAGTGCATTGTGTGCAGAAAACGATGCGGACGCGGGATGGTTCATGTAAAGCGTGTTCCTCCGGTGTATTTCGTCAGATTACCGGAAGATTCACCCCGCAGAAACATGCTTTTCACACATATTTCACGGCTCAGTCGTGGTGGGGAAGGGACTTCCAGATCGACTGGTCTTCCTGCCCGAGCACCCAGGAGCAGAAACCCTGCAGGCCGTGCTGTTTAGCGAGGTCGTAGCGGTCCTCGAAGGTGTGCTGATCGGTGAAGAAGATCCATTCGCGCATGTCGTCGCGGTAGAACCAGAGCCAGGCGGTATGGTCGACCGGGTCCCACTGGACGTGGCCGTTCCAGGTTTTGGCGAGGAGCAGGGCGTCTTCGCCGCCGATGTATTCGGCGGTGGGGTTGGGCTTGCCGTTCTGCGGCGCGCCGGTAAACCAGTGGTAGCCGTAGAGCGGGATGCCGAGGGAGAGCTTCTGCGGCGGGACGAATTTGAGGGCGTAGTCGAGGTTTTCGGTGGTCCAGCTCCAGCCGGCGACGGGGCCGGGCACGGTCCAGCGGGTGTGCTGGTCGTAGGTCATCAGACAGATGAGGTCGACGGACTTGGCGAGGGCGGCGAGGTCGTAGGCGCCGCGCCAGTTGGCGTAGATCCAGCGGGAGAAATCGGATGCGCCGGGATGGCCGGGGGCGGCGGGCACGGTGGCGATGGTGAGCTGGAGGCCGGCGTGATGCATGGCATCGGCGGCGGCGGCGACCATGCGGGAGAGCGCGTCGCGGTCGGTCCAGGCGATGTTCTCGAAGTCGAACTGGTAGCCGATGTAGCCGTTCTGTTTTGCGGCGTCGATCATCTGCTGAAACATGCCGGGGAAGCGCTCGGGGTGATTGACGAGGGAGTGGAAGTCGGCCTGATCGAAGGCGCGGCTGGCGACGATGGGCATGACGGGCACGTGCGCGCGCTTTGCGGTCTCGGCGACGAGCGGGTTGGGTCCGCCCTGGATGAGTCCGTCCTGATCGACGATGTACCAGGTGGGGACGAGGATGTCGATCTGCTGCGCGTGGGCGAGGAAGTCGCGCACGGACCCGGGGTCCTGGGTCATATAGAAGAGCGCTTTGGGCTGCTGGGCGAGCGAAGTGAGCGCGGTGAAGGCAAGAAGCGCGGCAGTCAGAAGCCGTCCGGTCATCCTTTCATCGTAAGCCTGCGGGGAGGGTCCGCCGGGGCTCCGGACGAGCTTTTGATTTTTGTACCGATGTATGCGCCATGTGCTTTGTTTTCATGGAGTTGACGAGGGATTACCTCGGTTATCCCTGGCTAAGCTCATGCAAACAAAGCATCGGACCGATGCGGCCGGGAGGGGATTCTGCGGCAGGACCGCGGCTCACGGCCGTGATGCTGCGGTATGCGAGGGCGCGGGAGTGGCGCATGGGTCTCCTTTGGAAAAGAAAAGGCCCGCTGCAGGAGCGGGCCTTCTTTGGTCTCTGTCTCCATTATAGGCGGCGGAGAAAAAGAACATGCCAGGTTTTTTTGATCGGTGTTCTCTTCGGGAGACAGGAGATTCGGCCAGGTGATGCCTAAGTTACGAGAACGGCGCTTCCCGTTACTCATCCTGCGATCCCTTCTGGATTGCCCGTGATCCGCGCCGAGTGAGGGCTATTCGGGAGCGATCGAGAAGTCTTTGCGTCGCCTGTGCTTCGTCGTTCGAAGAGGGCCGTAGATAGAACGAGACGACATCCTGTAGATTCAACACATGGCGCTCAAGCGGATGGACAACGTAGGAATCGTCGTCGATGATCTCGAAGGGACAATTGATTTCTTTCGAGAACTCGGCCTCGAGCTCGAGGGGCGGGCCACGATCGAAGGAGAATGGGCAGGACGTGTCACCGGACTGGGCGATCAGCGTGTCGAGATCGCTATGATGCGCACGCCGGACGGTCACAGCCGTCTCGAGCTCTCTCGCTTCCTCACGCCGCCTGTCGTCGCGGATCACCGCAACGCTCCGGTGAACGCTTTAGGCTACCTCCGCGTCATGTTCGCCGTGGACGACATCGACGAGACGCTTGAACGGCTTTACAAGCGCGGCGCGCGCCTCGCAGGCGAAGTAGTCCGTTACAAAGACGCGTATAGGCTCTGCTACATCCGCGGTCCTGAAGACCTTCTCATTGGAATCGCCCAGGAACTCGGCTGATCGCGATGCGAAGCAGTGAGGAACAGCGACCCAGGGATCGTCGGCTATCAGGCAATGGAGCCGGATTGATCATTAGAAGTCGGCTTGTGGAAAGTGATCTCGACGGAGCTTTGCCCAGCTCCGGCAGCAATCTGCGGACCTCGAAAACGTAAGGCGCACAGGGAGGTTTAGTGGAGACAGATAAATTGGCCAGGATGTGGAAGGGTGCTCAATCGCAGCCGTCCAGGGCTAAGTTCAAAAGCTCAGAGTCCTGGCTCGGTAGCCCAGGCGCAGAGGCAAGTTACCGGGAACGGCGTTTACCAGTACCTACTCCGTTTGTTACCTGCAACTGCGGTCCTTGGCTCTGTTCGATGCGTGCATCGCACTGTTTATCTCAATCCAGACACGACTACCAGAGAGACGGCACCAGGCGGTATTTAACCTTCACCATGTATTCCGCATACCCGGAGAGGTTATCGAGGAGCACCTTCTCTTCGTCAAGAAGGCGAACCACGATAACAACGACCATGAGCAGGAAGGCAACCAGCCCCCACCAGGAGGCGAGGGCAAGCGGGGTACCAAGCAGCATGACCAGGGCGCCGCTGTACATGGGGTGGCGAACAAAAGCGTACGGGCCTGTCGAGATGACATTCTGATGCGCGGTAACTTCGATGGTGGCTGCGGTAAAGGTATTGACACGAAATACCCTGAAGATTATGTAGAAACCGAGGACAACAAGTAGATCACCCGCGAAGATAAGCCCAAGCGGAACGTGGGACCATGAAAAGCGGCGATCGAGCGACGGCAGGACCAGGATGGCCAGAAACGCAAGAGAGGCGAGAAGCTGAATGATCTGCTGGGTATGGGTCTTTTCGGCGATGGGGCCCAGGGCAACCCGGCGCGAGAGCAAAGCCTGGTCGCGCTTCCACAGGTAGAGGGTGATGGCCGCTGATGACACCGCAAAAAGGAACAGATAGAGCCACGCCTGCCAGAAACGGAGCGTCCAGGCAGGTGCGAACAGCGCGATGGCGAGCAGGAGAATGAGATTGGCAAAACCGAGGGTCGTCTTCGCGGCGAGTCTGCTCACAGAATCAATCTACATTGGCAAAGGCATATCCTGTTGGCGAAAGCAGGGGTCGATGTGTTGCTCAGTAAAAGCCTAATCGCCGAGTCACTCGTTGACGCCTGATCGGTACCCTGAAGTCGGCGTGTCGGAAGCTGCCGATTGATGACAAGAACAGCGTTTATCGGTACCAATCGATCCACGCTGTCAGGGTGAGTGCTCAATGAGTGCATTGGCCTGATGGCATCAATATTTGTCGGCGGAAGCGTTGGAGGGCTCGACTCTCCCTATGACTATTGGACTATTGCTCAACTCGGCGCGAAGTCGCTTTCGTTTACGACGCGCGTATTGCAGCAACGGGATCGACGCGCGTCGCGCGGCGCGCGGGAAAGTAGCATGCGAGAAGCGACATCGCCCCAAGCAGCACCACAACCACAATGACCGTCAGAGGATCGTTGGCTCCCACCCCGTAGAGATACGCGGCAATGAAGTGCGTGAGGCCGAACGAGAGCGCCAGCCCTAAGCCAAGTCCGATCGCTGTGAGCGAAAGCCCCTGCCACAAAACAAGCCTCTGAACGTCTCCGGGTGAAGCGCCAAGTGCGACGCGGATGCCGATCTCGTGCGTGCGAAATGCCGTGCGATACGCCACGACACCATAAATGCCGGTCGTCGCGAGGATCAGCGCGATCGCCGCCAGGATGCCCGCAAACGTGCTCTGCATAACCGCAAAGATTGTCGCCATCTGCGTGGTCTCGCGCATGGTGCGCACGTCGAACACGGGTGCCCGCCCATCAATCTCGTGAATGGTGCGCTCCACCGCCGGAGCTATGTCTTCGGGATTCCCTCGTGTCCTCACCTGCACAATGGTCTCGAAACCTCGCTGGAAGTAGCTCATGTAGACCATCGGCGCGGGGCGTTCGTTCATAAACTCATGCTTCGTGTTTTTCACCACGCCAATGACCGCGGCAACGCCGTTTCCAATATGGAGCCTCTTCCCCACCGGGTCCTGCCCTGGCCAAAACCGTTTCGCGGCCGTCTCGTCCACGATCGCAACCAGCGGCGCCTTTCGGTTGTCATACTGAGCGAAGTCGCGCCCTTCGAGGATAGGCACGCCCAGCGTCTCGAAGTATCGAGGCGTCACCTCGGCATGTTGCACGTCGAGCGATTCATGCGGGTGTGGCGCATACCCCTCCGGATAAATATCATCTGTCTTCCGCGTGAGGCTCATCGGCATCCAATCGGTGAGCGACGCAACCGTTACGGTCGGTAATGCCGACACGCGATCGAGAATCCTGTGGCAGATCGCATCCACCTCTTCGCTGGAGTAGCCGGCGGTATACAGTCCCACAGACACCGTCAACACATGATCCTGCTCGAACCCGGGATCGCCCGCTGCGAGATGGCGCAGCGTCTGCAGAAACAAGCCGGAAATCACCAGCAGCGCGAGGGAAAGCGCGATCTGCGCCACCACCAGGCCGCTGAGCAGCCGCCGGTTGTGCGAGCTTCCTGAGATGTTTGACGACTCATCCCTGAGCGCCTCAGCCGCAGGGACATACGACGATCGCCACGCCGGAAACACGCCGGACAGCACGCTGGCCAGCACCGCCAACACCGCGATCCCGATTACCACGTTTTGATCCACGGTTCCGTTCAGCACAATGGGAATCGAGCTTGCAGGAAAGAATCGAGCGAATGTCTTCGCGGTCAACGACGTCAGCAACAGAGCTACCCCTCCGGCAGCGGCTGAGAGAATCACGCCCTCCAGCACCATCTGCCGTACCAGCTGCACGCGTTGCGCCCCCAGCGACTGCCGGATCGCAATCTCGCGCCGCCGCGACACGAACCGCACCAGCGTGAGCGTAGCCACGTTGGCGCAGGTCAGCAGCAGCACCACTCCGGCGATAGCCAGCAGAATGGGCAACGTGGCGGCCATGTAGCCGTTCGCGCCAAACGGCGATCGCCACATCGGGTCCAGAGTGATGGTGTTCGTTCCCAGGTGATCGTTCGGGTAGGCCGCCACGATGCGCCGCATGATCGTTTCGAGGTCCTGCGTCGCCTGCTCGCGGCTCATTCGCGGCCGCAGCCTTCCCAACACATTTAGAAAGGCGAGGCTGCGATGCGTAAGCCCATACTCGTTCGTCCCAAGGGGATTCAGCGTCAGCCATGCATCGTCCCGAAGCCCCGGCGCCGCCCCGATAAACCCCTCCGGCGCTACGCCGATCACCGTCACAGGATGCCGGGCAATTTCGATTGCCTTGCCCACAATCTGCGGGTCTCCCGCATAACGTGTCTTCCATAGCGAGTATCCGAGCACGACATACGGGACGGCATCCGGCCGCGTTTCTTCCTCGGGCAAAAAGAATCGCCCCAGCAGAGGCTTCACCCCCAGCACGTCGAAGAAGTTCGCTGACACATTCCCGATAAAGATGCGCTCCGGCACGGCTCCCGCGCCGGTCAACGTGATCCAGTCAGCGTGATAGGCAAGAAGCCCGGTCAGGCTCTGATTCTGATCTCTCAGATCGCGGTAGTCGAGATAAGAGAGGGGCGGCGTCGGTGAGGTGCTCCACGCGCCACGCATCACGCTCACCAGTTCATCGGTATGCCGCGCTCCAGGAATCGGATGCAGCATGGTTCCGTTGATCCAGCTGAAAACCGTGCTGTTCGCGCAGATGGCAACAGCCAGCATCACCGTCGCCGCAATCGTGAAGCCGGGATTTCTGCGCAGTTGCCTGACGGCAAAGCGTGCATCCTGAAGCAGTCCTGCCATAGCCGTCTCCCAGGGACATCGTTCTCAGGGAACGAGAGCACTGCTCGGTACGCGAGCATGCAGGGTGCCAAACCGCGTCAAAGCCTAAGATATCGCTCATCAGTGATATAGCCTGAGCGGGAGCTCCCAGGTCTGGCTTTCCAGTGATCACTCCTGCCCCTGCATGTCCATTCTCGAACACCTGAGAGACTCATCTGCCCGCCTGCTGTAAGGCTGCTTACCGGACGCGGCGTCAGCTCATGCATCATCACCAGGGCGCCAGATTAGTAATGAGAAGTCGGCTTCTCGTCAGCAACCCTGCTTCTGTCCCCTCGAACGAGTACAGACTCTTTGTGAGCCGCTGTTACCGAGAACAGCGTTTCACAGGACTTATCTCATCGGAGCTTGAGCGTCACCGGCCATTTCGAAGCTCGCAAACAGTTCCGCTGCGCGAAGGGTGACCGACGCCACTTCGGATAGGTCATTTACATCAAGGTGCAGGGAGCAAGTGATGAGGGCAAGCGCGTTACATACGTTGCGAAGGCACATCCTATTGACGTGTGGCACCGTATCTTGTCCTGCATGCGGCCCCATGCGATGGGCGATCTGCATCAAGCCGCCATGCGTTAGATCATTCAGAGCACCTGTATGCGTAAATATGCGTCTTAGCGGGCCGCCTGCCTTGTGATGACCTTCGATGGCACCCATCATCTGGTCAAGCCCAGGCCACCCTTTGTCCTTGCCGCGCTCAGCCACCACGTTCTCAATATCATTTTCAGTCGCGACCAGCAGAAGCCATGTTCCTCGCACGGCACTCTCTACACAACTTCTCAGCAAGGCAGCGGCGCTTGAAGTTCGCGAGAAAAGGAGAAGCAAGCAGACCGACGATACATGTTCGGAAGTTACCTCATATAGCGAAGCTGAATAGACTCGACGGTGATCGATGGCTGTCCATTTGTGGCCAGAAAGCTTGATGGTTTTCCGAAACTCCAGAACCCGGTCAATATCTCGACGTAATGGGCCATGTTTCAACATGGAAGTGAAGATAACCTCTTGATCTCGATCATTGTTTTACACACAAGCAAGCGCGACGCGGGTCTGAAAATTACGACGATCGTTTATACAGGCGATCGTAACCTACCTCATAATCATCGGCTGAGACCCAATCGCGTATAGTCCGCCAGATTTCATCAATCCCGTCGGGGATTTGAATGTTCTGCATCATCGGGGGAATATCGTCTTCCCACAGATCTTCAGAGTAGAAATCGAGAAGAACCAATTTAACTTGTTTTTGGTACCTGTGAAACTTTTCTACAGCAGCATTGAGCTGCCCGTGGATTTCTGAAGGAATTCCTGCAACCGCGGCCTCCCGTTCAGAGCCGTCCAGGCCCATCGAACCAAACTCATTGATGGCGATTCCTTTGAAGTCCTCGTCTTCCTCGCCCGATTCTATAGTTCTGAACCACCACTCGATCGGTTGAGCCCTTTGAATCGGCAAGTCCGCTGGTGTGAGCAATGAGACCGCTTCGCCAATTTGTCTACCAGCTTCCCTGATTTCCTTACCGCTCATGGCTCTTAGCTCAGCAGACCGGATCGACAACTTGTAACCAGCCTCATGAAAATGGCCCTTCGCGCCTTCCCATACCAAGCCAGCAAATTCGTGTCCTAGTCCATGCTGATAAATGTAGGATATCGGCCAGACGACTGACTTTCGTTCAATCACCATTTGAACGCCTGTGCTTGTATCTGTTAAAAGCACTTCCGGCTCTTTCGGGGTCACCCCCGAAATCCTAACAACGTCCAGGCATTCGGTCAGTGCATACTTTGTTCCAGATATCTCGTTATAGTGCTTTACGAATGCGTCGAGGGCTCCGCCTCGCCATTCACACTTACCGGGGTCATCATAATGCGTGAACAAATGCTTCCTCCATAATCCCCGTGGCGTCAGGGTTCGAACATGATCGCTATCGGTAATGATAAGTCGGCTTCTCGTCAGTGATCCTGCTTCTGTCCTCTCTAACAAGTACAGACTCTTCGTGGGCCACTGTGGCGATATCGGCGTTTATGAGGACGAATCCCTGCCGTTCGGTCGAGTTCGATGAGCGCATTGGCCTGAGTTAACAGTGGGGCCAAAGGGTCACTTATTCGGAGATGCGACGAATCGGCCGAGCGGCGAGAAGCCTGTTCAAACCAGGCCCTCGCCGCCAGCCTCAGCTGTATCTCGCGCGTGACGATCGTCAAACGTCAACTTCCTATTTCGTCTGCGCCAGCTCCGCAACCACTGTAGCAACCTTATCGAGTGTCTCGTTCCAGCCCTCGAGTTGGCCGCTATTTTTCGCGCTCTCCATGGGTTCATTTCCAATGTGCGTGAGTCGCGTCTGGCCGTTTCCGAGATCCTCAAAGATGGTCACGTCGTACGCACCTTCGATAGCCTCATGCTCTATTCCTAGTTCCGCAGGGTCGACCCTGTTCCCTTTGGAGTCCGAAAAGTACATGGACGAAACGATCTTCTCGTGCAAAACAATCTCGTGGTATTCAACCGCATTCCAGCCCTCCTGCCCATCCGGCGCCCTCATACAGCAGAGAAGTTTTCCTCCGACGCGAAAATCCATCTCACAAACCGGCGCAGTAAAGCCCTTCGGTCCCCACCACTGCATGATGTACTTGGGGTCTGTCCACGCCTTCCAAACCAGCTCGCGTGGGGCATCAAAAACTCTTGTAATGACCATCCGCTCAATTTCGCTAACCGTGTTTTCTGCCATCTCCGGCCTCCTCTTTCTTCATTTGATTGACAACTACTTCCAGTTTGTCGAAGCGCTCTTCCCAGAATCGGCGATAGCGAATCGCCCAGTCGCTGACTGTCTTGATCGCCTCCGGCCTGAGCGTGCACACACTCTCTCGTCCACGCTTCGTCTTGATCACAATTCGCGCCCGCACCAGGCAGGCGATATGTTTTGAAATCATCTGCTGCGAGAGTGCAAACGGTTCCGTCAATCCATGCACAGTGGCAGGCCCGCGAGAGAGCCGTTCGATCATTACTCGGCGAGTTGGATCAGACAAAGCCGCGAATGTTGTGTCCAATTTATCCACAACCGTATGGTAGTGAATTGTCGTGCGATGTCAAGCATGAATTTTGCAATTCTCGATTTCTGTTCCCCTGATCGTTGTTCACCGGAGACCCCGATTGCCCGGTGCTTCTACCGGGTCTCGCGGGCGCGAGACGTTCCCACCTTAGCTGCGCGAAGGTGGGGCACCCTGGATGCTTCGGGGAGAGAAAATGCAGATCCCCCGACTTCGCTCGGGATGAGAAGGTTGAGCGTGTCGATGCCTGTGTCCGAAGCTTCGGAGATGGGCACGGGAAGCGCGCTTCAGAAGATTGGCCATCCGGCACGCAGGGGCGGAGTTGACAGGTCG
The DNA here is from genome assembly GCF_003428625.2 of Paracidobacterium acidisoli. GTDB lineage: Bacteria > Acidobacteriota > Terriglobia > Terriglobales > Acidobacteriaceae > Paracidobacterium > Paracidobacterium acidisoli. The sequence goes on along the minus strand of NZ_QVQT02000010.1, from coordinate 24,515 downwards.
TTCGGTACCTGACAATATTTCGTTAGGTAACTATCGAATTGGTGAAGCGGATAGCAGACGAACGAGTGAACCTGAAGCATGATTCGGTGGGCGCGTGGGCGAAGCGGTTATATTTCGCGGCCCGCGCGATGATGGACTCCGTTCTGCGCCCCTACGACCTTGGATCGACGCAGTGGTATGTGCTGTCTCAGCTGGCGAACAGCGGACCGACGATGCAGCGCGACCTGGTGCGCATACTCCAGATCGAGAGGGCCACGCTGAGCGGGGTGGTGGCGACACTGGTGCGCAAAGGTCTGGTCGATCAGACGCCCGACTCCAAAGATCAGCGTCAACGGATGCTTCGCATCACCCGCTCGGGCATGAAGCTTTGGAAATCGCTGCCCGATCCGACCGAGCTCATTCTGGCAGTCGCATTCAACGGCGCCGACCCCGCGGAGCTGGCGACAGCTCGCCGGGTGCTGCAGGCCGCAACGCAACGCCTCAACGAACACATTTCAGGAGGAGATCAGGCATGACCATCTTGGTTACTGGTGGAACGGGACTCGTGGGCTCGCGGCTCCTGCGGCGGTTCGCAGACGCCGGCGTGGACTGCCGTGCGCTTGTACGGCCCGGCAAAGACGTTCCTGCCGGAGCGACGCCTGTGGAAGGCGACCTTCTCCATGCCGATTCGCTGAAGCAGGCCGTGGAGGGCGTTTCAGCGATCGTTCATCTTGCCGCGGTTTTCCGGACGCAGAATGAGGATGATATCTGGCGGGCTAATCTCGATGGCACAAAAAACCTGATCGCCGCTGCGAAAGCACACGCTCCACAAGCTCGCTTCGTGATGGCAAGCACCGGACTGGTCTACGATGCGGACGCATCCCATCCCGGCCGCGAAGAGGATGCGACTCATCCGAAGCTCGCGTATCCGGCGAGCAAGATTGCTGCGGAAAAGGAACTCCGCAACAGTGGGCTCAACTGGAGTATTCTCCGTCTCGGTTTCGTCTACGGCGATGGGGACGGACATCTGGCGGCCGTACCCGCGCTGGCCACGAGGTTCAAGTGGCATCCGGCAAGGACTTTCAGTCTCGTTCACCAGCGAGATGTGGCGCGCGTGGTCGAGCTTGCTCTGACTGGAGTGATGGACGGGCGCATCGTCAACATCTGCGACGACGCGCCTACGACCCTCTACGAGATGGCCAGCCTGGTTGGCTCTCCCGTCGAGCCGTCAGCGGAGCCCCTGACCAATCCATGGATGGGCCGCATGGATGGATCACGGCTTCGCGGCCTCGGCTTCCAGCTTACGGTTCCGACTGTCTATCAGGCCGTGCAACAGGGAATACTGTGACCACTGCCACGGGAGTCATCGCTGAGAGCGGTGCTCCGGTGACGGGAAGTGCGTTTGTGAGGCCTGTCGGCGACAGTTAACACTGCAGGCGGCACGAGTGAAGCATAGTGGAAGCATGGCTGGGATGAATTGGAGAGCAACAGGCCGGGCCTTTAGAACGCTTGCGTTCTTTGCGGTTTTGTCGGCTTCGATGTATGCGCAGGAGCCGGTCGTCGGAGTGAATGCCTCGATGGCCTCACTGAGCGTCGATCAGCAGAACGCTATTCTCTCCGCGCTGCACGCCGCCGGTGTTCACTTCATCCGCGCAGGGATCACGCCCGACGACAAGGGCATCGACTTTGCCCGTCGTGCTCAGGCGCAGGGTATCCGCATCCTTTGGCTGGTCCAGCTGCAATATCGTCCGGGAGCACCCAGCCGGCCCTATCCCAACGCGTTTGGCGTGTGGGGAGGACCTCCGCTGTCTGCAGCCGATCCCGATCAGTTTCGCAAATACTTCGAGCCGCTGCTGGCAAAGCTCGATGCTGCCGGTATTACGCTGGCCGGCTTCGAGCTGGGAAACGAGATTAATTCACCGATGTTCAACGCGGATTTCAGCATGCCCGCGGAAACTCCCTCCCACTCCAGGGAGTTCGATCTCGGAGATCTTTCGCATGACCCCGAGGCGCAGCAGGTGGCCAGGGGCTATCTGCAATATCTCAGGCTGCTGGCAGTCATCAGGGACGTCCGCTCGCGATCGAAGCTCAACCAGCACGCGGCGATCATCAGTGCCGGGCTGGTGTTCAACGAGGCTCCGGAGGCTGCTCGCACTTCGCGGCTGGATGCGGTCAGCGCGACCGCAACTCTCGATTTCATGCGCGCCCACGGTCTGGATGATCTCGTGGACGCTTACGGCGTTCACACTTACCCGTGGACGAACGATCCAGGAAACCCAGCCGCCGCGGCAGGACGCCGGGAGCGATTGCAGAAGTACGTTCTGGCGGAATGCCGGCCGCAAGGCAGCGCGCAGGGGAAGCCATGCTGGATTACGGAATGGGGCATCGCCAATCACGATGCCTCCTGTCCTCCCAGGGAAACGAACCAGATCACTCTGGTCAATGAAACACGGGCGAACTTCCAGCCCTATCTCGCCGACAGGCGAGTCCTCGGCATGTTCTATTATGCGTGGCTCGACAGCCGTGAAGGCTTTGCCATCTATCGATGCGATCAACTGACGGAGACAGGCCGCCTGGCGCTGGCTCCTGCAGGGCATTTCTGAAACTTCAATTCACATGATTTCACTGTGGGATATCCGATCATCAAGGGGCCGACGGCCTTGTAATGATTGAGGAGGATGCCGGTCGGCGAGTGGCGGTCCGGACCCTCGTCGGGTCACTGCGACGTGCCTGGAAAGAGTAATACTGCCCACCGGGTGTGTTCTTCATATCGACCACCTGTTTGCGCGCATGCAGCGTCTTAATACATACGAAGCAAAGACGAACGCCATAACAAGAATCGGATCGAATTTATCCCAGGTACTGCCGCCGCCATTCAGTTGCGAACAGAACGCAAGTAAAAGAGTGATTGCGAGACCGGCATAAACCCACTCAGTCAATCGAGGCACATTGGGAATCAGAAGGCCCACACCACCAAGGATGTGGGTCACGCCAATCAGAGGGAGGATATAGAGCGGGTATCCGAGCTGCTGACTGGCGATCCTCCATTCGGCGGGATCGTGAATCAGATATAACCTTCCGAAGTACACCCAGACGAAGGCGACGAGGCCGGTCATTATCATTGCGGCTATCTGAGTTGCTCGACCTGCCTGCACGGATTTATCGATGGTGTGTTCAGCTTTCATATCAAAAGCGATCCTCTCGCTGCGGTTTAAATGGTTTAAATCGTTCTGCAATCTGCCGGCTATGGCTGAGCAGCAAAGGCAGGAACAGCCGGTCGAACATGAAGCCGCCGCGGCCACGGCTGGCTGTCCCCACCCAGAGGCGCTGATGCTGCCTGCCCCGGACTTACGCTCTGACGGCGTTCTGTGCAGCCGCAAACACATCGCGTGCGGACGTCGTACCCGCTACGTGCTCCGTACCCGTGATTCCGAGGTCCATCCATCCCGCGTTCACGCTCTCAAACATTTCTTCGGCAGGTCCGGTGTGGCCCTTCGGGATGCCGAACTGCTGGAACGCTTCTGCCCAGCCTGCACGCGGGAGCGCAAAGGCCTTTACGTCGAGTGCCAGGACTTCGCCCAGTTGTGCGGCCACTTCATCCGCGCTTACCATCGAACCCAGCTCGATGACGCGATGCCCTGACCACGCCGGCCCGGTCAGAAGCGTTGCCACCTCCGCGCCGATGTCTTCTGTCGCGACCATTGTCGATTTCCGGTTTGTGGGATTGTAGAAGACGGGGAGTGTTCCGCCCTGGGCGACCTGCAAGCCGTAAAGAAAGTTTTCGAAAAAGCCGCCTGCGCGCACAAATGCGACCGGAGACGGCAGGCCGCGAAATCCCTGCTCCAAAAGCGATAAGGCCGTGACGTTCCCGACCCCGCCTGTTCTGTTCGCGCCCATCGACGAGAGCGCTGCCACCCGCGGCGGCGCTACCCTGGTCAGCGCGTCGACATAGTTCGCAATCACGCCCTTTGCTTCTCTGTAATCAGGCGAGGGTGCCCATACGGCCGGCAACATAACAAACGCGCCTTCAACACCTTTAAGCGCCGCCGCTATGGCTGTCGCATCGTTCCAGTCTCCATCCACCAGCTCCACGCCCTGGTCTGCCCACTTCGCCGCTTTCTCACGATTGCGCACCAGTGCTCGCACCTGTTTGCCCTGCTTCAGCAGATGCCGCGCGGTGGCGCCCCCAACTTTTCCGGTAATGCCCATGACTAAATACATGCTGGTTTTCTCCTTTTGGCTCGTATTTGGCCGCCCACCCAAATGCGCGGCCCTGACGATTAGAGATAAACAATAACCATTGGTTGCAAATTAATCAGTGGTTTTATCACCAGTGGTTATAAATCGACAGAGGGTCGAAAAAATCGCCGCAAAGGACTAAGCTGGTGAAGTGACATCCACATCACCGAGCCGCCGGGTAGAGCGCAGGGAGAAGTTGCGGGGCGAAATCCTTGCGGCTGCCAGCAGGATGTTTGCCGATCGCGGCTACGAGGCCGTGACGCTTCGCGCGATCGCTGAAGAGATCGGCTATACGCACGCCGTGATCTATCAGCATTTCCCCGACAAGTGGCACATTCTTGCCGAGCTGAGCGGCGAGACGATCGAGCTGATGATTCAGAACTTCGACGCGATTGCCGCTGAACATCCTCGACCGAAGGAGCGCCTTTTTGCGACTTCACGCGGCCTGATTCAGTTCTGCACTGCCCATCCACAGCAGTTTCGCAATGTCTTCTTCGGGCCTGAGAACCGCAACGGCGTCCGCGCCGGACAATATATCAACGACATTGGCGCGCCGTTGTTCGGACGTTTCGTGCAGCTCTTTTTCGATGTTGCCAGGGATGAAGGATTGCCAGACAGGGATGACATCGTGGTAGCTCACACCTGGTGGTTTGCGATCTTCGGCCTCGCCACACTCATGGTCATCCAGGGGGTCGTGCCTGACCTGCCTGACCAGGCTCTCGTCGTCGAGCAAACGATCGCCACGCTTTGGGCGGGCGTCCAGGCTGTTCCGCGATTGCCGAAGAGCGCAATCACGAAGCGATCCGGACGATCCCGTGCCTCAAAGCAATAATGTTCTCGTTGTACGCGAAATCGTCAATGCGCGTTTTGAATCATGGCTTGCCGGCAGGGCGCATTGCCGTCTTACCCCAAGAGGGGCTCACAGTACGCCGGCCATCGTGCCGAACCAGGATGAGCTGTGTTCGGGACAGCTAATCCGGCGGCGGGAGAGAGGGATTTCGGATAACCGTTCGCTGTAACTGTTGCTGCAGAAGCGACTGCTGAACCATGTAGTCGAAGACGCGCCCATTCATCGCCGCCGCTCCGCCCCCGCGATGAAGGAGGTTGTTGTAAACAATGCGCGAGATCAGAGCGGCATCTGTGGCTGCGATCGCACTGTTGCCGACCGCCTTCGCGTTTTCACTGAAAAAGCGATCCCGCTGCGCGGCAACGACTCCGCTGAAGAAATCCATCGTATGAGGGCAGTTCCGTCCCACGTGCGCATAGGCATCCTGCACATCGTCGGTCAGATGCCCGTACGACGATTTCAGCCAGGCGCGCTCACCGGCAATAAAACTCCCGTCAGGCGCAGGTTTGTGGAGCTTCTGCGCAAACCACACCGTGCAATCGCGCAGGGCGATCAGCGTCGCGCCCGTGATGATGCGCTGATGGGGTTCGTCGAAGATGACGACGGGGTCGTACTTTTCCGAAAGGATGTACTCAATATCGGAATGAGGAACTCTGGCGGCAATATCATAGCGCCATAACTCGCGCAGGCGGGGCGCGTCCTTCGGGTTACGCGCGGCGTTGGTCAGCGTTGTCGCAATGAGACCGTCGCGACGGATCACATTCTGAGGCGCACTGCTCATGGAACTCGTCACCTCCTGCCTCACCTGTCCGCGTTCCTCCGGGGAGAGCCTGACCTGCGTGACGAACTGCAGGAGATCGATATTGCTCTGGATAGCCTGTGCAGTCTGAGTTGCAGCATTGCCCGTTTCGCCGTCTGCCCCCAGGCTGAAAGCCAGCGTCAGGGCGACCAGCGCAATAAGGCAACGTCGAAAGATGGGTTGCGGAGCTCCTGCCGGCTTGTTCACTGTATTCTCCTGATCAAAAGCGATGCCCGGAGATGCGACATAGCACTGATTATCACTTGCCACTGACAGTCCTGCCGCATCGTAGTGTCACGCCAGGCTTCGATGCCTGCACCGGTCCGCGCGCTGCTCAAGGCCGGTTAAATGCCGGTGAATAAGGTTCTCTGCGTCCAGACTTCCCCTGTGATACATGCCACGGGTGGGATGTCCACAGTATGGAGACAGCATCTCTCACTAAGCGCGTTTCCCGTAACCAGCTCGGGCAGGTTGCCGAATCGCTGATTTAACGGCAAGATGAATTGGGTTGAAAAGTACTCAATCATCGCGGGTCGAATTCCCGATCCAGGCGAGCCATCTTCCGAGGAAATTTACATGTATCTGATAACCGCCCTGTTTCTGGCAACATTCGCCGCCAGCTCTGTTGCCCAGCAACCGGCCTCCGTTACTCCATCGCGTCCCGCCCCTGCTCCGCTGCAGGTCGCAAATCCGCATTACGTGAGCCTTCAGCTGACGCAGGACGTCCATGCACCCGCCGACAGAGTCTGGGCACGCGTGGGCGAATACTGTGACATCGGCAAATGGGCATTTCCCGACTGCAGACTCCTTGCCGGAGACGGCGGGTACGGCTCAGAGCGGAACATTATGAACGAAGTGCAGGTGGGTAAAACCGGCCACAGCTACACCTATACCCAGCCCGTGCGAACGAACGCCAAGTACAACCTCTATCACGGCACTCTGGAAGTGGTGCCCGTTACCGCCAAAACCTCGCAGCTCGTCTACAGTTTCTTCTACGACAACAGCATGCTCGCCGACGATGCCGCGCGCGACGCCGAAATCGCCACCCGCAGGAAACGATTTACCGCATTTCTGCTGAACATGAAGACGCTGGCCGAAGGCGGAAAGGTGCCATCCTCGGCGAAGGAGGCGATGCCTCCGAGTCTTACACCGGATCAGCTGCAAACTCCCAATCCCCACTATGCCGTCATACCTATGACCATCACCGTCAATGCACCCGTCGACGCAGTCTGGGCGCGTGTCGGCAAATACTGCGACATCGGCGAGTGGGGTATTCCTGACTGTAAGATCCTCTCCGGCGATGGAGGCCTGGGCACAGTGCGCTCCATCGGGCATGAGGTGCTGGTGGGTAAGACCCGATACAGCTACACGTATACTCAGCCGGTTCGCGAAGGCGTGACCTACAACATGTATCACGGCACACTCGAGGCAGTTCCTCTTACAGACAAAACCACCCGCCTGAATTACACCCTGGTATTCGACAACAGCATGCTCGCTGACGATGCCGCGCGCAGCAGGGACATCGATAACCGGCGCGCACGCTTCACCAAAATGCTCGAAAACATGAAGGTTCTGTCCGAAGGAGGGTCCCTGCCTCCCGAAGCGCTTCGTGGAGGCGCCAGCGCCGCCCGCCCCGCCAGCCGGTGACAAGACCCTGTCCCCCTCGCTTGTTTGCGCCATCATGCACCGGGCTAAAGATCACACCGGCGAACTCTGTTCGCCGGGCTCCCGGCTTCTCGGTGATCCGGCATGACGAAGACCCGGCATTACAAATAGATGGAAAGTTGCGGCGGGGCTCTGTAGCGCGTGTGTGCGCCGGCAACTCGGCTACACTGGCGCGTATGGAATCAAAGATCGCCCGCTCGATGCCGAAGCCGGTCAGGCTCTGCGCTGCGCTGCTGACTGCTGCTCTCTATCCCCTCTCTCTTTCCGCCTTCTCTCTCGCTATCTTCTCTTTCTTCGTTCTGCCTCTTGCGCCGCCGCTCTCCGCGCAGGTGCTTCCGAGCTTTCCCTCGACCGAGGTTCACGCCGACCACACCATCACCTTCCGCTATCGTGATCCGGGCGCGAAGGCGGTGCTGTGCTCGATTGAGAACGTCGCGAAGCCGCTGCCGATGGAGAAGGACGCCGAGGGCGTGTGGACGGTAACGTCGGCGCCGCTGCCGGCGGGCATCTACCGCTATCACTTCGAGATCAACGGCATCTCGTTTCTCGATCCGGCGAATCCGGTGATCTCGAACTCGCTGATGCGGCCGGCGAATATGGTGACGGTTCCGGGAGACGGGCCCGAGCTTTGGGATGCGACCGATGTGCCGCACGGCAGGATCGATCACCACTACTACACGACCTCGGTCGTCGAGGGGCTGACGAACAACCAGAGCGACTACTACGTGTACACGCCGCCGCGCTACGATCCGGCGAAGGCGTATCCGGTGCTGTATCTGCTGCACGGATGGACGGACTCGTCGTATGGCTGGATCTACAACGGACGGGCGAACTTCATTCTCGACAACCTGCTGGCCGAAGGGAAGATCAGGCCGATGATTGTGGTGATGCCGCTGGGTTACGGCGACCTGGGCTTCATCCACAGCAAAATCGATGTGTGGAGGGACGCGCCGAGCATCGACCACAACACGGAGCTGTACACGAAGGCGCTGCTGACGGAGGTGATGCCGCGCGTGGAGGCGGAGTACAACATCTCAAAGGACCGGAACGATCATGCGATTGCCGGGTTGTCGATGGGAGGGCTGGAGGCGGTTACGATCGGACTCGCCCATTCGGACTACTTCGCTTCGGTGATTGGACTGAGCGCGGCGGTGCAGAAGCTGGACTTTGCGAAGCAGTTTGCGGATCTCGATCCGAAGACGGCAGACCTTCGCCTGCTGTGGATTGCGTGCGGCACCGAAGACGGGCTGATCGGTCCGAACCGCAGGCTGGTCGCGTTTCTGAAAGAGAAGAAGATGCCGGTAACGCAGATCGAGATACCGGGGCTGCACACGTGGCTGGTGTGGCGGGATAACCTGATCCACTTTGCGCCGCTGCTCTTTCAGACGTCTGAGAAACCGTAACCGGAGAAGCCATAGCAGCACTCGTGCGCCAACCCGGCGCGGAGGCGCGGCATCCTTAGAAGATGAGGCGCAGTGAAGGAGGGGCCGGCCCTTTCTTCGCGTGCCGCAGCTGGAGCGGGCAAAGGGGGCGCGGGTTTTCGCGATTTCCTCCGCTTGCCGCCGGCGAAGGAGAATCGCGGACAGCCGGCGGACCCTTTCCGCTCTTTCGTTTCAGCCAGTTTCTTTCTTTTTATTTCAGCAGACTTTCATGGCCCGCATTGCAGCGGGCCATTTTTCGCTCTTCGCTTTCGATGATCGAGCGGCTTTCAGCCCCCAAAGCTTTCAGCCCACGGAGCCTTCAGCCCGAGAAGACGACGCGCCGTGGGCTGAGAGTGAGAAGCCGGGCTATGCCTTCGCCTCGGCTGCCGCATGCGTTGTGGGCGCGGAGGAGAAGAGCGCGTGCAGGCCTTCGACGAGCGTGGGGTGGGTGAGGATGGCATCGCGCAGAGCGGTCCAGGGCAGATTGCCGAGCATGGCGATCTGCACGGCGGACATGACCTCTCCCGCGCCGGTGCCGAATGCGGTGAAGCCAAGGATGCGGTCGCTGTCGGTGGCGACGAGAGCTTTGAGGAAGCCGCGTGTCTCCATGAGCGCGCGGGCGCGGAGCACGGCGGCCATAGGCACCTTGAAGAGGCGGTAGGCGATGCCTTCGGCCTGCGCTTGTTTCTCGCTGAGGCCGATGCGGGCGAGCTCGGGATCGGTGAAGAGGCAGAAGGGAACCTGACGGCCGGTGGTGACGTGGTTGCCGCCGGTGACATTGTCGCGGAAGACGAGGAAGTCGTCTTCGCTGATGTGGGTGAACTGCGGGCTGCCGGCGACCTCGCCGAGGGCCCAGACGCCGGGCGCGGTGGTCTCGAGGCGCTCGTTGACCTTTACGTATCCGGAGGGTGTGAGCTCGACGCCGGCGACATCGAGCCCGATGCCGGTGGTGTTGGGGATGCGGCCGGTGGCGACGAGCAGGTGCGAGCCTTCAATGCTTTTTTCGACGCCGTTCTGCTCGATGGTGACGGTGACGGAGGAGCCGGATTTGCCGGTGACCTTTTTAACGCTCGCGCTGAGAAGGGATTCGATGCCCTCGTCGTCGAAGAGGCTTTGCATGGCCTCGGTGACGTCGTTATCTTCGCGGTGCAGCAGATGAGGATTCTGATCGAGGACAGTGATGCGGCTGCCGAAGCGGCGCATGGCCTGGGCGAACTCAAGGCCGATGTAGCCGCCTCCGATGATGATGAGGTGCTCGGGGAGTTCGTCGAGCTCGAGGGCTTCGATGTGCGTAAGGGGCTGGGCTTCGGCGAGTCCGGGAGTGGGGCCGATGGCGGCGTGCGTGCCGGTGCAGATGACGACGTTGGTGCCGCGAAGGCGGCGGGTGGTGCCGTCGGGCAGCGAGGCTTCGAGGGTGCGGGGAGCGATGAAGCGGCCGGTGGCCATGATGAGCTCGGCTCCGCTGCGATGGTAGAGGTCGAGGTGGATATCGACGAGGCCGGTGACCATTCTGCGCTTGCGGTCGCGCACGGTGGACATGTCGAGGCGGAAGCCGTCGCAGGCGATGCCGAACTCGCCGGCGCGGCGAACATAGGAGGCGACCTGCGCGGTGTGGATGACGTTCTTGCTGGGCAGGCAGGCGATGTTGGGGCAGGAGCCGCCGACGTATTTGCGCTCGATGACGGCGACGCGCTGTCCGCGCGAGGCGAAGGTCCAGGCAGAGAGCTTTGCGCCGCCTCCGCTGCCGAGGATCACGAGATCGTATTCTTCCGGGTCGGTCTTTGTATTGCGCGGGGAAGCGTTTTCGGTGCTGCTCATGGGAGAGATCCTTTCGCGGGCCGGGTGACAGATTTGCGGAGTGCGGAGTCAGTTTACTTTGTGACCCGTATGAATTGCGTAAAGGCCGCGACGGAATACCGCATGGATTCCCCGGCGGTTTCGAGGCGGTGCAGCGCATCGGGATTTCGTTCTCGGGATTTCCTTTTCCGGATTTCGTTTTCGGGGATTTCCTTCTCAGGCGACGACGGAGGCGATGACCATTTCGAGGGCGCGGCGCACGCCGGTGTCTCCTTCGACAGGGCCGTCGACGAACTGGTTGAAGGGGTGGGGCTTCCAGTTATCGCGTGAGGTGTCGGGCGTATAGGTGAGGGGCAGGCCGGTGGCGGCGGGATCGTAGGTCTGTTCGTTGAGCGAGGACATTTTGTAGATCACCATGTCGAGCGAGGGAATGACATAGAGGCCGAAGCCGCCTGCTCCGGATTTGAAGAAGGTGTCTCTGGGAGCACCGGCGACGTGGCCGTCGGCGTTGACCTCGAACATGAGGCTGAAGGGCGAGTGCGGATTGAAGAGCGAGGGCTGGCTGAGCTGGTCGATGTAGTCGCGCGGAATGATCTGCTGCCCCTTCCACTGACCCTTTCGGAGAAGCAGCCAGGCGAAGCGCAGAGCGTCGGTCGAATGAAGCGCGATGCCTCCTTCACCGGGCGTGTGGGGCAGATCGCCCTGGGGGCGGTGGGTGGCATATCCCCAGCGGCCCCATTCGAGGGAGCGTGCGAGCTTCTGGTCGATGTAGGTCTGCAGCTCCATGCCGGCGACGTTGCGGAGGACGATGGAGGCGATGTGAGGATCGCGCGAGTAGAGATAGCCCTGTCCGGGAGCGGTCCACATGCGGCCATGGAGGGCGCTGCCGTCCTGGGAGTCGATCTGGTCGGCGGCGGGATCGGTGGAGGTCCAGTAGGGAAGGTAGACATTTTCGCCGTGCACGATGGCGGTGAGATGGCCGGAGGCGGCGGAGGGCGGCGCTCCGGGCGGCGGAACGTAGGCTTCCTGAATACCGGAGGTCATGGTGAGGAGATGGCCGAGGCGGATGTCGGCCATGCGGGGATCTTTGAGCGGCAAGGCCTCGGGGAGATAGTCGCGGGTGAAGACTTTTTGCGAGAGGCCGTCGGGGAAGCGTTTGCGGTGCTCGGAGAGCAGGATGCCGCAGCAGACGCTGGTGAACATTTTTCCGATGGAGTACATGTTGGGATTGGCGTCGCGGTGGCCGCGTCCAAAGTAGCGCTCGTAGACGAGATAACCGTGGCGGACGACGAGCAGGCCGCCGTGCTGGCTGGTGGTCCGGACGTACTGAAAGGCTTCATCGAGGCGGGATTTGTCGATGCCGGTGGTGGTGCGGATATCGGAGGGATCGTCGAGGGCGCGCCAGCCGCCGGCGGCGTCAGAGGGCGGGAAGTATGCGGCGCTGTCCTGAGCGCCTGCGTACGAGGCGAGGCTGAGAAGAGGCAGAGCGGCGGGAAGAGAAAGCAGGGTTCTGCGCGTGAGCGGCATGCGGCCCTTTCGTGTGCCGGAAAAATCGTGCTTCGGGCGCCATTATTGTAGAGGAAAAGAGAAGCCGGCTGAGAGGCGCGGCGGCAGAAAGCTGGCCAGGAACGCCGCAGCAGCATATCCGGCGCTGGTGCCGCAGGTGGATAAAGATGGAAATGGGCGGGGAAGGTATTTCCCATGTTGAACAGGACAGAGATATTTCATCGCTGCTTCTGATTTCCCGATTCATTGGAACGCCAACTGCTGCCATCAGGTTCTGCGTCAGAAGCTGGAGATATGAGCTAGACTGGTCAAAGCTTGTTTAATCTCCGCCTCAATACAAAGCAATTCAATGCACCATGGGTGATTTTCTGGAGTAGTTTTCTGGTGCGCGTGATGTATATCACGTTGGCGCATGCCTATCGGATTCGTCCGTTTCAGGATCACTTCGGGTTCGGCTGGGAAATGGGGCGTATTGCGCGCGCTCTGGCGACCGGCTACGGGTATGCCGACCCTTTTGCAGGCCATACAGGAGCAACTGCATGGGTGCCCCCGCTTTATCCTTTGCTCCTGGCAGGGATATTTCGGCTTTTCGGTGTCTATACGGCAGCATCGGCCTGGATAATTCTTACTGTTAACAGCGTTTTCTCGGCTGCTACGGCGGTCTTTATTTATCGCATTGCCGCGCGCTGTTACAACCGCAGGATCGCTATGTGGTCGGCATGGATCTGGGCAGTTTATCCGGCTGCTATGCAGTATGCGGTCCACTGGGTATGGGAGATGTCCCTTACCACGATGCTTTTTGCCTGGATGCTCGTTTTGGCGCTGGAAATGCGCGGCATCGGTAATGAGACTCGTGAAAAAATCCGGCAGACCACGGGGCAGTGGTTGCTCTTTGGCGCGTTGTGGGGACTCATTGCGCTCTCCAACTCTACCCTGCTGCTGTTTTTGCCGGTGTGCGGAATCTGGCTTTTGCAGGGTACTTCTTCTGTGAAGTGCGGTCTGAAAGATGCTGTGCTGGCTGCGCTTGTCTTTCTGGCATTTCTGGTTCCCTGGATGTGGAGAAACCGGATTGCTCTTCATGCATTTGTGCCGATACGCTCTAACCTGGGAGTCGAATTGTGGGCGTGGAACCATACGGGAGCCAACGGCATTTCTCTTGGCGCGCCGATTCAGCCATCCCTGGGAGATCCAAGCTTTATTCCATATGCCCGAATGGGTGAGATAGCGTACTCAAAATATCGTGGCGCGATTGCGAAGCAATGGATACGCACGCATCCGAAGGAGTTTGCGCTTCTTTCGCTGCGTCGTTTTTACTTTTACTGGGTCAGTGTGCCTCATCCGCTCGATCATCATCCGCTCGTGGAGTACGGCAGAGAGCTGGATTATTGTTTTGCCAGCCTGACCGGGTTGATGGGGCTCGGGCTTTCTCTGAAACGACGGGTGCCGGGGGCTCAGTTGTTTGCATGGGCCTTCCTGCTGCTGCCGCTTATTTATTATTTCGTCAGCGTCGCTGCCCGCTTCCGCCATCCGCTGGAGCCGCTTATTGTTATCTTCACTGTCTACCTTTTCCAGTCTGCAACGCGGCGCGGCTCGTCCTTCGCGGGCCGCTCGGTATCTTAAAGCGCGATTGCCGCAGCCTCTTCTTTATACGAAAAACTGTGCGGGCTCTGCTGTCCGATGCTTATTTTCGTCCTTCGCGTTTTTGTGCAATCACGAGGCCGCGGGGCGTCGGCAGCAATACTGCAGAGAGAAGCCCTTCCGTTTCCATCCGGAGGGCGGCGTCGCGCACGGTCTTAAGATGCGAGCTTGCGTCGTGGATGAGGATAATCCCCTGCGGGTTGATCTGCGGGAGGTACTGCCGTACTTCCTGTTCGCGGAGCGTGATCTCACTATCGCTGAAGAAGATGTCGATGGTACCTTCAATTTTCATTTCGAGGCTGGATTCGTTGCGCAGATCGATCCAGGGAGACAATGGGGAAGCCTTGATCTTTTCCTGAGCTTTCGCAAACACAAGGGGATCCAGCTCACAGCTGACGATTTTGCCAAAGCCGTTCTGTTTCAGGCCTTCCGCGATCCAGAGCGTGCTGATACCGAGAAAGGAGCCGGTTTCGACTACCAAATTCGGTTTGATAGTGGTGACCAGCGTTCTGAGGAACTCCAGAACTTCCGCTTCCGCGGTCATCGAGTCGTACATGCTCCAGCGCTTTGGGCTGGGGCACTCCGGCGTAGCGCGATGGTATTCGGGCAGAAGGACGCCCCTGGCGCGCTCGGCCTGCTGCATGATCTTGTGTTCCTGTTTCAGTTTTTTGCGAAAAAGACTCATTTATCCGTCTGTATCCGTTATCCGTCCGAGGGAATTCGCCGGTGTGCACCTTTATTTTACGGGAATGCCGCAATTGCTATCTGATCTTCCCTCTTTCTGGCTGGCGATGGGGCGATATGAAGAATGGAGAGGGACAGAGAGCGAGTTGCCAGAAGAGGGAAAGATTCCCTGCATTGCACCTTATCTCAGCAACCCGCTCATACAATACCGATAATCAATACCACCAGATTGTTTCATGCACTTCATGACTAAGCGCCACTGCCTCTGATTGGTGGAGCGCGGCCGAATGGAGTGGGCGCAGGCGGTGAAGGCACAGTAGGCGCGCCAGGCGCGCACCGGGTCTGCACCGGCTTCGGTTGCGCATGAGGCGGAATGGATTATTCCGCCTTCAGCACCTCCGCGGGATCGATGGCCGCGGCGCGGCGGGCGGGCAGAGAGCTGGCCATGACCGCCGCGGCTGCAAGGACGAGCGGAATCACGCACCAGGTGAGCGGGTCGAAGGGGCTGATGCCGAAGAGCAGAGACTTCATCAGCCCTGCGAGTCCGGCTGCGGCGCAGAGGCCGATGGCCAGGCCGATGCCGGTCAGCACCAGGGCGGAGCCGACGATCCTCCAGCACAGCGCGGCTTTCTGCGCGCCCAGGGCGAGGCGGATGCCGATCTCGCGGCGCTGCTGTGACACGGTATAGGAAATAACGCCGTAGATGCCGATGATGCCGAGCAGAAGCGCCATAGAACCGGCGATGGCGAGCATGACGAGCGTGAATGAGGTGCGGGCGAAGGACCGGCTTTCGATCTCCTGCATGGTTTGAATCGAGGCCAGAGGCAGGTTTGCGTCGACGGACCAGACGGCATGCTCCATTTCGCCGACAAGGCTCTCGGTGCCGGCGCGGTCAGTGCGCAGGGCGAAGGTAACGGAGCGGGAGAAATCCGTGGCGTCGGCGCCGCGGTAGTCGCCCTGCTTTGTGGGCCAGTAGACGATCGCGGGCGCGTCTTTGTCGACGCCGTTCTGGTGCATGTCTTCGACTACGCCGACGACTTCATGCCAGGGAACGAATTCGCGAATGCTTTTTCCGATGGCGGCGGAGGGCGAGCCCCACAGCTCGCGCGCCAGATTTGCCGAAAGGATGACAACCGGCTTGCCGCCGTAGATATCCGTCCAGGTGAATTCGCGTCCGGCAAGAACGCGCGTGCCCATGGTGTGAAAGAGGTTCGGCGAGGCGTAGTTGAAGAGGCGAAGCGGCGGGTGATCGTTTTCGCTCTTCCTGTCTTCCATGAAGATCAGGTTCCAGTTCGACTCAATGCCATCCATGGGAACGGCGGTGGCGAAGCCGACGGAGCGGACGCCGGGGATGGCGGCGAGACGGTCGGCGATCTCGTTCTGCGTGCGCGCCACGGTTTGCGAATCGGCGATGAGGGATTCCGGGATGGAGATGCGCATGGTCTGGAGATGGCCGGCATCGGTGAATCCGGGGTTGACGCTGCGCAGGCGCTGGAAGGTGCGGATCATGAGCGCGGCGGCGATCAGCAGGACCAGCGAGAGAGCGACCTGGAGGATGACGAGCATGTTGCGGGAGCGGTGGCGCTCGCGGCTGGCGCCGGAGGTGCGGCTGCTGCCGAGGGCCGAGTGATTCGGGGCCCAGGCGATTTTCCACGCGGGGATGGAGCCGAAGAGGAGCCCGGCGATAAGGGAGAGCGCGAGGGTGAAGAGCAGCGCGGGCGCGTCGAGGGAGATCTCCGCGAGGCGAGGCAGGTTGGACGGGTTCAGCCGGAGCAGCAGACGCAGACCTGCATACGCGAAGCCGACACCGAAGAGGCCGCCGATGAGGCCGAGGGTCAGGCTCTCCAGCAGCAGGGCGCGGACGATGCGGGCTCGTCCCGCTCCGAGAGCGGAGCGGATGGAGAGCTCGAGGTGGCGGGCTTCGGCGCGCACCAGCAGCAGGTTGGCCATGTTGGCGCAGACGATGATCATGACCAGCGCGATGGTGGCCATGACCACCCAGAGCACGCTGCGGACGTTGCCGATCACGTCCTGTTTGAGCGGGCGGAGGCTCGGTGTGATCTTCCAGGCCTCGTACCAGTGCGAGTCGGTGCCGGGGCCGTTGGACCACGAGTCCATCCAGAGAGGCAGCATCCGGGCGATGTCGGCATTTGCGGTGGCGATGCTGACGCCGGGACGGAGCCGTGCGATGCCGGTAAACGCGAAGCCGGCGAGGGTCTGGCGATTGCGGTCGAGGGCGAGCGGAACGAGCAGATCGAAATCCGTATCGACGAGCCGGAAGCCGCGCGGCATCACCCCCACGATGAGGCGCGGCTGCGCATCGAGCAGGAGGGTGCGCCCGATGGCGCTGCGGTCTCCGCCGAAGCGGCGCTGCCAGTAGCCGTAGCCGAGCATGACGGCCTTTGCGCCGTGCGGGTCCTGATCGGCGTGCGAGATCCAGCGGCCGGCAGCGGGTGGAACCTCAAGGGACTCGAGCACACCGTCGCTGATGGATATGGCGCGGACCTCCTCCGGCTGTGCGAGACCGGTGACGCTGGCCGTGTGCCTGATCCAGATGCCGAGCGACTGGAAGGCGCGGTTCTGCTCGGAGAAGGTGAAGTACATGGACGGCGACAGGCGCAGGCCGTCGGTAAAATTCGCCAGTCCCGCGGCGCCGGGGGCGGCGAGGCGTGTGGCGACGAGCTGCTCCGGATGCGAGTAGGGCAGCGGTTTGAGCAGCACGCCGTCGAGCACGCTGAAGACCGCGGTGTTGGCCCCGATGCCGATGGCGAGAGTGAGGATGGCGGTGACGGTGAACGCCGGCGAGCGCCACAGCCGGCGGAAGACGAGCCGGAGATCGGAGGCGACCGAGAGAAGGCGCTGCCACTGCCAGACCTCGCGGCTGCGCTCCCGGAGGAGGGTCACGTTGCCGAAGGCGCGGCGCGCTGTGTGCTCCGCCTGCTCGCGCGGCATGCCTTCTTCCATCAGCTCTTCGGTCTTTTCGGCGATGTGCTCTTCGATCGAGATGGAGATGTCGTCGAAGCGGCGATGCGGGAACAGCGAGCGGAGCCAGGACATGGTGGATCGCGCCTCCTACGCTTTGGCAGCCGCCAGAACACGGCTGATGCCGGTGCTCATCTGCTCGAAGCTGGAGCGCTCGTGCTCGAGATGGCGGAGACCGGCTTTGGTGAGACGGTAGATGCGGGTGGGGCGTCCCTTGGCGGAGATGCCCGCTTCGGAGTCGAGCCAGCCCTCTTTGAGCATGCGCTGCAGGGCCGGATAGAGCGAGCCCTCCTCGATCTGCAGCAGATCGTCGGAGGCCTGCCGGATGTGCTTCACGAGAGCATAGCCGTGCATCGGCTTCAGCCGGAGCGACTGAAGGATCATGATCTCGAGCGCTCCCGCGAAGAGGTCGCGGCGTTCCGGTTTTCTGTCCATAGTTGGGGAGTCTAGCATGGATAGCTATTTTGTAAATAGTATTATTTTGCGAGGCTATGGCTTTCCCGGGCGGCTGCCGATCCGGGGACCGCGGGGAAGATATGATCGTGCTCGAAGGCGGAGATGGCCATCGCGCCGTATCTGCGGGGTTTCGAAGCACGGGAAACAACGAGAGAGAAAAAGGAAGAGAGACGATGGAGATTCAGAGAGCCGGGACGCAGCCCTCCGTGAAGGGGCCGTCGGAGTGGTTTACAGGGACGGTGCGGATTGATCCGCTGATGCAGACGCCGGAGCCAGCGATGGTGCAGGGCGCGAGCGTGACCTTCGAGCCGGGCGCGCGCACGGCGTGGCATACGCATCCGCTGGGCCAGACGCTGATCGTGACGGCGGGGTGCGGGTGGGCGCAGCGCGAAGGCGGGCCGGTGGAGGAGATTCGTCCCGGGGATGTGGTGTGGTTTTCACCGGGCGAGAGGCACTGGCACGGCGCGACGCCGGCGACGGCGATGACGCATATCGCGATTCAGGAAAAACTCGACGGCAAAGTGGTGGAGTGGATGGAGCCGGTCGCGGACGGCCAGTACCGGAGGGCATAGCCGCGCTGCCGAAGCGGACGGCGGCTCAGGCTCAGGATCAGGCGGGGCAGTCCTCGAAGAGGCCGGCTTTGGTCTCCTCGGCCATGTAGTCGACGACGGCTTTGAGATCGTTCGTCTCCTCGAATTTCTTTAGCTGGCGGTCGGCGCCGGTGCCCGTCTCCAGAATGGTGTGGATGGAGTTGATCGCGTCGCGGCTGCCGAGCTCGTCGACGACCGGATCAATGAGCGCGA
This sequence comes from Paracidobacterium acidisoli, assembly GCF_003428625.2. Taxonomy (GTDB): domain Bacteria; phylum Acidobacteriota; class Terriglobia; order Terriglobales; family Acidobacteriaceae; genus Paracidobacterium; species Paracidobacterium acidisoli. The sequence continues at coordinate 5,699 of NZ_QVQT02000010.1, read as the reverse complement.
TGTATTCGCGGATGAGGTCGCGCTCGTCGATCTCTTCCTGGCGGCCGAAGTCGATGAGCTTGCCGTCGAGGCCGTAGCGGACGGCGCGGAATTTGTTTTCCATCAGCAGCGGGCGCGCGTACTGGCGGAAGTCCTGATTGGAGGCGTGCAGGCGGTAGAGGTACGCGGCGGTGGCCTGGATGAGCGCGGCGATGGCGACGGTCTCTTCGGCGCGGAGCGGAATGTCGCAGGCGCGGACCTCGACGGTGTTGAAGAAGGGATGGGGGCGGATGTCCCACCAGATTTTTTTGGCGTTGTCGATGCAGTTGGTTTTGATGAGCAGGTTGACGTAGTTTTCGAAGTCGGAGTAGCTGGCGAAGGCGTCGGGGATGCCGGTGCGGGGGAAGTTTTCAAAGACCTTGGCGCGGTAGCCTTTGTAGCCGGTGTTGAGGCCGAGCCAGAAGGGCGAGTTGGTGGCGAGCGCCATGATGTGGGGCAGGAAGTAGCGCATCGAGTTCATGATGCGGATGGCGGCTTCGCGGTCTTCGATGCCGACGTGGACATGCAGACCGAAGATGAGGTTGGCGCGGGCGACGAGCTGGAGATCCTTGACGACCTGGTGGTAGCGCGGGTCGGGGTAGATCTCCTGCGTGCGCCAGTCGGCGAAGGGATGGGTGGCTCCGGCGACGAGGACGAGGTTGTGCTCGGCGGCGAGGCGGATCATCTCACGGCGCAGCTCGCAGATATCTTTGCGGGCCTCGTCGATGTTGCGGCAGATGCGGGTGCCGACCTCGACGACGGAGGTGTGCATCTCGGCCTTGACGCGCTCTTCGAGGCGGCGCTTGCCCTGGGCGAGCATCTCGGTGGCGATGTGGGAGCGCAGGTCGCGGGTGACGGGGTCGACGGTCTGGTATTCCTCTTCGATGCCGATGGTGAAGGATGGCCGCATGCGTGGCGCCTCGTGTCGCCTGGGGTGCTCTCCCGATGCTCCGGATGCTTATGGTTGTAAGCTGAGCCGGGCTGCAGCGCAAGTGAAGGAACTGGCTGTCCAGTGTGCCGGCCGCACGGGCGGCCGCGCCTTCGGAGGACTGGCCGCCCTGGCAGAAGCGCCTGCGGGGACTGGCCGTCCAGGCGGGAGCGCCTGCGGCGCAAAACAGGTTAAGGTTTGTGGCTTCCTGCTCGCAGCGCAAAACAGACGCAATGAATGGAGCCCCCGATGGCTTCGCCGTCACGGCGAGCTGCAACAGCCACTATTCTGCGGAAGCTGCGGATGAGTCCGGCTGTCTGCATCAAAAGTATGATGAAGTATGATGAAAGTGGAGAGGGCTTTATGGCTGATATCGAGCGTCTGACGATCACGCTGTCCGCAGACATGGCGGTTCTGATAAAGGACGCGGTGGAAGAGGGCGGATACGTTTCATCGAGCGAGGTGATTCGCGAGGCTCTGCGTGACTGGAAGATGAAGCGCGAGCTGCAGCAGCAGAAATTCTCGGCACTGAAGGCGGAGATTGCGCAGGGCATGGCAGATGCAGCCAAAGGCAGAACGGCGGCGTTCAGCAAAAAACGGATCGCTGAACGCGGGAGGAATCTATCGGCGCATCGTTCGTCCGTTTAACAGAAACGGCAGAAGCCGATCTGGCTGAGATCTGGAGCTATCTGGCCACGGAGGCCACAGAATCTGCAGCCGATGAATTTATTTCAGGACTTGAAGCGCGCCTGGAGCTGCTCGCCGCGTTTCCACTGTCCGGAAGCGCGCGGTTTCAGCTGGCCGAGGGGCTGCGCGTCATGATTTACGGTATGTATGCCGTGTATTACCTGTCACGGGATAAGGGGATTCTTCTGATTCGCGTTCTGCATGGAGCGCGGGACATCGAAGCGATCGCCGATCAGGGCGGCTTCGCCGTCTGATTCGCAATCGAAATCAAACAGGCCGGTTATTCAGCGGACGCAGCAGGCGGCTCGGCGGGGGTTTTCTTTGCCGCGGGCTTTTTCGGCACGGATTTTTTTGCTGCCGGTTTTTTTGCCGGAGCTTTTTTAGCCGCGGGTTTGCCGGTGCTTTTTGCTCCCGCGCTGAGGAAATTGCCCCAGTGGAATGCGCCGGGAACATCTTTGGCGGTCTTCGCTTTCTGGATGGCAAGGGTGGCGACGGCGTCGACGATCCAGCGGAAGTTGTCGGGGCCGACGGAGTGGAGGTCGGCGTCGGGCGCGGGGTTCATGAAGTCGATGGCGTAGGGGATGCCGTCCTCGACGGCGAACTCGACGGTGTTGAGGTCGTAGCCGAGGGCGCGGCAGAGCTTGAGCGCGTCCTGCTCGACGCGTTTGAGGAGCTTTTTCTCGTACGCAGGCGGATCGAGAACATAGCGCTGGGCGTGCGGACGGCGCGGGTCGTAGGACATGATGCGGACCTTCTCCTGGCCGACGACGTAGCAGCGGAAGTACTCGTCGAACTGGACGGCGCGCTGGAGGGTCATGCAGAGGTCGCGGCTCTGGTCGTAGGCGCGGAAGAACTCCTCGGCGTTGTGGACGTGGTGCACGTCGCGCCAGCCGCCTCCGTCGACGGGCTTGAGGAACGAGGGGAAGCCGATGTACTCGAAGACGCCGTCCCAGTCGAGCGGGTATTCGAGGTTGCGCATGGAGCGCTCGGTGGTGCCTTCGGGATAGTGCTTGTGCGGCAGAATGACGGTCGGCGGGACGGCGACGCCGAGCTTTGCGGCGAGTGAGTAGTTGAAGAACTTGTCGTCGGCGGACCACCAGAAGGGATTGTTGATGACGGCGGTTCCATGCAGCACGGCGTGCTTGAGGAAGGCGCGGTAGAAGGGGATGTCGTGCGAGATGCGGTCGATGATGACGGAGTAGGCGGGAGGGCGGTCGAGGCGGATGGCTCCGATCTGTACGAACTCGGCGGTGATGGGCGAGCCTTCCTTCGTCTCCGCGCCCATGGAGTTGATGCGCTCGACGAGCGCGCCGGGGAAGGTATTCTCCATGCCGAACAGGATGCCGATCTTTTTCATCGCTGCCTCTCCTCGGGGGAAAACCAGATTTTCGCAACCTTCTCCGGTCACGTTAGCTCACATCGGTGTGTGGTGCAATGCGGGAAGAGTGGTTCCCGCTCTTCGCACCGCAAAAGGTGGGGTGAGGCACCTCGGAGCAAAATTTATTTATACGGACAGTATTGCAGGATGCGTTCCTCGAAGATTTTAAGCATGCCCTGCTCGTCCAGGGTATGGAAGCGTGAGCTGTTCCATGGCATGGATGAGATGAAAAGGGCGACCGCAGAAAGCCGGCAGAGCACTGTACTTGCAGGATGGCTTCGCCTCAACCCATGTCATTGCAGCCGTTATCATTACGACGGTGCGTCTTGCGCGGGGTCAGAATATCTTCGAATTGGCACTCGGGTGATGGCCGTTGTAAATGAACGCCTGATCTCAGCCCCGGTTCATCCTGCAGTGTGTCATTGAGAGGCAGGGCAGGAAAGAACCAGACCTTCTGACGTCGGCATCCAAATCATTACCCTTCACCTTAAATGGGTATCATCGTCCGTGGACTCATAGTCACCATTTGAGCGACCCTGGCATAGGTGAATCACTCTGTTCTGAAATCACTGGGCCAGCGCCTGAGAGAGCGGCGCGCTTCCCTGGGCTGGACCCAGGAGGAGCTTGCCGACCGCGCCGAAATTGACCGCTCTTATGTCGGCGGCGTCGAGCGAGGAATTCGCAATCTAACCTTCACTGTTTTGTGCCAGCTCTGCGATGCTCTTGGCTGTGATGTCGCGGAGCTTACACATGGCATACCGAAAGTGCGCTCATGAAGTGGCTGCGCACGTTGGTTCTTTTCGATCAAGGCGATGTCATCCGTTCTGACGACTGGAAAAGCCTGCATGAAAGTTATGTGCGCTCGATTCAGAGCATCGATAATCCACGCGGGTCAGGCAGGCTTTGTCTTCGGGGAAAAATCAGGCTTCCGAATAATCAGTGGCTGCGCAACGGCGTTGGCTATTTGCGCGCTCGCTTCTTGGATCACATCCAGAATATCGAAGGATGGAGGGCGGAAGGCGCAGTAAATCTCGCGCGTGATCGCGAGCAGCCACCGATCCGGCTATATCCATCGCTCGAAAACTATCGAGAGCCGATCACATCGGATTTCGGTGGCTTCGATCTCGTGACCAGGGGCGACAACGGAACCCAGATCGCTATTGAATGGGAAACCGGGAACATCTCTTCGTCACATCGGAGTATGAACAAGCTCGCCATCGCGCTCGGTGCCGGTATCATTCAGGTAGGCGTATTGATTGTGCCCAGCCGCGGTCTTTATACGCATCTGACGGACCGCATCGGCAACATCGGAGAATTGTCAGGCTATCTGTCGATGTGGGAGAGCCTGAAGGCCAGCGTGCCGCGCGGTCTGTTGGCAATCTCGGTAGTCGAGCATGACGAATTGACTGACGACCAGGATTTCGATTTCCTTAAGGTGGGATTCGATGGCCGCGCAGCCGAGGGCAAAACTAAAAAGTAAGCTCAATCTGCTTTTTCTCAACTCCACAAACACAGGATGTCGCAAGCTCGTTATCCTGGATCTGATAAGCAGACGGCAAGGGCTTGCCGTTCGTACGTCGCCTCTTCAAATCGGCCCTGGTGAAAAGAAGATTTTTGTTCTCGTGAATTTGCACGAGGTGATCGCGATCGGCATCGAGCGTATGGAAACGCTCGATAATTGCGCCGCAGTGGAGCTCGGACCCGATCCATCTGCGACCGGTGAGCTCGGCGGCGACAAAGGTCGTACCGGAACCGCCAAACGGATCCAACACAAGGGATCCGGGATCGCTTGCCATCGTAACGATGCGATCCATGAGCTTCAGTGCGAGCGCATTGGCGCCGCGCTTTTTATATTTCGCATGTCTGACCGGTGGAATATCAGTCCATACGTCAGCCAGATTGACGCCCTTCGGGTTCATCTTGTCTTTATAGCCGCCATAGTCTCGCAGCTCGCCGCCACAATGGCGGCAGCATGGAACGGGAAGCCGGTCGGGATGAAAAATCTCCGGTCGGTCGCCCTTCACGAAATACAGGAGGCCGTAGTGCGACGGGTAAAGGCGTCGACCGATGGGGAGAGAATATTTGATATCTACCGCGATCCAGTGGCGAAAAGTCAGATGCTCGTTCAGGTACGCGCCCAAGGGCAGATTCCACCTGGGCAGGTTCCAGAGAAACAGCGAACCGCCCGGCTTAAGCGTCCGACACATCTCGTCGAGCCATCGCCTGCACCAGGCCAGGTATTCGTGATCGGCAATATTGTCGTCGATACCAGATGTGTATTCCTTACCCAGATTGAACGGTGGATCAGCAAAAGCCAGATCCACGGTCTCGTCCCTGACGGTCTTGAGAAAGCTGACACAGTCTGCTTCGTAGACCTCTCCTAGGGCGGTTTTAAAAATGGGTATCATCGTCATCATTCTGACAGCTTAACCTGCGTATAGCAAACAGCAAATTGGGGGCCGATGATCAGATGAAAATGTCGGGCATCACCATGTAACCAGCAGCGTTGATCTCACAGATATTCGTTCATCATCCGTCCCCAGGTCGGCCAGTCTGTTTCAGAGGGCTTCCGCTTCGCTGCCGCCCTCGCACCGCGCGAGCGCGTATTCGGCGCTCGCTTCGTGCTCACCCGCACGCCTGGCTCACTTACAGATATTCGTTCATCATTCGTCCCCAGGTCGGCCAGTC
>NZ_QVQT02000001.1 GCF_003428625.2 Paracidobacterium acidisoli | reverse complement strand
CACCCTGCCCGACCGACCAGGCCTCGGATGGGAGCTCGATCAGGACTTCATCCAAAAATACCAAGTCAAATATGAACGGTAGCCGGGACGAAGAAGAAGCATGAATTCCGATCTGCGCTCCATCTCGCGGCAGCAGTGGAATACGATGAGCGCGGGCGCGCTGGCTTTCTTCTTCGATTCCTGGGATGCATTTCTGCTGATCTACGTGCTCAGCGATATTGCGACGGAATTCAAAATTACAATCGCCCGGGCATCGCTGGCCGTGCTGTTTACCTACGCCAGCCGATGGATCGGCGGATTGCTGCTGGGCAGCCTCTCTGCGCGTTATGGACGGAAGAAGAGCCTGCTCTTCGGCATTCTGCTGTGCGGCATCTTCACCATGCTTACCGGCTGCGCCCGCACCTTTCCCATGCTGCTGGGGCTGCGCTTCTGCTTCGGCATAGGGATGGGCGGTCTTTATGCGGCGGCAGGTCCGCTCGTGATGGAGAGCGTGCCGGCTGCGGTGCGCGGCTTTGCGTCGGGCTTTTATATGTTCGGTTTTTATGCGGGAAATGTGATTGCGCCGTGGACCTATTATGCTCTGGAGCCGCATTTCGGGTGGCGCGGGCTGTTTTACTTCGGCGGCGCATCGCTTCTTCTGATTCCGTATGTGCTTTTGACCGTCTTGGAATCGCCGGTATGGGAGGCCCATACGAACCGGCAAAGGCCGGTGCCCGGAGTTTTGAAGAGTGCGCGGCAGCGCCTCTCAATGTGGAGACTGTTTTCTCCTGCATATATCGGCGTCACGCTGGCGCTGCTGACGGTGGAGTTCGGAGTCTTCTTCGATGCTTTCCCGTTTCAGTCGCTGCTGCCGACTTACGTCAAACTGGAGCGGCACTTTCCCATTCATCTGGTCAGCCTTGCCGGCTCGATGATTGGCGCGGGAGCGCTGCTCGGTTCGGTGCTCGGCGGCATCGTCTCCGACCGCATCGGACGCAAGCGAACGTATTCCATCGCGTTTGTGCTGGCCATTATTCCCACGGCGGTCGGCGTACTTGCCCATCAGGCGAGCCTGGTGATTATCGCCAGCTTCATCAATGGGATGATCTTCGGCTCCATGGGCGGGCTGCTGACAGCCTTCGAGAACGAGCATTATCCGATCGATTTGAGAGCCGTAGGCAACGGGCTGCTGCATAATCTTGGAGCATTCGCCGGTTCTGTCGGCACAGTGATTGCCGCCACGCTGCATGCTCGCTTCGGCTATGCAGAGACCATTATGATCATTGCGGCTGCGGGAGCCGGCCTTGGCCTGCTGGGACTAAGCTTCACAAGGGAGACACGTAACGTCTCCCTCGACGATCCTGCCGAGGAGGCCGTGTCACCGTAGACTAGCGCGCGGGAACAGGCTTCGGGAGGATTCTGTGTTCGTGCAACGTCGTCGATAAGGACACCGGAAGAGTGCATGGAAGTATTTGGCAGCTATGACGTGGTGATTGCCGGAGCGGGCGTAAGCGGCACGGTGGCCGCGATTCGCGCTGCGCGGCAGGGCGCGAAGACGCTTCTGATCGAAGGAAGCGGCGTGATCGGAGGCCTTGTCACCGGCGGACGGCTGACGAAGCCGAGCGGCGTCATCAATGGCGGCGTCTTTGCCGAGCTGCTGGCGCGCTGCGCGGATTACGGCGCGGCCGACCGTTCTCTGCGCAGCTCATACTGGGGCGCTTATACCGGCTCCTTCGATGCGGAGACGCTGCAGCGGGTGATTCTTGAGGCCATCGATGAAGCAGGCGTCGAGGTGCTGCTGCGCGCGCAGATTGTCGGCACGGTGATGGAAGACCGCACTCTTCGCGGAGTCGAGATACAGACGAAGAGCGGAAGGAAGCTGGTCTTCGCCAAAGTATCTGTCGATGCGTCGGGAGACGGCGATGTGGCGGCGCTTGCCGGTGCGGAGTTCATGACGGGACGCTCCGCGGATGGCCTGACGCAGCCCATGACTTCCTACATGCGCATCCTCAATGTGGATATTCCGGCGCTGGTGCGGGACTGCCTGGAGCATCGCAGCGATCTGCGGGAGCTGACGCTTCCGGAAGAGGGCGGCGAGCGCAACGAAGACTATGCCATGATCCTGGTGGCGACCGGCTTTGCCGAGCGTATTGAGCAGGCGAAGTGCGAAGGCTTTTCCTGGATCATTCCCCGCAACGACATCACGCTGAAGGCCGGTCTCATTCCCGGCGAGCTGAACGTGAATGTTACCCGCTTTCACGGGAATGCTCTGGACGAGCGTGTTCTGAGCCGCGCCGAAATCGAGATCCGGCGCCAGGCATACTGCGCCTTCGACTTTCTGCGGCAGTATGTGAAGGGATTCGAGCGGTCCGTATTTCTGGAGGTTGCTCCGAAGCTCGGGGTGCGCGAAACGCGCCGCATCCGCGGCCAGTATGTGCTCACCGAAGACGATGTGCGCGGCGGCGCCCGCTTCCGCGATGCTATCGGCCTTTGCAATGCGCCGATCAGCTATCACGATCCCGACGGAGAGAAGGCGGTGATGCAGAGTGTGGGCCCTGGCTACGGGATACCGCTGCGCTGCCTTATTCCGCTGGGCATCGAAGGCCTGTTCGTGGCGGGCCGCTGCATCTCGGTGGATGAAATTGCCTTCGCCTCGACACGTAATGTTCCTGCCTGTGCCAGCACGGGAGAAGCAGCGGGAGCGGCGGCGAGCCTTTGCGCGGCGACAGGCAGCAGCACATCTGCTCCGCCTATCGCTCCCGTGCAGCAGACGCTGCAGCAGGCCGGTGTGGTGCTCGGCACAGCGGAGGATGGCGATCTGGAACGCATCCTCCATCCGGAATCCGAGAACAAAACAGGTTCCTGAGCCGGTTCACTCCATACTCCTGGGCCAGGCGGCCGGTTTGACATGCTTCGAGAGAACAGATTGTAAGCGGGAGATTGAGGTAGATATATTGAAACGCTCGTCATCGAGGCTCTTCGCGTAGTCTGAGCACGCCCTGAATAGATCGCTACACCTGATCGCTGACAAATACCGCACCCATAGGTGTTAAAGGGAACACTCGAACTGCTGTGGTTCGGTTGGTGCAAAGAGCATCGAGTAATCAGATCACGCCACCTGTTTTTTAGAGCCAGAGACGCAATGAATGAAGCGATAGTTCGGGAACCGCTTTATTTTTGGCGAACTCTGCGGTAGATTATTGCTACCTATGGTGCACAAACCATACTCGAGCATCATGCGAGGCTGTTGTTGCCGCGGATCAGTTCCTTCTGTTCCGGTAAGCATGTGTCTTTAGTAGTTCCTCACTCGAGCCGGATTTCCTGACTACAACACACATTTAGCCCCGCGGGACTCCCAGTCATACCTATCCCTGTGACGCCCTGCATTAAGGCTATTTGCGTCTGATTGCCCCAGGCAGCAGTCGTGAGAACTGCCATCGGCCTTATTTCCAAGGAGAAACAGATGATGCTCCGTTTGACGTCCCGTTCATTCCTCATTGTGTCGATCTGCCTGCTTACCCTTCTGCCGGCTGCAATGGCTCAAACCTTTCGCGGTCAAATGACAGGCACCGTCATCGACGCGCAGGGAGCCGTGGTCCCCAATGCTTCAGTAAAGCTGAAGAACCCCGCGACCGAAACCACTCTGGACACCGTCTCAAACGCTGCCGGGATCTTCAATTTTCCCGAGCTGCCGGCAGGCACCTATAACCTGATCGTGACGGTCCCCGGTTTTGAGACCAAAGAGATGGACGATATCACGATCGATGTATCGAAGGTCACTAATGAGGTTGTGAAACTGGCTGTGGGCAGGCAGAACACGGTGGTGCAGGTTAACGCAGATACTCAGACCGTGGACACGACGGCCAGCTCGCTGGTTTCGGTGGTCACTGACCAACAGGTCCAGAACATGCCTATCAACGGCCGCGACTTCACGCAGATGCTCAAGTTCACTCCGGGAGACAACCTGAGCGGATCGGTGAACGGCCAGCGCACGACCAGCATCAACTACCAGATCGACGGCACCGATAACATAGATGCGTGGCAGGATGAGGCCGCTTCCAACGAAGGCGGCGTCGAAAGCGTAGCCGGGGGGTTAGTGCCGATCGATGCGATCGACGAGTTCTCCATGCAGAGCGACGCCGAAGCCGACATGGGACGCAACTCGGGCGCAAACCAGAACATGGTGCTGAAGTCGGGGACCAACCAGATCCACGGCGACGCCTTCTACTACAACCGCAACGAGTTTTTCGCGGCGATCAGCCCAGTGGCCCCGGTGAACTCCCCAAAAGTACCGATCCGCAATAATCAATTCGGTTTTACGCTCGGCGGACCTGTCTGGAAGGATCACACGTTTCTGTTTCTTGCCAGTGAGGCGCAGATTGCCACGGCCGGCAACTCGGATTCCGATACAGTGCTGAACAACGCCTGGGTAACAGCGGGTCAAAATCTCCTGTCGTCCTACGGTCTTACAGCAAACAAGCTTTCGCTGGCGCTCTACCATACGCTTTACCCTGCGGTAGCCAACAATGCCGGGGCCGTGCTCAACAATTGGTTCGCTAACGCACCTGACAATTACAACAGCTACAACAACGTCATCAAGCTGGATCATCACTTTAGCGACAAAGAAACGCTCTCCATAGTTTTCCTCGGCACCACGGGCACGCAGACGGCCGCGACCAGCTCCTACTATCCGGAGTTCTTCCAGACCGCCCCGATGCACATTTTCAACTTCTCGGTCATCCAGGATTCGATTATAAGCAGCCATCTTCTCAATCAGTTGCACCTTGGAACCAGCTACTTCCTGCAGAGATTCAACGACAGGGACCAGAACTTTTATCCGGAGACGGCCGACGGTCTCGATCTCGGGCTGGCCGGCATCCTCGCCGCAGGATCGCCAAAGATCGCCATCGACGGCTTCGATGAGGTTGGCCCATCGGAGCCCGCCGGGCGCACCGACGCCACAGGGCAGCTCTCCGATTCGCTGCAATGGACGAAAGGCAGGCACGCATTCAAGTTTGGCGGCGAATTCCGCCACGGCCAGGTGGACCTGCTGGGCCTGGTCGCCGAAGTCCCGAGGGGCGCATTCACGTTCGATGGAACGCGGGGACCCTGGTCGGGTGAAACGTCGACAGACAACGCTAACTGCATGGCGGCCTTTGGCACGAAATGCAGCGAGCAGGACATCTCATTGGCGGACTTCCTGAATGGGGAGCCCTCGAATCAAACAGCGTCGCAGTTGGTGCAGGGAAACGACGAGCGCACCTACCTGGTGAACACTTTCGATTTTTGGGCACAGGACGATTATCAGGTTATGAAAAAGCTGACGCTGAACTACGGCGTGCGCTACTCATTGCCTGGAGCCGTGTACGACTCCGCGCACGACCTCTACAGCTTTGTGCCGGGCCAGGGTTTTGTTGGCCAGCTCTATAAAGACTACTACGGCGGTTTTGGTCCGCGCCTGGGGTTCGCCTATGCTCCGCGCGCCGACCGCAGCATGGCCATCCGCGGTGCCTTCGGCGTGTTTTACGACGTTCCCCCCATGACCAATATGGTAGAGGGCAGTACGGGAAATGGCGGCGACCTGCTTGTGCAAAACAATCCCGCTGGCCCCCAGCCCGCCTACGTGCTTGACGCTTCGAACGTTCAATGGGAGCAGAATGTGAACCCATTCAGTGGCGCAACGGTGCCGCAGCTCGGCGCCATGGGGGTTCAACCGAACTTTCGAATCCCCTACGCGATGAACTTCAACCTGAATGTGGAGAAACAATTCGGCAGGTCAATGATGGCTACAGTAGGCTATGTGGGGGCGCTGGGTCGCCGCCTGGTGGTTCTTCGAGACCTGAACGAGCCGATCGGCTATAACTTCACGACCAGGAGTTATAAGCGGCCCTACGATTCGGATCTGACCTTCCCCGGCCAGACAATCAGCACCGGGCAGCCGTTTGAGGGCATTAACCAGGTGCAGGCCGCCGCAAACTCGAATTTCAACTCGTTTCAGGCGGTGCTGCGTGAGGCGTACTTTCATGGATTCAGCGGCACGTTCAACTATACCTGGGCCCATTCGCTGGACGATGCCTCTTCCGGCGTGACCCCCATGAACAGCTACAATTTGAACCAGGACTACGGCCCCAGCACCTTTGACATCAGGCAAACATTCACCGGATTCGTCAGCTACACAGTGCCAAAGTTCACCAGCTTCGCGCCCAGGCTGACGCAGGGTTACCAGCTCAATTCCTTGTTCGACTATAATACCGGCACGCCGCTCAGTGTTCTCGTCGGCAAGGACTACAGCCTCACGGATGAAGGCCACGATCGTGTGAGCATCGTCCCTGGCGTTGCCCGTTACCTCGGCAGTACCATTACCACGACCTCCAGCGGCGCGCGCAATTATAACTACCTGAGCAAGGCGGCATACGCCTACCCGGTCTCGGGAGTATCAAGCCCAACGGTCTATGGCGTGTATGGGAACGAACAACGCGATGGCGGCGGTTACGGGCCGAAGTTTGGAGATATCGACTTCTCCATCTTCAAGCACACGCCGATCACCGAGAGGGTGAACAGTGAGTTCCGCGTCGAGATCTTCAATCTTTTCAACCAGCATAACTTCGCCAACCCGTCCGTCTCCAGCTTAGCCAGCGGAACCTTCGGTGAAATTACCAATACCAAAAACGGCTCCGGCGCGCCTGGTATTGGCTATGGCGAACCCTTCAACATTCAGTTCGCGCTGAAGCTCATGTTTTAGAGAGTCTCCCGGTTGCCCGAAGAGCCAGGCCAGATCTCGGCCAGCCGGTGAGATGCTGGATCGGAATCGAAGCCTGGCTAAAGATATTTGAATTTTTTGAAACCACCGGTCTCAGGAGGCCTCAATGCTTATCCGCCGCGGCAGCTTACTGCCCTGCCTCGCCATCCTTTTAGTGCTGGCCGCACCCCTGGGCTTTGCCCAATCCGCCGGAACCATTTCCCTTACGGTAGACGCCACGCAAACCGCGCGCAGGATACTGCACTCGCACCTGGTGATCCCCGTCAGGCCAGGACCGCTGACTCTTTATTACCCGAAGTGGATTCCCGGCGCTCACAGTCCCAGCGGTCCAATCAGCGACCTGACCGGGCTCAGGTTCGCGGCCGATGGAAAAACCATCCCGTGGCGACGCGATTTGCTGGATGTGTTCGCGTTTCACGTCGACGTTCCCGACGGCGCAACGCATCTGGATGCTTCCTTCGACATTATCGCGCCTCGTTCGGCCACGGAGAAGCTCCTGGTGCTGGAGTGGAATGAAGCGCTGCTGTACCCCGCCGGCACGCCGTCCGCGCAGCTCACTTATGACGCCAAACTCATCCTGCCCGAAGGCTGGAAGTACGGCACGGCGCTCCCGGTGGCCAACGAGTCGGGAGATCAAATCACATTTAGTCCCATCTCTCTTAATCTGCTGGTCGACTCGCCCGTGATCGCCGGCCAGTATTATCGCGCTATCGACATCACGCCGCCCGGCGAGCCCATCCATCACGAGATCGATATAGCTGCCGACAGCGAAGCCGCGCTGAACATGAGCCCCGCGATGCAGAAGGAAATGACTAATCTGGTGGCCGAGTCGGGGAAGCTCTTTGGCACGCGGCACTATCGCGACTATCATTTCCTTCTCCACCTGAGTGACCAGGGTGGGAGCGGTGGCCTGGAGCATCATGAATCGCAGGACAGCGGCGCGCCGGAGCGCGCGCTGCTCGGGCCCGATGCCGGTGCGCTGGTGGGCAGGCTGCTGGCTCACGAATTCGTGCACTCCTGGAACGCCAAGTTTCGCCGCCCCGCCGATCTGGCCACGCCCGATTTCGAGAAACCGATGGAGGATGACCTGCTGTGGGTCTACGAGGGGCTCACCGATTATCTCGGTCCTATCCTGGCTGCGCGCAGCGGCCTGTACACGCCGGAGCAGTATCACGAGTATCTGGCCAGTGTCGCCGCCATGCTGGGTCCGGGCCGGCCCGGACGCACCTGGCGCCCATTGCTCGATACCGCTGTGACCGTGGCCGGTGGTGAAGGCGGCCGTGGCGCCAGAGGCTGGACCGCCTGGCGGCGCACCAGTCACGACTATTACGACGAAGGCGGTCTGATCTGGCTTGAAGTGGCCACCATCATTCACGATGTCACGCACGGGCAGAAATCCATCGACGACTTCTGCCACGTTTTTTACGGCGGACCGAACAATGGTCCTCAGCTGAAGACTTATACCTTCGACAGCCTGGTGGAAACGCTCAATCAGGTTGCGCCTTACGATTGGGCAACGTTCTTTCATCAGCATCTTGATTTCACGTCGCCCGATATGCCCGATGGCGGCATTCTGAACGCCGGCTGGAAGGTGGAATTCAACGACAAGCCTCTGCACATGCCAGGCCTGCCGGCCCGCCTTGGCAACCCGGGAGACGTTTATACCATTGGCCTGCAACTTGGCCCCGACGGCACGGTCATGGACTCCGTGGTGAGCGGCCCCGCGTTCAACGCCGGAATCTCGTCGGGAATGAAGGTGGCCGGCGTGAATGGCCGCCTCTATACGCACGATGTGCTTGAAGATGCGATCAGGGCCGCGACAGACTCATCGGCGCCGATCACGCTGCTGGTGATAAACGACGATTACTATCGCACCAGCACGATCGAGTATCACGGTGGCGAGCGCTATCCGCACCTGGTGCGCGATGACGGCAAGCCGGATTATCTGGATGAGTTGATCAGGGCGCACGCGCAGTAAATTCAGAACTGCTCTCGTCTTAGGCTTCAGAGGCGGCCTCTGCAGTACTGTGGGACAGGCATCGGTTTGTTTGTCGCAAAGCACTTTCCTGAGGGGCCACTAAGGCAGCATCGAGATCGAGAGCAATCAGGGACGCGAAAGATATCGGTACCGCAGTTTGTGTTTTGCGCCCCTCCGCATAACGTATGACTATTCCGATTCCGGGGGCGAGGCCAGAGAGTGTGGGATCGCCCGGGACGGAGTTATGGGAAGCTATTAGCCACGATCGGTTTGATCGCACCATTTAAACAGAGAGAGAGTAGCTTTCCAGGCATCTGTAACGGCCGCCTGCGGCTGGAGGAACATGCTGAGACTGCAGATGCCGGTCTGGGACGGGGTGAGATTTGTCAGTCAGAGGCATAGGTTGCAGCGATTACTCTGGACAAGACGTTACCATTGCCCCGGCGCAAGTTTGGTAACTGATCCTGGTTTGAGTGAAATGGCCATAGCCTTTTTGGCCGTCGCGCCGCTCGCGCAGTGAGCCAGAATGAAGTTCACGACTGGGGGGGCTGCCAGACCATGAGGATGGTGATTACAACCCTCCTTGACGATCAGAACGAAATCTCCGCCCAGGGCCATATAGCGTTTGCGGATAATATCGGTATTCTCATAATCTTCACCATTGGAAGGAAATGGAGGCGGAGGGTCGACTACGCCAACCTCTCACCAGGTAACCAGTTCGGGATCGGTTACGCTTTCGGTCCACTAAAATGCGCCGATCTGCGACGGTATTCGTATTGGCTGCTTCGCCGTGCGGTCTCATTCATCGTTTGGAATCACACGATCAGAGATCGGCATCAGGGATCGTCAAAAAGACATCACCAGCTGTGCTCCTCAATTCGTTGCGGGCGCTACACCGCGGGACGTTCCCAATCTTCGCACGAGGATGCGCTCTCCCTGGCTGGTCTCGAACTTCAGCAGAGCGCCCCTCAGCTGCTCGGCCGGGCTGCTGTTCCGATAGAGGCGGACGTCATCGTCCGGGAATGGATTCCGCAGCCGGCAGACGGCTCCGGTATGTGATTCCAGCTCGGCATGCTCTATTTCTCCGTCACGCATGGTGGCCGTGACTGTAAATCCTCCGCGCGCGCGCAGGGTATAACGAGCATTCCATCGCCGCGGCCACGCAGGAAAGAGGTGCAGGACCGGGTCTTCACCGGGAGCAGGAGGATTGCTTTGCAGAAGGGAACGGTGCAGAGCCTCAGCAGCTCGCCCCAGATGCTCCGCATGCAGCGCCTGCGCGCCCTCACCGAGCGTCATGCGGTTTTCGAGCAGCCCCGACTTTTTGTACCAGAGTGAGCGCGGATCAGGCTGCTGTCTCATCTGATTTGGCAACAGAATCTCCACCGCGTCCGCTCGCCCCAAAGAAGCCGCCGCAACGGCGAGCATTGACAGAGTGCCCACCGGCGTCTTCGGATCGAGTCCGTTCCGCAGCAGCTGGTCAAAGGTGGACTGAGCCAGTGCGAAAGCTTCCCGATCCTGGGTCTCGATATTGCAGAGATCGAAGAACCAGATGGGCAGGCTGTTGATGTCCGGCATCCAGCCGGTTGGAGTGCGGTCCGCTTTGACAGCAGGCTTCAGCCCATTCACGAAGATGCGCGGCCCATGGTAATCCTGAGGATGCAGCGCATCCGTATCCGTGCTGGTGGGGAGGGGCGCCAGATGATCCAGAAACTCCCGCCATGTCTGTCTCATCTGTTGATCCGTGTTCAGAATCTCCGCAGCACGCAGCACCGCTGCTGTAACGCTTCGCATCGCGACCATATCTTCAAATGAATCACGGACCCCGAAGACCGGTTCTCCACTGTTGGACGAGTGCATGTGGTACCTGCCGTCTTCCTCTTTCCGGAGATTCGGATAGTTCCGATAGAACTCGACCGCACCACGCAGCACCGGATATGCGCGCTCGCGCAGCCACTCGGAATCGAGTGTGTATTCATAGCGCTGCCAGTAGAGCCACGCGATCTTTGCAGTACTGCTGAACATATGGCTGGTAGGACCGTATGGACCGGAGCCTCGTTCTCGGATCACATACTTCCCGTCCTTCCAGTCACCTACTGCGATCCAGTTCCAGCGGCTGGAGTAAGGATGTTTCCTCTGTGCGAAGTCCATGAACGTATCTGAGCGCTGCTCCCACGGTTTCCGCAAAAGATAAAGCTCCTTCATTTCAGAGGCAAGCTCATCCGGGAGCTGTTCCAGACCGTCGAAATAGCTCGTTTCCGGAATGTAAATGCCGGAGCTTCCCCACTGCTGGCGCGCCGCCTGCTCACATGCATCGAACATGCCCGAATACATCTCGAACGCCGGCTCCATCAGTTCGAATCGACCCGTGGCGGGCAGCGCTGCGTAGTAACAGCTCAGATTCGTAAACCAGTGCTGCGCACCCCACATGCGCAGGTCGCCTCCGGTATTCCAGAGCATGCCGTTGAACTTGGGCGGAAACTTTCCCCGGGATGCCGCCGCCATAAGATAGAGAAAATAATGATAGTTTTGCTGAATAAATTCAGCGGTGCCGTCCTCACTGTGCAGATCTATCGCGCCCTGCGCCCAGAAGTCATGCCACCACTCCTGAGACTGACGTTCAAGCTCTGCAACGCTCTGTGCCGAGACAGCGTCGAGCTGGCGGAAAGCAGCTGACACCGGATTCTCATCAGGGTCCATCGTCGCGGCTGAAACAACCAGGATGGTGACTGATCCGGCTTGGGCCGCAGAGAGACGGATGCCGGTATCGTTAAGGATCTCTGCGTCTGCGGAAGTTGCCTGGAATGCGACCGCCACGGCAGACTTTGCGCAGAAATCCCCTTCACTAAATTCCTGGGTCAGCGCAATGCGGTTGTTGTCCTCGATGAGCTGCGAAGTCGCAATTTGACTGCGATGCGGAACCCGCATCGCGTGCTCTTCCGTCAGAGCTTCTGTCTGCCTGCCGAAGAATTTTGTTTCGTAGCGCAGCATACGCAGCGTTGCGGAAACACGCTGCTCCGAAGCCTGATTCCCATCGATCACGATTGCGAAGGCATCCTGCTCCATACACAGCACGATGCGGATCGATACTCCTGCGCCATCGATCGTAAGCGTTCCGTCATAAACAGAAAGATGCTGGCGGAAGCCGGATTCGGGAAATGGATTGCCCTCGAATTCGATGTCCAGAAAGGCACACCCGCCGCAGTAGTCGTCATGGACCTCAACAAAGCTGTTCGTCCGGCAGTTGTTCGCGTAGACATCGACCCGGTTTATTTGAAGATGCAGCTGGTTGCTGCTCGTCCATACCAGGCTGCCCATTCGCCCGTTCCCCACCGGGATGCCTTCTTCGCTGCGAACCACGGGACGGGAATAAATAAGATCCGAAGCAGAGATCACCCGGCCGAGCTCACTCTCTGGCAGGCTTCGTTCCCGGGGCTTCGTGTTTTCAGCCATCGAAGGCGGTTCGAAACCAAAAGGCTGCGAAGCGATACCGCTCGCGGCGAGCCCGGCAGCTTTCAGGAATATGCGACGAGAGTAGTCCTTCAATTCTGCTCCTTCTGCTTTTGCATGGACAGGATCATCGAGAAAAGATGATTCACTTTTTCCGGCCGGTTCCGAAGGGAGTGGCTGGTCTTCGTCCAGGCGCCTGAACAGGCGCAACCTGCTGGCCGGCGGGTGCGGCGGGCGGCGGCAATGTCGCAATCTCATATTGAGCCAGCGCCAGATCGCTCATCGTGCTCGGCATCACCGGCGGCGCGGCGGGCTTATCGTCAAAACGGAAGGCCGATGTGAAATCACCAAACGCCTCCCTCCGCCAGTCGCTGATGTTAGGCGCCTTCACTCCGGTGACCTTCTCCAGAAGCTGCAGATTGGAAGTATGATCGAAGGGCTCGCTGCAGACCCAGCCTCCTGCCGTCCATGGCGAGACGATGATGCAGGGCACCCGGAACCCGCCGCCGATCGGGAGACCGCCACCGGGTATCCCTGTAGGCGAACTCAGCGTGACAAATTCATCGGGAGTGCCCGGAGGCGGAACCGGCGGCGGAACATGGTCGAACAATCCATCATTCTCGTCATAGACCAGGATGAAGACTGTCTTTGCCCACACCTCCGGGTTAGCCGCGATGGCATCGATTTTGGAGGCGATAAAGCGAGCACCCGCAGCCGGTATGGACTGGGTAGGGTGTTCGTTCTCCGCGATACCTGGATACAGCCAGCTTACGGTCGGCAGGCGATCGCGCAGTGCGTCGTATTCGAACTGCCCCATCGCAACCGGCTGCGTATTTCTATACAGCGGCGAAGTTGCGGGCAGATTCTGAAATGCTTCGAAATACCGGGCGCAGCTCTTCATGCCGTCGTGAAAGTGATAGTGTTTCCAGCTCACGCCGGCTTCGGTAAGGCATTCGGCATACATCTTCCACTTTCGTATCGTGACCTCGTCGCCCAGGATCGGACCACTGCCCATTCCATGGGGATCGATCGTGCCGGTCTCCCAGTACAGGCGATTCGGAGCCGTCGGCCCGAGCATCGAGCAGTGATAGCGGTCGCAGACGGTGAAGGCATTGGCGAGCGCACGATGGAAGGGAATATCCTGCTCCTCGTAATAACCCATCACGATCGGCACATTCTCCTTGTTACGGTCATAGCGGTAGTGGGCGGGAATCCAGTTATCCATCTTCCCCCCATTCCACGACGCGTGCTGTACCAGCCAGCCGTGGCCTGTCGACTCGATATACTGCGCCGAGGTTCTGCGGCTGTCGAGATGGAACGGAAGCAGATAGCCGTCCCGATTGGTATCCGTTGGCTGATAGAAAATGCTGCGGCCATTCGACAGGCGCATCGCCTGCGGATCGGAGAAGCCGGCGACGCCGGACATGGTCCCGAAATAATGATCGAAAGAACGGTTCTCCTGCATAAGCAGGACCACATGCTTAATGTTGCGCAGCGATGGTTGCGCACTCGGCAGCGGCGCGGCAAGGACTTTCTGGATATTGGGCGGCAGCGCCATCATACCCATGGCTGCGCCTGCCGCGCCCAGCACCCGCCGCCGCGTATAGATATTCTTCTGCGGAGAATTTTGCTTCTCGATCATTGGTGATTCGCTCCCTTTACCCGGCCTTTTCATATAAGTAACTTTGGCAATTACATATTCGCCCGGCTCATACCGTGATGAGCGGCCCGCCAGGCTATCTGAACAAAGAAAGATCAATCGCATCGGCCATGGCTTTGTAGCCGGCATCGTTCGGATGTACGTGATCGCCGCTGTCATAGGCCGGGAGCATAGTCTGTGGCGCCTGAGGATCGGCGATCACCTTGTTGAAGTCAACGACTCCGTCGAAAACATGGGAGGTCCGTACCCAGTCGTTGTACTGCTCGAGTACCTGTCGCGCTCGCGACTGGTCGGGGCTGGCGAGCAGCAGCTTCGGAGCAAACGGAAGCAGGGTCGCCCCAAAGACCCTGACTCCGTGCTGGTGCGCCCGGGTGACAAGCTGCGTCGCAGCGAAAATCAGTTCGTCCGCTGTAAGCGTGCTCTCCGGCGAAGTGGGCCTCAGAATCTGCCCGATATCATTGATTCCTTCCAGGTAGATGACATAGCGCACGCCGGGCTGCGCCAGCACATCCCGGTCGAAGCGCTGCAGAGCGCTCGGGCCGTGCCCTTCAAAGAGCACGCGTCCGCCCGATATGCCTTCGTTCAGCACGGAGAGATGAGCAGTCTTCCTGTTGGCATGCAGACGGACAGCAAGATCGTCCGGATAGCGGTGGTTGGCGTCAACAGTCGAACGGGCGCCATCGGTGATCGAATCCCCCAGCGTGACCACCGCCGCGGCATTCTTCTTTCCCGGCTGAACTTCGACACTTTGCAGGAAGCACCACGAGAGCAGCGTGTGGGCATCCTGCAGCTCGCTGCGATCCGCCTCGTTTCCCGCGGCAATATAGGTGGTTGACAGGCCATACTGATGGCATGTCGGATCAGCGACTGTCTGCGACGGAAGATACAGGCTGATGGCAAGGTCGGAAAAGTCTGCGACCGGCATCGGGATCGGATCGCTGAGCACATATGTACCAGCGGGAATCGTGACGGATGGCTGATGACCGAACGTAAGCTGGCGACTGGAGCCAGGCTGCGATTTGCCGCTGCCCGCCGACAGTGTGATGTATGCCGAGCCGATATGCAGAGGCGCCGTTCCGAACTGATTGGTCAGGGTAACGCGAACGGCCGTTCCTCCCAGGGTCAGATGAACCACGTCACGAATGGTGGAGTCGCTGAAAGGCTCCTTTACGCGCATCAGCAGCGGCGAAGCCGCCCAGCTGCCCACCCAGTGATCTTTCCGTTGATCCGCGGCGAAGCAGGCGCAGTTCATAGACAGGAACAGCGCAATCCAAAACAGAATCTTCTTTTTCATCCCGTGACCGTTCAGTTTGTATCTGTGCGTGGTCGCAGAAGAAGACCGGGCCTCACAGGAGTTGTACCTGGTACACCTGTGAAGCCCGGCTTCGCGTGAGAGTTAGAACCGCAGCCTGAGCGCAAACTGCAGAGAGCGAGGGCCTCCCTGCTGATAGAGAGAAGACAGGCCGCCGAGGCTGGCGGAGAGGGTACTCGTTGCCTGCCCCATGATCGAGTTATTGCAGGTAGTTCCTGCAGTGGTAACGCCGCAGGTCGTATTGACGGCGCCGAAAACCGGGTGATTGGCGATGTTGTATGCCTCGGCGCGGAATTCAAGCTCCGACTGCTCGTAGATTGGAAACACACGCTGAATGGCAACGTTCGCCTGGTTCTCTCCAAATCCGCGAAGGAAGTTGCGCGGAGCGTTACCGACTCCAAACTCTTCCGTCGTTACGCTGAAGATCGCCGGGTCGATCTGACGGCCGCCTGGAATTCCGGCCTTGTGCACGTATGGATACTTGCCGTTATAGTTGAGCTCCCCGTTGATAATGTCTCCCGTCACAGGGTCTGTGATGGAGGGACCAGTTGGCTCGTAGGGAAAGGCGGTGCGTGCAACGAACCAGAGATCGGTGTTCCAGTGCCCCAGAACAGCCGCTTCGAAGCGGTTTGGGTAATCCGATGGCAGGTTGTACACAAGAGCTGCGGTGAAGTTGTGGCGCACGTCGAAATTCGAATTTCCGCGCTGCAGAGGGTACAGGGCCGTGTACTCCTCGGTGCTGGCCGAATCGATCGCATGAGACCAGGTATACGACGCCAGCGCCTGCAGGCCATGCGATATCTGCCGCTCGTATTTCGCCTGCAGCGAGCTGTAATTCGAACCCGGACCATTTTCAAACAAATAGGCGTACCCGAATTCCGGATTCACCTTGGCGAGGTTGTATTCCTGGAAGTGAGTGAGATTTCTGCCGTGCGACCCGACATAGCCCATGGTCACTGTCTGTTTAGATCCAAGCGCCTGCTCGATGGTGACATTCCACTGGATCGCAGATGGAGGAACGAGATTGTTCGCGGCATAGAACTCGAGATTGTACGGTGGCGTCGGCGGGTTGGTGATCGGCACGAGGATCTGGCTGGCGCTCAGAGGAAAAACCGTTTTGCCCGTGCTCGTTGCCGATGTTCCCACACCGGTGCCATTTCCGAACATGCTTTCCGGCGCGAGCAGATCGTAAAACAGACCCGCTCCCGCGCGAAGAACCAGTTCGTTGCTCGGCGCGCTGCGAATGGTATATGCCAGTCCTAACCGGGGAGCGAAGTTGGTCCAGGTGGTCTTGTAGGTCGGACCGCCGGGCTTCGACGAAAGCGCCAGAGAAGACGGATCATTGATGTTGCCGGTGTAGGTGTATGCCTGAATCCCGGATACGGATGGCGGCGGGTTGAAATCCCAGCGAAGACCGAGAGAGAGACTGAGCCGTGGCTGGATGCGCCATTCATCCTGCGCGAAAAGGCCCAGGTTCTTGCTGGTCGGATCTACCCGGGGTTCGTTGCTCGCGGTGAAGCTCGGCGTGTTCGAGAGGATGGAATCCGCGGTGGTCCAGCCGTAAGCGACATAAGGACTGCGGGAGATGTTGCCGTTGTTGTAATACGCCGTGGTCTGGCGGTATTCTCCGCCAAATTTGAAGAGATGCCGGCCATGTGTCCAGGTAACGGTCTCCGTGGCGTCCGGCTGAAACTGCTGCGAGCCGAAATTCGTTTGATAAATGCTTACGGTATTCGGCAGTGAAATGTGAACGACACTCTCGCCGCTCAGTAACGGAAGACCCTCCAGCCCCTGGATATTGAGATTGCTGGTGGCGCCGTCGAGCTCGATGGGCATCACGTTAGCCGAGAATACAGCCGGGGAGTACTGAAGCCGCAGTTCATTGGAGATGGAAGCGCCGAAGGTATTGTCCGCTCCCAGTAGGTAGACGCGATCGCGGCCGATGTGCCGCGTCGTGGTAGCATCGCCGCCTGTGTCGGTATTGCTGGTCGCATCGTTATAGCGGGCGAAGACGCGCATCGAGGGCAGGAGCTGATAGTCGATGCGGGCAATGACGGAGTCGAGGACCCCTGTGGACGGAGCTGTCTGAAGGTAAGGCGAGCCTCCCAGTCCGTAATCCACACACTGCGGGTCCTGCGCGGTTGAGCAATTGGGCGCCGGAAACGCGTTGAGTACCGGCTGGAGTGCCGCGGGGGCGTACTTCCGAAGGTTTTCGTATTCGGGCTTCGCGTAGGTCGCGGTGTTAAATGTGCCATTGGACGGAACATAGTAGATGGTTGCCGCCTGAGGCTGAGTCAGGCGCAATCCCTCATATCCGAAGAAGAAGAAGGCGCGATCTTTGCCCGAATACAAATGCGGCACGAAGAGTGGACCGCCCAGTGTGCCGCCAAAATCATTCTGCCGCTCGGCCGGCGTGGGAGTTGGAGCGGTGCTGTAGGTATTGAACCAGTTATTTGCATCAAAGGCCGAGTTGCGAAGATAGTCGTAGAGCGTCCCGTGAAATTCATTGGTGCCCGAACGGGAGCGAAAGCTGACCTGTGCGCCTGGCTGTCTTCCGTATTCCGCCGAATAAGTCGATGTCGAAATACGGAACTCCTCCATGGCATCGATTGGCAGCATGGTCTGCGTTGTTCCGAGCATGGTTGCGCTCTCCAGCATGCCCGCAGATCCGGCTGCGCTGGTATAGCCTGGATTGTTGCTTGCGCTCGCGCCATCGACCATGAAATTGTTCGCATCGGTGCGCATACCGTTGACGCTGTATTCGCCCTGATCATTGGCGGGAGGCGTGCCGGCGCCAATCTGCGGGGTATTCGTAACGACGCCGGGAGAAAGCAGGATCAGGGTCTGAAAGCTTCTCCCGTTCATCGGAATGTTCTGCACAAACTGGCGGTCGATAACGGTACTCACCGCAGCATCTGTCGTATTGATATGGTTGTCTGCGCCGCTTACGGTCACCGTCTCGGAGGCAGAGCCAATGGCCATGTGGAAATTGATCTGCAGGACATCCTGAGTGTGCAGGAACAAGCCTTCTTTCAGGATGGTCCGGAAACCCAGCTTCTCAATCTGCATCCGATACGGTCCCACCGGCAGAGCAGAAAGGCTGTAGCTTCCGGCTTTATTCGTTTCCCCTTCAAACTGCTGATTTGTATCAGTATTGATGGCAGTTACTCGAACGCCCGGAATGAAGGCCTTGGATGAGTCCTGAATAAATCCTGTCAGGCTGGCGTTCCCTGCCTGTGCAAACAAATGACCGGCAAAAAACAAAACGCAGAGTAGGGTGATGGCTGCGCGGCGCATGAAAACTGGTTCCTCCTCGAAAGCACGGATAAGCTCGGCGGTTCTGCCCACTATTACGTGGCGCATTGCGCGATCTGTACCGTGCTCTTCGAAGATGTAACCGAAGCTTTACAGATGAGATCTACGGATGATTGGCCACACGCTGCAGCGATGCATAGAGGAAGGGTTTTCCGGTGGGCCTGTCCGTCTGCTCGTGGGGCTCGATGGTGACGAAAACAGAGTCGAGTCTGGCGAGTTGTTCAGGGCTGTTCACACGAAGCGTCCAGCGCCGGTTCGTTTCGCTGTCCATGTAGAGTATGCCAAGATTGATGGGCTTGCGGTCATTGGGGCTGGTGCGTCCCCAAACCTGAAAGGTGCTGGTGCGCCTCACGCCGGGCTGCCGATCCAGATCGTAGGCATAAAAGATCAACGATTTGGTTTTGGTATAGAAGACGCGGCCGAAAGGTTTTCTGGACTGACCGGTGTCATTTACATCCATGATGTCCGCAATATAGAGATTGCGCGCGCCGATCAGGTCCCGGATGTCTTTGTCGGCAGCGAGATAGTGCTCATCTGTTCCGGAGCGTTTGTTTTGCTCGCTGAGCTGGCCGTTAAGATTGTCGACACTGGTTTCGAGTGATGCCAGATGCACCTGATCCTGCTGATGCTGCGTCCGCAGCGTGTTCAGCTCGTACTGAACGGCCTGGTACATCTTCTCCGCATCGTGCAGCTTACCCGCAGTCACATCCCGCTCCTGCCGGAGAGCAGCCAT
This sequence comes from Paracidobacterium acidisoli, assembly GCF_003428625.2. Classification (GTDB taxonomy): domain Bacteria; phylum Acidobacteriota; class Terriglobia; order Terriglobales; family Acidobacteriaceae; genus Paracidobacterium; species Paracidobacterium acidisoli. The sequence goes on along the minus strand of NZ_QVQT02000001.1, from coordinate 884,626 downwards.
CTGCGCATCCGACTCGCTCCTGGCTCTGTCCGCAGCAGCAGTCATCTGTATTACGTGCTGCGTGGCACCCTCGGTCTGCGTGCGAAGCGCCTCGATATCATTCTGCTCTGTGGCTGACTGCTGCTCCAGAGCTGCAATCCGGCGATTGTCTGCCAGAATCGTTCCTTCGAGCGTCTGTGTTTCCACTTTCGCTCGGTCCAGAGTAGATTGTGATCGCGCGCTGACTCCCTGCAGACGAGCATTCGCCGAGTGCGTGCCCGCCCAGTATGCTCCCACACCTGCACCGCACACGACACATGCCGCGACCAGACCGCGAGCCCAGGTTCTGTGTGGCACACGCGCTTTACTTACCACGGCGGCTGATGGCGCCGGCTGGGTTCCTTCCGGTTCGGCCGTCTGCATCAGACGCCTCAGAGCAGAGGATTCATCGAACCCATCCGCATCTGCATCCGCATGAACGCCAAACGTCTTCGCGAGAAAAGACATACCATCGGTTGCGACAGCCTGATATTGCTCCAGTGCCTCTCTGCACTCGGCGCAACTCTCCAGATGATCCGTCAGACGCTTTGACTCCGCGGGGCTGAGAACACCAGCGGTCGCCAGAGCGCACAGCTCCTCGTATTGATCGTGCTCCAGTGAGGGTCCGAATCCCATCATGACTGCTTCCTGCCTCTGAGCTTCTCTACGAACGCGTCTTTCCTGAGCTTCTGAAGCCCGCGATAGTAATGATGGCGAACATTTTCGAACGACTCATCCAGACGCGCCGCAATTTCACGAAGATCCAGGTCCTCAAAAAAGAACAGCTCCAGGGTCAGGCGCTGCCGGTCCGAAAGGCTCTGAAAGGCTTCTTTTAACCGCTCCCGGCTGAGCTTTGACGCAAGATCGTCTTCCACATCCTCCGTCCCCGTAAGAGTATCGGATAATGTGCTCACATCTGTACCAGAATAAAAGCTCCGCCGGTGCAGATACTCGCGGCGGTCCAGCGACCGGTGCCAGGCGATCTGAACAATCCACGCTTTCGCGCCGCCCTTTTTCTCATCGAAAAGCTCAGCCCTCTGAAAGAGAAAAAGGAAAACTTCCTGCACCAGATCTTCGGCTTCACCGGCATCGCGCAAAATTCGAAAGCCGATGCTGAAGACCAGCCGTGAATAACGCTGAAACACCTCTGCGAGCGCGTCTCTGTCCCTGCCCTTCAGCGCCGTCAGCAGATTTTCGTCGCTCAGGCACCGGGGTTGGGCACCATCCGGCAGCTCCACGATGCGAAGCTCTTCTCTCGTCCAGAGAAGTGGCACCGGCAGCATTCGTTCTGTGGGATTGCCTGAGGACAATGAGATATCTCGCAACAGCATCGGAAATGCGCCCACTGGAATTTGCGTGAGCGAGTAGAATCAGGTACTCCGACAGCCGCTGAACATGAAATTTACACGGTTCCTGTTAACAGTCGATGACCCGGAATTCCTGAGAATTCATTGGTACAAATGCAGGATCTCGGCCGTATTTAAATGTTTGATCTGTGCATTCGAGAAATGCAACTGGACGAGTGTTCCCGAGACGAACTTGCACCTCAGCCCATTCACGCGCATTCAGTAAGCTGGAAGCTGAAGGTAGTTGCTGTGAAGGCGACACGTTGCCTAAGCGGCACAACGCACGATGATGGTTCCTGCCATTCGTTGTCGGACTTGATCATCCGGGGAATCAACCGATGGTAAACAAACTGGATGTTTTCGCTGGTGCCCACGTGCAGCTAAGAGCCCGATTCGACTCCTGAACTCACTTCGGCTCCGGCGAGCTGAGCTGCAATCCTATGCGCATCGCCTGCGGGCGCTGTTCCTTTTTCATACGGCCGCAAAAGAATCATGTAGACCGCGCCGCATGCCAGAACAATGACGCTGGTCATGATCATTCCGTAGTTCAGATACCACGGATCGGACGGACTTCGGGGCCACATCATATTAATGATGGCCGCAATGCCGTAGGCGAGCGCCGCTATATTGACCGGCCAGCCCCATCCATTCAGCCGGAAGCGTCCCGTCGGCTTCCAGCCTTTGGATCTCGCGATTAAAGCACCCAGAACGACCATCTGGAATGCGACATAAATTCCCGCAGAGCCGAACACAATGATCGTGCGGACTGCATTCTCAAGGAAAAAGCCGATCATCACGATGATGGCAGGGATAAGGCCCGCGATGATCAGAGCCGCGATGGGCATGCGCGTCCGTTCGGAAAGCTTATTCAGGTACCTGCTGCCGACGATCATTCCGTCCCGGCCATAGGAGAACAGAAGGCGGCTTGTCGCTGCCTGCAGGCTCAGAAGGCAGGAGAAGAACGAGATCAGAACGATGGCCATCACGATGCGAACGCCGAGAGGCCCCAGAGCATTGCGCAACACGGTGACGACAGGGTCCGCGTCTTTGCCGGAAATAACGGATGGCATATCGGTAATGGCAAGCAGCAGAGCCAGGGTGACAAAGATGGCTGCGGCTCCTCCTATATAGATCGTCATCCGCATGGCCTTGGGAATGGCAACGCCGGGATTGGGTGTCTCCTCGGCCACATCGCCGCAGGCCTCAAAGCCGTAGTAGCAGAACATGGCCGCGACGCTCGAGGCTACGAAGGCATAGAAGTATGATCCGCTGCCTTCGACATGGAAAGTCTGAAACAAAATCGCAAAGTGCTGATGGCGTGCGAAGAGCAACAGATACGAACCCACGACGATCGCGCCCGCCAGCTCGCACACGAAGCCGATCATGGCAACACGGGCCAGAAGACGGGTGCCGCTGACATTCAGCAGCGTGGTAACGCAAACCATTGCTAACGCGATGAAGATATCTCCGGAGTGCGTCGACCGGATGCCGGCCAGCGCGGCGAGATAAGGAGCGCCACCGACGGCGACGGCTGCAATCGTCGTGCAGAGTGCCCACAGATAGACCCAGCCTGCCATCCATGCCCAGCGCTTGCCCACCAGGCGTCTGGACCATGGATAGATTCCACCGGAGATGGGGAACTGCGAGACGATCTCACCGAAGATCAGACAGACCAGCAACTGGCCGAGACCAACTAATATGTAGTTCCAGAACATGGGCGGCCCACCGCTGGTGACCGCCAGAGCGAATACGCTGTAGACTCCGACAACCGGTGAGAGATAGGTAAATCCGAGAGAGAAGTTCTCCCATACGGTCATCGTTCGCTCAAAGTTCGAGCTGTATCCCAGTGCCTGAAGCTGAGCAGAGTCCTGATCCAGTCTCTGACTGATCGTTTTGTCGGTCATGCACCTTCACCTGAAGAGCGTTTTCATTTTTCTTTGCCGCAGCGCGCCGGAGGGGATGAAGAGCGGGAATCGCGGCGCCGGATGTATCGTCTTTCCCGTTTCTTATCTGTGTGCCGCTCCGGTATTTCCCAGCGAACGAATATATTGCACGGCATCGGCGATCTGCTGCTGTGTCAGGGTTGTCTGAAAAGAGGGCATCTTACCTTTGCCGGCGCTGATGAAGTGAGCCAGGGCCTCGTTCGATTCCTTCCGAATAGCAGGAGATGTGAGATTCGCTGCGCCCAGAGCTTTGCCTGTCGGGCCGCTCGCTGTTCCGTCGTCGTCATGGCACATCGTGCAATTGGCCTTGAATATCTTTTGTCCTTTTGCGGTGTATGCTGTGGAATGCGTTTGTCCATTCGCTGACCAGGATGAAGCCAGAAAGACGAAGCTCGCCGCTATACAAAAAACCGTTACGCGGCAGACTGCGAAGAGTGTGGAAGACCGTTTTCCTGCCATGGTTCTGTCGCCGTTGTTCCTTTCACTGACATCTGTTCCTGTCATGAGCACAAATTATCTGAAGGCGGCGCGTCTCAATACCAGCCGAGCGGCTTCTCATTCAGATTGATGTGAACCTGCTTGGTCTCAAGGTATTGCTCAATGCCGCGTGGGCCGAGCTCACGTCCGATTCCCGACTGCTTATATCCGCCCCACGGGGCCTCAACATAAGTGGGCTGCATGTGGTTGACCCAGATCACGCCCGCGCGGATTTTCTTCAGGACGCGGAATACGCGATAGATATCTCTGGACCACACCGCGGCCGCCAGACCGAAGGGCGTGTCATTTGCAATATGAACTGCATCTTCTTCGTCATCGAAGGGAATGACCGCGGCGACGGGCCCGAAGATCTCTTCCTGCGCGATGCGGGCGCTGTTGCTGACATCGGCGAAGATGGTGGGCTCGATGTAGAAGCCTCGATCGAATCCACTGGCTCTGCCGCCGCCGAGTACCAGCTTTCCCTCCTGTTTGCCCAGCTCCTGATAGGCGCGCACGCGCTCAAACTGCCGCCTGCTCACGAGCGGCCCCATCTTTGTATCACGGGAGAGGGGCGGCCCGAGTCTGATAGTTGCAGCTTTTGCTGTCATGGCTTCGACAAACTTCGAATAGATCGGACGCTGCACGAGGATGCGGCTTCCTGCAGAGCAGACTTCTCCCTGATTGATGAAAACGCCGAACAGAGCCCCATCGACGGCGGCTTCAAAATCTGCGTCGGCGAAAAAGATATTGGGGGATTTTCCACCCAGCTCAAGAGTGACGCGCCGGATGGAGTCTGCGGCAACCTTCAGAATGCCTTTGCCAGTTGCGTTGCTGCCGGTGAAGGAGATCTTGTCGACTTCAGGATGCGCAACGAGAGGAGCGCCTGCATCGGCGCCGAGTCCCGTAACAATGTTGATCGCGCCTGGCGGAAAGCCGATCTCGTTGAAGCTTCGCGCCAGCTCGAGGATGGTGAGCGGCGTCTGCTCCGCAGGCTTCAGCACGCAGGTACAGCCGGCGGCCAAAGCGGGCGCTAGTTTCCATGCCGCCATCAGCAGAGGATAGTTCCAGGGAATAATCTGCGCGACGACGCCGATGGGCTCCGACAGAGAAAGGCTCAGAGCATCGTCGGGAACAGGGTTCACCTGTCCCAGGATTTTGGTGGCAAGGCCGCCATAGTACTCAAAACAGGTCGCAGTGTCAGCGATATCGAACTCTGCCTCGACAACAGGCTTTCCGCTGTTCCGCGCTTCGAGCTGAGCCAGCGATGCAGCGTGCTGCCGGATGGAATCGGCCAGGCGGAAGAGCAGACGCCCGCGCTCCTGTGCGGTGGTTCCCGGCCATGCACCTGAGTCGAAGGCGCTGCGAGCGGCCCGGACCGCGCGATCGACATCGGCAGAGCCGGCGGCTGGTACCTCTGCGATGATTTCTTCCGTGGAGGGATCGTAGACGGGGAATACGCTCGCATCGTGAGCGGGCACAAATTCACCGTCGATAAACATCGCATAACGTTCCATCAATCTTTTACGCCTCCCGAAGAGCAAAGCCGCCGCCGCCTGGTGACTTCGATCCAGACGAAGTCAGAGAGCGCACACCATGCTCCAAAACCCGGTCACCATACAAATTCGGTGGGGTTTACGACCTTACGATAATTAAATCGGGTAAAGCGTACGCCAGTTCCGAAGGCGCCGTCAACAGCTTTTAGAAAGTGGGCGGCGTATTGATCCACAGGACCGTTGCTTCCGTTTTTCCCGGATTGATCCAACGGTGCGGCGTCTTGCTGGCGAAATAGAAGCTGTCGGATGTTTCGAGCTGGTAGACCGTTTCCTGCAGATGGATGGTGAGCTGGCCGGCGATAACATAGATGAATTCTTCGCCGTCGTGCGAATAGAAATCGGGACTGCCGGCCTTGGGAGCAATGCGAAAGATGTGGGGTTCCATCATGATCTTGCCCCATGCAAGGAGTTCCATCCGAACGCCGGCGGTGCCGGAAAGCAGCTTGCGTTCCCTCGGTTTGACGTGGGGAATCGCGGTCTCGTTCGCCGAGGTAAACAGGTCAACAATATTGACCCCATAATGCTGCGCAAGCCTGCGCAGGACACCGATGGAAGCCTGCTCATGGCCGCGTTCGAGGTTGCTGAGGAAGCCGACCGAGATGCCCAGCTCCTGTGCGACCTGCACCAGAGACTGCTCGCTCGATTTACGAAGCCGGCGCAACTGGATACCGAGAGTCACGCTGTCGAGCGAGCTGGTGGGGGATTCGGAGAGAACGCCCTCCTGCTTCAGCTGATGAACGATCGCCTGGGCATTCAGGCCGAGTACCTTGCGCAGATATACGGCGCGCTTCAGTACTCGTATGTCTGCGGGAGTGTAAAGGCGATAGCTGCTGCTGGTTCTGAGAGGGCGGGCAAGTCCAAGCTTTTCCCAGGCCCGAATCATCGATGCGGAAATGCCCAGTAGCTGTGCGGCCTCGCCTACTTTAAAAAGCTTTGAGCCATTCGAATTACCGGGCGCTTTCTTGCCAGAAGAGTGTTCCATTGTTCTTTGTTGCTTCGATTCTTGTCCGCCTCTGCTTCTGATATGACGGGGAATGCAGAGGTTTTGCAGCTTTCTCAGGTTTCCTGAAGGTTATAAACCACAAAGGCCTAGCATACCAGTTCATATCCGGAATGGTCACAATCTCGACAGGCAGTTAAAACTCTCTGTCCACACTCTGGCACAGAGGCTGTGCTGCAGATTCGGTGCTCACATCCATAGGTAGTATTCGCGCATTTCACCGGGCTATGACCCCTGCTCTGCCTGTTCGCCGCCGAAAGCGCTCTTTCTGCCCTGGCTCTGAGGCAGCGTAAAAAAAGCAGCGGGGCAACTCATTTTTCTTCTTGACACAATCGCCGAATGTCACATAGCCTCTCGCATTATCGTATAGAAGTTATCGTAAGGTTTGCTTACTTCAGAGAGTGTGAGGCCGAGAATGACGAAAGCCGTACGTGTTTTTCTGGGTGCGGGCATATCCGTTGCAGCCCTTGTTGGACTTGTGGTTTCGTGCGCGCGAGCGGGGCAGCGATCTGCATCCGACCCGGCAGCCGCGGGAAATGTGACCGCGGAGCGAGTTCTCGATCAGACGGCGGCGAGTCCGGACTGGATGGTTGCGGGAAGAGGTTTTGGAGAGCAGCACTTCAGCCCCTTGAAGCAGATCAACGACCAGAACGTGAACAGCCTCGGCGTGGCATGGTATCTGCCCATCGACAGCGCGATGGGTATGTCATCGGAGCCGATTGAGGTCGATGGAACGCTCTATGTCACTGCGGCCCTCGACATTGTTTATGCGGTGAATGCCTCCACCGGAAAACAGATCTGGAGATTTGATCCAAAGGCTGAACGCGGCGTGAGCACGCAGAACTCCTACGCGGTGAGGGTGAATCGCGGCGTTGCGGTCTGGGAGGGGAAGGTTTATGTCGCGACGGGCGACTGCAGATTGTTTGCCGTGGATGCCGCGAGCGGCAGGCAGTTGTGGGCGTCGCAGGTCTGCGACCCAAAGTGGACGGGCAGCACCGGTGCTCCGCATGTGGCTCGGGGCAAGGTCTTCATTGGTTACAACGGCTCCGATGATGAATCGCGCGGCTCCATCGTCGCATTCGATGCGCAGACCGGCAAGGAAGCGTATCGCTTCTGGACGGTTCCTGGCGATCCCGCGCTGGGGCCGGAGCCGGCGGCGCTGGAGATGGCGCGCAAGACCTGGCAGGGGCCGGAGTACTGGAAGGTCGGTGGCGGAGACGTCTGGGATGCGATTACATATGATCCACAGACAAACCTGATTGTTTTCGGAAATGCCGGCGCGCATGCCGGCGAGGGCACGCGTCAGCACCAGACTCCCGCAGGGGATAAGTTGTACGCCGGCTCGATCGTCGCGATCAACGCCGATACCGGTCAGTACGTATGGCACTACCAGACGAGTGGCAAGTACCATCAGACCGAAAACTTCCACATCATCATCGCCGATCTCGTCATCAACGGACAGAAGCGTCACGTCGCGATGACCGCGCCGAAGAATGGTTTCTTCTATGTGCTCGACGCGACGAACGGAAAGCTGATCAACGGTGGCCCCATGGTGAACACGACCTGGGCGCACTCTCTGGATCTGACGACCGGGCGGCCGGTCGAGGTGACGCCTCCGGCTGGAAGGAAGGAAAACTTCCAGTGGACGGTGCACAACTGGTGGCCGATGAGTTACAGCCCGGATGCAGGCCTCGTCTATGTGCCGATCACGGACAGCCAGGACCCGCATCATGCGAGCACTCCGGACTTTAATACGCATCCCTCGGGGCGGTCCTTCTTCGGCCGTCTGATCGCGTGGGACCCGGTGAAGAACGAAGCGCGCTGGTCGGTGCAGGAGCCGATTGCCGTGAACGGATCACCGGTATCGACGGCGGGCAATCTGGTCTTTCAGGGTGAAGGTACCGGAGAGTTCTCAGCCTACACGGCCGACAGCGGAAAGAAGCTGTGGTCAGTAAAAACGGGCTCCGCGATCGATTCTGTACCGATTACATATAGTGCCGGCGGCGAGCAGTATGTTGTGGTGCCCATCGGCTGGGGGTCGGCGTCCAGAATATTTGGCCCTGCGAGCATGATGGTCACGATGGAGACGAAGTACGGCCCATCCGGACTGATTGCTTTTAAATTAGGCGGCACTGCCGCTCTACCCAATCCCCATATTGTTGTTCCCGAAGTTCCGAAACCGCCTGTTCAGACCTTCAGCAAAGAAGATATCGCCCAGGGCCGCATTCTGGCCGAGTCTCATCTCTGCGAAGGCTGCCATTCTCCGCATCTCGACGGGAGTGGAGCGTGGACAGATCAGGCGAGCGGCGCCGATGGAGATATCCCCGATCTGCGTTATATGCCCGAAAGTGTCCACCAGCAGTGGTACGCCATTGTGATGGCGGGCAGTCACGAAAAGCAGGGCATGCTGGGCTTCGGCGTGAAGGATCTGGAATATCCCCCGGTCACAAAGCTTACGACGAAAGAGGCGGACCAGATTCACGCATACATCATCGACGAAGAGTGGAAGGCATACAACGCACAACATTCCACCGCGAAGCCTGAAGCGAGCGCGAAATAGTTCATCGATGCCAATACCGGCTGGTCGCTCAGGTCGCACGGAGATACGTACTGCAGGCCCCTGTAAGTTTCCTGAGGTCAGGTAAAAGAGGGAGTCGGAATGTCGATAAAACATAACATACGAAATAGATGTACAAGGCTGTCGCATGTAGCACTTACCCTGATTCTGGCAACCCTGTCAGCGAGCGTCTCTATGGCACAGACCAGCACCGGACGGATCATCGGTGTTGTCACCGATACGCAGGAACACGTCATTCCTGGTGCGAGCGTTGCCGCTACCGATGTCGCCACAGGAGCGAAATCGAGTACGACGACCAAGGGAGACGGCTCGTACGAGATTCTCAACCTGCCTATCGGAAGCTACAGCATTCAGATTTCAGCGTCGGGCTTCAGCGATCTGGTGACGAAGCCTGCGCCGCTGAATATCAATCAGGCGCTGCGTATCGACGGCAAGCTGACGGTAGGATCAAGCACCACGACGGTGCATGTGAATACTGTCACCGAGCAGGTAGAGACGGTGAGTCCGACGGTAAGCGGCACAGTAACAGGTGCTCCAATTCAAAACCTGCCGCTCAATGGAAGAAACACACTCTCTCTTGCCACGACCCAGGCGGGCGTTACGCCGACGGAGGGAAAGCCCGGTGCCGCGCTGAGCTTCAGCATCGCAGGCGGACGGACCAACTCGGTCTCCTTCATTCTGGATGGCGGCGTGAACAACGACGTGGAGAGCAACAATGTCGTTGCGAATCCGAACCCGGATGCTGTTGCCGAATTCCGTATTCTGGCGAATAACTACTCCGCGGAATACGGGCGCAACGGAGGCGGAGTCGTTACAGTTGTGACCAAATCGGGCACAAACCAGATGCACGGCAGCCTCTTCGATTTTCTTCGCAACGACGCATTTAATGCGAACGATTTCTTTGACAACCAGAACGGGCAGCCGCGTCCGGTACTCAAGCGCAATCAGTTTGGCGGGACGATCGGCGGCCGCATCGTAAAAGACAAGCTGTTCTATTTCTTCGCTTACCAGGGGCAAAGGCAATCGCAGAAGCTGACCGAACCCGCAGTGACGGTATATACGCCTGCAGAGATCAATGGAGACTTCTCTCAGGCTGCGACGGATGCCAGCGGACAGCCGGCGCCCGATCCAGGGGTGGTATCGTTCCTGCAGTCTCACTCGTACTACCAGCCCGATGCGACGCTGGCATCGCAGGGCATTATCGATCCCACGCGGATTGACGGCATTGCGCATAACTACATTAGTGCCGGGCTGATTCCATCGTCTCCGAGCGGTACGATCTCTCCTCAGGCGGCGGCGCTGGATAACTTTGATGAATACGACGGCAAGGGGACGTGGTATCCCACGCAGAGCGATCACTTCGAGTTCACAGTCGCTTATAACTCCGAAAAGGTGGCCAACCCCTTTCTGGTGACCAATGTCCCTGGGTTCAATGGCGGCACCAACACGGTGAACGGCGCTTTAAATCTGGATTATACGAAGGTATTTACGGCCTCTCTGCTGAATGACGCGCACGGCACGGCGCAGCGGCACCAGTACCTGAACGTCATTCTCAACAACACGCCCTCGCCAACGGCGCTGGGGGTCAACATCAATGTCGATCGCAGCTATGGTCCTCCCATTCTTACCTTCACCAGCGGTATGAATGTGAGTTACAACGCTAACTGGCCGTCGAGCAAGGCGGATAACACCTATGGAGCCTCCGATGTGCTGACGTGGATTGTGAAATCTCACACGCTGAAGTTTGGCGCGGCCTTCAGCAACCTTCAGGAGAATACGGTCTACTCCTACAACGGCAACGGGTCATTCGACTTCGACAGTTATTTCCCGGTCGCATCGGGCAATGATCTGGCGGATTTTCTTCTCGGCGCGCCGGACAATTATATTCAGTCGGCGCGGTCCCCGAACAACGAACACCAGAGCCAGCTCGGGCTCTTTGCTCAGGACGAGTGGAAGGCCACCTCCCGGCTTGTGCTGACACTGGGGCTTCGCTACGACTACACCGAGCCGGAGACCGACACACACGGTTACACCTACAGTGTGATTCCCGGGCTGACGGATTCGTACTTTACTGACATGCCGCTTGGACTCGTGGTTCCCGGAGACAAGGGCGCGCCGAAGGGCTGGTATTTTCCTGATCGTACGGACTTCGCGCCACGGGTTGGATTTGCGTATGACGTATCGGGAAACGGAGCGACGAGCATTCGCGGCGGCTTCGGCAAATTCTATGACATGATCAACGGGACCATGTCCGACTGGGCGAATGGTTATCCGCCATGGTTCGCCTCCGTCAATTTCTTCTTCGTTCCGAATGAGCTCGCGAACGGCCCGAATCAGCTGCTGAGCAATCCTTATCCCTCGGCCTGTTCGAGCCCCGACCCGACAAGCACTTTCTGCGAAGCGCCGCTGGGCATCATCGATCCGTATCCGAGCAAGCCGACACCACGCGGAGCATCGTTTCTGTCGACAGGCGCGAGCTTTCCTTATGGAGGAAGCTACACCTTCGTCAATCCACATATGAAGGTGCCGTATATCTATCAGTACAATCTCACGGTTCAGAAGCAGCTGTCGGATGGTCTTGTGGGGCAGATCGGCTACGCCGGCAATCTGACGCGGCACGAAGAGATATGGGTTGACGATAACCCGATCATGCCGGGCGGTGCGGCAAGGCTGATCAACTCAGAGACGGGTGCTGTCGACAATGTGAATGGATTTGGTCCGTTGATCTCATTCGACAACAAGTCGAACGGGAACTATAACGGCCTGCTTGCAAGCCTCACAAAGTCGACGGGATCGGTGGGAAAGCTGGGTCCGATGTTCTTTACGCTTGCCTATACCTGGTCGCACATGCTGAATAACGGCGCCAGAGACGGCCAGAGCGCGGTGGTTCCTTACTACAATCCAAATCAGTTTTATTCGAATGCAGATTCGGATATGCGCAACCGCTTCGCTTACAGCGGCGGATGGACACCGGCCTTTGATCGTCTCTGGACGGCGGGACCGAAGCTGCTGATGCAGGGCTGGAACTTCTACTACGTGGGTTATGTGCAGTCGGGAACTCCGCTCGACCTGTACTTAAATCCGGCCATCGGATATCCGGCTTCCTCCACTTCGCCGGGGTCATCGGGATATGGAGACTCCGAGCTGGAACGGCCGAATGTCGTATCGCCCAATATCCACTACTTCAACCCGCACCGGTCGCAGACGATCGGCGGCAACACCGGCAACTTTTACTTCAGTCCTTCCGATTTTGCGATCGATCCGTGCATCGCAGCCAACACGTGCCCGCAGGGCTTTTACGGAACGTATCAGCGTAACTCCATGTTTGGTCCTGGCCGCTCTGACATCGACCTTTCTATCGAGAAAGTCATTCCGCTGGCAGGCGATCGAATGAGGCTCACTGCGCGCGCCGAGGCATTCAACGTCGTGAACAATGTGCAGTTCGTGGCGCCGAGTTATCGCTTCCACTCAAGCACTCTGGGGCAGGTTACGCAGACATATGATCCGCGCATTCTGCAGCTGTCATTGCGTATGTCGTTTTGACAGCAGTGCGGGAAAAGATATTCGCACCGGAAAGGATGGTCATGAACGATTCGAAAGGCCCTCGCAGAAAGAAGACAGTAGTTTGTTCGTGCATTCTGATGCTTGCCGCTCTTCTGATTACCGCGAGTGCACAGGCAGAAAAAGCGAAGAGCTGCTCGGCTCCGCCGCCGGACAAAACATATCTGCAGGAAATATGGAGCGGGTGGGAAAAGCTTGATGCCGGCCAGCAAACGAAGTTTTATGCGCAGGGGCCGCATGTGTTCTTTGATGAATCGCCGCTGAAGTACAACAGCTGGGCGGAGTTTCAGGCGGGAGTGAGCGGGATTCTGACTTCCATCAGAAGCGCAAAGTTCAGGGTGAACGATGATGCGGAGATTCATCCGGGCAAAGAGTATGTCTGGGCGACGGCGACGGTGGATCAAGATGCACTGCTCAGCGACGACAAGCACGACATCGCAACATTTCGATGGACGGTGATCTTTGCCTGTGAGCAGAACAAATGGCTGATCGTGCATGAGCATGTCTCCAGGCCAACGCAGTAGCAGCGATTGCCGGAAAGTGAGTCAGAAGCCGTGAGCCTGTTTGGGGAGAAGATTATCCGGATGAGCCAGAACAATTTCAGTATGACGGCTGCCAGAGAAGAGCGAAAAGAATCTCTCACCGACACTGGCCAGGAGATAGAGAGAAAGCTCCGCCTGGCTTCGAAGACGTTTCGCTCCTGGCGGCGAAGTGCTTTGGCCCTGCGTTCCGAAAGACTGCGAAAGGCAGCGGAGATTCTGGACGCGGAGCGAGAGGAAATCGCTCGGATCATGACCCGTGAGATGGGGAAGGTGTTCAGCGCGGCGAAGGATGAGGTCGCGAAGTGTGCCACGGTGTGCCGCTACTACGCGGACAACGGCGCTGGCTTTTTAGCCGATCAACCGATTGCAATGGGCGCTCACGAGGCAGTGGTTCAAATGCTTCCCCTCGGAGCGGTGCTGGGCATCATGCCCTGGAACTATCCCTTCTGGCAGGTATTTCGTTTCGTGGCTCCCACGCTGATGGCAGGCAACGTTGCGCTGCTGAAGCATGCGTCGAATGTTCCAGGTTGTGCGCGGATGATCGAAGACGTCCTGCTGCGGGCGGGCTTTGAGGAGGGCGTCTTTCAGGCGATCTTTGCCGAGCCTTCCATGATCAGCGACATCATTGCCGATGACCGCATTGCGGCAGTTACGCTGACCGGCAGCGAGAAGGCCGGCAGTGCGGTAGCGAGCGCGGCTGGCAGGGCGATCAAGAAGGTGGTGCTCGAGCTGGGCGGCAGCGATCCGTTCATCATCATGCCGTCGGCAAATCTGCAGGACGCAGTCGCGACGGGAGTACGCGCGCGCATGATGAACTGCGGCCAGTCCTGCATTGGAGCGAAGAGATTTCTGATTGCCGAGTCTGTTTACGAGCAGTGTGAGCGGGATATCGTATCGGCGGTGCGGGCGCTGCGTATCGGAGATCCGAACGATAAGGATACGGATATTGGCCCGATGGCGGACAGGCGCTTCGTCGAAGATCTCGATCGCCAGGTACGAGAGGCAATTCAGGCAGGGGCGAGAGCGCTGGCCGGCGGCCGCATAAGCGAAGCGGGCGCAAACTACTATGAGCCGACGGTGCTGGCGGGAATACCGCGTGATGCGCAGGTGGCGCGAGAGGAATTCTTTGGCCCGGTGGCGCTGCTGTATAAGATCACGGACATAGACGACGCTATCGAGCTTGCGAACGACACACCGTTCGGTCTCGGCTCCAGCGTCTGGACGAATGACGCATCCGAGAAGTCTCGCTTTGCTGAAGAGATTGACGCGGGGCTGGTATTCATCAACGCAATGACTTTTTCCGACCCCCGGCTTCCGTTTGGTGGTGTGAAGCGGTCTGGCATGGGGCGTGAGCTCGGAGCCTGGGGCCTTCGCGAATTCGTGAACGTCAAGACAATCTATTGCGGCAATTAGATACACACGGTGACCAATGTCTTCTATATCCCTTGTAACAACGATCCCAGGTCCGCGGTCGCAGGCATTAACGAAGCGGCGTTCACAGGCTGTTCCCCGGTCTGTGGCGCAGATCAATCCAATCTTTGTGAAGCGGGCGCACGGTGCGTTGATTGAGGATGTAGATGGAAATGTGCTGCTGGATTTTGCAGGCGGCATTGGATGCGTCAATGGCGGGCATGCCGATCCTGCCGTCATCGAGGCAATACAGAAGCAGTCGTCTCTCTTTCTGCATACCTGTTTTATGGCTGCGCCGTACGAAAGCTACGTCAGGCTGGCCGAGCGGCTGAATGTGCTGACTCCCGGAAGCTTTCCCAAGCGCACTTTTTTCGTGAACAGCGGCGCAGAGGCCGTCGAGAATGCGGTGAAGATCGCGAGAGAATATACGTCGCGTCCTGCAATCATTTGCTTTGACGATGCGTTTCATGGCCGCACCTATATGGCCATGTCTCTTACGAGCAAGATGAAGCCCTACAAGACAGGTTTTGGGCCCTTTGCGGAAGACGTTTACAGAATTCCTTATCCCAATCCCTATCGTGATGGAGCCTCGATATCTCCGGAGTATTGTGTCGAGCGAACACTGGACACCCTGAACGAGTTATTTGTGAATCGCGTTTCACCGGAGATGGTTGCTGCAATCATCATTGAGCCGGTACTGGGCGAGGGCGGCTTCGTTGTGCCGCCTCCGGCGTTTCTGCCCGAGCTGCGAAGAATCTGCGACGCTCACGGAATTGTCCTTGTTGCGGACGAGATACAGACCGGGTTCGGGCGGACGGGACGGATGTTTGCATGCGAGCACTTCGGACTGGAGCCGGACATTCTGCTGACGGCAAAGAGCATTGCGAGCGGTATGCCGATTGCGGGAATCACCGGGCGGGCTGAGATTATGGATCACTCGATGCCAGGCGCTTTAGGCGGAACGTTTGGCGGGAATCCGCTTGCGTGTGCGGCCGCGCTGGCGACTCTCGATCTCTTCGAGAGAGAACATCTGTGCGAGCGCTCTGTCAGGATCGGAGAAATCTTCAGCGCGCGCGCGAGGCAGTGGCAGGCGCGCTTTTCCTGCGTGGGAGACGTACGTGGTCTGGGAAGTATGCAGGCCATCGAACTGGTCAGAAACCGCAGCCTGAAAGAGCCTGCAACAGAGCTGACGAGAGAGATCACGCGCTATGCCTGCGAGCATGGAGTGATTCTGGTGACTGCCGGCACGCATGGAAACGTAATTCGCCTGCTTGCGCCGCTGGTGATTTCAGAAGGCGAGTTGAACGAAGGGCTGGATGTCATCGAGGCAGCGCTGCATGCGTTCTCTCCCCGCGAGACCGACCCATCGGATCAGCAGATGACCGAAGCCGCTTATGGAGCAGGCAAAGAGAAACATCGCCCAGACTGAAAATACGGTTCTCTTTCTGTCCAGGGAGAGAGCGTTCTCTTCAGGTGTATTCCTGATATCTTCCACAAGCATCGAACACTCTTCCAATGCTCCTCTTCGACCGGAAGCCTGTCGCAGACAATCAACCTGAGTCTCACTGTCCAGTAGTCGGAGACCGTCATGCATTTCCTCCAGGCCGGGAATTTACGGCCTGGAGGGTACTTCCCGCGACAAAATAACGCGGAATGAAGGAGTGGACAGTTTTACTTCGGCGCCCAGAAGGGTTCGCCGCTTCTGACGAGCTGAACGGGAACCTCCGGAGTGATCGATTTGACCCACTGAGCCATTTCGAGCATGCCCTGCTCTTCCGACACGTTGTGGCCCAGCATGATCCATCCTTTTGGAATTCCCAGTGTCGTGGCGTCGAGAACATAAGATGGGCTGTCGAGAAAGCCGTCGGTCTCCTGCTGCTCTCCGCTGATAACGACATCCACGTCGGGGCTGTTGATGGATGGCGTAGCGTAGCCCACGCCGAGATGCAGGCGGCTCACCTTCGCCGCCGGATCACCCACAACACGCAGCGCTCTGTCGCCGAGCCGCTTCTGGCACGTGGACGCCAGCTCGCCGAGTGTGATCGGTGGAAGGTTGAAGTGGTGCGACTGTGGCGCCGTCTCCCACTGGTTTTCGAGTCCCAGGGCGCGTGCGAGACCGACGTAAATAAAATCGGGCCGGCGCGCGTGCATGTGATCGTGCATGCGAAAGATGACAATGTTGTGCTCGCGCATGAAGTCGACCTTGAGCTTATAGGCCGGGTCGCCGCTTACGATCGACAGGTCGTCGCGATCGTTCCAGTACGTGTCCTCGTGCGGGATGAGCATATTGCAGCCTGCCTCGGAGGCGCTTTTGATCGCGTCGTACGAGCAGAACATGGTCGTCGCAATCCCGGTAACAACTGTTTCGGGGCCGCCGAATTTGAAGGTATCGCGGTAGGTCGTACTCCTCCACGGGAAGCCGAGATTGGCTTTGATGCGGGTAACGACTTCGCCAGCAGTCAGCGTGCTCATAAGGTTGGCCTCCAGTACGGATCGCCGACGGGAGCCCATGTCGATGCGACCTCGGGAACGATAGTCTTCAGCCACTGCGCGCAGACCTGCATCCCGGGATTCTCCGAGACGATACGGCCCACAAGGATCAGCGCCTTCTTTCCGCCGAGCGCCACGGTGTCACGCACATACTCAACGGATTCCCACTCGCGCACCTCGCCGGCAATGATCGTGTCCACGCCGGGAAGCGTCGCGATCGACGCCTGAATCGGAGTCGATCCCGGAAGGAATGCGACCTTCCGCACGCGCAGCTTCGAGTCGCCCACGATGCGCATGCCGCCGCGAGAGTTCAGGGATTTCTTCACGTGCGAAACAAGCGCATCCAGTGAGGTTTCAGGGATAGAAACATGTCCTGGATCGCCGGACCCGGCAAACTTCGACCAGCCGAATGCATCGACGAGTCCCTGCGAGTACGGATCGGGAGTGCGCAGGCGCCAGTGATCGGAGAAGCGCCACACGACGAGGTTGTGTTTCCTGAGGAAGTCGTCCTTGGCCGTAAAAACCGGATCTGGCGGAGGCGGAGCAGATGGGGTTTCAGGCGGAGCGCTGCGGCCGGGGCCGCCGAGTCCGAAGGGGCGTCTGACCGGAGGGGTTGGCGTGTCGGCTTTGGAAAAGAATGTCGGCTCGCAGGTGATGATAAGGTTTGCGCCAGTCTTTACCGCATGTCCAAGCACATCGAGCGATGCGAGCGCCGTGGTGACGATACCCGTCACAGGGGTTGAGGGATCGCCGGTCTTGAACGTGTCGACCGTTTCCGAAGTCCAGTCGCCGCCGATGTTCTTCTTGATGCGATCGACGACATCCTGCGCTGTAACCGCGCCGCCGATCGGGCGTGCCATCGCCGCCAGCGGTGTGGCCGCAATGCCGGCCGCCGTAAGCGCGACAAACCTGCGTCGTGAGATCTGGTGCATGAGCTCCTGCTTTCACCGGGTCAGAGGGATAACTGTCACTGGTTCGTGAGCAACAACATAATAATCTCTGCGAAACACGATATTCATAATAAATTTTGCTCTCAAAGTATTTTTCTTACTTCGGAGAATATGGCTCTCACGATTCGATACAGCTTCTTCCATGATGCAACCGGTATCACGAGCGGGTCTCAGTGCTGCGGCTTACAAACCGGCATAAAGTGCCTCGAAAGGCCTAAGCGCCGAACTGCCGAAGATGATGATCGAGATGCTTGTAGCCCATCATGGCCCACTCGTCAGGAGTCATGGAGCCGAAAAAGCTGTGTGGATGCTTCGTACAGCCCTCCCGGCCGTTCGCAGAAAAGCGATCGACCCAGTTCCGCAGGCGCACCTTCTCGTCTGCGAATGGCCGCTCATCCTCTATCAGCAGAATTTTGTCCGTGGGCATATTTTTGCGGACCGGTTCTTCCCCCAGAACCGAACGTTTTGCGAGATGTCCAAAGATGCGCCCGATCCGGCTGCGCGGCGAAGATTTCAATCCGGCTGCCAGCTCCATCCAGGCAGAGCAATGCGCCAGCATCTGCGCGACACTCATCTTTCCCCATCTTCTCTCGCTGTCGGGTCTGAGGCGCTCGATCCGCTCTTTGATTTCATCAACCGTGGTGGCTTCAAAAAGATTCTTCACCGATATACCTCCAGCATGGTTCCGGCAGGCACAGAGCGCGGTCGCTGAATCTGTGCAGGTTGACTCTCTCGGATACTACCGTGCGCGTATTTCTCGTTGTATATAAAAGTGGCCATAGTTAAGGCGGTCGCTTTCCGGATACGCACCGCGGGAGCCGATGCGGACGCGAGCGGCGCAGACATCTCCCGTTCATTGATATGCTTGTTTGCGATTTATGATTTATAGCTGCAGTGCAGGTCACTCTATGGGGAACGAGCACAGGATGAATCAGATCGACTTGAAGAACCGGATCGCCATTGTTACCGGAGCAGGCCAGGGAATTGGATTTGCCATCACCCAGCGGCTGATCCAGTCGGGAGCAACCGTCTCGCTGTGGGATCGCGATCAAAGCGTTCTGGAAAGAGCCATCTCGCAGCTCTCGCCCACCGGCAGCGTTGAGCCCCGAACGATTGACGTGACCGATCCCTCATCGGTCGATCGCGGAGCGCAGGCCGTGGTCGAAAAGTTTGGGCGGGTCGATATTCTGGTGGCCAACGCGGGCATTGCGGGCCCAAACCACACTACGTGGGAATATCCGGTCGAAGACTGGCATCGGGTGATCAACATCAATCTGAACGGCGTATTTCTCTGCTGCCGCGCTGTTCTTCCCCACATGCTTCGTCAGAATTACGGACGCATCGTCAATATCGCATCCATCGCCGGCAAGGAAGGAAATCCAAACGCATCGGCATACAGCGCCTCCAAGGCCGGCGTGATTGCGCTGACAAAATCCCTGGGCAAGGAAACAGCGAAGAGCAACATTGCCGTCAACTGCATCACACCGGCGGCAGCACGCACCGCAATCTTCGATCAGATATCCCAGGAGCACATCGATTACATGCTCGGCAAGATCCCTCGCGGCCGCTTTGTCGAGGTAGATGAAATCGCTGCGATGGTTGCATGGCTCGTGTCCGATGAAAACTCATTCACCACCGGCGCCGTCTTCGATGTAAGCGGAGGCAGAGCGACCTATTAGAATGCCGCGGCTCCGCTTTTCTCCAGCACGCTAAAACTGAATCTTCAGCGCAAACTGCATCTGTCGGGGAGTTCCCGTGCCGACCGGGCCGGCATTGACCACGCTGACGATCTGGCCGAAGGTGCTGGTCGAGGAGTCAGCCAGCGGCAGGCTCCACTGTGCGCGGTTGAACAGATTGAACGCCTCGCCGCGGAACTGTACCTGCGCACGGTCTCCCAGTGGAATCTCGCGCAGCACACCCAGGTCAGCCTGCCACAGGCCGGGTCCGCGGTCGACATTGCGCGGGGTATCGCCGTATTCGGAATCCGGCACAGGCACGAAGGCCGACGCATTGATCCAGTTGAGACGCGTGCGGCCGCCAGCCGGCGTGAGCGAAGTGCCGGCAACGCGATCGGGGCGCTGGCTCGTGGTATATCCCGTAGCGACGGAGCTGCTGGAGCGGTCTTCCGTGATGTTGATCGGCAGACCGGAGCGCGCCGCAACGATGCTCGTGAGCGACCACGATCCGAAGACAGTTCCGGCAAAGCCGGGTGTATTCAGAAAAGCGCGCCCTCGCCCGAAGGGAAGGTCATAGACCGCATTTACATTCAGACCATGACGCACATCGAAATCTCCCGAGGCCCGCTCGCACGAAGGACAGGCAGGGTTCTGCGGAAAGTCGGAATCACCGCCCCCGGCCGCATCCTGATCGATCTCATGTGACAGCGTATAGTTCGCCGAGACGAGCAGCCCGCGTGTAAAGGTGCGTCGCAGGCTGAGAACCACTCCTTCATACGAGCTGCTGTTGCGGTTGCCGCGCCCCTGTATCTGCCCGAAGACGGGGTACGGACGCAGCCCCGTCACCGGATCTTTAAGGTTGATGTAAGTCGTATCGAGCAGGTAGGTTCCTTTGCTGCCCACATACGAGAGCGTGCCGACAACGCTGCCCGGCATCGCCTGCTGAACAGACAGGCCCCACTGCGTGACATACATATCTTTGCGGTTGCGGTCGGCCTCTCGCGCCGCGACAATGCCCGGAACGCTGCTGAGAAAGGGCGTCACCGGATAGCTAAGTCCGGCAATGGAGTTGAGCGAGTACTGTTTGATCTCATTGCTGATCGGGAAGTTCTGATCGTCGAGCTGTCCGTCACCGTGATAGATGCCGAAGCCGCTGCGGATCACGGTTTTATTCGCGAAGCGCGCCGGTGCCCAGGCGATGGAAAGCCGCGGATCGATATCCAGCGTGTTTGGATTGCTGAAGCTCGCGCCGGCCGGGCAAAATCCCTGCGGCCCGCATGTGCTGAATTCGAAGG
The DNA here is from genome assembly GCF_003428625.2 of Paracidobacterium acidisoli. Taxonomy (GTDB): domain Bacteria; phylum Acidobacteriota; class Terriglobia; order Terriglobales; family Acidobacteriaceae; genus Paracidobacterium; species Paracidobacterium acidisoli. Next base: position 863,787 of record NZ_QVQT02000001.1, on the reverse strand, counting down.
GAACAGCGCGGCCCAGCATTTCGTGGAAGACGTTATAGAAGGTGTAGCGCACGCCCTGGTTGAGCGTCAGGTTTGGGCGCAGCTTCCACTCATCCTGAATATAGGAGTAGACCTCCGTCTTGCGCAGACCATTCACGGGCAGCTCGGCTGCATAGGTCGCTGAGCTCACCGCGTTGTTCTGAAAAGAAGATGCAGAGCTGAAGGTGATGGTGCCGTTCGGCGTGTTTCCCTGGTTCAGCTGGATGCGCCGCACCTCTACGCCGCTCTTGAGCGTGTGGGTTCCTCGGCTCCATGTCAGGTTATCGATATAGGAAAACGAGTTGCCGACACCGAGTTTGTATTCGTTCCCGGAAAGCGTCGTGAAGCCGGAGACCGAGATGGCATAAGGGGTTTGCAGCACGCTTTGATCCGTGGTGTACACATTGCCGCGGTTGAAGCCGACTTTCGATTCGTTGATCAGGTGCATGGAAAAGACATGCAGAAACTCCGCCTCGCCGTTCACCGGGCGCGAAGTGACAAGCTGCCTGTCATTGAGATAGGTCGAGCTCTCCGCCATCGGCGCGTCGCTCGCGGAAGCATCGAAATTAAATCGCAGGTACGCCGAGTCACTCTCTGTAAAGCGATGATCAAGCCGCAGAACCGCCGAATCCTCATGATCGAGCTGGCGTCCTGAGCCGGTAAACACGGCCACCTGCGGATCGCTCTCCGACTCGATGCTGCCATGTGGATAAGCCCCCAGAATCGGGACCAGCGCGGGGCTGGTCTCCGAGACCTGCGCGCGAAATGAATCGCTCGGCACCAGGCCGGTGAGCGTCTGGCCCAGTACCTGGCGCAGTCCTTCATATGTGGCGAAGTAGAACGTCCGATTGTGGCGAACGGGGCCGCCGAGGCTGCCGCCGAACTGGTTCAGGCGAAATGCCGGTTTGCGTATTCCTGCGGGATCGAGCGGGCTGTGCGCGTCGAAGACATCGTTGCGCAGAAATTCGAAGAGCTCGCCGTGCAGCTCGTTTGTGCCCGTCCGCGAGACTACGGCGATCTGGCCTCCCGGCGTGCTTCCGTCTTCGGCGGTAAACAGCATCGTATCGATGCGAAACTCTTCAATCGCCGCTGTCGGAATCGCCAGCCGCACAAAAGGCTGCTGCGCCTGGTTCACGATATTCGTCGCATCGATGCCGTCGTACGTGAAGTTGTTATCGTCCAGCCCGCGCCCGGCGAAGCGGATGCTGCGCTGATTGCTGCCTCCCGTATCGACTGCGCCCGGAACCAGCGCCGTCAGCGTCGACCAGTTTCTTCCGTTCAGCGGAAGCTGCCGCACCTGCTGCTGCTCGATGCGCGCGCCAAGCGTGTCAGAAGTTCGGTCAAACTGGTCGCCCACGTCGGAGACCTGAACGTGCTCTGCGCCGCCGGAGACCGAAAGCATCACGTCCAGCGTCCGCGTGTGGCCCACCGTCTGCTCCACCGCATCGATCACGTTATCCCGAAAGCCGCGCGCGCTGTAAACCACGCGGTAGAAGCCTATGGGAAGCTCGGCAAGATCATAGGTGCCGCTGGCTGAAGTCGTCGTCGTGAACTGCTGCCCGGTGGCAAGCTGCGTTGCCGTCACCGTCACCCCGGGAATGTTTCGATCCGCGGGGTCTTTTACGGTTCCGGTAAGGCTGGCACGGTCGACCTGCGCAGCGCCACGTCCGGCAAAGCACGTCACAATGACGGCGATCAGAAAAAATATACGACGCGGCATATTGGTCTCTTTATTTACGATCTGTTCTCGTGTCGATTCGCGAAGCAAGTCGCCTGTACCGGGCATGCATGCGCTGCGCAAATCAACTCATGCAAAGATGCTAAGGAATGCTCTGGCCCATTGCGTTACGGACAGATAAAAGCTGTCTCGGTCCACGCTCTGGCCGCAATCCGCTTCAGCCATCATCGTCCTTCGTCGTGGATGGCACCTCCGGCGGAAATAGAACGCGCCGGAGCCTGACTCAAATCTGACTGAGGAAATGTGTTGCGATCCTGCTGTGTTATTGAGCGGGAAGGGAGCTATATTCCGTTGTGGCAGGTTACTCGTCTTCCTGCAGCGCGGCCAGAATCTCTCCTAACTTGATGGCTACATCGGAGACTCGTTCCGCGTTGATGCGGTTTGCTTCCGGCGTTACGCGAAGAATCGGCGCGGAGATGCCGATCGAGCCGATGATCTCCCCGCCCACGCGGATCGGTGCCGCAATGCAGCGCAGGTCCGGCGAAAACTCCGCATCGTCGATGGCGAAGCCCTGCCTGTTGATTACGGAAAGATCTTTGACGATCTCTGCAAGGGTCGACAGCGTGCCTTCTGTATATTTGCGCAGCGGACGCGTGCCGAACAGCTGCTTCAGCTCATGCTCATCCGCGTCGGCCAGCAACGCCTTGCCGTGCGCCGTGCAGTAAAGCGGCAGAAATTCGCCGATACGGCTTGAGACCGCGACCATATGGTTCGCAGCCGCGCAGTCCACGAACAAAGCCTGCTTGCCCTCGCGGATCGCGATGTGCGCTGTCTCCCTGGTCTGCGACGAGAGCTTCTTCAGCTGGTTGCTGGCCACCTTCACCAGCATCTTGTTCCAGTTGTAGTGATGATGAAGAACCCAGATCGTCGATCCGAGAATGTAGTCTTTCCGCCCCGCGGGCATCGCCAGAAATCCACGGCGTTTGAGGGTATGCAAAAGGCGGAATGCCGTGCTGCGATCGATATCCATCAGCTCGGCTACCTGGCCAAGTGAAACAGGGTGTTCGGTTGCCGCGATGGCCTGCAATATGGCAAGCCCCCGGTCCAGACTCTGCACCGTTGCCACCTGTGCGGTTTTTTTCTCAGGCATGTATTTCCCGGATAAAGTCGTACCGTGCTGTCCTGCATCGACGGTATTTTTGTCTGATTACACGGGGATTGTAGCATTTATATGGACTTGCTCAGACTTTATACGAAGCCGCGCGGCCCGGGCGCCTGCCGCAGCAGAGTAAATGGGCCATCGCCGAAAGTGCTCAGGAAGATATGTTCTCTCGGCGAAGACAGCATCCTCTGAACGTGTAACGATCGTTGGCACAAAAGAAAGAAGCACAAAGACGGACCAGGAGAGTGACGAATGCATCCGATTGTGACACCCGCATGGCTGGCGGAACATCTCAGTGATCGTGATCTTGCCGTCTTCGATGCGACCCTTCCGCCGGTCGGAGCCGTACCCCCTGCCGATACTCACGCGCGGTATCTTGCCGGGCACATACCGGGAGCGATCTTTTTCAATATCGAAGAATTGTCGGATCACTCCACATCGCTGCCGCACATGCTCCCCACGCCTGAGAGATTCTCCCTCAGCATGGCGTCTCTTGGCGTCAGCGATGCGATGTCGATCGTCGTCTATGAGCAGGAAGGCATGTTCTCCGCGCCCCGCGCCTGGTGGATGCTGCGCACCTTCGGTGTGCAGCACGTCAGCGTGCTCGATGGCGGGCTGCGTGCGTGGGTGGAAGCCGGTCTTCCCGTGCAGGCCGGCCCTGTCGATCGCGCGCCTGCTGCGTTTCATGCGCGGCTGAACAGCGCCGCGGTGAAAGACTTCTCCGCGATTCAGCAGATGATCACCGAGCATGCACAGATTCTCGACGCGCGTTCCGCGGGCCGCTTCACCGGAGCATCGCCCGAGCCGCGTCCTGGCCTCAGCTCCGGCCACATGCCAGGCGCGGTCAGCACTCCGTATACAGATCTGCTCGAAGCCGGCCGGTTAAAGCCCGCCGCAAAGCTCCGCGAATACTTCTTCTCCAAAGAGGTGAACCTGGAAGAGCCGATCACCACCACCTGCGGCTCCGGAGTCACAGCCGCCGTCGTCGCGCTCGGGCTTCAGCTTGCCGGAGCGAAGTACATCAGCCTGTACGACGGCTCATGGTCTGAATATGCGCAGCATCCCGAAGCAGTGATCGAAAAAGGTGAATAGCTGGGGCAGTATGCTTCTCTCGCAGACCTTATATAAGGTCTGCCCTTCGCGCTCCCATCTTCCTTCGCCGTCACTCATTGTGCAGATCCGTGTCAGTGGAACAGCCCGCTCTCTTTTCCTTCCAGATGGAGAAGATGAGCCTTCGTCTCCAGTCCGCCCGCAAACCCCGTAAGCTTTCCCGACGATCCGATCACGCGATGGCAGGGCACGATGATGGAGATCGGGTTTCTGCCATTCGCCGCTCCCACCGCCCGCGTTGCCTGAGGATTTCCCAGCCGCTTCGCCAGCTGCGCATAGCTTCGCGTCTCGCCGAAGGGAATAGCCAGCAGCGCCTCCCACACATTCTTCTGAAAGGGAGTGCCTCGCATATCCAGTGCAACCGAAAACGTCCTTCGCTTCCCGGCGAAATATTCCTGAAGCTGCCGCTCCGTTTCAAGAAGCACCGGATGCTGCCCATTCTCCTTAAGCTCATCGAGCCGCACCCGGTTCGGCCTGTCGTTCTGCCACAGCACCGCAACCAGCCCCTCGTCGCTCGCCACCAGCTTCAGCTTCCCCACGGGCGATTCCATCGTTTTGTAAGCAAGGCTCATCGGTTCCTCCTCTTTAATTTCACAGGGCTGCATCGCGCTGCGTCCCGCGCGTCAGCGCAATGCCGGCGTCTGGCTTGCTCCCGCGTTTCCGGCGGCGGCCCACAAGTGCTGCGCCGCATAGGCGCGCCACGGCCGCCAGGCCTCAGCGCGAGCCAGAAGATTCGCCGGCGTCGTCTTCTCTCCAACCACGGAAGCCACGCCGCGAAGCAGTCCGATATCCGCGGCCGGGAAGGCATCCATCTCGCGCACTGCGCGAAGAGCGATGTAGTGCGCGGTCCACTCACCGATTCCGCGAATCGCGCGCAGCCGCGTAACCGTCTCTTCAATGCCGCCGAAGGGGCGAAAGAGATTCGCGTCAGCCACCGATGCCTCGGCAACCGCCTTCAGAGCGGTAAGGCGCGCAGCCGGCATCGCCAGTCCGATCGACGAAGCCGAAGCCAGCGCCTTCGCCGCCGGAAAGGTATGAGACAGACCGGAATGGATACGGAATGGCTCCGGCACAGATTGTCCATGCAGGGCGACGAGCTGCCCGGCCAGCTTTCGCGCGGCCACCACGCTGATCTGCTGACCCAGTACCGCGCGGATCGCGGTCTCAAAGCCGTCCCATCCACCCGGCGCCCGCAGCCCCGGCCGCTGCGCCACCAGAGGCGCCAGCGCCGGATCGCGCGACAGATGATCGTCGATCATCCCGATATCCGCTCCCAGATCGAACAGCCGCCGCACCCGCGCAACGATTGCCGGAAGCGCGCGCACATCGGGGAAGCGGATTCTGACTCCAAGGCTCTGCCGGTCCGGCAGGTGCGTCACCTCCACGCTGCCCGCGGCTCCATCCACTTCTATGGCGCGAAGGTAGCGGCTGTCATCCACTACTTCCGTGCCGGGAATCGCCCGTGCCCGCAGAAAGGCGAGCATATTCTCCCAGTCATAGGGCGGGCGATAACGCAGCCGCAGAAGAACATCGTTCCCCGCGCTCTTTGAAGCGCTTTTCCTGCGCAGCGCGCTGGGAGGGCGCTGAAACAGCTCGCGAAAGGTCTCGTTGAATCGCCGCAGGCTGCCGAACCCGGCGGCCATCGCCACCTCCGTCATCGGCATGCTGGTTTCGTGAATCAGCTGCTTTGCGAAAAGCACCCGCCGCGTCTGTGCCACGGAGACAGGCGGCGCTCCCAGATGCTGAAGAAACAGCCGTCGCAGCTGCCGTTCACCCACCCCCAGACGCTCCGCCAGCCTGTCTACGCTGTTTTCGTCCCCATCCAGCGCCCCCTCAGCAATCAGCGCCAGCGCGCGGGAGACGGTATTCGATGTCCCCCGCCACGAGGCCAGGTCCGGAGCCGTCTCCGGACGGCAGCGCAGACAGGGGCGGAAGCCGGCATCCTGTGCCGCCGCCGCCGAGCCGAAAAACGCGCAGTGCTCAAATTTCGCCGTACGCGCCGGGCAGACCGGCCGGCAATAAATTCCGGTCGACGAGACGCCGACGAAGATCAGGCCATCGAAACGGGTGTCCCGGCTCTGCAAAGCGCGATAACAGACTTCACGGCCAGGCAGTTCCATATACGGATTCTCGCACCCGTAAAAGCAGGAAACTCGCGGTTTTCGGACATGGTCATTTATGCCTGTTCAGGCCTGACAGAAGAATCTCTTTTTCGCTCACAGGGTTTGAGGGGTATTACCATCGATCGGCGAATATTACTCCATGATGACGTAACTGAAATCTACCTCTCATCAGGCTGAGCTGGCAGGAGAAATCCGGAGGGATACTGCAGCAAATTGTTGCCTGGCGCTGTGTAGAAACGATACAGTTACCTCGAGAGTGAAAGGCAGTACCATAGTCACCAAAAGTTACACCGGGCTCGAGATCCGGCTCCATGGATTTGTGCTTGGAACAATGACGAGGATGCCAGGATGGGAGAAGATAAGCACACAGGATTGACGGAAGCCGATGAGCTTGCCCGCGATGTAGCGCGGCTTTATTCATGGGCTCATGTGGAAGACAGCCCTTACCGCAGCTTCTCCAGGAATCGAACCCTGCACCGGAAGGCCGCGATATTATCCCCGGAAAGCCTGGAGGTTGCCGAGTCTGCGGCGGCCACGGCGCTGATCGAAGATATTGATCTGCATCATGACCTGCCCGAGACGGGGAAATCCGTTACCCCATCCCCGGTAACTTGTGCAGATTCTGCCGCTTCCGAGGAAAAAGCTCCGGTTGCCCATGCGCATGCTGCATCTCAGCCTGCTCCCGAAAGGCCGCAGCCGCCTGCTGTGCCGGTCTTCTTTTCCGCCGCCGGCATTCATCCGGGCTCCACTCCCGTGCAGGAAAGCCCTCTGGCCGATGGCAGAATCTATCCTCCCGCCATGGCCATTTACTCGCTGGCCGGCGGAGTAGGGAAGACCACGATCTCCGCAAATCTCGGCCGCATTCTTTGCTCTATGGGCGAGCGCGTTCTCCTCGTCGACGCCTCCGGAAGCGGACTTTTACCCTTCTACTTCGGCTCCAGCGATCTTCGCCCCGGCATTCGTACCTTTGTGGACCCCGACGGGCAATACCCGCCGATGCGGGTCGTGGGCGAGACCGATGGAATCTCTTCGGCGTGGCTCGACGATGCCGTTCGCTCCGCCATGCAGTCGGCGCAGCGGGTTGTCTTCGATCTCGGCCCGGCATCGATGAGCATCCTGCCTCAGATTCTCTGCAAATGCAGTGTCCTGCTCGTGCCGCTGCTCACCGATCTGAACTCCATTCTTACGGTTTCGCGGATTGAAGCCTCCGTCAGCGCCATGCTGGCCAAAGGAATGAATGTTCCTCAGCCTGTATATGTCTTCAATCTGTTCAATGAGCAGAGTCCGAGAGACCAGCAGGCGCGGGAGCTGGTCTCCCGCCAGTGCGGAGATCGTCTTTTGCCCGTCACCATTCATTACAGCCAGGAACTGGATGACGCCATCGCCAGCAGAATGACCGCGGCGGATCATGCACCCGATTCGGAAGTCGTAAACGACTACAGCAGACTGGCAGCATGGCTCAGAAGAGTATCGCCCGTCCGCCAGGGAGCGAGATCTGTTCAGCGGTGGATGGAGCGGTGAAACAGGTACTGGAGCAGTGGAATTCTCTTGGAACCCGATCCAGCCTGACAGCGAGCGTCGCCCGCATCCTTGTTTACGGCATTCTCCTCTTTCTGGCATTTGAGTGCGTCACCATCAATTTCAGATGGCCGGAGCAGGGTGTCCTCGGCATCCTCACCATCCTCCTTGCGTATCTCATTCATCGCATCTCCGACTCCGAAGGCGTCACGCTTGCTCTGATGTTTGCCTCCATGCTGGCGACCGCGCGCTATGCCTGGTGGAGAATCTTTACCGTATCGGAGACCATCGCCTCGCAGGGCATCCTGCACATCGGGCTCGTCAACGTTGGATTCATGCTGCTGCTCCTGTCGGCGGAAGCATACGCGTTTGTCGTTCTGTATCTCGGCTACATTCAGACCATCCGTCCGCTCCACCGGCCGCCGATGCCTCTGCCGAAGAATCTTGAGGAATGGCCACATGTCGACGTTCTGATCCCCACCTATAACGAGCCGCTCTCCGTGGTGCGGTCGACGGCCTTTGCCGCGATGAACATCGACTACCCCGAAGACAAGCTCCATGTCTACGTGCTGGACGACGGACGCCGCGACGAGTTCCGCCGATTCTGCGAAGAAGCCGACATCGGCTACATCACCCGGAAAGACAACAAACACGCCAAAGCCGGCAACATCAATCACGCGCTGAAGGTTCTCGATTCGCCCTACGTCGCCATCTTCGACTGCGATCACGTGCCGACGCGCAGCTTTCTGCAGGTCACGCTCGGCTGGTTCCTGAAGGATGCAAAACTGGGCATGCTGCAGACGCCGCACTTCTTCTACTCGCCCGATCCCTTTGAGCGGAATCTGAATCAGTTCATGGTCATTCCGAACGAGGGAGAGCTGTTTTACGGCGTCCTGCAGGACGGGAACGACTTCTGGAACGCGACCTTCTTCTGCGGCTCCTGTGCCGTTCTGCGCCGCACCGCGCTGAATCAGGTCGGCGGAATTGCCACCGAGACAGTTACAGAAGACGCGCACACCTCTCTGCGCATGCAGATGAACGGGTGGAACACGGCATATATCAACATTCCGCAGGCCGCCGGACTGGCCACGGAGAGCCTGTCCAGCCACGTGGGCCAGCGCATCCGGTGGGCGCGCGGCATGGTGCAGGTGCTGCGGACGGACAATCCTCTCTTCGCGCGCGGTCTCAAATGGCCGCAGCGGCTCTGCTACTTCAACGCGATGATCCACTTCTTCTATGCCGTGCCGCGCCTTGTCTTCCTCACCGCGCCGCTGGTGTACATGCTGCTGGGACACATCAATATTCCGGGGCACTGGCTTGCCATTCTGGCCTACGCCATGCCGCATCTTTTTCTGTCCAACATCACCAACTTCCGGATTCAGGGCAAATTCCGGCACTCCTTCTGGAACGAGGTGTATGAGACGGTCCTTGCTCCGTACATTCTGGGGCCCACGGTTCTGGCTCTGGTCAACCCGAAGCTGGGTAAGTTTAATGTCACGGCCAAGGGCGGCATCGTGAACAAGAGCTACTTCGACTCCCGCATCGCCCGTCCGTATGTATTTCTCATCCTTCTGAACGTGCTTGCGCTGCTGATCGCGCCCATCCGCTTCCTCTACTGGGACGCAGGCCATCCCGGAACGGTCGCGATGAACGTCTTCTGGATTCTCTTCAATATGGTCATTATCGGAACGGCAAATGCCGCTGCCTTCGAAGCGCGGCAGGTACGAACCGATGTCCGCATCAATCTGCACATGCCGGTCGAGCTGCGGCTGCCCGACGGCAGAGTCATCTTCGGCGAATCGCAGGACATGTCGCTCGGCGGCTCGCTGATCCGTCTGGAAGAGCCGCTCATTCCCGCTCAGGACTCCCGCATCCAGGTTGTGTATCCTCTGCGACGCCAGCAGGCAGTCTTCCCGGCCATGATCGTGGGCTCGGACGGCCTCGAGCTGCGCATCAAATACGCGCCGCTCTCTCTCGAAGAAGAAGAGCTTCTCACCCTCGTTCTTTACTCCGGCGCCGATACCTGGCTGAGCCGTGGAGAGCACCGCGAGCCCGATCAGCCGCTGCGCAGCTTCGCGCGTCTCGTCCGCCTCTCCGTGCGGGGCGTCGGTTATGCCCTGGGCACGCTGATTCCGCGTAGAAAAGCGACCGGCATGGCCGCCGCCGGTGCAAGGGCCGCGATGGTTCTGTTCGCGGTGCTGCTTGCCGGCGTAACAGCTCTGCGCGCGCAGACGCCTCAGAGTGCGCCCGCACCGGCGATGGCCTCCGGCACCTTTCACTCCACCTTCTCGCTGAAAGATATCGGTATTCCCGAATCCATCGTCTTTCGCGGTGTCGCCGCCTCGCGCAACATTCCGTTTTCGCTGCCGCAGACGGATGTCGCGCAGCAGGCCACTCTGAAGCTGCAGTACGCCTTTTCTCCCGGACTGATCGCGCAGCTCAGCCATCTGAGCGTCTTTCTCAACGGCACGCTGGTGACGACCATTCCTGTTCCTCAGAACACGGGAAACATCCAGAATGAGTTGAACACCACCATCCCTCTGCCGGCCGAGCTGCTGGTGCGCAACAACGTTCTGGCCTTTGAATTTGTCGGCCACTACACCCAGCAGTGCGAAGACCCCGCGAACACCACGCTGTGGGGCCGCGTCGAAGATACGTCGAGCATCGACGTCAGTGGCTCGCTCCTCGCGCTTGGCGACGATCTCAAGCTGCTGCCGCTGCCGTTTTATGACGGCTCCGTCAGCAGTGCCTCCGCCTCCATTCCCTTTGCCTTTGCCGCCGCGCCTGGCCGTCACACGCTTGAGGCCGCCGGTGTCATCGCCTCCTGGTTCGGAGTGCTCGCAAAATCCAGGCCGCTGAGCTTTCCTGTAACCGTCGGCGGCACACTTCCCAGAGGGAACGTCATCCTCTTCGTGGACAATCCGTCCGCGATGCCCGCCGGCCTGAACATCGTGACCGCCGGACCCATCGTGGCCGTGCGTACCAATCCTTCCGATCCCTTTGGAAAGGTCCTCGTCCTTGCCGGAGAAGATCCGGACCAGCTTCTGACCGCGGCCCGCGCCATTGCCATGGGAAATGCGATGCTCCAGGGCAACACCGTCCTGATCAGCGATTTCCAGCTTCCTCCTGCGCGCCAGGCCGACGATGCTCCGCTCTGGCTGCATACGGATCGTGTCTCGTCGCTCTGGGACTACTCGCAGACCGCCGAGCTGCAGAGTGACGGCTCCGGCCCCCTGCCCGTCTACCTGCGTGTGCCGCCGGACATCTATTACGGCGATATGCAGAACCTGCTTCTGCATCTGGATTACCGCTACAACGCCATTTCGCTCGCCAATGCCTCGACCCTTCGTGTCAGCGCCAACGGATCGCTGGCGAACGAGCTGCCGCTGCCGCACCAGAACAACCCGAAGCGGACGCTTTCTTATAACGTCGAGGTTCCGCTGGTCGACATGCGGCCCTTCGCGAACACCTTTCTCTTCAACTTCTACTTCCAGATCGCCAAAATGGGGAACTGCCAGGACACCCCTCCCATCAATCTGCAGGGAGCCATTCTGCGCAGCTCGTTCCTCGATCTTCGCGGCTTCAAGCACTGGGCCGAGATGCCGAACCTGGAGCTCTTTGCCAATGCCGGATTCCCGTTCACCCGCTTCGCCGATCTCTCGCAGACCCGCATCGTTCTGCCCGCCGAACCTGACCCGGCGGAGACCGGGCTTTATCTGGCGCTGCTGGCCTACTTCGGCGAGCAGACCGGTTATCCCGCACTGCGCGTCACCGTTGCCGACCCCACCGGCCTCGCCGCCAACGCTGATTATCTGGTTATCGGCACCCCCGGCGATCAGCCCGCCTTCGCCCAGCTCAATCAGCATCTGCCGGTCGCGATCAAAGAAGACGGCCTCTCGATCAAGGACACCGGCGGCATCTTCTCCGCGATTCGGCATGCCTGGTGGCAGGTCGCGCAGATGCGTCCGAACTGGTGGTGGCGCATGGACGAGTCGAAGGAGCGCGACGGCCTGCTCGAGAGCATCGGCCAGTTTCCGGACGCGCTGCTCGAGGGCATCGAATCTCCCTGGAGCTCCAGCCGCTCCGTCGTGACCATCACTCTCCGCAGCCCGGACTCCGCCGCTCCCTTCGCGGCCGCCTTCTGGAAGTCCTCGATGTCCGGCGACATCGGCCAGTCGGTCAGCGTCCTGCACGGAAGCGAGTTCTCCTCATACCGCCTGGGCGACAAGGTCTATCACGTCGGCCGCCTGCCCTGGTGGTCGTATGTACGTTACTGCCTGCGGGCGTTCCCGTGGCTGATCGTGGTTCTCACCTTCGTTCTCGGCCTCTTCATCGTTCCCTGGGCGAAGATGTGGATCGACCGCCGTTCCCAGGCCCGCTTAAAGGCGCAGCAGATATGAGATCGCTTCTGCTGTCCCTGGCATGGATCGGCCTCCTCGGCGCGCCGCTCGCCCAGGCGCAGAGCGGCTGGCCGTACTGGGATCACTACGCCGCGCGCTTTCTCAACTCGCAGGGCCGTGTCATCGATCCCGACCGCAACTCCATGACCACGTCCGAGGCCCAGAGCTATGCGATGTTCTTTTCTCTGGTCGCCAACGACCGTGACTCCTTCGAGCGGATCGTCAGATGGACCGGGCAGAATCTGGCCGACAACGATCTGGCAAAGAACCTGCCCGCCTGGAGCTGGGGGCATAAGGATGACGGCTCCTGGGGTGTGCTCGATCCCAACTCAGCCGCCGATGCCGATCTCTGGATCGCCTACAGCCTGATCGAGGCAGGAGAGCTGTGGCATCAGCCGGACTACGATAAAACCGGCCGGGCGCTGCTGTCGCTCATCGTGCGTGAGGAAGTCTCGACTATCCCAAATGTCGGCACGGTCCTTCTGCCGGGCCGCACCGGCTTTCATACTGAGGCGGGCCGCTGGATTCTGAACCCGAGCTATCTGCCCCTTCCGCTGCTCACCGCCGCCGATCACTTTGCCCCGGGAGGGCCCTGGCGCCAGATGGCTCAGGCTCTTCCCGGCTGGCTGCAGCAGACAAGTCCTGCAGGCTATGCCATGGATTGGGTAGAATGCGGCGTGAAAAGCTGTTTCCCGGCAGGCGGACCGGCTGGAGGAACAGCGCGTGGCAGCTACGACGCCATACGCGTCTATCTCTGGGCTGGAATGACGGACCGGCAGACACCGGAAGCCGCTCGTCTCGAGAAGGTGTTTGCGCCCGCGTTTCAGTATGTGAAGACGCATCCTGCGCCGCCTGAAATCGTGGCCGCCGACGGCAATGTGGTCAGTGCGTCGGTCCCGGTAAGCTTCTCGGCCGTTTTTATACCTTTTTTCAGAAGTTCCGGAGACCGGGTGACTGTGAGCCGTCTGGAACAAAATGTTTTAGCTCAGTTCGACCCGTCAAGCGGGCTGCTCGGCACTCCGCCACGGTACTACGACCAGAATCTCGCACTCTTTGTCTTTGGCTGGCAGGAACAGAAGTTTCGGTTCGCTCCGGACGGAACACTGAGGGTCCCATGGAAAAAGTAAACCGCAACGTTTGCCGGAAGCTCCTGCTGGCCGTTGTTTCGGCAGGACTGATCCTTCCCTCTGCTTCGCTCTTCGCGCAGGGCCCCGCGGAAAGAATGCTGCTCGACAAAGCGCATTCGCTCGCCACCGGTGGTCACCTCGACATCGCCGTCCAGACCTGGCAGCAGGTGCTGCTCGCCGATCCGAACAATCGCGAAGCCCTGCTTGGCATCGCCAAAGCCGATATGCAGCTCGGCAAAACCGACGAAGCGAAAACCTACCTTGACCGTCTGCGCGCCGCCGGAGGCAATGCCGCCGATATCTCTCAGATCCAGGCCATGCCCAGCCTGAAGACGCAGTCGGCACAGGTCATCGAGGCCGGACGCCTGGCCCAGGCCGGCCGGTATGCCGATGCGATGCGCATCTATCGTAATCTCTTTGGCGACAATCCTCCTGCCGGAAACAACGCCCTCGCCTACTACGACACCGAAGCCGCGATTCCCGAGGAGCGGGCCCGCGCGATCGAAGGGCTGCGCCGGCTGTCGAAGCAGTTTCCCGCCGATTCTTCTTATGCCGTCACCCTGGGCCGCGTCCTGACCTACGACGCCAAGACCCGCACCGAAGGAATCGCCATCCTCCGCCGCTATGACAGCGTGCCCGCCGCGAAAAACGCCCTGCAGCAGGCCGAGGTTTGGAATGCCGGAGCGCAGAACGCCGCAGCGGCGTCCGAAACAGCCGGTGAGCGTGAACCCGCTCCGAAGGTTCCCGCCGGTGATCCGCTGGAGGCTGCGGCTTATCGCAATCTCAACGCCGGCCGCCTCGACGAGGCCAGGCAGCAGTTTCAAAGCCTGCTCGACCGGAAGCCCGGCAACGCCCGCGCTCTCAGCGGCCTCGGCTATATCGCCATGCGCCAGCAGAACTTTGCCTCCGCTGCCGATTACCTCGAGCGCGCTCAGGCAGCCGGAGAAAAAGGACTGGAAGGCGCGATTGGCACGGCTCACTTCTGGCAGAAGATGACGCAGGTCGGTGCCGCCCTGAAAGCCGGCGACACCGCATCGGCGACCGACGGTTATCGGGCCGCTCTTGCTCTCAGGCCTTCGAGCGCGGATGCTCTGGAGGGCCTCGCCGGCGCGCTGACGCAGTCGGGCGATTACGCCGAAGCAGCCGACACCTTTGAGCGAGCCGTACATGCCGCACCTTCGCGCCCGACAGCGTGGCTGGGCCTGTTCCTCGCGCAGTCTTCCGCCGGCAACGCCCAGGCGGCACTCGATGTCAGCGACCGCATGCCCGCCGCCGTTCGCGCGCAGCTCGCCGGCAGCAATCCGGATTATCTGCGCGCCCTCGCGCAGGACGACCTCGCGCTGGGCCGCAAGGCTGACTCCGATCGCGTTATCCAGAAGGCGCTGGCCCTGCCTTTCCCGAACGAAGGCCGTGATATGCCCGTGCAGAAGCAGATGCAGTACGCGGGCCTTCTGCTGACCGCGAAAAAATACGAGCCCGCCATCCGGCTCTACCGCCAGGTGGTCGCGCAGGACCCCGAAAACTCCGGCGCCTGGCTTTCGCTGATCGCCGCTCAGCATCAGACCGGCGACGATGACGGCGCGCTGGCCACCGTGGGCAGCATGCCCCAGTCCGTCTTCGACCAGCAGCAGAACAGCCCCTCCTTCCTCGTGCTCATTGGTTCGATCTACCAGTCGCACCAGGAGTGGAGCCGCGCGCAGAAATACCTTGAAAAAGCGATCTCTCTCCAGCCGCCGGCGCAGTCCGCCATCGAGCTGCAGCTCGCCGATGTCTATTCGGCCGAGGGCGATCAGCAGAAGGCCTCCGTCATCTATCTTCGCGAGATCAACCGGAACCCCGTCAGCCAGCAGGCATGGCGCGGGCTGCTCAATGCGCTGCATTCCATGAACCGTGAC
Organism: Paracidobacterium acidisoli; assembly: GCF_003428625.2. Taxonomy (GTDB): domain Bacteria; phylum Acidobacteriota; class Terriglobia; order Terriglobales; family Acidobacteriaceae; genus Paracidobacterium; species Paracidobacterium acidisoli. Next base: position 848,756 of record NZ_QVQT02000001.1, on the reverse strand, counting down.
CGCGAGGCATTCCGTGAGCTCGCTTCTATGCCGGAATCCGTTCGCCTGCGCCTCGAAGAAGATCCTGCCTACCTGCAGACGCTCGCCTCCATTCAGTCCGGAATCGGCCAGACGCAGACGGCGCTGAAGACCTTTGCGCAGATCGCCCGCATCTACAGCGATCAGAATGCGGACGAGCCGGTCGACACGCAGACTCAGTACGGCTGGCTGCTGCTGAAGGCGGGTGATTATGCAAAGCTCTACACCCTCGTCTCCGGCCTCGCCGGTTTTCCCGACATGACCAACAGCCAGCTCGCGGAGTTTCACCGCCTGTGGAGCACCTGGAGCGTGCAGCAGGCCAATGCTCTGCTGGCCGCCGGAGATCAGCGCCGCGCCCTGGCCATTCTCGTCTCCGCCGCCGAAACCTTCCCCAAAAATCCTGATATCTATAACGCGCTCGCCGCGGTGTATCTCAAGGCCGGACAGCCGAAGCAGGCCGTGGCCATCTACGCCACCTTCGACATGGATCACGCCACGCTGCCGCAGTGCCAGGGAGCCATCGGCGCAGCGCTCGCCGCCCGCGACATGAATCACGCCCAGGCGTGGCTTCAGAGCGCGCTCGACCGCTTCAGAAGCGATCCCACCATTCTGAAGATGGCCGCTCAGTACGAGCAGGCGCGCGGAAACAACGACCGTGCCGCCGCCTATTACCGCGCGGCCCTGCAGGCCATGGGGCCTTCGTCGCCGGCGGATATCTTCATGCAGCCCGGCAATCCCGGCAATCCGGCTCTGCCTGGAAATCAGCCCTCCCCGGGCCAGCGGCTTATGCAGCTTCTGGCTCCGGGTGCGCACGCATCGCGTCTGAGCGAGCCGTCTGAGGGAGCACAGCCCGATCGCAATCTCGACATCTCCTGGCAGAATGCGCCCGAAGCACATGAGCCGACACTGGGTGACTTTGCCCAGTCCGGGCCGGACGCGCAGCCGCTGCGCACCTCCCAGGACCGGGTCTCTTCGCTCAGCGGCTATGCCTCCGAAGATCGTCTCTCCGAAGTTCGTCCCTCCCGGACGAATCCGCAAAGTGCCGGTACCGCCGGCGGCTTCAGCCGCTCCGATGCTCAGGCGCAGCCTGACGATCTCGGGCCTGCGGATGCTTCCGGAATCGAAAGCGCCGACAGCCAAACACGCGCCATGATGCCGGCCGATGAAAGCGGAGCCGATCGCGAAGACGCGCAGCCATCCTACGCGCAGCCCGGAGCTTCGATGCCCGTCGCTTCGATGGATGATATCCCCGCTCCTCCCCGCGCCCGCGCCGTGCAGGACACCGGCAGCGCACACCGCCTGGCCTATATTCCTCTGGAGCGTGACACCGTCTCTTCCTCCGTGGACTACCTCAGGCCGGTCTCCGTCCGCGTGCAGCCCGAGCATCTTCTCACATCGCAGGACAGCACGCCTCTGCCTCTGAGCCGCTCAACCGACGATGCGAACTCCGCCGGCCAGCTTCAGGCCGCCGTCCGCGGCATCAGCGGACAAAATATCAGCGGGCAAAACGGCAATCAGCAGGATGGGCTGCCCGATAATCTTCAGCCCCTGCCCGTGCTGCCTGCGCAGAGCGGCAGCTTCCTGAACGGCTCATCCGCAAACAGCAGCACGCTCTCGTCTGAGCTGCCGCCACTTACCGGTCCCGTCACTCCGGTGAAGCAGCCGAAGACCGAGCGCGAGCAGATTGAAGATCAGCTTGCCGTTCTCCAGGGCGCAGCCAGCGGATGGCTCGGCGGCTCCTCCGGTGTCGACTATCGCAGCGGACAGCCTGGGTATGACCGTCTCGCCATCTACACCGCGCAGATCGAAGGCTCGAACATGCTGGGTCCCGACATACGGACGACGGTGATCGCCCGTCCCGTCATCCTGAACTCCGGCCAGGCGATCAGCAACACAACCTTTCAGGAAGGCACGCTCACCGCAGACAGTGTGCCCTATCTTCAGTCCTCCGCCGGCATTGGTGGAGAGTTCCAGCTGAGAACGCCCTTCTTCGGAGCCAGCATCGGCTATACCCCGCACGGCTTCCTTATTGAAAATGTGACGGGCGGTCTCCTCGTTCATCCTCCGTCCTCGCACTTTACGCTCACCCTTGCGCGCGATCCCATCCTCGATACGCAGCTTTCTTACTCAGGACTGCGCGATCTGGGCAGCCAGTCCGCTACCTATCCTGGCAATGCCTGGGGCGGAGTGATGACCACCGGCGGCGATCTGCAGGTCGCCTTTGGAGACAACCGCTCCGGCTGGTACATCCAGGGCGGAGGCCAGTACATCACCGGTCTGCACGTGCAGGACAATCGCCGCATCGACGGCGATGCCGGTGCCTACTGGGCCGTGTGGCACCGGCCCGAATACGGCAGCCTCAGTCTGGGCATGAACTTCTTCGGCATGCACTACGACCACAACCTCCGCTACTTCACCTATGGGCAGGGCGGATACTTCAGTCCCGCCGCGTACATGCTGGCCGGCATTCCGTTCACCTTCAACGGCCATCGCGGCGTGAAGTTCCATTACCGGCTGACGGGCAGCCTGGGCGTGCAGGCCTTCCAGGAAGACTCGACCCCCTACTATCCGCTCGATCTGGTTCTTCAGACGGAGCGCGGCAACCCCTACTATCCCGAAGCGACGAATGTGGGCGGAAACTACACCCTCGATGCCGAGGGCTCTTACGCCATTGCCGAGCACTGGTACGCGGGCGCCTATCTCGACTTCAACAACAGCCGCGACTACGCCAGCAACAAGGTCGGCTTCTTCGTGCGGTATATGATCCGGCCTCAGCCTGCCAGCGAAGAGACAGGCCCCACCGGTCTCTTCCCCACGCAGGGCTTCCGTCCGCTGCAGGTTCCGTAAGCGCGCAGGCGCAGTGTCTGTTCGAAGCGCACTGCGCCTCAGTGCGACAGGTACACAGGATTGCCGATCAGCAGCCTGTGTCCCGCATCATTGCGCACCTCCAGCCGAATCCACATGTGCGCTGTGCTTCCGGCCACATCGAGGGCCGTCCGCACATCATTCCCGTGGATCGTCATCTCCGGAGTCGCCGGCTGTTCGACGCCATCGGCAATCAGCGCCAGGCGCGCGCCGTCTGCGCCTTTCACATGTACAGAGATGTGGATCGAAGCATTGTCTTTCACTTCCAGAGCATCGCCCATCATCGCCGTGTGGCCGCCCGCTGTGGCGGAGTACTCCAGCAGGCGATCTCTGGTCCCTTCGGTATCGACAAATACATGCCCCGCGCGGATGCCATCCAGAATGGCCGGCGTCGAGAGATTGTCAGCGTAAACGACCGTCGTCGGATAGCCGATGGAGCCCGGTCCCGGAATCGCGATATCGGCGTCGTGATTGTCGCTTCCGCCGATCGCCGTAAGATGGTTTCCCTCGTTCAGCAGCTTCTCCCAGAAGCCCACGCCGCTTCTGGCGCCATCGGCATTGCGCCCGTTCACCACCTCCACCGCCTGGATCAGGTGATAATCCACCGTGGACTCCGGCAGCCATCCGCATCCCATGCAGTTCTCTCCGCTCGGAGCGGCAGGATGATTGATCGAGATGATCCCGCCGAGCCCCGAGACTCTGCGCAGCATCGCATTCAGATTGGGAACCTCATCCGTCCCGATTCTGAAATCGAGAAATCGCGTCGTTCCGAAGAGATTGGCGTGTCCCTGATACGTCGTGATCTCGCGCCCCGGCATCAGCAGAACACGGTCGAAGTACGGCTGCAGCTCGCGCTCGTCGTCGTAATGCGATTCGGTGTTGTGATCGGTGATGGCGATGAAGTCCAGGCCGCGCGCCGCGGCGTCTTCCACGGTGCGAAAGAGCGGGCAGGGAACCATCCGTCCGTTCTGGCTTTTGCATGCGCCGTCGCTGTGCGCCGTGTGCATGTGAAGATCGCCCCGGTACCATCCTGGGCCGGATCGTACGCGGAGCTGCAGCAGCGGGTCGCGCATCTCCTCCGCAACGGAGCGATCGAAATACACCTGTGCGGAAAACTCCGAGACCACGCCCGGCCGGATATTCGGAACGCCGAGCAGGAGTCTCCATCTGCCGGGTGAGATTGGCCCAGGCAGATATGAGGGCGTCGCATCGGCGAGCGAGAGCGTGAACCCGTCCTTATCGCCGCCGCTCCAGCCGCGAAATCCCTCCGGCCCCTGGATACCCATATCCAGAGCGGTGCGCTGTTCCTGTCCGGTATACGAAAAGCGCATGCTGATGCGCACCGTGCCGGCAGGAACGTCGAATGGGATCGACATCAGATGGTGATAGTCGGTGTAGCGAATCGTCTTCCGAAGCACCAGGTCGGGTTTCGCCGCTGTGCCGGATTGCCCCGCTGCGGGCATGCCGAAGCCGAGGCCGGAAAGAAGGATCAGGATCGCAGGAAAGAATCGCAGCATATCGTCGGATAGCAACTCGGAGTGAAGTTATCGGGAAATGGAGGGAGTCACTTACAAAGTAAGCGGGCAAAGTATCCGCAGTAAGAACGGAAAAAGAAAATACATTCTGAAGAGAGTTCGCTTCGCCTGTTCGAAACGATCGGACAGGCGAAGCAGGGTTTTACATCAGCGATCAGAAGACGAAGCGGCCCGCCAGCTGTACGGTACGTCCGCCGCGGTCTGCCGTCAGGTTGCCGAAGTTGGCATTGCCCAGATAGAAGCCCGAAGGGCTGGTGCTTCCGCTGGTCGTCAGAAAGTTGGTGGTGTTGGTTGAGTTATAGGCTTCCATGCGCATCTGGAAGGTCATGCCTTCCCGCAGCGTGAACAGCTTGCCGAGCGAGGCATCGTAATTCCGGAACGCCGGTCCGGCCACCGTATTGCGGCGCAGATCGCCCACCGTGCCGTTGGCGGCCTGTGTAAACGCCTGAATGTTAAACCAGTGAACGGTGTTGTTGTTCGGATCGACCTTGCGGGGGCCGCGGTTGGCGTCCTGGCCGGGCACGGCATCGGGGCGCTGCTCGCAGGTTCCGCAGATAAATCCATTGTGAGCGCTGTCGTAGTTCTGGTTCACGGTGTACCACGGGCCGCTCTCCACGGTCAGAATGCCGCCGGTCTGCCATCCGCCCAGGAAGGCATCCGCCACCCGGTTCAGATTGCTGCCGAAGGCCCTGCCGCGGCCGAAGGGAAGGTCGTACTGAAACGCGGTGACCCAGCGGTCGGCGATATCCCAGTCCGAGTTGCCGTGCTGCAGTGTGAGCTGCTGATACGGGTAGCTGGCGCGTCCGTTATTGCCCACGCTCAGGCCCGAGTTGGTGATGTCGTCGATATCGTGGCTCCATGTATACGCGCTGATCAGCGTCAGTCCATTGCGGAAGTGCCCCTGGAACTTGATGCCGAGCGCGTTGTAGTTGCCCATTCCCTGGTTCGAAGGGCCCTGAATCGGGCTGCCCGCGATCAGGTTCCCGTTCGCGTCCACGCTCGGAAAGGGCTGCCGGTCTGCATACGGAACCGCTCCATCGACAGAAGGAGCGGGAATGTTCCAGTCGTTCGTGACATACATCGCCGTGGTCTTCGATCCCATATAGGAGACATCGAGCGAGCTGTCTTTCGTGACCTGCCGCTGCAGCGTCGCATTCCACTGCTGGAAGTAGGGCGTGCGGAAGCCAGGAGCCATCGCATACAGCGTCGGATCTCCCGGGTTGGTCAGTGCGTAAGACGGGAAGCCCGAATCCATGGTGACGGTATTGACGGTCGCCGGGTTCGAATCAGGCACCGTGAAGGTATCCTCCAGCAGAAACGGCGTGGAGAAGCCGGCGCTCGGCTGTCCGAACGGGCCAAGCTGCTCGGGGCCGAAGTACAGGCCGTAGCCTGCGCGGAAGACCGTATTCGACGTCATCAGATAGCTGAAGCCGAAGCGCGGTCCGAAGTCATGATGATCCGGCTGCACGCCGAAGTAGCGGTTGGAATGCGTGTTGAGGATGAGAATGCCCTTGTTGATCTGTGCCTGCGTCGCCGTCGGGAACGATCCCGTGTAACCGGGAATGTTCAGCACGTGCGTGACCGGGTTGAGCGCGGTTCCGTGGTTATGCGCCTCCCATACCGGCGTGACGTAATCCCAGCGCAGCCCGAAGTTCACGGTGAGCTTCGGTGAGAGCTTGTACGAATCCTCACCGAAGAGCGAGTAGGCGCGGCGCTGGTAGTCGTTGGTGTGAATCGCCGAGATCTGCGCCACCTGCGGCAGGTCCAGCAGAAAATCGGCGTAGGGATTGCCCGTTCCCGGATCGGCAACGCCATCGGTATAGTGCGCCGTGTAATGGCCGTCGAAGTTAAACTGCCCGTTCGGAGCGAAGGAGCTGGCGGAGCTCAGCAGAAAGACCCAGCGGTACATGCCGCCCAGCTTGATGGTGTGCCGTCCGGTGGTCCAGGTCAGCGTATCCGCGCCCTGGTACGTTCCGTTCAGATCCTGCTCCGAATAGCCGCCGCCGAAGCCGCTCAGGTTGCTGTTGGTAAATTGAATGGTGGCCAGGCCGCCGGCAAGACCGCCCTGCAGCGGCACGCCCGAAATGCCGACGCTCTGATTGATGTTCTGGTTTCCGTCTACCGGCGCAGTGATCCAGTTCAGCCGCGTCCAGCCAAAGCGGGCGTCGTTGATCATGTGCTGCCCGAAGATGTGCGTCCAGCCGGCAACCACGCCCTGCGCGCTGGCCGTGTTGCTCACATCGCCGGTAAGAATCGTCCCCGAGAAGAGACCCAGCGCCGGCTCGCTCTGGTGCTGATACTGGTACCGCCCGAAGATCGTATCGTTCGGCGACAGGTGATGGTCGATGCGCACGGCGACGCGATTGTCGTCGTTGCTGATGGGGTCGTTGTGGACGTAATTGAAACTCCCGTTGCCTGAGATATTGGGCTGAGGAATCGCCGCCGCAATCTTCTTCGCGACCGCGCTGATGCGGCCGGACGGAATGGTATTGTTCGCGAACGGCTGATTGGTCATCGGGTCGTAAATAGTCGCACCGCTCACAAAATCCCCGGATGCTTCATTCGCCGTGGGAATGAGTCCCTTATTCTGAGCGCCGGGCGAGCGGTAAGGCTGGCGCTCGAAATCGGCGAAGAAGAAGGTCTTGTCGTGACCGTCGTACATTTTTGGCAGCCATACCGGACCGCCGGCCGATGCGCCGAAGATGTTCTTCGTGTAGTCGGTCTTGCCGATGCTCTGTGCCTTGTTGAAGAAGTCGTTGGTGTTGAAGTCGCTGGTCTGAAAGTACTCGTAGCCCGAGCCGTGAAAGTTGTTGCTGCCCGATTTGGTGATGACGTTGACCACCGCGCCGCCGTCGCGTCCAAACTCCGCGGAGTACGCATTGGTCTCCACCCTGAACTCGGCAATGGCATCGAGCGAGGGCTCGATCGCGAAGGTCCGGCCCTCGTTCACATTCTGGTCATAGCTGTTGTTGTCCGTGCCGTCCAGAACATAGTTGTTCTGGTACTGCGAAACTCCGTTTGCGGCAAATGCGCCGCTCGCCGTATCGCGCGGGCCCGAGGGGGTCGAGTAATTCACGCCGACCGTCAGCACCGCCAGACGATTGAAGTCGCGATCGCTGACCGGAAGATCGTCTTTCAGTACGCCGCTGAGCGTCTGCCCCAGCGCAACGTTCTCGGTCTGCAGCAGCGGAGCCTGCGCCGTGACCACCAGGTTCTCCTTCACATTTCCTACCGCGAGCGAGACAGGTACACGGGTGTTCTGCTGAATCTCGACCACAACGTGGTCCACCACCGCGGTCTCGAATCCCGGCTGCGCCACTGTGACACGATAATCTCCAGGCGGTAACGGAGTAGCGGTCCACGTGCCGATACTGTTGGTGGTGCCGTGCAGATGGGCCTGCGTTCCGTTATTGGTAACATCGACCGCCGCGCTTCCGACCGTCGCCCCTGAAGCGTCGGTTACAGCGATAAGAATGCCTCCAGAATCCTGTTGCGCATACGCGCAGGCACCCGCGACGAGCCATGCACATACAACCCATGCATACCATCGGGGAAATTTTGCTTTGTGAGCTGACACGTTGTTCTCCTTGCTTTTCGTTGTCGAGCGTCCTGGTTGGTTGGGATAAAGATCCGCGGGGCTGCTCTTTTTTTGTGGCTGTTGGCGAGCAGAAACCGCTGTCCGGCAAATTCACCGCATGTTCATACACCGCATTTGTTTGCCTGGACAGCACATCAGGAAGGGGGAAGGCGTCCTGGCGAAACGCCTTCATCATCGGAGGTATGCCACAGCAGCGGAAGGTGTTTTCACCGTGGAGCACGCCCTCCGGCATCCACCGGGGTGGAAAGCCGAGTGTCTAAGCTCCGCAACGGAAGGAATGTCGGCAGGGAATATTTGGCCGATGCGGCAACTACTTTTTAACTGTGTTTAAACCTGTACACGCATAATAAAAAGCGTTCTTACTCGGTTGATTTGTGGCCGGATTCTGATTTTTCCGCATTTTCCGGAAACTTTATCGTCTACCGCAGGTGGAGTATGAGGGTGGCGGCGAGTTCTCCTGCATCACAATTTCCGGCTTCTGTGAACGGCGCGTTGCTGTCCGGCGATGCGCGCTGGCAGCTTGCGCAGCGCGTCGCGGCCAGCGATATCTTTTCCCGCTCCGAATTTCTTCCGAAATTTCTGCTCGATATCTGCGAGCTTTACCTGCTGGGCCGCACCGAAGAAATCAGAGAGCAGCAGATCGGCGTGCGCGTCTTCGGACGCTCACCCGGTTACAACCCGGGCGACGACAACATCGTCCGCAACTATGCGGTTCAGCTTCGCAAACGGTTAAATCTCTACTTCGAGAAGGAAGGGAAGGACGAGCCGTTCCGGATCGAGATTCCACGGGGCGGCTACATCCCTGTCTTTCATGCCCGAAAGACAAAGGAAGAGCCCTCGCCCGTCGTAACCGTAATCTCCGCCGCAAAAGAGCCGGAGACCGCCGCCGAGTCTCATCCCGATCTGCCCATCCCGGCCGCGCCGCGAAGAGCAGACTGGCGCATGTTCCTCGCCGGCCTCGCTATCGGTCTGCTGCTGCTCGGCGCAGCGGCCTTCCGCTGGAAGCTGCAGACCGCGCCGGCAACGGTTCACGCCGCTCCCGCCAATCCTCTCTGGTCCGCGATCTTTGTGCGCGATCGCGACACGTTCATTGTGCCGGCAGACAGCAGCCTCGGCATTCTGCAGAACCTGACCGAAGAGCCCGTCAGCCTGACCAGCTATCTGAGCGGCGAGTACCTCTCGAGCGTTAAGGTAAAGGGGATGGATCTGGGCAACCTCAACGATCTGCGCATCCAGCGCTACACCAGCATGGTGGATCTGAACATCACCTCCAGGCTCTCGCATCTGCCGGAGGTCGTTCCCGATCACCTGATCGTGCGATACGCCCGCGACCTGCGGATGGATGATCTGAAAAACGGCAATGCCATCCTGCTGGGAGCCATCCATACCGACCCGTGGGTTGGCCTGCTGCAAAGCAGCCTGAACTTTAAATTTGTCTGCGGCCGCCGCGTGAACGACTGCTACATCTCCAACGCCCATCCCGCTCAGGGAGAGTCCGCCGCATACCGCACCGATCCGAACGGTCCCTCCCGCGAGACCTATGCCATCGTGGCTCTGCTGCCCAATCTCGACCGCTCCGGATGGATTCTTCTGATCGAAGGCCTGAACATGGCCGGCACAGAAGCCGCGGCAAATATGCTGCTGGACAGCGCAGCGATGCGTCCCATGATCCGGCAGACGATGTCGCGCAACGGCACGCTCCGGCCATTTGAGCTGCTGGTCCGGACAGGCAGCTTCGACGCCGAAGCGCTTCCATCCAGAATCATCGCCTGGCGTTTTGGCGAATAATATCCGGCTCTTTCTACTTTCCATTCCCATTCTGTCTCGTTTTGCGACACACTCCGGCTTTCTTTATCTCTTCTGTATCTGCATTAAGCTGCGCAGCTAAGTTGCAGGTTATAGTTGGAAGATCGAGACAAAGAGAGGCAGCAATCGTCCTCCGGACGCCGCCGCTCTGTCTCGGTCCTCCCCGAATTCTGGTGCCGACCGTGTACCGAAGAGCCGGAGACCTATGCGAAGCGCAGTTGCAGTGACCCACGTTCCCTTTGAAGATTCAGGATCGCTTGAAATCGCGCTGACGCAGGCCGGTTATGCGATCGAAACAGCAGACGCATGTACTGCCGATCTGCGCACTCCATCGCTTGCGAATGCCGATCTGCTGATCGTCCTTGGCGGCCCGATCGGCGTCTATGACGGAGAAGCCTATCCGTTTCTTGATGTGGAGATCGATCTGATCCGTTCGCGCCTTGCGGAAAAGCGTCCGACGCTCGGTATATGCCTTGGCGCTCAGCTCATCGCTGCCGCTGCCGGTGCTGCCGTTTACCCTGGCTCAGAGGGGAAGGAGATCGGCTGGGGGCCAATCCACGCAGGTCCGGATGCCTTGCTCTACCCTGAGTTCGCCGAGCTTCTGGCTCCCGATCTGCATGTTCTGCACTGGCACGGCGACACATTCAGTCTGCCGCCTGGCGCCAGCCATCTCGCCGCGACTGCGCTTTATCCGAACCAGGCCTTCGCCATCGAGCAGCACACGCTTGCCCTGCAGTTTCATCCGGAGGTGACAGTCCGCGGGCTGGAGCGCTGGTACGTGGGCCACGCCTGCGAGCTGGCCGGCGTGGGAATCTGTGTGCCGCAGATTCGTCAGGAGAGCGAAATCTTTGCGCCGGTTCTGGAAGAGGCGGCTCTGCGCTTCTGGAACGGATGGCTGTCGCGGCTGTAACTGCGAGCAGCCATCCCGGCCTGCTCGCAGTCCATATATATCTACCGGCGGATTATCCCCGGCAGGCCTGCTGATAAGGCCGCAGCGCGGTGATGATCTGATCGAGAATCAGCGCCACGGGCGCATTCTCGAGCGATCCCTCGCGCACGCGCTCATACTGCACAGGCAGGTAGGCAGAGAGCAGCGTCTCCGGAATGCGAGCCTGCTCGAGGTTTTCGATCAGACGCGAGACCGAAGCGGCGATCTCCGCATCGTGCCAGTAATAGCGGACGCGGTCGCTGTAGCTGTGGATCAGAAGACGCTCCACGGTGAGCGCATCGCCGTGATAGTGATGCTCCCAGTTCTCCGGATGCGCTTTCATCACCCGCTGCAGCGTCTCTTCAAGATGCGACCTGCGACCTTCGGGAACCGTATATCGTTCGATCGCTTCGAGCGCCAGCAGTGCCTCGCGCATCGCAAACGTCAGCGCGGGGCCGACCTTCAGAATCGCAAAGCCGTCCCGCACCAGTTGCGCATAGGCTTCGGGCTTCTGGTAATCGGTCGAGTGGGCTTCGAAGATCAGCTCCGAATGCCTGCCGAGCAGCGTGCACAGCGTCTGCGCCTTCGCCGCGTCATAATCCACCACATCTTCATGCCCGAACTCGACTCCCGGCTGAACCACCAGAGCGATCACGCGCTTCCACGCGTCGTCGATACCGTCTGCGGAGAAGGCCTCGCGGTGCACAGAGAGCGCTTGTTCTGAGGCTTCGGGGCGCGTGACGGAAACCGACAGTTCTTCTACCGATCCGCCCGGAGTCGGCACCTCTGTACCGATCACATAGCGCAGCCGGTCATGCCCCGCGCTGCCTTCGGCCACCTTTGCCAGCGCCGCCGCGCGCTCTGCAATCACCTCATCCGGAAACGGTACCGGATCGCCTTCGCAGGGCATGCTCGTGTCGAGATGAATCTTGGTGAACCCTGCCTGAACGAAGTCGGCAACCAGGTCGGTCGCATTTTTCATGGCCTCTGCGGCCGGAAGGTGACGCCACGGATGCGGACCGAGATGATCTCCGCCCAGCAGCAGCCGCTCCGTCGGGAAGCCCACACGCTTTGCGATGGATTCGACATACGCGCAGAAATCCTTCGGCTTCATCCCGGTATAGCCGCCGAACTGATTCACCTGGTTGCAGGTCGCCTCGATCAGCAGAGGCTTTTCGTCATCGAGCGCGCTGCGCATCGCTGCTTCCAGCACCCACGGATGCGCGGAGCAGACCGAGTAAATGCCGGGAAACTTACCCTGCGCGCGTTCATGCGCAAGGTCCTTCAGATCGAAACCGGAATAGGTCGTCATACGGAGCTCGTCGCAGTCTTCTCAGTAAATTCCAATAGGCTGAACGACGCGGGTAATAGCGCCGTTAGGGCTTGGCGAGTCGGGCGTAAGTCCCCAGCGCAGGCTGAAGAAAAGCCCGAGCAGCTGCCCGAAGAGCGTATCGACCGCCGGGCGATAGAGGTCGGGAACAGACCAGTGCCCCTCCGGAGCCACGATCTGCGTAGCCTCGGGCTGCGGCAGCGGAGAAGCTCCGCACCCGAGTATGGCAAGCGATGCGCCGGTAAGCTGCTTCCGCTCGATCTCGCGCAGCAGGTCGATCTCATATCTCTGGCGCGTGTTCTGCGTCGACAAAAAGCTGACGAACAGCGTGTCCCTGTCGAGCGCCGCCATCGGTCCGTGACGCAGCCCGAGCGTGGCCTGCCACATCGTCTTGGTTCTGCCTGCGGAAAGCTCCAGCAGCTTCAGCGCCGACTCCATCGCCGTTCCCGTCAGCGTGCCCGATCCGATAAAGCACGCCTGCCGGTACTTCTGCTCTGCAAGATGCGAGGCGGTTTCGGCGGCCACGGGAAGAAACGCGTCGCCCGCAGCGGAGAGGGCTGCGATCACCGGCTCGTATTCTTCCGCTGACCATGCGTGCGCCAGCGCCTGGCCCGCAATCACCATGTTGGTGAACGAGCTGGTCATCGCCAGACCCTGATCGTTCGTCTCCTCTTCGAGCGTGATGCCGAAGCTGTTCGAGCGGCCTTTGATCATCTGGCTCATCTGCCCCGCTGCGTTGCAGGAGACGACAAGATGCGAGATGAGAGGACGCTCGGCAAGCGCGCGCTCCAGTACGGCAACCCCCTCCGGGCTGTCGCCGGAGCGGGAGAAAGAGATCCAGAGATACGGACGGTCTTCGAGAATGTAATCGGAGAAGTTGATCAGCAGGTCCGTGCTCGAAACCGGCGTGACTTCGCACTGCCATTTTTGCCGCAGAAGATGGTGCAGCGAGTGCCCGATGTAGTCCGATGTGCCCGCGCCCACAAGAAACACCGCCGGCCGCTCGCTGCGCGCAGCATTGATTCCTGCCGAGGCAAGAAAGGCGCGTACCTCTTCAAGGCGAGCCCGGATAAGGTTCCACGTACGAAGCCAGGTTGCAGGCTGCTGCGCGATCTCCTGCGGCGTATGAACGACGCCGAGCTTTTCTTTTTCTGCCGCGGTCAGATTCAGTAACGATGTGAGAGGATTCACGCTTTCCAGACTCCTGCTAAAAGTGGGGCCCGACGACCCGGTTCGTTCAAGCAATGCACACGGCCTGCGTAACGCATTCAGGGACGTGCGGTGGATGGTTCCGATTCAAAGGTGCGGACTTCAAACGGCTTCAGGTGCAGCACGACTGTCTTTTCAGCCTGCCAGTGCGCCGCGCTTCCACCCTGCGCCTGGAACGGCTCGCTGACGGTGAAGGAGCTTGCCGCGCCGGCGGGGAGTTCGAGCGCGCTTCTGAGGTTCAGTGAAAAATCCTGCGCGGCATTCGACGGGTTCCGTACCGTGATGATCCAGCCGCTCGGCGCCCACGCTGCCCAGCCGTATGCCTGCAGCCTGCCCGGATCGCCGCCGATCCAGTGCGTGTCTTTCAGAATCGCAGAATGGCTGCGTGACCACTTCGCTGCAAACGCAAGCTCGTTCCAGTCCGCATCGCTTAGCAGAGAAGGAGTGATGTACATTTCCTGCAGCTGCGTTCCGCTTCCAAAATACGATTCGACTTCGTCCGCAAAATCGTGCCCCGGATCGGTGCCGAGGTCCTTCGCCTGCTTCGCATAAATCAGCCCGTGCAGCATCAGCGAGTTCAGCGGAAAGAGCGGACCGCGCTGAACAATGTTCCGGTACGTCTGCTCGTCGCGATAGGTCATCCAGCGCTGCCGTGGCGTGCCCACTCCGTCAAAGGAGTGGTCTTCACCGGAGCGCCAGATCGAGTCGGCGTAAAAGAGCCAGAAGGGCGAAGGATACGTGCCCGTCGTGAGATTGATGAAGATGCCCTTCTTCTCTTCGCGAATGCGGTGAATCAGATGAATGGCGGCGTCGAAGTCGCTGTCGAAGGCCGAGCCCGGAAAGACACGGTCCGCGTTGCCGGTGCCGTCAAACTTGAACTGGTTTACGTTGTAGCGGTCCACCATCTCCAGGCAGGCCTTGGAGAAGTCGCGATAATACTTCGGACCGGAGAGCGCGAATCCATCCTTGATGATCTCGTACCCGTGGCTTCTGCCGAAGGCGACGCGCTCGCGCTTTTGTTCTTCATAACCGCCCCACGGCGAAAACCATACGCCGACACCGGCGTGAATCTCCTCTGCCGCCTTCGCCACATTCGTAAAGCCATCGGGAAAGCCCGGATTAAAGCCCCAGAAGGAGTTTGGATTATCCCATCCGTCGTCAAACAGAAACGAGTCCAGCTCCACATGACGCTTCTCGACAAGCTCACGCCCGAATGCGTGGATGCGGTCGAGCGCGTCCGCCTCGCTGTAGCGGTTCTCAAAGCCGATATCGTACCAGGAGTTGTAATGCAGAAAGGGCTTGTAAGGACGCGGCCGTTCGCTCTCGATGTATGCCAGAAAGGCGCGTCGCATCTGCCCCGGCTGCGCCGTTCCGATCACCGCCGAGTACGTAACGGACTGGTTCGCCTGCAGCGGAAGAACCCGCGTGATGCCCGCCTCAACATGACCGTCTTCGACGCGGCTCCATGAGAGCGGATGCTCGAAGCCGAAGAACATGCGATCGTCCGCGACCGGCGAGCCCTTCACCGATCCGGCGACATGCGCATCCGCATCGTGAAAGTCCAGCAGCCGCACCTCTGTGATGGCAAGATCGTGCGCCGGAGCGTGAATGGTGAGCCGCTCCCGCAGATAGTTGCTTTCAGGGCGTGCCAGCAGGCACCAGTGAAAATCCGCTTCACTCTTCGGATCGTGCAGATCGGCGCAGACAACCTTCTCGTCCGCGCCATCCGGGCTCTCCGCCGCAAAGGGATGCGTCCAGGTCAGACCGGAAGGCTGCAGAACGCTGCCGTCATGCAGCGTGACCGTGAACAGTCGCGGAATCTCGACCGTGCGATGAGCCGCGAGGTTGTCGATCACCAGCTCCGGCCTACCCTGAGAAGCGGCCAGATGCGCGGCCAGCGCTTTGTTGGCCACAGTTGTCTTCGCGGGAGCCTGCCCGAAGCAAAGCGCGGTCGAGAGAAGAGCAGCCGCAGCCACCCGAAGAAGATGCCGCTCAGAAGTGCGCAGCGCAGCACTCATGCTCTGACTGCCTCCGGATGATTGGAAATGGAAGAACGTTTCGCTGCGCGGCTTTGCACGGCTGGAAATCGGTGCTGCCGCAAAAACTCATCCCGCTTTTTGTGATCGCGAAATGCTTCGGTGCCCCCGGACTGCACGGTGGAGAAGGCTCCGGTGATATTGCCTGCCCGCGCGCTCTCTTCAAGAGAGCAGCCGGAGAGCCACGCAGCCAGAAAGCCCGCGTTGAAGCTGTCTCCCGCGCCGATCGTATCCACAGGCTGAACCGTAATGCCGGGAACCTCGATGCGGTCTTTGCCGCTCTGCACCACCGCGCCTTCGCTGCCGCGCTTCACCGCGACGATCGGCACAACAGAGGAGATCTCGGCAAGCGCCTCGTCGAGATTGCTCCGGCGCGTCATGCGGCACAGCTCATCCTTATTCGGCAGCAGAAGGTCGATATAAGGAAGAAGCTGCGGCAGCACGCCGTTCCATTTGTCTTCGGGATCGTCATTCGTATCGAGCGACAGAGTCAGCCCCCGCGACTTCAGCTCGCGGAACAGCTCCGGCAGATCGGCCTGCAGGGCCGGCAGCAGAAACAGTGACGAAAGATGGAAGTGCCGTGCCGAGGCAAGGTACTCAATGTCGAGATCGGCGCGCGTCATCTCGAACATCGTGCCGGGATAGGTGAGAATGTGCCGCTCGCGTCCATGCGCCAGCAGGATGGTCACTCCGGTCTTCGTCTCATTGGTGGCTTTGACGACCTTCGATACATCCGCTCCGCTTTCGGCCAGGCGATCGAGCGCCAGCTGGCCCAGCTCATCCCGTCCAACCCGGGTGATGAATCCCGTCGCCATGCCCAGGCTCGCCAGATTGTGAGCAAGGATCGCCGAGGAGCTGCCCAGCGTGACCTCGAAACCGGTTGCAAGCAGCTCGCGTTCCACCGGAATTTCTTTCTCAAGTCCGTAGAGAACCAGGTCGAGATTGATCTCGCCGGCAATCGTCACGTCAAACGAAAACATCCACCAGGCTCCAGAATGAAACTATCTTCCGCATAATTATCATTTATTACGATATTAAGCAACAAAGATATTAAGCGAAATGCAGTAGGGAAGACGCGCCCTCGGAGCATCTATCCAGCGCATGTATCCTGCGAGCCCTGAATTATAAGGAAGTTTGTGCGCAAAGAAGCAACGCCTCCCGCCTTATCTGTCCCTGATATACGCATTGCGATTAATTTTCTTTCATACAGGGCATTGAAAAAGCGTAATCATACGGAATCAGCACGGAAGGCCGTCTTTTCTTCGATATCCCATCCGCCGGGGCTCCGGAAACCCGCCCGCAGAATCGGGATTGTAACAGCGCCGGACAGGAGACTGCACGAAGAAGATGCACGCCGGGAAGCCGCTCTCATCATCACGAGAGCCATCGCCGCTGCTGCATCATTCGGATCGCCGTGAGCCGCGCGATGGCTGCGCGAGCACTTTTGCCTTTGGATACCTGCGGCCCAAAACCGTGGAATCCTTTCCGCCGTTCGTCTATGATCGTGTCTGCCTGAAAGGCGGCGTATCTCCGCAAGAAGAACGAGGTTGCTCACAGGGTCCATGCGAGGCAAAGCGAAGGTTCAATCCAGCGAAAAGCCGGATATGCTGATCGACGAGCGGCGCCAGCACATTCTGGAACTGATCCAGAAGCAGGGAAGAGTGTTGGTCGGCAGGCTCTCTCAGGAGCTGAAAATATCCCAGATCACCATCCGCAAAGATCTGGATTTCCTCCAGTCCAAAGGGCTGGTGCAGCGCTCCCACGGCGGCGCTCTGCGCATTCAGTCCAGCGCCCTGGTCGACCCCACGCTGCAGGAAAAGCAGAAGCACAACTATGCCGAGAAAGAGCGGATCGCCGCCGCCGCCACAAAGATGGTGGAAGAAGGGCACTGCATCATTCTCGACTCCGGCACGACGACGACCGCAATCGCCCAGGGGCTCAAGCGGTTTAAGCAGCTCACCATCATCACCAATGCGGTGAACATCGCGGCGGAGCTGGCCGGAACCGACTTCGAGGTGATCCTGGTCGGCGGAACACTGCGCAAGAACTCCTTCTCGCTGGTCGGCCCGCTGGCCGAAGACAATCTGGAAGAGATGCACGCCGACATTCTGTTTCTCGGCGTTGACGGATTTGACCTCGAGGTCGGCATCACCACCCCGAATTTCCTCGAATCCCGTGTCAATCGCGCTATGGTGAAGGCCGCGCGCCAGGTCATCGCCGTATGCGATTCAAGCAAATTCAGCCGCCGCAGCCTGTCGCGCATTGTACCGCCGTCGGCCATTCATCACGTCATCACCGATCGCAACCTCCCTCAGGAGACGGCGGACGCCCTGCGCGGCCAGGGAATCGTCCTCACACTCGTCTGAGTCCGCTCTCTATCCATCCCTTCGGGTTATCGAAAGTTTCGTTTCCTTTCAGTTCGTTTGACCGGAGCCTTCAGCGTTCATTACAGTGAGCTCTGCTGATGCTTTTCTACGGAAAGGCTTTCACTCGAAACAGAATGAGGAGAGAATGACTCCGCCGACCGAGCAGGATAAGTTCGTCGCCATGGTGACCGCCAGGGCAGAGGTAACCCTTCCACTGAGCGATTTTCAGCCGCGGTCGATGCTGACGGCGGAGGAGCATGAGATCGGCAAAGCGCGCTTCCCGGTCATCGACTATCACAACCATCTGGACGCAACCGAACCCGATGACGTGCTGCGCGTGATGGACGCCTGCGGCATCGAGCGCATTGTGAACATCACCATGCAGACCGGCGAAGCCGCGCTGCGCATGATCGAAAAATTCCATTCAGCCAGCCCCGAACGCTTCGCAACCATCGGCTGGATGGACTGGTCCGGCGTCGAGAAGACCGATTTCGCCTCCGTCACCTGCGACCGGCTGGAGAGGCTGGTCGAGCGCGGCGCGCAGGGCATCAAGTTCTGGAAGGATCTCGGTCTGATCGTGCGCGACGGCAGCGGCGAGCTGCTGCGCATCGATGACGAGCGTCTCGCGCCGATCTTCGACAAAGCAGCCGAGCTGGGCATTCCAGTCATGTTCCACACCGCCGACCCCGACGCCTTCTTCCTGCCGATCGACGCCCACAACGAGCGTTACGAAGAGCTGGCGGCGCATCCTGACTGGGGATTTCACGGCGCGCACTACTCCAAACAGCAGCTTCTCGACCAGCGCGACCGCGTGATTGCGCGCCATCCGAAGACGGCGTTCGTGGCCGCGCACGTAGCCGAATGCGGTGAAAACCTGGCCCGCGTCACCAGACTGCTCGAGACGTATCCCAATGTGTCGATCGATATCAGCGCGCGCGCATCGGAGCTGGGCCGGCAGCCATATTCGGCGCGAAAGCTCTTTCTGAGATTTCCCGACCGCATCCTCTTCGGCTCCGATCTGCTGCCCGAAGAGCACATGTACCGGCTCTACTTCCGCTTTCTGGAGACGGCGGACGAATACTTCGAGTATCCTTCTCACGCTTCGCGCCAGGGACGGTGGAATATTTATGGTCTCGATTTGCCTGACGACGTGCTGCGCATGGTGTACCGTGAAAATGCTCTCCGCCTGCTGCGCTGAAGAGGCCTTTCAGGCGGGGTAAACGAATAACGGCAGCAGCACCGGTTTCCTCTTTTTCTCATGGCTACTGAGCAATTGACATCAGGCGCCGGCCTCTACGGCCGGTTTGTGATCTTCATCGCCGGTCTGGGCGGACTTCTCTACGGCATCGATGTGGGCATCATCGCCGCGGCGCTGCTCTATCTGAGCAAGACCGTCAACCTGAACCTCGCTCAGACATCGCTGATCGTTGCCGCCGTGCTGGGCGGAAGCATGGTCTCGTCGCCGGTGGCCGGTGTGCTCGCCGACTGGTGCGGGCGAAAGAAGATCATGATCGTCAGCGGCTCGATGTTCGTCGCCAGCGTCGTTCTGATCGTCATCTCACAGGGATTCACCTCGCTCTTCCTCGGCCGTCTGCTGCAGGGTATGAGCGGCGGCGTCATTGCCGTCGTTGTTCCGCTGTATCTTGCCGAATCGCTCGGCGCAAACCGGCGCGGGCAGGGAACCGCCGTCTTCCAGTTCATGCTCACCTTCGGCATCGCGCTGGCGGCCTTCATCGGCTTCTTCTATACGCGGCAGGCTGAGGCGACGATTGCGCATGCCGCCGGTAATCTCGAGCTGATTCGTGCCGCGCAGAATCACGCCTGGCGCGGCATGTTTCTCGCCGTCATCTATCCCGGCCTCCTCTTTTTTGCCGGAGCCTTCTTTCTCACCGAAAGTCCGCGCTGGCTCATGCGCCGCGGCCGTCGTGAAGAGGCTCTGCGCGCTCTCCGCCGCTCCGCCTCTGAGCAGGATGCCGAGCTGGCGCTGCAGGAGATGGCCTCGGCCCCGGATCAGAGCCGGGAAGGGAAGGCCGCCGCCCGCGACGCCGGCTCGCTGCTGAAAAAGAAATACGTTCTCCCCTTCATCCTGGCCTGCATCGTGCTTGCGTTCAATCAGGCGACCGGCATCAACTCCGTCCTCGGCTTTCTCGTCGTCATTCTCCGCCAGGCCGGCATGACCGCCACGCATGCCACGCAGGGCGATGTCGTGGTGAAGCTGCTCAACTGCGTCATGACGCTCGTGGCCGTTGCCCTGGTCGAAAAAAAAGGGCGAACCTTTCTTCTTAAAATCGGCACCGCCGGAATCGTCCTGTCGCTGCTGGCCGGCGGCTTTGTCTTTCTCAGCTTTGAATCGCAGCGAGTCGACGTAAAGAGCCGCATCCAGGCTGCGGAGACCGGCAACCATCTGACCATACCGGTGAACGAGACCACGCTCGGTCCTTCTCCGCAGAAGCAAGCCATGGTGCTGACCGTGCTCTACTCCTACGGCGACGGCGATCACATCGCCACGGTCCTCAACGACAGCCGCGATGCCGCGCTCGACATTCAGCCCGATGCCAAATCCCAGCATGCTCCCCTCACCATTGAGCGGGCATTTTATGGGCCCGTGCCCGCGGAGCGAACCGGCTGGCTCATCACTATATGCCTCGCCATCTTTATCGCGTCGTATGCGGTGGGACCAGGCGTGGTGGTGTGGCTCGCCCTCTCTGAGCTGATGCCGATGCGCATCCGCTCCGTCGGCATGGGCATCGCGCTGCTGCTCAACCAGGGTGTCTCCACGCTGATCGCCGCGGTCTTCCTTCCGGCCGTCGGCAACTACGGATACTTTTCCATGTTCTTCTTCTGGGCCGGCTGCACGGTAATTTACTTCATCACCGCGGCATTCTTCCTGCCCGAGACCAAAGGAAAGACCCTCGAAGAGATCGAAATGTACTTCGAATGAGCTTTGGAAAGTGCCCTTCCGCCAGCACGTTTCTGAAAGCTTTGGCACGTTTCTGAAAGCTCCCTGCCGGTAAAGCATTCATATCGTAAGCAGACGCTGCAAAGCAACACATGTCGCGTGCATCTGCTGCTCTCCGGCCCATCTCCGGGCTCGGTAGTCCGGTTTACCTCCATACCTGAAAACACCGCGAAACACAGCCCTGTGGCATTGCGCGGCCCCCTCCGGCTCCTGCTGGTCCCGGCTTGCGAGACAGCGCAAAAATCTGATTCATTCCTTCCATTTCCCGCTTGACAGCCCCTTTTCCGGGCAATATAAACAGCCCACTGCGAAATAAATAAATAGAAAAAATATTAATTCGTAACATAAGTGCAATTCGCTTTGGAGGCCCTGAATGCGAATACCCGGATGGACCAGATTTCTGCTGGCGGCCGTCGCCATGCTTGCGTTAATTTCACCCGTTTTTGCTCAGTCCATAAATGAGGGAGTGCTGCGCGGCAACGTCAGCGACAGTGCCGGAGCACTGATACCGCGTGCGCGCCTCACCCTGACCGATGTCGCCACGAACGTTGCGCATAATGCGGTCAGTGATGCCAAAGGCGGCTACTCCTTTCGCGCGCTGCCGCCGGCCACCTACAAAATGTTGATTGAAGCGGATGGCTTCGGCCCCGTCGAGCAGGACAACATCACGCTCACGGTCAATCAGCAGGCCACGCTCAATGTCACGCTTCGTCCGGCCACCGTTACCGAGAGCGTCACCGTCAGCACCGTCCCTGTGCTGCTCGACTCAGAAGACGCGACCCTCGGCACCGATGTGGGCAGCAAATATCTGGTGCAGATTCCTCTCGTCGGCCGCGACTCCTTCGGCCTTACCTTTCTGGCCGGCGGCGTAACGGAGACCACAGGCTCCGGCGTCGCCGATTCCTATCCCGCCGGTACCAACTTCGTCTCCAACGGACAGCGCAACGCGACCGCGGAGATTCGCCTCGACGGCAATCTCACCAGCGCTCCGGAACAGGGCGAAGGCGGCACATCGAACGTCTACTACCAGCCCTCGGTGGAAGCGCTCCAGGAGTTCAAGGTTGAGAACAACAGCTTCTCGGCCGAGTACGGCAACAACGGCGGCACGATCGTGAACACGGTGATGAAGTCCGGCACGAACACGCTTCACGGCAGTGCATGGTGGTACGGCCAGCGCTCCGTCTTCGACGCGCGCGACTTCTTCAACTCAGGCCCCGTGCCCGATCACCAGCACGATCAGTACGGCTTTTCGCTCGGCGGGCCCGTCCGCAAAGACCGCACCTTCTTCTTCGTGGATATGGAGATCACCCGCGACCGCAGCCCCGTCAACATTACTGCGACCGTGCCTACGGCTGCCGAGCGCACGGGCGACTTCTCCAATACGATGTCCTACGATGTCAACGGCAATCTGGTTCAGAACCAGATCTTCGATCCGTTCTTCACGCAGCCCGACGGCAGCCGTCCCGCTTATGCCAACAACACCATTCCACAGGGTGAAATCGACCCTGTCGGACAACAGATTCTCAACTATTACCCGAAAGCGGACCTGCCGGGAGATCCGGGCATCGGTACAAATAACTACCGCAATGTGATTCTGTCGGGAGGCAATAACATCCAGTTCGATGCCAAGCTCGATCAGAACTTCAGCAGCCGCTCGCGCATCAATGCACGCTACAGCTATCTGCACAACAATGGCTCCACGCCGTCTCTGTTCTTCGACGACATCTTTAACGACGGTGACTTCTACACCACGGATGTCTACAACGACGGCCTCGAGTACACCTTTACGCCGACGCCGAATACTCTGTGGGTAAGCCACTTCGGCATCGACCGTGTGGCGTCACCGTCCTTCTCCAAGACTCCCGACCCCACATCCTTTGGCTTCCCCTCTTCTCTCGATCAGAACGGCATCTCGCGCATGCCCGCGATTCTGCCGAATTCAAACGGTGACTACTCCCGCTTCACGCCGCTCTTCAGCCAGTGTTGCGTCGACACGAAATTTGCTCATACTCTGCTGAATTACTCCTCGTCCTTCACCTGGACGCCCGGAAAGCACAGCATCAAATTCGGCGGCGAGCAGCGCCTTTTCTATAACAACTTCTTCCAGCCAAACTACCCCACCGGATACTTCAGCTTCGACCCGCTGGTGACCGCGGGCACGCCCTACGACACAGACAACGGCACACAGGGAAACTCCTTCGCAAACATCCTCATCGGCTACGGAGACACCGGCGGAATCAACGTAAGCCGCGCCGTTGCCGACCTCTCCCGCGAGACCGCTTTTTATGTGCAGGACGACTGGAAGATCACCGAAAAGCTCACGCTGAATCTCGGTCTCCGCTACGAGTGGAGCACGCCCTACACCGAACGCCACAATCTGGAACAGTTCAGCGATTTCACCGCGCAGTCAGGCATGTCCGTGCCCACACTCGGCCCCATTCTCGGGTCTACGGTCTTCGCGTCGAATTCGCAGCGCAATATTCCGGTCGATCGCAACAACATCGCGCCGCGCTTCGGCTTCGCTTACGCCGTCAGTGAGAAGACGGTAGTTCGTGGCGGCGCCGGAATCTACTACGGCATGAACGTAGCGACCAACTATCAGTATCCTGGTCCTGCCTTCAGCAGCAGCCCATCGGTCTTCTTCACCAAAAACAACTATGTGACCCGCTACGCCACGCTCGAAAATCCATTCCCCGCCGGCATTGAAGATCCACAGGGAACAAAGTACGGCAAGCTCGCTGAGTGGGGGCTTGGTAACGGCAACAATCTCGATTACGAAAAGGCGCGCAACGCTGAAATCTATCAGTGGAATCTCGGCGTTCAGCAGGCCTTTCCAGGAAAGATCGTTATTGGAATCGATTACTCGGCCAGCCGCAGCACGCATCTTCCGTGGGGCGGTTACTCCAGCACCAGCAATCGTAACTTCATTGCCTCCTCGGTGCGCCGTCAGTACACGAGCGATGAGCTCGCCAATCTCGTCACCAACCCGTTTCAGCCGTACTTCAGCGGAACGTCAGCCATCTTTAACGAGCCTGAATCCCGCTATGGCGACGACCAGATTCCGCAGATTAACCTTCTGCGTCCCTATCCGCAGTTCGACGGGTCCTTCCAGGGATTGCCGAAGCTTGCTGCGCAGACCTGGTATAACTCGCTGCAGGTCCGTTTCCAGAAGCGTGCCGGCAGCTATCTCTCCTTCGAAGGCAACTACACCTGGTCGAAGGCCGAGGATAACTCCTCCACCGGCTTCAATGCCTTCGTCGGAAACCTTGACAGCGGCAATCCGCAGGAGCTCGACAATCTGAAGGCCGAGTGGTCGGTAAGTGCGAACGATGCGACCAATCGGCTGGCCGGAGCTGTTGTCACGCAGCTGCCTGTCGGCCGCGGCCGTCTGATCGGCAGCAACATGAGCCGCTGGCTCGATACGATCGCCGGCGGATGGCAGGGTTCCACGCTCTTTACGTATCAGACGGGCCAGCCTATGCCGATCAGCATGTCGAGTCCGCGTATTGCCGACGGTAACCAGCGGCCCGACGTCGTCTGCTCTCAGGTGCTTACCGGCATCAGCGTGCACCGCGCCGCCTTTACCGATCAGCCATATCTCAATCAGAACTGCTTCGCCGATCCCGGCGATCAGCAGCCCGGCAACGCCCCGCGCTACTTCAGTAATATCCGCGCCGACAGCATCCATAACTTCGATGTCTCGTTCATGAAGAGCATTTCGCTTCCCCGCGAGAGCAATCTTGAGATTCACGCGGACTTCTTCAACTTCACCAATACGCCGCGCTTTGCCTTTCCGGCGTACGACTATGAAGACTCGGCCTTCGGCATTGTAAGCTCCACCGCCGCAGGCTATACGCCGCGCCATACGCAGTTCGGTGTGCGGTATCAGTTCTGATCCGGACGGTCACTCACCGTCTGCACATAGCGAGAGTTCACGATGAAACGTTTAGTTTTCTGGATCACAGGAGCCGTCTGCCTTTTTTCAGCGTGTGGTCTGTCTGGTCAGACCGCGCCCGCATCCACATCCTCCACACCCTCCGCCGAGCAGACATTCGGCGGCCCGGGGCGGGCATGGCTGCAGCATGTTCGCATTGCTGCATGGTCGCTCACGCCGCAGAACGCGGATACCATCGTCAGTCAGGCCGAAGCCGATGGCGTCTACGGCATCGAGGTCGACAATGACATCCCCGGCCGCTATGAAAGCCTGATCCATCCCGAAGAGAAGCTTGAGGCCATACGCCGCGCCGCCGCCGCCGCGCACGCGCACCACAACAAAGCCTATGTCTACATCGCCGGCACCGAGTGCATTACGGCTAATGGAGATGGCCCGCATACCGTTGCGAAGGAGCATCCCGACTGGCTGCAGCGAAAGATCGACGGCCAGCCCGCTGTCTTCGGCAACAAAGCCGCCTTCTGGATCAGAAAGGGCGAGGAAGATGTCTGGGTAAGCCCATACGCTCCCGACTGGCGCAAACTCTACATGCAGCGCATCCGGCAGATCGCCGCTACCGGCATCGATGGAATCTATATCGACATTCCTTACTGGATGACGCACTTCACCGGATGGGAAGACAGCTGGGCCAGCTTCGACGACGCGACCGTCGCAGCCTTCCGCCGCGAGACCGGCCTCGATGCAAGGCATGACGTGCATCTCGGAGACTTCAGCGATCCCGCCTTTCGCAAATGGGTCGACTTCCGCATCCGCACCATCACCGACTTCCTCATCGAGATTCGCGCCAACGCCACGCAGGTCAATCCCAACATCTCCATCATCCCGGAGATCTTTCCCGGCATCGAGGAGTCGGCTCCGCGCGTCGGCTCTGACGTCTATCAGCTCTATGCTCATGTAGACGCCATCGCTCACGAATACGAGTTCGGCGAAGGGGAAGACCACACCGCGGCATCGCGCACGCCCTTTGACTGGATGATGTATCAGGCGGGCATCCGCAGCTTCCGCGCCTTCGCCGGTGATCGTTCCACATGGATTCTGAACTACTCATGGGATGGCGCGCCGCACGTTCAGCCGCACGATGCCATGCTCAATCTCGCCATGTCCGAGCTGATGGCGGGCGCGAATTTCTGGGATGCGAAGGGCCATGTCATGTCCGGCTCGAACGATCCGCCGACACGCCGCGAGATCTTCCACTGGATCGCCGCGCACGACCATACCTTCTTCGATACGCGCACGCCGCTCGGCAATGTCGGCGTCTATTTTTCTGACACGACACGCAACTACGGTCCGAAGGATTTCGTTGCCGCCTATCGGGGTGTCATTCTGTATCTGCTGGAAAACCATATCCAGTTTCAGATCGTCACACCTCGCACCCTGTCGTCATTCCACGGCCCCACTCTTGTCCTGCCCGATGTCCGCTTCATAAGCGATGAAGAATCGGCAGCGTTCCATACCTTCGCACAGAGCGGCCGACTGGTCCTGACCGGAAAGCCCGACGAAAAGCTGCAGGATATTGCCGGAGCGATCCGTCTGCCTGACAGCCCCGAGCGTGCCTATCTCGACGCGGCAAGCAGCCACTTCGATGGCGAGCGCCCTGCCGATGCATCATCTGCGCTGCAGAAGGCCATCGACAATCACTTCGACATCAGCATCGAAGCTCCTCGCACCGTGGTGGGGCATGTCGCCCGTGTCAATAACAAAACGTATGTCTACTTCGCCAACTTCACCGGCCTGCAGGCGGGCGTTAACGCAACCCCGACTCCGCAGACAGAGGTAAGCGTCCTCGTTCCGTCGAGCCTCGGAACAAAGATGCACGTCCTGCCCTTTATGGGAAGCGAGAGCGAAATTACCGGCCGGAAACAGGGTGACGATGTGCGCTTCACGCTGCCTGCTGTGCAGCGCGGCACCGTGGTCTGGCTCGAGCGCTGAACCATTCCCTCATGTCGTTCCCGGCATAAAAAACAACGGCGGTCAGCTCTTCACTGGCCGCCGTTGCGCAATCGGCAGGACGACATAACGCAGTCGTCAGCACATCGCAGGCCGTCTTCTGAATCATCCGACCAACCTGTCCTTCGTCTGCACCGGCAGATCAGGTCTCCATTGCCGAGCGGTTACACTGTTCGGAAGGTATCGCCCGGAGGATCGGCCACTCGATGTTTCGTTCCAGCAGTATCATTCTTTTTCTGTCCATCGCCTCTCTGGCCGTCTACGGACAAAACAGCGGAACGTCCATCGCATCCATCGAATCGCTGATTCGCTCGCAACAATACGAGCCGGCCCTGCAGCAGATACGCTCCGGACTGCGCGCACAGCCCGGAGACTTCCGCCTCTGGACCCTGGAAGGAATCGTCTTTTCGATGGAAGGCAATCGTCCGTCAGCGCTCGATGCCTTCGGCCACGCGCTGAAGATCTCTCCCGAGTATCCCGCGGCCTTAAGGGGCGAGGTGCAGCTCCTGTATGCAGCGCAGGACACGCGCGCCATCCCTCTGCTCGAAAAGATCCTGAAGACTGACCCCGAAGATAAAACAGCGCATGAAATGCTGGGCAGCCTTGAAAGAAAGCAGGGGAACTGCAAAGCTGCCGTCGAGCAGTTCCGTCTCAGCGCCGGAGCCGTCGAAGCGCATCCTGATTCACTGGGAGCTTATGGCGACTGCCTCGTAAAGACAGGACAGACCGATACCGCTGTCGGCGTATTTCAAAAGCTCTCTGCGCTTCTCCCCGGCCAGACCTGGCCGAAGTACGACCTCGCCATCCTGCTGGTGGAAACAAAGCAGAACGACGCAGCCGTGCAAATCATCGAGCCGCTGCTCGCCTCCAGCCCCTCGGACCCCGACATTCTGAGCCTGGCTTCTGAAGCGTATGAGGCGGCCGGCAATACGCCGAAGGCTGTCCAGTTGTTGCGGCAGGCCATCGTCCTCGATCCCGCCAATCCGAATGACTACCTGAACTTCGCCTCGCTCTGCCTCAGCCACAGCTCCTGGCAGGTTGGAATCGACATGCTGAACATCGGTCTTCAGCGGATTCATGGAAACTCGTCCTTATATATCTCGCGCGGGCTGCTTTATGCGCAGATTGCGCAGTATGAGAAAGCCGAGGCCGACTTCAACACGGCGGAGCAGCTCGATTCCGCGCAGAGCCTCAGCGCCTACGCCATCGATCTGGCCGAGATGCAGCAGAACAAAGGGAGTAAGGCGCTGCTGCGGATACGCGCTCAGCTGAAGGCGCATCCTGAAAGCCCCTGGCTGCACTATGTGCTCGCAAGGCTGCTCGATACGGAAGGCCCGGGAGCCACCGCCGCCACTTCGGCGGAAGCGATTCAGTCCGCCCGGCAGGCTGTAAAGCTGAAGCCCGATTTCATCGAAGCAAGAGACTTGCTGGCCAGCCTCTACATGAACGCCGGCAACTATGACCAGGCAATAACAGAGTGCCGCCAGACTCTCCAGTTCGATCCATCCGATGAAAGCGCAATCTATCATCTGCTCATCGCGCTGCGCCGCTCCGCAAACGGCTCGCAGAAGGAAGAGGTACAGACGCTCGTTAAGCGCCTCTCCGCTCTGCAGCAGTCATCGCTGCATAAAGAGATCGAGCGGAACCGCTATAAGCTGGTCGAGCAGAAGACCGCACCCGCTCAGTAAAGTACCCTCCGTACAGGGTGGCCGCGCCGCCGCCATTCGCAGAAGACAGCGCGGCTGTGTATTACGCCTAGGTCTTCAGCGGCCACGTCACGCGGCCGTTGTGGTGATACGCCAGATTGCCAAGCTGGCCGGCCCGCGCGCAGGCCACTCCAGCCTCAACAGGAGCATTCGGGTCCTTGCGTGACCGGATGCACTCGAAAAAATTCTCCATGTGCGTGATCGTTCCGTCGCGATAGCTGTGCGCCTCGACGACCGGATTATCCTTCACTCCTTCGCGATACACCTTAAAGCCGCTGCGGTCGATCTTCAGAGTTGCATCGGTCCCGCGAAACTCCAGACCGCCGTCGTCAATCGATGAGCTCATCATCCCTTCGTAGACCACATCGAACCCCGGATAGCGAAACGCCGCCTGAATCGTGTCCGGGCAGTCCCACTGCTCGAAGATGTACCGGTCGCCCAGCATCTGCGCCTCGCGCGCCTGATCCGATTTCATCGCCCAGTGCACCACGTCGATCCAGTGAGCGAACAGATCCGTCATCGCGCCGCCGCCGAAGTTCCAGAACCACCGCCAGTGATTGTATTTCTCTTCGCTGAACGGCTGGTCCGGAGCCGAGCCCAGCCACTGCTTCCAGTCAAGCTGCTGCACATCGATGGGCTTCGGCACCCAGTTCAGGCTGTAGTTCTGCCACCAGTACGTTCTCACCTGGGTTACGCGGCCCAGGCTCCCGCCCTGCACCAGATCGACCGCATCGCGAAAGTGCGTCCAGCTGCGCTGCTGCATGCCGCACTGCAAAACCTGCTTTCCGGAGCGCACCGCATGCGTGAGCGTCGCGCCTTCTTCGATAGTGTGCGTCACCGGTTTTTCCAGATACACATCTTTGCCCGCGGCCAGCGCGTCCACCGCCATCCGGACATGCCAGTGATCCGGCGCGGCAATGAACACCGCATCGATATCCTGGCCCAGCACCTCGCGGTAATCCAGATGCGTCGTCGCCGTGCCGCCTGAGCGCTCCTTCACTGCATCGCGGTGCGGCGCATACACGTCGCTCACTGCGACAATCTGAAAAGGGCCCGCTTTATCGGCCGCATTCAGCAGGCTGTTCATTCGCCCGCCGGCTCCAATCACTCCAACACGAATCGTGTTATTCGCTCCCAGTACTCTCGTTGAGGCCAGGGCAGTAAGTCCGCCTGCGATGATAAAACTGCGGCGATTGAGCATCGTTGTCACGAGTTACAACCTCATTTCCTGATGAAATCCGGCTGGTGATTGTGAGTTGTTCGCCGGCTCTTTCCGGCGTAATGCCGCATGCCGAAGCAGTGCTGCTGCGGCGCATTTTGCAATCGGAGGCGAATTATACCCGACGAGTAAAGGATTACCAAAAACGGCGTTCTGCCGGGCAGAGGGCAGGATTTCGTGTGTTAGCATTCGCCCCGGAGGCAGTACGGATGAATCGCAGAAAATTTCTGGGCAGTTCGCTCTCAGCCGGAGCAGCCATCGCAGCCGCGCCACGCATCGCCGGAGCATGGCAAACACGCGAGGCGCAGAGCGAAACCTCTCCCCGGCCCGTCATCAAAAAATTGCCGATAGGTGTTTTCAATCCGCCCTTTCGCTCGCTGTCGCTCGATGCAATGCTCGATAAATATGTGAGCCTCGGCGCGGAAGCGGCAGAGATCGGCGCCGGCGGTTATACCGGCACGCCGCAGTGTCCCGTTCCCGAGCTGCTCGCCGATCCCGCGAAGGCGCGCGCGTGGAAGAAAAAATTCGACGACCGCGGCATTCCGATCATGACGATCAGCTGCCACGCCAATGCGCTCCATCCCGACCCGGTAAAAGGCGCGGCCTTCGCGCTGCAGTTTCGCCAGGCCATCCAGCTTGCAGGCATGCTTGAGATTCCCACCGTCGTCGGCTTCTCCGGCTGCCCCGGCGGATCACCCACCGACATCACGCCCACATGGGTTGTCTACGGCTGGCCGCCCGATCACAGCCAGGCGCTCGCATGGCAGTGGAAGGAGCGCGTCATCCCCTACTGGCAGGAGACGGTGAAGTTCGCGCGCGATCATGGCGTGCGCCGCATCGCGCTCGAGATGCACCCGAATTTTGTGGTCTACAATCCGCGCACGCTGCTGCGCCTGCGCGAGGCCGTGGGAGAAGAGATCGGCGCCAACTGCGATCTCAGCCATCTCTTCTGGCAGCAGTGCAATCCCGTGGAAGTCATCCGCTTCCTCGGCAAACAGGGCGCCATCTATCACGCTCACATGAAGGACACGGCCTTCTTCCAGGAGAATGTGGACCGCTTCGGCGTTCTGAACTTCGCCTCCTCCGCGCACGATCAGCAGGGGTCGGAGTTCTTCCGCGCCGTAGGCTACGGCCACGGTGCCAGCCTCTGGAAAGATGTGATCGCGGCCTACATGGAAGTGGGCTACGACGGTATGCTCAGCATCGAAAACGAAGATCATCTGCTGAGCGGAGAAGTCGGCGTAACGCGCTCTCTGGCCGTTCTGAAGAATGTTCGCGAAGAGCTTCTGGCCGGTCAGTTCAATCCCGGCGAGCACGTATAAGCCTCGCCGCATGCCCTCGCTGCCGGTGCAGCCTCCGCTGCGCCGGGGCGGCGGGACTAAAAAGCACGGCATGCTGCGATCCGCGATCGTGCCCGCAGCGGAAGCACAGAATCACCTGCCCGCAATGCCTGGGAAAACGCACATCTTTCGTGGCAGAATGGCGCCGGATGATCCCGTCCACCGGCATGCCCTCTGTATGCTTCCGCGTGTAAACAGCGCCAGCTAAAACGATTAGCTAGACCGTTACAGGTGAATATTCGTTGACACTCGCAACCGGGGGTGCATATAGTGACTATGCCTCGCTGTATGCATTCCGCAAGTCCCGTAAACACAGAGGATAGCGGTTACATCGACTACATAGAAAACGATTACGCAAAAGTTGGAAAACGTTTGCCAGGAGACAGCAAGAATGAGGTGGGTGACACGAACAGCATTAGTCCTGTTGTTTCTCGCAGGGCTTGGAGCATCATCTGCGTTCGCTCAGTTTCTGAGTGGTATTGAAGGCACCGTGCAGGACCCGTCGGGTGCGGCCATCCCCGGCGCCAAAGTAACCGTCACGAATACTCAGATCGGCGTATCGCGAACCATCACAACCAATCAGGCCGGCTACTTCCGCATCGACAGCATCGCCGCCTCCACCTATACCGTTCACATTGAGGCGAACGGCTTCAAAGCCTGGGACCAGAAGGACCTGGCGCTCCAGGTGGGAGAGATTCGCACCATCACGCCGGCTCTCGAAGTCGGCGAGGCGACCACCAGCGTCACGGTAAGCGCCTCCCAGGTCGCGCTCGACCTGGTCACTCCCACGACCGGATCGGTCATCGGATCGGAGACCGTACAGCAGACGCCGCTGCCTGACCAGAACGTCTACGGCCTCGCGTCCCTGACCCCGGGCATGACGGGAACCGCGGTCACCTCCGGCGATAACTACACGAACGAATACGCGATCAACATCAACGCTGCCGGTCTGCGCCAGGAGCAGAACGGATATCAGATCGATGGCGCATACACCAATACGCCATCCCGCGGCGGCGGCACTTCCATCTCGCCGAACCCTGAGATCGTGCAGTCGATCGACATTCGTACCAACGACTTCGATGCCTCGAAGGGAAGAAACGGCGGCGCCACGGTCGACGTGTTCACCAAGTCCGGCACCAACGACTTTCACGGAACCATCGACTACTACTTCCGCAACAACGACCTCGAATCCCGTACTGAGTTTGAGCCGATCGCCGTGCCCGCCTACAGCCGCAACGAGGTGAGCGGCACCTTCGGCGGTCCAGTCATTAAAAACAAGCTCTTCATCTTCGGCGCTATCGATGTGCTCCGCTCCAGCACCACCAGCGCGGGTTCCTACACCGTGGAAACGCAGGACTTCGACAACTGGGCCAAAACCAATCTGCCGAATACCGTTGCAACGCAGGTTCTGACCACTGCTCCACCACTCAACTTCCCGACCAGCGGCTTCAAAACAGTCGCTCAGTATGAGCAGCCCTCCTCTGACGGTGGAACCCCCGGCGCCTTCGCGCCGCCGGCGAATCTCCCCGCGAATCTGAATGTGGTCGGCACCTCCAACATCAGTTACTCCGTGCCCAAGAACGGCTATCAGTGGAGCGTTCGCGGTGACTACTACATCAATCAGAGCGACCGCGTGTATGTCGATGGTCTTCGTACCTACGACACCACCGAAGCCGCAACGCCGCGTCCGGTGCTGAATGCTAATCAGGCAAACAGCTCCGACTTCGTCAATGTCGACTGGACGCATACCTTCTCCGCGCATCTTCTGAACGAAGTGGGTGCGAACATTATCCGCCCATATGGCTCGAATCTGGCCGCCGACTCGATGGCCATTCCTTATATCAACGTCACCGGTCTGCAGGGCTTTTCCAACTGGGGCCCCGGCAATTTCACGCAGTCCACACTGGGCTGGCGTGACGTGATGACGGCGACCATCAAAACGCACACGCTCAAGTTCGGCTTCGAGCAGTTCAATATCCGCGAAAACGACTCGCAGAGCGGCGCGTTTGACCGTCCTACGTATAACTTCAACAGCCTGCTCGATTTCGTCCAGGACAAGGCATTCTCCGCCAGCTCCACACCGGTCAGCCTGCTCACGCACGCCGAGGCCCCCTACAACCGCCGCTATCGCGCGCTGTATACCGGCGTATTTGTTCAGGATGACTGGAAGGTCATTCCGCGCCTTACGCTGAATGCCGGTGTCCGCTATGACACGATGGCGAATTTCTTCTCCATCGAGAGCCCGCAGCTGACAAACTTCAGCTTCGGATCGGGCGCTACCACAGACGAGCAGATCGCGAGTGGCTCCGCCGGTCTGGCGAAGAACAATCATGTTCTCGGTCAGAACGTCTGGGGACTTACACCCCGCATCGGCTTCTCATGGGACGTCTTCGGCACCGGCCGCACCGCGGTGCGTGGCGGCGTCGGCATGTTCTCGGATCAGCCGCCGTACATCCACATCACTGATATCACTGCCGGCAACCTGCCCAACTTCTACACGCCGTCCATCAGCGTGCAGCAGGGGCAAACGCCGGACTTCCAGCTTTGCAGCGCGCCGTCGGGCTTCTCTGAAGTCTGCCCGGTCGTCGACACCAGCAACGTAGTGCTCAACCCCAGCGGCGGAATCGACGGTCAGAAGGCGAGCCTTGGCGGCTACTCTCCCAACTACAAGTTCACCTCCGTCACCGACTGGACGCTCAGCATTCAGCAGGAGCTGCCCGGCGGCTGGGTTGCTGAGCTGAACTACTCCGCCTCCGCGGCGCGTCATCTGCCCGTCTTCAATCAGGACATCAACCGCTTCGCTGGCGATCTGGTCGTCAATAACGGAGCCCTGGCGCGGCTGAATCCGAACTTCGGCCAGATACAGTACGCCACCTCCAACGGCAACTCCATTGGCAACTACGGTACTGCGATGCTGCAGCGCCGCCTCAATCATGGAGTCGCCCTGCGCGGTATCTACACCTTCGGCAAAGCGCTGGACGTGATCAGCCAGTCCGGTTCGCTCGACAGTGGCCAGATCACTCCATCCAGCGGCGCTGCGCAGAACATCATCCAGAATGGCAACCTCTCTGCTCAGCGCGGCCGGGCCGACTTCGACATCCGCCAGCAGTTCTCGGTCGACGGCACATGGACCGTGCCCAATGACTACGGCTCTCGCTGGAAGCGGAACGCCCTCGGCGGATGGCAGTTCGGCGGTGTGTGGATTATGCAGACCGGATTGCCGTTCACGGTATATACCAGCGCGGCCTTCAATCCGATCTATAACTCCTCCGGTCAGGTCATCGGAAATTCCGGCGGCGACTATAACGCGGATGGATCGAACTACGATGTGCCCAATGTTCCCACCTTTGGTTCGCATGTCGGTGGGCAATCCAGAAGAGCCTTCCTCAAGGGAGTATTTCCGGCGTCCGCATTCCCGGTACCCGCGCTCGGAACGGAAGGCGATCTCGGCCGCAATACCTACGACCAGCCGGGATACAACAATGTCGACTTCAACCTCGACAAGTTCTTCCACGTGCCGTGGTTCTTTGGCGAAAAGCTGCAGCTCGAGGGCAAGGGAGAATTCATCAACATCTTCAACCGCGCCAACCTCACCTCAGTTAACTCCGATCTGTCCAGCTCTCTGTTCGGACAGGCCACAAGCCAGCTGCCGCCGCGCCGGATTCAGTTCCACGTACGTGCCAGCTTCTGAGCCCATCCTCTCCTGAAGAGAGAACAGCAAAACGGCCGTCCGATTCTTTCGGGCGGCCGTTTTCATTTTGCGGCGGGCAGCGCTTAAAACAAAATCTCTTCGCGCAGGCTGACGTGTCAGTGCGAAAGCATAAGTATCCCCGTCTGGATCGCAAAGAACGCCGCTTCCGTTCTGTCGCTGACTTCCAGCTTCGAGGTCAGATGATTGATGTGGTTTCGCACCGTGAACTGGCTGATGTGCAGCGCCGCGGCAATCTCTTTGTTGGTGAATCCCTTGGCCACAAAGCCCAGAATCTCCCGCTCCCGCGGGCTCAGGTTGGCTCGCCGCTTTCTGTCTTCCAGGCGCTGGGCAATGCGCCGCGGAAAGCATAATTGGCCCTCGTACACTTCGCGGATCGCCTGCATCAGGTCGTCGCCGGACATATCCTTCAGCAGGTACCCCCTGACGCCGGCCTCCACCGCCTGGTAGATCTCTTCATCGAACTCGAAGCTCGACAGAACCACGATCTTCGTTCCGGGCGAGGACTGCCGCAGAGCGCGAATGGCCTCGATGCCGGACATGCCCGGCATACGCAGATCGAGAAGCACAAGATCGACCGGTGCATGCGACACAAAATCGACCATCGGGCTCGCGCCTGCAAACTCGGCAACGAGGGTCATGTCTTCCTGCCTGCTCAGCATGCTGCTGAGTCCGGCGCGGACGACGGGATGATCGTCGACGATGACGAGTCGAATCGGGGAGGATGCCAGTGCATGGTTCATGAAGTGTGTATCCCTGTTCGCAAAAGATATTTCACCGCTCTTCGCGCGTGCTCCGGAAGAGTAGGACGGGACGACAAATGTGCGGTCACCGTCACCGTCGTGCCCTTTCCGGCTCCGCTCGACAACGCAAACAGAGCGCCAATCCTGTCGGCGCGCTTCGCCATCCCGCAGATTCCGAAGCCCTGATGCTGCGCGTTCAGCTCGAATCCTGAGCCATCGTCTTTTACCAGGAGCGCCACGTCGTCTTTCCCGAAGTGAAGAGAGATATCCATGCGTGTGGCCCCGGCGTGGCGAATCGAGTTGCTGATTGCCTCCTGTCCAATGCGGAAAAACGTATCGGCCACGTTCAGCGGCAGATGGCGCGCCTGGCCGTCGATCGAGGCACGGATCGCGAGCGCTCCACCGTTGCTTAGCCTCTCCGCCTCCCGCCGCAGCGCATCGGCCATGCCGGAGCTCCCGCTGAGGCCGGGGCGCAGCGCCGCAATGCTTCGCTTCGCCTCTTCATGACCTCTCCGTACCATCTCCAGCGCGGTGTCTGCCTGTATGCGAAGCGATTCGCTCAGCCGCAGCTCATCGCGCATCGCCTGCAGCTGAAAGCCGATTCCCGCAAAGCTCTGTGCCAGCGTGTCGTGCATCTCCAGAGCCAGACGCTGGCGCTCTTCAAGAACCGCCCGGTCTCTCCATAACCGCAGGCGGCCGAGCACGAAATGAATCGCAGCAGCCATCAGCAGCACTCCCGCAATCATCAGGAGGATGTGCGGCGCGCTCCACCGGAAGGGAAGTGCGATCACTGCACCGCGGCTCGCCGAAGGCATAGGGGCTCCTGGATGCATCGGGTTCGGAGGTTACCGGCAGCTCGCGGACGGCAGGATTTTGCCGTCTGCTTTTACGCCGCCGTCCATAAATGTACGAATTGCAATTTGCGCAAGAGTTGTTGCGCATTCTGCAAATTGGAACATTTGTACCATTGTGACCCCTTGTTACGCATCCCTATATTCGCTACCGCAAGTAAACCATGAATTCAGTTCTTCATCAGGGAAGTAAACACTTGAAAAAAAAGGATTTTTCCGGATTATCCGTATCACTGAAACAAATTCGGGAGGCAAACATGAAAAATGATAAGGCGGCCGCGCCCGTCCGAAACGGGATCACCGCTCCCGATCGGTCTATGAAGGTTCTGCACTTCTTCCTGTGCATGACCTCCGTCCTGTTACTTATCCTTGCCGGATCATCCGCAGGCGCCCAAACCACCTTTGGCTCCATCCTTGGAACCGTTACCGACCCCAGCGGAGCCGCCGTTCCCGGAACGACCGTGACGCTGACCAACCTCGGTACCGCGGCCACCCAGCAGGTGCAGTCCGACTCCAACGGCAATTATCAGTTCGTGAACCTCATGCCGGACAACTACAGCGTCGACTTCCAAAAGTCCGGATTCACTCGCCTCAAGCGGGATTCGATCACCGTTACCGTGCAGGCCGCGGTTCGCGTCAATGCGCCGCTGCAGGTCGGCAATGTCAGTCAGACTGTGAACGTAACCTCGCAGGCCCCGATGGTCGAAACGCAGCCCGGCTCTCTGAACCAGCTTGTCGAAGGCCAGCGCGTGCAGCAGATGCCGCTCAACGGACGCAACGTGCTCAACCTGCTTGAGCTGGCTCCGGGCGTTATCCCGCAGGGCTCAGTCAGCGGCAACCCTCTGGGCAATCAGTCCAACGGCTCGCTGACCAACAACACCGGCTTCGGCAACTATCAGATCGGCGGCGGCATGGCCAACCAGAGCGCCTTTTATCTCGATGGCGTGCCGCTCAATACCACCTATATCAATAGTCCGGCACTGGTCCCCACGCAGGACGCGGTTCAGGAGTTCCGCGTGGACAGCAACGCGGTCAGCGCCGAGTTCGGCCGCTTCGCCGGCGGTGTTGTCAACATGGCGACGCGCTCCGGTACGGATGCCTTTCACGGCAGCGCCTATGAGTACATCCGCAACCGCGTCCTGAACGCGAATACCTACTTCAACGACCTTGGCCATGTGCCCACGCCGGCCTTCACGCAGAACCAGTACGGCGCCACCATCGGCGGGCCCATCAAACACGAGAAAGTCTTCTTCTTCTTCTCGTGGGAAGGATTTGCCTTCCGCAGAGGCAACCCCATCACCACCACAGTCCCCACGCAGCGCATGAGGAACGGCGACTTCGGCGAAATCTCGTCGCAGATCTACGATCCGACCACAACCTGCGGGGTCTCTGGAGCGCCGGCCTGCCCTCCAGGACAGACCATCCCTCGCCAGCCCTTCGCGGGTAATCAGATTCCGATGGACCGTCTGGACGTTACAGCAAAGCAGTTGATGACCTACTACGGGCTGCCGAATCTGCCCGGTACCATCAACAACTTCGCCACCAATGAAACCATCGGCGGCAATACCAGGCAGTACAACGCTCGTATTGACTGGACGGCCAGCGAAAAGCAGCGCCTCTTTGCCCGCTACACCTGGTGGAGCGGCACCAGCAATCCGGCCGATCCCTTCGGCACCCACTACGGTGGCCTGGCCAGCTACACCGGCAATCAGGATTTCGTCGTCGGCGATACCTATACCTTCAACCCCACCACCATCGGCGACTTCCGCGTCTCCTATGTGCGTGCTACCGACGGTTTTGTTCCGGAGCAGTTCGGCGATCCTCTGGCTCCGTTCGGCCCCAACTGGTCCGCTCTGGCCTCGCAGTTGACCATTCCGGTCACGCCGATCATGTCCATCTCCGGCTTCTTCGGCTTTGGCGGCACCTACAACCGCTCCTTCGTCAACGATTATTCGATCTCCGGCAGCATGACGAAGATCCTCGGACGTCATACGCTCAAGTTCGGTGGCGAGGTGCGGCGCAACGACTGGAACTTCGAGCAGGGCACCAGCTCCGGCGGCAGCTTCAGCTTCGATCCAGGATTCACTGCTGCAAGAAATTCAAACCTGTCCTCCTCAGCTCAGGGAGGATATGCCTTCGCTTCGTTCTTCCTCGGGTATCCGGCCACCGGTACCCTCGCGGGTGTCGCTCCTGTCGATTCGCTCCAGTATTATGGAGCCCTCTACCTGCAGGACACCTTCGCCGTCAATCGCCGTCTGACCATCACCCCGGGCATTCGCTGGGACTGGCCGGAGGGTTCTACCGAGAAGCATGATCGTCTGACCATCCTGCAGCCCAATGCGACCGATCCGCTCGGCGCCGCGGTTGGCCTGCCGCTCAAAGGACAGATCGCGCTGGTCAACAGCTCTGCCTATCCGGACCGCACGCAGCTTGCAGGGCATCACAAGCTCTTTGCTCCTCGTGTGAACGCGGCCTGGTCTCCGAACGACAATCTGTCCATCCGCGCCGGCTACGGTCTCTCCTGGATTCCGCCGGACATGATCAACTACAGCATCTCGCCCTTCCAGTCGCCGGTGAATGCGGCAACCACCTCGATGGTATCTTCCGTCGGCGGCACATCGAGCCTCATCCCGTCGGCTACTCTCAGCAATCCCTTCCCGCAGGGACTGGTTCCAACCATTGGTCACAATCCGGCCGAGCTGAGTGTCTTTGAAGGTCAAAGCGTCTCCTCGCCGATTCCCAATGAACCGTATGGATACGCGCAGCAGTGGAACTTCGAGCTCCAGCAGCAGCTGCCCGACGACTGGGCCTTTGACATCGCCTACGCCGGCTCCAAGGGTACGCATCTCTCCTATTCAACGGTCCAGTTGAATCAGTTGCCGGATGCGGACCTTGCTCAGACGTCGGCTCTTGACCAGCAGGTAACCAATCCCTTTTACGGCCACATCGCCAGTGGTCTGCTCTCTTCGACAACTGTGTCACGAGGGCAGCTTCTGCGTCCGTATCCACAGTTCCAGAACTTCCAGGATACGGCGGGCCAGCGTGGCGGTTCGCACTGGTCTGCGCTCGAAACAAGAATCGTGAAGCGATTCAAAAACGGAGGCGTCCTGCAGGGCTCCTACACCTGGTCCAAGCTCATCAGCAATACCGATACGCTCACCAGCTGGCTTGAAAGCCACGGCACAGCCGGCGTGCAGGACTGGAACAACCTGAAGGGCGAGCAGAGCCTCGCCAGCTTCGATGTGCCCAACCGCGCAGTGATCAGCTATGTGCTCGAGCTGCCCTTCGGACACAACAAGCGCTTCGCCAGTAATGTCGGACCGGTGATGGATCGCGTGATCGGCGGCTGGACGGTGAATGGCATCACCATCCTTCAGTCCGGATTCCCTCTCGGTCTCACCACCGCTACCAACCTTACGGATTCGCAGGGTGGCGGCTCGCGGCCGAACGTA
The DNA here is from genome assembly GCF_003428625.2 of Paracidobacterium acidisoli. Lineage (GTDB taxonomy): Bacteria > Acidobacteriota > Terriglobia > Terriglobales > Acidobacteriaceae > Paracidobacterium > Paracidobacterium acidisoli. Next base: position 809,187 of record NZ_QVQT02000001.1, on the reverse strand, counting down.
AACGCGGGTGTTCAGAAAAAGATGAACGGCGGTGCCGTGCAGCGCCTGAACAAGTGGTTCAATACGAATGCGTTTGCGCCGCCTCCTCAGTGGCAGTTCGGCAATGAAAGCCGTCTTGACAGCACGCTGCGCGACGACGGAATCGCAAACTACGATTTCACCGTCAGCAAAAATATTCCTCTGGCGGAGCGATTGAACTTCGAATTCAAAACCGAATTCTTCAATCTCTTCAACCGGCAACAGTTTGGCGATCCCAATACGCAGCTGGGCAGTTCCACCTTCGGCATTGTGAGCACCACACTCGGCAATCCTCGCCTCATTCAGTTCAGCGGCCGCCTGACCTTCTGATCGCTTCAGAAGACACGGCCATAGCGCAGTACTCTGGACGCCGGCAACCTCGATCCTTCGGGGAAGCCGGCGTCTCAGCAGCAGCATGAAGTTCCCGCAGCAGCACAATCTCAGATCGTGAGGCGCAGCCCTTGCCCTCTGCAATGGAGCAGTCAATGAGCCCACTCTCCCGGCGTGAGTTTGTCGTGGCAGGAAGCGCCTTTCTCTCTCAGCTCGCCGTCGCGCAGACTCCCCAGCCGAAACTCACCGCAGGAGAGGTCGTCAAACGGATTCAGAAACAGGTGGGAATTCCGTGGCGCGCGACGACGGTGGATGTCATCGTCGCGGGCGATGAAAATACGCCGGTCAATGGAATCGCCTCCGTCATGATGGCCACGCAGGATGTGATCGAGCGGGCTGCCGCCGAAGGAAAGAACATGATCGTTAGTCATGAGACGCCCTTCTACCTGCAGCAGGACAAGACCGACGACATCCAGGGCAATCCTGTTCTGCAGTACAAGCTCGATTTCATCCGGAAGCACAACATGGCCATCTTCCGCTTCCACGATCACTGGCACGCGCGGCATCCCGATGGAATCGCCGCCGGCATGGCGCACGAGCTTGGATGGGATAAGAATGTCGACGACCCCTCCAACCCCAGACGCCTCACCTTTCCCGGCACGCCGCTTGCAAAATTTGCGCAGGAGATGCAGACTCGCCTTCATGCGAGAACCATGCGTGTCGTCGGCGATCCCGGCATGCCCGTCCATCACGTTCAGGCCAGCTGGGGCTATCTGGGCAGGGAGCCAGGTATCGCGATGATCTCCAGGCCCGACGTCGACGTGCTGATCTGCGGAGAAACCCGCGAATGGGAGCTCGTCGAGTTCGCCCGCGACTGCGTCACCGAGGGGCAGAAGAAGGCGCTCATCGTCGTGGGGCATGTTCTCTCCGAACAAGGGGGAATGATTCTCTGCGCCGACTGGCTGAGATCGTTCATCCCCGAAGTGCCCGTCGCCTATATCCCCACGCCTGAACCGTTCTGGAACCCGCAGCACCCCGTCAAAGGCTGATACTTCAATCGGGGATGGCTAAAAAGCGCGACAAACCTCGTCCACCCACCCGTCCCGCCGGCGGAAGAGGCGAAAATACGCCTTCGCATTTGCGAAAGCTGTGGCCCGTCGCCGCCGTCATAGCGCTTCTTCTGCTTGCGGTGCTGTGGGGCTTGAATCATCACCGTCGCGCCGCTTCCGTCGAGGCAGAAAACAGTTATGTCGATCCCGCAGTCTGCATCTCCTGTCACCAGGATGTCGAGCAGACCTTCAGCCATACCGGCATGGGGCGATCCATTCAGAGTCCCTCCGCTGCCGGAGTCATCGAGGATTACCAGCACAAAAACACGCTGTACAACCAGCGCTCCGATACCTGGTACACCATGGTCGAGCGGGACGGATCGTTCTATCAGCGCCGCCACCAGGTCGGTCCCGACGGCAAAGAAGCGAACGTCCTCGAAGAGCGCGTCGATTACGTCATCGGCTCCGGAGATCAGGCGCGCAGCTATCTGCATCGCGATGCCGACGGACGCATCATTCAGCTGCCCGTAAGCTGGTACTCCGAAGAAGGCGGCCACTGGGCCATGACCCCCGGCTACGATCAGCGCGATCAGGAGGACTTCCACGGCGCCATCTCCTACGACTGCATCTTTTGCCACGATGCCTATCCCCGCCCCGCCGTAAGCCGCGACATTCTGGAGAGCGGCGAGCCCATCTTTGAAAAGCCTCTCCCCGAAGGCATCGACTGCCAGCGCTGCCACGGCCCCGGCAAAGCACACGTCGACGCAGCGCGCTCCGACAAATCGACGATCCTTCAGGTGCGCAGCGCCATCGTCAATCCCGCGCGTCTCAGCCGCCAGCGGCAGATGGAAGTCTGCATGGAGTGCCACCTCTCGACCAGCGGCAGCCAGGGAGAGAACGTCAGCCGCCGCTACGATCGCGGCATCTTCTCCTATATTCCCGGCCGGCCGCTCTCCGACTACAAGCTCTACTTCGACCGCGCCGATAACGAGCAGCACAAAAATGACTTCAAGGTCGCCGACGCCGCCTATCGTCTTGTCTTTTCCGCCTGCTATCGCAAAAGCGGCATGACCTGCCTTACCTGCCACAACCCTCATGTCGAGAAGCAGGGCCCGGCGGCCATTCCCGGCTATACAAAAATCTGCGAAAGCTGCCATCAGTCGGTCAAACACACCGTGGCGTTGCCTGCCGGGCAGAACTGCATCTCCTGCCACATGCCGCAACGGCGCGGACAATACGCGGTGAACATCGTGCTGACCGACCACTACATCCAGCGTGAGCGCCCGCAGGGCGATCTCACGGCGCATCTGCAGGAGCCCGAAGAAGGAGCGCAGCCTGCCGAAAAGCTCGCCCTCTTCTACCCCTCCTCGCTGCCGAAGACGCCGAAGAATGCACTGTACCTGGCCGCCGCTCAGGTCGAAAGCAATCCCGGCAACGCGGACAACATCCATGCGCTGCGGACTGCCATCGGGCAGGACAAAACGGCTCCCGCCGAAATTCTCGCCGCGCTCGGCAACGCTTATGCCGCTGACGGAAATGCTTCGGAGGCGGAGCAGTGGCTGGAGCAGGCTCGATCCCGCAAGCCCGCCTCACGGCCCATCGTGAAAGAGCTTGCCGAGGTGCTCTTCACCGAAGGAAAGTATCAGCGCGCCGCGGAAGTCCTGCAGCAGGTGTCGTCCACGCCGCCCTTCGACAGCGCGCTCCTCGCCGATCTCGGCAATGCATACGCCCGCCAGGGCATGCTCGATCAGGCACAGGCCGCGCTTGAGCGCTCCATCGCCATCAATCCTGAAACCGCGCAGGCCTACAATCTGCTCGGTCTCATCTCCATCCAGCGCGGAGACGACGCAAAGGCCGGCGGCTACTTCCGCGAAGCGCTCCTCTATCAGCCCGGCCTCGCCGAAGCCGATGACAATCTTGGAAAGCTGCAGATGGGGAATCAGGACTTCACCGGCGCCGAATATGATCTGAAGCGAGCCATCGCATCCGATCCGAAAGATGCCGACTCGCATCACAGCTACGGTCTGCTGCTGATGCTGAAGAATGCTTACGGCCCTGCCGCCGATCAGATGCGCCAGGCCATCGCGCTCAACCCTGGCGACGCCCTGACCTTCAGCGACCTCGGCGATGCGCTCGCTGCCGGCCGTCAGTATGCGGCATCAGAGCAGGCATACAGAGCGGCGCTGCAGCGTGATCCGAATCTCGCTCAGGCGAACCTCGGTCTGGGAACGCTCCTTCACCAGACCGGAGACGATGCGGACGCGCAAAAGTACTGCCGGCTTGCGTCCGCCAGCTCCGACCCGTCCATTCGCTCCGCAGCACAGCAGTGCATGCACTGAGAGGCGTCAGTAAATGTCGCGCTGATAGCGCTTGTTATCTTTGAGCGCCTGAACGTAGCTCTCAGCGGCCTCTTCCGGCATCTTTCCCTGCGTCTCGATAATGCGGCGCAGCGTCCGGTCCACGTCCTTCGCCATTTTGGAGGCATCGCCGCACACGTAGAGAAAAGCGCCTTCCTCCAGCCATCCCCACAACTGCTGCCCGTTCTGCATCATCAGGTCCTGCACGTAGATCTTCTGCTCCTGATCGCGCGAGAAGGCCGTATCCAGCCGGCTGAGGTGCCCATCCGCCTGCATGCCTTCCAGCTCCTCACGATACAGAAAGTCGGTGGAGGCGCTGCGCTCTCCGAAGAACAGCCAGTTCTTTCCCGTTGCTCCGATCGCGCGCCTCTCATGAAGAAAGGCGCGGAAGGGAGCAATCCCCGTGCCCGGTCCGATCATAATCACTGGAACCTTCGGGTCCTGCGGCAGGCGAAATTTCTTGTTCGCCTGGATGTAAATCGGCAGCCGGTCTCCGATCTCGATGCGGTCGGCCAGCAGCGTGGAGCAGACGCCGCCGCGGTCGCGGTCATGCGCGCGCCAGCGTACGACCGACACCGTCGTATGCACTCGCCCTGGGTGCGCCACCGGACTCGATGAGATCGAATACAGCCGCGGCGTCAGCAGCGACAGCATCTTCACCAGATCCCCCGGCGTCTGCAGCGCGTCGGGGCACTCTCTCAGCAGATCGACCAGATCACGCCCGTGCAGATACTGCTCGAGATCCGTCTGATTCTCCGGAGCCAGCAGCGCCGTCAGCTTCGTGCACTGCGCCGCCGCGGCATACTGCGAAATTATTTTGCGGCTCAGCCGGGAGATAGCGAAACGCCGAAGCAAAGCCTCGTGCAGCGTCATGCTGCCGGCCCTCGGAATCTCCACCATCTCGCTGCCGCTGAACGGCAGCGACGCAAGAACGGCATCCACAAGCCTGGGATGGTTCTGCGGAACCACGCCGCATGCGTCGCCCGCCTCGTACTGAATCGCCGAGTCCTCGATGGCAAAGTCCAGGTGAATCGTCAGCTTGCTTGAAGAAGGATGCGTCAGCGCGCGCTTCTCCGCAAGCGGCGACAGATACGGATTATCCCGCGTATGCGCCGGTCCTGCGGCATGTCCGGCCGTCGCGCCTGGAGCAGGCGTTTCGCCTGTGGCGGCTACAGCCTCGCCACTCGCAGGCATGCCCGGCGGAGACGCCAGCTCGCGAAGCTTCTTCACTGCGGCATCCTTCCATCCCGTGAAGGGAGCATCCACATCCACATCGCTGTCCACGCGGGGCAGAATGCGCGTGCCGCCCAGTGTTTCCAGCTTCGCGTCCAGCTCTTTTCCAAACTGGCAGAAATGCTCATAGTGCGAATCGCCCAGCGCGAGCACGGCATACGAGAGGCCGCCGAGCAGCGGAAAGTGTTCGACGCAAAGCTGCTGGTAAAACGGCTGTGCTGCATCCGGAGCTTCGCCTTCGCCATACGTCGAGACGATAAAGAGTGCGTACGTCTCAGCCGCCAGCGTGGCCGGAACATATCCTTCGAGAGAGCTCATCGAAACCGTGTGGCCCGCGGCCTTCAGTTCCTTCGCCAGTCTGCGCGCAAGGCCCTCAGCCGTTCCTGTCTGCGAGCCGTAGAGCACCGCCAGCCGCAGTGCCTGCGGCGCTTCCGCCGCCGGTGCCGGAGCATAGGAGTAAAGACCGGCAACAAACCCGTTCAGCCAGGCGCGCTGTGCCGGCGTGAACGGTGCATCCTCGGGAATAAAAGGCACAAGTGTCTGCGACATAATTACGCCTGCTCCTCAACAGCCATCAGGTCTTTCAGTTGCTCGATAGGGTGTCTGCGCGTAAACGCGAGAAACGATTCATCTCCCGCGCGCTTTTCAAAAAAGCCCCGGAAGAGTCTTTCCATCAGCGGTGGCAGATCTGCAAAACGAACTGCGGAGATCAGCTCGCGGCCAAGCCCCTGCCGGTCATCGGAGCCGCCGCCGATCAGCACCTGATAACCCTCATCGCCGCCGACCTTCGCGCCCATCAGTCCGATATCGCCGATGTAATGCTGCGCGCATGAGTGCGGGCAACCGGTCACATGCAGATTGACAGGCTGCATGATCGGGAAGAGCTCATCCAGAAAGCCTGCCAGAGCGATCGCATGCGTCTTCGTATCCGTTGCTGCAAAGCGGCAGCCTTTGTTGCCGGTGCAGGCCACCGCTCCTGCCGTAAACGCGCCGGCGGCATCGCTCAGCCCCGCATCCGCAATCGCCTGCCGCGCCGCCTTCAGCCTGTCTGCTGCGATATGCGGCAGAATCAGATTCTGCCAGACGGTAAGACGAATCTCGCCTGAGCCGAAGGTCTCCGCGATCTTCGCTATCGCGCGCATCTGCTCCGCGCTCAGCCTTCCCACCGGCACCGCAACGCCGATATAAAACATTCCCGGCTGCCGCTGCGGATGCACGCCCAGATGCCCCTGCTGATCGACAGCGGCACGCGGCTCGCACTCTGCGAGAGGGAAGCGCAGCAGCGGAAAATCGAGCCGCTTCTCCGTCTCCTCCAGAAATTTCTCCACGCCCCAGCGGTCGATCAGATATTTCAGCCGCGCTTTTTTGCGGTCCGTGCGGTCGCCGTGATTTGTGAACACCCGAATCATCGCCGCCGCAACGGCTACCGTCTGGCCCGGCGTCAGCAGAAGACCGCAGTCTTCCGCGAACTGGCGATGCCCGGTGATGCCGCAAAGCTGCACGCGAAAATAAACGCCCTCCGGAACACTGCGTCCCGGCGGAACACGCGTCGCGATAAAGGCGATGTCGTTGGTGTCCGCCACAATGCTCACCGCGCCGCCGCTGTCGAAGGCCACGTTGAACTTGCGCGGCAGCCCGTAAAGATCGCGTGAGTTAAGAATGTAGAAGTTCAGCGCCTGCGCCAGCGGAGCCACATCGAAAAGCTCATGCGGATCGAGGCCGCTCGTCGGCGTAGCCGTAACGTTGCGGATATTGTCCGCGCCCGTGCCGCGCGAGCTCATGCCCAGGCTCTGCACCGTTGTCAGCACGCGGATTATGTCCTTCGGCTGAAACTCGCGGATCTGCAGGTTGCCGCGTGTGGTGACGTGCGCCTCGCCCGCGCCCCATGCCTCGGCCATATCGGCCAGTCCGCGCATCTGGTGCGCCGTCAGAATGCAGCCCGGCGTCCGCAGCCGCAGCATAAACGAGTCCTGCGCCGGAGCGACATAGAACAGCCCGTGAAATTTAAAGCGAAAAAGATCGGCCGCTTCCGGAAAGCGGTTCTCTTCCGCATGCGCCAGAAGCTTGTCCCACACATCGAGCGGATTCTCTTCGCGCTTCCAGCGCTCTTCCCTGCAAAGGTCCTCGACCGGCGTGCCGAAGTAAGTCTCTTCCTTCGCCGCCGCCTGGTTATCGGCGCCCGAAGCCGCATCGGCCGTAATCAGTCCATTCGCCGTGTGCCCGGCAAAGAAGGTCTGTCCCCGCTTTGCAGCAGCGAGAAGAAATCCATCCAGATACTCCTTCTGTTCGAGCGTGAAAGTGTCCTGTAGCTCTCTGGGAATCGAGTCCGCGGGCGATGCCATGTTGTGTACTCCTCCAGGCGAAGACTGCGTTTGGCCATTCCACAGGCACAGATGTGCAAAGGAAAGGGTGCCGGCCCGGCGTGGGCCTGACGTCCGTATGGCTCGTCCTGGAGCAGTGAAAGAGCAACCGCGCCGCATGGCGCAATCGCTTCAGAGAAATGGCACAGGCGGGGTGCCATGGTACGAAACCGGAGGGGTCGGTGCTTTTGGCAGACCATCCAGAACCGGGATTCCGAGGAGTTTCGTCCCTTCACAGAATACTGTGCCTCGCATTGCGAAAACAAGGGTCTTTGTCTTCGATCTTTGCACCGCCGCATATTTCACGGCCTCCGTTGTCTCAGCCTTTCCATGCGCGGTCTTTATGAATATTGCTTGAAATGTCGAAATGCCTGTGCTATTGCTGTTCGAAAGCAACAGCTCCAAAGGACACCATGCTGTGTCCGCTGTTTGACCCGCAGTGATCTCTTCCGCTCTCCGCTGAGCAGCTTCGACATCGCAGCCTGATCCGGGCTCGCCTCCGACGCCTCTGCGCCTGTGTGTCTTTCAGCACCCGACGCAGCCGAGGCCTGATCGCAGGCCGCAGCTCTTACCTGAGTTTTAACTCGTCCCCGCGCTGTTTCGCAGCCGGGCGTCAGGTGGACGTGTACCCGAAGCACGATGCCATGCGGTGTGCATTCGAAGCATGCATTCAATGTGTATTCGAAACACGACATTCAACGATGAGGAGAAGGAATGTTCAGAAAGTATCGCTTTGCTGTATCTGTAGCTGTTTCGCTGCTCTCCCTGATTTCTGTGCGGACCTCTGCGCGCGCGCAGACGCAGCAGCCGTCATCGGGCACTCTTCCCGTCAGCATCTCCGTGTACGACCGCACCCGTGTCAACGCCTGGCAGTGGTTCGCCGCGCCGCCCGAGACGGAGACCTACGGTTACGCCGAATCTCTCGTTCGTCTCGGCGTCGCCCGGCGCATCCATCACTGGGACTGGCAGCTTGAGCTCTCGCAGCCCGCTGTTCTCGGCCTGCCCGATGATGCCGTCTCGCCCGTCACCGCGCAGGGCCAGCTTGGTCTGGGAGCCACGTATTACGCCTCCAATGCCAGCGATACCGATCCTGCCGCGGCCTTTCTCAAACAGGGATTTCTTCGTTATCACTTCCACGGCGGCGATAAAAACCTTCGCATCGGCCGCTTCGAATTCATCGACGGGCAGGAGACCCATCCGAAAGACGCCACCCTCGCATGGCTGCAGACCAACCGCATCGCGCACCGCCTCATCGGCAACTTCGGATTCTCCAACGCGCAGCGCAGCTTCGACGGTGCCGATGGCCACTATGGCGCAGGCCGCTGGGACATCACCGCCATTGCCGCCCGCGCCGATCAGGGCGTCTTCAACATGAACGGCAATCCCGAGCTGAACGTCGATCTTCAGTACCTCGCCTTCACTCAGACCACGGCCCATCAGCATCTTCTGTGGCGTGCCTTCGCCGTCGGTTATCACGATGGCCGCACCGGCCTCACGAAGACCGACAATCGCGCGCTCGCCGTCCGCGCCGCCGATCACGGCAACATCCGCATCGGCACCTGGGGCGGCAATCTTCTCGCATCCGCGCCCGCTGGCCCCGGCCGTTTCGATTTCCTCTTCTGGGGAGCGCTGCAGAACGGAAGCTGGGGAGCCCTCAGTCACAGCGCAAATGCGGCAGCAGTCGAAGGCGGCTATCAGCTCAGCAGCGTCGCCAGCGCGCCTTGGCTCCGCGGCGGATGGTTCCGCAGCAGCGGCGACAACAACGCGGCCGACAACGAGCACCACACCTTCTTCCAGATTCTTCCCACGCCGCGCATCTACGCCCGCATCCCCTTCTACAACCTGATGAACAGCACCGACGAGTTCGTTCAGATCATCGACAGCCCCTCCAAACGGCTCGCTCTGCGCAGCGATCTGCACTGGCTGCAGCTCACCTCCGGCAACGACCTCTGGTATCAGGGCGGCGGCGCGTACGACAATAAAGTCTTCGGCTACACCGGCCGCCCCGGCAACGGACACACCTCCTTCGCCTCCGTCGCCGATGTCAGCGCCGACTGGCAGGCCGCCAAAGATGTCGCCGTCAACTTCTATTACGCGCACGTCTCGGGCAAAAGCGTGATCGGCAAAATCTACCCCTCCGATCGCGATGCGCAGTACGGCTACGTGGAGCTGGTCTATCAGTGGGGCAGAGCGCAAAAAGTCTCCGCCAACTGATCCGGTCCCGCTCCCATCAAGCGAATCTTCTGTATCTGCCGGACAGACCTGCCTTTCCGGCCGGTTCAGGAGATCCACAAGTCCGCGAGGCAACGTCTCCGCTCTGTGCGCGCTATCAGAAATAGTTATGTGCGCGATAGGCCGCGCAGCATGCTGCGCATTTCCCGTGGCACGCGGCGCAATTTCGGTAAAGAATAGAGAATGGCGTTTGGCAGCTTCAATGGGTTACGGGTTCTGGCGCTCGAGAATCGTCGCGCTGCGGAGATCGAAAAGCTGATCCGCACTTATGGCGGCGAGCCGGTCGTCGCATCCGCTCTGCGCGAGATTCCACTCGAATCGAACCACGAAGCGCTGGAGTTTGCCGGGCGTCTCCTCCACGGCGAATTCGATCTGATCATCTTTATGACCGGCGTCGGCGTCAGGCGGCTCATGGAGATCGTCTCCTCCCGCTACGACCGCGCCCGCATCATCGAATCGCTGCGCCACGTAAAGCTGGCGACGCGCGGCCCCAAGTCCAGCGCCGCCGTGCGTGAAATGGGTCTTCCCGTCGCCGTCACCGCGCCCGAGCCCTGCACCTGGCGCGAGATGATCGACGCTCTCGACGGCGCCTTCGGCCCCTCGCTCGAAGGTCTTCGCGCGGCCGTGCAGGAGTACGGCACTCCGAACCCCGAGCTGCTCGAAGCCCTCACCCGCCATCACGTGCAGTACACGCGTGTCCCGGTCTATCAGTGGGCCCTCCCCGACGACCTCGAGCCGCTGCGGAATTCCATTCGCTCCATCATCGCCGGCCAGCTCGATGTCATCATCTTTCTCACGGCGATTCAGGTCTCCCATCTCTTCCGCGTCGCCGAGCAGATGAACGCCGCCGATGCGCTGCGCGAAGGCATGCGCCGCACCGTCGTGCTCTCCATCGGCCCCAGCACATCGGAAGAGCTTGCGCGCCACGGCGTCGAGCCCGACTTCGAGCCGTCGCACCCCAAGATGGGCTTCCTCATGAATGAGGCATCGGAGTTAGCGGCAAAGCTGCTTGAGGAAAAGCGCGGGCCCGCCCCTCACAGCGCCGTGCTGGCGCGTCTCGACACCGCCGCGCAGGGAAGCCGTCCGGCTCTTGTGCCTTCGCCGCGTGCAGCCTCACCGGCTCCCGCGCCCGCCGCCCCGCGCGACACGGAAGCGGCGCAGCCGCCCGACACACGCCATCTGAGCGCCATTCAGCTCGTACACGATATCGGCCGCCGGATGGCCTCCTCCGATCCGCTGCACGCCGTGCTCAGCCAGATCGTCGGCTTTATTGAAACGCTTCTGAGCTGCGACTCCTGCTTCATCTACGTGCTCGAAGAGAATCAGCTCGTGCTGCGCGGCTCGAAAAATCCCCACCCCGACGTCATCGATCACCTCGGCCTGAAGATCGGGCAGGGAATCACCGGCTGGGTCGCCGAGCACCGGGAGCCGGTCTCCATCGACTCCGGCGCGCTGCGCGATCCGCGCTTTCAGTCCTTCCAGGATCTTCCTGAAGATTCCTTCGAAGCCTTTCTGTCCGTGCCCATCCTCGCCCGCGGCGGCCTCGTCGGCGTCATCAACGTGCAGCATCGCCAGCCGCATCACTACACGCCGTGGGAGGTGCAGACTGTCTCCACCGTCGGCTTCCTGGTCGGCGCCGAAATTGAAATGGCTCGTCTTGAGAGCGAAAAGAACGCGCTCTCCGGTCAGCTTGAATCCCGCAAACTGGTCGAGCGCGCCAAGGGCCTTCTGCAGCGCGATCACAATATCAAGGAAGAAGACGCCTATCGCATGATGCAGAAGGAGAGCCGTCAGCGGCGCAAGAGCATGCGTGAAATCGCCGAGGCCGTCATTCTCAGCGACGAGCTTCGCCGCGCCGCAGCTGTTAAGCCCTCCTGACGCTGCGGTGTCTGCGCTGCCGTGTGCTCGCGCTTACGCTGACGCTGCCTTCTCCACGCGCACCGCGCACTGTTTGTAATTCGGCTCCCGCGAAATGGGATCGAAGATATCCTGCGTCACTTCGTTGATGTTCCATTCGGCAAAGTGGAACGGCACAAAGACCTGACCCGGTGCAATCACCTCGGTCACGCGCAGCTCCACCCTGCGCACCCGCCCGCGTGTCGACACGATATCGACCAGATCGTGCGGCCGCAGCATCAGCCGCTTCGCGTCCACCGGATTCATTTCCAGCCAGGCGCGCGGTGCGATCTGCTCCAGAATCGCAATCGCTCCCGTCTTCGTGCGCGTATGCCAGTGTTCGACCGTTCTGCCGGTATTCAGCACAAATGGATAATCCTGAGAGGGCTGCTCCGGAAACGGCTCCCATTCCGCGCAGATCAGCTTTGCTCTTCCATCCGCCGTCTCAAAGACGCCATCGGTATAAAGCCGCCGCGCAGCCGTCGGCGCCGTGTCTGCGTTCTTCGGGTACGGCCACTGAATGCCGCCGTATGCCTCCATCACCTCATACGTCATGCCGGAGTAGTCGCAGAGCCTTCCCTCCGATACACGCTTCCACTCTTCAAATGCGTCGCGTGGCTCCTTCCATCCAGGAAACAGCTCTTCTCTGCAGCCCAGCTCCCCGGCCAGGCGAAGAAAGATATCGAAGTCGCTCAGCGCCTCACCCGGAGGCGGCACCGCCGCATTCACCTTGCTCACGCGGCGCTCGGAGTTGGTGTACGTGCCTTCCTTTTCGCCCCACGCAGCCGCCGGCAGCACCATATGCGCCAGCACCGTCGTCGGCGTGGGATGAAAGCAATCCTGCACCACAAGAAACTCCAGCTCGCCCAGCGCCTGCTTCAGCACATCGATATTCGGAAACGAGACCAGCGGGTTCGTCGCGATGATCCACAGTGCGCGAATCTTCTTCCGCAGCACCGCGCTGATGATGTCCGGATACGCCAGCCCCCGCTGTGTCGGAATGCGCTCGACGGCCACGCCCCACAGGCTCGCCAGCTCTTCGCGGTCTGTTTCGTTCTCGAACTTGCGGTACCCCGGCAGGCTTGAGGTGAAGCCGGTCTCGCGCGTGCCCATCGCATTGCATTGCCCGGTGATCGAAAACGGCGATCCGCCCACGCGTCCCACGTTGCCCGTCAGCAGCGCGAGGTTATTGATCGCATTCACCGTCTCCGTGCCCTTGGAGCTGTGATTCACGCCCATCGTCCAGCCGATGAAAGCGCCATTCGCTTTGCCGTAAAGGTGCGCCACCCTCTCCAGCAGCTCCGTGCTCAGTCCCGTAATGCCGCTCACGTACTCCGGATCGTACTTATCCAGAAAGCGGCACAGCTCGTCGAAGCCGTTCGTGTGCCGGTCGATATATTCCCGGTCGATCAGCCCGTCCCGGATGAGAATGTGCGCGATGCCGTTGACCAGCGCCAGATCCGACCTCGGCTTTACCGGCAGAAAAATATCGGCCATCATCGCCGTCTTCGAGACACGCGGATCGGCCACAATCAGCGTCTTCTTCGTATTCGCATCCAGATGCTGGCAGAGGATCGGATGATTCTCCGCAATGTTGGCGCCGATCAGCAGAATCACCTCGGCTTTGGTGAAGTCTTCATAAGCGCCCGGAGGCCCGTCGCTGCCGAACGAGCGCTTGTACCCGGAAACCGCCGTCGACATGCAGAGCGTTGTATTGCCGTCGAAATTCGATGTGCCCAGCCCAAGCTGCACCAGCTTGCCCAGCGTGTAAAACTCTTCCGTAACCAGCTGTCCCGTGCTGATGACGCCGATCGCCTGCGGCCCGTACTTCTCCGCAACGCGGCGGAATTCGCCCGCCATCGTGCCCAGCGCCTCCTCCCACGAAATCCGCTCGAGGCCGTTCTTTCCGCGAAGGTGAGGATAGCGCGCGCGATTCTCCGCGTTCAGAACGTAGTGCTCCGCCAGCCCCTTCGGGCACAGCTTGCCGCGATTGACCGAATGGTTCTGATCGCCCCGCGAAGTCACGACCTTGCCCTCGCGCACGCCGATCTGCATCCCGCAGCCCACCGAGCAGTAGCCGCACGTCGTCTTCACCCACGTGTCCGCTACCCTCTGCGCGGAGATGTGCCCCACCGCCGCATCTTTGGCGAACGCATACTTCTCCCGCGCAATATCCAGTCCCAGCAGGCGGCGGATCTTCATGCGGCGTGCCTCCCCCGCAGATAGGGTGCGGCCATATTCTTCGGTACCACGCTCACGAAAAACAGATACCGCCCCAGCAACTCGGCTCCAATCGCCGCTGCCAGGCACGCCGCGCGAATCCACACACTGCCGGAGGCAAAGATCAGCGCGAGCGCAATCGCCGCCAGGCTGCCGAGGCGAAGCGAGAACAGGGAAAGCAGCCGGTGACGAAGCAGATCACCGGAGGCCCGCAGCTCGAAGACCGCCGAATGCCGCAGCCACAGGAACTTCACCACCTGCTGTATCAGCAAAGCCAGCACGCCGCACGTGGCGGCATGAATCAGCGTGTGCCTCGGCTTCGTTGTAAACAGCGACGCCAGCAGCGGCCCGGTAAAAGCGGCGCATAAATAAAACTCGAAGACCGTGTGGATGCTGTTCCACGCCGGCCGCGCCGCCACCACATACAACCGCGCGCTCGCATACACCGCAATCGCTCCCAACGCCGCCGCCGCCACGCCTGTCATCAGGCTCGCCCGCGATCCAATCCACAGCAGCCCGGCGTAAGCGATGGCCGCATTCGCAAAAAGCGAGAAGAAGAGCACCTCGCGGCTCAGCCACGAGCGACGCCACATACTGAGCGCGCGAAAGGCATAGATCGGCCTTCCCAGGTGCAGCGTCGACGCGCCCAGCGCGAAGAGCGCGATCAGCACCACGCCCGCTGCGGGAACGCGCGCGATCGTCGTCCGCGCAATCGACTGCGCAGCCGACATCGACGCAATCGCGCCCACCGCCATCTGCGTAAAGACGGTCATGAAGATCAGCGTCCAGTGCGCATGCTCCGGCTCCACGCGCGAAGTATCCACGCGGCCGATATCGCGCGGCAGCTGGTGCCGTATCGTCACCTTCGTCGTCGAGATGCTGTCATCGGCATTCGGCAGCCCCGGCGCGTTGGCCTGCCCGGCATATTCGCGCCGCCACTCCTCCTGGTTCACGATCTCAATGCGAATCGCCGCTTCCGGACACGACGCCACGCACGCCGGCTCGCGCCCGTCGGTCAGCCGCCCGTAGCACATGTCGCACTTGCCCACCACGCCGCGCTCCGGATTGAACTGCGGCACGCCATAGGAGCAGTTCCACGTGCAGTACTGGCAGCCGATGCAGCGCTCCGCATTGTGCAGCACAATGCCCGTCAGCGGATCTTTCGTGTACGCATTCACCGGGCAGCCGATCATGCATGTCGGCTCAAGACAGTGGTTGCAGCCCATCGAGAGATAGTGACGCATCGTATCCGGATAAACGCCGCCTTCGATCTCGCCCACGCGCCGCCACTGGATCTCCGCCGGATTGCCGTTCTGCTCGTTGCACGCCACCACGCAGCACTTGCAGCCGATGCACTGCGTCATATCCAGGTGAAAGCGGAACTGTTCGCCGGGAAGAGGCATCCTGCCCGGCGTAAGCTGCACGGAAGGCCACGCGTTCTGCGCATCGGTGATCTGCGTCAGCAGAAACTGTTCTCCGGCATCATCTTCTTTTGCCCGGATCAGCAGAGGCAATTCCATATCCCCTCCACGCCTCGAAGGCAGGCGGCGGCACTCGCGTAACAGATGCGCGTGAATGAACGAAAAGTCGGTCCGTCGAAAGCAATCAGCTTTCGGGGCACAGGCTCATCGTGGAGAGATCCAGCCGGCACAGACCTGGTGCCGGCGAAGGAAGGTATTGCGATCATACTGCAGCACGGCCACCCACACAAGAGAACTCTGCGCAGGGCAATGGGTCAGCTGGAAGGGTACGGGCTCCAGCCCCGGAGGGACGATATTTCCGCAAGCTGATCCACCGCCTGCCACAAATGCATCCTCTGCGCGCACGCCGCAATCTTTCCTTGCCACGCAGGCGGCACTGCGATACTCTCGCCTGAACAGCTTCCTGTTTTTCGGCACCATGCCTGTGCCGGTTCTTCTCGCCGTGATCCGCGCGAGAGTTTACGTCGGAAAAAGATTCGCGCCCTGAACGCGCAAGCCTCGAACGAGCATCGGTCGATCCGCTGCGGCTGAGTGTGCCGTCTCATGAAGACATGCGCACGCCCACGCTGCATGAAGACACCGCTGCATGGAACAAACGTTCGCCGTGCCGATGCATGAGCCTCCGTCGCAGCCGCAGCGATGCACACACTGCGCTCGCGCAACAACCCGCTCCATCGGCAGGCCGTTTCAACTCCCTCACTGGAGAAGAGAAGCGATGACTACGCATAAGGTCGAGCAGCTCGTTATTGCAACGCTGGGTTTTTTCTGGTGCTTCCTCATGTGGTTCTCTACCGCCGCATTCAGCCCCGGCATCGCGGCGCATTACCACCTCAGCATCAAATCGCTCGGTCTGCTCGCCAGCTCCGCCATCTGGATGGCTCCCATCGGCCGCATCGCCGCCGGCTGGGCCTCCGACCGCTTCGGCGCGCCGCGCACCTTCGCGCTGCTTCTCGCAGGCTGCGGCCTCATGTCGATCGCTTCGGCATTCACCGTGGACTATCGTCTGCTCTTTGCCGAGCGCATCTTCGTGGCCATCGCCGGCGTTTCCTTCGTCGTCGGCATCCAGCACGTCGCGCAGTGGTTTGATCCTCATGAAATCGGCACCGCCGAAGGACTCTACGCGGGCACAGGCAATGCCGGCGCCGGCATGGGCGCCCTGGTGCTGCCGCGCCTCTTCGGCACGCATTATCAAAGCGCGTTTCTGTGGATGGGCGTCGTCGCTCTCTTCATCGCGGCGCTTTATCTGGTGCGCGGCCGCGCCGCCAAAACCACCGGGCAGCGCGATCTGGTGCGTGGTCGCAGCGGCATGCGCGACACGGCATTCGTATGGAGCCGTTACATCGCCATCGCGCTCATGCTCGCCTACGCCATGTCCTTTGGTCTTGAGATCTCACTCAACGCCTGGCTGCCCGGCTACTTCACGCGCGGCTTCCACGACGCCATCCAGTCCCTCGGCTTCACCGGTGTTGTCGGCCTGCAGATCGCTGCCGGAACCTTCGCCGCGGTCGAATCCTTCACCGCGTCGCTCTTTCGTCCCTTCTCCGGCTTCATGTCCGATCTCTTCCAGCGCAAAGGCTGGACGCCTCTGCCCTTTATCGCGCGCAACCTGCCCTACGCGCCGCGCCTGCACTGGCTGGGCACTTCACTGATCCTCATCACGCTTGCCACCAGCGCTCTGGCCATCGCCGGTCTCTCCGGCTCGCTGCATCTCTCCGTGGCCGTTCTCATCATCATCGGCATCACCATCTCGTGCGGAACCGGCGGCACCTTCGCGCTCGTGCCGCTGCTGTTTCCCGATCGCCCCGGCACCGCTGCCGGATTCATCGGAGGCCTGTCGACAGCAGCCGGCATCGTCTACCCGCTCGTCTTCGCCGGAGGCTCGAACATCCACATCGGCTACCTGCACGTCGCCATGTTTCTCTTCGTGCCCTTCGTGATCTTTTATTTCTGGGCCGCTCGCTGCGAGCGTCATCCCGAAGAGCACGGCCTTCTGACGCGTGTCTTTGCCGCTGACGAAGCCTGACCCGCGGGCCGCAGCACTGCCGCACACCCGAACCGGAAAGAGAGGACCATCATGCATACGGCCGGCTCATCCACCGAACCCGTCGCTCATCAGCCCTGGTACAAATACGGCGTGGCCATCCTGTTTGCTGAGATGGCGATCGCCATCGCCGTCAGCGGCTATGCGCTCTGGCTCACCTTCCACGGTGCGGGCGGCGCGCCGCGCATGCACTGACGCGAAGATCTGCCGCCCGCGTCCGCGCGGCATCGCTCAAAGCTGTGGCGGCAGAGTCGACGGAGGATAGCCCGCCGGATACACCCGCTGCGCCGGAACCACCTTCCACTCGGCAAAGGCCAGCACGTAGAGCATGATGATGCCCACCAGCGGAACAAACATCAGCAGGCTCAGCCACGGCGTAAAGCCGGCCTTTTTCCAGATCATCCAGAAGGGAAGAATCACGATCACGGCGACGATCAGTACAAAGATCGGCATAATCGCCAGCATCGCGGCTGCGGCGTGCATGGCGTTGGCGGCATTCGGGTCCATGGTTCACCTCGGCGGAATCAGTTCCGCCTCAGCTTAGCGAATGCCCGCCGCGAAACAAAGCGAATTCTAGGTAATGTCCTCGGTGTCGAAGGGCGGTCGCACCGCAATGCCGTGTGCCTGGCTCACCAGGTCTTTCACCACGTCTTCTTCCTGCCGCTGCTCGTCGATCGCCGCCGTGATCGCGCGCAGATCTGCCGGTTCTTCGATGCGCTCCAGCAGCACAATGGCATGCGCCTGGGCCACATGGTCGGCGTTCAGACCCTCCGGGGTCTTCGCCTTGATGCCCACATCCGCGGGCTTCAGGTTCAGCAGCTCGGCCACGCGCTCGCGCAGCTCTCCGGCAATCGGGCTGATCTTGGGAGCCGCCAGCACCAGCGTCGTATCGACATTCACAATCTGATACCCCGCCGTCTGTACTTCTTCCAGCGCCACGTTCAGAAAGATGGCCGAATCCGCATCCTTCCAGCGCGGATCGCCCGGCGGAAAGAAGCTTCCGATATCGCCCGCCGAGACCGCTCCAAGCAGCGCATCGGTAATCGCGTGCAGCAGCACGTCTCCGTCCGAGTGGCCGGCCAGTCCCTCCGGGTGATCGATGCTCAGGCCGCCGATCTTCAGCGGCACTCCTGGCCTGAATGCGTGTGAGTCCCAGCCGTATCCGATCCGCATGCTCATAAGTTTGTGTTTGCCTGTTTCAGCTTATCGTGTGCCGGGCCTTCGTGCGCCTCTCACACCTTCACGGCGCGCCGCGACAGATAAAACTCGGCCAGCTCCAGGTCGCCCGGCTGCGTAATCTTGATATTCGACGCCGATCCGGCGATTACCGCCACCTGCGCGCCGGCCCGCTCCACCAGACTGGCTTCGTCCGTGCCGGCAAACTCGTCCTGAGCCGCCTCCGCGAAGGCGCGCTTCAGCAGTCCGCAGCGAAAGCCCTGCGGCGTCTGCGCCTGCACGATATACTCCCGCGGAATCGTCGCCGTGATAATCGCCCCATCGGCCGTGCGCTCCACCTGCTTGATCGTGTCCACAGCGGGCAGGCCCACAATCGCCGCTCCATGCCGTTCCACCGCTTCGATCACCCGGTAAATAATCCCCGGCTCGATCAGCGGACGCACAGCATCATGCACCAGCACAATATCGTCCTCTTCGCAGTCGAGAGAATGCAGCGCATTCGACACGCTCTCCTGCCGCGTATCGCCGCCCTCCACCACGCGCACTTTCTTTGCCAGGCCGTATTCGGCAATCTGTGCCGCCAGCCGTTCTTTTTCCGTCGCCCGCACGGCCACGTACAGCTCTTTTACTTCGGAGATCTGTTCGAAGGCGCGCAGCGCGTGAATCAGAATCGGAACCCCCGCCAGTTCGAGAAACTGCTTGGGTGCCGCAGTGGAATGCCCGGCCGCCATGCGCGTGCCCAGGCCAGCCGCTGGAAGAATGACAAAAACCCGCATAAACAAAGGAGTATACAGCAGAGGAAGCAGCGCATCGACTCGCCCCGCCTCTCCGCGTTTTTAATTCGCGCATGCGGCTCGAAAATCACGCCTGCATATATCAACCGCTGCCGCTTCCGGTACACTGGGCGGCGTCTGTTTCCCCGGAGGTAGGATGCGCCGCTTTTCGCTGACCCTGTTCGCTGTCTCTCTCTGCCTTGCTGCTCTTCCCGCAGCCGCGCAGCGCCGTCCTTCGTCCGCGCTCCTGCCGCCCATGGGCTGGAACAGCTGGGACTCTTACGGTCTCACCGTCACCGAGGCCGAGTTCAAAGACAACGTGCAGTGGCTGCATCAGCACCTCCAGCCGTTCGGCTGGCAATACGTCGTCGTCGATGAAGGCTGGTACCTCACCCATCCGCAGACCTCCGCAACCACCGGCTACGTGCTCTCGCCCGACGGCCGCTACCTTCCCGCCGTGAATCGTTTTCCATCTGCCGCCGCCGGTGGAGACAGCTTCCAGGCGCTGGCCGATTACGTGCACTCCCTCGGCCTCAAATTCGGTATCCACATCATCCGCGGCATCCCCCGCGAAGCCGTCGAGAAAAACCTTCCCATCGCCGACTCCGGCTTTCACGCCGCCGATGCCGCCGATACGTCCGATACATGTGCCTGGAACAAGGACAACTACGGCGTCAAAGACAATGAAGCCGGCCAGGCATATTACGATTCGCTGGCAAAGCTCTACGCCGGTTGGGGCGTCGACTTCCTGAAGGTCGACTGCATCTCCCAGCCTTACCGCGCCGCCGAGATCCACATGGTCAGCGAGGCCCTCCGCAGAACCGGCCGCCCCATCGTGCTCAGCCTCTCGCCCGGCCCCACCCCGCTCGACAGCGCAACCGACGCGCGCCGCTATGCCCAGATGTGGCGCATCTCCGACGACATGTGGGATGTATGGGCGAAAAACCCGGGCGATCACTCCGGCTTCCCTCAGGCGCTCTCCCGCCAGTTCGCCGTGCTCGCCTCCTGGGCCCCTCACATCGGTGATGGCCACTGGCCCGATGCCGACATGCTGCCCATCGGCTACCTCGGCCCGCGCCCCGGATGGGGCACCGCCCGCCAGTCGCGCCTCACGCATGACGAGCAGCGTACCCTCATCACCCTCTGGTCCATTGCCCGCTCGCCGCTGGTCCTCGGCGCCAATCTCACTCGCATCGATCCCTTCACCGAATCCCTGCTCACCAATCCCGAGGTCATCGCCGTCGACCAGCACTCCCTCGCCAACCATCCCGTCCTGCAGACGCCGGACACCGTTGTCTGGACGGCCGATTCCGTCGAGGGCAGCCGCTATGTGGCCGTCTTCAATCTCAGCAACAGCGAAAAGACCCTGGCCTGGAAGTGGAGCGAGCTGAATCTGCCCTCCGGCAGCCATCCCGTCCGCGATCTGTGGCAGAAAAGCGACCTCGGAGCCTCAGAAGAGCTGCACGTAACGCTCGCGCCACACGCCTCGGCTCTCTTTTCCGTCTCCCTGCGCTGACGCCGGATATTCCGGCAGGGAACTCGCGCATTTTCCCCATGCAGGTTTCTGCGTGGAATTCGGGCGCCGACAGTCTAAAATGGCTCACACATGCCCGAGCACAAGCAGATTCGGGCACTGCTGGCTGTTTGCGACCTGCAGGCCGGCAGTGCTCTCCGCGCCCTTTTTCGCGCGCGCGGAGACAGGGCCGAGATCGTCCATCCGGAGGATCTTGCCGCCGAGGTGCGTGCCTCCGTCCCCCATCTCGTCCTGCTGCAGCTCCACGTTCCCGGCGGTCCGCTCGCCGTTCTGCAGCGTGAATTTCCCGACCTTCCCGTCGTCGTCCTCGTTCCTCCTCAGCCGGCCATCGCCTTTTATGCCGCCAAATGCGGCGCTGCTGAGATGCTCACCCTGCCGCTCAATTCCGCAGAGGCTGCGCGCCGTCTCCGCCCCGTTCTCGACGGTCTGAACGAGGGCATGCCCCCTCATGGAGGCAACGGCCGGTACCCGGAATCCGGAAGCCACTCAGGGCAGGCAGAGCAGACCGAAGGCGCCCGGCCAGCCGATATCGAGCGGACCGATGCCGAGCCCGTCCCCACCCTGCCCGGTCTCTTCAGCACCTCGCCCCGCATGGCGGCAGTGCGCTTCACCATCGACCGCGTCGCCTCCACCAGCGCCACCGTGCTCATCCGCGGCGAAAGCGGAGTCGGCAAAGAAGTCGTGGCGCGCACCATCTTCGCCCGCTCCGATCGCAGCCGCCGGCCCTTCGTCAAGGTCAACTGCGCCGCCATTCCCCATGACCTGCTCGAAAGCGAGCTCTTCGGCTACGACGCCGGAGCCTTCACCGGCGCAAACCGCTCCCGGCCCGGCAAATTCGAGCTGGCCAACGGAGGCACCCTCTTCCTCGACGAGATCGCCGAGATGCACCCGGCCCTCCAGGCCAAGCTCCTCCACGTACTGCAGGACGGCGAATTCGCCCGCCTCGGAGCCCGCCGCGACACCGCCGTCGACGTCCGCGTCCTCTGCGCCACCAACAAGCTCCTCGAGCAGCGCATCGGCGAAGGTCTCTTCCGCGAAGACCTCTTCTATCGCATCAACGTCGTCACCATTCACATCCCGCCTCTGCGGGAGCGGCGCGATGAGATTCCCGTTCTGCTGCGCCACTTCATCGAGAAATACGCCGCCGTCTACCGGCGCTGCGTCGTCATTCCCGGCGACGAGGTCATGCAGCAGCTCGCCGCCTACTCCTGGCCCGGCAATATCCGCGAGCTGGAGAACCTCTGCAAGCGCTACGTCATCGTCGGCGACGCCACACAGATCGTCCGCGAGCTGGCCCAGCATCATCTGCGCCGGGGTGCCGTCGAGTCTCCGGCGTCCCCGCCGGTGGACCTCCCCATCCCCGCCGTCGAATCCCTTCCGAATGGCGAGCCGGCCCTCCTGCCCGCTCTCGCCGAACCCTCTCTGCTCGAAATCGGCCGCCGGGCCGCGTGGCAGGCGGAGCGCCAGGCGATTGAGGAGATGCTGGTTGAGACCCGATGGAATCGCCGCGAAGCGGCACGGCGCCTCCGGGTGAGCTATAAGGCGCTTCTGAATAAAATTCAGCAGATCGAGAAAGAAAGTCCCGCCCGCAGTGAGCATTTGGAAGCCTAATGGTGGTATTTACATGCCACATTGGGGACTTCTGTTTACGCCGCTGCGGGTCAAACTCCCCGTTCACTCTGAACCGCTCTCCCGTTTTCGAGAAAAATCAGTGGGATACGAAGCATAAGAAAAATGAGGGCATTCAGGACAACATTTGGCCACTGAGTTGCTTCTTATATTAGCAATACTAGAGGCAACTTCAGACGTTTCACTCCACCATGTTGTGAGTCTTCTCTCAATTGCCGGAGTCCGCAAAAGGCGGATTCTCTTCTCGAATATCCAACGGCTTCCCCTCACCCAATGCCTCTAAAGCTGGCCCGCCGGAAGGCGGGCCTTATGCTTTCTGCCCACCCCTTATCGTTCCCTCCGCAGCTTCATCCGCATCCTCACCGCCCGATACAATACTTCTGCATGCCCACCCCTGCTGCTTCTGAAACCGATCCTTCATCCGGCCTTCCCGACCTTTCCCTTGCCGACCTTTCCCGGATCGACAATCTTCTTACCCAGGCCGGACTCCGCCGCAGCCCCCGCAAACATGCCTCTCTGCAGCCGGACAGGGCTCCGTCCGTCTCCGCGGCGCAGGCCAGCCCGACTCGCCCGGACGAGGATGCGCCATCGCAGGAGCTGCACGCCATCCCCGCCGCACTCGACGTTCTGCAGGTCCCTGCCTGGAGGGAGATCGGCTGGCTCCGTCACGGCTTCAGCACCCGAACCGGCGGCGTGAGCACCGCCTATACCCCGGGCCAGGAGCGCGGCGAGCTCAATCTTGGCTACACCGCCTCCGATCCACCGGAAAATGTCCGTGAGAATCGCCGCTGCTTTGTCGAGGCAGTGACTGGCGGCCCGGCTCTCTCGTCGTCCGCTGCGTCCCCCGTTTCATCTATGGTGACGCTCCGCCAGATCCACTCCCGCCTGGTGCGCGTCGTCGGCCGGGAGGACTGTGCCGGGACCGCGCGCTGGAAGGCCGACGGCATAATGACGAATCAGCCCGGCGTCCTGCTGGCCATTCAGACCGCCGACTGCATCCCGGTGCTCGTTGCCGACATAAAACAGCGCGCCGTCGCCGCCTTTCATGCCGGATGGCGCGGCACCTGGAAGCGCATCGTCGAAGCCGGCGTAGGCCGCATGCGCATGGAGTTCGGCAGCCGCCCCGAAGACCTCGTCGCCGGCATCGGTCCCGGCATCGGCCCCTGCTGCTATGCCGTCGGGGAAGAGGTGCGGGATGCCTTCGAGTCGCAGTTCGTCTATGCCGCCGAGCTCTTCAGCGAAGTCTCCGACTCCGACCCCATCCGCGAAAAGTATCCGCTTCTCTTTCTTACCGCGCGCGCGCCGGGGCACAGCCACCTTGGCCCCTCGCTGCATCTCGATCTGATCGAGGCGAACCGCCGCCAGCTTCTCGACGCGGGCCTCTCCGCGGCAGCCATCTCCGTGACCGGCGAATGCACCAGCTGCCGCAACGACCGCTATTTTTCGTATCGCGCCGAAAGGGGCTTCACCGGCCGGATGCTCTCCGTCATCGGCATCGCCTGACCGGCCGCCGTCTTATCCCAGCGTCCCCGCATTGACCGGCGACAGCTCCCGAAGATGGTTTACCACGCCCGGAATCACCTCCAGCGCGTAGTCGATATCGGCCTCGGTGGTCTGCTTCATCAGGCTGAAGCGCAGGCTGGCCCGCGCCCGCGCCGCCGGCAGACCCATGGCGCTCAGCACGTGCGACGGCTCCGTCGCTCCCGAGGCGCATGCCGAGCCGCCTGAAGTCGCCAGACCCTTCAGGTCCAGCGCAATCACCAGCGCCTCGCCCTCCAGCCGGTCGAAGTAGAGATTGGTCGTGTTGGGAACCCGCGGCTGTGCGCCGCCGTTCACGCCCGACTCCGCCACGCGGGCCAGCACGCCCGCCTCCAGCCGGTCGCGCAGCGTGGCCACGCGCTCCATGCTGCCATTCCCGAGCCCTTCCAGCGCGATCTCCGCCGCCTTGCCCAGCCCCACAATGCCCGCAACGTTCTCCGTTCCGGCGCGGCGCTGCCGCTCATGCGATCCGCCGAAGAGCAGCGGCTCCAGCCGTGTGCCCCGGCGGATATAAAGAATCCCTGTGCCCTGCGGCGCGTGCATCTTGTGGCCGGAGATGCTCAGCAGATGGCAGCCCATCGCTTTTACATCGACCGGAATCTTGCCCGCGGCCTGCACCGCGTCGGTGTGAAAGTACACCTCGGCCTCGGCGGCGATTTTGCCGATATGCTCCACCGGCTGGATCACGCCCGTCTCATTGTTGGCCATCATGATGCTGATCAGCTTCGTCCGCGGCTTCAGCGCGCGGTACACATCGTACGGATCGACGACGCCATCCGGGGAGACCGGCAGAAAGGTCACCTCCACGCCGCGCTCTTCCGCCTTCTCCGCCGCATGCAGAATCGCGTGGTGCTCGATCGACGAGGTAATCAGGTGATCGCCCGGCTTCAGCACGCCGAAGATCGCCATGTTGTCGCTCTCCGTCGCGCACGACGTAAACACGATCTCCGCCGGACGGCAGTTCAGCAGCGCCGCCACCTGCTCGCGGGCGTGCTCCACCGCGGCGCGCGCGTGCTGTCCGTGCTGGTGAATCGAAGAGGCGTTACCGAAGCTGTCGATGAAATAGGGACGCATCGCATCCAGCACCTCCGGCAGCAGAGGCGTGGTGGCATTCGCGTCCATGTAGATGCGGCGCATATCTCTATTTTAAGGGAGGCCGCCCGGCCGCGCTTTTATGCGCCTTCCCCGATCTCATACTCGAACTCGTACGAGTGTTTTCCGTCGGCGATCAGGATCGTGAACCTCCCGCGAATCCCCGTCAGCTCCTCGGTGCCCGAGTCGGGAACCACCGAGATCGCCATCTCCGGCACGCCGCGGTTCATCGTTCCGCTGTGCTGCAGAATGAAGGAGCCTCTCCGTCCCTGCAGCGTTCCCGTCACCAGCTCCATCGCCACGTATCCGGCCGAGCCCTTTACGGCCGTTCCGGCAGCCAGCATCTGGCCCTGGCTCACGCCCTCCAGATCGCCGTAGAGCTGCTTGTCCAGAAGCATGCGCCCCGGCACGCCATACTGGCCGCCGCTCTCCGCGGGCTGAGGAGTTACTTTCACTTCAAACGTTCCGGTCGCGCGAGTCGTCATGGCGGAAGGCCTTTCCTGCAGCGGCAGTCCCGGCCAGAATACAGCCTTCCTGAGCCTTTGTGCCGCCCGGCCCGGAAATCGGTCTTATCTCAGTTCGAATTCGCTTTGTATCAGGGCACGGCTTCAGCCGTGCCATAAGAGAGACAAAATGAGCGCGGCCTCAGCCGCTGAGGGATAGTTTGTTTTCTCCGCATCCGTAAATCGCCGCAAAAACCGGCCGAAAAACAGGGAGCCGGCATTTGCGCCCGCCTCCGCTATCATCGAAGCATATGTGGCGGCCTGTCCCTGCACTTTCTGCGGACCTGTACGAGCTGACCATGGCGGCTGCGTACTGGATGAACGGCATCCATGCCGGCGCGAGCTTTGAGCTCTTCGTCCGCAACATCGGAGAAAACCGGAACTACCTCATCGCCGCCGGCATCGAGCGTGCCCTCCGCTATCTTGAGGAGTTTCACTTCGAGCCCGAAGAGATCGAGTTCCTCCGGCAGCATCCCGCCTTTCGCCAGGTGGACAGCGGATTCTTCGACTACCTCGCCGCGCTCCGCTTCACCGGCGATGTCCGGGCCATGGCCGAGGGCACGCCCTTCTTTGCCGACGAGCCCATCCTGCGCGTCACCGCGCCCGTCATCCAGGCGCAGCTCTTTGAGACCGCGCTGCTCAGTATGGTCGGCTTTGAAACGGCGGTCGCCAGCAAGGCCGCGCGGGTCGTCGAGGCGGCGCAGGGCCATCCGGTCTCCGAATTCGGCAGCCGCCATGCGCATGGAACCGAAGCCGCCCTCTACGCGGCGCGAGCCGCGTATCTCGCCGGCTGCAACGGCACCTCGAACTCTGAAGCGGGCCTCGCCTTCGGCATCCCGGTCACCGGCACCATGGCCCACTCCTACATCATGACCTACAGCGATGAGCTCGAGAGCTTCATCGACTTCTCGCGTGTCATCGGGGAGCGCACCACGCTGCTGCTCGACACCTACGACACCATGCGCGCTCTCGAAAGCATTCTCGTCGCCGGTCTCCATCCCTCCGCCGTCCGCCTCGACAGCGGCGACCGCCTCACCCTGTCGAAGCAGGTCCGTGCCCGCCTCGATCAGGCCGGCCTGCACGACGTAAAGATCGTCGTCACCGGCGAGCTCAACGAGTGGCGCGTCGACGAGCTGCTCCGCGCCGGCGCTCCCATCGACAGCTTCGGAGTCGGCACCGAGATCGCGACCGCGAAGGACGATCCGGCCCTCAGCTGCGTCTACAAGCTCGTGCACATCGACCTCGGCGCCGGTCCGCGCTTCCGTGCCAAGCTCAGCGCGGAGAAGCACACCTGGCCCTCCTGCAAGCAGGTCTACCGCTTTCGCGATGCGCAGGGCCGCCTCGACCACGACGTGCTCGCCTCCGTCAGCGAGGAGATCCCCGGCGGCGAGCCGCTGCTCCGCCACGTCGTCTCCGGCGGACATCTTATCGAGCCGCCTCCGGCGCTCGAAGACCTTCGCGCCCGCTGCTCCGCCATGCGCGCCGAGCTGCCGGATCACCTGCTCCGCCTCGAGCCCGACCACAGCTACCGCGTCGAGGTCACCGGAAAGCTCAAAGCCATGCTCGATCATCTGCGCGAGGCCCAGGGTGTCGCCCGCGTCGCATCCACCGGCTGACCGCTCCACGCTCGTCACCTGAAACATCCGCTTCGTCCCCATCTGATACGCTTCCTGCTGCGGCGGCCCTGCCGCTGCTGAGGAGGTCGTATGCGATGTATGAATCTGCGCCGGCTGCTTCCCGCCGTGCCATGTCTTGCGTTAGCTCTTCTGCTGGCCGTGCCGGCCGCTCTGTCTGCTCAGGCGTCGTCCGCCGGCGAGAGCAAAACCATTGCCCCGGGCGATTCGCTCAACGCTCTTTTGGGCATGCTCGAACACGAGGTGGTCGGCGCAGCCGACGCCATGCCCGCCGACAAATATGACTTCGTTCCGCCCGCCACGCCCGGCGACTTCAAAGGCGTGCGCTCCTTCGGCAGCCAGGTCAAACATCTCGCCGAGTCGAACTATGAGTTCTTCCAGGGATGGGGCATTCCCGGTGCCGCCGATCCCAAAACCATCGAAGCGCTGAAGAGTAAGGAAGACATCATGAGGGCGCTGCGCGATTCTTATGCCTATGCCCACGCGGCCGTCAGCTCCATCACCCCGGAGAACGCCTTTCAGGCGATGCCGGGGCCTCCGAAGGGAAAGGCGACCCGTGTGTCGCTGGCCACCTTCTGCCTCGCCCACTCCATGGATCACTACGGCCAGCTCGTGGAGTATCTGCGCATGAACAGCATCATCCCTCCCGCCAGCCGCTGAGGCAACGGGCTATAGCTGCAAAGCGATTCCGTTCAGAGCTGTGCTGCGCGGCAAAAAACAAGGGCGTCCGTCAGGACGCCCTTCGTGTCTCTGCGCGGAATCCGCGCCTGCTTCTGTCGTCAGCCTCTCTGCGCGATCGGCACGTACTTCGCCGGATACTCCGGTCCGATGTACTCGGCGCGCGGACGGATCAGGCGGTTGTCGTCGAGCTGCTCGATCACATGCGCCGCCCATCCGGCGATGCGGCTGATGGCGAAGATAGGAGTGAAGAGATCGAGATCGATGCCGAGGGTGGTGTAGGTCGAAGCGGAGTAGAAATCCACGTTCGCGTTGAGCTTCTTTTCCGTCTTCACGTACTGCTCGATCTTCTGCGACATGTCGAACCACTTCGTGTTGCCCGAGGCGCGGCTCAGATCCTCAGACATCTTGCGCAGGTGCGTCGCGCGCGGATCTTCCGTGTGATACACACGGTGCCCGAAGCCCGAAATCTTCTTCTTCTGCGCCAGCATCTCGCGCACGTACTCCACCGGATCGGCCCCCGCCTTATCGATGGCGAAGAGCAGCTTCATCACAGCTTCGTTCGCGCCGCCGTGCAGCGGACCCTTCAGCGCTCCGATTGCTCCGGTGATCGCCGAATGCACATCGGAGAGCGTCGCTGCGATCACGCGCGCCGCAAAGGTCGAGGCATTCAGCTCATGGTCGGCGTGCAGAATAAGCGCCACATCGAAGGTGCGCGCCGCCGTCTCGCTCGGCTTCGCGCCGGTGAGCATCCACAGAAAGTTGCCCGCGTGCGAAAGCGACGCATCCGGCTCGATGACCGGCAGGCCCTTGCGGATGCGGTCATACGCGGCAACGACGATCGGAATCTGCGCCGTCAGGTCGAAGGACTTGCGCACATTCGAATCGTGATCGACGGCCGACTCCGCCGGATCGTACGAACTCAGCGCAGAGACTGCGGTACGCAGCGCCTCCATCGGCGAGCAGGTCTTCGGGCAGGAGCGGAGCAGATCGAGAATTTGCGGAGGGATGCGGCGGGACTGGGCAAGCCTTTGTGAAAAGGCGTCGAGTTCAGACTTCGTGGGCAGCGTGCCGTGCCACAGCAGATAAGTCGTCTCCTCGAAAGTCGATTTCTCCGCCAGGTCGTGAATATCGATGCCGCGGTAGGCAAGCACACCCGCATCACCGTCGATCCAGCAGATGCCGGAGTTGGCTGCAACAATTCCTTCAAGTCCTTTGGCCGCTACGGCAGTCGACATATATACCTATTTTCCTCCAGTTTTGTTCTCTTGCACGCACTGTTTCTGAGATGCTCTGAATATTTCGGGGATGCCGAAGCCGGCGCTGCGGCCCAGGTGTTGAGCCCGCGGCCAACGGGCGGTATAGCCGTGGTTTGCGCCGGCTCTGAATCGTTCATAACCGCTGTTCCGGCGCAGAAGGGTGAACTTTGTTTATAGCGTACGCGAAGCAGGCTTGTCATCCGCGCCGCTCTGCGCCTGCATGCGTCTCCGCGCTGTAAGCGCTTTCCGCTGCCCTCAGGCCTGGCCTGTCTCCGCGTCTTTCATTCCATCAAAACGGTTCGCCCGGAAGGCAGAGAGCTCGACCGCCGGCCGCCGCCCGCCGATCAGCTCGCGCACCGCTCTCGCCGTCGCCGGAGCCAGCAGAATGCCGTTCCGGAAATGCCCCGCGGCAACCAGAATCCCCGGAGCCACCCGGTCGATCACCGGCAGCCCGTCCGCCGTGCCCGGCCGCAGCCCCGCCCATGTCTCGACGATCCGCGCCCCGCGCAGCGGCGTCCACAGCGTGGCAGCGCTCGCCAGCAGCGCATCGATCTGCGCCGGAAAGACCTGCTTGTCGAAGCCGAGGTCCTCGACCGTCGCTCCGATCACGTAACGCCCTCCGCCGCGCGGAACAATATAGAGCTCCGGCGTGCGCAGCACGCATCGCAGCTGCACCTCTCCCGGCAGCTCCACCGCGAGCATCTGTCCCTTGCGCGGGGCCACCGGCAGCGAAGCGCCGGCCGAGGTCCCGGGCGATCCCGCCCACGCTCCTGCGGCGTTCACAAAATGCCGCGCCGTCAGCGGTCCGGCCGTGGTCTCCACTACGACGCCATCGCCTCCGCTGTGAACCGCGTTTACGGCAACGCCCTCGTGCAGCTCCACACCCGCGGCCCGCGCCGCCGCCGGCAACGCCTGACCAAGATCGCGCGGATCGAGGCTGTGCTCATCGAGCAGGGTAAAGCTCTGTCCGCCGGTCCTGAGTCCCGGTGCAAGCGCCTCAGCCTCGGCAGCCTTCAGCGCGCGCAGATCGAAGGGCAGATGATCCGTGCCCTGCAGCGTCTGCCGCGTGCGCAGCGGAATCGTCTCTCCCGAAAGCTCTTCGATCCTCGCCAGAAACTCCGGATACAGCGCCAGGCTCAGCAGCGAAAGCTCCCGCAGCGCCGCCGGATTCTCCGGATCGCATCCGGCCAGCATGCCCGCCGCCGCCCACGATGATTCCGACATCGCGGTGCCGCGCTCGAAGACCACCACGTGGAGTCCCGCATCGGCCAGCGCCAGCGCCGTGGCAAGGCCGATAATGCCCGCTCCGGCAATGACAACATCGGCACGCGTCGCAGTTTCGTTTCTCTGGATCACAATTTCTATTCTAAGGGTTTGCCACATGAGCCGCCGTCGCGCTACGCTCTGGCTCACCGGCTGCAGCGTAAAGGCCGGCAAAGACGTCTATCCATCAAATGACCGGGAAAGAAGGGAAGACACGGTATGAGTGACACGCCTGGAAGTGGAGAGCAGCGGAGTTTTTCAGGATTATTTCTGGGCCTTCTCGCGCTCGCGGTGCTTGCAGCCATCGCGGGCCTTGCATGGAGCTATCTGCTCACCGGCCGTCTCACTCACGCCGAAGCGCAGCTGGCCCTCGAGCAGCAGCAGAATCAGAAGCTCGCCTCTGCCGTCGATGAGACGAACGCGCGCCTTCGCGTCACCTCGCAGTCTCTCGGCCTCACCCAGCGTCAGCTCGATGAGCGCGCCTCCGATCTGCTGCGCCGTCAGCAGGCCGATGCCCACCGCCTCGAAAACGAGCAGGCCGCCGCGCAGGCCTCCACGCAGAAGCAGATCAGCTCCGTATCGAGCGATGTAACCGGCGTAAAGACCGATGTCGGCGGCGTGAAGACCGATCTCGGTCAGACCAAAACCGAGCTGCAGACAGCCGAAGCGCAGCTCCAGTCCATGAAGGGCGATATGGGCGTGCAGAGCGGCCTGATCGCGACCAATCACGATGAGCTCGAGAT
Organism: Paracidobacterium acidisoli; assembly: GCF_003428625.2. Lineage (GTDB taxonomy): Bacteria > Acidobacteriota > Terriglobia > Terriglobales > Acidobacteriaceae > Paracidobacterium > Paracidobacterium acidisoli. The sequence continues at coordinate 778,147 of NZ_QVQT02000001.1, read as the reverse complement.
TCTCAAGCACAAGGGCGACCGGAACTACTACGAGTTCACCCTCGACAAAAACCACCGCAAGGCGATCTCGACCGTGGGCCTCGAGCTGAAGAAGGCCGATACGAAGCACAACCGCTACACGCTTGAGGTCTACGCCGACGACAAGAAGATCGAGAAGAAGGACCGCGGCCTGAACGAGCCCGTGCAGTTCTACACCGGCAAGGGCAACATGCTCTATGAGCTGGTCGTGAACAGCATCAACAAGAATCAGGTGCAGGGATACATCGCCACGCCAAAGAATGCGCCAGTGCCCGTCTCGACCTCGGGACAGTAAGGCGAGTAGCGAAGAAGCGGTCAGCTAAAGTCCGGTTAGCTAAAAATCGGTTAGCCGACCGCTTCACCAGCCGCATTCCTCATGGCAAATGCAGAGCAGCGCAATCTAAGAATGAATTGTCATCCCGACCGGAGCATAGCGGAGCGGAGGGATCTGCAGTCGTTGTTCTGCTGACCGGACTTTAGCTGCCCGCTTTTTAGCTGCTTTACCAGCCGCATTCTTCATGGCAAATGCAGAGCAGCCACAATCTAAGAATGAATTGTCATCCCGACCGGAGCGGAACGCAGTGAAGCGCAGCGGAGGGATCTGCAGTCGTTGTTCCACTGACCGGCTCTTAGCTGACCGGTTTTCAGCTAACCGGACTTTAGCTGGCCGTCTTATCGCTGACCGCTTCTCAGCTGACCGCCTCACCAGCTGCTGCCCGTCAGCTTCCGAAAACCGTTCCCGCCGGAGCCTGCATCACCAGGTTCTTCTGGTGCTGAAATTCAACGGAGATCGCAAAGTTCTTACGCTGGTTCCACTGATCCTTCGTGATCGGATAGTGAAAGATCATCTGCCCTTCCACCTGCTGTCCGGGCGTCAGCGTCATATCGCGCAGAATCGGTTCCTTCTTCTGCGGCGCCAGATCGCTGTAGGCGATAAATACTTTCTGAAAGTCCGACCGTCCCGCCGCCGTGCCGTGCTGCACCGAATCGTCCGCCATCGTCACATCGCCTGACATATCGTGCAGAAAGATCGGAATGTCCGCCTGGTTCCGGATGCGCACATCGGCCAGAACGATGACCTCGTCGAACGTATCTTTCTCGCCGTTCAGTCCGCCTATCCCCGATCCCGTCGACAGATCGCGATGAATCGGATACGCGGTGATCGACAGCACCTGCCCCGCGTGCACCGGCGGCTTGTTGTTGATCCACACATACGCCCCGATGGCGAGCACAGCGATCACCATCGCGGCAAGGACAACCACGATCGGGTGGTTTGCGGGGGAGGAGTCGTCAGACATAGCAGAGACTGCATTCTACCGCAGCCCCTGCCTGCCCGCCGCGCCAATTCGCCCCTCCCGTCCATTCGGAATTTTCTCGACAGTGCTCTGCCTCCCCGGCATACTGGCATCCGTTTCAGGACACAATCCCGTGGGAGGGTTCCATGCAGCAGGTTCTCGGCGTTGCCATCGGCATCGCTCTGGTCTGTCTTCTGCTCAGCATCATCGCATCGCATGTGCAGGAAGTAGGCGCCGCCTTCACCGCCCGGCGCGCGGCATCTCTCGAAGTGGCCATTCACGGCATGCTGCAGGACCCCGACCTTCTGGCGAAGTTCTACGGCCATCCGCTGATCCAGAACATCTCCTTTTCTCCGCTGAAGCTTCCCGTCTTTGGCCGCAAAGCGCAGAAGACGCCGAGACCCACCTACATCTCCTCGAAGCTCTTCAGCCGCGTCCTCGCGACCATCATTCAGGAGGCCCGCGATGTGACCGTTGCAGCCACCCAGCCCGCTCCACCCGCTCCGCAGCCCGAGATCGCCGTGGCCGTTGCCGCCGAGGTGGCGGCCGTCGTCGTTGCGAAGGTCCCCGACACCGATGCCGGAAAGGCCGCTGCCGTGGCAAAGGAACATTTGCCGCCCGCTCCGACCTTCGCGCAGCTCATCGCCGCTCTGCCCGACGGCAATCCACTCAAGCAGCGCCTGCGCACCCTCGTCCTCGGCATCGAGCATGACGCAGCGGCCTGCAACCTCGCCGTCGAAGAGTGGTACGACGGCACCATGGACCGCGTGAACGGCCTCTATAAACGCGATACGCAGTGGATTCTGCTCGGCCTCGGCCTCGTTCTCGCCATCGTCTGCAACGCCAACCTCTTCAGCGTCACCTCCACGCTGTGGCGCTCGCAGGCCGCGCGCGACGAGGTGGCCTCGGTGGCGCAGATGTACGCCTGCCCTCCCGAAAAAGCCTGTACCCCTGACGACATCGCCAGTTACACCGCCGCCCGGCAAAGCGTTGAAAACGATCTGAAGTCGCTGCCGATCGGCTATCAGCTCTCCAATGCAAAGCCGTACTGGGACTTCGTTCTGCACGGCAATCCCAAAGATCAGAAGATGGATGTCGGTGCCCACCTGAGCTGGCTGGCCGGAGACTGGTCCTACAAACTCTTCGGCTGGTTTCTTACCGCAATTGCCGTCTCGCTCGGAGCGCCCTTCTGGTTCGACATGCTGAACAAAGTCATCAATCTGCGTTTGAACGGAGCCCAGCCCGCCAAAGCGGACAAGCAGAAGACGCACTGATACCGCGCCCCGTCCTCAGGGGCGCGGGCGCAGCGCAGCCAGAAACGCATCCGCCGGCAGCGTGTTCAGCACGTCTTCCTTCCGCAGCCACGCGCGCCGCAGCTGGCGAATGCCGTAGCGCATCTTCTCCATGTGGCTGGTATGGTGCGAATCGGTATTCACCGCGATTTTGCAGCCCAGCTCCTTCGCCAGGCGCAGATCGCGGTCGCACAGATCCAGCCGGTCCGGATACGCATTGTGCTCGACGGCCACGCCCAGCTCCGACGCTTTGCGCAGCACCGCGGCCACGTTAATTTTGAAGGCCTCGCGGCGCAGCAGCAGCCGCCCCGTCGGATGGCCCAGAATCCGCACATACGGGTTTTCGATTGCGCGGAGCACGCGCTCCGTCATCTGCTCTTCCGGCTGATTGAACAGCGAGTGTACGCTGGCGATCACCACATCCATCTGCGCCAGCACTTCATCCGATAAATCCAGCTCGCCGTCCGCCAGGATATCGACCTCGATGCCCGGAAAAACGCGAATGCGCCCTTCCATCTCCTCATCGACCTCGCGAATGCGGCGAATATGCTCGAGCGCCCGCTCGTCGTCGAGCCCGTTGGTCATCGCCAGATTCTTCGAGTGATCTGTAATCGCGATGTATGCATATCCGCGCGCCAGGCCCGCTTCCGCCATCTCGCGAATGGTGTTGCGCCCGTCCGTGGCATTCGTGTGCATGTGCACATCGCCGCGAATATCTTCCTGCTCGATCAGCGCCGGCAGCCGGTGCGCCTCCGCCGCTTCGATCTCGCCGTTGTTCTCGCGCAGCTCCGGCGGAATCCAGTCCAGATCGAGCGCCGCGTAAATCTCCGTCTCCGTCGCCGCCGCGACCGGCGTGCCGTCGTCGACGCGGGCCAGCGCATACTCGTTCAGCGTGTAGCCATACTTCAGCGCCCGCTGCCGAATCGAGACGTTGTGCATCTTCGATCCCGTGAAGTACTGCAGCGCCGCGCCGTACGACGACTCCGGCAGCAGCCGCACATCCACCTGCAGGCCGTTGCGCAGCAGAAAGCTGACCTTGTTCTGCCCCCTGGCCAGCAGGCTGCTGATCGGCGGATACTGCGCCACATACTCTACTGCGGCTGCGACATTGTTCTCCGCGCACGCCGGCCCCGTGACCAGAATGTCCAGATCGCCCACCGTCTCGCGTCCGCGCCGCAGCGAGCCCGCGGGCGTAAGGATGTCGAGCCCTGGAAACTCGCGCAGATAGGCGATCAGCTTCTCCGCGGCCATCTCTCCATCGTCGATCAGAAAGCGTCCGGAGTTTTTCCTGTATTCCTCGATCCCTTTTTTCAGCTTTTCGATCTGCTTTTCGCCCATGCGCGGCAGGCTCTTCAGCCGGCCTGCGGTAATCGCCGCCTCCAGCTCGTCGATCGAGGCCACCTGCAGCGCCTCCCAGAACAGCGCCACGCTCTTCGGCCCCATCCCCGGCAGCTTCAGCAGGTCCAGCATCGTCGGACGGTACTTCTTCAGCAGCTCATCGCGAATGCCGAAGCTTCCCGTGCGCTCGATCTCCTGAATATTGGCCGCCATGCTCTTGCCGATGCCGGGAATCTCCAGCAGCTTCTTCATGTCGGAGGCGATCTCGCTCAGCTGCAGCGTGGTCGATTCCACCGCCTCAGCGGCGCGCCGGTATGAGCGGATGCGGAAAGAGTCTGCGCCGTCGATCTCCAGCAGATCGGCGGCCTCCGCCAGCAGATTGGTAATCGAGCGATTGTCCATCGCTGCTGATTATGGCATTTTCAGCAGACGGGCGGCGCAGCGCGCCAGGGTGTTTTCAGCGGGAAGACACACAGGTTTGCGGAGATACACAGATCCGGAGAAGGAGATCCCTCAGAAGGAGATCCGCAGAAGGGAACCGGGCTGCTGGCCACAGACACACAACAACAGGGGGAGACCTTGCAGCGGCAGGCTGCGGCCATAGTTATAAAAAGAGCATCTGATCCGGTTCGTGCCGGGCAGTTGTCAGGCGCTTTCGCGAAGTCGCATGACCTGATCTGCCTGAGGGCCCTTTTGTCCCTGAATGATGTCGAACTCGACGTCGTCCCCTTCTTTCAGACTCTTGTATCCGTCGATCTGAATGGCGCTGTAGTGAACGAAAACATCCGGCCCATCATCGCGACCGATAAAACCATATCCCTTCGCGTTGTTGAACCACTTCACCTTGCCTTTGTACTGAGCCACGAGCTCTCGACCTTCCTGTTCAGCAGAGTGCAGTTGGGAGAAAACCAACCTGCCTCTTTTAAAGACGCACCTTCCCTGGCTTTGGTTTCCCCCGAATCGTGGCTCCGGGTCCGTCTTTATCCTGATTTCTGCTTTGCGCCTCTTCAGCCGCGCCGCAGCAGCCGGTCGTAAAGCATCACGGAGACAAGCGTTTTGCCGTCGCGAATCTCTCCCGTATCGATCAGCCGCAGCAGCTCCGAGAGCGGCACAAACTGCAGCTCCAGCGATTCATCCTCTTCCGGCTGCGCCTTGCCCGGCGTCAGCTCTTCGGCCAGAAACACCTGCATCCATTCGCCCAGAAATCCCGGGCTCGCGAAGTACCGCACCAGCTTCGACCACTTCTTCGCGCGGTAGCCGGTCTCCTCCATCAGCTCGCGCTTCGCCGCGGAGAGCCGCTTCTCGCCCTTGTCCATCTTTCCGGCCGGAACCTCATACAGATACTGCCCCGCCGCGTGCCGGAACTGCCGCTCGATCAGAATCAGCGGATCTTTCCTGCTCTTCGAGCTGTCCACTGCCAGAATCACCACCGACCCGTTGTGGCGGATCACGTCGCGCTTTACCTGGTTGCCGTTCGGCTCGCGAATCTCCTCCGAGAGCACGCGAAAGAGCGGCCCGTCATAGGAGACCTTCGACGTCAGCACTTTGGCCTCTTTGCCCGGTCTGACCTTCAGCGTTTTTCTCACCGCAACCGCGGCCGTCTCTGCCTGCTCCGCCTGCTTCTTTTTCTTCGCCATGGAACGTCCTCACGTCTACGCTAACATTCGCCCGCTCTCCTGTTCCGGATACAGCCTGAATCTTTGCCCCCGTCCGCATCTCTCTGCATCTTCGCGCCTGCTCTCAGCATCCGATGGGCACGTGGGAGTCCTCCGCCCTGCATCACAATGAAAAGATCCGTACAGGACCGAAGACAATCATGGTGACCACCCGCGGCAAAGGGCGAAAATCGGACCCGGGCACGTGAGATACTTGCTTGATCCCGGTCCATCATCCTGCAGCACATCGGGAGCTCCCCGAAACGAAACGCCGGAACGGAACGCTGTGCAGACAGATTGTTACCCTATTTCGACCCTGCCGGGACTGAACCGGCTCTTCCTCGACTACACCGCCAGTCGCGAGCCGATGACGCCCTTTTTTCCGGCCAGCCCCTGTGGCCCGCACCAGTCTGCACCCACCCCCGCGCAGCAGCCCGCGCTTCGCGCCGCCGTCGCCGATCTGCTCAGAGAGCAGAATCAGAGCTTCGGAGCCGGCGCAAAGACCTTTGAGAATATCGAGCGTCTCCGTACCGGAACCGGCGCCATCGTCACCGGCCAGCAGGTCACGCTCTTCGGCGGTCCGCTCTTCACGCTGCACAAGATCGCCACCGCCATCCGCAAGGCGCAGGATACGGATTCGGTCCCGGTCTTCTGGCTCGCCAGTGAGGATCACGACCTCGCCGAAGCCGATCACCTCACGCTGCCCTCGCGCCATCAGCTGCACACACTGCGCCTCGAGTCCGGGCACAGCCACGCCGGACAGCCCGTCGGCGGCATCCGCCTCGGTGCCGGCATCGAGGCCGTCCTCGACAAAGCGGCCGAGCTCATCGGCGGCACGCCCGAGTTCGATCTGCTCGCGCAGTGTTACCGCTCCGATGCGACCTTCGCCCGCGCCTTCGCGCAATGGGCCGCCGCCACCTTCGCCGCTTATGGACTGGTGGTTATCGACGCCGCCGACCCCCGCTTCCACGCCCTCGGCGCTCCCGTCTTCCGTCAGGCCATCGAGCAGGCCGCCGCACTCGAGTCCGCGCTGCACATTCGCGATCAGGAGCTCAAAGACCGCGGCTATCATTCCCAGGTTCTGGTCGCGCCCGGCAGCAGCCTCCTCTTCCTCATCGAGGAAGCAAACAACGGTGAAGAAGCCGGCGCGCGCCTCGCGCTGAAGCGGAAGGACGCGCAGATATGGACCGCGGGAAAGCGCCAGTACGAGACCGCCGAGCTGCTCGCCCTGCTCGACCGCGCTCCGCACCGCTTCAGCCCCAACGCCCTTCTGCGCCCCGTCTTTCAGGATTACCTGCTGCCCACCCGCGCCTACATCGGCGGCCCGTCCGAGATCGCCTACTTCGCGCAGTCGCAGGTGCTCTATCAGGCCATCCTCGGCCGCTTCACGCCGATCGTGCCCCGGCTCAGCGCCACGCTCATAGAGCCCGCCGTGGCCACCGTGCTTGCGCAGCACGAGCTCGACCTGCAGCAGATCATCGCGACGCATCCCGACGAGCTGGCCCAGCGCCTCGGCGCGCGCGCCATCCCCATCGAAGGCAAAAAGAAGCTCGCCTCAGCCGGAAACGCGCTCGACGAAGAGCTGACCTCGGTCACCGCCTGGATGCAGTCGCTCGATCATGGCCTGGGCCGCTCGGCTGAGATCGCCGCGCGCAAAATGCGCTATCAGATGAACCGTCTGCGCCGCCTCGCCGCGAACTACCAGCTCCAGAAAGAGAGCAGCATCCGCCGCCACGTCGACGCGCTGTATCTGAACCTCTTTCCGAATCATCATCCGCAGGAGCGGGTCATCGGCGGCGTCGCATACCTCGCCCGCTACGGAGACGCCTTGCTCTCGACCCTCGTCGAGCAGGCCGCGCAGGAGTGTCCCGGCCACAAAGTCATTTATCTCTGATCTCCGCCTGGCATCCGTGCTTTCAAACGTGGGATGCCGGGTGCCCCGCATCTGCCTTCTTTCGGCAGATGCGGGATCGTACTCCCCTTAAACTTTGTCATCCCGACCGAAGCGGAACGGAGTGAAGCGCCGGGTGCCCCATCTTCGCCGCCCGTCTTTGGCGGCTAAGATGGGATAAGAGTTTTGCTTTGTATCATGCGCGGCTTCAGCTCTGGAAGAGAATCAGGCATGCTGCTCCGCATTGCAACGCCGCCCGCCGTGGTGTTACATTCACGCCCTGGAGCCCTGTGCGCGCGACCGCGCCGCAGGCAGCAACCAATATGGCAAACAAAGAGCATCAGACCATCGAAGTCGCATGTCCCGACTGCGGAGCGTCGCTGAAAATCGATCTCGACACCCGGTCCGTCATCGCGCACACCCCCGCTCCGCGCAAGCGCACCTTTGAGGATTTCGAAACCGCCGCCCGCGCCATGCGCGAGCAGGAAGACCGCAAGGAGAGCATCTTCCGCCAGTCCGTCGACGCCGAGAAGAACCGCAACGACCTGCTCGAAAAAAAATTTGCCGAAGCGCTCCGCAAAGCGAAGGAAACTCCGGACGAAGGCAAGCCGCTGCGCGACTTCGATCTCGATTAGGAACTGCACACCGGTGGAAAAGGCGCTGCGGCATCCATCTGCATCTCAACAGAAGAAGAGGAAAATACTGCGATGAGTCTGACCCCCATTCAGCGACAGATCGAGGCAAACCTTCCCGATAACCTCGCCGAGCTCTCCGCCCGGGTTCCCTGGACCAGCGCCTTTGCCGCCGGCACACTCGTCGCCAGCGCCATTCTGCTGCTGCGCGGAAAGAAAAAGCCCGCTCTCGCCGTCGCCGCCGCCGGAACCGTCGTCGCGCTTATTGATAACGCCGACGCCGCCCGCGAGCTGTGGGACAAGCTCCCCGGCTACGTCCGCTCCGGACAGGACATGCTGCTCAAGGTCGAGGATTTTGTCGAGGATCTCAGCAAGCAGGGCAACAAGCTCCGCGAAGTCATCGGCCGCCGATAGCCTCGTGCAGAATGTCGATTTATGAGGGAGTGCGCAGCCGTGTGAAGTTCTCCTTCACTCCCTCGTCGATCTCGTCACGCCATAAGCGAGGGAGCATCTTCAGATGCTCTCACCGGTGGATGCAGTGTACGACAGCTCCACAAAATCATTCCTGTAAGTGGCGACATTCTTCAGATCCCATCTCTCCTCCGGCAGGGAATCGCCGAAGAGCCGGAGTCCGTCACCTAACAGCACTGGGGCTATGGTCAGCCTGATCTCATCCACCAGACCGAGCTCGAGAAAGCGCCGGCACAGCATGGCTCCGCCCACCAGCCAGATGTTTTGAAATCGCGGCGCGAGCTTCACGTCGACGAGCGTTTCGAGATCGCCCGCATAGAACTCGACGCTCTTCCTCGCCGCAGGCCATTCTCTGCTGGTTACCACGACCGTTGGAGTGTCGCCGTATGGCCAGCCCAGCTCAAGAGCGAGTTCATACGTGCGGGAGCCGAGTACATAGCAGTCGATGGTCTGGACGAATGCTGCCGCCTCTTCCTCCGAAACGGAAGCTCCGGCTTCGTAGACGCTTCCACGGTCATCCAGCCAGGAGACGCTGTTGTCCTTCCTCGCGATAAAGCCGTCAAGGCTTGAAACCGCGTGCAGCGTTACGTTTGATCGTGCTGTCTGTCCTTCTCCCGGCCGATGCCTGCGCATAATCGTCACAAGTTCACGAAGTACTGCAGCCAGCGTTCTTCCGGCTTAATTCGTGCGGTCCACCAGATACTGCGCAACCGCCTTCAGCCCGTCCGCCGCCGCGCCGTAGGGCGCAAGCAGCGCGAAGGCCTCTGCGATCAGCCTGTCCGCATGCCGCCGCGACTCCTCGATCCCGAAGACCGCAGGCCACGTCGCCTTGTCGCTGGTCAGGTCCTTGCCGGCCGTCTTGCCCAGGTGCGCCGAATCCTGCGTCACATCCAGAATGTCGTCGACAATCTGAAAGGCCAGTCCCGCCTTGCGTCCGAACTCCGTCAGCCGCTCGGCATCTTCCGCCGTCGCGCCTGCGTATACGCCGCCCGAGACAATGCTCACGCGAATCAGCGCGCCTGTCTTTGCACGGTGAATGGCATCGACCGACTCCGCCGTGGGCCTGCTGTGCTCGCCTTCGAGATCCAGCACCTGGCCGCCGATCATCCCTTCCACCGTCCCCGTGGCATCCGCGATCAGGCGAATAATCTCCACCGCCGCCGGAGCCGCGCAGCGCAGCCGCGCCAGCGTCTGATACGCCAGCGTCTGCAGCGCATCGCCCGCCAGAATCGCGATGGCCTCGCCATACACCACATGGCACGTCGGCTTGCCTCTACGCAGATCGTCGTTGTCCAGCGCCGGCAGATCGTCGTGAATCAGCGAGTAGGTGTGCAGCATCTCGATCGCCGCGCCCAGGTCTTCCATGCCCTCCGGCAGGGTGCGCTCGCCGCGAATCGTGCGCGCCGCCTCCATCGCCAGCACCGGACGCAGCCGCTTCCCGCCGGCAAAGGTGCTGTGCCGCATCGCCTTGTGAATCGACGAGGGAGTCTGCGTATCGGGCGGCAGAAGCCGTGCGAGCGCGTTGTCCGTTCGCTCCACGCCCTCCTGCAGAATTTCTTTCACATCCAGCCGGGTCTGCACTTCGATCATGATACCTGAACCTTTCGCTCTTTCTTCCGGTACGCCGCGGCCAGCAGCAGCACCAGCGCCGCCGTCAGAGACGCGATGCGCCCCGCCCACATATCCGCCGTCGCCCGGTAACGAATCTCGATCCGGTTCTCTCCCGCGGTCAGCGGCAGCGCAATCAAACCATCCTGGCGCGTGGCTGAAGATAAGACGGGCTTCCCGTTCAGAAGGATTCGCCACGCCGGATAGTTCATCCGCCGCAGTACCGCCCACGCCGCCTGCCGCGTCCCGATCGCCAGCGAGATCCGCTCGCTCTGCCAGCGCGCGATGTGAATCGTCGCCGGAACCTCCTCGCGCGCGCTCGCCTGATAGTCCGGATTCACCGCCACCGAGCTGTCCGCCTCTTCCGCATCCGGCGCCGTCAGCACGCGCACCGGCGGCAGCCCCTGCTGAATCGCCTCGTTGTCCACCCCGCGCGGCGTGTACTCATCCGTCCCCTCAACGCCATCGCCGCGCAGCGCCGTCCGCTGCGCCTGCACGCTGTCCTGGTCGTCGCACGGCGACCAGAAAAAGGCCGAGGCCGCCCCCGCCATCAGGCACGCAAAAAGCAGCATCGAGATCGCGCGCAGCGAGATCGCCCGCCGCGTCCGCGCCTCGCCGCGCAGCGTTATCCCGGCCAGCGCCGCAAGCACAACGCCCAGCACCAGCAGCCATCGCCACGGAAACTGCAGAAACTTCAGCTCCGGCGCAAGCCTCCACAGAAAATCGCTGAAAGGGAGCTGAAGAAACGCAATCAGCGCCGATACGACGCAAAGCGGCAGCCACAGCGCTTTGCGCTTCCTCGCCGATCCCCACGCCGCCGCCGTCGTCGCGAGAAGCAGCGCCACCGCAATCCACGACACCGTCCGCAGCACCTGATCGTGATACGCATCCGTCGTGTGGCCGAACAGAAAGCTGTCCTCCACGCGCATGCCGTCGCCGATCGCTCGCGTGATCTCGACCCAGCGCTGCTCCCACATCGCCGGCACAAGATAAAACCCTGCCAGCCCCAGCCCCAGCGGCACCGCGCCCGCGCTGCGCCGTATCAGCCGCAGGCTGCGCTCTTCCGCCGCCGCCGCAATCACCAGCACTGCCAGCGCATAGCAGCCCATCACCGCCGCCGGAGCATCGGTCAGCCACACGCCCGCAATCGACACCGCCAGCGGCAGCAGCGCTGGCTTCCGGCGCAGGCCAAACAGAATCAGCAGCGGAATCCACGCCGCCGCCAGCAGCTCGCCATAAGCGGCCCGCTCATACGCCACGAAAAGCAGATAAGGCTGCAGCACGCACAGACACGCCGCCAGAGCCGCCTGGTCTTCGCTCATCCACTCGCGTGCCATCGCAAAAAAACTTCCGCCCAGCGCCAGCAGCGCGATCCCCGTAAACAGCAGCGGCGCCCACGACCACGGCAGCACCGCTCCCATCAACGTGCCCAGCAGCCACGACAGCGGCGGATAGAAAACGAAGCGCGGCTCGCCCGCTCCGTAATTAGCCGAGGCGTCCCAGTGCGGATACGCCACGCCCTCATGCCAGTGCCGCAGCACCTCAAGCCACGACTGCAGATGAAAATCGAAGTCCTGCCCGCACGACACGCCCCGCCACGCCAGCGGCAGCACCGCAATGCCCACGCACGCCAGCAGCAGCGAGCGCCGCCTGCGCGCCCGGGTCGCCAGGCTCGCCGCCGACGCCGGAAAGCGGAACGAGATCTTCACGGCGTCAGGCGCAGCGTGTGTGTTGCGGTCTTCGCGACCGCGGCATCGCTGAAGGGCAGGGCAAAGGTCGTGCCGTTGTACCAGTATGGCCACTGGTCGCGGTACCACGGGCTCAGCGGGTCTTCCGACTGGCCCACCACCATGTTCTCCGTCGCCCCGTCCACATCGTTCCAGTCGATCGTGAAGCGCTGCGACGGCCCGAAGGTGCGCCCCGCCTGCTTCACCGTCGTCGCATCGCCCGACTGCGGATGCACACCGATGCCGGTCCATCCGCGGAACCACGGCAGCAGCCCGAAGAGCGGCTGCTCCAGCTCCACCGGATGCGCATAGCCGTAGCGCCACCGGCTCAGATCCGCCGGCGCATGCTCTTCGTTCAGCCCCTGGCTCACGGCCGCGGCAAGAAACTCATCCCACGACGCGTACTGTTTCGGGAGCCACGCCGCGGGCTCATGCATCACGATCTGCTCCTGCGCAAACTGGCTCTCTGCCCACTCATACAGCGCCCAGTCGCCGCCCAGCTTCGGCTGCAGCAGCATCGGCCACAGCGCATGCTTCGTCGCCGCCACAATCGCCGCCGGAGCCGAATCGATGCCCACCACTCCATTCCACGTCCGCATCAGATCCGCCGCCTGGCGCAGCCGGCTGTTCGCCTTGCCCGCATGGTCGATCGCATACGCAAACCGCTGCGCAAACTCCTGGTCTACCTCCGAATACACATCGGTCTGCAGCGTCAGCATCTGCTGCGGCGTCAGCTTGTCCTTATCCGAAAGCCACTTCCAGATGCGCTCATTCCGGTACGGGTTCGCCCACTCGAGCGTCAGCGGATACGGATAATCGTCCGGCGTCACCCGCGCATTGGCCGTCGCCAGCAGTCCGTTCGCCGGGTCCAGCGCCGACGGCAGCTTGTCATACGGCACAAAGCCCTGCCACTCATGCTGCGTATCCGCGATCGGCACGCCCGAGATCCCCGTCGGCCGGTTCGGAATAAATCCCACCGCCTGATAGCCGATATGCCCCTGATCGTCGGCGTAAATCACATTCAGCGTGGGAGCCCACCACGTGCTCAGCGCCGCATGAAACTCATTCCAGTTGCCCGCCGTGTTGAGGCCGTAGAGCGGCAGCCCGCTGCTCGCCGGATCATACGCATTCCAGCGCAGCGCCAGCGCGCGCTTTTCATGCGGCACCAGCGCCGAAATAATCGGTCCGTGCGCCGTCCGCGCCACGTCGACCGTCACATCGCGGCCAAAGCGTACATGGATCGTCGAGCTCTCATGCTCGATCGGATGCCAGCTTCCGTCCTGCCCGAGATACTGGTCCTGCTGATTCACCTTCTCGACGTAAATATCCTGCGTGTCGCCGTAGAGCGACGTAAATCCCCACGCGATGTGCTCGTTGTGTCCTGCCACGATAAACGGCAGCCCCGGCACCGTTACGCCCGCCGCATGCAACCCCGGAGCCTCCAGGTCGCTCTCGTACCAGATATCCGGCATCTGGTGCGCCAGGTGCATATCGTTCGACAGCATCGCCTTCCCGCTCGCCGTATGCGCGCCCGAGACGGCCCACTCATTCGATCCCGGAGTACACGAGCGGCACGCATCATGCACGCCCGTCAGCGCCCGCAGCTGCTGCAGATCGGTATCCGGCGCTCCGGGCTGAAGCCCTCCGGTATCCGGCGCTGCAGACGGAAGCCCCTCGCGCAGCATCGTCTGCGACGGGTCCAGCGGAATGTCCGGAACATTCTGCTGCGGCGCCGTCAGATCGGGCTCCGTCTGGGTCGGCGGATGATCGCGCCACGATCCCGTCGGATACAGATCGGCGGCCAGCGTCGGTCCCAGCCTCGCAGTCACCTGTTCGCGCTCCAGCTTCTCCGGCCAGTGCTCGTCCAGCATCTGCACCATGCTCAGCGCCACCAGCATCGAGTCCGACGGCTGCCACGGCTTCGGCTTATACATCAGCAGCCGGAACTCTGCCGGCAGATGATCGCCGTTGTTCTCGATAAACTGATTCACGCCCCGCGCGTAATCCTCCAGCCAGCGCCGGTCGCGCTGGTCCAGCCCCGCCGTCAGCCGCTCCGCCGTCTGGCGAAAGGCCAGAACGCGCTGCATGCGGTCGTGTGCCACCAGCTTCGATCCCAGCAGTTCGGCCGCTTCGCCCGCTGCCATCCGCCGCGCCATATCCATCTGCCACAGCCGGTCCTGCGCCGTAACGTAGCCCTGCGCCTCCAGCAGATCGTCCACGGAAGACGCTTCGATATGCGGAACCCCGTGCGCGTCGCGGCGAACCGTCACCGGGCCCGTCAGCCCTTTCAGGCGAAGCTGTCCATCCACCTGCGGCAGCGCATCGCGCATCGAGCGCTTCAGCCAGAACGCGCCTGCCAGTACGCCCGCGGCCACCGCCAGCACCACCACCACAAGCAGGCCGGCCATGTATCGCAGCCAGGGCCGCCTGCGTTCCTCTTCCACGTCAACCGATCTGCCGAGAGCCATCTTCGGACCATTGTCTCATCGCAGCCCCTGCCCTCTCATGCCTCTCCATCGCTGCCGCCGGACAGCGCAGCACGCCCCTTCGGCCTCCATCCATATCCGGCAAAGGGAGAAACCGTCCTGCGTCCCCACCACGCATACATGGCAAGCATGGCCGCAGCGAGCAGCACAAACACCAGCACGCTGCCCTCCGGACCCGTCGCCCCGCCGCTCCACAGCAGCCCGCCCATCGGATGCTCGCTCAGCAGATGCCCCTGCACCGCCACGCCGCTGTCCGACGTGCCGTAGAAAAACGACTCGCCCCAGTCCCACGCCGCGTGAAAGCCCACCGCCCACCACAGCGAGCCCGTATACCAGAGGCTCAGGCAGAACATCAGCCCCACCGCTCCCGCCGCAAAAAGCCCCACCGGCGACTCGCCCGGATTGTGTCCGTGAAGAAACCCGAACAGGAACGAGAGCCCCAGCGCGCTCCACCAGAAGCCCAGGCCCCGTCCGATCGTGAATTGCAGATAGCCGCGCAGCACCGACTCCTCGAAGATGCCGACCATCAGAAACAGCACGCCCCACTCGGCCCCGTACCGCCACGCCGCCGCTCCATGCAGCAGCTGCCCGTCGAAGCGCAGCCAGCCCAGCTTCCACAGCGTGCCCACCAGCGCCGAGATCGCGGCGAATCCCCACACCACCCCGGAGAAAAACCGTACCGCGCGCGCTTTTCCCTGGTAGCCGTAGTACCCCGGCGCGCGTCCTTCAATCAGCGCCATCACCGAGGTCGGCAGCGCTACCAGCACCACCGACAGGCCCTCCTGGAACAATGCGAACTCCGGCGGCATCGCGCCCTTCGGCGGAGCCTGCGGATGTACCACCAGCCGCACCGCCAGGTTCAGCAGAAATTCCACCGCCAGCAGAACCGCCGCGAACAGCATCGCGCCCCATCCGGCGCGCAGCCCGTTCGGCCCGAAGAAGATCCACTGCGTGCCGCGATCCGGCGGCTCAGGCAGCGGAGAAAGTGGAGGTTTCGCAGAAAGGGAAGAGTGTTCGGCAGATTCGTCCAGAGCCGCCTCCGTTTGGAAGGGAAATGATTTCCGGCTGATTTCGGATACCGGCTGTTCAGCCTGCCTTCAGGATAGTCGTCCGGCCGGTCTTCGTTTTCGCAGTGAGAGGGTGCCCGCAGTAAGATGCCGGGTGCCCCATCCTTCGCGCCGATTTTGGTGCGAAGGATGGGAATGAAAAATCTCAACCCTTTGTCATCCCGGCCGAAGCCGCAGCCGTCAGGCAGCGGCGCAGTGGAGGGATCTGCTTTTTCTTTCCATCTGAAAAGTTCAGGCTGCTCCTATCCGTCTTTCCGGGCACAGGTTGGATCTCAGCCGCGTATCTTCTTCGCAGCCGTGCCAAAGGCCGCCAGAAACGCGTCCACCACCTGCTCCACAAACTCCCGCGGAGCGCGGTCCATCGACCGGTTCGTCACGAAGATGTTCCGGTACACCATCGGGCCCACCAGCAGGGCGATCGAAAGATCGACGCTGAGATCCCCGCGCAGCCTTCTCCGCGCCACGCCGCACTCCAGCAGACGCGACAACCCCTCCCGCTGCCGCTCCACCACGCGCTCGCGCCATGCCTTGCCGAACTCCTGATTGCGCGCCGAGTACGCAATCACATGCGGCATGATGCGGTTCTTCATCTCTCTGCGATGCTCCGCCGGCTGCCACGTCAGCGCGTCGATCAGGTCTTCGCGCAGATCGCCCGAGTTGAACTCCGGCCGCTCCTCGTCCAGTCCGAGCATCCACGACAGCACCTCGAGCGCCAGCCGGTCCTTGTCCGGCCAGTGCTTGTAGATCGTCGCCTTGCTTACGCCCGAGGCTCCGGCAATCGCGTCCATGCTCGTCGCGTCGATGCCCCGCTCCGAGAACAGCTCGAGCGACGCCTCCAGTACCTTGCGGTGAGCCTCCGCGCTGCGCGGCCTTACCATAGTCGGTTTTGCATCTCTGAAACCATTACAGCTGAATCCGCGAGAACAGCCACGCCCCCATGGTCAGAAACACCGCCGCCAGCCCGCACAGCACGGCCACATCCAGCGCATAGGGAAACGCCCACAGACCCGTCAGCACGCCGCGCAGCCCGTCCACTCCGTACGACAGCGGATCGGCGTTCGTGATCCACGTCAGCACCCGCGGCAGGTTCTTCAGCGGATACAGCGCGCCCGACAGAAAGAAGATGGGCATCACCAGAAAGTTCATGATCAGCTGAAAGCCCTGCATGTCCTTGATGATCGATCCGATGCCCGTGCCCAGCGCCGCAAAGACCACCGCGATCATCATCACGAAGACGAACGCCGCCGGCACCGCGATCCAGTGCTGCGGCCGGAAGCCCGCCACCAGGCAGATCACCAGGATCAGCACGCCCTGAATCATCGCCACCGTCGCTCCGCCCAGCGTCCGCCCGATCATGATCTGTATCCGCGGCACCGGAGCCACCAGCGTCTCCTTCAGAAAGCCGAACTGCCGGTCCCACAACATCGCAATGCCGGAAAAGATCGAGCTGAACAGCACCGTCATCCCGATCACGCCCGGAGCCATGAACTGCAGATAGCTCCCCTCGCCTGCCTTCTGAAAGACCGGCCCGAAGCCGAAGCCCAGCGCCAGCAGATACAGCGCCGGCTGCCCCAGCGACACCACAATCTGCACGCGGGAGCGGATATAGCGCTTCATCTCGCGCAGCCACAGAATGTAAATTGCGCCCATGCCTACCGTCCTCTCCACATTTTTGCGAACTGCCGCATCTGGTCCTTCGAGTCCGCGCCCTCGTCGCGCAGCGATTCACCGGTCAGCGCCAGAAACGCCCCTTCCAGCGAGTCGCTTCCCGTCCGTTCCTTCAGCTCCGCCGACGTGCCCTGCGCCACAATCGCGCCGTGGTCCATAATCGCGATCCGGTGCGCCACCCGGTCCGCCTCGTCCATGTAGTGCGTGGTCAGAAAGACCGTCGTCTGCTCCGTCTCGTTCAGGTGCTTCACATGCGTCCAGAGCTGGTTGCGGCTCTGCGGATCGAGCCCCAGCGTCGGCTCGTCCAGAAACAGGATCTTCGGCGTGTGCAGCAGCCCGCGCGCAATCTCCAGCCGCCGCTTCATGCCGCCGGAGAAGGTCTTCGCGTAATCGTTGCGCCGCTCCCACAGCTCGAAGGTGGTCAGCAGCCGCTCGATGCGCTCTGCGCGCACCTTTCGCGGCACGTGATACAGCACCCCGTGCAGCTCCATGTTTTCGTATGCCGTCTGCTCGTTGTCGAGGCTCGGGTCCTGAAAGACGATCCCGAAGCTCTGCCGCGCCTCTTTCTGCTTCACCCACGGGTCCAGCCCGTTCAGGTGAATCGCGCCGCTCGTCGGCCGCAGCAGCGTCGTCAGCATCTTGATGGTGGTGGTCTTTCCCGCGCCGTTCGGCCCCAGAAAGGCGAAGATCTCGCCCTGCTCCACGTCGAACGATATCCCCTTCACCGCGGTGAACTGGTCGAAGGTCTTCGTCAGATTCTCTACCCGGATCACGCATACCTCCCTGTATACGGAACAATGCGTATCTCGAATACTGAACGGTTTAGTTTAGATTGTCAAGAAAGAATGGAAGAACTTTACACGTCGCCATCCCGCAACGTCCCCGGCCGGCTCATCCCTTGACCCGGAAGTCGCCCCGATCGATCCCCTCGCGGATGCGCCGCGCCAGAGCCGCGGCATCGGCCTCGTCGTCGCAGATCTCGTGGCGCGCCGATCCTTCGAACATCGCATAAAAGTCCCGATACGCCCTGTAATCGGAGATCGCTCCCTCCGCCCGCGCGGCCGCCCTCTGTTCGCATACTTCGAGACTCGGCCGCAGCACCACAAAATCCAGCGGAATCTCCTTCAGAATTTTGCGGGCCGTCTCCAGAAAGTCCAGGGGAAAAGAGAAGTCCAGCAGCACCTCGTACCCGCCGCGCGTCAGCGGCACCGACGCCGCCGTCATCGAGCGCATCAGCAGCCGGAACCGCTCGTGGCGCGGCCCCGCATGCGGCTTTGCAAACATCGGCCAGAGCGTATCGCCCTCCAGATAACAGAGCGGCGCCGGAGAGATCGCCACCAGCTCCCGCGCTACCGTGGTCTTGCCCGAACCAATGGGCCCTGAAAGCATCACAACCGACATTGCCACTCTCCTCCGGGCCCGATTGTAGGCGGCAACTCTGACGCGATTGTGAATCGCAGGCCTTCGACAGGGCAGAGCTCTTCATGCATTCCTGGCCAGGATCGCTCACCGGAAAGCGTGCAGGCTGCATGGCAGCAGCTATATGGTGTCGACTTCGGTCACGGCCGTCGTCAGCTTGCCTCCGTATGCCAGTCGAACCAGCTCCCGGATCGACTGCTTCTTCGGCTTCTTCTGCTCGGGATGATTCGTGAACAGCGCCTTGCTCAGATCCTTCGCCGTATCCCACCGTCTCCGGAAGGCCTCATCCATCGCGCCCACGTCGGCGATCTGCGGCGTCTTCACTGTATTGGGAGCCGCAGCGAGAGGCGTCGTGGTGGTCCGATCGACCTTTGTAATCTCCGCGTCGCCGGTGTTGGCGCGTATATAAAGCCCTCCGTCTTTGGCCATCACATGCTCATCCCTCCGCGCCACCGATGCCGAGCTGACGATATGGATATCGACCTTCTCTCTCAGGTGATGCGCCTGATGATCGGCGCAGATCTCGATCCCCACTCTCAGACTGGCGACCGTAAACACGTTGTTCCCGTCTCCGGGAACGAAGATGGCGCCTTCGTCCTCTTCTGCAAGCTCTCCCGCATCCTCCATCTTGTGATACTTCATGATGCGGGTTCCCATGTAGAGATAGGCGGTGTTGTAGGCGGCATCCGCTTTCACCTTGCTCTTCCCGAACATGCCTCCCGAGGAAGGCTTCGGCAGGGTTCTTGCGCCGGTATAGGCGCCATCCAATGCGAGTCTTCGTTCCAGTCGTTCCGACGCTTTGGCATGCGCCTTTTTATCGAGCGGCTTCCTCCACGCCACCGTACCCGGAATCAGGAGCAGATTCGGCAATGACTGGGCGAGAATCGACATCGCGTCGCGCGTCCGGTCTCTCTCGTCCTTCGTCAGGCATCGCTGCGTCAGCGTGCGCTTGAAGTAGTACTCCGGCGCGACAAAGATAAAGAGCGGAGGAATGTTGGTATAGGCAAGGGACGCCTTTGCGTCGTTGTAAAAATCCGTCACGATCCGCGTCATCGTGCTGATCTTCGTGTCGAGCGAGAAGACGCCGGTCACATCCAGAGACTCGCCGGCGCGTGTCGCCTGATTATTGGTTTCAATCTGCCAGGTACCCGCCACCACGGTTCGTTTTGGCATCTTCCGCCTCCCTTGTCTCTGTCCGCATGCCGGAAGAACAACGGCCGTCCCCGGCGCCGGCAATCATGCCGTTAGCCATCTTACAGGTGCATTTTGTGGACAAATGACCGAAACCGTGAACGAATCCGCACTCCTTCCGGAGTTTGTCCCGGTTCCGGAGCCCCGGCATCACCTGCATATCCCGGCCGATGCGCGAGCATGAGCTTCAGACCGATGCAAAATCAACACACCCCTGTTCTGCCTTCATAGTCCCTGAGATCGATCGAGTTCCCGATCTTCAGAGGCACTTCGATCATCATGTTTTTCCATGGAGTGTAAGGAAGAATCTTCCACATCTGATGGCTCAGCCACAGCCGGAAGCGGGTTCGCGGCACAAACCAGTCGACGCCTCCATCGGCAATTCCCTGACACTTCTCCACGAATCTCCGCATCAGGCGCTCATAGCTCTCAAAGGCCACCCGATGGTTCCCGCCGGACTCCGCCAGTTCGCCGGCCAGAACGTAGGCTCCGACGACGGCCATCCCCGTCCCCATCCCCGAGAGCGGCGAGGCGCAGTACGCCGCATCGCCAAGTAAAACGCAGCGGCCCGCCGACCACCGCTTCATCTTCACCTGGCTGACGGAATCGAAATAGAAATCCGGCGCGCTCTCCATCCATTCCAGCAGACGCGGTACCTCCCATCCCTCCCGTCCGAAATGGCTGCGCAGAATCTCCTTCTGCTGCGCGCTGTCGTATCGGGCGCAGCAGAGCGGTTCTGTAGCGAAGAAGAACGATGCCTTCGCCTCCGCCGGATCGCCTCCACTGAAGATGCCGACCTTCCTGCCCGGTGTCCCGTAGTACAGTCCGGCGTGATCGAGATGCAGGTAGTTCGGAATGGTAAAGATGGAAACGTAATATCCCAGGTAACGGACGAAGTCCGCTTCCTCTCCAAACGCGACGGAGCGCACTTTTGAATGCAGTCCGTCCGCGCCGGCTACCAGATCGAACCTGCGCCGCCTGCCGCTCTGAAACAATACATCCACGCCGTCTTCGCTCTCTTCCATCGCGGCAATACTGTCATCGAAGATATATTCGGTCGTCTCCCGCGTGGCTTCGTGAAAAATGTCCGCTAGGTCGCCGCGCAAAATCTCGAGCTCGCCGCTGGTAAACCCATCGGGCATGCTGGCGACCTTGCTGTTGTTCCGGTCGACGATCGTAATGGCGCCGATGCGGGTCTGTTTCCGCTGCACCTCCGGCAGCAGTCCCATCCGTTCCAGCACGCGAAGCGACGCGCCGCGAAAGTCGATTGCGTATCCGCCCGGACGCACCGCCGGCGCGCGTTCCACGATGGTGGGCTGAAATCCGTAGCGATGGAGCCAGAAGGCCAGCGCCGGACCGGCCACGCTCGCGCCTGAGATGAGAATGTTTCCGTTTTTCACTGCGCCTCCCGTATTGAGCGGAGTAGAACAAATGTCTTATACAAATGTACTATACGAACGTCTGATACAAATGTTCCAGGGAGCCGGCTCAGATTTTTATGAACAATCGGGATGCTTTACTGCTGGCAGCGAAGCAATGTCTGCTGGAGAAGGGATATAACCGCACCACCGCCCGGGATATCGCCTCGGCAGCCGGGGTCAGTCTGGCCGCCATCGGCTATCACTTTTCCTCCAAGGAAGCTCTGCTGACGGAAGCTTTGCTGCTCGCGTTCGGCGAATGGGACCAGGATCTTCAGCAAGCGCTGCAGACCGCCATTCCGCCCGGCGTTGCGCCCGCGCAGCGATTTGAAGCCACCTGGGCAAAGATCATCGCCACCTTTGAAACCCATCGCGCGCTGTGGGTCGCCAACTTCGAAATCTTCGCGCAGATGGTGGGCCGGCCGGAGACCCGCGAGGTCATTGCGAGCAAAGTGCACCTCGCGCGCGCTGGTCTGGCGGCGATGTTTCTGAATCAGGACGAAAGCACGATCAGCGAGCAAACCGTGCGAACGATCGGCACCCTCCACCACGTGCTGCTCTCCGGACTCGTTCTTCAGTGGCTCATTGATCCCGCAGGCTCTCTGTCCGCCAAAGACCTGACGGAAGCCCTCTGTGCTACAGCCGAAAGCCTCAGGCCCGGCAGGAAGAGTTCTGAGAAGCGACCCGGGATGCAACCAGGGAACAGGAAGAGAAAAAAAGGTAGTGGGTCAGGTTGAATATTTGGGAAGGGCACGGCCTCAGCCGTGCCATCGAATGCTCCAGCATGCCGAGGCTTCAGCCACTGGGGGATGGTTTGTTTTCTCTGTGTTTCAAACTGACCCACGACGAAAAGAAAGAACGGTAACGCTCCGGTTCTGATAACTGCTCGAATCTCCGCAGACGCTGACCAGTCTGTCTCAGGACGGGCAGACTGAAAAGGCAGGCTGGACAGAACCAGTGTCCGCCGTCAGCCCTAACCCCGCGCCGGATGCCCGCTCAGAATCACCCGCGTCCGCGCCCGTGTCATCCGGATACGGCACCGCACAGGATTCGGTCCCGCGATGCATGCCGTATTGCGCACCTGCAGCCACGCCACCTCATCCGGCCCCGTCAGCATCCACGCCGTCGCGTTGGTCATGTAGTGCACCTGCTCCAGATACCCCGCCGCGTCCAGATCCACATCGGCGGCATTCGCATCCATCTGTTCGCAGATGCCCGGAGGGGGCGGCGCAGCCATCCCCGGCCTCGCCTCCGTCAGCGAGCAGTACTCCTCGTTATGCTCCAGCAGAATCCTCCGGTCCGATCCGGTCAGAAAATACCGCGTCGTCACCGGAGGAATCCGGTATGCCCACTGCCACTGGTACAGGTCCAGTGCAAACTCCGGCGGAAGCTGGCTCATCTCGATCACCTTGTCCTTCGTCCGCACCTGCTTTGAAAACACCGCGACCGTCGGCGTCGGCTCCCCGTTCGTCGGGTGAAAGTAAAACCCTCCCAGGCCGATCCCCGTTTTCATATCGATCCACAGGAACCCGCGCCCCGCCAGGTACGGGCCGCTCGTGCCTGAGAGCGTCACGTAGCGTCCGTCGCGAATCACAACCGGCGCCGGCGAGTGCTCCAGCACCATCTCCAGAGCATCCCAAAGCGGTATATCCCGCCCGTAGTGAAACTCGCAGCCGGGAACGACGCTGTGCATCACTTTTTTGAGCTGCTTATCTTTGATCGCTTTGCCCGACGGCATCCCGGCGAGGGAAGTGAGAAAAGAAAGCTGGTCGGCCGGAAGCGGGTTCTCAAAGATCGAGGGATCAAACGGCGGAGCTTCCTGGCCGGAGTCTGCCTGCCCATCCGGCGGCGGCGGAGCCTGTGTCTGAGGGTTATTCTGCCCGGTCTGTCCCGGTCCATACCCGCCGGCAGAGGCGGACTGCGCCGCAGCGCAGGTCAGAAAGAGTACTGCCAGTAAAGGGGCCCAAAGTCTCTGCAACGGCATGGCTGCCCGCCCTTCATTTTTCCGTCCGGTTCTTGTTTTATTCCGGCTCGCGCGCGTCTTAAAACGACCTTCCCTGGCTCGCATTCTATCGTTGCCCGCTCGAAGCGCGAAGACCCTGCCGTGGAATTTCACAATCGGCTTCCACGCCTCTTCCGCGCTCCCGGAATCGGCGCCGGAGGGGATCGTTTTACCTGTCAAGCTCCAATAGATGGTTCTTTCGTCAAGTGTCTCAAATAAAATGACTTAATGAAGCGGCAATTTGGCATGGAATTTCTGCTGTTTTTCTACAATGGAAGTGGAGGAATCAGCGCTCAGATCATCGGGCCGGGCTTCCTTCCGCAAAGGAGGATCGATACAAAGTGAATCCGGCAGGCACACTCAAAACCTTCCTGGCCCTAAAGATTCAAACTCATATAAATCAAGGAGATAGCTGGGGATAACCGAAGTAATCCTTCGATAATATGTTGAAAGGAAAGGCTTTGCGGGAACCACCCCCCAATAAATTCAAAACCTGAGCTTTTCCCGTCCGCCTCCGCAGCTCTCGGCTTGACACAAAGCTCGCTCCCGGCAATGCTAAAGAATTCCTGAATCAACAATATTGCGGCGGTGGGAGTCTCTACGTTTGAAGGTCCGGGTCTTTTATCACGATAAGTGTTTCGACGGAGCCTGCTCGGCTTCTCTTTTCAGCCGCTTCCATCGCGAGTGCATCCGCCAGGACGCGAGCTACGAGTTCTGGGGCCTGGTCCATCGCGCCGGAGCCCTCTTTAACGAGGCCGACTTCATCGGCGACGAAAACGCCATCGTCGATTTCAAGTACTCCGCCTCGCCGAAGATCACCTGGTGGTTCGATCACCATCTCAGCGCCTTCCTCACCCCGGAAGACCATCAGGACTATCTCCGCGGCATCGCCGACGGCCGCTACGCCGAGCGCCGCTTCTACGATCCCAAATTCATCTCCTGTACCAGCTTCCTCGCAAAGATCGCCTCGACGCACTTCGGCTTCAACGCCGAGCCGGTGAAGGATCTGATCCGCTGGGCCGACATCGTCGACGGCGCGCTCTACGAGAGCCCCGAAGCCGCCGTCGAAATGGCCGCCCCGGCGATGAAACTTACTCTGGTGATTGAATCGACCCAGGACCCGGCCTTCGTGCCGCGCCTCATCCCGCTGCTCACCGAGATGCCTCTCGCCGAGGTCCTGCAGCAGCCCTTCGTGGCCGAGCTGCTGCCCCCTCTGCTCGAGCGCCATCAGCAGGCGCTGTCGCTCATCCGCGAGCGCTCCGAGTCGAAGGATGGAACCATCTACTTCGATATCTCCGACCATCAGCTCGAGGGCTACAACAAGTTCATCCCCTACTACCTCCATCCCGAGGCGACCTACTCCATCGGTCTGTCCAAATCGAGCTTCCGCACCAAGGTGGCCGTCGGCTCGAATCCCTGGACAAAAGCCGATCCGGCGACTATGGTGAACCTCGCCGCGATCTGCGAACGCTGGGGAGGCGGCGGACATGCCCGCGTCGGTGCCATCTCTTTTCCGCCCGACCGCTCCGATGAGGCACGCGCGGCTGCCGTCGAGATCGTTGCAGAGCTGAGAGCGCACAATCCCGAACAGAAGTAGGCCATGCGACTGGCAACGATACTTACGGCGGCGGTATTCATGGCGGCTGGCTGGCAGCCGCTTTCTCATGACGCATGGGTGATCGGCCCGTTCTCCCGTCCCGCTGCCGGAAATCCGGTCATCACGCCTGATAAGGCATCCGTCTTCACCGACCCGATCCGCAAAGCGCCCGTTCACTGGGAGGCGCTGCACACCTTCAACCCGGCAGCCATCGTGCGCGACGGCAAAATCGATGTGCTCTATCGCGCCGAGGACGACACAGGCGCGATGGTGATCGGGATGCACACCTCGCGGCTCGGTCTCGCCGAAAGCTCCGACGGCATTCACTTCACCCGCCTGCCCGAGCCCATCTTCTACCCGGCGAACGACGGCCAGAAGGACCGTGAATGGCCCGGCGGCGTCGAAGATCCGCGCATCGTCGAGTCTCCGGACGGGACCTACGTTCTCACCTACACGCAATGGAATCGCCAGACCACATCCGTCGGCATCGCCACCTCCCGCGATCTGCAGCACTGGACAAAGTACGGCCCCGCTTTTCTGACCGCTGCCGGTGGCAAATACGCGAACCTCAAATACAAATCGGCAGGCATCCTGACCGAAGTGCACGATGGCCGGATGATCGCCGCGCGCCTGAACGGAAAGTACTGGATGTACTGGGGTGAAGGCGCAATCCATCTCGCCACCTCGGACGATCTCATTCACTGGATGCCTGTCGAGGACGCCAGCGGCCAGCCGGTCGAAGTGCTGAAGCCGCGTCCGGGGCATTTCGACAGCACATTTCCCGAGACCGGTCCGCCGCCGGTGCTGACGAAGGCCGGAATCGTGGTGATCTACAACGGCAAGAATGCCGTCGAAGGTGGTGACCCGAATCTCGGCCCGAATGCTTACGCCGCCGGTGAAGCGCTCTTTGACGCGCATGACCCATCGCATCGTCTGGCACAGACCTCGGAGCCGGTTCTGAAACCGGAGCTGCCGTACGAGAAGACGGGACAATACGCCGCCGGAACCACCTTCGCCGAAGGATTGGTGCTCTTCCACGGCCACTGGTTCCTCTACTACGGCTGCGCCGATTCGCTCGTCGCGGTCGTCATGGCAGACGGCAAATCCCTGTAGTCTGTGCTGGTCATCGGACCATCGCATTCGCGCCGATAGTTGTCTGATTTCTGCATCCGCGTGCTGCGCCGTCTCATCCACTGTGTGCGGCGAGCTCCGCCTCGGAGAAGGTTTTATGAACATTGTTTTGTATGGCGCCAGCGGTATGATCGGCAGCCGTGTTTTGACCGAACTCGTGCAGCGTGGTCATAAAGTCACGGCAGTCGTGCGCGATCCTTCGCGTGTGCCTTCAGGCAGCGCGGTAACAGTGGTCAAAGGCGATATGACCGATGCCGCCGATGTGGCGGCAAAGCTGAAGGGCGCGGATGCTGTCATCTCTGCATACAGCCCGGGAGCCGGGACGGAGTCCCTGCTGCTGTCCGCGACCCATGCGCTGATCAATGGGGCGAGACAGGCCGGAGTGAAGCGCGTACTGGTCGTCGGCGGAGCCGGCAGCCTGTTCGTGGCTCCGGGCATTTCACTGATTGACTCCGGTCACCTTCCGGAAGAGTACAAAGCGATCGCCATTGCACATGCCGATGCGCTGGACATTCTTCGCAATGCCGCCTCCGATCTGGAGTGGACTTATCTCAGCCCGGCTGCGTTCATTCAACCCGGAGAACGCACCGGCACGTTCCGTCTGGGCACCGATTCACTGCTTGCCGACGCTCAGGGCAACAGCCGTATTTCCGCCGAGGATTATGCCATCGCACTGGTCGATGAGCTGGAGCACCCTCAGCACATCCGGCAGCGGTTTACCGCTGCGTACTGACACCTGGAAAGCCGCTGCTACACCTTCTCCAGCTCTCGCTGTGAAGGCCACTGCGGCGGCCGCTTCTCCAGAAACGACCGGATACCTTCCTTGAAGTCCTCGGTGGTGCGGGCTTCCGTATTGGCGCGAATCGCCGATTCGATCTCTTCCAGCAGATGATGGTTGGCGTGCTCACTGAGCAGGCGTTTGGTGGCCTGCACCGCGGCCGGGCTGTTGCGCAGCAGACTGTGGGCGAGTGTGCGCGCTTCGCGCATCAGGTCCTGCTCGGGAATCACCCGGGTGAGCAGTCCCCACGCTTCGGCCTCTTCGGCATTCATCAGGCGTCCGGTCATCAGCAGGTCGCGGCAGCGCTTGTCGCCGACCTGCCCGCGCAGAAACGCGGAGACGATGGCCGGGACAAAGCCGATGCGGACCTCGGTATAGCCGAACTTGGCTTCGGGGACCGATAGCGTGAAGTCGCAGATGGTGGCAATGCCCATGCCTCCGGCAATGGCGGCGCCGTTGACGGCGGCGATGGTGGGCTTGGGCGTGTGATAGAGCGTCATCAGCAGGTTCGCCACACGCTCGGAGTCGGTCCGGTGTTCTGCCGTGGTGCGGGCATTGAGGGTTTCCAGGTGATCGAGATCGAGGCCGGCGCAGAAGGCCGATCCGGCGCCGGTGAGAATGATGACGCCGCAGGCCGGACTCTTCCCTGCGGTTTCGAGCGCGTGCGTCAGTTCCTCCATCATCTGCGGGTTCAGGGCGTTCCGTTTGGCGGGCCGGTTGAGGACAATGGTGTGAATGCCGGTATCGGTATGTGCGTGCAGTGTCTGATAGTGGTTCATATCATGTTCGTTCCTGACGAAACTCTGCATCGTACCGCAGTCAGAAGAAACCCACAATCACCGGACGCTCCTTCGCGCAGAACGCGCAGTCGTTGGTACCATGCCGGGGGAGACTGGACGATGGCGGAGAGTGTGACGGCGGCGGCAGAAGACCGGTTTGCCCGGTATCCGAGCCTGCAGGAGCGGGTGGTGCTGGTTACCGGCGGCGGTTCGGGGATCGGCGCGTCGCTGGTGGAGCATTTTGCGCACCAGGGCGCGAAGGTTGCGTTCCTGGATATCGCCAGGGAGGCATCGGAGGCGCTGGCGGCGGGGCTGGCCGGCGAGGTGAGGCATACGCCGCTGTTTCTGCCGTGCGACATTCGGGAGATTGCGGCACTGCAGCGGGCCATCGGCGAGGCCGCGGAGCGGCTGGGGCCGGTGGGCGTGCTGGTGAACAACGCAGCGCGCGACGACCGCCACACGTGGGCCGAGGTCACGCCGGAGTACTGGGACGAGATGATGGCGGTGAATCTGCGCCATCACTTCTTCGCCATCCAGGCGGTGGCGCCGGGCATGAAGGCGCTGGGCGGCGGCTCGATCATCAACCTCAGCTCGATCTCGTGGCTCATTCCCTCGACCGGGCTGCCGGCGTATGTCGCGGCCAAGGCGGCTATCGTGGGCCTGACGCGGACGATGGCGCACGAGCTGGGCGACAGCAACATCCGGGTGAACGCGGTGCTGCCTGGAGGCGTGCTGACCGAACGGCAGCAGAGGCTGTGGCGCACGCCGGAGTACGACCGGAAGATTCTGAACAGCCAGTGCATCCATCGCGATCTTCTGCCCGAGGATGTGGCGCGGCTGGTGCTGTTTCTGGCCGCGGACGACAGCTCGGCGATCACCAACCAGACGCATGTGATCGACGCAGGCTGGATCTGAGCGCTTACTGAACCGGCAGTCCGAACTTCTGCCGGATGGCGGCGGTGGCAGCGAGCAGACCGTCGAGCGGGCGCAGCGGAGGCAGCGCGGCTCCCAGGCGCTCAAGCTCGGCGAGGGCCAGCTCGGTGGCGATGTTGCCGACGAGCGCATCCTGCGCGAAGGGACAGCCGCCGAGGCCGCCGATGGCCATATCGAAGCGGCGGCAGCCGGCGCGGTATGCGGCAGCGATCTTCGCAGCCACGTCCTCGGGTCGGGCGTGAAGATGCACGCCCAGCTCCGTGTCCGGGTCCAGACCGCGGAGCACGGAGCCGGCCAGCTCTTCAATCTGTTGCGGCGTGGCGAGGCCGACGGTGTCGGCGAGCGAGATCTGTGTGATTCCGGAGTCGGTGAGCAGCTCACAGGCGGAGAGAAGCTCGTCGGCGTCCCAGGGATCGTTGTAGGGATTACCGAAGGCCATGGAGATGTAGACGACGGTCTCGAGTCCGGCCTTGTAGGCGGCCTCTCCGATGGTTTCGAGCGCTTCGAGGGATTCTTCGGGGGTCTGGTGCTGATTGCGGCGCAGGAACTCGGGTGAGATGGAGTAGGGAAATCCCAGGGTGGAGACGGCTCCGGTGGCGATGGCGCGCTCGGCTCCCTTTGCATTAACGACGATGCCGATGATGTCGACGTCGTCGGGCGGGTCGAGGTATTCGAGCACCTGCTCGGAGTCGGCCATCTGCGGGATGGCGGCAGGAGAGACGAAGGAGACGGCGTCGATGTGTTTGAAGCCGGTCTCGATGAGGACGCGGAGGTAGTCGGCCTTGACTTCGGCGGGGATGGCTTTGGGCAGTCCCTGCCAGGCATCGCGCGGACATTCGACAAGCTTCATTTATTACGTCCTATGGTTTCTGTAACCTGTTTTGATTCATCATTTTACGAGTGGATTACCATGGTTATCCTCTCGTAAAGTATTGATTTTACTGGAAAAGAGGGTGCGCCGCTTCGATAAGGCTGATTCGTTCTTTTCCATTTCGCTCTCCATCCTCTGAGGATAGCGGATCGGGAGAAATTTCATGCCAGATTTCTGTTTCCGGAAGATGTCTGGAATCAGTGGGTTGCGAGAGTTACTTCATTTCGGGCCTTGACATGCGATCGAGAGAGAAAAAGCGTGTTCCGGCGGCCCCGGGGTTTCTATCGATCTCACTGGCGCGAGACGAGAAACGACTGCAGACCCCTCGACTTCGCTCGGGATGACAAGGGAGGGATTTGGGAAGGCAACCAGGAAAGATCTTTCATTCCCATGTCCGAAAATCCGGACATGGGGCGCCCGGCATTCCCACCTTAGCTGCGCGAAGGTGGGGCACCCGGCAGATTCTCGACTTCGCTCGGGATGACAAAGGGAGGGATTGGGATGGCAACGGGGATTGGGGATGGCAGGGTCGATGCGGCCTAGGGGTTGGCGTGCAGCCAGGCGAGCGAAGCGACCCCGACCACTCCGAAGAGGTGGACGATGCCGGCGGTGAGCAGGGCGGTGACCCAGCCTTTGGAACGGAGGACGAATTTCATGACCAGCCCATAGAGAGGGAACTGGAGGTACATCATGAGCTGCGCGAGAGTGTTGGCGAGCCCGCCGGAGAGGCCGAGCGACGGCTCCCGGAGCAGCAGCACGTAAGGATAGAGGAGTGTGAAGCCGCGGGGGCCTTCGAGCGCGACGATGCTGGCGGCGCGGACGGCGAAGGGCGTGACCAGAATGCCGAGAAGGACGGGCAGCCAGGTGACCAGGCCGGGACCGGATTTCTTTTTCTTTCGGGCAGAGGACTTCCTGCGAGGCTCGGCAGAAGAGGCTGAGGGCATGTGTTGAGGATACCCCGGGAGACGGGCTGCGTGCGGCGGCAACTCCCGGGTTGTTCCATTGGAAGAAGCTATGTAGCTGACGGGTGGGCCGGAATTACTTCCGCTGTGCCGACTCCTCAGGACCGATCGGGCAATTGAGACGTTGACTCGCAGAGGTCTGCAGGCAGGACTCCAGGCGAGGCGCTCCACAGACGCGCCGGCAGTTACGAAGCGGAGGTTCGTAACTGTTTAAATCCGCACCCGCAGGCGGGGTTGAGCGTTAACCATAGGTGAGGGTGGTGCTCTGTCCGACCTCGATAAGATAGCCGTCGGGGTCGCGGATGTAGCAGCGTATCTCGCCGTATTTGGGAATCGGCTCTGTGATGAACTCGGCCCCTCGACCTTTCCATAGTTCATAGCACGCCTGAATATCCGCGACGCGGAGGTTCAGAAAGCTGTTGATGTGATTCGGGTCGGGAACGCTGAGGGTGACGGTCGGCTTGTCCGGTGTGGGCCCTCCCCCGACGTTCAGGATCATCCAGATATTC
This sequence comes from Paracidobacterium acidisoli, assembly GCF_003428625.2. Taxonomy (GTDB): domain Bacteria; phylum Acidobacteriota; class Terriglobia; order Terriglobales; family Acidobacteriaceae; genus Paracidobacterium; species Paracidobacterium acidisoli. Next base: position 747,409 of record NZ_QVQT02000001.1, on the reverse strand, counting down.
GCGAGCAGAAGGTAGGCGGGCGCGTTGCCGTCACCCATGCTCAGAATGCGAGCGCCGAAGACCGTTTCGTAGTAGCGGGCCGACCGCTCGATGTCGGTGACGGTGAGAAAGTGCGCGATGCTGATCCCTTCCTTCGGGGGCATCTCATAGCTCTTCTGCTCGATTTGTACGCTGTTCATAGACAACTCCTTTTCCGATACAGAACCCGGCGGTGATGAAACGCCCTGAATCCGTCGTATGGCACCCCGTTTCGTTGCCTCGCGACAACGTGAAGCCGCGAACATCGGTTAAGTCGAATTTGATTGTCCACTCCTGGGAATAGTCAACGGCCCCTCGAATACCTGTCGTTTGCGACAAGATAAGGTTGGATCGGTAACGAGAAACGCGCCTAGCGGAAGTGATGGGCGCTCACCTGCGTCGCTTCCTATAAGACGACTTGTCAATACCATTTCCCCGTTAAAACTGGCGTTGAATGAACTTCTGCTGCAAAGACACAAGCATCTGCTCATTTGGATCATTCCAGTTGTACAGTTCGAAAATCCGTCTTACGATCTTCCGGGCAATAGCTTCAGGATCGGCTCGCAAATCTGAGATGGTTGCTGTTTCTTCAATCTTGAAACATGGCACAACTGTTTGTAAGTCCCCATATAAGAGCACTGTCGGATCAGTGGATATCAGCCTGCGCCCCCGAACGCCTGATGCTTTAACGATCAAATGGACGCTTTCATCGACCGTAAGAAACGACTCAAAGAAACGCCTGGCAAAGAGAAGCCACTCAGTGGTTGCATAGATCAGCCCAATAAACGAGGTGACTTTGTCGTTCGCAAAAGCCTTCCAGTGATCTTCCCAGGCTCCTGAACGCCAGACAACGAGACCACTCTTATACACTCTGAGCGCCTCAGGACTACGCACTCTGTCTTCATCTACCGATTGAGATCCCCCATCGAAGTTCGCCCACCTTGCAGCGCCCACTCTCCCGGCATACGGAAACGTCCACCCACGGAGGTTTATGGCTGATTGCTGCACGAGAGATTGAATCTCTGCAGCGGATTGCATCCTACTTGGGATGTAAGTTCCCGGTCGCATCTCCAGGGTCCAATGGGTCACCTCGCCCGTCAATCCGGGGAATTCTGAAAAGTAATTCTCCGCTTCCTGGAACTCATCCTTGAATTCCTCGCCCGGTTCGGTTGGCCGATTGTATTCGCTCGGCTGAATGATCTGTTTGAATGCTTTCAGCAATTCATCCTGGCGACGTAACAAGCCACGGTTCAGGAGTTCACGCATTTCCTGGGCATCTTCGATTACCTGCGACGTCGCGCGGTCTGTTCTCTTGTACAGTGCGGCCTTCCTGAGAATCATCCTGCGCGAATCGACCGAACTATTGGCATCTCGCGCACAGAGGATCGGAATTTCAGAGAATTCCGGAATGTCTATCACCACGAGCCGCTTTTCGCCGATCTCGATTCGATGTACGTTGGCTGTATGGCGGGGATCGGTGTACTTCTGCACAAAGTTGTTGAACTTTGTTTGATCGAATGATAGAGCCTGCTCTTCGGTGAGCCCTTCGAGAGCGCCGGACTTGTCATCAACGCCAATCAGGATCACCCCGCCATCACGTGTATTTGCAAAGGCCAGAACATCCTTGGTGATCTCGCACTTTTCGTCGTTATTTGCGTCAGACCACGAGAATGCGCACTTATAGTCTAGGTTACGGTTCTCGTTCCCCAACTCGATTAGTTCCTGAATTCTCTCTTTCGAAATCACCTGCCAATAGTAAATCAGGACCGTTGACAACTCCTGCTTCTAAACGCTGATGGCACTTACGCGTTTATCCCGCCACGAGCTGCTGGCCTCCGTCTATGTTGTACGTCGCGTAGAATTCCTTCGCGCGATCGATATCGGAGACAGGGATCACGACGATTTCAAACTTCATGTCGACTTTGGCTACGCCTGCCTCGCCGGCAGCGTTGCTGCTCTGCACTTCAGGGGTCGCATTTGCCATGTTCCTTCCTCCTTTGTGGCCTATAAGGAGCTTCCGCGGAACGCCTTGTTCGCTGAAATTGTTCCGCTGAAAAGTTCATCCGCTTCCTCTTTACTCAGAGAGGTACGAATGACCGGAGCTGACGCGCTTTGCCGGTGATGATGCTCTCGACGCTGATGTCCCGCAACGTGCCTTCTTTACGGGGCGATCCGGGTGAAAAGGTCTTGCCTGGAAGAGATCTCAGGGAATCGGGCCGGCCGATCTCTTTGCCTGGGGCCTGTGCCGCTGAGCTTCATCGACGCGCACGGAAGGCCGAACGCGGCAAGTATATACCCGCGATCCACAGGGAAATCTGTAAATCCATGATGAATCCGGCGGCGTTCCCACGGCATGAAATGGCCTGTGCGGCATCAGTGCAGCTCGGCGCGTATTTCGCGCACTCCGCGTCCAAGCCGCTGGCGCAGGAGCGTCCGTAACGTCGCGCCGTCGGCATAGCCGACCTCGGCTGCAATGGCTTCGATGTTGTGGCCGCTGCGGCGCAGAAGCGACTGAGCGTGCTCCACGCGCAGGTCCTGGAAGTAGGCAAGGGGCGACTTGCCGAGCACCGCATCGCAGCGGCGCTGCAGCGTGCGAGCACTGGTGGCCAGAGCCCTTGCGGCCTGCTGCAGCGAGAAGCCTTCGCGAAGGTGTTCTCTGGACCACCGCTCGAAGCGCAGAATCAGCGGATCGGCCTGCGCCAGATGATTGGGAATGATATAGGGGGCCTGCGAAGAACGTATGTCGGCGAGCAGGTAGCGCGAGACGGTTCCTGCCAGCTCGGGACTGGCCTGCCGTATCAGCCACAGCGCAAGATCGAGATGCCCCATCGCGGCTCCGGCTGTCACGCCCCGGTCGAATGGCACGAGCATCCGGGACTCGTCGAGCCGGACATGGGGGTAACGCTGCCGAAAGAACGGAGCGAGCGACCATGTGGTCGTCGCTTCCTGCTGATCGAGAAGGCCAGCTTCGGCAAGCAGGAAGGTTCCGATACAGGAAGCGCCGATCTGAGCGCCTTTGGCGGTCCACTTCAGCAGCTGAGAGATTGCCTCACGCACGTCGGGCCGGCTGAGAGCAGGCAGCAACGCCGCGGGTGTCGTAGCCCTGAGCGCCGGAACGATGACCCAGTCGGGCCGCAGACCGGGCGTAACAGGCTTCACGGGCACGGTGAGCCCCTGAGCGGTCCGAACCCTTCGCCGGACACCGGCGACCGTCAGGTCGAAGCGAGGCGTTCCGCCGAAGAGCCTGGCGGAAAGAGCGCTGGCGGTTGAGAAGGCGTCGAGCGCTACGGTAAGCCCGGTGTCGAATACTCCATCGAGGGCGAGTACTACAATCCGCATGGCGTAACTGACCTTAAAGTTGGCGTTTACGACTCTCCTATTTTACCCTGCCGGCGGCTAGATTAGTCCTTGTCGGACATCGTGACGATGCGACAAGGAGATGACTCATGAAAGTTATGGCTATTGGAACGCTCGACGCTCCCATGACCCCGGAGCAGCGGCAGGAGATTATGCCGAAGGAAGTGCCTCACACCCTCAGGTTGTATCTCGAGGGTAAGATCGAGCAGTTCTGGTTCCGCGCGGACACCGGGCCGATCTTCCTGATGAACGCTGAATCGGTGGAAGAGGCCAAAGCGATCGTCGATGATATGCCGCTCGTAACCGGCGGCCTGATGAAATATCAACTCTGGCCGGTGGGCCCGCTCGCGCCACTGGGTCTGCTGATCCAGGGCAGGTAGGGCAGCGGTGATCGCGGAAGAATTTTTCTCTGCAGGGCGCTGAAGAAGGAGTGACGGAATTCTGCACGTGGATATCGACACGCGGGCCGGAGCAACAGCATCTCGCCGCTCCGGCCGCTGTCCCGTCTCAGGCAGCTTCCGAAGAGGATACCTTCGGGAAGTCGATGTCCACATCCGCAGCTACATTGAAGTAGTTGGTAAAAACGTTCAGGGCGACATGCGCAATGATCTCCGCGATTTCACCTTCGGAGAATCCGGTATCGCGGACGGCGGAGAGATCGGATTCGCTGACCTGGCCCTTCGTCTCCAGAACGCGCTTCGCAAAGGTCAGAGCTGCCGTGGTTTTCGCGCTGCCGCCGTCGCCTTTGCGGCTAGCAACGATCTGCTCGTGGTTCAGGCCAACCATTCTGCCGATTGCGGTATGCGCCGAGAGGCAGTAGTCGCAGTGGTTTTGCTGCGCCGTGAGCAAGGCAAGCTGTTCGCGGGTTTTGGCGTCGAGCAGGCCATCGGCGAGCGCGCCGCTGAAGCCCAGGTAGGATGCGAGCACTGCCGGTGAGGCCGCCATCACTCTGGTCATATTCGGCACGATACCGAGCCTGCCCTTCACTGCATCGAGCAGTTCTCCGGCGTTTCCGGTGGCGGTGGAGGGATCAACAGCGTGTAAACGGGACATGTCTTTTGCTCCTGAGTGGCCTTTCAGGCCGGATGGGTGGTGCATCTATGTGATTACCGATCGTTCGGTAGGGATTCAGGGAAGTTTTATGCTCTTATGTGAATCCCTGCCGAATGTTCGGCATATATAAAGAGAGAACATCTATGGCACACCGAACCATCAGTGATGAGGCCTTTCTTGCCACGGCGCTGGACCTGTTCCGTACCTACGGATTTGAGGGCGCCAGCCTGAAGCGGCTTGCGGATGCGACGGGCCTTGAAAAGGCGAGCCTTTACTATCGCTACCCGGGCGGTAAGGACGAGATCGCGATGGCTATCGCCAGGGATGTGGTGATCTGGTTCCAGGCCAATGTCTTCGATCCGCTTGCGAGCGGCGGCTCCACGCGGAAGCGTGTTTCCTTTGTAGCCGAGCGGCTGAAGACGTTTTATTCAGGGGGGTCGAAGGCCTGTCTGATGGATGTGCTCTCGATTCCTGGCGGTTCTGAAGAGCTGCAGCTCGCTCTGCGGGGAGCGATGCAGGCCTGGGTGGGAGCCTTTGCGCAGGTGGCGAAGGAGAGCGGTCTGGGGATTGCTGCAGCACGCCTGAGGGCTGAGGAAGCGATCGTCAGGATCGAAGGCTCGCTGATTCTTGCCAGAGTTCTGGGGGACACCGCGGGATTCGAGCGCGTACTGAAGTCATTGCCTGATCTTCTGACCACAGCCTGACGCGTCTCGTACGCATTCGACTGATGCCTGCTGGTAATCAGTCCGATGAGTTCTTGCCACGCAACGTTGACGGCTGCCGGCAATCTACTCCACTAGTTCAGTTTGGTTCTGCGTGGTGGGACTCAACAGTTTCCGCGCTCGAACTGACAACTCACTGGAGGATTCGTCAGGATGTCAAAGCCACTGGAAAATAAGCTCGCTCTCGTCACTGGATCGTCACGAGGCATCGGAGCCGCGATTGCAGCTCGTCTGGCTGCCGAAGGCGCTCACGTTATCGTCAACTATGCCGCAAGCCCGGCCCGCGCCGAGCAGGTGGTGTCAGAAATCGTCAGTGCCGGAGGTCATGCCGAGGCGGTTCAGGCTGACCTGAGCACGGTGGAAGGCACCAAAGCGCTTGCCTCGTCTGTAGACAAGGTCTTCGGCGGCAGGTTTGGCGGACGCCTCGACATTCTCGTCAACAATGCGGGCACCGTGGAGTTTGGGCCGTTCCTCGAATCTTCAGAGAGCTCCTATGACAGGCACTTCAACCTGAACGTGCGCTCGCTGATCGCATTGACCAGAGATCTTGCTCCGCGCATGATCAGGGCGAAATGGGGCCGGATCATCAACATTGGCTCCTGCCTTGGTGAAGCTGCGCCTCTGCCTGGCGTAACACTGTATGTTGCCACCAAGTTTGCGGTGCGGGGCTTCACACGGGCACTTTCGCGCGAGCTTGGCGCTACAGGAGTGACCGTCAATAACGTGCAGCCGGGCGCGATCGATACGGAGCTGAGTCCGGATGATGATGGCCCCGCTGCCCAGATGATGAAAAAGCTGATGAGCGTCGGCCGCTTCGGCCGGACGGAGGAAATTGCATCCGCGGTGGCCTTTATCGCCAGCCCGGAATCGGCATTCATCAACGGCGAAAGCCTGACGGTAGATGGCGGCTGGAACGCGTAATCAGGCGTTGCGTCACGCTCGGGCGTGCCGCATCGATCAGCTCTTCGCGCGGCCGGCTGATTCGAGCAGCTGCCGCGCATCGCTTCGGATAGCTTTGCATTCCTTATCGACGAGCCTGATGAAGCTCTGGAGCGTGGATGGCTGAGAGTCTTTACGCCATGCCAGTATCAGGTCGGCCCGGTAGTCATCGTGCTGCAGGCGAAGGAAGCGAACTCCCGGAGGACGCTGATTCATGGCGCATGCGGGTATCAGTGCGATGCCTTGCCCAGCCGCCACCAGCGTGAACAGCGTCTGCATAAAATCGGCTTCGCTCGCTATTCTGGGGGCGAAGCCTGCCTTTTGGCACATGCCAAGGATCGCATCATAGACAGTGGGAGCGCCGTTGCGCTGAAGAAGAATGAACTGTTCTTCAGACAGGTCTTCGATCTTGAGCTTCCGGCTCGCAAAGCGGTAAGCCGCGTGAACCGCAACCACCAGCGGTTCACGAAGTATCGACTTGACCTCAAGATCAGGAGCGAGCTTCTTTGAGAAAGGCAGCCGCGTGATGCCTGCGTCTATCTCTCGTTGCAGAAACGCGAGCTCCTGCTGAGGGGGATTCATCTCCCGGAGCAAAATCTGAACACCAGGCTGGAGCTCCTTATATTGCTGCACCAGCCGCGGCAAAAAGCCATAGGTGGCCACACTGCAAAAGGCGAGCGTCAATGTTCCAAACTCGCCGCGCGCCGCGCGCCGGGCGGCTTCAGCCGCGTGATCGGCCTGCTGCAGGGTCAGCAGCGTCTGCTTATAGAAGACTTCTCCCTGTGCAGTCAGCCGGACCGTCCTGCCGGAACGCGCGAAGAGTGCGACGCCAAGCTCCTGCTCTAACTGAGTGAGAGTTTTGCTGATCGCCGGCTGAGAGATGTGGAGAAACCGCGAGGCCTCCCGAAAGCCTTTCCGATCGGCCACAGCAACAAAGTAACGCAGATGCCTCAACTCCACTGAAAACCTCTGCGAATCATTCGACCCGCATTATGAATATATTCGAATCGTTCGCCAACGCGGCTATTCGCGCAGATGCCGGCGCGGCAGCCGCACCACTCAAACGGATACCTTTGATTTTTTTGCATTCGCAGCATGCATGTCACGAAATGCTCCTCTGCCAGGTCTTTACTGGTAGATGAGCCTGTTCAGCATCAGCAGCTGCTTCGGGCGATACACTCCTTTCCGGGAAAACCGGCTTTACAGCGTGCTCGATGCGGAGCACGGCGAAAGGATGGGTCATGAAAATCGTAGTGATCGGCGGTAGTGGACTTATCGGATCAAAGCTCGTTCCACAACTTCGTGAACAGGGGCACGAAGCGATCGCGGCATCCCCAAAGTCCGGCGTCAATACGGTGACGGGCGAGGGGCTGGCCGAAGTGCTGAAGGGTGCATCAGTCGTCGTGGACGTATCCAATGCTCCGTCATGGGAAGACGCGGCTGTGATGCATTTCTTTGAGACGTCGACCCGCAATCTCCTCGCCCAGGAAGCGGCCGCAGGCGCGGGGCATCACGTGGCATTGTCCGTCGTGGGAACGGAACGCCTGCTCGAGAGCGGCTACTTCCGCGCCAAGATCGCTCAGGAAAATCTGATCAGGGCTTCCTCCATTCCTTACTCGATCGTTCGCGCGACGCAGTTCTATGAATTCGTGAAAGGCATCGCCGATTTTTCCACCCGGGGCAACGAGGTACACCTGCCGTCTGCACTGATCCAGCCTATGGCCGCGGACGATGTCGCCAGTGCGGTAGGCCGCGTCGCCACGGGCTCACCGGTGAATGGCATTGTGGAAGCAGGGGGACCGCAGCAGTTCCACCTCGATGAACTTATCCGGCGAGGTCTGGCCGCATGGAAGGATCAGCGGAAGGTTGTCGCCGATCCACAGGCGACTTACTACGGCGTGAAGGTGACCGAGCGCGCACTGGTTCCCGAAGACAACGCACGGCTCGGAACGATGCGATTCGACGAATGGCTTGGCCAGACTGCTTAGCTCGAGTCTGTTTAGCCTGGGAACAGTAGGCCGCCAGGGCCGGCGTCGTCATCCGCTCATGACTGGTTGCGCGCCGGCCACGAAATGAATCGCCCGCTGCGGTTGTCGAGTAAATTCCCTAATACGCTTTTGACCGGGCCTGACGGATGACATCCTGTATGGCGTCGGCGATGGCATCCGGCCTTTGCTCGTGCATGCGATGACCTGAACCGGGAACGATTCTGAGCTGACCGAACTTCGACCGGCCGGCAAGGTCAACCTGAAAGTCGTGCCATGCCGCATTCATGGCGTCCACCTGCTGCTGTATCAGCCCTGGAAAGGCAGACAGAGGAGCTTTTTCCGAGCGCTCCAGATCAATGAGCGGAATATCCGCATGCCATGTGAGCTTTTGATGATTCGGAAGAAATCCATTTTCCCGCAGGAATACGGGATTGTTCCAGTTGGGATCGGTCTGCGGGGAGATGGCTGCATCGCGCCACTCCATTTCCTCGTGCGCCGAATCGACGAAGACGAGACCGGCGATTTCGTGCGGGTACTGTTGCTGATAACGCCGCACCAGAATCCCTCCGGCCGAAGCTCCAACGAGCACGAAGGGCTGCTTCAGCTGCGCAGTCAGGAAAAGGCTGTGCATTTCTGAGATGACCTGATCGATGGGATGGAACTGTGGGGGGCCCTGCACGCGGTCGCTGCGTCCGGCGCCCATCGCATCGTAGCTGCACACCCGAATCGATGGAATCACCTTACGCTGCACCTGCGCCCATGAATCGGCCGTGCCAAGGCCTCTGCCGTTTGCCAGAATCACGGTGGGCACTGCATTCGCATCCCCGGAACATTCAAGAAACATGTGACGCCCGTCCGGAAGCTGTACGAGGCTGCCCGATGTTCCGCTTTGAGCAGACGGCTGAGCGCCGGGCTGCTCCTGAGGGCACGCATGGACAACAGGCGTGGCGCCGAGGGTACAGAAGCCGAGCGCAGAACCAATGGTAAGAACGCTTGCCAGAGCAGTGGCCGCAAAAACGAGGCGCAGATGTGCAAGACAGCGAGGCGTCACAAGCGCGATTGTTTCGGCGATAACGTCAAACCAAACTCCAAGAATGGCAGAAAGACCATCCTTCCATGCATCGCTGAGCTGGTCCCGGAAGACCGAGCGTATCTCATCGCCGTATCGAGCCATCAGATCGTCGCTCTGAACGCTCAGAAGGCAATCGAACAGATGGCAATGGAATCGATAGATGCGATTCATTTCTGCTCTCCGATTTTAAGAACCTTCATTCTTCTTGCGAGATCAAGCAGCTGTTGCTGGCGATGAAATTCGGCACCGAGCAGGCGTCTTCCACCTGAAGTCAGGGCGTAGATTCTGCGCCGTTCGTCCCCACTCGACTCTGAGGTCTCACTGATCAGTCCCTGATCCGAGAGTTTCCTGATTGTCGTGTATAAGGTTGCCGGACCGAGGGAAACCGTTCCTCCGGAGAGTTCACGGATGTCCTGCATAATCCGGTAGCCATGCTTATCGGCATCGGCCAATGCGAAAAGAACGAAGAATGATGCCGTCGGCAGCGGCAGATTTTCCAGCAGATCATCGTCGAAGGGGTATTTCCTGATCATGCGGCCAGCCTCTCTATCGAACCATGATATATCTAAAACGGATAGAGTCAAGTCCGATCGGAACTGCCGGCATCCATGCGTAGCCGTAAACACTTCTTCCAACCGCAAACACTTCACCGCAGCGGTGCGTATGCGCAAACCGTCTGCGTCCGCTCATAGGCGGCGACGACTCCGGCGCTTTTTGCTCAGGGAATCTTCTGCACCCATTGACTGCGCCACGCCGGAGCCTCAAAGGGGTCCGCGAAATACTGTGTCTCGTGCGCAACTTTGTCGCCCCTGAACTCCATGATGCTCACGGTGTAAGACGGTTTGCCGTCATAGGTCAGGGTGAATTCGGTGATCCAGAGATCACCACTGCCAAGGATTCGCCGGACAGCAAATCGCTTTTTGCTCGGCTGACCGGCGCGCTGATTCTGTATGTTGCGCCGGCCGCTGGTTCGCTCGCCTGACTGCGGGTAATCGAGCACCGCGTCCTCGTGATAGATGCGGTGCTCCGCTTCAAAATCGTTGGCATCGGACGCCGCCCAATGCTGATCCAGAGCCTCACGTATCTGTTCTTCCTGCATAGACCGCCTCCGGTGTTATCCGGCTTTTATGCCGGTTTCACGCGTGGAATGAAGCCTGGGCTGCCGGTATTCACAACGTCATTGAGCCGCTGCCGGGTCTGAATCCGATTGATCTCGTCCAGCGCGTCTTCGGGAAGAGAAGAGATGCTGAAGTTTTCATGTGCGCGAGCCGCAGATCGCGGCGTGGTGAGAAAAGCGGTGCCTCGCTGCACCGCCCAGGCCAGCAGCACCTGTGCCGGCGTCTTTCCTACTCGCGCCGCAATGGCCGTAATGACGGGATCTTCGAGCGGGCCCGGTCTGGTTCCGTGACCCAGCGGCGCGAAGGCCAAAAATACAATGCCCTTCTCTCTGCAGAAGTCCAGAAGCTCCGTTTCCGGCAGATACGGGTGCGACTCGACCTGGACCACAGCCGGCTTGATCGTTGCCGCTTCATAGACCGGCAACAGTTTATCCAGGGTGATGTCCGACAGTCCGATGGCCCGGCATTTGCCATGGTCCACGAGAGTCTCCATCGCCTTCCAGGTATCGAGCAGCGTCACCCCGCTGTCGTAAAGGACGTTGCCGTTCTGATCGCGCGGGTCCTGATTGTCTCCCGGCTGAAAGGCAAACGGAGTGTGGATGAGGTAGAGATCCAGATAGCTGAGCCTGAGTCTTTCGAGGCTCGCCTCGAATGCCGGTTCGACACGCTCAGGCCGGTGATTGGAGTTCCACAGCTTCGTGGTGACAAAAAGGTCTTCGCGCGCGATTCCTCCGGCGGCAAGGGCCGCCTGCAACGTCTCGCCGACCTCGCGCTCGTTCCCGTATCGCTCCGCACAATCGAAGTGCCGAAATCCGGCCTCCAGCGCGTCCCGGGTCGCAGTGATCGTCACGGCCCGGTCGGGAATGAGAGTACCGAAGCCAACTGCGGGCATATTGCCGCTTTTGTTGTTGAGCGGCATTCTCTTCATGCGAAGCTCAGAAGATTCAGTCATTGGAATACCTCGGCAGTCCTTTGCGTTCCGGATCAGGCCAGAGCCCTGAAGACAGATGCCTCAGCGAGGAAACAGGAGACCTATAAAAGGTATTCCGAAGCACGGCTCCACGTACATGTGTTCTGTTCGCCGTGGATGAGTCCTGTGAAACGCGCTACCGGCAACGGCCTGTGCGGCCAGCATAACCGACCTGGCGGCATTAAACCAGGGAAGCAGCGGGCTCTTTTCGGCGGAGGAGAGCGAAGACGGCGACCAGGGCAGCGGCGAAGGCCGCGCCGGCACCCACGGCGAGCGACCAGCGCGGGCCGAAGCGGTTGGCGACCCAGCCGACGATGGGAGCGCCGATCGTCATTCCCCCGAGTGCAACGCCGACCCGGAGGGCCATCACCCGGCCCCGCATGGAGGGTCCTGTCGAGAGCTGCATGATGCTGTTCGTGCCGTTGGTCAGGGTCAGGGCAGCCGCGCCGCTGAGCGCGAGAGCGGCTGCAAACCACCAGTATCCGGGCGCGAGTGCGGCCAGAGTACAGCCCAGCCCGAAGACACCGGCGCCGATCGACAGAGACGCAAGGCCTGGTCTCTTTCGGCCAGCGGCAAACAACGCTCCCGAGAGCGAGCCCACGGCCATGATGGAGGAGAGCAAACCGAAAGCACGCGCGCCGGAGTGGAAGACATTCACGGCCATCGCAGAGATGAAGATCGGAAAGTTCAGCCCAAAGGTGCCGATCAGAAACAACATGACCAGGATCGCTCTGAGGTCCGGTCTTCTGCGCACATAGCGAAACCCCTCCGCGAATCCGGATGCGGTGCGATGCGCTCTGGCGCTGGTACGCAGCTCAGAGAGACGGAAGAGCGACATGGAGAGCAGCACTGCCGCGAACGAGAGCCCATTGAGAAGGAAGGCCCAGCCGATGCCAACCTTTGCAATCAGCAGGCCTGCAACGGCGGGACCGATCATCTGGGCAGCATTGAACGAGGTGGAGTTCAGTGCGACGGCATTGGGAAGATCTTCATCGCCGACCATCTCCGCAACGAAGGTCTGCCGCACCGGTGCGTCGAGCGCGGCGGCGGAGCCTGACAGGAAGGCGAAGACATACACGTGCCAGAGCCGGATGACGCCTGCGATTGTGAGCACTCCGAGGAGGAGCGCAAGCACGCCCATCGTTGCCTGGGTGAGCATCAGGAGCCTGCGCTGATTGAGGCGGTCCGCAGCCGACCCCGTCCAGGGCAGGAGCAGAAGCTGCGGAGCGAACTGCAGGCCCATGACAATGCCCAGCGCCGACGCATTGTGATGGGTAAGCTGCGTCAGCACAAGCCAGTCCTGTGCGACGCGCTGCATCCAGGTGCCGACGTTGGAGATCAGGCCGCCGACCGTCCATAAGCGGAAGTTGAAGCTTCTCAGAGATCGAAAGGTGCCGGACACTCGATGCTTCACGTACGCGACGGCGTGTTGCCCCCATGGAACTGGCCGAAGTGACGCGCCGAAAAGATGCCGATGAGCAGCGCGCCCAGGCCGAACGGGAGGATATGGGCTGTCGCGCGCGGATCGAAAGCGCCGACGTGCGCGACGAGCAGATAGCCAGCCACCGCGTTGAAGAATCCCCAGACGACGTTGACCGTTGCAGAGGAGAGCCCCTGGCCGGGCGGCTTTGCAAAGGGGCTTTGAAAGGGGCGTCCCATCATGCCCGCGACAAAGTGAGGGACAGCATTCGCGGCAAAAGCGCCTCCAAAGAAATACGACACAAGCCAAAGCCAGTTCATAATGCGGAGCTCCTTCTCTCAAGCAGCGAAATGATTTCCTGTGCGGGCCCTGTCTCTCCGATACGAGGGAAGACGTTTCTGATGCTGTACTCGTGCGCCTCTTCGCGGATATCGGTCATTGCATCGAGTGCGAGGGTTACGTGGAAGCCCTGCTCCCAGGCCTGGCGGGCGGTAGCCTCGACGCCACCCGATGTCACGACTCCGGTCACGACCACCTGGGTAACGCCTCGCTCTCTTAGCCGGCGTTCAAGATCTGTTGTCGCGAAGGCGCCCCAGCTTCCCTTGGTGACGACGATATCGCCCGGTTGCCGATCGAGCTGCGGCAGAAGGTCGGTCCATCCCTCGGAAAACGATATGCTGCTGCGCGGACCCTGTTCCGTCCGGCCCGGCGCTCGTCCTGCCACATTGACCAGTACGACGGGGAGGTTCTTCGCACGGAAAGCATCAATTAACGCGCGCGTCCGGTCGATGACTTCGCCGATGGGAGAGATGAAACTTCCGTTGACGATGCCCTTCTGCAGGTCAATGACGATCAGCGCGGTGTTGAGATCAAGCGTAGTCAGCGGCATCGGCTCTTCTCCTCAGATACAAAGCTGGCATGGGTTAAGAAGCAGGGAAGCAGTGGGCTCAGTCCTCAACGAGCCGCGTAAGCAGTGCGAGTGCGGCCTGAAGCTTCTCCTGCTCCTGAACGGAGAGCTTCTGCGAGATCCTCATGGTGAGCCAGTCCTGTCGCGCGGCCCTGCCCTCCTGAAGCAGCTTCAGGCATCGGGGCGTGAGAGACATCAGCGTCTGGCGTCCGTCGCCTGGGTCAGGTATGCCTCTCACAAGGCCCGACTCCTGCAGCGGAGCGACTACAGCGCTCATGGACTGCGGACGCATGCCTTCCGTTCGCGCGAGGCTTGAAACGGTGGTGGAACCGTCCTGCTCGAGGCGAAGAAGAACGGAGATCTGGGATGGCGTGAGGTCGCCGGGGACCCCATGCTCGCGCAGGCGCAGCTTGATTCTGCGAAAGACTGTGCGCAGCTCGGCAGCAAGCGTCGAAGCGAGCCCGGTTTGCGGAGAAGACTTTGGACCGCTCACCCGATCAATATCTCATATATACAGGTAATCTGTAAAGTTTAACTGTATATATGCCTGGACTGATTTGCGGAGCTCTCGCGCATGCCGGTCTTCTCAGACCAGGCGCTCTTCGCGTTATGCGCTCCCGGTCTGGTCGCGGCGGAAGCGGCGGAGATAGTCGCCGGCGGTGACGCCGAGCACGCGGACGAAGCTGCGGCGCATGGAGTCGGCGGAGCCGAAGCCGCACTCGCCGGCGATCTGCTTGAGGCCGAGGGCGGAGCTGCCGATGAGCTGCTGCGCGGCCTCGACGCGCATGCGCTCGACGAACTGGCCGGGGTTCATCCTTGTTTCGCGCAGGCAGACGCGGGTGAAGTGGCGCGAGCTCATGCTCATGCGCTCGGCGAGTCGGTCGATGGTGAGGTTATCGCGGAGGTGCCCGCGCATCCAGACCTGCAGCTCGCGCAGCGGCTGCGAGGTGATGGCCTGGCGCGAGAGCATGTGGCTGTACTGCGCCTGGCCGCCGGGGCGCACGAGAAACATGACGAGCTGCCGCGCGATGCGAAGGGCCTCTTCGTGTCCGTGATCTTCTTCGACGAGGGCGAGCGAGAGATCGATGCCGGAGGTGATGCCGGCGGAGGTGTAGATGGCTCCGTCCTTCAGAAAGATCGGGTCGGGCCGGACCTTCACGGCGGGATATTCACGGGCGAGGCGGTCGCAGAAGCTCCAGTGCGTGACGGCCTCGCGGCCATCGAGCAGGCCGGCGGCGGCGAGAACGAAGGCTCCGGTACAGATGGAGGCGATGCGGCGTGAGCGGCGGGCAGCCTGGGTGATCCACTGAAGAAGAGCCGGATCGGCGGGGCCGTCTTCAGCGCCGGGACCGCCGGCGATGATGAGCGTGTCGATGGGACCGGTGAGATGCCGCAGCGGGATGGCTTCGGTGAGAGAGAGGCCGCGGCTGGTGCGCAGCGCGTGGCTGTCCTCGGGCGTGGCGACGCGGACCGAATAACCGGGCGCGGAGGCGAAGACCTCGAGCGGGCCGGTGACGTCGAGCACCTGCACGGGAGGGGGGCCGGTGATGACGACCGTACGCATGGCTTTTATTTTACGAACGGCGAGGCGGCATGTTCGATGTCCGAATCTGACGGATTTGTGTCGTGGCGGCAGCGCATGCGGCTGACTAGTGTGAGAGGGGAAGGAGCAAACCATGACAACCGCTTTCACCTCTGCAAACCGGATTCCGGACACGAAACTTGCCCGGGAGGCGACGGAGATTCTTCGCGAGCACTCGACGGAGCTGCTCTACAACCACTCGATGCGCGTCTTTCACTTTGCCTCGACGCAGGGAAGGCAGGCAAAGATGAAGTTCGATGCCGAGCTGCTGTATGTGGGTGCGGCGTTTCATGATCTGGGGCTGATCCGGAAGTTTTCAAGCGAGACAGAGCGCTTTGAAGTGGACGGCGCGAACGCGGCGCGGCAGTTTCTTGCGGCGCACCAGGTGCCGGAGGAGCAGATTCAGACGGTGTGGGAGGCGATTGCGCTGCATACGACACCGGGCGTGACGCAGTATATGCGTCCGGAGGTGGCGCTGCTCTTCAGCGGAGTGGGACTGGATGTGCTGGGCGAGGGATACGATGCATTCCCGGCGGAGGAGCGCGAGGAGATTGTGACGGCGTATCCGCGTATTCACTTTAAGGAAGGCATCGTGAAGGCCTTCTTTGGCGGCTTTGCGCACAAGCCGGGATCGACGTGGGGCACGGTGAAGGCCGATGTGTGCGAGCGGTTCATCGAGGGATACCGGAGCCCAAACTTCTGCGATCTGATTGCGCATTCGCCGTTTGCGGATTCGGCTGTGAGATAGAAGCGGCGACGGCTTTTGTCATGAAGAAGCCGGAGATGGATCTGACGGCTTCTTTGTGCGGAGTCTTTTCGGAGCGGGCGCTGCCGATTTTTCCCGGAACCTCTGAGCCGCTGCTTCCGTATGTTCCGCAGAGGCTTGTTTCATGCAGACTTTGCGGCAGGATATTGCCTACGCGCTTCGCCAGATGCGCCTGTCTCCTGTATTTACGCTGACGGCGATGCTGACGCTGGCGCTCGGCATCGGCGCGACGACGGCGATCTTTTCACTGATCGACACGGTGATGCTGAAGTCGCTGCCGGTGGCTGATCCGTCAAGCCTGTACCGGGTCGGCGAGGGGCGGGACTGCTGCATCGAAGGCAGTCCGCAGGATAACTGGGGGATGTTTTCGTACCCCTTTTATCAGCGGATGAAGGAGAATGCGCCGGAGTTTGCGGAGCTGGCGGCCTTTGAGGCGGGCGGCTATGAGGTGAGCGTGCGGCGCAGCGAGCGCGACCGCATGGCGAAGCCGCTGCGCGGCGAGTTTGTTACCGGAAATTATTTTTCGACCTTCGGCGTGAGCGCGTTCGCGGGACGGACGCTGGCTCCGTCGGATGACGAGGCCTCTTCAGCGCCGGCGGCGATGCTGAGTTATCGCGCATGGCAGCAGGAGTATGGATCGGACCCGGGCGTGGTGGGATCGACGTTCATTCTGAGCGATCATCCATTCACGATTGTGGGCATCACGCCGCCGGGATTTTTCGGCGAGACGCTGCGCAGCGATCCTCCGGAGGTGTATCTGCCGGTGCAGCAGGAGCCGCAGTTCCGCGGAGAGAATTCGCTGCTGCACCGCTTTCCGGCATGGCTGCGCGTGATCGGGCGGCTGAAGCCCGGAGCTTCGCCGAATGCGCTGCCGGGGCGGATGACGAATCTGCTGCGGGCATGGCTGGTGACGGACAGCGGCATGCCTTCGGAGTGGATGTCCGGCGTGAAGGCGCAGCTTTCGAAGCAGACGATTCGGGTGATTCCGGCGGGCGGAGGCGTAGCGGCGATGAAGGCGGATTATGCGGTCAGCCTGCGGATTCTGCTGGCGGTGTGCTGCCTGGTGCTGCTGATTGCGTGCGCCAACATTGCGAACCTGCTGCTGGCCCGCGGAGCTTCGCGGCGGACGCAGACTTCGGTGCGGCTGGCGCTGGGCGCGTCGCGCAGCCGGCTGATACGGCAGTCGCTGACGGAGAGTCTGGTGCTTTCGGTGATGGGCGGCGCGGCGGGTCTGGCGGTCGCGTATGTGGGCGTGAAGGCAGTGGTGGCGCTGGCCTTTCATGGCGCGAAGTATGTGCCGATCGGGGCGGCTCCGTCGCTGCCGGTGCTGGGCTTTGCGTTTGGGCTGTCGCTGGTGACGGGCATGCTGTTCGGAACGGCTCCGGCATGGCTGGCGACGCATGCCGATCCGGCGGAGGCGCTGCGCGGGGCCAACCGCAGCACGCGGGACCGGTCGTCGTTCTCGCAGAAGGCGCTGGTGGTGGTGCAGGCGACGCTGTCGGTGGTGCTGCTGGCGGGCGCGGGCCTGCTGACGCGAAGCCTCGATAAGCTGCAGCATCAGGACTTCGGCTATGCGCTGGATCACAGAGTGACGATCAGCCTGACGGCGCCGTTCTCGACGTATTCGCAGCCCAGGCTGGATGCGATGTATCGCGAGCTGCAGGACCGGCTGACGCACCTGCCGGGCGTGGAGCACGCGGCGCTGGCGCAGTACACGCCGCTCGAGGACAACTGGGGCGAGATCGTCATCCGCCAGGGGCATGGGATGCCGAACATGAACGACGACATCGGCTCGTCGTGGGACCATGTAGGCCCCGGCTATCTGGAGACGCTGGATGAGCGCGTGATCCGCGGGCGAGGGCTCACGGAGGACGACACGGCCTCGACACAGAATGTCGCGGTGGTGAATCAGACCTTTGTGAAGCGGTTCTTCAAGCCGGGCGAAGATCCGATCGGCGCACACTTCGGACTGGATCTGCCGCAGTACAGCAGCACGTATGAGATTGTCGGCGTGGTGCCCGATGCGAAGTATATATGGGGAAATCTGACAGGAAGCGAGCCGCCGCGGCCGCTGTTCTTTGTGGCGCTGGCGCAGCGGGCGCATTACGACAATCCGCTGATGCAGTCGATCGACGACAGCACGCACTACATCGAGGGCGCGGTGCTGCAGGTGCATGGCGGCATGGAAGGGCTGGAGCCGCAGGTGCGGCAGGTGCTGAGCGATATCGATCCGAACCTTACGCTGCTGAGTCTGCAGACGCTGGAAGACCAGGTGGACGGGAACTTCGATCAGCAGCGCGCGGTGGCGCGGATGACGGGCCTGTTCGGAATTCTGGCGCTGATTCTGGCGGCGGTGGGGCTGTATGGCGTGACGGCCTATACGGTGGAGCGGCGGACGAGCGAGATCGGTGTGCGCATGGCGCTGGGAGCGAACCGGGTGAATGTGGTCCGACTGGTGCTGCGCGGGGCGTTTCTGCAGATTCTGGTCGGGCTGCTGATCGGGATTCCGATCTCGATCGGATGCTCGCGGCTGATTGCCTCGCAGCTCTACCAGGTGAAGGGATGGGACCCGCTGGTGCTGGGAGGCGCGGTGCTGGCGCTGGCCGTGTGCGCGCTGATTGCGTCGATCATTCCGGCGCAGCGCGCGGCGTCGATCAATCCGGTAAAGGCGCTGCGGACGGAGTGACGCGAAAAAGCTGTTCGTGATCCCGGAGCGGTACGGCATCATCGCGCAGCAGCCGGCCGACAGAGACGTTCAGCTTACGAGGCTTTGCCGCGAAGCTCCTGCTCGGCGCGGTGCCAGTCCTGCTCGGGCGATCCGTGCTGATGGCCGCGCTCGATCCAGAAGCGGTGGGCGAGCTTTGAAATGTCCTCGTGCGTGACCTCACGCTTTGCTTCCGTCTTTACCAGGACCGGTTTCGATGCTTCCACTACCGGCGCGGTCTTTGCGGCGGTCTTGCGGGGCTTTGCGGGGGCTTTTGCTTTCTTTACTGTCTCTGCCATCGGAGTCTCCTGGGACAAAATGGTTTCAAGGGGCGCCATCGTGCTGGGCCAGCGTTTTTAGAATAGGGAAGAGTTAGCAATTGATAAATAGCAAAAGCGGGCGATGTATCTCCATAGGTACTGTTGGATGCTGTTTGCGAAGACAGTGTTTGATGGCGGGGGGAAGACGAGGGTCGCGGGCTCTCCAGGATTCTGACCAGAACGACTATAATTCTGGTCAGGAGGTGCGGAAGATGGCAGTGTGGCAGGTTCAGGATGCGAAATCGCGGCTGAGCGAAGTGATTGAAGAGGCGCACAGCGAGGGGCCGCAGATCATTACGAAGCATGGCACAGAGCGCGCAGTCCTCCTCTCCATTGCGGATTACCGGGCTCTTACGGCGCACAAGCCCGATCTGCGGGAGTATCTGCTGGGCGGTCCGAAGGTGGACAGCTTTGAGGTGAAGCGCGAGCGCGATACCGGGCGGAAGATCCGCCTGTGAGTGCGCAACGCTATCTGCTGGATACGAATGTGCTGTCGGAGACGCGCCGGAAGCAGGCGGACGAGGGTGTCATGTCGTTCCTGTCCTCGACCGATTCGTCGGCTTTTTACATCAGCGTGCTTACACTCGGAGAGTTGAAAAAGGGAATCGCGCTGAAGCGGCAGTCCGATCCGGATGCGGCGCGGCGGCTGGCAGGATGGGTGGACGGGCTGGAGCAGAGCTTCGCGGACCGCATTCTCGGCATCGATGCTGCTGCGGCCACACACTGGGGCGAGTGGTCGGCACAGCGTCCGCGTCCGGTGATCGATACTCTGCTGGCGGCGACCGCGGTGGCGCACGGGCTTACGCTGGTGACACGCCATATCAGCGACGTGCAGGATCTAAAGGTAAAGGTGCTGAACCCCTGGGCGAAGCAGAAATAAAGGTACCTGCGGGCGGCCTTATGCAGATTTTCTTCGTGCCGCTTTCGGTACGAGACGGATATCGAGATTCATGCCCACGGCTTCCGCGTAGCGCATCAGCGTGCGCATGTTTACATTTTCCGGGCGGCGTTCGGTGCGGCTGAGTTGCGGAGCGCTGGTTCCGATCTTTTCGGCAACCTGAGCCTGTGTCATGCCTTTCCGCCGGCGCTGACTGGCGAGTTCCAGCCCGATGCTGAGTACTCTCGTTTCTTCGTCGTAAGCCTGCTGCACTTTTGGCTTGCGGAGTTCCTGTTTAAGGTAGTTGTCCCATGCAGTCTTCATCTGCTTTTCCCTTCTGTCTGTTTTAGCTTTGCTTTGGCCGAAGATAGTTTATTTAACCTGCTTTCATGTCTGGCCATGCGGTCTCTGCCGACGCGTTTGTCCAGCTCTTCCACGGAGGCAGTGTCTTTTGTGAAACCGTGCAACAGGATGGCTGTCCGGTTTTCATCAAAGAAGTACAGAACCCGGTAACGTGTCTTTCCCATGCGAAGCCGTGCCTCGCGCAGCTTTCCTTCAATCTGGGAGGTGTAGGGATAATCGAGAGTCGGGCCGCCCTTTCGCAAAAGATCGATACGGGCAAGAACTTTACCTCGAACACCTTCCGGCAAACCGTCAAGCCAGTTTCGGACCGGAAAGCTGCCATCTTCCTCTTCAAAGAAATCAATTTTCCATGAAGCGGAAGCATCGCGGCTCATCCGACTATCTTACCAAATTTGATATATGCTGCGCGGCGCGCTTATGTCTGCAGGATGCCGGGATTGAACTTCGGCACGTCGGGGTTGAGGGCGGCGGCTTCGAGGGCGGTCAGCAGGGCTTCTCGGGTTTTGGCAGGGTCAATGATCGCGTCGACCCAGAGGCGAGCAGCGGCGTAGCGGCAGTCGGTCTGCTCTTCGTAGGTGGATTTGATGGAGGCGATGAGCTCCTCTTTTTCCTGGTCGCTTAACTTTTTTCCGTCTCGCTCGAGCTGGCGGAGGCGGATCTCGGCGAGGGTGTTGGCTGCCGAGGCTCCGCTCATGACGGCGTAACGCGCGGTGGGCCACGCGAAGAGGAAGCGCGGGTCGTAGGCCTTGCCGCACATGGCGTAGTTGCCGGCTCCGAACGAGCCGCCGACGATCACCGATATTTTCGGCACGACGGAGTTTGCCACCGCCGTCACCATCTTGGCGCCGGAGCGGATGATGCCGCTCCACTCGGCGTCGCGGCCGACCATGAAGCCGTTCACGTCGTGCAGGAAAATGAGCGGGATCAGGTTCTGGTTGCAGTCGAGGATGAAGCGGGCGGCCTTGTCGGCGCTCTCCGAGTAGATGACGCCGCCGAACTCGATGCGCTTTTCGCCGGTGTGGCTGGTCTGGGGCTGAGGCAGCTTCTGGTTGGCGACGAGGCCGACGGCGAAGCCGCCGATGCGGGCGTAACCGCAGAGCACAGTGCGTCCGTAGTCAGGGCGGTATTCGTCGAACTCGCTGCGATCGACGATGCGGGCGATGACTTCGTGCATGTCGTAGGCGGAGGGTCTGGCCGGATCGGGATCGAGCAGCGCGCAGAGGCCCTCAGCCGCATACTTCGGCGCGTCTTTCACCGCATCGTACGCAGCGCGGTCGAAGGGCGCGCGGCCCTTGTCGCCGATTCTGGAGACGAGCGAGCGCAGGCGGGCGATGCAGAGGTGGTCGTTCGGCTCTTTGAAGTCGACGGTGCCGGAGATTTCGGCGTGCATGGTGGCGCCGCCGAGCTCTTCGGCAGAATATTTTTGCCCGATGGCGGCCTGCACCAGCGCGGGGCCTGCCAGAAAGAGTCCGCTGCCTTCGGTCATGAGGACGTGGTCGGTCATGACGGGCAGATACGCGCCTCCGGCGACGCACATGCCCATGATGGCGGTGATCTGCGGAATGCCCTGCGCGGACATGACGGCGTTGTTGCGGAAGATGCGGCCGAAGTCGTCCTGATCGGGGAAGACGTCCTCCTGCAGGGGCAGAAAGACGCCGGCGGAGTCGACCAGATAGAGCGTGGGGATGCGGTTCTCCATGGCGATGTGCTGCGCGCGAAGAACTTTTTTGGCTGTCATGGGGAAGAAGGCTCCGGCCTTGACGGTGGCATCGTTGGCGACGATCATGCAGAGCCGTCCGGAGACGCGGCCGAGGCCGGTGACGACGCCGGCGGAGGGTGCTCCGCCCCACTCCTCGTACATGCCGAAGGCGGCGAAGAGGGCGAGCTCGAACAACTCTGTATCGGGATCGAGGAGCAGCGCGATACGCTCGCGGGCGGTGAGGCGCTTTTTGCCGTGCTGCGCCTCGATGGCCTTTGTGCCGCCACCCTGGCGAATCTCTGCCTCCTGCGCGCGAATGGCGGCGAGGAGAGCGAGCATGCCCTGGGTGTTGCGGGCAGCGCGGGGCTGAGCGGGATCGAGCGTTGAGGGAAGCTGCGTGTTGAGGGCGGTGGGATCGGCTGCGCTCATAGGAAACTGGTCAGCATAGCACGCGGAGGCGATGGGCGGACGGCGCGGCGCGTGAGCCTGCCCGAATGATCCGCGCAGGTCAGAGATGCGCGGAGATGCTTTTTGCAGGGCGGCTGGTGAGCGAGCGGGGATCGGTCACCATGGCGTCGACCTCGGGCTGCAGCAGCGGAGCGAGCGTGAGCGCGAAGCTGACGGTGAAGTGGCTGGTGTCGCGATAGACGACGGTTCCGTTCTCGTAGGGGCTGCAGGCGAGGCGGTGGCAGAGATCGCTGGTGATGTTCCACCGCTGAACATGGGGAAGGCCCTGGACGGCCTGGCGCTCTGCGGCCTGGATGGGCGCGTCCGCTGTAAGGTCGCGGCGATAGGTGCAGGTGGCGAAGCTGCGGCCGATGCGGGCGGCGCGGGCAAGGCAGGTATCGGGGTCTTCTTCGGGCGCGGGAGGGTCGTGGAGCAGCAGCGTCTGCACGCCGGCGTCGTTGAGCCGCGAGACGGTGGTGCGGAGGCCGCTGCCCCATTCCGGCACGCTGAGGCCTTCGGAGAGATAGAGGGTGGTGTAGTCGGTGAGAATGACCAGCGCGGGGTGCATGGCGGCGATGCGCTTCAGAGCGCTGTCGCGCCAGTCGGAGCACTCGGTGTAGGTCTTGTGCAGGGCCTTGTCGATGATGGGGGTCGAGGAGATGGTGCAGGCCGATTTGGTGAGGGAGACGAGCCGCCAGTGATTTTCATTGGCGATGCGCTCGATGGCAGGAAACCACTGCGCGGCGTGCGAGTCGCCGAAGAGGACGACGGTGGTCTTCGAGGCGGTATCGGCGAAGGAGCAGTCGGGGGAGGCGGAGACGGTATAGGTAAGGTGGCATCCGTCGCTGTAGACGACGGGCAGAGCGGCGATGGTGGCGCTGATGTAGCGGCTGCGCGGCGTCTGCAGATGGTGCCGGAGATACGCGGTTGCGGCGCAGGCGCTGAGCGAGATGCCGGTGACGCAGACCGCCATGGCCAGCGAGCGCCAGGCATGACCCATGAGCGCGGGGTGGAAGCGTATGGGGTTCTCAAGAAGCTGATACGTGAGCGCGGCCATAAGCAGCGAGGCGAGGGCGCAGACGAGACGGTCGGTGAGAGTCAGCGTCCACAGGGCGCTCGAGAGCACGAGCACGGGCCAGTGCCACAGATACCACGAATAGGAGACGCGGCCGAGGAACTGGCTCGCGGGGTTTTCAAGCAGCCAGCGAACGCCCTGCTGCCGGGTGTGGAAGTGGAGAAGGACGGCCGATCCCAGGACGGGAACCAGCGCGGCGAAGCCGGGAAAGCGGGTGGTGGCGGAAAAGACGGCAGAGCCGGCGATGAGCGCCAGCAGGGCCAGCACCGGCAGCGCAGCGCAGATACGGGGATAAACGCGCCGCACGCCGAACTGGGCGAGGCCGCCGATGGCGAACTCCCACGCGCGGGTGGGCGAGGAGAAGAATGCCCAGGGCTGCGCGGTATACGTAAGCCAGAGGCAGGCGGCAAAGGATGCGACGGCGATGGCTCCAAGCAGCAGAGGCAGACGCCGGACGGCCTTGCCGGGCCAGGCGCGGAAGGCGAGCCAGATGACGAGCGGCCAGACGAGGTAGAACTGCTCTTCGACGGCGAGCGACCACATGTGCAGGAAGGGATTGGTCTTTGCGTCGGGGGCCAGATAGTCGGTGGCGTGGTGCGCGAAGTAGATGTTGCAGCTGTAGAGCGCGGCGGTGATGGCCGTTTTGATGATGGGGAGCTGCTCGTACGCGGCGTAGATGAAGTATCCGGCGGCGATGGTGACGAGGATGGTCAGCGAAGCGGCGGGCAGCAGGCGGCGGGCGCGGCGGGCGTAGAACTTTGCGAAGTGAATCCGGCCGGTTTCCGAGGCCTCGCGGATGAGCAGGCCGGTGATGAGGTATCCGGAGATGACAAAGAAGATGTCGACCCCGATGAAGCCGCCGCCCATGAAGGGAACGCGGGCGTGATAGAGGACGACCAGCAGGACGGCTATCCCGCGGAGCCCTTCAATATCTGCACGAAAACCGTCGGAGGGACGATGCGACTGCGAACCTGGCAACAAAGTGTCAGCCCCTGAGGTGAACTGAGAGCATCACGACCGGGGAGGGGAGCGCGGTTCGCGACACGGCCGAAGCCGTGCTCTGGTACGGGTCATTTTAACCCAGTTCCGCCGCCGCGGCGAGAGGATTCAGAGGCTGAGATCCGGGATTCCTCTGAGGCCGAGAGTGTCGGCGTTCTTCTGCATGGCGGCGATGCAGAAGGCGATGTGGTCTTCGAGCGAGACGCCGAGCTCGGCGGCGCCTTTGGTGATGTCGTCGCGGTTGACGCCGCGGGCGAAGGCCTTGTCCTTCATCTTCTTTTTCACGCCGGCGACCTCGACATCGAAGATGGATTTTGTGGGCTTGACGAGGGAGCAGGCGGTGAGGAATCCGGCGAGCTCGTCGCAGGCGAAGAGCGCTTTCGCGAGGTGCGTCTCGCGCGGGACGCCGGAGTATTCGGCGTGGCCGAGGATGGCGGTGTGGATCTCCTCGGGCCAGCCCTGCTCAGCGAGAATGCGCACACCGACAAAGGGATGCTCGTCGAGGCTGGGATGCTTTTCGTAATCGAAGTCGTGAAGCAGAGCGGTGACGGAGTACGTAGTGAGGAGTGCGTCACGCCCTGTTCCGGTGAGCGAGAGAGCGTCGGCCTCGCGCTCGCCGCAGGCGCGAACGCAACTTTCAACGGCGAGCGCGTGTTTAAGAAGACTGGCGGATTGGGTGTGCTCGTTGAGCAGCGCCCAGGCGCGCTCGCGGGTGTAGCCGTCGCTGAGGCTCATGCGTGATTTTGCTCCGTAATGGATATGGTAATGCGGGGTACGGCGATTTTCGGTTTTCTTCGGGTTTTCCTGGCTTTTTTCGGTGAGACTCATCGTTTTCACTTGACAACCAGGGTACCCCGACTGCAAGGTAATACTCAGTTGACGTGAAGAAGCGGGTACAATCCGCCGATTCAGTCAATGGAAGCGCCCGCTCTGGTGCTCCGTTACAACTTATGGCGACTACCTTAGCAACTGTTGAAGCACGCGAGGTACTTCGTTGCGACCACTGCAGTCTGGTGCAGTTCAGAACATCGAATTCGCTCTGCAGACGCTGTCACAAGCCCCTCGAAATGGAAGAGCCTGAGCCGCTGTCTCCGCAGCTGGTGGTGACCCCGCCGCAGAGCGAAGAGAGCGAAGGCATCAACGTGGCGCGCGCGGTGCGCGAGATTCGCCGTGGACGCCGGCTCAGCCAGAGGCAGCTTGCGGGAAGAATGCAGGTGCCCCGCACGTACATCTCGAAGATCGAAAACGGCAAGGCGGTTCCGACGCTCTCGTCGCTCGAGCGGCTGGCGCGCGCGCTTGAAGTGAATATCTGCGAGCTGCTGCGGGATGGCCATAGCCGGAGGGAGCATGAGACGGCGGCGGTGCTGGCCGATCCGTTCCTCGCGGAGATTGTGCCGCTGGTGGCGCAGCTCGATCCCTTTCAGCGCTCGATGTTTCTGAACCAGGTGCGTGAGATGGCGATGGGCCGGAGGCGGCTGGCGTAACACAGCCAGCCAGCGGTCAGCAGCCAGGGATAGAGCGGCCGGCTTCTTTTGCGGAAGAAGCATCTGTGGATGTCTGATCGCCGCGGGGTAAGAAGAAGCTCAGCCCATACAATAGCCGTGGAGAGTCCGTCTCCACGGAGCGAGAATGCGCACCTTCATCCCTGGGGAACATGCTCCCGGCGATATTTATAAGCTGATGATCGGCATGATTGTGCCGCGGCCGATCGCCTTTGTGTCGTCGGTCGATGTGCAGGGCGTGAGAAATCTGGCGCCCTTCAGCTACTTCACCGGATGCAGCACGAATCCGCCGGTGGTGTGCTTCTGCGCGGCGGTGCGCACGGGAGCTCGTCCTCACAAAGACACGCTCGAAAATATTCGCGCCACGGGCGAGTTCGTGGTGAATATCGTCTCGGAAGAGTTCACGGAAAAAATGAATGCCACGTCGGCGGAGGTTGCGCCTGAAGTGGACGAGTTTGCGCTGGCCGGGCTGACGCCGCTGGCCAGCGATCTGGTGAAGCCGGCGCGCGTGGCCGAGAGCCGCATCCACATGGAGTGCCGGCTGCGCGAGGTGGTGGTGGTGAGCGAGCTGCCCGGCGGCGGAAGCCTGGTGCTGGGCGACGTGCTGCGCTTCCACATCGCGGAAGAGGTTCTTCTCGACAGTTACAAGATCGATCCGGAGAAGCTGAAGGCGGTGGGGCGCATGGGCGGGCCGACATTTGTGCGGACGCATGACCGCTTCGATATGAAGCGGCCGTAATCCAGCGGACAGGACGAAGGGTACAGGGCACAGGGCCGTATGAAAGAAATATCCTCTCATTCGCCGGACTGCGTCAGACCAATACCTCGCGGGTTTATGGCTGATACTTCCACAAATCGTTGAGTAAGCCCCGAATCCCTTTGGCGCCATTACCGGTGCCGCCGAAGAGCCACAGATTGCCGGAACGGTCAGTCCAGGTTGCGGCTGAGGAGCGCGAGCCGGGAATGCTGGAGGAGGAGGCGGTGCCGAGGGTTCCGTAGCTTCCGGGCGAGCTCGATTGCGAGCCGCTCACCCACGTCCACTGGCCGTTACTGTACTTCCACAGGTCATCCGGTGAGGTGGTGAAACCCATGCCGCCGAAGAGCCAGAAGTTGCCAGAGCTATCGACCCAGGCGGCTGCGCCGGAGCGGGCTCCTGGTATGTTTGCCGCAGATGCCGTGCCCTGTGTGCCGTAGGCACCGGGCTGATCGGGTTGATCGGAGCCGCCCATCCAGGCCCATTCGCCGTTGCTGAACTTCCAGAGGTCATTCAGCAGATGAACCGTTCCGAAAGACTGGCTGTTGCTTAGGCCACCAAAGAGCCAGAGGTTACCGGAGGCGTCCACCCAGGTAGAGGCGCCCTCACGTCCTCCGGGTACATTTGCAGAGTTTGGAGTACCCTGGGTGCCGTAGACGCCGGGCTGATAGGCTTGATCGGAACCGCCCATCCAGGTCCATTCGCCGTTGCTGAACTTCCAGAGGTCGTTCAGGTAGCCTGAGTTGACGAGGGAGCCATTACCCGTGCCGCCGAAGAGCCAGAAGTTGCCGGAGCTATCGGTCCAGGCAGCGGCTCTCTCACGTCCTCCAGGGAGATTTCCTGCTGCTGCCGTGCCTTTGGTGCCGTAACTGCCCGGAGTTCCGAAGAGCGTGGGTTGAGATCCGCCCATCCAGGTCCACTGGCCGTTGCTGTACCGCCAGAGGTCGTTCAAGTAAGCACTGTATCCTGAGGTATCGAGCCCTAAGCCGCCGAAGAGCCAGAAATTGCCGGAGCTGTCTGTCCAGGTGACCGCGTAGCGGCGTGCGCCGGGGATATTGGCAGGTGCGGCAGTGCCCAGGGTGCCGTAGATGCCGGACTGGTTGGTGGAGTTCGAACCGCCCATCCATGTCCACTGGCCGTTGCTGAATTTCCAGAGATCGTTGAAATACATATCGGATGCGATAGTGGGTTCGGTGGCGCCGCCGAAAAGCCAGAGGTTTCCGGAGGCGTCTGTCCAGGTAGCCGCGCCATAACGGGCGGGCGGAGCATTGGTGGAGGCGGAGACTCCCTGCTGACCATAGGAGCCAGCCTGATTAGCGAGACTGGAGCCGGAGACCCAGGTCCATTGATTGGCTGCTGCCAGCGGTGCCGGAGGATTGGAGCCGGAGCTTCCACAACCCGCGATGAACATGAGGCAGAGGAGAGAAATGGCAGAAGTAGCTCGATGAGTCATCTGCGAAAAATCCTTCAGGTGTGGTGAGCGAGGCAAAAAGAGTCTAGCACTCTGATTTTGAACGCACCTGAGTGATGCTGTTAGCGGAGGTATCGTAGTTTGAACAGGTTCACTTTCAATTACTGCGCAAATTAAAACCGGAACACTATCCCGCGTGAGATGAATTGCGGCTCCGCCAGTGTGCGTGCTACGGTCGATGAGAGGAAGCTACTTGGGTCTGGATACCAGCCGCGTACATCTGCTGCCGCCGGAAGAGATGGCGATCTATCGCCGTCTTGACCCGGAGCGGCTGCCGCATCATGTCGCCATCATCATGGACGGAAACGGACGCTGGGCGGGCAAGCGCAGCCTGAAGCGTTTCCTGGGGCATCAGCAGGGCGCCGAGTCCGTGCAGTACGTGGTCGAGACGGCCTCGCGCATCGGGCTGCCGTGGCTGACACTGTACGCCTTTTCGCTTGAGAACAATCTGCGGCGGCCGAAGTCGGAAGTGAACTTTCTGATGCGGCTGCTGAAGATGTATCTGAACAACAATGTCCGGCGCATGAACGACAACAACGTGCGCATCCAGTACATCGGGCGGACGGACGATCTGCCGGACGAGGTTCGCGAGCGGATGCAGTGGGCGGCGGAGGCGACACAGCGCAATACGGGCACGGTGCTGACGCTGGCGCTGAACTACGGAGCGCGCTCGGAGCTGATGGATGCCTTTCGCGGACTGTGCGCCGAGGTGCAGTCGGGGCAGCTGAAGCTGAACGATGTGACGGAGCAGGATATCCAGCGGCACCTGTACACGGCGCACATGCCGGACCCGGATCTGCTGATCCGGACCTCGGGCGAGATGCGCATCTCGAATTACCTGCTGTGGCAGATCGCGTACACCGAAATCTATGTGACCAGCCGCCTGTGGCCGGACTTCCGCGGCATCCACATGCTGGAGGCGATCGAGGACTACCAGCGGCGCGAGCGGCGTTATGGCGGGCTTGCGGACGGGACCGAGTCGGACGATGTGGCCTCGCTGCCGGCGAATCAGCTCGTAGGCTAGGTGCTGCGGGACTGGTCGTCCCGGCAACTGCGCCTTCAGCGCGTGCTGCGCGCACGGCGGGACGCGCCTTCGGCGCCATTCCCCGCTGATGCAGCCGAAGTCAGGAATGTAAGTCCTTAAATGTGTCATCCCGGCAGGAGTACGCACGGCGGGACGGTTGCGTTTTCACGCTGCCTTCATGCAGCATCTCCGCGCATAACGATCTACTAAGCGAAATGAACGATTTGTCATTTCGCTTTTTCCGCCGCGTCTTTCTCTGCATCGTTCTGCCTGCCGTATGCGCCCTCTGCGCAGCCTGCTCTGCATGGGCCGCGCCGGTGCTGATGATTTCCATCGACGGGCTGAAGCCGGAGTACGTGACGCACGCCGATGAGCATGGGCTGAAGGTTCCCACGCTGCGGCGGTTTCTGACCGAAGGCACGTACGCCGATGGAGTGCAGGCGGTGCTGCCGACGGTGACCTATCCCGACCACACGACGCTGATCACCGGCGTGTGGCCGATCCGGCACGGCATTCTGAACAACCCGCTCTTCGATCCGGAGAGGAAGTTCTCCGGCGCATGGTACTGGTATGCGTCGAGCATTAAGGTACCGACGCTGTGGGATGCGGCGCATGCGGCGGGCATTCGGACGGCGAGCGTGAGCTGGCCGGTGAGCGTGAATGCGACGAGCGTGGACTGGCTGATTCCGGAGTACTGGCGGTCACTGTCGCCGGCGGGCGGCGGGAATCCGCAGGACCGGGAGCTGATGGCGGCGATCTCGCGACCGGATGGCGCGCTGGCGGAGATGGAAAAGCGGCTGGGTCCTTACATGATGGGCAACGAGACGACGCTGGAGGGCGATGCGACGCGCACACGCTTTTCGCTGGATATTCTGCGGCGGGAGAAGCCGGGTTTCATGACGATTCACCTCAGCTCGCTCGATGAGGCGGAGCATCTGACGGGGCCGTTCAGCGAGGAGTCGGACAAAACGCTCGAAGCCATTGACGGGATGGTAAAGGAGCTGATGGATGCGGCGCTCGGGAACGATCCGCAGACGCGGGTGGTGATCGTGTCGGATCACGGCTTCGTGAAGGTGGACCATCTCTTCAATCTGTACATTCCGTTTTTGCAGGCGGGGCTGATCGAGACAGGGAAGGATGCGTACTCGGGCGCGGCGACGGTGACGGCATGGAAGGCGGAGCCCTGGCCGGCGAGCGGACTGGCGGCGATTGTGCTGCACGATCCGGCGGACGCGAAGACGAAGGAGCAGGTGCGGACGCTGCTCGACAGGCTGGCGGCGGACCCGGCGAACGGCATTGCCAGAATTCTGGACGCGGACGAGGTGAAGCGGGACGGAGGGTTTCCGGACGCGGCGTTTGTGCTGGCGATGAAGCCGGGATACGCAATCGGGACCGCGCTTTCCGGCGCTCTGGTGACGGATCATTCGCCGGTGAAGGGCACGCACGGCTATCTGCCGTCGTTTCCGGAGATGCACTCGTCGTTCTTCATGATGGGTGAGGGCGTGGCAAAGGGACGCGACCTGGGAACGATCGACATGCGGCAGATTGCGCCGACGGTGGCGGGGGTTCTGGGCGTGAGCCTGACGGAGGCGAAGCAGCCGGCGCTGCGGATTATGCCCTGACGGCGGGAAACCCCACGCCGAAGATCCGGGTGCTGGCCGCACGGGCAGACGCGCCTTCGGCGCGGGATCAATCTCAGATTTTGTGCTTTCCGATTCCTCGCGCCAAAGGCAGGCGCGAAGGATCGGGCATCTGCGTTGTTATTGTCCGGCGCTGGCGGGGGCGACGAAGACCTGCTCCGGCGCGGTGACTTTAATGGACGGGGCGCTGATCTTCAGCCGCAGCGTCTCCGTCTGCGGCTTGCCGTTGCTCTTCGCGGCGAAGCCCAGCTCGTACTGATTCTGCAGGCGGCGGTTGAGATCGTCGAAGAAGGGCTGGAAGGTGACGGGGTTGCCGAAGCCCTGCCAGTACGGGATGCCGCCGGTGGCCTGGGTGAGCTGGCTGAGAAGGTTCTGACCGCTGTTGTTCGCATACGTGCTGCGGTCGAAGCGGCCTTCGTCGCGCCAGTAGATGGAGTAGACGACGAGGCCGGCGCGGACCGAGTCGGTGATCGCGGCCTGGACGTAGGGGTCCTGCGGATCGTAGCGGCGCTCGTAGTTGTCCACTCCATCGGTGATCATGACGACGATGCGGCGCGCGCTGCGGTCCTGCGAGGGCCAGCGCTTTGCCAGATCGGAGAGGCAGAAGTAGGGGCTGGCGTTTTCTCCGGGTGCTCCGACGGGAATGTGGAGCTCATGGGCAAGCCGCGCGTGATCGGCGGTGAGGGGACCGGCGAAGTCGGCGCGGCCGTTGAGCATGTATGCGATGCCGGCCTTCGCGTCCGGGGGCAGCGCCTGGAGGTAGTTCGCGACCTCATTGAACTGGCGGCTGAGGCTGGTGCGGGCGGAGTCGTCGATGAGGAAGACGAGCTCGAGCGGCGTCTGCGGGCTCTGGAGGCGATCCCAGCCGGTGACGGTGGCGTATTTGCCGTCGACCTGCACTTTGATGTCCTGCTGGGTGATGGCGGGAGTGCTCTCGGCACTTTTGCCGAGGACGGTGACGATGGCGCGCCCCTGACCCTGATTTTCGCTCTGCCCCAGAAAGGTGAGGGGCAACAGCATGACTGCGGCGGCCAGGATGGCCAGGGATCGAGAGAGCTTCATGTTTTCTCCTTCCGCGCGGAACGAGCCGAGGGCGCGCGGCGATGAGTCGTGGGACTCTGTACAGATTTAGACGCGCCGCCGGAAGGAAAGGGCGCATAGGCAGCGGATGAAGAGGGTCAGTCGATTTTGACAAACACCCCAGTGGGCAGAGTGAACGGATGCGGAAGACGTTCGCTCTGCCGGACGCTTAGTATCTTGGCGTAAAGATGCCGAGGCTGGTCGCACAACGATATTCTTCGCCGGCACCCAATACCTTGACTCCTTTTTTATTGACGGGGATCGGGTGATCGATCGGGCAGGCATAGACAGAAACGGAAGTATTCAGACGCAATCCATAGGTGGCAATGGTATCTCCCCAGGCGTGGATAGCTTTTTCGTTCGCGACAGGGCTATGGCCGAAAAACCAGACCAGGTTCACATCTGCAGCGCAGATGCTGTGAAACCAGAGGTCCTGGTTCGTGTCCGAGTACTGGTTCGGTTTCCATTGCGGCTCGATAGTGCCCGGGCATGGGGAGGAGATCGAATTTTTTCCGAAATCGTCACTGTCGCCGATGGCAGTCGGGTTGCCAGCGCCTGCGGCGAAGCCGTAAGTGACCGGCGCCTCCGGAGCCTGCGAGGGCTGTGGCGTGGCTGCGGTATCGCCAGCCGAGGGTATCTGTGATGTGGAAGCGGGGACGAGGCCGGTGGTCCCTGTGCTGTTGCCGCCTCGACTGCCGACCGGTGTGGTCGTGGTTTGGGTTTCAGCCTGCTGACTGCGCTGCTGATGTGCCTGGGTTTGGGCGCGGGCCTCAGCAGCCTGAGCCGCGTTGTTTATTGCCGGCCCTGAGATCGCGGCATTCTCTTCTGCGCCCTGCTGCATGCCCTGATTTACAGCGTCAAGGAGTCCATTCAGGCCGTTCAGGAAACCGCCTCCACCGGATTGCGCTGCCGGGGGTGGAGTGTTCTGCGCTTCTTCCGCTGCGCGTTCGGCAGCAGCTCTGCGCTGTTCTTCCTCTTCCACTCTGCGCCTGGCTGCTTCTGTTTCATTCTCCGCCGTCTGCGCTTCCATCGACTGCACTGCCTGGGATTCGAGATCGGCCGGACTGGAAGATACAGGTGCTGCGCCGGAGCCGCTCAGCTTCGCCAGCGCCTGTGTCTCGAGGTCTGCCTGTTGCGATGTCAGCACCGCAGTTGTAGGCGCCGGGAGGGACTGCGATGCGACGAATGCAGTGTTGAAGCCGAGAGCGGTGATCTGATCGTTCGCGGCTTCAGCCTGCTGCCGAGAGGGAAACGGACCGACGCGCAGACGAATTGCCCGGTCATCGTTCTGAGCTGATCTCGCCGGAGAATATCCATGCTGCTTCAGAGTGGTTTCCGCGTCTTTTGCTTCAGTCTCGGTCAGTACGGCTGTCACCTCGACGAACCATACCGTCTGTTCTCCCTGAACCTGGGGCTGCGCGCCATCTGAAGAAGCAAAGGATGCAACAGCCGGATGCGTTTGAGCTGCGGATATCACGACGATACCCACACTCAGCAGAAGAACCAGGTTGAAGATTCGTTTCACAGGCGGTCTCCGGAAGTGAAGTTAAAACAGCGATGGCGGCTGGTCCTTGTGGCAGAGCACCATCGCGTGAATTAACGCTTTCGCGATCCGCTCAGCCTGATCTTTGGAGTGGAAATATGCAAAGTTCTCATTGCGAGGCAATTTCTCATTTACCGACAGGAGGTGTACGCTGTCCTCTTTCATAATCGACTGCAGCTTTTCATAAGGAGAGCGTCTGATATTGATTCCTTCGCCAGGGTGAATGCTCGGCCGAAGCTCAGAAAACCTTCTTTTCGTGATCCTGGTTCCCTGGCCCGCCCCCTCAGCCATTTCGCTGTATCCCACCTGAGGATCAACAGGGATGGTAATCAGGTTATTAAAAAGCGTTTCGATCGTAATCGACGACTCGGAAACAGACTGTACCACTCCCGTTATTTGATACGAACCGGGAAGAGGCTCGGTAACCTGATACGGAAGGTCTAACTCTTCCCAGATCGCAGAAGATATTGTCACGGAAGCACCGCTGGCAGGGGTGTCTCCGGCGCTGGAGATGCTGATGCTGCGTGGGTCAGTCTTGTCAAGGTGCAGGCTGTAACGCTTTGGATAGTGTGGGTAATCCATATTTCCTGCGGGATTACCCGGACCTGCGACTCTCTTCTCTGTCATCACAAGAGAACAGCCATTCGAAAGCTCGACAGAGCGAGTCCGTACAGGCTTATTTTCGAGTGCGTCATCCTGCGCCAGACCCGTATTGATAAACGCGATGGTTTGTTCCATGGTGGGCCCGGGCGCAGAGGGCGCCGGCGGAGCCTGGGATTGCTGTGCAAAAGTGCAGGTGAAGCCGGAAGCGAGAACGATGAACGTGCAAAGTGTGTTCTTCATAAAAATTCCTCAAAGAGCTTTCAGAGCAGCGACGGAGCTACATCGTTATGGCACAGCATGACCAGACAGATCGGCGATCTCGCGGAACGAGGCGAGAAGAGCTTTAAGGCAGACTACGAACCAGGTCATCGCAGACGTCTCTATGGGGTTTGATCTATAGGGTTTGATCGGGGGGACAAGTGGAGAATAGCGAACTGCGATGAGGAAGACATCCCCCAATTGAGAGGTATTTCATGGTTACCGCGGGCGCTTCCGTTCCGTGACGGTGAGCATTCTTCAGATTTCAGGTCTGCAGGCGACGGACGGGGGAATCGTGCCCGGTTCCGTGTATTCTGACGTTTCATCCATGAAAAGAATCCTGACTGCCGTCATTCTTGTGCCTCTCGTTCTGCTGCTGATCTTCAAGGCGCCGTACCCGCTGCTGATTCTGGCGGTGGCGGCGGTGGCCGAGCTGGCGCTGTGGGAGTATCTGGGGCTGGCCGACGCCAGCGGAGCGAAGACGCCGCGCATTGTGGTGATGGCGGCGATGGCCGTGCAGTTCGCGGGCATCTATTATCTGCCGCTGGACTGGATCGGACCGATTCTGGGCTGCCTGGTGCTGGCGCTGTTTCTGGTGTGCGCCTTCCGCTCGCCGGTTGCGCGGGTGCTGCCGGATACGGCGTACTCGGCCTTCGGGCTGGTGTATATCGGGCTGGCCATGCTGACGCTGCCGCTGCTGTCGGCGCAGGAGAACGGGAAATCGCTGCTGCTGTTTCTCTTCTTCGCGGTGTGGTCGGGCGATATTGCGGCGCTGTACGTGGGGCGGGCCTTCGGGCGCAGAAAGCTGGCTCCGGCGATCAGTCCCAACAAGACATGGGAGGGCGCGGCGGCCTCGGTGCTGGGCAGCGTGGTGGTGACGCTGCTGCTGATTCAGGGCGCGGGCCTGCTGGCGCGGCACGATGTGGAGATCCTGTTCTTTCCGGGGTCGGTGTGGCGCTGGATCGGGCTGTCGGTGCTGCTGAATGTGGCGGCGCAGGTGGGCGATCTGGCGGAGTCGGCGATCAAGCGCGGCGCGGGCGTGAAGGATTCGGGGACGCTGCTGCCGGGCCACGGAGGGATTCTGGACCGCATCGACGCGCTGCTGCTGGCGGCTCCCGTGCTGTGGTACGCTCAGTTAGTGCAGCAGCTGTTTTAGTCTGCTGCAAACTCTGCAAAGCAAAGACTTTCTGCACTTGAAGCACATCGCCATTCTTGGCTCGACCGGGTCTATCGGCCAGAGCACTCTGAGCATCGTCGAGAGCTATCCGGAGCGGTTTGCGGTCGCCTCGCTGGCGGCGGGACGCAACGTGGATGCGGCCTTCGAGCAGTGCCGGCGGTGGCGTCCCCGCGTGGTCTCGATGGCCACCGAGGAGCTGGCTGCAGCGCTCGAAAAGCGGCTGCGTGAGGCCGGGATATCGGGCATTGAAACGGTTCACGGCACCGAGGGCACGGTTCATGCGGCGACGCTGCCCGAGGTGGATTTTGTCGTTTCGGCGATTGTGGGCGTGGCCGGTCTTGAAGCGACCTACGCGGCGGTGCAGGCGGGGAAGACCATCGGCCTGGCGAACAAAGAGGCGATGGTGGCGGCAGGCGAGATTCTGACAGCGGCCGCGCGCGAAAAGAAGGTTGCGCTGCTGCCGATCGACTCCGAGCATAACGCCGTACACCAGTGCATGCGGGCCGGAGATCGGGCCGAGGTGAAGCGGATCTGGCTGACGGCTTCGGGCGGTCCCTTCCGGACGCTGCCGCTGGCCGATTTCGCGCAGATCACGGTCGAACAGGCGCTGAAGCATCCGACGTGGGTGATGGGACGGCGCATAACGATCGATTCGGCGACGATGCTGAACAAGGGCCTCGAAATTATCGAGGCGTGCCGGCTCTTCGATCTGCCGCCGGCAGCGGTGAAGGTGACGGTGCATCCGCAGTCGACGGTGCACTCGCTGGTGGAGTACGTGGACGGCAGCATTCTGGCGCAGATTTCGGTCACCGATATGCGGCTGCCGATACTGTATGCGATGAGCTGGCCGGAGCGGGTCGAGTCGGATCTGACCTTCGATATGAC
The DNA here is from genome assembly GCF_003428625.2 of Paracidobacterium acidisoli. GTDB lineage: Bacteria > Acidobacteriota > Terriglobia > Terriglobales > Acidobacteriaceae > Paracidobacterium > Paracidobacterium acidisoli. The sequence continues at coordinate 711,076 of NZ_QVQT02000001.1, read as the reverse complement.
GGCGCTGAAACACCTGGAGTTTGAAGCGCCGGATTTTGAGCGTTTTCCCTGCCTGCGGCTGGCGTATGAGGCGGCGGAGCGGGGCGGCGCGCACGCCATTGCGCTGAATGCGTCGGATGAAATCGCGGTCGAGGCCTTCCTCGAAAGAGTCATTCCGTTCCAGGGCATCCCGCGTACAATTGAAGCAGTACTGCAGGCTACCCCCGAGAGCCATCCGGCGACCATACGGGATGTGCTTGCTCTGGACGAGCAGGCGCGCGAGAGGTCCCGGGAGGTTCTGGCCAGAGCCGGACGCGACTACGCTGCTGCGCACTCAGGCGTCGCCATCCGATCCTGACGCCCGCTTTCTGAGATTTCGACCCCAATATGCCTTTTGCTCTGACTGCTACCGTTTCCATGCTTATCGTGCTCGGCGTTATGGTGCTGGTGCACGAGTTCGGCCACTTTGCCGTAGCCAAGCTCTGCGGCGTTCGCGTGGAAGTGTTTTCGATCGGCTTCGGCACGCGCCTGTTCGGCTTTCGCCGCGGCGACACCGATTACCGGGTGAGCCTGCTGCCGCTGGGCGGCTATGTAAAGATGGCAGGCGAGCTGGGCGGCGACGGCACGATGCCGGTCAGCACCGCCGCGAACCCTCCGGGCATTATGATGCGCGACTCGGGCGACCTGAACGCGCATCCGCGCTGGCAGCGCATCCTGATCGGGCTGGCAGGACCGGCGGCCAACTTTGTGCTGGCCTTTGTGCTGATGGCCGGGCTGTACATGATGCACAACGAGGTCGAGGTCTACCTCTCGAATCCGGCGGTGATGGATTTTGTGCCGCAGGATTCGGCCGCGGCCAAAGCGGGACTGACCTCGGGCGACCGGATCGTGCGCTTCGACAGCGATCATAATCCGACATGGGAAAAGGTTCGCGTGCGCGCCGCGCTCGACGCGAACACGACGGTGCCGGTGACAGTGGAGCGCACGGTGAACGGGCAGACGACGCAGTTCAGCACGATGCTGTTCCTGGCCGATCCGTCGAAGGGACAGGATTTCGAGATCGAGTCGCTGGGTCTGCTGCCACAGGAGCAGCCGGGTCCGCTGCTGATTCACGATGTGACGCCGGGGTATCCGGCGGAGAAGGCCGGGCTGAAGGCCGGCGACGGCATCGTGTCGATCAACGGACAGACGATTCACTCGGTGAGCGCGGTGATGGCCTACCTGCAGCAGGCGGGCAGCAAGCCGGTGAATCTGGTGATCGACCGTGACGGCAAAATACTGCCGGTGACAACCACTCCGATTGAAGGCGACGACGGCGCGGGACACATGGGCTACCGGCTGGGCTTTCATCCCGTGGCGCCTCCGTTCCGCGTGGAACAGCTTCCGCTGCCCGAGGCGGTGAAGCAGTCGGTCACCTACAACGTGCACTATTCGGGATACATCTTCGAGGTGCTGCAGCGGCTGCTGACGCACCGCTCGGATATCCAGCAGCTCAGCGGGCCGATCGGCATTGCGCGCGAAACGGGTGAGGCGGTGACGATGAAGGGCTGGCAGCCGATTATCGGGCTGACGGCACTGATCAGCCTGAACCTCGGCATTATGAACCTGCTGCCGATCCCGATTCTGGATGGCGGGATGATTCTGCTGCTGCTGATTGAAGGCACGCTGCGGCGCGATCTGAAGCAGGAGTTCAAGGAGCGGGTGTATCAGGTGGCGTTCGTAATGCTGATCCTGTTCTTCGCCTTCATCATGTTCAACGATGTGTCGAAGCTGAACCTGTTCTCGAAGCTGAAGCCGTAGCGCGGAGAGATCAGAGGAAATAAAAAGGCCCGTCCTGCGACGGGCCTTTTGCTTTGTGCGAGCGGTCTTCTTCAGGATTCGGAGGGCAGGCAGAGGCTGGAGTAGTCGCGCCCCAGCTCGGCGCAGAGCGCTTCGACGACGATCTCGTGGTCGGCGCGCTCGGTGAGTCCGGAGGTGGTGACGGAGCCGATGACGCCGGAGCCGCTGATGCGGATGGGAAAGCCGCCGCCGTGCGTGGCGAACTCGGTGAGGGAAAGGCCCTGGCGCTCGTGCAGGCTGGTGCCGCGGTTTTTGTGGTCGAGCCCGACGGCGTAAGAGCTGCGGTGAAAGCGCTGCACGACGTTGGCCTTGCGGCGCACCCAGTCCGCGCCTTCGGGGATGGTGCGGGGCAGTGCGGAGTAGAAGAGCGGCTGGCCGAAGCGGCGGATGTCGATGACGAGGGTAAGGTCGCGGGAGAGCGCGAGGTCGCGCAGGCGCGAGCCGAGGCTCCACGCGGTGAGCTCGTTGAAGGAGGAGAACTGCAGCTCGCGCTCCTGGAGGGCGATCCGGGCAAGATCTTCAGCGATGGGCATAGCGGTTTTTCTGACTCCTGAGTGGTTCAGGCCGGCTGGCCGTGCGGCGGGGAAGCGGCGTATCTCCGCTGCCCCGGCCGGAAGGTACTGCAGACGAGTGGCTTTACTGCGGTTTTAGACGAGCGATTTTACTTCGATTCTTCTGTACCAGATCTCGGCGAACTCCAGCTCGATGGCGATCTTTCCGCGCGTGAGCGGAATGAACTGGCCGGGATTCTTCGGATCGGGCTGCTCGAGCTTCGTGACGGAGTTGACGGTTCTGCCGTTGACGATGTGAGCGGAGCGGTCGCCCTGCCAGATGACTTCGATGACGTTCCAGTCATCGAGCTTTTCGAAGTTGCCGTCCTTGATCAGGCGGCCGGTGGCGGGCTCGGGCGGCGCCTGTCCAGGCCGGGTCCGGGGAGTCTCGCTGCTGCCGGCCGGCCAGCCGTTGGGGCTCATGCCGCCGCCGAAGTAGCCGGCGCCATGTCCGGACTGGATGCCGCGGACGCCGTCGATCAGGAAGTAGTCGCCCACGTCGCCTTCCTCGATCTGGCATTCGACGCAGCGGGGCCAGACCTTGTCTTCTCCGACCAGGCCGTAGAGGACGCCGTTGTCGCGCTTGACCTCAAGGCGCGGCGCAAAACGCTTCATGCCCCACTTGCATTCGACGCGAATGTGGACATTTTCAAACTCCTGGTTGGTGGCGAGGTAGCCGGGCTCGGCGGGCTCATTGCCGGCGGTGTTGCCCATGATGTGGAGCATGCCTTCTTCCATCTGCACCATGCCCCTCTGCTGCGCAACGTCTTTGCCGGATTTCTGCAGCATGCTGTACCAGCCGCTCAGATCGCGGTCGTTGAGCAGAGAGATCCATCCGTCGGCTCCGGCGGGAGGCAGCGGAGGCACGGCGGACTGAGCGAAACCGGTGTGGCGCAGAAGAAACGGCGTGGCGACGACGGGAAGGCTTCCTTTCAGAAAAGCGCGACGATTCACAGGCACTCCTTATGTTTTTGTGTGTGTTTTGTACTGCTGAAATTCCTGCATATTGAAAAACGCGGCCCGCTGGGTTTCAGAAGCCCATGATGTTGTAACCACTGTCGACGTAGATGACTTCGCCGGTGATACCGCTGGCGAGATCGGAGGCGAGAAAAGCGGCGGTGCTGCCGACTTCGGACTGCTCGGTGTTGCGATGCAGCGGTGAGCGGTCGATGTGGGCTTTGAGCATGTCGCCGAGTCCGCCGATGCCGCGCGCGGCAAGGGTCTTGATGGGGCCGGCGGAGATGGCGTTGACGCGGATGTTCTTCCTGCCGAGATCGGCGGCCAGGTAGCGGACGGTGGCCTCGAGCCCGGCCTTGGCGACGCCCATGATGTTGTAGTTGGGCACGACCTTTTCGGAGCCGTAATAAGTGAGCGTAACGATGCTGCCGCCATCGGTCATCAGCGGTGCAGCGGCGCGGCTGAGCGCGATGAGCGAGTAGACGCTGACATCGTGCGCGATGCGGAAGTCTTCGCGGGAGGTGAGGTGGAAGTCGTTCTTCAGCGCGTCGGGCGGCGCAAAGCCGATGGAGTGGACGAGAATGTCGAGCTTGCCGTAACGCTCTTTGAACCCGGCGAAGGTCTGATCGATCTCGGCGTCGCTGGAGACGTCGCACTGGAAGGCTTCGGAGCCGGGAAGATCGGCGATCAGGCTGTGGGCTTCCGCCTTCAGGCGCTCGTTCTGGTATCCGATGGCGAGCTTCGCTCCGGCTGCGTGGAGCTTCTGAGCGATTCCCCAGGCGATGCTGCGTTTGTTGGCCAGGCCGAAGACGACGGCGACACGGCCTTCAAGGGTAAGCATGAAAACATTTTCCTCCGGGGATGAGGATAACAGGGTGAAGCAGGTGTGAAGGCGGAGCCGGAGGAAAGGCTATCGTGGATATACTTTAGTATGTATATCCATAGCACAGGAAGGAAGTATGTATGCGTGTAGCGAAGTGGGGAAACAGCCTGGCGGTTCGTCTTCCAGCGGGCGTTGTGGAGGTGCTTGAGCTGAAAGAAGGAGATCAGATCGAAATCCATATCGCGGGGCGAAGAGAGTTTGCGATTGGCCGCGACAACAGCCGTCAGAAGGCCATGGAGCGTATTCGCGCGCTGCGCAGACCGCTGCCTCCGGGCTTTTATTTTGACCGGGAAGCAGCGAACGGACGCTGAGGACTTTCGCGAATGGGCACGAAGGTATTTTTCGATACGAGTGTTCTGATCTATGCGTTTGCACAAAATGATGCGCGCACTGCGGAGGCGGAAAAGCTGCTGGCCGCGGGTGGAAGAATCAGCGTTCAGGTGCTGAACGAGTTTACTGCCGTAGCCCGCAGAAAGCTGGGCATGAGCTGGCGGGAAACGGCAGAGGCACTGGAGGCGGTTCGAGCCCTGTGCGAGCCGGCCGAGCCGCTGACGCTTGGGATTCACCTTGCCGGGCTGCAGATTGCACGGCGCTACCGGGTATCAGATTTACGACGCTCTGGTGATCGCGGCGGCTCTGGAGGCCGGCTGCACGACGCTTTACTCGGAAGATATGCAGGATGGCCAGAAGATCGATGGGCTGACGATCCGGAATCCGTTTGTGTGAGTGGCTGTGCCGGGCAGCGTGGCTGCGCTATTCGCCGACCGGTGTCTTCGCCTGATAGATGGCGGGGTTGAGCGAGGGATCGTTGTACATCTTGAGCTGGCGGTAGAGCTTGAAGCGGCGCTCGCCGGCGAGGGTCTGCTGCCAGAGGCGGTCGAGGCAGGCGGCGAGGTCTCCGCGCTGCATGAGCAGCAGGTTGAGGCGCTCGCGGTTGCGCAGGGCGTGGCCGGCAAGGGCTTCCGGGTGGCCGGCGGCGCGGGCGATCTCCTCCTGGGTATGCCAGATTTTGAGAGCGAGGATGGAGAGCCGGTCGATGATGAGGCCGGGGCTCTCGGAGTGCAGCTCGGCGCCGGGATCGGGAAGCCCGCGCGTCGCAAGCTCTGCGAGCAGCAGCGTGTCGCACGCCTCTGCGAGATCGTTGCGGCGCTGATTGATGCGGTCGATGGAGCGCTTGACCTCGGCGATCTCGTGGTCGGTTGCGCCGGGGGTGCGGGCGCGGTCTTCGGTGTGCCAGAGCTCGAAGTTGGCGAGGTGCTGCGCGATGACGGCGTCGGGGACCGGGCCGCGTGCTTCGCCGGGCAGAGCCGGAGGCTGCCGGTGCCACAGGGCGGTGAAGTGGTCGTGGAGGGCGGCGATTTCCTGTGCGGAGAAGGGATATAAGGGCGCGTCGTTCATCGCAGATCGTCTGTTGTGAGCTTATGGTAGAACTATCGAAACGGAAAAGCGGCCGAAACGGAAAAGCAGCCGCTCAGCCACCGTATATGGCGGCTGATTCCATGGCCGCAGGTTGTACAGGACGGCAGCTCCTGCTGCCCGCAGATCGCAGGACGGCAAAGCTTATGGACGCACATCGCAGCGAGCGCATTCTCTGTCTGACGACCTACGAGAAGGGCCAGGCCTTTCTGCGGCAGGCTGCGGCATTGGGATGCCGCGTGGTTCTGCTGACGCTCGACAAACATCGGAACGGCGACTGGCCGCGCGATGTGCTGGAAGAGATCATCACCATGCCCGAGAGGCTGACGCTGGAACAGATCACCAACACGGTGACGTATCTGGCGCGCTCGCGAAAGTTCGACCGGCTGGTGTCGCTCGACGAGTTCGACATGATGACCATTGCCCATCTGCGCGAGCATATGCGCATTCCGGGCATGGGGCTGACGACGACGGCCTACTTCCGCGACAAGCTGGCGATGCGCTTTCAGGCGCAGCGGGCGGCCACGACCGGCCTGTCGAAGGCGGCGGTGCCGGATTTTACTCCGGTACTGAATTACGACGATCTGCGGGCGTGGATGGAGGCTGTTCCGGCGCCGTGGGTGCTGAAGCCGCGCGCCGAGGCCTCGGCGATCGGGATACGAAAGATTCACGAGCCGGAGCAGCTGTGGCGCACACTCGATGAGCTGGGCGACCGGCAGAGCTTTTACCTGCTGGAGCGGTTTGTGCCCGGCGATATCTTTCACGTCGATGCGATCACCAGCGAGTCGCAGGTGGTGTTCACGACGGTGAGCGGCTATGGGAAGCCTCCGATGCAGGTGATGCATGAGGGCGGCGTCTTCACGACGCGGGTGCTCGACCGGCGCTCGGAGGATGCGGTGTCGCTGGCGGCGATCAATGCGGGGCTGATTCCGGCGATGGGCATGGTGCGCGGCGTGACGCATGCGGAGTACATTCGCGGGACCGACGGGCGCTATTACTTTCTGGAAGTGGCGGCACGCGTGGGCGGCGCCTTCATCGCCGACGTGATCGAGCAGGCGACGGGCGTGAATCTGTGGGCGGAGTGGGCGCGGATCGAGGTCGCGTCGCTGCGCAGCGAGCCGTATGCGCTGCCCGAGCAGAGAGCGCTCTACGCAGGCAGCGTGCTGTGCCTGGCGCGCACGGCGGAGCCGGACACGACGATCTTCGACGCGCCGGAGATCGTGCACCGGATGAAGAAGCACCACCACGCGGGGCTGATCGTGCGCTCGGAGCAGCCGGAGCGGGTGAGAGAGCTGCTGGAGGAGTACAGCCGCAGATTTGCCGAGCTGTATCTGGCGACGGCGCCGGTTCCGGACAAGCCGACGAACTAAGATCAGGGATTAGCCATCAGGGATCAGAGATTAGCTATCGGGGCGCAGGGCACAAGGCTCAGAAATGCTGGGCATCTTCGGCGGTACAAAAGGCAGATGGATTCCATATGGCATCCCAGGTTCGAAGATCGGGATGTGGGGTACCCGTGCCCATCGCTGGTGGCTGATCCCTGATCCCTGCTGTTCGCTGCTCATTCCGGTAAGATGCGAACAGAAAGGGATGTCCATTGAGCTCGGATTCGCTGCAGTTTCCGCATCGCCGCTATAACCCGCTGCGCCGGCAGTGGGTGCTGGTTTCGCCGCACCGCACGCAGAGGCCCTGGCAGGGCGAGGTAAATCCCTCGTCGGGGTTTTCAGGGGTGCACTACGATCCGCAGTGCTATCTGTGCCCGGGCAATACGCGCGCCGGGGGGCATCTTACGCCCCGCTATGAAAGCGTATACATCTTCGATAACGACTATGCGGCGCTGCTGCCGGATTCTCCTGAGCCGGAGGGCGAGCGCTCGCCGCTGCTGGTGGCGGAGCGGGAGCGGGGACGGTGCCGGGTGCTGTGCTTTCATCCCGACCACAGCCTGACGCTGGCGCTGATGGAACCGGAGGCGATACGGCGGGTCGTGGATGCGTGGACGGAGGAGTATGAGCGCCTGGGCGCGGAGAAGGAGATTCGCTATGTGCAGATCTTCGAGAACCGCGGCGCGATGATGGGGGCGAGCAATCCGCACCCGCACGGGCAGATCTGGGCGACCGAGCATATTCCGGATGAGCCGCGCCAGGAGACGGAGTCGCTGCGGGCGTATCGCACAGAGCACGGAAGCTGCCTGCTGTGCGACTACGCGGGCGTGGAGACGCGGGAGGCCTCGCGGATTGTCTGCGAGAACGACGGATTTCTGGCGGTGGTGCCGTGGTGGGCGGTGTGGCCCTTCGAGACACTGGTGCTGGCGAAGCGGCATGCGGGCTCGCTGAAGGAGTTCACGGACGCGGAGCGGACGCAGCTTGCGGACATTCTGAAGCAGCTCACGACGCGGTACGACAATCTCTTCGAGACCAGCTTTCCGTACACGATGGGCTTTCATCAGAGTCCATGCGACGGAGAAGAGCACGGGGAGTGGCACTTTCACGCGCACTTTTATCCGCCCCTGCTGCGCTCGGCGACGGTCCGCAAATTTATGGTGGGATTCGAGATGCTGGGGATGCCGCAGCGGGATATCACGCCCGAGACAGCGGCGGAACGGCTGCGGAATCTCTCACCGGTGCACTTTACGCTGCGCTGAGGCGGGGAGGCATGTGGTGAGCCCGCTGGGACTCGAACCCAGGACCCACGCCTTAAAAGGGCGTTGCTCTACCATCTGAGCTACGAGCTCACATTTTTCTTCCTGTTCCAGGTTAGCACATGGTGAGATGGGAAGGAAATGATGCGGATGCTGTGCAGACCGGCCCTGGGAGCAGCGCTGGTCTGGCTTGTTTTTTCCTGTTGTGTGTTGCGGCTCGCGGCCCAGTCTCCCGTGCCGCAGACGCAGAGCTTTGAAGCGCTGGGGCAGACGCCGGCGGAGCAGGCGGCCTTTTCCGCTCTGGCGGCGCACCGGCTGGCCGAAGCCGAACGGCGCTTCGAGGATCTGCACACCGTCGAGCCATTCAATCCGCGCGTGCTGGCCGGGCTGGGCTATGTACACCTGCAGCAGCAGGATTTTGCCGGCGCGGTGAGCTACTTTACTCAGGCGAAGGCGGATGGCCTCGCGGGTCCGCAGATCGACAGCGCGCTCACCGATGCGCAGTTCGAGGATGCGGTCGACCAGGGGACCGAGGCGTGGAATGCGGGCCGCATGGAGCAGGCGGAGGACCGCCTGCGGGCGGCGCTGGCGCTGCGTCCGAAGAGCGCCGTGGCGCTGCAGTCGCTGGCCGGAGTTTACATGCAGGAAAAGCAGCCGGCGAAGGCGATCCCGGTCTATCAGCGGCTGGTGAGCGTGCTGCCGGATGCGGAGCCGGTGTGGCTTGGGCTGTTTACGGCGCAGGCCGAGGGAGGGAATCCGCGGGACGCCATTGCCACGACGAAGCGGTTTCCCGCGGAGGTGGGTAAGGATCTTGCGACCGATCCGGCGTACCTCCAGAGGCTGACGGCGGCGTATGTGGCTGCCGGGGAAGGATCGCCCGCGGAGGCAACGCCACCGGCTTCTGCGGACAACGGTCACGGCGCAAAGGGCGAGGAGCATCCCGTATCGCATGAGCCGGAGGCTTCAACGGCCAGCGCCGATCATGGCGATGCCGCGAAGAGCGAGGCACCGTCGGCACCGGCTGCGCAGGCACCGGAGACGGAGCGGGAAGCGGCGAAGCCAGCAGAGCCGATAAGCAGTGAGCAAAGGAGCAGTGAGCCGACGACCAGGGAGCAGAGGCCGGCGGCAGGGAGTGAGAACAGTGCGGCGAGCGCGAAGATCGCGCCGCCGCCGCCTGCTCCTCCTGGAGGCGCGGCTGCGCAGGATCACGCGGTCGAGGAGGCAGAAGCCGAACAGGTGATTGCGGAGGAGGGGAGCGGCGCGCAGCTTCACCTTTCCATTTCGTCGGGATCGGTGAAGCGGGTGCGGCCGGCGGAGATTGAGGCAAGGCCGCTCGATGAGACGGGGCTGGTGACAGAGCCGACCGCGCTGTCGCAGCAGATTGCGCAGCGGAGGCTTTTGCGATGGCGGTCGCCGCCGGAAGATCTGCGATTGTCGGATCTGCAGGCCGCAGAGCAGCGAAGTGCAGAGGAGCGGGCGTCAGCTCCGTTTGCGGAGGCGGTGAGCGAAGGGGTTTCGCATCCGCCGGAGGAGAAGATCGCCGCGACGGAGGAAGTGCCGGCGGCGGGAGGGCCTGCTGCTGCTGGTCCTGCTTCCGTTTCCGGGGGGGCGGTTTCCGCGGCTCCGGCTTCTGCGGCGGCGATGGAGGGCGGCAAGCCCGAGCCGGTCATTCGCATAAGAAACCCAAAGGAGGCGGCGGATGCAGAGCTGGCGACGATCGAGGGCAGCTACAGTCCGTGGCTGGGCGGCACGGGGCTGGTGAGTCATCGCGGCGGCACGCCGGGCTTCGACCGGCTTATGGCGACGGAGGCGCCGCTGGAGGCTTCGACGCCGCTGGGCGCGGTGGCGCGCGTGACGCTGATCGTGAAGCCCACATTTCTGGATGCGGGCGCGGGAGCGAGCGCGCCGGTTCTGTCGCCGGGTGTTTCGGAGCGCTTCGGCACGCTGGCTGCGGGAGTGGCTCCGCCGTCACAGAGCGTGGCCGGAGTGGGCGAAGAGGTACAGGTGGCCACGCCGCACTTTGCCGCCGGAGCCGGGTATACTCCGACGGGATTTGCCGTGGGCCATTTCGTGGGCCGTGTGCGCTGGAGACCGGCGGGCGGGCCGCTCACGGTCTCGGCGTATCGGGATTCGGTGCGGGATTCGCAGCTTTCGTATGCGGGCGCGCATGATCCGGGCTCTGCGAGTGCTGGCTCTGCGAGTGCTGGGTCGGTGGGCAGGGTATGGGGCGGCGTGGTGGCCAATGCCGGCGAGGCGGAGCTGCGGATGGGCGATGCGAGCTCCGGTTTTTTCGTCAGCGGCGGAGGACAGTACCTGACCGGCGAGCATGTCGGGAACAACACGCGCATCGGCGGCGAGGCAGGCGCGTGGCACCGGCTGTTCGCGGTTGCGGATACGTCGAGCGTGACGATGGGCCTCCGCGTTTCCGGCATGCACTACGCGCACAATGAGCGCTATTTCACCTGGGGACAGGGTGGATACTTCAGCCCGCAGCGCTATGCTGACGCCAGCGCGCCGGTTACATGGCGAGGGCGCAGGGGAGTGAATCTGCACTATGACCTTACCGGAGCGCCGGGCGTGCAGACCTTTGAGGAAGACGGCGCTCCATACTTTCCGCTGGATGCGGCGCTCGAAAAAGCGGCGGGAAATGCTGCGTATGCGGGGCGAAGCCACACGGGTCTGAGCTACGATTTTCATGGAGAGATGGCATATCGCCTCACCGATCACTGGTACGCGGGCGGCTCCGTCTCGGGGAATAACACGCGCGATTACGACAACCAGACGGTGGGCTTTTTCGTTCGCTTCCTCTTTCGGCCGCAGTATGGGGGCGAGCCGGGGGCGACGGGGCTGTTTCCGGCACAGGGGCTGCGGCCTTTTCTGGTTCCGTGAAAAGGGTTTTCGCGGTGGTCCGTATCGCAGAGCCGTAATGTGCGTCCAAAAAACTGAGTTCTGAAAACCGAGTGACGGAGTCTTCTTGAAATTACGCGTGCTTCTTTGTCTTCTGCTGCTTTCGCTGATCGCAGTCCCCCATTCCGCAGAAGGAGAAGATGGCGGGCAGATCCGGCAGGCCTTCGGCCGGATGTACGATCTGGATTTTGCGGGAGCGCATCGCGATATCGACGCGTGGCAGAAGGTGCACCCGGAAGATCCGATGGGACCGGCGGCGCATGCGGCAGCGTTTCTGTTCACGGAGTTCGACCGCCTCGGGATTCTCGAGACGCAGCTCTTTACGGACGATGACCGCTTCGAGCACAGAAAGAAGCCGAGCCCCGATCCGGAGATCGAGAAGCAGTTTCAGCAGGCCGTGGATGCGACGGACGATCTGGCGCGGAAGGCGCTGGCTAAAAATGCGCACGACATCAACGCGCAGTTTGCGCAGGTGCTTTCGCTGGGGCTGCGCTCCGATTATGCCGCGCTGATCGATAAGCGCGATCTGGCTGCGATTCGTTATACGAAGCAGAGCAGGTTACTTGCGGAGCAGTTACTTCAGGAAGCTCCGGAGCGTTACGACGCCTATCTTGCCGTAGGCATTGAGAACTATCTCAGCGGCATCAAGCCGGCTCCGGTGCGCTGGCTGCTGCAGATGGGCGGAGTGCAGACGGATAAGGCGCAGGGACTGCACGATCTGAGACTCACGGCGGCGCATGGCGATCTGCTTGCGCCCTTTGCACGCCTGCTGCTGGCGGTTGCGGCGCTGCGCGACAGGGACACGGGCCAGGCGTGCAGCCTGCTGGGCGGACTGGCCGCGGAGTTCCCGCAGAATCCGCTGTATCGAAGAGAGTTACAACGGTCACGCTGCTCGGGCTGAGCGGTTACCGCAGGGGCTATCTTCAAAATTTATCTTGTGTAACTGACGCTTATCAAAGTACAACTGGGTTGGCTGCGGTGCCCAGCCCGGGAATGGATACGACGCTCGCGTCACCGGGCAGGCGGCGCGGATATTTCGTGATTGCCCGAGGCCTGCCTTGCTGACCGCTCTGCGCCGTTCCGTGTGCGTCTCCTTTCTGCTGTTTGCGTCTTTTCCCGCACTGGCCGCTCCCACCTGGACGCAACCCACTCCGGAAGAGCTGAAGATGACTGCGGACCCGGCGGCTCCGAATGCCCCTGCGGTGTATCTCTTCCGCGAAGAGACGGTGGACGACAAGCTGCACTTCCACTCGCTGTATGCCCGCATCAAGGTGCTGACGGAAAAGGGCAAGGACTACGCCGACGTGGAGATTCCCTACGAGGCGCACGGCTTCACGATCCGGAATGTGGAGGGGCGCACCATCCACAGCGACGGCACCATTGTGCCGTTTACCGGCAGGCCGATGGATAAGCTGCTGATGAAGTCCGGCGACCGGAAGGTGATGGAAAAGGTCTTCAGCATGCCGGATGTGCAGGTGGGCAGCATTATCGAATACCGCTACGTTCTGGCCTATGACGATAATCTTCTGAGCTCGCCCGAGTGGTATGTGCAGCAGCCGATCTACGTACACAAGGCGCACTATCACTTCATCCCGTTCGATATGAGCGGAAGCCGCTATGTGACGACCCGTGACTCGCAGGGGCATGAGGACGTGGCGAGCCGGCTGCTTTATTTCCAGCACCTGCCTCACGATGCGAAGGTGACGGAGGGCTTTAACGGCTTCGATCTGGCGGTGGACGATATCGAGGCGCTGCCCGATGAGCCGTTCATGCCGCCGATGCACAGCCTGAGCTACCGCGTGCTCTTTTATTACTCGCCGTTCACGGACGGGGTGCAGTACTGGAAGACCGAGGGCAAATATTGGTCGAAGAATGTGGATCACTTTGCGACTCCGTCGGACAAGCTGAAAAGCGCGGTCAGCCAGATGGTGGCTCCCGGCGATACGGACGAGCAGAAGCTGCAGAAGATCTATGCGGCGGTGATGAAGCTCGAGAATACGAGCTTTACCCGCACGCACACGGCAGAAGAGAACAAGGCGGAAGGGCTTCGCGTAAAGACCGCCGACGATATCTGGGAGCAGAAGCGCGGCTACGACGATCAGATTGCGCGGCTGTTTCTGGCTATGGTGCGGGCCGCGGGGATGAAGGCGTATGCCATGGCCGTTACCAACCGCGATGAAAGCCTCTTCAATGCCGGATATCTGAGCTGGCGGCAGATGGACGACGAGATCGTGATCGTGAATGCCGGCGGGAAGGAAGAGTACTTCGACCCGGGGCAGCGTTACTGCGAATTTGGAAAGCTGAGCTGGAAGCATACCGAGACGGCGGGGATTCGCCAGACGGACAACGGCACAGAAATCACCACGACGCCGGGGCTGAGCTACAAGGACAATGCGACACGGCGCTATGCGGATATTCAGCTTGATCCCGATGGCAAGGTGCACGGGGATATCCGCATCCTGTTCGCGGGAGCGCAGGCTCTCCGCTGGCGCCATGCGGCGCTGCGGAATGACGAGGAGGAAGTGAAGAAGGACTTCGAGGACGAACTGCAGCGGGTCGTGCCTCCGGGCATAACAGTGAAGACAGACCATTTTGTCGGGCTGAACGACTACACGACAGCACTGATGGTGATGGCGAACATCAGCGGCACCATGGGGACGGCGACCGGCAAGCGCGTTTTTCTGCCGGGAAGCTTCTTCGAGGCCGGTGAGAAGCCGCGCTTTCCGGAGACGACGCGCGAGACCCCGATCGATCTGAACTATGCATCCGATGTCGCCGATCAGGTCACGATCAAACTGCCTGCCAATATGACGGTCGAGAGCACTCCCCAGGATACCGATATTCCGGTGCAGCAGCTTGCCGATTACGTGGAGAAGTGCCGGATAGCGGGAAACAGCATTAATTATGGGCGCGCCATGCTGATCGGCACCGATCTGTTTTACGCGAAGGAATATACGACGCTGCGGGATTTCTACCAGAAGGCCAGCGCGCACGATCAGGAGCCGCTGGTGCTGAAGGTGGGGCCGATGCCGGTGGCGACCACGGCGACGACTTCGGTGAAGCCGCAATGAAGTACCCCGCGTTCGCGCTTCCGATCGTTCTGCTGCTTCCGTTTGCGGCCGCCCATGCGGCTCCGGACCACGTGCCGGACTGGGTGCAGCAGGCTGTCGATAATCCGGTTACTCTGCCGCGTGCCGAGAAGAATGCGAAGGCGGTGTATCTGCTGGAGGATACGCTGCTCACCGTGGGGCCTGACGGCCACGCCGTGACCCGCTACCGGGCCGTCGTCAAAATTCTGCGTCCGCAGGGGCGCGAGTATGCGCTTCCCGGCGTGAGCTACTCGAAGGATGAGAAGCTGCTTTCGTTCCACGTGTGGAGTATCGGTTCCGACGGGCACCAGTACACCATGAAGGACAAGGAATACCGGGACGTGGGCGAGGAGGGTTACGGGATACTCTACAACGACGAGCGCGCCCGCGTGGCCTCGCCGCCGGGTGCCGATCTGGGCGGCATCGTCGCATGGGAGTCGGAGAGCCAGTTCCCCGGCTATCTGAACGAGGATATGTGGGAGTTTCAGTATCTGATTCCCAAGGTGCATTCGGTCTACGAGATCGACGTGCCGCAGGGATGGCACCAGCGCGCCGTCTGGTTTCATCACGCGGCGGTGCAGCCTGCGGAGATTGCGCCCGGCCACTTCCGCTGGGAGATGCGGGACGTTCCATCGATCGATGTCTCCGATGTTCCGCTGGTTCCGTCTCCGCGCGCGCTGGCGGGACGCATGAGCGTCCATTTCTCGGCCAGCCCCATTCCCGAGGGAGATGCGCTGTGGGCGAGCATCGGCAACTGGTATGAGGGGCTTGCCTCGCCGCGGACCGAGGGGGCGACGGATGTGGCGGCGTCGGCGCGCTCGCTGGCCGGCGACAGCCAGGACTTCATGGCGCGGATTGCGAAGGTCGCGGATTATATGCAGCAGAAGATCCGCTACGTCGGCATCGAGATCGGCGTGGGAAACCTTCAGCCGCATTCCGCCGAAGATGTTTTCAAGAATCAGTATGGCGACTGCAAGGACAAGGCGACATTGCTGGTCTCGATGCTGGACGCGGTGGGAATCCGGGCAACGTGGGTGCTGGTGGATACGCGCCGCGGCTTTGTCGATCCGGGAACGCCCTCGATGTATGGGAACCATGCAATTGCCGCGATCGAGATTCCGAAGGGATACGACAATCCGCGTCTCGAAGCGGTGGTGACGGCGAAGACCGGCAAGCGGTATCTGATCTTCGATCCCACCAATGCGTACGTGCCGATCGGCCAGCTTCCGGTGTATCTGCAGGGCGGCTATGGAACACTGGTGGCGGGGCCGGACAGTCAGGTGATCGAGCTGCCGGTGCTGAAGCCGGATCTGGATGTGACGGACCGCTCCGCGAAGTTCGAGCTGGCGGCGGACGGCACGCTGAAGGGCGACGTGACCGTGGTGCGCAGCGGCCCCTCGTCGGGCGGGTTGCGGCACCGGCTGACGGAGAGCAGCGACAAGGAGCGCACGGAGAGCCTCGAAGGCTCGCTGCGCAATGACTTTTCGACCTTCACGCTCAATTCCGAGGACTTTAAAAACATTCGCAACCTCGACCAGCAGCTCGTGACGCAGTACGACGTGACGGCGCCCGCGTATGCGAAGACGGCGGGCAGTCTGCTGCTGGTGCGGCCGCGCGTGATCGGCTCGGACGCGGAGGGTCTGAACGACGAGGAGCGGGTGTACCCCATCAGCTTCGAGTCGCTGGGCACATGGCGCGACAGCTTCGACGTGAAGATTCCGAGCGGATATGCCGTGGATGAGGTGCCTGATCCGGTCAGCGTGGATATGGGTTTCGCCACCTATCGCAGCGAGGTGAAGGCCGAGGGCGACACTCTGCACTACTCCCGCGAATACGTGCTGAAGAAGCTCGCTCTGAACGCAGACCAGTACGCGCAGCTGAAGAGCCTCGAAGGCAAAATCACGACGGACGAAAACAGCACGGCGGTGCTGAAGAAGAGGGAGTAGGGATCAGGGAACAGGTCGCAGGGCACAGGGCACAGAAAAGCTGAGCCTTCGACGGTCGAAAGGGCAGATGCATTCCAGATCGCACCATGTGTCCGGATATACGGACACGGGGCACCCGCATCCTCGGTGGCTGACAGCAATGGAAAATAAATCGACGAGCTTCAGAGAGGTCGTTCAGCTTTTCTGTGCTCTGCGCCCTGCGACCTGCTCCCTGACAGCTAATCCCCGATCGCTAATAGCTGACAGCTAATCCCTGATCGCTAATGGCTAATCGCTACCCCTGCTTTTTCGCCGCTTCCTGTCTGCGTTCTTTTTCGATCGGGACCACCTGCACGGTGGTCTCGCGCATTTCGGCGAGAAAGCGGTTGATGACCGAGCCGTGCAGCAGAACATCCCAGCGTGAGCGTGCCGACTGTCCGAAGACGACGTGCGAGATGTTTTCCTTCTGGGCGAACTGGATCAGCGCGTCGGCGACTTTGCGGTCCTTGAGCGTGATGACTCTCGCTCCCAGATCGCGCGCCATGCGCTGATACTCTTCGAGGCGCGCAAAGGCCTCGGGATTGCCGTGCCGGTGATCGGTATCCGGCGTCTCCACGTAGACGGCGTACCAGTTGGTGGCGAGGCGGCCGGCGATGCGGGCGCCGACGCGCACCAGCCGCTCCATGCCGATGCGCGAGGAGAGGCAGACCATCACCTTTTCCGGAATGGGCGCCTGTTCGAGGCCCTGGATACGGCGGTACTCGGCTGCGGCGGTGCTGACCTGTTCGGCGGTGGTGCGCAGGGCCAGCTCGCGGAGCATGTTGAGGTTGCCCTTGCGGAAGAAGTTCGCCAGCGCCTGCTCGACCTTTTCGGGAGCGTAGATTTTGCCGCTGCGCAGACGCGTGCGCAGCTCATCGACGGTGACGTCGACGTTGACGACCTCATCGGCGCGCCTGAGCAGGCTGTCGGGAACGGTCTCGCGGATGGTGGTGCTGGCCGAGCGGGAGACGGCGTCGTTCAGCGTCTCGAGGTGCTGGATGTTGACCGCGGTCATCACGCTGATGCCGGCGTCGAGCAGCTCCAGCACATCTTCATACCGCTTGCGGTGGCGCGAGCCGGGAACATTGCTGTGCGCCAGCTCGTCGACGACGCACCATGCGGGCCGGCGGACGAGGATCGCATCGAGATCCATCTCGCGGAGCGTGACGGAGCGGTACTGGATATCCTTCAGCGGAACGAGCTCGAGATCGCCGACCTTCGCGGCGGTCTCAGCGCGCCCGTGCGTTTCGACGAGGCCGACGACGACATCGAAGCCCTGATGGCGCAGCAGGTGAGCGTCTTCCATCATGCGGAAGGTCTTGCCGACGCCGGGCGCGGCGCCGATGTAGATGCGCAGCCGGGCGGGCTCGCCGGATTCGTGGCTGAGGGTGACGGGAGAGCTCATCCTGCCTCCACGGGGTGGCGGCTTTCGCCGGCGGACGCGATGGGGAGGGTGAAGCTGAAGGTGGTGCCGTGGCCAAGGCGGCTTTCCACGGAGACCTGGCCGCCCTGCGACTCCACCAGGCGGCGCACGAGGGCGAGGCCGAGGCCGGTTCCGTCGCGGGAGCCTTCGCTGAAGCGGCCGAAGATGCGGGGAAGGCGCTCGGCTTCAATCCCGCGGCCGTTGTCGCGCACGAAGAACTGAATACGCTCGCTCATTTCGGTGGCGCCGAGGCGGATTTCTCCGCCCGAAGGGGTATAGCGGAGCGCGTTGGTCAGCAGGTTGTCGAGGATGGTGCGAACGGCCCGGCGGTCGGCGCTGACGTAGGCCAGATCGGCGAAGACGCTCAGCTCCAGCTCGATGCTTTTTGTGCGCGCCTCGTCGCGGAAGCGGCTGATGGCGTTCTGCAGGATGTCGGCGGGGCGCAGCTTCTCGGCGCGCATCTCGCGGCGTCCGGTCTCGAGCTCACCCACCTCGATCAGGTCGGCCATCAGGCTGTCGAGCTGCTCGGCTTCAGTCTCCGCGCCCTGCACCAGATCGCACTGCAGAGGGCGCAGATCGCCGGCATGGCCCTTCGCAAGGGCATAGAGCGAAAGACGCAGGCGCTGGAGCGGGTCGCGGAGCTTCTGCGAGGCGACGGTGAGAAAGCGGGTCTTGAAGCGATCGACCTGGGCCAGCTCGGTGACGTCTTCGAGCACGGTGACGGTGCCGAGCAGCTTGCCTTCGCCGTCGCGCATGGGCGTGGTGCGCAGCCGGTAGCTGCGCTCGGCCTGTCCGATGCGCATGGGCAGCAGCGCCGCATCGCCTTCGCCGGTGGACATGCGCTGCATGGAGACCGCGGAGCGGATGGCGCCGAGAATTCTGTCGCCGCCGGGGGTGTTGGCCAGCACCATGCGGTCGGAGGAGCCGTCGCCGAGCAGCTCCATCGCCGCCTGATTGAGCTTGAGGATGTGGCCTTTGGCGTCGGTGACGATGACGGGCTCGAAGATGGAGCGGACGACGGCGTCGCTGAGCTGGAACTCCATCTGGCGGCGGCCGGATTCGGTTTCGCGGAGGTCGCGGAGCCGGACGGCGAGGCGGTTGAGCTCGGTGGCGATGACGCCGAGATCGTCTCTCGACCGCCATTCGATGCGCTGGTGCAGGTCGCCCTGGCCGATGCGCCGGGCGATGCGGGCGGTGTGCTTCAGCGGCACGATGACCAGCGTGAGCATGACGATGGAGATGGCGGTGGCGGCGGCGATGCTGAGTCCGCAGGCGGTGATGAGGCGGGCGCGCAGGCTCTCCTGCTGATCGAGCAGACCGGAGACGGTTTTATTGCGGAGCGCGGTGAGCTGCTCGACATTACGGCGGAGCTGCTGCAGCAGGTCTTCGAGCGCCATGGTCAGCTTTGCCGAGGGCTGCGGAAACTGCGCAAGGGCGGCTTCGTGGCGGCGGCTGAGACCGGCGATATCGACGGAGGGGTCGAGGCGCGAGACGTTTTCCTGGGCCACGCGCAGCAGGCTGCGGGTCATCAGGGCCTGGTCCTGAAGCTGTTTCCGGGTGGCGCTGTCGGCACCGGTCTCGAGACGGGCGGCGATCAGCTCCTCATAGGCAAGGGCGGCGCGCGCGGAGGTCAGAGAGGCGACGGCGGCGTCGGCGCGGTGGACCTGATCGGCCAGATCGGCCAGACGGACGAAGGAGGTACGCACCAGCATACTGACCGCCGTGACCAAAGCGATCAGCAGCAGACACCCCAGGATCAGTCTTTGATAAAGGCTCAGCATCGCGGTCAGGCTGGAAACGGTCCGTCATCTGAGAGTATTTGCGACAGCGGAGCGATGCAAGCCGACGTGGATTTTACGGGGTCCGGTAGCGGCGGAGGATGTCGTCAAGAGCGACGACGCCTTCGAGCACGCTGCGGTTGGCCCGGTTCAGGACGGGCAGCAGCGGCCACCGCGGAAAGTGATGCAGGGCGCTTTCGAGGGGCAGGTCGGGAAAGAGCATGGGTGTGCGGTCCGGCCGGAGCGCGGTGACCAGTGCCGCGGAGGGTGAATGGGCGGCGGCAGCGGCGGTCAGCTCTTCGGCTGTCATGGCGTACCAGGTGCCGTCGGCGAGCTGCACGAGAAAGGCGCTGGCGCGTGATCCGGCGACGAGACGCGAAGCCGCTTCGATGCTGTCGCTTCCCGAGGCGACCGGGACTTCGACGGGGCGCAGCGCGTCTTCGAGGTGCAGGACGAGCTCTTCGCGCTGTTCCTCCATCGAGGGCAGCTCGAGGCCGTCCTGGTGGGTGAAGGTCTCAAAGATGGGCACCGGCTGCAGGCTGCGCGAGAGCAGATAGGCGATAGTGTTGGCGAGGATGACGGGCAGGATGATCGAGTAATTGCCGCTGACCTCGAGCACCATGAAGACCGAGGTGAGGGGAGCACGCAGGAATCCGGCGAAGAGCACGCCCATGCCGACCAGGGAATAGGCTCCGATGGTTCCGGTGAGGTGCGGGAAGAAATGCTTCTCGAAGGTGCCGACGGCGGCGCCGAGCATGGCTCCGATGAAGAGCGTGGGGGCAAACATGCCGCCCGGCGTGCCGCTGGAAAAAGACAGCGTGGTGGCCAGCAGCTTGAGCAGGGTGAGCGCCACGAGAAACTGCCAGACATACTGGCCGTGCATGGCCTGATCGATGACTCCGTAGCCGGAGCCCATGACCTGAGGAAAGCCGAAGTAGCCGATGGCGCCGACCAGCAGGCCGGCGAGAGCGGGCTGGCCGTAACGGGTCCACGGCGGCATGGCGCGCAGGCGAGGGCGCAGAAAGCCGAGGGCCCGGGAGAAGATGGGCGCGAGCAGGCCACCGGCAATGCCGAGGACGGCATAGGCGATCAGCTCCTGCGGATTGCGCAGGCTGACCGAGGGGATGCGGAACATGGGCTCGGCGCCCCAGAACCAGCGGGCGACGACGACGCTGGAGATGGCGGCGAGGACGACGGAGCCGAGGACGGCGGCGCTCCAGTTGCCGATAACCTCTTCGATGACGAAGAGAATGGCGGAGATGGGAGCGTTGAAGGCGGCGGCGAGGCCGGCGGCGGCGCCGATGGGGGCAAACATGCGCAGGCGCTGGCGCGAGAGACGCAGACGGCGGGCGATCATGGACGCGACGCCGGCGCCGATCTGCAGCGACGGGTCTTCGGGGCCGAGCGAGTGGCCGGCGCCGATGGCGATGGCCGAGGTGATGAATTTTCCGATGACGGTGCGGAAGGAGATGTAGCCGTTATAGATATAGAGCGCGGCTTTGGTCTGGTTGACGCCGCTGCCGCGGGCTCCGGGAAAGAACCAGATGACGAGCGCGGCGACGAGCAGTCCGGCGGCGGCAGGCACGAAGAGCAGGCGGAGCTGGCCGGGGTGCGGCGCGGAGCCGAGCGTGAGGATGCCGATCCATTCGATGGCCACGCGGAAGGAGACCACGAGCAGGCCGGAGATGACACCGATGAAGATGGAGAGGACCAGAAAGAGGCGCTCGTCGCGGGTGGGTGCGATGCGGGAGAGATTCACCTCCGCGGCGGCGGGCCGAACGGCCTGCGCATTCGCGCCGGTTGCGGCTCCGCGGCTGGCCTCCTTTATCTCCATGCTGTACTCATCTCTCCCTGCTTATCTCTCCGTGCTCATCTCTTCTGAAGTTCAGTCCTGGTCGTGCGCGACGGGTATCTGCGCCATGCGCAGCAGCAGCGCATCGTCTCCGGCGGGCGCGCCGCAGAGGCCCGCGGTGGCGCGCTCGGTATCGAAAACAAGCTGCATGACAGATTCCTCGAGCTCCGGCTGCTGCTCGAGCTGCAGTGGTTTCGGGCTTGCCGGAAGCTGATGCCAGCGCGTGGTGAGATCGGCCAGCGCCAGCGCATTCTGAGGCTGAGCGGCGGCGCAGGCAGCCATGCGGGCCGAGGCCGTCTTTTTGGCGTAGAGCACACGCTCGGCGCGGGGCCGCATGTTCAGTCCGGGGCCGGGATAAAGGTTGAGCAGACGAACGGAAATATTGAGCATGTCCTGATTGGCGCTGCGCTCGGCTTCCGGCCGTGTGGAGAACTCCGGATGGCCGGTGACGCGCTCCAGCCAGAGCCGCGCGGTCTCATACCGGCTGATCTCGAAGGCGGTGCGGCCGGCTCCTTCGAGCGCGTCGAGGGAGACCGGCTTCCTCCGGGCCACGGCGCTGTAAATGCGGAGGGCGCTTTCGGGGTCCTGTGCCTGTTCGAGCAGCCCGGCGATCTGCAGCTTTATGGCGGGGTCGTCGGGCGCATTGCCGGCAGCGACGAGCAACTGGGTGCGGGCGCGGTCGAAATCATGCCGGCCGATGAGCCAGGCGGCCATTTCAAGGCGCACCTCGCGGCGGCGGGTGTAACCGTCGCCCTGCCAGGTTCCATCGAGGGCAGCTTCGTAATCGCGCTGCGTTTCGGCGCCGCTGTTCTTCTGTTTTGCGGCCAGGCGGGCAAGCTGCAGATTGATGATGCCATCGCCGGGCGCGGCGTCGTGCAGGTTGCTGAAGTAGGCGATCGCTTCCTGGGTGCGTCCGGCGGCGGCGAGCGCGGTGGCGAGCTGAATCTCCATATCGCGGCGGCCGGGAGAGTAGGCGAGGGCCGAGCGCAGGGCGTAGACGGCCTGCACGGGATGGCCCTTCTGCATCTCGGTCTGCCCGCGGGTCAGCCAGCGCTGGGCAAGCTCTTCGCGGTGATGCTCGAAGGAGCGGAAAAAGAACCAGGTGATGACGAAAAGAACCGCGGTAATGGCAAATAAGCTCGCCAGAGAGGCGGTATCGCGGAGGATGAGCCTGCGCTTATCGAGGCGTTCTTCGGGGGAAAGCGCAGGGGTGTGCGCGCTGTTCGCCGGGAGGGGGCTCATCTCCTTTACCTTATCGCTCGCAGGCCGCATCTTCAATTTTTGCCGGATTTGCCGACGCTGCAGGGCTGCTTCCGGATGGATTTCCCCTTCAGGCGCGGCGCGAGCCTGAGGGGTTCTTCGGGCCGCAGAGCTGCTTCGCATCCAAAAATTACAGGATGGTGGAGAATAGAAGAGATGACGGAAGAAAGTGCCGATATCGAACTGCGCGGGAAGGAAGCATCGCTGCGGGCCAGGCTGCGCGAGCTGGAGAGCCTGCTGGTCGCGTACTCCGGAGGGATCGATTCGGCGTATCTGGCGTGGATGGCGCATCAGGTGCTCGGCGACCGGATGCTGGCGGTGATCGCCGACTCGGCCTCGCTCGACCGCAGCCATTATCGCGACGCGGTGGCCTTTGCGGAGGAGCAGGGCATTCCGCTGCGGACGGTCGAGACACGCGAGCTGGAGCAGGAAGCGTATGCGGTGAACGATGCGAATCGCTGCTTTCACTGCAAGGATGAGCTGTTCACGGTTCTGGAAGCGGAGCGCGGGCGGCTGGGCTTTGGGGCCGTGGCCTACGGCTTGAATCTGGACGATAAAAAGGATTTCCGGCCGGGGCAGCGGGCTGCTGTCGGGCATCAGGTTGCGGCTCCGCTGGCCGATGCCGGGCTGACGAAGGCAGAGATTCGCGCGCTGGCGAAAGAGGCGGAGCTGCGGGTATGGGACAAGCCGGCCTCTGCATGTCTTTCCTCGCGTATTGAGTATGGCCGCCGCGTGACGCCGGAGGCGCTGCGCATGGTGGAAGAGGCCGAAGGCGCGCTGCGCGGGCTGGGGCTGCGGAACTTCCGCGTGCGGCATCACGGCAGCGTGGCGCGTATCGAAATCGCGGAGGAGGAGCTGGCGAAGGCGCTGAATGTGTCGTTCTTCCACGATCTTTCGCGGGCGGTGCGGGCTGCGGGCTTCCATTATGTTGCGGTCGACTGCGACGGCTACCGCTCGGGCTCGATGAACGAGCTGCTGCCGCTGGAGGCGCTGACGGCAGCGCCGCGCGCTGGGATGGAGAAGCGATGACGCCGGAGTCGATCCTGCGGCTGCTCGAAGAGGTGTCGTGCGGGCTGACGGCTCCTGCCGATGCCATGCGCCGCATGGCGCATCTGCCCTACGAAGATGCCGGCATCGCCAAAATCGATCATCATCGCTCGCTGCGGCTGGGGCTGCCGGAGGTGATCTACGCGGCGGGAAAGACGCCGGAGCAGGTGGCGGAGATCTTTGTGCGCATGGCGGCCGCGGGCGGCGACGTGATCGCGACCCGCGCCGGTGCCGATGCTTTTGCCGCGGTGCGGGCGCGCGTCCCGGTGGCGGTGTATCACGAGCAGGCACGCATTGTCGGGCTGCGGCAGTCGCGGCCGGCAGAGGATGCCGGACGGATTGCGGTGGTCTGTGCGGGAACGAGCGATCTGCCGGTGGCCGAAGAGGCTGCGGTGACGGCGGAGTATCTGGGGCTGACGGTCGACCGCGTACACGATGTGGGTGTGGCCGGGCTGCACCGGCTGCTGGCGCAGGGCGAAGTGCTGGGCCGGGCGCAGGCGGTGGTGGTGTGCGCGGGCATGGAAGGCGCGCTGCCGAGCGTGGTGGGCGGCCTGGTGGCGGCTCCGGTGATTGCGGTGCCGACCAGCGTGGGCTATGGCGCGGCCTTTGGCGGCGTGGCGGCGCTGCTGGGGATGCTCAACTCCTGCTCGCCGAATGTGGCGGTGGTGAACATCGACAACGGATTCGGCGCGGCGTATGTGGCGGCGATGATAGTGCGCAGCGGATCGCGCAAAGACGCCGGAGATGCGGCGGCCGCCGAGCAGCGGGGATCTCTGGCCAGGCTGTGAGCCGGCCAGATGGAATTATGCCGGAGTGACGGTGGCCTTCGGCTTCTTCGACAGTAAATAGAGCAGCATCATCACGGCGAGCAGCGAGCCCATGCCGGCGAGGCCGAGCACGCGCAGAATGGCGACGGTGTAGCGTCCCTGCGTGGGCGAGTAGCTGCAGCAGTAAAGCAGCACGAGGTCGCTGAGCGTGCCGATGTGCCGGTTGCTCGCTTCCACCAGTGCGAGGCGCACGTCGCGCGGCTGGTAGCTGACGCCGAAGAGATACTTCGACATGCGGCCGTCAGGCGTGGCGATGAGGATGACGCTCGAGTGCGCGTACTGATCCATTTTGCCGTCGGGGCCGGGCACGCGGACGTAGTGGAAGCCGATGGCCTGCGCGAGATCGGTGATGGACTGCTGCGGCCCGGTGAGGAAGTGAACATGCGCGGCGGCATCGGGAGGAGCGTCCATCATGCTGAGGAAATGCTGCTTCTCTTCGGCGGCATCGGCGGGCGTGTCTCCGGGATCGATGCTGGCGACGACCACATCGAATTCACGGCCGGGGTGGAAGCCGGTCTGCGGAAGCGCTGTAGCCATGCCGTGCAGCACCTCAGGGCAGAGCATTTTGCACTTGTAGTACATGAGCGCCATGACGACGGGGCGCTGCGAGAAAAAACTGCCGAGCGTAACGTCGGCGCCGGATTCATCGCGGAAGTGATCGCTGAGCGGCAGTCCGTGATTGAGATTCTGGTCGATTCCCGCATGCTGCAGGTAGGAAGGCTTCTGCTGCGCGGTAGCACCCACGGGGCGGTCGGCGGAGTACTGCAGCGCTCGCGCCGGTGCAGCAAAGAGCGTGGCACAGGCAGCGAGAGCGAAGACGGCAGCAAAGCGGATTCGGATCACGACTCAGGATACGCCTTCGAAGGTTTCCCGCGTCCGAAAGCCGGACGCGGGGCACACATACCGGAGAGGGTTATTCCGGCAGCGGATGCAGGGTGACGGTTTTTCCGGTGCGCGCCGACTCGCGCGCGGCGTCGAGAATCTGCACGACGATCACATTGGTATCGAGCGCGGTGAGATCGCCGTGCGGCTGGATCTGCCCGCGCAGCACGGCGGCGAGGTAGTGCAGGGAGCTGTCTTCGGGCGCGGCCAGAGGCGGCGCGGTGAAGGTGTCTTCCGGAGCACGCTCCGCGAAGCGCTCGCGCACCTCTTTGCCTCCGTTCACGGCGATGGCGTATCCCTTGTTGCCGTACACTTCCATGTCCTTGACGCCGAAGGTCCAGTTCCAGGAGGGCAGGAGCACGGCCTGCGCGCGCGGATAGCGCAGGACGATGGTCGCATCGTCGTCCACACGGGGATAGGTCTGCGGCTTGTCGGTCTGCGCGACCGCGGTGACGCTGATGGGCGCTTCGCCATGCATGAACCAGGTCATCAGATCGGCTCCGTAGCAGCCGAAGTCGTAGAGAGCGCCGGCCCCATTTTCAGCGGGATCGGTGAGCCATTTGAGGAACTCCGGCTGGACGTGGATCTCGGCCGGACCCTGATGGCCGTCGCGCACGATCACCTTGCGGATATCGCCGAGTTTGCCCTGCTGCAGCATGTCATAAATGGCGCGGTTGCTGGAGTACCACGTGGTCTCGTAGTTCACCAGCACCTGAATATGGTGCTCGCGCGCGGCTTTGCGAATGGCCAGCGCATCGTCGACGGAGAGCGTGAGCGGCTTTTCGACCATCACCGCCAGGTTGTGGTCTGCAGCGAACTCGATCACTCTGCGATGCTCGCCGACGGCGGTGTAGACCAGCAGCGCCTGCGGATGCGTGGCGGCGACCATCTTTGCGGGATCGGAGTAGAAGAGGCTGTGATCGAGATGGAACTGATGCTCGTAGCGGTCGCAGAGCGCGGTGTCGGCGTCGGCGATGCCGACCAGCTCCACATCGTGCTGCTTCGGAAACTGACTGAGAAAGCCGGTGATGTGTCCGTGCTCGAGTCCGACGACGGCGACGCGCAGCGGCTGCTGCGCCAGGCACAGTGGCGTGAGGAAGGCGAGCGACAGAAGGGAGAGGCGGCGAAACCAGAGAGCGATCATCGCAAACATGGTAACGCTACCGCAGAGGTTTTGGCCGGAATTTCCGCGCGAAGCGTATTTTCCTGTGACCGGCGCCTGAGGCGCAGAGATGTACCGCGGGGCGTCGGCCCGTTGCCACTCATCTTTCGCAGATGTTAGCTTGGGTATTGGCTTCACTCCACCCCAGTTCGAGGAAATCAGCGCACATGCAGACGAGTTACAACGGGCTTTCTTTGCCTGCCGATGGTCAGGTGATTCAGTACGCAGACGGCAAGTTCAACATTCCCGATCACCCGATCATTCCCTTTATCGAAGGCGACGGCACGGGCCGCGATATCTGGAAGGCCTCGCAGCGCGTCTTCGACGCGGCCGTGGAAAAGGCTTACGGCGGGAAGCGCGCCGTGAAGTGGTTTGAGATTTATGCGGGCGAGAAGGCCTTCCGCGAGTTCAAAACCTGGCTGCCGGATGACTCGGTGAATGCGGCGCGCGATCTGCGCGTCTCGATCAAGGGACCGCTGACGACGCCGGTGGGCGGCGGCATTCGCTCGCTGAATGTGGCGCTGCGCCAGATTCTGGATCTGTATACGTGCGTGCGTCCGGTGAAGTACTACCAGGGCGTGCCCAGCCCGGTGAAGCATCCGGAGAAGCTGGATGTGGTGATCTTCCGCGAGAACACGGAAGACGTCTATGCGGGCATCGAGTTTCAGCAGGGCACTGCGGAAGTGAAGAAGCTGATCGACTTCCTCAACAACGATATGCTGAAGGGCGGCAAAAAGAAGGTGCGCGAGGATTCGGGCGTCGGCATCAAGCCCATCTCGATTACCGGCACGAAGCGGCTGGTGCGGAACGCCATTAAATATGCGGTCGCCAACGCGCGCAAGTCGGTCACGCTGGTGCACAAGGGCAATATTCAGAAGTTCACCGAAGGCGCCTTCCGCGAGTGGGGTTATGAGGTTGCAGTTGCCGAGTTCCGCGCCGATGTGGTGACGGAGTTCGAGAGCTGGGTGCTGGGCAATGTGGAAGCGAACCCCAGCCTGACCGTCGAGCAGAATGCGGCGATGATCGAGCCGGGACTCGAGTTCGGCTCCGAGGACTTCCGCAAGGCATTGTTCGCGCAGGTGAAGGGCGTGCTCGATTCGATCGGCGCGACGCACGGCAACGGACAGTGGAAGAAGAAGGTGCTGATCAACGACCGCATCGCCGATTCGATCTTCCAGCAGGTGATTATCCGGCCGGATGAGTACAGCGTTCTGGCCTGCCCGAACCTCAACGGCGATTACATCTCCGACGCCTGCGCGGCGCAGGTGGGCGGGCTCGGCATTGCGCCGGGTGCGAATATCGGCGACGGCTATGCAGTGTTTGAGGCGACGCACGGCACAGCTCCGAAGTATGCGGACAAGGACGTGATTAATCCGGGATCGGTAATGCTCTCGGGCGTGATGCTCTTTGAGTTCATCGGCTGGAAGGAAGCGGCGAAGCTGATCGAAAGCTCGATGGAGAAGACGATTCAGCAGAAGTTCGTGACCTATGACTTCGAGCGGCAGATGCAGGGCGCGACCAAGGTGAAGACGAGCGAGTTCGCCACCCGCATGATCGAGAACATGTAAAGGGATAGTCATCCGGTACCAGTTGTCAGTCCCCGGTGGTGATTGGCAACTGACCACTGGCAACTGACCACTAAGAACTGAAGACAGAGGAGAAGTATGCGGAAGAAAGTAACGATCGTCGGCGCTGGAAATGTGGGAGCCACGGCGGCTCACTGGATCGCTTCGAAGGAACTGGCCGATGTGGTGCTGATCGATGTGGTGGAAGGTGTGCCGCAGGGCAAGGGCCTCGATCTGCTGGAAGCGATGCCGATCGAGAAGCGCGACGCGCACATTCTCGGCACGAACGATTACGCCGACACGGCAAATTCGGACATCGTGGTGATCACCGCCGGCATTGCCCGCAAGCCGGGCATGAGCCGCGACGATCTGCTGCAGACCAACTACAAGATCATGTCGGACGTGGTCGGCAAGGCCATCGCCGCTTCGCCGGACTGTATTCTGATCATCGTCTCGAACCCGCTGGACGCGATGGCGCAGACCGCGTATCGCCAGGCGAAGTTCAATCGCAACCGGGTGATCGGCATGGCCGGCGTGCTGGATTCGGCGCGCTTCCGGACGTTTATCGCCGAGGAGCTGAAGGTCTCGGTCGAGAACGTGACGGCCTTTGTGCTGGGCGGACACGGCGACACGATGGTGCCGCTGGCCCGCTATTCAACGGTCGCGGGCATTCCCATCACCGAGCTGATTCCGAAGGAGCGGCTGGATGCGATCGTACAGCGCACGCGCGACGGCGGCGCGGAGATTGTGAAGTATCTGAAGACGGGCAGCGCATACTATGCGCCTTCGGCCGCGGCGGTCGAGATGGTCGAGGCCATTCTGAAGGACAAGAAGAAGATTCTGCCCTGCGCGGCTTTTCTCGAAGGCGAATACGGCATCAGCGGCTACTACATCGGCGTTCCCTGCAAGCTGGGCGCGCGCGGACTGGAGCAGATCATCGAGATCAGGCTGACGCCGGAGGAAGAAGCAGCGCTGAAGAAGAGCGCCGAGGCCGTGAAGGAGCTCTGCGCCGTCATCGGCGTATAAACTGCGCGCTCGGCAGTACACGGGACTGGCCGCCCCGGCAACCGCGGGACTGGCCGTCCAGGCGACTGCGCTTCGCGCCAGAACAGAAAGGCCCGCTCGATGGCGGGCCTTTTCTTCATACTGCGATCAGGGTTAGTTCGCCAAAATTTTCTCGATATCCGCGTTTATCCAAAGTCAGCAGGCAATCGGCGCGCAGCAGAGCATGAGCGCCGACCAGAAAATCGGCGATCAGGCGCTTTGTATTTCCGGAGTGTTGCCGCCGCCGGGCGGCATACAGCGCAAATCGTTCCGATGCCAGTTCCCAGATATCCCGCTCCAGCGTCCAGTCAACGGTAATCCGGGTCTTCTCCAGAAATGTATGAATGTCCGCTCTGGTTACTCCCGGATAGGCGTGCAGCTCCGTGTACACAACCGGGCAGATCACCAGGCCTCCCTGGGAGGCAGAATGCCCCAGCGCGTTGATCAGGTCTTTGGCCGTCGATTCTGCGGAGAAGATGGCTGAGATGACATTGCTGTCAATGGCTGTTCTCATTTATCTTCCGGCTCTTCATCCCGTAAGTCACGAATCCAGGCATTGATCTCTTCCCGGCTTTTAAAGTGAGGAAAAGCGCCGAGGTACTCTTCAAACGGGTTCTTCAGAGAGTGCGCCGGACGGAGAATGGTCTGGCCGCCTTCGACCACAAATTCAACCCGGTCACCTTCCTTCAGCCCCAGGCGAACGCGCACCTCCTGGGGAATGGTGACCTGTCCCTTACTGCTGACGCTGCTGGTGAGTGCCATCTTTACTCCTTCCCCCTGAAGTAAGACTACCATTTCTTACTGACATATTATCCGCAACAGAAAGGCCCGCTCGATGGCGGGCCTCTTTTCTTTTCAGATCTGCTCCGATTTTCGTGCGTCCGGTTTTCTGCTCTGCTCAGTGCGTGGCCGTGTGCTGCGGAGCAAGCTGAATGGCCTGGCGCATGGCCTCGATCATACTGCGCTCGTCGGCCTTGCCGGTGCCTGCGATATCGAAGGCGGTGCCGTGGTCGACAGAGGTGCGGATGACGGGAAGGCCGATGGTGATGTTGACGCCCGATTCGAGCCCCAGCACCTTGACCGGTCCGTGCCCCTGATCGTGATACATGGCGATGACCAGATCGAAGTCGCCGCGCTGGGCGCGGAAGAAGAGCGTGTCGGCGGGCAGAGGGCCTTCGACGTTCCAGCCCTTTTTCCGGCAGGCTTCGATGGCGGGAACGATCTTTGTCTCTTCCTCGCCGTAACCGAAGAGGCCGTTTTCGCCGGCGTGCGGATTGATGCCGCAGACGCCGATGCGGGGATCGGGGATTCCGGCCTTCTGCAGAGCGGCGTATCCGCGGGCGATGGTGCGCTCGACGAGGGCGGGCTCGATCCTGGCGATGGCATCGATCAGGCCGATGTGCGTGGTCACGTGCAGCACGCGCATCTTCGGCGTGGTGAGCATCATGGAGACTTCATCGGTGCCGGTGAGCGCGGCCAGCAGCTCGGTATGGCCGGGAAATTTATGACCGCCGGCGTGCAGCGCCTCCTTATTTAAAGGAGCGGTGCAGATGGCGGCGACCTGGCCGCTGAGGGCGAGCTTCGCGGCGGCTTCAATGTAGCGGTAGGCCGCGTCGCCGGCAATGGGCGAGAGCTTTCCCCAGGGAAGGTCCTTCGGAATCAGCTTGAGGTCGATGCAGTCGACAGTGCCGAGGCGGAAGGCGGCCTTTGCGATCTCATCGAGGGCGAGGCTGCGCACTTCGAGATGACTGCCGGCGATGCGTCCGGCTTCGCGGAGGCGCTCGGCATCGCCGATGACCAGGGGGCGGCACTGCTCATACATTTCGGGATGCGCGAGGCACTTCATGATGACCTCGGGGCCGACGCCGGCGGCGTCTCCCATTGTGATGGCGATGATGGGACGTTCCATGATCAGAATCCTCGCGGGTCAGAATCTTCGTGTTGAGCCGGAGTCCGCGGCGTGACGATCGGGCTCGCGCAGAAACCGGAGGCAGTGAAGGAGCGTTTGCGGCGTGCCGAATCCGCCGGCCCTGGTCAGCACCGGCAACGGTCTGTTCCAGCCGTCGGCAAGGGAGAAGGGCAGGCCCGCTTCGACTTCGCCGATGAGGCGCAGGCGCGTGATGCCGAAGGCCTGGAGCACGGCGCGCGCGGTTTCTCCACCCGATGCCACAAGAGCGCCGATGCTTTCCGGGCAGGGCGCGGCCATCTGCGCCAGAGCAGCGCAAAGCGCCTGTCCTCTTTCCTGCGCGATGAGGCGGTCGGCGGCGACGGTGAGGACGACATCTTTGCCGGAGGTGAGGGCGTCGCGCATCGCGGCCTGATGCTCGTGCCACTCCGGAGACTCTGCGCCGCTCAGCAGCGTTTCGGGCGAGACGACGATGGGAAGGACATCGGAAGAGGAGACGAGGGTGCGGACCTGCTCGCGCGAGACCGGAGAGAGGCTGCCCATGACGAAGAGCACGGGACCGGCAAGGGCGGGCCGGTCGATGATGCAGGGTGTGGAGCGGGCCAGGCCTGCGGCCCGCGGCAGATGCCAGGCGAGTCCCGCGGAGCCGGCCCAGATGGTCTGCGTCCCGAGCGCGGTGGAGGCTTCGGCAATGGCGCGCAGATCATCTTCGTCCTCGGCGTCGCAGATGAGCACATCGGCCTTTTCGGCCATCTGCTGCATGTCGACGCGCAGCGTGTCGGGCGCAGAGCGGACAAGGCTGAGCGGGATCACTGCGGGCAGAAGACCGGCGGTCTGCAGCAGCGTGGGGATGTGCGAGAGCGGCGTGACGGGCTCGCGCAGCCAGAGATCGGCCTCCTCGATCGGCCTGCCGTGGAGAAGCTGCCGGCCGTCGCGTGTGGTGCGTCCGTGCGCCGGAAAGGCGGGAGCCAGCACAACAACGACGCGTTTGCCGGTGAGCTCGCGCTGCGTATACAGGGCGGCGGCCAGCTCCACGGCGACGTTGCCGCGCAGGGTGGAGTCGATTTTTTTGAAGAGCAGGCGCTCGCGGCCATAACGGCGTGTGAGCTTTGCTGTTTCGGCAGCGGCTTTTTCGGGAGCGGCGTAGCGCGTGTCACTGTCGACGGAGAGGACGTCGGCCTCGATCTCGTTTTCGATCTCGTCGAGAAGGACGACGGCGCTGAGCCCGTGACTCGAGCAGGCAACGCCGCAGTCGGCGGCGCCGGAGAGATCGTCGGCGATGACCAGCATGCGCTGCATTCAGAGAGCCTCTTCAACGGCTGGGAGCGGCGGGTTGCCGGATGGGCCGCCCCGCGTCCGGCGGTCCCACCATGCGGTGAGCGGCGGCACGAGGAAGGCGGTGACGATGACGCTGGAGGCGACGAGCACCGTTGCCGGTCCGGCGGCCTCGGCGTAGCGGTGATTTGCGGCCGCGACCAGCGCGGGCACGGCGGCGGCGTTTCCTGCAGTGGTGGCGGCGGCGATGCCGGCCGTGCCTTTGCCGCCGATGAGGCGGTCGATGAGGATGAGCAGGGTTCCGGTGACGAGGATGATGGCGATGCCGAGTGCCACGCCGAGCAGGCCTGCCTCCCACACGCGGCGGAGGTCGAGCGTGGCGCCGAGGGCGAAGGCGAAGAAAGGAATCATGACCGGGGCGGCGCTGCCGAGATAATCGCGCAGCTCGGAGTCGAGGTTGCCGAGTATCATGCCGATGGCGAGAGGCAGGATGGCGCCGAGCAGCGTCTGCCAGGGAAAGCTGGACAGACCGGCGACGCCAAGGGTGATCATGGTGAAGAACGGTCCCGACTCCAGCGCCATGACGGAGTAAGACGCTGCCTCTTCGGAGCTGCCGTACTGGCTCATGAGCGCCATGTACAGTCCGCCGTTGGTGTCGTTGACGGCAGCGACCACGGCGAGCGTGGAGACGCCGGCGAACCAGCCTCCGTGAATGGGCTGTACGCCGATGAGGTGTCCCAGCAGAAGACCGGCGAGGATGCCGAGCACGATCTTGGTGCCCATCAGAGCACCGCCGCGGCGGACGACCTCAGGAAGCGAGCGCACGGAGATGGTGCTTCCCATGCACACGTAGAAGACGGCGAGGATGGGAAGCGCGCCGGTGAACAGAGCGCCGGTGAAGGAGCCGAAGAAGGCGGCGGTGCGCGGAGCGAGGGTGGTGATGACGGCTCCGAGGACGAGCGGAACGATCATCATGCCTCCGGGGACATTCTCGATCGCGCGCTTCACTCTGATCTGCATGGTGGGTTTCGGCTCTCTTCGAATCGTATCGTATTGTGGTTCGACCACGGCAGAGGAGCTGAAGAGCAGGCCTGCGCGATCGTCCTTCCGGCAGAAGAAAGGCCCGCGCGGAGCGGGCCTTTGAAGAAGCACTGCGGCCTGTGAATTAAGCGACGCGCTCGATCTGCAGGCTCTGGATCACGACAGGATTACGCGGCTTGTCCTGCGCGGCGGTCGCCACTTTGGAGATTTTGTCGGCGATCTCCTGACCTTCGACCACTTCACCGAAGATGGTGTGCTTGCCGGTGAGCCAGTCGGTCGCGGCGACGGTGATGAAGAACTGCGAGCCGTTGGTGTTGGGTCCGGCATTGGCCATGGCCAGCTTGCCCTTCTTGTCGAAACGGTGCGGAGAGCCCTTGGTCTCGTCCTCGAAGCGATAGCCGGGGCCGCCGAAGCCGGAGCCTGCGGGATCGCCGCCCTGGATCATGAAGTCGGGAATGACGCGGTGAAAGATGGTGGCGTCGTAGAGTTTGTCACTGCTCTTTTTGTTCGTGATGGGGTGCGTCCATTCGCGCGATCCTTCGGCGAGCTCGATGAAGTTGGCGACGGTCTTGGGCGCGTCCTTCTCGAAAAGGCGGACAACGATCTGTCCTTCGCTGGTATTGAAAACGGCATAAGTTCCAGGTTGACGCGACATACAGAGAACTCCTCACGTGTTGGTTGAAGATGAGGTTACTGCTGCGGAGCGGCTTGCGGCGCTGCAGCGGGGGCCTGCGCCGGAGCGGTGGTATCCGCAGGCGGAGGCGGCAGAGGCTGACCAGTTGGAACGATGGTCACTTTTTTGAGAACGACGGGATCGGCCGGCTTGTCGTCGCGGTCGCGCTGGACCTGAGCGATGGACTGGGCGACGAGGATGCCGTGCTGATCGCACTGACCGAAGATGGTGTGCTTCTGATTGAGCCACTCGGTCGGCACTTCGGTGATGAAGAACTGCGAGCCGTTGGTATCGGGGCCGGAGTTGGCCATGGCGAGCCGTCCGGGCACGTCGAAGTTCAGGTCCGGGTTGAGCTCATCCTTAAAGAGGTAGCCGGGATCGCCCATGCCGGTGCCGGTGCGGTCGCCGCCCTGGATCATGAAGTCGGGAATGACGCGGTGAAAGATGGTGCCGTCGTAGAAGGGCTTGCCGTGCACTTTTTCCTTCGTGACGGGATCGGTCCAGTCCTTTGTGCCTTCGGCGAGGCCGATGAAATTGGCGACGGTCTCGGGCGCCTGCTGCGAAAAGAGCTGGCAGGTGATGCGGCCCATGCTGGTGTCGAGAACGGCGGTGGGGCCGGTGGGTTCGGGCGCGGGACGAGCCTGCGGCTGCGCTCCGGGAGCATCGGGCAGGTCCTGACTGGATGCGGGAGTCGATGCGGGGCTGGGCGTTTGGCCGGATGCGGGCGCAGGCGTTGCGGGAGGCGTCTGCGGAGTGGCCGGCTGCTGCGCAGCGGCGGTGAGAGCGAGGCATGTCGTAATGGCAAAGGCCAGGGCGGTGCGTCGTATCGAGATCATTCAAAAGTCCGAAAGGACAGGGTAACGTATGCGCCGTGCCTGGGGCCAGCCGCCGCGAGCGGATGGAGATCCCGAGGCGAGCGAATAAGGTCTGATTATTGCGGCGCGCTTTGCATCTGCTTTGCCACGGCCTGCGCCTGGCGGAAGACGCGGAGGAAATTTCCGCCGAGAATTTTGCGGCAGTCCTGCGCGGAGTAGCCGCGGGCCATGAGCGCTGCGGTGATCTTCGGCAGATCGGCGGCCGAGTCGATGCCCTGAGGAAGCTGTCCGCCGACGCCGTCGAAGTCGGAGCCGAGACCGGCGTGGTCGATGCCTGCCACTTCGGCGATGTGGTCGATGTGATCGATAAGGTCGCTGAAGGGCGGACGCGGAATGCGATTGGCGTATTCGAGCTCGATTTTTTCGAGATCACGGTACGTGACCTCTTTACCTTCGGCTTTGTACCGGTCCCGGAGCGTCTGCTTTGCCTTGTCCACCTGCGGCTGCTGCGCGAGTAAAGCGTTGCGATAAGCCTGGCTGAGAAAGGCCGAGTAGAAGTTCACCTGAATGACTCCGCCGCTTTTGGCGACGGCGCGAAGCATCTCGTCGGTCATGTTGCGCGGCGCGTCGCAGAGCGCGCGGGCGCAGGAGTGAGAGGCGATGACGGGAGCTTTCGAGGTGGCGATGACGGCCCAGAAGGTATCGTCGGCGGCGTGGGAGATGTCGACCATCATGCCGAGGCGGTTCATCTCGCGCACCACCTCTTTGCCGAAGGGCGTGAGCCCGTCGGGAGTGTGCGGCACACCGGGCCTGCCTTCATCGCCGGAGGAGTTGGCCCAGTCGATGGAGTTCGACCAGGTGAGCGTCATGTAGCGCACGCCGAGGCGGTAGTAGTCGCGGAGCAGGCCAAGGCTGTTCTCGATGGAGTGGCCGCCTTCGATGCCCATGAGCGCGGCGAGTTTGTGCTCGCGGTGCGCGGCGTAAATGCCGGCGGGTGAGAAGGCCATGCGCATTTTGCCGGGATGCTTTGCGGCCTGCTGGTAAACGGCATCGATGAGCGCAAGGGTGCGGTGCGCCTCCTGCCCCTTGCAGAGGTCGGGCCGGACCCAGATGGCGAAGAACTCGGCGGCAAGGTTGCCCTGCTTTGCCGAAGCGAAGTTAAAGTCGCCGCCATGGAGAGGATCGGCGAGGTCGTAGTGCTCGTCGACGAGGCGCTGCGTGGTGTCAGCGTGCGTGTCGATGACGATGGCGCTGTTGTGCACCGCTTCCGGAGAGAGATGAGAGCGTGTATGCGTCACGGAGGGAACCTTTGCAGAGGTCTGTGTGGATTGCTTCGCGATGTGCGGAAGCATGGTGGCGGGCAACGGAACAGGACAGTGAGCAGGCGAGAAGGAGCAGCGCCGGCAAGGGGATTGTAACAACGGAAGGCTCGATTTCACGGAGGATCGCTGCCGGGCGGCGGGCAAATCTTTCTGGCGAAGGGCAGGTCTTTCTGGTATTGTCCGGAGCACCTCGTTTTTCGCTGATCCGAAGTTTTCACACTCTCATTTTCGGAGCACGCACCGTGGCCCTGATCGA
This sequence comes from Paracidobacterium acidisoli, assembly GCF_003428625.2. Lineage (GTDB taxonomy): Bacteria > Acidobacteriota > Terriglobia > Terriglobales > Acidobacteriaceae > Paracidobacterium > Paracidobacterium acidisoli. The sequence continues at coordinate 674,725 of NZ_QVQT02000001.1, read as the reverse complement.
ACACAGACAGGTGGCCGCCAACGGCATCACCTTTCACGTAGCTGTGTCGGGACCGCAGAGCGCACCGCAGATTCTGTGCCTGCACGGCTATCCGGAAGGGTGGATGAGCTGGCGGCATGTGATGGAGCTGATGCCGGAGTGCCGCATCTACGCGCCGGATCTGCGTGGGTTTCCCGGATCGAGTTATCCAAAGAGCGGCTATGACGTCTTCACGCTGACCGACGATGTGAAGGCGCTGATCGAAGCGCTGGGCATACAGGGCGCGCTGCTGATGACGCACGACTGGGGCGGCGCGATCGGATGGCTCTTTGCGCATCGCTTCTCGCCGATGATTCGCAGGCTGGTGGTGGTGAACTGCACGCATCCCAGGACGCTGGTGCGCGCCGCGTTCACGCTGGAGGACTGGCAGATCTTTCGCATTCCGTGGGTGCTGCCGTATCAGGTGCCGTATCTGCCGGAGTGGTTTATGACGACAGGCATCGGGCGAAAGGCGCTGCGCTGGTCCTTCACCGTGCGGGAAGGGCAGCCGGGAACGATGGACCGCGCGCTGGTGGATGAGATTGTGGCGCGCTTTCAGCGTCCGCGCGATATACACGGGCCGGTGGAGTACTACCGGCAGTTTTTCCAGTCGCTCATTTTTCCTTCGCGGCACAGACGGCTGTATGACCTGTATAAGACGCCGATCACTACGCCGGTAACGCTGGTGTGGGGCATGGAGGACGGCGCGCTGCCGTCGGCGGTGTCGATCAAAAGCTTTAACGACGCGGGCTGCGAGGGAGACTGGCGTCCGCTGCCGGGAGTGGGACACTTCGTCGATCTGGAGGCGTGGGTGAAGCTGGTGGATGAGATCCGGCGCGTGTACCGGGCATGAACAGGAGCGGCGAAGACGGAATGCGCTGCGCTGCTGAAAACAAGCCTGCCGTAAGCGGTATAAATGCGAATGCCCGCTCTCAGGAGAGAACGGGCATTCCGCAAATTGGCTGCAGCGCCGGGTTGATCGACCGGCTTATGGCTTTGAAGAGAGGCTCCAGTCGGTGACGGGACGCACGGTGCGCACATCGTCATCGCGCTTCTTCCAGCTGGCGCGGATGTAGTCGCGGTTCATGACGGAGATGACCTCGAGAGGAATCTCCTTGGGGCAGGCGCCGGTGCACTCGCCGATATTGGTGCAGCTGCCGAAGGGCTCGGTGTTCAGCTGCGCCACCATGCCGCGGGCGCGGCGATCCTGCTCAGGCTTGCCCTGGGGCAGAATGCCGAGGTGGGCGATCTTGGCACCGGTAAAGAGCGCGGCTGACGCGTTGGGGCAGGCGGCGACGCAGGCTCCGCAGCCGATGCAGGCGGCGGCGTCCATGGCGCGGTCGGAGGTGTCTTTGCCGATGAGGTGCGTGTTGCCGTCGGTCGCATTGCCGGTGGAGATGGAGACGTATCCGCCGGAGGCGATGATGCGGTCGAAGGCGCGGCGGTCGACGACGAGATCCTTGATCTGCGGGAAGGCCTTTGCACGCCACGGCTCGATGACCAGCTCCTGCCCATCCTTAAAGTGGCGCATGGTGAGCTGGCAGACGGTGGTGGCGCGCTCCGGACCGTGAGCGACGCCGTTGATCATGAAGCCGCAGGAGCCGCAGATGCCTTCACGGCAGTCGTGCTCGAAGGCAACCGGTTCCTCGCCCTTTTCGATGAGCGTTTCGTTCAGCACATCGAGGCACTCGAGCATGGACATCTCGGGATTGACGTCGTTCATCGTGTAGGTGACGAACTGTCCCTTGTCGTTTCTGCTCTTCTGGCGCCAGATTTTGAGAGTCAATTTCATAACTTATCCAATCTCTGCCGGGCTGCTTAATTTCAATTCCTGCCGGATTATTTATAGCTTCTCTGGCTGGGGTGAACGTAGTCGAACTCAAGCGGCTCCTTTATCAGCTCAGGAGCGTTGCCGGGTCCGCGATATCCCCATGCGGCGACGTAGGAGTAGTGCTCGTCGTCGCGCTGCGCCTCGCCTTCCGCGGTCTGATACTCCTCGCGGAAGTGGCCGCCGCAGGACTCGTTGCGCTCGAGGGCATCAATGCACATCAACTCGCCGAGCTCGAAGAAGTCGGCCACGCGGCCGGCCTTTTCGAGGCTCTGGTTGAGATCGTCGCCCGAGCCGGGCACATTGACGTTCTGCCAGAACTCCTCGCGCAGGGCGCGGATCTGACCGATGGCTTTTTTGAGACCCTCGGCCGTGCGCGACATGCCGCACTCGTCCCACATGATCTTTCCAAGCTCGCGATGGAAGGAATCGACCGTGCGGTGGCCTTTGATCGAGAGCAGCTTATCGGTGATCTGTCTTACGGAGGCGACGGCGGCCTGCGCTTCGGGGTGCGAGGCATCGGCCTTTGGGAATTTGTTGGTCGCGAGGTAGTTGCCGATGGTGTAGGGAATGACGAAGTAGCCATCGGAGAGTCCCTGCATGAGCGCGCTGGCTCCCAGGCGGTTGGCGCCGTGGTCGGAGAAGTTGGCTTCGCCGAGGACGAAGAGGCCGGGGATGGTGCTCTGCAGGTGATAGTCGACCCAGAGGCCGCCCATGGTGTAGTGGATGGCGGGGTAGATGCGCATCGGCACCTTGTACGGGTCTTCGTCGGTGATGCGCTGGTACATGTCGAAGAGGTTGCCGTAGCGCTCGCTGATGACGTGCCTGCCGAGCCGTTTGATGGCGTCGGAGAAGTCGAGGTAAACACCGAGGCCGGTCTCGCCCACGCCGCGGCCTTCGTCGCAGACAGCCTTGGCGTTGCGTGACGCCACATCGCGCGGAACAAGATTGCCGAAGCTGGGATAACGGCGCTCGAGATAGTAGTCGCGCTCGGACTCAGGAATCTGATCGGGCGAGCGCTTGTCGCCCTTTTTCACCGGTACCCAGATGCGTCCGTCGTTGCGCAGCGACTCGGACATGAGCGTGAGCTTGGACTGGTAGTCGCCGGAGACGGGGATGCAGGTGGGGTGAATCTGCGTATAGCAGGGATTGGCGAAGAGCGCGCCGCGCCTGTGCGCGCGCCAGCTTGCGGTGACGTTCGATCCCTTGGCGTTGGTCGAGAGATAGTAGACGTTGCCGTAGCCGCCGGTGCCGAGAATGACCGCATCCGCGATGTGGACATCGAGCTCGCCGGTGATGAGGTTGCGCGTGACGATGCCGCGCGCTCTGCCGTCGATGACGATGAGGTCGAGCATCTCCGTGCGCGGATACATGGTGACGGTGCCTTCGTGCACCTGGCGCTCGAGGGCCTGATAAGCGCCGAGCAGCAGCTGCTGGCCTGTCTGTCCGCGGGCGTAGAAGGTGCGCGAGACCTGCGCGCCGCCGAAGGAGCGATTGGTGAGCGCGCCGCCGTATTCGCGGGCGAAGGGAACGCCCTGGGCCACGCACTGGTCGATGATGCTGACGCTGATCTCGGCGAGGCGGTAAACGTTGGCCTCGCGGGCGCGGAAGTCGCCGCCCTTCACCGTGTCGTAGAAGAGGCGATAGACGCTGTCGCCGTCGTTCTGATAGTTTTTGGCGGCGTTGATGCCGCCCTGTGCGGCGATGGAGTGGGCGCGGCGCGGCGAATCCTGAAAGCAGAAGCACCTGACGTTGTAGCCGAGCTCACCGAGGGTGGCCGCGGCCGATCCGCCGGCAAGTCCGGAGCCGACGACGATGATCGAATGACGGCGCTTGTTGGCGGGGTTGACCAGCTTGAGGTCGAAGCGTGTGCGCTGCCACGCGGTTTCAATCGGTCCGGAGGGTAGTTTCGAGTCGAGTGTCATTTACTTTACCAGCCCCAGCAGAACGCTTATCGGAATGGAAATGTAGCCAAGGGTGATGAGCAGCGCGATGATGAGCGCAGCTTTCTTCAGCAGCGGCGTGTGCCGCGGATGGTTGTATCCGATGGACTGGAAGGCGCTCCAGATGCCGTGGCGCAGATGCAGGCCAAGCAGGCTGACGGCGAAGATGTACCAGACCGAAACCCACCAGACCTGGAAGCCGGCGACGACGTTGTGGTACACATCGCCCTCAATGAACTGCGATCCCGGATGGATATAGCCGGCGGTGAACTGCAGCAGGTGAAAGATGATGAAGACGAGCACGATAGGCCCGCTCCAGTACATGGTGCGCGAGGCATAGGACGAGTTGATGGCCTGCTTGCGCGAATAGCCGACCGGCCGCGCCGCCTTGTTGCGCAGCGCCAGCTGCACGGTCGCCGTGATATGCAGGATCACGCTGGCGATCAGCACAACGCGGACAACCCAGAGGATCTCTCCGATGCTGTGCAGAAAGTGTCCGTAGGCGTTGAGCTTGTCCGGGCCTTCGAAGATCTGCAGGTTGCCTGCGACGTGGCCGATGATGAACAGGAACATGATGGCGCCGGTGACTGCCATCACGGCCTTCTTGCCGTTGGTCGACTGCCAGAAGCCCGGCGCCCGATTCTGGTCCGCGGTCACTGCCGTGGATGCGCTCACAGTCGCACCCCCCGGATATCTGATCGGATATCAACTGATGGAATCGTACGCACGCTGGTTCCTCGCCTTCGCGACCTGGTGAATCGCAGGGAAGGCTGGTTATGTGCCCGCGCGAAGGAGACCCGGCCGGTTGTCCGGACCCTGGCGGTGCAGGACTGAGGTGATCGCAGCCGGCACCAGGCAGACTGCATGGATCGCTCTTGCTGAAGCGCTGGAAGTGTCAAGATTCATTATTGGTTCTGAAACGAATCATCGTCAAGAAAGCTGCAGCAGAATGGGTTGGCATGCAGCGGCAATTTTCCGGAAACGGTTCCGAAAACCGAGGGCGGCGGCGATTTTCGCGCCTGTGGAAAACTCGTGGCAACAGCCCTGGAACTGGTGCATACAGGCCCGGGCAGAGATGAACAGGGCGTGAATCCGATATGAAAAGTGCGCTGCTCCCGCCAGATACCACTTTTGGTGCAGCTTCCTGCCGGACGGCGGAGGACAAGCGAATGACAGCGCAGGCATACGATTTTGCTCTGTTCCGTATACCGGTGCGCTTTTTTCATGTCATGGAAACGACCGCGTCATTGCTGGACGAAATGCATATCGAGTGACCCTGGAACGGATTCCAGAGAACCCGTTAGGAATGCACGAAAAACACAAAATGAATGAAAGGTCAAGTTTCCGGGGAGGGGAATTTAGTCGAGAAACAAGTTGTTGCCATAAATGAAAGGTAAAAACCCTTTGTTTCCTGTGCTTTGCGGAGTACTCTTGAAGTGAGCGCAGCCGCGCTCTGGAGCCTTTCATGAGCCTTTCCGCCCGCAACCTGTTCCTGTCCGCCTCCCTCCTCATCCTTAGCACCGGAGCCTATGCTGCCGTTCCTATGGGAGGTGGTGCACCGACGCCGAAACTGCCGCCATCTTTTGCCGCTGTGCCGATGGGCGGTGGAGCACCAACCCCGAAGCTCCCGCCGAGCTATACTGCTGATCCGTCCTACGCCGCCGTCCCAATGGGTGGTGGAGCGCCGTCTCCGAAGCTGCCGCCGAGCTATGCCGCTGTGCCGATGGGTGGCGGAGCACCGTCTCCGAAGCTGCCTCCAGCTATGACTGCATAGCACTTTAGGTGCAGGAGAAACTACCCTGAGCTATCGCTGTGGAAAGGTAAGATAGTTACGGGATGCAGCTCTCTCTTCTTGATCGGGCGTTGTGGGCGGCGGGTTTCCTCGGAAACGCCGCCGTGCTCCTCGTGCTGTTCTTTCGCGGCAGGTGGAAGCAGTTTCCGGTGTTTACCGCCCTGGTCGGTTTTGAGATCGTCGTTTTCGATATTGTCCTTTACTTCGTCTACCGTTTTTGCAGCTCCGGTATTTACGCAGGGGCTTACTGGTCGTCTTCCATCCTCGACCTTGTTCTGCAGCTGGCGCTGGTTTTTGAGATCGCCCGCAATGTTCTGAAGCCGACCGGCACCTGGGTGCAGGACGCACGGCGGCTTTTCATTATCGTGGGCCTGGCTGGCGCAGTCGTTGCGGTGCTTGTGGTGTGGCTGGTTAATCCGACCGTTCCGCACACTTTGGGCTCGTGGATCTCCCGGGCTAACCTCTTTTCCATCATGCTGACGTGCGAGCTTTTTCTGGCGATGCGGCTCGCTTCGACCCAGCTTGGCCTGGTGTGGCGTAACTACGTGATGAGCCTGGGGCAGGGATTTGCCGCCTGGGCGGTGGTGGCGCTATTGGTGGAAGCGGCTCACAGCTATTTTGGCCAGACCTGGCATTACGATGCTCTGGAACATATCCGGCTGGTCGCCTATGATCTGGCTGCAGTTTACTGGGCAATAATTTTCTGGCTTCCTGAGCCGGAAAGTCGTACACTGTCTCCCGATATGCAGAACTACCTTCGTAGCCTGCATCAGCAAACGCAGTTTGGATTGCGCGCCGTAAGCGGTCCCAGGAATCACAACACTTAAAGGTTGGATTTATGTCGATAGTGGCTCTGGGTGTGTTTGTAGCACTGGTTGTTGCCGGGTTCCTCTATACGCAGATTGCGAGCCAGAAGCTTCGCTCTGCGACGTGGGATGGACTGGCAGCTCGTATTGTCCCTGTCCCGTTTTCGGGCATCTCGATCGTTGCCATGGATAACCTGCAGCCAGGCCAGAACCAGATTGAGCTGGAGCCGGGCGACATGTGGCAGCTGGTCGGCGGCAAACAGGGCCTCGACAGCATGTACAAAAACGCCGAAGTGCTGATTCAGCTTGCTGCCTGGGTGCAGCGCTGGAACTATGAAGAGGCGGCTATCGTGTCGGAGAGAATCCGCCGGGATGCGGTGCAGCTCCGCCGCTCCATTCGCCGTATTCGCTTCAGCATGCTGCTGCAGCGCAAGCCGATTCGCATTCCGTTCTACATTCACGAGGCGGCAACGGCATACCATCTGATGTCGCAGAGACTGCTGGCCCTTTATCAGGGCAGCCACAGCGGACTTTATCCCCGTCTGGCAGAGTCCCTGAACTACGCGTAAGCAGACCACAGCTTTACATCTTCTCGTTTTGCTCAGCCATCGCGGCGATCAGCGCTGAAAAAGCGCGTCCCCGGTGGCTGAAGCCGTTTTTGGCCGCAGGATCGATTTCCGCCATCGTTTTGTGAAGCTCGGGCAGCCAGAAGAGCGGATCGTAGCCGAATCCACCGTCTCCCCGGGGTGCGGTGAGAATGCTGCCTTCTACAGCGCCTTCTCCGATCGCCAGGACTTCCCCGCCGCGGGCCACGGCAAGGACGCAGCGGTAGCGGGCGGTGCGGACTTCAGCGGCGATGTTCTTCATCTGTTCGAGCAGGTAAAGATTGTTGCGCTCGTCGAGCGTGGCGACGCCTGCGGGGGAAAAACCGGCATCGGCGGCATAACGCGCGGAGCGGACGCCGGGATGCCCGGAGAGCGCGTCGACCTCGAGACCGGAATCGTCGGCAAGCACCAGAAGATCGGGCGCGAAGCGGCTGTAGTATGCCGCCTTGAGCCGCGCGTTGCCTTCGAAGGTGGGCTGGTCTTCTTCCGGCGCGGGGATATCGCGGAGTCCGGGGAGCGGCTCGATGCGGATACCGCTGTGGCCGGCCGCGGCGGAGAAGTCGCGCAGCTTTCCGGCGCTGGTGGTGGCTGCGTTGAGAATGGAAGGCATCCCTCTCAGCTTATCGCGCCGCCTTCCGGTCGTAAGCGAGCGGGCACTCTTCGCACTTCGGAGTGGGGCCGCAGTACCGCTTGCCGGTCTCGACGATCAGCGCATGAAATTCGTTGTAGTGCGTGAGCCGCTCGCGTGGTGTGTCCTGGGCAAAGGCGGAGACGGCGAGCGACTGAATCGCAGGATACTTTGCCTTCTCCGGCAACAGGCCGTGGCGCGTGACGATGCGGCGTAGGTATTCGTCGACGACCATGGCCGGATGGCCGAACGCATAGAGAAGGATGGCGTCGGCGGTCTCCGGTCCAACGCCGGGCAGCGCGAGCAGCTTTGCGCGGATGATGGCCGTCGGCTCGGCGGCAAGCGCCTCGAGGCTGCCGTTGTACTCGGCGATCAGAAACGCAGCGAAGGATTTGATGGAGGCGGCCTTGCGCGTCATATAGCCGGAGGGACGGATCAGCGAGCGCAGCTCCTCTTCGGAGAGGGCGTGGATGGCCTCGATGGACTGCTTTCCATGCGCGAGAAGGCCGCGAGCGTCGAGATTCGCAAGCGATCGCTCCACGCTCTTCCATGAAGTGCTCTGCGTAAGGTATGCGCCGATCACGACCTCGAGAGGCGTCTTCGCCGGCCACCAGGCCTGCGGCCCCCAGAGCTGCAGAAGACGGTCATACATGCGGCGCAGGCGGCGAGCAGCCGAAGCGGCCGGAAGAGCAGGCGGCTCAGATTCCGGAAATCGCAGCGGGGATCGCGATGCAGACGCTCGAGCCATACAGATGATTGTAAGAAACCGGCGGCGGCCGCGGCGCAGGAAGGCAAAAGCCTCAGTCCGATTTCATGCTTCCGGGCGCGTGTCAGAAAGAGGCCAGGATTTATCGGGAGCGGGAGCGCGGCTCAGGGCTGGTTGCGGCGAGGGCTGTCGTGAGCGGGCAGAGGCGCTGAGGGAAGATGCGCGAGCTGCGATACGGCCTGCGCCTGGGCCTGAGTCTGTGGCTGGACTGGAGGCTGAGGCTGCGTCTGGGTTTGTGTGGCCGGGGACGCAGACGGCGTGCCGCTGATGCGCGGCAGAACGATGATATCGACGCGGCGGTTGACGGCGCGGCCCTCCGGCGTGGCATTGCTGGCGACGGGATGGAACTCCGCATAGCCCGAGGCGGAGAGACGCTGCGGCGCGATGGTATGGCGCAGAATGAAGAAGCGGGCCAGCTCGCTGGCGCGCGCCGTCGAGAGCTCCCAGTTGGAGTCGAACTGCGCGGTGTGGATGGGCACGTTGTCGGTGTGTCCCTCGATGCGGATGTCCCACGGACTGGCGGCGAGCACTTCAGCGATCTGATCGAGACTGGACTGCGAGGAGCGGTGCGGCACCGCCGATCCGCTGTCATAGAAGCCTGCCTCGCGCAGTGAGATCACGAGTCCCTCGCGCCCGATGCGCAGCGCGACGATATGCGTGGCGATCTGGTTGGAGAGCCGGTCCGCGAGCTTTCTGCGTATCCGCTCGAAGTCTTCGAGCGCGCGCGGCGAGGCGGCCAGATCGTCTCCGAGGATGATGTTGACCGGCATCACGGACTGATCCGGGGTCTTTGTCGCCTTTCCGTCGGGCGTCTTCGACGAGGACGCGGGGAAGAGGCCGAGCACCTGAAAGGCGGAGTGGATGGCCTGGGAGATCTGCGCCTGCTTCTTCTGATCGGCCCGCGAGCTGGCGTAGAGCACGACAAAGAAGGCGAAGAGCAGCGTGATGAAGTCGGCATAGGAGACCAGCCAGCGCTCATGCCCCGGATTGTGTCCGCGCCTGCGCCGCCTCATGCCGGTTTGCTCTCCTCTTTGCCTTTGGCGCGCGGCGAGGTCAGAAAGCTCTCCAGCTTCACCTCGAGAATGCGCGGGTTCATTCCTTCGAGGATGGAGACGATGCCTTCGAGCATCATGTGCCGCACGAACTGCTCTTCATGGATGCGGTGCTTCAGCTTGCCGGCGACGGGAAGAAAGAAGAGATTGGCCGAGGCCACGCCGTAGATGGTGGCGACGAAGGCCACGGCGATGCCCTTGCCCACTTCGTCGATGTGATCGAGGTGCTGCATGACCTGGATCAGCCCCATCACGGCGCCGAGAATGCCGATGGTGGGGGCGAAGCCTCCGGCGGATTCAAAGACGGCGGGAATCTTCTCCTCGATCTCGGTGTGGTTGTCCATCTCGAGCTCCATGATGCGGCGCAGCTCGGCGGGCTCGGTGCCGTCGACGGCCAGCATGACGGCCTGGCGGAGAAAAGGATCTTCGATGGTGGACAGATCCTGATCGAGCGAGACGATGCCGCTGCGCCGCGCCTTGTTGGCGAAGCGCACGATCTGCTGCAGCGTGGCCTCGCCGCTGTCTTTGCCGTGAAAGAAGATGCGCACCAGCCGCCGGCATGCGGCCAGCACCGTCCGCAGAGGGAACTGCAGCATCACCGCGCCGAGGGTGCCTCCGAAGACGATCATGGCCGCGGTGGGCTGCAGAATCTGGCCGATGTGGCCGCCCTCAAGCAACAGGCCGGCCAGAATACCGACAAGCGCCAGCAGAATGCCTCCAAGACTTGCTGTATCCATGCCTTTCTCTCTCCGAATACTGACGAACTTCTTTCGAGCTTTCCAAACTGTCCCGGACTTCTTCACAGCCCTCTGCTGCGAATCCTGTCCTGCGTAATCACTGTGGTGTGGCGCCGGCTACGAATCGGAGCGGCGGCGCTGGGCCGCGGCGGAGCCGGACTCCATCTCCTCGTCCTGCTCTGCGCCGGCCTCGGCGACCGCCTGGATGGCCGAGACCGGAGCCATCCACCATGCGGCGGCGGGGGAAAGCTTTGCGGCCTCGCTCAGCAGCCGCGCGCGCCATGCGATGGTGCGGCTCACGACCTCGTCGCAGCTTTCGAGCACGACAATCTTTTCCCCGTTGATGAGTGTGATCGTCGTATCCGGTGCGGATTCGACATAGCGAATCAGATCGCTGTTGACGACCAGCGGGTTTCCGTTGAGCCGCGCTACCTGAATCATGCGGTGGCTGCCTCCCTGTGGTGGGCTTATCGGCGGTACAGCGGAAAGGTTGACGAAGAAGGCTGCGACAGGGCTATGGAGCCGGCGTGGGCAGAGGGGGCACGCACGTTGCATGCCAAACCGGGAGGGCGCCGGTAAAGCGCCTGTGGAGGCTGCCGATGAAGGCAGTGGGCAACGTGGTTCCTGTCAAAGCGGTGACCCGGTACGGAGCAGCGCGCTTTTGTACCGGTCAGGCACCCGGAAGAAGGAGCCCGGAACAAACACCGGAAATCAAACGAAACGAGGAACGGAAGATATGTCTTTGGGTGTCCTGAACAATATCGCAGCGGTCTACGCTTCCAACAATCTCAACAACACGCAGCTCGGCCTGCAGAACACGCTCGAGCAGCTCTCCTCCGGACAGCGCATCAACTCCGGCGCCGACGATGCCGCGGGCCTCTCGCTGGCCGACGGTCTTACCGCTTCCTCGACCGCGCTGACGCAGTCGACCAACAACGCCGATGAGGGCGTGGACTTTCTGCAGGTGGCCGACGGAGCGCTGTCGCAGATCACCAGCCTGCTGAACCGCGCCGTCACGCTGTCGACCGAAGCCGGCAACGGCACGCTGAACAGCGATCAGATCACGGCGGCCAATGCCGAGTATCTGAACATCCAGACCGAGATCACCGACATCAGCACCGATACGGAGTACAACGGTCTGAATGTCTTCACGAAGGCGGCCAATGTCTATACCTCCGACGGCACGCTGAGCCAGTCGTATGACACCACGGCTCTGGGCGCAACCGCTGCGGCGACCCTGGGTCTGACCGCAGCCGGCTTCACCACCAGCGCGGAGGCGCAGACCGAAGAAGGCCTGATCACGACGGCGATTGCCACCGTGGCGGCTTCACGCGGCACGGCCGGTGCGGACATCAACCAGCTGCAGGCCGTCTCGAATGTCGAGAGCACGGAGTCGACCAACACCATGTCGGCCGAAAACGACGTGATCGCGACCAACTACGCAACCGCAACCTCCAACCTCTCGAAGTTCGAGATCCTCAACCAGGCAGGCATCAGCGCTCTGGCCCAGGCCAACAGCGCACAGCAGGAAGTCACGAAGCTCCTGCAGTAACCGGAAGTTACCGGGCTCCCGCAGTAACCGGGAGCGGCAAGGCAAAGGCAGGGAGGCTAAACGGCCTCTCTGCCTTTCTGTTTTTCCGCCTTTCTGCATTTTGCTGAGGATTCGCTAAGAATCGGAAGTCTCTTTCCGGTCCGCCGACTGCAGGCTGAGCACAGCAGAGGGAGCGCCATTCAAGGTTTTCCGCGATGGCGACGATAGAGCAGCTATGGGAATTGTCGGAATCTCGTTTGGCAGCCCGACCAGCGGTCAGGGTTTTGATGTCAGCTCCACCGTCAGTCAGATGGTGACCAACCTGCAGTCCATCGAGACGCCGTGGAAGAATCAGCTCAGCCTGCTGGAATCGCAGGACAGCGCGGTGAGCAGCATCGGCAGCGATATCAGCACGCTCTCGAACGCGCTCCAGTCGCTCACCGACTTCGAGGGCGTGCTCTCCGGTAAGCAGGGCTCCAGCTCCGACAACAGTGTGCTGGAGCTCTCTTCCGCGTCGAGCAATGCCGTGGCCGGGACGCACACGGTAGTGGTGACCTCGCTGGCTGAGACCTCTTCGTTTGTAAGCACGACGCTGCCGACTGCCAGCGCAGGCGATACGCTCTCCGGGCAGCTGACGGTCACGGTGAACGGAAACACGCAGACCATCGACGCCGGCGGCGACACGCTGAGCACGCTGGCCAGCGCCATCAACGGCGGCAACTATGGATTTTCGGCCAACGTGATTACGGACTCCTCCGGCTCGCGGCTGTCGCTGGTCAGCGGCACCAGCGGCGTGGCGGGCGATCTGAGCGTGAGCAGCACGGTCGAGGACGGCACCAGCTCCACAGCGATCAGCTTCACGCAGTCGCAGCCGGGCGCGGATGCGCAGCTGACGGTCGACGGCGCCTCGTTCAGCAGCGCTTCCAACACGGTGACGACGGCGATTCAGGGCGTCACCTTTCAGCTGCTCAGCGCCGCGCCGAGCGAAACGGTGCAGGTGGAGATCACCAACGATAACTCCGCGGTCGAGACGGCGGTGAGCACCTTTGTGAGCGCCTACAACACGGTGCTGCAGGATCTGAACCAGCAGGAGGGCGACGACGCCAGCGGCAACCCCGAGCCGCTGTACGGCAACTCGCTGACGGCCACGCTGCAGGAGGACATCGAGCAGGCGCTGGACTTTACTCAGACCAGCGGAGCGATCACCTCGATTACCCAGCTCGGCATCAGCGTCAACGACGACGGCACGCTCTCGCTCGATACCGACACGCTGAACAGCGAGCTGAACAGCAATTACAGCGACGTGGTCAATTTCTTCGAGCCGAGCGGGTCGTTCACCTCCTTTGGCGGGAACCTTTCGACCGTGATCAGCAACATCGGAAACAATGCTCCGAGCGGGCTGGTCTATGAGTTCCTGCAGCAGAATTCGACGGAAGAGTCGACGCTGAACGCGGAGATCAGCAACGAAAACGTCTCGATCAGCGCACAGCAGTCGCAGCTGACCACGGAGCTGAACCTGGCGAATTACACGCTGACCGAGATTCCGCAGCAGCTCGATAACATCAACGAGATTTACAGCGCCATCACCGGCTACAACGAGAACGGCAACAACTGATCCCGATGGAGAACAGCAGCTATCAGCAGAAGAGTGTCGCGGGAATGAACCAGGTAGAGCTGGTGGTGGCGCTCTACGACGGCATGGTCCGGTTTCTTTTTCGCGGCGTGCGGGCCATCGAAGAGGGCAATGTGCGTGAGAGGCGCATCGCCATGAAGCGGACCCTGGATATTCTCATGCATCTGCAGTCGCGGCTGCGGATGGAGGTGGGAGGACCGGCGCAATCGCTCTCAGAGTTTTACGCGGTGATCTTTGCGCTCTGTCTCGAAGGGTCGCGTCTGGCTTCGGCCGAACGGCTGCTCGAAGCGATCAGGTGTATCCGCAATGTCCGCGAGGCATGGCAGCAGGTGGCGCAGGACCCGGAGGTGCGCAGACAGTTCGCACAGCCGCCGCCGCCGCGCCCGGCGGTGCCGGTCCTCGTTCCGGTGGAGTCCGGCGTCGAAGCGGCGGAGTCTTCCGCCTGGACGGCATAAAGCATGTTCCGAATCCGGCTCCGGTGCGTATCTCCGCAGCGAATCAGCTGGTGACGGCGAGCTCTTCCTCGAGAAGCTGCTTCTGCCAGAGATCGGCGTAGTAGCCGTCTCGCTCCAGCAGCTCTTCGTGTGTGCCCAGCTCGGCGATTTTGCCGTGGACCAGCACTGCGATCTGATCGGCGTGGCGCACGGTCGAGACGCGGTGCGAGATCAGAATCGTGGTTCGGCCCACCATTAGCCGGCGCAGCTCTTCGAGAATCTGTTCCTCGGTCCAGGTGTCGACGCTGGCGAGCGCGTCGTCGAGGATGAGGATGCGCGGGTTGCGCAGCAGGGCGCGGGCCAGCGCGCTGCGCTGCTTCTGTCCGCCGGAGAGGGTGAGACCGCGCTCGCCGACCCGGGTCTCGAAGCCTTCGGGAAAGAGCTCGAACTCTTCACGGATGTGCGCGGCCTGCGCCGCGTCGAGAATCTGCTGCATCGCCGCGTTCGGCACGCCGAAGGCGATGTTGTCGCGGATGGTCTGGCTGAAGAGAAAGGTCTCCTGCGGAACGAAGCCGATGGCGGCGCGGAGCGTGTCGAGCGGATAGCGGTCTGCGGGAATGCCGTCGACGAGCACGGTGCCGGAGGGCGCGTCGTAAAGGCGCGGAATGAGGCTGACCAGCGTCGATTTTCCCGCTCCGGTCGGGCCGACCAGCGCGAGGCTGCTGCCGGCGGGGATGCGAAGGGAGATGCCCTGCAGCACCTCGGCGCCGCGATGATCGCCGGCCACGCTGGCATCGTAGGCGAAGTGCAGATTGCGGAATTCGATCTCGCCGTGAATCGGCTGCCGATCGAGCGAGGCGTCGGCGCTGTGGTCGTCGATGGTCGGCTCCTGAATGAGCAGCTCGTGAATGCGCGTGACCGATGCGGTGCCGCGCTCGAAGAGATTGACCACCCAGCCCAGCGCAATGATCGGCCAGGTGAGCATGATCATGTAAGTGGTAAACGCGACGAAGTCGCCGACGGAGATGCGGTGGGTGAGCACCTCATGGCCGCCGACGAGCAGAGCGATGACCATCGCGAGGCCGAGAATGAATTCGAGCGTGGGCCACAGCATGCCCATTAGCTGCACGAGGCGCAGACCGCGGCGAATGTACTCTTTATTGGATTTTTCAAAGGCCGCGATCTGCGCCTCTTCCTGGGCGAAGGCGCGGACGAGGCGTGCTCCGGAGAAGTTCTCCTGCGCCTGGGCGGAGATGTCGGAGAACATGGCCTGGATGCGCTCGAAGCGCTCATGGATTTTGCGGCCCATGGCCTGCACGAGAATACTGGCCAGCGGCAGCGGAGCCAGCGCCGTCAGCGTAAGAAAGGGGCTGATGCGCAGCAGGAAGTAGAGCGCTCCGGCGGAGAAGAGAATGGTGTTGGCGCTGTACATGATGGCCGGACCGAGCAGCATGCGCACGGCGCTGAGGTCGTTCGTCATGCGGGCCATGATGTCGCCGGTGCGGTTGCGCTGGTAGTACTCGGGCGGCTGCTTTTCAAGCTGGCGGAAGAGATCGTTGCGCAGATCGAACTCGATGTCGCGCGAGATGCCGATCAGAATCCAGCGGGTAAGGAAGAGAAAGACGCCTTTGGAGGCGGAGATGGCGACGAGCAGCGCGGCGTAGAAGAGGATTTTCTTTTGCGTGACGCCGGAGTTGAGATCGTCGATGGCGGCGCGAATGACCCAGGGAAAGGCAACCCAGATCGCATTGCTGAGAACGATGGAGATGCCGCCCTGCACGTAGCTGCGCCGATAGCGGCGCATATAGGGAAGCAGCGGTTTCAGTTTGGCAAGCATCGTTCCGTGTGTCCTCAGGTAGAGCTTCGCAGAAGCAGATAGCCGCCTGCCAGCGCAAAGAGCAGGTCGGGTGACCAGGCGGCCAGAAAGGCCGGTAGTAAATTGACGTTGCCCATGGCCTCGAAGATTCCGGAACAGACCCAGTATGCGACGGCGAGACCGATGGCGACGGCCACACCGGTGAGCGAGCCGCGCTTGCCCATGGAGATGGCGAAGGGGATGGCCAGCACGGCCATCACCAGCGTGATGAGCGGATAGGCGATCTTGTGATTGAGCTGCACGCGCAGGCGCATGGTGTCGAAGCCGCTCTGGCGCAGGTCCTGGATGTAGCGCCGCAGCTCGCTGAAGCTCATCTCGGTGGACTGCAGCGTCTCCTTTTTAAAGTACTGCGGCTGCTCCTGGATCTCAGGGAAGGTGCTGACGGCGAAGGGGCGGTAGTCCTGCACCTCGTCTCCGGTAAAGGTTCGGGTCCAGCCGTCTTCAAAGACCCAGGTGTTCACGCGCGGCTCCCAGTGCGCGGTCGCGGCGAAGATGCGCCGGGAGAGGGTGAAGCTGTTCGCGTTGAACTCAAAGACGGTCACGTTGCCGAAGGTGTCGCTGTCGGAGTCGAAGTACTCGTAGTAAAAGATGCGGCCGGGCTTTCCCGGTTGCTGGCGTCCGAAGATCCACTTCTGGCCGGGGTGCTCAAAGGTCTGGGCGGGCTTGCCCTTGATGATGTTGCGCAGCGCCTCCTGCCGGCGGTTGGCTTTGGGCAGATACAGCTCGTCGAACATGAAGAGCGAGGTCGCGAGGACGGCGGCGATGACCAGAACCGGCACGACGATGCGGTAGAGGCTGATGCCGGTGGCCTTCATGGCGGTCAGCTCGCTGGTGCGGTTCATGATGCCGAAGACCACGAGCACGGCGATGAGCACGCTGAGCGGCGTGATCAGGTAGATCATGCTGGGGGTGAGGTTGATGAGGTAGTCGCCGACGGTCACGAGCGGCGTGCGGTTGCGGATGATGTCGCCGAGCAGCTCGAAGAAGGTGAAGACCAGCATCAGCATCACGAAGGTGGAGAGCACCAGCGCGAAGGTAGCCAGAAACTGGCGGATGACGTACTCGTCCAGAATGAGCGGGAAGCGTCCGCGGGTGACGCGGACGCGCTCCGGCTGCGCGGGCGCGGCGACGGTGGCTTCGTCCTGCCTGGCGCGGACCCGGAACCAGCTTCCGGCAGAGTTGATGGCGGTCAGCATCGAGCCGCCGGTCGACATCTCACGCAGGAGAAGAATGCCGAAGGTGGCGAAGAGAATATTCGCCATCCAGACACCGGCGCCGACGGGGATCTTGTTCTGCCGGGCGAGAGCGGTTCCGGTGGAGGAGAGAAAGTAATAGATAAAGACAAGAGCGATGGTGAGCACGAAGCCCGCGCTCTTGCCGCCGCGCTTCGAGGAGAGACCCAGCGGCACGGCGACCAGCATCAGCACCAGGCAGGCGGCGGGGTAGGAGAAGCGATTGTTCAGCTCGATGAGGTACGGCTTGCCCCCTTTGCGGTGGGAGCGCTCGAGCAGCTCGCTGTTCGACATGGCGAGAATCGGCTTATCGCTGCGGCCCAGATGCACGTCTTCCTGCGAGCCGGCCTGCAGCGGCAGGTCGGTCTGCGCGAAGGTGGAGACCTCATAATCGTTGGGCCGCGTGGCGTCCATCTGATGCTCGGTGCCGTCGCGCAGACGCATGGTTACGGTCTGGTTCGGCCCGTCGATGACGGTGGCGCGGTCGGCGGTGGTGATCTTTGGAGCGGAGGGATTGGAGAGGTCGGCGAGAAAGATCTGGTGCCACTGCGCCGCGCCCGCGGCGGCGCGCACGTCCTGCACATAGAGGACGTAGTTCTTGAAGTCCTCGTAAAAGACGTGCGGCTGCACCTCGTACGAAGCCTGCGCATTGGCCAGCGAGGTCTCGAGGCGGATCATGGCTTCAGAGGACTTCGGCGCGAAGTACAGCGTATTGGCAAGACCGACGCCCCAGGCCGCAACGGCAACCAGACCGACGATGCCGACGAAGCGCCAGACGCCGATGCCGGAGGCGCGCATGGCCGTGATTTCGCTGTCGGCGGCGAGACGGCTGAGCCCGAGCAGAATGCCGACCAGCACGGACATGGGAATCGTGACCGTGAAGAAGTTCGGCATCATCAGCGCGAAGATCTCGAGCACGCTGCCCAGCGAGGCGCTGTTGCGCACCACCAGCTCCAGCAGGTGGCCGAGATCGCGCATGAAGAGCACGAAGGTGAAGAGCACGCCGCCGATCAGCGCGTGCGAGAGCACTTCTCTGAGGATGTACCGGGTAAGAATCCGCACTGACTTCAGTCCAGCTTTCAGTTTAACGTGCCGGAGCGATCCGCGGGCGGGAAGCCGGAGCCCTCAGCGGGCGTGCTTATAGACCAGATCGAGCAGCTCGCCGTACATGGCCTCGGCGCTTTCGGGGCCGCGGCGGATGGCGTCGGTGGCGCAGTGCTTCAGGTGGTTTTCCAGCAGCTGACGGCTGACGCCGCGCAGCGCCTCCTGCACGGAGGAGATCTGCACGAGCACGTCGGCGCAGTAGCGCTCCTCATCGACCATCTTCTCGAGGCCGCGAATCTGTCCTTCGATACGCGCCAGACGGCGAGAGACCGCGGCCTTGATGCCGGGATCGACACCGACGGCGCGGCGGCCCTGTACCGGACAGGCGCATGGGTCGGACGCGGCCGCAGGTTTGGCGGGCGAGTTTGTCGAGCGGGGGGTGGTCCGTGTGGTCATTGGGGCTCAAAGCTCCTGAGGCGCAGACTGTTGGATAACACACTGACGGAGCTGAGCGCCATGGCGGCGGCGGCGATGGCCGGGCTCAGCAGGATTCCAAAGGCGGGCCAGAGCACACCGGCGGCGACGGGGATGCCGACGACGTTGTAGCCGAGGGCCCAGCCCAGGTTCTGCCGCATGACGCGCACGGCCTGGCGGGCGAGCAGCAGCGCGCGCACCATCTGCAGCGGCTCTCCGCTGAGCAGGATGGCGTCGCCGGCCTCGCGGGCCAGATCGGCTCCGGTGCCGACGGCGATGCCGGCATCGGCCTGGGCGAGCGCGGCGGCGTCGTTGATGCCGTCGCCGATCATGGCGACGCGCCGGCCGGAGCTTTGCAGCTCGCGAATCTTTTCAAGCTTCTGATCGGGGAGCAGTCCGGCGAAGACCTCGTCAATGCCTGCCGAGGCGGCGACCGTGAGCGCCGCGTCGCGGGTATCGCCGGTGAGCATGACGACGCGCAGGCCCATTTTTTGCAGCTTTGCGACGGCTTCGGCAGCGTCGGGACGAAGCGTGTCTCTTGCTTCGATGGAGCCAAGGTACCGGCCATCCTGGCAGACGAAGACGCGGGTGGCTCCGGGAGTTGTTCCCTGCATCGTTGCGGGAGTGCCGGCGGTTTCCGGAATTTCCGCGCCGAGCTCGCGGGCAAAGGCGGCGTTGCCCGCCGCGACCTGATGACCGTCTGTGAAGCCGTGGACGCCGCGGCCGGGAGCTGCGGTCACGTTCTGAACGGAGGGAAGCGTGAGGCGGCGCTCGAGGGCCGCCTGCACGATGGCTTTCGCGATGGGATGCTCGGAGCGCTGTTCGATGGCCGCAGCCGCCGTCAGCAGATCGGCTTCGCTCACTCCGGCAGCGGGATACAGCGCGGTCACCCCGGGTTTGCCGAGGGTGATGGTTCCGGTCTTGTCGAAGACGACGGTATCGACGCGCGCCAGCCGCTCCAGACTTTCCCCGCCCTTGAAGAGCACGCCAAGCTGCGCTCCGCGGCCTACGGCGACGGTAAGCGCGGCGGGCACGGCGAGACCCATGGCGCAGGGGCAGGCGATGACGAGCACGGTGATGGCCACGGCCAGGGCGCGGGCGGCGTCGGCTCCGGTATGTGCGGCGGGGAAGATCATCCACACGGCGAAGGTGAGCGCGGCGAGCCCGAGCACGATGGGCACGAAGACGGCGCTGACGCGGTCGGCGAGCTGCTGCATGGGCGCCTTCGAGGACTGCGCCTGCTCCATCAGGCGCATCATCTGCCCGAGCACGCTGTCGGCGCCGATCGAGGTGGCGCGGTATTCGAGCGCGCCCTCGTAGTTGAGCGAGCCGCCGATGACGCGGTCGCCCGGAGCGCGCAGCACAGGCGTCGATTCGCCGGTGATCAGCGACTCGTCGACCGAGGTGCTGCCGGAGAGGATGAGGCCGTCGACCGGAATGCGATCGCCGGGGCGCACGATGACGATGTCTCCGGGAACCACCTCGGCCAGCGGCAGCTCAACCTCGCGGCCATCGCGCAGCACGCGGGCCGATTGCGCCTCGAGCTTCATCAGCGCATGCAGGGCATCGAGCGTGCGGCGTTTGGCGCGTGCGTCGAGCCACTGCCCGATCAGCAGAAAGCCGAGGATCAGCAGAACGGAGTCGTAATAGGAGCCGGCGGCGAGGCTGTGCCGGTGAAAGTATCCGGGGGCGAGCGTGGCTGCGGCGGAGTAGACAAAGGCCGCTCCGGTACCGAGCGCCACCAGCGTGTTCATGTTGGTGCTGCGATGCAGTGCGGCACGCCAGGCGCGGCTGTAGATGAGTCCGCCGGCCCAGACCATAAGGACCGTGGTGATGGTGAGCGTTATGAAGTCGAGCGCTCGCTCCGGCAGCCACGCCGCGAAGGGCGTCCTGTGCATGCCTGCGGCCATGACCGCCGCGCCGGCGACGAGCGTGGCGATGGCCTTCCATTTGAGGGAAGGCTCCTCGGAGTGCTCGTGCCCATGGCTCGCAGCGGATGCGTTTTCCCTGGGAAGATCGGCCTCATAGCCGGCTTCGCGCACGGCTTCGATGAGCTTTTGCGGCGGTGCGACGGAGGGATCGAAGACGACGCGGGCCGAATGCGTCATGAGACTGACGCTGGCCTCGCGCACGCCCGGCGTCTCACGCAGCGCCCGCTCCACATGCGTCTGGCAGGCGGCGCAGGTCATGCCGGAGACCGGCAGGATGAGCGCCTCTTCCTTCCCCGCAGTTTTTTCGGCAATCGCCATGAGACCGATCCCTTCCGGTTGTGTGATTTCGGCTGCGCTTTTACTGTTCGACGAAGGCGGCGTATCCGGCCCTTTCGACGGCCTTTACGATCTCCGCGGCTGGCCGGTGTTCCGAGGCTTCCACACGGGCTGCGCCGATGCGAACCTCTTCCACCTTTACCCCTTCCACCCTTTCCAGCGCCTGGGTGACGCGGCGCACACAGGCTCCGCAGTGCATGTTTTCGATTCGCAGCGTAACTTCCTTCATATACCCCCACCCCCTATATTGAGTATAGATGACGGGAGCGTGCAAAAGGACTCAGCGAGGGGATTTGATGGGAGATCTTCCGGATTATTCGGCTTCGGGCAGAAAGCGGTAGCCGACTCCGCGCACGGTCTGCAGATATTTCGGAGAGGCGGGCTCGTCTTCGAGGTAGCGGCGCAGGCGCACGATGAAGTTATCGATGGCGCGGGTGTCGGTGTCTTCGTGCACGTGCCAGACCTGCTCGAGCAGCTCTTTGCGGGAGACGATACGCCCGCGGTTCTGCACGAGATAGCGGAGCAGATCGGCTTCCATCAGAGTGAGATGGACGACGCGCTCGTGAGCGTGCAGCTCGAGGGAGTCGAAGTCGATGCGGCGTCCGGCGAAGAGGAAGTCTCCCGGCTCGGCGGTCTCCTGCGGCAGGGAAGCGCTGTCTGCGGGGCTCTCCGCCGCGTGCGGCACAGCATGCCAGGACATGCGCCGCAGCAGGCCGTTGAGGCGGGCGAGCAGCACGGAGAGATCGAAGGGCTTGGGCAGGTAGTCGTCTGCGCCCGACTCAAAGCCGAGCACCACGTCTTCGGGACGGCTGCGGGCGGTGAGTAAAAGGATGGGGATGAAGTTCTCCTGAGCGCGCAGCTCGGCGGCGACTTCAAAGCCGCTTTTGCCGGGAAGCATCACGTCGAGAAGGACAGCGTCGTAGTGCTCGCCGCTGTTCAGCGCCGCCAGCGCGGATTCGCCATCGTTTTCGACCTGCGCCTCGTAGCCTTCGGCCTGCAGGTTGAAGAGCAGCCCCTGGGCCAGATGCGCTTCGTCTTCGACGATGAGAATTTTTTCCATAGCGCGGCTTACCGCTTCTCCTTGTTTGCAGTCTGCACCAGCAGGCGGGGAAGCTGCAGGCCGACGGTGGCGCCGCGCCCCTCGCCGGCGCTTTCGGCAAAGGCATCGCCGCCGTGCTGGCGCGCGATGGTGCGCACCAGAAAGAGTCCGAGGCCGGTGCCCTTGGTGCGCAGCACGCTGCGGGTGGGCACGCGGTAAAAGCGGCGGAAGATGCGGCGCAGATGCGCGGGCGGAATGCCGATGCCCTGATCGGTGACGCTGATGCGCACCCAGGTGTCGTGCTCGAGGCGCAGACTGACCTGCGCTTCGAGCTTTTCCGGTGAATACTTGACGGCGTTTCCCAGCAGATTCATCAGCGCGGTCTGCAGATCGTCGGGGTCGCCGCGCACCACCAGCGGCCGGGCAGGGCCTTCGCTGTGGAGGGTGATGGAAGCAGGGTCGAGATGATAGCGGGTGATGGCGGTGCGCACGCACTCTTCGGTGAGGGCATGCATATCGACGGCGATGCGGATCTGCGATCGGGAGCGCTGCCCTACTTCACCGGCTTTGAGCACCTGCTCGACGGTGGCCAGCAGGCGGTCGCTGTCGGCCAGCATGGTGCGGTAGAACTCTTCGCGCGTTTCCTCGCTGACCTGGCGGCGCTGCAGGGTTTCGAGATAAAGGCGAATGGAGGTGATGGGCGTCTTCAGCTCGTGCGTGACGGCATTGATGAAGCTGTCGTGGCGTTCGTTGCGGCGGACCTCGCGCACCAGAAAGATGGTATTGAGCACCAGACCCACAATGAGCAGGATGAAGAAGGGGATGCCGAGGGCCAGCGGCGCGAGCCTGCGCCAGTTGAGCACCACCCAGCCCACGTTCAGCGCGATGGCCACGCCCACCAGGCAGACGCCGAGCAGGATGAACAGGATCATGTTCCGTCTTCGGCCGGTGATGCGCATGAGCGTCGCTGTGGTCAGGGAATGAAATATACCCCATGCCCGGGCGGACATGGGGTACTCGATTTTCTCAGCTATGGAGGGGTTCAGGCTACCCCGGCAGGCTTTGGGTTACTCGGGTCGTACTGCGCAACGCGGACGTCGCGGGCGAGGCCGACACGCTTGAGCAGCCAGATGCCGTAGTAGTTCACGTCCACCTCATACCAGCGCAGGCCGTGCCGCGCGGAGACCGGGTGCGCGTGATGGTTGTTGTGCCAGCCTTCGCCGCCGGTGAGCAGCGCCACCCACCAGCTGTTGCGGGAGTGATCGCGGGTCGGGAAGCGGCGCGATCCCCACATGTGGGTCGCGGAGTTGACCAGCCAGGTGGCATGCAGGCCGAGCGTGACGCGCAGGAAGACGCCCCACATCACGGCGGACCAGCCGCCGATGGCCAGCAGCAGGAGCCCGGAGATGGCGAGAGGAATCCAGTGATACTTGCTGAGCCAGACGTAGAATCTGTCCTTCGCGAGGTCGGGAGCGTAGCGCGACATCAGCGTGGTCTCGGCATTCAGGGAGACGCCGCAGATGATCCAGCCGATGTGCGCCCACCAGCCGCCCTCGGTCGGCGTGTGCGGGTCGCCTTCATGATCGGAGAGCTGGTGATGGATGCGGTGCATGCCGACCCAGAAGATGGGCCCGCCCTCGAGCGACAGCGTGGCGCCCACCGTCATGATGTACTCCAGCCATTTGGGCACGTGATAGCCGCGGTGGGTGAGCAGACGGTGATAGCACATGCCGATGCCGATGTTGGACGCGAAGACCCAGAGAATGGCGGAGAGGATCAGCGCCTTCCAGGTGAACATGAACAGCGCCGCGATGGCCCCGACATGAAAGACGACCATAAAGAAGGTGGTGATGAAGCTGACGCTGCCGCTCTGCGCTTTGCGCCCCAGCGTGGGCATAGCCTTTGCCGAAGCTCGGCTGCCTGCGCTGTGCGCGGCGGGCTGTTCAGCGGTATCGGCGACGGAGGTGGTTTCAAGCAGTTCAACGGGCATGGGTGGGCAGGTCCTTGTGCGGGGGATCTCTCTTTTAAAACCCTAACAGTTGGGGTGGCGGCGCACGTGTAACACTTTTGTAAGCCGGAGGAACACCGCCCGGAACGGCCCCGAAAGCGCGAAATGACCCCGGAAATGCCGGATTTTGCCCGAAGGCGAGCATGCGGTGGAGAGATTTTTTCCCCGGAAGAATCGCGGAGCGCCGGCCTTTACATTCTGATAATGTGCTGCACGGAAGATGGAGATGATGAATCTGCGGCAACTGGCTCTCCTCCTTGTCCCTGCCTGCGCGACCCTGTGCCTGGCGCAGTCCATTCCTTTGCCCACCAGCAAGCAGATTCTGCCGCCGGTTCCAGGATCGCCGCAGCAGATGAACAGTCTGCCGATGCACGCGGCCTGGTCGCCCGATCATCGCTGGCTGGCGCTGATCAACGCCGGTTACGGCACGGCTGAGTCGAGCTACCAGCAGTCGATCGCGGTGCTCGATGCCTCGACGGGAAAGCTGACGGACAATCCCGATGCGCGCACGCTGGTGAATGCGCCGCAGACGATGTACTCCGGCGTCGCCTTCTCGACCGATGGCCGCCACCTGTATGCGAGCTTCGATTCGCTTTCGAGCCCCAACGGCGGGGACGCCGGCCATACGGGCAACGCGATTGCGGTATACGGCTTTTCCGATGGCGTGCTGACGCCGGAGCGCCTGATTCCGATTCCGCTGCAGCATCTGGAGGCCGGCCGCACGCAGAAGCACGGAGCGGACCAGATGGGGACGGACACGGCGATTCCGGTGCCGACCGGCCTCGCGGTGCTGAAGGATGACTCCGGCGCGGAGAAGATCCTGGTCGCCGATGAGTTCTCCGACGATGTGCTGCTCGTCGACGCCGCTTCGGGGAAGATCGACAAGCGCTTCGACCTGGCCCGCGGTCCGGTTGTGCCGTCGGAGTATCCCATCGCCGTGCTGGCTGCGCGGGATGGCCGCCACGCGTATGTCGCGCTGTGGAACGGCTCGGCGGTGGCGGAGCTCGACCTGCGCACGGGCAAAGTCGCCGGCCGGATTGCGCTGATGCCTCCGGCGCACGATGTCGATCCCAGCTCGCACCCGGTCGATATGGTCTTCAGCCCGGATGAAAAGCATATCTATGTGGCGCTGGCCAATCGCGACGCGGTCGCGGCCATCCGGCTGGACGGCGAAACGATGCGGCTTGCGGGCATCTTCGATACGCGCCTGCCGGGGCAGACCTTCTTTGGAGCGATGCCGGACGCGGTCGCTGTCTCGCCGGACGGACGTATGCTGTATGCCGCCAACTCCGGCTCCGATGCCGTGGCGGTCTTTCACGTTCCGGTGGACCTTGCAGTGAAGAAGCCGGTCTTTGCCGAAGGGTTTATTCCCACGGAGTGGTATCCGACAGCGGTGGCTGTGAACGGCGATCATCTGTATGTAGCGACGGCAAAGTCGCGCAGCACCGGGCCGAACGCCGCACCGCAGCCTCCTCCGGCGCATCCGGTAGCCGGGCATTCCGACCGCCTGCATCGTCCGCACACCTACATCGCCACGCTGCTGCATGGCTCGCTGGCCTCGATCGATCTGAGCGCGGCGGAGGGCGATCTGAAGGAGCTGACGCGCCAGACGGTCGCCAGCAACATGATGAACGCGGCGCAGAAGCACATCGAGTTTGAGAGCGGCGGCCATCCGATTCATCACGTGATCTACATCATCAAAGAGAACCGCACCTACGATCAGATCTTCGGCGATCTGAAGGAGGGGGACGGCGACGCGTCGCTGACGATGTACGGGCGCGACATGACGCCCAACCTGCACAAGCTGGCCGAGCAGTTCGGCGTGCTGGATAACTTCTACGACTCCGGCGAAGTTTCAGGCGACGGGCACGTCTGGTCGACGGCCGCCATCACCAGCGATTACACGGAGCGCGACTGGCAGCAGGCCTATCGCGGCCGCGAGCGCACGTATGACTTTGAGGGAGTGGTCGAAAACGGCTATCCGCTACTCGAGCACATTCCCGATATCGATGAGCCGGCCAGCGGTTATCTGTGGACCGACCTGGCGCGCCACGGCAAATCGCTCTATCACTTCGGTGAATTCATCTCGACAAAGTTCTGCGACGATTCCGGCGAGGCTCCAAAGACGCCGTCGCCGCTGCAGGGCACGCCGGAGCCGACGCACTTCTGCCCGCACCCGTTCATTCATACGGGCGAGGCGATTCCGGCCAATTACGGCGGAGGCGTCAGCAAATATCCCTGGCCGATTCCGCTGATCTATAAGAATGTCGCGACCAAGCCGGAGCTCGAAGGCCACTTCGATCCGCAGTATCCGGACTTCAACCTGAGCTTTCCCGATCAGCTTCGCGTCAATGAGTTTCTCAGCTACTTCCGGCGCTGGGTTGCGGACCGCCAGGAGGGCCACGACACGATGCCGGCCTTCGTGATGCTGCGCCTGCCGAACGATCACACGGCCGGAACCCGTCCGGGCTCGCCGACACCGGAGGCCTCGGTCTCCGACAACGATCTGGCGGTAGGCCGCGCCGTCGACGCCATCTCGCACAGCGCTTACTGGGACGACACAGCCTTCTTCGTCCTGGAAGACGACGCGCAGGCGGGAGCCGACCACGTGGATGCGCATCGCTCGATCGCTCTGGTGATCAGCAAGTACTCTCCGCGCGCGGAGCAGCCGGTGGTGGATCACCACTTCTACACGACGGTGAGCGTGCTGCGCACCATGGAAGACCTGCTGGGCGTGCCACCGATGAACAACAACGACGCCTTTGCGCCGCTGATTGCGCCGCTCTTCGGCGGAGCAGGGAATCAGCCGGCCTTCGACGCCGACTACCGCAACCGCGATAACGGCCTGATCTACACGGCGAACACGCCGCGCTCGCCGGGGGCGAAGGAGTCGAGCCGCATGGACTTCACGCATGAAGACCGCGCGCCGACGCAGAAGCTCAACGTCATTCTGTGGAAGGATGCGATGGGTGATAAGCCGGTGCCGGCGATGCTGCTGCATCCCGCCGACCGCGGCAGCAAAGACCGCGACGATGACGACTGAGCTGCGGTGAGTGACAGGAAGAAGCGCAGATCCCGGCCGCGATGGCCGGGATTTCTTTTCAGGAGACGATGCCGCCGGAAAGCTCCGGCGAGATGCGCATCCGGACCGGCTCCGCCGCCGGGCGGGAGGGTATATCGGACGCCGGCGCCTCGGTTATCTCGGGCGGTGAGTAGACGCGGATGCAGTTTTTGCCGCTGAGCTTGGCGTTCGCGAGGGCTCGCTCGGCCTCGCGCAGCACCACAAGCGGAGAGCGTCCACGGCTGCCGGCGATGCCGATGCTGGCCGTCAGCGTGGCCAGATCGCGCTGCACGGGGAAGGGCTTCTTCAGCACGGCATGGGTGATGCGCTTCGCCATCTGCTGCGCGTCGGCGGTGGTGCAGCCGGGCAGGGCGACAAGAAACTCATCTTCGCCGCAGCGGCCGACCAGATCGTAGCTGCGCAGGAAGCGGCGGAAGCGGGCGCCCAGCTCCTGCAGCACGCGGTCGCCGGATTCGTAGCCGAAGTCCAGGTTGATCTGCGAAAAGCCGTCGAGGTCGAGAAGCATCATCGCCAGAGGCGTCTTCATGCGCTGGGCGCGGTCGGTCTCGCGGAAGAGCAGGCTCAGCATGGCCTCGCGGTTCCATGTGCCGGTGAGGTTGTCGTGCGTGGCGTGAAAGCGGACCGAAGCGGCCTCGCGCTGCAGCTGGCTCATCAGCGCCTGTACCCGCTCAGCCACGCGCATGCGCACCCGCAGGTCGATCTCGTCGACGGGCTTGAGCAGAAAGTCGTCGGCTCCGGCGTCGGTGGCGGTGCGCACCGCGCCCAGGTCGACCGATTCGCTCATCAGCATGGCCCAGGTGCTGCGCTGCTCCTCGCGGCGGCGCAGCTCGCTCAGAATCTCGATTCCGCCCATGGAGGGCAGGTCGATATCGAGCAGCGCGATGCGGGGGGGCTGCTCGCCGTTCAGACGCCGCAGGGCGTCCATGCCGTCGGAGATCACTTCCACCGGGCACTGCATCGAATCAAGAAGAGCGGAAAGAAGGTGGACAGTTTCGGCATCGGCGGAGGCGATCAGTACGTCGGGCGGGGTTTCGGGCAGCATAAGAGTTATCCAATAAATCCTGTGGAACTTATCGGATAGCCGTTAAAAATCTTTAAGAGCCGGGCAGGAGCTTTTACTAAGAGCTCCAGGGCAGGATACAGACCGGAAGATGACCAGTAACCAGTTTGCTAAGTCAAACGATCAGGCCGTTACTGCATGGGCCGGTAGCTGGGCTACGCTTACCTTTCTCTTTTCTATGGAAAAAGCTGGAAGGGATGGGCTGCGAAGTTTTGGACGGCATGAAACCGACAACAAATTTTTTACAAAGAAAGCGTAATCCATTTAAATTGCATCTACACTGACAACACCGTAAGTAAGCCAGTATCCGCGGCAAAGCTTCTGTTCCTTCCCGAAAGCATCGGCAGCAGGCTCTTCCGCGGAGTATTTGAACGAACAGCCAGTCGCAACTCTCACCTCAGGAGAAAGCGATGATTCCCTCGGTCAAGACCCTGCATGCCCGGCCGACTCATCTGCCCCCCGTACGGATGATCGCCGAAGCTTCCATTCTGTTTTGCCCCCATTGCCTGCATGTGGTCGGCACGTTTCGCACTAAAAAGGAGAAGACACGGCTGCAGTCCTGCCATGTCTGTGAAGAGAAGCGGATGTCGCAGGCGCCGTCCGCCCCGATTCCGTACAGTTAGACGCTAAATCGATTCAAAGACTGAATGCATGGAAGGCGGAGACGAGGGATACGTGTATCTTTCGTCGTTGAGCCGGCGTGGGCCGTTCTCTGCCTTGCCGGCGGCTTCGCCTTTTCGTGATCTCCCGGCCACACGTTACCCATGGGGGAAGAATCGGCGGCCAGGGACAACTCCGGCGCAGAGTATGGATTCCCAGCGGGCAGACAGGGAGCCTTATCATGAAGCTCCCGAATACTTTCCGCGAGGATGAACGTATGAAAGCCAGTCTTCCCCTGTATGCCGCAGCGATCCTTACTCTCACTACCCTTTCCGCTCCCGCATGGACACAGACAGCCTCTGCCGGCGCTCAGACGCAGGGCTCGGCTGCGGCCGGCGCAGGTCAGACGGGTGCTTCGGCGTCGACGGCTGCCGAAGAATCGACCCAGGTCTCAGCCGAGCTGACGAAGAAGATCGACACTAAGAACGCGAAGGTGGGCGACGAGGTCGCCGCCCGCACCACCAATTCGACGCGGCTGTCGGACGGCACGAGGCTGCCGCGGGGTTCGCGGCTGATCGGGAAGGTGACCGAAGTCCAGGCGAAGGAGGGCCGTCACGGGGCCTCCCATCTGGCCTTCGCATTCGACCATGCCGTGATGCATGACGGACGTCAGATTCCGGTGCATGCCATGCTGACCTCGCTGTCGGTCCCGACGGTGGCAGCTTCCGCCGAGGGCTCCGATGACGGGATGGGCTCGGGCAGCAGCGAGATGGCGGGTGGCAGCATGCGCGGAGCCGGACGGATGGGCGGCGGCAGTGGCGGCGCGCTGGGCGGAGCGGCTCACGCTACGGGTGGTCTGGTGTCGAATACCGCCGGAGCGGCGGGCTCGACCGCTGATGGGGCGCTGCAGACCACGGCCGGAGCGGCCGACAGCGGCCTGCGTGCCACGGGAGCAGCAGCGGGATCGGCGGCGGGCAGCGCAGGGTCGACGACGGCTTTGGGTCTGAACCGGATTCCGGTCGGCAATCTGCCGGGGGTGACCTTCAGCAGCGGGGCCGGTGCCGGCTCGACCACGGCGCTCGATGCCTCGGGGCGGAATATCGACCTAGAAAGCGGCTCGCAGATGACGCTTAACCTGTCGGCGGCGGCGAATTAAAAGACAGTACAGGCGGAGCGCAGGAGAGGGTCGTCACCTGCGCTTCAGCGCCTCCAGCTCATCGAGTGTGCGCGGCCAGTCGGAGCCGAGCAGGCGCGAGAGGCTGCGGTCGGCGAGCACTTTTCCTCCGGTCTGGCACTGCGCGCAGTAATTCGTCTCATTGTCGGCGTAGCGGATGCGCTGGATCGGCTGGCCGCAGCGCGGGCAGGGCTGGCCATAGCGGCCGTGCGCGGCCATCTCTTTGCGAAATGCGGTGACCTTCTCGGGAAAGGCGCTCTGCGCTTCATCGCCCAGGAGGTCGATCCAGAGCTGCAGCGTCTCGCGTGTGGCGTCATAGAGGCGCTGCCACTCCTCCGCTTTCAATTTATGGGTCAGGGTGACGGGAGACATCTGCGCGGCGTGCAGAATCTCGTCGGAGTAGGCGTTGCCGATGCCGCTGAGCAGACGCGGATCGGTGAGCGCGCGCTTGAGGGTGCGGTTTTCCGCGGTGAGCGCGGAGCGGAAGCTGTCGAGGCTGGCGGTGAAGACGTTGATGCCGCCGGGATCGACGGAGGCCAGCGCGTCCTCGCCCTGCAGAACGTGCAGTGAGGCGCGGCGCTTCGTTCCTGCCTCGGTGAGTACCAGCGAGCCGTCAGCGAAATCGAAGGCGGCGAGGCTCTGCCGCCCGGCCAGCTTCGCGCCGGGAGTGCGCCAGTGCAGGCGTCCGGCGATCATGAGGTGCAGCACGAGCCAGAGATCGCCGTCGAGGCCGATGGCGATGCGTTTGCCGATGCGGCGCAGCTCCCGCACGGAGCGGCCTTCGGCATCGGTTACCGGCGGCTGCGCGGTGCGCAGCAGGGTGATGCCGGCGATGCGCACATGTTCCAGACGCTTTCCGACAATGCGCGGCGCAAGCGCGGTGAGATAAGCGGAGATATCGGGCAGCTCCGGCATGAGTATCAGCGTGCACGCGCGGAGAAGTTTGCGCAACCGGTGCTTTGGCCTGCCGGCGCGGCGCATCTTACACTCGCAGGAGTGACCTCTCCGCAGAAGTTTCCTTCTCTTTATCCGATTCTCGATGCGCAGCTCGCACTTCCTCGCGACGGCGGCCGGCGTGAGTCTTTGCGCCGTCTGATGCAGGAGCTGGCCGATGCCGGCGTGGAGCTGCTGCAGTACCGCAACAAGCAGGACTCCGATGCCGAGGTGCTGGAAGAGGCGCTGGCGATGCGCGAGGCCGCGCCGGCGGCGATGCGGCTGATCCTGAACGACCGTGCGATGCTGCTGCAGCAGACACGCTTCGATGGCGTTCATGTGGGTCAGGAGGATATGACCCCTGCAGCGGTGAGGAGCATGGCCGGTGCGCAATGTATCGTGGGCGTCTCCACACACAGCGAGGAGCAGCTGCTCCAGGCCGATGCGGAGCCGGTGGACTATATCGCCATCGGCCCGGTCTTTGCGACGGGAAGCAAGCTGAATCCCGATCCTGTGGTCGGTCTTGAAGGGGTGCGGCTGGCGCGCAGGCTGACGGCGAAGCCGCTGGTGGCGATTGGCGGCATCACGCTCGAGAATGCGGCGTCGGTGCGGGAGGCGGGCGCTGATTCGGTTGCCGTGATCTCCGCTGTCTTTTCCGCCGGGAACTCCGCGGCCGAACAGGCGCGCGCGTTTTTGCGAAGACTGCGCTGAATTTCCTGCGCATTACGGGCAGCAAAGACAATAGTTCGGCAACGAACTCGAAAAAACGAATCCGCGCCGTTCGGGCTGCCGGAGAGCGCAGATTTCCAGGTAGAATTTGCGAGGTTGCAATCTGGTCGCAGAAGGAGAGGGATTTGGCTTTGCAGCGTCGTGATTTTCTGAAGACCGCAGGGAGCGCATGCGCGCTCGGTCTGGCTCCCCGGCTTGTACAGGGGATGACCCAGGCGCAGGAGCAGGTGGAGCGCGCGACACGCGCGATGCCGCTGCCGCGTATCAAAGACATCAGCGTGATCGAATGCGAGCCGGCCGGCTCGCGGCTCACAGTGGTGAAGATCACAACCGATCAGGATGGCCTGTACGGCTATGGCTGCGCGACCTTCACGCAGCGCGCCGATCTGGTGAAGCCGGCGGTCGAGAAGTATCTCAAGCCGTTTCTGCTGGGTAAGACGACGGACCGCATCGAGGACATCTGGCAGTCCTGCTATGACAGCTCGTACTGGCGAAACGGGCCGGTGCTGAACAACGCGCTGAGCGGCATCGATCAGGCGCTGTGGGATATCAAGGGCCGCCAGGCGGGCATGCCGGTGTATCAGCTTGCGGGCGGCAAGTGCCGCGAGGCGGTGGACGCGTATGCGCACGCCGACGGCGCCGAATATGCTGAGGTAATCGACAACGCGAAGAAGTTCATGGCCCAGGGCTTTCGCAATGTGCGCGTGCAGGTGGGGGTTCCGGGCATGGCGGGCTATGGCGCGCAGCACGGCGAAGATCACACGCTGAAGCCGCTGCACAACAAGCCGCTGTTCGAGCCCGCCTATGCCATGCGGCGCGGGCTGAAGCTGCTGGAGACTGCGCGTAAGGAGCTGGGCGAAGAGGTCAATCTGCTTCACGATATGCACGAGCGCCTGACGCCGAACGAGGCGGTGATGTTCTGCAAGGAGGCGGAGCAGTACAACATGTTCTTCCTCGAAGATCCGCTCTCGCCGGAGGACCTGGGATACTTTCAGCAGATCCGGCAGAACTGCGCGACGCCGATTGCGATGGGCGAGCTCTTCAACAGTCCGCACGAGTGGCAGCCGCTGATCGAAGGCCGGCTGATCGATTACATCCGCGTGCATCTCTCCGAAGCGGGCGGCTTTACGCCGTCGCGCAAGATCGCGATTCTCGCCGAGATGTATGGCGTGAAGACGGCGTGGCACGGTCCGGGCGATGTCTCTCCGGTGGGGCACATGGCCAATGTGACGCTGGATATTGTCAGCTACAACTTCGGCATTCAGGAGTACACGCCTTTCAACGAGACGACGCAGGAGATCTTCCGCGGCTGCCCGGTTCTGAAGAACGGATACCTGTGGGTGAACGAAAAGCCGGGGTGGGGCATCGAGATCGACGAACAGGCCGCGGCGAAGTATCCCTTCAGACAGAGCGCGAACGGACTGAACGGCGGATGGGGTGAGATCCGGAAGCTGGACGGCACGGTGATCAAGCAGTAGCTGCGTTTCCAGCCGGAGAGGGTCTGCGTTTATGCGGCGCGGACCCTCTCGGCGAATTGTTTCCCAGGGCGGAAAGTTGTGCCGGAATCGGACTGGATCGGGGAAATCGAAGCGTGGTTTGTCCCGTCAAAAGAAGAATGCGGAGCGAACCGGCGGACCGCAAAACGGCGATGGCAAATCGCTGGGTTTTCGAGTAGAACAAAGGGACAGTGACGTCCACGGAAACCACCGTACAGGCTCCAAAACCGGGTACCCCGCGTCTGGTGGCGAGTCTCGGGCTCTTCAGTTCCACGGCCATTGTGATGGGCTCGATGATCGGGTCCGGAATCTTCCTGGTCTCCGCCGATATCGGGCGGACGGTCGGCTCGCCGGCGCTGCTGATCGGGGCATGGCTGGTAGCCACGGTGATGACCATGATCGGCGCGCTGAGTTACGGCGAGCTGGCGGCGATGATGCCGCACGCAGGCGGTCAGTATATCTACCTGCGCGAGGCGCTGGGACGCCTGTGGGGCTTTCTCTTCGGATGGACGCTCTTTCTGGTGATCCAGACGGGCACGATTGCGGCGGTTGCCGTGGGCTTCGGCAAGTTTCTCGGCGTCTTCTTTCCGGCGATCTCTTCGACGCACTGGATCTGGCATATCGGGCATATCCCCGCGCTGGCCGTGGGGCCGATGGTGCTCGGCAATATGGATATCGGCCTGAACACGCAGAATCTGACGGCGATGGCCGTGATTCTGGTGCTGATGGTGGTGAACGTCTTCGGCCTGAAGCTGGGCGCGCTGGTGCAGAACGTATTCACCACGGCAAAGACGGCGGCGCTGCTGGGGCTGGTCGGCTTCGGGCTGCTGCTGGGACGCAACGCGGCGGCGATCCACGCGAACTTCGGCGCGAGCTTCTGGCATGGCGCATCGCTGCATACGCTGCACGCGGTGCAGGTGGGCATGGGAGGGCCGATCACGATGGTCGGCCTTTTTACCGTGCTGGCCGTGGTGCAGACCGGATCGCTCTTCTCCGCCGATGCGTGGAACAACGTGACCTACACGGCGGGCGAGGTGCGGAATCCGCGGCGGAATCTGCCGCTGTCGCTGGTGCTGGGAACAGGGCTGGTGATGACGCTCTATATCCTGGCGAACGTCGTCTATCTGCTGGCGCTGCCGCTGCACGGCGATCCGCATGGAGCGACCGCATTTGTCCGCGGCATACAGTTCGCCTCGGAGGATCGCGTGGCCACGGCTGCGCTGCAGCAGGTCTTCTCGCATGGCGGCGCGTATCTGATGGCGGGGGCGATTCTGATCTCGACCTTCGGATGCGCCAACGGGCTCACGCTGGCCGGGGCGCGCGTCTATTACGCGATGAGCCGCGACGGGCTGTTCTTTCGCGCCGCGGGGCGGCTGCATCCGAAGCACAACACGCCGGTGGCGGCGCTGGTGGTGCAGGGGCTGTGGACGTGCGTGCTCTGCCTCTCCGGCTCCTACAGCCAGCTGCTCGACTACATCATCTGCGTGGAGCTGATCTTTTACAGCCTCACCATCGCGAGCCTGTTTGTGCTGCGGGTGAAGCGGCCAAATGCCGAGCGGCCTTACAAGGCGTTCGGGTATCCTGTGCTGCCGGCGATCTATATAGTGATGGCGGCGTGGATCTGTATCGTACTATTGCGCTATAAACCGCAGTACACATGGCCTGGAATTCTGATTGTGCTGCTGGGGATACCGGTGTTTGCGATCTGGTCCCGGCGGAGCCGCGCGGAGAACTCGCTCTGAATTTGTCTCTGAGAGGAAGTGCCTGATCGATGGCTAAACTTTTTGCGGTAAAACCTCTTTCCGTCGTGCAGAAGGAAGCCAGCGATGAAGGCGAGCACACGCTCAAACGCTCGCTCGGCCCGATCAATCTGATCACCCTTGGCGTCGGCGCCATCATCGGCGCGGGCATCTTCGTGCTCACCGGCACGGCCGCGGCGCAGTTCGCCGGGCCCGCCATCGTGATCTCGTTCATCATTGCCGGCACCGGCTGCGTTTTTGCCGGTCTCTGCTATGCGGAGTTCGCCGCGATGATTCCGATTGCCGGCAGCGCCTACACCTACGGCTACACGACGCTCGGCGAGCTGGTCGCCTGGATTATCGGCTGGGCGCTCTGCCTCGAATATGCCTTCGGCGCGGCCACCGTCGCCGTCGGCTGGAGCGGCTACGTGAGCAGTCTGCTGGGCTTCTTCGGTGTCCGGCTTCCATTCAATCCGACGCCGTCGGTCACGCTTGCTCTCTGGGGGCATCCGTTCTCGGCAAAGGTCGATATCTTCGCGCTTGCGGCCATTATCGTGGTGAGCACGATTCTGGTGATCGGCGTGCGCGAGTCGGCCAACTTCAACAGCGCCGCCGTGATCATCAAGGTCTCGGTCGTCTTTATCTTTATCGGCCTCGCCATCTCGTTTGCCTTCGGCCACTGGCACATCATGATGGCCAACTGGCATCCGTTCATTCCGAAGAACCAGGGCCACTTCGGCGCGTTCGGATGGTCGGGCATCATGCGCGGCGCGAGCGTGGTCTTCTTCGCCTACATCGGCTTCGACGCCGTCTCGACGGCGGCGCAGGAGTCGCGGAACCCGCAGCGCGATCTGCCCTTCGGCATTCTGGGCTCGCTCGTTCTCTGCACGCTCCTCTACATCATCGTCGCCGGACTGCTCACCGGGCTGAAGCCTTATTCGACGCTGAATACGGCGGCTCCGGTGGCGGACGGCGCGGCGGCCATCGGCGCCACCTGGGGCGTGTGCATGATCGACCTTGGCGCCATCGCCGGTCTTGCCTCCGTCATGCTGGTCATGATTCTGGGACAGACGCGCGTTCTCTACACTATGTCGAAGGACGGGCTGCTGCCTCCCTGGGTCGGCCGCATTCATCCGCGCTTCCGCACGCCGTGGCTGGTTACGATTGCGGTCGGCATCCTCGTCGCCTTCCTGGCCGCGTTCTTCAACATCTCGTTTCTGGGCGAGCTGGTCAGCCTCGGCACGCTGCTTGCCTTCGCCATCGTCTGCCTGGGCGTGTGGGTGATGCGCGTGCGGCAGCCCGATATTCCGCGTCCCTTCCGCACACCGTGGGTGCCGTTCGTGCCGCTGGCCGGCATTCTGATTTCGCTGTCGCTGATGGTCTCGACCGACACGCCCGCGAAGGTCGGCTTCACCAGCTGGCTGGTGATCGGTCTCATCATCTACTTCAGCTACTCGGTGAAGCACAGCAAGGTGCGCCAGCTTCCCACGGCGACGGCGAGCCGCCGATAGCGTCTGCGCTGATGGAAAAAGGCCCTCCCGCGGGAGGGCCTTTGCGTTCATTCGTGTCATTGATGCGCGTGGCTTTTATGCGTGACGTGCGAGGCGGCCTTCCATCGCGGCCTTTACCTGTGGCCACTCTTCACTGATAACGCTGAACCAGACGCTGTGGCGGATACTTCCATCGGGCTGAATGACGCTGTTGCGCAGCGTGCCCTCGTACGTTGCGCCCATCGCGCGCATGGCGTTCTGCGACTGCAGATTGAGGTGATGGGTTTTGAGGCCGACGCGCATCGCGCCCATTACCTCGAAGGCATATGTCATCTGCAGGTACTTCGCTTCGGCATTGATGCCGGTGCGCTGCACCTCGGGATCGATCCAGGTGCTGCCCAGCTCGAGGATGCGGTTGGCCCGGTCGATGTCCATGAAGCGCGTAGAGCCGACATAACGGTTGTGGCGTTTGCTCCACGTGATCCAGGGCATGGCTCTGCCGGCGTTCGCGTCCGCGAGTGCCTTTTCGATCCACCGGCGCAGATCGTCTTCGGTTTCGACGTGAAGCGGCATCCAGCGCCAGATCTCGGGATGGAAGGCGATGGCGGCCAGAGCCGGCAGGTGCTCGATGCGGAGCGGCTCGAGCCGCACCAGACTGCCTTCGAGGGTGACGGGCGCAACGGACATCAGAGGGCGATCGGGCATCTCAGAGAGTGTAATGAATCGGGGAGTGTAATGAATCGGCCCGGCAATCCACCGCGTCCGAGGGTTTTCCGAGCGCGGACCGGTGCGGCTGCGTTCTGTAGACAGGGCAGGTATGCCCGGAGCGCAGGGAAGAATTCTCCATGCGGTTTCGGAGCAGCGCTTCGGAGCAGAGGAGTAGACTTTGCATATGAGGTTTCTCATCCGAGCCTCGCTGGTGTGTGCGGTTGCCATGCTGATCTCTGTGCCCGGCGCTATGGCGCAGCGCGGCGCTGGTGGTTCCGGCAGTCATGGCGGAGGCGGAGGACATGCGGTGGGCGGCGGCTTTGCCGGGCACCCCGCGGGAGGCGGTTTCGCCGGTCGTCCTCTGAACAGCGGCGGATTTTCAACAGCGCCTCGCGCCTTTCTCCCGCCCGGATCATTTTCCAGGTCATTCTCCGGATCATTTCCTGTGAACCGCAGCGCATCTTCCTGGGGACAGCCCGGCCTCACCTCGCAGCGGCTGAATGCCTTTACGACTCCATATTTCGGACGCAGCAGGCCTGCGAGCGGAGCTGCGTGGTCCCGCACGGCAAACGGCTTCCATAACGGAAACGGATACGGAGACGGACACGCGCGCGGCGATCACCGCTACCGGTATCGCAGCCCGTACCGGGGCTATGGATACGGCGGCGCGGTCGGGCTGGTTCCGTGGGAGGTGGGTTATCCGGACTTCATGGGATACGGCGACCAGGAGTATGACGACTCCGGCTCCGCGTCCGCAGAGGCGGCTCCCGATCAGAACGGTTCTGCCGAAGCGCCCGAAGGATACAGCAATCAGCCGTATGAGGAGAGCGATGCCCGGCAGGATTACGCGCCCCCTCCGGAGTACGCGCCTCAGGAGCGTTTGTCTCAGACCAGCCAGCCGGCTCCCATAGCCGAGCCGACGCTGACGGTCGTCTTTCGCGACGGACATACCCAGGAAATTCGTAATTACGCGCTGACGCCGACGACGCTGATCGTGCTCGATGAAGCGGCGGCCGGACGCCAGCAGCGTATCTCTCTTGACCAGGTTGACCTGCAGGCCACTGAACAGTCGGCGCGGCAGGCCGGTCTGGAGTTTCGTCCGCCCTCGGCTTAGCTGCGTGCCGGGGCGGCTGCAATATGCCTGCTTCCTCCCGATTTGCATCATCGATTGCAACGGAACCGTTATAGACTGGACGAACTTTGATCTGTGCTCCTCCCCCGGCGCCTGAAACACGGCACGTTTGCAGTACCCCTGTGCCCGCAAGGACCTGATGGGGAGGCGAACCTTCAGGCTGCATCAACCGCTCCGGCAGAAGCGCCGGCGCGCCGGGACGGAGCATACTCTATGTCTCAATCCACCGACTCGATCGAGGTGAACCCAGTGCTGACATCGGAAGAAGTCGGCCAGTTAATGGAAGACAGCGGCAAGCCGGCGGAGACGCTGATGCAGGTGGTGAAGCTGATCGCCCGCCGCTTTCAGACCGATGTGTGCTCGATTTATCTGCTGGAGCCGGACCGGGCCAACATGGTGCTGGCGGCGACGGTCGGCCTGCGCGCCTCCTGTATCGGCACGCTGCGCATGCTGCTCAGCGAAGGTCTGGCCGGCCTGGTCGCCGAGCAGGTTCGTCCGGTGGCAGCCGAGGAGGCGCGGACGCATCCGCGCTTCAAATACTTCGAGCAGTCGGGTGAAGACGACTACCGCTCCTTTCTGGGCGTGCCGCTGATCGACCGCGGCGTGCTGCAGGGCGTGCTGGTGGTGCAGACCATCGAGGCGCGCAGCTTCCGCGACGACGAGGTGCGCAGGCTGGCCGAGGCCGCCGGACAGGTGGCGGCGGTGGTGAGCGAGGCGCGGACGCTTGACCGCTTCATCGCTCCGGTGCAGGAGCGCCTCTGGTCGCTGGCCCGCAATCTGTGGTGGAGCTGGGACAACGAGACGGCATCGCTCTTTCTCGATCTGAATCCGACGCGCTGGCGCGAGCTGAATCACAACCCCATTGCGCTGCTGAACGAGATGCCGCTGGCGACGATCGAGCAGCGCGCCAATGAGCTGGTGCTGCACAGCCGCATCAATTATGCCTACCGGCGCAAGCGCGAGTATCTGAAGGCCGACCGCAGCTGGGGCGCGACACATGCGGGCGTGCTGCGCGCGCATCCGGTCGCGTACTTCTCGGCCGAGTTCGGCATTCACGAATCGCTGCCGGTTTACTCAGGCGGCCTCGGCGTGCTGGCGGGCGATCACATCAAGAGCGCCTCCGATCTCGATATTCCGCTGATCGCCATCGGCCTGTTTTACGGCCAGGGCTACTTCCGGCAGTGGCTGGACAAGACCGGCTGGCAGCACGAGGACTATATCGAGACCGACACCAGCCAGCTTGCCATCGAGCCGGCGATCGGCACGAACGGCGAAGTGGTGACGGTCCAGATCGAGACGCGCCGCAATCCCATTCGCGCCCGCGTGTGGCGGCTGAAGGTGGGCCGCATCGTGCTGCTGCTGCTCGATTCGAATGTGGAGGGCAACGCTCCGGAAGACCGCGAGCTGACCTCGCGTCTCTACGGCGGCGACCGGCGGGTGCGTATTCGCCAGGAGCTGCTGCTCGGGATCGGCGGCTTCCGCGCGCTGAAGGCGATGGGCGTATCGCCCGGCGTGCTGCACCTGAATGAGGGGCACAGCGGCTTTGTTCTGCTCGAGGCGATTCTGACGCGAATGCGCGAAGAGGGAACCAACTTTCAGGCGACGGCTCCGCACATCGCGCGCGAGGCGGTGTTTACCACGCACACGCCGGTTCCGGCAGGGCACGACCGCTTCCATCCGGATCTGATCGAGGAGCATCTGGGGCCGCTGCGCGAATCGCTCGGACTTTCGCACGATCAGCTGATGGCTCTGGGACGCGAGAATCCGTCGAACCACTCAGAAGAGTTCTGCATGACGGTGCTGGGGCTGAAGCTCTCGCGCCGCGCCAATGCCGTCTCCGCGCTGCACGGCGAGGTCTCGCGCGAGATGTGGACGGTGCTGTATCCCGGCAAACCGGAAGACGAGGTGCCGATCGGCCACGTGACCAACGGCGTGCACGTGCCGACGTGGCTGGCTCCGCAGATGGCGCGGCTGTACGAGCGGCATCTGGGCGCGAACTGGCAGGCGCACAGCGGCGAGGCCCGCACATGGGAGGGCATTGAAGACGTCGACGACGGCGAGCTGTGGGAGACGCACTTCGCGCTGAAGGCGCAGATGCTGGAGTTCGTGCGGCAGCGCGCGATGGAACAGGCCGAGCGGCGCGGCGAGGCCCGCGACGCGGTGCTGCGGCTGGGCCGCGTGCTGAGCCCCGATGCGCTGACGATCGGCTTTGCGCGCCGCTTCGCAACCTACAAGCGCGCCAACCTGATCCTCTCCGACATCGAGCGGCTGGCGACGATGGTGAACGATCCCAAGCGTCCGGTGCAGTTCGTCTTTGCCGGCAAGGCGCATCCACAGGACGAGCCGGGCAAGCGTGTGCTGCAGCAGGTGGCGCAGCTGATGCACGACAGCCAGTTCGCGGACCGCTTCGTCTTCGTCGAAGACTACGACATCAACGTGGGCCGCCGCTTCGTGCAGGGCGTGGACGTGTGGCTGAATAATCCGCGGCGTCCGCTGGAGGCTTCGGGCACGTCGGGCCAGAAGGTGGTGCTGAACGGCGGGCTGAACCTCTCGGTGCTCGACGGCTGGTGGGCCGAGGCCTACGACGGGCTGAACGGATTCGCCATCGGCACCGGGCGCACGCACCTCAACATGGATGTGCACGACAGCCGCGACAGCGACGATCTGTATCGCGTGCTGCG
Organism: Paracidobacterium acidisoli; assembly: GCF_003428625.2. GTDB lineage: Bacteria > Acidobacteriota > Terriglobia > Terriglobales > Acidobacteriaceae > Paracidobacterium > Paracidobacterium acidisoli. Next base: position 634,188 of record NZ_QVQT02000001.1, on the reverse strand, counting down.
CGAAGAGGTGATTCCGCTGTACTACCAGCGCGACGCGGACGGCCTGCCGCGCGGCTGGATCAAACGCATGAAGCGGACCATCCGCACGCTGGGCTGGCGCTTCAACGCCGACCGCATGGTGATGGACTACACGCAGAAGTGCTATATTCCGGCGGCCGGAGGCACATCGAGCAACATGCGCAGAGGCTGAGCCTGCGCGTATGCCGGATCTTCAGAGGAGCTGGGGCGTGGAGCGGGTCGCGGCGCTGGCCATGGTGCGCGACGGCAGATAGACGCGGATGCTTGCGCCCTGCAGGCCATTGACGGAGCCGTTGCCGATGCGGATGGCGCCGCCATGCTTCTGCACGATGCCCATGCTGACCCAGAGGCCGAGGCCGGTTCCGTCTTCTCCCTTGGTGGTGTAGAAGGGCTGGAAGAGCTTCTGGCTCGCGCTCTCTGAAATTCCCGGACCGCTGTCGGTGACTTCGACGATGGCTCCGGCGCCGTGCAGCTCTTCAGCCGGCGCCTCTTCCATGTGAATGTGAATGCGCCCGTCGTGGCCCGCGGCCTCGGCGGCATTGAGGATGATGTTGGTGAAGACCTGGCGCAGCTCGGCCGGGAAGCCCTCGACATGGAGCGAGGCGAAGGTGCTCTTTTCCACCGTGATGCCCAGTTGTTTCAGCCTGCGGTCGAGCAGCAGCAGCACGCCGTCGATGAGGTCGCTGAGGTCGACCTGAACGGGCGCGTTCGGCTCGCGATACAGGCTCAGCATGGTGCGGCTGATCTGCATGGTGCGGGAGACCTCCTGCTGCGCGAGCTTCAGGTACTCGGCGCGCTTTGCGGCGTCGGACTCGCCGGAGAGCAGGAAGTGCAGGTTGGCGACCGAGTCGAGCGGATTGTGAATCTCATGCGCGATGCTGGCGGCCAGGCGTCCGGCCACGGCCAGCTTTTCCGAGGCGATGAGCGCGGCTTCCGAGCGGCGCGCTTCGGTGACATCGCGAAAGACCAGTACGATGCCCGTCAGGCGGCCATCGGCATCGAGAATGGGAGCGGCGCTGTCGTCGATCACGTATTCAGCGCCGTCTCTGGAGATGAGCGCCGTGTGGTTGGCGAGGCCCACCACGGTGCGCAGGCGCAGCACCTTTTCGACGGGATTTTCGCAGCGCTCACGGGTGGTCTCATTGATGATGTAAAAGACCTCGTGAAGCGGCTCTCCCTGAGCGTCATCCACATCCCATCCGGTCAGGGTCTCGGCGATGGCGTTCATGAAGTTCACGCGGCCTTCGATATCGCAGGCGATGACGGCATCGCCGATGGATTCGAGCGTGGTCCGGAACCACTGCCGGCTTTCGGCGGCCTCTTCGGTCCGCTGGTCGGCCTCTTCGAGCGCGCGGTTGTAGCTGCGCGACATATTGCGGATGCGGCCGCGCGTGAAGAAGCCGAGGAACACGCCGACGAGGATGGCGGAGATAAGAATGGCCAGGAACTCTTCGTGCTCGCGGCGGTGCACCAGGGCCGACCGTCTGCGCCGCTGGTGCTCCTGGATCATCCGCATGTCGTTCAGGCCGGAGCGGAGGTGGTCCATCAGCTGCTTGCCGCGCAGGTTCAGATCGTGGTCGTTGGCGGCGCCCGCTTTACCGGCGAGGATCGGCTCGGCAAAGCCCAGCCACAGACTGTACCGATCGTGTACCTGAACGAGGGCCGCGCGCTGCTCCGCATCGCTGCCGATCAGGCGATCGAGGCTGCTGAAGGCCGATTCGATCTGCGGTGCCGCGGCATGGTACGGCGTGAGCATCACCGGATCGTTGGTCAGCTGGAAGCCGCGCAGGCCGGTCTCCTGGTCGACGACCAGGACGGACAGCGTTTGTATCTGGTCGGTGATGTCGTCGCTGTGGTCGAGCCACATCTGCGCTTTGTCCGTGTTCCAGATCTGTCCGAGGACAAATCCGGCCAGGAGCAGAAGGGTCAGAATCGGAACAAAGAGAGTCTCGCGGAGAATGCGGCGGAACTCATGCAGGTTCACCGAGGGCCCCCCTGTCGACGCGCGCCTGGCTGGCTGTCAGCATCTGTCCCACACGGGCCAGAAAATCGGAGGGCTCTCCCCCCTTGAGCAGCGTCAGATCTGCCAGCGCCGTGGTATCGGAGGGCAGGTTGATATAGGCCGAAAGCAGCATGATGGGAATCTGCGGCCGCTCGCTGCGCATGATCGCGGCGACTTTACCGCCGTCCATCCCCGGCATATAGAAGTCGAGGATGACCGCATCGATGGCCTGATCCAGAAAAAGAGAGATGCCCGACTGGCCGTCGAGCGCCGTCAGAACCCGATAACCGGCGCGCTCCAGCACCGCCTTGCGGATCTGGAGGCCAAGGGCCTCATCATCGATGCAGAGTATCGTCAAATCCGTGGACACGAGAACCAGCTACCCGTTCAGCTGTGTGATCTGAACCTACCGCCCCGCAAGCCGTGCAGCGAAGATGGACGAAGTATAGCATCTGGATTCTTCAGGTGTTAGCCGTCTTGCCGGTCCCGGTTTCGGCTGCGGGAGACCGCCAAAGCCGGACCGGTGAGACCGGTACCGGCCTGCGGAATTTACACAGCTTTTGCATTCTCTTTGCCTTTCCGGTGTAGCCTGATGGCATTAAGGCAATCTCCGGGCCGGAATCCCCTCCGGCTGTGGGACGAGGAAAAGACGGTTGAGCCAGACGGTATTTGTTCTTGAAGATGATGCGGATATAGCCCGCCTTATGCAGCATCACCTGGAGGCGGCTGGATTTCCCGCCCGCATCTATGGCACCCCTACCAACATCGTTGCCGATGCCGAGCGCCAGCCGCCTGCGCTGTTCCTGCTGGACATCATGGTTCCCGGCGGCGACGGCCTCGATGTCTGCCGGAGGCTGCGCAATCATCCGGCGCTGAGCACGATTCCGATCATCTTCGTGACCGCGCGCGCGGGCGAAAACGACCGGGTGCTGGGGCTGGAGCTGGGCGCCGACGATTACATCACCAAGCCCTTTGCGCCGCGTGAGCTGCTGGCCCGCGTCAAGGCGGTCCTGCGCCGCTTCGAGCGGCCCTCCACGCCGTCGCTGATCAGCTTTGAAGACGTGGAGATCGATGCCAGCGCCATGCAGCTGCGGGTGCGCGGCGACCTGACCACGACCACCGCGACCGAATTCCGGCTGCTCGATTACCTGGCGCGGCACCCGGGCCGGGTCTTCAGCCGCGACCACCTGCTGGATGCGGTCTGGGGCGATGCACGCTTCGTAACCCCCCGGTCCGTCGACGTTTATGTACGGCGCATCCGTGAGAAAATCGAGGCAGATCCGGAGAATCCGCGCTATCTGAAGACGGTGCGCGGCGCCGGTTACCGGTTCGAGATTCCGCGGACGGCGTAAGCGGCAGCAAACGAAAGACGTGGAACGGACTTCGGCGGAAGTCCCGTTCCTTCGGCGGCCGGAATGCGTGGCCAGCCCACGCGTGGTGACCAGGATACGCATGTGACGGGCAGATTCTTCTTCAGGCTGTTGTTCTCCTTTGTCCTGGTACTGTGCATCGGCACGGTCCTCCTCGATTTGTTCCTGCTGCGCGTCACGGCCGGCTCGCACGGCTATCTGCTGCTGGTTTCGCTGGCTTCGGTCGTGATTGCGACGCTGCTGGCCGCCTTCTTCGCGCAGCAGCTCTCGCGCCGCATGGAGCGGATCGCCGACTTCGCCAGCCGGATCGCGGCCGGAGATTTTTCGGCCCGCATCGCTCCGGTCGACGACCGGCACGAAAACCTGGACGAGATCTCGGAGGCGGCGCACGCGCTTGACGCGACGGCCGATCGCCTCGAACAGAGCTTCCATGCGCTTGAGAGCAAACAGCGCGAGCTGGCCGCTCTGCTCGACAGCATGCAGGAGGCCGTGGTCGCCGTAAATGCCTCAGGACATGTGAGCTGGTCCAACACCGTGATGCAGCGCTTCGCTCCCGGCGCGGTGCGCGAAGGGCGTCCGCTGGTGCACATCATTCGCGATCCCGATGTGCTGACCTGCGTGCAGACTGCGCTCAAGAGCCGTGAGATATGCAGCGGCAGGGCCACCTCGATGGTGCCGGGCAGGATCTTCGAGGTCAGCGCAGCCCCCACGCCGGGCGGCGGCGCCGTGGCCGTGCTGCACGATGTGACCGAAGTGGATCGCGTGGAAAAGACGCGGCGCGATTTTATCGCCAACGTCTCGCATGAGCTGAGAACGCCGCTCACCTCGATCTCCGGATACGTGGAGACGCTGCTCGAAGACATTGTGGAGCTGCCGGAGAATGCCCGGGAGTTTCTCTCCATCATTCTGAAAAACGCGAAGCGCATGAACCGCCTGACGGAGGACCTGCTGGCCCTGGCCAGCGTGGAATCCGGCGAATACAAGCTGCGCCTGCAGCGCGTGCGGGCCTCGGCGCTGGTCTCGGATGCGATCGAGTCGCTGGCCGGCATGGTGGTCGATTCCGGCGTCCTGCTGGTCGAGGGCAGCGTCACCACGGAATGGGTGATGGCCGATGTGGACGCGATGACCCAGGTCTTCGGCAACCTGATCGAAAACGCTATGAAGTACGGCGGAGCCGGCGGCCGGGTGCGGGTTGGAGCGCGTCTGCTGGAGGGCTCGGTCGAGTTTTATGTGCAGGATTTTGGACCCGGCATCCCGTCGGAGCATCTCGACCGCATCTTCGAGCGGTTTTACCGGGTGGATAAAGCGCGCTCGCGGGAGTCGGGCGGTACCGGCCTGGGGCTGGCAATCGTCAAGCACGTGCTGATGGCGCATGGCGGAGCGATCCGCGCGGAGAGCGAGCTGGGCGCGGGCGCAACCTTCCTGTTTACTTTGCCGTGCGCGTCGCCGCCCGCAGTGCCGGGCGAAGGAGAACCGGCGGGGAAAACGGCAGCGAAGCAGGAGCGTCCTGCGGCCGCTGAGACCGATCCGGAGATTGCAGAGCACAAAAAGTAAGCGGCATCGCGACAGGCGAAAAATTTGGTGGAAAATTTCCGCAAAGGCTTCGCAAGTCTATATTTTTCAGATAGTTATTAATACGTCCAGGGGCAGATTTTCCTCGCTTTTCACCTTTTCGTAATGCCTTGTTAACACTCCGGACGGAAGATTTTTCAAGTACTTCTGAGGGGGAAAACAGTGAAAAAAAGTGTTCTTTTATCGACGGCGCTGCTCGCCTGCGTCGCATCGGCTGGATTTGCGCAGAAGATCAACGGAGCCGGAGCGACCTTTCCGGCGCCGATCTACAGCAAGTGGTTCATTGAGTACAGCAATTCGCACCAGGGCGTGCAGATCAACTATCAGGCAATCGGATCGGGCGGCGGCATTCGCCAGGTGACCGCGCAGACCGTGGATTTCGGCGCGAGCGACGGTCCGATGACCGATCAGCAGCTTGCTGAATCGAAGGTAAAGCTGATGCACATCCCGACGGTGCTGGGCGCCGTTGTGCCGATCTACAACCTGCCCGGCGTGGGCTCCGACCTGAAGTTCTCTCCCGATGTTCTGGCCGATATCTTTGAGGGCAAAATCGGCAACTGGAGCGATGCGCGCATCGCGAAGGACAACCCGGGCGTGAAGCTGCCCAATCAGGACATCATCGTGGTACACCGTTCCGACGGCAGCGGCACCACCTATATCTTCACCGACTATCTGTCGAAGGTCAGCCCTTCGTGGAAGAGCAGCGTCGGCGTCGGCACCTCGCCGCAGTGGCCGAAGGGAATCGGCGCCTCGGGTAACCCCGGTGTCGCGGGCAACGTCCGCACGATGCCTGGCGCCATCGGCTATGTGGAGCTGATCTACGCTCTGCAGAACAAAATCGCCTTCGGCCAGGTGCGGAATGCAGCCGGCAAGTGGGTCAAGGCGAGCATCGACGGCGTGACCGAAGCGGCGGCCAGCGTGAAGACGATGCCGGCAGACTTCCGCGTCTCGATCACGAATGCTCCGGGCGCGAATGCCTACCCGATCTCCAGCTTTACCTGGCTGCTGATCCCGATAAAGGCGCAGGATGCTTCCAAGGGTAAGGTGATCAAGGACTTCCTTTACTGGATGCTGGATCACGGCGAAGGCGAAGTGACCTCGCTCGACTACGCTCCGCTGCCCAAGTCGGTCTCCGACAAGGTGCGCGTGGCGATCGGAAAGCTGCAGTAAGTCCTCGGAAACCGGGCGCGGCCGAAGCAGGCTGCGTCCGGAATTTCCGGAATTCAGAGCCGAAACTCCTCCGCAATGCTGCTCGTAATCCCCTGATTTTTCATTGCGTTTAACGTGGCGTTCAAAAAGCGCGTATAGGGTTAAAGGTTGTGAGTCTACGTATTCAGGAGCGAGTGCCGCAGCCCTCGGCTTCAGCGGAGGGGTCTGTGACTGTGCCGCCGGCGGATAAGCCATCGGAAGCGCGGACCTGGCTGACAAGCCGGGGAAACTCTTCACTGTCGGACCGGGCGTTCCGCTGGCTGATGCTGCTCTGTGCACTGAGCATCTTCGGCATCGTCGCGCTGATCGCGACGTCGCTGGTGCAGGGATCGAAGCTCACGCTTGGCCTCTTCGGCTGGAAGTTCTTCCTGAGCAGCGGCTGGGACCCGATCAACGGTAACTTCGGCGCATTGCCCTTCATCTACGGCACGCTGGTGACTTCCGCGGTTTCGCTGGTAATCGCCGTTCCGCTCGCGGTGGGCGTGGCCATCTTTATCACGGAGATGTGCCCGAAGATGCTGCGCGGACCTCTGGCCTTTCTGACCGAGCTGCTGGCGGCGATTCCGAGCGTGGTGTACGGGCTCTGGGGCGTGTTTGTGCTGGTTCCGCTTCTGCGCCAGTACGTCAACCCGGCATTGATGAAGACTCTCGGCTGGACGGGACTCTTTCAGGGGCCGAACCTCGGCATCGGCATGTTTGCCGCGGGCGTCATTCTCGCCATCATGATTCTGCCCATCATCTCTTCTCTGACCCGCGAGGTGATGATCGCCGTGCCGTATACGCAGCGCGAAGCAGTGCTGGCGCTGGGCGCGACCCGGTGGGAGATGATCCGCATGGGTGTTCTGCGCAATGCGCGCATCGGCATCGTTGGGTCGGTGATTCTGGGCCTTGGGCGTGCGCTGGGAGAAACCATGGCGGTGACCATGGTCATCGGCAACTCGGCCGCCTCCATTTCAAAGTCGCTGCTGGCGCCGGGCTACAGCATGGCCAGCGTGATCGCCAACGAGTTCAGCGAAGCGACCAGCGATACGCATACTTCGGCGCTGATCGAGATAGGCCTGGCGCTGTTTATCATTACGATCCTTGTGAACGCTCTGGCGCGTCTGCTGGTCTGGGCGGTAACGCGCGGCGCGCCGCCTCGCGTGGCTTAAACGGCAAAAGGAAACAGAGAGATGCCCAACGAGTACCGAGTGAGCACGGCCAACCGCATGCGCCGCATGGCAACGAACCATCTTGCCTCGGGCCTTGCTGTTCTCAGCACGATTCTGGTCGTTGCCCCGCTGGTGGCGATCTTCGGGTATCTGCTCTTTAAGGGAGCGAGCTCGCTCAACCTGGCCTTTTTCACGAAGACTCCGGCTCCGGAGGGCGCGACCGGCGGCGGCATGGCGAACGCCATCGTCGGCTCCGGCATTCTGCTGGCTGTTGCCAGCGCGATCGGCGTGCCGGTCGGTATCGCGGCCGGTATCTTTCTTGCGGAGTTCGGCCGAGGCGGAAAGCTGGCGAACCTGGTTCGCTTCACCGCCGACGTGCTGAACGGAGTGCCCTCGATCGTGATGGGCATCGCCATGTATGCCCTGATCGTCGCCCGCCAGAAGCACTATTCGGCGCTGGCCGGCGGCGTGGCCCTGGGGATCATGATGATTCCCACCATCACCCGCACCTCCGAAGAGATGCTGCTGATGGTGCCGCACGCGATCCGTGAAGCGGCGCTCGGACTGGGCGTGCCCAACTGGCGCTCGGTGCTCTCGATTACGTTACGAACGGCTTCCCCCGGCGTGATCACCGGCTGCATGCTGGCCTTTGCCCGCATCGCAGGCGAAACGGCTCCGCTGCTGTTTACGGCGCTTGGCTCCCAGTTCTGGAGCGTGGACGTGAACCAGCCGATTGCCGCACTGCCGCTGCAGATTTATGTCTATGCAGCGTCGCCGTATGAGGATCAGATCCGCCAGGCATGGGCCGGCGCTCTGGTGCTGATCGTTCTGATTGTGGGCGCCGTATCACTGGTGCGCTATGTAACCACACGCGGTGTGCTGAAAGGGGCAAGCTAAGGTGGGTGTCGGCATCGAAGTCAGGAACCTGAACGCCTGGTATGGAGCCAACCATACGCTGCAGGATATTAACCTGCACATTCCCGCAAACCAGGCGACGGCGCTCATCGGTCCCTCCGGTTGCGGCAAATCGACCTTCGTGCGCTGCCTCAACCGGATGCACGAGACCAATCCCATCGCCAAAGTCACCGGATCGGTGCGCATCGGCGAAATTGACATTTACAGCGATGCTTCGCCGGTCGAGATCCGCCGCCGCATCGGTATGGTCTTTCAGCGTCCGAACCCCTTTCCGACCATGTCCATTTACGACAACGTCGCCTCCGGCCTGCGGCTGAACGGCTTCCGCAACCGGCGCGTGCTGGACGAGGTGGTCGAGCGCTCGCTGATCCACGCCGCGCTGTGGGATGAGGTGAAGGGCGATCTGAAGAAGAAATCGGGCGCGAGCCTCTCCGGCGGCCAGCAGCAGCGTCTGTGCATTGCGCGCGCGCTTGCCGTCGATCCGGAGGTGCTGCTGATGGATGAGCCGGCGTCGGCGCTCGATCCCGTCTCCACCTCGAAGATCGAGGATCTGATCTTCCAGCTGAAGGCGCAGTACACCATCGTCATCGTGACGCACAACATGCAGCAGGCCGCTCGTGTGGCAGAGCGCACCGGATTCTTCCTGAATGGAAAACTTGTCGAGTTTGATTCGACCCACAAGATATTCACAAATCCGGGAGACAAGAGGACGGAAGATTACATCACGGGCAGGTTTGGATAATGCGACTCAGATTCCGGCAAAGCCTCGATGACCTGAAGGAAAAGCTGCTGGTGATGGCCGGTATGGCAGAACAGGCGATTCAGCGCGCGATTGAAGCCTATCGCGTCCGCGATACTTCCATCTGTGACCTGGTCGATCGCGGCGAGCTGGCCATCAACCGCCTGGAGCGCGAGATCGACCAGATGGCGCTCGACCTGCTCGCGATGGAGCAGCCGATGGCCATCGACCTGCGCTTCATCCTTGCCGTAATCAAGATCAACGCGGACCTGGAGCGTGTGGGCGATGCGGCCCGCAGCATCAGCGACCGCGTGCGCGAGCTGCAGGCCTTCCCGGTGGCCGATCTGCCGATCGATATTCCGCGCATGGCCAGCCTCGCCGGCTCCATGGTGCGCAAGGCGCTGCAGGCCTTTATCGAAGCCGACGCCCAGACCGCCGAAACCGTGCTGTCGATGGATGACAGCGTGGACAAGCTGAACGGAGCCGCGCATTACACGCTGCTGACGCTGATGAAGAAGGAGCCGAATCTGACTCCGCAGGCGCTGAATGCGCTGATGATCTCGCGCAGCCTGGAGCGTGTGGCCGATCACGCGACGAATATCTCCGAAGACGTCATCTTCTGGGTGCGCGGCGCCGATGTCCGCCACAAGATGGGCGAGAAACCGGCGACCGAGAAGACCGGCACGCGGAGCTGACTCCTGCCGAGCTAGCCTTCGGCGTCCGGGTCCCACCAGTCCAGCACGGCGATCTGCGGATAGCAGAGCCCCAGCCGCAGCGGCGTTTCTCCGCCGTGGATCGCGCGCAGAACCCGTCCATAGGCCAGAAGCTGAGGCGCATACAGCGCACGCTCCGCGCGCACGAAGGATTCGCGCTGTGCGGCGGAGCTCGTGGACGGAGCGCTGGTCTTGTAATCGATCACCCAGAGATACTCCGATCCCTGAGTCAGAGGCCGCTCCCCCGCGCGGAAGATGCGGTCGGCGCGCAGCGTGCGCAGCACACCCTCGGCCATGCCGGTCCACGATGCCTCCGACTGCGCCCCGGCGTGCGGCTCGAGCGTCCAGCGGCAGACGGGATCGGCGGCGCAGGCCAGCAGCATATATGTCACCGTCTCTGTTGCATTCTGAAGCGTGTCTTCAGACAGCGCCGCGGCACGCAGCAGCGATGCGGCGTGCCTGCGGATGAGGCCGGCATCCGGCGATCCGGCAGCCAGCCGCGGACCGAGCCGCTGCAGCAGAGCGTGAACCGTTTCGCCGAGGATGCGCGCGAGGCGCGAGCCCTCGGGGCGCCGCCATGCGGCCTCTTCACCGACGGCCTCGATATGTGTGCCGAGTACAGTTACATTTTCTCCGCGAGGGTGAAGATCGATCCTCGAAGAAAGACGGCGCAGCGTAAGCGGCTTCGCCGGGGCCGCGGCGGCGGCCAGCTGAACGATACCCGGAAGCGGGACAACACCGGGAACCGGGGCCGGATCAGGGAAGGCCAGCAGATTATCGGGCTGTCTTTGCGCGGCGGAGAGAAACTCCGCTTCGAGAGCCGGCCATGCAGACTGGAGCAGGCTGTCCGCCGTCTCCGGCTTCACGCCCGAGCCGTTTACCGCGGCTGTGCCCAGCAGGTGCAGCTCCCGGCGGGCGCGCGTACAGGCGACGTAAAAGAGCCGCCTGCGCTCTTCATCGAAGCGGATCTGCCGTTGTCTGCGCACCCACCGGTAAAGCGGATGCGTGTCCTCGCCGCGCAGTCCGATCGGCGCGACGAGAAACTCGTCTTCCTCGTCGTAAGGGCTGATGCGCTCGAGCGAGCAGATGAGCGGCTGCGCGTCCGAGCCCGAGCCGCGATCGAGCCCAGGCACGATGACGGCATCGAAGCCGAGCCCCTTCGCTCTGTGAATCGTCATCAGCTGCACGCCGCAGCGCTCGCTGACGGCGGGATCGGGCTGTGCGAAGAGCTTCTCCAGCTCTGCTTCGAAATCTCCGGAGAGCAGATCGGCTCCGCCCGGAGCGGCTGCGTCGAGCAGAGAGAAGAAGACCTGCGTGTTCTCGTACGATACGGCGTCGATACAGGCAGGGCCGCCGAGGGTGCGCCACGTCCGCTCGATCCATGACGTGAAGGAAGGCGACTGCGACTGGCGCCAGCGGAGCCACGATGCCTGACGCATCACGTCGAGGATATGGCCGGCGCGCCGCCGTCCTTCTTCTGTCAGCAGCGGCAGATGCCGCTCGATGAGATCCGGCATGGGGGTGCGCTTCCATTGCGGATCGTCTTTGCCGGTGAGCGTGTGCAGCTCTTCGAGCGTAAGCCCGCACCAGGGCGCGCGCAGCACCGACAGCCATGCGGTGCGATCCATGGGGTGCAGCAGAGCGCGGGCGAGCGACAGCAGATCGCGCAGCTCCTGGCGCTCGGCCAGCTTCTCGATATCGACGGCGCGAAAGGGAATGCCGCGATGACGCAGCAGCGGCACGAGCTGCGCCAGATGGCTGCGTCCGCGCACAAGAACGGCGACGCGATACTCGCCGCCGGAGGCGCGGGCGTCTTCGATGGCCGGCAGATGGCGCTCGATGATCTCGACGACCTGCTCCGCTTCCTGCTCGCGGGCTCTCTGCCGGTCGGCTTCGGTGACTGCTCTGTCCGGTGCGCCGATGATCTGCGGATGCACATGCACGGCGGCGGGCTCAGTGGCTTCCACGGAAGCCTGTGAGGGCGAGAAGGGAACGGCCGCCGACCCGGGAACGGCCTCGCCGTCGAAGACCTGCCCGAAGATCTCGTTGAGCGGACCGGTGAGGCCCGCGTGCGAGCGGAAGTTGACGAGAAGGCGGACCGGCTCACAGGCGATGGCTTCCTCGTTTCCGATACCGCGCCGCTGCACCTGCGTAAAGAGCTCGACCTCGGCCTGGCGGAACATGTAGATCGACTGCATGGGATCGCCGACGAGGAAGCAGGTGCGTCCGTCGCCCGGCTCCCAGGCAGAGAGCAGCGTCGAGATCAGCTCGTGCTGACGGCGCGAGGTGTCCTGAAACTCATCGACCAGAAGGTGGCGCAGGTTGCCGCTGAGGGCGAGCAGACGGTCGGGATTGCTCTGCCGCAGCACGTGCAGCGCGTCGAGGCTGACCTCGGTGAAGTCGACGGTATTACGCTCGGCGAAGAGCACGCGCAGCTCGGCGATGGCGTGCCGCAGCGTGAGAAAGAGACGCTGCAGCGTGGTCCATTGCTCTTCGCTGTAACGCGCGGGAGGAAGCCTGCGGACGGCGCGCAGCGCGTCGAGCAGATCGGGCATCTGTGCGAGGCGGCCGAGGAGGAACGTCATGGCTTCCTTGCGCTGCTTTTTTTCCGAGCCCGCGGCTCCCGGAGGAAAGCCCTCCGGCGCCTGCACGCGCTTTCTCCACTGATCGCTTTCCGTCAGCAGGAAGTTGCAGATGCAGAGCCAGTGGTCGACGGGAAGCGCTTCCGCTGCGGGCAGCGTTTTCAGCTCGGCCAGCAGAGCGACGCGCTCGTTCTGGTTTTCGCATGCGTAGCGCGCCAGATCGAGCAGCTCGCGCACGAGGAAGGCATCGGAGGTCAGCAGCTCATGCGCTCTGCTGAGAACGCGGTTGACCTCACGGCGAAAGGGAAGCTCGAGATGAGAGCGGACGAAATCCCAGTCGATCTCCCCCGCCAGCGGAAAGGCGTGCTGCCACTGGTCGCGCTGCGCCAGCATATCGGCAAGCAGCCGCTCGCAATCAGCCAGATTGTTGTCGCGAAGGCGCAGCAGATGAGCGACGGCTTCGCTGAGCGCGGCGTTGTCTCCGCCCAGGCGCCCGAGGGTTCGCCGCGCCGCCAGAGCATAGAGAGGACCGGAGTCTTCGGTGGGCTGCAGATGGCCGCCCAGCCGCGCCAGCAGCGGCTGATCGTGCGCGATGCGCAGACAGAGCGAATCGATGGTCTCGATGATGAGGCGATGCGGCTGTTCGAGAATCCGCCAGCCACGGCGGCAGGCGTGGTCGAGCGCGGCCCGCGCCAGATCGATGCGTTCCGCATCTTCGGGTCTGCCGCTGCGCAGACCGGCGGCGGTTTCCAGATCGGAGAGAATGCGCGAGCGCATCTCGGCGGTGGCCGCGCGGGTAAAGGTGATGGCGAGAATCTCCTCCGGCTCATTCACGACGGCCAGAAGTCTGAGGAAGCGCCGCGTGAGCAGATCGGTTTTGCCGGAGCCGGCGGGAGCCTGCACGATGACCGATTTCGCGATGTCGAGCGCCGTGTCGCGCTGGTCCTGATCGGCGGGCAGAGAAGAGAAGAGGTCAGGCATTCTCATCGCGGTCCTCCACTTCCTCGCCGTCCTCATCTTCGCCGGGGTCGCGCTCCGATTCGGCGATGCGGCAGAGTCCGGGCAGCGGACAGTACAGGCACACTTTGCTGTCGCGCGGATCGACCGAGGCTTCTCCGCGCAGAAAGTCTTCGGCCAGATGGCGCAGCGCCTCTTCCCAGCCGTCGCGCATGGCCTCGGTATACGGCTCCTTCATCATGGTGGAGGTGGCTTTCAGCGTTGCATCGAGGCGTTCGGCTGCGTTGCGCACGCGCCCCTGAAAGCCGGTTTTGCCGGCGCGGATCTGAGCGAAGAGCAGGCCGCTGACGTGCGGCACATTACCGTAGACGGCATAAAGAGGCAGCTGCGGCTCTTCGGGCCGCTCGCCGCGCCACGCAGCCGCGGAGACCTCGCCGGTCTTGTAGTCGATCAGCAGCCGGCTGTCGTCGGGCAGGCGGTCGATGCGGTCCGCGCGCAGGTTAAGCCGCAGATCGCCCACATGCACGTCATGCAGCTTCTGCTCGCAGGCTTCCACGGTAAAAGGCTGACGCCGCGCTTCGATCTGCAGCCACTCCTCAAGACGCATGTGCAGGCGCTGCTGCTCTGAGATGAGGTAGGCCTGCATCCATGAGTCATCGGAGGCACTGCTGACCAGAGGAGCAAAGGCGGCAGCGATGTGGAGGTCGAGTATTGCGTCGAGGCGGTTCTGTGCGAAAGCGGCGAGCAGATCGTCGTGGGTGCGCAGGGAATCCGGCTCCGAGCCGGACCAGAGGCGGCGCATCACATCGTGCAGCAGATTGCCGCGCTGTGCTGCGGACAGGCCCCACTCGTGGCTCTTCCATGCCTCGGCGCGCAGGCGTTTGGTGGCAAATGCCTGGAAGGGGCATGCGGCCTGGCTGCGCAGCACCTCGGAGCCGCCGGCGGTCTTCTCCTGCGGCCAGGGAAGCGTGCCGGAGGTGTCCGCGATCTCTTCGAGCGCGGCGGCATGGTGCACCTCTTCCGCCGGCCACAGATCGGCGGCAAACAGCGGCATGGTTCCGGGAGCAAAGAGCGCGGCAATCACCGGCGAGGGGCGCAGGTCGCCGTCTTTGTCGCGCTGCGGATAGCTGAAGACGATCTGCGCGGCGCTGGCCAGCAAGCGGCGGGTGATGATCTGCGCCAGCTCCGGATCGGTCTCCGGCGCGGCGTGCGGCATGCCGTACTGCCGCTGCACGGCGAGGGGCAGAAGCGGATGCGGGCGTCCGCGCATCGGCCAGCTGCTCTCGTCGGCGCCCAGAAACCAGACGGCGTCGAACTGCTGTCCTGAAGCCTCGAGCGGCCCCATGATCTGCACCGGAGCATTGCGCGACTCGGGCGCGAAGATGGTCTCCTCTGCCTGGCGGCCGAGCAGCCGCAGAAACGCGTCACAGCGCATGCGTGTGCCGTCGTAGTCGAGCAGAGCGACCTCATCGAGCAGATGCTCCCAGCGCTTCAGCGCCTGGAACTGCACGGAGTCGGCCGGGCGCGGGCCGGGCCAGCCCGCAGTGCGCAGCAGATGCTGCGCCAGCTCCGTCCACGTGGCGGGAGCGCGCTCCTGGCTTTGCAGCTGGTTCGCCGCCGCGGCCTGGACAAGCTCGTTCAGCCGCGTGCGAACAGGAGCGAGCGCCGGATACTTCGCCAGGGGAAGCATGCGCGCGTACCGTTCGAGCGAAAGCTCCGGCGAGGGCAGAGGCGAGTTGCGCAGCTCCGCATCGAAGCGCGCCAGCGAAAGCAGCGCTGTCTCCTCGGCCACGAACCCTGAGAGCATCAGCCAGGAGATCTCTTCTTCGCGCAGCGGACCGGCGGCCCAGTGCAGCAGCAGCGATGCGGCGCGGATGACGGGAGTCTGCGCCAGAGGGCGTCCGAGCGAGAACTCGAAGGGCATCGCCGCCGGATCGGCGAGGATGTCTTCGCTCTGCGGCATCAGCATGTGGCGAAAGATGCGCTCCATCTCGCCGCGCACCGCGTCGATGCTGGTGACGATGATGCCGATGCGCGGCGTCCGCCCGGCCGTCTGCAGCAGATCGCGCGTCCACTGCGCACAGGCGTGGATTTCGCTGCGCCGGTCTGCGGCGGTGACCCACAACTGCCGCGTGGCCGGGGATTCAGGCGCGAGCTCCCGCACGCGAAGGCCGCGCGCGGTGAGCGCCGTCAGCAGCCGCTGCCGGGCGGGCCGCATGCGGTCGAAGCCGGCCAGCACGATCTCTTCGGGAAGCGGCAGTCCGTCGAGCGCAGCGGCGAGGCGCGATTCCAGATGGCTCTCACTGATCCAGCTCCGCCTGCGGCATTCGTCGTCGAAGGCCGCTGCCCACAGGCGGAAGTGTTCGGCGTCGGCCTGTTCCCAGGCGGTGTTCCGGCTGCGGTGCGCCTCGTACTGGCCCAGCAGCTGCCAGGCCTGCTGCGCCAGCGCCGCCATGCTCTCCGGCGAGACGACCAGCGCGGCGTCCTCGCCCTGCATGCGCTTCCACAGCATGTTTTCCTGCAGGGCAGAGAGCAGCAGCGGAGCCTCCGGATGCAGAAAGCTGTACTCGCGCCACAGGTGGCGCAGCCACGTCTTCCAGTCGAAGATGGCGGGCGTCGGCCAGGCATCGCGTCCGCGGGCATGCTGCTCTTCGGCAAAGTCCAGATGCAGTGCGCGGGCCGCGCGCGGGCCGGCGGCGATGACCGCGGCACCCCGTTCCAGCGCATCGAGGATGACCGCGGGCATCTGCATGGGAGTCGATATCCTCAAGTGTAAACTGACAGGTGGCATCCTATCCGGTACGGCTGCTGGCCGCATGCGCCCTGAGTTTCCCGCTGCTTCTTGCGGGTTGCCGTCATTCTTCTTCCGCGCCGCAGAGCGCGCAGTCCGTCTCCGGCATGAAGCAGTATCACGTGCGCGGCATTGTCGTCTCGACCGATCCGTCGACGGGCGAGGTGATGCTCGATACCGATGCGATCCCCGGCTTTATGGAAGCGATGACGATGCCGTACAAGCTGAGGCAGCCGGACGTGCTCAGCGAGCTGCATCCGGGAGACACGCTGACGGCGACGCTGCTGGTTCCCTCCGATCCAGCCTCGAACCAGGAGGCGCTGCTCGACGAGATCGACGTGATCGCGCAGCGGCAGCCGGATTACAAACCGGCGGCGCAGTTTCATCCGCTCAATGCGGGCGATGCGGTTCCGGATTTTAAACTGCTCAACCAGAATGGCCGCACTATCCATCTCGGCGAGTTTCACGGCAAGGTGCTGCTGGTGACCTTCATCTACACGCGCTGCCCGCTGCCGGCATACTGCATCCGCATGAGCCGCAACTTCGCGCAGATCGACAAGGCGCTCGCCGCCGATCCGAAGCTGTATGCGGGTACGCATCTGCTGAGCGTGAGCTTCGATCCGGAGAACGACACGCCGAAGGTGCTGCGCAGCTATGGCAGCGGATATATCGGCAGCGATGCGGAAAAGGCCTTCCGGCACTGGGACTTTGCCGCTCCGCCGCAGCCGGAGCTGGCGAAGGTGCTGCAGTTTTTCGATGTAGGCGTAACGCCGGAGAAGGATCACACCATCACGCATTCGCTTTCGACGGTGGTGATTGCGCCGGATGGAAAAGTCTACAAGTGGTATCCAACCAACGACTGGACGCCGGACCAGGTGCTCGGCGACGTCAGACAACTCATATCAGGACAGGCTCACGGATGATTGCGATAGTGATGGGTGTAACGGGATCGGGGAAGACCACAGTGGCCAACGCGCTGGTGGCGCTGACGGGCTGGCACTTCGCCGAGGGAGATGACTTTCACAGCGAAGCCAACAAGAAGAAGATGCATGCCGGCATTCCGCTCAATGACGAGGACCGCGAGCCGTGGCTCGAAAGTTTGCATCAGGTGCTGCTGGGCTGGCATCAAAAGGGCGAAAGCGGAGTCATGACCTGCTCCGCGCTGAAGCAGTCGTACCGCGACACGCTCTCTGCCGGGCTTCCGCAGGGTTCGTATCACTTCGTGCTGCTGGAGGCGCCGGTTGCGGTTCTGGAGGAACACCTGGCCAACCGGAAAGGGCACTATATGAATCCCGGACTGCTGCAGAGCCAGCTCGATACGCTGGAAGAGCCAAAGGACGCGATCCGCGTCAATGCGACGCATACGCCCGAGGAGCTGGCGCGGGAGATTCTGAGCCGGATCGAGGCGGCAAAGCACTGACGGACCATTGTTTTGCGGGTCCGGTATGGATCGCACTTTGAATGCTGCGGTATTGACCGTACTGCTTATGCCCTATTCTGTTAACGAGGCACATTCTGCATGGCAAAACTGACGATCGTCTTTGGTCTGATTCTGATTCTCCTTGGTATTTTCGGCTACGTGGGCACGGGCAGCCAGCACCCCACGGCGCTGATTCCGGCCTACTTCGGCATCGCTCTGGGTATTCTCGGCGGTCTGGCGATCACAAATAACGCAAAGCGGCGCATGCTGATCATGCACATCGCCGTCACCATCGGCCTGCTCGGCTTTCTGGGCACGGCAAAGAGCATTTACGACTACTTCCGCATGACGGTCGAGCATGTGGAGTTTCCTTTTCCCGCTGCGGTCGAGGCGAAGACGGCGATGGCCGTCATTCTGCTGCTGTATGTGCTGCTGTGCGTCCGCTCGTTTATTCAGGCGCGCCGGGCGAGGGCATAGGCCAGAGCCAGCCATGCGGATGAGCACGATGTCGGCGAAGTCAGAGCGCTCCACGTCTTCCCGCGGAGCTATTCGCGCCGCGGCCGGAGACACGCCGAAGAAGAAGCCGGATCTCCGCAAGGTGATGCCCGAGATCTGGCGGCTGATTCGTCCACGCCGCTGGCTGCTGCTCTTCGGACTGGCGCTGATGGCGATCAATCGCGGCGCCGGGCTCATTCTGCCGCTCTCCACCAAATTTCTGATCGACCGCGTGCTCGGCCCGCATGGCACCCCCGGCCTGCTGATCAGGCTGGTAATCGTCGTATTCTCGGCGACCGCGGTGCAGGCCGTCACTTCGTTCTCGCTCACGCAGCTGCTCTCGAAGGAGGCGCAGCGCATGATCGCCGATCTGCGCAAGCAGGTGCAGCAGCACATAGGCAGGCTGGCGGTCAGCTTTTACGACGCCAACCGTACCGGCGTGCTCGTCTCGCGGATCATGAGCGATGTGGAAGGCGTGCGGAACCTGATCGGGACCGGACTGGTGGAGTTTGTAGGCGGGCTGCTGACGGCCGTGCTGGCCTTCTTCTTTCTGCTGCACAGCAGCCGCAATATGACGCTGATCGTCTTCTCCGTCATCGCGGCCTTTGTCTTCATTCTGCAGAAAGCCTTCAAGACCATCCGCCCCATCTTCCGCGAGCGTGGAAAGATCACGGCCGAGGTTACGGGCCGTCTGACGGAATCGCTCGGCGGCGTGCGCGTCGTCAAGGGCTATCACGCGGAGCATCGCGAGGCGGGTGTCTTTGCGGGCGGAGTGCACCGGCTGCTGGACAACGTGATGCGCTCGCTCACCGCAACCAGCCTGATGTCGCTGGCCGCGACCACGGTGCTGGGCATCGTCGGCGGCCTGGTCATGCTGATCGGCGGGCACGAGGTCATCGGGCACCGCATGACGACGGGCGGCTACTTTCAGTACACGATGCTGCTGGCCTACATGATCGCGCCGGTCTTCCAGATCGTGAACATCGGCACGCAGCTTACCGAAGCCGTCGCGGGCCTGGACCGCACGATGGAGATTCTGAGCGAGAAGGACGAGTTCGGCGATCCGGCGCGCGTCAACGTGCTGCGCGAGATTCACGGCGAAGTGCGCTTCGAGGATGTGCACTTTGCCTACGAGCCGGACAAGCCGGTGCTGCACGGCATCTCGTTCGAGGCGCGTCCCGGCACGGTGACGGCGCTGGTGGGCTCATCGGGCTCGGGCAAATCGACGATTATCAGCCTCATCTGCGCCTTTCACACGCCCGACCCGGGCCGCGTGCTGGTCGACGGCATCGACTTGGCCACGGTGCAGCTCGACAGCTATCGCAGCCAGCTTGGCGTGGTGCTGCAGGAGTCGTTCCTCTTCGACGGCACGATCCGCGAGAACGTGATGTTTTCGCTTCCCGATGCGACCGAAGAGCAGTTTCTCTCCGCCTGCCAGATCGCGCGTGTCGATGAGTTCGCCGAGCGTTTTCCGGAAGGCTATGACACGATCGTCGGCGAGCGCGGCGTAAAGCTTTCCGGCGGGCAGCGCCAGCGGCTTTCGATCGCCCGCGCCATTCTTGCCGATCCGCGCATCCTCATCCTCGACGAGGCCACCTCATCGCTCGACTCCGAATCGGAGGCGATGATTCAGCAGGGGCTCAGCTACCTGATGCAGGGCCGCACCACCTTCGTGATCGCGCACCGCCTCTCGACGATTCGCCGCGCCGATCAGATTCTGGTGATCGAAGGCGGGCGCATCATGGAGCGCGGCACGCACGAAAGCCTCTACGCGCTGGGCGGCCGCTATTACGATCTCTACACGCGCCAGCATGGGCTGGAGACGAATCTCTTCCTCGCTCCCGGCGAGGGCGATACGGTCGAAGAGACGGCAAAGTAACGGCGCGGCGGCTGCGCTTCTTTGCATGACGCCCGCATGAAGAGATCGATCTTTACCGCCGCCGACACGAAGCGAAGCGCGCTTCCGCTCTAAGATGTGGCCAGAGCCGCAGGAGGGCTGTGCGTGCGGGCCGTCATTCTCATTCGCATTCTGGTGGGCTGGGTCTTCGTTGCAGAAGGCGTGCAGAAGCTGCTTTTTCCGCAGACGCTCGGAGCGGGCCGCTTTGCAAAGATCGGTATTCCTGCGCCGCACTTCACCGCGCCCTTTGTCGGCATCGTCGAAATTGTCTTTGGCGTGCTGGTTCTGATCGGCCTCTTCACGCGACTCGCCGCGATTCCGCTGCTGGTCGTCATTCTGACGGCGATCGCGACCACGAAGATTCCCATGCTGGTGCATCAGGGCATCTGGCCCATGCTGCATGAGGCGCGCACAGACTTCAGCATGCTGCTCGGCCTGCTCTTTCTGCTCTTCAGCGGAGCCGGCGCGTATTCGCTCGACGCAAAGCGCGTCCGCAAAACGCAGAGCCCCGCTGCACTGCGCAGCAGGGCCTGATCCAAAGAACTACTGCGCCGCGGCCTGGAGCGTAGCCGTCGCGCGCTGAATGGCCTGGGTCAGCACGGCGAGCTGCGCCGCTGCCCGCGCGCTGTCCTTCGCGTCAATCGCCTCGTTCACTCCGGGAATCACGACGGCGGCATAGCCCGTGTACTCACCCGGAGCGTAGATCGTGTGTTTGTACCACGGACGGTTCGGCAGCCCCTGCTCGGAGAGAAAATCCCCCTCCACCTGACGAAGCTTTGCGTTGAATGCAGCCATATCCGCGCCGGGATGGTCCTGCTTCTGCCTCACCAGACCGGCGGCGGCGATGAACTGCTGCACGGCGGCCCCGGCGGCGCTGAAGTCGAGTCCGGCGACATTATTGTTTGCGGCCGATTTCTGCGCCGCGTCCAGGTAGTCGGCGATCTCTTTTCCGTAAGTCACGTAGTCGTAAGGCAGCACGTCGGCGTCGGCCATGTGCAGCACTTCGAGTCCGAAGACACGCGCCATCTCCTGCTCGTAAACGAAGGTGGGGTCGGCGTTCAACGTGAACCAGGCAAAGTCATCGAAGACGGAGTGATAGACGCCGTAGGGCCCGCTCGATCCCACGTCGGTCGAAGGCACGCCGAGGTGCTGAATGAAGGGCGTGTAGTCGGAGCCGCTGCCGAGATCGCCCACCTCGACATCGCCTGCCGCGCCTGCGGCAGCGCCGTTGTTGCTGTGCGTGGAGCTTCCGTTGCCGCTTCTGTGGTGCTCTTCGTTCTCGTCTGACTTCTTCCACGCGTCGTAGACCGTGCCGCCCTTCGGGCTCGGCACCTCCTTCGTGACATTGCGGATAAACTCCTTCAGCGAAGGCACGGCCGCAGCCTCGAAGTTCGGTCCGGCGACACCGACATCGGTATTGAAGTACGCCACGGCGTGCTCCAGCTCCTTCGCGTGGTCTTCGGCCCATTCGGTCGAGCCGATCAGCCCTTCTTCCTCAGCGTCCCAGCTGCAGAAGAGAATGCTGCGCTTGGGCTTCCAGCCCTGCTGCAGCAGCGCTCCCAGTCCGTGCACGGCCTCGAGCATGGCCGCCGTGCCGCTGTTGGGATCGACCGCGCCATAGACCCACGCGTCGCGATGATTGCCCGCGATCACCCACTCATCGGGAAATTCCGTGCCTTTGACTCTGCCGATCACGTCCCAGATAGTGCGGTATTTGTAATCCATTTTGAGCACCATGTGTACCTTCACGCCGGGGCCGACGTGATAGGTGAAGGGCAGAGCGCCCTGCCAGCCATGAGGCACATCGGGGCCGGTCAGGTGTTCGAGAATCGGCGCCGCATCGTGGTAGGAAAGCGGCTCAGAGGGGATCTTCGGAAGGTTCGGTGCATTCTGCGGAGAAAGCCGCTCGGAGGCCGGCAGATCAGGCCGCGAGGCTACCCCGGGGGTGAGCGCATCGCCGGGATACTTAAAGAGATACTGCACCGCGCCGCGCTGCACCGAGGTGGCCGGACGGTACGGTCCATGCGGATACATATCGCCGCGGAAGTAGCCGTCGTCGGCGGGGTCGGAGTAGATGAGAACTCCGGCGGCGCCATACTGCTGCGCGATGTAGACCTTTACGCCGCGAAAGTTGGCGCCATAGCGCACCAGAACGATCTTGCCGCGCACATCGATGCCCATGTCGGTGAGTTTTTTAAAGTCTTCGGGGCGTCCATAGTTCGCGTAGACCACCTCCGCCGTGACATCTCCCGACGGAGACGAGCCGTTGAAGGCGGGCGTGACACGCGAATCGCTCTGATAAGGATCGTCGTCCACGTGCTCCGGCACGGGACCCTTCATCAGCTCAGCGCCATTGGAGCCGAAGGCCTCTACGCTGACCGAAATTGGCATATTCAGCCACGCCTTATAGGGAACGATGCTGGTTTCGAGGCCGGCTGCTTTGAATTTGCCCGCCACGTACTCCGCTGTTTTGTAGTCTTCGGGCGAGGCCGCAATGTGCGGCTCGGCGGTCAGGGTTTTCAGCTCTTCACCGGCCAGCTTTGCATCCGGAATGGCCAGGAAGCTCTGGTCGATCTTTGCCTGCCGCGCGAAATTCCGGTAGCCGGGAAGGCTGGACGGCATGGTGGCGGTTTGCGCGGGCAGCAGAACGGCGGCAAGCGCGAAAGATGCGCACAGCACAGGAACGCGATTCAGGATCAAAGGACCGCTCCTCGAAGAGAAACGAGTACGACTTCGTGAAGAAGCCAGATTAACAGAGACGTAATCCGAGGGCGGTAAAGGGGGAACGAGAAAAGGGCGCAGCAGACCGGGGGGAGTCTGTCTGCGCCGGAACGGCGAATCCTGATCAGACGACGGGCTGCGTGCAGTGGGAGCAGCGCTTCGCAGCCACGGGAATATCGCTGAGGCACTCCGGGCACGACTTCGTGGTCGGCGGAGCGGCCTGCGAGGGGCGGAACCTGCGCAGCAGCGCGTTCAGCGGCAAAACGACGAAGAAGTATACGGTTGCGGCGATAAGCAGGAACGAAATGAGCGCATTCAGGAAATCGCCGTATTTGATTTTGCCGCCGTGAACGGTGAGCACCAGATACGAAAAATCAGGCTTCTGCACGATGGCTGCAATCAGCGGAGTGATGATGTCGGCCACCAGCGCGGTAACGATGGCGCCGAAGGCGGCTCCAATCACCACGGCTACTGCAAGGTCCACTACGTTGCCACGGAGAATAAAATCGCGAAACCCCTTTAGCATGCAAATCTCCCTTCCTGTGACAAAATCGCCGTAAGAGCAGGGCTGCCGCTTCCTGCCCAATCCGGTCTGGCTCATCCTAACCTGGTTTTGCCCCTGCCGCCTTGCGCTCTTTGATCCATCCCTGGGCTGAGGAGATGGCCAGCCGCCGTCTTTTCGCCGCCTGGCGCAAATCCTGGCCGTTGGGTATCCTTCGTCCGGAGGCGGCAGTGAAGAAGGTTTTTGAAAATGCAGATGCGGCAGTCGCCGATATTCCCGACGGCGCGACCCTTATGCTGGGCGGCTTCGGCCTGTGCGGTATTCCTGAGAACCTGATCGCCGCCCTGGTGCGCCGCGGCGTCAAAGGGCTGCGCACCATCAGCAACAACATGGGCGTGGACGGCTTCGGCATGGGCCTGATGCTGGAGGCCGGCATGATCGCCGCGCACACCGGCAGCTACGTGGGCGAAAACAAGCGGCTGGAAGAGATGGTGATTCAGGGAAAGATCGACCTGACGCTGATTCCGCAGGGCACTCTGGCCGAGCGCATCCGCGCGGGCGGCGCCGGCATTCCGGCCTTTTACACGCCGGCCGGGGTCGGAACCCTGGTCGCCGACGGGAAGGAGACGCGCGAGTTCGACGGGCATCCCTATCTGATGGAGCGCTGGCTGCGCGCCGACTTTGCCCTGATCAAAGCCTGGAAGGGAGATACGGCCGGCAACCTCATCTACCGCCGGACGGCGCGTAACTTTAACCCGATGATGGCGACGGCGGCGAAGATCACGATTGCTGAGGTGGAAGAGATCGTCGCGCCGGGCGAGATCGATCCCGATCACGTGATTACGCCGGGAATATACGTCCAGCGCATCCTTCGCGGGGAGACGTATCTGAAGCGCATCGAGCGCCGCACGGTACGATCCGCGGCAGCAGGCTGAGGCCGGGACAACGCAGGCCGATTGGGCTCAGTGCTGGTTCGGCGTGTTCATCTGCTGCCGGATCTGCTGCTGCATCTGGTCGCACAGGTCGCGATAGCGGCGGACGAAGCGGAAGTCGGCGAACAGCGTTGCGCCCGCCACCAGGATGCAGGCAAAGAGAAACCACCGCTGCCGCGATGCCTTGAACTTATTCATCTGCCGGAAGCAGATGGAGATGAGAAAGGCGGCGAGGGTGGCGAGGATGGTCAGCGGCGCCAGGCGGGTGCAGTCGACCCCTTTGGAGTGCAGCATGATCCAGCCCGAGGCAATGGGCAGGCCGAGAGCGACCGCGGCGGTGCTGAGAATACGGGGAGGAAGTCCGAACATGCGGCGGCTATCCTGCCATTTCTTTCAGGCCAGGACTGATCTTCAGCGCAGCTTCGGTTGCGCGCTGCACCTGTTCCACGGTTATGCCGGGAGTGATCTCTTCGAGCACCAGGCCCTGCGGCGTGACTTTGATCCACGCCAGCTCGGTCGCAATCGTATCCACGACGCGCAGGCCGGTGAAGGGCAGTGAACAGTGCTTCAGAATCTTCGGGCTGCCGTCTTTCGTGGTGTGCTCCATCGCGACGATCACGCGTCGTGCTGACGCCACCAGGTCCATGGCGCCGCCCATGCCCTTGACCATCTTTCCGGGGATCATCCAGTTGGAGAGGTTGCCTTCCTCGTCGACTTCCATCGCTCCCAGAATGCTCAGATCGATGTGGCCGCCGCGGATCATGCCAAATGAATCGGCGCTGGAGAAGCAGGAGGTTCCGGGGAGCTCGGAGACCGTCTCCTTGCCGGCATTGATCAGGTCCGGATCTTCCGTTCCCGCCTCGGGATAGGGCCCCACGCCGAGCATGCCGTTCTCCGACTGCAGCACGACCTCGATGCCGGGAGGGACATGGTTGGCTACCAGTGTCGGCATGCCGATGCCGAGATTGACGTAATAGCCGTCGCGCAGCTCGCGGGCCACGCGCCGCACAATCCGCTCGCGTTTTTCGGCATCACGCTGCTTCGCGGCCGCCCGGGCTTCAGCATCCTGCCCCGAATTGGATACAGTGGAAGTTGTCATTTCCGCTCACCCCCATGCCCTTTGCAGTTTTCAATATACGGAGAAAATCACTGGTACGGGCAACGGGTGTGGTCATTGCCAGCATAACGATGGCCTTCCTCTTCTCCGGATTTCCCAACATTCACCCCTCGCTCCTGCTTCTGATCCCCACAGTGCTGGTCTTTTACGGCACCTGGGAGACTGCGCGGTGCCTGCGCCTGCGCTGGAGCTTCTATCACGGAGGAGTGATGCTGCTGCTTTACATGGACGTCATGGCCATCGTCATGATCCTCTTTCTGCTGCTGTACCCGTATGCCGGCTGGCTGGAGAGAACGTAGCCTCAGCCGTTGACCGCTGCCGCCTGCAGACGCGCGAGCGATTCCTCATAGGGCTGCCGCAGAATGCCGAATTCTGTGATGATCGCCGTGACATATTTTGCCGGAGTCACGTCGAAGGCCGGATTGACGATGCCGACGCCATGAGGCGTGAGCTGGCGTCCGGCATGGTGGGTGACCTCGGTGTGCGGCCGCTCTTCAATCGGAATATCGTCTCCATGCGGAGTATCGAGGTCGATCGTCGACAGCGGGGCCGCAACATAAAACGGAATGCGGTGCTCCTTCGCGAGCACCGCTACGCCGTAGGTTCCGATCTTGTTGGCCACATCGCCGTTGGCGGCGATCCGGTCGGCTCCAACGATCACGGCGCCGATCTTTCCCTGACGCATCAGGCTGGCGGCCATGTTGTCGCAGAGCACCGTAGTGGGGATGCCGTCATGCATCAGCTCCCATGCGGTGAGGCGCGCTCCCTGCAGAAAGGGCCGCGTCTCATCGGCATAGACATGAATATCGTGTCCGCGCTCCACGGCCGCGCGAATGACGCCGAGCGCGGTGCCATAGCCGCAGGTGGCCAGCGCGCCCGCATTGCAGTGCGTCAGCACGCCGCCGCTTTGGGGCAGCAGATCGGCGCCGTGCGCGCCCATGGCGCGGCATGCGGCGATATCCTCGTCATACATCCGCTGCGCTTCCTCGATCAGCGCCGAGCGAATGCCGTCGAGCGTAATGCCGGGCCGGGCCGCGAGCCGGGAAAAAGTCGTTTTCATGCGATCAATCGCCCAGAAAAGATTCACTGCAGTGGGGCGCGTGTTCGCCATGACATCGCACATGATGTCGAACTCGTCGGATAATGCGGCGATTGTAGCGGCAGTGCTCTTCTTTACGCCCAGTGCGAGGCCCATAGCGGCGGAAACGCCGATGGCCGGAGCGCCGCGCACCACCATCGTGGTGATCACATCGGCGACATCACGATAGGTCGCAGCCAGCACATACTCTTCTTCGAGCGGCAGCCGCGTCTGATCGACGAAGCTCACTCCCTCATCTGTCCATTTCAGGGTTGGAATCATGCTACGGACAGTGTAACGTTTGAGAGACTAATTTTCCTGATGGGTTGCGTGAACCGGCAGAGACTCTCTGCGGTCACGGTTTCTGCCTTCTTTGCAGCAGGGTGAAATTCACAATAAAACGGAAGCAAGACTGCATCCGGCAATGGAAAAAATTGTCGAGACAGTGTCCAAATCAGAGTAAGCGCATCTGTTATTGAAGCATTTCTTTGGGCCAGGCATCCGTGGAAATCCAGAGAGGCGTCCTCCCCCAGGGAAGATCCTTGTTTCCTCAGGCGCGGACATATTGATCAGGAAGAATGACTCAAAAGAAGCTGCAGTGTCCCAAATGTGAAGAAGTGGAACTGACCAGGGTAGCGCGTCGGGGATTCCTTCAGGAATTCATTTATCCCCGTTTCGGACTTTTTCCCTGGGAGTGCGGGCAATGCAGGCAGGTATTTCTCATGAAAGCCCGTGGGAAAAGTTACCGGCGCACCCGCTCGAAGAAAGAAGAGCTGACGGAGAAGAACTGACGACAGCTCTGTAAAGCAGGCTGCCTTCGATGCGCACGGAGGCAGAGACAGGCCAGACTGGAGATAAAACAGAGGAGCCGCTCTTCCATCCGGGGAGAGCGGCTCTTTTCATGCGTGGGCATATCTGCGGAGCGGGTTAGTAGCCGTTCTGTCACTCTGCAGCATCAGGAGAACTGCTTTAGTAGCGCCAGCGTCCGGGAATCCAGGCATAGCCGCCGGGCCGTGCATCCCAGTGGCCGGGAATCCAGACAGCGCCCGGACGGGGCGGCCGATCCCAGCGTCCGTGAACCCAGGTATACCGATGACCATCCCAGCGGTGATAGCCGTCAATCCAGACATAGCCGCGCCGCTCATGTTCGTGATGCTCCACGATCGGCGGGGGAGGCGCGACCCTGACGATGATCTGAGCAAATGCCGCGCTTGTGCTGAGAACAGCAGCAGCGACGGTCATCAGCAGAAATTTCTTCATATGTTGAAGCTCCTTTCGCATACAACAGACCCGAATTTTCCCGGCACCACATTGTATGGGATGCCAGGGTACGGGAAAGTGAACACGCATTCCGGACCGGGGTTGCGATGCTTTCGGGACAGCTTCCTGGAGTCGCGATTCGAAGCCGGGCGGAATCAGCCGTCTGCGGGCTGCTCCGGAGCTTCTTCAGCGATGGCCAGAGCGAGACGCGCATGCAGACGGCGGCTGAAATCCACCGGCAGCTCGAAGACGCGATCGTCGGCCATCAGGATGATCACGTTGCGCGTCGAGTCGAGCACGGCCGAGCAGATCTCGCAGGTTTCGAGGTGGTGCTCCACGTCGGCGCGCACCTCGGGAGAGAGCGAGCCGTCGATGTATTCGGAGATGCGGTCCCACACGTGCCTGCAGTTCAGGACCATGGCCACCTCCAGCGCGAGCGTCGCTCCGGTTTGATGGCTGCGCGCAGCTTTGGAACGAGAATCTTCTGCAGCATCAGCCTTGCGCGGTGCAGGCGAACCTTGACCAGGGAGATGGAGATCCCCAGAGCCTGCGCCGTTTCGCTGACGTTCATCTCTTCCATATCGCGGAGGATCACGACCTCGCGAAAGGTCTCGGGCAGCGAGGCGATGGCCTCCTGCAGCAGCAGGCGAATCTCGCCGCGCTCCAGCGCAGCCAGCGGCACCTCGCGCCAGTCGGTCAGAACGGCGGGCGTCACCTCCGCGCCGTCTTCTGTTCTTTCGTCGAGCGAGTCGGTGAGCGCGCTTTTGCTTCTGCGCAGCCGCAGCCGGGCCTCATTCAGCGTGATGGCGGTAAGCCAGGTGCCGAACTTCGATTCGCCGCGAAAGCTGGCCAGCTTGCGATAGGCGCGCAGGACGGCCTCCTGCACAATGTCTTCCGCCTCCGCCTCGTTCTTCACGACGGAAAACGCCGTCAGATAAATCCGCCGCTCATAGGGGCGGATCAGATCGTGAAACCTGTCGCGCTCGCCGGCAAGGATGGAGGCGATCAGCTCCGTCTCAGGATGGCCCGCGACCAGCCCCATGCTGGAATCAGTCATCATCATCGAAGAGACAGCAGCACGACGGGAGAATCTCCCTTCGGCGCTGTCAGTTTCTGCTCCTGTGTGCGAGCCAGTAGTCGAGCGAGAAGAAGCCGGCGCCAAAGATCAGCACGATCAGCGCCGCAAACAGAAAGGTAAACGGATCGGCCTCGTAGAACTTGCCGGGATCGCTCAGAAAGCTGAGCAGGGCGTCGCGGTCCGCCGTGAGATAGGCCATCACCATATTGACGGTCAGCACCAGACCGGTCACGCGGGTGAGCAGCCCAAGCACCAGCAGAATGCCGCCCGCCAGCTCGATGGTGCCGACAAAGGCCGCGGTGAAGTGCGGGAAGGGAAGTCCCAGGCTCGCGAAGAAGCTGGTGACGCGCGTCAGGTGTCCCAGGTGCCCGATGCCGGTCTGAATGAACTGCCATCCCCAGTAAAGGCGCACAAAGAGCAGAAACGGAGAGCGCAGCTTCGCCGTTGCGCTGAGGAAGCTGCAGTACCAGCACGAGATTTTGCCGGCAAATCCCGAACGGTCCGATGCGGCTGTGGAGGAAGACGAACTGCCCATGAGACGTACCTTTCTCTGCTTCGCGAAGAGGCGCCGCTTATTTTGTAAACCAGCCGAGCACGGCCCAGGTGGAAAAGGCCTGCTGCAGGAAGGAGCTGCGCTCCTCTTCGGGAATCTCGCTGCCCGTGAAGGCGTAGTCGAGCGCTTCGCCGAGCGGTCTGCCGTTCAGCAGCGATTCGAGCAGGCGATACTCCTCCCGCTGCAGCCGCTTGTAATACACGGAGTTCTGATGACGATGAACGGCCAGCCAGATCTGTTCCGGAGCCACGGCCGCCACACGCCGGACGTGCTTCCGTCTGCGCGCAATGCTGGCGTTGTTGCTCGATGAGTCGCTGCTGCCGTCTTCATTGCGCAGATCGATCAGCAGATCGTCCACCGGATACTGCAGAGAAAGCAGGCGCAGATACGGCTGCAGGCGGAGCTGCGAGTTTTCGTTGATCGCGATCAGCTCATCTTCGTTCAGCAATGGATCGGCCGCCGAGTCGAAGGCCTCGATGTGCGCCCACTCCAGCCGCGCCATGTCGAGCGCGAGCACGGTGTGCGGCGCGGTCATCTCCGGATGAGCGCCGAGCCAGGCTTCGAGGTGCGATCCGAGGTTGCGCAGCGTGAAGGACTCCGAAGGACGCTCGGTGAGGTAAGCGCGCATCAGCGCATCGAACTTCGCTCGGCCCACGATGGCGAGCAGGCCGGGGAAGTCGTCCTCGAAGGAGTCGTAGAGCCGGAACCAGTACTGGCGGTTGTAAATCTCCAGCCGCTCGAAGGAGGTGAGCCGGTCATTCGGCTTAATGAAGCTCTCGGCTTCAGCGTTGTTGAGTTTACCGTCGCTCCGGCGGCGCGGCATCGTTTCGGCTTTGGTCAGAGGGTGCATCACCGCCGCGGCCATGCGGCGCTGAATATCGAGCAGCTGGCTCATCGCGCGGCTCCCTGCAGCTCAGGCTGCGCCGCATCGGCCTTTGCTTTCGGAGTGACGGCCTGCAGAAATTCATTCGCCTTCAGCGCTTCGTCATGTACTTCGTCAAAGCTGGGAATCCTGTCGTCCCACTCGAGCAGAGTGGCGGTCGGGCCGCAGCGCTCGATGGCGCGGGCATAGAGCTTCCACACCGCAGGCAGCACGGGATGATCGTGCGTGTCGAGGATGTACTTCTCGAATTTGCTGTGTCCGGCGATGTGAATCTGCGCGACGCGCTCGGCCGGAACGTGGTTCACATACGTGAACGGATCGAAGCTGTGATTCTGCGAGGAGACGTAGATGTTGTTCACGTCGAGCAGGATGCCGCAGTCGGCGGCCTCAACCACTTCGGTCAGAAACTCCCACTCCGTCATCTCTGAGACATGAAACTCGGCGTAGCTGGAGACATTCTCGACGACGACCGGAACTTCGGTGAAATCCTGCACCTGGCGGATCTTCTCTGCCGTCACCTTCACCGCCTCCCATGTATAGGGCATGGGCAGAAGGTCGTGCGTGTAGCGTCCGTCGACCGATCCCCAGCAGAGATGGTCGCTCAGCCACGGCGTCTTCGTGCGCCGCACAAGCTGCTTCAGGCGCTTCAGGTGTTCGCGGTTCAGCGGATCGGCGGAGCCGAAGTACATCGAGACGCCGTGCTGCACGACGCGATACTGCTCAAGAATCCTGTCGAGTATTTCGAGCGGCCGTCCGCCATCGATCATGTAGTTTTCCGAGATGATCTCAAACCAGTCCACGACCGGCTTTCTCGAGAGAATGTGCTGATAGTGTGGAACGCGAAGACCGATTCCGACACCGTACTCGGTAAAACCGTTGAAGCGATTTGCAGGCACAGCAGACCTCGCAGGCGGGATTCGAAAGGGCCACGATGGGCTGTGACCCTTTCTGAAAGGAGTGAACTACAGGAACATCCGAACTACGAAGGCATCTTGGAGCCGTCAGTGGCGCAGCCGCCCTTGCCCTTGCAGCTGTTCTTGCCCTTGCAGCCATTGTCACTGCTCTTGCAGCCGCCCTGGCCTTTGCAATCGTTTTGGCCTTTACAGGCATGCTTGGCTTTCTTGGCCATGAGCGAAGCGCTGCCGAACGACGCTTTGCCCGCCGTGACCGCCGTGGTGGTGCTGGCGGAGGTGGTTGCTGCCTGGGTCATGGTCACGCCACTGAACAGACCAGATACCGCTGCGGCAACCATCAGGGTCTTCATCGAATATTTCATGTTGGTCATTCCTCCATGTATTTGCAGATCCAGAACCATGCGCTCTCGCGCCCGGCGGGAGACCTGCGTCTACTGCATCAGAGTGCAGCAGCGCAGATAAGGTTACAGCAGACCCGGCGCAAATTTCGCCCGCTGTACAAGAGATTTTTTTCGCATACTGAACAGATCCGAAAGGCGGTTGCAGCCGTTCTTGAGAAGGCGTACCTACCTTCAACCCGGTGTACGCAATTGACTGGTAGCTGGCGGAGCAGCCCCCTGCTGTTCCGCCCTTTTTTTGATTGCGCATCGCCACGCGCTGTCCGATTTCAGACAGTGTCCGCTTTTAAATCAGCGCAAACGCCACGAGCGTGTTGCCTGTAACATCTTCCGCTGCTTCCACCTGCCCGTTCAGCCGCGATTCGAGATCATCGCAGTCCAGATGCACTTCGCAGGCGGCAATCTCCGCGTCCGTTGCTCCCGTAAAGCACAGCTCGCACACGCCAATGCCCTCTGCGGTGCGAAGCGCCGGGCCAAAGACACGGCACGTGACCGGCCGCGCCGCATACAGATCGCATAATCCTGTCGCCGGATCGAGCGCCGCGCAGGGCTCGTCATTCGCAAAGTCCTCGAACTCTTCCGCACGCGCCTCGTCAAGAATGCCGGACTTCGCATCTCCTGGAAACGACGAGGTGTAACGCCTGACGAAATCCCGAGCGCGAAGCCGCACGGCGTTTGCCCGCTCCGAATCGGAGTGTTCAAGTTCGGACAGTCCCTGCCGCAGACGCGCCGCATCAAGCCGGCTGATGGCGAAGACGCCGACACAGCACTGCGTGCATCCGGGACGGCACTTCAGCCAGTGCCCGGCCCGGCGCGCCGCATCGGCTGCGGCCGCGTCCACAATCTGCACCAGCCGGCGGTCTTCTGAAGGAAGCATGTCTCCAAGGATAACGAAGCGGATCGCGGTGCGCAGAGGGCACAGGGAGTACATGAATAGGGCGTAATTTGCCGGCGCTATGCTTGCCTTACGGCCGGAAACGTTTCTCGTATCTGAATTCAGTCAGGGAGTTTACCGTTTGGATTTGCAGCGGATCGTCTGGAGAAGTCTTCTGATCCTGCTGGTGCTGATCTTTGCGCGGCAGTTTGCCTCAGCCCAGGATAACTACGAGATTCAGGTCTACGGCGCCGATACGGTCGCTCCGAAGAGCACGATGGTCGAGCTGCACAGCAACTTCACCGCGGATGGCTCAAAGCCTCTGCCCGGCTCGATCTATGCGGCCGACCGGCTCTATCCCACGAACCATGCCGAGCATGAAACCATCGAAATTACCAACGGCATCAACAACTGGTCAGAGGTGGGCTTCTACATCTTTACCAGCGAGCGCAGCGGCCAGGGGTTGCAGTGGGTGGGCGATCACATCCGTCCGCGCGTGCGCGCTCCTGACAGCTGGCACTGGCCGGTGGGCGCAAGCCTCTCGATCGAGTTCGGCTACCAGCGGCGCGTCTTTGCGACCGATACCTGGACGCTGGAGATTCGCCCCATCGTCGACAAGCAGATCGGGCGCTGGTATCTGGCATTCAATCCGGCGCTCGACCGGTCCTTTCACGGGCAGAGCGTAAACCAGGGCGTGACCTTCGCGCCGAATGCCAAGGTCAGCTACGACTTCAACAAGTACATCTCCGGCGGCCTTGAGTATTATGCGGATTACGGAAAGCTCTTCGATCCCGACACGCTGCACAATCAGCAGCAGCAGTTTTTTCCGGCGATCGACCTGAATGTTTCGCCGAAGTGGGAGATCAACTTCGGCGTGGGCGTCGGTCCCACCGCGGGTACCGATCACTTCATCGTCAAAGGGATTCTGGGACGCCGCTTCGACTGGACGCACCATCGCGCCGGCAGCTCCGACAGCATGTGAGGATGACAGGATGAATCGCCGCCGTTTCCTTCAGCTTGCCGGAGCCGCGCTGGCCGCGGACCGTTTTGCCGTGCCCGCAGTTGCGGCAGATCGTCCTGCCGTAGACGTGGCCAATGCGCCTGCCGATCTTCATCTTGAGATTGCGCCGCTGGCGCTGGAGATCGCTCCCGGCAAAGTGGTGCATACCGTCGCCTACAACGGCCGCGTGCCTGGGCCGCTGATTCGCTGGCCCGAGGGCAAGCCCATCGCTGTCGACGTGACCAATCGCAGCGATTCGCCGGAGATCGTGCACTGGCATGGCCAGTGGCTTACATCGCAGATGGACGGCGCCATGGAAGAGGGCTCGCCGATGATCGCTGCCGGCGCGACGCTGCGCTATGCGTTCACGCCGCAGCCGGCCGGCTTCCGCTGGTATCACACGCATACCTATGCCGGACACGATCTGAAGAAGGGTCTGTACAGCGGCCAGTTCGGCTGCTTTTATGTCGAGCCGCGGGAGAATCCGGGCGCATACGATCAGGAGATCTTTCTTACCCTGCACGACTGGAACGCATACATGGGCGGAGGCGCGGACGCATCGATGGATGCGGCCTACGACTACTCCACCATCAATGACCGCATGCTCGGCCACGGCGATCCGATCCGCGTGCGCGCGGGCCAGCGCGTGCTGTTTCACGTGCTGAATGCCAGCGCCACGGTGACACACTGGCTTGCGCTCGCGGGGCATGCGTGCACGGTGATTGCAGCGGACGGCAATGCTGTGCCGCGTCCGGCAACGATGCCCGCGGTGCGTCTTGCTCCCGCCGAGCGGCTGGATATTCTTGTCACGATGAACCGCCCCGGCGTCTGGATCTTCGGCGAGACGCGCAGCGAAATCCGCAAAGCCGGCATGGGCATCGTCATCGAGTACGAAGGGCAGCAGGGCGTGCCGCGCTGGATCGAGCCTCCGGAGACCGAGTGGGACTATCGGCGCTTTGCCATGCCTTCCGCGTCCTCAGTGACTCCCGACGAGCGCATCCCGCTTCTCTTCGAGTCGAAGTTTGAGGGTCACGGTGAATTCGACGCGTGGACGATCAACGGCAAATCGTGGCCGAAGACGGATGCGGTGACGCTCGTGACCGGCAAACGCTACCGTCTGGTGATGACGAACAAGAGCACCGACGACCACCCGGTGCACCTGCATCGTCACACCTTCGAAGTGGCCGGTCTCGGCGGCAAACCGCTCTCAGGACTGCGCAAGGATGTGGTAGTGGTCGATGCCAATACGACGGCAGAGATCGACTTCACGGCCTCGCATCCGGGGCCGACGCTCTTTCATTGCCATCAGCAGACGCACATGGATTTCGGATTCATGATGTTATTTCGTTATGCCTGAAAACCGGACGACCGGCGAGCTGATTTCAATTCATCCCACAGACCGCGTCTTTGTGCTCACCGGCGCGGGCGTGAGCGCGGAGAGCGGCATTCCCACCTTTCGCGACAATGGCGGACTCTGGCATGGCTATCGCGTGGAAGAGGTGGCAACGCCCGAGGCGTGGGAAGAAGACGCGGAACGCGTGTGGCACTTTTACAGCATGCGCCGCCGCGATGCTCAGGCCGCACAGCCGAATCCCGCGCATCGCGCTCTCGCGGAGCTGGAGCATGCGATCGGCGATCGCTTTTTTCTCTGCACGCAGAACGTCGACAACCTGCATGAGCGTGCCGGTTCGGAGCGGCTGCTGCACATGCACGGCGAGCTCTTCCGCTCGCGCTGCGAGTTTCACGATCCGGTGCAGGGATCGGCAGGGTTCTCCTGCGCGCAGCCTCCCTTTGCCGACGAAACGCTGTACGAGTCCGCAGCGTCCTTTGCCCGCTGCGCCTGCGGCGGACGCATCCGCCCGCATATCGTCTGGTTCGGCGAGGTTCCGCTGGAGATGGACCGCATCACCGCGGAGATCGACCGCTGCACCGTGATGCTGGTCGTCGGCACGTCGGGGAATGTCTATCCCGCCGCAAATTTCGTTCACTGGGCGGCGAGGCGCAACACGGCTGCACCGGGCAGCGTGCGAGCGTATTACATCGGCCCGGAGGCTCCGCTGAACGCTCCCGCATTCACGCGGGTGGTATTGGGCAAGGCCGGCGAGGTGCTGCCGGGAATCTTTCGTCTGACAGAGTAGCCCGGTCCGTCCGGCTGTTTCCGGCTCGGATTGCGCCCGTCGCATCGCAGTGCTTTTCACGCCGGTTTCGTTTCATCTTTATTCGTTGTGGTTTATTACCGTGGATTTTCCGGTGCTGCAGTCCTCCACAGGCCGTCTCGGATAAACTGCGAGCGCCGCATTTTGTTGTGAGTAAAGGTGTACTGCGGGCACGCATCTGCCGGAGAGATCAGAATGATTGCGCAGACGGAAATCAATGCTTTTATGACGCTGGTGCGCCGCGACAATACCGGAAATACCGGCTGGACACGCAGCCGCAGCTCTCTGCGTCACACGCTCAGCGCGATTGAGGCTTACAATCGCACGCCTACCCTGGCGAACTTCAATTACATCGAAACCTGCATCGGGCAGATTCCCGGGGCGAAGCAGACGCAGTATGCAGCCGCTCTGGCGCGGCTTCAGACCACGCTGCAGGCTGAGAAGATCATTGCGCAGGATCATGAGCTGCTGGAGCGCCTGTCGGAAAATACCTTTCGTGTAAATTCAGGCCTCAGCGAGTACACCAAATCCTTCGGCGAGCTCTTCACCGGAAAGCTGCGTGATCTGGGCCGGGGCGATATCTGGCTCGATGGAGGGTCAGGCGAAGCGAAGGCCATGATCGAGTATCTGGAAGGTGGCGGCCGCGGCTCATGCGTCGCCACCGGATATGAAATTCCTTCTCAGGCCCGGGTCGCAGTACGTGATGCGGAGGAGGAGTATGAGGGGCAGTTTCATTACGTCCGGGGAAAATATTTTTCCGACATCACGGACAGAGAGCTTGGCGCGGGAGATGGAGAGTTCGATCTGATTACCGATCTGAACGGCGTGCTGTATTACACCAAGACCTTTGAAGAGGATCTGACGCGCTATCTCCAGCTTCTGAAGGTAGGAGGATTGCTCTTCTGTACCGCCGTTCACATCGAGATCGCGATGGAGCATGCGGAGGGTCATGATGCGCGGCGTACTACGGCCTTTGCCCGCTGGGCCAGCAACATCAAAGGTGTGACCATGAAAGTGTATAAAAAGACCGGCGCCTGCATTTTCGAGAAAACCTCGTTGAAGATCAAGCTCCCCGAGCTGGCCGTCGATCTTTACGAAACCCGCGCTTCGCAGAACGATCCTCTTCGCCGCTACACCTGCAATCACACTCTGCCCAAGGAAGTCGAGTTTTTGTAGAGATCGCCCGCTTGCCAATTCCGGCATCTGCTCGGTAGTGTAGAGAGTTTTGTCGAGCAGGAGGTCCGATGCCGCTCTCCGGTCTGCAGTATCAGTCGGGTTTTGGAAACGAGTTCGCCACCGAAGCTGTGGCCGGTGCGCTGCCGCACGGACAGAACGCGCCGCAGCGATCGCCGCTCAGCCTGTATACCGAGCAGATCAGCGGATCGCCCTTTACCGCGCCGCGCCCGGTGAACCGGCGCACCTGGACGTATCGCATTCGCCCCTCTGTGACGCACAGGCCCTTCGAGGAGATTCCCGCGAAGCTGATGCGCAGCGGCCCGTTTACCGAAGCGCCCACGCCGCCCAACCAGATGCGCTGGGACCCCATCCCCATTCCCTCTGAGCCGGCCGATTTCATCGACGGCATCGTGACCCTCGGCGGCGGCGGCGATCCGGCGCTGCAGACCGGCGTGGGCATTCATGTTTATGCCTGCAACGCTTCCATGCGCAACCGCTGTTTTTATAACGCTGACGGCGAGATGCTGATCGTTCCGCAGGACGGCGCGCTCACGCTGCACACGGAGCTCGGCGTTCTGGTCGCTGCGCCGGGGGAAATCGTCGTGATTCCGCGCGGCATAAAGATGCGCGTGGAGATCGACACGCCATACGCTCGCGGATACATCTGCGAAAATTATGGCCTGCCGTTTCGCCTGCCTGATCTGGGGCCGATCGGCGCGAACGGGCTGGCCAATGCGCGAGACTTTCTTGCGCCCGTTGCCGCGTATGAAGACCGCGACGGGGGCTTTCGCATCATAGGAAAATTTCTCGGCAGACTCTGGTCAGCGGAGATCGACCACTCACCGCTCGATGTCGTCGCCTGGCACGGCAACTATGCGCCGTACAAATACGATCTGAAGAGCTTCAACTGCATCAACTCGGTCAGCTTCGATCATCCCGATCCCTCGATCTACACCGTGCTGACTGCGCCTTCCGCCGTTGCCGGCACCGCCAACGTGGACTTTGTGATCTTTCCGCCGCGCTGGCTCGTCGCCGAGCATACCTTCCGCCCGCCGTGGTTTCACCGCAACATGATGAATGAGTTCATGGGGCTTATCTTCGGCCAGTACGACGCCAAGGCCGAAGGCTTTGTGCCAGGCGGCGCCAGCCTGCACAACTGCATGTCCGGCCACGGGCCCGATGCGGAGACATGGGAGCGGGCCAGCCACGCCGAGCTGAAGCCGCAGTATCTGAGCGATACGCTGGCTTTTATGTTCGAGACTCAGCTCGCCGTGCGTCCCACGAAATTCGCGCTCGAAACCAAAATCCTGCAGCATGAATACTACGAGTGCTGGCAGGGGCTGAAAAAGCACTTTAAAGCGCCGCAATAATTTGCAACCGATGCAGATACAAATAAGCTGGGTGGACTCCGCCAACGATCCCTCCACGGATTTTCCGCTGGAGAATCTGCCCTTCGGTGTCTTTCGCGCCGAAGCTGGACCGCGCATCGGTGTGGCCATCGGCGACTGCGTTCTCGATCTGCGCGCCGCCGCCGGTGCAGGCCTGCTGGATGGTCTGCCGCCGCGGCTGACCGATGCCTGCCGGGCTCCGGTGCTCAATCCGCTCATGGAGCAGGGGCGCGCCGCCGCTTCCGCGCTGCGCCGCCGTCTCACGGAGCTTCTTGCAGAGAAAAGCCGCGACCGGGCGAAGATCGAGCCGCTGCTTCTGCCGCAGAGCGGCATCGAGATGCTGCTGCCCGCGTCCATCGGCGACTATACGGACTTTTACGCATCCATTCACCACGCGACGAACGTGGGCCGCCTCTTTCGCGCCGACGATCCGCTGCTGCCGAATTACAAACATCTGCCCATCGGCTATCACGGTCGCGCCTCGTCGATCGTGGTCAGCGGAACGCCGGTGCAGCGTCCGCATGGCCAGAGAAAGTCTGCCGACTGTGATGCTCCGGTCGATGGTCTAGTCTTTGGGCCCACCTCCATGCTCGACTACGAGCTGGAGGCCGGTTTCTTTATCGGCGCGGGCAATGTGCTTGGCGAGCCGGTTCCTCTTGCGCAGGCGGAAGATCATATCTTCGGCTTCTGCCTGCTGAACGACTGGTCGGCACGGGATATGCAGTCATGGGAGTATCAGCCGCTCGGCCCGTTTCTTGCGAAGAGCTTCGCCACGACGATCTCGCCCTGGGTGGTCACTCTCGACGCGCTTCAGCCCTTCCGTCTCCCACCGGCTCCCAGGCCCAAAGGCGATCCCGAGCCGCTGCCATATCTTGTGGCAGCAGGGAACCAGGTCTCCGGCGCGATCGATCTTCATCTCGAAGTCTTTCTGCAGACGGAGAGGATGCGAAGAGAAGGGCACACCGGAGTGCGTCTCAGCCGCAGCCATCTCCGCGACCTTTACTGGACGCCTGCGCAGATGCTCGCGCACCACACCAGCAACGGGTGCAATCTGCGCTCCGGCGACCTGCTCGCAACCGGAACCGTCTCGGGGCCGGAGCCCGAGGCGCTCGGCAGCCTGCTTGAGATTACACGCCGCGGCGCGGAGCCGCTGCAGCTTCCCGATGGCGAAAGCCGCGCATTTCTCGAAGATGGAGATGAGGTGATTCTGCGCGGCTGGTGCGAGCGCGAAGGCCTTCGCCGCATCGGCTTCGGCGAGTGCCGCGGGCGGATTCTGCCCGCCCGCTGAAGAAGTGCAGAGGCGTCAGACGGCGACGCTGCTGCGCAATGTTTCGAGGCGCTTCATCACATCGCGAACGGATGCTTCCGCTGTGGTGAAGGTGACGAATTCGCGGTCGGCTACGCCGCCCATGGGAATCCCCGGCTTGCGATAATTCATTCCGCTTTCGACCGGCTCATCCAGCGCGATGTGCAGCTCCTGCGCTCCGGTGCCGCGGGCGATATCGAGAATATTCGCGAGAGTGATGCCGCAGCCCGGCATTACGCGGATGCGGTCTCCGGCCTGCTCTGTCATGCTGCGCACCACGGGGATGGCATCAGCGACGGAGGATTTTCCGCCTGAGGTCAGCACGCGTGCCGCACCGGCCGCGATGACGGCCTCCAGCGCCTCCGGCAAATCGCGCGTGACATCGATGGCGCGATGAAAGGTCACGGGCAGCGGCGCGGCGAGCGCGGCCAGCACCCGCGTGCGCTTCACATCGACTGTGCCGTCGGGCTTCAGCAGACCCAGAACGATGCCGTCGGCGCCGAGCTCTTTTGCCATAGTGATATCGTGCCGCATCGCGTCGAACTCGGCATCGGAGTAAAGAAAATCGCCGCCGCGTGGACGGACCATCACGCTGATTCCGATGGTCAGGCGTTCGCGTGCGGCGCGAATGGTTCCTGCGCTGGGCGTGGTGCCGCCCTCCAGCAGATTGGCGCACAGCTCCACGCGCTGCGCGCCGCCGCGCTCGGCAGCCACGGCGGATTCGACCGACTCCAGACAGATTTCAAGCAGAGGAAGAGAAGACATGCTTCTATTTTGCCCGTTTAAACTCCACGCAGTCGCGTCCGGAGCAGAGGCGGTATGTTCCCGGCGCCGCAGTGGGAAGAATCAGCAGCGGGCGAGGCCGCTTCATCTGATCGTCGTGCGTCGATGGGGTGGTGAGCAGATCGTGCGCACCCACATCCATCACATTGAACCTGTTGCCCGTGAGGAATCCCACACCGTAGATGCCGGCCGGCAGCGGATGGCCGCCGATGCTCAGCGGCGCTTCGGTGATGAAGTATGCCTGATACTTTTCTTTCACGCCGCTCGAATAACCGGAGTTATCCACGAGCGTTACAAGCGTGTAG
Organism: Paracidobacterium acidisoli; assembly: GCF_003428625.2. Classification (GTDB taxonomy): domain Bacteria; phylum Acidobacteriota; class Terriglobia; order Terriglobales; family Acidobacteriaceae; genus Paracidobacterium; species Paracidobacterium acidisoli. The sequence continues at coordinate 593,933 of NZ_QVQT02000001.1, read as the reverse complement.
AGATTGTCGGCATAATGCACGCCGCCGGAGTTGCGCAGCTGCGTCGAGGCCGATTGCCCGGCGAAGAAGACCGCATCGGGCAGCAGCTTCGTTGTTTCCATGACCGACAGAATCGTTCCGGATGAAGACTGTGCAGACAGCGGCAGCACGCTGGCAAACAGCGCGGCGAGAAGGACGAAAAGCACGGTACGGCGGCGCAGCATCTCTTGCATAGGTTTTTTCCCCGTTCAGAACAACGCCTCGCAGTATACAGCTTCGCGGCAGCGCGGGCGCTCAGGAGGCGGACGCAGAATCATTGCAAAGCGGGAAGATGCCCCGGCATCGTCTCGTTCTTCCGCGCGAAGTAAAACTGTGCAGCGAAGGGCAGAGCTTACGTTTCCGAAGCGGCCCTTCCGTGCCTGCTTCCGCTGAGAATGAAGAGCAGAATCATCGCCAGCGCCGCAAGCGGCACAGCGAAGGCCGTTCGCAGAGAGCCTGTGCCGGTGGAGACCAGGCCCATGGTCCACGGCAGAATGGCGCCACCGCATCCGCATGCGGCAAAGACCCATCCCACGTGCCGGGATGAGCCGGAGCGGGCGAACAGGCGCGATGTCAGCAGCGGAAAGACAGGGCCGCAGCCGAGCCCGGCCACGGCGACCGCGACAAAGACGACCGCTGTGCCGTGACGCAGCAGCAACAGAAGCGTTCCGGCGGCAGCGAGCATGGTTGCGGGCAGCAGAATGGCGGCTTCGGAGACCTTCCGCAGCAGCTCGGAGGCGATTCCGCGGCTGGCGACCAGCATCAGCCAGAAGGTCAGCGCGGCAAGGCTGGCGCGCGCAGCGGGGATGCCGAGAAACCGGTGCGAGTATTCGGTGATCCAGCCGCCAATGCTGTTTTCTGTGCCGACGTACAAAAACAGAATGACGGCGAAGATCAGAAAGAAGTAAATCGGCGGCTCAGCCTGTTTGCCGGTCTGATGCTGCTCTGCATCGGCCGATACGTTCGGCTCCGCTTCCTTCATGCGTAGCAAAGGAAGTAAGCGGACGCTGACGAATGCCAGCATGACTGCAAGGAACAACAGAAGCGGGCGCATCTGCTGCAGGCGCTCGGCTAACCCGATCAGTGGAGGGCAGACGACGGCTCCCACGGCCCAGAAAAAATTCGCGCGGGTCAGCAGTCTGCCGCGCCGGTCTGCGTCCGTCGAACCGACAAGCAGATTGGTCGCTGTAAGCGACAGGCCCAGCCCCATGCCGAGCAACGCAAAGGCAGCGATCGCGACGGCGTAGCCGGCAAAGGCCAGTGTCGCCATCCCCGCTGCCACCAGTGCATAGCCGGCCACGAGGCTGAGGCGTACGCGCCAGGGCGTGACGATGGAAGTCAGCGTCGTTCCGAAAAACTGCGCGGCGAAGAGCAGGCCCGCCTGAGAGTCGGCGATGTGCCACCGCTCGCTCATGCCCGGAAGCGCCGGCCCCAGCAGAACGGTCACAAGACCGGTGAGCGCGAATCCGCCAAACATGGTGACGAGGGGAAGATCCATGGGCCGGGAACGATCTGCAGTCACAGAAATCGGCGCCTCTCCTCTGTCGCTTCGCCGTGCGGGCGTCTTCCGGTGCAGGGCTTCGGCTCCGCCTGTGCCGGAGAAGCAGCAATCGCGCGCCCTCTACCTTTGCCGCATGCGTTTGACATTCGGCGGTATCGTCGATTCGCGAATGATGAGCTCGGGAACAATGGCAATCTGCTCCGGATAATCCTTCTGCCCGCGCAGCCGCTGCAACAGAATGCGCGTCGCGGTATTGCCCATGCTGTTCAGCGGCTGACGGATCGTGGTCAGGCTGGGATTGTGATACGCCGCGCCCTGAATGTCATCGAAGCCGACGATCGAAATATCCTCCGGCACGCGCAGGCCGTGATCGCGCAGTGCGCGAATTGCGCCGATAGCCGCGATATCGTTGAACGAAACCAGCGCGGTGAACGAACGCTTATGGTTCAGCAGTTGCTGAATCACCGGGTAGCCGAGCTCCGGCGAGGAGACGTTCACTTCGAGGCGAATCACCAGATCCGGATGCACCTCCAGCTCCAGCTCCTTTGCCACCGCCATCAGGCTCTTCCACCGGTCGTCGGAGTCGGAGCTGAAGGTCTGCCCGCGCATGAACGCGATCTGCCGGTGACCGAGCTGCCACAGATGGCGCAGAGCGAGCTCTGCGGCGCGGCGGTGATCGAGAACGATGTTGGTGACGCCTTCGATCTTTCTGTGGCCTGCAACCGCTACGACCGGCAGCGGCAGAGCATGCTGCAGCGCCGTGTCGATCGCGATAAAGCCCTCGACCGAGCGGTCCATCAGCATGCGCGGATACTCCTCGATCAGGTCCGCCTTGCGGCGATGGCTGGCAGTGAAATAAAAGTAACCTTCCTCGATCAGCACTTCCTCGATGCCGTTCATCACCAGCACGGAATAGCCGTCGCTCAGCTCGGGAACCAGCACGCCGATCGAAAAGCTCTGCCGACGGCGCAGTGAGCGCGCATAGAAACTGGGACGGTAGTCGAATTTTTTTGCCGCCGCCAAAACGCGATCCCGCGTCTCCTGCGGAATCGATCGCACTCCGGGCGCGTTGTTCAGCACCAGGGAGATAGTCGCGGGAGAGAGATCGAGGTAGTCGCCCAGCGTTTTGAGACTAATCGGACGGCCGGGAAGGAAGATATCCTTCCCGCTGCTATCCCTCGCAGAATCTTTGCGCTTAGCTGGCATAGCCCGATCTTCCGGTGGAGGCAGTGCGGAGATACCAGGTCATCCGGACCGGTATCCACTTTATAACCAGGGTTGATAATTCGGATTTCTTCATAGCATTGGGTATACCGGGCTGCTGCTAAAACGGTTTTTCTCTCTGAAAAAACCACTTGACAATCCAAAACTCCGTGTTGCTAAATGACAACCGCAGTCCGAAATGACTGCGCGTGTTACCTAATCAAACGTTTTAGCGAAGCACCTATAAAAAGCTTCGTATAACTGGTTTTTCTTCAGATGCTTTGCGGCAGAAAACGCCGCATCTGCACTATGCCGGATCGACAGAGGATCTGGCAACTGCGCGGTCTTTTTGCCGCGCGGAAAGCTTTGTCGCAGCAGGTATCCCGGAAAGAGGATTCCGCATGCGGTGGAAGCGGTAAGTAGTTTTTTAAGGAGACGCATTTGATCAGTACAGCCTTAGGGAGTTCCCTCCTTTTGTGCTGTGTTCCGCTTCGCCGTCAGGCGAAGCTGGCATACAGTGGCATCGCCGGAGTTGTTTCCCGCGGTACTTCCTTCCTGTCTCACTTCCCCGGGACAGGGTATGCGGCTCGTTTCCCAAATCACATTGTATTTCGGCAGCTTCGTGCCCCTGGCATGAGCTGTTCGATCGAACCACCGGCGATTGTGGCGGAAGCTGTTTGTTGATTCCGGCGACGTCAACCGGCATGCGCTGTTCGTTCCGCATTTCGTTCATGTACCGGACAAATTGCGAGTGAGGAAGGCTCAGGCCGGCAAAGGTGGGACAAAGTTGTTCTTTCTAAGGAGAGGCTCTATGAGACTTGCCAGATACGCATTTGGCGCGATCCTGGTCGCTCTGTTGTGCCTGACCGGCACGATGGCCCGAGCGCAGGAGAACGCGGAACTGTCAGGCGCGGTCAGCGATCCCACCGGCGCCGTGGTGCCCGGTGCAAAGGTGACGCTCACCAACCCCAGCACGGGCGAGGCCCGTACCGCGTTGACCAATAACGCCGGCCTTTATGATTTTCCGGCGCTGCACATCGGTTCCTATGATCTTCAGGTCGCAGCCCCGGGCTTTGAAAACTACACCAAAACCGGCATCGTGATGAACGTGGCGGCGACGGTGCGCGAAGACGTAACCCTGACCGTGGGCGCTGCCGGCACCACCGTGACCGTTCAGGCCGAAGCGCTGCACCTGCAATCGGAGACTAACGAAGTCAGCACGCTGATCACCGGCCAGCAGATGACCGACCTTGCGACCAACGGCCGCAACATGGTGTCGCTCACGACGCTGGGCACGGGTGTTTCCGCGATGCTGCCATCATTCAACGGGGTTACGGCGCAGGGCAGCACTTTCAGCATCAGCTTTAACGGCATGCGTCCGGGCCATAACAACTGGCTGATCGACGGCGGCGAAGTGTACGACCGCGGCAGCGGCGGCAAAGTCGATGTGATGCCTTCACCGGATGTGCTGGCTGAATTCCAGACACTGGACAGCAACTACGCACCGGACTACGGCATCTCCTCCGGCGGCACGGTCACCATGGTGCTCAAGTCCGGCTCGCATGATTTTCACGGCGGCCTCTGGGAGTTCAACCGTAACGACGCCTTCGACGCGAACGCCTACTTTACGAACCTGAACCACCAGGCAACACCGGAACTACGTCTCAACATCTTCGGCGGCGAGATCGGTGGTCCGGTCTGGATTCCTCACGTCTACAACAGCGACCGCAAAAAGACCTTCTTCTTCTGGAGCGAAGAGTGGCGCAAGTACATTCAGGGTGCGAACCCGACTGTGACCAGCACCGTTCCGGCCGGTGATTTCCCGGTCTCCGGGACAGATCTTGCCTATTCGGCATATAACGACAAGCCATTTTCACCGTCACAGATCGGAACGATTTGTAATGCAGATGTGGCTGCGCCGCCCTGCGTTCCGAAAGAGTTCGCTCCCAACGGCACGAGATTAGTGAATCACGACCAGATAATGAAGTTCGAAAATATGGGGCTTACCCCTGGAGAACCTTTTCCAGGCAATCTAATTAACAACAAATTCATTGATTCGAATGCAATTCTCTTCATGGGAACCGGTGCGATTCCAAAACCGAATTCAGGAATCGCCTCGTATATCGCATCGCCCAAGCAGCCTACCTACGTGCGTGAGGACGTTGTCCGCATCGACCATAACATCAACGAAAAAATGCACTTGATGGGCCACTGGATTCACGATCAGATGTCGCAGACCTACTATCCGGATATGTGGGGCAACGACAGTTATGTAACCACCGGAGACGTCTTTGCCAACCCGTCATGGGGCTCGGTCATCAAGCTGACGCAGGCACTGTCACCCACTCTGCTGAATGAAACCGCTCTTAATGTGAACGGCAACACGATCGGTATTACCCCGACCGGTATCTATCAGCAGCCTTCCGGCTGGTCACAGCAGGGCTTTTTCCCGGGGGCTAACAATACGGATACCCGCATGCCCTCGATCGACCTCGGTGCGCCGCTCGGCACCAACTGGACGATCAATTACTGGCCCTGGCATAACTCTTTCCTGAATTATCAGCTTCGCGATGATGTTTCGTGGAATAAGGGAAAGCACGCCTTCAAGTTTGGCTTCTCTTATATGCGCGACGACAAAAACCAGCAGCAGCAGGCGGATACGCAGGGAGACTATACCTTCGGCACCGATTACACCGGCGATTCTTATCTGAACTTCCTGCTTGGATTTGCAGACAAGTTTCAGCAGCTTCAGATACTGGATACAGACCACTGGCTGAACAATACTTATTCCTTCTACGGAATGGATAACTGGCACGTCACGCCTCGTCTGACGCTGAACCTCGGCGTGCGTTACGACGGTCTGCCGCACGTGTACGAGAAATTCAATCGCACGGCCAACTTTGTTCCTTCAACCTATAATTCAGCCGACACAGCGGCTCTGGATCCCAGCGGTGCCATACTTGCCACCAGCCCTGGGCTCGGTAATCCAACCAATGCTCCGCAACCGTTCTATCTGAATGGCATACAGCTTCCCGGCAAGAACGGGTTCGATCGCGGGCTCGTGAAAAACTCTTACAACACGATCCAGCCTCGCATTGGCTTTGCGCTTGACCTTTTCGGAACAGGCAAAACGGTCGTTCGCGGCGGCTTCGGAATGTTCTTCGAGCGTGTTCAGGGCAATGATGTATACGGCTCCGACACAAACCCGCCGTATGCCTATCAGCCCACGTCGAATGCCATATATTTCTCGAACCCGAGCACAAGCCTTGCAACCGGCGCGGCGGCCGCAACGCCGATCCTGCCGGCAAGTATCAATGCTCTTGCGTATTACTACCCGAATCCGGGAACGGTGCAGTACAGCCTCGGTGTCCAGCACCAGCTGGCTCCTTCGGTGGTCGCTCTGTTCCAGTACGTGGGTACGAGCGGCTGGAACCAGGACGATCAGCGTCAGATCAACACGCTGCCGCTGACCAATGGCACCTCTACTCCATATGCTGACCGTCAGGCTGTGCAGGGCGGCGCGAATGCCAACCTGTATCGAATCTTCCGCGGCTTTGCGAGCATTCAGACGGATGAGAATGCCACAAATTTCAGCTACAACTCGCTGCAGACCGCTTTGCGTATGGAAAACAAGCATGGCCTGACACTGCAGCTCTCCTATACCTGGTCGCATGAGATCGATATCCGCAGCGACGACCTCAACGGCACGGTATCGAACCCCTTCGATCTGAGATATGACCGTGGATCAGGCACGCTTGATCGGCGCAATATCTTCAGTGCCAATTATGTCTATAAGGTGCCGTTCTTTATGCATGCAAGCAATGCATTTGAGCACACCTTCCTCGGTGGATGGGAGCTCTCCGGTGTCACGACGGCACAGTCCGGCGTGCCCCAGACCATTACCTACAACGGATCGGACACACTGGGTCTGGGCGGTGGAACCACCAACCGTCCGAATCTGGTCGCAGGGGTTTCAGGACCGAAGACGCAGAAAGCATGGTTTAACACGGCTGCGTATGCAGATCCTGTCGCCCCCTGGTCCGGCGGTCCGAACAACGGTTTTGGAAACGCCGGCAAGGATAACGTTGTCGGTCCTGGTCTCTTCAACTGGAATGTCAGCGTCTTCAAATCCTTCGCGCTGACCTCCCATGAAGGGCCGCGGATCGAGATTCGCGTTGAATCCTTCAACACCTTCAACCATACCCAGTTTCAGAATCTGGATCTGGCAAGCCACGATGCCAACTTCGGGCAGGTTACGAGCGCTTACGATGCGCGTACTCTGCAGTTCGGTGGAAAGTTCCTCTTCTAAACGCAGCGCAAACCAGCAGCGCGGTGGGTGTATCCTGCCGCGCTGTTTTCTTTTTGCTTTGGCTTCGGGCCGGCACGATCTTCAGGTACATTGCATGTTGGGTGCGGCACCCGCCAAACAACCCGTCATCGCCGCGCCGCAGGGATCTGCTTCATGAGCCGAGCCAGGGCGATCTGTATTCCCGTTCTCTTCTGTCTGTTCCTGCTCATCCCGGGGCTTCCTCTGCAGCCATCTGATAACGCCGCAGCGCAGACACCAACCGACGTTCAGCGCTCCGGCGGTCAGAACCAGGCCGGACTTCGTCCAGATCTTCGTCCAGGATATGCCGGAGACGCTGCCTGCGCTTCCTGCCATAGAGACCAGAGTCTGTCTTATCTGCATACCGCGCACCACCTCACTTCGCAGCTGCCGAATGCCGAATCCCTTCCCGGATCGTTCACGCCCGGCTCGAATGTTCTGACCATCGTCGATGCTGCGAGCAGTGCGAATCATGAGGGTCTGTACTTCACGATGGAAAAGAAGGACGACGGCTATTACGAAACGGCGACCGGCATCTTCACTTCCGGCACAAAGACGCGCAGCGAGAAGATCGGCATCGTGACCGGTTCGGGAGTGCGCGGGCAGACCTATCTGTACTGGAGAGGCGACGAGTTGTTTGAGCTGCCGATCAGCTACTGGACGAACGGGCACCAGTGGATCAACAGTCCCGGATACAGGGACGGATCTGCCGATTACTCGCGGCCCATTTTGCAGGGCTGTCTGGAGTGCCATGCATCCTATATTCGCGCTCTGACGCCCAGCCTCTGGACCAATCGCTTCGATCCGGCGAGCTTCGAGCCGGGCATTTCCTGCGAGAGCTGCCATGGTCCGGGCGTCGAGCATATTCGGCGCGAGGTCGCGGGCTCGGCGCGCAGGGAAGGGCCGGCGATTCTCAACCCGGCGAAGTTTTCCCGCGATCGCCAGGTCGATCTGTGCTCTCTGTGTCACAGCGGCCTGGCGCGCAACGAGCTCGCGCCGGCATTTTCCTATGTGCCTGGGCAGCCCCTCGACCGTTACTTCCAGCAACTGGCGGCTCCGGCGGCGGAGCACCCGGATGTGCACGGCAATCAGGCGGGCCTGCTGAAGCGAAGCAAATGTTATCTCTCGTCGCCCGGCATGACCTGTTCCACCTGTCATGACGAGCATGCGCCGGAGCGGGCTGCCGCATCCTACTCCAGCCGGTGCCTGACCTGCCACCAATGGAAGAGCTGCCGCATGTCCACAAAGCTGGGGCACAAAATTACGGACAACTGTATCGACTGCCATATGCCTCTCGAGCCGACCGCGGCTATCGCGTCAGAGACCGCCGGCAGAGTGGTTCGCGGGATCATGCGAAACCACTGGATACGCGTGTATTCCGGAACGGAGCATCCATGATGGACAGGGCTTCGTCCGCTGCCTTAAAAGATCTCCGGATGGCCGCTTGCCACGGATTCGTCGACGCATCTACCGTAGGCAGTAAAGCCATCCATCCGCCGAAGGGGAGGAATACGTGAGGTTGTTTTGCCGGGCAGGGCTGCTCCTGTCGTTTGTGTGGATGGCTGCCGGTCTTTCTTTCCTTCATGCTCAGGGTCCGGCTCGGAATCAGGCGCAGAGCCGTGAGAGCCTGCAGGCGCTGCAGCTGGAGCAGCAGGGGCGCTTTGCCGAAGCGGAGCAGGCGTGGCAGCAGATCACTGTGCAGAATCCGCGCAGCGTGCAGGCCTGGGCGCAGCTGGGACTGGTTCGCGCGCGTCTCGAGGAGTATCCCTCTGCGATCCCGGCCTACGAACACGCTCTGAAGCTCGATCCGAAGCTGCCGGGCCTGCAGCTCGATCTGGGACTGGCTTACTTCAAAACCGGGAAATTCCGCGAAGCCGTCCTTCCTCTTCGGGCCGCCGCTACTGAAAAGCCGGATGATGCCGGTCTGAAGACTCTGCTGGGCATGAGCTATTTCGGATCGGCGCAGTACCGCGAGGCGGTTCCTTATCTGCAGGCGTCGGTGAAGGCGTCGCCGGAGAATCTGCAGCTCCGCGGCGTGCTGGCGCAGAGCTGCCTTTATGACAAGCAGTACGACTGTACGCTCGAACAATATAAGCAGATCATCACCGTCGACCCTGATTCGGTGCAGGCGCACATGCTCGCCGGCGAGGCGTTTGACGGCCTTCACCGCACCCTCGAAGCCATCTCCGAGTTCGAGCAGGCGGTAAAGGCCTCGCCCAAAGAGCCGAATGTCCACTTTGGCCTGGGATACCTTCTCTGGACCCAGCGTCATTATGAGGAGGCGGCGCAGCAGTTCCAGCAGGAGCTGGAGAACGATCCGACGCATGCCCAGGCGATGGCCTACCTTGGGGATGCGCAGATCAGGCTCGGCGAGAATGACGCCGCCCGCGCCACTCTCGAAAAGGCTGTGAAGCTTCCGGACACGGTTCGCATCGTCTGGCTTGATCTCGGCATTCTTCATGCCGCCGATCAGCAGAACGACGAAGCTGTGGCCGATTTCCTTCACGCCATCGAGATGGATCCGAGCGAGGTGGACGCGCACTGGCGTCTGGCGCGCCTTTATCAGTCGATGGGCAAAAAGGCCGAAGCTCAGGCCGAATTTGCGAAGGCCAGAAAGCTGCACGAGGAGACAGATGAAGGGCTGGTTCGCCGGATGAGCGGCGGCCACGCCGCGCCTCCTCCCCAGCCGCAGCAGTAAAGACCCCCCGTCCAAACGACCGCGCCTCTCAGTGCCGGACCTGTCCGTAACCGTGGGTCTGTCCATAAACGGACACCGCATTCCGCAAATGGCCAGGGCAGGCCCTTTCTCTGCCGGGAACCTGGATGCAATCCTGTGCGTACTCAATACTTTGCGGCGTGTCAGATTTGGCTCGCCGTTTGCAACAGGAGACAGCGATGGATATCTCCCGGCCTGATATTAAGAAGAAGAAGCTTCGCCGCCAGATCGTGATCGGCGTTGTCGCGGTGCTGGTGGTGGCTGCCGCCGCCGCCGCGGTTCTGCGGCTCAAGCCCGCCGCCCCCAGCGTTGACTCGAGCACCATCTGGCCCGACACGGTCAGGCGCGGCCCGCTGGTCGTGCAGGTGCGCGGCCTGGGAACGCTGGTTCCGCGCGAAGACAGTATCGAGCTCATTCCTGCGCAGACCGATGCGACCGTCGTGCGCATTCGCGTGCTGCCGGGCACAAAGGTGACGCCGGATACGATCCTGATGGATCTGACCGATCCGCAGCTTGAGCAGGAGCTGCTCAGCGCGCAGCTTGCGCTGAAGGGCGCGGAGGCCGATTACAAGAGCCTGCAGGCCACGCTGCAAAGCACGCTGATGGACAAGAAGGCGGCAGATGCCGCCGTCACCGCCAATTACACCCAGGACCAGTTGCAGGCACAGACCAATAAGCAGCTCTATGATCTAGGCGTGATCTCCGGTCTCGTGTACAGCCAGTCCAAGAGCACGGCCGAGCAGTTGACCACCCAGCACCAGATCAGCCAGCAGCAGCTTGACGTGAATCAGAGGGCGATCGAGGTGCAGCTTGCCTCGCAGCAGGCCAAGATCGATCAGGCCAAGGCGCAGCTTGCACTCTATGAGAAGCAGTCGCAGGCGCTGCAGGTGCGAGCCGGCATCTCCGGAGCGCTGGCGCCGCTGACCACGCCGGTGCAGGTGGGCCAGCACGTCACGGCGGGAACCTCCGTGGCCGAGGTGATCCAGCTCGACAAGCTGAAGGCCGCTCTGCAGATCGCCGAGACCCAGGCGCACGATATTCAGCTTGGCCAGCCGGCGGAGGTTGACACCCACAACGGCATCGTTCCCGGACATGTGACCAGAATTGATCCCGCGGTTGTGAACGGAACGCGCACCGTTGACGTAACACTGGATGGACCCTTGCCTCCCGGAGCGGTGCCGCAGCTGAGTGTGGATGGAACGGTCGATCAGGAGCGGCTGCAGAATGTTCTGTATGTCGGGCGTCCGGCCTTCGGAAATCCGGACAGCACGATCAGCCTCTTCCGGATCGATCCGGACGGAAAAACTGCGACCCGTGTGCAGGTGAAGGTGGGCAAGGCGTCGGTAACGCAGATTCAGATTCTGGACGGCCTGAAGGAAGGCGACCGCGTCATCCTTTCGGACATGTCGCGATATGACAACACGGACAAGGTTCGGCTCGACTGAACAGCGGCCGCACCGAAGTGAGGAGCAGAGAGCATGGTCGACAATGCACAGCCACTGATCGAAATTGAAGGCCTCACCAAGGTCTTCTACACCGACGAGATCGAAACACACGCGCTTTCCGGGATTCACCTGACCATCAATAAAGGAGAGTACGTCGCGATGTCGGGCCCGTCGGGCTGCGGCAAATCGACGCTGCTCTCGATCATCGGCCTGCTCGATACCCCGACCGGCGGACGCTATCAGCTCAACGGCCATCCGGTCGAGAACCTGAACTTCTCGCAGCGCTCGCGCATCCGCAATCAGGAGATCGGCTTCATCTTCCAGAGCTTCAACCTGATCGGCGATCTCACCGTGTATGAGAATGTCGAGCTGCCGCTGACCTACCGCAGCGGCATGACGGCTGCCGAACGCCGCCGCCGCGTGCAGGAGTCGCTCGAGCGGGTCAGCATGGCGCACCGCATGAAGCACTATCCCTCACAGCTCTCCGGCGGTCAGCAGCAGCGTGTGGCCGTGGCCCGCGCCCTGGCCGGATCGCCCTCGATCCTGCTGGCCGACGAGCCGACCGGTAACCTCGATTCGCGCAACGGCGAAGCTGTCATGGAGCTGCTGCAGAATCTGCACCGCGACGGCGCGACCATCTGCATGGTGACGCACGATCCCCGCTTTGCGCGGCACGCCGAGCGCAATGTCCACCTCTTCGACGGCAAAGTGGTCGCCGAGGGCGAGGAGATGGCCCAGGTTCTCGAAGCCCGCTAAGGGGACTGGTCGTCCGGACATACGCGCTTTGCGCCATTCCTGCTCTCTCGCGTTGCCTGGTATCGAACAGGGTGGGAAAAACGGGAAACAGCGGTCAGGACTGACGGAGGAGCGCAGCCTCTTCCGCCCGCGCGGAAGACTGTGCACCGGCAGCATCAGGAAGCAGGAAAAAGGCGATGATTCAGTTACGAAGCGTCGAACGCAGCTACAAAACGGGAGCGGGACAGACCTGGGTGCTGCGCCGCATTCACCTGGATATCCGTGATGGAGACTTTCTCACCATCATGGGTCCGTCGGGGGCGGGGAAGTCGTCGCTGCTGAATGTGCTGGCTCTGCTCGACGATCAGTGGCTCGGCGAGTACTGGTTCAAAGACGAAGCCGTGCACCGCATGAACCGTAAACAGCGCGCCGAGCTGGCCAAGCGCAATGTCGGCATGGTCTTTCAGAGCTATCACCTGCTCGACGACCTGACCGTGCAGGAGAATATCGACCTGCCGCTCTCCTATAAAAATATGCCGCGCTCCGAGCGTCAGGGCCTGGTCGCCGATACGCTCGACCGCTTCAACATCGTCGGCAAGAAGGATCTCTACCCCTCGCAGCTCTCCGGCGGACAACAGCAGCTTGTCGGCATTGCCCGCGCCGTCATCCACAAGCCGCTGCTGCTGCTCGCCGACGAGCCCACCGGCAATCTGCATTCCTCTCAGGCAAAGGAGATCATGGAGTTGTTCCGCGAACTCAACCAGCAGGGCACGACCATTGTTCAGGTGACTCACTCCGACACGAATGCCGCCTACAGCAGCCGTGTCATCGAGGTTCGCGACGGCTGGATGGTCAGCGATACGGCCAATCCGGAGCTCAGCGTCGGGCCGGAGGTGAGTGCATCGTGAGCTCCTTCCGTATCCATGAGCGCCTCTGCGCCGCGGTCCTTTGCGGATTGCTTGCCCCGTATGGTTTTGGACAGACGCAGCAGCCTGCGAACAATACTCCTTCCCCCAGCGCGCCGGCTCCGGAGCAGACGCAGACGGCTCCCACCATCGCGCAGCAGGCCCAGCAGGAGCAGCAGTTCTCTCTGGGAGCGCATCAGCAGTTTCAGATCGCTTTGCCCCATTCGCGCAATCCGTTTGCGGCGTATATGCCCAGCACCGTGCCGCCGCTGGATCTGACGAATTCGCCGCGTCTGCAGGGTCTGATACGGGACGGAAAGCTTTACCTTTCGCTGCGCGATGCCATTGCGCTGGCGCTTGAGAACAATCTCGACCTCGCCTACTTCCGCTACAACCTGCCCATCGCCCAGACCGATCTGCTGCGCACCAAAGCCGGCGGCGCCGCCAACGGTGTCAACACCAGCATTGCGCAGGGCACGCAGGGCGGTTTCAGCTCTTCGGGAACCGGCAGCGGCGGCGGCTCGAGCAGCGGCGTGACCGCGGCCGGCGCCGGAGGCCTCGTCACCTCGACCCTCGGCAATGGCGCGCCTATCAATTCCTTCGATCCGCAGCTCTCCGTGCAGGGCTTCGTCGATCACACCACGCTGACCCAGGTGAATACGATTCAGTACGGCGTGCCGATTCTGAAGCAGAACACCATCGAGCTGGCCTCCAGCTACTCGCAGGCCTTCTCGCTCGGCACCAGCTTCAATGTGACCGACTACGGCGTTCGCCAGACCACGAACAGCATCTACAACATCCTCAGCCCGGAGCTCACGACCAACTTCAACCTCACCATCAATCAGCCGCTGCTGCAGGGCTTCGGCCTCGGCACCAACGAGCGCTTCATGCACATCGCCAAAAAGAACATTCAGCTCACCGATCTCGGCTTCAAGGCGCAGGTGATCGCCACCATCACCCAGGTGGAGAACATCTACTGGGATCTCGTGAACGCTTATCAGGACGCCCAGATCAAGGAGCGCTCGCTGGCCTACGCCAACGAGACGCTCTCCGACGATCAGAAACAGTTTCAGTTACAGAATGTTCCGGCCATGCAGGTGATGAAGGATCAGGCTGCCGTCGCCACCAGCGAAGGCGACCTGACCGTCGCCCGGGCCACGCTCCGGCTCAACGAGCTGCTCATCAAGAACGCGCTCACCAAGACCATCGAAGATCCTGCCCTCGCGGAGATGCCGGTCGTTCCGCTCGACCTTACCGGCGCTTCCGATCCCAATGCCGACAAGCCGGTCAACGTGCTTATTACGGACGCGGAGAAGAATCGCCCCGACGTCTCCGAAGACCAGATCGCCATGCAGATTGCGCAGGACAACCTGAGGACGATCAAGAACGAGCTGCTGCCGCGCCTTTCACTCTACGGGCAGTTTATCGGTGCCGGCTTCGGCGGCCAGCTCAACCCGGTCTGCGCGCTGAATACGGAGTGCACCACGACCCTCCCCTCGGGTTTTTCCGGAGCCTTCCAGAATACTTTTAACTACTCCTCGCCCGAGTATCAGGTCGGCTTCTCGCTGAACGTGACTCTGCGCAACCGCGTCGCCAAGGCCGACCAGTTCCGCGCCGTGCTCGACTACCGCCAGAAGGAGCTGACCTTCGAGCAGCAGAAGAAGAGCATTCTGCTCGATGTCCGCAACTCGCAGTACGCGCTGCAGCAGGCGCAGGCCCGTGTTACCGCGGCGGAGCAGGCCCGCGATCTTGCCCAGAAGACCTTCGACATCTCCAAACAGGAGCAGAAGCTCGGAGCCATGTCCAGCTACGACACGCTGACCTCCGAGCAGGCCCTCGCCATTGCGGAGTCCGCTGTCTTTGTCGCGCAGAGCGCCTTTGAGAAGGCCAAGGTCGACATCGACCGCGCCACGGGCGAGACGCTCGACCGCATGGGCATCTCCATCGACGACGCAAAATCGGGCGTCGTAACGCATCTTCAACCGTAGAATTCGAGGTATAGCCTATGGCCACTGCCTCACAAACCGGAAGCGCCGCCGCCGCGGCCGAGTTTCGTCCCGCGCCCTGCATCCTCATCGCCGACGATCAGCCGCCGATCCTCGATGCGCTCGAGCTGCTGCTCGAGCCGCAGGGATACCGCATCGAAAAGGCGCGGTCGCCGTTCATGGTGCTGGAGGCGATGAAGTCGGGCTTCTACGATGCTCTGCTCATCGACCTTAACTACACCCGCGACACCACCTCGGGCCAGGAGGGCCTCGATCTGCTCAGCCAGATCAAGTCTCTCGACAGCCAGGTGCCGGTGATCGTGATGACCGCGTGGGCCAATGTCGAGCTGGCCGTCGAGGCGATGCGCCGCGGCGCCCGCGACTTTATCCAGAAGCCCTGGGACAATGCCCGGCTGCTGACCATCCTGCGCACGCAGGTCGACCTGTACCACGCCGTGCGGCGGGCGCAGCGGCTGGAGGCGGAAAACCGCCTGCTGCGCGCCGAAGGGCTGCCCGAGATGATCGCCAGCGCGGCCGCCATGCAGCCGGTGCTGGCCACCATCGCGCGCATCGGACCCTCCGACGCCAACGTGCTGATCACCGGCGAGCATGGAACCGGCAAGGAAGTGGTGGCGCAGACGCTGCATGCGCTCTCTTCGCGCGCCTCGCGGTCGCTGGTCGCCGTCAACACCGGCGCGCTGCCGGAGGGTACCTTCGAGAGCGAGCTCTTCGGCCATGTGAAAGGCGCCTTCACCGACGCTCGCACCGAGCGCATCGGGCGCTTCGAGCTGGCCGACGGCGGCACGCTCTTTCTCGACGAGATCGCCAACGTTCCTCCGCGCCAGCAGGCCCGGCTGCTGCGCGTGCTTGAATCCGGCGAGATGGAGCGCGTCGGCTCCTCCAAAACCCGCCGCGTCGATGTGCGCGTGCTCTCGGCCACCAATGCCGACCTCCGCTCCGAGGTCGAGGCGCAGCGCTTTCGCGCCGATCTTCTCTTCCGGCTCAATACCGTCGAGATCCATCTGCCGCCGCTGCGCGAGCGCCGCGAAGATATTCCGGCCCTGGCCGCGCACTTTCTCTCGCGGTATGCGCAGCGCTACCGCAAACCGGTGCAGGGCATCGAGACCGGAGCCATTCACGCTATGCTGCAGCACTCCTGGCCGGGCAATGTCCGCGAGCTCGACCACACCATCGAGCGCGCCGTGCTCATGGCCCGCTCCAGCCAGATCGAGGTGGCGGATCTCGGCCTCAGCCAGACTCGCGCCTTCGGCCCGGCCGGAGGCACAGGAACCGGTCCGGGGCTCGAGGAGATGAGCCTTGAATCCGTTGAGAGTATCCTCATCCGCAAGGCCCTGACGCGCTGCAACGGCAACGTGAGTCAGGCGGCCGAGGCCCTCGGTTTAAGCCGGGGCGCCCTCTACCGGCGGATGGAAAAATATGGCATCTAGGCCGACGGCCAGCGGCAAAGGGAATCGGAAACGCGCCGGTGAAAGCCTCTCCTTCGAGGCCAGGTTCCGCGTTCTGTGCACGCTGCTGGCTCTGCCCATCTTCGGCCTCACCGCGGCTCTGCTGGTTCTGCTGCACGTCTCCACCGGCCCGATGGTCGCCATCCTGATCATTCTGCTGCTGGCCCTTCTGCTTGCGCTCTCTTCGTTCATGGAGCAGACCGTCCGGCCCCTGCAGACGCTGGCCAACGTCGTCGCCTCGCTGCGCGAGGGCGATTACTCCTTCCGCGCGCGCGGAGCCGGCCGCGAAGACGCTCTCGGCGAGCTGTCGAGCGAGGTCAACGTGCTGGCCGACGCCCTGCAGGCCCAGCGCCTCAGCGGCCTTGAGGCCGCCACGCTCTTCCGCCGCGTCATCGCCGAGCTGGACGCGCCGGTGCTGGCCTTCGATCAGGGCTGCCGGCTGCGTCTGCTGAATCCGGCCGCGGAGCGCGTCTTTGCGCTCATCTCCGCCCGCGATCTTGGCCGCCGCGCCGACGAGCTGGGCCTCTCGCGACTGCTGGAACAGCCCGACGAAGGCGTTCTGCAGCTCGAGTCGCAGGGGCAGACGGGCCGCTGGATGATCCGCCGCAGCGCCTTTCGCCAGCGCGGCATGCCGCACATTCTGCTGCTGCTCTCCGATGTCAGCGCCGCCCTGCGCGAAGAGGAGCGGCTGGCGTGGCGGCGTCTGATCCGCGTCATCGGCCACGAGATCAGCAATTCGCTCACCCCGATCAAATCCATCGCCGGCAGCCTGCTCTACCGTCTCGACTCCCCATCGGCCGGTCCGGTCTCCGCCGATCTCGCCCGCGGCCTCAGCGTCATCGAGAGCCGCGCCGAATCGCTCAACCGCTTCGTGCAGGCCTATCGTCAGCTTGCGCAGCTGCCCTCGCCGGTCATCCGCCAGGTGCCGCTGGCTCCGCTGCTGGAGCGCGTGGCCCGGCTGGAGACGCGGCTTGACGTCGAGCTGCTGCCCTCGCCGCCGGTCAGCCTGTTTGCCGATGCCGATCAGCTGGAGCAGCTGCTCATCAATCTGGTCAAGAACGCCGTGGAAGCCGCCATGCACGAGGCCGACGAGCCATCGCCGTCAGCGGCCGCGCATGCTCCGAAGGTGCGCATGCGCAGTATGCAGCAGGGAGATTTCGCTTCGATCCTCATTGAGGACAACGGCCCGGGACTCGCCAATCCCGCGAATCTCTTCGTGCCCTTCTACACTACGAAAAAATCCGGCACCGGCGTAGGTCTGGCGCTGGCCCGTCAGATCGCCGAGGCCCACGGCGGCACGCTGGTGCTGCGCAACCGCACCGACGCGCCCGGCTGCCAGGCCGAAGTGCGCATTCCCGTCGCCTCCCAGCCTTTTGAGCCGTCTTTACAGCCGTCTTCGGTACGTTCGTTTGAGCCGGCGCGAACACCCTGACGCCGCTCTGCTTTAGGATGAAGGAACAGCCCTCAGAACACAGAGCCAACAGGGAGCAGAAAGCTTGTCGATCAAAGTAGCGATTCTGGGATTCGGGACCGTCGGCAGTTCCGTGGCCCGCATCTTGTGCGATCTGAAGCCGCAGGGCGTCGAGCTGACGCATATCTTTAACCGCTCCGTGGCGCGCAAGCGTGCCGAGTGGGTGCCTTCGACGGTGACCTGGACGGAGAGCTTTGACGAAGTGCTGGCCTCCGACGCAAATGTGATCGTCGAGCTGGTCGGCGGCCTCGACCCTGCCGGAGAGTGGGTGCGCCGCGCCCTTGAAGCAGGGAAGTCCGCCGTCACCGGCAACAAGAAGCTCATTGCGCAGCACGGGGTGGAGCTGGACCGCATCGCCCGCGCTCACGGTGCCAGCCTCTTCTACGGCGCGGCCGTGGCCGGAGGCATTCCCGTTATTCCCGGCCTGCAGCATGGCCTGGCCGGCGACCAGGTGACGCGCCTCGAGGGCATTCTCAACGGAACCTGCAACTACATTCTGAGCCGCATGGAAGAGGGCGCGCAGTTTGCCGACGTTCTGAAGGACGCGCAGTCGCTCGGTTACGCCGAAGCCAATCCCAGCGAGGATGTCGACGGCTACGATGCGCGGGCCAAGCTGGTGATTCTTTCCCGCATCGCTCTGCGCGCCGATCTCGCCGTCGAGGATATTCCAGTTCGCACCATCACCAGCATCGCCGCCATCGACTTTGAATACGCCGGCGAGCTGAGCTGCACCATCCGCCAGATCTCCCGCGCCGAAACCCGCGGCGGCGCGCTGCTGGCGACCGTTGGGCCGATGCTGGTGCCGAAAAACTCTCCGCTGGCGTGGTCGCGCGGCACGGAGAACATGGTTCTGGTGGGCGGAAAATACGGCGGCGACGTCGTCTTCTCCGGGCACGGCGCGGGCGGCCATCCCACCGCAGTTGCCGTCGTCTCCGATCTCATCACGCTCGCGCACGGATCGGGCAACATCGACCTGCCCAGCCGCAAAGCCGAGGTGAGCGGCGAGTTCCTGCTCCGCCACTACATCCGTTTCGTCGTGAAGGACCGCCCCGGCATCGTCGGCGAGATAGCCGGAGCGCTGGCTGGCGAGCAGATCAACATTCACGCGCTCTTTCAGCGGCCCGGCTTCGGCAAAGACAGCCTGCCCTTCGTCGTGACCGTCGAGCCCTGCACGAACTCCGCGCTCAAGCGGGCTCTGGCGAAGATCTCCTCTGCCGAATGGCTGGCCGAGCCGCCGCTCGACCTGCAGATTCTGGAGCCGGAAGAGCCTCTGAAGTAAGGGCGCAGAAACAGAGCGCAGTACTCAGGGCACAGAGCACAGGAAAAACAAAAGCGTCACCCGTGAAGGTGGCGCTTCTCTTTTTGTATCGGTTCACAAAAATAAATCACAAGATCGCGCATCCATCCACAGATGCGTACGTCCAATTCTGCGCTCTGCGCCCTATTTCAATTGTGTCCCAGGATCGGATGCGGCTCGTAGGGCTCTTCCAGTGTCTTCACTTCCTCTTCCGTCAGCTTCAGATCGAGCGACTTCAGCGCGTCTTCCAGATGGTGCGGCTTGCTTGCGCCGATGATGGGCGAGGTGATCTCAGGCTTGCCCAGCATCCACGCCAGCGCCACCTGCGCGTTGCTCACGCCGCGCTTCTTCGCGATCTCCGTGATCCGCTCCACCACCGTGAAGTCCGAGTCGCGGTAGTAGAGGCCCTGCGCGAAGTCATCGGTTTTGGCGCGCACAGTTTCTCCGCGGTCCTGCCGTGAGCGGTTGCCGGCGACAAAGCCCCGCGCCAGCGGGCTCCACGGAATCAGCCCGATCTTCTCCTGTTTGCACAGCGGAATCATCTCCCGCTCTTCTTCGCGGTACACCAGGTTGTAATGGTTCTGCATGGTCGCGAAGCGCGCCAGTCCGCGCGTCTCCGAAACATGCAGCATGCTGTGGAACTGCCAGGCGTACATCGAGGATGCGCCGATATAGAGCGCCTTGCCGGCGCGCACCACTTCGTCCAGCGCTTCCATCGTCTCTTCGATCGGCGTGGTGGTATCGAAGCGGTGAATCTGATAGAGATCGACATAATCCAGGCCCAGGCGCCGCAGGCTCGCGTCAATCGCATGCCGGATGTGCTTGCGCGAAAGCCCGCGCTGGTTCGGGTCCGGCCCCATTGCCTGATAGACCTTCGTCGCAACGACGATGCGGTTGCGCTCGACGCCGAACTCCTTCAGCGCGCGGCCCAGGATCTCCTCGCTCACGCCCTCGGAGTAGATATCGGCCGTGTCGAAAAAATTGATGCCCGCATCCAGCGCCATCCGGATGAACGGTTTGCTCTCCTCTTCCTCCAGAACCCACTCGCGCCATTTCTTCGAGCCATAGGTCATCATGCCCAGGCACAGGCGGGAGACTTTCAGACCAGTCGAACCGAGATTAACGAACTGCATTGCTCCTCCGGTGATTGCGGATATTTGTTGGACGATCCGACCATGCGGAAAGGCGCGATTGCACGGCGGCCTCTCCACGCAGCCCGCACAGAAAGCATAAACGAAAGCGATTTTCTGCAGGCAAATGCGGCCCCGCGCTCCATCCTGTACAGTGACAGTCACATTCTTTGCAGAGGAAACCATGAGCGAGATCTCCGTTTCTCCCAACCCCGCGCTGAGCACCCAGGAGGTCGTCGACCTCACCCGCAGGCTGAACTACGGCACCTGGCGCTATCAAAGAGACTGGAACCCGCTGCACATCGCCGATGCGGAGGGTTGCTACATCATCGACGGCAACGGCAAACGCTATCTCGACCTCTCGGCGCAGCTCATGTGCGTCAACCTCGGCCACAAAAATCCAGTGGTGGTGGAATCGATTGCCGAGCAGGCCCGCCGCCTGCCTTACATCGCTCCCGGCCACACGACAGAAGTGCGCGCCCAGCTCAGCCGCATGCTGCTCGATGTGATGCCGGAGGGTCTGACGAAGTTCTTCTTCGCCACGTCAGGTACCGAGGCCAATGAAGCGGCCTTCAAGATCGCGCGCCTGTCGACCGGCAAGAGCAAAATCATCTCGCGCTACCGCTCCTATCACGGCGCCACGATGGCCTCAATGGGCGCGACCGGAGATCCGCGCCGCTGGCCCGCCGAGCCGTCGGTGAAAGGCCAGGGCTTTCTTTTTGCGCCGGAGGTGAACTGCTACAAGTGCCCCATCAAACACACGTATCCTCAGTGCGGCATCGCCTGCGCCGACTATCTCGAGCACATGATCGAGAACGAGAGCGACGTTGCCGCGGTCATCGTTGAGCCCGTCGTCGGCACTAACGGCGTTCTTGTGCCTCCTGCCGAGTATCTTCCAAAGCTGCTCGAAATCTGCAGACGCCATAACGTGCTCCTCATCGCCGATGAGGTGATGAGCGGCTGGGGACGCACCGGCTCCTGGTTTGCCGTCGACAACTGGGGCGTGAAGCCCGATATTCTCGTGACCGCGAAGGGCATTACGTCAGCCTATGTACCGCTCGGCGTCTGCGCCACCACCGCCAAAGTCGCGGCGCACTTCGACGATCATCTCTTCGCGCATGGGCACACGTATGAGGCGCATCCCATCACGCTCTATCCCGCCATCGCCACTATTCAGGAGATGCAGCGCCTCGATCTCGTCAACCGCGCCCGCAGCATGGGCGAATATCTGGGTCCGAAGCTTCGCGCGCTGAAGGACAGGCATCCCTCCATCGGCGAAGTGCGCGGCCTCGGCCTCTTCTGGGCCGTCGAGCTGGTGAAGGATCACGTCAGCAAAGCCCCGCTCAACACCCGGCAGGAGAAGATGGACGGCAAACCGCTGGTCGTCGATCGCGTTGCCGCCGATATGATGAAGCGCGGTGTCTCCGTCGTCGCCTGGATCAGCCACTTCGTCATCGCGCCGCCGCTCATCGTCGAGAAGGCCGATCTCGACTTCGCCGTCGAGGTGCTCGATGCCTCGCTGTCGATTGCCGATGAGGCGGTTGCGGGATAAAGAGGCTAAGGCGAGAGGACTTCCGGCGCAGGACAGCGCCGCTGCGTCAGTACTCGATCTTTATCGGGCTCTCCAGCCACGTCTGAAAGCTCTCCCACGCCTCGTCGCCCAGCAGGCGCTCGGAGGGAATCTGTCTTGCCGCGGGGGGCAGCCTCAGCTCGCGATACAGAAGGGCGTCGTGGAACTCCGCGCGCGCCGCATCCTCGGAGGAGTTGCCGTAGTAAATCGCGTCGAGCCGCGCCCAGTAAATCGCGCCAAGGCACATCGGGCAGGGCTCACAGCTCGTGTAAATCTCACAGCCCTGCAGATGAAACACATGCAGCGCCGCGCACGCGTTGCGAATCGCATTCACCTCGCCATGCGCCGTCGGATCGTTTGTCCGCGTTACCGTGTTCACGCCTTCGCCGACGATCTCGCCGTTCCTGACAATGATCGCCGCAAAGGGACCGCCTGCTCCGGAGCGCACATTTTCCGTAGCCAGCGCGATGGCGCGCCGCATCAGTTCGGGATTGGCCTTCGGCGGCATGCTGTCTGTTCTTTCGATGCAAAAGTGAGAGCATCGACAGTATGGCACAGGCATCCGCGGCGCAAAGAGCATCGGCCTGCGAACACGCGCGCGATTGCCGTGCATGACGCATTCGCGCATCGGCCTGCGAAAATAAGGTGACGCCGGAACGATCACCACGGAGCACCATGAGCCGAATCACGACGCACGTTCTCGACCTTACCAGCGGACGCCCCGCCGCGCATGTTGCCGTGCGCCTTCACCGCTATCTCGGCGGCAGATGGCGCGTCGTGGCCGCTCGCCGTACCGATGAGGAGGGCCGCATTGCCGACCTTCTGCCCGCAGGCGAAGCGCCCGAGCCAGGCTTCTACCGGCTGCGCTTCGGAACCAGCGGATACTATCGCGGCAAAGGGCTCGAAACCTTTCACCCCTTCGTCGATGTCACCTTTCAGATTCGCAGCGCCGGCGAGCACTATCATGTGCCGCTGCAGATCACGCCGCACGGCTACTCCACGTACAGAGGGAACTGAGGCTGCTCTCTCCATCGCGGCCTCGCCATGCGATGGATTGCTCTGCGGCTGAATGCTATGGCTGCATCTCCCGCTCAGGCAGCGCCAGCAGAATCAGGATCAGCGCCACGACCGCGAACATGCGGAATGCAGCCTCCTGGCCGTTCCAGATCTTCGACTGCCACATCAGAAACCACTCCGCGCCCACCGTCAGAAAGGCGACCAGCCACATCAGCAGGCTCAGCGTCAGAGCGCATACGGCCGGGCGCTTGGCGCGCTCGAAGACTTCGCTCGGCTTGCGAATCGCACGCAGCAGCTGCACGTATCCCACCCAGCAGAGGATGGTCGTCAGAATCTCCCAGGCGATGATGCCGTCATAGAAGATCTTCTGCGCCAGCACCGGATGAATCGCGCGCCACATGCCGTGATTGCCGGGAAAGGTCGAGTCCATCAGCAGCACGTGATGCACAAATTCGTAATTCGAGCTGTAGTCGGTCAGGTTGTTGAAGACGACCAGCGTGTAGAAGAGCCCGATGGCGGCGATCAGAAGCACTTTGGCAAGGCGAAGGGTCATCGTTTTCTTTGGATCTCTGAAGACAATTTGTGATGGCGGCAGGCACACGGCAGCCCGTACGTCTCAGAACAGACGCAGCCCTGGCCAGAGTAACCCTCCGTCCCTGCCAAAAGCGACAGAAATGAGCCCGGTATCCCGCTTTCGGTGCGCGGATGGTGCTGCACACTACCGTCCGGTTTTCCGGAAGAGAATCTTCCTTCCAGCCGTCACAAAAACGGTGTTTTTTTCTTGGGATGTGCCTGCGTTTGCGCTATTCTCTGCTGATAGTCCACGTCGACCCGGCTTTTCCGTTCCCGAAGCCGCGCTGTTCCAGAACTGAAAATCACAGACTGCAGATGCAGCAGCATGGATCTCTATCGCTGCACGCAGAGTCGTCTTTTTTTTTCACCGATCTGCAGGGAGGCCGGATACAGATGTTTCAGCGGTTCAGTCGAGTTCTCTTCAGCGCAGCCTTTCTCTTCAGCATCCATATTCTGTTCGGCCCGGCAGGATTTGCCCAGCAGACTCTCGGCGGAATTACCGGCGCGGTGACCGACGCCACCGGCGGAGCTCTGCCCGATACAGCCGTTACAGCGGTCAGCGACCAGACCCGGCTCACCCGCAAAGCAACGTCGAATGCCAGCGGCACGTATGAGTTCGTGAACCTGCCCATCGGCACCTACTCCGTAACCTTCGTGCACGATGGCTTTGACACGCAGCAGATTCCGTCGCTGCTTGTGCAGGCGGATCGAACCGCGACCCTCAATGTCACGCTTCGGGTCGGGCAGGTCAGCACGTCGGTGACGGTGGAGGCTACGCCGCTGCTCAACGCCGTCGATACCACCAACGGCTATGTGCTCGACAAGGCGCAGATTGACGCGGTGCCGCTGGCGACGGGCAGCTTTACCGGGCTGGCGATTCTGTCGCCCGGCGTGAACGCCGAGCTGGGCGGCGGCACGGGCGTGAACAGCGGCCTCGGCAACGCGCCCATCTGGGCCAACGGCCAGCGCGATACCTCGAACAGCGTTCTGCTCAATGGCGTCGACGCCAGTAACTTCTTCAACGGAAAGACCACCAGCCAGGTGCAGTCGGCCCGCGTCGTTCTCGATACCGGCAGCGGCAACTCCAGCGCCGGCGTCGAGCAGAGCGCCTCCTCGGTCTATCTTTCCATCGGCAACGCCATTCCCACGCCCGCGCCGGAGACAGTGCAGGAGGTCCGCGTCAACGCTTCGATGTACGACGCGCAGCAGGGCTCGGCCAGCGGCGCTCATATTGACATGAGCACGATCTCCGGCGGCAACAACTGGCACGGCAGCCTCTATGGCCATCGCGGCACAAGCTGGCTCAACGCAGCGCCCTTCTTCTTCAAGAACAATACCGGTATTCCCGACGAAGACAAAAATCCGCAGCTGCATCGCTACGTCGCCGGCGGAACCTTTTCCGGTCCGATCATCCGCAACAAACTTTTCGGCTTCGTCGCCTACCAGCACATGCATGTCTCCGATCAGGAGACGGGCGACACGCTCATCGCTGTTCCTCCCGGCCTGAACGATACCAACCGCACGGCGGATGGACTGGCCACGCTGGTGAACAACAACTGGAGCGATACCGACAACACGAATGGTTTTACGGTCAGCTCCGCCGACTGGTCCAACAACCCTCTGGGCCTTGCGCTCTTTCAGGCAAAGCTGCCCAACGGCCAGTGGCTCATCCCGAACGATAACCACCACGTGCCCGACGCGCTGTCACCGTCGAATGCATTCGAGACCGGAACCTCCTACTTCACGGTCGATCAGGCCATTGCCAACCTTGACTGGAACACCACCGCGACCGATCAGATCAGTCTGAAATATTACTATCAGCACGATCCCAACAGCACTCCGTATGCAACGTCCAATGTGCCCGGATTCACCGAGCATCTCGACGCGGGCTCGCAGGTCTTCTCCGTTACTAACATTCAGACGCTGAGCTCCAGCTTCAGTCTGACGGAGACGCTGGGCTTCATTCGCGAGAAGGCATACAGCACCAACGATCAGCTCTGGGCGCCGGGACAGGCCGGCACTCCAGCCGCCGACATGACCTCGAGCTTCGGCTCCTATTTCCCAGGCATCACGATCGTCGACATTCTGGGCGCTTACGGCTCCAGCCTCGGTCTGCCGCAGCAGTCGCTCAGCATCGGACCCTCCACCACCAATCAGAGCGCCTACACGGGCATGTTTCAGAACCGTATTCAGCCCTCGGCCAACGCGATCTGGACCAAAGGCGCGCACTCGCTTACCTTCGGCGGAAGCTGGTCGTACACACAGCTGAACATTCGCGATCTGCGCACGGGCAAGGGCCTGGTAGCCACGCCCGATCTCTCCACCTACGCCATGAACTGGGTGACGCCGTACACGACCGACGGATTTGTCGCGACGACCTTTCTTCAGGGCAACGCGAACCGCTACTACCGCGCCAACACCAGCGGCCTCTATCTGCAGGACAAGTATCAGATTCGCCCGAACCTCAGCATCACTGCCGGTATTCGTTATGACTGGAATGGCGGCCTGACGGAAAAATACGGCAACCTGTTTAACTTCGATCCGTCGCAGTACAGCTACGACGCGGGCTCCGACGCGATCACCAAACCGGGCCTCATCATCGCCGGCAACAATCGCAACGGAACCTCCGGGGTAAGCAACACGACGCTCACCGGACGCCAGTGGGGCATTGCGCCGCGGCTTGGCTTCGCGTGGCAGCCGTCGATGCTCCACAACAAGCTCGTCGTTCGCGGCGGCACCGGCATGTACTACGACCGCGGCGAGCTCTACACCTATCTCTCGCCCGGATACGCCGCCGGCGAGGTCGCAGGCGGTCCCTTCGGCGTGAGCCAGACGCCGCCGTTTGTCACCGGACAGGGCTGCCCGTACACTGCCTCGCCCTACGGCAACACGAGCTTTCTGTACAACTACTACATTCCGATCTGCGGTCTTACTCCGTTCAAGCCCGTCGATGGCAGCCAGCTCGACTACAATCTGTCGAACCCGTGGGGCATGACGCGCTCGGCTCCGCCCTCCAATCCGAAGGCCTCGGATCTGATCAACTATCTTCCGGACGCCGCCGGCATCATCGCCGGTGCCGAGCCCTTTACCCTCGGCAATTACAACCGCACGAACAAGCTGCCCTACTCCATCAACTTCACGCTCGATCTGCAGTGGCAGCCGCGCAACGATCTGATGGTGGAGCTGGGCTACGTCGGCAATCTTGGACGCCACCAGGTCATTCCTGTGCCCTTCAACCAGGCGCACATCGCTGCTCCGGGGAATCCGACCCATCCGGGCGGCGTGGCGCAGCAGTCCTTCAGCTACGGCTACACCGTGCTCGATCCGAATACCTTCTTCCCGGTCTGCGTGAATCTCAATCCGAGCTGCAGCTACGGCACCATGCAGGAGAACTATGAGGGCGGCAACGTCGATCTTCGCGTTCCGTACATCGGCTATTCGTCCGAGTCCGAGTCGTACACCGCTGCCGGCATCTCCGCATACCACGCGCTGCAGGCGCACGTGGAAAAGCGGCTCAGCCACGGCATCCAGGCAGGCGTCTCCTATACGTATTCCCACGCGACCGACGAGCAGAGCGCCCTTGGCCTCTTCTATAACGGCAGCAACCCGCTCAACCTGCGCAGCGGCTATGGATCGGCGGACTTCGACCGCACCCATGTGCTCAACTTCACCTACGGCTTCTCGCTCCCGAAGCTCTTCAGCGAAAGCACGCTCCAGGGCAAGCTGATCAACGACTGGTCGCTCAACGGCCTGGCCATCATCCAGAGCGGCCAGCCCTACAGCGTGATCGATTACTCGGGCGCGGTGGGCAGCATCTACTACAGCACCTTCAACGGCATCACCAACCCCATCGTTCCCCTCGCGCCCGGCTGCACCGCGAAGTCAGCGCTCACCGGGCATTCCGGCGCGTTCTACAGGGACAGCGATCCAAACAGCGCCGCGCTGAAGTCTTCGTGCTTCACACTGCCTCTGCTGGCTTCCGGCTCGAATGGCGTGCCTGCGGGCGACATCTACGAAACCGGCTTCACCAGCGGCCAGCGCAATATCTTCCGCCAGGCCTTCCAGAAGCGCGCCGACGCCTCGCTGGTGAAGACGCTGCGCATTCGCGACCGCTATGCACTGCGGTATACCTTCGACGTCTACAACCTCACCAACACCAGCAGCTTCGATATCCCCGGCGATGACGTCACGCAGAATGCCGGCTACAACAACGTGCCGACGCTGAATGCGTATCAGGCCGCTGCTCCTCCACAGGGAGCCTGCACCAACCCAGGCAGCTTTAATGCTTCCGATTACTTCTACAGTTGTCCCACCGGCCTCGGCATCGTGAAGCACACCATCGGCGCGCCGCGGCAGATTCAGATGTCGCTGCACCTCAGCTTCTGATCGAGTCATCGCAAATCCACCGGAGAGGCGGTCCTGAGCCGCCTCTTTGCTTACTGCGGCCGGTGCACTGAATACAATCACTCCATGCACCTCAACCTGAGTCCAGTGCAGGATTTTCTTGCTCGTGCGCAGCAGCCCGGCTTCGACCTCGTGGCGCAGATGCGCGCCGCTCTCTCCCGCGCCAACGGAAACCGCAGCCGAAACACCTACATTGTGCTCGACCCTGCGTGGACGCTTGCCGAAGCCGTGCGGCAGCAGCAGCGTTTTGCCGCGCAGGAGAGCAAACCCGCGCTTTACGGGCTCCCCGTCTCGCTCAAAGACTGTTTCGATCTCGAAGGCTTCGTCACCAGCAGCGGCTCGAAGTTTTACGCGGAGCACAATCGCCCCGCATCGGCCGACTCCGCCATCGCAGCCCGTCTGCGTCGTCGGGGCGCCATCATCACCGGCAAGACGCATCTCCACCAGCTTGCCTACGGCATCACCGGAGAAAACCGCGACTACGGCAACTGCCTTCAGCCGGCCGATCCCGCGCTTCTTACCGGAGGCTCATCGAGCGGCGCCGTAGCCTCCATTCAGGAGGGCTCGGCGCTGGCGGCCATCGGCACCGATACCGGCGGCTCCGTCCGCGTGCCCGCTGCGCTCTGCGGCCTCTCCGGCTATCGCTCTTCGCTGGGCGTTGCCGACTGGCGCGGCGGTGCGCACCTGGCTCCTGTCTTCGACACCATCGGCTGGCTCTTCCGCGATCTTCGCGATGCGCCGCTTCTTGCTGAAGCGCTCTTCGATCTTCCGCCGCAGACCAGACAGGAAAGGGAAGAGATCGTCATCGGTGTTCTCGATGGCCCTCTGCTCGAAGACTGCGATTCCGCGGCTCTTCGCTCCTTCCGGGCCTGGCAGGAACGGCTCGTGGAATTCGGCGGCAAAGATTCGATGCCGAAGGTGCGCCTCGAACCATTTGTCCCCGCATTCTGGCTCGATGCGCGGGAGATCTACGCTCCATTGCAGGCTGCCGAGGCAGCGCAGCAGCACGCGGGCTTTTACGCCCACTTCGAACCGATTATCGCCGAGCGGCTTGCGTGGGGAGCCTCGCTTCGCGAGGATGAAATACGCGGATTCGCTCTGCGCCATCAGGCCTTCTGTACAGCAATGGCCGCGCTCTTCGACCGCTTCGACTTTCTGCTCGCACCCGCAACGCCGGTCAGCCGGCTCGACGCAGGCCGGGATCAGTCGGAGGCCCGTGCGCGTATTCTCCGCCACACTACGCCGGCCAGCCTCGCCGGACTTCCCTCCGTTGTTCTGCCATCGTCTGACAGCGGCCTGCAGCTTCTGGCTGCGCACAACGACGATCGCCGTCTGCTGCGCTTTGCCGCTCGTGCCGGAGAACGGCTTGCTGCCGAAGGGAGCTGAGTCCTCATCTGTTGCGTGATCTTCCGCCGCTTTCCATGTGGAACTATGCCGGCGGAAGCGTACCGCAATGCAGCACGGCCATCTCTGCCTGCGAAGAGCCCTTCGCTGACAGTAAAATCATCCTGCTCCGGCAGAAACCTTTATTGCTTCACGAACCCGCATCACCCTTCAGGAGATTTCGAGAATGAGACGTTTTGTACTCGCCGCTGCTGCCATCCTGGCTCTGGCCCTTCCGGGCTCCGCGCAAACCTCTACCCAGCCCCAGGTCTTTACCTCGCATGACATGAACCAGCAGCTGACAGGGCTGGTTGCGAAGGCCAAAGCCGCGGGCATCAGCGGCACCATTCTCGGAGATTACGGCACGCATATCGTGCAGCTTTCGGTGCGCACGAAGGATGGCCAGGTGGAGATTCACGCTCACTACAGCGATGTGATGATCGTGACCGAAGGCCATGCCACGCTGATCACAGGCGGTACTGTGGTCGATCCTCACCCCGGAGCCAACGGCGAGACGCGCGGCAAAAGCATTACCGGAGGCAAATCGCAGGTCGTCCATGTCGGCGATATCCTGCAGATCCCCGCCGGTGTGCCGCATCAGCTGCTCGTTCCCGCGGGAACCACCTATACATCCATCGTGATCAAGGTGCGTCAGTAGCGGCAGCTATGCGCCGTAGTGGCGCGCGAAGGGCGAGACGACCGGAGATCGCTTCCGGTCGCGCAGGCCGATCGTGGCGGAGATTTCGCGGCAGCAGCGCAGCAGGTGCTCCGCGATCTCCGGCACGCTCTGCGCCGTGATCCGCGAGGCCGGTCCGGAGATGCTCACCGCCGCAATCGGGTACCGGCTTTCGTTGAAGATGGGAGCGCCCACGCAGCGAACGCCGACCTCGATCTCCTCATCGTCGATCGCGTAGCCGCGGCGGCGCACTCGCTCCAGAGACTTCAGCAGCGCTTCCTTCGACCCCAGCGTCTTCGGCGTGTAGCGCACAAAGCGGATCTTCGAAATGATCTCTTCGATCGCTTCCGGAGGCTGAAAGGCGAGCATCGCCTTGCCCATCGCGGTGCAGTAGACGGGGTTCGAGGCGCCGATCTTCGAGCCCATCCAGATGCGGCGGTTCGGTTCCACCTTGTCCAGATACACAACCTTCGTCTTCTGCAGCACGCTCAGGTGAACCGTCTCCGACACCTGCGACGAGAGCTTGCGGAAGAACGGATGGACGCGCGCCCGCAGATCGATCTGCTCGACGGCGCGGTTTCCCAGCTCGTAAAGTTTCAGTCCCAGCCGGAAGCGGTTTTCCTGGGTGCGCTCGATGAGCGCGCTGCGCTCCAGCACCATCAGAGAGCGGTGCGCCGTGCTCTTGTGCAGGTGCATCTTCTGGCAGATCTCGGCCAGGCTCAGCGGGGTATCGCTCTCGCCCAGCATCTCCAGCACGGCAACGGCGCGATCGAGACTGTGCAGCTGATAAGGGCCATCTGTTTTTGCCACCGCTGCCGGCAGCGGCAGGCCGGTGGACGAACTGATCACGGTTGCCATGGAAGTGTCCTCTGATCGCGGGATTTGCTGTGCCTGTTTCCAGAACCAGTGTTCGGGCGCGTATGGCTTCGCAACCAGGAGGGGGCACTTTGCGGTACGCCGTATCGCTATACGAACTATTGGAATGAATTTTTCCCGCTGAAAGAATGGGTTGTCAACGTGCGCGTTCCGCAGCACGCAACAAATCGCCATTTCATCCCTCATTGCGGTATGCAGGCCGCAGCCGATCTAACGCTTCTTCCAGGCTGCGATAATCTCCAGGTATTTTCTCGCGGTCTCGGTAATGACCTCCGGCTTCCCTTCGGCAATGGCTGCGGGATTCACCAGATCGGTGCCCACGCCAAGCGCCCGCGCGCCGGCCTTCAGGAAATCCTGCGCCGTCTGCACGGTCACTCCGCCGGTCGGAATCAGCTTCAGCTCGGGAAAGGGCGCAAGCAGCGCCCTGAGATACGAAGCTCCTCCCATGGCGGAGCAGGGAAAGATCTTCACGTAATCCGCGCCCATTTTCCACGCGGTGATGACTTCTGTCGGCGTCAGCGAGCCGGGAATGGAGACCTTGCCCATCTCCTTCGTCTTTGCCACCACCTCCGGGTGCAGGCTCGGGCTGACGACAAATTCGGCTCCCGCGTGAATGGTCGCCTCCGTCTGCGCCGCGTCCGTCACCGTGCCGGAGCCGAGCAGCACTTTGCTTCCGTATTTCTGTTTCAGGTCGCGGAGCAGATCAACCGCTCCGGGCACGGTCATCGTGACTTCGATCACCGTTACGCCGCCTGCAACCATGGCATCCACCAGCGCATGTCCCAGCTCCGCTGAAGGCGCGCGCAGAACCGGAATGAGTCCGGCCTGTTCAATCTGCTGCTTTATGTTCTCTGTCATCGTTTCGTCTCTGAATGTTGTCTCTGAAAAAGGTAAGAAGATCCAGGGAGGCGTTCTTCGGTCCGGTTGTGCGCTTTCTGCGGAGTGCCGCTTCTAGCGGGCGATACGCGCCGAGCCGCCCTTCATCACACGCTCCACCTCTGGCAGCGTGGCCATGCTGGTGTCGCCCGGAGTGGTCATCGCCAGCGCGCCATGCGCAACGCCGCACTGCACCGCCCACTCTACCGGCTTCTCCTTCAGCATTCCATAAATCAGTCCGGAGGCGAAGGAGTCGCCGCCGCCCACTCTGTCGAGTATCTCGATATCCCTCTGCGGCACGTGGACGACCTGATTCTGATAGACGGCCATCGCGCCCCATGCGTTGTTCGTCGCGGTGGGCGCCGTGCGCAGCGTGGTGGCGACCAGCTTCAGGTTGGGGTACGCCTCCATCACATCGCGCAGCATCTGCTCGTAGCTGGCCACAGGCAGCTCCGTGAAGTCCTCGCTCACGCCTTTGAGCGAGATGCCCAGCATGGCCGAGAAGTCTTCTTCATTACCGAACAGCACGTCGACCTTGCGCACCAGCTCGCGGTTGACCTCCTGCGCCTTGGCCTTGCCGCCGATGCTCTTCCACAGCGAGTCGCGATAGTTCAGATCGAACGAGACGATGGTGCCGTGCTTCCGCGCCGCGTCCATAGCCTCGGCCGCTGCGCCGGGCGTCGTCTCCGACAGCGCGGCATAGATGCCTCCGGTATGAAACCAGCGCGCTCCCTGCGCGCCGAAGATCTCTTCCCAGTCGAAGTCGCCGCTCTTTGTCTGCGAGATCGCCGTGTGCCCGCGATCCGAGCAGCCGGCCGCGGCGCGCACTCCAAATCCGCGCTCCGTAAAGTTGAGGCCGTTGCGGACCGTGCGGCCGACGCCGTCATACGGCGCCCAGCGCACCATCGACGTATCCACGCCGCCCTGCAGCATCATGTCTTCCACCAGACGGCCCACCGGATTGTCGGCAAGCGCGGTGACGATGGCGGTTCGCAGGCCGAAGCAGCGCCGCAGACCCCGGGCCACGTTGTATTCTCCGCCGCCCTCCCAGACGCGAAATTCACGCGCGGTATGGATGCGGCCTTCACCCGGATCGAGTCGCAGCATCACTTCGCCCAGGCTGATACAGTCCCAGCGGTACGGCTCGGTCTTCAACACAATTGCTTGGCTCATTCGTTTTTATTCCAGTCGATGCAGGGGTCAGTCAAAGGATACGCCGCCTGGGAGATATCTCGTATAGCGGTACGCATGGCCTTCTATGTGGGACACGGTTGTTGATTCTCCTGAATCCCGTTCCCGCATGTCAAGCGGCCGTCTTTCAGGGAGAGACGCATGGAGCACAGGCCAAAAGACCTCCTGCCGCGGGGATTGCCGGCGCGATGACATTCTGCTTCAGAGTGATTTCCGCTGCGAAGATGCGGAGAGGCTTCCTGCTTCCGGCGCAGCGCTGAGACCCGCCTGCAGGCCGGGCTTTTACGCGGCCAGCGTCTTTCTCGGGTGATATCCGCGCACGGCAAAGTACAGCACGAAGAAGTAGCAGGCCAGCGGCACGAAGAAGGCGACGCGGATGTTCGTCACGTCTGAGATGCGCCCCATCAGAAACGGGCAGATCGCTCCGCCCAGAATGGACATCACCAGCATCGACGAGCCGCGCTTGGTCGCCGCGCCCAGATGCCGGATGCTCAGCGCAAAGATGGTCGGGTACATGATGGAGTGGAAGAAGCCGAGCAGGACGATCCCGGCCAGCGCCAGCGGCCCGTGCAGGAAGAGCACCAGGGAGACCATGGCGATCGAGCCCACGGCATACGCCGCCAGCATCGAGGCCGGCCGCAGCCGCTTCATCAGTCCGGCGCCGCTGAAGCGTCCGATCATGAACCCTACCAGGTGAAGCGTCAGATAATGCGAGGCGCTCGCGTCCGAGGTGCCGGGGTGCGTGTACTGTACGAAGCGAATGATGAAGCTCAGCACGCACTCCTGCGCGCCGACATAGCAGAACTGGGCGACCACGCCCTTCCACAGATGCGGAAAATGCAGAACGCTCGGTTCGGTCGAGCCGTCCTCGGGCCTCTCTTCCGCGATCTTCGGCAGATGCGCGATGCAGAAGAGCACCGCCATGACCACGAAGATGGCCACGATGACGATGTAGGGTCCGCGTACCGCATCGGTCTCGGTCGCTGCCGCGAGCGGATGCGTCGCCGCGGCTGACGAATGCGAGAGAATGAACGCCGATCCAACCAGAGGAGTGATGACCGCTCCCACGGCATTAAACGACTGCGCCAGGTTCAGCCGCTGCTCGGAGGACTCCGGCGGTCCCAGAAACGTGACATAGGGATTCGCGGAGACCTCGAGAAACGACTGGCCGCAGGCCATGATGAACAGCCCGGTCAGAAAGACGGCATAGATGTGAATCGACGCAGCGGGAATGAAGAGGAAGGCTCCGGCTGCGCAGATCAGCAGGCCGAGAACGATGCCGCGCTGATAGCCGATGCGCTCCATCAGCCGGCCCGCCGGCCATGCGGCGAGGAAGTAACCGCCGAAGAAGGCGACCTGAATGTAGGAAGACTGCGTGTCCGTAAGATTGAAGGCACGCTTCAGGTGAGGGATGAGAATGTCGTTCAGGTTGACTCCCACCGCCCACAGCAGGAAGAGAGTCGTTACCAGCACCAGCGGCCAGATATACCGGCGCTCTGTCAGCGGAACGGAAGCTCTCCCCCCGGAAGGGGCGGCGGAAGAAATGCTCATCGCGGAATTACTCTCCGGCAACGACCGGGTTCGTCAGCTTTCCCAGTCCTTCGATTTCAATGGTGACGGTCTCGCCGGGGCGCAGCCAGCGCTGCGGGTTGCGTCCCAGTCCCACGCCCGCAGGCGTGCCGGTGCTGATGATATCTCCCGGCTCCAGCGCCGTGATCGAGGAGAGATACGCGATCAGCTCGGGAGCCTTGAAGATCAGCTCGCGCGTGTTCGATTTCTGCAGCGTCTCTCCGTCGATCGAGAGCTGGATGGAAAGCTCATGAGGATCGGCGATCTCGTCTTTGGTCACAATCGCCGGGCCGATCGGGCAGAAGGTGTCGAAGCTCTTGCCCATCGTCCACTGCGAGGTGGAAAGCTGAATGTCGCGCGCGCTCACGTCATTCAGAATGGTGTACCCGAATACGTGGTCCTGCCATTTGTCCGGAGAAATATGTTTGCCGCGCTTTCCGATGACGAGCGCGAACTCCGCTTCGTAATCCGGCTGCTTCGACAGCGAGGGAAGGCGAATCGGCTCGCCGGGATTCGCAATGGCCGCCGTGAGCTTGAGAAAGACCGTCGGAAGCTTCGGAATCTCCATCTTCGATTCGATCGCGTGATCGCGATAGTTCAGCCCGATGCAGAAGATGCGGGGAGGGCTCTGGAGCGGCGC
Organism: Paracidobacterium acidisoli; assembly: GCF_003428625.2. Taxonomy (GTDB): domain Bacteria; phylum Acidobacteriota; class Terriglobia; order Terriglobales; family Acidobacteriaceae; genus Paracidobacterium; species Paracidobacterium acidisoli. Next base: position 558,959 of record NZ_QVQT02000001.1, on the reverse strand, counting down.
CAGCAGCGTGACGCTCTCTGCCGGAATCCAGTGCGCGGCGGCCTTCTCTGCGCTTTCCACCTTTGCCAGCGCCTCGGCTCCGCCCTGAATCACCTCTGCGAGGCTGCCGAAGCCTGAGAGATCGAGAATGCCTTTATCCGTCAAAAGGCCGGGGCGGCTGTTCTGGCCGCCTTCACGAAAGGTAATGAACTTCATCTACTTTCTCCACACCCGTCCATCGGGAAAGCTGTAATCCTGCAGCGTCTTCGAATATATCTCACTGCTGTATCCGGGCTGTTCCGGCAGCAGATAGTGGGCGTTGCGAATGCGCACCGGATCGATGAAATGCTCGTGCAGGTGATCCACAAATTCAGTCACGCGGTTTTCGAGCGTCGCCGAAGCCCGCAGGTAGTCGAAGGCCGAAAGGTGCTGCACATATTCGCAGAGCCCCACGCCGCCGGCATGCGGGCAGACGGGGACGCCGAACTTCGCCGCCATCAGAATCACGGCAAGGTTTTCATTCACTCCGGCCAGGCGGCAGCTGTCGATCTGGCATACGTCCAGCGCCTCGGCCTGCATGAACTGCTTGAACATGATGCGGTTCTGGCAGTGCTCGCCGGTTGCGATCCGCACCTCGGGAACCTCGCGGCGGATGCGGGCATGGCCCAGCACATCGTCCGGACTGGTCGGCTCTTCCATCCACCAGGGATTCACCTCGGCCAGCTCGCGCGTGCGCACAATCGCCTCTTCGATGCCCCATTTCTGGTTCGCGTCCATCATCAGCCTGCGGTTCGGGCCGATCTTCGAGCGCATCAGCCGCGCCCGCCGCAGATCGTCCGGCGGATTGCCGCCCACCTTGAGCTTGAAGTGCGTCCATCCTTCGGCAAGCGCCTGGTCGCAGAGCATCGAGATCTTTTCATCGCTGAAGCCGAACCAGCCCGCCGAAGTGGTGTAGGCCGGGTAGCCGGTCTTCTGCAGCTGCGCGAGACGGTCTTCCATGCCCGCCCGGCGCGCGCGCAGCAGCTCGATAGCCTCTTCGCGGCTCAGCGCATCGCTGATATAGCGAAAGTCGACGGCGCCGGCAATCTGCTCCGGCTCCATGTCGGCCAGCAGCTTCCACAGCGGCTTGCCCTCGCTGCGCGCATAGAGGTCCCAGATGGCGTTCAGCAGCGCCGCCGTGGCGAGGTGAATCACACCCTTCTCGGGGCCGAGCCAGCGGAACTGCGTTTCTCCGGTCAGCACTTCGCTGAAGGCGGCAAAGTTGTCGGTGATGGAGCAGAGGGTGCGGCCCTTTGCAAATCCCGCGAGATAGCGCAGCGCCTCCACGCACAGCTCGGTGCCGCGGCCCAGGGTAAAGGTCAGCCCAAAGCCGCGCAGCCCGTGATTTGTCTCCAGAATGCAGTATGCCGCCGAATAGTCGGGGTCTTTGTTTACGGCGTCCGATCCGATGTGCTCGCGCGAAGTGGGAAAGCGCAGATCGATTACGCGAAAATCGGTAATCTTCAGTTCACTCAATGCCGAAAATGCTCCTGTCTGTCAGTCGAAAATGATCGTTAAGCCGATCATGCGCTGCTGAATTTTCATCGTCTTCTGAACCGCATCGGGCCTTCAGAAGTGTTCTAATTTGTCCGCATGCTAATTTCAAGATCAAAATTCAAGTTTAATAGATGAAACACGAAAACCGGCCCGTGCTTTGGACAACTATCTGCGTCCGGTGCTGCGTCCGCCATGCTGTGCAGTTTCTTTGAATATTTGACCACAACGGATTCCGGACAATGGGATGATCGGCCAGGAGGCGCGGAAAGTCCCCTCGCCGGCGGGATATTCTGAACTGTCGGAAGCGCCGTCTCAGGGCGGCCGTCAATCACGCAGACAGAGGGAGAAGCATGCATTATCGAACGCTGGGTAAAACGGGATGGAAGGTGAGCGATGTGGCCTGCGGGCTGTGGGGCATGAGCGGATGGAGCGGCTCCGATGACGCCGAATCGCTCGCCTCTCTGCAGCTTGCCGCCGATCTGGGCTGCAATTTTTTCGATACCGCCTGGGGATACGGCGAAGGGCACAGCGACCAGCTTCTCGGCAAAATCATCGCCGCCAATCCGGGAAAGCGGCTTTATGCGGCCTCCAAAATTCCTCCATTGAACCGTAAATGGCCGGCCCTCTTCAGCTACGACTACAGCGAAGCCTTTCCGCCGGAGCACGTCTTCACCTTCGCCGACAAAATCCGCCGCGCGCTCGGCGTCGATACCATCGATCTGCTGCAGTTCCACGTGTGGAACGACTCCTGGACCGAGAGGCCGGAGTTTCGCAGCACCGTCGAGAAGCTGAAGCATGACGGAATCATTCATAGCTTTGGGCTCAGCCTCAATCGCTGGGAGCCGGCGAACGGTATCGCCGCCATCCGCACCGGACTCGTCGATACGGTGCAGGTAATTTACAACGTGCTCGACCAGAACCCCGAGGATGAGCTCTTCCCGGCCTGCCTCGAACACAACGTCGGTGTCATTGCCCGTGTGCCGCTCGACGAGGGATCGCTGGGAGGCAAGCTGACCCGCGATACGGTCTTTCCTCCGAATGATTTCCGGTCAAAATACTTCAGCCCGGAGAATCTGAATACCACCCTCGACCGTGTGGACCGCCTCGCTGCGGATCTTCCTTCGGGTATGACGCTTCCGGAGGCAGCCATCCGGTACATCCTCTCGCACCCCGCGGTCAGCACGCTGATCGCCGGTATGCGCAAAGAGCAGCACGTGCGCCAGAACCTGGCCCTCAGCGATGCAGGCGGCCTCGATGCCGCGCTCCTGTCGAAGCTGAAGGCCCATCGCTGGGAGCGAACGTTCACGGGACTGTAGAGCGATCCGGCTTCCTGCGCGCTGTTTCATGAAGGGGGGCCGGTCCCGCGGAACGGGAGTCAGGATTGACATCGATCGCATGCATCTCATAGCGTCAGTGCATTGAAAAAGATCGCTGACAGCGGTTACATCAGGCGTTTTTAAAGATTTCACAATTTTATTTCGGATGCTTATGACTCATTCCACCGCGCCCGCTTCATCGTTGCTTCTCGATAAAACCGCAGTCATCACCGGTGGCGCCAGCGGCATCGGCTTGTCCATCGCTCAGCTCTTCGCCGCGAGCGGCGCTCACGTACACATTGTGGACCGCAACCTCCAGGACGCCGCCGTCGCTGCCGCAACGATCTCCGCTGCGGGCGGCAGGGCAGAGGCCTGGTCGTGTGACGTGCAGGATCACTCCCTGGTCGGACGGGTCTTCTGCGAGATTGCCGCGAAGGGGCGCATCGACATCCTCGTCAACAATGCCGGCATCGCGCACGTCGGCAAGCTCTCCACCACTTCGGAAGAGGATTTCGATCGCGTGATCGGCGTGAACGTGAAGGGCGCGTATAACTGCCTGCACGCCGCCATCGGCCACATGGTCGCGCAGAATGGCGGAGTCATCCTGAACCTTGCGTCGATTGCGGCCATTGCCGGTATCGCGGACCGCTTCGCCTACTCCACCAGCAAGGGCGCCATTCTCGCCATGACCTATTCGGTGGCGAAGGACTATCTCCCGCAGAAGATTCGCTGCAACGCCATCTCCCCGGCCCGCGTGCATACGCCCTTTGTCGATGGATTCGTCGCAAAGAACTATCCCGGCCGCGAAGAGGAGATGTTCGCGAAGCTCGCGGAGTCGCAGCCCATCGGTCGCATGGCTACTCCCGATGAAGTGGCGCGGCTGGCGCTCTATCTCTGCTCCGACGATGCGTCGTTCATCACCGGAATGAACTATCCTCTCGATGGCGGATACATGAACCTGCGCGGCTGATCGAAGGGCTGTGCGCCTCAGCGCATGGCCTGGCCGATCCACTGGAGCAGCAGGTGCGGAGCGCAGCCCAGCAGCACCACCAGCGCTGCCATCACGCACAGCACCGCGCGATGCAGCAGCGGCGTATGGATCGCTTCCGCCGCATCGGCCTCCGGCTGCACGACGTAGATCTGCTTCAGCACCCGCAGGTAGTAGTAAAGAGACACGGCGCTGGTGGCGATGGCCAGCAGCACCAGCCACAGCAGCTCACCTGAGCCGGCGCGGAAGGCCTCGACGAAGACGTAGAACTTGCCGAAGAACCCCGCCAGGGGTGGAATCCCGGCCAGCGAGAGCAGAAAGACAAACATGCAGAAGGAGAGCACCGGAGCCCTGCGGCTCAGCCCGCCAAGGCTTTTCAGCTCATCCACGCCCTCTGCTTCCAGCGCCCCCAGCACGCCGAAGGCGCCCATCGCCGCCAGCGCATAGGTCAGTACGTAATAGATCAGCGCTTCGAGGCTCTGCTGCGTATGCGCCGCGAGCCCCAGCAGCATGTATCCCGCATGGCCGATCGCCGAATACGCCAGCAGCCGGCGCACGCTGGTCTGCGCAATGGCGGCGAGATTGCCCAGCAGCATCGACACCGCCGCCACGATGGCAATGACCATTACCCATCCGGAGGAGTAGCTCTGCCAGCCCGCGCTGCCGGCTGCGCCAGCGAGGCCCAGCATCATCACCTGCGCAAAGATGAAGAAGCTGGCAATCTTGGAGCTCGATGCAATAAAGGCGGCGCTCGGCGTGGGCGCGCCCTGATACGCATCGGGAGCCCACAGATGGAAGGGCGCAGCAGCAACCTTGAAGCCGAAGCCGATCACCACCATCACGATGGCCGCCAGCAGCAGCGGATCGAGCGCCGGACCGCCGAGTGCGGCAGCGATCTGCATCAGGTTGATCGAGCCCGTGAGGCCGTACAGCAGGCTCATGCCGAAGAGCAGGAATCCGGCCGACATGCCGCCGAAGAGAAAGTATTTCAGCGCCGCTTCCGCCGACGCGCGGCTGCGCTTGCTGAAGCCGGTGAGGATGTACAGCGAGAGGCTCAGAAACTCCAGCGAGATGAAGATCAGCAGCAGGTTCTGCGTGCCCGCCAGAAACATCATCGCCACGGTCGCAAACAGAATCAGGCTGAGGTACTCGCCCACGTGGCGGGTAAACTGCGACGAGACCGAGAGCAGAACGGCGAGGATGGCGAAGGCCGCGAGCGCCATCTGGATCAGCCGGGTCAGCGGATTTGCCACCATCATGCCGTCGAAGAGAGTCTGCTGTCCGCTCGCGCAGGCCAGCAGAAGCATCGCCGCGACGCAGCCGCAGCAGGCCGTCAGTGCGCCTGCGAGAAAGCGCGTCGACTGCGCTCTGCGCCGCAGCACCGTCAGATCGAGCGTCAGCGTCAGGAACGCGCCCAGAGCCAGAGCGATCTGCGGCAGCGTCAGCCGCAGCAGCGCGAAGTAGCTCACGCCGCTCATCGCCACACCGCCTTATGCAGCCCGGCAAAGAGCGGTGAGTTGAGGCTGGGCAGAATCAGATCGACCAGCAGCCGCGGATAAAGCCCGATCACCAGCGTGGCGGTCATCAGCAGCAGCGCGCCCAGTTTTTCGGGAAGCGTGACCGGCGGCAGCGGATGAGCCTCCGCAGCCGGCGCCGCTTCGCCGAAGAAGGCCTTCTGCAGCGCCCTCCAGGTGAAGGCGATGCCGACCAGAATGCCCACTCCGGCCAGCATGGCAAAGGCGGGGAAGGCCCTCCATGCGCCGATCAGTATCTGAAGCTCGGCGATAAAGCCGCTGAAGCCCGGCAGCCCAATGGACGCCATCGCGGCCACAATGAACGTCACCGCCGCAAAGGGAAGAGAGCGGCTCAGCCGCATTGTTTCGAGCTCATTCAGGTTGCGTGTGTGCGTCCGGTCGTAGATCATGCGCCCGACCACGGCAAACAGCAGCCCCGCAATCACGCCGTGCGAAAACATCTGCAGCACCGCGCCGTCCAGGCCGATCAGGTTCAGCGTCATCAGCCCCAGCAGCACAAAGCCCATGTGGCTTACGCTCGAGTAGCCGATGACGAACTTGAAGTCCTTCTGCACCAGCGCGACGGTTGCGCCGTACAGAATGCCGATCAGCGCCATCAGAGCAAAGACATCGCGCCACGAGCCGAATCCGAGGACGTGAAATCCCCAGGGATCGAGCCCCTGCGGAAAGAGCATCATCGCCACGCGCAGGCAGCCGTACGCGCCCAGCTTCATCACCACGCCGGCCAGCAGCATCGAAGCCGCGGTCGGCGCAGCCACGTGCCCGGTCGGCGCCCAGGTGTGGAAGGGCCACAGGCCGGCAAGAATCGCGAAGCCCACAAAGACCAGCGGAAACGCCCACATCTGAAAGTGCACCGGGAAGGGATAGCGCGCCAGCTCGGCCAGGTTCATCGTCGTCGCGCCCGCGGTGACGAAGGCGGCGATCATGCCGGCCAGCACCATCGCGCTGCCCACAAAGGAATACAGCGCCAGCTTCATCGCCGCGTACTCGCGCCGCGTCGAGCCCCAGATCGCAATCAGAAAATACTTCGGAATGATCGCGATCTCGTAGAAGATGAAGAGCAGGAAGAGATCGAAGCTCAGAAATACGCCGTACACGCCGCCGATCAGCGCCAGATAGAGCGCGAAGAACTCCTGCACGCGCCGCTCGATATTCCACGAGAAGAGAATGCCGGCAATGGCTGCGATCCCGGTCAGCAGCAGCAGCGTGAGACTGATGCCGTCGATCGCCAGATGATATTCGATGCCGAGCTGCGGAATCCACCGCGCATCGGCCACCGTCATCAGCTCGCCCGCGCGATACTGCATCGCCGCCGCCAGAGTGATCCCGAAGCCCGCGAGCGCGCACAGCAGAGCGATCCATCTCGCCGGCCGCGCGTTTTCCCGGGGCACGGCCATCACGGCCGCCGCGCCGAGAAACGAAATGTAAATCGTCCAGGCGAGCATCGGTTAAAACCTCAGTTGCGACACAAGCTGCAGCGCCGTGCCGTTGACCAGGCTGAGAATCAGTTGCGGATACACACCCAGCACCAGCATCAGTGCCAGCGCCGGCAGCAGAAGCGCCCGCTCCGCCGTCGTCAGATCGGGGAAGGCCGCCCACCTCTCAGACAGCGGACCGGAGAAGACCTTCTGCAGAATCGTCAGAAGAAAGACCGCCGTCATCAGCAGCCCGAGCACGGATATCGACGCGGCGCGCGGCGTCAGCGGAAAGCTGCCCTTAAAGATCAGAAACTCTCCCGGAAACCCGTTCAGCCCCGGCAGCCCGAGCGAAGAGAAGAGCGCGATGCCCATCAGTCCGCAGAAGACCGGCGCAGCCTTTCGCAGTCCGCCAAAGTCATCCAGGCCGCGCAGCCCGCCGCTGCGGCGCTCCAGCAGCGCGACAAACCAGAACAGCGCCGCCGCCGTCAGTCCGTGATTAAACATCTGCAGCAGCACGCCGTTCATCGCCGCGGCCTTCTCTGCCGCCAGCGCTGTGTTTGCTCCGGTCACGCGCAGCACCGCGCAGATACCCAGCAGGCAGTAGCCGAGATGATTGATCGACGAATAGGCGAAGATGCGCTTCAGATCGGTCTGCGCCCATGCCGCAAAGGCCGGAAGCACAATGCTCGCCACCGCCAGCCACAGCAGCGGCGTCTGCAGATGCTGCATCTGCGCCGGAAAGATCGGCAGCAGCACGCGCAGAAATCCGTACAGCCCCATCTTCGACATCGCGCCGGTCAGCAGCATGGTCGTGCTCGAAGGTGCTTCGGCATAGGCCGAGGGGAGCCAGGTATGAAACGGCACGACCGGCACTTTGACCGCGAAGCCAAGGAAGGCTCCGCAGCAGATGAGCGCTGCGATCTCATCGCCGCTCCAGCCCGGCCAGTGCAGGTTCTGCGCCAGCAGACCGGAGAGCTGTCCATTGCGGGCCAGCCCGGCCAGGTCGATGAAGTCGAAGCTGCCCGTCGCCAGAAAGAGCAGCAGAAAGGCCAGCAGCAGCGCTACGCTGCCCACCATCGTGTAGAGGAAAAACTGTGTTGCCGCGCGCGCCCGCGCCGGACCACCCCACAGCCGCACCAGAAAAAAAGCCGGAATCAGGCTCAGCTCCCAGAAGAGAAACCAGTGCACGAAATTCAGCGCGGTAAATGTGCCGAAGAGGCCCGCTTCCAGAAACAGCACCAGCGCGTAATAGAGCGCGCCATGCTCTTCGTTCTTCCACGAGGCGGCGATCGACATCAGCACCACGATGGCCGACAGCGCCAGCATCAGCAGGCCCAGCCCGTCCGCGCCTACGTGGTACTCAAGGCCCAGAGCAGGCAGCCACGCATGCCGCTCCTGAAACTGCAGGATGCCGGAGGCGGGACTGAAGCTGTGCCACAGCGCAATCGTCAGCAGCAGCGCCGCGCCGCCGAATGCGGCTGATATCCACCGCGCTGCCCGCGCCGATCGCGTGATGAGCGCAGCCACACCGCCCGCCAGCGGCAGCAGAGTCAGCAGCGTGATCCAGGGAGCTCCGCTCATCCTCTGCGGCTCCACAGCAGCAGCACCATCAGCACAGCCAGCGCGATGCCGACCGTACGCAGATAGCGCTGCACCTGGCCGTTCTGCAGCATCGAGAAAAACCGTCCGCTGCCCGATACGCCGCGGCAGCTTTCGTCGAAGCCGGCATTCACCACATAGCTGTCGACCGATGCGTCAAACCACCCGCAGGCCCGCACCGTCCAGGCCACAAGCTGCACCACGCCATTCCAGACCCGGCGGTCCAGCCAGTCCGACAACACGGCACCCCATCGCGCCAGGCGAATGATCGTCCAGGAATAGAACTCATCGACGTACAGCCGGTTCTGCAGTGCGTGAAAAATACCGGGCTGCGCGCGCTCCAGCACATCCGGCGCGTCGGCATCCTCGACCGGCTTCCGTCCATAGAGCCACCACCCCAGCGCCAGCCCCGCAATCACGATCAGAGAAGACGCGAGCATCAGCGGCAGAATGCCGTTCTCTGCGAATCGCCTGAAGTCGAGCGACAGCGGCTCGCCGCCGAGAAACGAAGCGAACCACGGCCATGCCGGTGTGCCGGCGAATCCGAGCAGCACGGCGAAGACGGCAAGAATCGTCAGCGGGACGGTCATCACCGCGGGGCTCTCATGCGGTTTGCTGGCAGCGTGCGCGGCGTGGTCATGTCCATGCGCGTGCTGCGCATCTGCCGTGTGTGCGGCCCCCGAACGGTATCGTCCGAAGAAGACGTAGCAGACCTGCCGCGTCATATAAAACGCCGTCAGCAGCGCGCCAAAGGCTCCGAGGTAAAACGGGCCCTGCGAGATGCTCCATCCATGCGCCGCGTGCAGAATCTCGTCCTTGCTCCAGAAGCCGGCAAAGAGCGGAAAGCCGCACAGTGCCAGCATGCCTGCCGCATAGGTCGCAAAGGTGACCGGCATCCACCGGCGCAATCCGCCCATGCGGCGGATATCCTGCTCATCGCTGCAGCCGTGAATCACCGATCCCGCGCCGAGAAAGAGCAGCGCCTTGAAGAAGGCGTGCGTGATCAGGTGAAACATGCCCACGGCAACGCCGCCCACGCCCAGCCCCAGCATCATGTATCCAAGCTGCGAGACGGTGGAGTAAGCAAGAATGCGCTTGATATCGTTCTGCGCGACGGCGATCAGCGCCGCAAATACCGCGGTGATCGCGCCCACCCACGCAATCACCTGCAGCGCCGTCGTGGCTGCTGAAGCCGCATCGGGCAGCGACGCGCTCATGAGGGGATAGGTCCGCGCCACCAGGAAGACGCCCGCCGCCACCATCGTCGCCGCGTGAATCAGCGCGCTTACCGGGGTCGGGCCCTCCATCGCGTCAGGCAGCCATACATGCAGCGGAACCTGGCCGGATTTCCCCACCGCGCCGCAGAAGATCAGCAGTCCGATGGCCGTCGACACCGCCATACCGATGCTCGTTGTCTGCGCCGTCAGCAGACTCAGCGCACCGTGCTCCATGCATCCGGCGCCATGGTCATAAAACAGCAGCGTGCCCGTCTGTCCATACAGCCACACCATCCCCAGCAGCAGGCCAAGGTCGCCGATGCGGGTAGTGATGAAGGCCTTCTTCGCCGCCGCCGCCGCCGATGGCCGCTGATACCAGAAGCCGATCAGCAGGTACGACGTCAGTCCCACGATCTCCCAGCACATGAACAGCAGCAGCAGGCTGTTCGCGATCACCACGCCCAGCATCGCTCCCGAAAACAGCGAGAGGAAGCAGAAGAAGCGCGTGAAGTTCTCGTCGTGGGCCATATATCCCACACTGAAGAGGAAGATCAGCAGGCCGACAAAGGTGACCATCACCAGCATCACCGCCGTCAGCGGATCGAGCACCCAGCCCAGGCTGACCCACTCCGCGCCGAACTGCATCCAGCGAAAGTTAAAGACCTGCCGCGCCGGCTCCGCGAGCGTATGCGCAAAGGCGCACAGCGCGAGCAGAAGCGAAAGGCTCATCGAGCCGATCGCCAGCCCCGCCGACATCGCACGCCGCCGCTGCGGCAGCAGCGCGCTGATCCCCGCCGCCAGCGTCGGCAGCGCGGGAATCAGCCACAGGTTGCGAAGAATCCATGCCATGCGTGTACCGGTCTATCCCCTCAGCTCGTCCATTTCCTGCACATCGGTTGTCTTTGTATGGCGATAGATCGCGATGATCAGCGCCAGACCTACAGCGGCCTCAGCCGCGGCCACGGCAATGGAGAAGATCACGAACAGCATTCCGGTCAGCGCTTCAGAGTGCGGTCCGTATCTCCAGAAGGCGATGAAGTTGAGGTTGGCGGCATTCAGCATCAGCTCGATGCCGATCAGTACAAGGATGGCGCTGCGCCGCGTCAGCGCGCCGCCAAGGCCAATGGCGAACAGCAGAGAAGAGACGAGAAGGCAGCCGGTCAGCGGAGTCATTGCGCCTCAGGCTTCTCCTCGAGGGCGAGAATCACCGCGCCGATCAGCGCCGCCGTCAGCATCAGCCCCATCACCTCGAGCGGCAGCACATAGCGGCGCATCAGCGCATCGCCGATCTGCTGCATGGCGGCCTGCGGCGCAACCTGTGTCATGGTAGCTGCCGGCGCGGACAATGTCGGGCTGTGAAGCACCACCCAGGCCAGCACCGCGAAGACCGCTGCGGCTGTCGCCACGCCTCCGGCCAGCGCAGAGAATCGGCCCTGCCGAGACGAATCCATCTGCGATGCGATCTCCGCGCCCCGCGTCAGCAGCACCGCAAAGACGATCAGGATCGCCACCGCGCCCACATACACCAGAATCTGCGCGAGGCCCACGAACTGCGCGCCCAGGTTCAGGTAGAGTCCCGCCAGCCCGGCCAGCGCCACCGTCAGCGCCAGCACACAGTGCACCAGCCTGTGCAGGGTCATCGCGGCAACCGCTCCACCGAGCGTCAGCAACGCGAGAATGAGGAAGGAAAGGCTCATCGTTAAGCGCTACAAGACTACATGATTCTCAGCGCTTCCAGCAGTCGGCGCCATCACGGCTCACTCTGCAAAGCGGTACGTCCGTTTCCCGATCTTTTTCCCCTGCAGCAGGCCGCGCCCCAGCAGAACATAGGGCACCGCAATCATGACAAAGCAAACGATCCAGCGAAGGACTCCATGCGGAAGAAAGCGCCACACGCCGGCCGAGACCATCACCAGCAGCGCCATCGGCAGCATAAATTTCCACGCGAAGTTCATCAGCTGATCCATGCGCAGACGCGGCAGCGTGCCGCGCATCCAGATGAACACCGCAATCAGCGCCAGCAGCTTCGCGAAAAACCATATCCACGACGGAATCCACGTCAGAAACGAAAACGGCGCGGACCATCCGCCGAGAAACAGCGTGATGCCGAGGCCGCTGATGGCGAACATGCCGAGATACTCGCCCAGAAAGAACAGCGCAAACTTAAAGCCCGAGTACTCCGTGTAATATCCGGCGATGATCTCCGACTCGCCCTCGGGCAGATCGAAGGGCGAGCGGTTCGTCTCCGCCGTGGCCGCGATCATAAACAGCAGAAACCCCGCCAGGCCCCACGGCGTCAGCACATACCAGTGCGGCCAGATGCCGGAGTATCCGGCCTGCCTGCCGGCGATCTCCACCGTCGACAGCGATCCCGCCGCCATAATCACCGCGAGCGACGAGAGAATCAGCGGCACCTCATAGCTGATCATCTGCGCGATCGCGCGCATCGCGCCCAGCAGCGAATATTTGTTGTGGCTCGACCATCCCGCCATGAACACGGCAAGCTCGGCTACCGCGCCCACGGCAAAGAAATAAAGCACGCCCGCATCGAGATTCACCGCGGCCATATTGCGGCCCACCGGCAGCACCGCATAGGCCAGAAACGACGCGGCCACCAGCAGCAGCGGAGCCATAAAATGGACGGCCTTGTCCGCCGTGCGCGGAACCACATCTTCCTTCGTCAGCGATTTAATGCCGTCCGCCAGCGGCTGCAGCAGCCCAAACGGCCCCACGCGATTCGGTCCGTAGCGGTTCTGCATCCGTCCCAGACCCTTGCGCTCGAGCACCGTCGTGAAGGCAAAGAGAGCGGGGAAGAGTGCGAGGATCGCGACCACCGAGAGCAGCGAAGAGACGACCGGCTGCGCCGCCGCCGGCACATACCCCACCAGCCAGTGCTTCAGCATGACGAAGATCTGATCGAGCTGCTGCACCGGCGCCTGGGTCATGCTTTGGCCTGCATCTCTGCCTCAGCCGGCTTTGCCTTCGCCGCCACTTTGGCCTTCTCTTCGTCCAGGCGCGCGTCGGTCTCGCCGGCCTCGGTGGGATGGATCGAGTGGTAGTACTCGTTCGTCTTTGCCAGCTCTGCCTTCGTCCACAGCAGGCCGCCGAAGCGATCATCGGTGCTCAGCTCAAACTGCGTGTCCATGCGGATCGCCTCGAAGGGGCAGACCTCGACGCAGATCTGGCAGCTCATGCAGACGGAAACGTCAATGTCGAAGACCGCCGGATAAAACTGCTGCTTGCCCACATAATCCGGCTTCTTGTCTTTGCTCTTTTCAATATGGATGCAGCGCGGCGGGCACTCTTTCTCGCAGATCTGGCAGGCCACGCAGCGCAGCCCCTTTTCCGCGTCGTCGCCGTCGTAGATCAGAAACGGGAAATTCCGCGCCGCCTCCGCCTGCGGCAGCCGCTCTTCGGGATACTCGACGGTGGTCAGGCGCTCCTCGTCGACAAAACTTCCCAGGAAGTTTCGCGCCGTCTCCGCCAGCCCTTTTACGATGCCTTCACCCAGCATGCGATTCGCCTTTAGCTTTTCCTGAGCCCTGAGCCCTGAGCCCTGAGCCCTGTCCTACCGGTCCACTTCACCCATCACAATATCCACGCTGCCCAGAATGACGACGACATCCGCCACATTGCGTCCCAGGCACATATCTTCCAGCACCGTCAGATTGATCATGCTCGGCGGCCGCACCTTATAACGATAAGGATTCGTCGAGCCATCGCTGATCAGGAAAAATCCCAGCTCGCCCTTCGGTCCTTCGATGCGGCCGTATGCTTCGCCCGCTTTAGGACGCAGCCCGCGCAGCCGGGTCTTCGGATCGATAATCGGGCCCTCCGGAATGGCGGCCAGCGCCTGCTCCAGAATCTTCACCGACTCGCGCATCTCCAGCAGCCGGATCATATAGCGGTCGTACACATCGCCGTGATCGCCCAGCGGCACGCGGAATGTGAAGCGGTCGTAGATGCCGTAGCGGTCCACTTTGCGCAGGTCGTAATTCACGCCGCTGGCGCGCAGCATCGGTCCGGTGATGCCGGCATTCACGGCCAGTTCTGCCGAAAGCGCGCCCACGCCCTGCGTGCGCGCCATCAGAATCTCGTTGCCGGTCAGCAGCTGTTCGTACTCGTCCAGAAACTGCGGAAACGAGGAGGCAATGTTCTGCGCAGCCTCAAGCCATTCTGAAGAACAGTCCACGCGCACGCCGCCAAAGCGCATGTAGTTGCACATCATGCGCGCGCCGGTCAGCGACTCGAACAGATCGAGAATCTTTTCGCGCTCGCGAAAGGCATACATCAGCGGTGTGCCGCTCGCGCCCATATCCTGCAGCAGAAAGCCGATCAGCGAGGCGTGGTTCTGCAGCCGCGTCAGCTCGGCCGTAATCACGCGGATGTACTCCGCCCGCTCCGGCACCGGAATGCCGGCCAGCTTCTCGACGGCCAGCGCGTAGCCCCAGTTGTTGGTCATCGAGCACAGATAATCCAGCCGGTCGGTGTAGGGAATCGCCGCAAGGTAGCTCGCCTTCTCGGCGATCTTCTCGTGGTTGCGGTGCAGATAGCCGAAGACCGGCTTCAGCCGGGTGACGCGCTCCCCGTCCAGCCGCACGTCCATGCGAAAGACGCCGTGCGTCGATGGATGATGCGGCCCCATCGAGATTTCGAGCAGCTCGCCTTCGACGCCGCGCGCTGACTCTTCTTCTTCGAGCACTACCCTGGTGACCATCGCACTCATTTCGCAACGGCCTCCACATCGTCCTCTGCAGGAGGCACATAGTCCTTCCGCATCGGATAATCCGCAAATCCCTCCCACATCAGAATCCGGCGCAGGTCCGGATGCCCTTCAAACACGATGCCGTACAGGTCGAAGGCCTCGCGCTCCTGAAACTCCGCGCTCCGCCACACCGGCGTCAGCGAGGGAAGACGCGCATCGCCGCCGCGGTTAACCGTGCGCATCCGCAGCACCACCGGCCCATGCTTCTTCTCGATGGAAAAGAGGTGATAGACCGCTTCCAGAAAGCCGGGAATCATGGTCTTCCGCGTCTCCTCCACATCCTGCTCCTGCGCTTCGCCCTCCGGTGTGGTGACGGTCTTCTTCACCTTCACCTTTTCGGTGATCTCGCGATCCGGCCAGTCCACGCCGGAGACGCATGAGCAGAAGTCCAGCCGCAGCGCCATGTCGTCACGCAGAAAAGCAGCCACATTCACCGCATGCTCGTGGTCGATCAGCAGGGAATGCTGCGCCGACGGGCTTTCGTTGCGAAGGATCTCCGCGCGGCAGCCGGGAACGGCTGCTTCCATCGCTGCTTTGATCTCCTCCACGCTGATCGCCTGCGTCATTGCCCAAGAATCCTCAGCGGGTGAAAGACGTCGGGATTCTGCGCCGGCTCCAGCCCATGCTCGCCGAACTCCGGAACCGGAAACTCGCTCGGCTCATTGGCCTTCAGGTGGCGCGGCCGCTCCTCGCCCGTCAGCTGCTGCGCGTCGATCTTCTTCTGCAGGGTGATGAAGGCGTGCATCAGCGCCTCCGGTCTCGGCGGGCAGCCGGGAATATGCACGTCGACCGGAATATAGCGGTCAATGCCTTTCAGCACGTTGTAGCCGTCGCGAAAGGGACCGCCCGAGATTGCGCACGCGCCCATTGCGATCACGTACTTCGGCTCCGGCATCTGGTTGTAGAGCCGGACCACCTGCGGCGCCATCTTCTTCGTCACCGTGCCCGAGACGATCATCAGGTCCGCCTGCCGCGGAGAGGCGCGAAAGACCTCCGCGCCGAACCGCGCCAGATCGTAGCGGGCCATCGTCGTCGCAATCATCTCGATCGCGCAGCAGGCCAGGCCGAAGGTCAGCGGCCACACGGAGTTCTTCCGCCCCCAGTTGTAAAGCTCCTCGAAGGTCGTCGTGAAGATTCCGTGTTTGCTCAGCTCGATCTTCAGTTCCTGGTCCATATAACCTCTGCCGGCGGCCTGCCCGCCGCAACACGAGTGTCTTTTCTGACCTTTGCGCCCTGAGCCCTGTAGCCTGTCTTCACGCCCACGTCAGCACGCCCTTCTGCCAGGCCCATATCAGTCCTTCCACCAGCAGCAGCAGAAAGACCAGCATGGCGATGCACGCGCCCGCCGAAAGTCTGGTAAACGACACCGCAAAGGGCAGCAGAAAGACCGCCTCGACGTCGAAAATCAGAAAGACGATCGCGTACAGATAGTAAGACGCGTGAAAGCGAACCCACGCATCGCCCTCAGACTCCAGCCCGCATTCATAAATGGAATTCTTGTCGGGACCGGGCTTGCGCGGCGAGAACTTCTTCGACCAAAGCCAGGCCAGCGCCAGCGGGGCGGTACCAAAGGCCAGCGCGCCAAACAGAAGAAGAACAATGGTCATCCAGGGGTTGTCAGCAACCACCATCAGCCGGTTTGCTCCCATGACTCAGAGAGTGCTCAGAATGCGCTTTCCGCGGAACACACTATCCTCGCACACCTTCCGGACGCGTGCACAGGGGAAGCGTGGGGAAGAGAGATTTCCATGCAATCGAAACCGGCGGCGCATGAAACAGGCGGAGCCGGGCCGGCTCAGCGCATCGGCATCATCATCATTTTGCCGGCCGTCTCCTCGTGCGCCACCCGCACAATGTGCGGCGTAAGAATGATGACCAGCTCGGTGGTGTCGACCGTATCGTCCTTGTTGGTGGCATCGTGCAGCCCGGGAATATCGCTCAGCCCCGGAATGCCGCTGATCTCCAGCGACTCCGTTTTGGAGATGGAGCTGGCCACCATGGCGCTGTCTCCCGGCTTCAGCGAGACGATGCCCTGGTACTGGCGGTTGTCCAGCACGGGAAGATTGTTGATCGTCGTGCCTTCGAGCGAATCGAGCTTCAGGCTCAGGTTCATCGAGACATCGTGGTCTCCCTCGACGTGCGGCTTGACCGTCAGCGTGAGTCCCAGGTCCTGGTACTGCACCTGGGGAATGATCGGGTTGCTCGAAGAGCCCAGGGTGGAGCTGCCGCCCAGCCCCAGGCTCGACAGCAGGCTTGAGCCCAGCCCGGACGACAGGCTGGAGCCGGAAAGGCTGGAATAGCTCGACGTGATGATCGGATACCGCTCGCCGCTCTTGATCGTCGCCTCTTCCTGGTCCTGCACTCTGAGCTGCAGCTGGTCGATCGACCGCACCTCTGAGGCGTTCAGCAGCAGGTTGGCGCTGGCGCTGTTCACCTGAACGCCGGTCAGCGTCAGCCCTCCGCCAAAGGTCGCAAAGGGATTGTTGAAGACCGTGCCCGTCAGCGCGCCGGCGGCGATCAGTGCCGCGACAATGGCCTCCGTATCGCCCGCGTTGGCCAGCCCGCTTGAGATAATCTCCTGCACCAGGCTCGAATTGCTGGCCAGAATGCCGTTCAGCTCCGACGGAATATTGAAGACCGTCGTCGAATTCGGCAGGAGCACGCCGATATTCTTCTCGTGCGAGCGGTCGATCTCGAAGATGCGGACATCGACGCTGACCTCGCTGCGGCCGGCCAGCAGCTCGGTGTAGGTCTGGTTCAGCGCGTCCAGTGTGGCGGCGGGCGCGCGGATCGTCATGGTCCCCAGGCTGGCCTGCACCTGGCCGTGCTCCGCGCCGAAGACATTGCGCGCCACATTGCCCATCTCATTCAGCTCGGTCGAGGTCAGGCCCGGAAAATAAACCGTCTCCATCGCCTGCGACTCATATTTGTCGCGATTTTCCTTCGTGTCCGCCGCCACAATCACGTGCACCGGATCGAGCGGAGCCATAAAGGTGCCGGTTGCGAGGCTCAGCGCTTTGGCCGCCTGGGCGTAGACGACATCGTCCAGATCGAAGCGCACGACTCTGCTTTTGACCGAAGGATCGAGCGACGCCTGAATGCCATAGGCATTCAGCACCTGCCGGATCAGGCTCTGCTCGTCGGTGCGCACGTGAAAGCTGCGCCTTGCCGGCTCGGGAGACAGAAGGACCGGCGGAGCAGCCTCGTTGTCCTTTTCCTTAAATTCCGGCGTTACCGACGCCGCGGCCTCGTCGGCCAGCTCATTCACGTGCTGCATCACCACCGGATTTCCCGGATCGAGCTTCACCGCTTCGGCAAGAGCGGCACGCGCCTGGTCGGTGTGTCCCATCAGCCGCGCCCGGCTGGCCTTCTCCACCATCTGCGTCACGACAAACTGCCGCGCAATCTCCGCCGACAGAGGGTAGCGCTCGTTGACCGGGTCCAGCTCGTGCGCGCGAAGAAAATCCTTCTCCGCCGTCTGCGGATCGTTCCGCGTGATGGCCTGGGTGCCGTCGCGAAAGATCTTCTCCGCCTCGTGACGGTTGTGCCGCGAGATCTTCAGCGGCTTCTCCGCTTTTGCCTGCGTGGTTTTGGCCGGTGCCGTTGCGGAAGCGGCGGGCTGCGTCTGCGACCAAAGGCTCGCGCCCAGCACCGCCGTGCAGGGAACCAGAGCCAGATGCCGCCGCCAGTGCTTCATAAACTTACTGTGCCGCTGCCGTCCCCTGCAGCAGTGCCTCGAGTGTCGTGGTGCAGACCTCCGGCCGGTACGCCATGAGCTGATCGAAGCTCGGATGCCCGGTCGCCACGGCGATCGTCGGCAGCCCGTTGGCGCGCGCGGCCGTGATATCGGCTGGCGTGTCGCCCACCACGCAGACGGTGGCGCCGTTGCCGGCCAGAAGGCGAGCTTCGTTCACGGCGTGCGCAATCATCTCCGCCCGCACCTCGAAGCGGTCGCTGAATCCTCCAAAGCGGAACCACTCCCGCAGCCCTGCCGTTTCGATCTTCATCCAGCCGATCGACTCCAGATTTCCCGTGGCCACGCCCAGCAACGCTCCTTTGGCCGCCAGATGCGCCAGCGCCGCTTCCACGCCCGGCATCGTCGCCAGGGTGATCTCGCTGCGGCGTGCCGCAACGTTGCTGCGCATTGCGTCCAGCACCTCTTCCAGCATCGGCCGCCACGCCGTATCGTTCAGCTTCGCCAGCACAAATGCGTCGCGCAGAATTCCCGGATCGGTATTGCCTTGCAGCACCACGCCCTCCAGCGACAGCTCATACCCCATCACCCGGCGCACGCTCTCCCCAAACGAGTCCACGTGAATGCGGTCCCGGCAGCGCAGCAGCGTGCCGTCGATGTCGAAGAGATAGGCGTCGAACCCGTCCCAGCGAAAGCCCTCCTGAACATAGACGCGCGGCTCGGCAGCCCCGCTCGGGGAGCCGAATGGGCCGGCGGTGGGTGCCGTGCCGGAAGAGACGGAGTTTTCCTCTGGAATGGTCGATGCCAATGCCGAAATCTGCCTTTCCTGCGAGAGTCCTCTTTCAGACTAAAGCAGGAGCGGCATCTCCAGCGACCCCGGAATGTGCAGCCGGACTCTCGGACGTCAGCCCTGGCGGACGTTCTGCTTGATCTCGAAGGCGACGCGCTCGCTGCGCGAAGGACGCTTGAGCCCCATGCGGATATGCGACGGATCGATCTCGAGCTCGGCCATGGTGCGGCTGAGCGTGTTGCGGTGCATGCCCAGCTCCTTCGCCGCCTTGCACTGGTTTCCTTTGTGATTGACCAGCACCTCCAGCAGGAAGCGCCGTTTGAACTCACGTACGGCTTCGTTGTACGTAATCCCGCCGATATGCATCTGGGTCACAAGGTTTTCCAGTTCACGTTTCACGGATGACCTCTCCATCGTGCTCGGGTCCTGCCCGATCGTTGAATCTTCGTTTGCTTACTGCAACAGCCTGGGAAAATTATGCCGGCGGCCGCAGCCACTCCGGCTGAGCACTGCGAATCGTTTCCACACCCTTCTGTATCCGCTCGCCGAGATCGGAAGGGGTAACCATTGTCGTCTGGCGCGCCATCGATAAAAAATACGGAGCCAGACGTGAGCTCTGAAACCATGTGGTCTTTGGCCAGAATGCCGCCGCGACCATCACTGCCAGGGTGACCAGCAGACACCCCTTCACAAATCCGAAGGCCGCGCCGGCCAGCCGGTCGGCCCATCCCAGTCCGATCGAGCGCACCGACCATCGCACGATCCGTCCTGCCAGCGCCGCCACGATCATCACTCCGATCGCGATCAGCAAAAAAGCCACCGCCTCGGCGGCGGGCAATGAATGTATCCAACCCGCAACCCAGGGTAAAAGTTTCTCGTAATTCCAGCTTGCCAGCAGCAGCCCCAGCACGACGCCCGCCAGGGAAAAGACTTCCACGATCAGTCCTGTCTTGGCCGCCGACAGCACCGACACCAGCACGACAATTGCAATCAACCAGTCGGCCAGCGCCATTATCTGTTCACTGTCTGTACGGCCTTTCCTTTAACCGCCAGCGCTTCAAATGCCTGCAGATACTTTCTTCGCGTCTGCTCCACCACATCGTCCGGCAGAGCGGGCGCCGGCGCCTGCTTGTTCCAGTGAATGCTCTCGAGATAGTCGCGCACGAACTGTTTGTCGAATGAGGGCTGCGCCTGTCCGGGACGGTAGCCTTCCCTGTCCCAGTAGCGCGACGAATCCGGCGTCAGCACCTCATCGGCCAGCACAATGCCTTCCGCCGTCGTGCCGAACTCGAACTTGGTATCGGCCAGCAGCAGGCCCTGATCGTTCGCATGCTCCGCGGCCCTGCGATAAATCGCGAGGCTCAGCGCGCGCAGCCGTTCTGCATCTTCCGCGCCCACCAGCTCGATCATATGGTCGAAGGAGATATTCTCGTCGTGCTTTCCGTGCAGGCTCTTCGATGCGGGCGTGAAGATCGGCTCCGGCAGCTCTTCGCCTTCGCGCAGTCCCGGCGCAATCGGAATACCGCAGACCTTTCCCGTGGCCAGATAATCCTTCCAGCCCGATCCCGCCAGATAGCCGCGCACCACGCACTCCACCGGAAACATCTGCGCGCGCTTCACCAGCATCGAGCGCCCTTCGAGCTGCTCGCGGTACGGCTGCATCGCCTCCGGATAATCCTCCACCCTGGCGGAGATCAGATGATTCGGCACGATCTCTTCGAGAAAATCGAACCAGAAAAGAGACATCTGGGTCAGAATCTTTCCCTTGTCCGGGATGCCGCTGCCGAGTACATGGTCAAAAGCCGAGATGCGGTCCGTCGCCACCAGCAGAAGGTGCTCGCCGGCGAGATAGATATCGCGCACCTTGCCGCGTGCGTAAAGAACAAGATCGCTGAAGTTCGTCTGGAGGAGAGCCTTCAATTTCGGGGAGCCTTCCTGAAGTGTCGCTGAATTCCGATTCTGCGATTCCCGGCGCGCTTTGTCAACGCGTCGTTAACATCGCTGAAACACAGTGTTCACGCGGCATAAATCGCAGGGAAGGTTCCTGTCAAGGGCAAACCAAAAAGAAGAGAGAAGGATGTCTCTTTCGACAGCAAAGATGGTTACCAGCGAATACTTGACGGACGAAGAGCCGTGCGAGTACTCAGCACGGCTCTTCCGCTGTCGTGAAATTTTTCCTGCGCTTATGCGCTGGCGCGCACGAGGGTGCGGTCCGGCGTGCGCTCCTGGCCGCCCAGGCGCACGCTGACCACCTTCGATACGCCGGGCTCCTGCATGGTGACGCCGTAGATCAGATCCGCCGCCGTCATCATGCGCTTCGAGTGCGTCACCATCACGAACTGCGTATCCTCGGCCATCGAGCGCAGCATATCGGCGAGCCGTCCCACGTTCGTCTCGTCGAGCGGCGCGTCGACCTCGTCCAGCACGCAGAAGGGGCTCGGCTGGTACTGGAAGATGCCCATCAGCAGCGACAGAGCCGTGAGCGCCTTCTCGCCGCCCGAGAGCAGGAAGACGTTCTGCAGCTTCTTGCCCGGCGGCTGCGCCACGATGTCGATGCCGCTGTCGGCGGTGTTCTCCTGGTCGGTGAGCCGCATGAACGCCTGGCCTCCGCCGAAGAGCCTGCCGAACGTCGCGCTGAAGTTCTCGTTGATGCGTGCAAAGGCTTCGTCGAATTTGGTGCGCGAGATCTCGTCGATCTCTTTGATCGTCGCCTGCGTGTTCTCGATCGAATCCAGCAGATCCTTCCGCTGTGTTTCCAGGAACTCGTGACGCTGCGCCGTCTCCTTGTACTCTTCGAGCGCCATCATGTTCACCGGACCCATCGCCTCGAGCTTTTTCTTCATCTCGCGGCAGGCCTCGTCCTCGTTCGACAGCGCTTCGCCCTCGATGCGCGGCAGCTCCGTCTCCGCCCGCAGCAGATTCGCTTCGATGCCCAGATCGCTCACGCAGCTCTCTTCAATGTGCGTCAGCTCCGCAGCGAGCCGCGCCGAGCTGGTGCTGCGCTCGCTCCGCGTATCGCGCATCGAGTCGGTTTCAGCGCGCAGCGCTTTCAGCGACTGCTCCGCCTCGGCAAGCTGCACGCGCAGCGCTGCCGCTTCCCCGGCCCACTGCGCCGCTTCCTTCAGCGCCTGCTCGCGCACTGCGCCCAGCTGCTCGCGATTGACGGCAAGCTGTTCGTTCTCTCGCGTGCGCTGCTCCTTCTCGGCAAAGGCCGCGGCCAGCTGCTGCCCGATCTGCGCCACTCTCCGCTCCAGATCGCCGTACATGCGGTCGATACGCGCAAAGGCCGCCTCCGCGCCGCGCCGCCGCTCTTCGAGGCCGGCCAGCTCCGCCGAAACCTGCGCCGCCTCCTGCTGCGCCGCATCGCGTCTCTGCCGCAGCTCTTCCACCTGCTGCTGCAGCGCTACCAGAGAGGCCTCCGCCGCGGCGTGCTGCTCTTCGAGGCGTGCCGCCTCGTCGCGCTTCTGCTCGATGAAGCTCTGCTTCGCCGTGCGCGCATCCCTGTTGCGCTCGCTCTGCAGCGTCCACTCCTGCAGGCGCCGCTCCAGCCGCTGTGCCTCGGAATCCATCTGCCGCAGCGCCGCGCTCTGGGTCGCGCTCTCGCGCTCGGCGTTGCGCCGTTCCTCGCTCTTTCCGTCGAGTGAGCGCGTCAGCTCGGCCAGCGTCCGCGAAAGGGAAGCGGCCGTCATCTCCGCCTGGCCCAGCTCTTTCTCCACGTGATCGAGCTTGCTCTGCGTCTCGCGCAGCTCGCGCTTCAGCGCCAGCGGACCTTCCGTGCTCGGCTTGCCGCCGGTGACCGTGACGTTGTGGAAGCACTCGCCCGACGGAGCAAGAAAGAAGGCGTTCGGATTCTCAAGCGCCAGCCCCCGCGCCGTATCCGAGTCCGGAGTGACATAGCCGTCGCGCAGCTTGGGCAGAATCACTTCGAGCGATTTGCCGAAGCCGTCCAGCACACGGATGCAGTCCTTCAGTCGCACCACGCCCTGCTGCTGTTCATAGCCGGTAGCTGCGGCATTGGCCGCAAAGGAAAACTTCGCCTGCGAGTCTTCCGGATGCACCAGGAAGGTCGCGCGTCCGTCGACATCGGACTTCAGCAGCCGCATGCCCTCATGCGCCGCATCCCAGCTCTTCACCACGATGTAGTTCAGCTCATCGCGCAGAAACTCGTCGACGACGCTCTCATACTGCCCGTTCACTTCCAGAAAGTCAGCCAGAGTGCCCACCGGCTTCAGTCCGCCGCCCAGCGAGTTCGAGCGGAAGAGCTTCCGCACCGTATCGGTCGAGTAGCTGTGCTCGCGGATCAGCGCTTCGAGCGAGTTCCTGCGCCCGGTCAGCGTCGCCTGCTCGGCGCGCAGCTGATCGCCGCGCCGCTTCGCTTCCGTCTCCTCGTTGCGCTTCGTTGCAATCTCCGCGCGCAGGCCGCTGATCTCCGACTCCAGCCGCCGCAGCGTTTCGGTGACCGACTCGAAGCTCATCGAGACCTGGCCGCGCTCCGCGCCCAGAGCCTCCAGATCGCGCCGCGCCGCATTGCTCTCGACCGCCAGCCGCTCCGCCTCGCGCTCCAGCGACGCCAGCGACTCTTCGCCCTGAGCAATCTGGTTCCGCGCCTGTCCGGTCTGCGACAGCACCTGCATCGCCTGCCGGCGTCCGGCCTCGGCGCGCTGCTCCTGCGCGCTGACGGCGCTCGCCGCCTCGCGCATGGTTTGCTGCTTTGCCTGCGCCTGCTCGCGGAAGCTGGCCGCCTCGGCCGCCGCATTCTCAAGAAAGCTGCGCTGCCCGTCGCGCTCCGCCGTCAGGCTCTGCAGGTGCTGCTTCGCCTGTTCCAGCTCGGCCTGCGCCGCCGCCGCCCGCGCTTCGAGATCGGCGATGCGCTCCTGGTTGGCGTTCTGCCGCGAGGCAGCCCGCTCCAGCTCGACCGCGCTCTGGTTGGCGCGCGTCTCCGCATCTTTCCGCTGTGCGTCGAGCCCGTATCCGCGCTCCACGCCCGTCGAATGCTCGCCGTCGAGCTGTTCGATCTTCTGGCTGTGCTCGTCGATCTTTCCCGTCAGCCCGGCAATCTGCGCCGTGAGCGATGCCTGCTCGGCATCCATCTGCGATACCTTGCTCGCCAGCACAACTTTGAGCCGCGCCCGCATCTCGTCGCGCAGCGCGCCGTAGCGCTCGGCCTTCGCCGCCTGGCGCTTCAGCGACCCCATCTGCCGCGTCACTTCCTCGAAGATGTCGTTCACGCGCGCCAGATTCTGCTTCGCCTGCTCGAGCCGCAGCTCCGCCAGCCGCTTCTTCGTCTTGAAGCGCGTAATGCCCGCCGCCTCTTCGATAATGGCGCGGCGGTCGTGCGGCTTCGAGCTCAGCAGCTGCCCGATCCGCTCCTGTCCGATGATCGCGTACGACTCCGGCCCCAGGCCGGTGCCCATGAAGATGTCCTGAATGTCGCGCAGACGGCAGAGCCTGCCGTTCAGCAGGTACTCGCTGTCTCCGGTGCGGAAGAGCCGCCGCGTCACGACGATCTCGCCCTGCTGCGGCGTCTTCTGAAACCTGCGCCGCCGGATCTTCAGCACTACATTCCCCGGAGCGCTCTGCGCCGCCTCCGTTGGAGCGGCTTCGCTGTTCGCCGCTGCTGCCTCAGCCGCAGCCGCATCGCCCCCCGCGGGAGCCGCAGGCGCATCGCCCTCGATCACCTGTCCCGGCTGCGAGTCGGCAATAATCTCCTCGACCTCGGCCGCTCTCTCCGCCTTCAGCTTTTCCTCGTCCCAGTCCGGGTTCAGTTCGTTTTCAATCACGACCTCGGGGCCTTCCAGCAGCGGACCTCCCTGGTACGCCTCCGGGTCGATCAGCGTGATCGACACCTCGGCCATGCCCAGCGGCTTGCGGTCGCGGGTTCCGGCAAAGATCACGTCCTCCATCTTGCCGCCGCGCAGGCTCTTCGCGCTTTGCTCGCCCAGCACCCAGGTCACGCCGTCCAGAATGTTCGACTTACCGCACCCGTTCGGGCCCACCACCACGGCCATACCCTGGCCGGGCAGCGTTACTTCGGTGCGGTCGCAAAACGACTTAAAGCCGAGAATCTGGATTTTTTTAAGCTTCAGCATGCGGATTGAACTCCTGAACGAAGGGGAAAGAGGGGCAAAATTGGATGAAACTGAGCCATCCTCAGTGAAAACTGTAGCCCCGGGTACCCGGTGGGTCAACATCCTCACCCCAACATCTTGTGGATAAGGCGTCCCAAACCCAACTATTAGACACAGAGTGCGTCTCAGCGGCTAAAAAGGGCGCTCTGCATCCGAAAAGGGGCCGAAGGGCACACTGCTGACACTGCCTGCAGGTTGTCGCGGGGAATCACCAGATGTCCTTTACGCTAGTCCCGCCCGCTGCCGCTGACAAGTGAAAATACGGCGAGGGAGGAACCATTCCCGGTACCTCATCCCGGTACCCTGGCGGCCCGCTCTGCGAGGGAGCATCGAGCGCTTTCAGCTCTGCTACCGTGGTTCTGCATGAAATCGCTGGCCATTGCCGGAGACCGCGCTCAACTGCTGGCCCGCATTGCCGAACTCTGCCCCGCCGACCGCGCCTGCTGGGGGCGGATGAACGCCTGGCAGATGGTGCGGCATCTCACGGAGGCCATCCGCGTGCCTCTTGGCGAAAAAGAGGTGAGCGAGGCCACCGGTCTGTTCCAGCGCACGCTGCTGAAGTGGGGCGCTCTCTGGGCGCCGTCGCCATGGCCGAAGGGCGTGCCGACCATGCCGGAGCTCGATCAGTGCCGCCTCGGCGCCGAGACGGGCGACTTCGAGCTCACGCGCAGCGATCTCCTCGCTCTGATCTCCCGGCTCTGCGAGGCCGGGATCGAAGGCCGCCGCCATCCATACTTTGGGGCGATGACGCGCCATGAGTGGCTGCGCTGGGGCTATCTGCACACCGATCACCATCTGCGCCAGTTCGGCCGGTAACCTGCCGTACACCCTGCGTTGATTTCGATCCGATATCGTTAAGCCGTGCGGCGCGGCCTCGCCGCCGAGGGTCCGATCATGCCGAAAGCGCTTCGCGCCGTTCTTCCCGTTCTGCTTGCCGCTATCGTCTTCGCTCCCGCGCTGCGAGCCGCCGCTTCGTCTGCTCCGTCAGGCGAGGGAAGCGATCTCCGCCTTGTCATCGTGCTCGGGCGGCACGGGGTGCGTGCTCCCATCGGCAGCGAGATCCGCGACAACGCCTACAACGCCGATCCCTGGCCGCAGTGGCCGGTCGCGCCCGGCGTGCTCACCGCGCATGGAGCTACGCTTCTCCGCTATATGGGCGCGTATTACCGGCAGGCATATCGCGGACTGCTCGGCGACTCGTCGGTCTGCGCTCCGGAGGCGTTCTACATCGCCGCGAACAATGCGCAGCGCACCCTCGCGACCGCGCAGGCCATTGCAGAAGGCCTTGCGCCCGGCTGCGCGCTCGATATTCACTCTCATCCCAAAGGCGAGGCCGATCCGCTCTTCAATCCCGGAGCCTTTGTCGCGCACCAGGACCGCGCTCTGGCCGCTGCCGCCATCTCCGGACGCCTCGGTGGCCACCCCGAATGGTGGCCGCACTCCTATCAGCGCTCGCTCGAAGAGCTGGAGCAGATCCTCTCCGCGGGCCGTCCGCCCGCACCCGGCAAAAAATCGCTCCTCGATGCGCCTCAAACTGCTCCCTCGACGATGGGCGGCGATCTCTTCGCCATGCAGACGCCCGTCTCCGCCGGCGCCGACTTCGCCGAGCACTTTCTGCTGCAGTACACCGAAGGCATGCCCATGTCGCAGGTGGGATGGGGCCGCGTTTCGCGTCCGGTGCTCGACGACCTGATGGGCATGAACACGCGCTATCACGACTTCGTGCTGCGCACGCCGTATCTTGCCCAGGTGGGAGCGTCGCATCTGGCCGATCACATCGACCGCACTCTGCGCCAGGCGGCGGCAGGGCAGCCCGTCGATGGCGCGCTCGGCTCGCCCGCGGAGAAGTTTGTCTTTCTCTCCGGTCACGATTCGAATGAGACATGGCTCGGCGGTCTGCTGCGCCTCAACTGGCTTTTGCCCGACCAGCCCTTCGACGCCACGCCGCCGGGCAGCGCTCTGGTCTTCGAGCTGCACCAGCCTCCGCATGCCGAGCCGTATGTTCGTGCGTACTTCATCAGCGCCACGCTCGATCAGATGCGCAACGCCGTTCCCCTCACCGAAGCGCAGCCGCCGTCTGTCGCGCCGATCTTCATCCCAGGCTGCAGCCGCGCTGAGCCGGGTTATCCCTGCCCGCTCTCCGGCTTTCACCGCATGGTCGGGCAGGCCATCGATCCGGCCTTCACAAAGTAATCGGCAGGGGCTTCACAAAGCATCTGCATGCACAGGCTGGAGGCGGCGCCCGGATCTTCGGACGTGGGTTGCACCTTCATCCCGTGAATATCCGCTGCCCGTTTTTCCGCTGACCGCTTTTCTGCTGGCCGGCTTTTCGCTGACCGCTTCTTAGCTGCTTTTTACACTGTCTCTATGCCTTCCTGGTGGGCCGCACCAGCACCTCGCTCACAAACGACTGAGGCGACTGGGTCACCAGCATGGCGACGACGTGCGCAATGTCGACGGGCTGTATCTTCCGCTCTCCATGCTCCGCAGCTCCGCCTCCGAACTTCGTGTTGACCGATCCCGGAGCCACCACCGACACGCGAATGCCATACTCGCGCAGCTCTTCGGCTACCGAATAGGTCAGCCCGTTCAGTCCCCACTTCGACGCCGCATAGGCCGCGCCGTTCTTCAGCGGATTGTGTCCCGCCAGCGAGGAAATATTCACGATATGCCCGCTGCGGGCCGCGATCATCAGCGGCGCGAAGGCCCGAATCGTCAGGTAAGGGCCGCGCAGGTTCGTGCTCATCACCGTCTCCCAGTCCTCCGGAGCCATCTCGTGCAGCGGCCTTCCGATCTTCCCGACGCCGGCATTGTTCACCAGAATGTCGCAGCGTCCATACCGCTGCCGCACCATCTCGGCCAGTGCGGCGATGGAGCTCTCCTTCTGCAGATCGGCAGCGGCCGCCTCCGCCTCTCCGCCTGCGGCCGTAATCGAGCCGCGGACCCGGTTAAGATCTTCGACGCTGCGCGCCGCCAGCACCACGGCCGCGCCCATCGAGGCCAGCCTCTGCGCGATGGCTTCGCCGATGCCGCGTCCCGCTCCGGTCACCACCGCGACCTGTCCCTTCAGTTCTCCCATGAAAATCTGCCCATCCTTTCATTTCAGATGCTGCACACGGAATTTCGCTTTGTCCGGTCCCGCCGTGTGAAAATCAAATACATTGAAATCTCGTAAAACAATGGCCTGTTATGAGTTTTTTCACGAGCCGTCCGTGGTTTAACTTGTCATCGAAGCCACCGATTTTTATAATCCAGCATCATCGCTGGGTGTGACAGGGATTGAGGGTTGTGCTGCTGAATTCTGTGCTGCCGCCTGTCTGTGCATGCTAAAGATGGAAAAGGAATCTCCCCAGGAGCGTTGAATGAAGAAGGTCGTCTTTGCTTCCCTGCTGGCTGTTGCCTCCAGCTCGCTTTGCTGCCTGCCTGTCCTGGCTCAGGGTCAGAGTCAGGGTGCGCAGCCTAATCAAATCACGATTAAGGATCCGGCCGAGTACAACGCTTATTCTGCCGCTATCAGCCAGTCCGATCCCACGCAGAAGGCCGCTGCCATTGAGCAGTTCCTGACGCAGTACCCCAACAGCGTTGTGAAAACCGAGATGCTCGAGCAGCTCGTCGCCGCCTACCAGGGAGCCAACAACGCCCCCAAGGTCCTCGATGCGGCCCAGCGCCTCCTGCAGGTCGATCCCAACGATCTTCGCGCTCTCATCGCCGTTGTTTATCTGGAGCATGCACAGGCTAAAGGTAACCAGCAGCTGCTTGACGACGCTTCGGCCAAGGCCCAGCAGGGGCTCAATGTGCAGAAGCCCGCAAGCATGACGGATGCCGATTTCCAGAAGATCATGGATCTTGCCAAGCCGACCTTCTACAACGCCGTCGGCTCCGACGATGCGGCGAAGAAGGATTACAAGGGCGCCATCGCCGCCTATACCTCTGAGCTGAAGTCCTACAAGGACCCCGCGCAGACCACCAGCGGCACCGGCCTCCTCGATACCTACTACCTCGGCAACGCCTACCTCCAGCAGGACCCGAAGGACCTCGTCAACGGCATCTGGTTCCTCACCCGCGCCGCGCAGTATGCTCCGGCGCCCTTCAAGGACAACATCGAGAAGGCAGCCGAGTACTGGTACAACAAGTACCACGGCGCCATGGATGGATTTCCCGCCATCCAGCAGCTTGCGCATGATAACCTCTTCCCGCCGGACAGCTACAAGCCGGTGCCCGCGCCGCCGCCGCCGTCTCCGCAGGATCTGGCGCATAACGCCGTCACCAGCACGCCGGATCTGAACACGCTCGCCCTCGCCGACAAGGAGTTCATCCTCTCCAACGGCACACCGGACGATGCGCAGAAGGTCTGGGCGGTT
Source organism: Paracidobacterium acidisoli (assembly GCF_003428625.2). GTDB lineage: Bacteria > Acidobacteriota > Terriglobia > Terriglobales > Acidobacteriaceae > Paracidobacterium > Paracidobacterium acidisoli. The sequence continues at coordinate 529,633 of NZ_QVQT02000001.1, read as the reverse complement.
CTGCAGGGCAAGACCGCCGAGGTGCCGGGCGTGGTCGTCTCCGCGACCGCCGATTCGGTGCAGATTGCCGTCTCGCAGGATGCGCAGCAGTCGCAGAAGGCGGACTTCACCGTCAACATGAAGACCCCGCTCAAGGAAGTGCCTGCGCAGGGAGCCAAGGTGACCTACATCGCCACCTTTGATTCCTACACGCAGAATCCTCCGATGATCATCCTCAAGGACGGTGCGCTGAAGCCGGAGAAGAAAGCCCCGGTCCACCACACCGCCGCCCGCCGCCGCTCGGGTATGTAAGGAAAACAGCAGCAGAGAAAGGGGGCAGCCGCTATGGCTGCCCTTTTTTACGAAGCGTGCAGGCGCTTTCTGTAAACTGAAGCCAGAATGAGGATTCCTCCCTGTCTTCTTCCGGCATGTGCAGTGCTCCTCGCCTTCACGGCGCAGGGCTTTTCCCAGCAGAATCATTTCGTGGCCCAGACCGAAGGCGGTTCCGGCGGGCTTCGCTCCCCGCTCCGCTACTTCTCGCTGATTCATCACGCGCCGGATGCGGTGGACCCCTCCGATGCCGCCATTCTGAGCCGCCGCCATCGCGACATCTCTGAGGAAGCGGCCTTCTACGGTTACGATCTCTCCTCGGGAAACTGGAAGTGGGATCAGGCGCTCTGTCCTCAGCTTCCCGGCACGATTCTTTTGCACTACTCCAGCGCGCAGCCGAACGGAAGAGAGTCGCTCTTTACCGTGCTCGTCCCGCGTGACGGCGGACGCATCCGCATTGTGCCGGTCTACTACCACAACGCCACGCCGTGGCATGCCGCCGTCAAAAGAGACCGGAACTTCGATGTCTTCAACTCTCTCGTTCCGGCGGAGACCGCAAAGAAGAGCGCGGACCCGGAAGGCGACTGGCTCTCGCTTGCCGCCTGCTACGTTGAAATGGTGGGAGGCGAGCCGAACATTCCCAACGAGCCCAGTCTCGTGCCGGAGACGCTGCTGGCTCCGCAGCCGACCATCGAGGTTTCAGTCTCCGATCGCACGCGGCACATTCTCTTCACCGATCGCGATGCCGACAATCAGTACATCATCTGGAGCGTTGTGCTCAGCGGCGAGGGAAAGGTGATCGCCGCGCAGAGCCAGACCTATGCCGCGTACGTGGCGAAGATCAGCAACCCTCCTGCGCCTGTGGCGACCATGCGCCACCCGAAGCCCGTTCCGCACTAAACAGGAGGGAGCTTTGTTCCGCAGCCGCGTTCGCCGTGCGGCCGGCACCGGCGCAACGGAGTACTGGTTCATTTTCAAAATGGATCAGTACTGCAGCGGGGTCTGTCTGAACGGTTAGTCCCTGTATGATGACATTCGAAGCAGTAAATTCTCAGGAGAAACAGGCAATGCGAGTTGGACTACTGACGGGCGGCGGAGACTGCCCTGGTCTGAACGCCGTGATTCATGCGGTCGTGAAGAAGGGAATCAACCATTACGGAGACGAGTTCGTCGGCTTTCTCGAAGGCTGGCGCGGTGTAATCGAAAACAACACCACGCCGCTCACGCTCGAGAAGGTGGACGGCATCCTCACCCTCGGCGGCACCATTCTGCGCACCTCGCGTACCAACGTCCGCAAGATCGAAGGCGGCATCGAGAAGTGCATCGCCACGCTCAAGGCCAATAAAATCGACGCTCTGATCGCCATCGGCGGCGACGACACCCAGTCGGTGACCAATGCCCTCGTGCAGGCCGGCTTCCCCGGCGTCGGCGTCCCCAAGACCATCGACAACGACCTCAACGGAACCGATGTCACCTTCGGCTTCGACACCGCCGTCTCCATCGCCACCGAGGCCGTGGACCGCCTTCACACCACAGCCGAGGCCCACAACCGCGTCATCGTCTGCGAAGTCATGGGCCGCGATGCCGGCTGGATCGCGCTGACCGCCGGCGTCGCCGGCAACGCGCACGTTGTGCTCGTGCCCGAGAAGCCCATCGACATCGACCACGTCTGCGCGCTGCTGAAGTACAACCACGACCACGGCAAAAAGTACGGCATCGTCGTCGTGGCAGAGGGCGCGAAGATCCCCGGCGCCGGTCAGGCCACCCTTGGCGGCAAGGTCGATTCCTTCGGCCACGCCCGCCTCAGCGGCATCGGCCAGGCGCTCGCCGAGCTGATCGAAGAGAAGACCTGCTACGAGACCCGCTCCGTCAACCTGGGCCACACCCAGCGCGGCGGCACGCCGACGGCCTACGACCGCATGCTCTCCACCCGCTACGGTCTTGCAGCCATCGATCTCGTTCACGAGGGCGCCTTCGGCCGTCTGGTGGTTCTGCACGGCACGAAGATCGAAAGCATTCCGCTGGCTGAGGCCATCTCGAAGAACCGTCAGCTCGATGAAAGCTTCTTCGCCATCATCGACGGTCTTGAGCCGAAAATCTAGGACTCAGGTCGCAGAGCACAGGGCTCAGGGATGAGTGAACAGGGATGAGCAATTAGAAAAAAACGCCACCGATATCGGTGGCGTTTTATTTTGCGGATTTGAGATATCGGTGGTTTTCTAATCTCTGATGGCTGATCCCTGATGGCTCATCCCTGTTTTTTACGCGCTCGCCTGCTGCAGCACCTCGTCGCGTACCTGGCGGTCGTGCCGCGCCTCCGCCTTTGTGGACGGAAGCGCGACAGCAAGTACGTCGCCGATGTAGCTGGCGTAGTGGATATTGACTCCGGCAATCTGCTCCGGCATCAGATCTTCCTCCACGTTCAGCCGGTTCTCGGCGGGCAGGATCACGTCCTTTACCCCGGCGCGCTTGGCCGCAAGGAACTTCTCCTTGATGCCGCCCACCGGAAGCACGTTCCCGCTCAGCGTGATCTCGCCGGTCATCGCCGTCAGCGGATGCACCGGCTTATCCGTCAGCAGCGAGACCAGAGCCGTCGCCATGGTTACGCCCGCCGAAGGCCCGTCCTTGGGAATCGCCCCCGCCGGCACGTGAATGTGGATATCGATATCCTTCATGAAATCCTCATCCAGCCCCAGCGACGTCGCATTCGAGCGGACCCACGTCAGCGCCGCCTGCATCGACTCCTGCATCACCTCGCCGATCTGCCCGGTCATCGTGAAGCCGCCCTTGCCCTTCATGCGGTTGGCTTCGATGAAGAGCACGTCGCCGCCCGCCGGTGTCCAGGCCAGTCCCACGGCCACGCCTGCGCGCCTGGTGCGCTCCGCCAGCTCGGTATCGACGCGCACCTTGATGCCGCCCAGAAACTCGTGGATCACCTCGTTCGTGATCGTCAGCGTCTCCGTCGCACCCTCGGCGATGCGCCGCGCCTGCTTGCGGCAGATCGTCCCAATCAGCTGTTCGAGCTTACGCACGCCTGCTTCGCGTGTGTAGTGCCGCACGATGTAGCCGATCGAGTCCTGCGGAAAGTCGATATTCTCCGCCCTGATCCCGTTCTCCCTGATCTGGCGCGGGATCAGATACCGGAAGGCGATGTGCGTCTTCTCCTCTTCCGTGTACCCCTGCAGATCGATGATCTCCATACGATCGCGCAGCGGCTCCGGAATCGGATCGAGCATATTCGCCGTGCAGATGAACAGCACCTTCGACAGATCGAACGGCTGATCGAGATAGTTGTCGCGGAACGTGTTGTTCTGCTCCGGGTCCAGAATCTCGAGCAGCGCCGACGCCGGATCGCCGCGGAAATCCCGTCCCAGCTTGTCGATCTCGTCCAGCATAAAGACCGGATCGTTTGTGCCCGCTCTGCGCAGGTTCTGGATGATCTGCCCCGGCAGCGCGCCGATGTAGGTTCTCCGGTGTCCGCGCAGCTCGGCCTCGTCGTGCATGCCGCCCAGCGAGATGCGCCGGAACTCCCGGCTCAGCGCCCGCGCCACGGAGCGTCCCAGCGAGGTCTTGCCCACACCCGGAGGTCCGACAAAGCAGAGGATCGGCCCCTTCATGTCCGGCTTCAGCCGGCGCACGGAGAGGTAATCGAGGATACGGTCCTTGACCTTTTTCAGGTCGTAGTGGTCCTCGTCCAGGATCTCCTTCGCCTTCGCGATATCGACCGCGCTGCCCGAAGACTTCGCCCACGGCAGCACGGCCAGCCACTCGATGTAGTTGCGCGTCAGCGAGTAGTCGGCGGCCATGGGAGACATCCGCGAAAGCCGGCTCAGCTCCTTCATCGCCTCTTTCTTCGTCTCCTCCGGCATGCCGGCGGCTTCGAGCTTCTGGCGCAGCTCGTCGATATCCTTCTGGCTCTCGTCCTGCTCGCCCAGCTCCTTCTGAATGGCCTTGAGCTGCTCGCGCAGGTAGTAGTCGCGCTGCGACTGCTGCACCTGGTCCTGTACCTCGGACTGGATCTTGTTGCGCAGCTGCTGCACCTCCAGCTCCTTCACCAGGTGCTGGTTGATCCGTTCAAGGCGCGCGGTAATGTCCGCCGTCTCCAGCAGCTCCTGCTTGTCCTGCGTCGCCAGGAAGGGAAGCGACGAGGCAATGAAGTCGACCAGCCGCCCCGGCTCGTCGATGTTCATGGCGATCGTCTGCAGCTCGTCCGACAGCGTGGGAGAAGCGGTCACGATCTGCTGAAACTGCGAAAGCACGTTCCGCTGCAGCGCTTCGGTCTCAGGATTCTGCTGCGGCTCCACATCCTCGACCGGCTCGACGGCAGCGGTCATGAAAGGCTCGGTCTGCGAAAACTCGCCGAGCTTCACCCGCTCCGTGCCTTCCGTAAACACGAAGAGGCTCTGGTTGGGCATCTTCACGACCTTGTGAATGGTCGCAAGGGTGCCGTAGGCGTGCAGATCGGCGGGCCTGGGCGTGTCCAGGCGGGCATCGCGCTGCGCCACCACCACGATGGTCTTTTCCTCGCCCAGGGACTGAATCAGTTGAATGGAGCTCTCCCGGCCTACTGTCAGCGGCAGAACAGCATGCGGGAACAATACGGTGTCACGAACCGGAAGAACCGGCAGAACCTTACTCCGCTCGCGCTCTTCGCGCTGCCGTGGGTCGCCCGGTTCAATGATGCTGATGAAATCGCTAGCCATGAGTGTCCTTATATCAAATAACCAGCTATTGGATACAGCAGATAGATAAAAAGTCGCATCGGAAAAAACGATAAAAATTAAGCCATTTTTATCAATAACTTACAAAGAATCCAGGCGCATCCCGCAGAAGGCAGCCATCCGGTCGGCACTCCGGCAGGCATCCGTCACAGCCCTGACTCAGGGCCTCTCCCATTTGGATGCGCGGCCGAAAGAGAAGAGACGGCGGTCCAGTGTTCATATCGGCAGACGTTGTGGCGAAATCAACGGCGCCGCCCGAAGTAACAAAAGCCCGGAAAACAAAGCCACGTGGATGAATCTCAGACAGCGCCTGCGGCGGCACGGTAGCGCCCCAGCTCCCGCACCATGGAACAGTGACTGGCCAGCAGCTTCAGCGGAGCATCAGCCGCCTCCGGGTCGGAGAGCTGATAGTCGGCGTAAAAGACATACTCCCACGGCCGTCCCGGTACGGGACGCGATTCCAGCTTGATCAGGTTCGTACCCTGCGAGGCAAAGACCTCGAGCGCCGCCACCAGCGTTCCCGGACGGTTCTCCACGGCGAAGGCGAGGCTGACCTTGTCGGGATGCGCATCGGGCTGCAGCCGGTCCCGTCTCCGGATCAGAAAGAAGCGCGTGTAGTTCTCCGGATCGTCTTCGATCCCCGACAGCACGATCTCGCCGCCATACTGGCTGGCAGCTTGCGCGCTGGCGATGGCTGCCATGCTGCGGTCGCCTGCTTCCATCATCTGCTTCACGCTGCCGGCTGTGTCGTAAAACGGCGTGGCCGTGATCTTTGAGTGCTCTTCGAAGAAGCGTCGGCACTGCGCCAGCGCCACCGGATGCGAGCTTACCCGCCGGATATCTCCGAGCGTCGAGCCGGGAAGGGCGATGAGGTTATGCCGGATGCGCAGAAGCGATTCGCGCTCGATCGCGACCGTGTGCCGGAGCAGCAGGTCGAAGTGTTCGGAGACAGAGCCGGCGAGCGAATTCTCGATGGGGATAACCGCGCCCTCCACTTCGCCTCGCTCGACCGCGGCAAATACCTCCGCGGAAAGAGAGCAGGGAAGAATGGTTGCCTGCGGATTCATCTTTAATGCGGCTTCGTGGCTGAAGGAGCCGAGTTCTCCCTGAATGGCAATCGACATGGATTCAATGGGCTTACTGAAAAATTTTACCGTGCGGCAACCAGAAGCGGTCAAAGAGGCACCTTACCACATCGTCAGGGTGCAGACAGAACAGAAACAGAAGGAGAGAAAAGAAATGCTTTGGACGCTTTTTGTCATTCTGTTGATTGCGTGGTTGGTTGGGTTGATCGGGTTTCACATCGTCGCGTGGTATATCCATGTGCTGCTCGTCGTCGCGCTGGTTGTGCTGATCATTCAGCTGATCACCGGTCGCAGATCGGTCGTGTGATCGCAGGCGCGCTCACCGGTATCCGGCAGAGAAGCGCGAAAGGAAGAGGGCCTGATGGTCTCAGGGTTGCTTCGCGCAATCGCTGAGCCACAGGTCCGTAAACCTCAACGTTTGTCCAAACAGTTGTGCCATCCCAGGGAGATGTAACCCATGAACAAGGATCAGGTAAGTGGAAAAGTCGATGATCAGGTAAGTGGAAAAGTCGATCAGGTAAGCGGACGCGTAAAGCAGAAGGTGGGCGAGGCCGTTGGAAATCAGAAGATGGCGAATGAAGGCGTGGCCGACCAGGTGAAAGGCGCCGCAAAAGAGACCTGGGGAAATGTGAAGGATGCTGTCCGGAGCGAAGCGGATGATGCGCGCCATGAGCATGAGCGGCATGCGAATGAGGCTCGCGAAAACATCGTCGACCGCACGAAGGACGCAAAGGATCACGTGAACGAAAAGATTGACGAGCACAAAGAGCGAGAGCACATACGGCGCTCCGCCTGAAACTCCTCCCCCCGCAACACTCCATGGAAAGGCTCGCAATGTATGTTGCGAGCCTTCTTTTTCGCATGCTTCAGCGCATGCCGCGATGAAAGAGCAGATCGGCTGCGACAAACAAAAAGAAGACCACGGAAATCACGCCGTTCATCGTGAAGAAGGCCGCGTTCAGCCGGCGCATGTCAGCCGGCGAGACGATCATATGCTCGTAGAGCAGCAGCAGCGCCACAATGCCGATGCCGATCCATGCCACGCTGCCCAGGTGAAACAGAATCACCAGCCACGCCAGCAGCCCGATCATCGCAATGTGCAGTACGCGCGCCAGCCGGAAGGCCGCGGCGACTCCAAAGCTCGACGGCACGCTGAACAGCCCCACCGCCCGGTCGTGCTCCGCATCCTGGCAGGAGTAAAGCAGATCGAAGCCCGCCACCCACAGCAGCACCGCGACGGTCAGAATCAGCACCCGCGGATCGAGCGAGCCGCGCACGGCGATCCACGCTGCCGAGGGCGCAATGCCCAGCGCCAGCCCCAGAACGAAGTGGGAGAGCTGCGTAAACCGCTTGGTCCACGAGTACAGCAGAATGATGGCCAGAGCCAGCGGAGACAGCAGCAGCGTCATGCGGTTCAGCTGCGCAGCCGCCAGAATGAAGACCGCCGACATCACGATGGTGAAGCCCGCGGCAAAGCCGCGCGAGAGCTGCCCGGCGGGAATGGCGCGCATCTTCGTGCGCGGGTTGTCGGCATCGAGCTTCGCATCGGCCAGGCGGTTAAAGGACATCGCCGCCGAGCGCGCCGTCACCATGCACACGATGATCCACAGCACCTTCGATGTGCCCGGCCATCCATGCGCGGCCAGCATGGCTCCGGTCAGCGCGAAGGGAAGCGCGAAGACGGAGTGCTCCCACTTGATCATCTCCAGCGTAATGCCGATACTGCGCAGCAAAGACATATACATCCAGTGTAGCGGTCGATGCCCGCTTTCGAGAGCGGCAGACAGCAGAAAGCCCGGCCAGCATGCTGACCGGGCCTCTGCCGCGTCGAAAGGGAAGCCGGCAGTTATTTCTTCTCGGGCTGATTGCCTGCGACATTCAGCTGGTTGCTGACGTGGAAGACGCCGGGCACGGAATTGGCGCGGATACCGGCAGCATCCTTATCCGCCTGGCTGTCCACTTCGCCATAGAGCGTCACATTGCCGTTCTGCACCGAGATGCGGATCGGCTTGCCCGGGTCCATGGCGTACTTGTTCAGCGAGGGGAATCCGTACACGGAGCGGAAGACAGCAATGCGCGTGCGATCGTCCATCGGCGAAACGGGGTCGACCTGAATATCGTTGACCACATCCTTTACGCCTTTGGTGTTCGACGCCACCGCGACCGCCGAGTCCGCGTCCACAGGACCGTAGGCGTGGCCGCTGAGTGTGACCACACCGTTGCTGACGCTGACGCCGATCGCATTGAACGCTGTGGTGCCGTAGCCCACGCGGTCATATTCAATCGCCCTGAGCAGCTTCTGATGCAGCTCCTGATCGGAGACTTCCGGGCCTGCGATCTGAATATCGTTCTCGACTGCCTTGATGCCTTTGATGCGGTGAATTTTGTGATCGGCCTGTTCTTTCAGATCAAAGACATCGACAGAGCCGCTGAGCGTAGCTACGCCGTTCTGGACAGAAACCTGAACATTCTTCATCTTCGAGCCGTTCAGGGCTTTCTGCGCGGAAGCCTGTAACTGGCTGTCGCTTTGCCCGAAGGCTGCAGAAACTCCCAGCGAAAGAACGGCGGCCAGTAGCGGTACAAAGAACTTTCTTTTCATCGTAATCATTCTCCCCGGCTGCCAGCTTCACCATACATACTGCCTGCATACTTGCTGAAGACAGCCTATCTATCTGCTAAAGACACATTTTCCCCTGGTTTGGATGCACGATGTTGAAGAATCCATATCCCGGTAATGAGGGACAGGCGTGAAGATACCATAAACAGGCCACAACGTGGAACACAGGAGAAAGTAATCAGCGATAACGTCGATGTAGCTTAAAAATAAGGCTGAATACTCCGGACTCATCCCGCACCGCCAGCACGGAAAGGTTTTCCGTAAGACGAAACTCTCCCTGAATAAGCTGCTCGGCGGTGGAGTTCACGTTCGTCGCATAAGTCAGCGTCGCGTTCTTCGAGACCTGCTGCTCGACCGTGATGCGCGCCGTGGCGTTGCCGGTTCCGCTTACGAAGGTCGGATCGATCTTCACGCTGCCCCCGCCGAAGAGCTTCTGAATGCGGCTGCTGACCGTCGCATTCAGCGCGCCGCCCAGCAGCGCATCGGCGGTGGAGTTCACTCCGGCCGACTGCTGCTCCGAGCTGTAGATCTGCTGCTCTTCCTGCGTGCGCCCCATCGCCAGCAGCGAGAAAATATCCTGCTCGGAGAGCGGCGGCTCCGACCGGAAGGTCGGCGTCGGATGCGAAGCGGTTCCGTGCAGACCGATGGTGATGTCGTAATCCTCCACGTGCGCCATGGCGTCGAGGTCGATCACCGGATCGATGCGGATGGGATTGCTGAAGTAAATGTCGCCGTGCTGCAGCTCATACCTCGTTCCGGCGAAGGTCGCGCTTCCCTCCGTAATCGTTACGCGGCCGAGGATGGAGGGCTGCGCAATCGTGCCGCGTATCCGCAGATCCACATCGCCCGCCAGCTTGGCGTACGAGTTCTGAAAGTCGAGCGACGGCGCGGAGGTAATGTGAATATCCAGACGGATTCTGTTCGTCGGCGTATCCGGATTCGTCGGAAGCGAAACGGTTCCCGTCGCTGAGCTGAGGGCCGCGAGATCGAGCTGCTGGCTGATCGAAAAGCGCGTCACCGTCGCCGAGCCGCTCAGCAGCATGCTGCTCTGCGTGCCCTGCAGCCGCAGTTTGATATCCGCCGCCGACGTCACGCCCTGCGGATAGCGGATGCGCACATCGTGAGCGGTCGCGGTCAGATCGCCATAAAGGCCATGCTGATAGGTGAGGAATCCGCCCACTTTGATCAGACCGCCGCCGCTATATGCCGTCACATCCTTAAAGTCCAGCCGGTCCTGATCGAAGGCCAGCACCCCGTTCATGCGGCTCAGGCCGTTGGTATACCCCTCAAGCGAGATGTTCACGTTCGTGAACTTTACCTGGCCGGTCAGGCTGGGGTCCGCTGCCGTGCCCGCCGCGTTGACATTGAAATCGATGCGGCCCGATGAGATCAGATCGGTGTCGAGCGTCTGAGCCAGCGTCATGCTGATCGATCCGTTCGCATGGCCGTGCAGCGCGCGCGCTTCGTCGAATAATCCGAGCGATCCCTGTGCGTGAAGATTCGTATCTTCGCCCGTGATGTGTACCGGGTCAAGGTGCGCCACGCCGTTCGTCAGTCTCACGTGCACAGGCCCGTCGCTCTGCAGCGGAACATTTTCGAGCGCCACGGAGAACTGGCTGATCAATGCATCGCCGTCCAGCTGGCGCGGGTGCTGCAGCGGCCCGTGAACGTTGAAGGTCGCGCCGATCGACGAATGCCCCACGATGCCGTTCATGTTGAACGCACGAAGAATCGGGTCCACATCGAACTGCGCCACCGTCAGCTTCGCCTGCGTCTCCAGATCGCCGTAGAGCTCCGTCTGTCCGCTCGCCTCGATCACCGCCGAGTTCAGGTGCGCCGTCATCTTCAGCAGCAGCAGGCGATTTTGCGTGTGCGCGTCGGCGTCGATATAGCCCGTAGCCGCGCCCGCCATATTGATGCCCGTAACGTGCAGCGTGGCATCGACCGCAGGCGCCTGCGGTGTGCCGTTGCCGTGCGCGTTAAAGGCCAGCACGCCGCTGATCGGATACTTCGCACTCTTCAGCCGGTTCATCTTCGCCAGATCGAAGCCGCTTCCCTGGGTCGCGAACTGGAAGCTGTTCGATGCGATGTTGTATCCGCCGCCGCCGGTCAGCTTTCCGCCATCCTGCAGAAAGACCAGATGGCCGATATCGATCTCCTCTCCTGCGATGTGCAGATCGGCGTTGAGGCTGTGGTACGGCTCGTCGTAAATCGCTCCGCCCGCGACCGAGAGATGGCCGCTTCCACTCAGATGGTCCAGCTCGCCGGTGGCATGTGCCTCCATGCTGACCGTTCCGGAGACGGGCAGATTCTCTCCGGCGGCATGGAGCAGATCGCCCGCGGCGGCGTTCTGCACCTGCACCTCAGCCTGCAGATGCGAATGCTCGTCCCACGTCGTCAGTCTCCGTCCGACGTGATGCGACGCCAGCTCTCCCGACACCGTGATCTTCGAGCTGCCGCGCAGCAGAATCGCCGACTGCACGGTGATCTGATCGGGAGAGTATTCGCCTTCCGCCGTCAGCTCATCGAAGTGGAGCGTCGGCGCTTCCTCACTCACCGGCTCCGCGGCCTCGGCCTTCTCTGCATCGGCAGATTTTTTCAGAACGGGCAGAACAGCATTGAAATCCGTGGCGTGTACCTTGCCCTGGATATCTGGCTCGGCAAGGCTGCCGGAAAAGGTTCCTTCAAACTGTGCGCTGCCGTGCAGCTCCGCGGGAACGACTTTGATTCCCTGTTTGCCATTGGCCGAGACGCCCAGATCGGTGAGCGTCTTATCGAACTCGCCCAGATTGCTCGTCTCGAGCTGAACCCGCACCTCCGAAGCAGCCTCCAGCGGATATACGCCCAGCACTCCGGCGATGTTCACCCGCGAGGCCGCCGTCTGCACGGCCAGCTCGCGGATATTCACCTTGCCGGTCCTCTGCTGGTACTGCGCGTTGACCGTTCCATACAGCGGAGACTGAGCGGTCTCGCGCTGCGGATGCAGGGGATTCAGGCTCACGGCAGCGGTGACGACCAGGCTCGATGCGTCGCCCTTCCACTGCGCGCCCGCGTCGCCGGTCGCCGCCGCATCGAAGCCCAGATCGCGATAGCCTGCCGGAGCGACCGCGGAAAGAATGGTGGTGAGCGGCATCCGCAGCACTTTTACCTTGATCAGCCCCTGCTGCTCCGTCGAGCTGTCCCACTGCAGCAGATGCAGCTCTCCCTGCACTGCGCCTCCGCCGGCCAGGACGACCCGCAGATGCGGCAGCGACAGCTCATCCTGCGTGAAGTGAAGATCCGTCTGCACCTGCGCGCCCGAGGCATGAACATCGCTGGTGCGGTACGACGCATTGGTTACGCCGGCATTGCCGTCGATCGACCAGGTGCTCTTGTCTCCATGCCCCTGAATCTTCAGCTGGGCAACGCCCTCACCCAGTCCTGGAACCTCCGTGAGCGCGGCCACCTCGCGAATATCGACCGTCCCTGCGGCCTGCATCTCCCACTGCGGATGCGCGAAGTCGTGCAGCGTGCCGGAGACCGTCAGCAGCGACGAGCCGCTCTGCAGCCGCAGCGAGTTCAGCTTCGCGGCATTCCTGGAGAGATCCGCCTGCACATCGAGCCGGGAGTGCACCGCAGGCTGCCGTCCTCGCTGCGTGGTAATGTCCTCTGCCTCAATCGTGCCGAGATAATGATCGGTGAGCGGCGACCATGTAACCACCGCGCCGAGATTGTTCGCCGACAGGTTGAAAGGAATGGCCTGCTGATTCAGCAGAAGGATTCCGTTGCGCACCTCGGTGCGATCGATCGCGAGGCGGAAGAGCTCATCGATCGCCGAGCCGTTGCTCTCGGCCGGATGCGCCGGATGCGGCTGGTTCGTCGAGCCGTCGGGGTAGACGATCAGGTGAAAGACCGGATGGTCTGCTTCAAGGGAGTTCAGCCCGATCTCCGCGCGGAAGAAGGAGATGATCTTTACGCGGACGAACAGGCGGTCAATGTGGGCATAGGGCACTTCATTGAACCCCTCCAGCCCGTGAATCGTCAGGTTGTCGGCCTCGAACTCGAGGTGCAGCAGGTTCCAGCGAAAGCCTTCGAGCTGCACCCATCCGCCGGTCGTCTGTTCCAGCTTTGCCACCACCGCATGGCGAATGCGGCCCTCAAAGGCCGGAGTACTTGCATACCAGAGCGCCGCGCCGATGACGGCGACGATGATCAGCGCGATCACCAGGCATACGCGCCACACATGCCGCCACGGGCTGCGCGTAACGGCATCCGCCGCACCGGGGGAGTCAGGCCTGGTGCTCATCAGTTGTCGTCTCCATCGGAGCTGCTGCCCGCCGCCGCATAGGCGGGGTCCACGATCTGCACGTTGCCTTCATCGCGCAGGCTCTTCAGCCAGTCCTGCAGCAGGCTGCTGACCTCCTGCTGCAGCAATACCTCCTGAATGCGCGGCGCCACTGCATTCAGCGCGGGAGCCGGCTGGCCGGCCTTCTGCAGAGCCGGCAGCAGCGTCTTCCGATAGTAGTCCTCCACCTGTTCGTTCGAGATGCGAATACCCGTCCGGAAGCGCACGTCGATAAAGTGCAGGATCGCGAGCCGCTCGCTCCAGCGATCGCTCACCTCCTGCTCCATAAGACCGTGGGCGGCAAGAAACGCCTTCCATCCCGCTTCTGTTTCGCAGTGATACTTCGGGCACTCCGGAAGCTGCTTCTTCAGATCGTCCAGAGCCTTCGCCACCTTCGCGCTGTCCGTCGCAGTGGGCTGCTGCTGGTCTTTCATCTGGTCCAGAATCAGAGAGCGGTCGATCAGCCTGCGCAGAGCGCGCTGGGCCGTGTTCTGACCGGGCAGTATCCGCACCGGCTCCAGAACCGCAAAGCGCATCTCCTGATTCACGTCGCTCTGCAGCAGCACATCCCCGTGAATCAGCGCTTCCACCTTGTCGAGCACTACAGGCTGCATCGCGGCATGCTCGCTTCCGCTGTCTGCAGGCTGCTGCGCTCGCGCCCGAAGGCACGGCGCACCCGGCAGCAGAAGGCACATCGCCGTAATGGTCAGCAGCGGCTTCATCAGAAGGATTGTCCTATGCTGAAGAAAAAGTTGAAATGCCCCGCCTGCCCCACGTGCGGGCAGTTTGCCGTCTGGCCCGGCGGGGGCAGCTCACCGTTGCACGTTGAATACGTGAGCACGACCGGATAAATCGGCGGATTCAGGTTATAGCTGAAGTCCAGCCGCAGCGGGCCGATCGGCGTGTGATATCGCGCGCCGAGTCCGACCGCATGAGAAAAGTTGTTGAAGTCGCAGGTCCCCGTGGCATTCGTGCTGGAAGAGCGCGAGACCCTGGTCTGATCGTCATACGACGTGTCTTTACATGTGTAGCTGTGCGGCTGCTTCGTGCGCAGAAAGCTCGGCCAGATATCCGACGAGTTGTTGAAGGCGTTCCCCATGTCGTGGAACAGGACGAGTCCCAGCGCGTTGCCGAAGAAGGGCAGCACCGGGTTGGGAAAGCGAAGCTCCGTCTGATTGATGAAGACGCCCGCGCCGCCGATCGGGAAGCCGGTGACCGAATCGCGCGGCCCGGCGGAGTTCAGCGGGAAGCCGCGCAGCGACTCGGCGCCGCCCGCATACAGACGCTCCGGCAGAGGAATGGCCTCGTACGAGCCGTTTCCGAAGGAGCGCTCAAAACCAAAGCGCGTATTCCTCGCCAGGACATAATCTTTTTTGCTGCCCAGCGCGTAATACGAGGAGTTGGTCCAGTCGAAGCGGTTGAAATCCGCCTCGGAGGCGAACTTCCGCTCGGCCACAAACTCCTGAATGCTGTTGTAGGTGCCCGCATGCGCATCCAGCGGCTGAGGCCGCCGCGTATCGCGCACCCAGGTGATTTCAGGCCCGCCGATGCGCACAGGCTCGGAGAGCAGAGGAATCTCGTTCGGAGCCACCTGCACCGTATTCGCATCGACCTTCACCCGCCGGTAGGTGAACTGATAAATGAAGGTGTTTGCGCGATTGCGCCGCTGCGTGAACCGCACATTGCCTTCCAGCCGCGATGCGGCATACGTCGTCAGGTCCTGCGCGTTGGTGTAGCCGCCGCTGAGTGAAAAGTCGAGGGTCTGCAGATCGAAGACATGCGGCCAGGAGTAGACCATGGTCGCAATCTTCTCGAGCGAGCCATACACCGTGCGCAGATTGATCGACTGGTCCCGCCCTCCCAGGTTAATGCGCGATGCGTCCAGCTCCACCAGCGCGCTGGCTCCGGTATTGCCGTTGGGGTTGCACGCATTCGGATTGAGCCCAAGCTGAATCAGCGTGACCTCATTGCAGTTCGTCTGCGGATTGCCGGTCTGTGCCTGAAAGCCGACGCCGTAGCTGACGTTCCAGCGCTTTGCTTCGCGGAACTGCAGCAGCACGTTCTTCTCCTGCTCCTCGCCGTTCGGATTCTGCACCGCCGTCGTGACCTCGTTGAACAGGGTCAGATCGTACAGGCGGCGCTGCGTCTCCAGCAGCTCCGTCTGGTTCAGCGGCTCGCCCGGATGAAGCAGGATGCGGTTCTGCACGGTGGAAGGCCGCGTGTAGTGCAGGCCCGAGATCAGCAGCCGCCGCACAAAAAGCTGCTCGCCTTCGGTCACATGAAGCTGCACGTCGATCAGGTTCGGATCTTTCTGCGAGATATCCTGCTTCACCGTCACCTGCGCATGGTCGTAGCCGTGGCGCAGGTAGTAGCCGAGAATCGCGTCGCGGTCGGCGGCGATATTCGACAGCGAATACGGCTGGCCCGACTGCGTGCTCAGCAGCGCCTCCAGCTCTTTCACGTCGATCTTCTGCTCGCCGGTGATCTGGTAGGCTTCGATCTTCTGCTGGGCGCCTTCCTGGATGACGTAATGCACGGCCAGATGCCCGGACTTTTTCGACCCGCTCCCCGCCGTCGTCTCCTTTACCTGCGGCGTCACCTCCACATGGGTAAATCCGTTGCTCTGGTAGAGCCCTTTGATCGCATTCACATCGCCGGTTTCGAGCGCCTGGCTGTACAGCCCGTGCCGCTCAAACAGCGACGTGGCATGAACATTCAGCCGCGGCGTAATAATGTCGCTGCTGAAGTAGTGATTGCCCGCGATCGTAACCGAATCCACCTGAAACTCTTCGCCCAGCGTCACGTTATAGGTGATCGTGTCGATGCCGCTCACCGATGTCCGGTGCCGGTCCACCTTCACCCGGAAGTAGCCCCTGCGCTGGAAGTAATCGCGAACGCGGCGCGTGCCCTCGTTCAGCAGATCCTCATCGATACTTCCTTCCTCATACACCGGCACCAGGTTTCTGATCTTTCCACTGCTCAGCTTCGCGCCATTCACCCGAATCCGGATCACCGGCCCCTGATTCGCCGTAAATTTATAGTTCAGATGGTTCGCCGTCTGCTGATAGGTCTTCGACTGCATCGCCAGATCGGCCTCCAGCCTCTCCTTCTTCTGATACTGTTTGCGCAGCCCGGCCAGCGCGCGGCTCACCGTATCGCGGTTGACCTTCGATCCCTCCTTCAGCCTGCCCTTTTTCCGGAAGGTCTTCAGATCCATGCCGCGGTCGCCCTCCGTCTGCACATCGCCCACGCGGGCCTGTTTGCCGGTATGCACCTGAAACTGCACATTGACCTGCGAGTTGGCCGCATCGTCGGTGGCGCGGCTCGCGACGGTGCCCTGGTAGAAGCCGTTTTCCTCGAGCGTCTGCTTCAGATCGGAGTCCGCCTGGCTGAGCTTCGTGTCGTTAAAGGCCGTGCCGGCCGAAAGCCGCGCCGCATAACGAAGCTGGTTGCTCAGCCGGTCTCCCTTCACGCCCTGAATCGTCACCTGGCCGATGAATTCGGCCGGCGTTCCGTTAAAAATCAGCGTGATCTGATTTCCCTGGCGTGTGCCCTCCACCACAATGCTCTTGTAGCGGCCTGTGGCAAACAGGTTCCGCAGGCTGTCGCGAACCTTGGTGGGATCGAGCGGCATGCCCGGCTGCTGGGCAAGCTGGCCGGGCAGAGGATCGAGTATCGCGCGGTCGACGCCCTCAAAGCGGATATCCGCGACCGTCAGCCCCGACCAGCCCTGCAGGCTGTCATGGCCGTTTCCGGTGGCCGCCTGCGCGGAGGATGCCGGGACCGCGGCTGCCTGAGGCTGGCCTTTCGCGGCCTGAACCTGCGCTCCGGCGCTGAAAACGCACGCAAAAGCCAGCAATCCGAGCCTGGTGCCGCGAAGACAATATCCTGGTGTCCTGAAAGAAACCAAAAAATTCCCCGTGCCTGAACGTTTGCCTGCAACCAGTGAGATGCGAATGCCAGGGGCGGGTCTTTTGTCCCTCGTCCGCACCGGAAATGCAACAACTTTCTATACTACTGAGAGATGGTCACTGAGTCTCACGTTGTGCAGGAGAGGTATTCCCGGCAGATTCTCTTTCCGGGTATCGGTATTGAGGGGCAGCAGAAGCTCCGGCACTCCCATGTCGCCCTGGTGGGGGTGGGAGCCACCGGAGCCGCCGCCGCCAGCCTGCTCGCCCGTGCCGGCGTGGGCCGCCTGACGCTCATCGACCGCGACTTTGTCGAGGAGAGCAACCTGCAGCGCCAGGTGCTCTTCGACGAACAGGACGCCCGCGAGGCGCTGCCCAAGGCCGAAGCCGCCCGCCGGAAGATCGCCCTCTTCAACAGCGAGGTCCAGGTCGAATCCTGTATCGCCGACCTCGTTCCGGCCAATATTCACGACCTGCTTCGCGATGCCGATCTGGTGCTCGACGCCACCGATAACTTCCAGACGCGCTATCTGCTCAACGACTACGCCGTGGAGCAGGGCAAGCCCTGGATCTATGCCGCCGCCATCGGCGCCTACGCCGTCACCATGAACATCCTGCCCGGCGAAACCGCCTGTCTCGCCTGTATCTTCCCCGAGCCCCCCGGCGGCGCGGTCGAGACCTGCGACACTGCCGGCATCCTGAACACAGCCGTCAATCTCGCCGCCTCCATCGAAGTCACCGAGGCGCTCAAGCTGCTCACCGGCGCGCGCGACCGGCTCCGCCGCTCGCTCGTCTCCTGCGATCTCTGGACGAATGAGTGGTCCGAAATATCCGCCGCCCGCCCCCGCGCCGGCTGCCAGGTCTGCGGTCGGCGCGACTTCGTTCACCTGCGCGGCGAGGGCCGGCCGCACATCACCCTCTGCGGGCGCAACTCCGTCCAGATCCACGAGCACGCCCGCCCCATCGACTTTGCCGAGATGGAAGCGCGCCTTCGCCCGCATGGAACCGTGCGCCGTAACAGCCTGCTGCTGCGCTTCGACCGCGGTGAGCACACCATCACCCTCTTCGCCGATGGACGAGCCATCATTCAGGGCACCACCGACGTGATGCTGGCGCGCAGCCTCTACGCCCGCTTCATCGGCTCGTAAACCGGTTCGGATACAGGAAGGAAAAAGGACAGGGGTAAAAAGCAAGGCCCGCCGGAGCGGGCCTTTGTCTTTGCGCCGAAGGCGCGTATCGCTGGACGCGCAGTCCTCAGAACTGGTTCCAGAGGAACTGGTTGTAGACCTCGTGGTGGAACTGCACTTCCGAGGGCTTGACGTAGGTGCCCAGCAGACGCGGGCAGCGGTCGGCCGAGGCCTGCTTCAGGTCGGCATAGCGGGCCTTGACGTCCTCACCCAGCAGCGTCGAGGTCCAGTTTGCCGTGCGAAAGTTATCCAGCGCCGTGTAGATGTTGTCCGGCAGATACCGCTCCGCCTGGCGCAGGTTCTTGATCTTCGACAGATCGCCGTGCAGGCCGGACTTGAAGATCGAGTACAGCACCAGATAAGGATTCGCGTCCGGAGCCACCGAGCGCACTTCCACGCGCGACGACTTCTCGTTGCCGATCGGAATGCGCACCATCGAGCCGCGATCCACGGCCGAGGCCTTGATCTGGTTCGGAGCCTCGAAGTGCGGATCGAGACGGCGATACGCGTTCACGCTCGGATTCAGCAGCAGGCAGATGTCGTTGCCGTGCGTCAGAATGCGGTCGACGAACTTCCACGCAAAGGCCGACAGCTTCTCTTCGCCCTTCGGCTCCCAGAAGATGTTCCTGCCGTTTTTGCTGATCGAGATGTTGGTGTGCATGCCGCTGCCGTTCACGCCCACCACCGGCTTGGGCAGGAACGATGCCGTCATGCCCATCCGCGTCGCCACCTGGCGGCAGATCAGCTTGTAGATCTGGATCTGGTCGGCGGCGGCCACGACTTCGCCATAACCGTAGTTGATCTCGAACTGCGACGGCGCGACCTCGGGATGGTCCTTCTCGTTTTCGAAGCCCATCGCGCGCTGCACTTCCGCCGTGGTGTCGATGAAGGTGCGCAGCGGATCGCCCGGCAGGGAGTGGTAGTAGCCGCCCGTGTTCACGTAATCGAAGCGGCCCGTCTCCGGGAAGCGCCGTTCCGCGTCCACGCCGTTGAACAGGAAGCCTTCGATCTCGTTGGCGGCATTCAGCGTGTAGCCCTGCTCGTCGAACAGCTGCTGCGCAAAGCCCTTCAGCACGCCGCGCACATCGCCCGTGTAGGGCGTGCCGTTCTTGTCGATCACTTCACCGAAGACCAGCACCTTGCCGGAGCCGAAGATGTCGGCGGGCGCGAAGTAGAACGCGCTCCAGTCGATGCCGAGGCGAAGATCGCTCTCGCGCTGCGCGGTAAAGCCGCGGATCGACGAGCCGTCGAAGGTGAGGTTGTCATAGCTCTTCACCAGAAACTTCTTGTCGTAGTCCAGCATGTGCAGGCGGCCTTCGAGGTCGCTGAACAGCACCGTGACGGCCTTGATGCCTTTCTGATCCGTCAGATACTTCAGCCGTTCTTCACGGACCACATCTGCCGGTACGCGCCTCCTGCGCTGATCTTTTGCCTGAAGATTGAGTTCCTCCAGCTCTTCGTACGAGAGCGCCAGGAAATTACGAAGTTCGGTCGACATGCTTCTCCTCTGAATAGATTTCGATAGGGTTTCGGGCGCAACGTCATCCCGCATATCCGCGACCACTCGCGGTTTCCTGAAACGCGGCATTTTCCGGAGATAACGGCTGCATTTCAGAGTATCGCCTGGTCCGCCGGCGTGTCTCTATATAGAAAAAACTGATACTTCCCATTGCAGACCGTTATCGACCCTGCCGGTCAAAACTCTGCAATGGGTCACCGTCAGGTAAATCTGAAGCCTGCTCCGCGCTTACGGGCCATCCGGGCGCAGAGAATACGCGCCCGCCTGCCTGCCGGATTCTTCTGAATGGGTCTTCCGGCGGATCGGGACTGCCTCCCGCGCCGCTTACTTCAACAGAGCGGCCAGAACCGTCTCCGCATTCGGCTGGGAGCTCCTGAGATACTCGCTCACCCGTTTGCGCTCCTCCGGAGTCAGCACAGGGATCAGGGCCAGAACGCGCCGCAGCGTGACCGCGACGTCATCCACGTAATTCATCATGCGAATTGCTTCACCGGAAAGTGGCATCGTTGCTCAAACATCCTTTCTGCACCCATTGTCGTCTGTCGGTGCTCTATTGGCAAAATGAGCCGCCGTCCGGGTAGTGTCTCAGTTTGCATTCGCTTTGTATCAGGGCACGACTTCAGTCGTGCCGGAACAAGCGAACAATAAGCCGGGCTTCAGCCCCTGCAGCACTCCTTTTCAAACTGAGACGAATATCCCCGTCAGCTCTGCTGTGCGGAAACGGCCGTCGGGGCAGTGAGTGCGCTTTCCGCAGCCTGCGCCGTCATCACCAGGCCGAAGATGCGGTCTTCCTCCAGAACGTCGGGCAGCATCTGCCGGGCCAGGGTGCAGAATAAGGGACGCAGACCGGGCGGATTCTCCGGCTGCGGCGCGGCCGCGGTCTCGCTCCGCTGGGTGCTCTGCTGCGGATCTTTCTGCTTCAGCACCACGAACCGCACCGGTCCCGCGTCCGGCCGGTTATTGGGTGAGCCGGCGCGCATCGCCGCCCACTTCTCGCGGAACTGGTTGCCGAGCGCCACCTGATCGGTCTCCGCGTTCACCAGCACGGCAAACTTTTCCGACGCGATGTGGTTCACCACGAATCCGATCTCCCAGTTCAGCCCGCTGCGCGCCGGGGCGTAGGCCGTCGCATCGATAATCACCACATCGGCCAGCGCGAAGAGCCGCATCACTCCGTGGCGCCAGCTTGCATCGGTGCACAGAAAGAGCTGCTGCGGATAGCCGCCCGACAGATATGAGACCCCCGTCAGATCCTTTTCCCCCGGAGGCAGAGGCGCCGTCGGCGCAGCGGCAAGCCGCTCGTCGAAGGCCTGGGGATTCAGCAGCAGCTCTGACGAAACCGCCTTCTTCACGCTGAGGCTGAAGGTGTGGTGGAAGCTGATGTCCTGCGGGCTGCCGAGAAAGTAGACCGGCCCGAAGCGCCGCCATCCGCTTTTGAGCTTGCTCACAAGATTGTTCGACGAAAAGAAATTGTAGAGATAAAGGATGTGCTGCGGCCTCTGCCCCAGAATGTTTCCTGTGGCCAGCACCTGCGGCTGATAGGCATACGGAAGCGCCGGCAGCTCTTCCTGCAGGTAAACATCCAGCCGCATGGGCGGAGCCGCCTTCGCGGGACCGGCATCGTCGGCCGCATCGGCCTCCGGAGCGGGCAGCGCAGTGCCTTTGGCCCGCATCGCCCGTGCGATGCGCCTGTTCTGTATCCCCCGCAGCAGGGTCAGCACAAGGAGGGCGAGGATCGCCGCGCCGAAGGCTCCCACCAGGATCGCCGAAAAATGCTCCTCCGCGCTCCAGTAGCTCGAGGCAAAGGCTCCCGTCATCGCGATCAGCAGGATGCCGGCAACGGCCGACTCCAGCGGAGAAAGCTCCCGCGACGCCGTCCGCCCGCTTCTGACATTCCGGAAGGCCTTGAGAGCCGTTACCACAGCCACGCCCGCTATGGCGGCCAGCGCAAAGGCGATCGATCTTCCGTTATCGGCCTGGGAGGCGAGCCAGGCGAAGATGCCGAAAACGAGCGCGCATAACAGCATCACCGGTCCCAGCCAGCGCGCCGGCAGCTCTTTTTCTCCCGCCGCTGCCAGCGGCGAAAGCACCGGCTCGATCACGTCGTCTGGACCAAAGCTGCGCAAGCTGTTCTCCGGGGATATCGCTGAACACTATAGCACCGGCTTCGGCGATTCCCGAAGATTACCGGTTTGCGGGCACTGCGCCGCAGGGCAGCGGGATTATCGCAGCGGTCTGCCGATCTCCCAGTGGTGGCCGAAGGGATCGGCGACACGCCCCACGCGCCACCGGTAGGGCTGATCCTCCACCGGCCACACGACGGTCGCGCCCGCCGCCACAGCCTGGGCAAAGACCGCATCGGGATCGTCGACCACCATCACCAGGCGAACCGTGCTGCCGCCCAGCATCTCCGGGCTGAAGTTCGCATGCTCCGGAGACTCGTCCGCCAGCCAGAACTCAGCTCCGTGCACCGAAAGCTGCGCCACGACCGCCTCACCGTCTCCGCCGATGCGGAAGAGCTCTTCGGCATCGAACGCGGCCTTGTAGAACGCGACGGCCCGCGCGCCGTTCCGCACCGAAAGCATCGGCGCGATCGTGGCTTTGGAAGTGGCTCCGATCGTGGCTCCGGAAGCGGTTTGCGATTCATCCGTCATCTCATTCTCCCTTGTCTGTGCATGTGCCAAAAACCGATTGACTTGCTTCGGAACAAAGGCTAGCCTTCACGAAACTGCCCCTTCCGGTGTTCATGAAAGGTACGCTATGAACCGCCGAAGTTTTCTTGGCTTATCTCTGGCCACAGGTTTTGATCGTCTCCTGAACGCTCAGCAATGTGTTCCCCTCGCTCCGGGCGTTTTTGGATGTCACGCACAGCTTTCATTTCCCAGCGTCGTGCTTGCAGCCACTCTCCAGCAGTGTCCCGAATGGTGCTGGGCTGCTTCGATTTCGATGGTCTTCAAGTTCTTCGGCCATCCGCTCGATCAGAAAACCATCGTCGCCCGGAAGTATCACAGTCTGGTATGCATGTCGGCTCTCTCCGCATCGCAGATTGCCTCCGATCTGAGTGACAGCTGGACCGATGATAACGGCGACGATTTTTCCTCTGAACTCACCGCCGCATACGACTTCCGTGCCGGAGTTCTGGCAATCGATAACGCAATTATCGTCAATGAGCTGCTGAACGGGCGCCCGCTGCTTTACTGCAACACGCAGCATGCAATGGTCGTCTGCGCCGCCGATTACCGGCCAGGCCCCGTCGAACCGGCAATTGATGGAATCGCTGTTATGGACCCCTGGCCTTATTCGCCGCGTATCCATCCTCTTTCTCCGCCGGAAATGATTCCTGCGCACATGGGAGGACAGATGACCTTTCTCGCCTCCGTCGACATTACCGATGGCTGAAATCACGGAAGCCCGGCACCGAATCAAATCCCGATTTTTTTTGCCGGGCACGATTGCGCCGGCATCTGTTTATGAGCAGGCCGAAATATATGCGCAAAGCTGTCCGCGCCGGTGCGGAATCAGGGCTTATCAACCGGTAAAGCCAGCCCTGACTGCGGCTGCCCGATTGCCGATGTGCCCAGCATAATCGTTTGTTTCAGCTGCGCCACCTGCTGCTTCAGCGTCTGTGATCCCGGGGTGACCGGCAAATTCGCCATGAGCCGTTCGGCGCTCTCGATATGCTGGCTCGCCAGAGGCAGATTGTGCAGGGAAGCCTCAGAGGTGGCCCACTGCGACTCGGTGTAAACATTGGTGGAAGTCTGCGTATATTGGTCGTAGCCTGGGTACTTCGCAAAAATGTCCAGTGCTTCCTGGTACTTCACTCGCCCCGCTTCCGGATGACCGGTAAGAAATTCCAGGTTAGCGGTCGAGCGGATCGCGCCGATCTCATCATTGAAGTCGGTGGCATTGTCGGCGGCTAATTTTAAAAACTTCCTTGCGCCCTCCAGGTTGTACGAATTCTGCAGGGCGATCGCGACCGCGTAATATTCTGTCGCGGATACCGTCCCTTTGGGCAGGTGCTCTTCCAGCTCGGCAGCTTGTCTCGAAAGCAGTGCATTCTCTTCATTGATGAGCGAGCCCGCGATATTGATCGCGGTTTGATCCGGTGCAAATCGCTTCGCCGCTTCCAGATTTTCTTTGGGCAATGCAGCCAGCCGCTGCAGCAGACCGCGCAGTTCCTGACGCTCGCTCTGTATATCCTGCAGGTTCGCCCGATGATACGAAACAAAGGTTGAGCCGAACGAGAATGCCAGCGCGAGAAAAGAGATGATCGTGGAAGCATCTCTGTACCAGACCTTTTTCTGGGTCATTACTGTGATCTGCAGCGCATCGATTTCCTGCTTCATCGAGCGAATCGTGGCGTTCAGGTCATCCCTGCCCGATACATCGTCGGGATTCGGCTCCCCTGGGACTTCTGAATATTCGTTCATTCTTACCCCCTGAAAACCAGAGAGGCTCTGCAGGGAAGGTACAAGCAGAGAACAGATCGCCTCATGACGTCTGGAAATGCCGGAAACTTTAGCATCATTCCTGCAGGAAGGCAACGATCATCGTCGTGCTTCAGCTGTTGAAATTATGGAACCCGTCGCTTCGTGACGGCTCGGACACTTCAGGCCCGTTCTCTGCCTGGAAGAACATAATCCGGCTCTTGATAAGCGGCCGGCATAAAGTGTGTTTGGCTTTTGGCCGCCGGCCTCAGATGCCCTCGCCCATGCTGACGTAGGGATTGCTGGCCGAAAGCTCGCTGCGATACTGTTCCCGCTCTTCCTCTTCCGTGGCCAGCGACCGTACCGAATCCAGCTCCCGCGCCGTCTGTTCCAGCTGGCCGTCCAGGCAATCCACGCGCGCCCGCAGCCGCTTCACTTCCTCGGCCAGCGATTTGATCACGCCCGACAGCGGGTCCTTGATCTGCGCCGGATCGGTGATCAGCACCCGCTTGCCGTCCTGATAGATCACGTGCGCCGGCACGCCCACGGCGGTCGAGTCCGGAGGCACATCCTGCAGCACCACCGAGCCCGCGCCCACCCGCGAGTTCTCGCCCACCGTGATGTTGCCCAGAATGTTCGCGTTGTTGCCCACAAAGACGCGGTCGCGCAGCGTGGGATGCCGCTTGCCCCGCTCGTTGCCGGTGCCGCCCAGCGTCACGCCCTGGTAGAGCGTCACATCGTCGCCCACAATCGCCGTCTCGCCGATCACCACGCCCATGCCGTGATCGATCAGCAGCCGCCGCCCCAGCTCGGCTCCCGGATGAATCTCGACGCCCGTACAGAACCGCGCCATCTGCGACAGCACGCGCGCCGCCAGCTTCCAGTTGGCCGTCCACAGCCGGTGACTTATCCGGTGCACCCACACCGCCCACAGCCCCGGATAGCACAGCACCACCATCGCCCGCGACGTGGCCGCCGGATCGCGGGCGAGGACCGAGTCGATATCTTCGCGAACAGAAGCCCGGAAGCTCATCTTCATCTGAAAACAGCCGCTACGCCTTGACCGGAGCCTCGATCGCCACCGCCGTCATGGCCTGCGCCTTCGTTCGCTGATTCTCGAAGAGAATCGTCGAAAGGTACCGCTCGCCAAAGTCCGGCAGCACAGCCACGATCAGCTTGCCTTCGTTCTCCGGACGCTTCGCCACCTCAACCGCGGCCTGCACCGCAGCGCCCGACGAGATACCCACCAGCAGACCCTCTTCCACAGGCAGACGCCGCGCCATGGCGACGGCTTCATCATTCGAGACCTGTACCACCTCATCGATCAGATCGGTCCGCAGAATCTTCGGAATGAATCCCGCGCCCAGTCCCTGAATCTTGTGCGGCCCCGGCTTGCCGCCGGAGAGCACCGCGCTGTCCGTCGGTTCCACGGCGATGGCTTTGAAGCTCGCCTTGCGCGGCTTGATATACTCGGCCACGCCGGTCAGCGTGCCGCCCGTGCCCACGCCCGAGATCAGAATGTCCACCTGGCCGTCCGTATCGTTCCAGATCTCCGGACCGGTGGTGCGCAGGTGAATCGCCGGGTTCGCCGGATTCTCGAACTGCTGCAGAATATAGCCGTTCGGCGTCTCGGCCAGAATCTGCTTCGCCTTTGCGATCGCCCCGTTCATGCCGTTCGGCCCCGGCGTCAGGATCAGCTCCGCTCCGTAGGCCAGCAGCAGCATGCGGCGCTCAAGACTCATCGTCTCCGGCATGATCAGAATCAGCCGGTAGCCCTTGACCGCGGCGACGAAGGCCAGGCCGATGCCGGTGTTGCCGCTGGTAGGCTCGATCAGCACGGTTTTGCCGGGCGTGATCTTTCCTTCCTGTTCGGCGGCCTCGATCATGGCGAAGCCGATGCGATCCTTCACGCTGGCGGCGGGGTTCGCGCTTTCAAGCTTCACGGCCACCCGGGCCTTCGCTCCATCGGTGACGCGGTTAAGCTGGACAAGCGGCGTATTGCCGATCAGTTCCGTAACGCTGGCTGCAATATTCATTAAGACGTTCTCCTGCGTGTTCCCACCCATACTATAAGCGCTCTGTTCACTTTGTGTTACGCCCTCTTTCAGCCTCCGAGCTTCAGCAGCGCGGCGGCGGAGTGCAGACGCCGCTCCAGATGCCGCTCGAGCGCCTGCAGCGCGAAGCGGCGCAGATCGGTGGCGCGGCCGGCCGGCCACTCTTCGGCGGCAAAGGCGGCGATCGGCGACCGGAAGATCCGCAGCGCCAGCTGCTGCGATTCAGGAGAGAGCGCCCGCCCGGCCGGATGCCTGTGCCGCGCGCAGACCAGGCCGTCGGCCTCGCTGTGAAAGTACGCGGGCTCGCTGTGAAAGAGTTCTCCATCGGCTGCGCATCGGGTCAGGTCCGGCATCCATCCCATCAGCCGCGTCATCCACAGCGAAAAATACGTGACCGGCATCCAGACGCGCCCCGGCAGCGTCTGCTCCAGCGCCGCCAGAACCAGCCGGAAGACGGCATCGTGCGGATCGTGATCGGGCATCGCCTCTTCCAGCACCTCGGCAAAGAAGGCCAGCGCCGCGGCGCGCTCGTAATTCACCGGCTGGGTAAGCGGCGAGGCCAGCACCTCGCAGGAATCGAGCCGCACCAGCTCCTGCTTCGGCTTCTCCACGTAGCTGGCCAGCACGTGCGTCATCGGCTCCAGCGCGCCGCCGAAGCGCCGCCGCGACTTTGCCGCCGACTTCGCCACGCCCCGCAGGCGCCCCTGATCCCGCGTGAAAAGCGAGACGATCTGATCGGCCTCATGAATGGGCCAGGTGCGGAGAACGATGGCTTCGGCCTGATGCGCGATCACTGTGGCTCAGAATACCAGGCAACGGCGCGCAGCACGAGTGACGCGCAGAGTCGCGGCAGACGCCGCTCACCCCGTAGACTGTTGGAAGCCTCATGAGATCGATCGTTTTCCCTCTCTGCTGGTCTCTTTTTGTTCTTTCTGCCGCAGCGCAGCAGAGCTCTTCCTCTTCGCCCTCGCTTCCCACGGTGGAGTCCACCACCACCGTTCTCGGCAGTCCTGAGCCGGTCACGCAGGGCGAGTCGCCGCGTGTCGTCGTCGTCATGGACACGCAGCAGCACCGCCTGGCCTTCCAGGATATCGAGGACTATCTGCGCACCGATTCCTCGGTCGACATCCAGCAGCGCAGCCCCGGCGGTGTGCAGTCCGACATCTCGATCCGCGGCTCCTCCTTCGAGCAGACGCTGGTGCTGGTCAACGGCCTGCGCATCAACGACGCCGAGACCTCGCACTTCAATCTCGATCTGCCCGTGCCTCTGCCCGCCATCTCCGCCATCGACGTGCTGCACGGCGCGGGGTCGGCTCTTTACGGGTCAGACGCGCTCGGCGGCGTGGTGGACTTCGTGACCGCCGCGCCCGAGGCCACCTCGCTGCGGCTCACCGCCGGCGCAGGCAGCTTCGGCGAGAACCAGCAGTCGTTCCTCGCGAGCTGGCTGGGCCACCATGCCAGTGAAGTCCTCGCCGGAAGCCGCGACTTCTCCACCGGCTTCATCGCCGACCGCGACTACCGCACCGCGAGCGGCAGCTCCGAGACGCGCCTCGACTCACGCCTCGGCAAAACCGACATTCTGCTCGCCGGCGACGACCGGCCCTACGGCGCGGCGCAGTTTTACGGCAACTACAACTCGTGGGAGCGCACCAAAGCATGGTTCGCTTCGCTGAGCCAGCAGCTCGGCGACGAGACCCAGGCCGCTGTTGCCTACCGCCGCCACTCCGACATCTTCGTGCTCTTCCGCGACGATCCCTCCTATTACAAAAACCAGCACATCGATGAAAGCTGGGAGGGAGCCATCCGTCGCCGGCAGAGCCTCTTTCACGACACGACGCTCTACTATGGCCTCGAAGCCGACACCGATCAGATCCGGAGCACCAGCCTCGGCGAGCATGGCCGCAATCGCGGAGCGGGTTACGCCGACGTCGACGTGCGCGTGGCGCAGCGCGGAACCATCTCCGCCGGCCTGCGCGAGGAAGTGCTGAGCGGTGGCGGAGGCCGTTCGGTGCTGAACCCATCGCTCGCGGGCAGTCTGTGGGTGCATCCCAGGGTCAAGCTGCGCGGCTCCATCGGTTACGGCTTTCGCCTGCCCACCTATGTCGACCTCTACTACAGCGATCCATCCACGATCGGTAATCCAAACCTGAAGCCTGAATCGGCGTGGAGCTACGACGGCGGCATCGACTGGTATCCGAGTGACCACGCGGCGGCCTCGCTGACCGTCTTCTATTCCCGGCAGCACAACGCCATCGACTACGTGAAGGCCGCGCCGTCCGATCCGTGGCAGGCCAGCAACCTGGTGGGGCTGCGCTTTACCGGCGTCGAAGGCTCGCTGTTCTGGAGGCTCACCGCGAATCAGCAGGTGAAGCTTGCCTGGACATGGATCTCCGGCGCGCAGGACGCTCTGCACGGCCTCATCTCGGAGTACGTCTTCAACTATCCGGTCAACAACGCCACCTTCGAGTGGACCAGTCACCTGAAGCCGGGCCTGCTGGTGCGCTCGCGC
Source organism: Paracidobacterium acidisoli (assembly GCF_003428625.2). Taxonomy (GTDB): domain Bacteria; phylum Acidobacteriota; class Terriglobia; order Terriglobales; family Acidobacteriaceae; genus Paracidobacterium; species Paracidobacterium acidisoli. The sequence goes on along the minus strand of NZ_QVQT02000001.1, from coordinate 500,973 downwards.
ACCGGCATCACCGAGCGTTATCAGCAGGACCCCTGTCCGGTGTGGGATCTCTCCGTCGCGCGCGAGGCCGGGCGCATCCATCCTTTTTTGCAGATGATGAACCTGAGCAACACCGGCTATCAGGAGATCGCCGGCGTTCCCATGCCGGGACGCAGCTTCACCGGCGGCATCGAGCTCGATCTCTCGCGGCGCTCGAAGTAATTGCGGCAGGCACAAACGGCGGGGACGTTTCTTCCCGCGCCGTCTGTGTGTGAGGACGCTGCCGGTCAGCGGGCGCGCTGCATGTACTGCGCATCCACCTTCAGTGCATCCATGATCGGAGTCTGAAACTCCTCCTGCTCGACGAAGCAGTGGCGGATATGCGCATACTTCGCCGCTGCGGCGAAGATGGGCGCGTAATCGATCGAGCCCGCTCCCAGTTCCACCGAAGGCGGCTTGTTGTCTTTGAAGTCCTTCACGTGCAGCATGACCATCCGCGAGCCGTGGCGCTTCAGGTAATCGACAGGGCTCTGTCCGCCGACGACCACCCATCCGCAGTCCAGCTCGAAGCTCACCTTCGCCGGATCGGTATGCTTCAGCAGCTCGTCATACGGAAGCACGCCGTCGATGGCTCCGAACTCGGCCATGTGATTGTGATACGCGAAGTGCATGCCCGCCGCGCGAATCTTCTCTCCAACCTGGTTGAACTGATCGGCATTCCAGCGCCAGTCGTCCAGGCTCAGCGGCGCCCGCCCTGCGCCGGGCTGCTTATGCATCGGCGACGAGCAGACGATGTATGCAAGCCCCAGCGCCCTGCCGTACTCGATGATCGAGTCAAGCTGCGGCTGCAGCGTGCCCAGCGGATAATGCGCGCTCACGCAGCGCAGCCCCGCCGCCTGCATTGAGGCCTTCACCGAATCGGCAGAGCGGTTGTAGAAGCCCGCCGCTTCCACCTCGCGATAGCCGAGCGCAGCCAGTTGTTTCAGCGTTCCGTCAAAATCGTTCGGCAGCAGCGTGCGCACCGAATAAAGCTGCAGGCTGACGGGAAGGCCGAGCGCGGAGGCGCGGCCCTGGCGGCTGAGAAAGAGCGCGGCAGCAGCAACCGCCGTGGCCGAACCAAGAAAGGTGCGTCGGGTAACAGGCATCCGGTATCTCCTGAAGGTTTTCTCAAAGAACGTCTCGACAGCGTTTCTGAATCCGCGCCAAATTATACGCAAGCGCGGAGATGCGCCGTGAGCCGTACGCCGTCCTGTGAAGCGCGGCCCGCGTGCGGCGCTCCTTCGGCTCCGGCAGCCGTGAACCGCACCGGCGTCGCTCCGCCTTGTTTTTCTGCGGAGAATTTCATACTCGGAGCGCGCAAAACCGGGGTACGATGCTGCAGCCTTTCTTTGCACTGACATTCCATTTCATTTTTTTTGCCGAGGAGATTCAACCATGATGTCTCAGGCGCACATCACCCCCGAGACCCCGATGGGGGCGAATCTGGTGGAAGGCGGCGGTGCCACGTTTCGCGTATGGGCTCCGCGTGCCACGGCCGTCTATCTGAACGGAACCTTTGCCGGCGTCGCGAGGGCCGGCGAGACCGACGATCTGCTGATGGTGAAGGACGCGAACGGATACTGGACCGGCTTTCTTGCCGAGGCGCAGAACGGCGATCTCTATAACTTCCAGGTCGTCGGCGCCGGGTCGTCCGGTCTCAAACGCGACCCCTATGCGCGTGCGATGGGCACCGACCAGCTCTTTCCGGATTGCAGCTGCGTCATCCGTCCCGCATCGGCGTATCCCTGGCACGACGCGCAGTTCGTGACGCCCGATTTCAGCGACATGATCGTCTATCAGCTCCATATCGGAACCTATGCGATCGTCAAACCGGGCGTGGCCTCCACCTTTCTCGACGTGATCGGGAAGATCGAGTACATGGTGTCGCTCGGCGTGAATGTGCTGCAGCCGCTGCCTATCGATGAAATCGAGAACGGTCCCTCGATGGGCTACAACGGCGGAGATTATTTCTCGCCGGACTTTCCTTACGTCGTCTACGACCCGGCTGCGCTGGCGGAATATCTGCCCATGGTCAACAATCTGCTCGCGGCGAAGGGCTGCGAACCGCTGCAGCTCGACGATCTCAGCTCCGGACCGGCACAGCTGAAGGCGCTGGTCGATCTGTGCCATGTGTACGGAATCGCGGTCGTCTTCGATGTGGTGTACAACCACGCCGGCGGCTTCTTCGGCGACGATCATGCGTTGTACTTCTGGGATCGCGCAGTCGACAACGGCGACAACAACCAGAGCCTCTACTTCACCGATCAGGGGCTTGCCGGAGGCCTGTCCTTCGCGCTGTGGAACGACGACGTCCGCCAGTTCGTCATCAACAACGCGCGCTTCTGTCTCGAAGAGCTGCACGGCGACGGCTTCCGCTACGACGAGATCAGCGAGCTGCTGGTCATGAACGGCTCCTCGGGCTGGAGCTTCTGCCAGGACCTTACCGGCACCGTGCGCTTTGTGAAGCCGAAGGCGCTGCAGAACGCCGAGTACTGGCCGTCGGAGTATACGGCTTCGTCTCCGCAGATCGTCACGGCGGTAGCCTCGGACGGCACCGGCTTCGATACGCTGCAGCACGACGGTCTGCGCAGCGCTCTGCGGGGCGCAGTGCAGCAGGCCTCGACCGGAGCGGACGCGGCCATCGACCTCGACAGCGTAGCCCGTGCGCTCTATCCCGCCGGCTTCGCGCACGCGTGGCAGACGGTGCCCTGTGTGGAGAACCACGATCTGGTGGCCGAGGCGCGCGACCCGCGCATGCCCGTCCTCGCCGACTCCTCGAATCCGGAGTCGTGGTACGCGCGCAGCCGCTCACGCTGGGCGACGGCAGTTCTGCTCGCCTCTCCGGGCATTCCGCAGCTCTTCATGGGCCAGGAGTTCCTCGAGAGCAAACAGTGGAGCTGCGACCCCGAATCGAGCAATCTGATCTCCTGGGCATGGCTCACGCCCGGTGCCGATACGGTGCGCGCCGACCACTTTCGCTTTACGCAGGATGCGATCCGCCTGCGCCACAGCCAGCCCGCGCTGCGAACCGACAATGTGAATGCCTTCCACGTTCACGATCAGAATCGCGTGATCGCCTTCCATCGCTGGATCGAAGGTGCCGGACGCGACGTCATCGTGGTGGCGAGCCTCGCCGAGACCACCTGGTACGGTTATCAGATCGGATTTCCATTTGCCGGATCATGGCTCGAGGTCTTCAACAGCGATGTCTACGACAACTGGGTCAATCCGGTCGTCGCCGGCAACGGCGGAGCGATCGTCGCATCCGGAGCGCCGCTGCACGGCTTCTCCGCTTCGGCCGCCATCGTGATTCCCGCAAACGGAGTGGTGGTGTTTGCGCGCGACGCCGGTGACTGAAGCGGAAGATTCTTCAGTCGAACGGACGATGCGATGCAAAACAGGACACTCTCCGTGCGCTGAAAAACTTTTTCCACTCGTGAATGAAAAATTGTGGATGAAGCCGAGCGCTTTTATCCATCGTGCAGTTACAATTCACCGGGGGCTGAAGGTCCACGGCTGAAGCCGCCGAACTATTTTCCAGGCTAAAGGGAAAGACGGAAGCGAAAATGGCCATGCTGCGAAGCGTGTCCAGGGTGCTCCGGCCGGCACCAAAGCTGCAGGAGAAATGCCTTATTCCTGAGAGTTTCCTGTTTCGTTTTCGTTTCGTTTGGATGCTGATTGTTGTTTTCATCGTAGTCGTACTTACGACTCCTTTTCTTCTTGGCCAGTCGCAGGAAAAGGGTCAGGAAAAAAGTCAGGACCAGAGCCTGGAGCAGGAGCCGGCAAAGGTCGTCATCCTTCCCGTGCCCGCCGCTCCCAGACCGTCAGCGTATCCCGCCTGGGGTCCGTGCCCCGCCGCATCCGCCATCGCCGCCAGTCCCACGCGGCCTAACTTCGACCTGCCCGCCTCCACCACGCAGTGCGGCATGCTCGAAGTCGACTACGGATGGGCCATTCAGCCGATGGGCAACGGCAGCACGCAGAATCTGATCAACGGCAGCTTCCGCTACGGCGTAACGCCGCGCCTCGATCTTCGCTGGGGCTCGGGAAGCTACATCGTGCAGACCGGCGCTGCGCCAACGAATGGAATCGGCGACCAGTGGTTTGGCGCGCGCTACCGCTTTCATGAGCAGGCGCGCATCACGCCGGCCTTCGCTGTCATGTATAACATCAAGGCGCCGACGGCCAGTCCCGCGAAGGGCCTCGGCTCCGGCTATGTGGATCACAGCTTCCTCTTCATCGCCAGCCGGGACGTGAAGAAGTATCACTTCGACTTCAATACCGTGGGCACGATGGCCGGCGGCGCGAAGGGGTATGACGGAGGTGTGCAGTTCGGTCTCGCGCTCTGGCGGCCGGTGAGTGCAAAGCTTGCCTTTGTCGTTGAAAGCTACGGAGGCACGCAGCCTGCCACGCCGGACCGCTTCGGAGCCGCGGTCGCCGGCGCCACGTACAACGTAACCTCGCGCCTGGTTCTGGATGCGGCTTACTACCGCACGTATACGGCAGGCTCGCCGCGCCAGCAGTTCACCTCCGGCTTCACATATACGATGGGCTCGCCGCACCAGGCAATCCGCGCCATGCGCTGAGCGCAATCGTGAAGCCGGGGCAGATGCAGCAGAAAAGGGCCTGAGCACAGAAGCAAAAAGGGCATCCGTTGCGGATGCCCTTCTCGTTTCGGTTAAGCCTTCGACTACGGGAGGTAGTAACGAAGGGAGGTTTCGAAGATGTTGTCGGTGCCCTTGGCGCCGCCATCGGGATTCAGAGGGCCACCCGTACCGGACCAGAGATCGCGGCGGATGTAGCTGTACTGAATGCCCTGACGGAGACGGCCCATCGAACCATCGTAGAAGTTATACCAGTAACCGGAGCTGAACTCCTGGACGTCCTTGTTGTTGCCTTTGCAGTTGCCGGTTGCGCTGGGAGTATAGCTGCCCGCAGGAAGACCTTCGGTATTGCAGCCGCTCATGTCGGCAGAGTAGAGGCCGTAGCCCGATTTGCCGCCATTCAGGAGGTCACGGCCCACGTAATCTCCGCCATAGTTGAAATAAAGGCTAAGGCGCTTCGTGGGACTCGCTTCCAGGGTGCTGAGCGCGGAGAACGTGTGCAGCAGAGACATCTGACCATCCGAGCGGAAGGTCAAATCCGCGATGGTCGAATCGCCCATGCGGCCCACGCCGTCGCCCCACAGACCCTTCAGGCCAACCGAGAGCTTTTTGTGAGCCAGAGGCACACGGAAGCCGCCGCCGATGCCGCCGCCAACTGTGGAGTCGTTATAGGCTCCCGCGGCGGTTGTGCTGCTCGGATAAACGCGGTTCTGAAAGAAGCGGGCTACACCGAAGAGCTCATAGTGTCCCCAGCCTGGCTCGAAGGCGACCTTGGCGACCATCTCCGGGGCAAGGTTGTAGGAGTAGTTTGACTGGTTGTCATAGAGGCCGCCCGTATCGCCAGCCTGTCCCAGAAATTGGTTGGTTGGGCTGCTGCCGCCAGGAAGCGCCTGATCGTTTTCCGCCGCAGCGCCGATCCAGACTTTGTTGCCGAAGTCTTTGCTGACACGGAAGCCATACTGGCGATTCCATACGAAGCCGGCGGTGTACTGCGGATCGATGACGCCGGGAAGGATTTCCGTTCCGTTATCCAGACCGTGTGTGGTTTCCGTCGTCAGGGACCACATCTGTCCGCCGGTGAAGGTCCAGCCGTTGTGCAGCGCGGCCTGCGCCCAGAGCTGGCGCTGACGAATCACGTAGCTGTTCGACTGGTTGTTGTTCGAGGTGACGCCGGCGCCAAGCCAGTCCATCTCGTAATAGCCGGTCAGCGTGGCATTGCCGGCGTGGCCGACGGCCTTGATGACAAGACGCGACTGACGGCCTGAACCGTAGAACTCGCTTAACTGCGCCTGCCCGGAGTTCTCCAGTGGAATGGCGGTGAAATGGGTGTTGATGTCGTCGCCGGTGGCCGCGCTGCGCCACACGGTCGCGGCTTCAATGAAGCTGCCCGTCGGAGAGATCGTGACGCCCTTGAAGTGGATCGCATCCGGGTGCTCGATCGCCTTCTTCACGGATGCCTGCTGTTCCTGGAGAGTTCCGACGATCGAGGTCGTATTCGATTTGAGATCGGAGACAGAGTCCTTCAGGCTGGAAACGGCGGCGGAGTTGTCGGAGAGCTGCTGCTGTTCCTGTGAGGCGGCCTGTTGCGCCTGCTGTGCCGCAGTCTGGGCCTGCGAAGCGGCCTGCTGCGCCTGCTGGAGCTGCGCATCGCGGTCGGAAAGCTGCTGCTTCAGCGTATCGATCTGGCCGTGCTGTTCGTTCAGCTCATTCCGCAATTCTTCGATCTGTGACTCCACGGAAGGCTTTTTTTCGACGACACGGTGATGCGTACGCTTTGCAGTGGCTTTGTGCGCCGTACTGCCTGCGGAGTCCGCCGTGCTCTGCGCATAGCCGACGGCGACCGTCGATGCCAGCAGCAGGGTGGCAAACACCTTAAGATTTGTATTCATTTGGCCTCTCTATACCTGAGTTACGGTTATTAATACGAATGCGAAATTGACTCAGTGAAGAGCGCGGTGAGCAGATCGGGAAACGACACCGTAGGGGAAAAGACGGGCCGAACCAAAACGAACAAACCATCGCCCGCTGGTATCGTCGCAACCGCCTGTGAATATTCCGCGAATTTCCCGTGAATGTCTGGGGAAAAGAGGCTTTCCTATGTTTAAATCTTCCGCAATCAGCAGCTTAGGGAAGCTCCCGAAACGGCCCGCCCCGTATAACCCTATGCGGGATCTCAGTGCCTCGCGGGCTGTTTTGATGCGCTGATAAGGTTGGCGAGCAGGCGGTATGCGCCGGGCACAGCTTCAGGCAGCTGCCGGTATACGGCGAAGGACAGATAGATATAGGTGCCCCGGCCTTCATGGGCAACCAGCAGACCGCCGCGCTGCGGGTCCTGGCCCGGATCGTGCGTCTCCGTCAGCGGCGTGTACTGCGAAGCCCACGAGCTCAGGAAAGAATGGCCGCGTTCTTCGACCCAGTTGTCGAAGTCGGCTGCAGTAATGTGGTTGGGCCATGCAAAGAGTGGGCTGGCCGGGTCGAGCAGCGTGACCGGGTCGTGCTCGTTGACCACCTTCTCCGGATTGCGCCCGAGCGTCAGCGGGTACGGAGCAGGGAATTCGTTGCTCTGGTACTGCACCAGCATCGTGCCGCCGTTGTGAACGTACTCCATCAGCCGATGGCTGGCGGCAAACAGCTCCGGCCGCGAGGAGTAGGCGCGGATGCCGACGACAATGGCGTCGTAGTGGCTCAGATCGCCCGACGCCAGCTCGGCATCGGTCAGCAGATGGACGGGCACGCCGATCGCGCTCAGCGCCTCGGGAACATCGTCTCCGGTGCCCATCACATAGCCCACGCGGATTCCCGGCGCCGTCTTTACGTCGACAGCGCGCAGCCGGTACGTTGCCGGGCGGTACAGATAATATGGCTTCAGGCCAGGGTAGCCGACCGTATCCACTGCCTCGGAGAAGTCGTAGTTGCCGGTGTGAGCGACCGCCTGGATCGGCCAGGCCTTCTCATCGAGCGCCGTGGGATGCAGCGTGAAGGTGACCGCCTGCGCGGCTCCGGAGGCCAGATGAAAGCGCGCCTCAGCAGGATCGGAGGTCCAGCCCTGAGGCAGGTTCAGGTGTACGTCGCCGTCCGTATTGTCCTGCTCGTTGTTGCGCACCGTCACCGTGAGCGGAACAGGCGCATTCTCCTGTGCCTCAGGAACGACTCCGGCCGACGCTGCAAAGCTGACCGAAAGCTGCGGCAGCACCGCCAGCGGCTGATAGACGCCGCCGATCCCGTGTACCCGGTGTACCGTCTGCACCACCTGCCCAAGGCGGATCGTCGCGCCCTGATAGTGGAACTCCGCCCACCCCGCCAGCGGCCACGGACCGAAGGGCAGGTTAAGCAGCTTCGGATCGCCGATGTCGTAATACGGCTGCGAAAAATCGGGCCGGGTGAAGTAAGGCCGCGTCAGCTGCGCGTTGTGCGGGACTTCGACATGAAAGACCGCATCGCCCGAGAGGCTGAAAGCCGTATCGAGGCCCGGCGAGCCGATGCGGGTGACCGGCCAGTGGTCGCCGTCAGGATTCTCGAGCCATGTGCGCGCCAGCTGCAGCCCTTCGGGCGATGGCCCCCAGGGCTCGGCTGCGGTCACATGCACGCGCACGTCGATCTGTGAGCCGGGGCTCACCGTCGTGGGCATCTCTGCCGGAGACGACGGAAAGCCGGTGGTCGCGCCGATATCGGTGCGCGGCGTCACCAGCGCGTTGACCTCGAGGCCCAGCGCTTCGGCGAGCGCCGTGTTGAACTGCGCCAGCTTGATCGTCAGCTCATGCACGATATTCGTCTTGTCCGGCGCGCTCAGGCTGCTGCCGTTCACCGTGGCGATCAGCTGCTGCGTCAGCCTGTATCCGGCTGCGAGATCGGGCGCGATCTTTGCCGGAGCCGAAGGGCTGTAAGCCGCAGTCGCTGCGGCCACGTGCTGATGAATCTCGTTCAGCGCCGCAACCAGAGAGGCCGTATCGCCCGAGTGCGCCAGGCTCGCGATGCCCGCCAGCGAAGTATCGATGCCGTCGAAGAAGGAGCTCTCCTTCTCCGTAGTGGGAACCAGCGATCCATAGCGGTGATACGAGACGGTGAAGGGCCCGGGCAGCAGCGGCGTGCCTCCGCCGTACTGCGACTTCTGCATGCTCCAGCCTTCGCGCGCGATCTGCAGATACGATTCGCCGAGCAGAGGGTCCCGGGTACCTTCCGGAATCTCGATATTCGCCGTGGGCACGGTATCGCTCCACTGCTTATCGACGTAGTTATAGAAGCGGACCGGCGCCCACTTGTTCGTCGCGTAGTCGAAGATGCCCTTCGGCCCGATCGAGAAGCCCGGAACGCGCTCGTAGACCTTCAGCGGCGACCACGGCAGCAGTCCGGCCGCAATCTGATCGGGGAAGACACTGGGATCGCCCGCGGCTTTGAATGCCTCCTGCGCCATCTCACCCGAGACCTGATGGTGCCCGTGCCCGTCGGTGATGTTGCCGGTAAAGACCGAGGTCAGCACCAGCGGCCGATAGAGGCGAATGGCGTGCACCACGTCATAGAGCACGCGGTCGTGGCCCCACTGCTGGTGCGCCTCTTCGATGGTCTTCGAGAAGCCGTAATCGGCGACGCGGGAGAAGTACTGTTCCGTGCCGGAGTACTGATCGGCGAGCAGCAGCTCGTTGGTGCGAATCAGCCCCAGCGCGTCGTAGCTGTCGGCGGACATCGCGTTCTGGCCGCCCTCTCCGCGCGTCAGCGTAAGAATCGCGGTCCGCGTGCCGAGACCGCGCGACTCCAGCGCGAGCATGCCGCCGTCTTCATCATCGGGATGAGCGACGATCATCATCAGGCTGGCGCGGCTGTCGAGCTTGCGCAGTGTCTGCGCCAGGCCGTCCGCGCCGCGATCCTCGGGCAGCGTCTGTGCATCGGGCGAAGCGGCGATCTGCGTGCGCCACGGAACCACCTGCGCGTGCAGAGCGGAGGAAGCAGCCACCGGGCAGGCAAGCAGAAGCGCTGCCGCTACAATGCGCTCTCGAATGAGAGAGGTCGCCCGTTCACGAAAGGGAACAGTGAGTCCGGCTTCCTGATGGGTGTACGCCGGATTGCCGCAAATGTCGGATAGGTGTCTCACGTCTCTCCTGCTCATCAGGGGCCTGCCACCTCGGCCGCAGCGGCCTGCGCGGTCCGCGTCTGCGTGGAGATCAGCTTCTTCCGCCTGCTGACCCAGCGGGAGCGCATGCGGTTGATGGGGCGGTCATAAAACTTCCAGATGGCCGTGGAGACTGCGAGAACCGCGATCAGCGAAAGGGCCATGGTGATGAGACGGTGCAGAACCCCGCCAGGATGAGTGGCGATCCACGCGACGGCCGTGCCGTGAAGCAGATAGAACTCGTAGGAAAGATCGGCAAACATGCCGTCGAGGGCGAAGCCTTTCTGCGTGGTGGTGTAGATGGCATAGGGAGCCATGAAGAGTGCCAGAATAACGTTGGCGTGCGGTGCCCAGTCGGAGAACGGTCCTGGATGTGCTCCAGCCAGCAGGACACTTTTAAAAGGCGAAACCACAATCAGGAAAATGACAAGCGCGGTGCCCCCCGCAGATATTACAGCCACACGCCCGGAGGGGCGCCAGTCGGTGGAGGCCGCAGCCATTCCGACGAGAAAGAAGAGTGTGTAATTCACGGCGCTGACGGGATTGTGCAGATACACCGACGCCAGAGAAACGGCGGCCGCCACGAGGAGAATCCAGCCGATGGATACCCGTCGCCAGGCGAGCAGCGCCGCCAGCAGCGGAGCGACGAGATAAAACTGCATCTCGACGTCAAGCGACCAGGCAGCATCGATCGGTTTCACGGGCAGTGTGCCATAGCCGAAGATAAAGAGGTTGGACACAATGAAGTGGAACGGGCTGGTCGCATTCCAGGCAGCGCCCAGAGTTCCGTTGATGTACAGGAACAGGAGCGTGAGCAGAGAAATGAGCGCAAAGACCGGCAGCAGCCGCCATGCCCGCGAAACCAGATAGGTCAGATAAGGCCGCCGCGTCGCGGCATATCTTCCGCGATACATTTTGTAAATCCAGTATCCGCTCAGGCAAAAAAAGATATAGACCGCACAGATGCCTATTGCAAAACGCGTGGTATGGTGCACGAAGACCAGCAGCGCGAGAAATAAGCGGAACAGGCCGGGGCCCGTAATTTTTTTTAGCATGTTGTGCCGGGACGTGAGGATGGTGAAACTTCATTATAGCCAGGGCAGCGGGTGTCTCCTCGGCCGGGAATGCGCGGCGAAAACCGGGATGAATGCACCTCCTGTACGAAAAGCAGGGCCGGTATGACGGCACCGGCGCCGGAGCTCGAGCGCAGAATCGGCCTGGGCAGCGGCATCACGCTGAACATGATCAACATGATCGGCGTGGGCCCCTTCATCACGCTGCCGCTGGTCGTCGCAGCCATGAGCGGTGTCGGCGGCGGCTGGGCAGCCGGATGGGGCGCGCTCGCCGGATGGACGCTCGGTGCTCTGATCGCCGTCTGCGACGGGCTCGTATGGTCCGAGCTGGGCGCGGCCATGCCCGAGGCCGGCGGCTCCTATACCTATCTGCGCGAAATCTACGGCAGCCGCGGCGCGGGCCACCTCATCTCGTTCCTCTATATCTGGCAGCTCGGCTTCAGCGCGCCGTTGTCCATCGCCTCAGGCTGCATCGGCTTCGCGGAGTACGCGGCCTTCCTCGTTCCCGGCCTCAACGGCATGGTGCCGGGACTGCCGGTGCGCCGAACCAGCGTGCTCGCCGCCTGCGTGTGCCTGTTCATCGTCATGCTCCTCTACCGCAACCTGTCGCAGATTGCGCGCATGGCCTGGGTGCTGTGGGGCGGAGTCATGTTCACCATGGGCGTGGTGCTGGTGGCGGGCTACACGCATTTTCATCCTGAGCTCTTCCGCCTGCCGCCGCACGCCTTCGCCCTCTCTCCCGGATTCTTCGCCGGTCTCGGCGCCGCGACACTGCTCGCTACTTACGATTACTGGGGCTACTACAACGTGTGTCTGCTCGGCGGCGAGATGCGCGACCCCGGCCGCACCATTCCGCGCGCCGTGCTGCTCTCGATCTTCGCCGTCGCGCTGCTCTATCTGGCGATGAACGTCAGCGTTCTGGGCGTGATTCCCGCCGGGCAGATGAGCCGCACCGCCGTGGCCGACATGGTCGCCCGCACCCTCGGCACACACGCCGCCGCCGCCGTTGCCGCGCTCATTATGTGGACGGCCTTCGCCTCGGTCTTCGCGTTGCTGCTCGGCTACTCGCGCGTGCCCTATGCCGCGGCGCTCGACGGCAATTACTTCCGCGCCTTCGCGCACGTCCACCCGAAGCACAGGTTTCCCGATGTCTCGCTGCTCGCTCTCGGGGTTGTGGCCGCCGTCTTCTGCTTCTTTACGCTCGCGCAGGTCATCGCCGCGCTGGTGGTGATCCGCATTCTGCTGCAGTACGTGCTGCAGCAGATCGGCGTGATTCTTCTGCGCATGCGGCGGCCGGAGATGCCGCGCCCCTTCCGCATCTGGCTCTACCCGCTGCCTCCGCTGGCCGCGCTCGCAGGCTTCCTGTTTATCCTGGTCTCGCGTCATGAGGCGCAGCGCGAATTCCTCTACGCGGTCGTCGTCGCAGCCGCAGGCGGCCTGCTGTACCTCATCCGCGCGCGCCGGCGCAGCGAATGGCCGTTCGCGCAGTGGGAAACCGGGCCACGCTGAAACAGCAGTCTGTTGCTGCTCTTACTTCTTTTGCGGAGCCTCGATCTCGTCGAAGGTCAGGTTCCCGGCGCTGCTGCCCGTCTCCTGCTTCCACTGATCGAAGAGGCGTCCATAGCTGAGCGTCATCAGCGCGGAGGGATCGAGGCGCAGCCGCTTCGCCGTGGCGTCGATCCACTCCGGCGGGCCTTCCAGCTCGGCAAAGATGCCGATCGGCGTTTCGTCCAGAACGCAGTGGCCCGTATGGTCGGCGTACTCCGTGCGCCATTTTTCGTAGGCGAAGGAGGGAAGGTATCCAAGCTGCGAGAAGATCGTGCCGATCGCCTCGCCGTCGTCCACCACAGTCTCCGTCTCCACGCGGCTTTTGTGCCGCGCCGCCGGATCGTGGTTGTCGGGCAGGCGCTTGTGCGTGACGATCCAGCGGTCGCCGTACTGCCGGACGCGCAGGATCGCCTGCTGCGCGCGCAGTCTGCGGTCGCGCGTATCGAAGAGCACATTGCGCTCAAAGGTGCGTGGCGTAACCTCGCGGAAGCCGATCTCGCGGAGCGTGCTCTCGAGCGCCCGTATATCGGCGACGCGGAACTTCACCTCGACTTCCATCGCGCTCATGCCACAAGTATACGAGCCGCCTCTGCCGGAATCGGGCGATGAGCATGGATAATGAAAGTCTGGATCAGCACAGGATGGCCCACCCATGAAAACCGTGCGTCTTCGTGTGGACGCGCAGGCGCCCGGAAGCAGCGAATCCGCGGCCTCGATCGCCCAGGCGGCGGAGATTCTGCGCCGCGGCGGCACCGTCGCCTTTCCCACCGAAACCGTCTACGGGCTGGGCGCGAATGCGCTGCGCGCCGAAGCCGTTGCGAAGATCTTCGCCGCCAAGCAGCGTCCCTCCTGGGACCCGCTCATCGTTCACGTCGACGGGCCGGAGATGCTCGCGCGTGTCGCCGCCGAAGTGCCCGGGAGCGCACGTCGTCTCATAGACGCCTTCTGGCCCGGCCCTCTCACGCTGCTGCTGCCCAGGCATGCCGGTATTCCGGATGCCGTGACCGCCGGACGCCCGCGCGTGGGCGTGCGCATGCCGCAGCATCCCGTCGCTCATGCGCTCATCCGCGCCGCCGGCCTGCCCCTCGCCGCGCCCAGCGCAAACACCTTCGGACGCACCAGCCCTACTCTGGCCGAGCACGTCCTGCAGGACCTCGACGGCCGCATCGACGCCATTCTCGACTCCGGCGAGACCACGCACGGTCTCGAATCGACCGTGATCGATGTCTGTGAAGAGCCGTGCATCGTCTACCGTCCCGGCGTCATCACCCTCGAGCAGATACAGGCCGTGATCCCCTCTGCCGTCATGTTCTTCGAGGCCGCCACCGTGCAGGCCGCCGAGCCCGCTTCGCTGCCGTCGCCCGGCGTCGGCATCCGCCATTACGCGCCCCGGGCGCGGCTGGTGCTGGTGCAGGGCGAAGGCGAATCGCAGAAGAGAGCGTTTCTCGATGCCGTGCGGCAAGCCGAAGCATCCCACGAGCGCGTCGGACTCATGCTGCCCGATGCCTTTGAGAGCGCGGCCATCGGCGAATCGGCAGCGGTATGGCGATGGGGAAAGTGGAGCGATGCCGGGGAGCTGGCGCAGCGGCTCTTTGCCGGGCTCCGCTGGCTCGACGGCGCGGGCGCGTCGGTGATCGTCTGCCCGCTGCCGCCCGCTCAGGGCATCGGCGCGGCCATCGGCGACCGGCTCAGAAAAGCAGCGCGCAGCAGTTAAAAGGAAGTGCGGTTTTCGCCCGCCTTATAGAGATATTTGATGCCCGCCTTGTAGATCAGCGTGCGGGTGCTGTTGCGCACCTTGATGGCATTGCGGTCGTACCACTCGATATAGCCTTCGATCGTCTCTCCGTCCTCAAGAACGAAGACCATCTGCGTCTGTGCCTGCATCTGTTTCTGAAAGTAGAAGGCCTCCGCGTGCGAGGCTTCGAGCGACGAAGGCGTCTGCAGCATCGCAGCGTGGTGCGCGAGCACCGGATCGTTGCGGCGGCTGAAGCTGCGGTCCTGCAGGGCGCGGGCCGGCAGCGTGGGACGAATCAGCTTGCGCGGTCCCATAATGTTGGCGTCGATTTCGGTCACACGCGGCGTCGTGCCGGAATCCGGCCCGGAGGCTGCCGCAGCGGCGGGTGCCGGCGTCTCCGCGGAAGCAGGAGGTATGGGCCGCGCACTGCGCGCAGCGCCTTTGGCGTTCGCCGTACGCGGTTCCGGAGCGGTCTCGGAGCGCACCGGGTACGCACCGGTATCCGGTAAATGAGATGGGTTCGCCATAGCCCTCAGTGAGAGATTCTGCCAGCGTTAGATGCGGGGAAAAGCATCCGCGACGTACGGCAGATCACTTGTTTTTGGTTTGCTTGCAGCTATCGTACCCCAGCCCTGTGCGGCGCGCCAGAAAAAGCGCAGGCAGGGGGATCAGCGCACCAGCTGGGTGGCAAAGGAATCGAGCGCCAGCGAGCGCAGCAGGTTGCGGCGCATCCCCGATTCCACCGCCTGCGCCCCGCGCGCCGCCGCCTCGATCCAGGCCAGTGTTACGCCGTCGGCCAGCGCCGCCAGCTCCTTCTGCAGATCGATATTGCGCACCAGGTGTGGCGCACCCTCCCGCAGCAGCAGCAGGTCTTCGAGCAGCGCATGAAAGGCGCGCAGCAGCCCCGCCGTCTTTTCCTGGCCCTCGGCTCCGGCGCGGTAGGTCTCCGTCATGCGAAAAAGCGTGGAGTAGTCGGGCTCGCGGGTAGCGTTGCGCAGAATCACCAGAGCGTCTGCGCGGCTGGCCAGGTATCCGGCCAGATCGAAGCTCAGTGCCCGCCCCACAGCGCCCTCCGCAAGCCGCGCAATCAGCGCCCGCTCCGCCGGCTTCCAGTCCGTGCGCCGCTGCGCCAGCAGCGCCTCGATCTCTTCGAGCGGAATCGCACCCAGGCGGAACGTGCTGGCGCGGGAGCGGATCGTGGGCAGCAGCTCACCCGGGTTTTCCGTCAGCAGCAGAATGCTTGCATGCTCCGGCGGCTCTTCCAGCACCTTCAGCAGCGAGTTCGCCGCCTCCTTCATAAACGCGGAGCTGGTGAAGATATAAAAAGCCCGCCTTGCCTGCGCCGGAATGCGGTAAATCTCGCGGATCAGCGTGCGCACCTGGCCCAGCTTGATCAGCAGCTGCGGCGGATCGGGAGGAATCACCAGCACATCCGGATGCGTCTGCACCAGAATGCGCGTCTCTTTCTTATCGACCTCGCGCAGCTCATCGCGAGCGGCAAGGGCTTCGTCGACGCGGGCGTTCAGGTCCGCCGCCTGGCCAATCCGCTCGCAGTTCGAGCAGACGCCGCAGAAGTCCGGCAGGCCATCGGTTTCCGCGGGGCTGAGGCAGTTGGCCGCCTGCGCCAGCATGATCGCCAGCGTGTACTTTCCCGCGCCCCGCGGCCCGGCCAGAATCAGCGAATGAGGCAGCCGGTCTGCCGCAAGCGCCTCGCGCAGATGCCGCACCGTCGCTTCGTTCCCGAGAAAATCGGCGAATCCCACCCGTTCAGACTAAAGCATTTCCCGCAGGCCGGCATTTTCCCGCATACAGGAGGAGAGCCCCTGTCAGCGCGGCCCTTCCGCCTGCTCCGGCATCATGCGGATGCCGTACTTCGGCCGCAGCGTGATCTTCGGCTGCAGCTCGATCCGCTGTTCCGGAACCAGGCGCAGCCGCCACCGCTGCGCAATCGTCGCGAGGATCAGCACGCCCTCCATCCACGCAAAGGGCTCGCCGATGCACTGCCGCGCTCCCGCGCCGAAAGGGAAGTAGACGAAGCGCGAGCGCCGCGCCTTCCGCTCGGGCGTAAAGCGCTCCGGATCGAAGCGCAGCGGATCGGGAAAGTGATCCGCGCTGCGCTGGATGAGGTACTGGCTGAAGAAGAAGTAGGTTCCGGCGGGAAAGCGGTATGGCCCCAGCTCGATCTCTCGCACCGCCTGCCGTCCCATCGCCCACGCCGGCGGATAAAGCCGCATCGCCTCAGCCAGCACCATCTCCGTGTACTTCAGGCGGGGCAGATCGTCGAGCGTGGGCAGCCGCCCTTTCAGCACAGCTTCGATTTCGGCATGCAGCTTCGCTTCGGCTTCGGGATTTTCCGCCAGCAGCTTCCATGTCCACGTCAGCGCATTGGCGACGGTTTCATATCCGGCCAGAAAGATCGTCAGCACCTCGTCACGCAGCTGCTCGTCGGTCATGCCCGCGTGGTCTGCTTCATCGTCGCGCGCGCGCAGCAGCATCGAGAGCAGATCCCCGCGGTCGACGCCGTCCGCGCGATGCTGCGCAATGATGCGGTAGACCACCTTGTCAAGCCTGCGCCGGGCGCGGCGAAAGCGCATCAGGCCCGGGATCGGCCAGTGCAGATAGGCTTCGGCGCGGGGCAGCACGACCAGGTAGTTGTACAGGTCCATGATCGCGTTCACCTCGTCGTTGATGCGCTGCACATCGCCCGTCACATCGGTGTTCAGCAGCGTGCGCGCCACAATCTGCAGCGTGAGCCGCATCATCTCGGCGAAGGCGTCGATCTCCGTGCCCGGCTGCCACGCATCGCGCATCGCCGCGGCCCGCTCCACCATCACCGCGCCATAGGCCTGAATGCGCTGCCGGTGAAAGGCCGGCGCGGCAATGCGGCGCTGCCGCTTATGGAACTCCCCTTCGCTCGTAATCAGTCCTTCGCCCAGCAGGATCTTCATGCGCCGCTGCGTCCGCTCCTTGATGAAGCTCTGCGCCTGGCTGACGAGAATCTCCTGGATAAACTCCGGCTCGCTGACCAGAATGATGTCACTGCTCAGCAGCCGGTAATGCGCCATGCGGCCGTACGTGGCGGAGAGATATTCAAAGAGGCGGATCGGATCGCCGGGCCGGAAAAAACGTCGCGCCAGGTAGTACGGGAGGTTGCGCTTCAGCCCGGGCGGAAAGCGATAGCCGTTCCGCTCCACGACCGTCCATTGCCGTTCTGTTTCCACCTGTGCTGCCATGCGGGTCCATCGGGCGGAGAGATTTGCGCAGAGCGTTATGACCGCAGCCGCAGCCGCTCTGCCGTCACTTTTACGATGCGCTCATGAATCGCTTCAATGCCGGCATCGCCATCGATTACCACCACACGCAAAGCATCCCGCTCCGCGATCTCGCGATACTTGTCGAAGACCCGGCGGTAGAAGCGCTCATCCTCGCTCTCGAAGCGGCCTTCGTCTTTGCCTTCTTCTGCGCTGCGGTCGTTGCGCCGCCGCGCCCGGGCCAGCGACCGGTCGAAGTCCGGCAGCAGCAGAATCGTCAGGTCGGGATCGAGCCCTCCGCACATCACCGCATGCATGCTGCGGACCACCTCGCTGCCCAGCTCGCGGCCGCCGCCCTGATACGCCTCGGTCGAATCGGTGTACCGGTCGCAGAGAACGATCTTTCCCGCATCGAGCGCCGGACGAATCACCTCGTCCAGGCACTGCGCCCGGTCTGAGAACATCAGCCCCAGCTCCGCCATCGGAGCGATCTTCTCCGTGCGCGAATCGAGCAGCACCGCGCGCACCTTATCGCCCAGCCGCGTGCCGCCCGGCTGCCGCGTGATCACCATCGGCTCGCCGCGGCCCTCCAGCCATGTCGCCAGCCGGCGAAGCTGCGTCGTCTTTCCGGAGCCATCCAGTCCCTCAAAAGTCAGAAAGAATCCGCGGGGCATGCGCTTGAGTGTAGCAGGCTGTTTACCTCATCGCGTCGCGCACTGCGCCGCAGATCTTCACTGCGCCGCAGATCATCGTTCGAAAGTGGACGCCACGCAAACAAAGCCGGAAAGCAGAGTGCGCATACAGACCGCTCCCGATACACTGAATCTTCGCATTTCCGCAGGAGGAAGCCGCTTGAAGCTGCTCTTTTTCTCTGGTCTGTTCATCGCATCCGCTCTGACCGCCATTCTCCCTGCCGTCGCTCAATCCTCCACACCCATTCATGTAACCGTCGATGTGACCGATGCTCCGCGCAAAATTCTGCACGCGCGCCTCACCATTCCGGTCACGCCTGGACCGCTGACCCTGCTGTACGCGAAGTGGATTCCCGGCGAGCACAGCCCCGACGGCCCCATCGACGATCTCGCCGGCCTCGTCTTCACCGCCAACGGGCAGGAGATCCCCTGGGTGCGCGACGACGTGAACATGTACGCCTTTCACCTCACCGTGCCGCAGGGCGTCACCATGCTCGACGCGAAGTGCGATTTTCTGGCGACCGCCGCCGCTACAGGATTCTCCGCCGGCGCCTCCACCAGCGCCAGCCTCGCCGTTCTCAGCTGGAATGAGGTGGTGCTTTATCCCTCCGGTCATCAGTCCGCAGACATCTCCGTCGAGCCAGCCGTGACGCTGCCCGCGGGCTGGCAGTACGGCACCGCTCTGACAAAGACCAGTCAGGACGGCAGCACCATTCACTTCGCCGCCGTGTCGCTCGAGCAGCTCGTCGATTCGCCGCTGCTCACCGGCCGCTACTTTAAAGAGTTTCCGCTCGCGCCCGAGATCACGCCGAAGCACTACCTCGATATCGCCGCCGACGGCCCGGAAGATCTGCGCCTCAGCAGCAGCACGCTCGATGCCTTCAGCAATCTGATCCGCGAAACCGGAGCGCTCTACAAATCGCGGCACTACGACAGCTATCACTTCCTCGTCACCGCCAGCGATCAGGTATCGCACTTCGGCCTCGAACACCATCAGTCGAGTGATGACCGCGTGCCCGAGAAGACCTTCGTCGACGACAATCTCCAGCTGCTCTCAGCCGATCTGCTGCCGCATGAGTTCACCCACTCCTGGAACGGCAAATACCGCCGCCCCGCCGGCCTCGCCACCGGCAACTACGAAGACCCCATGAAGGGCAATCTTCTCTGGGTCTATGAAGGGCTCACGCAGTACTACGGCGACGTGCTCGCCGCGCGCAGCAAAATCGAAACGCCCTCCGAATACCGCGACGCGCTGGCCAGCAGCGCCGCCACGCTCGACTACCGCCCCGGCCGCACCTGGCGCGATCTGCAGGACACCGCGACCGCCGCGCAGACGCTCTACGAAGCCAGCCCGCAATGGGACAACTGGCGCCGCAACGTCGATTATTATCCCGAGGGCGAGCTGGTCTGGCTCGACGTCGACACCAGCATTCGCCGTCTGACGAACGACAAAAAA
Organism: Paracidobacterium acidisoli; assembly: GCF_003428625.2. Lineage (GTDB taxonomy): Bacteria > Acidobacteriota > Terriglobia > Terriglobales > Acidobacteriaceae > Paracidobacterium > Paracidobacterium acidisoli. The sequence continues at coordinate 481,492 of NZ_QVQT02000001.1, read as the reverse complement.
AGCCTCAACGATTTCGCGGCGCGCTTCCTCGGCCTCGGCGGCAACACGCAGCCGAAGGTCGTGCCCTACACCTTCGACGACATCGTCGCGAACCTCAACGCCGTTGTGCCGTACGACTGGGCGGGCTTTCTGCGCCAGCGGCTCACCAGCAAGTCACCGCACGCTCCGCTCGACGGCATCGAGCACGGCGGATACCGCCTCGTTTACACCGATCAGCCCAGCGAATACACGCAGGCCCGCGCCGCCGGCCTCGGCGAAAGCCAGGCGTGGTGGGCCATCGGCATCAACGTCTCCAACGACGGCCACATCGATGACGTGCTGATGGGCTCCGTCTCCGACAAGTCCGGCCTCGGTCCCGGCATGCAGATCATCGCCGTGAACGGACGCCAGTTCAGCCCGCAGCTGCTCGGCGATGCCATCACCGGTGCGAAGGGAAGCAAGACGCCGATCGAGCTCATCGTCGTCAACACCGGCTATTACAAAATCGTCCATCTGGACTATTACGACGGCCTGCGCTTCCCGCACCTCGAGCGCGTCGACGGAACTCCCGACCTGCTCGACGAGATCATCGCGCCGCTCACCGGCAAAGAGCAGGCGCCTGCCAAAAACTGATCGCGTGCCTTTGTGGAGCAGGGCACCGCTCCACAGCATCAGGCCTGCGGCCTTCCTATACCTGTCCTGGTCCTACTCTGTTTTCCCGCACTGCTTTTCTCCCGCGACCTCGCCGCATTGGCCGTCGAGAAAAAGGTCAGCACCGTCTGCAGCTCTTCTTCTGAAAACTCCCCGAGAATCATGTGGAACTGCCCCTCGACCGCGTCGTAGTTCGACGTGACCTTCTTCCGTTTCGCCGGAATCCAGTCGACCAGCACGCTGCGCCGGTCTGCGGGATTAGGCAGGCGCCGGATATAGCCGCTCTTTTCCAGACGGTCCAGAACCACCGTCACGCCGCCCGTCGTTAATCCGCTGCACTGTGCCAGAGTGCCTGGCGTCAACGGCCCCAGCAGCTCCAGCAGATTCAGAAACTGCAGATCCGTCGGATGCATGTTCAGCTTGTCTGCCACTCTCTGGCTGAACAGGCTGGCGCCGGCAATGAACAGACGGACCGAGCGGGTGAGATCGGCAAAGAGGCGGGCGCGGTTTTCATTTGACAAAGGAGCCATGGATGCTTATTAGTAAAGTATCTTATTAAATAAGATATATTCCGATTGAGGTAATGCGATGGAAAAAGCATACAGGGGAATGGGCATGGAAGGCTCCATCGCCCGCTGGTACGAGAAAACTACCCGTAAGGATATGAATCAGTTCCGCCTGCTCGCCGAACGGATCGCCACGATGCTGCCCGCCGGCGGTGACATTCTCGAAGTCGCTCCCGGGCCGGGTTTTCTCTCGATCGAGCTGGCAAAGGGGAATCGCTTTCGCGTCACCGGTCTCGATATCAGCCGCACCTTCGTCGATCTTGCCCGCCGCAACGCGGAAGAGCTGGGTGTCGGCGTGCGTTTCGAGCAGGGCAATGCGTCGAAGATGCCCTTCCCGGAAAAGAGCTTCGATTTCCTCATCTGCCGCGCCGCCTTCAAGAACTTCTCCGATCCCATCGGCGCGCTGCAGGAGATGCACCGCGTCCTGAAGCCGGGCGGCCGCGCTCTCATCATCGATCTGCGCCGCGACACGTCCATGTCTGAGATCGCAAAGTACGTCGACGGCCTCGGTGTCTCCGCACTCAATCGTCTCTTTATGAAGTTCGTCTTCCGTTTCAGTCTGCTGAAGCGCGCTTACACCATGCTGGAGTTCGAGCGCATGCTGGCGAGGATTCCCTTCCGAAACACGGAGATTCGTCCCGAGCCGGTAGGCATGGAAATCTGGTTTGAGCGCTGAGAGGCTCGCGTCTGGCCGTCTCAGCTGCCGAGCGGCGGCAGCATGTCGGACGCTCCCAGCAGAAAGATCACGCCGATGGCGAAGCTGTACGCTGCGCCCGCCATCGCAACCCAGCGGTAGAGGTGCGGGCGATGCAGCCCCAGGCCGAAGATGCCGCCAAGCGAGGCGGTCATCAGCGTGTTCATCGCGACCAGGCCGAGAGCAAAGGCAAGCAGCCCCAGAAAGCCCTTGCCCGTGCCGCCCAGGCTCGCCGCCAGCAGAAACAGCATGAGCTGGCTCGGCGTCTCCGCGCCCAGCCCGTGCAGCACGCCGATGCCGAAGACCGTTCCGCCGTTGTAGTTCCAGGCAAAGGGCGCGGGGCGCGGTGTCTCCGGATGGAACAGCTTCGTCGCGCGCCACCATACGTACTGGCAGCCTTCGATCAGGATCGCCCAGCGGCTCTGCATCGCAATGTGGGAGTGGCTGTGCGCCCGCCGCGCCAGGCTCGCGACCACGCCGATGCCCAGAACGATGAGCGTGGCGCCGATCAGCCGCTCGGTCCATGCGTCGAGCCGCGCCGGCAGCGGAATATGCAGCAGAATCACCATCGCGCCCAGCGCAACCACGGTGAACGCATGCCCCAGCGCATAGGTCACGCCGAGGCGCATGCCCTGCTTCCAGGATCGCTGCACAGCGGTAATGTCGGAGATGGCCGCCAGATGATCGTAGTCGAAGCCGTGGCGCAGCCCGAGTACGGCGCAGGAAAAGAGCGCTAGTTCCAGCTTCCAGTTCATTGCGTTGCTTTCACCTGCCGCGGGGCCCTCAGTGAAAGTCGATTGTACGCCGCTGCCCGTTCAGCCCGTCAGCTTCACAAGCTGCTCGGCTTCGACGCGTGGCCCGAGGATCGAGACGCGGGGAAGCTGGCCGCGCGCCATCGCTACCTCGTCGCACTTGTACAGGCGCGGGCAGTTCTGGCAGTCCTTGAAGATCTTGTCCGGCAATGCGGCGCGGTCTTCCACCTCGCGAAATCCATAGCGGAAGAAGAAGTCGGGAATGCGTGTGAACAGGCACACGCAGCCCACGCCGTGATCTTCGGCCTCGGCCAGCAGCGCCTGCAGCAGCGCGCCGCCCGCGCCGTGGCCTTTGGCTTCGGGCTTCACCACAATCGACCGCACCTCGACCAGATGCGGCCCGTAGAAGTGCAGCGCGCCGCAGCCCAGAAAGACTCCGGCCTCGCTCTCGGCGATGGTGAAGTCGCGAATGTTCTCGCAGATCTCGGCGAAGGCGCGATGCAGCAGCGTCCCGTCGTGGGACAGGCTGTTGACCAGCTCATAGATATTCGTCGCGTCGTAGAGGCGCGCTTTACGCACCTGCATGGGTCGTTTCAACCTCTTGGATAACTGATGTTTCTTTGAGCGTTTCGATGCGCCGCTCCGCATCGGCCAGAGCCGCCTTCACGCGATGCCGCGCCGTGCCGCCGGTTACATCGTGGCAGTCCAGCGTGGCTTCGAGCGTGATTGCCGCGAAGAAGTCGCCTTCAAACTCGGGACCGAACTGCTTCAGCTCTTCGAGGGAAAGGTCATTCAGCTCGCGGCCGCTGTCGAGACCGTAGCGCACGGCGTTGCCGATCTTCTCATGCGCCTTGCGGAAGGGAACTCCCTTGTGCACGAGATACGTCGCCGCCGCCATGGCGTTCAGATAGCCCGCCTCGCACGCGGCGCGCATGCGGTCGGCGCGGAACTTCACCGCCCGCGTAAAGGGCGCCAGCACCTGCAGCATCCGGTCGGCCTCCACGGCGGCTGCAAAGACCGGCTCCTGCGTCTCCTGCATGTCTTTGTTGTAGGCCAGCGGCAGGCCCTTCACCAGCAGCGTCACCCACTGCGCTGCGCCGTTGATGCGGCCCACCTTGGCGCGCACCAGCTCGGTCAGGTCCGGATTCTTCTTCTGCGGCATCGCGCTCGATCCCGTGGAGAAAGCCTCCGGCAGCTCCACAAAACCGAACTCCGCCGTCGCGAAGAGCGTGATCTCTTCGGCAAAGCGGCTCGCGTGCAGAGCCACCATCGTCAGCGCCTGCAGAAACTCTATGACGAAGTCGCGGTCGCTGGTGGCGTCCATGCTGTTCGCCGTAGGAGCAGTAAAGTCCAGCGCCGACGCGGCAATGCCGCGGTCCAGCGCCAGCGTTGCGCCTGCCACCGCGCCTGAGCCCAGCGGGCAATAATTCAGCCGCTTCGCGCAGTCGTCCAGCCGCGAAACATCGCGCAGCAGCATCTCCACATACGCCAGCAGCCAGTGCGCCACTAGTACAGGCTCGGCGCGCTGCAGATGCGTATACGACGGCATCACCGCCTCGCCGGCAGCTTTCGCCTGCGACACCAGCGCCTCAGCCCACGCTCCCAGGCGGGAGACCAGCAGAGCGATGCTCTCCCGCACGTAGAGCCGCAGGTCGGTCGCGATCTGTTCGTTGCGGCTGCGGCCGGTATGCAGCTTCAGCCCCAGGTCCCCGATCCGTTCCGTCAGGTTCAGCTCGACGAAGTGATGAATATCCTCCGCCTGCGCATTGCCGCTGATCGCTTCCGGCTGCTCCGCGTAATGCGCCGCAATCGCCGCGAGCGAGCTGGTGATCTGCTCGCACTCGCCTGCGGTCAGCACGCCAGCCGCCCTCAGCGCCTCGGCGTGCGCCGCGCTGGCAGCCGTCTCCTGCGGGAGAAGCTGCCAGTCGAAGCGCAGCGAACGCTGCCAGTGGTCAAAGAACGAATCGAGCGGCTCGCGAAAGCGGCCTGCCCACATCTTCACTTGACGGCCTCTTTCTTCTGCGCAAGCAGCCGGGCGCGGGTCCGCGCCGGCAGGCCGAGGATCTGGATGAAGCCCTTCGCGTCCTTCTGGTCGTAGCTGTCGCCCATCGTGAACGAAGACAGCTCATTCGAGAAGAGCGAGAACTCGCTTTTGCGCGAGACGACGCTCACGTTGCCCTTGTAGAGCGCCAGCTTCACCGAGCCCGTCACGTTCTGCTGCGTGTTGTCGACAAAGGCGTCGAAGGCCTCGCGCAGCGGCGTGAACCACAGGCCGTTGTAGACGATGTCCGCATAGCGCAGCCCCACGTGCTGCTTGTAGTGCAGCACGTCGCGGTCCAGCGCCAGCGTCTCGATCTCATGGTGCGCCAGCACGATCAGCGTGCCGCCCGGCGTCTCGTAAATGCCGCGGGACTTCATGCCGACAAAGCGGTTCTCCACCAGATCGATGCGGCCCACGCCGTTGCGCGCGGCAATCTCATTCAGCAGGTCAATCAGCTGAACCGGATCTAATTTCATGCCGTCGACGGAGACGGGCACGCCCTTCTCGAAGCCGATCTCGACCACCTCTTCGCGGTCGGGAGCCTCCTGCGGGCTCTTCGTCCACACCCAGGTAGTCGGCAGCGGAGCGCTGCCCGCATCTTCCAGCTCGCCGCCCTCATGGCTCAGATGCCACAGGTTGCGGTCGCGCGAGTAGATCTTGGCGCGGCTTGCCGCCACGGGAATCCCATGCGCTTCGGCGTAATCGAGGCAGTCCTCACGCGACTTCAGCGTCCACTCCCGCCACGGCGCGATCACCTTCAGCTCCGGAGCAAGCGCCTGATACGCGTGCTCGAAGCGTACCTGGTCGTTGCCCTTGCCGGTGCAGCCGTGCGCCACAAACTCCGCGCCCTCTTCAAGCGCCACTTCTATCTGCGCCTTCGCAATCACCGGACGCGCAATCGAGGTGCCGAGCAGATATTTGTTCTCGTAGATCGCGCCGGCCTTCACCGTGGGGAAGATGTAGTCCTTCACGAACTCTTCGCGCAGATCGCGCACCACGGCCTTCTTCGCGCCTGTGTCGTATGCCTTGGCGATCACGGCGTCAATGTCCTCGCCCTGTCCCACATCGGCGATCACGGCGATCACATCGAGTCCATAATTTTCATTCAGCCACGGGATGATGATCGATGTATCGAGTCCACCCGAATACGCCAGCGCTACTTTCTTTGCCATCTCTTCAGACTCCGGGAGCGGTCACACGCTCGGTAAAACTGCCACCTGCAACACACCGGCCGTTCACAGCACAGCCGGCAAACAAAATCGGGAGATTCTCGTTCCGCGCCTTCAGCCCTGCGCTCTCAGCCCTGCCTTCGCTCCGCCCAGCAGCAACAGCAGCAGCGCCTTCTGCGCGTGCATGCGGTTCTCCGCCTGGTCGAAGACGGCCGACTGCGGTCCGTCGAGCACCGCGTCCGTCACCTCCGCGTTGCGATGCGCAGGCAGGCAGTGCATAAAGACCGCGTGCGGCGCGGCGTGCGACATCAGCGTCTCGTTCACCTGGTACGGCTTGAAGATCGGCGCGCGCTTCGTCGCCTCATGCTCGAAGCCCATGCTGGTGCACACATCGGTGTAGACCGCATCGGCATCGGTTACAGCAGCCACCGGATCGCTCACCAGCGTGATATCCGAGCCCGTCACGTTGGCAATCGCCCGCGCCTGCGCCACCACATCCGCCTTGGGCGCATAATTCTTCGGTGTGCCGATCGTGCAGTGCGCGCCCAGCTGCGCCGCCATCAGCATCAGCGAATGGCAGACGTTGTTGCCGTCGCCCACATAGGTAAACTTCAGCCCGCGCACCGAGCCGAAGCGCTGCTCCAGCGTAAGAAAATCGGCCATCGCCTGGCAGGGATGCTCGAGGTCGCTGAGCGCGTTGATCACCGGCACCGAGGCATACTGCGCCATCTCCGTGATCGTCTCGTGCGCATAGGTGCGCAGCACAATGATCGAGACCCAGCGCTCGAGGTTGCGCGCGATATCGGCAAGCGACTCGCGCTCGCCGAGCGGCGACTGCGTCTGATCGACAAAGATCGCCGATCCGCCCAGCGAATTGATCGCCGTCTCGAAGGTCAGCCGCGTCCGCAGCGAGGCCTTCTCGAAGAACATCACCATCTGCTTCGCATCGAGCGCCCAGCGGTAACGCTCCGGATGCGCTTTGAGAGCGTGAGCCAGCTCCATCACCGCCGCGACTTCCGTGGGGGAGAAGTCCGAGATGGAGCACAGATCGCGGCCGGCCAGCGACTCGTATGCGCTGATGCCGGGGACGAGATCGTTGATTGCCACTGTTTTACTAGCCAATCTGTTTGCCTTCCGCAATCTGAGCAGCGCCGGCTTCGCCGTCCGTCTGCCCGGTAAGAATTTCGTCGAGGGCTTCGGCAAGCACGTCAACGTGCGCTTTGCCCAGAATGTACGGCGGCAGAAAACGCAGCACCGTCTCGCTGGTGCGATTGACGATGATGCGCCGCTTCAGCAGCTCGTTCAGCGCCTCCTTTGCCAGCTCGGCCGTGTTCAGCTCAATCGCCAGCATCAGGCCCAGGCCGCGCACATCGAGCACGCTGTCGTGCTTCTTCGCCAGCTGCTCGAGACGGCCTTTAAAATATGTGCCGATCTCGGTTACATGATCCAGTACCTGCTCGTTCTCGAAGGTGTCGAGAACGGCCAGCGCCACGGCGCAGGCCAGCGGCCCGCCGCCAAAGGTGGTTCCGTGCATGCCCGGATGAATGGCGCGCGCCGCTTCATTGGTGCAGAGCACCGCGCCCAGCGGAAGGCCGCCTGCAATGGGCTTGGCCAGCGTCGCCACGTCCGGCTGCACGCCGTAATGCTGATAGGCAAACCACTTGCCGGTGCGTCCGAAGCCCGCCTGAATCTCATCGGCGATCAGCAGCGCGCCGGTTGACTGCGTCAGCTCGCGCGCCGTCGCCAGAAACTCCTTCGATACGGGCCGAATCCCGCCCTCGCCCTGAATCGCTTCGAGCACAATCGCGCAGACATCGGTCGAGAACTTCGCCTTCAGGTCCTCCACGTCATTGAAGCGGACAAACTCCACGCCCGGCATCACCGGATCGAACGGCTCGCGGTACTTCGCCTTGTGCGTCGCGGCCACGGAGCCCATCGTGCGGCCGTGAAAGCTGTTTTCGAGCGCCAGAAACTTCGTGCCCAGTGTCGCGCCCTCGCTGCGCCGCACACCGGCATAAGCGCGCGCCAGCTTGAGCGCGGCTTCCATCGCCTCGGTGCCGCTGTTGCAGAAGAAGGCGCGGTCCATCCCGCCGGCCTTCGTCAGGCGCTCTGCCAGCTTTGCCTGTCCCTCGTGATAGAAGAGGTTCGACAGGTGAATCAGCCGGCTGCTCTGCTGCGCAATCGCCGTCTCGATCGCCGGATGCGCATAGCCCAGCGCATTCACGCCGATGCCGCTCAGCAGATCCAGATAACGCTCGCCGTTCTCGTCGATGAGGTACACGCCTTCGCCGCGAACAAACAAAATCGGATTGCGCTCGTATGTCGCCAGCAGCAGCTCTGCTTCCGCTGCTTTCACTTCTTCCAGATTCATTCTGCTTGTCTCCCTGTGCTCTGAGCCCTGTTTCAAGCCACCATCACTTCCGTGCCGTGCGTCACGCGCGAGCTGCAAAGATCGGGCAGCACCGCCGCCACCTCTGCAGGTAAGATGCGCACGCGTTTTACGCCGTTCAGCAGCGCCTCGCGGCAGGCGCTCAGCTTCGGCAGCATGCCGCCGGTAATAACCTCGGTCTTCCTCAGCATCTCGATCTGATCGACGCTCAGCCAGCGCATCACTTCGCCGTCGGCTCCGCGCACGCCCGGCACATCGGTCAGAAAGACCAGAGCGTCGGCATGGCAGGCGCCCGCGCAGGCCGCGGCCATCTCATCGGCGTTCACGTTGTAGTACTCGCCGTCATAGCCGAGGGCAATGCTCGAGATCACCGGCACCGCGCCCATCTTCCAGATCGCCTCCAGCCAGCGCGGATCGGAGGCCACGATCTCGCCGACGAAGCCGAGATCCGGCGCCGTCCTCTTCTTGCGCGCGCGGAAGATCAGCCCATCGCCGCCCGACAGCCCGACCGCGGACTGTCCATGCGCTCCGAGCGCCGCGACCAGCGATTTGTTCACCCGTCCGGCCAGCACCATCAGCGCCGCGTCGCGTGTCTCGGCATCGGTCACGCGCAGGCCCGCGATGAACTCGCTCTGCTTGCCCATCTGCTTCAGCGTGCGCGTCAGCTGCACGCCGCCGCCGTGGACCAGCGCCACGCTGTTGCCGTCCTTCACCAGCTCGGCAATGGCCAGCGCACACTGGTGCAGCAGTTCAGCATTTTCGAGGGTCGCTCCTCCGAGCTTGACGACATATCTCATATGGAATTCTCCTGGGGCGTCCTTTACAGAAGTCCCTCTTCTTCTTTCCATCCGCACATCAGGTTCACGTTCTGCACCGCCTGTCCGGCAGCGCCCTTCAGCAGATTGTCCAGGCACGAGACAATCACGCATCGGCGTCCGCCGCGGTCCAGGTGAAAGCCGATATCGCAGTAGCTGGTCCGCACCGAGTACTGAATCTGCGGCAGCTGACCGGCAGCGAAGATCCTCACCAGCGGACTCTGCGCAAAGAAGCTGCGATACAGCGCTTCCACCTCATCGGCCTTCTTCGGCTCTTTGAACCAGACATAAATGGTGGACATGATTCCGCGCGGAATCGGCAGCAGGTGCGGCGTGAAGATCACCTGCTCCGCTTCCAGATCGAGCTGCTCCAGCAGCTCGCCCGTATGCCGGTGCCCGAAGACGCCGTAAGCCGACAGATTGTCTGCCGCGGACATAAAGTGCGTCTTCGCCGTCGGCGCCTTGCCCGCGCCCGATACGCCGGACTTCGAATCGCTGACGATACCCCGGCTCAGATCGACCCATCCCGCTTCGACCAGCGGCTTCAGCGGCAGAATCACCGAGGTCGCATAGCATCCCGGGTTCGCCACCAGAGCCGCGTCGCGAATCTCGTCGCGGTACAGCTCCGGCATGCCGTAGACGCTCTTTGCCTGTGCGGCCGCCGCCACCGGCGATCCGTCGTCCTCAAACTTATAGACCGCGCGGTTCGACGCCTCCCGCAGCCGCCACGCGCCGCTCAGGTCCACCACGCGAATGCCGCGCTCCAGCGCTTGCGGAGCCCACGCCCGCGACTGCTCATGGGGCGTCGCCAGCAGCAGCAGGCTGACGCCGCGCTCGGCCAGCAGGTCCCAGGAGAATGGTTCGACCTGCAGCCCCTCCGGCCCCATGCCGGTGCCGTTGTTGTCCATCAGCTGCGGATGCAGCGCCGCCAGCGGCTCCCGCGTGCTTTCGGCGCGTCCGAGGAAGAGCGGTGCCTTTCCTTTGAGCTGCGGATGATGCAGCAGCAGCCGCGCCAGCTCCGCGCCGGCATAGCCGCTCACTCCCATGACTGCGATTTGTGCCGAATCTCCCATTCCGTCCCCGAACTGTTTTTCTGAGCGCTGCGCCCTGATCTCTGTGGCCAGTCCTAGCCGATCATCTCTTCCAGACGCTCGCGCAGCAGGGAAGCGCGCTTCTGGTCCGGACAGATGATCAGCACCGTGTCGTCTCCGGCGATGGTGCCCACCACCTCCGGTATATCTTCATCGTCGATGGCCAGCGCCACCGGCTGCGCGCTGCCCGCCGTCGTCACCAGCACCAGCTGGTTCAGCGCCTGCTTCACCTTCAGGCCAAACTGTCCAAGCACATCGTTAATGGACGGCGCGCGGTCGTCTTCGTCATCCGTGTGCGCGCCGTTGCCGTTCGGAAACGCATATCCGTCCGGACCTTTATAGAGATGCAGCTCGTGAATATCCCGGGAGAGCGTGGCCTGGGTCACATCGAAGCCGCGCCGGATGAGCTTGCGCCGCAGCTCATCCTGGCTGCCGATCGCCGCCGTCGCCACCAGTTCCCGGATCGCATTGTGCCGTTCTGTCTTGCTCAAGCCAAATAAATCGCGGCCCCTGAACCTTCAGGCCGCGCCTCTGTATATAAAATGCCGCGCATCGGAATTCGGATGCATAAAAATACAATTCAATGTATAAATATACAGAGGGCGATTGTCAACGCCTGTGGATGGTTTTTAACGTAATCCTGATCTGCTTCCGGCGGTCGGAAATTCCGCATCGCCCTATAAATTTTATTTTTGTCGCTCGTAATGCCCTGCAGGAGACCTTATATTTAGCTATGGGAACGAGAAACTGTGCTGCACCGGCCATGTCGTCCGGCGGCTCCCGGCCCACTCTGTATGACCCGCGCTTTGAGCACGAGTCCTGCGGTGTCGGTTTTGTCGCCACACTCGACAACACCCCGTCACATGACATTCTCGCGAAGGCGTTAACCGCCCTTTCGCGCCTTGCCCACCGCGGCGCAGTCGCGGCCGATGGCAAGTCCAGTGACGGCATCGGCATTACCACGGCTGTTCCCCGGGAATTTCTGCTGGCTTCGGCCGGTATTACGCTCGCTGCGGAGAAGCCCTTTGCCGTGGGCATGGTCTTTTTCCCCTCTGAGACGGGCGAATCGCACAGTGAGCTCGAAGAGGCGCTGAAGGCGCAGAGCTTTACCATTCTGGGCTGGCGCGACGTGCCCACCCGGCCCGGCATTCTGGGCGAGATCGCGCTGGCCAGCCTGCCCGTGATCCGCCAGGTCCTGCTTACCTCGGACGATGCCGAGGCCGTGAACCGGCGTCTTTACCTGGCCCGCAAGCAGTTCGAGCGCAGCGGCGCAAGAGGTTACGTTTGTTCACTTTCCAGCTCAATCCTCATCTATAAGGCGATGTGCGCCGGCCGCCTGCTCGCGGAGTTTTTCCCCGATCTGGCCCACCCCGCCTTCACCACGCCCTTTGCGCTCTTTCACCAGCGCTACGCGACCAACGTCGCCCCCTCCTGGGATCGCGCCCAGCCCTTCCGCCTGATCGCGCACAACGGCGAGATCAACACCGTATGGGGCAATCGCGCCCGCATCGACGCCCGCGCCTCGCGCTTTCCCGAGGAGCTGAAGCCGATCTTCACCCCCTCCGGCTCCGACTCGACCAGCCTCGACGAAGCCGTCGAGCTGCTCGCCCACAACGGCCGCACCATCGCCGAATCCGTCCGCCTGCTGATGCCTCCGGCCAGCATGAAGAAGCAGTCTGCCTTCTTCACCTATAACGAGGACTCGGTCGACACCTGGGACGGCCCGGCCGCGCTCTCCTTCACGGATGGGCGTCTCATCGGCGCCGCCCTCGACCGCAACGGCCTCCGGCCCTGTCGATTCTTCCTGACGGAGAGCAATCTGGTCGTCGTCGGCTCCGAGGCCGGCTTGGTCGACCTCGACCCGGAAGAGATTGTGCACAGCGGCCGCCTCGGCCCCGGCCAGATGTTGGTCGCCGACCTCAAGGTCCACAAGCTCTACGAAAACGACGAGCTGATGGAGATCTTCGACAACGCCGCACCCGACTACGAGCAGCTTCTCGAAGAGACGACGCTGGCCTCCGAGCCCGTCCCTCCCACGCTCGATCCCGCGGAGATCGCCCGCCTGCAGCTCGGCTTCGGCTACACCCGCGAAGACGTGAACATGATCCTGAAACCGATGGCCGCCGACGGCAAGGACGCCATCTGGTCGATGGGCGACGACACGCCGCTCGCGCCGCTGGCGCGCACGCCCCGGCCCGTCTACGCCTTCTTCCGCCAGCGCTTCGCTCAGGTCACCAATCCGCCGATTGATTCGCTGCGCGAAGCCATTGTGGTGCAGCTGCACACGCGCCTCGGCCCGTGGCCGCACATGCTCGACAAGCGCGCGCATCTGCCCGGCCTCTCGCTTTCGTCTCCGTATCTCTCGCTGGCGCAGATTGAAAACCTGCGCAACCGGCGTCACGGCCTGGCCGACGAGCTGGCCCTCGCCGTGCTCGAGTGCGTCTTCAGCCCCGGCTGCAGCCTGCTCACGGCGCTCGACGATCTCTGCGCCAAAGCCGTCGAGCTGGTGCGCGGCGGAGCCTCCATTCTGCTGCTCACCGACCGCGGCTGCGGTGAGCAGAGCATTCCCGTGCCGATGGCGCTGGCCACCGGTGCCGTTCACCAGGCGCTCATCCGCGCCGGCGAGCGCACCCGCGTCGGTCTGGCCGTCGAGGCCGGCGACTGCCGCGACCTGCATCATGGAGCGGTCCTGCTCGGCATGGGCGCGGGAGCCATCTGCCCCTGGCTGGCGCTTGAAACCGCCCGCTCGCAGAATCCGGAGAAGGGTGAAGAGAATCTGCTGCACGCCTTCGATCTCGGCCTGGCCAAGATCATGTCGAAGATGGGCATCTCGGTGGCCGACAGCTACCGCAGCGCGCATCTCTTCGACTGCATCGGCCTCAGCAGCGAGGTCGTCGAGCGCTGCTTTGCCGGCACGCCCGTTCCTATCGGCGGCATCGGCTTCGCCGAGCTCGAAGCGACGCTTCGCGAGCTGTGGAGCGGCGGCTTCCCGTCCACGTCTGTCTCCGACTCCGTGGAAGAGGGCGGAGCCACCGCCACCGCGACGGTGACCAAAGACCTGCCTGACTACGGATGGGTCCGCTTCCGCAAGGCCGACAAGTCCGAGCCGCATTCCTGGCAGCCGCAGACCGTCCGTCTGCTGCAGACCATCACCGGGGCCACCAAAACGGCCGTCGCCGTGGCCGACCCCGTCCAGGCCTGGGCTGCCTTCAGCACACAGGCGGCGGAGAAGACTCCGGCCGTGCTGCGTGAGCTGCTGGAGATTCGTCCCGCGGCCTCGCCTCTGCCTGTCGATCAGATCGAGCCCGTCTCCTCCATCGTGAAGCGCTTCATCGCCTCCGCCATGTCGCTCGGCTCGCTCTCTCCCGAGGCGCACCAGACGATCACCGCGGCGATGAACATGCTCGGCGCCCGCTCCAACACCGGCGAGGGCGGCGAAGATCCCGCCGTCTACCAGCCCGGCGTCGATCTGCCGCTCAACGGCGTGCCCACCCCCTCATACCTGCTCAACAACAAGGTCAAGCAGGTGGCCTCGGCCCGCTTCGGCGTCACCGCGCAGTACCTCATGCACGCCGAGGAGATCGAGATCAAGATCGCGCAGGGCTCCAAGCCCGGCGAAGGCGGACAGCTTCCCGGCCACAAGGTCACGGAGCTGATCGCCCGCCTGCGCCACGCGCAACCCGGCGTGCAGCTCATCAGCCCTCCTCCGCACCACGACATCTACTCGATCGAAGACCTCGCGCAGCTCATCTTCGATCTGCGCCGCGTCAACCCGAAGGCCGCCATCGGCGTCAAGCTGGTGTCGGAGTGGGGCGTCGGCACCGTCGCTGCGGGCGTCGCCAAGGCCTACGCCGACTACATCGTCATCGCCGGCCACTCCGGTGGAACCGGAGCCTCGCCGCTGTCGAGCATCAAGTACGCCGGCAGCCCGTGGGAGCTCGGCCTGGCGGAGGCCCAGCAGGTGCTCATCCAGAACGGTCTGCGCGGCCGCGTGCGTCTGCGCACCGACGGCGGTCTGCGCACGGCCCGCGATATCGTTGTCGCGGCGCTGCTCGGCGCGGACGAGTTCGCCTTCGGCACCTCGGTGCTGGTGGCCCTGGGCTGCGACATGGCCCGCCAGTGCCACCTCAACACCTGCCCTACGGGCATTGCCACGCAGCGTCCTGACCTGCGCGCCAAATTCCGCGGCAAGCCGGAGCATCTGGTCCGCTTCTTCGAGGGTCTGGCGGCCGATATCCAGGCGCTGCTTGCCGAGCTTGGCCTGCCTTCGCTCGAAGCCGCCATCGGACGCACCGACCTGCTCGAACAGGTGCGCTTCGACGGCTCCCTCGATCTGGGGTCGATGCTCGCCGCTCCGGCAGACGGCATCACCCGCTGGCAGGGGCAGCAGAATCTGCGCCCCGAAGAGCATCCGCTCCTCGATGACGAGTGGCAGGAGGCGGCGCTGGCTGCTTACAAATCGGGCGAGTCGTTCATCGTCGACAGCCTCATCTCGAACGAAGACCGCACCTTCGGCGCGCGTCTCTCCGGCGACCTGGCCATGCTGCAGACCGCCGGCATTCACTCCGACGCGCCGCTCAGCTTCCGTCTCACCGGCGTTGCCGGGCAGTCCTTCGGAGCCTTCACGGTGGCGCCGGTGCAGCTTACTCTGAAGGGCATGGCCAACGACTTCGTCGGCAAAGGCCTCTCCGGCGGCGAGCTGATCCTGCGCGGACAGGGCCGCGCCGCGCTCCAGTCCGAGCTGCACGTCATCCTCGGCAACGTCGCGCTGTATGGAGCCACCAGCGGTGCGCTCTTTGCCGCGGGCCGCGCCGGCGAGCGCTTCGCCGTCCGCAACTCGGGCGCGCTGGCCATCGTCGAGGGCGTGGGCGACCACGGCTGCGAGTACATGACCGGCGGTCTCGCGGTCATCCTCGGTTCCACCGGCATCAACTTCGGAGCAGGCATGACCGGCGGTCTGGCGTGGGTCTTCGACGAGGACGGCAGCTTCCTCGGCGATCCGCTCTACCACTCCGGCTTCCTGAAGCCTGAGCGGTATGCCGATCTCGATGCCGAGGCGCAGGAGAGCATTCGTGGTCTGGTGCAGCTGCACGCGGAAAAGACCGCGAGCACCCGCGCTTACAACCTGCTCGCTCACTGGGACGCTCTGGCGCCGAACTTCGTCCGCCTGACTCCAAAGCCGCAGGTGTAAAAAACAGGGCTCAGAGAACAGGGCACAGAAAAACAAAGCCCGTTCCGGCTTCCTCCCGGGACGGGCTTTTTCTTACCCATTTGTCATCCCGACCGAAGCAGCCGCCGTCAGGCGGCTACGCAGCGGAGGGATCTGCTTTACCCGGCTTTGCGCGCTTCCATCTCATCCTCCGGCTCCGGTGCAGTATCGGGAGCATGTTCAAGGAATGCCGTCAGCCGGCCGCCATTGGCGCCCTGCGCTCTCTGCTGAAAGAACAGTGCCGCTGTCTCGACTGTGCCCACTTTTTCCGCGACCGCAGCGGCAATCCACTGGTTCAGGGAGACGCCGTCTTCCTTTGCCAGGCGCTGGGCGGCCTTCTTGATCGAAAGCGGAAGCTTCAGGGGATATGTTGCCTTGCTCATGATCGAATTCTCCTCAGGACATCCTGCGGCGTCAGAACTTCCAGCCGAAAGCGGGCCGCCGCGGATTGTGGCTTCAACTCTGCGACGCTCCGTTCTCCGCATAAAACGCCGCAATCTCCGCCGCATACTTCTCATTCACCACGCGCCGCTTGAGCTTCAGACTCGGCGTCAGCTCGCCGGAGTCGATCGTCCACTCGTCCGGCACCAGTCGAAACCGCTTGATCGTCTCGAAGTTGGCCAGGCTTGCGTTGATGCGGTCGATCAGCGCCTCATACTCCGCCACCACCTGCGGATCTGCTACCAGATCGCGCCGCGTCGCCGCCGCAATACCGCGCTCCTTCGCCCAGCCTTCGAGGGCGGGGAAGTTGGGCGCGATCAGCACCGAAGCAAATTTGTGTTTGTCGCCCACCAGCGCCGCCTGCGCCACCAGATAACTGGACTTGAGCCGGTTCTCGATCGGAGCCGGCGCGATGAACTTCCCGCCTGAAGTCTTGATCAGCTCCTTCTTGCGGTCCGTGATGTAAAGGAAGCCATCGGCGTCGATATGCCCGATATCCCCGGTGCGAAACCATCCCTCGGCGTCGAACGATTCCGCCGTTGCCGCGGCCTGCTGCCAGTATCCGCGAAAGATGCTCGGCCCGCGCAACAGCAGCTCGCCGTCTTCGGCCACGCGGCACTCCACATTCGGCAGCAGCCTGCCCACCGATCCAATGCGGTACGCCTTCGGCGTATTGAGCGCCACCACCGGCGAGGTCTCCGTCAGTCCATAGCCCTCCAGAATACGCATGCCCGCATCCGCAAACCAGCCCGCCGTATCCATGCCCAGCGGCGCGCCTCCGGCGATAAAGTAGCGCACGCGCCCGCCGAAGCCCGCGCGAATCTTGCTGTAGACCAGCTTGTTGGCCAGCTTCCAGCCGATCGAGGAAGGCTCGTCTCCGGCCCCGATCGTGTCGCGATGCTTCTTTCCCGTCTTCAGCGCCCATGCAAAGATGCGTGCTTTGGTCGGCGACTGCGCCGCGGCCCGCCGCTCCGCCTCCTGGCGAACCTTCTCGTACACGCGCGGCACGGCGACGAGAATCGTCGGCCGGATCGCTGCGAAGGCTCCCGGCAGCTTGTCGATCGTCGAGCAGTAGGCGACTGCGGCGTGCTGCGCAAAGAGCGCGTAATCCAGGTGCCGCGCCGTCACATGCGAGAGCGGCAGAAACGAGATGCACGAGTCCTGCATCGTAAAGCCGAACTCCGCCGTCGAATAATTCAGATTGCACGCGATATTGCCGTGCGTCAGCATCACGCCCTTCGGCTCGCCCGTTGTGCCCGAGGTATAGATCAGCGTCGCCAGATCGCCCGGCTTCACGTCGTAGGCGGCGCGGTCGAAGTCGGCATCGCGCTCCGCTCCGCGCGCGTCGGCGCCCTCGACCAGCGACGAAAAGTGAACCGCATCGGGAGTGCCCGCCTCATCCATCATCACAATGCGCTCGAGCGCCATGCGTGTGCCGGCGGCGGCCATATCCTGCCGCGCCTTCGCGATCTTCTCGTACTGCGCTTTGGTCGAAACAAAGATCACCCGCGTGCCGGAGTCGGCCAGCAGCACGCCGATCTGCTCCGGCGTCAGCGTGGGATAGATAGGCACATCGATGACGCCCAGCGCCAGACAGGCAAAGTCCGCGACGGCCCACTCCCAGCGGTTCTCCGAGAGAATGGCCACGCGGTCGCCTTTCACCAGGCCCCACGCCGTCAGCGATTCCGCCACAGCGCGCACCCGCTGATACACCTGCGCGGCAGAGATCGGCCGCCATTGTCCGGAAGCATCGAGCCACACCATGGCATCCGCGCGGTTTCCGGCGGCAAGCGTAAAGAAGACGTCATTCAGGGTTTTCAAAGCCAGCATCGCGCGACTACTCTACCGGAGCCGGAGCGGCGGCGCAAGGCAGCCTCCCGGCTCATCGCGCTATTCGTCGCGCAGCGTCGTTGCCGGATCGATCGCCGCAATGCGCAGCGTCGGCGCCATCGCGGCAATCAGCGTGACCGACGCCAGCGCCAGTACGACAACAAGAAGGATGGGCAGGTCATACACGCCCACGCCATAGAGCACGCTGCGCATCGCCCGCAGCGCGCCCGCGCACAGCATCAGCCCCAGAACCAGTCCCAGCGCCGAGGCCCGCACGCCAGGCATTCCAATGTGGATCATCGCCTGGCGCGCCGTTGATCCCAGCGCCATGCGCAGACCGATCTCCCGCGTCTTCTGTGCCACGATATTCGCCACCAGCGCAAAAATTCCAACCGCGCTCAGCAGCAGAGCCAGCGCCGCCAGCACGCTTAGCATCGCCACCTCGCTGCGCTGCGCCGCCAGCGTCTTCGCCAGCAGATCGCGCATGCTGTAAAAGCCGGAGAAGGGAAGATCGGGATCGGTGCCGGCCAGCGCGTGCTGCATCTGCTCCGTCAGCCCGGTCACCGGCCCTCCCGTGCGCACGATCCAGCTCGGCTGAAACCAGTCGTGTACCACCGCCAGCAGAGAAGCCTGCACCTGCGTGGCCGGAATATATACCGTCTTCTCATCGGTCAGCGGTGCAACCGCATCGATGCCCGGAGCCATGGCCACATCGCCCACGACCCCGACGATCCGGGCATCCTTGTTCAGGATCTGACCCACCGGATTCGCTCCATGAAAGTAGCTGCGCGCAAAGGCCTGGTTGATGACGATGACGTGCTGCGTGTTCGGCCCGTCCGCCGTAGTGAACGCGCGGCCGGTGAGAATCGGAATGCCGAGCGTATCGAAATAGCCGGGCGTCACGTAAACCTCATCGGCGATCGCGGTCTGCCCGGTCTCTTTGCCGCTGAAGGTGATCCCCGCCATAATGAGCGAGCGCTCGTACGGCAGGCTCAGCCCGGCAGCGGCCTTTTCCACGCCTGGAATCCTGCGCATCGCTTCCGTGCTTTCCTCCAGCAGCTTCTGGAACGCGACCGGATCGTGATAGCGAAGATTGTTGAGAGAGGCGGTCGCCGTCATCACCCCACTGGGATCGAAGCCCGGCGGCAGCGTCTGCAGATGGATCAGCGTGCGGATCAGCAGCCCCGACGCAGCCAGCAGCACCACCGTCAGCGCGACCTCGCCGGCAATCAGCGTCTGGCGCAGCCTCAGGTGCTCGCCGCCCGTCGCCGTCCGGCTTCCCATTGCCGCGCGCAGATCGAAGCGGCGCGTTACCAGCGCCGGCAGCATGCCGAAGAGCACGCTCGTCAGCACGGAAACCAGCAGCGTGAAGGCCAGAACATGCCCGTCCAGAGGAACGCTCTTGACCGGCAGCAGATGCTCCGGCAGCAGCCGCAGCAGCCCCCGTACCGCGAGAAGGCCGATGCCGATCCCCGCCGCTCCGCCGGCCGCGGCCAGCAGAATATTTTCGATCCAGAGCTGCCGTTCGATCTGCCAGCGCGAAGCGCCCAGAGCCAGACGCGTGGCAATCTCCGGCGTCCGCCGCAGAACGCGCACCAGCGTCAGTCCGGCCAGATTGGCGCAGGCGATCAGCAGAATAAAGCCCGCCGCCAGCATCAGCCCCATCACCTGCGGACGCAGCGTCACCGTCTCTCCGCGCTGCAGCGGAACGGTATGGTACGACACCTGCGCCCCCGCATTGTCTTCGAGCTCGTAGCGGTTAGTGCGCTGCGCCCAGGCATGGTCGATCTCGGCATCGGCCTGCTGCCAGGTGAATCCGTCGCGAAGCCGCACAATGTCGATAAAGTTCGTGCCGCCGCCTTCGCCTGTGCGGCTGGCCTGCAGCGGCAGGTACAGGTCCGCGTTTTGCGGTGTCTCCGCGCCCTGCGGAAGCACGCCCACCACGGTATACGGCTCGCCCTTGATGAGAATGACCCGACCTGCGATGCCCGCATTCGCGCCGAACATGGTGCGCCACAGGCCGTAGCTCAGAATCGCGGCCTTCGGTCCGTGCGGAAGATCTTCCGTACCGGTGAAATTCCGCCCGAAGATCGGATGAATCCCCAGCACATCGAGGTAGTGTGCGGAGATGCGCGACGCATGCAGAAACTCGACATGCGTGCCGGACTGCAGATTCACGCCCGACGGCCGGATGCCGGAGATGCCCGGAAGCAGCGCCGGTACCTGATCGCGCAGCAGCTCCCACTGCTCGCCGTTGATGTGGTGCCGCTCATCCCACGAGCTCGATCCGGTCACATGCGTAAAGATCGTGCCCAGCCGCTCCGGATGCGGATAAGGCAGATCCGTCAGCATGAGCGCATTCACGACGGAAAAGATGGCGGTGTTCGCGCCGATGGAAAGCGCCAGCGTCAGCACGACCGTGAGAGTGAAGCCGGAATTGCGTCTCATCTGCCGCAGCCCGTAGCGCACATCCTGCCCGAGCAGCTCCAGCCGCGCGCCCGCGCGATGGTCGCGCACCGCCTGCTTCACCTGCTCCGCGCCGCCCATCTCGGCAAGCGCCATTCGCCGCGCCTCCTGTGCGGACATGCCGGCGGCGATGCGCTCGTCGGTCAGCAGATCCACATAAGCGCGAACCTCATCGTCCAGCTCAGCCTCGACCGCCTCTTTGCGGAAGAGGTTGCGCAGAGCGCTTCGCATGCGGGACCAGAATCTCATCGTCTGCACCTCCAGATAACCGTCAGCGCAATGGACCGTCTAAGTCGCTTTCAGGGCATTTGTCATCGCGACGGCTACTTTTGCCCACTGCTCCTTTTCGACTTCGAGCTGAGCCTTTCCCGTCTTCGTCAGCCTGTAGAACCGGGCGCGCCGATTGTTCTCCGACTCGCCCCACAGCGAGCTCAGCCAGCCCGCCTCCTCCATACGGTGCAGCGCCGGAAAGAGCGAGCCCGGCTTCACGCAGAACGTCCCCTGCGTCATCTGCTCGATGCGCCGCGAGATGCCCAGGCCGTGCAGCTCTCCCGTGCTCAGCGCTTTCAGAATGAGCAGATCGAGGGTGCCCTGCAGAAGATTGGTGGGTTGAGAGCTCATCGCGTTGCACCTATAGAGAAGCTATATGAGTGTGTCTCCGCTTCCTGTAGATTGTCAATACGAGAAGCGAAAGAATGCTGCCGCATCCTGCAGGCCCTCTCCGGCAGCGCTGCAACGCGCAGCGAAGACACGCAGGTAAAATAGAGCTGTCATCTCCCGGAGGATCGATTGGCCGAGTTGTCCGCTGCACTGCCTGCTGTGCCTCTTACACTTGAAGGCGCAAGCGTTCTGCATCAGATGTTTCGCTTCGACTGGGCCGCCTGGCGCCTTATCAGCGCGGAAGAGCGTGCCGGCATCCTTGCCGAAGTCACCGCGCTGCTGGCTCCGCTCGAAAAAGCCACCGCCGGAGACCACCCCGCGCAGAGCGCCGTCTTCGCGCAGCTCGGCCACAAGGGCGATCTCATGCTGGTCCACTTCCGTGACTCGATCGCGCAGCTCGCGGCGGTCGAGCGTGATCTGGCGCGCACCGCCTTTGGAAGCTTCCTCACCGCACAACACTCGTATCTCTCGGTCGTCGAGCTGGGCCTGTATGAATCCTCGAACAAAACTTATGCCGCACTGGCCGAAGAGGGCATCGAGCAGTACTCCGAGGAGTGGAACCGCCGCCTGCAGGAGGTCATCGGCCGTCAGTCGGCGGCCATGTCCAGCCGTCTCTTTCCGGCCATCCCCGACGCGAAGTACCTCTGCTTCTATCCCATGGACCGCCGCCGGGGCGAGCAGCTCAACTGGTACACCGTCTCCATGACCGAGCGTCAGCGTATGATGCATGACCACGGCATGATCGGCCGCCGCTACGCAGGCGAGGTGCGGCAGATCATCACCGGCTCCATCGGCTACGACGACTGGGAGTGGGGTGTCGATCTCTTCTCCGACAACCAGAACATCTTTAAGAAGCTCATCTACGAGATGCGCTTCGACGAAGCCAGCGCGCTCTACGCTCTCTTCGGCGCATTCTATGTCGGCGTGCGTCTGCCCGTGAGCGAGCTCGCCGCGTGGCTGGCCGTCGACACAGGAAAGTAGTCCATCATGAAAGTCTTCCTCACCGGGGCCACCGGATTCGTCGGCAGTCATGTGGCCCGCGAGCTGGCCGCGCAGGGCGCGGAGCTGCGCCTGCTGGTGCGGAAGACCAGCAGCCTCGCTAACCTTGAAGGGCTGAACGCGGAGACCGTCACCGGCGATCTGCTCGATCCGGAATCGCTGCGCGCCGGCATCCGCGGCTGCGATGCGGTGATGCACGTCGCCGCCGACTACCGCCTCTGGGTGCGCGATCCGCAGACCATGTATAAGGCGAATGTCGACGGCACCCGCGAGCTGCTGCGCATCGCCCGCGAAGAGGGTGTGCGCCGCACCGTCTATACCTCGAGCGTCGCCACCATGGCCTTCAAAGCCGACGGCACCATCGTCGACGAGACCACCCCGGTCTCCATCGCCGATATGGTCGGCCACTACAAGCGCTCGAAGTTTCTTGCCGAGCAGGTTGTCATCGAAGCCGCGCGCGCCGGGCAGCCGGTCATTCTTCTCAACCCCACTACGCCCATCGGTCCGGGCGATCTCAAACCCACTCCCACCGGCCGCATCGTCGTTGATTTTCTGAATAAAAAATTCCCCGCTTACGTCGACACCGGCCTCAACCTGGTCGACGTGCGCGAAGTGGCGCGCACGCACGCCGCCGCGCTGAACGACGGCGTGGGACGCCCCGGCGAGCGCTACATCCTCGGTGGAGAAAACCTCACGCTCAAGCAGATCCTCGACAAGATGTCGGCGATCACCGGTCTGCCTTCGCCCACCGCGAAGGTGCCGCACGCGGTGGCGATGGCCTTCGCGTTTTTTGATGAAAATTTCACAGGGCGTCTGCGCGGAAAGGAACCGCGCGCCACGGTCGAGGCCGTCCGCATGGGCAAAAAGAAGATGTTCGCCTCTTCGGCGAAGGCGCAGCGTGAGCTGGGCTTCCGCATCGTTCCCGTCTATTCCGCTCTGCGCATCGCCATCGACTGGTTCCGCGCGCATGGATACGCGCCCGCATCATGACGAAACGCATCGGCATCATCGCGGCCCTCCCCGGCGAGCTCGAAGACCTGGTTCGCGGCTGGCGGAAGCACGGCAAAAATATGTGGACCGGCCAGGCGCATGAAATGGACTGTGTGGCCATCGCCGGCGGCATGGGGGCGGAGGCCGCGTCGCGAGCCTGCGAGCAGGCGCTGGCAACGGGAAAGCTCGATGCGCTCGTCTCCGTCGGCTGGGCCGGATCGCTCACCTGCGGTCTGAAGCCGGGCGACGCAGTCGCCGTTTACGACGTCCTCGATGTGCGCACCGGCGAGCGCTTCGTCTCCGCGTATCCAAAGGGGCAGCGGCTCATTACGCTCGATCACGTCGCCCGCGCCGACGAGAAGCGCCGCCTCGCCGAAAGCTGTAAAGCCACGCTGGTCGACATGGAAGCCGCCGCCGTGGCCCGCATCGCCGCCGCCCGCAATCTCGCCTTTTACTGCTTCAAGGGTGTCTCCGACGGAGCGAACGACCGCCTGCCCGACTTCGGCCCCTTCATCGATGCAAAAGGCCAGCTCCGCATGGCGAAATTCCTTGCCCATATCGCCCTGCGTCCGCAATACTGGCCTGCGCTGAAGCGTCTGAACGAGCATAGTAAAATCGCTGCGGCTGCACTGGGAGTTCTGACGCGCGAATCTCTGAAACAGATCCTTTGACACGGCAAATCGAAAAAGATTGAGGAAGCGAATCGAAAAAGATATGGCGACGACCCTCAGCTCTGCTCCGGAAGCCCCGGCAATTGTGATCCCCGATACCATGCGCGCCGCCGTCTATCGTGGCGTCAATGACGTGCGCGTCGAGACCGTTCCCGTCCCTCGCGTGAGTGCCGGCGAGGTGCTCATTCGCGTGCACTGCTGCGGCATCTGCGGCACCGACCTCAAAAAGATCCACACCGGCTCGCACTCCGCGCCCCGCATCTTCGGCCATGAGATCGCCGGCACCATCGCCGCCGTCGGCGACGGAGTCGAAGGCTTCGCCGTCGGCGACCGCGTCATGGTCTTTCATCACAGCCCCTGCGGCAGCTGCTACTACTGCAGCAAAAAGACCTACGCGCAGTGCGAGCTCTACAAAAAAGTGGGCTGCACCGCAGGCTTCGAGCCCTCCGGCGGCGGCTTCGCCGAATATGTGCTGGCCATGGACTGGATCGTCCGCCGCGCACTGGTTAAAATTCCCGACGGCGTGCCCTTCGAGCAGGCCGCCTTCGTCGAGCCGGTCAACACCTGCCTGAAGGCGGTGAAAAACCTGAACCTGCAGCCCGACGAGACGGTACTGGTCATCGGCCAGGGGCCCATCGGCGTGCTGCTCGCCTCGCTCGCCGCGCGCGCCGGAGCAAAGGTGCTCACCTCCGACCTTTATCCTGAGCGCCATGCCATCGCCTCCGTCTACGGACTCAGCCATCCCATCGACGCCGGAAAGGAAAACGTCGTCGTCGCCGCCCACGCCGCGAGCGAAGGCCGCGGTGCCGATGCCGTGCTGCTCGCCGTCGGAGGCTCCGCCCTTATCCGCACCGCGATGGACGCTGCACGCCCCGGCGGCCGCGTCGTGCTCTTCGCCCAGACTCAGCATGGCGAGGCCGTCATCGATCCCGCCGTCGTCTGCGTGGACGAGAAGGCCCTGCTCGGCTCCTACAGCTCCTCCGCCGACATTCAGGACGAGGGCGCGCAGCTCGTCTTCGACGGTTACCGCAACAGCTTCGACCTCACCCGGCTCATCTCCCATCGTTTTTCGCTGGAAGAGGCCGTGGAGGCCATCCATCTGGCATCCAACCCGGGCCCGGCGTCCATGAAGATCTTCATCCTTCCGCAGTAAAAGCCGGAATGTGAAGATTCTGAGAAAATAGAGAGAGAATGCTCTCGGAAATGACAGCCGCCGTTTTATATGGACGGGAGGACCTGCGCGTGGAGCGCGTTCCCGTGCCGCTGGCCGGCGCAGGCGAGATGGTGGTGCGGGTCAACGCGGCCCTCACCTGCGGAACCGACCTCAAAGTCTACCGGCGCGGCTATCACGCGCGCATGCTTACCCCTCCGACGCTCTTCGGCCATGAAATGGCCGGAACCGTTGAGGAGGTCGGCGAAGGCGTGACCGCCTTTCGCCCCGGCGACCGCGTGGTGGCGCTCAACTCCGCACCCTGCGGCCAGTGCTATTACTGCCGCCGCAGCCAGGAAAACCTCTGCGACGACCTGCTCTTCAACAACGGCGCGTATGCCGAGTTCTTCCGCATTCCGGCGCGCATCGTGGCGAAGAACACGCTGCTCATCCCTGAAAACGTTCCCTTTGAATACGCCGCCCTCACCGAGCCTCTGGCCTGTGTCGTGCGCGGCCTCGAAGAGTCGGATGCCCGCGCTGGCGACCTCGCCGTCGTCATCGGCGCCGGCCCCATCGGCCTGATGTTCATGCACGCCGCCGAGCTGGCCGGTCTCGACGTCATCGCCGTCGTCAAACGCGACGAGCAGATCGCCGCCGCCAGAACCTTCGGCGCGCGGCAGGTGGTCTCGCTGGCCTCGACCGATGACCCTATCGGCGCCGTGCGGGCGCTCACTCCGGAAGGACGCGGCGTCGACCTGGCCATTGAAGCCGTCGCTACGCCGCAGGTCTGGCAATGGGCGGTCGATATGGCGCGCAAGGGCGGCACCGTGAACTTCTTCGGCGGCTGTCCCGAGGGCACCAAGGTCGAGTTCGACACCAACCGCCTGCACTATAACGACATCACCCTCAAGGCCAGCTTCCACCACACGCCCTCCGCGGCCCGCCGCGCCTTCGAGCTCGTTACCAGCGGCCGCTTCCGCTGCCGCGAGTACATCACCGGCCGCGCCTCGCTCGCCGACCTCGACCGCGTCTTCCGCCGCCAGATGGAGCGCTCCGGTGTTGGAGTGAATGACATCAAGACGGCTATTATTCCCTGAGGGGCGGTACGCAAACGCGCCGAAGAACGAATGACGACCGATACTGCACAGAGCGAACAGGCTGCCCGGAGCGAACTGATCGAGCGGGGCTGGGCCGCGCTGCCTCCCGAGTACCGCATGCCCGCGAAGACGCCCACCCTTGAGGAGGCGCGCGCCTGGTGCCGGCGTCTGACCGAAACGCATTACGAAAACTTCCACGTCGCCTCCTGGTTTCTGCCGAAGAAGCTGCGGCCGCACTTCCACAGCATCTATGCCTACTGCCGCATCTCCGACGATCTCGGCGATGAGGTAGGCAACACGCAGCAGTCCCTCGCGCTGCTCGATCTCTGGGGCCGGGAGCTCGACGCCTGTTATCGCGGCGAGGTGCGCCATCCCGTCTTCGTCGCTCTGGCCGAGACCATCCGCGCCTGCGACATTCCCAAAGAGCCCTTCGCCGATCTGCTCGTCGCCTTTCGCCAGGATCAGACCGTCACCCGCTTCGAGACCATGGACGAGGTGCTGGGCTACTGCCGCTATTCGGCCAATCCGGTCGGCCATCTCGTGCTCTACGCCTGCGGCTATCGCGATGCCGAGCGCTTCCGCCTCTCCGACTTCACCTGCTCGGCGCTGCAGCTCGCCAACTTCTGGCAGGACGTGCGCGTCGATTACGCGAAGGACCGCATCTATTTCCCGCTGGAAGACATGCGCCGCTTCGACGTCGACGAAGCAACCCTCGCCGAAGGCCGCTTCACGCCGCAGTTTCGTAAGCTCATGCAGTACGAGATCGGCTACGCCCGCGAGATGTTCGAGCGCGGCATGCCGCTCATCGGCATGGTCGATCGCGATCTGGCTCTCGACCTCGATCTCTTCTCGCGCGGCGGCCTTGAGATTCTCCGCGCCATCGAAGAGCAGGACTACAACGTGCTGCGTGCGCGGCCCTCGATCTCGAAGCCGCGCAAGGCGCGTCTGCTGCTGCGCGCTCTCAGCGGCCGGTTTCTGGGGAGACGCGCCGCGTGACCATCGAGCGATTCGTCTTCTGTCCTGCACCCAAAGCAACCTTTCCCGGCCGTAATTTCCCAGGGAAATGACGGCCACGCACCATCTCGAAGAGGATCACTTGAAGCAGAATCCCCCTCAGGTCGCGGAGGCCTACCGGGTCTGCCGGGAGATCGCCCGGCGCGAGGCAAAGAACTTCTACTACGCCTTCGTGGCTCTGCCCGAGGCGAAGCGCAACGCCATCTGCGCCGTGTACGCCTTCATGCGTCACGCCGACGATCTCTCCGACGACGAGGCGAAGACCATCGCACAGCGCCGCGAAGACCTGAGCGCCTGGCTCGATGCCTGGCACCGCGCCGCAGCCGGTGAAGCGGCCGCCGATCCCGTATTCATCGCGCTCGCCGACGCGCAGAAGCGCTTCGACATCTCCTCCGATCTGCTCGATCAGCTCGTCCACGGCACCTCGATGGATCTCTACCGCGAGCGCTCCGGCAACCCCGCCATCGGCGAAAGCGTCGCGCCCTTCACGTACGACACCTACACCACCTTCGCCGAGCTCTATCAGTACTGCTATTACGTCGCCTCCGTCGTCGGCCTGGTCTGCATCCACATCTTCGGATACACCGACCGCCGCGCCGAAAAGCTCGCTGAAGAGACGGGTATCGCCTTCCAGCTCACCAACATCCTGCGCGACATTCGCGAAGACGCCGAGCGGGGCAGAATCTATCTGCCGCTTGAAGACCTTGAGCGCTTCGGCGTCGGCGCCGACGAGCTCGCCGCGCTCAAAAGCGGACGTCATCTCACGCTCAACCAGCGCGAGCTGCTCGAGCACGAAGCCAATCGCACCGAGCAGTACTACCGCTCCGGCGAAGCGCTGCTGCCGCTGATCTCCGCCGACGCGCGGCCTGCGCTGTGGGTGCTCATCTCGATCTACCATGCGCTGCTGTGCCGTATCGAAGAGCGCGGCTTCGATGTCTTCTCCGAGCGGGTCAGTGTGCCGACCCTCTTCAAGCTGTGGATACTGCTGCGCGGCATCGTCCGTATCTTCTTCAACCGGCTGCGCGGGCGGAGCTGACGGCCATGACGGCGGAGCGCGCAAAGACAATCGCCGTGGTCGGCGGCGGTGTCGCCGGGCTCGCGGCAGCCTGCGCCCTGTCTGACGCCGGATACAGCGTGCGCCTGCTCGAGCGCCGTCCCTACGTCGGTGGCCGCGCCTCTTCGTACGAGCATCCCGGCGCGGGCGAGACCATCGACAACTGCCAGCACATTCTGCTCGGCTGCTGCACCAATCTCGTCGATCTCTACACGCGCCTCGGCGTTGCCGGACAGATTCAGTGGTTCGACCGGACCATCTTCATCGAGCCCGGCGGCAGACAGACCGTACTCGAGCCGGGCCCGCTGCCCGCGCCGCTGCACATGTCCCTGGCCTTTCTGCGCGCAAAGGCCTTTTCCGTCGCCGACAAGCTGGCCATCGTGCGCGGC
Source organism: Paracidobacterium acidisoli (assembly GCF_003428625.2). Taxonomy (GTDB): domain Bacteria; phylum Acidobacteriota; class Terriglobia; order Terriglobales; family Acidobacteriaceae; genus Paracidobacterium; species Paracidobacterium acidisoli. The sequence continues at coordinate 453,375 of NZ_QVQT02000001.1, read as the reverse complement.
ATTCTCTCCTTTCTGAAAGCGGTGCCGCCAGAGACGACGGAAACCTTCGCCGGCTGGCTCGTGCGTCTGCGCCAGACGCCCGCCGCCACCGGGCGCTTCTGGAATCTGGTGCTCGCCAGCGCGCTCAACGAAGATGCGGAGTGCATCTCGCTGCACTATGCGGCCAAGGTCTTCCGCGAGGTCTTTCTCTTCTCGAAGCGCGGCGGCGCGATGGGCGTGCCGCGTCTTCCGCTCAGCGATCTCTATGGCCGCGCGCTCGATTATCTTGCCGCGCGCGATGCCCAGGTTCACCTGCGCGCCAGCGTCGACGCCATCCGCCCCGGCGAGAACGGCCGCTGGCTTCTGCAAAGCGGCGAGCAGAGCTTCGAGGCCGATGCCATCGTGCTCGCGCTGTCGTTTGAAGGCATGCAGAAGCTGCTGCCCGCGCTGCCGCACAACGCCGCCGCAGCAGAGCTGGCATCGAAGCTGAGCGGCTTCGGCCACTCGCCCATCACCAGCATCCATCTCTGGTTCGACCGCCGCGTGACCGATCTCGACCACGCCGTGCTGCTCGATACGCCGCTTCACTGGATGTACAACAAGTCGCGTCTGCAGCCGCAGTATCGAAGCGGCGAAGGCAGTTATCTTGAGCTGGTGGTGAGTGCGTCGAAGTCGATGGTGTCCATGCAGCGGCAGCAGATCATCGATCTCGCCATGCGTGAGCTGCCGCGATTCTTTCCCGCCATGCGCGATGCGAAGCTCATCAAGGCAGCCGTGGTGAAGGAAGTGCGCGCCACGTATTCCGTTCGTCCCGGTCTGGATGCCATTCGTCCCACGGCAGAGAGCCCGTGGCCCGGCATCTTTCTCGCCGGAGACTGGGTGGCGACCGGCTGGCCTGCAACGATGGAAGGCGGCGTGCGCAGCGGTTATCTCGCAGCGGAAGCGGTCGCTCGATCGCTTGGCGATGCGCGGCGCTTTCTTGTGCCCGATCTGCCGCGTGCAGGACTGATGCGGCTTCTGCCGTAGTTCTTCGCCGCGGTTTGTGTTCGCTTCAGGACACTTTTGTTCGGAACCGGACACGCTGCCGGACAGCTCCGCGTCCGCCTTGCCCGCGATCCGGTCCAGACAATACGCTTACCCATCGCCGAAAGGCCTCTGTATGTGGAATGCTGTTTGCATCTGTTTTCTCTGAGGGTTGCGCATTTTCGAGAACAGATTTTTCGGGATACGTACTTCCATGAAATGGATTTGGGAAGAGGTTCGGCCGGATGAAGCAGTTTGAGTCGTATCGGCTCGACACAGCGAACGAATGCCTGTGGCGAAGTGGCCAAAGAATAGAGCTGAAGCCGAAGCCTTTTGCGGTGCTGCGGTATCTGGTGGAAAATCCCGGACGGCTGATCACGCACGATGAGCTGCTCGATGCGCTCTGGCCGGAGACCTTCGTGCAGCCGCAGGTGCTGCGCACCTACATGCTCGAGCTGCGCAAGGTTCTCGGCGACGACATCGACAAGCCGCGCTTCATTCAGACGCTGCCCAAACGCGGCTACCGTTTCATCTCCGCCGTCACCGGCGCATCGCCCGCATCTCCGTCGGCAAAGGCCGGGGAAGCCGCGGAGCAGCCGATCGTGGGCCGCGAAGACGAGCTGGCGCAGCTTGCCGCCGAGCTGCAGCGAACGCTCGAAGGGCAGCGCCGCCTGGTCTTCATCACCGGCGAGACCGGCATCGGCAAGACCGCGCTGGCCGAGGCCTTCTGCCGCACTGCGAGCGTGGCGAACACCGCATGCGTGGCCCGCGGGCAGTGTGTCGAGGGCTTCGGAGGTCCCGGCTTTGGCGGCAAGGAAGAGTACTATCCCGTCACCGAAGCGCTGAACCAGCTCTGCGCCTCGCCCGACGGCGAAGTGCTGTGCGGCATTCTCGGCCGTCTCGCGCCCGCCTGGCTGGCTCTGCTGCGGCACGAGCGCGTGGCCCAGGCGGAGACACAGGACGGCTCGCGCACAACAAGCCGCGAGCGCATGCTGGGCGCCATCTGCGAGGCCCTCGAAGAGTTCGCAGCGCAGAAGGCTCTGGTGCTCTTCTTTGAAGATCTTCACTGGGCCGACGCGTCCACGCTCAATCTCATCTCCGCTCTGGCGCGCCGCCGCTCATCGTCAAAGCTGATGATCGTTGCCACCTGCCGCCCCAGAGATGTCGCCGCCGAAGATCCTTTGAAGCGTCTGAAGCAGGATCTGGTCACGCGCCGTCTCTGTACCGAGATGGCCGTCGCTCCGCTGCAGAAGACAGCGGTGAAGCAGTTCCTGTGCCGGGAGCTGAAGCAGGACGCGCTGCCCTCCGGGCTGGCCAGCTTTCTGCATCAGCACTCCGAAGGCAATCCGCTCTTTCTCATCGCGCTGCTGGAGCATCTGCTGGCGCAGCGCTTTCTCATCCCCGGCGAAATCGATGGTGCACGCTCCTGGCGGCTGCGCGTGCCGCTCGAAGAGATGGATCTCGGCGTTCCCGCCGGTCTGGCGCAGATGATCGAGCTCGAGATCGAGCGCATGAGCCCCGAAGAGCAGCGTCTGCTCGAAGCCGGAAGCCTCGTCGGCATGATCTTTCCCGTATGGGCCGCCGCCGCCGCCATGCGCGCCGACGCCGCGGATGTGGAAGAGGCCTGCGAGCAGCTGGCGCGGCGCGTGTATTTTCTTGAGCGCGCCGGGCAGGACGAGCTCCCCGACGGCACGCGCGCGGCCTTCTATGTCTTTGCGCACGGACTCTACCGCGAGGTGCTCTGCCAGCGTCAGCCCGCTGCGGCGCGCTCGCGGCGCCACCGGCGCATCGCCGATCGCCTCAGCGAGCTCTTTGCCGGACGCGAAGCAAGCGTCGCGCGCGAGCTGGCCACGCACTATGAGGGCTCCGGCGACTGGCCGCAGGCCGTGCACGCGCTGCGCAGCGCCGCAAAGCGTGCCGGTGAGCGCGAGGCCTGGGCCGAATGCGCGGAGCTGCTGGAGCATGCTCTGCAGCTTGCCGGAAACATGAGCGCCGCGGATCGCGAAAAGGCCGCGCGGCAGTTACAAAAAGAGATCGCGTCGGCAAAGACCATGCTGGCCGACGGAATTTCGCTGCCTCCAAAAGTTTGACAACTTCTGGACGGCAATTTAACGACTGACGTTTTTCCGCGTTGTTAGTGTTCTTTCCGTAAGCAGGAGGACACCGACATGAGATCGACGATTCGTAACTTCGTTCTGGCTCCCGCAGTTCTGGCGGCAATGGCTTTCACGGCAACCTCGGCAATGGCATCGAGCGCTCTCAACGTTCCGTTCAGCTTCACCGCGAACGGCAGGGTGTGCCCTCCGGGACGCTACATTCTCGACGCCGGCCCGCTGCGCAATTCGGTCGTCGTAACCGACCCCACCGGCAAGGTCGACTTCTCCTGGGTGCTCGGTCCCGGTGATCCCTCCCCCGACTCCAGCAAGGTGGCCATGCAGTTCGACCGCGACGGCGACGGCGGTTATCAGCTCCGTTCCGTGCAGTACGGCGCGATGATCACCGGCCGCCTCGACAAAAAGAACAAGCATGGCGAGAAGTACGCTCCGGCGCGTGTGGTCGAGGGCGAGTAAGGCGAAAGTTTTTTCAGGGAGGCATCTGTCTCCGCTGCGTCTGCGAAGAACCATTCGCCGCAGCGGCAGAGCAGAAGGCCTCGCAACCGGAAGGGCTGCTGATGCCGAAGGGCGCCGCAGCCCTTCTGCTTTTACGGCGGGATCATCTCAGAGCGCCAGCAGCGCCACGCCGATGCAGACGAAGATCGCGGCCATCCAGCGCCGCCGGTCGACATTTTCCTTCAGAAATAATTTGGCCGCGGCCGCATTGCTCACGAAGGTGAGGGAAGTGGCCGCCGGGCCGATCAGGCTCAGGTCGTTGTGGCTGAGCGCAAACAGCAGCGAGAAGAAGCTGAGTGCGAGGCAGAAGACGCCGACGCCGAAGTGCAGATCGGTCACCACCGCGCGAATGGCTCCGACCAGCCCGCTGCGGGCCCGCACCGCATCCAGATCGCCGATCCGCCGCATCGCCGAGGCGGTAAGAATATCGCCCGCCGTCGCCCAGAAGACAACGCTGCCGATCATTGCAGCCGTCGCCGCTGCCGAGGCATGGTGCGCCACCTGCATCACGAGCGCACCTCCTCCGCCGGCTTTACATCCGCTGTCTCCGGAGCCGTATAAGATGGGCCGCGTGTGACGAAGCCCACGCCTGCGGTGATGAACACCACTCCCAGCCAGCGCAGCGGCGAGACATGCTCATGCAGCCAGAAGCGCGCCAGCAACGTCATGATCACGTAGCCGAGCGAGCTGGCCGGCAGCACGTATGTCAGATCGGCCCACGAAAGCGCCGTCAGGTACGAGGCGAAGAAGCCGATCAGCAGCACGATGCCCGCGCCCACCCACGGCGTCAGCACCGCATGGATCAGTTGTGCCGGCTGGTGCAGAGAGACCGGGCCCAGCTCCTGCATCCCTTTTGCAAGAAATGTATCTCCGCACGACGAGGTAAGCGTGACGATGCCGAGGACCAGATAGCGCCGGAGGGTCATCGTCGACTGCGTCATGCGTGAAAGCTCTCTGTCAGCAGGATGCACAGCGGCGGAAAACGAATCATCCGCCCGCTGAAAAGGGAAAGCGGCCAGCATTGCCGGCTGGCCGCGAGGAAAGATCGGGAGCTATGCGCCTGCGTTGACCGTGGCCGCCGGTTCCGACGCCTTCTGCGCCTTGCTCTGCTTTACGAGCTTGTTGCGCTGGCTGCGCAGCTTCAGGAACGACTTCGCCTCCTGATAGAGGCGCGGCACGTCGCGGTTGATGATCGCCTTGCTCACCACGCGCCACGCCGCCTTCGGGCGGAAGTAGTACTCGTCGTAGAAGCGGTGCACCATCTCGAGCACGTACTCCTTGGGCAGTCCGGGATACTCGATGTGGGCAAGCTGATGGCCCTGTTCGTCGACCATCTGGCCGTTGTTGACGATGAAGCCGTTTTCCTTCGCGAAGTCGTAGAACTCGGTGCCCGGATAGGCGTGAGCGATCGAGACCTGAATCGTCTCCACGTCCAGCCCCTTGGCGAAGTTGATCGTGTTGCGGATCGACTCCTTCGTTTCGCCCGGCAGGCCGAGGATGAAGTCGCCGTGGATCGTCAGGCCGAGGTCGTGGCAGTCCTTCGCAAAGTCGCGGGCGCGCTCGACCGTGGCGCCTTTCTTGATGTTCTTCAGAATCTGCGGATCGCCCGACTCGAAGCCGACGATCAGCAGCCGGCATCCGGCCTCGCGCATCGCCTTCAGCGTCTCGCGGTCCGTCGTCACGCGCGAGGTGCAGGACCAGGTCAGGCCCAGCGGCTTCAGCTTCGCGCACAGCTCGACCGTGCGCGCCTTCTGAATGTTGAAGGTATCGTCATCGAAGAAGTACTCCTTCACATGCGGAAAGAGCTCCTTCGCGTGCGCCATCTCGGCGGCCACGTCGTCGGTCGAGCGCTTGCGCCACGCATGGCCCGAGAGCGTCTGCGGCCACAGGCAGAAGGTGCACTGCGCCGGGCAGCCGCGCGTCGAATAAAGCGAGACGTAGGGATGCAGCAGGAACGGCACGTTGTACTTCGTCACGTCCATGTCGCGGTGATAGATATCCGTCACCCACGGCATCGCGTCCAGGTCTTCCACCTGCGGACGATCGGGGTTATGCGCGATCGCGCCGTCTTTCCGGTAGCTGATGCCGAGAATCTCGTCGAGCGGCTTGCCGTTGGCATACTCCACGACGGAGAAGTCGAACTCGCGGCGGCACACGAAGTCGATCACCGGGCACTCGTTCAGCGCCTTATCGGGCGAGGTGGTCACCGGCGGCCCGACGAAGGCGATGCGAATCTTTGGATTGGCGTTTTTGATCGCCTCGGCCAGCTTCTGATCGCCGGTCCACCCGGGCGTGCTCGTAAAGAGCACCAGAAACTCATAATCCTTCGCGATCTCGATGGTTTCCGGCGCGGAAACGTGATGCGGAGGCGCGTCGAGCAGCCGCGAGCCTTCCAGCATGCCGGCCGGATACGCCAGCCACACCGGATACCAGTAGGATTCAATCTCGCGCGTGGCCGGCCAGCGTGAGCTGGCGCCGCCATCGAAGTTCTCGAACGAAGGAGGATTCAGAAACAGTGTCTTGAGAGGCATGCGTTTATCCTGTTAGTTTACCATTCTGACCGCCCCCGCGCCGCCCGAATGTTGCTGAGAGCGGTACCCGGAAAAGCTCGCGGTGGGTTGTCGCAAATGTCTGAAAAACAGCCGGTTTACTTCGTCAGCAGCCAGTTCGCAAGCTGCCCGGTGGCGCGCATCAGCGCGATCTCCACTTTGGCGAGCTGGAAGTTGGCGTCGAGCATGTCTTCATAGCGCTGGCGCTCCTCGATCTGCGCCTGCTGCGCCTCTTTGGGCGTTACCGGAGCCGCATTGGGCGAGCCGCTGCCCGACTGCAGCTGCGTCTTCACCGTCCTGAGCTGCTCTCCGGCCAGCTCGCTCTGCAGCCGTGCGATCTTCTGCTGCGCCGCAATCTCCATCAGCGATTTGCGCAGCCCCAGCAGCTGCTCGCTGAGCAGGTCGCGCGACTGTTCGGCCTGTGCCTGCGCATGTTCGGCCTCGGCGGCAGACTGTACCGCCTTTGCCTTCAGCGAGCGGTCAAAGATCGGCAGCGTGATCTCCACGCCCGCGCTCAGGTTGTTCTGCTGAAAGTTGTGATAGTACGTGGCATAGTTGTCGAACTTCGCAAAGCGCTGATATTTGAAGCCGAAGCCGATATTCGGGCGAAGGTTCTGTCTCCGGTCGCCAAACGACTGGTAGCGCTTCGCCTGCGCATTGTCGAACGCCGCCGCCACGCCCGCATTGTTCTGCGCCGTCTCATCTTCTTTTCCTGTATCGGAGCCGAATGTGGGCTCCGGAGGAATCGTCGCCGTTTGCGTCTCCAGCCCCTCGCCCGGCAGCCCCGTCAGGTGCGCGATCTTCTGCCGCATCTGCTCCGCATCGTTCTGCAGATGAAGCCGCTTCAGGTCCACCTGCGCCGAGATCAGCTCCGCCCGCAGCTCTTCCATGCGCGGATCGACACCGGCCTGCACGCGGTCCTGCTCGATCGATACCAGCTTCTCGGCGCTCGACTTCTCCTCATCCAGTGCGCGAATCGACTGCAGATCGTGATCCAGCTCGATGTAGTCGGTCGCCGCATCGGCGGCCACCTGGTCCTGCGCGTCCTTCAGGTTCAGCTCCGCGGCTTTCAGCGCGCTGCGCGCCGAGCGAATGTAATCCGGCTGCGAAAACGACAGCACCAGCGACTGCGCATTCAGGTCGTAGATATCGGGATTGCCCAGCGGAAACCCATACGGCGGAGGTCCGACCGACGAGCCCAGATTAACGCTGGGTACATAAGCGTCCTTCGTCTCCGAAAGTGCGCCGGCCGCGTGCCGCACGTCAGCCGCCGCCATCCGGACCGATGTGCTGTTCTTTACGGAAAGGTCCACCACCGTAAAAAGCGATATCTGCGCCGATGCTCCGGCAGTGCCGAGCAGGGTACAGGCAAACGCAATCTGGCAGGCCCATTTCTTCAACCGCATTCCTTCCGCTAAAACCTGATTCTACCTTTCGTTCTGATGCCGCGAATCCGTCTTCCCGCTCAGCGCCCGGTGTTGGTCGATGCCAGATTGCCGTCGCGGTATCCCGAAGCCAGAGCATGTACCATCGCAATCTCCCGCTCCGCGCCCTCCTGGTCGCCCTGCTTCTGCAGCAGCAGAGCCAGCTGCGTCCGCACCGCAAACGCCGGAGCCTCCTCCGACTGCGCCGGAGAGCTCAGGTACTCGTTCAGCATCTGAATCGCCAGCTCCGGCTCGCGGTTCGTCCGGAAGAGCAGGGAAGCGCCGTCCGTCAGCGCGACGCTCTCGCTGCGGCTGCGCGTGTGCCGCGCCAGCGAGGCCGCGGTGCGAATTGCGGCGACCATGTCGTCGAGCCGTCCCCGCCGCCGGTAAAACGAGGCCAGATCGGCCCACGCATGCGCCGGCGCGGGAGAAGCCGCCACCGCGGCCCGCAGCTCGCTCTCCGACTGCGCATAATCCTTACGCTGCTCGGCAATCTGTGCGCGAAGCTGATGCGCGGCCGAGGCCGACAGCGGATCGAGCTGTCCGGCAATCACTTCCGCCTTGCTCAGGCCGCCTCCGGCAATCGCCGGAGCGTCCACATCAAACTCGCCCAGGTCCGAGAGCGCATCCACGTTCTTCGGATCGAGCCGCACCGCCGTCTCGAACTCCGCGCGCACCTGGTGCGCCAGCTTATAGGCCTGCAGAAACGAGACGCGGTCGGCCTTTTCTCCCCATGCGCGGCCCATCCACAGGTGGTACTCGCTGTTGTCGGGAGCCAGCTCCACCGCGCGGCGGCAGGCAGCAATCGCATCGTCCCAGCGCTGCTCCTGATACAGCACGCGGCAGCGCAGGTGATAGGCCTCGGCGTCGGAGTGATCGATGGCGAGCGCATTGTCCAGCCGCTCCAGCGCCTGATCGGCCCGTCCGAAGTTCAGATCAGACCGGATCGGTCCCGCCGTTACCTGAGGCAGCCCCAGAACCGCCGCCGGCCAGGTGAGGGAGAGCAGAAACAGTAAGGATTTTTGGGGGGAAAGCTTCACTATTTCACCACTTCCACCGGCAGTCCGTCGCCGAGAGGCTGGCCGTTCGTGGTGCTCAGCGCCACGATGTCTCCTTCCTTCAGCCCGCTCGTAATCTGCACCTCGGTCAGGTTCAGCGTGCCCACATTCACCGGAATGCGGTTCAGCTTTCCGTTATCGATGCGGTACACATAGGTCGATCCCTGTTCGATATGCAGCGCCTCGCGCGGAATGGTCAGCACGTCGGCAAGACTCGCCACCGTCACCGTCACGCGCACGTTGGTGTTGGGCAGCAGCAGTCCATCGGCATCGTCGATCGAGACCAGCACCTCGCCCACGTTGCGGGTTCCGTACGTGATGATCGTCGAAGGCACGCGCAGCACATGGCCGTGCCACACCCGTGTCGGCCGCGCGTCCCAGTGAATGACGATCGGCTGGCCTACCTTCAGACGGCCGATCTCCGGCTCGTCGAAGTAGGCGCGCACCTGCAGCTTCGCCAGATCCGCCAGCGAGAGCAGCAGCGATCCCTGCTGCGCAAACTCCGTGCCCGACACCGGCAGCGAGTACACCGTCCCCGCAAACGGAGCGCGCACATTGGCCTGATTTACCTGCTCCTGCGCCGCCGCATACGCCGCCTGCGCGTCGTCGAGCGAGGCCTTCGCCCGCGCCAGATCCGCCGGATCGTACCGGTTCGACTTTCTCTGCTGCAGAACCTGCAGCGAGCTGTTATCCGCCGCCAGCCGCTCCTTCGCCGCATTCACCTCGCTGGCCGACGCCGCTCCCGTAAGCTGCAGTTTCTGAAGCGCCTGCACATCCTGCTGCGCCTGGTCGCGGTCGATGCGGGCCTTCTCGAGGTCGCCGTTCAGGGACAGCCGCTCTTCCTGCGTTCCGCCCTGCACCGTCGACTGATAGCCCACCTCGGCCGTTCGCAGCGCCGCCAGCGCCGTCGCTACCCGCGAGCGCGCGTCCGTGTCATCCATCGAAAGCAGCAGCTTGCCCTTAGCAACCTGCTCGCCTTCATGGACATACAGCGTTTTGATCACGCCGGGAAACGGAGCGTGCGCTTCAAAATTGACCTGCGGCTCGACCTTGCCGTTCGTCGACGTCTGCGTCTCGAGGTTATTGCGCGAAGCCACCGCGGTCAGAATCGGAAGATGGCTGCGCGTCGCCAGGTGAACCGCATAAAAGATAATGAGGATCGCTACGGCCGATATAAGCCAGATCCATGCCGTATTGATTCTGCGTGCCTTTGCTCTCGCCATCCGTATCCGTGGGAACCGTGAGTCAGTATATAGGACTCAGGAAAAGCGCCTTTCGAAGCAGAAAATCTGATAACGGATCAGTTTCCCCATCGCCGGCGCGTATTGCCGTGATGAAACAGAGATGCGCGCGCGGCCTCACTTTATACTGGAAGGCGAATCCAGAAAATAAACTCAGGCCGGACTGTGCCGTCATGCAGTCTCTGCCCTTTGGAATCTATGGCCGCACTCATCGATGCTCTTAATGTGAAGCGAAAGACCGTATTCGAGTTTGAAAACGCCCCCTTTTACTGCATGGACGCGGATGTCAGCACCCCGACCGCCCGCGGAGGCCAGACGCTGGTGCGTCTGAAGATGCGCAATCTCCTCACCGGCGCCGTCTTCGACAAAACCTTCAAAGCGACGGAAAAGTTCGGCGAGCCCGATCTCCAGCTCGTTCCCGCGACCTACCTTTACAGCGACGGCGAAGGCTCGCACTTTCTGGATCAGGAAAGCTTTGAGACCCTCACCCTGACACCGGCGATGGTGGGCGACGCTCTCGAGTTTCTGGTCGACGGCACTCTGCTCCAGGTGCACCGCTACAACGGCAACCCTATCGCTCTGCAGCTTCCTCAGTTCGTCGAGCTGAGCGTGACCTACGCCGAGCCGGTCGTGCGCGGAGGCTCCGCCAGTGGCGGCGACACCAAGATGGCCCGCCTCGAGACCGGTATCGAGGTCCGCGTTCCGCCCTTCATCAAAGAGGGAGACAAGGTGCGCGTATCGACCGAGACCCGCGACTTTGCCGGGCGCGCCTGAGCACTGAGCGCAGCAGCGCCACGCAGCGGAAAGGAACCGGCAGCGGCCGTGACCGGATTCGCCGGCCGCTTCATCCCTGGCTGCCGGCCGCTTATCGCTGTCCTGCCCGGTTAAAATAGAGAGATGGTTACTGCGCCGCGTTACACCGATGAACATGCAAAAGCCGGGCTCGATACCAGCTTTCCGGAGATTGAAACCTGGGAAAATCAGTTTCCTGCGTATGAGATTCTGATCGACGATCCGGAGTTTACTTCGGTGTGTCCGAAGACCGGGCTGCCCGACTTCGGCGTCATCACCCTGCGCTATATGCCGAGGCAGCGCTGCCTCGAGCTCAAGTCCTGGAAGGAATATCTCTTCAGCTACCGCAATCTCGGCATCTTCCAGGAAAACATCGTCAATCAGGTGCTCGAAGACGTGGTGAAGGCCTGCGATCCCGTCTGGGCCATCGTGAAGGGCGACTTCCGTCCGCGCGGAGGCATCTCCACCGTCGTCGAAGCGCGCTGGCCGCGGCCCGATACCGCATCCGCTCTTCCCCCCGCGCGTCTCTGAGCACATGCCGCTCCGGAGAAAGAGCAGAAGATGACAGAGAAAAAATCGGCTGAGATCGCGCCCGTGCGCCTGGCAGACCGTCCCTCTTCGTCGCCCGAGGCCGGCCTTCTGCGCCAGGTGCTGGCGTACAGCGGCGATCTGATGCTGGTGCGCCATCTGGCCGAGCCGGGCTGGGTGGGCACGCGTCACAGCCATTCACACGAACAGCTTGTGTACGTCGTGCGCGGCCGCATTCGGCTTGCCTGCGGAGACACCGAGTCCGAGCTTGCCGCCGGCGACAGCATCATCGTGCCCGGCGGCGTCGAGCATCAGGCCCGCGCCCTCGAAGACTCCGAGATCCTCGACGTCTTCACGCCCTGCCGCGAAGACTACGCCCCGCAGTAGCGGCGCCTCACAAAGCAGCCCGGCCCGGCGCAGCGGCCTGCTATCCTGCGATCACTCCATGGCAGCCACCGGAACAGCGACAGGGGACACGCGCATCAGCGCCGCTCGCACCGCGGGCATGGCGCTCTTTCTGCTCACCAGCCTTAATCTCTTCAACTTCATCGACCGCTACGTGCTGCCTGGCGTGCAGCCCCTGGTGCAGAAAGAGTTCAGCATCAACGATGCGCAGATCGGTCTGCTGACCAGCGCCTTCTTCTTCACCTACATGCTCGCCGCTCCGCTCACCGGATGGCTCGGCGACCGCTTTCCCCGCAAGCCCCTCATCGTCGCCGGCGCGCTCATCTGGAGCGCCGCCACGCTGCTCACCGGAACCGTCCACAGCTACCAGGCGCTGCTGCTGCGCCATGCCGCCGTCGGCATCGGCGAGGCCACCTTCAGCATCTTCGCCCCCGCGCTGCTCGCCGACTTCTACCCTGAGACCGACCGCAACCGCATCCTCAGCATCTTCTACCTCACCATCCCCGTCGGCGGCGCATTCGGCTACATCACCGGAGGCATCCTTGGCCAGCAGTTCGGCTGGCGCATGCCCTTCATGGTCTCGGCGCTGCCCGGCGTGCTCATCGCCCTGGCCTTCTGGCTCTTCGTGCGCGAGCCGCAGCGCGGCGCCGCAGACCGCCTCGCGCCTACCCTCGACCGCACCACCGTCGGAGGAATTCTGCGCAACGCGGCTTTTCTCACCGGAACCCTCGGCCTCGCCGCGTGGACCTTCGCCGTCGGCGGCATCTCGACCTTTCTGCCGACTTTCTTCCACCGCTTCGGCGGATACTCGGTCGCACATGCCGGTCTCGCTGCCGGAGAGATCACCGCCGTCGACGGCCTGCTCGCCACCATCGTCGGCGGCTGGCTGGCGCAGCGCTGGATGCGCCGCAATCATCGCGCCCTCTACCTGATCTCCGCCTGGGGCTCGCTCCTCGCCATCCCTGCCGGCGTCGCCGTCTTCTTCGGCCCGCACTGGATGCTGCTTCCCGGCGCATGGATCGCCGAGTTCTTCCTCTTCCTCAACACCGGCCCGCTTAACGCCGCCATCGTCAACTCCGTGGCCGCGCCCGTGCGCTCGACCGCCATCGCGCTCAATCTCTTCCTCATCCACGCCCTGGGAGACGCCACTTCGCCGCACCTCATCGGCCTCGTCTCCGACCGCAGCAGCCTCCGCATCGGTATGGGCATGACGCTCGTCGCTCTCATCGTCTCCGGCGCTATCCTCTTCGGCGGAGCGCGCTTCGCTCCGCGCCTCGAAGAGAGCCCGTCCCTGTCCGGAGAGCCCTCGTAGCCGCATGCACCTGCTCACCCTGGCAACTCTCCTCAGCTGGCTCATCGCCCTCGTCTGGATCTTCTTTACTCTCTCCGCACTGCGCAATCTGCCCGGCGTGCCCACGCTGCATCCGGCGCAGCCGGAAGCAGCATCCGAGCCCGGCCCGCCCCAGGTCACCGTCATCGTGCCCGCGCGCAACGAGGCGCAGAGCATCGAGCAGACGCTGCGCTCTCTGCTGGCGCAGACCATCCCTGTTGACGTGATCGCCGTCGACGACCGATCCACGGATGCAACCGGAGCCATCATGGACCGCGTCGCCGCCGAAGCCCGCGCGGCCGGGAAGCCGCTGCGCGTCCTCCACATCGACACGCTGCCCGACGGCTGGATGGGCAAGACCCACGCCATGGCCCGCGCCGCCCGCCAGGCCGCGACGCCCTGGCTGCTCTTCACCGACGGCGACATCCTTTACCGCGCCGACACCCTCGCCCTCGCGCTCCGTTTCGCCGCAGAGCAGCCTGCCGACCACCTGGTGCTGATGCCCACCATGATCGTGAAGACCGCCGGCGAGCGCATGATGATCGCTGTCATCCAGGCGCTGTCTCTGCTTACCTGGAAGCCGTGGCGCATCGCCGATCCGAAGGCAAAGCGTGACTCCATCGGCGTCGGAGCCTTCAACCTCGTTCGCGCCGAGGTCTATCGCGCCGTCGGCGGCTTCGAAGCCCAGCGCATGGAGGTGCTCGAAGACCTGCGCTTCGGCTTCGAGATCAAGCGCGCCGGTTACCGGCAGCGCTTCGTCTTCGGCCGCGGACTGATCCAGGTCCACTGGGCCTCGAGCGCTCTGGGCCTCGTGCGCAATCTCACCAAAAATGTCTTCGCCGTCTTCCACTTCAGCGCGCTCAGGCTGCTCGGCGCCTGCGCGGCCCTGGGGCTGCTCTGCCTCGCTCCGCTGGCCGAGCTCTTCGGCCCCGTCACCATGCACGCCGCCGGGCTCATCTCGCTCTTCATGCTCTGGCTGCTCTACCGCGAGGCCGGACGCCGCATGAGCGGCATCAGCTCGCTGTACTTCTTCACGCTGCCCGTCGCCGCCGTGCTGATTGTGTATTCGATGATCCGCTCGATGGTGGTCACTCTGGCGCAGGGAGGCGTCGTCTGGCGCGGCACGTTCTACCCTCTGCGCGAGCTGAAGAAGCATGCCGGCCCGCTGCGCTGACCGCGCCTGACGCGTAATGTTCAGGCACGGATTCCGGCGAGTCAGTAGCTCGATCCGGATTTCCGGCTGCTCCGAAGCGCCGGATCGCTCACCGGAGCACGGCTGTCTCCCGCCGAAAAGCCGCGCAGCAGCTCCGGATTGGGCCGAAACTTCTCCGCCCCGCCGTGAAACTGGCGCACATCGCTCAGAAAAATCTCCGAGCGGCGCTGCTCCCGCGCATTGCCGGCCGAGTGAACGACGCCGCGAATATGGATATCCTGCCCCATCCACAGCTTCAGATCGCCGACGCTTTTGCGGTCCGCCTTCAGGCTCACGATCGTGAAAGGGCAGTCGGCATCGGAGGTCTGCGGGCTGCACACATCGAGCACCCGCGTGCCGTCGGCCAGCTCCACCACGTTGTAGATATGCGCCGCGATGCAGACATCCTTCCCCGCATGCACGCCTGCTTCTTCCGGCGTAAAGCACGAGCGGCCAGCGATTAAGCTGGCCGGCCAGAGAAGAACGGTACAAAGAACGAGAGAGGTATACAAGGCAGTTGTTCTGCTGCGTGCCAGCCTTCTATAGGGGAGGGCTGTTGGAAAAGCAGCGTACCGGCCTTTTACGCGAATGAAAAGATTACCAAAGGCACCTGCGGCCTTCGGCGTGGGCTGCAAAACCCGCCGCCTCAGTCGGAACACCAATGCAGGCTGGTGGTTCAGTTTGAATTGTCTTGTATCAGGGCACGGCTTCAGCCGTGCCATAAATGTTCCAATAACCTGTGGGCTTCAGCCCCTGAGAAATAGGTTTTTCTCAACTTTCAGACTGACCTTCTGTCGAAGGCGAACACCGCCTGCACGGCCGGTCCTGGCCCTCAGTGCACTTCCACCAGCTGTTCTTTGGTCTGCGACGTGCCGTAGTGCGTGCGCACGTACTCGTCGAGAATCTTCCGGAAGTCGGCCACGATCGTGTCGCCGCGCAGCGTCGTCATCAGCCGCCCGTCCACGTACACCGGAGCCTTGGGCTCTTCGAATGTGCCGGGCAGGGAAATGCCCAGGTTCGCGTGCTTCGACTCGCCCGGACCGTTGACCACGCAGCCCATCACTGCCAGCTTCAGCTCTTCCACGCCCGGATACTGCTGCCTCCACACCGGCATCGATTCGCGCAGATATGTCTGAATCTGCTGCGCCAGCTCCTGGAAGTAGGTGCTCGTCGTCCGCCCGCATCCCGGGCAGGCCGTCACCTGCGGCGTAAAGCTGCGAATGCTGAGCGACTGCAGAATCTGCTGTCCGGTCAGCACCTCTTCGGTGCGGTCGCCGCCCGGCTTCGGCGTCAGCGAGACACGGATCGTATCCCCGATTCCTTTCAGCAGCAGCGGAGCCAGCCCCGCCGTCGAGGCCACAATGCCCTTCATGCCCATGCCCGCTTCCGTCAGTCCCAGGTGCAGCGGATAATCGCAGCGCCCCGCCAGCATCTCGTACACGTCGATCAGGTCGCGGACGCCGCTCACCTTGCCGCTGATGATGATCTGGTCGTGCCTCAGCCCGTAGCGCTCCGCCGCCGCTGCCGAATCCAGCGCCGACCGGCACATCGCCTCCAGCATCACATCGCGTGCATCGCGCGGCTGCGCCAGCTTCGAGTTCTCGTCCATCAGCTTCGTCAGCAGCGCCTGGTCGAGCGAGCCCCAGTTCACGCCGATGCGCACCGGCTTCTGATTCTCGACCGCGCACTCGATCATGGTACGAAAGTTATCGTCGTCTTTGCGGCCGATCGATACGTTGCCGGGGTTGATGCGGTACTTCGCCAGCGCCTTCGCACACTCCGGATACTTCTTCAGCAGCAGATGCCCGTTGTAGTGAAAATCGCCGATGATGGGAACGTGAATGCCGAGCCTGTCCAGACCTTCCACGATGGCCGGCACCGCTTTGGCTGCCTCATCGTTGTTGACCGTGACCCGCACCAGCTCCGACCCCGCCTCCGCCAGCGCGGCCACCTGCTCGATCGTCGACGCCGCATCGGCGGTGTCGGTATTGGTCATCGACTGAACGACAACCGGCGCGTCCGAGCCCACGCGAACGTTTCCAATGCGAACCGTGACGGTCTTCCTGCGCTGAATCTCCGGCATACGTACCCTCACTCTCAGTTTACCGGAAGGCCCCAGGCAACAGAAGCGGCTCTGAGCCGCCAAAGACGAAGTGATATACCCGTGACAGAGTGAAAAGAGCGGGGAGCGCATGACATCCGAGCAGGACCCGAGGGTTTTCTTTGCGGCAGAAAGAACGTATCTGGCGTGGCTGCGGACCGGCCTCGCCCTGATGGGGTTCGGCTTCGTCGTCTCCCGCTTCGGCCTGTTTCTGCGCGAGATGCAGATCGGCCATGGGCAGAATCTCCCCTCCACGGGCGTATCGCTGTGCCTGGGAGTGGCCCTCGTGGCCATGGGCGTCGTCGTGGAGATCGCGGCCACCGTGCGCCACGTCCGGATGATCGAGCAGCTCAGGTCCGGAGTCCCGTTTTACGGGCGGATTTCCAAAACCGCTCTCTCCATGGCCATATTTCTCACCCTCATAGGCATCGGACTCACGGTCTATCTGCTTCTCGTGCGCTGACCGTCCTTGGAGACGTGCCGTGACTCAGGCACGTGTGCTGAAAGACATTTTCAGCACGGAGCATGGCCTTTCCTGCATACAATAATGGAGACCGGAAGTTCTTCCGGCAGGGAGCAGGTGGATGGCGACAGCGGCTTCGTATGTGCCGATAGAAACCTATCTCCGTTCCTCATTTGAGCCCGACGCTGAGTACGTGGACGGCAGGATTCAGGAGCGAGTTGTGGGTGAGCTGGATCATGCCGCCTGGCAGGCCGCTGTCCAGAAGTGGTTCTGGCGCCACGAAGAGGAGTGGGGCATTCGCGTCTTCGCCGAGCTTCGCGTGCAGGTGGCGTCCTCGCGCTTTCGCGTGCTCGATGTGGCTGTTCTGGAAAATACCGGCCCGTTGCGGGAGATGGAGCAGGTCATTCGCACCGCTCCTGTCGCCGTCTTTGAGATACTCTCCCCCGAAGATACGCTTGCCCGCGTGATGGAAAAGCTGGACGACTACGAGAAGATGGGCATCCGCGGCATCTTCGTGATCGATCCGAAGAGCGGCAGAAAGTACCGGTATGAGTCAGGTGGTCTGAAGCATACCGAAATGGCCGGAATCACGGTAAAAGGACAGGGGCATCTCTTCCGGATGAGCGAGTTCGAAGAGTTTTTGCAGTAAGGCCAGGCTGAATCGGCCCCGGTATCTACTCCAGATCGTCTCCCGCATCCACCGCTGCCGGCACGCCGCCGTTCCGCTTCATGATCAGATAGCCGCGGATGAACGGCTCCAGGTACCCGTCGAGGACCTTATCCACGTCGCCCACCTCCACCTTCGTCCGGTGGTCCTTGGCGATGCGGTAGGGCTGCAGCACGTAGCTGCGGATCTGTGAGCCGAAGTTGATATCGGACTTCGAGTCCTCGAGCTTCTTCGTCGCCGCCGTCTTCTTCGCCAGCTCGTATTCGTACAGCCGCGAGCGCAGCATCTTCATCGCCTTCTCGCGGTTCTTGTGCTGCGAGCGCTCGTTCTGGCACTGCACGACGATGTTGGTCGGAAGATGCGTAATGCGCACCGCCGAGTCCGTCGTGTTGACGTGCTGGCCACCCTTGCCGCCCGAGCGGTAGGTATCGGTGCGAATCTCGTCCGGCTTGATGTCGATCTGGATCGAGTCATCGATCTCCGGAGACACAAACACCGACGCGAACGACGTATGCCGCCGCTTCGCCTGGTCGAACGGCGAGATGCGCACCAGCCGGTGCACGCCCGATTCGCCCGAGAGCAGGCCGTAGGCCGAGTCGCCGAGGATGGTAAAGGTGGCCGATTTAATGCCCGCCTCTTCGCCGTCCTGGTAGTCGTTCATCTCGGTTTTGAAACCCTGCTGCTCGGCCCAGCGCAGATACATGCGCATCAGCATCTCGGCCCAGTCCTGGCTCTCCGTGCCGCCCGCGCCCGGATGCACGGTCACGATCGCGTTCAGCGGATCGGTCTCGCCCGACAGCATCGTCTTCGCTTCAATCGATTCGGCGTAGTCGTTCAGCGCCTTCATCTCGCGCTCCAGCTCCGGCTCCACCGCCTCGCCCTCGCGCGCCAGGTCGAAGTACGCATCCACGTCGCCCGTGCGGCGCTCCAGCTCCACATCGTCGGCAAGCTGGCCTTCGATGCGCTTGCGGTCGCGCATAATCGGCTGCGAAAGCGCGGGGTTCGACCACAGCGACGGGTCGGAGAGTTTCTGTTCTATCGTGGCAAGCTCGCTGCGCAGGCGAGGTGCGTCAAAGATACTCCCGCAGGTCGCGTACTTTATCGCGAATGGGAGCCCAGGCGAATTCGAGATCGTTAAGCATGGGGTGACCTGACTTTTTCTTTCTATAGTAGCAAGGCCTGTCCGGCGCCGAATCGGCAGATCATCCGGCCGGCAGCCCGGCCCCGCGCCTGTGGGAAGATAAAGGAAATGACACAGACCATGAAGCTGCCTCTGCCCCCGGGCGAGTTCAAAGCCTATCTCTTCGACTGCGACGGAACCATCGCCGACTCCATGCCGCTGCATTACGTCGCCTGGACGAAGGCCCTCGGCGAGTGGAGCTGTGTCTTCGACGAGAAGCTCTTCTACGCCTGGGGAGGCCGTCCCGTCGTCGAGATCATCCAGTCGCTTAATGAGCAGCAGGGCCTCGCCATGCCCGTCGAAACCGTGCAGCGCCGGAAGGAAGCCCTCTACTTCGAGATCCTCTCCCAGCTGCAGGCCGTCCCCGAGGTTGTCGAGCACATCGAGGACGCGCACGGACGCATCCCCTTCGCCGTCGTCTCCGGAAGCACCCGCGAAAGCGTGACCGAATCGCTCCGCTCCCTTGACCTTCTCGACCGCTTCGACACCCTGGTCTGCGCCGGCGACTACAAAAATGCCAAGCCGCATCCGGAGGCATTTCTTCTCGCTGCCGAACGCCTCGGCGTTGCTCCGGAAGCCTGCCTCGTCTTTGAAGACACCGATATGGGCATTGAAGCCGCGGCTGCGGCCGGCATGGCCTCGGTGAAGGTGCCTCCTCCGTGGGAGCGCGGCGTGGTCACGCCTGCGGCGAAGTAAAGTTCAGACCGCGGAGCGGCGTTTCGTAAGCAGTGCGCCGCCCGCAGCTGCACAGACCGCCAGCACGCACAGATACGCAAAGACATCGCCGTACTGCGTGTAGAAGGTCACGTCGCTCTCGTAGCCGTACCGGGCCACCAGCGAGGTCAGCGCATGGCGCGGCGCCGACACCGTCACGCGTCCTCTCGGATCGATCGCCGTCGTCACGCCGGAGTTGGTATCGAGCAGCACCCAGCGATGGTTCTCGATCGCCCGCATCCGCGTCATGTAAAGGTGCTGCCACGGGGCGCTCGTGTCGCCATACCATCCGTCATCGGAGATATTCACCAGCACCTGCGCGCCGTTCTTCACGAACAGGCGCACCTCATCCGCAAAGACCGACTCGTAGCAGATGATGGTGCCGAAGGTGTGCCCGTCCGTCTGAAACACATTGCGCGCCCGACCGCGCTGCAGGTCGCCTACCTGCTGCGTCAGCTTGTGCGCGAAGAAGAGCAGATTGCGATAGGGAATATATTCGCCGAAGGGCACAAGGTGAATCTTGTCGTACCGTCCGACGATCTGTCCGTCGGGATTCGTAAACACCGCCGAGTTGTATGTCCCGCTCGCATCGTGGCCCAGCATCCCGGCAATCACCGGAGCATGCGCCGTCTCCGCAATCGCGCGCATCGCCGCAATCGTCTGCGGACGATCGCTCATGAACCACGACGCCACCTCCGGCCACACCACCACGCCCGGCGCAGTGACATTGCGGTCGCACGCCGGCGTCGTCAGCGCAGTCTGCCTCTGTGGCAGTCCCGCATAGGCTTCGCTGCACGTGCTCAGGCTCTGCTGCAGAATCCACGCAACCTGCCCGTCCCACTCCTCGCCGATCCAGTGATCGTCCGTGGCCACATCGATATTCGGCTGCAGCATTACCGCATAATTCGAAGTCGGTGACGCGGCCGGTGAGACGAAGCAGCCGCACTGCAGCGCTCCCGCCAGTACCACGGCCACTGCTCCCGCCATTGCGCGCGCGCGGAATGGCGCCGCCACCAGCGCCGCCGTCAGCAGCGCGCTCACCGCGACCAGAATGAAGGAGATCCCGTACACGCCGGTGACGGGCGCAATCTTCGTCAGCCACAGGTTGTCCACCTGCGCATAGCCAAGCTGGTCCCACGGAACGCTGGTGACGCGCGCCCCGGCCAGCTCGATCCCCGTCCACGCAAACGGAGCCAGCCCGAGCGCCGCCCACACTCCGAAGCGCAGTCGAAAATACGCGACCAGAAAGCCGAAGAGCGCGAAGTAAAGGCCGAGAATCAGGCTGAAGAGCAGCACAATGCCGGCCGAGCCCACCGGCGGCACGTGCCCGTAATAGAACATGGTCTGGTAAATCCAGTAGCAGTTCAGCACGTACCAGACGACGCCGCAGAGATACGCCGTCAGCGTCGCGCTGCGCAGCGGACGCGGCGACTCGGCCGTCGCGCGGCAGAGCAGCGCATACAGCAGCGGAGTCAGCGCGATCCACGCCAGTCCCGTGCGCCACACCGGCACCGGACCCGCAACCGGAAAGCAGTAATTGAGCAGAATGGCGGAGAGCAGCGCCAGCGCGTATCCGGGAAGGGAAGAGCGCACCGGAGCCGAAGCGGCGGGAGCGGCAGAATGCAGCGCGGTAGCCACGATGGAATTTATTCGCCGAACAGTTCGGTCAGATCTTCGATGAAGCTGATGACGACGATAGCCGAAGACCCCACCAGTCCCAGAAAGAACAGGAAGACAAGCAGATGCATCCCGGCATGCGCGAAGGCGATCACGAGAACGATTATATCGCCGCGAAGTGCAAACACAGTCAGACGTCCTCCGCCGAAACGCCGTTTTGATAGCGGAAAGCTTTCCTTGGTCGGGACGGACGGCTGTTATACACTCACCCCTGGGCGTCCCTTCGGCAGTCCCCGTCTTCAAAAGGGACGATGAATGGGCGCAGTTCGTCCTCATTCCATGTCAGCCGGATCCACGTATAACGCCCCACACTCGATGCGAGTGAAGCTGGTTGTCGCTTCCTCCGTCATGCTCACCTTCATCTCCTTCTGGCGTGCCGCCGCGGTCGTGCTCAATGACCTCGGCTCCTCGGCGTTTTATGCCGGAGGCATCGCAGAGGAGGCCGTCGGCAAGGCCGCGCCCTGGTTCATTCTCGGCGTCATGCTCTTCTCCTTTGCCGTCCGGGCAGTCTATGTCGAGAGCTGCTCGATGTTTACCCGCGGCGGCGTCTATCGCGTGGTCAAGGAGGCCCTCGGCGGAACCTTCGCCAAGATGAGCGTCTCCGCGCTGATGTTCGATTACATCCTCACCGGGCCGATCTCCGGCGTTTCGGCCGGTCAGTACATTACCGGCCTGCTGAATGAGCTGCTGCAGGTGGGCGCAGTCCACGGCTGGCTGCCTCCGGCGCTGCTCATCGGCGCGCACGAGGCGCGCCATCTGCCCATGAACGGCATGTCCGCGGTCTTCGCCCTCGCGGTCACCGTGTATTTCTGGTGGCAGAACATCAAGGGCATCGAGGAATCGACGGACAAGGCGCTTGAGGTCATGAAGATCACCACCGTCATGGTGGTCCTGCTTCTCGGCTGGGGCTTCTTCACCGTCTTCTGGCGCGGCGCGCACCTGCCGCCGCTGCCCGTTCCCTCGAACCTCCACTTCTCGCACGACGCGCTCGGCTTTCTCGGCGGCACAAAGCTGGCGACCACGCTCGGACTCTTCGGCATCCTCATGGCCTTCGGCCACTCCGTGCTGGCCATGAGCGGCGAAGAGACGCTGGCCCAGGTCAATCGCGAGATCGAGCACCCCAAGCTCAAAAATCTCAAGCGCGCCGCCATCGTCATCGCCATCTACAGCTTCGTCTTCACCGGCATCGTCTCGCTGCTCGCGGTCATGATCATCCCCGACAGCGTGCGCGTGCCCGTCTATCGCGACAACCTCATCGCCGGTCTGGCCATGTATATGGTGGGTCCGATCACGCTGCGCATCGTCTTCCGCGTCTTCGTCGTCATCGTCGGATTCCTGATGCTCTCCGGAGCCGTCAACACATCGATCATCGGCTCGACCGGCGTGCTTATGCGCGTCGCCGAAGACGGTGTGCTGACCGACTGGTTCCGCAAGCCGCACCGCCGCTTCGGCACCAGCTCCCGCATCGTCAATCTGGTCACCGGGCTGCAGCTCTTTACCATCATCGTCAGCTGGGGCAACGTCATCACCCTCGGCGAGGCCTACGCCTTCGGCGTCATCTGGAGCTTCACCTTCAACTCGCTCGCCATGCTCGTGCTCCGCTGGAAGTACAAGGGCGAGCGCGGCTGGAAGGTGCCCGTCAATCTGAAGATAGGGAAGACCGAGCTTCCCATCGGCCTCTTCTGCGTCTTTCTCACCCTCTTCACCACGGCCACCGTCAATCTGTTCACCAAGAGCGTGGCCACCATCAGCGGCGTGGCCTTTACCGCCGCCTTCTTCACCATCTTTGCCATCTCCGAGCGCCGCAACCTGCGCCGTCAGGCCGTCACCGATCAGCAGATGAAGGAGCACTTCCAGCTGGAGCACGAAGACACCATCGGGCTCGAGACGCTGCAGATCCGGCCCGGAGGCATACTCGTCAGCGTGCGCGACGCCGCCAATCCCTTCGCGCTCAAATGGGTGCTGGCCCGCACCGATACCGATGAGCAGGACATCGTCGTGCTCACCGCCCGCATGATGGGCGCAGGCGGCCCCGAATATCTCGACGAGCAGATCTTCAGCGAGCACGAGCAGATGCTCTTCACCAAAGCCGTATCGGTGGCCGAGAGCTTCGGAAAGCATGTTTCCCTTCTGGTCGTGCCCGCGGGCGATATCTTCGCGGCGCTCGTGCAGGTAGCTAACTCGCTCGAAGTTACAGCCCTGGTCTCAGGACTTTCGACAAAGATGTCCGCGCAGCAGCAGGCCTGGCACGTCGGCCAGGCATGGGAGAACCTCCCCGAGCCCAAGCGGCAGTTCACGTTCTATGTGATCATGCCGAACGGCGAGGCCATGTCCTTCCACATCGGTCCGCATGCGCCCGCGCTGCAGGCCGAAGACGTGCAGCTCGTGCACCGGCTGTGGCTCAACTTCCGCCGCGAGCCCGAAATGCAGAACCTTCATCACAGCGATATCGTCACCTATGCGCTCACCCGTCTCGCCGTCGAATACGCGCGCGACAAGCAGGAGACGCTGACGGCTCTGCGCCGTCACGCGCAGGACGGCAATCGCAGCGCTCCGCTTGGTCTGAGTTATGGCGCAGGATATCGCGATGAGCAGGGAATTCCCGTGCCGCGCGCATCCGCCGACCGAGATACAATCTGACTTTATTTCCTTCGCGCGCTTATATAATTTGTCGATCACTTGCTAACCCATTTACTCTGAATATATGGCTGTGCTGATAACCAGGTCCTGATTCATTGCCTGCGGACCGGAGCCGGATCAGTGCGCTATAGGAGGATACGTGGAAGTTAGCCGAATTCTTGCTGAGCTGGATCGTGAAATAGAACGTCTGAAGGAGGCGCGGGCTTTACTTGCCGGAACCTCGGGAACCAGAAATGCAACGAAGGCCTCACTCAACGGAGCCGGAGGCAAACGCACCATGAGTCCGGCTGGACGCCGCAAAATCGCCGAGGCGATGAAAAAGCGCTGGGCCGAGCGTCGCCGGGCCGCAGCCGCCGCGGGTAAAAGTTCAAAATAAGGCAGAGATTCAGAACAGAAATACGGTTGACTGTTTAGCAGGATTGAAAGCGGATATTCAGAACCAAGAGGGAAGGGGCAGGCTTATAAGCGCCTGCCTTCGTTGTTTCTGAGCGATTAACGGATAACTTTACCCGGTTCGGTAAACAATACCTCGACCGATGTTCCCGCCAGATACTGCTCCAGCTCGCGCGGTGTGCCGGTAAGTGCCGGAAAAGTTCCGAAATGAACGGGCAGCACGGCATTAACTCCCAGATATTTCGCAGCCTGTGCGCCGCCCTTCGGGCCCATCGTATAGAAATCGCCAATCGGCAACATGGCTATCTGCGGTGAATAAAGGTCGCGGATAAGCTGCATATCCGCAAATACGCTCGTATCTCCGGCATGATAGAGAACCGGTCCCTGATCGATGGTCAGCACAAAACCGGTCGCCACCCCGCCGTAAAGCACCTGCCCGTTGTCCTCGATGCTCGACGAGTGCTTCGCCTCCACCTGCGCAATCGAGAGATCTTTGAAGCGCCATGACCCGCCGAGGTTCATGCCGATAGCCTTCTCGACGCCCTTCGTCTGTATCCAGTCCGCGAGTTCGACATTCGCAACGACGGTCGGTCCATGTTTCTTCGCCACCGGCACCGCATCGGCAATGTGATCGGTGTGCCCGTGCGTGAGCAGCAGAAGATCGATCTGCTCCGGAAGCTCGAAGCCCTTCGGGTATCTGGGATTGTGCTCGATAAACGGATCGATCAGGATCGTCGTGCCCTGCTGCGTCGTGATCAGCACCGTTGCATGACCGAGCCAGGTAATGGATGCGCCTTTAAGATCTGCCATGCGAACAGGGTACAGCGTCCCTGTCGGGAGCATGAAAATCGTGGAGGAAAAGGCCCTTGACCGCATCGAAGCGGCGGCGTACTGTTCTCCGCATGGGCGAAGAAAAAGCGAAAATACCCCTCTTTCCGATCCTTCAATCCGACGAGCCGGCCCTCTCAGGAATCGCCCGCATCGCCGCCTGCGGGCACGAGGTCGACCACGGACACCTGGTGGAGTTCCTCTCCCTCGACGCGAAATCCATCCTCAACCGATCCGTCTCGAAGCGCATGCACTACTTCCGCTGGAGCATCAATCCCTATCGCGGCTGCGAGTTCGGCTGCCGCTACTGCTACGCCCGCTACACACACGAGTTCATGGAGCTGCGCGACCCCGAGCTCTTCGAGCGGCAGATCTATATCAAGCAGAACGCCGCCTGGCTCTTCCGCCAGGAGCTGCGAAAGATCAAACGCGGCGAGTACCTCGCTCTCGGCACCGCGACCGATCCCTACCAGCCCATCGAGCGCCGCGCGCGTGTCACGCGCAGCCTGCTTGAGGTCTTCGCCGAGCAGGCCGGGCTGCAGCTCGGCATCGTCACCAAATCGACGCTCATCGAGCGCGACATCGATCTGCTGCAGCGGATCGCCGCCCGCAACCGTCTCGTCGTGCACATCACCATCACCACGCCTGACGCCGGCCTCGCCAGAATCCTCGAGCCGCGCGCTCCGCGCCCCGATCTGCGCTTCCGCACCGTCGCCGCGCTGCGCCGCGCCGGTCTCGAGACCGGCATCCTCTGCTGTCCCGTCATGCCCGGCATCACCGACACCGCGCCCGCGCTCGAGTCCGTGGCTCGCCGCGCTCAGCGCGCCGGAGCCAGCTTCATGGCGGCCAATCCGCTCTTCCTCAAGCCCTGCTCGCGGCCCACCTTTCTGGCCTTCATCCACGATCACTTTCCGCAGCTCGAAGACCACTACGCGAAGCGCTACGGGAATGCAGATTTCGTATCGGAGGCCTACCGCAAACGCGTCGCCGATATCGTCGCCGCCGTGCTGCGCAAATACGAGCTGGACCGCCGGCCGACCGATCGGCTGCTGCTGCAGAAGCTGGCCTCGTTTCCTGATCTGCCTGCTGACAGCGCAGGCTCGCCCGGCCCTGCACTGCCCGTACAACAAGAGCTGTGGCCCTCCGCGAAACCCTCCGGCGCTTTGTATGGCCGCCGCCGCGAAACGCGTTCCGCATGATGTCAGACCGCGGAACAAAGCAGGGCAGCGCCGCGAGTTACAGGGGAAAGGTTGCGAGCTTACGCCGCCTTGCGTATAGTTCGAGCAAAGCCGGAAAGCACAGGAGTCTATGCATGGCAGCAGGAGAAGTCAGCGCCGCAATCGGCAAATCCGTCCAGATTCGCGGTGAAGTAAAAGGCAGTGAGGACCTGCTCGTCGAGGGTCTCGTTGAAGGCACCATCACCCTCACCGAGAGCCGTCTCACCATCGGTGCCAATGCGCGTGTGCAGGCCAATGTGTCGGCTCGCGACGTGGTCGTGCAGGGAACGCTTCGCGGAGACATCACCGCCGGCGGCCGCGTCGATCTGCGCTCCGGCTGCAATGTGTCGGGCGATATCCGCTCGGTAAGGCTTGCCATCGAGGAAAACGCCGTATTCTCCGGCAAAGTGGATCTGGTGCAGGCGGGCGCTGCGGCGCATGAGCGTCCGGCAGCAGCCGCACCGCCGGCTGCGCCGGCCTCGGCATCGGGTTCTGCCTCCGGTTCGGCCTCCGGCGCACTCTTCAATGCTCCCGGCCAGAGCTGAAACATCAGGGCGCGGTCCCGTCAGGGCACAGGCCTGAAGGCGCGTAGCCCAGGCGGCAAAGGCTGCGCAGCTGCGCGTTATGCTGTTTTCAGCATCCGGACAGGAACCGGGCAAGGGGATCATCGAGCAGCGTGATTCGAAGTCTCTTTCAGCGAAAGCAGGGCGAATCCGACCGGCAGAGCCGTACCGTGCTCTCCGGCCCGCGCATTCCCCGCCACTCCAGCGGCTGGACGGCGCTGCTGAAAGACATGAAGGCCGAGCCCGGCATGCGCGTGCTCGATATCGGTCCCACCTCGCCGCAGAACATCAACTTCCTCACCGGCCTCGGGCAAAGCGTCTACATGGCGGACATCGTCCATGAAGCGCTCACCGGCCAGTGGGAGCTGCCCCCGTCCGAGCCCGGCGCCGAGCCGGGATTCAACATTGAAGGCTTTTTCGAGCAGAACCTGAACTTCGAGGGGCGTGAGTTCGATGCGGTCCTGCTCTGGGCCACGCTCGACTACCTGCCCGATGCGCTGGTCGCCCCGCTCATCGAGCGTCTGCACCGGGCCGTCCACCACGGCGGACGCATCCTGGCCATCTTTCACAGCAAGGCTACCGGCCCCTTCACGGCCTACTGCCGCTACCACCTCACCGACAGCTCCGAGATCGAGATGCAGGAGTCTGAGCCCTTCCCGGTACGCCGCGTCTACACCAACCGCAATATTGAGAAGCTCTTCTCCGCCTTCGGCAACTACCGCTTCTTCCTCGCCAAAGACAACCTCTACGAAGTCATCATCACGCGCTGAAGAGGCGTCGTCCTTCTTCGATCATCGATCGAATCGTCATCCCCTCCGGCAGCTTCCGTCCGCGTCCAAACTCCCTTAGCGTATCGATGGCTGCCTGCCTCCGTTCGTCCGAAAGCAAATCGTTCTGCGTTTCACAGCAGCTATCCGTCCTGTGATCTTTTGTATCGCTCATGCCGCACTCCGCTCCGGAAAGCAGTCTTGAAATCAGAGGCAGCTCAGTGCTTCGCCAGCTCTGCGATCGCCTGGAAGAGATGCCCCGGCTGCGGCAGAATCACATCTTCCAGCAAGGGCTGATACGCCACGAAGGTATCCATCGCGGCCACGCGCTTTACCGGAGCATCCAGGTCGTGGAAGAGCTCATCGGCAATCCGCGCCGCGATCTCCGCGCCGTAGCCCCAGCTCAGCGTGTCCTCGTAGGCCAGAATCACGCGGCTGGTCTTCCGCACTGACTCCGCGATCGCCTCCCAGTCGTACGGATTAAGCGTGCGCAGGTCCAGAATCTCCGTCTCCACGCCAAGCTCGCGCTGGGCGCGCTGCGCCGCCTGCAGAGCGCGGGGCACTACCGCTCCGTACGTCACGATGGTCAGGTGTTTGCCTTCGCGCATCCGCTTTGCCTTGCCGAAGGGAATCATGTACTCCGGTCCCGGATACGCCGCCCGTCCCCACGTCTCGCGGTAGAGGCGCTTGTGTTCCAGAAAGAGCACCGGATCGTCGCAGCGCAGCGCCGTACGCAGCAGGCCGTTGGCGTCGAGCGCATTCGACGGCATCACCACGCGCATCCCGGGCGTGTGCGTAAACAGGCTCTCGCCGCACTGCGAGTGATAGATCGAGCCGCCGGTCAGGTATCCGCCGATCGGCACGCGAATCACCGCGGGCGAGGCAAAGCCGCCGTTCGACCGCCAGCGCATCACGCTCATCTCATTGCGAAACTGATGCATCGCCGGCCAGATGTAATCGAAGAACTGAATCTCCCCGACCGGCTTCACTCCGCGTGTGGCCATGCCCACCGCCCGGCCCACAATTGCCGCCTCGGCCAGCGCCGTATTGTACGAGCGGTCCGGCCCGAACTCCGTCTGCAGCCCCGCCGTCAGCTTAAAGACGCCGCCTTTGCCCTTCACCAGCCCTTCGCGAAGAAACTCGTCATGGCTGCAGTCCGCAACGTCCTCACCAAAGACTACGATGCGCGCATCGCGGCGCATCTCGTCGCGCAGGCAGGCGTTGATCAGGTCGGCCATCGTGCGCTCCGGCGCTCCCGCCTGAGCCGCCGTCTCCGTCTGCAGATCGGCGCGCGTCGGGTCGAAGTCCTCCGAATACTGATGGCGCAGAATCGCCGCCGCCGTCGCCTCCGGAAGCGGCGCGCGCAGCGCCCGCTCCGCCGCATGGCGAACCTCTTCATCCACCTCGCGCTCCAGGCGCGTGATCGCGTCGGCATCCAGAATGCCTTCGCGCAGCAGAACCATCTGGAACTTCGAGATCGGATCGCGCAGCGTCTCGGCTTCGCGCTCCGACTTCGGGCGGTAGAGCTTGTCGTCGTCCGAGAAGGAGTGCATGTAAGGGCGGGTCACGTGCCCATGCACAAAGGCCGGGCCGTTGCCTGCGCGGCACCAGGCAACAGCCTGTGTCATCGCCTCGTAACTGGCAATGGGATCGGTGCCGTCCACCTCGGCAAAGTAAAAGTTGGGGAAGCCGCTCACCACCCGTGAAATATTGCCGCCCGGCGTATTCACCTCAACCGGAACCGAGATCGCGTAGCCGTTGTCCTCGATCAGAAAGACCATCGGCAGCCGCAGGTTTGAGGCGATGCTGATCGCCTCCCAGAACTCGCCCTGGCTCGTCGAGCCCTCGCCGATGCAGGCCAGCGTCACCTCGTCGTCGTGGAAGCCCACATCGCGGAACTGGCGGTAATCGCGGCCGTCGCCCCGCTCAGCCGCCTCCGGATGATGCGCAAAGTAGCGCCCTGCCTCCGCGCAGCCTACCGCCTGCAGGCACTGCGTCGCCGTCGAAGAGGAGGTGGAGACAATGTGCAGCGCCGCGCTGCTCCAGTGCGAGGGCATCTGCCGTCCACCGCTCGAAGGGTCCGTCGCCGCGCCTACCGACTGCAGAAACTGATCTTCCACCGTCTGCCCCAGCGCGAGGCACAGCGCGCGGTCGCGGTAATAAGGGTAGAACCAGTCGTAGCCGGGCTTCATCGCCAGCGCCGCCGCCACCTGCAGAGCCTCATGTCCGGCGGTCGAGATCTGAAAGAAGATCTTCTGCTGATGCTTCAGAATGATCTCGCGGTCGTCAGTGCGCCGCGAAAGATACATCAGGCGGTAAATCTCGATCAGCTTTGCGGTATCCAGCCCGTGGGCGGTTCCGTTCTGTTTCTGTTCTGCCCCAGCTACTGCGGTACGGCCCATCGGCACCTCTCGGCTACGTACGAAATCGGCTCCCGCCGAAATCGCCTCTTCCTATGTTCGATAAATGACTGCAAATTGTACAGCCCGGGCAGCCGCCCGGACCATACCCTTCGGGGAAGAAATGCACTGCTCTCAGCCAGGCCCCAACCGGGGACAAAAGCACATCTCTGCCTGAACTTTCGATGACCGTGGAGCAATCCCGGCCCCGGCGGCTTTGCAATTGTTTTGTAACCGGACCCTGGAACAGGGAAGGCCTCCGCCGCAAATCGCTCCGAAACCGGCCACTGGCCGTTCTTCTGCGCTCCTTGCACCGGCTTCTGTGCATCCCGTACACTCATGCTTTTCAGCGCGGCAGGCCCATAACCAAAGGAGATGGAGGAGACCATGCCCTGCAGACCGGCGTGAAGACACGACGCCTCATCGCTCTTCTCAGAGCGCTTCGATTCCGGTCCGTTACCGGATCTCTGCCGCCTGGCTGTCCCCTGCCTCCGTTGACCGTCGTTTTCGCCGCGTGCTTTAATGAGCCGTTTTGTGCCGGATGTACATCTGCCCCGCCGGTGGGTGTTCAAAAAACAGGTCTTATCTCAGCAAGTATTTGCATCAAAATAGCTTGTTTTTATTTTTAGGGCAGTGGTGACCGCTTCTTGCCGGTCATCCAAACGGGTTTCTGATTTTTTCTGGAGGATGTTGAATGGCTTCATTCCCTGCAGCAGCCGCCTGGATCTGGCAGGCAGGCAGCGAAGGCTCCACGGGGAGCGGCAGTATATATCTCTGGATCGCGCTGGCCGCCGGCGTCCTCGGACTTCTGGCCGCTTATCTTTTTTCGCGATCGGTTCTGGGCTCTGACACCGGCACACCGGAGATGCAGCGCATCTCCGACGCGATCAAAGAGGGTGCGGAAGCCTTCATGAAGCGCCAGTACGGAACGATTGCTCTGATCGCCGCCGGGCTGGCCGTCGTCCTTTTTGTGGGCTATCAGCTTTCTCCCTTCACCCGGCCCTATGCCGTCAAGGTGGTCATCAGCTTCATCATCGGAGCCGCCTGCTCGGCCATCTCCGGACAGACCGGCATGGCGGTCTCCATCCGTTCGAACATCCGCACCGCTGCCGCGGCGCGCACCAGCCTGGGCAAGGCCCTGCAGATCGCCCTTCGTGGCGGTGCGGTCACCGGCCTGGTCGTGGTCGGACTCTCTCTGCTCGGCGTCGGCATTCTCTTCCTCGCCTTCGGCGGACTGCATGACCCGCAGCAGGCGCCCTATCAGCTCGTCGGCTTCGGCTTCGGAGCCTCGCTCGTCGCGCTCTTCGCGCAGCTTGGCGGCGGCATCTATACCAAGGCTGCCGACGTCGGCGCTGATC
Source organism: Paracidobacterium acidisoli (assembly GCF_003428625.2). Taxonomy (GTDB): domain Bacteria; phylum Acidobacteriota; class Terriglobia; order Terriglobales; family Acidobacteriaceae; genus Paracidobacterium; species Paracidobacterium acidisoli. Next base: position 422,278 of record NZ_QVQT02000001.1, on the reverse strand, counting down.
TCGTCGGCAAGGTCGAGGCCGGCATTCCGGAAGACGATCCGCGCAATCCGGCCGTCATCGCCGATCTGGTCGGCGACAACGTCGGCGACTGCGCAGGCCGCGGCGCTGACATCTTCGAGTCCACTGCGGCGGAAAACGTCGGCGCCATGATCCTCGGCGCGGCGCTCTTTCCCGTCTTCGGCATCAAGGGCATTCTCTTTCCGCTCATCGTGCAGGCCATCAATCTCGTGGCCAGCATCATCGGCGTCAGCATGGTGCACAGCAAAGAAGATGAAGACCCGATGCACGCGCTGAACAAGGGCTACTACATCACCACGCTCCTCGCCCTCGCCGGCTTCGCCGCCGCCGTCTACTTCATGCTCGGCGCGCGCTGGTGGCTGCTCGGATGCGGCATCTGCGGCATCATTACCTCCTTCCTCTTCGTCCGCATCACCGAGTACTACACCGAAACCCGCTTCCGTCCCGTGCGCAGCATCGCGCTCGCCTCCACCACCGGCCCGGCCACCAACATCATCAGCGGCCTCGCCATCGGTATGGAGACGCCCGCGCTTCCCGTCATCGTCATCAGCGCGGCTCTGCTGCTCAGCTACTACTTCGGCACGCTCGGCCTGCACGATGTGACGAACATATCCAGCTACGCCAAGGGCATCTACGGCACCGCCATCGCCACCATGGGCATGCTCTCCTCGGCGGCCTACATTCTGGCAATGGATACCTTCGGCCCCATCACCGACAACGCCGGCGGCATCATCGAAATGAGCAATCAGCCCGAGAGCGTGCGCGAAAAGACCGACCGGCTCGACGCCGCGGGCAACACCACCAAGGCGCTCACCAAGGGCTACGCCATCGGCTCCGCATCGCTCGCCGCCTTCCTGCTCTTCTCGGCATACCTCGCCTCCATCCACGACATCGTCAGCCAGCGCGTCGCCGCCGCAGGCGGCGTAATGCCGCCCGGATGGAGCTTCTCGAACATCAACCTCGCCTCCGTGCCCGTCTTCGTCGGCGCGCTGCTCGGAGCCATGCTCACCTACCTCTTCTCGTCCATGGCCATCAAGGCCGTCGGACGCACCGCGCAGACCGTGATCGAAGATGTGCACCGCCAGTTCCGCGAGAATCCCGGCATCATGGCCGGCACCTCGCAGCCCGACTACGGACGCTGCGTCAGCATCGTCACCGGCGCCGCGCTCAGGGAGATGGTTATGCCCGGCGTGCTCGCCGTCGCCATGCCGCTCATCGTCGGTGTCACCTTCCGCTACTTCAGCCCCGAGTTCCATCTGCACGACCTGATGAGCAGTCCGCGCATCAACGGCGTGCCGCTCAACCTCGGCGGAGCCGAAGCCGTGGCCGCGCTGCTGATGGTGGGAACCATCAGCGGCATTCTGCTCGCCATGCTCATGAACAACGGCGGCGGCGCCTGGGACAACGCCAAGAAATACATTGAAAGCGGTGCGCACGGCGGCAAGCGGTCCGAGGCGCACAAAGCCGCGGTCGTCGGCGATACGGTCGGTGATCCCTTCAAGGACACCGCCGGTCCATCGCTGCACGTGCTCATCAAGCTGCTGGCTACCGTGACCCTGGTGCTGGCTCCGTTATTTGTCTGACGGCGGGCGCAAGCTACGCAAGGCCGCTCTCGAAGGAGGGCGGCCTTTTTCGTTCGCGCGCAAAAATCTGATATGGTTCGGGCCATGGCGGCAGATCGGAAACCCTGGTTGCTCAGAACGCCGAAGCGCTGGACGCATTTTCGTTCGGTGCCCATGAATCGGTTGTGGGTGCTGATGGCCGCGGTCTTTCTTCTCTTTTCGGTGATCGGGTTTTATGTCGATCTCACCAGCCGGGGAACTCTCCCCTATGCCGTGGTGCTGCTCATCGCCGCCGTTTCCGGCCTCAATGCGGCGTTGTGGATCATCGTGCTCGCGCGGCTGCCGGTCATCGCTCTGGTCGGGCTGGCGGTCCTTCAGTTCTTTACCGGCACGTTCGACAGATGGGCTTCCGACCGTCTGGCTCAGGCGTTTCACGTGCTGGAGGTTCCATCGGAGAAGGGCATCGCATTTGCATCGACCGGAATCATGGTCGTGGTGATCGTCTCCTATGTATTTTTCATTGCGTACATCCGGCGCGAGGGCAGGGAGTCGTTCCGTCTGCGCAATGAGCTCGAGCTCGCGCACGGCATGCAGAAGACCCTGGTCCCGCCCATCGCGCTCAAGACCCGCCGCTTCGAGATGTACGGCGTCTCGCGGCCCAGTGAGAAGGTGGGCGGCGATCTGGTCGATGCTCTCGCTCTGTCCAATGGCGATGCCATCGCCTATCTCGGCGATATCGCCGGCCACGGCCTCTCCGCCGGCATTCTGATGGGCATGCTCAAGACCGCGACGCGCACCGCATTGCTCGATGCCGCGGTGACCGAATCCGGCAGCACTCTGCCGCAGCTCTTCGAGCGCCTCAACCGCGTGCTGCCCGCGGTGAAGGAGCCGCACATGTACGCCACCTTCACCGCCTTCCGCCTCAACGCCGACGGCAGTGTCTTTTACGCTATGGCGGCCAGTCCGCCCATCCTGCACTGGCAGGGGGAGCGCAGAGCGCTTGATCGCCTTGAAGAGGAGCAGTACCCGCTCGGCCTGCTGCCCGTCTCCGGCTTTACCGGCGATACGCTGCAGACCGCGCCCGGCGATCTGCTCGTCGTCGCCACCGACGGCATTCTCGAAGTCTGCGACCGCCATGGCCGCGAGTTTGGCGTGGACTCACTCGAAGAGGCCATCGCCGGCCACGTGGCGCGCCCTCTGCCGGAGCTGGCAGAGGCCATCCTGGCCCAGGCCGGAGCCTTCGGAAAACAGATTGACGATCAGACGCTGCTGCTGATCCGCTGCCTTCACTGACCGTCGCGCATCTTGTCCTTCACCGATTTGGCCAGCTTCTCGATCTCTTCCGCTTTCTTCACCACATGGAGTGAAAGCTGATCCTTGGTGCTTTTTTCCACGTCGGCCTTCAGCTCCTGCGCAAGCACCAGCAGTCTCGTCGTCTCGTCGGCGATCTCTTTCTGGCGCTGCACCGCCCGCTGAATCGCCATGTGTCTCTCGGCTTCTTCGAGTCTGTGGTCCGGAGGCTCCGACGCGCTGAAGGGGGGAGTAGGGTTGAGAGCCGGCGGCAGGGCCGGGACCTGCTGTGCCTGCCACGCATGAGCATCAGCGCAGCAGAAGCTGATCAGCAGCAGTGCGGCCCAGCGCAGAATTGCATCTAAGTGTCGGATCGGGCTTCGCATGGCACATTATAGGAAGATTCCATCGCCGTTATCGAGAAAAGAATGAAACCTTTCCTTTTGATCGCACCACATGAACTTTTCCGTGGCTTCTTCGATACGCTGAGCCGTGAATATGTGCAGGATCTTCAGGATTTTCTGCACGATAAGCTTCCCCGGCTGATTGCCGTCGCGGTTGCCGCGTGGCTGCTGTCGCGCCTGCTCAACGTCATCTCGGCGCGCGTCATTCGCACTGCCGAGCGCCATTCGACCGGCGCCGGGCATCTCGCCCAGGTCAAAACGCTCACCGCCGTCGTTCGCGCCACCGGCATCGGCGTCATCGCCGTCATCGCCGCGCTCTATATTCTGCCTCTGCTGGGCTTCAACCTCGGGCCGCTGCTCACCAGCGCCGGAGTCGCCGGAGTCGCCATCGGCCTCGCCGCGCAGACCATCGTGAAAGACTGCCTCAACGGCTTTCTGATTCTCGTCGAAGATCAGTACAACGTCGGCGATGTCGTCCGTCTCGCCGGACTCAGCGGCACCGTCGAGACCATGTCGCTGCGCAAGACCATGGTGCGCGACAGCGACGGCACGCTCTACGTCATTCCCAACTCGCAGATCACCACCGTCGCCAACCTCACCCGCGACTTCTCCGTCGCCACCATCAACGTCTCCGTCGACTTCTCCGCCAAACCCGACGAAGTCATGAGCCTGCTGAAAGAGGTGGCGATGGGCGTGCGCAGCGATCCCGCCTACTCTGCCGTCTACCTCGCCGATCCCACGCTGCTCGGCGTCGATTCCATCAAAGGATCGCAGGTCATCTATCCCGTTCAGCTCAGAACCAAAGCCAATCAGCAGTGGGCCGCCATGCGCGAAACCCAGCGCCGCATCCGCATCGCGCTCGACGCGCACGGCATGCTCCCCGGCGATCCTCTGCGCGTCTACAACCCGCTGTCGCCGTCCGCGCAGCCTCCGGTTACGGGCGCCGAGACCGCGGCTGCCGTAAAGCCGCCCGATCCCACCACAGCAAAGCCGAACGAGATCAATCCCTTCACCGGCGAAGGCATGTAAGCAACACGAGCCGCGGCCCGCTTCATGACGTTTGTCATATTCGATTCGTGACAACCTCCACTGGGGCCGGTCTCACGTTCACGCGATCCTGTCTCCACGCTCCGGAGAAAAATCTTCGGAGTGAAGGAGACACGCCATGTCGGCAACTTCCGTACTTCCGGATCGAGCCCGCGAGATGCGGCCGTCCGCTGCTCCTCACGGCACGCCCGCTGCGCGCCTGCATGCGGTGACAAAGCGCTACGGTCAGAACACCGCGCTCGACGGCCTCTCGCTCCATCTTTATCCCGGCGAAGTGGTGGCGCTGCTCGGTCCCAACGGCGCCGGCAAAACCACCGCCGTGCGCCTGCTTCTAGGCCTCATCTCGCCCACCGCGGGCAGCGTGCGCGTCATGGGCCGCGACCCGCGCGACTCCGACGCGCGCACCCGCATCGGCGCCATGCTGCAGGTCACGCGCGTGCCTGAGATGCTGCGCGTCCGCGAGCACATCGATCTCTTCCGCAGCTATTACCCTCATCCGCTTCCCGCTGCGGAGATCGTCCGCATCGCAAAGCTCGAAGGCCTTGAAGAGCGCATGTTCGGCAGGCTCTCCGGCGGCCAGAAGCAGCGCGTCCTCTTCGGCCTCGCGCTCTGCGGTAATCCCGACCTTGTCTTTCTCGACGAGCCCACCGTCGGCATGGATATCGAATCGCGCCGCAGCCTCTGGGACGAGATTCGCGCCCTCTCCGCCTCCGGCAAAACCGTGCTGCTGACCACGCACTACCTCGAAGAGGCCGACATGCTCGCCAGCCGCATCGTCGTCGTCAACAAAGGAAAGGTCATCTGCGAAGGCACGCCTGCTCAGATCAAGCACCGCGTCTCCGGCCGCCGCATCCGCTGCGTCACGCAGCTCGAGCCCGGCTTTCTGCGCTCGCTGCCCACCGTCGCCGATGTGCAGCAGGACCGCGAAGCCGTCGTCGTGACGGCCGAGCATCCCGAGAGCGTTGTGCGCGAGATGCTGCTGCGCGATCCCGGTCTGCACAGCCTCGAAGTCTCCGCCGCCGCGCTCGAAGATGCCTTCCTCGCGCTCACCGCAACGGATTCGCATCAGCCGAATGCCGCGCCGCAATCACAGCCACATTCATAGCCGCATTCACTCACCCGAGGAGAAAATCATGGCCACCCTCGCCGTCGCCCATCGCCCGCAGCCTTTCACCGCCGGTTATTACGCGCGTCTCTTCCGCAAAGAAACGCAGTACGAAATCCTGAAGATGCTCCGCACCCGCATGTTCTCGATCTCCGTCATCGGCTTTCCCGTCATGTTCTATCTCCTCTTTGGAGCCACCAACCGCCACAGCGACTACGCCCGCTATCTGCTCGCCGGCTACAGCTGCTTCGGAGCCGTCTCCGCCTGCCTCTTCGGCATGGGCATGGGCATCGCGCTCGAGCGCGCCCAGGGCTGGATGGAGCTGAAGCAGGCCAGCCCGCTGCCGCGCCTGGCCTATCTCGGCGCCAAGACCATCTCCTGCGCGCTCTTCGGCCTCATCACCACCGCGGTGCTGCTCGTGCTCGGCATCACCATGGGCGGAGTGCACCTACACGCCGCAGAGACCGCGCGCCTCTTCCTTGTCGTCTTCGCCGGCTCGCTGCCCTTCTGCGCCATGGGCCTGCTCATCGCGCTCATCGTGCCGGCAAACTCCGCCCCCGGCATGATCAATCTCATCAACCTGCCCATGTCCTTCGCCTCCGGCCTGTGGATGCCGATCGACATCCTCCCGCACTGGCTGCAGCGCATCGCGCCCGCCCTGCCCATGTATCACTTCGCGCAGATCGCGCTTCGCATCTTCGGATTCGCCCGTCCCGGCTCCGCGCTGCCGCACTGGGAGGCGCTCGCCGGCTTCACCTGCGTTATGCTGGGCATTGCCTGGGTGGTCTTTACCCGCAGCGAGGCCAGATCGTGACCGCAGCCGATAAAAGCCGCGAAGCGCAGTGCGCCGGGGAGCACTCCGGTCCGCTCCCCTCACTGCGCCTCGCCGGTACCTTCAATCGCGGCGAGGACCGCGTGCGCTGGGTCGACTTCGTCTGGCTCGTCTACTCCATCTTCTTCTTCATCGATCCCATCGGCCGCCACAGCGCCATCGCGTGGATTCACTTCGCCCTCTTCTACGCGGTCTTCCTCGCCATCTACACCACTATGGTGATGGCGCACAACCGCTGGCTCGGACGCGCCGCGCTCATCGCCATGGCCGTGCTCGGCCTTTGGTACACCCCCGCAAACCCCGGCGCCATGGGTGTCATCATTTATGCGGCGGCCTTTCTGCCCTTCCTCTTCGAGCGCATCGCCGTCGTCATTCCGCTTCTCATCACGCTCTGCGCCGCCATGCTCCTCGAAGGCTGGCTGCTGCACCTCACTCCGTGGAGCTGGGGCATCTGCCTGCTCATCGCGCTCGTCGTCGGCTGCACCAACATGATCTTCGCCATGCAGAAGCGCGCCGCTCAAAAACTCGGCCTCGCGCACGAAGAGATCGCGCATCTCGCCAAGGTCGCCGAGCGCGAGCGCATCGCCCGTGACCTGCACGATGTTCTGGGCCACACGCTCTCCGTCGTCGTGCTTAAGTCCGAGCTGGCCGGCCGTCTCTTCGATCGAGACCCGCAGCGCGCCCGCACCGAGATCAAAGAGGTTGAGCAGATCGCCCGCACCGCTCTCGGCGAAGTGCGCGAGGCCATCCGCGGTTATCGCGCCGAAGGCCTCGCCGCCGAGATCGACCGTGCCCATCGCACGCTCGAAGCCGCGGGAGTCACGCTGGAGTGCGAGGCAAAGCCGCCGAAGCTGCGCGCCGCCGAAGAGACCGTGCTCTCGTTAATTGTGCGCGAGGCGGTGACAAATATCGTGCGCCACGCTCAGGCCAGCCGCTGCCGCTTCGAATTCGAAAGGAACGAAGCCGGCACCTCGCTGATCGTCGAAGACGACGGACGCGGCGGCGTGCGCCAGGAGGGGAACGGACTGCGCGGCATGCGCGAGCGCGTCGAATCGCTCGGCGGCCATCTCAGGATCGACTCCGCGCACGGCACCCGCCTGGTCATCGAACTCCCGCAGAGTCTTCCGGAGCAGGCATAAGACGTTCGGAAAAAATGCAGATATAAGATGTTCGGAAAATTTTAGTTAGCAGATGTCAGGAAAATGCAGGGATAAGACGTGAAAAAGATACAGGTCATCGTAGCTGAAGATCAGGCGATGGTTCTGGGCGCGCTTGCCGCTCTGCTCGAGACCGAGCCCGACATTGCCGTCTGCGGCCGCGCCGCCAACGGCCGCGAAGCGCTCGCCGCCGTCGGAAAGCTGAAGCCCGACGTGCTCGTCACCGATATCGAGATGCCGGAGATGACCGGCCTCACGCTCGCCGGTGAAGTCCGCGACCGTCATCCGCAGACCCGTGTCGTCATCCTCACCACCTTCGCGCGGCCCGGCTATCTGCGCCGCGCTCTCGATGCCGGCGCAAAGGGCTACCTGCTCAAAGACCGTCCCGCCGCCGAGCTCGCCGAGGCCGTGCGCCGCGTGCATCGCGGCCTGCGTGTCGTCGATCCCGATCTCGCCGCCGAAGCCTGGGACAGTGGTCCCGATCCGCTCTCCGAGCGCGAGCGGCAGATTCTGTGGCGTGCCGGAGAAGGGAAGTCGAGCGGCGACATCGCCGGCGAGCTGCACCTCTCCGAAGGAACCGTGCGCAATTATCTCTCCGAGGCCATCAGCAAGCTCGGCGCATCCAACCGCGTCGAAGCCGCCCGCCTCGCGCGCGCCAAAGGCTGGCTCTAGAGCGCGTCCCCAAAAAGAAAACGGCGGCGCAGGCACGCCGCCATCTCAGCTTTCTAATCGCTAATCGCTGATCCCTGTCTTCCTCTAATCCAGCGCTTCCGGATGAATCGCGATGTCCTTTTCGCCTGCGGCCTTTTTCTCCCAGTACTTCTTCACCCAGGCGTCGAAGGTTCTGCCCGCCGCCGTGTCGCGTCCACTGAAGTTGAGCGCCGCAATCTCGGAGTAGGCAATCGTCAGCTTCGTCCGCTCCGTCGACGGAATCACGCGCACCGCCGAATCCGCCAGCGTCTTTCCGTTGCGGCGGTCGAAGACGTATCCCTCGATCGTGCGCCCGTCCTTCAGCGTCAGCGTAATGTCTCCGCGATAATCGAAGGCCTTTTCCAGCGCCTCGCGTATCTCGTCGTCCGTCGCCAGCGCCGGAATCCAGCCTTCGAGCTGCTCGCGCTCGCGGCCTTCCGCAATTTCCAGCTCGTCGGGATTCACCGTGTGCGTGGTCATACGGTTGTTCCTTCCCCTACGCGAGTATCGATGCGGGCCGTTGTCTGAACGGTGGCCTCGATCTGGATCAGCGGATTGAAGCTGTGCATCGGCTTCACCGGCTCGTTCAGCAGGTCGAGCGCGCCGCGATCCTGGTAGGTGTCAAAGAAGGTGGCCATCGCCGTTTCCAGCAGCCCGCGCAGCGAGCCGAAGGTGTAGTAGACGCCGGAGGCTTCATAGCCCGAATGCACCATGCAGTTCGCACACTTCGGATTGCCGCTCTCCGTGCCGTAGTTCGACCAGTCGGTGGTGTCGATCAGTTCTTTGAACGTATCGGCGTAGCCGTCCTGCAGCAGATAGCAGGGCTTCTGCCAGCCGAAGACGCTGTACGCGGGCATGCCCCAGGGCGTGCAGGTGAACTCGCGCTTGCCCATCAGAAATTCCATGTACATCGGCGACGCGTTGAACTTCCACGACTTTTTGCGGTTCGACAGAATCGCGCGGAAGAGGCGGCGCGAGCGGGCGCGGCCCAGAAAGTGCTTCTGATCGGGAGCCTTCTCGTAGGTGTAGCCCGGCGCAACCATCACTCCTTCCACGCCGATCTCCATCAGCTCATCGAAGAAGGCGCGAACCGAATTCGGATCGGCTCCGTCGAAGAGCGTGGTGTTCGTGGTGACGCGGAAACCCGCCGCAATCGCGGCTTTGATGCCTTCGACCGCGATGTCGTATCCACCCTCGCGGCAGACGGAAAAGTCATGGTGCTCGCGCTGGCCGTCAAGATGCACGGAGAAGGAAAGATATTTGCTCGGTTTGAAGAGGTGCAGCTTTTCCTTCAGCAGCAGCGCGTTCGTGCACATGTAGACGTACTTTTTGCGCGCCACCAGGCCGGCCACAATCTCATCGATGCGCGGGTGCAGCAGCGGCTCGCCGCCGGGGATCGAGACCATCGGCGTGCCCGCCTCTTCGACTGCCTTAAAGCACTCCTCCGGCGTCAGCTCCTGCTTCAGAATGTGCGCAGGGTACTGAATCTTGCCGCAGCCGGCGCAGGCCAGGTTGCAGCGGAAGAGCGGCTCCAGCATGGTGACGAGCGGGAAGCGCTTTCGGCCCTTCAGCTTCTGGCCGATAACGTAGGTGGCAACGGTCCACGCCTGAGAAACAGGGACTGCCATTCGGGGTGAGCCCTCCGTAAGAAACTTAGTGTTCGCGCTCCATCGCGCGTTTGTAATTCGTCAGCGCCAGCAGCGGAAAGTAATCGCGGTACTGGTGATACGCGAGATAAAAGACCCGCGGAAAGCCGGTGCCTGTATAAATCGCCTGGCGTGTTCTGCCGTGGCCCAGGCTTTCGTCCCATGAGCCGTCCGGCTGCTGATGCGCCAGCAGCCATTTGATGCCCTTGGCCACCGAATCGCTGCGTGTATCGCCGGCCGCCAGCAGGCCCAGAATCGCCCACGCCGTCTGTGACGGTGTGCTGATGCCCACGCCGCGCGTCACCGGATCGTCGTAGCTGCCGCAGCTTTCGCCCCATCCGCCGTCGGCGTTCTGCACCGAGCGGATCCACTCCGCAGCCTGCTGCACCTGCGGCTCGTGATTCCACACGCCGATCGCCTCCAGGCCGCGCAGCACCAGAAATGTGCCGTAAAGATAATTCACGCCCCACCGGCCAAACCAGCTTCCGTCCGGCTCCTGCTCGACGTAGATGAATTTGATCGCCTTCTCCACGCGCTTGTCGCGCCGCGTGTAGCCGTACGTGGCCAGCGCCTCGAGAATGCGTCCCGTGATATCGACCGTCGGCGGATCGAGCATCGCGTTGTGATCGGCAAACGGAATATGCTCGAAGATCATCTTCGTGTTGTCTTTATCGAAGCTCGCCCATCCGCCGTTCCGGCACTGCATCGAGAAGATCCACTCGATCGCCCGCTGGCACACGTCGTACTGATACCGCTCCCGCGGATTGTCGATCTTGTTCAGCGCCAGCAGCACCTGCGCCGTGTCGTCCACGTCGGGGTAGAACTCGTTGTTGAACTCGAAGTACCATCCGCCCGGCTCCGCCTTGCGGTTCTTCACCGCCCAGTCGCCCTTGTGGCGCACTTCCTTCGACAGCATCCAGTCCGTCGCCTGCAGCAGGCGCGCGTCGTTGCGCGAAACCCCCGCCTCGCCCAGCGCATACACCGCCTGCGCCGTATCCCATACAGGAGACATGCACGGCTGCATGCGGAAGGTCGGCTCCGGATAATCCGCCGTGCCGTTCGGCTCGTCGATGCCCAGCTTCTCGAACTCGTCCATCGCGCGGATCACCTGCGGATCGTCCAGCGAGTAGCCGAGGCAGCGCATCGCGATAATCGAGTTCAGCATCGCCGGATAAATCGCGCCCAGGCCGTCCGTCATCTCGAAGCGCTCCAGCATCCACTTCTCGGCCTTCTTCAGCGCAATCGCCCGCAGCGGACGAATGTGTACGCGCTCCAGCCAGTGCACCACGCGGTCGCACAGCAGAAAGAAGTTCCGCCATCCGATCTTCTTCTGCCGGTCCATGCGCAGGTGCAGGTTCGCGTTCTCGCGTCCGCCCACAAACAGCTCATCGATCCCCTGCTCGGCGGGAATCTTCTTGAAGGGCTTCTTCGCGTAGGTAATCGAGAGCGGCACCAGAATCGCGCGCGACCACGACGAGATCTCGTAGATGTTGAAGTAGAACCACTTCGGAAAGAGCACGATCTCCGGCGGCACCGCCGGCACCGCGTCGTACTCGTACTGCCCCAGCGAGCAGAGATAAATCTTCGTGAAGGTATTGCAGGCCGTTACGCCGCCATGCGCCAGAATCCACGCCCGCGCCTTCACCAGGATCGGGTTCTCCGGCTCCATGCCCATCAGCTTGCAGGCAAAGTAGCATTTGACGGAGAGGCTGATGTTGCCCGGACCGCCCGGATAAATCGACCAGCTCCCGTCCTCCTGCTGATAGCGCAGAATCTCGGCCAGCGCCCGCCGCATCTTGCCCGCATCGCCGGTGCCCAGCAGCACGTGCGCGAAGATGTAGTCGGCTTCGAGCATCGCGTCGGCTTCGAGCTCGCCGCACCAGTAGCCTTCGCCGTGCTGCATCGAGAAGATGTGATCGCGGGAGCGAACGGTCGCGCGTTCCACATCCTCGAGCGACGCATCGATGCGCCCGAATTTCACGCTGCCGTTCTGACGACCGTCTGCCGCCGGAGATGCTTCGCCTGCCCGCTTCACGACCGGGTCTTCTGCTGATCCGGATTGCGCAGTGCCTGTTGGTGTGCTCATGCCGTAGCTGAAATCATTCCTGCCCTTGCAGCGGCTGTCTGGTTAGACAGATGCCGCGGTGGTTTTGGGAGCAGACTGGATCGCCTGCACGATCTCCGGCGGCAACCCGAAGCGAACATTCTCCGGCATCACTTCCACTTCATCCACTTCGCCGAAGCCCTTTGCATTCAGATAACTGACCACGCCTTCCACCAGGATCTCCGGTGCCGAAGCGCCCGCCGTCACCGCGACCGTCGATACGCCCTTCAGCCATTCGGGATCGATTGCCTCGGAGTTGTCGATCAGATAGCCCTTCGTTCCCAGATTGCGCGAAACCTCGACCAGACGGTTGGAGTTCGAGCTGTTGTTCGATCCCACCACCAGCACCAGGTCTGCGTTGTGCGCCACGTTCTTCACCGCCACCTGGCGGTTCTCCGTCGCATAGCAGATATCCTGCGAGTGGGGGCCTGCAATCTTCGGAAACTTCATCTTGAGCGCGTGAATGATGTCGCGCGACTCATCGAGCGAGAGCGTCGTCTGCGTCAGATACGCAACGCGCTCCGGGTCGGGCACCTCGAGCGTCTGCACTTCCTCGACGCTGGAAACCACCTGCGTCACGTCGGGCGCTTCGCCCAGCGTGCCTTCAATCTCATCGTGATCGCGATGTCCGATCAGCACCAGCGAATAGCCCTGCTTCGCAAACTTCACCGCCTCCACATGGACCTTTGTCACCAGCGGGCAGGTCGCGTCGATCACCTTCAGGCTGCGGTCCTTCGAGTGCTGCCGCACCGCCGGCGAGACGCCGTGCGCGCTGTAGATCACGCGCGCGCCCTCCGGCACCTGGTCGATGTCCTCGACGAAGATCGCGCCCTTCTCCGCCAGCTCATTCACCACAAAGCGGTTGTGCACGATCTCGCGGCGCACGTAAATCGGCGCGCCAAAGGTCTCCAGCGCAATCCGCACAATGTCGATGGCACGCACCACGCCGGCGCAGAAGCCGCGGGGCTTGAGCAGAAGAACGCGCTTTGCCTTGCTGGAATCAGGGGCCTGCGTTGTGCTGTCTGGCCCGGCAGTGCAGGTCTCGAGAGTGGAGGTAGTCACATCCTGCAGTATATCGTGGCGGGCCGCGGACCGCGAAGGTTTTTGCACCGCAGCCTGTGCCGCGCAGGCGCGAAAATATTGAATCTTCGCGCCTTGCCCGTGCATTGCCGCTTCGTCGTGCCGTATCTCCGCTGGTTCTCCCCGGCCCGTCTCGTTGTTTCTTCCGGGTTAGGGAGTTATTTGCCCGGGTCAGGGAGCCACAGCGATCGTCTTCCGCAGCCGGATATTGTCCGACGAGCTGCCCACGCGAATCTCCACGTGATCCGGCTCCAGCACCCATCCGTTCTTATCGTCGCTCCAGTACGCAAGCTGCTGCGCCTTCAGCGGCAGAGTCACCGTCTTCGTCTCGCCCGGCGCCAGGCTCACCCGGTCGAAGCCCTCCAGCTCTTCGTTCGGCCGCGCCACCTTCGATCCGGTATGCGCGACGTAAAGCTGCACCACCTCGTCGCCCGCGCGCGATCCGGTGTTCTTCACCTCCACGCTCACCGTCACGCTGCCGCCGCCCTTCATCTCCTCCGAGCTCAGCTTCAGATCGGAGTAGGCAAACGTCGTATAGCTCAGCCCGTAGCCGAAGGCATACAGCGGCTTCTGCTTCGCGTACATGTATGTGCGCCCGTCGCGAATGTTGTAGTCCATCATCTCCGGCAGGTCGGCCATCGAGGCCACCCAGGTCTGCGTCAGGCGTCCGGCCGGGTTGTAGCTGCCGAAGAGCACATCCGCCAGTCCCGTGCCTTCTTCTTCGCTGTTGTGCGTCATCTCCACAATCGCCGGAACGTTTTCCTCGGTCCAGTTCGTCGTATACGGAAAGCTGGTGTTCAGCACCACAATCGTGTGCGGATTCGCCGCGTACACCGCCTTCGCGATCTTCTCCTGCTCCAGCGTCAGCGTCTGCCGGTCGATCGCCTCCTTGCCGTCGCTCGGCACCGGGCAGACGTTCCAGCCCGAGTCGCACGTCGGATGGTTGCCGATCACCACAATCGCCACGTCTGCGCTCTTCGCCAGCGCCGCGGCCTGCTCCGGATCGCTGCCCTTCGAGAACGCGACCTTCACGCCGCTGCCCACGGCATTCCGAATGCCCTCCAGCGGACTCACCGCGAACGGAGGCGTGCCGCTGTACCAGTCCAGCGCCACGATATCGGCGTAAGGACCGATCACGGCGATCGACTTCAGCTTCGACGCATCCAGCGGCAGCGTGTTGTTCTGGTTCTTCAGCAGCACGATCGACTCATCGGTCACCTTACGCGCCAGCGCCTTGTGGTCCGCCCAGTCCCACGGATCGCCCTTCGCCGCGTCGTTGTCGTCGATGCCGATCTTCGCGTACGGCACCTGCGCCACCGGGTCCATCATGCCCAGGCGGATCATCACCCGGTACACGCCGGCCAGGTTGCGGTCGATATCCTGCTCCGTGATCAGATGCTGCGCCAGCGCATCCTCGACCGACTGTTTGTAGTTGTCGAGAAACTGATTCACCCCGGCATGGATCGCTCCCGCCGCCGCCTCGGCCATCGTCTTGTAATACTTGTGGTGCGTCACCATGTTGGTCAGTGCGCCGGCGTCGGTGCAGATGATGCCGTCGAAGCCCCAGTCCTTCATCACCACATCGCGCAGCACCGGCTGCGCCGCCATGGGAATCCCGTTCCATGCGTTGTAAGAGGTCATGAAGGCATCCGAGTGGCCCTCCTCCACGCCCATGCGGAAGGGAACCGAGTAGTACTCGTGAAAGAGCCGGTCGTCGAAGTTCGACGACGAGCCGTCGCGCCGGTTCTCATTGCTGTTGGCCAGGAAGTGCTTCATCAGCGACGAGGTCTCCCAGTAGCGCGGATCGTCACCCTGCAGGCCCTTCGCAAACGCGACCGTCAGCGTGCCCACCAGAAACGGATCTTCGCCGTACGACTCCTCGCTCCGTCCCCAGCGCGGATCACGCGACAGATCGGCATTGGGAGCGCGCACCACCAGCCCGCCGCGATGATATTTGCCGAAGGCGTAGCGTGTCTCAAAGGCCTCGACCGCTGCGGCCTTCTCGATCAGCGCCGGGTCCCACGTGTGCCCCAGCCCGCGCGACTGCGGAAAGGTCGTGGTGGGAATGATCGCTTTGCCGCGTCCCTCCCATCCGCCCGGTCCGCCCAGCGCGAGGCCATGCAGACCCTCCACGTGGCCCGTGCCCACCACGCCGAGCCGCGGCACCGAGGGATCGGTGCTCAGCGCCTGAATCTTCTCCGCCGGCGTCATCCGCGACAGCAGATCGCTGATGCGCTGATTGGCGGGAAGCGATGGGTTCTGAAAAGGGTATTGGTACTGTTGCGCGCAGGCCGGAAGCGCCATCAGCGCGAGGAAGGCTGTCGCCAGTCGAATCTTCAAATTTCACCTTCGTCTTCGTGGTTTGCGTTGGCGGAAAGGATCATACAACGAACGAAAAAAAAGGGGTGGAGCATCTGGGCCCACCCCTTTTCGTGAAACAGCCGGAGACCGCTCAGAAGCTGTACTTGAGTGACAGCTCCATGATGCGGGCGTTGCCGGCCTTGGTGTCTTCCGTGCCCCACGTCTCGCCCTGGGCGAGCTGCAGTGCGCTCAGGTTGGGAGTGAACGTATGTCCATCCGGCGTCGTGTAGTTCAGCGTGATGTCGTTGTTCGTGCTGAACCCGTAGAGCGGGTGGTTGAACGCGTTGAAGGCCGATGCGCGGAACTCCATCTTCTGACGGTCGGTGATGCCGAAGGTCTTGAAGACGGTCAGATCCGTGTTGGTGTACGACGGTCCGCTGAGGTACGGCGAGATCTGCCGGACGCCCTGCTGGCCGATCTGCGGCGCGCTGAAGCAGGAGAGGTTCGCAAGCTGATGCGAAGCCAGCCCGCTGCGCGGGTTGCAGGTCAGAACCGGCAGAATCGACTGCGCGTTCGTGCCGAAATAGCTGTTTGAGGTCAGAGGACCGGTGATGGTGCCCTTTGCATCGACGTAGTTGAGCGTCATGCCGAGGTTCTGCGTGTATTCGGCCTGCAGGTTGCCGCCGGACTGCCACGTGGTGATGCCCGAGATCGTCCAGTGGTTGATGGCCCCGCCGGCAAAGCGATTGCCGTGGTAAACATCGCCGAAGGCATACGCGTAGGAGGTGTTGACCACCTGCGGACGATCGATATTCAGAACGCCGTAGTTGCCGTGCACCGAGAAGGCGTCGACGGTGCTGTTCACAATGCCCAGCGCCTTCGACCACGTGTAGTTCAGGTTGAACGACAGATGGCCCACCTGCTTCAGCCACGCCAGCTGCAGCCCGTTGTAGTTCGAGTAGCCCACGTGCTCGTTGACCGTGATGCTGTTGCTGCCGTAGCCGGCATAGTACGGGTAGTAGTCGATGATGTTGTACGACGACGTGTTATCGGGATTGGCAGGCGCCGCCGCTCCCGTAACCGGGTCCTGCTGGAACAGTCCGCCCAGCGGAATCTTGTTCATGTTCGAGAAGCCGCTTCCG
Source organism: Paracidobacterium acidisoli (assembly GCF_003428625.2). GTDB lineage: Bacteria > Acidobacteriota > Terriglobia > Terriglobales > Acidobacteriaceae > Paracidobacterium > Paracidobacterium acidisoli. The sequence goes on along the minus strand of NZ_QVQT02000001.1, from coordinate 405,900 downwards.
CCGATGTCCGAGCCGCCGCTCTGGCCGCCCATCAGCAGCTGGTGCGTGCTGTTGCCCACGTAGGCGATCTCGAACAGCGATCTCCACGGAAGCTGCTTGTCCACCGTCAGGTTCCACGCGTAGGTCAGCGGCATGCGGTGATCGTTCGCATCGGCCGCCTGTACGCTGCTCGGCAGGCTGCCCAGCTTCGATCCCGCGCCCGACACGCCCAGCGCGTTGATCTCGCTCAGCGTAATCGCGTCGCCCACCGGCGAGTTATACGTTGAAACCTCCTGCGCCGTGTTCAGAGCGCCCGCGTAGTCGTTGTACTGGTCGTTCCAGCGGTATTCGCCCCATCCGCCGCGCACCACGACATTGCCGTTGCCCTGCACGTCGTAGGAGAAGCCGAAACGCGGTGAAGTGAACGCGATGTTGTCCGGCGAGCCGCCCACCGGAATACCGGGGTTGATGGCGTGCCACGAAATGCCCGGATAAGCTTTGCCCGTTCCCAGGTCGAAGGAGTACTGGCCAGGCAGCCACACCGCAAGACCCGTGCCCTGACGGTCATACCAGCGTCCGATATGATCCCAGCGAATGCCGAGGTTCAGCGTGAACCGCGGCTTCACCTGCCATGTATCCATCACATAAGCCGAGGTCGTGCGGTACGCCATATCCGTGTACGGCTCGGAGCTGGCCTGCTGGAAGCCGCTGCCGCCCGTTCCGTTGTTGGCAATGCCCATCACCAGGTTGGCGACGGGGTTGTAGGAGCCGATATTTACCTTCGGATTGTTCATATCCGGCAGCGGGCCGTTCTTGCCCGAGAAGTACAGGCTGCCGTTGACATTGGCAGCGGTGCCCTGGAAGTTTCCTGCCAGCTCCGTGAAAGCTCCGAACTTGAAGGTGTGGTTGCGATACACCTTCGTGATGTTGTCTGAAAAGGAGGGGTTCTCCTTGCGCAGCGGATACGTGCCGTTCGGTTCCCAGTAATCGGCCTGTGAAAGATCCGGGAAGGTCTGCGGGCCGGCGCTGTTGATCGACGGCGCAAGGCTCGATGCGGAGTTGAAGATCGTTTCGTACGGATAGCCGAGCGTCGACTTGTACGCCGCTGACAGATTCGTCGGCTTGTTCGGGCTGTTGACGTAGCCCCACGCCGCCACAAACTCGTTGGTCAGCGTCGGCGAGAAGACGTGCAGGAAGTTGCCCGTCAGCACGCGCGAGGTAGTGGGATTGTTGATCAGGCCGCCCTGGTAGAGCACCGCATTGGCCGGGTTGTAGTAGAGGTGCGCAGGCGTCGTGTTCGTGTCGTCTCCTTCCTGGTAGGTCACGAACAGCTTGTTGTTCTGGTCCAGGTTGTAGTCCACGCGCACGCGGTACACGTAGCCGTTGTGCTGCGTGTTGATCGGCTCGAAGTAGTTGAAGCCGCCGGGGGTGGTCTCCGGGTTGGCGTTCGCCGTCGGAAACATCTTCATGATCGACGCAGCGCCGGGGTCCAGATACTGCTGCGAAATCATTCCGCCCGTGATCTTCGTTCCGTCGGGCGCATAGCTTCCGGTCAGATCGTCGCACCATGTGTTGGTTGCCGTGGAGTTGAAGCCGCCCGGGCAGAGCGCGCCGTTGCCGTCGCCCGAAGAGGTGAAGTTGCCCGCGCGCATCCCCGCGCTGGGCACATACGACTCAAGCGGCGTCACCGCGGGCAGGTTCTGCGAGTAGTACTCGTAGCCGCCCCAGAACAGCAGCTTGTCGTTCTTGTTGAAGTCCGTGCCGGGAATGCGCACCGGACCGCCGATATTCCCGCCGGGATAGTAGTAAGCCGCCGTCTGCCGCGCCGCGCCCTGCCTGTTGTTGAGCCAGGTGTTGGCGTTCAGCACATTGTTGCGGGCATACAGATACGCCTGTCCGTGGAAGGTCGCGCCGCCCGCCTTGCTGATCGCGTTCACGATCACCGGACCGTTCGGGCTGTCTGCGCCGAAGTTCGAGGTCTGCACCTTCACCTCGTCCGTCATATCCGGATTCACCACCGCAATCGACCAGCAGTTGCAGCCCGGATCGATGATATTGGCGCCGTCCAGCGTGTACGAAGTGCCGCCGCGATAGGGCGCGCCGTTGGCCGAAAGCCCCACGCCGATGGTGCTGCCCGTCGAGCCCGAGTTCGAAAAGTCGAAGCCCAGGCCGTTGCTCGTGCCGTTCGCGACGCTGGTCACGCCGGGCAGAATCTTCAGCAGCTCCGAGATGTTGCGGCTCTCGATCGAAAGCTTCTGAATATCCTGGCTGCTCAGCACCGCCGAGCGCTCGCCCGAATCGATCGGCAGAATCTGCGACGCCGTCGCCTGCACCTGGACCGTCTGTCCCGCGCTGCCCACCGCCATCTGAATGTTGGGCACCTGGCGAATATCGCCCGGGTTCATCGTGACGCCGGTCTGCGACCAGTTCTCAAAGCCTTTGGCCTGGATCGTGATCGTGTAGCTGCCCGGCTGAACGCCGGCAAAGGTAAAGTAGCCGGCTGAGTTGCTCGTGCTCTGGCGCCGGTCGTGCGAGGCATCGTTCAGCAGCGTCACCTGCGCATTGGGAATGACAGCGCCGGACTGGTCCTGCACCGTGCCGGAAAGACTGCCTGTGGTCAGCTGCGCGTGGGCTCCGAGGGAAATCAATAACAACGCCAGCACCAGCGTCGGCAGCAGTGTCCATGACACGGCTGACTGGCGGGTTCGGGCAGAAGAGGAAAATACATATTTCACAATAGGTCTCCAGGTAAAGCGAAAAACGAACGTCCAGGGGCCGGGCGCGAGCCTCTGTCCTGTCTCCCCGGGGGGAAGAAGACGGCAGTTCTCCCGCATCCCTTGCAGGGGATGTATGTGGTTCGTGGGGTTAAACCGATTTAGCTCGACAACGTGGATGAACGAATTTTCTGCTTCGCCTCTGGTTGATCTGTGGTTGTCAGGGTTCGCCGGCTTCCCGGCAAAGGAGGACAACAAACCCTCTTCGCCGCCGGTACAGGGGTGAAACTGAAAACGGTTTCCCGTTTTGCATGATGCGCTTTCTGAAGCAGTAAAACTGTTTAGTAGCGCACGGCGTATAACATTAAAGAACCAAAACAAGGGTTGTCAAGCTTGTAACATTGCGCACTTTTGTGTATCCGTTTTCACTCAGCCGGAATTCATTCATAAAACAGGTGTTTTCCAGGTTTACGAATTTGCCGCACAGAACCGGTGCAGGTGCCGGCACAGAAAAGTTCCGCAGGCTCTCGCGAAAACCCGCCAACCGGTAAAGGCCCGGCTGCGGCCCGGCCTCACGGCAAAAAGCCGTCAGTTTTCTTCTGCCAAAGCGGAGCGCGCAGCCGTCCTTGCCGGAATCGTCTCCGGCTGCCTTCGGGCGAAAAGCTGCCTGACAGAGAAAGCACACGGAGGCCGATCCTGAAGCGTCTCCCGCCTCAAAAAAAGATTGCCCCTGCGCCGTTATGCCGATTAATTATGGCCGATTATTTGTTTTCGAGAAGATGCAGTTCCTTGCCCGGCTTGAAGCGCACAGCCTTGCCCGGCGTGATGGAGACTTCGGCTCCGGTGCGCGGATTTCTGCCGATCCCGGTCTTGCGCGGGCGCACACTGAAGACGCCGAATCCGCGGAGCTCGATACGGTCGCCTTTGGCCAGTGCCTTCTTGAGGCCATCGAATACCGTGTCGACCGCTGCCTCCGCCTTGTTGCGCGGCAGACCGGTCTTCTCAATGACGTGGTGGATGATGTCCTGTTTGATCAACGTCTTTTACCCCGGGTCAGGATGTAACCTGCAGAAAAACCAGCTTATTCGTGATGCTAGAAAGCTTTTCCCGCATTGTCAATGCAATGTGTCTCCCGTAAGATGCAGCTTCCGGCCTGGATTCATATCGGGCACGGACAACACCGAAATTCATCCGGGGAGTTACATGTCGATCAAAAGCGATCGCTGGATACGCGAGCAGGCGCTGAAAGGGATGATCGAGCCCTTCAGCGAAAAGCAGGTACGGGAGGGAGTCATCTCCTATGGATTGTCGTCCTATGGCTACGACCTGCGCGTCTCCGACGAGTTCAAAATCTTCACCAACGTCAACAGCGCCATCATCGATCCCAAAAACTTCGACGAGCGCTCCTTCGTCAGCGTGCAGTCTGAATCCGTCATCGTTCCGCCCAACAGCTTCGCTCTGGCGCGCTCCATCGAGTACTTCCGCATCCCGCGCGACGTGCTGACCATCTGCGTCGGTAAATCCACATATGCTCGCTGCGGCATCATCGTGAACGTCACCCCGTTCGAGCCGGAATGGGAAGGCTTCGTCACCCTCGAGATCTCCAACACCACGCCCCTCCCCGCCCGTGTCTATGCAAATGAAGGACTTTGCCAGATCCTCTTTTTTCAGTCTGACGAAGTCTGTGAAATCAGTTACGCTGACAGGAAGGGTAAATATCAGAAACAGCAGGGGATTGTGCTGCCGAAGCTCTGAGATGTTCCCGGGCAGGGCCCATGCCAGTGAAAAGCGAGAACGAGGAATCGTCGATTCGGATCGGACTTCTGGACTTCGAGCCGATCCGTGTCGCCGGATTTCGATCTATCTTCGACGACGGATCACGGGTCGAGGTCGTAGCCACCGATCTTGACGGAGCCCTGGCCAACGGGACCCTGGATATGGTGCTCTTCGGGCTGCAGGAGCCGCTCGCGTCCTTCGAGCTCCTCGCAAAGATCAAATCCCAGCGTCCGCGCCTCAAGCTCATCGTCATGGGCGACAACCGCGACGACGAGACCATCATCAACGCCATCGCCGCCGGCGCCAAGGGGTATCTCGAAGAGACCGCTTCGCCCGAGCAGGTCATGCAGGCCATCGACGTCGTCGACAGCGGCTCCATCTGGGCGCCCCGCCGCGTCTTGTCCATCTTTGTCGACCGCATGCTCAACTCCTCCTCGCGCCCCGTGCGCAGGCACAACATGCGCTTCACCCTTCGCGAGCGCGAGGTGCTGAATCTGCTCATCGCCGCCCGCTCCAATCGCGAGATCGCTCAGACCCTCGGCATCGAGGAGCGCACCGTCAAGGCCTACATCGCCCGCCTCATGCGCAAAGTGGGCGTCGACAACCGCATCGCCCTCTCCATCCACGCCGCCAGCCGCGAGCTGATCGGCTCCGAAGAAAAATAGAGCGTTCAGTTCATCAGTTTTTCTCCCTTCTGAAGAATCTCCGGATACCAGGACCAGGTGCCGGGTACGGGTGCCCCTTTACGCTCCGAAGAATCGGGGTGCCCCATCTTCGCCGCCCGTTGTTGGCGGCTAAGGTGGGAAGGCCGGGTGCCCCATGTCCGTTTTTTCGGATATTGGGATTGAAAACTCTTTCCCCTGTCGCCCCGACACCCTGCCCTCTGTCATCCCGAGCGCAGTCGAGGGATCTGTGGTTCTCGTCTCGCGTCAGCGAGACCCGGTAGAAGCACCGGGCTTTAGCCCGGTGACAAAAGCGCCCAAACAGCGGGGCTTCAGCCCCGGCCGGAAGATTTCCCAAAACGATCCACCCCAGTCCGCACTCCTGTTCCGGTGGTGCCGGTCTGGTAACTTGCCAGATGGTTACCCTTCGATTACTTTGGGACAGTAGACTTCTGTGACTTGCAGGTAATTTGCAGAAGAGACTAAGAATAGTTTCACGCAGATCTGGGGAACGGGGCTGGTGGCGAAAACAGGCAACTGTCAAACCGCAGCCCCTATTTTTTCGGGTCCCGCCCTTTTCTTTTTTTCCGCCCTCCCTCAACCTCAGCTCAAGACTCTGCATCTATCTGCAGGAGCCTCCCTTGCCGCTCTGCCGTTTAATATCGGTAAGGAGACAGCGGAGGACTGCGCCGCAGCAGTATCATGGCGTCGCCGTGCCGACATCCTTTCGATGGAGAAAGCGAAGACTATGAAGAAGTGGATTGTGATTTTGTGCCTCGCCGGTTTGTCCATTCCCGCCTTTGCGGCGAGTGACAAAGCCAAGCTCGATCAGCGCATGGACAGCGCCCGAGACGTCATCAACGCCATTATGGCCGTGCCCGACAGGGCCATTCCCGACTCCATCCTGCGTCAGGCCACCTGCGTCGGCGTCATCCCCGGTCTCGTCAAAGGCGCGTTCATCGTCGGCGCTGAGTACGGACAGGGCGTCGTAACCTGCCACACGCCCCGTGGCTGGAGCGCTCCGGTCTTCATCCGTCTCGCCGGCGGCTCCTTCGGCTTCCAGATCGGCGGACAGGGAACCGACCTCGTCCTCGTCGCCGTCAACGACAAGGGCTTCCAGGATCTGCTCAAGAGCAAGTTCAAGATTGGCGGCGATGCCTCTGCCTCCGCCGGACCGGTTGGCCGCAACGCCCAGGCCTCCACCAACTGGAAGCTGCAGTCTGAGCTCCTTACCTGGTCGCGCAGCAAGGGTCTCTTCGCCGGCATCGACCTGAACGGAGCCACGGTCAGCGAGAACAGCGACGACACGGCCACGCTCTACGGCGCGCCGCACAGCTTCGAAGAGATCCTTCGCGGCAACGTGCTGCCCCCGGCCTCTTCGCTGCCCTTCCTCCGCACCGTAAGAAAGTACTTCCACGCTGCGAACGCGGCTCAGTAAAAACCGGGTACAAACGAGGACCGGTAAAACGGATACCCTCCCCGCTGAAAAAAGCGGCCTGCTCTGCGGGCCGCTTTTCTTTTGGAGCGTGAATCTCTCTGCCTGCCCTACGCCGGCTCCGGCGCCGCCAGCACTTCGTAGGGACGCATCATCTCGTTGTCTTCATGCTCGAGAATGTGGCAGTGCCACACGTAGCGGCCTGCGTAGCCCTCGAACGGTACCAGAATGCGCGTCACCATGCCGGGATCGGCGCGCACCGTGTCCTTCCATCCCGCCTCGAGCGCCGCCGGAGCCTCCACCGGCCCCATAAAGCGCAGCACGCCCTTCGACTGATAATCGAACGTATCGAAGCGCCGCCTGTCGAGAATGCGGAAGCGCACCAGGTGCAGGTGGATCGGATGCGTATCGTCCGTCAGATTCACCAGCTCCCATATCTCCGACGTGTGCAGCACCGGCTTCTCCGTCACCGGAGCATGCCACGGCGTGTTGTTCAGCAGCATCCCCATCGACCGCTGCACGTCATCCATGCGCTCGTCGAGCGTCAGCCGCCGCGTGCGCGCCGCGTTCGTCTCATCGAGCTGCACCGCCGGCGTGTGCAGCACCGCCGGCACACGGCTCGTGTCGGCCGCGCCCTTCTGCGCCACGCGAAACTGCAGAATGTCGAAGGAGTCGCTCACCATCGTCAGCGTCGCTCCCGCCATCGGCGCAAAATCCACCACAATATCGGCGCGCTCCGCCGGAGCCAGCGGCAGCCGCTTCACCGTCGCCGGAGCCTCCAGCAGCCCCTGGTCGTTGGCGATCACCTGAAACTCCGCATGGTTCGACAGCGAGAACCGGTAGAAGCGCCCGTTCGACCCGTTGAAGATCCGCAGCCGATACCGCCGCGGCTCCACCTCCAGATACGGCAGCAGCTTTCCGTTCACCAGAATCGCATTGCCGAAGACCTCCGGCACCCACGGCCGCTCCGGAAATTCCGACACCGGATACCGCAGCTGTCCCTCCGTATCGAGCAGCCGGTCTGCAACCAGCAGCGGAATATCGTACGCGCCTGACGGAAGCTCGAGCTCGTCCTCGCGCCGGTCGCGGATCAGGAACATCCCCTGCATGCCCGCGTAGATATTCAGCCGGTTAATGCCCATCGTGTGGTCGTGATAAAAAAGCTGCGCCGCGTGCTGCGCGCAGGGATAAAAGCACGTCTGCACCTGCCCCGGCGTCGTCCAGCTTTCGGGATAGCCGTCGCTCTCCGCCGGCGTGCGTCCGCCGTGCAGGTGCACCACGCTCCGCACCTCCGGCGCGCTGCGCTCCGCTCCGTGCAGCGTGTGATCGATCGGCAGAAAGTGCCGCTTCGGCAGCTCGTTCACCCAGTCGACGATCATTCCCTGGCCCGACTGCGTCTCGATCGTCGGCCCCGGAAACGAATCGCCGAAGCTCCACATCCGCGTCGGCTTCAGGTCGCGATGCACCTTCACGCGCACCTCGCGGGCCGCGATCCGGTAGTACGGAATCTTCTCCGCGCGATTTTCCGGATTCGCCCGCAGGCCCTCCGGCCGCGCCACCTTCGGTACCGGCAGCGGATCGACAAACGGCTTCAGCGTCGAAGGATCGAGAGCCGCCGCTTTGGCCGTCGATGCCTGAGCCTGCCCGGAGGCCGAAGCCCGTTCCAGCCCCATGCCGGCCAGGGCCAGTCCGCTGTGTTTCAGAAAAGCGCGTCGCGTGCTGCGCGAAAGAGAGGACATTGCTTCTTATTTTCGCCTGAGATCGTTCTGCGGCCGCAGCCGCCTTAAAAAGACTGCGCCCGCGCTCCTGGAGAGAGCGCAGGCGCATTACAGAGTGCAGCAGGGAACTTAACGGCCTCCGAAGCCTCCGAAGCCGCCATCGCCATGCCCGGAGCCGCCGTTCGTCAGCACCAGACCCGTCGAAGGATCGAGTACATACACGCCGCCGTTATCGCGCCGGTTGAAGTCGAACATGTTGTTCACCGATCCCGCGATCGCGTCGAACGAACCGTTGCCGATCCGCTGGCTCTTCAGCCAGTTGTCTTCGATAAAGCGGATGATCGAGCTCTGATCCGTCAGCGTGTGATCGACGTAGTTCTGCTTCGACCACGGCGAGATCAGCATCAGAGGCAGACGCGGACCATAGCCGCAGCGGCCCTGCGCATGCTGCACGTTGTTCGGACCCGGCAGAGCCGTCTCCGTGCCGTTGCCGCACTGTCCGGGAGCCGTCAGCGCGTCGGCGGCCGTCGTCGACTGGTTCACGATCTGGCCAAGCTGATGATCGTACCAGCCGTCCGAATCGTCATAGTTGATAAACACCGCCGTCGAAGACCACTCCGGCTGCGTCTCGAGGAAGTTGATCACCTGCACCACGAACGCCTGCTCGTCGATCGGGTCCGAGTAGCCGGCATGCGCGTCCTGATAGCCGGGAGCCTTCAGGAAGCTGACCGCCGGGAAGTTCCCCGCCTTGACAGCAGCGAAGAAGTCGCTCGTGTCGTACTGGTGGTTCGCACCGTCGCCCTGCTCGCCGATGCGGCGCACAGAGGAGGGACGCGTGTGCTTCGGGTTCGCCGTCGACGTGTAGTACTGGAACGGCTCGTGGTGAGGAATGTAGTCGGCCTTGTTCGTGTTCGTGATGGCCGAGGTGTGCGAGCGCGAGCAGTTGGTGGTGCCGTTGGGATTCTTCGCCGTCAGGTCGAAGCCGCCCTCGAACCAGCCCCAGCTGATGCCCTTCGCATTGAGCAGATCGCCGATGTTCTGGCCCGTCATCTGCACCACCGCGCCGGTCGTCGTCGAGCAGACGTCGCCGATCGGATCGGCATCGCTGATCAGCGTGTAGCCGCCGCTGCCGTCCTCGATCACGTCGCCCGTGGCGTTCATCTGGTCGCCCACGCCATTTGTCTGGCCGGAGATCAGATTGATCGCGCCCGGCGTCGAAGGACCGAAGTTCGTGTCGTAGGAGTTGTCGTTGATCGCGTAACGCTGCGCATAGTTCCACAGCGCCGTGACCGTGTTGCCGTCGTAGTAGCCCATCACCAGGCCGTTGGTCGCCTGTCCGGTCGGCGGAGGTCCGGGCGTTCCCGTGTACTGCGGGAAGGAGTCCATCAGACCGCCGTGGAAGGCTTCCTGTTCCGGCGTGTAATCGTGGTCCTGGTCGGCCGTCGCGGCCTGCGAGCGGTCCAGGCGGAAGGGATTCGTGGCGCCCGTGCCGTTGCCCGTCTTGTTCAGTGCGTTGGGATTGTTGTACAGCAGCGCGTCGGTATATCCGTTGACGCTCGGCGTGCCGGGAGCGGCAACGAACCGTGGTTCACCCTTCGGATTCAGCGCAGTCGGATAGGTGCCGAAGTAGTGGTCGAACGAGATATTCTCACCGAAAATAACGACGACGTGTTTGATGGGAGTTGCTGTGGGGCTGTCCACCTGGGCACTGGCCAGTGCGGGACCGCCCATCTGGCTGGCAACCAGAATGGCTGCCAGCGATGAAGCGAGAGACCTTTGCATCACTGCTCCTCCGCGCCGGATTGTTTTTCTCCGACCTGAAGTTTGTAACGTTCACCGGCACTCGCTGGGTTACAACGGGATTACGGAACGAACAATATTTCCCGGCTCTTCCATCCGATTACCAACGCACGCCGCTTCTGGTTACGACAGCGAATTCCGAAAGACACAAGCCCGAAAAAAAGCGCATGCAGCAGGCCGGTGCCTCATGTTCGCGCCTTCATACAGGAGCAGAAGTTTTCAGATTTTTTTAAGATTTCCAGTCTGGCCGCGGTGCCCCATCTCCGTGTGTTCGGACATGGGACTGAAAACTCTTTCCCCTGTCATCCCAAATCCCCCCAACATCATCCCGACTTTCCCTGTCATCCCAAATCCCTCCCTTGTCATCCCGAGGGAAGCCGAGGGATCTGCATTTGCTTTTTATGAGGCTGGGTATTCGCAGAATCCGGGTGCCCCATCTTCGCCGCCCGTTGTTGGCGGCTAAGGTGGGAGGGCTGTATCGCATTTCAGCCCCGTCATAAAATCCGGATGCCCATGTCCATCTCTTCAAACATGGAATCGATGCCTTCTTATCTCGCGTCAGCGAGACCCGGTAGAAACCCCCGGCTTTAGCCGGGGGAAAGAGACAAGGAGAAAAGAGGGGTTTCAGCCCCGGCCTTGCCAAAGCACGAAATCGCCCGGGTGCCTGTCCCTCACAAACCGGGCCGCCACTCAGGAGCGATGTGCGAAGGCCGCAGACGGACCCGTCGTATCGGCCTCATCCCCCAGGTGCATGGCTGCGATAAGACCGTTGTTCACCGTGAACACGTGGAGAACTTCGCTGTCCGACAGAACCTCTCCCTGAAGGCTCCTGACCAGCTGGTGTACCCTCACGCGGACCCTGCCGCCGTCTTCCACGCTGATCTCCAGCGGTTCGACACGGGGATCGAACTCGCCCCATTGCCGGGTCCAGTAGGCGCGGATCTCTTCCTTTCCCACAACCCTGCCGCCCTCTGAAGCTCTGGGCCAGCTCACGTCTTCCGTCATCAGCGCCAGTGCACCATCGATATCCCGCCTGTTGAATGCGGAGTACGCCTGCTCAATAAGGCTCCTGTTATCTGCCATTCATCCTCCTCCAACGCCTGCCGTGCACTTCGCTTCCTGTTATCCGCCAGTGCACGCTCAAAGAACGTGCGCACTGCGCCCGCAGGTCAGCGAATTTCGAACATGTCCCCGATCCTGAGCTGGTGATAGCGCTTTTGCAGATCCTGCGAGAGATTCATTTTCAGCTCTTCCGGATAACCGCGAGTCCAGAACGAAATATCCTCCCGCACCTGGTACGTGCCGAAGTGCTGGGGAAAAATGTAGGACGGCTGCAATCTGTTGATGAGAATCATCGAGCGGTCGGTATACATATTGTGAATCGTGGGCGAAACGAACAGGACATCGATGTTCTTCAGGTTCAGGTGCTCTTCGGTGAGCACCGAATCGCCGGGCTCGAGAATTCGCTTGCCCCCGATATTGAACACATAGCCGCAGTTGTGCGCGATATTGTCGACAAAGTCGGGTTCGCGAGTCAGCACCGTGAAATCCTGATTGCCGTGAATCGCATGGATCGGCTCCACGTGAATACCCTTGATGTCGAAGGGGTGCAAAGGCTCGGGAACGATGATCCGCTCCTTCGGAATATTCAGCGAAGCGACCTGCCTGAGACAGCTTTGTGGCAGCACAAACGTGGTCCGGCTTCCCTGCGCAAGCCCCCTGATGGTGGACACATTGCAGTGATCGCCATGCTGGTGCGTCACAAACTCGATGTCCAGTTCACCAGCCAGCTGCTGCGGCGTTAACGGCGGCGGATGGATCTTGGGATAGGATTTGTCACCGGCCTCCAGATCGAGGTCGGTACCGATCAGCAGGTCCCCCGACTTGACCAGCCAGCCTGAATTGCCCATCCACCACACGGCCATTCCCTGATGGTGCCCCTGGATTTCTTTCAGAATCACTTCGCTCGATCGATTCTGCTGCGCCCACAAGGGCATACAGGCAGCGGCAAGGAACAGGACCGACGACAGCGCCTTCGACATAGATCTCATTCTTCTCCTTTGGTCCGTACCGGCGCCGGCTTCTTTTCGATTCTGCATGAAATGGCCGCCGCGAATTGGCTTCAGAACAAAAACTTCACAGCCAACTGAATGTACCGCGGATGGTTGCCGGCCGCATTTCGTGTCGGTATCTGTAAACGCCCATTCCCGGAAGCTCCTGCCTCCGGCGGCATCTGCACTTTCTTTACCCGATCCCCGTCCATTTACACTGGAACTTTGTTCGAACTGATGCGGGAAGCCCTTGAATTTGCCGTTGTCTGGACGCTGGTAAAGCTGCTGGGGGCACTCCCTCGCCCTGTCGCCCGCCGCGCCGGTGCCGCAGTGGGAGCAGCCGCCTGGCGCATTCTTCCCCGTCTGCGCCGCGTCGGCATCCGCAACCTCGAGCTGGCCTTTCCGCAGATGCCCGCCGCCGAGCGCGAACAGGTTCTGCGCCGCCTCTACCGCAATCTCGGCTGGCTCCTCGCCGAGTTCTGCCGGATGCCGCGCTACACCCGCGAAAACACCTCCGGCTTTCTGTGCTGCGAGGGGCTCGACCACTACCTCTCTGCCCGCGACCGGGGCAAAGGCGTCCTCATTGTCACCGGCCACCTCGGCGCGTGGGAGCTCTCCAGCTTCTACCACTCCCTCATGGGCTACCCCATGAGCATGGTCATCCGCCGCCTCGACAACCCCCGCGTCGACGCCCTCGTCAACAGCATCCGCTGCCGCCACGGCAACCGCGTCCTCCACAAAGACGACTTCGCCCGTGGCCTGCTCGCCGCCATGCGCCAGGGCGAGACCGTCGGCATCCTTATGGACACCAACATGACCCCTCCCCAGGGTGTCTTCGTGCCTTTTTTTGATCACATGGCCTGTACCGCCTCCGGCCTCGCCCGCGTCGCCCTCAAAACCGGAGCCGCCGTCCTGCCCGGCTTCATGCTCTGGGAAGAGTCCGGGCAGAAATACGTCCTCCGCTTCGGTCCGGAGATCCCTCTGGTCTCGACCGGCGACAGCGAAAGCGACATCGTGGAAAATACCGCCCGCTTCACCTCTGCCATCGAGCAGGCCATCCGCACATACCCGGACCAGTGGCTCTGGGTCCATCGCCGCTGGAAGACCCGTCCCGAAGGGGAAAAGCCCGTCTACTGATCCCACGGTAGCCACCCGGTATCTGACCTGAGTCCTGTCAAGCATTCATTTCAAACAGACGTCGTAAGCTGCACAAAATAAACATGATTTTTCCTTGCCGGGATTGGCATGGAGTTTCGCGCCGCTCCTTACAATAGAGACGGCGGCAGAAAATCCATACGGCAGGTCATCTGTGAGCAGGCAGACAAAGATCGTGAGTCATCGGACCCTCTGGTCGATGCAGAGAGCGCGTACTCACGCGCCCGATCCTCATCCTTTTAGAATCAGCAGTTTAGCCGGGGATAACCGAGGTAATCCCCTCATAAATCGCTGATTCAGAAGGAGTTGCTGGACATACCCCCCACAATTAATTCCTTCTCTTGTCATCCCGACCGCAGTCTTCGCTTCGCAGAATCCGGGTGCCCCACCTTCGCGAACCGGGGTCCCCAGCGCACGCGGTGTTCGTGCGCTGGGGTGGAGAACCGGGGTCCCCGGCGAACAAAGTTCGCTGGGGCGGGAAGCTAAGGTGGGAAGCGAAAGATGGGAGGCGTCATCGCTTTGTATCAGGGCACGGCTTCAGCCGTGCCGAACCCATCCTCAAAAATCAAAGGGCTTCAGCCCCTGAGCGACGTAGCCACGGAACACATCCCGTCTCGCGCAGCGAGACCCGGTAGAAGCCCCCGGCTTTAGCCGGGGGAATAAGCAAGTCCAAAGGAAAGGGGGCTTCAGCCCCGGTCGGGTATCCATCTGTCCGTACCACCGCCAACTCCACAGACCGTCCCTTCCATCTACACTGAAGAGCGGACAAAACCCATGCGACTCATCCAGCTTGCCGAACTGATCGACGCCCAGCTCACAGCCGCCGGATCACCCCAGGCGTCGGAAGCGGAGATCACCCGCGTCTCCTCCATCGGCACTGCCGGAGCCGGCGCCATCGTCTTCGCCGAAGAGGAAGAGGCCTTCCGTCAGGCCGCAGACTCTCAGGCCGCCGCCGTCATCACCACCGCCCGGCTCGCCGGAGACGCAGCGCCCCCGAGGCCTCTGCTCCTGGTAAAGCATCCGAAGCTGGCCTTCGCTCGCGCGGCCAGGGTGCTGCGCGGCCATGAAGAGCACTCCGGCATCCATCCGGCCGCCTCCGTCGATCCCTCGGCACGGCTCGAGAAGCGTGTCTCCGTCGGCGCAAACGCCGTCATCGCCGCCGATGTCCGCATCGGAGAAGACGTAAGCATCGGCGCTGGCGCCGTCATCGGCCAGGGCGTCGCCATCGGCCGCGGCTGCCGGATCTACCCCCGCGCCGTCCTCTATCCGGGCACGGAGCTGGGCGAGCGCGTCGTCGTCCATGCCGGAGCCGTCCTCGGCTCAGACGGCTTCGGCTACGTCCGCGACGCCGCTACCGGCGAATACCTCCAGTTCCCGCAGCAGGGCCGTCTGGTCGTCGAGGATGATGTCGAGATCGGCGCGAACTCCACCGTCGACCGCGGAGCGCTCGAAGAGACGCGCCTCTCGCGCGGCGTCAAGATCGATAACCTGGTCCACGTCGGCCACAACGTCCGGGTCGGCCGCAACGTCGTCATTGCCGCGCAGACCGGCATCTCCGGATCGAGCGTGATCGAGGACAACGCCGTCGTCGGCGGCCAGGTCGGCATCGGCGATCACGCCGTCGTGGGCGAGCAGGTCATTCTCGGCTCCGGCTCCGGCGTGCTCACTCACAAGAAGGTAAAGGGAGCGGGCGTCGTCTTCTGGGGCCGCCCGGCGCGCCCGCTGCAGCAGTATCTGAAGGAGCTGGCCGCTCTCGGCCGCCTCGCAAAGTCGCGCGCATCCGCCAGGGCCGAGCCGCACAAGGCCGATCCCGCAAAGACCACGCCCAAGAAGCCGTCAAAGCGCGCAGGCAGCAAAAGGGCGGAGTAAGAGGAAGTCTATGGCGGTTGTCGTCGTCGGCGGTCACTCACGCAACATCGGCAAGACCTCGGTCGTCGCCGGCCTCATCGCCCGCCTGCCTGAATTCCACTGGACCGCCTTCAAGATCACGCAGTACGGTCACGGCTTCTGTACCGCCGACGGTGCTCCCTGCGACTGCCAGACCGACGACCACACCATCGCCATCAGTCAGGAGCGCGACCCCTTCACCGGAACCGACAGCGCCCGCTTCCTTGCTGCCGGAGCCGTCCGCTCCCTGTGGGTCAGAACACGCCAGGGCATGCTCGCCGAGGCCATGCCCCGCATCCGCAAAGAGATCGCCGCCTCGGAGAACGTCATCCTCGAATCGAACAGTATCCTGCAGTTTCTGCGCCCCGATCTCTATCTCACCGTGCTCGACCCCGCAACCGCCGACTTCAAGGACTCCGCCCGCCTCTTCCTCGATCGCGCCGGCGCAGTTCTGCTGCGCGATGCGGGCAGGAAACTGACGCCGCAGTGGAAGGGCGTCTCCGCCCGGCTCTTTTCCGGCAAACCGGTCTTCGCCATCGAGCCGCCGGAATACATGACCGCCGCGCTGGCGCACTTTGTCGGAGATCGCCTGCGGCATTTCATCGATTCCCGCACTGCCGGTGTGATATAACCGCTCTCCGGCCGACGTTTTGCGCGCCCCGCTCACGCGTGAAGAGAGCCGAAGGGACAGAACGCCATGAAAATGCACCTCTCAGTCCGGCTGGCGAGCACGCTGGCCGTCGCCGCTGGCTGCCTTGCGGGAGCCTCACTCTATGCACAGACACCGCCGCCCATCCGTATGGGCCTCTGGGAGTCCACCAACACCATCACCATGACCGGCCTGCAGCTGCCCCCGGACGTGATTGAGAAGCTGAAGGCGATGGGCCGTTCCATTCCCGGAAGCACGCCGCAGACCATGACCGCGCAATCCTGCTATACGCCGGAGGAGTGGCAGAAGAGCATGGCCGACGCGCGCCGCCACCGCGATGAGCAGTGCACGCAGAACAATCTCAGCTTTACCAGCAGCAAAATGGTCTTCGATGAGAGCTGCACCACATCACGCGGCGACACCACAACCGGTCACTTCGAGATGTACTTTGACGACGCCGAGCATGCTCACGGCAGCGGCCACTTCACCACCACCGGCGGGCAGGGCTCGCAGGCCGGCCATCCGCTCAATATCGATATGACTGTGAAAGGGCACTTCGTCAGCGCCGATTGCGGCGAAGTGAAGCCCGGTTCGCCGAAGATCATCAATCATCAGTAGGTTTCACGAGACCGGCGGAAAAGGCTCGCGCTTCATCGATCCGTCGCGCTGTTTGATCAGCATTTCGACTTTGCCCTCCGCCTCTTCGAGCTGCCGCCGGCAGTCTCCGGAGAGGCGGGTGCCATCTTCGAAAAGCTGAATGGACTCTTCCAGCGAAAGATCGCCGCGCTCGAGCTGCGCGACGATCTCATCGAGCTTCTTCAGCGATTCCTCAAAGCTGGCCAACGCTGGCTCCTTCGTTCGCCGCCACGGGAACCGGCTTTGCCTTCTGTGCCAGCACCTCGACCAGCACCTCCGCCGCCGCGGAATAGCGTCCGAAGGGCGCGCTGACCTGAACGCCCTGCACCATCGGCTTCGCAGCGGCGATCATCTCCTGAGCGATGCGCACGCCTTCGGCGCGGGCCTGCTCCGGCGACGATGCCTGCTGCATGCGCAGCAGGATGCTGTCGGGAACACTGACGCGCAGATCGTTCTTCATGAATTCGGCGTTGCGCAGGCTGGTGAGCGGCCAGATGCCCGCAACCACCGGTATGCGGAACTCTTCGATGCGCTTCAGGAAGACTTCGAGAATGCGCAGATCGAAGACCGGCTGCGTAATCGCGTATTCGGCGCCCGCTTCCACCTTGTAGGCAAAGCGGCGAATCTCGTTATCGATATCGGGAACACCCGGATTTGCGGCGACGGCAATGCTGAAGCCGGTCGACGCGCCGATCGGATTGCCGCCGATATCGAGCCCGTGGTTCAGGCGGTTAACGATATTCACCAGCCCGATCGCGTCCACGTCGAAGACCGCCGTGGCGTCGGGATAGTTGCCCAGCTTCGGCGGATCGCCGGTAAGGCACAGAATGTTCTTCAGCCCGATCGACGACGCGCCCAGCAGATCGCTCTGAATGCTGAGCACATTTCGGTCGCGGCAGGTGTAGTGCAGCACTGTCTCAATGCCCGCATGCTGCTGAATCTGAATGCACAGGCTCTGCGCGCTCATGCGCGCCGATGCCCGCGGAGAATCCGGAACGTTGATGGCGTGGACGCCGAGGGCGGCCAGCGAGGCAGCACCCTCCAGCTCCTTGCGCGTATCGATGCCGCGCGGAGGCACGATCTCCACCATGCTGACGAAGGTGCCTTCGTAAATCAGACGGCCGATCTTCGAGCGCTCCGCGAGAGGCGGAGGCGGCGTCTCGGTCACGATCGCTTCCTTGACCGTCGTCTGCACGCTGGTCTTCTGCGCCTCCAGAGCCCTTACCGCCGACTTCATGGCGCGAATATGGTTAGGCGTGGTGCCGCAGCAGCCTCCGATAAACTGCACCCCGGCCTTCAGGAACTTGCGCGCAAAACTAGCCATGTACTCCGGCGAGCACAGGTAGATATTGCGGCCATCGACGGCGCGCGGCATGCCGGCATTGGGCATCACGGCCAGAGGCAGGGTCGTGGCCTCTGACATGCGTTCGACAGCGGTCAGCACCGTGGCCGGCCCGACGCTGCAGTTGATACCGATGGCGTCCGGCTCGAGAGCACTCAGGCGGGCGGCGGCCAGCTCGGCCGTCGTGCCGTCCAGGCAGTTCGCCTCCTCATCCACCGTGACCATCACGATTACCGGCAGATCGGGAGCGGTGGCCTTTGCCGCCAGCAGCGCCTGCTCGGCTTCATTCAGTGCAGGCATGGTTTCAATGACCAGCAGATCGACTCCCACGCCGGGTCCGCCCGCCACCAGCCCGCGAATCTGTTCTGTGAACGCCGCCCGCGCCTCTTCGAGGCTGGTTTTACCCAGCGGTTCCAGATGAATACCCAGCGGCCCGATCGCTCCGGCGACGTATGCCGTCCCGGCCTGCTTGTCGGCCAGCTGCTCCACAGCCTGCCGTGCGACGCGGGCTCCGGCCCGGTTGATCGCTTCTACCTGATCCTGAAAACCGTAGCGTTTCAGGCGGAAAGCATTTGCGCCGAAAGTATTGGTTTCAATCACTTCCGCGCCGGCCTGCAGATATTCCTCGTGAATCGAGCGAACCAGTTCCGGTTGTGACAGATTCAGCTCGTCGAAACACTTGTTGATGAAAATGCCGCGGGCGTACAGGCTGGTGCCCATCGCCCCGTCGCAAAGAACGGGACGGCTGCCGAAGACTTCGTGGAGACGATTTGCCATCCTGACACCTTCCATACATTAGACATTAGGCAACAGGCGGCGGGCAGGAGGCAACCTGGAAGAGGACGGCTGCCGCAGAGCGCAGGGAACGGATGAAAACGTACAGGGAACTGTTTGCCGGCCCCGCGGAAAGACATCGTTGACTCTCGATGCCGGGGCTGCCGCCATCTCTCGCTCCTTTGTTATACTTGGGCTTTCCAGGAATGGAACAAACCGTGCGAAGAGTAGAGGTCCAAAGCTTTTGAAGAAAAGAAGTTCTCTGTACCATTGCGTTGTTCTGGGCATTGTTTTCGCGGTTTGTCTCGCACTGGAATCCTGCGGCCAGAACTTCTATTTTGCTGGCCGGACCCTTCCGCCCAGCGGTCTTCTCAATCGCGTGCTGATCACCGAACAGGATGCGAGCGCAATCGGAAGCGGTGCGCTGCCGTTCGTCGATGCTTTTTACGACATCCGGCATGCATATAACGCGACTACTGGCTCATTCTCGATCTCCGGTTACTCAGGCAAGCTTCCGGTCACCATTCAGAACATGCCGGAGCAGCAGACAGGCGGGGTGTATGATGCCGCGGCGGGCAGCTTTACCCTGATCAACTATGCCGGGGAAAAGGTCGCCGGTACTGTAGCCATTCCCGGTGGACTGTCCAGCAGCATTTTCATCAGTCGTGATGAGAATTACGTCTATGCTGCAAACAACAGCACTCATGTAATTTCTGTCGTGGACCGGGTTACGGGCGGCTCTTATGCACTCAACCTGCCCAATGTGAACGGCATCTCGGTCAATCCGGGCGGAACAATTGTGCTGGCATTCCTGGCAAACTCCGACGATATATACAGCGTGGTGCACCTGACGACGGCCCAGCAAACCGCGGCAGCCAATAACCCGCATTACCAGGGCGCCGAGGATTGCGAGCCGCAGAATCTGCCGCAGTTCTGTGTATTCCCGGTCAGCACCGGTACCGCAAAGTTTGATCGCCCGCTCAAGGCGGTGTTTTCTTCCGACGGATCGTCGGCGTATGTCATCGACTGCGGTCCTGAGTGCGGAGGTTCGACTGCCGGGGTAACGGTCATTCCGATCACAGGTTCTGTTTTGAACCAGGGCAGCGAAGGAGCTTCCGGTATCTCGCTGGCGGCAACCAGCTTTACGGCAATTCCCGGAGGCGCCACGAACGGCCTCTTCAGCGGAAATACTCTTTACATCGCAGGTCAGCAGTTTCAGGGCGGCAGTCCGTGCAGTACCACCCCGGGCGCTCCTGGATCAGGTGTTCTGATGGAGGGATGCCTGACGGTCCTGAATACGCCTTCGAACACCATCGGCGGGGTGTATTCCATCAGCGATGGCACGCACAACAAAATGGTCATGGGCGACGAGAGCACGCTGTGGATCGGCGCGGCTCAGTGCCAGGCAGGAGTGCGCTATCAGCAGGTGCAGGCCGGTGTGAGCGGTATTCAGTATGGATGCCTCACCATGTTCAATACCTCGACAAATACTGTGACTGTGGACGCTTATAAAGGCGATGCAACCGGCATTGCCGCCGTGCTGGGCCTGAACAAGATCTACAGTGCCGAGGGCGGTCAGGTATACATCTACAACACATCGTCTATGACGGAGCTCGATAACTCCAACGTGTCAGTGACCGGTACCGCGGTTGACGTAGCCTATATGGACGCCGCCACGGACAGCGACAACACCACTTACTGACGGCAGGAAGCAGAGAGTCAAAGGCACGGCGCTCATCATGAGTTCCGTGCCTTTGACTTTGAAGGAGGCTGAGCTGGGACAGGATTCCATTACCGAAGTTCTTGCCATCGCCGCTCATCGCGATGATGTGGAACAAACCTGCGGTGGCACACTTCTTCGCATGAAATCCATTGGCGTGCGCACCGCCATCCTCGATCTGACGCAGGGAGAGGCTGGCACGCGTGGTTCCGCACAGGATCGTGCCGCGGAAGCCGCCGCCGCCGCCCGCATTCTGGGAGTCGAATGGCGCGAGGCCCTCGACATCCCCGATGGCCGGGTTGAAAATACCTGGGAGAACCGGCTGAAGGTCGTCGGAGTTCTGCGCCACATTCGCCCGCGTGTGGTGATTCTTCCGTACTGGACAGGACGGCATCCCGACCACTACACAAGCTCGGCTCTGGGCTACGAAGCCTGCTTTCTCTCCGGCCTGGCAAAGATCGATACAGGTACGCAGCCGCACCGGCCCTTCAAGATTGTCTATGCCAGTCTTTATGCCGATGTTCGCCCCAGCTTCGTTGTCGACATCACGTCTTTTATCGAAGATCGGCACCGCGCGCTGATGGCATACCAGTCCCAGTATGCGAGCCAGGATGCCGGTCGCGGTCTCTTTGTCCCCGAAGAGGAGATTCGAGAACGTACCTTCGCCGAAGCTCGCCACTATGGTCTGCTCGGCGGAGTGCGTTACGCCGAGCCTTTTGTGCAGAAAGAAATCGGATTGATCGACGACCTCACTCTGCTTCCGGTGCAATCCTTATGACACAGACACAAACATGGAATGCAGCACAGTACGCGCAGACTGGCCGTTTTGTCGCAGACCTCGCCGGCGGAGTTTTTGATCTGCTTGACCCGCAGCCGGGAGAACATATTCTCGACCTTGGCTGCGGCGACGGCGCGCTGACAGAGAAAATCGCGGCTACCGGCGCAAGCGTTGCCGGAGTCGATGCGTCTCCCAGTATGATCGCAGCGGCGCAGGCTCGCGGACTCACCGCGCGAGTGCTGAGCGCGGAATCGCTGGATTATAAAGAAGAGTTTGACGCGGTCTTCTCGAACGCGGCGCTGCACTGGATGCGCGATCAGGATGCCGTTCTGCGCGGGGTGCGTCAGGCGCTGAGGCCTGGAGGGCGTTTCGTCGCCGAGTTCGGCGGTCATGGAAACATTGCTGCTGTTCGCGTCGCACTGCGTGCGGCTTTGGGGCATCAGGAGCTGAATGCCGAAGAGGCCGAGCATAACTACTTTCCAACCGCAGAAAGCTACGCTGCGCGCCTCGAACGGAATGGCTTCCGGGTGGAGAGCATTGGCCTGATTGCCCGGCCGACGCTGCTGCCCGTCAGCGGCATGCGCGGATGGCTCGAAACATTTCGCCGTGGTGTGCTCGATCGGTTGCCGGAGCAGGAGAGGGAAAGGGTTCTCCTCGAGTCCGTTGAACTGCTTCGTCCGGTACTCTGCGATGATCGTGGCCAGTGGACTGCTGATTATGTCCGCCTGCGCTTCAAAGCCATCGCTGCCGGCTGAAACCGGACAGACTCAGCTCGGATTTATGCCTGCATCAATGCCAGCAGCTTATTCACAGTGGCCCAGCTACGAGCCGTGCTGACGGTCTTTAGTTTCGAATCGAACCAGGCATTGGTTAGTTTTGTGCGGGCCATTCCGTTCGGGAGATACAGAAATATCTCCTGGTGAATGACGCGAAATTCATCAGGCGTGGAACGAGCCGCGTCGAGTCCATTCACCGCGTCAGTGCCGGGCTTGTCTGCCAGAAAGTAAACGTGCAGCGTGGCTTCCGCCTTCCCCATTTTGAGGAAGGGATTCGCTCGAAGAGTATCCGCAAGCTGTTCTGATGAGCGGATGACTATGGGGACCTGTATTCCGAACCGGGTCGCGATCCGATCCTGCACGAGCTTTGCGATTTTCTTCAACAAGGTCGAGGGCGCGCTGAAGAGAACATTTCCGCTCTGGATATACGTACTTACGTGGCAACAGCCGATATCCGCGAAAATAGCCGCAAGATCTGCCATCGGCAGTTTATTTTTGCCGCCCACATTAACGCCGCGCAGAAGGGCCACGTGTGTTGGATGTCCTGTCTTTGCGGAGCTCATGGATATTTACCCGTTGGAGAATACTCTATCCCGGCAAACGAGCGACGGGTTGCTTTCCCCTGCCGCTATTCGTCATTGCGCTGCAAATCGACGATTTCCAGCTCGATGCCGCCGTACTCTGGATGCTCATTTTCACGAAGCCGATACGCTACGTGGAGAATCTGCCCTTCAGCCAGTTCCATAGCTCGTATCTGCTCTGCCTGGTTCCAGCCCAGAGCAGAAAAAGTGTTAGCGCGAGGCCCATGGGCCAGCTGCAGCCGGACGTGCTTTTCCTTCATGTACCTTGGAGCGGCGGCAAGGCGGACATTACGGGCAATGAAGACCGGCTCCTCGTTACCGATGCCGAACGGTTCCAGACGCCTTAGCCAGGAAAAGAGAGCGGGAGTAATACGATCGAGTGGAAGCTCTGCATGGCAGGTCAATGGAGAACCCAGATCTTCTTCAGTAAGGTGTTCTGCAGCCCATGCGGTAAGCCGGGATCTGAGTTCGTCGACGCGCTCCGCAGGGAGTGAGAAGCCGACAGCATGGGCATGACCACCAAAGCGCGTGAAAAGATCCTGACAGTTTTCGATGGCCTCAAGCAGATGAAATCCTGCGATTGAGCGTCCGGAACCGTAGGCCGTTCCCTCTTCTCGAGTGATTACAATCGCTGGCTTGCCGGTGCGATCAACGATACGTGAAGCCAGGATGCCGATGATACCGCGGTGCCAGTCCTCACCGTCCATGACGATACACCGGGTGTCGCGAAAAACAGGATCGGCAAGTCGCTGTGTGATCTCGTCGAGTACGGCCGCTTCAGTTTCGCGGCGTTCCCGGTTCAGTTTCTCCAGCTTTGCCGCGAGATCCTTCGCACGCTGCTGATCGCGCGTGGTGAAGAGCTCAACAACATCCGATGCCACGTCCATGCGTCCGGCAGCGTTGATGCGAGGCCCGAGACGAAAGCCGATATCGGTGGAGGTAAGCCGGCGGCGTGCGGGATCGAGCTGAGCTTCCTGCATAAGAGCCCGAAGACCAGCGCTGACAGGGCGGCGCAGTTCTTCGAGTCCCGATGCGACAAAGGTACGATTTTCACCCAGCAGAGGTACCGCATCGGCAACTGTGGCGATAGCCACCATCTTGAGGAACGAGGGCAGAATTTTGGTCCGCACACGTTCGGGGTCCCAGTCCGGGGCAATGTGTGATTCGAGGAGCGCCTGAGACAGTTTGAACGCAACACCGGCGCCACAAAGATGCCTGCACCGATAAGCACAGCCTGCCTGATTGGGATTGAGAACAGCGAGCGCCTTCGGCAGGCCCATCGTTGCTTCCGGCAGATGGTGATCCGTAACAATCAGATCCAGACCAAGCGCCTCCGCGGCTTCGGCAGCTGCAAAGGCGCGGATTCCGGTATCGACGCTGACGACGAGGCAGACACCCTCGCCGGCGGCCGTCTCCAGAATCTCGCGCTGCATGCCATAGCCCTCGCGCAGGCGATGTGGCACATGGAAGCGAACTTCGCCGTGGAGCATCTCAATGGCCGTCTTTAGCAGAACAATTGCTGTCGTGCCATCAACGTCGTAATCGCCGTAAATCAGGATGGGTTCGCGTGCGGCGATGGCTCGTTGCATGCGCTCGACAGCCGTGCGCATGCCAAGCATGGTGAAAGGATCGAGAAGATGGTTTATCTGCGGGTGCAGGAAGCGTTCAGCCTCTGCGGCACTGCGCACGCCGCGCGCTGTCAGCAGTTCGGCCACCAGAAGCGGCAGTCCGGCATCGTGGGCCAGAGCTGACGCCACGCCCGCATCGGCCGAAGAGAGCATCCAGTTTCTTCGCCGTGCGAGCCGGCTGAGAGCGGGCGCGAGTTCAGGCGTGGCCACTACTCTTCTTCTTCATCTCCGTCGTCAAGAACGATGTTGCCGAAATCATTGACCGACTCAAGCAACTGCTGGTAACGCTCATACCAGCCGGTAGCACTTTCGTGAAGAAACATGATGCCCTGATGGGCGAATCCGAGCTGGAGATAGCCGGTTTTCCCGATGTGCGTGACGAGCACCTGCGCTTCATCCACTTCGGGGACCTCTTCATCAGGGAAATGATGCTCCTGAAGCTCCTCGATCAGCAGCTCCACATCGTCCTTTTCAAGCACGACGTCGCTCATGGTAATAAACGGAGCGCCGGCGGTTTTCGCCATTTCCACGAAATCCTTCCAGCTGTCCGGGTTGGTTTCGTCTTCCCAAAGAATGCCTGGCACGTCATCACCGGCGTGACCGGGCAGTCGGCGCATGCCGTGTCCTTCGATAAAGGCCACCATGTCATCTTTGGTCGAATGCAGATTGTCAGGATGAATATTGAGGGGTTCCATTGTCGCAGGTGCCAGTGTATCTGAATCGCGGGGGTGGAAAATGCGTCCCGATCACGATGTTTGACCTCTAACAATAAGAAACCGTAAAAACAGGCCAGTTGAAGCCAGGGAGCCATTGCTTGTCAGCTTTCGAACACCACATTTTTATATGTACCAATACGCGCGAGCCGGGGAGCGCCCGTCCCTCGTGTACTACGGATGGAAAAGGAGAGCTGCAGGCTCGTTTCAAAGATGCGATCCGGGCAGCGGGTCTGTCTGGCCGCGTCCGGGCAAATAAAGCCGGATGTCTCGATCAGTGTGAACATGGACCAACGGTTGTCGTCTACCCGGAAGGAGTCTGGTACGGCGGCGTTCAGCTGCAGGATGTGCAGGAGATTGTGAGTGAGCATCTTGTTGCAGGCCGTCCCGTCCGGAGGCTGATTCTGGCGGATGGGTGTATCAACACTGCCGGTTGCCCGCATAAGATTGCTCCTGGATCAGGGGATTGATCTTCGGAGATGCACATGGCCTGAGCCAGTCAGGAAGATGAAGATTTGCCTCAGTTGATGTGCTATATTTCATAACGAGATACATGATTTTTTCACGCGAGTACGTCGGATATCTGGCGCGCCACACAGTGAAACACCTCATTGAGGCAAAAATGATCCGGGCCGACAAGCCCGGGGCCGTCGAAGAGCGTGTCAACAATGGCCTTTTGGACGAGTTGTCGCTGGAAGACCGGATCAATGAGGAAGTTCGCGTGATCCTGGACGCCTATCAAAATGAAATGCAGCGTACCGGGGCCAGCTATGCCGAGATGTTCAAAAAGGTGAAGATCGAACTGGCGCGCAAATATAAGGCGGTGCTGTGAGAATTTCGCGCGACAAGCTCAACAAACTGGCTCATGTGGTAGCTGATACGCTTGCCGAGACTGAGGAGTGCGATTTTCTTGAAGACCGCAATACCATCCGCCAGGAAGCGCGCAAAATTCTTGAGCACCTGCTGATGGAAGAGTTGAAGATCGATAAGGCCGCCAAGCAGAAAATCGAATCTCAGCGCCGCATTATCCTGGAAGGTAGCCAGGAATGGGACATTCTTTATCGCAAGTATTACAACGAGGAAGTGAAAAAGCTGGGCATCTGAGCTGCCGGCTTTTTTTGATGGCCTCTTCCATGTATCATTCCTGCTTAAAGCCGAGACATTTTGCTGAAAAGATGAGTCAGGCAAGATCTCTCTTTCCAGACACGCTCTGGTATAGTTAAAAAGTTGGTTTCGGACCGTTCTGGTCCCTTACGGCGCCATGGTGTAATTGGTTAACACGTCGCCCTCTCAAGGCGAAGAGTTCGGGTTCGATCCCCGATGGCGCTACCAATATCCATATTAGAGTCAACAGCTTACGATTTACGAGAGACCGATTGGAGTCCATCTGGTCCCGTCGGCAGCATTCGCTTCGCGCATCTTTCTCTTGCGCAAGGGCAGCTCTTTGCCGTACTCCATAGTGGTTATCATTCTCGTGTGGCGATCAGATGCTGCTGCACCTCGAGCGGCAATTCGAGTTCCCTCTGAAGTGCGCGGTAAGCGTGGAAGAATTCATGACCACTCTGTTGGCGATGCCCCGGAAGATCATCCATGTGGACATGGATGCGTTTTATGCATCTGTCGAACAGAGAGACGATGCGTCTCTGCGAGGAAAACCGGTTGTCGTCGCATGGCGAGGAAATCGGTCTGTTGTATGCGCAGCTTCGTATGAAGCACGGCGTTTTGGTGTCCGGTCCGCTATGCCGGCAACACGTGCTGAGCGTTTGTGCCCGGAAGCAATATTTGTTCCTCCGGACTTTTCCCGCTACAGAGCCGTTTCCCGTGCGGTACATGAAATATTCCGGCGCCATACCGATCTGATCGAGCCGTTGTCACTGGATGAAGCCTATCTGGATGTGACAGAGAACAAGACAGGATTATCAACGGCAACGCGTGTTGCCAGGACCATTCGTCAGCAAATCCGTGAAGAGCTTCATCTTGCGGCGTCGGCTGGGGTCGCTCCGAATAAGTTCCTTGCAAAAATTGCGTCGGACTGGCGAAAGCCGGATGGTCTATTCGTAATTCAGCCTCAGGATGTGGCGGCATTTTTACCGTCTCTCGAAGTGGGACGCATTCCCGGTGTTGGGAGAGTCACAGAGCAACGGCTAAAGCAGATAGATGTGAGGACGGTAGCGGATCTGCAGCGGTTTGAGCTGCAGGACCTGCAGGCACAATTCGGGAAGTATGGTTTGCGGCTTTACGAGCTGGCGCGCGGCATTGATCACAATCCGGTTGTTGCCAACAGGCGGACCAGATCGATTTCTGCGGAAGATACATTTGAGCGTGATCTGCCTCTTGCCGAAACAGAGACATTGATTCGACGACTGGCGGAAAAAGTGTGGGCCGGCTCGCAAAAGGACGGACGTGTGGCTCGCACGGTCATTCTGAAGCTGAAGACGAGTAAATTCGCGATCTATACGAGGAGCTGCACTCCTGCAGCTCCACCTGCTTCATGCGAAGAATTAACAACAATTGCGCTGTCTCTGAAGGATCGTTTCGATACCGGTCCCGAGCAACGCTTTCGCCTTGTGGGTGTGGGCCTGAGCAATTTCAGAGATGCAGAGGAGCTGTCATTGCTCTTTAAGGAATAATGCGCCCATGGATCTCTTGTCCCTGCAAAGCTTCATCATGAATATCGGAATGTTAAGCAGGAAGCTCCGGAGAAACGCTTCTTGTTTCTCGCTCATCCACGCGCAATCGCGGTTTCTCGCTGAAAGAAAAGAGAAAAGCGACCAGAACAATAGCTGATGATATCGCGGAAAAGATCCAGATTGACCGCCAGTCGTGAGCAGGTACGCCCGTAGTCGAAGCGAGCGTGTAGTGCTCTACCACGGCACCAGAGAGCCATGAGCCTACAAACATACCCGCGCCGTAAGTAATGAGGGTGATAAGTCCCTGAGCCGCCGCCCGAAAGTGCGTTTCCGCTTCGCGGTCAATATAGATCTGTCCTGTAACAAAGAAGAAGTCATAGCAAATGCCATGGAGAAGAATGCCGATCCACAACATCCACATGCGGTCGCCGAGCCCGCCATAGGCGAAAAGAAAATAACGCACTGTCCATGCAGCCATTCCGGCAACCAGCATGTATTTCACGCCAAGGCGGCGGAAAAACCAGGGAATCAGCAGCATACAGATCAGCTCGGACATTTGCCCGCCTGTCATTTTCCCGGCTGCGTTCACGACACCCTTTTCATTCAGAAAGAGATTGGTAAATGCGTAGTAAAACTGCAGCGGGATGCAGATGAGGAAGGATGCGATGGCAAAGATCGCAATGGACCGATCTCGCAGCAGGTCGATTGCTTCACGCGGAAAGATGCTTCCAATCGTCACGCGCTTCTGTGTCGCAAGCGGCGGCGTGTGCGGCAGCGTAAGGCAATAGAGCGCCATGACCAGCGAAGATACCGCTGCGAGCTGCATGGGATACGCTGTTTTCTCAATGCTGAGACCGCCGATCAGGAGCCCTGCAACGATCCATCCACCAGTACCCAGAACGCGGATTGGCCCAAACTCCAGTTTGGGATCAGTCATCTGACGAAAGGCGAGGGAATTTGTCAGAGCGAGCGTGGGCATAAAGAACAGACAATAGAGAAGCACAAGAACATAGAGCGTGCCGAAATTTGTCTGTCGCGAGGCCGTGTAGAGGGCAACAGCGCCAAGGCCGTGAAGAACGGTCAGTACCCGTTCCGTACTGAACATACGGTCCGCGATGAGTCCGACAAAAAAAGGTGCAACGATAGCGCCGATTGCAGTGGTACCGGCGGCAAGTCCAATCTGCTCACCGTTAAAATGCAATCCGGCAGAAAGCCAGGTGCTGAGCGTTACGTACCACGCGCCCCAGATGAAGTACTCAAGAAACATCATGATGCTGAGGCGAGTTCTGATCTGAAGTGTCATTCATGCACCTTTACTGCCGATATTTAATGTTGATCTTTAGTGGAAATGTAATCCTGCTGTGAGTCTGGTCTGTCAGCCGCTGACACGCGATTCTTTACGTCAATTAATTATCCGTTTCAGGCAGTGCGAATGCGACATAGGCAGCCCCCTGTGGTCCTTTTGTATCTCGCGCTCCACTGGCAGCGATAACAACATATTGCCTGCCGTCGATCATATAGGTAGCAGGGGTGGCATTACCGGAGTAGGGAAGCGTCGCTGACCACAGCAACTCACCGGTTGAGCTGTTAAACGCACGGATCTGGCGATCGAAATTTGTCGCGGCGATCATCACCACACCGCCTGCGGTTACCAGCGGACCGCCATAGTTTTCACTGCCTGTGTTTTTCATGCCCGCGGCCGCAAGCTCCGGATAACTGCCCAGGGGAATCTTCCAAAGATAGTGGCCGGTATTCATGTCGATGGCATTCAGAGTACCCCATGGGGGGCGTACGGCAGGGTAGCCGTCAGGATCGAGGAATTTGCGGTAACCGGTAAAACGGTACTTTGCCTCGCCATTCAGGGGCTCAAGTGTGGACGCCACTTCTTTCGCCTGCTGATGGCCGGAGCTGTCCGATGTCTCTTTTCCACCTGTTCGCAGATAGTTCAGCAATGCAGCTTCGCTTGTACCGTCGATATTCGGAAAGGAAGGCATGCGACCTCGGCCACGATGAAGAATCTCTCCAATTGCCGAATTGGAGAACCGGTCGGTGACACCGGCGAGTGAAGGAAATTCCGGCGGCGAACCCTGCCGGTCAGCTCCGTGGCAAACTGAGCATTGACTCTGGTAAATCGTTTCACCCAGACTGGCGCCGGGCTTATTTTCAGTCAGTCCGCCTGTCCAGGCGATATCGTTCGCGTTGATATAGATCACGCCTGTGTGTGGATCGACACCGGGCCCACCCCATTCCGCGCCTCCATCAAATCCGGGAAACACCACCGTCTGCTTGTCGACCCTGAAAGGCACAAACTGACCATCACTGACGAATGTTCTGAAGTGATCGAGGGCCCAGGCATGGGCTTCCGGTGTGCGCGTGGTCAGCATGTCGGCGGTAAGCCGTTGTCTCGCGTATGGAGCAGGAGCAAGTGGAATCGGCTGAGTGGGTGAGGTCTTTTCACCGGGTACCACTGAGGGGGGAAATGGCCTTTCCTGAATGGAAAAGAGTGGCTTTCCGGTCACGCGGTCGAAGAGGAAAACAAATCCCTGTTTTGAGGTTTGAGCCACTGCATCAATGGATCGGCCGTGGGACCTGACCGTGATAAGCGCAGGTGGAGAAGGGAAGTCGCGATCCCAAATATCATGGTGCACATCCTGAAAATGCCAGATCAGTTTGCCCGTATTGGCATCCAGCGCCAGCAGAGTGTTGGCATAGAGATCGTCACCGATGCGGTCAAACCCATAAAAGTCATTGACCGCAGAGCCGGTGGGAACATACAGGATTCCGCGCTTTTGATCGAGCGTCATGCCTGCCCAGTTATTTGCTGAGCCGCTCGTTTTCCAGGACTGCGGCATCCAGGTGGAATATCCTGGTTCTCCCGGATGAGGAATGGTGTGAAAGGACCATCGCAGAGCGCCGGTATGAACATCGAAAGCCCGAATATCGCCGCGTAAAGCCGGTTCCGTCTCAGGGGCTCGAAAGCCAACGATGATCATATCCTTATAGATCGTGCCCGGAGATGTCATCGCGGCGAAGGTTTTGGTGTAATCGACACCTGGATCAGCCAGACCCTTCCGCAGATCGATTCGTCCTCCCTCGCCAAATTCTGAAATTGGCCGGCCTGTCTGCGGATCGAGCGCGTAAAGATAGCTGACCATTCCTGCGAACAGAATGCTTGTCCTGCCATCTGTCCAGTAACTCAGGCCACGTGCCGGCTGGCGGCTTGGCTGTTCCGGAACAAATTGCCAGAGCTTTTTGCCGTTTACGGCATCGAGAGCAAGAACTGTCTGCGTAGTGGTGTAGGCGTACATCGTCCGGCCAATGATCAGGGGATTCGTCTGTAGTCCGCCCGCTTCTTTCAGGTCGAAGACCCATGCCGGCTTCAGCTTTGCTATATTGCTGCGATTGATCTGAGCGAGCGAGGAGTAATGATCCCCATTCTGATTGCCGTTATATGCCGGCCAGTCCTGTTGTGTGATCGCTCGAGCCTTTGCTGAATTGCGTCCGTATGCAGAAGGTTGCAATATATTGAGGCTTCCCGCGAAAATCACCACGGTGCCGGCAACGGTTACGAGCCGCAGAGCGCTTGTCCTCAGAAATTGATGCATTGTTCTGTAGCCCAAAAGGATACCTGAAGCTGATCCCATTACAAAGAGCAGTCAGGCAGAAGACCAAAATATTGCCGACGCAGTGATGTATGCATGAGAAATTGTAGAGTCTTCGGTAAGCCGGAAACTGCAGCACGGCTGAATCACCACGCTCAAACCAACACGGCCTGATGCAGGAGGTCGTCGTCTATGATGAGTCGTGCTGTATGAGCCGGGCATGTTGAAAACGATCTTTTATGGAGCGTGCAAATGAATCGTATGCTGGTCTGTGCTGTTCTAATCGGCGCCTCGTCTTTACAGGCTCAGAGCGTGCCCGGTACTCAACCGCTGCGTAACACTCCAGCGGCGCCTGATGCAGATGCCTGGCAGCAGATCGCACGTATGGAAGCTCAGCTCCAGGACTGGGCGCAACTTGGCCGGTATCAGACGGAAAATGCCACGCTCCCGCCAGTGCAGCCAAATGAGCAGCGCGTGGTGTTTTATGGTGATTCGATTACCGATGGGTGGGGACGCCGGACAGGGGTCTTTTTCCCCGGCAAGCCTTACATCAATCGCGGTATCAGCGGACAGACGACACCGCAAATGCTGGTACGGTTTCAGCAGGACGTTGTGCACCTGAATCCGGCCGCTGTTGTCATTCTTGCGGGAACAAACGACATTGCAGGCAATACCGGTCCGTCGACACCGCAAATGATCGAGGATAATTTCGCATCCATGGCTGCGATCGCGAAGCAGAACCACATCAGGGTAGTGATCGCATCGATTCTTCCTGCGATCGCCTATCCATGGAAGCCAGGCATACAACCTGCAGAGGAAATTCGTCAGCTTAACAGCTGGCTGAAAGATTTTTGCGATCGGGAAGGTCTTACTTACCTCGATTACTACTCTGCAATGACGGATAAGGACGGAGGTATGCGGCCCGGCCTTTCCGTGGATGGCGTGCATCCAACTGCGGAAGGTTATGCCATCATGTCGCCACTTGCTGAAGCTGCAGTTTCCCAGGCACTACGTAAGTGAACCGACAGACAGAAGCGAACATTAGTTTCCGGAGAGAGGCTGAGGCGGCAAAACCGCTTTGAGCACGTACGAGCCAGCTGGAAACCTGTAGACTTTTTCGCCCTCGGCCATTTCACTCAAATGCACCTTTGGGCTATCATCCAGAGCCGCGCCATCCAGTGTGAATGGACGCATGCCGGCATTATTCTCTGACAAAAGAGCTGTGGTGTTCGGCGGTATCGTGAATTGCCACGTAACGGTTGAATCCTGAATCGACCATGCTGATTTGATTTGTCCATAGGACGAATCGTAAGAGAAGTCAACGCTGCCAATCCGGCGATCGAAATTCGGGTGAAGGTAAATGGTATGAAATCCCGGATCGTCCGGGGTCGCATCCACGCCCGCAGCATAACCGTAGATCCAGTCAGCAACGGCACCATAGGCATAGTGATTGTAGGAATTCATACTGGGGTCATCTCGCATTTTGTCGCCGTTCCAGCGCTCCCACATCGTTGTCGCGCCATGGTCAACGAGATATCCCCAGGATGGATAATCAGTATTGAGCAGCAAGCGGTATGCGATATCTGCATGACCGGAATCGACGAGTACCGACAACAGGTATGGAGTTCCCAGAAATCCTGTTCCCAGCCGCCATCCATTCTCGCGAATCTTCTCAACCAGCTTTTCTGCGGCCGCACGACGAAGCGTGTTTGGCAGAAGATTCATATGCAGCGCCAGCACGTATCCGGTCTGCGTGTCGCCGCCATGGCTCTTTGCATTGGGGTTATTAATCTGTCCAAAAGATGAAGCACTGTTATCCGCGCCAGCGACAAATCCGTCGGAGTGAACAAAGGCCTTATCGAAGGCGTCGCGAATGTGGCCGAAAAGAATTGCGTATTGCTGTTCTTCTTTAGTTTTTCCCAGCGCGTGGGCCATTT
Source organism: Paracidobacterium acidisoli (assembly GCF_003428625.2). Classification (GTDB taxonomy): domain Bacteria; phylum Acidobacteriota; class Terriglobia; order Terriglobales; family Acidobacteriaceae; genus Paracidobacterium; species Paracidobacterium acidisoli. The sequence goes on along the minus strand of NZ_QVQT02000001.1, from coordinate 372,957 downwards.
CTCGCATCAATGAAACATCGTAGGCCCAGTAGGCCGTGGCGATCAGAGTCTCATCGGTTTTTCCTTCCGGAGACAGCCAATCGCCGAACGATATGCCATATTCCTTTGCCCATAAATAATCAGGGTTAGCCTGGTGGATCGCACTCAGATATTTCTGCATTGCATCCCAGTTCTCTTCGAGAATGCGTCTGTCCCCCCGCTGGAACCAGTCCGTCCACGGTATGATGATGCCTGCTTCGCTCCAGCCAGCGGCAAAACCGGGGCTCGAGCTTGCAGTTCCGGGGGCAATGATTCCATACATTGCAGTGCCGCTTTGCGTGCCTCGCAAATCAGCAGCAAACTTTTTTGAAAACTGTGTCAGATCCATGTTGTACGATGCGGCACGCCAGAAGACCTGAGCATCGGCGGTCCAGCCGAGCCGCTCATCGCGCTGAGGACAATCTGTTGGTAGTCCAACGAAGTTGGATCGCTGCCCCCATAAGATGTTGTTCCATAGCTGGTTAATTATTGGACTGCCGGTGTGCAGACGCGCCGTAAATGGCGCGTCAGTATGAATTACAACTGCTTTCAGCGCATCGATTCCAGGATTTGTTTGCAGGCCAGTGATTTCTGCATAACGAAAGCCGTGGAAGGTAAATCGTGGCTGGTATTCTTCGACTCCTTTTCCGGAAAGAATGTAATGATCGGTCGCTTTTGCTGTACGCAGATTTTCGGTATAGAGCGTGCCGTCAGAATTCAACACCTCGGCAAACCTCATTTTTATATTTGTGCCTGCTGGCCCCTGCACGCGAAGGCGTTCTACTGCCGACATATTCTGACCGGAATCGTAAACGTAGACCCCGGGCGCAGGGTTGGTCAGCTTCTTTGCCGACAATACTTTTTCCATACGAATCGGCTGAAAATATTGCGAGACGATTGCCGGTTCAACGGGCTGAATGACCTCCGCGGGTTTCCAGTTTGCATCGGAGAAAGGTGCTGTACTCCAGCCCGTCTGCTCGCGTCGAGCGTCGTAATTTTCGCCGTCGTAAATTTCTGCTTTTGTAATGGGAGACTCAGCGGCTTTCCAATGCTCATCCGTATTGACCCACTCGACAGATCCATCTGCATACGCGACTCGAAGCTGTGCCCGCAGCGCGTCCGGCGTCGAGCCGTAGTTGTATCCCTGCCGGAACCACTTGAGCGGCGTGGTATACCATCCTGGGGCGAGAAATGCTCCGATCGCATTTTTCCCCGGCTTCAACTCGCTCGTTACATCGAAGACCTGATAGGGAACGCGAATCCGGTAATCTGTCCAGCCTGGTGAGAGAATCTGATCGCCTACCCGATGCCCATTCAGCCATGCCTGGTATGCACCCAGCGCCGTGATATACAACCGCGCTGATACGACAGGTCTGTTCACATCAAAGGTGTCTCGCAACAGTTTCACTGATTCAGTGGGCCACGGATTGCCTGGATCGTTATCATCTTCTCCCGTCGTGTCAGATGGAATGAAGGGAACAGCGGCCTGCCAGCCATCATCGTTGAACTGCGGATTCTGCCACTGCGGAGGAGGATTTAATGCTGCTCTCCACCCTCGTCCGCTCGTGAAGATCACGGTCGAGCCGTCTGTCAGTTCGACATACAGGCACGCGCTCATTGGGGTCTCGCTGCCATTCACCGTCTGCATTCCATTTGGGTTTGCCGCATAAAGAACTGCATCTATGGCAAGCAGATTTTCTCCCTGGTGCAATGCGCTGGTTGCATCCACCTTTGTCCATGTCTTCCAGGGAGTTTGTTTCCACGGTGGCAGAGGGAGCGCCGTCAGGACTTCCTGGCCATTCATCCAGGCCGCAACAGAGTCTTTGCCCGCCACGTATAAATCAGCGCGGCGAGCCGTTTGCTGAAGGTGGAACCGAAAGCGGAACGCATGATGTGTTTCGCCTGGGATTTTGTAGTTTTCCTGTCCGGGATTGGTGATCCACGTTGCACCCGATTTGCGAATACTGCTCTCTTCCTTTTCCTCGAAGCCAATCCACTCCGCTTTCCAGGCGTCCTTCGACATCAGGCCGGTTTCCCACCAGGCCGCAGCACTTACCGGATACAACTTCCCAGCTTTATCCCATACCTTTACGCGCCAGTAGTAGCGAGTCTCAGGCTGCATCGCCGGCCCGGTATAGGGCACATTCACTGAGCTATCGGAGGAGACGCGCCCACTATTCCATACATCCGCCTTATCTGCGATCAGCAATGCAGGGGTCGTGGCCACCTGAATTTCATATGCCGTTTGACGGGCGCCAAAACGACCATCGTGAAGCTGCCATGAAAGCAGGGGATGAGTCGTGTCGATGCCCAGAGGATACGTCAGTGAGTCACATCGCAGATGATCCGGCTTTCCTGCCGCGGCTGCGGTGGCAGGATGCTGTGCGGCACAGGAAACGCTGTAAATCAGAGAAAGAAGAATTGCCGTAAAGATCTTCTGTTCTGATCTTTTTGAAATTGGGCTCATCGCTGACCTTTAAATGATGTTTCGGACCGCCGGAGCCGCAAAGGGATATTGTCTCCAGCGTTCCAAAGCCTACACGCTGCCAGAGCAGATTGAGAACCATTCATCACATAAAGATTACGGATGAAATCTCTACACAAAATTCCAATAGAAGATCAACGAAGTGCCAAACAACAAGGCGAGTAGGAGTCACAGAAAACCACTTGCCAGCCGCGCACAGCGTCTATCCAAAAAGAGAGAGCCATAAGGCTCTCTCCTGTGGAATAACGATTTGTCTTCGATATTACCAGGCAAGTTTCTCGGGGAGGAACTCCGCAAACAGGTCGTCGTAATAGGGCTTCAGCGCCTTCATATCAGGCTTTGCATGGCCTTTGGAATATAGATCATAAGGATTAAATTTATTGACCCATGACAGCATCGCTTTGTCTTTTTCGTTCTCCAGGTACTTGTAGGCGCCATGTCGATGCCATGCGTAAAAGGAATGAAAGCGAAGCATGTAAAGTGCCTCATCCGGCAGGTAGGACTTCATCACTTCTGCAATGTAGCCGTCATGCCCGAACGACATGTGAACATTTTCGAGACCGCAGTTCGGCTCATACAGGCCGTATTTTGTCTGATACCGGGAAATATTCCTGTCCGGATTGTCAGCGAAATATTCCGGGAAAACGATCTGATCGGACCATGCACAGCCAACGGGAAAAGTATCGCCCACGACGCCCCATTGAGGCTCTCCATACAGACATAGACATTTGCCGAGGTCATGAATGAAGCCTGTTAATACCATCCATCGCGGATGGCCATCCCGGCGAATCGATTCGGAGGTCTGCAGCAGATGCTCGATCTGGGTCAGATCCGTATCCGGATCACTGTCGTCTACCAATGTATTGAGGTACTCGGCTGCCTCCCAGATCGTCTTTTCGCCGCGTGTGAGGCCAAAGTATTGGCGCTCTTTGGCGAGTACGTAATCTACCGTCTGATACTGATGATTCAGCCTGTAAAACTCGGCTACACCGGGGGTAGCCTCGGCGTCATACTGGCGAAATTCCGACTCGGTTTTGCCTTCTTTGTAGCGGCCCTCCAGAAAGTCGTCCCAGTCTTCAAGGTTGGAGAGGGGTTGTGCAGATGCTGAACTCGAAGTGGCCATAAGAATCCTCCGCCGGATGCGGCTACGTTACCGCTAACGTTATAGCAAATTCGCAGGTCCGGCGCAAAGAAAACCGCTTACCTTTTTAAGAAGAAACTATGAAAAGCGGGTCGTTTTCCAGAGAGCCCAGCCACAGGCTGCCAGGCAGAGAATCATAGTGGCGACAAGGGCAATGAGCCAGTGGAAGTTCATGGCGAGGGCAGGGACAACTGCATCTTTACCCAGCCAGACAAACAGGCCCACGGCCGCGGTGAGGATGGCGTAATCCCACCACCGGCGTTTTTCGCTGCGATTTCCAAATTCGGAGCCGCAATATTCCGCCAGGACCTGAGAGTAGTTCATGCCGTAGCGATCGCATTCGCGCAGCAGGGCGTCACTTGTTGAGGAGTGCTCTTGCTGGCCGGCTGCTGCAAGACTGATCAAAAGCGCTCCCAGAATCATGATGGCGGAGCCGGCAATGACCATCAGTTTTTGCGTCGCTGGCGCGTGCACCAGTTCGCCGAACACCAGAGCGCCCCATGCGAGTCCCCAGAGCTGATTCGTGTTTGAAAGCGGAATACCGCGTCCAATGCCGAGATATTTCGTTGCAAACTGCTGCAGCAGATCGCCAATCACCCAGACAAAGCCGCCGAGAAAGAGCCAGAAGAGCATCGGCTTCACGTGACTGGAGTGAAAGACAGCAGCATGCGTGCCTCCGTCAAGGGTCAGCACAAGCGCAAACATTGTTCCCAGCTCACCCACGGTAAATGCCGTGACGAACGACAGCGGATTCATGCCGCTCACGTAGGCTTTACGATATGGAACATACATTGTGCCCCATAACAGGCTTGCTCCAGCGGCAGCTATGACGCCATGAATGGCGTGAGGATGCATGGTCGATCCGCCGTGAATGGTGCTGAAGCCAAGTAAGATCGCCGCTGCAATAATGGCTACGGTGCCTGCAACAACCTTAAGAACTGTTCCAGTTCCTGCTCCTTTTAATTCTCCAAAGAGAACTCTTCCCCAGAAAAGACCGATGAGCGAGTTGGCATTCCAGAGGGGGAAGGCCACTGCGAGGCCAACATCGCGGACAGCGAAAACGGTAAGTGTATTGGCAACTGCCCACAACGCTCCAGCCAGAATGGCCCAGACGATCAGATGCTTTTTTCTCATCAGATCGGCAAACACGTACTCTGTGCCTTTCAGCATTGTGGGGAAGGTCCAGCGAGCTGTAAAAACTCCTGCGACCATGCAAAGAGACACAGCAAATGGGGAAAGACCAGAGTTCACCAGCTTCGTCGGCGCTTCTGCCGCGCCGAGCCACACTCCGGCTCCTAAGCCACAGATCACCCCAAGTCCGTGAAGAGCACCCATCTGTCGTGAAGCCAAAATTTCCGCTCTGGTACTCATATTCTTTTTCTCTGACGAAAGTTGTGGATCTGCACTGGAATTGATTTTCTTCGTCTGATTAATGCAGCCGAATGAGAAGGATGATTCCCAGCAGCAGCACGACAAGCGGAATAAGAAAGTGGCTGTCTGTAAGAACAGCTTTCGTCGTTCGAAGGGAGGACATTCCATACCTCATGGAAAATTTACGTTATCGATAAAGTAGCAGCCTCACTCTAAGGAGTGAATCCCGGCATGTCAATGACTGACACATCCTTACGACACCTGAAAGTGATTCTCTGCCACCTCAGGTGTATTCTGGCCAGCAGGTACAGCCGCGAAAAGGAGTCTCAGCCGCTGACACATCCTGGCATACCTGGTAAATCCGACCGTCCCTTTCTTATGACTCCTGCCATCTTTCTGGCGGCATGGCTCATTCTGGGAGCGCTTTTTTCCTTACAGGAGTATGTCATGGCTCGTTCCATGAAATATTCCGTCGGCTTCGGTGCTCTGTTTTTTCCGTGGGAAGGGCATTTCCTTCTCTGGGGCATTATCTGTCAGATCATCTGGTGGAAATTGCGCGGTTCAATCCAGCGTGCTGCATTGCCTCAGATCCTCACGAGATGGGTTGTGGGTGGCGTGCTCATCAGTGTTCTGGAAGAGGCGGTATGGATTGCATGCTTCCCAAAGGTCCCTCTCCATCAGTCTTCGTGGACGTATCTGCATCGACTCCGCTATTACGTTGACTCTGAACTGCTGAATAATCTGGTGATCTTCTGGGTGGTATTTTTTCTCTTTCGGGGAATCGGCTATTACCAGAAGTTGCGGGAACAACAATATTCTGCAATGCGGCTTGAGAGTGAACTTGTTAATGCCCAGTTGCGAGCACTCCGCATGCAGCTCAATCCGCATTTTCTTTTCAATACGATGAACAGCATTTCCAGCCTTATGCGGTCCGACGTGGAGGCAGCCGACATTATGCTGGAACGAATGAGCAGTATGCTGCGTATGACCCTGGACAGAGGAGACGCGCAACTCATTCCTCTGACCGAGGAGATCGAGTTTATCCAGCTTTACCTGTCAATCCAGAAAATGCGCTTCCAGGGAACGGTGCATCATTATGTCGCTATTGACCCCGAGGTGCATGACGCGCTGGTGCCTGCCATGATTCTGCAGCCGGTCGTGGAAAACGCGTATCTTCATGGAGTTGCACGTACCGTCGGAGAAGCCTTTCTTGGGATTGAAGCACAAAATCAGCACGGCCATCTGCGGTTGTGCGTGCGTAATTCAGGGCGAGGGATAGAAGAACCGCCTCTGAACAAGACAAGAGAACGCGTTGGAATCGCCAACGTGAAAAATCGCCTTGAACTGCACTATGGCATCGATGACAATGAACAGCGGTTTACCCTGCAGGCATTCCCGGATGGAGAGGTACAGGCCATTCTGATGCTGCCTCTTCAGTTTCAGCCGCAGGACAACGGAAGTATTGTGAGTTATGAATATGGCAGTCAGGACAGTTATTGCAGATGACGAGCTACTGGCCAGACAAAAGCTGCGTCAGTTACTTGCCGGTGAAGCTGATATCAAAATTGTCGGCGAAGGAGCCACTGCTCTCGGTACCCTTGATCTCGTACGACAGACGAAGCCCGATCTTCTTTTCCTCGATATTCAGATGCCTGACATGGATGGCTTCGAGATTGTTTCTGCAATTGGTGCTGATCCATCTCTTCAGGCACCGCGCATTGTTTTTACAACAGCATATGATCAATACGCTTTGCGCGCCTTCGAGATCAATGCTGTCGATTATCTGCTGAAGCCATTTACACGCGAAAGACTCGCGCATGCGATAGGACGCGTGAGGGATTACATCGCTCGTTTTCGAAGCGACACTGAAGACAGGAAGTTAACTGCAGAAGAAAAGGCATATACATCGCGGATTGTGTTCAAGTCGAAAGGCAGAATTCTTTTCCTCGCGGTTTCTGATATTCGCTGGATCGGCGCCGAAGAAAATTACGTTCGCATCTGCATCGAGCGGGAGAGTCATCTTCTTCGCGAAACGATGGCGCGGTTTGAGACACGGCTCAACCCGGAGTCATTTATTCGTGTTCATCGTTCAGCCATCGTAAATCTCGAGTATGTAAAGGAAATCCGCACCGATCCTCAGCAGGGGGAATCCTTTGTTTTGATGAAAGATGGGCAAAAGGTTCCCGTAAGCCGTGGATACCGCGCACGGATTGCCCGGCTTCTTGCCCGCCAGGGTGCCGGCCCCCGGCCAACTGACCGGCGCACTATCGAAGCTCAGTGTTGATCTGTATTTGCCGGAGAAGGACTGGAAGATGCGGAGCCGTTGCCCGATATGTTCCTGACTTCACCGGAGCCGATTCTGGCTGTACGCTCTGAGTAAATCCTGAAGCTCACGGTGAGGTTAATTACGGAAGTGACCGGCTTGCCCTCGCGGGTAGCTCCTGTAAACGTGGATTTGTGAATCGCATCCACGGCATTCTCATCGAGTCCAAAGCCGATTGGGCGATAAATGGCTACGCCAAGTGGCTTGCCTTCAGGATCGAGAATGATCTTGTAGATCGCTATGCCTGCAATTTCATTTTCCTGCGCATATTCATTGGAAGCGGGCTCCACGGTATGCACAATCTTTGGCCCCTGAACTCCGGGCCCCGGGCGGACAATGGATGCATCGGTCGGTTCGATTGACTTGTGATCCTGCTGCGCCTGATAGAAATATCGCCAGTATTCCGGCATGGCCGCAATCATTTGAGCATCAATCGAGGAAGCGAAAATCCGGTCCAGCGCAGTGCGCATCATCGCCGACGCCTCGTCGTAAGAAGATACTGTCACGTTGCCGGCAGGCTGCTCCGAAACCTTTTGGTCGGTGGTGGCAGATGCTCCCGGAGTGGGAGTGGGCGGTGGCGGTGGCGGTGGCGGTGGCGGTGGCGTATTCGCGGATGCTTCTTTTGCCGCGTCTGCAGCGGCCTCAGCGGAAGAATAAACGCCGGAGATATGTCCGGTTTCCTTTTCCTGTTTTTTCAGGGCAGCTTTTTCTTCAGGGGTTTGTTTAGGAAGAATCACATCAGCGCGATTGATGGATATCTTCAGTACTTTTTTCTTTGACGTCAGCCGGATGCGATCATATGAAGTGGCCTGCTCCGGCCATGGCGATTCACCCAAAAAGTGAATTCCATAGCGAACGCCCTCCAGTTCGAGCGTGTGTTTCGTTAATCTCACCCGTTGAATTTCAACTGCGCACAGGGTGAATGAACCCGTTGGTGAATGGCTCATCAGATCACCGCGCGCATCGAAGTTCAGATCGTCGTCCAGCCACAGCCCGCGGAGAAAAAGCTGTTTCCCCGTCAGTCGCTGCCGAATCTCCTGTTCGGTGATATCTGCCTGGGGTAGTTTATACGATTGCGCTGGTGCGGCCTGTCCCATGGCGCCAGCTATGGCAGAAGGTTCAGCCTGGATATATCGAGGTGTAGCGCCACCTGCAAATGAAAGGATCAGGGCCGTACTCCAGGCCGATTTCAACGACGCATTCTTCATGACGAATACTCTCCGGACTACCGAAGTTCTGGCTCCGCGATTGAGTCAGACGGATGCGTGCTGGTATGCCGGCTGGACAGGGAGCATAATCTGCGATGCAGACAGGTCGAAGTCTGGAAGATAGCATTTTTTCAGAGAAAATGCAGTGAAATCCTGCAGGAGATTCCGCAGACAGAGTGTGTTTACCAGCGTAAATGAAGATTATTCACACTTACGGCGATGGGAAGCAGATCTGGGCGCAGCGAAACTTCCCGAAGCACATCAGGCTTTCAGGATGTTTAGAAAATTCCTGCTGTGCAGAGGAACGCCAGGAAAAACCATTCCGAGATTGTCTGCACCGAGTGTCTTTACGACGGCTTCACCCAATACCCGACGGTAGTCGGTCGTAATCGCAAGGTCGCGCTGCTGATATAGATTTTCAGGCGCGAGGCCGGGCCATTCCCCATATACTTTCCCGCCGCCGACTCTGCCTCCGAGAAGGAACATCACATTGGCATGTCCATGATCGGTGCCACCCGTGCCGTTTTGATGCACTGTGCGTCCGAACTCCGACATGGTGACCAGCGTCAGATCTTCCGCCTGATCCCCCATATCGATCCAGAAGGCGGCCAGTGACTGGCTGAACTCACGCAGACGTCCCGCGAGCTGTCCCTCGCTGCCTCCCTGATTCTGATGCGTATCCCATCCACCAATGTCAGCAAATGCAGCTTCTACCCCCAGATCGGCTTTCAACAGTTGTGCAATCTGCTTCATGCTGTTGCCAAACGCTCCGCCGGGGTAGTTTGCTCCTGCCGCAGGAGTATATTTTTCAGGGTTGGCAGTGCGGAGCATCCGCACTGCCTCGAAGGTCTCGGCACCCGTGCCATGGAGTATTGCGTCGCTTGATTCGTCGTACATGGCGGCAAAGCTCGCAGCGATCGGAGTCGGATTGACTGAAAAGTTCTGAATGTTGTCCAGGGCCACTACAGGTACCGGTCCTTCAAGAGTGCGCGGAATTTGCGGGCTGAAGGCCAGGGCGCGGAACGGCGAATGCCTGCCGCTTTGGCCGGTCCCGGAATGCGCGGCATCTTCCGCGGCCAGCGCGCGATTTAACCATCCGTCTCGAGTGGATTTCACGCCAGGTGTGCCGGACTCCATATAATCCTGTGCGTCAAAGTGTGAGCGAGTGGGATCAGGTGACCCGGCCGCGTGTACAACGGCAAGATGCTTTTGCTCCCAGAGGGTTTTCAGCGGCTGCATTGCCGGATGCAGGCCAAAAAAGCCATCCAGATCGATCACCTGATTTTGTGGAATAGCGATGCTGGATCGGTACTGATAATACGATGGTTCGCGGTATGGCACGACGACGCTTAGCCCATCGGCGGCTCCCCGTTGAAAGATAACGATCAGCTTTTTGCCTTGAGCTCGTGCCGTTGTCGCTTCAGCAAAAACGCTGCGCGTCAGAAAAGAGGGAATAGCGGAGGTTCCAACTACGGCCATCGCTCCGCTTTTCATGAAAAACCGACGGGTAACCGGCATAAAACGGCTCCTGCGCAATCGAACGCGATCGCAGGGTTGAAGTTGCGGAAAATGTCTGATTTTCTGCGAACTCATACAAATTTCGGTAACTGAAAAGCGAAAACCCATCTCCGGGTAAACTGGTTCTTCATGCGACGGATTGCGATTATTTCAAAACCGCAGAAGGAAGAGCTGACCACTCTGCTTCCAGAGCTGGTATTGTGGCTGCGCGCCCGAGGATTCGAGCCCATACTGGACCCCGTGGGCGGCAATTACACCCGTGAGGCCCGCATAGTTCCACGTCCTGAGCTGCCAGCGGAACAGCCGGAACTGGTCATCGTTCTCGGGGGCGACGGAACGCTGCTGGCAGCTTCGCGCGTCTTCGCAAAGACCGGAACCCCGATTCTTAGCGTGAATCTTGGCTCGCTCGGATTTCTTACAGAGGTACGCCTCGAAGATCTGTATTCGCACCTTGAGGGATGGTGTGAGAGCTGTCACACCATCGAGGCTCGCACCATGGTGCATAGTGAATTGTGGCGCGATGGAAGAATGCATGCCGAACACGAAGCTCTGAATGATGTAGTGATTTCCAAAGGGGCCATCGCTCGTATGGGCGATTTCCGCATTACGGTCGATGGCCAGCTTGCTGCGGCCTTTCGAGCCGATGGCGTGATTGTCGCGACACCTACCGGCTCCACCGCCTATTCTCTGGCTGCTGATGGTCCCATCCTGGTGCCGGCTGTCGACGCACTGATCGTTACACCGGTCTGTCCCCACCAGCTGACCCTCAGACCGATTGTGGTTCATGGCGGGACAAATATTGTCGTGAGTGTCGAGAGTATCCCCGATCAAACAGTACTTACCATAGACGGACAGGAAGCCATAGCTCTTCGTCCCGAAGATGAAATTCGCTGCCGCCGTTCGGAGCTTACCGTAAAGCTGGTTCGTCTTGGGCCGCCGGATTTCTTCGGTGTACTGCGGGCAAAGCTGAAGTGGGGTGAACGCTGAGAAGCACACAGAGGGAATGCTTCTGTTCCTGCTCCAATCAAAATCATATTGAATACCCTGGATTCACAGAGGACTGAAGGGAGTCTGGATGCGAGCACTGGTCAAGAGTCGAGCCGAACGCGGTCTTTGGCTGGAAGACATTCCCGTACCGGAAATCGGCATCAATGACGTTCTGATCCGTGTGCGGAAGACAGGTATTTGCGGAACCGATGTGCACATTTATCAGTGGGATGAATGGGCTCAGCAGACTATTCCTGTCCCAATGGCCATCGGTCATGAATTTGTCGGTGAAATTGTGGAGGTTGGCTCCAACGTCAGCGACTTCCATCCCGGTGATCTGGCCAGCGGCGAAGGGCATGTTGTTTGCGGGCGTTGTCGTAACTGTCTCGCTGGCCGCCGCCATCTCTGCGCCCACACGCTGGGGGTGGGCGTCAACCGCCCCGGTGCTTTCGCGGAATACATTGCTCTGCCGATGACGAATATCTGGCGTCATCACTCCGGGATATCAGAAGAAGTCGCTGCTATCTTCGATCCCTTTGGCAACGCCGTGCACACGGCACTGTCCTTCCCGGTTCTGGGTGAGGATGTACTGATCACCGGAGCAGGCCCGATAGGTTTGATGTGTATCCCCATTGTGCGCCACGCGGGCGCGCGCCATGTTGTTATTACCGATCTCAACCCCTTCCGTCTTGATCTCGCCAGGAAGCTGGGCGCGACAGTTGCCATAAATCCCACGGAAGCCGCTGTGGCAGAGGTGCAGAAGCAACTCGGCATGCTGGAAGGTTTCGATGTCGGTCTCGAGATGTCCGGTAGCCGCCTCGCCTTTGTGGAAATGATCGAAAACATGTGCCATGGTGGGAAAATCGCCATGCTCGGCATTCCTGCAAAGCCGATGGAGATTGACTGGCGCAAGGTTATCTTCAACATGCTGACCATAAAGGGAATTTATGGTCGTGAGATGTACGAAACCTGGTACAAAATGTCGGTGCTGGTAGGCGCAGGGGTCGACATCACCCCCGTTATTACGCACAGTTACAACTACAGTGATTTCGAAAAAGGCTTTGAGGCGATGATGAGCGGCAATACAGGCAAGGTCATCCTCGACTGGACTCGTATCTGATCGTTTTTTAAAGAGCGGTGAACGTGACGAGCGTCCATCCACAGATCAGGCTTCTTTGCCGATCGCTACCACAAAGTATTGTGCCGGCTCGTTTCCTGTGTTGCGCACACCATGTACTTCATTGGAATGCACAAAAGCTGCCGAACCTGCATTCAGCTGCGTTGTTTTTCCATTGATGGTGACAGCTACAGTACCCTTAGAAAGCAGAAACAATTCTTCATGCTCGTGATGATGGGGAGGGTGCGGCATACTGCCGGGCGCCAGCGTTGTCTCATGTACTTCCAGATAGCCACCTTCATGCGTGACGCCATTCAGAATCGCGCGGGATATATTCGCACCGCTTTCGTGTACCGGGAGTTCATCAAATGGCTTTGCGAAAGAGCTGAGTGTTTCGCTGTCTGCCCATGCCATTGAGGTAAACAACAGTGGAAGCGCCTGGCACAATACGCGTCGGGATTTCTCCATGTAAATACTCCTCCTTTTGCCTATCCAGCGTACATTACGACGACGACTGTGCACTTCATGCAGTCACGCCAGCGGAAAGAATATTTCTATCCGCTGGCGGAATGATGTATCAGAAATGAAAGCGGTAGCGAACCTCCCCATAAATCTGGCGCGGGTCGTTGTAGTGAAAACCTCCGAAAGTGAGGCTGTTATCAAGCAGGACCCTCGTATTCGCGATATTCAGGGCATTGATCGAAAGGGTTACCTTGTCAGAGAAGGTTTTTCCCATCGCTGCATCTGCAGTAGTGTGTGCAGGGAGATAATCTCCAGAATAGGGTGATGGTGGATCAGTGTATCCATTGGAAAAGCCCGAACCGTAATAGATATTGAACGAGCCATATATGTGATCCGGCAGATTGCCGTCAAGCCCAACATTCAGCGTGTTTCGCTGATCGTGATCAAGCGGCGAATAACCCGGGGGAACTGCACAGGCGGAAGGATCGCCCGGCGAATAACAGATCAGTCCCCCGGAGATGGGACCTCGCTGCTGCGCAATCTGATTGGAATAGGCCAGATGGGCTCGACCATATTTCCATAATTGCGGCGAGCGCAGCGTCAGCTCCCATCCCTGAATCAAAGCACCATCCACGGTAACCGGGATATAAATGCTCGATGCACCGATGTTGCTGTGATCGAGGAAGTTATTGGCCCTTGTCTGAAATGTATCGGCATCGAGCAGCCAGCCGCGAAACGGAATCTGGACGCCGAACTGATGTTCTTCATCCCGCTCTCCCCGCAATGGCTGGAAGCTGGTGTTGTTGTCTTGTGCGAGTTGCAGCAACGGGCCAGAGATCGTTGTCAGCGGAGGAGGCTGATAAAAATGGCCATAAAATCCTCGGAAAACCCAGTGGAGTTTCGGAATCTGCACGGCGGCTCCAATACGCGGATAAATCGCATCTTCAGAGATCGTCCCCTGGAAATGAGTCTGGCGCTCGCCACCTGTCAGTGTCAGCCACGGTGCCGGTTTATAGCTGTCTTCGAGCCATAATTCTTCGATACCGCCATTTACATTGCTGTTCTGGGGAGAGAGTTGTCCCTGAATACTGAACAGGTCGCCCTCATGTTGTTCATAGCTGTACACACCTCCGGAGAGAGCATTTTTTGCAATCGAAGTCGAAATTGCAGCCTGCAGACCAGCATAGTTTCCCGTTTGATCCGCAGTTGTTGCCGTGGGGAAATCATCGGAATGCGGTTCGTACTTCGCACTGTTGTAGTGATAAAAGGGCGAAACCTGCAGCAGTGTTGTCGGGTTGAAAGTGTGAACCCATGTAAATGCAACATAGCCGTCTGTCTCATGTTCGCCATCACGCAGGCCGCTGGATGGATAAAGCTGATTCTGCCAGTCATCCGGATCGGGATCGCGAGGAATCTGGTAGTAATCCGTCCGCAACTGGCTGACCAGCCGCATCTGGTTCGCCGTGTTCACGTTGTAAATGAGAGAGCCAAAGCCGCCATATCCGTTTTCGGCATCATGAACCGGCTGTTCGATGGCCGGCTGAAGGCCGTAATTACTGCGATTGCCGTTTAGACTTGTGAACCATGCAAATTTTTCTGAATGACTGCCGAGGCTGAGCTGATTGTTGGTTTGATAATACGATCCAATTGAAGTTACAAATTCTCCCTCGCGGTTGTATTCAAAGCCGGTACGAGGAACTACATTGAAAATTCCATATGTTCGATCACCCAGGCCTGCGTTATAGCTGCCGCGATCTACTTCCAGCGTGTCGATGTCTCCGGGATCGATCTGCGGTGCGATATTGCTGGCGATATTCGTATTTGGAATGGATACTCCATCGATCAGCCAGCTTAGCTGATGCCCGCCACGCATGTGCAGCATGTCATGCGTCATGTAGGCTCCGGGCACGTAATCCGTTATCATCGCCAGGCTGTTTGTGCGGCCCGCTCCGGGTGTTTCAGCAATATCCATTCGGCTGATCTGTGTTGTTGGGGTTACCGTGTCCGGATTAAGGGCCGGGTGCTCCGCGGTGATCGTGGTGGATTGCGCAACGGTTGCGATCTCAAGTGGAAAGTGCAGAATGAGAGTGGAATCTGAAGTGACAGTAATGGTCTGCTGCAGTGTTGCAAAGCCTTCGCTGGAAACGGTGACAACATAATCTCCCAAAGGAACAGCGGGGATACGAAAAGCACCGTCCTGATTGGTTATGGCAGAAAAGCTGAGATCCGAATGCGCAGCATGAACGGAAACATGCACTCCGGGAACTGGCCGATGATGCGGATCATGCACAATACCCTGGATCTGTCCAAAGACCGACGCTCGGATCATAGGCACACAGATGAGACAAAAGAGCAGCAATGCGAAAAATCGCATAGTTCGCATGAGAGAAGACCACCTCGCATAAACCCTGAGCTATAGAAATGAGAGACAGCGATTCGCAGGCATGGGCCAGCCAAACTCTTCACTCATACACCGTATTACAGCGGCATGAGTTGCTTCAGGCTGATAGCTATGCGGAATGGCTGAACAGAATTTGCTACGAGAGGAATTGCGGAGGGCCACGCTTCTGGCGAGAGCGGCTGAATGAGATACGGAAACCGGCCTCTGCCTGAGCCACGAGGGCTGGTTGGTGCACCAATCCCGCAAAAATGATTTGATCAGACGCTGGTGCAAATGTGCTCTGCCACATGAGCGCCTTTACCTGCGGGGAATATGGGCATCTTTCGCTTATGGATGTGCTTTGTGTGTTCTGCGTCATGTCCATGCCGGACATAGCGCAGTGATGTTTGCCGTTTCTGCGGCAGCAGGCGGGAAGGTCTGCCTCATCAGCTGATGAGGCAAATGCGGGCGCAATCAGCGGATAGCTGAACAGAAGCAGCAACACAATGGTAAGTGCGCGTCGCAAGCACCCATTGTAAGGCAGAATTCAGCCTCATTCAGAGGCTCATCAAAATTTGTTTTGATCACTCCCTGATTTTCAGAGACCGGGTTATTCGGCGGTGTAGTAGCCATCATGTGTCTGAACAATCAGATCCTTCTTCTTTGGAGTAAGAGCAATTCGGTGATAGCCCGAATCACTCGCATCCTTGCCTGGGATATATCCCAGCTGATACTGCCCCCGCAGTTCTTCGGAGATCTTCCCGTAGATTTCGTCTGTCTTACCCTTTTTCCCTTCAAACATATAACCGCCGGTACGGCCGCAAATTTCTTCCAGAATTTTTTTCCCGTCACCGTGGCTGTCAGCAGTGCGGCCCCCACCTGGGTTGCCACCGCCTCCGGGGTAGCCGCCGGGAGATCCTCCGCCAGGATAACCACCTCCACCACCAGGCCACCTTCCACCCATTCCACCGTGGCGGCCCATCCCCGGACCGTTACCATTGTCTCGTGATTCTTCGCCTTTAAAGTAGATTGCATAAATCGCGGTGTTTGCCCTGAGCGCCGCTTCCACTGCTCCGTTCAGCGTTTCTTTGCTGCCTCGATCGATACCATCCGTCAGCACGATAAGTGCCTTGCGTCCCGGCTGCTTTGCTGCTACATCGCTCGATGCAAGATAGATGGCGTCATACAGCGTTGTGCCGCCGCGTCCTCTCCGGTGTTCACCATCTGCTCCGTGATCGCTGTCATCCGGCGAAGCCTGACTCGAGGATGAGCCAAACTGAGGAACTCCAAGCTGGTCGAGAGCCTTCTGCAGTCTGTCTTTTGAAGGAGTGATGTCCTCCAGCAAATCAACTTCATGATCGAACTGGACCAGAAATGCTTTGTCTTTAGGATCGGTCAGCATCTGCGATAAGAAGTGCTGGCTGGCTGTGCGTTCGTCGTCGAGTACGCTGTGCTGGCTCATGCTGGTATCCACCAGCAGACCAAGCGTGAGCGGCAGATTGGTGTCATGCGAAAAGTATTTAATCGTCTGCGGATGATTGTCGTCGGTGAGCGCAAAATCGTCGGCTGTGAGGTTATTGACGATCGCGCCCTTCTTGTCGCGTACGGTAACGGCCATCGTTACGACTCTGACGTCGACCTTCAGTGTGGCTGGTTGTGTCGAGGCCGTAGTGCCGGATGGAGGCGTCTGGGAGGAAGACGCATCGACCGCCTGAGCAGTTGCTGTCGAAGCCATCAGGGCAGGAGCAAAACTGACTGCCAGCACCCAGCAGGTCGTACGGAAAGATATGGTATGGCGAAACAACTTCAGACACATACAGGAAACGTCCTCTGAAAGCGCGTTGGAAGCAGCGCTTATTAGACGAAAAAGTGCCGAGAGATGTTGCGGCTGATCCTAAGCCTGAAGCCGGGACAGCACCTCATCGAGGGCAATCTGCCACGGAGGTAGTTTGACTCCCAGAATGGAATGAAGTTTTTCATTCGACAATACTGAATATCGCGGCCGTATCGCGGGAGTAGGATATTCCTCGCTCTGGATGGCGGCAACACAAGGTTGCCTGCCGTGCAACAGGGCGCCACCTCGCGAAAAAATCTCCCTGGCAAACCCGCACCAGGAAACCTCTCCTTCGCAGGAGAGATGGTAAATACCTGTCCTGCTTTCCGAAGATAAAGGCGCTTCTGAAAGCATTTTGTCTACTGCCGAACGTGTTGCATGGGCAATGGCCAGGGAACTGGTGGGAGCTCCGATCTGATCATCCACTATGCGGAGTTCATCTCTTTCCCGTCCCAGGCGCAGCATGGTCAGCAGGAAATTCTTCCCATGCGGCCCATAGACCCAGCTCGTGCGAAAAATCAGATGTCTGCCATCAACCGCCTGAATGGCGCGCTCGCCCGCCAGCTTGGACGCACCATAGACGTTCAAAGGAGCGGGTGTATCGGTCTCGATCCACGGAGAAGTCTTTGCGCCATTGAAGACATAATCTGTTGAATAATGCACCAGCAGCGCATCCAGACGGGCCGCTTCTTCAGCCAGCACCCCTGGAGCCGTTGCATTGATGGCAGTGGCCAGTTCCTGATCACTTTCTGCCCGGTCAACGGCTGTGTAGGCCGCCGCATTGAGAATGACCTGTGGATGAACTTCACGTATCAGATTGCGGAGGCCTGCCGGACGGCTCAGGTCGGCATGCGAGCGGTCACAAGCGATGACTTTTCCAAAGCCTGCAAAACTGCGCTGAAGCTCTGTTCCCACCTGACCATTCGCACCAAGGAGCAGAACGACAGGTGCTGTCACGGATAAACCTCAGCGTCTTTCAGCAGACATCCCTGCTGATCCTTTGCCGAAATGATCGCCTTGTCAGAGCTGATGGGCCACGAAATATCTATCTCCGGATCGTTCCACTGGACGGTGCGTTCGCCGGAGGGCGAATAATAGTCAGTCACCTTGTACGCAAAGCCTGCTGTTTCCGTCAGGCAGAGAAAGGCATGCCCGAATCCCGGTGGAATCCAGAGCATATTGCCATCCATCTCGGAAAGCTCGACAGCAACATATTTCCCGAAGTTTGCTGAACTGCGCCGCAGATCGACCGCCACATCGACCACCGCGCCGGAGGCAACGCGTACAAGCTTCCCCTGAGGCTGCGTGATCTGATAGTGGATGCCCCGCAGCACGTCCATCGATGAGATCGAGTAATTGTCCTGTACCCACTTTGTCGGCAGGCCAGCTTCTTCGAAAGCACGCTCATTATAGGTCTCCCAGAAAACCCCACGATTGTCGCGAAAGGTCTTCGGTTCAAGCAGCAGAACGCCGGGCAAAGAGGTCTCTGTGATTTTCATCGTACCGTTCCGTTACTGTCGGATTTAATGTGCGGCCGTTACAGGACGTCATCGGAGATATTCGAGTCGGTCAGCAGTCCCAGAAGATACTGACCGTATCCGCTCTTTCGAACCGGCTTGGCAAGCGCTTCTAACTGCTGATCGCCGATATAACCAAGTCGCCAGACAATCTCTTCGGGGCAGGCAATCTTCAATCCCTGGCGGCGCTCGATGGTCTGAATAAAGAGACCGGCATCAAAAAGCGAATCATGCGTACCTGTATCGAGCCAGGCCATGCCCCGTCCCATGATCTCCACGTCCAGCTGGTCGCGCACGAGGTAATGGCGATTCACATCGGTAATTTCAAGCTCCCCGCGAGGAGAAGGCTTCAGTGAAGAAGCAATCGAAACCACGTCATTATCGTAAAAATACAACCCGGTGACCGCATAACGCGATTTCGGAGTCTCCGGCTTTTCTTCCAGGCTGATCGCTTTTCCATTTCTGTCGAATTCCACAACACCGTAACGCTCCGGATCATGGACTGGATAAGCAAATACCGTTGCGCCATGTGTCTTTTGCGCTGCCTGACGGAGCTGCCGCGAGAGTGTCTGCCCGTAGAAGATGTTATCGCCGAGGATCAATGCTGCCGCGTCGTCGCCAATAAAATCCTTACCGATAAGAAATGCCTGAGCCAGTCCATCTGGTGAAGGCTGAACGGCATACGACAGTTCGATCCCCCACTGATTCCCATTGCCGAGCAGATCAGCAAAGCGAGTCGTGTCCTGCGGTGTGGAGATGATCAGAATGTCCTTCAGACCAGCCAGCAGTAATGTGCTCAGCGGGTAATAGATCATCGGTTTGTCGTAGACCGGCAGCAGCTGTTTTGAAACAACGTGCGTCACCGGATAAAGCCGCGTGCCGGAGCCTCCGGCGAGGATGATTCCTTTCACTGGGGTAGCTGCTCCGTCTGCTGGCGCTCAGTGCCTAAACGCTCCGCATAGTTGTGTTCTATCCACTGCTGGTATGCACCACTTCTCACATTATTTACCCAGTCCAGATGATCCAGATACCATGCCACGGTACGACGAATGCCGCTCTCAAATCGTTCCAGCGGATGCCAGCTCAGCTCGTGTGTGATCTTTGTTGCATTAATAGCGTAACGCCGGTCGTGGCCTGGCCGATCAGTCACATACGTGATCAGATTCCTGCGTGGACCAATACCTGCATTGGGTCGCATTTCGTCAAGCAGATCACAGATTGTCGTTACCACGTCGATATTTGCTCGCTCGCTCGATCCACCCACATTGTAGGTTTCACCGGGGCGTCCGCGTTCCAGCACTTCGCGGATGGCAGTGCAGTGATCGCCAACAAATAACCAGTCACGTACGTTTAATCCGTCGCCGTATACCGGAAGCGGCTTTCCCTCCAGTGCATTCAGAATCATCAGCGGGATCAGTTTTTCCGGAAACTGAAATGGTCCGTAATTGTTTGAGCAGTTCGTAGTCAGCACCGGTAAGCCCCACGTATGATGCCAGGCACGCACCAGATGATCCGATGAGGCTTTGGACGCAGCATACGGGCTGTTTGGAGCATAGGCAGTTGTTTCGGAGAATGCCGGATCGTGCTCGTCGAGTGTGCCGTATACCTCGTCAGTGGAAACGTGCAGAAAACGAAATTGTTCGCGTTCATGCCCCGTCAGCCTGTTCCAGTACTCATGTGCCTGGCGAAGCAGGGTGAATGTCCCGAAGACATTGGTTTGAATGAATGTGTCCGGAGAGACAAGAGAACGATCCACGTGGCTCTCCGCCGCAAAGTGAACCAGGGCGCGCGGCTGATATTTCTCCAGAAGAGACTTCACAAGCGGAGCATCGCAGATATCGCCACGAACAAAAATGTGGCGAGTATCGCCCTCCAGCGTCTGCAGATTCGCCGCGTTTCCGGCATATGTAAGCAGATCAAGATTGATGACTGGTGTTCCCCTCTGCTGTATCCAGTCAAGAACGAAATTGGAGCCAATGAAGCCGGCCCCTCCTGTCACAAGAATGGCGTCATTCATATCTGGTCTGTGTGTTCGGTCCCGGTTGTTGGAGTTCTGTCGAAAGACGTTGTCTTTGTGCTGTGCGCAGGTAATAAAACCCTGCGTTCCCATAGTTTGCAGCGTTGCTGCTGTTACGGTAACAGACCGTGCCACGGAATTTTTGAGGAAAGAGCCGAAATGACGTAGAAATATCCTCATCTTATTGAAAATAAAAGCGCGTTGCACAATCGGATCGAGATGTATCCCATATGAGAATTTCGAGGCAAAACAGGGGCCTGCAGCACTGAAGAGCCCATCGCGTCCTTCAACATGCTTCGTCCGGCGCAACGATGTAATCTGGCAGGGACGAGGTGACTGAATCGCATGAAGGCATTGTTGCTGTCGGAATACAAGCAGCTTGAAATGGCAGATCTTCCCGCACCGGTTCCAGGAGAAGACGAGGTACTGATTCGCGTTGCAGCCTGTGGCATCTGCGGCAGCGACGTTCATGGTTACGATGGAGGCTCAGGCCGCCGTATTCCGCCTGTTGTCATGGGCCATGAGGCTTCCGGAGTCATCGCGGCAACCGGGAGCAATGCCGGGAAGTTCCAGCCCGGCGATCGCGTAACCTTTGATTCGACCGTGTATTGCGGGCACTGCGATTACTGCCGCTCCGGAGACATCAATCTGTGCGAATCACGAGAGGTAATCGGGGTATCGTGCGCGGACTTCCGTCGCGCCGGAGCCTTCGCTGAATACGTAGTGGTACCCGAGCGGATCGTTTATCGCCTGCCAGACGGAATGTCTTTTGCAGAAGCCGCCATGCTGGAGGCTGTCTCGGTGGCGCTTCATGCGTTGCGTGTCTCCGATGTGAAGGGGGGCGAAACTGCCCTCGTGATTGGCGCGGGCATGATCGGCCTGCTTACTCTGCAGGCTGCGCGAGCAGCCGGTTGTTCCCAGGTTCTTGTTGCCGATGTCGATGCCTCGCGGCTGAAAATGGCGGAAGCGGCTGGTGCCGATACGACCCTGCTGGCTTCGGGGACGGATCTTCCGGCAGAGATTTTGAAAAGAACTGCCGGCCGAGGTGTCGATCTCGTGCTTGAAGCTGTTGGGCGCGATGAAACCGTCGCAGGAGCCATCGACTGCGTACGCCGGGGTGGGACTGTAACGCTGATCGGCAACATTACACCGGAGGTGCGCCTGCCATTACAGAAGGTTGTTTCACGTCAGATTCGGCTGCAGGGAAGTGCCGCGTCTGCAGGGGAGTATCCACAGGCCATCGAGCTTGTCTCCACCGGAAAGATCAAAGTGCAGCCGCTGATTACCGCTGTGGCCCCACTTGAAGAGGGGCCGCTCTGGTTTTCACGGCTTTATTCGCACGAGCCGAATCTGATGAAAGTCGTGCTGAGTCCACTTCCTGCCGGGGAAGTACATGCATGAGCGGCTCATTATTTGATCTCACCGGACAAGTTGCTGTCGTTACCGGGACAAGTCGTGGACTGGGCCAGTATCTTGCGAGAGCCCTGGCAAGAGCTGGAGCAGACCTGATACTTACCAGTCGCCGAAAAGAAACGCTCGCTCCCTTTGCCGAGGAGATTCGAGATCTGGGACGCCGCGCTGTCGAACTGGAGCTCGACGTGCGCGATGCGGAGAGCATTACCGCCATGGCCGCCCAGGCTGCCGAAAGCTTTGGGCAGGTTCACATTCTGGTCAACAACGCCGGCTGCAATGTTCGGAAACCCGCTGTCGATGTTACCTGGGAAGACTGGAACCTCGTTCTCGATACGAACCTGCGTGGCAGCTTCTTTGTCGCTCAGGCAATGGCGCGCCTTATGATTCCTCATCACTATGGGCGCATTATTAATATCGGTTCGGTCACCAGCGTTTTCGGTTATGCCGGTCTCGGTCCTTACTGTGCCAGCCGCGGAGGTGTACGGCAGCTTACTATGAGCCTTGCCGACGACTGGGGCAGACACGGTATCACTGTGAATTGTCTTGCTCCGGGCTGGTTCCGTACTGCACAAAACAGCGTGCTTTATGAAAACAAGGAATGGGTGGAATACCTTGTGGATCGTATTCCGCTGAAACGCCCCGGAGCGCCTGACGATCTGGATGGTGCGGTTGTCTTTCTTGCGTCAGAAGCAAGCCGTTATATTACGGGCCAGACGCTGTTGATTGACGGAGGCATTTCAACCGGTGCAATGCGTGCGACCATGCGCCCTGCAGATGCAGACGAGTAGTCCGTCATGCCCCATCTGGCTCCAGCGTCCCGTACTCAGAGATTGGCAGGAACCGGTTCGATCTTCCCCATCAGGAACCAGTAACCCATAATTCCAACGATCAGATATGCCGCGGCTACTCCAAAGGCTGCGGCATAAGACTGTCTGTGATACACCAGATAGCCCGTAATGATTGGCGCGGCAATTCCAGAAAGCTGATTTGAGAAATTGAGAATTCCTCCAAGAGTACCCACGCTGCTTCGCGGAGCAATCAGAGTTGTCGCAGCCCATCCTATAGGAGCCGCTGCCGAGAGCCCGCCGATTGAGATACTGATCCAGAAAAGTGCAACTGGCGCGGAATGAGTATGCGCGGCTCCGAGAATTCCCAGCCCCAGCGCAGTCCCGCCAATCAAAATGGCACGCCGTACATAATCCGCGTTCCACCCCCGCTGAATCAGCGAGTCCGCGAGCCAGCCGCCCACCACGATATCGGTTACGGCAGCAAACAGCCAGGGTGCGCCTGTGTAGAGAAAGGAGTGCAGCAGATCGATATGCAGTGACTGTGCCAGATAGCTCGGCAGCCAGGTCAGCAGCAGATAGAAGACATAATTGTATGCACCAAATCCAAGCAGCAGGCCCAGCACTTTTTTCTGCCGCATCAGATACCAGAGGGAAAGCGGCTCGCCACTATCCACCTGCTCCGGTTGATCGGTTTCGGCATCAGCGGGAACGTCCGGATCGCGATAGACGAAATAGAACAGCGCGAAAAAGAACAGGCTTAGCAGTCCTGTAAAGGCAAAGCTCCAGCGCCACCCAAAACGAATCAGGAAAATGCCCAGTAATGGCACACCCAGAGCCGGCGCCAGTTTTGCGGCAGAATCGAAGATTGCTGTTGCCAGGCTCCGCTCTTTCTGCGGAAACCATAAACCGATCGCCTTTGCATTGCCCGGGAAGGACGGGGCCTCGCCCACGCCAAGCAGCAGGCGCGCACCGAAGAAGCCGCTGATGTTTGGCGTGATCGCTGCGCCAAAGGTGGCGATACTCCATATAAATGTGCTGATCCGGCCCACGCGGCGGACGCCAAATGTATCGAGAATGACCCCGATAGGAAGCTGGCAGAGCGCGTATGTCCAGTTATAGGCGGCTGAAAGATAGCCGAAGGTGATATCGGATATGCCGAAGGTGGCATAGAGCGCTTCGTGAGAGACCGAGAGGTTAACGCGGTCGAAATAATTGATAAGAACACCGATTCCCAGCAGGAATGCGATTTTCCATTTATCGCGCAATGCCGCGGTACTCGCCTGATTCATTCCGTTTGTTATCCGGTAATCTGAGATCCCCGTCATTGTAGCTGCCGCGTGTCGCCGCTGTATTTTTGAAAATAGGTCAGAGTACTATTCATGGCATGCGCCGCATCGCCTTTGCCGCACTCTTCTTTTTGCTCATTGCCCCAGGCTCTTCACTGGCCGTGTCTCAGTCGAGTGCAGAGTATTCTGCTTCGGTGCCCGAAAAAATCATCTTCGACACAGATATTGGCGACGACATCGATGATGCCTTTGCACTGGCGCTGCTGCTGCAGAGCCCTGAAGTCAAAATTCTCGGTGTGACCACAGCGTGGGGAGATACGAATCTCCGTGCACGTCTGGTATCCCGCTTTCTTCGCGAAACCGGTCACAGCGATATTCCTGTCTTTTCCGGAACAGAGACGAAAAGCGCAGCGAAATTCAGCCAGGCGCAATGGGCCGGACAATCTCCGGAGCGCCGTTATCCGGATGCTGTCAGCTTTATGCTCGACACGATTCGCAGATATCCCGGCGAGGTCACACTCGTTTCTGTGGCGCCCTTTACCAACGTTGGAGCGCTCATATCGAGGGACGCTTCTACCTTTCGTAAGCTGAAGCGGGTTGTGATCATGGGAGGTTCCGTTTATCGAGGCTACGGAGATACCGGTTACGCTCCTGGCCACGGTCCGGAAGCCGAATACAACATATATTCGGATATCTCATCCTCCAAAAAACTATTCACCGCAGATGTGCCGATCTACATGATGCCGCTCGATTCGACGCAGATCCCACTGGATGAAGTACGTCGCGACGAGCTCTTCAGTCACGGTACAGCGATGACAGACGCGCTCACCCTGCTTTACCACCAGTGGTCTGCGGCTAATCGCACTCCTACCCCAACGCTCTTTGATGCCATGGCTGCTGCTTATGCGATACGCCCCGAGCTCTGTCCCGTAAAGCCCATGCACATAGAGGTCGACGACAAAGGGTTTACTCGTCCTGCGCCAGGTACGCCCAATGCTGAGGTTTGCCTGAATTCAGATGTGCAGCAGTTCTACGATTTTTATATGCCTCGCGTACTGAAGCCCGGCACCCTGTCTATAGAGCAGACACGCAGGGATTCGTCGGCGCATCCCTGATGCCGGGCGATGTCATTTTGCAATCTGTGCATCGTTACAATTTTTCTACTTTTACCGGACCCTGCCAGCCGCGGAGAATCAATCGATATGTCGCGTCCCGGCGCACGTGTGTCACGATTGCCGGCCGAAAGCAGGCGAGACATGTGCCGGCAGCACGCCGAACGCTGGGGTAGATAATTCCCAGTCCGCTCGCATGTAACAACGATGCCGCAAGCGCCTGCGATGCCGTGTAGCTGTCCGGGTCAAGGCATGCGGAAAACTCAGCTGTGCCGCGGAGATCATAAAACTCGCCGTGAAAATCGGCAAGATAGTCGACATATTCTGCCAGGTCTTCCTCAGTCCAGTTCGTTTCACGCAGCCATTGCCTGCGATGGTGGATCACTTCCGCCTGGGAAGTTCTCACTTCATAGCCCGCATACCACGCGCCTCTCTCGGAAGAATTGAAGCGAGACCCTGTAGGGGCAGGATGGCAGAAGGCCGCGTTGACGATGCTTGCCGAGGGAACCCCAAAGATCAGCTCACGCCTGTCAATCCCTGGAACCTTGCCCAGCTCTGCCAGCAATCGATCGTTCGTTGCGTTGTCCAGCTCGAAGATGCCATTCAGCATCGCTGGATCGCTGCTTAGGCGCGCCAGTACGGAGTTTCCGCCGTTGGCGAACTTCGCGGGGATCAGCCGATGTGTCCTGCGGCGGTTGATCGAGTGCAGAGGTGGAAGGGAACTATCGGCCGCCACGTCTGCCATCCAACAGGCGGCGCACATTCAGTATGCCCGGTACCCCGTCCCGGATCAGCATGACCAGTGGTGGTGCACCGCTAAACATCGCGTGACTGTTTGGCCGTATAACCCATTCATCGGCGAGCTTTTGCTGGAAGAGAATATTCAGTGATTTGAAGATGCCAGTCAGCAGAGAAATGCGTGTCAGCTCATCCTGGGTCAGTATGCCTCGCCTGTGTTTTTTCAGGTCATAATAGCGGCCATTTGAAACACCGCCCAGCAGAGCCATGGCGTCGTCATTTCTGAGCTTCCAGATTTCCGCGATGCGGAAAAATGCTTCCAGCGCCGGTGCACTTAATCGTTGTCTCGTTCCTGTGTCTGTCAGATCCGGAACGTTGCCCGGTGACTGGCTGAGATCTGGAATAAGTGCAGGGAAAGCCATGCCATAATCTCCAATATTGGAGATTATTATATACATTTATGAGCTAACGAGAGCAATCCCATGATCGAATCATCAGCAGTTGCCGATATCACTTCATTGATTTTGCCTGCGAGGGCGGCGTGAAACACAGCAACTCCTTCCGGTTGCTCAAAGCCGATAAACTGAAAGGAACATGAAGCAGCGCACGATCGAACATTACGCGCTCGTCCGAAAGCTGGGAGCGGGCGGCAGCGGCGTCGTTTACCTGGCGGATGACACCCTGCTGCAGCGCCCTGTGGTGCTTAAAGTGCTTCGCCGCGGCGCATTGACATCCGAACAGATGCGCTCCACGGTTCTGCGCGAGGCCCGTATGGCTTCCGCAATCGAGCACCCCAATGTCTGCGGCATCTACGAAGTCGGCGAAGAGGGCGAGGAAGCCTTCATCGTAATGCAATATGTGCCCGGTCAATCGCTCGACAAGCTAATCATCAAAGGGCCTGCGAATCTGCAGCTTGCGCTTTCCGTGGGGATTCAGATCTCGGATGGTCTTGCCGCGGCGCACTCCCTTGGCATCTTTCACCGTGACCTGAAGCCTGCCAATGTCATGCTCACGGATGGTGGCCTGATAAAGATCCTGGATTTCGGTCTCGCCCGTCGGCTCAATCCGGAAGAAGCCGATTTCGACCCTGCGAAATCATCACGCCGGACGCCCGGCATGCCGATTGCGACATATACCGCGCGCGGCGGAACCATAGCCTACATGGCTCCGGAGCAATTTGTCACAGGGCAAAGCAGCGTGCAAAGCGATTTGTGGGCACTCGGCGTCATTCTCTACGAGCTTGTCAGTGGGCGCCATCCATTTGCGCGCCCCGATGTCGATGAATTTCAGAGCATCCGCGCTATCCAGTTTGCTGACCCCGCACCCTTGCCGGAAGTGCCGGCAGAAATTCGTTCGGTCATCTTCCGCTGTCTGCAGAAAACACCCACTGAGCGCTATTCCAGCGCTGCCGATGTGCGTGAGGCGCTCAAGACCATCATGAAGGCTCTGCAGATTGAAACCGGCATCATTCCTGGCGATGCCGCTGCAAAGCTGCCGTCTTCGCCGGCCGAGGATGAAAAGCGCGCCACCGGGTTGCTGTCTATGCTTGCCGAGCGCTTTCGCGAATCCTCTGGTGAGCGCGAGAGGCAAAACAGCATATTGGTACTGCCTTTTCAAAATCTGGGAACAACCGATGTCGCGCCGCTCTATGGCTACGCGCTGGCCGACGCTGTAGCTGCGCGCATCGCCCGTAAGTCGTCGCTTGTCGTTCGTCCCACGAGCGCGCTGATGCAGCTGCCCGTAGGACAAATGGATCCACTTGCTATTGGTCACAAGCTCATTGTCGACTGGGTCCTCACGGGCAGTTTTCTGCGCTCAGATCAGGGGTTCGATCTGAACTGGCAGTTGCTTGATGTCGAACGGGAAAGTGTCCGTGGAGGCGCTGCGATCAGCGTCCCTTCCTTCGATCTCATTGCAGTACAGACTGAAATCTGTAATGAAGTATTTGCTTCGCTTCAGGGGCTTGGCCAGCTCGATCAACGACCTGAAAGGAGTGTGGTGCGAGGAGCCCTTCGAACAGAGCCGCTCGCCGAAGATATCTCCGAGGACTATCTTCAGGCCCGCGCCATGCTGTCTTCATTTATGCAGCGTACCGGCAGCCGGGCCGATCTCGATCGTGCTCACGATCTCTTCGAAAAGGTTGCCGAACGTGAGTCGTCGTTTGCAGCCGCATGGAGCGGACTCGGCATGACGGAGCTTCAGTACACTCGACATGGATTTGGTGGCCAGATGCACGTTATCGCAGCGCGGCGAGCCTTCGATCGTGCTCTTGGTCTCGATCCGGGGTCGGTCGAGGCCAATCTGTATCGCGTTTACATGCTGCTTTCACGTGGTGAGAAAGAGAGCGCCCGTCACGGCATTGAAAACTTATTGCAAACCGCCGCAAACGACTGGAATGTTCACATGGTTGCCGGCATAACGCTGCGTTTCGACGGTATGTACGAGCAGGCACTGGAGCAATTCAGCCGCTCCCTTATCCTCAACCCTTCCAACGCACCCATCATTTATAACCATCGTGCCCGCGTTTATCAGTATCAGAACCAGCTGGAGCTTGCCGAGGACGAGCTGCAGAAAGGTCTCACACTCGAATCCCGCCACCCGCTTCTTCGTACCTCTCTTGCTTATCAGCGCATGCGGCAGGGGGAGATGGCGCAGGCTATCGAAATGCTCGAAGGGGTCATTCGCGATGACAGCAGCATGCGTATTGCTGTGCCTACGCTGGCGATGTGCTATGCACAGGCAGGTGACCGCGAGCGCGCAGCGGCCTTCATCGAAGAGGACACCATTGCTGCCGCCGAAGCCGACAGCGAGATGGCGTACCGCCTCGCGACCTACTTTGCAGTAGATGGCGATGAGAGCGAAGCCCTCCACTGGCTGCGCCGCGCCATCTATCTTGGAAATGAAAATTACCCCTGGTTCTCGAAAAATCCTGGCTGGAACCGTCTTCACGGCCACACGGATTTTGAGCGTATTCTCGAGGATCTCAAACGAATCTTCCGCCGAAATCAGAAAACATGGAAGCGTCTGCTGGAGCAGCTGCCCAAAAACTGATGACATCACGAGCAGTCATCCGTTTGGAGTTCCAGAGCCGAATCAGTATCAGCCGGATCAGCACTTTCGGCATTTGGCCAGGATGGCCTTTTGCAGGCGATCGCGCAGCTCACCGGGCAGCTCATAGATCTCATGGCTGCGATAAATCTCAATCGTTTTCCGGGTCGTGTTCAGCGTAATCACACAGTGCTCACATCCCCGAAGATGCTCTTCCAGATCGGCGCGCAAAGGAGCCGCCACGTTATTGTCGAGCAGATCGTCGAGCTGAGCGATAAATTCTGTGCAGGTCACTTCACACCATCCCCATTTTTTTTGCGGAAGTACCGGCTAAGCCGTTCCCGCAACTGCAGACGAGCTCGCAGCAGGCGTGACTTCACTGCCGGCACGCTCAGGCCCAGAGTTTCTGCAGTCTCTTCGGTCGAAAGGCCATCCACATCGCGCAGCACAAATACGACACGAAACCCAGGTGGCAATCCCTGGATTGTCTTGCGCAAAATCTCTGCCATCTCCGATTGGCCATACTGGGCTTCAGGATTCGGGCTCCAGTCAGCCAGATCGCGTGGCATCGAACCTTCGTCGGTCTCTACATCTTCATCAATTGAGACCATCTTCCCGGTGCGCCGCCGCCGCAGCCGCATCAGCGACTCATTGACAGCGATGCGTACCAGCCACGTGTAAAACTTCGAATTTCCCTGAAACTGATCCAGCTTCTCGTATGCTTTGAGAAACGCATCCTGGACCACGTCTTCGGCATCTTCGCGATTCTGCGTGATGTGCTGCGCTATACGGAAAACCTGGCGGTCATACTGCCGCACCAGCTTTTCGAACGCTGCCACATCACCCGCGCGCGCCTGGTTAACCAGCAGGATGTCCGGATGGATCTCCCCGGTGCTCTGCAGCGGCTCTGTCTCAGGCATAGTGGCCAGCATCAGTCAATTGGATGTGATCGCCGTAATGAAGCGTCATTTTTTGTATGGTATATGGCTCAAGGCTTGCAGGGCAAAGCACCGAAGGAAATTCAAAGGAAACAGGAAACCTGTGTTTTTGAGCCGGGGATATGCTGCAGATCATTGCAGCCCAGTTATTTAGCTTTCAATGCCCAGCCCAATGGATCGCATCAGCTGCAGGGCATTGCTTGTCCGTACAATTCCCGGCTTCAGACGGTAATCGAAGTGCAATTCGCCGTTCTCAAGCCGGTCTTCAAAGTGGCAGTTAACGGCATGCATTCCGGGTGCTTCGGGAATCTGGGTGAGAGCCAGATCGTGAGTGCTCACGATGCCGATGGCTCCCTGCCTGATCAGGTGATCCACGACCAGCTTTGTTCCAGCCAGGCGGTCATGTGAATTCGTCCCGGACAGGAGTTCATCCAGCAGAAACAGCACTGGAACCTGTTGTTCCGCCAGGTCCGCAATCAGCTTTACTCTGCGGATCTCCGTATAAAACCGTGAGGTACCACCATTCAGAGAATCGAGAACGCAGATCGAAGCGGCCACAGCGAGTGGCGACAGAACAAGCCGCCGTGCTCTTACCGGAGCACCGCACTGTGCCAGCACTGCATTGATTCCAATACTGCGGATAAAGGTGCTTTTGCCGGCCATATTCGGCCCGCTCAGGATAACCAGCTGCGGTATTGTGCCTGGCTGCCTCGCCGTATCGCCAGAGCCGAGCTTCAGATCATTTGGCACCGCGCCTGATGCGGGCAGTAATGGATGCGCCAGTCCCTCGGCGTCGAAGGCCGCGCTTCCTGCGGTCTCGATCAGCTGCGGGAACACATAATCCGGATGTTCCCATGCAAATCCTGCAAGCGCCGTGAGCGCCTCAGCTTCTCCAGCCGATTCCAGCCATCCTCGAATTGCCGGGCCAAATCTCTTTTGCCAGTCTTCAGCCAGGAAGACGACCTGTGCTATCCAGAATGTAAAGATATCCAGAAACCTGGCATAGGGATTGTGCCGGGATTCCAGCCATTCCACAAGCCGGCTGAGTTTTCGTACCGCTTCGGAAGGTACGGTGTTGTCACGCTTCAGGGCCTCCTGCAACTCCGTCAGCTTCGGGGAGGTAAATGCCTCCCGCTCCAGTAGCTGAAGTACATCGGCCAGCAGCTTCAGGTCCGCTGCAGCCTTCTCGATCTCGTCGGCTGATTCGTCTAATCGGCTATGCAGATGATGAGAATAGCCAAGGTTAAGAATCGACATGAGTACCGGAAATGCTGTCCAGCCCCAAACGCCCCAGCTTACCAGGCTGGCCACCCAGAGAACCGAAAATGCGGTGGTTAAAATGCGGATTGTCCGCGTACGCAGTATCGGCGGATGTTCTCCCCAGGCGGAAAGCTTCTCTGGCTGGACGCCGAGGCGTACCGTCTCACCGAGCGAAAACAATCTTTCCCGAAAATCGGGCTTGTCTTTCAGCTCTGATATAGCTTTCTGCCGCGCGCGGATCTCCCCAACAGGCGCTGCGTCCAGCAGCCATTTGGCCAAAGTGGATTCACCGGCTCTGGTACGTGCGGTACAAAGCAATTCAAAAAGAGAGGCTTTTCCAAACAGGTCCAGGTCGCGGGCATAGGGATGCATTGGATCGAGAAAATTCTCTCCGGATTCTCCGGTTCCCTGCCATGTACCGCTCACCCGAGCCAGCCCGTGCTCATAATACGCAATGGTGCGCGCTCGCGATCGCAAAGAGCGCAGCAGCCTTTCATGAAAAACAGCCAGCACTACAAAGATAGCTACA
Organism: Paracidobacterium acidisoli; assembly: GCF_003428625.2. Taxonomy (GTDB): domain Bacteria; phylum Acidobacteriota; class Terriglobia; order Terriglobales; family Acidobacteriaceae; genus Paracidobacterium; species Paracidobacterium acidisoli. The sequence goes on along the minus strand of NZ_QVQT02000001.1, from coordinate 341,467 downwards.
GGGATCAGGAGCAGTGTCAGCGCGGCTGGCCGACGCATGAATAAAGCTGCCATCAAAATGAAAACGCAGCCTGTCGCCAGTTTTGCAAATCCGAACTGCTTCTCACGTCGCTGGCCTGCATTCTGCTTTGCTCGCAGTACTTCCAGCTTGCGCGAATAGATGTCGGCGGGGCTGTAATCGCCCGGTATTACCGGCTCCACGATTGCTTCATTTTCTGCCGAACGGTCTGGAAGATCTTGTCTGCTGGGCATAAATCGCATGGTCGAACCAGATAATTGCCGTGGAGCAAATGCTTTCTGATGGGTTGTCCTTATTGAGGCAGTTTGCAGACTGAGAGCATCTGGTTGCGATAAGGGCAGTCAAGCCATTCCGGTGGATGCGCAGTTTCCAGGACCACCCAGGTAACGGGCCAGTTTTTCTCCAGCCGTTGAAAATCAGCCAGGGAAAAGTGATTGATCCCGGTTTGCGCCTGGACCTCGCGCTTCCACTCTTCTGCGACTTTAGGAAACATCGCTGCTACACCCGAATCCTTATATTCTCCGGCAAGCACACTGCGTGCGGTAAGGGCGCGAAATCCATGATCGTCCTCCTGCGGAGCTTTCATGTATTCCGGATCGATCGCGAAAACAGCATCTTTCGGAGTATTCTCTTCAATCCAGCGAAATGTCTCCTGCCAGGGGTTAGCCGTACGCACTCCCGGCCATTCAATGTGAGGGCTGAATGGAAATTCCGCTCGCTGGACGCAAAACATCGTAACCGCGAGCAACGCCAGCGGCAACGATACCAGCCATGGCCGGCTGCGAAAGGCATATTCAGCAGCCAGCGCTCCCATGAAAAGAAAGAACAGAATATAGATAAGGTGGAATGACCGCATTGGCTGCAGCCGCGCAAAATACTGCATCTGCGGCGGAAAAGATACCACGGCCGCTGCCACAATCGAAATCACCCCAAACGGGAGTGTGGCGCGGCATATCTGTGCAAACGCAGGCAGAGTGCCTCTAAGTCTGATATGTGAGAACCACCAGAGAAGCATGAGCGGGCCTGCGACGCCCAGCCAGTCAAGCCAGGTCCAGTTCGCAAGAAAGAAATAATCCCGCGAGAGCAGGACTTCACGATAGGGTCCGGTCGCTGGGTGAAAGACAAATCCTGCAGGCAGCAGAAACAAAGCACGCGCGTAATTGCGAAGATTCGCCGCTTTCTGAAATGCAACGAGCCAGGCCAGAAACAGGAAGAACAGGGCATAGGCGCACATCTGAGGATGTATCAGAGCCAGCAGCACCAGCCATATCGCTGTGCGCAGCCCTTCACGCCGCAGTGCATCTCCGATGACGAGAAGCGTCAGCGGTGTCGAAAGAGATCGAGCCGTGAGGTAAGGGTCCATGAGCAGCAGACCCGTATTTGTGGCCGGCAGCGTCAGAAGGACGGTGATCAGCAATAAGCCGCCCAGGTATGCTGCTTCGCTGCTGAAACATATCTTCAGTAAATTCCGGCAGGCGAACAGTGTCAGGAAGACACTTAATTCCTGCCATAAAAAGACGGCTGCATCCACGGGAACATATAAGAAGCGGGAAGTGCCTCCCACGAAGATCGAAAAGAGAGAAAGATGGCTGTGAGAGGTGAAGAATTCGCGGCCAAAGGGATAAAGTGCCGGATCAGCAAAATACCGGACAGCCGGGATATAGATCGCCCCATCTTCGGTTCCGAGATGGTACCCATGGATGAAAAGAGCTGCGACTGTCAGCAGAATAAGCTGAAGCAGCGGGAACCTCAGGACAGACAACAGTGGTTTTACAACAGCAGACGATCGCATTCCGTTCCGCCCAAATCTATTGCAGTACCGATTTGGGGAAGACCTGAGCCAGCCAGGGCATCTTCACGAAAAGAAGAACCACGAGCAGAACAATGCACACGCTCAGCAGCACCAACAGTTTAGGTTCGCGGTAAAGCTTCTCGGGATTCTGCACGGCGCTGTCAGGCTCGAATGCCATGTTGAAGTAAAGCGCCATCAGCAATGCGATGATTGGAAATGAAAAAACCAGTTCCAGACGATAGCGCATGATAAACGCGCCGAAGAACAGCATGGCCGCAGCGGCATAGAACATGACCGAATTCAGCAGTGATTTTTCTGTGTAAATGCGGAATGATTTGCGATACCAGCCCGCCGTCTCGGTTCCTATCTGCCGGTATTCGCTGAAGCGCTTCAGTGCCATGAAATAGGCGCCCAGCATCCAGTATGAGATGAGCAAAGAGATGGGAGGGACGGCGATGGCGACGATATACCACCCGGCACAGAAGCGCAGGGGATTATTGATCGATTCTGAAAGTACATCCAGCCATGGAATGTCTTTTGTTCGTATCGGCGCAATATTGTAAACACAGCCCATAAACCAAAACGCGATCATGCTGAGAGTCAGGCCGGCGGAGAGGGAGTGGGCCAACAGCAATCCAAGAGCACCCAGCAGGAGCCATTGAGCATAACCTGCTGGATAGTAAATCGCGCCACAGGCAGCAGGGCGAGAATGCTTGGACGGATGAAGGCGGTCAAATGGAGCGTCCAGCATCTCATTCAGCACATAATTGCTGCTCGCTATCAGGGTTACCGTCAGAAGCCCCAGAAGAGCATGCCAAAGGAGAATGGGGGAAATCCTGATGGTGCCCAGCGTCAAAGCGACCACGATACCGGGAAGAACGAAAATCTGCTTGACCAAATGATCCAGCCGCATGATAGCCAGATGCGCGCGCACCCGCTTCACGAACGGCAGGGCGCCAGGGTTAACCAGGACCGCCTGATTCATGGCCTTAAGGTTTCTCCGTTAACTGAAAATGCCGGATGAATGCGTTTGGAAGTCAGACGCCCAATGCCATCGCGGCAAGGGCAGGGCGACAGCATAACAGTTCGGAAAAGCCGCTGCATTGCGAAAAAGGGTGTCAGGATACTAAACAAAACAAAGCACTTTCCAGTATCGATTTAAGCATGCAAAGAAGAGGATGATGGGAATTCTACATGCGGCCAGGAGCAAAGCGGTAAGGGGCCGGTAAAAAATCCCATTAACTTCAGACGAATAAAGGCGTTAGCAGGCTGCTTCCGATAAAAATAAATCAAATATCGGGTCTGAAACCGGCCGGAAAAACCCTCGATGTTGATTTTATTTCGCGAAATGGATAAAAGAATGGGGATATATCGGACAACATTTTCCGATTAAGTGTCATCCCTCATTTCAGTACTTTTCGGACTCAATTTTATTCATGAATCTGCTTGCCGACATTCTTCTGGTGGATGACAATGCCGTGCAGGCTATGACGCGCCGGGCTATTCTGAGCCGTTTGGGACGCAAAATTATCGTCGCCGACAGCGCGATGCAGGCTCTTGAGATGCTTGATTTCTCTGAGATGCAGAATTCGCCTGGCCTCGTCATTACGGATCATCTCATGCCTGGGATGGATGGCCCTCAGTTCGTAACGATTCTGCGTGAACGCCTGCCTCAGATCCCCGTCCTCGTCCTGAGCGGATTACCCGACGTGGAAACCCAGTACGATCATCTCGATGTTGTGTTTCGTATGAAGCCTCTGGCTCCCGAACAACTCATTTCTCTGGTCCAGTGTCTTTTAAACGAGCCGATGAGCCGTACGGCCTGAGTTGTTCGCTCCTTCTCTCGCTCAGAGGAGACCGCTCCTGCCTTATTTCCAAAGTCATTGTTGCTGATAAGCGATATTTCTTTCCCTGCCTGAGTAAATAGTAGCGGGAGCCGCATTGCCCCCCTCAGGTGCAGGTGCGACAATATATGCTATTCAGCTATGCCTGCATTCGGCAGTTTTGCGCTGCTGCTTGGTCTTGTACTGAGTGGCTACAGTCTTCTGGCCGGCGCGATCGCGTTACGGCAGCTCTCCACCGGTTCGCGGGGACGCGTCTCTCCTGAACGGCTGGCTGAGACGGCCCGTCGGGCCGGAATCGGCAGCTTTATTGCTGCGTCCTGCGCGGCATTTGCGCTGGTGTGGGCGGCATTTACCAACGATTTTTCAGTTTCCTACATCCTGCACCACTCAAATCGCGCGCTGCCTGGTCCGTATAAGTTTGCGGCCCTGTGGTCGGGGCAGGAAGGCTCACTGCTGCTGTGGGCCTGGCTGCTGTCGGCTTATGGGTTCGTCCTGCGGCTGCGCCATAAAGTGGATGTAACGCTGACGGCCTATGCTTCAGCGATTCTGGCAGGTATTCAGGTCTTTTTCTTCCTGCTGCTCAACTTCGCAGCCACTCCCTTTTCGCTGGTCTCGGGAGCTGTTCCGCAGGACGGCTTTGGACTGAACCCACTGCTGCAGTACCCCGAGATGGTCATCCATCCGCCGATGCTGTACCTGGGTTACGTAGGGTTCAGCGTGCCGTTTGCCTTTGCGCTGGGTGCTCTGATGATGCGGTATCCCGGTGAAAAGTGGATTCACATCACCCGGCGCTGGACTATGGTCACGTGGCTCTTCCTGACCTGCGGCATCTTCCTCGGCGCGCACTGGGCCTATGCGGTTCTGGGCTGGGGCGGATACTGGGGCTGGGATCCGGTTGAAAATGCTTCACTGATGCCCTGGCTGACAGGCACCGCATTTCTGCATTCGGTCATGATGCAGGAAAAGCGGGGCATGATGAAGTCGTGGAATGTATGGCTGATCTTCTCCACGTTCATGCTGTCGATTTTAGGAACGCTTCTGACCCGCTCTGGTCTGGTCAGCTCGGTCCATGCTTTTGCGCAGTCTTCGATCGGAAGCTGGTTCTGGGCTTTTCTGGTTATCGTGCTCGCGGTCTGTACCTTCACCTATATCCTGCACCGCGACCATCTGAAGACCGAAAATAAGCTGGAATCGCTGGTTTCACGCGAATCCAGCTTTCTTTTCAATAATCTGGTGCTGCTGGTTGCCTGCTTCACAGTGCTGTGGGGTACGTTCTTTCCGGTTCTGTCGGAATATGTGCAGGGAAACAAAGTCACGGTCAGCGCTCCCTTTTACAATCGCGTGGCTGTACCCATCGGACTTTTCCTGCTCTTTCTGACCGGCATCGGGCCGCTGCTGGCATGGCGAAGCACATCTTTTCGCAGTATTCGCAGAAACCTGGTCCTTCCATCGATCGCCGCGCTGGTAACGGCCGTGGTTGTGATGTTCTGCGGTGTGCATCCCTGGGAAATCTTCACGACAAACGATCAGGGGTCGTTTTATTCCTGGGTGGCGTTTTCGCTGGCGGCATTTGTTGTTACGGCCGTGGCATCGGAATTTTTGCGGGGCGCTCATGTCATCCAGCGCCACACCGGGCAAAATCTGTTTGCCTCAATGGTGCAGCTCACACGGCGGAATACCCGGAGGTATGGCGGGTATATCGTGCATTTCGGCGTGGTGGTCATCTTTATCGGTCTTGCCGGTCATGCCTTCAATCAGACCCAGGAGCAGGAGCTGGGCTTTAAGCAAAGTTTCCATCTTGGCCCATACCGCATCGAGTGCCTTGACTATTCTCAGGATTCCAATTCGAACTACGACACGGAATTCGCGCTCCTGGATGTGTATCGTGGTGGAAAAAAGATAACCCGGCTTTCGCCGGAGCTGCGCTTCTACACGGCGAGCCAGCAGACTTCCACGATTGTGGCAAACCACTCTACGCCCGCCTGGGATCTGTACGTAATTTATGCGGGTAAAAATCCTGATACAGGCCAGCCAATCATCAAGGCTTTTCTAAATCCACTGGTCATGTGGATATGGATCGGAGTGGTCATTGTCGCGGTGGGTACCGGGATTGCCCTGGTGCCGAACATGTCGGCTGCGCTTGCATCGGCCCGCAATCGGCCTCAGGACGCTTCCGCAAAGGAAAATGAGATGGCCGCCGCCGGAAGAGGTGGCGACTGATGCGCCGATTCAATCAATGGCTATTGCTGCCGATGCTAGTCGCGCTCACGATTTTAACCGCGGGTTTTGCTGACAGCGGCAGGCGTTATGACGATCTTGGGCACGAGATGATGTGTGCCTGCGGCTGTGGACAGGTATTGATTGAATGTAACCACATGGGCTGTCCCGACTCCGGGCCTATGCTTGCGGAGCTGCGTACGGCCATTCAGCGCGGCGACAGCGATAACACCATATTGACGGCATTCCAGAATAAGTATGGCCCTACCATTCTGGCAGCTCCTATGCTGACGAAATTCAATATTGTGGCCTGGGTGATTCCCCCCGCCCTGCTGCTGATCGGTATCGGCGCGACACTTATGCTCGTCCGCAAATGGAAGCTGCGTACTGTACCCATGCCAAATGTGCCTCAGGAACCGGCTTTTCGCACTCTGCGTGACCGGATTCGCCGGGAAACGGAGCTGTAGAAATGAGCCTGATTGCGAGTGGTCTGCTTCTCATCGCCATCTTTGTTTATGTCTTTTATCCTGAGCGCAACGTCGAAGCGCAGCGAGGCAAGACTCGCCTTGAGTATCTTTTTGAGCGCAGAGATGTACTTTACGACAATCTGCGGGATTTGAATTTCGAACACAGTGCCGGCAAATATCCCGAAGAGGACTTCGTTGCACAGCGTGCAGCTCTGGAAAACGAAACCGCTGAAGTACTGGCTGAGATTGATCTGCTGGAATCGCGATGGACCGGCACTACAAATTCGCAGGCTGTCCGCCCATCACGCTGACATGCACCTGTCAAAAAAATAAGCTCTGCTACGGATCGAATATCAATGAAGCCTTCTTCACACTGGAATATCCGGGGCGTAAGCCTCGCTGTGCTGCTCCTGATGATTATGCCGCTGATGGCATTTTCGGCCACGGTAAAAGGTGTGGTCACGAACAGGACCACGAATAAGCCTGACACAGGTGACGATGTCATTCTTCTTTCCCTCAGTCAGGGCATGCAGGAAGCGGCCAGAACAAAGGTGGATGCCACCGGACATTTCTCAATCGATGTGCCTGACAGCAACATGCATCTCATTCGCGTGGATCATCAGCAGGCGCCATATTTTGCCCCTCTGCCTCCGGGTACGAACAATGTGAATGTTGATGTATATGACGCCGCACCCCAGGTGAAAGGAGTTTCCACCGAAGCGGATGTCATGCGCATAGAGACGGATCAGCGCGGACTTCATGTAATTGAAAACTACTTTGTCAAAAACAGCTCGAGCCCGCCACTCACACAGTTCAGCAATCACAGTTATGAACTCTGGCTCCAGCCGGGTGCTCAGATTGAAGGCGCCGCAGCGAAGGGACCGGGAGGCATGCCGGTTGCGTCTTCTCCGATGCCTTTGGCGGAGAAAGGGCATTACGCCTTTGTCTTTCCGATACGGCCGGGAGAAACGCAGTTTCAGCTCAGCTATTACATTCCATACAAGGGCAGCTACAAGTTCGACGCGCACATCGTAACAGCGACTGACAATGTTGCGATTATTCTGCCGAAGAGCATGCAGTTTGATGGTGGCTCCTTCCCATTTCAGAGCATCAATGACGATGTGAATGCGCAGACATTTCTTGCCAGAGGCGTAAAAGCGGGTCAGACCCTGGCCTTCACCGTTTCAGGAACCGGTTCTCAGCCTCGCGAAGAGCAGGGCGCTGAAGGGGCACAGAATGCACAGGCCGCTGCGGGGGAAGGGGGACCGGCACCGTCGTCTTCGGCTGCACAGGATACGCGGCCGGGAGGTGGACTGGGCACGCCGATTGATACTCCCGATCCATTGCAGAAATACAAATGGTGGATTCTGAGCGGACTGGCAATCGTTCTGGTAATTGCCGCGGCATTCTTCCTCCGCGCAAAACCGGAACAGGCAACAGAGGCTGCAGTTCCTCTGCCTTCGCCACTAACTCCTACGCCCGTACCGTCGGGGTTTTATGAGCCGGGACAGGCATCGCCCAACGGTGCACATGCCGTCGCAGGCAGCAGCGCTTTACTTGCAGCGCTGAAAGATGAGCTCTTTATGCTCGAGTCCGAACGGCTTGAAGGGAAGCTCGATAGCTCTGAGTATGCTGAGTTGAAAGCTGCTTTTGAGGTTGTGCTGCGCAGGGCACTCTCGCGTCAGACAACCGAAAAATAAGAAGGCGCAGCGCCTGCTGCGTCTTGCCGCTCGTCGCCGGTATACCTGTTTCCCAGAGCATGTTTTTCAGCTCGCTCCGGATGGCCGTCAATGTTGACGAGGACGATGCAGGCGTTGCGTTTTGAAAACCGCTGAGATACCCGCCGGCCATTGGTTTACAACTCTCACACGAAAATCTCTCTGAATCCGCTTACGTAGTCTGCTGTCACATCGTATGACATGGCGTGTTTTTCCATCGGAAGAAGCATCCTCCCATGATTTATGAGTGACTGAATTGGCTTGCTCAAAGAGATCGCGGCGGCTGTATAAAAGCGAGCGAATGGCTATGAACAATGGCATATCGCGTATTCTGCAAACCCTGTAGACTGCTGAAACCTGTATGTTGCCGCCAGCCCAGGCCGATATTGTTCCCACAAGACCGGGCTTCTGGGCGTCAATTCGTGAAGCTCTGCGCGGTTCTCACCAGGATTACACCTCCGGCAGCCTGAACCGGGCTATCTTGCTGCTTGCCATTCCCATGGTTCTGGAGATGGTGCTGGAGTCCCTGTTCGCCGTGGTGGATATTTTCTGGGTCGGCCGGCTTGGAGCGAATGCCGTAGCGACGGTTGGAATCACCGAGTCTATGCTGGCGCTTGCCATGGCTATCGGCATCGGCCTGGCCATTTCCACAACTGCAATGGTCGCCCGCCGAATTGGAGAAAAAGATCCCGAAGACGCCGCGATCAGCGCCGTGCAGGCGGTTGTTCTCGGCTTGCTCGTTTCGCTGGGAATAGGCATTCCTGCATTTCTGTTTGCGCCCAGTCTGCTGCATCTCATGGGGGCTTCGCCGGAGATTGTTGCGACCGGTTCGGGATATGCACGTATCGCGCTTGGTGGATGCGGTGCGATCATTATGCTTTTTCTCAACAATGCTATCTTCCGCGGTGCAGGCGATGCAGCCGTAGCCATGCACCTGCTGTGGGTCTCGAACATCATCAATCTGATTCTCGATCCCTGTCTCATATTCGGGCTCGGTCCATTCCCGCACCTTGGAGTGACTGGTGCGGCTCTGGCGACCTTTACGGGGCGCAGTATTGGCGTGCTTTATCAGTTTTATCGCCTGCTTCACGGCACAGAACGCATTCGTGTATTCGTACGTCATTTACGCGTTAGCCCAGAGGTCCTGTGGAGACTGCTGCGCATATCTTCCACCGGAATTCTGCAGTTCGCTATCGCGAACGCCAGCTGGATTGGATTGGTGCGCATCGTCTCGCTTTTTGGAGCAGCGGCCGTTGCGGGCTACACGATTTCGATTCGCATCGTAATCTTCTTCATTCTGCCGTCCTGGGGACTGAGCAACGCCGCAGCTACGCTGGTCGGTCAGAATCTTGGCGCTGGAAGACCGGATCGTGCGGAGCAGGCTGTATGGCGCACTGGATTTTATAACATGCTGTTTCTCGGCATCATCGGCATCATATTTTTTATCTTTGCCGATCCCGTTGTGCGCATTTTTGTCAGTGATCCTGAGGTCATTCCTGTAGCTGTGCGCGCCCTGCGTACCTTCAGCTGCGGCAATGTCGGTTTTGCGTACGGCATGGTGATGCTGCAATCTTTCAACGGAGCGGGCGATACCATCACGCCGACCATCGTAAATTTCTTCGGATTCTGGGTACTCGAACTTCCTGCCGCGTGGTGGCTTGCAACGCGAACCAGCCTGCACGCGGAAGGAGCCTTTCTGGCGATTGTGATCGCAGAGTGTGCTGTTGCTGGAGCCAGCGCCATTCTGTTTCGCCGAGGGCGATGGAAGAAACAGATCATCTGAGTTCAGGTTTGCGGTATCGGTCCATAAAATGGAAGCATGCTTTCTATTTTTCAACCGATTCCCGCAGAGGCCATACGCCTGATTGTTTTTGATCTCGACGGCACTCTGATTGATTCCCGAAAGGATCTGTGCAATTCCGTCAATGCCATGCTCAGCGAATTCAGGCGCCAACCGCTTCCGGAAGAGATTATCTCGACATACATCGGGGATGGAGCAGGGATGCTGGTGCGGCGCGCTCTCGGAGATCCTCACGATGAGGCTTTAATCGAGGATGCGCTGACACACTTTCTCGACTATTACCGGGAACACAAACTCGATCACACATACGTGTATGAAGGTGTTTTCGATTCTCTTCAGGCGATGCGCGCGCTGCCGGATGGTTCGTCGCGAAGCATGGCAGTTCTGACTAATAAACCGATTGGCCCGTCCGAGGCAATCTGTTCGGCGCTGGGACTTAGTCCCTATTTTTTCCGCATTTACGGCGGCAACAGTTTCGTGACTAAAAAGCCTGATCCCGAAGGTTTGAACAGATTGATTGCAGAAGCTGGAGTCTCTCCTGGCGAGACGCTGATGATTGGCGACTCCGATGTAGACATTCTCACGGCGCGCCGCTCAGGAACCTGGGCAATTGGTTGCAAATACGGGCTGTCTTCCCATACAGTGGAGACGATACCATCCGATTGCCTGGTTGATTCGCCATCGGAATGGGCAAAGGCCCTCTCATCCGGAAAATAAAAACACATTGGGCAACCAGGATGAGATTGCTCCTTAATAAAAGCGTTTTCAGACGGAGCCGAGAGCACCGTTTTAGTTTTCGTATCCGGGATGCCAGGCTGATGCCACCTAAAGTCTATTTCTTTTCGGGAGCAAATCGCTTTGCCGCGCGTCCTTTCTTTGGTTCTTTTGCTATTGTGTCCTTCGATCGTTACATATGCCGCAACACCAGGCACCTCGATTTCTGTACCATCTGAGATTGGCCTGAATGGCGCTGCGGCAACTTTGCCGGTCGTGACCGGAACTGTTGCCGATGGAACGGGAGCAATCATCCCGGGCGCGCAGGTGAGCCTTCTCGCCTCTGATGGCTCGGTAGCTGCGGCAAATACCACAGACAGCTCCGGCAGTTTTCATCTGCAGCCATCACACACCGGTGACTATACCCTGAGTGTGAGTCTCACTGGTTTTCAGACGTCGACACAAGCCGTGCATGTGGATGGTTCTTCTCCGGTTACGCTCAACATCACGTTGAAGGTTGCTGAGGCCGTGCAGCAGGTAACGGTGAATGCCAGCAACAGCATCGACCTTTCCAGTACGGAGAACAATGGCGATACCAGTGTGATGACGGCCAGTGATCTGAAGGCGCTGCCTGTATTCGATAATGACTACGTTTCAGCCATGAGCGCTTTTCTCGACTCAGGAGATACAGCTACGGCTGGCACTGGAATCATGGTTGATGGAGTCGAGGCAAATCGTGTTACGGTCTCTCCTTCTGCGGTGTTATCGGTCAAAATTAATGAAGATCCTTATTCGGCGCAGTATTACCGGCCAGGCCGCGGACAGATTGAGATCATTACCAAACAGGCAGCAGATTCCTATCATGGCGAGCTTAACTTTCTCTTCCGCGATTCGGCTCTGAATGCGCAACAGGACTTTTCGCCGAGCAAGCCATCTGAGCAGCGTCGTATCTATGAAGGAGATATCACCGGACCGATCCCTCATGCTCCGAAGAGTGCGTTTCTGTTTTCCTTTAATCGCGCTGAAGAAGATCTGGAAGCTGTTGTAAATGCAACGGTCGCGCCTTCGAGCGAGAATCCCGATGGAATATATAACGTCAACGTTCCTGCTCCCACTCGCGATACGGAATTTTCTCTGCGGGTAGGGCATCAGTTTTCTGAGAAGAACAATGCATATGCCATGTATTCCTTCCAGGACGCTACCAACCGGAATGAGGGGGTTGGAAATCAGACATTGCCGGAAGCCGGCTACAACACAGAGTCACGTGAAGACGATCTGGTTTTTCACGACGATTACATCGTTTCAGCCACAACGCTGAACCAGTCTTCCATAGTGCTGGAACGGACCTATTATCCGACCTCCGATGTGCAGGAAGGTCCGCAGATTAAGGTAAACGGAGACTATGCGGGTGGCAGCGCGCAGAGCGATCAGGTGCGGACGGAATACAACCTGCGCATGAATGAGATGGTCACCTGGACCGCCGGGCCACATACTCTCAAGTTCGGGATCAATCTGCCGCACTTCAGCCGTCGCGTGTTTGACGACAACACGAATGAAGATGGCACCTATACGTACAGCCCTACCTACGCGGCAGATGGAACAACGGTACTCACGACCGCGATTCAGAATGAGCAGGCAGGGAATCCATCCGGTTTCTCAGCCGCACAGGGACAAACGCGGTTTGTGTACCACCAGCAGGAGGTCGGCGGTTTCATCCAGGATCAGATCAAGCTGCGGAAATGGCTTTCGATCACTCCGGGATTACGGTACGACTGGCAGAATTTCCTCGGTGATGACGTAAACAACTTCTCACCGCGCTTCTCATTTGCAGTTGTTCTGAATCAGCCCACTCAGCTTGTTTTACGCGGCGGCGGGGGCATCTATTACGACCGGATTGGTTCAGGACCGCTTATCGATCTGGCCCGATATCAGTTTGCCAAACGCCGTCTGGTGCAGGTTTCGTCGAGCCAGGGACCGCTTTGTTACCCCATTTCTGACTGCCTCAGCGTGGATGCTTTGCCGCCCTCGCTTGTGGAGCTTCAGCCAGGAATCAGGACGCCGTATCAGATCCAGTACGGCCTGCTGCTGGAGCGGAAGCTCGGTGAGAAGGCAACGATTTCCATTGGTGGACGCATGAATCGGGGAGTAGGATCTTTTCGCTCTATCGACGTAAATGCTCCTTTGGCTCCCGATTATTCCGTGCGCCCCGATTCTGATTATTCGCAGATTCGTCAGATTCAGTCCGAGGGAACGCAGATGGGATCGGCACTGGACATTAACTATCGCGGTCGTTTCAATAAGCGCTTCACTGGATTTGCCTGGTATACGTGGAGCCACTACGACAACAATACAAGTGGCATCAGCTGGTTTCCTGAAGATCAGCAGAATCCGAACGCGGAGTGGGGACCTGCAGACTGGGATCAGCGCCAGCATTTTGGTCTCTACGGCATGATTAATCCGGAACATCTGCTGAATCTCGGAATTGGTGTTTTCGCAAACACCGGAAAGCCGTGGACGATTCTTACCGGCACGGATGCCTACGGGGACAATCTGTTTAATGCCCGGCCGGCGGATGTGGCCCGCAATTCGGAACGTGGTCCTGGATATGCAGATGTCGATCTTCGCTGGGGATATGATTTCAAGCTTCAGCCGAAGGAACTCGATAAAAGTCCGACATTAGGGTTCTCTGTTTCGTCATTTGACGTGATAAACCACCCGAACGGCTCGTATGTAGACACGACCCAGGGCAGTCCTGATTTTGCCGAGGTCACCAGCGCGTATCCGCCCCGACGCACGCAGCTGGCCATGCGGTTTAACTTCTGAGTGCTGGCCGCACGGGCGGACGCGACTTCGCCGCCGGTCTGTGGCGCGGAATGGTTTGTGCCTGCTCCGCGCCGTCTGGCTGAGCCCGGTTCTGCGTTTACATTTACATTCTGCAGAAGAGATGCGCCGTTCGTTTCCACAACAGAGTCACAGCAGATTCGTTACCATTCTTTTGTGGACTTTCAGCTTGTCAGTGACTATAAGCCGCGAGGGGATCAGGCCCGCGCCATTCCTGAGCTCGTGGAAGGTATCCAGTCCGGCGAGAAGCATCAGGTGTTGCTCGGTGTCACCGGTTCCGGCAAAACATTCACGATGGCCAAAATCATCGAGGAGCTCAACCGGCCGGCGCTGATTCTTGCCCATAACAAGACGCTTGCAGCGCAGCTCTTTCACGAGTTCAAGCAGTTCTTCCCCGGCAATGCGGTCGAGTACTTCGTCTCGTATTACGACTACTACCAGCCGGAGGCGTACATTCCGGCGGGCGACCTTTACATCGAGAAGGAAGCCACCATCAACGAAGAGCTGGACAAGCTGCGTCTTTCGGCGACGCGGTCGCTCTTCGAGCGGCGGGACGCAATCATCGTAGCTTCCGTTTCGTGCATTTACGGACTTGGCTCGCCGGAGGCGTATTACGGCATGCTGCTGCTGCTGGAAAAAGGGCAGCGGGTCCGGCGCGAAGACATTACGCGGAAGCTGGTCGAAATTCTGTACGAGCGGAATGACTCGGATTTCCGGCGCGGGACGTTCCGGGTGCGCGGCGATGTGATTGAGATCTTTCCGACCTACGACGAGAATGCTTACCGGATCGAGCTGTTTGGCGACGAAATCGATTCGCTGTCGCAGATCGATCCGCTCTTCGGCACGGTGAAGCAGAAGTATTCGCGTCTGCCGATTTATCCGAAGAGCCATTACGTGGTGCTGCCGGAGAGAAAGAAGACGGCCATCGATTCGATTCTGGATGAGCTGGGGTGGTGGGAGAAGGAGCTGGAGTCGCAGGGGCGGATGGTGGAAGCGCAGCGGATTCATCAGCGCACGCGCTTCGACCTGGAGATGATCAAGTCGGTTGGCTATTGCCACGGGATCGAGAACTATTCGCGGCATTTCTCCGGGCGTTTGCCGGGCGAGCCGCCGCCGACGCTGCTCGACTACTTTCCGCGGGATTATCTGCTTTTCATCGACGAATCGCACCAGACGGTGCCGCAGCTGCATGGAATGTGGCATGGCGACCGCTCGCGCAAGCAGAATCTGGTGGATTACGGCTTCCGCCTGCCGTCGGCTGTGGATAACCGGCCGCTGAAGTTCGATGAGTTCGAGGCGCGCACGAACCAGATCGTCTATGTTTCGGCGACGCCGGGACCGTATGAGCTGACCAAAGCAGCGGGCGTGGTGGTGGAGCAGATCATCCGGCCGACGGGGCTGATCGATCCGGAGGTCGAGATTCGGCCGGTGCGCGGGCAGATTGACGATCTGCTGGCGGAGATTCGGGACCGCGCGGCGAAGAATGAGCGGGTGCTGGTGACCACGCTGACCAAGCGCATGTCGGAGGACCTGGCCGGCTACTACAGTGAAGTGGGCGTGCGCTGCCGCTATATGCACTCGGAGATCGAGACGCTGGAGCGGGTACGCCTGCTGCGCGATCTGCGCAGGGGCGAGTATGACGTGCTGATCGGGATCAACCTGCTGCGCGAGGGGCTCGATCTGCCGGAGGTTTCGCTGGTGGCGATCCTCGATGCGGATAAAGAGGGCTTTCTGCGCTCCTCCGGATCGCTGATCCAGACGATGGGGCGTGCGGCGCGGCATCTGAGCGGACGGGCGATTCTCTATGCCGACAGGATCACCGATTCGATGCGCCAGGCGATGGATGAGACGGAGCGCCGGCGCGAGGTGCAGCGGGCCTACAACGAAGAACACGGCATCACACCGCAGTCGGTGATCCGGCAGACGGATATGGCGCTGGCGAAGATTCTCAAGGCCGAGTATGGCGACCTGTCGGAAGAGGTGGAACAGTTGCCGGAGTTCCAGTCGCAGGCGGAGCTGGATGTCTATGTGACGAAGCTCGAAGGCGAGATGCGGGAGGCGGCGAAGAAGTTTGAGTTTGAGAAGGCCGCACGGCTGCGCGATTCGATCAAGGACCTGCGGACGAAGGAGTATCTGTTCAGCTGAGGGCGTGGTTTTTGACAACTTTGATTTTGTACCACCCCTGTCCGGCAAGTGCCATGCTTTCAGCGGTTTAGCAGGGGATTACCTCGGTTATACCTGGCTAAGCTGCTGTTTTTAAAGGGATTGACCCTCTCAAAATCCGGCCGTTTTGGATGGTTTTGCCAAAGTTCACGGCCGTGATGGGGCAGAACCACGGGCTTCTGGTATGCCGGCTCCCCCTCTTCTTCCTGAGCCAAAAGAAAAAGCCCGTCCCTTTAAAGGATGGGCTTTTGTTCTCACTCCTTCATTTTAACGAATGGCGCGAAATTGTATGCCAGCGATAATCCTTTTTTTTCAGGCAGGAAATCAGGATGGAAAGAGAGCAGGCAGCACTCTGTCTGCAGGCTACAAAAGGCGCTGCATGATCAGCAGATGCAGCCATTCGCCGAATTTGTACGCTGCGTCCGGCAACTGGCCGACCTGTTGAAAGCCGAGCGTTGTATGCAGAGCGATTGAGGAAGGGTTCACTCCCAGAATGCAGGCCACCATGGAGTGGCACCCCTTTTCGCGGCATTGCCCGATCAGATCCGACAGCAGCAGCCGGCCGACGCCGTGACCAATACAGTCGGGCCGCACGTAAATCGAATCTTCCACCGTGTAGCGGTAACCTTCGCGGGGGCGGAACTGAGAGGCGTAGCAAAAGCCGACGACATAACCCTCCAGCTCGGCGACCAGATAGGGCAGACCGCGATCGAGCACCGCCCGCCATCGGCGAAACATCTCCGGCTCCGCCGGAGCGGTCATCTCAGAGGTCGCCGTACTCGTCGTGACGAATCGGGAGTAGATGGCGGTGATGTAAGGAATATCGGCCGGAGTGGCAGAACGAACCAGGCATTGCGATGCGCCGGAAGCATTTTTTTCGGTAATAACAGCGCCGACGTCAGTTCCCATTTGGCCCTGAATCCGAGACAGGCTCCCTCCGGACTGGAATCCCGGCTCAGCATCGGCTGAACCAGACCATTGCCACGTTTTCAGTACACTCCGGAAGTTATAAAGAAGGGATAAAACTTACAGCCCGGCTCTGGCGAGCGGCTGCCGCGCCATGCTTGAGCATGCTTGCGGACTCATCGACCGGCAGATTTTTGTATGGAATGACTGTGGAGTGTCCGGCGATTCCCGAGCACCTGCGAAAGGCGGGAAACAGGGATTGCATCCGGAATGAGCGCTTTTCCTGACTCTTTCAGGACGAACGCATCAGGACACAGCTTCGTTGTGGATCAGCTCCGCTACGCGGTGCTTCACCTCGTCGCGTATCGCCCGGACTTCCTCTGCGGGCAATCCCTTCGGATCGCGGAGAGGCCAGTCACCGCGGCGCAGACCCGGGACATACGGGCACTTATCCCCGCAGCCCATCGTGATGAGCAGCTGAGCATCCTTCGCCAGGTCCTCGGTGAGCTTGCGGGGCTTCGCGTGGCTGAGGTCGATGCCGATCTCCTGCATTACGGCCTGGACTTCAGGATGGACGCGCTCGCCCGGCTCCGTGCCCGCTGATATGGCCTGCGCTTTCTGTGGGTCTGCGAGCTGGTTGAAGAAGGCGGCGGCCATCTGTGAGCGTCCGGCATTGTGAACGCAGGCGAAGATTACCCTGAGCATGTCGTCTCCTCTGCTTATGCGCAGCAGTCGAGCCCGCAGCAGGAAGCCGCAGACTTCGGTTTGATGGCGTATACCTTTACGCTGGCGGCTGCTGCGTTCACGTCGTACTGATTCAGCAGCTCTGACAGCTCTGCGTGAAGCGTGGCCGTATCCGGAACGGTTGCAGCGGAGCAGCACGCACTCCCATCCATTGCCGGGGAACAACAACCGGACTGGTTCTCCACTTTCGCGTATGCGTTCAGGTCCGCGCCGCTGTCCACGATCTCAACATGCTCGAAGCCGGCAGCGAGCAGCCCGGTGCGGTAGTCGTCGATTCTGATTGCACCGGCGATGCAACCCACGTAGGCGGCCATGCTGCGGGCGATGGCCTCGGGCAGCTCACCTTTAAGGGCGATGTCACTGACGGCGAGGCGGCCGCCGGGTCTGAGGATGCGGGCTATCTCGCGGAAGACGGCGGGCTTGTCGGGCGCGAGGTTCAGGACGCAGTTCGAGATGACGCAGTCGACCGAAGCATCGGGCAGCGGGATGGCGTCGATGGTGGACTGGTAAAACTCCACGTTGGTGTAGCCGCCGGATACCGCGTTCGCCCGCGCCCGCTCGATCATGGCCGGAGTCATGTCGATGCCGATGACGCGGCCCTCCGGCCCTACCTTCTTCGCAGCCAGAAACACGTCCAGGCCACCGCCGGAGCCGAGGTCCACGACAACTTCGCCGGGCCGCAGATGCGCGGTCACAGTGGGATTGCCGCAGGACAGCCCCATATTTGCCTCTGCCGGAATGGAGGTCAGCTCGTCTGCCGAATAGCCGAAGGCTTCGGCCACGGCCTTTACCCCCGCATCGTTGCCGGAAAGGGTGCTCTCGGCGACTGCGCCGTACTTCGATCGGACGGAATCGAGAATCTCAGCCATGATCCACCTCGCAACATATTCGCTCAGGTGAATATATCCATTGCAGTCACATTCGTCAACGCGTATATATTAAGCATGGGTCGAAAAGCTCAGTTCGACATGCAGCAGTTCTTTCAGGCTCTCGGCGATAACACGCGCCTTCGCCTTCTCAATCTGATGGGGGAGCAGGAGGTATGCGTTTGCTACTTCGTCGAGATTCTGGGCGGCCCGCAGCCGAAGATCTCCCGGCATCTCGCGTATCTGCGGAACGCCGGCATCGTCTCAGCCCGGCGCGAGGGCAAGTGGATGCACTACCGCATTGTTATGCCTCCGCATATCGGAGCGGCTCAGATTCTGAGGCAGACGCTTGACTGGCTGAAGGAAGACAGGGCGATGCAGGCGGACCGGGCGCGCCTTACAAGGGCCTGCTGCTCGCCCGCGAAGTATGCGCTCGATGGCGCTCCGCTTCCGGCTGCTGTCACTGAATCATGCTGCGAGGCCTGCTGATGGGAGCCGCAGCGACAACACAGGGGCGCGTGTGTGCTCCGGCACAGCGGAGACGGCTGTCATTCCTCGACCGCTATCTGACGCTCTGGATATTCCTTGCGATGGCGGCAGGCGTGAGCATCGGGCACTTCGTTCCCGGCTCGGCTGCGTTCGTCAATCGCTTTCAACGCGGTACGACGAATATTCCGATTGCCGTCGGTCTGATTGTGATGATGTTCCCGCCACTGGCTAAAGTTCGCTATGAGAAGCTGGGTGAGGTCTTCCGTAATCGTCGGGTACTGGGGCTGTCGCTGGTGCAGAACTGGCTTATCGGCCCGGTGTTGATGTTTGCGCTCGCTGTCGCCTTTCTGCGGAGTGAGCCTGCGTACATGCGCGGACTGATCCTGATCGGCCTTGCACGGTGCATTGCGATGGTGCTGGTGTGGAATGAGCTTGCGGAAGGCGATACGGATTACGTTGCCGGGCTGGTTGCAATCAACAGCGTTTTTCAGCTGCTCTTCTACAGCGTCTATGCGTGGCTGTTCCTTACTGTCCTGCCTGGATGGTTCGGGCTTCAGGGCATGGCCGTCAGGATCGGCATTGGGCAGATTGCGGAGAGTGTTGGGCTGTACCTCGGTGTGCCGTTTGCGGCAGGCTTCCTGACGCGGTATGCACTCATCCGCGCAAAGGGCGAAGAGTGGTACACCACCCGCTTTGTGCAGCGCATCAGCCCCCTTACGCTGGTTGCGCTGCTCTTCACGATTCTGGTGATGTTCTCTCTCAAGGGCGACCTGATCGTGCGGCTGCCTCTGGATGTGGTGAAGATTGCCGCGCCGCTGGTGGTGTACTTTCTCGTGATGTTTCTGGTGAGCTTCTGGATGGGAAAACGGCTCGGGGCGAATTACGCACAATCAGCCACGCTCTCCTTCACCGCCGCCGGAAATAACTTCGAGCTGGCGATAGCAGTCGCGGTCGCAGTGTTCGGGCTGAATTCCGGAGAGGCGTTTGTCGGAGTGGTGGGGCCGCTGATCGAAGTTCCGGCACTCATCGGTCTGGTGAATGCAGCGTTCTTCCTGCGGCGGCGGCTTTTCGTCCAGGCGGACTGATGCGACAGGCCGGGCTTCCCGGTGGTTTGTCCCTGATGATCTCCTGCGCCGGAGATGCTGCTTGCCTCGACGCGCTTCTTTGCGTATCTTCTTCCGCAACTCCACGCATGTGCGCCTCGTTTACGAAGAGGTCAGCGCTGCAGCATGATTTAAATGCATACCGCGGCCGGCTGAAGGCATGTGCTGCGGCATGGAGATAACGGTGCGTTCACGTGGAGGCTTGTCATGATTCTCAAACAGTACTATCTGGGGTGCCTGGCGCATGCCTCCTACCTGCTGGGCGATGAGGCGAGCGCGACGGCGGTGATTGTCGATCCGCAGCGCGATGTGGAACAGTATGTGGCGGACGCGGAGAAGGCGGGTCTGCGGATACGCCACGTGTTTCTGACGCATTTTCACGCCGACTTTGTCGCCGGGCACCTGGAGCTGCGCGACCGGTGCGGTGCAGCGATCTGTCTTGGCCGCCGCGCCGAGGCCGAATATGCCTTTATGCCCATGGGCGATGGAGACAGCCTCGATTTTCCGGGGATGCGGCTCGAGGTGATGGAAACACCGGGGCACACGATCGAGTCGATTTCGATTCTGGTCTTCGATCCGGGGAAGGATCGGGAGAAGCCTTACGCGGTGCTGACGGGCGATACGCTGTTTATCGGCGATGTGGGGCGGCCGGACCTGCGGGCCTCGCTGGGATGGACTGCCAACGACCTGGGCGCTCATCTTTACGATTCGCTGCATGACAAGCTGCTTCCGCTGCCGGATGAGACGCTGGTGTATCCGGCGCATGGAGCCGGCTCGCTCTGCGGCAAGCAGCTCTCCTCCGATACGGTGTCTTCGCTCGGCGATCAGCGGCGTATGAATTATGCCCTGCAGCCGATGGCGAAGGAGGAGTTTATCCGCCTGGTGACGGCCGACCAGCCGGATGCTCCGCAGTACTTTACCTACGACGCCATACTGAACACGCGCGAGCGGGCGACGCTCGAGAGCAACCTCGAAAAAGCGCTGCATCCGATCACGCTCGAAGAGCTGATCGAGCTGGGAGTGACGAATGTACAGGTGCTGGATGTGCGGGATGCGGCCGAATTTGCCAAGGGGCATCTGACGGGGAGCGTCAATATCGGACTGGGCGGTCAATATGCGACATGGGCCGGCACACTGCTGGACCGGGCCACGCCGATCGTCATTATTGCGGAGCCGGGACGGGAGCAGGAGGCGGCCCTGCGCCTGGGGCGCATCGGCTTCGATCACGTCAGAGGGTATCTGGACAGGGGCATGGCGGCGCTGGCGGAGAGGCCGGAGCTGATCCGCCAGACGGAGCGGCACAGCGCCGCGACGATTGCAGAGGAGCTGGAGGGAGCTGCGCCACCGGTTCTGCTGGATGTACGGAATCCGCGGGAGTGGGAGGCCAGGCATATTCCCGGCAGCGTGAATATTCCTCTGAATCATCTGCAGGAGCGCATTGCGGAGATTCCGCGCGGAGATCGCGTTGCGGTTTACTGCGCGGGCGGGTACCGCTCCTCAATTGCGTGCAGCATTCTGCAGCGGCACGGGATCGGCGATCTGATCGAGATGGCGGGCGGACTGGCTGCCTGGGAGGCGGCTAAACTGCCGGCCAATTTGAAGGTCTGATTTTCAGCAGGGACGGTGCAGGGCGGCAATACGGAGAGGCGGAAGATTTTCTGCTTTGCCGGGGATGACGATTGTGTCCGTCATGCCCCGGCGAGGCTGGGTTTGTTCTGCGGGTTATTAGTTTTTACCGGCTTCCGGCAGCGCGAAGGCGACGTATTCCTTCCCGGTCGAAGGGCTGGAGGTACCGCCGGGCGGCATGTAGGCTCCCTGGGGATAGGGCGTGCCTCCACCGCTGACGGCAACCAGAATGTACTCGCGTCCATTCACTTCATAGACTGCGGGAACACCCTGCGATCCGTTCTGCAGGTCCTTGCTGAAGATGATTTTGCCGGTGGCGCTGTTTACGGCGTAAAGCTTCGCGTCATTGCCGGCAAAGAGGAGCAGCCCTCCGGCGGTGACCACAAACCCGCTCTTGGGATAGATGTTCCCCTTCATTTTGTCTCCCGCAGGCGCCTGGGGAACACCGCCATAGGGCGTCTTCCACCTGATTTTGCCGGTGTTCAGATCGTAGGCGGTGATGGTGCTCCACGGCGGAGTGATGACATAGGGCTCGTTTCCGTAACCGGTTTTGTAGCGGGTGGGACCGTCGACATCATCGGGGTAATCGGGCTCGGAAAACGACTTCATCATGGCCTGGGTGGCAGCGGAAGGCGCTGAGCCCGGAGGAGCCAGATCGGGCGACTTGAGAAACGCCAGAAGCTGGTTCATGGATTGTGCCGGCAGTCCGGAGAAGGAGGGCATGCCGCCTCTGCCGTTCGTGATGGTATTGCGGACCGTTTCCAGCCCCAGGGTATTTATGGCCGTATCGATCTCGGGTCCGCGATCGCCCTTCAGCTCGGGGCCATGGCAGACCTGGCAGTTCTGTTCGTAGACGCCGCGTCCCATCTCCTCCTGAGTCGGGAATCCTCCTCTGGAGCGGCGCGCTTCGGTGTGCGAGCGGGTGGGGATCAGATTGCCGGCATTTGCGGTGGTGGATTCACCCTCCGGCACCAGCTTGACAATGGACGGCATATCCTTCGACAGGACGTAGACGGTGCCGTTTGTCGGGTCCGCGCCGGTGCCGAAGAAGAGGGTGCCACCGTTCACGCTGGGAAGGTTAATCGTATCCGCTCCGACGGAAGGCGGCATGTAGAAACCGGTCTTGGCCTTCGAGAGACGCTCCTTCCACCAGGCGACTTCGTCTGGCTTCATGAAGCCCTCGTACATGTCGTTCACCGTCATGCCCTGGCGTCCAAATGGGGGGACGACGGTCGGGAAAGGCTGGGTCTTCGAGGTGACTTCACCGGGGGCGTCGCTGGCCGGAACGGGACGCTCGACGATCGGCCAGAGCGGCTGCCCGGTAACCCGGTTAAAGACATAGAGAAAGCCGTTCTTCGAGGCGAGCGCGACGGCGTCGACCATTTTGCCGTCGTGTTTCACGGTCGCGAGCTGCGGCGCCGCGTCGGGATCGTAGTCCCAGACATCGTGGTGGATGGTCTGGAAGTGCCAGAGCTGCTTACCGGTGCGCGCGTCGAGCGCCAGCAGGCAGTCGGCATAAAGGTTGTCGCCCGGACGGTCGGCGCCGTAGAGCTCGTACTTGGCTGAAGCGATCGGGAAGTAGGCGATGCCGCGCTTCGGATCGACGGTGATTTCGCCCCACACGTCTACGCCGCCCATGTATTTGTAGGCATCTTTGGGCCAGGTGTCATATCCAGGCTCGCCCGGCCGTGGAATCGTATGGAAGACCCAGAGAAGCTTGCCGGTAACGGTGTCGAAGGCGCGAATGTCTCCCGGAGGCGCGAGGTATCCCTCGCCGGTGGCGCTGCCGAGGATCAGGATGTTCTCGAAGATGCGGCCCGGGGTGCGCGAGGAGAGCGGCCTGCCGGTGCGGTCGATGCCGATCTTCAGGTCGAGCTTGCCGTGATCGGCGAAGGAGTCGACGAGCTTGCCGGTCTGCGCGTCGATGGCCTGCTCGAAGCCGCCCGCAGGCACGAAGATACGGCGGTCCTTTCCATCCTTACTCTGCCAGTAGTTTGCGCCGCGCATGCCGGCGATGCCGCCGAAGCGGGAAGGCATGCCGGTGGTGGGTCCAAAGTTGTGAACCCACAGCTCTTTGCCGGTGGTTGCGTCGACTGCCACCAGCGAACCGCTCTTCGCCGCGAAATAAGCGACGTTGTCGACGACCATGGGACTGAATGTATAGCTCAGCTCGTCGCCGGTCTGATAGGTCCAGGCAACCTCGAGCTTATTCACGTTGCCGGTGTTGATCTGCTTCAGGGCCGAGTAGTGCGAGCTGTCGGGCCCGCCCAGGTAATCCTCCCAGGTGGTCCGGGTCTGCTGCGCGAACAAGGTTCCGCCGCAGACGAAAGCGGCCAAAACAGCGGGAACAACCAGGCGGAGCCTGCTCATGAGATTTCCTCGCGCCGCCGTGTCTGCCATGCGGACAGGCGTATCTGGTTCAAAAAAACAATTGTGTCTTTCACGCAGGGCGTAACGCTGTTCGGCATTTGCCTTTCGTGATGTTTCCGGACCTTCCATGCGTCTGTTTTTCCTCTCCGGAGGCCCTGCCGTCACCGTTTTGGGTGGGTATGCCGCATAGCATAATTCACATTACGCAACGAGCAGAGGGCTATTTTGTTTGCAACCGCACTTTATCACGTTTTTTCGGAGTGGAAGAATGCGGAAAGTTCAGGCAGGAAGGATGGACCGCAGACTGAGGGATATGGCTTCGCCTGACCGGTTTTTCGAGGCCGGTCAGGCAGTTTGGGAGGGCAGAGGGTGAGCCGCTTGCCGGCTGCCCGATGCCGAAGCAGGGTCAGATGCCTTTGACCTCGCCACCGTCCATGCGAACCGATGTTCCGGTCATCCATCTGGCGGCCGGAGAGACCATGAAGCCGAGAAGCTCTGCAATCTCTTCGGGCTCTCCATAGCGGCTGATGCCTGCATCTTCCGGAAATTTCTTCGTCGCCTCTTCCACGGTCATGTTGTGAGCGGGGGCCCATTTTTCGAGGAAGGAGCGGCGGCGGCCGGTCATGACGGCTCCGGGGACGATGCTGTTGACCTGGACGCCATCTTTAATGCCCTGTTCGGCGAAGGCCTTTGCGAGAGCGATGATGGCGGCGTTGGTCGCAGCCACGGCGGCGAAGCCTGGCTTGGGATCGAGAGCGGCGCTGCCGGACATAAAGACGACGGAGCCCTTTGCCTGTTTGAGCGCATCCCAGGCGCAGATGGTGAGGCGGCGGGCACCGTGCAGCTTCAGCTCCATGCCCGCGTTCCACTGCTGGTCGGTCATCTCGAAGAGATCGATCTGGGGCACGGCGCCGGCGATGTTGAGAAGCGCATCGATTCGTCCAAAGCGCTCAAGGGTGGATTTGACGACAAGCTCCGATGCCTCGACCTGGCTGAGGTCGGCCGGGATTGAAAGTGCTTCGGCTCCGGCGTTTTTAACGGAGGCCTCGACCTCTTCCAGAGCCTCCGCGTTGCGGGCTACCAGGACGACGGCGGAGAAATCGCGAGCCAGACGAAGAGCGGTGGAGCGTCCAATGCCCTGACTGGCTCCGGTAACAACGGCTACGGAATTTTTCATGATGTTCCTCCTGCAGTGGAAAAGAGGGTATCAGCGCGCCGTCCAGCGGAAGAGATCCGGCACGCGCGGGCTGAGGTAAATGAGCAGGACGCAGCAGATGAGCGCGAGCCCGCTCAGAGGCGACCAGAAGGCGATAGACGTTGCAGCGACGAACATGCCCAGCGCCAGGTAAGAACGCAGTTTCGCGATGTGACGGAGCCGGAGAGAGATATCGTTGCTGCCGGCCTGAGAAAATGCGGTTCGCTCGAAGGCGATGTATGCCACTTCCACGAGGACAAAGACCAGCGCGTAGATGAAGACGGGTGCCGCGGAGAGCCTTGTTGCGGCCATCCATGCGGTAGCGACCGGCACCAGCGAAACCATGAACAAATGGGCGAAGTTCCACCAGATAAGCTGCGGCGTTGCTCTGTGAGCGAACCGCAGCAGGTGATGGTGGTTGACCCAGATGATGGCAATGAAGAAATAGCTGACCGCATAGCTGAGAGCTGTGGGCCACAGCGGAAGAAGCGCGCGCAGGGTTGCCTCGGCGGGCGGCTTAAGGTCAAGCACCATGATCGTGATGATGACGGCGAAGACGGCATCGGAGAACGCCGCCAGCCGTTCAGATGAGGTTTTTCTCTCGGGCATGGCTCCTCCCTTGTCTCGCGCCGGTATCAGGAAAGCGTGGCTTGCGCCGCTTCGAGGATGATGTCCACTACTTTGTCCGGCGCGGTGAGCAGCGGCGTGTGGTCGACGGCATAAGACCTGATCGTGGCCTGCATGCGCTCGGCCATGAAGCGCTGCGTCTGTGGATTGATCATGCGATCGTCTTCCGCGAGTAGATACCACACCGGCGTTGTCTTCCAGGCCGGGGCAGGAGCCGGCTCCTGAATACTTTTTACCGAGATGGGCCGCTGCACGGCTTTGCAGAGGGCGATCTGTTCCGCGGTCGCGTTCTGGGCGAAGGCGTGGTCGAATCCGGAATCGGTCATCCAGATAAAGCCGTCGGCATCAGGAGCAAGCTGCGGGGCGTTCGGGTGAGGGTCGTCGCGATAGAAGACCTGCGCCACCGTCTCGCCTTCGTCGGGCGCCAGAGCGGCGATGTAGACCAGGGCTTTGACGCGCTCGTCGTTCGCGGTGCCGATGACTCCGCCGGCATAGGCGTGACCGGCAACGATGACCGGTCCCTCGGTTCTTGCTATCGTCCGCTTCAGCGCTGCGGCATCGTCGCTGAGAGAGGTAAGGGGAATGGGGGCGGCGGCCACGCTGAAGCCCTGGTTTTGGAGCCGGCGTATGACCGGCTCCCAGCTTGAGCCATCGGCCCACGCTCCGTGGACCACAACAACGGTGGCGTTTTTCAGGCTACTCATGACATGTTTCCTTTCGGGTGGTTCCAGGTGGAAGTATGCAGAGCGGCGGCCGGTGGCCGGTTCAGCGAAGCGATTTCACGATCTGCTGCGCGATGAAGTCGCAGGAATCCTCAAGGGCGAAGTGGCCGGTGTCGAGCAGGTGCAGCTCGGCCTTCGGGATATCGCGCAGGTAAGCCTTTGCGCCTTCGACGGTGAAGAAGGGGTCGTTTTTGCCCCACACGATGAGGGTCTTCGGCTGCCTGCTCCGGAAGAACTCATGCCAGCGGTCGTATTGTGCGAGGTTGAACTGGTAGTTGTGGAGCAGGTTGAGCTGGATGGCATCGTTGCCGGGGCGATCGAGCAGGAACTGATCGAAGGTGTAAGAGTCCGGATTGATGCGGGAGACGTCCTGCACGCCATGCGTGTACTGGAAGATGGTTGTTTCCTTTGTGACCAGCGCACGCACGGGCTTCTCCGTCTCCGCGTTGCGATTTGCCCAGAAGGGCTTCATGGCGTCGAAGCCAGCGCCAATGCCTTCGGCGTAGGCGTTTCCGTTCTGCGCGACGATGCCCTCGATGGCGTCCGGATGATTCGCGGCGATACGAAAGCCAACCGGAGCGCCGTAATCCTGCACGTAGATGCTGAACTTTTTCAGGCCGAGGGCGCCGAAGAGCAGCTCCTCGATATGAGCGGCGAGATTGTCGAAGGTGTACTCGAACTCACTGACATCCGGGGCATCGCTGTAGCCGAAGCCGATGTAGTCCGGTGCGATGACATGAAATGTATCTGCAAGCTGTGGGATCAGATCGCGGAACATGTGCGACGAGCTGGGAAAGCCATGCAGCAGCACGATGGTGGGAGAAGACTTTGAGCCTGCTTCACGGTAGAAGATTTTGTGGCCGCGAACGGTGGCGTGTTGATACGTGATCATGGGTATTCTCCTTTTGGGGATTTTGAGGGCCTGCGCCGCGATTGCTCAGCGACAGGAGTGAGGTTATCTGAACACCGATAAAAATGTCAATGACGGTGTTAAAGTTTTCTTACGATATTTTTATGTGGGGGGAATATGGGCACTGCTTCACAGGAGGCGGGTGAATGGATCGACGGATTTCTGTTTGTCGCGAACAGACCGATCCTGGACTTTCTGAACACGAAGCCGGTGCTGGCAGACGGGCTGACGGAGCTGCTTACCGACAGCCACGCTCTGGAACGATGGCTGATCGCTTCAGGGACGGTGAGCACAGCGAGAATGAAGGCGCTGCTGCGGAGCTGGCGTCACAGCGCAGAGGCGGAGGCGTTTCTGAAGGATCTGCTGATCTTCAGGGAGAGGCTGAGAGAGGCGGTGCTGCGCATGGAGAGCGGAGCCGCTCCGGCAGAGGAGTTTCTTAAAGACGTGAACGCACATCTGGCGCGGTATCCGCTGCATATCGCGCTCCACAGGCGAGAGGGGAAGGTGGTGCGGGAGATGTGGTTCGAGCCGCGGCAGCCGGCCGACTTCTGGGCGCCGATTATGGACGCGACGGCGGATCTGCTTGCGGAGACGGATATGTCGCGGCTTCGCAAGTGCGAATCGTGCGTGGTGCATTTCTTCGACACGAGCAAGAAGGGCTCGCGCCGATGGTGCAGCATGAATATCTGCGGCAACCGGCTCAAGGTCGCAGCCTATCAGCGCAGAAAGCGCGACCGCGATTTGCCGGGGACATGATGCAGCCGGAGCATGAAGGTGGTAAGGCTTCGGCGGGGCCGTACCCGACCGGCTTTGAAGGCCGGTCAGGCGGATGGCGCGGCAGATTACGAGTGGCTTTCGCCGGAGCAGCAGGCGGATTTCTTTGGCGGCTCATACTGGCGGGAGGGATCGAGGAGGTAGCCCTCCGCATATTTGTCGTGATGGCGTACCCAGGACATGCTGAAGGCCAGACCCTCTTCGTCGCGTCCTTTGGGAACGAGGTCGAGCAGGTTGTAAGCGCCGACCAGGATATCGAGTCCTCGCGCATACGTTGAGTAGGTGTGGAAGACGCCGCCTGCAGCATCTTTGGCGAAGACGCTCATGCCGGGAGCTTCCTCGCTGGGGAAGAAGTCGGTGGTGTAGTTGTAACTGACCTTGCCGCGGGAGAGTTCCTCGGGCGTGAAGGAGACGTGGTAGTCGTAGTTGAAGTTGCTGTTGTACGACGAGACCCACGGGAACTTCCATCCCATGCGCTTCCGGAAGGCTTCAATCTCGTCGATGGGCGCGTGCGAGATGACGGCCAGGGTGGTATCGCGGTTGGCGAGGTGGATGGTTGAGCCGTCGAAGTGGTCCGCGATATAGGAGCAGCTTGGGCAGCCCTCCTGCCAGCCGGGGCCGAGCATGAAGTGATAGACGATGAGCTGGCTGCGGCCGCCGAAGAGATCGGCAAGAGTGATTTTGCCGCCGGCTCCGTCGAATTCGTAGCGCTTCTCCACCCTTTCCCAGGGCAGAGCGCGGCGCTGGCGGCTGAGCTCGTCGCGCAGGCGGGTGAACTCCTTCTCTTTGCGCAGAAATTCATTGCGGGCGGAGAGCCATTCGGCATGTGAGACGACATTCGGGCGTGCTGTTGCTACTGCGCTGCCGGCCATGAGGATTCCTCCTTTGACGGGATGGGTGCGGGTGGGTGGTCTGCGGCGCTTTTGGCGCCGAATTTTTTGAGAGCGATGGCCGAGAGTCCACCGGTGGAGGTGAGGCTGCCGGCAATGAGCGCCGCTGTGGCAAGGCATACCGGGCACATGCGATTCACCTCATCCGCGATTGGCTGACTGCGACGCGAGCTGTTGCCCGCTGGCCTCGGCATGTTTACGAACGCGATCGTGCATCAGGGACCAGCCTTTATGCATGCCGGGCCGGTGCTCTTCAGGAACGAAACCGAGGGCGGTGTGGCGGAAGGAGATGAGGGTTCCCCCATCGACTTCGCTCAGGCGGTACTGCACGTTGGAGACGAAGGGAAATGAAGCGAAGAGGGGACCGGCGAATTCGAGCAGCGTGGGGCGTTTGATGGCCTGCACGTTAGCCCAGAAGTGTCCATTGCCGTCGCCGAGGTCGCGGTACCAGCGGCCGCCGGGCCAGGGCTCGATTCTCATATTGAGGGATTTGCCGTCGGGGGTCTCGTTGCCGGGGCCGAGCTGTTCGAGCAGAGCGGCAAAGGTGATGTCGAGGGAGGCCTGGACGTGGATCTCCTGGTTGATGGTGAGGGTGAGGTTTTCGAGGGTCTGTTCGGTGGGAATCATGCTTTCTCCTTGAGATTCGGGTCGGATGTGTGTGGATCTGCTGCGACGCCGCGAGCCATGGCTTCGGCGCGCGCCTTAACGTGATGCAGCTGATGCTGCCAGTAGCGCTCGAAGGTCGCGGTCCACTCGTGGAGGGGGCGAATGGCTTCGGCGTTGGTTCTGTAGAGCTTCTGGCGGCCCTGGCAGCGCATGCGAACGAGGCCGACGTCGCGCAGCACGCGGAGGTGTTTGGAGACGGAGGGCTGTTCGAGGCCGAGGGCTGCGACGATTTCACCGACGGGCCGCTCGACCCCGGCGAGATACGTAAGAATCTCGCGCCGGCGGGGCTCGGCCACGGCGTTGAAGGCGTCCGAGGTGGTGCTTGCTCTTGCCATGACCGGAACAATACATTCCTATATCGGAATATGTCAAGGGAGGATTTTTCGAAAGATATTGAGGGGGATTTTCGGGCAGGGTATTGCGAATTGTCGAGGCCGTGTGGACGTGGCGGGCGAAGGAGGCATCCCAGGGTGCAACCATTTTGGTGCGGGAGCGGGTGGAAACTTCGCGATGCGGGTTCTGAGCGGAAGAGAGAGCAGAGCCGTTCAGCAAAAAGAAAGGATGGTGGGGTATACTCCCTGGCAATCGAGGCCGGAAGACGGGCCTGGCAAAGGCGCATGCGAACCGGATAAGGCGCGGACGCCGCCGGTTTCTCTGAAGATTTTGCCGATCGTTCGCAGGCGGGCAGCGGCTGGGCCGGCTCTGCGGCAACGCGGGAGCGGAGAAGATCTTCCGGTCCTGCCCACTTCCCGCGAGAAGCGGGTTTTCACCAGCAAGGCTTTACAGGGCCCGGAGAACGTATGAAGACCAGCATGACCCCCGCATCCGGTATACGGATCTGCAGGAAGCTGCCGATGTTTGGCGTAATGACCGCGGTGATGGCCGCGGTTCTTTTTTGTGCGGTATCCACCTTTGCGCAGGATGAGGACCCGCCGGGGCGTGTGGCGCGCATCGCCTGGATCGGCGGAAATGTGTCGCTGCAGACGGCGGGCGCGGATGAGTGGAGCGCGGCTCCGCCGAATTATCCGATGACGAGCGGCGACCGCCTGTATGTGGACCAGGGAGGACGCGCGGTGCTGCAGAACGGATCGAACGATCTGCGGCTGGGCGGCGGCAGCGACGTGACGCTGACCAACCTGACCGATGACTACGAGCAGGTTGGCGTGGCGCAGGGCAGCGTGCGGGTGCGCGTGTACGCGCTGGTGCCGGGCGGGACGATCGAGGTGGACACGCCGAACGGCGCGGTGATCATGCAGCAGCCGGGCGATTACCGGATCAATGTGTATCCGGACAATCAGGGATCGGTGGTGCAGGTGAATGCGGGCACGGTGCAGATTGCCGGCCCGAATGTAAACCAGGAGGTGGATCAGGGCGAGGCGGTGCAGCTGTACGGCACGAACGCGATCGAGATCGGCGCCGTGGACATGATGCCTCCCGATGATCTGGACCGCTGGAGCGAAGAGCGCGACCGCCATATCCAGGCTTCGGTCTCGGCGCGGTATGTGAGCCGAGATATTCCGGGCTACGACGATCTGGACGATTACGGATCGTGGACGCCGACACCGGATTACGGGCCGGTGTGGTATCCGCGCAGCGTGGCCGCGGGCTGGCAGCCGTACACGGTGGGCCACTGGGCGTATGTGGCGCCGTGGGGTTATACATGGGTCGACGATGCAGCTTGGGGGTATGCGCCGTTCCATTACGGACGCTGGGTGACGGTAGGTGGACGCTGGGGATGGGTGCCGGGACCGGTGAATGTGCGTCCGGTGTATGCTCCGGCGTTTGTCGCCTTCGTGGGCGGCGGTCCGGGCGTTTCGGTGGGGGTGAGCTTCGGCGGCGGAGGAGGCGTGGCGGCATGGTTCCCGCTGGGCGTGGCCGAGCCGTACGTGCCGTGGTACCGCTGCTCGCCGAACTACGTGCGGACGGTGAACGTGACCAACGTGAACATCACGGTGATTCACAACACGACGATCGTCAACAACTACAACGTCTTCATCAACAACACGCGCAACGTCACGAACGTGAATCAGATTCGCGTAACGAATGTGAACTATGTGAACCGCACGCGCGTGGTGGTGGTGAACCAGAATGCGATGACCTCGGGTGCGCGGGTGCAACAGTCGATGGTGCGGCTGAATACGCAGCAGCAGCAGCAGCTGGCGCGGGCACCGATTGTGATGGCGCGGCCTCCGGTGGCGGCTCCGGCGCGTCCGGCTATGACGCGGCCGGCGGTGAATGTGTCGCGGCCTGTGGCGAGGCCGGTGCTGATGACGCCGCATGGACGCACGGCGGCTACGCCGACCTCGAACCGGCAGCGCTTTACGCCGGCGTCTCTGCCGAAGCCGGCTCCGCCGAGCGCGATCCGTCCGGCGACACGGCCGGTGGCTCCGAATGTACGGCCGGCGGCACCGCGTCCGGGTCAGCCTGCGGCGGGCCAGCCGAATCAACCGGGGAATCCGGCGATGAATCGTCCGGGCCAGCCAGGGAACAATGCGCGGCCTGTGCCGGGAGCGAACAATAACAACAATCATCCGTCGACGCCGGTGATTCAACCGCGGCCGGCGTCTCCGGAGGCGAACCGGCCTGGTGCTCCGGTGAATAACCGGCCAACACCGCCGGCGAATAATCAGCCGCCGGTGAATAACCGTCCGAATGAGAACCGGCCGAACATGCCGGGGAACAATCGTCCCAATACGCCGGGGAACAACAGCCGGCCGGCTCCGAACCAAAATGCTCCGGGAACGCAGCCGGAGAATAACCGGCCGGGAGGGCAGAACTACGTGCGTCCGGTCAGGCCGAAGCCGGCGCCTGCTGTTCCGCAGTCGGGACCGAAGGCGGTAGGGCCGGAGCCGATGCACCCGCGGGTGACGGAGAACAATAACCGTCCGCCGGCACAGCCGCGCCCTGCTGCGCCGAATCGTCCGGCTCCGCAGGCTCGTCCTGAGGCGCAGAACCGTCCTGCGCCGCAGAAGCCGGGAGCGCGTCCCGAGGAGAAGCAGAAGCCGAGAAAAGAACCGCCGCCAAAGCAGGAGGAGCCACCACAGCCGCAGCAGTAAGCTGAACAGCAACAGAAAAGGCTCCGCTTCGGCGGGGCCTTTTTTTATTTGCCTGCGCCTATGCGGAAACGCGCCTGCGGAAGAGAAAAAACAACGGGATGCCGAGCAGGATGATGGCGGTGCCGAGCAGAGAGTTTTTGAAGTTTTCAGCGTACGAATAGACGAGCAGCACGGCGGCGGCGGCGATGAAGAGCGCGGGGACGGCAGGGTATCCGCGGAGCCGCCAGGCGGTGACGGGAGCGGAGCGGCGGCGATAGAGAAAGATGGTGGTGGCGGTGATCATGTAGAAGAGCCACTCGGCGAAGATGGCCAGCTCAAACAACTGCTGGAAGCGGCCGACGGCGAGGAGCAGTCCGGTGGTGAGCAGCGCCTGCACGATGAGCGAGGTCGATGGGCTGCGAAAGCGGGGATGGATGTCGGCCATGCGGCGGAAGAAGAGTCCATCGCGTGCGGCGGCGAAGGGCACGCGCGCGCCGGACATGATGGTTCCGTTGAGCGTGACGAGGATGCTGACGGCCATGGCGATGGAAACGAACGTTGCTCCCCAGGGGCCGGTGACGACCGCGAGCGCGGAGACGGCGGGGCGTGGAGCGGCGGCGATCTGAGCGGCGGGAAGAATGTACTGAATGCCGGCGTTGGTGGCCATGAAGAGGACGCCGACGATGGCGAGTCCGGCGATGAGGGCGATGGGCAGGCTGCGCCGGGGATGCCGGATTTCACCGGCGACCATGGTGAGATCGTTCCAGCCGTCGTAGGCCCAGAGCGCGGCGATGAGCGCGATCATGAATCCGCCGAAGCCGCCGTGAGCCGCGTGGAATGAGGTGCGGAAGTTGGCGAGAGAGCCGGAGCCGGAGGCGAAGCAGAAGCCGGCGATGACGACGATGAGGATGCCTTTGAGCCAGGTGAAGACGAGCTGGAAGTCTCCTGCCTTTTTGATGCCGAGATAGTTGAGGCCGGTGATGAGCCAGGTGATGGCGATGGCGAAGAGCTGCGACCAGGCGACGGCGAAGGGGATGCGGAGCGCGGTCGCATCGAGCCAGGCGAAGGCGTGGAAGATGGCGAGGGTGCGGGCGAGTCCGGTGGTGACGCTGGCGATGGAGGCGGGCTTGGCGACGGCGAACCAGGTCCACATATAGAGGAAGGCGGGCAGATCGCCGTAGACGCCGCGGATGTAGACATATTCGCCGCCCGCGTAAGGAAGCAGAGTGCTGAGCTCGGCGTAGGTCATGGCGCCGAAGAGAGAGAGCAGACCACCGATGATCCAGGCAAGATAGACGAGTGTGGACGAGCCGGTGGCCTGCATCATTTCGTGCGGAACGAGAAAGATGCCGCTGCCGATGATGGTGCCGACCACGATGGCCGTGGCGTGCGAGGTGCCGAGGACGCGGGGAAGAGTGGGCGATGCGTCGGCGGCAGTGCTCAATGCGGAGAGGCTCCGGAGATCAGTAATAGAACCTGAAGTCTTTCCAGTCTGACGCAAGGGTGGCTTTTCTGCCACGGCAAAGAAAGATGGGGCCCTGCTCCCATGGCATGGCGAGCGGGTTGTCGAGACGGCCGGCGACGGCGCAGGAGGCATAGGACTGCTGCAGCGAATCGACGGTGGCGTGGTAAGCGATGATGATCATCTCCTGGCCGGTGTAGCCGTGCGGACCCCAGATCCAGTAGTTCTGATGGCCGCTGATGGCGACGGGGAGTCCGTACTTCGGGCCGTAGAGATTGATGGCGCTGGCTTCGCCATAGTTGCCGGTGAAGATGCCGGTGACGGCGCGCTGATCGGGCGGGAGCGCGTTGTAGATGGCGGCGACCTTTTCGACCATCTCATGCCAGCCGAAGCGGTCGGCATAGAACTGCGGCAGGATGGTCGCGGAGTGGTTCTCCGAGTCTTTGGGCTGGAAGTGCATGATCTTCGACCAGGTGAGGAACTGCTGCGGCGGCAGAACGGGGATGGAAAAGGGGACGGTGAGGAAGAATCCGATGACGAGCAGCAGTGCGTAGAGGCCGATGAGGGCTCTGCGCCACGTTGCCTTCGAGGCCCACGCCACCCACAGGACGGCTCCGGCGGCGAAGTAGAGAGGATAGATGGGCGCAAGGTAGTAGTCCTTGGCGTTGAGCGCCATCATCACGGGCAGGAAGACGAGATAGAGGACGCCGAGGAAGCGGAAGGGGCGCGCAGCCTTTGCGAAGAGCAGCCAGAAGATGCCGCTGAGCCAGAGGAGGATGGTCCAGGGAGTGAGCATCATCATCTGCGCCATAAGGAAATGTAACGGTGACAGTTTCACATCCTTGTCGCTGTGGCGGACGTCGTTGAGCCATTCGAGGGTAGGGAAGTGATAGTGAATCTGCCAGAGCAGGTTGGGCAGAGCAAGCAGAACGATGATGGCGAGCGAGAGAGCGAACCAGCGGCTGCGCAGAATGCGGCGCTGCGGAGTGAGCAGCAGCGCAATGAGCACGGCGACGAGGAAGAAGACGATGTTGTCCTTGTTTTCGAGACCGAGACCGGCACTGATGCCGAGGATGATCCAGCAGTTGCGAAGGATGTGCCGTTTTGCGCGGTCTTCCGGATCGATCTGCACGATGTGAATGAGGGCGAGCGCGCAGGTCATCCAGAAGACGGGCTCGAAGGAGTTCATGGAGAGGAAGCCGTCGATGCCAAGGTAGACGCCGACGACGATGACGCCGAGCATGGCGAGCGATGCAGCGAGGCGGTTTCCACCGAGGGCGCGGACGATGAGGCCGGTGAGGAAGACTTTGGCTGCTCCGGCGAGCGCGGAGAAGAGACGCAGGGACCACATGTGGCCGTAGCCGAAGAGGATCTCGGTGAGGCGCGCCTGGAGCGCGGTGAGCGGCGGCTGATCGACGTATCCAAAGGCGAGATGGCGGCCGCAGATGAGGTAGTACATCTCGTCGCGGAAGATGCCGTAGCCGGCATGCTGCGCGAGGATGTTGCCAACGACCTGAATGGCCAGCTTGAGCAGCGCGAAGGCGGCGCAGAGCAGGAGGAAGTGACGCAGTGGGGCGTTCTTTTGCGGGGGAGCGGTCGAGAGCTGTGAAGTGTGCATGTTGTCCGCCCGGTAAAAATGCCTGCGCTACAGGATGCACTACGCAGAGGATGGCAGGGAAGTTCCTGCGCTGAAGAGTTAGTCCCGCAGGTAGATCTCCACGCGGTCTGTTGTCCATGTGGGAAGACCGCAGCCGAAGAAGTCGAGGTCTTCCGTCCAGATGGCAAGATTCAGAAACAATGCTGTAGCTACGATGGGCCAGTCATCCGGGTCGCGGGAGGCAATGCGGGCGTTGGCGTCGGCGTACAGCGATTGATAAAAATCCTCCTGGACAGGCGTAATCAGCAGGCTGACTTTGTCCAGTGCGAGAAGAGAAAGATGCCGATCCCGGCTTTGCCGTTCTGCAATCACCGGAATACGTTTTCGAGCTTCCTCGATACAGAATTCGGGGCAGCAGAACACCGCCTTATCGCTGGTTTCCAGAATGCGGCGAACTCTTCTTCCAAATACGGCACGGATCAGAATATTGGCATCGATCACCAGCCCCTTTTCTGTTTCTGTGCTCATTTGCGGCTTGCCGCACGCAGTTCATTGAACTCCCGGACGATGTCTTCTTCTGTTACTCCGGCATTTTCCATCTCTTTGTAGAGCTTCTCTGCAATTGCATCGAGCTCCGCCCGCTCTTCCGCTGTGCGTTTGCGCCGCACAGGCATGAAGAGACCGATCGTATCGCCATGGCGGGTAATAGCTATGGGGCCGCCCGCCCGAAGCAGGTAGCTGGAGAGATTTTCACGGAACTCGCGGACGCCGACCTGCTGTGTTCGAGAGGTCATTTGCGTACTCCTGTGTACACAATTTTCGACTTATTTGAAAGAAATTGCAAGGAAGTGGTGGACGGTCCGTCTGCAATGGAGAGAAAACAAACCATTCCGCAGCGGCTAAAGCCGCGCTCCATTTGAATCTCTTACGGCACGGCTGAAGCCGTGCCCTGATACAGAACCATTCAAACTGACCCACCGCCGTTTACGCGCCGTTGTCGAGGATGGGCAGGGGATTTTCGGCTGCAGCGGCATCGGCGTGGAAGTGCGCGTGGATGGTCTCCGCGGTTTTGCGGGAGACGACGGCGGTCAGCGCTTCAAGGCCGGCGTTCTGCACGCTGCGCAGGCTGCCGAAGTGTTCGAGCAGGCGCTGGCGGGTGCGCGCGCCGACGCCGGGGATGGTGAGCAGCTCGGAGTCGCGGTCGCGCATCTCGCGGCGCTTGCGGTGATAGGTGATGGCGAAGCGGTGCGACTCGTCGCGAATGCGCTGGATGAGGTGCAGGACCGGTGAGCGGCGATCGAGGACGATGGGATCGTTCTCCTGACCGTAGAGGTAGATGATCTCTTCGCGCTTGGCGATGGAGGCGAGCGGCTGCGTGGTGAGGCCCAGCTCTTCGAGCGCGGCAGCGGCGGCGTGGAGCTGGCCGAGGCCGCCGTCGATGAGGATGAGGCTGGGGGCCTCTTTCGGCTCCTTTTCCTGTTTGCCGTTGTCTTCCTGTTTGCCGTTGCCCGCGGCGTTCGAGCCTTCGAGAATGCGGCGATAGCGGCGGGAGACGACCTCGCGCATGGAAGCGAAGTCGTCGACGCCCTCGACGGTTTTGATTTTGAATTTGCGGTAAGCCGATTTCTTCATCGCGCCGTCTTCCCAGACGACCATGGAGGCGACGGTCTCGGCGCCCTGAATGTGCGAGATGTCAAAGCACTCGATGCGGCGCGGCGGATCTTCGAGCATGAAGATGTCCTGCAGGGCCTCCTGAATGGCCTTTTGCGAAGGCTGCAGGACGCGGAAGCGCTGATCGTAGCTCTGCTTCGCGTTTTGCCCGGCGAGATCGACGAGCGAGCGCTTTTCGCCGCGCTGCGGAGCGGCGAGTTCGACGCGATGGCCGGTGCGCTCGGCGAGCAGGGCCGAAAGAGTCTCGCGGTCGGCGAAGTCGACGGGGACGAAGATGCTTTTGGGAACGTAGTGCTGATCGATGTAAAGCTGCTTGAGCAGCGCGGAGAAGAAGGCGGACGAATCGAAGGGCTGCGAGGCTCCGGAGGCGAGCGCGGAGGCTTCTTCCTCGCCGGATTCGAGGACGAACTCGGGCAGGTCTTCCCAGAAGAACTCGCGGCGGTCGACGATTTTGCCGCCTCGCATGTGGAAGAGGTTTACGGCGATCATGCCGTTTTCGTAGTGATAGCCGTAGACGTCGGCGTCGTCGTTTTCGGTGGAGGCGATGCGCTGCTTTTCGCTGAGCTGGCTGATGGTGATGAGCAGATCGCGGTATTTTGCGGCCAGCTCGAACTGCTCGTTTTCGGCGGCGGCCTGCATGCGCTGCTCGATGGATTTGCTCAGCTCGGTGCCTCGGCCTTCGAGGAACATCTGCGTGTCGCGGACGGCTTCGCGGTAGGCCTCGGGCGTGGTGAGGCCTTCGACGCAGGGGCCGAGGCAGCGATGGATGTAGTACTGCAGGCAGGGGCGGGGATGGTAGCGGGAGAGATCGACCTTGCAGCTGGGGATGAGGAAGCTGCGGTGGATGAGATCGGCGATGCGCCAGGCGAGGTTTCCGGGAAAGTAAGGGCCGTAGTAAGCGCTGCCGTCTTTGCGCAGGCGGCGGGTGACGAAGACCCTGGGATAGCGGTCGGCGAGGGTGAGCCTGACGTAGGGGTAGGTCTTGTCGTCGCGCAGCAGGATATTGAAGCGCGGCTTGCGCTGCTTGATGAGGTTGTTTTCGAGGGCGAGGGCCTCGTGCTCGTTGTCGACGAGGATGTAGTCGACGTCGATGGCCTCGCGCATGAGCGAGCCGGTCTTGGCGTTGGCCTGGGAGGCTTCGAGCAGATAGGAGCGGACGCGGGAGCGAAGGTTTTTCGCCTTGCCGACGTAGATGACCTCGCCGCCGGCGTTTTTGTAGAGATACACGCCGGGCCGCGTTGGCAGGGTTCGAATCTTCTCGTGTAAATCCATTGCGGCTCTTTACCAGTTTAGCCGTTTCTTCGCCGGTAACTGTGGAGGGTGCGATGGAGAGGATCGCGTAAAAAATACTCGATTTGGGGGCGGCGAGCGTCGTGCTGCAATCCTCCGTTTACGCGCAAGTAACGTAATTCAATGAATTTGCAGTGAACCGCGGCGTTTGGCAGGGGGCTTGCACCTGCAGGAGGTGTACGGGGAGATGAGGCGTGCAGGCTGCGGCGAGCTCTCCAGCAGAAAGAACCAAATACAGAGATACGGAGTATCCCGAATGACTCGAATGGCAAGAACAGGATTGCAGGCTGTATCGGCGCTTGGGGCATTTTCGCTGCTGCTGGCCAGCGGCTGCACGACCAAGAACTATGTTCGCAGCCAGACGGCGCCCATTATTCAGCAAACCAACGAACTGGACGACGCGACAGCGACGAACAACCGCAATATCCACGATGTGGATCAGCGCGCCCAGGCCGGTATCCAGCAGGCGCAGGGCGCAGCCAACCAGGCGCAGCAGTCGGCGCAGAGCGCCAACCAGTCCGCAAGCCAGGCGCAGCAGTCGGCACAGGAAGCGGTGAACCGCGCCGATTCACTGGCCAGCGTGATTTCAAACCTGGACAGCTACAAGTCAGTCGCGGATGCTTCGGTGAATTTCGGCTTCGACAAGGCCGATCTGACCAAAACGGACAAGGCGCAGCTCGACGAGTTTGCCTCACAGATGACCAACACGAAGAGCTACATCCTCGAAGTGACGGGCGGAACAGATTCCACGGGATCGAAGGAATACAACTACGATCTGAGCCAGCGCCGCGCGCAGGCGGTGGTGCAGTATCTGGCGGCGAAGTACAACGTGCCGGCGCACAAGTTCTATCTGATCGGCATCGGCAAGGATCAGGAAGTGGCTTCGAACAGCACGGCAGCGGGCCGGAAGAAGAACCGCCGCGTCACCATTCAGCTTCTGAGCAACGATCAGAGCGCGACGCCGGCGCCTGCGCAGACCGGCAGTATTGCGGGCAGCGGCAACGGCAGCAGCGCGTCGGAGTAACGCCTACCCCCAAACCCTCAACCCCCAGACCAACCTGCAGGTGAAAGCCTGCACTATCGGAGGACGCAGCAAACACTGCGTCCTCTTTTTATTTTTGTGGGGAAGCGCGGGGCGGCTCAGAGAGCGAGATGGCGGACGTGCTCGGCGCGCACGTCGGCCGAGGTGAAGAGGCTGAGAAAGGGAGCATCGCCGCAGGCCTTTTCGAGAGCGGCGCGTCCTTTGGCTTCTTCGCGCTCGACGAGGCAGATGGCGGCGATGACGTTCATGCCGGCTTCGCGGGCGGCTTCGATGGCGTTGATGGTGGAGGCGCCGGTGGTGCAGACATCGTCGACGATGAGCACGGGCGCATCCTTTTCCAGAAAGCCTTCGATGCGGCGGCCGGTGCCGTGGGTCTTTTCGGCTTTGCGGACGAGGAAGCCGTGTATGAGCGGTGCGGCCGCGTGCTGCTGCGCCTGCCAGGCGCTGGCGATGGAGACGGCGGAGACGACCGGATCGGCGCCGAGGGTGAGGCCGCCGACGGCGGCGGGCTTCAGGTGATGCTCATGCAGCAGGTCGAGGATGGCGAGGCCGGTGAGGCGTCCGCCTTCGGCGTGCAGCGTGGTGGTGCGGCAGTCGATGTAGTAGTCGCTCTTTGCTCCGGAGGAGAGTGTGAAGTCGCCGAGGCGGAAGGAGATGCGAGCGAGGAGATGAAGCAGAGCGGCGCGATGAGTGGTGGTCATGAAGCTGGCTGAGTCCTGTGATTTCTGCAAAGACGGTGCAAGTGCAATTTTCGCACGCGGGAGCGATTGGGATTGGCTGAGATGAAGGCAGAGAGCCCATGTCCGAAGATCCGGACATGGGGCGCCCTGTCAGCATGACTGCAGAGAAGCGTGAATAATCAGACGGCGGCTGCGGCGGAATCGTCCTTATGACGGCTTTCCCTCTGCGGGCCTTCGGGGCAGGGGCCGTTGAGCACCCAGGCGACGGTGGCGGCAACCTGCACGGCTCCGACGAGACGGGTGAGGGCGGGGCGGTCATCGAGATACTTCATGAGGCTGTTCCACTCGGGCGGGCCCATCTTCCAGACGCTTGTGTCACGGTGCGGGCAAAGCATCGCCATGACACCGTCTCCGATGAGCAGCATTGCAGCCATGTCTTTCCAGCGCATGGAATTCACGGATTACCTCCGATAGCAAACTTCAGAATTATCTCCGACAACTTCGAAGACAGGATAGCTCCCGAAAAAAGGGTTGTGGACCCGTTTGAGATGTGAAAAGACAAACCATTCCTCAGCGGCTGAAGCCGTGCCCTTCCCAAAATCATTCAAAGTGACCCACGGCCGAAAAAGCACCTGCAGGTTCTGAGCGCGGGAAGCACCGCTGCAGTTGCCTGACGCGGCAAAGCGGGGGTAACAGCCGTGGTATGCTGCCGCTCATATGGACTTCCTCGAAGTTTTCGTCAAAGAGTTTGACCGTGAGATGGGCGCGACGCGCAGGATGCTGGAGCGGGTTCCGGAAGAGCAGTGGGGATGGAGGCCGCATGAGCGGTCGATGATGCTGGGCAGGCTGGCGTCGCATGTGTCGGATCTTCCGAACCGCGCGGTGCAGGTGGTGGAGCTGGAGACGCTGGTGCGGCAGCCGGGGTTTGCGCCCTATCAGGCGGCGACCAAGACCGAGATGCTGGAGAAGTTCGAGAGCAGCGCCGCGAGGGCGCAGGAGCTGATTCCGGGCCTGACGGAAGAGCAGCTGAAGGCGGAGTGGTCGATCCGGCTGGGCGAGCGCGTGATGATGGCGATGCCGCGGGGGATGGCGCTGCGCACCATCGTGATGGATCATCTGATTCATCATCGCGGGCAGCTGAGCGTGTATCTGCGTCTGCTGGATGTGCCGGTGCCGGGCGTCTATGGGCCGTCGGCGGATGACCAGCCTCTCGGATGAGAGAGGCTACATCGTCAGCTTTTCAAGATGGCGGAAGCCGCCGGTTTCGACGAGGATGCCGGCGAAGAGGGTGAAGTTGTAGGCGGCGTGGACGACGGAGCTGGCGGCGACGGAGCTCATAGCGAGACGCACGACGCAAAGCACGATGCTGACGGCGCCGATGAGCGCCAGCGGTCCCCAGGAGTCGGATACCTGCGGCGCATGCAGCAGAGCGAAGGGGATTGATGTCAGCACGATGGAGGCGGGGATGCCGAGCCACTTTACGGTGGAGTCGCCGATATCGTCGCGGCGTGCCAGCCAGCGGAAGACATTGACCAGCGCGGGCAGCAGAAAGCCGCGGAAGGCGAGCTCCTCGATGGGCGGAGCGATGAAGATGCCGAAGATGAGCATCATCCATGCGCCGAGGGGCGTCTTGATCATCTCGGCCATGATGGGCGGATTTTTCGGCATAGGCAGATAGTTGCCGAGCAGCGAGATGCCGAAGCCGACGCCAAGACCGAGAGCGATGAGCCAGAAGAAGCGGCGTCCGGCGATTTCGCTGTTCCAGTGAATGCCTTCGACAAAAGAGCGGTGCCAGAGAAGTGAGAAGACCGGCGCGGCGAAGAGGATGAGCATGCCGTAGATGATGGCCTGCGTGGGCATGCTGTAGCGCACGTCGCTCTGCATGAGCAGAAAGATGGAACGCAGGCTGGCGGAGCGTCCGGCGGGATGCAGGACCAGACGCAGCAGGAAGGCGCTGAGGACTTCTCCACCGACAAAAGCAGGAACGGCGAGCAGGAAGAAGAAGATCGCGTGGCCGATGTTCGGAATGAGCGGCGGCGGTGCGGGGACGGGAATTTCTCTGTACTGCGGCGGCTCGTAATCGGGCAAAGACAGAGGAGCGGGCTGATGCAGGAGCTCCGGCTGCCCGGAGAGATCGTCTTCGTTCATTGCGCCCGCTCTTTCTTCGTGGCTTTGCGCCGCTTTCCGGTTCCGTTTCCGGAGGCTGCGGCTTCTTTTCTGACGGATGCGGGGTCGCTTCCGTTTACAGGCGGGGCGGCGATGACGGCTCCTGCAGATCCGTTCGATTGATCCGGTCCGCCGGGCGAGGCGGCGTAGTAGCGGCGCAGGAAGTCTCCGGTATGCGACTGCGTGACGGCGGCGATCTGCTCGGGCGGGCCTTCGGCGACGATCTGGCCGCCGTCTTCGCCGCCTTCGGGGCCGAGGTCGATGATCCAGTCGGCGTTGCGGACGACGTCGAGGTTGTGCTCGATGATGATGATGGTGTTGCCGAGATCGGTGAGGCGGTGCAGCACCGCGAGCAGCTTGTGCACATCGTCGAAGTGCAGGCCGGTGGTGGGCTCGTCGAGCAGATAGAGGGTGCGTCCGGTCTGGCGCTTGGAGAGCTCGCGGGCGAGCTTCATGCGCTGGGCTTCGCCGCCGGAGAGCGTGGTGGCGGCCTGGCCGAGGTGAATGTAGCCGAGGCCGACATCGACGAGGGTTTCGAGCTTTTGCCGCACGGTGGGAATGTCGGTGAGGACGGGCAGCGCGTCTTCGATGGCGAGGTCGAGCACGTCGGCGATGGAGTAGCCGTTGAATTTGACGGCGAGCGTCTCCTGATTGTAACGGCGGCCGTTACAGACTTCGCACTCGACGTAGACGTCGGGCAGGAAGTTCATCTCGATGCGGCGCTGGCCCTCGCCCTGGCAGGCTTCGCAGCGTCCTCCGGCGACGTTGAAGGAGAAGCGGCCGGGCTTGTAGCCGCGCTCGCGCGACTCGGGCAGCATGGCGAAGAGATCGCGGATGGCGGAGAAGACGCCGGTGTAGGTCGCGGGATTGGAGCGCGGGGTGCGGCCGATGGGAGACTGGTCGATGCGGATGGCCTTGTCGAGGTGTTCGAAGCCGGTGATGCGGGTGTGTTCGCCGGGTTCTTCGCGCGAGCCGTAGAGCTGCTTTGCGAGGGCGCGGTAAAGGATGTCGTTGACCAGCGTGCTTTTGCCGGAGCCGGAGACGCCGGTGACGACAGTCATGACGCCGACGGGGAAGCGCGCTGTGAGGTTGCGCAGGTTGTGGCTGCGTGCGCCTTCGACGGTGATCCATTTGCCGGTGAGCGGGCGCGGAGCGAGGCGGTGCAGCGTGGATTTTTCTCCGGCGAGGTAGCGGCCGGTGAGCGACTGCGGAGCGCGCATGATGTCGGCGGGCGTGCCTTCGGCGACGACGTGGCCGCCGAGCTTGCCGGCTCCGGGGCCGAGATCGAGGACGTAGTCGGCGTGACGGATGGTGTCCTCGTCA
Organism: Paracidobacterium acidisoli; assembly: GCF_003428625.2. Taxonomy (GTDB): domain Bacteria; phylum Acidobacteriota; class Terriglobia; order Terriglobales; family Acidobacteriaceae; genus Paracidobacterium; species Paracidobacterium acidisoli. Next base: position 297,738 of record NZ_QVQT02000001.1, on the reverse strand, counting down.
TGCTCGACGACGAGGACGGTGTTGCCGAGATTGCGCAGCGATTCGAGCGCGGTGATGAGGCGTTGGTTGTCGCGCTGGTGCAGGCCGATGGAGGGCTCGTCGAGGACGTAGAGGACGCCGCGAAGGCGTGAGCCGATCTGCGTGGCGAGGCGGATGCGCTGGCCTTCTCCGCCGGAGAGCGTGGCGGCGTTGCGACTGAGCGAGAGATAGCCGAGGCCGACGGCGTTGAGGAATTCGAGGCGCTCGACGATCTCGCGGCGCAGACGCTCGGCGATGAGGGCCTCGCGCGCGCTGAAGGAGAGCTGGAGGGCGGCGGTGAGCGCACGCTGCAGCGGCAGAGCGGTGAAGCCGGCGATGGACAGGCCGCCGATTTTGACGGCGAGTGATTCGGGCCGCAGGCGCTGCCCTTTGCAGGCGGGGCAGACGGAGGCGGACATGTACTCCATCATGGCCTCGCGCCAGGATTCGTGCTTCGACTCTTCGAGCGAGTCGCGCAGATACGCGAGGATGCCGTGGAAGCCGGTGCGCGGCGCTTCGGATTTGGGAGGGCCGTAGAGCAGGAGGTCCTGCTGCTTTTGCGGGAGCTGCTCGAAGGGCGTCTTCAGATTGATTTTGTACTTCTGCGCGGCGAGGTGGATGAGGCGCAGAAGATACTGCGAGCCGGAGCCGGGGCCGAGCGCGCCGTCGAGCAGAGGCTTCGACCAGTCTTTGATGATCTTTGCGGGATCGAAGTCGTAGATGCTGCCGAGGCCGTGGCACTCGGGGCAGGCTCCATAGGTGCTGTTGAAGGAGAAGCTGCGCGGCTCGAGCTTCGGCACGTCGAGGCCGCAGTCGGGGCAGGCCATGGACGAAGAGTAGAGCTGCTCGTCGTTCTGCGTGGCGACGAGCACGAGGCCGCTGGCCATCTGCAGCGCCTTCTCGACGGAGGAGGCCAGCGCCTTTTCGATGCCTGGCTTGAGCACGGCGCGATAGACGGCGGCTTCGATGGTGTGGTTCTTCCGCCTTTCGAGCTCGATGGGCTCGGAGAGATCGCGCAGGACGCCGTCGACGCGGGCTTTGAAGCCCTGCTGCTCGATCTTGTCGAGGAGTTCCTTAAACTCGCCCTTGCGTCCGCGCACGATGGGCGCGTAGATGGTGACGCGCTCGCCGGGTGCGAGGGCGAGGATGCGCTCGACGATCTGCTCGGCGCTCTGGCGCGAGATCTGGCGGCCGCAGTTTGGGCAGTGCGGAATGCCGATGGAGGCATAGAGCAGGCGGAGATAGTCGTAGATCTCGGTGATGGTGCCGACGGTGGAGCGGGGGCTGCGGCTGGTGGTCTTCTGCTCGATGGAGATGGCGGGGCTGAGGCCTTCGATGGAATCGACGTCGGGGCGCTCGATCTGATCTAAAAACTGCCGCGCGTAGGCCGATAACGTCTCCACGTAACGACGCTGGCCTTCGGCGTAGATGGTGTCGAAGGCGAGCGAGGATTTTCCGGAGCCGGAGAGGCCGGTGACGACGGTAAGCGTGTTGCGGGGAATCTGCACGCTGATGTCGCGCAGATTATGCTCGCGTGCGCCCCGCACCGTGATGTGTGTAATAGCCATGTTACGTTTGTGCGAAAAAACCAGAAAATCCAGAAGGCAGATTCGGATTCCGGTTTTGAATCGGGAAGTACTGGTTAGAATTGGGACACAGAACCCCTTTAGGTATCTTATTTGGCAACAGAAACAAGGGTCAACGCATGTGTATCTCTGCGAGAATGCATCTGAAGAGTTTGCAGGCTTAAATTTCTGCAGACACAGAGATCCAGGGTAAGAAGACAGCCGGGCAGGGCCAGGCGGAAACGAATTCAGGAATGCAGGACGCAATCAATTTACTGATGCTGGTATGCGCAGGTCTCGCCGCGCTCGCGCTGGGGGTGCTGATGGCCTATGCCATGTGCCGCGCTGCCTTCGCCGCGCTTCGCATGCACGCTCGCTCGGTGGCCGCGGAAGCACCGGCCAAGACACAGATCGTTCACACCTCTCAGGCCTGAGCCTGTTTCTCTCGCTTCAGAGCCGCCTTCGGCGAGGGAATTTCGTTTTTTAAGCTATTTTCATATTTTGAGCCCGCTCCTCAGGCGAGGGCGGACGCGTCTTCGCTGCAGGGAGTGTGCTGATGCAGGCGTATGCGCTTACTGCTGCTGAGGCGGTTGCTGCGGCTCCTGCTGCTCATCCTGCTGGCGCTGCTGACGCATGCGCTGCAACTGCTGCAGCATCTGCTGCGGCGTGCGCACCTCGGGCTGGTCGGGCGACTGCATGGGCGGCGGCGGCTCGGGAGTGGGTGCGTCGTCTTCGGCCTCGTCCTGTGCAGGACGAGGCTGAGGAGCACCGGCGGCCGGCGTGGAGGCATTGCGGGGCGTGAGGAAGAGCTGACGGGGCGCGCCGCCTGAGGTGGCGCCGACCATCATGACGTTGTATCCGGAGTCTTCAAGCAGCGCGGAGAGCACGTCGCTGGTCTTTGCCGGGCCATAGCTGCCGAAGACGCGCTGGTCTTTGCCGAGTCCGTCGACGGTCATGCCGGTCGAGGAGGAGACGTCGTGCAGGATCTGGACGAGGCTGGAGTTATCGGCCTGGACGGAAAGATCTCCCGAGGTCAGGTGAACCTGGGCGGGCTGAGCGGGCTTGTCTGAAAGCGAGGGAGCATGGCCAGGCGCGGCGGCCGGTGCCGGAACGGGCTGGGACGACGCTGGCGATCCCTGAGACGATGAGGGCGCTGCCGACGGCGCGGGAGGCTGGCCGGGACGGATCTGCTGCGAAGGGCCGGGCTGCTGCTGCCTGTAAAACTGCGGCGGCACAGCGACGCGGCGGCCGTTGGGCAGGGTTCCGGGGGGCTGCATGACCTGGGCTGCGCAAAAAGGCGCTGTTGCCAGAAGAAGAACTGCCGTTGAGAGGCACGTTGCGGAATGGAAGCTCTTCAGCATGGAGGAGACGGGCGGGCATTACCCGGGACGTGTATCGCCCTCTGTGTACTAGACTAGCAGTGATTCAGATTCGCTCAGGAATATCTTTGCCGAAGGTAGAATTTGCGTTGCATGATGCCAGGCTGCCGTTCCGCCATCCGCTGCGTTAGCGGGCTGATATTGCTGCTTTTAATCTCCGCCCCGGCGTGGGCGGTGTCGTGCGTGACGGAATCGCAGATGACCGATGTGCAGCGCGGGGCGCTGGCGCAGGCGGCGCGGCGGATTGCCGCCGATATGCAGGCGGGCAACGCGGCGGCGGTGCGGGCGGTCACGATCGCTCCGGTGGCGTCGCAGTTTGACGGGATTGCCGCGACGATCCAGACGGTTCATCCGGAGATCGAGCACGCGTTGGTAACAGTGAATGCGCTTTATCTGCTGAATGCCACGGATCTGAGGTCGACCGAGGATACGCAGTTTTTCTGCGCGCTGCCGGGTTCGCAGATGACGGTCACTTTTTCGATTCCGCAGCTTCCTCCTGGAAATTATGGATTCGTTCTGGTGCACGCGACGGGCGTGGACCAGCCGCAGCAGCTTTCGATGGTGCTCGAAAATGATCCGGCCGGCAGCAGCTCCTGGAAGCTGGCCGGCTTTTTTGTGCGTCCGCTGCTGGCCGCGGGGCATGACGGCCTGTGGTACTGGCGGGCGGCGCGCGATTACGCGAAGAAGAAGCAGAACTGGAATGCCTGGTTCTATTACCAGACGGCGACGCCGCTGCTGGCTCCGGTGGATTTTCTCTCCAGCCCCAACCTCGACAAGCTGCGCCGCGAGGCTCAGGCGGTGCATCCGGAGGAGCTGCCGGGGCAGGACCCGATGGAGCTGAAGGCCGGAGGGCAGAGTTTCAGCATCACAAACATCACTACGGACGGATCGCTGGGCGGTCTGGATCTGGTGATCACCTACAAGGCGGCAGGCGCGACCGATCCCGTGGCGGCGCGCGCCCAGGTGGTGATGGTTATGAAGGCCATGCTGGAGCAGCACCCCGAGCTGCGCCAGGCTTTTCACGGATTGTGGGTGTATGCCGCGGTGGACGGGCAGCACCCCTTTGCACTGGAACTGCCTATGGATCAGATCTCCTGACCTGCCCCGGTCAGGCTCTGCACAATTCAACCAGCTTTGGACGATGTATCCGAAGCACGAAAGACCAGGACAGTGAGGGATATTTCCTGATGGCCAATCTCGTTGAAAAGACACTTACCCAGGCAATTGAACAGCGGCGCGCGACACCGAGCTTCGATGGTGTTCCGGTTCCGGCGACGGACCTGAAGAAGATTCTGGAGGCGGGGCTGCATGCTCCGAGCGGCTACAACATGCAGCCGTGGCGCTTTGTTGTGGTGAGCACGCCGGAGCAGCGGCGGCGCCTGCGGGGGGCGAGCTTTAACCAGGCCAAGATCGAAGAGGCTCCGATGGTGATTGTGGCCTGCGGGGATGCGGACGGATGGCGCAGCGGCGATCTGGAAGAGATGCTGCGGCTGGGCCGCGAGGGCGGCATGACGGAGAATTACGCGGAGCAGGCGGCGATGACGATTCCGGAGTATCTGGGGAATCATCCAAACCTGCCGGCATGGCTGAACAAGCAGGTGATGCTGGCCTTTACCACCATGATGCTGATGGCCGAGGTGCTGGGCTACGATACGGCTCCGATGGAGGGCTTTGAGGCGGACAAGGTGGCCGAGGTGCTGAAGCTGCCGCTGAGTTATCAGGTCGTCGCGCTGCTGGCGATCGGGCACCTGAAGGGGCAGGAGAAGTTCAACGGCGGCCGGTTCAGCATGGCCCGCACGGTTTTCGACGGCGAATACGGCAAGCCGCTCCGGTTCTGATGCGCCGCGAGTATCCGGACCGCCCGGTGGCCGGAGTGGGCGCGGTGATCGTGCAGGATGGCCGGGTGCTGGTGATCGAGCGCGGACAGGAGCCGCTGAAGGGCGAGTGGTCGCTGCCGGGAGGCGCGCTGGAGCTGGGCGAGACGCTCGAAGAGGGGATTCGCCGCGAGGTTCTGGAAGAGACCGGCCTCGAGGTTGAGCTGCTGGCCGTGGTCGAGGTGTTCGACCGGATCTCGACCGACGCGAAGGGCCAGGTTCGCTATCACTACGTTCTGGTAGATTTTCTGTGCCGCGTCACGGGCGGGTTGCTGGCCTGCGCCACCGATGCCGCGGATGCGCGATGGGCCGGGCCGGATGACCTGGACGGGATCGCACCCTTTACGGTGGAGGTGATCCGGAAGGGGATGAAGATGGCGGAGACGATCGGGTGAGCTTCTGAAGGGCGCGGATGCATGAAGAGACCGGAGCAGGAAAAAATCGTTACGATGCCCGCGCGAACGCGGGAGCGGCTCTCCTTTCACACCTTTCCGTGGCGGTTCTTCCGGCGCGCACTTGTGATCTTTGCGGTGTGCACGGCGGCGCTGCTGGTGTACGTGTGGCAGCGGCCGGTGGAAGTGCTGTTTCGCATGACCGCGATCGGACTGCGGCTTAAAGGGATTCACAGCGAGTATGTCGCGATCGACGGGCGCCGCATTCACTACTACACGGGCGGGGCTTACACCGGTGGATCGGGTACGCTGGTGGTTCTGGTGCACGGGCTGGGCGGACGCTCAGAGGACTGGGCCAATCTGATGCCGCAGCTGATGCGCGATCACCGGCGTGTGTATGCGCCGGATCTGCTGGGCTACGGGCAGTCGGAGAAGCCGGGCGATGCGACGTATTCGGTTCCGGAAGAGGCGCACCTGATCGAGGCGTTCATGGATGCGCAGCATCTGGATCAGGTGGACCTGGCCGGCTGGTCGATGGGCGGATGGATTGCCATGCGGGTGGCGCTCGACCGGCCGCAGCGCATTCGCAGGCTGATGCTGTATGACAGCGCGGGCGTGCGGTTCAACCTGAGCTTCGATCCGGGGTTGTTTGTGCCGCGCACGGCGCAGGAGCTGACGGAGCTGAATGCGCTGCTGAATCCCGGGCCGGTTCCTTCGATTCCCGGCTTCATCGAGCGCGATGTGCTGCGCCTGTCGCGCAAAGACGGATGGGTGATACGCCGCAGCCTGGATGCGATGCTGACACAGAAGGATCTGATGGACGGAAAGCTGGGCGTGCTGAAGATGCCGGTGCTGATCGCATGGGGCAGGCAGGACCACCTGATTCCGCCGGCTGCCGGAGAGGCGATTCACGGGGAGATTCCGCAGTCGGTGCTGGAGATCTTCGACGGCTGCGGCCATCTTGCGCCGCGGCAGTGCGCTGCGCGCATAGGACCGAAGACGGTGGAGTTTCTCGATGCGGACCCGCCGCTGTCGAGCCGGACGGAAGAGATTCCGGCGCACTGAAGAGCTGCTTTATTCCTCAGGCTTTTTATTCTTCAGGCTTCCAGACGAAGGCATCGTCCTGCGGCAGGCCGATGTGCGCGAGGACGCGGCAGACGAACTGGCGGGCCATCTCCGCTGCATCGGCGGGCCGGTTGTAGAAGGCGGGGATGACGGGAAAGATGGTGGCTCCGGCGTCGGCGGCGAGGCCCATGTTGCGGATGTGAATTTTGTTGAAGGGCGTTTCGCGGACACAGAGCAGAAGCGGGCGGCGCTCCTTGAGGCAGACGTCGGCGGCGCGCTCGATGAGGTTCCGGGCGAGGCCGTTGGCGATGCCGGCGAGCGTGCCCATGCTGCAGGGCAGAACGATCATGCCGTCGGAGGGATAGCTGCCGCTGGCGATGCCCGCGCCGATGTCGCTCTCGGTATGCTGGCGGATTTTTTCAGAGGCATGGCCAAGGAGCTTTTCGGCAAGACCGTTGCGGCCGCTGAGCTGCATCTCTTCGGCGAGCACACGCAGCGCATTGTCGGAGGGAATGAAGTGGATGCGCCCGACGCGCTCGTCGGCGTCGAGGCGCTGCAGCAGCGCCTGCCCGAAGACCGCGCCGCTGGCGCCGGTGAGGGCGACGGTGAGGTTGCGGCGGCGGATCGGGACAGTCTGAGTCATAGCATTACGCGCCGTATGTGCGCGGCTCGCCTCCGCCAAGAACGCGATCGAAGATGGCGTCGACGTTGCCGAGCTGGCGGTGGAGATCGAAGGTACGCGCCAGTTTTTCTGGGCTCAGGCGGCCGGTAATCTCGGTGTCGGCGGCGACGAGGTCGCGGAAGACGAGATCGTTCTGCCAGGCGTTCATGGCATGGCTCTGCACGAGGCGGTACGCGTCTTCGCGCAGCATACCGGATTCGGCGAGATCGAGCAGAAGCTGGCCGGAGAAGATGAGTCCGCCGGTGCTTTCGAGGTTCTTCTTCATACGCGCCGGATAGACGAGCAGGCGGGCGATGAGGTCGGTGGTCTTTGCCAGCAGATAGTCGGTGAGGATGGTCGAGTCGGGGAAGATGACGCGCTCGACGGAGGAGTGCGAGATATCGCGCTCGTGCCACAGCGCGACGTTCTCGAAGGCCGCCTGCGCGTTGGAGCGGACGACACGCGAGAGTCCGCTGATCTGCTCGCTGATGATGGGGTTTTTCTTGTGCGGCATGGCCGAGGAGCCCTTCTGCTTCTCGGAGAAGTACTCGGCGGCTTCACGGACTTCGGTGCGCTGCAGGTGGCGAATCTCGGTGGCGAATCGGTCGAGCGTTGCGGTGACGACGGCGAGCGTGGCGATGTAGTGCGCGTGATGATCGCGCTGGATGACCTGGGTGGCGATGGGCGCCGGTTTCAGACCGAGCTTCGCGCAGATGCGCTCTTCATGCTCGGGCTTCAGGTGGCCGAAGGTGCCGACGGCGCCGGAGAGCTTGCCGATGCGGATCTGCTCGGCGGCGGCGTCGAAGCGCACGATGTTGCGCTGCACCTCGTCGTACCAGTTGAGCAGCTTGAGGCCGAAGGTGGTGGGCTCGGCATGAATGCCGTGGGTGCGGCCAATGGTGGGGGTGTGTTTGAACTCGAGCGCGCGCTCCTTCAGGACCGAGGCGAGCTTCAGCAGGTCTTCGCGAAGGATGGCGGAGGCGGCTTTGATCTGCAGCGCCTGCGCGGTATCGACGACATCGTTCGAGGTGAGGCCGTAGTGCAGCCAGCGCGATTCGGGGCCGATTTTTTCGGCGACGGCCGTAGTGAAAGCGATGACGTCGTGCTTCACTTCGGCTTCGATCTCCTGGATGCGGGCAACATCGAAGGCTCCGCGCTCGCGAATGGCGTTTACGGCTTCGACGGGGACGATGCCGTCTTCAGCGAGGGTTTTGCTGGCGGCGATCTCCACCGCGAGCCACATTTTGTATTTGTTCTCTTCTGTCCAGATGGAGCCCATCTGCGGCCGTGTATAACGCGCGATCAAAGCGTCGAATCCTCCCTGAAGTCCCGGAAAAGAGTCCGGGGAACACATCAATTCTATCGTCTGTGCATCGTATTCAGTGCGCGGAGAAAAATCCGGCGCAGGCCGGAGCAGCGGTTTCCGGCGCGTTGTGGACGCATACAATCAAATGGGCGTGGGAAAGGAAGATTTATGTCAGATGTGGTGACGATTGCCAGCTTCACGGAATCTCTGGAGGCGGAGATGGCGAAGCTTCGCCTGGAGTCGGCGGGGATTGAGGTATTTCTTTCCGGAGAGAACGCCCGTTTTATGGAGCCGGGGCTGGGTCCGCTGCAGCTGCAGGTGAATGCGGACGATGAGGAGGATGCCCGCGCGATTCTGGCCGATGTGGGCGCGCCGGGCGCGGCCGAGGCGGCGGAGCGCGCGCAGGCAGGAGAGCCTGATATATCGTAAGGCGATAGATCGTGCTACGATAGAAGGATGATCCAGTCCAACGGCCGGCCATCTCCGGCCACCTCTGCGGTTCCGCGGCGGGCCGCGACGTCGAACGGGAACGGCTCGCATGCGGCGCACTCCAGGCCGGGGCTGACCCGCGCTCAGATTCAGCGGCTGGCCGAGTTCCGTTTTCAGATGCGCCGTTTTCTGAGCTTCAGCAGCATTGCGGCCGAGGGCGCGGGCCTTCGGGCGCAGCAGTATCAGCTGCTGCAGTGCGTCTGCGGCATGCCGGACGAACTGGACCCAACCATTGCGAACGTGGCCGCGCGCATGCTGCTGAAGCACAACAGCGCCGTGGAGCTGGTGGACCGCACCATCGACCAGGGGCTGCTGCGCCGGAGTCCCGATCCGACGGATCATCGCCGCATTCTTCTGCGCATTACGGCGCAGGGCGAGAGCCTGCTGGATTCGCTGGCGAACCACCATATCCGGGAGCTGGAAGAGACGGGACCGGAGCTGCTGCGGGCGCTGCGGCGGCTGCTGCTGACGAAGATGGAGCCCGCGGCGGAAGAAGCTCCGGCAAAGGCGCGCGCGCGAAAGTAAGCCACACCGGGATACGTCACAGAAACAGTTACGGAATTTTTAAGGGGCGGGCGGGAGAGATCAGTGCCGGGAACGCTGCAGGGCGACTCCGAAGCGCTCGCTCATCTCCTGGTAGAGAAAGCCGCGTCCGGGGCGGTAGGGCTGCACCCACTCGCCATCGATGACAAACTGCGGAATCGCGCGCTTGCCGACGTGCGCCATCACTTCCTGCGCGGCGCCGGGCGTCTCCTCGATGTCGATCTCGGTGTAGGGGATGTTGTGGGTTTCAAGGAAACGCTTGGCCTCACGGCAATCGCGGCACCATTCGGCGGAATAGACAAGAACATGCATCCCATTCATGGTATAGCAGCCGCATCGCAACATGCCTGTAAATAAAGGGCGGCGGGTCTGAACGGATGTTGCAGCGCAGACCCGCGCCGGACGATCAGTTACCCAGCGTAAAGACAACCTGGACAGAGGTTTCGACCTCGACGGGCTCGCCGTTCAGACGGTAAGGCGCGTAGCGGGCCCTGGAAACGGCGTCGAGGGCGGCCTGGCGCAGCAGCGGCGGACCGCTGACGACATGGAGATTTTCGATGGCTCCGCTCTTTGAGATGGTGGCGGCGAGGATGACCGTCCCCTGCGCCCGCGCGGCCAGCGCGATGGCGGGATAGACGGGGCGGATGGGAGCGAGGAGTTGTCCGGCGGCGACTCCGGAGGAGATGTGGATGGGACCGTGAGGCTGCGGCGCGACGACATGGGGCGGCGCTGCTGCCGGTGCTCCGGTGCCGAAGAGGCTGCTGAGGGGACTGGTGGTGTGGCTCGCTTCATCGAGCCCGATGCTGCCGGGCAGGGAAGGGCCGGGAGCTTCGGCGGCGATGTGGGCGGGAATGAGGCGCGGCGCCGTGAAGGCATTGTCGATCCGCACAGGCGGCGCAGCGGACGAGACGGTATGCTGCACGGGCGCCGGCGCGACGGGCGGCGGTGGCGCGGTGAGAAGCATGCTGAGCGACTGGCGGGGCAGCGCCGCCGGATACAGATATGGAATGAGTGCAAGGCCGCCGAGAAGCGCGGCCTGCAGTGCGAACGATCCTGCGGCATAACGGCGGCTGCGGGTGCGAATCTGCCCGGCCGACTCCATCAGACTGTCTTCGAACATAGGTTCTCCCTCAGTGATATGGCTGAGAGAGCGAGACACCTGCTGTATCAGACACCGAACGTTAACATGAGTTCCCGCAAAGCTGGCTTACGATAAACATCACCGGCCAGGACAGGGGACCGATATATGACCGCAGATGAAATCAAAGCGCTTCTGAATCTGGAGCCGCATCCGCGTGAGGGCGGCTTCTTCGTGGAAACGTGGAAATCGGATGAGACGATTCCGGTGGACACGCTGCCGTCGCGATATCACGGTCCGCGCCACGCGGGCACGGCGATCTACTACCTGCTGGAGCCGGGAACGTTTTCGGAGATCCACCGGCTCTCCTCCGATGAGGTGTTTCACTTCTACCTGGGCGATCCGGTGGAGATGGTGCAGCTGGCTCCCGATGGCTCGGGTCGGACGATTGTGATCGGCAGCGATCTGAAGCAGGGCATGCAGCCGCAGGTGCTGGCGCCGAAAGGCGTGTGGCAGGGCTCACGGCTGCTGCCGGGCGGAAGATTTGCGCTGCTGGGATGCACGGTGAGCCCGGGCTTCGATTACGCGGATTATGAAGCGGGCAGCCGCGTGGAGCTGCTGCACCGCTATCCGCAGTACCGCGAGCACATCGAGGCGCTGACGCGGGTGGAGGCCTTCGGGCTGTTTTAAATCGCCCACGTCCGAAGATCCGGACGTGGGGTACCCGGCAACCTGCTGTATGCCGGCAGGCTCTAGATCTCCCAGCGCAGCAGGGCAGCTCCGACGGTGAAGCCGGCTCCGACGCTCGCGAGCAGCACCAGATCGTTCTTCTTCAGGCGGCCTTCCTGACGGGCGGTGTCGATGGCAAGAGGAATGGTGGCGGCGGTGGTATTGCCGTAGCGGTCGATGTTGATGATGACCTTTTCCTGCGGGAGGCCGAGCCGCTCGGCGCTGGAGTCGATGATGCGCTTGTTGGCCTGGTGGGGAATGAAGCAGCCGAGCTCTTCAGGCGTGACCTGGTTCCGGGCAAGGACTTTTTCCGTGGCCTCGACCATCTTGCGCACGGCGAACTTGTAGACCGCCTGGCCGTCCTGGTGGACGTAGTGCATCTTCTTCGTGACGGTCTCGATGGAGGCGGGATGCAGGCTTCCGCCGGCGGGCATATTGAGCGAGCAGCCGCCTGAGCCGTCGATCTCATGCACGAAATCGATCATGCCGGTCTCGCCTTCCGCGGCGGGCTCGATCAGCACGGCTCCGGCGCCGTCGCCGAAGAGCACGCAGGTGGAGCGGTCGGTGTAGTCGATGATGGAAGACATGGTGTCGGCGCCGATGACGAGCACCTTCGAATGCGCGCCGCTCTCAACGAGTTTGCAGCCCACCTGCAGGGCATAAACGAAGCCGGAGCAGGCGGCGGAGAGATCGAATCCCCAGGCGCCTTTGGCGCCGAGCTTGTCCTGCACGAGGCAGGCTGTGGAGGGGAAGAGCATGTCGGGCGTGACGGTGGCGACGATGATGACTTCGACATCGGACGGCTCGATGCCGCGCTCGGCGAGGCAGCGCTTTGCGGCTTCGACGGCCATGTCGCTGGTGGCCTGGCCCTTTTCGACGATGTGGCGCTCGCGGATGCCGACACGTGTGGTGATCCACTCGTCATTGGTGTCGACCATTTTTTCGAGATCGGCGTTGGTAAGCACGCGAGGCGGGACCCAGGTTCCCAGGGCGCTGATTTTTGCCCGGCGAGCAGTACGCGGGCGGACTTCAAGAGTCAAAGGGATTCTCCGTAAATTGCGGATCAGGCTCCGACATCAAAGCACTCTCCGGTAAGGCCGGAGAACCTTCCGTTCAAAAAGAGTATTTTCGCCGACGAGCGTGGAAGCTGTCTATGAAGGCCAGTGTAAGGATTGTGTAACCGGGCTCAGAAGCATCGGGGCACGGAGTGAACGAGCAGGAACAAGATGGATATGTACCGGGGTTCCTGCTGCGCACGCACTGGCCCGTTACCGTTGCTTCCTTCCGGACCTGGCGGGGTTGGCGGGATTGCGTCGCGCAGGTCCCGGCACAAGAGTGATGATAGCACCTCGAAAGAGGACTGCGGTGTTAGACTCGGGGCCAAAGGAGGCGAATATGGCGACAGCATCCGCGCATCCTCACGTACCGGTGGAAGTCTATCTGCGCTCATCAGAATATGAGCCCGATGCGGAGTACGTCGATGGAGAGATCGAGGAGCGGCCGATGGGCGAGTTCGACCACACTTCATGGCAACAGGCGATTCAGAAGTGGTTCTGGCAGCACGAGCAGGAATGGAATATTCGTGTAAGGCCCGAGCTGCGCGTACAGGTGTCTGACACTCGTTTTCGCGTTCCGGATGTGACGGTGCTGGATCGCAGCCGGCCCATCGAGCAGATTATTACGCATGCTCCTGTTGCGATCTTCGAAGTGCTTTCGCCGGAAGACAGCATGACACGCATTCTGCGCAAGCTGAGAGATTATGAGGCGATGGGTATCGCTCAGATATGGGTCATCGATCCGGAGGAGCAAAATGGCTTCTATCGATTTCACAACAGTGAGCTGACGCCAGCCTCTGTTTTTGGAACGCCGGACGAGCCGATTCATTTCGAAATGACGGAGATCGAGAAGCTGCTGGACTGACAGGATGCTGCACAGGGGCAGGCAGGAAAATGCAGATCCCTCCACCCCACGCTGCGCGCTTCGGTCGGGATGACAATTCAGAGAGTCTGAGCAAATACCTCCGGTAAAATAGAGATGTGAAGCATCTTTCTGAAAACGACGGCTCTGTTGCCGTTCTCAACGAAACCCCGCGCCCGAAAATTGGATTCGTCTCCCTGGGCTGTCCCAAGAATCTGGTCGACAGCGAAGTGATGATGGGGCTGCTTGACCGCGCCGGCGCCGAGATCACGACGAAGCCGGAGGCCGCGGACATTCTTGTCGTCAATACGTGCTCGTTTATCGATACGGCGAAACAGGAGTCGGTCGATACGATTCTGGAGATGGCGCAGCACAAGACCAGCGGCTCGGCGCGGCGGCTGATCGTTGCCGGGTGTCTGGTGGAGCGCTATCGCGACGAGATCCGGAGGAATATTCCCGAGGTCGATGCCGTGGTGGGCACCGGCGAGCTGGAGCAGATTCTGGCTGCGGCCGGGCTGGAGGCACCGAAGCCGCAGACAATCCTGGCCAACGCTTCGCCGTTTCATATTCTTTCCGCCGAAGGCGGAGCCGCCCGTGCGGCCAGCACAGCGGCGCAGGCCACGGCAGCACGGCCGGAGGGCGATCTGCGCGAGCAGCAGGGCCGTTTTGCGCGCGATACCTGGGATGGCGCGACGGCGCAGCTGCCGCAGTATCTTTACGATCACACCACGCCGCGGCTGCTGGCGACGAAGAAGGCTTCGGCGTATATCAAGATCGCCGAGGGCTGCGATCATCCGTGCAGCTTCTGCGTGATTCCCAACCTGCGCGGCAAGTTCCGCTCGCGGCGTTTTGAGTCGGTGGTTGCCGAGGCGGAGGCGCTGGTGGCGCAGGGGGTGCGCGAGATCACGCTGATCGGGCAGGATACAACCTGCTACGGCGAGGACCTGGATCTGAAGGATGGGCTGGCGCTGCTGCTGGACCGGCTGGCGCAGATCGAAGGGCTGGTGTGGCTGCGCTTTCTGTATGCGTATCCGAACCGGATTACCGGAAAGCTGCTCGAAACCATCGCAAAGCACGACAACATCTGCAAGTATCTCGACGTTCCGCTGCAGCATGCCTCTCCGGCGGTGCTGAAGACGATGAAGCGCGGGGCGGGCGCGGAGATTTTTCTGAAGACGATCGCCAAAGTGCGGGCGGCGGTGCCGGGAATCGCGCTGCGGACGTCGTTCATCGTCGGTTTTCCGGGCGAGACGGAGGAAGACTTCGAGACGCTCTGCGATTTTGTGAAAGAGGCGAAGTTCGACTGGCTGGGCGTCTTCGGCTACTCGGACGAAGAGGGCTCACGGGCCTTTGAGCTGGGTGAGAAGGTTCCGGCGCGCACGATTGAGCGGCGCAAGCGCGCGCTGATGAAGCTGCAGCAGGGCATCAGCAAAAAAGGGAAGGCCGCGCAGGTGGGCCGCGCAGTGAATGTGCTGATCGAGGGCGAATCGGAAGAGACGCCGCTGCTGTGGGAGGGACGGACGCAGTTTCATGCGCCGGAGATCGACGGTACGGTGTACATCAACGACTTCGGCCCTTACGAATCGCTGACGCCGGGAGCGTTTTACCGCTGCGAGATCACCGAATCGCACGACTACGATGTGGTGGCGCGGGTGATCGAGGAGGCGGGTCCGGCTGCCGCGGAGGTCTCGCGATGACTCTGAAGAATCAGGTCCTGCGCTGCCCCACATGCCGGACGCTGGTAACGGCGGGGGATGAGAACTTTCCCTTCTGCAGCGACCGCTGCCGGGCGGTCGATCTGGGCAAATGGGCGAGCGGCGTCTACCGCATCTCTTCGCCGGTGCTCGATCCGGAGGTGCTGGAGGGAGCCGAGGCTGCCTCGGCCGATGCCGTGCGGCGGCAGCGTGAGGAAGATGAAACATAAGACGCTGTGGGCGTGGACGGCGGGAACCTTTTTCGGAATCGGGCTGGTGGGGCCGGGGCCTGGAACGTGGGCGTCGCTGGCGGCGGCTCTGCTGTGGTTCGGGGCGGCCTCAACGCTGCATCTTACTTCGACAGGACTGATTGCGTGGACGGCGGTTGCGGCGCTGGCGGTTGCGGCGATCGGCATTCCGGCGGGAACGATCGTGGCGCGGGAGTCAGGGCGCGAAGACCCGGGCCATGTGGTGATCGACGAAGTGGCGGGGCAGTGGGTGGCGCTGCTGGCGTGCCCGGTGGAGACGCGGCACATGGCGCTGGCTTTCCTGCTCTTCCGGGTATTCGATATCGTAAAGCCATGGCCGGCGCGGCAGCTGGAACGACTGCACGGCGGTACCGGGATTATGCTGGATGACATCGCCGCCGGTGCGTATGCGCTGATCGTGATGGTGGTGGTGCGGCACTGGTGGCGATGAAGATCAGTTGCCAGTGGTCAGTCCCCGGTGGTCAGTTGTTAGTGGTCAGTGGTCTGCAACCGGAAACCGGATGCTGAGAACTAAGAACTAAGGACTGGGGACTAAAAACTGTGGGTTGCAGACGGAAAACCGGAACGAAATGATGCCACGTATTCTCAAATCCGATCCTGGCGGAGCACCCCGTATCGAGGCGGTGGTTCCGGACGCGGCGCTGCCTGGCGGCGAGCTGGAAGTGTCGGGGGCGAACCTGGCGCCGGTTGCCTGGAGGCGTCCGGTGG
Source organism: Paracidobacterium acidisoli (assembly GCF_003428625.2). Taxonomy (GTDB): domain Bacteria; phylum Acidobacteriota; class Terriglobia; order Terriglobales; family Acidobacteriaceae; genus Paracidobacterium; species Paracidobacterium acidisoli. The sequence goes on along the minus strand of NZ_QVQT02000001.1, from coordinate 282,051 downwards.
CGATGCTGGGCGAGCTGTCGGCTCCGGTGCTGCTGAGCCGCAGCCAGCGCATGGTGCTGCGCGTTCCGGAAGAGGCGCAGAGCGGACGGCTGCGTGTGCTGCAGAACGGCGCGCAGAGCAATGGCGTGGAGGTACAGATTGCGACCCCGATTGCGACCGGGGTGCACGCGGTTGCGAATCCGGCGGTGGATCAGGCAGGGAATATCTACGTCACCTTTTCCGGGCAGCGCGGGCAGGAGACGCCGGTGTCGGTCTTCCGGATCGGGCGCGACAACGAGCTGCGCCCATTCGTGACCGGGGTAATGAATGCGACGGGCCTGGCGGTGGACCAGGATGGCCTGCTTTATATCTCCTCGCGCCAGGAGGGCACGGTTTACAGCGCTTCGCGCACCGGAGTGGCCTCAGTGTATGCGGAGGGCATGGGCGTGGCGACGGGCCTGGCCTTCGATGGCGAGGGCAATCTGTACGTCGGCGACCGCAGCGGAACGATCTTCAAGATTGCGCCGGATCGCCAGATCTTCGTCTTTGCCACGCTGGAGCCGAGCGTGGCCGCGTACCACCTGGCCTTCGGGCAGGAGGGCACGCTTTATGTCGCCGGGCCGACGGCTTCGAGCCACGACGCCGTGTATGCCATTGACCGCGACGGGAATACGCGGGTGTTTTACCGCGGCCTGGGCCGGCCGCAGGGAATGGCGGTGGACATTGCCGGGAGCCTGTATGTGGCCGCTTCGCTGCACGGACACCGCGGCATTGTGCGGATCACGCAGGACGGAGAGGCGTCGCTGGCGGTCTCGGGCTCAGGCATTGTGGGTTTCTGTTTCGTTCCGGGCGGGGGAGCGCTGCTGGCTACCGCGAGCGCCGTTTATCATGTAGCTTTGGGTATCGAGGGCTGGCGGCTGTTCTGACGACATTCGTTTGCCCGCGGCTCTCCCCCGCACCCCACGTACGGTAAACAGGTCGGAATGAACTCGGAGATCATCGCAATTGGTTCGGAGCTGCTGACTCCGTGGCGCCAGGACACCAACTCCCTCTACATCACGGAAAAGCTCACGGAGCTGGGCGTCTCTGTCGCGTTCAAGACGATTGCGGGCGACCGCCGGAAGCATCTGGTGAGCGCGGTGCGCACGGCGCTGCAGCGCGTGGACATTGTGGTGATTACCGGCGGGCTGGGTCCGACCGAAGACGATCTGACGCGCGAGGCGGTGGCCGAGGCGCTGAACATCGGCATCAAACGCGATCCCGACATCATTGCCCACCTGTATGCGCGCGCGGCGGCACGGCGCATGACGATGACGCGCAACAACGAGAAGCAGGCGGATGTGCTGGACGGCGCGACGATCCTGGCGAATCCGCGCGGAAGCGCTCCGGGGCAGTGGCTGGATACGGTCTACGGGGATCATCGCAAGCTGATCATGCTGCTGCCGGGGCCTCCGGGAGAGATGAAGCCGCTCTTCGACGAGCAGTGCCGGCCGCGTCTCGAAGGGATTTTGCCGAAGCGGGCCTTTGCACGGCGCACGCTGAAGGCGGCGATGATCGGCGAGTCGGCGGCGGATGCGCGGATCGCTCCGATTTATACGCAGTACCAGGATGTGGAGACGACGATCCTGGCGCACATGTGCGATATCCAGATCGATCTTTTCTGCGCGAAGCCCTTCGCCTCACTGGCGCAGACGCGGGTGGATGAGCTGGCGGAGCGGCTGGAAGAGGAACTGGATGACGTGCTCTATTCCTCGCAGGGAGAGTCGCTGGAACAGATCGTTCTCTACTACCTGGGGATGCGAGGCGCGACGATCTCGGTAGCGGAAAGCTGCACGGGCGGGCTGGTCGCCGAGAGGCTGACGAGCATCAGCGGCAGTTCGCGGTCGTTTATGGGCGGCGCAGTGGTGTACAGCGATCAGCTGAAGACGGAGTTTGCGGGCGTGAGCCCGGCCCTGATCGAGAGGCACGGCGCGGTGAGCCGCGAAGTGGCGACGGCGCTGGCCGAAGGCATTCGCCTGCGCTGCGAGACGACCTTCGGCGTGGGCATCACGGGGATTGCCGGTCCCGGTGGCGGAACGGAAGAGAAGCCGGTCGGTCTCGTCTACATCTCGGTGAGCGATGGCGAGTACACGGAGACGGTGGAGAAGCGCTTCTCGGGCGACCGCGAGCGCATCCGCTTTTTCGCCAGCCACCAGGCGCTGGACCTGGTGCGGCGGAGACTGATGTGAGCACAGGGCGCAGAAAACAGGGCGCAGGGCGTAGAAACAGCCATTAGGGATTAGGGATGGATGTACAGAATTTCCTGATGGCCGGCCTTCTTCTCTGAAAGATGCGCAAGCTATGTCCGAAAATCCGGAGATGAGGCTCCCCATGTTTTGACGCCAATGGCGAAGGGCTGTTCCTGACGGCTAATCCCTAATCCCTCATCCCTCGTCGCTGATCCCTGCCTCTGATTTACACTCGTAATCGCAATGCCCGTTGTGACTTATCTCATCGTTGCTGCTGTTGCGTATCTTCTGGGCTCGATTCCCTTCGGCTACATTCTGGTTCGTCTCTTTCGCAATGAGGATATTCGCGCAAAGGGAAGCGGCAATATCGGCGCGACCAATGTGGTGCGCTCGGGCGCAAAGGGACTGGGTGCGCTGACCTTTCTTCTCGATGTTTGCAAGGGATACTTGGCCGTGTTTCTGTGCGGGCACCTGGCGGCCATTTCCTCGCTGACCGCGATTCCGGCGGGCAAGGCCGAGGCGCTGGCTGCGCTCTGCGTCATTCTGGGACATATCTACACGGTCTGGCTGGGATTCAAAGGCGGCAAAGGCGTGGCGACGGCTCTGGGAGTCTTTCTGGCGCTGGCGCTGTGGCCGGCGCTGGCTGCGATGGGCATCTTTATTATCGTGTTTGCTCTGTCGCGCTATGTCTCGCTGGGATCGATTCTGGCCGCGATTGCGTTTCCGGTCTTCGCATTTCTGCTGCCGCATGCGCCACGCGATCCCTGGCTGAGCGCGGTGATGGTGATTGCGCCGCTGATCGTGATTGCGAAGCACCATCAGAATATCGGGCGGCTGCTGCAGGGCAGGGAGTACCGTTTCGGCAAATCAGATAAGACTTCGGGAACGGCGGCGGCATGAGCCACATTGCCGTGATGGGCAGCGGGGCATGGGGCACCGCGATTGCTCTGAGCCTGGCGCAGCGCGGCGGCCATCGCATTGCGCTGCAGGCGCATTCGGAGGCGTCGGCTGCGGTGCTGCGGGAGCGTGGCGAGAACGCGGTCTTTCTGCCGGGGTTTCCGCTGCCGAAGGAGATTCGCGTTACGGCAGATGCCGCGGAGGCGCTGGAGGGGGCGGAGATCGTCGTCGGGGTGATGCCCTCGCAGTATGTGCGCCACAGCTTCGAGAGGTTTGCTCCGTACCTGCACGAGGACCAGGTGCTGGTGAGCGCGAGCAAGGGCATCGAAGACGAGACCGGTCTGCGCATGACGGAGGTGATCGCCTCAGTGCTGCGCGCGCGCGGTTTGCATCTGCCGGTGGCGGCGCTGGGAGGTCCGTCGTTTGCGCAGGAGGTTGCGGCGGGCTCGCCGACGGCGATCACGGTGGCGACTCCGGATATGCCGCTGGCGGTGCGGCTGCAGCGGGAGTTTTCAAGCGGGACGCTGAGGCTTTACACCAACGAAGATGTGATCGGCGTGGAGCTGGGCGGAGCGCTCAAGAACGTCATCGCGATTGCAGCCGGGGTGGTCACCGGACTGGAGCTGGGGCACAACAGCATGGCGGCGCTGATTACGCGGGGCGTTGCCGAGATCACGCGTCTGGCCGTGGCCTGCGGCGGACGGCGCGAGACGCTGGCCGGTCTTTCCGGCCTGGGCGATCTGGTGCTGACCTGCACGGGATCGCTCTCGCGCAACCGCACGGTCGGCATCGAGCTGGGCCGCGGACGGCGGCTGCCGGAGATTCTGGAAGGACTGCACGGCAAAGTCGCCGAGGGCGTGCGGACGACGCCGGCGGCGCTGGGGCTGGCGCGGCGGCACGGCGTGGAGATGCCCATCGCCGAGCAGATGGCCGCGATTCTGCACCAGGGCAAGTCGCCGGTGGAGGCGATTCGGCAGCTCATGCAGCGGCCGGGAAGAGATGAGTAACGGGAGCGATCCGGGCGCGGCAGCGCAGAAGTAACGTCCCCCTTCGTCCTGCCCAGGTAACACTTTCGGGTGAACCGTGGTCACGTTTGCAAACTTACACTGAATGCAGCCTCTCCCCTGCTGAGGAGAGAGGCGAAGGGTGATCTGTTTGTCCGCATTTCGGTGGCGAATCTTTCGGCGGTTTCTGGCAGTGCAGGGAAGCCTCGTGTGTTTCGCCGGGTTGATGATTTTTGTTGTGCTGGAAGCCGGCGCGCCCGTGTGGGCTGCGGTCACGGCGGGGATTCTGGCCGGTGTGCTGGCGAGCGCGGCCGCATCGTGGTGGTGGAGCCGCAGGCTGGCGCGGCAGAATCAGCAGCTTGTTCGCCAGATTGAAGCCAGTTTTCAGCAGCAGAGAAGCGTTCCGGAAGAGCGGGAGTGGGAGCAGTCGCTCTTCTCCGGCATTGCGCAGGCGTGGGAGACGGCGGCGTACAACTTCCGCAATGCGTGGTCGGAGCGGCATGCGGCGGCGCGGCGCAACTATCAGGCGCTTACCGAGCTGATGCAGATGACGGCGCGCGCAGTGGATGAGCGCGTGAGCTATCTGCGCGGGCATTCGGACCGCGTGGCGGTGTGGTCGGAGATGATCGCGCGCGAGATGGGCCTCGACGCGGAGCAGACGGAGCGCATTCGTCTGGCGGCGCTGCTGCACGATATCGGCACGATCGGGATTGAAAATTACATTGTGATGAAGGAAACGCCGCTTTCTCCGGAGGAGTTTGACATTGTCAAAGCCCACACGGTGAAGGGCGCGTCGATTCTGCGGCCGATTGAGGCGCTGGAAGATCTGATTCCGGGAATCGAGCTGCATCACGAATCGCTGGACGGGCTTGGGTATCCTTATGGGCTGCGCGGCGAGGAGATTCCGCTGATGCCGCGGATTATCGCGGTGGCGGACAGCTTCGATGCCATGACCAGCAGCCGTCCCTGGCAGCAGGCGATGAACCCGGCTTACGTTGTGGAAGTGCTGACGCGGCTGGCGGAGAAGCGGTATGACCCGGCGGTGGTTGCGGCGCTGACGGCGCTGTTCCGGCGGGGAGAGATTGAAGTGAAGAATTCGCGCCCGCCGGTGTCGTTCCGGCTGCGCCGGCCCGCGGGCGACGAAGAGCGCGTGGTCTGAGCCGCCAGGCCGAGGCGGGGAACACGAGGGCTTGTTACACTCGATTTACGACAGAGTGAGGTCCCGGCGCGCATGATTCAAACGTTGTTCGGCAGCCTGAACGAAGCTCAGGAGCCACAGAAGAAAGGCTTCTTCGACCGCATGAAGCAGGCGGTCTCGCGCACGCGCGAGAGCCTGGGCGAGCGGATCGAGGGCGTCATCGCGCTGACCCGCGAGGTGGACGAAGCCGCGCTGGAAGATCTGGAGATGAGCCTGATCGCCTCCGATATCGGCGTGACGACGGCGGCGGAGATTATCGAACGGCTGCGCGATCGCGGCAAGCGCCAGGGCATTCGCAACGGAGCGGAGCTCAAGGATCTGCTGCGCGAGCATCTGAAGCAGATTCTGGACGAGCAGCAGCGGCCGGTGGCGAAGGTGGCCGCGCCTCCTGAAGTAATTATGATGGTCGGCGTGAACGGCACGGGTAAGACGACGACCAGCGGCAAGCTGGCGGCGTGGTACCGCGCGCAGGCGAAGACGGTGCTGATGTGCGCCGCCGATACCTTTCGCGCCGCGGCCATCGAGCAGCTCGAGGTCTGGGGCGAGCGGAGCGGGGTGGAGATTGTCCGGACGAAGCAGGGCGGCGATCCTTCGGCGGTGCTCTTTGATGCGCTGCAGGCGGCGAAGTCTCGCCACAACGACGTGCTGATCGTCGATACGGCGGGACGGCTGCACACCAAGAACAGCCTGATGGCGGAGCTGGACAAGATGCGCCGCACGACGCAGCGCATTATTCCCGATGCTCCTCATGAAGTGCTGCTGGTGATGGATGCGACGACGGGACAGAACGGGCTGCAGCAGGCGCGTCTGTTTACCGAATCTGCCGGGGTGACCGGCATTGTGCTCACCAAGCTGGACGGAACGGCCAAGGGCGGCATTGCGATCGCCATTGCGCGTGAGCTGAAGCTGCCTGTGCGTTTTGTCGGTGTGGGAGAGAAGATCGAAGATATTCTGCCGTTCGACAGCGGAGCGTTTGTCGATTCGCTGCTGGGGAACTGACCGGGAAGCCGTCGAACGCAGGCAGTGAGAGGAAGTTGTGCCGAACGAAATGACTTCAGCGCAGCAGCCGGACAGGGTGCAGGCCGATCAGCACCCGTCGCCACAGTCACGAACTTCTCTTCAGGAAGATGAGCGCTGGATGGTGCGCGCTCTGCAGCTGGCTCTCTCCTCGGTAGGCCTGGCCTCGCCGAATCCCGCAGTAGGGTGCGTGCTGGTTAAAGACGGCACGGTAGTGGGCGAAGGCTTCCACGCATACGACAGGCTCGATCACGCGGAGGTGGTGGCGCTGCGCCAGGCGGGAGAGAAGGCCCGCGGCGCGACGGCCTACGTGACGCTGGAACCGTGCTGTCACACGGGACGCACCGGACCCTGCACCGAAGCACTGATCCAGGCGGGCGTGGCCCGCGTGGTGGCGGCGACGGGCGATCCGAATCCGCAGGTCAGCGGCAAGGGGCTTGCGCGGCTGCGCGATGCGGGCATTACAGCGGAAGAAGGCGTGCTGCGGCGCGAGGCGCAGGAGCAGAACGATGCCTTTGCGCGCTACATTCGCACGGGCATGCCCTTTGTGACGCTGAAGGCGGGCGTCTCTTTCGATGGGCGCATTGCGCCGCCGCCGGGAACGGCGCCGATCGGCAGAACCACCTTCATTACCGGAGAAGAGTCGCGCGCCGAGGTGCAGCGGATGCGCCACGCGGCCGACGCGATCATGACCGGCATCCATACGATTCTGAATGACGATCCTCTGCTGACCGACCGGTCGGGGCTGGCGCGGCGGCGTCCGCTGCTGCGGGTGGTCCTCGATTCGGCGCTGCGTCTGCCGCTGGATTCGCAGCTGGTGCGCACGGCGAAGGACGATGTGCTGATCTTCTGCACGATTCCCGTGACCGACCGGCAGCGGGCGCTGGAGGCAATGGGCGTGCGGGTGGAGCGGGTCGAATCATCGCCTGAGGGATCGCGGGTTTCGCTGCGCCGCGTGCTGGAGCGGCTGGGCGAGATGCAGATGACTTCGGTGCTGCTGGAGGCCGGATCGCAGCTGAACAGCTCGGCGCTGACCGAGGAGCATGTGGACCGGCTGGCGCTCTTTTATGCACCGGTCTTTCTGGGCTCGGTCGCGGTCCCGCTGCTGGGCGCAGTCGATGCACCGCAGATTCATCCGGACCGGATCACCGTGGATGCCTTCGGGCGCGATCTCCGCGTGCTGGGCTACCTGCGCGATCCATGGCTGTAACAGGGCGCAGGGAACAGGTCGCAGGGCACAGAAGCCGGTGCGGTGCTTCGGTGGGCGGGGGCATTTTGAAGTGTGGAGAAGACAAATCATCCCTCCGCGGCTGAAGCCGCGCTTATTTTGAGCCTCCTGTGGCACGGCTGAAGCCATGCCCTTCCCAAAACCGCTCCAACTGGCCCACTGCCGACGTTTCCCCTGGCTGAGATCTGTGCTCGGAGCGCGGTACTCTAAAAATATGTTTACCGGACTGATCGAAGCGACAGGCAATATTCTTTCCGTGGAAGAGCGGGCGGGAGCGTGGCGGATTGCGGTCTCCGCGCCCACGCTGGCGGGCCGTCTGAAGACCGGCGACAGCATCGCCGTGAGCGGCGTGTGCCTGACGGCGCTCGATATCGGTCCGGAGATTTTCCATGCCGATCTGGCGGCGGAGACGGTGGCGCGCACCTCGCTCTCGCGGCTGAGAGCGGGAGCGGTGGTGAACCTGGAGCTGCCGACTGCGGCCGGAACGCCGCTGGGAGGCCATATCGTGCAGGGGCATGTGGACAGCACGGGAACGCTGGCGGCGCTCAATCCTGTCGATCCGTCGGCCGCGGCGGACAAGACGGACTGGTGGCTCGAGGTGCGGGTTCCGGAAGAGACGCGCCGGTATGTGGTGGAGAAGGGCTCGATCGCGATCGAGGGCATCAGCCTGACGATTGCGCGGCGCGAGGCCGAGACGATTGCGGTCGCGGTGATTCCGCACACGTATGCGGTGACGAACCTGCATACGCTGCGCGTGGGCGATCCGGTGAACCTCGAAGCCGATGTGCTGATGAAGCTGGCGCTGCAGCAGAAGACGGAGTCGCCGTTCGAGCTGACGATGGAGTATCTGATCGCCAACGGATACTGAGGAAGACAGGCCCCAGTGGCCAGTTGTCAGTCCTCAGTGGGCAGTCCCCAGTCTCAGTAGCCGGTTCCCAGTGGCCCCGTTCTCCGGAAGGAAAACAGTCTGCTGACCACTGAGAACTGACCACTGACAACCTGTCACTGGGGCGTGATGATGCCGCCGACCGGAACGCGCTCGGGGTATTCCTTCTCCGGCGTGCGGGTCAGGTGCATGGCTTCGGCGAGGGTGTCGACGTACTTCAGGCCGGCGCCGGTGTTGAAGATCACGACGCGGTCTTTGGGCGTGAGGAATCCGTCGGCGATGAGCTGATCGTATGCCGCGGTGGCCGTTGCGCCTTCGGGGCAGAGCAGCAGGCCCTCGTTCCGCGACCAGTCGAGCAGCGACTCCAGAATGCGATCGTCAGGAATATCGATGACGGTGCCTTCCGATTTGCGCACAATGTCGAGGATGATGGAGTCGCCGTACGGCTTGGGCACGCGCAGGCCGGCGGCAAAGGTGGCCGCGTTCTCAAACATCTTCGAGACGGAGGCGCCTTCGCGGTAAGCGCGGGCCACGGGAGCGCAGCCGGAGGCCTGCACGGCGATCATCTTCGGACGGCGGCCGGGAGCGACCCAGCCGAGCTGCTCCATCTCCTCGAAGGCCTTCCACATGCCGATGAGGCCGACGCCGCCGCCGGTGGGGTAGAAGACGGCATCGGGGTAGGTCCAGCCGAGCTGCTCGACCAGCTCATAGCCCATGGTCTTTTTGCCTTCGACGCGGAAGGGCTCCTTGAGCGTGGAGATATCGAACCAGCCCTCTTTGTCCTTTCGCTCGGCGACCATGCGCGCGCAGTCGGAGATGAGGCCGTCGACGAGGGTGACGTGCGCGCCGTAGGCCACGCCTTCGAGGTAATTGGCCATAGGCACATCGCGGGGCATGAAGATATGCGCCTCAATGCCCGCGGCGGCGGCGTAGGCGGCGAGGGCTCCGGCGGCGTTTCCGGCGGAGGGCGCGGCGAGCTTTTCGAGGCCGTAATGCTTCGCCATCGTGACGGCCATGGCGAGTCCGCGAGCCTTGAAGGTGCCGGTGGGATTTGCGGCCTCTTCCTTGATCCAGAGGTTCTCGTGGCGGCGGCTGTGCAGCATCGGCGTCCAGCCTTCGCCGAGCGTGACCGGCTCGACTTCGGGCAGCACAGAGGCATAGCGCCACATGGACTGCGTGGCGTTTCCGTCGGGGCGGACGGCGGTTTGCTTCAGCGAATCGCTGTCGTAGCGAACGTAGAGCGCTCCGGCACAGGCGGGGCAGACGGTCTGCGGTGTGTCGGCGGAGACGTGTTTCGCGCAGCGCGAGCATTCAAGAAAGGAGATCGCAGGCATAACAACAGATTAAAGCAAGACAGGCAGCGCGCAGAGACCGGCTCAGCGCGCTGCAGGCGTGGGAGATGATTTTGCGATAGGCTTTGTGTCCTTCTCGCGGCGCTGTTCGAGCCGGTATCTCCAGATGCCGAAGAGGATTCCGGCGACGACCAGGCCGAGAAAGGTCCAGAGGATGGCTGTTGACCAGCCGGAGAGCGAGTGGTTCCACCAGTGAAGGATGCGGCGTCCGTAAAGATAGCCGAGCAGGGCTTCGAGGCCGTAGCGAAGGCTGCGGGCCATGCCTAAAGCGAGGAACATCTGTCTGCGCGAGACGCCCAGCGCGCCGGCGGCGAGCAGAAAGGGAAGCAGCGGCACGGGCGGCGGCAGCAGCGCAGCGCATGCAACCGAGAGCAGCGCGTGCTCCTTCACCCAGCGCTCGATGCGGCGGCGAAAGCGTTTGGAGGCGAAGCGGTCGAGCATGGCCTGGCCGCCCTTCTTCCCCGCGCTCCAGGTGAACCATCCGCCGCAGAGGCTGCCGGCGACGGCGGCCAGCGCAGTCAGCCAGGGAAGCGCATGGTGTGCGGAGAGCAGCAGCACCAGAATGTCGGTGCTGCCGGGAATGGGGGTCGGGATGGGACAGGAGTCGATGACAGCGACGAGGAAAACGCCGCTGAAGCCCAGATGCAGCAGCCAGCCGGGAATAAAACTTCTGCGTCTGGCTGCGAATTCGAGAACGAGGCTCACGAAGACCTGGACGCAGAATAGCGGGAAAGGGCTGCGTGACCGGCGAGGTTTTACAGAAATTTCAGCCGCGGCACGGCGGGAAGCGCTCCGCACTCGACGCCGTAGCGGTAGAAGAGATCCATTCCGCTGAGGCAGGCATCGTCGAGCAGGTACCAGATGTTTTGGGTGAGATAGGTGCGGATGGTCTCGGGCGGAACGACGATGCGGCCCGTCCATTCCTCGACCAGATCGTCGATGTGCGCCATGCCGGCGTCGCGCGAGCGCTGAAAGTCCTGAATGACGAACGGAGCGGCGATACCGGTGTCGGCGAGCGATTCGGGGCGGATGGCCCAGAAGGCGGAGACCCAGGGGGTTCCGGTGAGCATGCGCCACTCGTGGGCGAGATCGAGATACAGCAGCTGCTCGCCGGTCTCGCGCTCGCGGCGTTCGCGGTCTTCGAGAGCGAGCAGGGCGGGATCGCCGATCAGCAGCGCGGCATCGGCGGTGCGGAGCATGGCTTCGAGATCGGGTGGGTGAGGAAGGAATTCGGGCCGGCGCTTCCAGAAGCGGTGAAACAGGATGCGGGTGTAGGTGGCCGAGGTGCGGGAGGAGGTATCGAGCGCGACGCGCTCGACGCCGCTGAGACCGCCGGGATGGCGCACGACGAGAATGATGGAGCGCACGCAGTCGAGTGAGGCGATGGCGCAGCCGGGAATGACGGAGAGCGAGGGGTTGGAGGCGTAGGCGGCGATCGGCACGAGGCCGATGTCGGCGGTTCCGTCGGCGAGGCGCGCGGCGCACTCGGCTGGAGTGGAGGATTCGATGGTGTAGCGGTTGCTGAGGAAGGTTTTGCCGGGCTCGTGCTCGAAGCTCCACATTAAAGGAGCGGGATTGAGGAAGTGGATGGCAGCGATACGTAAGTGCGTCTGAACAAGGCTCACTCACCAGTTTACAGGGGACAGGGACTTTTCTGCTCCGCAGGCAGGCGCGGGGACGTGGGTCAGCTCGGGATGTGAAAAGACAAATCATTCAAAGTGACCCGCTGCCGGACGCGGCATAGCTTCCGTAATGCGATGAAGCGGTGATTTGCTTGACTTGCCGGATGGCGGCGGATAGTCTCCGGCCCAATACACCCTGAAAAGAAAGGCTGCACGGCGACTGGAGTTTCCGCCGTCTGAGGAATCCCCGTCTGATTTCGCCTTCCGCTTCCTCTTCTGATCCTGCCTCTGTTTCCACGACCGAAGAGCGCCTTGCGTGGCTTGCGCTCGCTCTCACTCCGGGGCTGGGGCCGCGGCGCATTCTGCGGGCGGTCGGGCAGTGCGGCGCCGCGGAGGGCATTCTGCACCTGCCGCTGACGGAGCTGGAGGCGCTTCACTTTCCCGCGGAGGCGGCGCAATCCATCGCTCGCGGAGACTCGGCGCGCGCCGCCGGGAAAGAAGTGGAAGCTCTGGCGAAGACCGGAGCGGTCTTTCTGACCCTTCGCGACAAGGCGTATCCGGAGCGGCTGCGCCAGATCTTCGATCCCCCGGCGCTGCTGTGGGTGCGGGGCGATGTGACTCTGCTGGCGCGTCCGTCGATTGCCGTGGTCGGCACGCGGAAGCCGACGCTGTACGGGGCGGGCATGGCGGAGATGCTGTCGCGGGAGCTGGCGCAGCGCGGGCTGATGATTCTGAGCGGGATGGCGCGCGGAGTGGACACGGCGGCGCACAAGGGGGCGATTGCGGCGAAGCGTCCCACGACGGCGGTGTGGGGGACGGGGATTGACGTGATCTATCCCAAAGAAAACAAAGCGCTGGCGGAGCAGATGATCGCCGGAGGAGGAGCGATTGTCTCGGAGCTGCCGCTGGGGACCTTTCCGGCGCCGCAGAACTTTCCCAAACGCAACCGCATTCTGAGCGGGATGAGCGTGGGCGTGCTGGTGGTGGAGGCGGGCGAGTTCAGCGGGACGCGGGTGACGGCGCGTTGCGCGCTCGAACAGAATCGAGATGTTTATGCGGTGCCGGGCAACGTGACCACCAAAAATGCCTGGGGGCCTAACACGTTGATAAAGCAGGGCGCCAAGCTCACGGCGACGTGGGAGGACATCTGGGAAGACCTGCCTACGCAGATCCGGCTGGAGGTCGAGGAGCGGGAGGGGCTTGCATCCGAAGCGCCTCCTGCTGCATCGTTATTCGAGGAAGCACCCCTGCCGCCTTCTGAGGCGCGGGTGCTTGGCGTGCTCCGTCAGGATGAGGCGTTACAGCTGGATGAAATTATGGAGAAGCTCGAACCGGAGCTAAGCTCTTCTGAAGTCTTCACCGCGCTTTTTGAACTGGAACTTTCCGGACGCATACGGCAACTTCCCGGCAAGAACTACGTCAGGTGTTTCTGAGGTGGCGTGGTATCTCCGGCTGTATGGGCAGGATGAGGTTTTGGCCGGCTCCGGTAGATTCCATCCGGCGCCTCATGGTACTTTCCAGAAGAATTGGCGTGGCGTCCGGCCGGGCAGCAGCATGGCCACACAGGACGCGGGTAGTAAAGGAAAAGAATGAGCAAATCCCTCGTTATCGTCGAATCGCCTGCCAAGGCTAAGACGATCGGTAAATATCTGGGCAAGGATTTTCAGGTCGAGGCCTCCGTGGGCCACGTGAAGGACCTGCCAAAGAACAAAATCGGCGTGGATCTTACAGACGGGACCTTTGAGCCCGAGCTGATCGTCATTCCCGGCAAGGAAAAGGTAGTGGACCGGCTGAAGAAGCTGGCGGCGAAGGCAGACAGTGTGTACCTGGCGCCTGACCCGGACCGTGAAGGCGAGGCCATTGCCGCGCATCTGGCCGATGAGCTGCGCCCGGTCGTAAAAAAGAATGCCATCCATCGGGTCACCTTCAACGAGATCACCTCGAAGGCGGTGAAAGCCGCCTTTCAGCATGCGCGCAGCGTCGATCAGCATCTGGTGGATGCGCAGCAGACGCGCCGCGTGCTCGACCGCATCGTGGGTTACCAGATCTCGCCGCTGTTATGGGACAAAGTCCGCCGCGGGCTTTCGGCCGGACGCGTGCAGACGGTGGCACTGCGCCTGATTGTCGAGCGCGAGCAGGAGATCAAGGACTTCAATTCCGTCGAGTACTGGACGCTCGATGCGGATCTGAACAGAAAAGGCGACCGCTTTACCGCGCGCTTTACCGGCATCGGCGGGGAACGAGCCAAAGTCGATACGGTCGATACGCCGTCACTGCCGAACCAGCAGATTACCGATACGGTTCTGGCGCAGCTCAAAAAAGCCGCGTGGTCGGTGCGCAGCGTCGACCGCCGCGAGCGGAAGCGCAACCCCGCCGCGCCGTTCACCACGAGCAAGCTGCAGCAGGATGCGTCCAGACAATTAGGCTTCAACGTGAAGCGCACGATGGGCGTGGCGCAGCGGCTGTATGAAGGCATCGACCTGGGCAGCGAAGGCACGGTGGGTCTGATTACCTACATGCGTACCGACTCGACCCGTGTTTCGCCGGATGCGATTCAGGGCGCCCGCACCTATATTCAGTCGAAGCTGGGCAAACACTATCTGCCCGATTCGCCGAACATCTTCAAGTCGAAGAAGGATGCGCAGGACGCGCACGAAGCGATTCGCCCGTCTGATCCGTCGCTGCATCCGGACCAGATCCGCAAATATCTTTCCGACGAGCAGTACCGGCTCTACAAGCTGATCTGGCAGCGGTTTATCGCTTCGCAGATGCTGGCGGCCGTCTACGACCAGACGACGGTCGATATCCTGGCCAAAGCCGATCGCGGCTACGATTTTCGCGTCACCGGCTCGGTGCTGAAGTTCGACGGCTTTCTGAAGGTCTATGAAGAGTCGAAGGACAAGAAGGACGAGGATGACGAATCGCTTGCCAATCGTCTGCCCGCCCTCGAACCGGGCGACCGGCTTACGCTCAATGAGCTGAAGCCGGAGCAGCACTATACCGAGCCGCCTCCGCGCTACAACGAAGCGTCGCTGGTGAAGGAGCTGGAAGAGCAGGGCATCGGGCGTCCCTCAACGTACGCGTCGATCATCAACACCATTCAGGATCGCGAGTACGTGCAGAAGATCGGCGGACGGACAGGGCGTTTTGTGCCGACCGAGATCGGCACGGTCGTCACCGGCCTGCTGGTGAAGAACTTCCCCTACATCTTCGATACGAAGTACACGGCGCGCCTCGAAGAGGAGCTGGACGATATCGAGGACGGCAAGGAGAAATGGACCGATCTGCTTGGCGGCTTCTACGGCCACTTCGAGAAGGAGCTGAAGGTCGCCGGGAAGAAGATGGAAGACATCAAGCGGATGGAGAAGGCAACGGACGAGAAGTGTCCGGAGTGCGGCTCGCCGCTGGTGCTGAAGTGGGGCAAGTTCGGCTCGTTCTACGCCTGCAGCTCGTATGACAAGAAGAAGAAGGGAAGCTGCTCGTATACGCGCGAGAACTTCGAGGCGAAGCCGAACCTGATCCTCTCCGATGCTGCCGAGAACGAGCAGGAAGAGGAGTACTGCGAGAACTGCGGCCGCGCGATGGTGCTGCGCAACGGGCCGTGGGGTCCGTTTATGGCCTGCCCGGGCTATAACGAGGACCCGCCCTGCAAAACCGTGCGACGGCTGAACCAGAAGCAGCAGCAGAAGCCTCCGCAGCCGCTCGATGAGAACTGCCCGAAGTGCGGCAGCCAGCTGGTGCTGCGCAACGGCCAGTATGGCGAGTTCGTCTCCTGTTCGGCATACCCGAAGTGCAAGTACATCAAGCAGAACACGATCGGCATGAAGTGCCCGAAGTGCGAAGTGGGCGAGATTGTCGAGAAAAAGGCGCGGCGCGGCAACCTGTTTTATGGCTGCTCCGAGTACCCGAAGTGCGACTTTACGGCGAACTACAAGCCGGTCGACCAGAAGTGCCCGGAGTGCGGCAGTCCATACCTGATGGAGAAGACGCTGAAGTCGGGCGTGTACCTGGTCTGCCCGAACAATAAGAAATCGGCGGCCGAGGACGAGGCTCCGAAGAAGAAAAAGGGCAAGGCCGAGCCGAATGGCGAGGCCGCCTGCAGCTTCACGAAGCGGATCGGCGACGCTCCGCCGCCGGCAGAGCCCCCCACTGCCGCCACGCACGGCCCGGTGATCGAACGCGAGAAGAGAGAGCGGGCGCAGCCGGTCGCCTGACCGCTGCACCCCGCTGTCGCGTCCGGCTGATCCGGCCGCCGCAGGTTGTGTCGTTTTCACCTCGAGCGGCATCTGCTAATGTGAAGAGTCGGAATTTACGTGAGAGGATCGGCAGATTCATGGCGAAGGCAATCTGGAACGGAAAAGTAGTTGCAGAAAGTGAAACTTACGAGACGGTCGAGGGCAATATCTACTTTCCGGAGAGCTCGGTGAAGCGCGAATATTTTCGTCCCAGCTCCACGACCTCGACCTGTCCCTGGAAGGGTCAGGCGCGTTATTACTCCCTGCTGATCGACGGGCAGGAGAATCAGGATGCGGCCTGGTATTATCCCGACCCCAAGCCGGCCGCGCGTAACATCAAGAACCACATCGCTTTCTGGCGCGGCGTTGAAGTAGAGAAGTAGCTTTTCCTTTGGCTGTAGACATTCTACCCCTCCACGGGTGTAGAGTGTCTACATCATGGCGCCAGCCCCGGAACCCTATCGCAATCGTATCGAGCTGCTTCAGGGCACGCTCGACATGCTTATTCTTCAGACCCTGCAATGGGGTCCGCAGCACGGCTATGGCATCAGCCAGGCCATCCGCTCCCAGTCCGGCGAAGTTCTGCAGGTGGAGACCGGCTCTCTGTATCCGGCGCTGCAGCGCATCGAGCGGCAGGGCTGGATCAGCTCCGAGTGGGGGCAGACGGAGCAGAAGCAGCGGGCGAAGTTTTACCAGATCACAGAAACAGGCAGGCAGCAGCTGGCACGCGACCGCTCCCGGTGGGAGACGATGGTGGCGGCTATCACCGGCATTCTGCAGCCGGTACCGGAGAGCTGACAAAGGGGATGGGGCGCGGTTTCCTCCCTGCGGATCAGTCAGCACAGGGAGGGCCGGAAAGCGAGGGAGCGATGAGCCTGTGGCAACGATGGTTCGGCCGGTACGGCGCAGAGGCGCGCAGGCGCGATCTCGACGACGAGATTGCGGCGCATCTGGCGATGGCGGCGGCGGAGCGCGAGACGAGCGGGGCCGATGCTGCGACGGCGCGGCACGAGGCGGAGCGGGAGTTCGGCAATGCGGCTCTGGTGAAAGACGTAGCGCGTGAGAGCCGGGGATGGATGGGTCCGGAGCGGCTGCTGCAGGACGCGCGGTATGCGCTGCGCCAGATGCGGCGCTCGCCGGGGTTTGCTGTGACGGTGATCGGCACGCTGGCACTTGGCATTGGCGCGGCGACGGCGATGTTCACCGTTGTGGACCATGTGATGCTGCGTCCGCTGCCGTATGCGCAGGCCGACCGGCTGGTGACACTGAGTGAAGCCAGCCAGACGGGCAGGCCCGGATTCGGCGTGACGTATCCGGACGTGCGGGCATGGGCGGAGCAGAGCCATGCTGTTGAGAAGGCGGCGTTTTATAACCGGCTGAGTCCGCGGGATTTTCTGCAGAACGGCGACGCCTCGGTGCGCGTTTCGGGCGAGCTGGTGAGCGCGAATCTCTTCGATGTGCTGGGCGTGCATCCGCAGCTGGGGCGCGGCTTCGATGAGGATGCGAGCGGGCTTGCCACGAATGGCAATCCGAATGTGATGGTGCTGAGCTACGGGGCGTGGCAGACGGTCTTTCATGGCGATACGGAGATTGCGGGCAGAGCGGTGAAGGTCAACACCGACACGTATACGGTGGTGGGCGTGATGCCGCAGGGGTTCAGCTTTCCCTTTGACGCGGCGGCGGAGGCTCCTCAGATATGGGTACTGGGTCAGCCGGGGCCGAAGGATATGCTGCGCAACTCCGATACGCCGAATTATGAAGTGATCGCGCGGCTGCGGCAGGGGATTGCGGAATCGGCCGCGGCGGCGGAGCTGAATACGCTGCAGAAGCAGGTCGTGCAGGGATATGCCGATGCGCAGAGCCGCGAGGACCGTGCGGTGGTCCGGCTGCGGAATTATGCGGACACGGTGGTGGATGCGGACCTGAAGCGGGCTTTGCTGGTGCTCTCTGCGGCGACGGGCGTGCTGTGGCTGATTGCCTGCATCAACGTTACGCATCTGCTGCTGGCCCGCGCCACGACGCGGCGCAGAGAGATCGCGATGCGGGGCGCGCTGGGAGCGAGCCGGGGACGCATTGTGCAGCAGCTTGCGGTGGAGGGGCTGATGCTGAGCGGCGTGGCGGCGGTGCTGGGAACGGCGATCGGAATGGCGGTGATCCGGCTTTCGCGCGGCGCGATTCCGACTCATCTGAAGGTCGATATGTCGGCGCACGTGAACCTGACGATTCTGTCGGTGCTGTGCGCGCTTACGCTGCTGTCGGCGGTGATCTCTTCGGTATGGCCGGCGCTGCTGGCGGCGCGCGCGCCGATTGAGCCGGCGCTGAAGCAGGGAGGGAGGCAGAGCGGCGCGGGACGCGGCATGAGCCGGCTGCGCGGGCTGCTGGTGGTGGCCGAGATCGCGATGTCGCTGACGCTGCTGGCCGGCTGCGGACTGCTGCTGCGCACACTCTACACGCTGCGCCATGTGCCGCTCGGCTTTCGCACCGATCATATTCTCGTGGCCGATCTCAGTATTCCCTCGTGGCGCTTTACGGGCATGAACATGACCACCTCGCTGTATCAGCCGCTGCTCGACCAGGTGCAGCAGATGCCGGGCGTGCAGGCGGCGGGGCTGATGACGGAGGTGCCGCTGGGCAACACGTTCAACGTGATGCTCACGCTGAACGGAGAGGGGCACGGGATGGACAGCGCGCACAATATCACCGCGGTGTTCAAATCCGTCAGCCCGTCGATACAGAAGGTTCTCGGCTTCCGGCTGCTGGCGGGGCGGTTCTTCGACGAGCGGGATACGCCGAGCTCGCAGCCGGTTTTCGTGGTCAACCGCGCCTTCGCGGAGCGGAATGCGCCCGATCCGAAAGATCCGGCGTCGATTGTGGGGACGAATCTGTGGCACTTCGGCAAGACGCCGGCGCAGGTGATCGGCGTGCTCGACGATGAGAGGCAGAGCTCGATCATGAAGCCCTCGCAGCCGGAGATCGAAGCGAGTATCCGGCAGCTTGCGCCGGGCGTCAGCTTTTACAGCGTGCTGGAGGGCAATGCGATGGATATTGCGCTTCGCACCAGCCTGCCCCCGGAGCAGATGATTCCGCAGTTTCGCGAGATTCTTCGCAAAGCCAGCCCGGAGTTCGCGCATGTTCCGATCACCACGATGGACCGGATCGTCGACGACTCTTACGGGAGCCAGCGGCTGGCGGCGCATCTGCTGGAGGTCTTTGGCGGCTCGGCGCTGCTGCTGTGCATCGCCGGGCTCTACGGCCTGCTGGCCTACCTTGTGAGCCAGCGCACGCGCGAGATGGGCGTGCGGCTGGCCCTGGGCGCGCCGCGCAGCAGCGTGCTGCTGCTGATGCTGCGCGAGGCAGGCGCGATGATTCTTACCGGCGTGGCGGTTGGCACGGTCTTCACTCTGGTGTCAGGCAGGCTGATTCGCAGCTGGCTTTACGGCGTGACCGCGCATGACTTTCGCACGCTGGCTGTGGCGAGTCTGCTGCTGGCTGTGAGCGGCCTGGCGGCGGCGTGGCTGCCGGCACGGCGCGCGGCGAGTGTGGACCCGGTGGAGGCGCTGCGGGCGGAGTGAAGCAGGGATTAGGGATCAGGGATTAGCCATTAGTTTCGGACAGATCAGCAGCTTTTCTAATCCTTGATCTCTAACAGCTAATCGCTGCGATAACTAATCTCTGATCCCTAATGGCTGATCCCTGTTTCTCAATACGCGAGAAGCTGCTGCAGGGGAAGGCGGATCTGGAAGCAGGTCGATCCTGGCCTGGATTCGACGTGTACAAAGCCGCGGTGGCGCCGCACCACACGCTGCACGACATCGAGTCCGAGGCCGAGGGCCGTGCCCTGCGGCTTGGTGGTGAAGAAAGGCTCGAAGATACGCGCCTGAATGTCATCCGGAATGCCCGGCCCGTCGTCCCATATCTCGATCATCATTAGATCGCCGGAGACCTGCACGCTGAGGATGATCGTGCCGTGGTCGCGAATCGCGTCGAGAGCGTTTTCGAGCAGAGCCATCCAGACCTGGTTCAGCTCGCTGCCGTAGGCGGAGATGAAGGGAAGGTTCGGAGCAAAGCGGCGCTCGATGGTGACCTGGCCGAGACGCGACTGCAGCATGGCCAGCGTGTTTTCGAGCGACTGCGGAATGTCGATCTCCTGAATCGGCGCCTGGTCCATGAAGGAGTAGTCTTTGATGGCGCGGATGAGATCGAAGATGCGGCCGGTCGAGTCGAGCATGGCCTCGGCCATGCGCTCGGTACGCACGGAGGAGGCAAACTGCGTCAGGACGACTTCAAGCGGAGGTCCCTGCAGGATGACGGCGAGCGCGTCGAGCTGCGCGGTGGTGACTCCCATCTCGGCCAGCTCGGGAGCGATCTGCCATTCACCCTCGACCTCGTGCGCCTTCATCCAGCGCAGCAGCGCGTCTTCGCGCTCGGCCTGGCGGGCGGTATCCGGCTCTGCTTTCTGCGCGTCTTCGCGCACCGCGGCCTGCCAGCTCTGCACTTTTTTGAGGACGTCGTCTTTCAGACAAAGACTGCCGAGGCGGAACTTCTGATGGCCGTAGACGCGCAGCTCGCTTAACAGTCCGGAGGCGGAGCGCTGCGCGGCCGAGGCCGGATTGTTCAGCTCATGGGCAAGATTGCCCGCCAGCTTGCCGAGCGCATTCAGCTTTTCCGCCTGCTGCTCGAGGCGTGTGATCTCGCGGACGCGGTCGAGAAGCACCGAGACGCAGATGTGCGTCATGGGCGGAACGGCCGCCAGCAGGGCGGGAAAGAGGTCGCGATGGTACTGCAGCGCCCACACGTCGGTCGCCGCGTAACCCTGGCCGCCGAAGCTCTTCATGCGCGAGTAGGGAAGCAGGCCGGTGATCTGGCCGGAGCGGCCGATGAAGAGTGCCGCCGGGGCTCCGCGCTCGCGGCGCACGTGTACCTCTCCCCGGAGCAGGATGGTCATGGTCGTCGCGGGATCGCCTTCATGAAAGATGACGGTGCCGGCTTCGACAAAAAGCTCCGTGGCATTCGCAGCAAGCCACTCGAGGTCGGTATCGGAGAGACCGTGCAGCGCAGAGACACCTTTCAGCGCTTCGACGAGCTCCGGGACCGGGGTTCGCGGGGGTTCGAGCTGCTGGGTGGAGGCGGGAGGTGCAAAGTTCATAAGCGGGGCCTCCTTTAGATGGTAACCGATGCCCCTGTGAAGAGGGAGATACGAAAAACGGCGCGGATCAGTTCGCGTGCGGCCGCAGCATTTCGGCTTTTCGCTCGGGCATGCTGTCGATCAGCGCGTTGAGCTGATCGACGGGAAGCGGTTTGGCGCTGCGCAGCTTCTCTTTGCCGTCCTCGCCGAGCAGCAGGACAGTGAATTTGTCGACCGGAATGTGGTAACGCGCGCGGATGCTGTCGATCTCCTGCGCGGGCAGGAGCGCATAGGGCGTGTCGAGCGGGGTCGCATAGGCTTTGGGGTCGGGCACGAGGGGCGTGAGCATGACGAAGCGATCCATCATGTCGTCGGCGGCGGCATCGAGCGAGGCGGTCTGCTCTTTCAGGAGCGGGTCGCCGGCGCCGGGGCTGAAGACGAGCAGCGGCCGGTAGCAGCCGCGCATGGCGTCGAGCGACCTGGGGATGACCTGGCAGGAGGGACGAGCCTGCGCCCACAGCGATGTTCCGGTAAACAGAAGCGTCAGGGCGAGAAGTTGTCGGCGCAGCGCCATAAGGGTGAGTGTAAAAAATCTGCGAGGTGGATGGGATGCGCGGCGGCAGGAATGCTTTGAGACATCCCCGCCGCTGTGCTGAGTGAAACGCGAGTTACGCGCCGACGGGCTGCGGCGTGTTGTCCTTTACCGTGACCGGATCGAGGAAGGGCATGGCGGCACGCAGTGTGGCGCCTACCTCTTCGATCTGGTGCTTCGCTTCCTCGCGGCGGATCGCGTCGAAGTTCTTTTTGCCCGACTTGTTCTCTTCGATGAAGTTCTTCGCGAAGGTTCCGTCCTGGATCTCGGTGAGGAGCTTCTTCATCGCGGCGCGGGTCTCGTCGGTGACGATGCGCGGGCCGGCGGTGTAGTCGCCGTACTCGGCGGTGTTCGAGATGGAGTAGCGCATGTAGGCGAGGCCGCCGCGATACATCAGGTCGACGATGAGCTTGAGCTCGTGCAGACACTCGAAGTAAGCGATCTCGGGCTGATATCCGGCCTCGACCAGGGTTTCGAATCCGGCCTTGACCAGCGCCGCGGTGCCGCCGCAGAGCACGGCCTGCTCGCCGAAGAGGTCGGTCTCGGTCTCTTCGGTGAAGGTGGTTTCGATGACGCCGGCGCGGGTGCAGCCGATGCCTTTGGAGTAAGAAAGGCCGAGGGCGAGGGCATTGCCGGAGGCGTCCTGATGCACGGCGACGAGGCCGGGCGTGCCGCCGCCTTCGGTG
This sequence comes from Paracidobacterium acidisoli, assembly GCF_003428625.2. Classification (GTDB taxonomy): domain Bacteria; phylum Acidobacteriota; class Terriglobia; order Terriglobales; family Acidobacteriaceae; genus Paracidobacterium; species Paracidobacterium acidisoli. Next base: position 260,002 of record NZ_QVQT02000001.1, on the reverse strand, counting down.
AAGACTTCACGGACGCGATGGCCGGGAGCCTTGGGCGCGGCGAGGAAGACATCGACGCCGGCGGGGGGCTTGATGGTGCCGTAGCGGATGTTGAATCCGTGCGCGAAGGCGAGGGCCTTGCCGGGTGTGAGGTGCGGCTCGATCTCGTCGGCGTAGACTTTGGCCTGGGTCTCGTCGGGGGTGAGAATCATGATGACGTCGGCCCATGAGGCGGCGTCGGCGATGGAGGTGACTTCGAGGCCGGCCTTCTTCGCCTTCTCGATCGACTTGCTGGTGGAGGGAAGCCCGATCCGCACCTGCACTCCGGAATCCTTCAGGTTCAGGGCGTGTGCGTGGCCCTGCGAGCCATAGCCGATGATGGCCACTTTCTTTCGCTGAATCAGCGCCAGATCGGCGTCCTGGTCGTGGTATGTCTTTGCCATTCTGATTTCCTCTATGTTCTCAAGTTGCGATTGGTGATTCGGTCGTTAAAAAGAGGATTCGTCCGCGAATCCTTCAGAGCAAGCCTGTCTCCCCGGCCATGAGAATGTTGCTGTCCTCGGTGGCGAGGGCGTCGGTTTCGCCCGCTTCGGCAACGCCGGGCAGACGCATGGCGTCGAGCACGCGGCTGGTGTGCTGGCCGCGGCGCATGACCATGCGGCCGGTGCGGGAGATTTCAAGAATACGATCGCCGCTCTCGTTGAGCACCTGGATGAGGCCTTCGATTTTGCTTTCGACGCCGGTGATCTCGATCATCAGCGATTCGGGCGCGAGATCGACGATGCGGGCGCGGAAGACCTCGACCAGCTCGAAGATATGCGAGCGGGTCTTCGGGTTTGCGGCGACCTTGATGAGCGCCAGCTCGCGCGCGACACAGGAGCGCTGCCCCACGTCATCGACCTCAAGCACGTTTTCGAGCTTGTAGAGGCTGGCCATGATGCGATGGCCGGCGGTCGGCGAGGATTCGGCGACGATGGTCATGCGCGAGACCCCGGTGCGCTCGGTGCGGCCGACGGTGAGCGAGACGATGTTGATATTCAGACGGCGGAAGAGCGAGGCGACGCGCGTGAGCACGCCCGGCTTGTCTTCCACGAGTGCGACAAATGTGTGCAGCATGCTTACACGTCCTGTGCGGTTTCGATCAGAGGGTTATGGCCGGGTCTGCGGATCATCTCATGCAGAGCGCTGCCGGCGGGGATCATGGGATAGACCGAGTCCTCTTTTTCGACCAGGAAGTTGATCAGGTACGGTCCCTTCTGCTCGCGCGCCTGGCGCACGGCGGGCAGCACCTCGGCGCGGGTGCGCACGGCAGCGCCGGGGATGTCGTGCGCGGCGGCCAGCTTCACGAAGTCGGGGCTGAGGATGGGCGAGGATTCGTAGTTCTTCTCGTAGAAGAACTCCTGCCACTGCCGCACCATGCCGAGGAAGCCGTTGTTGATGACGGCGATGTTGAGGTCGATGTTCTCCTGGCGGATGGTGGAGAGCTCGGCTGCAGTCATCTGGAAGCCGCCGTCGCCGGCGATGACCCAGACTTCCTTCTCCGGGCAGGCGATCTTCGCGCCGATGGCCGCGGGCAGGGCAAAGCCCATGGTGCCGAGGCCCCCGGAAGTGACCAGCGTGCGTGGCGTGTCGTGCTTGTAGTACTGCGCCTCCCACATCTGGTGCTGGCCGACGTCGGTAACGACGATGGCTTTGCCGTCGGTCTCGCGCCAGAGATCGTGCATGACATGCGCGGCGTAAAGATGGCCGGTATCGGGCAGGTTCTGAATGTCGCGCACCGCGCATTCGCCCTTCATGGCATTCACTTCGCGCACCCAGGGCGACTCCTCGCCGGCGTCGTAGCGCGGGGCGAGGTGCGGCAGAAGCTGCTCGAGCACCTGGGCCAGATCGCCGATGAGGGCGACGTCGGCCTTCACATTCTTGTTGATCTCGGCGGGATCGATCTCGATGTGGATCTTCTTTGCGTTGGGCGCGTAGGTGGCGAGGGTGCCGGTGACGCGGTCGTCGAAGCGCATGCCGCAGGCGATGAGCAGGTCGGCCTGCTGGATGGCGTGATTGACCCACGCCTCGCCGTGCATGCCCATCATGCCGACGGAGAGCGGATGCGAGGCAGGGAAGCCGCCGAGACCGAGCAGGGTGCAGCTTACGGGAATCTGCATGCGCTCGGCGAGGGTGCGGACCTGATCGGTCGCGTGCGATTCGATGACGCCGTGTCCGGCGAGGATGACGGGCTTCTTCGCGGAGCGGATGAGCTCGGCCGCGCTTTGAATGGAGGCCGACTCCGCCCTGAGCATGGGATGCGGACGATGGGGGCTGGGCGCAGCGGCGGCGAAGTCAAAGGCTGCGCTCTGCTGCTGCGCGTCCTTGGTGATATCGACCAGCACCGGACCGGGACGGCCCGACTTTGCGATGAGGAAGGCCTCGCGCAGAACCAGCGCGATGTCTTCGGTGCGGGTGACGAGATAGTTGTGCTTGGTCACGGGCAGGGTGATGCCGGTGATGTCGACTTCCTGAAAGGCATCGGAGCCGAGCGCCTTGCTGCCCACCTGGCCGGTGATGCAGACCAGAGGCACCGAATCCATCATGGCGGTGGCGATACCGGTGACGAGATTGGTTGCGCCCGGGCCGGAGGTGGCCATCGCCACGCCGACTTTGCCGGAGGCGCGTGCATAGCCGTCGGCCATGTGCGCCGCGCCCTGCTCGTGCCGCACGAGGATGTGCCGGATGGGGAACTTGCGCAGCGCATCGTAGATGGGAAGAATCGCGCCGCCCGGATAGCCGAAGACATCGCGCACGCCCTCGCCTTCGAGGGTCGCCCAGACGATCTCCGAGCCGGTGAGGCGTGTACTTGTATGCTTTGCTTCACTCATCGCACACTCCCTGAAAGTTGACAGTTGTCAGTTACCGGTCCCCAGTTCAAAAAAACTGACGGCTAATAACCGGCAACTCATAACTAATTCGTCACCGCGCCCTTTGATGCCGAGGTGACCGAGTTTGCGTACTTGTGGAAGACGCCGCGGGTGAACTTCGGCTCGGGTTTCTTCCAGGTCTTCAACCGCTCTGCAAGCTCGGCATCGGAGATCTCGACGCTGAGTTTGCGGTTGGGAATATCGAAGTGGATGATGTCGCCTTCGCGCACGGCGGCGATCGGTCCACCGACGGCGGCTTCGGGAGCGACGTGGCCCGCCATAAGTCCGCGCGTTGCGCCGGAGAAGCGTCCGTCGGTGAGCAGCGCGACGGTGTCGCTGAGCTCGGGGATTCCGGCGACGGCGGCGGTGATGGCCAGCATCTCGCGCATGCCGGGTCCGCCCTTCGGGCCTTCATAACGGATGACCATCACGTCGTTCGGTTTGATGGAGCCCGATTCGACGGCGGCAAAGGCGTCCTGTTCGCACTCGAAGACGCGCGCCGGTCCGCGATGCTCGAGGCGCTTGTGCCCGGCCACCTTGATGACGCAGCCTTCGGGAGCGATGTTGCCCTTGAGGATGACCAGGCCGCCGGTCGGCTTGATGGCGTTGTCGAGCGCATGGATCACGTTCTGTCCCGCGGTCTCCGTGGCTGCGGAGGCTTCCTCGGCGAGCGTCTTTCCGGTGACGTTGAGGCAGTCGCCGCGCAGCAGGCCAGCGTCGAGCAGGCGCTTTGCGAGCAGACGGCTGCCGCCGGCGTTGAAGTAATCGACGGCGACGAACTGGCCGCCCGGCTTCAGATCGCAGAGCAGCGGCGTCTTCGAGCTGATGCGGTCGAAGTCATCGATGGTGAGCGGCAGGTTCGCTTCATGCGCGATGGCGAGGAAGTGCAGCACGGCGTTGGTCGAACCACCGGAGGCGGCAACGCTGACGATGGCGTTTTCGAGCGACTCGGGCGTGATGAGCTTGCTGGGGCGCAGATCGTTCTTCGCCGCTTCCATCACCAGACGGCCGGCCTCGCGGGCGGCATCGAGCTTGTCGGACAGGAAGGCGGGAACGCTCGACAGACCCATCGGAGAGATGCCGAGAAACTCGCAGGCCATGGCCATGGTGTTTGCCGTGAACTGGCCGCCGCATGCTCCGACGCTGGGACAGGCGCTGACTTCGACGGCTTCGAGGCCGGCGTCGTCGAGCTTGCCCGCGGCGTGCGCGCCGACCGCTTCGAAGACATCCTGCACGGTGAGGTCTTTGCCGTTCAGATGCCCCGGCGCGATGGAGCCGCCGTAGAACATGAGCGAGGGAATGTCGAGACGGGCGAGCGCCATGACGGTGCCGGGCATATTTTTGTCGCAGCCGGCGATGGCCACAAGGCCGTCGAAGAGATTGCCGCGCGTGACCAGCTCCACGGAGTCGGCGATGACTTCGCGGCTGATGAGCGAGGCCTTCATGCCTTCGGTGCCCATGGTGATGCCGTCGGAGATGGTGATGGTGTTGAACTCCATCGGCGTGCCGCCCGCTTCGCGGATGCCTTCCTTCACGGCTTCGGCGAGCTGGCGCAGGTGGAAGTTGCAGGGGCCGATCTCGGTCCACGTATTGGCGATGCCGATGATGGGCTTCGCGAGATCTTCGCGCGAGTAGCCGCTGGCCTTGAGCATGGCGCGGGCCGGCGCGCGGTTCGGTCCTTCGGTCAGTGCGATGGAGTAAAGCTTGGCTTTATTGCTTCCGTTCGAACTCATGCCTGCGTCTTTTCCTGTTCTCGGTCGATGGAGCTGTTTAAGAAGCGCGCGGAGCTACCCAGAACGCCGCATCGTGCTGTTTCTCATAAGTGTCGAGAGCGCCGGTGTGCCGCAGGGTGAGCCCGATGTCGTCGAGCCCTTCGAGCAGGCAGTAGCGGCGGAAGGGATCGATGCTGAAGCCGGTCGAAAATCCCTGGCCGTCGGTGATGGTATTTTCCTCGAGCGAGACGGTGAGGCGGTAGCCGTCGTTCTTCGCGGCGCGGTCGAGCAGCGTCTGCACCTGCTCTTCGGGCAGGGTGACGAGCAGGATGCCGTTCTTGCCGGCGTTCGAGTGGAAGATGTCGGCAAAGGTGGAGCCGATGACGCAGCGGAAACCGTAATCGGAGAGCGCCCAGGCGGCGTGCTCACGCGAGGAGCCGCAGCCGAAGTTCTTTCCGGCGACGAGGATCTCCGCGCCTTTATAGCGCGGGTTATTCAGCTCGAAGGCCGGGTCCTTGCGCCAGTCGAAGAAGAGAAACTCGCCGTAGCCGGTGCGCTCGATGCGCTTGAGAAACTGCTTGGGGATGATCTGGTCCGTGTCGACGTTGACGCGGTCCAGCGGCATGACCCCGGAGGTGAGTGTGCGAAATGCCTGCATTACGCCAGAACCTCTTCCTTTTTGAATTCCCATGTGCGCACATCGGTGAAGTGGCCGAGGACAGCAGCGGCTGCGGCCATCATCGGACTGACCAGATGCGTGCGGCCGCCGCGTCCCTGACGGCCTTCGAAGTTGCGATTGCTGGTGGAGGCGCAGCGCTCGCCCGGCTGCAGAATGTCGGGGTTCATACCCAGGCACATGGAGCAGCCCGGCTCGCGCCATTCAAAGCCCGCCTCGCGGAAGATGGCATCGAGGCCTTCGCTTTCGGCCTGCGCCTTCACGAGCTGCGATCCGGGCACGACCATGGCGTGCACACTCGGATGCACGTGATAACCGGTGACGACCTTCGCCGCGGCGCGCAGATCTTCAATGCGCGAGTTGGTGCAGGAGCCGATGAAGACGCGCTCGATGGTGACCTCTTCGATCGGCGTGCCGGCCTTCAGGTTCATGTATTCGAGAGCGCGCTCGAAGCCGCGGCGGTCGGCGTCATTCGCGGTGGCCGCAGGATCGGGAACCACATCGGTGACGGCAACGACCATGCCCGGGCTGGTGCCCCAGGTGACATAAGGAGCCAGCTCGATGGCCGGGATGATGAGCTCGCGGTCGAACTTCGCGCCTTCGTCGGAAGCGAGGCTGCGCCACTCCGCGACGGCCTTTTCCCAGTGCTCGCCCTGTGGGGAGAATTTGCGTCCCTTCAGATAGGCGAAGGTGGTCTCGTCGGGAGCGATCATGCCGGCGCGCGCACCGGCTTCGATGCTCATGTTGCAGAGCGTCATGCGGCCTTCCATCGAGAGCGAACGGATGGCCGAGCCCGCGTACTCGATCACGTGCCCTGTCGCGCCGTCGGTGCCGATGCGGCCGATGATGCCGAGAGCCACGTCTTTTGCGGTAACGCCGTCGGGCAGCTCACCCTCGACCGCAATGCGGAAGGTCTTCGGCTTCGACTGCGGCAGGCACTGCGTCGCCATGACATGTTCGACCTCGGAGGTGCCGATGCCGAAGGCCAGAGCGCCGAAGGCTCCGTGTGTGGAGGTGTGTGAGTCGCCGCAGACGATGGTCATGCCGGGCTTGGTGAAGCCAAGCTCAGGACCGATGACGTGAACGATGCCCTGATTGGGCGACTGCACGTCGAAGAGCTCGACGCCGAAGTCAGCGCAGTTCTTCCGCAGCGTGTCGATCTGCTTTGCGGCGATCGCGTCCTCAATAATGAGGCGGTTGGCCGTGGTCGGCACGTTGTGATCGACGGTGGCAATGGTGCGGTCGGGACGGCGCAGCTTTCTGCCCGTCATGCGCAGCCCTTCAAAGGCCTGCGGCGAGGTGACTTCATGCACCAGGTGCAGATCGATGTAGAGCAGCGCCGGCTCATTCGGCGGCTCTGCGACCAGGTGGGATTCCCAGACTTTCTCAAACAGCGTTTTCGGATTCGATGACATCGTTTTGTCTCACTTCTGATCTGAGTTGTCAGTTGTTAGTGAACAGTCTCCAGTAGTCTGAACTGAAAACTGACAACCGTTCACTGGCCCACGGGGACTTTCAGCGTTTCGAGGATCTGCTGGCCCATCTGCTGCGTCGAGAGCGTCTGTACACCCTGCTGTCCGCGGGCGAGGTCGGCGGTGCGGTAGCCCTGCTCGAGCACGCTGCGAACGGCGGTCTCGACGGACTGCGCCTCCTGCTCGAGCTTTGCCGAGTGGCGCAGCACCATCGCGGCGGTGAGAATCGCGCCCAGAGGATTGGCGAGCCCCTTGCCGGCAATATCCGGAGCGGAGCCGTGCACCGGCTCATAGAGATTGACCTTGCCGCCGATGGTGGCCGAGGGCAGCATGCCGAGCGATCCGGTAATGACGGCGGCTTCGTCGGAGAGGATGTCGCCGAAGAGGTTTTCGGTCACCACGACGTCGTAGCTGCGCGGGGTGTTCATCAGGTGCATGGACATGGCGTCGACATACTGATGCTCGAGCGTGACCTGCGGATACTCCTTCGCGACTTCGGTGACTGTTGCGCGCCAGAGCTGCGAGACTTCGAGCACGTTCGCCTTGTCGACCGAGGTCACTTTCTTCCGCCGCGCGGAGGCGAGCTCAAAGGCGACCTTCGCCACGCGGACGACTTCATCCTTTGTGTAGCGCATGGTGTTCCACGCGGAGTTGGCTGCGCGGTCCCATGCGCGGGGCTCGCCGAAATAGAGGCCGCCGAGCAGCTCACGCACAAAGAGAATGTCGGCGCCGTCGACGACTTCCGCCTTCAGCGGAGAATTGACGGCCAGTGCGGGCCACGCAAAGGAGGGCCGCAGATTGGCGAAGCCGCCCAGCGCCTGACGCAGCTTTAGCAGGCCGGCTTCGGGGCGCTTGTCCGGAGTGAGGGAATTGAACTCATTGCCGCCCACCGCGCCAAGCAGCACCGCATCGCTGCCGAGCGCCGTATTGAGCGTCGCGTCCGGCAGAGGCGTGCCGTGCGCCTTGATGGCCACACCGCCGATGAGCGCTTCGCTGAACTGAAAATCATGGCCACCGAGATCGGCAACGGACTTCAGCACGCGCACCGCTTCACTGGTCACTTCCGGGCCGATACCATCGCCCGCCACCACAAGAACCTTCAGCTTCATATTGCAGACTCTCCGTCTCAGCGAGGGGACGGCCACAGCGTGCCGTCCGGGTCAGGGTCGAAACAAATCGGACCGTATTCGGAGTCCGTGTCAGTGCGATTCGACGACAGGCTCGGTTGCGATCAGATCTTCGTGCCGCTCGTGATGCGCCACGAGATTGATCAGATCCTGGTCGTAGATCGCTTTTTTGCGGTCGGCCAGACTGGTAAAGGCGCGATAAGCCGCTTCCAGATCGTCGGAGCCGAGATGATAGCCGAGCTGTTCGAGCCGCGAGCGCAGCGCATGGCGGCCGGAGTGTTTGCCGAGCACCATGCGGTTGGCCGGAACACCCATCGATGCCGGCGTCATGATCTCGTAGGTGAGCGGATTGGACAGCACGCCGTGCTGATGAATGCCGGCCTCGTGCGCGAAGGCATTGCTGCCGACGACGGCCTTGTTCGGCGAAGGCGCAAAGCTGATGGTGCCGGCCAACTGCTGGCTAATCGGATACAGATGGTCGAGCTTCAGTCCGTGTGTGACCGGATAGCGGTCTGCGCGCACGTGCAGCGCGGCGGCGACCTCTTCGAGCGCGGCATTGCCGGCCCGCTCGCCGATGCCGTTGATGGTGCACTCGACCTGGCGGGCGCCGGCGTCGATGGCGGCCAGCGTATTGGCCACCGCGAGACCGAGATCGTCGTGGCAGTGCGAGGAGAGGGTGACTTTATCCGCTCCGGGCACGCGCTCGCGGATCATGCGGAACATCGCCGAATAATCGTCGGGAACGGTGTAGCCGACGGTGTCGGGCAGATTGATGATGACTGCTCCGGCCTCGATCGCCACGCTGACGATTTTGCAGAGAAAATCGGGATCGGTGCGGGTCGAGTCTTCCGGCGAGAACTCGACTTCATCGACCAGACCCTTTGCCAGAGAGACCGACTGCGCGGCCTGATCGAGAGCCTCTTCGCGGCTGATTCGCAGCTTGTACTGCAGGTGAATGTCGGAGCTGGCGAGGAAGATGTGAATCCGCGACCGCGCGGCCTTTTCAAGGGCTTTGCCGGCACGCTCGATATCTTCGCGGCGCGAGCGGGCGAGCGAGGCGATGCGGGGACCGCGTATTTCGCGGGAGATGGTCTCGATGGCTGCGAAATCTCCATCGGAGGCGATGGCGAATCCGGCTTCGAGAATGTCGACGCCGAGGTCAGCCAGGGAATGGGCCATGGCCAGCTTTTCATGCTGGGTCATGCTGCAGCCGGGGGACTGTTCTCCGTCACGCAGGGTCGTATCGAAAAAGTGAAGGCGCTGTTGATCCATTCGGTATGCCTGCTGCGAGCAATTGCTCTCAAAGAAAGTTTCCCAGAGTCGCGCGGATAAATCAAATTTGTAGTTTTTGTGGATTTAATAGATATTTGTAATGAAGACGGCGAAGAAGCGGTCAGTTAAAAGCGGTTCGCGGAAACCAGCCGGCAGCACAACCGGTTCGCGGTGAGGGAATGCCTAGCCGGAACGGCGAAGGTATGGCCGTTCGGGGCGGTGAAGCAATGCATTAAGACCCGGGGCACTCTCGCTATCCGCTTTTCTGCTGACCGCTTCTTCGCTAACCGCTTTTCCAGCTTTCTCTACCTAATTTATCTATGGACCTGCATCAGCTCGAGACCTTTCTTACGGTAGTGGAAGAGCGCGGGTTTTCGCGCGCGGCCGCGCGTCTGCACCGTACGCAGCCGGCCGTGAGCCATGTGATTCGCAGGCTGGAAGAAGAGGTGGGCGAGCAGCTCTTTGAGCGCACATCGCGCGAGGGCACGCTGACGGCGGCGGGTGAGTTACTACTCGGGTACGCCCAGAGATTGCTGCGTCTGCGCACGGAGGCGGAGACGGCGCTCGACGAGCTGCGGTCGCTCGAGCGCGGGCGGCTGGTTCTGGCGGCGAACGAGCACACCTGTCTGTATCTGCTGCCGGTTCTCGACGAGTTCAGCCGCGTCTGTCCGCATATCGGCGTGACGGTGCAGCGGGCGCTGGCGAGCCGTATTCCCGATCAGCTTCTGGAGCGGGTGGTCGAGTTCGGGATTGTCTCGTTCCGGCCAGCGGGCGATCACTTCCGCTCGATCGCGGTCTTTACAGATTCGGTGGCGTTTATCGTCAATCCCAGTCATCCGCTGGCGAAGGAGAAGCACGTTTCCATCCGCGATCTGGGCGCGCAGAACTTCGTGGCGCACAATGTGGTGTCGCCGCTGCGGAGGCGCGTGATCGAGACGTTTGAGGAGCACAAGACGCCGCTGAACATGCGCACCGAGCTGCCGAGCCTTGAGGCGATCAAGCGGTTTGTGGCGATGGGGAATGGCGTGGCGCTGGTTCCGGCGCTGACGGTGCAGCAGGAGCTGGCGCGCGGGGAGCTGGTCCGGGTTCCGGTGCCGGAGCTGGCGATCGAGCGGCAGCTTTGGCTGATTCACCGCCGCCATTCCACGCTTTCGCACGCGGGCACGGCCTTTCTGCGCGTGGTGAAGGCTCTGGCCGTCGAGCGCGGCAAGCCGTTCATGTACCGCATTGAGCAAGGGGAATGAGGGGGGACTGCTGTCGAATCGCTCTTCGACAGGTACAATGGCCGAGTGGGCTGCGTCATCAGGGCAGACCCGACTTTGACGAGCCCGAGAGGCGTTCCGCCTGCGGTGCTTTCGGCAGGCGAGAGGTTCTGGAACGAATGAGGAAATTTTTGTTGTTAGCAGTGCTGCTGCCGATGCTGGCAGTTGCGGGTTTTGCGCAGGAAAGCCGGCAGGACATCAGCGTAAGCGGTGCGGGCTTTATTCCTCCTTATGCTTATGGCAACGGCGTGCTGCTGCATGCAACCGTTGGTTATGGCGGTCTTCTCAGCTATCGCTACATGCTGACCCCCCGCAGCGCACTGGAGCTGAACTATCAGTACGTGCAGAACGTGAATCACTTTCTGATTCCGACCAACAATATTCTGGTGCATACCCGGATGCAGGAAATCTCCGGCGCGTATGTCTACAATTTCATCTTCAAAAACTTCAACCCGTTTCTCGAGGCAGGTGTGGGCGGCTACATCTTCACTCCGATCGACGACTCGAAGACGAACTTTCAGAACAGCCTGAGCCAGAACACGAATATCGGGCTGTTGTACGGCGGCGGCATCGCCTACGAGATCAGCCCGAGCTTTGACATTCGGGCGGAGTATCGCGGCATCGTCGTAAAGACGCCCTCCTTCAGCTTCCCGAACAATGACACGCGCACCAACCGGTACTACAACATCTACAACCCGGTGATCGGTGTGGCGTATCACTTCTGAGTCATTCGTAGGCTGATCGAAGATCCCGGGCTGCGGCCCGGGATCTTTCTTTTGGGCGCTTCTTTTGGGCGCAGAGACGGGATGCCTCCTCGCAGGGAGAGGGCTGAGCATGGCGGCGCGCAAGAGTGCGGTGCGGAGGTCGGCGCTGCGGTCGGGGGGCTGGAGGGCAAGCGATGACGAGAGCTGTTGCTGTGATCGCGGCAGGCTGCTGCGCTGCGATCTGCAGAAAAGCGAAAGGGCTGAGCCGAAGCCCAGCCCTTTACATATTGCGGTAGAGAATTACCGGCCCAGGATTCGGTAGTTGAAGCCAATTCCCCATCCGGTCGGAGTCAGGCCATTGCTCGGTCTCCCATTTGTAAAGGCCGCACCTGGCGCGGAGGGCCAGAACTGCCACTCGTAGCCGGCGCGTGCCGAGATCCGGCTCGTAATCCGGTATTCGCCGTCGACGCCCGGAGCATAGGCAAAATAGCTGCCGCTGCCGATTGGCTCGGCGACCGCCTGACTGACCGATGGATAGGTCTGAAGACCAGCGCCGAGCAGAAACTTGCCCCAGACAGACAGATGGTGAAAGCGGACTATCCGGTAGCGTGGTCCGATCAGGTAATTGGATAGTTTCTCCGTACTCGCGTTTTTGCTGCTCCAGTTCAGCCAGCGGGCTTCGCCTTCCGCGCCCCATTTGGGGTGTACGTTGTAGTCAACAAAAACAGTGGGGCCCACATCGCGTCCGAGATAGTCGTTGGCGAAGTTGGAGAACTCACCTCCGGCCCAGATGGAAGACCCGCCACCGGTCACAGCTGGGGCGCTCTGCGCATAGATTGCGGCTGGCAAAAAGAAGAGAGTGGCTGCAATAACAATTTTTTTAAGCACGATAGGATCTCCAAGAAAAGCCTGAAATTTCCAGGAAGATGTGCGCTCTGTTGTAAGAACACCGAACACAGTGAAAGGATGTGCAGCCGGTGGTAACCAGCTGCACATCGATGCTCAAAGAGTTACTGCTGCTGCGGTTGTGCGTTGCCGGCATCGGCGGCTGGCGGAGCCGCTGCGGCACCTGCACCTGCGTCAGCCGGAGGAGGTGCTGCCGTGCCCTGGGTTGCGCCTGCGGGCAGATCGGCGGGTATCTGATAGCGCTGGAGACGGAAGTAGACCGGAGTAATCTCAAGCGGCATCTTGTCGCGGGCGTTGAGCAGAGTGACCGGCTTGACGTTGAGCCAGATCACCTTGTCATCCCAGGGATCGATCTTCAGGTGGCTGTTCAGAGGAAGGGCGGCAATCTGGTTCAGGTTGTCCATGTCGAGCCGCGGTGCGTTCGGCATCAGGCCGGAGAGCCAGGGGCTTCCGTCCTCGCGCACCAGCGAGTCGCCCAGGCGCGGCGTCAGCAGCGCATTGAGAGGCTTTTCGCGGTCGCGCAGCTGCTCGAAGAACAGGCCCACGCTGCCGGCCTTGTCGTGATAGACGGAGTTGTTGAAGAGCTCGACCGCCTTCTTCGCTGCGGCTTCGTTGTCGATGACCGAGTGATCCATATGAATCCGCTGGAAGGCGGCTTCATCAGGGAAGAGCAGGCGGTCGTTGAAGGCGTAGCGGGTGTCGATGCGATGGCCGAGGATGATGTGCGCGAGCTGGAAGCTGAGCACCGCGGCCAGATCCTCTTCGGTAGGCAGCACGTCGACCAGACCCTTGCTGAGCAGAATGGTGTTGCCGACCGACATCGATTCGAGCGGCGTGGTGAGGATGACGCGGCAGTGAATATCATTCGGCAGCGCGAGCTTGTTGCCGATGATGATGTTGTTGGTCACCGTCTCGAGGACCTTGTCGAAATCGCTCGGAGGAGCGATGAGTCCGGCCTGGGTGAGGCGGTCGAGAACGTTCTGTTCGGCCTGAGAGACCCATTCACGCTGGGCCTGCAGGGGGCTGACGTCGGCGGAGTTGGCGCTCTGGTCCTGCGCGTTGTCGATCTCCATCGATTCGTTATCGGTCTCGCGGGTGGGCAGCTTCAGCGAGTAGCCCCAGTAGTAGGTCTGTCCGCGGAGGCTTTCGGCCTTCGAGCCTTTGCCGGCGCGAATCGTGTCCTCGACGTAGATGGCGGCGGGCAGCCACAGTCCCTGCTGCACGTTCATGCGCCAGCTGTCGAAGTGGAAGTAGTGCGGCACATCATCGCTGGAGTTGTCGGTGAAGGCGCCGTTGAAGCGGACGATGTTGCCGTCCTGATCCTCCACCCAGATGCGGCCGAAGAAGCGGCCGTTGCCGGTATGGGTTTTGGGACGCACATCAAAGACAATGGTGCGCACGTTGCCGAGGAACTCGCGGCGCACATACGAAAAGTCGTAGTGCTGCAGATCGAAGCCGCTCGGATCGACGAACATCATGTCCATGAATCCGGTCGCCGAGTTCTTCATGTGGAAGGAATCCGTGAGTCCGGAGACAAATTTCAGCGAACCTTTGAAGAATCCAACGGAGCTCTTTTTGCCGGAGTACTCTTCAGCGTTGAAGGTCTTGCCGAAGTCCACGCGTCCGAGCATGTACTGATCCGAAACCGGAATCTGATACAGCTTCGGGTCCGGACGCATGTCCTGAATGTAGGACTGCACGACCGGAGTGCTCTTTCGAATCTGAGCGACAGTGGCACGCTCGCGGGCGATCGCCTTCTGGACCAGCTCTGTCTGCTGCGGCGTAAGAGGCACCAGAGGAGAGGTACGCGGGGTTTTCGCATAGGCAGCGGCAAAGCTGACCGAAACAGCCAGCCCCAGCACGGTTAACTTACGAAACATGTTTTAGTTCTCCTGGACTTCATTCCTGCATTTCCAAATCGCCGAACCGGCGCCCCAAAATAAATCTCAGTATGCGGCGCAGATTCAGCCAAAAACCATTCAGGCCATCTGAAAGGTGATGTGCACCACGCTCACCTGATCGACGGCGTGCCCATCGCGCGTGGCCGGCTTGAAGCGGATATGCTCCGCTGCCACCCTTGCCTGCTCATCCAGCCCGTGTCCGAGACCGCTGATGACGCGCAGAACCTCGACCTGGCCGGCCGCTGTGAACCGAACCTCCAGCGTGACGTCGCCCTGAATTTTAAGCTGCCGTGCCTCCGGTGTGTAGTTGGGCAGGGGCTTGGAGAGGACGACGATGGAAGTCGCTGCCGGCTCCTGCGGCCTGACTGCTACGGGCGTTGCGGGCCCGTAAGCGGGTGAGCCGAAGCTGCCGCGGGCGACGGTGCCTCCGCTGCCTGGACGGCCGGTTCCGCCGACGACGCCGGAGCCGAATCCCGCTGAAGCGACCGCACCGCGATCTTTACCGCCCGGAACTCCGTTGGCGACGCCGGAGCCGAAGTCTACGCCGTGCACTGATCCGCCGCGGGCCGATCCGGCCGCAGGCTGTCCGGCGCCTGGCGAGCCGTTAAACGAGCCCACGGTGGCGAGCTGCGAGGGACGGGTGGCATTCGGATTCGGCTTTACGCCGACCGGATCGCCGAAGCCGCCGGTCTTCAGGCTCGGTTCCGCGCGGTTGTTGGCGACCGGCGTGGGCGTCTCACTCTTAAAGAGGCCGACTTTGGGCTGCGGGGGAGGGGTCACGCGGCGCGGGGGAGCGGCTTCGATCTTCGGCATAGCGGGAACCGGAACCTTGATCTCGGCGATCTTCGGCGGCTCCGGAACAGGCTTGGGCAGCTCGATCCGCCGGGGTTTTTCCACAGGAGGGGGAGGGATGACCTTCACCTTGGGTACCGGGGGGACATAGGGCTTCGGCTGCTCGACGGGAAAGATCAGCTGCGTCGTGTCGTACCGTTTGACCTGAACCTGATGTACTCCGGAAGCGGTCAGCAGCAGAACAAGGGCAGCAATGGTTGCGTTGATGGCCGTACTGGCGCCAAGCGAGCGCATCCGGCCCTTTTCCTCTGGAAGAAGGCCGAAGGTTCCGCGATCAAATGCTTCGTTTGTTGCCATAACCTCTGTGGTTTCCATTTCCGGTTCAGTTGAATTCAGACGAAACTCCCTCTGCGCCGACACATCCTTTGTATCTGTGTGCACTTGAGTCGCCATTCTGTTTCGCCGGTTCGAATCGCCTTTTCGGCTTCGGAGCTTCCGGGCCGGACCCTGGCGCCTGAACACGCCGAGCATAAAAAGGGACCGGACAACTGCGGCTCGGGAAGAAAATAGTTACCGTAAGATAACCTGGAACCGATGAACAGCAGGTAACCAAAGTGGGAAAAATTCCCGGATTTGATTACATCCGTAACTATAACGCAGAAGATGGGAGGCTTCTCCGGTTTTCGATATGCTGAGTAACTACTACCGTATTTGCTCGTCGGGCAGCGTAAAAATTCTGCGATTCGAAACGGATGCCGGACAACCTGGCCGGGGAAGGAAAGAGAAGCAGAGCAAAACTCCCGGACGGGTTCGCTATGATGTAAGCAAATTATAGCATTTAAAGGAGATACTGCTTGCGCATACTGGTTACCGGAGGCGCCGGATACATCGGCGGGACCGTTGCTCACGTTCTGATGGAACACGGACACGACGTAATTGTTCTGGACAATCTTTGCCATGCGCGCCGCTCGATGGTTCCCACCGGCGCCGAGTTCGTCGAGGGAGACATCGCCGACCGGGCTCTCCTTAAAAATCTCTTTGCGCGCGGTATTGACGGTGTGATGCACTTCGCGGCGCTGATCGAGGCCGGGGAGAGCATGAAAAAGCCGGAGATCTACTTCCGGAACAATACCGCCTCGACGCTGGCGCTGCTGGAGTCGATGCTGGAGGCCGGGGTGAAGCGATTTGTCTTCTCCTCGACGGCCGCAGTGTACGGCGAGCCGGAGTCCGTACCGATACGGGAAGACGCGCCGCTGCGGCCGACCAATGCCTACGGCGAATCCAAACTGCTGGTTGAGCAGATGCTTTCCTGGTTCCATCGTATCCACGGTTTCCGTTATGCGAGCCTGCGCTACTTCAACGTCGCCGGCGCTCTTCCCGGCAGGGGAGAGGATCACGAGCCGGAATCCCACCTGATTCCGCTTATATTGGACGTTGCTCTGGGGCGAAGGGGCAACATCAAAATCTTCGGGAACGACTATCCCACCCCCGACGGCACCTGCATCCGCGATTACATCCATGTTCACGACCTTGCGCGCGCTCACCTTCTAGCCTTGGATGCACTCGGAGGCCGGGAGAGACTTATCTATAATCTCGGCAACGGTTCGGGGTTCAGTGTGCGCCAGGTCATCGAGGCGGCGCGCAGCATGACCGGCCGTGCCATTTCCGTCGAGGAGCTGCCCCGGCGTGCCGGCGACCCGGCCGTGCTGATCGCCAGCTCGGAGAAGATCGGGACCGAGCTGGGCTGGAAGCCGCAGCACAGCAGCCTCGAGGAGATCATCGGCAGCGCATGGGAGTGGCATCAGCAGCGCTACGCGTAACGTAACAGGGAACAGGGCTCAGGGCGCAGGGCTCAGAAACAACAAAAACAGGGCGCAGGGCGCACGGCTCAGGGCGCAGAAACAGCAAAAGACGCTATCCGATTTGTCGTCATTCGATTTAAGGTGGCATCTTTTGCTTTGGGAATGTAAATACCTGGAAGACAGTGCGGCCGCGGCTTAGGCAGCGAACGTCCAATCCTGAGTCCTGAGTCCTGAGTCCTGAGTCCTGAGTCCTGAGCCCTGAACGCTGTACCCTGTTTCCATGTTTCACGACATGTTTCACATGCAGCTTCCGCTGCTGGAGAAGATACTGCGCCCGATGATCGTGTATCTGGCGCTGATCCTGCTGCTGCGGGTCTTCGGCAAACGCGAGCTGGCGCAGCTCAACCCGTTCGATCTGGTGGTGCTGCTCTCGCTCTCCAACACGGTGCAGAACGCGATCATCGGAGATGACAACTCGATCTCCGGGGGCATTATCGGCGCGGTTGCTCTGCTGTCGATCAACTGGGTTGTGGTGCGCCTGCTGTACGGCTCGCCGAAGATGAACGAGGCGCTGGGGGGCACGGAGCGCGTGCTGGTGCTGGACGGAGTGGCCGACGAGCATGCTCTCAAACGGGAGCTGCTGACGGAGGAAGAGCTGCTCTCGGTGCTGCACCGTCAGGGCTTCGACAGCCTTAACGATGTGGCCCGCTGCGTGCTGGAGCCCAACGGCACCTTCTACGTGGAAGGGCGCAGGCCGTCGATGGACGAGGACCGCCAGCGCGAGCTGATCGACCGTCTGGAGATTCTGACCCGGGAGGTACAGGCTCTGCGGACCCAGATCAGCGGGGCCTCCTGAGCAGGAAGGCAAAGAAGAGCGGTTTACACCGGCACCACACTGTGTCATCCTGAGTTGCACCTGCTTCTGTGAGTGCAGGCGAAGACCTGCCGGAACAGCCCAGAACCAGATCTCCGGCTCGTCGACATCATCCGTCCTCCGATTCCTTCCAAGAAACAGAGCGGCTGGTCGCTACACGGGCACTCTTACGCGGGACTTTGCAAGATACGAGGGAATCACATGGCCGGCGATTTACAGCTCATCTGCAGCGACTGCGGACGGGAATTCACCTTTACAAGTCAGGATCAGGCATTTTTCCGGGAGCGCGGCTACTCCGCGCCCAAGCGCTGCAAGCCCTGTCGTTCGGCGAAAAAGAACGAGCAGGGAGGCGGCGGCGGAGGCGGCGGCTATCGGGCACAGGCGCAGGGCACCTCGGTGATCTGCTCCGGTTGCGGACAGCAGACCACGGTTCCGTTCGAGCCCCGCGGCGATCGTCCGGTATATTGCCGTGACTGCTACCAGGCGCAGAAGGGCGGCGCAGGTGGTGGTGGCGGCGGCGGCCGGGGCGGCCGCGGACGGTACTGATTCTTCGTACTGTTCGTTCATCGCATTCTGAGCAGCGGAAGGCCCGCGTACCATTTGGCGCGCGGGCTTCTGCATTGCTGTCGACTTATTCCGCCGGGAAGTAGTGGCTGGCGAAGGTAAGAAAGGTCGGCCAGTTCGGGACCGGAGTGTGTCCGTAGTCGTGCTGCCGGAAGCCGAGATCGCCGTCGATCAGCGGAGTTTTGATGGGAGGAAAGACGGTGGTGCCGAGATCCTTCTTTCCGAGCAGACGATAGACGGGGCCGGC
Organism: Paracidobacterium acidisoli; assembly: GCF_003428625.2. Lineage (GTDB taxonomy): Bacteria > Acidobacteriota > Terriglobia > Terriglobales > Acidobacteriaceae > Paracidobacterium > Paracidobacterium acidisoli. The sequence continues at coordinate 241,803 of NZ_QVQT02000001.1, read as the reverse complement.
CAGTACGGTGGCTTCGAACATGCCTTTGGCGTCGACCCATCCATCACCCTTGTCGGTGGCGCCGCCGCTGATGAAGACCGGACGGGGAGAGCAGAGAGCGATCAGATCGTCGGAGTCCACCGGCAGATCGCTGACGGTGAGCGGCCCGTCATACTTCAGGAAGTTTCCCGCCATCCAGTGATATGCGCCGATGCCGGCGATGTTGCCGAGCTGCTCGCCATAGTTGCGCCGCCAGAGAGAGGCTCCGGCTGCACCGGAGGAGCTGATGTAGCCGATGGCGAAGCGCTGATCGTATGCCATGGTCACGAGCGCCGCTTTGCCGTAGCGTGAATGGCCCTCGATGCCGACCTGTTTCGCATTGACGGCATGATCGGTCTCAAAGTAGTCGAGCGCCCGGCCGGCGCCCCAGGCCCATGCCCGCAGCGCGCCCCAGTCGTCGGGTCTGCGCGGCTGTCCTTTGTTGATCATGCCGATGATGCCCTCGGTCAGTCCGGCTCCGCTGTCGGGCTGCACATCGGTGGGAATGAGGCTTGCGTAACCCCATCCTTTGGCGATGACCTGTTCCTGCCACGAGGGGCCTGGAGGAGCGGCAGGGGGCTGAATGCCGCGCTTTTTGAAGAGGGCGGCCATCAGCACCGGATCATAGGTGAACTCCATGATGACGGGGACCGGCCCCTTCGCGCCGGCGGGCGTGGTGAGCGAGAGACGGATGTTCACAGAGATGGCGGGATACGAGGAGTTGTCGACGTGGCCGATGAGTTTCTTCGTGATGACGGGCACGCCGCCGACCGTCTCCCTGGCGGTATCGGTCAGCTCCCAGCTCACCTTCGGCGTCACACTGGGCACGCGGCCATAAACGTCTTCGCTGAAGGTCTCGACGAGCTCGGGGCGGCGCTTCTTCCACCACATCTTCGCCGAGGTGACCCGTTTGCCGTCATTCATCACGAGAGGGTCGGGAATCTTCTCGCCGGTATCGGCCTTCGACTCGTCATAGTTGACGGCGTTGGGCGCTTTGAGGTCGGCGCTGACTCCGGGACGCAGGGAGGTGATGTGAAGCTGATCCATCATCTGCTGATGGTCCTGCTCTGAGGTCATGTGCCCAGGCGCGGGAGTTTCCGCCTGGCTGAAGCCATTCACTGCGGAGCATGCGACAAGCGCCAGGCCCAGCAAATATACTCCGGGTCGCGAACGAACCATGGACTTTCTTCCTTCCGTTTTTTCTTCCGCTCCCGCAGAAGAGCCCTTTTCAAAGCGGGGCAAGCATATCGATTTACCTCGACACTTTCAAGACGCCTGCTGAGGAAAGTTCACGGCTGGGTCATTTATTTTCCCTCCCGTCTTATTTGCGGGCTTTACCGGATTCACGGCGGAAGGCCGGGGAGCAAGCGGGCGGCATGCACGGCGCAGGCTGCTGTTCTAAAATCACCTGAGCACCAGACGCATACAGAGACTGCATCGAAAGAGACTCCGCGTGTCCACACTTGCCACTTCCGCCGGGCGATCGGCGCTGACCTTTCAGGAACTTCTGTTCCGCCTTCAGAATTTCTGGGCCGAGCGCGGCTGCGTTCTTCAGCAGCCTTTTGATGTGGAGGTGGGCGCCGGCACGATGTCGCCCGACACGTTTCTGCGCGTTCTCGGGCCTGAGCCGATCCGTATTGCCTACGCGCAACCCTCGCGGCGTCCCGCCGACGGGCGCTATGGCGAGAATCCCAACCGGCTGTACAAGCACACGCAGCTGCAGGTGATTCTGAAGCCGCCGCCGGACGATATTCAGGATGTGTATCTGCAGTCGCTCGAAGCGATCGGCATCGATCTGCGCGAGCACGACATCAAGTTCGAGGAAGACAACTGGGAGTGGCCGGTGGGCGGCGCGTGGGGCGTGGGCTGGCAGGTGATGCTCGACGGGCTCGAGATCACGCAGTTCACCTACTTTCAGCAGTGCGGCGGCATGGACCTCGATCCCATTTCGGGTGAGATTACGTACGGGCTTGAGCGCATCGCGGCGTTTCTGCAGGACGTGGATTCGATCTACGACATTGTGTGGGCGCGGGACAAAAAGAGCGGCAAAGAGATCACGTACGGGCAGGTGCGCCTGCAGGAAGAGCTGCAGCTCTCGGTCTATAACTTCGAGGCGGCCGATGTCGAAAAGCTGTGGGAGCATCTGCGCCTTTACGAGTCGGAATGCCAGGCGCTGCTGACCGAATTCAACGCCGATTTCAATCCCAAAGCCGAGAAGGCCTCGGAGCGCCAGCAGAAGATTCACGACCGCGTGGTGCATGAGGACGAGACACCGCCGGCGGAAGAAGAGCTGTCGGAGAAGCTGAAGCGCTTTCCGGTTCTGGGAGCCTATGAGCTGTGCCTCAAGTGCTCGCACCTCTTCAATCTGCTGGATGCGCGCGGCGCGATTTCCGTAACCGAGCGCGTTGCTGTGATGGCCAGGATTCGCGCCATGGTGGTGGGTGTGGCCAAAGCTTACGCCACGCAGCGGCAGGGAATTCGATAGCCGGGAAGAGCAGAGACATCAATATGGCAGACTTTTTGTTTGAAGTTGGACTTGAAGAAATTCCGGCGCGCATGATCGCCGCCGCCCAGGCTGAGCTCGCCCGCCGCGTGCAGACTCTGCTGACCCGCGAGAGGCTGACGGCACCGGATGCGGAGGTGCGCAGCTACTCGACGCCGCGCCGTCTCGCCGTGCTGGTAACGGGAGTAGCCGCTGCGCAGGCCGATACGGAAGAGCAGCTGACCGGTCCCTCCTGGACGGTCGCCTTTAAAAACGGAGAGCCCACGCCGGCCGCGCATGCCTTTGCGAAAAAGGCGGGGGTCGAGCTTGCGGCGCTCACAAAAGTCACGACGCCGAAGGGCGAATATGTCGGCGCGACGGCGCTGCGCCGGGGCAGAACGACGCTGGAGATTCTGACGGCGGAGCTGCCGAAAGAGCTGGCGGCGATTTACTGGCCGAAGAACATGTACTGGCGCGAGGGCAAGCCGGAGCGCTTTGTCCGCCCGGTGAAGTGGCTGCTGGCGCTGCTCGATCACGCGATCGTGCCGGTGGAGTTTGCGGGAGTGCATGCGGCGAATCTGACTTACGGTCATCGCATTCTTCATGGCGACGGCGCCATTGCGATCCATCGTCCATCGGAGTATCTCGGAGCGCTCGAAGCGGCGAAGGTAACGGCCGATGTCGAATTGCGCCGCCATCGCATCCGCAAGGCGCTGGACGCGGAGACGCGGACGATTCCGGGAGCCCGCTGGCGTGAGGACGAGGCGCTGGTCGATACGGTGACGCACCTGACGGAGTGGCCTTCGGTGCTGCCGGGCGGCTTTGAGAGCGAGTATCTGGCGCTGCCGGAGGAAGTGCTGGTGACCGTGATGCGCGATCACCAGAAGTACTTTGCAGTGGAAGATGCGAACGGCAAACTGGCGCCGCATTTTCTGACTGTTCTGAATACGCATCCCGACGAGCGCGCCCGCGAGATCATTCGCCACGGCAATGAGCGCGTGCTGCGCGCACGCTTCAACGATGCGCGCTTCTTCTGGACCGTCGATCAGAAGATTCCGCTGAAGGACCGTCTCGAGATGCTGAAGGCGGTGACCTTTCACAAGGACATCGGCAGCTATTACGAGAAGACCAGGAAGAACGCCGATCTTGCGATGGACCTGGCGGCGCTTGCCGGCTCGCGCGGTGTAAGTGTGGACGCGAAGGCGCTGCTGACCGCGGTGGAGCTGGCCAAGACCGATCTGACGACGGAGCTGGTGAAGGAGTTCACAGAGCTGCAGGGCATTGTCGGCGGCCTCTATGCACGGCATCAGGGACTCGGCGAAGGCGTGGCGCAGGCGATCTACTGGCAGTATTCGCCGGCGGGCATCGACGATCCGATTCCGCCGACGGCGGAAGGGCAGATTCTTGGCCTGGCCGACCGCTTTCAGACGATTGCGGCGATGTTCGCGATTGGCCTTGAGCCGACCGGATCGAAGGACCCGTTCGGACTGCGCCGCGCGGCCAATGCCATTGTGAAGATTCTGGCTGAGTCCGGTTTGCCGCTCACGCTGTCGAGTCTTTCGGAGACGGCGAATATCTCCGATGCCGTGAAGGCGTCGCTGACGGCCTTCTTCCGCGAGCGCGTCGAGTTTTATCTGCGCGAAGTGCGCGGCTTTGCCTACGACGTAGTCAACGCGGTGCTGGCCGCGGGCTGCGACGATGTTCGCGATGCGATTGCCCGCGCGGAGGCGCTGTCGTCGGTGCGTGGGTCAGAGGATCTGGCCGCCATTTCGACGGCGTTCAAACGCATCAAGAATATTCTTCGCCAGGCGGAAGAGAAGAAGCAGTTCAGCAGCCAGGAAGAGAATGCGCCTGCTGCGCAGTTTCTCTCCGATCAGGCCGAGCAGTCGCTGTATGCCGAGGCGGAGAAGCTGGCTCCTGCGGTGGAATCTCTGCGCGCCAGCCGGGAGTACCGCCAGGCTCTGGAGCAGATTGCGACGCTGCGTCCGCATGTCGATCTCTTTTTCGACAAGGTGATGGTGATGGTGGAGGATGAGGCCGTTCGCCGGAACCGCCTGGCGCTGATTGCGCAGGTGCAGACGGGCTTCTCCTCGATTGCTGATTTTTCTGAGCTGGTCCTGGCCTGATATTCAGCCTGATATTCGGCCTGATATTCCGTCCGGGGCGGGCAAGATCATTTTGCGGCGCTCTTGTTTTTCACTCGCGGCAGGGAATACAGTCAGCGTGTGAAGTGCTGGCGCTATCTGCGAACGTGCTGCATCGTTCTGGTGGGGTGTCTGTGGATTACAGCCGCCTCCTGGTCGGAGCACGTTGCCGCGCAGTATCCACTCTGCCAGCCGTCTCACCTGCCCTGCTGTCCGCAGCCTGTAAGCAATACGAGTGAATCCTGCCCTGCCTGCCATCTCTCGATCACCTCTGCGGCCAAAGAGGTTCTGGAGCAGGAACGTCAGCAGGAGCGGCAGAAGGCCCTTTCGCAGAACCTGAGCACGCCGGGTCCGGTGACCGGTGTGGCGGTCAGCACGATGGAGGCCCATCGCGAGCTGACTGCGGGATTGTATTACCCCCTCGAAGTGTTCGCTCTCAAAGAAGATCTGCGCGTTTAGACTCCCTCTCCTTATGCCTGCCGGTACACGTGCGCCATTGCGCGCGCGCCTGTCTTTTCACGCAGCATTTTCAAAGGAGATTGTATGAAATTCAAAGTATTAGTATTTGCACTCGCCGCAGTCCTTCTGGGCTCGCTTTCGGCACAGGCGGCAGTCAGTATGTGTTGCGATCAGCCCGCCTGCTGTCATGGCGCCAGCTGCTGCGGTCAATAACGAACGACATGTCCGCCCTGTCTTCCTGGCAGGTCCGCAGGAGGGCGGGGCGGCACCGAAAGATGCCGTTCTTTTCAGGGAAGGACGACGGCCGCGCCGTCGATGGCGTCGCGCAGAACCGCATCGAGCGCGTCGTTCACCTGGTCGAGGCGGAAGCGAGTGGTCTGCGGACGGATGCCGATCTGCTGCGCGATGGCGACGAAATCCTTTGCATCCTGCCGTGTCATGTTGGCGACGCTGCGCATCTGGCGCTCGCCCCAGAGCAGCGAGTCGTAGTCGAACTGCGGAATGCGGTCGAGATGAATCGCATTGATGGCGACGATGCCGCCCTTGCGCAGCGAGCCGAGCGCGGCGAGAACCACGTCGCCGCTGGGCGCGAAGGTGACGGCGCAGTCGAGCGCTGCGGGAGGCTTCTCCGTAGCGTCGCCGACCCAGGCAGCGCCGCGCTCGCGCGCCAGGGCCCGGTGCGATTCGCCGCGAGACGAGACATAGACCTCGCAGCCCCAGTGCTTCAGCACATCAATGGTGAGATGGGCCGATGCGCCGAATCCAAAGAGACCGACGCGGTCGCCCGGCTGCACGCCGGCCACGCGCAGACTGCGAAAACCGATGATGCCCGCGCAGAGCAGCGGCGCGAGGCTTTCGGCGGAGGGCTCTTCGGGCAGCGGGATAAGAAAATCGGCGCGTGCTGTGGCGTACTCCGCGTAGCCGCCGTTGACGGAGTAACCGGTGAATACAGGATGGTCGCAGAGATTCTCCTGCCCCTTTCGGCAGAGCGGACAGGTGCCGTCGACGCCGCCGAGCCACGAGACGCCGACACGCTGGCCGATGTGGAGAGAGTCCTGCGGCACCGCGGAGCCGAAGCGCTCGATGCGCCCGACGATCTGATGTCCGGGCGTTACCCACTCGCGCAGAGGCTTCAGCTCGCCCAGGGTGATGTGCAGATCGGTGCGGCATACGCCGCATGCCTCGACGCGCAGCAGCGCCTCGCCTGCGCCGGGCTCGGGGACGGGGAGATCCTCGATGGCCAGCGGGCGGGTTTCCATCGGCGCGGGACGATGCAGGACGGCGGCTTTCATGGCAGACATGTTCGCACAGATTCGGCCGCCGCGCTGCCGTTGTAAACTCATGAAGTGGCTTCGCAGCGTGCATGGCCGGCGTGCCAGGCGCGAGCCTGTCATTCACTCCGGCGGTTTGCTGAGGCCGTCGTAATGAGACGTTGCATGTGGCCCTGTAGCTCAGGTGGATAGAGCGACGGTTTCCTAAACCGCAGGTCGGAAGTTCGAATCTTCCCAGGGTCACCACGATTTCCGGGCCCCGCACTCCGGTTCAGCCATATCCACGAAGGAGAAGAGGCAATGAAAGCGCTGTCGCTGATGGAAGCAGGCGATGTACGCGTTGTGGATGTTCCTGAGCCGGCGGTGAAGGACGGTGAGCTGCTGCTGCAGGTCGAGATGGTCGGGCTGTGCGGCTCAGACCTGAATTCCTTTCGCGGCAGAAATCCTCTGATTACCTATCCGCGCGTTCTGGGGCATGAGATTGCGGCTACGGTGCTGGAGGGCAACGCGTCGATTCCGGCAGGGACACATGTTGCGGTCTCTCCTTATCTGGGTTGTGGAGTTTGCCCGGCATGCACCCGTGGCCGCGAGAACACGTGCCGTCATAACCTGACCTACGGCGTACAGCGCGATGGCGCGTTTGTGGAGCGGCTGGCGGTAGCTCCGGGCAAGGTATTTCCTTCGACGCTTCCCTTGCGGTATCTGTGCATGGTGGAACCGCTCACGGTGGGCTTTCATGCGGCGGCCCGCGGCCGGATCACGAAAGAGGATACGGTAGCGGTCTTTGGCTGCGGCGGCGTGGGGCTGGGCGCGATTGCCGGTGCGGCATTCAATGGCGCGCGGGTGATTGCCATCGACCTCGATGACACGAAGCTGGCCACGGCGAGGCTGGCCGGAGCCGCCGAGGTGATTCACTCAGGCCGCGAGGACACGGCGACGCGGCTGCGCGAGATGACGCAGGGCGAGGGGCCGGATGTGGTGATCGAGGCGATCGGGCTTCCGTCGACCTTTCGGCTGGCGGTCGAGGTTGTGGCCTTTGCCGGGCGCGTGGTCTATATCGGATACGCGAAGGAGCCGATTGCGTATGAGACGCGGCTCTTTGTGCAGAAGGAGCTCGATATTCTGGGCTCGCGCAATGCTCTGCCGCAGGATTTTCGCCGGGTGGTGGCGATGCTTGAGACGGGCCGCTTTCCGGTGGATGAAGCGATCACGACGATTGTTCCGCTGGAGCGGGCGCCGTCGATGTTGTCGGAGTGGGCCGCCAACCCGGCTGGCTTCACCAAAATTATGGTTGAGGTAGCGCAGTAAGACGGAAGCAGCGCACGCGGTGCGAGACGATTCAGCGCTCCGCATCATCAAATATGTGAACGTGAAACCCGGATGAAACTGTAACCAGAAAAGGTGATGGATGGAGCAGCCCCAGCCGCAATCCGATGCTTTTGTGTTCTTCGGCGCCACCGGAGATCTTGCCTATAAGCAGATTTTTCCCGCTCTGCAGCGGCTTGCAAAGCGCGGCAGACTGAATGGCCCGGTGATCGGCGTGGCCAAGTCGGGCTGGAACCTGGAGCAGTTTAAGGCCCGCGCCAAAGACAGCGTGGAAGAGCACGGCGGCCTCGATCCGGAAGGCTTTCCGCAGCTCGAAGCGCGGCTTCGCTATGTGGATGGCGATTACAACGATCCTGCTACCTTCGCGCAGGTCCGCGAGAAACTGGGGCCGGCGAAGCATCCGCTGCACTATCTCGCGATTCCGCCCATTCTCTTTGGGAAAGTGGTGGACCAGCTGAAGAGCTCTGGCTGCAGCGAGGGCGCGCGCGTGGTGGTGGAGAAGCCCTTCGGACGCGATCTGGAGTCGGCGAGAGCGCTGAACGCAGAGATTGCCCGCGTCTTTCGCGAGCAGGACATCTTCCGGATCGATCATTACCTCGGCAAGAATGCCGTTCAGAATCTGATCTTCTTCCGCTTCGCCAACGCCTTCATCGAGCCCATCTGGAATCGCCAGTATGTTGAGAGCGTGCAGATCACGATGGCGGAGAAGTTCGGCATTCAGGGGCGCGGCGCGTTTTACGACGGCGTGGGCGCCATTCGCGATGTGGTGCAGAACCATCTGATGCAGCTGCTGAGCAATATCGCGATGGAGCCGCCTCCGTGTCCGGACACCGAAGCGCTGCGCGACGAGCGGATGAAGGTGCTGAAGAGTGTGCAGCCGCTGCGGCCGGAGGATGTGGTGCTGGGTCAGTTCCGCGGCTACCACGATGAGCCGGGCGTGAAGCCGGGCTCGCAGGTCGAGACCTTTGCGGCGCTGCGTTTTTTTGTGAACTCATGGCGCTGGCGCGACGTGCCGTTCTATATCCGCACGGGCAAAAATCTGCCGGTGACGGCGACGGAGGTGGTGGCGCGTCTGCGTCAGACGCCTCCCGTCTTCTCCGAGCAGCTGACGCCGCAGAATTATGTGTGCTTCCGGGTCAGTCCGAAGCCGCTGATCTCGATCGGCGCTTCGGTGAAGGAAGCAGGTGAGCGGCTGCGTGGATGCATGGTCGAGCTGACTGCCGATCAGCAGTGCGGGGAGTACGATCTGCTGCCTTATGAGGAGCTGCTGCAGGATGCGAGCTGCGGGAACCAGGTGTGGTTTGCCCGCCAGGATTATGTCGAGGAGTCGTGGCGCATTCTCGATCCGGTACTGAAGAGCCCGCCTCCGGTTCAGGTTTACGAGCCGGGAAGCTGGGGACCGGCCGATGCGGTGAAGCTCGCGGCCGACTTCGGCGGCTGGGATAATCCGACGAACGTGTAACTGCCGGGGCAGGCTCTGCTGCATCAGGGCCTGCCCGGTGCAGGATGCATCAGACGTGCAGGATGCTGACCTTGCCCTCGGATGTCTTCGAGAAGGCGTGGAGCGTGTGTCCGTTCTGATCGAGGTGCCGGAGCGTCAGGCTCTTTTTCGTCACCGTAAGATGGCTGAAGCCATAGACCTTTTCCGCATAGGGTCCGCGCTGTGAGGGATCGATCTTCAGTGTGTAGAGATCCGCGCCGCCACCGCCGGAGAGGAAGAAGCTGGTCGGATGCCCCTCGAACTCGAGGTGCTGCAGATCGTGGTCGTGTCCGGCGAGATAAACAGGCACATTGTATTTGCGCAGCAGCGGGTCCCAGTCGCGGATGAGCACCGCGTGATCGCCATGCGGTCCGTCGGAGTAGACGGGATGATGCCCCATCACGACAAGGTGCGGCGTGGTGCGCGGCTTCTTCAGCTCCGTCTCGAACCAGGCGATCTGCTCGGCATGCTCCTGCGGCGTGAGCGTGAAGTCGCGGCCCTTGCCGGTGGAACCGTCGAGGTGCGGCACGTTGCTGTCGAGCGCGATGAAGGTGATAAGAGGCTTCTTCGCGGGGAATTCGAAGGTGTACCAGCGGGCGGGCATGGTCCAGCGGGTGGGACCTGATGCGGTTTTGCCGCTGCGGGCGTACTCCAGCTCGGCGTCGACCTTGCTCTCCGGAAAGCGCTGGTAATCATGGTTGCCGAGGATGGCATACGCCGGGCAGGGGAAGGCGCCGTCCGGATACATGGCCTCAAACTGCTCGGTCCAGCGCGGCGACTGCGCGCCGCCTGCGAGCTCTCCATACCAGTTGTCGCCCAGCATGAGCAGCGCCTGCGTCTTCAGCGCATGCTGCTGCGCGTAAGCGCGCATGGCGGCGGCGACGCCGATCTGCCCTTCGTGGTGCCTGTCGTAGCCCCAGTCGCCGATCATCAGGAGATCGGCCTCACCATGAGCGGAAGGCAGAGCAGTGGCGTGTTGCGGAAAAGAACCGAGAGCAGCCAGAGCGCTGAAGGCAAAGCTCTGCTGCAGAAAGCGGCGGCGGTTCAGTGGGGCGGAACGTGTCGGATCAGAATTCATGCGCGTGTTATATCACTGCCGGATGAATAGAAAGTGTCTGAGAAATACCTTAGAAAATATGGCGGCAGAGAACAGGGAAACGACGCAGCAGCTCTGTGTGTCTCCTGATATTTTGTTTCCGTTGTGGGCTGCCGGCGCCGGCTCTATCGCGGAAGAAGAGCATTTCGCGGTGCATTCCCGGTAAAGTGGTGTCGGAGGAATCGGTTTATGAAAGCAGCGGTACTGCATCAGCTTGGACAGCTTCCTGTCTGTGAGGATTTTTCCGATCCTGTTGCCGGTGAGGGCGAGGTGATCGTCGAGATGCGCGCTGCGGGGATTCACCCGATTGTGAAGGCGCTGGCCGCGGGCACGCATTACGGAAGCACTGGCGATGTTCCGTTCATCGTGGGCATTGACGGCACCGGCGTTCTGGCAGACGGCACGCGGGTGTACTGCGGCGGGGCTCGCAAGCCTTATGGAACGATGGCGGAGCGCACTGTGGTGCCGAAGGGGATGTGCCTGCCTCTGCCGGAGGGGCTGACGCATGAGATGGCCGCGGCGCTTGCGAATCCGGGCATGTCGGCATGGCTCTCCCTGACGTGGCGGGCGCAGCTTGCCGCCGGCGAGACAGTTCTGATTCTGGGAGCGACCGGAGTGGCCGGCCATCTGGCGGTGCAGATGGCGAAGCTGCTGGGCGCGCGGCGTGTGATCGCGGCAGGACGCAACGCTGCACAGCTGGAGTCGCTGCGGGCACTGGGCGCGAATGCGGTGATTCAGCTCGACCAGCCGCAGGAGGATCTGGTGGCGGCGTTTGCCAGCGAGGTAAAGGCCGGAGGCATCGATGTGGTCATCGATTATCTGTGGGGCGCGCCGACGGAGGCGTTTATCCGGGCGATCTCACAGCGCGGGCTCGACCATAAGGCGGGACGGGTGCGGCTGGTGGAGGTAGGGCAGAGCGCGGGTGCCACGATTACGCTTCCTGCCGATGTGCTGCGCAGCTCCGGGCTGGAGATTAACGGGAGCGGCTTTGGGAGCGCGTCGATCGAGCAGATCGTGAAGGCGATTCCGGAGTTCTTTGCGCTGGCCGCGCAGGGCAAACTGCATATCGAGCTGGAGACGCTGCCTCTGGCGCAGATTGAGCAGGCATGGACGCGGAAGGGCGACGGCAAACGAGTCGTCGTCACCTTGTGACAGGAAGCAAAGGCTAATTGCTGTTGGTGTCGTCGCGGCGGTGCAGCGTCGGGCGGTCGTCTCCGCCGCTCGAATCCGTGGATGAAGTGCTGGCCCGCCGCAGCGTGGGCTTGCTGCCGTTCTTCAGATCCTTGAGCTTGCGCTTGTTCTCGATCCGCGCCAGACGCGCCTTCACATCGCTGAACTCCGAGGTGGTGACGAGGTACTCGTCGCGCGGCGGCAGGATGCGGGCGATCTCCTCCTGCGAGTGGCCGATGCGGTCGGGCGTCTGCGGATGGTCAGCGAAGGCGCGAGCCACAGCGCCGGGCTTCTGCTTCTCGAGGTTCTCGATCTTTTCGAAGAAGCTGATCATGGCATCGGGATCGTAGCCGGCCTTGTACATGTACTGCACGCCGAGGTAGTCGGCCTGCGCTTCGAATTCGCGCGAAAACTGCAGGAAGGTCAGCGGAATGCCGATGTTGGCCGCTTCGTAGATGCCGTAGCCGGTCCAGCCGCCGATGAAGATGAGCGGAATGGTTCCGAGCTGCGCGTAGTTGGCGCGGGTCATCTCGCGCGCCGCGTGGTGGGCGCAGACGTGCGCCGTCTCATGCGCCATGACGCCGGCCAGCTCGGCCTCTTCGTCCGCGGCAAGAATCAGCCCGGAGTTGACGAAGAAGAAGCCGCCGGGGAGGGCGAAGGCGTTGATCTCGTCCGAGTCGATGACCTTGATGGTGAAGGGCACCTTGCAGTCGGAGTTCTTCACGATGTTCTGGCCGATGCGGTTGACGTACTCGGTGATCATGGGATCGGTGATGAACTTCGTGCTGCGCTCCACTTCCATGGCGTACTGCTTGCCCATCTTGATCTCGGAGTCGGTGGAGTACCAGTTGCCCATGCCGCGGGCGCCGATATCGCGGGTGCCGATGGAGCTGACGTCATCGATGCTGCCGGGTTTAACGCCAGGCATCATGCCGTTCTGGTCCGGCTGCGCCTGCGGGAAGGCCGACTGTGGAACCTCGGCGCTCTGCTGATCCTTCTTTTTGTCCTTCTTATCTTTGTCCTGGTCTTTATTGGCGCTGTCCTGCGCGGGGGCCTTGCTGTCCTTCGCGGAGGCGTCAGACGGCGCCGAGGTGGTCTGCGCGGTGCCGCCGGCGGAGGCCGGAGACGAAGCTGGGGTACTGGTTCCGGACTGGCCGGACGATGAGGATGGCGAACTCTGCGATCCACCGGACTGGTCCGGTGCAGCCGCAGGCGCTGCCGATGCAACGGCGGGCGCAAGGGCCAGAGTTGCTGCGATCAGCAGATGCAGCGAGACCCGGGAAGAAAGTTTTTCGATCGCCATAGGAACTCCGGCAGAGGGCAGATACACTCTGCCCCTGTTAGACGTAGTATGCACCCTTTAGGGAGGCACTTTCGCCCTTATTTTCAGCGCATAACAACCGGTTTGCCCGGGAGCGGAAGAGTGGCTGAACGCCTCAGTTGACGTGCTGCAGCCGGGCGATCAGCTTTTGTGCGAGGCTTTCTCCGGATTCGGACCAGAGCAGCCGCGTCGCGATGCCGCCGTGCTTCTGTACCGCGTTGGTGAAGTCGACCAGAAGCTGCACATTCTGCTTCACATGCAGGGCGCTATCAGGATCGAGATGAACCTCTTCGTACAGAAACGGGGTATCGGTGCCGAAATCCACGCGGATCTGGCCGTTCTGCTCAAAGGAGCCTTCGTCGAACTCGGGCCCGAAGCCGACGACGCGCACCACGCGGGGTTCCCGCTTCCAGATGGGGTCCATGCCGCTGGCCTCTTCAGGAACCCACAGCTCCCAGGTGAGCTCGAACTCGTAGGCGAAGTCTTCGTGCAGCATCTCGGTCGCTGCCTGGATGGCCTGGCGCGGGCTGGCCGCCTCATCGTCTTCTTCGCGGGCATCGTCGTAGACGCGCTGGTAGACCGGCGACTCATTCCAGGAGATGGGATACGCCGCCGCCGCCCGGACCCGGGCCGAGCCGCCCACGGCAGTAAACTGCTCCATTACTTTTTCCAGCGCAGCAGGCAGGGCAATCAGCCGGAAGTTGGGGTACCACAGGCTGAGATAAATTTGATCGGCCATCTTCATATCTTAAATTGACCGCCTGCCCATGGCGCGATGCATGTGCGGGAGCCGGATATTGCCGCGATTTTTGCCCGCACCGGGGCCATCCGTCCCATAAACTGCGCCATTGGTCCCGAAGATACAATTCATGCTGCGCGGCGGCTTATACTGCAGGTCGTTTCGACAACATGTACTGCAGGTCGCTTATTCGCTCGAGGAGAATTCGAATGCGCCGATCGTTTCTGCCGGGAGCTGTTCTGCCGGGGGCCGTTTTGCTGGCCGCCGCCCTGAGTGTTGCTCCTTTGTCTGCCCTGGCTGCTCAGAATGCGGCCCCCGCCAATGCTGCAAAACCGGCTCCTGCGGAGAAGACTCCGCCCCAGGAGGTGACCACGCAGGGATCGGTCGACGTGGGCGGGCAGCACATTGTGTATGACGCGGTCGCGGGAACCCTGACCGTTGGATCGACGGACGAGCAGGATGCCCAGCTTGGAGACGACGGCAAGCCCCTGCCGGATACCGATCTGGCGGCGGAGACGGAGAAAGACCCGAAGAATGCGCCGGCGGTGGCGCGCATCTTCTACGTTGCTTACTTCAAAAAGGATGCGAACCCCGGCGAGCGTCCTGTTACGTTTCTCTATAACGGAGGGCCCGGCAGCTCGACGGTATGGCTGCACATGGGCTGCTTCGGTCCCAAACATGTGGCAACGGCCGGCGACGCGCATCTGCCGGCAGCGCCGTACCGGCTGGTGAATAACGACTACAGCCTGCTCGATACCAGCGACCTGGTCTTCATCGACATGCCGGGCACGGGCTATGGCCGTATGGTGGGCAAGGATAAGGAAAAGGCCTTCTGGGGAGTGGATGAAGATGCCCACGCCTTTGCGCGCTTTATCGTGCGCTTTCTGACGAAGTACAACCGCTGGAATTCGCCGAAGTATCTTTTCGGCGAAAGCTACGGCACGACTCGCTCCGCCGTTCTCTCGAATATTCTGACCAACGAGAAGAGCATCGATCTGAACGGAGTGATTCTGCTTTCGCAGATATTCAACTTCAACTCCGATATCGATCAGGCGCGCGCCAATCCTGGAATCGACCTGCCCTTCGAGCTGGCTCTGCCCACCTATGCCGCGACCGCCTGGTATCATCACAGGCTGCCGCAGCAGCCTCCGGCGCTGGAGCCCTTTTTAAAAGAGGTTGAGAACTTTGCGATGAGCGATTATGCGCATGCGCTCGCCGAGGGCACCGATCTCTCCGACGCCGACAAGCGAGCCATTGCCGAAAAGCTGCACGACTATACCGGCCTTTCCACCGACTATCTGATTCGGGCGGATCTGCGCGTGAGCGGCGGCGGCTTTGAGAAGAACCTGCAAAGCGCGGACGACCTGACGACCGGACGGCTGGATACGCGCTTCTCCGGTCCGTCGGTGAACCCGCTGAGCGAAGAGGCGCAGTATGATCCGCAGAGCTCGGCGATCTCGTCGGCCTATGTCGCGCTGTTTAACGACTATGCTCACAACATATTGAAGTACGGAGAAGGGCAGACCTATCTGCCGGAGGCGCAGTTTGGCGGCTTTCAGTGGGACCTGAAGCATGACGGCAACCCGATCGAGCTGAATGTCGGTCCGGACCTTGCCACCGCGATGAAGACCGATCCTAAGCTGAAGGTGATGGTCAATGGCGGCTACTATGATCTGGCTACGCCGTTCTATGCCGCGGAGTATGAAGAGAAGCATCTGCCAATACCGTCGAGCCTCGCATCCAATATTCAGTACAACTGGTATTCTTCGGGGCACATGGTCTACGTCAACGATGCAAGCCTGAAGCAGCTGCATGAAAATGTGGCGGCGTTTATTCGCGGCACAGAGGCCGGCAATCGATAGCACGATTGCGGGATGCGGCATGGCGAAGAGCATGGCGCGGAAAGGAGCAGGGCGGTGATTCAGCTGAAGCGTGTTTACGACCCTGAGAGCTCCGATGACGGCACACGCTTTCTGGTAGAGCGGTTGTGGCCGCGCGGGATCAAAAAAGAAGCGCTGCACTTTGAAGCGTGGCTTAAAGACGTGGCTCCCAGCACAGAATTACGGCAGTGGTTCAGCCATGATCCGGCGAAGTGGGTGGAGTTTCAGCGGAAGTATTACGCGGAGCTGGATAAAGAGCATGACGCGCTTGAGCCGATTCGAAAGGCGATGCACCATGGGCGCGTGACGCTTCTTTACAGCTCGCATGATAGGGAGCATAACAATGCCGTCGCGCTCAAATCCTATCTGATGAAACATACATGACAGGAACAGCCCGGCGAAGACATACGGGCTAATCCTTCGATCAATCGATCCCTTCTGCGATGGAGCACGATCGGGTTAGTCTCCTGTTCCGCAGCTGCAGATGCCGTGCCCGGAGCCGAGCTGCTGGATAAAGCTGCACTGAGCCTGCAAAGCGGATGTCAGCGCCGGGTCGAGGGGCGTGAGCGAAAGCGGAGTCTCGGTCGCGGTGGCCGGACTCGCCGGAGTAGTCTGCAGATGAGTAGCCCATGCAACTGTTAGTCCGGAGGGAGTAAGCGTCGCGGCGTTGCAGGACGTATTAGTGGCGTAGTCGGAAGGGACGAGCATCACTGAGCCCGCGACCGGAGATACTCCGGTAAGTGGATTGCTGAGAAGGTCATTCTTCAGAGACAGCGTGCGCAGGCCATCGGGCGAGATGACGCAGCCGCAGCATTCCGCCATCTGCTGATCCTGATCGAAGACGTACACCATAGAACACAGATTTGCACCGGTCGTGCCGGGGTTTGTCATGCGCACGTTTGCATCCGGATCGGATGCGGCGTGCGTGAAGTATCCGACCGCAGAGAGCGGCTGCACTGTCAGCGTGATCGATCCGGTCGCTCCTCCGGAGCTTGATTCCACATTGGTGGCGCCGACCTTCAGTGCGGTTGCGGTTCCGGTTGAATCGATGCCGGCGACGGTGGGATCGTCCACGGTCCAGGTAACGGACTGTGTGATGTCATGACTGCTGCCGTCGGTATAAATCCCGGTTGCGGAGAGCTGATGACTGCCTGCAAGCGGCATCGTCAGACTGGCGGGCGTGATGCTGATGGAAGAGAGCGTCGCCTGCGAAACCGTCAGATCGATATTGCCGCTGATGGCCGCAGATACAGCGGAGATGGTTGCGCTGCCGAGTGAGTTTGCGGAGACCAGCCCGCCACCGCTGCTGGTCACGACGTCGGCGGATGTACTGGACCATGCGGCCGATGTCGTAAGGTCGTGCGTGCTGCCGTCGGTATATGTGCCGGTAGCGGTGAGCTGCTGCCGGGTGCCGAGCGGCATCGCAGGATTCGATGAGACTACGCTGATGGATGTAAGCGCCGCCGCAGTTACAGTCAGCGCGCCGCTGCCGCTGATGGGTCCGGAGGCGGCAGTGATGGTGGCGGCTCCGGTCGTCTTTGTTGTCGCGAGACCGGTGGAAGCCATATTGAGAACCCCTGCAGGCAGGCTGCTCCAGCGAACAGAGCTGGTAAGGTCCTGTGTGCTGCCGTCGGTATAGGTGCCCTTCGCGGTGAACTGTGCCGTGGTTCCGAGCGGAATCGCCGTATGATTCTGAGCGACTGCGATGGACACCAGTCCTGCCGCGGAAACGGTGAGCGGCGTGGAGGCGTCGATCGATCCGAGAGCTGCTGCGACCGTGGATGTGCCGATGGAGCGCGAGACGGCGAGACCGGAAGAACTCATCACGGCAACATCGGGTTGTGAGCTTGTCCAGGTCACAAGACTGCTCAGGTCCTGCGTGGTTTTATCGGTATAGGTTCCGGTTGCTGTCAGCTGGATGGTGTTGCCGAGAGCGACGGATGAGGCTTCAGGACTGAGCGCGATCGATACCAGCGCAGCTTTGGAGATGGAGAGAACCGCGCTGCTGCGAAAGTCCTCTATCGCCGCGGTTACGTTCGCAGCGCCAGGAGAAAGCGATGTGACGAGTCCCGATGCATCGACGCCTGCAAGCGCGGGTGTACTGCTTGTCCATGCGGCAGACTGCGTCAGATCTTTGATGGTGCCATCGCTGAAGACTCCGGTGGCTTTGAGCTGCTGGACCTGTCCCAGTGCAATGCTCGAAGCCGATGGAGTAACGACCAGAGAAATCAGGTGCATGGTTGTGGTGGTCGTCATGGGCGGGGCTCCGCATGCGAGTAAGAACAGCATCAGAAAGGCAGCGGCGGTGGCGACGGCTGTTTGCGACGCCGCAGAGAACGCCTCGGCAGGATTCTTCATGATGGCAGTGATCCCCCTTGCTTTGACTAATTCCGATGGGCTAACCGCGTTCTTCAGCAGACTTCATTGGCCGGGGGAATGGCAATTCTCTATCATGCCTAGGCGAATGTCAGTAAGGGAGATGTATTAGTTTAAAAGATATAGCCATTACGAACTAACCCATTCGGACTAATCACAAAGAATCATCAAAGCCAGTTGGTAGACTGATCGAGTACACGGAAACAAGCCATACACAGTGGGAATGAAGTAGTCTTCGATCCTGCTGATTTTCAGCTCTTCTATTCTTCCTGATTCTTGTTTCAGCAGTACAATCTGCGCACTTCTGTCTGAAGTGTTCCAAGGATCGAGGGTAGTATTCATGTCGCATCCCCCGCGCATCGTTCTGCTGGCGTGTCTTTTCGCCAGCCTGCTTTTCTCCGGCATTGCAGCCGGCCAGACAATCACAGGTCTTATGCCATCGAGTGTGCAGGCCGGCAGTGGAGGCTTTGTGCTGACGATTGCCGGCTCCGGCTTTAACTCCGGATCGGTTGTGCGGCTCCATACCGCGAATGGCATTCAGCCGCTTCAGACTTACTTCATCAATACAGGCATGCTTATGGCCGGCGTGTATGCCGATGATGTGGCTCAGTCCGGTTCGGTAGAAGTGGATGTCGCCGACTACGCGGCGGAGACGGCATCTCAGCCCCTCGTGCTCACTGTTTCGGGTACGAGCGCCGGCAGCGGCTCCGGATCATCCGGGTCTGCGGGCTCATCGGGCGATACAGGCTCCGGCTCCGCTTCAGGTTCAGGCGCGGGCAGCAGTTCAGGCACCGGCTCCGGATCGGGCTCGTCGAGCGCTGGTTCCGGCTCAGGAAGCTCTTCTTCGGGAGGCAGCTCTGCGGGCTGCTATGGGTGTTATTCGCCTTCATCGGGCAGCACTTCATCCTCCGGCAGCGGCTCGTCCGGCTCGAGCTCCGGTTCGGGATCGACGGGCGACGGCGCAGGGACAGGAGCCGGTTCAGGAACCGGCAGCAGCGCGGGTACAGGCTCTTCCGGTGCATCGCCGACCAGTCCTGCGGGCTCCAGTCTGCTCGTGACCGTTTCGTCTCCATCGCCGCATCAATCGGTGAACGGCTCGGTGACCATTACGGCGACAGCGGCGCAGACGAGTCATACAGACGGGAGCGTTGCTTTCTGGGGCATCTTCGATGCGGGGAAGCTGTTGTGGACCGATGTCAATCCCGATCCTTCCATCGGCGTGAATCTCGCCTTGTCTGCCGGCCTGCACACTCTTCAGGTAGTAGCGTATGACGATTCCTACACTGCATCGACCGCTGCTGTGCCGGTCGTCTCTGCTTCATCGGGTATCACGGTGACATGGAATGCCTGCATCTACACGAGCCAGGGGCAACAGTACCAGGCGATGAGAGTCTCACCCAGTCAGCCGATCACGGGCGTGATTCAGTCGGAGATGTTCTGGAATGAGAACTGCGATCCTGTGCAGTGGACCGATCAGCTGAACGACGTAGGCACACCGGTGACGCTCGGCTCCGCGTTCAGCGAGATCTACTACTTCATTCACCGCGCGAACAACCCATACGTATCTGCTGTCTGGACGATCGGCAACCAGACTTCAGGATGCGTGAACTACAACACAGCTCCTGCCTGTAACTGAGGCGCGAAGCTTAAAGAAGAAACTCAAGGCCGGAGAGGTAACTCTCCGGCTGCATGTTCTGTTTTCGTGTCCAGCGAACCTGCATCAGCGTGGAGATGTGCAACGGTACGTCGCCGATGGCGATTTCGCAGCGCAGCAGGGAGAACTTTTCAATGGGGCGCGAGGTAATAAGGCAGATGCCACCTTCACTGACGTTTTGAATCCGGCCGGTGATGGCGCCTGCTCGCAGGGTGCGGCTGGAGCCGAGCTGGGGAAGCGGCTGAATCTTTATCTCCAGACTCTGCGGGAAGCGCGCGGCCTGCCGGCGGTCGGTTTGGATTGCATGTTTCACGTACCGCGATGATTACGCAACTGTCAACGGCACGTAAATTCTTCAGATGGATTAGTCCGGCGTTAGAGCCGTTGTGTGTTTCAGGGCAGAGGGCCGACAATCTTTCCTACGATTCCGGAGCGGGTGGAGACATCCATCTTCACCATCACGAGACGCAGAAAAGCCTTCACCGTATTGGGGCTGATGTTCATCCGGTTGGCGATCTCTTTGCTGGTGAGTCCTTCGAGCAGCAATGAGACGGTCTCGCTCTCGCGGCCGGTAAGGTCGAACTGCTGCGCCAGCTCTTCGAGAGATTCAGAGCCGGACATGTGCCGCTCAAGCAGCACCGCTATGGCCAGTCCTGTGCGCGCGGACAGATTGCAGTTGAGGCGGAAGGCGCGGCAAAGATATCGTCTGCTGCCGGAACGGTATTCGCGCACAAATTCCGGATCGCTTTTCCCGTGATGATTCAGAAGACTGGAGCGAATTTTGTCTGAAAGGAAGACATTTACAGGCTTAATTCGTTCGGGCTTGTTCGGAAAAGCAAGGATCTGTATTGCAGCTGGGTTAAATGCGATGGGATGAAGGGTCTCATCCAGAAGAATAAACCCCGGCTCGCCCATGACCATAGACACGGTTGTTCTCCTCTCCACATAAACAATTTCCTGCCTCGGTCTTCTGAGGGGAAATTCGGATATAGATAGAGCGAAGTGGTGTGCCGTAAGCCTGAACTATCACTTCCTGCTCGCGGGGGGATAACCAAGGAACAAGAATAAGAACTTCAATAGCACATGGCAGTCTTTCCCTGAATACCCCGAACTGTCAAGGGGAATGGATGTATCTTTTTGGGTATATCCATCTGAACTAGTCACTCGTTAGCTATGCAGACTAGTCAACCCCTCAGACTAAGCCAAATGTACGATTGCGGTTCCTATAACAGAGTGATGGAATTGGCGGGTTGGAGGGTGCTTATGCTGTGCCGCCACACACCATCGTCTCTTCATAGTGCATTTGCAACCGTTCCTGTAACAATCAGATTTGCCTGCCGTCATCCTTTTCTGTTTTCAGAACGATTTCTGCTGCTTGCTGCTCTGGGAGCACTGCTTGCACCGGCCGCCGGAGCATATGGACAGCAGGAAAAACAGCAAAGCGCAGCTCCTGCTGCGACGTCGCATGAAGAAGTGTGCGATCTGAGCGCAGGAGGGAAGAGCCTGAGCACCAAATCCGGGGATTCGTCCGCCGACGGTGAAGGACAAAGCAGCTCTGCTTCCGATTCCGCATCGGCGAAGCGATCGCTTCATCTTTCGAATGCGGATGATCCGGCCGATGTATCCGCCCTGGAAGGCGCGGCATGCCGAAGGAAACGCGATGAACCAGCTCAGCATACGCAGCCTGCGCAGCCGAAGAGTACAGCCGGAACAGATGCCCCACCGGTGCTTCCGCAGGAGTCTCCTGCAGATACTGCGCAGGAGAAGAGCACGCCGGCGGCAGCAGCCGATGCTGCGCCCGTTATGCCGCAGCCAGATCCGGCGTCCCCGGTCGTGTCTTATATCGGCGGCGAGCTGACCGTATCCGGACATGGAGCCAGGCTCGGGCAGATTCTTGATTCAATCAAAGGACTTACAGGGATCGCGATCGACGCGCCGCCGCAGAGTGCGGATAACCGAATATTCGATGACATAGGGCCGGCTTCGGCGCGCAGAGTACTCGAGATCCTGCTTGATGGGTCCAATGTGAACTATGTGTTAGTGAGTTCGCCGCAGGATTCGCAACATGTACAGCAGCTTATTCTTACCGCCCGCACGAACGAGCCGCCTCCGGTTCCGGCGGGAGCTGCAGCAGGAGCGATGGCTGAACAGGCCGGCGGCCCGACGCTTTATGGCGCGGGCTTTGGCGGCGGCGAAGTTCCCGTGGTGCAGCCAGCGGCAGTAGAAGCTGTGGCCGATCCTGGTGGGAACGGTATACCCACCAACGTCAATATTCAGCAGGCAGCCACAGCTTCGGGAAAGACGCCTGGGCAGATTCTGGACGAGCTGCAGAAGAAGCAGCTGCAGGAACTGGATGCTCAGGAGGCAGCGCAGGCGGCCCAGCAATAAGCACACAGAACGAATCGGGTTTTTATGGCGAAGAACTTTCGAGGGAGCTGCAGCCAGGCAGGAAGGCATGCGCAGAAAAGCAGGAGCAGGGCCCTCGGCAGGATTAACTAAAAAGGGTTAGCGGGAAGTAACTGATACAGCGCAGAAAGAGCAGTAAAAGCAGGCGTAACTAATCCGTAAGCAGTAGATTCAGCGGTATAACGCAGCGGATTAGGTCAACTGGGTAATTGTAATGTCGATATGAACGGCTAGAGTGGGGCACGAGCGCTGGGAAGCTGTTTCCACCCTACAGCAGAGAAGGCGCCCAGGAGGAGCATTACAATGAGACTTACACTCTGTAAGACCCTGAACCTGGCTTTGGTAATCGTTGGCCTGATTACATTAGGCGCCAGCGTTGCCTCTGCTCAGGACGTTTTCAAAGTCAACTATTTCTCCAACAACGCGGGCGCGGCTCCCGATGCGACAGTCCGGATCGACAATCCCGGCCTGACGTATGGGAACCTTTGCGCCATGGTCTACGTCTTTGACGCAGATCAGCAGCTCACCGAATGCTGCGGCTGCGTGGAGACTCACAATGGCCTGCGTACTCTTTCAGTCCGTCGCGACCTTACGTCGAATCCACTGACCGGTGTGATTTCGAGCAATGGCGTGATCAAGATCGTTTCGGCCGCGGTCAATAACTCTCCGTGTGATCCGACTTCGAATGTCAAGCCGACCGCGAATCTGCGGGCATGGGTGACACATATTCAGAATCCGGTAGGCACTGCCTATCCTATTACCGAAACCGAATCTTCAGACTCGACCCTCGGCGCCTCCGAGCTGGCGAATCTGCAGGCGCAGTGCAGTTTCGTGAATATTCTGGGCAGCGGGCATGGTATCTGCTCGTGCGGTACCGGTGACTGATGCAGTATTTGCCATGGCATAGCCGATAAAGAGTCGGCGATGCCTGGGCACGCAAGGCAAGTGAAGTGCCAGGGACGGCAGTCCCCACCTACCCTGGCACTCTTTATCCAGATCAAATCTGACGGTAGAGAAGGAACAGGCAATGAATACTGTGCGAATCGCGAGCTCGCTCCTCCTGGCGGCGTCTCTGACTGCAACCATTACCTGCCATGGACAGACGAGGCCGGAGGCCTCACAAGTGGTTGCCAGAGTTGGCGGCAGCAACCTTACCGTTGCGGATCTGCAGCAGCAGGAAGGCGGAAAGCTTCTGCAGGCCGGATATCAGTACTACCTGAACGAGAGGAAGGCCCTCGAAGAGCTCATCGATAACAGGCTGCTGGAGGATGAAGCGCGCAAAAGAAACATCTCGCTGGACGAGCTTATGAATACGGTTGTGTACAAGGATGTGAAGGACCCCACAGAAGACCAGCTTGAGGTGTACTACGAAGGCCTGGAGACGCAGGACCCCTATCAGGCGGTACGCGAGGAGGTGCTGCAGCATCTTCGCGAGCTGCGCCGCACCAAAGCCCGCGCCGCCTTTATCGAGAACCTCCGCAAAGAAGCGAAGATCAACGTTCTGCTGATGCCCCCTTCCGCCGATGTGGATACGGCGAAGGCATACGCGCGCGGCGCGCAGAATGCTCCGGTGGTTCTGGTGGAGTTCGCGGATTATGAGTGCCCATACTGCCAGAAGGTGAATCCGCAGATTCAGCAGCTGAAGAAGGAGTATGGCGACAACCTGACGCTGATCTTCAAGGATTTTCCGCTGCCGATGCATCACAGCGCCGAAAAGGCAGCCGAGGCTTCGCGCTGCGCCGGTGAGCAGGGCAAGTTCTGGGAGTATCATGACGTTCTTTTCTACAGCCACCTGCTGGACGTGGATGCGCTGAAGGAACATGCTCGGGTGCTGAAGCTGGATGGAGACCGCTTTGACACCTGTCTGGACAGTGGAAAAGAAGCGCCCGAGATAAAGAAGGATCTGGATGAGGCAAAGAGCCTCGGGCTGACCGGCACGCCCAGCTTCTTCGTCAACGGACATTTCTTCAGTGGCGTGATTGACTATGCGGCGCTGAAGGACATTGTGAATCAGCAGATGAATGCGGCCGCCGTCATGCACCGGGAGCCGCAGATCTCACAGAAATAAAAACAGCGCTGTCTGCCCTGCGTTCGCGGACAGAGGAGAACGGGAACGCAGGGAGAGCGATCTCAAGAGGTGACCTATGACGCGTATTCAAAGAATGGCATGGATGGTGTTTCTGGTCACCCTGCTTGAGAGCACACTCCTGGCTTCGGCCGCTGTGGTGGTGTCGCCCGCCGCTGTGCAGGTGAAGCCCGGCGCGCAGGTGCAGTTCAGCGCAACCGGTTCTGCAGACAACATTGTTATCTGGAGCCTGTCGGGCGCGGGCTGCGTCGGCATTACCTGTGGAGAGATTACCGCCGATGGACTTTACACGGCACCGGCTGCTGCGCCGAATCCGTCTGCGGTCACGGTTGTTGCCACGTCGCTTGCAGACGTGACGCAGAGCGGGACCGCAATGGTTACAGTCGGAGCTGCGGCCAGTGTCGGCGTCACGCTCTCGCCAACGTCGGTCACGATTGGTCAGAACGGGCAGCAGCAGTTTTCAGCCGGCGTTACAGGAACATCGAATACCGCGGTGAGCTGGAGCGTCTCCGGCGTGGGATGCGTTGCCGGGTCGTGCGGCACAATCACGGCCGCGGGGCTTTACACGGCGCCCGCTGTCGTTCCAAACCCGTCGCTGGCCACGGTGACGGCGACTTCAGCAGCCGACACATCGAAGTCTGCATCGGCGACGGTCGTCATTGAGCTGGCGACCACTGTTTCTGTTTCCGTATCTCCGCTGACGGCTCAGGTCGGCGCTGGGAAGCAGCAGCAGTTTTCCGCCACGGTAAAGGGAAGCACGAATGCGGCGGTCCGATGGAGCCTTGCCGGAGCGGGGTGCAGCGGGTCAGCCTGCGGCACGATCTCGTCATCGGGCCTGTATACGGCGCCGGCAGCGATTCCCGCTTCGCCTGCGGTGAGTATCATTGCGACGGCTGTTGCTGCGCCTTCTCAATCCGGCAAAGCAACGGTGACGATTGTCGCAGCTTCATCAGGGCTGGTGATCTCGCCTCTGTCTCCGCAGGTAAAGCCGGGGGGCCAGGTACAGTTTGCAGCGAGCGGTTCAGGCAGCGGCGTTGTGATCTGGAGCGACTCCGGGAGCGGCTGCACGGGAATTGCCTGCGGCTCGATCAATGCGAGCGGCCTCTACACGGCACCGGCTACTGCGCCGAATCCGGCAACGATTGTGGTCACTGCGACCTCCTTGTCGAATCCGGCGATGTCGGCTTCCACCACAGTGACGATTCTTACTTCGTCGACGCAGGTGAGCGTGTCGGTTACGCCGGGAAGCATTCAACTGAATACAGGAGCGCAGCAGCTGTTCAAAGCGGCAGTCACCGGAAACAGCAACACAAGTGTGACGTGGAGCGTCTCCGGCTTTGGGTGTGTGGGATCGGCCTGCGGCACGATCACGACGGGCGGTCTTTACACCGCGCCTTCGACTTTGCCGAATCCGTCGCTGGTGAATGTGACCGCGACCTCGGTTGCCGATCCGACAAAGTCGAGCACAGCAACCGTGGTCCTGGAGCAGCAGGTTGCCGTGACGATTTCGCCGACTTCAGCACAGCTCGGTATTGGAGCTGCGCAGCAGTTCAGTGCAAAGGTGACCGGCACATCGGTTTCCGGTGTGACGTGGAGTGTTTCCGGTTCCGGCTGCGCGGGAGCAGCCTGCGGCACGATCAACCCGGGTGGTCTCTATACCGCTCCGGATACGGTACCGAATCCGGCGCAGGTGACGGTGACGGCGACTGCCATTGCGGATGGCGTGACTTCGGCCTCCGCGCTGGTGACGATCATCGTGCCTATTCAGGTAACGATCTCGCCCGCCGATGCGATTGTTACGGTGAGCACCCAGCAGCAGTTCCGCGCGACGGTTTCAGGAACAAAGAATACGGCTGTGACCTGGAGCGTCAGCGGGCCGGGATGCTCGGGAGCCGCCTGCGGCACGGTCACCGCTGCCGGTCTGTACACGGCACCGGCCAGTGTTCCGAACCCGGCGAGCGTAACGGTGAAGGCGGCATCGCAGGCGAATACGTCGTCGTTTGCTGCTGCTGCCGTTACCATTACGCCTACGAACAACTCGAAGCTGAACGGCCAGTATGCGTTCCTGTTCACCGGCTTCGACAGCAACGGCGTCTATCAGTCCGCGGGTTCGTTCACGGCCGACGGTCAGGGAAAGATCACATCGGGTCTTGAAGACGTAAACAACTCCGCCGGTTCCAGCACAGACCTGTCGATTGCGGGTACCTATCAGTTAGGTGGCGATAACCGCGGCATGATGACGATCAGCAGTCCGGCGGGCACGCATACGTACCGGTTCTCGCTGAATCTGCTGGGTACGAAGGGGCGCTTTATCTCTTTCGACAGTACCGGTGTTCGCGGCTCAGGTGTGATCGAGCTGCAGACGCCTGCGGCCTTCGATGCTTCGGTGCTTTCCGGAGGCTATGCGTTCAGCCTTACCGGCATGGACGTGAGCGGATCGAGGATCGGCGCTCTGGGGCTGATCTTCCCGAGCGGAAGCGGCTTTATTTCAGGGAGCAGTCTGGATGTAAACGATGGAGGCATTGTCTCTCCCACCTTCGCGACCTTCGATGGAATCTACGATGTCGATGACGCGACGGGGCGCGGCACCGCAACGCTGAGCATTCCAGGATTCGACGGAGGCACGTTTAACTTCGCCTTCTATATCGTCTCCGCGAATGAATTTCTGATGATCTCCACCGATCCGCTCAGCTTTGATAATCCGATCTTCAGCGGGCCGGCAGAGTTCCAGAACGGAGCTCCATTTACCTCCGCATCGCTGAATGGCGGATCTGTCTTCAACCTGAGCGGTACGAATGGCAGCGCTCCGCAGGATACGGTGGGACGTCTCCAGTTTGACGGCAGCCAGGGTGTGACGATGATCTTCGATCAGAACAGCGGAGGCAATGTCACCGTGGCCGGCGTGCTGAACGGCGCGTATGACATGGAGCTCAATGGACGCGGCACGATCAATCTCGCAGATCCGTCTACAGGAACGACCACAATCTGGTACCTGTATGCCTTCGGGCAGAACAGTGCATTCCTGATGGATGCCTCGACGGGCGCTGTGGCGATTGGCGAGATGAAGCAGCAGCAGATCATTCCGCCGTTCTCCAACGCCGATATTCTCGGCACGTACATCTTCGGATCGGGAGAGCCGATTGAGGCAGCGACACCGCTCTTTTCAGGAATCGCCAATTTTGATGGCGGAAACAGCATTCAGGGACAGGGAAGCGTGACCGGTACGGAGGATCTCAGCCAGAGCTCGTCGCTGACGTTGAATCTTGGGCTGGGAGGAACGTACTCCGTATCGAGCGTTTCGAATAATGGGCGGGGCGCGATTTTGCTGACCTCACCCAGCGGCAGGACGATCGCGGTCTGGGTAGCCAGCACCTCGGAGTGTTTCGGACTGGATGTGGATGCGGCGGTGACTGAGCCAACCATTCTGCACTTCGAGCAATAAAGGAGCGCGAAGTTTTTCTGCGGGATAACTTCAGTCCGGCTGACGGCGCCGGTTGGCCGGCGGGAATGAGGATGAGTATGAAGCGACTTGTATTACTGTTTGCCGTGATCGTGGCGGTGATGCCGCTTGTTTCCGCCCGCGCGCAGGACGACCACGCCGCGCTGAAAGCGAAGGCAGCTTCCGGTGATGCGGCGGCTCAGGTGAAGCTTGGCATGACCTACGCTCTGGGGGTGCCACGCGATTCGCGCGAGGCGATGAAGTGGTTCAAAATGGCCGCCGAGCAGGGTTACGCGGACGGACAGTACAAGCTGGGCGGCATGTACGATGCAGGGATTCGCCCGCCTGATCCGGCCGAGGCTGCGAAGTGGTACACGCTCGCGGCAAAACAGGGATACAAAGACGCGCAGTACCGGCTGGCCGTGCTTTATGACCAGGGACGGGGAGTAAGCCGCGACTACGCCGAAGCGGCGAAGTGGTATGAGAAGGCGGCTGAACAGGGGCGCCCTGAAGCGCAGTACCGTCTGGGCGAGATGTATGAAAAAGGACAGGGGCCGCAGCAGAGTTATACAGACGCGATGAAGTGGTATCTGATGGCGGCGCAGCAGGGGCGCCCGGAAGCGCAGTACAAGGTCGGCTATCTGTATGAGCGCGGACTCGGCGTGCAGAAGAGCAAAACCGCGGCGATTGCCTGGTATCAGAAGTCAAGCCAGCAGGGCTTTCCCGATGCGCAGGATGCGCTGAAGGCACTTGAAGAGGAGTAATGCAAAAGCGCTGCTGCGCGGATGCAGGACTAAGCCAATTGCACAATTGCGGCCATTGCACCTCCGTGGTGGAATGAACTTCCGAACAGACGGGATAGCTTACATCCAGTGCGCTGATAAGCCGTGGTAAGCGGGAAGTAAGTGGAAGCAGGAAACCATGAATCGTCTGGTGAAGATCGCGCGGCTTTTACTCCTTCTTCTCGTTTGTCAAAGTGCTTTTGCTGTTTCCGTGTCGCTGTCGCCGAATCCTGGAGGCGTGCTGCCCGGAGGCCAGCTGCAGTTTACAGCCACAGTCAGCGGCACCAGCAACAGCGTCGTGATCTGGAGCCTCTCAGGAGCGGGTTGCAGTGGAATCGCCTGCGGACAGATCAATGGGCTGGGCGTGTATACGGCGCCTTCTGTAGCTCCCAATCCTCCTGTTGTGAACGTGACGGCAACATCGCTTCAGGACCTCTCGCAGTCCGCGACCGCCAGCGTGTTTGTGGGAACCGCGCTGAATGCCGCTGTTTCCGTGTCGCCGGCCAGTGTGGGTGTAGTGGTGAGCCACCAGCAGTTGTTTACCGCGCTGGTTACGGGAGCATCGAATACAGCCGTTACATGGAGTGTTGCCGGCAGCGGCTGCTCGGAAGCAGGGTGCGGGGCGATCTCATCGACCGGAGTGTATTCGGCGCCGGCAACGGTACCCAGTCCGGCCACGGTCACCATTACCGCAACATCGGTGGCGAATCCGCTGAAGTCAGACACGGCTGTAGTGACCATTCTTCCTCCTGTTGCGGTGAGTATTGCTCCGACTACGGCGCAGGTGGTTGCCGGGAAGTCGCAGCAGTTTACCGCG
Source organism: Paracidobacterium acidisoli (assembly GCF_003428625.2). Taxonomy (GTDB): domain Bacteria; phylum Acidobacteriota; class Terriglobia; order Terriglobales; family Acidobacteriaceae; genus Paracidobacterium; species Paracidobacterium acidisoli. Next base: position 212,857 of record NZ_QVQT02000001.1, on the reverse strand, counting down.
ACGGTCATCAATACGACGAATACGACGGTGATCTGGAGCCTTGCCGGCAGCGGCTGTTCGGGCAGCGCCTGCGGCACACTTTCCTCCAGCGGACTTTATACAGCGCCGGCTACTTTGCCGAGTCCGGCACAGGTTACGGTGAAGGCGACCTCGGTGGCCGACAGCACAAAGTCGGCGTCCGCGACGGTCACCCTGCTGCCGCCTGTAGCCATTAGCCTCGCGCCCACCACGGCGCAGGTCGTTGCCACCAGGACGCAGCAGTTCACCGCAACCGTGACGAATACGACGAACACCGCGGTGAGCTGGAGCGTGAGCGGCAGCGGTTGTTCCGGCAGCAGCTGCGGCATCATCTCGTCGAGCGGTTTATATACCGCTCCTGCGGCTGTGCCCAGCCCGGCCCAGGTTATGGTGACCGCGACCTCCACAGCAGACAATACAAAATCGGCTGCCGCGACAGTCACGGTTCTTCCGCTGGTGACGATTTCGATTGCTCCCGCGACGGCGCAGGTCGTTACCGGAAAGACGCAGCAGTTCACGGTAACAGTGGGCGGTACATCCAATACCGCGGTTACCTGGAGCGTGAGCGGCGCAGGATGCTCCGGCGCGGCGTGCGGCACTGTTTCCACAACAGGTCTTTATACCGCTCCAGCAGATGTGCCCAGCCCGGCGCAGGTTTCTGTTAGTGCAACTTCTGTTGCCGATACGACGAAGTCGGCGACCGCCATCGTAACGGTTCTGCATTCTATTGTTGTAAGCGTTGCGCCAGGCAGCGCTCAGGTCGCTGTCGGGAGCTCACAGCAGTTCACCGCGACGGTCGGTGGAAGCTCCAATACCGCGGTGACGTGGAGCGTGAGCGGCAGCGGCTGCACGGGCGCCGCATGTGGAACGATCTCGACGGCCGGTTTGTATTCCGCGCCGGCCGCGGTGCCGAGCCCGGCGCAGTTGACGGTCACTGCAACCTCTGTTGCCGATACATCGAAGTCAGGCACGGCCATCGTGACCATTACGCTTCCGATACAGGTCACTCTTTCTCCGCAAAATACCCAGGTGGTTGCCGGGAAGACCCAACAGTTCACCGCGACGGTTACAAATACGCCGAATACCGTGGTGACGTGGAGCGTGAGCGGCAGCGGCTGCACGGGCGCCGCGTGTGGAACGATTTCAGCAGCGGGACTGTATACGGCGCCGCTGACTGTGCCTGCTCCGGCTTTGGTCACGGTGACGGCGGCGTCGTCGGCAGACAGCACGAAGAAGGCAACGGCATCGGTGACCATCCTGAAGCCGGTGGCGATTACCATTTCGCCCACGGCAGCGCAGGTGATGGCGGGAAAGACGCAGTCGTTTACGGCAGCTGTGACCGGAACCACGAATACGGCAGTGACATGGAGCCTGAGCGGAGCCGGTTGCACGGGCGCCACCTGTGGAACCATCTCGTCGAGTGGTCTCTATACGGCGCCGCCGGCGGTGCCGAGCCCAGCGCAGGTGACCGTGACGGCTACTTCAAATGCCGATATTACGAAGTCAGCTTCCGTCACGGTAACGATTCTGCCGCCGGTGGTGGTGCACATCTCTCCGGCGACGGCGCAGATTGTTACGGGGAACACGCAGCAGTTTACTGCGACGGTGACCGGTGCGACGAACACGGCGGTGACGTGGAGTGTGAGCGGCAGCGGATGTTCCGGTGCGGCCTGCGGCACGGTGACATCCGGCGGTCTTTACACCGCGCCTGCCGCGGTGCCGAACCCTGCTCAGGTCACGGTAACGGCGACCTCCGTGGCCGATACCACGAAGACGAGCAGCGCGGTGGTAAGCATTCTGCCGGAGATCATGGTCAGCATCTCGCCCAGCGCGACACAGGTGGCGACAGAGACGCAGCGGCAGTTCACGGCCTCAGTAAACGGCACGCTGAATACCGCTGTGACGTGGAGTGTGACGGGCGCGGGATGCTCGGGCAGCGCCTGCGGCACTATCTCGTCGAGTGGCGTGTTCACCGCGCCGGCGACTGTTCCGAAGCCTGCGCTGGTGACCGTGACGGCAACCTCGAATGCGGACAGAACCAGATCTGCTTCGGCATCCGTCACGATCACGCTGCCGCTTATTATCCGGGTTGCACCGGCAAGCACTCTGGTTGCCGTGGGCGGAAGCCAGCAGTTCCAGTCCGCGGTCTTCGGCACGGCGAATACAGCCGTTACGTGGCATGCGGCGGGAGCCGGCTGTTCCGGTGCGGAGTGCGGGACCATCAGCACCAGCGGTTTGTACACAGCGCCCGCAACGCTGCCCAGTCCGGCAACGATTACGATTACGGCTGCATCCCAGGGTGATCCATCGCAGACAGGGACGGCCATTCTTACTCTTGTTGCCGGCAATAACAGGAAGCTGATGGGGCAGTATGCCTTTTTGTTCAAAGGCATGAACGGCAGCGGCATTTATCAGGCGGCAGGAACAATGACTGCAGATGGCAACGGCAATCTGATGTCGGGCCTGGAGGATGTGAACAGCGCGTCCGGTCCGGCGACCAGCGTTGCATTTACCGGAAGCTATCAGACAGGCAACGATGGCCGCGGAACGATGACCCTCTCCGGCCCGTTCGGCTCGCGGACCTTCGCATTTGTTCTGGATGCGCTCGGGACAAGAGGACAGTTTATTGAGTTCGATGCATCCGGAACGCAGGGATCGGGCACGCTGATGCGCCAGGACCCGACTGCGTTTAACGCTGCAGCATTGTCCGGCGCGTATGTGATGAACCTGACGGGAAGCGATGCGAGCGGCAACCGTATCGGCGCACTGGGAGAGATCTACTGCAAAGCGGGCGTGATCTCGATTGGAAGCCTTGACGTGAATGACGGGGGCGTCGCGCTGCCGACCTTTGCGCCGTTCAATGGAGATATCAGAGTGCAGAGCAGCGGCCGCGGCACTGTGGATCTGAGCATCCCCGGCTTTGAGGGCGGCTCGTTCCGGTTCGCAATCTATGTCATCTCGGCGAATGAGTACTATATGGTGTCGATCGACGCGCTCAGCTCGAAAAATCCGGTATTCAGCGGACCTGCGGAACTGCAGACGGGCGGAGCCTTCTCGAGCGCATCCTTTAATGGGCCGGCGATATTCAGCCTGAGCGGTAACAACGGCAACACCACACAGGACACGGTCGGTCAGATCGTCTTCGACGGCAATTCAGGGGTTGTCGTCACCTTCGATCAGAACAGCGGCGGCGCCGTTACGACAGGAGCGGTGTTTACCGGAGCCTATGATATGCAGATCAACGGCCGCGGCACGCTGAACCTGGACAATAATAATGGTTCGAGCTCCACGTGGTACCTCTACGCCATCGCGCCGAACCGTGCTTTTGTGCTGGATGCTTCGACAGCTTTTGTCGGAGACGGAGAACTGAACGGGCAATCCGTGAAGCAGCCTTTCGTGAACTCCGATGCCTTTGGCACATATTTCTTTGCATCGGGTGAGTCGTTTTCCGATGCGGCCTCTCTTCTGTCGGGGACGCTCAGCTTTGATGGAAAGAATGTGCAGGGACAGGGAAGCGTTACCGGCGCAGCGAATATCGCTCAGGGAGCAAGTCTGAATGCCAATCAGGCTCTTACAGGGAGCTACAGCATCTCTTCTTCTCTGAACGATGGGAGGGGAACGCTGCTGCTTCGATCGCCAAATGCATCCACGTATGCGCTGTGGGTGGTCAGCCCGTCGGAGATGGTGGGGATGAGCATCACGCCGCAGGATGCGCAGCCGGCCATCCTGCACATGGAGCAGTAGCTCGTGTTGACGGAGGTTCTCTGCAGACGCGATGTTTCAGCCATCCGTCATGATTGCGGCGCTGAAACTCGCCGATTCGGAGCGCCAAAGGTAAAGAGCGAATATCTTGACACCAGTCCTTGTATGTTGATATCAACATATATCGCCGAGCGCTCCTTAGCAGACCCGAGGTAAATGCGGCTGAAGTCTGAAGAGGCAAAGTGTGCGGCGATACGTGAGGCCCACCATGCTGTTCTTTCATGATCTGAGAATCGCAATGCGGTCGCTGTGGCGCGTTCGTGCGTTATGGATCACCGTTGCTCTGACACTGGCTCTGGGCATCGGCGCCAACGCGGCCATTTTCAGTGTGGTGCGCGCGGTGCTGCTGCGCCCGCTTGTGAATCGTGATGAGAACCGTCTGCTCTACCTTCGGCAAAGCGCGCCGGGGCTGGGGGAGGAAAACGCGACCTTCTCGATTCCTGAGATCGACGACCTCGGTCAGGGCCTGAAGACAATTCAGCAGCTTGGAACCTTTTCGGCGATTGATTTCACCCTTGTGGGACTTGGCACGCCGCGTGAGATTCCTGCCGGCGTGGTCGATGGTCATTACTTCGAGGTGATGGGGCTGCGTCCGGTGCTGGGGCGGCTGCTGACCCCGGCAGACGATGGGCCCAATGCAACGGGAGCCGTTGTGCTGACATATCGGTTCTGGAACGCGTCCCTGCACGCCGATCCGAGTGTTATCGGCAGGAGGGTGCGGCTGGAGAGCTTCAGTGGAGCGCGTTCCGCCACGATCGTGGGTGTTCTGGAGCCGTCGATGCCGTATCCGGTGGCTACTGAAATTATTGCCAATGTTGTGACGAGCCCGCACCACCTCTCGGCCACTATGGTTACCGGCCGGGAGCATCGTATGACCGAGGTCTTCGCGCGGCTTGCTCCGGGAGCGACCCTCGAGCAGGCGCGATCTGAGCTGCGGACGCGCTATGCGGCGATCATGGCTGCTCATCCTGAGATCTATAAATCCGAAGACCACTACAGAATTGATGTGACGCGTATGCACGATCAGATCAACTCGCGCGCCAACACCATTCTGTGGGTTCTATTCGCAGCTTCAGGGCTGTTGTTTGTGATTGCGTGCTCCAATGTCGCGAACCTCGTGCTGGCCCGTACGGTGCGCCGCGAATCGGAGCTGGCCGTGCGCTCTGCGCTGGGAGCGAGCACCGCTGCTCTGCGCCGCGCGCTGCTGGCGGAAAGCCTGGTGCTTTGCGGCAGCGGAGTGATTGCTGCGCTGCTGCTTGCATGGCCCATGGTCGTCGTACTGGGACACTATGCGGCGCGCTTTTCTGTGCGTGCGGATGGGCTGACGCTGGATTTTACGCTGGTGTGGTTTGGCGTGGCGCTGGCTCTGGTGGCGGCGGTGTTTCTGGCGCTTGTACCGCGGCTTCCTTCGGCCAGCGCAGGGCAGGGAGTCAGCCTTGCGAGTGGCGGAACCCGGGTTACGGGAAGCAGCAATGGGCGGCTGCGTATGTTTGCCGTGATGCAGATTACGGCCTCGTTCTTACTGCTTACCGGCGCGGCCGTACTGATGCGGACACTCTATACGCTTGAGATGACGCGGCCGCCATTCGATACCTCGCGTGTACTGGCCGTGAATCTGCCGGTCATGTCTTATGGACGCACGCCGGAGCAGGTGCGGGAGTTTTACCGCGAGGTGCAGCGCCGGGTGAGCGCACTGCCCGGGGTGGCTCATGTCGCAAACGGCTTCAGCGTTCCGTGGCGTGACGACCAGGCGCTCGATATCAGCTTTGCCTTTGCCGCGCAGGGAGCTGTGCCGAAGAACGGGCTCGAAGACTGGCGCGCAAAGTTCCGGTCGGTCTCATCGGGCTACTTCGACACGCTTGGCGTGCCGCTTACGGAAGGGCGCGACTTCAGAGATTCAGACAGGAGCGGCTCCGAGCGCGTCGTTATCGTGAGTCAAAGCCTTGCACAAAAGCTGTTCCCGGGGCAGGATGCGCTCAATCATGAGCTGCGGTGGACCGATGGCGTGATGAAGTTTATCGGCATCAGCATGGAGCCGCGGCGGATTGTGGGAGTGGTGCCCGATCTGGATGATGAAAACATCATCCCCTCACCGGAGATGATGGTCTATCAGCCTGCGGATCAGGAGGGATGGGAGGGGCGTCTGTTTGTGCGCACGAAGCAGGACCCGTATACCGTGGCTCCGCTGATTACGCGCACCATTCATGAGATCTCGTCGGAGCAGCCGGTTGAGCATGCAAGCACGCTCCAGGATATTCGCGCTGAAGTGATGACGCCCGACAAGCTGAATGCGCTGGTGTTTGGCGGATTTGCCGCGGTAGCGCTGCTGATCTCCGTGGTAGGCGTGGCAGGAGTGCTTGCGTTTTCCGTAAGCGGACGTATCCGTGAGTTTGGCATTCGCATGGCGCTGGGAGCGCAGCCGAGAAATATTCTGACGGATGTGCTGTTGCAGGGGCTGACGATTGCTGCGATTGGAGTCTGCGCCGGCGCGGTGTTCGGCATTGTCTTCGCACGCGGAGTCGACAGGTTTGTGGCAGGAGTACATCGGCCCGGAATGCTGTCTTTCCTTGTGTCGGCGCTGGTTATCCTGGCTGCTGCGGTGATTGCATCGGCAGTGCCGGCGGCGCGGGCAGCCCGCGTGAACGCAGCCGAAGCACTGCGCTCCGAATAACTTTCTGATCAGAGGACAGGCCGCAGAGGGGACGCAGGATGCGTCCCCTTATTCTGAGGTCTAGAAGAGTACGTGCAGCGACATGGAGATCAGCCGCGGGCTTCCGATCGTCTGCTGTACGACGCCAAGGCCCTGTCCGCTGGCCAGGGTGTTGTCATTATTGATCGAAAAAATACTCTGTCTGTTTGCAGCAAAGGAGAGAGTCGGGTCATAGGCGGGCGTGTTGTTGTAATTGGAATTGGCAGTGACCGAATTATTCGGGATGTCGAAGCTGGCTGTGTTCGTAACGTTGAAGACGTCGAAGGTGTATTTAAAGGACACTCGTTCGGTTGCCGCGAAGAGCTTGACGAGTGAGATGTCGGCTCGCTTCTGTGCAGACTCGCGGAAGATATTACGCTGTCCGGGGCCTGCGAAGGTGGTTTCGAAGACATCGCAGACCGGATTGCCTGCTGTCGAGACTCCGCACGGCGGCGCACCATTCTGTCCTGGGGCGACGAAAGGAACCTGGAACGCGCCCGAATTCAGGGCAGGAATGGCATTGCCGCTGGAGTCTTTGAAGGCGCCTGCATGTCCGGTGAGCGCCTGATGAGGAGACACGCCTGGAGCCAGCGGAACGATGGGGTTGGTGATGCCGTCATTCGTGCTGTAGTACTGCCCGGCGATTGTGCCTGAATAGTCTTCCACGCTGTAAGGCTGGCCGCTCTGCAGTACGGTAATGCCTTCGAGCCCCCAGCCGTTTGCCACCTTCGCCAGCCAGTTGTGGCCTTTGATCACATTCGGCAGCTGGTAGACATAGCTGAACGTCACATTGTTCGTCAGATCGAAATCCGAAGAGCCGTATCCGCTGTGGAGATCGAGCGGATTGCTGCCGTTGTAGAACAGACCCAGGCCGCTCTGCTCGTCGAGCGAGTGAGACCAGGTGTAGGAGGCGCTGAACTGAAGGCCGTGCAGCATACGCTTCGTCCACTGCACCTGAAGAGCGTCATACGCTGATACGCCAACCGCCTTGTAGGTAACGGAGTTCACGCTGTAACCGATGAAGGGCACGCGAAGATCGGTATTGCCGCCGTCATACGTGTAATAAGGCTCTGTCGTAAGAGGGTTTCCCTCCGTATCCGTCGCCTGATAACCGTAAGAGTACGTCTGTCCGTGGATGGGGCCTGACGGTGTGGCGATGCCGGGCTGATTGAACGGCACAGGAACAACACCGTGCCGGCCGCGGTTGCCGACATACGCGATATCGAGGGACATGTCGTTGCGGAGCTGCCACTGCATGTCAAGGGTGTAATTCATCGTGTACGGCAGCTTGTTGTTCATGTCATACGAGCCGAATGGATAGGTGGCCGCGCCTGTTTCCAGCGATGCCATGTTCGGCAGGTACTGATAAAAGGTCTGCGGATCTCCCGTTGGCGGCGCAGGCAGAGTTGAGCCGAAGGGGTTCGACAACGTCGCTCCTGAAGGAGAGGGGAACGGCACCACGAAGGGAGGCTCCTGCGTGACGCCGAAGGGGCCGCTGATGCCGCTGCCCGCGCCCGGTGAGAGGTAGGTGAAGTACTCTCCGCGATTGAAGTACATGCCGAAGCCGCTGCGAAATACGACCCTTCCATTGTTCCAGCCCGGAGACCACGCAAGGCCAAGACGCGGGGAGATGCCCCACTGCGCGTTTCTCAGCGTGGAATTGCTCACGCCCGGCGTATGGAACTGCTTGTTGTTGCCCGCAACGACGAATCCATCGTTGGTGATGGTGTCTGTCGAAGAGTCGTAGCTGTAGAGGTTCGGATCGAAGTTGAAGAAGTTTCCGTATTTCTCAGTCATGGCGCCGTCATTGTCATAGCGAATGCCGGCAGTAAGACTGAGGCGCGGATTGATCTGATACTTATCCTGAACGAAGGCGCCGATGTAATTTGCGCGGTAGTAGCGGCTCGATGCGCCCTGCAGAAAGCTGGACCGGTTGGTATCGACGTTGCCCTCTGCCAGATCGGCAAAGGAGTCAAATGTGATCTGGCCGGTGTTCTGCCGCCGGTTGACGATGTTCAGCTGGGTGTAGCTGTAGCGTGCTCCGTAGGTGAGGGTGTGTTTGCCCAGAGTGGAGATCACCGTTGTTGAAGGGGCCCACAGGTTCTGGAACATGCCGTCACGGAAGAAGTCGCTGGTTGGGCCGATGTTCAGGCTGGAGCGATAGGTGGGGTTCGTGGAGCGAAGTGTGATTCCCGGGAAGGTATCGAAGCCAAAGAGATTGATGCCGAGGCTTTGTGGCGTAAAGGGCTGGTCGTTGGTGCTGTAGGCCTTTTCGCGTGAGAAGCCGAAGACCTGTTGCCAGCTCAGGTGCGACGACGGCGTATACGAGTTGCTGATGGCGGCTACCTGGCTGCCCGCGTCGAGGCGCTGCGTAAAGCCTTCTACCTGGCTGTCGGTAAATGGATTGGTTGAGGGATCGTGCTGATAGTAGTACTTCAGCGAGAGCACATCGGATTTCGAAGCGTTGTAATCGAGGTTTGCCGTGGCCTGGTCGGCTGTGAAGATCGGGCTGCCGATGAGAACCGCATCCGGCGTGCCAGCCGTCAGCAGATTGGCCGCATTCGAGCCAACGGATGGGATGAGAAATTGCCCGCCGGGAAGTTTGGCCTGCAGCAATGCGACAGCGGCCTTGTCGAAGTTGCCGCTGAAAGGCGTGCCCGGCTTCTCACTGGATTGCACGGCCGTTGTAAGTCCGGCGATGCTACGATCGTCAGAGAGGCCTGCGGGCAGATACAGATCCGAAGTTCCGTTGAACTGATCGGTGACGCGGATGTGATTGTAGCCAAGAAAAAAGAAGAGCTTATCGCGCAGGATCGGACCGCCGAAGGTGCCTCCACCGTTATAACGGTGCAGCTCGGGGTTCACCTCATTTTCGGGGATCGGTCCGCCGTACTGTGCGCTCTGCTGTCTGAAGAAGAAGGGCGCTGCATTCAGCCAGTTGGTCTGATGTGAAAAGAAGCCCTGCCCGTGCCAGGCGTTTGATCCGCCCATGGTGCTGAGCTCGATCTGTGCACCGCTTGTCTGGCCCTGTTGCGAGTCGTACATCGAGGTGTTGACGCTCAACTCCTGAATCATTTCAGGGACAGGGGTCGGCATGGCATTGCCGATCGCGTCGTAGACCGAAGTATTGGTCTGGATCTGGCCGCCGCTGACAAAGTTCTCGCCGGTGTTGGGAACCACTCGCCCCGAAGGCTCCTGGCTGTTGCTGTTGCCATTGAAGAGATTGCTGACATCGATTCCATTTACGGTAAAAGTATTGTCTGTCGCACGCTGTCCGTTGACCCACAGCGACTGATTGCCAAGCCCCTCATTCGTGCCGGTGCCGTTGATAAACTGCGAATTCGCGCCAGGGGCAAGAATCGCAAGCTGCGTGAAGCTTCCGGTCGCCAGTGGAATCTGCTGCATCTGCGCGTTATCGAGAACATATCCATTGGTCGTGTCGACAGAGTTCAGCAGCGGCGAGCCCTGCACGATGACCGACTCCGATACCTGGCCAGGCTGAAGCTGCACATTCAGCGTCGTCGTGCGGTTTTCCTGCACGCGAATGTTCGGATAAGCGGCCTTCTCGAAGCCCGAGTGCTCTACAGAAAGAAGATAGGTTCCGATGGGAAGATTCTGAAAAGCGTATGATCCGTCTTTTGCTGTTGTCGCGGTGCGCGTAAGAGAGGTTGCGTTGTTTACTGCAATAACGACGGCATCGTTCAGAACAGCGCCGGAAGGGTCGCTGACAGAGCCGTGAATGGTTCCCAGTGTTTGCTGTGCCTGCAGATGCGGAAGCAGAACAAGCGCGAAGACAACAAGCATGCATACCTGCACCATGCGCAGGCGAAGGAACGTATTCATCATGTCGGCCTCAAAAGATACAGATCAGGGATGTTCTGACTGCGGCTCGCGTTCGTGCTGTCGAACGGTCAGAATCAACTACTGGCAGAATAGTCGCGGCCCGGCGGAACGTTATTAAGCACCAGTAAATTCGGTATCGTATGCCACATGCTGTTGATGAGAGTGAATGGAATGCCGAATAAAATTGCAGGAAACACATGCCGGCTTAAGGCTGTCTTAAGGATCGGGAAGTACTGAGAGCGGCGTTTATATACGAATGTGTTCAGCCGCATCTTAAATTGAGTAAGCAGGTCTGCTGCTTCTGCAATGGAGCGAACAGCGTTCTGTTTTGCGGGAGCAAACGGGGAGCATTGATGAATGACAATCGCCATCGGGCAGGAGATGTTATCGAGGGAGGGCGTCGCGTCGAGTCTGATTCCATGGGGCAGATCGAGGTCCCGTCGGACCGGCTGTGGGGCGCGCAGACGCAGCGTTCGCTGATCCACTTCTCCATCGGTAAAGATCGCATGCCGGCAGAGCTGTATCACGCATACGGCGTTGTGAAGAAGGCTGCGGCGATCGCTAATGCCGAGTCTGGTCACCTGCCGCGGGAAAAAGCAGACCTTATTATCCAGGCCGCGGAAGAAGTGATTGCAGGCACACTCGACGATCACTTCCCATTGTTTGTCTGGCAGACGGGCAGCGGGACGCAGAGCAATATGAATGTGAACGAGGTGATCTCGAATCGTGCGATTCAGATCGCCAATGGTGTGCTCGGCACGCAAAGCCCGATCCATCCCAATGATGACGTGAATATGTCACAGTCATCGAACGATACTTTTCCCACTGCGATGCATATTGCCGCAGTGAAGTATCTTCGTGAGATTCTTCTGCCGAGAGTCGATGCGCTGGCCGCCACGATTGAACGCAAAGCGGATGAGTGGGGGCAGATCGTCAAGATCGGGCGCACCCATCTGCAGGATGCGGTTCCTCTGACTGTGGGCCAGGAGTGGTCCGGTTATGCGGCGCAGCTGCGTTATGCTATGGCACGCATCGATGCGTCTTTCGATGGCTTATATGAGCTTGCGGCTGGAGGCACGGCTGTCGGGACGGGTCTCAACGCGCCTCCGGGCTTCGACGTCCGCATTGCGAAGAAGATCGCGGAGCTTACCGGCTATCCATTCCGTACCGCAGCCAACAAGTTTGAGGCGCAGGCATCGCTCGATTCGATGGTCGCGGCGCATGCGGCTCTGCGCGGCCTTGCGGTCGCTCTGATGAAGATAGCCAATGACATGCGCTGGCTTGCTTCAGGGCCGCGCTGCGGCATCGGCGAGCTGATTCTGCCGGACAACGAACCTGGATCGTCGATCATGCCGGGCAAGGTGAATCCGACGCAGTGCGAGGCGATCGTGATGATCTGCATTCAGGTCATCGGCAACGATACGGCCGTCGCCTTTGCCGGTTCACAGGGGAATTTCGAGCTGAATGCTATGCGGCCGGTGATCATCAACAACTTTCTTCACTCGGCGCGTATTCTCGCTGACGGCTGCAACAGCTTTCTGCATTACTCGGTTGAAGGAACCGAAGTTCAGAGAAAACGAATCGAAGGATATGTGCGAAATTCTCTGATGCTGGTCACGGCTTTGAGCCCGGTCATCGGTTACGACAAAGCTTCGGAGATCGCACATATCGCGCAGCGCGATGACCTGACTCTCAAAGAGGCTGCCCTGAAGAGCGGATACATAGACGAGAAGACCTTTGACAGGGTTGTCGATCCGAAAAAGATGATCGGGAACCAGACAGCCTGATTCCCGGGCAGGGCTCACTTTACAAAATGCGGGTCGATGGCTGCTTTCAGCGCCTCTTCGAATCCGCTCCAGGTGCAGCTTCCGTCGGCCTGGCCGCATGCGGGCAGGAAGACAGGCGCTCGCTCGGGCGGGGAGCTGAGTGTGAGCGGGGTGCTGTTGCGCATCTGATCGAGAGTCTGCGCCGTGTACCAGGTGCGCACGGCATATTGTCCGGTGCGGTTGCTCTTCCATAGCTCGAAGACCAGCGCGCCGCCCGGCGGCGTGTCATCGCGACGGCCATCGATCAGCCAGTTGATGTTCAGATTGCCGGCGATGTTGGCGAGATTGTTGTCATGGCCCACCAGAATCAGAAGACGGTCGTCCGTCCTGCTGAGCGCGCCTGCGACCGGTTGTCCGTTTGCCGCCTGCTGCATGGAGCGAAGCAGATGATCGAGCAGATTCGATGACTGCGCACGCGCGATATAAGTGGTCCGCTGCGCGATGTCTTCGCTGGCGACGTGCAGCTGGAGCAGCTCGCGCAGTTTATCGAGATCGATGCGTCCCCATCCGACGTTTTCTTTGTCCATGCCCTCGGTGTATTCGAGCAGAAAGTTTTCGGTCATGGTGGAGGCGAGGGAGAGTGGGGAATTCAGATCGGCGGCGTGGTCTCCTCTGCCGGGCGCGACAGAGGAGGGGGTAGAGAGCAGAGAACGAGGCTCGGTTGTGCTTTTGCCGCTGCCGCTAAGCAGCACCTCTTCCAACGCGCTGAATTGTGCCCGGTAAGCCTCGGTCAGGTCCTGCGGATTACCGCCGATGCGTCCTGAAATGGCAGCGGCTGCGGTCGCTTTGTCGGTATCTCCGACCCCGGCCGCGAGCGGATGAAAGAGCGGATCTTCGGTTCCTTCGGGCAGTGCGGTCACGTCGATGGTGCATCCTGGAGCGAGTCCGGCGGCGAGTGCCCTGCCGGTTTCGCGCGTCCGCTGGTCGGAGTCGGCGATGATGCGGATATGCGTGGCATCAGCACAACCGGCGGGTGCAAGCAGTCCCTGTGAGGCAAGAAGTTCGCGGTCGTACTTACCGAAGAGAGTCATCAGCTGCGCGCCGTGCGGGGTGAGATAGCCCGCAGGCACGCTCCACTGCGGCCAGCTCTGCCGCGAATATTTATTCAGCTGATCGATTTTTCCGGTGGGCGAGCGCACTCCGTGGCGAGTGACGATCACGACAAACTTCAGAGATGTCTTTGCATCCACGGTGCTTTCGGCTGGAGCTGCACTTTGCGCCTGCGCTGCAGCAGTTGCCAAGGCGGCCAGAAGAAGGGCCGCAATTGTCGTTCTCATCGGATTTTGTACCCGCATACGGTTTTTATGGGAATCGAGGCTGGAAATTAACTTATTTTCAACTTCAGAAAGTGAGAGTGGCGGCGGAAGGTGGATAGATACAAGTCCACACTCCGCCGCTGCGCGTTATTTTTCGTGGTTCGAATCCCAGCGCAGGCTGAAGCTGTATGTCGGCTTGTAGTATTCGCGCTGGGTTAGATATTGCGGTTGCCCATTGTAGTAGCCAAAGACCTCATTATTGAGGTTCAGGCCATTGACGATCACGTGCAGTCCGCGCCACACGCGTGCTCCTGCCTGGGCGTCCACCTGCAGGTGCGGATAGGCGAAGTTGTCGCCTAGTGGGCCGTTGGCGGGGCCGGCGGTGTTGTTGGAGGGATTGGGTTGGTCGTTGAACCACTGGTAGGCATAGTTGTAAGCGCCGTTGTAGCTGATGCCCATGTGAACGTCATAGCGTCCCAGCGTGTAGGCGGGCTCAATGTTGAAGGAGTGGTGCGCGGTGCCGATCAGAGACGGCGAATCCGTGCGCCCCGGAATGCCGTTGGTATGCGAATTGGTATAAGCGTAGTTGGCCATCATGGTAAGGCCGCGCAGGGCGCCGGGCAGTGTGCTCAACCGCTGCTTCCATGAAAACTCAAGCCCCGAGACGCTGGCGTTGTTGGCGTTGATATCCTGCTGTGCCTCGTCCCCAGGATCGCTACCTGGGATGTTGCAGAGAGATCCCGTGATTGAGCAGGAAGTGTAAGTCTGGACGATGGGGTCGTAGAGCTGCTTATAGAAGTACCCGGCCTGGATCACGCCGAAGGGGCGAAGCTCCTGCTCCACCAGCAGGTCGTAGTTGTTGGCGTGGGTGGGCTGCTCGCTGGGGTTGCCGATGCTGTAGCGGGGTTGGCTGGTGCCCGCTCCGTTGTCCAGGATGTACGGCACCAGATCATAAGGATTCGGCCGCGAGATTCCGCGCGAGTAGACGGCGCGGATGGCAGTCATCGAAGAGACCATCCAGCGCGCCTGCACACTGGGTAAAGGAACGACATAAGACTGGGTGGTGGTCTCCGGGGTGGTTCCAACCCAATTGCCCCAACTGCCATTGTCGATGGGGGTGGGAGCATCAGTGCCGTTGCCGTAGGGTCCAGCCGAGGGGTTCACGTAATAGCCGTGCACATGCACTTGTGTGGCTTCAAAGCGCAGGCCCGTCTGCAGGCTGAACCTGGGCCAGTTGATGGTGTTCATTACGTAGCCCGCGGTGGTGCGGTTAATCAGGTCGAAGTTGGCGGAATCCGAGCCTTCCCGTGTGGTTGGCACATCCAGTTGGAAGTCTCCCGGATTCGCCTTCCAGTAAGCGGTCAGCTTGTTCCAGTCGGTGACAGGCCCCATGTAATAGGTGCCGCCGTAATAGTGATCGTAGGTAAATCCGGTCTGGAACGGCACGAGGCTCGCGGCGCCGCTGCCTGTGGTCGGTCCGAAGTAGTTGTACTGCGGGGTCTCCGCGTACTCGAAGGAGTGGTTGTTGCGGAATTGGCCGCCGAATTCGAAGGTCGCCGAGTGCGAGCCGAGGTGGTAATTCATGCCCATACCCGCCCACTCCTGCAGGTTCAGCGAGACCGCCTGCCCGGAGGTGGTGCGATAGGTGCTCAGGATGTAGTTCTCCGGGTTGAAATTATCATGATCCGAGTCGGAATTGGGGAACGAGCATCCCGCCGACCACGTGGGCCGGTAGATGCTCGTGGGCGTCCCGGTGTAAACGCAGTTGGCCGCATCGTAGGCCTTCAGGAGTTTTGACGGACTCCACTCCGCCCTCGGGTCGCCGCCAGCGTTCTCGAAGCGGGAGCGGGAGACGGCCGAACCCCAGTGAATCCAGGAGTTCCTGAGAATGTGGCTGCCATCGAGAATCAGAGTGCCGATTGCCGGGTTTCTCGTTTGATTCGACTGGTAGTACTGCGCCTTGGGGCCGATTTCGTAGTAATACTTGTCGAGAAAGTCCTTGAAATCGGAGAGCAGGAAGTGCGCCGCAAAGGTGGTTTGAGGACTCATCTTGTAATCCACGGTGCTGGTGAGACCCCAGCGATCCTCATTCATGCGATACACGCGCTGCGTGTTCTTGTCGTAATAGGGAGTTGTCGAGCCATCGGGGTTGAGATCCGGACTGGGCTGGATGTTATCAATGCCGCCGCCGTTGTAATCGGCCTCGAAGCCGCCGATCAGGCCCCAGCGCTGACTCGCGCCGAAGCGCATCCCCGCGGTCGTGTCCACCTTGCCGATGTAGCGGGTATTCTGGATCGGCGTAAAGCCCATCGTGGACTCGGCGCTGAAATAGGGCCGCGCTCCCGCCGTTTTGGTCACCAGATCCACGGAGCCGGCGATGCCGTCGGCATCCTGATTGGCGGAGAGGGTCTTGTTGACCACGATAGACTCGACCATGTTGTCGGGAATCGTCGTCAGGTCGACCTGGTTGATGGTGACCTCCGGCGAGGCCAGAGTCACGCCATCGACCGTGACATTGGTCAGCCGCGGATCCAGCCCGCGCACCTGGACGTACTCGCCCTGGCCTTCGTTGCGTTGCAGCGTCACGCCGGGCAACCGCCCGGTCGCGTCCGCAATGTTCTCATTTGGCAGCGCAACGATTTCCGAGGAAGGCATAACATTCACGATATTCGCCGACGAGATTTCCTGATCGGCCGCCTGCATAAGATCCTGCGCGCCGCCGCCGAAAACAAGTACCTGCTCGCTGCCTGGATTCACGCGCAGCGTCACATCGAGCGTCGCGGTCTGCCCTGCGGACACATCCATTTCCTTGCGGAATGGTTGAAAGCCGGCAAACTCAACAGTGAACGCATAATGCCCGGGCGCTACACCAGTCAGCGAATATTCGCCCCGCTCGTTGGTAAGGGTTGACTTGCCCAGAGGCTCGAGGTTGATGCGAGCGCCTTTGAGCACCGCGCCTGAGGCATCGGTGATGGTACCGGTCACCATGCCTTTACTGGTCTGCGCAAAGACCGTGGAAGCAAATAAAGTCAGACAGAACAATATGCCCGCGGTGCAGGCGGCCCACTTTCTTCGAATGGTTGGCATCGTCCTCTTTCTCTCCTGAATGGTTCCTGCAAAGCGCAGGCGGGGATAGCGAGGAGTATGTCGGGGCTGTCTAAGCTCAATCTGAGGAAGGCCCCTGGCTCGATCTGTTTTCACTGATAATTCACAATGTACGGTTACGATCCCTCTCACAGGATCAGGCAAATGCAGGTTTTGATTGTGGAGGACAAGCGCAGCCTAGCAGGCCATCTGGGCCGTGCGCTTGAAGGCGAAGGTTATTCTGTCACGCTGGCGTATGACGGCGAAGAAGCGCTGCGGCTGGGCCGAACCAATGAGTTTGATGTGATGCTTCTCGACGTGATGCTGCCGCGTATGGATGGCGTTACGGTCATTCGCAAGCTGCGTGAGGCGCGGCTGCGCACGCAGGCCATCATTGTTTCCGCGCGCGATTCGATGGACGATATTGTATGCGGCCTCGATGCGGGAGCCGATGATTATCTGACCAAGCCCTTCGCGCTCGATGTGCTGCTGGCCAGAATTCGCGCCGCTGCGCGCCGTGTTCCCGCTCCTGAGCCCAGAGCCCTGGAATTCGAGGATCTGATTCTTCGTCCGCGGGAGCATGAGCTGCAGCGGGGTCAGCGCGTCGCCTCGCTTACCCGCACGGAGTGCGCATTGCTGGCTGTGCTGATGCGCCGCGCCAACTCCATCGTGCCGCATGGAGTGCTTATTGACGAAGGCTGGAGCAGCGATGCCGATGTAAGCTTCGATTCGCTGTATGTCTTCATTCGCGCTCTGCGGTCGAAGATCACGCACCCTGGCGAGCCTGAGCTGCTGCATACAGTGCGCGGCATAGGCTACTCGCTGCGGAGTGCCGCATGCGCGTGAACCGCGCCTCCATTTCACTCCGTCTTACCTTCTGGTTCGGGTGCATTTTTTTCTCCGGGTGGGTGCTCTTCGGAGCGGCCATGTGGTTCAACCTGAAGAGCACGCTGACCGGAGAGCGCTACACGACACTGAGCCGCCGCCTTGACCGTCTGCAGAATCTTCTGCAGGCCACGCAGAAGGAAGTGCCGGCGGACAAGGTGCAGGACTACACAGATTTTGCTCACGCAACGGGCAATGGTCTTGCCGAGGTCTTTCGCGCAGACGGCTCGCGCGCCTATCCTTCACCCTCTCCTGCCGCAGCCGATTTTCCCTGGCCGGCAGTGCCGGCAAAGCCCGGTGAGCAGTTTGTTCATGCACAGGCGGAGGATCAGCCTTACTGGGTGCTGGTGCGCCCGTTTACTCTCGGCACCGAACAGCTCTATCTCTTTGTCGCCGCGCCCGAGGCAGGGAACCTGATCGTGCTTGAGCAGTTCTGGAAAGGGCTGCTTGCTTCGGCACCTTTGCTGCTGCTGATCTCTTCCGTAGGCGGCTACTGGCTGAGCCGCCGCGCGCTCAAGCCGGTGGACCGGATCACGGCCACGGCGCGTTCCATCAGCATTCGCAATCTCTCTGAGCGAGTGCCCGAAGTGAAAACGGGGGATGAGCTGCAGCGGCTGGTCGAGACCTGTAATGCCATGCTGGCGCGTCTGGAATCGGCGGTAAATCAGATCAGGCAATTCACGGCCGATGCCTCGCATGAGCTGCGCGGCCCTCTCTCCTTTGTTCGCACTGTGGCGGAGGTAGCGCTGCGCAACCCTCACGCGGATCAGCAAAGCCGGCAGTCGTTTGAAGAGATTGTGGCAGAGATGGCCAAGGCCGCTGTGCTGCTTGAAGAGATGCTGACGCTGGCGCGCGCCGATGCGGGCAGCAGCGATGCGGTGCTCGAGCAGCAAAATCTTGCAGAAGTGATTCAGGCGGCGTGCGAGATTGCGCGTCCCATTGCCATCGAGCGCAGTCTGACTCTTTCGGTGGCGGTGGAAGAAGAGAAGCCGGTCATCGTGCTGGGAGATTTCTCGGCGCTGCGCCGCCTTCTCTGGATTCTGCTCGACAATGCGCTCAAATTTACGCAGCCGCATGGAGAGATCGAAGTGGCGCTGCACACTACGGGAGAGCGAGCGACAGTCGTGGTGCGCGACAATGGCGCAGGCATTCCCGAAGAGGCGCTGCCGCATATCTTCGATCGCTTCTATCGCGCCGATCCGTCACGCAGCCAGGTGGAGGGAACCGGACTGGGCCTGGCCATCGCGCGCTGGATCGCCGATCTGCACCATGCCGACCTCACTATAGCAAGCCAGGTGCAGAAGGGGACTGTGGTACGGCTGGCGCTTCCTGTTTACGCAGGGAAGAGCACGGTTGCGTGACTCCGCGCTAAGAATTCAGACATCAGCTTATCGTTGTTCGACGGCAGGGAAGTCAATCTCGAATTTGCTGCCGTGATTGCGGTCATTGCGCGAGGTGAGAAGTATTTTCCCGTCGTGCTTTTCGACGATCGACTTCGTAATCCATAACCCAAGCCCTGTTCCTGTGCCCTGCTTGGTGGTGAAAAACGGCTCGAAGACGCGGGACTGAATTTCTCTTCCGATGCCGGGGCCGTTGTCGCTGATAGAGAGCATTGCCCGGTCGTTACGCCTGAACGTGGCGATGGCAATTTCTCCGCCGTTCTCCATCGACTCCAGTGCATTGACCAGCAGGTTTGAGATGACCTGCCGAATCTCTCCCCGGATACCCTGGATCAGAACCGATTCCCCGAGGTTCAGTGTGACTTCGATCCCTCTGGCGGACAAGCGCTTGTTATAAAACTCAAGGGCATCCAGGACGCTTTGCGAAAGATCCAGCGTGGAAGGAGTCCGCAGCTCGCGATAGAAGCCGAGAGACTGGCGGGCAATGTGGGCCAAACGCGTCACCTCCGTCAGTGCAGAGCCGGCGGTCTCGCGAATCAGAGGAGTCGCTTCCTGCGATTGCTCAATGATAAAGAGCAGATTCGTCACAGCTTCAAGAGGGTTATTGATCTCATGCGCGATAGCGGCAGACATGCGGCCCGCGGTTGCCAGCTTCTCAGCCTGAATCAGCGCGGATCGAATGGATTGCTCCGAAGAAAGAAGGATACAGTTCTGCAGCGACAGGCCGGCGCGGCTGGCCAGGTCGGCTGCCAGAACCAGATCTGCTGCCGAGTATTCGCGGTCCTTGTTTAATTCGAAGGCGATGGCTCCGAACCCGGGATTTGTAACCGATAGCGGACTGATCAGCAGTCTGCTGCTGATCATATGAACCGGTTTCGCCTCCGGATCGTCCTTCATCGCCTCGCGATACTCCGCATCGAGCTCCACCGTCCAGCCGGAAGAAGAGTGCTCGGGCGTGCTGTTCAGATGGATGGCACAGCGATCTGCAAAATAGGGAGTGACTGCGCTGCAGATACTCTTTGCCGTGTCTTCGAGAGACGTGCTGAAGGTTATCTTTGAGCCGATGGTCGCAAGAAAGCGGAGCAGATCCTCCGTTTCCGAAGTGCGCAGTATTCTGCGCACAAGTGCGATCAGCTCTGCCGGGTGGACCGGCTGAGCGATGTAGGCGTCGGCGCCTCCTGAAAATCCGGAAGCTCTAAGGTCCGGATCACTGAAGCTGGCGGAGACCTGGAGGATAGGCAGATGAGGCTCTTTCGCCTTGATTCTGCGCGAGAGATCATAGCCGCTCATATCGGGGAGCTTTACATCGACGACCGCGAGAGCGAGTGGCTGCTGCATCAGAGCGAGCGCCTCTTTTCCGCTTCCCGCCTCCAGAACCGCGAAGCCTTCCGTTTCGAGGATGCGCCGCATGGCGTAGCGCTGTTCTATGGTGTCGTCGACGTAAAGAACAGGACGCTTCCTGTGGTGAATCAATGCGCGCCTCCTCTCTCATGCAGGTCGCTTAGCCCCAGATTGAGCAGCACGCGCTCCAGCGCCGCATGCTGATCCTGTGCGTCACCTCGATCTTTATTGATGTAGGTCAGATTATGACGCTCGACGAGGGCCTGTTCTTCGGCGGAGAGGATTTTCGAGCTCAAAAGCACAATGGGGAGATCTGCCATATCAGGCAGCATGCGGAGCTGTTCGGCAAAGGCCAGGCCGTTCTCTTCCGGCATGACGATATCAAGGAAGATAAGCGATGGTGTGCATGTTGCGAGAAGACGTCTCGCTTCCACAAGAGAAGGAGCCTCAAGAAGACGGGCCGAGGTGAGAGTGACCAGGTTGCGGCGCAGAATATAGCGAGCCACCTCGTCATCGTCGACCATCAGAATCGTCTGCTCGCTTTCTGACAGCGGCGCCGGCTCTGAAGAAGCCGCGACCGCGGTGGGGATCTCCACATAGAAGGTCGAGCCTTCTCCCAGTGTGGACTCGAGCCAGGTGGAGCCTCCCAGAAGGGTTGCGAGCTGTCTCGCAAGAGGAAGACCAAGGCCGCTGCCCTTATGCCGGGAGCGCTGATCGGCCTCAATCTGACCCCACTCCTGCCACACCAGCTCTTTGTTCTCATCGGCGATGCCGATCCCGGTATCGCGAACCGAAAAACGAACGCCGCCATTGGGGACCAGCGCGGCGCTGACGTGCACCTTGCCCCGCTCGGTAAACTTCAGCGCATTCGAAATGAAGTTGCGCAGGATTTGCGCCAGCTTGCCCTCGTCGGTATAGAGGCGTGTGCCGACCACCGGACTCTCTTCGATGATGAGCTGCACATTCTCGTTCGTAGCCAGCGGACGGAACATACCGCGCAGCGCGGCGAAAAACTCTGCAATGGTGAACTCGCTCAGCCGGGTGGTCACTTTGCCGGCTTCGATTTTTGCGAGGTCCAGAAGATCGTTCACCATGTCGGTAAGGTTCTGCGCGGAGCGCTGAATAAAGAGAACCTGCTTCTCCTGCTCGGCGGTCAGCTCTCCATCGATACGGCGAATCAAAAGACCAGCAAGGGAAACGATCGAATTCAGCGGCGTGCGCAGCTCGTGCGTGACTCCTGAAATGAAGCGGGTCTTCATCTCCGAGGCCTGCTGCAGCTCCTGCGCGCGGTCTTCCAGCTCGGAGTAGAGAACCATGACGCCGCGGTTGGTCTCCTTCAGCTCCTGATTCAGCTGCGAAAGCTCGCGCTCCTTCTCGCGAAGGTCGTTCAGAAGCCGGACCATCTCGCGGTTCTGGGTGTGAGCCGCCGTACCGAGATCCTGCGGAGCAATCGAGCCGAGACGCTCCCCGACCGCCTTCAGCGTGGGAACTGCGACGCCCCGCGGAAGAAATTTGCGCAGAATCACTGTCGTGCCGCTTGCGGAGCTGGCAATGTGCATGTCGTCCATAAGACGACGGGAACCGCCAATGCCGATGCCCATGCCCGAAGCGGAGATATAGTTCCCGTCCAGAATCTCATCGAGCCGGGGAATGCCCTTTCCCTTGTCTTTGACGACGATTCTGAATGCGGCCTGATCCTCACGCTCCAGATAAAATTCGACCACGCCGCTGGTTGCGTATTCATACGCGTTGCGGGCTATCTCAGAGACGGCAGTGGCGATGCGTGTCTGATCCTGCGTTTCAAAGCCAAGAACCTCGGCGATTTGCTTGGCGCGCTGCCGCGCGAGCAGGAAATCCGTTTCCGTGGAGAGGTTCACGGAGAGCAGGCGGGATGGAGTGGATTTAGGCAAGGCGGGTCACCAGAATCGTTGCATCGTCGCGCCCGCGCACCTGCTCGGAGAACAGCAGCGGAGCAACGACAGAGGGAGACTGCAACAGAAGAGA
Source organism: Paracidobacterium acidisoli (assembly GCF_003428625.2). Classification (GTDB taxonomy): domain Bacteria; phylum Acidobacteriota; class Terriglobia; order Terriglobales; family Acidobacteriaceae; genus Paracidobacterium; species Paracidobacterium acidisoli. The sequence goes on along the minus strand of NZ_QVQT02000001.1, from coordinate 190,749 downwards.
AGGCGGAATGCCGAGCCGCGACTGCGTGGTGAGCCCGTCGGACTGCATGAGCAGCAGATCGGAAGGCTGACAGGGATACTGGAACTGCTGTACACGGCGCATCTGGTGCCCCAGGGTGCCGTTGTGAGAGACCAGGCTTTGACTGCGCTCCGGCCCCATCAGGACGCAGCTGATGTTTCCAATTCCGGCAAAGTCGAGGGTCGAGGTCCCGGGGTTCACTCGGGCGACAGCGGCTGCGGCACCTCGCGTGGATCGCAGAGCCGCATGCGCCATTTCGAGAATGACCTGTGGAGAAGAGTTCTGGTACTTCTGAAAGATGCTGATCGCGGCTTTGGCGGCATCGGCGGCGAACATACCGTGTCCAAGGCCATCCACTACAAGGAAGGCTCGTCCATCTTCTGAAACGGACCATCCATCTCCGCTCAGCGTTTCGCCCTGAATCGCGGTGCTGATCACCGAGAAATCGGGTGCAGCCTTCCGCTCCGCCAGGCGGGCTGCGATTACAGTGGAGCGCCCAGGAAGCGAATATCCGGAAAACCGAAGCGCAAATCGGCGAACGGCGCCCAGCCCAAGGCCGGGAGTAGAGGCCGTGCTGAAGCCGTCTTCGAGGCAGCGCTCGATATTGTGCATGCCTTTGCCGTGATCGACCGAGGCGATCTCCAGCGCGCCGACCGGCTCCAGGTAACGCAGGTAGAGATTGCCGCCGCCGGCATGCTGCAGAAGATTGTTCGCCAGCTCAACAACAACAATGTTTACAGCGGATATGCGCTGCTCATCCAGCCCGGCGATCTTCGCAAACTCGGTGGCGGCGCGCCGCGCCACGGCAACCTGGGAGGAATCCTGGACGGCGACGATCGAGGTTTGGCTTAGCGGCTCCATTTGGTGATGGTTACGGTTGTCCCTTCGTTCACTTTGGATGCAATCTCAAACTCATCCATCAGACGGCGCGTGCCGCCCAGGCCAAGCCCCATACCATTCCCGCTTGTGAATCCATCGGTCAGTGCCCGTTCGATATCGCGGATTCCCGGCCCGCGATCGGTGAAGATAAGCCGCAGCCCTCTCTTCGTTCCGTTGCTGAGAGCTTCCATGCGGAGATCTCCGCCGCGGCCATAGTCGAGGGTATTGCGGGCAATTTCGCTGGCAGCGGTGACGATCTTGGTCTGATCGACGATGCCGAAGCGGAGCTCGGTTGCGAACTTTCGCACGGAGGTGCGCACGCTCACCATATCCTCCGAGGTTCGGATGGGCAAAGAGTCAGACTTCAGAACTTCCATCTGCGGCCCTCTCCGGCTCTTCCGCCTCCAGCTCCTGCATGGAATTCTCCACGTCTCCACGAAGGATTTCCATACCGCGCTCCACCGTCAGGGCAGTGCGAATTCCGGGCAGAGACATGCCCAGCTCCACAAGCGTGATGGCCACGGCCGGACGCATGCCGACCACTACAGTCTGTGCATCGAGCACGCGCGACATGGAGGCGATATTGCCCAGCATGCGGCCGATAAACGAGTCGACAACTTCAAGCGCCGAGATGTCGATCAGCACGCCGTGAGAACCGTGCTGCACGATCCTCTCGGTGAGATCGTCCTGCAGCTGCAGCGCCAGACGATCATGCATATCGACCTGCACCGTGATCAGGAGAAAACTACCCATGCGCAGAATAGGAATATGTTCCACGTTTCGTTCTCCTCCTGATTAAAGCCTGCTCGTAGCGGCTTTGCGGACCACGACATGTCCCGTGCGCTGCATGGCGATGCGGAAGGCATCGGCAAGACTTGCTTTCGTAATGATGTCGCCGAGCTCCACTCCAAGGTGAACGATGGTCTGCGCAATCTGCGGCCGGATGCCGCTGATGATGCACTCCGCACCCATAAGCCGCGCCGCCGTCACCGTCTTCAGCAGATGCTGCGCCGTCAGAGTGTCGACGGTGGGAACGCCCGTGATATCGATGATGGCCAGCTCCGAGCCGGTCTCGACGATCTTCTCCAGCAGGTTTTCCATGATGGTCTGCGTGCGGCTCGAATCCAGAGTTCCGATGATGGGCAGAGCCAGTACCCCGTCCCAGAGTTTTACGACCGGCGTCGAAAGCTCCAGCATCTCCTCCTGCTGCCGGGCGATGATCGACTCGCGCGTCTTTTGATAGGTTTCCATCGTGTAGAGGCCGAGCTTGTCGAGCAGCAGGGTCGCGGTCCAGATTTCAGCAAGCTGGTCCTCAGCACTGGGCAGGGAAGCGCGGATCTGGTTGAAGAGCGGCTGCTTGAAGGAAAAAACAAAGGTTGCGGTCTCGCTGGGGCTGAATCCGAGCGCTGCCCGGCTGGCGGAAACCTCTTCCAGAAACCTGCGAACCTCCCGGAAAGCCTCTGTGTCGGTATCGGCAGCGTCCCCTCTCGTTGCTGCCTCCTGAAGAAGCTGCAGAAAACGCCGGGACTGCGCGCGGAGATCCGCCTCTGACAGGCGGTGGCTGATGTCGCCGAGCTGATTTTGTTCGCGGGTCCAGTCATCTAACAGAGCCGCTTCATGCTTTCGGAGAATTTCGGGAATCCTGGATGTGCTCACCGGGACCTCTCAGTGGGAATGATTTGACGCTTCAGTATAGCGGACCGGTTTCCTCGCGGAGAGTTCTCCGAGGAAATATCTTTTGTTGAATCAGGGGATTAGAGAATGGCGCTTTTTGGTGCTTTCTAAAGATTGACCCGGCTGGAGTCTACCCCTACAATAAAGCGAATTTACTCTGAAGTTATGAATACCAGAACTATGGAGACTCCAGGTTTGCAGTCTTTGCATCGAAGCCTTGTTCTTCTCGTGGATGACAATCACACCCATCAGTACTCGCTGGGCAGGCATCTTCACGAATCGGGTTTCGACGTGATTCATGCCCATACCGGCGCGGAAACGCTGAGCCTGGTATCGGTTCGCCAGCCCGACGTTATTCTTCTGGACATTCATCTCCCCGACACTACGGGATTCGATATATGTCAGCGTCTCAAGGAAAATCCCGAGACGGAATCGATCCCTGTCGTCTTCCATTCGGCCACGTACGATACGCAGGCGGCTAAATCACAGGCTACCGATCTTGGCGCGGTCTCATTTCTGAGTTATCCGATCGATATCGAACACCTCGTCAGCGTTCTGCGAGGCGCCACCGTCCGGGCGCAGGCAAACCGCAAGGCTTAATAGCCGGTTCCGGTGTCTCGCGAGTTAATTATCCGCAGAGCCTTCACTGCTCAGATTCGCGTAAAGCCTGCCCGGTTGCAGGGAAGAGCCATACTTTTGAGCGCAGGCTCTCGGGGATTGTGCCACTGAAAGTATCAGCAGCGCTGTTCCTCTGCGAAGGAACAGGCCGGGAGCCAAGCTGACGCAGCCAGCCAGTGCGACAGAAGATGGTGGCAGGCAACGAGCAGCAGAAGAAAGCGTGTCAGGCTCCTTCTGCGCTCAAGGTGGACGGGTTACTTCTTTTCAGGAAGAGCGAAGACAACAAACTGGTTGTGGACCTCAGGCGCTGTCCCACCCTTTGCGGTTCTGGGAGTAACTCCGCTGGCTGCGGGAACTGCGATGTATTCGCGGCCATCGACGGAATACGCCGCCGGAATACCAACAGCCTTCTCTGGCAGATTCCCCTCCCAGACAGTTTTACCGGTATCGGGATCGACTGCCATCAGCTTCTGCAGGCGAGGTTCAGGAACGAAGAGCAGATTGCCGCCGGTAATGACGATGCCGAACTTGGTGAGATCGCCGGTTCCGGTCTTGATGCTCTTGTCCGGATAATTGGGGTCACTATCGACAGGCACCTGCCAGATTTGCCGGCCGGTATTCATGTCGTAGGCAGTGAGCACGGTCCACGGTGGGCGCATGACGCCATCACCGGTGGATTTGGAGTACCAGTAGCCGTAATCAGTACGCCAGCGAGGCTCGCCTTCTGCAAGGCCTTTCATGACTTTGCGCGGTGGCGCGTCGCTTGGCATGAAACCATTGTTCACATAGGTGAGCAGGTCGGTCATGGACTGGCCGGTGATGTTGGGGAAGCCCGGCATGGGCGCCCTGCCATTGTGGATAAAGTCGGTCAGCTCTTCCTGGTTCATGCGGGCGCCAACGCCGACGAGTGACGGGTAGTTGGGCGAGTGTCCCATCCGGTCAGGTCCGTGACACATGGAGCAGTTCTGCTGATAGAGCGAGCGGCCGCGCTCCATAGGGTTGTTGCCTGCGCCGAACTTCGGTACGGATTTTTTGAGCTCGATGACGTCGGGGATGTTGAAGCCGATGACGTAGACGCGGCCTCGGACAGGATCGGCCGCAGTCATGCCGAAATTGGCTCCTCCGTTGGAGCTGGCGGTCTGAAGTGTAGGTCTTGTGGACGGTGGCGTGAACATGCCATCCCAACGGACGGTGTTGAAGCGCCTGATGATCTCCGACCGTTCAGGCTCGGGAATAGCAGGGTCGATATCAGCCGCGGTGTAGTTCTGGCGGATGAAGGGCTTGAGTACGGCAGGAAACGGCTGAGTGGGCGAAAGCTTTTCGCCCTCCATGTGCTCGCCCTGTGGAACGGGACGTTCCTCGATCGGAAAGAGTGGTTTGCCGGTCACGCGATCGAAGGCGAAGAGAAAGCCGGTCTTGCCGGCGATCGCGACTGCATCCACTGCCTTGCCATGACTCTTCGCGGTAAAAAGAACGGGCGTGGAGGCAAGGTCATAATCCCAGAGGTCGTGATGAACATCCTGGAAGGTCCAGAGGAGTTTGCCTGTCGGAATGTCGATGGCAAGGAGGCTGTCGGCATAGCGGTTATCTCCGGGGCGATCGACTCCCCAGAAATCATAGGTAGGTGCTCCGGTGCCGGCATATAAAATGCCTCGCTTTTCGTCGACAGAAGCCTCAGACCAGTTGTTGGTTCCTCCATGGAAAGCTCGCGGGTTGGGACCCCATTCATCAGCATGCGGCTCGCCCGGCATGGGAATTGTGTGAAACTGCCAGATGAGGCTGCCCGTGTTGAGGTCATAGGCGCGGATATCCCCAACAGGTGAGCCGTACTCTTCACCCGGGCTGGAGCCGACGAGCAGCGTATCGTGCCAGACACGCGGCGGAGAAGAGTTCTGCACGTTGAAGATGGTTTCGGGATCGCGCTCGAGTCCCTGCTTCAGGTCGACGTTATAGCCGGGGTCAAGTTTGCCGGTGTTGGCGTCGATCTGGCGAATGCGATTGGCAAGAAAGAAAACGATGCGCTTTTTGGTGTGGTCCGTGCTCTCCCAATAGGCAAGACCGCGCTGACGGGGGCTCACCATTTTGGGCTCGGAAACCCAGATCTCCCTGCCGCTGGCGGCATCGAGCGCGGCGATAGAACCGTTTCTGCCGATGACATACATGACGTCCTTGACGACGAGCGGATTGCCGGTGGAGATAGAAGCTCCGATGTCATAGGTCCATGCCACTTTTAACTGGTCAACATTGGACTGATTGATCTGCGAGAGCGGAGTGTAGTGATTACCGTCCGCATTGCCTTCATAGGCAGCCCAGTCGGCATTCGCAGTATCAGAGGACTTTTTGGGAGCGGCGGCATGCACGGCAAGGACGCATCCGGCTGCGATGGCTATGCCGGGGATAGCTATATGCAGAAAACTGCGGCGTGACGCAGAAGTAAAAGAGAAAAATGCTTTCATCCAGGGCTGCCTCGTGTCGCTGCTTTGGGATAGGTGGAAAGGCCCGCGAGCGAAGCATACATGATGCAAGGTGTAATGCACCATACGCAACATAAGGAATCAGCAATTTCTTTAAAACTGGTCTTCTCGTACTGTGTTCTGATAGGCGTGTGACGCTGAGGAGGCCGGAGGTCCGGGGAGTTGCTGTGGATGCGGAGACGAGGTGTGTCCACTACCACTCACCGCTGGACATCATCGCAATCAGGATGGCCTGCTGCGGCGTTTACTATGCCTGCAAAGAATGTCATGAATTGCTCGCTGGTCATGACATCAAAGTCTGGCCGCGTGCAGAATGGGATGCTCTGGCAATTCTTTGCGGAGCCTGCGGGAATGAACTGACGATTCGCGAATACATGAACAGCAGCCACCTGTGCCCGCACTGCGGAGCCGGCTTCAACCCAGGCTGCAGAAATCATTACCGCTTTTATTTTGAATCTGACGAGACGGTCTGAGTCCGTTCTATAAAGCCGCCCACAATCACGGCGCATAGTTCGAGGAACTCTTTATCCTGCGGCGTGAAGGCCGCAGGGTTATGGCTGTCGATGTCGATTTCACCCACTACCGCACCACCGGCTCGAATGGGCACGACAATCTCAGACTTCGTTTCCAGAGAGCAGGCGAGATAACGCGGATCGGAATTGACGTCGTCCACGATCACGGTGTCATTCTGCGCGACAGCGGCTCCGCAGATTCCCTGGCTTACGGGAATGCGTACGTGCTCGGTCGGCGCGCCGTGAAATGGTCCGAGGATCAGCATCTCCGGATTCTCGGGATCGAGCATGTAAAAGCCTGTCCAGTGATACCAGGAAAGGCGCTGTGAAATGATCCTGACGATGAAGTTCTGCAGCGCCGCGAGATCGGATGCGGATTCTGCAAACGCACTCACTTCGGCAAGGATCTGCGTATAGGCATTCCCGGGCACGCTTCTGTTTTGCACCCCATAAAGCATCAGGCAAACTTCACGAATTTAAGTGCCACCGAGTTCATGCAGTAGCGAAGGCCGGTCGGCCTTGGTCCATCATTGAAGACATGCCCAAGATGGGCGTCGCACCGCCGGCACGACACTGCCGTACGCTCTATCCCCAGAGACAGATCGAGGATTTCACGAATATTTTCTTTGGCGATCGGCTGCCAGAAGCTTGGCCATCCTGTACCTGACTCAAACTTTGTATCGGAGCTGAAGAGCGTGGTATCGCAGCAGATGCAGTGATAAAGACCCTTGTCATGCAGATCCCAGTACTCTCCGGAGTAAGGTCTTTCCGTGCCGTCCTGCCGTGTTATGTAAAACGCAGCGGATGACAGCTGTTGCTTCCACTCCGCATCGGTCCTGGTGATGACCGGTAAAGATACGGTATCTCCCCGTTGTCCGGCGGCGGAAAATTCAACGATCCTGACCTCTTTCAGCGCACCTGTCTTCGCTTCGACGCGCTCAGTCCCATATCGAAGATTGAGGAACATCGCGGTCACGGCAGAGCTTCCGGCGATCACAAAGAACCGACGAGTCATTTGCTTCGCAGCATTATTTGCTTTCTGTTTCATGAGCACCTCCACAGGTTTGTCATCCAAAGGTGAAAGAAAACGCCTGCACGCCCGGGTCCTGAAATTCAATGGTGAAGACATGGTCTCTGATGGCGTCTTTTTGTCTCACCAGCTGATAGAGGCGGTGATCTGTTACGACTCCGTTGCCCTGTGCGTCCGTGTCCACTCCATGATTCTCTCCGGGAGCCTGCCCGTCAATCGTCACCCGAAAGCGAATCGGTGTGCCATCGGCGGATGAACCAAGTACGAGATGCAGATCGCGGGCGTGAAAACGGAAGATAATCTTCCCGCCGGCCGACCTCAGAACGGCGACCTGCGCGTAGTCAACCCATTTGCCGGCAAGCCCCCATTCATTCAGCCTCAGGTTTTCCGGAGCTGCGTAAAGCTGCTCCTGACCCTGTCTGATCCCACCCGGCGACCCAAAGTGATCAGCGCGCGCATAACCGATATAGGTTTCAGGGGAGAGAATCTGGCCCATGTCGGCGGCAGCCTGAACCCCCTGCCCATTCACATGAACGATGCTGGGCGGCATTCGTTTTGCATTCGCCTCTTTCAGCAGATCCTGTATCCATCGTTCGGACTGGTCGTAATCTCCTTCACCGAAGTGCTCATAGCGTACCTTGCCATTCGCGTCGATAAAGTAATGGGCCGGCCAGAATTCATTGTGGAAGGCATTCCAGATGGCATGATTGCTGTCCAGGGCAATCGGATAGGTAATGCCGAACTTTTGAACTGCTTTCTGTACATTGGGCAGTTGTTTCTCAAAGTCGAACTCCGGCGTGTGTACTCCGATCACGACCAGACCGCTGTCTTTATATTTGTCCGCCCACGCGCGAATATAAGGCAGAGCACGCAGGCAGTTGATACAGGAATAGGTCCAGAAGTCGACGAGAACAACCTTCCCCCTGAGCTGTTTTGCTGTCAAAGGTTTGGAATTGATCCACCCCGTTGCCCCTGAAAGTCCATACAGCGGCGAACTTCCGACGATGCTTGGCGGATCCTGCGCGGCTGCGGGCTGACAGGCAGATGAGCATACGACGATGATCGCCGCTATGATGGACAGTTTTACTTTTCGGCAACAGGAAACCACGGACATCGGATTCAACCCCTTCTGTCGGGCACTATACGGGCACTATAAAGGTTAGCGAGGTACAGCATGTCAGATGAGACCACTTCGGTAGACGCTCTGGAAGAGAAAAAGGTTACAGAACTCCGCGAGGCGCAGAGTAAGGCAGAACAACTCTTTCATGAGGTCGAAGCTCGCGGATTGATCCGTCCCGGCATCACGGAGAGCCGGCTCAATCAGGAGATCTACGATCTGGCAAAGGAGATGTTCGGCATTTCTACCTACTGGCATAAACGGATCGTCCGTGCCGGAGCCAATACACTGCTGCCGTATGCCGAAAATCCACCGGATCATATCATTGGCGAAGACGACATTCTGTTTCTCGATCTTGGACCTGTATTTGAAGACTACGAAGCTGATTTCGGCCGCACGTTCGTCATCGGGCCGGATCCGGCAAAACTGAAGATGCGCGATGACGTGGCGAAAGCATTCGCTGAAGGGAAGCGTCACTTTAAGGAAAATCAGGATATTACGGCGAACCAGCTTTTCGCCTATGCTGTTTCTCTTGCCGAGAGATATGGCTGGGAGTTCGGCGGTCCGATCGCCGGACATCTGATCGGCCACTTTCCGCACGAGCGAATTGCAGACGACAAAGTGACGCTTTATGTCCACCCGGGTAGCAATTTGCGGATGCGCTCTGCCGATGAGAAGGGTCAGAAACGCCACTGGATTTTGGAAATTCACTTCGTGGACCGTAAACGTCAGATCGGCGGCTTTTTTGAAGAATTACTGACTACAGACTGACCACGGGCGAGCATTCATTTCATCAGTCTGCCGCAGAATCAGTCTGCCCTCGATCTGTGCTGGCTTCAAAAGCAGAACGCCGGATCAGCCATTGCCGGATTTGCGGTGCGCGGTGGCCATCGCTGGAGCGGCCTGGGAAAGTGTTCGCGATGCTTCGGCGGAATGAAGAGAATCGCGGCTGATCTCGCTCGTGGGTAGACGAGAGTGTGATCTCCGCGACGAAGCGCGAGGCCAACAATCGAGTGATGGAGATGGTGTTCGAGACAGGAAGAAAGAAGCTTACGGCACCCTCGTCAGCACCCTCAGAGGAGGTTCTTGATTTTGCCACTTGCCATAAAACCTTCGTTTTCTTAGGTTTTATGGCGGGGACGACGGGGCTCGAACCCGCGACCTCTGCCGTGACAGGGCAGCGCTCTGACCAACTGAGCTACGTCCCCAGATTGTTTTTCAACAACTTGGCTATATGTCACATAGAATCAAGCGTTTCGCAGATTTCGCTATTTTCGCTCTCTTCTACCTTATCGCTGCTGTGGACTCGGTTTTTAGGCTTCGGTGGACACCACGTGGACACCAAATAGGACTCCAAACCGCAACGGCAACTACAAGATTAAGTCTACCAGATGAATCCGTTTTTTGGTGTCCGCATCGCCCTCTAACCGGAGGAAAAAATCGTTCGTCCAACCAGGCCAATTGGTCGGAGAGTTGTCGCCCTGACGAAACGCAGTGCCATCGAACTGATTTGACCCAATAGCAAAGAGAGAATGACATCCCTTGGAATCATTGTCTATGCTGGCCTAGTACGAGGGAGGGTGGCTGAGGACGAATCAGACGATGCACAGCCAATCTCCACATCGACCTTGGGAGGCCGGTACTACATGCAGGTGAGGATGGTTATCTTCCCCGGCGAAGATGGGCTCGATGTGGTTGTCTGGGGCAAGTGGTCCAAAGGGACAATGCGCCATCGCCATTTCGAGTGCCGCACCAGCATGATTGCCGTGCTCCAAGAGTTGCGCTTGCTCAACTCTGAAGATGCGCAAAAGCTGGAAGAGTTTGTTTTCTTGGACTACTGTCCACTTTACTCAGCCGAAATCGAGGAAGACGTGCTCGCGGCGCATGGCTTCCAGCCTGCCGGATAGGCAGGGTTATGAGTCCGGCCTTCTCGAATTGTCGTGCTGGATCTTGTCGTGTTTCGCAACGGCCTCTCGGAAAACCCTGACGAGGAACCGTCCTTCCTCGGTCAGCTCGACTTTGTTCTGTCTAGGCTTGAAGATATGCAAGTAAAGCTGCGATTCGAGCGCAGAGATTTTCTCTTTCAAGACGCCAGTTGGAATATTCAGCTTCTCTGCGGCCTGTAAGTAGTCCAGCTCGTCCGCAAGGACAACTGCAACCCGCTTCAACGTTATGTCAATCGATTCAGGCACTCTTGATACTCCTCGACTTGAGTGGTTGACCTGGGGAAAGTAGTCTTTCAGTCGGCCCGACTGTTCTCCTGCGACAGTCTTTGCCCATATGTGTCTTGCTCGCCACGCAACCGATGCGGGAAGTTCATGAGACCTTTCTCGAAGAAATCAAAATAGTGACTTCACTTTCGCAAGAGGCTTCGCGTGGTTCAACGAGTTTTCGCTACTGCACCTTGTTTTGCATCATCAATTGCAATTCCGTGGTTTTCGAGTGTCGATCCGACTGCACGCTCAAGCTCAATACGACTCTTTTCATAGAGCGTTTCCGCTTCCGCCAGTGATGATTCCGCAACGGCGAGATCACGCTGTGCAAGAAGAGTCTGGGCGTTTGAGCCTGCTCCCAACTGCTGCTCCTGCTTTGAAATATCGAAGGTCTTCTGAGCCAAGTCGCATCCCCTACGAGCAGAGGCAACGCGGGCTTGACTCTGTTGCAAGGCATATAGAGCGTTGCGGACTTCGATCCGAATCTGTTTCTTTTGCTGCTGAATGAGCAGCTCCGACTGGCGATATTCCAGCTCCGACCGATATTGGTCGGATTTCAGGACGCGATTCCTCAGAGGGATTCGCACGGACAGACCTACGAGATAATCAGGTGAGCTATTGTTGAAGGCTCTGCGTATAGCAGCGGAATTCTCAGTTGGCACCGACGAATCGTAGCCGGATGCCGGGTTATCAACTCCGGCAAGGCCGGAGCCTCCGTAGTAGCCTTGCAGGCTCACAGTCGGAAGCAAAGCATTGCGCGCCGCAGATCTGCTGATGTTTCGGCTCTCTAGGTCGATGGTTGATTCTTGCAGTTCCGGTCGATCACGCAGAGCCTCGTTTGTGAGGCTCTCTAGCGTCGAACCTGCCGCCGCGTCCGTATCTAAATTCATTCTTTCGGTTGGCACGACGGGAATCTCTTCTAGTGTGAGATCGTCAAGGTTCTTCGTCAAAGCATTCTTTATCAATGACTCCTGAAGCACCAAAGTTGTCTTGGCAGAAGTTAGGTCTTGCTCCCTGTTCTCCATCTCCGCGCCAGCTTTGGTGACATCCATTGCAGGAATTGCGCGCAGTTCCAATTGTCTTTGATCCCTGTCCAGAGTCTCCTTGGCGAACTGGAAGGAGCGCTCCTTGACCTGCACGTCCTGATAAGCGTCCGCCAAATCCCAATACATATTGGCGATCTGCGTTACCGTCGCAATCACCTGGTCTTTGAAGGCGATATCTGAAATCTTGCGATTGTTCTTTGCGATCCGCAGATATCGAAGGTTCGGCCCTAAGCCGAACCCCGCCAGGAGTTGTTGCTGAAAGGTGATCCGGTAGTAGACGTTGAGCGCTGGATTCAAGTAGTTGTAAATACTGTTGCCAGTCTGCCGAGTGTCCTCAAAGTTGAAACTGAACGCCGTCCCCGTTGGGAAAGCCTGACTATATGTGAGGTTCGCGCCAGTGGTATTCAACTGTAAAGAAGGAACACCGTATATCTGAAGATTGGATAGCGGTTGAGTGTAATGTTCGATGCTTGCTGTTCCTGTGATCGTGGGATCGTAGGAGGAAACCGCGGTGCCTGCGCCCAATGTGGACTGAACGATACCAGAGGCTCCACTTCCGGCACCTCCCGCTCCACCTGTCGTTCCTCCTGCGCCAGCGCCAGGAGCGCCAGACCCCAATCCGCCAACGCCGCCTCCCGGCGTGTTCTGAACGATGCCAGCGTTGACACCACGAAAGGCACCACCCGCCCGTGTCCGTTCGATGTCGGCTTCAGCGATGGGAAGGTTATAGCGAGAGATGGCGATGTCGAGATTATTTTCGAGGGCGAGGCGGATGGCATCATCGAGCGATAGATACAACTTCCCATCACGGATGAGCTGGTCGATCCGAGGTGAATTTGCGAGACTCGCTGCGGGAACGAGACTCGGGATGTAAGGTCCAAACGGATTCTTCGACCTCGGAAGATTCAAGTTCAAGGCCGGTGTCTGTGCCACAGTCCGCTGCCAGGAGCCGATCACTGAACAAATCACGAGAGTCGAAGTAAAAAGTCTCTTCATAAGCATCCATCTTCACCAGCTAGGGTCTAGGCACGTCGGTATCAAGCACACCGAGATTGAAGCGTCCCTACGCCTCAATCTCGGTCAGCTTCCGCTTTAGCTCTTCTTCGGAGACAACCTGTCCGTCAAAGAGGTGTACTTGACGGTCTGCATGGGCCGCGAACCGAGGATCGTGGGTCACCATGCAGATCGTTGCTCCTTCCTTATGTAGCTCTGCCATGAGCTGCATCACGGCCTCGCCATTCCTAGAGTCAAGGTTTCCGGTCGGCTCATCGGCAAGAAGGATGGAAGGAGAACCAGCAAGTGCCCTCGCCACAGCTACACGCTGTTGTTGACCACCGGAAAGCTGCGACGGATAGTGCTTCATGCGGTGGGCCATCGCAACTCTTTCCAACGACTCCTGAACCCGACGCTTGCGTTCGGCTGCGGGCATTCCGGCACGATATGTCAAAGGCAACTCGACGTTCTCAGCTACAGTCAGATCCCCAATCAGATTGAAGCTCTGAAAGATGAAGCCAATCTCCTGATTTCGTATCCGCGACCGCTCCGAGAAGCTCAGATTGTCTACAGCTCGTCCATTAAGCTGATAGCGTCCGCTGGTTGGAGTATCCAGCAATCCCAGAATCGAAAGCAGAGTAGACTTCCCACAACCTGACGGGCCGGACATGGCAATGTATTCGCCGCGCTTGATAGAGAGTGCAACGCCTGAGAGTGCGTGCGTCTCAACCTCGTCCGTGTAGAAGACCTTTGTGAGTTGGTCTATCTGAATCAATGGCTCGTTCGCTTCCATCATTTGCATCACCTCTATTGGAGCTGTACCCGATCTGCTTTATCCCACCGCGACATATCTGAAAGGATGACTGTATCTCCCTCCTTCAAGCCGGACACGATCTGAATAGTGTTCACTGAAGCCCGGCCTACCTTCACCGGCACGCGAGTAGCGGTGTCGCCCTTACCGTCGATCCTGAAGAGACTGATTGTGCTGTCTTCGTTTCCGAAGGCTGGCCTGCCCACATACAGCGCGTTCTGCAAACGATCCAGGTCGATGGTCCCATCGACGCTCAAATCCGGTCGGGCACCCTGGGGCAACGAGCCTGTGAGAGCTACATCCACGGTTACTGTTCCGTTTTGGACGGCAGGGTCGATGCGTGAAACGTTCCCCGAGATGAGGCCATTGTGTGTGTCGATTTCGGCAGGTTGGCCGATTTGAATATCGCGGGCCTGGGTCTCAGCAATTTTGAGCGATGCTTTTAGTTGATCGGGCTGAACGACCTTAGCGAGCGTTGTCCCCGGCGTCACATGCTCACCTACCTGATGCGGAAGGTCTACCAAGACACCGTGTATCCCGGCGCGCACCTGTAAAGCATCGATCTGCTTCTGTTTCAGAGCCAGCAGCGTTTTCGCCTGCTCGACCTTGGTCTGTTGCACTTCAAGTTGAGTGGCAATGGCGTTCTTGTTGACATCCAGACGTTCTTTTTCGATGCTTGTCCGCGTTGTATATTCATCAGCCTTGCCCTGCGAGGCGTCATACGTCAATCCGCTGATGACTCCTAGCTGGTAAAGAGCCTTATCCGTTTGCGCCTGTTTCTGTGCTTGCTGATTGTCCGCATTTACGGTGGCCTGCGCTGACCGCTCGGTCATGAGATCGCTCTGAAGCTTCGCTTGCAGATTGCGATACTCAACGGAAGCCGCCTTCAGCTCCAGTTGTGCATCAACAAGCTCCTGCTGCAACTGCGGGTCGGTCAATTCCATCAACACAGAGTCGGGCTCGACCTTCGCACCGGGCAAAATATCGATACGGACAACCGTCCCGTCCGTTTCGGCTGGTATCAGCCGAAGCCGGTCCTCGCGTGGTACTAATGTGCCGATGCCCCGCACTTGGCGGACCATCGGGCCACGCTTCACCGTATCTGTCCAGACAGAGCTTCGCTCGACGGTCGGGAGAGCAGGCCGCAACCGGGACACTCCGTACACCGACGCAGCCAACAACACTACTAGCGAAAGACCAATGAGCAGGACTTTCTTCCGTTGCTTTCGTTTGAGGTCTGGACGCTGAATATCCATATCGTTGTAAATCTCTTTCGCGGACGAGAAATCCGAAATATAGAAGTTGGCTGCCTAGAGACGCGGATACGGTTCGTACGATCCACAGCGTGTACAGGAACCGATCCCAAACTTACCGTGAAGTGACTGTTCGACTGTTGCCTGCATTTGAGCGGCTTGGTCATGTTGCCCTTCCATATCGAGCAATCGGGAATAGGGCACCAGTGCGGAGAGTGTTATTGGGTCGTTATCACCGAGAGCTTGCTTCAGAATCCCCATTCCTCTGCGGATATTCGAGTCGGCATCAACAACGTCGTTGCGTTGCAGATAGACCTTCCCGATCTGGATATAGGTCTCACCGACTTTGTAGTCATGTGGGCCATATGCACTAGTCCACGACTGCAATGCCTTCTTGTATGCCTCAAAGGCCGCGTCTGATTTGCTTTCCGTGTAGGCCAGCCAACCGACGTTGCTGTAAAAAGTGGCCATGTCGCCTGTGGCGAATTTGCTAGCGAAAGGCATTTGCTCGAATGCTTTGTCCATCAGCTCATGAGCCTGCCGAAGCTTCATTGTTTTGATCGCCAAATTGGCCTGGCTATTTCTCTCTTCGAAGATGCCTTCGTGATCTCCCAACTGTTCGTACAGATTGAGAGCCTGATCGCGCGCCTTGGATTCACGACTGCTGTCGTCAAGTTTCATGTAGACCAATCCAAGTTGATCGAGAACAGCAGCTTCCTCTTTCAGATTTTCCGGGTTGGTAGCTTTGACAAGCCGGAGGGCTTTTTCACTGCACTTCCTGGCTTCGGAATAATTGCCAGCACCCAGATATGCTGATCCGAGCGCACTCAACGCTTCCTCCGTCTCAGCCGGAGACATGGAAGCGGATGGAGTATTTACGATCCGTTTGAGTACCGTGACGGCTTCCTTGAAAGCACCTTGATTGCGCAGGGCGATGGCATGATTCAGGTCATCTCGGACGGTCGCTTGCGATTGGCAAGTCAAGAATGCGAAGCCTAGAAAGATAACGCCTAGTCGTGCAAATCGGTTTGTCATGATGATCCTCCGCTATGGCCGATACCCAAGCCTACCCCTAGACGGCTAGGGCTACGATTAAGAGCTATAAGCCGTTGCACACCTAGATGTCAAGGCATCCAGGCGACGAAAGAGCGCGAATACCATGCTCATTTGACACCCCTAGCGCTCTATGGATAGCATCTGCTCCAACGAGGTTTGCGCGAATGGCTAAGACCGACCTTCAAGGTACTGTGGATCTTCTTGTCCTCAAGACACTTGCCCAGACCGGGGAGCTGCACGGCTACGGAATTGTGCTGCACATTCAGACTGCTTCCGATGAATTGTTGCGGGTCGAGGAAGGCTCCTTGTATCCAGCCCTGCATCGCATGGAACAAAACGGCTGGATCAGCGCGTCATGGGCACTCACGGAAACAAATAGGCGGGCGAAGTATTACAAGCTCACCGCTGCCGGACGCAAGCACTTACAGGAAGTCGAGAAGAACTTCGAACAGCTTGTGAAGGGTGTACGTGCCATGCTGCGTTATGCATGAAGGTGGTCAATGTCTTTTCTCCGTCGCATGGTCAATTTAGCTTCGCGTTTGCAGTTGGACCGAGAGATCAGAGATGAGCTTCGGTCGCACATTGAAATGCGGACAGACGACAACATCGCAGCCGGAATGTCTCCCGAAGTTGCAAGGCGAGATGCGCTGCTGCGATTCGGTAATCCCACGGCCATCAGAGAAAGGATTGTGGCCGTCGATGCTGGATTGGGGGTTGAGATGTTCTTACGTGATCTTCGATATGCGCTTCGACAGTTCCAGAAAAATCCCACCTTCGCTCTAACGGTCATCGGAACCATCGCTCTTGGCATCGGCGCGACCGTTGCGGTATTTAGCGTCGTCCATTCGGTCTTGTTACGCCCGCTCCCTTATCGACAGCCGGACAGGCTCGTTGTTGCAACCGGGGAAATGCGTAATCGAAATACCTCCGATCTTCCTTTCTCTAGCCCTGATTTCGTTGATCTTGAGAATGGGGCCAAGCGAATGTTTGACGGATTCGCCGGTGTGAGGACGGGCAAGATGCTCTTAGCGCATCGGGACGGCACGATGGAGCAAGTTCGTACCGCGTCGATCACGACGAACTTTTTCAGCGTACTAGGCGGAAAGGTGCTGCTGGGACGCGATTTCAACCAGGCGGATGCACCCTCGCAAGGTGGAACGCTCGACGCAGCAACGCCAACACAAGCCGGGCAGAACGCCGCACCACCGGCCATTCTGAGCTATGAGTATTGGCAGCGGCGCTACGGAGGCAATCCCGCTGTAATCGGGCAGCGCTTGTCGAGCGATGCTAATAACGGCTCCGAAATTGTTGGCGTTCTTGCGCCTGGGTTTGAGCTGCTGTTTCCACCGAAGGCGGATGTCGAGCGCCTGCCGGACGTCTGGATTGCCACGCGCCTGACCTACAACAACGCGGATAGGAAGACTTTGATATACCGCGTCATTGGGAGATTGAAAGACAGCGTTAGCGTAGCCAATGCGCAATCGGAAGTGGACGGCGTTGCCTCCCAGCTAAGAAGAGATTTTTCTCTTTGGCAAACATCGGATTGCCACATCCAGTTGCACCCGATGCATCAGTATCTAGTGGCAGAGTTGACGCCTTCCGTTATCGCCTTGATGGGGGCTGCCGCGTTCCTGCTGCTCATTGCCTGCGCCAATGTGGCAAATCTTCTGTTAGTACGGATGTCACTCAGGGAGCGCGAGCTTGCAGTTCGCAATGCTTTGGGAGGCGGACGGTGGGATCTGATTCGCCAAGTGCTAGCAGAGGCGATGCTGCTTGCCGGGGCCGGTACGCTCTTTGGTTTAGGGATCGCTTGGACAGCCGTTCACGAACTAGCGAACTTCGCGCTGCCCAATCAACCTCTCCTGGCATCGGTGCATTTAGATGCGACCGTCATTACATTTGCCGCGCTCTTCGGCATTGGAGCAGCGGCCCTCTTCGGAGTTGGTCCTGCACTGCATGTGTCACGCCCAGCTTTGATGACTGTTCTGCGGTCGGGCGGTCAGAACTCGTTGCTTGCTGGTGGACGCCTTTTGCGCAACGGAGTTGTGGTTGCGGAGATCGCTCTATCCTTTGCACTACTGGTCGGAGCCGGGCTAATGCTTCGTAGTTTCCTGAAGCTACAGAATGTCGATCCTGGATTCGATGCTCGGAATCTTTTGACTTTCCAAATCATTGCTCCTCAAGCATCCAGCCCTGAGCAACGCAGCGCTGTCACGCGCGAGATTCATGATTCCCTGACAAGCATTTCCGGTGTGACGGGCGTAACTGCCGCGTCACCTTTCCCGCTGGCGGATCAGTTCTTTCCCATCCGCTGGGGGACAGAACAGGCACTCGGCGATTCAAGCAAGTTCCAGTCCGCTAACTATCAGGTGGTCTTGCCGGGATACTTTGAAACGCTCAAAACACCTCTGCTTGCAGGTCGTAGCTTTACAGAGGCAGATAGCGCGCCTGAACGCAATCTCGTCATCATCGATCAGCTTCTCGCTGCGAAAGCCTTCCCCCATGAATCTGCCATTGGGAAACGCATCCTGATCCGTTTGCGCACACCCGAACCGGAGTGGGTCGAGGTCATAGGAGTTGTGGCGCATCAGCGGGATACATCCTTGACCGAGACTGGCCGGGAACAAATCTATTTGACAGACGGCTTCATGGGACACGGTTTCGCCACGCGATGGGCGATTCGAACATCCGGCGACCCATCCGCATACGGGCCAATCGTTCGTAGTCATATCACTCAATGGAATGGCCAAGCGGTTCTGACTGAGGTTGAGCCTATGGACGACTTGGTAGCACAGGCACAAGCCACGACTCGCTTAGCTTTCCTCTTGATTGGCGCGTTCTCCGTTGTGGCCTTGCTGCTTGCTGCGCTAGGTGTCTACGGTGTTCTTTCGACCTCGGTTCGCCAGCGCACCTCGGAAATCGGCGTGCGGATGGCTCTTGGGGCTACAAAGGCCAAGGTGTTCAGCCTAATCGTGGGGCAAGGTTTAAGGCTTGGTGCGGCTGGTATTCTCATCGGCTGCGTCGTAGCACTATGCCTGTCTCGATGGATTCGCAGCCTTCTAGTAGACACAAAGGTCGTCGATCCGCTTACGTATGTTGGGATCACGGGGGCGTTCTGTCTGGTCGTAGCTCTTGCTTCCTGGCTACCTGCACTTCGGGCGGCCTCGGTCGATCCAATGCGTGCGTTGCGAAGTGAATGAGAGGCCATTGAATGTCGTTGTTAAACCGCGTCTCGAATCTTTTCCGTCGCGCAAGACTTGCGCAGGAAATCGACGATGAACTGCAATCGCATATTGAGATGCGGATGTCGGATAACCTCGCGTCGGGGATGCCGCCGGATCAGGCGCGCCGGGACGCATTGCTCCGTTTCGGAAACCCCACGCTGACCAAGGAACGAGTGGCGGCTTCGGATGCCGCGCTCACATTGGAGTCTTTCTGGATGGATTTACGGTACGCTTTTCGCCGATTGGCAAAAGCGCCCGGATTCTCCATCACTGCGGTTCTGACACTCGCCCTTGGCATCGGCGCAACGACTGCCATATTTAGCTGTGCATATGCGCTGCTGCTCAGATCGCTGCCCTTCCGGCAGGCAGATCGCATCGTCACAATCAACGAGACACATCCACAGGTCGCGGGTGGGGGAGAGGTTACCTTTCCGGATTACACGGATTGGCGCTCGCAGCAGTCCAGCTTTGAGCAGATGGCCGGATACTCCATAGTCAGTCCTGAAACCGTGTCGCTGGTTTGGGACGGGCACGCCGAACAGGTCCATAGGGTTCTCGCATCCAGTAATTTCTTTTCGCTTCTTGGCATCACCCCATCTCTGGGACGGACCTTTGTGGAGCAGGACGATACACCGAGAGCGAACCATGTTGCCGTTATCAGCGCTGAAGCCTGGCAACGCTATTTCGGCGCGGACAAAAGCATCATTGGCCGCACAGTCGATCTGAATGACGTGAGCTACATCATCGTTGGAGTGCTCCCCGCTGGAAGTGCCTACCCGGCGACAGGCGATTTCTGGATGCCTCTTTCTCTGATGGATAAGGAATCGCAGGCATCTCGGGTTTGGCACACGGTCAATGTTCTAGGCCGTCTGAAACCCGGAGTTGACTTAGGACAGGCCCGTGCCGATATGGCAACCATCTCAGCACGGTTGTCACAGAGCTATCCGGCGACGAACCGAAATGTCGGCGTACTTCTCACTCCACTGCGAGAGCAGCTCGTAGGCTCGCTGCGCCCGGCGCTATTGAGCCTGATGGGATGCGTCGTGCTGGTTCTGCTCATCGCCTGTGTCAACGTGGCGAATCTCCTTTTAGTCAGGGCTTCCGCGCATCGGAGAGAGACCGCCGTTAGGCAGGCGCTCGGAGCAAGCCGTCTCCGGCTGCTCACACAATACCTTGCTGAAACCCTTCTTCTTTGCTTGTTTGGAGGTCTTCTCGGGACAATGTTTGCCGAGTTGATTCTCCCACTGCTGCGAACCGCCTTCGCCCATGTCACAGGCGCAGACCCATCGTTGGTCCAATCAATCCGTCTCGATCTGCCGGTTTTACTCGTAGCGCTCAGTGTTTGCCTCTTCACTGCGATCTTTTTCGGATTGCTGCCGATGTTTCATTCGCCCCGGAGATTGTCCGAGGCATTGCGCTCCGGCGACCGTGGCAGCAGCGGCACACAGAGTTGGAGAAGAGGCGCTTTGGTGTCGGCGGAGGTAGCAATCGCCATTGTCGTGCTGTTCTTAGGGTCGCTGTTGGTTCGCAGCTTCCAGAAGCTCATTCAAATCGATCCCGGTTTCCGCACCGACCATCTGCTCAGCCTTGAAATCACCTTACCCCAGCCGCGTTATCAGGACCAGACGACGGCGACCAATCATTTTTATGAGGCGCTTATTGATAAGCTGCAAAGGTCGCCCGGCATCACCTCGGTTGGAACTACGAATGCCGTGCCCCTCAACGCTTCTCATTCCATGACCCGCTTTCTCATAGCGGGCGCAGCACCCTTAGCTCCTGGGGCATTCCCATTCGCGCAAATCCGTTTTGTCAGCCCTGATTTCTTCCGCACGATGGGACTTGGCCTTGTACAGGGCAGGACGTTTGAGCAGAAAGACATTGAGAACAATGCCAGCTTGTTCGTGGTCAACCAAGCGTTTGATGAACGCTACCTTTCTGGCAGAGACCCGTTGACATCAAGCATCCTGCTCGGCGTTCTCAGTCCTCACCCTGATAAGGTTCCGGTGATTGGCGTCGTCTCGAATGCACGAGATTTGGGTGTGGAAACAGATGCAGAGCCCGAACTGTATCTTCCGGGCTTCGGGACTCACGCCGTGATCCTCCTTCGCACCAATATCGATCCAGACAGCATTGCGGGCGACGTTCGCAATGCCGTTCGTCAGCTCGATCCGAATCAGCCCATCTACCACGTCCAGACTATCGACGAGGTACTCTCCGACTCCTTGGCAAGGCAAAAGGTGACCGCTGTGTTATTGGGCATCTTTGCGCTGCTCGCTTTGACGCTCGCCTCTATCGGTATTTATGGAGTGATCGCGTATTCGGTCGAACAGCGGACACGGGAAATCGGAGTACGGATGGCCGTAGGAGCGAATCGGACAAATATTGTGCTGCTCGTGTTGCGCGAGGTAACGACCTTGACGGCCATCGGAATTCTCGCCGGACTCGCCGGTGCTCTCGTGTGCGCACATTTTCTAAGCACGCTGCTGTACCACGTTAGCAATGTCGATCCTCTATCGATCGGTGCTTCGGTCGTGACTTTATTGATTGTCGGGATGTTGGCTGCTGTCGTGCCTGCTGCCCAAGCATCCACGATAAATCCCACTGAAGCTCTGCGATCTGAGTAACGCTACCCATGTGAGGTAACCAATGTCGATCTTTCGCCGTATCTCGAATCTCTTCTCTCGCGGGAACCTGGAGCGGGAGATACAGGACGAATTGCGCTCCCACCTCGACATGCGCACAGAGGAAAATATCTCGGCGGGGATGACTCTTGAACAGGCTCGCCGCGATGCACTTCTACGGTTTGGCAACCCGGCAGTAATGCAGGAGAAGATTGTTGCCGAAGATGCTGCTCTGACCTTGGAGAGCTTCTTCGCGGACGTCCGCTATGCACTTCGTCAACTTCTGCGAAATCGAGGATTCGCTGCCGTTGCCATCTTGACGCTTTCCCTCGGCATCGGAGCGACAACCGGTATCTTCTCGATCCTGAATGCCTGGATCATTCAACCGCTGCCGCTGAAGAACCCGCAACAGCTCGTCATTTTCTGGCGTGCAGCGGCGGATGTCCCAAATGAACCGGCGTACTACTTCAGTTGGCGCGACTACCTGTACTTCCGTGAACGCAGCCATTCCTTCCAGTCTTTAGGCGCTTCGTTCGAGCGAGGATATACATTGACCGGAAGCGGTGAACCCGCGAGCCTGCATGGAGGAATCGCCAGCAATAGTCTCTTCAACACGCTTGGAGTTACGGCCTTTCGGGGGCGGCTCTTTCTGGACGATGACAATACTGGTCCGCCTGTCGCGGTGATTAGCTACGCTCTGTGGACGCAACGATTCCATCAGTCCATGTCCGTGTTGGGCGAGTCGTTGACGCTCAATGAGAAGCCATTCAAAGTCGTCGGCATCCTCCCGCCCGGCTTCTCCTACCGCGTTCTCGACCAGCCGCATGATATTGATGTGTGGACGTTGATCCAAGCGGGAGACCCACAGTACAAACAGGATTCGGTGACCGCCGTTGCCATCATCGGACGGCTCAATCAAGGTGTCACTATCGCGCAGGCCAAACCGGAAATCGCTCTGCTACAGGCCGAAAATGATCGGCACTATCCAGACATTCCGAAATCGACTGCCTATCTCTCAAGCCTGCAACAAGACAATACCCGCGAAGTTCGAGCATCACTTCTCGTCCTTGGCGGAGCTGTGGGATTGCTACTTCTGATCGCTTGCACCAACACCGCCAGTCTCATCGTTGGCAGAAATATACAACGAGAAAAAGAGTTCGCCATTCGTGCGGCTCTTGGATCGAGCGCCCGTCGTCTTCTCATCCAGTTACTCGTGGAAAACCTGGTCCTCTACGGAATCAGCGGCGCTCTGGGACTATTGATCGCCTTTGCTTCGGTGCGGGGCTTTGTCGCCTGGAATCCGTTTGGATCGCTTCCAGCGCAGCCAATCACCGTCAGCCTGCCGGTTCTGGCTGTAGCCGCGCTCCTCACAGTGGCGTCCGGCCTGATCTTCGGAGCCTACCCGGCGTTTCGGGCGTCACGGCTCAATGTCAATCAGGCGTTACGGTCGAGCAGCTCTGGAGCATCTGCCGCCACCGGAAAATTGCGCTCGCGGAACATCATTGTGCTGACGCAGATTGCCCTCTCCGTAATCCTCTTGATCGGCGCTTCATTGTTGCTGACGACCTTCCTTCGGCTAAATTCTCAGCCTCTTGGGTTCAATCCCGCCGATACCCACGTCATCAACCTTGCCTTGCCGCACAAGCGGTACAGTTCAGACACGCAGCTCACCCAATTTGCGGATCGCTTATCCGAGCGCCTTAGAGCCCTGCCCGGCGTGGATTCTGTGGGGATGAGCTACTTCCTTCGCCTGTCGGACGCCGGAACCGACCCATTTCAAATCGAGAGCCGCGCCGATCTCACGGCAGAGCATCTGCCACAAGCAACTCCAATCACCGTAGGACCGGGATATTTCCAAGCGATGGGAATTGCGACGGTCGCAGGCCGGGATTTTGCGGACTCCGACGTGCAGGCGACGCGCCCGGTCGCCGTTATCAACGAAGAAGCCGTGCAGCGATATTTCGCGGGCAAGAACCCGATTGGCGAGCACATCCGCATCGGAGACCCGAAAGACCCCGAAACGCAGAAAAACCCGTGGCTCGAAGTGGTTGGCATCGTGGCCAGCACAAAGTCCACTCGTTACAACCAGATTGCGTGGGAGTCCCGCCCGGAGGTTTACACGGACTACCAACAGCAACAGATTCACCAGTATTTTGCGAATTCCGACTACACCACCATGTTCTTTGTTGTACGCACACAACCGGGCGTAGCACTCGGGGATGCCGCCATACAGAAAACGATCTGGAGCCAAGATCCCAATTTGCCGGTAGGCGCGGTCAAATCTCTTGGAGAGATGGTCGCGGGACTCCAGACACAACCGCGAATCCGCGCGCGGCTCCTAACCGTGTTCGCAGGGCTGACGTTGCTGCTTGCTGCTATCGGTATCTACGGCGTCATGGCTCAGTCTGTAGCGCAAAGGTATCGGGAAATCGGGATTCGCATGGCATTGGGAGCTGACCGTCAGAGCGTCCTCGCGCTGGTACTCAAGCAAGGCATCACGTTGACCCTCGCGGGCGTAGTTCTCGGGACGGTACTCGGCTTAATCGCCGTTCGATTCATGAAGACCCTTCTTTACGGAGTCACGTCCACCAATCCAGCAACCTATGTCGGAGTCGCCGCTGTCGTTTGTCTCGTCGCCTTGGTAGCCAGCTTCCTTCCGGCGCGACGAGCAGCTTCCATCAATCCAGTGCGTTCGCTACGCACAGAGTAGTGCCGCTGAAAGGAACGTGTATGTGGATCAATTTGGTTTTGGCATCGGCCTTGATGCAGCCTCCTTCGACCGGAACGGCCAACCTATCGACAAAGGTTGTCGATGCTATCGACCAGAATTATCTCTTTGCCGATACCGCTTCCTGGCAGCGCCTTCGCGCCGATCTTGTGCGTGATCCCAATCCCACGGTTTCTTCGATGGATCAACAATTAGCGAGACTCGGTGATGGAGACCTCCGCATCGTCACATCAGAACAAATGAACGCAATGCAAGCGGAGACTGCGGGCAGCGAACGCGGAATCGGATTAGTGGATTTCGCAGTCACCATTGATCCGGCGACCGGCGAAGCTAAGATTGTCACCCCTCTCGTGACCTCCCCAGCGTTCAAGGCCGGATTACGGCCAGGAGATGTGATTGTAAGCATCAACGGAAGAGCCACACGCGGATTGATCCATGAGGACGTGATGGCGATGCTTCGGGGAAATTCCGGCAAGGTCGATCTAACGATTCGGCGCGATAAGAGAGAGATTAGCGTGCAAGTAGCGAAACAGACTTGGACCGAAAAAGCCGTCGAGTCGCGCACCTTTGTAGCAGACAAGCAACCGTTGGGATATATCGGTGTGCTGCTCTTTACATCGGATTCAGGAAAACAGGTACGTCAGGCCGTCAATGCTCTGGAGGCCCATGGAATCGAAAAGTGCATCGTTGATTTGCGCAACAATCCTGGGGGCTATCTGGACGCGATGGCGGTGGCTGGAAGCGCCTTCACGAATCACACGCTCGGATGGAAGGTGAGACGCGATGGTACGAAAGAGCCGATACATGCGTCAGACACGCCGTTCAAAGCCATGCAACTCGTCGTTCTCATCAACGAGGGCACGGCCAGCGCTGCCGAGATACTCGCCGCTGGCCTGCACGATACGACCGGCGCTCGCCTCATCGGGGCAAAAACCTATGGGCGAGGACAAATTCAAACCTATGTCGCTTTGAACGAGAACGCGGGCATTGTGATTCCAGCAGCGAGCGCGGAGAGCGCAAAATCGGTTCGTTTCAACAAAGGGAGTGGACTCACACCGGACTTCGCCGTTTCCTCCCGCGTAGAAGATGAGGCCAAAGGCTCGGCTTACCAAAGGGCGATTGCATTGCTGACACATCCTTAGTGCTTGCTTCGATGACCAGTCGTTCTCAAATGTCCGAGAAGGGACAGAATGCAAAGAGGAGGAACTTGACTCTTTGCCGCGCAGCCGGCGAGCGGAGGCCGGTAGCGGGAAATGGGTCCAGGGAGAAACCGAAGCGGGTTCTTCCTGGCGGCCAAAAAGGACGAAGGACGGCGCCAGCGCCGCCCCTCGATACCCCGAGTCGTTCAGGCCGCTTTCTTGGCCTTTGGTGTGGGCTTCGTTTCGGGCTTGGATTCTTTCTTCGCCTTGGCCTTGGCTGCAAACTCCTGCTTCACCTTCTGGCCGATGGCTTCGGTGTCTACCTTGTACAGCGTAGCGGCGTCCTTGAGGACACTCGTTCCGTTATGACGGGATGCAACTAGAAGGATCGTCGCCTCGACCATAAGCCGGGACAACGTACCTTCATCGGCGCGGCGCATGAAGGCCAGCAGCGTTTTCGTAATGCCTCCCTCATCGCGCTTTTGCCGGATGCCATGCTGCCGTGCCAGTGTCTCGATGCGCGGCTCATCCAAGATGCTGACCAACTTTTCCAGCACGAAGAAAAGATCGCGTTTGAGCAACCGAACCGGAACGGCGGCACCGATGGCAGAGAGGACACGCAACCCTGTCGCATTGGCTATGGCTTGGTCGCGGCGCTGCTTCTCCTGCTCGGCCTTCCACTTCGCCTCATCCCGTCCGCTGGTTTGCTTGGGATGATGCACAGGGCAGTTCATGTTCGCGCACACCTTATGGATGGTGCCAACATCGCTGCCCTCGGTGATGATGGCCTCTGTGGTGTACTTGCACTGTTTGAACTCGGGACGCTTCGCCTCGTCGTTGGACTTGGGGCGGTCGTCTCGAATGGCGATGTACTTGTTGCGCGGCAGGACGGGATTCCCTTCCTGTTGCACACCATACGCGGTGCTGATCTGTACAAGCTCCGGTTTCGCAGCGATGGTCTTGGCGACGTGCGCCTCTACCTTGGCCTGATAGCAGATCGGGTCGGTGCATTGGTCGCCCTGTTTGCCGAGGTCATCGCCAAACAACAGCTTGTTATGGCCGGTACGCTTGGGGCAATCGGCACAACTGCCAGCAGCAGGCACAAGCTGCGCATCGCGCTTGTTGAAGGGCGCATCCTTGAGGATGAGGAGAACGTTCGTCGCAATCCAAAACTGAAGATTGCGGACAGGCAGGAGGACGCGGGTAGGCTTCTCGCCTCCGTTGTAGACCTCTTTGAAGCAAGCCCTGAGAGCGTGTTCCTGCTGGTCGGCTGGCAGTTTCGCCAGCAAGATCGCATGTCCTACGCCGATGGCATCCGCATAGAAGGCTTCCACGGCAACGGGAGCAAGGTCAGACAGCTTGAGTCGCTGCGCCACGAATGCGGGAGTTTTGCCAACTTTCGCGGCGATCTGCTCAATGCTGTACTTGGGGTCTTCCAAGTCCAGCAAGGCGCGGAAGCCCTGCGCTTCCTCCATTGGGTGAATCTCGGAGCGAATTAAATTCTCAACCAATTGAGCCTCTAACGCAGCGGCGTCCGAAAGGTTGACGATTCGGACAGGTACTGTGGACTGTTCCGCGATCTGCGCGGCGCGGTAACGCCTCGCTCCTGCAATGATCTCGAAGCCGTTCTCGGTGACAGGCCGGACGAGCAAGGGCGAGAGAACGCCTTGGCTGCGGATGGACTCTGCCAACTCCTTCAAGGCAATTTCCTCAAAGGTGCGGCGCGGGTTAGTCTTCGACTCATTCAAGAGAGACAGCGAGACATTGCGGTATTCGGTGGCGTTGATAACTTGCGTTTCCATGATGGTGTGCTCCTTTCGAGCGGTTGAGGGATGATGGTCGGGGAGCGGCACAGGTGGGGCATCCGCTCCAAGAGAGCGGACTAGCCACGAATGCACTTGTCCGTGAAGGCATCTAGGAATCGCTGCGCGTTCAGGTTCTTGTCCCACAGCGCCGCGAAACGTTCGTGTTCGCGGTGAAGCTCGGTGTGAAAGGCGTACATGCCCTCGTGAATGAAGCGGCTCCACTGCTCGACTCCGGCGTAATCGTTGCGGTAGTAGAAAGCCGTCAGGTGCGGTCCTCCCGCCAAGCCAAGCTCGAAGCACATCTCCGGGTCGCGCATGGCATCGCCGTTCTGTTCGCCGTAGTGAGCGACAGAGACAGCCGGAAGTCCGCAGGGTCCGGACTCGTCCATCGCCTCGATGACAAGCTCCATGTACGGCGGGTTGTCGATCTTGAGGTACAGGCCGGGATGCCATCCCCCGGCCTTCCTGATAAGCTCCAGAACGGTTTTCATGCGGCCACCTCCGCAAGCTCGTCGGTGGTGGCGGTCGTCTCTTCCTCGTCGCTGGACTGCAACGCGGCAAGGATGACAGCGGAGGTCTGCTGGATGACTTCCAAGGATTCGGCCAGCAAGGATGCGTTGCCGTGGTACAGGTGGATGTAGTCAGCGGATGCGCTGCCTGTCTCCAGACCTACAGTTCTACCAATCACGAATGCGACGGCCTCGGCCTCGGTCTCACGCACTACCTTGGTCGTTGCCGTGCGCCGCTCGGCCTTGTGCAACATCTCGTGCGCCAGTTCATGCACTAAGGTGCTGAACTCTTCGGCCTCGGACTGACCGGGCAGGATGGCGATGCGTCCGCCGTAGCTCATGCCAAGTGCGGGCGCGATACGTTCGGTAAAGACAAGCTCAATGCCTTGCCGTTCGATGAATGAAACAAGACGGTCGCGGTTGTCGCCAACATCGCCGGAAATCTGGCGCATCGCTGGAAGCTCCGCGCCTTCGGTCTGCGACACATCGAAGACGTAGGCAGAACGAAAGCCAACCAATACGGGCTTGTTGATAGCGGCAAGGTCGCTGCTGGCTTTGGCTTCTTCGTCCTTCTTGCGGCGAATGCCGACGATGGGAGCAAGGATGCGGATACCTTTCTCGCCTTTCTTGACGGAGCGGCCAAGCTCTTTCCACTTCCAGAACCCGGCTACCTGTGTGGCGTCGGGCTTCTGTCGTGCGATTTCGAGGATGTTTCCAAAGCTGTAGTTATGAAAGCGGCTCATCGCGTTCAGATAAGCCGTGAGTGCGTCACTGTGTCCGGCCTCTAGCTGCTTGATGAGGGCTTGCACGTTGGCGGCGATTACTTCTTTCGCCGTCTTGGGCTGCTGCTGTTCGGTGTTGTGGCTGGTGCTGGCTGCGCTGTTCATGGTGGGTCTCTCCTTTGCGGTTGCTTTTGCTTTTCATGCCGTCGCGGCATGTACCTACATGCCGAACGCCTCCTGGCGAAGGCGGGGCGGCAAGGCGCAAGGGGAGCGGGTATCTCCCACCCGAGGCTTTTGCGAGGGCGCGGCTTTATCGCGTGATTTTTCGGAACGAAAAATTATGGGGAAACCCCTTGCGCCGCGCCAGGGCAGAGCCCTCAGCCAAGGTCTGGTTTCCTTATTCGTGCGCGTCAGCGCACATGATTTGCAGGGTCGCGTTGCGGCAGGAACAGGCCGCCGAGGTGGGAAGCGGAGAACGCGCCAGCGGTCGCAGCGCGGGCAGGAGACCTCCTCCCGCAAGAAAGCAGTTGGGGTCAGTTTTGAAGTCGACGAACTGTGGATTTGTAACTGGAGTATCTTTTAAGCACGAATCGCGATGCTCTTGCGCATATTCAATACGTTGGTCTTTGTCGTTGGAACATGCTGGGCAATGGTCTGGATTGCACGTCCTCCCGCTACGCATTTCACGCTGGGGGCGACAACGATCTGCCTATTCCAACTTGCGGTGTCGATCTTTTGTATGCAGTACCTTTGGCCTCATAAGGAAGCAGGGGAATTCGCAGTCCGTTTCCGTGAACGCCGACGCCAACGTTCGACTCGGAACGCTTCCTAGCTAATTCATTCTCTGAATTCAACAAGCCACCGAATAGCGAGTAAATCTCGCCGTGGATCGGCACGCACACCTGTTCTGTCTTCGCTACCGTCACCCGTTTCACCTGCGTTCAGGCATTGCCATACGGCGGCTTTTCAAGGGATGATGGAAGATGGGACGGGCACGCACCGTCCTGGGGTGTCGAAACCCCTTACCACAGACGCACGCTGCCGAGCGTGCTGAAGGAACTCCCTACGACCTTTTGCGGTCGGGGAGCCTGTGACGTATGTCCAGGCCCCTAAAGCTAAAGGTTACAGGAGCCGTGTGGTAACGGCTTTCGAACTCCCCGACCACGGGTTTTAGGGCAGATTTGCGGGGGCGCACCGCAAGATTTCTTCCCGCCCGCTCACAGAGGAGTTGAGATTGATCCCTCGTCACCACACTTCCGGTATACAAGCTCGTGTCCCTACTCTCGCTGAGCGCCTGAAGCTGCATGATCCACACTTGTACGCGCACAGTGTACGGGTGAGCGGCTTGACGGTGGCTTTCGCCGCTCATCTGGGGTTTTCGCCGCGTGACCAGAGGCTACTCGCACAGGCGGCCATGCTGCACGACGTTGGCAAGCTGCGGATTGCCGCATCGTTGCTGCAAAAGCCCACAGCACTCGACGAACAGGAATGGAAACTCATCCACGCGCATCCGGCGCTTGGCCGCTCTCTTCTCGAAGACGAAGGCATCACGGAATCCGTCGTACTCGACGTGGTGCAGAACCACCATGAACGGTTGGATGGTACAGGGTATCCCGCTGGTATCAGTGGAACACAGGTCTCCGAGGCCACGCGCGTCATTACGCTCTGCGATGTCTTCGCTGCCATGACCGAGACGCGCCATTATGGAAAGCCTTATACGTGGCAGGATGCGTTAGCACGCATGGCGACGAAACGAACTCGATTGGATCTGCAATTTCTGCATTACTTCGCTGGCATGGTTGCCGCGATGCACGCTCCAGGCTTGGGCCAGCGTTCCTCCGTTGTTGCCGGTCCATTGCATCACAAGAGGTGAACTATGACGGAAACAATACTGAAGCCGCAAGATGAAAGGATGTGCGCTCTCGTCATCGAAATTGCGAAGGCGCTTGTTGATGAAGATGAGGACGTGCGCGTGGACGTTTTGGTGGAACCAGAGACGACCACGCTCCAGCTTCACGTCGCTGAAGGCGACGTAGCGAAACTGATTGGAAGACACGGCCACACGGCACGTTCTCTGCGCACGATCATTTCCGCTGCCAGCATGAAATTGAAGCGCCGCTACGCGCTGGATATTGCCGGAGCGAAACCCTGGCACGAGGCGCAGTGAGCAGTCTGCCATGATGGTTTCCAATCAGTGTGAAGCCGCCGAACGCAGAGGATGCCGCACGCCTTTCTCGAGCACTGCATCGCGGAAATCCTGTTTTGGCCGTGCGAGGTGATAGACCTTAGCCGCCGTAAGGATTGCCTCTAGGCGAGTCGGATCTGGCGTCAAGTCGTCCTCACATCAACCATTACGTGGAACAAAGCCCTCATCCCTTTCGTACCTTCCACATGCGCTTCATGACTAGCCTCGCTTACGTGCTACTTATTCCGTGTTTCGACAACTGCCTCGCAGCTCAAGGAGTGACAGAATCTTCGATCAGACAGGACATCATTGCCCATGCCGTGCCTTTGAAGTCGAGTGGCGAGAATGTTCTTGTCAAAGAAGCGGAAGAGCATCAGTACGTCCTTCTTGGAGAGCTTCACGGTGAGACAGAGATTCCGCAACTATTGTCTGATTTGTGGCCGAGGCTTTGGAAAGCGAACTACCGTCACATTGCGGCGGAGGTGAGTCCGTGGGCAGCGACACATTTGGAGCGGCCAGCAACAGAGGACACAACTCCTGTTCCCGGCCTGTGGACCCGTCAGCAAGCCGCGGATATGCATCGCGTGGAAACCTCACAAGAGCCTGTTCTTTGGGGATGTGACATTGAAGAGATGCAGCCGGGCCAGCTCATCAGACAGATGGCCCTGCTGAATCCCGCAGATGCTGGCCTCCGTAACATGCAGGGGATCATCGCTCACGGCTACACTCGCAAACTTGCTCCGGAACTCTTACGAATAGCGAAATCAGACCATCCAGAACAAGACGCTCTGATAGGCGGGGCCTCCCTTTGGGAAAGCACTTTGAACACACTGGAGGTTGAAAGCCTTCGTTCCGACCCCCACACGCGATACGAAGCGTCGAACGAACGTGAGCGAGTCATGAAAGAGCTTTTCTTGCGGCATCGTGAACACGATCCACAGGGTAAAATTCTGCTTCGCTTTGGACGGAATCATCTGCATCGCGGTTTGGACGCACGCGGCATATCGACCCTTGGCAATTTTGTGGGCGAATGGGCACTTGCTCAAGGCCAGTCGGTGGTCAACGTAGGCGTGTTTGCTGCGGGTGGCAAGGAACATCTGGCCGGGCAGACATTCGAGGCCGACGAACGCCAGGATGAGTTGGCCTTCGCACTTCTTGCAAGCCTCTCAGGAAGTGAAGCCACGCTTTACGACCTCAAGCAGCTACGACCAACGCTGCATGCAATTGCAGAAGACAAACGAACACCCCTAGAGAAAAACCTGATTTATTGGGCTGATAGTTATGATTATTTGCTCTGCTATCCGAGCGTTTCACCGTTGCTGGATTCTTCTGCCGACCCACGCTAGAGGTCGTGCGATGAAGATGACACTCAAGATCAAGCAGTATGACCGCATTTCATTTGTTGAGTGCCCCCTCTTCATGGCACGCGCGACAGGTGAGGAGCGTAGCTTCTCCCTTGGAACCACGTGTGCAATTGTGATTTCGGGCGTCACGTCCGAAGGACACAAGAATGCCAGTGTTCTGTTGTCAAGAGCGCTGGGATGTTCTTACAATCGAAGAGGAAAGGTACACACAATGCCTATCTCCGCATGGAAACGCGCCGGTCTTTCTTTCGGATGTTGTCTCTTGCTGGTCGTCCTGATGAGCGGGCTCTTAGGGCCTCGCGGCAGTATTGATGTGGTGTACCGTGTCGCGCTGCTGTTCGTGCTTCCGCTCTGGCTCGTATTGCTCCCCGTTGCTATCAAGGTGAGAGATGCGAAAGGAATTCGTTTCCTGGGCATCATGGGATGGGGCACATTGGCAGGGCCGGTGGCGCTTCTGATTTTATTGCTTTTACAAATCCTGCATGATGGCAATTTCAGCAGGGTTTGGCAGGGAGACCCAACCGTACCCAGCACGGCGGTGTGGATAGGAATCGCGGCGGTGTGTAGCCTGTTCGTGAGTGTGATCTACGGAGTATCGCTGAAAGCCTGGGGCCATCTGGCTCGACAGGCGACGGCGGAAGTCGAATAGACCTTAAGAAGACTCCGGGGGCAGCGCGGGAGCGCATGATTACGATCAGCGGTAATGAGCTACAAGCATGGGTTGATGTCGTTTCCCAGCGATGGAAAGACTTCATCCGAGCACACCCACAAGTTCTGACGCTCCCCTGCGATATTCGCGAGACCCAGACTGTTGCTCAGTTGCTACAGCATATCGTGGCCGTGGAGCTTCGATATGCTCAACGCCTTGCAGGTGTCGAAGAAACTCCTTACGATTCCATCCCTTTCGATTCAGCCGAGTCGATCTACCACACGCACGATCAGGCAATGTCCGTTCTATCGGTCGTTGCAGATCGTGATGACAGTTTTTGGGACGAGTGGATACAGTTTGCGACGAGAAGCGCCGGAACGATGGAGCTTCCACGTCACACTGTCTTCGTGCATCTGTTCATGCATTCCGTCAGACACTATGCACAACTGGCAACGCTCGTGCGCCAGCACGGCTATCCCGTGGACTTCGCAATGGACTACATCATTATGCGGCCTAAGAACAGACCAGCATGATGTGCTCCTGGCGGCTCAAATTTGGAATCCTCGACATGGGTGCCCATCATTCACGCTCAGGGCGCTCATTGAACAACTCATTTAGAAACACCTCGGGGCGCGCAAGAAACCTGCTGACGACCTGATAGGGAGATGTCTCCTTATACCCAATCTCATGAATGGTTCCGTCGTCGAAGCTGAAAATTTGTGCGCCGGGATAAGCAAGCAGGATTGGAGAGTGCGACGCTATCAGGAATTGAATATCGTCATTTGCTTCCAAGCGGCTATGCAGGAGCGCCAGCATCGACAACTGTCTTTGTGGGGAAAGAGCTGCCTCCGGCTCGTCCAGGACGTAAAAGCCTTTTCGGCGAAACCGGTTCTCAAGGAGAGAAAGAAACGATTCTCCATGCGACTGCTCGTGCAGGCTGCGACCGCCGTATCCATCTTGGATGCCGAGCTGGTCTACCAATGTCGCTACGTTGAAGAAACTCTCAGCACGCAGATAAAACCCCTGTCCTGTTCGTGTCGTAAAGGAAATCCGCAATGCCTTCGAGAGCGGAGCTGTACTCTCAGAACTGCTGGATGTTGTCTGGTAAAAGTTGCGGCTTCCTCCCTCGCGACCAAACCCATAGTTGTCGGCAATGGCTTCGAGGAGCGTTGATTTTCCGGAGCCATTTTCTCCCACAAAGAAACAGATTCGTGAACGTATCTCTAACGTTTCGAGGGTACGGATCGTTGGAACCGTAAATGGATACGTGTTCCAGTCATTAATTCGCTCATGCAAGAGCCTGACAGAACGCAGCCGCATCATGTATTCACTGTGCCTCTTTGTCCCCTAAGAAGCAAATTTGAAAGCCGCTTGCCCCCTAAAAGCAATGATTAGCTGCTTCGGGTCTCGGAGGAGCGGCGGTTGAAGGCTCGTGCCAGTGTAGTTAGCGGAGCTGACTGGAACGAGACGAAATATTGCGATTCTGGATCGTATATCCGATGATGGAAATGGACACCATACCTGATGGCTATGGGAAGAAAGCCAGTAGGCGGTGCTTGGGAAGGGGCACTTGATGGCTTACTTGTTGATAATCGTCCTAGCGGCTGCCGCGCTCGGTCTATTCGTCACGGCATGGGTCATTGGAACTCCGCGGAATACTCCTGGCGACAATCCGTCCTTTGGAAGAGGTACAGCCGTTATTCTGCTGAGGATTCAAACCCTTCTAACCTTTCCTCTCATCCTTTTAGGCTCTCGGCTACCAGTCGATCCGACACAGTGGCATTCTCGACTAGATTTTTGGTCCCCCAGGATCGTATCCTACGCAGCCTTCCTCGGAGTGGTGCTGACAATTCCCGTTATTTTGATGTGGATCTGGTACGCGCAAGGCCGAAAGCGTGTGATTGGAATTACGGTCAGTGTTTTATGCGCCTTTCTCATACTGGGATTGGCTGTAATCAGCACTGCTACGGCATAACATGCTTTTGAAATCGGATGTACAGACCAACGGTGTTGCTTCTCCAAACCAAGACTCGATCAACGCTAGATCAGCATCATTGCACTAAACCATCCGACTTCAGGGCGAAGCCCATCGAAGCAAGAGCCTCTTCGGTAGTTTCACCCTTCGCAAGAAGCGCATAGCCTTGTTGCGCTTCCAGACTTATGGGTTCAGCGTCGGGATACACCAGCTCGGTCAGAGCGACCAAATCTGTCATCGGAACAGTGTCGATGCCAAGCTGAGGTGTGATGGTCGTGCTGGCTTCTGTCAATCGGACGGCTGCCTCGGAGTCCAAGAAGCCCAAGGAAACGAGAATATCCGCGACTTGTTCAATCGTCATGACAAACAGTTCCCAGGATTGCGGAGGACGGCTGTGTGGGACGATGGCCACTAAGCGGAATCTGACGAAGGCATCCGTGACCATAATCGTCGCTTTCATGTTCTTCCTTTCCGCACGGAGACTTACTCTGCCGCCAATCGACCAGATCGAAGGGCGCGCATGTTAAGCATGAGGTATAAGAACAACTCAACGCAATGCTTGCGCTGTCCTTGCCCGTCGAAGGACACTCTAAACTCAGGGTGGCGCGGGTCTCGGTGAAAGGCATCGGGGCACGTGTCTTCGATGCTGGTGCAGTTAATATGTCTTCGCATGATTGCCACTGCTATAGAGGAATAAACTGAACATACGAAGGAGATGTCTATGGCAACGTCTCAGGAGCGAATAAACCTGATTGTTCCTTTTGCGCAGAAGGACAAAGCAAAGGCTTTAGGAGCCAAATGGGACGGGAATAGCAAGTGCTGGTGGATACCCGCCAATGTTGATACAGCTCCATTCGCACGATGGCGTCCGGCACAAAACAATGAGCAGCCCCTATATCAAGATCTCGTGCCTATAAATCGAGAAGAGCTGCTTGAACACCGAACTAGTGATTTGCTTGAGGTCGTGTTTGTTCCGTGGACGTGTTGGAAGTGCCAACAAACAACTCTCGCATTTCATGGATCGATAGAGCGGGCCATTTGTGCTACGCATCTCTTTTACCAGCCGCGAGTGCTTGAAGAACTGGAGAGAATTCGGAAAGAATTGGAACTCGCACGGTTCGGCTGTATCAAGCCACGCTTTTCTCGCACGGTCGGCTCAGCCTACGTTTCGCAGGGATGCAGACATTGCGATGCACTAATTGGAGAGTTTCCACTTTCCGAAGACTTCAGTGAAGTTCTTAGCACATTGGATTTGTCAACATATCGTTGTTGCAGAGTGCTGGATTGGTCGCTCCTCCTCGGGCAACAGTGAACTGATCGCCTGGGGATTAGCATCAAGGACAAGGACGGATTAGCCCAATGCTTGTGCTAGTCCCTGTCCCATTGCATTGCTCTGTGCATTGCCGAAGCTGATCGCCGCGCTCTTGCTTACGTCCTGGCTGAGTTTGCTCGCAAGCGAAGCGGCATCGTTGGTGTAAATCTGCGCATCGTGCGAGGCACGAGAGACTGACACATAGGCGAATCTGCTGGAAATCAGCTCGGGATGAACTTCGGTGTCCATGTTGACGATCACTCGTTCAGAAGTGAGTCCCTGTGAGCTATGCGAGGTGACGGCGTACCCATGATCCAGGTGTCTCATGCTATTCGCGTCGAAGCGCACCATCCTATCCTTTCCGCCGTCCATACGAACGCTGAACTTTCCGTCCTCGCCGATGTGCTGGATGGTGCCAAGGTCACGATTGGCAACCTGCAATTCTCTCGACGGGGCCGTGAATTGGATCTTGTCTCCAATCGCAAATTCGCGTTCGATCTCGCGGTAGGCAGCAACGCCGCGTAACCGTGACGGGTCATAGGTGACTTGCTGGCCGTCCGCCTTTCGCACGGTTACGAGGTTTTCAGACGCATTCGTCGTCACTACCTGAGCGTAGCTTCTAGGTTCGATGCCGTGCTCTTTGCTGCCGCGCACGTAATGGAGAACATCTCCGGTTTGATAGCGAGCGGCCCATTCGCGGTCAGCTCCCGTCATGTCGTTGCGCGGTGCAAGAACACGCATGGAATGATCTTTGCTGTCTACGACGCCAAGCGCCTGCAACTCCTGCCGAACGGCCTGATTGATGGAGCGGCGCGAAGCGTTATCGGGCGAAACAATAAGCGTATTTTCAGGATGGGCGGCGTACTCTTTGGCAATGGCCGCAATGCGCTGCTCTGGGTCAACGATTTCTGTAATTCGCCCCTGTTGGGCAAGCATCTCCACTCCAATTGCGGTTTCGTTATTGGACAGATGCTCAACAGCTCTCAGCAATTCGGGGTCTTTCTGGCGCATGATCTGGTCAAGCTGCGCCGTCCTCATTCCAGCTTCCTGCAACTGTTCGAAGGGCTTTCCGGCGTCCACTCCCTGATGCTGGCGCGTATCACCGATCAACAGCACCTTATCCTGCGGGCCAATCTTATTCAGGAAGTCGCGCATCTGCTGTGTCGATGCCAGGGAGGATTCATCGACCATATAGAGATGCTTTCTCGCGGGATCGCCGGCGGCCTGCAGGCCGCCGCCCGCGAGGAAGCGTTGCAACGTGTCCGCCTGGATACCAGCATCGCGGAGTTGCTTCGCGGCACGCGATGTTGGCGCGAATCCTACTACGGCGAAGCCGTTTTTCTCTGCTCCCTCACGAATGGTGGCCAGTACCGAAGTTTTGCCGCTGCCTGCCCGTCCCTGCAATCCCTGTACGCGGTCATAGGAAGTAAGCACCTCTTCGACAACCCGCTTCTGTGCGGCGTTGAAATGAGGACGTGAATCTACCAGCGGGACCGCGCTTTCAATCCCCGTGATCTGCGGTGCTTGGTTCTGTCCGTCCCGCACCTTCTGCACGATTTCATTTTCGGCCTTGATGGTGGCCGCGGTGGTGAACCTGCGCCCGGCTTTGGAGCCATCGTCGGTGATTTGCTTGAACTCGCCCGAGGCGATGCGAGACTCGAAGCTGGCGCGGACCTCCGGGTATGTCATCTCCCCCATGCCACGGCGTAGGGCGTCCACATAGAGGGCGCGCTCGTCTACGACGGCCTCACGCTCGAAGCCCTTATCGCGGGCGAAGGTCACAGCTTCGCGCACCTGCTGTTGACGTTCTTTGGCAGGTGCCTCTTGCATCTGTTCCTGTTTGCGCGCCCGCGCCTCGGCCACAACTCTATCGGCCTGGTTGCCGAACTCATCGGCAATCTGTTTGTGCGCTGCGAGGATCTGGTCGGGAGACAGGATGACTTTCTTGTCGCGGGTGTTGTGGGCGGCAATCTGCGCGGCTTCCGGCCCAGCAAACCCGCTGCGGGAGAGAGCTTCTTCAATCTGCTGGCGGCGCGGGCTGGATGCCTCAAGATACCCCGCTGTGTACCCACGGATATCGGGTGCTCCGCTCTTGCCAGGTTCAATCTCGTAGCCAAGTTCGCGCAACTTGTAGGTCAGATGAGATTGGTAGACGGCGGTGGCGAACTGCTGGCTCTCAAAGAGCGAGTGGGGTTGCAATGCTCGCATCTTTCCGTTGTCACGTTCGGTCATGTTGAAGATGACGACATGCGTGTGGAGCTGCGGCGCAGCGTAGCCATCGACCGGACGTGCTGTGTCATGCTCGAACTTCGCTGCCGCGAACTTTCCGGTCGTCTCGGCGGGATTGTTGCCTCCGATCCGGGCTTGCGTGTACTTCTCCAATTCATTCAAGGCAACGTTGACGGCTTCGCGGTGCGCTTCGCGCACGCGGTCATCACCACCGACAAGGGCGGTCAGGGAGATGGACTTGGGCGCGGAAAAAGTAGCATCCCACCCGGCGCGGTGTTCGACGGGAGAGAGCATCTCTCCCTGAGCATTACGGTACTCGTGGACGACGCGATGGGAGACCAACTGCTTGCCGGTCTCAGGATGTTGTCCCTCCGACAAGCGGGCAAACTCTTCCGCGCTTACGGCTCCCGATAAACCGAACTCAGAGGCCAGCTTTCCATGCCACTCACCCTGAATGGTGTCGCCTTGCTTCCAATAGTTCTGCTCGGCGGCGGTGAACTCCTTAGCGTGGTAAGTCTGCGCCTGTCCTGCCGAGAGCGGTTTCGAGATGTTGAGCATGGCGTCACCTCAACCGTGCGTAATCACGTTTTGTTCTTCATGGTCAGTAGGAACTGCTGAAAGCTCCGGCTGGATAGCTTCCGAAGCAACAGGCTCGTTCGGCTCAGGTGCCGGAGCCGGGGCCTCCGGCTCTTGCTTCAGTTCCGTCTCTGGCCTGCTGGAGCGTAGCGTTATGGGGTCGTAGGGCAGCTTGTCATCCTTACGCTCGCGCAGCTCGAAAGGCTTAGCGACCTCGGGCATGTCGAAGTATGGGAATGAGAAGTAGGTCACATAGTTTTGGTACTTCATGAAGGCGTGCAGGTCGGGCAGGCCGGAGATTTCCGACTCCAAGACAAGCGGCTCAACCTGCCGCTCGATGGTGAAGTTGTGACCTGCGCGGGTGCCGTCGAAGTGTGTCTCGCGCAGACGCTCGATCTCGACCTTGCCAATAAATTTCGAGACCCACTCGCCCGCGTTCGGCTCTTTTGTCGTGAGCCAAACACTGGTTGCGGGCTGCGACAACATGACCTCCGCCAGATGACCGTAGAGGTATTCCAGTTGGGCTTTGCCCTGGAAGCCAAGTACGACCGGATTCTGTCCCTTTCGTCCTTCGGTGATGGCTGTATGAAGCTGCGGTAATTTCTGCAAGCTGGCCAGCTCGTCAATCACGAACCAGACGCGCTTTTGGTCTTTAGTCGGCTCATTCAGGAGTCGCAGAACCAGCCAGTCAATCCACAGACTCTGCAATGGCCGGAGGGCTTCACGCTCAGCGGGAAGCGATGTAATGAAGACCCAGCCCTGTCGCTTCTCAGCCCATTCCGTGGCAGTCCACGCACCATTGCCTTCCTCTCTCTTGGGAAGCAGACGCAGGCTGTCCGCAACCAGGCCAAGAGAACCAAGTACACCGGCCCGCTGCTGGTGAGCACGCGGATCAATCAGGTGCGCGTGCTCCGTTCCTTTGAGCCTGCGGTCGATCTCATCAGGGTTCGACATCCACTGCACCAGCTCATCCGGCGTAGGCCCATAGGCCATGAGGAAGGCAAATATCTTCTGCGGCGACTCAATGAAGAACTCGCCCTTTCGGTCCTGCGGCGGCTGGAAGAGAGAGGCGGCCAGGGCCTTCGCCTCCGACCGGCTACGCAGTTCCTCGGCTGGTCCCCAATACGGGCAGCGTTTGTCTAAAGGATTGAGGATCACGTCGCCACGTGAGGGATCGTAGAACCGCTTCACGAACTCACGTGCCGGATCGTAAACGATGGCGGAATCACCCCGGCCTCGTACCTGCCGGAGTACCTGAAATAGCATCGCGGACTTGCCCGCGCCAGTGTCGCCGATGATCTGCATGTGCTGGGCCTCGGCTCTGGCCGGGATGCGCAGCATGTCCTTCATGTCATCGGTCTTGAAGCCGATTCCTTTACCCTTGACGAGGCGATTGAATGCCTGGGGAGTGAGGCGTTGCGGGCCTTTCAAACGGCGTCCGTACTTCAATGCTTTTTGCCGCTTCACGTCCAGCGTGACGGCAAACGGCAGCAGTACCAGGAACAGTCCTGCTCCGCAGAGCAGAGGCGGTTTCAGGATGGCGGACACATCGCGGCCTTCAAAGACGGCGGCCTTCAGGTACTCATGGAGCCGGGCATCTACATAGCTCCGTACCGGCCCGCGAAAGAGCAGGTCGTTGCCGCGCTGAAGTGCCGTCGTCGAGAGCGCCAGAGGGATGATGATGCGGCTACCCGGCTCCGGCGTCTTTCCATGTACGACATCCCCGTTCATCACCGGCCCCGGCTTCAGGCCGTGGCCGGTCAGAAAGAGCATCCTGTATTCGCTTCGATGCGTCCGGCTGAAGCTGCCAAAGACGGACGTGCGGGCATAGACCGGAGCATAGAACCATTGCAACGGTCTCGTGAACAACCGAACCCATCCGAACACAAACACCACCGTCAAAGTCAGTGCTAGGAAAATCGCGGCATAGGTATAGATGGGCCGATTCTGCGGCCAGATGATGGTTTCTTTGCGACCCCATGTTGTCTTTGGCATGGCCTTAGCCCCTTCCTTCGGCCAGGACTTTTCCGGCCATCTCGTGTTTTAGGTTGCTGATCTGGTCGAGCAATTTGTCGAAGGCTTCGAGCGACATACTCTGTCCTGCGGCCAGCGGTCGCAGGACATTCACGAGCAAGAGGCGCACGCCCAAAACTTCCGTCAGCGTGGGATTGCTGACGCCATTCTTAGCCTGCGTCCGGCTCAGCTCAGTCAGAATGAGATCCCGGATGAACTCGCCGGGCGTTTTGCCGATGTCCCTGCAATGCTTCTCAAGCGTTGCAAGCTCCTCTGCATTGAGCTTGGTTCCGGCAGTTTTGAGGCGATAGCCGGTGCGCTTGATGGCCTTTTCTGCGAGCTTCGTTTCATCCAGTAGAGCCATAGGAAATTCCTCAAGAAGTCAGAGCGCCCTGAAGCGCCCCAAGGCGCTCCAAAGCGCTCTGACCGTTGTAAGTTCTTTGTTTGCCGTAGGGCTTTCAGAGCGCCTTATAGCGCTCCAGCACGAACCTGTAAGGGGTGGAGTGTCGAAATACACCCGGTGCGCAGCACCGCTTTGGTACTGCCACGGATGTAGGTGGAGGATCATGCCTTCGATCCAGCCACAGATGCAGGTGTTTGGGACGCCGATGACGCAGCGGATACCGGCTTCTTCGGCGATACTTCCGCGCCATCATTGGCATTGCCACGGCGCACGCGAAGAGTCGGCGTAATCCGCTGTGCCTCGGGCGACTTCAGGTAGTCCTGAAAATCGCGGTCTTTGGCGAAGACATGCTTCAAGGCTTCCTCGACAACACTGTTCGCTTGGGCCTTGATGAACGCGGCATATTGATCGACCAACAAAGCCGTCGAATCGGTAAGCCGAATCGAGGCGCTGACGTGGCGGGTTTGGGTGACTTCTAGCAGTGGCATTGGGTTCTCCTTTGGGGTTGAAATCAGGCGGACTTTGTGTGGCGAATCATGCGTTGCGCCGTGGTCGCAATCTCCCGCGCACGAGCGGAGCAAAGTGCAGCAGGCAGCTCGAAGCGGCGTCGCGTTTCGAGCATGGTGATTACGTCATCGAAACGGATGCCTTCGATGAACCACAGGCGGGCGGAGGCAACATCGACGGTGCGCTGCGCGTAGTACAGCGGATTGGGTTTATCGGAGCGACGCGAAGCCAGCTCCCGTGTCAGCTTCACGGCGTCTTTGCCGTGAGCAAGCTGATCGGAAACCCATGCCCAATCGCTCTCCGAATTGCTGTGCTTCGACGGCGGCTTTCTGCTGCCGGAAGCGCCAGCGAGAAGCATGGCATCGACTACGCCAACATCAAGCTGGAAATCGTCTGGAGTCCAGATGGAATCGTCGGGATATTCGACCGTGACTTTGTACGGCGGATCGTACTTCCGATTGAGGAAACCGGGGACGCGAAGGACACGGTTGCAGTCGGTGCAAGCCGGATCGCCACCGAAGGCAATGGCGAGCAGCTTGAGGGTCTGTTCCTGCTGCGGAAACTCGAAGCCTTCGACCCGCCAAAGCACCTGACACTTGCCGGACGAAGTAGAAAGAATCGAGGTCGGGGGCGGCACCAACTGCGATGCCCGGAGCGCAGCGAGGCGGGCGTCTCCATCCTCATCGATGTCGAGGTACAGATGCCGGGCGGAAGCGATGCACTCTTTGGTGCGTTTCCGGCTGCCAGGGCGAAGCGGATTCGCAGCGACATAGATGTTGCTGCGATCATGCTGGTTCTCGTAGGAGAGCCATGCCATGTAGCGGCTCTCCAACACCTGTTCGAGTCGCACGACACGTTGCTTCGGAGCTGCTTCATCCATCCTGCGAAGCAGGATCGCGATGGTTTCATCCGGGGCGAAGCATCGACGGAGAAAGGTAGCGGCAATCTGACTCATAGGGGACCCTCTTGAGAGTGCAATCGTGCGGGCCTTAGCAGCAAAAGAAGCCCGGTGATACCGGGCTTCCATGCGGATGGAGTGACCTATGCGGCCACTTCCTCGTCGGGGATCTCATCGAACTCTTCTTCGGGCGCGGCGGCTTTCTCGGCACGGTCGAGTTTGAGGATGGACCTGACGCGAATCTGATCTTTCTTAGCTCCCTTGTAGACGGTGTGCTCGATCTTGCCTTCGATCTCGATGTGAGCGCCCTTCTTGAGCTTGGCTGCGAAGTCTCCCAGCTTGCCGGAGACGATAAGGTTGTGCCATTCGGTGAAGTCCGTGTACTTGCCGGTCTCCCGGTCTTTCAACGACTCCTTCGTAGCGAGGGAGAGAGTGGTGAACGGCTTGTTGTTTTTGCCGGTGCGAACGACGGCATCGCCGCCGAGGAAGCCCATGAGGATTGCTTTGTTCTTGTACA
This sequence comes from Paracidobacterium acidisoli, assembly GCF_003428625.2. GTDB lineage: Bacteria > Acidobacteriota > Terriglobia > Terriglobales > Acidobacteriaceae > Paracidobacterium > Paracidobacterium acidisoli. The sequence continues at coordinate 147,679 of NZ_QVQT02000001.1, read as the reverse complement.
TGTTGTGTCTCCGTTTTGAAATTCCCGATCTGCTCGGGTCACACATGGCGAAGCCCAGCGAGTGGGTCCGACTCCCAAGGCCGAAGTTCTGCATTTACGGTGGGTCCATCGCAGATGGAAACCGTAACCGGAGGCGGCGATAGCCGAAGCAGAAGAACGAGCCTGCCGCCGGGCGTCGGTAAGACCCCGAAGCCGTGACCGTGCAGAAAGCGGGATACATGCGGGAGACACACGCAAGAACAATCCTCTTCATCCGCTTCCTGGCGATACCATGTACCGGCAATCGCCGTTCGCTCTCTCCGCGCACCGAGTCGAACAGGAGCCGCAAGTCATAGCCGAAGGCACCTACCTTCCGGCAACTGCTACCAAGCTCTGGCGCATAGACCGAAGGCCAATGAATCGATACCGAATTGAGGGTGCGGATTAGCATCACGATTCCGGTCCCATTCGTGTCTCATGCAGCCGCAACGGTAGAGGGGACACGATAGATGTCCTCGGTCTCGAAGGACTGGTCTGCATGGCTATATCCCTTCACCCGAATCAACTCGCGTACCCGGCGTTGGCCCGCATGATCGCGCTCGCAGTACAGAACAAAATCAATGGCCTCCGCCGTCTCCGAACGAATAAAGGAATGGTTGAGATTTGCCCTCGCACTTAAGGCAAGATCGGAGAGACGATTGAGGGCGTCCCACGCACTTTTTGCGTGGATGGTGGAGAGCGTTCCACCATGCCCTGTATTCATGGCTTGCAACAGGTCGTAACCGCACTCATCGCGTATCTCTCCCATGATGATGCGGTCGGGACGATGCCGAAGAGCAGCAGCTACAAGCTGGCTGGGCGTGACGGCAACCTGGCCGGGGATCGCTTCGACCGCCTCCCATCGAACTGCGTTGGGATGCGTTATCTTCAGCTCGGCTGGTTGCTCAATGACAATCAGGCGTTCGTGCAGCGGCACATGGTCAAGTAGCGCCTTCATCAGAGTGGTCTTACCTGAGCCGGTTCCACCGCTGATGATGCCGTTCTTGCGCTCCGCAATAAGGCCGACAACAGTATCCCGAATCTCGACCGGTAAGCTGCCAGATGAAATCAGCTCATCCGACGTAAACCAGCGGTTGAATTTACGAACGGTGAAGGTCGGGCCATTGATGGAGGAGGGCGAGCCCACAACGGCGACGCGGGAGCCGTCCGGCAGGCGTGTATTCAGAATGGGATTCTGGCTGGTAAGGTCTTGTCCGAGGATGCGTGCGACGCGCTCTATTGCCGCTTGCAGGCGGTCATTGGTGTACGGCGCGGAGAGCACAATTCGCTCGACCACACCGCCACGATCCGCGAATACGCCGGTCGTCCCGTTGATCATCAAATCCGAGATGGACGGGTCGAGCAGGAGCGTCCGCAGTTCGTCAGGAAAGAACGGTAAAATGAGATCGAAGCTCATTGGATCACCACGCGAGACAGGACACTATGGCAAGCAGAACGATCCCCTACGACACCATCGCGAACAAGCTGATGAGCAAGGCCAGCCGTGCTCGTGCAAAGGAACGCGGCAGTGCCATCCTCAAGCGTATGGCGCTCGATGAACTGCGCAAGTCTCGCAAGGTGACGCACGAAAAGCTCGCGCCCTCCGAATAGCGCGGCTTCCGGCTCTGACGCGCGGAGGCGCAGGTAGAGGGCTTTGCGCATCCCGGTTATAACTGGACGCCTCATCGAACGGCTCCGTCAGTAGCAGTGGTGCCGGGGGCAATGGGGTCAACGGATACACGGTTTTCGTGGAACTCTGTGATGGTCAATCCAAGAGGATTGATGAACTCATACTGCGGGTAAATCTTGGCCTGATCGCTGACCTCTTTGGGATTCAGGTAGTAGGTCAGACTGAGCATCCAATGCTCTGTACGCGGCTCCCGTGAGTGGCTTGGGGAGTACAGCTTGTCGAGAGCCAGCAGCGCCGTCCCACGGGCTAGAACTGCGCCTTGTATGGTCTCCTGTGACATGGATGTGATGGTGACGTTCTTTACCTCCACATCGCTCTGCTCGATCTGGCCGCCCACCACCTGCGAAACAAGATGGTTTTGGTTGTCTTCGGTCATTAACTGCGAGGCCAGATTGCCGGAGAGGAAGTAGTAGTTGAGCGGATACTTCTTGGCGATGGTGTCGCGGCTGATCGTGTAGCGGTAGTTCGCCCAATCGGTAAGGTATGTCCGAATCTCGCCCTCACGCGGGCTGTAGTTCAAATCGCTGTATTGGATCGCCTGGGCACGGCCCATCTCATCAATGCGGATGTAGCGATTTACGAGTGGGCGACGGGCCAGAGAGAAGTTGAGCCACATCGAACCACACAGGAGTACCGTCCCACAGGCGAGGATGAGCCGGTAGGCTTTTCGTTCGGCATAGTGAGAGGCGTAGACCTCATTACCGATCTCGTCGGCAAGTATGGCGTGGCTGGGCGTGAGGGATCGTTCAATGGGTGATGTATGGGTGGACATGAGACACCTGAATCCTTTCTGGATACCTAAGGAGGAGGCTGATGCGGAGGTCTGTCCCGACTGGAGCTTTCGTTATGATGGGAGTACGAAAGGAACGACTTTGCCCTCCCGATCCAAACCTGCTGCTCTCCGGCGGACGGTAAACAACGAGGACGCTTTCGCCGAAGTGCTTCGGCTCATCACCTCTGCCCGCGAACAGACCTTCCAAGCAGTTAACACAGCGTTGATTGATCTCTACTGGAAGGTCGGCGAATACATCAGCGGTAAGATCGCTGCGGCAGAGTGGGGTGATGGCGTGGTGCCGCGGCTCGCCGAGTATATTGCCCGAACCCAGCCAGGAATGCGCGGTTTCACTACGAGTAATCTCTTCAGAATGAAGAAGTTCTACGAGACCTACAAAGACGAGCCAATTAGTGCGCCGCTGGCGCACCAATTGCCCTGGAGCCATAACCTCATCATCCTCGGACAGAGCAAACGTCCTGAACAGCGCGAATTCTACCTGCGCATGGCGGTAAAGGAGCACTGGACCAAACGGGAACTGGAACGCCAGTTCGACACGGCATTGTTTGAACGGGTAGTGCTCTCCCCGACAAAAGTGGCACCACTGGTGCACCAAACGCATCCGGGTGCGGACACGATCTTCAGGGATTCCTACGCTGTTGAATTCTTGGGACTGCCGCAGAAACATAGTGAGCGTGATCTGCATCGTGGGCTGCTCAACCGAATGCGAGAATTTTTGCTGGAGCTTGGTCGGGATTTTTGCTTTGTCGGCTCTGAGTTCCCGGTGCAGGTAGGAACGAGCGACTTTGCTCTCGATCTGCTCTTCTTTCATCGTGGTCTCAACTGCCTGGTCGCCTTTGAGCTGAAGGTGACTCGGTTTGAGCCGGAGTATCTCGGCAAGATGAATTTTTATCTGGAAGCTCTCGACCGAGACGTACGCAAAGAGCACGAGCGTCCTTCTATAGGCGTCCTGCTTTGCGCCAGTAAGAACGATCAGGTCGTGGAGTATGCTCTGAGTCGCACACTCTCCCCGGCGCTCGTAGCCGAATACAACACGCAACTTCCCGACAAGAAGCTGCTCCAAGCCGCACTCCATGAGTTCTACGAGCAGGATGACCCAGAGGAACCGGCTCCATCCGTTTCCACCAAAGGAAAACGAAGCATTCCAAGGAAGGCCAAGTAGTTGAGTTGCATGTGGACGTTGCCTCGGTGCTAGTAGCGTCTCAATGAGAACTATGTGCGTGGACATGGGGAGAATGGCTCCTTGCGGTGGCGGCCTTGAATACCACGCAGGCATAAACCAAACCTGCGATCAGGACGCCGAGGATGAAGAGGATGAATAGCGGTCTCATAAGCCGCTGAACAGTACGACTACTTGAAACCGCACTACCAAAGAAAAACGCCAATAAGACATTCCACATAGTTATCCTCCAGCTCCACCCTTCATCAGAAACATTCCGGCAACACTACCCGCCGCGCCAGCAGCGGCTGATGTTAGCCCCGCCGCCCCACCGAAGATTGCTTGCGTCATGCTCGGAATGAAGAGCATATTCAGGATGAAGGCGACGAATACCATGATGCACGGAATGAGATTGGCAAGCCACATCTCCATTGAGTAATTTCCATTGAACGTCTGTTGGATAAAAGCGTTCATGAATCCGCCCCACACAAAGATGAACGCGGCGGCGACGGCGCGAATCATGGCAAAGCTGATAAGTACATCGAGGAAGTGAAAGAACTTGGCCCGAAAGGTCTTTGTCATGAGCAGTGGCACAAAGATGGGGCCGAATAGCGCAGTCACTCCATAGAGGATGAAGGCGCTGCAATTGATGACAAATAGTATGGCGGACGCGATGCCGAGAAGAGCCTGCACGATGAAGTAGCAAAGGATCTGCACCGGAGCCATGAGCGACGGCATCGTTGTACCGTCACCAGCGGTTTTGAAAAGCTGAAGCAAGTTATCGAGCGAGTTCTGATCGAAGGCAGCAACCATCGCCTGCGCGATGTAGGAAAAGAAGTGATTGATGCCAAAGCTCGCTCCGGGGAACGGATTCACCCAATAGCTTTCGAGCAGACAGCAAACGATGAGTCGTACCAGGAAGTTCACTAAATCACCTGCATGGACAGGCTGAGCGTGAAAGCGGAGCGTCATGCTCTGCGTGTTCCAATTCACAACCATGCTGATGAGTACGAAGAGAGAGATGCAGGCCAGCTCCGTAAGTCCAAGCTGAGTAAGCGCACCGCCGTTCTGAGTCGTTAGATTGGTTAAGTTGTTGGTGAACTGATAGAGCCAATCGACGCCGGAACTTGCGCTCGGTAGTGCTTGTGCCAACACTGCTACGGAAACCATATTGCTCTCTCCCACAGATAACGTTTAGGGAATGTACGTCTTCCAGGTTTTGCCTTCGTGGGCGGCGGCGGAGTTGTGTTTCTTCTTGTCCGCTTCCACGCGACGCCGGAATGCCTCATCTTCGGCCTTGCGTTCTTCGGCTTCCTTCTGCTGTTGCTGAAGGATGGAGGCCGCCTTGGCGGCGGCAGCGGCGGCTTTCGCCGCCTCATGCCGCTGGTAGGTGAGCGCGCCACCGATCGCGGTAAGAGCCGCGAGGATGGCGAGCAGGATTTTGGTATTGATCGCTTTCAGCATCGCGGTCTCCGATCAGGGAAGATACGTGTCCCATGTGCTGCCTTCATTGGCGGCACTGGTATCGTTGGCGGCACGCTGTTGCTGAACGAAGACGACAGTGTTGAGGTCTTCGGCCTGTGCGTTCCGACGTTCCATATTGGCGACGGTCATTTGCGAAGCAAGACAGGCGTGCAACGTGCCTTGCGATTGCATCTCGCTCAATCGCTGCGCCTCGGCCGCATTGAGAAGATTGAGCTGCTGGACTTCGCTGTTGGTGGCATCGCCGCCATCGAACTGCTGCGACAGAAGCGAAGTGTTCGCAGTAGCGTTTTCGCTTCTGGCGGCACGATACTGACCCACTGCGGTAAGGCAGTCGGGAGACACGGAATCGGCGGTTTCGATCATGGCAAGCTGCGACGTGCGTGAACTGCCAAGTGACTGACTGGCAAGGTAGGTTGGTGCGGTGCCGTTCATCGTGACTGTTGCGGCTTTCCATGCAGTGCTCGACGCGCCGGGTGAATTGGTATTGAGCGCGATACTCATGCCCGCTGTCTCGCCGAACATATTGGCGACGTTCACGTTCTCAAGGGCGTGCAGCGTGGTCTGCCACTGCTGCTTTGCTGAGAAATGCGTGATGTTGTTCTTCAGCATGTTGTACTGCGTCTGAAGCGTGGTCAGTTGCGATACGAGGCTGGCGTAGCTCGTCGGATCGAAAACAATATCTCCGATGCCAAAGAGGGCAAAGCTGGGCGTTGCCGTAAGCAGCAATGCCGCGCCTGCGCCAATGAGCCACTTGCGGCGGTTGGTCAGTGTGACTTTCATAAAGCCTCCTGCGGTTTGCGGTTGAACTACATGCACTGCGGGCAGGTCGGGTCCAACCTGTCCAAGGGGAACGTGTGGCTGTGTGTTGCGTTTGTAACGGCCTCGGTGGACTGGAGGTATATCCACGCGAGTGTGTTTCTGCCCGTCGCCGTTCCGACGAGCAGAAGAGCGAGCAAGAGTGCGGCAATGATTCCCGAAACCTGATAGAAGCGATGGAGCGGGATCGTCTGCATGGTTGTCACTCCTCCTCTATGAGCTGGCGAGCTACCTGCGGAATGATCGTTGTCCACTCCGCGCCGCTGCGCTCGATGGCCTCGGGGATCGTGTAGTCGATCTCCGCCAGCCAATCGGCACGATTGAGAACGAGAGCAACGGCGACTTTCTCTCCAGTGGACTGAACGGCCCAAGCGTCATGCCCCCCGCGGTTGGCGTCACGGGACTTGCGGAGCAGATGTTCGTAGCGGTCATTCATTGCAAGCTCCTCACTACAACGTGGGGTCAACGCGATGCGCCGCGTAGGACGGAATCAGAAGGTCGGTGCCGATGTATACGCGAGCACGTGAGCCTTCCTTGAGCGTGATGATAGGAAGCCTATTGAGGAAGTGATTCAAGACTTGTTCGCCCTCGACCGCGGACTGTTCGGAGATCCCATTCCGAATCTGTACAGAAGGGTCGAGGACGCTGCCGCCGTTTCCGATCTGTGCCAAGCCGCCAAGCCCGCCGATGGCAGCGGCTGCGGCGAATGCCTGCAAGTATCCGTGGTCAACCTTGGTAGCAAGACCGGTCGTGCCGATCTGGTCTAGCCCGATGTACTTGGCAAACTCAAGCGAGAAACCATCGGGGCAGATGGCGCGATGGAAGGTGACGAACATCTTGCGCTGTTGTGCATTGCCTACGCTCTGCACGTCGCCAAGCAGCCGAGTACCTTGCGGCAAGAGAAGCTGCTGATGGTCGTGGGAGTACAGGTCAGTGGTAAGCGAGACCATAATCGGGCCGCTGAAACCGCCGTCGATGTGGTTGGTCACGACACCTTCCAGGACCGTGCCCTCGAAGATGCGATACAGACGGCCATCGTAGGTATCGAAGTCGTATGCGGCCATAGGGTTCTTCTGGCTATCAGTCTTCACCGCCGTATTGACTGGTTTGGATTGAGCCGCGCCGCCGGCTGCGGCAGCAGCCGTCTCTTGCGCGGCCTCTGTCGCGACTGTGGCAGGGACGGGAGCGGTACGCTCAAAGTCAATCGCAACCGTATCGCTGTTGATGGCGTCCTGCTGCTGTTTCTCTTTCGCGAGCTGCTTCTGCTTTGCCTCGGCTTGGGCCTGAGACATATTGGAAGTACGCTGCGGAGCATTCGGACTGTCGCCATAGATGGCTGCTCGCTGAGCGGCGGTCATCGGTGGAGCGCCTGCGCCCTCCGGGCCGGGCGCACCTTCCGTCTGCTGCAACTGTTGGAGCGCTGTATTAAGTTCCTGCTGATGCTGCCTCGCTTCAGCGTCGCGTTGCGCCTGCAACTGCTGCTGCGACTCAAAGCTGTTTACCTGCTGTGCATTGGGCGCTGCCGGTCGCATGGGCATGGCGCTGGTCGGCGCACTTTTCTTATTGCCACTCAGCAGGCTGGAGAGGTTGGCGATGCCGATGATTCCGATAATGACCACCAGGGCAATCACCACCGGCATAGTTTTCTTGAGCGGCGGCTTCGATTCCGGCTGTTCCGGCACAGTAGCGGGCACGTTTTGATTCGGCTCCGGCATGACTACCTCGCTTCCTGGGTGCGATGAAACTCGACCTTCTGTTTGCCAATGGCGAGATAGCCGTTGTCCAACTCCTTCGGAACGGTGTAAAGGCCATTCGAGAAATCGAAGTTGATGAGCGAGGGCTTCTTGTCCTTCACTTCATAGAGAGCGGGCGTTTCCTGAAATTGTCCGCGTAGATAGGTGAACCTGTCGTCGCGCCATATCGCCTGCAAACCAAGCTCTTTGCCCTTCGACTTGTCCCAGGTGTAGTCAAAGTGCAACGAGCCGGGATACTGGCTGCGATACGCTTCCTCTTTCGTCTGCTCGGCTTTCAATGTGGCGGCCTGAGCAGCCTTGGCTGCTGCCGCTTCCTGCTTCACCTTGTCCAACTCGGCAGCGGGCACGAAGACTGGCAGTTCGGCCAGCCGGTCTTTCGCGGCCTTGTCGCCGGGGGCGATGAAGATTTTGGAATCGAAGTGGGGATCGTCGTCACCTGAAACCTCACGCAACTGCAAGGTGTACTCGTTGCCATGGTCAGAGACGATATGAACGTCCGTGGTGCTTCCTGCAACCTTCGGCTTGATGCTGATGAAGCGGCTGGCGACGTGACCGCCATCGAAGACCCAATCCACTGTGTCCCCCGCAAAGACGTTCGCAACCTTCTCCTGATCGGGGAGCAGGATCAACGTCGATTGCAGTAACCCGGCGCGAACCACAGGCGGCGTGTCCGCCTCGGACACGGTGATGGTGCGCGGCGCATTCGGCTGAAGGTGCTTCGTTGCGTCGGGACTACCGGGGCCAGAGGCGACGGCGGTGGTGGCAGTCAATGCAAGTCCACAGGTGACGACGACGATGATGGGTGGTCTCATTTCTCTCTGGTCCTTTCGGCGGTTAGGCAGACTCGCCCTGGGCGAACCGTGTAATGCCCTCGGTGAGTCCATACTTGGCAATGAGCTTCGACCGGCGCACGCGATCTTTTGGTTTGGTCGAGAACGTCGCATAGCTGCGACTATCAAGATTCATCTTGATAACTTTGGTGAGGCCGTCGCGGCGCATGTAAAGGGCCTCGCGGTCCTGCAAGCTCTCGAAGAGAGCAAGCTGCTGCTCGGTCATCTTGAACAGTTCCGCGTACCGCTTGCGGTTGAACGTCGCGTCCTTCAGGAAGAGGAAGGATGTGCAGGAATTCACGATGCTGTCGGCGTTCTCTCCAAGGTCTTCCGCCGATTGACCAATCATGGTGACGCCCCCAAGGTTCTTGCGAACGGTCTTGATGGAAGCGAGAGCACCTTCGAGCAACTGGCGATTTTTCATCGAACTGAAGATTTCTTCGATGAGGATGTGCTTGGGGACGCCGAGATTCGTGGGGTCATAGAGAACGTCATTGATGCGGCGTAGCAGCCACACCATCAGCGGCTCAATGAGATCTGCGTTCTGTGCGTTGTTGACGCCCTGAAAGTCGAAGCACTGCACGCGGGACAACGAGAGATTGTCTTCTACGTTGTCGAAGATGGCGCTGTACACGCCTCTCCCAACCCACTTCGAGAGGTAGCGGTCGAGCTTCTTCGGCAGAAAGAGATTGGAGAGGCGACGATTTTCCGGGTCGAGCAGGTAGATGTCCTGTACGGCTTTGTGGATCACATCGTCGTCTTCGGGCTCCAGCTCCGCGCCGCCGTTCGTCAACAGCAGCTTGATGAAGCTGTACAGGAACTTGATGTTGCTTTCCGTTGGCTCCAGAGCAAACAATGCAACTCGGGGGCCGTCTTTGCCTATACGGTCAACGCGACCACCGTACAACTCGACCACGCTCTCATAGCTGCCGCCGATATCGAAGATATAAGTAAAGCCGCCGTACTTCTGTTCCAATGCGACGGTCGCATTTCCCATCACGCTCTTACCCGCGCCAGGAGGCCCGATGATGAGCATGACGCGCACACCATCCACGTACACATCCTGAAAGAAGGGAGTGCGTGTGCGTGTCTCGAAGACGTTCAGATACTCAGAGTCCAAGTCTTCTGATAGCGGATGGCCAATGTGCGGTGCGAATACAGAGGAGAGCCGCGCATGGTGTTCCTCGGACAGCCACATCGGAAAGACGTTGAACTTTCCATTGCCGGGAAACATGGCGTAGAACGCACAGAGATTGCCAAGCGTTTCCTCGATCACCTGAGCGCGTGCATCGACGAAGATCCGATGCACGGTGGGCGCGGTATCGCGTAGTAGCTCCACGCTGTCTGCGGCAAGCAACAAGCGCAACGAATATTCGCCCTGCGCCTTCTTATCCAGCTCACGGATGACTACGCTCAAATCATCGACGCTGCTGTTGGCGGCCTTCGCGCCCGCACCCGTCTCAAGTGAGGCCGTGTCACGTCCACTCATCACGCGAGTCAACACGCCCACTTTGAAAAACGAGATGAACTTCTCTTGAGCGTCGATCTCGCTCCGCGCCGCCGCGGTGGACTTGGGCCGCCATGTCGAGCACAACACGCTATCGCAATCGAGCGTCAGCAGGCCGGAGAAGAGGCATGGCCTCGATGCCTCCGGCGTTGTCTTGAGCGAGAACATCTGCACGTAGCGTCTACCGACGCGGAGATGATCGCTGTGCCATGCAATCGGATTGCTGACGATCTGCCGGTCTACTCCGGTATCCTCACGGAGCTGCGACTGCGTGGCCCATTCTTCAAGATTGAACAAGTGGGAAAAGAACTGGAACGTAGCCGGTTTGTCGAGCAATCGAAGTCCCAACAGACCGCCCAGATGATTCTCCAGAATCGTTGCCGACTTCTGTAGCTCCGCCAGCATCCGCGACGTATCGGCGGAGTGTTCCTGCGGCTTGCGCTCGAATGCTTTCAGCTTGGGCGGCTCCAGCGTGAGGCACCAGTGAAGATCAATCCGGCGGAACCCTGCTGTCTTCTCAAGGAAGGTCAACCGGTCATCCACGAAGACCTGCGTGACGGGATTGCTGTAGGTCTTCTGACGAGGAAGGTCATAGCCGGACATGATGCGGGTGTACTGGTAGAGGCACGAGCCTTCGGGAAGTCCACGCAATGCTCCTTCAATCGACCGCATCCGCGATTCCAGCTCCTGGTCCGTCAAGCCTTCTTCGTCGATGCCGGTCAGAGCAAAGAGACATCCGTAGCCGCCACCTTTAAGCGCAAAGATGCTGGGGCCGATGAAGCGCGAGATTGGCACAATCGAGCACGCGGCTCCGGCCTTTGCGAACCACGGAACGAATTTGGCTTGCTCAATATTTGCGCGGGTCATAGTAGGACTTCTGGTTGAGGCTCAGGCCCCATAGTTGGAACATCTTTGGGTGTTTGCGAACGATGAGCCATGCGCAGACTGCAAGCGTTGGAAACGCGAGCATGGCCAGCAGGCGAAACCCAACGAGGAAAACCGCTACGCAGACGAAGACAATCGCCATCCATGCTGTAAGATCGAGACCTAGCTTGGCTCTCGGTCGATTCAGCGCTTGATTGATCGGTAACGGCTCTCCCCGCTTGGTCATGGGTGCAGCACCTCACATGGATTGACCTGTTAAACTGCCTATCCAGCCCGCACCCCATCCCAGAACTCCCGCCCCAAAAAGCGCTCCGAAGAGGCCGGGGATGGCGTCCTGAAATCTTCCTGACATCATGCGAATACCCGCAAAAATCAGCCCTCCGAGGCAGATGACAGCCCCGGCGTACATGGCAAAAGTTTTGAAGGTTGTCATCAATGTTTGCGCCCCGGAGAAGTCCATCGTTCCCTGGGCATGAGCAACGTTGGCAGCGCCCGCAATAGAGAGCGCGACAAGCGTCGGTCCCATCACGTGCGCTGCACGGAGAAGTTTTCGAGAAATGATTTGCACTCGCCGTCTGCGAGACGAGCAATGAGAGTGGGCTTTGTTAGGGGGATTGACGACACTGCATACGGAAGACATCGGCACCTCCATCGACTGGTCTCAGTCGGGAATATGCCGGAGCTTAGTGCTGATAATTTCTAGTCGTCCAATACTTCTTTGTTATGGGGCCATCTCTTTGCGAGATGAGGACGAATGACTACGGTCGGTGATGTATGTTGAAGAGCCCCATTTGGTCGTCAGTCTTCTCGCCAGATTTTGATTTTCGCTGAACCGTGGCTGCTACCGAGGCCACGGGCTTTTTCACCGGAGTATCTGATGCATGACGGAGCGGATTGACTAGCTCCTCGACAAAGAATGCAAGAGCGGGATTCTCATGACCTTCACGCAGAACCAATCCGCTATCGACCGTCCAGTCGACCCCAACGATGGGCCTCACAACGAGACCGTTCTGCAACGTGCGTCCTGCACGAATCAGGGAGTAGCAATGTCCCTCTTTTACCATCCATTGCACGTGTTCAATGTTTTGCGTTGGCTGGCATGGCCGAGGCGTGATGCCAACCTCTTTGAACATCTCCAACAGCCGTTCGTAAGCTGCCGGGTGATACTTCTGGTAGGTGAAAATACTGATCTTTCCGGATAGGGCCGAAGCGGGAACAGCCTCATAGCTTGCGAGCGGATCATCGTTTCTCATACACACAAGCAAACGCTCACGCTCAAGAACATGCACTTCAAGGTCGTCGCCTGCGACCGGCAACGTCAGCAGTGCGGCGTCCAGGTCTCCGGCACGAAGTCTCTCCAGGATATCCACGGTATCGCCGCTCTCCGGTAGCATCTCGCAGCCGGGCAATAGCTCTTTATAGGTGTCGGATACAAAGTGAAGTAGCCCCTTCAGAACGAAGGACGAGAAGCCCAATCGCAGCGGTTGTAAGGATGCTGAGTGGATGGCGAGAAGGGTTTGTATGAAGAGCGTGCGCCTCTTCAGGCTGGATTCCGCATAGACCTTCATCATCAAGCCTTCCGCCGTCAGTTTGTAGCCATGCTCGCGGTCGAAAAGCTGCACATTCAGCATGTCTTCGAGCTTGCCGATCTGCGTGCTGATTGCGGACTGTGCGACGTGAAGTTTCGCGGCGGCGGCGGTGAATGTGCCTGCCTCTACGACTGCGAGAAAGTATTTGAGGAGACGGAATTCCAGATGATCGTCAATGTTGTTCATGCGGACCTCGTGGCTCGGCTAGGCGGGCGACCGCGATTACCGGCAACGAAGCGAAGAGGGCACGCAAACATGCCGGAATAAAATTGTCAACCAAGGGGAATCAAAACGTCAACCATCGCTCTGGCGGATGCCTCATCACCAAAACAGATGGGGCCATCTCGAAACAGATGACCCCATCTCTTAGAAGTATTGGACAGTCCCGCTGGATCAATAGGAATGTATGGAAAGGTCGTACTTCGGGGGCGATGCTTGAACCTCATTGAAAAGCTCGAAGCGAGAAGCGGTGCCATGAAGGTTGCTGAACTTTGCGAGCTGCTTGGCGTGGACGACAAACACATCTATCGCATGGCTGCCCGTGGTTCCTTGCCAAGTTTCCACGTGGGGGGAGCGGTTCGGTTTGACCCGCAGGAAGTAGCGAAATGGTTACGGCTGAGATACGGCCTCGATGACGCCGCGAGGAAGCCCCCTACGCGGGTGAGTGCTTCCCGCAATGCAGGCCAGCGCATCGCGTAGGGCGGAAATCAGAGTGCATCGTAAACATCATCTTCCGGGTCACTTCAAACTGCCGCGAAGCGGCTGAGACTCGCTGGCATTGGCACGTTCTTGCGACGAGGGATCGACGAGACATGATTCGTCGAAACTCCGCATTGTCGCCTCATCAATGGTTCCAATCCTGTACATTGCGGCGACGTTCGTGTGTATCGCCTCAAAAGCATCACTCTTGTATTTCTTTCGGTCTGCCATCGCTTCGCTCCTTGCTTCAATACGGGCAATCTGAAGAACTGCCGTCTTTGCAGCATCGTTCACATCAGCGTTTAACTGCCGCAGGCTCGTTTTGGGATTCAAAGGTGATACGGAGCCGAGAGCGCGTTGCACGCGCGAAGCGCTCCAGCGTGCGAGTTGACGGTAACACTTTACCGCTCTCCAGCCGGGCGACTACAGCCTGCGTGGTCCCCATAGCAGCAGCAACCTCTTCTTGCGTCATATCGGCTTTGCTTCGCGCTTCGATCAAAGCAGAGGCAAGGGCAAACTCGTTCTCCAGTGCATCGTAAGCGGCAACGAACGATGGATCTTTCTTCCACTCACGGAACGATTCTTCCGCCGGAATCATCTTGCGCTTCATTCAACCTCCTTCGCTCGTTTCAAGGCCAGTGCCAACTCTCGCCTTGGCGTCTTCTGTGTCTTCTTCACGAAGACATGCACCACCACGATTCGCTTTCCAACCGCAGTGACATAGCAGGCGCGTGCGATGCCACTCTTGCCCTTCATCCGCATCTCCCACAACGAGCCTTCAAGATGCTTCACGTAAGGCTCACGAACCCGCTCTAGTCCGTGCGCCTGGATCAACTCGACTATCCGCTGGAAACTTGCCCGGATGTCCAAGGGAAGCGCATCGAGAGAAGCCTTCACCCCTTCATCCAAAAACTGCACCGACCAACCCGCCATAACCATTATACCTTTTTTGCAATACTTCGCCTGCTGACCTAAAACAAGAAAAGAGCCACCCGTAAGGGTGGCTCTTTTCGATGACTAGGCTACCAGCCCGGCCAGTTCGCCGTTGTTGACCTTGTGCGCCGCGTCCTTCGACCGTATGCCCTTGAGGTACACCATCGTGGACTTGATATCGCGATGTCCCATCCATGCCTGCACGGTTCGGATGTCTACGCCGTCGCGAAGATGGTTGGTCGCAAAGGTGTGCCGGAACTTATGCAGGAAGAAGTTCATGCAGTAGGGGCCTTCGGCGCACTTGTTGCCATGCTCGGTAACGCAGTGACCGCAGTTGAGACCGGCGCGTTCGGCAAGCCGCTTGACCACCATGTCCATCTCGCTATCGGGATTGCCTCTGGTGTTGCCGAAGACGAGATCATGAGGCCGCGCATTCTTGCGCTCCTTGCGCTTCTGCAAGCGCTGCATGAGCGCATGGGGAAGGGGCACGACACGCTCCTCCCAGTTCTTCGGCGTGAAGTCCCACTTCGGCTTCGCCGTGACACGGGCGAGGTCATGACGGAAGTCGAGATCGACGTACTCGATGTACCGTATCTCCTGGTCGCGGTAGCCGGAACCAAGGATGAACTTGAGCAGGTCGGCTTCGTCCACGGTCGCAATCTCGAACATGGGCGTCATCTCTTCCGGTTCGTAGATCGGCCGGATGGTCTCGACGTACTTGGGCCAGTCGCCCTTTTCCATCAGACCGCTGCGACCGTGCTTCTTGAAGAGCTGCAACACGGTCACGACCTTGTCGTAGACCGTGCGAGCGCCCAGACCCTTCTCATAGCAGTAGGTCATGAAGTCGAGGACATCATCGCGCGTTGCGTCTTCGACGAACTTGCGCTTGTAGGAGGCACGGAGCAGGGTGTCGAGGGTGTAGCGGTAGGTGAGCCAGGTGCGCGCCTTGCGCTGCATCTTGACGTACTTCAGATAGTCATCGATGGCATCCCCGATAAGGGTCTTGTCGGAGGCCGCAGGCGGCGGCTCGGGAGCGGCGATGAGACCATCCCGGATTGCGGCTAATTCGAGAGCCTTATGACGTGCGGCGTCGATGGCCTCTTCTCTGGCCACGGGAGTGCGATAGCGGTGACCTTTGCGACCGCCGACGCGCCACTCGATGTAGTACGCGCCTTCCGGGTGCGTCTCGATCTGGCCGTTGACGCGCACACGGTCCTTGAGTCTGCCGTTCGCTTCAGGGACGACAGGAGCGAAACGCCATCCCGCAGCGGTTTTGATTTTCTTGATGAGGTTGACGCGCTCTGCGTAATCGGGAGCGTTGAGAAGTGTGCCGAGGGGCTTGGGAGCAGGCATCCATTGATCCTCCTCTGAGGCTTCATAGCCTAGCAGAATTGGGTCAGCGTGGACACCATCGTGGACACCAAGGAACTAAGTTGTTTATTTTCTTAGTCTCGGTTAGAAGGCAGCGCTCTAACCAACTGAGCTACGTCCCCGGAAACTTCAACATTCCGGATTTCTGTCGTGCAGATACAGGCACTTTGCTGTTTCTGCCCGACTCTTTGGAAGTGCCGTTGTCGACTCAGATCGGGCGATGAGCGCCAAATCTTCCGTCGCAATTACAGGATTAAGTCTATCAGATGAATACAGGTTTTGGGGTTCCGGGCCTCATGGTTTCAGACCAGAAATCTGTGAATAAGGCTACGGAGAGCAGGTGCGCCGGCTGTGAAATGTGTCGGCGGCGCATCTGCAATATCAGAGCCAGAAAAGAGATCGCTCCATCGAAGATCTTTCCCGCAATCTGTTCGAAGCTGGCGACGGCCACCCCTGAAGTGGCGGTCAGCCGGAGTCGAGTCTGAACGCGCCGCCACAGCGTCAGCGGATGAAATTGACCCGTCGGGCGTGAAGCCGTTACGCTCGGGTACAAATCCGGATTCAGTGGATAAGAGATGACAAATCCTGAAAGGCCGGTCGGCGTGAAAGATATTGCGAATGCGCTGAAGGTTTCGATCGGCACAGTTGATCGCGCTCTGCACAACCGGCCCGGCGTGAATGAAAAGACCAAAGCACTGGTTCAGAAGAAGGCAAAGGAGCTTGGGTATCAGCCGAATCTTGCAGCGCAGGCGCTGAAGCTGAACCGCAGGCTCGCCGTTGCGGCGGTTCTGCCCAAACACATCGCGCATTTCTTCGATCCGCTTCGCGATGGAATCCGCGCGGCTGCCGCGTCGGCGGTGGGTGTGAACCTGACCCTCGAATTCTTCGAGTATCCGCGTCTCGGCGGAGGCGACATCGAGGCGTTTCAGCGCGCGATGCAGAAGCAGTTCGACGGCATGATCTTTTTGCCGGGCGACGTGCGCAAGTATGATCCGCTGATCCGCAAAGTTGCGGAAAACGGCACGGCGGTGATGTGTGTGGGCAGCGATGCTCCCGGCACCGACCGGGTCGGGGCTGTGTCTGCGCATGCTTCGGTGAGCGGCGCCGTGGCAGCGGAGCTGCTCTCGCATACGCTTACTTCCAAAGCCGAAGTTGCGATCTTTTCCGGCGAGCTTTCGACGCTCGATCACGTGGAGAAGCTGCGAGGCTTTGCCGCAGCGCTGGCTGTGATTGCGCCACACCTTACTCTGCTTCCAGCGCTTGAAAGCCATGACCGGCCGCGAGAGGCATACGGGCAGGCGATTGAGCTGATGCAGCGGAAGCCCCATCCTGCGGGTATCTACATCAGCACAGCCAACAGCATGCCGGTGCTGCAGGCACTCGAAGAGCTCGGTCTGCTGGGCAAAGTGAAGGTCGTTACCACGGATCTCTTCCGCGAGCTGGTGCCGCTCATCGAAACCGGGAAGGTGCTTGCGACTCTACATCAGCGGCCGTTTACGCAGGGAAAGCTCGCGCTCGAAAACCTGCTCATCTATCTGTTGCGAGACCGCAGGCCGCAGCCAGTGGTTCAGCTTGCGCCTCATGTCATCTTTCGCATGAACCTCGCTCTGTTTGCGAACCAGATCGGGAGCCGCACCGATGAGGAAGTGGAGTTTGCCGAGCGCTGAAGTTAAATCATCAGAAGATCGCAGCATGGCAGGCCTTATCGCTTTTTCGCGGGAATGAAGCGAATTGCGCAGCCTCCTCCGGGTGCGAGCTGAATGTGAAGCGTCTGCGATGCAGTCACGGTTCTGGATCGGATCGTCACGTGCGTCGGCTCTGTTGCCGCGTCTTTTGCGTCTTCGTAGATTTGCGCCAGATACGATCCTGAGCCAAGAAAGCCGAGCGGTACGTCGAAGCTGCGCGCGGTCCAGTCAGTAGTCAGAGCATTAATGACGCACGGTCATGTCAGCTTCGATCTGTTCGAGTGTTTTTCCTTTTGTTTCCCGAACAAAGCCCATAACAAAGAGCAGTCCGAGCAGACAAATGATGCCGTAGAGAGAGAATGTTCCTGTGATTCCCAGCAGGCTGTCGAGTGCGGGGAAGATGTACGTCAGCAGGAAGCAGGCGATCCACAGGGCACTCACGGCGATCGAGATGCCGTGGGAGCGGATGCGGTTCGGGAAGATCTCCGCGATCAGCACCCATGTCACAGGAGCCAGCGTAAGCGCGTAGCAGGCAATGGCGCACAGGGTCAGCGTCAGCACCGCAGCCGGAGGCCATGCCGCTTTGTATGCATAAGCGCAGAGCAGATAGGAGATGCCGATGCCGGCACAGCCGAGGATCATCATCCATCTCCTGCCGATGCGATCCACGAGAAACATCGACAGCACGGTGAAGATAAGATTGATCGCTCCGGTAATGACAATATTTAGGAAGATATCGTTGGCGGCATAACCGGCGCTGCGATAGACCTCTTCCGCATAGTTGAACAGGGTATTGATTCCGGTCCACTGCTGCAGTACGGCCAGTGCGATGCCGATAAGAACGACGCGAAGGAACCGCGGGCGCAGCAGATCAGCCCATAAAGAGTTTTCCTGGGAGCTCTCGACAAGCGATCGCTCGATGCTGGAGATCTCTGATGCTGCATAGAAGAGCCCGCCGACCCGCTCCAGAATGCTTTTCGCTTCATCGCGGCGATGGTTCGTAAGCAGCCAGCGCGGGCTCTCCGGAAGAAAAATGGAAGTGCAGATAAAGACCGCTGCAGGAGCCACAACCGCGAAGAACATCCAGCGCCAGCCCCACTGCACATTCCAGGAAAGAAGAAGGGCATGGTGGCTGAGATCGGCTGGAACCGGACGCGCAATGCGCCAGTTCACGACCTGCGCAAGCAGGATGCCGACGACGATGGCAAGCTGATTCAGGCTGACTAGCTTTCCGCGAATCTCTGCCGGGCTGATCTCTGCGATGTAGAGTGGAGCAATATTTGAGCTGAGTCCGATGGCGACTCCGCCCGTGATGCGCCAGACAATAAAGCTCGCAAACAAATGCGCCCAACCCGTTAGTGCAGAGGACACGGCGAACAGGATTGCGGAGACCAGCAGGACGCGCCTGCGTCCGAACCGATCGGCCAGGGTGCCTGCGGCCAGAGAGCCAATAAGGCAGCCCACCAGAGCGCAGCTGTTCGCCCATCCGATAAGAGCAGTGGACGTCAGGCCGAAATAAACTTCGTAGAACTGCCGGGCTCCTCCGATAACGACCCAGTCATATCCGAAGAGCAGTCCTCCCAGCGTGACGGATATTGCAATCGCCCAGACGTAAGCTCCGCGCTCCGCCGGAACGGAACCGGCCGCGAACGATCCTGAGTCTGCCGCTCCCTGCATCTCTTACCCTTCAAGCGACCGCAGCAGATCGAGAGCGCCGGTGTGGCTGTGATCGAGCTCCAGTATCTGCAGGAGCAGGCATCGGCTTTCATCGGCGCTGCCGAGCCCGAGCAGGGCCTGTGCCTTCAGAAAGAGAACAGTGATGTCCTGACGCGCCTGGAGGTCTTCTTCGAAGAGGAGCATAGCCGGCAGCGAAGTAGCAAAGTAGTCGATTTTGGGCGTCTGCAGCGAAAGCTCCACGGCAAAGTCGTGAATCTTCCGGAAGAGCGCGCGCGATTCTTCGATCCGACCCAGCTTCGCAAGCGCCACGGCGCTCCAGCAGGTCATCTCAGAGATCGGCTGCACCTGCATCTGCTGGAAATCGGCCTTCTGCCGCGCAGCGCGCTCAAGATGTGCGACCGACTGGCACTCCATCCCGCTTTCAGAGTATGCGATACCGAGCCAGTAATCGATCATGCTGAGATTCATCAGCAGATGCCGCGCCTCGCTGATGCTCTGCGGCGGGTTCCAGGCGCGCTCAAGAAAGAGCAGCGCCTGCTTTGCGTTTCCCTGTTTCAGAGCCTGCTGTGCCTGCAGAATATTGGCTCGAACAAACTGAGACAGTACCTGTCCTTCTCCACCTTCCCAGGGCTGAAAGTGACGGGAGAGCAATATCTCGAGAGCGAACTCAGGCTGGCCGGTGCTGTTGTAGAGCGAGGCCATCTCGACCGAAAGGTCATCTCGCTTCTCCACAAGCTCGCGATGCTTTTCGAGCATTGTCAGACGCTGCTGCAATGGCTCACCGGCGCGTTTGAGAAGCTGATCCTGTTCAAAGAGGATTCGTGCATCTTCAGGAGCTGTGGCACGCGCGTGAGCAAATGCATTGAGTGCGCGACGGGTGTCATGCAGCTCGTTGTAATATCCAAAGCCCAGATTGCGCCACGCAATCGGAAATTCCGGATCGAGCTCAGCAGCGCGCTCCCACAGCGTGATGGCCTCACGATGGCGGAGACGGTCATAAAGAAGATTTCCAAGATAGTAGGGCGCCCGCGCGTCCATCGGGTTCAGGTGAATCGCTTCTTCAAGAAGGAGCAACTCTTCGAGGCGTCCTGGAAATACGTAGTCGCTGGTCGTTTCGGCAGCTTCGCGATATGCCTGCATGCTCTCCGCGTCCTGACGAAGCAGGCGCAGAATATGAGCTTTGGCATAGGACAGCATCGCCGTGGAGCCATCGGTCTCTTTCACAGGAGAGGCCGATGCAACAAGCAGGGCTTCTTCGGAAAGACCCGCGCGGAGCAGATCGAATACCAGGTCCAGACGCTGTTGCCCGCTTGCCGGAAGGCTCCTGTTTGCGAGAAACCGGCTGAAGGTGTCGAGCGGATCGAGACGGCTTGTTTCGCGAAGAAGATCAGCAGCATCTGCGCCTCGGCCCAGTTTGCCGAGAATGATGGTTTTGAGATTGCGGGCGTTCAGATTATCGGCATCAACGCGCAGTGAGCGCTCGATGTGATCCAGAGCCTTGTTCCACTCATGATTTCTGCAGTCGATTTCGGCAAGACGATGATACGCAGGGCCGCGCCATGCAGCATTCCACGTGGATTTGTAGAAAGCTGCATATGCCTCTTCCATGCGATTCAGGTAAGAGAGCGTCTGCCCAAGATGGTAGTGCGGTTCGCCGTCACAGGGGTTGGGGTTGCGCTCGGTCAGGCGCGCAATTGCAGTGCGCAGGTGTTGCTCTGCGAGAGCGGATTCACCGCGCCGCAGATGCCAGCGTCCAAGAGCGTGATTGGCGCGGCTGTCTTTCGCATCACGGCGGAGAGCTTCCTGCCAGTACACTTCAGGGCTGCGAGTGGGATGCCGGTACTGTTCAAGATGCAGACCGATCAGGAAGAGCTCGTCTGCCGTGGCCACGTCTTCGGGAAGAGGCGGCTCCGTTGCCACCTCGGGCTTATCTGCCGGAAGAATCTCGTTCGGCGCATAGCGAAGAAGCGTCTTTCCGGATTGCTCGACAAGAACCTCGAGATCGCCGCTGGCTGAAGTTGTGATCGTGTGATGGAGCGGAGATGCAACGCACAGATCGCCCTTCCAGCAGCCCGCGCTTTTTCCGTCGATCCACACCGTCACCTGGCATGCTGGCCGCTCGCTGGTTACCTGCAGATGCAGCCGGATCTCCGTGCCTGTGTGCTCGACACGAATGGCCGCATCGAGATTCGCAAGGTCAGGAACACCGATTTCGCGGATCGGATACCAGAACTGGCTGAAGGTCTTCGTCTCGCCGGGAGCGAGGAACGAGAAGTCGGGCTGATTGTCCGTGTACACGCCGGCCATCAGCTCGATGTACGGACCATCTGCATCCGTCAGGCTTCTGTCCCAGGCGTATCCAAACTCGTGATTGCCCCAGGTCCACTGCTTCTTTCCCGGGGAAATATGGTGGTTTGCATAATGCACGAGACCGGCATTGTATTTGTGATCGTAGCCGCCGGTGAAGTCTCCCTTCGATCCGGCGATCATGTAGCTGGTCGGCACCGGGATATTCGCATACCAGCTCAGATCGTTCGGAGGGTAAGAACCATCGGGCTCAAAATGAGCGGGTCGCTCTTCCTCGGGAACTCCGTGCAGCGCACGCTCGCCATAATCGACGCCATAATACTTTCCCTGGCTGAGAGGGAACTCGGTGATGGCGCGTTTCGCGTGATCGGCTACATAGTGAACGTCCTTCGGGAAGAAGGACTGGTACTGCTCATGAACGCGCGTGGCCACATTGGCCCACCAGAGGAACGTCTGCGTCTCAGCCGTACGGTTGTAGAGCCGCACACGAAGCTCGAGATAAGCTTTTCCCGAACGAAGGCAGAGACCATGCATGCCCTTCATGTGCGACATGGGGTCATGATCGCTGCACCACACGGTCACGCTTCCATCTTCATCGCGCTCGATGACTGTTTCGACCGGCATGAACGTCGCAGGGCGATGATGCTGAGGCCAGTTCAGCTCCACGCCGCCGGAGATCCATGGACCGGCAAGACCCACCAGCGCGGGCTTGATCACGTTCTGCCGGTAAAAGAAGTCGTAATTATTCAGCTTGTCCAGGCCAACGTGAATCCGTCCGCCGATTTCAGGCAGAACCATGAACCGCACGAACTCATTCTCGAGATGGATCGCCCGCCAGCTAACGTCCTGTGGCTCGGTGTCGACACGATCGATCACCGGAAGCGGATACACACGGCCGCTGCTGCCCTGATAGACGCGCTTTTCAAGAAACAGAGGATTGCGATCCGGAGGGCCGGGAGCATAAGTGCGCATGACCACCGGCTCTTCCCAGGCCTTCACTGGTCCTGACTCGGAAGCCGGCGCCTGAGGCAGCTGCAGCTTCGCGGCAGAGTCCTGGAGGATGTCATCTCTTTCCGGCGATATCGCTTTTTGCAGCATCGTCGTCTTTCTCTCCGATCGGGCCCAGCGGAACCAGAATACTGCAGCCTCCGCATGATGCTCGTCGCTGAAAAGTGGCTTATTCCGGTTACGGATTGTTATCGTTACCGGAAAACAATAAGTTTTTATCGACTGGAATGTCAAGGGCTTATATGTTGCTATGGAAAAGCAGGAAACTCTGAATACTGCGCCGCATTCTTCTCTGTCAGAGGGAGAGCGAACGAAAGTGCGTTCGACTGATGAGGAAGGCCCCCGCAGCAGGAGGCATCATGTAATTTGGAACAGGCGGAATTACATTCATCCGAAATTTTGTTTGACAGTGGTAACGATAACGGAATATGTTGATCGGCGTTGCAATGCATCTGTCTTCGGGTGTATTGCGCTCATTCCCGCCGGCAGCCGCAGGGAAATAACAGATCAGTACAGAACGGTTTTATAGCGACCGGGGTTTGGGATCATGGAAGCCCCGGTCGTCTTTGTCGCGAAGAGGATTTCAGCATTGATACGGATGCCTGTGCAGGCTCACGCTTACAGCTTCGGCAGCTGCGAGGTATCCCATCCACCACCGAGAGCCTTGATCAGCAGCACACTCGAATCCATGCGGCGGCGCATGATGTCGATGCTGTTCCGCTCGTTGGCAAGGTAGGTGGTCTGCGCGGTAATCACCTGCAGGTAGTTGTCCACACCGCCTTCGTACCGGTTGTCGAACAGCTGCAGCGATTCCTGCGCGGAGGCAGTCGCCTGATTCTGCTGCTGCGCTTCCTGCTCCAGTACACGCAGCGCCGCCAGATTGTCTTCGACTTCCATGAATGCAGTTAAAGAGGTCTGCCGATAGGTAGCGACCGCGGCATCATAGCCGGCGAGGGCGGATTCCGAAGTGGCTCTGCGTCTGCCTCCATCGAAGATCGTCTGGGCGAGTGTGGGGCCGACGGCCCAGAAGCGGCTTGGCCAGTTCATCCAGTTGGCGATGGTGGTCCCTTCAAAGCCGCCCTCAGCACTGAGCGTAAGGTCGGGGAAGTAAGCGCTGCGTGCGATGCCGATCTGCTCGTTCGCTTCGCCCATGCGCCGTTCGCTGGCGGCAATGTCGGGCCGTCGCTGCAGCAGCTCAGAAGGCACGCCCGCGGGAATGACCGGCGGCTCGGCATGCAGCGGTGTCAGTGCGAGCGAGAACTGCGCAGGAGGCTTGCCGATCAGGATGGCGACGGCGTGTTCAAACTGCGCGCGCTGCACGCCGATGTCCGTATCCTGCACCTGCGCCGCGTCGAGCTGTGTCTGCGCCTGGGCCACATCGGACTTTGGTGAGGCGCCGCCCTCGAAGCGGTTGGTCGTCAGCCGCAGAGCGTCTTCGTAATCTTTTACCGTCTGATCAAGCAACTGCTTCTGCGCGTCAGCACTGCGCAATTCAAAGTAGTCGATGGCCAGCTCGGCATGCAGGCTCAGGCTCGCCGTCTGCAGATCGGCCGCGGAGGCCTGTGCCTCCTCCCGGGAGGCGGTAACTTCACGGCGGATCTTTCCCCAGAGATCGATCTCCCAGGAGAGATCGACCGGCAACACGAAGTCGCCGGTGCCGTTGTTTGCTGCGGTCTGCGAAAAGTAAGGGCGGTTCGGTGACAGGCGCTCGTTCGTGATGGAAGGCGCAGTGCCGATCGTCGGCGCCTCTCCTGCGCGGCTGAAGCGGACCATGGCGCGCGCCTCGCGATAGTGCGCTTCGGCAACTTTCAGATCCTGGTTAGAAGCGGTCACCTGCTCTTCGAGAGTGTTCAGCTGTGGGTCGCCAAAGATCTCCCACCATTTGCCGCGCAGCGACTGATCCTGCGGCTGCGCGTTCTTCCAGCCATCCGTGCCCTGCCATGAGGCCGGAGCCGGTTCCTTATATGCGGGAGCCGTTGCCACATCGGGCCGATGATACCTGGGGCCAACCATGCAGCCAGCGAGCAATAAAAGGGCAGCCGATCCGGCAGCCGGTCCGAGCCTCTTCATTGCGCGTTGCCTTCCTGCGGATCGGACGCAATCTGCACGCGCATGCCGCTCTCGATCGAATCAGCAGGATTTACGATCACTTCGTCTGCCGGCTGTAGTCCGGCAATCACTTCAACGCTGCTGCCGTAATCGCGCCCAATCTGTATCGGAACCAGCTCCGCTTTTCCGTTCCGCACCACCGCCACGCGCAGACCCTCCGCGCGGAACAGCAGAGTATTGGCGGGAATGACGAGCGATTCGGACGCGAGAGCGCTCTTCGTCGCTTCCTTTTCTGAAGAAAGACGGAAGTGGACGAAGGCATAGGCGCCGGGCATGATTTTGCCGGATGCATTATCGATATCGACTTCGACATTCAGGGTACGGGTCGCAGAGTTAATCGCGCTGGAGTTGCGTACGATCGTGCCCTGAAATACCTGTCCTGGATATTCGTCAAAGGTTACCGGCTCTGTTGCGCCGTCACGCGCGGCCGAGGCATCGATCTCAGGCACGGCGACAAAGACGCGGAGCTTACGAATTGCGGCAAGGTGGAAGAGCTCCTGCGGCGTTGTGTTGGCGCCGGCTGCAATCAGCGCGCCGATATCGGTATTGCGCGCGGTGATCACGCCGTCGAAGGGAGCGTAGATCTTTTCAAAGGACTGCAGCTGCTCCAGCCGGTGCACATTCGCAAGCTGGGCATCGACGGTGGCCTGCTTCGCGGCAGCGTCGCTCACGGCCTGATCGGTCTCCTGCTTCGAGACAGAATTCGTCTTCAGAAGGTTCTGCCAGCGGACGGCCGTCGTCTTCGCCAGCTGCGCGTTGGCCTCAGCCGTCTTCAGATCGGCGCGTGCCTGATCGAGCTGCTGATCCACTTCCGGTGTCTCGATGGTCGCCAGAAGCTGTCCCTGCCGGACGTGGGCGCCGATGTCCGCATACCACTGCTTCAGGTAGCCGCTGGTGCGGGCGTAGATCGGCGTATCGATGAAGGCCTGCACATTGCCGGGCAGCGCAATCTCCTGTGTCTTCGAATCGCCTGCCGGATGCACCACCAGCACGGAGGGAATCGCCGCCCTCTCCGTCACCGTGGTCAGTCTGGTCTCTTCCGCCGCGCGCGCGCGGATGCCGAAATAGATGGCCGCGCCAAGCGCCACCACGCCCAGAACTGCGACGATCAGGAGCCACTTTGTGCCGCCTCCCGATGAGGCGTTCTCTCCGTTCGCGTCATCACTCCCATCGTGATTCGCGTTCAGGCCTTCGTTCCGGCTCTCCAGCTCCTCCACCGGCGTCTCCACTCTGTTCATCCCCCTTTCGGTTCTCATGCGTGCAGCGGCTCCTGTCGGTCGTCCGCGATTGGCTGCGCTTCCGCTGCCCCGCCTCTTCCATGCAGAAGACTGAAGACAGCAGGTACAAAAATCAGCGTTGCCACGGTTGCGCAGAACAGGCCGCCGATGACGGCCCGGCCCAGCGGCGCATTCTGCTCGCCGCCGTCGCCCAGTCCCAGAGCCATCGGCACCATGCCGATAATCATGGCGAGCGCGGTCATCAGCACCGGGCGAAAGCGCGTCGCGCCGGCTTCCACCGCGGCCCGCACCGCATCACCGTGCAGCTGCAGTCGCTCCCGCGCAAACGAGACCACCAGAATGCTGTTGGCCGTGGCCACGCCCATGCACATAATGGCTCCCATCAGCGCCGGCACGCTCAGCGTGGTGCGCGTAAGAAACAGAAAGACCACAATGCCGGCCAGCGCCGCGGGCAGCGCCGTGATGATGATGAACGGATCGAGCCACGACTGAAAGTTCACCACGATCAGCATGTAGACAAGAACGATGGCGAAGCCAAGACCGGCCAGCAGTCCTTCATAAGAGCTGCGCATGGTCTGCACCTGGCCGCGAACGGTGATGAACGTGCCGCGCGGCAGCGCCTTTTCATTTTCCCGCACGATGCGCGTTACATCGCGGCTCACCGCGCCCAGATCGCGGTCCTGCACGGAGCCGTAGATATCCACCACGCGCCGGATGTTGTAGTGCGAAATGACCGCCATCTCATGCGAGCGATGAATCGTGGCCAGATCGCCCAGAATCTCCGGCGTTGTCTGCTGCCGTCCTGCGGCGCTCATCGGGATATTTTCGAGGGCTCCCAGCGACTGCATGCGGTATTGCGGTGTCTGCGCCACCAGCGGGTAATTCACGCCGTTCTTCCAGTTCAGGAAGAACAGCGGATTGATCTGGAAGCTGCCGCTCAGCGTATTGAGCACGCTCTGCGTCACATCCCGTGCGGTGTAGCCGGCTTCGAGGGCTTTGGTGCGGTCCACGTCGATATCGAGCGTGGGATAGTTCATCGGCTGCTGCACGCGCAGATCGGTCAGGCCCGGCACCTGGCGAAGCTGGCTCATCATTTTGTCCGCAATCTGATGGCTGATGTCCACATCGTTTCCTTCGACCTGCACGTCGATCGGAGCCGGCAGGCCGAAGTTCAGAATCTGCGTCACGATATCGGCCGGCAGGAAGTAGAAGGTCACATCGGGGAACTCGCGCGGCAGCTCGCGGCGAAGATCGCGGACATAATCGGCCGTGGGATGATGATGCTCGCGCAGCGAGACGAGGATGTCCGCATCGCCTGCGCCGATGGTGCCCGAGGTCATGTGCATCGTGTTCATGCCGCTGTAGGGCATGCCAATGTTATCGAGGATGTTGTCCATCTCCCGTTCGGGAATCTCTTTGCGGATGGAGTTCTCAATCAGGTCGCAGAGGCGGGCTGTCTCCTCGATGCGCAGGCCGGTGCGGCCGCGAATGTGAAGGATGAACTCACCGCTGTCGGTGCTGGGGAAGAAGTCCTGGCCGAGCCACGGAGCCAGCAGAAAAGCGCACAGACAGATGCCAAGAAACGAAGGCACAAAGATTCGGCGGTGCCCGACCAGTTTCTCCAGCAGTCCGCGATAGCTGAGCCGCGCCCGCTCGAAGATGCGCTCGAAGCCTCTCTGGAAACGGGCGAAGATGTTCCTTGAGGTATAGCCGTGCTCCTTTGCCTTCAGAAGATAAAGGGCCAGTGTCGGCACCAGCGTTCTTGAAAGCACATACGAGGCCAGCATGGCGAAGACCACCGCTTCGGCCAGCGGAACAAACAGATAACGAGCCACGCCCTCGAGCAGAAACATGGGCAGAAAGACGATGCAGATGCACAGCGTGGAGACCAGCGCCGGAGTTGCGATCTGCGCCGCGCCTTCGAGGATGGCGTCATACAGCAGATGGCCCTCTTCGAGATAGCGCTCGATATTCTCGATCGTTACCGTGGCGTCGTCGACGAGAATGCCGACGGCCAGCGCGAGGCCGCCCAGCGTCATGATGTTGATCGTTTCGTGCAGCAGACCCAGGACAGTGATCGAGCTGAGGATCGACAGCGGGATCGATACTGCGATGATCAGCGTGCTGCGCCAGCTTCCCAGAAAGAGCAGAATCATCAGCCCCGTCAGCGCCGCGGCAATCACCGCTTCACGGATCACTCCACTCACCGCGCTGCGCACAAAGATCGACTGATCGGCGATCGGAACGATGTTCAGCTGTGGCGGAACGATGGTGCGGAGACGCGGAAGCGTGGCGCGGATGCCCTTCACCACATCCAGCGTGGACGCATTACCGGCCTTCAGAACCGTGATCAGTACGCCGCGATGCCCGTTCTGCCGCACGGCATTCGTCTGCACCTGGAAGCCATCGCTGACGGTGGCGACATCTCTCAGGTAGATGGTGGTGCTGTCCACCTGCTTTACGGGAATATCGTTCAGTTCGGCAACGGTGCTGATGTAGCTGTTCAGCCGGACGTCGTATTCGTTCTCGCCCATCTTCATGGTGCCGGCCGGCAGCACCACGTTCTGCGCATTGATCGCGTTCAGGATGTCGATGGGGGAAACGCCCTTGGCCTGCATCAGGTTCGGGTCCATGTTGATCATCACCTGACGCTGTTTGCCGCCGTAGGGCAGCGGAAGCACAGCTCCCGGAACCGTTACCAGCTGCGGACGCACGAAGTTCTGGCCCATATCGTTGAGCTGCTGTTCCGACAGGCCGCTGCCGGAGAGGCCGAGCTGCAGAATCGGCACACTCGATGCGCTGAAGTTGATGATCTCCGGAGGCTGAATGCCTGGAGGCAGCTCCTTGAGCAGATACTGCGACGCTGCGGTGACCTGGGCATTTGCCGTGTCAAGGCTGGCGCCCGGCTGCAGGAAGACCTTGATGACCGCTTCGCCGTTGTACGTGGTCGACTCGGTGTGCTGAATGTTGTCGACCAGCGTGGTCAGAGCTTTTTCATAAGCCGTGGTCAGACGCCCTTCCACGTTCTCCGCATCGAGACCGGTGTAGGTCCACGCCACCGAGATCACCGGAATATTGATGTTGGGGAAGATGTCCGTCGGTGTGCGCAGAATGACGACCGGGCTGACGATAAGAATCAGCAGCGCCAGAACAATAAATGTATACGGTCGATTGAGCGCTACCTTAACGATCCACATGTCGTATGTTCACTCCCGCTTCCATGACCGATGCCGCCTGAAAGTGCATGGCAGGCGAATGCAGCCGAAAGCACGGCCGGCGCCGTATTGGCCATCCCGCAATGGCCGTTGCGTTGCTGAAATGAGGCAGTCAAAGCTCGCGGAAAGCCATACCGGGGACTCCTGTCCGGAGCATGCAAAGGCCGAAAGAACTCTGTAATGATTTGACCAGCTTACGACGGGATGGCTTCAAAGTTTGTGCCGACGCGTCCCATCGGTATTTCCGATAGGATAGCAGACATGGAACTGCGGCATCTCCGCTACTTCTGTGCCGTGGCCGAGCGCAAAGGGTTCAGCCATGCGGCTCGCCATCTGTATGTCTCGCAGTCGGCCATCAGCGAACAGATCGGCGACCTTGAAAGCGAGATCGGCGTAACGCTGCTCGACCGCTCGCAGCGACAGGTGCGTCTCACCCGCCATGGAGAGATATTTCTTGCCGAAGCGCGCAGGATTCTCGCTTCCGCCGATCGTGCCGTGGAGATGGCGCAGCGCTCCATGCGCGATGAAGTGGGGCGTCTTGCGATTGGCTTCTTTGCCTGGGGAACCGGCGCCTTTTTCCCGCAGATCATTCGCGAGTTTCGCAGGCGCTACCCGGGTGTGCAGCTCTCGCTGCATGAAATGCACGCCGCCGAACAATCGGAGGCGCTCGTCGAGCGAAAGATCGATATCGGTTTTACCCGGCCGCTGGAGCCGCCCTTCGATCTGACCCTGCGCTCCGAGCCGCTCTACCGCGATCCGATCGTTGCCGCGCTGCCCAGGGAGCACCCGCTCGTGCCGGGGCCCATTCCGCTGGACAGTCTGGCGGGAGAGGATTTCGTTCTCTGCAATCGTGAGACCTCGCCCACACTCTTCGACACCATCATCTCGATCTGCCGCCGCGCCGGATTTTCGCCGCGCATTGCGCATACGGCCTCTCGCTGGTCGGCTGTGCTGACGCTGGTCGAGGCGGGAGAAGGAGTGGGCCTGGTTCCGGCCGGTCTTTGGTCGCTGATGTCGAGCCAGGTGGTCAGCTGCCGTATTCGTCCCAATACCGCGCATCTTGGAGTGGTGATGGCGTGGTCTCCTGAGAATGAAACCGGCATGCAGCGTGCGTTTCTTCGCCTGGTCCGCGAGATGAAGCCCACCATCAAACAGCTGCTGCGGCAACGCCACACGCTGTACTGCGATGAGGACGCCATCGGCTGAACAGACGGACGCGATCCGATGCTTTCAGCTTTTGCGAAGAAACGGTGCAGCGTGCTCGGGGCGAAAGCCCATGCCAAAGACTCTGGCGGGAATGCGGCGAAGAAATGGAAGGCGCTGCACCGCTTTCAGCGCGAAGGGAACCTCGTTCTTTGGCGAAGCATCCGACAATGCATGCGCCAGAATATTGTTCTGGATGAAGATCTGCAGGCTCTGCGTCATCTTCGTCGGCCATTCGCGCCGGCGCTGAACCGATGCGAGCGCATCGGGCGATGGAGCTCCGCCGCGCAGCGGTTGCGCCAGCAGATTCGCAGCCGCGACCGCATCCTGAATGGCAAGATTGATGCCCACTCCGCCCACGGGCGACATGGCATGAGCCGCATCGCCGATGCACAAAAAGCCCGGCTTTGACCACTGCTTCAGCCGGTTCACCGTTACCGTCAGCAGCTTGATTTTGTCCCAGTCATTCAGCTCCGCGATGCGATCTGCGGCGAAGGGAGCCAGAGACAGAATCTCCCTGCGAAAAGCATCGAGGCCGGCGCTGCGAATGGCTTCATACCCATTTTTCGGCACGACGAAGGCGCACTGCCAGTAATCGCCGCGGTTGATCATCACCAGGATATGGCCCGTGGCAAACCGCCCGCCGGTGGCTTCCGGATCGTCAGGGTGACGCGGCAGGCGCATCCACAGCACGTCAATCGGCGCGCCGCGATCGATCACCTCCAGCCCGGCGGCGCGGCGCAGGTCGGAGTGGCGGCCATCGGCGGCAACAACCAGATTGGCCGAAATCTCCTGCGGCCCATCGTTGCTTTCCGCGCGCAGACCCGTCACTTTCCCATCTTTTTCCACCAGCTCCACGGCGCGCGTTTCCATGCACAGCGCAAAGTGGGGAAACTGCTTTGCCTGTTCGGCGATGAAGTTCAGAAAATCCCACTGCGGCATCAGCGCGATGAATTTGCAGTGCAGGGGCAGGTGGGAAAAGTCGGCGACCGCGATCTCTTTCCCTCCGATCACTGCGTTCAGCTCCTGAATCTTCTGGTGAGGCCGCATGAGAAACGCATCGAGCAGGCCCAGCTCGTGCATGATTTCGAGCGTCGACGGATGCACGGTATCTCCGCGAAAGTCGCGCAGAAAGTCTGCGTGCTTCTCCAGCACGACAACCGGAACGCCCGCGCGCGCCAGCAGATAACCGAGCACCATACCCGCAGGACCGCCTCCGGCAATGCAGCAGCGCGTACGTGTCGAAGCCGAAGCAGAAATCATGAAGCACGCCTCCTTACAGGGGATGCAGATACGGTCTCGTGCGATGTGCTGGCGCGGCAGCCGCTTGTCCGCTCCGTTGTTCCATCGTCTATGCTGGGCTGTAGTCTGTAAACGTCATTTTTCCTGGCACATCATCTTTAAGGAGTACTTCGCGATGCAGAAGAGAACACTCGGTTCATCGGGTCCGGCAGTCCCTCCCATCGTTCTCGGCGGCAATGTTTATGGCTGGACGCTCTCTGAAGCCGACACCTTCCATCAGCTCGATCGCGCGCTCGACGCCGGTCTCAACTTTGTGGATACCGCCGACGTGTACTCCCGATGGGTTCCCGGCCATCAGGGAGGCGAGTCGGAGACGATTCTTGGCCGCTGGTTTGCAAAGAGCGGACATCGCAGCCAGGTCATTCTCGCGACCAAAGTCGGCATGGATATGGGCGATGGCCGCAAGGGTCTGAAGGCGGCCTACATCGAACAGGCCGTCGAAGACTCTCTGCGCCGCCTGCAGACCGACTACATCGATCTTTATCAGGCGCACAGCGATGATAAGGAGACGCCGCTCGAAGAGACGCTTGGCGCTTTTGACAAGCTGGTGAAGGCGGGCAAGGTTCGTTATCTCGGCGCGTCGAACTACTCCGGCCTGCGGCTCGCCGAAGCTCTGGAGACGAGCAAAAAGCACGGCTTCGCCAGCTACATCTCGCTGCAGCCGCATTACAACCTGATGGAGCGGCACGACTTTGAGACGGATCTGCTGCCGGTGGTGCAGCAGTACGGCATCGGAGTGATTCCGTACTTCTCGCTTGCGGCCGGTTTCCTTACCGGCAAGTACCGCGGTGCGGGAGACGCGGCGAAGGCGGCGCGCGGAGCGATGGTGCAGAAGTATCTCAACGATCGCGGCTTCGCCGTGGTGGATGCGCTGACGGAGATTGCCGAAGGACTGCAGTCGACGCCGGCGCGGGTTGCGCTTGCGTGGCTGCTGGCCCAGCCCGGTATCACCGCTCCCATTGCCAGCGCCACCAATGATCGCCAGCTCGATGATCTGGCCGCTGCGGCGGACCTGAAACTGGACGCCGGTGCGCTTCGCCGGCTGGACGAAGTCAGCACTCCTGTGTCGGCGTAATTTTTATTGTTTGTGCCCGCGCTCTGAAGGGAACAGCTTCAGGGCGCGGCCTGCCTTTGCCCGGCATAACAGCCGATTCCCGCGCAGTGCAACAATAGAGGCAGATGGAAACGCTCGGCCTCTACATTTCGGTGCCGTTCTGCCGCTCGAAGTGCACCTACTGCAACTTCGCTTCAGGCGTCTTTCCGTCGAGCTACTTCGAACAATACACCGCGCGGCTGGAAGCGGATCTTCATACGGCGCGTGCGCAGGCTGCGGCGTGGGGCGCTGTTCTGCCTGCGGCTGCGGATACGATCTACTTCGGCGGTGGCACTCCGTCTATTCTGCCCGCGGAGCTGGTGCGCCGGATCTTCTCTGCGATCCGTGGCGAGCTGACGGTCATGCCGGATGCGGAGATAACCGTCGAATGTGCGCCCGGCCAGCTTGAGGAGGCCACGCTTGCCGCCTTCGCTGCGGCGGGCGTGAATCGCATCAGCTTCGGCGTCCAGTCCTTCATCGACCGCGAGGCCGCGCTTACCGGACGCCTGCATAACCGCGCCATCGCTCTTGAAGACATTCGCCGCGTGCGCACCGCGGGAATCAGCAATATCAGCCTCGACCTGATCGCAGGTCTTCCTGGACAGACGGCCGCTTCCTGGCGCGAGTCGCTGGCTGTTCTTGCGGACACCGGCGTAGACCATGCCAGTATCTACATGCTCGAAGTGGATGACGATTCGCGTCTGGGCCGTGAGATTGGTATCGGCGGCCTGCGCTATCACGCAGTCGAGATTCCCTCCGACGATGCGATCGCCGATTTTTATATAGAGGGTGTTGCCTTTCTGGCCGGGCAGGGAATGATGCAGTACGAGATCTCCAACTTTGTCCGGACGGGTGCACAAGCCGATCACTCATCCCGTCACAACCTGAAGTACTGGCAGCGTGCGCCGTATCTGGGCATCGGTGTCGATGCGCACTCCATGCTGCGAACCGGCGCGGGGCAGGCGCTGCGCTTTGCCACGACAGATGAACTGGAGCCGTTTCTTGCTGCTGCGGGATGGAACGAGCCGCACTGGCTTACGCGCAGGGAAGAGCTGGAAGAGGCGTGGTTTCTCGGGCTGCGTCTGAATCAGGGTGTCAGCCTGACCGCTCTGTGTGAGGAGTTTGGCGCGGAGAATGTCGGCGAATATGTCGGAAGACTGCGCGAGCTGGAATCTGAGGGCCTTGTCGTGCGCTCCCGGGACCATGTGGCGCTGACCGCGCAGGGGCGTCTGCTGTCGAACGAGGTCTTCGGAAGGTTTCTGGAAGAGCGGGCCGCCGCAGTCTGAGAAAGTGCCTGCCCAGGAAGGCTTCTCCTGTGCTGAAATGTTCGTATGTCTTCTCCTGCGATGAGTTCTGCTGAAGAGGCCTCCGCAAAGGTGTCGTCGTCCGCCCCTGTTGCGGCGATTGACCTGCGCAGCGACACCGTCACGAAGCCAACCCCGGCGATGCGCGCCGCAATGGCCGCAGCCGAAGTGGGCGACGACGTATATGGTGAAGACCCGACCATCAATCTGCTGGAAGCCAGGGCTGCCGCGGTCTTCGGACGCGAGGCAGCAATCTTTGTTCCGTCGGGCACGATGGGCAATCAGATCGCAATGCGTCTGCACACGCGTCCGGGGCAGGAGATTGTCTGCGAGGCGCGCGCCCATGTCGTCGACTGGGAGATGGCCATGGCCGCGACCTTTTCGGGCTGCCAGCTCCGCACCATCGCCGCGCCGCGCGGCATACTTACCTGGAAGCTGATCGAGCCGTTTCTCTATGGCAAAAGCTATCATCGCGCGCCCACGGGCCTGATTACGCTCGAAAACACGCACAACATGGCCGGCGGCGTGGCTCTTCCGCCTGAGGTGCTGGAAGAGATCTGGCTGGGCGCGAGCGAGCGGAATCTGCCTGTCCATCTCGATGGAGCCCGCATCTTCAACGCGTCCGTGGCGCTCGGCATCGGCGTGCGCGAGCTGACGCGCGGCTTTGCGACGGTGATGTTCTGCCTGTCGAAGGGGCTGGCCGCTCCGGTAGGCTCTTTGCTCGTGGGTTCGGCGGAGGCGATCGATCGCGCGAGGAATATTCGCAAGGCGCTGGGCGGCGGTATGCGGCAGGCAGGTGTGCTGGCCGCGGCCGGCCTGATCGCCCTGGAAGAGATGCCGCAACGGCTGCAGGAAGACCATGCCAACGCGCGGCTGCTGGCGGAGCACCTGGCGGAGCTGAAGCAGGTGGAGATCGATCTCGAAACAGTGCAGACCAATATCGTGATCTTCCGCCTGCGCGGTGAATCCTCTCCGGAAGAGCTGGTGGCGCGGCTGAAGCGCAGCGGCGTGCTGGCCAGCGTCGTGGGACCGCAGGCCGTCCGCTTTGTGACCCATAAGGACGTGGACCGCACGGCCTGCGCGGAAGCTGCCCGCATTGCTGTCGAAGAAATTGCGAAACTGTAAGAATGAGCAGGATTCCGCCGGAAAGGCGGCCAGGAAAGGGAACCAGTAAAAGAAACGGCTGCCTCGGTATCGCGTCTATATAATGAGGTAAGTCATGCCGAAATATTCCATCGTCGTCCCCTTCCACAACGAAGAAGAAAATGTCACCGCCATGTACGACCGGCTGAAGGCCGTGATGGAACAGGTGGGAGACAGCTTTGAGCTCATCTTCGTGGACGACGGCTCCAGTGATCGCACCTACAAGCTGCTGGAGGAGATCGCCGCGGTCGACAGCCGTGTGCTGGTTGTGAAGCTGCGCCGCAACTTCGGGCAGACCTCGGCGCTGGCTGCCGGCTTCGATCACTCGCAGGGCGAGTTTGTGCTGGCCATGGATGGCGATCTGCAGCACGATCCGAAGGAGATCCCTAACTTCCTCGAAAAGCTGGAGGAAGGCTACGACGTCGTCAGCGGCTGGCGGAAAGAGCGCATCGACAACTTCGTGATGCGGCGTTTTCCCTCGCGCTGCGCCAACTGGCTGATGGCAAAGCTCTCCGGCGTCAACATTCATGACTTCGGCACCACGTATAAGGCGTACCGGCGCGAGGTCATTCAGAACATCCCGCTGTATGGCGAGATGCACCGCTTCATCCCGGCTCTGGCCTCGTGGTATGGCGCCAGTATCTGTGAGATCCCGATTAAGAACGTCAACCGCGAGCGCGGCAAATCGCACTATGGTATCGGCCGCACCTTCCGCGTCTTCTTCGACCTGCTGACGATCCGTTTTCTGCTGAAGTACATGACGCGTCCGCTGCACTTCTTCGGTGCCTTCGGCGCACTGAGCATTCTGCTGGGTGGAGTGCTTTCGGTCTTTCTGGCGGTGCTGAAGCTGGTGACGCATCAGCATGTCATGGATCAGCATGGTCCGCTCTTCGTTATCGCCGGTATCCTGATCCTGGCGGGAACGCAGATGCTGGCCATCGGCCTGCTGGGTGAGCTGCAGGTGCGCCACTATCACACGGCCTCGCATCGCGCTCCCTATACGATTGACCGGCTGGTGCGGCTGCGCGCTCCTGAGGAGCCGAGCATTCTTTCAGAAAACTAATTGCTCCCGGCTCTTTACCCAAAATAATCAGAGGATGCCTCCCGTTGGGAGGCATTTTTTGCTGCTGTGCGATGACAGCATCCTGCTCCCGGCGTTGCATGAAAGCCCACTTCTGTGGCATGGTCATGCCGTATGAAAGCCATTCAGATTCTGCAGACCGGCGGCCCGGAAGCCCTTACTCTCAGTGATATTCCTGTTCCCGTGCCGAAGGCCGGTGAGGCGCTGGTTCGCATTCAAGCCTGTGGCGTGAATTTCATCGATATCTACTATCGCGAAGGCCGTTATAAGACCGCCCTCCCGTTCGTGGATGGCCAGGAGGCCGCAGGCATGGTAGAAGCCGTCGGCGAGGGCGTGGACGAGGTGAAGCCTGGTGACCGCGTTGCCTGGTGCAATATTCTGGGCGCTTACGCCGAATATGCCGCGGTGCCCGCGGCGAAGCTGGTGAAGGTGCCGGATGATGTGGACCTGAAGCTGGCTGCTGCGGCCATTCTGCAGGGCATGACGGCCCATTATCTCGCGCACTCCACCTGGCCCCTGAAGGCCGGTGAAACCGCTCTGGTACATGCGGCCGCCGGAGGAGTCGGGCTGCTGCTCACGCAGATGGCGTCGGCGATCGGGG
Organism: Paracidobacterium acidisoli; assembly: GCF_003428625.2. Taxonomy (GTDB): domain Bacteria; phylum Acidobacteriota; class Terriglobia; order Terriglobales; family Acidobacteriaceae; genus Paracidobacterium; species Paracidobacterium acidisoli. The sequence goes on along the minus strand of NZ_QVQT02000001.1, from coordinate 111,184 downwards.
CGCGTGTGATCGCGACCGTTTCGACGGAAGAAAAGGCGAAGTTGGCGCGTGAGGCCGGCGCGGCGGAGGTCATTCTCTACACCCAGGCGGACTTTGAAGCGGAGACGAAGCGGCTTACGGAAGGCCGCGGTGTCGACGTGGTGTACGATTCGGTCGGCAAGACCACCTTCGACAAATCGCTCAACTGCCTGCGCCCGCGCGGCATGATGGTGCTGTTTGGAGGCTCGAGCGGCGCGGTGCCGCCCTTTGATCCCATTCAGCTCTCGGTGAAGGGATCGCTCTTTCTTACGCGGCCGACCCTCGGCCACTACACGCTCACACGGGAAGACCTTGCATGGCGCGCCGGCGATGTCTTTCGCGCTATTGCGAAGGGCCGGCTGAAGGTGCGTATGGAGCACACCTATCCGCTGGCCGATGCGCAGCGCGCGCATCGCGATCTGGAAGCCCGCAAAACCACCGGCAAGCTCCTGCTCATTCCATAAGCGGCCTTTACCGGAAAGAAAGTGGATCGGCGCACAAGTTTTCCCGTTCACACAAAACATATTTTTGGAATCCGGCATCTTCTTTCTGAGGGCTGCATGCCGGAATACCTGCCGGGGAGAAAGTTGTTCGCGTGAAACTGACACAATTCGACGGACGAAAGCGTGTCGTCATAGAAGCGGTAACCCCTCAGATCGACTCGGGGTTGTTCCCGATCAAACGAACAGTGGGAGAAACAGTATCGGTTGAAGCAGACGTATTTGCCGATGGGCACGACCACGTTGCGGCTCAACTGCTCTGGCGGCCCGCCCAGGAAACCGTATGGCAGCGTCTGGAGATGGTCTCGCTGGGAAATGACCGCTGGCGCGGCGAGTTTCCGGTAACGCAGATGGGGCAGTATGCCTATACCATCGCGGGCCATATCGATCACTTCGATACATGGCGCGCCGACCTGCTGAAGCGCATGGAGGCCGGGCAGGATATCCGCGTGGACCTGCTCAACGGAGCCGTGCTGATCGAAGAGGCCGAGCGCCGTGCTGCGGGCGATGACCTGAAAGAACTGCGCCTCTGGAAGAATCTGCTTCGCGAGCACGTGGGCGACGAAGGAGTGAAGGAGACCGCGCTGCATCCCGGGCTCGCGGCGCTGATGCAGCGCTGTTATGACGAAACGCTGGAGACGCAATACGAGCCCGCTCTTTCCGTAACGGTGGATCGGAAGCGTGCCGGCTTTTCCGCGTGGTATGAGATCTTCCCCCGCTCGGCATCATTCGAGCCGGGCAGGCACGGGACCTTCAGAGACTGTGAGGAGCGGCTCGACTACGTTGCCGGTCTGGGCTTCGACGTTCTGTATCTGCCGCCGATTCATCCCATCGGCCGGAGCTTCCGCAAGGGAAAGAACAATGCCGTCGATGCCGCGCCAGGCGATGTCGGCAGCCCCTGGGCGATCGGAGCATCCGACGGCGGTCACACGGCGATCCACACGCAGCTCGGCACACTCGCGGAATTCCGCAGCCTGGTACGAAAGTCGAATCAGCTCGGCCTCGAGATCGCTCTGGACATCGCCTTCCAGTGCTCTCCGGATCATCCCTGGGTGCGCGAGCATCCGGAGTGGTTTAAGAAACGGGCCGACGGAACGATTCAGTACGCGGAGAATCCGCCCAAGAAGTATCAGGATATTTATCCGCTGAACTTTGAAAGCAGTGACTGGCGGGGCTTATGGAACGCGCTCAGAGATGTGTTTCTCTTCTGGCTCGACAAGGGAGTGAGCATCTTTCGCGTCGATAATCCGCATACCAAGGCCTTTCCTTTCTGGGAGTGGGCGATTGCGGAGATCAAACGCGACCATCCGGAGGCGCTGTTTCTGGCCGAGGCCTTTACGCGTCCGCGTGTGATGCAGCGGCTGGCGAAGCTCGGCTTTTCGCAGTCCTATACCTATTTCACGTGGCGTAATACAAAACAGGAGCTGACAGAGTATCTCGAAGAGCTGACGCAGAGCGAGCTGAAAGAGTACTTCCGCCCCAGCTTCTGGCCGAACACTCCCGATATTCTTCACGAGAGCCTGCAGACCGGCGGTCGGCCGGCCTTTATCAGCCGGCTGGTGCTGGCTGCGACGCTGAGCTCGAACTACGGCATCTATGGTCCTGCCTATGAGCTGTGCGTGAACCAGCCCGTGCGGCAGGGAAGCGAAGAGTATCTGGATTCGGAAAAGTATGAGCTGAAGCACTGGAATACAGACGCGCCGGAGAGCATTCAGGGAGTGATCACCGCGCTGAACCGCGCGCGCCGCGATAATGCGGCGCTGCACACGAATCACGATCTGTACTTCCACGCCACGGATAACCCGCAGCTGATCGCGTACAGCAAGTCGAATCCGGAGCGATCGAATATGATCGTTACCGTTGTGAATCTCGATCCTTTCCATACGCAGTCGGGCTGGGTCAGTCTTGATCTGGATCATCTGCAGCTTGGCGAGGAGGAGAGCTTTCAGGTGCGCGATCTGCTTACCGGGCAGACCTATCTGTGGCAGGGCCGGAGCAACTATGTGGAGCTGGCTCCGGAGAAATTACCGGCGCATGTCTTCCGCATTCTGCGGCGCGTGCGATCGGAAAATGATTTCGATTACTACCAGTAAGGATCGTCAGCAGAATGCAGGCACGTCAGATGACAATCGGAAAGCCAGGGAGCAATCCCGACCCCCTGTGGTACAAGGACGCAGTTATCTATGAGCTGCACGTCAAGGCCTTTGCCGACAGCAACAATGATGGTATCGGCGACTTTCAGGGGCTGATTCAGAAGCTGGACTATCTGCAGGACCTGGGCGTCACCTGCCTGTGGGTGCTTCCGTTCTTTCCTTCGCCTCTGCGCGACGACGGCTACGACATCTCCGACTACATGAACGTCAATCCCAGTTATGGAACGATTGACGACTTCCGCCAGTTTCTTGATGCCGCGCACGAACGCGGCCTGCAGGTGCTCATCGAGCTGGTCATCAATCACACCTCCGATCAGCACCCCTGGTTTCAGCGGGCGCGCCATGCTCCGCCAGGATCGCCGGAGCGCGATTTTTATGTGTGGAGCGGCACCGACCAGAAGTATCAGGATGCGCGCATCATCTTCACGGACACGGAGAAATCGAACTGGACGTGGGACCCGGTGGCGCAGGCCTACTTCTGGCACCGCTTCTTCTCGCATCAGCCGGATCTGAACTACGACAATCCGCTGGTCATGGAAGAGATTCTGAAGATTCTGCGCTACTGGCTCGATATGGGCGCGGACGGGCTTCGCATCGACGCGATTCCATATCTGGTGGAGCGCGACGGCACCAACTGCGAAAACCTTGCGGAGACGCATGCGGTGATCCGGGCGATTCGCTCCGCCATTGATGAAGGCTATGCCAACCGCATGGTGCTGGCCGAGGCCAATCAGTGGCCGACCGATGTGCGTCCGTACTTCGGCGATGGCGATGAATGCCACATGGCCTTTCACTTTCCGCTGATGCCGCGCATCTACATGGCGCTGCGTCAGGAGGACCGTTTGCCGATCACCGACATCATGGCGCAGACGCCGGATATCCCCGATAACTGCCAGTGGGGGCTCTTTCTGCGTAACCACGATGAGCTGACGCTGGAGATGGTGACCGATGACGAGCGCGACTACATGTATCTGGCCTACAGCGCCGATCCGCGCATGCGTATCAACATCGGCATCCGGCGCAGGCTGGCTCCGCTGCTCGACAACAATCGACGCCGTATCGAGCTGCTCAACAGCCTGCTCTTTTCCTTTCCCGGCACGCCGATTCTCTACTACGGCGACGAGATCGGCATGGGCGATAACATTTATCTCGGCGACCGCAACGGCGTGCGCACTCCCATGCAGTGGACGGCGGACCGGAACGGCGGCTTTTCGCGCTCGAATCCGGCGCGTTTGTACAGCCCGCTCATCATGGACCCGGTCTGGGGCTATGAGGCGATCAATGTCGAAGCGCAGCAGAGTGATCCGTCCTCGCTGCTGAACTGGATGCGCAATATGATTGCGCTGCGCAAGCTCTTCCAGGTCTTTGGACGTGGCAGCCTGCGCTTTCTCAATCCATCCAATCGCAAGATTCTTGCTTACGCGCGCCAGCTGGATGGAGAACAGGTGCTGTGCGTGGCGAATCTCTCGCGCTTCGCGCAGCCGGTGCAGCTGGATCTGGCGGAATTCGACGGCATGGTGCCCGTCGAGATGCTGGGATATGTTGAGTTTCCTGCCATTACAAAGCAGCCGTATCCGCTTACGCTGGCGCCATACGGCTTTCTCTGGCTGGAGCTGCAGCCCTCGCGGGAGGCCCCCGATCTTCCCGCGAAAACTCAGGATGATCACACCTTCCAGGTTGCCGGTGAAACGGACTGGGAGAGCATTCTGACCGGAGATGGTGTTCGCAGGCTGGAGAATGTGCTGCCGGAATTTCTGCTGCGGCAGCGCTGGTTCGGCGGGAAGTCGCGGACGATTCGAAGAACAGCGGTGAATGACTGGGCGCCCTTCGATGAGCAGCGCTCGGCTCTGATCTGTATCAGTGTCGATTACGATACAGGGGAGGCCGACAATTATCTGATGCTGCTGAGCATGTCGTTTGGTCCCGATGCGGAAAGCATTCGCTCTTCGCCCAATCAGGTACTGGCGTCGGTGGAGACGATGCGCGATACCGGCGTGCTGCACGATGCGCTGCAGCGCCGCAGCTCCTGCACGGCGCTGCTGGAGCTGCTGAAGAGCGGCGGCCGCATCGTCACCCATGCCGGCGTCATCGAGGGAAGTCCGGACAAAAAACTTGCTGAGCTGTGCCGCGATGCGGGCGAGCTGCCTCCGCGAATTGCCGGAGCCGAGCAGAGCAATTCGTCGGTGCTCTTTGACGACCGGCTGATCATGAAGCTCTTTCGCAGACAGCAGCCCGGGCCCAACCCGGATACGGAGATCGGCCGTTTTCTGGCGGAGCGCAGCACCTTCACGAACATCGCGCCCTTCTGCGGCTCCATTGAATATCAGCCCAAGGGCAGCGAGGCATCGACGCTTGCCATGCTGCAGGGGCTTGTGGCCAACGAGGGCGACGGATGGCAGTGGACGCTCGAAGAGCTGGAGCGGTATTACGAGGGCTGCGCTTCCAGTGTCTTTCAAGCCGGCGCACGCTCCGGCCCCGCCATACGGCTGGGCGAGCTGACCGGCTGGACGGTTCCGCCGGAAGTACACGAGCACGCCGGGCTCTATCTCGAAGCAGCGGGAACGCTGGGAAGAAGAACCGCGGAGCTGCATCAGGCGCTGGCCGGCTCAACAGACGATCCTGCGTTTGCTCCGGAGCCCCTCACGCCCGAAGATCTTTTCCGGCTGCGCGAAACGGCTGCGGCGCGAGCCGTGCAGGCGCTCGATGCGCTCAAGGCGAACCTGGCCACTCTTCCTGACGATGTTGTCGAAACCGCGGGTCTTGCCCTGGGCCGCCGCAAATTGCTGCTCGGACACTTCCGCAAAAATCTGCAGGTCGCCGATGGAGGCAAACGGACACGGGTGCACGGCGATTATCATCTGGGGCAGGTGCTTCGCGTGAAAAGCGATTTCGTTATCCTGGATTTTGAAGGCGAGCCGGCACGCTCGCTTGCCGAGCGGCGCGCGAAGCATTCGCCGCTGAAGGATGTTGCGGGTATGCTGCGCTCCTTCAGCTATGCTGCCTATGCGGCGCTCATCAAATACACCACGCGGCGGCCCGAGGACTTCCACCAGCTTGAGCCGTGGGCACGGTTGTGGGAGATATCCATCAGCGCCGAGTTTCTGCGCGGCTACCGGCAGGTGCCGGATCATGCCGCGGTCTGCCCGCAGTCCGCAGAGGATTTCGATGTCCTGCTCGAGACGTACCTGATGGATAAGGCGCTGTACGAACTCGAATACGAACTCAACAACCGGCCGGCCTGGATACATATTCCTCTGGCGGGAATTCTGTCTCTGCCTTTGTAAGCAGGGGGATAGCACGCGATGGCAAGAGTGGAACTTCCGGAAGAGACAAAACGCAGGATTGAAGCGATCGGTTCTGTCGACGTCCTGATCGGTGTCTGGGGCACAGTCGGCCGCGATGGTTTTTATGAACGCGCGGCGCAGGTGATTGCGGAGCTGGGCGAGACGGCGCAGAAGATCGTCTTTGCGTTTCCCGGAGACACGCCGCCGGAGCAGCCTCCCTCCGCTCCGGATTCGACCGTTGTGTGCCTGCAATATCCGTCGCCGTCTTCCGGACCAGCCGGCGAGCTGTGGATCGAAGCCGCATCGGCGCAGCGCTCCATTCTGGAGATAGCGGCGCTGCTGAACGCGGGAAGCTGTCTCGTCCTCAATGCAGATCTGGTTGCGCTCCATGTGCAGAGCATTCAGATGCTGCTCTACGCTTCGGTCGAAAAGCAGTGCGATCTGGTGACGCCGATTTATCCCGTCGGGAAGTACGACGGACTGATCAACAGCGGCATCCTCTCACCGCTGACGCGGGCGCTTTACGGGCGGCGCGTACGCTATCCTCTGCCATTTGAATTCGGCGTGTCGGCGCGGCTGAGCACGCGGCTTGCTCTGTCTGCGCGCTCGGGCAATCAGGCGGATCGCTCTCTTCTGTGGCCTGCGACCGTCGCCGCCATCGATGCTGCTCCGATCGGCCAGGTATATCTCGATGTGCATCACCACGTTCCCACCGAGGGTCTGGAACTAAGCGTCGTGCTTGCGCAGCTTGTCGGCTCCGCTTTTCTCGAAATGGAGCAGTATGCGGCGCAGTGGCAGCGCGTGCGCGCCTCGCAGCAGACGCCCACGTGGGGAACGCCCACGCCGCCCCCGGTGAGCGAGGAGCCAATCGATGCGAAGCCGATGATCGACTCATTTCTTCTGGGATCGAAGAACCTGGATGAGGTGTGGCGTCTGGTGCTGCCTCCCGTCACTCTGCTTGAGCTGAAGCATCTCGCTCGCCAGTCGCCGGAGCAGTTTCGCATGCCCGACACGCTGTGGGTGAAAATTGTGTACGACTTCGCTCTCGCACACCGGCTGCGCACCATCAGCCGGACACATCTGCTGGGCGCGCTGACGCCGCTCTACCTGGGATGGGTAGCGTCCTACGTCAGAGAAGTATCAAATATGACCCATGCGGCGGCCGAACAGCGGCTGGAGCAGCTGGCTCGCGCTTACGAAGACAACAAGCCATATCTGGTTTCGCGCTGGAGATGGCCGGACCGGTTCAATCCGTAGCTCCGTCGAAGGAGAAACATCATGTGGAATCAGGTCGAACAATCGCTTCACCAGTCGATGGTGCGGGTGATTAACAAGATCGCCATACTGCTGCCCGGCATTCTGGCATTCATCGTGGCGCTGTTGATCTTTCTTGTGATCGCCTGGGCGCTGGCCATGCTGGCGCGCCGCATTCTCATTGCGGTGAAGTTCGATGAGCGCATGGGTAAGGGAACAGGCACGATCGCCGAGTGGACGCCGCGCTACACGCCCACACTGCTGATTACGCGGGTGATCTTCTGGGGCTTCATCATCATCGGTCTGCTCGTGGGTGTCTCCGCATTTGAAGCGGGATCGTCGGAGGCCGGAATCTCCGCGTACATCTTCTCCTATATTCCGCGCATCATCGGCGCGGCGATTCTGCTTCTGGCCGGCACGGTTCTGGGGCGCTTCCTTTCGCGCAGCGTTCTTATCGCGTCCGTCAATCTCAACCTGAGCTACGCGCGCATTCTGAGCATGGGCGTGCGCTGGCTTATCTTCGTTCTGACTGCGGCCATGGTTCTCGATCATCTGGCGCTTGGTGGTGAGATCGTCGAGCTGGCCTTCGGAATCCTCTTCGGCGGCATTGTGCTGGCGCTGGCGCTGGCCGTCGGGCTTGGCTCGCGCGATCTTGTCAGCCGGTCGCTTGAGCGCGAAGCGGCGCGTCCGGTTGAGGTGCCTGCGCCGGAGCGCCTGCACCACTTCTGATTATGTTTTGATCAAGCGCCGATCCAGCGCAGCACCAGCCCTGCCAATATGCCTCCGGTGGCAGGGCCGAGAATTGGAATCAGGGCATAGCCCCAGTCGCTCGATCCTTTGCCTGCAATCGGCATCAGAGCGTGCGCCACACGCGGTCCCAGATCGCGCGCGGGATTGATCGCATAGCCGGTCGTTCCGCCGAGCGAAAGGCCGATTCCCCAGACCACGCAGCTCACCAGCCACGGCGACAGCCCGGCCGCCGCGCCCGAGGTGAGCACCAGCTTCGAGCTCATCGCGCCCGCCACCAGCACAAGAACCGCGGTCCCGATCACTTCGCTCAGAAAGTTTGTCAGCGGATTACGGATCGCCGGACCGGTGCAGAAGACGGCGCGCTTCAGCTCCGGATCATCAGTGATCTTCCAGTGCGGATAGTAGTGAAGCCACACCAGCACCGCCCCCGTGAATGCGCCAAGCATCTGCGCCAGCGCGAAGCCTGCGACATGGCCGAAGCTGCCGGACTGCGCCGCCGATGCCAGGGTGATCGCCGGATTCAGATGAGCATCGGCGCTGCCGAAGAGCTGCGCGGTGAAGATGCCGCACAGCACGGCGAGCATCCAGCCCGTCGTAATGACCATCCAGCCGCTGCCCTCCGCCTTCGAGCGCTTCAGCAGCACGGCCGCGTTGACACCATCACCCAGCAAAACCAGCATGAGAGTTCCCATGAACTCTCCGAGAAAAGGACATCTCATTTGCCGTACTCACACTTTCCTGATGCCGTCACCATAGTTGTTCGATATCCATCGCTGTTTGCCGGCATCACATCACCAGATACTGCTGCGCCAGCTGCCGGAAGGATTCGACCTCACGGGCGATCCACGCATCGTCGAGTCCCAGTTCCTTCGCCATAAGACGCGCCGCCGGCTCAGCCATCGCGATTGCCGCGCGCGCATGAAGAAACAACGCCCGGTTCCGCCGGGCCAGCACATCTTCCACCGTGCGCGCCATCTCTGCGCGGGCGGCCCACACCACTTCAGCGCCGGTGCAGGGCAGCTCGGGATGAAGCGGCGCGCGCAGCGCCGGATCGGCATTGCCAATGGCGCGAATCTCATCGGCATCCGATCCATAGACCCACAGACTGCCCAGATCCTCGATCTCTTCGCGATAGCCGTGAATATGCAGGGTTTTGGTGACGCAGGGCTCTTCCCGCAGCCGGCCCAGCGTGATGGCATGATCCACGCAGTCTTCCGCCATGTGCCGGTAGGTGGTCCACTTGCCGCCGGTCAGCGTCAGCAGGCCCGAGTTATCGACGTGAATGACATGATCGCGGGAAAGTGCCGATGTTTTGCTGTCGCTGTCGGCTTTGACCAGGGGCCGGATGCCCGCATAGACGCTCAGCACATCGCTTCGCTGCGGCGGACGGCTCAGGTAGAGCCCCGCCGTCTCCAGGATAAAGCGGATCTCTTCCTCAAGCGGTTTCGGATCGTAAACGGCTTCCTCCAGCGGAGTGTCCGTCGTGCCGACGACAGTGTGATCGTGCCAGGGAATGGCAAAGAGCACGCGTCCGTCACTGGTGCGCGGCACCATCAATGCGGTGTCTCCGCGCAGAAACGAGCGGTCGAAGACGAGATGAATGCCCTGGCTCGGAGTCATCATCTCCGCCGCGTCAGGATCGGCAAGCCTGCGAATGCGGTCGGTAAAAATGCCGGTGGCGTTGATGACGACCCGCGCGGCAATGGTGAAGGATTCGCCGGTCTCTTCGTCTCTGGCGATGGCCCCGTTCAGGTAGCCCTCCTCGTCTTTGGTCAGCTCGATCGCGGGCATGTAATTGATCAGCACCGCTCCATGATCGGCGGCCGTCATCGCGAGGTGAATGAGCAGGCGGGAGTCATCAAACTGGCCGTCGTAATAGATCACGCCGCCGCGCAGCCCATTGGTCTCGAGCGTGGGCAGCAGCTCCAGCGTATCTTCCGGCGAGAGCAGGCGCGATTTGCCGAAGCCATATTTGCCGGCCAGCATGTCGTAAAGCTTCAGTCCGATGCCGTAGAACGGCGCCTCCCACCAGGAATAATTCGGAACGACGAAAGCCAGGTCATGCACCAGGTGCGGAGCGTTCTGCCGCAGCAGCCCGCGCTCCTTCAGCGCCGACATCACCAGCGAGACGTTGCCCTGTTCGAGGTAGCGCACGCCGCCATGCACCAGCTTGGTGCTGCGGCTTGAAGTGGCCTTGCCGAAGTCCTGCGCCTCCAGCAGCAGCACGTCGAAGCCGCGCGAGGCCGCATCGACGGCAACGCCGACACCGCTGGCTCCGCCGCCGATAATCAGCATGTCCCACGGCGTGCTGCGCTCGCGCAGCCTCTGCAGCATCTGCTCGCGCCGCATCAGCGAGACCAGCCCCTGGCGCGCTCCACCGCATGATTCCAGCGCTCGCGCCGTGCCTGCACTTCAGCGGGATGCATCTTCGGCTCAAACCGCGTATCGCTCTTCCGGTGCGACCAGATCTCCTTTGGATCTTTCCAGAAGCCGACCGCGAGTCCTGCCAGATAGGCCGCGCCCAGCGCCGTCGTCTCCGTGACCTGGGGACGAACCACAGGAACGCCCAGCAGATCGGCCTGAAACTGCATCAGCATATCGTTGACGGCTGCGCCGCCATCGACGCGAAGCTCGGGAATGGCCTGGCCGGTCTCCGAGCGCATCGCGTCCAGCACATCCGCCACCTGAAAGGCGATGCTCTCCAGCGCCGCTCGCGCAATGTGTCCCGGCTGTGTGCCGCGCTGCAGGCCGATCAGCATGCCGGAGGCATACGGGTCCCAGTGCGGCGCGCCAAGGCCGACAAAGGCCGGAACGAAGACGACGCCATCGCTGTCCGGCACAGACATAGCCAGCTCTTCCACTTCAGAAGAAGTGCGGATCATGCGCAGATTATCGCGCAGCCACTGCACCACGGCTCCGCCGATAAAGATGCTGCCTTCGAGCGCATACTCCAGCCTGCGCTCAACGCTCGCCGCCAGCGTCGTAATCAGCCGGTGCTTCGACTGCACAAACTGGTTGCCGATATGCTCCAGCAGAAAGCAGCCGGTTCCATACGTGTTCTTCGCGTCGCCAGGGTGCAGGCAAAGCTGTCCGAAGAGTGCCGCCTGCTGATCGCCCGCTATGCCGGCGATGCGAATCCCGCTGAGCGCCAGCGTGGTGGTCACGTCGCCCACCGGCTCGCTCGACCACACCACCTCCGGCATCATGCTGCGCGGAATGCCGAAGAGCTTCAGCAGATCGTCATCCCACTGCCCGGTCACGATATTGAAGAGCAGCGTGCGCGATGCGTTGGTCGTGTCGGTGACATGCTTTGTGCCGCTGGTCAGGTTCCAGATCAGCCAGCTGTCGACGGTGCCGAAGGCGAGCTTTCCATCCTCTGCGCGCTGCCGCGCGCCGTCCACATTCTCCAGAATCCAGGCGATCTTCGTGGCCGAGAAATAGGGGTCGATCACCAGCCCGGTCCGCTCGCGGATCATGGTCTCCGCGCCCGAGCCGGTCAGCTCTTTGCAGCGCGACGCCGTACGCCGGTCCTGCCAGACGATCGCGTTATACACAGGCCGGCCCGTCTCACGATCCCACACAATGACCGTTTCGCGCTGATTCGTAATGCCCGTGGCGGCGACATCGCGCGGACGCACACCTGCCTTGCCCAGCGCTTCAACGGCCGAGCTGATCTGTGACGTCAGGATTTCAAACGAGTCGTGCTCGACCCATCCGGGCTTCGGATAAATCTGCTGAAATTCATGCTGCGCCTGGGCGGCAATTTCGCCGGAGTGGCTGAAAAGAATGGCCCGCGAGCTGGTCGTTCCCTGATCGAGCGACAGGATGTAGGGCATCGAATCGGTTTCCTCGCGGAGACCAGTAGACACGGTTTGCTCTGCCGGAGCAAGCCCTCGCTGCCGCTCGAATATGCGGCCTTTCAGCGGCGCAGTCGGCGCAGCGCCAGCTTCGCCGCATGGTACCCGCACATGCCGTGTACGCCGCCGCCGGGAGGCGTGGAGGACGAGCAAAGATACAGGTTCGGCACGCCGGTGGCGTATTCGCCGAGGGCGGGGCGAAGGAAGAACTGCCGCAGCGTGAAGGCTCCTCCGTTGATGTCGCCGCCGATCAGGTTCGCGTCCATGGACTCAAGCACAGCGGGCGATGATACGCGCCGCGCCACCACGCAATCGCGGAATCCCGGCGCGAAGCGCTCAATCTGTGCCTCGATGCGGCTGGTCATATCGATCGTCGAGCCGTTCGGCACGTGACAGTAAGCCCAGGCAATGTGTTTTCCTTCCGGTGCGCGGCTCGCATCGAAGAGCGTCGGCTGAGCGAGCAGCACAAAGGGCTCGTCGATGTGCTGTCCGTGGCTGGCGGCATGTTCCGATCGCGCGATCTCCTCGAAGGTGCCGCCCAGATGCACGGTGATGGCGCGCCGGCACTCCTGCGCCTTCCACGGAATCGGCTCAGACAGGGCATAGTCGATCTTGAAGGCTCCGGGACCATACTGAAAGCCCTCCAGCGCCCGCCGGTAAGACTGGGCCAGGCGGCCTCCGGCGATGGAGAGCAGCTGCTGCGGCGTGACATCGCAAAGAATCAGCGAGTCCTCGTGATCCAGCTCGTGCAGCGCCGTGATGCGGCGTCCGGTATGAACGGTTCCGCCGCGCGATTCCAGGCAGCGAATCAGCGCATCGGGAATCGCCTGCGCGCCGCCCCGCGGAATGGGCCAGCCAAGCGCATGCACGGTCGCGGCGAACATGATGCCGACGGCTGCGGTCAGCGGCTGATCGAGCGCGAGAATCGAGTGCGCCGCGAGGCCGGCAAAGAGGCCGCGCGTCCGCGGGCTCTGAAAGCTATTGCTGCTGAAGGTTTGGGCAGAGGTCAGCGCTCTGAGGCCGAACTGCGCCATCAGAAACGGATGCCGTGGGATGCGAAGCGCCGGTCCCAGAGCGTCTTCGGCAAATGCGGTCCAGTGATCGACGATGGGCTGCGCCATGCGCCGCCACGGTTTGCCGTCCGCGCCCAGCGTGCGCTCAGCCTCTTTCAGATCGCGTTCGAGAACGGCCGCCGTACCATCATCGAACGGATGCGCCAGGGGCGCTGACCCGTGAATCCAGACCAGGCCGTTCTGTTCGAGCGGCAGCGAGCGGAAAAACGGCGAGCCCACGGCCATGGGATAGACCGCCGAGCCGAAGTCATGGCGAAAGCCGGTCAGCGTCAAAGGAAGCGTTCGCGCGGCGCCTCCGGGCTGCGTTTCCGCCTCGAAGACATCCACCGGCAATCCGGCCTGAGCCAGGACAATCGCCGCCGCCAGCCCATTCGGTCCCGATCCGATCACAGAGGCGCGCATATCTTAATTATGCTGCGGCAGAGGCTCCGGCCATTGCACCACTCCGAACTTTCCTGCCACCGTACGGGTCAGCACCGGAGCGTACAGGCCGATCGGCTCGCGCCGCCACCAGTTTCCCGTGCTCTTCTTTTCCGCCATGGACGTAAACCAGTACTGCCACAGCACGGCGCGAACGTAGCGCGGCGGCGCCTGGGCAAAGGGGTTGCTGCGAAAGAGAGCCAGAACATCCGGACTGGCTTCGAGCAGACGCTCCTCGGTCATGGGAACGATCTGATACTGCTGCCAGTCGCCGAGCGAGGCGAACCAGAGATTCCAGTCGAAGCGCGGCTGGTACGGCGCGTAAATGCGCGGCGCCTCATTCAGCGCCTGCGGTTTGTTGCGGAAGGGATACGGCGTCCAGTTCTGCCCGTCATTCGAGCCCTGAAATTCAATCTCATACCGGCCGCGCGTCATCACGGCGAAAAGGCCGTACCGGTTAGCGATGCGAAGCGGCTCGAGCGCGATGACAGGCCCCGATGGCAGCGGCAGATCGGGGAAGGGCATCCGCAGCAGCTCTGCCGTCGTGTCATAGGCAATCCACGTCAGCAGCACGGCGACCACCGCCAGACGCAGTGCCCGCAGATGATCGGCAGTGCCGCGGCGGGGCGCAGCCGGCTTCTTCTCTTCCTTTGCCGCACCCTCGGGTGCAGAGAGAATCGACAGGACCGGCTCGGTTTGATCTGCGTTGTCGCTCGATTGTACGGACACCTCGCGGGGCAATCTGCTGCGCCAGCGCGTGGGCACCAGCCAGCGAATGCTGCGGTCGTCGAGCAGCAGAAAGCCGAGGCAGAGGACGAGGTAATTCAGAAAGGTGTAATTGGCCGTGAGAATCACGCCGATCTCCCACGGCGTGACGATGAAGAAGCAGATCAGCCGCAGCCGCCGCGGCAGAAACAACATCCAGACGATGCCCAGCTCCATGACCAGCGTGCCGGCGGCCGTGGCTACATGAAACCAGTGCGGCAGGTGCTGCACATACCAACCGATCCACGTCGGGAGCGGTCCGTTCTGGTAGTACTCATCCATCGCGGTCAGGCTGCGCCACTCCGGATCGCCGCTCAGCAGCTTGACGATGCCCGATTCGAAGTAGATGCGGAACCACTCCCATAACAGGAGGAACAGGGCAGCGCGCCGGACGGGGCTGCGCTCACCCCATCCGGGCAGCAGACCGCCTGGCGTGAAGAAGAGCGCGATGAATCCTGCTTCCAGCAGCATGCCGTCCGACTGATAACCGGAGAAGTCTCCGGCGGCGCTGACGAAGGAGAGGAAGCAGACAAAGCAGAGGGCAAAGCACAGCCGCGGCCAGAGATTGAAGAGCGCCACCACCGAGGCAGCCAGGCCGATCCAGGTGACGGCCATCAGCATGTGCGATCCGGAGGAGAGCCAGAAGAGCGTCGGCGCATACCAGAAGCGCTGCGATCCGAGATGCTCGGCAACGGCCGCGAGATACTGCTGCGCCGGAAGAATGCCCTGCGGCCCGATCAGTCCTTTGATCTGAAACAGCAGCGAGAAGAACGCGGAAAAATAAATCGCCGCCAGCGTGCGCAGAAAAATCCATCGCGGAATCTGCCGGTCGGTCAGACCGCTCTGCGAGCCGAAAAGCCAGCGGAGAATAGTTGCGGGGCTTCGATCCATAGAATCTGCGCGTGATACGGAGCGGCATGCGCCGTAACAGCGCGTCCCGAGTACATTACCAAAGTCTCGACACGGGCAAAAGAACGCCGCTCCGCTCCGAGGCTCCGGGATATGCTGAAAAAACCTTACCCCAATTCTGAAGATGAGCGAGAGTGCGGAGATGCCTGTGCCTTCTGCCGCTGTGGATACCCCTCTGGTCAGTGCCGTCATTCCCACACGAAACCGGCCTGCGCTGCTGATGCAGGCGGTGGGCAGCGTGCTGCGCCAGAGCTGGCCGAACCTCGAGGTCATCGTCGTCGTCGACGGCTGCGATCCGGAGACAAGCGGCCATCTTCGTGCGATTGACGATCCACGCGTGCGCATCATCGATCTGCCGGTCCCGGCGGGCGGGTCGGAGGCGCGCAACATCGGCGTTCGCGCGGCTCGGGGCGTATGGATCGCCTTTCTCGACGACGACGATGAATGGCTTCCCGCGAAGCTCAGCCGCCAGATGCACCGCGCTCTGTACCTGCAGGAGGATTATCCGGTTCTCTCTTCGCGCTTCATCGCCAGCTCTCCTCGCGTCAGCTTCCCCGTGCCGCGTGTGCTTTACCGGGAAAACCAGGCCGTGGGTGACTATCTTTATAGCCGCGACGGGCTTACAGGGGGCGGAGGCATCCTGCAGACTTCGACCCTGCTCATGCCGCGCGAGCTGCTGCTTGCCGTGCCGTTTCGCGCCGGCCTGCGCATGCATCAGGACTGGGACTGGGTCCTGCGCGCGGCGGCCCGCAAAGGCGTTCGCATTCACATGCTCTCCGAGCCGCTCGCGCTCTGCCGCATTGAAGACGGCCGTGACAGCGTGGGCCGCACACCCGACTGGAGATTCTCTCTGCAGTGGGCGAGAGAAGTGCGCCAGTATCTTTCGCCCCGGGCATTCTCCTGGTTCATTGCGATCCAGTGCGTGTGGCGCGCGGCGCAAAGCGGAGCCACGCTCAGAGAAAAGCTTCTCCTGCTGCGCGCCTTTCTGCTGGAGGGGCGCCCCACCTGGAATGCTGCGCTGCACTTCCTCATCTTTGCCTGGGTGCCGGTCACACTCCGGCAATCGCTCAGAGACCGCATCCGAACGTCCAGCCGCGGCGCAGCCGGGCAGAGCTCTCGGGGGATGATCCGCGCGCGCAGAAGTTCAGGCCGGATGCAGAACCGCGCCAGCCTGCAGGAGAGCAGCCTTCGATGACCAGTGGGTATACAGCAAGCTATCTTGCCGAAGTGCAGACCATCGCGCGTTCCATGGACGGATCGTGCGTGGATCGCATGGTTCATCTTCTCGTCGAAACGCGCCGTCAGGGTGGACGCGTCTTCTTTCTGGGGGTCGGCGGAGGCGCAGGGCACGCCGGCCACGCGGTCAACGACTTCCGCAAGATTGCGGGCATCGAATGCTACGCACCCACCGATAACGTCTCAGAGCTGACCGCGCGCATCAACGATGACGGGTGGGAGTCCAGCTACGCGAACTGGCTGCGTACCAGCCGGCTCGGCGCGAAAGATATGCTCTTCGTCTTTTCCGTCGGCGGCGGCAATATCGAGAGAAATATCAGCGTGAACCTGGTCGCCAGCCTTCGCCTTGCGCAGCAGGTGGGGGCCCGTGTGCTGGGAGTCGTAGGCCGCGATGGCGGATACACGGCACAGGTTGCCGACGCCTGCATCGTGATTCCAACGCTTTCTCCGGAGACTGTGACCCCGCATACGGAAGAGTTTCAGGCCGTCGTCTGGCATCTGATCGTCTCTCATCCCGGCCTGAAACAGAACGAGATGAAATGGGAATCGACCGCATAACAGCACGGCGCGGAATCTTTCTCGACCGCGATGGCGTGATCAACCGGAATATTCTCTATCCGGATACGGGAAGATTCGAGTCGCCACGAACCATAGCCGACTTTCATCTCGTGGAAAATGCAGTCGAAGCGATGCAGAGACTACAAAGGGCCGGATATCTTCTGTTTCTTGTCTCGAATCAGCCAAACTATGCTCTGGGTAAGTCAGACCTGCATACCCTGCAGAAGATTCACCTTCGTCTGAAGCTGGAGTTAGACGCGGGAAAGATCGCTTTCTCCGCCTTCTATTACTGCCTGCACCATCCCCGCGGAATTGTACCTGGCTACAGCGGAAACTGCGCGTGCCGAAAGCCTTCTCCGGCATCGATTCTTCGCGCGCAGCGGGAGTTTCATCTCGATCTCGCAAACTCCTGGATGATTGGCGACCGTTCCACCGATACAGAGTGCGGCCGGGCGGCTGGTGTCGGCACCATTCGCATCGCCGATGAGCTTACACAGCAGCCGGTGACCGATCCAAATGCCGGCTTCATCGCATCCGGTCTCGCCGAGGCCGCCATGTATCTTCTCGCCGGCATGGAGCCGGTCATGCCGCAGCGTGCGCCGTCAGACAGGCTGCATGACCGCTGACCTGATCCGGTACTCCGCCGCCCGCGCATCCTGATAGAACATGTCTACGGTCTCCAGCGAATAAGCGGTCAGATCTTTTCCGATCAGCGAGAGCTTCTGCAGCATCTCCGACGGGACCGTGATGATGTGGCAGCCCGCGTCATTGGCCTGAAAGACGTTCAGCAGCTCGCGCGGGCTGGCCCAGAGCAGCTCCGCTCCAGGGTGCAGGCTGAGAAGCTCGCGCGCGGCGCGCATCACCGGGACGGGATCGATGCCCGTATCGGCGATGCGGCCCGCGAAGACCGACACGATGGCCGGAGATGAAGGAGCGAGTGCGTCCACTGTTCGCTTTACCTGATCGAGCGTGAGAATCGCGGTGATATTCAGCGTGACGCCCGCGGAAGACAGACGCCGGATGAGCCGCTCCGGAAAGATGCCCTGCCGGTTGGTGATCGGAATCTTTATATTGACGTTCGGCCCCCAGCCTGCGATGGTCAGCGCCTGATCCTCCATCTCGTCTTCATCGTCGGCAAAGACTTCGAGCGAGACCGGCCGGTCGGGAATAGCGCGCAGAAGGGCACGGCCGAAGTTTTCGTAGTCGGCCACGCCGGCCTTTCGCATCAGCGTGGGATTTGTCGTGAACCCGCGAATCCATGGGTTTGCGCTCAGGCGAAGGATGCTCTGCATATCTGCGCCGTCGCTGAAGAGTTTCACAGTAAGATCTTCGATTCGTGGCATCGCTGCTCCTCAAAGCACTTCTGTGCTGCCGTTTGCCCTGCCGATCCTGCGGTTAATCCGGCCCTGCGGCTCCGGGAGAGGGAAGAGGCTCGACCGGCATCTGCTGCCGTATCCACAGGCGGAAAACGAGCCAGATGAAATGGGTGTTGCCGATCAGATATCTGCGCCACAGGCGCCGTGGCTCGCGCAGCAGGCGGTAGAGCCACTCCACCCCAAGGCGATGGGTCCACGCCGGGGCGCGATGCCGCAGCCCGGCCTGTGTGTCGAGTGCCGCGCCGACGGCAATGGCTGCGCGGATCGGCAGAGAGGGGCAGTGCTCGTGCATCCATATCTCCTGCCGGGGAGCGCCGAAGGCGACGCACAACAGATCGGGCGCTGCCTGCGTAATCTGCTCGCGTATCTTTGCGACCTCTTCCGGATCGGCCTCGAATCCGAGAGGAGGGCAGTACGTTCCGGCAATCTTCAGGCCGGGATAACGCCGGGTGAGCGTTGCCGCGGCTTTTTCCGCCGCCTCCGGAAGGCCGCCCAGGAAGAAGACCGTGAAGCCATGTGCGGCTGCTTCCGCGCACAGGCGCTCCATCAGATCGCCGCCCGTCACGCGCTCCGGAACCGGCTTGCCCAGCAGCCGCGATGCCCATACGACCGAGACCCCGTCGGCAACCGATAAATCGGCTGCCTGCAGAGCCGACGCAAAGCGCCTGTTCTGCTCCGCCAGCGTGACGATCTGCGCATTCGGTCCAACGATGAGCAGAGGCTGCTCTGCGCGTTGCCGGATGCCTGCCACCACCCAGCCGGCTGCGTCGTTCATCGGCATCCGGTCCACATAGACGTGATCCATCCGAAATTCCACCGGCTTGGCCGCGCGGTGCATTGCCGGCTTCGACCCGGTGTTTTGTGCCACATCCGTGCGGCGTTCTCCTGCGATCAATCGGCCCATAAAATGTCCTTTCGCTGAAGGAATAGCTCGGGGGAGATTCCATTCACGATCGTTCCGGGGAAGATTTCGTCGCGCACCCTTCCGGCAACATAGGAAGGCGAGGCGGCAAGGGCTTTCAGAAATGCTGCGGCGGCCCGCAGCGGCTGCCGCTCCGACAGCCGCAGATTCATCGAGCGCAGCAGATACTTCGCGCTGCGCTGTGCCGGGTCAGCCAGCTTTTCCAGCTCTTTTTCAACGATGCAGAAGGATTGCGGAACCAGATTCCATAAGTGAGAGAGAAGAAGGTACTGCACATACAGTCCTGCTGTTTCCTGCATATGGAAGCGGCGCGTGCTGACGCTGGCTCCGTTGTGGCGAAACCCTACCAGCGGCTCGGGAATGCAGTGAATATCCCAGGCGAGCGCCATGCGCCACCAGAGATCGGCATCCTCCGCCGGCAGGTCGAGCCGGTATCCGCCGATGCGCAGCGTCTTTTCGATATGCAGCGCGGCCGATGGATGGCAGATCGAGGGCACATAGCCGCGCTCCGCCATGCTGCGCAAAGACGCTGCCGGGCCTCGCGAGCAGCGGAATCTTCCGGCGCTCGCGTGAACCGGATAGTAGTCGGCGAAAGAGTAAAACATACCGGCATCGGGATGCTGCTCAATAGCTTCGGCGATCCGTGCAAGACGCAGCGGGTACGATACATCGTCGGCATCGTGGCGAACCAGCCAGGGCGTGCGGGCTTCGTGCAGCATCCGGTTCAGTGTTTGCGCCACGCCGGAGTTTTCCTGAGTGAGTATGCGCAGACGGGAGTCATCGATGGATTCGAGATAGTCCAGGCTGTCATCGGTGGCGCCGTCAACAATAACCAGAAGGTCAAAGTCGTGGAAGGTCTGAGAGAGGATGCTGTCCAGCGATTCGGGCAGCCACGGCATTGCGTTATAGACTGGTACGCCAACTGTAATCAGTCTGTCCTGAGTCATATACAGAGCATCCGGATAAACCTGTAGCTGCGCATAAATAATCTGAAAGATGGTTTTGCAACTTATATCAAATGCGGATCGTGAATCCGTGAAGAGGAATAGTTCCGGTCTATAACTTAGGTAATTTGCTCTGCTACAGGCCGTTTGATAAGGTCACTCAAAATAACAAATTCAGTAATTAGAAAAATCATCGTTCCGGGTTACCGGACCAGATGAGGGGAAGCCGCGAGAAACCTGCATCAGGAGGGGATCGGGGTGACCGGCGAGCCGTGCCTGCAGGACTTACTGCCAATGTCAAATCAGACGGAAGAGACAATCCGGGCGAAAAAGTGGTTTCTCGCAGGTGGAGCCGGATTTATCGGCAGTCATTTTACCGATCATCTTCTCGGTACTTACCTGGCCCGGTCGGTAACTCTCTACGATAACTTTTCTTCCGGCCGCGAGTGGCACTATGAGGCGCACGCAGGCGACCTGCGCCTGAGCGTGGTTCGCGGCGGCGTCGATGATCTGGAGACGCTGACCGAGGCCATGCGCGGGCATGATGTGGTCCTTCATCTGGCCTCGAACCCGGATATCGCGCGCGCCGCGCTTGAGCCGCAGATCGATTTCCAACAGGGCACGCAGCTTACCAGCAACATCGTCGAGGCGATGCGGCGCAGCAGTGTGCGGCGTCTGCTCTATGCATCGGGCAGCGGCGTTTACGGCGATCTGGGCAGCAACGCTGCGTACGAGGATCATGGTCCGCTCGTTCCGGTATCCACATACGGAGCCAGCAAGCTTGGAGGCGAAGCGCTGATCGCGGGCTACTGCGCCATGTTTGGACTCACTGCCTGCGCTTTTCGCTTTGCCAACGTGATCGGCGCGCGTCAGACGCATGGCGTGGGTCTCGATTTCATCCGCCGTCTGGGGAGGAACCCGCAGTCGCTGACGATTCTTGGCGACGGGCAGCAGAGCAAGCACTACATTCACGCCTCAGATGTCGTGAAAGCCGTACTCTGTGCCGCCGAGCGCAGCCATGAAGGTTTTTCGGTATTTAACATCGCCACCGACGATGCCATCACCGTCAACGAAATTGCGGCGCTGGCCGCGCAGTGCCTCGCGTTACCGTCTATGCCCGCGCTGCACTATACCGGCGGCTCGCAGGGATGGAAGGGTGATGTTCCGATCGTTCGGCTCAATGCGGACCGTATCCGGTCCCTTGGCTGGATTCCACACATGAACAGCCATCAGGCTATGCGCCGCTCACTGGAGGAGCTGATCTCGGATGATCGCACGCGTTTCCACTAAAACTGACGTGTTGCCCACGCTCGCTCTGCTGGCCGGCGGCCTGGCAACACGGCTGCTGCCGCTGACCGAATCCGTGCCGAAATCGATGCTGATGGTGGCCGGCGAACCCTTCATCGCCCATCAGCTTCGCCTGCTGGGAAATCAGGGACTGCGCAATGTCGTGATCTGCTGCGGTCATCTCGGCGAGCAGATCGAGGCCTTCGTCGGAGACGGGCGGCAGTTCGGGCTTCGCGTCCGCTACAGCTACGACGGAGATGAACTGCTCGGCACCGGTGGCGCGCTGATGAAGGCGAAAGCGATGCTGGGGAGGCGCTTCTTCGTGATGTATGGCGACAGCTATCTTCCGGTGTGGCTTGCGCCCGTCTGGGATGCCTTTCGTATCTGCTCGAAGCCGGCGCTGATGACTCTTTACCGCAATAATCACCGCTGGGACAAGAGCAATGTCGAGTTCAGCTCGGGAAGAATCCTTCGCTATGCGAAGAAGTACTGCACGCCTTCCATGCAGCACATCGATTACGGCCTGAGCGCGATGAGCAACGAGGTCTTCGATCCGTGGCCGGAGTGTGAACCCTTCGATCTCGCGGATGTGTATTCCGAGCTGGTGAACCGCAGGGAACTGGCCGGTTATGAAGTGCAGGAGCGGTTCTATGAGATCGGCTCTCCTCGCGGGCTGAGCGAAACCGAGAGTCTGTTATCCGGCACGCTGGTGGCTGAGCCGGCGCACCAGCCGGAGCCGCGGCCCCTCAGTGAGGTCCTCCCGTGATCATGACCCGTACGCCGCTGCGCATCTCCATCGGAGGGGGCGGCACGGACCTTCCATCGTATTACCGGGAGTTCGGCGGCTTCGTCATCTCCGCGGCGATCAATAAGTATGTCTATATCTCGGTCAACCGCAGCTTCTTTCCCGGCTATTTTCTGAAGTATTCCGAAACCGAGCACGCCGAAACCTGCGAGGAGATTCGCCACCCGCTGCTGCGCTCGGCGCTGGAGATGCATCAGGCGCCGCGTCCGCTCGAGATCGTCAGCGTTGCCGATGTTCCCGCCGGTACCGGACTCGGCTCCTCCGGCGCATTTCTCGTGGGCGTGGTGCATGCGCTGTGCGCCTATCAGCGGCAGCCCGTGACGGCGGAAAAGCTGGCCCGCGATGCCGTCGAGATCGAGATGAATCGTCTGGCCGAGCCCGTCGGTAAACAGGACCAGTACATTGCCGCCTACGGCGGTCTTCTCTGCCAGCAGTATCATCCCGACGACCAGGTGACCGTTTCTCCGCTGCAGATGAGCGAGGAGGCGATTCGCGAGCTGCGCGATTCGCTGATGCTCTATTTTGTCGGCTACACGCGCAGCGCCTCCACGCTGCTCGATGAGCAGAAGCGGCGCTCGGAGGCGGGCGATCCCGCGATGATCGAAAGCCTGCACTTTGTGCGCGCTCTGGGCGAAGAGACGCGCAATGTACTCGAATCGGGAAACATCGCCGAGTTTGGCCGTCTGATGCATCAGCACTGGCTGCGCAAGCGCAAACGATCTTCGGGAATGAGCAGCGACCGCATCGATGAGCTGTACGAGCTTGCTTTGTCGAAGGGCGGCGCGACCGGAGGCAAGCTCGTCGGCGCCGGCGGCAGTGGGTTTCTTCTCTTCCACACCCAGGATCGCAAGCGTCTGCGGCGGACGATGACCGATGCCGGCCTGAGCGAAATGGACTTCCGCTTTGATTTCGACGGATCGGTGGTGCTGCTCCGCAATGCCTGACCATCGGCTGCGGAGACTCGGCCTGCGCTTTCACGCGCAGACGCCGCACCGCGTTCCCCCGCGAGGCCGCCGATGACCTCGCCGACGCACATCCTCGAAAGAGACGCCATGGCTGTCTATGATGAGTGGACGGTCGCCGATCTGCTGTCGATCCTGCGCCGGCGGCGGCGCATCGTGCTCGGCATGGTTTTTGCGCTTCTCCTGCTTGTCACTCTGTACTGTCTGCTGATAACGCCGCTCTACCAGGCAACCGGAGAGATCGAGATTCAGCGCGAGCCCTCCGGGGCCTTCGGTCTGGACAATGGTGTGCTCGGAGACACGAGTCATGAGGCTTCCGATGCGCTTGAGAACAGCATGTCGATCGAGACGCAGGCGGGAATTCTCGAATCCGACACGCTGGCCCTGCATGTCATTCGCGCCCTCGATCTTGAATCCACGCAGAATTTCTTTCCGGCGAAGAAGCGCGGTCTGACCATCCCCGGCTGGATCTTCTTCTGGCGAAGCCCGCTCGAGCCGCGCAGCGTGCCTCTGGAAGAAGCGCCCAACCGCCGTTATGTTGCGCTCCGCATCTTTGCCCGCCACCTGACCGTGCAGCCCGTCACCGGCACACGGCTGATCGAGATTCGTTACTCCGACCCCGACCCTGCGCTGGCCGCCCGAGTCGTCAATCGTCTGGTGCAGGCGCTCGCCGATTACACCTTTCAGTCGCGCCTGGCGCAGACCTCGGAATCCTCGTCCTGGCTTGCCGGCCAGATGTCCGGCCTGAAAAAGCAGGCCGAAGCGCTGCAGACGAAGGCCATCGGGCTGCAGAGCGAGGCCGGAATGTATGGGGACAATGGCTCTCACGATGTCGTTCTCGCGCAGCTGGAGAATCTGAATCAGGCGCTCTCGCAGGCGGAGCTGAATCGCATTCTGAAAGAAGCCATCGACCATACCGCGCAGAGCGGAGATCCGGAGCTGATCTCCGGACTGACCGCCAGCGCAGGCGCTGAAGAGACAGGCGGCCTGCAGCATTCCCTCGAGCTGATCGAAACGCTTCGCTCCCGCGAGTCGACGGCGAAGGCCGAGCTCGCGCAGGACGAGACCCGCTACGGAGCCGCATGGCCCGGTATGCAGGAGCGCCAGGCACAGCTTACGGAGATACAGAAGTCGATTCATGACGAGGTGCGGCGCGTCGGTGAGCGTGCCCACGCCGACTATGAGATCGCGCAGCGCGCCGAAGACACGGCTCGCGAGGAGTTTGAAAAGCAGAAGACGCTGGCCGCTCAGATGAACGACAGGCGGATCGCATGGACGCTCGCCCGTCAGGAGGCCGACGAAAGCCGCAGGCTGTACGATCAGCTCTTTGGAAAGCTGAAGCAGGCCGGCGTTCTCGAAGGCCTGCACACCAGCAGCTTCAGCATCGTCAACCCTGCGCGCATTCCTCCGGGGAATCATCCGAAAAGCCCGAACCTGCCGCTGTATTATGCGGCGGCTCTGGGCGCCGGGCTTTTTCTGGGGTGCGCCGGAGCCATTACCTGCGAGTTCACCGACCGGTCGATCACTTCGCTCACCGAAGTGGAGAGGCTGACCGGGGCTCCCTTGTTCAGCGTGATTCCACTGCTCGAGCCCTCCTTCCATCTTCCGCGTCTGCTGCGTGGCGGAGGCTCATCCGGTGTGACGGCCGCTGCTTCGTGGGAGCTGCAGGGAACCGGCAGCGCATCCGGCTCTCCGTTCTCGGAATCGCTTCGCACGCTGCGCGCCTCTTTGATGCTCTCGCGCAGCAGCGCTCCGCCGCAGGTGCTGCTGGTGACCGGCACGCGGGACGCCGAAGGCAAGAGCACGATTGCGCTGAACCTGGCCGCGATCCTGGCGCATCAGGGCGCGCAGGTTCTTCTGGTCGACGGCGATCTGCGCCGGCCCGCGCTGCACCGCTATCTCAATATGCCGGAGTCGCCCGGCCTCAGCGAGGCTCTGGCGGGCAGCGCGGCTCCGCCCGAGCCGCAGCCGCTGACGGCGCTGCCTTCTCTCGCGCTGCTGCATGCGGGGCGAAAGCCGCCCTTTCCCTCTGAGCTGATCGCATCGCGCCGCATGGAGGAGCTGCTCGGCGGATGGCGCCATCAATACGACTTCATCGTGCTGGACAGCCCGCCGGTGCTGCCCTTTGCGGATGCTCTGGTGCTTTCGCAGATGTCCGATGCCACGCTGCTGGTCGCGCGCCCTGGCGTGACTGCGAAGCCGGCCATTGCGCGCAGTTATCGAGCGCTCTCGCTGCAGATGGCGCAGAACGCGGTTCTGGGAGTGGTGCTTAACGGCGTTCGCGAAACATCGGCAGAGTACTACGAATACTACGGATACAAAGGATCGCGCTATGGCGGGACTCGCACTTAAAATCGTGTGCTGCTGCGTGGCGGCATGGCTGGCTCTTGCTCCGGCAGGCGCGCAGCAGAGCGCGCCGACCGAGAGCCTGCTGATCGGCCCCGGCGATCTGCTGCACGTCTCGGTGCTGAGCGAATCCGAGCTGGAGCGCAGAGCCCGCGTGCGCGACTCCGGCGATGTCGCCCTTCCGCTCATCGGCAACGTATCTGTGAAAGGACTGACGCCGGCCGATGCCGCCGCCGCTATTGCGGAGCAGTATCGGAAGGGCAACTTTCTGAAGCATCCCGAGGTCTCCGTCCTTATCGAGGAGTACGCCACGCAGTCCGTTGCGGTGCTCGGTCAGATCGCCAGGCCCGGAGCCATCCAGCTGGCCACGCCGCGCAGCCTGATCGATGTGTTGTCCATGGCCGGCGGCCTGACCGAAACCGCTGATCGCCACATCACCCTGCATCGCGCCGGTAAAGACGGCGATACCGTGCAGGTGTATCTGCCGAACAACGCCGCTCAGGACCTGCATGCGGACGTGATGGTCTATCCCGGAGACACGGTGATTGTGCCGAAGGCCGGAATTATCTATGTTCTCGGCGATGTGGGACGCCCCGGCGGCTACGTCATGCAGAACGACTCGAAGATGACGGTGCTGGAGGCGATTGCCATGGCCGCCGGTGCCGGAAAGACTGCCTCCGATCGCAAAATCCGCCTCATTCACAATGCGGACGGCCAGTATGTCGAGCTGGACCTGCCGCTGCGCGCGATGGAAAACGGCAAGCAGCCGGATGTGGCGCTCCATCCGAGTGATGTCCTCTACGTGCCTTTCAGTTTTGCGAAGAACGTTGCGATGGGCAGCACCAGCATTCTTGCCGCGGCCTCGACAGCCCTGATTTATGCGGATCGCTGAGAGCGGCCTCGCTGCCGGTCCGGTGAGAATGCGCCAGCCGCCGCTGCGTCTGCCGCTGGCCGATATTCTCTGCGCGCTGATCTTTGCCTTCTTTGCCGTGCAGGGAGCCATTCCCGGCATCGCTCCCGGTCAGGCGCTCGAAGCCACCAATGCCGCTCCCACGCCGCTGATGCGCATCGGCGGCATCGCCTCGCAGGTCGTTATCGATGGAACGATCCTGCTCTTTTTGCTGAAAGACGCGCGCCTTCTGGCACGCCGCATTCTGTCTCTGGGGTATGCGGCGCTCTTCGCGGCGCTTGTGATCTTCTCCACGCTCTGGTCAATCGATCCGCTGCTGACGCTTCGGCGCTCTCTGGCCTTCACTCTGGCAGGATTCTTCGGCCTGTGGTTCGCCTCGCGCTTTCCGCTGCGCCGGCAGATTTCCATATTGATGCTGTCGATGGTTTTGCTGGCTCTGGGCGCGGCCTTCGTCGCAGTCTGCTTTCCGCAGATCGGGCTGGATCACTCGCCGGGCCACCACAGCGACTGGCAGGGTGTCTTTACGCAGAAGAACGCCTGCGGGCGCATCATGGTGCTGGCCACTGCTGTGGTGCTCTGTCAGCGACGGCTTACCATTCCGCGCCTGGCCGCTTTGTCGCTGTTTGTCTTCGTTCTCGTCATGAGCGGCTCGCGCGGCGCCTGGCTGATTGAAGCCGCCGTCTTCGTCCTGTCTCTTTTGCTGCGCCTCATGCGGCGTATGGAGCAGCGCGGCCGCGTTCTCCTCGGCCTTGCAGCCGCGGTTCTGACGGCAGCCATGGCGGCAGCCGCGGTGCTCTTTCTGTCGCAGCTTACCGGCCTGCTCGGGCGCGATGCCACTCTCTCCGGCCGCACCGCTATCTGGACGCAGGTCTGGTCGTTCATCCGGAAGCAGCCCTGGCTGGGGTATGGATACGGCGCGTTCTGGCAGGGAATCCACGGGCCGTCGTTTCGCGTGGCCGCCACGGTGCACTTTATCGTGTTCCACGCTCACAATGGCTTCCTCGAAATCTGGCTGGACCTCGGCGCGGCCGGACTGCTCCTCTTCCTGCTCACTTACCTTCGTGCCTGGCGAAGGCTCTGGCCCGCTCTGCGCCGCGGACAGATCGATCAGGCTGCCTGGCCGCTGTTTCTGCTGGTTCTGATTGCGCTCTACGACCTCGACGAAAATACTCTGCTGATCTACAACGGCCTCTTCTGGGTGCTTTACGTCTCGGCTCTGGCCCATATCGAGGGACTGGCCGCCGGGCGGCGGGCAGAGATGCCTCCGCCGTCATTCCGGGATGAAATTCCTTCCGAGACCGTCGATGCCCCGCATCCTCTGCTTTCGTATTGAGCTTCTGCCGCTGTCGGAGACCTTCATCGCCTCGCAGGCGGGCGCTCTGCGCCGCTTCGAGCCGGTTTTCGCTGGTCTTCGCCGCGTTCCCTCCGGCCTGCCTCTGGATGCGTTCCGCGTGACGGCTCTGACGGAAGGCAACACGCTGATGGATCGTCTGAAGCGCCGCGCCTGGCTGCACTCCGGGTTCTCTCCCGCCTTCGAGCGAACACTTCGGGGCAGCCGTCCGGTGCTGCTTCATGCTCATTTCGCCGTCGATGCGGCGATCGCGCTTCCGTTGTGCAGACGGCTCGGCCTGCCTCTCGTTGTCACCCTGCATGGCTACGACGTCACCCGCTCCGACGAGGCGCTGCGCTGCTCCGCGCCTGGCCGCATTTTTCTGCACCGGCGACAGCGGCTCTTCGAGCAGGCCAGCCTCTTTCTCTGCGTCTCCGATCACATCCGGCAGAGAGCCATCGAGCGTGGCTTCCCGGCGGAAAGGCTTTTAACCCATCGCATCGGCGTCGATCTCAGCCTCTTTTCTCCGGGGCCTTCGGCGGATCGTGAGCCGGTGGTCCTCTTTGTCGGCCGCCTGGTGGAGAAAAAGGGCTGCGCACATCTGATCGAGGCGATGGCTCAGGTGCAGTGCGCCAGGCCCGAGGCGCGGCTGGTCCTTATCGGTGATGGGCCGCTGCGGGTGCCGCTCGAGGCGCAGGCTCGGCAAAGTCTCCGTAATGTTGTCTTCCTCGGGTCGCAGCCGGCAGAGGAGGTGCGTGCGTGGATGCGCCGCGCCCGCCTGCTCGCTGCGCCCAGCATCGTCGCCGCCGATGGGGACTCCGAAGGTCTGCCGGTCGTGCTTTGCGAGGCGCAGGCTATGGGCCTGCCGGTGGTGGGCTATCGCGGCCCTGGCGTCTCCGAAGCCGTGGAAAATGACGAAACCGGTCTGCTGGTCGAGCCGGGCAATCCCCAGGCGCTGGCCGCAGCCATCGGAACCTTTCTTCGCGATGCGGCCCTGGCGTCGATGATCGGTCATGCCGGTCGTCGCCGTGCCGAACGCTTCTTCGACCTGCAAGCGCAAACCGCTATTCTCGAAGAGACGTATGCCGCGCTGTCAGAAGGAGGGGCGCCGCAATGAAAGAGGATTCGTTACGGCGCGGCTCGCTCTGGATGTTCTCCGGCCAGGCCGTCTCGATCCTTTTTCAGGGGATTTACTTTGTGCTGATGGGCCGCACCCTGGGCAGCCGCGAGTACGGCGTCTTCATCGGTGTCGTCTCCCTGGTGGGCACGCTGGCCAACTTCAGCGCCCTGGGCATGGAGATGATTCTGGTCCGCAATGTCAGCCGCGACCGCGAATCCTTCGCCGTCACCTGGGGCCAGTCGCTGATCATCACCTTCGCCGGCTTTCTGGTTCTGCTGGCAACCTCGCTGCTCATCGGCCACTACACGCTGCGTCCCGATCTCCGCGTGCTTATTCCATACGCTGCCTTCGCCGACGGCCTTCTCGGGAAGCTGGTGCTGCTTGCCGCGCGGGCCTTCCAGGGCGCCGGGCATCTGGACTGGACCGCGAAGCTGACCGCCGTCACCAATATCGGCCGCGCTCTTACCGCGGCGGGGCTCTTCTGGTACGCGCATGCGCTTGGCGTGCATCCCACCGCGCTGACCTGGGCGAAGATCTACTGGTTTTCGACGCTCATCGTGGCCGTCGGCGCACTGATCGTGGTTACTACCAGGCTGGGACGGCCGCGTATCTCCCGCATCCGCGGACGCGACCTCAGCGAAGGCTTCAGCTTTTCGCTCTCCAGCTCCTCCATCTCGATCTATAACGACATCGACAAAACCTTTCTGGCTGGACTCAACCAGCTCTCCGCCGCCGGATTCTACTCCGCGGCTTACCGCGTCATCGACGTGGTTACGGCTCCGCTTTACGGCCTGTATGCAGCGGCCATGCCGCGGTTTTTTCGCGAGGGGGGACGCGGCGGTATCGCCGGAGCTACGCCGCTGGTTCGCAAGCTGCTGCTGCGTACCGTTCCTTACGGAATCGTGGCCGCCATCGGGCTCTATCTGGGCGCAGGAGTGCTGCCGCTGCTCTTTGGCCCGTCCTTTCGCGGATCGGTCACCGTGCTGCGCTGGCTGTGTCTGCTGCCGCTGCTGCGCGTGCTCCACTATGCGTGGGGAACGGCGATTACTGCCTCTGCCTCGCAGTGGAACCGGACGGCAACCCAGCTCAGCGCCGCGCTGCTCAATCTCTCTCTCGATGCGGTGCTGATTCCGCGCTGGTCGTGGAAGGGTGCGGCCATTGCCAGCCTGGCTACCGACGGAACCCTGGCGCTGCTGAGCTGGATCGTGCTGCAGATGCTGGCGCGCCGTGAGCGCTCGCGTCTGGCCGCCAGCCTCGATGAGCTTCCGGGCTAAGACTCGCCGAAAAATATCTTCCCGCAGCGCGGAGAAAATCCCGGCTGCGCCGAACGGCAATCCAGCTTTCGACTAATTGGGGCCGGAGCCGTTTTTGCCGCGCTCGTCCTTGTGATCGGCGAAGTATTTGTCCTGTTCGGCGAGCAGCTGTTTTACCTCATCGTTCACGCTCTGGGAGGCGGCCAGCGCGGTCTTGCGGGAAAAGTCGTAGGTCGCATCGGTTCCCACGCGATTCAGCACATCCGGCCATTTGCCGCTGTCCGGAGCCAGATCCTTCAGCGCCTTGCGCAGGTCGGCATGCGCCGCATCGTAGGTATCGAGATTGTCCTGGAGTTCATCGCACAGCCGGGTAAACTCTTCGAGCTTCGACCGCAGCTGTGCTTTCTGGTGGGTCAGCGCCGGATCGGCCGCCAGCTTCTTAATGTCATCGACGCGCTGATCGATGAACTTCATATACAGCTTGATACGATCTACGGGATGAACGGCATTCTCCCGGATCTGCTCGATCTCGGACTCGGTGAGCGTGTCCTGATCCTGCTGGGCCAGCAGACGCGGAGCCGAACCGGCCAGTAAAAGCAGCAGAAGACACCAGTGAATCCACCGGCGCATGGAACACCTCCGGAGCGAGTACCGTCTTCCATGTTGGATGCGGCGAACCGATTCCGCAAGAGGGAGATTCACCCCATCGAACTCCCTCAGCGCCGGGTCTTTGCCTGTCCGTGTCTTACTCCGCGCAGATCACGGTTGCCGGCGTTACGGCTGATCGCTGAAGTCCACCGGCAGCCGCCGTCCTTCGGCGCTGCTCTGCCGCGCCAGCTCGATCATCCGTGTGGTGCGCCAGGCCTGCTCCGGCTTCACCTCCAGCTCGCCTTTGCCCAGCAGGGCATCGCGCACATTGCCGTAAAGGTCGCGGTAGTCGCCCCGCCGGGTCACCAGGCGGCGCGAATCGCCGTCGGCCAGCCGCAGCTCGCCCCAGTCGCTCTCCGGATCTTCGCCGAATCCGGGCGATGCGAAGGTGAGCCCGGCCTTGAGCTGATTTTCCTGCGGATCGATGCCGAATTTTACGAAGCTGCCCTTCGTCCCGTGCAGCGCAAAACGCGGACCGGGCGTGAAGGTGGAAAGCGTCGAGCGCAGAAAGACCGTGAGAGCCGGATACTGCAGCAGAATGTCGAAGGCATCGTCGATGACGGCGCTTTCGCGCTCCGTCCGCACCTCGGCCAGAATGCTCTCGGGCGCTCCAAAGAGCTTCAGTGCCTGATCGATGAGGTGAGGTCCGATGTCGAAGAGAATGCCTCCGCCGGCCTCGCCGTTTTCACGCCATGCTTCGAGCCGAGGCGCCGCGCGAAAGCGGTCCATGTGCGACTCGAAGCGAACCAGCCGCTCCAGCTCGCCGCTTTCCAGCACCTCACGGACGGTCAGAAAATCGCCGTCCCAGCGGCGGCTCTGGTAGGCCGTCAGCAGCAGGCTGCGCTCGCGCGCCAGCCGGATCAGCTCCGCCGCCTCGTCTGAGGTCAGCGTGAACGGCTTGTCGATGAGCACGTGACGGCCGGCCAGCAGGCACTGCCGCGCATGCTCGAAGTGCGCGCCGCTCGGCGTCGCCACAACGATGAAGGGAATCGAAGCGTCTTCCAGCAGCTCGTCGATCGAGCGGAAGATGCGGGCATCGGGATACGTACTGGCCGCTTCATCGCCCGTGCGCTGCACAATGGCGGCCAGCTCCAGTCCTGGCGTTTCTGCGATTACTGCGGTGTGAAAGATGCGGCCCGCCATGCCGAAGCCGATGACGCCAACGCGAACAGGTTCATGCATACGTTGCCATCATACGGCAAAGGCATGCGCATTCCTTTGCGCGTGCCCGCGCATCGCTCAGAGCGCCGCGGCCTTCTGCGCCTCGTGTTCGCACAGCAGCATCAGGGAGCGTCCCTCGAGGCGCAGCTTTTTACGCGTCGGACCGGATTTGAACGGTGTGTCGATGTGATCGGTATTCAGCGTGACGACCCACGCTCCGCCGCCGGGAGCGGACGGCAGATGGAAGTCGACCGGCTCATAGTGAGCATTGAGCAGCAGCAGAAATGAGTTATCTGCAACCGGATTGCCCTGATCGTCACAGATATTCAGCGTTTTGCCGTTCAGCATCATGCCGACGCTGCGCATCCATCCCGCATTCCAGGCGTCTGCGCCCAGCTCTTTGCCGCTGGTGCTGTACCACGCGATATCCGAGCCTTCGACGTTGTGAATGCCGCGGTCCTGAAAGAATTTTCGGCGGCGCAGGTTGGGGTGGTCGCGCCGCAGACGGATCAGCTCCGCCGTGAAGTCGATCAGCGCCTCTTTTTCGTCCGTCCGCGTCCAGTCGTACCAGCTTGTTTCATTGTCCTGGCTGTAAGCGTTGTTGTTGCCGTTCTGCGTGCGGCCCATCTCGTCGCCGCCGGAGATCATGGGTACGCCCTGGGAGAGCAGCAGCGTCGCCAGAAAATTGCGGATCTGCCGCTCGCGCGCGTGAAGAATGTCCGAGTTGTCGGTCGGACCTTCGGCGCCCATGTTCCAGGAGTAGTTATCGTTCGTGCCGTCCTGATTGTCTTCGCCGTTGGCTTCGTTGTGCTTGTTGTCGTAGCTGACCAGGTCGCGCAGCGTAAAGCCGTCATGCGCCGTGACGAAATTGATGCTGGCATACGGCCGCCTGCCGTCGTGCTGGTAGAGGTCGCTCGATCCGGTCAGGCGATAGCCGAGGTCGGAGAGCTGTCCATCGTCGCCCTTCCAGTAGCGGCGCACCGTATCGCGGTACTTGCCGTTCCATTCCGCCCACAGGATAGGAAAGTTGCCGACCTGGTAGCCGCCCTCTCCCACATCCCACGGCTCGGCGATGAGCTTTACATCGGCCAGCGTCGGGTCCTGGTGAATGATGTCGAAGAAGCCGCTCAGCCGGTCCACGTCGTGCAGCTCGCGCGCCAGCGTCGCCGCCAGATCGAAGCGGAAGCCGTCGACGTGCATCTCGAGTACCCAGTAGCGCAGGCTGTCCATGATCAGCTTCAGCACCTGCGGATGCCGAACGTTCAGGCTGTTGCCGGTGCCGGTGTAATCCATGTAATAGCGGGGATTGTCCGGCAGCGTCCGGTAGTAGGTGAGGTTGTCGATGCCCTTGAAGGAGAGCATCGGGCCGAGATGATTGCCTTCGGCGGTATGGTTGTACACCACGTCCAGAATCACTTCGATCCCTTCACGGTGCAGCGTCTTCACCATCGCCTTGAACTCGGAGACCTGGTGCCCGCCGTCGCCGGAAGAGCAATAGCGGCCCTCCGGCGCGAAATAGCCGAGCGTGTTATAGCCCCAGTAGTTGCTCAGCCCCTTTTCGACCAGGTGCGAGTCCTGGATGTACTGGTGAACCGGCATCAGCTCGACCGCGGTAATCCCGAGCCGCTTGAAGTGGCGAATGCTGGCCGGCGAAGCGATTGCGGCATAGGTGCCGCGAAGCGCCTCCGGAATCTCCGGATTCGCAATGCTGAAGCCGCGCACATGCGTCTCATAGATTATGGAGTCGACCAGAGGGGTGCGCAGCGGGCGGTCCTGGTCCCAGTCGAAGTATGGATTGACGACCACGCTCTTCGGCGCTCCCGGAGCACTGTCGCCATCATCCTTCTGCAGGTCGGCGTCTTCACCACCGAACCGGTAGGGAAAGATCGACTGCTGCCAGTCGACCTTGTCGCAGATGGCCTGAGCGTAGGGATCGACGAGCAGCTTCGCGGGATTGAAGCGCAGGCCCTTTTCCGGCTCCCACGGACCATAGACGCGATAGCCATAGCGGCGGCCCGGTTGAATGCCCGGCAGATAGCCGTGCCACACAAACGCCGTCCGCTCTTCCAGACGATATTTTTCCGCCTCCGCGCCCGACTCGTCGAACAGGCACAGCTCCACTGCCGTGGCGTATTCGGAATAAATGGCAAAGTTGACGCCGGTGCCATCCCATTTGGCGCCCAAAGGCGTAGGTTTCCCGGGAAGAAGCGCGCTGGCCATTCGTCCACTCTCAGGTCTGAAGTATCAGAGATTCACTGATCAGAGGCCAGGAGCGGACGAAACGTTGCCTGGCATAGGCGGTCGTTCATCCATCCAGCCGGTAACGCGTCTCCGCGAGCTTATAAAGCGGCCGCCATACCAGCCGGTTGATGGTAACCACCATGAGCGCCATGATGATGGTGGCCAGCAGCAGCAGCGGATAATTGCCCTGATCGCTGGCCGCGCTGATCTGCGCGCCGAGCCCGACCGTCTGCAGCGTTCTGTCCTGCAGCTTGAAGTACTCGGCCACAATCGAGGCATTCCATGCGCCGCCGGAGGCCGTTACCAGGCCGGTGATCAGAAAGGGAAAGATGCCGGGGAGAATCACCGTCGTCCAGCGCTGCACACCGGAGAAGTGAAAGAGCGTCGAGACTTCCATCAGATCCGATGGGATGGCCATCGCTCCGGCGATCACGTTGAACAGGATGTACCACTGCGCCGCCAGCAGCATCAGCGCAAGCGAGCCGATGCCGAGACCCAGCCCGGCGTGAAGCAGCGCCAGCAGAAGAAGAGGAAACAGCGCCGTCGCCGGAAAGGACGCGGTAATTTGTGCCAGCGGCTGAGCTATATTCGCGAGCTTTGGATGTGAGCCGATCGCGACGCCTACCGGAATCGTCCACAGCGCGGCAATCAGCAGGGAAGCGTTCACCCGCAGAAAGGTCGCCGCCGCGCCCTTCAGCAGCAGGATCAGGCCGCTCACGTGAACATCGTGCAGCAGCATGACGGCATGGAACGCCGCAATACAGATGGCGATAAGGACAAACCCCATCACCATGAAAAATATGATTCCCTGGGTACGCTGCGGTCTGCTGTGCTTTGCGGCGCGCGCCAGATTGCGTTCGCGGCGCTCCGCGAGCTGCGCATAAAGGCGCTCCGCGGCCGGCCGGAAGGTATGGCGATTGATGATGCCGAGCACATTCGAGTTGCGCAGCGCGTACAGGATCGGCGAGGTGATGCGATTCGAGCTCTCGACGTTCTCGAACTTGAATTTGTCGGACCACGCAATCAGCGGCCGCCACAGCAGCTGATCGGTCAGCACGATAATCAGGATCATGGTTATGATGCCGTAGACCATGGCCTGCGTGTCGCCGTGCGAAGCGGCCGTCTGCAGATACGATCCCAGTCCCGGCAGGCGGAAGTTCCTGCTGCCGACGGGGAACATCTCGCAGATCATGAGAAAGAACCAGCCGTTCGCCACCGAAACCATCGAGTTCCAGATGAGGCCGATGGCGGCAAAGGGCAGCTCCAGCTGAAAGAGCCGCTGCCATGCGGAAAAACGGTTGATGGTGCAGGCCTCCTGCAGCTCGCGGGGAATGCTCTTGAGCGAGGTATAGAAGCTGAAGGCCATGTTCCATACTTCGCCGGTGAAGATCAGCAGGATCGCGCCGAACTCGATGCCGAGCTGCCGCGAGGGGAAGAGCGACATCATCGCCAGCATCACGCCGGGAAGAAAGCTCAGCACCGGAATCGACTGCAGAATGTCCAGTGTGGCGATCATCAGCGTTTCAAACCGCTTGTTGTACGCCGCAACATAGCCATAGCCCACCGCAAAGAGCAGGCTGAGCGCGTACGCGACGAAAATACGTATCAGTGAATAGAACGCATAGAGCGGCAGGTGCGAAGGCGAGCGGTAGATCTCGACCTCGGGAATCGCCGTGCTGAACCAGAACTTCGCCACCCACAGAACGGCATAGAAGCCGGCCAGCAGCGCGGCGGCTACGCCCAGATCGATGAAGAACGGCCAGGTGCGCTCCAGAACCAGCTCGCGCGAGAGCGTATGGCGCGTCTTCATTCTTCCGTTTCTCCGGCGGCAGCCATAGACTCTTCGGTTTCGGGCAGCACAAACCTGCGGCGCGAGGCGTCGAAGTCGAACAGCTCCGCATAACGGCCCCAGTTGATAGCCGTGTCGAGCTGGCGCTGTGTCTCTTCTTCGCTGAACTGCTCGTCGAGCATGTCGAGGAAGAAGTCTTCCGGCACGGTATGGTCCGTCTTGTTATTCAGCGCGCGCGTGATCTGTCGCAGCAGCAGCACGTGGTCCAGCGCCGCCTTGCGGAAGAGCTCCTTTTGCCGCAGAATCTCCGATTCGGCATACTCTCGTCCTTCCGGAGTAATCGCCACATCGCCTTCTTCGACGCGCAGAAAGCTGAGCAGCTGCGCGGCATCCACGATAGGCAGCAGGTCGTCGATCTCGAAGGCCAGCTCATCGGCCAGCCGGTAGATATCCGTGCGGCCGTTCAGGTCGATGATCAGCTCCAGCAGACCGGCGATGCCGCCGGGCCGCGCGTGGGGCAGCATCTCGTAATGCATCTGCCGCTGGTCGCGCACGCGCCGTCCGCCCTCGATCACCGGCATCTCTGCCGGAGCCACATCGGGCCGGGTCAGCACTTTGTAGATGTAATCGACCAGCGCAGTAAACGGAGCGCTCTTGCGGTCGCGCGGATGCTGCAGGTTCACTTTAAAGTCGGTGCGCACATGGCCGGGATTGCGGCCCAGCACGATGATGCGGTCGGCCAGCAGAACGGCCTCTTCGATATTGTGCGTGACGAGGAAGATGGCCTGCGTGGGGATCGTCTTCTTTTGCCACAGCTCGAGCAGCTCGCTGCGCAGGTTCTCGGCGGTCAGCACGTCGAGCGCGGAAAACGGCTCGTCCATGAACAGCACTTCCGGCTCCACGACCAGGGCGCGCGCGAAGCCCACGCGCTGCCGCATGCCGCCGGAGAGCTCCTTCGGATAGGCCGATGCGAAACCGTCGAGACCGACCGTGTCCAGAATCTTCAGACTGCTCTTGTGTCTTGTGGTGGACGCGATGCCGCGTGCCTTCAGCGGCGCCTCCACATTTTCCAGTACCGTCAGCCAGGGAAAGAGAGCAAAGCTCTGAAAGACGATCGAGACATTAATCTGCGAGGCCGAGACCGGCTTGCCGTGCCACAGCACCTCTCCCGCCGAGGGCTTCGAGAGCCCCGCGAGCATGCGCAGCAGCGTCGATTTCCCCGAACCGGAGGGCCCGAGCAGTGCAACGATCTCGCCGGGGAAGATCTCCAGGCTGGTCGGCGCGATCACCTGGATACGGTTCTCGCTGGGTTGAGCGTAGAACTTCTCCACCTGCTGTGCGCGGATAATCGGTTCGGTCATAACAGTCCATAAAGATCAGAATTTGAGTCCGGCGCAGATTTTTCCTGCCGGTCCCCGCGGAACCTTTTGGCACATGGCCGGGTTTACAGATTACATGTAGTTTAAGCCGGAAGTTTAAGAGAAGGATGAAGCATCCTTCGATCGAAAGCGTATCATCATATTGATCAATCCGTTGTAAACCTCTCCACATGCTCCATAGTCGGGAGCAGTCTGCGACTGACGGTGGGGTATTCTGCTTTACAGCAAGGAAAACGAATGTCCGATACTCAGGTCAAGCCGAAGGTTCTGGTGGCCGACGATGAACGCGTGATCGCGGATACCCTGGCGATTATTCTGAATCAAAGTGGATTTGAAGCCACCGCTGTGTACAGCGGTGAAAAAGCCGTTGAAACCGCGAAAACGCTGCAGCCGGACATGCTGATCAGCGACGTCATCATGACGGATCTGAATGGTATCGATGCGGCCATCAAGATTCGCACGCTCGTGCCCGCATGCAAGATTCTCCTCTTTTCCGGACAGGCCGCTACCGCCGACCTGCTCGACCGGGCCCGCGTTCAGGGGCATGAATTCGAGATTCTCGCCAAGCCTGTGCATCCTCAGGATCTTCTCGCCCGTCTTCGCAGTTAGCCCAGTCCTTTTTTGCTGAATCTTTCCTTCCGCCGGGAATCGATCTTCCGGCGGGAGCGCAGTCTGCCCGCCGGTAAGCAAAAACACTTCGCATTATTCCGGAGCCCGCTGCCGCTCTCTGTCTCCACATGACGGCGCTGTCATGGATCTGTGCTACAACCGGTCGAGCAGGGCAGGCGATCCTCATGCAGCTCTTACCGGCATCCCGGCGCAGTTTTCTCAAATCTCTCGCAATGACCGGCGCCGCAGGACTTCTTCCATCCTCCGCGCGCTCTCTGCTTCTTCAGGAAAATCTCTCCGGCCCCGTCACCACCGGGCAGCACGAGTCGCTCCGGATCGCCGTTACTCCTCTTGAAATCGCTCCGAACCGCATCGTCTCCGTGGCGACGTACAACGGCGGCTTTCCCGGCCCGCTGCTGCGCTTCAAAGAAGGCCGGCCTGTGACCGTCGATGTTGTGAACGACACCGAAGCGCCTGAGCTGCTCCACTGGCACGGCCAGGCCGTTCCGGTCGAAGTGGATGGAGCCGCCGAAGAAGGCTCGCCCTTCATCGCTCCGCACAGCTCGCGCCGCATCGTGTTTACGCCGCGTCCGGCAGGCTTCCGCTTTTATCACACACATGTTCGCGCCGGAGCAGACCTCAGCGCCGGGCAATACAGCGGGCTGGTCGGGCCGGTGTATATCGAGCCCGCGCACGATCAGGGCAGCTACGACCGCGAGGTCTTTCTCACGCTCAAGGAGTTCGAGCCCTCCTTCAGCCGCGGCGGCGATATGGATATGGACTTTCTCTCTCCCGCTACCGTCGTGCCGGAGCTGAAGCAGCGCGGCGAAGCGGCCATGAACGCCTCGCTCGCAAAGGGTATGCCGCACGGCTTCGAGGTGGGCTACGCCTCCTTCACCATCAATGGACGCATGCTCGGCCATGGTGAGCCGGTGCGCGTGAAGCGCGGCGAGCGCGTGCTCTTCCACATCCTCAACGGCAGCGCCACCGAGATTCGCAGCCTCGCTCTGCCCGGCCATCTCTTCCGCGTCGTCGCTCTCGACGGCAATCCGGTGCCTGTGCCCGCATCCGTTCCCGTGCTCTGGCTGGGCACCGCCGAGCGCATCTCCGCCATCGTCGAGATGAATCATCCCGGCGTCTGGATCATGGGCGATCTTGCCGATGATGACCGCCATCACGGTATGGGGATCGTGGTCGAATACGCCGGGCAATCCGGAAGACCGCAGTGGATCGCACCGCCCAAAGCGCGCTGGAGCTACGCACGCTTCGCGAATCCGGAAGCTGCCGCCGCCGCTCCTGACGAAACCATCGAGATGACCTTCGTCAAAGAGAACGCCGCCGATGCCGGCTTCAATCGCTGGACCATCAATGGCGTCGCTTATCCCGATGCGCAGATGATGGCCGCGCCCTCGCATCGCCTGAAGCAGGGAAGCCGTTACCGCATCCGCATGCACAACCAGAGCGATGACATTCACCCTGTCCATCTGCATCGGCACAGCTTCGAGCTGACCCGCTATGGCGGACAATCCATGTCAGGACTGATGAAGGATGTCGTGATGCTGGGCGGCTATCAGGAGGCGGAGATCGACTTCGTGGCCGACAATCCCGGCATGACGCTCTTCCACTGTCATCAGCAGCTGCACATGGACTTCGGCTTTATGACGCTCTTCGACTACGCCTGAAAGAGCCGCAGAGATCTAAAGCGAGTTGTAGACGACCGTCACGAACATCTCCGGCTTCATCATGCCTTTGTTCCACGTCGCATCCAGGTCTGAAGTGGGTTTAGCGGCCAGCACCTGATCGAGCGTATTTCCGGCGATCTTCAGCTTCTCCACGCGGTTGCCCACGGTCGCCAGCATGTCGCGGTACTGCTGCAGCGCAGTTTTGTTGCCCGGCTGCCCATGTCCGGGCACGATCTTCGTCCTGTCATCGGCCAGT
Source organism: Paracidobacterium acidisoli (assembly GCF_003428625.2). Taxonomy (GTDB): domain Bacteria; phylum Acidobacteriota; class Terriglobia; order Terriglobales; family Acidobacteriaceae; genus Paracidobacterium; species Paracidobacterium acidisoli. The sequence continues at coordinate 71,387 of NZ_QVQT02000001.1, read as the reverse complement.
CCCAGGCATTCATCCACCGCGCGGATCATTCCGTTGATCGTGCCTCCCGTGCCGGTGTCAATGAGCGGATACATTCCGTTGAACCACAGATCGCCGGTATGCAGCACGTTGGCCTTCACGAAATAGATGTAGGCGTCGGAGTCCGTATGCGCATTCGGCGCGTACTTCAGATCGATCTCGTCGTTGTTGTAATAGAGCTTCTCGCTCTCGGCGAAGGTCTGCTGCGGCAGCGCGCTGTTCGGCGCCGCGGAGATCTGCATATTCAGAATCTCAACCTTCTGCGGCGTGGAAAGCCGCTCCCGCGTCTTCTCCTGCGCAATGATGAAGGCGCCTGCATCGTGCAGCACGGCGTTGCCGTCGGTGTGGTCGAAGTGCCAGTGCGTATTGATCAGCAGCCGTATCGGGTGCGGATCGAGCTGGCCGATCGCGTCCAGCAGATGATGCGCCCCGGTGGAAATCCCTGAATCGATCACCAGCTTTCCATCCGGACCAATCTGGCAAACGACATTGCCGCCCACGCCCTGCAGCAGAGAAATCGTATCTGTGATCTTCGTGGTTTTAACGGTTTCCGTTGCAGCCGCAGCCCGCATTGTCTGCACCGGGTCCGGCTGCGCGGGCGCAGACGCGGGAGCGGCAGGAGGCTGCTGTGCCTGGCTGAAGGCCGATGCTGCATTGCCCGCAAGCAGCGCGGCGGCGGCCATGCCCGTCTGCGTAAGAAAACTGCGTCGCGTGGTCATCGTCTTTCGCTCCCCTGGTGAGCTGCATCGATCGAAAAACGTTCGTCCACAATCGCCGAAGCCCGGAAACTACTGCTTCAGAGGATGCCCGGCGGCAGATTCAGGCCGCCCAGAAGGCCCTGCAGGCTCGACTTCAGAATCTCCTCAGCGCGCCGTCCCGCTTCGTTGAAAGCGGCTGCAATCAGGTCTTCCAGCATCTCCACGTCGGGGTGAGGACCGCTGAGGCTCGCGACCGCGGCGGGATCGATGGTGATCTTCAGGATCTCCTTTTTGCCGTTCATCTTCACGGTGACTGCGCCGCCGCCCGACGAGGCCTCCACCACGGTGGCGGCCAGCTTCTGCTGTACCTCGTCCTGCATCTGCTTCGCCTGACCCAGCATCTCCTGAATTTTGAACGGATTCACCATGACAGCCTCGAAATTGGTTTCATCTTTTCCTTAATTCTTATCCCGCAGGTCGAGCACGCTTCGCACCTCTGCGCTGAACAGTTCCTGCGCCTGCTTCACCAGCGGGTTATCGAGCGCCGCGGCCTGCACGCTGCCGCTGACGGCGGCTCGCGGCTTCGACGCTTTGCCCGATCCATTCTCGCCCGGCACAACCACCAGCTTCTGCGATGCCCCGATCTCCCGCATGGCGCTGCGGCAGATCTTCTCCGCTTCGGCGTTCATGGTCAGCCCCAGCATCGTTTTGCGGATTGCTACTTCGACCTGAATCGTCTCGCCCTGCTGCGTCCATGTGCCATCGCCCAGCAGCACCGCCGCCGTGTTGTGGCCCTCGCGCTCCAGCGCGGCGCAGACGGCCTCCGTAATGCGGGCGAGATCCGGATTCTCCGCCGCCGCACCAGGCTCAATAGCCAGCGCCAGCGCGCCGTCCGTTATCTCGGCCATACCTGCAGGAACCGGAGGCCGGGCCGGAACGGACGCAACCGCTCGCGCCGTTGCTTCCATCGGCGTCAGCGCCCGCGGTTCAGGAGCAGCTCGTAATTCTGAAACAACCGCTGGTTCGGCAACGGTCTGAAATGCAGTAACGGCATGCGGCTCCGGAGCGATTATCCGTGTTTCCGGCGGCGCGGTCTCTTCCATGGCCGGTACTGTGCTTTCCCCGGTGATTTTGCGGCTTCTGTCTGCCTCAAAGGGCGAGAAGGCCGGTTTCGCCGGTTCCGGAGCACGTTCGGGGGCACGAACCGGAGCAGCCGTCGCCGTCCGCACCGGCGGAGGAATCGCACGCTGCGTTGCCGGTCTGGCCGAAGAAGCGGCACTGAGTTGTCCTCCTCCAGCCTTGCCCGTGTCCGAAGAAACCGGCAGCATGCTCAGAAACTCTTCGACCGGAAGCAGCCGCTGCAGATGCACCAGCCGCACCAGCCCCAGCTCCAGATGGAAGCGCTGCTCCTGCCGGTAATTCAGATCATCGAAGGTGCGCAGCATGACCTGCAGAAAGCGCGTCAGGTCCTCTTCGGAGAAGAGCGCTGCCGAACGGCCAGCCCGCGCCCGCTCATCCGCCGACACCTGCAGCAGATCGGAGTTTTCCCCCGCGATGCGCGCCATCAGCACATTGCGCAGGTAGCGCACGAACTGCCGCGCCAGCGCCGAAGGGCTGTTGCCGGCATTCAGCAGCCGGTTCATCTCCTCGATCACCGTCGGGCTCTGGCCCTCGCCGATGGCTTCGAGCAGCCGCTCGAAGATCGCGTTGGGCACGGCGCCCATCAGCTCGCGAATCTGTTCCGCGTCCAGATGCGGCCTGCCGTCTTCGAGCGGAGCCGAAGCGATCGCCTGGTCCATGATCGACAGCGCATCGCGCATCGATCCGTCACCGGCCTCGGCCAGCAGAGCCAGCGCTCCGTCTTCGGCTTCTATATTTTCCTGCGAAGCGATGCCGCGAAGCTGCGCGAGAATATCGTCGAACTTCACTGCATGAAAGCTGAAGTGCTGGCAGCGTGAGCGGATCGTCTGCGGAAAATCCTCGGGCTGCGTCGTCGCCATCATGAAGACGACATGATCGGGCGGCTCCTCGAGCGTCTTCAGCAGAGCATTGAAGGCCGCATCGGTGATCTGGTGCGCTTCGTCCAGAATGTAGATCTTGTACTTGTCCCGCGCCGGCCGGTACCGTGCCGCATCGCGCAGCTCGCGAATCTCGTCGATGCCGCGGTTGGTCGCCGCGTCGATCTCGATCACATCGACCGCGTTGCCGGCGCGAATCTCCGTGCAGGAGTCGCAGACGCCGCAGGGCTCGGGCGTCGGCCTCTGCGCGGAGCCGATCTCCGTGCGGCAGTTCAGCGCCTGCGCCAGAATGCGGGCGATGGTCGTCTTGCCGATGCCGCGATGTCCGGAAAAGATGTAGCCGTGGGCGATGCGCCCCTGCGCCAGGGCATTCAGCAGCGTGCGCGTAACGTGCTCCTGCCCGGCAACATCGGAGAAGCGCTGAGGACGATATTTACGGGCGAGGACCTGATACGTCATGAGGAATCCGAAACATGATTGTATCGGGATCGGCAGGCCAGTGACAGGCGAGGGAAGCGGTGTTTCAGTGCAAAAGCTGCTTCGAAACGTCGATCACCAGATGTTCGCTTCCTCTTCCGGGAAGCAGGGAGCAGCTATCTTCCTGCAGCGGCCGTTCGCCCCTGCTGCTTCTTCCTGGTCGCGCGATTCGCAACCCGCTCACGCCGCTGCACCTCGTCGGGGGAATACATGGTCTTCCGGCAGTCCTCGGCGCCGCAGTTGCAGTATGCCGGGTCGGTCTCGTCGCCGTCGTAGAGAAAATAATCGTAGGTCAGCTCTTCGCCCGGCGCGATATCGCGAATCGCCTTCACCCATACGCGCCCGCGCACTTCGCCGGTCTCGCAGTTCGGGTCGCACGAATGGTTGATGAACATCGCCGTGCCGTGTCCGTCGATCACGAAGTCGCCGTCGCCCAGGCCGAACAGATACGTCGTCGGCGAGCTCTGATACTTTTCATCGGCGAGCTCTTTGGTGATGCGAGGCCCCGTGTACTCCACCACGCGCGAGCCTTTTGTGATCGCAGTTGTGGTGTAGCAGCCGGCGGCATGAATGGAAGAAGAGCGAATAATCAGACCCATGGAATTGGGGTCAGTATAGCAAGGCCGCAGGCCGTTCGATCATCCTGCAGGAGCCGATTTTTCATTCGCTGCGTCTACACTTAAGGAGAAGTGATTTTCGTGCGGCGATCCATCCTCCACATCGTTCTGCTTCTGTTGCTGTGCTCAGCCTGCGGCTATGCGCAGCAAAGCCGGCAATCGGACTCTTCGCAGAGCTCCTCAAATGCGAATGGGGATACCAACGCGCCGCAGAAGCAGACCCAGCCCGCGAACCAGACGCAGGATCAGCACAAAAAGCACAGCGCCGCCGAGGACAATCCTTTTCCGGAAGCGCAGTCGACCAAAGCAGCGCACGAGGCCGGAAACGATACGCCCGCTCCCGATTCTTCGTCTCCTGCCACTCCGCCTTCGAGCAGCGATAAGAATTACAGCTCCAGCCAGGACGGGCTGAAGGGTCTCGATCTTCCCGGCGACAAGGATTCCCGCATCAGCGACGGCGCCGGAGGGACGGTGCTGAATCCGAAGCTTGCCGCGGACGATGCCCGCGTCGGCGGCTACTATCTGCGCACGGGAGATTACAAGGGCGCCTATTCGCGCTATCTCGAGGCGACGAAGGTCGACCCAGGCAACGCCGATGCGGTCTTTGGGCTGGCCGAAGCAGAGCGCGGTCTGAACCACCGCGACGAAGCCGTCTCCGGCTACAGGCTGTATCTGGAAGCGCTGCCGGACGGACCCCATGCAAAGGATGCCCGCAAGGCTCTGAAAGCGCTTGGCGCGAAGCCGCCGGAATAAGCAGCCTCCGCCGCAGCGCTCCTACTGAAACATCGGGCGAAGCGTCTCCACCAGATAAATCACAGCCAGCGGCACGAGAATCAGATTGCGCAGCACCGAAATCGCCGCCCGGCGATGCTCCGGTGTCTGCAGACGGCTTTTGCCGGCTGCTCCCAGGGCCCGGACCAGGGCGGTGATCGCAAAATTCAGAAGGGCGAATCCGGCGATGAAGAGCACATACTCCCACAGCACCACACGCAGATGATTGCCGATATGCTTTCCCAGATGCTGCAGGGCAAGCTGCCATGATTCCGCGACGCCGACGCGCTGCCGCAGACGCAGCCATTCGCTCCCGGAGAGCGCGGCCCATATCGCCACCACGCAGAGCAGAACCCGCCACAGCGTCACCAGCGCTTCCAGCAGCGTGAGCCGCAGCCGGGGCAGCGTCCGGGACTGCATCAGCACATAACCGCGTTCCGCGGCAGGCACGGCGGCGGCCACCAGAACCGCCAGAGGGTGACGGGCCACCGCGGCCGCAGTCCGCAGACAGAACTCTCCGCTCTGGTGCCAGGCCAAGGCAAGGCTCGATGGTGCATCGGCGAGATAGAGCATCAGATTCCCTGTTCCTCCTAGTTCGCAGCAGAGCAGCGGAAGGAGCATACTGTCAGTTCCGTACTTTACTCGAAGTCGCGTCTTATCTATATACTTCGGCGCTGTCCGAAGAGCCATATTCCGGTGTTACCGGAAGCATCCGGTGCCGCCGGTATGAGTTGTGTATGCATCCGGTACTCCAACACGTCTCTGATGCCTGGGCGCAGGAGCTTTCCGGCAGGGACGCCGCGTGGTGCCAGCTTCACCCCTTCGGCAACGTACGCCAGTGGAGCGCCCAGGAGCTTATCGAGCATCTGGTGCTTACGTACAAGAGTACCTCTCTGCTGCTCGAGGAGCGTCTGGAGAAGAGGCGCCCAACGCGCTCTCACAGCACCTTCACCCAGTGGGTGCTGCAGATCTGTGTGCTCTCCCTCGGCCGTATGCCCAGCGGCGTTCCTGCGCCCGGAAATACCCGGCCTGGACGGCTGAACTGGCCGCCGATGACCGGCGAAGAGCTGGCCGCGAAGCTCAGCGAGGGGCTCCAGCAGATGGACACCCTGCTCGATCAGTGCCGCCATCGCTTCGGTATTCAGCGAGTCACCTCACATTTCTTCTTCGGACCCCTGCGCGTCGATCAGTGGCGGCGCTTTCACGTCGTTCACGGTCACCATCACCTCCGTCAGTTTCGCCGCCTGAAGCGAACGGCAGCGCCGCTTCCTGATACCAGCCATCCGGCGACATAAGAATTGCTTAACGGAAAAACTGAAGGTACCAGTTGAGGATTTTTTGTCCTTCAAAAAGGGTGCAGATCGCGGCTGCCGAGAGAAACACGCCCAGCGGCAGCCTGGCCTGACCCGGCCGTCTGCGCCCGGACGCAGGCAGGTGCCGAACCGCGCTCCCAACCATCCCCCCAGCTATCCCCCCTACCGCTCCATAGATCGCTGCGCTGAGCACCCCGAGAAACAGCGCCACCCCGCCCAGCTCCGGTCCCATCCAGGCAGCAATCAGAGCCAGCAGTTTCACGTCGCCCGCGCCCATCCCCTCCTGCCTCCGGACCAGAAAATAGAGTTCGCGAATAGCCAGCAGCAGCGCGGCGGCGGCCAGCGCCCACAGGGCAGCTTCTCCGGCATGCCGCAGGCGAATCATTGCTGAATCGGCCGGGAGAATCGCGGCATACAGAATGCCCAGCGCAATACCGGGCAGGGTAAAGGCATCCGGCAGCAGCATGGTCTCAGCGTCCATTACGGCCAGGCCCAGCAGCAGAAAGCAGAGCACCGCGGCTCCGGCTCCCTCTGTATTCAGCCCGAAGGTGAGAAAGCACAGCAGAAACAGGCACGCCGTCGCCGCCTCCACCAGCGGATATCGCCACGCGATGGGTTTGCCGCAGCTCCGGCAGCGGCCGCGCAGCAGCAGCCAGCTCAGCACCGGAATATTGTCCACGGAGCGAATTGCCGTACCGCACCGGGGGCAGCGCGAGCCCGGCTGCACAATCGACTGGTGCCGCGGCAGCCGCGAGATGCAGACGTTCAGAAAGCTCCCGAAGGCCAGCCCGAAAAGCACTGCGAAGATGGAAATCAGCAGGGTCAGCTTGCTCCTTTTGATTCTTTGTCCCGGTCCGGCATACGCCGTCTCCGTTCCGGATCATACGTTAGAGTAAAGTTATGCCCTCCGGTCAGGACACGGGAAAGCTCTTTGCGGAAGCCGTCTCCATTATGGCGCGGCTGCGTGCGCCCGGCGGTTGTCCCTGGGACCGGGAGCAGAGCTTTGACTCGATCCGAAAGTACACGCTTGAAGAGACGTACGAGGTCTTCGATGCGATCGAGCGCCGGAGCTGGCCCGATCTGCAGGAAGAGCTCGGCGACCTGCTGCTGCAGGTCCTTTTTTATGCGGAGATGGCTGCCGAGGCCGGGCATTTCACCATCGCCGACGTGGTAAATGGCCTGAGCCGCAAGCTCATCCGCCGCCACCCGCATGTCTTTGGAGACGCCGCTGCCGCGGCTGCCGGAAACTCCGCCGCTGGCCTTGCGACCGACGGCATCGACGCAAAGCAGGTGCTCCGTAACTGGGAAGAGATTAAAAAGTCTGAGAAGGCCGATCATTTCACATCGGAAGGCCGGCTTGATGGCATCCCGCGCTCGATGCCCGCTCTGCACGAAGCCTCGAAGCTCGGATCGAAGGCAGGGAAGGCCGGCTTTGACTGGCCCGATGCCGGCGGCCTCATCGACAAGCTGCGCGAAGAGACGGCAGAGCTCGAACAGGAGCTGCCGCACGGTCGCACAGAAGCGATCTCGGAAGAGCTGGGAGATCTGCTGTTTACCGCGGTGAACCTCGCCCGTCACATGAAGATTGATCCGGAGATGGTGCTCCGCGACACCAATGCCAAATTCCGCCGCCGCTTCGCTGCCATGGAAGCGTCGTCTCCGCGTCCGCTCGAGGATCTTTCGCCGCAGGAGCTTGAAGAGCTGTGGAGTGCTGCGAAGCTGGCCGGGAAGGAAGCCACTCGATGAGCACGCAGACAGCTCTGCCGGATACGGACGGGCGCATCGAGATCCGAAGCTGCCGGGGCTTTGACGAGCTGGAAGGCTGCGTCCGCCTGCAGATGGAGACCTGGGGTTATTCCGATGGCGATGTCATTCCGCGCCGCGCCTTCATCGTCGCGCAGCATATTGGCGGACAGGTGATTGGCGCCTTCGCTGCCGGACGCCCGGCTGTGGTGGAAAGCGTTCGAGCCGCCAATCTGATCGGCTTTGCCATGTCCCTGCCGGGAATAAAATCGGTCCCGGGCGGAAAAACGCTGCCGTATCTCCATTCCCACATGCTGGCCGTCACTCCGGAGTATCGGAACGGCGGGATTGGCCGTAAACTGAAGCTGGCTCAGCGAGATGAGGCGCTTGGGAGGGGAATTTCCCTGATGGAATGGACCTTCGATCCGCTCGAGATCAAAAATTCCTTCCTCAATATCCACAGGCTCGGAGTCGTTGTTCGTTCTTATACATCGAATTTTTATGGTGTATCCTCATCACGTCTGCAGGGAGGATTACCGACCGACCGCCTTCACGCCGAATGGTGGATGAATTCGGACCGGGTCAATGCTGTCCTCCACGGAATCCCATACACGCCGCCGCCAGTTCAGGAGACAATCGTGGTCCCGAAAGAAGTGAGCGAGTGGAAAACATCGGAGACCGGCCTGCCCCGCGCGCTTGCCGTGCAGACGGAAAACCGTGAGCGCTTTTTGCATGCTTTCGCACGTGGACTCTCTGTCGTTGGCTTCCGTACCGACCAGAACGGAAACGGTTTCTTTGAGCTGGCTCCGTATCCTCCACCGACTACAGGCAACTGAGCACTGATTATTTATGAGAATTGATTCGATTTTTCTCCGCGAGATCCGTCTCCCCCTCGTTCAGCCTTTTGAAACCAGTTTTGGACGTACCACCGAGCGCCGCATCCTTCTCGTCGAGATCCGCGCCGAAGGCCTCAGCGGCTGGGGCGAATGCGTTGCCGGCGAGCATCCGTATTTCTCCGAAGAGACGGTGGATACGGCCTGGCTGATGGCGCAGCAGGAGCTGGCTCCGGCCCTGGCCGCCGCCGACCCGGAGCACGGCGGCAAATGTCCTGAGATCTTCCGTCCGGTGCGCGGCCATCGCATGGCCAAAGCGGCCCTTGAAAACGCGGTGTGGGACCTCGAGGCGCAGATGAAGGGTGTCTCGCTGGCTGAGCTGCTTGGCGGCACGCGCGAAGTCATCGACTGCGGCGTCTCCATCGGCATTCAGCCCTCTCTTGAAAAGCAGCTCGCCCAGGTGGAGCGGGAGATCGCCGCCGGATACCAGCGCATCAAGCTGAAGTGCAAACCCGGCTGGGATGTGCAGGTCTTCGAGGCCGTCCGCACCCGCTGGCCGGATATCCGTCTGAGCTGCGACGCCAATTCTTCCTACCGTCTGAAAGACGTCGATCACATCGCATCCTTCGATAACTTCGACCTGCTGATGATCGAGCAACCGCTCTGGGCCGACGATTTCTACTTCCACTCCATGCTGCAGAAGCAGATTGCCACCGCCATCTGCCTCGATGAGTCGATCCGCAACCGCCGTGACGCCCTTGCCGCCATCGAGATGGAATCCTGCCGGATCATCAATATCAAGTGCGGCCGCGTCGGCGGCTTCAGCGAAGCGATCGCCGTGCACAATGCCGCGCAGGAGCGGGGCATTCCCGTCTGGTGCGGCGGCATGCTTGAGACCGGAATCGGGCGCGCCCACAACATTGCGCTCTCGTCGCTTGAAAACTTCACCCTGCCCGGCGATGTCTCCGCTTCGAAGCGCTACTGGTCTGAGGACATCATCGAGCCCGAGGTCGAGGTTTCTCCTGCGGGACAGATTCAGGTGCCGGATTCACCCGGCCGCGGCTTCGAGGTTCGCGCCGACCTCGTCGATCGGCTGACCGTCCGCCGCGAAGAGATTCGCGCCCTGGCGCTGGCATAGAGCTTCTGCCTCCCGGCCTGAGACGGATATCCCATCTCGGCCTGATCGGACGAGCCGCTGCGGGCGCCCGCAGATAAGCCCGCGCCTTCGTCAGCCTTATCCGGATCTCAGCTCCGGAGTTTAGTTCTGCGGCGGCTGTTGCTGCTGCTGATTGTCGTTATTGTCGCCGTTGTCGTGTTTGCCGAACAGTTTGGACCAGAAGCCGCGCTTCTTCTTCGCGGGCGGCTGAGGCTGCTGCAGGCCATTGTTCTGCGCCTGGGTGGGATTGTTCGTAACCGGTGCAGCCGGCACGGCAGGCTGAGGCTGTCCTGCCTGTTGCTGCACCGGAGCCGGGCCCACCGGCTTCTGTCCGATCCCGAAGATCTTCTGGAAGAGGTTGCGCTGATCGCCGGTTGAGTGGTCGCAGGTGTCCGTCGGCTGCGTGCCGTCCAGAAACGCCGCCTCATAGTCCTGCGGGCATGCGCCGTCGGCCAGCAGATTGGTCTGCTTGTCGAGGTTCACCTCGATTACGCCCGGCGGAGGAATGAAATCCTTCGTATCGGAGTACTGCGGCAGGGCAACCGCACGCTTCATGAACTCGGCCCAGATCGGCGCCGCCGCCTTCGATCCCTCGATCTTGATGTCCGTATAGTCGTCGTTGCCCACCCAGACCACGCAGATCAGGTTGCTGGTAAAGCCCGCAAACCATGCATCGTGCGAGGTCCCGGTCTTGCCCGCTGCCGGAGCCGTAAAGCCCATCGCGCGCACCGTAAAGCCGGTGCCGTGATTGATCACGCTCTCCATCAGGCTCAGCGTCAGGTAGGAGGCGCGGGGGTCCAGCACCGGCTTGCCGGTGGCGGAATAGTCGGCGACCACATCGCCGTTCGGGCTGCGCACCGAGGCCAGCATCCAGGGTTCGATCTTCACGCCTTCATTCGCGAAGACCGTATACGCGCCAGCCATCTCGAGCGGCGTGGCGTCGTATGCGCCGATTGCCATGGCCGGTGTGCCGCGGGCGGAGACGATGCCGGCGTCACGCGCCAGGGCAGCGACGTTGTTGAACCCGACCATCTGCGCGAGCGAGATGGTCGCATTGTTCAGCGAGCGCATCAGCGCCTCGCGGGCCGTGATCTCGCCATAGTACTTGTTGTCGAAGTCGCGCGGCGTGTACTCTTGGTTATTGAAGGTGAAGGTCGTCTGCTCGTCGTTCAGCAGCGTGACCGGAGTAAAGATCGCGCTGGCGCCGTCGGAGTTGGTCAGCGGAGTTCCCGCCAGAGCCGTGTTGAAGGCCGCGGCATAAACGAAGGGCTTGAAGATCGATCCGGTCGGACGATGCGATACCGCATGGTTGAACTGGCTGTTGCCGTAATTGCGTCCGCCCACCAGCGCCAGCACCTGTCCGGTATGCGGATTGAGCGCCACCAGCGCCACCTGAGGATACGTGACGGGAGGGATGGTCTCTCCGCGTTTGGCGGCGGCCCGCGCCAGCCGTTCATGGCGGGCAATCACCAGCTCGTCCACGCCCTTCATGCCCGCGGTAATGGCCTCGGTCGCAGCTTCCTCGAGCTGCGGGTCAAGAGAGGTATAAATGCGCAGGCCCTCGCGGTTGTAGTCCGCATCGCCCAGCTTCTGCGCAAGCTGCTCCCGCACCAGATCGACAAAGTAGGGCGCTTCGCCCGCGTCCACAGCGCCGGGAACCACATGCAGCGGGCTGGCCTTGGCCGCCTCCCCCTGTTCTTTGGTGATCGCGCCGGTTTCGACCATCGAATCGAGCACCAGGTTGCGGCGCTCCAGCGCGCGCTGCGGATGCCGGTAGGGATTGAGCCGGTTCGGGCTTTGAATCATTCCCGCCAGCAACGCGCACTCCGGCAGATCGAGCTGGCGCACATCCTTGCCGAAATATGCCTGGGACGCCTCGCCGAATCCGTCGATTGAAAAACTGCCCCGCTGCCCGAGATTGATCTCGTTGGCATACATCTGAAAGATTTGCTTTTTGTTAAAGCGGTGCTCAAGCTGGAAGGCGATGACAATCTGGATCAGCTTGCGCTTGAACTTCTTCTCCGGAGACAGGAAGAAGTCCTTGGCCAGCTGCATGGTCAGGGTCGATCCGCCCTGGCTGTACCGGTGCCGCCGCAGATCGTTGAAGAAGGCGCCCATCAGGCGCACATAATCCACGCCGCCGTGATCAAAATAGCGCCGGTCCTCGATCGAGGTCACCGCGGGCACCAGATACTTCGGCAGCTCGTCGTAGGTCACCAGACGGCGCTTGCTGCGGTTTTCGCCGGAGAGGCCGGTGACCAGCAGCGGCTCCAGCTCATAGGCGGCAAGCTGCTGCCCGTTGTCGCCCTTGATCTGGCTGACCACGCCGGAAGAAAACGTGATGGTCGCGCCGTCCTGGGAGTGATACGACTGCGGGCCGGGGTGAATCACCACCGCATCGGGGCCGTCCGAGTAGGTCCCCATCGCCGAGGCTTTGCCTTCGCCGTCTACCGAATAGCCCGCATCGCGCAGCTCCGCGGCGACTTCCGGCGACGTCAGCTTCTGACCGGGGCGCACCTCGCGCGGCGCGGCGTAGATCTTCGCCGTATCCTCGAACAGCGGATGCTGCAGACGCGCATCGACGATGGATTTGTATTTGAACCAGTAGAAGCCGAAGATGACGAGGCAGATCGCAAACCCTGCTGCGAGAACGATCCCCGCTCCCAGCAGGAGCTTTTTATTTGTGACCGTTGCCGGCCGGGCTACTTTAATCTTTACTGCCAAGCTGAACTTCCACCTTCCATGCTACTCGCCAGGGGAGAGGAACGGGTGCGGGAGCGAATCCTGTCCGTCAGACGATCGGATGCAGAATCCGCTCCTCGCGTCGGAACCTCTTTTTTGCCAGCATTTTCCCGTGCTTTACCGGGGAACCTGTTTCAGCAGCGCCGCCACCTCGGAGATCGGCGTGTCGATGCTCGATGCCGTTGCGCGCGTCACGACTTCCACCTTGCCTTCGGCGGCTTTTTTGCCGACGTTGACGCGGAAGGGAACACCGATCAGATCGGCATCCTTGAACTTGACCCCGGCGCGCTCCTCGCGGTCGTCGAGCAGCACATCGAGCCCTGCCGCTTCCAGATCGGCGGCGATGCGTTCTCCTGTCTCCCGCAGCGAGCTGTCGGCCATGTTGGTCACCGTCACCACCACATCGAACGGCGCAATCGAGCGCGGCAGCCAGAAGCCGTTCGCGTCATTGTTCTGCTCGATCGCCGCCGTCAGAATGCGCTCGATGCCGATGCCGTAGCTGCCCATGATCGGCATCACTTCCTTGCCGTTCGGGTCCAGCACCTTCGCGCCCATCTTCTCCGTATAGCGGTACCCGAGCTTGAAGATGTGTCCGACTTCGACCGCTTTGGCCACCTTCAACGGCTCATCGCACTGCGGGCAGCCTTCGCCCTCGACGACATTGCGAACATCGGCAGCCACCGTCCAGGTGAAATCCCTTCCTGGTGTGACATTACGGAAGTGATAGTCGAGTTTGTTCGCTCCGCCGACCAGATTTTTCCGATTTTCAAGACCCCGGTCCAGAACGACATTGAGTTTTCCATCGTGCAGGGCCTTTGCCGGGTCGAGTCCCACCGGTCCCAGATAACCCGCCGGTCCGTGGAACCATGCCTCCAGCTCGTCGCCGTTCATCGTGCGCAGCTCGGCCGCTCCCAGCAGCCCGAGCAGTTTGGTCTCGTTCACGAAGTGGTCGCCGCGCAGAAATACGGCAACCGGCTCCCAGGTGGATTTGGATTTCTTCCCCTCAAGGGTGCGCACCTCAGCCATATAAGCCACGCACTTGATGTCCGAGCTGGCTTCGATCCCGAAGAACTTCGTCACGTCCACAATCGCCGCCATGCCCGGCGTGTGTACCAGCTCCGGCGTGCCGTCGCCTGTCGGCTCCATCTCCGTGACCGGAGCAAGTTGCGAAACCGCCTTTTCGAGGTTCGCCGCATAGCCGCACTTCGCACAGCTTGCGATCAGATCCTCACCGGCATCGGTGTAGACCATGAACTCCTGCGACTGCGTGCCGCCCATAGCGCCGGAGTCGGCTTCGACAGAGACAAACTGCAGACCGCAGCGCGTGAAGATCTTCCGGTAAACGGCATCGTGCAGATCGAAGCTCTTATCCAGTCCTGCGGCGTCGATGTCGAAGCTGTAGCTGTCCTTCATGATGAACTGCCGCACCCGCAGCAGACCGCCTTTGGGGCGCGGCTCATCGCGGAACTTCGTCTGAATCTGATACCAGATCTGCGGCAGCTGCCGGTAGCTGCGCAGCTCATGCCGCGCCAGATCGGTCATCACCTCTTCATGCGTCATGCCCAGACACAGGTCCGCGCCCTTGCGGTCCTTCAGCCGGAACATGTTCTGTCCCATCGTCGTCCAGCGGCCGCTTTCCTGCCAGATATCGGCGGGATGGATCGTCGGCAGCAGAAACTCCTGCCCGATGGTATCCATCTCCTCGCGCACGATGCCGGTAATCTTCTGAATCGAGCGGTTTCCGAGAAACAGATACGAGTAAATGCCTGCGCCCAGCTGGCGGATATAGCCGGAGCGGACGAGAAATTTATGACTGGCCACTTCGGCATCCGCCGGGGCCTCGCGCAGAGTGGGAATGAAGAGCTTCGACCAGCGTTGCATTCTGTTGGAACACGCCTTTGCCCGCCCGCAAACCGGCAGGCGAAATGGAATTCAGATGAGATTCTTATTTTAAATGCATGAGAGGGATGACAGCATAAGGACAGGCCCCCCATCCCGTTCAAAACGGAATCACGGGAAAGAGCCGCCGCGCATCTATAATTTCAGGTATGAGCCAGTCGGTTGAAATCACGACTCCGATTCTCTCCGCCGAGCAGGTGGCGAAACGGCTTGGTGTCAGCAGAAAGCGTCAGAAGGCACTCTTCCGCCTTGTGGACGAATCGTTGACCAGTGGCCGTTTGCAGAGCCGAACTGGAAAGAAGCGTATGTCGGCCGCTCATCCCGCAACGCCAGGGCTGGTGCATGGAAAGACCTCTTCAGAGAGCAAGACGCCAAAAGGTGCCAAAGCCGCGCGTTGAACCCGACTCGGTTTTCCTGAATATCCCTTACGACAGACGATTTGAGCGTCTTTATCTCGCCTATATCGTGGGTTTAACCGAGCTTAGCCTCACTCCAAAGGCTACGCTCGCCATTCCCGGCGGCACGGCGAGGCTGGACAGGATCTTCGAGTTAATTCAGACCTGTCGTTACTCCATCCACGATCTTTCACGTGTGCAGCTGGACAGGGTCCCTCCACCGACGCCTCGCTTTAACATGCCATTCGAGCTCGGCCTGGCCCTGGGATGGGCAAAGCTCAATCCCGGGCAGCACACATGGTTCGTTTTTGAGACAGCAAATCGCCGCGCACAGAAGTCCATCAGTGATCTCAACGGAACGGATTGCAATATTCATGACGGCCAGGTGCAGGGGGTTATGCGCGAATTGCGAAACGCGTTTGTGCGCAGAAGGAACCAGCCGGATGTGCCGCAAATGATGGAGAATTATGAGGCGCTCCGAAAGCTGCTTCCGGGTTTGCGCAGACAGACCGGAGCAGAGACTCTCTTTGAAGCCGGAGTCTTCAACGATCTCATTACAGTTGCTGCGCGCCTCAGAGATAAACGCTCCGGCGGCTGATGGCTTTAAAGTGCTGTCTGCTCTTTCAGAGCCTCCCGCACCCGCTCCACAAGAGCCTCCACATCCAGCGCCCGGCTCGTATCCACTTCGATCACCTTTCCCAGCCCGACCGGTGCGTCGTACTCGGCCATGCGTTCCAGAGGCATCGTCTTCAGCGCATGCGCGGGATGATGCCTCTCCCGCTCGGCGCGTTCCGCAAAGCGCCTGACCGCTTCTTCGAGCGGCAGCCGGCAATACACCTCGACGATTCGGCCCGGCAGCGCCGCCAGCCTGCCGCGCTCCTGCTCGCTGCGCGGGCGGAAATTCGCTTCGAGCACCACATCGGGGCAGTGGGGAGCCAGCGCCAGCAGCGTCTCCATCGCTGCCACGCTCAATCGCCGCGAGAAATCGAGATCGTCCGCCGCCTCGCGTGCCGGATCGTGCATCGCCGCAAACAGCGCTTCCTTGATGTCGTCTTTGCTCAGCAGCGCAAAGCCCAGCGCCTCGGCCAGCGGCCGCCCCACCGTGGTCTTGCCCGCTCCCGGCGGCCCGGAGACGATCACGATGCGATGCTGACGGAGTGCGTTTGCCATCTCCCATCCATTCTCTCTGAAATTCATACTCCGATTTAGACTCGAAGCCATGTCTGTTTCCACCGTCACGCTCCGCGTCCGCTATGCCGAAACCGATCAGATGGGCGTCGTCTATCACGCCAACTATTTCGTCTGGTGCGAGATCGGGCGTGTCGAGCTCCTCCGCAGCCTCGGCTTCGACTACAAACAGATGGAGATCGACGATGACTGCCATCTGCCCGTTGCCGAAGCGACCTGCCGCTATAAGTCTCCGGCACGGTATGACGATCAGATCGTGATTGAGACTCGCATCTCCGGCCTGCGCGGCTCGGTCGTCAAATTCGGTTATCGCCTGTTCTGCGCCGCCGGTGGCGGAGAGCCGCGTCTGCTGGCCGAAGCGGAAACCGTTCACGTCGTCGTCGACCGGGAGATGAGGAAGCGCCCGCTGCCGGAAAAATATCTCGCCGCGCTGCGTGCGGCGATGGAGCAGGGAATCGCCAATGGAGAAAAGCCCGCGGAGGCGCGGGAAATCTGCTCTTCTGCGAGCGAACGCCCCTGACCACAGGCAACAGCGCCGCGCTTCGGTTACCACTCTGCCACCCCTGTTTCCTGGCCGGCTATTCCCTAATTCGCGTTTACGAACGTATAGTGGTGGGCAGCATTGGATAGGTCTTCGGAGGAGAGATGAAAGGTCGTTCGGTCGTTCTGTCGGGTTCGTTGCTGGCGCTGGCTGTTTTGGTGATGACTGGATGCGAGACTGGCCGGACCATCAAGCTGCATTCGCCGCACCTGCTTATCTCCGACGTCACCACCGTTCCGGCGCCGCGCCAGCCCAATGCGCAGGACTCCGTTCGTATTCCTCTGGTTCCCGGATCGCCGACCGCGTCTCTCGAAAGCGGTATTCAGCCGATTCAGGACAGGAATGCCCGCCACAGCCTCGGCACCGAGGGCGGGAAATCAGCAGTGCCTCACACCAACTGGTCCAACGGCTTTATCCGCCAGTAAGACGGGATGCAGAGCCTGGAAAGGCTCTGCATCTTCCCGGAAGCCATGCCGTCTGCGGCTAATGGCTAATGGCTAATGGCTGTGTCACTCACAGTCTCACTCCGCGCGGCCTTACATGCTCGCGGATGAACCGGATCGTTGTTTCGAGCGGTGTGCCCGGCCCAAAGATCGCCGCCACGCCGTGTGAGCGCAGAAACTCCGCGTCCTGTACCGGAATCGTTCCTCCCAGCACCACCAGGATATCTTCGGCGCCCTGTTCCTTCAGCATGGCCGTAATGCGCGGAACGATGGTGTTGTGCGCGCCCGACAGGATGCTCAGCCCCACGCAGTCCACATCTTCCTGAATCGCCGCGCTTACAATCCTCTCCGGCGTCTGCCGCAGCCCCGTATAGATCACTTCCATGCCGGCATCGCGCAGCGCGCGGGCGATCACCTTTGCGCCGCGGTCATGGCCATCGAGACCTGGCTTGGCGACCAGTACGCGGATGGGAGCATTTCGAAGTGGATTCTGAGCGGTCATGCGCTTCCGGACGGATGAGAATAGCACAGCACCCGCAGCATCAGGAGTACTCCGGGATATGCACTACAACCCTGTCCATCCGGGAGCCGGTATACATCGCAGAGCTTCACGTCTGTGGCGATCTCGATGATGTTTTCGGACGGGGTCCGCTTACTTCTCGCGTGCCACCACAAAATCGGGCACCCACAGCAACGCCCGCTTGTAATCGGAGTCAGGCAGGTCGGCGATGGCCGACCGCGCCGCATCGGCACAGGCAAAGGCCTCGTTCATTGCAAACTCGACGGAGTGGTTGCGCCGCAGAATCGCCAGAATTTCGTCATGGGTCACGCGGCTGAAGTCCTGATCGGTGAGGACAGTGTGGATGGCGGCGCGCTCCGCTGCGGTGCTGCCGTTTTCGAGCGCGTGAATCACCGCCAGCGTGGCTTTGCCTTCGCGCAGATCGCTGGCCACCGGCTTGCCCAGTACTTCCTCTGAAGCCGTGAGGTCGAGCACGTCATCGACAATCTGGAACGCCATCCCGAGGTTGCGGCCATACTCACCCATCGCCTGCTCGCGGTCCTCGCTCGCGCCCGCCAGCACCGCGCCGATGCGCATCGAGACCTCAAACAGGCATGCCGTCTTGCGATAGATCAGATCGTTGTACTCGTCGGCCGAGATGGCCCGTCCCAGCCGCTCCATCTGCAGCAGCTCGCCCTCGACCATCTGCTGGGTCAGGCCGATCAGCAGATCGAGAATGCGGAAGTTGCGCGCCTCCAGCGCCACGCGAAAGGCCTGCATATAAAGCCAGTCGCCGGCCAGCACGCATTTGCTGTTGCCCCAGGTGGTATTGGCCGAGGGCCGTCCGCGCCGCGTGTCCGCCGCGTCGATAATATCGTCGTGCACCAGCGTGGCCGTGTGCACCATCTCGACCACCGCGCCCAGCCGGACCATGTCGTGTCCGCTGAATCCCAGACTGCGCGCCGAAAGCAGCAGCAGCAGCGGGCGAATGCGTTTGCCGCCGCCCTGGCGCAGATAGCAGGAGATCTCTGTGATGGCCTCGACAGAAGAGACGGCGTCGGCCCCGAACTCCCGCTCGATGGCCTCAAGGTCGTCGTGCAGCAGATCGAAGACTTCCTTCGCCGATGCTATTGCCAGTGTGCTCACTCTCGTCCGACTGCCCCCGCCTCTTCGTTCAATTCGACCGGTAATTCGTGAACTGCATGTCGATCCCGAGCTCCTGCTTCTTCAGCAGCGCGATGATCTCCTGTAGAGTATCGCGATCCTTGCTCGAAACACGAACCGTATCCCCCTGGATCGATCCCTGCGCCTTCTTCTTCGAGTCCTTGATGAGGCGGACAATCTCCTTCGCCTTCTCGCTCGGGATACCCTGCTGCAGCTCGATCTTCTGCCGCACGCTTGATCCCGATGCCGGCTCGATCTTCCCGTAGGTCAGCGCTTTGAGTGAGATGCCCCGCTTCACCAGCTTCTGCTGCAGGATTTCAGTCACCGCCTTCAGCTTGTACTCATCGGCCGACGCGAGCTGGATCTCCTTGTCGCCTTCGAGCTTGATCTCCGACTTCGAATCCTTGAGGTCGAAGCGCGCATGAACCTCCTTCAGCGCCTGATCGATCGCGTTCCGCGCCTCCTGCACATCCACTTTGCTGACAATATCAAAGGAACTGTCGCCTGCCATAAGAACGCCCTCTCTCTAGATTATCCGCTTCCGCCGCCCGCATCGCGCTTCTGTGAACTTTCAGGAGCCTTTCGGGATGCCGAAAAGGGAATAAAAATTTTCCGTGGTGCGCAAATCCACCTCTTCCGGAGCAACGCCCTTTACCTCGCCCACCTTCACCGCAACCTCTTTTACCCAGGCCGGCTCATTCCTTTTGCCGCGGTTGGGCACCGGAGCCAGAAACGGCGCATCGGTCTCGATCAGCATCCGCTCCAGCGGCAGCACCGCAGCCACATCGCGCAGCGGCTGCGCCTTCGGAAAGGTGATATTCCCGGCAAATGAGATCAGAAAGTCCATCTCCATCGCCTGCCGCGCATGCTCCACCGAGCCGCTGAAGCAGTGCAGAATGCCGCCGAGGCCGGTTCTGCGCCATTCGCCTTCGAGCATCAGCAAAGTATCGTCCCAGGCCTGCATGTTGCCTTCCTTTTGCCGGCAGTGAATGACGATCGGCTTTTTGTGCGCCGCGGCAATCTCCATCTGCTGCGAAAACACTGTCTTCTGCGTTTCCGGCGCAGGCTCTGCGTAGTAATAATCGATGCCGATCTCCCCGCAGGCGATCACCTCTGGCGCGGCCAGCAGCTCATCCAGCCTGGCGTATGCCGTCTCGTCGGCGCGATGCGCCTCATTGGGATGAATGCCGGCGCTCGCATACAGGCAGGGCATCCCGGGCCTGCCGGCGTATTGCCGCGCCAGATCGAGAGCCAGGTGCATCGTCTCCGGCCCTTCGCCGATGCCGATCGACAGCACCGCCTGCACACCGGCCTCATACGCGCGGGCAAGCAGGGCATCGCGATCCTCGTTGTAGCGGTCGCTGTCGAGATGTGCATGCGAATCGATCATCGGAGGAAAGAAAATCCAGTCTGCCGCAAAGACCGCTTTGTATCAGGGCACGACTTCAGTCGTGCCGCGAGTGCTGAACGTTCGTCCGGGCTTTAGCCCCTGACTATGCGAGGGTTGGAGCCGCCATCTTCTGTCCTCGCGCAGCGAGAGAATCCTGGTTCCACGACCAGCGGGAGTGATCACGCGAAGACCTTGCCCGGACGGCCAGTCCTACTTCCTACTTCAGTCTTGCCCCGATCTCGATATCTTCGAGGAACCCGGCCAGCACAGCCTTGCCACCTTCGACCGAGGCGGCGACCACCATGCCGTTCGACTCGTACCCGCGCAGCTTTCGCGGGGCGAGGTTGGCGACGATCACCACCTTGCGTCCGATCAGCGACTCCGGCGTGTACGCCTCTGCAATCCCGGCCAGAATCTGGCGCTGCTCATAGCCCAGATCCACTTCGAGGCGCAGCAGCTTATCCGCCTTCGGCACGCGCTCGGCCACCTTCACCTGCGCCACACGCAGCTCGACCTTTGCGAAGTCGTCGATGGTGATCCTGCCCTCCGCAGCAGGGACCGACGCTACGGGGGGTACAGCTCCGGCAGGCGCGGGCGTCGCCGGCGCAGTCAAGGGAGCTCTCTTTGGCGCACCTCCGAACGTATCCCGAATCGCATTTTCGAGCGCCGCCACCGCTGCGCCTTCGCTGGTCGATTCGGCCATCGCTACGGCAAGCCCGTCGATCATCGAATGCAGCCGCGAGATATGCTCCTGCGTGGGATTGACCACTTTGCCCGTCACCGGAGCGGAAGGCACGGCCGGAGCTCCGGCCACGGGCTGTGTCTCTTCTTCTGCCGGCTTCACTTCTGCCGGTACGTTGTTCTTCTGTTCCATCTCCTGCATACGTGCCACCGCATCCTTTTCTGCGCGGGGAAAGACCGGTCCCAGCTCACCGAGTTTCGTTCCCGGCTGCAGACCGCCCCACTGAATGTTTTTCAAATCCGCCGTGCGAACATCGCCCAGACCAAGCTGCGCCCACACTTTCGCCGCCGCGTCGGGAATCACCGGATAGACCAGTGCCGTAATCACACGGATGGCCTCCGCCGCCGTGTAAAGTACCGTTCCACGAAAGGCCTTTTGTTCCTCTTCTGAGATGCCTTCGGGCTGCTTCCACGGCGCGCTCGCCGTCAGATATCCATCGACAGCCCCAACCAGCGCCCAGGCGGTTTCAAGCGCCCGCGCAAAGTCCAGCGCTTCGAAGTGCTTCGCGAAGGCCGCGATCGCCTGCGGCGCCTCCGTCGCAATCGAATCGGCCTGCCCGGTGATCGCCTCCGGCACCACTCCGTCGAAGTAGCGCTGAATCATCGCCAGCGTGCGGCTCACCAGGTTGCCGTAGCCGTTGGCCAGATCGGCGTTGTACCGCTTTACCAGCGCATCGAAGGAGAAGTTGCCGTCCTGCCCGAAGACGATCTCGCGCAGCAGAAAATAGCGCAGCGCGTCGGCTCCGAGCACATCGAGAATCGTCTCCGCGCGCACAATATTGCCGCGCGACTTCGACATCTTGCCCTCTTCAAAGAGCAGCCATCCATGCCCGACGATGGTCTTCGGCAGCGCCAGTCCGGCCGCCATCAGAAATGCAGGCCAGTAGACACAGTGGAAGCGCGTGATCTCCTTGCCCACAATGTGCAGATCGGCCGGCCAGAACTTCTGAAACTTCGTATCGTCGTCGCTGCCCCAGCCGAGCGCCGAGATGTAATTCACCAGCGCATCCATCCACACGTAGATCACGTGCTTTTCATCGCCCGGAACGGGGATGCCCCACTTAAAGCTCGACCGGCTGATCGACAGATCCTTCAGTCCGCTCTTCACGAAGGAGATGACTTCGTTGCGCCGCCGCTCCGGCTGAATGAACTCCGGATGCTCCTCATAGAACGAGAGCAGAGTGCGCTCGAAGGCCGACAGCTTGAAGAAATAATTCTCCTCGCTCACCGTCTCGGTGATGCGCCCGCACTCCGGACACGGCGCGCCCGGTGGCACATCCACAAATGCCTCGTCCGAGACGCAGTACTGGCCGGTATAGGTGTCCCTGTAGATGAAGCCGCGCTCTTTCAGCAGCGTGAAGAACTTCTGCACGGCACGCGTGTGACGAGGCTCCGTCGTGCGGATGAAGTCGTCATAGGTCAGCCCCATCCGGTCCCACAGTGCCCGGAACTGCGCCGCGACCTGATCGGTGAACTCCTGCGGCGAGCATCCGGCCTTCTGCGCCGAGCGCTCGATCTTCTGTCCATGCTCGTCCGTGCCGGTCAGAAAATATGTGTCCACGCCCATCGAGCGTTTGCGCCGCGCAATGGCGTCGGCCACGATCGTGGTGTACGTGGTCCCGATATGCGGACGCGCATTGACGTAATAAATCGGCGTGGTGAGATAAAACTTGTCAGACATGAGATGGAAGGAACGCGTTGAATCCGCTCAGTTTCTGTTTTCGATTTTAACAGGCGGAAGAAACCTGGTTTGCGGGCAGAAGCCCCGGCCTTCAGCATGAGGGAGTATGAATCGGAAGGTGAAGGGGGACTTCAGCCCCGGGCCTTTTTACGGGATGTATCAATTACTTCAGTCGAGGTCTGCGATCAGCGCGCTCATCTCGATCTGCACCGGCGTGCCGGGAATGGTCAGAATTGCGGCGGCCTTCCACTCCTGAAAATGTGGCCCTTCACACTGATAGCCGGTCTGCGTCCGCGGATCGATCACCCACACCGCGCGCACGCCCATCTGGAAGTACTCCTCGATCTTGTCTTCCATCCTGCCGATCCTGTCTTCGGGAGAAAGAATCTCCACGCACAGCAGCGGCGCATGCGTGATGATCTGTTCCTCCGGGGCATCACGGTCAGTGGCCATCACGTCAGGAATGCGGAAGCGGGCCGATCGGGTCCGCATCCGCAGCGCGGGAAAAACGCGGATATTTGCGCTCTGCCGCCACTTGCTGAGCCAGACCATGAAAGCAACCTGCCATGTGACATAATTCCTCTCAGCCCAGCTCCATTCCACTACCTCGCCATCCACAAACTCGCGATCCGGGCTCCAGGTTTCGTGGAGATAGTAGTCGAGAGAAATCAGAGTGGTGCCCATCGGCTCGCCCCTTCCGGATGATTGATGATAGCCGCACCAGCCAGGCGGCCACAACAGAAACCTGCGCCATGCGCGCCTGCTAAAATCAGCTTTTCCATATATTTTACGGTGATTCCCGCGTGTATTCAGAACTACAGAAAAAGCTCGAAGAGCGTCTGCGCGCCGTGCTGCGCAGCCAGTATCAGATCGAACCTGAAAAGATTGTGATCGAGCAGCCGCCCGAGGTTGCCTTCGGCGAGTATGCGTTGCCTCTGGCCTTCGAGCTGGCCCGCAAACTGCGCAAAGCTCCGCGCAAAATTGCCGAAGAGATCGTCGCCGCGCTCGGTTCCGTCGAGGGGTTTATCGCCTTCGAGGTCGCCGGCGCCGGCTATATCAATGCCCGCCTCGACCGTGGGCTGGCCGCGCACACCGTCGCTGCCGGAGGCGAAGTCCCCGCGCCTGAGCAGCCCATCCACTCGCTCGTCGAGCACACCAGCATCAACCCCAACAAAGCTGCGCACGTCGGCCATCTACGCAACGCCATCCTGGGAGACACCTTCGTCCGCCTGCTGCGCGCCGCCGGGCAGAAGGTCGACGTGCAGAACTACATCGACAACACCGGCGTTCAGGTTGCCGATGTCGTCGTCGGTCTCATGCATCTCGAAGGCCTCACCCTCAGCAGCATCGAAGCCCTGATGCAGCGCCTCGCTGCCGAAGGCCGGCGCATCGACTACTACTGCTGGGACCTCTACGCGAAGACCTCGCAGTGGTACGAAGCCGATCCCGCGCAGAAAGAGGCGCGCCGCAAACTCCGCCTCGACACGCTGCACGCCATCGAGCATGGCGGCAACGAAACAGCAGAGATAGCCGAGATCATCTCGACAGCGGTGCTGCGCCGCCATGTTGAAACCATGTTGCGGCTCGGCATCGAGTACGATCTGCTGCCACGCGAGAGCGAGATTCTTCATCTGCACTTTTGGGACATGGCCTTCGAGCAGCTGAAAGACAAGGGCGTCCTCTACTTCGAGACCGAAGGCAAAAACAAGGGCTGCTGGGTCATGACGCGCCCCGGCGCTGTCCGCAACAGCGGTACTGACCGTACGGGCGAACCGCTCCGCGAGGAAAATGCCGAGAGCAGCGACGCGTCAGACGGCCCCGACGAAGACGCGAAGGTCATCGTCCGCTCCAACGGCACCGTCACCTACGTCGGCAAAGACATCGCCTACCATCTCTGGAAGTTTGGCCTCCTCGGCCGCGACTTCGCCTACCGCCGCTTCTTCGATTATCCGAACCACACCTGCTGGATCTCCGCTGCAACCGGCGAGCCCGGCCATCCCCACTTCGGCGGCGCTCAGGCCATCTACAACGTCATCGACTCACGCCAGTCCGATCCGCAGGCCAACGTCATCGAAGCCCTTCGCGGACTCGGCTATACCGATCAGGCCGCGCACTATACGCACTTCTCCTACGAGATGGTCGCGCTCACCCCGCGCTGCGCCCTCGAACTCGGCTACGAAGTCTCTGAAGAAGACCGCGCCCGCCCGTATATCGAGGTCTCCGGCCGCAAAGGCTTCGGCGTCAAGGCCGACGATCTCATCGACAAGCTCATCGCCGCCACCCGGTCCGAAGTCGACAGCCGCCATCCCGAGCTGGCCACAGCGGAGCGCGAAGCCATCGCCAAAGCCATCGCCGTGGGAGCTCTGCGCTACTTCATGCTCAGGTACACGCGCAACACAGTGATCGCCTTCGACTTCAAAGACGCGCTCAGCTTCGAGGGCGAGACCGGACCCTACCTCCAGTACGCGGTCGTCCGCACCCGCAGCATCTTCCGCAAGGCCGGCATCACGCCCGATGAGGCTCTGGCCGATGCCGCCTCCATCGATGCCGCGCCGTATCTCTCAGGGGAGGGAAGCGAAGGCATCTGGGAAGTCTGGCTGCGCGCCGCGAAGACCACGCTGCTGCTCGACCAGTGCATCCAGACCGCCGAGCCCGCGTATCTGGCGAAACACGCCTTCCAGCTTGCGCAGGACTTCAGCAACTTCTACCGCCGCCACCATATCCTTACCGAGGAAGACCCGGCGCGGAAGAAGCTGCTGTTGGCCACTGCCGCCGTCACCCAGCGCGAGCTGATCCGCTCGCTCTCCTGGCTCGGCATCGACGCTCCGGAAGCGATGTAAAAAAACCGCAGACAAAAGGGGAAGGGCCCACAAGCGGTGTGGACCCTTTCATCGTTATAAGTGCTTTTGCGGCGAAGCCGCGTCCGCCCGTGCGGCCAGCACGCCTAGTCTCTGCTTTTGAACTTCGACAGCAGGCGCAGCAGCTCGAGATACAGCCACACCAGCGTGACCATCAGGCCGAAGGCGCCGTACCACTCCATGTACTTCGGAGCGCCCATGCGCGCGCCCGTCTCGATAAAGTCGAAGTCCAGCACCAGGTTCAGCGCGGCGATGCCGACGATCACCAGGCTGATGCCGATTCCGATCGGCCCCGAGCCGTTGATCGTGGCGAACTGGATGTGGAAGAAGCTCAGCACCATTTCCAGAACGTAGAACAGCATAATGGCGCCCGTGGCCGCGATCACGCCGAGGCGAAACTTCTGCGTCACGCGGATCATGCCCGACTTGTACGCCATCAGCAGCACCAGCATCGTGCCGAAGGTCAGGCTCACCGCCTCAATCGCGATCCCTGGAAAGCGCACCTCGAAGACCGCTGAGATGCCGCCCAGCGCCAGTCCTTCCAGCAGCGCATAAATCGGAGCCGTAACCGGCGACCACTCTTTTTTGAACGTCGTCACCAGCGCGAAGACCAGACCGCCGATCGTGCCGATCCACAGCATCGGCACCACAACGGCAGCCGAATGCGACTGCATGAACAGGTGCCACGTCCACGCCGCCGTGGCCATGGCGCACAGCAGCAGAATGCCCGTCTTGTTCACCGTGCCCTGCAGCGTCATCGTCTCGCCCATCGAGCCGTATGTGGAGCCAGGCAACCCGCGAAACACCTTCTCGTTCAGCGCCGGGTTCGACGTTCTCATCAGTTGTGCCACTTCGTTCTCCTCAGGTGCCGCCGCTTATCTCTGTGCGCGGCAAATCCTTTGCTTCAGTGTACGACGGTGCCGGACATCCGTTCGGAAGCGGCACCTCCGCTCAAAAAAACCTCGCTGGCAACGCCATTCGCATTCGGCTCTTCTTACTAAACAGGCTCGACGTATCCGAGTTGAGCAGTAAACAAGGAGCCTGCATGAAGGAAAATCTCAAAGGAAAAAAGATCGCCATTCTTGCAACCGATGGATTTGAACAGGTAGAGCTCACCGAGCCAAAGAAAGCGCTCGAACACGCAGGAACCACGACTCACGTCATCTCTCCCAAAGAAGGGAAGATCAAAGGCTGGAAGTCCACCGACTGGGGCGACACCGTCAAAGTGGACAAAACACTCGATCAGGCCGGCGCGGAAGATTACGACATGCTCGTTCTGCCCGGCGGCGTCATGAATCCGGACCACCTTCGCATGGACCGAAAAGCCGTCGACTTCGTGAAGCGCTTCGCACAGTCCGGCAAACCGGTGGCCGCCATCTGTCACGGTCCATGGACGCTCATCGAGGCGGGCGTCGTGCGCGGCAAAACGATGACCTCATGGCCCTCTGTCCAGACCGATCTGAAAAATGCAGGAGCCCACTGGGTCGACAAAGCAGTAGCGGTCGACGGCCAGTTCATCACCAGCCGCAAGCCGGATGACATTCCTGCTTTCTGCGGCGCCATGATCGAGTTCCTCAGTCCTCCGGGCCAGCTTCGCGAGGCCTCGTAGCAACTTTCCCCCTCAACCCGTGTCTGTTTTCAATGTTCCGCATCAGCGGCTTGTTTGCTGATGCCAAAAGCAAAAGGCGCTTCCCCGGCGGGACGCGCCTTTCCGCTTTTTCGGAGCAGACTGCCGCAGAGGCCGTTGCTCTCGCCCCTCGTCTCATCACTGGCCGGGAACGGCTAATGGCTGTACTGCCGCACCCACTCCACAATGCTGCGCACGGCAATGCCGGTCGGTCCAGACGCCAGCCAGGGCTTTGCCTCATCCTGCCAGGCCACTCCGGCAATATCCAGATGTATCCAGGGCGTATCTTCGGCAAACTCCTTCAGAAACATCGCTGCCGTGATCGCGCCGCCCCAGCGTCCGCCGGTGTTTTTGATATCGGCAATCTGCGACCGGATCAGCTCGCGATACTCGTCCTCTACCGGAAGCCGCCAGAACCGCTCGCCGGAGACCTTCAGCCCCTCGGCAAATTTTTCGTAGGTCGCGTCGTCGTTCGAAAAGACGCCCGCATTGATCATCCCCAGCGCCACCACGCAGGCGCCGGTCAGCGTCGCTGCGTCAATCAGATGCGTCGCGCCCAGCTGCTTTGCATAGGCCAGGCCATCGGCCAGTACCATCCGCCCTTCGGCATCGGTGTTGATCACCTCGATCGACTTGCCCGACATGGCGATCTCCACATCGCCCGGCTTGTATGCCTTGCCTGACGGCATATTCTCCGCCGAGCAGACCACGCCGATCACCTTCACTGCCGGTCTGAGCTGCGCAATCGCCTGCATGGCGCCGATCATCGCCGCCGCGCCGGCCATGTCGTACTTCATCTTCTCCATGCTGTCGGCCGGCTTGATGGAGATGCCGCCGGTATCGAAGGTAATGCCTTTGCCCACCAGTCCCAGTACCGGACCATCCTTCGCCGCACCACCCGCCGGCTCCCAGGTCATCACGATCAGCGCCGGCGGCTCATCCGAGCCCTGAGCTACTGCCTGGAAAGCTCCCATCTTCAGCTCGATCAGCTTTTCCGTGCTGTAGACCTCGCACTTCAGCCCCTGCTCGCCGCACATCGCGGCGGCGCGCCGGCCCAGAATCGTCGGCGTCAGGCGGTTGCCGGGCTCGTTCACCAGCGAACGCGTAAAGTTCTGCGCCCCGCCGAGAATCAGCCCTTCGCTGAAGCCGGATTCGGAAGCCGCACGGTCAAAGCCCTCCGGCGCAATCACTTTCACCGTCTGCACGCCGCGGTCTTTGCGATCGGAGCGGTAAGTATCCGTGTCCACGTCGGCCAGCGTGATGCCTTCCGTCAGCGCGCGCAGCGTCCACTGCGACGGCAGCTTATCCGACTCCGGCGCAGCGATGGCCAGCTCACGAATACCGCGCGGCTTTACGAAGCGCACCGCCGTTCCGGCGCCTTTACGCGCCTCCTGCGGGCTCAGTTTCGCTACCTTTCCCAGCCCCACCAGCAGCAGCCGCTTCGCCTTCAGCCCCGCGGGAGCATGCAGCAGCAGCGTCTCATTCGCCTCGGCCCGGAACTCACCGCCGGCCAGAACGCTCTGCGCCGCGGCGGAGATGGCAACATCGCCGGTCAGCAGCCGAATCTCCGGCTTCGCGTCTTTGCCGGACGCGGTGTCGGCCGCGAAGACCGCCAGCAGCTCGGTTTCCACGGAGGAAGAGGAGGTAAAAAGGAGTTCGGTATTCATCCCTGTCAGCTTACAACGTCTGCTTTGGATGAAACATGCCATCTACCAGATCACACGCACGCTTTCATACTGGCGAAATATCCGGTCTCCGCTGATGACCGGCAGGTCCTCGGCCAGCGCCGTCGCCAGAATTGCCCGGTCAAAGGGGTCGCGGTGATGCAGCGGAAGAGAAAAAAATCTGATGGCATGGCGAAGATCAAAGGGCAGGGCACGCAATCGCAGGTCGCGGATCGCTTCCTGTACTCGATCCTCATTCATATCGACCTTGCCGGTCGCATGCTTCACTGCGATCTCCATCACTGAAACCGAGCTGATGAGCCGGATCGTATCCGGGTCTTCGAGTATTCTGAGCGTTTTTCCTGGAATGGCATCGATCCTGCCCATGTAAGTCAGAAACAGAACCTGCGTATCCAGCAGCACGCGCTGCATCAATAACGGCCTTCGAGCAGGGCGTCCACTTCCTCATCCGTCATGGGATCAAAGGCATGAGGGTCGATGAGCTTCACCTTGCCCTTTCCGGTGCCGAACTTTGGCCGCGGCTTCTTTGGCTCTTCCACCGGTGAGATCACCGCGACCGGCTTTTTATAGCGCGAGATCACGATGGTTTCCCCCTTCTCGACTTCGTTCAGAAGCTCCGGAAGATGAGCTTTTGCCCAGGCGGCTGTGACGGTAACTTTGTCCGGCATGCAAAAAGTGTACAACAAAGTTGTACGTTTTCTGGGAAATGCAGATCGAGATCAGGCCTTCCGGCTTCGGGCGATGGCGGCGCGCGCCTCGCGGTCGGCCTCGCGGCGGCGCTCGGTCTCGCGCTTGTCCCAGTCCTGCTTGCCTTTAGCTACCGCCAGCTCGCACTTCACCCGGCCGTTGCGGAAATAAATTCGCGTCGGGATGAGCGTCAGGCCCTTCTGCTGCGTCTTTCCCCAGAGCTTGCGAATTTCTTCCTCGTGCAAAAGCAGCTTCCTGGTTCGCAAAGACTCGTGATTCAGAGTATTGCCGTGGGAATAGGGCCCGATATGGGCATTAAGCAGGAACGCCTCCCCGTCTTTGATTAAACCGTAGGAGTCCTTGAGGTTGGCTTTGCCCTCGCGAATCGATTTCACCTCAGTGCCCCGCAGTGCGATGCCCGCTTCATATTTTTCGAGGAGGAAGTAATTATGCCCGGCCGAACGATTCACCGCGGCATCGCGCTCCCCGCCGGCAACGGGATCGCGCGGTTTGCTCTTCTTCGGAGCCTGTTCGAGAGAATAAGTGGTCTGGCGAGGCATAAGACGGCGTTCGAACCTTCATCCTATAGCATTTCGCCATGGCAGACAGAGCGGAACGCCCGCATTCCGTCGTTCCTGAAATGGCACAGTCTCATTGAAAATCCGTGGTTGCGCGGTCATGCAGCCGTGCCCGGATGCGATAATAACCTCGGCGCCAAACGGGTCGGAATCAATAACTTGTTACGGTGCAGTCCTTCCACGGCTGCGCCGGTTTTACAGGAGTTCCTGCGGCAGATCTGTTTCCGCATCTGTGCGACGCCGATTCCCCGGAAATCCCTGCGGAGTTTCATGAAGCGTTTTGTAACCTGGGTCCCTCTTGCGGCAATGCTGATTGCGCTGGCCGTCATTTCTCCTCAGGCGCACGCGCAGTCCGCCGGTCACTGGTACAAGAGCGGACAGTCCGCCGAAGCGAAGAATGACATCGAGGGCGCCTGGGAAGACTACAATGCGGCCTATCAGAAGAACCCCAAAAACGAGAGTTACCGGGTGGCGATGGAGCGGACCCGCGATCTCGCCGCTGCGGCACACGTTACCAACGGCGTGAAGCTGCGCAACCAGGGGCAGACCACCCAGGCGCTGACCGAATTCCTTCGCGCCCTTGAAATCGACCCCTCTAATGAGCGCGCCACCCAGAGCATCGAGGAAGTCCGCCGGCAGATGAATCAGGAGGAGACGAGCCGGGATGCGGAGCACCCGCGCAGCACCGACGACATCTTTGCCAATCTTGCCGGCCCCATCACGCTTCGTCCTATCTCGAACGAGCCGCTGACCCTGCACATGGTCGAGGACAGCAAGGTCATCTACCAGACCGTCGGCAAGGCTGCCGGCATCAACGTGCTCTTCGATCCCGACTACACCTCGCGGCGCATCCAGGTCGATCTCGCGAACGTTACGCTCTACGACGCGCTGCGCATCATCGCGACCGTCTCCAACACCTTCTGGAAGCCCATTACCTCCAACACCGTCTTTGTCGCGCAGAACTCCCGCGCCAAGCGCACCGAGCTGGATCAGGAGGCGGTGCAGACCTTCTACCTGAAGAACGTCGCCCAGCAGAATGACTTCACCGATGTTCAGACGGCGCTCCGCAACGTCTTTCAGACGGCGAAGCTCTACGGCGTGGCCAGCCAGAACGCCATCGTGATGCGCGGCACGCCCGACGAGCTGATCCTGGCGCAGAAGCTGATCGACGATCTCGACCGGCCCAAGCCGGAGGTCGTCGTCGATGTCGCCGTGCTCGAAGTCAGTAAGGATAAGACGCGCGCCATCGGCATCCAGTGGCCGCAGACGGCGACCATCAACTTCCAGGCGTCGACGTCGACCTCATCCGCTGCCAACAATTCCAGCGGCACCACGCCCACCACCACCAGCGGCCTGACGCTCAACAACCTGGCGCATGCCAACTCCAACGACTTCGCGGTAACCATCGGCCAGGCGCAGGTGGAAGCGCTGATGTCCGACACGAACACGAAGATTCTGCAGGACCCGCAGGTCCGCGCCTCCGACGGCCAGGAATCGACGCTCAAGATCGGCGAAAAGCTGCCGGTGGCCACCGGCTCGTATCAGACCGGCGCAGCGACCGCGATCGTCAGCTCTCTGGTCAACACGCAGTTCCAGTATCTGGATATCGGCGTGAACGTCACCATGAAGCCGACCGTCCACTATGACGGCGACGTGACCCTGAAGGTGAAAGTCGAGCTCTCGTCGCAGAACGGCAACAACAACCTGGGCGGCGTCGAAGAGCCGGTCATCACCCAGCGCACCGTCGATCAGACCGTCCGGCTGAAGGAAGGCGAGGCCAGCATTCTCGGCGGCATCTTCCAGCACCAGATCACCAACACCGTCAGCGGATGGCCCGGCCTCGGCGAGCTGCCGATCCTGAAGTATCTCTTCAGTACGCAGAGCCATGAGGTCACCGACGACGAGATCGTCTTCGTGCTCATTCCGCATCTCGTGCGCGGCCGCTCGCTCT
The DNA here is from genome assembly GCF_003428625.2 of Paracidobacterium acidisoli. GTDB lineage: Bacteria > Acidobacteriota > Terriglobia > Terriglobales > Acidobacteriaceae > Paracidobacterium > Paracidobacterium acidisoli. The sequence continues at coordinate 39,674 of NZ_QVQT02000001.1, read as the reverse complement.
CGCCTGAGAATCTGCGCGAAATCGATACCGGATCGGGGAACTCCATCGAGCTGCGCCGCGTCAATCCGTCGGCTCCGTGGGAGGCGGCCGCTCCTGCCGCGCTTCCGGCAACCGGCCAGGCGGTTCCTGCTGTTTCGCAGGCTTCCGGCAGTGCCTCTGCCGCTGCGGTAACCGCCGCCGCCGATATGCGTCAGCAGGGGCTGAGCGCCGCAAGCTCGGTGCTGCTGCAGGTCAACCCCATCCGCTCGGTGCAGAAGGTGGGCAGCACCTTCCAGCTTGCCGTCAATCTTGCCGGCGGAACAGACGTCTACTCGGTGCCCATGCAGCTGCAGTACGACACCTCGAAGCTCAGCCTGACGAATATCGATCTGGGCGACGCTCCGGCCAGAAGCATCAACTTCCTGGGCAAGGACGGCCAGCCCGTCTCGCTTGTCCATCACGACGAGGGCAACGGTCTGATCACCATCACCGAGGCCCGTCCTCCGGGAGCGAAGGGCGTCTCCGGGTCGGGACAGCTCTGCATCCTCACCTTCCAGGCGAAGGCATCCGGAGATGCTTCGGTTGCGATCACGCGCCCGGTGGTGCGTAACAGTCAGCAGCAGCCCGTTCCGGCCATGGGATCGCAGGCTGTCGTTCATATCCAGTGACCCGGTGAGTGGACAGGATCATGCGGTTAAGGCAGTATCGGCGGCGCACGACCCCTGCCGCACCAGCGGCCGGCGGGAACCTCAGCCGCGAGGCCGGGCTTACTCTGGTCGAGCTCATCGTGACCGTGGCGATTCTGGCCGTGCTGGCCTCGGCGGCCGTGCCCGTCGCCCGCTTTCAGGTCAAGCGCGTGAAGGAGCGCGAGCTTCGCGATGACCTGTGGCAGATGCGCAAGGCCATCGACAATTACAAGGATGCCGCCGACCGCGGCGCCTTTCAGACCAAGGTGGACAGCTACAACTACCCGCCCGATCTGCAGACGCTGGTGGACGGAGTCGACGTGCAGGGCAAGAAGGTGCGCTTCCTGCGAAGAATTCCGGTCGATCCGATGACCGGTAAAAACGAATGGGGCATGCACTCCATGCAGGATGATCCGACCGCCGACTCCTGGGGCGGACAAAACGTCTTCGACGTCTATTCCAAATCCGACGGAACGGCGCTCGACGGCACAAAATATTCGGACTGGTAATGGTGACGCTTCTTAACCTAATTCGAAAACACACGCTGCGCCGGCGAAGCACCTCCGCAGCGCAGGCCGGCTTCACGCTGGTCGAGCTGATGATCGTCATGCTCATCATCGGCGTGCTCGCGGCCATCGCCATTCCCAGCTATATCGCCTCCATCCGCAGCGCCCGTGAGGCGGTCCTCAAAGAGGATCTGCACGTGATGCGCAACGCCATCGACTCTTACACCATGGACAAAGGCAAGGCTCCGCAGTCGCTTGACGACCTGGTGCAGGCCGGCTATCTCAAGTCCATCCCCGTCGATCCGATGACGCACTCGAGCGATACGTGGGTCACCGCGACCGACGACAGCCTCGAAAGCGTGGACCAGAGCGAGCCCGGCGTCAATGACGTGCACAGCGGCTCGGAGCAGACCGGCTCCGACGGCCAGCCCTACTCGGGCTGGTAAACGCGCCCTGTTCCATCGCGCGAAAGTTATCCCGCGCTGGCTTCCGCCTCGCCCGCACGCTGAAAAATGGCCTGCCACAGCTCCTTCAGGCCCGCTCCGGTCTTCGCCGAGCAGAACAGCAGATCTTCGGTCTCCAGCCCGCGCCGAAGCGCGATCAGCGACTTCGCCCGCCCGTTGCTGGACAGCCGATCGGCTTTGGTTCCCACCACCAGAAACGGTCTGTCCACGCTCTTCAGAAAGTTGATCAGCTGCAGGTCGCTGCCCTGGGGAGGAATGTTGCTGTCCACCAGGCACAGGCACAGCGCCAGCGTCTTCCGCTTCTCGAGATACGGCTCGATAAACTTCGGCCACTCCGCCGAGACGGACTTCGAGATCTTCGCATAGCCATAGCCCGGCAGATCGGTGAAGTACATCTGCGGCTGCTGCCGTACCGGCGAATCGGTAATGGAGAAGAAGTTGATCGCCCTCGTCCGCCCCGGCGTGGAGGAGACGTGTGCCTGCTTCGAGCCGAGAAGCGCATTCAGAAGGCTGGATTTGCCCACATTCGACCGCCCCAGAAAGGCGATCTCCGGCACCGAAGGCGGAGGAAAGTGCGTGGCCGCGGTGGCCGAAAGAAGAAAGGTTGGATACACGCGCATTGTTCTGGAGTATATGCGTGATCCATCTCCGTGTGGCGGCCGCCGGCCTTACCGTTCAGAATGCACACCCCGGCAGCCCGCGTCACAGGCCTCGCTGCGGCACGCAGAAGCCGCGTCATCGTCCGATTCCGCTTGCAGATACCCGCCTCTGCCCGCCACAATGGCCGCACACGCCGGAAGGAAGTCGTTATGGGAAACAAAGACGCACGCGTTGACGCCTACATCGCCGCATCCGCAGCCTTCGCCCAGCCTGTCCTCAATGAGCTGCGCGACATCGTCCACCAGGGCTGTCCCGAGGTCGAGGAGACCATCAAGTGGAGCATGCCGTTCTTCACCTGTAAAGGCATTCTGTGTTACATGGCGGCCTTTAAGGAGCATTGCGCCTTCGGCTTCTGGAAGGGCCGCGCCGTACTCGGCGAGGCCATGCAAAGCTCTGAGGCAGAGCGGCAGAAAGACGGCATGGGCCACATCGGCCGTCTGACTTCTCTCGAAGATCTGCCGCCGCGCCGTGTGCTGCTCGGCTACGTGAAGAAGGCTGTAAAGCTCAAAGAAGAAAATGAAACGTCTCCGTCCACGCCCAAACCGCGTGCGCCGAAAAAAGCGCTGCCCGTTCCCGGCTACCTGGCTGCGGCTCTGAAGAAGAACCAAAAAGCCTCTGCCGCCTTTGAAGGCTTTCCTCCCGGCAGGCGCCGCGAGTACATCGAGTGGCTCACCGAGGCCAAAACTGAGACCACTCGCCAGAAGCGCCTCGACACCGCCATCGAATGGATCGCCGAAGGCAAATCGCGCAACTGGAAGTACGAGAAGTGCTGAACCGGCGCTCTGGAACAGGGCAGGAGTCATCGCGCGATGCCTGAGTTAGCGGCCCGGCCGCGAAAGGTCCTCCAGATCGCGTCTTCGTGGGCTGTGAAAGGCGGTTTATTTCAGAAGATGCAAAACGGACCCGCCTCTTTGAATCTCTGCCTCTCGCCAATCACCCCTCCTTCCTGCTACGATCACGGGTTTTCGCATCTTCCTTATCGGGAGAACTCATGAGCACCCCATCGACCGGGCAGAGCACTCAGGCCACGCCCAGCACATATCCCTTTACCCTCACCGACGAGCAGGAGCAGCTCCGCAAAGAGATTCGTGACTTTGCCGCCCGCGAGATCGCGCCCAACGTCTCGCGCTGGGACGAAGCCAGCGAGTTCCCCGCGGATGTCGTAAAGCAGCTCGGCCGGATGGGCCTGCTCGGCATCATCTTTCCAGTCGAATACGGTGGCGCCGGTCTCGGTTATGTCGATTATGTGCTCGCCATCGAAGAGCTCTCAGCTGTTGACGGATCGATCGGCATCATCGTGGCCGCGCACAACTCGCTGTGCTCGAATCACATCTTTCTCGCCGGCAATGAGGACCAGCGCCGCCGCTACATTCCAAAGCTGGCCGGCGGCGAATGGCTCGGCGCATGGGGGCTTACCGAGCCCGGCTCCGGCTCCGATGCCTCGGCGGCGCGCACCACGGCTGTGCGCACGGACAACGGCTGGCTGCTCAATGGCAACAAGACCTTCATCACCAATGGCCACTATGCGGATGTGGCCGTAGTCATCGCCGTGACCGATCGCAGCCAGGGCACGCACGGACTCTCGGCCTTCGTCGTCGAAAAGGGTACGCCGGGCTTCCGTCCCGGCAAAAAAGAAAACAAGCTCGGCCTCCGCGCCAGCGATACCTCGGAGCTGATCTTCGAGGACTGCGAGATCCCCGCCGAAAACCTTCTCGGCAACCTGGGCGAGGGCTTCGTCGACTCCATGCGCATCCTCGACGGAGGCCGCATCTCCATCGCCGCTCTCTCGCTCGGCATCGGCCGCGGCGCGCTCGACTGCTCGGTGAAGTACGTCAAGGAGCGCCGCCAGTTCGGCAAAGCCATCGCCGAATTCCAGGGCATCCAGTGGAAGCTCGCCGACATGGCCACCGAGCTCGATGCCGCGCGCCTGCTCACCCAGCGCGCCGCCGTGCTCAAGGATGCGGGCCAGCGTGTCACCCGCGAATCCTCGATGGCCAAGCTCTACGCCAGCGAAGTCGCCGTGCGCATCTGCGACGAGGCCGTGCAGCTTCACGGCGGCTACGGCTTCATCAAGGACTATCCGGCGGAGAAATTCTACCGCGACGTCAAGCTCTGCACCATCGGCGAAGGCACCAGCGAGATTCAGCGCATGGTCATCGGCCGCGAGATTCTCAAGGTGCATCCCTCGCGCGGGTGAGCGGCCGGCCGTCAAAGGCAACCGCCTCGCGCCAGTCGCCGGTGCGTGTGCCGTTACCCTTTCGCCATTTTCAGAATGGCGAAGGGTTGCCGCGGTCCTGTTCTCCGCCCCCTCACCGAATACTGATGAGCAAACCGCCGCTCATGCCGATGGATTGCTCGTGCCCACCCGCAAAGCTGTAGTCATACGCCGGTTCGAGGAACCATCCGAAGTGGTGTTTCCTCGCAGGCCAGAACATGAAATCCGCAGCCAGCTCTCCGGCAATGGAATTCGTTACTCTTCCATTCTGCCGAAGGTGAACCCACTCCGGACCCATGCCCGCCATGAACTCCGTTTTGGGTGACAGCGTCCACGGCTTTTTGAAGAGCAGGTCGGTATCCCATTCCGTGGAATTCCGCGTGCAATAGGGGGCTACGCCCGCCTCAAGCTCCAGCCAGTTCTCGACCGGAGTAACCTCGGCTGCGAGGTTCGGCGCGAACGTTGCGGCGCCTCCGCGGAAATTCCAGCTCGTCGATGCGCCCAGCTCAAGAATGGCGATCGGCTCTTTGTCTTCACTGATTTTTCGAATGGGGTCCGGCTGCATGCCCGAGGAGACCTGGCCCTGGGCAGGCTGATACAAAAACAGAGACAGGCACGCTCCTGTGAGCGCGAATACAAATGCACGCATAGAAATCTCCGAAAGGAAATGATCGTGTGGCTTTTGCCCGTGCCGGAGCACGGAGCGGACACGTTAAACAGAGAGAGCTGCGCGAGGCGGACGGAAAAGGGACGGACGCGGCAGCCCATGAAATCCGCAGCACCAGCAGATTCCGTTGCAGGCGTCCGGCGCGGCGGGCTGTGGATGGCTCGCAAGGGACTGCCGGGAAAACAGGAGAGAGTATGGCCCGTCGCAAAAGTCGCAATGGGGCGAATGAACCGCGAGGCAGACCATCACCGCACATAGAAGCCATGTGACAACCCATGCGCATGTGATGACGGAGCGGCCCATACCGCTGACGATAAATCCTCGACGCTCCGAACCACCAGAAGTTTTCTGCAGAGGGCGCAAAGGAAAGAAGCAGTCCCGCAGCAAAGTCTGCGGCAGCAGGTTCCGGGGATGGCCGGAAGAGAGCACTCGTGGCCGCCTCGTTATTTATCATCAGAAATGAGAAACGGGATGGCCGAGGCTAACCACACTGCCGTGCGCGAACTGACCAGCCGTCTTGTCTCCGGCGACACCCGCGCTCTCGCCCGCGCCGTCTCCCTGGTTGAGAATGCCGCACCGGAAGCCGCGGCCATCCTGTCCGCATGCTTTCCGCACGCGGGCCGCGCTCTGCGCATCGGCATCACCGGCGCTCCCGGAGCCGGCAAAAGCACGCTGGTCGATCGTCTCGTACAGCGCTTTCGCGAGGCCGGACGCACCGTCGGCGTCGTCGCCGTCGATCCCTCCAGTCCCTTTACCGGCGGAGCTATTCTCGGGGACCGCATCCGCCTGCAGCACGCGGCAGAGATCAAAACAGCGGACCCCGGCCTCTATATCCGCAGCATGGCGACACGCGGCGCGCTCGGCGGTCTTGCCTCCACCACCGCAGATGTGGTGCAGGTCATCGAGGCCAGCGGCAAAGATATCGTCCTGATCGAAACCGTCGGCGTCGGTCAGGATGAAATCGACATCGTGCGTCTCGCAGACATCACGGTTGTCGTCCTCGTGCCCGGCATGGGCGACGACGTGCAGAGCCTCAAGGCCGGCATCCTCGAGATTGCAGACCTCTTCGTCATCAACAAGTCCGACCGCGAGGGAGCCGACCGCGTCGAGCGTGAGCTTCGCGCGCTGCAGTCACTGGCCGGTGCGCACGGAGACTGGATTCCGCCCATCCTCCATACCGTCGCCACCACCGGTGAAGGCCTTGAAGCGCTCGATGCCGCTATTGCGCAGCGCAGCGCATGGCTTCAGGAAACCGATGGCCTGACCAGTGAGTCGCACGAATCGCCAAAAGGGAATCGCCTCTTCACGCGGCGTCAGGCCTTCTGGCGCGAGCACATCACCGCTATGCTGCAGCGTGCGCTGCTGCGCGAGGTGCGTCGCCACGGGTTACATGCAGAATCGCTCGATGCGGCCGCGGAGCGCGCCGCCAGCGGCGAGAAGAATCCGTATCAGTTTGTGCCTCAACTCGTGGAGCAGACCTTCGCATCCTCCTCCGCTCCTGTCACATCTCTCGATCACCTCGGCATTGCCGTTACCAGCATCGCCGCGGCGAGAGAGCTTTACGAAGCGCTTGGCCTCACCGTTGCGCACGAAGAAATCATCGAGCACGAGCAGGTGCGCGTAGCTATGATCTCCGCCGGCGGCAGCCGCCTGGAGCTGCTGGAGCCGCTCGTGCCCGAGTCGCCGGTTGGAAGATTTCTCGCGCACCGTGGCCCGGGCCTGCATCACATCGCGCTGCAGGTGCATGACATCGCCGCCGCGCTGTCTGCGCTCAAGGCCCGCGGCGTGCGTCTCATCTCGGAAGAGGTGCAGACCGGCGCCGGCGGCCATCTTTATTTCTTTGTGCATCCATCCAGCGCCGGTGGCGTGCTGCTTGAAATCTGTCAGGATCAGGGGAAGAAGTAGATGCTGCTGGCTATCGACACATGCGGAACCACAGGAACGCTGGCTCTCGGACGGCTTGCAGAGACCGATTTGAAGATCCTCGGCAGCGCCGAGCTGCCCGCGAAGCAGAATTCCTCCGAGCTTATCCCGCAGCTTCGCCACATGCTTGCCGCCGGCGGCGCAAGCCTCGCGGAAGTCACCGCCATTGTCGTTGTCTCGGGCCCAGGCAGCTTTACGGGGGGCCGCATCGGCATCAGCACGGCGAAGGGCCTCGCGGCGGCTCTCGATAAACCGATCGTCGCCGTCTCCCGGCTTGCGGTTCTGGCTGCGAAGGCCGGCACCCGCTCCGCCGTCCTCGATGCCGGCCGTGGTGAATTCTATCGCGGAGAATACAGTGACGGAACCGCCAGTGAGATGCTGCTGACAGCGGAGCAGGCCGTCGAGCGGGCAGCAATGTATGGAGATCCGCCCGCTGTTTGCGAGCCCTCTGTCTATGCGGCTTTTCCGCGTGCCGTAATGGTTTCGTCTCCCGCCGCCGCCGACGCGCTCCACTTCGCGCTGCCTCGCATTCTCGCCGTGAATTATGACGACGCGGATATGCTCGACGCCAACTATCTGCGCCGCTCCGATGCCGAGTTGTTCTTAAAAACACCGCAGGCAGGCTGAGCGTTCGTATGACTGCCATGCCGGCCGGTGAGTCTTCACAGAGCCCCGTTCGTATCCGCACCCTGATCGCTGCCGATCTCGATGCGGTGATCGCCATCGAGCGTCAGATACCGGAAGCGCCGCACTGGAAGACCGCCGATTACGAGGCGCTGCTCCAGCCTGCGGACGCTGCGCCTCTGTGCTACATCACTTTCGCCGCGGAGGCCGGTGGACAGCTCATCGGTTTCGCCGCAGCCCGGTTGCTGCTCGACGGCGAACAGAATATCTGCGAGCTGGAGTCGATCGCCGTGCTGGCATCGGCCCGCCGCACCGGCGCCGGCAGCAGCCTCCTGCAGGCCGTGACGGAGCGGGCACAGGCCCTGGGAGGCCGTCGCCTGCAGCTTGAAGTCCGCGCCGGCAACACCACCGCCATCGCCTTTTATGAGCATGCCGGTCTGCTTCGCGAAGGAGTGCGCCCGCGCTATTATGCTGCTCCCGAAGAGGATGCGCTGCTGATGGGAAGAGAGATCCGGCCATTGCCGGGAGCGGTGGAAAAATCGCCGAAAATCGGGTTGAAGGAGAAGCCTCCCCGGTGCTAGGTTTGTACGTCTCATAGAAAGAAGCCTGGAGGTGTCTTCTATGGATATAGAAGCAAACGGACAGCCGGATAGTGAAGAAATTCGACGCCTGGAAGCAGAGCATCGGCACTATTCGGATCAGCTCGAAAACCTGCTTCAGAAGCCCTGGCTGTCGGCAGAAGAACAGCTTGAAGAAGTCCGCCTGAAAAAACTCAAACTCCACGCCAAAGATCAGCTGGCAGTGCGACGAAGCCACGGGGCATATCACTTAGCCTGACGCCCACTGTCCACTCCAATCGAACGCTCACGTCACGAAAGAGAAAGAACTGTCCCGTCAGCCCGCGCTCACGGGTGGAGCGGCATTGTTCCGCTCCGCCCCGGCGCCTCTTCTGATTCCGGAACAGCAGCACAGAAGTGTCACCGGGGACGCTTGTTCCGCTTCGATGGTACGCACGTCACAGTACCTTCGGAAAATGCCGCTGCGTCGAGGAGAACTATAATAGATTCAGTTTCCTGGCTATGGTTAGAGACGGATATTTCTATGCGCTCGCTCTTCTCGCAGTCGCCGTTCTCATCCACATCCTGACGGGTGGATGGGTATGGACGGCTCTGCCGCTGCTCTTTGCGGCCTTCTTTCTGTGGTTCTTCCGCGATCCGCAGCGTGCCATCCCCGAGGGGGAGGGTCTGGTCGTCTCACCCGCCGACGGCAAAGTAACGGAGGTGGCCCGCATCCGCACGCCGGACGGCGAAAAGATTCGCATCAGCATCTTTCTCAATGTGTTTAACGTCCACGTCAACCGTGCTCCGGTAGCCGGAGCCATCCGCGAGGTGCGCTACTCGAAGGGGAAGTTCCTGAATGCCATGAACCCGGCCTCGGCCATCGAGAACGAGCAGAATCTTGCCGTGATCGCCTCCGACGAGGGCTACGAGATATCGCTGAAGCAGATTGCGGGATTACTGGCGCGGCGTATCGTGTTCAGTAAGCGGGTGGGCGAGCGTCTGGAGCGCGGAGAGCGCCTCGGTATGATGAAGTTCGGTTCCAGAACCGACGTGGTTCTGCCCGGCTTTGCGGAGGTGCTGGTGCAGGTCGGCCATCACGTCAAAGGGGGATCGGATCTCCTGGCGCGCATCCCCGCGGCCGAGTTGCCCACCGTAACCGACGAGGCCGATGCCGGAATTCTTGTCTGAAAGGTTCGCAGTGAGGATGCAGATTGAGAGATAACGGTCAGCAGCGGGATCGCAGGAGCAGGCGCGGAATGTACATTCTGCCCTCCATGTTTACTGCGGCAAACATCGCTGCGGGGTACTATGCCATTACGCAGAGCCTGCAGGGCTCGGCGCTGGAGCCGCATCACTTCGACTACGCCGCTCTGGCCATCGGATTTGCCATCCCCTTTGACGCGCTCGACGGCCGCATCGCCCGCATGACCAACACCACCAGCGAATTCGGCAGAGAGCTGGATTCGCTCGCCGACGTCATCACCTTCGGCGTCGCGCCCAGCATTCTCGCCTTTACCTGGGGCTTTCGCATGCTGCCCGCGGGTATGGACCCGACGCTGCGCGAAAAGCTCGTTCAGTTCGGCGCCTTCGTCTGCTTCCTCTTTCTGCTCTGCGGGGCCAGCCGCCTGGCGCGCTTCAATATCAGCCACGATCCGGTGCCGAAGAATCCCGGCCGACCAGGCAGAAAATACTTTGTCGGCATGCCCATTCCCGCAGCGGCGGGCGTGGTGGCCGCCATCATTCACGGCTTCGGAGGCATTCCTGTCTTCAACTGGTGGCTCGCCGTCACCTGGATCATTCTCGTCGGCCTCATCGGTTTTCTGATGATCAGCACCTGGCGCTTCTGGAGCGGCAAGGAGATCAACCTCTCCGCGCGGCAGCCCTTTCGATGGATCATCCTGCTCGGCCTGCTCATCTACGCACTCGTCTTCTTCTCGCGCGAGCTGCTGCTGCTCATGGCGCTGGCCTACATGTTTTCCGGAATTATCGCCCGTCTGGCTTATTCCTGGCAGCGTCATCGCCGCTCCGCTCATACTCAGCCCCTTACGACTTCCTCCGGTACTTCAAACTGATGCCAGAACAATACAAAATCGCAATCGTCGGCGCGGCCTCTCTGCGCGGCAAGGAACTGAACGAAGCTCTCGCCGAATCTCCGTTTTCCGGTGCCGACTTCTTACTCATGGACGATGAAGAACAGCTCGGTCAGCTGGAAAGCGTCGGCGATGAGGTCGCCTTCATCCAGACAATCGAGCCCGGCTCCTTTCAGGGTGTTGATTTCGTCTTCTTCGCCGGCAGCGAAGAGATCACGCGCCGCCACTGGAAGAACGCGCAGCGCGCCGGCGCCAGCATCATCGATCTCACTTCGTCGCTCGAAGGCGAGCCCGGCGTTCTGGTCTGCGGCCCCTGGGTGCAGACTGAGATGGATTCAGCTCCGGGCCAGGCTCTGCCTGGTCTCGAAACCCCCGCCGTCGTCTCCGCGCATCCGGCGTCCGTGATTCTGGCGCTGCTGCTGCTGCGCATGCAGGAGCTGGGAAAAATTCGCGCCGCCTCCGCCACCATTCTTGAGCCGGCCTCGCAGTATGGCCGCGCCGCGATGGACGAGCTGCACCAGCAGACCATAAGCCTGCTCAACTTTCAGAGTCTGCCGAAGGCCGTCTACGATGCGCAGGTCGCCTTCAATCTGCTGCCTGTCTTTGGAGAAGCCGCAAAGATCAGCCTGGCAGGCAGCGAAGCACGCATTCGCCGCCACTATGAGCTGCTCTCCTCAGGCCAGTTGCCGGAGGTCGCCGTGCAGCTCATTCAGGCTCCTGTCTTTCACGGCTACGGCATCTCTCTCGCCGTCAGGCTCGACCAGCCGGTCATTCCGGAGCATGTGGAGGCCGCGCTCGGGGGCGAGCATGTCGATGTGCTTCCCGGCGACAGCGATCCGCCCACAAATCTCAGCACCGCAGGGCAGCCCGATATTCTCGTCCGCATCCGTACCCAGGACGGAGCCGAGACCGAAAGCGACAGCTTCTGGATCTGGGCCGCCGCCGACAATCTCAAGCTCACTGCGCTCAATGCGCTGGCCTGCGCGCTCGAGCTGCGCAAGCTGCGCCCCCAGGGCAAAGTACAGTAAACAACAGCGCGGCCGGGACACATCGCAGTCATTGCGACAGAGTCCCGGCCGTTTTCTGCTGTTGATGCAGAGCTGCCTACCAGTCTGTGATCGACCCATCCAGCCTGCGCGCCACCGGCAGATACGCCCGCTGATAGGGATACCGCGCCGCCAGCGTCTCGTCGATCTCCACACCCAGCCCCGGTGCCGTGCCCGGATGCATATAGCCCGCATCGAAGGTGTACTGATGCGGAAAGACCTCGTCCGTCAGCGCGGTGTGGCGCATGTGCTCCTGAACGCCGAAGTTGTGAATCGCCAGCCCGAAGTGCAGCGCCGCCGCCAGCGTCACCGGTGACAGGTCGGTCGCGCCGTGGCAGCCGGTCCGCACGTGATACATCGCGGCAAAGTCCGCCGCCTTCTTCATCGCGGTGATGCCGCCGCCATGCACAATCGTCATCCGCAGATAGTCGATGAGCTGATGCCGGATCAGATCGTGCGCGTCCCACACCGAGTTGAAGACCTCGCCCACGGCGATCGGCGTCGTCGTGTGCTTGCGGATCAGCTCGAAGCCTTCCTGCAGCTCCGCCGGAACCGGGTCTTCCATCCAGAAGAGGTGATACGGCTCCAGCGCCTTGCCCAGACGCGCCGCCTCAATCGGCGTCAGCCGGTGATGCACATCGTGCAGCAGGTGAATCTCCGGACCGATCTCCACACGCAGCTTCTCGAACAGGTTCGGCGCAAAACGCAGGTACTTCTCCGTCGACCACAGGCTCTCCGCAGGAAGCCCGCGCTCCGCCGGCTCGTATGCCTTGCCGCCTTTGGGCACGCCGTAGGTTCCGCTCATCCCCGGAACCCCGCTCTGCGCGCGTATCGCAAAATATCCCTCTTCGATGCTCTTCTGCACCGACTCCACGGTCTCGGAGAGATCGCGCCCGTTGGCGTGCGAGTAGACCATCACGCCCTGGCGGCTTTGTCCGCCCAGCAGGTTGTAGACCGGCGTGTTCAGCGCCTTGCCCTTGATGTCCCACAGCGCCACGTCCACAGCGCCGATCGCGGCCATGGTCACCGGTCCGCGCCGCCAGTAGGCTCCACGGTACAGATATTGCCAGATGTCCTCGGTCTGAAACGGATCGCGCCCGATCAGGCAGGGCAGCAGATGATCGGAGAGGTAGCTGGCGACGGCCAGTTCGCGGCCGTTCAGCGTGGCGTCTCCCAGACCGTAAATGCCCTCATCGGTGTCGATGCGAAGCGTGACGAAATTGCGGTCGGGCGAGCAGATAATCAGGCGGGCGTCGGTAATCTTCATCGGCATCCATCTTCAGACAGGCCACTTGTTTTGTCGATGATCGCAGCGGGTGCGCAAAATATTTTGCGATCCGGCTCTCTCATCTTCGACCTGCAAACCCATCCTACCGTGAAAACCGGATTTAATTTGTATCGGAAATAAAATGTCAGGATTTTCCCGGACGGCGAAACAACACATCGCCCGCATACAATGAAGATCGACGCCCGCGCCCACCCGGCGCCGGTGAGCAGCGCAGAAAAAATCAGAAATGGAGCGACAGATGACGCAGCCGGTTCGTGTAGGGCTTGTGGGAGCCCGCTTTGCAGCCAGTTTTCACTGGGAGGGCCTCCGCCGCGTCTTCGGAGTGCCCGTCGAGATCGTCGGCGTTGTATCGAAGACCGCCGACGCGCGCAATTCCTTCGCGCAGCAGAAGGGAATTCGCGCCTTCGAGAGTTTTGAGGATCTCTGCGCCGCCGTCGATGTCGTCGATCTCTGCACGCCCCCGTATTCGCACGAAAATCTCGCCGTCAAAGCGCTGCAGCTTGGAAGGCACGTCATCATCGAGAAGCCGCTCACCGGCTACTATGGCGACGGAGAGGACTCCTTTCGCGGCGATACCTTCCCCAAAGAGCAGATGCTGCGCGAGGCCGTCGCCAGCTGCGAGCACATCGTTGCCGCCGCAAAAAATAGCGGGAAAAAGGTCTGCTATGCCGAGAACTGGGTCTACGCGCCGACGATCCAGAAAGAGCGCGAGATTCTCGTAAAGAGCGGCGGACAGATTCTGTGGATGCTCGGCGAGCAGTCGCACAGCGGCTCGCATTCTCCCTACTACGGCTCCTGGAAGTTCTCCGGCGGCGGCTCGCTCATCGGCAAAGGCTGCCATCCGGTCAGCACCGCGCTCTACCTCAAGCGTGTTGAAGGAGAAGCGCGCACCGGCACGGCCATTCGTCCCGCCACCGTCAGCGCCCGCACCCACGAGATCACCCGTCTGCCCGCCTATCGCGACGAAGGCTTCCTGCGCACCTCCTATGAAGACATCGAGGACTATGCGCAAATTCACATCACCTTCTCCGACGGCACTGTCGCCGATATCTTTTCCTCGGAGATCGTGATGGGCGGCGTGAACAACTGGCTCGAGCTCATCTGCAACAACCACCGCACCCGCTGCAATATGAATCCGGTCAATGCTCTCGAGACCTTCAACCCGCGCGAAGATATCCTGCGCGACGTTTACCTCATCGAGAAGCTCAGCACGAAGCAGGGCTGGAGCAATCCCGCTCCCGACGAGGCGTGGCAGCACGGATACCCGCAGGAGTTTCAGGACTTCATGGAGAGCATCTTTTACGACCGCGAGCCGCTCGCCGGAATTGAGCTGGCTCGCGATACCATCGCCACGCTCTACACCGGCTATCTCTCCGCCGAGCGCGGCGGTGCAGAAGTCACCATCCCGGCCTGAGCGGACGATCCGTGAACTGATAGAGAAGGAGCTGGCAGAGAAGGGAACTGATAGAGAATGCGCGGGCTGTTCAGGCGCTCACTGCTGCTGCCCGCGCCTCTTCATCGGTCATCGGCACCGGCGGCCGCCACTGGAAGGCCATCAGAGTGATCAGATAGGCAAAGCCGCCGGCCACAAAGACCAGCAGCGAATACTTCCTCCATACAATGCCCACCAGCGTGGTGAAGAGCGTGCTGCCCACCGCTCCCACCGCACCGCCAATGCCCACCACCGTGCCCACGGCGCTCGTCGGAAACAGATCGGACGGCGTCGAAAGCAGGTTCGACGAGAAGCCCTGATGCGCGGCCGTCGCCAGGCACAGCAGCCCGATCGCATGCCACAGCGAATGCACCACCGGGATAAGCACCACAGGCGTGGCGCAGAAAGCGCAGATCATCATCGCCAGCCTGCGGCTCGTCTGCAGGGAATAGCCGCGCTTCATCAGGAAGCCCGCCAGCCATCCGCCCACGATGCTGCCGACCGTCGATCCGATATAGACAACGATCAGCGGCAGTCCCATCCCCAGCATGTTTACGTGAAAGCGCTCGTTGAAAAACTTCGGCAGCCAGAACAGATATAGCCACCACACCGGATCGGTCATGAACTTCGAAAACGCGAAGTTCCAGGTGCCGCGCTTCTTCAGCAGAAACTTCATCGACAGCCGTGGAGCGCTCTCCGGCGGCTTCTCTTTCTTCTGCGACTCAACGGCGGCAACGCCGTACTTTTTGCGCAGCCGGTTATAGGGAAAGATCAGCCAGCCCGCCAGCCAGATCATGCTCAGGCTGCCCGTCGTAAGAAAAGCGGACTGCCAGCCGTAATGCACCGCCATCCACGGAATCAGCAGTGGAGCGACCAGTGATGCAGCGCTTGTCCCCGAGTTGAAGAGGCCCGTCGCCAGCGCGCGCTCTTCGGCAGGAAACCAGTCGGCCGTTGCCTTCAGCGCCGCGGGAAAGTTGCCTGCCTCGCCCAGTCCCAGCGCGAAACGCGCTGCGCCAAAGGCGACGACCGACCGCGCAAAGATGTGGCTGATCGACGCCAGCCCCCACAGGGTAATCGAGAGCGCATAACCGACCTTCGCGCCCACGCGATCGATAATGCGGCCCGTGATCAGCAGCCCGATACCATAGGCCGCGATAAAGCAGATGACAATATCGCTGTACTGGCGGTTGTAAAGGTCCGGGTGGAGATCGCCGCCCAGCACATGCCGCAGAATCGGCTCGACCAGGCCGAGAGCCGAGCGGTCCATGTAGTTGATGGTGGTGGCCAGAAACAGCAGCCCGCACACCACCCATCGCAGATTCGACCGGCCGCTGCGGCCCGATGCGTTGTTTGCGCCGGACACGGATGCGGCTGCCCTCTGCCCGTTCACGCTCTCCCCATCCGGCACAGTGATCTCAGTTCTGATGTGCCGCGGCCGGCGGATGATGAGCACGCAGCACGGCCGCCATTGGACCGATGTAGTAAGCCGGATCCATCGCCGCAAGGTCGGAACGGTAGCTGATCGTGTTGGCGGTGGGGAAGGTCGACGGCACCTTCTGCGTTACCTTGCCGGTCGCTGCCCACTCCGTGCCGCGCTGAAAGGTCGTCATGAAGCCCACACAGCTCAGCGCTGCCGCGTTGTGTCCCATCGCGGTGTGAAAGATGCGGCCCTTTCCGAATCGCAGAACCATCAGCATTGGCTCGTCGTGCCCGGTACCGTAGTTCTTCGGGTCGGAGTAAGCCGTTGCCAGCACCGTCATATTTTTTCCCGGTCCGCGCAGCTTCGAATACAGCTCGTCGCTGTTGTGCATCCACGCCTGGGGAAGCCCCTTCATGATCGGATGCTCCGCATCACGCGTCACCACCTGAAAGGGAAGCCGGTCGCCATGCTCGCCAGCCGCTCCCGGCGTGTCGTCTGAGACCAGCTTGCCGTCTTTGTAGTACCACATCGGCCCGGCCGCTTCGTTGCGATGCCGCCATCCGCCCATGCCGATCATCTCGTTGTACGCCGGCCAGTTCGGGAAGGCGTTGTCGGCCGCATGCACTGTCACCAGACCTCCGCCGTTGCGCATATACGTCTCGAACTTCTCGCGCAGCGGAGCCGGCCAGTCCGGCGCATCGTAATTCGATACCACCACCTGATACTGGCTGAAGTCAGGATTGAAGCTGGCGAAGTCGCTGCTCGTCGTAAGCGGCGCCGTCACCACGGTCACCTCGAACAGCCCCGTTTCTTCCAGCTCCTTCTTCAGTACCGGAGTCGTGAGCTTCCAGTTGTGATAGGCCCCCGCGCTCTCTCCATCGAGCAGCATCACGCGGATCGGTTTCTTCGCGCCGGCCGCAAAGGCCGGAAAAGTGATCGCCAGCAGCATTACGCTGCACAGAACGGTAAAGACAGATTTTTTCATCATTCGATTCCAGCCAGTAAGGTGGTCGTTCACTTCGTTGGACTCGCCGCCGTAAACTCCGAGCAGCAGGGCTTGACCGACGGTTGAAACTCCATGATCTCCGCGCGCGTGCCGTCGGGATCATACATATTGAGCTGCCACTTCCCGTCGCGACCTATCTGCGGCGGGCTGTGCCGCGGCGTCAGGCGGTCGCCCGCATACAGCAGATTGACCGTCTTTTCCATATTGAAGACTCCGAGCGAAAAGTGATCCATCACGCCGAGGCGGTTCTGCGTCATGTCCGCCGGTATGCCGGTGCTGTCCGGCGGTCCCACCACCATGTACTCCAGCCAGTCCGGACCATCCGGCACCTGCTGCGAGATCCATTGCGTGACAGTGTCGTTCATGCCGCCGTGCCAGTAGGGACGAAAGCCCAGCAGTGTGCGGAAGAACGCATCTTCCTTCGCCGGATTGTGCACCATGTATCCCACGTGAATGATGTGCGTGCTCAGCGGATTCACCGGAACCGCCTCGGGCTTCGCCGGCGGCTGCACAAACTCAACCTTGTTGCCCTCCGGGTCCTTCACGCTGAACCAGCGGCTGCCGTCGCTGCCGCTCTCCACTTTCTCCGGCACGGCAACGTCGTGCGCGCCCAGATACTTCCTGAGCTGTTCGGCACTCTTCGTGCGAAAGGCCACATGATCCAGACGGCTGACGGAGGTCCATCCCTCCGGCAGCGGCAGCACCTCCACAAACTGCACCGGGCTGAAGTAATACCGGCTTCCGGCCGAATTCTCCGGATCGCTCCGCTTCACCGCGCCGAGAATATGGACGTAAAAGTCCTCACTCTTCGCCGCATCGGCGGTGTATACGCTCAGGTGCGAGATGCCCGTAATCAGCGGGCGCGGCGTTGCCGCCTGCGCGTGACTGTATGCCGCAGGAGCCAGTGCGAAAAGGGTGAGAGCAGCCATCAGCGATACTTTCATGCAGTCATTTCTCCTTTGCCGCCGGTTCCGAATCTGTTTCCGGCCCGGCGTGCCGTTCCTTATTCCGTGGCCCGTTGTTACTCCGACGATCCCCGATCGTCCTCCGGCAGCATCTGATAGCTGACGAAGGCCATCCGGCTGCTGTCCGGGGACCATGACGGCACGTTCATTGTGCCCGAGCCGCCGATCAGATTCACCAGCAGCCGCACCGCTTTGCTCTCCGGCGAAAGAATGCGCAGCGCGATATTTTTATTCACCGGATGCCCCGCCACGCCCTTCTCATAGCTGAAGAAGATCACCGACTTCCCATCCGGTGAAGGATGCGCCGTCCAGTTCGGCAGGTCGTTGAAGACCATCTGCTCCGGATGGCTGCCATCGGCGCGCATGCGCCATATCTGCATGCCGCCGCTGCGGTCTGAATTGAAATAGATGTACTTCCCGTCGGGAGAAAAGTCCGGATCGTCGCTTATCCCTGAGCCCGAGGTCAGCGCGTGCTCCTCGCCGCCCTCCGCGGGAATCGCATAGATGTTTCCGCCGCCGCCCGGAGCCGGTCTCGTAAACAGAATGGTTTTGCCGTCCGGCGACCAGCTGTGAAAATACGAGTTCGGATTCTCCGTGACCACGCGTGGCGTGCCTCCCGCTGCGGGAATCACGTACACACGCGACTTCGGCTGATCCGGCATGCTGCAGCTGATCGCCAGCCATTTGCCATCCGGCGAAAAACCGTGGCTGCCGTTGCACCGCGTCGCCGCTCCTGTGTCGATCTGCGTTGGCGCTCCACCCTTTGCGTCGATCCGCATCAGATGTCCGTCTTCGTCGAAGACCAGATAGCTGCCGTCGCGCGACCAGTTCGGAGCTTCAATGCGCCCGCGCGTCGTGTAAACCACCGATGCGCTGCGGAATCTCTCCGCTACCCGGATCGTCTGCAGCGTGCTGTACAGCGCCATCTTTGCCGGAGCCGCCGGCGATGTCAGCGGCGTCAGCTCCACATGCGAAAAGATGACCCTGTCCGAAGCCTTCGTATTATGCGAGCACACGCCGATGCCGGCGTAAAACGTTCCGTCGAGGTGCAGCTGGATCGACGTGCCCACCTGATGCAGCGGCTCGCCGTGCAGGCTCAGAAACATCGTGAAGGTGTCGCCGCGCTTTTCAATGCGCACCCGCTTCGGCGACGCAATATCCAGCTCGATATCCTGCGTATCGGCACCCTCGGCGCGGCGGTACTGCAGCGCCGTCATGCCCGATCCATGCTGTGCCGCATCGACGTAAATGCCGCCCGCATCCAGCGTCTGCCGGAACATCAGCACGGCCTTGCGGTGTGGATTGGGGCTGCCGGTGCTGTCGGGGAACTCCATATCCGCCGTCAGCGATACGTCGCCCGAGACCTTCTTCCACACAAAGTGGAAGTCGTCGACCGACGACCAGATATCGTCGCCTGCAGCGGTTACGGTGTATGTCTGCTGCGCGGGGTCAAACGCCGTCGTACCCGGAGGCGTCACGCTTCCCAGATCGTTCTGCCCCTCAAAAATGCCTGCCGGGCCCGATCCGCTGTTCTGCGAAGCAAAGAGCAGTGCCGGTGCACACAGCAGCAGCGTGCAGCAGAGCATTGCCGACAACCGGGCTCTCCGGACATCCATGAAACGGCCTTCACTCATCTGCGGCGTCGCCTGAATTGCCCCTGAAGCGGGGAAATGTGATTTTGTGCGGCTGCACAAATATATTTTTGACCGCAGCCACTGTCAACCGTTCAGCCGGAGCACTCCGCACCGGCCATCTTTATTCAGCAAACCTATTTCGTCGCGTTCACCACACGCCGCGACCGGCGCGCGCTCGAAGCAGCCGAGCGGTGATAGCCCGAGTGGCGCTGCAGCACCACGGCTGCCGCGCCCCGCAGGCGCGAAAGCTCGCCGTCGCTTGTAATCGCCAGCCGGGGCGCGCGACCCGCGAGCATGTTCTTCTCCAGCTCCGCCTGCACGACAGGGCCAAAGCGAACCCACGAGGTGGTGAGATCGCCTGTAATCAAAATGACCTCCGGAGCCAGGGACGCTGTGATCAGCCGCAGTCCTCGCCCCAGCGCCGTCGCCTGGCGCGACACCGCGGCCACGGCCATCTCATCGCCCTCTTCGGCCATCCGCAGCAGGTCGTGGATATTCAAAGCCCGTCCTTTGGGCGCCAGCTCTGCGTAATAGCGCAGCGCGGCATTCGACGAGGCAAAGACCTCCCAGCAGCCGTGCTGGCCGCAGCCGCACCGCGGCCCGGTTGGATCGATGGGGCTGTGCCCAAACTCGCCCGCCAGTCCGCTCCTGCTGGTGATGATCTGACCGTTGGCCAGGATCGCTGCGCCAATCCCCTCTGAAACAGTGACCAGCACCGCGTCGCGAACCCCGTCCAGCCTGCCCGACCACAGTTCCGAGAGCAGGGAAGCATTCGCCGCGTTGGCCAGCTCTACCTGCAGGTCCATCCGCTTCTCGACCGCGCCCTTTACGTCAAAGTCGCCCCACTTCAGGTTGGGAGCCATAATCAGGCGCTGCGTCTCCGGATCGACGCGCCCCGGCATGCTGATGCCGACACCCTCGAACGACCGGTCGCCGTGCTGCGCCCGCATCGTCTCCATCGACTCCATGATCTTCTGCATCGCGCGCTCCGGCTCCGAGACCAGAGGAACCACCTCGCGTGTCAAAAACCTTCCATTCAGATCCACCAGCGCCACAATCGCCTGATGCGGCCGCACGTCCGCCGCCAGAATCACCAGCTCGTCGTTGAGCGAGAGCAGCGTCGGCCGTCTTCCCCGTGGACGGCGCGCAATCGCGCCCTCTTTCACCCACTTTTCATCGAGCAGCTGCTCCACAATCGCCGAGATCGTGCTCGGCTGCAGCCCGGAAGCCCGCGCCAGATCGGCCCGCGCCACCGGCTGCCGTGAGCGAATAATCTCAAGAACGATGTCGCGGTTAATGTCGCGTGCGTTCTCGCTCGAGGCCAGTTCGACATAAGCGAGGTCGATGCGTTTAAAACCATGAGCGGCAGGGCGTGGGTGGGAAACAGATTTCATGCGGTTTTCATGTGCTCCGCGGAGTTGAATTGGGCCCGCCGGGGGTGCGGGTTGCATCTGTAATCGCGTTCACAGGCAGATTTGAAATGTTTCTTCGCTTTCTCTCCCATTCGGTTAAAAGCTGCAAAACATTCTCTCTGCCCGCCATCGCTGAAGACGACCCAGTCTATTACGATTTGCTCCAGAAGAAAATCCAAAATTTGACCTGTTTCGGCGGCGCCGTCCTCTCTTCTGAAAGCTAACCGCCTTCCGTACAGCATTTACGGTATGGGCGAGCCGGCAAGTGGCCGCGGCGCCGTGGCCCGGAAACCGCCGGATCGAAGCGCTGGAAACGTTTTTATTCAAATCTAAAAATAAGATTGATTGCCGTTTTGCCCGCATGTGTCTTTCATCCAATTCATGCAGCCGCAGCATCGCCGGATAGCCGGTGCGGATTCAGCGATTTCCGTCGAAGTGTGGCGCATTCACAGAGATACCATTCTGTCGCCGCATTGCTGACGGCGAGCGAGGCTTCCGTACCATCCTTTGGTAAATGGATTGAGGACAATCGCCGTTTCATCCTGCAGCCCGAAACAGAAGGCCGCCGAGGCCATATCTGTCGCGGCGGCTGAGAACTTCGTATGGTAGTCTGGTCGCTCACGCGAGTTCGTTTGAGACATGGAATATTTATTGAACGCCAAATCGAGTCCCCGGTCTGATCTCTTTAACCTGAGCGGCAGGTGTGCCGTCGTGATCGGGGGTACCTCCGGACTGGGCCATGCCATCACACTCGCCCTCGCCGAAGCCGGCGCCGACGTTGTCGCCTCCTCACGCCGCGAAGAGGAAACCTGTCAGACCGCCTGCGCCATCGAGGCTCTGGGCCGTCAGACGCTGCGTCGCACCATCGACGTCCGCGACCGCTCCTCAGTCGAATCGCTTCATGCCGCGGTGCTGGACCGCTTCGGCAAGGTCGACATTCTGGTGAACGCCGCGGGCATCACGCTGAAGGTGCCCACCCTCGACTGCTCCGAAGAGGACTGGCAGCGTGTTCTCGACATCAACCTCAACGGCACGCTGCGCGCCTGCCAGATCTTCGGCCGGACGATGGTGAGCCAGCGCCGCGGAAAGATTCTCAACATCGCTTCGCTCTCCACCTTCGTCTCTTTCCGTGATGTCGCCGCCTACGGAGTCAGCAAGGCCGGTGTCGGAGCTTTGACCAAATCCCTGGCCATCGAGCTTGCGCCTCACAATATATGTGTCAACGCCATTGCGCCCGGCATCTTCCCCACCGCGCTCAACGCCGAGCTCGTGCTGAACACCGACCGGGGCAGGGAGCTCAGAATGCGCACGCCCATGAACCGCTTCGGCGACCTCAGCGAGATCGCAGGCGGCGCCATCTATCTCGTCTCTGACGCGGCCTCTTTCGTGACCGGAGAGATCCTCGTCATCGACGGCGGCTATATGGCCAGCGGCGTCAACCAGTAACAGCAGCGCAGGCCCGGACGGCGGCCTTCTGCGCCGCTGCCGGAATGCCCGCGGCTCAGTGCATCAGCACCGTCTCGGTCTCTTCGCTTCCGACGATCTCCTGCAGCCCGGCTCTGCCCGCCAACAGAATCGCCAGGCCGGCCACCGCGGTAGTCGCCAGCAGAAGGGCAATCGCACGCGCGCCCATCAGCCCGATGCACAGCGAGATCACAGCGCCGGTGCCCGTCTGCAGAAAGCCGAGCAACGCCGAAGCGCGCCCTGCATCCCGCGAGAATGGAGCCAGCCCCAGTGCCGCGCCATTGGGGTACGTCAGCCCGATGCACGAGAGAAAGATAAAGAACAGCACCAGCGTTCCGTTCAAACCGATCAGGTGGCCGCGCATCCCGGCGTAGAACAGCAGGCCCGTCACCACCTGCACCACCAGAGCGGCAAAGAAGATCTGCCGGCTCGAAAACCGGCGCAGCAAAAAGATATTCACCTGGTTGCCGCCGATGAAGCCCATCACCAGCACCGCGAAGACGATGCCGAAGGCTTTGGTGCCCATGTGGAAGCCGTCCATGAAGATCACCGGCGACCCGGCCACATAAGCAAACAGTCCGGCGAAGGAAAATGCGCCCGCCAGCGTATACGTCAGGAACTGCCGGTCGCGGAAGATCGTCTGAAAGCCCGCCAGCAGCGGTCCCGGACGCAGCGAAACCGAGTGGTCCGGCGTGTGTCCCTCCGGCAGCAGGAAAAATGTAACCATCAGAATGACAAATGCAATTGCCGCCAGCAGGGCGAAGATCCAACGCCAGCCCGGACCCGCCATAATCAGGCTTCCCACCGTCGGCGCAGCCAGGGGAGAGACCCCGATCATCAGAAACAGCAGTGAGAAAATCTTTGCGCTCTCCTTCACCGGAAAGAAATCGCGCACCATGGCAATGGCCGCAACCTGCGCCACGCATCCACCCAGCGCCTCCAGAAAGCGCAGCACGGTAAATGTCTGCAGGCTCGGCGATACCGCACAGCCGGCCGAGCAGAGAATATAGATCACCAGTCCCACATACAGCGGCCGCTTGCGTCCGAAGCGGTCAAGCAGCGGCCCGTAGATCACCTGTCCCAGTGCGAAGCCGACAAAATACGTCGAGAGCGAGATCGAAATCGCCGAGGTCGTCGTCCCGAACTCCGCAGCAATGGTGGCGAAGGCCGGCAGGTACATGTCGATGGCGAACGGCGTCACCACGCACAGCGAGCCGAGCAGCAGAATGATCCAGGTATGGTTATGTTTGTGCGAAGTCATGGGGCTCAGAAGCGGCTCCTCGGAACGAAAGGGAAAACAGAAATCACTGAAGTTGTCGTCTGGGAAATAGCAGAAGGGAAAAGAGAACCGGCAGTCAGCCGTCTCTCTTCGTATCATAACCGCTCACGCCTGTGCCGTCGAACGCATTGCAGGACCCTCCGGCCCGCAGTCCGGCGCACCGCAGTGCAGCCATATCCCCGCCCGCCATCGTGAATTTGCCGTGAAAGCGAAGAGAGCGAAACCCTTCCACCAAAGCGCATCATCATAAAATGGCAGAACAGACGACGCAGCCTGCCATCCATGCCTGACTTTGCCTCCAGTCCGGTGCTGGTTCTCAACAGCGGCTCCTCTTCGCTCAAGTTCGGCCTCTTCGCCGAACGTGACGGAGAAGAGACTGCGCTCCTTACCGGCGGAGCCGATGGCATTGGGCAGTCAGGCGGCACGCTCCACATCTCTGACGCTGCCGGCAGCACGCTTCTCAGCGAGAGCTATACGCTCTCTTCGCAGCAGCACGCATTCAGTCGAGCCGCTGAGGCGCTGCTGAAGTTCACCGGCGAAGCGCCGCACTCCATCGGTCATCGCGTCGTGCACGGCGGCCCGCATCTGCGCACCCATCAGCGCATCACCGATCAGGTCATCCGAACGCTCGGAGAATCGGTCCATTTCGCCCCGCTGCACATTCCCGTCTCGCTCGATCTCATCGCCGATGCGCAGACGCAGTTCCCCCAGGCGCAGCAGTTTGCCTGTTTCGACACGGCATTTCACCGCACGCTTCCCGAGATCGCTTCGCGCTTTCCCCTGCCGAAGCAGCTCTTTGAAAAGGGCGTGCTGCGCTATGGCTTTCACGGCCTGTCGTATGAGTCTGTCCTGCACCGGCTGGGCGGAGCCATTCCAGCG
Source organism: Paracidobacterium acidisoli (assembly GCF_003428625.2). Lineage (GTDB taxonomy): Bacteria > Acidobacteriota > Terriglobia > Terriglobales > Acidobacteriaceae > Paracidobacterium > Paracidobacterium acidisoli. The sequence goes on along the minus strand of NZ_QVQT02000001.1, from coordinate 15,475 downwards.
CGCGCCATCTGCGCTCATCTCGGCAGCGGAGCCAGCCTCGTGGCGCTGCGCGACGGACACTCCATCGATACGTCCATGGGGCTCACCCCCACCGGAGGCATTCCCATGGCGACGCGCACCGGCGATCTCGATCCCGGCGTGCTCCTGTTTCTGCTGCGCAACGAGCATCTCGATGCCGACGCGCTCGAAGATCTGCTGAACCGCCGCTCCGGTCTCACTGCCATCTCCGGCGGCCTGGCCGATATGCGTAAACTGCAGGAGTCCATGCAGCAGAACAACGCCGGCGCCGCGCTCGCGATTCAGATCTTTGTCGCCGGCGTCCGTAAAACCATCGGCGCATACGCGGCCGAGCTCGGCGGTCTCGATCTGCTGATCTTTACCGGCGGCATCGGTGAGCACAGTCCGTTCATCCGTCATCTCATCTGCGAAAACCTTGCTTTTCTGGGCATTGAACGCGACGGCGAAGACAGCTACACCAAAATCAGAGTCATGCCGAGCGAAGAAGAGGTGCAGATCGCGCGCCACTGCCGCCGTCTGCTTCGGGAACAAACACAGCCCCGCGCGTGATCCTCATCACTGCGATGAGGGGATCGCTTCGGATAGATAGATAAACAGAAGCGCTCACCGGAAACCATCGGGAAGAAGGAGAGATGCATGTTCACATTTGACGCAGCCCTTTCCACGGCTGTTCAGGCGAACGACCAGCCGCAGCCGGCTCCTCCGCAAAACGCCACCGGCCCGCTTTCGCCGGAGCTGCTCTCGCAGGTCGATCGCTTCTGGAAGGCGGCAAACTACCTCTCTGTCGGCCAGATTTATCTGCGCGATAACGCTCTGCTCCGCGAGCCGCTTACCGTCGAGCAGATCAAGCCGCGCCTGCTCGGCCACTGGGGCACCTCTGCCGGGCAGAACTTCATTTACGCCCATCTCAACCGTCTTATCCAGCAGACCCGCGCCAGCATAATTTATATCTCCGGCCCCGGGCACGGCGGCCCCACGCTCAACGCCTGCGCTTACCTTGAGGGCTGCTACACCGACGTTCATCCTGACATCACGCAGGACGAAGCAGGCATGCGTCTGCTCTTCCGCTCCTTTTCCACGCCCGGCGGCATTCCCAGCCACTGCGGGCCGCACACGCCCAACTCCATGCACGAGGGCGGAGAGCTCGGCTATGCGCTCGTTCACGCCTTCGGCGCGGCCTTCGATAATCCCAGCCTCATCGTGGCCTGCGTCATCGGCGACGGAGAAGCCGAGACCTGTCCGCTGGAGGGAAGCTGGAAGGGCATCGAGTTTCTGAACCCGGTGCGCGATGGCGCCGTGCTGCCCATCCTTCATCTCAACGGATACAAGATCTCCGGCCCCACGGTGCTCGCCCGCACGCCCGACGAAGAGCTGCGCGCTCTCTTTACCGGCCGCGGTTACGAGCCATACTTCGTCGAAGGCGACGATCCGGCGCTCGTACATCAAAGCATGGCCGACGCGCTGAACCACTGCTGCGCCGGTATCCGCGCCATCCAGCAGGCCGCCCGCTCCGGTCATCCGGGGCAGCAGAAGCCGTGGCCCATGCTCATTCTGCGCACGCCCAAAGGATGGTCCGGCCCGAAGGAGATCGACGGCGTTCCCGTCGAAGGCACCTTCCGCGCGCATCAGGTTCCGCTCGCCGGCGTCCGAGAAAACCCCGAGCATCTGAAGATGCTCGAAGCGTGGATGCACAGCTATCATCCCGAGACTCTCTTCGACAGCGATGGCCATCCCGCTGCCGATATCACCGCGCTCGTTCCCGAAGGCGATCTGCGCATGAGCGCCAGCCCCCACGTCAACGGAGGCCGCCTGCTCAAAACCCTCGACCTGCCCGACTTCGCGCACTATGCCCTCGCCGTTCCCGCTCCCGGGGAGGTCATTGCTGAAGCGCCGCGCAAGCTCGGCGAATATCTCCGCGACGTCCTCCGGCAAAATACGCAGAACTTTCGCGTCTTCTGTCCCGATGAGACGAATTCCAACCGCCTCAATGCCGTCTTCGAAGCCACAGACCGCTGCAGCATGCGCCCCACCGTCTCCATCGACGACCACATCAGCCCCGATGGCCGCGTTATGGAGGTTCTCAGCGAGCACCTCTGTGAGGGCTGGCTCGAGGGCTATATCCTCACCGGCCGGCACGGCATGTGGACTTCCTATGAGGCCTTCGCGCAGGTCGTCGACTCCATGATCACGCAGCATGCCAAGTGGCTTGAGCAGTGCCGCGAGTTTCCCTGGCGCCGTCCCATCGCCTCACTCAATGTGCTGCTCAGCAGCCACGCATGGCGCAACGATCACAATGGCTTCAGCCATCAGGCGCCCGGCTTTGTCGACAATGTGCTGCAGCGCCGCAGCGAGATTGTTCGCATTTACTATCCGCCCGACTCTAACTGCCTGCTCAACGTCTTCGACCACTGCCTGCGCAGCCGCAACTACATTAATGTGGTCACCTGCGGCAAGCAGCCCGAGTTCGAGTGGCTCACCTTCGAGCAGGCCCTGGCGCACTGCTCCCAGGGCGCGTCCGTCTGGGACTTTGCCACCAACGACGGCGGCACCGAGCCGGACGTCGTTCTTGCCTGCGTCGGCGACGTGCCCACGCTCGAGGTCTGCGCCACCTCCTGGCTGTTGCAGAAGCACGTGCCCGGCATCAAACTCCGCGTCGTCAATATCGTCGATCTCAACGCCCTCATGAGTCCCGACGCCCATCCGCACGGCATGGACAACATCACCTTCAATCAGCTCTTCACCCGCGAGCGCCCCGTTATCTTCGCCTTCCACGGCTATCCGCACATCATTCACAGCATGGTGCATGGCCGCTCCAGTGAGGCCCGCTTCCACGTCCGCGGTTTTCAGGACTACGGCACCACCACCACTCCCTTCGACATGGTGGTGCTCAATAAGATGAGCAGATTCCATCTGGCCATCGACGCGCTGAAGTACGTGCCCCGGCTCCGCTCGCAGGTCTCGGATGTCATCGACTTCTTCCAGGCAAAGCTGCACGAGCATTACGTCTACATCCGTCAGAACTTTGAAGACATGCCCGAAATACGCAACTGGCACTGGACCGCCGACTTTATCCAGCCCGATGCGCCGCCTCAGCTGGCGAAGGGCCAGCCCCGCGCCGCTGCCTTTACCGACGCATAGCCTGGAAACCGAGTACAGGAGAAATTGCCGGAATAAGCAGGGAAAAGGTTGCTGGAATAAAGGTGTCGGAGCAGGGTGCCCATGTCCGGACTTCCGGGCATGGGTACGCGGCAGGCTGCCGTTTTCCATTTTTCTGGGTTCGCCTGTCCCTCTTCAGTACAATGGAAGAGGTCAGGTTTCTACCCGAGGAGCGGAAACGTATGTATCCCGAGATTATGGTCATTCCCATGCGCGAGGAGCTGGTTCGCGCAGGCATCAGCGAAACGCGCACCGCCGAAGAGGTCGATGCGGCGCTGGCAAAGCCCGGCACCACGATGCTCGTCGTCAACTCCATCTGCGGATGTGCTGCCGGCAAAATGCGCCCCGGCGTCCGTCTTGCTCTGCAGAATCCCGTCACGCCTGACCAGTCCATCACCGTCTTTGCCGGGCAGGACCGCGAAGCCACCGAGCGCGCCCGCTCCTACTTCGACGGCAATCCGCCGACTTCGCCCGCCGTGGCCATTCTGCGCGACGGCAAGCTGGTGTATCTCATGCAGCGCTTCATCATCGAGAACAATCCGCCGCAGGCCATCGCGCAGGAGCTTGCCCGCGCCTTCAACGAGCTCTGCGTCCCTGCTTCCGCCGCGCAGTAATCGCGACTGATCTATCCATCGGGGCTGCCTTCACCGGCAGCCCTTTGTCTTTCCGCTGCTTATTTCACCTCCGGATGAAGCAGCCTCCGGCAACCCCCTTCATCGCTCTCCTGCATCTGAAATACTCGTAACCGCAGGAGAACCATTCCGTGATGAACATCTTCCAGCGCCTGGCCCTTGCCGCTCTGCTTCCACTGCTCGCCGCCCCGCTCTGGGCGCAGGCTGACAATCAGCCCGACGACGCCCGCACGCAGCAGATCTTTCAGCTCACCAATCAGGACCGTCAGCAGCACGGCCTGCCCCCTCTGCAGTGGAACGCCGCTCTCGCTTCAGCCGCCGTCGCGCACTGCCGGCAGATGGCTGAGAAGGCTGCGCTCTCGCATCAGTTTCCCGGCGAGCCCGACCTCATGACCCGCGCCGCTGCTGCCGGAGCCCACTTTCAGGCCATCGCCGAAAACGTCGCCTCCGGCCCCGGCCCGTCTGCCGTCGAGCATGAGTGGATGAACTCCACTGCGCACCGCACCAATATCCTTGACCCGAAGATGGACCAGATCGGCGTCGCGGTCGTCGTTCTCCACGGCGGCCTCTATGCCGTCGAGGACTTCTCCAGCGGCGTGCAGCAGATGGATAAAGCCCAGGTCGAGCAGAAGGTCGGCGCGCTGCTCGAGGCGCAGAACGTCACCGTCGTCGATCACGCCGACCCGGCAACCGGCCAGGCCGAACAGGCCTGTTCGGCAAACCAGGGCATTCCCGCCGGAGCCCGCTTCGTCGTCCGCTTCCAGACCTCGGATCTGAGCCAGCTTCCCGGCCAGGTCGCGCAGCAGGTGGCCTCCGGCAGGTACACAAAGGCCGCCGTCGGAGCCTGCGCGCCCTCCGGCGTTCCCGGCAGCTTCACCATGTTCCGGGTCGCCGTGCTGTTCTACTAAAGGAAGTGTTGATTGCAGGAGCAGGGAAGCGGCCAGGGAAGCGAGTTCTTTCAGCTTTCATCCACAACTCGCGCCCCACTGCAGCTTTGACGCAGCAACCTCCATTTGATATAACCGGATAGGGCAATTTGCCCTCCCGCCATACACTCCTCAGTAGCTCAATGGCAGAGCATTCGGCTGTTAACCGAAGGGTTGTAGGTTCGAGTCCTACCTGAGGAGCCAATTAGAATCTTAGATTTAGCTCTCCTATTCACTCCCCGATGAACCTCAGAAACGACCGATTGTGGGGACTTTTGTGGGGACACCCCTTCAAAACGCTGCGAATCCGTGCACACTGCTGAGTAATCACCGTTCGAATTCGACGCAGTGATCGAACTTCGAACCGATGCAGTCACGGGATTACGGCGAGCCGCCTTTCGCTTCTCTACAACCACTGTGGTGGATTTTGTGGGGACCCCCTCAGCTCCTTCTCTTTCTCTCGATGTTCCGGCTCCGCCCTGCTTCTTGACGATCGCTTCCAGAGCGTTTCGCTTCGCCTGCATGCGAATGTGACTATAGTGCTTCAGCATCTGTTTTGAGACATGACCGGCGATGTCCATGATGGTCTGGTCGCCGGCACCGCTTTCGGCCAGGTCCGTGATGAGGGTGTGCCGGTTGTCGTGCCACCGCCCTTCCACCTTGGCATTTTTTCGGACGTTGTTCCAGGGCGTCTTCAAGGTGGTCACAGGCCGAGTCGGATCGCTTGGGACGGGCTTGCCAAAGGGGAAGATGTACCACTGGGGTTGGGGCTTGCCGAACTTTTGTCGGTACCATTCGGCGTAGTCACCCATGCATTCCGAGAGAGCAGTGTTCAGAGGGATGGTCCGACCTTCGCCAGCTTCCGTCTTGCTCTTGCCAACCGTCAGATATCCCTTGGCCAAATCCATCTGCGCCCAGGTCAGGTTCTTCATCTCGGCGTCGCGCATGCCCGCGTTCAGGGCAAGCATGATGGCTGGAAAGATGTGAGGAGAGCGCGCCTTCTTCGCTTCGGCGAGCATCCGCTCCTTTTCTTCTGCTGTATACGCCTTGGCGATTGAGCGGCCTACCTTGAGCTTGAGCATCTTACGTTTGCGGAGCCTCACGCGCAGGAGGTCGCTTGGGTCTCCCAACAGACGGAGCAGGAATTCCACCTCTTCATTGATGCTTTTCGGGGCCGCGCCTTCCTGGAGCCGATGATTCTGGTACGTTGTGACCGCGGCTTCGTTGCAATCGACAAACATGCGACCACCGAGGATCCAACACACGTGATTCATGGCATATTCAGCGAAGACAGCCGATTGGGGATTTCGCAATTTGTATGAAGTCAGGTACTCGTCCGCAAGGTCCTCGATGGTTCTGACCCGCTCGCGCCGATTGTCCGCGAAGTTATTGAATCCCTCTTCGAGTTCGCGCTTGCGCTTCTGCTCAGCGGACTTGGCTACGGTCTTTGAAGTGCTCTCGCTCGATTCTCGAACCCGCCTGCCCGCGAAGATGAACTCGTACCACCTTATGCGCAGGAGGCGCTGGAACTTCGAGATGAGGTTGTAAGCGCAGCTCGCGCGATGGATCGAGGCGAAATACCCGTCCTGCGCGTAGGTCTTTCAAGCTTTATCAACCCGGATTCCGTGCAATCATTGCGCCAAGCGTATACCCGTCTTTTCCCTGATAGTCCGATTCAAATGACAGGCGGTCATCCAGTGCAGCTGCTCGACAGGATGGAAGAAAGGTCCCTCGATGCGGCGATCCTGCCACTGCCCGTGTCCGGAGCGAATTGGGTTGTATCGCATGTCGCATCCGATCCTCTCGTAGTCTGCATGAGGGCGGACGATCCCTTGGCGTCAAGCCGGGAGGTGCAACCATCGGAACTGGCCGGTCGGCTGAAAGTGTTTCGCGACCCGGAGACTCATCCTGCTGCACACCATCGCCTAATGGAAATGTTATTGGAAATCGGGATTCGGCCAGAAGCTTCGTGCCTGGCAGCGACGCCGGCAGACATTCAGATGATGGTGCAAAGCAGGTGTGGTCTTGCGCTCATCGATGAGAGAATCGCACTCGCATCAGACCTCACATCCAGGCCAATTGCGGGAGCACGGTGGACGTCCGACACTGCATTCGTACATCACAGGAGCGCAAATCACATCGCGCTCTCCATTCTCCTTCGCCATCTTCCCAAAGCTAAGCGGACGACCGCGCGCAAGATGCCCACGCACCAGCGCCCATTGAAACCTATTCAGCTGGAACTGATGGTATAGCGAACTGACAGGCTGGTTTGATGGCTGCCGATCCAGAACACGCGAAGTGATCGTCTCAAAAAGTGATTTGGGCTGTTATCGCCGGTTGAAAAACTCCCACTAGGTGAGCCAACGAAGACAAGCCGATTTCAGAGCACCTATCCCATCGCATGAGAATCTTGGCATCACCGGCGAGTTCGCCAAATCTGTTTCAATTCCCGTCCTAGACCATCGAGGTCAGGAAAAACCACGGATTCGGTGACGCCGGCATCACGAAGCTGCTGTCGGATTCGGCTTATCGAGGTCGAAGGAATACTGATCGAAACGAGATGGGAATCTTTCATACCAAGGCGACTGCTCAGCCATAGTGGATCAGTCCCGAAGATCATGAATCGGCTCCGCTGGGCGGCAATTCGCCGGGTCACGTGAGGTGAGTCGAACAGGATTGGGATAGCCGGGGTATCCAGCAGCTTTTCTTCGAAATCTTCGTCATAGGCGGGGAGGTAGAGCCGGTCCCAGTCTCTCGCTTCAACGCTACTGTCTTTTTCTGCGTATTCCTCCCACCTCTTCTTGGCGCGCTTCAGCTCGTCATCGCCATTGATTTGATCGAGCAGCCAGTATGGATCAAGCACGTAAATAATCGCACCCCCCGTAGGGGGGACCTGCTTATCCCTAATGGCAAAGTGAAGGGCGATGAGAGCGCTGTCGGTCCAGTCCAGAAGGCGTGTGGGAGCCCCGTGATGCTGCATCAAAAAGTAGGAATCCCATTCCCAATCGGTGCTCGTGAGCCTTGCGTCCGAAAGCTGAGAAGCGCACCGCTGGAACTCCTCATATTTTCCACCTCAAGTAGCGTGTTCACCGATCTGCGGAGTCCGCTTTCCCTGGGGCGATAGAGCCCAGGCTGGAGCCGGGTCTTGCGATGTCCGGCGTCCTCTGCTCTGAACCAGAGTTCGTCTCGCCTGGGCACCTTCCAGCGTTTTCGTATCTTGGCTACTGCGGCCAGATACGTACTCAGCGAGTTAGCGGTCAGTTGATTCATGAGCCAGCATCCGAAAGACAAAGACAATGCTACATGTCTCTGCCAATCTCGGAGTTTTTTGACTTAGAATTCTTTCGTGCCCAATCCTCCTCGTGGCCGCAAGGACCACTACGTTCCGCAAGGATACCTTCGCGGCTTCATTGATCCGGCCCGCGCCAAGAATGATCGACCATTGTGGTGCCTGAATAAGTGGCGGAACCAATGGGAGCGAAAAGCACCCAAGCAGATTTGCCACGCCATCGGTATGTACGACTTCTCGAACGATGCAATCGAAGCAGAGCACGCGGATGTTACCTTCAAGACGATGGAGGACCAATTTCCGTCGGTTCTCGGGGCGATCAAGGCTACGGACTTTGCGGAGTGGAAGGAGCACCTCGATTTTCTTCTCACGTATATGCAGATGATTCGCGTGCGCTCGCCGCAGTTCTTCGTCGAACAGGGGCAAGAATTAGCGGAAGCAATGGTGGCAACTATCACGAGCGTCGATCATACGGAGAACAAGCTCACATACGACAACGTGCGGCGCCTGAGCGAGGCAGAAGTCCACGATTTCACGTTGGCCAAGATGCGAGAGGAATTCAAGAAGGGAGCCACCTGGATGGCGGAGTTCCACTGGCAAATTAGAACCACCTTCGATCCAAACGATCCGGTGACGACATCGGAGGCTCCACTCTTTGTGAAGGGAATAAAGACCAACCCACAGCAGGCAATGACTATGGAGATCCTTACCGACGCTGGTAGCGAAGTCTGGTTTCCCCTCTGCTGGCAAACGGCTCTGGTCGGTCGTACGCAGCCATTTGGATCGGGTGAGCTTCTCGCCGGAGGGCCTGAACGAATTTCGACACATCGTTGCAGAGATCGCTCCGCAATACCTCATTTCACCGCAGATCGTTGATGACGTGGTTTTGGACGGCCGACGTCCGCCGAAGCGGGAATCCCGAAGCCAACTGGGTTAAGCCAAGCGAGTTGCCGCATCGTCTGGCAGCATCACTCAAGTGGATACCGAGAGACACGTTTCTCGGGAGTGACTCCGTTCGATTGACGCCAAATCACCGAGTCGCTCATTGAGCGGAGGTCAATGGCGCAGCTTTGGTGTGAATCGATGAGACCTATGAGGGGGCAATCCTCCGAGCAAATCCGCTATTGACCAAAGCAATAGCGCTATAGATAAGAAGTCTTGGACGAAAAATTCTGACGGCATTACCTTCCGAAACATGACGGCCAAAAACAATGCCGTTCGGAGGAGCCAATGCCCCAAATATCCCACTCCGTTATCCCGCTTGCAAAGAAACGGGAACGATTCGTCTCTAAGCCCAACCCCTACCAACTCGCACGATTGTTTGCGCCTTACCTATTTGCGATGGCATTTGCTACCGCAGCTCACGCGCAGGGAACGATGGACTTCTCGGGCGCACAAACACTGATGTCAACCTTCAAAACTTTCGCCATGTACGCCGGGGCTGTCATCTGTCTTGGCGGTCTGATCTTCGCCGGTATTCGGATGATGAGCGGACGTTTTCAGGATGCAATTCCTGGACTCTTCGGCGCGCTTTTCGGCGCTGGGGTTCTCGGCTGGGGAGTTGGCTGGATCGGACCTGATTCGCGCCGAGATTCACCCGATGGAGGAGGCGCAGGGATTTCGCGCCCTGCTGGACTTGGAGGAACCTAAATACACCATTGAGCAGATCGCCGCGAAGGTAGGTAAAACTCCCTCGTTCGTGGCGCAGCGCCTCAAGCTGATTGATCTTGTTCCCACAGCCGTCGAACCGTTCTATGCCGACGCTATCGGCGTGGGTCATGCCTTGTTGCTGGCTCGGCTTCCTGTCGACCAACAGGAGATCGCGCTCAAAGCCTGCTTCAAGGAGATTTACAACGGCGGGGAGAAGCCCACGCGTGTCCTGCTGCCCGTCCGCAACCTTCAGTTCTGGATTGATAGCAACATCCTGCTGGTATTGAAGGACGCGCCGTTCAACAAACGCGATGCGCAGCTTGTGCCATCAGCGGGAAGCTGTGCTGATTGCCCGAAGCGTACCGGAGGCAACAAGCTACTCTTTACCGACTTCGGGAAGCAGGACGCTTGTACGGACCCAACCTGTTACGCGAACAAGGTACAGGCGCACATCGCCAGCACCGTCGCCGCACAACCGGGACTGGTACAGATCAGCACGTCTTACGGTGGACATCAGGAAGGCAGTCCGGTACTTCCACGCAACAAGTACACCGCAATCCGGGACGAGAAGCCGAAGACCAAGGACGATGCCAAGCGCCCGGAGTTCAAGGTGTGCAAGTTCACTGCGGACGCCATCATCACCGAGGGGAACGACGTAGGCACCATCCATAAGGTGTGCGCCAACCTCGCATGTCCGGTGCATCATCCGAAGCAGCAAACCAGCCGCGAGGATGGGGCGTGGAAGGCCGAGCAAGCCAAGCGCCGCCGCGAGGAAGCCGTTGCCAGCACCACCGGCCTTCGCGTTCTCTCCGCCATCGGTTCTGCTGTGCCTGTGCGTCTCCTCAAGCGCGACCTGCTTTTCCTTGTCGAGAAGCTGGTAAGCACAATGGACGAGCGGAACGTCGAGACACTGGCGCGGCAGCACGGCATCCGGCAGAAACGGGATGATGGAGGCATCAAGAATGCGTTCACCGCTATCCTTCGTCGCGCCGACGAAAGCACGCTTTCCCGTGTGCTGGTGGAGTCCACGGTCCTGATTGCGGCCTCACGCGGCAACGCCGCCGCTGTGCTGAAGGACGCGGCGGCAGCTTACAAGGTGGACACAGACGCCATCGGTCGCAAAGTGCGGCAGGAGTTCGCCGCCAAGGAGAAGGCGAAGAAGGCAGCGCCGCCTACAGCCAAACCTACCCCCAAGGCCGCATAGACCACGGTCACGATCAACCAATAAGAGGCGGCCCAGGCCGCCTCTTATTTTCGTGTCCGCGGAAAATCGGCAGGGGGAACACACGCTGTTTTCCCCCCTGCACCCTCATTCGCTCTGCTCCGGCCCCCGCTCGCCGGCTGCGCGCCAAGGAGTCAAGTTCCTCTTCCTTGGATTCTTCCCCTCTGGCGTAAAAGTGAGCGGTTTATGTAATGCGGCGAATCGGGATTACGCCACTTGAGAATTCTCGCTATTAGGCGGGGAAACTCTTCTTCGCGGCGAACTTCTGCGAAGCATCCGTGGGACGCGATTTCAATGGCGCGGTCGGTCACCGAGGCGCAGCCAGCCATTCTGACTCCTGATGAAAATGTGAAATCAGAGGGTGACAAAGTACACTTGTACGTGCTTTACAAGTGCAAAATTTGGCCCTCGCGAGCAGGCCGTAGCCTGCATATAACGACCAGGTATGCCCCACGATGAAGGTAAGCCGCTGACGATGGAAAATGGGTTCTTCGAGCATCCTATTCTCAACTCGCCGTATGACTATCCCGCTCACCATTGGGAGATGGATGAGCACGGCCAGCCGACGCAGCGCATTATAGAGTCCCGACGGACGGCGCAGTTTGTCACGCCGATCCCTAAGCCCCGCAAGCAGAAGCAATCTCCTATACAGGAAGACATCGAGTTCGATGACGAGACAGGTGTTTCCTCGCGCAGCCAGCGATACGAAACGATTCCCATCATCAATGAACTGCGCCAGCAGGTCGATGAGTGGCGGCGTCTTCCCAGTCCAAACGACTGGCTGGTCACGCCGGAGACGGCACGGCTGCTCCAGCACTGGAGGCATCATCCGTTCGAGGGCATTCGCCCATTCTTTTGTCAGGTAGAGGCGGTCGAAACTGCCATCTGGCTCACGGAAGTTGCGTCCAAGCGCCCAGCGTGGAAGAAGTTTGTCGAGCACCTGGCTGCGGCCAACGCAAATGCGAATTCAGGCTTAAATCGCCTTGCGCTCAAGCTGGCAACCGGAGCCGGCAAAACGACGGTGATGGCGATGCTCATTGCCTGGCAGACGGTCAACGCAGTTCGCCGTTCGGGCAGCACTCATTTCACCCGTGGTTTTCTTGTGGTGACACCGGGACTCACCATCAAGGACCGCTTGCGCGTCCTTCAGCCCAGCGACCTCGACAGTTATTACGCCAACCGCGAGTTGGTTCCCCCCGACATGCTCGACGATGTGAAGCGAGCCAAGATCGTCATTACCAACTACCACGCATTCAAGCTGCGTGAGCGCATGGAGCTTTCCAAGGGAAACCGTGCGCTGCTGGAAGGTCGCCACGGCGATGCCATCAACACCCTCGAAACCGAAGGGCAGATGCTCCAGCGCGTCATGCCGGACTTGATGGGTCTCAAGAACATCATGGTGCTCAACGACGAAGCGCACCACTGTTATAAGGAGAAGCCCGGCTCGCCAGACGAGGAAGACATCTCGCGCGAGGACAAGGAAGAGGCCGAGCGCAATAAGGAAGCCGCTCGCCTCTGGATCAACGGCTTGGAAGCCGTCAAACGCAAAATCGGCCTTAATCGCATCGTCGATCTCTCCGCCACGCCGTTCTTCCTGCGCGGCTCCGGCTATGCAGAAGGCACGCTCTTCCCGTGGGTGATGTCTGATTTCTCGCTGATGGATGCCATTGAGTGCGGCATCGTCAAGCTGCCGCGCGTACCCGTGGCCGACAATATCCCCGGTGCGGAGGTTCCTGTCTTCCGCAACCTGTGGGAGAACATCCGTAAGCTCATGCCGAAGAAGGGTCGTGGCAAGGCAGAGGGGCTCGACCCCCTGAGCCTGCCGACGCCACTCTACACAGCGCTTGACGCACTTTACGGGCATTACGAGAAGACATACAAGACATGGCAAGATGCGGGCATCAAGGTGCCTCCGTGCTTCATCATCGTTTGCAACAACACGTCCACCTCCAAGCTCGTCTACGACTACGTCTCCGGCTTCTTCCGCACCAACGAGAACGGAGTTGAAGAACTGGAGAATGGCCGTCTCGAACTCTTCCGTAACTTCGACGAACACAACACTCCCTATGCCCGCCCGCGCACGCTGCTGATTGACAGCGAACAGCTTGAGTCAGGCGAAGCGCTGGATGACACATTCCGCAAGGTCGCCGCGCCGGAGATCGAGCAGTTCCGCCGCGAGCGTGTCGAACGCAGCGGTCTTCAGGAGAGCGTGGAGGACATCGACGATGTTTCGATCCTACGCGAAGTGATGAACACCGTCGGCAAGGAAGGCCGTCTCGGCAGCGACATTCGCTGTGTCGTCTCCGTTTCCATGCTCACGGAAGGTTGGGACGCCAACACAGTTACTCATGTTCTCGGCGTCCGAGCCTTCGGCACGCAGTTGCTCTGTGAGCAGGTCATTGGGCGTGCTCTCCGCCGCCAGTCTTACGACTTGAATGAAGAGGGTCTCTTCAACGTGGAGTATGCCGACGTGCTCGGCATCCCGTTTGACTTCGCCGCCAAGCCAGTTGTTGTCGTGGCTGTCCCGCCTCGCCAGACCATCCAGGTGAAGGCCATGCGCCCAGAGCGCGACAAACTGGAGATCCGTTTCCCGCGTGTCATGGGCTATCGTGCCGAGTTGCCCAATGAACGCCTCACTGCGAAGTTCACCGAGGATTCCATACTACCCATTACGCCTGAGCTGACCGGCCCGTCGCAGACGCAGAACGCGGGCATCGTTGGCGAGAGCGTCAACCTCACCGTCTCGCACCTTCGCGACACCCGCCCATCGACCATCCTGTATAAGCTCACCACGCATCTGCTATACACCAAGTGGCGCAATCCCGGCGAAGAACCGCCGCTGCATCTCTTCGGCCAGCTCAAGCGCGTTGTGAAGGAATGGATGGACACCTGCCTCATTTGCCGAGGGGACACCTATCCTGCTCAGGTGCTTTATCGCCATTTGGCGGACATGGCCTGCGAACGGATTACTGCAGCCATTAACGCGGAATCGGTGGACCATGCCGCGATCAAGGCGCTGCTCGATCCCTTCAATCCCGAAGGCTCAACCGCTCACGTCAACTTTGCGACATCGAAGACCAGCCGCTGGCAGACGGACTCGCGCCGTTGCCACATCAACTGGATCATTCTTGATAGCGATTGGGAGGCAGAGTTCTGCCGCGTGGCCGAAAACCATCCGCGCGTCCGTGCCTATGTCAAGAATCACAATCTTGGTTTTGACGTTCCGTATCGCCACGGCTTCGACAGCCGTATCTATCGACCCGACTTCATCGTGCTGATTGAAGACGGCCACGGCGAGGAGGATTTGCTTCACCTGGTTGTCGAGGTGAAGGGATACCGTCGCGAAGACGCCAAGGACAAGAAGATCACAATGGATACCTACTGGATTCCAGGCGTGAACAACACGGGCAAGTTTGGGCGGTGGGCATTCGTCGAGTTTACGGAAGTCTTCGCTATGAACGCGGACTTCGCCAATCTCATCGAGACCGAGTTCCAGAAGATGGTCGATTCCGTTACCCAACCGCAGCCCGCACAGAACTAGAGACAAACGATGGCAAAGACAGCAAAGCCGAAACCGAAGAAGAGTGTCGAAACGCTGGTCCATGAGGAAGCCTCGCGCCGGAACATCCCCACCGCCGAATATCAGTCGGTGATGCGCGCCGAAGATCGTTCGCCCATTCGCGTTGCTTACGAGCGCCGCAACCGCGACCTTGACCCGCAACTCGTTTGGCGCGGCAAGGACGAGCAGGACTGGTCTGATCTCGTGGTGCCCGCGCCGCCGCTCTACATTCAGGAGAAGGTCCACCCCAAGGTGTTGATCGACGACCTGGAGCGGCAGACGAAGGCCGGGCAGACTGCTACCGAATCGCAGTTCAATCTCTTCGCGGATTTCAACGGACTGCCCAGCGAAGAGGCGCGCACAGAGTTCTATCAGCACGATGCTCACTGGTCGAACCGCATGATCCTCGGCGACAGTTTGCAAGTGATGGCTTCGCTGGCGGAACGGGAAAGCCTGCGCGGCAAGGTGCAGTGCATCTACTTTGACCCGCCCTATGGCATCAAGTTCAATTCCAACTTTCAGTGGTCTACAACAAGCCGCGATGTTAAGGATGGGAGTAAAGATCACATCACCCGCGAACCGGAGCAGGTAAAGGCATTCCGCGATACGTGGCGCGATGGGATTAACTCGTACCTGACATATCTGAGGGATCGTCTCACAGTAGCCCGTGACTTGTTGACGGACTCAGGTTCGATCTTTGTACAGATTGGCGATGAGAATGTGCATAGGGTTCGTGCTGTCATGGACGAGGTGTTTGGTGACGGCAATTTTGTTAGCACAATCGTTTATGCGAAAACTACGGGCTTTTCAGGCACCACTCTGTCCAATGTGACCGACCATCTGGTGTGGTATGCCAAAAATCGGGTGAGCATTAAATATCGAGACTTGTATTCTGAAAAATCGGCGGGTGAAGAGGGTGCCACTAAATATAGACCTGTAGGGACAATCGCTGCCTTAGCGACCTCATCATTTTTAACGGCGCGCCTTGCGACGTCAGATCAGCTGACGTCGCAAGGCGCGCCG